>CP036526.1:0-4800000 GCA_007741555.1 Stieleria marina | reverse complement strand
CCCTGTCGAAACCGACGTCATTCTTGGCCAACAACTCGAGTAATTCACCCGACGTTTATGGCCAAAACTTCGCCGGCGAAAGATTCTTCGCCGCTGCAATATGACGATCGCTGGCAGCAGTCTGCTTGGCGGTCCAAGATCCGGCGCCGATTGTTAGATTGGTTCGCACAGAACGCGCGCACCATGCCGTGGCGATCCGATCCGCAACCCTACTATGTATGGGTCAGCGAGATCATGTTGCAGCAGACGCAGGTCGCGACGGTGCTGCCGTACTTTGATCGCTTTATCCAGTCGTTCCCGACGGTCGAAAAATTGGCGGCGGCTGATGAAGCCGATTTGATGCGTCACTGGGAAGGACTGGGGTACTATCGGCGTGCCCGTTCGCTGCACGCGGCGGCCAAGTTGATTGTGACCGAACACGGGGGCGAATTTCCGTTGGCGTATGAAGACGTTTTGGCACTGCCCGGCATCGGGCGTTACACCGCTGGCGCGATCTTATCGATTTCGCAAGGTCAGCGTCTTCCGATTTTGGAAGGCAACACACTGAGGGTGTTTAGCCGCTGGATCTCGCTGCGCCAGCCGCCGACGGACAAACAGGCCAATACACTGCTGTGGCAATTGTCCGAAAAGATGTTGCCGCAATTGGATCCCGGGCGATTCAATCAGGCCGCCATGGAGCTGGGCGCGCTCATTTGCACACCGCGGACGCCTGCCTGTGATCGTTGCCCGGTGCAAAGTCTTTGCAGCGCCCACCGCGATGATCTGCAGGTAGTGATTCCAGGCAAGGTCACGAAGATCAAGTACGAAGACCGCACCGAATTTGCTTTGGTCGTTACCAAACCGACCACGACGAAGAATGCCGAGCCGCAGTTTTTGATGCAACCGTTACCCGAAGGCGCTCGGTGGTCCGGGCTGTGGGATTTTCCGCGACCAACAGATCAAGTTTTCGAGAGTGTGCATGGGGTCGGCGATTGGCTGGCCGAGACATTGGGGCGTCCGATCAAAACTGGTCTGCGGCTGAAAACGATTCGCCACGCTGTCACCAAGTACCGAATCTCGCTTCACGTCCACACCGCCACCGTCGCGGCATCGCGAAAAAAGCTGCCCCAACCTTGGCAATTCGTCTCGCTTAGTGAGATGGCGGATCTGCCCATGAGTGTGACGGGCCGACAAGTTTGCAAGTTTTTGCACTCCGACAAGCAGGCTCACTTGGAATTCTAAGTTTGGCTAACGACGTGATCGCTGCATCGAAATTTCGGTTGGGGATTGGATGCTGTGACGCGAAAGGTGAAGTCGATGAGCCCAGCGGGAGTGTGCTCAATCGCGCAGACATGCCACCAGAGCTGGATGTTAGTCGGTTGCAAGAAAAGGGGGGGAAGGCTAGTTCCAAAGTCCAAGCGAACTGTCAAACACAATCTCTAGGCGTAACGCTATACTGGCGTTCTTGTAATCTACCTCCCTCCTGAATTGAGAGAAGAGAAAAATGTTTCGGCGTGCTTTGAGCATTTTTGCTGCTGTCACCTTTGTTGTGGCTTGTTTTTCGACTGTGAATGTTTCGGCCGACACGGTGGTGTTGGGCGAAGACGAATCGCTGACCAGCGGCATCCCCGGGAAAGGTCCCCTGCGTGTGGGGCAAATCAAAAAGTGGCTTGAATCAGACGCAAATCATGAAACCTTGGACGTGAAATTGCCCAAGGGTTTGGATGCGGCGAAAGCCAATATTTTTATCCCCGAAGACAACCCAATGACGCGAGCGAAGATCGAATTGGGGCGACAGTTGTTTTTTGATCCGCGTCTTTCATCGGATAGCACGATTTCGTGTGCGTCGTGCCACCACCCCGACAAAGGCTACGGGTTTGACACTCAGTTTGGAGTGGGCGTCGGCGGTCAGGAAGGCAATCGGAATTCACCGATCGCGTACAACCGCATCGTCAGCAAGTCGCAGTTTTGGGACGGACGTGCCGATTCGCTGGAAGACCAGGCTGTGGGGCCGATCGCAAACGCGATTGAAATGGGCAACACTCACGAAGCCTGCATTGCGTCGATCAAAGAGATCCCCGGCTACCGCCTTCAGTTTCAAAAAGTGTTTGGCAAAGGTGGTATCAATATCGATAATGTAGGAAAAGCCATCGCGACGTTTGAGCGAGCGATCGTGACTGCTCCGGCTCCGTACGACTATTACGCTCCGATCGAACGGTTCGAGAAATTGTTTGCGGATGACTTGGATGATCTGGATGACGATCTGCTGGAACGTTACGAAGACATGAAAGCGGATGCTCAAGAGCATTCGATGAGCGAATCGGCTCAGCGTGGCATGAAATTGTTTGCGTCAAAAGCAAAGTGTGCTGAATGTCACGCGGGAGCGAATTTCGCCGACGAGCAGTATCACAACTTGGGTGTCGGCATGGACGCGGACGAACCTGATTGGGGCCGTCACACGGTGACCAAAGAAGAGAAGGACAAGGGAGCGTTCAAAACACCGACGCTTCGTAACATCGCGTTGTCGCCGCCGTACATGCACGACGGCAGCCAGAAAACACTGGAAGAAGTCGTTGAGTGGTACAACAAAGGCGGCCACAAAAACAAATGGCTCAGCGACAAAATGAAAGCTTTGGAGCTGAACGATCAAGAAAAGAAAGACTTGGTTGCGTTCATGGTCGAAGGCCTGACGAGCGATTTTCCCAAGGTAGAAGATTCGCGATTGCCTGTCGCTGCAACGAAGAAAAAGAAGCCCAATGGCGAACCGAAGGCTGCTGGTAAAAAGCCTGCTGCTAAAAAGCAAGCGGACAAGAAGCAAGCGGACAACAAGGCAGCGAAGAAAGAGATGGCCGACGCAAAGCCAGCCAAAGAAACTGCCGCGAAGAAACCTGAAGCTGACAAACCTGCCAAGCCAGTGATGAAGGATGAATCACCAAAGGTCGCAGACGCCGAACCTGTCAAGCAACCAGTGCCCGCTGCTGCTCCTGCAGCCAAGACCGCTGCACCCGGTTTTCTGGGAGTGAAATGTGATGGCCGCGTTACCGAAACGGCAGCCCGAGTCACAGGTGTCTATGCCGGAGGAGCTGCCGAAGCGGCCGATTTGAAGGTCGGCGATGACATTGTTCAGGTGGGCACTGTGACGATCGCCAATTTCAATGACTTGCGGTCGGTGATGACGGGCTTGAAGGCAGGTGATGAAGTGCTGATTCAAGTGCGACGCGACGGGAAAATGGTGACCACCAAATTGACGCTGGGAGCTGCTCCGCAGTAACCGCGCCGTTGCAACCATTGTTTTGATTGTAATAAAACAGTGGGATGTGACTCATCGCTGGCTTGATCGTGACCCCGCGTCAGGTATGAATGCCAAAGCTCTTATTCGCAATCTTATCTGCATCCGCCCGCGCTCCGGTTTTGTCCGGGGGCGGGTTTTTTTGCGTTTGTGCGACAAATCGCCGTGTAGAGCGTTGCCGCGAGGCCAACTGCGGTGGCCAGCCTAGCTGCCAAGGTTTTTGGGGGGACCACCTACGCCTTGCCGCGAATATTTGCGCCATCGTTATTTTTTCGCTGACCGTCGTAATCGGAACAGTCGATACAAATTGACAGGTGTTGGTTTGTGCCAACGAATCTGCGGTATTGGACAAATTGAGGCGAGGGAATGTTTCGGTTCATTCGAGCAACGGCGACGATCATGGCGATAGCAATTGCGGTGACGCAATTCACTTCGTACACGATTGCCCAGGATCAATCTGTCCTAGAGACACCTATTTACGAACCCTATCCCGGGGACGGGTATGGAGTGCCAAGCGGACAATATGATTCGTACCCATCAAACGACTCTCAGCTGAACCTGATCGGGCCGTCTCTTTCGCAGGGACCGATGCACGGGCATATGCAGGGACAGGTTGTGGAGACGATGCCAGAGATGCTCGCGCCATTGCCGATGACAATGGACACGGGCGCTGGAATGAATAGCTACGGCATCGGATGCGGTGTCGAAGAAATCGGATGTGGTCTTTCGCCCGCGCCTGCTTGCGATTGCGGACCGGTATGCGGCTGCGAATCAGCACCGATGATAGCAACTCCTCTGTACTCGCCAGCCTGTTCGACGGGCGGCTGCGATTCGGGCGGTCTCTTGGGCGGCGGATGTTTGGCCAACGCCAAGCAGTCGATGCGCAACATGATCGGCGAAACTTCCCCGTGCGATCCCTGCAGCAATACGATTCGCCCGGGATTGATCCCGTGGTTTAATGATTTTTGTGTCAACAACGGATTCGCGCTGGACAGTTTTTTAGTCAGCGGCTGCGGTTACTTTAGCGTCGACTTTGGCATCGCCATGACTGGCGACCGCGCAAACTTTATCGGCTCGACCGCCGATGCGATCGGCGGTGCACCGACCTACGATTTGCAAGAAGGAAGTCTGGGACGCTACGCGATTGGAATGGGCAACGGCAATTATCGGATGGAGCTGGAACTTGGCATTCACCGCAATACGATTGACGAAACCAAATCAGGAAGCGGGCCGCGAAGCGGTGATCGTTTGAAAGTAGATGGATACCGCCGGTCGACGACGTTTATGTTGAACGGGTTTTATGATTTTCAAAATTCAACGTTTTGGACGCCCTATCTGAAGACGGGCGTCGGCATCAGTCACAACGTGGCCAAGTCGTCTGTGTTGGCGGACATCAACAGTCCGCAGTCGATCAGTGCACTGGGGCTTGCAGGGCCAGGTCGATTCGATAGCGATTATCCGCGATCGAGCACAACTAAGTTCGCTTGGCTCGTTGGAGCTGGTTTTGCAATCGATCTGACGGATCGAATCAAATTTGATTGCGAGTATCAGTTTCTAAACGCAGGCGATGCAAGCACGGGATACAGCGCCCGCGGCGATGCCTTGGAGTTTGGTAACGGAGCGTTACACGAACTCGCGTTCGGTTTTCGTTTCTACCGCTAGTCCCACTTAGCTGTAGTTGGGTGTGGGAGGACGGTAGTCGTCAGTGTTGATCGACTGAAACCACTCGATCGTTTTGGTCAGACCTTCTCGCAAAGCAATGTTGGGCGACCAGTCTAGCTTTTCTTTGGCAAGGGAAATGTCCGGGCGTCGGCGAGTCGGATCGTCGGACGGCAGCGGTCGCTGCACTAGTTTGCCGGTCGAACCGGATAGTTCAATGACCAGTTCGGCCAATTGGCGAATCGTAAATTCATCGGGGTTGCCGATATTTACGGGGCCGATGAATCCGGAATCGTTGTTCATCATCCGAATGATGACATCCACCAAATCGTCGCGGTAGCAGAACGATCGCGTTTGTTGTCCATCGCCAAAGATCGTGATGTCTTCGTTTGACAACGCTTGGCGAATAAAATTGGACACGACTCGCCCGTCGAACGGGTGCATGCGTGGTCCGTATGTGTTAAAGATTCGCACGATTCGCACGTCGACTTTGTTGCTGCGGTGATAATCCATAAACAACGTCTCGGCGACTCGTTTCCCTTCGTCGTAGCAAGCGCGAATTCCAATCGGGTTGACGCTGCCACGATACGATTCCACCTGCGGGTGAACTTCTGGATCGCCATACACTTCGCTGGTGCTAGCCTGCAGAATCGTGGCGCCACAGCGTTTTGCCAGTCCCAGCATGTTGATGCTGCCCATCGTGCTGGTCTTGATCGTTTTGATCGGGTTGAACTGGTAATGTCCGGGGGCTGCGGGACAAGCCATGTTGTAGATTTGGTCGACTTCCAGATGGATCGGCAATGTGATGTCGTGCCGAATCAATTCAAAATTGGGTTTGTCCAACAGGTGGACGACATTGGTTTTTTGGCTGGTGAAAAAATTGTCCAGGCAAATCACGTCGTGACCATCGGCGACTAGTCGTTCGCAGAGATGCGAGCCAAGAAATCCGGCGCCGCCGGTAACAAGAATGCGTTGAATCATGGTGCTTTAGCAAGCGAGGAAGTGATAATCATACGCCGACGTGGCTGGTGGAACATGCGTCCCGACGTGATATTTGCGAGAATCGATCAGTCGATGGTGAACTACGTCGCGGCTGGCAGGGTCAGGATGCGGCGGATCTCTTCGATGCTGAATGGTTTTGACAAAACAGCGTCGGGCGCGGATTCAGCATCGTCTCCAAGTGAATTGAGGTCAACGCTGTAGCCGCTGGAAATGACGACTCGCAGGCCCGGAAACCGCAGCTTGATCTGCTTCAGTGTTTCTCGTCCTGATAAGACGGGCATGGTCAGGTCCAGCAGCACCACATCGAAATCGGAATCCTGTTCAAGCAGCGTCAGCGCGTGCTGTCCGTCGGAAGCACAAAGCGTCTGGTGGCCCAGTGCCGACAACAGCGCGGATCCGGCGTCGCGGATCATCGGTTCATCGTCGACCAGCAAAACGCGTTTCGATTTGTCAGATGATTTGATGCGATTGACTGTGATCGTCGATCCATCTACGCGTGATGCAAAAGGTTCGTCCGATTTTGGCAGGTAGATCACGAATCGACTGCCGACGCCCAGTTTAGAGTCACAATGAATCACGCCACCATGCTGCTGGACGATCCCCAGCGACATGGCCAGTCCAAGTCCAGTTCCTTGGCCGACTTCCTTGGTCGTAAAGAAAGGTTCGAATGCGGATGCTACTGTTTCTTCGCTCATGCCTTGCCCGTCGTCTTCGACACAAACTTGTACGCAACTGCCAACTTCTGGGTGCACTGAATTTCGCGTCTGTATCGAAATGTGACCTCGGGCTTGCTTACTGTCCGAAGTGACGAATGAATCACGTGCGTTGATGCAAAGGTTCAGCAGCACATGTTCAATTTGAATGCGATCGATTTTGACGGGCCAGACTTCGGACGACATGTTCAGGCACAGATCGATGTTCTTATCCAGCATATGACGCATTAGTGAACCAACTTGATTGACACAATCATTGATATGACAAACTTTGGTTGACAGTTCACTTCGGCGTGAAAAGCTAAGCAATTGTTGAGTCAATTTGGATGCTCGGTTGGTGGCGTCTTGTGCGATCGTGTTGTGGTGTTTGACTTTGCTGCTCACATCGGCATATTCGTTTGCCAGTGCGACATTGGCGGAAATGGCCATTAGCAAGTTATTAAAATCATGAGCGATTCCGCCTGCGAGCCGACCGACGGCAATGTGTTTTTGTGACTGTGAAACGGCTTGTTCCATTTGGCGTTTTTCGGAAACGTCGGTCATCGCAAAAACGCGTCCGTCGTAGTCACCGTTGTCGTCCTGGAGTGGTGCAGTGCGAATCGCGTAGACCTGTGTGCTTTCGTCGACCGGAAACTCGTCGGATGCTCGAAAGGATTTGTCATCAAACGAACGACGCCAATAACTCAGGACATCATCGGGGCTTCGGAAAGTTTGGGCAAGTTGTGCTGCTGCTGTGCTGGCGTCCAGCGGCGGATTGCCAGCGGACGCGAAGAACGAAGCCGCGTTGCCTGTCGTTTGGACCAGCAATTCGTCGCGGTCAAAAATAAAGATGGCTTCACAGAAGACTTCGCACGATTCGCGTAAGCGTGACGTCAGCAAATCAGATTTGCGAGATTGGCGGTGCATTCTTCGTCGCCATCTGAAAAACCAGACTGCCAGCGTGCCTGCCAGCGCCGCGAGGGCGATGGCGGCATAGCCAATCTGTTTGGCATAGACGGGGATCGATCTTGCAACGACATTGATATCGGCTGCGTCCGAGACGATCAACCGAAATGAATTGGGACCTTGATGCGTTGGCTCGAGTCGGCGAGGAATGCCAGTCAATTGAATCAAGTTGCCGATTTCAAAAACGGACTTGGGATAATCCAGTCCAGGGCAATTGATTTTGGCGGTAAATGGAACCCCATCGTCGGTCAAACCAAGTTCGATAATCTCGGGACGTCTAAAGACCGATTCGATTCGTGCTTTGGTGGTCACCAATGTTGGCTGATGAGGCAGATTTGCAAGCGCCGTCGCAGTCACGTAGTGAGCATCCAGCGTCGCCTTGCCTGGCAGCACTTTGATCGCGCGACCGAGAAACGATTTGCCTTGCGGAGATTCGGGTTGCAGATCGCGAAGGATTTCGACCCGCGAACCAGGCGAAACCTTTGCCGAAAAATGCGTCCAGATCCAATCGGTCGATTCTCCATTGGAGACTCCGATGTAATTGTTAGAGTCTTTGCCGACAACGGTGCCCTCGAAGCGGTGGAGTCCTTCGGTTGGCTTGGTGGCTGAGTCTATCTGTATCTGAGAATCATCCATCGCGAGAAAACTACGGTGAATATGTTTTTTGTCGTCACCGTAATAGCCAGCGGCCACACCACTGAAATCAATTCGTTGTCCGATCTTTGCGGGGAAGTCGATTTGCGATTGGTAGCTGCGAAGTCGACACCGGTGCCGAGTCCCGTTGTTCTGGAGGACCAGTTTGTACCCATCGTCTTCGATCGCGACTTCGACCAGTTCGCCTTGCACACGGCAGTATTGGCCTCGCTGAAGTTTGGTGTTTGCTGGTCGGGTGCTGTCCAGAACTAGCGGCTCAATCCCTTGGCCCCTTGCAACGATCTTCACCAAATCGATGGTGGTTTGCTGTGATCCGGGGATCGTCTGCCCTCGGACTCGGACACGATCGCCAAACTTGGGACACTCCGAAACGATAGCCTTTCGGAAATCACCCGACAGCGTGGCCGTGTCTCGTTGCAGACGAATGAATCGACGATCAAAATTGGCGTAGACCATGATCGCTTCCACGTCGAAACGGACAGACTTGAGATGCCCTATGCCGATGTTGTCATTTAGCTGATCCAAGTTATGGATCACATCGGTTTTTGATGTTGCTGAATCCTTCGTTGCTTTGTCGCCGGTCGCTGTGGCGTCTTGACCGTCGTCGTCCGTTTCGGCCAGCTTGGACGATTCGATGGATTCGCCCTCTTGAATCTCTGTCGCGGCGTCTTGGGTGTAGGAACCGGGCAGCGGAAAAAACTGTGCGATGGCGCGGGACGACGGAGCGACGATCATCGCCACGGAGAGGAGGAATCCGCTCTTGAAAAAGGTGCGGGCAAAGGTGCGGACAAGGATCCTTGGCTGGCAGACCAGGTCGTTGGATTCAGGTTCCGATCGAAAAATTCGCAAGGTGCTCTCGCTCTGTAATAATCCGTTACTCAGAAGAATTGCGCAAGACTTCGTTTGCCGACAATAATAGCGGAAATCGGCTCTGAAGACACCGTCGACACACAGGTGCTGCGCAAGTCGCCCGGCCTGTGCATTTTGCACCGCTGCACTTTCTAGGTGTGCGTCGGCAGCGCGTTGGTCGCGTTCGTCTGCAGAATTGGCCGTCTGGAAGGATGAGCCGATTAGACGACGATCAATCGATTGTCGATCAATCTTGTGTTCCCAACCATTGTGGCGATCAACGCCACGGCAGTTTGGTTGATGGTGTCGATCTCCTGAAGCGTTTCGGCATCGACGACCACGGCGTAGTCAATCTTGTCGACGCTCAGAGGAGTCGCTTCGCTTCGGTCGGCTGGCCGTCCCAGCAGGTGTTGCTGCATGGCGTCCTGCAGAACAGCGGCTCGCTTTTCGCCTGTGTGATAGAGGTCGGTTGCCAACTGAAGCGACCGAGAGATCAGCAATGCGCGGCGGCGATCATCAACACTTAAGTAGCGATTGCGGCTACTCATCGCCAAACCGTCCGGTTCGCGAATCGTTTCGCCGGCAACGATTTGAATTCCCACGTTCAAGTCTCGCACCATCGCACGGATGACTTGCAGCTGCTGATAGTCTTTTTGGCCAAAGAACGCATGCGTAGCGGGAGCGATCTGAAAGAGTTTCAAAACGATCGTTGCAACGCCGCGGAAATGCTCCGGTCGGCAGACACCTTCCAGCGAATGCGCGACTTGGGGCGGATCGACGTACGTACTGAAGTGATCCGTGTACATCGCTTTGGTTTCCGGCACGAACACCGCATCGACAGATTCGCCGGCCAACCGTTCGCAGTCTTCTTTCAACGTGCGGGGATACTTGTCCAAGTCTTCCGTCGGCGCGAACTGCGTCGGATTGATGAAAATCGTCGCTATCGTGGCATCGCATTGCTTGCGACTGGTTTGCACCAGTGAAAGGTGACCGTCATGCAATGCGCCCATCGTCGGAACCAGCCCAACCGTTTTGCCGGCTGCTCGCTGCTGAAAAACCCAATCGCGAGCGACATCCGGATCCGTGATCGTTTGCATCGTTGGTGAGATCTAATGGAGAAGGGCGTTTGGAGACGAATCGCCGGGAAATCGATAGAAGGCAATCGAGAGAGTGCAATCGATACGAGACAATCGATCTACAACGTTGTCGCGCCGACGTTTGGTTGTCGACGTGCTGGGGAGAAGTCGCTGTATCGGGACATTTACAAATGTCACTGAGTTTCGGCAGGTCAAATCAACTTGGACGTCGCTTCATCCAGGACATGTTCGTTGACATAGATCGGCAGTGGCGGCGAGAAAGTGACGGCGACTGCGATGGCATCGCTGGGGCGCGAGTCGATTTCGATCAATTCGCCATCGGATGTGCGAAGACAGAGGTGAGCAAAATAAGTGTGCTCGCTCAGGTCACTGATGATCACGCTTTCGACCGTCGCCCCGAGTGCTTCGGCAATGCGTACCACCAAGTCGTGTGTCAACGGACGCGGGGGTTTGTAGTCTTCTTTGACACGGCGATCGATATTGGTCGCTTCAAAGATGCCGATCAAAATTGGAAACTCGCGTTCCCCGTCGACTTCTTGCAGGTAGATGACTTGGTTGTCGGTCAACTCGGAAATGATGATTCGAGCGAGTTGCATTTGAACAGGCATGAGCCGGGCTTCACTGTTGAGCAGAAGAAAAGAAAACGCGACGGATGACGCCCTGACATCCATGAAGATTACTCACAAATTATAGCCCTGCGAGAGTCGGCGTTATAGCACCACGACGCAGAAGACCCAAAGAGATTCTGTTTGCGATAATGGCGACGCCAACATTGACCGCAACTTGGGACCGGCGAAAAGGAGTTGTGATTGCCGCTACGAAGACTGGGCGAGAAACATCGCGTCGGATTCGCACGCAGGTTTGCCAGCTTTGTTGCTGGTACGTTTTCGCGGCGTTCGAAATGACCGAGTCGACCGGCGTGCGGTGACGCACTTTCGCTTGGATCAAATCCGCCCGTCGGCGATGCGGCACTACTGTGTGTTTGTACCGTTAGCTTCGCTGGGGCGAACCGTACCGTTGAAAGAGAACCGTACCGTTGAAAGAATCGGTGCGGGTGGATTCCATCCTTACGGATCAATTCGATGCGCGTTGCAAAATGGACGGTCGTGGTCGATTTCGATGCAGCGTTAGGTGGAATGAATTCCCGTTAAGCCGCCTCATGGGAGTTTCGTGCCAACTCGAAAACTTTTCTTGAAAAGCAGTGCGGTTCGCACTCGTTCTCCTCGCTTCTGTATCTAACGGCCAATTGGGGGTATTCGGGAACGTTTATTTTTTTTCCGATGGGGCCGGGTTTTTTCACCCCAGAGTGATTTTTGGGGTCGCGGCCGAATTATGCCAGAACGGTTTACACGGTTCCTCGTTCGCGACCCCTGTTTTTGTAAAACGACTGTGGGCTTTGGTCTGCAACAAGAAAGTTAGCGTTAGATACAGGCAAGGATTTTGAAGATGCAAAAGACGATCGAATTGACGCAGCCAACCGTCGACGATGCGAAGAAACAGCCAATCGATTCCACCGCCAACAGATCGGCTGTGGCGACACCAATTCAAGCGCCGTCATTGGAAGCGTTGCTCAGCGAAGTGTGTCGCGACGCTCAGACGGACACCGCGAACTATTTGCTGCGTAGTAATACTTCTCATGACGGCGAATAGCGTTTGACGCTCCGAGTCCCGAGTTTCACCTAACAGTCGACATTGCGTCGGCTGTTTTTTTATGTGGTTTTGGAAAGTCGTTGATCGGCGTGCTGAAGCGATTCTGGTGCAACCGCTTTGCTGGGAGGTGCTATTTGTGGATTTCGGTCGAAGGTTTTTCCATCGTCGATGGCTGTTTGGAGGGACGATTTCGCGGTCTTAAGCCGCAATCGATCGGATTTGCGAGGGAATTTTGCGTCGATGGCATGCGTCTTATCAGCGACATTGGCGACCGGCCGGGAACCGTATCGCGTGGATGCCCGTAGAATAAAGAGGTTGGTTCGGCTAGCCACGGGGCTAGAATGGACACGATCTGAGTCAATGCGGCGGACAGGTGCTCGATGCGGTATCTTGGTTAGCTGAGCAGCAACAAAATGTGGGAGAGATTTTTAGATGGTGCACGCGATTGATAACGGGAACGATGCTTCGATCGAACCGGTCAAATTATTTACACCTAGCGCAGCAACACGCATGCTGCCTTTGATTCGTCGAATTGTCGTCGACATTACTCGGTTGAACGAGTCGATCGAAGCGCAGCGGGATCAGTTGGCTGGAGTCGATTCGATTGATTCGATCAGCGACGACGTTCACTACCGTGATGAATTGACGGATATGCGAGCGTCGTTGGCCGATGATGAATTGACGTTGGCACGTTGCGTGGCCGAATTAACTTCGCTTGGTGTGTCAATCCACCACCCGATTGATGGCAGTGTGGATTTTCCAGCCATCATGAATCGCCGGCCCGTGCATCTTTGTTGGAGCCCCGGCGAAGAATCTGTGTCCCATTGGCACGAAATGCAGAGCGAGTCGAAGTCGGAACCTCGAGCACGTCAGAAGATCGACCCAACCAAGTTTGGCGTCGAATCGCTGAATTAGCACGGCTCACCAAGTGGCTGTTGTGTCGCGCTGCGGGCGAATGCCAAGCAGAATCTTGGCTGACTTAACGGGGAAGCTTTTGATTTAGCGCTCGGTAAGGCCTTGCGACGGCATAGGGTGGCTTTAGAATAGAGGTATGAAATTTCGCTGTGGGTTTGGCGAATAATGATGCAGCGCGGCTGGTGCATCCGACCACACGAATTCATACTTGCTCTCGCAAAGGAGATTGCCTTGCTCACTGAAGCTACTGTCGAAAAGATGTTCCGAAATTTGATGAGTGATCCGAACGCTAACGCGGAGACATTCGAGAAAGCAGAAGAGCTGCTTGACGATGAGCTCCGCCCCGAAAGCCCATTACGCCATCGATTGAGCGTTGAACTGGACGAGCTTCGCGATATTTCCGAAGCGAAGAGCTAGATTAAAAATCTCTTTGAATAAAACAACAAAAACGGTCGCTGTTTCCAGCGACCGTTTTTCGTTTGATAATTGGTTCCCTCGGGCGATGCTCTCTAGTGGTTGAGCGACAAGCCGAATGTGAATCCTGCCATCACGACATCTTGATCGCGGTCGCCACCTTCGAGCCGATTGCGTTCGGTTCGGCCGTCGACAACATGCGTGCCCAGCTCGGGACCACCACGCCAGACACCCGTGGCAATGTCGATGACCTGCACACCGCCACGAAGACTGATCGCTTTGGTCAACTGATAAGACAGTTGTGCTCGAGCATCAAACCCGATCGTAAACTCTTCGTTGCGAGCATACGTTGGAGTGGCTTGACGATTCAGAACATTGGTCACTTCGTCGCCAGCAGTTGCACCGTCGTAGATCGTGATCTCGGTGTCTTGATAACTGGTGGAGCACTGCAAGCTAGCTCCGGTAAAGACACGGAAGTCGCCGATAAAGGTGAATCGGTTCGGACCACCGCTGCTACCCAAGGCATGCTTGGTGTATCGAAAGCCAAACTGTCCGGCCAGGATATCGTTGTCAGTGGTTGTGTTGTCAGTCACCAACTCCTCAGCAGCATCGCCGAAGTCCAAGAATGGAGCGATCGGATCGATTGATGATCGGTAGTTCTGAACCGTGTTGATGTCACTGACTTTCATGTATCGCAAGCCCAACATCGGTTCGAGGATGCCACCGTAGTGGTAGGCTTCCATTCGCCAAGTGCGATTGAGCTCGTATGCGTTGTAGTTCAGTACGTTTTCACTGTCCTGGATGAAATACGTACGAGTGTTATAGCCTCGTGTGTTTCCATCGCCTTGTGGAGTCGTGAACCCGAAGATCGGATCGGGGTTGGCCGGAGTGCCGGCGAGTTCGTCCAAGTCCAAACGATTGACGCGTTCGCGAGCATTGGTGATGTACTTGCCGACGCTGTGACGAGTCCAGTTGAACGTCCAACCCTTGTCGCCAGAGTCGCTCATGAAACCAACTTCGTAGCGATGGCCCCAGCCACCGTCGAGTTTGTTTTCGGCCGTGTCTGGGTCGTCCAGTTCTGGTCTGGACGTGAATAACGCCATACGATCGTATGTCCCAAACCAGCCGTAGTGAGCACGCTGTTTGGGTTTCATATCTTCGAGGTCCAACTGATACGTTGGTTCAAACCAACGAAAATCAGGATCGAACTCGAACGGATCGGCGATTGTTAATAAGTCATTTGCCTGGACCGTCCCAAAACCACCTAGCAATGCTAAGGCAGTCAAAAGACCTGCAGTCAGCTTCCGTACCGACATGTTTCCACCATCTTGCATGGAGTTGCGTTTCTTTGGATGCAGTTGTTGCCGTGACACTCGTCACGACTGCCGCGTTCACTCGCCCGAGTTCGCCGCTCACTAGGTCCCCCAGCAAACAGATGTTCGAGTGCCGTCGTTGCTGGAAATTGACTCGGGATTCAGAAGCAAGTCTGCTTGAAAATCTTCGCGTCGGATGACCAATAATTCGGGTTGTGACGGTAGTATCGGACGGAACGACGGCTGGGGCTTAGCTTGTTTGCCCTTCAAAGCGGCAAAAAGCCGAGAATCTGCAATATCGTCAAAGATTACCAGTGTTTGCTGGCAAAAGATCACGTCGTTGCGGACTCAGAAAGCAAGCGTTTCGCGGCTGTCAGCAGGTCACCGTGAATCGTTGTTTATTCAGTGATCCACCCGACAAAACACGCGTCGCAGCGTGCAGCTGCGTTTTATGGCGTGCGATGGACGTCGTAGTCTGGCTCTATTGCCGGACGTGGGTGTCAAACGTGGTTGTCTGGCTCGGGCCGCAGTCAACGGTTACTTCGCCAGGCGTTTTGCTTGCCGGACCAGTTCGACAAACTCGGTTCGGTAACCGGTCTGATCATTCTTGGCTCCCGCGGTTGCCAGCTCTTCGACCGAATCAAAATTGGCGTCGCCGCTGTGCGGCGAGTTTCGCAACAACATTCCGAACGCGGCGACCGACGATGCAAACTGAAAATCTTGGTCCGCTTCGTCAAATCCTTTGCCGCTGTCTTTGACAGGAAACTCCAACAACGTGCTCTTGGTGCCGGTGGGCTGTTTGTAGCGAAGTTTCAAAATCAAGAGCTCACCACTGTGGGCCTGTTCGGTCGGGGCAAGCTTCTTTTGATAACGAAGACCCTTGGGGTGGGTGGCTTGATCGCCATTGGAATCCGTTTTGTCGTCACCGACAGGAACCAATTCGTACAAGGCCGTTACGGTATGCCCCGCGCCGATTTCGCCCGCGTCCTTTTTGTCGTTGGCAAAATCATCGGCCGCTAAGATGCGGTTTTCGTAACCGATCAAACGGTAAGACGCGACTTGGGTGGGATTGAATTCGATTTGGACTTTCACATCCTTGGCGATCGTCACCAGCGTGCCCTGCATCTGATCCACCAAAACCTTGGCTGCTTCGGCTTGGGTATCGATAAACGCGTAGTTGCCGTTGGTTTTGTTGCTGACCTCTTCCATCATCGCGTCGTTATGGTTTCCGCTGCCAAAACCCAGCATGGTCAAAAAGATGTTTCCTTTGGCGTTCTCCGCAGCCAGTTTGACCAACGCGTCCGTGCCGGTCACGCCGACATTAAAATCGCCGTCGGTGCAAAGGATCACGCGGTTGGTCCCGCCGGGGATGAAGTGATCGCGAGCGACTTGGTAGGCAAGCTGAATGCCTTGAGCTCCGGCAGTTGAACCGCCAGCATGCAGTTGTTCGAGTGAATCGATGATTGTTTTGGTGTGATCGCCCGTGGTCGAATCCAGGACCAATCCAGCTGCTCCGGCGTACACAACGATGGCGACGGAGTCGTTTTCGCCCAGCCGGCTGACTAGCATTTTCATGCCCTGCAGCACCAATGGCAGCTTGTTGGGTTGGTTCATCGATCCGGATACATCGAGTAAGAAAACCAAGTTACTGGGCGGGCGTTTGTCGTCAATCGATTTGCCCTTGATGCCAACGCGAGCCAGGCGATGATTCGCGTTCCAAGGGCAACTGGCGATTTCCATGGCGGCGGCAAACGGATGCGCGCCGGTGGGTTCGGCGTAGTTGTACTTGAAGTAGTTGACTAGCTCTTCAATCCGCACAGCATCGGGCGAAGGCAGTTGTTGATGCTGCATCAAATACATGCGGACTTTGGAATAAGCAGCCGTGTCGACATCGATCGAGAACGTCGAAAGCGGAGCGCTGGCGACAGACCGAAAAGGGGTGTCGTTGATCGCTGCGAATCGATCTTGGACCAAAGATTCTTCGGTAAAGCCCGGGAGATTGAGTTTGGCTTTGGCGTCCAAATTAGAACGCCTTCGCAACAAATGTTCTCGGTTAGCAACAGTGGCGTTAGCGGGAGCCATTGGGGCATCTGCTGCAATGCTGAAGTCGTCGCTCATCAGCATATCCATTCCCATATCCATTCCCATCTCCATCTCCATCCCAAAATCTTTGCTCTCCGACGCCCTGCCGCTAATGCGCTGGCTGTTTAGGCGACGAATTTTTCCGGGCGATGCGTTTAATTCGAAACGGGGCGCTGCGGTGCCACCTGAGGCAGGGCCTGCTACGCCGCGTCGTTCGCTAGAACCGCCTCCTCCCATTCCGCCGCTGCCACTGTTCGCCAGGATTGTTCCGCGTGCGATTTGCTGTGGCTTTGAGCGTTGGGTACTACTGGGAGCCGGGATCGTTTTTGCCGAATTGAGGTTCTTGGATAACGATTTCGATTTCTCAGCGGATGAGATTCTCGCAGCGTAGGGCGGGCCGGCGATCGACGCGTCAAGCGTGTCTGTTCCGGAGTCTTTAAAGAATGGCTTGGCCGCAGAAGAGGCTTCTCGTTTGGCACCGGCTCCGGATCGATCGTAAAATCGTGTCGTCCGTTCTTTGTCCGCGATCATCGCTTCGACACGTTCCACATCTTGTTTTTTGCCACGCAGAATGACTTGCCCTAGTTCCGGGACAAACTCGACTTGAGCTTCGGGCGATGTGCCGGCTGTAATGTCGGCAGCTGCGGCAACTGGCTGGCCGGTTTCGGCAAGCACTTGGTCGTACACTTCGAGTGAAAGCTCGTTGGGCGGTGATGAGTTAGGCGGCGTTTTGTGCTGTTCGATCGTACTGGTCATCACCTGCGTTGCTAAGTGATTTGCCTTGGGCCAGATTAGTCCGACCGCCAATAGAACGCTGGCTGCGATCACCAAAACCGTCATCCATCTGATGCGGCGAGCCGGCTGGCTGACGTCAACTTTCGTTTCATTCGCTGCCTGGATGTTCGGCGATTGGTTAGCAGCGATTGCCGTTGCGACTTGTTGGCGATTGGAGTCACTTAGCGGTATCACTTCGTTGGCAAACTCTGTTTCCAATGCGTCGACCGTCTCGCGGATCGAAGTGACCAGTGATCGGAGTGTCGCCGACTGGGACAGTTTTGCTTCAAACGCAACGTTTTCTTCTGCGGACAATTCGCCGAAAACGTAGGTGGTGGCGCGAGCGTGAAGCTGTTCGTCGTTTGTAAGATTGTCGGATGAATTATTCATCGAATCGTATCCTTCGTTGGGTGCGTGATTCACGCTTGTTTTGTTGGGGATCTCAGGCAGCGTTTCAGTTGGTTGCCGCCAGCCGCGTGCGGACGGACGCTAAAGCAGTGCTGAGCAAGTAGCCGACGTTGCTAACACTCAGTCCGGTCAGGTCGCTGATCTCGCGGTAGCTCAAACCACCTTGGATCTTCAGGCGGATGATCTCCTGCTGTCGTGCAGGTAGTTGTTCGATCAAGCCTTTTGCCTTGGCTGACGAATCACGGCTTTGAGCCGCTTGTTGCGGGTCCACTTCGCGGCTGACCTCGGTGGCCGCGGTCTGTTCATCAAGCGTTTTCATTCGCTTTTCCTTTTTCAGGACATCGAGAGCTCGATTGCGACAGACGCGGTACAGCCACGGTCGCACGCAGTGCTGGACATCGCTTCGCTCTTGCCGACACAATCGAACAAACGTGTCTTGAACCACATCACTGGCCCGATCCGGGTTGCCCAGCAACTGCGTGGCGTAGCCCATCAACGGAAGTTCAAACTCCCGAAAGACATCGCTGAGCCACGGATCGATGTGGTTTGGGTTGTCCATTCAATTCGTTTGCGAGAAGAGGTATTCGTCCCTGCGGTGTAAGAACGACTGAGCCGGACGCGCCTTAGGCCGAACGTGAAAATAAGTTTCACGGTTGAAAATCGGCGAAATGGCCGCAAACGTGATTGCTGCGCCTCCCTTCTATCCCCCCCGTTGAGGGTTGGTCCGGGTGTGGGTAGGTTTGTGGCTGACTGAAAATCAGTCGGTTTCAGAAAAAAGCACTTGGATATATGGTCGTATGTTCACTAAACTTGGCAGCTTAGCTACCAGCGATTTGTTCAGGCTGATAGGAACGATTTACGATGGATCATATCGATATGTCACAAACCGATGCTGCCGGCGGTGTTTGTCTAAGTCGCGAAGATTTGCACGATTTACGAAACGAAGTGCATGCGATTCGTCTGGGCGTCATGCTGCTCGAAAAAGAGCGATTGCCTGGACGAATCCGCAATGAGACCATTGCGGACATCAAGCAATCGATCGAGCGGCTGGTAAAATTAGCCGATAAATCATCATAGCGATGGCTTCGCGGCCGTTTGCCTCTGTTGCTCCAGGACGCCAATTTGGCCGCGTTTGCGACTCTTGCGATCGAGTCCAAGGTTTTAAGTTGGGGGTCTGTTGAGCTGGCTGGCTTACTGGGCTGGCTGCTCAGCCACTCTGACGACCTAGGCGACGTCTTCCCCTGCGAGGTTTGAGCAAGCCTTCCGTCCGCCTTCGATATTGTGTTGTCGACATCATTGCCCCGTAGACATCTGGTACAGCTGTGCTGTGTAGGGCCGTACTTGACCAAGCGGCACATCCCCTCTTTACGTTGTCGGCCGCGCCCCGTCTTGAGCGGAGGTTGAGTGAAAGCATAAAAAAACCCTCGGCAGATGGGCATATCTGTCGAGGGAAATCGTGGCTTGCTCGGTGGGGCATTACCGGGCAAGCCATACATCGATGTGGGAAAGATCGTCAATTTTGCCTATGAGTCGATGTGGGAGTCCAACTGTTTTTTGTGCGGGAAAATCCCCTACAATCAATGTTGCTATTCAGTACGGAAAATCGCTGTCGATCAGTGGTACAAGGCTTATCTAGGAGAGGTTGATGGGTGTTAGTGTGGCTGTGGTGGACGACCACCCGCTTATTCGGCGTGGTTTGGCGGAAGCGATCCGGGAAGAAAGCGATTTGAATGTCGCCTGGACTGCTACCTCGGTTGCTGAAACGATGGATAAACTGCAGTTCGAGGTGCCCGATGTCGCAGTGGTTGATTTGGTGTTGACCGATGGGCAAGGGCTGGATTTGGTGCGTGACGTCAAGAAGAAGCACATCAATACCAAGATTTTGGTTTCGTCGATGCAAGACGAAACGGTCTATGCCAACCGATGTCTGAAAGCTGGCGCGCACGGATTTATCGGCAAATCCGAACCGGTAGAAACCTTGATCGATGCGGTGCGTCTGATTGTCAATGATCAGATCTATCTGAGTCCCAAGATGACATCACGGATGCTTCAAAACATTGGCAGTCCCAACGAAGCAGACGGTGTCGAACGTTTGAGCGATCGAGAGTTGCAAGTTCTAGAAATGATCGGGACGGGGAAGGACACCAAGAGCATTGCCAAAGAAATGCACGTCAGCCCCAAGACGATCGATTCGTTTCGCGAGCGAATCAAATCGAAGCTGCAGATTTCCAACGCCACCGAACTGATGCACTTCGCTGTCCGGCGGACGATGTAGACGCTGTCCGGCGGACGATGTAGACGCTGTCCGGCGGACGATGTAGACGCTGTCCGGCGGACGATGTAGACGCTGTCCGGCGGCGGACGATGTAGGACAGTCAGCGGCGGGCTTGTTCGGTGGAGGCTAAAGTTCTAAGCCTGACTTGCCATCCCAGCTGACAAACCCTTCAATCGCTTCGTATTCAGCTAACCCCAACGCGTCGTAGCGTCGTGCCGTGTCGGCGTTGCGAGCTTCGGCGCGTTGCCAGAATTCGCGTATGTCGGTGCCCGGAAACAACGCACGGTCTTTTTGCGATTCGTGTTTGAAAATCGCCGTCCGTTTCCGTTCGACTTCTTTGGGGCTAAGCGGGACTGCCATTTCGATCTGTTCGGGCGCCCATTCTTGCCAGGCTCCGCGGTACAACCAAACCAACGAATCTTTGTACCAGTCGTCGTCTTGGCAGCGGACGCAGGCCTGCAGGATCGCGCTCAAGCAGGTTCGATGCGTGCCGTGCGGATCGGAAAGATCGCCGGCGGCATAAATCTGATGAGGGCGAATTTCGCGAAGAAGATCGATCGTGATTTGAATGTCGTCTTCACCCAACGGCGATTTGGTAACGCGGCCGGTTTGGTAGAAAGGCAGATTCAAGAAATGCAGATTGTCGTCGGGCACTCCGCAGCACCGTGCTCCTTCGCGTGCTTCACCGCGGCGGATCAGGCCTTTGATTCGCTGAATTTCTTCGCTATCGATTTGGCCGCTGCGTTTGTTTCGGAGGAACTCGTCGACGTGCTCTTCGATTCGATCGAGACCGTCGGCGTGAAGGTCAAATTCGCGGCAGAAATCGGCAGCGAATTCGGCAAATCGCAATGCATCATCATCAAAGACGGCGATGTTGCCGGACGTTTGATAGGCGATGTGAACGTCGTGCCCCTGGTCGACCAAGCGGATCAGTGTGCCGCCCATCGAAATGACGTCGTCGTCAGGATGCGGGGAAAAACACAGAATGCGTTTGGGGAAAATGTCATCGCGGTGTCCCGGGCGATCACCTACCTTTTTCTTGTGCTCGGGCTTTCCGCCCGGCCAACCGATAATCGTTGACTGCAAGTGCCGGAACACTTGCAGGTTGATGTCGTACGCGCTGCCGTGACTAGCCAGCAGATCTTGCAGGCCCAATTCGTTGTAGTCCGCTTCGGTCAATTTCAGCAGCGGCTTGCCGACTTCCATTGCTAAAGCGATCACGGCTCGCCGCGTGGCTTCTTCGTCCCAAGTGATTTCTCCGGAAAGCCACGGCGAATGAACTCGCGTCAGTCCCGTCGCGGCCGCTTCATCCAACAGAACTTCGACGTTGGGATGATGTTGCAAGAACGATGCAGGCACTGATGGCATTGCGGGTTTTTCGACCGTGCTGGCGATGATCGTCGCTTTGCCTTCGCCAAACGCTAGCAGCAAAATGCGTCGCGCTTCCAAGATCGTCGCGACGCCCATGGTGATGGCATGGCGCGGGACGTTTTCGGCACCGAAAAAATCGCTGGCGGCATCGATCCGTGTGACACGGTCGAGTGTGATCATCCGCGTGCGACTGGTTCGTTCGGATCCCGGTTCATTGCAACCGATGTGCCCGGTTTTGCTGATGCCAAGAATCTGGATGTCGATGCCGCCCGCGTCGATGATCTGTTGTTCGTATTGTTGGCAATAGCGTTGCACTTCGGCTTTGGGCAACGATCCATCGGGGATGTGAACGTTGGCAGGGTCGATGTCGACATGGTCGATCAAATGTTCGTGCACGAACCGCACATAGCTTTGCAGTTCGTCAGGCTGCATCGGAAAATATTCGTCTAAGGAAAACGTCACCACGTTCTGAAACGAAAGTCCCTCTTCGCGGTGCATGCGTACCAATTCGTCGTAGATGCCAACGGGGGACGAACCCGTTGCCAACCCGATCACGCATCGTTTTCCTTCGCCAGCTTTCCAGCGGATCAAATCCGCGATCTCACGAGCGGCCACAGCACTGGCCTGCGACGCGCGCGAGAAGATTCGGGTTGGAAGTCTCTCGTTAGGATGTTCGGTTTGCATTGCGGATGTGTGTTTTGACGTTAAGAGACAGTCTGCTTCGCGACCATCGCTGCACCTAGCATGCCAGCGTTGTTTCCAAGAGTTGCGAATTCGATTTTGATGTTTCCGCCAACTTGTACCAGTGTGGTGGCGGTCACGCTGTCGCGAACCGCTTGAATAAACTGGCGTCCAACTTCGGTGTCGTCGCCGCCAAACGTCATCGCACCACCGAGCAGCACGACGGCCGGATCAGCGACTTGCCCAATCATCCCGATGGCTCGGCCGACGAAACGGCCCGTGTCGATAATGACATTGCGGCTGATTGCGTGGCCGGATTCGGCAGCACTAGCGATGTCGCGTGGTGTGATGGTCTTGCCCATTAGGCTTTTCGGCAACGATTCTTGGTCGATCAATTCGATTGCTTTGCGTAGTCGTGCGACAACGCCACGTGCACCAGCGTAAGATTCTAAGTGGCCGCTGCTGCCGCACGTGCATTTGATCGCGTCAGGGCCAAAGTCGACGGCGATGTGGCCCAGTTCGCCAGCACATCCGTGGTCACCGCCGTGAGGGTTGCCGGCGATCACGACGCCCGAACCAATGCCGGTGCCCAGAGTTACCAGGGCAAGTGATTGTCGATCGAGCTTGCGCAGCGAGTGTTCGGCATAGGCTGCTGAATTGGCATCGTTGACCACGGCGGATGGTAGCTGCGATGCGGCGCAGAGTGTGTCGAGCAATTTGACGCCCAGCCAGCCGGGCAAATTCACGACTTCGCGGAGTACGTACTGCTCTGTGTCCAGAACGCCGGGGACAGCCAGACCTACGGCTTTTAGCTGTTCAGATTGTAAACCCAGCTTGCTCAGTTGTTTGTCGGCGTAGTCGATGGCAAACGCAAAGACGCGTTCGGGGGAACCCAGTTCCGGCGTCGGTGTCCGGTGCGAATCGATCAACGTTCCGCCTGCATTGACCAGGCCGATCTTTACATCCGTCCCACCGACGTCGATGCCCAAATACAAGTCGTCTGTGCTGGAGGCTGTATGGGACAAATCGAGCGTCGCGTCTGAGTTGTTGCAGGATCGTAGAAGTATAGTCGCCGCGAGAGGCAACTTCTGAATTGCGACCGGCATTCACTTACTTTTCGTCATCGTCGGACGTTTGAGTCCGATCGTGGAGGGATCAGGTGTCAATCAGATCGTCGGCCGAGATGATCGGCACGTCGTTCTCTTCGGTTTCCTGTTTTTCTCGCCACGGTTTGCCGGCTTGGTAGCTTTCAAGTTCTTTGCGGAGTTGTTCGACCTGTTCGTGGTCTTCTTCCTCGCCCATTTCGACCGACTTGGTACTCCACTCAATGGCTTTCTCCATGTCGCCGGCTTCGGCGTAAGCAGCTGCGAGAGTACTGAGCACGTGAGCGTACGAATAGATTTTGATGTCTGCATCGGGGCCGGCATCTTCTTTGGCTTGCTTGGCACGTTCGACCGCTCGTTCGGCCAATTCAACGGCACGTTTACCATTGCGGGCGTCGTCATTGGGCGAAGTCGCCAGCACCCAAGCCAGGTTGTTCAGTACACCGGACAATTCGCGGTCGGTGACGTCTCCCGATTTTTCGTTGATCTTCAAGGCACGCTCAAAATCCGCAATGGCTTCTTTGTGATCGCCGATCGCAAGCAAGGCGTCTCCCCGCAATCGCAGGGCGGCGGCGTTGTTGGGTTCGCGATCGATGACCAGCGTGAACGTTTCGATTGCTTTTCGAGTGCGTTCGTCGGCCATGTACAAGTTGGCCAACTGCATTTGACGCATCGAATTGGCTGGGTCTTTTGAAACCAGAATTTTCATGTCACGAATCGCATCGGCCATCCTGCCTTCTTCGATCGCGATCAAGCAACGCACGTAGATGGCTTGGTCGACTTGCTCCAGTCCAGGAGCCATTTTGGTTGCGGTTTTAAGATCGGCTTTGGCTGATTTGATGTCTTTGCGGGAAAGAGCAATCTCGGCTCGTTGCAGTAGCGACATTGGGTCGCGCGGCTGCATCGCAAGCGCTTTGTTAAAGTCAGCTTCGGCTTCTGCGTCCTTGCCTTTCATCCGGTAAAGGATTCCTCGCATTCGCAGCAGACCTTCGTTGGGCTTGGCCTCCAACGTTTTGGTGATCAGATCCAAAGCTTCTTCGACGCGATTTTTTTCGACCAACTGTTGCACCGCTGTCTGGGCGACTTGTTGATTCGTCGGATCTTTGGCCAGTACTTTTTCCAAATCTTCGATCGCACCATCGACGTCTTGTTCGCTGAGCCGAAGGGCGGCTCGCAGTTGCAGTGCTTCTAGGTTATCGGCATTGGTTTTGATTGCCGCATTCAAGTCTTCCATGCGCAAGTCGTTTTGATCGTCGTCATAAGTGCTGGCACGCAGCAGGTATGCCGCACTCTGTTCGGTCGGGCGATCTTCCAGCAGGCCGATGGCTTTGGTGGCGGCCTTGAGCACTTCGTCGCGATTGCCACCGGGCAACATGTTGAACCGGGCGATCAACAAATACGCTTCGATCAACGTGTCGTCGTTCTTAACGGCGTCTTCGAGCGAAATCAATGCTTCGTCGCGAAGTTTGGCGGCGGCCCGTCCGCGGGATCGCATCATTTCGCCAGCGATACTTTGGCTGCGTTGAAGTAAGACAGAGCCGAGCATCTTTTTGGCGAACGCGGTGTTTTCTTCGCTCAGGCCTTTTGCCAACGCCGACTCCAGCAGCGTCGCGACCGATTCGATCTGCTTGCGAGACTTGGCATCAATCCGTGCGATGACGGCTTCGTCCAGATCCGCTTGGCCGGGATCCATTTTGGTTTTTTCACCCGACGCGATCGGCGGCGGCGCTTTTTCGGCTGGCGCCTCAGTCGCATTGTCGGTCGCAGGTTCGTCCACGATCGTTTCTTGCGCCACGAGCGGCGATGCACCGATCGAAACACTCACTAAGCCAGCAGCGATCAGACAGGTAACGCGACCGAGCAGGGTCGATTTCAAAACAGTATCAGCGTGACGCGACATATCAGATTACTCGTCATAGTTTGTTAAGGAACGAATCGGTGTCTCACTAAGTGACACGATCCGGCCTCTATTATGACGGCTGGGCGAGCCGATGCGTAGACGAGCAAGCCGCTGAAATGGGCCGTTTTTTGGTATATCTCCCGATCGGCGACCCAGCGGGAGTCGATGCCACCGCGTAGAAGCGGTGTTGCGTCGTCGCTTTGGCGAACCAATGTGCTTTGGCGAACGAATGTCACGTTCGCTTGGAATCAGTTGCCGGAGCACTTCAGCCGGTGACGCAGACGACATTGCCGACCGGGCAAGCTGGATGGCCTGTTGGTGTCCTAGTTACGCAGCGGGCTAATCACACAGCGGGTTAATTACACACTCGCGGTCGATCTGAGTTCGGCGACTTCGGTTTCCAATTCGGCGTTGCGACTTTTGAGACGATTGACTTCGTCCAGCACCGTGTTGAAATCGCCTGCAGTGGATTGCCAGAAATCGCCTACGCGAAATTTGATCTTTGATCCTTCGCCGCCGTTGGCCATTTCTTCCAGAACGGTGCGAAGGCGATACATCGGACCTGCGAAGCGATTGCTCAGCTTCAATGTGTCACGCAAGAAAACGGGCATCAAGATGACCATTACGGCCATCAGCGGTGCTTGAGCCGAAAGGGCGTTGATAAATGCTTCGCCGAACGGCTTTTCGCCGACGCTCATCATCAATCGAACCATCATGCTGATGGACACGAGGCAAACCAGCAAGAGCGTCCAGTGCATCAAGATGCGGCGTGCGATCGACCATTGGACGGTTGGGTCGACAAGGATTCGTGTTCGTTTTGACATGTTTCACAACCGATTGATGTGGGTTTGCCGCCAAGCTGGAGGGCATTTCCGCGTGGCAGTTTCAAAGCCCGAGAAATGTTGGTTTCCAGAGAAATGATGCTAATTGAGTCAAGCTTTGCGTTTAGGCAAATCAAGTCAGGACGCGTGAAACCTAGCATGCGTTTATCGCAGGATTGCGGCGGCGGCCACGGGCAGGGCACTTTCTGGGCGTCCCGGGTTTCGCCGACCGGAATAACCGGCACAACCACCTCGACAGTTCGCACAATTCGATTGAACCGGCACTGCGGAACCGTGCGCATCGGTCAATCGTGCCGATTAATCCGCACATAGCGAAATTGCGTGCCCAAAGAAGCGTGAACCACGGCGAGTGCACATTGCCTTGAGCGTGATTGTCAGTGTTGGGCAGCAGAGCATTGGTGCATCGATTTTTTTAACTAAGTAGTCGACCGGTTTAAACATGCCCTACCAAATCCCAACGAAACGACGTCTGCTGGCCGGTTTGATCGCCACATTGACTGCGACGGCCTTTGCCGCCAACGTCCACGCAGGTGGGCTGGAACCGCTGCAACGTTTGGGGCGAACGCTTGGCTGTGGCTGGGGCGATGGATACCACGCTTGTAACGCGTCTGGTCTGCGTCCCGGAGCGGATCTGCCGCCGCGAAGTTTCCCGAAACAGTTTGACGGCGGATGTGGTCTAGCGGGCGGCTGCAGCAGCGGTGGCTACTACGACCAGTTTGATGCACAGTTTCGTGGCAATGCTGGTGGATGTGCCGGCATCGGTTGCGACGATTTTGGCAGCGCGATGGCGGACTACGAACCGTCACAGACTTATGTTTCGCGCACCGATTCGCATTCGCGATCGGCGTGCGATTCGCCTAACTGCAGCACCGCGGATTGTGATGGCGTGGGTTGCGATTCAGGGTTTGTAGGTGCTGCTAATGGCCAGCAATGGTATCCGCAGCCGGCGCCCCAAAATGAAGCTGGATCCCAGTACGGAGCCGGATCCCAGTACGGACCCGGATCCCAGTACACCGGTTCTCAATCAGAAGCCTATCGATCGGTGCCTCAGCCATCAAACTGGAATCCAAATAGTGCGATGTCGCCGGCTACTGAGCAGCAAGTGGCTCCTCAACCACCGGCTCCGCAACCGTCAGTGCCTCAGTATGCTCAGCCCAAGCGGCCAACCCAGCCGACCGAAGCCGAATCCAATGGCGACAACGTCGCATCGCCTTCGGACGCGCGTTCGGCAGTGCCTGCGGATGGACCGCTGAGGCTTCCGGAACTGGGTTCGACGGTGGACGAAGCCGATTCGCTTGGTGGTGAGGAGACATCGCCGACCGACGCATCACTCGCTTTGCCACCGTTGGGATCGACGGTCGACGAAGCTGATTCGGATGGATCGGCACTAGAATCGATGCAGGTATTGCCGCCGCCAAAATCTACTTCGCAGGAGGCCGACGAAACGGGTTCCAGTTTGTTGCCCGAAGCAATCCCATCGCCCAATCCAGATCCAAACACCGACGCGGACACGGATCTGCTTAGGATGCCGACGGAGCTTGGACCATTGGACGCTAGTCATTCGCCCGCTGATGGGCTGCCCAACGGTTGGACGGAAAAGCCGATTAGCAGCAACCCGTATGCTTCGCCCGATGGGGCATCCCCCGTTTCACTTCCGGGGGGAATTCCGGCGGCCACGCCAGGCGACGATGACGACTTGTTGCTTGACGACGATTCGTTGTTGTTTGAGAGTGCTAGTTTGCCCAACAACAGGCTGCCCAGCACCAGGCCCGCGTCTTCTGCTGCGGCTTACCGGAGCATTTCGCCGCCAAACCAGCCGGCCGCCTACGGTCAGGCCGGTCTTCCACAGCAGCAGACCGGTCTTCCTCAGCAGCAGGCCAGCCTTTCTCCGGAGCAGGCGTTCGATTTGCAGGCTCCCCGAAACACGCCGCCACGGTCGATGTTCATCACTCAGCCCGAGTAGACGACTGGGCGCGTCGCGATCAACGCGTTGTTTGTCGTCAATTGAATGT
This sequence comes from Stieleria marina, assembly GCA_007741555.1. Classification (GTDB taxonomy): domain Bacteria; phylum Planctomycetota; class Planctomycetia; order Pirellulales; family Pirellulaceae; genus K23-9. The sequence continues at coordinate 4,772,073 of CP036526.1, read as the reverse complement.
CGTCTAACAACAGTCAGCGTTTCTCGTCCCATGCAAACGCGGCGGCGCGGCAATCGCGCACGAAAGCATGGTTCCTGGCCGCCTGCGTCTTGCTAGTCGCAGTCTGCTAATTTACGATTCCGCCTCCAGACATGAACTGTCCGGGCATCTTTTCGTTTTGTGTCGGCTACCCGTATCGTCGACGAACCAATCACATTCCGCGATTCGGCTCACTCAACGCGACCGCGTTTGGAGTTAGAGCCAGGAGTTTCAGTAAAAAGCATGGCATCGGATTCAATGCAAAGAACGCTCGTTCTACTAAAGCCCGACACGATCCAGCGGCGATTGATTGGCGATGTGATTTCGCGATTCGAGTCCAAGGGCTTGAACATCGTCGCGATGAAGATGTTGCGTGTTACGCCGGAGCTTTCCAAGAAACACTATGCCGAACACGTCGAACGACCGTTCTACCCGGGCTTGGAAGAATTCATCACTTCGGCACCGATCGTGGCCATGGCGATCGATGGACTGCAAGCGATCGCAGTGGTACGCAATATGTTGGGGGCTACCAGCGGATTGAAAGCAGCGCCGGGCACGATCCGGGGCGACTACAGCGGTAGTCAGCAGATGAATTTGGTTCACGCCAGCGATGGTCCCGAAGCGGCCCAACGCGAATTAGATCTGTACTTTGATGCCGCTGAGTTCTGTGACTACGACCCAGTACTGACCGGTTCGCTGCGAGCTGGCGACGAATAGAGCGCAGCAGACGGGGTCTTTGGCTTTGCAAAGATCGCCGGCGAACCGAAGGACACAAAAGCTTGATCGGCTTAGCGGCGGTCAAGCTTTTCTTGTGCGCGAGCAGCACGCAGAGCTGCGGCTTCACGAGGCAGTTTGAATTCAGGTCCTGATGGGAAATACTGAACGTCGTCCTGCAAGTAGTACGGACTTGGTAGGGTTTGACCGTTGATTGTGCTTTGGCATCCAGTGGACATGCAAACACAGACTGCAGCCGCCAAGCAAGCAGCTGTCGTGGTCTTCAATCGTCGATTCGTCGAGTTGCGGATCATCTCGTTTTGCCTTGAAAGGGAGTTCGCTCGTTCGCCTAGTGCGTTGCTGTAGCGACCTTCACAATCCGTATCGACCGGACAACCGTTACATCTTCACTCTTCACGACCAGTTTTCAGAAGTTTGCGGCACGAATCGTCCAGCGGCAGGCGCTGAAGACGACATTTCTTTGCTTGCAATGTCGCTTCCGTCCGCGTGCCGGTACCAGCAATACACGTAAACTGCGGCGAAAGCTTGGGCGAGCAGCAAAATGCTTGCCAGCAATCCTTCGACGATCCACATCCACTGGGGATAAAAGTAGAGCTCGCCGTTGAACTCCTGCAGCTTGTCGTATTCTAAGACGAATAGCAGCGGCAACAGAATCGTTCCGAGCAAAATGCTAGCGAGCACGTAGACGCCGAGAACGATCAAGGCTCGGCCCAGTGTTTCGGAAAATCGGCCTCGCGTGATCTCAAAACTGCGATTGATCGCCGTGGGGCCGTGGACTCCTTCGGCTGCCGCGATGGTCAGGGCGTAAAAACCACGCACGGCGATGTAGATACCGGGAAAAATCAACACGACAAATCCCAAGACCACCGCCACTCCATAAACAAAGTACGTCGTCCACAGCTGGGGCCAACGCCGTAGTCCGTCCGCCATCGCACCGGCAAAACTGCGGCTTCTGCCTTCATAAGTCGCAGCGACGACGGACACGGCGGCGCCGGTGCAAATGATCCCCAACCACAGGTTGGCTTGCCGTTCGATTCGCCACGACGTTTGAAAATCATCTTCGTCGATGACGTTTTGTTCTAAGTAAGCGACCCCTAAATTGATCGGTCCCCAGATGACAAAGAACACGGCTAACAGCAAACCGAGTCTTCGCCAAAAGATCATTTTGGCCAAGGTGCCTGGCGAAGCACCCCGTTTTGCCGACGCGATCATCTCGGAGGATAAGAGTTCGTCGCGCGAGATTTCTTGCGGAGGTTGAAAGGGACCCATTGAGTTTCCGGTTCTTTCGGCCCGCGTGCGACTTGGGGGGATCCGATGAAGCTGTTTTTTCGGCGCGGTGCTGGGCAGATTTTAGCGGCGCCGATAGACTCTCGCACCATGGATGTCATCGCATTGCAATCGGGAAGCAGCGGAAACTGCGTTTACGTCGAATCCGGCGGAGTTCGTCTGTTGTTTGACGCTGGCATCAGCGGACGTCAGGCGGAACAGCGTTTGGCCGAGCACGGCAAAGACATTCGCGACGTCGACGCCCTGATTATCTCGCACGATCACCGCGACCACACAGCTTGCATGGGAGTGTTCCATCGCAAATTCGGGCTGCCGCTCTTTGTGACACGCCCCACGTTTGACTACGTTTCGACTCGGATGAAAGTCGGCAAGGTCAACGATGTGCATCACTTCAACGCGGGCGAAACGCTGTGGTTTGGCCACTTGAGCGTCGAAACTCTTTCGACGCCGCACGATGCTGCCGACGGCGTGGTGTTTGTAGTCGACGATTCCAAGCATCGCTTTGGGATCTTGACCGACCTTGGCCATGTGTTCAAAGAACTGCCTCGCACGATCGCTTCGCTTGATGCCGTGTTGATCGAAAGCAACTATGACATCGACATGCTTGAAAACGGTCCCTATCCAGCGTTTTTAAAAGAGCGTATTCGCGGACCGCACGGTCACTTGTCCAACGAAGACGCCGCGTACCTTTTGCAATCCGCGCTGCCTTCCAAATTGAAGTGGGCTTTGTTGGCTCACTTGAGTGATGAAAACAACGATCCGCGAAAAGCTCTGCGGACGCATCACGAAATTCTCGGACACAATTTTCCGCTCAAATGTGCCGATCGCCAGGCCGCCAGCGAAATGATGCGTCTGGAGTAATCACGCGGAACACCGGTTAGCATGAACAAGTCACTCACCAAGACAAGCAAGTTTCTTAGTCTCGTGTTACGGCATCGCCCCGAAGCGATTGGCTTGCAGCTCGATAGCGAAGGCTGGTTGGTGATCGAAGAACTGGTTGACAATGCTAATTCACGTGGTGAAACCCTGACGCGGCAGTTGATCGATGAAGTGGTCGCGACCAGCGACAAAAAGCGTTTCGCGATCAGCGCGGACGGACAGCGTATTCGCGCGAGCCAAGGTCATTCGGTGGCCGAAGTTGATTTGAATCTGGAGCCCGTGGAACCGCCGGCGATTCTCTTTCACGGCACGGTGGCGAAGTTTCTGGAAAGTATCCGCAGCCAGGGTTTGCGCAAGCGGACTCGCAATCACGTGCACCTTTCGCCCGATCAGCTGACCGCGGAAAAGGTCGGGTCCCGCCGCGGCAGGCCGGTTATTTTGATCATCGATGCCGAAAGCATGAATCAATCGGGAATCCAATTCTTCCGATCGGCCAACGGGGTCTGGCTGACAGATGCCGTCCCCGCGCGGTTCATTACGTTTCCCGCTGACGGCGGGGCCTGAACCAGAAATCGCGTCTGGGCCGTGCGGCTTGCCAGGTAACTAATATCTCGACGCTGCTAGTAATTTGTCCAAATGGTGGACGGGAGTTTTCACCGTCTGGGGGTTCGCTCTGGTTTTCTCGGCAAAGCATTTGTCTCGATAATGTCGTTGTGAACGCACCAACAGCGAAATCGAAATTTAGAGAGGGTCAAGCACTCGCCCGTCGTCCTGTCACCATCAGAAGCCCGGTGGGCTTGATCCCCAGCAGCGTTACAATCTCTTCGCGGCAGTGTTTTCGCCGCATCGCTTACTTTTTTGGGAATATCGGCTCGTGGGAGCAAAAGATTCAAAGAACGGTTCAGATTCAACGGAACCATCAATCCACGTTGATCGCAATGCGCCCCACAATCCGTCAGTGGATTTGGGTCGCATCGAAGCCGCCGTTCGCGAGATCCTGGATGCGGTCGGTGAAGACCCCGATAGGGAGGGTTTGCTGGAAACCCCTGCGCGCGTGGCGAGAATGTACGCGGAGATGTTTGCGGGGCTGAAAAGCGATGCGGGTCGCCACTTAAGCAAAGTGTTCACGGAAGATTACGACGAAATCGTTTTGGTACGTGACATTAGTTTTTGCAGCATGTGCGAGCACCACTTGTTGCCGTTCACCGGCAAGGCTCACATCGCGTACTTGCCCAGCGGCAAAGTCGTCGGGCTTAGCAAATTGGCTCGTGTCGTCGAAGAAGTCGCCCGCCAGCCTCAGGTTCAAGAGCGGCTGACGCAGACCGTTGCCGATTTGGTCGAAGACCGCTTGTCGGCTCGCGGCGTGGCGGTGGTTTGCGAAGCGACACACAGCTGCATGACGATGCGAGGAGTACGAAAGCCTGGCAGCCTTTGTTTGACCAGTGCGATGCGCGGTTCATTTCGCGATGATCCCAAATCGCGCGCCGAGGTCCTGGGGCTAATCAACCGCGACGCTCGCATGATGGCGTGGTAAACTCTGGTCGCAGGCTGCCTTGGCTTTTTCTTGGCTCCCAGATTCTTGACCTCTCCGATCCGCTGCGATCGAGTAAGATCGCATGGACATAGAACGGCAACGGATACAGGACGATTTGCGAGGCATCGTCGGCGGCGATGTTCTTTGCGATCGCGAATCGATTCAGCTGTTCGCATCAGACGCCAGCATCTACCAGCTTTCGCCGGTTGGCATCGTTCGACCGCGGACCGCAGCGGATGTGGTCGCGACGGTGAAGTATGCCGGCGAGCATGATTTGTCGTTGCACCCGCGCGGCAGCGGTAGCGGAATCGCAGGCGAATCGCTTGGCCGTGGCATCATTCTGGATTTTTCGCGTTACATGCGGCGGATCGAACTGAACCACGATGCCTCAGAGATCACCGTGCAAAGCGGCGCGATTTTGGCGGAAGTCAATCGAATGCTTCGCCCACGTGGTCGCTGGTATGGACCTGATCCAGTGACCCGCAGCATCACCACGATGGGCAGTGTTTTGGCGACCAACGCGTCGGGCAGCCACTACCTGCGAAGCGGTTCGGCTCGCGACACCATCGTGTCGATGCGAGTCGTCACGATCGATGGCCAGTTGCTGGAGCTATCGCGTCACCGCCCCAGTGATGACACGGCCGAGGGAAAGTTGGCACTTGGAATCGTCGAGATCAAGAAACGCTTTCAAAGTGAACTCGACAAGCAGCCCAATCTGCCCGCGTCTCGCGGCGGCATTCGGTTGGATGACGTGGTCGACGCACGCGGCCAAGTCGATTTGGCAAAGTTCATGGTGGGCACGCAAGGAACGCTGGGCATTGTTCTCAGCGCGACGCTACGTACCGAATCCATCCCGACGCATCGTGGCGTGGTCTTGGCGTTTTTCAGACGTTTGGATTCGGCCGCTCGAACCTCCGTCGAACTCAATCGCCATGGGCTAGTCGCTTGCGATCTGATGGACCGCCGGTTGCTTCAGATTGCTCGAGAAACTGAAAGCGAACTCGCCGACGTGCTTCCGCGTGAAGCCGAAGCGATGCTGTTGTTGGAACTGCAGGGAGAATCGGTTGACGAATTAAATGACCGATTGAAGGTCGTCAAGGATCACGTCACCGATGGACCGATGGGAGCGTTTGCATCGGTCACTACCGTCGACCAAAACCAGCGAGACCTGTACTGGTCGATTAGCCGCCGAGTGATGCTGCGGTTGGCTCGCATTCCCGGTACCGATTCGCCGTTGCCATTTACAGAAGACTTGTGGCTGCCACCTGAGCAATTGCCGACCGCGTTGGTGGCGATCCAGGAAACGTTGCAGAAAAACCAATCGACAGCGACGTTTTTCGCTCACGCCGGACACGGGCATTTGCAAGTCTTGCCGTTCTTGAATTTAGGCGACACCGCGGATCGTGGGCGTTTGTTGGACTTGTCGCAGCAGATTGCCGAAGTCGTCATGCAGCACGGTGGCCAGATTGGTGCGTTACGCGCGGCGGGACTCAGTCGCAGTTATTTGCTGCGAGAACAGTTTGGCGAAATCTGGCAAGCGATGGGCCAAGCAAAACGATTGTTTGACCCGCATCATCGCATGAATCCCGGGAAATTGTTCGGCGCGGTTTTGCAAAAGCCCAACGAAAATCTGCGACCTGCAAACCAGACGATCGAGATTGTTTCGGACAACCGCGTTTTATTGGCGGCTGACAAACAGATTGTTCAACGAGCGCACGATGCCGGGCAGTCTGTTCCCCAGTTGCAAGTTTTGCAGCACTGGCCGCCCAACGCAACGGTCAGCGAAGTCACGCGTGCGTGCAACGGTTGCGGACGTTGCCGTGCGTCGGATCCGCGAGAACGTCAGTGTCCTGTTTTTCGGGCTCATCCGGCAGAAGAAGCTTCTCCGCGCGCGAAAGCCAATCTCCTGCGCGGCGTACTTAGCGGTGCGTTGACCGTGGACGACTTGGCCGGCGATCGTGCCAAAGCCATCGCGGACTTGTGTTTTAACTGTCACCAATGCCGCGTCGAGTGTCCTGCGTCGGTGGACATCCCAAAAATCGCAGGCGAGCTGAAAGCCCAGTACGTCGCGACCAACGGCTTGCCGCTTTCGGACATCTTGCTTTGCCGGATCGATACGCTTGCGGCGATCGCGTCGCGAGTTCCTTGGTTCGCAAACGTGCTGATGCGGAGTCCGGTCGCCCGCTGGTTTGGCGAACGACTTTTTGGCCTGTCTCAGGCTCGTGAATTGCCTCCGATCGCGGGGACGTCGTTCATGCGTTACGCCGCGCGGCGACGATGGACCAAACTGAATCCGCAGGGAGGATTAAAAGTCGTTTACTTTGTGGACCACTACGCCAATTATCACGCCCCGGATATCGGCCGAGCGTTGGCGGAAATTTTGCAGCAAAACAGTATCGGACTTTATGTGCCAACGGCGCAGTATTCCAGCGGCATGCCACGCATCGCGTCGGGCGACTTGAAGGGGGCACGCCGTATCGCCAGAAAGAATGTGCGTCTATTGGCTGATGCGGTTCGTCAGGGCTACACCGTGGTTGCCACCGAACCGGCGGCAGCCCTTTGTTTGCGCCACGAGTACCCGAATTTGTTGGACGACGAAGACGCGCACTTGGTGGCTCGGAATTCGATGGAGGCGTGCGAGTATCTGCTGTCGCTTCACGAAGGCGAACGGCTCAATACCGAATTCAATCCGGTGCCGTTGCAATTGGCGTATCACCAACCGTGTCATTTGCGAGTTTTGGATCCCAAACAGGCTGGACCACGGCTGATGGATTTGGTTCCCGAATTGCAGATCGAGCGTGTCGAAGGTGGTTGCACCGGCATGGCGGGGACGTGGGGATTGCAGCAAAAGAACTATCGCAACAGTCTGCGAATCGGTTGGCCGATGATTTCGGCCATGCGGTCGGCCCGCGTTTCGATGGCGACAACCGAGTGCAGTGCATGCAAGATGCAGATCGAACACGGCACTGGATTCAAGACCCTGCACCCACTGAAAGTGTTAGCGTATGCTTATGGTCGTCTACCAAAGGTTCAGGAAGAACTAGGGATTTCCTGATTCGTTTTCGCTGCGTGTCTATTATGCAAGTCAAAGTTCTGTTGTTCGCCGCAGCCAAAGAGGCTGCCGGGTGCGATTCGATCTCGGTGGAAGTGCCCGATGACGCATCGGCAGGTGAAGTCGCGGATGCGTTGGCCGGCGTTCTCCCCAGCATTGTCGACTTGATGCCATCGTGCCGTTTGGCAATCGATAACGAATACGTGGGGCGCGACACGATTGTGTCAGCCGGCCACGAAATCGCTTTGATCCCGCCCGTCAGCGGAGGATAATCGATGAGTGTTGCAGAAACCGAATCAAGTAAAATGATCGTCCGTATCACGGATGGCCCGATCAATATCGAATCATTGTTGACCGATGTCGGCGATCCAGACGTCGGCGCACACGGATGGTTCTTTGGTGTGACGCGTCGCAAGACGACTCGAGGCGACACGACCAAGATCACACAGTCGCTTTCCTACGAAGCGCATCGTCCGATGGCGATATCCGAACTCGAAAAACTCGCTGCCAAGGCTCTGGCTGATTTCCAGCTCAAACACATCGTCATTGTGCATCGTTTGGGAGACGTGCCGGTCGGCCAGGCCAGTGTGGTGTTGGGATGCAGCAGCGCGCACCGCGTGGCTACCTTTCGTGCCAACGAATGGATTATGAATACGCTGAAACAAGACGTACCGATCTGGAAACGCGAAACCTACAGTGATGGTTCAACCCAGTGGGTGCATCCGATCGAAAGTGATGGCCCCACATCATGAGTGATCGTCCAAGAATTTATCTCGATCATGCGGCAACGTCGTGGCCCAAACAGGCAAGCGTCTTGGATGCCGTGGATGCCTACGCGCGAAACGTGGGAGCGTCGGCAGGCCGCGGCGCTTATCGTTCGTCGATGCAGGCTAGCACGCACATTCAGTCGGCGCGGCGTTCGTTGGCCAAATTGTTGAATGTTCCGTCCAGCGATTGTGTTTCCTTGCACACCAGTGGAACCGCCGCCCTGAATGCAGTGATCTTTGGATTGGTTTCCCCCGGCGACCATGTCGTGACGACGGCCACGGATCACAACAGCGTGCTGCGTCCGCTACAGCACCTGTGCGAAACCGCTGGCGTCGAATTGTCGATCGCAGAGTGCGACGCGCACGGTCAAGTATCGGCCGGCGCCGTGTTGGATTTGGTTCGCAAGCAGACGCGAATGGTGATTTTGTCGCACGCCAGTAACGTGACCGGCGCCGTGCAACCCATCGAAACGATCGGCCAAACGCTTGCCGAGACGTCAACCCTGTTTGTCGTCGATGCGGCGCAGACGCTGGGGCACTTGCCGATCGATGTGATGGACGTCCAGTGTGACGCACTGGCCAGTCCCGGACATAAGGCGATCGGTGGACCACTCGGCACGGGGCTGCTGTATTTGGCTAGCGATTTGCACGCTGCGATTCGTCCGACCATCTTTGGCGGCACCGGCAGCCACAGTGAATCGCTGGAAATGCCATCCCGGTATCCCGACAAACTCGAAGCCGGCAATCTGAATGTGCCTGCGATCGCTGGACTGGCCGTCGCGGCGCAGTCGACGTTGGAATCCGATCAGCAGCAACAGCGATCGCGTTTGTCGGCTCTTTCTCAGTTGCTGCACGAAGGCATTTCATCTGACGGCATCTCGTCTGCCGGCATGGTGACCGTCCATTCCATCGCCGGGCCATTGCCGGTGGCAAGCTTGTCGATCGATGGTCTGCCGGCGAGCGATGTCGCAGCGATATTGGATGCCGAGTTTGGAATCGAAACGCGAGCCGGTTTTCATTGCGCGGCCAAGATCCAGGATTTCTTGGGCAATCCAACTGGTGGTACACTTCGCATTAGCGCGTCGTCGCACACGCCCGATGGCGAAATCGAAGCTGCCACAAAAGCGATTCGCGAAATCGCGGGTACCTAAAACTCGTCGCCTTTCATCGTCTCCGTTTACAAACCAAAATGTCAAAGCCCGAAAAGAAAAAGCAATCGTCTAAAAAGAAGTCGGACAAGGCGACCAAGTCAGACGAGGGACCTTGGTACCGTGATGGGTTAGCGTTTGAATGCACGCAGTGCGGTCAGTGTTGCAGTGGCGAACCAGGCTACGTTTGGGTCAACGAAGAAGAGATCCAAGCGATGGCGAATGAAATGGGTTTGGAGCAACCGGTTTTCGAGAGCAAGTACATTCGCCAAGTCGGCCGCGACAGGAGCTTGATGGAGTACGACGATGGGGACTGTATCTTGCTCGATCGCGAGACTCGCAAATGCAGCGTCTATCAAGCTCGGCCGATTCAATGCCGCACTTGGCCGTTTTGGGACTCGACCGTCCTGAAAAAGAAAACCTGGAAAGAAACCTGCGAGGTATGTCCCGGTGCCGGCAAAGGACGCGTCTATACGTTTGAGGAAATCGAGTCACAGCGACTCAAGAAAAGTGTTTAAAGGACTGGCTCAGGGCGGCTGTAAGTCGCTGGTTGGGAAACGCTGGCGGGGGGGTGCGGTTTTTGTTTGGCTCTGTTTCTGGCGAGGGGGCGCTGAGGCACTCGCTGAAGCTTTTTCGGGATCGCGTGCTGCTGCATTTAGCGGTTAGGCACTCTGGATCGATGACTGACTGCATGCACCACGCACTCAGGTGCGGTAACCCGCAGGTCTAGTGTGGCGTATGGGAAAAATTATTCGAAACAATTTCTGCGTGCAGTGAATCTGTATTGTCGCAAGACCAATTTTGGCTCAATGTAAAGGCTCGCAGTGATTCTCGTGTAGGAATGAATCTTTAGCAATGCAAAGTGCATTGTTCGGCTGGACGTCGCGCGTTCTTAGCTGCGAACCGCCCTCTTTGGAAAAAATGGCCCAAGGGGAAGGTTCGTCTGTCCAGTTCAATAGGCCAAGATGCTTCGGAAAAGCATTGGGCCGGATTTACTCAGTATGGAGACCGAGAAACATGTTAGTTCTATCACGCCGCGCCAGTGAAACAGTCGAATTTCCTGCTTTAGGAATTTGTGTTGAGGTTCTTCGATGTTCCTCCAAGACAGTGCGAATCGGAATCAACGCACCACGCGATATCCAAGTTCTTCGCGGCGAAATTTCGCAGCAGAATCCAGCTGCCAGTTATCGACGTTTTCAAACGCTCGTGCCACCGACACCCACATTGGCGGAAATGTCGGCGCAACTGCGAGCTCAGTTCATGGACGCAGCGGGAACCCTCAACCAGCTGCAGGCCCTGACTCAGGAAAATGGTTGTCCCGCTCAGGAAGCGGTTGTGGGCGAACTGATTGGACGACTGAAGGAAATCGATTCGCACACCAAAAAACTTGAAGGTGGCCCGAGCAGCGACGCTCAACTGCGTGCCTTGTTGGTCGACGACAATGACAACGAGGCTCGGCTGCTGGCTAGCTATTTGAAGATCCGGGGCTTTGAAGTGACGACGGCTAGCAACGGCCAAGAGGCGCTCTCGAAAATGTCTTTCTGCGATCCAGATGTCGTTTTGTTAGACATGACAATGCCTGAGTTTGACGGACGTTGGACGATCGGCCAAATCCGCGAAACCAATCGGTTGGATGACTTGACGGTGTTTGCGGTCAGCGGGATCGGTGAAGCAGAATCGGATGTCGAAGTCGGACCAAATGGCGTCAACGCATGGTTTCAAAAGCCGCTGAACCCGGAAGAATTGGCCACAGCCATCCAAAGCAATTGCCGAACGGTTGCTGCGTAGCTTTTTATCGAATTGAAAACACAGCAGAGCGAATCCGCGATCCGTCAACGGCGGCAAGCGAGACGGTCGCTTTTCCGTTGGTGAGGGTTTTACCCTAGCAACCGTGACATTGAAGAAACCGAAGCCGATCGGTTCGGTTTGCCGGCGCCCGCGTCATCGCATCGTGTTTTCTTAGCGTGTCGCGAAGCACTGCTTTTGCGTGCGGGCTGTGCGTTTAGGCCGGTTTTAGGGAGCCATTTTGAGTGGCAGGTTGGATATTCTATTCCCAGCCAAGACAAGCAAAAAGCAGCGCGATCGAAATCAAGTTCGCCATGCGAAGCGATCTGAATTGGCATGGTGCAATCGCCGTCGGATGACGTTTCGCCTTCTCGCATTTCCTTTCGCAATTTGCTAAGCTTTGACAGCAAAGTGGTCTGCTTTGTGCGGGTGATTCCGGGGGCGAAAAGCGACTGAATAATTCTTCTGTCTTTAGACATCTCCGGTCACTCGGTCAGCACCTGTGTGGTGCTGCATTTGGTTGGAATGGATCGGTTTGATCGACGATGCAGAATACGGTTTCACCGCGAGGTCGTTGTGGTGTCACACCAAAGACATCGTCAGTCTTATCACTACGCCAACTAAATCACGCAGCGAAACCGTCCGGTCAAATTGCAGACTACCAAAACGTACGATTTCCAAGTCGCCCGCTAAGAAAACGGTGCAACACTTTCGGCAGAAACTCTGCACCGATGATGGGTGTTGGCGGCTTGGTAAGATGTTAATAATGAATTTTCGATTGGCAACTGGCGGCTAGCAGGCCGACGCGATTAATCGTTTGCTCGCGACTTATCTTGTCCCTTTTTTAAAAGCGTCAGCGAACTGTCCTTCGTTGATCAATTTATCGTGAATCAAACACCCGAATCTTCAGAAAAGTCAGACGATGACTTGACGCCAAGTTATATCGTTGGAATTGGTGCTTCGGCGGGTGGGCTTCAGGCGATTGAAACGTTCTTTGATCATATGCCGCCCGATAGCGGATTGGCGTTTGTAATCGTCCAGCATCTGTCGCCAGACTTCAAATCGTTGATGGACGAGCTACTGGCGCGTCACACGACGATGGCGATTCACAAGGTCACCGACCGATTGCAAGTCGAGCGGAATTCGATCTATCTGATTCCGCCGGAACAGAACATGGCTTTGTCAAACGGCAAGCTGTTGTTGAGCGACCAAGACACGCATCGCGGACTTAATTTGCCGATCGATATTTTCTTTCGCTCGTTGGGGATGGAGGCGGCTGAAAAATCGGTTTGCATTGTCCTTTCCGGAACGGGCAGCGACGGATCACGCGGGCTGATTGACGTCAGTGATGCGGGCGGACTGGTCATTGCCCAGAGCACCGACACGTCAGGATTTGATGGAATGCCACGAGCCGCGGTCGCGACCGGGCGCGCTCACCTGATTTGTGCTCCGGAATCGATGCCATCAAAAATCTTGGAGTACGTGACCAACCCGGATCGCGATACGCTGTCGACCGAAGAAGAGATCGACCCGACGACCAGCGAGAATGCGATCAGCGCGATTTTTCGTCTGTTTCGGCATGAGTTCGGAATCGATTTTTCACTTTACAAAGCGGCCACGATCAACCGACGCATCGAACGTCGGATGACCATGTTGCAGTTGAAGGATGTCGGCGAATATGCCCGGTTGATCGAAACGGACCGGGAGGAAATGGAATCGTTGTATCGTGACTTGCTGGTCGAAGTGACACAGTTTTTTCGTGATCCAGATGCGTTCCAGGTACTGCGAGACGAAATTGTTCCCAAGATCGTCGCGGACTCCAAAGGCGAACGCGAGTTACGGGTTTGGGTGGCTGGTTGTGCGACGGGCGAAGAAGCGTTTTCGTTGGCCATGCTTTTTCACGACGCGCTGTTGAATGCGAAAAGCAGCCAGGGTTTCAAGGTGTTTGCCACGGACGTGCACACGCAATCGTTGGAAACCGCCAGCACGGCTGTGTATCCCGAAGCCGCGTTGATGCACGTTCCGGAAGAATTTCGATCACGGTATTTCAATGTTGGCAATGGTCTTGCGCACATCAAACGCGACTTGCGATTGAACGTCATTTTTGCCGCCAACGATTTGACCAAAGATCCTCCGTTTACCAAGATCGACATGATCAGTTGCCGAAACGTGCTGATCTACTTGGAGCAGAAGATTCAAAAACGAATTCTGTCGCTGTTCCACTTTGGCTTGCGAACCGGCGGCACATTGATGCTGGGGCCAAGCGAGACGCTTTCGGATCTGGAGAGCGAATTTGAGCCCATCGATCGTCACTGGAGGATCTATCAAAAACGCCGCGACATTCGATTGCCCGATGCGTCACGCATGCCGCTGACGCCGGTGCTGTCGAAAATTGTTCACGACAAATCGCCTCCGTTCGTTGCCACCGCTCCTGCGACAGCGGGCGGTTTGGTGGTTTCGAATGTCCACGAAGATTTGCTTCGCAAGTACGTTCCACCCAGCTTGTTGGTCAATCGCTTCTTTGAATTGCTGCACTCATTTGGGGATGCTCGAAAGTTGCTGGTCCAGCCCGAAGGCAAACCGACGCTGGATGTGCTGAAATTGATTCAGGGTGATTTGCGAGTGGCTGTAAGCGCGGCACTTCACAAGGCCACCCAAGAATTGGATCGGATCGTTTACAAAGGAGTTCGAGCACGCGTCGAGGGCGAAGAAGATCGCATGTACACGGTGGTCGTCGAGCCGTACAAAAAGTCTCGCGAAGAAGTGTTTCTGATCTGCATGGAGGAGACCGAGATCCTCCCGTCGGCGGCGGATGAAGGAACCGTGTTTGTCGTTTCGGATGACTCGTCGGACCAAATTTCGCACTTGGAACGCGAATTGGCGTACACCCGCGAAACGTTGCAGACGACTGTCGAAGAGTTGGAGTCTAGCAACGAAGAGCTGCAGTCGACGAACGAAGAACTGGTTGCGTCCAACGAAGAATTGCAGTCGACCAACGAAGAATTGCATAGCGTCAACGAAGAGCTATACACGGTCAACGCAGAACACAAGCAGAAGATCGAAGAACTGACGCAATTGACCAGTGACATGGACAATCTGCTTAAGAGCACGCAGATCGGAACGATCTTTTTGGATCGGAACTTTCACATCCGCATGTTCACGCCAGCGATTTCGTCCGCCTTTAATGTGATGCAGCAAGATATCGGGCGACCGATCGACCACATCGCTTACAAATTGGATAACCCCAATTTGTTGACAGAGGTCGCAAGCGTCCTTGCATCGGAAAACCCGGTTTCGGTGGAAGTCAAAGCGAAAGGGGGGCGAGTCTTCCTTCAGCGGATCCAACCGTATCGATGTGACGATGGTCGTGTCGATGGAATCGTGTTGACGCTGACGGATATCACGGCGCTTCGCGAAGCCGAGGCGATGGTTTCTCTGACGACGATCACAGAAGAATTGCCATCGTTTGCCTACGCGGTGTCGCACGATTTACAGACGCCGCTACGTCACATCTACGACTACTGCGAAATCATTTCCGAGGAACTAGGTGGCCACAATTCCGAATTGATTCAGAAATCGCTCGATGTCCTGCAAAGCAGTTCGCTGTCGGTCCGCCGGTTGATCGAGTGTTTACTTGAGTATTCCCGAGTCAACACCGAGACAATCGAATACGACGTCGTGGATATGTCGACGATCGTAAATGACGTTTTGGATAAACAGCGCGACGCGATCCAGCGGCATCGTGCCGTCATCGAACATAGCGAATTGCCCAATGTTTTTGGCGACAAAAAGCAACTGCATCGGCTGTTGTTCAACTTGGTCGACAATGCGATTCAATATTGCAGTTCGCGACGACCTCATATCAAAGTCGTCTGCAGTCGCCAGGGTGAATTCTGGGAGTTCTCCGTCGCTGACAATGGCATCGGGATCGACGATGACCACCGAGATAGTGTGTTTACGATTTTTCGGCGTCTAGGTTTTAAGCCAAACGTCGCAGGGCGCGGGATCGGGTTAGCGATCGCGCGACGTATCGTCACTCGCCATGGCGGCCGAATTTGGCTGACATCGGATGTCGGTGTCGGGACGACGGTTTCATTTACGCTACCGGTGCACCGCGAAGATTAAGGAATTGCTGCCATAGGTCGCGACCAATTCGATCCCTCCGTGGATCAAAGTCTGATGAGATTGAAGTTAAGAACGTAGCCACTCAAGGTCAGTAAGTTCCAGTGAAATGAAATCAGTCACCGACAATCCCTCCGGATACGAAGACGCCAAAGCCGATCGCGAGCGCCGAGTCATCGTGGTCGTTGGTGCGTCTGCAGGTGGGCTGAGTCCGTTGCAGGAACTCTTTGGACTGCTGCCGACCGATGCCGGCATGACCTTTGTCGTTGTCCAACACCTGTCGCCGGATTTTGACAGCGTGATGGACGAACTGCTGGCACGCCACACGGAAATGGAGATCAAAGTTGCCGATGACGGCATGGAGCTGCAGCCAAATACGGTTTATCTGAATCCTGCCCGGATGGACGTCGAAGTCGTAGATCACGAATTTGTGTTGCGGCCGTTTGATCCGTCGGCGTTGCGACTGCCGATTAATGCGATGTTTCGATCGGTGGCGAATGAATATGGGGCCGACGTGGTCGCTGTCGTCTTGTCAGGCACCGGGAGTGATGGAGCCGAAGGCATCAAGGCGGTTCGCGATCACATGGGCCTGACCATCGTGCAGTCAGTCGATACAGCCCAGTTCGATGGAATGCCAAAAAACGCCATCGCCACTGGCATGGTGGACTACATCCTAAGCCCGCCCGCGATCGCACATTTGATACGTGAACACGGATCGGTGCCGGTCGAAGCTCCGGTTAAAGCGAGGGAGGTCGAGCTGGTCGATGACAATCTGGTGCAAGTGATTTTTTCCTTGCTGGCGGAAGCCTACGAGATTGACTTTTCGCATTACAAACCGACTACCGTTTCGCGACGAATCGACCGACGACTCGCATTGAGCCGGTACCGGGGGCTGCGAGAGTATGTCGAAGTGCTTCAGGCAGATCAGCAAGAACTGTCGAATCTGTACCACGATCTCTTGATTGGTGTGACCTCTTTCTTTCGCGATCGTGATGCCTACGAATTGCTCAAAGAAGAATTAGGGAACCTGATCGGAGCAAATGAAGACGGAGAGTCCTTGCGGATTTGGTGTGCCGGTTGTGCGTCGGGCGAAGAAGCCTACTCGATCGCCATTGTTCTGACGGAGTTGTACAACGAAAGAAGGCTACCGGCGCGTTTTAAAGTGTTTGCGACGGATGTCCATGATCTCAGTTTGGACCACGCTGCGCGCGGTCTGTACGAAGAAGGCGTTTTGGACGCCCTCTCGGGTGAGCAAAAGCAGCAGTTTTTTGAAAAAGTCGGCGGCAGCAGTTTCAGAGTGCGGCCTGAACTGAGAAATCATTTGGTGTTTGCCCGTCAAAACGTGGTGCATGATCCACCATTTACCAATATGGATTTGGTGACATGCCGAAACTTGTTGATTTATCTTCAAGATGAAGCTCAGTTTGCGGCGATTTCCAGCTTTCGGTTCGCGCTCAAGTCGAACGGATTGATGATGCTGGGGCCCAGCGAGACATTGGGAAGACTATCGGACGGTTTTGACGTTCTGCACAAAGGCTGGCGGCTGTTCCGAAAGAATGCCCGCGTGCGACTTACGCACCGTCCCAGTTCATCGATATCGCGTGCGTCGGCGACTACCTCATCGCCGCCGCCGACGCCATCGTCGGCGACCTATGATTTGGTGAAAGCTGAGTCCAAGGGGATGGTTGGGCCAAGCATTTCAAGCGAAGTGCTTAGTGGCATGATGCAATGCACGATCATGGTGGACGGCAGTCACGCAATCTTGGAAATTTACGGCCAAGCAGGCGATTATTTGCCGTTAAGTCATCGTCGCGAAGGTGTGAATCTGGTCGACGCTTTTCATGGTGCCGAGCAAGCCGCGATCTATACCGTGATTGCCCAAGCACGCGATACGATGCAGGTCCCGTTTGTCGCGAATGATCTGATGCTGAATGTACTTGGAAAGCAGCGGCTGACGACCATTACCGCTACCGGATACCACACGACGTCGGCATTGGGACCTGTGGTTCTACTGCAGTTCGAGAATTTGTCGGACAAGACTGACACGCCGGCTGGCGACTCAGCAGGCGATGGCAGCAGGGAGCAGCCGTCCGAAGTCGATGACGACAGAAAATTGATCGCGACCCTGCGGCGCGAACTTGCGATGACACGCGAAACATTGGGCGCGTCAATCCATGAATTGGAAGCAAACAATGAGGAGATGCAATCGACAAATGAGGAAATGATTGCGTCGAACGAGGAATTGCAAGCAACCAACGAAGAGTTGCAAAGCGTTAACGAAGAATTGCACACCGTTAACATTGAACACCAACGCAAAGTGTTAGAGTTGCAGGAGGTGACCGAAGATTTCGATAACCTGTTCAATAGCACACGAGTTGGATTGATCCTGTTGGACGACAATTTGCGAATTCGCAAATTTACCAGGGCGTCAGATCGCTACTTCAATCTACTTGAACATGACGTGGGCCGGCAGCTTTCCAATTTTGCGCCGCGGGTCAAAATGGATAACTTCTTTGGACACGTGCGCGAAGTGATGAGTAGCGGTGTGCTGTATCACGTGAACACTCGTCATCAGGATGACCATCTGATTTCGATTGAAGTGTCGCCATTTCGCAAACGCGACAAGGTCAGCGGCGTGATCATCAGTATTATCGATGTGACTGATACGCAGATGAAAGCCGAAGCAGCGAAGAACGATGGCAAGGTCAGCGGTGAAAATGTTCAATCGAAACCTTCTGCATCCGCTTGAGAAAAACTCTAACTGAAATCAATTATGGATGGCTCTAGCACTAGCAGTTCAAAGACCAAGCTACTTACTCAGGACGAGTTTCTGGTGGTCGGCATGGGAGCGTCCGCGGGAGGCGTCGAGGCGCTCGAAGCGTTTTTCTCGGTGCTGCCGCCGCGTCCTAATCTAGCGATCGTCGTGGTGCAGCATCTCGCTCCCAACTTCGAAAGCTTGATGCCTCAGATTATCGCTCGGCGAACGGAAATTCCGGTATCCAGCGCCGTTGATGGGGACGTGATCAAGCCGAATCATATTTATGTGCTTCCGGCCGGAAAGGAAATCATTCTGTCGGGCAGTACGCTCCGACTGAAAGATCGTCCCGCGAAGAGTTCCGGGACTTCGACGATCGATCAGTTCTTTCGGTCGCTTGCGCAAGACTTTCGGCACCGGGCTGTCGCCGTGGTGCTCTCTGGGACTGGCAGCGATGGTTCGACCGGCGTGATGGACGTCCATGAAGCCGGTGGCTACGTCATCGTACAGAGCGAGAATTCCGCTAAGTTCAACGGGATGCCGCGAGCCGCCACGGACTCCGGGATTGCCGATGCGGTCGTTGCCGTCGATGAAATTCCGGACGTCTTAGAACGTTTGAATAACTATCTGCGGACGACTGATTCTCAGAACGTGGTCGTTGAAGAATTCGATGATCACGTCGGCCAGATTCTGTCGCAGTTGCGAAAACGATTTGCCATCGATTTTTCGCAGTACAAAGGTTCGATGATCAAGCGACGGATCGAACGTCGGCTAATGCTGTCGGGAGACAACCATGCCAACATCAAAGACTATCTCAATGGTTTAGATCAGAATCCAGATGAACTGAACCGACTTTTTTCGGACCTGCTGATTGGTGTGACAGAGTTCTTTCGCGATGCAAGTGCGTTCGAAGTTTTGCGTCAATCGGTGTTGCCGGATCTGCTGATGGCAAAAGCGGAATCGGGTGTTTTTCGTGCTTGGGTCGCGCCTACCGCGACGGGTGAAGAGGCGTATTCTCTTGCCATGTTGGTCGACGAGTGTATGCAAGAATTCGGACTGGAATTAGAAGTAAAGATTTTTGCGACCGATGCGCACAAGCGTTCGATCGATGTCGCTAGCCGCGGCGAATACCCGCCGTCTAGCATCGCGAACGTCACGGCGGATCGAGTGAAACATTATTTTCGCGAAAGTGGTGACGGCTTTCATGTTTGTCGCCACATCCGAAAGATGGTTGTCTTTGCCGAGCACAACGTTTTGCTCGACGCGCCCTTTACCGCGTTGGATTTGGTCTGCTGTCGTAACTTGTTGATTTACTTAAAACCACCCGCACAGAAGAAAATTCTATCGCTGTTCAATTTTGCGTTGAACGACGCCGGCGTGTTGTTTCTAGGTCCCAGCGAAACGATTGGAGACTTGGCAAATGAGTTTCAGGTGACCAACGAAAAATGGCGTTTCTATCGAAAAATAGGAAATGCAAAACCGTCTCATCTAAATATACAAATGAGCACGCCGCGGAACTTGGCTCGTCCGCGAGTAGAGTTTGAACGCGATGACAGCAATGTGTTGGTTGATACCTATGCCCAATTGATTGACCAATTCATTGGGCCCAGTTTGTTGGTGAATGAATTGTCAGAGATTGTTCATGTTTTCGCCGGGGCAAGCAAGTTCCTGTCCATTCGGGAAGGTCGTCCGACGAAAGATGTTTTGCAAATGCTGCCCGATTCTTTTCGAATCGCAGTGGCCAATGGCATGAAGCGATGCAAAGACGAAAAGGAGCAGATTGTTTACGCAGGTCTGCAATGTGAAATTGCCGGTGAAGCGAAAGTTTATCGCGTCACGATTCATCCGATTGCGGGGCGGAAATCAGGGAGAATGAATTTTTTGATTTCCTTCGACGATTCCGATATCACGTTGCCGGATCCCGAGGTGACCGTGCTCGATAGCGATATGGCGAGTGTCGAACGAGTGTCGACGTTGGAAGAAGAACTGCGTGATACGCGGCAAAGTCTGCATGCATCGATCGGGGAACTAAAGTCCGCCAACGAGGAGATGCAAAGCACGAATGAGGAGTTAATTGCCTCCAACGAAGAATTGCAGAGCACCAACGAGGAACTGCATAGCGTCAATGAGGAACTCTACACCGTCAATTCGGAGCACCAGCGGAAGATCACGGAGCTGACCGAGTTGACTGACGACATGGAAAACCTGTTGGACAGTATCCGCGTCGACACGATCTTTTTGGATCGGCACCTCAAGCTCCGAAAGTTTACTTTGGGTATCGCGCGGACATTTCGGTTGATTCCGCAAGACGTCGGTCGAAAGATTGATTCCTTTAATCACGATTTGATGCACGACGATTTGGTCAGTGACATCCAGTCGGTTTTAGATTCGGAAGAGGTGCTCGAAAAGGAAGTCCAAAACACGAGCGACGGATGGTTCCTGATGCGTTTGCTACCCTACACTTCACGCGGCCGCGTGGATGGCGTATTGCTGACTCTGATCGATATTTCGCCCATCAAAGCGACAGAGCAAAAACTGGCTGAACTCTCCGAGATCGTGGATGTATCGGACGATGCAATTTTCCGCGTCGACAATGATGCCATCATCCGAACTTGGAACCGCGGAGCCCGCGCGATCTACGGTTACGATGCCGATCAAGTGCTAGGCAAAAGCATCAACACGCTTCTGCACCCGGACGATCGCAACGAAGTTCTGGAGGAGACGATTCGCCAGTCGACTTCCGAAAGCCCGCTTTGTCACTTGTACATGAAACATTCGCACCGCAATTCCAAAGCGATTGACGTTGCGATTACGGTTTCACCAATTGTGACATTAGCTGGCGAATCCAACGGGGCATCGATTGTGATTCGCGATATTTCGACACAAAAAAGAGCACAAGAAGAGGTGCAGAAAGCTGTGCAGCGTCGTGACGAGTTCTTGGCGATGCTGTCGCACGAATTGCGAAACCCGCTGGCAGCGATCTTGAATGCAGACAGCTTGCTTCGTGAAACCGGTATCGACAACGAAACTGCCAGCGAGGCACGCGAAGTGGCTGAGACTCAATTGCGTCACCTTACCGGGTTGTTGGACGATTTGCTGGATGTTGCCAGAATCACAAACGACAAAATGACGCTTCATTGTGAGGTCATGGATTTACGTAAATCCATGATGGAAGCGACCGAATGCGTTCAGCATCGATTGGACGAAAAATCCCAGCAACTGTATGTCGACGCGCCCGATGAGCCCATGTATGTGGATGGTGATATTGGTCGACTGCAGCAGGCTCAGGTCAACCTGTTGGTCAACGCGTCGAAGTACACTCCCGTCGGTGGCAAGGTGCATTACACGCTGGCTAAGGATGGCGATCACGCTTTGTTAACCGTCGTCGACGATGGGATTGGCGTCTCCACTGAATTGTCACAGTCGATATTTGATTTGTTTGTGCAATCTGAGCAGGCGTTGGATCGTTCGCAAGGCGGAATGGGGCTTGGGCTGCCGTTGGTCAAAATGATCGCCGAGGCGCACAATGGATCGGTCTCGCTATCGAGCGAAGGCCAGGATTGTGGCAGCACGTTCAAACTGCGCCTTCCGTTGAGTAGCGATACCCCGGCGGTTGCAAAAGTCCCTCAGCCCCATTTGCTTGATGGCAGAAGGTTGTTGTTGATCGAGGACAATGCCGGAATTCGACGCATGCTGGCGCGTTCGTTGCAGCTGAAAGGACTGGAAATAGCCGATGCGGCGGACGCCAAAGAAGGGTTGGAAAAATTGCGTGAATTCAAACCGGAGATCGCAGTGGTCGACATCGGGTTGCCGGACATCGATGGCTACGAAGTCGCAAAGTTGGTTCGTAAGAGCGAGGTCGGCAAAGACATTCTTTTGGTTGCCGTTACCGGTTACGGTCGAGCCGAAGATCGTGAAAAAGCGCTTGCATCCGGATTCAATGCTCACATGGTCAAGCCGGTCGACCCCAACGAATTGGTCGAGAACCTGGGCATGCTTTGTGCTCAACGCGACGGGGTGGGCGAGTCTGTATGAACTTGCGGGCATCCGCAAGAAGTGACGCGGGCCCGATGACGACTAACTTTTTGCGTCATCACATCATTGACTTTATTTGTAAATTGCCGTCTGATCTTGGTGATAGTTGTTCGTCCGCTTGGTGCGAATTCCAGCGCCGATTGTCAATACTCCATTAGGTTCGAGCTCAGCTATGCTTGTTTTGACACGCCGGTCCAAGGACAAGATTGTCTTTCCCCAGGTGGGAATCACGTTGCACTTCATTCGCGTCCAATCCGGGCAAGTAAAAGTGGGCGTTGACGCTCCTCGTGATATCCGTGTGTTGCGTGACGAGCTTTTTGCACCGGAACAAGCTTCGACGCTTTGTGATCGCCAGCTGAGTTACTTGCCCAAAGACGTTCGGCATGGCATCCGCAACGAACTGCATCAGATCAGTGTCGGTCTGTATCTCTACAAAGAATTGGTCGCCGCATCGTTAATGGACGAAGCGTCTGAAACGTTCGATGACATTCAAGCCGCACTTGAGCGTCTGGATAAGACGGAGGCTTTGAATTCTCCCGCAACGACCCCACCCAAACCAGCATCCGAAACGGTTGTTCTGGTAGAAGACCAGTTGAACGAACGTGAAATGCTCGCGTCGTTGTTACGACTGCAGAGTGTGCCGGTCGTCACGCTGGAGGATGGAAATCAGGCGATCAACTACTTTCACGAAAATCCGGCTCCCGGTTATCTGCTGATCGATATGAAGATGCCAGAGTGTGATGGGCCTACTGCGATCACGCAGCTTCGCGCCGAAGGCAAGCTGGACGATACCCGCGTGTTCGCCGTCAGCGGAACTTCGCCCGAAGCCTTTGGGATTTCGATCAATAGTGAAGGCGTCGATCGCTGGTTCGCCAAACCAGTGGATCCCAGCTTGCTGCTAGAAGCCATCGATTGTCCGGTTTCGTAACGCGGTCGCAATCGCCGCGTTGCCGACGCGGCGATCACGTCGTCTAAGCGACCTCAGTAGGAGCATCGACGGCGGGCGAAGCTGATTGAGGCGAATCGGATTCGGCTGATTCAGACGCGTCGTCGAATCGGTCTACGCCAGCGGGACGAATTGATTTAGCGGATTTCTGCAACGGCCCCATGGCTCCGGCAGGCATTCGTACGTGAATGTGGACCGAATGTTCGTCATAGTCGGTCGACAGCACTTCGCCTTTGGCTGCCAGGTAAGCCATCATTTTTCCGTCGCTTGGATCAAGCTCGACGACCAAGTCCAAGAATTCTCGTCCAAGTGCTTCCCCGACGGATTCGACCAGCAGCGAAATTCCTTTGCGGCTTTTCGCACTCACCGGAATCGCGTTGGGGTAACGATCCAAAACTCGGTTCAGCACGGCCGGTGAACGAATGGCATCGATCTTGTTCAACACCAACAGCGTGTCTTTCTCCTCGATCTCCAATTCTTGCAAGACCGTGTAGACCGCGCTGATCTGTTCGAACACATTGGGGCTGCTGGCATCTGCGACGTGCAGCAACAAATCGGCTTGCCGAGTTTCTTCCAACGTTGATCGAAAACTTGCCACCAACGAGTGAGGCAGGTCGCGGATGAATCCAACCGTGTCGCTGAGCAGAACCATGCCCCAATTGGGCAACTGCCATCGCCGAGTTCGCGTGTCGAGTGTCGCAAATAACTTGTCCGCAGCTTCGACGTTGGCGTCGGTCATCGCGTTCATTAGCGTGCTTTTGCCAGCGTTGGTGTAGCCGACCAGCGAAACCGTGGGAGCTTCTTTGCGTGCGGCGACTTGTCGTGCGCGGCGGCGTTCGACTTTGGCCAGATCTTGTTTCAATTCGTGGATGCGGCGTTGGGCCAAGCGGCGGTCAACTTCGATCTGTTTCTCGCCCGGTCCTCGCATTCCCACGCCCATCGCTTGACGCGAAAGGTGAGTCCACATGCGTTTGAGCCTGGGGAGCGAATACTCCAGTTGGGCCAGTTCGATGGCCAGTCGCGATTCGTATGAACTAGCACCGGCGGCAAAGATGTCCAAAATGAGCTCGGTGCGATCGACGACTTTTACGCCAATGGATTGTTCCAGGTTGCGAATCTGGCCGGCGCTCAGTTCATTGTCAAACACCACCACATCGGCTTTGTGTTTTTCGACCATCAGCCGTAGCTCTTCGACTTTACCTTTGCCCAGGTAAGTGCCGTGGCTGGCGGTGGCGCGTCGTTGGATCAATTCGCCAACGACTTGGGTGCCTGCCGTCGTCGCCAGTCCATGCAGTTCTTCGAGCGGGTCCTCTTCAACCTGATGCCCGGGCAAGATCAGCCGTGCCAAGATACTGCGTTCGGGTCCGTCATCGACTACTTGATGTTGTTCACGCACGTGTTTGGGGGTTCTCCGTAAATGATTGCGTGCTACTACCGCAGAAACTTCCTGCATCAAATTATAGTTCATAGTCCCGTATCGCAAAAACGCAGTGAGGCATCAAAAACCCCTGCGCCGTCTGATTTCGTCGCAAGTAATGAGAAATTTCGTGCCTTGGCAGCCAGTGGGACAGTTCCTGCGATGCGAAGGTTCACCAACGGGGAACTCTAGCCATGCATCAAGTGCGAACGAACTGGAGCAAATCGGCGGTGTTTCTTTGGAAGTCAGACGTGTGGGGTGGTCAGGCCAAAACCGCATTAGGACGAAGGCGGCAAGTCCAAGGCGGATTGGACGTCCAGATAGAGCTGTTGATTTTGATCGTCTGCCTGTTTGGTTTGTTGAACAAAGGGCGACGTGGTGTTCAGCGATGACGAAATGATGGTTCCGCGGATCGTGCCGTGGTGCACTTTCAGTAAGGTGCTTTCGCGAGCGACTAGCGCATCCAAATCGATTGCTTTGCGTTTCGCCCGATTAAACATGGCTTGGATTGGTTTGCGTTCATCAGAAGTCAATCGCGGAGTGGTTTCGACCAGCCCTTCCAATCCATACGCTTCGCAGGCCAACGCACCGCCGACGTGGACCAGGACTCCGCCGTTGGTCAGCTTGCTATTGAGAAGCACGACTTTCGCATAGTCCATTGCGGCAGCGGAATCGTCACCAGTCAATGCTCCGAGTCGGGCTTTGGCGATCAGCAGTCGCGTTGCAGGCCGATTGTAGGCGGCTCGCTCGAGGATCTCGTCCAATCCGGATTCGTAATCCACCCTCACGACGCAAGGTTGGTCCAGCGATTGATCGATCAGTTTCAATGCTGTTTGATTACGATTGACAAAAGCAATGAGGGCATCAGTGTCATTTGTCTCGGCAAAGTCCAGCGGAATCGCGGTGGTCGCCTGCGATGCTTGATCGACTGTGTCGTAAGCATTGGGTGACGGCAACGGTGCGTTTGGAATTCGCGGCCGGTTGATCAGATAAAACGTGATCGGCAAAACCAAGCAGGCAAGCAAGACAAACGCGACGACAATGGCAAAACAGGAGCGGGCGTTTTTCATTTGGCTTGGCTTTGGAAATTTGATTTGGGGGCGTGGGACGCTACACGGTTAGCACAATCTTGCCGCTCAAGCTGCCGTCGCAACCAGTCGTCGCCGATTCTTGCATGCGATGGGCTTCCGCGGTTTCGCTCAGTGGCAACGTGGCGGCGATATTCGCTTTCAATTTTCCGCTCGCCATCCATTGGTTGATGTCCTGGGCACAAGCCAGCATCTCTTGGGGCGCTGCTTTAAACATCGCAAAGCCATGCAATGACAATTCTTTGACATAGAACGGACCGACTGGGAAAACGGGCCGCGCATCTCGGCCGGCCATCAGCACCATTCGCCCGCGTTGGGCAAGCACATCGACCGCCGTGTCAAAATCTGGCTCGCGGCGTGTCTCCCAAAACACATTGACGCCGTCCGGAGCGAGTCGTTTGGTGGCTTCGGTGATCGATTCGTTTTGATAGTTGATCGCTTCGTCGGCTCCCAGTTGCAGGGCCCGCTGACATTTTGCATCGCTGCGGCCGGTCGCAATCACTCTGGCCCCAGCAGCTTTGGCAATCTGCACGACGGTCGATCCGACGCCTCCGGTTCCACCGATCACCAAAATCGTTTCTCCGGCTTGCAATTTTGCTTCGCGAAAGAGTCCCAAGTGCGCCGTCACCGCAACCAGCGACAAAGCGGCTGCGTCGGTCGGCTGGACGTTGTCGGGCAATGCAAAGCACCAGCCTTCGTCGACGGCGATGCGTGTCGCAAACGTTCCTTGCCTGCCGAGTAGTCCTTGGTTGGTGCACCAGACGCGATCACCGATTTTAAAACGACTCACTTCGGATCCCACCGCTTCGATCTCGCCCGCACTGTCGCAGCCGACGACGAAGGGATTGGGCAGGTCAAATGCCACCAGCCCGCTGCGAATGTAGGTGTCGACCGGATTGACGGCCACTGCGTGATTGCGAATCAAAACTTGTCGCGGTCCCACTTCGGGAACAGGCAAGTTGCCAATTTGGATGACGTCGGCGGATCCGGTCTGAGTAATGAATGCGGCTAAATTTTCGGTCACGACCATCGTTTGGATTAGAGAAAGGGGGTGGATCAGGCAAAGGGATCACGCTGGCCTTGAGGTGAAAACCCCAGGGGGAATCACTTTTTTTAAGCTACGAGATTTGTTTTTAGCGGAATACCGCAAACCATCGGGTCTTTGGCGCACTAAATGGCTCTCGTTCAATGGCCTACACCGGACGGCTCGCGCCGTTCCGCTGACAGTTGACCCCGGCGCCGAAAGTGGCTTGCCCTGGTGAACACCCATTCTATCGAGTTGTCGTGCTATGGGCCTGCTATACTATTACTCCCCCTTTTGATCCGCTCGCTGATTTGAGTGCTGGATCAGACGCCCACCTCCATACCGCTTCTTCCCACCTGCCGGTATCCAACATGCTATTTTTGTGTCCCCGCCAAAGCCTGTCGCGATGTTCCGCGCTGACAGCTCTGATGGGTTGTTTTTTTGTTTCGCTGACAACCGCAGCCGACGCCGACACCGGATCTGCCAATGACGTCCAACCGATCGCGCGTTGGGAATTTGACAAACTGCCAGTTGGCGATCTTTCCGGGCAAGTCACCGTGGATTCGCAAGGCCCCGCTTTGCCGCTGTATCCCGATTTTGATTCGGACAACCACGCTCTGTCACTGAAATCGCCGGCATATGTGGTGTTGTCAGACGACTCCGATGAAAAGTTTGATTTTGGTGATGGCGATTGGATCACCGCCGAGGCTTGGGTCAAAGTCAACTCGCTTGCCGACAATGCTTACATCGCTGGCAAGGGGCGCACGAAGTTGAGCGGATCCAAAGGCCGTGATCAAAACTGGGCCTTCCGACTGCGGAAACGAAACGGGCAAGCCAGTTTGAACTTTTTGTTTCATTCACAAGACAGCGAGGATGCCAAAGGTCAGTTTCACCGTTGGACCAGCAAAAATGGTTTCGGCATCGGAGTCGGCTGGCATCATGTGGCGGTCGCGTACCAGTTTGGTAACCCAGACAGTATCGTCGGTTTTATCGACGGACAGCGGACCAGCGGCTCTTGGGATCTGGGCGGAAAAACAACTCGCCCGCCAATGAAAACGCAGTCGCCCGTTTGGATCGGTTCTGCGATGGGCGGGAGCAAAGGAAATTCGTTCGACGGACAGATTGACAATCTCGCGATCTATCGTGATCGCGTTTCGGACGATGTGCTTGGCAAACGGTTCCGTTTCTCGCCGCCCAAAATCGATCGCTCCGATCTTCCCAGCGATGTGAATCTGCAATCAAAAGTCGCGGTCGAACTTCTTGGGCCGTTCAATGGTCACGGGCGAGTCCCCGTTATGCTTGAACCACGCAAAACGTTGTGGCTTCAAGACACATTGGCAATGACGCGTCTGCCGTTTCGTTACGATGCCTGGGGTGTTCGCGATGATTGGACGACTGACGACAAAAAAACAATGTTGGCTCGTGCCTGGACCGAGATCAACTTGGAACCGGGTGACTACCAGTTGCTGGTTCGGTCTCGCGGATACAGCGAGCTCTTTGTCGATGGTGATCGAGTCGCAACGACGCCGGCGCAAGTCAATCGTTCGGGAGCTCACCATGTCGTGGATCCTTTGCCAGCCGTTTCCGTGCCTGGAATGCGTCCTCATGCGATGAACGATCACGAAAAGATAGTCGCCTTTCACAGTGACGGTGGCGTCCACGAATTACGGTTCGACGTGATCGTTGGCGGTAAAACCTATCGTCTGGAATTCGGCGAAACCTGCGTGGCGATCGCACGCGAGGGAGAGATGTTCTCATTGATATCGCATCAAGGCGACTATCCGCTGACCGATGATGGATGGGCGAGGTTTTCCAAACAACAGAGCGGTTCACTCGCCCGTATCGATCAGGAAAACCGTCAGCAACGAGTTGCGAAGAGCGAACCGCAGTGGCAGAAACGACATCAATTCGCCAAGTCGAATCTGATCTCGGGATCAACGAAGGGACACACCATCGATTCCTTGATCCGTGATCGAATTGAACAAGAAAACGCCCGTCGATCCAGCGTCGCCGAAGCGAACGGTGCCAGGCCGGACGCAAACGATTTTTATGCCAAATCCGTGCAGCCGATTTTGAGCTCGCATTGCTCGCGCTGCCACGGTGATAAGCGACAGGGAGAGTTGTCGGTTTTTGATCGCGAGAACTTGTTGGTTGGTGGCGAATCTGGAGAATCCGCTATCGCTCCCGGAGACTTGGATGCCAGTTACTTGTGGGAACTGGTGTCAGCCGGTGCCGACGACTACCGCATGCCACCCAAAGGTGATGGGTTAAGCAAACAAGAACTTGCTGTCATCAAAAAATGGATTCGCGACGGGGCGGCAATGTCGGTCGCGGTTGAACCAGCGATCGTCGAAACGCCGGTGGTCGATGAAGCGACGTTCCTGCGCCGGCTGTTTGTAGACACCGTCGGTGTGCCGCCGACGCTGAGCGAAGCCAAAGCGTATCTAGCCAATTCGGCCGGTTCATCGGCCGATCGACGAAACGAGCTGATCGACCGAATGCTGGACGACGTTCGTTGGGCAGACAACTGGGTGGGGTATTGGCAGGACGTGTTGGCCGAGAATCCGAATCTGTTGAAACCGACGCTCAACAACACCGGGCCGTTTCGATATTGGATTCACGAGGCGCTGGTCGACAACAAGCCGATCGATCGATTCGCAACTGAGCTGATTCAGATGCGAGGCAGCAAGTGGTCGGGCGGTGCTGGCGGTTTTGCGATTGCGTCGCAAAATGATGTGCCGATGGCTGCCAAGGCTCACGTGATCGCGACCGCGTTTATGGGGGTCGAGATGAAATGTGCACGCTGCCATGACGCTCCGTATCACTCGTGGAAACAAGGCGATCTATTTAACCTGGCTGCGATGTTGGAACGCAAGCCGATCAAGCTGCCCGCGACCAGTACCGTGCCGGCAGCGTTCTTTGAAAAACAAGAACGAAAGTCATTGATCCAAGTCACATTGAAACCAGGCGAGACGATCCACGGCGAATGGCCGTTTGCGGAATTTGCTCCCGAGATCGAAGCAAGTTTGTTGCCGGCGGATTCTGATTCGCGGGATCGATTGGCGTTGCAAGTGACGGCATCACGACGGTTCGCCGAAGTGATCGCGAATCGGGTTTGGAAGCGACTGATGGGAGCAGCCATCGTCGCACCGGTCGACGATTGGGAAGGCAACCCGCCCAGCGACCCGCGATTGTTGGCTCACTTGGCCGACACGCTGATCGAAAGTGACTACGACCTGAAGAAACTGGCAAAATCCATTTTCAAGAGCCAAGCGTATCAGCGCTCCGCATCGGCATCGGTTGATGAGGGACGTTTCTTTGCCGGGCCCTACCGGCGACGGATGAGTGCCGAGCAAATTGTTGATTCAGCGTTTCACGTGGTCGGTCAATCGATGCAAACCGAACAGCTGACCATGGATGTCGAAGGCACGTTGCCGGCAAAGAGCTTTTTGAATTTTGGTTTCCCGCAACGTTCATGGGAGTTCACCACGCTTGCCAATGAACGCGATCGTCCGAGCCTGGCTTTGCCACGGATCCAAGCGATCGCCGATGTGCTGCGAGCATTTGGTTGGCGGAATTCTCGGCCCGAGCCGACCAGTGATCGCGAAGAAGCACCGAACCTTGTCCAGCCGGGGGCTCTGGCCAATGGAACCCTAGGCGTTTGGCTGACTGGACTTAGCGACCGTAGCGGTCTGACTTCGTTGATGACCCAACCACAGGACGTCACGTCGCTAGTCGACGATCTCTTTCTGCAGTTGCTGACTCGTTACCCAACGGATGCGGAGCGAGAGAAGTTCACTGGGTTGCTTCGCGACGGGTTCGACCAACGCGTAAAAGAACTGAGTATGGCGGACCTGTTAGCGCCCACGCCCAAGCGGTTTCGCTACGTGTCGTGGTCCAATCACCTTAATGGTGATGCCAACGTGATCAAAGTCCAGATGACGGAATTGGCTCGCAAAGGGGATCCCCTTACCAAGCGACTTGATCCCGATTGGCGTGCCCGTGCCGAAGATGCGGTTTGGGCGTTGATCAATAGTCCCGAGATGATCGTCATTCCCTAAAAACTGTGCTACGAAAACGATTATGAAACGACGAAACTTTTTGGCGGCCAGCGCATCGGCCGCTTTGGCGTCTCCGCTGTTGGCTAACGATCCCACCGAATTAGAAGTCGGACAAACACCGCTTGGAAAAGCTGAGCACTGTGTGATGATCTGGCTCGGCGGCGGAATGGCGCAAATCGATACGTTCGACCCCAAGAAGATGGGCGATGCCAAAGCCAGAAAAGCGGGCGCGTACTACCGGTCCATCGACACGGCGGTTCCCGGGGTTCAGGTCTGCGAACATCTTACGGAAACGGCAAAGATCATGGACCGAGTGACGGCCGTCCGTACCGTGCACCATGATGTCGTCGACGAACACGCCGCGGCAACCAATCGAATGCATACCGGTCGCCCGACGACGGGAACGGTTCAGTATCCGTCGATCGGATCGATCATTGCCAATCAGCGAGGTGCTGCAAACGACGGTGCGCCGGCGTACATGTTGGTCGGGTATCCCAATCTGACACGCGGCCCAGGGTTTCTTGGACAATCCTCTGGCTATGTGTATTTGACGGATGTCTCGACAGGTCCCGCGGGGCTTGCGAGGCCAGCTGGAATCACTGATCAACGTCAGTCACGACGCCAGGAGTTGTTGTCGACGGTACGTGCCGCGACGGGACAACGTTTCAAAGACGATCACATGATCAACGAATACGATTCGGCGGTTGCAGAGAGTTTGCGGCTGAGCGGACCGGAGTTCATGAGTGCGTTTGATTTGAAGAACGAGCCTGACGATTTGCGAAACCAATACGGCGACGGGTTTGGGCAACGGTGTCTGTTGACTCGGCGGTTGTTTGAATCGGGAGTTCGTTTTGTTGAACTTTCGCACAACATGAATTTCCGCAATGGCACGGGATGGGACACGCACAATGATGGGCAGCTGAATCAGCACCTGCTGATCCAAGAGTTGGACCGGTCAATGTCGACGCTGATGGCTGACTTGGAAGAGCGAAAAATGTTGGACAAGACGCTCATTGTCATCAACAGCGAATTTGGTCGGCCGGCGCAGTTCGATGCCGGTGGTGGTCGCGGTCATCACAGCAAGAATTTCACCGTCGTGTTGGCGGGCGGCGGTTTACGGCACTGTGGTGCCTACGGAACCAGCGATGAACTGGCGATGGAGGCCGTCGACAAACCGGTGTCGGTGCCAGACTTATTTGCCACGATCATGGCGACGATGGGAATTGATCCGACCAAAAATCTCTACGACGGTGATCGCCCCGTTCCAATCACTGATGACGGAACCCCGATCAAAGCGTTGTTGTCGTAGGGTCGTGGGCGACGCTATTCGTCCAGTTGGTCGCGAAGTGTTTTCATGCCGCGGTGCAGCAACCCTGCTATAGCTCCGGTAGTCTTGCCCATCGCCTCGGCAACTTCGGCTAACTTCATGCCGTCCAGGTAGTGCCTGCGGATTGCTTCGCTTTGTGAATCCGGCAACCGATGCACTGCATCGGCAACTTTCAAGACGTTTTCGCCAAACGCCACGTTCTGGCTTGCTGTGGGACCTTCGCCGGCCAGCAGTCCCTCCAGTCGCATCGATGACTGCGCCAGCTTTTGCTCCATCGATTGCTCGCGTCGAATGTCCCGTTTGTCGCGATGAAGGTCACGGTCCAGGTGGCAAATGTGTCGAGCCAGGATTTGTCGCAGCCAGCCTCTAAATTCGGCCTCCGTTTGGCCGCGAAAACCGTCCAGCCCCTGCACGGCCTGCAACATCGCTTGTTGGACCATGTCCGATGCACCAATCTTGGCTTGGTAGGCTTTGCGTGCCTGGCTACGTGCCAACATTCGCAGGTAAGGTTCGTATTTGGCGACGATCGCGGGATCGCTGACATCAATTAGTTCGCTGGGTGGTAACGGCTGACTGACGTCAATTGGGTCGTTGCTTACATCGTCTTTGCGGTTGGCGTTCTCGGTCATCTTGATTCACTGCTTTGTGAAAACGGCATTACGGACAGTGGTCGATTATCAGCGATGCTGGTGGATGAGCCTATCCCACAGAAGGCAACGCTCAGAGACGACCACTCCTACAGACGACAACGACTTTTAGTCGCCGATCTGCTGGTCAATCCGCTTTAGCTTCAGTTCGATTTTGTTATCGTTTGATTTCTGCAATACCAGCGATTTCAGTCGCAGTGGCACTTCGATTGGCTCGAAGCCTGAAAGTTTAATGCGAATGCGGTAGTCTCCCGCGGGACCCGAGAGCGTCATGGTGGGAAGCCGCGTCCGCACGAGCACGTCTTCGCTACCTGCTCCCAAGACTTCGATTCGGCAAGGAATCAGAACACCCTGTTTGTCGCAGACGCGCACGGTGGCGCGGCGAAGGGTTGATTGTTTTAGTTTTCCGAATGAAATCTCCAGCTGTTGCTCTTCGCCAGCGACCAACTCGACGTCGGCAATGGCGGACTCGCGTCGGTTAAAAGATGGGCCGTTGGTGACAGTGTATTTTCCGGGCGGCAATTGGAGCGTCGGGTAGGGGTTTTTCACGTCGACGGTATTGGGCGAGAGCATCGCGTGGATTCGACCGTCTTGGCTTCGCAGAGACATGGTTGTTCGTAGCGATTCTCCGTTGCTTCCTTTTGCAGTCGTCGTCAGGGATGCCGTTGCTGCGGGAATCTCCAATGCAATGGGCTGATCGATTTCGTCGTCGCTGATGACAATCTTTTGCCGCATCCCAAAATCACCTAAGCCGTAGCAAATCAGGTCGTACGTGCCCGACGACACCATGTCGAATGCAAATGGGGCGTCTTGGGTCGCTCGCGGAATAAACTTGGCCGCGTCACGACCAAAGAATAATTCTTCGTTGTATTGTTGCAATCGCAGAACAAGTTCGTCGGGAATCTCGCCTGTTTCCAGTTTTGGCAGAATGGTCATACGTGCTATGCGAATGCTTCGATCGCCCAGTTCCACGCTGCCATTGGCCGGAACTGCAACTCTGTCTAAGAGTGACCAATCGCCACGTGAACCAACGATTTCGCGGTAGAGATACCAATCACCCGGAGGAGCTCCGTGGAACGTGAAGTGACCGTCGTCGCCGGTTCGCGCAAACATTTTCATGCCGCCAAACGTCGAATCCGGGCCTCCCAATTGCAGTTTGACATTTTCTTGGGGTTCATCGTTCGCGATCAAGCGACCTGACAGGTTTGCTTTCCCGCCAAAATCCAGGCGGTGCTCTTTGTTTGCTTCGGTAATGATCACGTGACGTACGACGCCCATGGCACTCCATTCTTCGGCACGGCTGACATAGATCGTTGTCGCCGGCAAATGCTGAATCTTGTACTCGCCGTTCCTGTCAGTCGTTGCAATTCCAAACCGGCCCGCTTCGCGATCGCCGCCACCGTAGCCACTTGCGTCCTGGAAATGCAGCGTTTCGCCTATTTGGGGATCTCCATTCTGATCGTAGACGCGGCCATAAACGGTCGCTCCTTTGGACAGTGTGATTTTCGATTCAGGTGCGTCTTTAACAATCTGAACGCCACTGATTTCGCGAAAGGCATAGTCTGGGTGATCGACGCGAAACGTCTCTGTGTCTAGCAAATTGTCGAATGAAAACTTCCCAGCTTTGGTGTGCTGGGCGTGCATGTCGGTCACGAACCGAGACGCTACACGTGGCATTGCTCCGGACGCTAAAGACAGTGCGCGAACTATCGCGTTTTCGATTGGTTCACCAGCCTCGTCGACCACCATTCCTTTGAACGCAATGCCGCGTTGCAACTCGATTTTCAATTCACGATCAATCTCTTTGATCGTGTCGACTTGCTCACTCTTGGCGACAGCGTACCCGTCCGCGACGACCGAGACGGTGTAGATGCCCGGGCCAACGACCTCACTTTGAAAGTCTCCTGCGTCGCTGGACCCGACTTTCCAATCGTCATCCTGAACGTAGTTGGGACCCTCCAGTGTCCGCAGCTTTGTGATTCTGTACTGAAATGTTTTGATCGGTTTTTTTGTTTCAGCGTCTGTCACGATACCTTGAACGTGCGGTTTTCCGCGAACTCGCAAGACGATTTGGAGCGGTTCATCATTGGGGATCTTGACGCTGTCCAAATCATCCAGGTTCTTGATCTTTCGTAAGTTCATTACCTCCAGTTCTGGATTTTCGGGACGAATGCGATACACGCCCGGAGGCACTGGTCCGACTTTGAATTCCGTGGTTTTAGAATCGATCGATTCGTGGATATGGTGCTGAGTCTGAGCACTGTAGCCAGATAATCTGATTCCGCGCTCGAGCGGTTTTCCGATCCAGCGAATTTTTCCCTTCAAGTAATTCATGGAAGAAGGCGACGGATGATCGACGGTTAGCTGAAGCGGCTGCTGTATGTCCGTCAGATTTGCATCGGCCATGATGTTTCGGGACATGCTGATGGTGCCTCCCTTGGGGATCGACACACTCAAGTTGTACGGCTGGTTCGTGATGTGAATCAGCTCGAAGGAACCGTCTTCCGCAATTGGCACGCCCCGCGGATACGAGTTGAATTTCCACCAGGACGGCAGGGCTCTCAGTGCCCAGCCGGCAGCAGGTTTGCCATCGCTGCACAGCAGCTTTCCCTTAATCGTCCTTCCTGAATGGAGGATGATCTCCAGCTTCGCGACTTCGTCGGGATCGGTGACCTTTACAAGTGCTTGCTCGATCGAATGTGACTTGCCCATCGCACCGATGATGTAGTTCGTCTGAAGAGGCTCGAGCCCGCTGACTGTCGCTACTCCAGCCGCGTTGGTTGATTTGTTGACGCGAATGCGACGAGCGTCAACAACCGACCGGCAATAGAGTCGCACACCCTTGATTGGCTTGCCGTCCGTGTCTTTGACGGTGACGTGCAGCTGGCCGGCACGCTTGAGGACAAAATCCTTGGTGATCGCTTTGTTCGCCATCAACATGACTTTGGGCATCGACGCGTAGTCAGTGACGCCGACATGCCCTGTCGATTCAATGCTGATGCGAAACTCGCCGGGCTTGTCAATCTCGACAAATTCGTAACGGCCGTTCGGGTCCGTAATTGCTCTTTGGTAGCTCTCCTCTCCGCGAATCGTGATCTTTGCGTCCACGACCGGATCGCCGTTCTCGTCCGTCAGCGTCCCGGAAAGTGGGATACGCGTAATGGCACGCTCAGGCTTTTTTTCTTGACCGAGTCCGGAGTGTGGGATCCCGTTGAAGCCAATTGATAGGAGTGTCGTCGCAAAGAACAGGCGAAGAACCGACATTTTCGATGTCCCCAATCAGGTGGTGAAAGAAGTCTGTGTTGCCTGATTGTAAGGCAACCTGGGACTCCGATTGCAAGTTACTCTACAGCTGAACAATTGCACCTATGGGGGAAACTACGACGGCATGTTTGGGATCATGCGACGTGGGCACCTAGCCGACGACTTCCAGCGGCGCAAACGCGACTCGAAAACTGTGTTCGCCATCGCTGAATGCAACTTTCGCCATGCGTTTAGGACCGCGACCGGTCACGGAAATGATCAGTCCTTCTCCGTAGTCGGCGTGTCGCACCACAGCTCCCTCGCGGTAAGCAGTTAGCGGAGTGCTTCCGCTGGTCAGCATTGCCGCGCCGGTTTTCAATTCGCTTTTGATCGCAGCAGCGGCTTTCGCTTTTGCGGATTTTGCTGCCCGTTTTTGTGCCTGCTTTGCGTCGCGCAGGTCGTCATCGGGCAACTGACAAACTTCATCGTCGATGGAGGGGCCTGGATCGTGGACAAAATCGCTGTCGTCCGAGGCGATCGAATCATCCGATGTGTTGGAATCATTCGCCGAATCATTCGCGGGGGAATCATCCGTCACATCGGGCAAGTCCCAGGAATCGGGATAGCTTTGATCTAGGTCGTCTTCTTCGTCAAAGAAGTCTCGTTCGACCGCGCTCTCGACTCGGCGCAGTTCGTCCATCGGCAATTCGTTCAAAAATGGACTCGGAATCACTGGTCGCATGTCGCCGCGAACCGTCCGACGTTTGCAACAGCTAAGCTGCAGCCACTGCATCGCGCGAGTGATACCGACAAACAACAGGCGACGTTCTTCCTCGAATTGAGCCTCGGTCTCTTTGGACCTGGCGTGAGGCAAAAGATCGTCTTCGACGCCGATGACGTAGACCCTGGGAAATTCCAGGCCTTTCGCTGCGTGCAATGTCATCAAGGTCACGCGGTCGGTGGAATCCTCGAACGCATCCATGTCGGAAACCAACGCGACCTGTTCCAAGAAGGCTTCCAGTGAACCGTCATCGGGATGCTGGCGATCAAATTCGACGGCGGCCGTGACAAGCTCGTCGACGTTGGCCATGGGATTGCTGTCTTGCTGTTCGACAGCGGTCTTTTCCAGATAGTCTTCGTAGTGAGTCTCTTCGATCAAAAATCGGAGTAAATCTTCTAGCGGTGCCGTCGATTTTTTAACCAGTCGATCGTAGATCTGTACGAACTTCCAAATCATTGCTTTGGCGCGTTTTGCCAGCGTATCGATTTCGTCGGCGCGACGTGCCGCTTCTAACAACGGGATGCCATTGGAATCCGCATAATCACGCAGTCGTGTGATCGTGGTTGCGCCAATTCCGCGAGTCGGTGTGTTGATGACTCGTTGCAACGCGACATCGTGGCTGGGATTGTTGATCAGATTTAAATACGCCAGCAGGTCTTTGATCTCTTTACGTTGGTAGAAAGCCAGTCCGTTGACGATCTGGTACGGGATCGCGCTGTTGCGCAGGGCGTGCTCCAGAGAACGCGTCAAAGCATTCATCCGCACAAAGATTGCAAAATCACGCGGCCGCATTCCTTCGGTCGCCATCGCATTGGCGATCTCACTAGCGATGCTATCGGCCTCTTTGTAACCGTCTTCAAAGAAACGCAGCACGACCTGTTCGCCTTCTTCGTTGTCGGTGAACAGCCCCTTTTGTTTGCGACGACGATTGTGCCGAATCAATTGATCGGCCACACGCAGGATGTTGGGCGTGCTGCGATAGTTTTGTTCCAATCGCACGGTAGTTACATCGGGATAGTCTTTTTCAAAATCCAAGATGTTGTTCAAGTCGGCGCCGCGCCAACCGTAAATGGATTGATCGGGATCTCCGGTCACCGACAAGTTAGGATGATCGATCGAGAGCGCCCGGACGATCGCATACTGAGCCAAGTTCGTGTCTTGGTACTCGTCGACCATGATGTACTTCAGTTTGGCATCCAGTTCGGCTCGTACTTCGGGGTTCTCTCGCAGCAAGATCGCGATGTGCAGCAGAAGATCGTCAAAGTCGACGGCGTTTGCAGTGAGCAACTGCTTTTGATAAACCGGATAGACTTTGGCAGCAATCGCGTCGCCGTGACGAAGCGCTTGGCCCTCCATCATCTCGGGCGTTACCAAGCGATTCTTAGCACT
This sequence comes from Stieleria marina, assembly GCA_007741555.1. Lineage (GTDB taxonomy): Bacteria > Planctomycetota > Planctomycetia > Pirellulales > Pirellulaceae > K23-9. The sequence continues at coordinate 4,734,033 of CP036526.1, read as the reverse complement.
GCTGATGGTCGACGCGATTTGTTCGGGCGACGCATGCGAGGTGCTGATGCCGGCCGCTGCAATCGCCCGCTTCATCGCTTGCTTCGAATCCGAAGTGTCGTAGATGGAATAGTTTTCGGACAATCCCACCATCGGAGCGTAACGGCGCAGTCGCTGGGCGCAGAACCGGTGAAACGTCCCCATCCAGACATCTTGCTGCGGCGCAAGTTTCTGCACTCGCGAACGCATTTCGTCGGCGGCTTTGTTGGTAAACGTCAGAGCTGCGATCTGCCACGGTTGCACCCCGTGTTTCAGGAGATTGGCGATGCGATGAGTCACCACGCGGGTCTTTCCACTACCGGGACCCGCCAGAATCAGAAGCGGCCCGTCGATATGCGTCACCGCCGATGCTTGGGCATCGGTCAGGTCTTTTAAAATTGCATCCATGATTCAATTCACAAGCAGCGGTGCGACGGTCGAAAACTGGCGCCCAGTCTAACATTCGATGGGTAGCCTGCGAATCACCGGTACCGCCCGTCCGGAGGACCAACCGTGTCATTCAGAATGGGGGACCAAGCGAAATTTTGAGTACGGGCAATTGAATGCGAGCGATTGATTGCGGGAGATTGAGTGCAGGTGACCTACCGTGTCAATTTCGACGACACAGCGTTTGGCTCGCTGCAACGATGGTTTGGTTGGGCAGCGATGCGGCTTGCCGGTTTTTGCTCGCTACCGATTGTTTGCGGCAGTGATTGTGGCAGGCTAGGCAGATCAGCCAACCGCCGTACTTGGTAATCCGATTGGAATGCCCGTTTCTTGTTCGGTGTTCTGCACGTATCGTAAGTGTTCGCGTTGGAGTCCCTTTGTTTTTCTGAACACCCCTGAGCCTGGTTCGATGCCAAACGCTTCCTCCCAAAGCCGTTACGACATCGCGATTATCGGAGCTGGATTTTCCGGATCGATTCTTGCTCACATCATGGCTCAACACGGACGCAGCGTTGCGCTGATCGATGCGGTCGAACACCCGCGTTTTGCTATCGGGGAATCGTCGATTCCAATTGCCGACAAATTGCTCCAGCGTCTTGCTGACAAGCATGGCATCGACCCGTTCGCGCAATTGTCAACGTACGGTTCATGGCAAGAAAACCACAGCGAACTTGCTTGCGGGCTCAAGCGGGGAACTAGCTACTACGCACACACGCCGATGCAACCGTACGACTTGAGTACGCGCAATAGTTTGTTGGTGGCTGCCAGCGAAAATGATCAAGTGTCCGATACGCATTGGTTTCGCAGCGAAGTGGACGAATTCTTATTCGATCAGGCGGCCGCCGCAGGAGTCACGCCGCTGTCGAATCATCGCGTGACGTCGATCGAACCGGATGACTGGATCACGATCATGTTGAATGACCAGGGAACGATTCAATCGCGGATCGCAATCGATGCGTCGGGCCCGTCCAGCGTAATGGCTCGGCTATTGGGAGCGACAAACCTGATCGACAAAATTCACACGCATACTCGCAGTACGTTTGCCCATTTCACGGGAGTCGGTTCGTGGTCCAAGCGATTCGGCCGCAGCAACGATCCGTTTGACGGCGACGATGCCGCCCAGCACCATTTGATTCAAAGTGGCTGGATTTGGATGCTGCGGTTTAACAACGGCATCACCAGTGTTGGGACGACGACGTGCGGCAGCGGACAGCCCATGTTGCCACCCCAAGGCGAATACCCCTTGATCGATCAGATGTTTGCGGATGCCGAGCAAGTCGAACCTGATTCCGCTCGGGGGCCGATCACGACGCCACGATTGCAGCGATTCTATGACCCGATCGCGGCACCGAATTGTTGGATGCTGCCCACTGCTGCGGTCGCGATTGATCCGCTTCACAGCACTGGAATTGCGCACGCTTTAGCAGGAATCGATCGGCTCGCTGATCTGTTGCTTTCGCAAACGGACGAAGGAGAGAGCAACGGTGCACAGGCGATTGCCGCGGAAAAATATGCGCATCATGTTCGTCAAGAATCGCTCTTTTTGGACAAGCTTGTCGGCGCGGCCTACGGGGCAATCAACGACTTCCCGCGATTCACGCAAGCTTGCTTGGTGTACTTCGTCGCTGCGATCGCGTGTGAAGAACAGTATCAACGCGGTGATACGCCGTCGCAGCTGTTCAATTCCGACGATGCTTCGTTTCGCGACAGCATTCAGAAGTGTGTCGGCTTGATCGCTAGTAATGCGCGGACCAGTGAAATTGCAGATCCCATTCGCGAATTGATGGCACCCTACAACCATGCGGGCTTGTTCGATCCGTCGGTCAACAATCGTTATCGCTACACGGCGACCAAGTAAATGATTGCGTCGACGTTTCAGCTGGCTAAACGTTGGCAATCTACTCTGATTCAGCACTACTCTGGTTCAGCACTGCTGGGGCGACTTCGATCAAGTCGACCCCACGGCAAGTCGTCCGGCAGTGGGTGAATGTCGGGATGCAACGCGTGGGTTAGGATCTCCAGACTTTCGACTAAGCGCGGACCAGGTCGATTGAAATTAGCGGAACCGTCAAAGATAAAAACTCGCTAGTTTATTACTGCGGACAGGCTGTTCCAATTTGCAGACGATTCCAGAATCGGAATGTCTTGCTGAATTCGATCCACGTCAAATCCACAGCAAGCCAGCACGATCACATCCGGATCGGCGGCCACGATCTGATCCCAAGTCACACCGACGGAGTGTTGCCCTGCGACGCCTATCGCATCGTCGCCGCCAGCCAAGCGAACGAGTTCCGGATTCCAATGGCCAGCCGAAAACGGAGGGTCAATCCATTCCAGCAGTACCACGCTTGGGCGACGTGACGCGGTGAATTTTTCGCAGCGCGATGCGATCGCCCTGACACGTTGATTCAGTTTGGCTGGTAACTGTTCGCCTTGCGTTTGACGGTTCGTCACAATTTCAGTTTGTTCTTCAAAACACTGACACCTCAAATGCACGGAACGCTGCCATGATGATCCTTTCGATGGACCTGGGCAAGTTCAACAGCGCCTGCTGCCTTGAAAATGCGTTTGCTGTCTCTGCGATGCCCGAATCGCCGTCATTCCTTTGAGACGATCGCGAAGAAACGGTCGCACGTGGAGCATCTGCGTCGAGACGCATCCGGCGGATTTGATTGTGATGCAAGCCTGTGGGCCGTCGGGTTGGATCAGCGATGTGTGCCGGGCCCGAGGAATCAAGACGATCGTTTGCAGTACCAATGACGAGGCGTGGTCCTGGAAAAACATCAAGCGAAAGACCGATCGCGACGACGCGCACAAGCTCGCCCAGATGGCGATGAAACACACTCCCGAGGTTTGGGGCGATCCACTATTTGGGTTGTAAGCCTTCAAGGTACTGCTCCAGGTTTACGTACCCGTCGCCATCCCTGTCCTGCATGGCGTCAGCGGAGTCGTTGGGATTGAGTCCATGCTGGACCTCCCACGCGTCAGGCATCCCGTCCTTGTCGCGGTCGCTCACGTTGCCGGGCTCAAGCGACGGCCACCCGCCGACTTCTGCTGGATCGTTGATCATGGCACCGGTTCGGTTTCGGACATCGTCGACGATTCGGACATCGACTCTGTCGCGTTTGGGAAGCGTTGCTCCGACGGTCGGCAACAAATTTGCGGCTAGCGTTTTGGCCGGTTCTGGGGTTACCGGATTTGCACTCATGTCAAACGGAGTGTTCGATCGAACGGCTTGGTCAAGCAGGCTTCCGTTGTACTCTTCGTCGTCAATCACACCGTTGAAACCAACGTTGGCCCAGTCGTCTTCGGTCCCGCTTGCGCGACGGGGACTTAAGTTGTCTTTGACATAAAGAACGTTGTCGACAAGCTCGCCGCCAACAACGATCGGATAGCGGTGCGCGCGATGTTGTGTGCCAGGAATGAAGACGTTGCCGATCAAGTTCGCTTGGAACCCTTCGGCAATCGTAAAACACGCTCCGACTTGGTAGTAGTTGTAGATGACATTGTTGACGATTTCGTTCTTCCCCAAACCATTCAGTCGAGGATTGCGATCGTCATTGTGTGCAAACAGATTGTGATGCACCGAAACGTTGACGTTCTTTGCACCGCTCAACAGACCTTTACTGTGTCGACCGCGCTGGGTGTGGTTTCCCTCCCAGATTCCCTCGGAGATAATGTTGTTTTGGATCGTGACGTCGCTGGCGTCAAACCAAAGATTGACGTTTTCGTCGACGGCCCAACTGAATGAGTTGTTTGCAATGACGATGTTCTTTCCGCCCAAGATCGAAATTGCATCGATCGAAGTGCTGGGGGCAGACAAGCCTGGTCGTACGCGTAAGTGTCGAATGATCACTTCGCTGGCGCTAACGATAAGCGATGGGCCAGTATTGGTATCGCTGTTTTTCAGAGCGATACCACCGCCCGGTGCCGAGTGCCCCGCGATGGTGATGCGAGGACTTTTGATCTTCAGGGAGGTCTGGAGTTCGATGGTTCCGGCTACTGAGAAGACGACAAAACGCGGCCCCTTGGTTTCGATGGCAGCGCGAAGTGAACCGGGGCCGGAATCGTTTAAGTTTTCGACTGCAATCACGGTGCCCCCACGTCCGCCGACCGTCTGGGTGCCGAAACCCTGAGCACCCGGAAATGCCTTCGCGACATGACGTGGCATGGTATTTAGTTCGGCGTCCGCCGCGGCACCGATCGAACCACCAAGCACGATGACCGCGAATAGCGAAGTGAACAGGTCTTTCATCGAGCGAGGTCTGCAAATTGATGGGTGAGTGAGCAGTCGTAACCGGAGCGGTTGACGACGAATCTTGTGGTCGCTTTCTTAACTGGTCGACGTGGGATTCGATTGGGGCGCGTGCAACGCAATGAATATACCAAAGCACGCTTGGGTGGATTCGACGGGCCAGTAAGCAAAGGGGAATCGTTGGTGAATAGCCGTTCGAAGCAAAACAGAGAGCAGTTGCTGTTGATGGTTTTTCGCGTATCAACTCATTTACGCACTGTCCGAATTGGGCGTGCGTGAAATCGAAGCTTGGAAACTCCGACGCGCTGCCAAGCTATGATGTGCAGTCTCACCGGATCCCCCTCAATATCTCGCCTTTAAGAACCTATGTTTCAATTTGTGACCAACTGTGATCGCAGTTGCCGACTATGTTGCTTCGCGCTCGTATTGATGATGATGCCGTTCGCGGTGGGCGAATCAGCGGTGGGGCAGTCAGTTCGAGTGTCGTTAGAAACTCCCAACGTCCTGGAGGCGAATGACGATCCGTCAGCAACGTTGCGATTCGAGAATGTATCGGATCAAGCCATGTCCGCGGCAGTGTCTTACACCTTGCAGCTAAATTCATCCTTGGTTGAAATGACAAAACCGCACCCAACGCTAGGGTACGATCACGCGATTGGAGCTAAGTCGACCGTTCGCATTGACGACAAAGACTATGGCGACGCCTTGCTGACCGACGGCAATCCATTCACGGCATTTGAGTCGCCTTGGACAAAGGGCCATCGCGAAGCGGTTGTGCTGATCGAATTGACGCAGACGCGTGATATCAACGTGATGCGTTGGCAAGCCGCCGACGCGAACTGGATCTGGCAAGTCGATGTGGAATCGAGCATTGATGGCGAGTCGTATTGGCCCATCGAATCGTTGCAGGCATTCAGCATGCACAAAAAATGGGGGCAGCAGGTGTTTCCGCTTCCAGCACCCGTCAAGGCAAGATTTCTACGTCTGCGTTTCTACAACGCTGACGGCCCAATGAATATCGTGCGGCTTCCCAAATCGATCGAAATCTTCGACGGTCCGCAGAACGATGTTGTAAAAATGCCGGTCGCTGGCAAGCGAATCGATTCCGGCCAACTTGAAATCGCGTTGAAGCCTGGGCAAATTCGGTCGTTGCCGATCGCGTTGAAGCAGCCGCTTTCTCCGGGGGCGTATCTGCTGACGTGGACTCTCAGCACAGATCCGTCTCAATCTGGTTGGTCCGAGATCTTTGTCAAACCGACTGATGTTCCCAACAAAAATGCGACTCGACGTTTTGGCATCAACTCTTCTGACGTTCAGCTCGCCGATCTGATGTCGCAATGCGGTTTTGGCTGGGTCCGATTCGAGAACGGAAAATGGAGCATGTCGTCCGATGCACGCGACCACTACAGTTTCAGCGGCAAGATCGCGCCATGGCACGTCGATCAAGACGCGATCTACCGTGCTTATCGCAGTCGCAAGATGAAAGTCATGCCTTACGTTTTTCAGACGCCCGAATGGGCCACTTCTGCTGGGACGAAAGTAACGAAGAACCGGGCAGGCTATCCGCCCAAGCAAATGTCGGACTACGGCGATGCGGTGTACCAATTCGTCGCTCGTTTTGGCACGCAGAAACGCCCCGACGATTCCCTGAAGACAGATGATCGTTTGAGCGGCGCGGATTTGATCGATGCCATCGAGCTGTGGAACGAGCCGAATTTGGTCGGGCCGTCCTGGGCTCCGTTTGTCGGATCGATCGAACAGTATTTTGAAGTCATGCGGGCCGGCGTTGACGGGGCAAGAAAAGCGGATCCGAATCTGACGGTGACGTCTTGTGGATGGGCGGGCATCGAACCTGAGACGATTCAACAAATGACCCGCTTTCGGTATGCGGATGGCAAGTGTCCGCTGGACTTGATCGACGTGATCAATGTTCATTTCTATTCCGGAGTGCAGGAGCCGGAAGTCGCCAAGGAGGACCCGAATATTCGCAAGGAAAAGTCCGATCAGCCTGACGCGAGCTATCTTGATCAGTTGGACGAATTGATTCGTTGGCGTGACCAGCACAAGCCATCCGCCAAGATTTGGATGACAGAAACAGGCAACGACGTTGGCGGACCAATTGGCCTTTCCGAACGAAAACAGGCAGCCAAGTTGCCTCGCGTGACAATGATTACGTTGGCACGCGGAATCGATAAGGTTTTTATCTATCGCGAAAGCGGATCAAAACCGACCATGCACGCTGGCGCCGGACTGGTTCGCGATGACGGGACACTCAGGCCATCCTGGTTCACGATGGCGACGATGATTCGGCAGCTCGCGGGATTTCAAGGCCGTGGCGAACGCATCCAGCATGACCGCAGCGATACTTGGATACTGCGCTGGATCGAAGGCGACCAGTCGGTTGTGGCCGCGTGGACCATCGGCGCCGAATCAAAGTTAAAGGTCAGCGACGTGATCGCTGGCCAAGCTCCGAAATCAATCGTCGATGCATTCGGTCATTCGATTGAAAGCAGTGATTCCGATGAAATCACGCTCAGCGAATTTCCTGTATATCTCGCTTACTGATGCGATGGGGATAACGCTGCTTCGATCAACGCAACTGAACTAAGACCTTCGGTTGAAATTTTGAAAGTCCACGGAACGTAAGAACGTAATTTCAAAACGCGTGAGCCAAAGACGATCGACAACGAAGCTAAAGCGAACGACCTAAGTTGTTTTGCGAGGAATGTCTCGGCGGCACTGACCGGACTGGATCGCTGATTTTGCAACCGCGTCGGTAACCGCGGTGCAGACGCGGCGGTCAAAAACGCTTGGGATAACGTACTCGGGGTGAAGTTCATTTTCGGTGATGATGTTCGCGATTGCATACGCCGTCGCCAGCTTCATGTCTTCGGTGATTTCTCGCGCACGCACGTTTAGGAGGCCGCGGAATAGTCCTGGAAAACAAAGGACGTTGTTGATTTGGTTGGGGTAGTCGCTGCGACCGGTCGCCATCACGCGTACGTGTTCGCCGGCTTCGCGAGGCGTGATTTCGGGGTCAGGATTGGCCAAGGCGAACACGATGGCATCGGTGTTCATCTTCTTGACATTTTCGACCGACAGGGCACCCTTGGCGGACACGCCGATGAAGACATCTGCCGCTGCAATGACGTCCGAAAGGCTGCCGGAGTCCTTGACCGCGTTGGTGTTTTCGGCCAACCATTGTTTTTCCGAATTCAGTGCTTCGCGTCCGACGTGGATGGCACCGGTCCGGTCACAGACGATGATGCTCTTTGCCCCTGCAGAAATCAACAGTTTTGCAATCGCGGCACCTGCCGCGCCGGCTCCGTTGATCACAATGCGAATTGAGTCAATCGATTTTTTGACGACCTTCAAAGCATTGACCAGTGCCGCAAGCACCACAATCGCTGTGCCATGCTGGTCATCGTGGAAGACAGGAATGTCCAGGTCTTCGATCAGTCGTCGCTCGATTTCCGCACAGCGCGGCGCCGAGATGTCTTCCAGGTTGATGCCGCCAAAGGTTGGTGCGATGGCTTTGACGATCAAAACGATTTCGTCCACGTCTTGTGTGTCCAAGCAAATGGGAAACGCGTCGACATCGCCAAACTCTTTGAATAGCACGGCCTTGCCTTCCATGACCGGCATTGCGGCTTTGGGGCCAATGTTTCCCAATCCCAAAACAGCTGACCCGTCAGTGACAACTGCCACCGTATTGCGGCGAATTGTCAGCGCGAATGCCGCATCGGGATCATCGGCGATCGCTTTGCAGATGCGGGCAACGCCGGGTGTGTAGGCCATCGATAGATCGTCGCGGTTCTTAATCGGGACACGCGAATTGACTTCCAGTTTTCCGCCCAAGTGCATCAGGAACACCCGATCGGACACGTGGATGATTTCGATCTCCGAATCTTCGCGTAGCTTTTCGACGATCGCTTCACCGTGCTCGACATCGGTCGCATTAATGGTGAAGTCACGGACGATTTGTTTTTCGCTGGCGTCCACCACATCGATCGCGCCAATCAGTCCGTTGACTTTTCCGATAACCGATGTGATGCGTCCAAGATAGCTGGGCAAGTCCGGATATCGAAGTCGAACAACAATGCTGTAACCAGGACTGTGGTGGCTCATCAAAAGATCCGCTGAAGCGAGGCAGTAACGACGCAGTAAAAAAAAGTGCGGACGAAACCGCCTCGGGATCTTATCGGCTGGTCGCGATCAGCAAACACAGCCCTCGCGCAAGGCTGCCCAGCGACGGTTTCAGCGACCAACCAACCAAGCAAGGGGGACTGGATGCGCCTAAGCCAAAGCAAACTTTTCCGCTTGTTCGCATCCAAGTAAACCTTCCTCCCATTGAAAAGCTGGGGTCAGCAATTGAATCGCTGGTTACCAGGAGAAACGCCGGAGGCCGCTGCAACGGAGAGCGAACCAAATTTCGTGTGCCTGTTTCTTTGTGAACAACGCTCGGCAGTTCCATTGCTCAACGGTTTAGAGCTCGACGGTTCACGCCAGCGACAGTGTGGGGCTGAGCTTTCCCAAAGCCATAGGAGAAGCCAGCGTCACAAATCAGTTGTGTTCCCATTGGTCCTTTTGGGAATTCAGTTCCGCGCATTCTCTGCTCTCAGATCTGAAAACGCGTTGCCGTTTTCGATGTTGCGTTGAAAGGACTTCTTTGCTGAGTCAATGGACTTGATACAGCGATTTGCAGCTAGAACACAAAGCTATGGTTCAGCGTGTTTTAAGTGATACATACCTTCATGGCGGACTAAAAGAGTCTCAGCTCGTTGGCCCTACGGGTGGTACTTTCCCGGCTATTTGACCGCTCTTTGTCACCCATGTCTGCCGTTCAACAAAAGATTCGGCACTGTTCCACTTTCAAATCACTCTGTGATCGAATTCAGCAATTCCGCTGCAACTTCATTCGGAATTGAACGCTGAGGATTATGGCCCCAGGTGAAAGTTCGCACTGGCCATCCGCGCTGCTGCGCTCGTTGGAAGTACATGTAACGCGAATCGGTTTCCGCTTTTCCACCATCAGTGAACAACCAGTAAGTCGAGCGAATCGTTTTTGCCGATTGATCTTTGAGTTTGATTGGCTGAGTCAGTGTGGCCAATGGGTGCGGCACGTCACGGACGTTGTTCTTCCAGTCAACCGGGATCAGCCAGCCATCACCGTCTTCGTTCGCTCGCTTCGTCAATTGCGACTGCATTTCCGGATGATGACTGAAGTAGGATTCTCCATCGTCTAACAAGTGCGCGTCCAGATAAACAACTCGCTTGATGCGATCGGGGATGGCATCGGCGACTCCGGAAGCAACTACGCCACCGTAACTGTGGGCGATCAATATCACGGACGGAAGATCGTTGAACTCGATCAGGTTGACGACGTCCTGAATGTGTGTGGACAGGTCGGTCTCTTTCGTTGCCAGATGCACGCGAGGGCCAAGGCCAGTCAGAGAAGCACGTTGGACAGTGCCTTCGTATTCTGCTGCGATCCGATCGGCCGTTTGCTTCCAGTGATGAGAACCACCCCAGGCTCCGTGAATGATCACAACCGCGGGAGGTTCGACATCGTTCGCGGTTTTTGCACTAGCGTCTGAACTGAAAGCAAGAAAGACAAATAGCATTGCAATCGAGGAATGCTTCACTTGGCGAAAACCTTCGATGGGAGGGGATTGATCAGAGCTAGTTGGCTCCTTTCTTACCAGCATTTCGCTGACAAAATAGTGCATCCACCAGAGGCGCGGAACTCTTTGTGATCTTCTTGAGTTCAGATCAATTGGTCACGCATTAATTACTTTCGGGTCACCACCTCTAGCGCCGATGCTAAGGTTTCAGACTTTTTTGGCGGTTAGATTCTCATGCCAAAACAACCTGTGTATCATGGCAAACAGCTTATCTCCCCTAGTTTACTGCATCGCAAGGTTTTGCGAAATCAAGGTGGCTCGGGCCGGGGTGGGCGAATGCCGCCGAATCTCTCTTCCATCGGTGGCCTCGTAGACCTTGCCAAATTTTTCGCCGACAAGTCTGACAACCAATGATTCGATCGCCACGCACGTTTTCCAGCAAATCATCTGGTCGCGCACGCCAATTCCCAAGCTGGAGTGTTTCCGCTTTGGAGCAACGCTTGATGTTGGCGGCTGATTGTGGCGTGGCGGTCAGCCAAACGCCCGAAGTCTCGGCGGTGAGTGTGTCCGATTCCAAAACGGCTCAGATTGTTTTCGTTGATTCCAGCATCGATGACATCAGCTCGTTGGTGGACGGTTTGTCGGCGAATCACGAATTGGTTTTGCTGCAACCCAATCAAGACGGTTTGAATCAAATCACTGAAGTTCTTGCGCGACGCACTCATGTTCAAAGTGTGCACATTGTTGCCCATGGCCAAGCCGGTCAAGTTCAACTAGGCAATCAGTTGGTGGACGCCGACACGATCCAACAGCGACAGGACAGTTTGCGGGGCTGGTCGCATTCACTGACTGATTCGGCAGACATCCTGATCTACGGATGTGAAACAGGTGCCGACGCTAGCGGTCTGAACTTGATCGACCAGATCGCCAAATTGACTGGCGCCGACGTTGCCGCATCGACTGACAATACCGGTGCTGCATCTCTGGATGGAAACTGGATTTTGGAACGGAGTGTCGGCACGATCGAATCCGGACTGGCCTTCGATGCCCGTACACGGCAGAACTACACTGCTGTGATGCCCATCACGATTCGCGCTCAGGGAACAACTGGCGATGAAGATATGGCATTGCAAATTGATGGGGCTACCGTTGCGACCTTTGAAGGCATCGGCACCGAATTGCAAGACTTCACCTATCAGACAACCGCCGACGCTCGTTCGAGCGAGATACGCGTTGTCTTCACGAACGACCTGTACGATGAAGCGGCGGGCATCGATCGCAATCTGATCGTCGACAGCATTGTCGTCGAAGGGACTGTGATTCAGACTGAATCACCGAACGTCTTTTCGACCGGAACCTGGAAATCTGAAGATGGAATCGTTGCCGGTTTTCGCGAAAGCGAAACGCTGCACTCCGACGGCTACTTTCAGTTTCCCACTGTCAATAGTGGTCCAGCGTCTGAGATTGAATTGTTCGTTCGCGGTGACGAGGGGACCGAGCAGTTTACTTTGCTGATCAACGGTGAATTTGCGGCCTCGTATCAAGCGACGGCGCAGTTTCAATCGTTTACTTATACGCACAACGAAAGCGTGGTCCCAGATGACGTGCGAATCGAATTGACCAGCAACCGTTGGGATCCCGCCAACGGCATTGATGAAAACTTAACCGTTGATTACATCACCATCGATGGTCAAACCTTTCAAACGGAAGGTTCGACGGTCTACTCAACCGGCACGTGGACTGCTGAAGATGGCATCGTGCCAGGATTCGGACGCGGCGAGACGTTGCACACCCGGGGCTATTTCCAATTCGGCAGCCAAAATGACGGCTCCCAGATCCTGGTGCGTGCTCGCGGACAGCAAGGATTCGAACAATTCAACTTGGTGATTGATGGGGACGTTGTTCGGACGTTCAACACAAGAAACATTGGCTCTTTCCAAACCTTTGTCTACACGCATGCCAACACGGTCGAGGCGGAAGACATTCGAGTCGAATTCATCGGCGATATTTACGATCCGGCGCAGGGCATCGATACCAATCTGGAAGTCGACTACATCTCCGTTGACTCAAAGGCTTATCAAACCGAAAGCCCCGCTGTTTTCTCGACGGGTACTTGGACAGCTGCCGACGGTGTCTCACCTGGTTTCCGTGAGTCCGAAGTCCTTCACAGCAACGGATACTTTCAGTTTGCCAATTCAAGCTACTTAGCCGACATCGATGCCGAAGGCGACGGCGAATGGAGCGACGTGGAACCGTTGGGCCTAATTCCGATTCACGCGATCGTTTTGCCCGACGGGAAAGTTTTTAGCTTTGGCACAACTGCTTTGGGAATGCAAAGTGGTCAGTTCATCTACAGCATCTACGATCCAGAAACTGGTGAAGAAGTGGTTCTACCCAATACGACTGACACCGACATTTTCTGCTCGAACATGTCGATCGATCCGGTCACCGGCAACGTCATGATCTTCGGCGGCGACGCGCGTGGCGAAGGCGGACCGGTCAACGGTGCGGTCAACGATGTGCTGGTGTTTGACTACACGGACATGACGATCCGCGATGCAACCCAAGGCGAGATGGAATACGACCGCTGGTATGGCAGCAGTATCGGACTGCCCAATGGCGAAATCCTTGTTCTGGGCGGAACTGGCGGCGGTGAAGACATCCCCGAAGTATTCAACGCGACGACTGGCTGGCGAACGCTGACCGGCGTCAACATGAACATCAATTACTACTATCCCAAGATGTGGGTGACCAGTGACGGCAGCGTCGTAGTAATGTCCAACAGCGGATCAATGTATCGGATCAACACCGCTGGCTCGGGAACTTCCCAGCAGATCGGAACCGCTGGCGTGCCTCACTCCAACGCATCGCCTGGCGTGATGTACGACGTCGACAAAATTGCGTTCGTCGGTACGAACGCAAAGATCTACGTCGGAGACCTCAGTGACGCAAACCCGACGTTCACTGCGGTTGCGGATGTGCAATCAGCACGACGCGATGGCGGCATGAGCATGCTGCCGGACGGCCGCGTCATCATCACCGGCGGGAGCACGCAGTTCAATGTGCTGAGCACGGCGGTTTACGCCACCGAGATCTGGGATCCGGCGACGAACGAAGTCGAAGTGGTCGAAGACATCGAACTCGGGCGGCTCTATCACTCAACGCATCTGCTGTTGCCCAATGGAACAATCTGGGCAGCGGGTGGTGGTGCTCCGGGGCCCCTAAAAAACTTGAACGCTGAGTTTTATGCGCCCGGCTATCTGTACAATGCCGATGGCACCTTGGCGGATCGCCCAGTAATCACCGACGCTCCTTCCAACGTTAGCAATAGCGACACGTTTACGATTGATGTGGAAGATGCCAATGCGATTGATCGAATCACGGCAGTCCGCAGTGGTGCACTGACTCATGCCGTCAACAGCGACAATCGGTTCGTCGAACTTGCTTTCACTCGTATCGATAGCAACACAATCGAAGTCACCACCCTGAACGCCAACATGATGGTCCCCGGAACCTGGATGCTGTTCGCGCTGGATGCAGACGGCACGCCGTCCGAAGCAGCCATGCTAGGCGTTTCTATGGCCAACATCGTCGACACACCCCATCTGCTGGGATGATGAAACGAAAGTTGGGGAGACGGCCGCTGGAATCAACGCGAATCTAGGGAGTGAATTCAGACGCTTTGTTTGTTTAGATCAAGGCGACTTGATCCCTTAGTTGCTCGTGGACGATGTTTCTATTCGCCACGCCATATCGTTGGCGACGCTGCAATTGGATCGGAGGTTTTGAAACGTTACTGCGAATCTGCTCGTCATTGCTAACAACGAATTTCCAAGCGAAACTCTTGCCCAACTCTGGTGTTACAAAGCCAAGTACTCTTCTCTTTCTTGTTCGCTCGAACTGTGTTGATTGATCATCATGCGCTCTGTATTCGCCGTCGTGGGCTTTTTGTTGCTCGTTTTGCCAACCCCCAGTATCGCTGAAACCAGGGCTGCGAAGGCAACTAAGACGTCGGGCCGGATGGTGGTCGAAGTCGAAATCAATCGGCCCGATGCATCGCGACGTTACCGCAAGCCCTACGTGGCCGTATGGGTGGAAGACAAAGATAGGTTTCCAGTCAAAACGATTGCGTTGTGGCTGATGAAGAACAATCCTGGACCACGCTGGCATCCTGATTTGCGTCAGTGGTACAAATCCGATCGAATGCGTCTATTGGTAGAAGACGAAAGTTTGATCGACGGAATGTCGGGGGCAACACGGTCGCCCGGTAAGTACAAGTTCGCGTGGGATGGCACGGACAACGATGGAAAGGTTTTGCCACCAGGCGAGTACATGTTCTACGTCGAATCGGCACGCGAGCACGGTACGTATCAGTTGATTAAGGAATCGATCGAACTGGGCAAGCCGTTCAAGAAATCGCTTTCGGGAAACAACGAGATCAAATCGGTCCGGTTGGACTACCAAACCGGAGCGTCGAAGTAGTGCCGTGCCCGAGTCTGACTTGAAACCAAACAGGGCCAACGCAAAGCCATCCAAGAAACGCAAGAATAAGTTTGCTGCTTTTGTCCGTTGGCTGCATATCTATGTTTCGCTCTTCGGGCTGGCCGCCACCTTGTTTTTTAGTGTGACTGGAATCACGTTGAATCACGCTGGCTGGTTTTTCGGCGACAGCGAAAGTGCGTTCACGATCAAGGGGCGTCTCGACGAGTCACTGATCTCGCAGTTACGCGACCCTGATTCAACCACCGCACGCCTCAATGTTGCAGAATATCTGCGGGCCAAGCATCACCTGAGCGGTGAGGTGAAAGAGTTTTCGATCGACGAATTTCAAAGCGTCGTAGCGTTTGCTGGGCCCGGCTATTCCGCCGATGTTTTTGTCGACAATGAAAGTGGCGACTACGAGATCACCGAGATTAAACAAGGATTCATTGCAGTCATCAATGATCTACACAAGGGACGCGACACTGGGCCGATTTGGTCATTGGTGATCGATGTATCTGCGGTTGTTCTGTGCTTGATCTCCGTGTCCGGCATGATGCTAGTGTTTTGGCTGCGACTGCGACGCAACAAAGGAATCGTGACGATGATTGCCGGCACCGTGTTGATCGCGGTTCTGATTTGGCTGGCTGTACCATAGAGTTCACGTAGAAAGCAACCAAGCTTTGCAGGACCATATGCCACGCAAAACAGCTGTAGTTTCGCGTTGGGCATGTCCCCGCGACGGCATTGTCAGTAGGAGCGTTCCATATTCAACAGCTTGGTAGCCCTGGAGATCAATGCCTGCGGTCAATCCGGTGTTGAGTTTGAAAAAACACGGTGGTGCAAATCGTAGGATACTCAGTGCGTCATCACGTAGGTGATGATGTTGATCCCCATGGGGTAGGAGTATTTGACCGCGTATTCGTTGAAGAAGTCGATGTTTTCTCCCTCGCGTTCCCATCCGTCACCAAGATCGTTGTTGTGACAAAGCAGTACTGCAAGGCGACCTTTGTCGTCAAAGATTCCCTGAAAGTTTGGCCCTGTGTCGCTACCGGGGCCGTGGTCCTCGAAAGTCTGTCCCACTCGCCAATGACGAATGCCAAGCACCTGCGGCTTCTTTTTTAGATCGTAGACGGTGTGGAAAATTTCGTGGCGAAGCGGCAGCTCCTGTGGCTTCCAATTCGGAACGGCCCGCGCCAACTGCTCGGTGACGACTTGCCATTCGCGGTCGCCCCAGAAGTCGTCCAGCATCAAGAAACCGCCGTTGGCCAAGTAACGTCGCAACGCAACGACTTCTGCTTCGTGCAGCTCCATGCTGCCGACGCCGTTCATGTAGATGAAGGGATAGTCCAATAGTTCGGGGGCGGTTAGCCGAAGCACCTTGCCATTGGGGTCTACCTTCATGGATGTCAGTTGGTGCAGACGAATCGAGAAGTTCCATTCGCTGTGGGGGTAGTCATTGTCCCAAGAACTTCCCCCTCGACCACGACCGTAGCCGCGGACAGAGTCATACTGCACTCGCACAAACGTAAACACGTCGTTGGGAAAGGCAGGGGCGACTTCCCAAGTTGGATATTCGCTTCGATCTGGCGGAAGCCGGTCGCCTCCGCGCCAGCGACCCCGCTGCGCAAAGCTGACGCTCGAAACCAGTAGCGTCGCAACCACTAATCGGGATACCCATCTGAACTTCAAGGCAACGGCCTCCTGTCAATTTGCGACGGCAATGTGAAACGGCCACTCATCTTAGCAGGCGTGGCAGCAATCACGGCGTTCAGTTTGGCTCAGTTTAGCAGTTTGCACAGTGTTCAACCGCCATCCGAGAGCCTCGTCGTCAATCGCACGGTAGATGACAGTGCCGAAATCTCACTTGCAAACTTTCTTCGGTCCCACTGCTTCCTCCTATTCTATGAAGCTTGATGGGGAGCGGAGAGTCTGAACCAGAACGAAGAGATTGATGGAATCCATGTCGGCAGCCAACAGTTTGGTGGGCAGCGGGGCATCGTAATCCGGTAACGAAATCAGAAATACACCCGGCAGTGAACAACGCGTGCGAAACCGCTGGAGTTGGACCGTTCGACGATTCAAAGCTTTGTCGGTGGCTTGCTGCGACAGGTGCAAACGACATCGATTTGGGAGCGGCAACAAACGCGTCAGTGCCCAAAAGAATCTTTGGCTACAACGGATCGAAACAAGATTGAGTCTCCAGGTAGAATGGGGAGATCGTCCCGGATTCGTTTACGTAGCTGGAGTGGAAGTTGTGAATGTCAGTGTTTTGTTGCGGCAGAGTTTGTGTGTTGGGTTTTGCCTTGGGGGAGTTCTATTTGCTAGGGGGATGGCGGAAGCTGCGGACCATCCCGCATTTGCGCCGGTGAAAGAAATGTTTGACGCGATGTCGCGGCACGATGGCAAGGCGATGCAGGAGACTGCCACCGAGGACTTCCAATTACTCGAGCATGGCGAAGACTGGACGATGCAGAAACTCATCGATGCGGTCCAACCCAAGGGCAAACCGTACCAGCGGAAGAACTTCTTCAAGCAGATTCGAGCTCGGCAGAACGGCGGCGTGGCTTGGGTGAGCTATTGGAACAAGGCCGAGATTCGTCGTGAAAGTAAGCTGCGGACCCTGGTTTGGCTCGAAAGCGCCGTGATGGTCAAAGAGGACGACCGCTGGAAAATCCAACTGATGCACTCGACGCGTTTGGAATCAGACGAACACCCGACAGACATTCAGTGGGTTCCGTTTGAAGCGACGCCCTAACCCCTCTTCTTTTGTCGGCGACGATCGATTCCGAATCATTTTCGCACTGCCGAGCAATGCATGAAGCAGACAGGTGCTCTATTGCCAATCGTACTTGACGTGTGTCTGATACCTTTCTTGGTTTCCCAACGATAGGGAAATGCACGAATGAGAATCATGGGACTGCAGGGGCAGTCCTGCAAACATCTGGTGACAGACAGCATGCAATGCGCTGTGCCGAAAACGGAGAACCACGCCTGTCCGCGACGAAACCTTTCCAGGTTCTTGGGATCGCGCCGCCAAAAGGGG
The DNA here is from genome assembly GCA_007741555.1 of Stieleria marina. Classification (GTDB taxonomy): domain Bacteria; phylum Planctomycetota; class Planctomycetia; order Pirellulales; family Pirellulaceae; genus K23-9. The sequence goes on along the minus strand of CP036526.1, from coordinate 4,716,164 downwards.
GCAGGAAAAGGATTTCCTTTATCGGACTGAAGCCCGGGTGGGAAATTGCCGAGAGTTTCTTTGGTACGTAACTCTGGCGGGATGGTGTTTGAAAGTCAGCGGCATGGGATTAGTTAGGTAAACAAAGATGGCGCATGAAAAATTGGACGTTTCCCCCGGTCCCGATGATCGTTCGGTGAAAATGTCTGACGGACAGATTCGAACTGTTCCCGCCAGCTGGGAATTGTTGCCACCCGGTGACGCGGGTTTGACGCGCCGACTGAAATCACTTGGGCCAACGTGGACGGTCAAAGAGAAAAAGGGGCGCCGAAGTTTTTCCAAAGGTGTTTGGGCACCTGCCGATCAAATACAGATTGCCAAGTCTTCCGTCGCCGCCGACCGCGACAAGCCACAATACGCCAAACGAAAAGCTGCCGACGCGGATCGTCGGCAAAAGAAGCAAGCCGCCTACGTCGAAGACTTTCATGGAGCGGTCGTCGCGTTTCTGCGTTTTGATTCATGCTATGACGACTTAGCAAAGCACTTGGCAACCGCCGTCACTGATCACGCAACGCCCGTCGGAAGCGGAACCGTCGCGCGAACGCAGCGAATTCCCCTCGAGCGTCGCGCCGAGTCCGCAGTAATCGCCTGGATGCGTCATCAAACCACCGCCTACGATCATATGACGATCGCAAGAGTTAAAGGAAAGCGCCGCGAGGTTCGCCGAATGCTGGCGGAGGAATCGCGTCGATTGCTGGAAAAGTATCGACGTGGAACCGAAGTCGATTGCGCGACCTGCCCGCTAGCCAAAGCGATTGTCAAGCAATGATGTCCGGTTCAACTCCGATCGATTCATGGTCTCATCGGGCGAGTCGCATCGCTACCCCGAGTGAACGCCATTGTCGAACGCATTCCTGCACATCACGCAAACCATGGACAACGACGGGAACGTTGCTGATATCACCGAAGCCTTGTCGGAATTTTGATGGCTGTTTGTTAGGATCTACGAGAATCGATTCTCTGTTCAGGCACCGTTTTCTTGCTAACCGATTTCGTTTAGGCGTCCTCTGGGGCACGTTGCTGAATCCCAGTCAGGTTCTCCTTCGGTGATGCTGGCTGTTTTCGGAAGCAGTACCGGACCAAGTTTCTTTCTCCTAAGGCTTTGTCTCGAATCTGCAAAGCCATGGAACGCAAAACAAGAGCCCAGTCAAGTGACAGGGCTATTGCGTTTAGATGGAGGCGTCGGGAAATCGTACCGTTTCAATGCATATCCGGATTCCCAAATTCCCGTTTATTGAATAGCAAGGAATTCGTCGATTGACATCGGAACGTCTTTTTGATCGAGCACTTCGATATCGCGGGGAGCTCGATCATAATTCGGGATGTATCGATAGACATAGAACATGACATGCAGCTCAACTGTATTGACTTCGGCATAGTCGTATCCGTCACCACCGTCGATCGTCCCCTCATTCCAGTCCAGTCCGGGGAACAGGTCATCATCTCCGCCACGGCCAAAAAGATAGTCTTTGCCAGGGCCACCTGAAATCGAGTCGCCGGCGCTACCGCCCCAGATCTCGTCGTTCCCAGCATTTCCAAACGCGACCAATCGCTTTTCGGTCCAGTTAAAGAACTCGTCTCGATCGTCGTCGCCCTCAAAAACGATAGAGACAAGCAGGTTGGCAGACAGATGCGTCTGCGTCGACTGTTTATTGAACGAATGATCGATGGTAAGAACTCCGCCTGAGATTGAGAGTTCAAAGCGTTCTGTCCCGACTTCGCTGCTGTGAATCTTCAAGACGTCCTGCCTTTTGCCGACAAATTCAAAGTCGACCGCATAGGTATTTGCCGAGCAGACGAAGATGGCTGCGAGTGCCACGGTAGCGGTGAGTTTCTTGAACATTTGACTTAGCTTTCGACTTTTGAAGGGGGTGGTTAGGCTCATACCTCTGTAAGCGAACTCGTCAGAAAAATGTGACAGAGAAAAACCAAATCTTCGTCAGCGAACGACAATATCCGGTCTTGGTCCAAATGCTCCCAAAGACAAACTCGTGTTGATCGGATTTCTTTCCCCACGCATTCGGCCGGATGAATTCCTTCTTTGCAACGCTTGGCTGGGTACAGATTCGGTGATCAGGTCAGTCGTGGTGCCGGTTCCCACCGGGCGGAATGTGCTCACGACGAAATAAATCGGTTGTGACCAGCGGTTGTCATGTACAAGACGATTCGCCCCGCAATGGCGGCCAGAGGGAACCGGCCTGACTCGACTTGATTGCATTGAGCGAAATGCAGTTTGCGCCCTGGGGGAGAATGTTGAGGCAAATGTTATCGCATTCATCGGCCAAGTCGAATGCAATTCTCTGTGACTATTCTGGGTTCTGACGGGCCTGTATGAAGATTTGTGTAACTGGTTGCGATGGATTCTATTTGAATCTGAAGGAGCAACCTAATGGTACGTACGAAACGAGAAATCAGTCGACGCGAAGAGCTGTTGAGCGAACTTGCGTCGGAGTGTCAAAGCCCAGAAGAGTCCATCATCCCTCGGCGAATCACAGGCCTGTACGCCGACCTGCCAATCGTAGATTAAGATGCCGCGAAATTGCCGCAGCATTTTCGCGAGCAAGCGTTCTGGAGCACCAAGCCAATGGTTGCTTCGCGCTTGAATTTTCCTGCAGCTCCTTCTGCAAAGCTGATCTTCCCCTGTCAGCACCGTGTCAGTCTTTCGATTCCACGCTGCTCCACTTAGGAAGATCTTCGACCTCTTTGATGGCTTCTGGGCTGAGCGGAATGCACCAGGCCTCGCCGTAGAATGAACTCAAGTTGTGTCCGGTGGCTTTTGACATACGGACCAGCCAAGCGTCGCGCTCGGCTTGTTCGCTCTTGGGAAGCTGGCTTGGGTCGTCGTCTTGCTGCTTACTGTAGCCCGGCAGGACTTCTCGATAGACGTCCCATCCAAAGGCATGACGAACCTGGAGATGCATCGCCAGTTTTTCGCCAGCATTTCCTTCTGCGTAAGTCTTCCCCTTGTCGAGAAACGTGGTGGCTTTTTCCTCGACGGCCTCGGAACTGGCTGTCCAGGTCCAGCCTTTTCTGTCCCGCATTCCGAGTTGATCGAAAGCGTGCGCGGAATACAGATTCACGGTGACCTCGATTGATCCGTCGAAGGTGTAGGGATTGTTCCAGCTCCACGATTTGTCGGGCCGACGTTGCGCTTCGTGGCCCAGTTCGTGAAACCATCCCCAATTGCCTGTCGGAGTCAGCTGGGGCAGATCAACCACTCCACGGCACTGGCTCTGAGGACCTTGGGTTGGATATCCAGCATGAAAAGCCCGACGGATACCTGACAGTCCACATTGATGCGCTCCGGCATTTTTCGCATCTCCGTGTACCCGCCCAGTTGGTCATGCAGTTCAACGACTCCATCCCAGTAGTCCGTCAGCGAATCCGTGTCTTCAAGATCCCGAATCCAATCCGCAGAAGACGAAATCGCCACGTTTCGGCCGAGATATTCGGCGTAGGGAGCCGGGTGTTTGCGCTGTGTGTTTTGCCATTCATCCAGTGTTGTGTTGCCGTGCACGCAAATGGGGGCAGGCAGCGCATTGTTAAACTTAACACGGAAAGGATCGGCGTCGATTGGTTCGTTGCCGGTGTCGATGTAAACAGCTCCGCCGTATGTCGCAGCCACTTCGGTGCGAGACGTGTTCACAGAAAAGTCGCGGGCAGGACTGCGCGGAGTGCGTGACACTGTTCTTTTCATTGGAATGGTGTCACGATGTCGGGATATCCAGATCTTTAACCCTCGGTCCGTCCATGTCTCGGGCACTTCGACCACTACAACCTCGCCGGGAGCCGCATAGTATCCCGTCGAGTGCATTCGCACTCGTCGCGGGTTGATCTCCGCCACGCCGGTGCGCCGCTCCGCAGACGCGGGGATCGCGCCTTAAAGATCCTGTGCCGCTGCGTGGGCGGGCACCTCTCCGGGCGGAAGATTGTGCAGGTAGTCCCCCGCGATTTTCAAAAGCTGTTTGCCAACTTCATTCTTCACGACTTTGAGATCGCCATTTGCGCCAAGTCCCAAAACTTGTTCCGAATAACTGACTGCCGCTTTTTGCAATTCGAGTCGTCGTTCAGGATTGAGCCGCCTCCACGCTTTTCCCTGAATCGCATCCGACAACGCTATTTTCTCAGCCGCACTCAGTTCCGCGCAACGATTCACCAGCGAGGCTGGGCTTTCCGCTGCAGCTGCCGTTATTTGTTCTGAGCAACCGCGGGCAGGCAAGTCAAGCAGGTAGCTAAGAAGGTGGCAAAGAGAGGTTTCATTTTATCTGTGACTGATTCGGGCGGACGGACAGGGTGTCGCGCCATTCTACGACAGTCACCATCTGCACGTTGTGACGCAGTTCATCGATGCGAATCGGTGGCAACAGGACATCAAATGGGAATGAGGGGAGGTCCGTTTCCTCTATCGCGTAAAAAACTCTATCGCGAAAAGATTTGCACGCAAGATTACTGGCTCGAGATCACTCACTTTGTTTTGCCTCTCGTTGGCGTCTCTTTCCGAATTGTGGACGCTGTCTTTTTTCTAGGCGTTGCCTCGCTTTTTCAACATGCGCACGTCGCTACGATCTCCCGCAAAACCATTGAACGAGCCGTTGGTGATGAAGGCCAAGTCGTGTGCTGCCGCGATTCAGAGCTTTAATTTCTTGACCAGTAGACTCTGTTCGTCCTGGTCGGAAAGCGGCTCCCACTCGATCGACACGTCGGAGAGTTCGTGTCGCAGTTTCGCGATGTCGGCGTCCGAGACATCGACCCATTTGAGTTTGACAGTCGTCAGGTGTTTCAACTTTTTCAATTGTTGAAGACCTGTGTAGGTTAATCTCGCTTCCTGCAAATCGACGGACTCCAGAGATTTCATCTTGGCGATCGTATCAAGCGTGTTATCGTTCAAACTTACTAGCCGCTCCGAACTCCGGCTTGGAAGTCGCTGCCCCATTTTCAGTTTTTTCAATCGCAAATCGACCAACTGTTTGATCGCGTCGGGCGACTCCCAATTGTGCCATTGGCTGAACTCCTCCAGTTGCGTCAATTTTCCGACTGCTTTGAATGCTTCGTCACCGGCTGTGGCGCCGGCAAATGTCAACCGACGCAAGTTGGCAAGCGGTTTCAGGTGAGCCAACCCCTTGCCTGTGAATTCTTTGACGTCTCGAGATGGATGAAACAATGACAACCGACGCAGCTTTTCAAAAGCGGCAAAATGCCGATAGCCGTCGTCTGTCAGCTGAGTTCCATTGATCTGAAACGTTTCCAACTGCGAAAGCCCCGAAAGCAAAGCAAGGTGCCGGTCCATCATCGGCTTGCCACTGATGGAGATCGATTTCAAGGTCGTCAAACCACCAATCAACTTGTAGTCGGCGTCTGTCAGGTCGGTGCAGTCAATTCGCAAATCAATCAGCACACCCCCTGACTGCTTCACGGTCGCGCCGAGCTCCTCCAGTCGCTTCAAGCCGGGAACCTCAGCCGCGGCAGGAACCCAAACGAGAAAGCAAGCTGCCAGAATTGGAATCACGAAGCACGACTTTGCACGGGGGTTCATCGACTTAGTCTCGAAACGCGGAAATGGGGGATCTGGCATCGAAGTTTGGTGCAACGCTATCTTCTCGCGATCATTAATCGGAGGAAGGTAGCTACAATATCAAAACACAGGGGCGCACCAATGAACCCGTTGTTTTCCGGTCCTGGAATTTCGGGCACCCACTAGCCGCAGGAGCGCTTGCCACGCAACCGTTTGCTTGGCCGCAATGCGGCCTGTAATCAATGCCCACTCAGGGTGTTCATTGCCTCGATCGACCAACAGTACGCTGCCACAGTTGTGAAGCCAATCTAAATCAGGAAATGCGATTTCCAGCAGTTGCGAAGTGCGTTTTACTAAAATCGAGTTGACCGGTCGTGCTGCAACGGAATCGATCGGGATTGCCTGGTACATCGATACCTGGTCGATCTCGCGTAGAGCCCGTGCCTAAAATTGGATCGGCAACCCAGTCTACGACTTTTTCTTCGCGGCAGCTTTCACTTTCTCTGCTTTCGCACGGGCGGCATGTCCGTCGGTCAACCACGTTGGAAGTTGGCGTTTTTGCTCGGCAGACAACACGTTGACGATCGCGTATCGATAGTCGTTCCAGACTTTACCGACCTTGGTCTGGGCCACGGTTTGCTCTTTGGTGTAGCCGACCTCCTTGTTGGCTTGAGCAGAGAGTTTTTTTCCCTTGAGTCCCTTGGCTTTCAATTTCTCATAGGCTTCGCGGCGTTGCTCTGACAATCTCCAGCTGATGCTTGCGGATTTTCGTAAAGCCGTTTGCTGAGCGACCGCTTTCTTTCGAAGGGCTTCGAGTTTCTCCTTTTGCTCGTCTGTCAAATCCTTGACGGCTTCTTTGATCGCGTCCATGGACTTTGGACGGGGCGCCGGTTTCGTTTTCTCTAGGGATTTCACAGTAGCATCTTGAGCGATCGCATTTTGAATGCCGGCACTCGTTGCCATAAAAGCGAATGTGGTGATCAGGATTGCGCGAATAAGCATGAATGATCTTTGGGAAAGGTCTGGTTGGTGGAGGGGAAGGATTAAGAGAATACTCGGTCGATGGCGACACTGTTGGACGCGTTTCATCGTATCTTGTTACATGTCCAGACGCATTGTCTGGACTGAAAAAACTTCGTCGGGGGCAGTTGGGTTTTGTTGTGCACTGAGGCCAGACAGGCGTAATCGTTTTTGCTGCCATGACACGCTCACTGTAGGCAAGCTAAGCAATGAGTAGTACTTGAGTTTCGAGGTGGTCGGCGCCATCGGGAAACGCTAGTTGAGTTCATCCTGGGAAAGGAATCCGCTTTCGTCTTTGTCTTGGCGTGTGAACTGGCGTTCAAAAATCGATTGGAATTCTTTGCGGGTGAGCTGGTCGTTTTTGTCTCGATCCGCTGTAGCAAACGATGGGTGGGCATGTTCAGTGGGGCCTAGCATTCCATCTTTGTTTTTGTCCTTGCGTTTAAAGCCTGCCATGAAGTGGGAAACGTATTCGGTTCGGGAGATCGTGCCGTCTTGGTTCGTATCTTTGTCAGAAGGGGAAACCCGTCTCTTGGTTGGAGGCATGGTCGTCGTCTTGGATTTCATTTCTGCGTCGCCGGTGACCGACAAGGCACTAGCCGAGCCTTTTTCTTTTCCGTTTATGGTGGGGTAACTGCGAAGGAAATTGTTCTCGTCGATCAGGTTGATCAGGTAATGCGTGGTGCCATCGGGGAGATCGGCGGAGGCCTTCATGCCTGGAGTTAACGCCGCGGGTTTGCGAAACCATTCCTCGTAGCGATCCCCGCCGTTAAGCGTGTACAACAAATCAGCCCGGAGCACCTTGGCACCGTTCTCGCGATAAGTGAAAGCGACTTTGTTGCCAGTCTTTTGGTGTGAGAGCACCGTGCAAACCGCATGCTTCCCAGGAAGCTCCTCTTTGCAATCCGGATTGTAGCTGGGGTAGCTGGCGTTCATTTCGGTCAGCCGCCGCGTCAGCTCACGGTTCATTGACTCCGTTCTTTCCGGCATTTTGGATGCGAGGTTCTTGGCCTCTTCGATGTCAACGCGAGACTGTTGGTCTCCCTTTGTCTCGTAGAGTTGAAACAGTTCCAGTTCAGGCGTTCCCGCGTTTGCCACGTGGTCGTAGTTGCGGATCAGTTTGTAGTCGCCTTTGCGAATCGTGCTTTCCAATGCCACTCCATGCGGGAAATGCCAAGTCATCGTGTCGCGAACCGCTCCGCCGGGATCTTTGACCAGGGTGGGGTCTGTCGGGTCGCCCAATAACAACGGTGCCAAATCGCATCCATCAAGATGCTTATCACGCGGCGTTGCCGAACCGGTCAGACTGAGAATCGTCGGATAGAAATCCAGTCCATTTGCCATCACGTCGGTCTGTTGGCCTTTTGCGATTCCAGGGCCGGCAATGATCAGTGGCACTCGAGTGCCGCCTTCTTTGGCCGATATCTTCCCTCGATCCAACGGGTTGTTGTCGGTGTACCGTTCTTGGGGACCGCCTTCCATGCCGCCGTTGTCTGATGTGAAGATCACGTAAGTGTTCTCGCTCAACATGTGACCGGGCCAACGCGGGTCTTCGGTCTGGTCCAAGTAATCAAAGACTCCGCCGACGTAGTGATCGAGCATTTCCACCATGGCACAGTAGAACGGGTTTAACTGCCCAGGCGTTTCCTTTGTGTTGGGATGGCGTGGGTCGACGCCCAGTCTTTTCACGTACTTGTCGAGAAGCGCTTTGGATCGCGTATGAATCGGCGAATGTACAAGCCAAGTGGCATAATACAAAAAGAATGGCTTGTCTTTATTCTGGCGCAGAAACGTGAACGCGTCTTCGCTTTTTTGATGATGCGGAAACCCGTCGGCATCCAAACGAAACGGATCGTCGGCTGAATTGGTCGCAAATCCAGACAAGCGATCTTTCATCCTTGAATGAGCTCCCCGATTGGATTGCGTGGAATCGAAGCCGACATCTTTGGGTTGGGGGAAGGCGTTATGATCAATCGCCATGTGCCACTTTCCGGCATGTCCGGTGACATAGCCGTTTTGCTTCAATGCTTTCGCCAAAGTCATCTCGTCTTTGGGGATCCGCCCGCTGTACCACGGATCCATCATTCGAGCATGCGAATTTCTGGCAGAGGGAGGCGCACCGCCGACGACATGCGTTTTCTGTGCTCGTGCGGGATGATTGCCGCTCATGATTGCGCATCGGCTTGGCGCACAAGTTGGGGCGGGCGAATACGCCTGCCAAAACATCACGCCACGTTCTGCCAGCGCGTCAATGTTCGGCGTCTCCATCGGCGAGGGGTCATCGACGTCGTAGCACTTCACATCCTGCCAGCCAAGGTCATCGGTAAGGATCAAAACCACATTTGGTTTCGGCGGTCCCGCATTCAGTGGAACAGCGGTGATTCCAACCATTAGTGCAAGCGAAGAGGCGACAAAGAAAGCGATACTTTTCGGTGCAAACATTTTCATTCGGTTGTAAAAATTCAACAAGTGGCATACTTTCTCTAGTCTCTTGTTTGGAGCTGGCGAAGGTGTAGATCGAAAGGCGTTCAGTAAGGCCTGCATTTTGCCCACAATTTCGGGATGCTCGTTGGATTGACTGCGGGTCTGTTTCCGGATCGCTATTCAAATCGTAGAGCTGGCGGGGCTGAACCCTGCTTGAGTTACACCGCTTGAGTTTACCGTTTTCTATCGCGCTGTTCGTGTATTCCGCCTAGTAAATTGCTACAGGACCGCCAAAGTCGTGTCGGTCTCGTTCGTAGCCGGCAAAACGGCAGCTGCGTCGACTGCTGAAATACATCCGCTTGCCTTTGCCAATCCCAAGGTGCCCGGATCTGCTGACGGCCAGGACGGTGTGTTCGCAAATGTCGTCCGGCGAATCACGCAGCAAGGTGGCCTTTGGCAAATGATGGCTAGGGCGATTCGATCGGCAGACGCGTCAAACTCGAGTCGACCATGAGACCTCGCGGTCGACCGAAACTTCGGTTCTGGTAAGGAAGTCCAAAAATGCGTCTTGTCCCTTAATCGTCGCGCCGCCGGCGCCGTTGGATCGCCGGTGCCAGAAAGGTGGCGTACGCTTTCGGTTTATGAAACCATCAGCCGCGGACTTGTGCTGGACGCAAACGTTTGTTGACCTCACTGCATCACAATTGACCCTTCATCGCGCCGACCTCCGATAACGATGTTATATTGTTGAAATGAACGACCATGATCAGTCCAGTGATTTAGAAAGCAAACAAGATCCAGATAACGGTTTAGTCGTCGCGATTGGCGCTTCTGCAGGCGGATTTCAGGAAATCTGCTTGATCGTCGAACAACTTCCGACTCAGTTCGCCGGCACACTGTTGATCGCAACTCACCGACAGCCAGACAAGCCGAACACGCTCGCCACTATTCTCGGTCATCTCGCTCGTGTCGAAGTCGACGAACCGGTCGATGAAGAATGCATGGAATGTACGACCATCTATGTTGGAGCACCTAACGAGCGGGTCGAAGTCGAAGGCGAAGAGTTTGACGTCGAAGATGATCGTTCGCGGCACGCGCGGATTCACCGCATCGACGACTTGTTCAAATCAGTTGCGGAAAGCGCAGGCAAGAACGCAGTGGGCATTATTCTTTCGGGCATGCTGGAGGACGGCAAAGAAGGATTGAGAGCGATTCACAAAGCGGGTGGCTTTTGCATGGTCCAAGACCCTGGTGATGCCGACTTCCGCTCCATGCCTGACAACGCCCTCGATGCTGTGCCGATTGCCTTCGTGGGAACCACTCAAGCCATCTCCAGCAAACTGATGGAGATTTCAATTGGCCGGCGGTGTCGAGATTAATCGTCGCCCAATCCGATGGTACTAGCGGGAAATGTCCGGCGTGCTGGTTGATCTTGGTTTGGTGAAGAAGAAGGTGCCAGGTGTCGAGTTCAGAGATTGGTACCCTCCGACTACTCCTGCGGCCTGCCGATCTGGCCGTTCTGCCGACAAAAGTTGTGCGCTATTCTGACGCTGCGAATTTCGACCGTCGGCATTGCAACAGTCTTCGCCCGCGGAGCGGCCCGGATTTCGTCGTTTCGCAGAGCGTTGTAACAAGGCAAGCGACTTTGGATTCCCCGCCGTCCGCGGGACTTTGCGCTCGTTACAATGTTTGCTTGATGCCTGGTTCTTCTTTCTACACGGTTCGGTTTCATGCGTTTATTGGTGTCACTTGTTTGTTTCATATTCATCGGAACCCTCTCTTGCGGAGCAGACCGTCCCAATGTGTTGATCATCATGGCCGATGATCTTGGTTGGGCCGATTTGGGTTTCCAAGGTTCCAAAGATATTCTTTCGCCAAACTTGGATCGCTTGGCAACTCGCAGCGTTCGATTCACGGATGGCCACGTGACCGCGTCGGTGTGCAGTCCATCCCGCGCGGGATTGATGACGGGAAAATATCAACAGAGATTCGGACACGAAGCGAATACGCCACCGGCGGACAAAGGCATGGATGTCGAGCAAGTCACGATGGCCGATTCGCTAAGAAAACAGGGTTATCGCACCGGAGTGATCGGCAAATGGCACTTGGGCGATGAAGAGCAGTATTACCCGACCGGGCGTGGGTTTGATTATTTCTACGGACTTCGTGAAGGATCGCGTAGCTATTTCTACAACGCCAAGAAAGACGACAAGCCGAACAGCAATCGCCGCATTGAACACAACGGGCAGCACGTTGTCTTTGACGGATACTTGACCGATGTACTGGGGGACAAGGCTGTCGAATTTTTGAAGGACGACTCAGCTGATCCGTTCTTTTTATTCTTGTCGTTCACCGCACCCCATGGGCCGATGCATGCAACCGAAACCGATTTGGCAAAGTTCTCGCACATCGAAAACAAGAAGCGACGAACTTACGCCGCGATGATCTGGGCGATGGATCGCGCCATCGGTCGAGTACTCGACCAACTCGATTCCTCCGGCCAAGCCGACGACACGATCGTCTGGTTCCTGAGCGACAACGGTGGTGCAACCAACAATGGATCGATCAATTTGCCACTGGCGGGACACAAGGGAATTAAGTTCGAAGGGGGCATACGAGTTCCTTTCTTGATGCGTTGGACGAACCGTTTCGCCAACGGACGCCTTTTTAATCCGATGGTGTCATCACTGGATATCTTTGCCACATCGCTTGCAGCTGCTGGCGGGGATGTTGAGGCAGCGAAGCTGGACGGAGTTGATTTGTTGCCTTTTTTGGAAGGCAAGCGGAGCGAATCACCCCACGAAGAATTGTATTGGCACAAACTCTGGTTTTCGGCGATGCGTGATGGTCCGTGGAAGTTGATTTATGTGCAAGGCTACGGCTACGCGCTCTACAACTTGGACGACGATTTGGCGGAATCGAAGAACCTGGCGGACGCTCATCCCGATCGTTTGAATTCCATGAAAAACCGCATGGTGACGTGGAAGGAAGGCATGCAAGAACCGCGTTGGGGTGAAGCCGAGCAGTGGTTCAAAACGCACTCAAAGAATCATATTCGAATCATCGAGGGCAAGTGAAATCCTTTCTAGCAATTCGAGCTCAATGGTTGGCCGCGTGAAGTAGCCATCACTGGCAACAGGTTGGAATCGGGCGTGGTCAAAGCTGTCCAAACAGACACAGCCAACCAATCTACGTCGGCAGCACCCTGCTCAGCGTGGTACTGGTGGTCGGCGCAAAACTAGGCAACGGAATTAAGAACGGCCAACCGTGGCTCCCGCTCGAAGCGATGAAGATGGAAGCCATTTTGCATGCCGAACAGCACAGCACGTTTTCCGAAATTCTGCTCAAGCCCGAGGCTCAAGTCGGGACGGGCAATGGATTGACTGTGGTTGTGTGATCAGGAAATATTGCAAGCGGTTGTGCGTTTCTATTCGTAATACCGACTGGGCAAAGAGGCCAAGTCTGATGGTCGGTTGGGAAGGCGGTTGAGTAAGGGAAGACTAAGCCTGCTAATTTCTTCGTCGATCGCCCTTGTTGACTTAGATTGTTAGCGGACGCGTGGAGCTGGTTCATCGGCCAGTCATCCCGAGCTTGCGGCCCGTAGGAACTGGGTTGACGTCACTGCACACCTTGGAGTTTTGCTGTGGTAACAGCATGGGCGGTTTGACGAAGGAACTTCCCGTAGATAGGGTCGATTCCTTTGGGGACGAATGGGTTCTCAACCACGCTTTCATCAAAAAACGTTTCGAACCAGACACAGCCAAGCAGGTACTGGCCGGAGCGATTGGCGTGGTGCCCATCTAGGTTCAGGCGATGGGATCCATCCTTGGTCTTCTTCCATGCCCACCCGGTGTGCAGTGAATGGGTTTGAACGGGGAGATTGGGATAGGTTGCATTGTCGAAATCGAAATTGATGTCCGGGCGAAATCCCCATCGTTGATCCGTGTCGGCCAGGAACATTGCATCGCCACTTGGAATCACTTCCAGGCCGTGACTGTCGGCAAATTGGTGATAGGCTTCTCGAACTTGCTGGTACATCACGGCATGCGTGTGAGGTTCTTTGCCTTTGTTGGAAGGTCGAAATCGGGCATCATCCATGCGATAGGCCCAGATCTGGTGAACGAGAATCTTTGCTTCGGGGGCAAGCTTTTTTACATAGCGGACTAGGTTGTCGGCGTAAGGTTGGTAAGTCTTCAGGTCATGACTTTTGTAGCTGACTTGTTGAAGGGTGATGAAGTCCCACTGCTCGGACGTCAGCATCGCCTCGAGTGAGTGACGTCCTCCCTCGTACGGAGAACCTTCCTTGCTATCGGGGTTCGCCTCGTGCTGAGCGACGTGTTTCCAGTGACGTTCAAACGTACAACCACCCAAATTGGCGCGTCCAACAATGACTTTGTGACCGGCCGCTTCCACGATCTGGGGAAGAAACGTCAGGGCGTTGTTCGCAAAACTATTGCCGATTGTCAGCACGCGAACGGTTCTTTCCGTCGGAGCTGCCTCTGCCACGGAGCCGAGAAACAGAACGCATGACGCAGCAATGACGCTAGTGCTGGCGCTATGCAGGCTTGCGCGGTAACGGTGACTCATAGTGTTTTTCTATTTGGATATAGCGTGTGTTGCAAAGTCAGATCAGGAAGCAAACCACTTCGCAATGAAGTTGGTCCTTTATTCGTCGACGGGACAGGCCGGTCAATGGCGTCGAGGTGCTTGCTGTAAACGACTCCCGGTGCGACGCAAAAGGTGGTGACGACGATGGAGGCATCCAGACATAATAGCCGATCCGAATCACCGTGTGATCTGTGAAGAACGAGGAGAGGCACAGGCGACGAGGTTCGTGTCTGAATTGATTCTCGTCCCTGTTGTTACCAACGTTTTGTCTTCTTAGGCATTTGCTCAGCACTCTCTCTAGAGACGCAGAGTCGTTCTCGGCCGTGATCATCGCAGAATGAATCCCGATCAACTTTCAGCGGTACCCGACAAGGCACGCATGGACAATGTTGGGTATTTGGAACTCGATAGCAATTGATGCCAAGCCAACAAAAAAAGCCGAGTTGCGATTTCTCACAACTCGGCTTTGGATGGAGGCGGCGGGAATTGAACCCGCGTCCCGCGATGCATCCACAATTGCTTCTACGTGTGTAGTCGAACTATTTGTGGCGTCTCTGAGTTACCCCAGGACACCTATTCGCTCGCGACGGCGCTGTACGACAGGCTCCGCCACTCACTAACTCGAATCTTGTTTAACTCACCGCGTCTCGAGTAGGACGGCAAGCGATTTAGAATTGTGACGGACAGTCGGGCGACTCTAACGATCCCCCTCAGTCCGGGCACCTTTAATTAGGCAGCCAGTGACAAATTTTCATTTGCAACTAAAAGTTTGTGATCAGCTTTTTACGTGGCCAACTGATCAACCACGACACGCAACGCTTGCTTCTTGACATCCGGTCGAATCCAGATCACCCCCTCGGGAAAACTCTGCGAAGGAAAGCAAAACATCCATCTGTCACTAAATATCGGTCTCGTGATCGTGAAAGTCAAGCAGAGGGTCCAATCGTCCGTCAGACGCCCAAGCATTGGCATGGACAGTTCGAATGGCTTGCACGTTTCACATCGAAACCAAGATCACATCGACACCAAGATTTTGGCTGGTATTTCTGTCGGGTGGGAATACCAGCCAACTGGAAGCCTGTTAACCTATTCGGTAACGTGCGGAAATCAGTGTCCAGGCGGTTGCGAGCGTCATTTGCGATGAATTTTCTCTGATGGGTCGGGTGATTTTTGAAACAAGGTAAATATGAAATCGATGATGCGCCCCTACCGACGTTTGACTCTGTATCGGCGCTGCTCAATTCGATCAATTCAGCAGTCATTATCGATGACATGGAGAATGTAGAGCAGTATTTTGCCAGTTTGCGCAAAGCTGGCGTCAATTCCTTTCTGACGGCTTGGAAGGATGACTCGAGTGTTTTGGACAAGGTGCTTGATCGGATCGAAACGCTTTGGCTGAATCCGCTGTCGGTCGAGATTTTCGAGGTGGACTCGGAGCAGGCTCTTCGTGATATCTTGCCACATGCTTACGTCACGACGCCGTCTCCGTTTGTTGACTTCTTGGAAGCTCTGTTCCTGGGGGAGACCTACTTTCAAGCGGAGTTTGAGCAGCCATTGCCCTCGGGCAAGTCGGTTGATCTTTGTGTCACCAGCCACATGACGACGCTGCAAGATCGCTTGGTTTCAATTTGCACGTTTACGGACATTAAGTGGTACCGCGATCAGAGGACGTTGGCGGACTTGCTCAACTTGCGTGGGAACGCACTGATGGGAACCAAGCTGGCTGCTTGGGAATTAGATATCCGGTGTGACGAATACGTCGTCGACCGTGAGTACGGGACTCTGGTTGGGGTTGATCCGCTTTGCAAAAAATTGTCGACGTCGGAAGTGCTTCAGTTCGTCCACGCAGACGATCGTCGTCTCCTGTCCACGCTAGCGATCGACGGCCACATCGATCGCGAGTTTCGGGTTTGCCGATCTGACGGGCGATCGATCCTGGTTCACGAGGTGGGAAGTGCTACCAGATACGATTCTGAAGGCAAGCCGGTCGTGTTTGCAGGAACCATTCGCGACGTAACCCAGGCCAGCCAGCAACAGAGGTTGCATGAAGTCGAGAAGTCGATTTTGGAGGCATCCATGGAGGGTGCTGAAGAAAATCAGGTTCTTCATTCGCTCGCTCGAGGAGTGGATCATGCCGTGTTGAACCACGGTTGCATTGCCGTGCTCTTTGACCAACAGCACCGGATCATTGCGTCCGCTGCGGGAAATGAGAAATTGGCGGATTGTGCTGCCGCGGCGCGTGAAAAATCGGCGACTGACTTTCCCCATTTGTTTGTCGATTGCATCGGGAAAAAGATGTTTACTTTTGTCCCGAATGTCCTTGGCGAGCACGATAACACCGACGCTACGCGAGCGTTTTCCAACTGCGGCGTCAAAAGTGTAGGAGCCATGCCGATCATGACCCGTGATAACCAAGTGATCGGTGCCATCTGCCTGGTGTCAGAGTGGCCGAATGATCGCGTATCGCATGGGCTGGATGATCTGAAGCGACTTTCGCGCCTTGTTGCGTTGGTGATTCAGGAACGTCGTCAGGAAAACACCCAGCGACTTTTGGATTTGCAGTCACAGAATCGCCTACGTTTTGCAAGTTTAGGACGACTGGCCGGTGGTATTGCTCACGATTTTAACAATCTACTGACCGCGATTATTTCAAATGCCCAGCTCTGTGAAATTCAGCGGACGGATCCCGCCAAGGTATCCGGCGCAACGTCCCGAATCTTGCAAGCGTCGGAGGTTGCCGCATCGCTCTGCCGGCAAATGCTGACGTATGCAGGACAGGTCGAAGCAATCCAACGCCCTATCAATTTAGTCGAGCTGGCCGAACGAATGGTGTCGTTAATTCATCCCTCAATATCACCTCGGATTCTGTTGGATGTATCCAGCGACCGTGATGTGCCCAGTGTGCTGGGTGACGACGGCGCTGTTTCGCAAGTCGTCTTGAATTTGCTTACCAATGCGTCCGAGGCGATCGATGATGTCGGCCAAATTAGTGTTGCGATCGGAAAGAAAACACTGGACCGCGAATCGGCGGCGCAGTACATGTTTGGGAAAGCTCTCGGCGAAGGCCAGTATGTTTGTCTTTCGGTGACCGACAACGGATGCGGACTGAGTGAAGACGCGAAAAAGCATCTGTTTGATCCGTTCTTTTCAACTAAGCAATCTGGACGCGGGCTGGGGCTCGCCACGGTGATCGGAATTATCGAAAACCTCGGCGCTGCGATTTCGGCCGAATCAAAACCGAAGCAGGGAACGCGTTTCGAGGTCGTTTTTCCGCTTGCGTCTAGAACGTCATCTGGGACTGAAAAAGACACTCCTTGCAGTATTGGCAGGGTCGGCCGTCCCGTACTGATTGTTGATGACCGCGACGATATTCGGACGTCGGTTCAACTTTTGTTGGAAAGCCAGGGCATCCGAACGATCGGCGTCGAATCGGGGGAAGAAGCGCTGGTGAGCGTCAAGTCGCAGCGTTTTGGTCTGGTTTTTTTGGATCAGCAAATGCCAGGCCTAAGCGGTTTAGAAACGTATCGTCGCATGCGTGCTTCGGGCGACGATACTCCAGTTTGCTTCATGACGGGCTTTGCCGCGACCAGCGAATTGGAGGCGGTGAATCGTTTAGATGCGACTACTACTTTGGTCCGAAAACCACTCGGGTTGGATGAGCTGAAAACGGTTTTTCAACGGCACGCAAGTCGGCTGGCGTCGAAGGCTTGATACCAGAAAGAGGCCTGCAGATCGTTCAACGCGCGACTGTAATCTGTCGCGGCGGAAATTTGCGATCCATTGGTGGTGGGAGGTAGGCCACTAAACGCGAAGTTGCTTGACGGCACTCTTGACCGTGCGAGCCAGTTCGTCGATGTCCTCGGTGGTGTTGTACATTCCGATTGACGCGCGTGTGGTCGCGGGAACCCCCAAACGTTCGTGTAAAACCATCGCACAGTGGTGGCCGTGCCGAGTAAAGATGCCGGCTTCGTCCAGTCGGATCGCCAAGTCTTCCGATGAAACGCCTTGGATCGAAAAGCTAACGATGGAACCCTTATTGTCGGGCTGGGGGCCGTAGATGGTTAGCCCATCAATTTCTGTTAAACGTTGATGTGCGAGTTGCAGCAAGCTGTGTTCGTGTTTGCCGATGACATCAAGCCCGACCGCGTTTACAAATTCGATCGCTGCTCCCAGTGAGACGATTTGTACGATCGGCATCGTGCCTGCTTCAAACTTTGCCGGTGGCAATGCCCAATTCGATTCTTCGCGACCGACTTGCGAAATCATGTGTCCGCCGTACATGAACGGATCCATCTCGGTCAATAAATCGTAGCGTCCGTACAACACGCCCACGCCGGTTGGGCCATACAGTTTGTGACCGGAGAATGTCAGGAAATCAATCTCTGACTTTACTACATCGATACGTTGATGCGGAATACTTTGCGCCGCATCAACCAACACCACTGCGCCGCACTGGTGCGCCAAGTGTGTGATCTTTTCGATGGGCGGCAACGTCCCCAGCACGTTGGACATGCTGGTTACTGCAACGATCGCCGTCTTTTCGTTGATTGTCGATTCGATTGCTTCATTGCTGAGCAGTCCATCATTGGTTATCGGTAAGATTCGCAGTTTGGCACCACGACGTTTAGCGAGCGCTTGCCAGGGAACAAAATTAGCGTGGTGTTCTAGCTCAGTGATGACGATTTCGTCACCAGGTCGCACATTCTTGTCGCCGTACGCCGATGCGACCATGTTGATGGACATCGTGGTACCGGCAGTAAATACAATTTCATCGGGTCGGCCTGCTCCCACCAGATTCGCGGTAGCTTGCCGTGTCGATTCAATAGCGTCATCGATTCGCTGTCCAAAGTAGTATCGCCCTCGAAACGCATTGGCGTAGTACTCTTCTTGCACCTCGCGTTCTTTGTCGATGACCACTTTTGGCTTTTGAGCTGAGGCGCCGCTGTCTAGAAAAATAGTCCGTTTCCCGTTTGGCAGTGGCCGGTTTAGAATCGGGAAATGGGACGCAACACCATCAATGCTGAGACGAATGGCCGGACGTCCCGCGTCTAAGTCGACGGTGGGCGAAATCACCGGTGCGGATGTTTGTCCCAGTTGTTTGGCCGCGTGATCGCGGATTGTATTGACCATCGAGAACAAACCGTTCTTGCGCTGCGGAGTGATCAAACGCGACAGCTGCAGTCGGTCGAAAATCTCCACATAGTCGACGGCCAAAATTTCATCAGCCGTTTTGCCACGGTAGATCTGCAGCAACAGATAGACCAAGCCTTTCACCACGATGGCGTCGCTGTCTGCTTGAATCTGCAAGGGATGCGGAGCATTTTCGTCAAACGATTGCACGATCCAAACGCGACTTTGGCAACCAGCAACCAAGTTCTCTTTGCTGTAGAGCGCATCGTCAAGCTTGGGCAATTCTCGCCCCAGTTCGTCCAGCAATTGGTTTGCTTCACGCTCGTCCAGTTCAGCAAACTCTTCGATAAGATCCTCAACAACGCTCACAAAAATTATCCTTTGCACCATCCACTAAATTAAAAAAACTGTCTCGAAGCTCAGCACTCTTCACTCAAACTGGGGCCACCGAAGTTCTGTCCGTCGGCTTCGTCATCGGGCTCGCCTTCGCCTAGCGGCGTCTGTCTGGCTGTCTGAAGCACTCGCCAAGGCAGCAGGCAGCATCGTTGGCGGTTCGGCATCAATGATGGACCGAATAGGGCCAGCATGTCACCGGCCGTGAAATCAGCGATCTCGCTGGCCGACATACCTTCGATTCGCTCCATCAGCATCGACGCCGAAGCTTGGCTGATCACACAGCCGTCTCCATCGAATCCCGCTTCCACCACATCGGCGTCTGGACCCAACTGCAATTCGATGCGAAGCGAATCGCCACACAGTTGGTTTTCGCCTTCCGCGGCATGGGTCGGCTGTTCGATGTCTTCCCGATGATAGGGATCCTGGTAGTGGTCCAGGACATGTTCATCGTATTGGGATTGAAGTGTCACTTCGTGGGATTCCGTTTCGTCGCCTGGGGGGCCTTTGTCGGAGCTTGGTCGGTGTGGCATCGGGCAGGTAACTGTGGGAGAAAGACAAGCTCAGCAGGGGGGGCGGTTCGAACTGATCGGGGTTCGCCACAATGTTTCAGCCTCAGTATTCGGTGGCATGGAACTTGGCGTCGGGCCGGATCAATTGGCGTCGGGCCGGATCAAGCAGTTTACGCACGACGCTCATTTACGGCGAGTAGCTGGAATGGAAGGAAGAATTTGCCCGGGGCACATGCTGACACGGCTCACCAGTCTACGGAATTGAGAAAGCACCCTGGAGGGCACAGGGTGGGATGCTGCCCCAAACCCAGTCCTTAAGGGCCGACATTTTGGGAACATCGCTATGTGCGGTATGGCTCGAATTGGCGTTGGGATTGTACTGGTTAGGTAGCTCGCCGTTGTTGTGCCGGCATCGCCGCGTAAAAACGCCGGAACAAGGGTTTAGCGGCAGCATGTTTTTGCCGCATTAAGTAGGCTATAAGAAGGGATTTGAGTCACCGCGAACGGACTTTTTCGATCGCGTCCATGGTGCGATTAGTCCCTGACAGGATTGAGGCTTTGAAGACGGTTGGTCAAAAGCGGCATGATGCCGCTGGTTTGCAATTGTCGGCCCCATGCAAATGCTTCCTCTGATTTTTTGCCAGTGAACGTGCAAGCGTCCAATTTACAAGATCCCTGTGACGCCAATCCGCCCGAGGTCGCAATGACGGCGGGGAATCGAGACACGCAGATTGACAGAATTTCCGAGCGTCCTGTGAGCCCCGATCGAGTGAAAGTTGTCGCGTTTGATGACCTTACCCATGACGACCTGGTGCTGTGGGAACAGATCCGAGCGACGCGGCCGGAGTTTGCGACACCGTTCTTTTCGGCTCGCTTCAACGCAGCCGTTCACCGAGTTCGCCAAGATGTCGATGTTGCTGTCATTCAAGCAGCGAACCGAACGATTGGCTTTCTGCCGTTCCATCGAATCGGAAATGTAGCATTTCCAGCTGGTCGCTGTTTCAATGACGCCCACAACATCATCGCGCGATCTGACAAGCACGTTGATTGGATTTGGTTGCTGGAGCAGATCGGAGTCAAAGCCTTTGATTTTCACGCGATGATGGGAGCCGACTTGTCTGAGCTCGGCCGTCAAAACTACATCGGCACGATTCAATCGTTTCGTGCTGAACTTGGGAACGACTCGCGGGCGTTCTTGAAAAAATTGGGCAGAGAACATAAGACGGTTGGGCGACAGCCACAAAAGACACGCAAGATGGGCCGCGAGATCGGTCCCGTCGAATTGGAGATTGATTGTCGCGATCCATCGTTGTTGGAGCACACGATTCGCTGGAAACGCGAGCAATACCAACGTACCGATATCTTGGATTTGTTCACGCCCGATTGGACACGCGGGTTGTTGATGGAACTATTCAACGGCGACGG
Source organism: Stieleria marina (assembly GCA_007741555.1). Taxonomy (GTDB): domain Bacteria; phylum Planctomycetota; class Planctomycetia; order Pirellulales; family Pirellulaceae; genus K23-9. The sequence continues at coordinate 4,695,101 of CP036526.1, read as the reverse complement.
GCAATCAGACGTCCCCGGTGACGCCCGCGGAATGTTGTCGGTGTTGCGAGCCGGTGACAGCATTGTTGCTGCTCACTACGGCATCTTAGAAAATGGTCTGCTTCACTATTGGTTTCCGGCCTACGACCCGGCTTACGGACGCTATTCACCGGGCACGGCTTTGTTCACAGGGATCACCGCGCAGGCATCCGACTACGGAATCCACTGCATCGACATGGGGTATGGCGAGCAGCCGTACAAGTTGAAGCAAACTGATCAAACGGGCGAAGTCGCATTTGGATGCGTTTCGCGATCGTCGCTGTACCGCCGCTGGCGAAGTGTTGAAACCGCAGCCATCACGGCGATCAAAAAAGCCCCGATGAAAGAATCTCTAAAACGCATCTGGCGCACCATTCAGCCAAACGCTGGAATTTCTAAATTGCGTTAGTCGTGCGTTGTGCCTTAGGTGCCGCACGCAGTGGTGGTCCTGATGAAACGGAGGCTAATTTTCGGGCTGTTTCTCAATCGAAAGCAGGCAGGTGGCAGCCAAACAGTAGTCGCAGCCCGCATCCAGAAACGCTTGGACGTCGTTGCACGACGCAATTCCACCGCCGCCGTATGCCGTGCAATCGGGCAACGCAGAGTTGGTCTGGCGGCAGCACGCGAGCGAACGGCTGGCGTCTTCGGTTCCGACGGTTGCCACGTCCAGCGAGATGACAGATCCGACGCCTTCCTGTTTGGCAGTCGAAATCCACTGCGTAGAACTGGCTCGGCTGCGACTGACAAATTCACCGCCGCGGTAGTCCATTCCAAGCACGGTTCGTTTGCGACCGAAAATCTGCGTCAGTGCGTTCAGTTCCGACGTGTCGGGTGCCGCTTCGGTCGCCACGACGCAGTGCAAATTCGGATTGCCTGCCTGGAGATGTTCGGCAACCGATCGGTGCCGGTCAGCCTGAAAGCCAAAATCCAGTAAGACGGCGTCCCAGTCAGGCCCGCTGGATAGTAAGCGATGGAGCGTCTTGGCTTGCACGTTGCCATGAACGATGCCATCTAAGTCGGCGATATAGAGTCGCCGAATACCAAGTCCGAAATAGTAGTTGGCGAGATCCACTGGATCGTCGCAGGGAACTTGGTTGCCCAGCACGACACCTCGGTATTGGTCTCGTTGGCCGGCGACCGCGTGGACTGCTCGGTCGCCTTTGAAGTCGATGACACCCACCAAGCGATCGATGACGGGGGCGAATCGATTTAATTGGTGGTCGGTTGCCTGTGTCACGCTTTAGTGGGCAGTGAGAACAGCGATTCGACTTTGACGATCGCATAGTCGTCGGGAAACGTGTGGATCGCTTGGATCCGCATCGATCGTTGACGAAGTTCGATGCTGACAAAGCTAAGTGCACCTAGAGCCATGCGACCACTGGCATCAAAGTTATGTAGCAAGCCTTCGGTAGGCTGCTTGCCCAGTTGCTGCTGAACCATCCAGAACATATCGGGCTGAACCGATTCCAACTGGAAATGCGTTCGGTATTCGATGCCGCCGTAGCATTGCGATTTTTCCGTGCGGCTGCCTTTCAGGCAATGGCTGAGCAAGCAGCGTTTTTTGGGCAACGGTTGGTGGGCGCTGGTCGCGACTTCGCAAACGGTCACCGACGCAGGTTTTTCACCGTCGGATGTTGGGTTGGCTCTGCCATTCCATGTGATCACGTGGCCACAATTGGTGATGTCGATCCTGGCCTGGTAATCGGTTCGCTCAATTCGCCGTGTTTTGTGAACCGTGTACAACTCCGGGTGAAGTGTTCGAGAGAAAACGTGAAACGCTAACTCGGCGACTTTGGGGCGAACCGAAAGCACAGCAATATCCGACTGGAGAAAAAAATAAAATCAAACGAGCCATCCGTCGTCTGCTCGATGAAAAGCAGGTCGGTCTTTCGCGACAAACGGCTGACAAAAAGTCAGGCGTCTGATGTGAATCTAGCGTCCTGCCAGAACCAACCCCATCAAGGTACATTCTTTTGTAGGAACCTGCATTCCTTTTGTGTCCCTGATTCGTTTTTGCAGCATCGTGTATTAGATTGCATTGCATCCTACGATTGCAAAACAAACATGCGAAACAGAGGTCACGCGTGCTTTCAAAGCAACGTCGCCTGTGCCTTGCACGACCGCATTATACGCAGGCGCCCAGCAGCAACCAAAGAGCGTTTACGCGGGAGGAAACAAAGAATATGTTTTTTGTTCTCGCCTTAATTTACCATTGACACAAGCAACGCGAATTGTCCCATGGTCGTCGTGATCGACAACTACGATTCCTTTACCTACAACCTGGTCCAACGGCTGGGCGAGATCGATCCCGACGTCGATGTGCGAGTCTTTCGCAACGACGAGTTGTCGATTGACCAAATTGACGAATTGTCTCCGTCACGCATTCTTGTTTCGCCAGGCCCGTGTACTCCAACCGAAGCCGGTGTCAGCATCGACTGTGTCAAGCACTTCGGTGGTCGGATTCCCGTTTTAGGAGTGTGTCTTGGGCATCAATCGATTGGGCAAGCGATGGGCGGTAAGATTGTTCGCGCGCCTGAATTGATGCACGGCAAGACCGACGAAATCACTCACGATGACCAGGGGCTTTTCGCCGGTCTGCCCAATCCATTCATCGCGACACGTTACCACTCGTTGGTGATTCAGCCTGATTCGGTGCCGGACGATTTGGTCGTTACAGCTTGGACCGACACCGGCGGAGTGCGTCAGATCATGGGCGTTCGACACAAGTCGTTTAAAGTCGAAGGTTGGCAGTTTCACCCGGAAAGCTTTTTAACGCAGCCGGGGGTGGAATTATTAACGCGATTCTTGAAGTGGTAGCCGCGGATAATGGCTTGCGCATCGTCATCATGACGTTTCGTCATTTCGATTTGCGAAGCGCTTGATAGAAACATCGGCCACCCACACCTGTCAATGAAACAGCCGACTTCTAAAGGGTGCGCCTATCGCTCTACTTCTGCGATAAACTGCCCCGTTTCGTCGATGAAATGCGAATCGTTTTGATTGTTCAGGTGAAACAAAAACGCGGTGTCTTTGTTTTTTGACAGTGTCGGAGAGGGAACAAACGGTTCTCGATAAAACACACTGCGTGAAAGCCGCACTTCACCGATTTGGCCGGCAAAGAAATAACCTGTGGGCTGCGTTGAATCGTGATTGCTTCCGATGAATGTCATCGCACCCGGCCAGATATCGCGGAGCTTCAGCGGAGTTGGCAACGAATCTTCGTGACGGACGGATCCCGATTCAGTGTCTTCGTAAATGCTGATATCAATCGTTTGAGGTTCGCCATTTATGAAACAAACCAGCGACGATTGGTCGTATGTAATCGCCAGATGAACCCATTGGCCGTTTTTGAAGTTCGCAACGGTATCCAACAGCAGAATCTCATCGTTTGGTTGGGCCAGCTCCATATGAAAGCGATTGCCGTTTGACGTCGCGACCGTGCCAATTGCCACTGGGCCGTGCTGAACAACGATTGCTTTTCGCGAGTCATCTGCACGCACCCAAGCTTCCAATGTGAACGGCTCTGATTCGCCGAAACCTACTGACTGGATGGTCAGGCAATCGTTTTTGCCGTCCAGCGAGATCGCGTTGGTTGGCCCGTCGAAGTGTTTCGCTGTCGGAGCAGCGTACTTGTAGATCAATGTTGCCGAAAAGATGACGACGGCAGCAGCTAAGCTGGATAGCTTGCCCCAAGAAGCCCCGACCTGATGTCTGCGTTGATTGGCAAATTCCTGCGTACGATTCCAGTCGGCGACATACCAGCAAACTGCCTGAGCTGCGAATAGCATTCCAATGATTGAGAACACCATGGCGCGAGCGCCAGGAGAACGTTGGTACCAGAGCGGTGCTTGGATCACTCCCGCGCCGATCAAAAGCACCGTTAAACCCCACGCAAGAATAAAGACCCATGTGATCCAGTACAGATAGTTTGGGAGTTTGCGTTTGTAGTTCATCCGAGACACCCAGATGAGCCACGCTTCAGTGGGGGCTGTAATCATTGCGTGAGCGAGCAACACTTCGCTTAACTCAGTGTCTGTCAAACTGAAGCCACTTGCGAAGTGGATCATCCCTAGGCTGATCAAGCCAAACACGGCACGCGTGATTGAGATCAAGATCATCGCCCCGGTGGCTTCGCCAATACGAGCCTTTTGCCGGCTCCAGCGTAAAACGGACTGCCAAGCGTTTAATGGTCGCGCAAGAATGCTTTCGCCGTTGGCATAGCGATGCAAGTCATCGGCTAGGTCTTTGCAGGACGCGTAGCGATCCCTTGGATCGTTTTGCAAGCACTTCATGCAGATGGTTGCTAGGTCACGATCTACGTCCGGTCGAATGTCTGCGATAGGAGTGGCTTTTCCTTCACGAACTCGTGTCAGAACCGCGAAATAGGTTTCAGCTTCAAACGGCGGAGCTCCTGTTAACAAGTGATAGAGAATGGCGCCCAAAGAAAAAATATCCGAGGCAGGACCAACATCAGTCCTTTGATCGCTGGCCTGTTCGGGGGACATGTACAGCGGGGTTCCGACGACCAAGCTTGATCGAGTGTCCTCGACGCAATTTTCGGCCAGCCGCGCGAGTCCAAAATCAGTTAGCCTTGGTTCAAAAGAGCGAAGTGAATCTTTCGCAAAGTCGCCCTCTTCGTTCGTTGCTAAGAGGACGTTGCCAGGTTTTAAGTCTCGATGGACGACGCCTTGTTCATGTGCATACTGGACTGCCAGTGCGAGTTGATTCATGAAAAAGGCGCTGTCTAGGCAATCGCATTGTTTACCTTGTTCTCCGATCCATCTCGCTAGACTTGTACCGGTGCAGAAGGCGGATGCGATGTAAGGGATTGCGCCGGTGAGTTCAGCTTCGTAGACCTTTACGATTGCCGGATGGTCCAGTCTTGCCGCCGTTCGCGCCTCGTCATCGAAACGACGTCTGCGGTCATCGTTGAGCAAAACTTCTGGACGGGGAATCTTTAACGCAACGTCTCGGTCAAGCGTTTGGTCATGGGCCAGGTAAACGACGCCGTGTCCGCCGCTGCCGACAATTCGCTTGATCGAATAGCGGCCTATCTGTTTGCCGACAAAGTCCGGGGCCGCTGTGATTTGGAGCGAATCACAGCTCCAGGCGTCTGCGAGTCGATCCGATGCCTCTTCGACAGTCGTTGGCTCGTCGGTCGGATCGGTTTCTGATGATTTCGGGCGAATCAAGGCTGGGGCAATCGATCGATCTGATGGTGCGATGGCAAAGCAACGGAGCCTCCTGATCAGCGCTGGAGCGGCTAACGACCCGGGGAGCCCACTTCCATTTTCCCGGCCGTCAGGCTTGAGCCGCTGACGCTGCGTCTATTGACGCAGTCAGATTCTAGTCAGTCAACGTGTCGTCTTCAACGACAACTCCAGCGATCAATGAGTGCGATAACACTCTTTGTGTGACACTCTTTGTGTGACACTCTGCCGAGCGGAAGTTCTGAGTCCAGTTTGAATCGTTTTAGAAGTGATAAACCGTGCCGATGTTTCAATCTAACACTCTCGTTGCGCGATGTTTGCTTAATAAAAACTAACATTGGGAAATGACAGCTTGGTCGTGCGCGGGCGAACCGACGCGCGGTTCTATGAAGTCGTGTGTCGACTGCGAATTCAATCGGTGCTGTACGGTTAGGCACTTGCTGACGGTGGGGTGGAGCAATCGCGAGGGCTTTTCCAAACGCTGCGATTAGTCCGTCAGGTTATTTGAAAGATGACTGTTGGATTCGTTGTGCAGGACTTGGTCGATGACGATGCATGCGCACAGAATCGAAACGCTGTCTTCGTCGTCTGCGACATCGACACCGTAGCTGTCGGTCCACGACCAGTGCTTTTTGCTAATGCGGGCGACGGATTTGTTCTGCCGGACAAAGTCGAATTCATGCGACCAGAAAGTGCCTTCGATCGTGTAGTCATTGGGGCCGGGAACGTCCAATGTGAATGTTTTATGCCACCAGCTCCATTCTTTGATGACTTCGGCAAACACGTTTCCATCCATGATGATCTGGTAGCGAGGTTTCCAAGACATCATTTTTTGGCTGATCAGCGCGAGCTCCTCACGGTCAGCATTTTGGAACGACAATTTGTCTCCCCACGAAAACGCTTTGCCATCAACATAGTAGACTTCGTTGCCGACTGAATCCGTGATTGCAAAATCGTTTCCCCAAGACCAGAACTTTTCCTTGATGCGAAAAACCATGCCGTCTCCTTGGGGGTTGTTGGTAGTGAATCATCAAGGCTGCAACGGCCAGGTTTTTGGGCGCGCTTTCTGAAGATCTGATTTACTTTTCTAAGGGAGTCATGCCGATCCTGGTGCCTTCTTCCCACTGCAGTCCCCACTTGGTGACTGCCTTGATCAACGGCCGCAGTGCGTCTCCTTTGTCGGTCAATTCGTACGCAAGTCGCTTGCTGCCGTCCGACGCGGGGACTTGTTTGATCACACCCGATTGCAGAAGCCGCTGAAGTCGTTCGGAGAGAATGTTGGTAGGAATACTCTCCGGCGACGCTGTGAACTCTTTGAATCGTGTGCGTCCAAGGAAAAGGTCGCGGACGACGAGCAGCGTCCACCGGTCGCCGATGACGTCCAGGGTGCAGGCGATCGGACAGGGGGAACGCCGTGTTGGGCACGGTTTGGATGCCGGTTTCGTTGCACGCTTTGATGCGGGACGCGCCGCTTTCTTCTTTTTTGCCATTGGGGAAAGATAACCAAAGAGGCTTGCAAATTGCAAGTGAATGGTATTCAATGCGATCTCGCAAAAACGCTTGCAAAATGCAAGTAACCCGTCAAGGAGATTTAGGATGACCAACTTAGCACGGCCGGGCGCAGGTCTGCCGAAGCCCGAATTAGTATTGGCTCGGGCCATTTTTCGACTGAAATGTTGGAGGACCAGCCCGGAAGAAGCTCTGGTCCAGTTTCAGCAGGATTGGGAAGCAGTCACTGCGATCTGCGCTGCGTATGACCCGTCGCAGGCGAGCAAACAAGTGTTGATTGATCGCCTGAGAGGCTTGGAGGATTCGAGCCGTGACTGGTCGATCTACATGACGGTCGAGCATTTGCGAATCGTGAACGATGCGATTGCGAATGTTTGTTCGCGACTCGCCGACGGCGGCGAACTGCCTCGTGAAGTCGGAACGGCCGATGTGAAACCGAGCCCGAAGGTTGGGAGGGAAGTCGTCACGGCGTTTGATCAGTCGTGCACTCTTTTTGTCGAAACGCTTTCGTCGATCGACAACTTGAAAACGAACGTACGGTTCAAGCATCCTTGGTTTGGACCGCTTGATGGTTCGCGTTGGTTGGTGCTCGCTGCATTTCACATGCGGCTGCATCTGAAGCAGCTGCACCGCATTGGCGAAGGATTACGGTCGCTTTGAGCGATGAATGGGAGACTGCCTTGCATATGAACGGCTACGAGGCATCTGTTCAGTGCCGAAAGATGGATGCAGGTCATTGATTGACAGAATTTGAGCGATGTGGAGCAACTTGTCGTTGAATTTTGCACTCGGCGGGAAGAAAATCTGTGCCCGCCCTGTTTGTCCACTTTAGAGCTGCATCACGATGACTATCCGACGAAGAAAGCCGGTCGCCTCGAATCAATCACGCCGTGGACAGCGAATCCGGAGATTGGCTACTGAGCGACTCGAAAAAAGGGAGTTGTTGGCAGCCGATGCGTTTGACGTCAGCTTCTTTGCAGGTTCACAGTTTCTGCAGCCTCCGACGGTGACTAACTCGGCCACGGCTGCCGAGCCAAATGTGTCGGCAAATTCTCAGGCGGGGCGTTCCGCAACGATCCCTGCATTTCAAGTCGACCTCCCCACGAAGTATGAACCGGTCGCTCAAAAAATCGGCCAGCGTCTGTTTGATGTTTTTACAGCGGCTGAGCAGGCGTCTTCGCGTTCGACCAACAGCGATCAGGATGCGGTCGCGCTGGCCGCAGCAAGTGCGGGAATTTTGATGGCTCCAAACAATCAGGTGGCTGTCGAAATTGTTGCGAGTGTTTCGATTGACAATGTGCGATCTGATTTGGAGTCGATCGAGTTCGCAGGATTTGAAGAACGCGCATCGTTTGGCAAGATGATCAGCGGATCGATTGATGCAGGTTTGCTGGACGAACTGGCAAGTCTGCCGTCGGTTAATTTTGTTCGCCCGATCCATCTACCGCAAACCAATGTGGGATCGGTCGACAACGAAGCCGATAAAGCGATGCGAACCGACATCGCCAAAACGACTTATGGTTTGGATGGCGGTGGCATCAAGATCGGCGTGTTGTCGGACAGCTATGACACCATTGCTGCTGGGGGAGGTGCCGCGGGTGGAATCGCGAGCGGTGATTTGCCTGGACCAGGCAATCCGTTTGGACGCACCGCGCCGATCCAGATTCTGCAAGATCTGTCACGCGATGGCATCGATGAAGGGCGCGCGATGTTGGAATTGATCCACGATGTGGCACCGGAAGCGTCGCTGGCGTTTCGAACCGCATTTGAAGGGCCCGTTGATTTCGCCGCGGGGATTTTGGAACTTGCAAACGCTGGTTCGGACATCATCGTGGATGATATCACGTATTTTTCGCAGCCGTTTTTTCAAGATGGTGTTATCGCACAGGCGGCAGAGCAAGTCGTCAACCAAGGGATTCCGTTCTTTTCATCGGCGGGTAACCAAGGTCGCGAATCTTACGAGAGCGATTTCCGATCCAATGGTGCGCAAGCCGTTCTCGGAGGCAAAACGTACATCGTGCATGATTTTGATCCTGGACCAGGTCTGGACAATTTTCAAACCATCGCCGTCGCGGCGGGACAGACTGCGACGCTGTCGTTTCAATGGGACCAGCCGTTCGCGTCATCGGGTGGCGCCGGTTCAGCTAATGACATGGACATCTTCGTGTTCGATTCATCGGGGACGATTGTCGCTGCAAGCGCGGATTCGAACATTGGCGGCGATGCTGTTGAAATTATTCGTATCGCCAATCCCACCGCGCAATCCCAGATTTATGAACTGGCAATGGCTCAGAATATATCGGTCGGTGGGCCACAGCCGGGGCGCATCAAGTACTACGGTACAGGCAGCCCGCAGACCTTTGACGCGTTTGAGTGGAATACGTTTAGCGGCACGCTGTACGGTCATCATCAGGCGGCTGGTAGCGCGGGTATCGCAGCGGCTGACTACCGGAAAACGCCCGAGTTTGGAACCTCGCCCGCTCAGCCGCAACCGTCCACGTCGGCTGGAGGTGTACCGATCCTATTCGATACCGCCGGCAACAGGTTGCCGCAGCCGGTGGTTCGTCAGCAGCCTGTCCTGACTGGGCCGGACAATACCAACACTACTTTCTTTACGGTTGGTCGAGATACAGACGGCGATGGCAATCCGAATTTCTCCGGCACGTCGGCTGCCGCTCCTCACATCGCGGCCGTCGCGGCCCTGATGATGGAAGCCGCCGGTGGTCCCGGATCCTTGACGCCGGCGCAGATCAATACCGTTCTGTCCCAAACCGCGCTGGACATGTTGACTCCTGGCTTTGACTTTGACACCGGAGCCGGATTCGTTGACGCCGAAGCCGCTATTGCGGCAGTTGCTCAAGATACGACGGACACCGACTATTATTTCACCGCACTGGTCGGTGGCAATCAACGCGAGTTGCACATTTCGGACGGGACGACAGCCGGGACCAAAATGGTTCGCAATTTGAACGGATCCAACACGGCGGCGGTTTCTGATTTGGCAATGATCAACGGCACCTTGGTGTTCAGTGCGGTAACAGAGACCGGCCAACGCGAACTGCATCGTTCGCGTGGGACATCGGCCAGTACGTTTATGGTTCGGAATCTGGCGGGGGCGCTCAGTTCGGCACCGCGAGACCTGACGTTGTTCGGCAATGATGTGATCTTTTCGGCTGCGTTAAGCAATGGTCAGCGCGAACTTTATCGCACACGTGGTTCCGCCGCATCGACGACCTTGGTGCGAAATTTGTCGGGTAGCCGGAGTTCAAACCCAACTGATTTGACGGTCGTCGGCGATAAGCTTTTCTTTGTCGCCACGACTGAACAAGGCAATCGTGAATTGCATGTCACCGATGGAACGGCCAGTGGAACCGTTTTAGTGCGAGACTTGTTTGGTTCCCTGTCATCGCGTCCCGAAGAACTCACGGCCGTGGCAAACCGCTTGTACTTCACTGCCCAATTGCCATCGGGCGAGCGTGAGTTGTTCACGTCGACCGGCAGCAGTGCGAGTACACGTCAAGTCGAAAATCTGTACGGTACTCACAGCAGTTCACCTCAAGATTTGACCGCCGTCGGAAATCGATTGTATTTTACAGCCATCCTAGGAAGCGGCGAACGAGAGCTGCATATCAGTCAGGGCACTGCCGCGAATACTCGCATGGTGCGGAATTTGGGCGGCACTCGTTCGTCCAGCCCTCAATGGCTGACTGCGCGCGGCAATGAGCTGTTCTTTGTTGCAGCGTTGGGGATTGGGCAGCGTGAACTTTACAAATCCAACGGGACGCTCGCTGGCACGGTTTTGGTTGAGAATCTTGCAGGAACGCTGAGCTCCAGTCCGTCCGAATTGACGTTGGTAGGTGACCAGATTGTGTTCTCGGCTCGCATCAACAGCAGCCAGCGTGAACTTTACAAATCTGATGGCACCGCGGCAAATACTGGAATTGTCAGAAATCTATCCGGCGCTACCAGCGCAAGTCCGGTCGAACTGAGGGCAGTGGGCGACCAAGTGGTTTTCTCGGCCATCACTTCGCTTGGTCAACGCGAGCTTCACATCAGCGATTTGACGCCCGCGGGAACTGGGGTGGCGCGGAATCTGAACGGGTCGTCTTCGGGCATTCCCAAAGACATCTTCCCCATTGTATCTGCCGGTGCAGCAGGCAATTCGTCTAATGCATCCGGTAATTCGTCCAATGCCGCTGCCGCAATCAGCAATGTGGGCGAGTCGTTTTCGCCAGTCGCGTTGGCCGCTGTGCCAATCCGTTTTGAAGTCGATGTCGACGGTAGTGGGACGGTAACACCACTTGATGCGTTGTTGGTCTTGAACGATTTGAGCAACCAAGCCAACGGCGAAACGATAGGTTTACCCAATGACGTCAATACCGACGTCAATGGTGACGGTCAAGTTTCCCCCGCCGATGCCTTGGCCATCCTGAACTGGCTGAGCGACGACACCAATCAATCTCGGATGAGCGACGTGCCAACGGAAAGCGTCGACGAAGTATTCCGATCAGCGATTGACGAAGAGACACGTCTCGAAGAGAGTCTGTTGTTCTAAGCTGAAGGTGCAAGCTGAAGTAAAGATGTTCGCAGAACGATTGGTGACGAAGGTCGATTGCGAACACAGAAGCGGCACTCTCGTAAAGCAACTCCGAGCCAGGCAGTTTGCTCAGTCAGTGCTACGCAAACGCGGTTGGAGGAAGATAGAACCGGAGACGGGGGGGCTCGCGTTGCTGGATGAAAGTTTTCAAGGCTTTTGGCATCGAACGCACCGTTCGCTAGGATAATGCGTTGACGCCAGCGTTTGCTTACGCGTCTAGTTTGATGTGTCCAAATGCTGCTGAGGCTAATAGTGAATTTGTTCTGGCGTTTTCGATCGTTGACCTTAGTGTGCGTTTTGATTGCAAGCTGCTTGTGTGCAGTTGCGAACGGGGTGGAGGTTGATCTCGAGAATCGACCAGTGATATTGATCGTTTTCGATGATCTTTTTGATTTGGTAGATGAACGCAACTCACATGGCCCTGAGATTCATTCTCCCAATTTCGATCGGTTGGCTGCAAAAGCAGTGCGTTTCGAAAATGCATTCGCGTCTATTGCGGTCTGCAATGCATCACGTAGTTCGTTTTTGACTGGCCAGTCACCTTTTCGGACAACGATTCATGTTCCCGAACCTGTCCAGTGGAACGAAGTGCTCCCGCCTGAAGCATCGTTCGTCTCCAACATGAAAGAAGCGGGATACCGTTCCTTGAGTAGTGGCAAAGTCTTTCACAACCAAACCAGACCAAACGAACAAGCGTACTACGATCAGCTGTTCGATCAAAATTTTCAACACCCAACGCAGTTGCGACTGGCACTGCCACCAGGGGAGATCGCCAGTGTCAGCGAAGAACGCCAAGCCGACGGTGTTCACGTCGACTGGGCGATTGAAAAAATCAGCCAGTACGAAAGGACTCGTGATAAGAACACGGATCAGTTTCGACACGATGATCCGATGTTTCTCTCAGTCGGGATTATCCGTCCCCACCGCCCGTTTATAGCACCGCAAGCGTTTTTTGATCTTTATCCGATCGAGTCCATCAACACGATCACTTCGCTTGCATCGGATGAGGCGGACTTGGACGATGTGTCAGAATTTTACAAGACATTTCGGTTGCAGTCGAATTATCACAAACGATTGGTTTCATTGGGTCAAGCGGCCGAATTCACCCAAGGCTATCTCGCATGTCTCAGCTATGCCGATTCATTGCTTGGTAAATTGTTGGATGCGATCGAAGCAAACGATCATCTGTCAGACGCACTGATCATCATTACGTCGGACAATGGCTATCAGCTGGGTGAAAAGTCAACTTGGAACAAGTTCACACTTTGGGAGGACTCTGCGAAAGTGCCGCTTTACGTCGCCGATCCACGATTGGCCCCAGGCACGCAGTGCGATGTACCTGTTTCGTTGCTGGATATTGCACCCACGATTTGCAGTGTCGGCAACGCGACACCTTCGCCTTTGTTTGATGGTCAAGATCTAGTTGAGATCGCTTTGAACCCTGATGATCATAAGGCGAGAGTTGCGATCACTTCGATGATTGGTAGCTTATCGGTCCGCTCAAAACAGTATCGTTTGAAACTGTACAACGATGGCAGTACGGAGCTTTACGACGTGATTGCGGACCCTCGTGAGGTAACCAATCTGATTCCTCTGGGCTCACATCAGGCGGTCGCTGAACAGTTGGTTGCTCAGATTGGCAGCGTGATCGTTCAGCAAGGAGGTGTTGTGTTGCCGGGAGCGTCGACGATTGGAGGCACGGAGGCAGACGACACGATTTTTGTAATCGGAAATCAAGTCGCCGCAGGGGGTGCCGGCGACGATGTGTATTTCGTTGCAGATGGCGGGAGCATTTCCGAGAATGAAGGCGGGGGTTACGACACCGCGGTGTACGCAGATTTTGATGTCAAGATTCCCAACGGCGTCGAATATGTCCGCACAACGTTGTATTCCAACAACAGGGTTTTTGATGTCGAAGGAAACGAAGAATCCAATCGAGTGTTCATCACGTCAGCGAGGGCAAACATTAGCGGCATGGCAGGCAACGATGTCTTGTTTAGCGGAAATGCTCGAGACATTTTGGATGGCGGATCGGGCAATGACGTGATTTGGACTACCGGAGGTTTTCGAAACTTAATCATTGGCGGTCATGGACTGGACGTCATCGTTGGCGCAGAAAAACGGGATGTGATCTTTGGTGGTCTCTCTGATTCGCAAATCCAATCCGGCGAAGTGCCGGATATGCAAGGTGACTTTGTTCTAAGCGGTGACATCTATGTGCTGACAGCGACCGACGCATTTCTACCAACCGGCCAATACGTTCGTAACGGCGCGCTCACTGAGTTGACGATCGATGATTTGCCGTTTGTTCGGCATAGCGGCAAGTACTTTGCTTTCGGACAAGAACTTAAGGTGGATGGTCCTACTCAGGAAGTATTCTTGGACTTGCCCCAGGTCGATGCTGCATTAAGGAATATCACTTCGGGCGATCTGTTCTTGATCGCCGAAGGGGACGGTGATGACGTGTCGTGCGGCGACGGGAACGATGTGGTGTTCACGCAATCCGGAAATGACCTTATTCGACTAGGCGGCGGACGAAACTATGTGCAGAGCCTAGGCGGCGATGATACGATCCGCGGCGGAATCGGAAATGATCAGATTTGGAGTGGTGAAGGCGACGATGATGTGAACGGTGGTCTTGGCGACAACCGAGTCATCGCGGGGCCAGGATCAGACAAGGTACTCACGCGAGGCGGAGAAGACTGGATCGATGCTGGAAGCGAGGACGATGAAGTGACCAGCGGGGCAGGCGATGATTTAATTCTGGGCCGAGATGGAGATGACATGATCCGATGCCAAGGCGGTAACGATATCTGTTTCGGCGGCGATGGCAGCGACGTAATTCGTGGTGGCACTGGCAACGATGTACTGCATGGGAACGCCTCGGATGACATTTTGTTTGGTCAGGGGGGGCAAGACGAGTGCTCTGGTGGGCGTGGTAACGATTGGATAGAGGGCGGCGCTGGAAACGACGTATTGGTAGGACATTCCGGCGACGACAATTTATTGGGAGGACCAGGTGCGGACCGGATGACAGGTGGAATCGGGCGAGACCGGTTTTGGTTTTCCAGATTCTTTGGCCACAACGAAATCATGGACTTTAATCGTTTCGATGACCGCATCGTCTTTGCTGCTGGATCGACGCTTCACCGTTTGAATGACACCGATGTGGTGACGAGGCATTGTTCGTTTGATGGCCAGCACACAACTATTTCCGACGCCAATCGTCAGTTAATAGTTCGCGATACTGAGCCGAACGATTTGTTAGGGCGATTCGATCGTCAATAGGTTTTTTGTGCGGTCAGAGTGAGTAGTCTGATTGGACTCGCTGCAGACTGGTTTTTGTGGGCTGAAGTTATGCTATGAGCTGGCGTTGGTTGTGCTGCGGGGATTGCCAATCGCGTCCGGCGACTGGTAACTTGGGGGATTCGCGGGCATTTCGATTCTTGACGATAGTGCGTGGCGGTGCGGGGATTTTGTGGCGGTGCGGGGTTTATTTGGGGCAAGCCAATTCATTCTCATCCCGAGGTGCATCTTGAAGTCCCTTTCTATTACCTTTCTGGTCTTTCTTGGATTCACGATTGGTGTATCCAAGGACGCGGTTGCTCAGCATGTTTTTACGGTCAATTCAACCGGCGACTTGGGCGACCATGACTTGAATGATGGCGTCGCAGGCACTGGCCAGCTTCTGCCGAATGGGCAGAGCGAGGTGACTTTGCGTGCTGCGATTGAGCAGGGCAACTTTCAGTACCAGCTGTATCTGGGTGAAGAGGTTCGTATCGAATTCGACCTTCCCGGTTCTGCGCCGTATCGAATTCGTCCTCAGTCAGCGCTCCCGCCGATCTTCCGGTCCGAAATTTCGGTTCACGGAGCAACGCAGCCGGGATTTCAGGGTGTGCCGGTCGTCGAAATCGACGGTGTCGATTTGATGCTCGGTGGAATGGATGGCCTGGTTCTCTCTCGCGGTGAAATCCATGATTTGGCTGTCTATCGTTTTTCGGGGAGTGGCATTGTGATCAGTTATGGATCGTCAGCGAAAGTGCGCGGGTGCTACGTAGGTGTGAACGGAGCTTTTGATGCAGGGATCGGCAACGGTGAACACGGAATCCATGTTCGTCATGCGGGAACATCGAATCGAATCGAACGTTGTGTGGTCGGGCAGAATGCGGGAGACGGAATCGCTTGCGATTTGGATTACGATTTTGCTAGTCGCACGTTGACGGTTTACGGCAATACGATCGGCACGGATCCGGCAAACAATTTGGACTTGGGGAACGCCGGAACCGGAATTCATCTGCGCGGAATTTGCCGGCAAACAAACTGCGTTTTCAACCTAGTTTGCAACAACGGCGGCGATGGGATTCGGGTTGCTCAAGACGGGTTTCGCTTTGCGCCCCGAGAGACTGTCATTCGCGACAACATCATTGGGTTGGACGGGCTGGGGCTTACCAAGATGCCCAATACGGGGCACGGAATTCATTTGCAAAATACCAGCGGCGTCGAAGTCGAGGCCTGTAAAATTGGTGGGAATGAAGGCGCTGGAATCTACGTGACTGGCAGTGAAAGTCGGTTTACGTATGTGTTCGAAAACTCGATCGGTTCGCACTACGATCCTGAGTTGGGCGTCATGCTTGATTTGGGCAATGGAGGAGACGGTGTCTTGATTGACGAGGCTTTCTCCGCGGTGACATCCACGGTCGCGGAGGTTGGGCAGTCCCTAGTTCCTGAGGGGCAAGGCTATCGTGCCGTCTTTGGAAATGAAATTTGTGGCAACGCAGGCGATGGGGTTCGCGTCACGGGTGGACTGCCCGGCGGTGTTGCGATCCGCGGAAATGACATTGGTTTTAGCGGTGTGCCTGACAAAGCTGCGGGCAATCGCGGCACAGGGATCTTTCTAACTGACCAGTGCGTGGGCGCGACGATCCAAGGCAATTGGGTTTGCAATAGTCAGGAGTCCGGTTTGAAAATTTACGGAGCAGATAATTTGGTCGAGTCCAATTTGATCGGTGTCGCACGTAACCGTCTTGGCAATCTTGTCATTCAAGGGAACCGTGATTACGGGGTACATCTGACAGGGAGGTACAATGATGTTGGTGGTCCGGCGGATGGACTGGGGAACTTTATCACCGGCAATCGTCAGGGCGTCGTCATCTCGGGGGCAGCGGCGAGGCAAAATCTGTTGAGCCACAACCGCATCGGCGTCGATGAGGCGGGCGATTTGCTGACTCCCAGGCAGGTGTACGGAGTGTTGATCACCGGCGATGCGACGCTGAACCGGGTACTTTCGTCGACGATTCGCGGGCAGATTGGTCCAGGCATCGCAGTCCGTGGCGATGCATCGAAACGCAACTCGGTCTTTCGCTCCAATGTCGCCGGTAATGGAGGATTGGACATTGATCTGGGAGCTGCGGGGGTCAACGCAAACGACGTGGGCGACGGTGACACGGGAGCCAATGAGCTGCAAAATTCACCTGAAATTACGGAAGTGATGGGGCTGGGAAACGGTGATTTGGAGGTTTCCTATTGTGTCGACGCGGACCCAACTGCCGTGGCTTATCCGATCTGGGTTGAAGTTTACTTTGATGATGGCAGCGAAAAACGCTATGTGAAACGGGCCGTGTTCCTGGAGAGTGATTTCACGGCGGGAGAAGCGTCCACCACCATTTTCAATGGTGTAGCGCGTCTGGGAGAAAGCGTCGTGGTCGCGACTGCGACGGACGCAGATCGGAATACTTCGGAGTTTTCGATCGGCAATTAGTTCGGCGGCGAACCGACTAGGCAAACCGCTGCAGGATTGTTTTTGAAGCACCGATTCCCACGACATGAATGCGGCCGAACGTTTGGTGGCATTCGGGAATCTGCATCGCAAGTTTATGGGCCACAAAGGTGATGGTTTCGTGGGCGCAGAATGCTTCGCCCATGATTTGGCCAGTGTCGCAGTCGATTCCGGTGGGGACGTCGATGGCAATGCGGATCGCGTCGGTTTGATTGGCGATCGCGACGGCATCAGCAAACAATCCTCTCAGCGAGCCGGTCGCTCCGGTGCCCAGCAGGCAATCGACGATGATGTCGGCGCTGGTTAGTTCTTGTGCCAAGCGAACTCGGTCGGCCGCAGCGATGATTGGTAGCTTGCTGCGATCGGCGATCTGAAAGTTTGCCTTAGCGTCGCCGGTCAGTGACTCAGTATCGACGATCGAGATCAGTTTGACCTCGCGATCGAGTAGCTCCATGTGTCTTGCGATGACATAGCCGTCCCCTGCATTGTTGCCTTTGCCACACAAAATGGCAACTTTCCCCGCAGGGGCGATTTCGTTGACCAGTCTTGCTGCGCCGGAGCCGGCGTTTTCCATCAACATCAACCCGGTGATGCCATATTGTTCGATAGCGACGTTGTCGATTTGACGGACTTCATCGCGGCTGAGCGGTCGGATTTCCATGATCGTATTCCCTTGCGAGGTATTCGTGCCATAATACGGACCGAGATTGTTTCTTTTCCACTTGGGTGATTTTACGCGATGCCGCTTTACGAGTATGAGTGCAAAAAATGTGACTCGACGGTCGAAGTTCTTGTCCGTTCACGTGACGAGCAAGCTGAGTGCCCCGATTGCGGCGGCAAGAAATTGACGCGATTGATGAGCGCAACTGCTAGCCCTGCGATGAAATTCGGCGGGACTTTGCCGATGGCTTCGGGCGGTGAAGCGTGTGGGGCGCCGCGGTGTTGTGGTGGCGGGTGCCAGTAGGTTAGTGGCGGGTGTGGGGGTGAGTGCCCGTGGCTAGCGCTAGCGGCTGACGGGGTCCGGTAATGGATGTGTGCCTTTGGCTAGCGCCAGCCGCTGAATGGTGGTGGGCTTTTCTTATGAACTGGCTTGATGGATCGCGTTGCCGATGTAGTTGGCTGGCGTTAGATCTCGCATCGTTTGTTTGGCGTGTTCGGGGATATCAAGTGTTTCGACGAACTCGGCTAACACTTCTGCCGTGATTTTTTGGCCGCGTGTCAGGGCTTTTAGTTTTTCGTAAGGTTCATCGACTCCGTAGCGACGCATGATTGTTTGAATCGGCTCGGCGAGTACTTCCCAGCTATTGTCCAAATCTTCGGACAAGCGCGTTTCGTTGATCTCCAGTTTGCTGATGCCTTTGAGTACCGATGCGTACGCGATCGCGCTGTAGGCGAAACCGACGCCCATGTTGCGAAGAACCGTGGAGTCGGTCAGGTCGCGTTGCCAACGCGAGATCGGTAGCTTTTCGGCCATGTGACCAAAGACTGCGTTGGCCAAGCCGAGATTACCTTCGGAGTTTTCGAAGTCGATTGGATTGACTTTGTGGGGCATCGTCGACGATCCGACTTCGCCCGCGATGGTTTTCTGTTTGAAATAGCCCAGCGAAATGTAACCCCAGAGATCACGATCGAAGTCGATTAGGACAACGTTGAATCGTTTGATCGCGTCGAACAGTTCGGCGATGTAGTCGTGTGGTTCGATCTGGGTGGTGCGGGGATTCCAGGTCAAACGCAGGGTTTCGACAAAGTCTTTGGCATTGGCCGGCCAGTCGACGTCGGGATAGGCGGAAAGATGGGCGTTGTAATTGCCAACCGCGCCGTTGATTTTGCCGAGCAAATCGACGTTTCGCACGTATTTCAGTTCGCGACGAAGGCGGGCGACGACGTTGGCCATTTCTTTGCCAACCGTGGTCGGGGAAGCCGTTTGGCCGTGCGTTCGCGCAAGCATGGGAACATCGGCATGTCGTTTGGCCAAGTCGTCAATGGCCGCAACGACGATGTCCATCTGTTCGGCCAGAACCGCGCGGCCATCGCGGAGCATCATCGCGTGTGAGAGGTTGTTGATGTCTTCGGATGTGCAAGCGAAATGAACAAACTCCTTGGCGGCTTCCAGTTCGTCGTTACCCGCAGCGTGTTCTTTGATCAGATACTCGACTGCTTTGACGTCGTGATTGGTCGTCCGCTCGATCTCTTTGACTCTGACGGCATGATCCACCGTAAAGTCGTCGACCAGCTGGTTCAGGCACTCAATTGCCGCGGTGCTGAGCGGATTTACTTCGGGAATGCCGGGGTGCGCCGCCAGGGTTTCCAACCATCGCACTTCGACTTCGACGCGACGTTGGATCAGTCCGTATTCGCTGAAGATCTCGCGCAGGAATTCTGTTTTTGATGCATAGCGTCCGTCGATGGGGGAAACGGCAGTCAATTCAGAAAGTTGCATGGCGGAGGCTCAAAAAACACGGTCAGTAATCAAAAGGCGACAACCGAAAGAGTATCGATTTGATCAACGATATCACAGAGGGCACGGCTTTTCACTGGGCAAACTACGGTTGCAAGATGCCCGTCGATTGTCGTGTTGGTACAGCCGATTCAATGCGTGGCTTGCGTTGGACTGCGGAGCAATCGACGTCAATCCGGACCGCCCATTCCCAGAAACGGATGTGCGCTGGTCTGTGCTGGTGTAAAGTGCTGGTGTGATAAGCTGGCGGCGATGTGCTGGAAGCTGGCTAGGCGGATGGCGGCTTGCCACTGACTTGGCACGCCGTGATCGGCGTGTGGTCAATCAAGTGAGGGCAAAGAACTCGTATCGCCGCGGCCGAGTGAAGACTTGTCAAACAAAGTCTCTTTGATTGGAACGTTGAAGACGAAATTGTTGTACACGCTTATTTCCGTCGGTTCGGTTGTCTCCGACTTTCGCCAGCTATGTTCGATACGAATGGGTAGCAGCGTCTGGGCGTCTACCCAATAGTCGCGATAGACGATGCCGTCATTCATGGACTCTATCAGTCGAAATCCAATCGCTCTGTGTTGATCGATGGTTGATTCCCCCAGTGGCTTGGTGGCGTCGGGCGGGACAGTTGTCATGCGTTTGATTTCATCGGACGAGTTGAAAGTGTCGAGTGATACTTGATCGAAGGGAAAGAACTGCTCATAGCGTTTGCGCCCCTTGCTTAATCGCCCCAGGAATGCCCACTGCAGACGCCCGTTGGCTTTGTCGCTGTGGTGCTTAGTGATTTCGATCTGGTTTTGTAGCTCACGACGGGTCTTCGGGGATTTTTCTGCAGCAAGTATTGCGCGAAGCGATCTCGTTACCGTTTGAGCGTGCTGTGGAATATCAGTGACTTGTCGGTAGCTGTAGTCTGGTTGTCGAACGGGAATCGAATCGAGCCCCTTGTGCCACACGGACTTGAACGTGTACTCCATTGTGTGGACTTTCTTCATGGCTTTTTGCACATCTGCAAACAGCCGGTCGGTTTGCGTTGCCGAAGAAATTAAGAAGTCCGCTGCGAATCCGATCAAAAGCAGCCCGGCAACGGCGATTAAAGGACGCGTGATTCTCTTGAACATCCGACTTCCTGGCGTGAGTGAATTCGAGGAGTCGACGGGCAGTAGGGTTTCGATTCGCTGACAAGCACTCTTGCTGATCTCAGGAAACGGCAGAGTGGCGATCTTTTTTTCTAGGTCATCCATCACGGGCCTCGTCTATGGTGGTTGCGCCGACTGCCGCTAGATTCTGTTTGATTGAATCGATTGCTCGTTGGTACCGTGAACTGACCGTCGAGAGCGGTTCGTTCAGCAGCGAAGCGATTTCCTTGAATGACATTCCAAGACGCAGCCGAAATTCGACGACTTCGCGTTGAGGGTCGGTCAAAGCAAGCAGTAGTGCTTCGATGTCAAGGTTGTCATTGGGGAGGCGGGGTTGCTCGGGATCGTGCTGAAGTGGCTCGGTTCGTTGAACGTTTCGCGTGCGGCGCAGATCGATCGCACAATGCCGCACCGTTTGCCTTGCGTAGCTGAGAGAGTTGTTCGGCGGTAGAGCGATGCGACTGAGTTTCAGAAAGGCAGCCTGCAGGGCGTCTTCGGCCAGTCCTTGGTCGCGTAAAATCAGCCATGCCAGCCGAAAGAGGCTTTCGCGATGAAGTCGATAAAGCTCTTCAAGCCAATTCAACGGTTGCTTTTCATTTTGAGTTTGTCGCGAAGAATCACTTGCCTTCAAACAACTAGACGTTCGTGCTAGCCGAATTTACGCAAGGAAATTGCAAACTTTTTGGGGAGATGCCGGGATTCGGAACTTTGGCGCTGAGGGGGCGCGGCTTGGGGAGGTGCCGTCATCTTACGATTGATGGGGGGCCGAGGTTGTTGCCGGTAGCGCCGGGGTGTGTTTGTGCCGGGCCCGTGGCTAGCGCCAGCGGCTGAAATGGTTTGGGCGAGCGTTTTATGCCTGTAGGCAGTGGCGGTTGGCCATGCTGATGCCACTGACGATCGCGCCTACGATGCCGACAAAACCTTGGTCGGTGCCACAGAGAAAGACATTGGGCAGGTGCGTGGTGCCGTCGAGTTGTTTGTCTGGAGCTCCGTAGACGGCTCCGTTGTCATGCCAAGTAAAACGACGAATGGTTTTTGGCGTGAATACATCGGTGTCGACGACGTAACGTCGAAAATCGGGCATGAAGCGTACCGATGATTCGACGGCTTCGTCGTACTGCTGCATCTTTTGGGCGGCGTATTTTTCGTCGGGCAATTCGCACCAGCGATCATGGTTTGCCAAGGTCGTGATGCGGATCACGCCATCGGGCAATTCGCCTTCGTCGGCATCGTACAGGTAGTTGTTGGGCGAACAGATCACGCCGGTTCGCGAATCGCAAAGCTGGGTGTCGGGACGTTCCCAGTGAAAGTTTTCGCTGTCGTTGTAGAAAACAATCGTGCGGTCGAATCCAAAGTCTTGCGGCATTCGATCCAAGATGGAGATCGATTCGATGAACGATAGTTGGCCCGCTTTCGCCACATCGACTTCGGTGACGTCGTCGCACATTCGCATCGTTTCGACACTGCCGGCGGATGACAAAATTCGGTCGGCTTGCAGTTCGGTGCCGTCGTCCAAGACCACGCCGACGGCTTTTCCGTTGTCGACTTCGATTCGCGAGACGCCGCTACGGAGTTTGAGTTCGCCACCGAGTCCGCGGAATTTTCGCACTAGATTTTTCAGGATCATCCGCACGCCTTTGTAGGGCC
The DNA here is from genome assembly GCA_007741555.1 of Stieleria marina. GTDB lineage: Bacteria > Planctomycetota > Planctomycetia > Pirellulales > Pirellulaceae > K23-9. Next base: position 4,672,759 of record CP036526.1, on the reverse strand, counting down.
GCCCGAAGCCTTCCAGGTAGCAGGCACGGAACATGATGCAGAATTGCCCGTAGTCCATGTCGTTTTCACGAGCGTTGCCATACCACATCAGGGGGCAGAGCAGCATTTCGATCAACAAAGGTTCAGAGATGTGCCGGGCCATGACTTCGCGAGCCGACCGCATGAAGTCGGGGGCGCCGCCGTCCATGTCGCTGTAGTCCAGCAGGGCACCGCACAACGATTGGAAACCGTCGATCTGACTGGGGAAATCTCTTGCGATTTCGGCTTCCAACATCGCGATGTCGTTGTTGAAGTCCAGCGAAACATCGGGAAAACGGATCGACGAGCCGACCTGTTCGGCCAGTTTGAAATCTTCCCAGCGAAAGCGAAGTTGGCGGATCAGTTTGGCCAACGGGCCTCGTTTGTCGCTGCCTTTGACCGCGTAGTTGGTCATCGCGTGCAATCCGACGTCGTAGTCACGTCCACCCATTCGGTAGAACGAATTGAGTCCGCCGATGGTGTAGTGTTTTTCGAGGATGCAGACACGCTGGTCAAAGTGTGCCAAGCGAATTCCGGCGGCGAGCCCGCTCATTCCCGCGCCGATAATGATCGTGTCGTATTTGGACATCGGAGTGATCAGTGACGGCGAACGGTAAAGGCAGGCGAGAGAGGGTACGCGAATGGCTCTCCCGTAGGAGTGGATCGGAAGTCGAAACTACGACTTCACAATGTCGACCATTTTGGGTTCGAGATAGCTGACCGTCGATGCCATCGAAGCCAGGTGGCCGTAATCTTCCTCAGGAATCTGCACGCGGTGACGCTTGCGAAGTTCCATCACGATGTCCAGAAAATCCATGCTGTCGAGTTCCAGCTGCTCGCGAAACGCGACATCGTCCTTGAGGTTATCCAGATCTTCGTCTGGTGAAATGTCGTCCAGGATATCCAGGATTTCTACGCGAATTTCTGCAGGTGTCATCGATCTTCTATCGCAGGGGTTGGTGGGGTGATGAGTGGTGTTTAGACGCGGCCGATGATGACGACCGAGTTGATGCCGAGCATGCCAAAGGAATTGTTTAGCACGTAATCGACCTGTTTGGTTTCTTGAGGTTCATTGAGAACCAATCCTGGTAAATCGCAATCCGGATCCAGGTCGTCCACATTAATGGTTGGATGCACGACACCGTCTTGGAAAGACGAAAGGTTGCCGGCCAATTCCAACGCGCCGGCAGCTCCCATCGCATGGCCAATGTAGCTTTTTGTGTTGTTGATGCGAACCGTCTTACAATTGCCAAAGACTTCGCGAAGGGCTTTGCACTCCTGTGTGTCGCCGCTGGAGGTGCCCGTGGCGTGCGTGCTGACAATGTCGATGTCTTCTGCATTAAGTCCCGCACGTTGCAGTGCCGCATTCACACACTGAGCTTGGCGTTCGGGGTTGGGCAGGACAAAATCGGTTGCGTCCGTGTTCATCGCGTAGCCGACCAGTTCGCCGATGATGTTCGCGCTGCGTGCTTTGGCGTCGCTGAGTCGCTCGAGCGTGTAAAGGCAGCCGCCTTCGGCAACCACGATTCCGTTTCGCTCTTTGTCGAACGGCCGCGATGCTTGGGTGGGGTCGTCGTGCGTGGCCAGAGCGTTTTGGCTATTGAAGCTGGCAAAAATCCCGAACGTGTGGATGCTTTCGCTGGTGCCGCCCGCGATGGCCAAGTCACATTCGTGCAGCCGTAGCATCTGGGCGCCCTGGATGATGCCGGCGTTTCCAGCCGCACACGCGGCGCCGATGGTGTAGTGTGGCCCCGTGATGCCCATGTTCAAGGCGATTTCGCCGGCCGGGTTGTTGGCCACCGTGCGAGGGTTGTGGTGGTGTGACCAGCAGCTGGTGTCGTAGTCGAAGCCTTTGATGATGAAAATTTCGTTTTCGGTTTCGACATTGCCATGCTCGGTCACGCCGACATAGATCCCGACTCGGCTGCGGTCGGTATTTTCCCAGTCGATTCCGCTGTGCTTGATGGCTTCGTTGGCAGCATAAACGCCGACGCTGCCCGCGCGGGTGCCGCGGCGAATCTCTTTTTTCTTCTGGTAGCGAGTCGCTTCGAAGTCACAGACGCCGGCGAGTGTTTTACCGAAGTAACGGATTTCGTAAGGCTGCACGCCACTCTTTTTTGCCAGCAGGGATTCCCGGTACGTTGCCCAATCGTTTCCGTTAGGGGCTGTCAGGCCGATTCCGGTGATGACGATGCGTTGATCGTCGGGCATTTGCGAAGCGCGATGAGGTGCAATCACGGAGTTTAACGCGGGTTGGGCTGAAACTTGGGTGGGGACGCAGCGCGTGCGCCGGAAGCAGCCGTCAGGACGACCGTTCTCGAGACTCAAAAGCTAACAATTCACGCGAAAACTGACAACGGCCTGAGTTCGTTTGACCGTTGTTTACGGACTTTTTGAAGCTGTCGGTGTCCGTTGCCTGGCTCGTCCGGGCGTGGTGGGATGCCATCGCGAAGTCGTAGGGAGATTCTGAGTCCGCTAGGCATTATGGATTGGATGCCAAAATTCGAGCGTCAAGAATTGCGCAACCGCTGCAAACCGTCGTCCATTGTGACGCGAACTCGGTAACCCAATCGGTCTTTGGCGGCCGTGATGTCAAAGTAATGGTCGTGGGCCAGTTGGGCGGCAACGAATCGCGTCATGGGTGGTTCGCCTTTCTTGCCGATCGCTCGATACGTTGCTTCCAAAGCAGCACCGATGGTGTACGCGGCGCGGAATCCGACTCGTTTGGTCGGAGCAGCAACGCCGCCGATTTCGCAAAGTTGTCCGATCCAATGCCAGCAGTTGACCGGTTCGTCTTGGGCGATGAAATACGCGCGTCCGCCGGCTGCTTCGGGCCGGTTCTGCAATGCGTCGATCGCATCCAAGTGTGCGGCGGCGGCATTGATCACGTGGACCGTGTCGACCCGAGTTTGGCCGTTGCCGACAATCCGCAGTCGTCCGCGGCGGGCTCGATCCAGCACGCGTGGGATCAGGTGTGGGTCGCCGTTTCCCCAGATCAAATGAGGACGCAGGGCGCAGGTGTTGAGCCGGCCGCGGTCGTCTGCGGATAGAACATGTTGTTCGGCTAGGGCTTTTGTGTGGGGGTAGTGGCACAACCATTGGGCCGGATAGGGCTCCGATTCGTCTACGCCGCGTTGGTGGTCGCCGCCGAAAGTGACGCTGGGACTACTGGTGAAAATCAGATCGCCAATGCCGTTTGTCTGGCAGGCAGCGACCACGTTTTGCGTTGCCACTACATTGTTGCGATAAAAATGTTCCCAAGGCCCCCAGACTCCGGCAACGGCGGCGGTGTGGACGACGGCGTCGACCCCCGCGATCGCTTGCGATGTAAAATCGGAGTCCGAAAGATCACCGCGCCGGGCGGTCATGCCTGCGTTGATCAGTTGCGGGTAAGCGCCGCGTGAAACGCCAATGACTTCGTCGCCACGATCGAGCAATTGTCGAGTGATTTCGGAGCCTAAGAATCCACCGCAGCCGGTAACGAGTATTCGCATGTTGGGGTGATAAGAGAGTTGCGGATCTGGCGGCTGGAAGTCGCCCTGGTAAGTTCCTGCCGGAAAAGCCAAGCGGACAACTGGCAACTAGAGCTGTTCAGCGGCCGTTGGGATTTGGTCAAACGTGATCAGCATAACGACTTGATGTTGGCTGTTGTCGCTGCGGTGACCGCTAAGCATTTGTTTTCCCAGGCCGACGCGAGGTGTCGTGCCGCCGATAAAGAACGTGTCGCCTTCGACGCCCGTCAGATTTAAGTCCAGTGACTCGAGTGACCAGGTTTCTCGCCGCGTATTGATTCGCAAAGCGGTATCGCTGCTGATCCACCGTTGACGCATCGAACCGTGTTGAATTTCCGGACGCAGCTGCAGATTGATTTCGCGAGTCGTGTTTCCGGTCGTGGCTTTGACGGCGAACAAAAATTGCGGATCTTGGAGGGTGCGTCCGAAAAGCTCCCCGTCAAGACGCACCATCGAAACGTGGGTGCCTTCGATCGGTTGACGTACCGGCAATTCGTAACGTCGACCAACCCGCATCGGAATTCGTTGGCCGCCATGAGAAACTTCGCTGGCGATGTCGGCTTGCGACAAAAACTGATCGAGCACGCCGTCGGTCGAACGCATTTGATCGAGTCGCTGGATCAGTCGATCGCGGCGAATGACTCGCCCTGCGCGGATTCCATTGAGCGATAGTTCGCGGCGCAAGCCTGGATCGACGACGGTTTCATCGGTCCACTGCCAAATCGATTGAATTTCATCCAGTGATGTTTCGTCGACTTTGATGGGCACGAATTCCACGTTCAGAACAATGTTTTTGCTGTTTTCTTTCAGCTTCGAAAGTGGTGATTCGCCGTGTCCGGTTTTGCCCGTTGTTGCCGCTTCCAAAATGCCGGTCGTGCGGTCGGTCCAAGTCGCGCAGCCGCAAACACACAACGCTAGCAAAGCGAGTGCAGGGAAAAAACAGCGGGCGTTGCGAATGGCGTGCACGGCAGAATGGGTGACGCGTGGAACGGTGGGATGAACCGGAATTGCCGCGAAAGTACGAACGATGGCGCGGCGACGTCAAGTTCGTTGTCGGCGGATCTGTTCCAGACGACGGGGTTTTTGTCGTATCACGTTGGATTTGCTTTCATCGGATCACTCTGCGATCCGCCGTAACGCGGGTTTCCGGGGGGCAGCGACTGTCATTTGGCGACTGTGACTTTCAACGACCGTAGATTGCAAGTGATAGCGTCGACGAAGGAGTGATCAAAATTCTCTACCAAGGGACGTCTGATCACGTTTCGCTCTTTCCGTGAAACTGCAACTCGACTAAAGTTCGCAACCTACCCGCAAAAGGTGGTCAGTTGTTGACGAAAGATTTTGGCAGGATCGCCGAAACCTGATGACTGATCGCAACATTGATTCACGTGGCTTATGGAGGAGCCAGACCATGTTGTTGGACCGGATTGACATTGATGCACACGGACCTCTCAATCGTGTCGAACTAGGACCTTTCGCAGAACACTTGAATGTGATCTGCGGTCCCGAAGGTTCTGGCAAAACCGCTATCTCACGATTTATCCGCGACTCGCTGATCTCACGCGAGTATCCGCTGGGAATGATGAGCTCCTCGGCTGGCCGCGTTGTTTGGGCGGATCAGTATGGCAAAGTTCACTGCCGCCGCGAACTTGACGGTACCAATACCGGACGCCGGACCATCGACTTTGAATCTCGCGGCGAATCGGTGCACAGCTACGGTGCCCTGCGTCATTCGTGGATCGCCAATGTCGGCCGCAGCAACGATGCGATGCACAGCGCAGCGTCGTTGTCGCTTCCCGAATCCATCGTCGACGGCGTGATCACGGATTCCGCCGTGACCAGTGTCGCCCGAGTTGTTTCGGCTTGTGTGCGAAGCGGGTTGGATGATCCGCGGACTTATCAATCGTTGCCGATCGCTACCGATGCCGCATACCACGATCGTGGTGTCTACGCTGGCGACCAGCTGCATGGAACCCACGCGGATGTCCGTGAAAACGATCAACGCCGTCACTTGCGAAGCGAACTGGCGGACGTCGAAGCGGAATTGGCACGTTTGCAGCACACGACGTTTGACTACGAAAACTTGGTCAGCCGCCGCAATGAGCTTAACGCAAGATTGGCGTCGGGAGCCCGTCGTCCTTACGCACGTCCTGTCGTGGCTAGCTACGGTACCCGCGATCATCGGGCTCACGAATCACGATTGGAATCGATTTACAACCAAACGCGCAACCTGCGTGCGCGTCGCAGCGAACTGCAGCGTTGGATCGCTGATTTGGATCACGACGTCGCACGCCATGCTGCGTCCTACTCCACGGCCTATTCCAGCTACAACTACGAAACACACGCCGCGACGATCGACGACGACCTTCGCAGTCGCTTGGAAGATCTGGACGCGCAGATGATCCACTGGCGCCGCACGTTGATCGAAGTTCGAGGGCTTCGTGACGCGATCGTCGGTGCACGCCAACACTTGTCCACGCGGCAAGGTGCGGGCGATTCGATTCGGCACAGCTACATGGACGAATTTGTTCGCTCCGTGGATCGCTATGACCGCGTCGGCAGTTGGGAGCAAGTTTACGGAGACACGTCGCGAGTCGGTGTTCCACTGGAAGACATCGAATTGCGAATCGATTCGGCAACGCGTCAGATCGATTGGTTGCTGGACCGTTACGTCAAAGGCGACAACTTGGCGTCGAATTGGTACCGTGCCAACAGCGATTATCGCACGACACGTTCTGCGTCGACACATCCCGAAACGCCGCTGGCAAATTCAACTTTGGCCGAAACTTTGGCCGCCATTCGTGCCGACCTGGACGCCGTTCAGTCCCGCACAGCTCGTTACGCTGGCGACGTCCAACGTAACTACGTGACGAACTCTCGGTTGGATGAAGTCGAAGAGTTGACGCGCAGCGAACGCTGGTTGACGACCGCGATCGCACAATTGGTCGACCACCGCGAGAGCCTGCTCCGAAGCGATCCGCTTCGAGATTCGCGCGGCCGCAGCGTACCGGGCGTACCCGTCGATTCGCCGCGTCGTGAATCGTTTGATTGGTCGCAGTGGAATCGCGCACGCAGCGAACGTGAACGCAACGATCGCATCGCCGAATTACGCAGCATCGAAGCTGACCTGGGGCGTTGTCTTTCCGAAGCCGCTCAGATCCGCCGTGAGATGCGTGAACTGCCCGTTCTGAATCAATGGTACGAAACACACGATGCCAGTCGTTCGTCGGCCACATCCGAGCACAACTGGATCGATCGCGATGCCATTGTCGCCGAACTACGTCGAATCGACGATCAGTTGGCTTCCCAGTCGCGCGTCCAGTGGTTGCGATTGCGACGGACTGATTTGATGCGTCAGCTTGGTGCAGTTCGACACACACACAGTCAATCGCCACTTTCCGAAGCAGCCAGTCGTTGGCTGGTTCGTTTGTCGGCGGGCCGATTGAGCCGAGTCGATTGGTCGGCAGCATCGTTTCGTCCAACGCGGGCGGTGGATGGGCACTATGTTGGTCACCATCCCAACGCCCATCTAGTGGCCACCGGTCAAGATGCATCCGGATCCGTTCGCATTAATGGTGTCGACGAAAGTCAAGTTTCCGCCGCGGATCGTGCGTTGGCATCCATGGCCGTCCGAATGGCCGCTGGCGATCTGCTGGCTCGCACCGGACGCAGTATCCCGCTTGTGTTTGAAACACAACGTGAATTGCTACAGTTCGTTCAGCCTCACGCGGTGACCTACGAGGCTGGATTTGATCCGCATCTTGCTGTTTACCGCGACTACAGTTTCAACGGACAAGCAAGTCATCCGATTGCCGCGGCACTGCACGATTACGCTCGGTCGGGCCGACAAGTCGTTTTGCTGACCAGCAGTCACGAATTGTCACGACAAGTTCAACAAGTCGGCGGCCGCGCATTCAATCTGCATGCCGAGCGAACCGTTCATCCACATCGTCCTCTTTGGCGACCACAGTACCAAAGCGAAAAGTACGTGGGGCCACACGCCCACACGTACGGCAACAAAACGGCTGCCGATTATCGCTCCGTCGGCCATGGTGTCGCGGGGAATCATGCACGGCCAGATGGCACCGTCAATCCAAACACCGCTTCCTACACGCCACCGGCGTACGGAGCGATGGACTACACTCGCAGCGGTTTCCCGAGCTATTCAGCGAGCAATGCGCCGCAAGCAGCTGACCGACGATCGTTTCGACCGGTAGCCCATTCAACGCCTGTCGACATCAATCGTGATTTTGATACCGCGTGGCGTGAAGCGTACGGCGTGTACGACAATCCGCGTGAGTTCCGAAATCACCAGTTGCCACCGACCGAATTTGCGACCGACGGCATTGCGTTTCGCGACGGCTATTACTTTGCCGATTCGTACACGACGGCTGGCAGCGAACACGTGGCCAGTGGCGCGGTCGTTTCCGCTCCATTGCACGATCTAAATCGTCAGTATGCAGGCTATCCGATCGCCGATGCGGGCTATGGTGCCGCAGCGCATCCAGCGTTTTATTCATCGGCTGCCGGACAAGTTGCTGCCGGCCAAGTCGTTGCCGGACAAATGGCTGCGGGCAATCAGATCGCACCGATTCGTAAAGTAAAGACACCGTTTTTTCTGTCCGTCGACAGCCCCATTGATCAAGCTCCGTCGGTCGATGCAGTCGCAGCGGCTCGTCTACGTGGCTTGGACGTCACGCACATCAATCACTTGATGAGCCAAGATCCCAATCGATTGGCTGATTCGTTGGGGTTGGCCAATGTCGACGCCAGCACGATTCGGCAATGGCAATCGGAATGTCGTTTGGTCTGCCGCGTTCCCCAGCTTCGCGGATTCGATTCTCGCGTGTTGGTCGGATGCGGAATCAGTGACCCAGCACAACTGGCAGCGATCCATCCGGTTGATCTGCTGCAGCGTGTCGAATCGTTCCTGGCAACGGGAATGGGACAGCGAATCCTATTAAGCGGCAGCAGTCAAGAATTGTCGCGAATCACTAGCTGGATTGCCGCAGCGAACGCTTCGGACGATGGTCACGTTGGCTTTGGAAGCCCGCGGTCCAACAAGATTCGTACGGTTGACGGACGCGTTGTTCGCGATGTGGATGCCAATTTTCAGTTTGACAGTGATCGCTACGAGTACGAAGTCGTCGGCGAAAATGGTCGATCGGCCGACGGGCGTCGTCGCCGCCGAGTAAACCGCCGTCGATCCGTCCGCACCCTGGGACATGATCGCGATGAAGGGCGCGTCACTCTGGGACGCAGCGTTGACCAAAATCAGAATTCGCGCGATGACTACGATCGAGCGTACGTCGCCGGACGAAATCGATACGGGATTAATGCCAGTGATGATGGCGGCCGCGTGCTAGGGGCCGGAACCAATGGCTATGCAAATGGCACTGGTCGAAACGGCAGTGGCGTTGGATATGGCAATGATAATGGCACCGGAAACGGATCAGGCAACGGATCAGGCAACGGCTCAGGCCGGGGCCGCAGCAATCGATCTGGCAGTGGCGTTGGTAGTGGTTCGGGAAGCGGTTTAGGAAGCGGTTCCGGGGCTAGCAACGGTAGTGGTTCAGGTTCAGGCCGTGCCAACCGATCCTCGGGCCGAACCGGTCGTCGAGTTCGCAACCGAAATCGCAGCGAGCGTGACGTCGTCCGCATGCAGCGTGAATCGACGGATCGTCAGCCACGCGAATACACACGAACCGAACGCGAACCACGTGAATACACTCGTTCGCAGCGTGAGCCACGTCAGTACGATCGCAGCGATCGTGAGCCTCGCGAAGATCGTGAGCCGCGTGAACGTCGCGAACACGAATCGCGTGTCGAACGTGACAGCGATCAAGAGCTGCGGTTCTACTTGGATCGCAGCAGCCCGGTCGTCGATGCACCGTCGATTGGAGCTCGCATGGCTGCTCGGTTGGAAGCCGTTGGGATTCACACGGTCGATGATTTGCTTTCGGCCGATCCGGAAACAATCGCCAGCGATCTGGATCATCGACGAATTGACGCTAGCACGGTTTTGACTTGGCAGCAACAGTCGACTTTGGTGTGTCGCATTCCCATGCTTCGCGGCCATGATGCACAGTTGTTGGTGGCAGCCGAGGTAACGACGCCCGAGGAAGTCGCTGCGTACGACGCGGACGAACTGCTTGGCGTGATCCTGCCGATTGCAAAAAGCAGCGAAGGAAAGCGAATTCTCCGTGGCGGAAAAATGCCCGACTTGGAAGAGATGAACGACTGGATCAAGTACGCTGCTTTGAACCGCGAATTGGTGGCAGCCTAGTCGCCAAGTCGAAGCTAGCGTGAGAATCGTCGGCGACCAGTCGGCATACTTCTGTCATCGTTTTGACAGCGTTCTGGCCAAACGTTGTCCCGCCAAACTGTAGGCGGGACAACTTCCAGCGGCCGGAGTTTCGACAGTGATTGTTCCGGCAGCGATCTCGCACTTGGTTGATCGAAACTTGCGACGCTCGAAACTTGCGACATTCACCTTCGCAAGGACGTCGGCCAACTAAACGGTGCCGATGGCGATTGCCCACGCGACTGCAACAATCGCAATCGCGGCGACGCCTGCAAGAACTTGGACGCGATTGTTTGTTAGCCAATGATGCGGCAATCGAGCGGCCAGCCATCCCAGCATGACGCCGCCGACAAATCCGGTTACGTGCGCGCCCACGTCCGTGCGTTCGCCACCGACTCCAATCATGGCCAGCAGCAGCACGCCTCCGATCAGCGGACTCCATCGTTTTAGCAATCGGTCCGCCGTGGCAAACCGAGGATGCAGTGCATGGGCGACCATGACGCCGATGGCAGCGAACACCGCCGTTGATGCCCCGATCGATGAATGATCTGGTTCACGCATCAAAGCGTTCAAGCCATTGCCGATCGCTCCGGCCAGCAAGATTGTCAGCCAGCCGACGCCGCCGCCTAAAATGCGGCCCGCCATCAATCCAAACACCGATCCAAACGCGACGTTGGACATCAAGTGCTCCGCGTCGGCGTGCAGTGTCAACGCAGTGACGATGCGCCACACTTGGCCGTCCATGACTTGCCCCGAGTTCATTCGCCCGATCGCATTCCACGTTTCCTGTGATGATTCCGGCAACGTGACGCGGCCAAAGGCGATCAGCAACGCAGCGTAGATAAACGCACCCGCGATCGCACCTCCGTAGACTCGCACCCGTTCGGTGCGTATGGGTTGCTTCAGCGGATTGTCTTTGCGGTACGCGGCAAGTTCGGCAAAGGCGGCGGTCGCATCGGATTCGGCAACGATCAAGAACCACTCGCCGGCTTGATGCGACACTTGGTTGGTGATCTCGGCCGATTCCAATACCAAACGCAATTCCATGCAGGCACCGCGGTGGTGCGATCGAAAAACGATTTCGTGGTGGCTGTCATCCAGATTCATGATGCTATCGTCGGATGTCAGCACGGGATTGGCAATACGCACTGTGATGGGAGCCCGCCTATTGAACTTCTGGTCACATCGGCGATCATTGCAAAGCAGCGGCGATCGCGTGCGTGCTCCAGTTAGGATTGAAATCAAAATGATCAAGACACTCTTTAAATTCGTCATACTGCTGGCCATCTTGCTGGTGGGCTACAACTTTTTGTTCGGGACGGCCGAGGAAAAGGAATCGTCTCGGCAAGTCGTCGCCCAAGTTCGCGATCTAAGTGCCAGTGTTTTTGATTTGCTTCGGAATGAGAAAGACAAGTTCGACGATGGCAAATACGATGCGGCACTGGCCAAGTTGAAATCGGCGATCGGGATCGAAAAGGACCGCGCATCCCAATCGGATCACGAATGTTTGGAAGACTGCCAGCATTTGGAGCAGCAGGAAGCCGACCTCGAACATCGATTGCACGAGTTGGCTACTAGCACTGGATTGACCGAATCGGACCGCGAGGCGGCTTATGCAGCGATTCGAGAACAGATTCTGGATTTGACGCGGCGGACCGAATCACTCGCAAACGAATTGAAATAGCTCAGAAATGTCCAATATGGATGAACACGAAATCGGACAGTTGATCGGCGAAGAAGGCTTCACCAAGATGGTGGCTGCGTTCTATCAAAAGGTCAAAACCGATGACCTGATCGGGGCGATGTATCCGCAAGACGATTGGGCCGGCAGCGAAGAGCGTTTGCGCGAGTTCTTGATTTTTCGGTTCGGCGGATCCGATCGCTACCTCCAAAAACGCGGCCATCCCAGGTTAAGGATGCGGCACGCCCCTTTCAAAATCGGGCAGGCCGAGCGAGATCGTTGGTTGAAATTGATGAACGAGGCGATGGAGGACGTGCCACTCGATCCGCTGGCACAGCAGCACCTAATAGCGTTCTTCACAAACGTCGCCGACTTCATGCGAAACGTCGACGAATAGACGTTCGAGTAGAGTCGAGTGTCGCTGGTAGGTAAGACCGTAGGACTGGAGTCGTGGAACGCCATCGGCCGGGGATTTCGTCCACTGCCACTGCCGACTGGCCGCTTCCATTGCCGACTGGCCGCTGCCGACTGGCCGCTGCCCATTGTTCACTGGCCGCGATCTGACGGGCCACGGTGTACGTGAAGCTGCCGGCGTGATGCGGTTTGCGTCTCGCTGCTGTCGTTGACGCGGCCTAATCCTTGTCGGCTCTCAGCACGGACACGAACGCTTTTTGCGGAATATTGACACTGCCAAATTGTTTCATCTTGGCTTTGCCCTTCTTCTGCTTTTCAAGCAACTTTTTCTTTCGCGTCACGTCACCGCCGTAAAGCTTGGCCGTCACGTCTTTGCGGAACGGCGCGATCGTGGCTCGCGCGATGATCGTTCCACCGATTGCACCTTGGATCGGGATCTTGAATTGGTGCCGTGGGATCGCTTCGGCCAGTTGTTCGCAGTAGTGAAGTGCTCTTGCGCGGGCCTTGTCGCGGTGGACCAAGTACGACAGTGCATCGACGGGTTCTTTGTTGACCAAGATGTCGACCTTCACCACGTCCGTTTTGCGGTACTCGATCGGTTCGTAATCAAACGATCCGTAACCACGCGTGATCATCTTCAGCTTGCCGTAAAAATCAAACAGCACTTCGCCCAGCGGCATCTCGCTGACCACTTCCACCCGTCCGGCGGACAGATAGTTCATCGTTTGGCTTTCGCTGCGGTGCTCGCGGCAGAGTTCCATGACCGGTCCGACGAATTCTTCGGGCGTCAGGATCTGGGCTTTGATGTACGGTTCGCTGGACGATGCGATGTTAGTCGGGTCCGGCCAGTAGCTTGGATTATCGACTTCGATCGTGGTGCCATCGTGCAGATCCAATTTGTATTTGACCGACGGTGCCGAAATCACCAAGCCAAGATCAAATTCGCGTTGTAGCCGCTCTTGGATGACGTCCAAGTGCAATAGGCCCAAAAAGCCACAGCGGAAACCAAACCCCAGTGCAGCGGAGCTGTCTTTTTCGTAGGTCAGTGCCGCATCGTTGATCGATAGCTTTTCCAGCGCCTTGGTCAGGTCCTGGTACTCGTCGGTGCTCATGGGGTAGACCGACGAAAACACCACTTGCTTGGCCGGTTGGTAGCCTGGGATCGGTTCGTCGGCTTGGCGGTCCAGCAGTGTCAGCGTGTCGCCGATTTCGATATCTTGAACGCTTTTGACGCCCGCAACGATGTAGCCCACTTCGCCGGCGCAGAGTTTTTCTTTGGGGATCAGTTTGAACTGGTTGTAGCCGAGTTCGTCGATTTTGTAATCGCGGCCGGCGTGCATGAAGTGGATCGTGTCGCGCGGTTTCATCGTTCCTTCCATCACGCGGACTTGCAAGATCACACCGCGGTACTTGTCAAAGAACGCATCAAACACCAGTGCCTTTAGCGGCGCGGCGGGATCTCCTTCGGGCGGCGGCAAGTGCTTGACGATTCCTTCCAACACATCCTCAATGCCCTCGCCGGTCTTGGCGGAAACAGGGATTGCTTGGAATGGATCCAAACCTAAGTCGGCGTCGATTTCTTCGCGAACACGGTCCACGTCGGCCGCCGGCAAGTCAATCTTGTTGATGACCGGCAACAGTTCTAGATCGTATTCCATGGCCAAGAAAAGGTTCGCGACCGTTTGAGCTTCCACGCCCTGCGATGCATCGACCACCATCAACGCGCCTTCGCACGCCATCAGCGATCGCCGCACTTCATGCGAAAAGTCGACGTGGCCGGGAGTGTCGATCAAGTTCAGTTGGTATTCGACGCCGTCTTTGGCAGTGTAAGTCAGTGTTACCGTATTGCTTTTGATCGTGATGCCGCGTTCGCGTTCGATGTCCATCGAATCGAGCATCTGGTCGTGGAATTCGCGTTGTGTGACGCCACCACACGACTGAATCAGGCGGTCGGCCAAAGTCGATTTGCCATGATCGATGTGGGCGATGATACAGAAGTTGCGAATATGTTTCATGCGAGCGGGGTGCTTTGAATTGGCACGTAGGATGCGGTTTTGCGGGACCGTGCATCGTAGTGAATCAAGCCAAAATCGAATAGCCAACGGCGACAACTGGTGTTCCGATCGAAATTCGATGCACAAACCAAAGGCACGTCGCTGCATTGATTGAGGGCAGGTTACGGGGCAGTCGCGATGTGATTCGCCAGATTCGTTTCGGCAATGCAGTCTGTTTCGTGGGGGGCGGAAGTGCCAAATTGTTCGGCAATTTAGGGGCTGACGATTCATCAGGCACCAACCACTGATGGAGTTGGCGATGGATCTGGCGGTGGCTTGGGCAAGCAACGGTACGCGAAGTGCACCGGATCGATGGCTGGTCAATCGCCATTCGCTACCGCGTTTTTGTTTGCGAAATCGTCTCCACCGTCTTCTCTCTACCATTTAGTGGCCCGCGTTGAAACAAGTCGTTCTGATCACGGGCGCTTCGGTTGGTCTGGGGCTTGCGATTGCGCGGCGCCTATTGCTGGATCAGCAACGGCAGGGATACCACTTGGTGCTGACTGCTCGAGCCAGTTCGCTGAGTCGGCTCGAACGAGCAGGAATGGCCGCGCGAGATGGCGTCTGGATTCGACCCTTGGATGTGACCGACGCCAATCAGCGTTGCACGCTGGTTCGCGAGATCAATGAGAAACTAGGCGGAGTCGATATCTTGATCAACAACGCCGGTGTTGCGTACCGTTCGTGCGTCGAGCAGGTGACCGAATCAGAACGTTTGCATCAGATGAACATCAATTTTCGTTCGCCGATTGAACTGGCCCGATGTGTGTTGCCTGGTATGCGAAAGAAACGGCGTGGCAAGATCATCAATATCTCGTCGGTCGGCGGGATGATGGCCATGCCGACAATGTCGGTTTACTCAGCATCAAAGTTTGCACTCGAGGGTGCCAGCGAAGCGTTGTTCTACGAGCTGAAACCTTGGAACGTGAACGTTACTTTGATCCAGCCTGGGTTCATGCGATCCGATGCGTTCGAGAAAGTCCCGTACACCGCGATGAGCGCACGAGCGACGGCCGATGCTGAACATCCTTATCATGAACACTATCAGCACATGGAAAAGTTCATTGCCAAATCGATGGGCCGGGCACTGGCGACATCCGATTCGGTGGCTGCCAAAGTGGCTCGTGTAGCGAGATCCAAAGCACCGCCGTTAAGAGTTTACGGCAGCCTTGATGCGATCGCATTTGCCTGGTTGAGACGTCTTTTACCGCGGCGTGTGTATACATGGGTTCTGTATCGCAATTTGCCGCGAGTTCGTCAGTGGGGAAAGCGAGCGTAGGACGATTGAGAGAGAGAGGCAAACCGAAACTTGTGTGGTGGCTGGCGTGTTAAAGTAGACACACTGAAGTGTTCACTGCCAAAAGGATCCGAGATGAACCGATTGACACAAGTAAAGCGACCGAAAGTAAGTGGGGCCAAGACGCTTTTTCTTTTACGGGTGTTTGCCACGGGAATTCTTGCCACTGGCGTTTTAGGTACTGGAACCCTGTCCGCTCAGAAAATTTCCGCCGACAAGCAAAAGGCCGAGGTGTCGGCGACTGAGGTGGGCGTCAGCGAACTGGAGGACAAGTTTCGCGATGTAACCTGCATGCAGGCGGCGAATTTTTCTAGCACCGCGCAGTCCGAAGCGATCCGAATTGTTCGTGAGCGCGGGTATCGCGATGAACGCTTTGATGCGGTCGTGTACCGCATTTTGCGAGAGGTTTGTGAGCCGGGCAAACTGAATATGCTGCAAGCGACCAATGGGTTGTCGCTTTTGCCACACAGCACTCTGGAACTAAAAGTTCAGATCAAATTGACGTATGAGTGCTTTGTCACGGCGCGTCAGCAGGCCGCCGCCCTAAAGAAGGGGCGAGTCAATTCGCGAGCGGAAGAGATCATTGCGGAGAAGGCTGAACGTTACTTGGCAATGCATCCCTCTGAGTTGACTGAGGTGTTGAGGGCTCGGTTAAAGACACGCGATTTGCCAGTTTTCGGTTACAAACTGCTGGGGTATTTGGGCGACCTGGAGCAGACGCTTTTACCGTTGGTGATCGACGCCGCAGGAAGCGAGCAGCCAGACGAAGCCAGTGCAGCGCTGTTGGCGGCCGATGCGTGTTTCAAACGGATGCAGCCAGATCAGGCAAAAGCAATTGCTGATGAAAACGCGAAGGCCGACGTCGACGAAAAGATGCTGAAGTACGCGGAGCGAATCATCTCGCGATACGATTTGAACAAGGATGGCAATCTGAGTGAACAAGAAGGTGCAAAGATGTTGATGTCTCCCATGAGCGCGGACTACAACGGAGATCGATTGGTGACGGTCAACGAGTATGGTCGGTGGTTGCGATCGAGGCAGAAGAAGTAGCGACGTTTCAGCCGCTGTCTCGCTAAAGTCGCTCGCCGTCGCTCAGGAAGATTTCTGTGGCATCGCACTGCGTTCGAATCAGCAATATTCAACCAGGAGGATGCCGTCATTTGAAGAATGCCAGTGACCGCGAAGACTTTTATCAAGAGATCCCATCCAAATTCGGTCTGTACTTCATCCTGTTTGTCATCGGTGGCTTTGGCGCGATGGCCACGTTGGCGGCATTGACTCGGAATTTCCGAGACGCCGACGATTGGTTTTTATTGATCATGGGGGTGATGGTGCTGCTTTTGGCGATGCGTCTGTACCAAATTGCATGCTGGCCTTCGTTTTCGTTAACTCAAGACGAACTGATCATTCGCAAATGGTTGGGGACGAGAAAGTTTTTGTATTCTGATATCGAATCGCTGAGTGATTACCAAGAGTGGACAAAAGCAAGGCGGACACACTCGGGGACCAAAACGCGACCAATTTTGATCCACTACCTAGAGATCACTTTGCGTAGTGGAAAAACAAAGACCTATCCACTGCCCACCTACCATACCAACCAGGGCCTGCTGGAATCGATCAGCCGTCGAACCCGACGCGAGATCAGATCCTTGGGAATTAAAGGCGACGGATAGCTTTCGCCTTATCAGCGGATTCTCCGCGTCTTAGCGTGCAATCCAAGTCGGACCCGCGTGTTGAGCGTCAACCCAGTCACGCGGCTTTGACGACGAGTCGACGCAACCAACTATCGTTTGATCGCTTCGTTGTTGCGAGTTGATATCGGTCGGGCATTCAGCCAGATTCGGCACGCGTAACCGATCACTGGGCACAGGCGGCTGCGGCGATGACATGGCAGTGTCCAAGTCAAAGTCAACCAGCGTAAGGGCGTCGAATCCTTCGACGCTTCGATCATCTGTTCGCGCGAAATTATTGGACCACTGAAAACCTGATGGCTGGGCATGGATGCGAAACGGTTTCCATTTGCCGCTGTGGAATAAGTTGGATTCGATTCGACAATCGGCGGGGGCTACGTTTTGCTTTTCGCTGGCTTCGACGCCAATCTCCATCGACACTTTGCAATCGACGAACGTGTTGTGAGCCACCAGCGCGTTGCGCACAGCCGAGTAGCCGTTGACTTTGTCATTTGGCGGCGCGTTCATCATGCTCAGCGCGGCTCGCATTTCGTCACCCCGTAAGTTTGCGAAATAGTTGTTTGTCACCACATGGGAACTTCCAATGATGCGAACACCGCCTGTGCCGGATTGTTTGTTGCCACGAAACACATTTGCGTCCACCGTGCAGCGATGGCCGTGGCGAAGGGTCAGTGCTCCGCTGCATTCGTCAAACACGTTGTGCCGGTAGAGGTTGCCACACGATTTGTTCGACACGACTTCTGATTCGCCGTTGCAGCGGTAGAAATAGTTGTCAATGACGGTGGTGCTGGATTCTTTCTCAGCAACTTCGCTGGTGCCGATGCGAATGGTTTCGCCGCCGTTTCGGCCCAGTTTGGGACGATGCCCAAAATAGTTGTGGTCGATCTGATGATGATTGGCGCTGTCATCGACCCAAACAACCAACGTCGTGCCGCGACTGCGTTTTCCTGCAAACCGGCAGTGATCCACGCGATTGTGTGTGCCGTACAGCGATAGCCATCGTGATTCGGAGCCGGCGGGGGCCGATCCTGTTTGGACAAAATCGCAGTCTGTGATTCGGCAGTGATGCGCATGCCGTTGGCTATGAGTTCTGGCTGTCAACACGTCGCTGAAATCCGTGTCGCGAAAGACTAGCCCACTCAACACAACGTATTGGCCGGAGAAACGCAGCTGACTTTTGCCCATGAATACGACTTTGCCAGGCTGCGAGGCACAGATGGTGATTGGATTTTGAGCTTCGCCCGCGAGTCGGTCGAACGTCAATTGGCAGTCGTTCCAAACTCCCGCGTCCAAAACGATTCTGTCACCCGCGACGACCTTCTTGACTAGCTTTTTGATGTCCGAATTCGGTTGGATGGCGTAGTCGGCCGCGTTGGATTCCTGGCAGGTGACCAGGAAGACCGCGGCGACAAAGAACGCGATGGGGCGTGTCGAATGTCTCATGGCTGCTCCTGGTTTTTTGCACGTTGGATTAAAAAGTCCACCAGTTCTTGGCAATGGAAAAAGCCTTCCCAAAAGCTATGTCCCTGGCCTTGGGATTGGATCAATTGAACCAGGTCCGCCTGTCCGGCTGCCGCGTAGGCTGATTGTAGTGCCATCGAATTCGCTTCGATCGGGACCACCTTGTCATCCGTTCCGTGGATAATGCAGACGGGGATTTTGGCGTCGACCAAGACACCGATTCGTTTGATCGGATTGAGAGTCGCCTGCTTCGACTGGAGATCTGCTGCGGTTTCGCCGTAGGCCACCGCTGCTCTCGCGACACCTGGGTAAGTCGTGTAGTCGTAGACGGGGTAGATTCCACCGATGCCAGCGACCCGATCGGGATGCGAAATCGCCCAGCTGCTGACCCAGAGTCCGCCGCGACTACGCCCCAGTAGTGCAGGTGTTTTTGAATAGCCGCGGCGAACCATTTCGTCGTATAGAGCATCAAAAAACGGCAGTGCGTGAGGGCTCCCGTAGGCTTCGCCCACATCGATGCCCGCGATCGCGACGCCGGCATCCAGGAACTTTTGGTGCATCCAGCGTTCGGCGTTGTCAGGGTAGCGATTCAAGGTTGGGCCGTAAAAAATCCAGGGCTTGGGCGTCTGGGATTTTGCTGAGCCGTCTGACTTGGGTTGCATGACAAACGCGTGGCGATCGTTCAGCAAGAACGTGTCGGCTTGCAGAAGGTTTTGTTTGCGTTTTGGTTTGGCGTCGGCTTGCGCCTTTCCCATCTTGCCCGAGCGACCTTGGAAGCGTTTCGCTTTCTGCAGTGATTTCGCATCCAAGTCACGAGTCGCCAATTCGGTAAACTCATCGGTCTTGGATTGCCAGGCCGCGATCAGATCATGCAGTTTGTCGGCGGCAGGAATCGCAAGGTCCGTGGATTCGTCGCGATCGACCGCGACGTTGTACAGTTCCCACGGTTCGCCGATTGGCGAGACGGCTTTCCAGTCACCGATGCGAATCGCACGATGCCCATCGTGAAACCACCAAAGCGATTCTGCCCGGTTTCCCGTGTCATCACTCAATACGTCATCACTCAGTATGTTTGTCAGACTCTTGCCTGGCAGCGTCGGAGCGTCGTCGGCGTGCTTGCCTCCGGTCAAATCCAGCAGCGTCGGAACAAGGTCGATCACGTGCCCTGGCGTATGTCGCAATTGACCGGCAGCACTAATGCCATTGGGCCACGACATGATCAGCGGCGTCGAAATTCCGCCTTCGTGAGTCCAGGTTTTGTGACGGCGAAACGGAGTGTTGGCGACTGTTGACCAACCCGGCCCCAGGCAAAGGTACGTACCGGCCGAACCTGCGGGCAGACCGGGGTCATGGCCGTCATCGCGAACCATCATTTCGGCGCTGGCGCCATTGTCGGACAAAAAGACGACGATGGTGTCATCCCATCGGTCCATGGCCTTGATCTGGTCAAACACGCGTCCGATTTCGATATCCATGCGATGAATCATCGCCGCGTGAATGGACATCTTGGCAGCCTGAAAAGTCTGCTGCTGCGGGCTGAGAGCTTTCCACGCGAGCGGTTTGTCGACTTCGCCTTCGCCCACGATTGGCAGCACATCGGGGAAATGATACGGCGGCCCCAGATCCGTTTCGATTCGCGACAGCTGACCTTGAGTGGAATCGCCGACCAGACCAAGCTGCTTGATGCGCTGCCAGCGATTGGCTCGCGCAACGTCCCAGCCGGCTACATAGGTGTCTTGGTAGACCGCGATGTCTTGGGGCAGTGCGTGCAGCGGAAAATGCGGTGCGGCGAAAGCAAGGTACTGAAAGAAAGGCTTGTCATCGTGATCGCGTTGGTGTTCTTGCAGGACTTCGATAGCGTGGTCTGCCAGTGCCGTGGTCGCGTAAAACTCCGTTCCCTTGGCGACCGGTGGCAGCGGAACATCGTCTTTCCAGTGTTTGGTCGGATTAAAGAAACGACCTTGGTCTTTCAAGTAATACGAACGATCAAACCCACTCGCGATCGGCGTCGAATCGATGTGCCATTTGCCGGTGTGGTAGCTGCGGTATCCGGCGGGCCGAAGCATCGTAGGCAACAGCACGGCCCAGTCAGGACGCTTGCCGCCATTGCCACTTGGAACGCCAGGAAGACTGTCGCGGCGGATTTGCTGGGCGTAGTAACCCGTCATCAGGGATCCGCGAGTCGGCCAGCATCGGGCGGTGTTGTAGAACTGGGTGAAACGCAGGCCTTTGGCTGCGACTGCATCCAGATGAGGCGTGGCGATCTCGCTTCCGTAGCATCCCAAATCCGAATATCCCAGGTCGTCGGCAAGGATCAGCAGCACGTTGGGTCGGCTGTTGGTTTCGGCAGCGGAGGCGCCGGGTTGGGCTGCCGAGCCTGTCTGCTGCATCATCGTCGCCAGCAGGATAAATGAAATCGCGCTCGTCCAAATGTCTTGTTGGGTAACGTTTGTCCCGAAGTATTTCAATCGCATAGGTTTGGCGGATGCTCGTTGGATAGCGATCATTCAGATGCCTGGCGTTGGCAGGGAGCTTTGAAGGGGCTTTCGCCAAAAAGTGTCATCTCTCGCAACCGACAAGTCAAATCGCGGTGAGAGCCGGACGGGAGATTTAACTGGTGCAAATGCCCTGCGTTCAGTCGGATGGAGTACCGCAAGCGATTCTTAGGCGTGTCTTCTGCGTGCGACCAGACTACTGATTCAACAAGGCCGCTTCGATCGTTAAGCCCGGGCCGAACCCTAGCATCACGTAAGGGCCCGGTCGCTTTGCTTTGAGTGCTTGTTGCAGTACGAACAGCACGGTGGGCGAAGACATGTTGCCGTAGTTTTCCAGCACCGACATTGATTCGGCCAAGGCATCGTCGGGCAAGCCGAGTGCTTCGGACGTTGCATCCAGAATTCGTGGGCCGCCGGGATGCACCAGCCAGCCGCCGATGTCCGATTGGCTGAGCCCGTGCTGGTCCAGAAATTCCGACATCCAAGGTCCCAGCTGTTTTCGGATCGTCTCCGGCACGGTCGACTCCAGCGTCATGCGGTATCCGTGGTCACCAATCTGCCAGGACATCGCGTCAGTGGTATCCGGGACGATAAAAGAACGCGACGCGACATGATGCAATCCGTCCGCTGGATCGGTGGGCGGTTCGGCGGAAACAATCAAGGCTGCAGCGCCGTCGGCAAACAAAGCGTTGGCGACGATGCTCTGCGGATCCCATCCGTATTGATGATGCAGGGTGCAAGTTTCGACAGCGCATATCAGCACCCGGCACGACGGATCGGCAAGTACGTATCCCTGAGCCATTCGCATCGCGTTCATCGCAGCGTGGCAACCCATAAAACCAAGGTGGTTCCGCGACACGTCTGGCGACAGCCCGAGCTGGGCGACCAATTCGATGTCAAATCCGGGGGCGTAGAAACCGGTGCACGACGTCGTGATCAAGTGGGTGATCGTGTCCGCCGCAAACGAACTTTGCTCGATCGCTTGAACACAGGCGGTGGCTCCCAGGATAGCGGCGGTGTCCCGGTAAATAGCCATGCGCGTTTGCGTGGTCGGTCCGCGGTCGTTTTCGTCCACGCTTTGGTGATAGAGACTTGGCACATTGTCCCATGAAAAGTCGCCATCCAGTAAAACACTATGTCGGCGGCGCACTCGTGTGCGTCGATATAAAACGGGCAGCAGTCGCGATTGCTCCGGCGTCGGGCAGCAGTACCGCTCGGCTAGTTTTCCAGCGTCGGATTGAAGAATCGAACCGCGCGGCGTGTGGGTGCCAATTCCGTTGATAAAGACGGTCATCCGAAAAGGATTCTTGGGGTGTGAGAAGGTTCTTTAGAAAACGGAAAGCAACTGATTCGGCGATGATCGCTGTGGGAGCCAAGTGAATCGGCAAGTAATAGAATCGAAAACTAAATTCGGTTGATGCTGGAAAGCAGTGGGGTGGCGAGCGAAGGAAAGCGAGCGAGTGTGATGCCGGCGGCTTCGCGCATCAGGTGGCTGCGGCAGGCGTTGGTGACCAAACGGCACAATCGTTTTTTGTGTTGGAGTTGCTGGTCGATTGCGACCGTCCACTTCGCGCCCAATGAACACCATTCGTCCCGCTGGTCAATCACGTGGGCAATCAGCTTTGCTGCGTCGACACCGCTTTGCATGGCCCACGTCATTCCTTCGCCGGTAAACGGTTCGACATAGCCCGCCGCGTCACCAATCGCGATGATGCGGCCTTTGCCTGCCAATCGTTTTCTTCGCAGCATCGGTGTAGTCATCATTGGTGATGAGGTTTGCAAATCGATGCCCTCGAAACAGCTTCGGTCGACAATGCGTTGGATTCGCTGCAGCGGCGTTCCGCGTTTGCTGGCGGCGGATCCACTGCACAGCGCAGCAGCCACGTCCAGTTCCGATTCGTTCAGCCGAACCAGGCCGACGTACCCATCGTCGTCGCAGGCCATGTAAATCACTCCGGGCAGGACGGTCGTGTCGGGCTGATTCGCGACCGTCAGCGAAACTCCAAACGGACCGTGGGGAACTTGCTGCCACGGCAACCATTTGTCTAACCGGTTTGCAGACAGGCCTGCAGCGACGACGACGGCGCTGTATGTTCGATTTTCATTCGATGCGTTTGTCTTCAAAGTGACATCCACCAATTTGTCGTCGGCGGAAGGAAGATCGTCGGACTGCAATTTGCTGAACTGCAATTCAGCGGTGCACTGCATTGTCACATTCGCGCCCGCCGTTTCTGCGGCGGAGACAATCATCGGGTCCAGTGTTTTGCGTGAGATCGCGATGCCGTCCGGAATCGGCATGTCAACTTGTCGGCCGTTAAACGAACCAAGCCAACGAGTTGTTTTCTGGGACTCGGCGATCGCTGCTTGTCGAAGCGAAAGACGATCAAGCATTTCAAGTCCGGCCGGGCCGATGCAGCAACCGCATACTTTGGCACGCGGAAATTGTCGTTGTTCCACCAGATCGACAGCGACACCCACACGCGCCAGCATCAATGCACAACTGGCGCCTGCCACGCCGGCACCGATCACCAGAACTTTTGAATCGTGAACTTGGGTCACGAAGTTCTCCATGTGGAAATAAATCGGCAGGGAAACACTTTTCGCACCGAAACCGGTATCGGAATCGCTTGCCTGCAACAGTCGCGGAACTCGTCGGCCGTGTAGGCCCCGTGAACGCTCAGTTTTGCATCCGTGTGGACGACCGGCGAACGCGACAGCAAATGGGCTCCGACGGATACCAGTGCCAAATTAGTTCGCGATCGATCCAAGTCGCAGATCAACACTTGCTGATTGGCCGCGGCGTGCATCGATCCAATCAGCTTAATCACATCCGGGCGATCCAAGTGATGCATGAACAACGAATTGGTCAACAGGTCGTATCCGCTGGGCAAAGCTGAATTCAGGCAGTCGGCTCGCAGGGGCGTGATGTTGACGCCGGCTTGTTCGGCGTTTCGCTGCTGCGTCTGCGCGGCGACGGCACTGATGTCCAACGTGGTGATGTCGATCGACAGGCCTTCGCGGGCCGCCAACACCGCCCATTCGATCGGCAAGTCGCCGCTGCCTGACGCCACATCCAACAGTCGCAGCGTGCGATTGGGTTGCTCGTTGGCCAACGTTCGGATCCAAGCAAACATCTTCTTGGCGACGCCAGTGAATCGATTGATTCTTGCCAGCCCACGCAACGCCAGCCGATGATCGGCTTCGGGCAAATCCGGCTGATCCATCAATTCAGCGGATCGGTTTTGCGGAAGCGGAGAAAGGAATGGCATTGAAGTGGCGTCTGGTCCAAGTTGACCGGTGCTGATTGAAGGCCGCTTGCCGGGGGGAGGTCGTTCGAGAAGATTGCTGCGGAGATCCGATTTTGGACTACCGAGACGAAAGTAGTATGCGGGCTGGTCAAGACTTTGGGCAGCCCGCCTGTCGAGCCATTGGCAAAGAATCAGGCCGTTTCGTCTTCGTACTCTTCTTCCTCGTATTCTTCATACTCTTCCTCTTCTTCTTCGTCCTCATACTCTTCTTCGCCGGCTTCCTCCTCTTCTTCTTCGACCTCTTCGTACGACTCGTCGTCTTCGTACTCTTCCTCCTCCGCTTCGGCGACGGCGTCTTGCTCTTCCTCGTCTTCCTCTTCGTCGTCCTCGACATCCAGCCCCTGCAGTGCTTGCCACTGGGGCATCGTCATCAGCACTTCACGGGCTTTGCTGCCGTTGTAGTCGCCGACGATTTTGTCTTCGGCCATGAAGTCGATCAGCTTTGCCGCGCGACCATAACCAATCCCAAGGCAACGCTGCAGCAGGGAGCAGGATCCGCGGCCTTCACGAATAACGACTTCGATCGCGCTGTCGTACAGTTCGTCTCGGCTCTTGATGTTTTCCATCGAAGGTTCATCTCCGCCTTCTTCGGCGACCTTCAAGTTCATCAATTCACCGACGAAATTCTGTTCGCTAAGACTGCAGTGAGCGCACACGGTGTCGATTTCATCGTCAGACAAATACGTTCCCTGCCCACGAATCAGCGTGCTGGTTCCTGGCCACAGAAACAACATGTCACCGTTGCCGAGGAGTTTGTCGGCACCGTTTTCATCCAACACAACGCGGCTGTCCGTCTTACTTGCGACTTGGAAACTCAAACGCGCGGGCAAGTTACTCTTGATCAGACCGGTGATGACATCGACCGTTGGTTTTTGCGTCGCCAAGATCAAGTGAATGCCGACCGCACGACTTTTTTGTGCGATACGAATGATGTGCTGCTCCACATCTTTGCCAGCCGTCATCATCAAGTCCGCCATTTCGTCGGCGATGATCACGATGAACGGAAGCTTGTCCGGCACATCCTTGGGATCGTCTTCGGGTTCGATCTCCATCCGTTTTAGGATTTCTTCGCGACCGAGTGCGTTGAAACTATTGATGTGACGCACGCCGACTTTGGCCAGCAGCGAATAGCGTTCTTCCATCTTTTCGACAGCCCACGCAAGAATCGCTTCGGCCTTTTTCATGTCCACGATGACGGGGTGCATCAAGTGCGGCAGTCGCCCATAGCCGCTCAGTTCGACCATTTTGGGGTCAATCATCAACATGCGAACTTCGTCGGGACGGCAGCACATCAAGATCGAACTGATGATCGCGTTGAGACAGACACTCTTACCCGTACCGGTTCGACCCGCGATCAGGAGGTGCGGCATCTTCGCCAAGTCGACGACCATCGGGTTGCCCGAAACGTCTTTGCCCAGGAACACAGGAATGTTCATCTTGGCCGTTTTAGTATCCGATTCTTCGATCACATCACGCAGTCGTACGACCTGACGAGTCTCGTTGGGGATTTCGATTCCGACGGTGTTCTTGCCGGGAATTGGCGCTACGATGCGGACACTCGGGACACGCAAGGCGATCGCAATGTCTTCGGACAGTCCCGTGATCTTACTGAGCCGCAGGCCGGCTTCCAGTTCGATCTCGTACTGTGCGATCACGGGGCCGGTTTCGATTTCGACGACGCGAATGTTGAAACCAAAATCCTTGAACGTCGCTTCCAGAATCCGCGCCTTGCGACGGACTTCGACCAGCTGATCGTCGTAGCTGATGTCGTCGCTGGCTTCCAGCAATTCGATGTTGGGCAAATGGTAATCTTCGACACCCATCGGCGCGCTGTCTTTCAAGCTGGCAAACAGTTGCTGTCGTTCGTCCAGTTGCTGTTCTTTTTTGCGGTTCTTACGAGGCAATCGGATCTTGGGCTGGGGCGTTTCGTCGTGGGCTTCGTCGCCGCGTACGGAAATCACTTCGTCGTCGACTTCGATCTCGCGAACGACGGCATCCGGCTCTTCATCTTCTTCGCCGTCTTCGTATTCTTCTTCGGTCTCATACTCGCCGTCTTCTTCGTCCTCCGCCGTTCCGCTGGCCAGACCCGTCGCAGCAGCAACGCCCGCAGCACCGGCAGCGGCCAAGCTAACTAGCTTGGAACGTTTTGGTTTGCGGAAACTGATTTTGGGCTCGCTGGGCACAAATTCTTCGTCCAGTTCGTTCTCATCTTGCGCTGCGTCGTCTGTTTCGATCGCGTCGCCGTCGATTTGGATTGGTTCTTCCAAATCAGTAAAGGGCTGGCGTCGGCGACGTGATGCACCCGGAAGCGACAGCCCGGCCCGTTGCAGGCTTCCTCGGGTGACACGAGCGCTGCCGGCAAACAGTTTGCGTCCGGCGTACAGCATCGCGTAGTCGGTCGTCAAAAGCAGGCCCACCGTCATGGTCATGGCGGTCAAGATCCACGCGCCGACGGGCGCAAAATGGTCCAGCAAGAACGTCGACGACATTGCGCCCAAGTATCCGCCGGCGCCGACCACGGGCATCCCTTCGATGGCAGCGGGGAACATGCCGGATGCAGTTGAAAATGCCAAGACGACAATCGTGCCGCCCAATGACCGCAGGACAGGAGCATTGATCTGTCCGCGGATCAGCAATGCCGTCGCGATTCCGCCACCAGCGGCGATCAGCAGTGCGGTCGACATTCCAAACGCATCGAACAAGGCCGACGAAAGCAGGGCTCCCCAGTAGCCGCAGCCATTGGTGATCGTTTCGCTGGCGGGATAGACGACTTGGTCAGGAGTGTAAAACGCACTGATCGGCCAGACCGGGCTTTCGACCGGATCGGCCGGATTGCGAGTCACGACCGAGACCGTCGTCATCAACGTGATCGCGACCAGAATGATCGCCGACACGTCGCGGACGAAGTCCGGTTGGCGTTCGATCGTTTCAAAGTCGGCGATTTCGCTGGACATGACAAGCCATTAACAGGGGAGGTTCCGGCACTCTGGGGGCCTTTGGTGTGCCGTGACTCGAAATTTTGAAAAGACAGGCCGTCAAAGGGACGCCTAGCCAAATCGCGCAGGCAAAAATCCGCCCGAGGCACGAGTCATCAATCGGTATCGACGCTTGGAAGGTCGAAAATGACGCAATCGATCGCGACCGTTGCGACCGGGGCAGCACGAGTGGACTGCCGTGTCGTTTGGGTCGTTATCACCCAAACGACCCGTAAAGCAGGCGTCGATCGAGATTCGGGGCGAGGTTTTCCTGCCAAGTCGGGTTCGATTTTGGGCTCGTTTGCTGAACCCGGCCTGCGCGCCGCAACCAATCGGTCGCGGCGGAGTCGAGCTTGGTGTTAAGGGCGGATGCGGGAGACATTCCGGCGCCACGCATCTATTGACGCTTAGAACACGTGATTTCTATACTCCCGTGCTTGGTAGACGTCCTGTACCGCCCCGGGCGTACGCGACAACGTCTACGATTGACGTCCCCTGGACTCGATTCGGAGCGCCTTGTGGTGCGAACCGGACTGCGAGTGCAGCGGACGCCAGCGATCCATTCAGCCAATCACTCTAGCTCCCAACATTCCGATCAGTTCTGCGATGAATAAGCAAACAGAGTTTCAAGAAAACGAACTAGCGAGTTGGCTGGGCAAGCTGAACACGTCCGTTGAGCCGTACACCAAATTGATCGCAGTGGTCGTGTTCGCTCTCATCGCGGCCGCCATCGGTTGGGGACTATACAACAGCAAAGTCTCGGGCGACCGCAGTGACGCAACATTGCAACTGCTGATGATGGATCCCGAAGTAGCAGACAAATATCCGGATACTCCCGCGGCTGCTTGGTCGTTGCTGTATTCCGCCAACGATGATTTAGAATCCGGCATCGCATCGCTGTATCAAAATCGTGACGATGGCGAAACAATGCTCGCTCAAGCACGCGATACATTCAACGATGCGTTGAACAGCAGCGACGATGAATTGCTTCGCTCGCGAGCCTACTTGGGATTGGCCATGACGGCCGAATCGCTGGGCGAGTTGGATAAAGCAATCGAATCCTATCGTGATGTCGTTAAAATGGCAGAATCCGATCAGATGGTTGCCAAAGCCAATTCGCGAATCGAAGAATTGTCCAGCCCAGACACCAAAGACTTCGTCGCTTGGTTCAAGGAGCAAGACTTCACTCCGGCCGACCCATCGTTGCCACCCGAGCTTCCCTCGGGAAGTTCACTGCCGAGCATTCCGGATTTGAAATTGCCGACGCTTGGTACCGGTGATGACAAAGAAGGCGACGGAGATGTCATGGAGCTAGAGGGCAAGTCGGGTCTGGAAATGCCACCCGCCGCGGCCGCTGAAGACAAGCCCGCAGCTGAAGAGAATTCTGCAGCAGAGGACAAGCCTGCAGCTGAAGACAAGCCTGCTGCTGAGGAAAAGCCTGCAGTCGAGGACAAACCCGCAGCAGAGAAGGCAGAGCCTGCCAAAGAAGCGACCGAGAAGCCAACTGCTGAAGAGACCGAAGCTGCTGACGACGAGTAGTCGTTTGCCGGCCTCACGCCGCAATGATTCAAATTACCTATCGGCTGAAACGCTCTAATCAGCCGCTGGCCGTCGAGCCCGGTTGCTGCTGGTAACCGGTGCGAGTGCATTGCGGCTATACTCCCCGGTCGAGCCAATGCTCTGCCGCCGGTGCTGTTTTTATTTGGCCGGCGGGGGCTGTTTTCATTTCGCCAAGCCGACGCTTGGTTTACGTCAATCAATCGCAATTCAATTTCTGACGAACCCAGTGAGCCTTCGGCTGCCGATCGTGAATCGGCTGATGAGCAGGTCGAACGTGATATTCCAACGGTGTATCGCGATTTTGTGGTTCCCGATTCGGCTCGCGGTCAGCGAATCGATCTCTTTTTGACTTCGGCGTGCGATGGTTTTAGTCGCACCCAGATTCGCCACGCGGTCCAGGCTGACGGAGCGCATGTCGACGGAAAGATTATTCGTCCTAGCTTTAAGTTAAAAGCGGGCCAATCGATTCGGTTCCGGATGCCCGAGCCAGTCAGTGACGACACGATTCCCGAGAACATTCCACTGGATGTGTTGTACGAAGATGACGGATTGGTCGTCGTCAATAAACCGCCAGGGATGGTCGTGCATCCAGCGCGAGGGAATTGGCAAGGAACGCTGACCAGCGCGCTGGCGTTTCGATTCCAGTCGCTTTCGGACGTCGGCGGACCGACCCGGCCAGGCATTGTCCATCGGCTCGACCGTGACACTAGCGGCGCGATTGTGGTCGCCAAAACCAACGCCGTTCATTTGAGTCTGTGCGAACAGTTTGCCGCTCGGACGGTTGCCAAAGAGTATTTCGCGATC
This sequence comes from Stieleria marina, assembly GCA_007741555.1. Classification (GTDB taxonomy): domain Bacteria; phylum Planctomycetota; class Planctomycetia; order Pirellulales; family Pirellulaceae; genus K23-9. The sequence continues at coordinate 4,643,185 of CP036526.1, read as the reverse complement.
ACGAACGGACCAATTGACCGGGACCGCGATGTGGTCGAAGCGTCGATCGGCCGGCATCCTTATCAGCGCGACAAGCAGGCGATTCGCGAAGGCCACGCGACCAGCAAAGCCGCATCGACGTTTTACGAAGTGATCTCGCGACACGGCCGATACACTCAGGTCAGAGTCCGGCCCAAGACGGGGCGAACGCATCAGATTCGCGTCCACTTGAGTCACATCGGTGCGCCGATCATTTGCGACCGAATGTATGCCGGGCACGCTCAGATCACGGCAGAACAGTTGCAGCCTGGGATCAAAGACAACCCTGGTGCAGTGGTGTTGTCGCGGCAAGCGTTGCACGCGCGGGTGCTAACGATCCGTCATCCGCAAAGCGGCAAAGACATGACGTTTGAAGCTCCGTTGCCGGCTGACATTCAGCGCGTGATCGATTTGTTGAACTAGGCAACGCCGATCACTTGCACTGACTCCGCAGCTGCAAGCTTATTTCGCCGCTCGAGCGAGCTCTTCAAATTTGAGCTCCATTTGCGTATCGCCCGTGTCGCCGCCTAGCTCTTGGTACATCTTGCTAGGTTTGATATCGGCGCTGTGCTGGTACTTTTCGCTGCAATACTCTGTCCCTTCGCCAATCAGCGGCGAATAATAGATCTGACAGATCTGCATTCCAGGATAAATTCGCACCGGTTGGACGCAGTGCATTTCCAGCGTCCATGTCCCGCAGTAGCCGACATCACCGATACTGCCGCCTGGATTGATAAAAAGTCCCAGTCGTCCGAGCGAACTGCGGCCTTGGATCATTGGCACCAAGTGGTGCGTCTCGGTCGTTTCGACCGTGCGACCCAAGTACAAAAAATTGGGCTGCAGCGTGAGGCCTTCAACGGGGATCTCCAGCCGGCGGTACCGGTTGGGAACCGCCGCGTCCAAGACGACTTCTTCGTAGACCAACAGCTCGTTGTGCAACGAAAGGTTGTAGCTGTTGGGATTCAGACGACTTTCGTCGAATGGTTCGATGCCAAGGTCACCACCCAGACGCCGCTTGATTTCTTCACCCGAGAGAAGCATTGCTTGAAATCATCCTGTAGCAGCAAGCGTGATGGAATGTTCGGTCAAAACTGGTCGAGCTGGGAAAGCCCGGGAGTGATTTCCTCTTCGATTCTCTCCCCCCGCGGACAGAGACTGCAGAGGAAATCACCCTCGGGCCTTCACGGCTCCGATTCTGACCGACTTGGTCGCCACTGATTGTCCGGCACAGGCCGTAGGGCTGTCAATCATTTGCTCTGACACTTTTAGTGGACGGCTTGCTATATTTAAAACGTCGACCGGGACATGACGAATTGCACTTTTGCGAAAAATAGTCACGTCACGGAAGATTTACCGACGCGAACGTTCAACTGGCCACCTGCGTACCTTAATCCAAACCATCTGCCGTTTCGCGATTGCGAACCGAATATCTGGGCAACGAAGAGAAATAGCATGAGCAACGTCAACCCTTACGCTTCGGCAGCAGTCCCGGTCGCCTTTGCGGAAGAATCCGCGAGGGCGGCTTTCATTCGCCGCACGTATTTGCACGTCGCCGGTGCCGTATTGGCTCTGGTTGCTCTGGAGACCGTGATTTTTACGGTCGTTCCCGAAGACATGATGCGGGGCCTGGTTCAGAAAATGAGCGGGATGGGGTGGCTGCTAGTCCTGGGTGCCTACATGGGCGTCAGCTGGATGGCTCGATCCTGGGCGACCAGCAGCGTTTCCAAAGGCGGCCAGTACGCTGGACTGGGGCTTTATGTGGTGGCCGAGTCCGTGATTTTGCTGCCGCTGCTGTATGTGTCCATGCTGATGGACCCGAATCTGCCGCTGATGGCTGGCATCATTTCGGTGATGTGTTTTGGTTGTCTGACCGCGTTTGTGATGATGACCAATGTTGATCTGTCATCGTGGGGCAAGTACTTAGCCATCGCCGGATTTGCTGCCCTGGCAGCCATTGTCGCAGGAATGATCTGCGGATTTTCGCTGGGGCTGTTTTTCTGTGGAGCCATGATCGCCTTGGCATGCGGCTACATCCTCTACGACACTTCCAACGTCATTCACCACTACAACACCGACCAACACGTAGCCGCGTCGCTCGCCTTGTTCGCGTCGCTCGTATTGCTTTTCTGGTACGTGCTGCGGATCGCAATGATGTTTGCATCAGACGACTGATCAGATGGCGACAGCTACCCCATCAAGCAACCCTAATCAAATGGCCGCGTCGCTCCGAACGGCCAATGACCTGGTTGGCGGAGTGGTGAAGACGGTTCCTCGCAGGCGCACTTTTCATGGCCGATATTGACGCAGCCACTCGACTGCCGGACGACTTTGATGGTCGTGTGCGACTTTTCCCGTTGCCCGAAACGGTGCTGTTTCCGCATGCGATGCAACCGTTGCATATTTTTGAACCACGGTACTGCGAGATGCTTGCCGATTCGTTGGCCGGTGACCAATTGATCGCGATGACCACGCTGACTGGCGGTCCCACATCGATCGTGGACAATCAGCCTCCGATCGCATCGACGGTCTGCATTGGCAAAATCATTTCGCACGTCGAAACTGACGAACAACGTCACAATATTTTGCTGGTTGGATCGCGACGAGCAAAAATTATTCGCGAGTTGGATACCGGCCGACCGTTCCGGATGGCCGAAGTCGATGTTCAAGACGACGTATACCCGCCGTCGGGATCGGAGTTTCGAGTGGCTCTGAAATCTTCGCTCTTAGAAACCTTTGGCGGCATCATCCCGCAGTCCAACACAGTTCAACAGAATTTGTGCGAATTGATGGCGGGACAAATGGGGCTCGGTCCGATCACCGACATCATCGGCTACACGTTGCCATTTGGAATCGAGCAAAAGTTGGATCTATTAGCCCAGCCCGACGTGGACCAACGTGCTCAGACGCTGATCAAACTGCTCAAGTCGGGCGACATCAAGCTGCACAGCGTGTCGGCCGAAGAGCAATCGTTGGAGAACGTCAGCGAAGGTGAGAAGCGATTCCCGCCGCCATTTAGCTTGAATTGAACGTTCGGCCAAAATAGCGGCCAAAACAGCGGTTTGCGTTCCCGCGGCATCCGGCGATCTCTCACGATCTATTTCCGCCGCACCACTAGCGTCTCGGGGCACACTAGCTGTTGAAAGTACGGCGACAATCGATCGTCATTGTCTAGGAAAACGACGGGCTGGCGAACCAGCAATTGTTTGGCCGCTACGTTGGCAGGCACCGCTTCGCCTCGCGGTGACGAAAACACGATATCGGCCAAGTTCAATGCCATACTATGCGGTGCGGGTTTCCATTGTGTTTTGGCAAACGACTTTGAGGTTTGCGATTCGCTAGCGGATCGAGTGGTCGATCCATCGCTGTGTACCACGGCGGTGCGCGTTCGTTTTTCTGTTCTCATCAGCGTCGTCGATACGATGCGATGGCGGATTTCCGAACGAGTTCGAGTGACGCTGCGTTGACGGCCATCGTCGTCGGTGATCTCTTGCTGGTAAGGAACCTGCACCGTGTACTGCTGTTTTTTCTTGACAACATACGGCACCTGCGCTTCGTAAGATTGCAGTTCCGTCGTGGTGGAACGGCCATGTGCTGACGCTTTGCTGGCAGGCGTGTCAAAGTGGTCCGCGAGACGGACGGGGACAGCTGCGCGTGAGGCGGAATTAGCCTCCGCGCGGACAAAGTCGACGTGCACCGTCTCATCGCCGATTATTTGTGCCAGTGCAAATTGAGGCAAGCTGGGCGGCAGACCCAGCGGCAAGCTCAGCGGAATCGCTGAGGGGCTAGCAAGTCGGGATGCAGATTGTGCGAACAGCGGATAGTGGCAGAAGGCGACAAACGCGACTGCGATGATCCAACGTTTCATCAAGTGGCCTCCGGAATTAAACCAAATCCGAGCGAACAGGCGTTCGCTCGCTGGATTTCAGTTCGTCAACTTGGATGTCACTTTGAATCGTCGTTATGAACGACAAAGTTTGCCTAAAAGGTAGCTTGATGCAAATCCGCGCGTGCGTATTTTACGCTCGCAGCATGACGCCAATCGCATCGAGGTACTTCTGCACATCCTCTTCGCTGACATCATTCCAGCCGGCTGTCTTGTGACGAAGGAGGGATAACTTGAGCGATTCGACAGCGTCGGCAAGATCGTCAGGCAACTTGGGGAGCCCTACAAAGGGCTGCACCGTTGGCTTGGGCGGTTCGACCGCTTCGCCATCGGCACCTTCGCCGTTCTGATTCATCGGTGCCAATTCTTCTTCGTCACCAAAATCCGGTGCTTCGTAAACCGGTCCGCTGGCGACGCCACCGGAATCGCCGTCGTACTCTTTTTCGCGTCCGCCACCCTGGGCCGGCAGCGTAACGTCTTCGTCGAGTTCGACTTCGATGATCTCACTGTTAGTCGGACGTTTCGATTCGACCGCGCCCGTCGCCTGCCAGCGTTTTTCACGCATGATGCTGACACTCCACCGTTCCTTGGATGCTCCTTCGAGCCACAACGGTGCGTCATCCCAATCAATCGCTGCCAGAAAGTGGCTCCAGAAAACGTCATCGTACGTCGCGTACGTCGAACCAAAGCGATCGTAGACGCGGCGAAGACGTCCCACGTGCGGCGCGGTCACGCCGCCGACACGTCGTGCCCAAGCTTCGTCGGAATACTGAGTCGCGTCGACACCGGATTCGATCAGTGCTTCGCGCCACTGGCCGATGATGCGTCCCTTTTCCCAGTTGGTCGTGCTGATCAAATTGTTCCATTGACCGACAAACGGGCTGGCCAGTTCCGAAAGTTCCGGGTTGTCGTCGATGTCACTGTCAGCCACGGAAACACTGTCAGCCACAGAAACACTGTCAGCCGCAGAATCACTATCGATCACTGAGGCACTGTCGGTGCTGGTTTCGCTGGCAGCAGCCTGGGTATCCGAGCTTTCGGTTTCTTGGGCTTCGGTATCCAAAGCCTCTGCGGTGGTGTTTTCTGCCACGGTGCTTTCTGTGCTTGAGGTGTCGGCTTCGGGAGCGTCCGATTCCCAAGCTTCCTTGGCTTCCGCTGCTTCCGGGTCAAGCGGTTCGTGATCGGATGGGTCGACGTCAGTTGTTTCGCTGGTGACGCTCTCACTGCTTTGTGGAGCCGTGTCGGTCGCCGTTTCGTCTGTATCAAAAGGTGCTTGGTAAGATTCGTCAGGTGTCATGTGCATCCGTCGCGTTTGGAGGGCCGTCGTGGAAGTCGCAGGCAATTGATAGGAGGACTCGACCAACACCGGTCAAAGTCCGAATCGCTCCTGTGCCAACGAAGTAAAAACGTCGCTCAGCAGTGATCACTAGTACGGTAAAGTCAGGCGAGCCAAAGGTGAAGATGCTGGGGGTGTAATCGCTGAATGTCCGGCGATTTCCGTGTCGGGACGCTCTGCCTAGGCGAAGTTTGACGTGTGGAAAGTTTGTCCACGTTCGGGCGAAGATGAACAAAGTGTCAACCATGAATCGCAATACACGTTAGAATTGCGATTCCTGAAATTTGGCGTCTTGCACACACACGCTGGCAAGCGTTTGTCAGGAAGCCCCATGATCTGTTAAAAAAATTCACAACCCGCGATCCATTGTGAACTCACCGTCGGTCGAACCCCTGTTGCGCAGCCGATTGCTGCCCCGCGTGTCCTTTCGGATGATGTTTGTCATCACGTCGGTGTGCGCCGTTTTGGCCGCGATCGCTCGGATGGCTGGTAACGGCGGGCAGTTCGCCGGAGCGTTGTTGACCGCGGCCGTGTTTTTGGTCGCTTGCTTTGTCGTTTTTTTGGTGCTGTTTCTGCTGGCTTGGCGAGCGGCGGTTTTTCGGCGGATCGTCGGCATGGCAGACATTTTGCTGGCCATCGCGCTGGCGATCGCGGAGCTGGCAGGCGTTCGCTTTGCCGGATTTTCGTTGTTCCCGGTCATCGCCTTTCTGCTCGCGTCGGGCGGTTGTATTTTGCTGGTTCCGCATCGCGACCCCGATTTGCGCAGCGACAATCCGTTTGCCGATGGGCAGCTGCCGCCGCAAATCATGTCCCCCCGTGAGAGGCCTTTATGAACCCTCGCGGGCTTGGATGGTTGAGACTAGCGTCGTTCGCTGCGATATTTTTCTTCGTGGCGCCCGAATGCTTGGCAGTGTTGACGACCCCGGACACGCAGTCACTGGTGTTGCCGACCGATCCGGCCAAGACCAAAGGCTACACGGTCCTGTTTACATGGAATCAGCCCAAGTCACCGGGGTACATGGCGGTCGACATCCGCGTCAAAGCGATCAGCACTTTTGCGGCTGATCGGCGATTGGTGTTGCGATTGGAGCCTGTCGAAGGGGGACACTCGCCGCCGCAAAGTGGGATGACGCTGGATATCCCCATCTCAATCGACCAGGGAACAAAAGTCGCAACGGTTTCGCGATTGCTACCCAAATGGTCGACCGGCAACGGTTACAAGATTCGATTGTTCGATTCCAATGTCGAACGTGAAGACTACTCCGCCGAAATCGGTGAACTGCTACGTCGCTCGTTTCGTTCCAATTTAAAAGCGTTGGAAAACGAGAACGTGATTGATTGGCTAATCGTTTGCGAAGCCGACAAACGTTCTCAGGTCGATTCGTTTGTGGATCAGCTTTACCCGATAAGAAACTCCGCGGTGACGGGGCGAGCTCCGCAACAGAATCCATCGGAAGTGACCCGCAAGGTAGTGTCGCCCGATGAACTGCCGACCGATTGGCGAGGTTATCAAGCGTTTGATGCGGTCGTGTTTCAGCAGAGTCAGCTTCGCACGTTCAAGGCAGTCCGCTCGCGGCAATATTCGGCTTTGCGAAAATGGTTGCTTTGCGGAGGCACGATCATCGTCTTTGATGCCGAATCGATCGCCTCACTTGCAGAGGACTTGGATGTCACGCCGACGGTTAGTGCGGCGAATGCATGGCTAGTCAAAAACGCTTCGGATACCGTGCATGCGAACTACCGCGATGCGCTGCGTCAATTGGAAGACGCGATCCGCGAAATCAAGCTTGAGCAAAAGCGACAGTCGGCCAATGGTTTCTTTCGAGCCTACGATGGCGTGGCGGCTTCTTTGCCGCCCGGAATGATGTCGACCAAACCGGCCGAATTGCAACAACGCATTGATAAGATGCTGCTCAAGCGACCTGACCCAAGTCAGACCCAGCGGATTTGGCTGACAAATGTCGCGGCGGGACAGTTGATCGGAATCGACCAAGCAAGCGATCTGAGTGAACACGATCTTTCAGTGGTTGCCCGTACGTTTGGTTTCCGACAGTCGCCGATGTTGCGACGCGGGGTCGATCCGCTGTTGGGCGATCAGCGAGTTCGTCGCTGGTTGATCCCCGGTGTTGCCCAGCCGCCCGTTTACACGTTCATGGGGCTGCTAACGCTGTTTGTAGTTCTGGTGGGGCCGGTCGCTTATCGACAAACCACAAAATCAGGTCGCGGCTACTTGATGTTTGCGATCGCACCGGTGTTGGCGTTGGTCACGACGGCAATGATGTTGATCTACGGGGTGCTGGCAGATGGATTTGGCACGCAGACGCGAGTCCGGCAAGTCACCTGGGTTGATGGTGCGTCGGGAGATGCCGGAGAGCGAATTCGCGGGACGTATTTTTCGGGTGTTCGCCCTGTCGACGGGATTGCGTTTGCAGCGGATGACGAAGTCATGGTCTACCCGGACTTAGATGACCAAAGTTGGGAGACTTTGAATCGACGAAATGATGCTTCGATGGGACGCGTTGTGGTGACCGGCGGCGGGCAACAGTTTGATAAAAAGTTTTTGCCGTCGCGGGCGCAAAAGCAATTTGTCGTTCATCATCCGCGACTGAATCTCGGCCGACTGCGTATGATTCCACGCAAGTCCGCGGACAAAACGCCGACGGCATCCAACGAATTTGATTTTGATCTTCGCAACGTGGTGATGCGTGATCGCAAAGGTGTCTACTGGTCGATCCAGGAAATGTCGGCCAATCAGACGGATGTGACTTGTGATCGTGCGACCCAAAACATCGCTTCGGAAATGTTGGGCGGTCTTTACAACGACCATCGGCCGATCTCATCGACCCGCGAAGTGAACCGTCGCAGTTACAGCAGCCGAACACGGGACCTGATTTCGATTACCAACCGCCGCACCGGTGATCCGAGCCGTATCGTGACCGATGGAGTGTTTGAGTTTTGGTTGCAGCAGAATTTGCAGGTGTCGGGCGAATTGCCCAAAGGCTATTTCATCGCGTTGGCTGACATCAGTGCGGACGCCATCTGGGTGCCCGAGGCGCAGTCGGTCGCCAGCGTTCGGTTCGTGTTTGGGACATTGCCATGAACTTTGAAAACGAACCGAATCAGGAATCCAGCGAACTGCCAAATGAAGGCCTGAGCCAGAATGCGGCACAGATTTTAGGCACTGATGCGGCCAGCCCAGTAGCCAGCCCAGTAGCCAGCCCAGCAGCCAGTCCAGCAGTGATTGCCCAGTCGGCAACGCGGTTGCCTGGAGTTCACACGGGGAACAACGATTGCATTGAACTGCGTCGGTTGCATCGCTTTTTTGGCAAGACGCGTGCGGTCAGCGATATCTCGTTCGGTGTTCAACGCGGCCACGTCTTTGGTTACATCGGGCCCAACGGGGCTGGCAAAACCACGTCGATGCGAATCCTGGCGACTTTGGATTTGCCATCTTACGGCGACGCGTTCATTGATGGTTTGTCTGTCGTCAATGATCCAGAATTGGTGCGTCGACGATTAGGGTTTATGCCTGATTCGTTTGGAACGTACCGCGATGTGAATTGTGTCGAATACCTGGACTTCTTTGCTCGCGCCTACGGTCTGACAGGCAGCGAACGAAACGAACGTTTGAAGTGGGTGTTGGGTTTCACCGGCACCGAGAAAATGGCCGACAAACCCATCCGTGGCCTTAGCAAAGGCATGAAGCAGCGTTTGTGTTTGGGGCGAGCGTTAGTGCACAACCCTTCGGTCATCATTTTGGATGAACCCGCGGCCGGCCTGGATCCGCGAGCCAGAATTCAGCTTCGCAAAATGATTCGCGAACTAGCACAGCAGGGCAAAACGGTCTTGATCAGCAGCCATATTTTGACGGAGCTGGCCGAAATATGCGATTCGGTCGGCATCATCGAACAAGGCCAACTACTGGCGACCGGCACCGTCAATGAAATTCAACAACAGCGACAGAACCAGCGTGAGCTGACAATTCGTATTCTGAATGACGCAGCGAAGGCGTCCAACGAATTGGCCGTCAAGATCGGATGTGCGCCACCGTTGGTGGACGGTGATTTGATCCGGTTTGAATTTGACGGAGATGAGACGGGCCAAGCCGATCTGGTGACGTGGTTGGTCGGGCAAGGTTATGCGGTCGCCGAAATCACGGCTCATCAAAAGAGCCTGGAAGACGTTTTCCTGCAAGTCACCGAAGGACTTGTGCAGTAAGTAAGCTCAGTGCAGTACGCAGGTCGCCCGGATTGATTCTTTGCCCAACGCGTCTGGGGCGAACGGTTACTGATAGCTCACGGGGGCACTTACCTGACCCGTGAGCCGATAGAACATCAGTGCGGCAATCGATTACGGTCGTTGGCTGATCGTTTGGCTTCGCTGCACCAATTGTTCGATTGCTTTTTGCAATACATTGTCCTCGTGATCTTCGACGACGTGACCGGTGTTGTCTGGTCGAAGAGCAATGTACGGCGAGTCAGGCGAATCGACGGGGAACTTCGGCTCGACACCGTTTCGGCTGATTTCGCGACCGCTGGGCGAGTAGAACTTTGCAGTGGTCAGGCACAGTCCAAAGTTGGCTGCCTGCATCCGAAAGATCCCCTGAACGCTGCCTTTGCCGTAGCTGGTTTCGCCGACGATGATTCCGCGGCCAGTGTCGGAAATCGCACCAGCAAAAATCTCGCTGGCACTCGCACTGTCACTGTCGATCAAGACCGCCAGAGGGATGTTCCAAGTGTTGGGCCGGTGGGCGACATAGTCAAAGTTCTCACGAGCATTGCGGCCTCGCGTCGTCACGATGCGGCCTTTGTCCAAGAATCGATCAGCGACTTCGACGGCTGCCGACAGTAGTCCGCCGGGGTTGCCGCGAACGTCTAGCACCAGCGATCGCATGCCTTGTCGCTGCAAGTCCCACAGAGCTCGTTCGATATCACGGGTTGTCGTTTTCTGGAAATTCGTCAGTCGCAGGTAGCCGATTTTTTGATTCGGTTCGACGAAGCGAACGTTTTCGACACAAGGAACATCGACACGGCGTCGTTGGATCCGCATGTCCCGTTCTTGTCCGTTGGGTGATACGACTCCGATCGAAACATAAGTGTGCTCAGGTCCCCGCAGCAAGTCGGCTGCGTAGTCCGGATCGACAACGGTCGTTCGCGACGATTCAACACGCACAATTCGGTCACCCGCTTTGACGCCCGATTCTTCGGCCGGTCCGCCGGGGATGACGGATAGAATCTGCAAGCTGTTGTCGTCGGATTTCAATTCCACGCCCAAGCCGACGAAATTGCCTTCGATGTTGGAGAACATCTCTTTCAACTGGTCGCCCGAAAGCAAACGAGTGTACGTGTCCAGGGTCGAAACGGCTCCGCTGACGTACTCCAGTACGGTCGCGGTTGGCGACAGCCCGAGTTCTTTTTGAGCCAAGTCGGCGACGTGTGCCACACTGGCGCGAACATCAAATCGCGTTTGCGAACTGCGGTTGGAAAGTCGACGGTGGACGCCTTGGCGAAATCGTTCGATCGCGGCCGGGTCAGCGCCTGACAAAGTGGATTGGATGAATTTGTCTTCGGTCAACGCAACTTCCAAAGCCGCTGTGCCGTGCAGCAAGATCCGCGACCATTCGACCTGTTCAACATAGTGTGTCTCCAGGTTGGCCAGGATTTCGGAATACAAATCCAGCGACTGTGTCAGGCTGAGCTTTTTCAGCGAGTCGTTGTAGCTGCTGTCGACGAACCGGCGGTTCACATCATAGTGAAGCCGGCAGATGATCAGACGCTGGTAAAGAGTCTTGCTTTCGGGATTGGCTCGCGAGTGCTTTTCGTAGTGCTGGATGGCCTCGGCCCAGTTCGATTGGCTTTCGAGTGCAAAACCAGTTTCCAGGGCGGCGTTTTCAGCTTCGGCAAGGGCATCAGCGGTCGCAAGCTTGTCGGCTTTGACAGGCACGAGCGGTTTCAGGACTTGTGTGGTGCCCTGATACGCACCGCTTTCTTGAGCCGAAAGCGTCGCCGTCGAAAATGTCAGCTGAGCAGCGAACAAGCTGGATGCGATCATCGCGGCTCGCAAAGAGCGTGATGCCGTTCCACAAGTTGCGCGCAAATTTACCCGTGCATTGAGAAGCATGCGAACGTCCACTGAGTGCCGAGGGGAGGACTTCGATGCCGAGGGAGGCGACAAAGAAGCGTGGCCGCAAAATGACACCCAGAACAGGCGGCCAACGGAATATAGGTCACAAAAGGTGCCTGGTCAAAAAACCGTTGCGGCGTTAAGCAGGGAAAGATCGCGTGACCGTTGCGACCCAAACGCCGACAAGGCGATCAGCTGGGTCGTTCGGATAATGACGAGAAAGTCTTTTCAAAAACAATCAAGCGTCATTGTGTTTCACGCGGTTTCCCGCCGCTGCGCATCCCGGCGCGATAGAAATTGCATGGCTTGCGATGACTTCCAAAAGTCGATCGAAGCGGCAATTCGTCTTGGCTTCAATGTCACGATAGGCGCTGTCCATGTGGCGGGCAACGAACTGATCGCCGACTTTTGCACACACACGTTGACATCAACCACCGACACGTCGTAGCGTCGGCACGATCCGCAGAAACTGCGCGCACGTACGCGCGCTCTGGTTGCCGTTGTGGAAAGCAGGAAACGCCGCTGGGACATGATACCTGCCGCAAATCGTAACGACGCTTTCACCGCATTGCTTGGGCTCAAACGCCAAGCGCCGCGGATGCATGCCATCATCGTTGCAGGTGTGCTGTCGTGTTTCCTGGTAGGTTTCACAGGCTGTCGCTCGGTTCGCTATCTTTCTACTCGCAGTGTGCGCGACAATCCGCTGACGCAAACGCTGCAGTTGATCAACCGCAGCGGTCCGCAGATTAGTGAACGGACTTGGTCGACCCTGCGTCGGTACGGTCTGAAAGCGCAGTACGATGATGATTGCCGGACCTGCGTCGACAAGATGCGCAACGTCGTCGACGAGAATCCCGATCCGGAGCTGATGTACGCTCTGATCGAACTGTCTTACGTCGAAGGCAAAAAGGCCGAACAAGACGGACGCGCGGCCGATGCCCTGAATCAGTACGGGCTCGCACTGACCAGCAGCTATGACTACTTGTTCAGTGACGAATTGGATCCGGTCCGCAACCGATATGACCCTCAGTTTCGAGCGGTTTGTGATTTGTACAACGAATCACTCGAAGACGCCCTGCGATTGCTTTGCAAAGACAACAAGTTGGTGCCCGGCAAAACTTATCGCATCCAAGCCAACGATCGCGAATTTGTGATCAACACCAAAATGCGTGGCAAATGGGATCCGGAAGAGTTTGATCGCTACGAATTCGTCAGTGACTACGAGATCGAAACGCTTCGCAACAAACACACCACCTACGGTCTGGGCGTGCCGCTCATCGCTGTCCGTCGGCAATTGGACGACGAAGACACTCGCGAAAAGTACTATCCGCCGGATCTGAGTTATGCGGTGACGGCAATGATCCGCTGCGAACATGCCAAAGACAAACGCGTCGATAATTCGACTCAGTGTGTGCTGGAGTTTTTTGACCCGCTGACATCGAACCAAGTTCAACTTTCGGATCACTGGGTGCCGCTTGAAACTGATTTGACGACGCCTTTGGCCTATCTGCTGGATAGCCCGCGTTTTCGCGAACGAGACATCGAAACCGAAGGTCTATTGAATCCTGCCGAAACGCAGAACGATCGCGGTCTCTTTATGTTGGAACCCTACGATCCCAACCGGATTCCCGTGTTGATGGTCCACGGTTTGTGGTCCAGTCCACGGACATGGATGGACATGTTCAATGATCTGCGCAGCTTTCCAGAAATTCGCGAACGGTATCAGTTTTGGTTTTACATCTATCCTTCTGGCCAGCCGTTTTGGATCAGTGCCAACCAGCTTCGCGGCGATTTGTTGGCCATGCGAAACGTCGTCGACCCGGGACACCGGCATCGCGCGGTAGACAACATGGTTTTGGTTGGGCACAGCATGGGCGGATTAGTCAGCCGAATGCAAACCATCGATAGCGGCGACGATTTCTGGAAAATCGTTAGCGATCAACCGGTCGAACGTCTGAGCGGCCCCGAGTTTGAACGCAACAAACTGGTCAGCACGTTGTTCTTTAAACCCAATCAGAGCGTCAAGCGAGTCATCACGATCGGTACGCCGCATCGTGGCAGTGATTTTGCCAACGACTACACTCGTTGGCTGGCGCGAAAGATCATCAAATTGCCCACGATGGCGACGTCCACGGGCGATCGCTTGGCACGTGCCAACCCGCGATTATTCAAAGATACTTCGCTGCTAACGACTGCCAATGCAATCGATTCGCTCGCGCCCGAATCACCGATCTTTCCCGTGATGCAACGCGCAAAATATTCGCGTGACGTCAAATTTCATAACATCATCGGTGTGATCGAAGACCCTAGTTTCTTGCAGCGACGGATCGGCCCCGGAGACGGGATCGTGGCGTACGCGAGTGCCAAGATGGATGATGTCGAAAGCGAACTGATCGTCGATTCTGAACACACTTCCGTCCACATGACGGGCAAAGCGATCTATGAAGTGCGGCGAATTTTGCTGGAGCACATGCAGGCGTACGATTCGCAAGATCGTATTGCGACCAGGCTTGATGATTGGGGGCAAGGAGCTTCCGAAGGTCCCTCGTCGGAAGGCTTGGTTCCTGTCACGCTCACGCGGTAAATCGCATGACGACTGCTCGGTCGATGAGTCGATTGGCGAGCGATTTGACGAGCCAGCAGTAGCCAGCTGCCAATGAGCCAGTGGTGAACTAGCTGCCAGTGAACTAGCTAGCGGACACGAAGTTTGCCAAGGGAGCTCGTTTGATCTGAGCTTGACCGCCGGACGCTTTGACCGTGCCGACAAACACTTCCGCGTTCGCTTCCGCAGCGATGCGGCTGACGGTTTCGGGCATGCGTGAGGGAGCCTGCGTTTTCGTTTTCGGTTTGCTGTTGGTCCGTTTGTTGGCGGGCCGTTGCTTGGCAGCCGGTTTGCTCAGTTGCGGATGGGCAAACGCCATTTCGCGTTCGTGCAGAGCTTCGCCTTCGTCGTTTGCCTCAGCCAGCGGCTCCAGTTCGCCGCGGACGATGCGGATGTCCTTGGGAGCTTCGATGCCGATACGGACTGTGTTTCCACGCACTCGGATCAGCGTGACTTTGATGTCGTTGCCGATCATGATTTGCTCGTCAAGTTTTCGTGTAAGAACTAACATGGCAGTTTCCTTCGCCTAAAGTTTGGAGTGTTTGAAAAGGTCGTCGCCGGAGTCAGGCAAGTGACTTGGCAACGAGAGAACCTGTAAAGCATCCAGCGTGCCAATCGGCAAAGGATTTTGTCGCGAAAGCCGGTAAGTGGTTTGCAGTAAGGGACTTAGACGTCGCGTCGGGGGTTTCGGCGGATGACGTGATTCGGTTTGAATGGAAGTTCTTACAAAGCATTGAAGCAGCTACCGGGAGCGATGTCGCGAAATGTTTTTGCTTGCAATCTTGCTGTCGCGGCGAGCCTGACGGGTGAAGCAGACCGGTGATCGAACAAAAGTTGATCAAACGTGTCGGCCAAGCATCGATTCGACTTGAGTCAAACTTGGCATTTTCCTACGGTCCGCCCATCACGGCGATGTGGAAGTCAGGGATGTTGATCTTCCACGCAGAATCGCAAGACGTTTCGTGCCCGGTTCAAAGGAGTGACCGAGATGCCACTACAACCCGCCCGCTTGATGCCAACCTTAGCGCTGCTCAAGCGATTTGTAGTCCTGCCACTAGTCATCGCTACCGTGTTCTCGCTGATCGGCAGTAGCTGGTTGTGCAGTCACGCTACTGCACAAGATCAATCCAATAGTGTGGTCGCCGTCGTTAATGCGGAACCGATCACACGCAAAGCACTTTCGGACGCCAGCTTGATGCGTTATGGCGTCGACGTGCTGGACAACATGATCAACCGTCATTTGATCCTGCAAGCATGCCAAAAAAATGGCATCGAAGTGACCAACGACGAAGTCCGCGGCGAGATCGAACGTCTGGCTGCCAAGTTCGGACTCAATGTCCAAAGCTACATGCAGTTGTTGGAAGAGGAGCGCGACATCACTCCGGCTCAGTACAGCCGCGAAATCGTTTGGCCCATGCTGGCACTTCGCAAACTAGTCGCTGGCCAAGTCGAACCGACTCAGGCAGAGTTTAACCAAGCGTACTTGTCTCAGTTTGGCGAAGCCGTCAAGTGCCGCGTCATTGTGGTACCCAACAAGGACACTGCTGAATCATTGCGTGCGCAAGCTGCAGCCAACCCGGATGAATTTTCGGGTTTGGCAAAGAAGTACAGCAAGGACGAAGCTACCGCCAGCGTTGGCGGATTGATGGCGCCGATTCGTCGCCACACCGGTGACCCGGCTTTGGAAAATGCTGTGTTTGAATTGCAAGACAAAGAAGTCTCGCCGGTCATCACGATGGGCGACCAATTCCTGGTTTTGCAAGCCGTCCGACGAATCCCCGCTAGCACGCCACCGCCGACCGCGCTACCGGCGATTAAAGAACAAATCAAAGATCGCATCCGTGATCAGAAGATGCGAGGAGCCGCGTCGCGATTGTTTGCTCAGCTGCAAAAAGATGCCAAAGTCACAAAAGTACTTGGCGACGAAAAGCTGCAGGCTCAGTATCCCGGCGTTGCAGCCGTCATCAACGGTCAACAAGTCACGCTGAGCGCCGTCGGTGCTGAATGCGTGAAACGACATGGTGTCGATGTGCTGCAAGGCGAGATCAATCGCAAACTGCTGACTCAAGCGATGCGTAAGTCGAACATCAAAGTCACTCGCGAAGACATCACGGCCGAAATCTCGCGTGCTGCCAAAAGCATGGGCATCGTCAACGGTGACGGTTCAGCTGACCTCGTCTCTTGGATGCAGAACGTAACGAGCGACGGCAACACGACCGCCGAAATTTACGAAACTGATTCAGTCTGGCCCAGCGTCGCACTGAAGAAGTTGGTCGAAGATGAGATCACAATTTCAAAGGACGATCTGCAGCGTGGATACGAATCTTCGTACGGACCGCGTGTTGAGATTCTGGCTTGCGTTTTGGCAGATCAGCGAACGGCTCAAAAGGTTTGGGAAATGGCTCGCGATAATCCGACCGAAGAGTTCTTTGGCCAGCTGGCGGAGCAGTACAGTATCGAACCCGTTTCATCGAGCAACCGTGGGAAGGTTCCGCCGGTCCGCAAATTTGGCGGCCAGCCTGCGATCGAACGCGAGGTGTTTGGTTTGAACGCTGGCGATCTGAGCGGGATCGTCGCGACGGGCGACAAGTACATTGTGATGCGATGTCAGGGACGCACCGAACCGGTGGTCAAAGACATGGCGGCTGTCCAAAGCGAATTGGTCCGCGACCTTCGCGAAAAGAAACTCTCGCTAGCGATGGCTGAGAAATTCGATTCGTTGAAGGCACGAGCCGAAATCGACAACTTTCTCGAAGCGGCCAAGAACCTGCAGCCCGAAGCGACTCCGCGGGTAGCCCAGGCTGGCGATTCCCGGCAGCAGCGAAAGTAACCTTCGCGTTACAACTGCGATCGACAAAAATCTCCAGCCCAGTCAGGCTTCTGACTGGGCTTTTTCCTTCAGTGGTCGGCTTTTTTACTTAGCTGACGAGCTAGCTACAAATTCGAGCCGGTCCCAACGCGCATCACCCCTGGGCTTTTTCCACAGGTATCCGACAATAGGACGTCTGTGACGCAAAACACGCGAACTTTGACCTCAGCGAATTCCTCTACCGAATTCATCATGAATACAAACGAACCTTTCGACATCGACGGCCCTTCCATTTCCCCACCGACGACGGATCCAACTCCGGAGCCATTCGAGGTGAAATTTGCATCGAGAGTCGAGCGACTGCCGCCGTACATGTTCGGGCGAATCAACAATTCGTTGTATCAAAAGCGTCGTGACGGTGATGACGTGATCGATCTGGGCATGGGCAATCCATCGGATCCGCCCGATCCCGTCGTCGTGCAGAAATTGATCGATGCGGCCAAAGACGAAGGCAACCACGGCTACAGCAAATCCAACGGCATCGTCAATCTGCGGCGTGAAGTCGCTAGTAAGTATCACCGCAAGTATGGCGTCCGAGTGGACCCGGATGCCGAGATCATTTCTTGCTTAGGCAGCAAGGAAGGTTTTTCGCACATGTGTCTGGCGTTGATGGGACCTGGCGACACCGCCATGATTCCTTCGCCGTATTTTCCTGTTCATATGTACGGTGTCATTCTGGCGTCAGGCAATGTCGTGGCGTTGGACGTCGCGGATCCGGACAAATTTCTGAGCAACGTGGCTTACACGTGCGAAAACCTGACGCCGTCGCCCAAAATTTTGATCGTCAACTATCCGCACAATCCTTCGTCGGCAGTCATCGAACCTTCGTTTTTTGTCGAAGTCGTCCGGCTTGCGAAGAAGTATGGATTCTTGGTCATCCATGACTTTGCCTATGCCGACGTGGCGTTTGATGGCTACCAACCACCAAGCTTTTTGTCGGCTCCGGGCGCTAAAGATGTCGGCGTCGAGTTCACGACAATGAGCAAGGGCTACAACATGGCTGGATGGCGAGTTGGTTTTTGCGCCGGCAACGCCGAAATGATTCGTGGGCTGGGAACAATCAAAGGCTATTACGACTACGGCATGTTCCAAGCGATTCAGATTGCAGCTATCGTCGCACTGCGCGAAACCGAAGCAACGGTTGAAAAACAGTCGATGATCTATCAAGGTCGCCGCGATGTGTTGGTCCGCGGATTGCGACGTCTGGGTTGGACGGTTGATCCGCCCAAAGCAGGCATGTTTGTTTGGGCCAAAGTTCCCGAGCCGTTTTGTAATGAAATGAGCACGATGGATTTTGCGATGCGTCTGTTAGAAGAAGGCAACGTCGCGGTCAGCCCAGGCAGTGGTTTCGGAGCCGCCGGCGAAGGCTTCCTGCGAATGTCGTTGGTCGAAAACGAACATCGTCTTCGCCAAGCGGTTCGCCAGATCGGAAAATGCCTCAACCAATCCGCAGCAACGTCGGCAAGCTAAAACAGGACAGCGGTCCCATCAGCCGCTGGCGCTAGCCACGGGCATATTGCGAGTAAGTTATTTCGCGAGTCGGTCATTTCGCGAGAGATGCATTTCTCCAGTGGCCTAAACGGCACAGACCCGCCGTCCATCAACTGCCAGTTCGCATCAGCGAACAAGGCCAACCGCACGGTGCTGTGAACGTCCGCCCTTCGCCTGACCGGTTTTTCAGGTCTTGTGTCGAAATGCCAAGTTGGATCAACCCAAAGTCCGCTGTTGAATTTTGAAAAGGCGATTACAATGCTCCGTCAGCATTGATTTAACGCGGGCTTTCAAACGCATCTTTCTGGCGGAATACAACTTTCATGGCTCGAGTCGGAATCATTTTTGGCTTGTTGCTTTGCGGCCTCACGTTGGTCGCGTTGCTGTGTACGACGCATAAAATGCCATCGCTATTTGTGCCCATGATGTTTGGGATTCCGATCCTGTTTTGTGGGATCGTTGGTTTGAACCCGCATCGACGCAAATACGCCATGTTCAACGCCGTCGCGGTCGGAACCGTGGGGTTTATGGTGGGCGCAGGGCTGGTGGTGCGTGCGGGAATGTCGGTGGTCGATGACGCTGATATCCGGCGGTACGTCATTCGGCTGGGATTGTCGCTCGCCGGGTTGTGCCTGGTCTTTGTCGCCAGCTACGTGGTCTCGTTTCTACAGTCGCGTGCTCGCGTCCAAGAGTAGGCGAATTCGCGATGCTCGAAAATCACGAAAAACCACGGGCCGGCCAACGCTTGCTGCTGCGGTGACGTGGTTTCGGTCTGGAATTGACAACTTCGACGCAGTGCGTATCCTTAATGCCACTGACGGTCGCACTCTTTGCACAAAAATGATGTCTCATTCGCCAATTTTCGTATCGATTACCAACCGCGTCGCCGGCCTCATTTGCCGGATTTGACGCGGGGTGAATCCTGCAGTTGGTCGGTTGGCAAACCGGCTGATTTGGTTCTAGAAAAGACATGCGACCCGTAATGTTCACCCCCGAGGCGATTTTTTGCCGTCGGGGGTTTTTTTGTATCTTCACATCACGTCAAACCAACCAATTTGCTTCGGTGCGGTTTGACGGCTCCAACTGAATTCCGAACTATGAATTCCAAACCGATCTTGATCTACGATACGACTCTGCGTGACGGTTCGCAGGGCGAAGGCGTCAGTTTTTCTCTCAATGACAAACTGAACATTGCTATTCGGTTGGCGGAAGTCGGAGTGGATTTCATCGAGGGTGGTTACCCACTGTCCAATGAAAAAGACGTGGCGTTCTTTCAAGAGATCCGTAAACGTGACCTAGGCAAAACCAAAGTCTGCGCGTTCGGAATGACGCGTCGCAAAAGCATGAAAGCGGCCGACGATCCCGGCATGCAAGCTCTGGTTGCCGCGCAGACTCCTGTGATCACGTTGGTCGGCAAAACTTGGGATTACCACGCGACAGAAGTCTTGCGAGTCACGCTGGACGAGAACGTTCAAATGATCGGCGAAAGTGCTGAGTTTCTGGCCAAGCACAGCGAAGTCATTTACGACGCAGAGCATTTCTTTGACGGATTCAAAGCCAATCCTGAATACGCTATCGAGACGCTCAAGGCAGCCGCATCGGCTGGTGCGACGTGGATGTCGTTGTGCGATACCAACGGCGGTTCTCTGCCCGAAGAAATCGCTGCGATCACGGAGCACACGATTCAGTCGCTGGCTGATCACAACGTGGAAATAGGGATTCACTGTCACAACGATAGTGAGTTGGCTGTCGCGAATTCGCTAGCAGCCGTCGATGCTGGTGCGACTCAGGTCCAAGGCACCATCAACGGAATCGGCGAACGCTGTGGCAACGTCGATCTGATCTCCGTGATCGCCAACTTGGCGCTCAAGAAAAAGGGCTACACGGTGTTGGGCGGAAATTCGCTTAAGCATCTGACTGAACTGAGTCGCTTTGTCTACGAAACGGCCAATCTGCAATGGCGAAACGGGCAAGCGTTTGTCGGGCAAAGTGCGTTTGCGCACAAAGGCGGCATGCACGTTCACGCGATCAACAAAGCGGCCAAAACTTACGAACACATCGACCCCGAAATGGTCGGCAATGAGCGTCGGATCTTGGTCAGTGAATTGTCCGGTCGCAGCAATATCGTGGCGGTCGCGGCCGAGCACAATTTGCAAGATGATCGCGAACTGATGGACAAGATTTTGGCCGAGGTCGTTCGCTTGGAAAACAAGGGTTACCAGTTCGAGAACGCCACCGCGTCGTTCAATCTGTTGATCAAAAGAATCGCGGGAACCTTCACACCGCATTTCCATCCGATCAAGTATCGCATCGTCGCGGGGGATCGAAACAGCGAAGAGACCACCGTTTTTGCAGAAGCCATCATCAAGCTAAAGGTCGGTGAAACGCTCTGGTTTGATGCAGCCGAAGGAAACGGTCCTGTCAACGCATTGGATTCGGCGCTTCGCAAGACACTGCTAGGGACCTACCCCTGTTTGAGCGACATGCGACTGATTGACTACAAAGTCCGCGTCGTTGATTCCGGTGCTGGCACGGCGGCGTCGATTCGCGTGAACATCGAAAGTGGTGACCAGGATGAAACTTGGGGCACGATCGGTGTCAGCGAAAATATCATCGAAGCCAGCTGGCGTGCCTTGGTCGATTCCGTCGAATACAAGTTGCACAAAGAAAACCAGCCGGCCGAAGGAAATGTGCCGGTCGAAAACGCGACGGCTTAGACGGTTCCATGGCAGCAGCGACTTTGCGTTTGATCGCGGCGTCCTACTTGTTCACTACCCCCGCTGCGCTGACTGACAGCCGAGTCAACTAACGGCTGTGAGGACTGCCGGCGGGGGGAAACGATCGGGCTTCTTCAAATCCCGCGTGATAGCTATTTTATGTGAGCAATCTAGGGCTCATTCAAAACACCCCAACCCTCTTCCGACATGACGATACCGAATCGATTCGACCACGCTGATGCAGCGGCCAAAATCCTGAAGATCTGGGACGATGCTCAGTGCGCTCACGCCACGGTCAACCCGGACCGCGAGCCGTTCATGATCGTGATCCCGCCGCCCAACGTCACTGGTGCGTTGCACTTGGGGCACGGGCTAAACAACACGCTGCAGGACATCGTCATCCGCATGAAACGGATGCAGGGATTCGAGACCCTGTGGATGCCCGGCACCGACCATGCGGGGATCGCGACGCAAGCGGTCGTGGAACGCCGGTTGGTTGAACAAGAAAACAAGACTCGGCACGACCTGGGGCGCGAAGCGTTGGTCCAGCGCATTTGGGCTTGGAAGGATCAATACGAAAAACGAATTCTGAACCAGCTCAAACGGATGGGCGCTAGTTGCGATTGGCAGCGAACGCGATTCACGCTGGACGATCAGTGCGCCAAAGCCGTTCGCGTCACCTTCTTTGATCTCTTTACAAAACAGTTGATCTACCGCGGCAAGCGATTGGTCAACTGGGATTCGCATTTGGAGACGGCCGTCAGCAACGACGAAGTCAACAATGTGAAAAAGAAGGGACACTTTTGGCACTTCTATTATCCTGTCATCGATCCCAAACCGGGCGAGCCGAACCGCGTTGAGATTGCAACGACGCGGCCCGAAACAATGTTGGGCGATACCGCCGTTGCAGTGCACCCCAATCCCGAATCGGCACTCGATAAGGTCGAAAAGGAACTCCAAGCCAAGCTGGCAGAAGCGAACGAAAAGGAGTCCGCCGAGATCAAAACGCAGCTTGAACAATTGGCCGAGCGGCGAAAGACAATGTTGCCGCAGTTGATTCAATTGCGAGACATGGCTGCGGATGGGCGCAAATTGATGTTGCCGCTGATGAATCGCGAGATTCCATTGGTCGCCGATCGCTGGGCAAAGCCTGAGCTGGGCAGCGGATGTGTCAAGATCACACCCGCGCACGATCCAAACGATTACGAAGTCGGCATGCGGGCAGATCTGCCGATGATCAACATCATGAATCCCAACGGCACGATCAATGCCGAAGGCGGCGCGTACGCCGGGATGACGATGAAAGAGGCTCGCAAGAAAGTCGTTGCCGACTTGGACGAACTGGAGTTGCTCGGAGACGTCGAAGATCGCGAAGTCGATTTGCCGATCAGTGATCGCAGCAAGTTTCCGATCGAACCGTATTTGGCGGACCAGTGGTTTGTCAAAATGGATACGTTGGCGCAGTCAGCCATTGATCTGGTCGCGGACGAGGAAGTCAAAATCTTTCCCGAACGCTACCGCAAAGGTTATCTGGATTGGTTGGGCGAAAAACGTGATTGGCCGGTCAGTCGACAGCTTTGGTGGGGACATCAAATTCCGATCTGGTCGGTGAGCCGTTTGGACGCAGCCACCAAAGACGAACTGGAATCGAAAGTCGTCGCTATCATCGGCCAAGCCAACGACATGGCCAGCTACCGAGTGGACGAGTCTGACGACGGTTTGTTCGGTATCTTTGTTTGTCTACGCACCGAAGACGATCCATTGGAGAAGGATTTCGAGGAACTCGGATTCCAGCGTGATCCTGACGTGTTGGATACCTGGTTTTCGTCCGCGCTCTGGCCACACAGCACGCTTGGTTGGCCGGACGCGAGTGCAGAACTGGAATACTTCTATCCCACTGCGACGCTGATCACTTCGCGTGACATCATCACGCTGTGGGTCGCACGTATGGTGCTGATGAGCTGGAATAACTTGGGCAAGATCCCGTTCCGCGAAGTCTTCATCCACCCCAAAATCTTAGACGGGTTGGGGGAAACGATGAGCAAGAGCAAGGGGAACGGAGTCGACCCGATCGATGTCATCGACAAATTCGGACCAGACGCGTTGCGTTTCGGTCTCGCGAGAATTGCGACGGACACTCAAGACGTTCGCATGCCGGTTCAGTACGAGTGCCCTGCTTGCGAGAAACTGATTGATCAAACCAAAAAGAATCGATCGGTTCCGACCGTGCAGTGTCCCGCTTGCAAAGCAGTCTTTTCGACTCAGTGGGCGGAATCCGAAGCCGACAAGGCGCACCCTCGCGGGGCCGTCGTTAGCGAACGTTTCGAGACCGCCAGAAACTTTGTCAACAAGCTCTGGAACGCGGCGCGTTTCGTGCTGATGAATCTGGAAGACTACCAGCCGCAAAGTGTCGACGTTGATACGTTGCCACTGGAAGATCGCTGGCTCCTGAGCCGATTGTCGACGGTGACTCGCGAAGTGACGGAAGGAATCGAATCGTACAAGTACGCCGAATGTTCTCGGATTCTTTACGATTTCGCCTGGGACGAATTTTGTAGCTTCTATGTCGAAATCGCGAAGCCTCGCCTGAACGACGAAAAGTTGCGTGGTACCACTCAAGCCGTCATGGCACATGGGTTGGACCAACTGCTGCGTTTGCTGCATCCGACAATGCCGTTTGTGACCGAATCGATTTGGGCATTCTTGAATGATGCGGCCGCCAGTCGCGGAGTTCCGGCTCCGACGGATCCGGGCCCGTTTGTGATGAAAGCCGCGTGGCCGATCGCCAACGCCCAGCACAATGACGAAGCCATCGAGCACCAATTCAGCGAATTCCAGGAAGTGGTCGGTGCGATCCGTAAAATTCGTGCTAGCCAAAGTATTCCGCCGCGCGAAACCGTGCCGGTGGCGATTCGATGCAGCGAGGCGTCGCTCGCACTGCTACAACCGATGACGACTTACTTTGGACAGCTCGCTGGCGCCGACATTACCGCGATCGGTCCCGATGCCAAGCCATTTGAAACCGACGCTCCGCTGGCATTGACGTCGTTGGATATCGATGTTCATGTGGACTTGGAAAAGTTCATCGATGTGGAAGCGGAACTGGCGCGTTTGCAAAAGTTGCAAGGACAGCTCGAGAAGCAAATCACTGGCAAGCAACAGAAATTGTCGAACGAAAGTTTTGTGGCGCGAGCGCCAGAAGATGTGGTCGCACGCGAACGCGAATCGCTCGATGAATTGGTGCGTCAGCTCCAATCGGTGGGCGGCGACCTGGAGCGTCTTGAATCAAAAACGAAGTCGTAATCCAGCAAGTTCGTTTGCTCAGTGTTGCCCCCTGAAACGCGATGAAGATGCATGTCGCAATTTGAACCGTCCCAGCCTCCTGCTGATCAGCCTTCTGACGATCAGCTTTGTGCTGACCAAATCGTGCAGATGCAGACTGCCTCGGTTGCAAGCTGGCATCACGTCGACATCGACAATGCTTACCAAGGGTTGATGGGGGTGATCTGCCAGCAGCACGCAGCAAACTTTCGACTCTGGCATCAGGAAGACATTGCGAGAAGTCCTACGGCGACGGATTCGCAGATCGCCGACGTCAAACGAGCCATCGACAAGCTCAATCAGCAACGAAACGATTTGATCGAAGCAATTGACGACGCGTTGGCCGATCAGTTGCAGCATGTCAAACGAAGCGTGGAAGTGCGGTTAAACACGGAAACACCTGGAAGCGTGATTGACCGACTTTCGATCATGGCACTGCGTCTGTTCCACTATTTGGAGCAAGCGGATCGCGATGGGTTGAAAGATGACTTGCGATCGACCATTGTCGACCGAATTGCGATTTGCCAGCAGCAGCAATCCGATCTGTCCACGTCACTGCAAGAATTGTTGGACGATCTTTTTGCAGGGCGAAAGCAGCATCGGACGTACCGGCAAATGAAAATGTACAACGATCCGTCGCTTAATCCCGCCATCTACGATTCGTCGGGCGATTGCTGATAGGGGCTCTTGTCTAACGGACGCCGAAGTCTTCTTTCGCTTTTCGCCGGCCCAATCCGCTACAATTCGTGTGGCTTGTCGCTTGGGCAAGCAATGTGGTACTGCGTTTGAGGAACCCTCTGTGATGCGATCTCTCATCTTTTTTTGTTCCAGTGTCGTCGTCGCAACATCGTCCGCGTTCGCGCAGCCGATGATCACTCAGTCGGTCCCATTTCAAAACCTGGGTTCGTCATTCAACGAACAGAATGGTGTCAACTGGAACCTGCAGGGGCCAGGGTTCTTTGCCAACTTTGGCGGCAACAATGCAGCGGTTCCGTTTGGAAACCCCGACCCCAATGCGGGCCTGCGTACCGGTGCCGCATTTCGATCCGGCGGAGTGTCGGGCAACATCGGGTTCAATTTCAGCCAAGGAAGCAATCGCAGCAACGTCACGACGGTGCCGTCATTGACCACGATGAACGGTGTGCCTGGTTCGATTGTCGATCAGACGATGCGACCGTTTGTGACCGGCATTACTCCGGTGGTCGGTGGCCATGTCTTGCTGCCGACTCCGGTGCCCGGACCGGATCCTTTTTTGCAATCTTATCAAGCCGCTCAAAACGCAGACGTGCAGCGTCGGCTGCAGGGGAATGTTGAGCGGACGCAAAAGAAGGCCTTGGAGTATTTCAACCGCGGACAGCGAGCGGAAGAGGAAGGCAACCTGAAGATGGCCCGAGCAAACTACCGGCGGGCACTTGCAAGTGCCCAGGGCCAATTGCGCTACGCGGTTCAGCAAAAGATGCTTAGCCGCGGTTGGTAAGATTTGGCTCCCCGGTGAACCGCTACTTCACTGCAGCGGCGGGATCGATCTTCTTTTCTTGCCAATAGAAACCGTCGTCGCGTTTTTCCAAAATGCGATGCGCACTGCCGGGCGCCAACGGTGCTTCATTCTTGGGCAGCCACTTTTTTAGATTCGCAATGGTTTCTTCAAATGCATCCCGGTTCTTTCCTGGTGCCACTAAGTTTTGAAGTTCATTTGGATCAGCATCGCGGTCGTAAAGTTCTTCGGCACCATCGGCGTACACGATGTACCTCCAGCGAGTGTCGCAGACGCTGTGGTTGCCAGCGTTGTGAGTACAGATGGCGGGACGATCGCGAGGGGTCGTCGGGGCATTGATCTGCGGCAGTAGACTGAGCCCTTCGCCGTCGTCGGGTGCCGCCAATCCAACCAGTTCGGACAACGTCGGATACAGGTCCAGCAGTTCGGCAGGCTGGTTGCATTTTTTACTACTGGGGATTCCTGGGCCAGCAAAGATCAGGGGGACACGAGTCGAATGAGTCCACAGGGTGTTTTTGCCCGAGATCAGTTTTTCACCCAGGTGGTATCCGTGATCGCTCCATAGCACCACGATCGTATTGTCCGCGTACGGCGATGCTTCCAGCGCGTCGATCACACGTCCTACTTGGCTATCGACAAAACTGATGGACGCCAGATACGCGCGGACCAGAGGTTTGCTTTGATCGTTTGCTTCTAGCCAACTTTGGCGAGGCTCAGGAAGATCCCAGTGGATGTACCAAGACGACTCGGGCGTGTCATCGCGATCGCCTTTGACGATGGGCGGCATCGTCAGTGTTTCGTTGGGATACAGGTCAAACCATTTCTGAGTGGCGTAGCAGGGCACGTGAGGAAGAAAGAAGCCGACGGACAAAAAGAACGGCTTTTCGTCGGACATCTTGCCAATTTCATCGACGGCCCAAGACGCGACTTTCCAGTCTCCTTTGTCTTCGTCACGATGATCAAACGTGCCCCAGTCCATCAGCGGATGATTTCCGCCGGGGGTGGGAGGGATGATTTTCTTGTCCGGCTTTGCGCCTACTTGTGCGTTGGGCCCCCAGACATCGCATTCGGCTTGGCTGTTTTTCCGACGACCGTTCCCACCGTGGTAGATCTTGCCACCAATCAGCGTGCGATAGCCTGCTTTTTGAAAGTACTGCGGCATTGTCACTAGGTTCTTCAGCTCCGGGACCGTGCGAATCCAAGGCGACAATCCGTAGACGCCGGTCGAAGTTGGTCGACGGCCGGTCATCAGCGAAGTGCGGCTAGGATTGCAAAGCGGTGCTTGGCAATGCGCGTTGGTAAACGTTAGCCCTCGCTGCGCTAGTTTTTTCATGTGCGGCGTTTGCACATCGGGGTGTCCACCGAGTGGTTCGACCCAATCGTTCAAATCGTCGATGGCGATCATCAAGACATTGGGGCGATCGGCTGACCGAGCGATCGAGGCTCCAATCAGTAACGTGAACGCGCAAAAGAAGGTACAGGTTTTGATCATCGTGTTAGCATGCCTCGATGCGACCGGGAAAAACGTTGGCTTATCAAGCGTCAGTTTACTCAATCCGGGCGCCTGCGTGCGTCGCTAATACCGTCACGACCTGCCCCAGCAACAAAGGCTCTCTGGATACCCCAGTAGGTGTGGCAGAGCGTGGGGGCCTGTCGCTTAAGAGTGTGATAAATCAAGAAGGAGACACAATTGTACCTACTGTTTGGCGGATACACGACTTGATGGGATTGAGGGATATCGCACTCCGCGCACGCGTCGCGGCCACATCGTCGCTCCGTCGTGCGCGAATGGAAGAGCTCTGTCGTAAAGGCAAAGCTCCGATGTACGTCCCGTTCTATCACCGCGTCGCAAACAATTCGCCCAACGACTGGACGATTTCTCGCGATACGTTTGCCAAGCAAGTCGACTATTGCTTGGAACATTTTGACCCGGTCGGGCTGGATGAAGTTCAACGTCGGGTCCGAGTCAACGAATCACAACGCCCGACGATCACGTTTACCTTCGATGACGGCTATGCAGAGAATTGCGAATTCGCATTGCCGTTGTTGGTCGAAAAGAAAATGCCAACCGTTTATTTCGTGACGGTCAACTGCATTCGTCAGCAAGAAAGTTTTCCGCATGATTGCGAAAGCGGCGTGTCTCTGGCGGTCAACACGGTGTCACAGATTCGTGAGTTCTCCGACCTGGGAATCGAAATCGGATTGCACACTCGTAGCCACGTCGATTTTGCCAATGTTCACTCGGCCGCCGAGATCCATAGTGAAATCATCGATGCCAAGATCGAACTGGAGCAGATCATCGGCCGCAAGGTTCGCTACTTTGCGTTTCCATTTGGAATGCCCGCGCAGTTGACTCAAGCGGCGATCGAAACCGTCTACGAAGCTGGGTTGAGCGGGTTTTGCAGCGCTTATGGCGCCTACAACCTGCCCGGTCGCGATGCTTTTCATATCCGACGGTTTCACGGCGATGGCGAATTCAATCGCTTCTTGAACTGGACCAGTTTTGATCCGCGAAAAGTCGACGGCGAACCGACGGTCCGCTATTTCTTGCCTCCTGCGACTTCGTTCGCCGAAACCATGGCGTCGATGACGGTTTAGAATTCGGCGTTACTAGGTTCGGTTGCCGGCATGGCTGCATACCGGGCATGACGTTGGCCCTGTGTTATCCCGCTGCCTTCTTCGCAGGAACTCAGCTGCCGCGTAGAATGTCTGCATGACAGTTACTAGCCAGTTCATCGTTATCTTGGCAAAGTTGTTTAGCGGGTTCACTGTGCGTTGGGTCGATTGCCAGCCAGAAACCTGCCAACGCATCTACTTTGCCAACCACACCAGCCATTTGGACGCCGTCGTCTTGTGGTCTGCCTTGCCGCGCGCGCTGCGCAATATCACGCGACCCGTTGCCGCCAAAGATTACTGGACCAAGGGCTGGCTGAAACCGCACATGGCAAAGAGTTTCAATGCGCTGTTGATTGACCGCAAGGAGATCAAAGTCCATCGCAGTCCGATTGACATCATGCTGGAACAGATGGGCGACGTGTACTCGCTGATCGTTTTTCCTGAGGGCGGTCGTTCGTCGGGCGAAGAAGAAATGGGCAAGTTCAAGAGCGGGCTGTATTACATGGGAAAGAAACGGCCTGACCTGGAGTTGGTGCCTGTGTACATCGACAACGTGAACCGCATCTTGCCGCGCGGCGAAATCCTTCCTGTGCCACTGCTAAGCTGTATTACGATTGGTGCACCCATCTTTTTGGAAGCCGGCGAACCGAAGAAGGATTTTTTGGAACGAGCACGCAACGCCGTTCGAGCACTCAAGGAAGTTTAAACTCACGGCGGTTTCCCCATCTCCCGTGCATTGAAAAAAGACAATGGGCCCGCCGCATTGGAATTGGCCAACCGGTCGCTGGCGATCGCAGTCCCGATACGCTAAATCACTTTTCCACTGGAATCTATCGTTGTGCGTAATCAGTTCGGCTTCTTGGCAGATTGGATCGTCGATCATCGGTGGGTAACTTGCTTTTTGATTGTCGTCGTCACCGTTGTAACAGGGATCGGTCACTACGATCCCTATCTGCTGCTGCCTGAGCCAACGGCCGAAGTAAGCCAACCGAATCGGCAGTTCGGCAAAACGGAGGATGTCAAACGTCCGCCGCCAAACGTGTCGCCCGTACAGGTTGCATCGGGGGATGTGATTGTCGTCGCCAGAAGCGATTCGTTCTTCACACCCGAGGGCAGTGAGGCGATTCGGGATGCGGTCGGCGCGATCGAATCGCTGCAGCATGTTCGCAGTGTGCTGTGGATGGACGAAGCACCGCCGATGAATATTTTTGGACTGGCCGAAAATTCTCTGCCGCGGCGAAATGCGACGCAGGCTCGTTTCGATGATGCCAAAGAACGTGCTCTGCAACATCCTTTGATTGCCGGGCAACTACTGTCCAAGGACGCTAAGACGATGCTGTTGATGGTCAACATCGACTGGATTTTTGTCACCCAAGACAGTGATTGCACCGACGCGCTTCGCGATGGTGCTACAGCAGCGGTTGCGAAGTATCCAAGCATCGACATGTCATTTCAAGTGACAGGCGATGTTCCGATTCGGCTAAGCCGCGTTTCGTCCAGTCGCGAAAACGAACGCAAGTTTCAGATGATCGGCTATGCGATTGCATTGGTAGTGGCACTGATTCTGTTTCGCGGACTGACTCCTGTCCTGATTGTTTCGCTGGCGCCGATACTCGGTTCGTTTTGGACGATCGGTATCTTTCACTATGCTGGCTGGACAAGCAATCCATTCAACACCGTTGTCGTGCCCGTGTTGTTGTGCATGGTTGGGTTTACTGACGGTGTTCACATGATGGTGCAGATTCGCAAACACCGGGCCGCTGGTTTGTCGCCCCGCGATGCCACGCGACGTTCGATTCGGGAAGTCGGGTTGGCATGCTGGCTGACGTCGCTGACTACGGCCATCGGATTTGGTTCGCTGGTGTTGGCAAAGCATGAAACAGTGCATGAATTTGGCTATTGCTGCGTGGTCGGTGTGTTGACCATGTTTGTCGCGGTTGTCACCGTTATTCCGATTGCCTGTGCCAGTCGGTGGGGACGGAATGTCCACATTGGCTACGGTCGCAACTTGGTGGATCAGAATCTGGAACGTGTCACGGGGGTGATCGATTTTGTATTGAAACATGCGGTGCCGGTCGGCTGGCTCGCGATTGTTATGACCGTGGCCTTTTCGCTGTTCACGATGATGCTGCGTCCCGACGAACGGCTGACCAGTAACTTGGCAGAGTCCAGCGAACCCGTGCAGGCATTGGCTCACATCGACAAGGCATTTGGAGGAATGGAATCGGCTGCCGTGCAAATCAGTTTTCCCGACGTCGCCAGCGATTCGGGTGAAATACTAACGGTAGTCGGTGAAGTCGAACGCATTCTGGGGACCGAACCGCTGATTGGAAATCCGCTTTCGATCCACCGTTTGTTGAGCGGATTGCCGGGGGAAGGCGAGCCAGAGGATCGGATGGCGTTGTTGGAGTTGCTTCCACCTCAGTTGAAACGAGCTTACTTCACACCGGAGTATCACCGAGCCAAAGTCGCGTTTCGCCTGCAGGACATTGGGATCGCGCAGTACGGTCCTGTTTTTGATCGGATCGAAGTGCAGCTGGATAAGGTCATGAAGGACCATCCTTTGTTTCAAGTTCAGCTAACTGGTAATGCCGTTTGGCGTTGGAAAGATCTGTACCAGATCGTGGTGGATTTAGCGCTCAGTTTGGGAACAGCCATTATCGTCATTTTTATTGTATTGGCTTTCGTCTACCGATCGGTTCGTATTGGATTGATATCGGTGGTGCCGAATCTATTTCCTTTGGCGTTCACGGGTTTCTTGCTGTACGTCTGGGGGCAGAACCTGGAGATTGTCAGTGTTTGTGCCTTCACTGTCTGCTTGGGAATCGCAGTGGATGACAGCATCCATTTCTTGACGCGGTTTCGCGAAGAAGACCGTGGCGGCGTGAACCGTGACGCCGTGATTCGCAAAGCGTTTGTCGGTGTTGGAACCGCGTTGATCATGACGACGATGATTCTGATGATTGGTTTCAGCACGGCTCTGTTTAGCGATTCGCGTGATTTTCGGATCTTCGCGGCGATGGGAATCTTGACCATCGGTTCTGCGCTCTTTGCCGATCTAATTTTCCTGCCAGCGTTGCTGCTAAGATATGCCCCGCCCAGTTTACGCGGGTCATCGCTTGTGCCTCCCGATGCCGATCGGTCCGCTGATTCGAATCTCCCACCGTCAGACGAGCCTTCATCATGATATTTCGCTGTGCCAGTTTGTTGTGTTTGCTGATGACGGCCACGTATGCGCTGGCGACCGACCATGATGGCGCGCAAGTGGTATCGTTTTATGGTTACGACGACTGCATTCGTTTGAGCAACGACCGCGTCACGGTGACGCTCTGTCCGGCAGCGGGTGGGCGAGTCCTGGAATATTCGCTCGATGGCACGAACATGATGTACTTGCCATCCGGTGACGAAGGGTGGCGGTACTCCGAGGACATGAAGCGAGGTCCGATGAACGCAGGCCGGTTCGACATCGGTCCGGAAAAGGTGGTGCGTCGTGGGCCATTGCTCTGGATGGGGCAATGGCAAGGCGTGATCGTTGGTCCTCGCGCGGCGACGCTGACTAGCCAAGTTGATCCGTTGTCGGGAGTGCGTCTAGTTCGTTCGTTTGCATTGTCCGCCGACTCGTCGCGTTTGATCTGTACGCAGACCATCGACAATGTGTCCGAGCAACTGGTCAGCTTATGCCACTGGAGCCGTACGTTTGCGGTGGGCAACGGGATTGCGGTGATACCGCGAAGTCCGCGCGGCCGTTTTCCCAGTGGCTATGTGATGTACCCGGACGGAAAGACGATTTCGATTAATCCGCAGGATTCCCAGATCACTGTTTCAACAGACCATGTGATCATCAAAGGGGCTCCGCAGTTTCCCAAGCTGGGTTTTGATTCGCATCGTGGATGGTTGGCATATCTTGCTCCGACAGACCAAGTGTTTGTGAAACGATTCGCGACGTTTCCCGATCGCAGCTACAACGAAGTCGCTGGATTGACGGCTTCGGTTTGGTATCCCAAAGACCGAGAGATGGTCGAACTGGAACCGATTGGACCCGCGGAAAACTTGGCGGCGGGGGAATCAGCCAGTTTTACCGAAGAGTGGTGGCTGTTGGAGCGACCCTTTCCCCAAGACAAACAGATCGACGGCAAGGCGATCGACCAGTTTGTCGATCGTCACACTGAAGAACCGTCTGCACCACTAAGCCGCTGAGTCACTTAGCAAAAACGATCCGCCGTGAAAGCTCACTGTGTGCAAATCGATGTGTTCATCAGCATTGCACGTCGCGGCAGCGATCTTGTCTAGGGCGTCAGGTCATCTTGGCCATTGTGGTCGTCAATCGACACAACCATTTTGACAAGCTCGGCCAGCGAGTTGGCTTTCATTTTCTCGAAGACGTCGTGGCGGCGATTTTCCACCGTTCGGACGCTTACATTCAAGTGATGCGCGATCGATTTGTTCGCGGCACCGTCGATCATCAGCCGCATGACTTGCGTTTCTTTTTCCGACAACGCGTGAAGCCTTCGCTTGAGAACTCGTTGCTGCCGTTGCTGATCGATCAGGTTTTCGCAAAGCTGCAGCGCTTCACGGATTGCATCCCACAAGTCGTCGTCCTGGTAGGGCTTTTCCAGTAGCGAAACGGCCCCACGCCGGATGGCGCGAACGGTGTGAGAGGTTCGCGGGTGCGCGGTAATCAGAATTAGAGGAATCGTGTTTCCTCTGCCGCGAAGCGCATCCTGCAACTCGAGCCCGCTCATGCCGACCATGCGTAGGTCCGATACTACGCATCCGCGTGCGTTTTCGTCGATGTCGCTGAGCAATTCTTCGCCCGACGCATAGGACTTGGTGTGGATGCCCATCGATTGGACGAGGGCACACACGGATTCTCTTGCTTGAGAATCATCGTCAACGACAAATACAGTTGACTGATCAAACATTACCAATCTCACTGTAGATAGGTAACGAAAATACAAGAGACGCTCCGCCCGCCGCACTTGTTTCCAAGGACAAGTCCCCGGCATGTTCGTCGAGAATCGTGTTCACGACGGCTAGCCCCATACCCATTGCATTCTCTTTTGTGGAAGTCAGGGCTTCGAACAAATTATTCGATCCCTGCGAAAAACCGGGTCCAGAATCTGAAACCGTTACCGTTACGCTGCCCTTAGTAACCTTCGTTGTCACGACAATTTCACGACAAGCCGACATGTTTTGCTCAATCGCTTCAATCGCATTGATTACCAAGTTAACAATAATTTGTTGGATGCGTATGTGGTCTAGCACCACTTTTGTTTGATTCGCATTCAAATCTAAGTCCAACGCAATATTGGCACGCTTCAATTCGTGGTTCAGCAACTCGATCGCGCCAAGAATCGCGGGATCGATCTCGGCGGGCAGCGTTGGCAAAGATCGTTTCGCTACGTAGCTGCCCATGCGGTGAATGATGTCGCCTGCGTTGCCGGCCGCGATGGCGATCTGTTCATTCCAATCACGTAAATCGCCCAATTTCTTGCTGTCAGGAATCTCTTCGATCAACGCTTCCAGGCGAATGTTGGTCGCTTTGGCAAAGTTAACGATCGAATAAAGCGGCTGGTTGACTTCGTGTGCGATTCCAGCGACCAACTCTCCCATTGTCGACTGGCGGCTAACGTGGGCGAGCTGAGTTTCGCGTTGGCGAATCCGGTCGTAGGCTTCTGTCCGTTCCGAGATGTCGCGTGCCAACGCGACAATGAACTCTTGACCGACATTGGAATACGCAGCGGACACTTCTACCGGAAAGCTGGTTCCGTCTTTGCGAACGTGAACCGATTCGATGGTGCAGCTGTCTATGTCTTTGAGTCGCTCAAACAGGATGTGCCAATCGTCCGTTTGGGATCCTTCTTTGATCGATGAGGTTTCCATTGATAGCAGTTCTTCGCGTGTGTAGCCCAGTGCATCACAGGTCGCTTGGTTGACGTCGATGATTCGCGAATCCGGGGATATCACATACATCGCGTCCGATGTGTGTTCCAGAGCCAAACGAATGTGACGCATTTTTTCGCGTGAAGCATGTTGTTCGGTGCGATCAGAGATGCTGGCTCGAATCAGCTGGCGGCCAACGGCCGGATGCATGGCCAATTGAACTTCGCAGGGAAAACTGTGCCCAGCTGAGTTTTGAAAGTGGCATTCGAATAACGTCGTCTGGCCGTCCAGCACGCTTTGGATCTGCGGGGCCATCAATTCGTACGAAGCGGTGCCTTCGGGTTGAACCAAAGGCAGCAGGCTAGGGAAATCCAGACTTGCAAATGATTCGGCGCCATATCCAAACAACGCGAGAGCGCTGTCGTTCCAGTCGATAAAACGACATTGTTGAGGGTCGTAGATCGCGATCCCTTCGGGCGCGTTCTCGACCATTGCCCGGTATCGTCGTTCGTTCTGTGCAAGCTGTTCGACGTGCAATTTTTGTTGCGAAATATCGACTAGCGAACCGACGTAGCCCACAACGTTTTTGCCGTCGCTGATTCTTGCGCTGGTGCGAAGCTGAACCCAGTTGGTTTTTCCAAGTGAATCGATGAACTGAAGTTCAAGAGCAAAGGATTCGCCATTTTCGCGTAGCTTGTCAAATGCTTTCGCTAACTTCGTGCGATCTCTGCGTTCGATCCGTCGTTTCCATCCGTCGCCAAGGCATTGGCTTTCGACGGTTTGTAAGATGGACGCGCCGACGCTGTTCAGATAAGTCAGATCTCCGTCGACGTCAAAGAGCAGAACGCCGCTGGGCGAATGTTCGCTGAGCGTCCGGAAAAGTTGCTCGCTGCGACGCAACTGTGATTCCATGTGAACCCGGTCACTGATGTCTTTCCAAAAACAAACCAGGTGCGTGACATCACCGTGGTCGTCAAACACCATCGACACGTTGATTTCGCTGCTACAAATGGTGTTTTGCGACTCGCAGGTGCGGTGTACCACACTGGCCGATTGGTCGGACGACTTCGTCGCTCGGAGAAACTGGTCGATCGTCAGGCCGCTGTCATCGATCGCCAAATCGGTCCCGTCGGAGCCGACTACTTTTTGATGGCTGAGCCGAGTGATCTGTTCGAAGGCAGGATTGCAGTAGATCAGTTTGAATTCATCATTCAGGACGTCGGCAATCAGGATTCCTTGTCCCGCGGATTCAATCGCGCGATCCTGTAGACGAAGTTTGTGCATCACCTTGTGCGACTCAGTGACATCTTCACTGGTCCCCATGATGGTTCTTACTTCTCCGTCTAATTCCTGGATCGGAATGAAGTTTGACTTGAAACGTCGAACACCATGCTTGGTGGAACAGTCAAATTCAAAGTGCGAAGAAATACCGTTGTACGCTTGTTGAAGCAATTCATCGACGTGCGGACGTTCTTTTTCAGAGATGAAATCTAGATAAGGTAGTCCGGCCATTTCGTCAAAGCTGCTTGCTCCGATCAAATCGAGTCCCTTGGGATTGAGTGACGCGAGCTTGCCATCGGAATCGATGCTGTGAACACAGATGGGAGCATGGTCGACCAGCAGACGGTGCTGTTCGCGTTGGAATCGAATCAGTTCTTCGGATCGCTTGGCTTCGGTGACGTCAATCATCACGCCGCGCACTCGGTACGGTTCGCCTTGATCGTCATGCAGTACGCTGATTCGATCCTCGATCCAAACGATGCGTCCGTCGGCGGCAACCGCACGGTACTCCAGGCAGTGGTCCCGTCCGTCGGCAATGCTGTCGTTGCAGCATTTCATCGTGAACTCATGGTCTTCGGAATAGATCGATTTCTCCCAAGACTGCGGGTCTGCCATCCACTGCTCGACCGAGTAACCCAGAATCGCTGTCAGCTGTCCGCTGATATAATTGATTCCCCGGAACGGCAGGTCGGCTTCCCAAATGATCGCGCCGATGTCATCCAGCAGGTTGCGAAAGTAATCGGTCTGGTATTCCTTGGCCGGAATCGACTGCTTCGGCGTTTCGGTAAACGCAACGACTGGTGGATCGCTTGGCGAGGAAACGAACTTTAGCAAGTGGCAATCTTCGCCGTCGAATTCAACGACACCACTGGATGCTTCGCCGGAAACCCGGGTGCCATCCTTTTTGCAAATCACTAACGAACCAGTCAGATGGCGATCGATGTTCGCATCGTCAAAGATGTCTTTGCAGTCAAGTTTGCAGAGCTCCTTTACCGGACGACCAGTCAGCCGTGCTGCCGCACCGTTGGCTTGCCGAATCACCCCGGTCGACAAGTCCATCAAGAACAGTGCGTCGCAAGATTGGTCAAACAGCCAAGTTGCTAGGCCGGAAGATTCCGCCAGCGATTCGGTATACTCATGGTGGGTCGTAGAAGCCATAAATCATTTGAAAAGTTGTGCATCTAGCAGCTGCTTGACAAAAGTACCTCTTCGCGCCGGCAAAATGCCAACGAGCAAAAACTGCCCAACACCAAGAATTCTCTGTCTCACTGTTATTCGCATTTCGCATATCAAAACCGCTGCCGAGTGTTGGATCGTTTTCACCCAAAGTTCAGCTCGCTGTTGCAGGCTGGATCCGGGTTTGCCGCTTCGCAAGATGCGATATCATTGGACGGCGATTCAACACGGACTGCGGCATTGAATTTGCCCCCCCAGTCAGAAAGCTGCGTCAATGCAATACAAAAATATAGCAATGTATTCTTTCGGCGAGAATCAAAAGTCGATCGCCACAGGCAAAAAAAGGCCTGATTCGAAATCGTCTGCGGGTTTCCGAACGTCCACTGATGGGGTGGACGACTTGCTCCAGCTGTGTTTTCGCTGTGCTCGTCAGCCATTCAGGCCGAATCTTAATATGCCTGTCGTTTGACCTACATGACGGGCTAGGCGGTGGCGTTTTTACGCCACTAGCTAATTGTTCGTCATCTCGCCAAAATCAATTGCGTGTCGCTTCTGGCGTCATTCAAAACGGCGAGCTTTGCGGTTGCACAGAGGGTCTAGCAAAGCTGCAAAGGTGGTTGCGCATTGCTTGCGGCCGCTATCGAGTAGGTAAATCGCGCTGGTTTCGCAAAGCAACTTTGCTGCTATCGTCGGCACTGGTTGGCAAAGAAATCAGCGTCAATCAGATCCGCCCTATTCGCTTAGTCGTTAGCTAGCAACCTCCTGCCGCGTCGTCTGTTCGGCGAAACGCGTCGCTGCCAGTCGAATGTGAAGATCGTCGAATATGAAAATCATCGCCACGGATGAAGCGGGTTATGGCCCGAAACTAGGCCCTTTGGTTGTTGGCGCGACCGCCTGGCGGGTTGCCGATGAATGGCGGGCCGATTCGCCTGACCAACTTGCCGATCGGTTTGCTTTGCTGAAGAAGCCGTTGAAGTGCCAAGCCGCCACCGTGGTCGTGGATGACTCGAAGTCTGTTTTCAAATCAAAGTCGGTTGCCAAAGGAAACGTGGACCCACTCGCCAATCTGCACGCGACGGTCAGCGCGGCGAATCGTTGGTGCCACAGCACTGCGCCCGCCTTTGATCAGTGGCTCTCAGAAGTCGCAGCCGAGGACGTCAAGCTGTTTTCGCAGGTTCCGTGGCTCGTCGACTTGCCCGATGTCGCTTTTGAAAATCACGACCGCGTCGATGGCGTGGTCGATTCATGGTCGGCGATCGGCGCAGCCCTGCAAGAATTCCGCTGCCGCGTGATTACTGCGAATGCATTTAACCAAGCTTGCGAGAGCGGGCTGAACAAAGCCGATCTGCTCTCCCAGACGACACTCAGCTTAGTACGAGACGTCCTGCAACGACAAACGATCGCGGCGGACGAACCCGTGCAAGTGTTTTGTGATCGGCATGGCGGCCGGCGGTACTATGCCAGTGTGCTGCAGCATGTGTTTGAAGATTCCGAAGTTACCGTCGTGTCCGAATCCAAACAGCAGAGCGTCTATCAGTTGCGCTACCGTGGCGTCGATGCCACCGTTCACTTCACAGTGAAAGGCGATTCCTTTACACCGGTCGCGATGTCGTCAATCTATGCCAAGTACATTCGCGAACGTTTGATGCAGTCTTTCAATCGCTATTTTCAATCAATCGCTGGTCCTGGGCATGCCGTCCAGCCAACGGCTGGTTACCCGGTCGACGCCGATCGGTTCTTGCTGGAGATTCAACCGCTTATTAAAAAGCAACGCATCGATTTAAAAAAACTCGTTCGGAAACGGTAACGAGCAACCAATTCGGATGCGAGTAACAAAAGTGATTCGGCGTCGTCCGTTTCACTAATTCGGTTGACGAATCCAGTGTCGAACCCGGTTTGTATTCTGCGGCTGTGGCAGGCGTGTGACCGGTTCACGACGAAAGCTATTTTTCAACAGCGATTCCCCTTCAATACCGCCGCTCGCTGTGCCACTCATTGCTTGGCTGCTACTTGCCAGCTTCGCACTGGCTGCATCACTTCGTTTGTGATTTGATTCAGTGGCCAAGTCGGATGGATCGGTGCTTGGTGAATTGGATGGAACCAGAACAGAACGCTGCGATCGTTGCCCCGAAGCATCCAAAGCGGTGGACCCAAATCGCGTTGTGCGATTGGTTGCCGGTGAGTGTGAAAGCTGCGAACCGGTCAGTGGACGAGGCTGAGTGGTTGCAAATGCACTTTGCCCTGCTGTGTTGCCGAGCGGTTGCCGAGCGACTTGGTGTCGACGTTGCTTGGTCGCTGAAACGCTTAACCTTTGTTGATCCTGTTCGTCCAGTCGCAGCGGCACTGCCACTTCTTCAAACGAACTTGGCATCGGCGGCAGCGATTGAGGATTTTCCGGCACATGCCACTGGGGCAATCCCTGAGGCATCAGCCCATCGAGCTTGACGGGCTGTTGTGACTCGACGAACAAATCCATGCTGGATTGTCCCAACTGAGCCTGGGTCGGGCCGGTCGCCTCGCCAGACAGCGGGGCGTCGATCGGATGATCCGAATGGTGACGAAAAGGCAGGGCAGCCAGTATGCCACCGGCAGCCAACAACAGGCAAACAATAAGATTACGCAAAGGACGGCTCGGAGCTGGGTAAGTTCGAGAAATCCCGGTGTCGTTGAGTCGACAACAGGACGGCCAGCTTCGTCCATGAAAAGAACAATGTCGTGCATCGTGCAATAAATCTAGATCGGTCGCCTACTTCGCTCTTCTTGAGTCAATCTGCGAAAGTATTTTCGGAAAAGTTTCTGCTCGTTCGCCCCCGGCTGGACGCTGAATCGACACGTTACGTCACCTACGATCATCCCTGTAAAACTGATAACATCGGCGTTTTCCAACTGTCATACTCGACCCGAAAATAGATACATCATGGAAGCTGGGATCGTTGGCCTTCCGAACGTCGGCAAAAGCACGCTTTTCAATGCGTTGACCGCTTCGCAGGCCGCACAGAGCGAGAACTACCCTTTTTGTACGATCGAGCCGAACGAGGGAATCGTGAGTGTTCCCGATGATCGGCTGACAAAGATCACGCAGTACATCGTGCCGCAAAAGGTAATTCCGTCGGCGCTGAAATTGGTCGATATCGCGGGGATCGTCAAAGGCGCCAGCGATGGCGAAGGTCTGGGCAACAAATTCCTGAGCCACATTCGCCAGGTCGACGCGATTTTGCAAGTCGTGCGTTGTTTTGAAGATCCCGATGTGATTCATGTCTCGGGAAATGTTGATCCGGTCGCCGATATCGACACAATCGAAACCGAACTGGTGCTGGCCGACATGCAAACGTTGGAAAACGCACTCGGCAAAGCTCAGCGAACCGCGCGGAGTGGCGACAAAGAAGCCAAGTTGCGAGTCAGTGTGATCGAAAAGTGCAACGCTCATTTGGAGTCCGAACAGCCGCTCCGAACTTTGTCGTTGACGGAAGCCGAATTGGCAGCGATTTCCAGCTACGGGCTCA
Source organism: Stieleria marina (assembly GCA_007741555.1). GTDB lineage: Bacteria > Planctomycetota > Planctomycetia > Pirellulales > Pirellulaceae > K23-9. The sequence continues at coordinate 4,602,871 of CP036526.1, read as the reverse complement.
TGACTGCCAAACCGATTCTATACATCGCCAATGTTGGCGAAGACGATCTGGAAGGCAAAGATCCGCTGGTCGACAAAGTTCGTCAGCACGCAAAAGACTCCGGTGCCGACGTGGTCTGCGTCAGTGCAAAGCTGGAATCCGAAATTGCAGAGCTAGACGAATCCGATCGCGACGAGATGTTGTCCGACGTTGGGCTGGAAGAACCCGCGCTTAACAGTATCGCTCGCGCGGCATACAAAACACTGGGGCTGGAAAGCTTCTTCACCGCTGGCGAAAAGGAAGTCCGCGCGTGGCCTTTTGCAATTGGCGCATCAGCGCCCCAGGCAGCTGGCGTGATCCACACAGATTTCGAGAGCAAGTTCATTCGTGCCGAGATTTACACGCTTGACGACTTGGAAGAATACAAAGCTGAAAAAGACATTCGCCAGGCTGGCAAGCTTCGCGTCGAAGGCAAGGGATACATCATGCAGGACGGCGACATCTGCCATTTCCTGATCAACCCTTAGAACACACGACGATTCAACACGCCCCATCTGACTCCTACTGAGGAAAGCATGCACAAGCTTATGATTCCAATTCTCTTCGCCATCGGCACTGCACTGTTTTGGGGATGTTACGGACCTACGATCGGAAACGCTCAAGCGCCAAAACTACCTGGAGCTGGTCCAGCATGGTCGCCGTTCAAACCATATGTGTTCATTGGCGTCGCGTACTTGGTGATCGCTGTGGTCGGTGGCCTGGTGATGATGAAAGTCAAAGGCGACTCGTTCAGCTTCAGTGGCGTCGTTCCTGGAACGGATCGTTCAAGCTTTGACACGGTGAAGTGGGGGTTTTTGGCTGGAACGCTTGGTGCTGCTGGAGCTCTTTGTTTGACATCGGCGATGATGTTCAGCAAAGGCAACTCGGCTTTGGTCATGCCGATCGTTTTTGGTGGGGCCGTCACGGTGACCGCGATCGTCAACCTGATCAAACTCCGCGGAAACACCGACGTGAACCCGTTGATGTGGGTGGGCATGGCGCTAACGCTGATCGGAGTTGTGGTCGTAGCGAAGTACACGCCGCACGGTCATGCACCGAGTAAAAAGGCCGACGACACGGTTCAGGTCGAAGCGGGACCCAGCGAAGCGGCACCCGATACTGCGGACGTGGGTTAGGCGACCTGCAAATGTCTATCGACGATAGTGATGACATGCGCCGCGTGCGTGCGATCGATACCGAGATCACGCACGTGTGGATGATCCGCACGTTCTTGAAACATGCGGACGAATCACAGGATGACGAAGACCTTCGCGACATCGTGCGTGATCTCTACGATTTTATCTTGGCCGTCGGTCCGGTCGACGAAGTAAATGATCCGGCGGTCTATCTAAAAATGGCCAAGAAGAAACTTTCCAAACTTCGCAAGGCCACCGAGTTGTACGAAGAGATCCAGCCGGAAGTCAGCGGGCATACCAATTTTGCAATGGCGGCTCGTTCGCTTCGCACCGCTGTCGATCGGATCCACGCTGTGTTTGCGTAGCCGGATTCTGCAGGTCGGGCCTCAGCCTGTCTTAGCAACAGTGGTGGTGGATCAAGCTGTCGAGTTGCTCGACTGTGGGCGGTTTGACGACGTAGCCGTGGATCAGCTCATCACGATCGGCGGCTTCCTGATCTTGCGGGTGATCCGAAGACGAGCAGATGAGCACTGTTAGTGAATCGGCGGCCAGTTTCTGTTGCTGCATCGCGTTGCGAATTTCGTTGACGACATCAAAGCCATTCATGCCTGGCATGTTGATGTCCAGCATCGCCATCGCCGGAGCTCCTTCACCGAGAAAACCGATCAAGTCGGAGTCAGGATTGTGGAGTGATTCTGAAAAGCTTCCGCCACTCTCAAATTCGCGGATCACTAGGTCGTACCGAGACTTCTTCGCTAACCGAGCGAGTAAGTAGCGATCAATTTCGTCATCGTCGACAATGATCAAATTTATCTTCATCACTCGGTCCAGTTTTGCCCGGCGACCTTCAAGAACGAGGGGTCGCATACTGCCCAACAATGTACCACGTAAAGCAAAAAGGTGTACGGCGCCTCCGTCTGGAGCAGCGATGTGCGGAACCTCTCTTCACATTTCCGCTGAAGCAGCCTATTTGCAGATTCATCAACGAGGAATCCAGCATTGCTCCGCTTGTTGTTTTGCCACCTGTTTGGGCCATTGTATTGCCCGTTAATTCGCTGGCTGTCTTGTAGGATGCCACGCGATGACCGCGGGCAGGCCTTGGGGGGCTAACTGCGTGAGGGAATTCGTGAAACTGCAGTTTCATTGCGATTCGCTTTAGTTTCGCTCCGAAATTCGTGGTGACAAGTGATCACCTGATTTGTTAGTTGTCGCAGCAGCAGGGAATTGCCGGTCCACCCATGGGCTTTTCAATTCCGCTCAGATCAATGTGATCGCTATTTGGATCGCGTTGGCTGCTGGTAGATCTCTAAATCATTTACTTATCCATTCGTTGAATTCTGATGATCGAATTTCTTACATTGACAACGAAGTCACGCTGGTCCACCGCCAGCTCGTTCGCTGCCTGTTCGTTCGCAGTATGCGTCATCGCGTTGCTGGGGCAACCATCCCCGGCAATGGGACAAAACGGCGAAACGCAGCCAGCGTGGATGGGCGGCACGTCGACTTGGACCGGCGACGGCTATGAAGTCGAGACCACGCCCAAGGCGACTTTGTTGCCAAACAATATCGATCCCGCCAGCGGTCCCATTCTGAATCCGTACGCGACAGGAGCGACAAAACCGTATACGACTCCGGTTGACCCTCAAGCGAAAAAGGCGGCAGCTGTTGCCAGCGAATTGAAGACGCCACTTACCGGAGCGGCATCGAAAATTGATTCCAAGTTTTCGCAGGCCATTGGGGCCGTCGCGCAAGCTGGTGCCAAAACTCCCGAGACCGATTCCCAAGACAGCTCCAGCGTACTTGCGCAGGTTGCTCACAGCCAACCGCTCGCGGGCCCCATCGTTGGGCCAATTGTCGGTTCTGGACCGCTTGCTAATCCGCCGGGCACCCCTTCGATGGGACAGCAGATTGGTGCTGGAATCAATCGGGATCGTCCGCCGCTAATCGAAGAATCCATTCGCTGGTACCAGTACCCATGGCGATGGATGACACAAGGCTGGACCAACAGCATTGAACTGGGGCTGGACGGTAGCCAGGGAAATGCGGAAACCTTGGCGATCCAAACCGGTGCAGAGCTGAAACGCAAAACCGACGCCTACACGTTGGCGCTTGATTTCGATTACCGATTGGTCAACAACCGTGACGTCGTGACCGAAGACAACGGGCGATTCAATGTCGATTACGACCGCCTGTTGGGCGACAGTCCTTGGTCGCTGTTCGGCAAGTTTGGATTGGAGTGGGATGAATTCAAAGCCTTTGATCTGCGTTTGAATTTGAATTCGGGCGTTGGTTACCATTGGATCCGCAATGACCGCACCACGTTTGTAACTCGCTTTGGTGCGGGTGCTTCACGCGAAATTGGCGCTCCCGATGACGATTGGGTGCCAGAAGCCGTGTTTGGATTTGATGCAGAGCACCAGATTAACAAACGCAACAAATTCAAAGCCAAACTAGACTATTTCCCCAGCTGGGAAGACTTTGGCAACTACCGAATCGTCAGTGATGCGTCGTGGGAAATCCTGCTTCGCGACGACGAAAGCCTAAGCCTGAAATTGGCCGCGACCGACCGCTACGACAGCACGCCACAAGGCGGCAATAAAGCCAACGATGTCTACTACTCGCTGCTACTGCTGATGAAATTCTAGCCCGCTGTTTTGGCGCGCAATGTTAGCCCGCAAAGTTGACCGCAGTGTCGGCCCGGTGTTCATGTTGGGAATACTAGGTGGACTGGTGGCTTGTTCCGTTTTCCAGCCGCGCGATCGGCGACGCTGTTTCCAGTGGCTGGGAAAACCAATCCGAATAGACGATCGTCGATACGCGTGAACGCTATCCGCTGAAGTCCGGCCGGCGAGCCTGTTCGGTTGTCCGCACCATTTCTGCATCCGCGCGATTTCGACATCCGCGAGATCAAGCCGGATCGTTCCTGATTTGCGGCTGTCTCTTGCGACGGCGATAGTGCCACAAAATAGTTGACACCACGGTGTCGTTGTGGGAATTTTGTAAATCCAGCTGTCGGCTGCGTTGTCATTCTCCTTGTCTATCCCGCTGCAAATCCGTCAGCTGCAAATTGCTAACGTCGAATCGACGCTTGAAGCTGAAGCGAGGCGGTGATCTCGTCCGCAGTGGACGACCGTCTCATCGGCAAGGGACTTTTCATTGAGACATCGGGCATGAGCAACGAAGGTTCGCGATGGAGGAACGACAGCGACAAAGAGCCTGCGTCTGGCTCGCCAGTTCGGCCACCACGTAAATCTTCGCCACCACGTAAATCTACGCCGCCGCGTGAGTCTTCACCGCCCGTTGAATCTTTGCCGGTTCCTTCCGCTCCGCTGCCACCTCCTCTTCCAGAGAGCGCGCAGACGACCGGCGACGAAATCTTTCATCGTGAACCACCGCCCGTGGTTCGCACGCAGCGCGCCCAACGTCGACGCACTCAACGGGCGGCGAAGAAAACATCCGCTTCAACGCATGTTTCAAAGCGCGGCCTCTCGGCAACCGATGCATCGCCGAGTCTCTTTCGGCTGGACGTTGGTGAACAAGAAAACCACGGACGCCGAGAATCGACCAGTTGGTTTAGTTCCGTCGCGATCCACCTGATCATTTTGGCGATCATCGGGCTGTTTCTGGTTCCCGCGGATTTTGGTGGCGACGGCATGCACCAGTTGATCGTGACGCTTGGCGATGATCGGGAGGCGGCCGTCGGGGCGGATTTCGCTACGGACACGGTGCCCGATGACACGGTCACCGAATCGATCCCGGAGGTGAAGCCGACGTTCAGCGAATCGGCGAAACCGGCCGTCGACAGGAGTGCAAAACAAGGTGGAAAGAAGGCCGGAAAAGGAAGCGACAAAGGTGGGCAAAAAGGTTTGAGCGGATCGTTCTTTGGTATTGAAACGACCGGGCACGAATTCGTCTACATCTTGGACATGTCGGGCAGCATGCGAGGCAGTCGCTATCGACGGGCATCGGACGAACTGATCCGCTCGGTCAACCAACTTGGCGACGGCCAAAAATTTTACGTGATCCTGTTCAGCAATTCGTTCATCCAGATGTTCAACCAGAACACGAAAGCACCCAGGGCGATCGCGGCAACGCCGGACAATAAGCAGCGGCTGGCGGAATGGGTCGTCAGTGCGTTTCAAGGTGGCGGGACGGATCCGCGCGGCGCGGTCAAGTTGGCCTTGCAAATGCGGCCTAGTGCGATCTTTATGTTGTCCGATGGCAAGTTCCGAAAGCCGTCCGTGAACTCGAAATCGTCTCGAACTTTTCTGAGCGACAATTTGGATGTATTCCAGCTAGCTCAGGCAGCGGGAGGCCGCACGCCGATTCAAGCGATCGCGTTTGAGGAAGCCGTCGCGTGCGAAAACATGAAAAAGCTATCGTTGCTGACGGGCGGCAAGTATCGATTTGTCGGCAACCAAGACAGCGATCAGGCCCAAGAGATGCTCGATGACGCAAGTGATGCGATGAAAACCGGACAGCTGGAGTCCGCGGAGTACCTGATGACTCGATTGATCAAAGCATACGGCAACACCGAACCGGCTTGGCAAGCACGCGAAAAACTGGCACGCATGCTCTTTGAACGATCTCACGACTCTCTGAAGAAAGACGACATCACCGCTGCGGGAAAGTCGATCGAGCAGTTGATCGAAATCGATCCAAACGCGATCGTCACCGAGTCCTATCAAGTTCCGCTAGTCAATCAGCTCATCAAACTTACCAACGACGATCCAGGCTCTCAGCAATCGCAGGCAGCTAGCGTCGTACTTGGTTCGCTGTTGAAGCGTTTTCCCCAATCGCAGTTTCGTCAGGACATGGACAAAGTGCTTGTCAACAAGACGCTGACCGAGACGCGAGCGTTGTTGGCAAATAACAAACCGATCGAAGCGTTCGTTAAAATCGATCGTTGCGTGACGCAGATGCCATTCGTCCGGCACGATGAAGACATCAAGACGCTGCATCGGAACATCGCTGATCGTTTGATTGAACGCGCCCGTTTGATTCAGCAGTCCCAAGGTGACGAAGCCTATCTGACGCACTTGACCAATTTGTCGCGTGCTACAAAACAGACTTCGCTGCAAAAACGCATCGTGCCTTTGTTGGCCAAGCTAGCTGGCAGCATGGTCAGGGGATCGCGGGTCGGGCTGGACGAAAAAGCAAAGGAGGCGCGGCGAAAACTGGCACAGCAGATTGCCCACGAAATCGGCAATCCTCAATTGATCAAAGAAGTGCAGCGCGAATCACTTCAGGGCGAAATGCGAGCCCGATCGATGCTGCGAACGGCACAGCGAGTGGAACGGATGGGGGACGCTGTGGGCGCGATGAAACGGTACAGCATCCTGGTCAAGGGTTATCCGGACACGGTCGCAGCGAAGGCCGCGCGCAGTCGGTATTGGAAGCTCCGCCAGCAGACAGCCGCGGCAGACGATGACGGGAGCTTGGCATTGCAAAAAATGATCAAGGATGCAAATTCCGCTAAACCCTCCCGCTAGGTGCCCCACCAGTTCGCCAGCCAAAACGCACTTTTTCGCGTATCTGGCGGCCGTCTACGTTCGTCTTGACCGCAGCGGCAATGTGTCGCCCGATGAACACGGCTAGGGCGACACCACACATGTTGCCGGGCCAATCTACTACACTGGCGGTGCTTAACGTTTGCAGCTTTGATTCAGACGTCCCGCCCTCTCCAGTTAGCGACAATACCGATCATGAAACTCCCGCAGCCTTCCCAACTGACACGACGCAAATTCGTAGCTTCAGCCACCACCGTCGCGGCGACGGCCGGCGTTTGGAGCGAATTGCCTGCTCAAGAATCCAATTCACCCAACGAAAAAATCAACTTGATCTGCGTTGGCACCGCCAACCGCGCTGCGGCCGACGTCGACGGTGTCAAATCACAAAACATCATTGCGTTTTGTGACGTCGACAGTCGCTATCTGGACGTCGCACTCAGCAAGCACAAAGACGCACGCGGCTATGCGGACTACCGCGAAATGATCGACACCGAATCCAGTAAAGCTGATGGGATCGTGGTCGCGACAGCTGACCACAACCACGCACCGGCAACGATGCGAGCCATCAACGCAGGACTGCACTGTTACTGCGAAAAACCGTTGACCCACACGGTGCAAGAAGCGCGGATGATTGCCGAGGCGGCCAAAAAGAAAGGCGTCGTGACTCAGATGGGGACGCAAATTCACGCCGGCGACAACTACCGTCGTGTGGTCGAGATCATCCGCTCGGGCGCGATCGGCGATGTGACCGATGTCCACGTCTGGGTTGGCAAAGTTTGGGGCGGTGGCGAACTTCCCGAAAAAGGCGAAACGCCACCTGCTAATTTGAACTGGGATCTCTGGTTGGGCCCCGCTCCGGTGCGTCCGTACGCGGCAGGCCGATACCACCCTGCATCTTGGCGTCGTTGGTGGGCTTTTGGGCAAGGCACGCTGGGCGACATGGGTTGCCACTACATGGACTTGCCGTTCTGGGCATTGGATTTGCGTCATCCAACTTCATGCGAAGCCGAGGGCCCCGAGGTTCATCCCGAAACGTGTCCCGAAGGTTTGATTGTGAAGTACCAATTCCCGCAGCGTCAGGGACACGTCGGCCAGTTGCCGCCCGTGTCGTTGACTTGGTACGACGGCAAGAAGGTGCCGCGCGAAGTCGCTGGCGAAAAAGTTCCTAACAGCGGCGTGATGTTTGTCGGCAGCAAGGGACACCTGTTTTCGACGTACGGAAGTTACAAGTTGTTCCCGCGAGACAAGTTCTCCAACTTCCAAGCACCGGAGCAGTCGATCCCTAATTCGATCGGACACCACGCGGAGTGGATCAAAGCGTGCAAAGACGGTTCGCCGACGACTTGCAACTTCGATTACTCGGGAGCACTGACCGAGACGGTTCTGCTGGGCAATGTCGCGTATCGCGTTGGCAAAAAGATCCAGTGGGACGCCAAGACGCTGACATCGCCAAATTGCCCGGAAGCGGCTCAGTACATCAGCAAAGAATACCGTGCTGGATGGGAAGTGAACCCAGCGGTCTAAGATCGCTTGCTTGTTTTAGACAAGCAAAGTGGGGGCCCGAACAGGGCCAGTCACTTTATGAAGCTGATCTAATTTTTAGCGGAACGGCGCGAGCCGTCCGGTGCGGAAGCAATCGTATGGCTTGTGCTATACCGCTAAAACAATACTGCTCTCTCCAGAAAAAGATTCGCCCCGTAGTACCAAACGCAGCGTAGCCGAAGTCGGATGACTTCGGCTACTCGTTGGGCGATGGTTTTGATCTGCGATTGGATTTAGCCATTCGCGTCGGCGTTTACGCGGCGACTTTTTGTTTCGATGACACCATCATCTCGATGGTCCGTTTTAGTTCGCTGGGGTCGACGCGGACGTCGGACCAATGAGCTGATTTGCTGGCGTCGTCTTTGTCCGCCAACATGTAGTAGTAGTCAAGCTGCGCGGCGGACGCTAACCCCCAGAAACAACCTTGGCCGGTTTCGTAGCGTTCGCGAATTTCAAGGACCGACGATCCCGGTCGCATGGCAAACATGTTGGCCAGTCCCGAGCCGTGGTTGGAGATCAAAAACTCCGTCGACAGCATCGTGGCAATCTGTTCTTCCCAGGTCATGTTCTCGGCCACCACACGGTGAAAGCCATGACGCTTCAGGATCGGCAAAATGTCTTGTTCGTTGGCGATTCGGCGTCGTGTTGCGATCGCGCGGCTCACGTAAACGCGGCTCGATGATCGCCTTGCGAGGTGCCCCGATGGTCGACCGGCAAGTGCGCCAAAGAAACGCCCAAATCGATCTCGCAACCGACCAATCATCTCAGGGTCATGGCTACCAGTTCCAGCCAAATGGCACGGCAAAATGAAGTCGCGGCACGTCAGTTTTTCGAATCGATTCAGGATCCGTGTTTCCTTCAGTCCAAACGCTTTCAGGCTTTCCAGAAAGTATCCGTGACGTCGAAACTTGTACGGCAGGACCAATGTCAGTTCGTTTGCTGGATAGTGCTGCAGCGCTAATTCCAATCGCGGCAGCGCGTCGCAAATCCAGTGAAAGTAGCCGCAACTCCAATTGTCGGTGATCCAAACAACTGGCGAATCAATCGTGCGACTGCGGCCAATTTGTCGTTCCAGAGCCGCGCGGTAGTGGCCGCCTTTCTGTTTCCAGATGTCCATGTGGTTGGGAGCCACGAACGATTCGGCCAGGTAGTCGTCATGCTGTCGCAGGGGACCACGTCCGACAGCGGTGACGTCGCTCAGGCGGAGCACGCGCTGTTCGGCCAGTTTGGTTTTGATCGACGGAGGGAAAATGTGCCGATCGCGAGCGTTAACGTTGATGGGCGGTGTGACAGCAATGCACCGCGAATCTTTTCCAATCAATTCCATTGTTTGATCCCGCAAAAAATACGCTGAAAAGAGGTTTGAAGAGACCTGCACACTTATCAAAAATGCATCGGATTCGTCAAGCGATTCGCTCGGTATCGAGCGTCTTGCCAAAAACAAATCGCCCCGTCAGGCAGTCGTCAAGGGTTAGGCAGTCGCCATGTAAAGGGCGTTGTAGACGCCGATCGATTGTTTGTCGTTGACGTAGTCCGTGTAAAAACTGACCAGTCGATATCCGTGTTTGGCCAGCGCCGCATTGACCGGAAAGAGTGTGCCGTTTTGAGTGTTGTCGGATTCGGGGCAGTAGAATTCAAAGAGCACAAAACCGATCCGCTTTTGAGCCAGCATCTTTTCGGCTCCGCGGATGGTTCGCAGGTCGGCACCCTCTGTGTCGGTTTTCAAAACGTCGACTCGGTTGATGTCGTGTTCTTCGCAAACCGAATCAAGCGTGCGCAATTGAATGGTTTCGGTGTGCTGAAACGAACTGCACTCCGGTGACATGATCGGTGTGTGGTCACACGTCGACGCCAGCACACTGGCACCGTAGACATTGATTTTGGCTTCGCCGTTGACGTCGCTCAAGCCGTAAACAAAGCACTGCACGTTGGGAAGATGACACGTGTTCTTCTTCAATTCTGCAAACGTCGACGGAACGGGCTCGAACGAAAAAATCTTGGTCGCGTCAGTGCGTTCGGAAAGTTTACGAGCGGTCTGGCCAATGTTGGCGCCCACATCAAAGACAGTGTCCAGCGAAGTGAATTGCGGATTCCAGCCTTCGCTAGCGATTCGGGTCGCATCGTCCAGCCAATCGACGCCAAGTCGTTTGGTACGCAGCAAGCGATAGCCGGTCGTGTTTTTGATGCGGTGGCTGATCCGTTTGGCAAAACTCTTGGCGACGGCGTGCACGACGATTCCATCCTTGGAAAGTGCGTAGATTTCAAAAGCCAGCGACAGTGCTCCAGGCCCATTCACCACATTTAGCGTGAAACCCAATCCAGAGCAATGCCGACTCCCGAAACCAAAATGCTGTCAAATATGGGCGTCGCAAGTAACCGACGATTGACGCACGAAAAACGAGCGGCCCCAACAAAAGCCAACGCAAAGTCGGCCACCAAGAAGCAAACGTTTTCCCGACCAATCGCAGGCGCATCATGTCCGCCAAAGCAACCGCTCGCAACGATGTAAATATGCCAGCGCGAAAGGGCTCTTACGAAATAACGGAATGCCATTGGCCACGGACCGAAGCTTAGAGGTTTGATACCACGGGTGTGCTCTCGACGCTCGTTCCTTGTGACTGCCTCTTCTGACTACATGTACACGTGCTCAATCGGCTTTCTTTGAAGCAAACATTCGTTCGACGGTTTGGATCATACTGTTGTGACGTCATGCCGTTCGCGTGATCTCCCTGAATCATTTTGCAGTTACAAGCCAAGGCACACGAATTCGCGATGAGACAGCAGCCAACGAATCACTCACCTGTTCCCTTGAATCGTCGGCGATTGCTAGTTGCTTCGGCGGCCGCTGGTGGAATGTTGTTGCCAGGGATCGACCGGTCTTGGGCAGCTACGAATGAGGTCAAGTCGACCGATCATTTCTGGTATCGAATGGCACCCGATGGCCCCTACATTGATTCGCAGCGAGACAACAAAGCGTTTGCCTTTGGGATGGGCAAAGTCTTTCTGTCGGAAGACAACGGGCAGAGCTGGACGCATGACGCGATCTTTCGCGACGCAGACAACATCACGTGGAGTTGTATCCTAAAGGACGGAAACATTCTGTTCGCAACGCGGACGCGTCTGTTTCTCAGTACCGACAATCTAAGTACTTTGAAGCAGATCGTTGTCAAAGACACCGACGGCAGCGACTACGTTCCCCACCGTCCCATCGATTCTGAGAATCCTGGTTGGTACTTTCATTCGCTCGATGGCGTTCACACCTGGGACGTGGACGGATCCGAAATGCTGGTTTGGGGCAACTACTGCAACGTTTTGGGCGGTGCCGTTCCGGTCAACATTTACTATTCGACGGATCAAGGTCAGACCGTCAAGATCGCGTACTCTTTCGGGCAGAACGCCAATTTTCAACAACCCGGTGGCAAGCCGAGCGATCTGCTGGGCAACCCGGACAATCCCGTTATTTGCCGGCACGTTCACAGTGTTGCATTCAATGCTGCTGAAAATGCGTTCTACGCTTGCACGGGCGACCACGATCGTACGGCTCCCGATGGCAGCAACCAGCAAGAATGTCATTGGTTGCGAGGCACGTATGACGGCGCCAATGATGCTTGGGATTGGAAGGTGCTGGTTTCGGTCAATTCCAATTCACGATTCAAATCCGGCGGCATCAACTTTGTCGACGGACAGCTTTACTGGGCGGCCGATGCGAACGGAAAGAATGGCACGATGCCTCATGATCGCGGCATCTTTCGCTGCGCTCCGGCCGATTTGGCGGACACGACGAAACACGAACAACTGTTCAATCCGCAGTACGAATCGGCCAACATGATCATCCAAGACGATGTGATTCTGTCGGCACACTACGCGCCCGCATCGCCCTATGCGACGGGCATCATCTACTCGCCTGACAGGGGCAAGACCTGGGCGCAATATGACTTGAAAGAGTTCGGCAACCGCAGTGGCATCCGGTTTCACAAGAAGAATTCAGACGAATGGTTTCGCGTCGACCTGAGAAAGGGCTGGATCGAACGCGGCGAAGTGTTGTTCATCAAACCGAAAGCCAACTAGCGACGCCGAGCGTCTACCATTTGTAATTGCGAACGGGTGACAGCTTGTCATCGGTGATTTGTCAAGCTGAAAGTCGATCCCGCTATTTATTCCTCAACACGATTAGTGATTGCGACCCGATGGATCATAAACTCAGACGGCAGACCGGTTTTGTATTTGCCTCCCTTCTGGTCCTCGTGATGTTTGCGTTGGGGTGGTCGGCAAACGCGATCGCTCAAGACGAAGTTGTTACGTTTGAATCGGTGCCGGACCAGCGCGAAACGATCAGCAGCGATGAACCGTTGGCGATCGAATTTTCGGCAAAGCAGGCGGCGATCTATTTGGATCGATCGTCGCTGACGTGGCAGAAAGAGAAGAAGTGCGTGACGTGTCATACGAACATGCCCTACATGTTTGCGCGTCCGGCGCTCGCGTCGGTGCTAAAGGATTCCGGGGAAGTACGCAAATTTTTTCAGCAGTACTCGACCGTTCGCTGGAAAACCAAAGGGCCCTCGGAAAAGCAAGGGTTCTGGCCGATCGTGGTCGGGGCAGGGCTGGCGTTTAATGATGCTCAGACGACAGGCAAACTGAGCCCGGTTGCTCGCGACGTTTTGGATTTGTTGTGGACCGTGCAGCGAGACGATGGCGGATGGAAGTGGCCGCATTGTGATTATGCCCCCATGGAAATCGACGACCACTTTGGAGTAACGCTGGCTGCACTTGCCGTCGGGATCGCTCCGGACGGGTACGCCGAAACGGAGTCTGCCAAAGCAGGCTTGGTGAATTTACGCAGGTATCTGAAAAATCATCCGCCTCAGTCACTTCACCACCGAGCGATGATCGCGTGGTGTTCCAAGCGTATCGCTGACATTGCAAGCGATGGCGATCGGGCAAAAACACTGCACGAACTTTTAGCGTTACAGCTCCCCGATGGCGGTTGGTCGACCGCGGGATTTCTGTCTGATTGGAAGGGGTTGGAGCGAGGCGATGGTGAGCCATTGGACACGCAGACGAGTGACGCCTACGGCACGGGATTGGTCATCGTCATCAGCCGCGAATTGGGGGTCCCCGCCAGCGACCAGCGTTTGCAAAAGGGCATCGAGTGGTTGCTTGCCAATCAACGCCAAAGTGGCAAATGGTTTACGCGTTCGCCGGTCAACGATGCGGGCAATCTGATCTCCAACACGGGCAGCGCCTACGCGATCCTGGCGCTGCAGAGCTGCTGTCGGCTTCCTGGTTGGCCATTTGCTCCGTCCGACAACGTGCTCGCGGTGGAGTAGTTGGCCCCTCACTCCGCGTGATCGTCAGCGTGATGGCCGGAGAACTTTCAATGATCCGTCGGCCCCGAATTTTGACTGGGTGCCAAAGTCGGCGATGTAGAGAATGCCGGTCTGTTTGTCCTGGGTGATATCCAGGGGACCGTCGAATGTCAGTTTGCCCTGGCCGGAACGCAAGCTGGTGATACTGATCGGAAGGCCGTCGTCGCCGAGTCGGATCGCGGATATCTTTTTGGCCGAAAAAAAACAGCTCAGCAGGCAACCCGAAAGTGGATGCTTTGTTGCCGGTTGATATTCGATCATTCCGTTTGCACTGGTGCCTCCGTGTTGCCAGATTTCGTACATCAGCTCGGCCGCGAATCCTTCGTCCGGCTGTGTGCCGACAGGGTAGTCAGGGATTTCGTAACGGTCCTTTTGCGCAGTTGGATTTCCACCGTGCAAAACGTACTGGCCGCGCGACGGATTGGGAAATCCGTAGTGGCGGCCGCGTTTGAGAAGAAACAGACTTTCGTGGTCGGGCGTGGTTCCCTTGATCAACAAATTTTGGTTGCCGGGAAGATGCGGTGCGTTGGGAACTCCGTCTTGCGGGCCTGTTCGATCGTTGATGTTAGTCGCCGTGTAGAGGTGCCCATTGGAGTGCGAAGTGATTTCCAACGCATTTCGCACTCCGGTTGCATATATCTTTACCGGAGAATCCTTTGCCGAAGGATCGATCCCTGAACTTGGATGGACGTCCAGCGGAGCATCGATAGCACGGTAGTTGTATTCAAGGATGCAGGCCGATAGCGGTTGTTCAGGGTTGCCCCAATTGGGCGGTCCGCCCGAGCTGCTGGTCGACCCGACTGTCTGGTAGAGTTTTCCGTCGCGAAACACGAGCCCGTTGGGTTGATGCGGCAGCGTATCAAAACCGCCCTGGCGTTCTCGGCCGTGTGGCAAACCCGACACGATGGTCGTCTCGTGGATCGTGTCGCCCAATTGCATGCGGACAATCGTGCCGGTGAAATAAAAGCGATCGTCACGCTGCGCTTTGCGATGGGAGAAGCTGGCCCACAAAATCAAATTGTCGGCTGTCGCATCTGGATCCCATTCCAAATCGATGTACTGCCGACTTTCGTTTGGGTCACTCAACAAGACGGTTCGGTTCTGCGGGAACCCTTGGTCGTCAATGTCCCAGCGAACCAGATGGCCAAAAGCATCCGCCGCATACAAGCGACGGTCCGGCCCAAACAGAATCGTGGTCATCGAGCGCGTTTCATCGAACGTTTGCAGATTGAATGTCGGCTGAGCGGACTCGGTAGCAGAATTCAGGCCCGTTGTGAATTGCCGCGAAAACACCGTCAACGCTTGACCGTCCTGTGACATCGTGCCGTTTGATCCTTGGCACGTGTACTTCGTCAATGGTTTCAAGTCGTTTCGCGGCACAAGCGTGATCGACGCATTGGTCAGGTCCGTCGATCTTCGACACGGTACCTCGGTGCCATCCGCTGCAATCAGTTTCAGAGATTTCAGCGTATCCGGGTTCACTGGCTGGTTGAAACGCAGACTGATCGCAACGCCCGTCGACACGTTCGTTGCATTCTCAGAAGGGAACCCCGCAGCCAACCGAAATTCTGTTCGAGATGTATCATTGTCTTGCGATTCCGCCGTACCCGATAGGAGCAGCACATCGGGCACCAGCAGCATCGCGATCACCCATCCGAATCGGGCGGGCATACCGAACACAACAGAGAAGTGCGATCGATCAGGTGCAATCGACATCATCAGATTCCGGTTTTCGATAGG
The DNA here is from genome assembly GCA_007741555.1 of Stieleria marina. Taxonomy (GTDB): domain Bacteria; phylum Planctomycetota; class Planctomycetia; order Pirellulales; family Pirellulaceae; genus K23-9. The sequence continues at coordinate 4,587,559 of CP036526.1, read as the reverse complement.
TGCATCAAGCGTCTGGCTTTGGCATCGCAGAGATGAAAGACGCTAAAGACGTTTGCACCATTCTACCCACTGAGAAACACAAGCTGGGCCTCTCCAGACCGACAAGGCTCGCAGCATCTCGCTCGTTGGCGAGTTCCATCCATGCCGCCTGATTGACGCGTGATCATTGGTTTGGGGCAGCGTATGACACCACAATCCAGCCCGAGATCGCGTAGCTTAAATCTGACTCAGAGCTTGGGGGAACATACAGATCGAACGATTTGTTTAGCGATTCTCGCTTTTGTGGGGTGTTTGCATTGGGGGTCAGAGCCGAACCGGAAATGTTTGTCAAAAGGAACCCGCTGTTTGTTTCGGTCACGCCGTGGTCGTAGGATCCGACGTACAAGTCGGGTTTGGGGGCACGCGGCGGCAAGCCTAGGAAGCCGTCCAACCCGTCGTCTTCAAAGGCACTGACCGCAAATTTCAGATCGGGTGAATGCACGTTGTCTGCCGACAATACGTTTGTAATTCCCGCGGGCATCAGGGCCAAGTTCGTTCCGCTGTGGATGCTGACAAGCGGTGTGCCAAAAGCATCCCAAGCATTTCCGGATTCGTTGAAATTGGCGTCCTTGGAACCCAGGATGAAGTTGAAGAAGAACTCCCCAGCGGAAAGTTCATCGGAGTCGTCCAGCATGTAGATGTTTTCGACAAAGCACGTCACGTTCTTTTGAAGCGTCGTTCTTTGGAATTCATGCGTGTGCAGGTCGACAGGAAGGGGATCGATCGGCAACTGGTAAATCTGAAAACGATAGTCGCTGTCGGGCGACAGATTCTCTACCAGCAGTTTGTGTTTCTTGCCATTGGCCGTCATCCGGCTGCCAGCGACACCGGTCGATCTGTTCGTCCACAGCACCAATCCACGCACAGCATGAGTGGTTTTGAACTGCAATTCGATAAATGTTCCGCCGACCATGGTCTGGACGTCTTCAATCTTGCTTGGCCCGAGGATCGGAGGGCGAGGAGGAACCTGGCCAATGATTCGTCGGATTTTGTAGGTGGAGGAGCGCCCGTACTCTTGCGTCCATCCGCTGGCACCGACCAAGCAGACGATTGCTGGCAGCATGATGATTCGTAACATGGTCTTATCCTGCGTGTGAGTTTTTGTCGCTGGACCGCGTGGTCCAGCACTACACGACGGATTGCTTCCTGTCCCCCAAGCCGGTCAACCTTTCTTTTGATCAACGACAGTGGAAGCTGGTGATCGAAACATCAGGCCAGTGATTTGTACGGTGCTAGGCCCAGATGTTTTGCCAACGCGGAAATTTGATACGAAAACGCTATCGCGTTGTTGGGTGTGTGAAATTGGCATCCGCCGACCCGCGATGACGGGTCGGCTGGCATTTTCCGGAAGGCGAACGCCGGTGGGCTACCCTTCCATTTTGGCCGACCCAGGTTCTGGCTGGGAGTTCAGCTGTTCGTCCGTGATATTCATTTCGGGGTGTTGGTCAATGTAGGATTGCATCGCGCTGCTATCAGTGGGAACCGATGCCACATCGGGGCCGCAACCGGTGATGGAGAATGCCATGGCGATGGCAAGTGGAATGAAATTTTGCATGTCGGTCAGTCTTTGTTTAGAAAGTTGAAAAGCTAAGGGGCAGTCGAGTGAGGGACCGATAACGGATCACTCAAAGTCTTGGATGACTTCGCTAGCAGCACGAGTTCCCAAGGCTCCCCACAGACCGTAGGGGCTACGGCTTCCCGCGGTTGACTGAGGGTCATTGTGAGCTGCGTGAATGCCGACTTGCCCGCGATGCGGATCACCTGCTTCGATCGAATCGGAGACGAACTTGACAGCACCGTCGCCCATCAAGACATGGACGCCGCCTTGGTGGCGACTGCTTGGTGGGGCAACGACAATCGAGTAATAGAAGTTGTTGCCGCAAAGCTCCGAGTTGGGAGGCAGGATCGTCATCATTTGCGTGTAGATGGGAAGCAGCGATGCCCACTTCATTCCACGGCGTTCTTCGGCGCTGCCGGTCAAGCGATTCGGTGAGGGATCTTGAGCCCAAAACATGGGGCGCTCGGGATCCAGGCTGAGTCGGCAGTCCATGTTGCCACCGGCGCTGATGATGTTTTGAGCCATGTTGTCGGCGAGGTGAGTCCGTCGATCGCGGTCACCTAAGTCCGTGATGATTTCGCCCGCAAAGATCGTGTTGGACAAACCGTCCAGCACATCGCGGAACTTGGACCTTAACTGAACCGCAAACGCGCCCCGCTGGGACGCTTGCACTCGGGAGTACATCGGCGGATTCCCACCGCTTTGTGTCGCACCGGTCAAGCGATTGAGTGCACCGCCAAACCCGGCGTCGCAAGAATCACCAGTGCAAAGGGCATAGTTTGTACGGCCAGGTGCGGGCAAGCCGATGCCGGGGTCACTGGGGCACCGCAACGTGGGGATGTTTGTTAACCACGGATCGTAGTTGCCCCAGGTCAGGTGGGCTGACAACGGCATGCCAGGCCAAGGGCCCATGGGGTTGTAGACCCGAACTCCGCCCGAGCTGTCTTCAGTTTGAAACGGATTGCTAATCTGCGACCACAAACCTTGCTGTTCAAAGAAGGGAGTCAGCGGAACCAATGCCGAGAGTTCCAACCGGTCGTTGCCTCGCTGTCCACTTTCGTGACGACCTTGGTGAGTCCCTTTGGTGCCGCCGCCGTGGATAGGAAGCTGTTTGTACGCGGAATGGTAGTTGTGAATCGCCAGTCCAATTTGCTTGAAATTGTTGCTGCAACTCATTCGTCTAGCTGCTTCGCGTGCTGCTTGAACCGCAGGCAAAAGCAGCCCCACGAGAATGCCGATGATGGCGATGACTACAAGTAGTTCGACCAGTGTGAACGCACTGCGGGGGCGGACCTGGTTTTTCGTCGTGAACTTCATTTGACTCTGTGCTGAATGTGAGGAAGAGAGTGGCGGCGGAGTCCCCCGTCGCCGATAAGATCGTTCCTGACAAGTCAGTAGCAAGCCGAAAGCCAATTCGCATCGAAGCACGTTTGCTTAACATCGCGCGTGGCTTGGGCGCAGCTGTTGGGACGGAATCGTTTCCCTTGGAACGTTCCCATGTACATTTGCACTAAGTAAACAAAGCGAGAAAACTTAAGCAAATTTCTATTTTTTGATTCAAGTGTTTCTCAACCGCACTCTGAACGATGGTCAGAGTCAGCATCGGAAGCTGAAGGTTGCCCGGCGGTTGCGCAAACTGCGCGTTTGATAAGCAGATTGAATGCGAAGGGAACGGTACGCCATACGCGATTGAAGTGACTTCGTCCCTACCGGGAGTGTTGCCGGTGAAAGAGAAACACGGCGTCGTTGAAGAGCAACGGCGGGCATTGTTTGCGGCGCCGCTTAGCGGGCGAGTCGTTCTTCAAATTCGAGCATCGATGACGAATAGATGATCACATGTTGGAACTTCTTGACCGCTTCGAACTTGGAAATGCGGAGATAGCGGGCGTAAACATCAAAGTCACCGCAAGTGGCGAGATAATCCAAATCCATTTCACGACCGGCTTCATGCTGAGCCACACACTTCAAGATGATATCGCGATTCAAAGTGGCTTTGAATTCGGCCAGCAGCGATGGGTCGCGTGTGGCCACTACGTCGGTGTTGGTCGAAAACATTGGGTTCTGCGATGCGCCAAAGCCCGCATTACTGTTCGAGCGATACGCGGTCGTGTAGTACGCCAGCGACGATGTGGTAAGGACACAGACGACGATAATCAGTGGACGCATGCGAGTTCTTTCGTTCGATTGATTGACAACTTTCCTCAATCGAACCCTAGGTCAACTCAGCCACGAAAGGCCGCTCGCAGACGACTTTGCATCGCCGGAGCAAATGAACACGTCGCTATAATCGATCCCCACCGTTTAACCCTTTTTCAGCCCCTAGTTGAAGCAGAAAGCCGTTTCGCGTTTGCGAAACGGCTCGCGGGCGACCAGGGATCTGATCGTTCGGCTGGTGGGTTGTGCTGTTGGTGGGTTGTGCTGTGGGATCGCATCAAGCGTTGGCAGCGGCCCAGGCGGCGAAATTGGTGACCGTATCGTCGTCGCGGTTGCCCAGTGGCAAACTGGTTTGGACGAATTCGCCGACATCGCGCAGGTCGGCAATTGAATCGACGATCACGTCGGGGCCGAATGCAAACTGATTCAAGTCTTCTTTGCGCGTCCCTCCCGAAAGCGTCAGCACGGTGCGGTAACCCATCTGAACGCCGCCCAGAATATCCGTGTCCATGGTGTCGCCGACCATGACGGTTTGCGACGTCGCCAGCCCCAGTTCTTTGCGAGCCGCCCGCATCATGATGGGACTGGGTTTTCCCACGCTAAACGCTTTGCGGCCCGTCACGGCTTCCAGGTAGGCAACGGTTGCGCCGCATCCTGGTCGCGTTCCATTCTTGGTCGGACAACTAGGGTCCAAGTTCGTGGCAATCAGCTTGGCGCCACCCAGGATCATATCCACTGCCGATTCCAACGCGTTGAGCGTGATGGTGCGACCTTCGCCGACGACGACAAAATCAGGCGAGTGATCGACGATCGAAAAACCATTTTGGTGCATCGCTTGAAGCAGGCCGCCTTCGCCTATCACGTAGGCGGTTCCGTTGGGTTTCAATTTGGCAAGAAACCGGGCCGTTGCCATTGCGCATGTGAAGATGTGTGATTCTTCGACATGGATACCCATCCGTTGAAGTTTTGTCTGAACATCCCGGCGCGTTCGCTGACTGTTGTTGGTCAAGAAGAGGAAGGGGATGCCTTGGCGGAGAAGCACGTCAATGAACTGGTCCGCACCAGGGATCAGTTCGCTGCCGCGGTAAATGACGCCATCCATGTCGATCAAGAAGCCCGTTTTCATAAGTTTACTGCGAGAGGTTCGTGTGTTGAAAACTTGTTTGGCAGGGATTTGCCAAGCTTGAGTTTCCGAGCCAGATGCATGTTTCGTACCAAGGACGCAAGGGAGGATTCGCGCCCGCTGAGAGTCAGCACGGTCCGACTGGTGACCACGCGCAAGACGCCGAGGCAAATCTTGCTCATCTACGTTGCAGGGTGCTCATGTCTTTTGCATCTGGCGTTGATCCGTGCATCACCGCGGGATGCGAAGTTCCCCCAGGGCTGTTGGCTCGTCCTAGTGAGGCCACGATCCGTAGAGGGCTGGCTCGGGTTTTTCAGCAATACGGGGCTGGCCGGCGTCGTTGGAAAAAAGTGATTTGCCCCGGCGACATTCTCCAGTCAGTTGATTGAAGGGGGGGCGTACTGTGATGAGTCGCGGTGATGGAGTCGCGATCGTGTAAGTCACTGGGTGTGACCCAGCAACGCGATGGACCTTTGTTTGTGGTAAAAAAGACCGTCTTGCGTTTGATTAGGATTCGCCGTTTTCCCCCAGCGACATCGAATATGAATATCGGTCATCGTTTCACTGCGCCTCGCCGCTGCGTTTGTCTCGGTTTTACTTTGGTCGAAGTGATCGTGGTGATGGGCGTCGTTGGAATCTTGGTGGGGCTGTTGCTGCCCGCCGTGCAGGCGGCCCGTGAAGCAGCAAGGCGTTGCAACTGTAGCCAGCAGTTGGCGCAAGTCGGGCTGGCGATCCACAACTACCACAGCGCGCATGACCAGTTGCCCAACTATGGCGATGGCAGCAAGGGAGCGGCGACGAACTGGTGGAGTGCTCACACGGATTCAAACGGTTGGCGGCTGAGTTATTTGGTAGGGCTGACACCGTTCATGGAACAGCAAGGATTGTGGGAAAAGATCCATCAGTCAGGCACGCCGTCGTTTGCCGCCGGTAGTCCTGCCGCCGGTTTCCCCGGCAAAGCGGCGGATTACAAGTGGCCAGTCATGGGACCGACGCCGGATCAGGCTTACTTTGGACCTTGGGCGACCGAAATTCCCACGCTTCGGTGTCCCAGTGATCCGGAAGTCAGTTCCACTTTGGGGCTGACCAACTACGCCGCGTGTTTGGGCGATTCATCGGTCTGGACCATGCGAGGTCACCACATCATGTGGATGCCCGGTGACGATCAGACTCCCGCGGGCGACGCCGTGAATGGACCTCCCAACGGCAGCGATGGAACACCCAACTTGGCAAGTTGGGCCAGCCAATCGCGAGCGGCTCAGCGCGGTGTTTTTGTGACTCACCACCGGCAACGTTTCGACGATGTCACCGACGGGCTTTCCAACACGATCATGGGAGGCGAAATCATCACGCGCGATTCCGGCGCGTCTTTGACCAACAAACCCAATTTGGCCAAACCACCGTTCAGTTTGCGAGACGATCCGACATCGTGTTCATCGATGGCGTTTACCGGTGTTGGGGCACAAGGGTTGGTCAGTTCCATTGTGGGGCCGTCGCCACGCCGCGGTTACTGTTGGGCTGATTTTCATGCTGCGGCGACTGGATTTCACACGATTCTGCCGCCCGGTGGTGGGAGCTGCATGGGACAAGCGGTGGGCGAAACGGGCGTGTTCACCGCTCACAGCAATCACCAGGGGGGGGCTCACGTTTTGATGTGCGATGGCGCGGTTGTGTTTATGACGCAATCGATCGAGCACAGCCAAGACAGCGGTCACGGGATGGTGTATCTCGGAGGCCAGCGAGAGCAGGCGGCGAAATCGAAAAGTCCGTTCGGATTGTGGGGAGCACTGGGAACTCGTGCGTCGGGCGAAAGCGTCGTGGAACAGTTGAATTGGTAAAAACACAGTGACTGGGGTTTCATCGCCAGCGTGATGCGAACGGAGGGCTCAGAAAAGCGACCCCCTTCGCGAACAATTTTGGCTCGGCTATCATCTAAATCTGTCGTTTGTCGAACTTCGAACCACAGAGAAATAATGTCTGATTCCGCCACCCCCAAGTCTGCCAAATTGCCTCCTGCAAAACTGGCTTTGGAAGACGGAACCGTCTATACCGGTGAGTCCTTTGGCGCCGAGGGCGAAGTGACCGGCGAAGTCGTGTTTAACACGGCCATGACCGGTTACCAAGAAATCTTGACGGACCCGAGCTATCGCGGCCAAATTGTCACGATGACGTATCCCGAAATCGGAAACTACGGCGTCAATTCCATCGACGTCGAACACGAATCACCTTCGTTGGCCGGATTTGTGGTTCGCCAAGTCAGCCGCCTGTACAGCAACTATCGCGCGGAAGACGACTTGGGTTCTTATCTCAAGAAAAACAACTTGATCGGCATCGCCGGTATCGACACGCGAGCTCTGGTGCGTCGGATTCGCACCGAAGGCGCGATGCGAGGCGTGCTGTCGACGACGGACCTGTCGGACGAAAGTTTGATCGCCAAAGCCAAAGCCGCGCCCAGTTTGGTCGGACGGGATATCGTTCGGGAAGTCATGCCAAAAGCACCCGTGCAGTGGAATACTCGGTTGGACGATTGGACCGAGATCCATATCGGCCAAGTCGACACGCCCGATTCGGGCAACCATGTGGTTTGCATGGATTTTGGCATGAAGTGGAACATCCCGCGACATTTTGCATCGCGTGGGAATCAGGTAACCATCGTGCCGGGTGATACGTCAGCAGAAGAGATTCTGAAGCTGAATCCCGACGGCGTGTTTTTGTCCAACGGACCGGGTGACCCCGAGCCGCTGGACTACGCGCACAAAACGATTGCCGAATTGATCGGTCAGAAACCCATCTTTGGTATCTGCCTGGGCCACCAGCTGCTAGCTCTGGCCTGCGGAGCGACCACGTTCAAATTGAAATTCGGTCACCGCGGGGTAAACCAACCAGTGATGGACTATCAAACGGGCAAAGTCGAAATCACGACGCAAAATCACGGATTCGCGGTCGACGAAAAATCGTTGCCGGATTGTCTGGAAGTGACGCACCGAAACTTAAACGACGACACCGTCGCGGGCGTGCGTCACAAAACCGAAAATGCGTTTGGTGTGCAGTATCACCCCGAAGCAGCCTCGGGACCTCATGACAGCCACTACTTGTTCCAACGTTTTCAAGAACAGCTCGGCACGGTCGCGTCCTGAATTGAGTTCAGACCGATTTGAGTTTCTGTTCGTCGGAGGTGTTTTGTCTCGCGTAAGACCAGTTGCCGAGTTCCGTCACTCGGCGCGGCCGAATGTGGGATCAATCGTCGTCCTGGTCGTTGCTACCTCGGCGACGGACGCGGCGAACATTGACTGCCGCTAGGCTGGTTTGCAGATCGACGCCAAGGTCATCGGCGAGTTGTTGGATCAACGTCAACGGGCTGTTGGCTTGGATGTCGTCCAGTTCGTCCAACCGATTCTTGACGTGAATGCGATCCAGTGATTCTGGCATCACCGGCCACGCTTTTTGGTACCAACTTGCCGCGCGATTCAGGAGTGCTTGGCGATACACTCCGTTGCGAATGCCTTCGGACAATCGCCACCACGCATCACCGATCGCGACTTGGTCGTAGAACGTTTGAGCACCGGCCAGGTCACGCGTGGCAAGTTCTTGAAGCGACTTTGGACCACCTATGGCGACCAACGGTAGTCCTGTGTCCCAGTCGCCTTTGATAAAACACAAAAAGCGACCAAACGTGGCGGCGTCATCGACTCGATCGGGATCGTCGCGATAGTTTGCCAACCCAACGGACGCTTTGTCGTATTCGCGTTGGGCGGACGACAAGAGAACACGCAATCGATTCAGCGATTTCATCATCTCGTCGTCTGGCTCTTGGTCAAGCAAGCGATACGAGTGCCGTGCCAGTGCGGACGCGCGAACATAATCATCGTCGCTGATCGCGGCAAAAATTACCGCCACCGAACGACGGACAAATTCATCTCCGTCGACGTCCTCCGGCTCACGGCGAGTCGTTGATTCGGCAAACCGAAGCAGTGCGGACATGTTTTCTTCGTAAGCGTCGATCTCAAAACGTGACACACGCTGATCAATCGCTCGTAGGATAGGTTGCAGTTCGCCAGCTTCGCTGCTCAGATGGATGGCGGCTTGCTGTAACGCATACGCGCCTGAAGCGTCTTTGGTCATGTCGATTGATATGTCTAACATTTCGTCGGCAAGTTGGCTTTTCTCATCGTCCTTCTTTGCTTGGACAATCTTGTCCCGAAAGATCTCGCGCAGTCGGCTTTGAGCTTTAGCCAAGTCGCCGGCGATCGGCAGTTTTTCGCGTGCCCTCAATTCGGCAGTCGGAATAGGGCGGCCTGGCACGTCGGAAATACTCGAAAGCATCGAAGCTTGAGCGTCGTCCCTGTTTTCGGCTGAACCCTCAGCTGAATTATCTGCCGCCGAAGCCACCGTCGGTTCGGCCAATGGGATGTCACGGTGGACTTCGCCTGCGCGTTGCCCGTCGCCGGCATCGAATGTCAAAGCATTGAAAATCTGCTGGTTCGATAATCCGTTGGCTAATAAGACGGTCCAACCATTGGCCCAGACAGCAAAGGTGCCATCACCACGCAGCGCTCCCAGATCGTTCTTGACGTTGATCCCGTTGCTAGGCGTGTAGTCGGCTGGTTTGGTCCATTCGACTGCCAGATTGTCGTTGACTTCCAGCAACATAATCGTGTTTTCCGAACCGTCTTCCTGGTCCACGTCATGGCGTTTGCGGGCCTTGCCTTTTTCAAACATAAAGGTCGATGCGACTGGCAGTTGATAGTTTGTCTTTACATCGTATCGTTCTGGCGAAATGAATTCGTCGGGGATGTATTGCAGTAGCGTTTGATTCGGTTCGTAGTTCCAAGGTCGCGTTGGGTCAAACTTCTTGTACAGATCGGCGTAGCCCAAATACGGTAGCAATTCGACTCGCCAAGAAAGTGTTGAAACGCCGCTTTTCGTTTTGACTGCCGAAGCCGGAAAGTAGCCCTTGTCGGAATGGAATTTTTGCAGTGCGTCAGCAATCTTTCGCAAATTTTCGGCCGACTGTTTTCGCCGGCTGTCCTTGTCTGATTCGCCTTTGGGTTTGCGTTCGCTGATCGGTTCGATGGCAAGTTCGCTCAGCGTATCGAGCACGTCGACTGGTTTTTCTTTTTGCGGAACCAAGGCGATGGTTTGGTCGATCAGCTTCGATGCGATTTGCCTTGCGGGGGCAGTCGTCGCCGGAGGATTGATCGATTCGGATTGTGAATCACCATCCGATGGTTTGTTGTCGACCGGCATTTTGTCGGCAGCCTTTTCATCATCGCGGCCACGGCTACGCATTGCAGCCCGCATCATCAAGTCTTCGGTGCTGGGGCCACCGCAACCGATCACCGTCGATAAGAATAGCAACCCAATGGCCGAGTATTTTCGAGTCATCGTCAACAGAATCCTTGATGCAAAAGCGAAAGCGTGGGAAGAGAAGGAACTGCTTGCCAGCGTCAGCTCCTTTCGAACCGAACGAGCCAAAGTCGTGCGAAAATTGTGAGGGCTCAATGGGGAGATCATGGCAAGGTGCGGTGCTAGCTGGTCAACACGTGGCGGACCCAACCGTGGCATCGAGTCGTGCCACCGACGATCCAGGTTTGAATAACAGTGGGAGCGTCGCGGTCGTCCTGAGCTTTGGAGACTGACCGCTCCAGTCGTTGACGGAGACTTTCGTACTTGATTTCGATCTCGGAAAAAACCGCCGCGGGATGCTGGATCGATGCCGGATTTAGCTTGAGGATTTCGGCGTCAGTCAGCGTTTTCTTGGTTTCCCGAGCGATGGTTTTGGTCAACTCATCGCCGGCGTGCTCAAACGTCCAAACGGCACAACTTCGGGCGGAGACAATGATGGCGGACGTGCTAGTCGCTCCGCTGTCCACGATGGCAATTGCGTCGTCGTGTTCATCGTCCTTCGATTTCAGTTGATCGGCAAATTCGTACGCGACAAAGTTGGCCAACGCGATTGGATCGGATTGAACTCCGGCAACTTGAAGATTTGCGGTATCGAATCGATTGACTTGTTTTTGGATCGAAGCGTTTCGGGCCACGGCAATGGTTGCCGGCCGTCCTTTGGTTTCATCGTCCGGCATTGGTGATAACCAGCGCACAATTCCCAGCTCTGAGGCGTCCACTGGAATCATTCGCGATACCTCTTGGTCCAACGCTTCTGCCGCTACCTTGTCTTTCAAGGGCGGCAGCTTGACCAGACGGTTGACGATTTCTGGTGCTGATAGATTGGTCCAGATCGGCGAATCGGCAAGCATGTCCGCGTGCAGCTGCGCAAATTTCTGCAGGCCTTGTACGCTCTTGTCTGGCGTTGCTTGGTCCTGCTTGGCAGATCCGGTTTGGTCGTCCGTCGGAGCGTCGAAAACATCGGTGTAGATGTTTTGGATGGACAGTCCGTCGGGAGTGTCGACTAACTGCACGGCTCGCAAACCCGTCGTGCCCAAATCAATGCCCCAGGCTGATTTTGATTTCTTGCGCGTCAGCGAACTGAGCAGTCCTTTCTTGCTGGGCAGAAAACTATCGCTTATTCGCGATTTGCCCATGCCTTGGATGGCCAAGCCAATTGCAATGCAAAACCCCGAAGGGTTTTTCAGCATTTGCAGTCGGAGTTCATCTGACACGTTGATACGCGTGACTTGTCCCAGCATGCCAATTTCGCCACCCATCCAGCTGCTCGCGTTGCCTTTCCACCGATTCAGTGCGTGCGGTAGTTGGGGTGTTTTTCGGATCGTGGCGGCGAGGTCTTTGACGCGTTTCTTGCTTTCATCAGTGTCGGTTTGCTTGGCCAATCGGACAGCCAAGCGGCCAAGTCCGACGGTTGCGAACGGTTCGCGGTCGACTTCTGAAACGATCCAACGAAGATCGGTGATTCGTTCGACCAGTGTGTCAAATTCTTCGTCGCGTTGGCAGTCAGGAATGGCGTCCAAGCAGTCCGCCGCTGAATCAAAATCATGCAGGGCAAACCGCTTCTCCGCCGACGCGAACAATCGCTTTGCGACCTTGGGGGCGATTTTTTGATAATTGGGATTCTCCGGTGCCAGTGAAAGCAGGCGGTTTACCAAATGGCCTAGTAGTTTCCAATTACTTGCCTTCATCGCTGCTTGCAGTTCAGCATTGAGCGACATCAGTTGCTCGATCGTGGACCGGCTGTGCTGCAGAAGCTTGGCGGAATCATCGGAAAGTAACTGCTTGGGAAGTTTCTCAAGACAAGCGATGACGCGTTCGTGATCACTTGCTTCGGCGGCGGCTTTCGCTTGATCTTGGAGTTGCGCGACGTCCGCAGCGGTTCGCTCTCGCAGATGGATCACTCGTTGCAGGACTTGCTCGGCCTTTTCGATCGATTCGGACAAGCGATAGTCGTCGGTTTTGATCACGCTACGCAGTATCTGAATGGCTTGGTCGTGATCATTTTCCTTGACCAATGCCACCGATTTTGCGATTTGTGAATTGTTGTTCTCGCGTTTTGCATTCAGCGATTCGTCCAAATCGGCACCGCATGATCCGCAGAATCGCTGAGTCAGCATGACGGTTGCGTTGCACGATACGCACGGCTCGTAGAGCGATTGACCACAGCCAGCACAGAATTTGGATTCCTTGGTGTTGGTCGTCTGACACGATCCACATTGATTGGTGTTGGCTGCTGCGCTGGATGCTGCGGTGCCACGGTCCGGAAGCGTTTGGTCGGTAGACATGGTTCAGAATGTTTGCTTTTCTATTTGGACACGTCGGTTAACGAATCTTTGCAAACCGCTTCGTGCGAATTACACGAACGATTGGTTTGCCGGCTGGAAACCGTCGCCAGATTTCGACGTTTACAAGTCGCAGACGACACCACGAAGCGGAAACCAGTTCGAGTATTGGTCGGAGTTTGGATCACCCACTTGGACGTATCCATGCTGATCATCGGAATGGAAAACCACTCGTGGGCAATCTTTGGGAATCGTGATGGTCAGTCGGTAGGAACCTTGGCGTTGCTCGGGAGCGATCGACACTTTCAGTTCTTTGGGTTCCCAGTCCAGCACTTCGACGGTGTGGTTGCTCAGACTGCGAGCTTGAACGTTGACGTGAAAGCTACGCTCGGTTCCTTTTGGCATCGTGCCCAGAACGAGGCCTTCTTGGTTGTGCAGCAACGGGCTAACAAAGCCGATTGGCGGGCGCACTTTTCCGGACGCCGGAATCGTGCGAATCACGGTGTCGTCGCCGTTGCGGGGGTCGATCGTGACCTGCAATTCTTCGTCGAATGAACCATAGGAAATGCGCTGGCTTTTGACGGTGACTTTCCACGCGGCGCGGGCTTGTGCGTCGCCCAAGTTGGCGTCGTCCACGGAAAATGGTTCGACCGACCAAGTGAATGCGTTCAGATCGCTCGTGATGTTTTCGACTGAAAAATCGGGCCAGAGTTGGCTGTAGATCAGGAAGTCGGCTTTGGAGTATTCCCCCAGATTACAGCGTGACATGGGTAGTTTTGCAGGTAAGACCAGCTCCGCTTTGACCGTTCCAAGCACGCTTAGCGAAAGCATCTTTTTGCGTGGGTCATTCGTCATCAACGTGACCGATTGCTTGTAGTCGTCGTCTTTGTAGCCCGTGTTCCAAGTCAAAGTGACCTGGGTGTTGTCGCCTGGATCGACAAACTTTTGTCGCAATTTGCCCACGGTGCACTTGCAAGTTGAATCGTAGACGTCCAGCTCCAACGGGGAATCGCCATCGTTGTAGACGGTGAACGAATGGCTGGCGGTGGAGTGTGGATCAAGGAGTCCAAAGTCGTGAGTCGATGCTGATACTCGGGCGACAGGTTTGGCACCGGGGGCACGTGCGGCTTGCTCCTGTTGGACGAGGTGTTCGACCTTGCGGTCGTATTTTTCTCGGAGATGATCGGGCACACCAAAAGGTTTGTAGGTAACTGCCGACGTGATGCCCAGCGAAGCGGCTGCAAAGCAGGCGGCTCCCGCGAGACTTCCCAACAGTACTCTGGACAATCGTTTCATAAATCTAAATCAAAGAGGTGTTTTGGTTGCATGCCAATGGGAAATGCACCCTCGCAGTGGTAGCGACTGCAAGGGTGCGTCGAAGGTACTTCTAAAAGGAGACGTCGATTACTCGAACTTGCCTTTGAAGTACATGTCGTTCAGGACAACACCGGCGAAGAACTTGTCGCGTGGCATTTCCAGCGTGTCGTCGGCATAACCAACGGCCGAGATTTCGTCGTCGGTCAACCCGTTGACGCCGAAACCAGGATTCAAGAATCCGTCTCGGTTGGCATCGTTGAAGACTTGAACGTGGCCGTCAGCCATCAGGATGTTGCAAGCACCTGCGTGAACGGCGAACCAGTCACGCGTGTCTTGGGCGTACACGCCGTTGCCGCTTGTGGCGGTTCCGGTTGGTGTGGGACATCCCGATGTCGTTGGCTCGCCTCGTTCGCATGCCAACTGGGCTTGCAAGGAAACGCCAGCTCCAATCAGGTTCAGGGTCTTGCTGGTGTCGTCCCAGTAAGCTGGTCCATCGTTGAACGCTTCGGTCAACAGAGCACCGGCACCGATGTATTCGGCTTTGTCAGCTTTGCCTTGAGCAAACACGCCTGCTCCGTCGTGGCTGATCGTTTGCGACAAAATCGCTTCGTCGATGTCGCCGGGCGATGCACAACCAATCATGCCCACGTTGCTGGAACTGATTCGTGATCGTTCTAGCATGTTGGCGGTTAGAGGGCCCGTTGATCCGCCGAGACCCTTGAAACCACCGCCTGCGGCAGTAATCAAGCTGACTGGGGTGGTTGTTGCGTTGACGTCGGTTTTGACCATTCCGCGGACCATGTGCCAGCTAGCGGCATAGTTGGTGTTGTAGCCACCGGTCAGAAAGTAACGCGAAACCAATTCGGCACGTTCGATCGTGTCGATGTCCGTCGATGCAAACGTGGTACCCGTTCCGGTGCCGGTAACGCCTTTCCAATTGTCTTTGCCACACAGTCCCGCGTTCAGACGAGTCAGGGGGGCGGCGTCTTTTGCGTCGGTGGTGTCTTTCCCGAGCAAGTCATTCAATTTTTCGCTACCACGCAGTGGGTTACTGGGGTCAAGCGATTCGTTCATGTTGCCGTCGCCAACGTTGACCACGTCAGCTACCCAGCCGTAAGTATCCATGCATCCATCGCGACGAAAATCGCTGGCACCCGAACAGTAGGCACTGCTGGGCGTACGGCTGCTGTATTTGAACAGAGCCACCCCGATGTTTTTCAGGTTGGCTTGGCACTGGGCTGTTCTGGCAGCTTCGCGTGCTTTGGTGATAGCGGGCAACAACAGTGCGGCCAGCAGGGCGATAATGGCGATGACCAC
This sequence comes from Stieleria marina, assembly GCA_007741555.1. Classification (GTDB taxonomy): domain Bacteria; phylum Planctomycetota; class Planctomycetia; order Pirellulales; family Pirellulaceae; genus K23-9. The sequence continues at coordinate 4,572,363 of CP036526.1, read as the reverse complement.
TACCAATTCGATCAGTGTGAAACCTTGTTTTCGCATGCGCGACATGGTCAGATTCTCTCAATTTTGCCTCGACGGAGTTTTCGTTTTCCGTCAAGATGGGAAGTAACAGGTGGAGCTGTGTGGTGATGATCTGCTAGCGAGATTCGCTAGAACGTGCTTTTCGTTGCACCGAAAAGCAGCGTTCGATTTTCGCCACACGCTCCGCTCATAAAAAAACGATTGCTTTTGCGTTGGGTCATCTGACCCGACAGTGGATTGAACAAAGTTGTCGAAGCGGGTTCGGACCGCTTTCAACGGTTGCCCCGGTGGGCAGCGGGTGTTTGAAGACAAGTTCCTTGGATGAGTCTGGGAAAAGAAAAGATTGGTCGATGTTCTGGTCGATGTTTTACGTGGTTAGCCGCCTTCGCCCTTGGAGTACAGCGAATAGAAACTGGCCAATTTCATGCGGCCGGCTTCAATGTCCGGCGAAGTCCAGTACAGCCCCGTCGTGGATGCCGACGACGGATCAAACCCGTTGTTGATGTAGCCATCGCGATTGTCGTCGGACAGCCGTTGCACGCTTCCATCGGCCATCAGCACATTGGCGACGCCATCATGGAGCGGTGCGATGCCGCGGTAGTCTTGGCGAGTGTCGTAGTTCCACACTTTGGTCCAGCCGTTGGCGCCGGTTTGTGAGTGACCCGACGCAAACGAAGGCGATTTCAAGTAGTAAGTGCTCGGGGCATCGACGGTTCCGTCAGCATCGGTGTCGATTTTGTGTCGGCTGCCGATTGGTCCGCCAACCATCGAACGGGCGTACATGGATCCGCCGGCGATGTCGCCCATCGTGGCGGACACGAAACCGGCTGGCCACGAATCACACAGCAACGGAATCGTGCTGGCAGGTGCTTTGGCGGTGCCAAGTGCTTTTAGCGTTAGTGGACCTTTGGTGACATTGCGACCGAGTGGATCCAGATTCGGACAGCTGGTTTTGGGATTGGGGTTGCCGCTTTGGTTCAGATCCAAGCCGCCGCGAACCAAGAACCAGGTCGCTGCGAAATTGGTGTTGTAGCCTTCTTGCAACATTTTGGAATCAATCAAGGCCACGCGTTCGGGCGATCCGGTCGCCAGCGCTTCGTCATGAACGGTCCAGGCGATGTTCTTGATGGTTCGACCCGTCGCACTTTGATACGGCTGGTCACCAAGTCGATCGATGCAGACGACGTTGCTGGATTTGAATAGGTCAAAACTGGAAACCGGAGCAGCCAGGACTTGTTCGACCGCCGCGCTAGTACGGCATTCGCTGCTGGGGCACATCATTTCGCTAGGCAGCACACCATCGTTGACCAAGTCCGCGACCCAACCGGTCTCCGTGGGGACGCCGTCACGTAGAAAGTCAAAGTTGCCCGTGCAAAACTGTTTGTCAGGCATCCGGGTCGCACGTCGCAGCATGCTGATGCCAAAATCCTTCAGATTACTGCTGCACTGAATGGCTCGTGCAGCCCCGCGAGCTTTGGTGATCGCTGGTAGCAGCAGTGAAGCCAGCAGACCGATGATGGAAATCACCACCAGCATTTCGACCAACGTGAATGCACGCTGAAATCGGTTGCCGACTGCGCGTTTTTGAAGAGACATCCGTTGGTTTTCTCTTAGTTTGGGAAATCCATCAGCAAGGATCCGCGAGCCGTTCCGTCTTGTCGTCAACGTAAGGTTGTGAACTCAGTCGCCGGTGGAGCCTTGCTGTGATGATTGTGATTAAAGCAACTGATTGCGAAGCTGAGACAGGAAGTCTGTTAGCATCTGGTTAAAGTTGCTCGGCAGTCTTTACCGTCGCGAAATAGGGCGACGGTCATGGCGTTGTGTCATCGCATCACTTTGTGGGTGACGCCAATCCATGACGGGTTTCGCGTGCAGGAAAAGCGTTTCGCAAATGCGACACGCAGAGTTATTGCAAGCGTTTGTGCGAATGCAATGTTTGCTCGCAAAGAACACATCAGGCCTTCATCGGTTCTTCAAAAACGGCGCTGAAGTGGCTGGGGGCGCGAAGAAGTCGCGCAAGAAGTGTTAAGAAAGGGTTGGCAGTGGCGACGGTGTGCGCATAAAAAAAGCGAAAGCCACTCGACCGTTTCCCCCCGGAATGATCGAGCACTTTCGCTTTGAGATGTGATTGATTCGGCGACGCTCGGTCATCAACACCGGCTCCCAACAGAGCGCGGCCGTTTCAATCACAAATGGCTTTTCTCAAGCAGCTAGTTGGTCAACTCTACGTCGTGCTGGCCAAGAAGTCACGTTTGGAGAGCTGTCCACCCGGCGTGATGCCCAGGTGGTTACTGGCGTCCGAATCGGTCAAATCGTTGCCACCACCGGGGTTATCGGCCGTGACGGTCGCCACGTTGGTGTACTGACCGAGCGTTACGATTCGTGTTGCGGAGTACAGCCACGATTCGCCTTGATCCAACTGTCCATTGTTGTTGGTGTCACCGCCGTTGAAGGTGGGAGTGAAATCGTCCGTGGTCACGCCGCTGGTCCCCCCGTCGTCAACCACGACGACGTTGCTGAGCGACAGGCCTGTATTGGTCACCACGTACGAGAATGTCGCGGTCGAACCAACTTCCAATCGCTGGCCCGTCGGAGCATCTGAATCTTGGCCGTTGGTAGCCTTTTCGATATTGATCGTTGATGCCACACCGATGTGGTTGCTTGGGTCCGTGTCGGTCACGTTGGCGAATCCGGTCAAGTCATTGCCGTTGGCGTCGACCGGGTTGCCCGATACCGTACCAATGTTGGTGTACTGACCCACTGTGACGGTCGTGGTGCCTTGGAAGGTCCAAGTCTCGGTGGTTTCCAGGATGTTATTGTTGTTGGTGTCACCACTGACCAACGTGGTGGTAACTCCCTGATCGTCGGTCAACGTGACGCTGCCAAGTGCAGTGGCACCGGGGTTGGTCACGACGTAGGTGAATGTCGCGGTGCTGCCGACTGCCAACTGAGGCCCGGTTGCTGTGTCAGCGTCTTGGCCGTTGGTGGCTTTTTCAAGACTGATCTCCGGTGCGATACCGATGTGAGCACTCGGGTCCGTGTCCGAGACGTTGGCAACACCTGGCAAAGCCGTTCCGTTGGCGTCGACGGGTGTACCGGTGACCGTACCGATGTTGTTGTATTGACCGGCGGTCACTGTACGAGTTCCGGTGTAAGTCCACGTTTCGGTCGACTCCAGAACATTGTTGCTATTGGTGTCACCACCCACAAACGTGATCGTGACGCCTTGGTCATCCGTCACGGCAACCGACCCGATGGGCGTCGTGCCGGGGTTGGTCACGACATAGGTGAACGTGGCGGTGCTGCCAACGGCCAATTGAGGTCCCGTGCCAGTGTCGGCTTGTTCGCCGTTGGTGTCTTTTTCGATTTGAATCGATGGAGTGATGCCGATGTGAGCACTTGGGTCGGTGTCGGTGACATCCGTCGCTCCGGCGATGTCGGTGCCGTTGCCGTCAACTGGGTTGCCGGTGACCGTACCGATGTTGTTGTACTGACCGGCTGTGACAGTCCGGGTGCCGGTGTAAGTCCACGTTTCGGTGGTTTCCAAAATGCCGTTGCTGTTGGTGTCACCGCTGACAAACGTTACGGTGACGCCCTGGTCGTCACTGACGTTGACCGATCCCAGCGATGCAGTGCCTGTGTTGGTCACGACGTAAGTAAACGTCGCCGTGCTGCCGACGGCCAATTGAGGCCCGGTGCCGGTGTCAGCCTGTGAACCGTTGGTGTCTTTTTCAATCTGAATACTGGCGGTCACGCCGAAGTGAGCACTGGGGTCAGTGTCGTTAATCTCCGTCAAACCCGGAATCGCTGTTCCCGTCCCGTCGACGGGAGTACCGACGACGGTACCTACGTTGTTGTACTGGCCAGCAGTGACAACCGATGTGCCGGTGTAGTTCCAGGTTTCGGTGGTTTCCAGGATCCCGTTGCTGTTCGTGTCACCATCGACGAATGTGACTGCGACACCTTGGTCATCGGTTACCGCGACCGAACCGAGCGAAGTCGATCCTGTGTTGGTCACGACATAAGTAAACGTCGCTGTGCTGCCGACGATCAATTGCGGGCCCGTGCCGGTGTCGGCTTGGACGCCATTGGTGTCTTTTTCAATCTGAATCCCAGCTGCGACGCCAAAGTGATTGCTGGGGTCGGTAGCCGTTGGGTCCGCCAAGTTAGCGATGTCCGCTCCGGTGTCGTCGACCGGGTTGCCGCTGGTGGTACCGATGTTGGTGTACTGGCCGGCGGTAACGGTCGCAGTGGCCTCGAAGATCCAGGTCTCGGTGGTTTCCAGAATGTTATTGCTGTTCGTGTCACCGCTGATCAGAACCGGTGTCACGCCTTGATCGTCTGTGACCGTCACCGTTGCCAGCGAAACATTACCCGTGTTGGTAACGACGTACTGGAAGGTTGCAGTGGTTCCAACGCCCAGTTGTGGCCCTGTGCCAGTGTCAGCATCGACGGTGTTGGTTGATTTTTCGATGTCGATCTCAGCACGAGCACCAAAGTGATTGCTGGGGTCCGTGTCAGTCGGATCCTGAAGTCCAGCGATGTCATCGCCGTTGGCATCGACTGGGTTACCGGTGACCGTACCAATGTTAGTGTACTGGCCTTCGGTCACCGTGGCCGTGGCTTCGTAGATCCACGTTTCGGTGGTTTCCAGAATGTTGTTGCTGTTGGTGTCGCCGCTGATCAATACCGGTGTGACACCTTGGTCGTCCGTCACCGTCACGGTTCCCAACGCGGTGTTGCCAGGGTTGGTCACCACGTACTGGAACGTCGCGGTCGTGCCGACGCCTAGTAGCGGTCCGGTGCCTGTATCGGCGTCGATTGTGTTGGTTGATTTTTCGATGTTGACCAGGGGCGTGATCTCATCGTTGGCAAAGTTCGCTACGATTTCCGTGGGGCCAATCGCACGCAGGAAATCGATGATTCCGTCCACGGCAGCTTCGCCATCGCTGTCCAAGGCCAGTTGAATCGCACCAATGTTGGTAAAGTCAGCACCGGCGCCGGTCTGGGAAATGGCTGCATTGATCGTCGATGCACCATTGATCAGTTCGGCGGCTCCGTTGTAGCGGATCAACAGTTCCGCCGTGGGGGCTCCGGCCGTGTCAGGCAGTGCAAATGTGTACGTCGTCGAATTGGCAGCGTCGGTGTGGAAAGTCAAACCGAACGTGCCGTTGGCCGTCGAAGCCGGGTCGATGTCAAAACCCAGGACCGCTTGGACAGCCGTCGCGTTGCCGCCTTGGGTCAAGTCAGTGCTCAGACCATTGGCGGTCAACGTCGTGGCGTCGTTGTCGCCGTCATACGTGAACAGGTAGGTGGCAGCGGCGGTTGACGAAGGATTGATTTCCAAGAATCCCGGATTGGATCCCGGATTGGATGAAACCGTTGCCGAACCCGTTGCACTGGTCACGGTGACGAACAGGTCGCGTGTGCCCCCGATGACTGCGGCGTCACCGACACTGCTGGAGTTGGGGTTTGTTCCGGTCGACACGGCGTCGACGGTTTGGGTCGTGCCATCAAAATCGTCGATCGTGATCAGGCTCTGGCCCGCTGCGTCACCGACGGTCACGGTGATGGCACGAGGGCTTTCGCCAGGAGCAGGATTGAATCCAGTTGGTGCGGGCGGGTCTTGGGTGACTTGGTAGTTGCCAGCCGTCAGATCGTCAAAGCGGTATTCACCCGATGCGTTGGTCGTCGTCGAAGCAGCGACCGGACCGGTGATGGAAATGTTTACATTGGCCAGAGCGACTTCACCGGCATCAAAGATTCCATTGTCGTTGGCGTCGTTGTAAGCGGTTCCTGTGATCGCACCAAAGTCAGATGCCAGCAATTCGCGTTTGGCCAACGACTCCATCGATAGCCGGCGACGACGCTTCTTCTTGCTGGCGTTTGGTTGGTCGTCATTTTTCCAGCGGCGAGTCAATCGTTGCCAAACCATGATCACATTCCTGTGTAGTTGTTGAATCCTGCCGCCGGTGGGCCAGGGCAAGAATCCAGCTTGTATAGGTCGCGCCCCAATCGTCTGAGGCGGTATGTTTTTATCGCGGGCGTCCGTCTAACGTCTTTGCAGCAAGCGACTTAGCGGTCACTTGGGATGTTCGATTCAACCGGTGTAGCCGGCACAGAAGCGATCGTCCGAGTGTTCGTTCGGACTCTGCACGATCGTTATTATCGGATGTTTACGTCTGAAAATTCAGCGAGGGTGCCAAATTCTCTACCAGCGATATTCAAATCCGTAGCTCAGGCCTTGAGCCCAGTAGTCCGTGGTGTCAAAGGCGAATGCCGGTCGTGAGACACCTGTTAGCGGAGTCACTGCGGGTGGCAACAACCCGGTGTTCAAATCCGTCGAGATGTGATCGCCGGGGCGAACCACGTTGGACCAGTAGATGAACGTGTAACCGAAGGTTGCTCGCAAGTGGTCCGTCAGTTGATAGCCAATGTTGGCATTGAATTCGGGAACCACCGAGAACTCATCTTGTTTGTGCAAGCCGATGTTCGATGACTGAGCCAGCAAGCCGCCTTCGGATGTTGTCGCAGGTGGGTTGTTAGGATCGGTAATCGTGGTCTGTCCGTCGATGCGAACGGTCTGGCGAGTGTTACCCACAGCCAGTCGTAGCATGGCGTCGTAAGTCCAGTAGCCGCGAGTGACACGGTACTTCCAACCCAGATCAACGCCGTTGAATTGATTGCGAGTGTCAAAGCTATCGCGAATCGCGAAGTTGCCGGTCGGGTTGATTCCTACCAGGTTCTCGGTGATCGAAACGTCTTCGTCCAGTTGCAAGTAACGGTAGCCGATCATCGTTTCGCTGCGACTGCAGTAGTGAGATTTGCATCCACAGAACAACCAGCTCTTGCAGCCTTCTTGGCAGCAACGCAGGTGTCGCAAGTGAAAGCCACCACCGAACAGTTCACTTGAAGCTCGTGCGGTAACGTTACCCGATACGATTCCCGGGAAAGCAACCAATTCGGAATCTTCTAAGCCAGTGGTCGTGTTGAAGAACGGACGAGCCAAGATCGGCGTGCCTGAACTCGTGTGCGAGAAAGTCTCTGATTCTTGACCGATGTTGAAGTACTCGGCTCCCAGACCCCAAGTGTGACAACGATCAAACCAGAATCCGAATCGAGTGCGGAAGCCGTCGAATCGGTGATCCAAAACGTCTTCGCCACCAAACAGAGTGCGTGTTCCCGATTGACCCAGGACGCCCGCATCGGCACGAGCTGTGTTTTCACCGCTGGTCGTGACCAAAGCCGGCAATCGCATGCCGTCTTGGTACCAGTGAAGTGCTTCAAACGAAGCCCAGCCGTCTTGTGGAAGCCGCAACGTGATAGCGGGTCGCCAAGCTCGGTCGCTGGTCAGTTCACCACACATCGAACAGTTTCCACCGCAACCAGTCGTGCATCCGCCGCTGCCGCAGCCCATCGAATCGCATCCGCCGTCGCAGCCACCTGCACCGCATCCGCAACCGATCGCTTCGACACCACAAGCTGCTTCCAGCCCGCATGATGGAGCACCGCAGTCACAAGCAATGCCGCCGCCGTGAACCGGAGCCATGCTGATTTGGCCGTCCAGGGGATAAGCGTCCGTTTCGTAAACACCGCCGTCAACTAGTGGGGCGTCCATCACAGGTCCGTGGCTGATCACCGTGCCAACCGGCATCGCTGATGCTGGTAAGCGACCACGAACTGCGTGGCTGGTCTGACGAACCGCACCATTGTGGTTCGCGGTCCGGCTGTGATGCGAAGCTTGGCGAACACCTGTTTGTGTTTTGACGACACGTTGGTTGGTTGCAACGCGGCGAACCGGAGCCGGTACCAAGCCAGCGGCTTGCTGGTTGGCGGCTGTGTTGGCAACCACACGTTGATCGGATGAATTGACAGGAGCCGTCGAACGACCGCGTGTCGGTGTCCAGCTGGCTCGGGCAGCTTGTTCGGTATTGCGAACCGACGTGCTGCGTGTGTTTTGTTGAGCCGGAGCTTGCGAGGCAACCAACGTCGCGATGGTCATCGCGAGACATAGGGAGGTTTTCAAATTAGGCACTGGATTCACCAATGTGTGGCTGGAGTGGATCGTCACTGACATCGTTTGACCGCATCCTTTGCGACCGTAACCTTTGTCGTTGACTCTCTCAAAAACTGGTAATCCCCCCCGGGATCAATCTTTCGCAAAACCAACGTCCGTCGGCCCAGAAAGATCTGTTCACCAGCGATATCGTCCAGGAAACCTCACAGGATGAAACCTAAATCCTAAAAATCCTTAAAATCAGCAAACTCTGCCTAACCGTTAAAGTTCGCCACCGATGCCGGCCCCGTAAAACACAGCGGTTTCGCAATTCGATGTCAGTTTCACAACCCCTGCGTTTCCCAATCAATTCTCAGGATCATTCCAACATCCGGCATTCATGTGCCCTCAGAAAGCCCGATCGGCTGGCAAGATCACGTGTGACGTCGCTTACCTACAGCGAAACCTTGGAGACACGAATGGGGCGCTGAGGCGCCGCCAGGCAGCGAGTCCAAACTCTCCGCCCAGAGCCGGCTGAAATTCAAGTTCACGCTCGGACTTGAGAATGAATGGTCCGGAATGAACAGTTCCGCGGCGCGAACAAATTGCCATCGTTTACGATCTGAAACCGCATCGATACCATGTCATCTAGCAAAGGCGTCGAATCCAAGCCTGGCAAGCGTCACCAGCAAGATCGCCAGTTGCCTTCGATCGCCCCCGCACCACGCCCTTGTAGCTCAACTGGATAGAGCAGCGCACTTCTAATGCGCAGGTTGCAGGTTCGAGTCCTGCCGGGGGTGCTTGGTTTGTCAGATTTACGGGCTTTTGCGTCAAATCTGCAACTAGGCAAAGCAGAAAGCGAAGCATTCGCCGCCTTTCTCGACTTGCTTGAGACTCTTGCCCAAGCGGACAACTCTGGCTCACATGACTGACCACGGCGTCACTTTGCGGCAACGCCGTCAAAAACAAACAAGTCGTCGGCCACGACTTCCGTGTCGCCTTTCGGTCGACCACTGGAATAGCGCTCAACCAGCTTCTCGTGACGAAGCAGCCGGAACTTGAATACGCCACGGTTTGTCTCAGTGGGACCAATCGCTAGCCAGTCCCAAGCGTCGATACAACGCATCTGGAAACAACGAGCGTCGCCAGCTCTCCACTCACCAACGCACACAAGCCGCTCTCCGGCGACTCGTGAACACTCTTCAACAATATGTCTTTCATAGCCTCGTCCTCCTGTGACGGCATTCTAACGACCCAAGAGACCACACAACAGAACCAAACGAACCATCTTCAATAGTTCGGACCTCTCGAATTTAGCTAACCCGCAAAGTCATCCGACAGCCCTTCCCACCGCGCCATTTCTTCCGCCGCCAAGCGAAGAAGAACTGGGCGTCGATATCAGCGATGCGTGACCGCAACTCGGCTCTCGGCATGTCCATCGAAATTGGCGCGAAGAATGAGAGTGAGTCATCGCGAGAACAAGAGGGGTTTCTTACGTGTTGCTATTGCTGACGATCAAGACGACTACCAATCTAACTTTGCGGCTGATCGCTGCGAACCTTAGAATTGCTCGGTCGCGTTAGCCTGTTGCACTCCAACGCATCGCAGCCAGGTCTCCGAAAGGGCCTCGGTCTGTTGCATCTCTGTAGGTTGCCGAGATGTGCGATTGAGGTCGGCTCGTCCAACTTCGGTGTATTTGATTTTCGATTCGCCGCTCCGGTCAATGAAACCGTAACATCCGGCGTCGGCCACCGGAGCGTCAAGCCGGAGGCGACCGCTGCGAGAACTCGGTCGAGTAAAGTCTCCACAGCCGATACTACGAGCCTGCATGCGAATTGCCCAAACTGCGTGAGGTGTGCGTCACCCACGCGTCGAAGTAAAGCGGCAAATTATTGCGGGCCGCTCCACGTTGGACTGTATATGCGGCACTGGGGCTTCCGAAATCGGCTCAAGAAAAATGAGGCAATTTGGAGCATGAGTCGTCGTGGCAGCTGCTATGAGCACCCATGGAGCCGTTCTCTAAGAGCTACAATGCCGCAGAAGCCCAGCAGATCTATGACACACACGAACACGATACTGTTGTCGCATCGATCTAAATTCAGTGATCCTACAGGCCCGCCTATCCCGCCGATTACACTCGTCACTGGGCTACCGAAGTCCAAACGACTTTGAGCAATCCATAAAAGAAGCCTTACTCGTCGGCGAATCCTGATCGTCAGAACTCGCCTTTTTTCTTCCCGTTAAGACCGAACCACCGTCAACTTTTCGTGGGCAAGTCCACACGTCGTACTGCATGGTCGCTCCGCCTTTTGCGAACAGCAGAAAACTTTTGCCGCCATGTTGTTGAATAAAAACGCGATCGTCCACCAAGTGTGGATTAATCCAACCCCGCTGGCCGATCCTTTGTTCCACACCAGGCTGCCCATTTGCGTCATTACAGTGAGGCCTATGATCCTTCCCGTTCATGCGGTTGAAGCTGATCCGATTCCATCCGTCTCGCGACCAAGCAGGTTCAGTGTTCAAGCTGTCCTCGCCAGTGATGATTTCATACAAACGGCTGCCGTCGGCATTCATCACACAGACAGAAGATAGCCAGCTTCCACAGCACGGTCCGTCGGCCGCATAACGCCGGACGAACGTTGTTTTGCTTCCGTCCAAACTGAAGTTTGGCTTGAACAGCCTGCACGACAGTTTTTGTCCCGCTTGTTGACTCGACACTTCGCGAATTCGAGCCATATGCGTCTTAACTAAAAGTCACCACTTCGGAAGTCGCATTAGCATCCACGTCAACTTCATGGCTATAAATAAGCCGCGTCATTGGTCGTTGTGATCAACTCGGCATCTTGCAGCGTCACAACTGCGGAAACGATGTTTGAAGTATGTTGGCTACAATTGAAGTGCGTCCAATTAGTGCGCCTAGTGAAGTTGTTCGTTGATGCATTCAGCTTTTCCTAGATCGCTTTCTGACACCCGGGCCTCGCGCCAGTCGCAACTCGACATTGCATCTATCAGGCTCTTCCCAATCGCCTCCATGCTGTTTTCTCAACCGGCCGTTTGTGCGCCCGACCTGCCCGAAGAAGACGTAAACAGGATTCTTTAGTTTCGAACCAAAGCAGACACTAGTTCTACGGAGGGGAGGCTAATGAATGATGCCAGTACTGCCCGGACCAAAGCTCAGAGCCGGATAGTGCGTTCTGGATGCAAATCGGGATAGGAAACTTGGATTGGATCAACTCAAGGGCGGGCAGCGGCCCATTCGGGTTGTTATAGTGGTCCCTCGCCTGGACTGGTGATCATGCCCAAGCTCCCTGCCCATGAGATGATCTGATGGCTAATGGTAATCGACACTTCGGGGTCCCTCTAAACCAAGGGGACCAATCTTCTAAAGTGTCGCGGCGAGAAAACTTGCGTCCAAAGCATTCTGAACGCAGACGTAGAGATCAGAACGCTCAAACGCGCCGGCGGAATCTGCGTTGCGAGCTATTGGAATCGCGTCGCGTGTTGGCGGGGCCTGGACCCGATGCATTGTCGATCGTTCGCGCTGACGCGAATCCCACCAACGATGCCCAAGTGGCCTTTGATGTGACATTTGATGAGAGTGTCTCCGGTGTCGATGCGACGGATTTTGCAATCGCCGCCAGCGGACCTACCGGAGCAACCGTTAGCGGTGTTTCGGGGAGCGGTTCGACTTATCAAATTGTCGTCAGCACTGGCTCCGGCGATGGTTCGGTACGGTTGGATCTGATCGACAACGATTCGATCGTGAATGGTCAAAACAAGTCGCTCGGTGGAAACGGGACGACGGGAAACCAGGATGGATCGTTCACGACGGGCGAGTCCTACACGATCGACAAAACCGTTCCGACGACATCCGGCGCGACGCTGGTGGGGACTCCGTCGGCGCTGGACGCTGTGGTGGATTTCAATATCACCTTCAGCGAATCCGTCGGAACGATTGATGCGTCCGACTTCGTCCTTGCCGGTACTGCCTCGGCGACCGCATCGATTCAAAGCGTCAGCGGATCGAATTCGTCTTATGTGATCAGCGTCAACACTGGCAGTGGCCAAGGAGATTTGCGAGTCGACTTTATCGACGACGATACGATCGTTGACGTTGCGGGCAATGCCATTGACGGAGTCGGCAATCAGACAATTACGGGACAATCGCACAGCGTCGATCATGTTGCCCCGACGATTGTGTCCTTTGTGGGGGATCCAACAAGTCCAACGAATGCGTCGCTGGTTGACTACACAGTCACGTTTGACGAACCCGTGGTCAATGTTGGCTTGAGCGATTTCGCGCTGACAGCCTCGGGCGTTACTGGTGCCATGCTTTCCAACATCTCGGGCTCTGGGATGTCCTATGTGCTGAGCGTCAACACGGGGACAGGCGATGGCAGTGTTGAGCTTGCGGTATCACCGACCGCCACAATTGATGATACGGCCGGGAATCCCATGGCGGCCTCCAGCGCAACCTCCGGCGTCACTGTCATCGATAGGACGCGGCCAACGGTCAGTTCGATCACGGTTACTCCTAGCATTACCAATGCCGCGACGGCCGTTTTTGATGTGCTGTTTACTGAAGCTGTGGTTGGATTTGATGCGGGCGACCTAACGCTTTCCACCGCTGGCCTATCCGACGTCTTGATCACTCAAGTGACCGGCGCCGGAGCGTCCTACCAGGTCGAAATTAGCACGGGAACAGGCGATGGCACGATCGGCATGACCATCGAATCGGATCAGGGTATCTTTGATCTCGCTGGAAACGAACGAGTCACCGGAGCCGGATTTGGGCCGTTGACCGTCGACAAGACTGCTCCGACCGTGACCAGCGTTACGCCCGTCGATTCAGACCCTGTGAATTCATCGACCGTTTACTTTGATGTGCTCTTTTCCGAGTCCACCAATAGCTACACGTCTGCTGACTTCTCCATTGTTTCCAGCGGATTGACTGGCACGTCGATTGCCTGGGTCGCCTACCAATCCACCAACGTGCGGCGTGTTGCGGTCAATACAGGAACGGGATCAGGAACCGTTTCGATTGACGTCAATTCAGGCCAAGGGGTGCAAGACGCGGCGGGCAATCTTTTGGCTAGTGGACTGACCGGCAATCCAGCAGTCACGATCGATCGAGAGATGCCTTCGATCGTTTCTATGTCACGCCTGGATCCAACACAAAGCAACCTGGCGACCGTGCAGTATGCCGTCACGTTCGATGAACCTGTGATGAACGTCGACAGCGCCGATTTTGAACTGTTGGCGACCGGTGGATTATCGGGGCATTCGATCACTGGTATCTCGGGAACATCAACCGACTACACGATTGATGTGGCGACGGGAACGGGTGACGGAACCTTGCAATTGGAGGTTTCGCCAACGGCATCGATTGATGACTTGGCTGGCAACTCGCTCAATACGTCTGCTGCAAACGCAGAGATTTACCTGATCGACAAGACAGCGCCGACCATTGTTTCGGTTGATCGCGTTCATCCGACGGTAACGACCGGCGACTCGATTCAATATCAAGTCACTTACAGCGAGCCGGTGCTGAACATTGACGCCAGTGATTTTACTGTCTTCACCTCTCCCGCCTCGTCACCGCCGCCGCCAATCAGTTCCCTCGTTGTGACGGGCAATATGGCCACAATCACCGTTGACGTCAGCAGCTACGAGGGTGGGGTCTATATGTACGCATCCAGCAATGACCTGACCGACGCAGCGGGCAACTCGATGGCGAGTCAAGTCGTGTCGTCGCAGCAGTTCTATGTTGACCGCACGCCGCCGACGGTTTCCAGCGTGCTGCTGGAGCAATCGGTCACGAATTCGCTGACGAACGTATCGTTCCTGGTGACCTTCAGCGAGCTTGTCAACGGATACCATCCGTCGGACGTTGAGATCGATCAAGTCGGTTTCCCCAGTGCCACCGTGTCGTCGGTCGACTATGTCAACAGCACCCAACGCCGCGTCAACGTCTACACTGGTCCGGGACAGGGGACGCTGTCGATCGTCATCTTGGCCAACCAAACCATTCGCGACTTAGCGAACCAGTACATTGCGGTTGATTCGGGCAACCACCCCGATTACTCGATTGACAACGTGGCTCCGCAAGTTCAGTCGATCACGCTTGCAGATGCCGATCCGATCACAACGGCAACATTCAGTTTTGATGTCGTCTTTAGCGAACCAGTAACGGGCGTGACGTCCAGTGCATTTGCGCTTAGTGCCAGCGGCGCAGTCGTCCCACAGATCGATTCGGTCACTGGCGACGGAGATACCTACACAGTGACCGTGACCAATACCGGTGACACGGGCGCAGTGCAATTGTCACTGATCGACGATGACTCGATCCAGGACGCTCTGTTGAACCCGCTCGGTGGAACCGGCAACAACAACGGCGATTTTGATTCGCCGACATATGGCGTCGGAACGACGGGCCGAATCGCTGGACGCGTGATCGACGACTTGGACCGCGACGGATTTGCGGACGCAGGCGAAACCGGAGTCGTCGGCGTCACCGTCTATGTCGACGCGAACGATAACGCGGTGTGGGACATCGGAGAGCCTTCGGCGGTTACGATCGCCGATGACACGGGCACGGTCGGAGTCGATGAATCAGGCAATTACCTGATCTTGGACGTGGACCCGGGATCGGACCACGCCGTTCGAGTGATCCCGCCGGTTGGTTGGCTGGCGACTAATCCAGCGACTCGCGCCGCCGGCACCGGCCTGCTTACTGAGGTGCAGTTGCTACGCGATAACATCGATGGCAACAACGCACTTGAAGAAGTCGCGGGCGTGACCGAAAGTCCCGATGGGGAATTCGTTTACATCGCGGCATACACCGACAACGCGATCACCGCTTACGCTCGCAATTCGACCACCGGGCAACTGACTCGCATTCAAACCGTCCTGGATGGTAGCGGCGGAGTCGATGGGCTTATCGGTGCTCAATCGATCGCGATCTCGCCCGACGGAGCCCACTTGTACGTCGCTTCGGCTCTCGACGACGCGCTGGTAATGTTCTCGCGTGACCAGGCCACTGGATTGTTGACGTATCTGGGGCATCTGAAACAAGGTGTCGGTGGCGTCGACGGCCTGAATGAAGCAACGGCGATTCGCGAAAGTGCCGACGGCAAGCATTTGTATGTTGCCGCAGTTACTAGTGGGTCGCTTGCAGTGTTTGATCGCGATCCAGCGACTGGCCTAGTCACATTCGCTCAGAAATTGACCGGCTCCACCGGCGGTTCGTTCTCGGTCGACCTCAGCCCCGATCAAAGGCATGTCTACCTGACCTCGGGTAACTCCAACGCATTCCACGTCTACGACCGTGACCTGACGACGGGTTTATTGACTCTGTCGCAAACGGTCACGCAGTCGACACCCGGCTATGCATCGCTGAACCAACCTTGGGGCGTTTCGGTCAGTCCAGACGGGCAGAATATCTATGTGGCGACTAGATTGAGCCAAGGTGTGATTGTGCTGGACCGAGACAGCGCAACTGGTCACGTTTCGTACAACCAGTTCGTCCCCGATCCCTACACGACCAGCAACCCTGACCCGGTTTCGGTTTTGGTCAGCCCCGATGGGCATCATGTCGCGGTGACCTATCAAACGGCTGGCGGTTTGGCGATCTACGCTCGAGATCAAACCACTGGCGCGCTGACGCTGGTGGAATCATTTAAAAACAACGTCGGCGGATTCGATCACCTCTTTGGTGCTTGGGACGTCGAATTTTCCAATGATGGTGAGTCGCTGTATGTCGTGGCGGCCTACGACGACGCGGTGTACGCCTTTAGCCGCGATATGGGCGATTGGGTCCCGACTGCAATTTCCACATCAGTCAGCGTCGGCGAAACGACGACTTTGGGTGCTTTTGGTATCTCCAATCTGGTCCCGATGGTCGACTCGATCGCGTATTCGGGAACCGGAATCGTCACCGGCAGCACGGTCGATTTTGACATCTTGTTCAGCGAACCGGTCTCCGGCGTCGATGCGTCGGACTTCCTGTTCTTGGGATCGTATTCAGGAGCAACGGTGGCCTCGGTCAACGGAAGCGGTGACACTTACACGCTGACCGTCAACTTAGCCGACGGATCGCAAGGCACGTTGTCACCGCGAGTCAGTTTCAGCGGCGGCATTGTCGACAACGAAGGTACGCCGCTGGGCGGTGACGGCTCGACCGTTTTCGACACGATCGACGTCGACCGGTTGGCACCTACCTTGGTGTCATCGGCAAAACTGGACGTTGACCCGACGAATCAAACCAGTCTCGATTACCAGCTGGTTTTCTCCGAGCCAGTCACGGGGTTGGACGTGACAGATTTTGCCGTTGCCGCTTCCGGCGTGACTGGTGCAGCGGTCGCTTCGGTCACAGGTAGCGACGACACCTACGTCGTCGCGGTCTCGCACACTGGCGGCGAAGGAACGATCGGGTTGGTGTTTGCCGACAACGATTCAGTAGTCGATGACGCCGGCTTCCCGCTTGATGGCGTGGGAACGGCGACCAACCCGCTGGCAGCCTACAACGTGCAATTGGGCTCGATCCAAGGAACAGTCTTCAGCGATTTGGATTCTGACGGAGTACTCGATGCCGGTGAACCTGGCGCTGGTGCGATGACGGTCTACATCGACTCCAACAACAACGGCACCTTCGATACTGGCGAGTTGACCGCTGTGACGGCCACCGGGACGGGATTCTATGAATTCACGGGACTAGTCGACGGCAACTACGCGCTGCGTCTGCAAGGCCAGTCGCCCTACGTGCAGACACTTCCCATTGCCGACGGGCCTCAGTTGGTCACCGTCGCGGTCGCTAATGGAATTGCTCTGGCCAACTTCGGCACTCACGAAGTCCTGCCGGGCAACATCGCTGGCAACGTTTGGAACGACGTCAACAACAACGGCGAACTCGACGCGGGTGAATCAGGTTTGCCAGGTGTGACCCTGTACGTCGACTTGAATTTGAACGGGGCGTTCGACAGCGCGACCGAACCATCAGTGGTTTCCCAAACGGATGATGGGGCCACCGGGGGCGTCGACGAAACCGGAGACTACTTGTTCACGGGACTTGCCCCCGGCGACTACGAAATCCGAATCGTCGAACCTCAGTATTCTCTCTCGGCAGCCAGCAGCAGTTGGAACGCGAACCAGTCGATTGCGATCTCGGATTCAGTCAACTTGGCCGCGGACAACAAGTCGATCACGAAAAGCCCCAATGGCAAGTTTGCTGTTGTCTTTGATCATCTTAGAAACAACGTGATCGTGTACGAACTGCCCGTCAGCGGCGTCGGCCCGATCACGCAGGTGCAAGTCCTGACCAACCAGTTCTCCGACACGACCAACAAATCGGGGGACCTCGGTTTCACGCCCGACGGTGCATTCCTGTTTGTGCTTGAGCATCAAACTCGCCAAGTAAAGGGTTACTCGCAGGATCCCACGACGGGATTGCTGACCCTTGTTAGCTCAGCGACGGTTCCTTTGGGGTACAACTATTCGCTTCAGGTGTCGCCCGATGGCAGCCACTTGTATGTCGGTGGGATCAACGGCATCTCGCGATTAAGTATCAATTCCAATGGCACGTTGTCTTCGGCCAGCACGACCAGCATCGGGGCCAGATTCTCGGATCTTGTGTTCAACGACGATGGAACGCGACTTTACGCGGTCGATTCTGGTAACGTCCGAATTCGAGTTTTCTCGCGGAACACGACCACGGGATCACTCTCTCAAATCGAGGAAATCGGGGCTCCAGCGGGTCTTTCGTTCTCGGGGAACTTCTCGGCCGAACTGTCCGATAACGGCAACGACTTCTACATCGTCAGTTGGGCTCAGCACACAATCTTTCATTACCGCACGCAGGCCGATGGAACCCTGCAGTTTGCCGACCATGTGACGATTGGCGACACGATCAATCGAACGTACCCGTTAGACATGACGATCAGCGAGGATGGAACGCGAGTCTATGCGGCGATGAGTCTTTCCGGAGCGATCATGGTGCTGGAGCGTGATTTGGTCACGGGCACCTTGACGCCTGGCGCGACAATCGGCACGCCTGATCCGGCCGGGCTGGGCATCAACGAGTCCTCGTCGTCGATGATTATCATCGTCGGGCCAACGTCGGTGCTGCGAGTCAACAGCCGCGACACGTCGTTGCAGCTCGGTGTGCTTGGAAACACCGATTGGCTGGACGTCACGGTCAACGAAGATCAGACGACAAACTTGGGTGTTCCCGTCGATGCGGCGCCGCCCACCGTTACGTCGATCACGACTTCGCAAACATACATTTCGGGAACCGACACAGCGAATTTTGTCCTCCAGTTTTCAGAACCCGTCACCGGCGTCGACGTCACCGATTTCTCGCTCGCACTTTCAGGTGTGACCGGAGCAAGTATCACCAGCGTGACGGATCTTGGAAGCGGCGCGGTTTATGGCGTAACCGTTGACAGCGGCACCGGTGATGGAACGTTGCAGTTGCTGTTGGTCGACGATGACTCGATCATCGATGCCGGCAGCAATCCGTTGGCGGGAACGGGGACAGGCAATGGCGATGCCGTTTCTGCGGTCTTGCCCGTCGAGCGAATCGTGAACCGCACGATCTCTGGCACGGTGTTCAATGACCTCGATAACGACGGCGTCCGCGACACGGGCGAAGACGGGGCAGATGGATCGCAGATCTACATTGATCTGAACGGCAACGGAGAACTTGACACCATTTCGGAACCCTACGACTGGTATGTCAGTGGCGGCACTTTCACGTTCGACAATTTGACTCCAGGAACTTACACGCTGCGAGTGACCGATCGGCTGTATTTTGTCGAGTCTGCGTTTTCGACGACCACGGTTGAACTGGGCTTCAATGACAATCCGCTGGTCGTTGATGTTCCGGCGACCGAAAATCAATCTGCGTTTGTAGGCGTTGTTTTCGAAGACCTCAATGCAAACGGCGTTCGTGATGCGGGCGAACCGGGCATCCCTGGCGAGACGATGTATTGGGACGACAACAATAACGGGCTGTTTGAAACCGGTGATACGTTCGTGGTAACGGCGGCGGACGATTCGGGGACCCCCGAAGACGAAGCGGGCACGTATTCGCTGTCGCCTCTGTGGTATCGGCAGTATGTAATCCGTGTTGACCGAGGCTCCGAGTGGTTGGCGACTTCGGCCGAGTCGGCTAGCGCGACGATTGCGCATCACACACAAACAGTCCCAGCCGACTTCGGCTTGCAAGCCAACTTGACCTCGATCAGTGGAGTCGTGTTTGACGACGTCGACGCTGATGGCGTGCAGAGTACGGGTGAGAATCCAGTTAGCGGTTGGACAGTGTTCTTGGACGCCGACAACGATGGAGTCCTTGATACTGGTGAAACTTCTCACACCACGGATGCCACCGGCGCGTACTCGTTCGATCAACTTTCGCTCGTCACTCACTACGTTCGAATCGTTCCTCAGGCCGACTTTGTTTCCACGTCGCCTGAATCGACTTTGGTGACGATCGCGACAAACGCCGATACTGCGACGGTTGATTTCGCCACGCACGTCAACGCGACAACGATTTCTGGCTCTATGTTTGACGATTCCAATGCCAACGGAATCGCTGATACTGGCGAAGGCCCGTTGGTCGGTGCGACGGTTTACTTAGACGCCAACGACAACGGTCGCTTGGACACCGGTGAAGTCACGACGACAACCGACGCAGCAGGCCTGTACACGTTCACGGACGTGCAACCCGGCGAAGCGGTGGTTCGTATCCTGCCGCCCGTTGGATTTGAACAGTCGTCTCCTTCAACGCCCACAGACCGGTTGTTCGTGTGGCACGGAAGCAACAAGCTTCGCGAGATCAATCCAACGGATGGTTCGACGATCGCCGATTACTGGCAATCGTCTTATCCCACCACGTCGATCACGGCTGACGGGTTGGCCTTTGATGGCACGTCGCTGTGGGCGATTGACAATGGTCAGAAAAAGATTTTCCAGATCGATCCCGATGCGATCACCATCGAATCGCAAATCGATGTCTCGTCGCTGGGTCCATCAACGTACAGTGTTGCTTGGAATGGTTTGGCAACGGTTGGTTCGACAATCTATCTATCGGGTGCCGGTGGTGAGATCGGCATGGTCGACGCGACCACGGGATCGTTGATAGGGACAAGTTCGTTGTTCACGACGAACAGCGGATCTCCTTTTCTATCCGGCGTCAATGAAACAACAGGGTTAGGCGCATCCGCTGATGGCCAGTCATTGATAGTCGCAACTGATAATGATTCTTTGTTGACGTTTGATCCATCCACACTGTTGATCAGCGATTCGGATCCGACGATCGCAAACTCTCAACTGGCCGGAGTCGGTTCGGTCGGCGGTTCAACCTATGTCTCGCGGTTCAACAGCTCGCTGTTGCAGGTGCATGACTCCACGGGTACTCTCACGGGAGCGCTTTCGATTGGATGCCAGGCCGTCGCAGTAGCCGGTGGTCTCTATCAAGATTTGGCCGCCCGTCTGACGGTCGGTTTGGACCAACAGATTACGGGAGTTCAATTTGGTGCAGCTCAGTTTGCCGGGACGATTTCGGGCGTTGAGTTCATCGACACGAACAATAGCGGCGTGCAGGATGCGGGCGAATTGCCTGCGGTCGGTGTCACGGTGTTTGCGGACATAAACGACAACGGCAGCCGAGACGGTAGTGAACCGTTCGACATCAGCGCCGCCGACGGAACCTACTCGATCGCCGGGGTCCCCCTGGGCAGTGTTGTCGTGCGTTCAACGTCAACCGGCCATCGACCGAGCGACGCCTACACCCCGCAGGACTTTCTTTTCGGGCTACGAAATCAAAGTGGTTCAATCCGAATTGACCGGCTGGACCCTGCCAACGGCTCGATCACGAATAGCCTGTTCACAACTGTGCCGTATAACAACGGTGCAATCTCCATGGCGTTTGATGGCGAACGTCTGGTTCTTATCGACGGCAGCATCGACATGCTGTACCAGGTTGGCCTGGACGGATCGATCATCAGCAGCCGGCATCTCGGCGAACCCTACATCGACTCGTCATCCGGGCAGACGGCTTACACTAGCGTGCAAGACTATGGCGCAGCTGTGGTGGGCGGAACGATCTACACCGTTCGCCAAGAGTTTGGTGGACTGACGCTCTATACCTATGATCCGCTGTCGGACCAATTTGCCAAGGCCCGCCCCATAACGTTCGACTGGGGTTTGTCTTCGATGCCGTCGGCGTACACGCCGACCACTCCGTCAGCGAATTTTGGCGTTGGCGTCAGTGCTGATGAGCAACGTATTCTGGTTGCGACAGATGACGATCGCGTTCTCGAAATTGATCCAGTAACAGGTGTCGCCACTTTCGACCCTGCACCCAGTTCCTCCAATGGAACCGATTACGCAATTGATTCTCTCGGCGGCGAGACATTCATCTCCTACGGTGGCCGGATCGAAGTCGTTGACAGTAGCGGAACGACACTTCGCAACATGACTGGCATCCCTACTTACCTGGGACTCGCCGCGGGAACTCAGCGTGACAACGGGCAGTCGGTCACGGTTCTGGCCGGCCAAACGATCACGGTCAATCATGGCGTCATCGAGACGCTTGCGACGATCTCGGGAACCGTCATTACAGACGTTGAAGAAAATGGCGTCGTTGATCCCGGTGATCCTGTGGTGGTTGGTGCGACCGTGTTCTTGGACCTGGATCGAAACGGAATCCTCGACGGTGGTGAACCATCGACAACGACTG
This sequence comes from Stieleria marina, assembly GCA_007741555.1. Classification (GTDB taxonomy): domain Bacteria; phylum Planctomycetota; class Planctomycetia; order Pirellulales; family Pirellulaceae; genus K23-9. The sequence continues at coordinate 4,550,611 of CP036526.1, read as the reverse complement.
ATGTAAACGGCGACTACTCGTTCGAACACGTTGCGGCTGGCGAGTATTCCCTGCGGGTACTGACGAGCTCGGGAGTGACCGCGCGAGCTTTGACGGAGGACCGAGTTCGTTTGTTCCAAGCGATTCGCGGTACGGACGACATCGTCGTGATTCAGGAAATTGATCCGATTACCGGCGATCAATTGAACCAGTTTGATGCCCCGTTGCCCACCGCGACTAGCATTGGTTTGGCGGCCAAGGGTAATCGTATTTATTACTCACGCAGCGGAGGAATCGACGTCCTGGACGCAGCCGATGGAACTTTGCTGGATTCGATCGTGATTTCCAACGGCACCAAAGATGGTATGGCGATCATCGGCGACCGTGCTTATGTCCAGGATTACAACTCCAACACCATCGAAGTCGTCGACTTAGTGACACGTCAGATCGTCGGCACTTTGGATATCGGAGATGCTAATGGAACAGGTCCCAACTCCTTCCCGATTAGTTATTCGTTGGCGGAGGCTCCCGATGGAGTCAACTTGGCCTTGGTTCCCCAGAGCGGTGGCGATGTTTTCATTGTTGAACCGAATACGGGAGTGATCGTAGAAACGCTGTTTGACATCTATGCTGGTTATGGCAGCACGAGTGCGGGCGGCGAGTACTTTGAGCGCGGCTGGGTTTCCAGCGGCGTACAGACCACGATCACGGCACGCGACTCTCTAGGGCTGATTCGGCGTCAAATACCGCTCTCATACCAGGGTTACGTTTTTGGACTCGGAGCAACGTCGGTTCCTGCCAGCGATCACATCGTGACGGTCTTTGCTGAAAAGTCGCTTGCCGGAACTGACTTCGGTTTGGTTCCCGAAAACGCAACCGTAACCGGAACGCAGTTCGTTGACGCCAATGGAAACGATGTCCAGGATGCGGGGGAATCCGGATTGCAGGGCGTCACGGTTTACGTGGACCTCAACGGAAACGGTTGGGTTGACGCGGGCGAACCCAACACCACCAGCGCCGCCGACGGAACGTATTCGCTAGCGAACGTACCGCGTGGTTCACAGTGGATTCGAACTGTTGCCAGCGGGTACGAGTCGTCGGCCACATTGGGCACAACCGATCGATTGTTGGGAACAACACGAGTCTCCGATGCTTCGAGTCCGACTCAGTATGTTTTGCAGATTCGCGAACTTGATCCGGTATCTGGATTTCCAATCAGGTACACCAACACCAGCGTTCCTGTTTTGTCGGCGTATTCCAGCGCTGTGGTGAATGACCGCATCATCGTGGTGGATAACTTGCAGGACAAAATTTTCCAGGTGGCATTGGACGGAACGTTGATCGGCGAGGCTCCACTGCCGAGTTCGGGGACGAGCTTCGCGTATGCCCAGGGACCTGCGGTGATTGATGGAACGGTGTACGTCGTAATGACGGGAGGTGGCAGTTCGCTGCGGCTTGAAAGGTTTGATCTGGAGACAAATCAGTTTTATGGATCGATGCCAATCTCAGCGGACGTCTCGCAAAGCCCGTCCGTGGAAACGATGCCACAGATATCCGAGTCAGTTGCGGAATCGCCCGACGGCAAGTCGATCGTTCTCTTTTCACACGTCGATGATCGAGCTTTCATTGTCGATCCCTTAACGGCTCGCGTGACGGAAGTCGTCAACTTGGTCGACTCCTTCGGCGGTGTCTGGTCAGCGGCAACGTTGGGTGGCGAGCTTTACATTCGTGGTAGTGGTTCAAGCTCAAACCTCAGAGTCTACGACGCCAGCTACTCGTTGGTGCGAACAGCCGGCAATCCGGCCACCGGCGGAATGGCTGGCGTCACCGAAAATATGGTCGGCGTTGTCGTTGATGCGAGTAGCTCCGTGTCCGCCATAGATATGGGCCAGCAGGCGATCCACACCAACGTCAGCGGAATCGTTTCCTATGACACGAACGTGAACGGGCTAGTCGATCCCGGTGAAGAAACCGTCGGGGCGACGGTTTACCTTGATGCCAACCGCAACGGGGTTTTGGACACGGGCGAACTCACTACCACGACGCTTGCCGACGGCAGCTATTCCTTTACCCAGTTGGCACCCGGCGATTACTCCGTTGCCGTCGTCCGATCCACGACTGATCGAGTCGTCACCAGCGAGTCCGAGACCGCACTGTACGCACTGGAGGTTTCAGGCGGCGTGTCGATGATTCGCAAACATGACCCAATCACGGGTCAAACGCTTCGCCAGTTTTCTCCGCCGGGAACGTCAACCGACTCCGCCGGTTTGGCCGTCGATGACTACGGCTTGTACTACTCGACGTTCGAAGGCGTTTGGGTTCTGAATTACGACACAGGCGATGTCAAAGACTTCTTCGACCTGCCCAGTGCGTCCTCCGATGGTCTGGCCGTAGTTGCTGGACGCTTGTTTGTCCTTCAATCCGACACCGATTTGATCCTTAGCATCGATCCGCGAACCGGCACGCTTCTGGACACGTTCGACATCAACGCGATCAACAACACGTCGTACAACCTTGCCGGCAACTTGGGCGAATCGACAGATGGAGAAAACCTAATCGCGCGATTGCCGTCGGGTGGCGGGCTGGTGATCAATCCAGATACTGGCGTGATCGAGAATTGGTACGCCTACAACTACGGATCCTGGGCGATCGCCGGTGCCGATGGCGAATTGTATCGGTCCAATGGCGGCACTACGATTCGCGTCGAATCAGAATCCGAGCAACAGATTCGATTGGTACCGGTTGGCTATGAACCGCGAGCAATCGCGGCGGCGGTAATTCCTGCGGCCGGCTACGACCTTCGCGCTGCTGATAAGATCCATTTTCCGGGACGCGATTTCCAGCTTGCACCGGCCGACCAATTCCCAACCACCACGATCAGCGGCACGGTCTGGAGCGATGATAATCGCGACGGACAACGAGACGCGTCCGAAGCCGGAATTGCCGGTGCAACGGTCTATGTCGACCTTAACCAAAACGGATTTCTAGATGCGGGCGATCTGACGGAGATCACTGTTGCCGATGATCTGGCGACGGCAGGCATCGACGAGGCAGGCAACTACGCATTTACTGGCTTGACACCGGGCTATTACGATGTGCGCCAAGTCTTGTTGCCATCCTCGATCGGCACGTCACCGTATAACCCAGTGCTTACATACGATGCCAGGTACGACACTGACGCTTCGATTCCAACGCAATTCGAACCGCATCCACTGGACGATCTGCGAGTCAGTGCGACGGGCCGGTATGTGGCCTATTCCACGACGCGTCAAATGGTTCCGTCCGATACAAACACGACTCGCGACGTCTATCTGCTTGACCGTGTGACGGACCAACACGAGCTGATCTCAGTCAACACGGCGGGTGTGGCGGCCAACAACAATAGTCTTGAACCTGATGTCTCGAGCAATGGCCGGTACGTTGTCTTCCGAACCTGGGCCACCAACCTGGACGCAGGGGATACGGACAATTTCCTGGACGTTTACGTACGCGACCGTGTGCTCGGCACGACCACGCTGTTGACCAAGGGCGGCAACGGTGGACCGGGCAACGGGAATTCTCGCGATGCCATCATCACACCCGACGGACGTTTCGTTGTGCTGACATCGTGGGGCGATCAACTGGTTCCCGGTGATACCAATGGCTGGGCTGACACGTTCCTTTTTGATCTGCAATCCAATTCTGTCACCCGAGTCAGCACGACGGACTCAGGTATGCAGCTTACCGACGCCAGCAGCTGGGGAGCCGACATTACTCCGGACGGCCAGTACGTGGTTTTCGAGACGGTATCTTCACAGCTTGCCGGCGGCTTCACGACAGCCAATGACACCAATGGCGTAAGCGACCTGTTCGTCAAAAACATGACCACGGGTCAGGTAGAAGTTGTCTCAGCCTCGGCTACCGGAACGCTTGGGAATAGCGTCAGTAGTAAACGATCCATCAGTGACGATGGGCGGTGGGTGGCATTTGAATCATCTGCATCGAACCTTACGTTAGACCCACACGCTGGGCCTGGGGCGGCATTCTATGTCTATCTAAAAGACATGCAGACTGGTGATATCAAACGAATCAGCAACACCGCCGTCACAGGTTCGTACGAAGGCAACAGTCGGCGTCCCGAGATCAGCGGTGATGGCCGGTTTGTCGTCTTTGAATCGGACGGGCAGCTCGTCGCGGCGGACACGAATTCAAGCGTAGACATTTACCTGTACGACCGCATCACGGACAAGCTGACCTTGGTTAGTCAGGGCGACAACGGGGTGCTCAGTCGAAACGCCAGCAACAACGCGGTCATTAGCGCCGATGGTTCCACTATCGCCTTCACCACGATTTCGTCCAACATTCTTGGCACCAACAATGTTGGCGGTATCGTGACCGTTGACGTTGACCGTTTGCTGGGGGCCCATACAGTTCAACTTTCCAACATCACGCCGTCGATCGGTAACGATTTTGGACAAATCGCTGTGACCAGTTCCTTTGCCGGAACGCTTTGGCAAGACGATAACGGCGACGGCGTCATCGACGCGGGCGAAACTCGTCTGCCCGGTCGCACCATCTTCATTGACACCAACGAAGACGGTGTCTTCACCGCGGGCGAACCCAGCCAAGTCACGCTTGCCGATGATCCCGCCACGCCAACGATCAACGAGGCCGGCACGTACGAATTTGCGGGGCTTGCCGATGGTCAGTACACCGTGCTGCAGGTTCTTCCCGCTAATTGGACACAGACGTCACCGTTGCAATCCGCAGGCCTGGAATTGCTGGCTGATACGGAGTACATCCATGGCGTCAACAATACGACGCAGCCAATCTACGATTCGGCCTCCAGTGATTACGGTCGATTCATCGCGTTCTCGACCAACAAATCGATGTTGCCGATCGATACGAACTCTGGATCCGATTTGTACGTCCTGGACCGCGATACCGGCTTGCTGGATTTGGTGTCACAGTCCTCCTCGGGCGTATTGGCCAACGGCGTTAACCGCAATGTTTCGATCAGCGGTGACGGTCGGTACGTTGCGTTCCGATCCTTCGCCAGTAATTTGTCCGCGGCCGACAACAACGGAACGTGGGATATCTATGTTCGTGACCGACTGCTCGGCACAACGACGCTAGTGAGTGCTCATGACTCTGGTCAAGGCCAGAGCCTGCAAGTCGGCAACAGCTACAGCTATAACCCTCAAATTAGCCAGGATGGCAGCGTGGTCACGTTCTGGTCCAACTCAAACAATTTGATTGCCGGCGACGTCAACGGTCAGTTCGATGTTTTCCTGAAGGATCTGCAAACGGGGACAGTCGAGATCATTAGTGTTGATTCCAGCGGCAACCAAGCGACAGGTGGCGACAGTCACGCAAGTCTTCCCAGCAACGACGGGCAACTGGTTGGTTTCTGGAGCGGCGCGTCCAACTTAGTCCCCGGTGACACCAACAATGTCCGTGATGTCTTCTTGCGTGATCGCCAAAAGGGCGTGACTGAACGAGTCAGTGTTTCGGAGACTGGCGAACAAGCCAACGGAGCAACCAATCTATTCTCGATGTCCGACGATGGCCGTTACTTTGCCCTCATGTCCAGCGCGACGAACCTGACTTCCGACGCAGGCCTGTCCGGCAACAGACAGATCTATCTGAAAGACCGCTTGACTGGATCCGTCACGCTGGTTTCGCGAGGCGACGGGACGTTACCCAACGGCGTCTCGCTGTATCCGTCGATCAGCAGTGACGGTCGTTGGATCAGTTATCAATCGTCGGCCACCAACATCGTCCCCGGCGATACGAACGGTGCGGACGATGTGTTTCTTTACGACACGATCAATGGCACAACGACAATGCTGAGCGAAAACGTTGGTGGTGTTGCATCGGACGGGCCTAGCGACTGGCCGCGAATGTCACGTGACGGTTCGACGATCACCTTCAACTCCGCGGCGAGCGATCTGGTCGACCAACCGCCGAGCTCTGGGGGGCTTTACGCCTACAGCACTCCAAGCAGCGTACCGGGAAGCCTAGAAATTGATCTTGGAATCGAGCAAACGCTGGTCGGTCAAAACTTGGGCAGCCAGGTGATGGTCGACCGTAGCGATGCACCGCTGACATTTGGCACACCGACCCACGCACTCGGTTCGGACGTGCGATTGGGCAGCGAAGCCTCGTTTGACCTGATCGCCGGCCAACCATCGTCTGACAACGACGGGGTCGTCACGACGTCGGGAATCGTCGCCGGATTCGATGCAACGTTCGACGTCACCTCGTCTACCGCGGGCACGCTGGCCGCCTGGATCGATTTTAACGGAGACGGCGACTTTGATCCCGAGGAGCGGTCGCAGTTTAGTATCGGTACGGTCGATCAAGTGACCACTGATTCGATCACGATCGCGATTCCCACGTCTGCAATATCAGGCAACCAATGGGCGCGGTTCCGATTCAGTACCGATTCGGCATCTGTGCAATCGCCAACCGGACCGGCGGTGGATGGCGAGGTCGAAGACTATTCATTCGTAATCGCAGCCCCGGTAGCCCCATCGTCGATCGATCTTTCCAGTTCCTCCATCAACGAAAACACTGACACTAGCGCGGCCGATCTGCTGTTCGCACAATTGTCGGCCGTCGATCAAGACCCTGGTGATTCACACTCGTTCCAGCTCGTTGCAGGAACAGGCGACACTGATAACTCGCGTTTCGTGATCGTCGGCAACGAACTGAAACTACGACAGGGCGAAGTCATCGATTACGAAAACCAATCGACGTACTTGGTGCGCATCCGAGCGACCGATTCGGTGGGATTGGAAGTGGAGCAAGAGATTTCGTTGAACGTCAACAATTTGGTGGAAATCAGCAAGTCCGATATCACGATCGGCGACGGAAGCAGCCAGCGATCTAGAATCGATTCGGTAACGATCCAATTCGACACCGATGTGATTCTGCAACCCGGTGCGATCACCGTTTACCAGCGTGGGTCTAGCGGGGGCGAAGTTGGAACGGTTATTTCGCCCATTGACGGGACTGCCGCCGGCACCTTCACTCTGACGTTCAATGGTGCCTTCACGCAGTTCGGATCACTGGCCGATGGCAACTACGAAATCCGTGTTGACGCCTCCAAAGTCGTCTCAATTGATGGTTTCTTTCTCGACACCAACCAAGATGGCATCCAAGACAGCTCCACCGGCGACAACTTCACCTTTGGCGACACCGCCAACGACAATTTCTTCCGGCACTATGGCGACACAAACGGAGATCGCTCGGTTGGCATCCCAGACTATGGGAAATTTCGGCTTGCATTCGGAAAATCCTTAGGCGATGCGGGATTTGATCCGTCACTGGATTACAATAATGATGGTGCGATTGGTATTCCAGACTACGGGCAGTTCCGGATTCGATTCGGCAAAAGTGTTTCTTTTGAATAGGCAATGAGGTGCCAATAACGATGTCACGCATATTAAATTTGGCTGTTTTCGCCTTTGGATTGGTCGCCTGTGCACCCAATGTTGCCGAGGCGGCAATAGTGGTCAGCTTCGATCTTGATCCCGGAACTCCCGGCATCCAGTCAACATCCTCTGGTTTTGTTGGGGATACTTTTGACGTCGATGTCGTGATCACTCTCGACAACTTGACGGACTCGTTATCCACCTATGGATTTTCCGTCAGATACGACACCAACGAGTTTGATCTCCTCGGTGGTATTGCCACTACGCGTCCCACTGGCTGGCAACCGCTTTTGGGATTCATACCCTCCCCGGTGTCGACCACGGAAGACACGCTGCTTGCTGATCCAACGGTTGGTCAATACGGTGAGATCGTAACCATTGGAGGAGAGTCGCCGTCTGACGCTGGCTTTCAACCGACTGATTCACTGTTCGGGGTAACCAGTTTTGTTGCAGCTACATTCACCCTAGCTGCAGTATCGGAATCTGATTTCGCGATCGACTTGGTTGCTAATTTGTCTGGGGCATCAGACGGTTTCCTGGATGACGATCTATCTAGCGTTACTCCGACATTTCAGGGCGGATCCATTCAGGTCACAGCGGTACCAGAGCCATCGTCGATCGCGCTGTTTGCTTTCGCCGCCATTCCGGTTCTGTTGCGGCGACGCAGAGTGAACCGGTAGGCTGGGGCGAATCGCTAGGGGTTTTGCTGGAACCAGGTTTAGATCCTGCTTTCTAAGTTGCCATCCTGACCAGCGCCGCCAAAGACTCGTAGGGCCCTATTGGTATCTTCGATGCGGAAGACGTTTCGGTTTCGCGTTGGCGATCGACACACGATGCCGCTAGACCGGACTCATTCATGCTGGCAAACGCCGCGGAATCGCTGAGTGTTGTATTGTATCGACATCGCGTCGAGCGTCTCGCAGAGTTTCCGATCGCGTTCATTGTTGATCCTCACGCCAGGAAGTGTGCAGTGGATCTTTACAGGCGTGCTCTACGGCGAAGCCTTCGGCGTGCCCGTTTTCGCCACACTGTCGCCACCAGCGTTGATCGGGGTCCGCAGCGACAAAATTAATTCAGTGACATACAGATGTCTGGGTTGGTCCTGTCAAAAAACCTCTTCGGGCCTGTTGGCCTTCGTGAATGCATTGAACGAGCGAAGCCGTGCTATCGAATCAGCGAGCGTCGTGCTTGCAAGTTGGTTGGTCTGGGGGCCGCTTCGGATCCACTGGCGAATAGGGTCACGCAAGTTTCTTCCAGCTTCGTTTCGTGACTGCCAAAATTCTCCGCGATCGACTCAGGACTTTTGCGACTTCGCCAAGCCGCCTTGAGCTTGCGTCCAGTCGTGATCTTTTCGTTCCGCAGTGACTCCGCTAACTCGCGTAGGTCGTGAACACCTCACGGAACTGGCGACGCCGTTACTTGGCGCAGAGAAGTGCGTCGCCCACGCGAGTTATCAGAAGGCTGAATTTGCTTTGGGTTTGTCCACCATGGAGGCGCTGCGGCGACTCCCGCAGAAGCGTCGGACGATGAAGCGACGCAGTTTTGGGGCCGCTTGTGCAGTTGGACGAGTAGGATTCTCTGCTGGTTCGAATGTATGTTGTTGGACTATTTCTTTTTCCTGTCCTCGTCCGGTTTCTCCGTCTGCGATTTATCGTTTATGCTGCAAACTCCATCTGGAGATGGTACGTCTCTTACTCTCCGTCAGAAATTATCCCGATGATTTGCTATGAAAGACTTCCACGGTGAACTTAGAACTGCCATCGTCGAGGCAATCCGTAAAGCTCGCGGCGACATGGCCGCGGAATTCGGATCCGATTCAATCCATGGATTCGCTTTGTGTACCGACGATAATGTGATGACCCTGTTTGCCGCCGTCTGCACAAAGTCGTGGGTTGCTGAACGGGAACCGGGTTACAAAGGCATTGGTTCCATCTACGTCGAGTGGAATCAGAGTGCGGGTGATCAACATTTTGAAACGGTCTCGAAAATCATACAGGCCCTGGCCGATACTGAGAGCTCAAACGAGGAGCAGCGTTTTGAGAGTCTTACGCTCGCCCTTGAGGATTGCAGGAACGAGGGGCTCTTTGAATCGGACACATTGCTGATTTGCGGAAACACGGACGGGGTTGGAGATCTTGAGGTAGACGCCATTACCCGCTTGAACTCCCCCGACGCGGCGGCCCGGATCGCAGAAGATTTAGTGCTGACTCTTCCTACCGCTGCGTCTGATGAGACTGCTCCGGCCAATGCAGAGTCGGGTCGCCGGAAAGACTCGGGCATCAGCAAACTTGTTAGCGCTGTCAGCCAGTTGTTTCGCAGCGGTTCAAAACGGTCTGCCGCGATGGAAATTATTCCGGGGCGAGGTGTCACTCGGTGCGAGATTGGCTCTCCGAAAGAGTCCGCACTCGAAGTATTTGGCAAACCAAAGAACGTGAACGGGAAATACTTTGAATTCCCGGGAATGGGTGTGGATGTCGCATGGAACAGAAAGAAAGAGGTCGTTTTGATCGTGTTCTTCTTCCGGTACGAAGGGTATAAGAGCTTCAACGGTAAGACCCGCGAAGGCATCGGCGAACACAGTAGTTTGCAGCAGGTTCTCGACACCTATGGCGTTCCGGACCGTCAAGACCAAGGTCCGACTTCAAGCGGAACGACGTACGAGCACCTGTATTACGACCGCCTGGGCCTGGAAATCAACTTTCGCCACAGCAAACTCGAATCCATTCGAGTGGATCCTGTCATCGAGCCGAAGCAGTGATGTAAAACCACACTTGTGACAGGAAAGGGCCGCGAGGAAGTGAATCGGCTACTACATTCACGTGGCGCCGACGGTGGCCCCATCGTAGAAAATGGCACGAGTCCATTGCAGCTTGCCGAAGGCGTCGCGGTGGAGAGCCTGAAGAACACTTGGACATGCCGTCGCGGGACAAATACGGTGGAGGTGGTCCAGCTCTTGAGGCATCCGAGAACCTTCGTCGGAGTGAAACACCGACGCACGGAAGCCCAGCCGGCGTTGTGAACGCGACGCATCGCCCCAGGCGGGTTTTGTGCTTCGTTAACTCGCGTAGGTCGTGAACACCTCAGCGCGCACCGGCGGCAGACACCGGAGCAAGAATAGCCTTGGGCAACACTCCGATGCGAGTTTGCGATTCTATTGTCGCAGGAACGCAAAGTTGATGGCCGCTATCGTGCAGAAGACCGAGGCACTTCACTAGACAGTGTGCCATTCATACTTGACCCTCCGCTGACGAATTCGGTCCAATTTTGAGAGCGGTAGTCGGTAAAACCAACTGCGAAACAAGAAATCAGGTCAAGGTGTTTCTCTTGCATTGTTACTCGTTGGGTGGGATCAAAAATGAAACCCCTTTGCGGGAAGGCGAAGTGTCTGCCTGTAGCGTCTATTTACTTTCCGAACGTGGTGTCGAACACCGCTATTTTAAGTGGCAAGCGAAGTCCGGTTTTGAGGAAATCAAGAAGATGTTTGATCTCCAGCTTTTACCTCACAACTCAAGAGATACCGCTCTGATTCATTTCGCTAGTTTTGACTCGGTGCCCAAGGACAGCGGCATTTTTTCGTTCCGAAAGATTTTGTCAGATAAACAGATCGAAGCTTCAAAACACTGGGAAGATCCTGCTCGTTACACCGACTTGCTAGATGTTATCTTGAGTGATCCGGATATGAACCACAGCGTAGCGTTCACCGATGACCACCCTTCTGAAAGCGAAAAATGTGGACATCGCTGTACCACAAACATGGCTTTGTCAACTTGCCAGGGTGACTTGAGTGGAAAAGTATGGACCTGTCGGCCGTCTGAAGGTCCAATTTGTAGCGTTGCCCAGGTAAGTGCAATTGCGGTAGCCGCCGAAGCCAGCGTCTCGCCAAGTGTTTCAGTGCTGCACGAGTTTCGTGATCAGTTCTTGAAACGTAATGCCGGTGCTAAAAAATATATTGGATACAACGCCTTAGTTGGTTGATACGCGAAGTGGGACGGGACAAGTCTGGTCGCGTACTTCAAAGCGGGGCCTGAGTTGAATCGCGTTGCTACGTCGGTGTTGGCTAAAGGCAATGGAGATTCAATCGTTATCACTGATGACACATGCTCCGTTGCATCATCAATTATCTCGCTACACAGAGATATTGAAAATCCATACTTCCAGTCTGTTTTGGACGACATCCTTGCCGACTTGAACAACACCAAAGGGATGACGAAAAAGCAGTTCCTGGAGTATTCCGCCGGAACGTCGCAAACCTCCGGCGGGAAGCGTTAAGAAGTCGGAATCCGCCCGCCGAAAACTAATCGCTCATTCAAACCCGACCCGACCGCACGGAAAGAGAACATCACCCCGCTTCTGCTGGATTGACGACCTGTTCTCCGCGTGACCCGAAGGCGGTGTACATCCGGGCACTGCAGTTTATTCCGTTTAACGACAGTCTCTTATGCAATCAAGTGCACCCCACTAGTGGATTACATTAGTCTGGCGTTTGAATTTTGATCGGAATCCTCGACGCGTTGACGCATGAAATACGTGGCTGCCAGGGGGACTGAAAAAGATAGCCCTAGATATTGCCCACGAGCTTGTGATGGTACGCAGAAAGAATTGGAATTGGTTTCGTAGTCAGTCGACAACCAAGAGCCAGAAAAAGAAGAAGCGGCAGCAGAGTCGCCGCGTCTTTGCTGAACGCCTGGAAGCGAGACAACTTCTTGCACGTGAGGTCGCTGGCACGATCTCTGACGACGATGTTTGGTCTGGCACGATTGAAGTGACCAGCAGTGTGACGGTTCCCGATGGTGTGAACCTGACGATCGATCCGGGCACGGCTATTAAGTTTCGCGGCAGCACATTTCTCACCGGTCTGGGCAGCATCGACGCCATCGGTACTGCAAGCGACCCAATCATCTTTACAAGCGTCAACGATGATTCGGTCGGCGAGGACTTGACCGCCGAGGCAACGGAGGGTTCGCAAGGCGATTGGCGTGCTTTGTTTGTTTACAGCGGGGACTGGAATGTCCAACACGCCGAGGTGCGATTTGGTGGGAGTAGTGGCGAAGCTGCCCTATATGTCAGTCAAAATCAGAATCCAACCGAAGGAGTCAATTCGATCTTTCGCGACGTTGTGGTTTCCCAGAACGATAGTGATGGAATCGATTTGCTTGACGGGAGTCCCGAACTGACCCGCATCAACATCATTGACAACTCGGGCCGCGCGATTGATCACCGTTTTGCTTCCACGCCAACTTATGATTCGGTCACGGCTCGTGGCAATGCCGGTGGCGATCATGTTGCGCTTGCTGGTGGCACGATTACGACTGACCGCGTCTGGGATTTTGACGGCCTGCCGATTCACATCGGAACAACCACCGTCAATGATCCTGGAAGTCTAACGATCACGGCGGGCAGTGTGGTCAAACTGCTCGGTGGCGATTACCTGTGGGCCAATACAGGCGAGATCCTGGCGGAAGGTACCGCTGACAACCCAATCGTGATTACGTCGGAGTTGGACGACACCGTCGGTGGAGACTCCAACGCCGATGGCGACGCCACGACACCGAGCCCAGGCGATTGGCGGACGATCTATGTTTACGATGGCGAGACAAATTTTGAGAATGTCGATATTCGATACGCTGGTAGAAGCAGCGAGGGACAGCTTTTCATCAATGAAGCAAACGGCGGACTTGAAGAGCGAAGTGCAACGTTTACCAATGTTCGTATTTCCGAAGGCGGGTCAGACGGTATCGATGCGATTTCCGGCAATCCAGTTTTCCAGAACGTTGTCATCACCGACAACGTAGGTGTTGCAATTGAACAACGCTTTGCATCCCAGCCTATCTACGACGGTGTGACCGCGCGCGGCAACTCAGGCGGTGACCGAGTTGACCTGGCCGGCGGTACAATTACGTCCGATCGTGTCTGGGACTTTGGCGGTCTACCGATTCACATCGGAACGACGGTCGTGAACGACCCAGCAAAGCTGACCATCACGCCGGGCAGCGTGGTCAAGCTGTTTGGCGGTGAATACTTGTGGGCCAACACGGGCGCAATTTCGGCCGAAGGCACCGCTGAGAATCCAATCGTGATTACGTCAGATTTGGACGATACCGTCGGTGGAGACTCCAATGCCGATGCGGATGCCACGTCGTCCAGTCCCGGCGATTGGCGTACGATCTATGTTTACGACGGCGAGTCAAAATTTGAGCACGTTGATGTTCGATACGCTGGTAGGAGCAGTGAGGGACAGTTCGTCATCAATGAGGCGTCCGGCGGGCTGGAAGAGCAAAGTGCAACGTTCACCAATGTCCAAATCACTGATGGACGGTCAGACGGCATCGATGCGATTAGCGGCAATCCAATTTTTCAGAACGTGGTCATCACTGATAACGGTGGTGTTGCTATTGAGCAACGGTTTGCATCGCAGCCTATCTACGATGGGGTGACCGCACGCGGCAACGCTGGCGGCGACCGAGTTGATCTGGCGGGCGGTACGATCACGTCCGATCGAGTTTGGGATTTTGATGGCCTGCCGATCCACATCGGGACCACAGTCGTCAACGAACCAGGAACGCTAACAATCACACCGGGCAGCGTGGTCAAACTATTAGGCGGCGACAACTTGTGGGCCAACACAGGGCCGATACTTGCCGAGGGGACCGCTGAGGATCCGATCGTCATCACATCAGATCGGGACGATACCGCCGGTGGCGATTCCAACGCTGACGGCAACGCCACGGCCCCCAGCCCTGGCGATTGGCGGACGATCTATGTGTACGACGGCAATTCGAATTTCCAGCATGTCGATGTTCGATACGCCGGTTCAGGTAACGAAGGGCAATTCATCATCAATGAGGCTTCCGGAGGGATCGAAGAGCGAAGCACGACGTTCTCCGATGTTCGAATTGCGTCGGGTAGGGCCGAAGGCATCGAGCTTAACAGTGGCAATCCCACGCTCAGCCGAGTCGTTTTCAGTGGCAACGGTACCGATGCTGTTAGCGTCAGCAATAGCAGCGTCACCATCACTGATTCGGATTTCCTCGGCGGAAACCGTGGCGTCTTTGTTCTTGGCAATGGATCAGCGACTGTGTCAGGAAGCAGTTTCGTTGGCCAGAGTGATGTCGCGGTTCAGCACAACGACACTGAATTTGCCGGCGCAGACTTCACCGGAAATTTCTGGGGACATCCTGGCGGCCCACATGATCCATCGGGCGCCGATGGAGTCGTCAACGACAATCCGCTGGGCGTTTCCGTCAGCGACTATGTCGATTACGGTTCGTTCTTGTCGATTCCACCACGTCCGCTTGGCCCGCGCGTCACCGCTGTCGAACGATTGACGCCGATTCCGACGCCGCTGCATCATCGCTACGAGGCTGATGGAGATGCGTTGGACCAGTCGGGGACTCGCAACGGTTTCTTTACCGCAACACCCACCTACGGCGCCGGTCGGCTGGGTGGAAACGCTTTCCAATTTGACGGAAGTAAACGGGTCAACCTGGGTGCATGGGCACCCGAGAGCGATTGGACGGTTGCGGCTTGGGTCAATCCCGCGGAAGTGCCCGATACCGGACGTATTAGCATCGCCGGGATCACGAACGCCGGCACCGATTGGGGGATTTTGATTAACGATGGCAACTACGCTGCCGCATCGTTCGGTGGCATTCTGGACAGCGGCGTCGCGGCCACGGTTGACACTTGGACTCACGTCGCCGCCACCGTACGCGGTTCAGAGATTTTTCTGTTCATCAATGGCGTTCAACAGGCCACCGAAGACTTCGCAAATCCATACGCGCCCACTCCATTGGGCACCAGCATTGGCGGCAACTCTTTCATCGGTGCGAGTCCAATCACCGGTTTGATCGATGAAATTTCGATTGTCGAACGTAGTGTCAGTGACGCCGAAATCGTATCGCTTCGCGACAGCGGTTCGATCGATCTCATTTCACCGATCGATCGTTTGCTGGTGACGTTTGATTCGCCCATCGTTGCTGACTCGGTCAACATCTCCGACTTTTCATTCAGCGGACCGGCAACCGTGGGCATTGAATCAGTCGTTGTTACCAGCGACCGAACAATCGAAGTCACTCTCACCGCCGAACTGACGAATCCCGGAAACTACACGCTATCAGTCGGACCTCAGATCCTTGGTTCTTCGGGACTCGCGATGGATCAAGACCTAGACGGGACCTCCGGCGAACCGGTTGATGATGTCTTTGAAGGTTCGATCGTTGTGGACAAGACCGGGCCGCGAATTATCTCTCAGACACCCAGCGGCACGACATCATCGGTGCTCAGTAGCGTCACGGTCACGTTCGATGAACCGATTGATCCGTCCACGTTGACCGCAAGCGACGTTGATTTGTTTGATGAAGCAGGTGTCGCCGCCCGCGACGCCTACGATCCGGATGCCGTGATCAGCGGTTTCAGTGTTCGCGGCATTGATTCATTAGGAACGTTCTCGGGACTGGCAGGTGCCGAAGCGTTATTGGCCAACCCGAATCTTCCAGGAAGAGTTGCGACTGAAAATGTTGCCGTGATCAATTACGGTCCCGAAGGACAGCATTTCGCGGACGATCGGTTGAACCCGCTAGAGACTGCTGCCAACGACCACTACTTGGCGATGGAAGCAACCGCAACGGTGACGATCCCGACCGCAGGCCTGTGGACGTTTGCGATCGGGTCCGATGACGGCTACGGACTAACCATTGGCGATTTCCAAACCGATCAAACCACGGGCCGACGATTCGCGACCGATTTGGTGACGTTTGATTTCGCTGCTGCGGGCGACTATCCGCTGCGATTCGTGATGTTTGAATTGACGGGCGCGTCCGGTTTTGAACTCTCGGCGGCCGAAGGTGAGTTCACCGACTTTGATGTCGACGCGTTCAAGTTAGTTGGTGCCAGCGATGGCTTGCAATTACAAACCAATCCGGTGCTGCCTACTAACCCTATTCGCACCCTGGGTGTGGAAGCAGTCGATGACACCAACACGACCTTTCGACTGTTCTTTCCGCCGCAGCCAATTGACGGCGAATACGAACTGGTAGTCCAACCCACCGCGCGCGACGTTTCTGGAAACTTGCATGACCAGAGTAACAATGGTACTGGCGGTGAGCCGGCCGATGCGTACGTCAGCACGATCACCGTCGACCGGCAACCGCTGCGAATCGTTTCTCAGTCACCTGTTGATACTCAAGTCGGCGCATTGGAATCGTTTGAAGTCACGTTCAACGTCCCGATTGACCAAGGAAGTTTCTCCACGGGCGATGTTCGCGTTAGCGGACCAACCGGACCGGTGGAAGCGACGGGCATCGAAAAAATCAACGACACGACCTATCGTATTAATTTGACGCGGAGCACCGCCGATGGGCGCTACGACATCATTGTTGGACCTGGTATCAGTGACGTCGGCGGAACGCTGATGGACAGCGACGGCGATGCGATCCCTGGCGAGCTCGACGATCGATACTTGTCGTCGATTAGCATCTCCGAAGCTGGCCCATCAGTCACTGATTTCTCGCCAACGGGAACTCAGCCCGCGCCCTTGTCCTCGGTTGATATCACCTTCAGCGAACTGATCGATCTGTCGACGTTTACCGCCGCCGAAGTGGTGCTGACTGGCCCCGATGGCAGTGTCCCGATCACGGGCATCATTTTTGATGAAAACCTGACGTATACGATTTCGTTTGATCCAATCAACGTTGCTGGTGAATATCAAATCGCAATTGGCCCCGATTTGACGGACACGTCGGGAACCGCGATGGACCAGGACCAAGATGGTGTTGGGGGCGAAGCAAGCGAAGACGTGTTCAACACTTCTTTTGCCATCGATTCCGGTGGACCAAGAATGCTGTCGTACACGCCCGACTTTGTTTCGCGGCCTTACACGTTTATAGACGTCGTCTTCAACGAGGACATCGACCTGGCGACTTTCACGCCGCAAGACGTATCGATGGTCGGACCCAATGGCGTTGTTCCGGTCAGCCAAGTCGTTGGCATGGACATGAACAAGGTTCGTATTTCCTTTGCGACACAATCCACCCTCGGTGATTACTCGCTGATCATCGGTCCCGATATTTTTGATCCGTCGGGTAACGCGATGAACCAAGATGGCGACGAAGTGTTTGGCGAAGCCGATGAAGACACCTTCACTGCGACAGTCGTCTTCGATGCGCCGGACTTGTCCTTAGAATTGTTTTCCGTCCCAAATGCTGCACAGAATGGCGATGTCATCTCTTTAACTTGGGATGTGCAGAACATCGGTGACACGGCGGCCGTGAATCCGTGGACTGATCGAATCGTTTTGTCTGAGGACGATGTGTACGGGAACGCCGGTGACATTCAATTGCAGACGCTGGTGCGCGACGCTGATTTGGTCGACGGGGATACCTACACGGGCACCGTCGATGTTGAGATCCCGTTTGGCATTCAGGGCGACTACTTCATCTTGGTTCGCACTGATTCATCAAACCAAGTCTTTGAAGTCAGCGATGCCAACAATACCTTTAGCCAGCCCATCGAAATCGCGGTCGCCGATCCGCCAGCCGACCTGATCGTCGATGCGATCTCGCTTCCCGAGAATGGATTCATTGGCGATTCGATTGACGTGACGTGGCGAGTTCGCAATGACGGGACCGCGACCACGATTGCGACCACGTGGGTGGATCGAGTTTACCTGTCCAGCGACCCCGACTTTGGCAGCGACGTGCTTTTGGGCAGCGTCATGCACAATGGTTCGCTGGCGTCGAATGCTTCTTACACAATGACGGAGTCGTTGGTGATTCCCGCATCAGTCGCTGCAGGTAACTACTACATCATCGTGCGCACCGATGCGACCAATGTGGTCGATGAGCCATCGGCAGAGGACAACAATACGACTTCATCAAATGGCACGATGAACGTGAGCGTCGCTCCGCTGCCCGACCTGATCGCCAGCAATGTTACGATCGGCGCTGGCGAAAGCCCGGTTAGCGGTGAATCCGTGACGGTGACTTGGGACATTGCCAACGATGGCGACGAGGTAGCAATCAATGACTGGACCGACGCCGTTTACCTTTCCACCGATACGGAACTGTCCGATGACGACGTTTTGTTGGGCGAACTTCCAAACACGGCGGACTTGGCCGTCGACGGCGCGCTGGCGAGGTCTCTTTCGGTCCAACTTCCTGATGCTGTCTCTGGACCCTACCACTTCATCGTTGCCACTGACTCCAACAACAACGTGAATGAAGGTGACGGCGAGGAAACAGCGATGGCGGCAAGCGAAGCCGTCGAGATCTCACTGTTCCCCTATGCCGACCTAACGGTCACGCAAGTTGTCGCACCGGAACTGATCGTCGGCGACCCGGTTGACTTGACGGTGTCCTGGTCGGTCAGGAACGCCGGCGCTGGACCAGGCCGCGTCAGTACTTGGACAGATCGCGTTGTTCTGTCCACCGACGACATTCTGGGCGATGCCGACGACATTGTTTTAGGCGAGTACACGCATTCTGGATTGGTCCCGGTCGACGCTGAATATTCGCGAACTGAGATCATCCAGCTTGCCAATCGGACCGAAGGTCGATTTACGCTGTTCGTGCAAACCGATGCGACCGATGAAGTGTTTGAATTGGCTGATGGCGCGTCGAACGTCGGTTCGCCGGACCACTTTGTCGATGTTTCTCGCACGCCCTTCAGCGACTTGATCCTTGACTCAGTCAGCACGGCTGGCGATCCGGTTTCAGGCCAGTCGTTGGAAGTGACCTGGACTGTGCGAAACAACGCGGATCGTGGGATCGCAACGACAGACCGCGATTCTTGGACCGATTTCGTTTACATATCGCCAGATCCGACCGGCGCGACGGGATTGAGGCTGATCGGCAGCAGCACGCGTGGCGGCGCGTTGGCCTTGGGTGATTCGTACACTCGAACCGAAAACTTCGTGCTGCCTCGAACCACCGATGGCGAGCACTACGTATTCGTCCGCACCGGTGGACCGAACGAGTTCGTTTTCGACTCGAACGTTTCCCTTGAAGACGACCCCGTCGGTGGCGGTGGTAATCAAGCTCGCAGCGAAGCGATTGACGTGTTCTTGGTCCCGCCTCCCAACGCAGATCTGGTCGTGACAGATGTTTCGATCGGCGATGCGGTTGAGTTTGCTGACGGTTCGCAGGTCGAAGTCACCTGGACGATCGAGAACCAGGGCGAAACGACCGAAACCGGATGGCGAGACAAGCTGTTCTTGCAATCGACCGGCGGTGACGAAACCTACCAGTTTGGCAATTACACGGTTGACGATCCGTTGGAATCGGGCATCTCGATCACGCGCACCGAAATCGTGCTGCTTCCGCGAACGACCGGTCAGTTTCGATTCTTTGTCGAAACCGACACCGACGACGTGATCTTTGAAACCGACAATCTACTCAATACCGGTTTTTCAGAGCCGTTTCAAATCAATCTGAAGCCGCGACCCGACTTGCAGGTCACGGTCCAAAGCGATTATCCAGCCGCGATCACGGCGGGCACGATTTTGGATGTTGAATTCCGAGTCCGAAACCTTGGCACCGCCGACACTCCGTCGGCCGGTAGCCGATGGAAAGATCGTGTTTGGCTTTCGTCTTCGTCCAGCAGTACGTCCGGCGCACTTTTGCTAGGTGAATTGGACAACGGTTCGGCGCTCGGGTTCCCCGGATCGCCCAATGGACTTTCCACGGAATACTCGACCACGGCAAGTTTCCTAATCCCGCGTGCGATATCAGGAAACTGGTTCGTTCTGGTGGAGACCGACGCACGCAGCCAAGTCGATGAGTTCCCAAGTGAAAACAACAATCGTGATGCGAAAGCCGTGGCGATTGATGCTAACCCCGTGCCACCGCCCGACTTGGTCGTCACATCCATCCAAGGCCCCGGCGATGCGTTTGATGATTCCTCGTTCACGGTCAGGTACGCCGTGTCAAACTTGGGTGCTGGCCCAACCGACCCGGGGTCTTGGACCGATCAGATTTGGTTGACGCTCGGCAAAGACGGTCCTAAACCTGGTCGTGGTGACCGACTAGTTGGAACATTCCGGCACAGCGGAGTGCTTGAGATCGGTGATAGCTATGAAGCTGAGACGACCGTGAATGTCCCGACGGGTTTGACCGGTCAGTACTTCTTGACTGTCTACGCTGACGGTTACGGAGGCGTTTACGAAAACGCGTTCGCATCGAATGTGAATCCCGACGCACCTAACGACATCGACGGCAGCAACTACGGCAGCACGCCAATCAATATTCTATTGACGCCACCGGCCGACCTTCGAGTTTCAACGGTCACGGTGCCGACCGACGACGATGGGAACGCTCTGCAAATCGTTGGCGGCGAAAAACTGTCGCTGACTTGGACAGTTGACAACATTGGAACGGCCGCAACGGATCGTGAGAATTGGGCCGACGCAATTTACGTTTCCGAAGACGACGTCTGGGACACCGGCGATCAACTCGTCTTTGCCCTACCGCATTCCGGTCGTCTGCAACCCGGTCAGTCGTACACTCAAGACGCCGAGTTCACTCTGCCACCGACGGCCCAAGGCCAACACGTTCTGGTTCGCACCAACGTTGATCCAAGAATCGCGCTCACCGAAGAAGACAAGTTCTTAGATGAAGTCAAAGCAGTCTTGCAACGCGTCGAAGCAGCGACGGGCAAACCGCTCGGCGAAATCAAAATCAGTGACCTGCAAAAGTTCTCACAATCGGAACTTCGTGCGATCCTTGCCGGCCCGACGAATACTCTGGAGTTGGTCTACGAAGGCCCCTTCACCGACAACAACGTCGGCTCAGCGGATCTGCCCGTCGTAGACGCGCTGACCGATCTGGTAATGGAAGAAGTTACCGCGACGCCGACCAGCAAATCCGGCGAACCCATCACCGTTCGCTGGACCGTTCGCAATGAAGGCGACTACGCGACCGCCGCTGATACTGATTCAGTCCGCCAATACGTCTTTCTGTCCAAAGACGAAGTCTATGACGCCAGCCGCGACGTCTATGTTGGATCCAAAGTCCACGTCTTTGACGAACCGCTTGGCCCCGACGAAACCTACACCGATAGCCTCGTCGTGTCCTCGCCACCGGGTAGCAGCGGCACTTGGTACGCACATGTCTTCACCAACATCGGGATCAGTCGCGGTAACCCAGTGTTGAACCGATGGAACCCCAGCGCGTGGCCGGACTGGATCGAGGCTCTGGAGGACAAACCGTGGGAAGACGGGAACAAGGACAACAATTTCAGAGTCAGCAACCCTATCGAAATCGAGTACGCCGAACCTGATCTGACGATCAGCAATCTTGCCGCCGTCCCGGTCGATCCCGATAGCGGTAGCGTGTTGGACGTTACCTTCACAGTTGCGAACTCAGGTACCAGGCAGACTCGTGTTGATAGCTGGACAGATCGAGTGTTCTTGTCCACGGATACGTCAACGGACGCCTACGACATCCAATTAGGTTTTCTCAAGCACAATGAAGTGCTCGGAATCGGCGAAAGTTACGACGTCGAATTTCAGGTCCGCATCCCAGACAACATCGGCGGCGATTTCAATCTGATTGCCTTCACCGATTCAACATTCGCTAAGGGAGGATACGGTCGACCTCTCCCCTATCCTGAAGCCGAAGGCCCCACGCGATCGCGACAGACCAAGGACGAGGTGTTGGAGTTTGATGGCGAAGGAAACAACCAAGCATTGTTTCCGCTGGCCGTCACGCGTGTCCCATCGCCAGATTTGGTCATCGACACGCTTTCGCACGACGCGACCGTGGAAGTTGGCAGCGATTTCACTTACACCTATGTCTACAGCAACGATGGTGGGCAGGTTCCCGACCGGCAGACTCCGTATTTCGACCGAGTCTACCTATCTCGCGACCGATTCCTGGATGTGTCCAGCGATCACTATGTCCAGCAAATTAGTCGCGTCGACCCGTTAGCACCCAGCGAAACGGGCTCGATCACGAACACTATCCGTGTGCCGCGCGGCTTGGTCGGTGACTATTACGTGATCGTCGCGACTGACGTTCCCAGGGCGTCACGTCCCGATGGTGAAGTGCTGGAAGCCGACGAAACCAACAACATCATCGTCAGCGAAACTCCGATGCTGATCGTTGTGCCGCCACCGTCGGACCTGCAAGTCATCGACGTCGCGGCACCATCATCGGGCCAAGTCGGCGACGTCGTCTCGGTGGGATGGACGGTTCAGAACACGGGTGACGAACGAGCCCGAGCCCGAATCGCAGACGCAGTGTATTTGTCGGCAGACAACGTCTGGGATGTTGGCGATTTGCTGGTTGGTCGTGTTGATCCGTTAGACATTCGCACGCTGAATCCCGGCGATACGTATACCGCATCACTCGATTTTGAGATTCCCGCAACGCTGCCCGGCGATTACCGACTGATCGTTCGCACTGATATCTTTGATGACGTGTTCGAGGGCGAAAACAATCGCAACAACGATCTGCCCTCGGCCGATGCGATCAATGTCACGGTGCCGCTGTTGCGGTTGGACATCCCACTGGCGGATCAACTCGCTTCTGGGGTTTCGCGACTGTTCCAACTCGACACATCGCCCGGCCAAACGATTCGCGTTGATCTGGATAGTGTCGCCGATGTTGGCTCACACGAACTGTACGCAAAACACGAAGCGCTGCCGCGTCCGTTCGATTTTGATGCAGCCTACCAGGGATATCTCAAACCCGATCAGTCGCTTGTCATTCCTGAAACGCTGGGCGGTCGCTACTTCATCTTGGCTCGCGCCGGCGTACGAATTGACTTAGAAGATGGAGTCTACGATCCAAATACCCGAGTCGAGTATCCCGTCGAGCTCAATGCGACACGAATTTCCTTTGGCATTACAGGCGTCACACCCGATTCGGGCGGAGATGATCGCTATGTGACCGTGACGATCAGCGGTGCTGAATTCCCCGAGCAAGCAGCCGTACGGCTAGTCCGTCCAACCTTTGCCGAGTTCGCGCCCGTCTCGGTCAATCGCGTCGATGCAACCAAGATCATCGCGGTCTTCGATTTGCGCGATGCCCCGCACGGGCTCTATGACGTTCAGGTGCTGCATCCCGATGGCCGAGTCGCCATTGATCCGTACCGGTTCCAAATCGAATCCGCTGATCCGTTGGAAATCAACGTCGGTGTCGGCGGTCCAAGCGTGATCGGACTTGGTGAATCTGGTGCCTACGGCTTTGCTACTCAAAACCTAGCTAATGTCGACACGCCATATTCGATCATCGAATACGCGTTTCCCAACATCAAGAACAAACTTCCTAGCTTGATTCCCGGCCCGGCGATTGAGTTCATTTCAGGCCTGCGCGGTGACGAAGGAACCATCTCTCCGCTGTTTGATTCAGTTTCAACGTTTGATACATCCAGCATCGTTCCTGAGTTGAACTTGGATGGCGTTCTCACTGCCCGAGCGGTGGCATTTGACTTGCCAGCGTCCGGAGTGACCGAGACTGGCAGTTTGGTGACGATCTATCCCGGTATACGTGAACTACTGGAAACGAACCCGAATTTCTTGAAGGAACTTTCAGATGAGGATAAGGCAGCTCTATCGTTTGATTTCTACGTCACTGCGTCCGCGACCCCGTTAACAAGTAGCCAGTATCTCGACTATCAACGCGGCGAAGCCGCTCGGTTACGTGATGCAATCCTCGACGATGACGATGCACCTTCGTCATTGGTTTCGATCGCAGGCGATAACGAAGCGTTTGCAGACCTGTTCTTGCAAGCGCTGGCGGATGTCGGCCTGTTGCGAGCCGAAGACGTGCCACCAACGGCGACGCCAACCTCCGATAACGTCAATTTGTTCTTTAGTGCGTTGGGTGGATTGCTAGGCGGCGATGCGGGATCAGGAATCGTCGCCGACGCCGGCGTAAATCTGGCGACCGCGGAGACGGCACTGACGGATCTAATCGAGCGCTTCCGCGGTTACTTTGGCCACACCGAAGACGTCACCAGCGGTGGAGAAGTACCTGAGTTTGCCGATTATGATCTCGGCCTCCCCAATCCAACCTCATTCGTCGCGTTCGAGTTGCGAGCGGGTGTGGAGGAAGAAGAGTTTGGCGAGATCGCGGATGAGATCGTCTTTAACTTGGACAACTTGGGTGCCAATGCAGGCGATACCGTTGACATCACGGGGCCGACCGGTGTTGGCGATGAAAACTTCGTTCCGTTTGAAACTCCGCTTCCCTATCGAGTTTCAGCAACCTACGACAACGAGTCGTCCGAAGCCGCCCGTGAAATCCGCATAGTCGTGCCGCTTGATGACACGCTGGACGAACGCAGTTTCCAACTTTCAAACATCACGCTAGGTGGGCGAAGCATTTCGCTGCCCCCGGGTCGCCCCAACTTCGTTGGCGAATTCGATCTCAACGAAGAAGAAGGATACCAGCTACAAATCACCGCAGGTGTCGATGCGAACACTCGTGTTGCTTCGTATCTGCTTCGAGCCATCGATCCTCGCGACGGCTTGCCACCAGTCGATTCGGCAATCGGGCTGCTGCAACCTGGCGAATCAGTCGACGTCGGCTTCTTCATCAGCGTCAACGACACCAATGCCGCCGGTCAAACCGACGATCCGCAAACCGGCGACGAGATCACTCTAACGGCGCGAGTGATCATCGACGGTTCTGCTCCAGTCGATTCCGAAACCATCACAGCGACGTTAGACGCGACGGCACCCACCAGCACGTTCACAGTGACGCCGATCGGCGGCGATCGCTTCGAGATCGATTGGTCGGCGACCGATGACGCCGACGGGAGCGGTGTTGTGACTCATTCATTGTTGGTATCCCGGGACGGAGGAAGCCGATTTCGCAGCGTCTTGTACCGAACCGGCGATACGTCCTACATCTACTCCGCATCCGCAGGCGAGGACCCCACGTTCCTGGTCCGATCGATTGACGCAGCCGGTAACGTTGAACCGGTCGCCGAAGGAATTCGCGTTCCTCGCTTGGTTCCCGAAATCAATCTCGGTGGTACTCCGGCGGTCACGGTAGTCGTCGAACCTGAGCTTGCCGCAGCAGAATCACAACCAACGACCGTCGCGGATCGACTCTTCGACGAATCGGCATTGGGCATTCCATCAAGCACCAGCGCGACTCAGCCCAGCCAGTTCGCACGCGTCATCCGACCCTACGCAGCCGAACGCTTTGCGACCATTCCCGGACTCTCCGGTGCAGACATCGGTGCGCTTGCGATGGCCGTCGGCCCCGATGGACGTGTCTATGTCTCAGGCGGCGCTGGACGCAACGAACTCTATCGCATCGCCGAAAACACCACTGAGCCGACAGCGCTAGCCGCCGGCACTGCCCCAATCTACGAACTCGTTTTCGATGCCGCCGGTCAGCTATGGGCATCGACCGGTG
Organism: Stieleria marina; assembly: GCA_007741555.1. Taxonomy (GTDB): domain Bacteria; phylum Planctomycetota; class Planctomycetia; order Pirellulales; family Pirellulaceae; genus K23-9. The sequence continues at coordinate 4,524,849 of CP036526.1, read as the reverse complement.
GCGAAGGACTGCTGCAGATCGATCCAGCCACCGGCGCCGTCCTGGACGTGATTGGTGCCGGCATTGCACTCGGGTTGGCTGCCATTCCCGGTGAAAACGCGATCTATGTTTCCACCACCGGCGGTATCAGCCGACTGGACACCGCGACGCGTAAACTCACTGCGTTTAGCAAAATCCGAGTCGACGCGATGGCCGTCGCAGACGACGGGACGCTGTACGGAACCGCATGGCCGTCAGGTGGCGAAGTCCTACGGTTTGATTTCCGCGGCCGAGCCGAAGTGATCGCCGAAATCGACGGCGGCGCTGAATCCTTGGCATTCGGTTCAGATGATTCGTTGCTAGAAGGAGCGCTGCTGGTTGGTCATCAAAACGAAGCCAGTATTTCAGTGGTCGATCCTCTCTCGCTTCGCCAAACGGTCATCGCGTCGGGCGGTGTCGGGCGGGTCGAGGGAATTGAATCACTTTCGGGTGGACGTTTCTTGGTCACCGGGGGCGACCAAGTCGATCTGTTCTTCACTGTCGCTGCGCCGCGAGTGGTCGATACGATCATTCGTGAAAACAATCGAGCAGCGCTCGTGTTTGATGTTGCTCTGGCAGCAACCGATCCATTGGCCGCGGCCAGCGCGACGCGTGGTGCCAACTACACGATCGTCAACAAGGACACGGGCCAGGATGTTTCGATCGGCGCTGTTCGATACGACGCTGAATCGCGAACGAGTGAGTTGTTGTTTGAATCGTTGGCTCCCGCTGAATATGAACTGACCGTGTCGCCCTCAGTCGAAAGCGAACAAGGAATTCCGATCGGCGGCAGTGGATTTGCGACGACGTTCCGAGTCTTTGAAGATGTTTCGATCAGCACTAGCGTCAGCTACGCGGCCACTCGAGTGAACCGGGCCGACGGAACGTTGCTGTTTGATATCACTGTCAACAACACCGCCGAATTTGACATCGCCGGCCCGATCAACATCGTGTTCGACCAGTTCGGGGACGAATCGGTCATCTTCTTCGGTAACGACGGCGCACCCGCGGACGCCAACGGATTCCAAGTTTTGGACGATGGAACGGTATTAGCAGCCGGAACTTCCTCCGTTCCTCAAACCGTCGTCATAGCGAATCCAAATCTGTTGGACTTAAACTTCGATCCACGAGTGCTCGCGACCCTGCCACCGAACCAGTTGCCCGAGTTCGCAACGGCACCTCTTTTGGCCGCCAGCGCGCAGGCCGAGTACTCCTACCAAGCCACCGCCTCGGATCCCGACGGGAACCGAATCACCTATGTCCTGACCGACGCACCCGACGGTGCGACCGTCGATCCCAACACGGGCGAGGTCGATTGGATGCCCGGCAGAGGCTCACCACCGATCACGCGGTTTGAACTGCGAGCCTACGATGCGCGCGGTGCATTCGAGCGTCAAGTTTGGAATGTAGACGTTTCGGGTGCGAACCAAGCGCCCATCATCGCCCCCATTGGCGATCAGTTCGCTGTCGAAGGAACCCTCATCGAAATCCCCGTCAGTGCGTTTGATCCAGACGGCGACGATCTGTTTTACTTCGCCGACAACCTACCGCCGGGTGCAGTATTTGACTCCGTCGGCCAAGCCCTCAGGTGGCGTCCCGGTGGCGACGATGCGGGTGTCTACGAGAACGTCACCCTGATTACAAGCGATGGCTTCGTTGAAACCAGCGTCTCTTTCGAGATCGTGATTGCAAACAACAACGTTGCCCCCACGATCGCACCGATTGCCGATCGAACGATCAACGAAGGTGACGCGATCAGTTTCCGACTGTTCGGTGAAGACGAAGATGGCGATACGCTCCGTTACCTGTCGCCCAACCTACCACCGGGTGCTTTCCTAGATCCCAATACGGGTCTGTTTGAATGGACGCCGGGATTTGATCAGCACGGCGTCTTCGATATGGAGTTCTTCGTCGATGATGGGACCACGCTTACGCCGACCATCACGACATTGACCGTCAACAACATCAACGGCCCAGTTGCGTTCCCATCACTCAACGAATTCACGATCTTTGAAGGACAACCTCTGCAAGTCCGTGTGGCGGCCTACGATCCGGAATTCCCTGTCGCACCCACCAACCCGCTGGCGACCAGCGAGGATTTCTTCGTTGACTTTGAGGCCTTCCTTCCCGACTTGGTCTACACGCACGACTCACTCCCCGATGGTGCGACCTTCGATGCTGAGCGACAGATTTTCAGCTGGTCGCCCTCGTTCGACGCAACCGGTGGGGCCGAGACACAGCGATACGAGATCGATTTCACTGCAACGGATGACAGTGACGGAACCGGTACGCCGACCAGTGACACGGTAACGCTGGTCATCAACGTCCGCGATTCAAACTTCCGTCCAGAAATCACAGCGATCACGAACAAGGTCGTGCCCGTCAGCACGACGCTGGACATTCCCATCGTCGCGGTGGACCCTGATGGAACACCGATTGATTTAGGCGTTCAGTTTGGCCAAGCCGCCGCGTTGCCAGAGTGGGCAACCTTCACAGACAATGGCGATGGGACAGGATTGTTATCAGTCGCACCCCAGCCCGGCGACCGCGACGATTACCTGATCACAGTGACGGCAAACGAAACGACCGGCGAAGCACCGCTCAGCGAATCCGTCCAGTTCATCCTGCAAGCCACCAGTGACAATGAGCCGCCGATCTTTGCACCGGCCTTTGATTCCGTTGCCCTGGTGGGACAACCGTTCATTCTGGTGTTGGACGTAGACGACGCCGACCAAGACCCGCTCACGTTCACATCTGGCACGCTCCCCGATGGTGCGACCTATACCGAAGACGCATTCTACGGCCGATCGACGTTCACCTGGACGCCAACAGCCAGCGACATCGGGTCAACAGAAATCACCTTCAACGTTTCCGACAGTGGCAACGAAGGAGCCGGCGATGTGTTGTCTGATACGACATCGATCACGCTAACGGTTCGCGAAACCAACACACGACCGGAACTGGATCCTATTGGACAGCAATCCGTCGCCGAAGGTCAACTGCTGACCATCACAGCAGCGGCAACCGACGCCGACAATGACGCGGTGTTCTTTGCTGCTGCACTGGTCCAGGGTGCTGCAATCGGCAATCTGCCAAGCGGAGCCGACTTTGATGGCGACAGCGGCCAGCTCACTTGGCTTCCGTCATCAACGCAAGCTGGCGACTATCGAATCCGAATCACTGCGTCCGACGGCGCGGGGTCACGTAGTGAAGACGTGTTGGTTACGGTCAACAACACCAACCAAGCACCCGTGATGAACACACTGCCGGGCTTGTTCACGCGTGAAGGCGATCAGATGATCTTCGCAATCAACGCCGGCGACGCCGATGGTGAACCGTTGATCTTCAGCTACGACGGCCCCGCCATCGACGGATTCAATTTCGATCCCGTCACTCGAACGGTCATCTGGGACGTCGACTTTGATTCCGCAGGCGATTACACACTGCCCTTCAGCGTGACCGACCCCAGCGGTGGTTCCGATTCGATCAACGTCGAAGTCCAAGTCATTGCCACCAATCGAGCGCCATCGATCGATGCCCCCCAATTGCGCAATGCTCAAATCGGCGAAACCTTCTCGTTAGTCATCCCTACTGCTGACCTGGACGGCGATACCGTCACGCTTTCGGCAATCGACTTACCCGAAGGTGCAACCCTAAACGTCGTCGCAGGCGAAGACGTATTGGAATGGACACCCCAGAGTTTCCAAGCAGGCTCCTACACCGTGCGATTGACTGCGGACGACGGCGACCTGCAATCCAATCACACGCTGACCTTGATCGCGTCGCTGGATCCGGCCTCGCCAGACCTGCGTTTGGTTCTAACCCCAAGCTTCCCCGCCACCCCCGGCCAAACGGTCATGATCGAGCCCATCGCCGACAGCGATGTAGCGATCGGCGAAGCAACACTGTCCATCGGCGGTCAAACCATCACGCTGGACGAACTTGGACGCGGTAGCTTCGTCGCAGACGCCCCCGGACGATTCGAGGTCACCGCGATTGTCACCGACGTCGAAGGCCGCACCACCACCATCACGCAGCCACTGTTCGTCCGCGACCCAGCCGACCGAACTGCACCGCGCATCGAAATCACCGAATTCACGCCGCCGATCGTCGCGGAAACTAAAGAGCTGATGTTCGACATCTTCGACGACGGCTTGGCCGAGTACAAAGTCGAACTCGTCCCACGTGGCGGCGGAATGCCAACCGTGATCGGCGAAGGCACGACCAGCATCGTACAGGTGGTCGTCATCGATCCATCCAAGTACGAAAACGGATTCTACACAGCCGTCGTCACCGCCAGCGACTTCGGTGGCCTCACGTCAACGGAGTCGTTCGATTTAGAAATCAACTCCACCGACAAAACCGGATCCGTCCAAGAGTCTGCCACCGACATGACCTTCACGCTGGCCGGCATCGACCTAGACGTCACCCGTCGCCACTCATCGATTAGTTCGAGTGAAGCCGATTCCAACTTCGGCACTGCCTGGTCCTGGCCACTGCTTGATCCACAGCTTTCTTTGGGCTCCGAAAGTGGATCGGTAGATGTGTTTGACGCCCTGACCGACGGTACGGGCATTTACGTAACGTTGCCAGACGGTAATCGCGTTCGGTTTACTTTCACGCCAACGGCTGGACTGACCAGCGGGATCGAAATATTCAATCCAACTTGGACCGCGGACACCGGAGTTCCTTGGACTTTGGAGAGCTTTGACGCCAGCCTCCGCAAGGCTGGCGAAGGATATTTCATTGTGGGCAGTGGGTTGCCTTACAACGCTGCGTTCGCAAAGAATGGCGAAGCAGCATTCACCCTTGTGTCTCCTGCCGGACAGCGTTACGAACTGACCGAAAAATCGCCAGGTAGCTTTACCCTGACGCGTATCACCCTCGCTGACGATAGCGCTTCGTTGCGAGTGACGGACAGCGGCATCGTTGCATCATCTGGAGAACGATTGACGATCGTGCGTGACGGTGATGGCCGCATCCGCGAATTGGTCGGCCCAGCAGGCCAGCATTTTGTATACCGGTTCGACGATAACGGAAATTTGACGATTGTGGTCAATGCTCAGTTCGGTGACAAAAGCCATTATTCCTACGATGATGCCGATCGACTGTCCACAATCGCCAATAGTGAAACGGTTGGAACACTGTTCAACTACGCCATCGACGGGACGCTTGCTGAAACCTACGTGATTGAAACACACGTTGGCGGGACGCGTCACGCGTTCGAGGCAGCGATTGCAGGATCAATTGTTGCGGGCGAAACGGACCAGTACTCGTTTACCGTCACGGAGGGAGAATTACGGAGCAGCCCAGGTGGTCTTACAATAGGCATTGACGTCTTCAGCGATGACTTCCGTCCCTCGTCTGCAATAATTCCTGGACTCCAGGCGGGAACACCCGTGTTGCTCGCGCAGCAAAGTACTACGTTGTTCACGATCATCCAGCCAGGAACCTATACGACGCAGATCAGCGGAGATGCCACCGGCGACTACACGGCTAGCATTTTTCTTCCGGGCGATGTCAACGGTGATCACCAAATCGACAATTTGGACAGCAGCGTTATGGCGAACGCACTAGGAAGTAGAATAGGCGACGCAGACTACAACGCACTGGCTGACTCGAATCGAGATGGAGTCGTTGACGTTAACGACGAATCTGCACTTAACGCTAGTTTTGGTTTTGTGGCAAACATGGCTCCGACTCTCTTGACCACTTCACTGGATCAGGCTCGCTATGGATCCCAAACAACGTTCAGCATCGAAGACCTTGCTCGCGATGCAGAAGGTGATCAGCTAACCATCATTCAACCAGAGATTACTGGAGGGATGCTGCGAGTGGTTGGCGGTGGTTTGTACGAAGTAGGTTTTGAAACTCTTTCACAGGCTGCATCGCTGACACTGTCGGTGTCCGATGGAGTGATCGACGGAGAATCGCAATCAATCACGGTCAGTCCGATTGCAGCAGATTTGGTTGGGTTGCTTGTCGAAGGCGAAGACATCGAACTGCGTCCCGGGCGGCGAGCATTCGTTTCGGTTCTCGGTGAGTTGGCTGACGGGTCAATCATCCCGCTTGACTCCAGCGATGTCACGTATCAGCTGACCGATCCATTGCTTGCCACCGTTTTCGACGATGGAACATTGATTGCCGACAACCAGGGACAAGGGGCGGTCTTTGTATCGGCATTCGGGCTGCAGACTGCCATTGGCGTGCGTGTTTCGCAGAATGATTTTGAGGTGCTGGATGTCTATCCGTCGGATTACGCCCTGTTGCCGGGCGAAGAGAGACAGATTCTGGTACGCCGACGTGAAGCGACGTCATTTACAGATGTAGCGGATGACGCAGCAACCTTCTACTTCGTGGAGAACCCTGCGATCGTGTCCGTCGGCAACGCTGGATTGTTGCAAGCAGTGGCCGAGGGAATGACCGAAGTCGTCGTGATTCGCGATGGACGCAGCTTTGTTTCAACTTTCACCGTCAATGCTTTGGTCGACAAGACCGCTGTCACGCTGGACGAAGGCGGCGGGATCTTTGGATCGGCCGATGGCATTCAAGTTGGCATTCCTGAAGGAGCTTTGTCATCCGCTACCGATCTGACTGTAGCATCGCTACCCGAAACGGCGTTGCCATACGAATTGCCGCCGGGATTTGATTTCGCAGGTGGAATCGAGATTACTGGTATCCCAGAGGACAACGAACTTGCGTGGCGAGTTTCGTTGCCGGCGCCAGGTAATCAACCGGGTGACGTGCTGTACTTAATGACGCAACTGGAAGTACTCGAAGAGGGTGCAACGACGCCTGAGTTAACTTGGATGCTGGTCGATTCGATGGTCGTTGGTCAGGACGGACGTGCTAGGACAACCAGTCCGCCAAATATTGGTGTTGCCGCGCGCCGTCCGATCTTGGGCAATACATTCCGAGGCACAGCCGCGGGAATCATGTTTGCTGTCAATCCGACGCTTGGCACTTCCATGACAGCTATTCAAGATCTGGACACCCGATTGACGCAGCGTGGCGATCCACAGTTAGGCGAAGTTGCTAGTTCGCTAGTCAGCGACCGCAACGGAGCCAGCGGCGGATCTGCTGCTTTCTACGCATCACACGACGCGTACGGATTCTGGGAAATGCCGTTACCGTACGGCATTTCCTATCAGATGCGAACGTTCACATCCACGCCGACGGGGTTACGTGAAACAGATTCACGTGACGTATCGATCTCCGCGGGGACACCGGCTCCCGTCGTGTTGCCTTCTGTGACGCGTTCCAGCTTCACGCCGCAGTCCCCGATTTTAACGAGTGGAGAAATCAACTACACGGTCAATGGAACCGAGCTGGAATTGACTACCGCAAACCTTCTGATTGCAAATCCGTTCCTGGGCGGGTCGATGGGACTGAATATCCAGGATGTTTACGTCACGATCGAGGTTGGCGGACGCGATTCATTCGACAACGATGGATCTCCGTTGATCGTCGGGGGCAAGGATGTGCAAATACTGCCTGCGAATCTTTCGCTAGACCAAAACGTGCTGACGGCAACGATTCCGGACGGAGTGCCATTAGCAGGTCACGCGATCACAGTCACACGACTGATGGATCTGCCTGCCGGGAACACGTTCAAGACACAAGAGTTCACAAGTAATCCTGTTCAGATCATCGGCTCGTCGCGATACGCCGCAGCGAGTGCTCGCAATCCGACGCCGGGTCCCGGAGACTCAAACGATCAAATAATCATCTACAACGTTTGTGGTGCGTTGGATACAAGCAATTTGAGCTACAGTCCTCAGTGTCAGTACGTTGATCCGACAGTCGATGGGACGATCAAGTTGCAGCCGCAGGTAGCGGCGGTCATTGGTTTGGTGGATGGCAATAACCGCAGCGCATTTGGCGCGAACCGAACGTACGCGTCGGCAGACGGTAGCGTGTTCTATGTTGGCTTGTCGTCGATTGGAAAGATTGCAGTCGTCGACGCCTTGGCGTTGCATCAGATCGACACTATCGAAGACAACGCGACTTTGCCCGCTACAGTGGGCGTCAACAACATCGTCTTGCCCGAAGGTGCTAGCCCCTACGACATGGTCAGTGATGCCAATGGTCGGCGACTGTATGTTTCTGATCTGAGATCGGGTTCGATCTATGTTATCGATACCGATCCTTTCTCAGACAAATTTCATCAGTTGATCCAAACGATCACTTTGCCGTCTCAAATTTCAGGCGGCCCGAAGATTGCACCGATCGGCTTACGCGGAATCGCGATCGATCAATCTGGTCAACGGTTGTTTGTAGCGGCTCCTAGCTCCGATCTTTTCAATACTGGCGATACGTCCTCCAACGCGACAGGATACGTCGCCTCGATTTTGTTGCGTGACGACGATGACGCGCCGCTGGAGTTTCCGATCTTCGATGTTGCCAATGATCCTTTGGCTTTAACACCAGTAAGCAACGGAGTCTACGACATCACGGTCACTGACGATCCGGATGTCATCTTAATTGTCGACCGCATCAACGATAGTGAAGGTTTCAGTGTTCTGCGCAAGGACCAGTCAGGAGCCTTTGATTACGACAGTGTTTCACTAGCTGACTACGGCGCAATCCCACTACGTAGTGAAGGTCGCGCGACTCAGGTTCACGGAATCGGCAACGCGCAAAGTGTCGTATTTGTTTCAGCCAATGAATTTGAAGACGTCATTGGTCGTCCGCATCCGTCCTATGCGATTATCGCAGGATTCCGGCAGTTCAAGGAAGGTGATCCGAAGACCGATCCGAATCTTGGACCGTTCTTGGTTTACAATCCAACGCTTTCGGAAAACGGGCGTGTCACGACTTATAATGTGAGTGCTGGCGGAACCGTCGGTATCATTCGCAATCCACTTGGAGACTTCGACGTTCCGCTTGACCGACCGCACGTTGTCGCGGCAACCGATCCGATTGTCCAGGGATTCACCGATAGCGTTATCGTAGCGGAGCAGTCCGGACTTATCTTGGCGGCGCAACAAGGCGCGGACTTGGTGACCGGATACGACCTAGCGTCCATGATTTTCCACTTGGAGGATCTTGCTGGTGGTGACCCGATCGTTCCCTGGCACCAAAATGGCTTTCCAAATGAACTCCTGCCGCTTTCGGCTCTGTTGGCTGGCCCAACATCGACGATCCCAATCGACAAGGTCTTTCCCAAAGATGCAGTAGCGGCTGACTATCGATTTTACTTCGACGGCGACTCTCTCTTGTACGGCGTCAACCCGCAGGGACCTGCCAATTCGGGAACCCCCAATCAATTTGCGCCACTGGCGGGCAACAACCTGCCGCGTGGTCTATCAGTACAACCTAAGTTGCCGGATGAACTGCTGGTATTGCAGCCGACGCCTTACAACCCCGTGTCGCAGCTTCCCACGTTGGAAAAACAGCCGGTCATTTTGGAGACTGGGCGCAGCAGCATTGCAGAACTTCATTCCGGTGCACTACAAGAGCGGCATTCATTAGTGTCCTATCGTTCGCTGGAACAAGAGCGTTCGCTGCAGTTTGTCTACGACTCGTTCCGCGCCGACCCGCGACCAGTTTTCCACGTCAATGTTGGCAACTTGGATGCGTTGCAATACGACACCGCAACCGATCGTTTTGCTTACAAGCTGACGGCGGTCGCTGCCGACGGAACGAGATACCCCGCCGGTGGACTTTCCCAGGAAGACGCTGACGCCCTGGGACTGGATGTCGGTACAAATCTGTTTAAGTTGCCTACGGCTTTAGAAGGATCAACCTATGGGGCCGCGCTGCAGATCGACATGTCTGACACACCGACCGGTCTGTACACGCTGGAAATAGAGTTCGGTATCGTGCGGCCAACTGGTTCACAGTTCGACGGACGTTTGCTTACGCAATCGTTTGTGCATCCCCACGTCAACAGCACCGAGTCTATCTTCGGTGCAGGCTGGGGCATTGCCGGCTACATGCGTGCCTATCCAGGTGATTCGGGCGTCATGCTGGTTGATGGTGACGGTAACGAACTAGTATTCTTGGCCCCGCAAGACGGTTCAGATATTTACACGCCCGTTGTCAATGATTTTTCAGAACTGACAGCCACACCGACCGGCTTTCGCCGGCGACTGCGAGACGGGACGGTTCAGTTGTTTGACCTTGAAGGCTTAATGCAATCGTCCACCGATCGCAACGACAATCAGACGCAATACGTTCATAGTGGCGAACTACTGACAGCGATCATCGATCCGGTCGGATTGCAAACAACGTTTGACTACGTAGGAGACGTGATACAAAAGATTACCGATCCCGCTAGTCGCGTGACTGCATTTGGCAGCGACGGCGATGGGAACCTTCTGTCGATCACCGATCCGGATGGCATCCCGCGAGAATTCCGATACGAATATCGGCATAACACGGACGCGAATCTGGGCATTCACTTGCTGACGGGTCAAACCCTGAAACGAGGAACGGATCCGAACGAACAACTGGATGAAGATTTCTCCGAGACGTATGTCTATGACCCAGTCGACGGTCGACTACGAAGTGGGCGGCGTATCGACGACGCCACCTTTACGATCGAACCAGCCCAAGTTGCGTTTCTTAAGTCGATCGGCGATACGACTAGCGTTTCAAGGGCTCCAGTCCTGGAAGTACTGTCAACGCCCGATACCAAGTCCAACCTGGCAAAGGCTGGAAAAGCAACAGACCCAACTGCGGATACGAGTTTCACCGCCGCCGCGACCTACCGAGATTTCAAGGGCAAGCAACATGAATACAGACTGACACCGTCTGGTCAGCTGGACAAACACCAAGTCGATGATAGTCGCGAAACCGATTTCACGCGAACTGAAGGCGGCGGCAGCATACTGACAGAGAAGGATGCGGTCGGCGCGATCATCGAATACGAGCGTGACGCCTTTAATAACATCATCGAACGCGTGGATTATCCGAATGGAACTCCGGTAGTGACCACGACGACGTGGGACTACGAAGTGATTTTGGACGGTCAGGAATCGTACAACATTCCTGTGATCACGGCCGACCCGGTCGGGCGAACCACAACGCATACGCTGGATGACAACGGTAACATTCTGACGTCGGTTGTCCTTGATAGCGACCCGCCGACCGGTAGCCCGGAGCAGATCACACAGACCTACACGTACTTAGCGACTGGGCTGGTCAATATCACCACGGATGCCCGTGGCAATTTGACCGACAACGACTACGACGCGTACGGACGCCGAACAAGCGAAGCGTTCTCCGACGGCACACGGAGCTGGGAGTACGACGACCTAACAGGATTTGTCTCCGCGTTTACCGATGCGAATGGTGTTCGCACGGAGTTTACGCGTGACATCATGAACCGAATTGTGTCGACGTTCTATGTCGGCGCTGGGACACAGTCCTACACACATGAATTTGACGCTCACGGCAACGAAATCCGTAGCGTGAACACCGTCGATTCCGTTATAGAGCGGCAGTACGACGAATTGGATCGACCTTCACTGCTCGCTCAGGATGTCACCGATCTGAATTTCGTGACACGCTATGGCTATGAAGCTGGCGACTTGGTGCCGAGTTACCCGGTCTCAGCCGCTGGTGGCGACGTCTATGTCATCCAACATCCGACCGGTGACTTCACGGTGTCAACTTATAACGAATACAACGAAGTCGTGGGGCGTTACGATGCGCTCGGCCGCTTTACCGAATACGTGCTTGATGACGTCGGACGTGTCAAAGAAGTCATTCCGCCACATGGTCAGAAAATCACCCAGACACTTGACGCTCGTGGCCGAGTCAAAGAGGTAGCCGGCCCATTGCCCGACCAAGTTACAACCAAGGTCTACGACGACGTCGATCGAGTGATCTCGACGACCACGGCGAACACAACAGGCGATCGGACGCGCACGTACGATTACAACCTCTTTGATCAGATTGCCGAGCAAACCGACGAACTGGGAACAGTCACCCAGTACCACTTTGATGCGGTCGGCAATCTAACCAAGCAGATCGCCGCGCTGGGAGAGCCTGAGGAGTATGTTACCACTTACACGTTCGACGACCGTGATCGGTTGAAAACAACTCAGTTCGGCCCCGCCGCGCCCACGACCTACGACTACTATCCCGAAGGTCAGATAAGCAAGGAAACCGACCCGCTGGGTTATGAGACTCAGTACGAGCTGGATGCGCGAAATCGGCAAAGCAAAATCATTGATGCCGAAGGCAATGAAGTGGTGATGGAATACGACGGCGAGGGTCAATTGAAGCGACTGGGCCAGCCGATCGGCATCACCGACACGTTGGCGTTTTCAACCTACGATTATGATGGAATGAATCGCTTGATCGCCCAAACGGATGCGTTGGGCAACACCGAACGTTATGAATACGATGCAGCAAACCGTCGAACGGCGGTATTGGATCCACGCCACTTAGATGGCGAAGACCGCTACGCCATTCGTAGTGAGTACGACGCAATAGGACGAATGACAGCGGCAATTGACGGAGAGGGCAATCGCACAGAATACGACTACGACCCGGTGTGGGATGACGTCATCGCCATCCGTACGCCGCGCCCCAACGGGGAATCAGGCTTTGTGGAAACGATGCACGATTATTCGACCAATCGTCGAATGATTCGTACGACTACACCGGTCGGCGACGGGACGAATATCGAAAAAGTAATAACCTTCGATACGATGGGCAACCTCTTATCTCAGTTCGTCGTCGGTACGGACGTCGGTGAATCGCACAAATATGACGCGCTCGATCGGCTCTTTAAATCAACGATCTCTCCGGGAACTGAAGATGCTGTCACGATGTCGACGGATTACAACCGACTGGATCAAATCGTCAGGTCGGTCGACACCGGTGGCATTGTAACGCAGTATGAGTACGACGCAAAACGCGATCTAGTCAAGACAAACTACGCGGTGGGAACACCGGTTAGCTATTCGATTGAAATGACCTACGACGATGTCGGTAACCAACTGACCGTCAGCGATCCACGTGACGCAACGTTGCTGACGACGCGAGTCTACGATGGATTGGGACGAGTCGAGCAGATGTCATTGCCCTATGGTCCGTTTGACGGCCCGCTGTTTGCGTTGACCAATTATACCTACGACGGCGTCGGGAACGTATTGACAGAGACCGACCCAAGGAATCCGAACTTCGTCACGCAGTACGACTACGATGCGGGTGGGCGTATGGAGCGTCGAATCGATGCTGCAAATGGTGAATGGTCCTACGGATATGACGCGGCCAGTAACAACACTTCCGTGTCGACGCCTGAAGGCCAAACCGAAACGACCTATGTCGATGGCTTGAACCGAATCATTGGTTCGTCAAATGCGATGGGACATACGACGTGCACTATTTACGACGCGGCAGGAAATCCGATTGCGTCGATCCATCCGAATTCGGGCCTGACTTCGTGTACCGGGTCAGAGGTGATCGGTGACGTCACAACACGAATGACGTACGACAATCTTGGCCGGGTGCTGACGACGGTTGATCCCGAGCAGAATCGTACGTCATATGAATACGATTCCGCCGACCGACTGGTCAGCGTAACCGATCCGCGCACGTTTGCAGGGGACGGCCTTTTCCAGACAACTTACACTCACGATGCTCGCGGCAACATCTTGACGGAGACTCGTCCAGGCGGCATCGCCGGCAACAACGAAACGCTCACGTACACTTATGAATACGATGACCGTGACTTGATGACTCGGATCGTCGACCCGCGTGGTGTTGCATCTGAAACCGATTACGATGCGCTACGTCGAACGCTTTCTGTTGCACAAGACGTCGAAGTCGGTGTTCAAGATGGTGCCAAGGAAACGACGTCCTACAGTTATGATTTGGCCGGCAACGTCCTAGAGATTGACGATCCACGTGGTGATTTCTTTAACACCACATTCACATACGATGCCGCGAATCTAGTCGCTTCGGAAACAGTTCAGCGCGGGCACCCAGATCTACCAGGTCCATCGTCGACTGTGCTGCACACCTATGATTCCGCAGGCAATTTGATTCTCTCAACGGACCCACGTGGTGCCAACCTAAATTCCTCGTTCACATACGATGCTCTCGGCCGGATCTTTCTGTCGACGACCCCATTTGGTGCAGAAAATTCGGATGATATTGCTATCACTCGCTACAACTACGACGCCGTCAGCCGGTTGAAATCGCAAGATGGTCCGCTTCGTGATTCCTCGGGCGAATTGGTTGAAACAAGTTTTGAATATGACTTAGCAGATCGGGTGATCAAATCGACGGAGGCAAACGGCGCCGAGACGATCTTTGACTACGACTTGGCGGGTAATATTATTAGAGAGACTTTTGTCGCCCAAGTCGTTGATGGATACGACGTGGCAGAAAGAGAAATCACCTACACATACGACGGCAACAATCGCCCAAGAATGACGACCGATGCACTGGGACGTGAGACAACGTACGAGTACGACTCGGTCGGACAAGTGGTGAATGTCACGCTTCCGCTGGGCGAAGGAGCAGAGACTATCCATGTGTTCGATGCCGCGGGTCGCTTGCGGTCAGAGACTGACGCGATCGGACAAATTAAAACGTACGAATACGATGGCGCAGGAAACCTGATCGCTATGACGGATCCTCGTGGTGATTTCTACACCACAACAATGCGATACGACGGCGCCGGGCGGTTGCTAGAGCAAATTCAACCGACAGGCACCGAAGATGCCCCAGGCCCAGACGCTGTCACCACCTACGTTTACGAAAGTAGCGGCAGCACGGTAACGGAGATTGATCCCCGCGGTGAAGATTACCAAACAATTTCCAAGTTTGATCGTAGCGGACAGACTGTTCTGATCGAATCCGCTGAAGGGCGTCCAGACGACTTACAGAGAATCACGAACAGCTTCCTTTTCGATGCTGCCGGTTTCGTCATCGCAGAACAGGACCATCGCGGTGCAGCGTACAACACGGTCTACACTCGTGATGCAGCAGGCAATATCGCAACCATGGAGGTGCCTGGTGGAACTGGGCCACGTCGAACACAGACCTTGCAGTACAACGAATTAGGGCAACCGGTTCAGATTGTCGGGTTTGACGGCGCTACCGATATCACGCGGTACACGTATGACGCGACCGGAAATCAAACGTCAATGACAGATCCCGTTGGTGATGTGTTGCAGTACAGCGTCGATCGATACGGCAATCGATTGGCCACAACCGACAAGTACGGCACGACTGTGGTTACGTACGATGGTGCGAATCGCCCATTAAGCATCGTGGATCCGCTGACCTTCCAGACTGAATACTCTTATGTCGACGTTCAAGGTTCGCCGGCCATCATTGAAACTGATCCGCGTGGCAATACGACTACGACGATCATCGACCAACTTGGAAGGACAGTTGTAGAGATCGATGCGATTGGCGGACGTACAGAAATGCAGTACGACGGCGCCGGGAACGTGGACACGGTAGTTGACGCGCGCGGCATTCAGTACAACTCGACATTCACTGCGCGGAATCTATTGCAGTCTGTTACCAGCGCAGTCGGAACCGTTGACGAGATCACAACTTCGTACGAATACGACTTATTGGGACGCGAAGTCAGACAAATTGATCCGCGAGATCCAACTGGCGACTTCTATTTCGTTACGACTCAGTACGACGCATCTTCGCGGCCAATACAAACCACTCGATCATCAGCAACTCCCGATACCGCTGGGATGCGTACGACGCCAGGGCAAGCTTCCGGCGAAGTGGTCGAACAGATCTTCTACGACACGGCCGGCAACGTCACTAAAGTTGTTCCGCAGGGTGGCGAAGCGTATGCCCAGACATTCATTTACGACGATGCTGACCGTCTGTTCTCGCGAACACAGCCCACGGGTTTTGAAGGTAGCGAGCGAGATAGCACGTTTACGTACGACTATGACACTTCCGACAACGTCATTTCGATCATTGATCCGCTGGGGCACGAGACAAGTCGTGCCTATGACCTGGCAGATCGCTTGAAAACAGAAACGATTGTGTCGGCGACACGCGGTGACCTGGTCACTTCGTATGAATACCCCGTCGACAACGACGATCCGCGTGTCGTTGTCACGGATCCTTCAGGCACCGTGGCAGAAACGCTGCACTACGATGGTCTTGGACGGGTTGACCGAATCGAAGAACGCGGCAATCCCGAAATCGTGCGCACGTTTGACGGCGTCGGGAACCTGGCGTCCGAAACCCGTGGTCTTTGGAGCGAGACGTACACTTACGATCCAAGGAACCTACGCACCGGAGTGACAGACGCCGAAGGTTTCACAACAACGACAACTTACGACGCCGTTGGCAATCTGCTGACCGAGAAGCGTCCAGCGAATTCGCAGTCGACGACCTACACTTACGACGCGTTGAATCGGGTCAAGACTGAAACCGATGGCGTCAATGCCGTCACGCAGTTTGACTACGACGCGATCGGACAACTAACCAAGTTGACCGACGCACTGGGCAATGAAACGTCTTACACCTATGACGGCACCGGATTGGACCTGACGCAAACTAGTCCGACGGGTACCGTGACGATGGTGTACAACGCGGCGGGCGACCTGATTGAAAGCGTCGACCGCGCTGGTCGTCGTCGAACGTTTATCGTCGGTCACGACGGCACGACACGCGCGGAAAATTGGCTTGATGACGCCGGAACGATTTTCAACACAATCACGTTTGACACGGACGCTGCCGGGCGATTGACGTCGGCTACCGAAGGCGACGCGTCGATCGCATTCGATCTCTACGGTGACGCATCGAACCATTTGCTGGGGCGAACTTTGACAATTGGCGGGCAGTCCATCACGTTGGAACGTCCAGCTGACGAACTTGGTCGCGCCGTGTCCAGAACGTTATCCATTGGCACGCAGTCCGATTTGGCAGATTGGACCTACACCCGAGATGCTGCAGAGCGTTTGAGCGGTATATCGCTTTCTGGTCCGACTATCGATAGCGTCGATGTAACGATGGCGTACTCAGCAGACTTGCCGGACAAGGTATCGACAATGACACGTGCTGTTGCCGGCAGCCCGTCGGTTAGCACACTGTTCCAGTATGACGATCGAGGCTTAGTGACATCGATCAATCATGGCAGCGGCGGTTCTACTTTGGCACAGTTCGTAACGACGTACGATGCGAACGGAATGGCGGCAACCGACACGGATTCAAGAGGTCTTTCAACTTATTCGTACGACGAAGCGAACCGACTGATCGGCATCGATCGTCCTGCTGGCGTTGACGATGAAGTCTACACTCTAGACGCCACCGGGAACCGAACTGATGACGCGGCAGTTGTAGGCATCAACAACCAGATTGATTCCGACGACGTAGCGACCTTTGACTACGACGACGAAGGCAACCTGATTTCGGTCACCAGTGTCGCGACTGGTGAAAGTCAAGTGTACGATTGGGACTATCGAAATCGGCTTGTCACGATCACGTTCAATGATACTGACGGCAATGTGACGTCAACAATCGAAAACGAGTTCGACGCTTTCGACCGACGCATTCGACAGACGATTTCTGCGTTGGACGCAACGGGCAACAACCTGGAGGTGATCGACGATCGTTACTTCATCTACGAGTCAGGTGAATTGCTTGCGGAGTATGTCGTCGATGTTGCTGGCGATCCGGTGTTGGATCTGGTCTACCTGAGCGATCCTGGCGGACGTGGGACTTATGCACAATCAGGCGGAGTGGGCCAGACGGATTTCTTGTTGGCCGATCGCACGTCTTCAACGCGATTGATCACGGATGCATCTGATCTGACGTCTTCGAAACTGCACTACGATGCGATCGGAGCACATTACATCGAGGACGCGGCGGCAGGTGAAGTTCCGGGCAGTCGAATTCTGTATCAAGGTGCCGAGTTTGATGCGGTGAGCGGTCTTTACTACATGAACGCTCGATTCTATTCGCCCGAACTGGGGCGTTTCTTGTCGATCGATCCGAGTGGATTTGATGGCGGCGACTACAACTTGTATCGATTCGCTGGCGGAGATCCAATCAACTATCGAGACCCAAGCGGACTCTCACGAATCAGCGTCAGCGGTCTGTCCGAAGCGACGCAGCGTGCAGCAAGCTATTCGCAGGGCACGCCCAGCGGATTCAAAGGAAGACTGCAGACGTTTTCGTTTACCACAGGGCTTTCCTTCGGCGCCGGAGCTTATGCAAAGATGGTCAATGACGGCATCAATGCATTTGATGAGGGTATTGCCTACGGTGCAAAGTCGTTCACCGAGTCGGCCCCAATAGCTTTTGCAACCAGAACTGCGTTTCTAGCGTTCTCCGACGTGGCTTACTACAGCATCCATGGCGCGATAGCGCCCTCCGAAGAACTCGCATTTGAGATGGGACTGTCTTTCGTCAAGGGCTTTGGCGACGGAATTAAAGACGAAATCAAAGAGTTCCAGTCACGACTGGACGCCATCAGCAAGAAAGGACTCGATAACATCGTCAATTCTGGTAATCCTGGTGGAAACAATTTGGCTTCGGCGTTCTTTTTGCATCATCTGTACACAGTCGAGGCTGCTGTTGTTTCGGCAATGCAAGGCGCTAACGACACCTTCGCAATGGGTGCTGACTTATTGGAATTCACGCTTCGTGGAGCCGGCATCACTTCCGATCGCGAAAAGAATGGTTACTACAGCCAAGCTTCCCAGTTGGTTGCAGAGCAAGGCGTGTCGACGGCAATCGGTGGCGTGGTCGAAGGCTTGGCCAGAATCCCGGGCGACTTGGCCTCGCCTGATCCGGCAAAAGCAGGCCAGGCCGTTGCCGCCATCGCCGAACTCTTGGTAAGCGGCAAAGGTGGCGGAGCAAAGCGCGTCACCAATCTAGCCAAAGAGGGAATCGAAAAAGCTGGTCTGGCAATTCGTGGAAGCAAGGACGCTGTACTAGGTGCTCGGTTGCTCAAAAAGCTGACCGCAAAAACCGACAGCCCGTCTGTCACCAGCGTAAAGAAAGTGTCGACTGGGCCTAAACCTCCAGCAACGACGGCACCGCCATATTTGGCAGATCAGCTGACGCATCCCCCACGTCAACCAATACCAGAATCGTTCGGCAATCAACGAATAGCGACCAATACTGGTGAATTCCGCAAGATCGGCCTGGATGGATCGTCCAGCACTGGTCGACGGATTGATCCGAACACGGCTCCTGCCCTTTCAAATAAGGTTGACAGCGCACCGAATCCCTATGCTTTCCGCGCAGACTCTTCAGGAGCCTTCGACAGTCAGAGCTTGAGTCAGCAAAGGTTGCTTACGGAGTTTGAAGGCGGAAGTATCCAACAAGCATCTCGTAACTTCGAGTTTCGCGAGAACGTGATAAAGAATCCGGGCAAATTCTCAGCCGACACCGTTAAAGACGCGATGAGGACTCGAGATGAGATTGCCAGCTTCGCATCGAACCGAAAAATGCGCAATCCTGATGGAACGCTTACCAGTAACGTGCGGAAATCTTACAGTGAAGTCCTACAGTATCGCGCTTACGTATACAGCAAGAGTCAGAATCTCGCTTCGACCGTTGCAAAAACGGCTAAGTCGCCAGTCGCAAATGCATTCAGCAACGCGACTAGCCCTGCCCTACGATCTACACCCAGTTCGCCGGTTTCGCGACTCGCTCCCGACACACCTGGTTCCTTCGTCGTTGCATCAAAATCAAATCGGCACAATCTTTCCTGGGACGCTAGTGCAAGTCAGGCCGGATTTACGCCATCGCGAAGGGTGCAAGCCAGTCAGCTGAACAATGCCTCCGGAGCACAGGGATGGAATCGCGTCATTACACGCGAAGAAGTTGTCGGCAAAGCTAAGCACTATCTAGCCAACGCGAAAGACTTCTTTTCAGTTGCCAACGGGAAGAAGATCTTGAGCAAAATAGCAAACGATCCGGGAGCAGCGATCACCACGGTACAGCAATACGGTAGCGAACTGTTCGGCTCTGTTAATAAATTTGGCGTCGCTGCTGGGACGGCCAGATTTGTTGGGACACAAGCCAACAAATTCATCGGTGTAAAAATTGGCGAAGCTGGTAATGCCGGTTTCAAACAGTTGATTGATAAGCTTAACGACTCCGATCTTGTCCATAATTTTGACACTTTGCTGCGGACGTTAAACGAAGAGGATCGTCGTCGCAATAATCGCGGTCGACTGGACGGCTTGTTTGACACAGAAGAAGAGCGCACCAAGTACGAGCAGGAGGCTGCTAAGGCGTCAGTAAGTTTCCAAAAGAGCGCGAATGAGTTTTTGCAGAAAAACTTCTTAGGCGACACGATCGAAAATCTAAAGAAACGTGCGACTAACGCGCTACAAGCGAAGGCGAAGGAAACAGTGACTGGGTTGATCCGTGGCAACAGTGGGGCCGAGGCCCGCGGACAGGGTCAGTCGGCAGTCGGCAGCAGCTCTTCGACCACCGCAGCAACGTCGGGGAGCACTTCGCTGCCCACGACTCTGAACCAAACGGCGTCATTCGAAGACACGACGCCAATCGAATTGAACTTACCCGACGGCATGACCATCATTAGTGAAGTCGAACAGCTGGGAGATTCCGCAGTCGCATCCTGGTCCAGCGCACTTGGGCAGTCCATCGACGTTACTCTGAACTACATCGTGGAAGACCTGTCAGCCGGCATGCTTGGCGGAGTCGTAATTGACGAACGCGACGAACAGGGCTTGGCGACTGAAGCGACGATACGGATCGATGACGATGGCGCAGGTTATGGCTGGACGACCAACGGTTTCGATCTCTCGACCGTACTGCTGCACGAAGTCGGACATGCACTCGGTTTCGATCCGAGCGTTCCGGCTTTCCGTGACCGTATCCGCTCTTCCGACGCTGGACTGACTATCTCCCTTTCATCTGATGAATTGCCTCTGACAGATAACGGAGCGGAGTTTGCGGTCGACGGTGACATTAATCCAGTGATGACCGGCGAACTATTCATTGGTGAATCCAGGATCCTGACAGAAGATGACATTGATGCAGTACAGTTCGCACGCCGGACAGGCTTCCTGCTGACGGATGCTGACGATCTGGACCTTGGGGTGCTTCACCAAACCGTGGGTTCCCCGCTCGGTTTTGTACTGATGGCCGCAAATGTAAGCCAAGATGCCGGCCACGACTTTCAGAATGCAGACTTCGCCGTCAGCGACCCATCGGCCGACGACTTCATTTGGAAAACCATTGGTGACATCTCCATCGCCGGTGGTGTCACCACGATCAGTGAAGACGTTGGCATGATATCGGATCTGTCGCAGACGTTTGTAATTCCCCAGGGTGTCAGCACGCTGACGTTTACGCTGGGTGGATTAAATTTGGATGTCGGGCAGGGTGAGCATCCGGTGGAGGCGTTTGAGGTTTCGTTGTTGGATGCTACGAGTGCGACTTCGCTGCTAGGCGAAATGGATGGTCTTGGCGGTGGTGACGCGTTGTTGAATGTGCAGGCCGATGGACAGGTCTTCTTTTCCGATTTGGTCACTGCAAACGGAGTGGACTCAAGCGGCGATGTGATTGATTTGCCCAATAGCTCGATTGACGTAACAGTTGTGATTCCTGCCTCGGCTGCAGACGCGACGGCGACGCTGTTCTTTGACTTGGTCGGCTTCGGTGCGGATACAAGTAGCGTTCAAGTGAGCAATATCGAATTTGATTCGCGGGCACTTGGTTGGCAGAATCCAGTCAATCCGTTTGATGTAGATGATTCGGGCGTAGTTACCCCCGGGGACATTCTCCAAGTGCTCAACGAGCTTGCTGAGCCTACAGTCCATAGTCGATCTACTTCCCAACTCTTTACCATCACCGACACGGTTGGACCTCCTTCGTACTACGATGTCAGCGGCGACAACCGACTGTCGCCACTGGATGCCCTTTTGGTGATCAATGAATTGGCCGCCGTAAGTGGCGAGCAAATTCGATCATGGCAAAATGTGGTTAGCCCTCCCGATGTTGACAATAACAACCAAGTTACACCGGCTGACATCCTGCAGGTGATCAATGAATTAGCCGAGCCCACGGTCCACGACCCTGTTTCCGATCTATTCTTTGCGATCACCGATTCGGTTGGACCACCACCATTTTTTGATGTGAACGGTGACGGCAGGGCCACGCCTGGCGACGTACTACAAGTCATCAATGCATTGGCAGAACAAGGCCAACCGCAACCGGAGCAAATTGATCAGGCACTAGTTGATTTCATCGATGATGAAAGCTGAATAGCCATAAACCGTGATTAGGAGTAGCTCCGTAGGTGTTTTCCAAAAAAACACCGCAATAAAATGCATACAGCGTCAATCGAAAATTGCATGTGACCAATGCGCGGGATCGTTTGGGGGATGTCCCATTCGTTGTCGAAACTCACGACGGTCTCTCAGGTGAAAACGTATGTGAGTGGGGCTGACTGTAACCCACACTTGACACTTCAGGAGTCCGATGCAACACATTGCCATCTATTGCCGCGTCAGCACCAAGAAGCAAGACACACGCAGCCAAGAGGCTGACTTGAAACGCTGGATAGAAGCGTATGCAGTTGATACGCCCGTGAAGTTCTATAGGGACAAGTACACGGGAAAAACGATGGATCGTCCTGTCTGGAACCGACTGGAGTCGGCGATGTCATCGGGCAACGTGTCCAAGGTTGTCGTCTGGCGTCTAGATCGGCTTGGTCGAACGGTTGCCGGTCTTGCTGCTCTTTTCGAGACGTTGCAGGAACGCAAGATTGGTCTTGAGTCGGAAGCGTCCCACTAATTGTTGAAAGATGGTCTCCCGGAGGGCAGAATCTGCCCTTCGCAACTTTTCAATTCGCGTCGGCGGCAACCGACGGGGAGACCATCATGAATGAAGTTAGTCTTTTAGAATCACTGGGGCAAGTTTCGGCCTCTGAAACCGGTTAGGTCTTTCGCGACTTTCTGCGCGGTCATGTGCGGGAAATGATTTGTGAAGTCATGGCCGCAGAAGTTACCGAGCTTTGTGGGCCCAAGCACAATCCATCACCAAGCGATCACTATCGGGCGGGCACCAGTTCAGGCCGCGTTTTGTACGAAGGCGAACGTGAAGAAGTCGTTCGGCCTCGAGTGCGTCAGCAGTCCTGTGACGGCTCCAGTCACGAAGTCGAGTTGAGCACCTATCGCGTTGCCAAAGATCCCGGCCAACTGCAGGCACAGATTGTTCAAGCGATCGTCTCGGGTGTTAGTTCTAGGGGCGTCCAAGAGATCAAGCCAAATTCCCCTGGTGTTAGAAAGTCCAATGTTTCGCGTCTTTGGCAAGAGGCTGGCAGCAAGTTCATCGAGCAGTTACGAGGCAAAGATCTCGGTTCGATCACTTGGTGCGCCTTGATGCTCGATGGCATTCGTTTGAGCAAGAACCAGACCGCTGTGGTGGCATTGGGAATCGACAGCCAGGGGCGCAAGCATGTGATGGACTTTGCACTCGGCAGCAGCGAGAACCTGGAAGTTTCGCGTGAACTGATGAGTCGAATCGTAAAACGTGGATTCACTTGCGACCACCGCTTATACGTAGTTCTCGACGGCAGCGATGCCCTTCGCGGCGCGGTCGTTGATTTCTTTGCTGATGCGGTCGTCCAGCGATGCTTGATTCACAAAGAACGAAACATCAAAGGCAAACTTTCGAAGCGTCATTGGGGCGAGTTATCGCGTCTGTTCACAAGGCTTCGCAGTATTCAAGGAATCGAAGCTGCCGAGGAAGTCTTTGGCGAGCTTAAAGCTTTTCTCAAACCGATCAACGCCGAAGCGTATCGGAGCTTACATGAGGCGGGTGATGACTTGCTGGCGTTGCATCGCCCGAATGTCCCCAGCACGCTACACCGTTCTCTGCTGAGCACCAACGCGATTGAGAACTCATTCTTGAACACACGCCGGAAGCCGGGCCGGGTGACGCGGTTTCGCGTTGAAACCGACCAAGAAAGTCGATGGCTTTCCTATGCGTTGCTGGAGGCTGAGAAAGGCTTCTGTCGCATTTCTGGTCACACTGCACTGCCATCACTGATCACGTCCCTGGCACGGTCAGAACCCAGCTCCGCGTAATCATCATCGCCCCTCCTGACTTCGCCTACGGCGAAGTCAGGAGGGGCGAGCTTGTTGCAAGCTCAATCCTAACCATCTACGTTTTCACCAGAGAGACCATCAAGAGTTTCAACAACGAATGGGACATTCCCCATTAGGATTCCGGGGTGCACCATGGGAACGCGTTCAATATTAGAATGCTGCGCAAAACTTGTCTGAAAAAGAGTCAATAAACTAAAACCGGTCGCGATCGCGATTGGGTGTAAAAACCTTCTCATGTTTCTTCTTTTCTAGCGACTGTCACAGTAGTTGCTTCGTCTTACGCCTTGAAGGATCAAAACTTTCCCGGATTAAACAACGCTGACTGAGGTATGGGAACATGGCTGGTGGTACCGGGGATCTTCCATTGGACTTCGAGCAGATTGCGCATCGAAGGCCATTCTCCGTAGAGCATATGCCTGTCGTAATTGCCGTTGTTGACCGTAAGAACGATCTTGTGTTTGCCGGCCTTTAGCCCCAGTTTTGAGTCAAATTGATTCCAGGCTATCCTGGCCCGGTTGTCACGCATCCAATGATCCACCACAAGCTGGTCATCAATATAGAGACGGGACTGGTTTTCCGTGCCCAGCTGAAAACTGTAACTACCGTCAGCGAGAACGTCCAAGTAACCGGAAAATCGAATGGCATACTGTTCGTCTTCGGCAACTGAAAAGCTGAAGGTGGGCGTGCTTCCTGTTGCAAGGCTTTGAAAAGAATCCAGCCCTGGGTCAGTGCCAAAATGAGGGGTTCTGTATTCATACCATAGACCTGGCTCACTAGCTTTTACTTGTGCTGCAGGAAGCAGGTTTTTTACAGGCAAATAATAGGTGGTTGAAACAGGATCGCAGGACGTACCGGAACTTTTTAAGACAAACTTATAGACCCCCGGGGCTGCTTCGATATTGCCAGTCACCTGTCCGTTGGAACTTAGATTCAGGCCTGAAGGAAGCGAAGCTTCAACTTCTTGGACCCACTCTACCGGTGAGGTGCAGCCGTATCTTCTTAAGGTATGCGAATACGATGCACCCGTGTAAGCGATAGGCAAACGCCAGTGTGAAATGGTCACCGGTCTGTTTTTATCCATTTCGCCTTTTATCAATGTGCCCAGAGACGTGTGTCTAAACAAACCCTCCGGCCTTACAGTTTGCACTAAGTTTTTCGTCCAAGGCATTTCCATTCCCATTCGGTAGTGGTAATGGTTGTATACGATTTCCCAGCCCACATCTAAGGGATAGTTCTTTTCAAATCGATCATCTTTTGTGTCGATAACTTCTCCAAGATACTCCATGCCTTTCGCCATACGGTTATCTAGCCATCCGTAGGCATCCACCCCCTGGTTTCGGGCCATCTCTGCAGTTTGTATTAAAGCTCCGATTCCCTCCTCGGCGTGAGCGATATCCCTCCATAATTCTGCTGGCTGTCCATTTTCAAGGGGGATATTCGTCGGCAGGTAAATTCCCAGACGGTACACTGCTAAATCAAAGAGTTCTGGATCATCCTTGAAAATTGCAGTGGCCATCAGTGATTCGGTAATTGAAGACATCCAATTGTTTTCGTGCTCCACACGTGTCATCAACGTAGGCATGAACGCTTTGTCGTACATGTCCATAAATGCCTTTTCTGTTTCTGGCCTCCACTTCGGATAGGTGTGCTTTACAGTTTCCGCACCCCGCATAAACATGGTGCCCATCAAGCCGATCCTTAGGTCTTTCGTTTTCCCAGTTACCTCTTCTAAAGTTGAGTATGCGTCCAAGATGTTCAAGACATTTTCAGCGTACACTTCTTCTCGAGTGACAGACCACATCAACGCTTGAACCCAGCAGGCCTGGGCATCTCTTTCGCCTGCCCCCCATTCAAAGTGTTCTGTATTGGGTGTGTAATTTTTCGAAGCCCTGCGGTCCTTTTTAAGCACATCAAACGCAGACTTTTGCGGTTCGATTCCCCTATTGATTCGGTCCCGCATCAAATCCAGTTGTTCTGCAGTCATTACAATCCCTGGGTGAACCATGGGAACGCGTTCAACACTGGCATGCTGTGCAAAACTAGGCTGAGAAAGAACAATAAGAATCAAGACGGACGTGATCGCGACTGGGTGTAGCAACACTCTCATAATTTTTCTTTTTGGTTGATGTTCATTTCCTGAATGGCCAATGGAAACTATTGTGCTCTATATTTAATTTCAAAAGCCGGTCAATCTGGCCGCTCTTTGCCAGGGAATTCTGCCGCATTACCTCTGGTAAAACCGGCGTACTAAGAAAGGGCAAGTCCGAACTAGTTTTTCGTGCCCTAGTTAGGCGTTTTTTTCCAGAGCCTATAGATTTCGGCTTTGCTACCCATGTTCTCGGTTGCGGCGTTAACCTCATCCAGATAGGTAACCATCTGATTGTGCAACTCTTCCGTTTTTTCAGGCATCTTGTCCGAAAGATTCTGAGCCTCTTCCAGGTCCGTGCTCAAATCAAATAACTCGAGCTTGTTTTCGTTCCACGTCTTAACGAGCTTGTAGTCACCCTGGAGGATGGCACTTTGAGGCTTACGGGTAACGGCCTGATGAAAAATCAGAAAGTCATTATTGCGTTTGACGATCTCAGATTGCCCATTCAAAAGAGACTTAAGGCTGCCGCCATCCAATTGATCGTGTTGCAATTGTTGGCCAGCTAAGTCTGTGATGGTAGGCAATAGGTCTACACCTGAAACCGGAACATGCGAAATCGAGCCGGCTTGAATGCCTGGGCCACTGACAATAAATGGAACCCGGATCCCTCCTTCGTACATGTTTCCTTTATTGCCTCGAAGCGGCAGATTGAGATTGTCGGATTCAAAGCCGGGAATATCTTTTCTGCCTCCATTGTCCGACATGAAAATGATGTAGGTGGAATCATCCAGCCCCAACTCCTTTACTTTGTCAAAAACACGGCCGATGCCCGTATCCATATCCTCAGTTATGGCCGCAAATTCAGCAATGTTGTGGAAGTTTCCTTTTTGTCTTTTTGCGATACGGTCCAGAGTCGCCTGTTTATAGTAGACACCAAGGTGCACCGCATAATGTGAAAGCTGCACGTAAAACGGTTTCTTCTCATTGGAGCATTCAGCGATGAAACCACAGGTTCGGTCTGTCAGGTGATCAATCAGCTTAGGATCTTCGTTTGCAGCAGGCCAGTCACTACCAGGACCTCCACCTTCACCGTTATCTGTTGGTCCATCGCTGACATCATAGCCCGTAGCGTCCGGTGAAATATTATCGAAACGATGATCCCATTTTCCGAAGTGTGCGGTGCGGTAGCTTGGATCAATCGCTTTCAGCGATTGCGGAATATTCGGCTGCTGTTTGTAGTATTCTGTCCAACCGGGTTGATCCTTCTGGTAGAGATGGCGAGCGGGAGATTGCCCGATCTGAATACTGCGGCGTGTCGGGCAGCAATACGGAGCCGGAGCATACCCCTGCGTAAAACGCATGCCGAGTGATGCCATTCGCTCGATATTTGGCGTCTGATAATAATCGCTGCCTGTGCGCTTGTCGTCAGGATCAATGCACAGGGACGACCCAACCCAGCTCTGGTCATCCGTTAAGATCAAAATAAAGTTGGGCGTTCTTGTGGCAGCATGAGTCGGTGTCCCGCACAAAAATGCACCTAATAGCAAACATTGAAACAATCGTGAATAAACCATCTTCGTACCTTTAGTTGTTACGTCCTATTTACTGAAACCCTACTGACCAACTAAATCGCCAGCTTTTGCCCGGCGGCCATTCGAGGCGAGGCTTGAAGGCGAACAAGCATCTCTCCGACCAATCCAATTGTCGCTTTCATGCTATTGCCCTTCCCCGATACTCGATGCTGCTTTCTGAAATTCGAAAGCTCCGACATCTGTGCCGCTGGTATCAATAGGTGTTCGCGCTAAATCCATCCCTTCTGCATTCTCGATCACAACCTGAGCTTCGGCAAGCGAACCGAACTCTTCACAGGCAAGGCATTCGTCTCGGAAGCGACTGTGAAAGCTTTCCACGTAGGCATTCTCTCAAGGGCTCCCTGGTTCGATGTAGGACGTCCCCACATCGATCAGATCCAAAAAGTCACGCACTTGCTTGCTGATGAATTCAGGGCCGTTGTCACTGCGAATGAACTGTGGCCTACCACGGATCGCGAACAGGTCGACCAACAAGGTGACCAGGTCGTCACCGGTGAACTTTCGATTCACCTCCAGGGCAATGCACTCGCGTGTAAACTCGTCGATCAACGAAAGGACCTTCAGTGAGCGGCCGTTGACCGTTCGATCGAAAATGAAGTCGACCGACCAAACGTGGTTGGGACGTTCTGCGCGACGACGCCCAATGGCGCCGCTGCGATCGCCCAAGCGTCGCTTTTTCACCTTCTTTACAGGCACTTTGAGTCCTTCACGTTTCCAGATTCGATAAATGCGTTTGAAGTTCACCTGCCAGCCTTCTTGGCGTAGCAACCGAGTGATCATTCGATAGCCGTAGCGAGGAAACTCACGGACCAACTCAAGAATCCGATCAACCAGTCGCTGGTCGTCTTCTCTTTGTGTTGCTTGTTACCGTTGCGTACTTCGCGGCTGGCCGAGCGTCTTGCAGGCCCGACGTTGCGACACGTTGCAGGTGAGTTGAACTTGCAACACTGCTTCGCGTCGACGAGTCGGGCTCAGAAGTTTCCCTTAGCGGCAACTTTCAAAATCTTCTTGTCCAGCTCGGCCTCGGCAAGAAGCACTTTCAACCGCTGATTTTCAACCTCAAGTTCACGAAGTCGCTTCGCCTCATCTGACTTCATGCCACCGAACTGCTTCTTCCACCGAAGCCAAGTGGACTCGGTGATCTCAAGTACCTGGTAAACCTCTGCCAAAGTCTCGCCAGCGGTCAGCATCGCTTCACCTTCTTGGTTCGCCCGCACTATCTGCTCGGGCTTACGTCGTTTTCGCTTCTTCGTCATCGAAAGTCTCCTCAAAGGTACTAGACTTTCATAGCACCTGGATCAGAAAATTGGGAGCACGCCACGGGTTCTTGGCGAGATCGTGATGACAGTCACAATGGGGGCGCTGTCGGATTTGATCGTTGTCTTGACCGTGGCAGGGATCGCACCGAATTCGCTTAGGTGCTGTAACATCAACAGTTCGGGGTAGGGCGGTGGCCGCTGCATCAGCATGCAGGCTTGGTAGGCGTTCAGTCGCGAGAATCTCAGGTAGGCCTGGAAGTCGCCGGGCACCTTTCCCGATACCTCGAAGTCGATGAATTCAGATTCCAATTACAGGACGCCGTCACTTTGTCGTGCGGAGAATTTTGGGTTCATTGCCCAAGGAATGAATTTCTGGTCATCCGGTGGATGTGAATCGATGTTGGCGAGCACTTCACGTCTCGCTGCGACGGCCCATTTGCGTTCATCATCTTCGGATACCCCGTCGTGCTTGGGATGGTTCCTAAATCGCATGTTGGAAAGATCGTAGGTGCTTTGCGAACGCTGGACGAACACGTTCGCTACTTGCTGGTTGATTATTCTCCGGCCCACTGACTGGATTTTGCCGTCGACGTCTGTTCGCACCCAGTGTTCGCCGGCCAGCACAGGTTGTGCGATCAGCAGCACTAGGATCAAGGTGATTTGCATTTTGTGGCTCGCAATACGACAACAGCCAAGACAAGCGTCTTGGCTGGGACGGCGTCCGGTTTGAGAGTTGGACGTGATATCACATCTTCGTCTGAGAGTGCAGGACGACTTCAAGTTTTCTACGCGAGAGTTTCTTGTGTTGTGATTCAGCGGGCCAAGACAAAGGAACTGGCCAAAGGCGGGAGAGACTTGGCACTGTTTTCTGCATGTGTTTTACCGGGCGACTTCGTCCCAGTCCAAGACACGCAAGGAACCGCTTGGCTCCAAATACTCGAAGGCACCCATCTCGAACGCTCGGAAGCTTGGACGCTGGTTGCCGTCGATGTCGGTGGTCAACCAGGACGACAAGTCTCGACCGGCATTGATCGCCGGTGAACCTGCCGCCAACCGATAATCGCCCGCGACGGCGTTGACAAAGAGGGGCGCCTTTTCGATATCACCTTCACCTGGAGCGACATTTACGTAGGCTCGGACGTTGGCGTTTATCAGATTGTGATCACCGGCAAGGGTGCCGCTCGTCCCGGTTTTGTACACGGCATAACTATTGGCATCGACGACCGAGTTCTGGATCGTCGCATCGCCGTAGCGATGAAGCACCCCGTAGGATGATGTGGTGGAGACGGTTGCTTGATAAACCTTGTAACTACCGCCTTCGCCGTTGAAGTAGATCCCGTATCTTTCGCCGCTGACCAGCGAATTGACGACTCTGCCGCTCTTGGTGCCCAGCGCGATACCGTAGCGAACGTTTGTCATTCTGGATTGGATGACGTCACAGCGTTCGCCATACGCTAACACGGACCAATTGCTGGTCGCATTGTTGACTGAGCACTGTGTCAAAGTGCTTGAACCACTGGATTGATAGAAACCCACGCCACTGAGAGTGTCCATGGAAACCCGGTTGGCGATGACGTCCAAGTCGCTGGTCACCATTCCGTAGCGACTATTGGTCACTTGCGTATCGCTGATTTTTAGCGAAGGGACGGTGCCGGTGGTTTTGCGAACGTAGATGCCGTAGGTCGTGGAGTGATCGACCGTGCATCCACTGATTTCGATCGGGTTCGCCAACGCTTCACGTATCTCCAAGCGAATTCCATAGCCAGCATTGCTAAAATACGAGTCGCTGATTGTGCACTGGCCACGCGGGTATCCCAGCAGTGCGTAGGAAGTTCCTTCGATCTTGCAATCATTGATTTCGATCTGGCTCTGGTACGCATACACACCGATCTGATTGCGTTCCATTTTCATGCCGGTCATCGACAACGCGTCGCGGTAGGCCATGATTCCGTAACGATTGTCAGAAATCGTGACGCCCATTTTGGCGGTCAGGGTCAGCGGTCGATCTCGAACACTCAATCCATAGCCGTTGTTGGTCAGTACCAAGTTGGCCGCAATGGTGGGATCCAGCGTCGTGCTGGCCAGCAGAATTCCATACGAAGTATTGCTCGATGAAGTCGTATTGGTGATCTGCGTGTACTTGCCATCGGGATCGTTGATATAGATGCCGGATCCGTTCTGGGTGGTGGTGGCATTGTCGATGATGGTGCTGTCGCAGTCGTAGCAGTAAATTCCGTACGCTCCACATTGACTTGCATTGAGCTTGGAAATGCTTAGCGATTTGGAACGCGATGCGTAGATGCCGGTCTTTTCTGCTTGGACGTCCGCCCCGATGATGGTGCAATCACCGCCGTAGTCCATGATTGGATACTGGCAGGATCCATCCGCGGACACGTCAACCACTTTCCAAGTCATGTTGGTGGCCATCACACCGCGTGGAGCGCTGCGAAAGGTATTGCGATCGGTGCCCGAGTACGTCCAAGTGCCATTAAGGATTCGCAGTGCGGAATAGGCGTGGTCCTCGGAAGTGACTCCCTGCAGCACGGGTGGCTTATCGCTCAGGTTATCCAAGTAGATGCCGTTGTTTGCATTTCGTGACGTCGTGTTGTGCAGATTGACATCTCCCGAACGGATCAGAAGTCCATACGAACAGGCTGCTGGATCGGCCGCATTTCCATTGAACTTGCAGTCGCGAATGTCCACGGATTTGCTGTTCGACAGATAGGCACCGTATTTCTCTCCGGCAAAAACACAGTCCCGTAGTTTGACGCGAGTGTAGTACGAAAGCAGTCCCGTTTTGTTGCCGCTGAAATCTTGTCCCTCGATACTCAGCGTGGCATCTTCGCCGTCCGCATGCCGGGTCATGATCGCATTGTCATTGTCAATGAACTTGACCGAATCAGACTTGGCGATGCTGAAGCCCGGACTACCGGTGCGCTGGTAGACGCCGTACTTGTTGCTGGACAGCGTGACCGAATCGAAATCGTAGTCACCTTGCACGGCATGAACACCAATGTTCATCCCTTGGACTTCGATATCGCTCAGTGACGCCGATTTACCGGTCGTGTCGCTCAGGGTGATTCCGTAGTTGCCATCGATGACTTTGGAACGACTCATTCTGAGCGATTCGCCGGTGCAGTAGACCGCGTGCGAAGTGCTATTGATCAGTTTGCAGCCATCGATCTTTGCCGACGTAAGTTCTTTTCCGTAGATCCCGGTGTAGCTACCGTCAAAACTACAGTCGGTGGTGATCAACGCGGTTCTGGCTGTGTGAATCGAACGCGATGAGATTTTCGCTTCCGTGGTGGGATGCGTCCCGGTAAAACTGCAATCATCCACGTGAGTCTGGGAAGCGTCGTAGGCCGTGACACCATAGGCCGGTGCTAGGAAACGACAATTCGACACCGCAATCTTGCTGCACTGCGGCGTGTAGATTGCGTAGCGGCCTCCTTGGAATTCTGACTCTTCGACGACCAGAGAATTGTCCCCCTGGTTGCGAATGCCATAAATCAAATCCGCGAATCGACATTGGGCAACGTGAACAGATCCAGTCGAATCCCTCAGGTAGCAACCGTAGCTGGTGGTGGGGTGATCGGGGTGCGCAGCGAACGTGATTCCGGTGATGCCTAAATTGGAAACACCATTGGCATAGAGCGCCCAGCTGCTGGCGAGCGACCGGACGATCACGTCTCCCTTGTCGCCGGTGAACGTGCCAGCGTTGTCGCCGTAGATCACCGTTTTCGACGTCGATGATCCGGTGCTGCCGCCGGTTAAAACGGCCCTTTCATCGTAGACGCCGGCGCCGATGTAGATCGTGTCGCCACTGTCGGCCATCGCCGCGGCTTTGGTAATCGACTGGAAAGCACTCTTGGCGCTGGTGCCAATGCTCTGGTCGCTTCCTGATTTGCGAACGAAATATTCGGTCGCGCTGCATTGATTGCCTGTTGTCTGCACGGCAAACAAAAACGCAAAAATCGCGTTCGCGACGCAACGATGGATGGGGGCGATTCGCCCTGGCCGAAGCTTTCGAATCATACGCCGGGGACTCCCTCAAGATCAGGTAAGTCGGGCATTTCGGGCATTCGCAGTTCCGGCGGATCTTCCGGCAAGGTCGGCGGCTCAGGAATCCGCGCTGGATCAACCGGGATGTCTCTGGCCAAGGGGGATTCACTTTGGGCAGGACGCAGTTCGGAACGCGTCGGAGTCCGGCGGCGGTTGCGTTGCGTCGTAGCGCGGCGCGTGAGATGGCGTGAGGCATGACGAGAAGGCTGGTTGACGATTTCTTGGCCCATCAATGTCATTGTGATGCGTTCGCGACCGCTTTGGAGTGTCACCGCGCGATCTTGGATCGCGAGCAGGGTGACGCCGTCGTGGGATTCGTTGACGCCAAGCCGAATCAGTTTGTCATTGATCTTCAAGATCGCAGCTTTACGCGTGGGATCGCCAGGCGTGGCGTTGGCAAAACCAATCAAGCGGACGGAGTGCCGGTGATCGGCCGTCGAGACAACCGTTTCCAAAGTGGGTTCGGAGGTGCGAGGCGGCATAAAGAAGTTGACGTCGTCAGGAAACTCTTGTGGCGTCGCCGCGTGCGGGGGTGGTGTCGCATTTGATTCCGAAGTTGCGTCCTCGTCGGAAGTCGCTTTTGCGATCGCCCGATCTGTCGCGGACACCTTATTGCTTGCGTCGCCCGTGAACGCGGTTTGCGTGATTAGGTCTCGCTCTTGGGACGAAGACCCGGCGAGTTGGTTGTTCGAGCATCCTGGGAAAAGTAATCCCAGCGTTGCGAGCGTACCGAAAACACCATGCCGTGTTTGGGGCGTCAAGATATTGATCATCACAGTTCTGCCCTACCGTCCATCGTGATGAGTTCGTGACGAAATATCGTGACACGTCCGTTTCGTCGAAACTCACCTTTGCCCCAGAAATGGTTGTCGACGTGCCTATCTTCAAGGTGTGACACACCCAAGCGGCACGATTGATTCTTTGCTGATTCGATTCCCATTTTGTTGGGAAGGGATTTGCAATGTTTCGATTGGTTGGATTTTGCAGATCGCACGGTTGATCGCTGTCGACCCAATCATCGCTGGATTACCGGGAGCGAATCATTTGACGTTCGCTATTGCTGGCCTACGTTTTGCTGGGCAAATATCATCACGATGTATCAGAGCGGGGCAACACGGTCGTGAATCACGAGAGCAAGAGAGTTATCGTCTACGTCGCTAATCCGACGATTTTGGACGTCACGACGTTTCGGTTGGAACTGATTGGGATGACAGCGATTGCCGCTGGATCGGACGATCAGATGGCCGCCGAATTCTCTAGCGCGCTACCCGATGCCGTTTTGATCGATCTGGATTTGGCCGATGGCCGCGGATTGTACTGGGTCGAAAAAATCGCATCGGAAGAATGCTCCAGCCACATTCCGATCATTTGCGTGTCGACCAAAGGCGATTTGGAACAAGCCGAACAGGCTTTCAAAGCGGGGGCTCGCGGTTTCTTGGTGGCCCCGTACGACCCCATTCTGTTGGAAGAGAAATTGCTAGGCATGCTGCAACAAGCAGCAAGCCCCATCGTTGGGGCCAGGAGTTGATCAGGGGCAGAACCATGCAAACTACAAAACTAAGACGTTTGGGCGACATTCTTGTCGAACAGGGCGCGATCACCGAAGAACAGATCGAACAGGGGCTGGCTGAACAGCGACAGACGCGTATGCATCTGGGGAGGCTCCTGCTGCAACGTGGGTTTATCAATCGCAAGCAGCTTGGCGAGGCGTTGGCTGAGCAGTACGAAATTCCCTGCTACGAATTGGATCTAGACAATACACATAGCCAGCTGGTCCGGCTGATTCCGGAATCGTTTGCTCGTCGGCGAAAGATTGCGCCCCTGGACTTGCGCGACAAGGTGCTGCGACTTGGCATGGAGCTTCCCAGCGACATGGAAGCCATCAGCGAAGTCGAATTGATGACCGGCTATCAAGTCGACCCGGCGATCTGTTTGGAAGACGAAATCGAACGCCTATTGGATATCGCTTTCGACGACAGGATCAAAGCCCGACAGACAGCCGTCGACATTCGGTTCTCCGAGTTGCTGGAGAATGTTGACCGGGTTGATGAAGCCGACCTGGACTTCGAAGACAGTGACGCGCCGGTTATCCGACTGGCCAACGCGATCTTGATGGGGGCCGTGCGATCCGAAGCCAGCGATATCCACCTGGAACCTCATGCGCCGCAGATGCGTGTTCGCTACCGCATCGATGGTCAATTGCATCAGATCATGACGATCCCAGGTGATTCCGAAGAGGCCCTGGTGGGCCGCATCAAAGTGCTGGCAGACATGGACACGGCGGAAAAACGCCGACCGCAAGACGGGAATCTAAGTATCGAAGACGGCGAGACGCGAGCGAGTTTTCGTGTCAGCTGCATCCCTTGTGTGCGGGGCGAAAAAGTGGTGATGCGAGTGTTGGACGAAACCAGCAAATCGTATGAATTTGATTCGCTCGGTATGCCGCAACACCAGATCGATACCGTCAAGACACTTCTGGATCGTCCGCACGGAATGATCGTGATGACCGGGCCGACAGGGTCGGGAAAAACAACCACTATGTATTCCATGCTGTGCAGTATCGATTCGGCGGAGCGAAACGTATCGACGATCGAAGATCCCGTCGAATTTCGGCTACCGGGGATCAATCAAGTCCAAGCGAACAATGATTTTGGAATGGGATTCGCCAACGGGCTGAAGTACTTGATGCGACAAGATCCCGACGTCATCCTGGTTGGCGAAATTCGTGACCACGAAACGGCGGCCACGTCCGTACAGGCGGCCCTGACCGGGCACTTGTTGATCAGTACGCTGCACACCAACGATGCCGTTGGAACGGTCACACGACTAAATGACCTGGGGCTCGACAACTTCAAGATCGGTGGCGCATTGGTCGCTTCGATCGCTCAGCGATTGTTGCGTCGTTTATGCAGCGATTGCAAACGCGAGTGTCGTCCCAATCAGACTTTGATCGAAACAATCTTTGAAGGACGCGATACTCCCTCCGCAGTCGACTTGGTGGGGCCCTACTACGAAGCGGTCGGTTGCGATCACTGCGGACACACGGGATACGTCGGTCGCGTGCCGATCTACGAAATCATGACCGTGACACCGGCGCTGGAGAAAGCGATCGAAAGCGGACTGCCGTCCAGCAAACTGCGAGAAATTGCATGCGACGAAGGGATGACGGAACTTGCTGTCGCTGGATTGGAACAAGCTCGATTAGGCATCACGTCGGTCGAAGAAGTCTACTTTAAGCTAACGGGGTGATGACGTGAGCAATGCAACCACAACCGAGCACTCCCAAGCGAATTCCGCTCCAGGACTCAGTTTCAAGCAGATTTTGGCGATTCTGCAGAGCATTCAGATCGGCGGTGATCCGGGGCGAAAGTTCAAACGCAAAGATCTGATTCTGCTCCTGCGAAATTTGACAACGCTGGTCGAAAACGGTGTTTCGCTACCGCACGCACTGGAAACAGTCGGGGCGGACAAATCGTTGAAACGGAATCGCGATATTTTGAACTCGATTTCCCAACGAGTCAAAAGTGGGGAATCACTGTCAGCGGCGATGAAAAAGTTCCCGCAAGCATTCGCGCCCATGCTGGTCAATCAAATCCGCGTCGGCGAAAAATCCGGTGCTTTGGATCAAACGCTCGTTCGCTTGACCGAACAAATCGAACAAGCGGCGAACCTGAAGAGCACCATCGTCAAAAAATTGACGTATCCGACGATCTTGGTTTTCGCAGGAATTGCGTCGGTGACATTCATGCTGCTGTTCGTGATCCCGACTTTCCAAAAAATGTACGAAGACTCCGGTGCGACATTGCCCGCGATCACGCGCGCTTTGATCGAAGTCGGTGATTTCGTTCGTTTCAACGGATTGGGGATTGTCGCAGGCATCGCTGTTGTCACTTTGAGCGTCGTGATGGCGTTGCGAAATCCAGAGTCGAGGATGTGGATTGATCGTTATTTACTGCGAATCCCCATTGTCGGTGACTGGTTTCGCAACTTGGCGATCCTGCAGTTTATGGAAACACTGGGAAACCTGATGGAGAGTGGTTTCAAATTGGCAGAGGCATTGCCGCAGGCCGGACACTCGATTTCCAATCGTTACGTCCGCAAAAAGATTCTGGGGCTCAGTTCGGCCATTCGTCGGGGCGAGCGATTTAGTCGGGCATTGGACAACGAGGGCGAACTGTTTCCGCCAGTGGTCAATCAGCTGGTGATTGTTGGGGAACAAACCGGACGACTGGCCGAAGTCACGCGTCAAATCCGAACGCACCTTCGCCGCGATGTCGAAACGGCCACCAGCACCATGGTCGGTGCGATTGAACCCATTCTCACCGTAGGGCTGGCGTTTGCCGTCGGCGGAGTGCTGTTGGCGATCTACTTGCCAATGTTCGACATGATTGGGCACACGCACTAATGGCAAGCCAACCTCGACTAGCGTTCTCCTTGCTGGAGCTGTTAGCTGCGCTGACGATCGTCGGCGTGTTGGCAGTGATCGTTGCGCCGCGGATAGGAACAGGGGCCAAGGTGTCGCAAGCTGCCAGTTGCGATGTGAACGCGGGAGTGATCGAAGTTCAGGTGTCGCTCTGGAGACACAAAAAGGGAGATTGGCCCGCGTCAACTTTGGTCGACATCGGTGCTGACACAGACTTCTTCCCTGAGGGTTTGCCGACATGCCCGGTTGATGATTCGGCCTATCAGATCGACCTGTCGACGGGCCATGTGGTTGGTCATTCGCACTGAAAAACAGCTGAAATAAGTGCTTTGCGACGGGCCTGCGGTTGAACGCCAAGCGTGACGAAACAACAGCCAAATGCCGCTTCAAAATACTTTTGAATTTAAGAAAACGGACGCCTTGCTCCTACCTGCGTTGTAGAGATTAGAGAAGGAAGAATCCTTTGGTGGTACGCCACCGATTCAATTTAGCTAACCAACAAAGTTCAATGGGGCAATTATGAACAGTCAATCTGTTCGTGCGTATCGACGTCGCGGCTTCTCTCTTTTAGAACTGCTTGCAGTCGTTACCATTTTGGGTGTCATCGCAACAGTCGTGATTCCACGTATCTCGTCTTCCAAAGCTGGGGCACAGGCCGAAGTCAACAAGCAGAACATTGCGGAAGTCAACTCCGCAGTTGAACGCTGGTACTTCGAGAAAGGAAAATGGCCTGCGGACGATTTGAGCGACATCGCCAAAGACGTCAACTATTTTCCGGAAGGCATTCCAAACAATCCGGTCAGCAATAGCGTCTACAAGCTGGACGCGACCACGCACCGTGTTGCGAAGTAGTTCGTCATCAATGTGTTTGCTTTGCGGTCAATGACGTGAATAAGAAACAACTTCAGCGGTGTCGTCGCGGACTCAGTCTGCTGGAACTGCTTGTCGTTGTGACGCTGATGAGCATTTTTGCATCGGCGGCATTCATGCGTTTCGGACGCGATGTTTTCGGCGATACCGGTGCTCGTTCTGAATCACGAACCATGTCATTGGCACTATTGCAGGCACAGCGGGCAGCGATTCGTAGCGGTGATGACCATGGGTTACTGACCGATGGTCCGGCATCGAAAATTACCAGCTGGACTGTTGTGCAACGTCGGCAAGACAATTCCACGGTTGTGATTGACGGGCCGCATGTGATCCCAGATGAGCTGTCGGTGTCAGTTAGTCACAACGAGATGTGGTTCGATTTCGAGGGGAATGGTTCGCAAATGTTTGACGTCAAACTCAGCGGACCCCATCGAAAGTTTCAGCTACGCGTTGAGGCACTGACACGTATGATTCGCACGTTTGAGGTGTCACCGTGAGTCGGACAAAACAGATCCAGCGCCGTCGCAAAACATCGCGGTGTGGTCAGACCATGTTGGAGCTGATTGCGGCGACAACGATCATCACGATCGCACTGGTACCTGCACTCAGGCTGACGCGGGATGGAGTCGCTCGCAGTGAGGAACTTGAGAATGCGGAAATGCGGCTCGCGTTGTGCACCAGCAAGTTAGAAGAAGAGATGGCCCGAACCGCAGCGAGTTGGAACCTGACGACTCAGGTCGGCGACTTCGGCGATCGGGGGTGGGGGCAGTTGCGGTTCATGGTCGCCAAATCAGATGCGATCGCGGACGGTGGAATTCCCGATTCCTTGGCAACGATTGACGTGGTGGTCTGGCATGATGAAGACGCCGGCAACGACTTGGATTCAAACGAACGTCAAACACGATTAACTACCAAACTGGCAAAGCTGATCTCCTATGAGTACGAGGCAACGATCCACTAGACGACGTGGCGTTTGGCGACGCATTAGCGGTCGTCGCGGGATCAGCATGCTCGAGCTCATCATCGCCGGTAGCATGTTGGCGGGCGTGATGACCAGCCTTTCGGTCGTCATGCGAACTGCCCGTCAGTCTTGGGAAATTAACGATGCTGAATCGGCTGCCTTGCATCAGATGCAAGCTGTCGGACGGCATTTTGTGCGTTCGGCCAGAGAATGTCGCGCCGTGTCAAACATCTCGGCCGACGCCACGTCCGTGACGCTTGTGATGCGTGACGGTATCGAAACTCAATGGGCTTGGCGAAACGCTGGCAGTGGAATGTCGGACGTGGTGATCGTCGGTTCGTCGGCAGACGGGACTGAATCTGTCCTGGCTCAGAATATTCGATCGCTGCAGTTTGTCGGTTACGACGCCGACGGAGTGACCGTCGTCAGCGATCCCGACGAAATTCGCATGTTGACCATCGCGGTGGCCATCGACTTGCCTGGTGCGGCGGATCCCCAACGTCAACTACGCTCAAGTGTCTGGATTCGATCATGGTAGCCAGCAATCAAAATTGGTCGACACGCACACCACGCTGCAGTTCTGAGCAACCTTGCCGTGGGATGTCGCGTTTTGAGAAATCAGGTCGTCATCGGTCACGCCGTCAAATGCCGCGCCGTCGCCTCCCGCGTCATGGCGCCGCCCTCTTGTACGCGCTCTTTGTGATGACGCTGGCCAGTACGTTGGTGATCGCGACCTTGGATTCGCACGTCATGCGATATGCCGCGCTGCGCAACACCAAGGAATGGGACGAAGCGAGATACCTTGCCGAAGCAGGGTTGAACGACGCGTTTGCGCGTCTGGAACAGAACATTGACTGGCGCGACGGGATTCCGACCACGGAGTTCCCTGTAGGAAGCGGCGCGACCTACTCGGTCGTCGTATCCGATGGCGCCGACGGCACGGTAAACATCGCATCGCTGGGAACGGTTGGCAATTTCACACGCCGACTGCAAGCAACAATCAAGCATGGTGGGTAACGGAATCCAGATGAATACAACTGAAACTGCACGCGATTTGCTGGATGCCGCCAATCTTGAAGGGGCGACAATTGAGCGACGTCGTTCGCCGAGACAAAAAGTTCGACGCGACCGTCGCAAAGGTGTCGAACGCTCCGTGGCCATGGAGATTTCGCCCTCGGGAATTGCCCTGGTGATCGTCGAGACGAATGCGGAGCAGCAAACCAGCAAGATGATCATCGACCGGGTGCGGTTTCCTCGCGATTGCGGACCTTCGTTGGGAAATTGGACCGACCGCACACTTAGTGAAACACTGTGCGAGATTGCCGCCAAGCACCAGCTATCCGGGCAAGCAGTCAAAATATGTTTGGGCGGAGCACCTTGTGTCACACGCGTCGTCGTAGGGGCCAATGATGACGTGGACAGCGAAGTCGCCGATCTGAAAGAACGCACCGATCGTTACATCGGGATGGGGCGAGGAGAAAAAGTCAGTTGCGAAACTTCAGCACGAATCGACGCCAAACGCAAACGTGTCTGGGTGACCGTTGCGGTCCGAGTCGTCGTGGACGCGATTGCCGAAGCGATTCGATCGGCAGGTATGCGACTGGCACACATGGAGCACACCATGTTGGTGCTTTGCCAGATTCTCCATGACTACGAAAAAGACACCACGGAGCCGGTCCTGCTGATCGTCGATGAATTAGGACGAATGGACCTTGGCATTTCCTATGCGGGGCAATTGCTGCTGGATTATCGGCCCGCCATGCCAGATCGGTCCGTGGCAGAGGGGGCGATTGTGCAGCGGCACATCAAATGTTTGCGTCGTTACATCTGGTCGCAGATGCCCGACATCGATGCCAGTTTGTCCAACATTTTTGTGACCGGGACGGAATCCGAACGCGCGGCGTTGTACAAAAGCCTGGATGACCAACAGGAGCTTCACAGGCATCACTTTCCCCTGCAAGAACTTTGCGCGGGATTTGAAATCGAAGGCGAAGTTTCCGAAGACCCCGGCGTGATGGCCGCGATCGGGTTGGCTCGCTCGAGTGCCGAATCGATCGCGGGCACAAGAAACAATTTGGTATCAACGCTGGTCGCCAACTACCGGATTCCGTGGAAGTCGGTCTTTCGCAGTACTTGGCCCATCGCAGCATCGATCGTGCTTGCTTTGGTGCTGGCGTTGTCGGCAAATCATCACCGAAAAGTCGCGACGCAAATTGAGCATCAGATTGATCACCTCAGTAGCACGGACACCGAAGTACGGCGGATGCGGTTTTTGATCGACCAGCATCGTCACCGTAACGCACAGGTCGAATCGATTGAACGAAACATTCACGATCCGCGCTGGGCACATGTTCTGTGGGAAACCGGTGCCCTTCTCCCGCATGGTGCTTGGCTGGATTCGGTCCACATCAACCACTCAGGCGAAACGCACATTGTCGGCGCCAGTTTTACCAGCGAAGCCATCTACGACTACATCGATCAGTTAAAAGCGACAGGTGTCTACGACAGCGTTGTGCTGGACGCGACTAGCCTATCGCGTGTCGGAAACGGTCCCGCGTATCGATTCGAGATTTCAGCTCAGATCAATCACGCGATTGACCAAGGACGGGCTCAGACGTTTGCGCGAACTCACTCCAGGAGCATTCACCGTGGTTAACGAATTGGTACAGAGATTCCTAGATCATCCTCATCGCACTTGGATCGCTTGGGCAGCAGCCGTCGCACTGTGCTTGGTGCTGGTCGTGCCGTCCTGGGACGAATCTCGCAGGGCTCATGCCACCGCGACAGAGCTCCAGTCACAACTGCTGGAAATGAAGCATGCGGTTGCCAATCGTGATCTGATGCAAATCAAAGTCGTAGAACTCAAGGCACAATCGAGCGTCACTCATGAAATGGTTGGCCGTGAAACTGCCGCGCAAGTCCGCGAAACCGTGACTTCTTTGG
Organism: Stieleria marina; assembly: GCA_007741555.1. Lineage (GTDB taxonomy): Bacteria > Planctomycetota > Planctomycetia > Pirellulales > Pirellulaceae > K23-9. The sequence goes on along the minus strand of CP036526.1, from coordinate 4,482,585 downwards.
TCCGCGAGACCGACTGTCAGATGCGACGGTTGACGCTGGGCGATCCGGTGACTCGGCCGTGGCAAAAAGATGACAATCCGTTTTCGTCTTCGCCGCGCGGAACGCACGAATCATCGGGCTATGACCTGGAAACACGCCATCTGAACCTCTCGGTCGATGGCACGCTGGCGAAACTCAGTAAGCTTACAATCGCGCTAACCCGCATAAACCGGTTTGTTGTCCCAACAGAAATGACCCTTCAACGAGAACGCGAAAACGGACAACTGCGATTGGACGTAAATCTTTCGCTTTTCAATCTCGTCGATAATAACGATTGACGTTGTTGGAACAGTTGAACAAGGACGTTTACTGTCACAAACTGAATCTTCCCCAAAAAGCAGACAATGCGAGCAGACGGCGCCACCTTCGAGGGTGGGCAGCGAAAGCTTTAGAAGTCGCGCCGTTGGCTTAATCAAACGCATTTTCAGCTTGATCACGGCTTGATTACAGTTTGATCAGAGTGGGAAAACATGAAGGGGCAACTTCATGAATGCTTTTAGCGTTCATTCTCGGATTACACACCGCCACGGTTACGCTAGCAATGCATTCAGTGTTCTAGCATTCGGCATTGCCGTCGCCTTTGCGACGCCTGCTTTGGCGCAGACCAATCTCTCCGGTGCGGGAAAAATCACGCCTGCTATCCGCGCAAAACTTTCCCAACGCGTCAGCCTGGAACTTCGTGACGCCACGTTGCTGGAAGCACTGTTTACCGTTCGCGACGAAAGTGGACTGAACATTGTCGTGGGAAATGAAGTCACCGGCACTGTCAACGCTTCGTACGAAAACAGCACCGTTTTTGACATCCTGGATTCGTTACTGATCACGCGTGGATACGGCTATCGAGTTGTCGGGGAGAGTCTCGCGATTGTTCCGTTGTCCAGCCTTGGTGATCAACTGCCGCTATTCGAAACGCAGGTGGTGGGACTGAAGAGTTCGGTCGCCGATGATCTTTTGCCGTCGATCGAATCCATGCTTTCACCCGAAGGGCGTGTGCATGCGGTTCGGTCCAGCAATTCGCTTGTGCTGGTGGACTACCCCGAGCGGATCGAGAAAATTCGCAGTCATGTCACACTGCTAGAGGAAGCCGCTGTTACCTACCAGTTGGCAGCGAAAACGCCCGACGCGACTTCGCGAACCGACGACCGCGTCGGGCTTGTCGGGCTTGTCGGCGCCGACGAATTGATTGTTCGTGTGCTAAAGCCACAGTACGTCAACGCGACCGTATTGGCCGACGCCATTGCGCCGTTGCTCAGTGTCGCAGGAAAAGCTGCCGCGATTGATCTGGAAGACAAACTCGTCGTGACCGACACGGCCGCGCACATGCAGCGCATTGAGTTGGCTCTGTCGCAACTGGATCAACCGCGTCCTCAGGTTCGCATTTGGGCGATGATCTACGACTGTGGGATCGAGGATCTGGAACGCCTGGGGGTCAACTGGCGAGGTGGTGCAAACGGTTCATCGATTGATTCCGCATCGGGAAATCCTGCACAATCCATCGTCCTTGATTCGGTTACCTCTGCGGTCGCGACGGGTTCAAACGGAGTCCTGACGCTTTCTAGTTTGAACAACAATATCAATCTTCGCTCGGTGATCCAGGCGCTCAACACTGCCGACGATTCGCGGCTTTTGGCCGACCCGAACGTCGTCGTCATGAATCATGAACCCGCCGAAATCGCGATTGTGACCGAAGTCCCGTATCAGCAGCTGACGCAAGGGCTGGAAGGCGGAACAATTGGTACCACCGAATTTCGCGAAGCAGGCGTGACGCTCAATGTCACTCCTCACATCGCACAAGACGACACGATCGCGTTGTTGGTGAACCCTCAATTCAGTTTGTTGACCGGTTTCAGCGAACCCGACAACGCGCCCATCATTGATCGACGCGAAACCAAAACAACGGTGCGAGTTACCAACAATCAGACAATCGTGTTGGGGGGACTTCGCCAGCGAACGCGGATCACCAACCGCAGTGCCATCCCACTGCTTGGGAAAGTGCCTTATGTCGGCAGCCTGTTTCGGCACCGCTCGTCAACGGCTCGCGAGAGCGAACTGCTGGTCTTCATCACGCCTCAGATCGTGTTGCCCGACTACCTGGGTACACGTCGCGAAGACTGCTTGAGTCGAGAGCTGCAGGTCGAAGTCGATCGCACTCCCACAGACCCGGTGCCGTTCGGGATCGACGCCGTGTTGGCAGAAGCCCGCGCCCATACGGAAATGATCAATCATCCCAACCGTATCGGTCCGGCGTGCCGAGCCAATGTCGGGGCCTGTCGCTGTTCCGCCTGCACTGCCGGTCGAACCAGTTCCGGCATCGACCAAGGCATGATTCGTGAAACCACTCAAGGCATGATCGGCTCTGGCGACTGTGATCGTCCGGCCATCATGCAACACGGTGAAGGATCGGTTTCGAGACCCGTCGTCATCGATCCGTCGTCCCAGCAATTGACCGATGATCACTCATTGGTGTTGCCTGCCCCGACTTTGGAAATCCAAACTGGCGTGCTTGAAACGGCGCGATAACACTCCGATTCGGAGACGCGTCACAGGCTGCTCACGAATAGGCCCCTCGCTGGGACGACGTTAGTTTGCGTACGCAGCGAATGGGCCATTGTTGAGAGCGGTTTTGCGCCAGAGGCAAAACGAACTGGGATTACTTTTTCAGCAGGTCCCGGATTTCTGTCAGCAAGACAGTGTCTTCTGGTGGTGGTGCATCTTCCTCGGCTTTTTTCATCCACTTGCTGGCAACTTTCAGTGCGATGAATACGACAAACGCCAAGATGACAAAGTCCAAGGTGTTTTGGAGAAAGGTGCCGTAGTTGATGGCGGCTTGCGTCATCACCGGTTCGCCTTGACTGTTCAAGATCGCTTCGCCAGCTTCATTCAACTTAGGTGTTTCGCTGCCGATCGGCATTTTCAGCTGAGACATGTCGGGCACGCCACCAACCATTGCGATCAGCGGTGTGATGATGTTGTCAAGAAACGACTTGACGATGGCGGCGACCGCACCACCCATGACGATGCCGACCGCCATGTCGATCAGATTGCCTTTGAACGCGAACTCTTTGAAATCTTTGATGAAACTCATTTGTGTACCTAAATAGTGAATCGAGTAAAGAACGATATTTGCGACGACTCTATCCGGTGGGTGTACGTTTGTGTAAGTACAGGAGCGAGCATCCCGTAAGTTTCGGAACGCAAGAAGGCGGAATGCGGAATGTCTTTCCTAGGCTGCCTGCCTTGCCCTAAGCAAAGGAGGCGACGTTTGAATACTGGCCAGAAATCGACTTGATTACTTATTGGGGAATCCTGCTACCGTTGCCTCTTGGGGCCGGAAATCAGGAGTGGAAAAATGATACTCGAGCAAATGCCCGTTTCCAGTTTGCAGCCCGACCAAGTCTTTCTCTGTCGACATGGTCTGCTTTACCGTTACTTGGGAGGACGAGTCGCGTCGTTGATTCGGCTGGCTGACGGTGCCGAACCAGTCCACGAAACAGCAACGCGATTTTCGGCGCGTGAAGTCGTCGAACTAGTGCCACGGCTACGCAAGAGTTCGACCGCTAGCGTGCAGCACCAGGTTTAGTCGCCGGCGGTAAGGCAAGTGTTCGAGGCTCGCCGCACGCAACTGGTTTCGCCGCGGGCAACTGGTTTCGCCGCGGGCACAGTGAAAATTCCGCGAGGTGAGCGTGGCGAAATGCTCTGGAGCAATCCAGCTTTCACGCTGGCCAAATCGATCAGTGTTTGAAGGAACTGCTAGTGGTGGATCCACCAGTCCAGGGCATACACCACTGCGAGACAGGCAACGGTGATGACACCAACGATTGCAGCGATCGAATCCACTTTGGATGCACGCTGCTGGGGCGCCGTCGCCGGACTGGGCTGTCTTGGTCGGTTACCGTTTTCGATTGTGGGAGGTTCGTAAGGGTTCATCGCCCAGGGCTCAGGTTGGATGGCCGCTTGGTTCCCGCCGACAATTCGCCGTCAGCACCGATACAGTGCACTGCCGACGCTAGTGCATTTGGTCACCACCGCAATTCCGTGTTTCGTTTGGGGACGTCTATCGTAACTCGAAGCGTGAGCGCGGAAGAGTGACGGTGGTTTCAATCTTTGCTGCCGATCGTTTACCGGGCAGAGCACGGGCCTCTTGTTGTCGGCCGGACCGAGCAAACGTTGCGAATCCGCGAAATCACGACGCTCTGGGAATTGTCCTGACGTGAGTCGTTTGCAGTGAATGACGGTCGTTTACGCTGCGCTGGCACGGATCGCATCCGCATTCCGGGCGACGATCGGTTGGTCAGCGAGCAGGCTGATTTGATATTGCTGGATTGGTTTGTGGATGAAGCGATTGCGTTGCGATCGCTGAATGGGACGCTGAGACACCTTCCTCAAAACGGACGGAATGGTGGGGGAATTGGCAGTGACTTGCGCTGGCCAAACCAGTAAACCTGTCTTTGGCTACGACGATTAGGCGAAGCGATTCGCGCCGGTCAATAACAGTGCTGGCTCAATTGGGCGGCAAAGCTGTGCGAACGGTTGTTCGCACAGAGATCGAAACATTGTCTAGCCGACCGCACATTCAGACGAACTGCACATTCTTACTGACTGCTTGGACACGGATCGAATCCATCTCCTAAGCCGTCATGCTTGCATGATACAGCGACTGATAAGTCAGCGCATTCGCAAGCCAGTGTTCGAGGCACGTTGTCGAACCGTGCCTGTCAGAACCACCTTTGTCGGCCTCGCCAACAAGCACTCGCTGCAATTTCAGCGAGGGACGACGCTTCACACAAACACATTTTTAGGAACACGGATGATGATTAGCGATAAAACTGATCACGGGCATGCCAACAGCGATCGCGTTGTAGCGATGAGCGATCACGACAAAACTTGCGGAGTCGGTTGCCAAGATTTCAATGAGTTGGATGCCAGAGCGGCCGCTCGATTGAAGATGAGCCTAGGAAGCTATCGACAGATGATGGTCGAAACGATGGCACGTCACGCAGGTTAACGGCCGCGCGTTCTACCAACTCGTGCGAGCGTGCGCAAATCATTGTCGTGCTTGCACGGCAGCGGTCTTGCACGGCAGCGGTGCCGTTTGATGATGCGAACCAGGTTGACGATGTGGGCCGAATCGCCAGGTGACGCGTTTGTGCATTGTTCGGTCGCCAGTTGGTGGCGGCCTAGCTTCACCGGGCCGCGACTGTGCAAGCAAGTTGTTTGCTGACTGGGCCTTCTCTTGCTCGCCTCTCTCTCTCTAAATGGCGACGCCGCTCATGTCGAAGTGATTGGAATCGGAACCTTGCGACGGCGGTCTTCTGTCGCGGCGAACGTTGCGGTTGATAACACTTGGCACCAGTTCGATTAAATCTTCATCCATGAATTGTCGAATGGTCTCCGACTCCGGTTCGGACCCATCGGTTAGCCGGAGCAGGATGGCCAGTCGCTCACCGAAGTAACGGTAGAGCAACCCGTCGCGACAAAGAAAAATCTGGTTTGACCGTAGTTTAGATACGGGAATCTTTTGCAGAATCATGCCGCAATTTCCTTTCAAGAAGATGGCGGTACACTAGCCAAATCTAAATAGGATGCATAGGTCGAAATTTGCGCAGTGTTCAGGTGCTAACGGCGGCCAGTGATCAATCGCAGTACTTTCAGAAAACGCGTTTACCAATCCACCATCAGGCTCTGGACGGCCTGCGCACTTGCAAGTCGCGAATCAGCGCAGCGCCATTTCGCTGAAGTTCGCCGCGTTTGCGCCTACTGGGCTTGGTACGCGGTGGGGCCGGTCATCGCCGCTGTTCGGGGCATCGCGGCCGTGCTGGGCATCGCGTCAGAAAATTTTGCGTCGGTGCGTTTCAATTCGTCGATGGCTTTTGCCCGCAAAGCATTCAGCAGGTCGTTGTATTCTGGTTGCAGGGCTAGGTTCGTTAGCTCTTCGGGGTCTGCGTCCAGGTCATAGATCTCTTCCATCTCGCCTTCGACAAACGTGCGGATGTATTTGTATTTGCCGTCACGCAGCAGTGCGTACCAGGGAATGCCACCTGTCACGGTAAGTGCTTGACCGGTCGGAATCACTGCGGTGTCGTCTCCGTAGGTACGTCCCGTATGAGTCATCAGCGTGGCGGAATTCCAGGCGGCGGTTTCGGGATTTTCTAGCAGCGGGCGAATGTCTCGGCCATGCATTTTCCAAGGGATCTCGGTTTGGGCGGTGTTGCAAAACAGTTGCACGACGTCGGGGGCATTGATCGGATGCCGACAAACTTTTCCTTCGGGAATCTTTCCAGCGTGTCGAATGACCAAGGGCGATGCAACGGTTGCGTCGTAAGGCGCGACTTTCTGGTTGAATCCGTGTTGTCCCAACGCAAAACCTTGGTCAGCGGTGTACACGATCATGGTGTTAGTTTGTTGTCCTGAATCCTGCAAAGCTTTGACCAGCCGGCCGACTCCTTCGTCGATCGCCATCGCGCATTCGTTGGTCTGTTGGACCCAGTCGTCATACGATTGGCCCGCGGTGTTGGTGTTGAAATTGCTGGCCTTGAGTTTCTTTTTGACTCGATATGCTTTGCCGTCGTCGCCGCGGATCCAGGATGCGGTTGACTGCAGGTACTTGGGTTTGTCCGGCCAGGGACCGAAAATGTCAGCGGGCAGTTCGGCCACTTTGCCCGCCAATTTTCCTTCGTGGCGATCCGCCGGAGTGGTCGGTCCGTGAACCGCGCCGTAGCACAACCACAGGTACCACGGTTTGGTTGGGTCGCGATCCTTGCCACCGATGTAGTCGACGGCCCAGTCGGTGTAATTGTCGGTCGAATAGCCGCCGACTTGTCGATCGACACCATTGAAAGTGACAATTTGGTTTTTGAAATAGTTGCCGGCGTTTTCGGGATGCCCGGGCCGATTCCAAACGATCTGATGGTCCCAGTCGCGCCCGTTGCCGGTGTCGACGCCCGTGTGCCATTTGCCAATCTGGGCGGTGTGATAACCGGACTTGCGCAGCTGCGACGGCCAGAATCGGCACTTGGCCGGGTCGTATGAACTGGCTGGATACTGGCCGGCCATCCGCATCGTTTGAACGCCGTGTTGCAATTGGCCCGTCAAGAAACTGGCTCGTGACGGCATGCACCATGCACCAAAGTAGCAGCGGTCAAATCGAATACCGCCCTTGGCCAACGCGTCAATGTTGGGCGTGCTGACCCAGTCCGGTGATTCGGGAACACACGAAAGTGTTTTGTAGTTCTGGTCGTCTGCGTAGATGAACAGAATGTTGGGCCGCTCTTCGGCCACGGCTTCGGGCCCCAGGAATTTGCCTGCGGCGACAACGATCAGGCAGCAGGACGCCGTGCGGAACCAAGTGGACATAGTAGCGAGGCCTTGGTGAAGGGGCGGGGTGCGAGGGGGAATCAGATGGCGACGCCCGGGCGTCCGATTGTAGCGTTTCGGTAGCGGTTGACCTGGTTTCCAAAAAGTGACTTGCCCTGCTTTCGTAGGCGGCTAAACAGCTTGGTAGCATTGGGTTAAACTGCGGCCATGAACAAACGATTGACTAAAATTAGCAAGTACCTGAGCTTTGTGCTGAGCCACCACCCCGAAGCAGTCGGGCTGACGTTGGACAGCGAAGGCTGGATCGATGTCGAAGAGCTCGTTGTCGCTGCGGTGGAATCCGGCAAAACGATGACAGTTCAGAACGTCATGGATGTGATCGCGCAGAGTGAACGCAAGCGGTTTGAACTGAGCGACGACGGCAAGCGAATCCGAGCTCTGCAGGAAGCAAGTTGAGTATCCAAAGTATCGCGGTCCCCGATTCGATCAACAAAATACCGTTGTCGGCCGAAACGGAGGCTTTGATTGACACCGCCAACGAAGCCATCGAAGCATTTCTGTTGGCCGATACGCGAGTGATCGAAAATTTTGTCACCTGCGATTTTTACCTGCTTGCGCAGGCGATTCACTGGATCGAAGAAAACCACCTTTTGACTGGCCGGCGGTTCTGTGAACTCGGCAGCGGTTTTGGCGTCGGAGCTCTCTTGGCTGCGGACAACGGCATGGAATCGGTTGGGATCGAAATCGAACCGGTTTTAACTGATCAATCCAACGATCTGGCCGAACACTTGGGATCGTCCGCCAAATTCTACTGCGGCAGCTTTGTTCCTCGCGGAGTGACCGGCCTGTTGGAACTCGGTTCGGACATCAAGCACGTCGATACAACCGAAGACGACGTGTTTGACGAGATCGGTTACGAGATGAGCGACTACGATCTTTTCTTTGCGTTTCCATGGCCCGGCGAACACATCTTTTTTGAAGCCGTGTTTGATGCGTGTGCGTCCGACGGCGCGATGCTGCTGACGTACCAAGGCCGCGAGGGCATGAAGCTGGTTCGCAAAGGCTAAGCGGCAAAACGCCGGCACCGCGCAAATCCAATCCGCCAATCAATAGTGCGGCGGTTTTTCGTCCAGTGGATCGACAGGCCCGTCGCTACCGGTTTGCGAGTTCTGAACTTTCTCGCGGAGCTTTTTCTGTTCCAGCGCAATCTTGTCCAGCCGCATCGATTGGTCCGTGACGACGTCGTTTAGCTGGTCGAACATCCGCTGGAGATGAGCGAGCTGCATTTCCAGCTCGGTGACTCGTTTGTCGGTGTTGTCAGACATCAACGCAGGCCTGGATTGAATCGTAAGGATCTCTGGATTGCAGAAGTGCCGGATCCCGATACCGAATTAGCGTCGGCTACGAAGCTTTGATATCCGCGAACCCGCGCAAGTCGTAGGGGATGCCGACGTAATCGAGCACACGGCAAAGTCCACGTAGTGCGACACCGAAACCATCGGGTCCGCTGAAACCACCGAATTGGCCGCCACCTTTGACGTGGGGTTCCAGATCCATGAACACTCCGTCTGCTCCGCGAGCGGTCATTCGCGAGTGCAGTTCGGGCAAGAATTCGCCCATGTCTCGCAAGATCGCTTCGTGGCCGCAATCACCAATGTCGGCGGGGACAAAGTTTGCCAAGCTGGCTTCGTCGACGTGGTCGATTCGAGCCGTAGGTGACGGATCGTGGTAGTCCTTGATGTGGACCCAGCCCAAGCTTGGTTTCATGGCTAAGTACTGAGCGTAAGTTTCGTCGGCGGTGAAACCTTGCGTGACAATGTTGGCACCGTCAAAGATGGTCAGCATCGCGGGATGGTTGACTTTTTCCGCGATCACTTTCAACAAGTCACCGGTCTGGCCCACCAAGTTGGCTTCGACTTCCAATCCAAAGGTCAGGCCACGCTGGTCGCAAACGTCTGCGATCTGGCTGAGCTGATCAGCAACTTGATCGACGTGGTCGGCCGGGTTGGTGCCTTTGGGGTGATAAAACGCAAAGCCTCGGATCAGTTTTGCACCGAACGCTTCGGCTCGATCACAGGCCGTCGCGACGTCTTCTTTGAGGTACTGATCAAACGGAATGAACGCGTTGGACGTGCCGTCGTCAACATCCAGCAGTTTGACTTTGCCGATTGGCGAACCAATGCTGCTGACCTTCAGGCCGTAGTCGGACTGCATTTTGACCAAATGCTGAATTTCGGCATCGCTGAGGGCCATCACATTTTTGATCCCGTCTCCGGCATCGACGAATCGGATGGAATAGTACTTCAGGCCGAGGGCAGCAAAGGCAGAATACTGCTGAACAGCTTGCTTTTCGTTGGCAGCTTCGTCAGCAAACCCGCTAAGAAGGATAGGCGTCGACATGTTGGATCGCAGCGTTGGAGGGACGTTCAGAAACAAGGAAAGAGTAGCCGCTTAGGGCTAGGATTTATCCGGGAATCGGACAATGATATTGCTGTGCAAACCGCCTCGAGGAGTCCATTTGCTTTCGACGGTAGCCGATTTTGGTTTCACGACGGCCAAAAAGTCGTCCATGATCCGATTGGTCACCGCTTCGTAGAAAATGCCCTCGTTGCGAAACCGCTGAAGGTACATTTTCAAGCTTTTCAGCTCTACGCAAAGCTGGTCGGGCACATAAGTGAACACGATTTCGCCGTAGTCTGGTTGTCCTGTTTTGGGACAGACCGACGTAAATTCGGGGCAATGGTGTTCGATGGTAAATTCGCGTGACGCGCTGGGGTTATCGAAAACTTCTAGCGTGTCACGAAAGTCGTTAGTTTGATTCAAAATTGATTTCTCCGCTTCCAGATTCCAAATTCTCGCACGCTTCGCCTCCATCGACTAGGGGCGATACGGCGGTTGCTACGATACGCATCAGCGAGACTTTTACTAGTCGTCAAGGCGAAGGCGAACTGACGGGCACCGATAGCTACTTTATCCGCACCAGCGGATGTAATCTGCGATGCTGGTTCTGTGACACGCCCTACGCGTCTTGGAATCCATCGGGCGATCAAACCCCAATGTCGCAGATTGTCGACAAAGCGGTGGCTTCGGGCGTCAAGCACGTTGTCTTGACGGGCGGTGAACCGATGCTGCCCAAAGAATCAGTGGAACTTTGCCAGTTGCTGCGTCAGGCCGGACTGTACATTACGATCGAAACGGCGGGCACGATCGACCGAGAGCTTCAGTGTGACCTGATGTCGGTCAGCCCCAAGTTGCGATCGAGCACGCCCAATGCCGACGAACATCCCAAGTGGAGCCGACTGCACGCGCAGCGCCGCTTGCCGATCGACGTCATGCAGCAAGTGATGAAACGCGGCGTCGATTACCAATTGAAATTCGTCGTTGATTCGCCAAGCGATTTTGAGGAAGTCAACGAGATTGTGGTCGCACTTGAGGCTCCGCATCACAAAGTGTTCATCATGCCGCAAGGCAGCACGATTGAAGCGATGGATGCCGCGATCAGTTGGCTTAAGCCGTGGTCAATCGATCAAGGTTTTAAATACTGTGATCGCATGCAAATCCGCTGGTACGGTAATCGCCGCGGGACCTAACCGATCAAGCCAAAGTCAACGCATGGCTTTTCGCGCCAGCTTCTTGGTTGTCCAGCGGTCTGAACGGAACTTTGGCTTGGGGCGTCACCGCGAGAGCGACGAAATCAAAAACCTCTACGAACTTGGTCTGCAGGGGACTCGGAATTTGTAGACCTGAAGGCTGTGACCGATGGTGTTTGCCGCAGTGGGAGCACTGGAGGTCGACAGGTCAGCCACTCAATTCCAGTGTGCGCTAGAGCTGCGTGATCAGGTCTGCGTGATCACGTCAGCCATCCTTAACTTTCAAATTCAACTTGAATCTCACAAGCCACGCAGCAATCGCCGGCGATTCCGAACGCGGCAAACGTAATCAGCGATAGGCCGATGACCGCGATCGCACCGGGCACCCAGCGACGATGCTGGCGAAAACCGGGTACGAAGGCAGCGAGTGCGATCGCGAAACACGCCAGCGTCATCCAGCGATGAAATCCTTCGTCGGCCAGAAAACTCAACCCCAACATCGGCAAGTATGCGATCACAAACGGCATCGCGGCGCAGTGCACCGCGCATCCGATCGACGCAACGATCCCGATCCAATCGCGGGCGGGGGAAATGCGTGTCAGCGTGTTCATTGTGTTCATTCAAAATTCTCCGGGCTGGGTCTTGCTACTTGTACGTCGATTTCATTTCGATTTCACAGGCAACGCGTCGCTGATTGGTCAAATACAACTCACGAAAACATATACACCCGGAACGCACATGCAAATGGGTTGCATGTGCAGTCGATGGTGTTGTATTGTGATGAGGTCGATGACACCGCTTGTGGCTATCGCCGGTCCACCGGCGTTAAACCTCACTGGTCCGCTGGTCTTCTGCCTCAATAGGACGCTGGACGCCAACGGGTTACCGACGAACGTTTGCCGTTTGTTCGCCGCGGCACACGCCTGCACTGGTCATGCAATACCTCAGTAAGGCGGCAGGATATTTTTCTGTTCCACGTTTCCTAAAAGGAAAACAACCATGCGTAAGATGTTTCTTAACAAGAAGGGCCAAGGATTGGTCGAGTACGGATTGATCATTGCCGGTGTCGCGTTGATTTGTGCGGCCGCCGTTTCCGTGTTCGGGCACAAGACCAGTGACTTGATTGCCGCGGTCGCGACGGTACTGCCGGGCGCTCACGCTGACGATAACGGTCCGATCGTTGCCGGCAAACTGATCGAGACGACCAGCGGAGGTAGTGGCGCGATCGCGCTGGACGCAGCCACGATCGTTGCCAACAGCGACACCGGTCGATTGGATAACAACGTCTTTGGTGCGACCACAGCCGGCGGTGGCGATGGCTTCGGTGGCTTGGTTCTGGAGCCGTGATCCCGGGTTGCCAACGCACTGATGCATGGATGCTCACGACAGCCCAGAACGTGATTGGTGTTGGCTTTTGTGCTGTCTGCGAGGTCCAACAGCGATCGAGCGACCGCACTGCATTTGCATAGAGCTTGCAAATAGGTAAGATTCTATCTTTACCGACACATCAAATCGCGTGAGGCAGATATGACCAATGACGAATCGCTTGACCTGGTCAAGCAGGCGATTCGCGAGGCGGGGCTGCGAGCCACGCCGGCGCGAATGGCAACTTTGCAATTGCTCCGGGATTCCAACGCTCCGCTCGCGCATGCTGCGGTGGCTGAGCATCTGTCTGCAAGCGGCGTCGATAAGGCGACTGCATTTCGCAATCTGAACGACTTGGTCGAGGCCGGTTTACTTCGCCGCACAGAAGTCGGCGATCACGTTTGGCGATTCGAGGTGGTCTCTGCTGAGCATGACAATGGACATCCGCATTTTTTGTGTGTCGATTGCGGGTCCGTGTCATGTCTGGACGATGTCAAGCTGACCGTCGGCAGCAAGCGGGCCAGCGAGAAAGTTGGCGAGATCACCGAGATTCTACTTCGCGGGCATTGCAACGACTGCCGCTGATCGGCACCATGCCTTGCTAGCACAAGCGTCGCTTTCATATGTTTGCGAGTTGGCCTGTTAGCCGTTGGTGTTTGCCACGGAACTATCGCTGCATCGCAAACGCGGAGATCGCGCGGAAGTGAACTCTGCGGAACAATCGTGTTCCAGCAAGTGACGTAGATATTCTGTCTTTGCAAAGGCCCGTGGCTCGCGCCAGCGGCTGACTGAGGAAGCGGTGGCCGGACCGATCGTGATCTTAAGCCGGGCAATATGCGTAGGCACTAATCGTCGCAGCGGTCACGCGGATCGTTTTGCCTCAAGTGGATGTGCCGGTTTTGCCGAATACGCTGGTATGTCCTTTGGTCGGACTCTAGTCGTCGTGTTGCACTGGCAGTGAGCGACGAAAACGCACAGAAATTTGTAACTGTCTGACTATCAGGAAACTCATGCAATTCTTTTGGCAACAAAATCGTGTAACACGATCAACTGCGTTGCTGCTCGTCGGTCTGGTGCTCTGGGTGCCCGCGTCTGCTGAAGCGCAGAAAATCGAGGTTCCGCCAACAATTCAGGGGCAGCGAAAAACTGTGGTGCCAAGTCTGCTACCGCCAGTTCAGACACCAGTGCAGCCCACCGGAGCCGATTCCAATCGCTCGCATCTACAAGAAAAGTTTCCGCAGGAACTGTATGTGCAGCCGACAAGCGAGCAGGCCAGGATAGCTAGGCGGAATGAAACGCGGTTCATTCCCACATCGATTGATCCGGAGTTGGTGCTCAAGCTGGTCGCCGGACGCCCAAAAATCTTACAGTTGACCGAGCCGCCCGTACGCATCTACACGCCAGCCGATACGATCATTCGCACGGAAATCATCGACGAGCAGAGTGGCAAGGAAGTCGCCGTGACGGGATTGAACCCAGGAACGACAACCTTGATCTTCTGGTTCGAGGACCAGACGGCGCCCAATGGTCAGACGCACGTTGCCTACAAAGTAGATGTTCCGGACTACGCCGATTGATGTGGTCGAGCGTGAAATCAACGCGAAGTTTCCTGAAAGCTACGTCAAACTGTCGACGATCGAAGACAGAATTATCGTTCAAGGCCAGGCACCCGATCCAATCGAGATGTCTCAGATTCTAAGCATCGTTGCGGGTGCTCGTGGATATCGATCTAAGCTGACTGATCCCACCGACATACAAAACCAATCTACGTCATCAACAACGATTAACCTCGTTGGAGAGAATGGATTCGATCAACAAGACCAAGCAGCAGCTCGGCGCAGGCAAATCAATCAGATCGAACTTATCGAAGCCGGTATCATCAACCAGATGACGATTGTTGGCGAACAGCAAGTGATGTTGAAAGTCACTGTTGCGGAAGTCAACCGGTCGGCTGCACGCAGCATCGGATTGAACTTCGGGGCCGACAATAGCAACGGCTTGACGGTGTTTCAATCGCTTGCTGGTGGTTTGGCGCAAACGGGGGCTGGAGCCCAAAGCGGAGCCAATATTCTGGCATCATTGGACATGGGCCAAGTCCGTGTGGCGATCGAAGCACTCCGGCGAATGAACCTGTCACGCACGCTTGCCGAACCGAACCTTGTCGCCATGAACGGTGAGTCGGCCGATTTTCAAGCCGGCGGTCAATTTCCGATTCCCGTTATTAGCGGCGCTGGCGGCGGTGGCAATAACCTGCAAGGTGTTTCTTTTGTCCCGTTCGGCGTGCAACTGCAATTCACTCCGCACATACAAGATCGCGACGTGATCCGGCTACAAATGAACGCTGAAGTCAGTACGCGAGACGAGTCGCTGGGCACCAGCATTGGCGGTGGTGGTGGCGGCACACAGGTCTCCGGGTTGAACAGCCGAAATTTTTCGACAACCGTGCAGCTGCGTAGCGGCCAAACCATCGCGGTCGCGGGGCTGTTGCAAACCAACTACGGAGCCAGCACGGATCGCGTTCCGTTCTGGGGTGATTTACCAATCATCGGTTCCACTGGCGGTGTGAATCGAAGTAGTAGTGGCGAACAGGAGTTGGTCATTCTGGTAACGCCTCATTTGGTCGCACCACTGGACGCTTGTGAAACTCCGCCGTTGCCAGGCAGTCAAGTTCACGAACCGACGGATATCGAGTTTTTCATCGCCAACCGACTGGAAAGCCGGAGAAGCAAAGACTATCGCGCGTCGGTACGCACCGATCACGCGAAACAAAAGCGGGCGGAAGAAAGTCGCTGCGATCAATTCATGGTTGGCCAGATTGGACCGACGGATCGATGCTGCCTTAAACCGACAGCGACACCTCATCGGCCATATTCCCCCGTTGAGTCAGACAGCTTCCTACCTCCAATGCAGCATCAGCAATGAGCATTCAAAAATTCACGACAATTTTACTGTGTGCCGGTTCTCTGTGCGCATGTATGGCGACACTGGGATGCGCAAAACGCGGCGGGGTCTTCGGCGTTGACTGTTGTGCCAACATTCCCGCTGGCGCAATACCGGACCCACCCGGTTCCAAGGCTTGCGAGATTCAACGTGCGCAAGTGATGGCGGCAAACACCGACCAACATGTTCTCTATCAATCAGACTTTGTTGGCCGGACAACCAAGCTATCACCTGCAGCGGCCGAACGAATTGACCGTCTCAACGCAGCAGGAAGTTTGAATTCGCAGACACTGAAAATTCAGCCGTCCTACAACGCCGACTTAGATCAAGTCCGCTTGGCGGCCGTCACCAGCAAGCTATACGAGAGTGGAATCACCGACGCTCGGGTAGAAATTGCCGTACCACCCGCACTGGGTCTATCCGGGGTGCTGGCTGAGAACAGTTTAGTGGGAGGCGGCCAATCACAAGGCAATGGTTCGCGTTCGGGAGCCCAGGGAACTGGCTTGAGTGGGGGGAACTTTTGATGCCACGTTCTGGAATCATGTTCCAACTGTTTGCACTGCTGTTGTTATGCAATCAGTCTGGATGCAGCAGCCTTGAGACGAAGACAAGTGAGCCGTTGGTCAAACCTCTGAACGGATCTCTGAGCCAATCCCTGGGGCATGAACCCGAAGGCAAGAGTCCTGTTGGAAAGTCCGATGAAAGGACGCTGTGCATGAAAGCTGCCGAGTCCGTGGCGAAAGAGGGGCACGCCAAAGAAGCGATTTTGCTTTACGAAAAGGCCGAGAGCCTGGACCGATCGTCCGACTCGCTGGATGCCGTGCTCGCTCCGCTTTTCGCACAAGTCGGCCAAACGGACAAAGCGGTCGCGCGCTATCAACGCGTCATCGGACAAGGCACCGCGACACCAGAGACGTATAACAACCTCGCATGGACTCTTATTGAATCGGGCCGATGCACCGAAGCGGCTGCGAACGTAGATCTCGGCCTCGAAACGTATCCCAATAACGAGCGACTGCGAGCCAGCAGAGCGGTTGTCGCCTACAAACTTGACGACCGAGACGAGGCAATGAAACAGTTTATCGAACTCTACGGCCCAGCAGCCGCTCATCACAACTTGGCAGTCTTGGACATCGAGCACGGAAAACTAAAACAGGCGGAAAAGCACCTCTCCAAGGCGACACAAATTCCGAATTGCCTTCCACAGTCTCTCGCCCTTCACGAAACCCTCCGCACTAAAGTCGCGAAGCTAAACCACCAACAGGCTCTTTGAGAATCCTGATGGATTCCCGCGGCAGGTTCATGAGTAAATGCACTTTGATTCGTCACGCGGTACAGATTCGGCACCTTGACGAGGCAAACTCGCCTGGTTCACTTGATTCCGATTCGCCTTCGTCGACTCAGCGTTTTTTTGACAGGGTGGCACCAACGCGTGCATTTCGTTTGCCGATTACATGAAACGGATCGCTAAAACCATCGAGCAATACGCAGGCATTTCTCAACTGCGCTAGAAGTCACGATCTCTTCAATGTCGACTGGAAACCGTCAGACGCGTCTTTTGTACCGTCGTAGACGCTGGACCTTAAACATAGCGCGACTGCCACCACCTCAATTGCAAAATTAGTGATTGACTGCTTGTGCAGGCGCCGCCAACAAATGGCTTTTCGGGGCCGATTCTTGGTGGTCCAGCGAGCTGGGCTGGACTGAACTGAGCTTAACTTCGGCTTCTTCGCTTGGCGCTCTGAGCGTCATCGCGAGAGCGACGAAATCAAAAACACGACGCCGCCGAGGCACGCTGCTACGGCCAGCGCCATTAGGTAGGTCATCAGCACGGCCAGCATGGATCGCGAATACGTCGTCGGAGCCATCACCATCAGCACGGCCGATCCGGCAAAGAACATCAATCCCCAGACCGCGACGTTGACGAACGCGAGATCTACCATTCCAAACATTCCAGTCATTCGGAGCGCCAAGCCAAACAAAACGCTGATCACAAACATGGCGACTACTAGGATCAACATCACCAAGCATGCTCGCCCAAAATCAAGTTTGGGGATCGCCGAACTCGAAGCCTCCATGCCGAAATTGTGTTGGCTTACTGTTGCGGGCGGACTAAACGGATTGGCGAGGTCTCGCACGGGGGCATTATCTACAGCAGATTCCTGTGCCCCCTTCACCGGTTCTCCCGTCGCGGCATCGCCATGTGTATGCACGGGGCCGATGATGCGATTGGCCAACGCAATCCCACCGCGCAGGAAAACAGCACCGATCGGAATGACGGCGGCAAAATAGATGAGTACCAGTAAGAGTATGCCGATGGCCACGGAGGGACCTTGTGTTGTGTCGAGGCGTTGAGGTGGGACGATTGCCGCCACTTTATAGCGGGTCATCTTTGGTATTGCCACGTTTGGTAGCGGCCAATCGGGTTGGTGCTTTTGGGGCGTCAGTGACGAATCCGTCCAAGATCGTTCGGGGTGACGCCTCGCGGCAATCGTGACAGCTAATATTCATCTATGATGGTGACGTCGCAAATGGTTCGCGGCTGGTTGCTGTTGGGCGAATCTTTATCTACTGCCGCAAAACAAACTGGTGTTCTGTGTTGACTTATCGCTCTTTTATAAGCTTGCTAATTCTGGTCGTTGGCGCTGCGATCGTGTCGGTTCCCCGTTCTGTGTCAGCCCAGTTGCGTAACAAGGCGGGCCGGGCCAAGGCACAGCAAGGTGCTCCGCGGACTTTTGCGGTTGATCCGGGCTGGGATGAGAGTCGTTTTCCGGAGCACGCCGTCTGTTACCAGAGTCCCCAAGCAATCGCGGCGATCTATGCGAAAACCAAGGGCGCCAAACCGCTAAAGTCGTATGACAAGCCGACGGACGGTTCCTTGCGCATTGTCGGCACAGGGCACAGTTTTATGTCGCCAGGGTACGGCACATTGCCAAAAATCGTGGCCGCTGCCGGTTACGATCAGCCGCGGCCGGTCACGCACGTTGGTGGCGGCATGACCGGCAGCGCGCGATACAAATGGGAACAGGAAAACGGAATCTTTCAGTTCAATCGCAAACCCAAACCACTGCTGCTAGCGACAATCGCCAACGCGCAGTGGGACGCTATGATGTGGGGGCCGTACTACAATGATCGCGCGGAATACTATTCGTGCTGGACCGATTTCTGTTTGAAATACAATCCCGATATGGTGTTCTACTTGTCTGACGCTTGGCCCCAGTTGGGGCAGCTTCCCAGGCGGCCCACGTCGGAATCGGAGCTTACCGTTGAACTTGTCCAGCGGTTGGCAAAAGAAAAACGAGCGATGTTTTTGGAAAGCTTCACCCAGCTGAACCGCAGCTACGAAGATCGCGTCTACGTCCTGCCGACTTCGCAAGCCATGGTACTGGCCGTGGAGTATTATCACCAAGGCAAACTGCCGGGTGTTCAAGGAATCCACAAAGCAGTCGGGGGCAAAGAACGCTCGCTTTGGCGCGATCAACTAGGGCATCTGGGCCGCGGTATCGAGGCGTTGGAGGGTTACGTTTTTTATGCGGCGCTCTATCGGCGTTCGCCCGAGTTGATCGACAAGAACATTTTTGGCTTGACCGACGATAGCTATCCCAGTGTCGAACTGGACAAAGCGTTTCGTAAGATCGCCTGGGAAGCCGTCCTGTCGGATCCACTTGCTCGGATCACAGACAGCGACGGAGACCGGATCGCAGACTGAGCGACTGCGCGGGGCTGATCTGGCCAATCGAGGAACGGGTACAAAATTGGATTGGCAGAAATTAGCTGCCCACCAGATCGTCGAACCACTTTCGCAGCTGTTTCATGCACGGTCGGTCATCCAAAAACATGGCCGTGTCGTGGTCTCCCAAACCGGACTGAGCCCATGTCCAAACGACGGCGGGATCGGTTGCATCGACGACCGCCTGGTACTTGGCCTGGGAGTTGTCCAACTGAAAGATCGCTTGGCCGGCAAACCGGGGTGCGCGAACTACCGCGTCGGGAAGGTTGGATTGTCGCCAGTTGGATCCGTCGTAGTGTTGGCAGGTAATGAAGCCTTTCCAGCGTTGCGCCATGGTTTTGTTTCGCAGTCCGATGTAGCCGCAGGCAATTGCTCCTCGCGAAAACCCGCTTAACACGACGTTGTCTGGATCGCCGCCCCATCGACTGCAGATTTCGTCCAAGGCTCGGTTGGCATAATCGACCGTGTCGTCGCCAGCGTCAGATCCAAATCCTGATTCGGCGACGCTGTTGGTTTCGCGATCCACGAAGGGCAGGCTGATCCAGATCGCGCCTTGACCCTTGGTTGCCCCGTATCCAATCACGCACTGCTCTGGGCGTCCGGGCGACCAACACCTGCCGGCGTGGCAATAAAAGTTGCCGGGAAATTCCGCGATCACGGGGAAAGACGCACCGGGGGTCCAGTCTGTCGGCAGGTAGACGACGCAGTACAGATCGTCCGATTCAGCACCGGCCAGCGGATAGCGAACGCGTCGGCCGGGGGCGGGGTTACCGTTCGTCAGTTTGGGGACGCTCAGTCGGCCTGCAGATGGCTTGAAAGCATCGGCAGATCCTTGGGTAATCAGTTTGCGGAATTCCAGCGATGTTGTATTGACGTTTTGCACCATGAACCGAATTTGCCGAATCTGGTTCGGGTCGATTCGGGGTGTGCCGTCTTTGAAGGAGTCTCGCAAGTCGCAGCAGAGAGTCTGACTTTGTCCGGCCGCAAGTTCAGCCGCGTCTCCCACCGCCGACCAACCGCTGGTGCCGACAACCCACAGGGTGACACTCGTTTTGGACTGGCCGGTGTTTTTGGCCGTCACGCAAACGGATTTCGTTTGGCCAAGTTGCCAGCCTGCTGCGGGCGCGGGGACGGCCACCCAGGCGGTCTTTTGTAACGTAGGTGCTTGAGTCACTTGGAAACGCAGGGTTCGCGTTTCTGCCGCATCCGCAAACTTGACCGACGCGTCGCGAACGTCGACCAATTGATCCGCGGACCGCAGATGGTTCCATAATTCGTCCGTTGCGTTCTCGTTGGCCGTGGACAATGGCGACCCGCACAACCACGAAAGGGCGATGGAGACAGCTGCGTAGCGGATCGTATTCATGTGCCAGTTCCAGTCCATTCGATTAAGCGGTTGGTTTCAGATGTCCTTTCAACATGCGAAATGTTCGTTTGCACCCCTCGGGACCGACTTTGGAAGCATGGCCTGTGCCTTGGGAATCGACGAATGCGACGTAAGAACCCGGCCCAAACCAGTGTTCCGTCAGCGCGGCGGGATCGCCGACGTAGACAAAGAATCCGCCTTCGTTGACTTGTTGCACATAAGAAACCGGTCCGTGGGTTTCGTGTTCGGCAGCCAAGTGCAGGCCTTTGGATTCGTTGGCATCAAGGTTTTGCTGTGCTTCGGAAATCAGCTGATCCGAAAGCACCGAAGTGTTGGCTTCGATGGTCACGATCTGCGAGTGTTGTGCAGGTGTGTCTTGGCAGCAGACGAGGCTGATGGAGATTTTGTTGGACATTGATCTAGAAGGGGAAAGAATCTGAAGGGGAGGAATCTGGAAACAGCAGCATCGCAGAAGCGACGGGCTTTTCATCGGGGGTTCTGACGCGGGCATTCGGTCGCGGGCATTCGGTCGCCCGACAAAGCTGCCAGATGAACGCTGCAAGATACTGGATAATGCCAGCGAGCGGTGGCGCGATGGGCGACCGCGGGGCGAAATACGCTGCGGCGCCGATGGCGTGCAGGCAGACGAAGGACGCCGGCCCGACGATCGTTTCGGCGTGTTAGTAAGTGCCGATTTCGCGTCGTTCGACGTCGGCTAGCAATTTCATCAACGCTCCGCGCAGTTCGCGGACTTTCAGCGGTAGACCTAGCATCAGCCGTTTTCCGCCACGGCGTGCTTCGGCGATGATTTTGCTTTGCTTGCGATCGACCAGCAAAATGGCGGGGATTTCGCAAGTGTGTTCATCGGACGCGAACTTGTTGTACGCTTCGAGCGCCAGCGATCCCAGTTCCGAGGCGCCAAAGATCACGCAGTCAGCGGGACGATCTTCTCCTTCGGCAAAACGATTCAACGCACGGTTGGGATCTTGGATCACTAGAACGCGATAGCCACGCGATTTCAGGCGTTCGCGAATCGCGTTTTGCAACTTGGCTTTTGATTCAACCAACATCACGACATAGCCTTCGCCTTCGATGGTTGGGAGCTCGTCTTCTTCAGTTTGGCCCTGTTCGTCATCGCCCTTGGGTTTTCCCTCGGGCCCATAGCGTTGTAGGTGTTCGATGGCTTTTTTGCATTCCGCGTTCAATGCGGCTGCGCTTTGCAATCGCTTGTCGGGATTCACTTCCATTGCTCGTTGCACGACACCGTTGGCAACGCCGGGGACATCGGGCACCAATTCGTGCAACGGACGGACTTCGTGAAAACGATTGACGCCTAATCGCTGCAAGCGGTCGCGAGTTTCGGTCAGCGCCGGGACTCCTGCGATCATGTGGTAAAGCATGTTGCCGGCAAAGTACACGTCGCTTCGCGGATCGTCTTTGCGAACACCGGTGCCGCGTTCCAAAGCGGCATAGTCGATTGCGCGAGCGTTGGGGCAATCGGCCATCTGTTCGGGGTCTTTGCGGTCCGCCAAAGCGGCCAGTCCAAAGTCAACAAGTTTGCAGCGACCGTCGGACGAAATCAGAACGTTGGACAGTTTCAAGTCACGGTGCGAGATCCCCAGACTTTGCGCATGAGCCAAGCCCGAGGCAATATCCGACATCAGTTGCAACGCCAGCAGCGCAGGCAGTTTGCCGCGAACTTTTACGAGCGAACGAAGCGTCTGGCCTTCGACAAATTCCATCACCAAGAACGGTGTGCGGACATCAGGCACGACGTCGATGATACTGACGATGTTGGGGTGTCGAAGTTTCAGTCCCATGCGGCCTTCGCGCAGAAACTGCTCCAGTTCTTTGGCTTCGTCGCGAAAACGTTTGCGCAGGACTTTGACCGCGAAGACTTCGTCGCCAAGCTGGGCGCGATACACGCGGGCAAACGTACCTTGCCCGATCAGATACAGGACTTTGTAGTCACCGTAAAAGTAACCGGTTTTGTCGCCCTTGAGAATTTTGTCCGACTGCAGCGTCGTGACCAAACCGTGACGCTGCATGACTGCGACGGCGTCTTTGAGCGTTCGTTCGCCGACACCCAAATCTTTGGATGCTCGAGCCACTTCGCGGCGCGTGGCTAATCCCAATTCCGAGATGCGCGCAACGAATTCTTCAGGTGTTGTTGGACCGTCCATTGATTCAATAAGCGGCCCAGGGGAGGCCTGATTGCGTAGTGGTGGGATGAGGAGAGAAAGGGCCGTGGGCAATTTTCCCATTGCGACTTCCAACCGCCATTCTACACTCAACGGCGGTTGGGGAGCCCCTCGGAATATCAGAACCTGCCTCGGTTTTCCGTCGGTAGGCGGTTGCCGGTCGGCGTCGATCGATGCGATCCGAACAATCCCTGCGACCGGACCGGACCGGATCGCACCTGACCGGACCGGGGCTGAGTCGATGGCCAAGGCAAACCGTCTCTGCCAGACGTGCAGTCGATCCCAGCGTGGTTATGAAAACTCCAGTGTGGCAGTCAAAAACTAGCGTGGCAGTGATAACCCCGCGTAGCAGTGATAACCCAGCGTGGCGACAAAAATTTACCTACGTCACACGCGGAACCAACCTGCCCGACGCGTGGGACCCGCCTACGTGAAAACTACATGCGTGGGACCGAAGCGATGCCCAGCAGCGAAAGGCCTTTTTTCAGCACGTTGCCAGTCGACGCGACCAGTGCCAACCGAGTCGTCTGGATCGCGTCAGTTTCGGCGTTCATCACATGGCACTGTTCGTTGAAACTTGCGTAGGCCTTGGCCGTGTCAAACAAATAGTCGACCAATTGATTGGGGGCGTAGTCGTTGTGGACGTTGACCAAGGCTTCTTCAAACTTGAGCAACATCAACGCCAAAGTCCGTTCGGCGGGATCGGTGAACTGGATCGAATGCTGGGCCACGCGATCGATGATGGCCGACTGATCCGTGCCGACTTTTTGAAGAATGCTCTGCGTGCGTGCGACGGAATACTGAATGTACGCCGACGTGTTGCCATCAAGCGAAACCATTTTGGTCAAACTAAAGCGGTAGTCGCTGGTCCGGTGGTGTGCCAAATCAGCGTACTTGATCGCTCCGATCCCGACGGCTTCGGCGATGGCGTTCTGTTCGTCTTGATCCATCGGCGGATCCATCTTGGCCAATCGTTCGGGATCGCAAACGACGCTGCGAGCCCCTGCGACGGCATCGTCCAACAAGCCTTCCAGCCCGATTAGCGTGCCGCTTCGTGTTTTCATCGGGCGACCGTTTTCGTCCAGGACGGTTCCGAAATTGACGTGTTCCAAATGGACTTTGTCGTGGCCGATCAGTTTGGCGACTTGAAACAGTTTTTGGAAATGTTCGCCCTGGCGTGAATCGACGACATACAGGACTTCGTCAGGATTAAATGTGTCCTCGCGGTACTTCAGCGTGGCCAAGTCCGTGGTCGCGTACAAAAACGCACCGTCTTGTTTGCGAATGATCATCGGAGCGTCGTAGCCATCCAAGAACACGCAAACGGCTCCGTCGCTTTTCTTTGCCAATCCTTTGTCGACCAATTCGTCGACCACGTCGGCCAACATCGAATGATAAAAACTCTCGCCCAACGTGTGATCAAACGACACGTGCAATCGATCGTAGATGCGATTGATTTCGTCTTTGCAGAACGGCAGGAATTCTTTCCACAGCGTCAGGTTCTCTTCGTCGCCTTCGTGCAGTTTGACCGTTTCGGCCAAGACATCTTTGTCGATCGTGGCATGCTGGTCGGCCGTTTTGGCGGTTTCGGGATCCGCCAGCACCGCTGCGATTTTCGCTTGCGCTGCCGCCAAGTTGTCTTGGCTGGATGACAATCGGCGTTTCAGATTCGCCAGGGCTTTGCGTTTTTTCTTGTTCGGTTTTTCCGTCGCTGCCAATTCGGCCTCGGTTTGCTTGACCAGGATTTCCGTTTCGGCGATCGCCTGCTTGCTTGGTTCGACCGACGCGACGGCTTTGCGGTAGTCGATCAGCTGATTCACTTTGCGATACAGCAACGCCAATTCGGGCACCGGGTTCTTCTTGACCACGTCCGGATCGCCAAAATGCTTGTACCCGTAGATGATCATGCCAAACTGAGTGCCCCAGTCGCCTAGGTGATTGTCGGTCGTGACGTTGTGGCCCAGGAAGCCAAGAATCCGAGCCAGTGAGTCGCCGATCACCGTGCTGCGGATGTGGCCGACGTGCATTGGTTTGGCAACATTGGGCGACGAAAAATCAACCACGATGTTTTTGGGGGCGTTGACCGGTTGGACCAGGCAACGTTCATCGCCGAGCAACTTGGCCAACGAGTCAGCAAGGAACTGATCGTCAATTTTTAAGTTGATAAACCCGGGGCCCGCGATGTCACTGGATTGGCACAGATCGTCGACCTTGAGGTTGTCGACAATCTCGCCGGCGATTTCACGGGGGTTTTTGCCATCGATCTGTTTGGCCAGCGGCATCGCGCAGTTGACTTGATAATCACCAAAGGCGGGATCAGTGGTGCCGCGAATCATCGACGCATATTGTTCAGGCGAATCGGTCAATCCGGACAGGGCGTCGGAAAGGCGTTCTTGCAAAATAGCGGGAAGGTGCATGGTGGCGATCAGCGAATTGGCAGAAGAAGGTCGGCAGAATCAAAGACGGTTTGGTCACGTCAGAATATCACGCGGGCTTCGACTCCCGGTAGACGGCTGATTTGGTAAACTTCGGGCCCAACTCCCACGCTCGATTCCTCTTTTGAAGAACGTCTTTCCATGCCGTCGGTTCTCGCGATCTGTGCTCACCCGGATGACATCGAATTTTTTATGGCCGGAGCGCTGCTGCAGTTAGGCAAGCGCGGCTGGGATTTGCACTATGTCTGTTTGTGCGACGGGTCGCGTGGGTCGACCACGATGGACCCGGCCGAGTGTGCTGCGACCCGATTAGAAGAGGCCCGCGAGGCTTGCAAGGTTTTGGGGGCGACGCACTATCCGCCGATTTATCCCGACATGGAAGCTTCCTACACGACGCAGAACCTGAAGAAAGTCGCTGCGATCGTGCGAATGGCCAAGCCGACGATTCTGCTGACTCATCCGCCGATCGATTACATGGAAGACCACGAAATCTGCTGCCGGTTGGCGGTCAGTGCTGCGTTTGCTCATGGCATGCCAAATTTGCCCAGCGATCCGCCGGTGGAAACGTATGCCGATCCGGTCACCGTGTACCACTGCCAACCGGTCGGCAACAAAACGCCGCTGGGCGAAACTGTCGTGCCGCACTTCTTTGTCGATGATACGGACGTCGTCGAACAAAAAGTCGAAGCCCTGGCGTGTCACGCGAGCCAAAAACAGTGGCTGGATGAGAGCCAGGGGCAGGATAGCTATCTGCAAACGTTGCGGAACATCAGCTTGGAGATGGGCCGTATGAGTGGCAAGTTTGAGTATGCCGAAGGCTGGCGGCGTCGTGAGCACTGGGGGTTTTGCGGTGAAAACGATGACCCATTGGCCGATGCGCTGGCGGACATCATCGTGGACAACCGCTAGACGCAAGCGGAAAGACTTTGGATCGCAAGAACACCCACACGATGACAGAATCAACACGATGACACAGCATAGAACACTTACCGCCGTCGTCGTCGGTACCGGTTTCATCGGGCCGGTGCACGTCGAAGCCCTGCGTCGCGCGGGAATCCATGTGGCCGGGATTCTGGGGTCGTCGAAAGAAAAGTCCCAGCGTTCGGCTGACGCACTTGGGGTTGCGACCGGATATGGATCGCTTGACGACGTGCTGGCCGACGGCGCCGTCGATGCGGTGCATCTGACATCGCCCAACCGCTATCACTTTGAACAAGCTGCAGCGGTCCTGCGATCCGGCAAACATGTTTTGTGCGAAAAACCGCTGGCGATGAATTCGCGCGAA
Source organism: Stieleria marina (assembly GCA_007741555.1). Taxonomy (GTDB): domain Bacteria; phylum Planctomycetota; class Planctomycetia; order Pirellulales; family Pirellulaceae; genus K23-9. The sequence goes on along the minus strand of CP036526.1, from coordinate 4,456,320 downwards.
ACCAGCGAATTGGTCCAACTAAGCGAAGCGTCCAGCTGTGTTGCCGGAGTTGCATACAACATTCGGTTTTACCCGCTTTGTCACGAAGCCGCCGATCGCGTCGCGAGCAAAGACTTTGGCACGACGTTGCACGTTACAGGATCGTACGTGCAAGACTGGTTGCTCAAGGAGACGGATTTCAATTGGCGAGTGATGGCCAAAGACGGCGGAGAGCTTCGCGCGGTCGCCGACATCGGGACTCACTGGCTGGATCTGGTGCAGTTCATCACCGGGCAAAAAGTGGTCTCCGTTTGCGCGGATCTGCAGACCGTGTATCCGGTTCGCAAGAAACCGGTCGGTGAGACCACGACGTTTTCAGGTGGCGATCAAGGTGACACGCAAGACGTTGCGATCGCGACAGAAGACGCCGGCAGCATCTTGTTGCAGTTTTCCGATGGCGCTCGCGGATCGCTTCATGTTTCCCAGACAACCGCGGGCCGAAAGAACTGCTTGCGGTTTGAAATCGCCGGATCAAAGCAAACGATCGCGATGAACACTGAACAACCCAATTCGCTTTGGATCGGGCATCGTGATCGTGCCAACGAAACGTTGATCCGCGATCCCGCACTGATGACGGGTTCGGCAGCGTCGATTGCCAGCTATCCGGGCGGGCATGCTGAAGGGTTTCCCGACACGTTCAAGCAACTGTTCCGATCGTTTTACGGCTACATCGCGGCGGGCGATTTTGGTGCTCCGCGACCATTTCCGACGTTCCAAGACGGGCACCGCGAAGTTTTGCTGTGTGAAGCGATCTTAGAAAGTCATCGTCAGCGAAAATGGATCGACGTGTCGGAGTAATCTGAATCGGCGACCATATAAATAACTCAATCAAGCTCCAACCGAAGGCTATCCGTGTCTGATTTTACTTATCGCGATGTTTCTAAAATGATCGACCATTCGCTCTTGAACCCGACGCTGAACGTGTCGGATTTGGAAGCGGGCGTCGAACTTGCCAAAGCGTTTGACGTCGCCAGCGTTTGCATTCTGCCCTATCACCTGAAACGCTGTGCCGAAATGCTAAAGGGCACCGACGTCCGTGCTTCGACCACGATCGGGTTTCCGCATGGCGGTCACACGACCGAAATCAAACGTGCCGAAGCCGAACGGGCGATCGCTGATGGCTGCGAAGAATTGGACATGGTGGTCAATATTTCGCAAGTGCTTTCGGGCGATTGGGACTACGTCAAACAAGACCTCGCAGCGGTGGTCGAAGTCGCTCATGCGGCGGGCCAGAAGGTGAAAGTGATTTTTGAAAACTGCTATCTAAACGACGAGCAAAAAATCCGGCTGTGCGAGATCTGCACGGAAGTCAACGCGGACTGGGTCAAGACGTCGACGGGGTACGGGACCGGCGGAGCCACGCACGAAGATTTGAAGCTGATGCGCAAGCACGCGGGCGATCAGGTGCAAGTCAAAGCGGCAGGCGGAGTGCGCGATCTGGATGCACTGCTGGCGGTCAAAGCGTTGGGCGTGACGCGCTGCGGTGCCAGCCGCACATCGGAAATGATGGGCGAAGCTCGTAAGCGATTGGGCCTGCCCGCGATCGAAATCACCGCGTCGAACGATTCAGGCTATTAGTGTCGACGGAATCCCAACCTAGCGGCCGCGAGCCAAGCGATTGGCTGTCGCTTCGTGCACAATACGACGCTCGGTCACGAAGCGTCGCATTGGCGGAGCAGTGGGTTACGTATTGGCAAGAGCAGCTGCGCAGCGATGGCGCCGTCATTGATTTAGCTTGCGGTACGGGAACCAATTTGCGGTTCCTGCAGCCGCTGCAAAAAGTTGACACCAGTTGGGTTGGATTTGACAACGATTCCAGAGTCATTGATCTGGCCCGAGAACAATCGGCGCACGCAAACTGCGAATTCATCGAACTCAATTTGGCCGATCAGCTCCGTGCGGTGCCGATTGACTCGGCGATCGCCGTGACCACGTCGGCATTCTTGGACATGACGTCGGTTTCTTGGTTGGATCGCCTGGCGACGCGATTGGCGTCAAAGCCGTTTCTGGCGGCGATGACCGCGAGTGGTCCGCTTCAGTTTTTGCCCACGGATCCGCTTGATGCGACGATTGGCGATCAATTGGCTATTCATCAGACAAGCGACCACGGATTTGGTCCGTCGATTGGTGTCGGAGCGGCCCCGTATTTGGCCGATCGACTTCGAGGGCAAGGTAACGAAATCACAATTGCGGATAGCAGCTGGCGATTGACAGCCGCCGATGCCGACTTGCAGCGTTTCCTGGTGAAGTCGATTGGACGCAGAGTCCGCGGCATGTCCCCGGCGATTGGGATTGATCGTTGGATTAGCAATCGCATGGATCAGATTGATGCAGACGAACTTGTTTTGACCGTTCCCCACTGCGATCTGTTGTCACTGCCAGCTGACCGACGGAATCGTTGATCTGCAGCGGCGGGACGAGCTAATTCGGGGAGCTGGTTTTAGGAACGCCCTGTTCTTCAAGGAATTGGGCAACGAACTGCCGCATAAATGTTTCGCGTTGATCGGCCATTGCGATCGCAGCGTCCGTGTTCAGGAGGCCTTTTAGTTTGAACAGTTTGTCGTCGAAGTGACCGATGCCAGTTTTGGCGTCGCCGGGATCGCGAAGATAAAACGGTTGCCCGACGGCAGCTCCGTACTCGATCGTTCGCACGATCCCGATCGCGCCCAAGGCGTCCAAACGATCGGCATCTTGCACGATTTTTCCTTCCAGACAAAGTTCGCTGGCGTCGACACCTTTGCGAAACGAGATGTTGTCGACGATGAACGCAATTTGTTCGACCGTCGCCGCATCGATATCGAATTCAGCAAGGATCTCGCGGGAAAACTGCGCACTGCGTTCGACGCCGTCGTGAAATTTTGCGTCCCCTACGTCGTGCAGCAGGGCGGCCAGTTCGACGACAAAGATGTTGGCTTCGGTGGACTGACAGATCTCGCGAGCGGACTGGAGAACGCGAGCCACATGATCGAACCCGTGACCTGCTTGTTGCCCGGCCATTCGTTTGCGAACGATCGCCTGGACCTGCGAGACGATGGAGGGGGCGTCGGTGGGAAGCGTCATGCTGGGTGGGGGTCGCGGTGCGGGGAATGGCATTTCAGCCAGGGCGCTGAGGTCATGGATGCGTCAATTTGTGGTCATTCAAATGACGGCAATTTAGCACGGCAGCTTAGCTCAGCATGGCAGCTTAGCGAGTCAGCATGATGACGGTCAGGTCATCGGGTTTGCCCGGCTGGTCGGCTTCGACGTTGTTCATTCGGACGGCCGCTTTGTCGGACAGTTGGTTCATTCGATCCAGCAGAGATCCGCTGCGGCCCATCGCAACGATTTCGTCCAAGTGCAAATTGTCAAACAATCCGTCGCTGCCGACGATCACTGTGTCGCGTGGGGCGAGCGATTTGGGCGGCCCGATTTCGATGTGCATGGAACGCGTTCCGACCAAGTTGGAAACGTAGTGGCGCTCTTCGTGGTACATCGCTTCGGTTTCGTCCATCATGCCCGATTCGACCGCGTAGCCTACAGGAGAATGCGGCGTCGATCTCCATTTGACCGCGCCACGTCCACCCAGGAACATCGCCATCGAATCGCCGACTTGATAGGCTCGCGCGGAGTCGCCGTTGATTTCGACCACGGACAATGTCGTTGCTGCACCGACACCCAAGTCCAGGATTTCTACGTTTGCGCGTTCGATGCCGTCCAGGATGGCAGGTCGCAGGTCATCGCCTGCGGCGGATTTGGCAACGTTCTCGATCACACACTCGGTCGCGATCGCGGAAGCTTTGTAACCCAGCGGGCTGCCTCCGACGCCATCCGCCACCACCAACACGATGGCTCCGGAAACCGTCTGCACGACCGCGGCGCTATCATCATTGGGTTCTTCCTTGCCAGGACAGCGCCGGCATAGCACCGCGACTTTGGCATCGGTCAACGACAAGAGCTCGGGCGAAGCCATGTCGGATTCGTGGTAAAGACGCTGCGATGAAGTGGAGGATGCGACAGCCATGTGACTGAGCCCGAGCGAGAGCGAGAAAGCAAAAATGGCAATAACCAATCGATTATAGGCCTGTCCTTACCGGCGTCTGGAAAATCGAATGGCTTTCAGACGCGTCTTTTCCCAATCTTTCAGCATCTGGGGCGCATCGCGATACCTGTGACGCGGTGCGAATGCGATGGATTTGCGGATCAGAGCGATTAGGTCGGGATGGGCGCGTCGTCGCAGCGGGGCCACGCCAGCCATCGGCCACTCGAACGGATACTCGGGCCAAACGCCTGCAAACATTCGGTAGGCAATCAACCCCATCGAAAACACATCCGAACGTTTAGACGGACGCCCCATCGCTTGATCGGGCGACATGAACCCGACGGTGCCTGTGCCCGCGCCACTGACCGTCGCCATCGCGGCTTTGGCGATCCCGAAGTCACCTAGCCGAACACGGTTGTCGTCAAACAACAAGACGTTTTCGGGTTTGATGTCGCAGTGGATCACGTTCGAATCGTGTGCATAAGCGGCGGCCGCAAAGAGCTGCGTCAAAATATCAAACGCCGTTTCGAATTTGATCCGTCTCTTGATTCGATCGTCCAGCGTTTCTTTGGCCAGCGGACTGACGATCGCAAAGTAGCCGTCGATAATGCTGGCGTCACGAATCGGCAGGATGTTGGGGTGATCCAGCTGCATCGTCAGCCGAGCTTCACGTCGAAATTCCGCGATCAACGCAGGCGTCACTGCGTCGGCGTGCGGGATCTTCAGTGCGACTTTGATTCCCAGCAGTGTATCGGTCGCAGCGAAAACGGTCGCAAAACCTCCTTCGCCAATCCGGCGATCCAGGCGATATTTGCCAAGCCGAGAGCGAACGCGGAGGGGAGCAAGAGTTTTGGTGGCAGCCACGGCAGGGCAAGCCTGAGAGAACAAGGCGCAGAGACACAATCTGCAGAAAGATAGCGTAAAGCAAGCGTTCGCCAAGTACCTAAATGCAGCGTTGGCGGCCTCAGGACAAACGCCAAGGCACTCGCTGGATAAAATGACGATCCAGCACTGCGGGGATGGTCGCGGTTGTGAACTAAGCCGATCGCTTGCGGCGGCGTCGTGGACGTGATTCGCCAAAGACGTCGTCGGACAAAGCATCGAAAGCTTCGTCGGACATGTCACCGGTTAGATCGCCCGTTAGGTCACTTGAACGCGTGCCCCTTGGATCAGGAGTGCGTCGTTGAGTGGGCTGATTCTTTACCCACCAGTTTTTGTCTTTCAAGAACGTCGTGGTGACTTGAAGTAGGTGTTCGCGAAGTCGATCGGCGTCGCGATCTTCTTCGACCCACGCTCGGACTTCGATCCGCTGTGATCGTTTTCCAACGCAAACTAGGGTGGCTTGGGGCGCGGGCGAGATCAACACGTGTTCCTGTTCGATCGCCAATTCTTGCAGTGACCGACATAGGTCCGCCGGCCGCTCATCGCGTGTCACCGCAACCTCAATCGGGATGACTTGCAAACGGCCTGCACCCATCCAGTTGGTGACGTCTTCGCTGACAAAATTCTTGTTCGGTACAATGACTTCGCGTCCTTCATCGTCCGACAGCACGGTTGTTCGCAGCTTCTGTGCCGACACGCGTCCGGTCACGTTGCCCACCGAAATCAAATCGCCCAGACGCGCGGGTTTTTCAAACAACACGATCAGGCCACCAAAGAGATTCCGCACCATGTCTTGTAAACCGAAGCCCAGACCGATCGTTAAGCCCACCGCCAACCACTGAATCACTTGCCAGCGCACACCCAGCAATTTGCAGGCGATCAGACAGCCGATTCCAAACAGCAGCCCGCGTCCCAGCACCAGCGAAAAATGTTCCATGCCTTCGTCAAACGAAACCCGCTGGAGAACCAATGCGTCAAAGAGAGCGGGCAGTAGTTTTGCCAACTGGAATGCGACCCAGAAAGTCGCGGCGGACAGCAGTACGTGTAGCGCGGTGACCGATTTGGTTTCTTGAACGGTTTCGGTAAAGGACTGTCCGTTGGCGTCGACCGATGCTCGTGTCACGGAATCTTCGACCGTCCAGACAACCGGGTTGCCCATTTGGACGTTGGGGAACACGTCGACCCAAAGCCAACCGAGGCAGACGACTGCGCCGAGAACCAATCCGCATTGGCAAAGGAAAGCGAGATGGTGTTTGAGTTCCAACGAGTGTTCGGCCAGCGTGCCGCTGACGTGTCCGCCGGATGTTTCGATGACGCCGTATTCGTCACGTTCGACCTTGGGTGTGACGACGCCGGTCAAGCGATTCCAGGCGCCCGCGGCCAGAATCTTCAGTCCCGACCAGAGTGTGGCGGCCATCAAAACGGCGATTAGGGTGATGATGGCACGGCGAGTCAGTTCATTGGCTGTAAAACCATAGCCGGCGATGGACAGTCCGATCATTGCCAGCGGAAACGCGATGCCGGCCAAGTACAGCACCCAGCGAACTTGGTAGATCACGCTGCCGCCGAACTTTTTGATCAACGGTTCCAACAATCCGCCGGTCGGACGAAGCGCGTAGTGTGCCAAAGTGGCGACGACCAACATCGCGAAGATAAATCCGAATCGTGCGACCGATGCACGCCACATGCCGTGATCGACTTGGCTCATCAGCGTGATGGTGTAAGCCGCAACGGCCAAACCAAAGCCAAGGATCGTCAGGAAATTGACGGCGCGATTGTTGCCCGGGATTTGGACGTCGACATGTTTGTCCAAGATACCGTGACTGCGAAGGGTTTGACGGCCGAGTTCAACCAACAGCAGGACCAAACTGGCAGCGTAAAATGCTTTGGATGCGAACAAAGTTGATTCCGACACGATGCCGGTGCCCAACCACCTTGCGATGCAGTACAGGACTGCCGGAAAAGCGAGTGCGACGACGATCGTCAGGATGCTGGCGACGGCTTTGCATGCTCCGGACGAAGATTCTCGCATCCGAGTTCGTTTGCCGATGCCCAGCAACCAGGCCTTGGCACGCCATCGCACCAGCAGCAACGCGACGATGCCGGCGACCAGCAGCATGCCACCGGCGGTGTTGGCGTTTAGTTTGCTGGAAAGCGTGGGACCAAAATCGGCGCTGCGACCCGAATCGAATAATGCCGCGGTACCGCCCCTGAGATCACGAATGTCTTGGACACCGATCGCGTCGTCGCTGCGTATCCAAGTGATGTGTCGGTTGATCAGCGTGCGGTAGTCGGTCGCCAAGGTTGTCGATGCGGTGGTGACCGAATCCAATTCCCCCAGTTTGTTCTGGTAGTCTTCGTAGCCGCGTTCCAAGTCGCCGATCCATTGGCTTCGTTCGGTCAGGAGACTTCCGACGCGTGAGACGAGCAGGTGATGTTTGGTGTCACCAACGTCGTATCCCGCCGCGTCGACTAACCGATTTCGTTCGGCGGCGATATCCGATACTTCGTAGCGATTCAGTTCCAATTCAAGCTGGCTCTGACGCGAATGAGCAAGTTCCTGGGCGATGAACAAGGATTGCGAATCGCTGACTTGCCAAGAATTGAGTTGTTCCTTCTTGTTTCGCAGGAGCATGCCGACGGTGGACGTCAGCCCGTAGTGTTCCAGTTTGGCGTGAACGTCTTCGTAATCACGCGACGTGCTGGAAAATTTGGCTCGCGCATCCGCCACGCGGTCGGACAACGTCAGGTATCGTTCGGCAAGATCAGCCCACTGCTGAGCCAAGTTCGCGTTTTCGATCATACGATCGGCTTCGACAGGCACAGCCGTTTCGGCCATCCGTCGATGCTGCTGGGCGGCTAGTCGCGTCGACTGGATGTTTTCGCGTCGATACACGGTGTCGGCCGTGTCGGTGCGCCACATCGTTTCTTGCTGGCGGCCCGACCCAAGTCGAGCACTGTTGGTGGCGGTGGCCTGGTAGGCGCCGCTGGCATAGCTGGTGCGCGAACTGGCAAGTCGCGTGGAGTTGCCACGTGTGTCGCGTGATGGACTTGATCCGTTTGCGAGGCCGTTGGAGGATGAGGTGTTGGTCCCGGTGATCGACGAAACCGTATTGGCCCATGCGTTGTCATTGGACCGTGCACCTGAGCGGTCGCCCTGGGGGAGTCGCTGGGGCGTGGCGGTGCTGGATGAACGGTTAGGCGAGTCGTTATTCCATCGGCTGCCTTGACGGGATGGGCTTTGCTGCAAGGTAGGCGTGGGAAGCGTCGCGACGCGTGTCGGCGAGTAACCCGGTTGGACGGGGATGGCGCTGGAGTTGGACGGCAGGGTTTGAGTGGTAGTTAAGTTACTACCACTCAAGTTGTTGGCGTTTAGATGATTGACCGGTGGATAGATCACGGTCGATCCGGTCGGATACCCCGTGATCGGAATGCCGTTGGTCGAAATTGCGTTGGTCGGGATGCTCTGAGACGGATAGGTCATCGGTTGAGTGGCGCCGTGAACGATCACACCTTGCGGGTGTCCCTGCGAATACCCCTGCGCAGAACTGTGATTGCCAGACTGAATCAGCACGCCGATCGCGAGCGTTATCAACAACACGAAACACGGCTGGAGACGTTGGGTCATCATTGACCGCTTCCCTGAAAAATGAACCTGTGCCACGTTCGAATCGCGGTGGCAAAGCACCCGAGCAAACGTGGTCGCGGCAGAATAGATGGGCGAGAAATACGAAAATCTCGCGTTTTGCACCACACCTATCGGGGTTTCACAGCCGAAGAAGGCCGATTTTTCACGCGTGATATTCTCCGGCGCTCGCCTGGAACCAGTATTTGGCCTTTGCCCGCGTCAGCCAGAGCAAAGAGAAGCCGCCTCGGCTTGATAGCATCCGCCCCAATGCGGTCGAAATGGGGCGATCGCAATTGGGCATTCGAGATTGAGCGGCCAAGATTAGGCGGCCGAGATTTTGCCTGCGGGTAGACTTTTGGGAGACTGGCTAGAGACCGCGAATGCATTGATAGCGAACCGAAGTCGCTTTGTCCGCGACGACGCTGTGGGTGCCGCTGAAACTAGAATTTCCAGCGGTACTCCATCCGGGTTCCATAGACGTCTACCAGGCCGCGACGCCAGCCGTGCATCACATCGAAACGCAGAAGCGTCGCGTGGGACAAGTTGACTTGGAAACGAGATCCGATCGCAAACTGATCATCGGGAAGGTTCGGGTTACCGCTTCCGTGAGGCGTTTGGTAGGCGGCTTCGATCACCAGTTGCTTGTCCAGATCGTCGCCGATCAGGTCCACGCCGATGGCACCGCCAGCACTGTCGCTACCGGTCGCGTCCAACGATGCAAACCCGTTGACGCCGTCGGTATCGAAGTTGATGCCGGAGTTGCGCAGAATGCCGCCTGACGCCGCAGCGCGGGCCACCGATTGTGGGCGATCCCAACCGACAAAGAAGTTGGCGTACGGCACCACGGTGAGCGGGGTGGAGGTGATCCAACTGTTTTCGACTAACAGCAAAGCTCCGTCGGCCGTGCGGTTGTCTTTGGCACCGTCTTGGCCAGCGTTAACAATGACGCGGACACTGTTGCTGATGCGATCGAAGTAGCGTTTGGTAAAGCTGACCGTGGCGTTGTGATAGTCGCGGGCGTCGTTGTTGCGATCATTCAGGTAGGCGTAGCCGGTTTCGATGTACCCGCCATACGCTTCGATGAACAAGGCGGTGCCGAAAACTTGAGCGGCACTGTCGCTGTCAAACGCAGGGCTGTTGAGTTGGTCCACGCCGGCAAAGAACGTCCAGTCCATGTTGGAGATGTTCAGCAGCTGACTGTGGCGCGCCGGCAAAGCGAAGGCCGCTCCCGTCAGAGCGTCTTCCATCCAGATTCCATTTTGGAAAAGCAGCGGAATCAATCCCATCGTGATGGGCAGCTCGAACGGCGACGTTCGACCATGCGTCGCGCCCATCATCACGCCCAGGTCGCCTTCGAAGAAACCTGTCACCGGCGTGAAATTGATTTCTTCGCGGAATTGGACGTCGCCATCGACGAGCTGAAAACGCGTGAACTGGTTGTTGTTATCAAGCGGTCCGACGAACGTGTGAAAGCGTTCGGTGTCGGTGAGTTGGTAGTCCAAGTCCAGATTCAAGCGGTGAGCCCAGTTGTCCGTGCGGCCTTTGGCATTGCGGCCCGAAATGATCCCGGTCCGGTAGTCGCCATACAGATACAGTTTGGGGCGAACCAGGTTTTTTGCGCCAAAGAAGTTCAGTCCTTTGGGTGTAATGCCGCTGCCGTACCATTCGCGCGGCCATTCGATCAACGGACGCTGCGTCGGCACGTCGCGTTTGGCGTCGTACACCCAGGCTTCGCGTTGCCCATCGTGATACGTCGATGCCGCGTCGATAGGCGTGGGCGAAAAATCTTCGCGGTGGTATTGCCCCGGTTGGCAGTTTGCTGAATTCGGTTTTCCGCTAGTGCTCTGCGTCGCAAGGGAGCCGCCGGCGAGCACTGACGGCGCGTGTGTGTTTGCAAAAGCACTGCTGATCGGGCCATCGTTTTCAAGGCCACGACCCAAAATGTCATCGTTCAGCAGATTGGGGACGCCGCTGGCCGACGGCTGTGCTCCGGATAGATACGATCGAGTCGATTGCATTGCGTCGATGGGCATTTCCCGCATCGCGCTGGCATTAACGGACCCGGTGGGACGCTGAATGAGTCCGGCGATTGGGGCGGCCGAATCTTGCGATGGCAAGGACGTCGACGCCATTGTCCCGCCGAGGGAGACATCGGGACCAAGTTGAACGCCAGGCGTGGCGGCTGCGGGATTGGACGGTGTGTCTGCAGACGCGTTTTCGGGAGCCGAAAGAGTTGCGGCTGACTGAGTTGCGGCCGATTGGCTTAAGTCATTCAGTCTTTGCAGCGAGACGTTGATGGATTGATCGAATCGTTGGCGATCGTATTGTGTTTCGGGAACCGACGGCGTATGCGTTTGCGGAGCCGAACGTGATGTGTCGCCGATTTGCATTAGCGACGTTCGGATCGATTTATCAAACGCCGCGGGCTCGAACGGCGTCTTGGGCGTCGCCATGTTGGGCGCAACCGTGGTTGGCAAATTGGGATCGACTTGCTCCGCTGTGAACGGATTGATCGACGCAGCGTTCGTTCCCAGAGGCCCCGTCAAAAGCGGTTGATCGGCGACCAGCACAGAAGTTCCTGCGATCGCGACCGCAAAGCAGGCCAGCAACGTGCGACGTTGGCCAGCGGTGGCGATCAATCGAAAGAGCCCGGCGCGTTTGCGATTGGTAGTGTGGTTTGTATTCATGACTATTTGACCCAGAACGTGTGGCTGCTGGGGCTAAGTGTCAGGATGCCTTCATTCATCCGACGAATCATGTCCGGGGTCGATTTGATTTGTCTCATAAAGTAGATCGGTTCGATCCGGTTTCGCATTCGCACACTCAAACGGTACGGCCCTGCTTTGGTAAATGCCGTTGCAGGAATGTTGTACTTGGCAATTCGGTGATCCAATGGAGCGATCGAGTGAGCCTCCATGCGGATCAGCGGCGGATGATTCAGTACGCTGACGGGCACCGCACCGGGCCGCAAAAACGCCAGCTGGTCAACACTGAAGTTCACCGGCAACGCGACTTCGCGATCGGTGCCGCGGAGACCATTGTTGATCAAGAATTTGGTTTGCAAATTGAACAAGTCTTTGTCGCGAGCGATTCGTCCCAACGCGACTTCGCGGGAATTCATGTCTGCCAAATCGCCACTTTGATCCAGGTAGCCGCTTTCCCAAACGCGTTTGCCATCCGGATTGATAAGCACGACGTTTAGCCACAGTTGCGGCTGTGCTCCCAAGGATCCGGTCGGCATGTTGTGCCCGTCGCTGATGTTGCTGACTTTGAAGCCGACTTTCATGCCACGGCCCACCGAAGGTCGGCGGTAAAAAATCGGATCGCCAACGTCCAAGCCGGCTTTGTAAGTCTCGATTGCGCTGACGCGTTTTTCTTGAGCTTTGGCAAGGTTCGCGTCGACGATTTTGCGACCGTCGATCCGGTCATCCACGGTGTCCCACGGTTTGGGAAACGACATGCTTTTGGGGACATTGCGTTCGAATTCCGGTTTGCCCCAGCCAGCGCGGTAGTCAAAGTCCAACCACTGCCGCGGCGTGTATCGTTTGGCGTCCGGGTTGTGCGGGAAAATGCCGGGGTGCGCAATCGAGTAGTTCGGTCCCCAAAAATTATGATTGGATTTGCGTTTGGGAACCCCGTACGGCTTGCCGCTGATCTCAGCGATGTGGGCCTCTTCGTAACCGTTTGGTTTGCCTGGGACGGCACCCATGTGACACTGCTGGCAGGTGATGCCACGTTTGGCGGCTGGCCCGCTGCGATACTGAGCGTGGACGACTTCCAGATCGATACCCGGGTGGACGGCGACTTGGTGACACGACACGCAAACGTCGCTGTTGGTCAGCGGCTCAAAGAAATGAGCCCCGTTGTGCATCGGTTGGCCCAGACCTTTGTCGTGGGGCGAAAGCTTCAATTTCAGCCGTTCCGCATTGGCAATCGCTTCAGCGACTCCCTGCCCATCACTGCTTCCTCGGACCGGTTGATGGATGTCGCCCGGTTCGATGCGACGGTCACCATTGCTACCACGCCAATAGTGTTCGTTGACTCGGTGGCAAGCAATGCAGGTGACGCCTTCACGCACCACAGGAGGCGCTTCCAGCAGACTAGCCGCACGGGGGATTTTTAGCTGAGTTCCCACGGGCGAGTGGCAGCGTTGGCAAAAATGCCCGACGGTGCCCTGCGTGTATTCCTGCATCGCTTGTTCAAAGCGACTGAACATCGGCGACACCAGGGAATAAGCGTGCGCACTGCCGCGCCATTCTTCGTACTGGCTGGGGTGACATTTACGACACGCTTCGGCTGACGGGTAGCAGTTCTCTGTCCAGAGTGCTTCGTGCGGATCTTTCTGGTCTTTGTCTTTGGCCGGATCCTTTTTAGCGGGACCGATGTTGGCTAGCGGATCCGCGGCGCTACCACCACCGAGTAAATCGTCTCCACCGCCAAGCAGATCATCGCCAAGCAGGTCATCCCCGCCAGACATTTCCCCGCCAAGTAAATCGTCGCCGCCGCTAAGCAGGTCATCGCCGCCAAGCAGATCGTTTTCCGAATCCGGATTGGCTTTGGCAACATGAAAACGCGGAACGCCTCCATGAAACTGCTCGTAAAACAACGCGGGCGAATCGTAAGGCGATATCGCGCGGTTGGATTTCGCCGGCGGCTGCGCAGACACGATGCCGCCAGTAAGAATCGCCAGGGGCAATGCAAGCCAGTGCGTTCCGGGCCAACGCTTTGTTGGCAGCCAGCGTGTGGAAGGGGTTCGGTTCGGCGCGGTCATTTGCTTCGATGGCGAAAGTGGAGAAACACACTCCCGAACATCGACATCTTACAAGCCTCATACACCGACAAACGCGATCAACCCGCACAGTTCACCTATCTTTCCTTATCCGCAGTCGCGGTTGCCTGCAACTTGGTCTTGCCCGTGCCCTCGTCTGTCATTTGGCCCTCCCGTGGCTCACCCGTGTGCGTCGTTGGATCTCCCCCCTGCCAATCCCTACAACGAGCACAGCATGCTGCGTTAAACCGTGTGGATTAAATAGTCTTTGCCGAATTAGGTTGTCGTTAATCCCTCACCCTTATTAGCGGGTAGAGTTCAGCACTACCTGTGTCGGGCAGGCTGCAAGAAGCTGCCTTTCCTGAGGCGGGGGCACATTGACGAATTGATCAGAAACCTGAGGGTACGAAGATGTACACAGTCAAAGAACACGCCGACAGCGAGCCGCGCAAATACTATCGCTGTCCAATCGACGCCGATCAGAGCGCTGCCAAGCTGAAGATCGGGCGAAGCACCGTGCGTGCATCCGTACTGGAAAAGTCCATTGACGGATATTCGTTGCTGATCAAAAAACGCTACGCCAAACGCCTTCGTTTGGGCAGCCAATTTCGCATGAATTACGACGGCACGTCCATGCAAGTTCAGGTGCGACGAATCTCGGACGCAGAGAAAGGCTACCGCAATATCGGACTGGCTTTGACAAAAGACTTGACCAAGCCTCCGCAGCTCAAATCGTCTTGGTGGCCGTCACTTCGTCCTAGTCAAAAGACAAGCGAAGGCACCGCGCAAATTGCGTTTGCCGGATTCGTCCTGCTCCTCTTTTGCGCCATGGCGATGCCGGGACTCGGTGACAGACTAGGCACATCGGATCGCATCCAAGACGCCTTTCGCTGGGCAATCAACACGGCCGATGCCGAAGTAACATCGCTCAGCCGCTAGTTTCGCGATCAGTTCTGAATGCTCAATTCTGTTTCATCGTCGTCTTGTTCGTATTGCAAGACGGAATGAACCTTGTGCGGACTCAATCGTTCTTCTCCTCCCAGCGGAACCAAGTGGATCAAGAACGAACATCCGACAATCTCTGCGTCGCATTTTTCTAACAAGCGACAGCACGCTTCCATGGTTCCGCCCGTCGCCAGCAAATCGTCGACGATAACGACTCGTTGTCCCGGTTTGACGCCATCGACGTGCATTTGCAATTCGTCGGTACCGTACTCCAATTCGTAAGCGAACGAGTGGAAATCAAACGGCAATTTGCCGGGTTTTCGGATCGGCACAAACCCAGCACCCAACTTCATCGCAAGTGGAGCGGCGAAGATGAATCCGCGAGCTTCCGCCGCCGCGATGATGTCAATTTTTTGGCCCAGAAACGGAGCCGCCAGCGCATCGGTGGCTTGGTGAAGCGCCTCGGGGTCGACCAACATAGGAGTGATGTCGCGAAACAAAATGCCCGGCTTGGGGTAGTCCGGAATGTCGCGAACGAGCCGTCGAAGATTCTTTGTGTCGGTCTGAGTCATGCTGTGAAATCCAATTCTCGCCGGTGAAAGCAAATCGCTGAAGTGAATGGCGATGCCACTGTTTATCGTCCTTGATATTACGCGATTCCCGCTCGATTTGACAATGAGGGACGCGGGTGCGCCCTGGCGAACCAGTTTTTCAAATCGCACAAGCCATCAGGACTTTGACGCACCGCACGGTTTGCGCCGTTCCGCTTACAGTTGACCCAGTTTGCAAAAGTGGCTTGCCCCGGTTCATGGCACGGGCCTGCGTGTAATACGCGCCGCCGATACACACTCTCACGAAGGCACACGACTGCCGCGTGTAAATTCGATTTGGCGTTGGCGAAGGGAACTGGCAACAGGGGCGGTTAGGCGATTGCACAGTCAGTGCGCGGGAACTGTGAAAAACGAGATGTTGGTTGAATCACGAGTGTGATCGTTTCCGTTTAACTGTCGGCGGTAGGAGGACGCAAAAAGCTGTCTCACGCTGATTCGCGAACCGACTTTGCCAGCCCCGATCGGCTCAGGCGTGCGATTCAGCAACAATCTCCACTGAGGCGCTACGATCTGTATATTAGACAAAGCTAACGGCAACGGTGACGGATTTGAGTCATGCGGCTCGGTTGCCAAGAATTGGAATCGTATCGACGTCTATTTGCGTGTCATCATTGTTAGCGAACCTTTCAAAGGACAGAGATTGGCGGTTGCTATCATGAAACAGTTGTCTGAACCATCCAGCGCCGTCATCCATCGCGCGCTCTTGATTGACGACGACGACATGGACAACTTCCTGCACCAACGCGTGATCGAGAAGTCCACGTTGGTGGAACAAGTCGTCGTGTTCGAGAATGCCGAAGAAGCGCTCACGTATGTCTGCGATAAAATGAACTTGATCGACATTATCTTTGTCGACCTCAATATGCCCCGCATGGATGGCTTTGCATTTTTGGACGCGTTTCAAGAATTGGAATATGGTCCAGAAACTCCGCCCATCGTTGTTCTGCTCTCGACGTCGATTAGCCCCGAAGACGCGGACCGAGTGTCAAAATATTCGACGAAGGTGCTGACCGAAAAAAAGCCGCTGTGTTTGAAAATGCTCAAGCGACTGTTGGCCGACAGGATCAATCCGCCTGAATCAGACGACGCCGCGTCTTGATCTTCCCTCCCAAATGATTCGTGCCGTAGTGATCCGCGCCGAATTGAATCGGCCTGAATTGAAGGGGCCCGACGAGCGAAACGTATCCAGCCATGAAAGACGCTTAGCAATGACGGATAGGGAACTAAGGCTGGTCTGGCAAGTTGATTGCACCCAAAGACACAGCGTTTTGCGGGACGTCGACCAAAGGACTGAATCGTCGCGGGCCAAGATGATTTGCCGGACAAACGCGCGGTCTGGTGTCATGCTGGCCGATCCGGGCCGGTCAAGCGATATTCACGTAGGCGAATTTCATGTAGGCGATCTTCATGTAAGCATTGGGCAGCGATGAGTTCCGATCAAGCGACCGTATCGGCGAGGCCTGCTGAGAGCAAACGTGACGGAGGCGTTCTGCCGTGGTTTCACTGGGCCGTGGTGTTCATGTCTTTGGGACTGACGCTCTTTGCTTGGTACTTTTCTCGGAACCAGTTGAAGGGAAAGATCGCCGCCCAGTTCGACCGCGAAACCGATCGAGTCATCGCGCTGGTGATCGAACGGATGGCCAAGTACGAAGATGCGCTGCGATCGGGCGTCGCGTTTATCGACACCAACGACGGCGAAGTGGACTACGCTGCTTGGGAAAAATTCGCGACTTCGATTGAGATCGAAAAGAGATATCCCGGGATCAACGGAATCGGCATCATCAAATCGTTTCCAAAGGACCAGGTAGCGGCATTTGTCCAATCGCGGCGTCGCCAGCATCCCGACTTTTCGATTCATCCGCGGCATGATGGCGACGAACTGTGGCCGATTTCGTCAATCAATCCGCTGAACGGAAATCAGCAAGCGCTCGGATTGGACATCGCTCATGAATCAAGCCGACTGGCCGCAGCAAGAAAAGCACGCGAATCCGGAGCCGAGCAAATCACGGCTCCGATCGTGCTGGTGCAAGATTCGATGAAAACGCCGGGCTTCTTGTTCTATGTCCCGTTCTACAAACCAAGCATCAATCCAAGTAATCCAGACAAACAGTTCGCTGGTCTGGTGTACGCGCCGTTTGTGTTTCGCACTCTGATGCAGGGCGTGCTCCAGAAACAGCGACGATCGGTGGCCATTCGCATCTCCGATTCGGCGGACGTGTTGTTCGACGAACACGTCGACACGGATCAAGACTATGACCCCGATCCGCTGCTAAAAAATCAGGTCGCAATTCCGCTGTATGGTCGAACCTGGGAGTTTGATGTCTGGAGCACAGAAGCGTTTCGAGAGGGAGTCGATTCATCCAAGCCAGCGACGATTCTGATTTGCGGCATCATCATTGACAGCCTGCTGATTGGCTTGCTGCTGTTGATCGCGCGCGACACCCGTCGTGCCGAAGGACGTGCCGAAGTGATGGGCGCTGACTTGGAAAAATTGGAACTGGCAGCACGCGTCAACCACATCGGAATTTGGGACTACGATCCAGTCTCGGGGAGTCTTCATTGGGACCCGCAGATGTTTGCGTTGTATGGCCGTGATCCTAACGAATTGCCTGACTCGCACGAATCCTGGCTGGAAAATCTGCATCCCGATGATCGCGACAAGTCCGAGTATTTGCTCCAAGATGCGCTCGCTGGGAACAGCGCGTTTGATTGCGAATTTCGAGTCGTTCATCCGGACGGCACAATTCGCTTCCTAAGCGGCAAAGCGGTCGTGTTTCGTGATGATGCAGGCAACGCCGTTCGAATGCTGGGTGCGAACACAGATGTAACCGAGCGAAAGGATGTTTCAAGCGAACTGGAAGCGACCCGTCAGATGCAATCGGCGATCTTGGACGCCGCTGGAGCCGCGATCATTGCGACCGATTTGGAGGGCGTGATTGTGACGTTCAACAATGCGGCTGAGCGGATGCTGGGCTATTCAAAAGAAGAACTGGTGAACAAGCAGAATCCAGGGGTTTTTCATGATCCCGATGAGGTAGTCAATCGAGCCAAGGAACTGTGCGAGGAACTGGGGCGCGAAGTGCTGCCGGGCTTTGAAGTATTCGTAGCGAAATCCGCCATCGGCGAACTGGAACAAAGAGAGTGGACGTACGTTCGCAAGAACGGCAGCACGGTTCCGGTACTACTGACAGTGACCGCCATTCGTGCTCAGGATCAAACGATCTCCGGATACCTTGGAATCGCATCGGACATCTCCGAACGCAAACGAGCCAAAACGAAACTAGAAGAAGCGAACGTGCAGCTGGCGCGGAGCAATGACGAACTGGCGCAGTTTGCTTACGTCGCATCGCACGACCTTCAGGAACCGCTTCGCAAAGTAATCTCGTTTTGTGAATTGTTGCAGGAAGATTGCGGTGACCAGGTTTCCAAAGATGGCGGTCAATACATCGCGTATATCGTCGACGGCGCCACCCGAATGCGGACCCTGATTCAAGACTTGCTGGCCTATTCGCGACTCGATTCCGAAGACCGGCATCCCACCGATGTTGATTCCAATCAAGCTGTTCAGTCCGCGATCGCCAACCTCTACGAAGCGATCGAAGAATCCGGCGCTAAGATCACGGTCGATGACTTGCCGGTCGTCCAAGCAACATCGGGTCAGTTCGCTCAGCTTTTTCAGAACCTGATCGGCAACGCCATCAAGTATCGCGGCGACCGTGCACCGATCATTCATGTCAGCGGAGCGGCAACCGATTCGGGCTGGAAATTTACCGTCGAGGACAATGGCATCGGCATCGATGAAAGTTATCGGCAAACGGTGTTTGGGATTTTCAAGCGCCTGCATACTCAAACCGAGTACTCAGGAACCGGCATCGGTTTGGCGGTCTGCAAAAGAATCGTCGACAACTTAAACGGCCGCATCTGGGTCGAGCCTTCGCCAAGCGGCGGATCGATTTTCAGAGTCGAATTTCCAATGCCGATCACGAATTCCACCGCGTAGCTTTCCCAACAAGCACAACCCGCAGCCCATTCGACCGAACGCACGCGTTAGGCGTGTCGAACATCTCTACAGATTGGCGACGTCGCGTTTCGGACTTCAGGCATCGGAAAAGCGGCAAGTTAAGTTTCCCAAAACGCGCCGCTGCACAGAGAAAATTCAGACGACCGGTCGGCATTCCAATCCTGGAGAACACTCTGAGTCGAATTCTTCCGATGCCAAGCCACGCCAAGTAAGCGTCACGGAATCGTCCGCCGCCAATCTGCGAACCGCGTAGATACGAAAAAAGCACGGAAGACGAATCTCCCGTGCTCTGATCGAAAGTTAAAAGTGACCCCTACGGGACTCGAACCCGTGTCGCCGCCGTGAAAGGGCAGTGTCCTAGACCGCTAGACGAAGGGGCCGTCTTAGCTTTTGTCGATCGCTAGTTTTTTGTTCGGTCGTTAGACCGACCCTGCTTGATCAAATCGTGCTGCAAAAAATGCAGCACCTGATCAGCGATCGATGCGGGAACTTTACTCAGGACCGGTGACATCCGTCAAGGGTTCGTTCGCAGTTATAAAATTGATCGCTGAGTTTCCGTTCTTGAACGGTCGGAGGCGTGGCACCCCCAGGCTTTGCGGTCGCACCGGATCCGTCGTTTGTCAGCGCCCGATTGGCCGATCGTCTGCGGCAAATGCTTCGGCAAATCGCGGGCCCAAAGGGGCCGAGTGCGCAAACGAAAAGCCCGAGCGGAATCGCTGGGCTTTTGTCGTCTTGTTGAGCTACCGTGGTGAACACAGCCTTAATCGGAGATCAAGGGCACCACGAATCGCTCAGGATTCTACCGGAGCGTCGCCTGATTCCAGGCTGCGTTGGATCGCATCGTAGACTTCGCGACGGTGCACTGGCACTTCGCGAGGAGCTTCGACGCCCAGCCTGACTTTGTCACCGCGAATTTCGACAACGACGATTTTGATGTCGTTGTTGATGACGATGCTCTCGTTCTTTTTTCTCGATAATACTAACATTTTTCCAGTCCTTTCTAACCGGCCAATCGATTCGGTCTATTGAGGGAGTAGATGCTGTGCGCTTTGGGTGATTGAAGTTCTTTTCAACTAAGTCATTTCAAACGCACCGACAAACCCTCCTTGCCGGTCCTAATGTCATCGGAGCCCCACAAGGGGCATCCGTCTTTCCTGACCGTCTAACTCTAGGTCAAAAATAGGCGTAGTCAAGGAATTTACTCTTGACAGAAAATCTTTTCGATTAACACACGTAAACGAATGCTCTGAGTCGAACTGAGACGCGGCCCAAAAGTTTGACGATTTCCCGTGCAAAAGGCCGAACTGCAGAGCGTTCTAGAGGGCGGACCGGCATCCCCTCGGGGATCAACGCCCAGAAAACGCGATGGTTTTGAAAGGCAACCCGTTTGTCTGCAAATTCCAACGCGACATTTAGCGAAACCCAAAACTTTGGCCAAAATTTCGTTCGCGAGGCTTGGCTAAGTGATCGGCAGAGGTGGCGAAGTCACGCCAGGCCGGACAGCCGTGAGGGCAAGCCGACAAGTTTGTCGTTTGTTATTTCGACAGCACCGGACATACGTCGAACCACTCGCGGCCTTGTTTGGCCATCCAGTCGGTCGATTCGGTGGGGCCCCAAAGCTGTGTCGGGTAAGGGTACAGCGTCGGCGCGGCGGGACTGTTCCAAGCCGCCATAATGGGATCGATGATTCCCCAAGCCAATTCAACTTCGTCGCTACGTGCAAACAAACTGGCATCGCCGAGCATCGAATCCAACAGCAGTCTTTGGTAAGCGTCGGGCATGCTGCCGCCGGTCGCCGCATTGAAATCGAAGTCCAGTGTGCTGGTTCGCGTTTTCATTTCTGAATCGGCTACCTTGGTTTCGAAGTGCAATTGGATTCCTTCGGCCGGTTGGACTTGGATCACCAAACGGTTGCCAAGCGGTTCGCGAGTCTTTTCGCCAAAGAGAATGTGCGGCACTTGTTTGAACTGGATCACAATTTGCGTCGTGCGACACGACATGCCTTTGCCACTGCGCAGATAGAACGGCACGTTCTTCCAACGCCAGTTGTCGCAGTAAAGTTTCAGTGCGGCGTAGGTCGCCGTTTGGCTTCCCGCCGGGACATCCTTTTCTTGCAAGTAGCCTTCGTACTGACCACGCATGGTGTTTGAAGCGAAATCGCCGCCGGTCATTTTACGGACGCTGTGCAGCACTTTGACTTTCTCGTCGCGCACCATCGCAGAATCGTAGCGAGCAGGTGGTTCCATCGCCGTAATCATCATCAGTTGCAAAAGATGATTTTGGAACATGTCGCGCAAAATTCCCGACCGTTCGTAATAGCCGGCGCGATGTCCAATCACGACTTCTTCGGCCACCGTGATCTGGACATGGTCGACATAGTGGTGATTCCACAGCGGTTCAAAAATGCTGTTGGCGAACCGAAGTGCAAAAATGTTTTGCACGGTTTCTTTGCCCAGGTAATGATCGATGCGATAAATCTGGTCTTCGCGAAACACACCATGAATCGACTTGTTCAGCGCCTGGGCACTGGCCAAATCGGTACCGAAAGGTTTTTCGATGATGACGCGGCGAAATCCGTCGGAGTCGTCCGCCAGCCCGGCGGCACCAAGCTGCTGGATCGCGGGATCGTACAGCTGTGGCATCGTGGACAAGTAATAGACTCGGCCTTCGCTACCACCTTCTTCGATCTCGTCCAGGAAATTACCCAGTGCTTTAAAATCTTCGAGATCTTTGATGTCACCGGCTTGATAAAAGACCTGCTGGCTGAAGACTTCCCAAGTCTCGTTGTCAAAGAGTTCTTTGGCGAACTGAGCGACCGATTCACGCAGGGCGTCGCGCCACTCTTGGTGTTCAAATTGGCTGCGAGAGACGCCGACGATGCGAGTCTGTTCTGGCAAACGGTTTTTCTTGAAAAGACTATAGAGAGCGGGAACAAGTTTTCGGCTGGTCAGGTCGCCCGACGCTCCAAAGATCACGATCGTGTGAGCCATCAATTCTCATCCTGTCAAATAACATCGCTAAGTGAGTGAACCGCCGGGGCTAACGTATCGGATTTAACTCTCACCGGGAATCGCAGGTGAAACAGGCTCTGCAGTATCAATACGAAAATATCTGCAGATGCTTGTTGAACGCCTCTTTGTCAAACACGCTGACGCCCGGTCTTTTGGCCAGCAGGGCGTCAAGCTGGGCAGCGTCGTAGTCGGCGCCATCGAGTCGCACGACTCCTTTGCCGCTGGCACTGAATAGCTCCCCGATGGCGTCTGTGTCGATCTGGCAACCGGTCAAATCCAGTTCAGCGACGGAGAAGTGTTCGTTGAGCGTTCTGACCATTTCGGCGGTGATTCGCTGACCGCGCAGCGACACGAAGGTCTCGCCAAGGTCGGTCGCATGGCCGCGGTATTGATACTCGCGGTCGCTTGGCTGAACAGCGTGATCGATCTGATTGAGTTCCAACAGCCAGAAATACGGCGGGGCGTGCAGACCGATATGAGTCAGCAAATCAGCGTCCACAGCGATCCCGCTGTTGAGAGTAAAGGCTGGCAACTGATCCATTTCTTGTTTGCCACCGAACCGCCAGCTTTTCACGTTGGCGATCGTGACGGTCGGGCTTGTCACCAGCAGTTCGCTGCAGTCTCCAAAGTCTAGACCGTCCCAATCTTGGGTGGCCAAGTTGACTTCGCGAAGTTCGATCTGCGACGAGTCCACCGACTTTGCCAGGTGGTTCGCAAATAGGCCCGAGAGCATCGGACGATCAACACACGCCGCGTCGATTCTCAAAGAGGGCTCGCTGTTGTTAGGAAAGCGTGCTCCGTCGTCTGACGAAAGTTCGATGTTACGCAACGGTCCATTCCCGCAGCGCAGCGTTTCTAGCTCATCAAGTTCAACGACGTATAGACTTCGCAGTTCAGCCAGTGGCCGCAAATCAATTTGAGTCAGTCGGCCTCCGTCGGCCGAAAGCGTCACCAATTGAGGCGAGACGTTCACGAAATGAGCGAAGGCTTTGTCGTCCGGCCGCCAATGGGACGCCGAGAGACCCGAAAGCTGCCAACCGGTCACTTCGTCAAACGCGTCCGCTGAAATCGAGCAGTCGGCGATCAAGTCGACCAATTCCGTTTGCCGCGCAAGATGCCCTGACGCTTCGCTTCCGATTTGGCCTCCGTCAACCATTAGAATGTTGAGACAATCGTCCGGAAACTGAGCCAACTGCCGCCCGTTCCAATCACTTTTTTCGTTTGGTTTTTCCGATGGAAGCAATCCGTTGACTTCCGTCATTGCCAAGTCAATCGCTAGCGGTTTGCGAGGTAACTTGAGGCGAGAAACGCCGCAACCAAGAAGTCCAATTGATAGGTTGTTGTGACACTGTTGCAGTGACAGGTCGACGTCACACGCGGGCGTTGGTCCGTCAGATTGCATCCATGCAGTAAGATCGATGAATCGCAAATCAGGCGTGTCAGTCACTTTGGCAATCACCAGACCTTGGGACGCTGTGATTTTAACTGCCTCCAGCTGTCGGCAGCCAGAGATGGTGACGTCACCACCGTCGGGGATGTTGGTCACTCGAACGGATAGAAGACAGCTGAGGTCGCTGAGCTGGAACGGCTGCTTGAGATCGCATGCGTCCACGTTCAGCATTGTTAATGACGGCGGAAACGCAAACGACTTCTTGTGGCCGTCTAGTTTGAAACTCATGGCGTCAACGTGCTCATTCATTTGAGACACATCGAATGAAGCGGGCAGTTTCGCGTCGATGTTAAGCGTTCTCAAAGTAGGCAAGGCCAAGACTCTGCCAAACCCCTTCTGCGGCAACTCAGAGCGTCTGCTCCGTAGCGTGCCCAGCCGCCCGCGATCCGCCAAGGCACGTGCTTGTTCATCGGTGATAGCCGCCGAATCAATGTTCAGCTGCCTTAGCCACGGCAGTCGACAAATGTCATTGAGCAACGTCTGGCTGGGCGATCGGACTCGAATTTTTGCGATACCGTAGAACTCCGGTACCGATTCGTCTCCCATGATGTACCGGACGATGCCAATCATTTGGCGATCGAACAGCGGCAGACTGATTCTCTCTTGGTTGCAGCTCAGCGACGCGAAACGATACCCGTTTGCCGAGATCAATGCACTGTCCGATTCGGCAGACTCTGTCGAAATCCCCTCCAGATTGGCTCCCGAAATCACTAGCTCGGAAGATTCGCGAAGCCTGTCGCAAAGAAGCGATTCCGCTTTCAAGCGAGCGTAGCAATGAAAGACGCCGTAGCCAACGATGCCCAATAGCAACGTGATGATCGCGACGCCGTGCCGAGGTCGTAAATGAGAGCGAATCGATTGCCACACCGCTCGCGTTGATTGTGTCTTGCACTTGGCTGCATCTGCATCTGCATCTGCAGGTGCAGGTGATTCGATCACTCGGGATTGGAAACACGCCGTCAGCAAACTTGGCAAAACCAATGTGATGATCGCAGCGACCAGAGATCCAATCAATAAATTGCTTAGCAGCGGTGTCCAGTTCCAGTTCAGCGTCACGACGGACGCGGCGGCGTAGTCCTGTTCCCAGGATTCGTAACGAAACGGCCAACCACATTCTCCGTAAGCAAACCGGTCGCTGGCGTCTTGGATACCGTAGGAACCGAATAGATACGGCAACTGGCAGCAGAGTACGATCGCCAGGACGAAAGCCCGCACCGTGCGTTTTACCCAAGGCGAAACGTCAGCAGAAAGCCGCCGGTTGCGAACGTTTAAATTGATTCGCGTGGCACGCAGTAGCCAGACAAACGCCAGGATGCACGACGCGATCACGACTCCGTGAGCTAAATCGTAAACGATGGCTTCGACGATCTGGTCTCCGGAAAAGCTTTCGTTCTGGACGCTGCGTCTTAGGATGCGCGGCAATCCGATTGAAAAGCTCAGGACGATGGCATTGACCGTTAGCAACGGCAATGACAACAACGCTCCCACGCCCCAGTAACGATACGACAGGACACGCAACGAAAGGATGGTCAACGTGGCCGTCACGCCGCCTGTGACGACCGCGTCGATCGCGGATCTGGGGCCACCGTAAAAACGAACGACGTCTTGCCGAAACACCGCGAATGCGACGGCTGCGGAAAGGCTGGCGATCAGCAGGTCACTGACTTTGGATCGAGCGGTCAGGTCGGTGTTGACCGACTCTGAACCGTAATCCACCAGTCGCCAACGAATTGCAATTCTGGCTGCGATCGCGACGCAAGACGAGCAAGCAACAACTCCTGCAAATTCCCGGAACACTTTCGGTAGGGTACCGCCCCAATAGCCACTGGCAAGCATTTCCGCAGCAGGTCGAATTGACAAGATGACGGCAGCACTGATGGCGACCGTGTACGCCGACCATCGCCGCGGCCACTGCAGCCATAGCCAAACACTGATCAACGCAAATGCCGCCCAAGTAAGCGACGTGCCAAATTCTTCGTTGGCCCGCCAATGCCAAGACGCAAAATCGATTAGCCGCGGGATCGTGGCCAAGATCATAACCACGGCTACAGGCAGGACTTGCAGAACCAAATGACGTGGAATGCGAAACAACTGGATTGCCCCGGTGCGAATCTAGAAACATTTTCGGGAGTTATGCGGTGACACGGATCGCCATGTTAACGAAAACGCCCGAAGATTAACGAAAACGCCCGAAGAACTGGTCGTTCGAAAATGGTACTGCCCGAAGTGTCAGGTTTGGATACTAGCCGTTTTGGCGGTGGCCGCGGTTACTATGCGGTGCGTGGTTTTCATTTAGCAATCGCGGGCTAGCGTTCCAACGGCTGATAGGGCCGATCATCAACGCTCGCTTTGCCGCAGCACTGATACTGCGTCTGTTACTCTGGGGCCGCGTGCGAATCGGCTATTTCCAGCCGACGGGCTGGGTCCAGGCTTGTTGTTTTTGATCGGCGAACGAAGGGTCGTGGTGCGGTTTGCTACTGGTGATCGTCGCTCGGATGTACAGTTCGTCGCCGGTCAGTTGGTAGCTGGCCGCGGTTCCTTGGACGGTGCTTAGCACGACACCAATGTGCGTATGGCTGCCGTCAGATTCGGAATCCGCTTCGGTATCCCCTTGGTCGTCGTGATGCTGCGTGGTACCGATAAACTGAGTCGTGAACGTCGCGTCACCGTCGCTTTGGATTTCGACGCGGAGCGTTTTGGTTTCAGCGTCAAACTGCACGTCCGACAGGGTGACTCCGCTGGACGCGTAGAAGTCGCCTCGTTTCATGGCTTGAATGATGTGTTCGGGGGTCAAGTATCGGCTGCGGACCATCACCCAGCCGCGTCCCGGTCGCGAACCCTTTCTGCCATGGTATTCGTGCGAATCATCGGTCGCCAAACCCATGATTGGGGGAATGTTCAAATCCGCGCGGCGGATCGCGTTGATTTGGTCCCACATGGTTTCGATGCTGACGTGTTTGTCGTCGCCCAGATGATTGACACCGGGGTGGCCGTTGTAGACTTCAAAGAATCGCTCGGCCGAAATCGCAGCGATGTCTTCAGCAGTGATCGCGTAGCCAAAATTGGGGTGGTTGATATGCGGCAAGACTTCGCGGCCGTGTTTCTTTTGGTGTTCGACGATTGCACGCAGATTGTTCTGGATCGTGTCGCGTACCGAATCTCCGTGCTGCGGTTCGATCTTCTCCGCCAAGTTCGTCGCATTGATGTGAATCGGTTTCTTTTCGAACTTGTCGCTGATTTCTTCGGCGGGAATCAAAATGAATTCGCCGCGTTTTTCGATCAGCGAACGAAATTCCGCCAATGGTTTTAGCCGGACTTCGATTTTGGCATCGTCCTCTTCGCCACGTGTCTGGACCCAACTGTTGCCGAATCGTTGACGGTAACGATCCAAGATTCCGTCGTCGGATCGGGCCACAATTTTGCTAAGCGGCATCCATCGGTCGCCTTCGCTGAGCAGATTGTGGTCGGTGAGAGCCAAGAAGTGGTAGTCGCGTTTGGCGTACCAGTCCGAAATCATTTCCGGGAAATCATCACCGTCGGACCAGAGCGAGTGTGTGTGCAGGTTGCCTTTGTACCAACGAACTTCCGAGTCGTAGGAGATCTCGCGGGTGGGTTCATTCTGAGCTTGGGCGACCTGAGCTTGGGCGGTTGGCGCAACGGAGCCCAGCAGGGTCGCGAGACTGAGGGCGAGGCATTGGAGTCCGCGGGCGGGAACGCTGCGCTGGAGTGCAGATTCAAGCAGTGCTGGCATCGGGAGGGATTTCATCGGCGGGAGTTTGGTCGAGGGGGATTGGTAGATGGACTTCGGTAGGAGCCGAATAGTTTACTGTCATGGTCGAGGCGACGGGGCTGAATGGTCGATGCGACGGGGCTGATCAAAGAAGAAATGCGGACGGCACGCCAAAGCGTTTCCACGGTCGCCTTTTGGGGACGGCAAGCCGCGAGCGGATCAACCGTGTTGGTTGATAAAACGCTGGAGTTCTTGTTCCAGCAGTTTGACTTCTGCCTGCAACGGATCGATCAAGCTAGTCACGGGAGCTAGTTTTTCGGACCTTGCCATTCGCTCGATCTCTTCGGCAAACTGAACCACGTCTTCGGCTTTGAAACTGCTGGCAGCGCCTTTGAGCGTGTGAGCGCCGCGGACCACCAATTCCGCCTCGTCGCTAGCGAGGCCCTGTTGGATTTCATTCATCCGTTGCGGCGCTTCTTCCATCAGGATTTTGGCCAAGCGAACAAGCATCGCGTCATCACAACCGCCCATGCCCTCGCGTGCAAATTCGACGTCAATGATTTGGAACGCGATCGCATCGTCCAAACGGTTGCTGGCGTCGTGATCGTTGGTTGCGAGTGGTGAATTTCCAGCGGGTGAATCTTTAGCTGGTACATCTTTGGCGGGCGTCTCCGTGGCTGGTGCGGGGCCCGCGTCGCTGATCGGTTGGTTCGACTGGATCGTCGAAAGCAACTCCGCTAGATGTTTGGGATCGATCGGTTTGCTGAGGTAGTCGTCCATCCCCGCTTCCAAGCATCGCTCGCGATCGCCTTTCATTGCGGCGGCGGTCATAGCGATGATGGGGATGTGTTTATCCGTGCCAGTTTCCAGTTTTCGTATTTCGCGGGTCGCTTCGTTGCCGTCGAGGACGGGCATTTGCCAATCCATCAAAATCGCATCGAAATTCCCGTCCTGCCAAGCTTGTACGGCGAGCTCGCCATTTTCGACGACTGTCACACGGTGCGCTAGACGTTCCAGCAAACCGGAAGCGACTTTCTGGTTCACAATTCCGTCTTCTGCCAATAGCAGGTTCAGCGGCGATGACGACGGTTGGGGCTTGGCTGGGGCCGGGGTGCCGCCGGAGTGTTTTCGCGCCGCTTGGCTCATCACATCCACGATGACTTCGTGCAAATCCGACTGCACGACGGGCTTGGTCATGTAACGAGCGATGCCCATGTCACGACAACGCTGCGAATCGCCGCTTCGCGCTGCCGAAGAGATCATGATGATCTGGATATCGCGAACCGCCGCATCGGCAAGCACTTGTTCGGACAACGAAAAACCATCTGTACCGGGCATCATGCAATCGGTGATCAGCAGCAAATACGGAGCGTTCTGCTGAGCAGCGAGACGGAGCTCTTCGATCGCATCGTCGGCGCGTGCGACGCACGTCGGTTTGAATTGCCAGCCCAGCAGGATGTCTCGCAAGATCGTGCGATTGGTTTCGTTGTCATCGACGATCAAGACCCGCGTGCCTCGCAGTTCGTCGACACCTTGGCTGTGGCAATCGCCCGCCGTCGTGTCGCTGTCTTCGCCGGCAAGCTGCAAACGCATTGTGAAATGGAAAGTCGTGCCTTTACCGACTTGGCTGTCGACCCACATGCTTCCGCCCATCAAACGGACCAACTGACTGGAAATGGTAAGCCCTAATCCGGTGCCGCCAAATTGACGCGTCGTCGATGCATCGGCTTGCGAAAACGACTCAAAAATTGTCGCTTGTTTCTCGGCCGGAATCCCAATGCCGGTGTCGCTGACGCTGACATGAATCTGCACGACTTCGCCGTCCTCTAAATCACTTGCAGCCAATTCGTTCGTGTCGTCGCTGCTCAGAGGAGTACTCGGTCCGGCGTCCGCATCGGCCAGTTCGACCGCAACGACGATTTCGCCCTCGGCAGTAAACTTCATCGCGTTCCCGACCAGATTGACGACGATCTGACGTAGTCTTCCTGGATCACCGATGACGATCCGCGGAACGTCCGCAGCGACACGGCAAGCCAGTTCGACTTCTTTCTGGGCCGCTCGGATGCCAAGCGAGCGAGTTGTTTTTTCGACGGCATCACGCAAATTGAACGGGATTGTTTCCAATTCCAGTTTGCCAGCTTCGATTTTTGAAAAATCCAAGATGTCGTTCAAAATGCGCAGCAGCGAATCAGCTGACCCGCGAACCATTCCCAGGTACTCGCGTTGCTCCGTTGTTAGCGGCGTATCCTCCAGCAGCTCTGACATGCCGATGACGCCATTCATCGGAGTCCGTATCTCGTGACTCATGTTGGCCAGAAAGTCGCTTTTGGTTCGGTTGGCTGTCTCGGCGTCGGCGCGTGCACGTTCCAGAAACGCATTGGAATCAGCCAACTCACGCGTTCGCTCTTCGACTCGTTGTTCCAACGTTTCTTGCACGGTGACCAGTTCATCGGTCATGTGATTGAACGCGGTGGCCAGTTTGCCCAGTTCGTCCTGACGCCGGAGATCGCCCGAACGCACTTTGACTCGCGCGTAGCGGTCACCCGAAGCGATGCGGTCGGCAGTCGACGCGATTCGCGAGATCGGTCGCACAAACCGTTTGGCCAATAGGAATCCGCCCAAGGTTCCTAGTGCCAGCAAAGCGATTTCCAGGAACCATTGCAGGCGGCCGAGTCGTGCGATGGGAGCGAGAGCTTCGTCGGCGTCCATTTTGACGACCATGCCCCACTGCGCAAACTCTTTGGGCTGCAGTTCAATGGGCTGCCAGGCGACCAAGACTTCTTTGCGACGGTCGCTGGCCAGGCAGCTCGTGTCTTGCCCCTTGAGTCCTTCGATGGCCAATTTCATTGCGGGGATGGGAGCGTAGTCGACGAACTGGTTTTCCCGATCGGATTTGCGAACGGGCAGCATCTGCACGAATCGTTTGCCGTCGCGGCGGGCCACGATGACTTTGCCGGTCGTGCCCAGTCCCGTTTTGTCATTCAAAATTTCGACCAGTGGAGCGACGTCCATCGAAATCATGATCACGCCTAAAAAGCGATCTTGATTGGTCGCGGCCGGCACGGTTAGCAGCGAACGAAATTGCGGCGCCGCCGTTGTTGCTTTGTCGCTCGCGTCATCCGCTTCGTCGCGAGTGGGAGTCGCGAAGTGAGCACCTTGGGTTCCTTGCAGGTAGTCGGGCTGGCCGGAGTAATCGCGTCCGAACTGCGTTGGATCGGTCGTCGCGACCACCCGTCCGTCGGTATCGGTCACCCAGATGGCCTGGATCTCGGGAGTGCTGGAAACGGCATCCCCGATGATCCGTTCCACTCCCGCTCGAAACGACGCGTCCGGTTCTTTGCCATCCAAGTGGTCAGCCAAGTAGCGACGCAGGCGTGTGCGACTGGCCAATAAGGCTACCCGCTGTTTTTGTTCGGTCGCGTACGCAATCAAGCGACGCTCGCGGTCGTGCGCCACCGTGCTCAGTCGCTGCTGGATCTGACCGGTCAGGCTTCGGCGAGCAAACTGGAATCCAATCCAATTCGTGATCGTCGCGGTCGCAATGACGGCAATCGCGACGAAAATAGCAAGTTTGGTTTGAAGGGAAAAACGCATGCGGTGTGTTTTCGGTTTTTCCCCGAGTGATTTGCTAAGTGAGTGAACGGAGGGAGCGTGTCGCGGGGCTTAGGACGCAGTGATCGTGTCGCGGGGTTGGGGGGCGCGCCAATGGTTGGTCTGCGGTCGTTGGCGGCAATTGGTGTTGGAAGGACAGTGCTGTGATGGGCCAATGCTGCGTTGGGGTGACGACAATCGCATCAAGCAATGATACGAGAGCAGCCAACAGAACGTGTGTCCGGGGACCAATTATCCAACCCGGTTGATGCAAAAAGCCGGAACGCACGCCATTAGAGGTTTCCCAGTCGGTGCTTTCCGAACGTCTTGGTCCCGCATGTGTTCGCACTCCTGAGTTGATGCAACATTGCGAAAGCCCGGAGAGCTATGATAAACGCCGTCGGCAATGCATGGGCGGTTGCTTGCTGCTGCGGCGTTTTTTTCTGCTTCTGTGCTTCCAGGCGGACCATTCCTGCGGGGGAATTTTGATGACACGAATTTTGATTGCTGAAGACAGCCCGACACAAGCGTTTCAAATCCAGACAAAATTGGTGGACGAAGGATACGAGGTTTTGTTGGCCAATGACGGCCAGCAGGCACTGGAGCAGATTCCAAAGTTTTGGCCGCATTTGTTGCTGACCGACATGGAAATGCCCGTCATGGATGGCTTGGATCTGGTCACCAAAGCGACCGACGAATACCCGGCGATTCCGATCATCCTGATCACGGCCAAAGGCAGCGACGAAACCGCGGTCGAAGCGCTCAATCTAGGTGCGGCGGCGTATTTGCCCAAATCGCTGTTGGACGAAAAACTGTTTCAGACGATCGACGAAGTGCTCGACGTGATGGAGACTGCCGACAGCTACGGCGAACTTCTGAGCAAGATGGAGCACAGCGAGTTTCAGTTTTGCATTGACAACAAGATCGAATTGATTCGGCCGTTGGTGGATCTGGTCAAGCAAATGTGTCTGGGCGTCGGACTATGTGACGATGCGGAGAGCGTCCGAGTGGGCGTAGCGGTTGATCATGCGATGCGAAATGCGATTTTGCACGGCAATCTGGAATTAACCACCGAAGCGCTGGAAACCGAAGACGACCTGTACGTGCAAGGCGAGCCGACGATGATCGAACAGCGGGCGGCCCAGAGCGACTATTGCGATCGCCGCGTGTCGGTGAAAGTCGCGATTTCGCCGCAGCAAGCGACCTGTGTGATTCGCGATGATGGTCCCGGATTTGATTTGTCGATTCTACCCAACGACGACACCAAAGACCGGTTGGATTCTGGGCGGGGTCGTGGCTATGTGTTGATGAAATCGCTGATGGACGATGTCCATTTCAATGACAAAGGCAACGAAATCACTATGGTCAAACGACGCGTGTGAACGGCCAATCCACGCGGTGTGTGGGTCTGTTTTGTGTTTGCGGATAAGGAAGCGGTTCGGTTCCAAATCGTCTGGCCAACTGCTCCGCTCCATCGAAGTGAAACCGCTGCACTGAGTTATTTACCAGTTATTAACCGCTGCACTGAGTTACTAACTGCCGCGTGAGTTCTTAGACGCTGCGCTGAGTCGACAAATGCGCTCACGCCGGGGTGGATGCCTGTGCACGCGTCGCGTTCGCACGTTGTGTGACGCTGTGGGGAAAGTTCCCCTGTTGTTGTGGTGGCGACACTAGTTTTATGAACATTTTGCTGTCTATCACAAAACAACTCTTTAAACCTGTCAAAAAACCCGTTCTATTGTTAATCAGACGCTCAGCCACTGACACGAAGTAAACGCAGTGAGAGATCTGCGTTGCTGTGACCGCCGGATTCATTTCTTTTGAACCGATTGTTTTGGTCGATTGTTTTGTTGGTGGAAATTGAGGCTCCGTTTTGATCCGAACTCAGGCAGGGCACTGCCGAGAGGGCAACATGAGTAAGATGAAGCCGCTTTCGATGAAAGAAGCATCTCAATCCCCAAGGGTCGAAGTCCGTGATGGGGGCGTCGAGAACGGAAAGAAATCGAGCGCTGAGGACGAAAATGCCGACGTGTTTCGTGTGGATGCCCAGCACTTAAACTTCCAACGTGCACAGGTCCGTCGCCCCGGGCTTGGCAAAATGGACTGCTATGCGATCTCCGATTTGGGCCGCAAACGCCGCAATAATGAAGACCAGTTCATGGTGGCTGATCTGGCCAAGTCGTCCAAGTTGTGGACCGCAACGCGACGAAGTTTAGGCTGTGAAGCGATCAGCGATAAGTCTCGTGCGAAAATGATGTTGGTCGCCGACGGCATGGGTGGACACGCCGAAGGACAGCGAGCGAGCAAGTTGGCGGCCGAACGAATGCTTCGCTATGTCGTCGAGAACCTTGCCTGGGATCCCCTGTCGCCAGCCCAACTGAAAAAACCAACTCACACATTTCAAGAAGACTTGAACGACGGCCTGGTGTCAGCGGTTAGCCATTGCCAAAAATCGATTATCGACGAAGCCGCCTGGATTCCCAGTCGTCGAGGCATGGGCACAACCCTGACGGCGACGCTGTTGAACTGGCCGATGTTGCATATCGCTCATGTCGGCGACAGTCGCTGCTATGTTTGCCGCGACAGAGAATTGGTGCAGCTGACTCGCGACCACACGTACGCGCAAGCGATGGTGGATGCGGGCGAGATGACAAAGGAAGATGCCGTTAGGTCGCAATTCGCCAACTGCCTTTGGAACGTCGTGGGCGGCAACAACCGCACGGTCGAACCCGATGTTTCGACGCATGAATTGCAAATCGGTGACACGTTGCTCGTTTGCAGCGACGGGCTGACCAACCACGTCAGCGATGAACTGATCAACGAAATCATTTGCAACTCGACTTCGGCGCGTGCTGCGTGTCAGTCGCTCGTCCGTGTCGCCAATGAAATGGGTGGCAAAGACAATATCACGGCCATCGTCGCTCGCTTCATTGATTCGGAAACGTTTGATTCCGACAGCCATGAGTTTGGGATCAGCGACGAACAGATGACCGACGATATCGATTTGTTGGCTTACGAGACGGAGTTTACGCTTTCGGAGTCGACAATCGAATCGATGGAAGACGATCAGGCTTAGGCAGTCCTAGGGCGTCTGACAGGGACTTAATGTGGCAGCGTTGGTGCGGTTGCCGCGGGAAGCGGTCGTGTGGTCTGGAATTAGGTCCGATTCTTTGCTTTAGTTGGGACTTGTCCACCGCCTTACCATTTTTGGGCGTCCTGCTTTGGCCGAACCGCCGACGTTTCTACCGCCTGAATTGCACCTCTGACTCCATCGATCTATGCCCCAGCCACAACCCCAGCAACCCGCGCCTGCGCGAAGCCCCCTCGTCATTGGTGAAGTCCTTTTCGATCACTTTCCCGATGAAAGCCGCGTGCTGGGGGGCGCGCCGTTCAACGTTGCATGGAATTTGCAGGGCCTGGGACTTGCCCCAACGTTTTTATCGTGCGTGGGAAAAGACGACGAAGGCGACGAGGTGCTGGACCAGATGCGTCAGTGGGGCATGGCGACCGAGGGCGTGCAGGTCTCCACTGATCATTCGACCGGCCAAGTGCAGGTAACGATCGCCGACGGTCAGCCTTCGTATCAGATCCTGGATGATCAAGCGTTTGATGCCATCGATCGCCCTGGCTTTGCCGTTTCCGATCAGACGCATTCGTTGATTTACACCGGATCGCTGGCTCTGCGACACGACGCAAATCGGGACACGACGCTTAAACTGATGCAGACAACCGGGCTGCCTTGTTTTTTGGATGTCAACATTCGGCAGCCTTGGTTTGACGTTCAATGGGCGGGGCAGCTAATTGCGGGTGCGAAATGGGTTAAACTGAGCGAAGACGAGCTGGCGTACTTGTCTGACCAGTCGTGGTCGCATGAGGAGCCCAGTGAAAGTGAGATTTCGCAAGCCGTTCAGGTCGTTCGAAATCGTTTTGCCAAGGACACGCCGACCGGTGCTTACTTTGTCACGCTCGGTCACCGCGGAGCCTGTGCGGTAACCGGCGACGGTGCGTTCTGGTCCGTTAAGCCAACCAATCCGCCCGGTGGGATTCAAGACACGGTTGGCGCCGGAGATGCCTTTGTCGCGGCAACCATCTATGGGCTGGTTCACGATTGGGCTTTGGACAAGACACTGCCTTTTGCATCGCGGTTCGCAGCCAACGCTTGCACGCTGAAGGGCGCGACGACGAATGACAAACAGCATTACGTCAAGTTTGTTCAGTAGAAATCCACGCTAGCAGCGAGGCCGCTCAGGTGTCAGCAAGTTTTTTGATCAGGAAATACTTGGAACCACCGTTAGAGTCCCAGTCGGGCAGTTCACCTACTTGGGTGTATCCGCAGCGGCGATAAAAATCCGGGCTCTGATGAGACATGGTGTCGACAAAGCTGTGTTGGCAGCCACGGCTGGTCGCAATGCTCTCGGCCTGAAGAAGCAGTTTTTTCCCGATTCCCTGCCGTCGATGAGCTGGTGAGATGGCCATGATGTCAATCCGCAGCCAGTGTCGCTGAGTTGTTGCGATCAATCCGCCAACAACCTTGGCAGCAAATTCACCTGCGCTTTCGTCAATCGGCCGAGCGATCAAATTAAGCGGTGCAGGTGATTGCTGTTCATCCCTCAGCAGAGTCATCCACTCCGGATTGGCGTCCTTGTTGTACTCACGCAGCCACCGCTTCACTTCCAAGCATCCGTCTGCGTCGTGGTCGGTCGCCAACACAATGTTTAGGCCGGTACCGTCAGGTTTTGTCATGGCAAGTTCTGGCCGTGTCCGTCGGAATGGAATGAAATTGCCCTGAGTCGGCGCCCGACCTGCGTCGCAATGATAGCAACGAAGGGTTGGCTCTGGTTGTTTTGCCATGTTAGCAAACGGCTTAGTTTGTTATTGAACCATTTGGCTTACACAGTCGTTACTGATGAATCGACCAAGCAATCGCAAAGTGGACCAGCGCAAAGTGGACCAGCAAGAATACGATAGCGTCCGGCGTTACGTTGACATGTGGGCGATGCCCGGGATGCACCCCAGTAACGTCGAATTTTTACAAAAGCTGAAAACCGCTGATACCAATCACTTCACCACTCACATGGACTGTGTTGGCACCGTTTCGGAATTGGACCAAGAGTCAGGTGATTGGGAAAAGACTCATTTGGTTGGCGTTCGCACCGACGTCTGGAAACCGGACGATGAAGAGCTTGATTGTGCGCTGGGTGCGATGCAGGACAAGCGTCGCCGCGAAGTCAAACAGAGCATCAAGAAACACGGTCGGCTAACGAAAAAGCAGACCGAGCGTTTGGATGAAGAGCTCGCCGCCGACGAAATCATGCAATTGAAATGCAATGAGATCGAAACCAGACGATTGGTGCTGAAGCTGTTCAAGACCACCGGAACACGCGTCCGCTGGGTCGGCACGATCGAAGAAGTGACGGCCATGGAGGTTCAAAATTCCATGGGGTCGGCCCGCACTCTGATTACCATGGCGGTGAATTTGCCACGCACTAGTTTCGTGACCTACGTGCAGCAAAACCACCGAACGTTTCGCATTCCCGCCATCTACACCAGTGGGTTTTATGACGACGAACAGATGTGGAACGTCATGATCAAACGCCAGTGGTTTTCGATCGGAGCGGACTTTGATGTCGAAGTGAACGGCGAAACCATTGGCGAAATCGACGGGCGGCTGTTTAGCTTTGGGTACGACAGCTACGTCGAAGTCGACGAGCATCCCTTGGCAGAAAACACGCAGTTTGTGGATCTGCTGACTCTTTTCGCCACCTCCGTCGGATATCACAAGGCGATGCGGCGGAGTATCAAAAAACGCACCGAAGCAGCGTGTTGTGGCGAAAGTCACCGCAATTTGTTGCATGACGAAGAGCTTAGGCTACGTCACAATGGACGCGCAGCAGCATAGACTCTTGCAGCGACATGGGCGTGTGCGGCGATTTAGAATCCTGCAGTTCGCGACCCCGTCGCTGGTCACGCCAAGTGTTCCGCTTTGTCTCCGTCCTTGCTCTACCGCTTCATGTTTCGCGTTCTTTACGAAGACAATCATCTGCTGGTCGTCAACAAACCCGCTGGCATTGCCACCATGGGCAGCCTGTCAGGCGAATCGATGCACTCGCTGGCAGCCGACTACGTGCGGGACAAATACAACAAACCCGGCAAGGTCTTCATCGGCATCGTCAGCCGGTTGGACACGATGACAAGCGGAGTATTGGTGTTGGCGCGGACCAGCAAGGCCGCGTCGCGATTGTCGCCTCAATTTGGCGGGGCCGCTGGTAAACGGAGCGTCACACGGGCGTCCAAGATTTACTTGGCCGCGGTCGAAGGTGAACTTCCGGTGAATGACAGCCCGGTGGCTTTGGTCGATCACGTGCGGAAAGACGACCAAGCAAGGCGTATGAGAATCGTCGGCGAGCGGACTGGTTCGAGGCCAGCGGATTCGGCTCCATCAGATTCGCCCCCAGCGGATTCGCAGCGAGCCGAATTGCAATACATCGTTTTGGGGCACGCCAAAGGCGCGTCGCTCTTAGCGGTTCGTTTGTTGTCCGGCCGCAAGCATCAGATTCGAGTGCAATTTGCTGATCGGGGACATGCTGTTTGGGGGGATCGTAAATATGGATCCAAGCTTCCTTTTCCCGACGGCATCGCACTGCATAGCTGGATGCTGCAAATTAATCATCCGACGCTCAAGGATCGGCGGGAGTTTTCCGTGCCTGCTCCGGCATCATGGAACCAGTTCAAAGGTGCCCTTCCGTTAGCCGATCGGCTGCGCGAAACTGTTAGCAGCCAATTTGGTTTGCCCGTTCCACCACCCAGCTAACACGCTCTTTTTTGTGGCCAAACGTTCTGCCCAACCGGTTCTCTTTGTTCCCGCTCGGATTGTTTCGGGTGGGCAGACGGGAGTGGATCGCGCGGGATTGGAAGCAGCGATTGCGTTGGGCATCGATCACGGCGGTTGGTGCCCCGCTGGACGTTTGTCCGAAGACGGCAGTGTTCCCAGTCGTTATCAGTTGACGGAAATGTCGGCGGCCGACTATCCCACGCGGACGCGGCAGAACATCATCGATAGCGACGCGACGCTGATTGTCTACGAAACACGTCTCAAAGGCGGAACGTTACTGACTCAGCGAACTTGCAAACGTCTGGACAAACCATTCTTGCTGGTACGACTTAGCGGCGATGCCGATTCGCTGCATCAAGAACAGATCGTTGCAACGCAACAGTGGCTTGCGCAGCACAAGCCGGCTGCGTTGAATGTCGCCGGACCTCGCGAAAGCACTTCGCCGGGAATCATGGAACGTGCGACGGATTTCTTAGTGTCAGTGCTGACGCAGCAGGGCTGATCCGCTGTCGTAGCAGGCCCTAATCGGATCGTTCGTTAGGCACGTTTTAATCTGGGATTACCCAGGCGGCACAACCTGAACGGTAGTCGCTAATCGTTTGCCTTTTCGTCATCCAAAGAGCAAGCCTACGCCGCAAGGTCGCCGATAGCTAGCATATTCCCACGCTGGCCAGACAGGAAGCTACAAGCGACGGCTGATGTGAAACGTGGGAACCCCGCCTCATTGTCGTTTCACGCAAACCCACGAGGCATGTGAACTAAGTCGAAAGCAAACTCCCCCCCGAGTCTGCTCAACTCCCGTGAGAAGTAACGCTGCTAGTCTCCGCGTTGTTACGCTCCCAATCGACGCAGTCACTGCCATCAGGAAGGAATCCCGATCAGATGAATTTATCGTTGACCAGACGAATCCGCCGAGCGGCACTATCGTGTTTGATCGCTGCTGGCGTAGCTGCTGCAACCGTGTCCGGCCCTTTGACAGCCCATGCCCACGACACGTTGCCGATTCCCACTGGGGCGTACGAAACGATTGATCACGCCGACGACTGGTGTGTTTGGACCGAATCGAATACTTGCAATTACCAAGTTGATGACGATTTGACGCCGAATGAATTTGCTGATCGGGATTTAGAACCAAGCGAGCCGCGCACGCACCTTTCGTCGCATTCCAGTCATGCGGTTTCGCGAACCGCATCGAACTTTGAATCGTCATTGGCTGCGGTCGCCGCGTCGGCGTGTGCCAAAGCGGGAATCTCGGTCGAACAACTGATCGAACCTTTTGCCATGGTCAGCACCCATGAAGAAAATTCGGTGGACCAAATCGTGGAACTGCAACAGTGGTGGTCGACCACTCAGCAACACGTCGAAGCTCAATACAATTCGCTGATTCAACTGGCCGAAACGGCCGATGACCAATCACTTCAAGCAACCGCTGCTGACACGGTTGCCGGCAACATCATCCAAGGCGATGTTGCTGTTTTAGATGCTGTCAGCCTCGTGCCGCTCGTTGATTTACGAAGCGATCTTCCCTTCAGCAACGCCATGTCACCGCTACTTGCCAGCGTGCCTGCATCTGCTGAAGAAGGTCGAATCAATGAAACCAACGAGCCAGCTGATTTTGTTCGGGATCACAGAGACGCCGATCTGCTACCCAAGTTGGTAGCCGACGGAGCATCCCGAGAACAGTTGGCCATTTTGGCGATGGAAGAACCGATCGACGCACAGACGGATTCGTTGAGAATGCATGGTCGAAGCATTCTGGTAACCCAATCGAATCAATCCGTGAGCGTGTCTCCGGCTGTCCCACCAACTTCCCAGTTGGTCGGTAGCTCAGCCATGATCGTTTCCATTGAAGAGGTCTACATGCCGTATGACCTCGCGGCACGAGACGTTCAGTGGAGTTTGCACTTTCCACTGGCAAAGCGTCCGTTCTGCGTCCGCAACCGCCGCGAACTGCGGGGGCTTCCCGACGAAACGCCTGCCGAAGTAGCGTCGGATGCAGAACCAGCGCCCGAGGCGATCAACGTGGCTTGGACTCAAGCCTGGGCCGTCATCGGCAACTACGCGTCGCTTCCGTCCAAGGTCCAGCCAGCGGTGTTCGGCAGCCGACTGGTTGACCTGGTGGACCAACGCAAAGTGCTGACCCAACGGGCGGTCCAGCAGATTGCTCGTGTCTGGCCGGCGGCTCCACCCCAACCCGCCGTTGTTCGCCCCAGTAAAGTGGGGGCCAAACTGTTGGCTCGTGCGAAAGTCGTGGTCGACGGAAACGCTGAGGTCGAGAAGAAAGCCCAGGTCAGCAAGCAACTCC
This sequence comes from Stieleria marina, assembly GCA_007741555.1. Lineage (GTDB taxonomy): Bacteria > Planctomycetota > Planctomycetia > Pirellulales > Pirellulaceae > K23-9. The sequence goes on along the minus strand of CP036526.1, from coordinate 4,416,489 downwards.
CAGCTGGCTTTGATGCCGACGAAACCCTGGCCGTTTGGGTCGACCAAGCCGTTCGTTCGTCGCGGTCGATTCAGTCAGCTTTATCGCGAATCTTGGCCACCCCACCGAAATTGGCTCAGAAACCTAATCTCGTCCCAGCCTCATTGGACGATGTCGCCGGCGAGACGTCCCGCCGATAGCACTGAGACCACTCCCGCTTTGATCGAAAACCGTCGCCGCTGCGTTCCCGGCACCATTGGGGGCGTCTCCGAGACGACGTTTTCGACACACCAATCCGCTGTGCCCTGGCCATCTCCCTCCCAGCCCGGGCACAGCGGATTTTCTTTGTGGCCTCGCAGCCCGCTGCGTGAAGTGCCCAAAGCCGTCATTGCGACGTTGCTTTGCCTGCAAATTTGCCGCGTGGACTTGACATTTGCGTAAATTAAACGAGTGTTTAAACACGTGTTTAGTCCGCAAATTACGCGGAAACTGCCCTTCTCGCTGCCGCAAGTCGATCGATGTTCCCCAAAGTCAGTGCAGACCAGCCGGTCAACGACGCAATCAACGATTCGGCCAATGATTCGCTCAGCAATCATGCTGCCCCTGTAATAACTGAGAAGCCGGTGGTGACTGAGGAGCAAGACACGCGGACGCGGTTGCTTCTGACGGCGGGACCGATTTTTGCCAAGTCAGGATTTCATCGCGCCACGATCCGCGACATCAGCCAGGCCGCCAACGTCAATGTGGCCTCGGTCGCCTACCACTTTGGTGACAAAATCGGACTCTACCGGGCGGTCATCGATCGTGTCCGCCAATCGCGCGAAGAACGTTTTCCGGCGCCTGAGTCGGACCGATCGCTTGAACCCCAGCAAGCTCTGTCGCATCTGATCCACACCATGCTTTCGCGGATGATCAAAGGTGATCAGTACGGCTGGGAGTCGCAATTGATCATGCGTGAAATGGAAGAACCAACGTTGGCGTTTCGCGAGATGGTCGAAGAATTCTTTCGCCCGATCTATGGGCACCTGAAATCCACGATCAAGCAATTGTTGGGCGACGATGCTCCGCCGCATGTGGTCGAACAGTTTTCGCTCAGCGTGGTCGGGCAATGCGTGTACTACCGAATTGGTCGTGGCGTCGTCGAAATTTTGGTTCCGGATCAAATGCAACGAGACCATTTCGGAATCGATGCACTTTGCCAGCACATTTCGGCCACCACGATCGCGGCGGCACGCGATCAAGAATTTCAAAAATTGAAAGACTCCGTTGCCAATGATCTTTGAAACCCAAGCGATCTGGAACGCCGGCAAATCGCTGACGCATCGAACTCCCACGCGTGACGGCTGATGCACCCGCGAATCGACACGCAGTGACAGCCGCCCAACAAGTTTAGTACTTTTCCAATCCAAAAGTCAGTTCTGACTTCCTAAGTAATTCTCCACTATGACTTTTACCGAATCATCCGTCTCGCAATCGCCCAGTGAGAGCACCCCTTTGATCATTCCTCAGGACCCGCCGCCGAAGCGAAAATCGACGGTTGGGAATTTCTCTGCTGGCATGCTTTTCAATGTGATCATTCCCATCGGATTGATCGCGGCGGGGTTGGTGGCGGTCAAGCTCTTTGGCGTCGCCACCGCACCGCCACGTGACGTGGACGACGATACGCGCGCGGGAAGGTTGAAAGCACTGGCGGCCGTTCGAGTCGAGAAGATACGTTCGTTGGAGTCTACGGGCGAAGAACTGCAGCTGGTGGTCGACGGGACGGTCGTGCCTTTTCGCGAAGCCAAGATCGCAGCGGAAGTCGCAGGGCGAGTGATCGAAAAATCTGCCGAGTGCGAAGCGGGCAGCGTCGTCTCCAAAGGCGACTTATTGATGAAAATCGATCCCACGGATTATGAGATCGAAGTCGATCGATTGACTCGGCTAAAGGAACAGGAGTACCAGGCGCTGCAGGAAATCGATCAGGAAAAAGCGAATACGGTTCGTTTGATCAAAGTGGCACAGCGAGACGTTGATCTTCAGCAAAAAGAAGTGGACCGCCAGGAATCACTGCCCCAAGGATTTGCTAGCCGCGGTGATATCGACCGGGCAAAACGGGCTTTGCTGCAATCCGAACAGCAGCTTGTGACAACGCAGAACACGTCGGCTTTGTTGGACAAGCGTCGCGTCCGCTTGGAAGCTTCCGAAAAACTGGCCGCTACACAATTAAAGGCTGCCAATCTGAATCTCGCCCGGACACAGATCAAGGCTCCAATCGATGGGGTGATTGTGACTGAGAATGCCGATTTGAATACCTTCGTCAGTCGCGGTACTGTGCTGCTGACCATTGAAGACACTTCTAAAGTCGAAGTCGCGACCAGTTTGCGAATGGACCAGCTGTACTGGGTGCTGGACCAGAAACACGACGCGACCGCATCGGGAAAGGGCGGTTATGACTTGCCCGATACGGATGCGATCATCCAATACGATCTGACCGGTCGCGAAAACGAATCGTATCAATGGAAGGGACGGTTGCTTAGCTACGACGGCGTCGGGCTTGATCCACAAACACGCACCGTGCCTGTTCGCGTCTTGGTGGAAACGCCGACGTCCTATCGCACCGAGCAAGGGGATTCGCAAAGCGCGACGGCTCCGTCGGCTCTGCTGCGCGGCATGTACGTCCAAGTCAAATTATTGATCAAACCGACAACGCCGCTCGTGGTGATCCCCGGAACCGCCCTGCAGCCGGGCAATCGTGTTTGGCAGTTTTCTCCCGACGAATCGGTGTTGGAGATTCCCGAAGCGGAACAGCCCAAAGCGGACGAGAAACGATCGGCCGAGCTGGCTAAGAACTCCGAAGCTGACGTCAAAGCCGCCACCGCGGACGCGAGTCCCAAGGACGCGGATGCACAGGACAGCGTTTCTGACAGCGCATCCGACAGCGATACATCGTTTGATCCCAAGCAGTGGACGCCCGGCAGAGTGATTGTGCAAAAGGGCGTGTTTCCCGTCGACGCGTTGAAACTGACCGGCAGCAACACTCCGGAGATCGAAGCGAGGTACGAATCGAACTTGGCTGGTGAACGTCAATTTTGGGTGTGCGAGATCAGAGGCGATTCGTTCAGCAAAGATTCCTACGTCGTGACCAGCCCGCTCAGTGGCGTGGATGCTGGCGGACTGGCTGCCCGAGCAAAACTGAAGCCGGACGCGGATGACGAAATCAAACCGGATAGCGAATCAGATTCCGCGAACGAATCTGATTCAGCTGCCGAATTGGGAGACGCATCATGAATCGCTTAGTGACTTGGGCGATTTCAAACGCTCCCGGCATGAATGTGCTGATGCTGGCTCTGATGACGATCGGCGGATTTTCGTTGTGGAACATGCGACGCGAAGTGTTTCCGGCGTTCGAGCTGGAGATTGTGATGGTGTCGGTCCCGTATCCCGGTGCGACACCCAAAGACGTCGAAGAAGCGATCTGTCAAAAGATCGAAGAGGCCATCCGAGCGATCGATGGCATCAAGAAGGTCACGTCGATTTCGCAGGAAGGCGCCGGGTATGTCTTGGCCGAATTGCGCAGTGACGTTCGCGATGTTCAAAAAATCATGTCGGAGATCGATCGAGAGGTCAATCGAATTCCCAGCTTTCCGGCCTTGACCGAAGATCCGCAGATTCAGCAGATCACGTTTCGGGACGCCGCGATCCGGTTGGGGATCATTGGTCCCCAAAGCGCGACCGATGGTGACGACGCCGATCACCTCAGCCGCGAGGCGGAACTAAGGTTGCGTGAAGTGGCCGAAAGCGTGCGCGACGATGTGCTGACGCTGCCCATGGTTTCATCGGCAGCGATCATGGGGACGCGGCCTTATCAGATCGATGTCGAAATCCCCGAAGCAACGCTGCGCAGTTACGGTCTGACGTTGGACCGGGTGGCCCAGATCTTGCGAGCCAGGAACATCGAACTTCCCGGCGGACAGCTGAAATCCGAAGGCCAAGAGATTCTGCTGCGAACAAAGAACAAAGGCCGCGTCGGTGCTGAGATTGGCCGCTTGCCGCTCGTCACTGCTCCGGGCGGAGTTGTGTTGACGGTGAATGATTTGGGCTCCGTCCGCGACGAATTTGAAGATGTCACGGCGACCGGCGAAATCAACGGTGAACCTGCCATGGTCGTCAACGTGGAACGGACCAAGAGCGAAGACTTGCTGGCGATGGTCGATGCAGTCCGCGAATACGTGGCCGAAAAAGAACTCCCGGCCGGTTATCGTTTCGTCGTTTGGGGCGACAGTAGCACAGAAGTTCGCGGCCGGTTGTCGCTGTTGCTGCGAAATGGTTTCCAAGGACTCGCGTTGGTCTTTTTGGTGCTGACGCTGTTTCTGGAAATGCGGTTGGCGTTTTGGGTCGCGTTGGGAATTCCGATTTCGATCTTGGGCGCAGGAGCGGCCCTGTCGTGGGGTGACCAAACGCTGAACATGCTCAGTTTGTTTTCGTTTTTGGTTGCCCTGGGCATCGTGGTCGATGATGCCATCGTGATCGGCGAAAATATCTATGCGCACCGGCAAATGGGCAAACCGCTCAAAGTCGCCGCGACCGAAGGCACGCTGGAAGTCATGCCCAGCGTGACGGCGTCGGTGACGACGACCGTGATCGCGTTTTCGCCAATGTTCTTTGTCAGCGGGGTGATGGGAAAATTCATGGCCGTGATCCCGTTTGCGGTCATCGCGATGCTGGTGATCTCGCTCTGGGAAAGCACGTTTGTGCTGCCTAGCCACTTGGCGCATCGGCACCGCGGGTTCTTTCGAGTGATGGCCGTGCTAACGTACCCGCTGCGACCGCTGGGCATCGTGCTCAACTGGGCCAACAAACGAGCAGCTGCGGGGTTGACCAAATTTTGCGAAAACATCTATGTGCCGATTTTGAAATTCAGCATTCGCCATCCGCTGGTACCGATCGCGTTTTCGATCATGTTGTTTCTGATCACGTGGGGCATGATCCAAGGTGGAGTGGTGCCGTCGATCTTGTTTCCCAAATCCGACAACAACAATCTGCAAGCCACGATCACGTTTCCCAATGGAACGTCAGCTGCGGAGACCGACGCGGCAACGCGAACGATGGAAAACGCGCTTCGCCGCGTTTCGATCCGAGTCGCGCGAGACCGCGCAAAAGAGCTGGGAGTAGATCCGTCTGAAATTTACCCTGGCGAAGGCGATGAATTGACCGGTCCGGTGCGATTGACGTATCGAGACGTGGGCACGATTGCCGTGTTGGACAATCCGGCGGGCGGTGGGGGATCGGGAAGTCACGTGGGACAGATCTTTGCGGAACTGTACGACACCGAAATTCGGACGATTCATAGCGACAAGATCTTGGCGATGTGGCGCGAAGAAGCCGGCGAATTTCCCGGAGCCGAAAGGGTCACGTTTGGCAGCGTCGGCGTCGGGCCGGGAGGCAAACCGATCGAGTTCAAATTGTTGGCCACCAGCGAAAACGAAGACCAATTGCTGGCTGCGACCGAAGACATCAAAGCTAGGCTGGGCGCGTTTGCGGGAGTGTTTGACATTGCTGACGACAACACACCGGGGAAGTACGAATTTCAGTTTCGAGTCAAAGACCAAGCTCTTTCGACTGGTGTGACACCAACGGACTTGGGGCAAACCGTGCGGAACACGTATTACGGTGCGGAAGTCATGCGGCTTCAGCGCGGACGGCACGAAGTCAAATTGATGGTTCGCTATCCGCCCGACGAACGCCGCAGTTTGGTCGATATTCGCGAGATCCGTGTTCGCACGGGCGAGAACGTCGAACGTCCGATTACCGAGCTAGCGGAAATCAAACTGAACCGTGGTTTTTCCGAAATCAATCGCGTCGATCAACAGCGTTCGATCACGATTTCCGCGGACTTGGACGAGACCACTGCCAACGCCGATCTGATCATCTCGAAACTGCAGAACGACTATTTGCCCGAGATGAATAAGAAGTTCCCCGACGTTGCACTTCGCTGGGAGGGCCAGCGCGAACAGAGCAAGGACAGCGTGGGCAGTCTGATGAAGGGGTTCGCATTGGCGATTTTGGCCATGTACGTGCTGCTGGTTTTGCAATTCCGAAGCTACATCCAGCCGGCACTGATTCTGGCCATCATTCCGTTCGGCATGATCGGAGCTGTTTGGGGACATGCCGTGTTGGGATTGCCGCTGACGCTGTTCAGCATGTTTGGGCTGGTCGCACTCGCGGGAGTCGTGGTGAACGATTCAATCGTCCTGATTGACTTCATCAACTCGCGTGTTCGCGACGGCGTTCCCGGCCAACAGGCGCTACTGGAGTCGGGGGAACGTCGTTTCCGTCCGATCATGTTGACCAGTATGACGACGATCGCGGGACTGCTGCCGCTGATGACCGAGCGGTCGTTTCAGGCTCAGTTGTTGATTCCGATGGCGGCTAGTTTGGCGTTCGGACTGATGCTGGCGACGTTCTTGGTGCTGTTCCTGGTGCCGGTCTTCTACTCGATCTATTTGCGATCCATCAATCTGGCGACTCGTTCGTTGGCTGCAGTCGGGTGGGCCGATGAAAATGACGAGATCAGCATGTGATGATCCAACGGTCGGCCGCCTTTGATTGACGGCCGACCCGTTCGGCTTAGCGACGGGGCTGTCTTTGTCGACGGAAAAGACAGGCTACGCAGGCGAACATTAGCAAAACAGCGCTCGTTGGTTCGGGAACCGCGGTGACCGCTCCATTGAATGCAAAGCTCTCCAGTGCGTAGCAATTTGCAAGATCGTCGTAGTTGGGTCGGCTGTCTTGTACGTACAGTCGAAATTGAATGCTCCCGGTGACATTTTGAAATTCGTCGGCAGCAAGCAAAATCGCATCGGCTCCCGTTCCGGAGCCGACACCCGTCACTGGAATCGGGGTGACCGCAATGTTGGCGTTTGCACTGGTATCGAAACCGCGATGAAATTCGATAATGTTCGGTGACTCTGCTGGACTGCCTGGAGTCCCGTTTATCAGCGTTCCACTAAATTCGAACGAATCAAAGTTAACTGCGTAACCCGATTCAATTTCGATTTGAAACTGAAAATAGTCTTCGTTCCGAAGCGCCGACGAAGACACCAGATTGGACTGTGCCGTGCTCTGGCCATAGGTCGCGGCGAAAGTGCTGGGAACAAGCTGGATGTTCACGTCACCAGGCGTCGTCCCCATGGACGGGCCAAGCCCTTTGACGACCAGCGCGTCCGTCCCGGCCACGGAGTCATATCCGTTGCGAGTGACAAACGTCTGCTGAATTCCCCCACTGTTTACTTCAGTGATGCCATCGGCGGTGACTTGACCAACGAAATAGTCTTGGTCATCCGTTGTTGAACCGTCGAAATCATTTTTGAGAATGATCGCGGACTGGACAACACTGGAGAAAGCAAACGCAAAAAACACACACAGCAAAACTCGACGCGACATGATGCACAACTTGGTGGTACGGACCCTCGCCCCTCGAATCCGTCAACGACACAGCCCCAACAGACTGCGTATTACGCAATGCAAGCGATTGCGAAGAAGATCAATTCTGAACCAGCAATTCATGGCTATTTGGCGGCGCCAGCGAAGAGGTAACGCAGGGCTTTAGGGACTTTGCCATACTGCTTGCGTGACAGATTGATGCGTGGTTGTTCGGAAAAGTTCAACGATTCGTCGAACCAGGGGCGGCTGTAGACGATGTACAGGATCGGTCGGGCAATTTCACTTTGGTTCGCCATGCCAGCGTGGGTCAGGCGAAAATCCATCAAATAAGCGTCGCCAAGTTTCGCCGAAGGGAAAACACTTTCGCGGCGGGAGCCCGTTTCCACCAATTTCTGAAGCTGTTCTCGCGCCCCGACGCGATTGTGGGTCCCCAGCCACAGCGACGTCGATCCGGTTTTTTCGTTTAAGTCGACCAGCGGAACCACCAGAGTGATGGCATGTGGCGGCAGCGAGGTACAAGTCGATTCGTCTTCGTACAACGGCGGGTAATCCATGTGCACCGACTGTGCGCCGGCGCCCGGAAACGCGATCACGGAACCAAAACTGGAGATGACAAAGTGCCGCCCCAACAACTCCTGCAGGATCGGCATCAAGTGTCCGTTGGCGTACAGGTCGGGCGAATTGAACTTGCCCTTCACTTCGGTCGTGATCATGTAGCGTTGATCACCGACACAGGCGTATCGAGATTCCAGTTCTTGCTGTGACAGTGACGCGTACTTACGAAAATAGACTTTGCTCAGACGCTGGACAAAGCGACGCGAAAAGAGCTGGTCAATCCAGAGCGCGCCTTGCTGCTGAAACAGGCTTGCAGCGTCGGAAGCCGATGATTGTCCCAACGAGATCTTGTAAGACAATGGCCGACTCGGTTTGTCTGTGGGGCGGAAGGGCTGTCAGTGAAAGTCGATGTGTCTGTCAATGAAAGAAGGGCCAAGCAACGTAGCTGCTTGGCCCTCCCTGCGTTTGTTCAGCTGGCAATTCGTTAGCGGTCACGCACGTTGGCGGTCAACAATGCGTTGGCCGAAACGCTTAATTTGCCGCCTGTTTTGATCTTTACAGGCAGCTTTTGAGGGCCGGCGGCATCGGTGGGCGTGAACGTGGCGGAGACCAAGTGAGTGGTCCGGGCAACGTCGCTTTTGGCGAATTCGATGTTCCAGCCGTCAGCTTGGATCGTATCGATCGTGAATGGCTCGCGGCCTCGGACGACCAATTGCTTCGTCATCGATTCGCCTGGTTTTAGGCTCCCCAAAGCCAGCGACTGAGGCGAGATGACCAGAGCGCTGTCGATGTTGCCCGTGACAGGCAGTGGCACGTTTGGCATCGACGAATCGTTGGTGGTCACGACGACTTCGTCTTGAAAGAAACCCATCGGGGCGTCTTCGCGAATGGTGATCGAGAGTTCGTAGTTCACTTTGCCTTCCCCTCGCAACGTTTGCTTCACGGTTGGGATCAACCATGGTTTGTTGCTGCGGACACTTTCGACTTTCCAATCCGACCGTCCGGCGTACAAGATCTGCGATGTTTTGGTCGCGGTGGTTCCCTGGTCCACTGATCCGAAATCAACCGCACCGGGGTGAAACACCATGTCGCTGCGAATGTAGCCTTTGACTTCCAAACGAACTTCGCTGAAAAACGGTTTGTCGATCACGACCGTCAGCGTGGCGCCTTTCTTTCCGGTAAACGATCCCGTGTTGAATCGTGCCAGGATGTAACCCGTCGAGTTGGGCTGGATGTAGTGGTTCTTGATGATCGGCGTCGTGCACCCACAGCTCGCGCGAACTTCTTTGATGTGAATGTCGGATCCGAACGTGTTGACCACGGGGAACAGAAATTCGGTTTTCGCCGCAACGGCTCGTGTACCAAAATCATGCGATTTGACCGGGAACGCGACGTCACGCCAGTCGACGGCCGCGGCGGTGGACGTCAGTGCGAGTGCAAAGCAACAGACACTCAGAAGCGTTTGAATGGGTCGGACCATGGAACAAGCTTTCCGCGTACGGAGGAGAGAGGGGTGGGAGGCAGTAGCTTGGTGAGGAATCCACCACTTTTAGATTGCCTTCTTGATGTCTAACCGGACATGAATTCGACAACTAAAATTGGCGATATCAAAACCATTTCGATGACCAACCATTTTAACCCATTGAAGCGATCGACAAACCACTACGAAGAGTGGTGTCAGTGGGGCTGGCCGCGAAAAGTTTGTCAACGCGTTCCTCTGTTATCTAAGTTAGCGATGCAAGCAGCGTCGACAAGGCAAAACGCGTGCTTTGCGAAGAGATTGTGGCTGAATCGGTCGTAGGATCGGCACCAGAGTGGACACTTGGGAGGGATGTGGCGTTTGGGAGGCTGCGCAGAGTTCCTAAGTACTCGCTCGACGCTCTCTTTCGGGGGGATGCCGAGATCGCTGATTTGCTAGCGGGCGAGCGTTTGGAAGTGGGTTTTGGCGGCTGCATGCCATTGGTCGTTAGGCCGAATCCCCACTGCTTGGTCATGGTGGCGCGGTCGCCGAAGTGCTGCTGATCGACTGAGCTGATGCAGCCCATTCGAGAGCCTGGCGGTGCGTCCAGCAACGGACTGAGAAACGTGCCGGAGCGAAATGTGCTGTAGGGAAGCCGGGTAACTGACGAACCGATCTAGCGACACGCAGGTTGGTTTGGTTAATTTCTCGATTCATGCCTCGGTCCACGACGGAGTTTCGTGCGACCGCTGCATTTTTCAGATCATTATCGCCGACCCGTCAGGGAGGACAGTCGTGCAAACGATTAAGACATCATCCATCGTCGTTTTACTTATGACCGTGATGTACGGTGGATACGTTTCACTCACGACACCACCGGAACCGATTCCGCCTGAAGTTGCCGACTTGTTGGAATTCGAGGGCGATTTGGACATCGACACCGGTTTTGCAGCATCCGATAGCTTTGCGCCGGGCATCGACGAATTTACTACCGGCCAACCCGATGCGGTCATTACTACCGGCCAACCCGATGCGGTCATTGCTACCGGTCCAAGCCAAGGTGGATTTGCAAATCCTGGTCGCAACATTCCCCAGGCCGGTTCGACGCCTAGCAGTAATTCGACGGCACCTGCTTCGATGTCACTTGGGTCGCCACAGACGGGAACCAGCACGCCGCGACCGCAACCGTCTTTCCAGGCTCAGAATTCTGTCAGCATCAGTGATCAGGGGCCGACGTTCTCTGGATTGCCGAAAGCTTCGACGCCCGCTAAAGCAGTCAGCGTGGATTTGAACAGTGCGTTCCCGGCAACCGAGGGCTCGTTCCAGCTGCCGACTCCCGCAAACGCGCAAGACAATTTCAACCCGCAGACTGGCCGCTCGTTTAACGCTCCGCAGAACACATCACCTCCACCGGCAGCAGGCGCAATGTCGTTGCCTTCGATGGATAACCTGCCGTCGTTGGATCAAGCTCAGACGGAGTTGACCGAACAGGTCTCGCTGAACGCCGATCCAGCCGCATCGAATCAGATCGCGTTGGCCAACCAGTCAGCCATTGGTGCCGTAAGTGCGGGAGCGACGACTGAGAACGTTGGTTTGGCAAATGCCTTTACAACAGCCGACCGCCAGTACGCCAATGACCAGATGCGTGAAGCCCTGGCGACATTGAGCGTGTTTTATGGCACGCCTGATTTGCCGGTCGCACAGCGCGGCCAGTTGCTGGCACGTTTGGACCCGCTCGCTCGCGAAGTGATCTATTCGCCTCGCCATTTGCTGGAACAGCCCCACCGTGTTGGATCAAACGAAACACTGATGGAGATCGCTCAGAACTATGGTGTGCCTTGGCAGTTGATCGCCAATATCAACGGAATCAAGGATCCACTGGTGATCACTCCGGGGACGGAGCTGAAGGTCGTGCGAGGACCGTTCAACGCGCAGGTCGATCTGCGACAGCATGAATTGACGATCTTCTTGGGCGACTTGTACGCAGGGCGTTTCCCAATCGCGGTTGGCAGTGATCCTGCTCCACGACCAGGAACGTTTACGGTTCAAGACAAGCAGTCACAGCGAACATTCTATGATCGCAGTGGTGCTCCGATTGCTGCGGGAAGTCCAGCGAATCCATACGGAAAAGTTTGGATCGATTTGGGCAGCCAGCTGTGCATCCACGGCAGTCCCGAAGCGACCAAACCAACCGCAAATGGCTGTATCAGCTTGGCTGCAAATTTCGCGGACGATCTATTCGGCATCTTGTCGCAAGGTTCTTCGGTCACGATTCGCCGTTAAGCGACGACACTGAGGTCGCCATGGAAACATCTCTGCATCAGCAGCTCAAACGCTGCTACGCCGGCACTGAGGCCAACACCGAAGTGACGATGGGCAAGTATCGCATTGACGCCGTCCGTGATGACGAGTTGATCGAAGTGCAGTGTGCGTCGCTGTCCGCGATTCGCGACAAGTCTCAGAAGCTTCTCAAACGACACAAGCTGCGTGTCGTCAAACCCGTGATTTCGCGGACGCGGATCATCAAGGTCAATTCCAAGGCAGGCCCCGTCGTGTCGCGGCGGATGAGTCCCAAACGCGGTTGCGTGATGGAGTTGTTCGAGGAACTGATCTACTTCACGCGAGTGTTTCCACATCCCAATCTGACGTTAGAAGTCCCGATGGTTTGCGTGGAACAAACCCGCATGCCACGCAAGGGTCGTCGTCGACGTCGGCAGCCCAATTACAAAGTCGTCGACACGTCGCTTGATTCGATCAGCGAAACGTTTGAGTTCCGAGAACCTGCGGATCTTCTGGCACTGATTCCTTGGAAGCGACGACCTGAGTCGTTTGATACGGCCGACATTGCTCGCGCGATCGACCGACCTCGCTGGGTTGCTCAACAGATTGCGTATGTGCTGCGTCATACCGGCGCGATCAACGAAGTCTCGCGACGACGAAGTGGAATCGTCTACGAACCAATCGCCGCGTAAGGTCGGCAGCTTCATGGCCGACCAAGGATCTGCGTGCAAGTTTGCCGCTGCGATCACTGGTTAGCGCGTTGCTTGCCCTCTTCGTGAAGCTCTTTATCAGCGTCTGTCTTTCGTGACGTGCCACGTCGAAGTCCGCCTTGGGCGATCAGTCTTGGGCGATCAATCCGATCGTAGCTTCCATTTGGTTCGTAGCTTCTGTGCTGAACATTCGGCGTAGGTCACCGCTGGCGTGTTTTCCCCGCAAAACCACGTTCCAAAGCGTCTTGGGTCGCTGCGGTGTTCGGTTTGCAACGAATGTGACTCAGGTAGTACCGCTTGATAAGTTCGGTGGACCTTTTCTGTTAGTCAATCTACTCCGGCGCGGCAAAGATTGACGAGACATCTCTTACGACACCAATGAAGCATGGTTTGCGTGCCATGCCTTTATTCACGTCGTCGCGTGTGATGGATCACCTCCCAAACAGTTGCTGCAATCGTTTTTGCAGTGACGATGTCCGAACCATCTAGCCGGATACGATTCTCGTGAAGCTAACGTTACCACTCGATCCTGACGGATCGGAACTGACTCCCGTCCTTATTCCCGAACCCACCGTGGCGTCTGCACCGGACGCCATTGATTCCACTGACTCGAATTCGGCCGCGACCGTACGCAGCGAACTGCTGCTCGTCTGCGAAGCTCGATCGACGACGTTGACCGATGGATTCTGGCGTTTTGCATTGGAGACAGCTGACGGCCAGCCCGTCCTGGATGCCGAAGACCAAGAGACAGGTGACTTGAATCGCCTGACGCTCCTGGCCGCCGTCCGCGGGCTTGAAGCAATCGAAGGAGCGTCATCGGTGACGTTGCTTAGTAATAATCGCTACCTGATCCGATCCCTTTCGGATTCCCTCCCCCGGTGGCGACAGAACGGTTTTATCTGGGAACACTTTGGGCGTCGCATTGACGTCCAACATGCTGATCTTTGGCGTCGAGTTGATCGTGCGTTGAAGATTCATCGCGTGGAAGCCTGCTTGGTTTCTTCGCGATTGGTAAGTGCCGGTCAGGCCGACGTGTCACACGACGCGATCGGTTCCAACGGCACGATCAATCGAATTGATTCGGCGCACGGCACCGGCGGTAGTGCTGGCGGCGGTCGCATGTCGGTCCCCGCACCTAAACGTAGGTCGCGCGGAACCGCAGTGGAAATGACGGCGGCGGCTTCAGGTGGATCATCGCCCAATGATCGACTACGAAGCTGGCTCCTTGCGAGCACCCAATCGAGTAGCAACACGCTGCCACAGCGTCGTTTTACGCCCCGCGACTTGGTCGAAAACGCCTAGGTCGTCGGGCAAAGTAGAAGTCATTTTGATTCCAGCGGTGTTCCCGGCACCGCGCCGCGGATGCAACGAAGCACCGCGCCCAAGTTTCCACGTATCGACGTTATGCATTCGCTAACGGATTACCCATGCAAACTCAAGTCTCTCTTTCTGAAATTGCGTCTCTGATCGACGGCACTTACGACAACCCTGCGAACTTGCTAGGGCCACATCCTGTCGATTATCGCGGTCAGTCGGCGACTGCCGTGCGATCATACATGCCCGATGCGCAAGCCGCCTGGGTCGTCGACAATGCATCAGGCGTGCGGCGGCCGATGCGGAAGCTGCATCCGGCCGGATTTTTTGAGGCGATTTGCGACGGAGCCATCGACGTGGACGCGTCCAGCCGCGAAGATGGTGCCCGGGCAAACAGTGCCAAAACAAACAATGCCGAATCAAGATATCGCATCCAGATGACCGACAAATCAGGCGAAGTTGTGGACAAACAAGATCCTTACGCGGCTCCATCGATTTTTTCAGACTACGACCGGTACCTGCTGGGTGAAGGTCGGCACCTGAACATGTACGAACGCATGGGCGCTCAAGTCCGGACGGTCGATGGCACTCCCGGCGTGAACTTTTCCGTCTGGGCACCCAATGCTCGCAGCGTTCAGATCGTCGGTGATTTCAATAGCTGGGATGGTCGCACCAGTGTGGCCAAAGTTCATGACAACATAGGGATCTGGGAATTGTTCATTCCCGGTGCCAAAGTCGGCGATCGATACAAGTTCCGTGTACTCAGCGAACACGGCGAGTGGATGGACAAAAGCGATCCAGTCGGGTTCGCCGCTGAACTGCCGCCACTGACCGCTTCGATCGTCACGGATTTGACCGGGCACGAATGGAACGATGATCAGTGGATGCAACAGCGCAAAGACTGGAATCCGATGCACGAACCGATGAATGTGTACGAAGTTCATCTGGGCAGTTGGCAAAAAGGTCCTGGCCGCACCCACGGTTGGTTGGACTACCGCGATCTGGCCAAACGATTGGTGGACTACTGCAACCGCATGCATTTCACGCATGTCGAATTGATGCCGATCAGCGAACACCCGTTCTCCGGTTCGTGGGGATACCAGACTGTTGGCTACTTTGCACCGACCAGTCGTCACGGTGGCCCCGATGACTTTATGTACTTCGTCGACTACCTGCACCAAAACGGCATCGGCGTTTTGATCGACTGGGTGCCGGCTCACTTCCCCAAAGACGGCCACGGTCTGTACCGGTTCGACGGATCAGCTCTTTACGAGCACGCTGACCCACGCCAAGGCGAACACCCGGATTGGGGCACCATGGTTTTCAACTTCGGCCGTACCGAAGTCAAAAACTTCCTGATCTCCAACGCGTTGTTCTGGTTGGACAAGTATCACATCGATGGACTTCGCGTCGACGCGGTCGCGTCCATGTTGTACTTGGACTACAGCCGCGAAGACGGTGAGTGGATTCCGAATCAATACGGTGGTCGCGAAAACTTAGAAGCGATCGATTTCCTTCGCGAATTCAACGTGGCCGTCCACGAACAGCATCCCGGTGTCATCACCGCCGCAGAAGAATCCACGGCGTGGCCGGGAGTTTCGCGTCCCACGTACGATGGCGGTTTGGGATTCACTTACAAGTGGAACATGGGCTGGATGAACGACACGTTGTCGTACATGCAAAACGAACCGATCCACCGCAAACATCATCAAAACGAATTGACGTTCAGCTTGATCTATGCGTTCACGGAAAACTTCATGTTGCCTCTGTCGCACGATGAAGTCGTCCACGGCAAAGGATCGTTGATCAGCCAAATGCCGGGTGACATGTGGCAAAAATTTGCCAACTTGCGTCTGCTGTACTCGTACATGTGGACTCACCCCGGCAAAAATCTGCTGTTCATGGGCGGCGAATTGGCCCAGTGGAACGAGTGGAATCACGATGATGGCGTGGACTGGGTCTTGCTGGATTTCGACACGCACCGTGGGGTGCAGCAATTGGTTGCGGACCTGAATAAATTGGTCAACGAAAATCCCTCGCTGCACCAATTGGATTTCGACGGCAACGGCTTTGAGTGGGTCGACTGCATGAACGGTGACGACAGCACCCTGGTGTACCTTCGCAAAGGCATGGACGGTGCCCCGCCGATCCTGGTCTGTTGCAACTTCACACCAGTGCCTCGCCCCGAGTACCGCGTTGGTGTGCCCGAAGCCGGGCATTGGAAAGAGATTTTCAATAGCGATTCGGAAGCCTACGGCGGCACCAACATGGGCAATTACCCCGGTTGCGACACACTGGGCACCGGCGAACACGGTCGCCCCGAAAGCATCTCGGTGAACATGCCGCCGCTGGGTGTCAGTATATTCCGCCTGGAAAAGTAATCGCGACCAAGCACTTTTGGTAACCCGAAGCGTGGGCAAGGTGAGCACTCTCCACCTGGTACACGCTTCGGGTTACTTTTGTTTTGTGCCTGGCGCATTCTTCCGGACGTGCTCCAGGGTCAAATCCAGCCGCTGACGCAGGTTCTGCATTTGGTCAGCACTCAGGCTCTGGCCGACCAGACTTGCGATGTGCAGGGCCGCGATGATCAACACGCCGATCGGCGCGATGATCAGCGCCCACGGTCGATCTCCCATAAACCATTGCACGTACGCCCAGATCAGCGATCCAAAGATGCACGTGCTCATCACGGCGTAGATCGCCATGAACATGGTCCAGATCTCAGGGCGCGGCGAGAATCGACAGTATAAGTGCGATCCGGAATCCGACTCGCTGATTTGCACCGACAAATGTGGCGACCAAAAACGACGTTCGGACCGATCGACTTTCAGATCGATGCAGTTGCCCGCTGATTCAGCCAATCCCTGCAACTGCGGTGTATTGATGGCCTCGCGAACTTCGGCGATCACGTCGACCGGTTTTTGCGATAGATCCAACGTAAACGTCGGTTGCATTTTCAACAGTCGAGTCATATCCGCTCTCGTCACACCGCCGTAGGTCAGTTTATCGCAGTCGATCTTTTTCCACGGCATCGCTCCACTGCTGGATCTGCTGAAGCATCTGCGTAAATCGTTCCGCGTTGTCGGCGGAAACATCTTTGGTTTCGCCGGGATCACTGCTTAGATCATAGAGTACCGCCGGCAGCGACGAGTCCTTTGGGTTGGACTTTCGATTGACGTACGGTCGTACCAATTTCCAACGGCCATCTCGCATCGCGGCATTGTGCGTAAAATTCGGTCGTCCACGATTCCATTGCCAAAACCGCACACTCTCGAATTCTGCGGTTTTGTCTTGCAGCACCGACCGAAAACTATGCCCATCGATCGGTAGCTTTGATTGATGCGCGATGCCGCACAGATCTAGCACCGTGGGCATCACGTCGACGAACTGAACCATCGACGCACGTTCGCCGGGCGAAAGTCGTTGTGGCCAACGCACAAACATCGGGACGCGAATGCCACCTTCGTAGATTTGGTACTTCATTCCGCGATGGTCGGCATTGAATCGTTCGCCAGTGACCGGATCGGGGCCATTGTCGCTGGCAAAAACTACGATGGTGTTGTCGGCCAATTGCAGTCGATCCAATTCGTCCAGCAGTTCACCGATCCCGCGGTCCATAATTTCGATCATCGCGTAGATCGTCGCCGTGGATTCGTTCAGCCCAGCGTCGGTGTAGGACTTGACCAAATCCGCTGGTGCTTCGAGCGGCCGATGCGGCGCGTAGTGTGCCAAGTGCAGAAAGAACGGTCGGTCGTGGTGCCGTTGTACAAACTGGATCGCACGACGCGACAGATCATCGGTCAAGTAGTCGCCGGTAACTTGCTGCGTCACGCCATTTTGTGCCAGCGGATAGCGAAAGTACGACAATTCCTGCGACCCGGTGAACCCCTCGAATTCGTCAAAGCCGCGATCGTTGGGGAGAAAGCCGTCGCCAGTGCCGCAGTGCCATTTTCCGACCAATCCCGTGCGGTAACCGTTGGCTCTCATCGCGTCGGCAAGAGTGACTTCGTCCTGCTTTATGCGTGTCAACTTTGGATACTTGTTCATGTTCAGCGTGACGACGCCGGTGCGATGTGGGTAGCGACCGGTCAGCAGAGCGGCTCGAGCGGGCGCACACACACATGACGCACTGTAAGCGTTTTGCATGCGAACGCTCTCTGTCGCTAATCGATCCAAATTCGGCGTGCGACTTTGCCCACCGTTGGCCGACGCCAGATCCCCCAGCCCCATGTCATCCGCCAATATCAAAATGACGTTGGGTCTGTCGGCGTTGGCGGCGTGCTGCGAAGAAGCACAGCTCAGCGAAAAAAGAGCCACGAAAAGCAAACGAATCATGCGATTTCCAGAATCTTGATGGAGCATTCCTAACAAGCGACCGGTGTCCTACGCCGCCGCAAGGACGCTCACGACGTCAGTCCTTGAAATGACGTTGCAGTGTAAACGTGAACGATTTGTCATCGTCGCAAAACAGAGTGTAGC
The DNA here is from genome assembly GCA_007741555.1 of Stieleria marina. Taxonomy (GTDB): domain Bacteria; phylum Planctomycetota; class Planctomycetia; order Pirellulales; family Pirellulaceae; genus K23-9. The sequence continues at coordinate 4,398,288 of CP036526.1, read as the reverse complement.
GACCGTTGCCGTCTCGATGGCAGTTTGGTTCGACATTGACGACCTTGTACGTAGGCACGGACAAGAGAATCGATACTACTTCGGTCGGAACGCCATTGAACCGCACGGTCGATGCAAATCTCTCTGGGATCAAGACCGAGCCTTGTGTGGGCAACGAAGGACGGGTCAAGGTGCAGTACGATTTTGCCGGAATGGGCCGGCGGTCTTCGGTTATGAAACGCAAAGCCAATTTGTGGCCGGCTTCGGTTTGAACGTCGCCATAGTCTGCCAACTCGCCAGCCTGGGACGTTCGGACGATCGTCTTTGGCAGAGCAGCAAGGGGGCTCTTTCCCGCAGCAGTCCACACCGTGAATTCGGTTTCGGGAGTCAAATGATCCCACCCAAAGAAACCTTGTTGATCGGTCGTCGATGTCAAGGCTTGGCGAACATTTCTAAGCGAATGATCCAACGGCGTTAGTTGGACAGGAACCCCCTCGACCGGACGACCATCATGCATCAGTCGACCGCCGATGCTGGAACCGGCAGTTAAGACGATGGCTTGTTTTGGCGCACTCGACAGCAGGCAGTTTGCGACGGTTGATGCGTATCCAGGGCACTGGACCAGTAGCTGCGTGCTGCGAACGGGCATGCGGAATTGCAACGAGAAATGTCCGTCTTTGTCGGTGACCGTCGCCGATGTATTCTGAGCGACACGCTGTTGGATGGGGATATTCATCAGCGTCACCAACGGCGCTTTCGCTTTCGCTGTCGCACCGGCAATCGGCTTGCCGTCCACGTCGACCACTCGCGCGGAGAAAGACGTTTTGGGATCGAGATCGGGTGTTGCAGAGAGGTTAAAGCCCAGATTGTCGTCACGCGGATCAACGTCACGGAACAAGTGTCCCTGGTGGCCGCTAGCACCAATCGCCACATCAAACATGCATTCCGACCGAACATTTTTGATCCGGAAATGACCTTGTGCGTCTGTCAACGCTTGTTTTCCCTTACCGGGAAAAGCCAGATCACTTAGCGAGAAGATTCCGTTCTTGCCTAGTGCTGCCCGTGAGATTGCGGCATGAACCCGAACAACGGCGCCGGCGACCGGCCGATCCTCTTCGTCCAGCACTCGGCCGGTCAACTCTGATTGTTCGTTGTCATCGACTATCCGTTCATGCTGCATCGTAATGACCTGAACAGGTTTCAGCTCCGGCACCGGATGCAAGATTCGACGGTCCATCGCGATTTGGACGTCATCGTCTCCGACAGTCGCTTCGATGCTTGCTGCCCATCTCGGAGACTGCGGGTTCTTGGGCTCCACTTGCACGATCAGTTGCGCTTCACCGTCTCTCAGTCCCGTCAAGACAAATCTGCCTTGCACATCGGTCCGTGCGTTTACCCCGGTTTGCAACCGAGTCGGTACCGAGTGCACCCGAGCGCCGGACAACGGTGCTCCGCTGAAATCAACGACCGTTCCTTGGATGGTGCCGTTTGCCGGCCTGGCCTGATCGGGAGAAATGAATTCGATGTCATTGAAATGATAGTGGTGTTCATCGAGTGGAGTGGACCTGTATGCCAATTTGCGGCGCCAGCTACCTGGGTCATCCGTGGAAATCGAATACCGCTCATCCGGAGCAACTTCAAACTGGTAATTCCCGTCACGGTCTGTCGTCGTGATGCCCATTTCTTGGTATTGCGTCATCCCACGAAATGTTGCTGCTCCCTTGTTGTTATGGCGGCGTAGTCTCACGTTGACGTTGTGCGCCGGTTTGCCATCCTTCAGGACGCGTCCGGTGAGTAGCCATCCCTGCTTCATTTTGACTGGGATGCGTTCGCGATCATCGCGGGACATCGTGCTATGCCCGTGAAAAGAGGCTCCCTCAATTTTTGCCTGAACACGGATCACCCCCAATTTCCAGTCATCGCGATTGGGCAACATTCGGCACGTGCCGTCTTTGCCGGTGGTTTCGATCGGTGCGAGAGATCGTTCGCCGCCGAATTGATGATTCTCGTATTGTCGCTGGTAGTACGCGTGCACTATTGCGTTGGCGACCGGTTTTTCGTCCGGATCCAAGACAAGGACTTGGATCGATGGCAAAGCATTGACGCTGAAATCGGCTAGGTCGAACTGGGTTTTTCCCGTGACGTCGATGTCGCGGACCAGAGGCGAAGCGTTCAACGGATCGTTGGCAGATTGCAATTTGGACCAGTCAAACGGCGGCACCGCGTATCCAGCGATCGGACCGCCAACCCCAATACGAAGTCTGCCGATCGGCGAGACGATCCGATAAACCCCCTTGGAATTCGTCCTTGTCATCGCCATGGGGGGCGTATAGCCGAGGCCGGTGAGGGCTGCGGCGACGCGGATGCCAGGCACCCCTTGGCCTGTTTGTTTGCAAATCACTTTGCCGGTCAATTCGCAGCCACGCTTCAGAACAATCGTTTGTGGCCGGCCTGCCAACAAATCAGACGTCGAAAAGTAGCTGGCCTGATGAATGTACGGCTCGCTGGGCACCGATGCTAAAAAAGACACTTCCGCGTCGGCGTGTGATGCTGACCGGGAGTACTTTGACATCGAGAGTTTGGCGATCGGCCATTGAAACTGCCCATCGCTGTCAGTTTTCGCAGTCATCACGGTGCTCTGTTTTTGCACGTGAGCCCCGGCAATCGGCTGCCCGCTTTCATCGACAACACGTCCTCGAACGATGATTTGCTCCAACGCCGATAGAGTGCACGGACTTCTGACCAGCGGCGCCGTGCTGGGCTGGACACTCGCTGAATCATCGCTGAGAACAGGACTAATCTGAGGGTTGTTCGTAAGTCGGTAGTAGCCGAACGTATGCACGGGGTGGCTGACGGAAACATTGAACGCTAGTTGATCGGGCGTGGACGGGAATCGAAATTTGCCATTCGCGTCGGTTCGTTGAGACAGTTGCAGCGAGCTTGCGTTAGCGTCGAAATAGTCGTCCGAGGGCAGCAGGTTCTGCACGGGGTTTAGTTGGTCCAGTGTGCCAAGCCGGACGAGTGCGTCGGCGACAGGCTGGCCATCGGTGGATAGCAGCGTGCCTTCAATCGGCACGGAGCGACGCAGTTCCACGTCGATCTGCTTGGTGATCTCCTCGTGACCGTTGTAGGCTTTCTTGATGTGCTTCCATCCGAAATCGCCGTCGGAGCTGGCAGCGGCGACCCACCAATTCCACCGCTGCCACCGCGTTTGGTGCTGCTTCGTCATCATGGGTGCGGCAGCCTGTCTAAATTCATAGCGTCCTTCTTGGTCAGTTCGTGTTCTGGCAAAGACATCTTTCACAATGTGATCATTACGAGATTCGATTGTCACCAAGGTGTTATCCGCGCTGATGCGCTGCGTGCTACTTTCACGCAAAACCACGACCGCATCGGGTACGGGCGTTCCGGCTGAATCAACGACCTGGCCGCTAAGATTAAAAACAAGTCCCGCGGGATCACCGTCCGCCAACGTGACCGTCTGTAAAAGCGAAAAGTAGTTGTCGCTGACAGGCGCAGTTGGTGCATCTTGAGCAAACGTCGCTCGCATTGCCAGCAACTGCAAGCACATCAGCAACACAATGCCGAATCGAAAACGTCTCTTCTTCATGACTTCCTCCGGCGCGTGATGGTTTAATCGCTAACTTCGATGCATTCATTGACCGGCGGTCGTAAACACGATGTCGTCGAAGCGGTGTTCGCGTTCATTGTCGTCATGGCGGGACAGTTTCCACGAACGACTGGTTTTTTGGTTCGATGGGTTGGTGGCGGTCACCGAATAGACCGCGTTTGGTGCGACCGTGAACGAGTACTCGCCGTCTTTGTCGGTCGATGACGCATCAAGGTGTTTGGACATGAACATCCCAGCTGCCTTGCCGGTGCCGTTGTCCATCCGTCGCATTAATACGACGTTGACATTGCGAGCCGGTCGTCCGTTCGATAGGACGCGGCCGGTGAGCTTCCATCCTGGTCGAAGCGTGACCTTGGCGCGATCATTTCTCGCGTTGTCGACGATCGATTGTCCGTACCAGCGTTCTCCGTCGATGTCGGCTTCGGCACGCACAATGGCCTTGTTCCACGATCCCGCTGACGGGAGCAAGCGACACATCCCGTTCTTGTCCGAGACGCCGGGAGCAGAAAGCGTGCGTTCGGCGCCAAAGTTCATCTTGGCCCCCTGTGCCTGCTGGTAAAACGATTTGATCTCCGCTCCCGATACCGGACGATCGTCTTGGTCGACGACTTTGACGCGGATGCTTGGCATCGCATCGACAACAAACTCCTTGAGCACCAGCGTCTTTTTGCCGGCCAAGTTGACTTGCCGCACGAAGTCCGATTCTTGATCCACAGCCCGTGGCGTCTGGCGGTGTGGCAGAGCGAATCCGGAAACCGGGCCGTTGATACCAATCGAGACCTTGTCCAATGGAGCGATGATTTTGAATTCACCCTGTTCGTCGGTGCTCCCCATCAACAGCGCATGATTGTCGATGGCACCTACCAGATTGATTGCTACCCCGACACCTGCAATCGGTTTGCCGGTCTGTCGGCAGATGACTCGCCCGGTCACTTCACAGCCGGCATGAAGCACGACTTTGACTTCCTCGTCCGCGATCACATCCGCGATTGACACAAAAGTCGCATCGCGGATGTACTTGCCCGCGGCGGACGTCGGCGAGAACCGGAGCAACTCATTTTCTGCGGAATATCGGAGCGACACTTCATTGGTCGTCCACTCAAAGCGTCCTTGGTCGTCGGTCGTGACGACCGTCGAAGTGTTTGCCATGCGAACTTGCGATCCCGCGATCGATTGGCCGGATTCATCGACAACGTGGCCGCGAACGATTTTCGGCGGAATCGGTCGGATGGTGGCGGGGCTGGTGATCAGTGGACCAAGACGAACCCCACTCGCATCAACGAACTTTTCCGGTAATTCGCTCTGTACATCAGCGCTGGTGATTCGATAGCCGCTGAAAGCATGGCCGGCTTTTCGGATAAACAATTGAATCGCCAAGTTTTCAGGCACGGCTGGGAACCGAAATTGGCCGTTCTGATCGCTTCGCTGATACAAATTAAACGAACTGCCATTGCCGTCGAACCGGTCTTGTGATGGCAGATACCGTTTCCCGGGAACAATGCGATCGATCGAGTTGAGTGACACCAGTGCACCGTCAATCGGTTTGCCGTCCGCTGCAACAATCCTGCCGGTGATCGGTTTGGATCGTCGCAACGTGACATCGATCTCTTTGGTGATACCAATTGGGCCAGGGTAGGACTTTTTAATCTGCTGCCACCCGAAATCGCCCGCTGGGCTGCTGGCCGCGACGGACCAGTTCCATGAATCGTGAAACCGAGTCCCCAGCTTTGGGGCGGCGACGGCTTGGAATTCGTACTTGCCCTCGTCATCCGTCGTCGTCCGGGCGAACATATCGTCGACCATGTAGATTTTGTCGTCGCCGATCGTTCGGTTGAAAGAATTTGGCTTACGCATCGATGACGAAAGCCGATACGTGCTCCCTTCACAAAGCACCACGACGGCTTGAGAAACCGGTTCGCCATCGGCATCGCGGACCGTGCCATTGATCGTGAATACAACGTCGCCAGGATCTTCCGCGGCCAACGTCGCTGATTGCATTCGCTGGTAATAGGTCGCAGACAGCAAGTCCGACGCTGGTTGAGTTGCAGTGTCTTGGGCAAAGCACGCTGGTCGCAAAACCGGGGTCAGACAAACCAGTGCGGACACGATCACAAGAGAACGGCGTTTCAAGATGATTTCCTTCGGCTAGTCGGCACCAATTTCAGTATTCGATTGGGATTTGCTCGAGTTTGAGCGATTTAGGGCGAAGCGACGGGCCGCAGCGTAAACGTGATGGACTGGTCGTGGTCGGAGTACAGCGCGTAGCGACGGTTGAGATCCAACTGGCATTCGGGTTCGACGTTGACTACTTCATAGTCAGGCACGCGCACATAGACTCTGATGATATCGGTCGGCACCGCATTAAAACGCACGGTCGCGGCGAATCGTTGCGGCAGTGATTTTCGGCTCGAGCTCCACGCTTTGCTTCGTGACAGGTAGCAGTAAGCACGCGGTGGAATCGGTTTGCGGTCTTCGGTAACGAACCGCAAGGCGACTCGGTGGCCTTTTTGGGCGGGGACTTCACCCAAATCGGTCAACGAATTTGACAGCGATGACGTGACTAGTGTCACCGGCAAAGTTGCCGCGTTGTCCTGGTCGATGAGGGAGTAGATCGCAAATTCCGTCGCGGCAGTCAGGTGATTCCAACCGAAATGCCCGTTCTCATCAGTCGTCGTTGACATGGGTGTCACGATGTTACCGATGCTACGTTGTGATTGAACCAACCCCAACTTCACGCCCGCTGCAGGTTTGCCATCAAAGACCAACCGTCCTGCCAAGCTGCTGCCATGGGACAACTGGATATCCTGCAGCGGCTTTCCTGGTAAAGCAGAGGTGTTGGCAAACGATGCATAACCGCCCGCGCTGATTTTCAGAGTCATCCGGCGAATCGGGGTCGCCGCCCGCACTACGAATTTCCCTTCCTGGTCGGTGACGGTTGCCGAAGTGATGTCGGCATCGGGTTTTCGCGAACGGCCATCCATGAAGACGACCCGGCTGACTTCGATGGTCGCACCCGGGATTCCTTTGCCATGTTTATCGATGATACGAGCGGCGACGGCATGTCGGGGCGGGGTTGCTGGCAGCTTTGCCAAATTCACGTTGGGTGGGGGTTGTTTGGGATCCAGATCGCGAATCTGGTTTCCCAAGTATCCCGTCGCGCCGACTGCCAATTCGTACAAAGAATCCGCTGACACGTTACGGATTTGAAAGTTCCCTTTTGCGTCCGTGATCGCCAGTTTTCCGCATTCAAACGATGATGGCGAACTTTCGATTTGCCCGGCGATTTCGTCACCCATCGGGCGCCGTTTCACCGCGTTAATACGAACGACCGCTCCGGCAATAGGCTGGTCGTCCTGGTCAAGGACTTTTCCAGCCAGTGACCCGTCACCTACATCGCCTCCAAACGGCACCTGATCGATGTTCACGAATTGCTTGGCTTCCAGAGTGGGAATCGTGTAATTCAGTCGACGGTCCATGCGAATTGCCAAATCGTTGGAACCGGCATTGGCGTTCACGAAAGTGGAATTCAACGTTTGGCTTTCCTCGCTACCGCGTACATACACGTGCAATCGCGCCTGGCCAGCGGCCAGCCCTTTGAGCTCAAATCTGCCTTGGGCGTCCGACGTGGTGGAAGTTCTGGTCCGCGTTGTCGACGAGATTTGCGCATCGGCGATGGGGTTTCCATCAAAGTCGACGACGCGGCCGCGGATCGTTCTATGCGGACCACTGGATTGACCAGGCGAAGAAAGTGCGATTTCGCCAAATCGGTACTCGTGGTCGCTGGTTTGGTCCATGGCCGACGAACCCGATCGACCGCTTGAATTGCTGGGGCCAGTCACCGAAACCGAGTAAGTTTCGTCAGGGGCAGCGACAAACGCGTACTCGCCGTTTCGATCGGTAATCGTACGGTCGGTGTACCTGGAAGTAATCGCCACCATCGAATTCAATCCGTTGTCGATCCGGCGCATCAGCGCGACATTGATGCCTTCGGCGGGCTTGTTGTCGATCAAGACGCGGCCGCTTAGCTTCCAAGCGTTCTTGAGTTGGATTGTGAGCGGATCCCCGCTGGGCGCTCGATCTTTGGATGCGGCTAGATGTTTCGATCCAAACCAGACTGCTCCATTGATTTTGGCACGCACCCTGATGTTGGCGGCATCCCACGTTTTGACCGTCGGCAAGAGCCGCGAGTGACCCTCCCGGTCGGTTAGGACGGGGCTGGCAAGGTCGCGTTCGACCGACAAACGATTTCGACTGCCCTGCCGCACTTGGTAAAACGCCGTGACCGAAGCATGTTCTACGGGCTGTTCTGTTTCGTCGACGATCACCACGTCGATCGATGGGAGAGCGTCGACGACAAAATCGTCCAGCACGAGCGCTTCCTTGCCCGTCAAATCGATATGCCTGACCAACTCCGATTCGATCTTCAGCCCATCACGATAATCCAAACGCGGCAAACTAAATCCGGGCACGGACCCGCTGACGCCCACGGCCATCGGTCTGCGTTGTACAACCAAATCGAACTTGCCTTCGTGATCCGTTCGCGCGGCGGCCAAATTCAAGACATCGCTCGCACCGACAAAATTGGCCGTCACGGTGGCTCCTTGGACTGGTTCACTGCGTTGCCGCGAAACCACTTTTCCCGTGACCCGACAACCGCTCTGCAGCACGATTGTCCGCTCTTTACCAGCCAACAATTCGACGACCGGGATATTGACCCCCAAGCGGACAAAGTCGGAATCCGGAACTCTCGCAAAGAATCCTGCCTCGGCATCCGCGGGGGATTTTGAGCGGCTCGTCCGCATCAACGATTCTTCGGTCGTCGGCCAAGCAAACCGGCCTTTCGCATCGGTCAACGTGTATGCCGAACTGCCGTCAGAACGAAACTGCACGCCGGCGATCGGCGCCCCCGATTCGTCCACGATTTTGCCACGCACCATAATACGCGGGATCGCCTGCATGACTTCCGACTTGCCCGACGCGACGTGATTCAATTTGAACTGATGGTTCGGATGTCGGACATGGACCGTCGCTACCTGATCGACCGGAACCTTGGGAAACAGAAATGTCCCGTCCGCTCCTGTCTTGCAGAACAACTGCAGCGAACTAGCGTTGCCATCAAAATCCATCAACGACCGTCGATACGGTGCGTCCGAGTCAGGGGTATTGAGCGAACTGAGGCAGACGACCGCTCCAGCAACAGGCTGGCCATCGACCGCCAGCGCCGTTCCCGAAATCGGCTGAGATGCTTTCAACCGTACGCCGGCATCCAGCTTGATGGTTTCGGGGCCTTGGTAGCCTGTTTTGATTCTTCGCCAGCCAAAATCGCCGTCGGAGTTGCAGGCGGCGACCGACCAATTCCAAGATTTCGCATAGTGCTGCGTCACGGCAGGTGCAGCGACGTTTGTAAATGCGTAGCGGCCGTCGGCGTCAGAAGTCGTCCGAGCGAAGACGTCATTGACCATGTAATTGTCCAAGTACGTCTCGATGGGCCGCGGCCTGCTCATCGAACTGATCCGATACGTACTGCCTTCGCAAAGCACCACGGTCGCATTGGGCACCGGTTGGCCGTCTGCGTCCTGAATGATCCCACGGACGGTAAAGACAACTCCGTCGGGATCGCCCTCTGCCAATGTGGCGGCCTGCATTCGCAGAGGATACGTCGCGCCGGTTTGAGTAGCTGCGTTCCGAGCAGATGTGTTCTGGACGCCTACGCTTTGATCCGCCGTTTTGTCTTGCGCGAACAACGCTACCGGTGCGGCGACAATTAAGTACGCCACTGCGGCCAAGGAAACTACGCACGAAACACGCTTTGGAATATTCAACACGTTTGCCTCTTACGATTGAATGGTCAGCCGGTCGCGATCAAAAGCAAATCGCACCGCCCGCAATGTACCGGAGGCCAATTGCCGGAACAACTTTTTGCAAGCGAGAAATAGTGAGCCCGCCACGACGCAAGTCGAAATGGCAAAGCAAGCAACCTGCCAGTCGCTAGTTCGCTCGACGTGCGTTCATCTTTTGAAGTGTCGATGCCAGTCTTTGACGCATCAACGCGGCCGTGGTGGGCGCCGACTGGCTCAAGTCGGTTTGTTCGCCTTGGTCGTCTTTCAAGTTGTACAGCTCGATGCGGTCGTCTTCTGCGAAATGAAGCAGTTTGTAATCTCCGAATCGCAGCGCAGATTGTGGCCGCGTTTGGCTGACCGCAAAGTCATTGATGCCGATCGAGCCTTGAGCTTTAGAGAACGTCGTCTCCGGATGATAGTAAGGAAAGTGCCAGATCAAATTGCGGTCAAAGTGATGGTTGCCCAACGGAAAAACTGGCAGCAGGCTTTGCCCATCCAGATTGTCCGCTCGAGCAACGACATCGCTACCCGCCGCATCGGCAAAGGTCGGCAGCAAGTCATATCCGATCACCGCGGTATCACTGACCGAACGTTCGGCGATCCGGTTGGGCCAGCGACAAATCATCGGCACTCGAATACCGCCTTCGTACAGATTCCATTTGGATCCTCGCAGCGGAGCTTGTCCGCAAAATTCCGGATGCCCGCCATTGTCGGACATGAACACGACCAGGGTGTTGTTTTTTAATCCAGCGTCGTCGATCGCGCTGATGACGGTGCCGACGTGATGATCCAATGTTTCGACGAACGCGGCGTACTCCAGACGCTTGTTGCGATTGGGCGAATCCGCGGGGATTTTGTGTTTGTATTGATCTACCAACCAGCGGCATCGATTTTTGACGGGGGTGTGAACATAGAACGACGACATCATCAGAAAGAATGGTCGATCGTGTGGACCACGAATGTAATCGGCTGTGCGTTGGACCATCGTATCGGTGGGGAATTCGCCCGATGCCAGATTGGCCGGTTTGCGCTTGGGATGCTGCCACGCGTAAGGATGATCGCCGTAATCTTCCGTCGCGATGTCAAACCCTTGAGCATGCGGACCGAACTTGGGGTGCCAACCCAGATAGCGTTGGTGATGCTGGCTGACGTGCCATTTGCCAAAGAACGCGGTTTGGTAGCCCAGGGGCGTCAGCGTTTCGGCGATCGTCGTCTCCGCAAGCGGCAGATTCAACGTCAGCGGCGGCGCTGTCAGACGTTGTGGCGTATCCAGTTTTTGAAGGCCCGGTTCGTCTTTGGTCACAAACTCAAATCCCAGTCGCGCAACTGCTTTGCCGGACAAGATGCTGGCTCGCGATGCCGAACAAATGGGGGCCGGTGAATACGCTTGGGTGAAACGCATCCCGCTGGCCGCCAACGCATCGATTTGAGGCGTGCGATGCCAAGCGTGCCCGTAACAGCCCAAGTCGGCCCAGCCTAGGTCGTCGACCAGGATGAGCACAATGTTCGGCTGAAGCAATTCTTCGGCGCGACAGTGGCTTGGTTGGATCAAGTAGCTGATTGTGTACGCAATGAAGCAGGCCAGTAGTCCAGGTCGTTGGCGAAGTAACACAGGCGCAAATCCATCGAGCGAGAGCAAATGGGAAACACGTAGTGTAGCGGCCTAGCTGTCAGACGACTTGTAGCCTAGATCGAGTGGCCCACGAAAAGACACCGCAGTGAAAAACGAGTGGCGAACAAAAAGACGAGCGGCCGAATTGAATCCGGCCACTCGCTGTTGCAAGCTTGTTTCGTGTCCTTCGCTGGACGGTTAGAACAACAAGTCTTCGCTGAGCAACGCGGCTTCATCGTCGTCGTCCGCATCGGCAAAAACGGCGTCGATCAGCGATGCCACGTGAGCGGCTTCCGCCTGCGCACTTCCGTGACCGTGTTCAGCCAACCAATTGATGACTTCCAGGGCATCGGCCGGAGTCACCGCACCGTCGCCGTTGACGTCTTCCAACATCGTTCCCGATTGGGCGGCTGCCGATTCACCGTTGGCTGCGTTTTCACTCAGTTCATTTAAGACGACCAGAATGTCTTGCGGACTGATTTGACCGTCAGCACTGGTGTCCAAATTGGACCTGGCTCCCGTGGAACTGTTGGTTGCTGGTGCATCGTCCACGACCACGCCGCCAATCATCACCGCCGCCGAAAACTCGGACGTGTTGCCCATCGCATCCGTCGCGGTTGCCGAAATGTAGTCGCCCGGTGAAAGGTCACCCACCAGTTCATCGGCAATGACTCGAGTAATCGGGTTGCCAGCATCGCTGGTGACATAGTCGAGCGACGTGATGAACTGAGATCCTTGGCCAAACGCATCGGATTTGTAGATCTCAATGGTCAAATCGTAATCCGAATTGGCCACGTCGGAGGGCACCGCAAATACGACTCGTAATCCACCGGCGACGAACTCAGAAGAATCAAATTCCGGGTGATTTTGACCGCGATTGGGAATTTCGTCTGCGTCACCGACGTCATTGGCTGTCGGCGCGCCGTTGGTTAGTGCGATGCCGACGTTGGCGTTGTTAATGAACGCGTTCTGCGTGATGACGTTGCTGTTGCCAGAGCTGGCGATGAAACTAACTCCGGTGCCGTTGTTGGCGATCAAGTTGTCAGGACCAATCGTGTTGGTCGCGGCGTCTTTGACAAGCTGGATGCCCGTCGTCATTCCCAAATCGGTTGCGCCCGACGCGTCCGTGCCAATTGCATTGCTTGAAACCGTGTTGCCCGTGGCACTGGCTCCGCTCAAGACCACCCCGCGTGTGGAACCGGCAATGACGTTGCCATTGAGGGTGTTGTCAGGTGCGGCCAAGAGCACCGCAAAGGTACCGTTGCCGATCACCGCGGATCCATCGGCGTTGGTGCCGATCAAGTTCGATGTGATCAGGTTGCCGGTCGATCCTGCCCCTGCGACAGCGACGCCCGTGCGGACGTTGCCAGCGACTTGGTTGTCTGCGATCAACGAATCCACGGCGTCCTTGATCAGGAAAACTCCCGAAGCCTGGTTGGGCACGGCCGAGTTGCCGGTCACATCGGTACCGATTCGATTGCCGATCACTTGCGTGTCCGTGGTGCCCGCCAGAGCGACCCCGGAACCTTTGTTGCCGGAAATCACGTTGCCATATCCGGGAGCCAAATCACCAATGACCGTGCCGGAACTGTTCAGCACGTAGATGCCGTAGGAAAGGTTGCCCAGTGCCAGCGTGCCGTCTTGGTTGGTGCCGATCAAGTTGCCGTAGATTTCGTTGTCGGCCGCGCCGGCACCTGACAAGATGATTCCTTGGCGTTTGTTGGCCGAGATCAAGTTGCCTTCGCCGGCCGTGCTGTCACCACCGATCAAGTTGCCGGCAGAGCGGACCACCACGCCATAGCTAAGGTTGGTCACGGACTGTTCGCCGCTGGCATCGGTACCAATCCGGTTGCCTTGCAACGTGGTTCCGTCCGAGCCGGTCGTAAGCACGACGCCCGCACCTGTGTTACCAGAAACCGTGTTGCCATGACCTGGTTGTCCAATCACGTTGCCAGGGCTGGTGACCAAGATGCCGGCACCGTCGTTGCCTGCGGAGGGGCCCCCAGTGACATTGGTGCCGACGAAGTTGTTGATCAGCAAGTTGGTGGTCGAACTGCCGGCAATGTAAACGCCGCTGCGTGTGTTGCCGCTGATGACATTGCCATCAAGTGTATTGTCAGACGATCCGCTGAGCTGGATGCCGAATCGGTTGCCAGCAGCATTGCCATCGGTGTCCACCCCGATCCAGTTGCCCTGAATCGTGTGCTCACCGCCGCCAACTGCCAAGATTCCGTCGCCGCCAAATCCAGAGATGGAGAGACCCATCACAGTCGATCCCACGGCGTCCGCGGTCAGTGTCAAACCAGCCACGATGCCCGTCAGTCCACTGCCCACGATCCCAATCGAATCGGGATCGGAATCACCCAAGATGGCAACTGTGTTTTCAACTTGTGGCAGAGCCGAGGTCAAGACGATGTCGTGAGGTCCTGATTCATCGATGTCGAACAGAATCGTGACATCTTCGATTTCCAAGTTCGCCAGTTCAATGGCTTCTCGCAGTGACCCAGCGCCGTTGTCGTCGGTATTGATCACTACAAATTGCGGCGTGACGTCGATCAGGTCAACGATGACTTGGTCAGTCACCGCAAACTCACCATCAGTGACACTCACGATCAGTGTGAACGACTCGACAGTTTCAAAATCCAGCTGAGACGAATCGGCGACGGTGATCACGCCATTGCTGTCGATGCCGAAGGCTCCACTTTCGTTACCCGAATCGATGGCCCAAGTCAGCGTATCGCCGTCGGGATCGTCCGCGATCAATGTGTCGAAGACCACGGTCGTGTCGGGAGTGTTTTCGTCAATCGAAACGGTGTCGCCACCGGCAAGCGTTGGCGACTCGTTCAGGTCACTCAAGTTGATCGTGACAGTATCGGTGGCCGAAAGTTCGCCACCATCGGTCACGCTGATTTCTAGCGTAAAGGATTCGACGGTTTCAAAATCCAGCTGAGACGAATCGGCAACGGTGATCACACCATTGCTGTCGATCGCAAAGGCTCCGCTGTCGTCGCCCGGGGCGATGGCCCAAGTCAGTTCATCCCCGTCGGGATCATCCGCGATCAACGCGTCGAAGACCACGGTCGCGTCGGGGGTGTTTTCGTCGATCGTGACCTCACCACCACCGCCAAGCGTTGGCGATTCGTTCAGATCATTCAGGTTGATGGTGACAGTGTCGGTGGCTGAGAATTCGCTGCCATCGGTCACGCTGATTGCTAGCGTAAAGGATTCGGCTGATTCAAAATCCAACTGAGACGAGTCGGCGACAGTGATCACACCGTTGCTGTCGATCGCAAACGCTCCGCTGTCGTTGCCCGAATCGATGGCCCAATTCAGCGTATCGCCGTCGGGATCGTCCGCGATCAATGCGTCGAAGACTACGGTCGTGTCGGGAGTGTTTTCGTCAATCGAAACGGTGTCGCCACCGGCAAGCATTGGCGATTCGTTCAGGTCACTCAAGTTGATCGTGACAGTATCGGTTGCCGAAAGTTCGCCACTATCGGTCACGCTGATTTCTAGCGTAAAGGATTCGACGGTTTCAAAGTCCAGCTGAGACGAATCGGCGACGGTGATCACGCCATTGCTGTCGATCGCAAAGGCTCCGCTTTCGTTTCCCGAATCGATGGCCCAAGTCAATGTGTCGCCGTCGGGATCGTCCGCGACTAGGGCGTCGAAGACCACGGTCGCGTCGGGAGTGTTTTCGTCAATCGTGACCTCACCACCACCGCTAAGCGTTGGCGATTCGTTCAGATCATTCAGGTTGATGGTGACAGTGTCGGTGGCTGAGAATTCGCTGCCATCGGTCACGCTAGTTTCTAGCGTAAAGGATTCGACGGTTTCAAAATCCAGCTGAGACGAATCGGCGACGGTGATCACGCCATTGCTGTCGATCGCAAAAGCTCCACTTTCGTTGCCCGAATCGATGGCCCAAGTCAATGTGTCACCGTCAGGATCGTCCGCGACCAGAGCATCGAAGACCACGGTCGTGTTGGGAGTGTTTTCGTCGATCGAAACGGTGTCGCCACCGGCAAGCGTTGGCGACTCGTTTAGATCACTTACGTTGATCGTGACAGTATCGGTGGCCGAAAGTTCGCCGCCATCAGTCACGCTGATTTCTAGCGTAAAGGATTCGACGGTTTCAAAATCCAGCTGAGACGAGTCGGCGACGGTGATTACGCCATTGCTGTCGATCGCAAACGCTCCGCTGTCATCGCCCGAATCGATGGCCCAAGTCAATGTGTCGCCGTCGGGATCGTCCGCGACTAGGGCGTCGAAGACCACGGTCGCGTCTGGGGTGTTTTCATCGATTGAGACAGTGTCGCCGCCGGCTAGCGTCGGTGATTCGTTCAAGTCATTCAGGTTAATGGTGACGGTGTCGGTGGCCGAAAGTTCGCCACCATCGGTCACGCCGATTACTAGCGTAATGGATTCGACGGTTTCAAAATCCAGCTGAGACGAATCGGCGACGGTGATCACGCCATTGCTGTCGATCGCGAAGGCTCCGCTTTCGTTGCCCGAATCGATGGTCCAAATCAATGTGTCGCCGTCGGGATCGTCCGCGACTAGGGCGTCGAAGACCACGGTCGCGTCTGGGGTGTTTTCATCGATTGAGACAGTGTCGCCGCCGGCTAGCGTCGGTGATTCGTTCAAGTCATTCAGGTTAATGGTGACGGTGTCGGTGGCCGAAAGTTCGCCACCATCGGTCACGCCGATTACTAGCGTAAAGGATTCGACGGTTTCAAAGTCCAGCTGTGATGAATCGGCGACGGTGATCACGCCATTGCTGTCGATGGCGAAGGCTCCGCTTTCGTTGCCCGAATCGATGGCCCAAGTCAGCGTATTGCCGTCAGGATCGGCCGCGCTCAGCGCGTCAAAGACTACGGTGTCATCCGCCGTGTTTTCGTCGATTGCGACCGTACCACCACCCGAGACTGTGGGCGACTCGTTGAGATCGTTCAGGTTGATGGTGACGGTGTTCGTCGCAGTCGCGTCACCGTCCGTCACGCTGACGACGAGCGAAAACGAAGGCGCGGATTCGAAGTCCAGTTGGGACGAGTCAGCCACTGTGATCACGCCATTGCTATCGATGGCGAAGGCACCACTGTCGTTACCAGAATCAATCGCCCATTCCAACGTCTCTCCCGCGTCGACGTCCGTGGCAACTAGTCCGTCAAATGCGATCGCGTCGTTTGCTGCGTTTTCATCCAGCGAAACGGTCGTGCCGCCCGAGAGAACGGGGGCATCATTTTCGCCCGTGACCGAAACGGTCAAAACACTGCTGCTTGAAGCTCCTTCGGTGTCTTCGATCGTGTAGTCAATCAAAACGGTGGCGACATCACCCGAATCGAGGTAGTCGTAGAAAGTGCTCGGGTCATAAAAGACCAGCGAGTTGGTCAGTGCGACGGCAAAGCCGTCGCCGCTAGCAATTGAAGCGGACGTAACCATGAAGTCAGATGGTCCGGTGCCGTCATCCACGTCTGTATCGTTCGCCACCACTGCGCTGGTCGTCGGAATGTTCTCCGCCGTGACCGTTGAATCGGGATTCGCCACCGGAGCATCGTTGGTCCCAGTGATCGTGATCACCACCATTTTCGTGGCCGTCGCGGTTTCGGATGAGCTGCCATCGTCCACAGTGATCTCGTAGGTCAGCTCTAGCTCTTGGCCCTGGGCCAAGTGGTCGAAAGATTCTCCACCGCTGTCAAACGTCCAAATGACGTCACCCGTTGTTGCTGTATCGCTAATTACATTTGCGGTGTTGAGGGTCAACATCCCCGCACCCAAACCCGTTGGCTCCAGGCTGACGGCGGCCGTGACCGTATCGCTCAAGTCCACGTCTTTGACGTTCAACGTGCGCGATGCTGTGGTCAGGGCGTCTTCGACCAGATCGGCTTCTAGTTCGTCGGCTGAAGCGACGAGGATTGTTGGAGCATCATTTGCTCCGGTGATGGTGACGGTGACCGTTTCGGTGACGGCTGCGGGAGTGGGCGCACTGTCATCGGTGACAGTGATTTCGTAGGTCAACTCTAGCTCTTGGCCCTGGGCCAAGTGGTCGAAAGATTCTCCACCGCTGTCAAACGTCCAAGTGACGTCACCCGTTGTTGCGGTATCGCCAATTACATTCGCGGTGTTGAGGGTCAACATCCCCGCACCCAAACCCGTTGGCTCGGCGCTGACGGTGGCCGTGACCGTATCGCTCACGTCAACGTCTTCGACATTCAGCGTGCCCGATGCGGTGGTCAGGGCGTCTTCGACCAGATCGGCTTCTAGTTCGTCGGCTAATGCAACGAGGATTGTTGGAGCGTCATTTGCTCCCGTGATGGTGACGGTGACCGTTTCGGTGACGGCTGCGGGAGTGGGCGCACTGTCATCGGTGACAGTGATTTCGTAGGTCAACTCTAGCTCTTGGCCCCGGGCCAAGTGGTCGAAAGTTTCTCCACCGCTGTCAAACGTCCAAGTGACGTCACCCGTTGTTGCGGTATCGCTAATTACATTCGCGGTGTCGAGGGTCAACATTCCCGCACCCAAACCCGTTGGCTCCAGGCTGACGGCGGCCGTGACCGTATCGCTCACGTCAACGTCTTCGACATTCAGCGTGCCCGATGCTGTGGTCAGGGCGTCTTCGACCAGATCGGCTTCTAGTTCGTCGGCTGAAGCGACGAGGATTGTTGGAGCATCATTTGCTCCGGTGATGGTGACGGTGACCGTTTCGGTGACGGCTGCGGGAGTGGGCGCACTGTCATCGGTGACAGTGATTTCGTAGGTCAACTCTAGCTCTTGGCCCTGGGCCAAGTGGTCGAAAGATTCTCCACCGCTGTCAAACGTCCAAATGACGTCACCCGTTGTTGCGGTATCGCTAATTACATTCGCGGTGTCGAGGGTCAACATCCCCGCACCCAAACCCGTTGGCTCGGCGCTGACGGTGGCCGTGACCGTATCGCTCAAGTCCACGTCTTCGACGTTCAGCGTGCCCGATGCGGTGGTCAGGGCGTCTTCGACCAGATCGGCTTCTAGTTGGTCGGCTGATGCTGTGGAAATCGTTGGCGCGTCGTTTGTCCCATAGATCGTTACGCTGACCGTTGCACTTGTTCCGTCGACACTTGCCACCTCAAACGCATCGGTGTATGCCTCGCCTGCGGCCAACTCATCGAACGGATCATTCGCTACAAATCCCCAGACGCCCGTGTCTGAAAACGAAAACGTGCCGTAACCGTTCGTGCCGTTTACATCCGTTTGGGGGATAAATTGGTTGTCAATGTTGTCGACATCGGAGCTGGTCAAGCTTCCGCCCAGCGTCAGCGGGCCGGTTGTCTCGTTGCCTTCATCGGATAAGTCACCGGCGATCGTGGCGTCGTCGTTTACGCCCGCAATTTGGATCGTCACGTCGAAGCTTTGACCCAGATTATTGGTGTAGCTGACGATTTCGTTGACCGCATCTTCATCGTTTAGAAACTGATAGTTGCCGGCGGGATCGAATGTCGTTTCGCCAGCGGAGTTGATGGTGACAATGCCGCCAAGCGGTAGCGTGACGGCAGTGCCAACTAGGCTGGTCGAATCTTCTACATGGGTGACCGATATCGCAGCGGGATCGTCATTCTCAAGGACACTCACGATTCCGGGCGTCGATGAGCTGTCCTCAGTCACAACTGGGCCGAAACTGTCGCCGGCCAGTAGCTGGCGCGCTTCCAAGCCTTCGCCGAAGAGCCGCCGACGGGTGACGTCTTGGCGGACAGGTTCGCCTTGGAAGGGAGCGGATACGAATTTGATCAGGGCGGCTAAGCCCAAGCCCAAGCGTGTGAGCCACGCGCCGCGGAAGGAATCTCGGTAACGCTCGATTCGTTGCTGTTGCCTCATCAACCAAGTTGCTTTGCATTTTTCTTGCTTGGCGCAGCGATGAATCGCCTGTTGCTGTTGTTCTTTGGCGCGCTGTGAATTCTGCTGGGCACTTCGGCATTGACGGCGGAATTTCTGGGATCCAGTTGACATATTGATCATTCGCTCAGGAGGGGCAATTTAGGTAGTCGAGGCCCGTCGGTTCCCAGCCAATAAAATTTGGGGGGTGTGCGATACAGGACCTCCTACTCTGATAGGGGCGTCAGGTATCCGGAATCGTGACGCAGGTTTACAGGAAATATTCTGCCGTTGGTCGTTTGGCCGCAAACTCTCAAAAACCAGCGAATTAGAGGCATCCACTGGTTGCGTCGCAAAAACCTTGCACCCCAAAATGCTTGCTTCGATCCGTTCAGCGGCCTCGCAAAGGAATCTTGCGGAAGGGAACGCTAAGATGCTTGCGTCTGAAATGAGAATCGCTACCATTGCCGGAAGCGGGGCACTCCTGCGGCGGTGCGACAGGCCCCCGATGGGTGCTCAAGTTGGTTCTCCTGAAATTTGCTCACGATGCGACTCTCCACTCCTGAATCAGACAGCAGCGAATGTCTTCTGCCGATTTCGGCGTGCAGCCCAAGCGCGTTGGCTGGGAGGTTTCGACCTAACTTTTTTCAGATCACTGATTTCCTGAACCAGCTGGCTCGCCAGGAGTTTCCGGCCGATCTGACGCGGCGAAGTGATGCGTCGGATCTTTTGCAACAGTCATTGTTGGACGCTTTTCAGGGGCTACCAAATTTCTCGGGAACGACCGAGGCGGAGCTTCGAAGTTGGCTCCGCCGGATCCTTCAACGCAACCTGATTGATTTGCGTCGGCACGCCACGGCGGCCAAACGCGATGTTGCTCGCGAGGTGCCGTTGGGCCAAAACGATGACCATCATCCGAGTTTGATTGATGGCTGCTGCAGTGCCAGCGGAAACCTAGCACGACAAGAATCAAAATTGCAGCTTCGGAAAGCCGTTCGGTCGCTTTGTCAGCGGCGGCAGTTACTGATCCGTTTGAGATACAGCGATGGTTTGAGCTTTGCCATGATTGCTAACAAGATGGGGACTACGCCGGATGCAGCGCGTCAGCTTTGGCGTCGAACCATTCACGAACTTCGGCAGCAAATTCAGACCAACTAACTAGCCGTGACGCTCAGCTTTCCGACTCAGTTTCAAAAAGTCAGTCGCACTGTGAAACTCAGGTCGCTGTTAAACTTTAGCGATTAGGAGGACCGGCAGTCGCAGCCCTTCAAGCGTTGAATTTAGGGTTCGACTCTCGATTAGAAGTTGGCCGCGGTGCCATCTGGACGCGGTAGTTGGATACCGCGTCGCGATCTTTTCGTAGCAGAACAGCGCATGCGATTCTGCTTGGACGCCAACGAGATGGCCGAGGTGGAGTCACCTGGCCAACCTTTTTAGCTGACGTTTTTAGCCAGCGACGCGGAGCGGTGCTGGGCGTGCGGCGTCGGACAGCGTCTCACGTAGTCGATCAAATTCATCGGGATCGCTGAAGTGAATCGTAATCTTGCCGCGGCCACGAGCGGAGCTTTTTATCTCGACTTTGGTGCCGAAGATCATTCGCATCTCTTGCTGCATCGCTTCGATTTGTGGCGAGATCTGACGACGTTTTTGACGTGTCGCGTTGACGATCTTTTTGCCCGTCTCGGAGTCCTCTTCGGACTTCAACATCTCGGCGACCAAGCTCTCGGTCGCGCGGACGCTTAAGTTTTCGGTCATGATCTTCTTGGCTGTATTGATCTGAATCTCTTCGTCGCCCAGCGGCAAGAGGGCGCGGGCGTGTCCCGCACTGACGTCGCCTGAGGTCAACCAATCCAGGATGGTTTGAGGCAATTCGAGCAGTCGCATCAGGTTGGCGATCGTCGACCGATTGATGCTCAAACGCCGTGCAAGATCGTCTTGCTTGCATTGGTGTTCGCTGATGTAGCGTTTGAAGGAAAGGGCTTTTTCGATCGGGTTGAGATCTTTGCGTTGCAAGTTTTCGATGATGGCCAGTTCGGCCACCAAGCGGTCGTCGGCTTCGCGAACTTCCGCACGGATCGTTTTCAGACCCGCATGGATGGTCGCTCGCAGACGGCGTTCGCCGCTTATCAGTTGGTAGCGACCGTCAACGATGCGAACCATGATCGGCTGCAGCTGTTGATGGTTTTTGATCGATTCAGCCAGCGAAGCGATTTCTTCTTGGCTGAATTCACGACGTGGTTGGAAGGGATTGTTTTCGATCTGGTCGACGCGCAATTCCAGAGCTTGGATGCCGGAACGCTCGGGCGAATCCTCAGGCAACGGATTGCCTTCGTCATCCAACGGTGTACCCAAGAGTGCGGCCAGGCCTTTGCCTAGACGTCGGTCTTTTGTCGAAGTAGTACTAGTCACGCTGGAGCACCTCCATGCACAGCTGGGTGTAGGCGTACGCACCGCGTGATCGCGGAGCGTACTGAAAAACGCTTTGGCCGTGGCTGGGTGCTTCGCTGAGCGAAACGTCCCGAGGCACGACGGAATCAAATACGATGTCGCCAAAGAAGTCTCGTACTTCCTCGTCAACTTCGCGTGTCAGTTCTAACGTGGGATCGTACATGGTCAGTAGGATCCCGCCGAAGGTCAGCCGGCCGTCGGTGGCCACGATGACTTTCTTGATGGTTTGAATCAGCTGCGTCAGGCCTTCCATGGCGAAGTACTCGCACTGGATTGGCATCAGGACTTCGGTGCTGGCGGTCAGAGCGGTTTGCGTTAACGCACCGACGCTGGGTGGGCAGTCGATCAGGACGAAATCGTATTCGTCGATGACTTCGTCCAAGTGAGTTCGGATCTGCTGGGACTCTTCGTCGCCCGGGCTGGCCATCTTGTCGACGTCGTGAAAGGTGCGGCTGCCTGGTAGGAGCGAAAGATGCTCGATGTCCGTGTCGACGATGTTTTCGTTCAGGTTGCTGTTGCTGATCAGGGCGTGGCCGACGGTGGGTTCACAGCCCAACGAAGTGGTGGCGTTGCACTGTGGATCCATATCCAACAGCAACGCTCGCTGGCCGGAGAGGGCCAGGGCAGCAGAGAGATTGACGGCGGTGGTTGTTTTGCCAACGCCTCCCTTCTGATTCACCACGCAGAGGATCCTTCCCACAGTGTTTGTTTCCATTAAAGGAACAGCTCAATTGCCGCTCGGCGGGAGTTCCGTTCCCAGCCAGGGCGACAATACGAGATATGTTTCCGGTGAAACAAGACTGGTTTCACAAGAAACTGGGCGTTGAGAGGGGGTTTGCGAAGCGAGGGGAGATGGGAAGGGAGTTCGCATGGGATTGGCCCTGTTAGCCGTTGGCGGTTGCTACGGGCATTTGGTTGGTGTGGGAAGCCGTGTGGCGGCTGGTGGATGTTGGATGGGACGCGCAGTTGATTGTGGTTGCGGGATGTTTTGGGATGTTTGGTGGGTGCCCGTGGCTAGCGTCAGCGGCTGATGTGCTGGGTGATGGGCGGGCGTGGTTTTGGTGTGCACGAATTGCGTGTCGCCGTTGCGAGAGAATGGGGTTTGTTCTGTTAGCCGCTAACGCTAGCCACGGGCATTTGTCTGGAATGGGAATCCGCGTGGCGGCTGGGGGATGTTGGATGGGACGCGCAGTTGATTGTGGTTGCGGGCCGTTTTGGGATGTTTGGTGGGTGCCCGTGGCTAGCGCCAGCGGCTGATGTGCTGGCTGATGGGCGGGCGTGGTTTTGGTGTTCTCGAATTGGGCTTGGCCGTTGCGGGGGAATGGGATTGGTTCTGTTAGCCGCTGGCGCTAGCCACGGGCATTTGTCTGGAATGGGAATCCGCGTGGCGGCTGGGGGATGTTGGATGGGACGCGCAGTTGATTGTGGTTGCGGGCCGTTTTGGGATGTTTGGTGGGTGCCCGTGGCTAGCGCCAGCGGCTGATGGGCTGGCTGATGGGCGGGCGTGGTTTTGGTGTTCTCGAATTGGGCTTGGCCGTTGCGGGGGAATGGGATTGGTTCTGTTAGCCGCTGGCGCTAGCCACGGGCATTTGTCTGGAATGGGAATGCGCGTGGCGACTGGGGGATGTTGGATGGAGCGCGCAGTTGATGGTGGGTGCGGGCCGTTTTGGGGTGCTGGATAAGTGCCCGTGGCTAGCGCCAGCGGCTAACTGGGATACTCGATGCCTTTTTGGTCTTGGGCTTCGGTGACGTAGAGGATGGCCGATTCGATTTGGTCGTCGGTATTCAGGACTTTGGTGTCGCCGCCGGTGGACCAGGTTTTAGGCACGTGCAGCGGCGTCCGCTGTTGCCGTAATGCTCGTGTGCAATTGGCCTTCAGTTGGTTGCGAGTGGTGCTGGGTTCGCGATCCGAGATCACGACGACATGAACGTGATTCGACCGAGCGTTGGCGGCGAGTAACGTCCAGCCTCGAAATTCGCAGTGCTGTTGGCAGGCAAGCTGGACGGTGGTTCGATCGTCGTCGGAGAGTCGAACGGCTTCGTGCGCCATGTGATCTTGCGACCATTGCTCTAGAGCAGGCCGAGGTTGTTGAGGGCCGGATTGACGTTTGCGCCAGCCTCGTGAGTCACCCGGAAGGAAGGTGCCGTACGTCGTCCAAGTGATGAAGTAGACATGCGTGGTCGTCATCGAAGTGCCCTCAAGAGTTGGGCAAAATTATATCGGACTCGTTAGCCGCTGGCGCTAGCCACGGGCATTTATCGGGTTTGGGAGTCCGCGTGGCGGCAAGGGAAAACGTTAGTTGAGCCGAGGCGTTGATGGCGTATCTTGGGCTGGTTCGGGTTGCTGGATTGGTGCCCGTGGCTAGCGCCAGCGGCTGAGGTGCGCGTGCGAAATCAGGAGAAGGAATGGTAATGACGTGGCGTCGTTGGTGGAGCGTGAGCCGGTTTTTGGTGGGGAGGACCGTTGGTGCTGTTAGCCGCTGGCGCTAGCCACGGGCATTTATCGAATATGGGAATCCGCGCGACGGCAAGGGAAAACGTTCGTTGAGCCGAGGCGTTGATTGAGCCGAGGCGTTGATGGCGTATCTTGGGCTGGTTTGGGGCGGCCGGAAAAAGGCCCGTGGCTAGCGCCAGCGGCTAACGAGGCGGCTGACGTGGTTGGGGGTTTGCGCAAACTTTGACGGTTATGCGGGTGCATGAAAAAACCCGGCCTGGATCGATTGATCCGGACCGGGTTTCGTGAAACATTTTGCCAAGACGCGTCATGGCGGCTACCGATTAATAGCGGTAGTGGTCTGGCTTGTAAGGGCCTTCGACGGGGACGCCCATGTACGCGGCTTGAGTCTCGGTCAGCTTGGTTAGCTGGACGCCGCAAGCATCCAAGTGCAGACGCGCGACTTCTTCGTCCAGAGCCTTTGGCATCAG
Organism: Stieleria marina; assembly: GCA_007741555.1. GTDB lineage: Bacteria > Planctomycetota > Planctomycetia > Pirellulales > Pirellulaceae > K23-9. The sequence continues at coordinate 4,374,008 of CP036526.1, read as the reverse complement.
GTAAACCTGAACCTTGTACTTGTCGTTCTCGCGGTTTTCCCACAACTCCAATTGAGCCAACACTTGGTTGGTAAACGAAGTACTCATCACGAACGATGGGTGTCCCGTTGCACAGCCCAAGTTCACCAAACGGCCTTTGGCCAAGATGATGATGCTGCGGCCGCTGTCGGCGAACGTGTAACGATCGACCGAGCCGATTTCCGCCGGTTTGATCTCGCTGCACGTTGCTTTGCCCGCTGCGACTTGAGCTTCGACCCAAGCGACATCGATTTCGGTGTCAAAGTGACCGATGTTGCAAAGGATCGCGTCGTTGGGCATCTGCGAAATGTGTTCGCCCAAGATGATGTCCTTGTTGCCCGTTGTGGTGACGAACAAACGACCTTCTTTGCAAGCTTCGTCCATCGTCGTGACCTCGAAGCCTTCCATCGCAGCTTGCAAAGCATTGATGGGGTCGATTTCCGTGACGATGACGCGGCAGCCGTAGCTCTTCAAACTGTGTGCACAGCCTTTACCCACGTCGCCGTAGCCACAGACCACAGCGACTTTGCCGGCCAACATGACGTCGGTGGCACGTTTCACACCATCAGCCAGCGATTCGCGGCAACCGTAAAGGTTGTCGAATTTGGACTTGGTGGCCGAGTCGTTGATGTTGATCGCAGGCACTTGAAGCTTGGCCTCTTTGACCAAGACGTCCAAGCGGTGAACGCCAGCGGTGGTTTCTTCGCTGATGCCGTAGATGTCGGTCAGCAGCTCTGGGAACTTTTCGTGAACCATGGCGGTCAGGTCACCACCGTCGTCCAAGATCATGTTCAGTTTCTTGCCGTCTTTGAAGTGCAGGGTTTGCTCGATGCACCAATCGAACTCCTCGTCCGTTTCGCCTTTCCAAGCGAAGACAGGAATTCCGGCGGCGGCAATCGCAGCGGCCGCGTGATCTTGGGTGCTGAAAATATTGCAGCTACTCCAGGTCACTTCGGCACCCAGTTCGACCAGTGTTTCGATCAACACGGCGGTCTGGATGGTCATGTGAAGGCAGCCGGCGATGCGAGCGCCCGTCAGCGGCTTGGTCTTGCCGTATTTTTCACGTAGAGACATCAAACCTGGCATTTCGTTTTCGGCCAGTTCGATTTCTTTGCGGCCGAACTCGGCCAACGAGATGTCTTTTACCTTATAAGGTAGACGATCAGTATCCACTTGCGACATTCAAGTCACTCCGTAATGAAGGGATGTAATACGCGCATCAGCACGCGCCCAAGGGGCTACAAACCCAACACGGGGACTCCCGCTGGTTCGCAATCCCCCAAACGCACTGCGTCCGACGCGAGTGTAAGGGGGAGAGAGCAGAACTCTCAGTTCGTCCCTATCATAGGCAATGCGTCAAGTTTTGACAGGGGCAATCTGGCTGCCATTCGGATCGCTCGGCTTTGGGGTGATGCTAGCGTGGGAGAGAGGCCCCTAGCTTTTGCCCGACGACAAAGTACCAAGCCGACTTCGCGCTGCCGCTTGATTGGTTGACCACGACGGAGACCGTTCTCTCAGCGGCTGCATCGAAGACTTCGGCTACCGTTGGCGGAGTCAAAACGACACGGCCGTTAGGGCAGTTCGATTTGGAAATAGCCTCGTTCTCCCGCGTCGGTCGCGGTGTCGATTCCGCCTCCTCCGTGCAGCAGGTCCAGACCTGCGCCGCCGGTGAGGAGATCGTCGTCGAGCGAGCCGTACAAATCGTCATCGCCTCCTTCGCCGCGAAGCTGGTCGTTTCCGGCGCCCCCGTTGAGATAGTCGTTGCCGGTGCCGCCGAACAGTTCGTCGTCGCCTTGCGAGCCCAAGATCGTGTCGGCAGCCGCGCCACCGAGCAGCGAATCGGTTCCGGATCCACCATTGAGGTTATCGCTGCCGCCGCCTCCCGAAATCGTGTCGTTGCCACTGTTTCCCAGCATCGTATCGTTGCCCGAACCGCCGACCATGGAATCGTCACCAACACCGCCAATCATTTGATCGTTGCCGGTGCCGCCATCCAGAAAATCATTGCCCGGGCCGCCGCGTAGTAGATCGTGGCCACCGTCCCCTAGGAGTGAATCATCATCGTTTCCGCCGACGATGTCATCGTTGCCCGCGCCGCCGTGCAAAGTGTCAAAGCCCGCGCCGCCCAAGACGCGGTCGTTTCCGTTGTCGCCCCAGAGCTGGTCGTCGCCGGCGCCACCTGAGAGCGTGTCGTTTTGGTCGCCGCCGTACAGGAAGTCAGCATCGTCCATGCCAAATACTCGGTCCGCGCCGGCTTCGCCAAAAAGTTCGTCCACACCGTCGCGACCGTACAGCGAATCGTTGCCATCGCCGCCGAACAAAAAATCGTTTCCGGCGCCGGTCCGCAGCAGGTCGTTGCCCGCGCCGCCAAACAATCGCGCGTCTGCGGTCACACTGGATTGGAACGTCACGTCGTCGTTTCCGCCCAACGCGTTGACGATGATTTCGCCGACCGGCAAGGCCCAGATTCCTTGATCCTGGCCATCGATGACAATCTGTAAACCCGCGGCGACTTGGCTGACCGTGATCACGTTGGCGTCTTCGGTCCCGTCGACGATCAAGTCATTTCCAGCGACATAGACTTGGTTTGCCGTGACTTCCCAGCCAATGTCCGTCATCACGGCCCAATCCAGCGGCGTCGGGAATTTGCGAGTTCCGCTGGTGATGATCGGATCCATCGCGGTTTCTTGTCCGCCATCGGTCGTGCCGTCCGCGAAATGACTCAAGTCCGAGTACAGCGGGACATTGCCGCCGAAATCATATTCGCCCAGCGCGGCCGGTCCCGTGAACTGGCCGCCCGAGATCCAAGCATCAAACGAATCGGCGCTGCCAAACCCGAGAGCGTGAATCAATTCGTGATACGCCACGCTTCGAAAATCCGATTCGCCACCGACCAGCCCCGTGGTCGTTTCGTCGTAATGCCAAGTCGTGCCGACCGAGTCGAACGCGACGGATCCGCCCCAGGCAGCAAAGTCCGTGTCGGTGGCGACGCCCGTTTGGCCTCGCTGCCGAATCGCATCAAACCACGCCTGGTTGCCGCCGGCCGAAAAACCTCCGGGCCCCGCCGAGCCCAGTGTGTTGCCGCCCAGTTCGCGACCGCCGGCATAGATTCGATACTCGTCGGCGGCGATCGTCGGATTCACGACGTGCGCTCCGTAAGCACCGGTGGCGGGATGAAAGAACCGCAGGTCCCACGAATTACTGCCCGACGGTGTGATGGCATTGAAACTGTCATTGAGCCGGGAGCTGATGTCCGCCGCGACGTCTTCCAAGGCATCGCGGGCGGATGTGTTGCCAAAGAAACCTTGGGTGTCCAGCGAATAGTCGATCGCGATGGAAACAGAAAAGTTGATCCGCGTCTCCAGCGTCTCGGCCGTCAGTCGCCGGCGGCGGCCACTGACGCGCGGTGAACGACGGTAATTCGGCGAACGATTTAGCCGCGGACGTTTTGCGGAAACTCGCGGTGGACGGATTCGCTGAAAAAGCATGGTCGGTTCGATCGAGCTGGAGGAGGGCGTCAGAAAAGCAGGGCGGATCGCCGATCGTGGCGTCGCACCGTGTCACGCCATTGTCGCAAAAGGAATTCGGATTCGACACCCACTTTTTGGAGGATGGCCGGATGCGCAAGAGATTGTTAGCCGCTGGCGCTAGCCACGAGCAAATGCGGTTTGGTGGCCGATGGGTAATGCAGGCAAAGGCCCGTGGCTAGCGCCAGCGGCTAATAGCACCGGCGAAATGCATCCGTCCATCAGAGGCGCGAGGCGGCTTGGAAGAACGCTTGGATCTTGCTTGGCGATTTGATGCCTCGAGTTTCTTCGGCGCCGCTGGCCGTGTCGATACTCTTGGCCGTCGATTCCGTAATCGCGGCGGCCACGTTGTCGGGGTTCAGTCCGCCAGCCAGTGTCCAAGCGAGGTCGGGATGGCTGGCGGCCCAGGCGGAAACGATGCTCCAGTCGAGTGTTTTGCCGCTGCCGCCGTGTGCTGCTCCGGCATCCGCGTCCAGCAACGGATGACAGCCCACCTCGGTCCACGGCGCGACTCGTTGCTCGATCAAGTCGACCGATAGATCGACCGTCGGCAACTTGATCGCTCGGATGACTGAGTGTCCGCTGGCGATCAGTTCGATGGCCGTTTGGATTAGCTCGTCGCCATGAAGTTGCACGGCGTCTAAACCCACGACACTGTTGACCGCTTGGATCGCGGCGGCCGTCTCGTTGACAAAGACCCCCACGCGAAGCAGTCCGGCATCTTGGGCGGCAGTAGACAGCGACCGGGACGACGGGTCGGCAGGTTCAATGAAGCGAACGCTGGGCGGATAAAAATTCAGTCCGACCGCGACGGAGTGGTTGCGTCGCGCCGCATCGGCGTTGGGGGACGCATCGTGCGTGCTGCTGATTCCGTCACAGGCCGCGCGGACCGCGTCGATGTCCGACTTGAGCCGGACGCCGCAGATTTTGATTTCAAACACAGCATTCCTGCGGACAATCGATTGAATCGTAAAATTTCGCCACTTTGGATTTCGGTTCAAGCCCGAGCGTTTCCGATGCAAGGAAGATGAAACGTTCAGCCGCCTGCATCGACTTCCTGCTCGTCACGCTCGCCGTGACGACAATCTTGCTGTCATTGTTGCCGCTTGTCGCCAAGCAGCAATCCCCAATGGCGGACTCGGCGATTGACGGCACGCCGCAAAAGCTAGCAACTGCAAGCCGCGGGGCGGTTGAATTGCCACGCACCAAGCGGGCTGCGGAAGTGGTCGCGGATCCGCGAGTCGCAGTGGCTCGCTGGCAAAGTGAAGTGGACACATTCTACGCTCGTCGAGACCAGCACACGCAGCGTGACGCGGCGAAGACATTGCAATCGCCTGAGTCGACCACGACTTCCGCGGTCCAGACCGTCAGTTACGACGTGGCGGCATCGCCCAAGCCTAGTCTCCCCGTCGCAAAAACGTCCTCCGCCAGCACTTCGGCTCAGTCGTTGCCCAAGACTCATTTTGGCGTCGTTCTGCAAGACCGTCATGTGCCCATGACCTTCTTCTTTTCGATTTGCGGCGGGCTACTGCTGGCGCTGGGGTACCTGGAATGGTCTCGGCAAACACCGGAGGTCAAACCGGTCGCGATCGAATTTCACGATTCGCAGGACGAAGTGACCCACGTCGCGTTTGATCCAAAATGGGGCACGCTGAAACCAAGCAAATCCGTCACGGCCAGGCGAGCCACGTTGGCCAGCGTCGTGATTTGGGCCCTCGCAAGTTTGGTCCTGTAATCCGCTGGTGTGGCGACTGTTGTTAGCCGCTGGCGCTAGCCACGGGAATTTACGCGTCATTGGCCATTGCGGATTGCGGTGGCGACGTGTGCGTTCCAAGTGTTTTTTGCTGGTATTAGCAACGTTGGGATGGTCCGATGAGTGCCCGTGGCTAGCGCCAGCGGCTAACGGTGGTTAACGGGGGCAATTTTGCTTCAAGATCCCATTCGGGTTGTGCCGATGTTAACGATTAAGTGGGTTATGCGTACTTTGCCGGTGCCTTCCTTCGCCGGCGCGAATCCACCGTGAACGTCCTCCAAAAGTGATTTGGTTTGCCGATGTCGACTTCTCCTTCCAATGCATCCATTCCACCGTTTCCACCTTTCCCGAGTGCCGCCCGCTACGTCGACTTTGGTTCCACCAAAGACACCGTGGCTCGCGTCAGCCGCGCGATCAATAGCGGCGAATCTTTGGCACTGGTCATCGGCCCTCCGGGCGTTGGCAAATCGCTGGTCTGCAATGTTTTGGCACAGCAATTTGCCGAAATGTTGGACGTCGTCATGTTGGGCGAAATCCCCATCACCGACGCTGCGTCGTACTACCGCGCCGTGCTGCATCACTTGGGCGTGGACTATCAATCGATCGCCGAAGGAGACTTGTACGTTTCGCTGGTCGATCGCATCACCGTCAACGCTGCCGACAAAAATGGTTTGCTAATCATTGTCGACGAAGCACAGATGTTGTCTGCCGAAGTGTTGGATGCGATCCGCACGACGACCAACATTATGAAACACCAGCAGCCATGGGTTTCAGCGGTGGTCTGCGGAGGCGTGAAATTGGAAGACACGCTGGCGTCGTCATCGATGGAAGCGTTTACGCAGCGAGTCGCCACACGCTGCTATTTGCACCCGATGAATGCGACCGAAACACGTCAGTACATCAGCGAATCCATCCGCGCCTGCGGAAGCGATCCCGATGCGACGATGACGGACGAAGCCATGGGCGCGGTGCATCACGCGTGCAACGGGGTGCCTCGTTTGATCAATCAGATGATGACCGAAGCGATTGATTGTGCGGCGGACGCCGAGCAAACGATCATCGACGAATCAGTCGTCGATCGCGCCTGGGCAACGCTGCAACAATTGCCCAGCCCAATGGTCGAAGAACAAAAGATCGTCAGCCAAGGCGCGCCGATCGAATTCGGAAGCTTGAGCGAACTGTCGGAGATGCGAACGATATCGGACGTCTCCGGCCAGTCTGCGGCAGTGGAGACAAGCTCCGTCGAAACAGACACGGTTGAAACAAGTTCCGTCGAAACCGAATCGCTGGATGACGCGTTCGATGACGAGCAGGACGAGGAAGTTGCTAGCTTGGGCGAGATCGGCACCGACGAAGAGCTTGACGTCGTCGACACCAGCAACGAATCCAAGCTGGCGTTTGCTGCCGGCACGCTGGCGGATGACTTGGACAGCGAGATCGACGCTGAAGCCGACGAGATGTCGCCACAAATGCGTCTTCTCTCGGGCGAAACCCAGTCAGCTGGCGAGGCCGATGGCGAAATCGACGCTATGATGGAACAGGCCGAAGAAGCTGCAGTTGAAGCAGCTGTTATCGAAGAAACAGCCGTCGAGGAAACAGCCGTCGAAGAAGCTCCCGCGATCCAAGCCGAACAGCCCACGATCGTCAGCGTCCAAATGACGCCCGCGACGACGCAATTGTTTGGCGAATTTGATGCGGAAGAATCCCTGTCGGTTGCCGAGATGGTGTCGCAAAAACCGTCGTTGGTTTCCCAATCGGAAGTCATCGCACCGGCAGACGAAATCGAAGCCGAATTGACAGCGGAGGCTGAGGAAGCGGCGGCTGAAGAACAGTTCGCGGAAGTTGAAGCAGTTGAGATCATCGCCGAGGAAGTTGCTGAATCGGACGACACGGTTTCGCGAGATGTCGTGAGCTTTGAAGCGGAAGTGTCCGAGCAGATCTTGTCGGTCGCCGCCTTGCCGCAAGACAACTTGCAAGAAATCAGTGCCGTGGATGCTTCTCACGAACCTCCCGCCGAAATGCGTCACACTCAGTCGATCGACTTTGAAGCGTCGTTGCACGATGAAGTGTTGTTGCTCAACGAGATGGCCACTCAGGCTCGCTTCGGTGGCATCGACCAAGACAACACGTTCGCCAATCCAGAACAGCCGGCGATGTCGTCGCACGAACAGCCGCCAATCTGGTTGGCCGAAGAACAGGTCGCGATTGACAACAGCGAGCAATCGATTGGGCAGCCCACAGGACAGCCCAACGCTAGCGACACTCGCCAGTTTGATCAGCCTGAGCGGATGCCAGAGCCATGCGTGGTCCAAGAGCTAGACGACATGCAGATCCTGAACGACGACAGCGATCTGCTGATCATCGAAGACGAACTGGACGTTGTGCCACGCCCTCACGTTGCCGACGTGAAAGCACGCGATACGACGATCGACGTGGACTTTCAAGCGATGTTGTCCAAGATGCGCACCGGGACTTGAGCACCCAGCGGGTTGGATTCCGCTGCTGCGATCGTCGCCAGCGGAAGCTTGGTCGCGGGATCTTGATGGCGGCTTAGAGAACAGTTTGCTGCGAAAAATCGGCGGCAGATGAATGCCAGCAAAAATTTGCGGCACGATTCGATGGATCAACTCATTTGGCGGACTTGAATCATGTCCATGAAAACGATCGCCGACGAGATCATCCAGGTTTGCGGCGCATCTCGGCGGACTCCTGTGCTGCTGGTTCCGGCCAACTTGAAACTTCGGCCTGCGTTCTTCGTTGCCATTGCCAGTGAACTGTTGACCAGACACGAAGTCGGTCAAGTTCGATTCGATTGGTTGGTCGACGACCGGATGTTGCAAAACCATCCCGCCGCGTACGCGCGGTTTTGGAACACGCGACGTTCGATCAGGCGGATCAACCGAAAGCTGCAGCAATCGCTCGGTGCCGCGACGATGGAACTGTCCAGTCGTCTGAGTCACCCGGTTGAGTCGAGTTCTTTGGAGCCGAATCCTCGTAGCAGCAACGGCACGCGGTCACGCATTCCGCTGGGGATCAGCACGAGCGGATCGGATCTCCCTCCGTGGAGCGAAACGTTTACGCTTCGCATCTAAGCCGCCTGCCGGGTTATATCGAATTCGCCTGCACCATCGGCAGACCAGGACCTGCCGTGTGGGACGTGTTGACGCTCCGGCGGCAGTTTGTCACCGTCTAGCGGTCCCTCTGACTGTTTTCACGAGTCGATCCCGAAATTGAATGCTTCCTCCCGTGGCGTGTCCGCTGCCGAGCCCGACACCCACTCGCGCGCTTTGATCGGCGTGTGCACTTACAACGAAGCCGCCAATATCCAGCGGATGGTCCAACGTCTACGATCGGCGCTGCCCACAGCTGACGTGTTGGTGATCGACGATGATTCGCCCGATGGCACCGCTGACTTGGTGCACGAGATCAGCGAAAACGATGCTCGCGTCAACGTTCACGTTCGCAAGAACCAGCGAGGACTGGGCGGCGCCATTGTCGCGGCCGCCCAAGTCGCGATTGATTCGGACTACGACTTCTTTATCAACCTGGACGGCGATCTCAGTCACGATCCGGCCCAGCTTCCCGCTTTGCTCTCGCTGGCGATGGCGTCACCCGAAGTCGACGTGGTGGTGGGTTCCCGCTATGTCGCGGGCGGCGAGATTGTCGGCTGGCCGTTTCGGCGGCGAGTGATGAGCTGGATTGTGAATCGGTTCGCGACGTTGTTTTTGCGATTGCCACTGCGAGATTGCAGTGGATCGATGCGATGCTACCGCGTCAGTGCATTGCGAGCATTGGACCTTTCGACGCTGCGTTGCCAAGGCTACGCGTTGCTGGAAGAACTGCTGGTGCGCCTGCATCGCAGCGGGAGCCAGTTTGCCGAAGTCCCGATCACGTTTACCGAACGCCAGGACGGGCTGAGCAAACTGACGCTTCGCGAAGCCGTGCGGTCGATGTGGTTTATGGTTCGACTCGCGTTTGCCAGCAAATAGTCTTGCCGGTTGGTGCTTCCTGCTGGCGTGGTGCACGTTGCTGGGTCGCAATGCAAGCGAGCCGTTTCAGTCGAACGAGAAAAGATTCGCTCTAGCATCCAGTCTGCTTGGTCGGTTACAGGGGATTGGTCGTGTTGCCCACGCGTGTGCCTACTCTTATTCCCACACGGAAGTCGTCATGTTGCGAAGTCTGCTGAAGCTGATCAAGAATCAAGAGAGCGTTGACGCGGTCAACGACGTGCCTCCGGTCGGGGAAACGGCATCGCATCCGGCTGGTTCGGACACGGATAGCCGGTCAATTAGTGACGGGCCGATGATCGCGGGCAAAATAGGCGCCGGCGGAATCGTCGAAGTGTCGCAGCCACCCGTGCCAGCGGCAAACCACCGAGCGTGGTTGTTAAGCAAAGACCTAACACACATCAAAATCTGTAGTCCGCGACGATGCGAGCGACTTGCTAAATACGGCATCGTCACCGCGGGTGATCTGGCCAAAGTCGACGCGGAACATCTGGTTCAACAGATGAACGCCCCGCACAGCGCCGTCCGGTCGCTGCGTCGGTACAGCGCATCGATCCGTTTGGCGGCGTCGGTCCCCGGCATGATGCCTCGCGACGCCCAACTGTTGATCTGCATCCACCGGCACAGCGTTCGCGCGATCGCGATCGATTCGCCCACATGTCTGTATCAAGATCTGCAGCGTTTCGCACACAGCACCGCCGGGCGCCGTTTGGTTCGCGAGCGCCGCTTGCCAAGCTTGCGGAAAGTCAAGAGCTGGGTCAAGAACTGCCGCGAACAGGGCGGCAATCAAGCACCAATGCGTGCGGCTGCGTAGCGAGAGAAGAAAGAACGTTTCTTTATAGCGGAATGGCGCCAGGCATCTGGTCTCTGGCGTACCGGTATCTATCGCACTGGACGGCTCGCGCCGTTGCGCTAACCGTCGGCCCCGGTTCTAAAACGCGACTTGCTTTGCGGCAGCGAAAGTCACGCTCAGCCAAGCAAATCACGCCGAACGACTACTTGCCGTACAGCTTGGATGGGTCGGCGTCGGGGTAGCATTCGCCCCCGGTCGCGACCAGCAGATCGATGGCGAGCGAAGCCAAACGGGCTCGCGATTGTGCCAGCGATTGGCCGGCTTCGACACGCCGCATTTGAGCGTTGGTGACGTAGCTACCTTCGATCCGGTCGACCTTGAATTGTTGCAGTGCCAACCGAGCCGCTTCGCTGGCCGATTCCTGAGTCTGCTGCAACATTTCGACGTCCAACAACGCTTGATGGTACTGCGTCAGTAGCGATTCGACGTGGTCAGCGGCCGAGTACACCGTCGATTGAAACCCCTTCATCGATTGTCCGATGGGGCTATAAGCTTGCCCAGATCCGCCCGGTAATCCACCCGGTAGGCCAGCGACTCCGTTCTGCGAATCCGCTTCCACCGCCGCAAAACTCCACGTCTCGGCACCGCCCAAATTGAAATCCAGCGATTCGTTCAGCGTCGATGGCTGACTGCCGCCCGTTGGGTTCTTGGCCGTCAATTCGCCCTGCAGCGACAGATGAGGCATCATCGTGACTTCGGGGATGCCGGACTGCACGCCCATCGAAACCACTTGCTGTTCGGCTTGACGAACATCGTGCCGTTGACGAAGGACGGCGGCGGGCAAGCGACGATCGAGATCCGGAAAACGAAGTTGCGGCGAATGCGCGATCCCCTTCAGCATCGCAGGCGACACTTCGCGGCCGGTCAGCGACGTGAGACGTGCGACGGAAGTCTCCAGTTCGTTGCGGATCGGTGCCATCATGGATTTGGTCAGTCCGACCGCACTTTCGGATTGCAGCACATCCATGCGTCCGGCTTTGCCATCGGCGCGGCGTTGCTTTGCTTGCGCGACCGCTTGTTCCTGAATCGCCAGGTTGTCGTACAAGTCTTGCATGCGTTCCAAGTGGTAGCGCACGTCGACATAAGCATTGGCGACTTGTTTTAGCGTTTGACGTGTTGCGACGTTGGGACCGCCCACTGCCAGCACCTGATTGCCACCATCTGCGTAGGCGCGAGAACCGCTGCCCGATTGCAACGCGCTGCTTTGCAGGAGGCGCAAGTGCGAACCGCCCAGGAGTTCCCAAGCGGAGAGCATTTGTTTGGGTGACTGAACCGATGGCGGAGTCAGCGCGGCGGTGATCGACGCGGGCGATGCCGGTGGAGCAACCTGATACGACGTGCTGGACGTGGATGCTTGGTGGCCACTGATGGCTCCGCCCAAAACACTTCCGTTTCCAAGCATGGGGTTGGCGATCAGATTGGCGCTGGCGGGAATGACGCTGGACTGGCCACGTTCGGGGTGATACGTCGGCGCAGACTGGCGTTTTCCAAAATGGCATCCGCCCAGTAGCAACGAACCCGCCAGCGCCGAACCGAGCGTGACTGGCAGGTAGATGGCGACCGATTTGCGAGGATGATCCGAATTCAACATGGTCGAAGCGTTCTTCTTTGCCCAACGGGTGCGTGTAAAAAGGGCTCGATTTGGTTACGATCGGTAAAGCGGATGATCGAAAGAGCCGCTACTATCGTTTCGTCCATTCCGGGCGGCAAAAACGCTAAAGACCGAACCAGTGATTCGACCGGTATAACCAGCAAAGTCGCCAGCAGGTCCTCGCGGTCGACCAACCAATCGCTTCCCTTCTTTCCCTACCACGTTGTTGAGAAGTCCCCTGTTTTTCGCGATCGATCTCGCTGGACATTGTCCAACCAAGTTATCTTGCTAGGGTACTTTGCTACCATAGCGGGCCTCATACTCCGCGCGCTTGATCTGATATTGCGAACGCTAAAATCCGCCAACCACACGGACGCTGCTTGACGATGGCTGCTAATGATTCTGGACGCCCGCTTCCGCCCGCGCCCGAACTTTGCTTGCTTTGGGAATCACAGCGTTTCCCCATCCGGTCGCTGTCCACCAAGCAGTTTGTCGTCCGCTGCGAATCGATGGTCCGCGGCCACGATCCCAATCAGCTGGCTCCGGTGATGAACGGAACACTGATGAGCGATTTTGGCGAAGACATCGCCGTCTTGTTCCGAGTCTGTGGCACGGACCAGAAATTTGCTCGCTGCCAACTGGCTGCCCTTTCGCATTCAAAAACCAAACGGATCGAGCGGCTCAATTCCGCTTGGCAATCCGCCCTGGCGCGCGCGGCCGAAAAACGAGCCCAACAGGCCAGGCGAAAGCGGGAGCAAGAGCGGCAAGCCGAAATCGAACGTTTGACCAAAGCTCAGCAGATCGCTGATCAGAAAGCCGCTGCCGCGCAGGCGTCGGCGATTGCGTCGGCAACCACACCGGTGCCCGAGAGCGACATTTCCAAAACCCAGTTGCCTGCAAACCCGGCACCCGAAAACGCACCCGCTGTCGCGCCGATCGCCCAACAGTCGGCCGACGCAGTCTTTGCTGCCAGCCAGTTTGACGCGTCGCAAGCAACGGCCACAACTGCGGCAGCTAGCTCGGAATCTTCCCTCGCTCCCGATGGCAAACCGCCCGCGCATCCGCCAGCCAGTCAGCGTTCCAACCTAGCTCGCTACTGCTTGGCCAGTTTGATTGCTCTGGCCGTCGTCGGATTGTTGTTCGCTCGAGGAGGCGGAGACAAAAAGCTCGCAGCGACCAATCAGCAGCAAACTGAACAGCAGCAGACCGGTACAGCGCCGCAGTCGCTGGCATCGACTCCGACGCGGCAACAAGACCGCGCGGATACTTCCCAAATCACCACACCAGACGCTGCGTACGCTACGGCGCACGCTACGGCCAATGACCCTGCACTGGATCCGACGCACGACAACGCTCCGGATGCCGGCTCCAAGGCAACATCCGTGACGTCACCGGAGACTCCCGCGAATCGGCGCCAGCCAACGCAGTCCGTCGCGCAGGCAGCACCGACTAACGTGGACGTTCCCGTTATGCCAACGATCGCGGATCAGGCCAGCATGCAAAGGACCGAACGTCGCATCGAAAGAGCACAGGCACAGTTGGCTCAGTTAACCAAGCAACGCGAATCGGCGTTGGCCGATCAGGCGAGTGCGATTGAAAAGACCCAAGCGGAAAAGGCAGGGCAGTTGGCAGCTGCCAAGTCCGAATTGACGGAAGCTTCGCAAGCAGTAACAAAACTGCAAAAGCTGCTTCGAGATCTCGCGCCGCTGATTGCCGACGAAAACATCGGGACGGCCGAGGTCGAAAAGATCGAACAAGACTTGGTCAATGCGAAAGCCAGGCAAGCAGAAAAGAAAGCGGCCGTGCAGCAGCTGCGTCAGTCATTCTCGGCCGCCGGCAGTTCCGTTCAGCAAGAAACGCTCAGCGCGATCCAATCCAGAATGCGTTTGATCCAGCAAGACATCAACCAGCTGACACGCGATCGCGACCGGCTAAAAATTTTGGCAACCGGCAAAGTCAAACAAGCCACCCATCAATCTCAGTAAAAAACCGCGCATGGTTTCCACTGTGCCGTCGCTCTGCTTGCCCCCCGATCATGACTACCCCCGTCAATCCTTACGAGCCAACGGCCGCGACCGAGCTGGTTCCCGGCACGCTGCCACGGCGTTCACCCGTCGTGACTTTTTTGGCGTCAGTGCTGGGCCTGACCGCGTTGGGGCTGGCTGTTTTGGTGCTGCTGGAAACGGCGTCCGTGGCCAAGCGACAGGATTTTAAGCTTAACATTGACACCGCCACCGGCCTGGGCGTCGGTTTGGTATTTGGGTTGTTTGCAGCGATCTGGTTCCTGGCCGCGTATTTCAGCATGCGGCGAAAGCGTGGAACCGCCGTCGTGATGACTTGGATAAGCTTTGTAGGGGTTGTGCTGCTGCTGGTCGTTTTAACCGTCTAAAACGCTTTGGGGCACACCAGAACAGCAAATTGACGGACCAGCCCCCAAACGAGCGGGTAGGGCGGTTCAATCACTCCCCAATGCTGACGAGTAGCCCTCAATTCGAGCGAGATAGGCTGTTCGACATCCCGGTGTTCGTAGCTACACTGTGCGAAGCCAGCATTGCAGTCAGTAGCACTGACTGTGACGATCCAGCCGACTTTGTGAAGACACTGTTTTGGGAAGCGCTGGTTTCGCAACCAATGTGTCTCCCCCTGTTCATCCACGAGTTCGCCGCCGAATGATTCAATCGCAATTTCCCGACAAAGCGACACCGGATCGAGCAGATTTGTGTTCGCCGATTGAACTCAGCAACGTTGTGGACATGAATTCAGGTCCCGACACCATCTTGTTCCTGCATGGTCTGTTTGGGTCGCCCGATCACTGGCGGACGGTGATGGACCGGGTCGACAGTCGCTTTCGAGTCGTCGCACCCCAGTTGCCGATCGATCCCGCACCCGGTCGACGCAAAAACGGAATCAAAACGATCGGCGATTTGACCGCGTCGGTTCATCAGCTGATCGAAGATCTAGAACTGGATTCGTTCGTCCTGTGTGGCAACTCGCTCGGTGGGTTGGTCGCATTGGATCTGTGCATTCAAAATCCCGGGATGGCAAAAGGCCTGGTGCTGGCTGGCAGTGCGGGGCTGTTCGAACGCAGTCCGATTCGTGGTCTCCGTGCACGACCGACCAAGAAGTGGGTTCGCAGCACCGTATCGGGCATCTTGAAAGATCAATCGCTGGTCACCGACGAACTGGTCGATCACTGGCATCGTTCGGTATGCGATCGTGATTACGTTCGCTTTCTGCTGCGAGTCTCGCGTGCGACACGTGACCGGACAGTCGAAGACGAACTGGGTGACTTGGATGTTCCGACGATGATCATCTGGGGTGCCGATGACGAAATCACTCCGCCGTCGACCGCCGACGATTTCCAGCGTTTGATCAAAGGATCGAAATTGGAATTCATCGAAGACTGCGGACACGCACCGAACTGGGAGTGCCCCGAAGAGTTTGCTGATCTGCTGAGCAAATTTGTGCCAAGTTGTTTCTCCGAGTAGTCACGTTTCGGAGTCGTTGTTTTGGCAACACGAGATGCCTTGGCAAACCCGCGGCAACATTTGATCGCGGAATCAACCGCCATGCTGCAACCACAGCCACTCGCTTCACTGGCCCGTTTCGGGCGATCCCGGTCTCTCAGGACCGAAGAAGGCAAGTGCGTTTCATTCGATTTGACGGTTCCCTTGTCGCTCCCCGCCGCTAAGGCACTGCAACCCCTTTTACTGCACACCTATTTCTGCACACGCATTGCTGCACATCACTGTTGTTCCCTCCCGGGCAGTGACCTCCTCTATCGTTGACCTTGGCCACTGGCGACATGAATGCACTGTCTGATTCTTCAGTGAAACAGCAAAAGCGTTACGCTCAAGCAACGTTGCTCCTGATGGCCCTGGCGGTTCCGCTGGTCATGTACGGCGCCCTCTTTGCACTTCGCAGTACCTCCAACGATCCTCGGCAATGGCTCCCGCGATCGTTTGCCGCGACCGATACCTACGACTGGTTTGAACAGCAATTTGGTAGTGACGAAATCGCCGTCGTCAGTTGGCCCGATTGCACGTTGGACGATCCCCGCGTCGAACAACTCTCCGCCGCGTTGGTCGCTTCGCCGTTCTATGACCGGGTGTTGACCGGCAAAAGCGCGTTAGAACAACTGATGGCTCCGCCGTTGGAACTGAGCCGCAGCGCTGCCAAACGCCGACTGACGGGAATCGTGATCGGTCCCGAAAACGAAACCACGTGTCTGGTGCTTTCGACTTCCGCTGCCGGTCGATCCGAACGTGTCCAAGCCATCGAAGAAATCGAAAAGCTCGCCGCCAGCGAAACCGGGCTGGACCCCAGCGAACTGCATTTGGCGGGACCAACCGTGGACGCCGCGGCGATCGATATCGAAAGCCGCCGGCTGCTCTTTCAGCTCGCCGGTTTGTCAGCGTTGGTGTCGTTTTTTATCGCGTCGATTCGGCTGCGAAGTATCTCGTTGGCGATCATGGTGCTGGTTGTTGCGATGTACAGCACCGGTGTGGCGCTGGCGATCATGTATTTCAGCGGCGGCACCATGAACCTGCTGATGACCATGCTGCCACCCCTGATTTATGTGCTCAGCATTTCGTCGGCCGTTCACTTGGCCAACTACTACCGCGACGCGACCGACGAAGCCCAGTTGGAATCCGGCGTCCAATCATCGGACTCAGCCAGCGTACTGCCGGTCGGCATCATCAAGACCACTGTGACGCATGGCTGGTTGCCGTGCACGCTGGCCGCCGTCACGACCGCGATCGGTTTGGCGTCGTTGGTGATGAGCAAGATTGATCCGATTCGCACCTTTGGACTCTACTCGGCCCTGGGTGTCCTGCTCAGCGTCGGCGTGTTGTTTTTGTTCCTGCCGGCGGCGTTGTATCTGTTCCCGCCCAAACGGCCAAAATCCGATCCGGCAAAAAACAAGGGCGACACCACGCTTAGTGATGCTGTCATCGCGTTTATCAGTCGGCACCATCTGGCCCTTATGTTGGTGTGTCTGGCACTGATGGCGTTTTGCGGTTGGGGACTGCCGTACATCAAATCGACGGTCAAGTTACAAGATCGCTTTCTGCCCGGCAGCGATGCGATTGGCGACTATCGCTGGCTGGAGCAAAACATCGGCCCGATGGTTCCGCTGGAAGTCGTCATTCATTTTGACCAACAAGATCCACGTGATGCGGCGCAGCGGATGGGTGTGATCGCGGCCATCCAAGGCAAGATTCAATCATCGGCTGAACCGGTCGCCACAATGTCCGCGCTGAACCTTTCGCCATCGCTGCCACGCGGGCGGACCGTCGGCAACGTCGTGCGGCGAAAACTACTCAGCAGCCAACGCGTCCGTGACCGATTGATCGATGCCAAGTTCTTGGCCGAAACCGACACCGAACAGCTTTGGCGAATCTCCGTTCGTGCCAATGCCATCGGCGAACTGGACTACGGCCGTTTCGCCGAAACACTTCGCGAAGACATCCAGCCGTTGTTGGACCAGAACAACGTACAAGGAACCTATACCGGGTTGATCCCGCTGATCTACAAAGCTCAACGCCAACTGTTGCAGGATCTATTCCGCAGTTTTCTGGCCGCCTTTGCCGTCATCGCGGTCGTGCTGGTGTTTGTGCTACGAAGTTTGACCGCCGCGATGCTGGCAATGATTCCTAATCTGTTTCCAGCCATCACGGTGTTTGGGGCTTTGGAATGGATCGACATTCCCATCCAGATCGGATCCGTCATGACTGCCAGTGCCGCACTGGGGATCGCCGTGGACGACACTGTGCACTTCCTGACTTGGTTTCGCCGCGGGATTGATCGCGGACTACCGCGGCAAGCTGCCCTGCAAGATGCGTTTCGCCGATGTGCCGGCGCGATGGTTCATACCACGCTGATCTGTTCGCTTGGACTACTGGTGTTTGCGATCAGCTCGTTTGTGCCCATCCTGCATTTCGCTTGGCTGATGGTATTCCTGTTGTTAGCAGCCCTGGTCGGCGACTTGGTCCTGCTGCCCGCGATCCTGGCCGGTCCGTTGGGGCGTGGCTTTGAAAGCAAACGATCCGCTGCCAGCAATCCACGTGCTAAGCAAACTAGTTAAGCAAACCAGTTAATCGGAATGCCCAGCCGTTAGCGGACACGTCGCACTACGCCGCCATCCGCTTGGATCGCATTTCCGCGACGCACTGGTAACAGGCTTCGCGAACCGCCCGCTCGCGTGGATCATCAAAGATGCGAAAGCCCATTTGGTTGGTCAGATAAGCAAACCCAATTTCGGCGGTCGGGTCGGCCAAGCCAAACGACCCACCGGCACCGGGACAACCAAAAGCCGTATCGTCGACGCCGAATTGAAAACCACGGCTTGGACGCGAAAAACCCAAACTGTACTTGGTGTCCAACGTCAAAATCGCATCGCGATCACCGCGCTCGGGTGACTGGGCCGGTGCGCTCAGTTCTCGCCAAGTCGACGCTTTGATTCCCAGCTCTTTGCCGCCTCTCGCCAAAACGTCGTAGACCTTGGCAATCGCTCTCGCTTGGCCAAACCCGTTGGCCGCGGGGATTTCGACATTGCGGTATGGTGCACTGCCAATCTCTGCCGGATCGTTGACCGGCAAGATGCCTACTGATTTTGATACCAGCGACCACGGCCAGATGCCAGCCAACACCATCAACGGCGGCAATTCATGCAAGTGACCCAACATGGCGGCACGATGAAAACCCTTGATCGTACTGACGCGGTCCTCGTCGATTTGCGGCGGCAGTCCGATGTAAAATTCGATGTCCAGCTGCGTCGCAATCTCGTCTTGAAAAAATGTGCCCAACGAACGTCCTTGCGGGTCTGTGCGGCGGATCAATTCATTCTGAAACCAACCCAGCGTCAGCGTGTGGTATCCATGCCGCGTCCCGGGAGCCCATTGTGGTTTTTGTTTGGCGATGACGCTGGCAAGCTGATCGTGGTCCGCCAAAATGTCGGCGTTCAAAGGACGGTCAACGGTGATCACACCGGCTTGGTGCGACAACAACTGACGCACCGTGATTTCGCTCTTCCCGTTCGCGGCAAACTCTGGCCAGTACGTCGCCACCGCTTCATCAAACTCGAACAGACCTTGGCTGTGCGCGACCGCCATGGCTGCCGCTGCCATGCCTTTCGTCACCGAAAATGACAGCGTCAAAGTTTGGTCGTTCCACGGAGTGCGACTCTTGACGCACTGGTAGCCACCACTCAGATCAACAACTTTCACACCGCGATGAAAGATCGTGCACGCAGCTCCTTTTTCACCGCGATCGACGAAATTGCTTTCAAAGACGCGTTGGACTCGCTCGAATCCGGGCGCGGCGTGTCCTGCGAAACAGAAGTCACTGGATGGCATGAGTTTTCCTTTCCGGGTCGACGCTAGCAATGTCGATCAGCTGCGTGCGAATGCGCCAACGTGCGAATGCCCTACCGTTTCAATGCTAGGTAGGCCCCCCTCAACAAAGCAAGCTCAATGCCAACCGTGAAAATTGCTTTCACTTTTGCGAACTCGCGCGATGAGTGCACAAGACGATGAGTGCACAAGACATTGCGAACTTCTGCGATGGTTGCTCGGCACATGGCCGTTGATCCTGAAAACATGGTGAACATTTACGTCGACATCGCACGTAGTGGCCTTGCCGTCGGCGACTCAGCAGCGCGAATTTACTGTCTTTTCCCCAACTTCATCCCCAAGGCGACATAGCGTCGCAGGCGATCCATTTGTTAGCGTCCTGCAGTCGCATTGATCCTTGGCCGCACACAGCGGTTTGCTGCCAAAAATGATCCGGCCGACGCCTCTTATCTTTTCCTACGTTTGTGCGAGCGCCCATCAATGCCCTCCAAGTCTGCCCTTTTTTGCTCGACCCTGCTCGCTTTGATTGCGCACGTATTGGTCACCGACGCACAATGCCAGCAAATCCAATTGCCACCTCAGGCACTCACGCAAACACAGGCTGATTTGCCATCGCAAACACGACGGCAAGCACCCCGACCAACTTTGACGACAACTCCGCCGGTTCAATCAGTCGCGCAAACGCAGGCTTCGTCTCAGGCTCCCATGGCACGGCAGTCACCCAGCCATCCGCCTGCGCTGACGCCTGTGTCGCACAAACTGCACACGCCCCACATCATTGATCCCGCCATCCAATTGGCGATGACCAGCCTGCAGCACATTCGCGCCAATGTTCAAGACTACGAAGCGATTTTGGTCAAGCGTTGTCGCGTAGGGGGTGTGTTGCCAGAACCCCAATACGCCAAAGTAAAAATTCGTAATCGCAAGACACTTGGTGGGGCAATCCAAACGCCGATGTCGGTCTACTTGCGATTTCTGAAACCGACCGATGTCAGTGGTCGCGAAGTCGTTTGGGTGGAAAACCAAAACAACGGCAACATGATCGTTCACGAATCCGGTTTAAAAGGAATGGTGAACGTCACGCTGGATCCCAACGGCTATCTTGCCATGCGAAATCAGCGTTATCCGATCACCGAAATCGGCATCGAAAACCTAGCCAAAAAGTTGATCGAACGTTGCCATCGTGATCGTCAACACGACGAATGTGATTTCCAACTCTACAACGACGCCAAGATCGCCAAACGCGAATGCCGCATGCTGGAAGTCGTTCATCCCAACAAGCGACCACACTTCGATTTTTACCGCGCCCGCGTCTACATCGACAAAGAACTGAACCTGCCGATCCGCTACGCATCGTGGTCTTGGCCCACCACCGCCGGCGGCGAACCGGTCTTGGAAGAAGAGTACACGTACTTGCGAGTCAAAGCGAACGCGGGCCTGACCGACCAAGATTTCGACATCGACAACCCCGCCTACGGATTCCGGTAACGGCCCAGGGCGCGCGTAGAAGTCCCTCTTGATGCGTCGACTGTGACGATTTGCGAGTCGCCGCGATAGCGCTGTTGCCGATATTGGTAGCTCATTGCGAAACCAATTTCGCAGCGGCGAAACTGGCCCCGCGAAATATAGCTTTTCATTGCCATCTAGCCTTTGCGGGCCGTTGAGCACCCCCCCGTTGCTCTGTACAATTGCGGACAAAAGTCTCTTTTAGTACTTGTTGGGCAATGACAGATGAAATCTTTCGGCGGGTTTGCGGCTGTATTTTTGGTGTTCTTTACGGGGGCAGTCGCGACTGCTCGCGACTGCTCGCGACTGCTCGTGAATGGCAGGCCAAGGGGGGCCAGAAGGTCCAGGGCCAGATGATTGACCAAACGGCGGATACCGTCAGTTTGCAAATTCCCGGCCGTAATGCACCAGTCGTCGTAAAGCTTGAACACCTTGTCGAAGCCGACCAGGCGATCGTCAAAGGAGCGTGGTTCGATCGGCGTGACGCATACCAGTATTCAATGGTGGTCGAAAATCTCAGGTCACTTCAAGAACGACCTAAGACCGTCGTTGGGTTGTTGCTGAAAATTCACAATGCTGTGCCGGAGAGTCCCTACGCGGGGCTTTGGGCATCGGTCGCGCTTAGTCAGGGCTCCAACGAATACTCTCGCGCCGAAGTCGTTTTGCGGGATGTAATTCGCCGGATCGAAAAGCAACAGGCTTTCGACCCATCTCGCCATACGATGACGTTTGCTTCGGCAAGCAACAACATGAGCGTGTGTGTACTCAAGGACCGTCGCGGCGATGCAGCGGCGGCGCGAATGGTTGCAGCGATCAACGCTAGACCGCAGATCCCATCGGTCATTCGTCACAATGCCCAGCTTCTTAATGAGTTGACGACAGAAGCTTCGTTCATCAACTTTTCGTCGTCGACGCGGTCGCGATTATTGGAGGCGCTCGCGTTGGGAGATTCTGCGGGAGCTGGCACGAAACTCCCGGCGGGGTGGCACTATTCTTTGGACTTTGACGTCCCAAGAGATTCAGCCGGAGCAGAAAAAGAAGAAGGCATCGACGCGCCGCGAGCCGAATTGCAGCTGCTTGCGCAGGGCTCCGGTTTCGTCGTCGCACCAGGGATCGTATTAACAAGTCGCCGAGTCGTCGAAACAACGAATTATCGCGGGCCAAAGCTGGTCACGGTTCTCACCAATCCGACCGACCGCGTTTGGAAAGGAGAGATTGTCGACGGGATCACCATTCAAGCAACTCGCACGGTTGCTTCGTCAGGACGAGTCACTACGGGGCGGTTTGGAAACATTCCAACTGGTGAAGTTTACACGAACTACGATTATGTTCGATCGCCCGATGGGCACAGTGGTGCTGAGTTGGCGGCGTTGCGCGTTCCCAATTTGGGGATCAAACCGGTCGCCGTGACGAAAGAAAGCCCATCACGGAACACACCCATCAAAATCTGCGGCTTTGGCCGTAGCAAAAACGCCGTGAGACAGGGGCTGCACTTCGAGGAAGGCGTGGTGCTGGATTCGACGCTTGTTGCGCGAGGCGTATCGCTGGACGGATTGATCGATTCATCGCGTGTCAGTTTTACTAGCGCCCGAGTCTTAGGTGGCAATCGTGGCGGACCAATCGTGAATGCTCAAAATCAACTGGTTGGGATCGCATTTTCGACTCCAACAGGAGGTGACAAAGCCAAGGGGTTGTTCTTCGGTGCGTCTGAATTGCGAAATTGGTTTTACAAAAACAATCAGACCGCCTCCGTCCTTGATCCAGACACCGACGCTACACCCGAAGAGCGGCACGCCACTCTGGTCAACGCGACGATCCCTGTCTTCTGTTGGGGTTTGCGTCAGCCCAGTAACTCGTCCGTATTCAGCAAAGTCGCTGACGGCAGTCGTTCAAGCGGGACTGTATACGTCCGCGACAACTGGTGTATCGCATGCAAAGGGCGAGGGTTTATCGATTGTCCCGTCAAAGGCTGCAAGGATGGGACGGTAACCGTGCGAGTGCCGACCAAACTTGCCAAACTTCGTAATGGAAAAACAGTGATGGGAAGGCTGCCGACGCCCAAAAAGTGCGATCACTGCCGTGGAAAAGGTGGTCAAATCTGTCCGCACTGTAAGGACGGTCGGCTGAAGTAATTTTAGAAGTCTGGCGATTGTTTTTAGCTCCGTGACTTCTGTGCCCGCTTTGTCGCATCGTTGCAATGATGCGAGACGGTTCTAACGAGCAAGCGATGCGCACGTGAAATCGAAGAGAGCCTGCCGCTCGCGCATGAAAAACCCCACTGCGAAACGGGATGTAATCGCAGCGGGGCAGGAGGGGCCGGCGACCATGTGCGGGAAAGCTTCTGATCGCCACTTACTACGCTAGTTACCAAAACTTCTTTATCTACTGTTCACCTATTCACGCCTGCGTTTTGTTTGTGAACGAAATTTGTTTGCATGCGCGGAATAATTTGGATGCATCAAGCCAGTTCGTGACGTACGTTTCAACAGGTGCGGGTTCTGCAATGTTCATACGAAGCAAGGTGACAAGAAGTTGCGTTGCGTTATCACGAGTCAGCAACCATGGCCCTGCACGCACACGCCTTTCGAACGCTTGATGAAGGAGACGTGTTCATCTACGAATACCGTGTCTATCGCAAAACGGCTCCGGACTTAGCACGCGTCGTTCGCGACGAAACCGGCAAAGAACCAAGCTGCCCGATGTTTGTCCCCTTTACGGACGAACAGCAAATTCAAACGCTGGCACCCCCTGGCGTTTAAACGCCAAGTTCCTAGCGACAAGCTGCAGCCGCCATCGACAGCCCGCAGCCACCGGGGGATTCTTTCTCAACTACTCCGCGCCGTAGTGTTGTCTTCGTTACGCTGCGATCAAGAAAGCGTTCCCATTTTGCCGGCTCGATAGTCGCAAATTGCTTCTTGAATTTCTGCTCGCGATGCAATGACGAACGGTCCTTGCCCGACCACCGGTTCACGGATCGGCTGGCCCATCAGCACAAGCATGCGTGTGTCGGAATCCGCTGCAACGTGGACGCCCGATCCGTCTCGATCGAACAACACCAGTTCGACCGCTTTGACCCGTTTATCGTTCACGCGAGCATCGCCCGACTGAACAATCAACAGCGACATGTGTCCAACTGGTAGCTGCAGGTCCACCACGCCACTGGCGCTGAGTTGCAAATCCCAAACGTTGATGGGCGTAAACGTCGATGCAGGGCATTTCGCGTCCAGCAATTCGCACGCGATCACGCACGC
This sequence comes from Stieleria marina, assembly GCA_007741555.1. GTDB lineage: Bacteria > Planctomycetota > Planctomycetia > Pirellulales > Pirellulaceae > K23-9. The sequence goes on along the minus strand of CP036526.1, from coordinate 4,350,147 downwards.
CGTGCCCGCGTCGCTCGGAAAAGTCACGGACGGGAACTGATCACCCAGCAGATCCTGGTACTTCGGCGGTGCCATCTTGTCCGCTGCGGGCAGGTTGACCCACAGTTGCACCATTTCCAGCATCCCGCCCTCTTTGGCAAACCGTTCGCTGTGGAATTTTTCGTGCACGATCCCCGACGCCGCCGTCATCCATTGCACGTCGCCCGGCCCGATCTTGGCACGACGACCGTTGGAATCACCATGCTCCAGTTCGCCCGAGTAAAGAATCGTGACGATCTCAAACCCGCGATGCGGATGTTTGCCGACACCCCGTTTGGCTTCGGCGGGAGCAAACTGGTGCGGACCGGCGTAGTCAAGCAACAGAAACGGATCAAACTGGTTCCTATCGGCGTACGAAAACAAAATTCGCATCGGAAAGCCGTCGCCGACTCAGTGCTGCGGTACATCGCGGATGATGTGTTGGATTTTCTTGGGCATGGTGCTTTCTCTGTTTGTTTTCCTACGCGGAAGGGGTGGCGTCGCCACTGTGTTGCCGTCAATCAGCCAGCAGTTCTGTCAGCCAGCGTTGTAGCCAGCCAGCCTGTCTGAAAGATTCACTCTGACGTACTTCTATGAACCGGCCAAGCACAAATTAAGCCGGGGCAATCTGATCGCTGACTCTCAAGACCCGGTGTCCCTCAGTTGACATTCGTCATCGGATCGTCATCCCGCGATCGCGAAAGCGGACGCTAAGCCAACGGACTGATGTTGTCGCCGGCAGTCGATTGTGTTCCTCTACCTGCATCAAAGCATCAACAACAGCATCCAGTGAGCCCAACCGATGATACGCAACATGGAATTGATTCGCGCAATGGTGCTTGCGATTCGCCAACACGAAGGCCGGCCGTCAGCCAGTGAGGTGCAGGCTTTGATTAGCGATGAAGACAACGGAGTCTACAGCTATCACGTCGAACTGCTGATCCAAGGCGACCTGATCACCGCGGTCGACACCAGTCCTCGCAAAGACCGCTACGGTAAAGCCAACTTGGCACTCACCTGGGCGGGGCAAGATTTTGCCGACAACCTTGTCAGTGACGAAATCTGGGCCAGCGCAAAGCAAACGCTCGCCGAAGCCAATCTAGACGCCGCCTCGTTCCAAATCTGGACCCAGCTGGCCATCAAAAAAATCACCCAGCGTTGTGGCTAAGCTGCTAATCGCTCTCGAAACCACCGTCGACCGCTGGGCTCACCTGCCCGGGGAGCAAAGAGCAATCCGGCAGAGAAGTGATCCAGTTTCTTGTTCAAACATAATCTCGGTGACCGCGATGAACTGACAACAGTACTTTTCAGAGAGGTGGCGGATCTATTGACTTGCCATTCGGTTTTGCCAGTTTCAAATTCCAGTCGATCTCAGTGGCACGACTGCAAAACGTTCCAGCACTTTCAATCCTCGAGCGACGAAAATGACTCATCAAAGACGAAGCGGTTCGATCACCCTTGACGGAGAATTTCGTATCGAGGCCGTTCACAATCACTACCCTAGCGGCGGTCCGTGTCAAACGTTTGGCGCCGTGATTTGGATCCAGGGAAGCTCGGTCGATAAAAATGAATGCAAGGTTCAACATGACGACTTGGCCAAGTCCATGACCAACGCAGATGGCAGTCTTGCCGCTTTGGGTTTCGACAACCTTACCACTGGCTGCAACGCAACTATCAAGAATGCTTTGATCAAGTTCGTCGATCAGACGATCGTCGGCGTGCCGACAATTCGCCAGTACCACGGCGAAGACACGTTGGAAGTCCCCCAGCCCATTGCGGCGTTTGCGTTTTGGCAGTTTGTTTTGACACAGACCCCCGCAGGTACTTATTACATCGCTTACGGCATCAACGAACCCGCCGGCGGTTCGGACAAAGCATCCTGGGCCTTTCTGCAACCAACGCCAAAGTCGTTTATCGCCATCGGCAGCGGTACGGCAGCCAATCCGACAAGCCCAAGTCCCCACAAGAGCAACGCCTAAGAACGCAACCCGGGAAGCACCCAACTTGTAACGCGGCTTGCGACAACGTCACGCTCGGTCGTGATGTGCCAACAGACGCCAGACAGTTGGGGCAGAATCCTGATCGGCGTCGCCTTTACTTCCGATGACGATGTCGTGGCGAGTAGTCACAGAGACCCCCTCGACGCTCGTGTCGATTGCGTTGTGGTCCAAAGGTGAAAGCTGTCTCAGTCTTGCCTTTCGCTAGGATTCGATAAAGAGCTGTTCTTAGGTTACGTTACAGACTTGGCCTGCGACTGAAAGTAGCTCCAGAATTCGCGGTAGTAGGTTTCGACATACCAATAAAGATCGTCGTACTGATTTGCATCCTCCGACCCCATCGAACTGCTATCGGTGACACGTTTCGCCCAGTAGACGAAGAACAATGCGTTGACGAGCCCATCGTTCTTGCCGCCCTTTTTACGGTTCAAGGCAACCACTCTTGCCAGTAGATTTAGAAACTTGTCTAGCTGGTCCAGCTTCTTGTACTCATCGCTCGTTAGTTGCTGTTGTGCCTCTGCCGACCGTCGCTTGGCCAGCACCTCGCTAAGTTCAACATACGATTTTGGTGAAGCGACCCACTCTCGCACTTGTTGGTAGTCCGGATCATCCCAAAAAGAATGATGAATCGAAGCGAAATGATGGTCCCAGGCGTCTTCTCTTTGGCGAGATGTCAGACGGTAGACTGCAAGAGCCAAGATCGCGCCGGCGGCTCCAGTAAACGCAGTTGCAACTAGTTGTCCGACCAATATCCACTCGTCGAATTTCATTTGAGCGTCCTTTGGGTGATTTGCGGTTTCCATTCTCTAGGCTGAATGGGACTAAATCAGGGGCGCATTTTGTGGGCCCTTTTGGCTCAGAGGGAACACATCAAAGCGGGCAGGCCTCTTTGCCCCTTTTTAGCATTTCGCGGTGTAGACGAAATGCTAACGCATACGCAGGCCGGAAGTGGCACCACTCGCCTAACCGAGCAGGGCTGTTCAGCTACCCCGCGACAGCCTTGAATCATCATACTTCGATTCCAAGCTTCGGTACATTCTTCATGCGCCGATCAAACGCTTTAGCTCATCCCAAATTTGATCCCTGTTTTCAATGCAAACAGAAATACGAAGACCAGACACTTGCAGTACACATTGGTGGGTGTATTGCCCGTTGCCACGTGTCTTCTTCGCCCACCACGTCACAAGATGATCGGACACCCGCCCAAAGGCAAAAGGATACTTTTCTTTGACTACGTTGACCCCACAATTCTTCATGGCTTTCACGCCTTGTTTGAACAAAATTTCGTCGCCATCGCCGGAGGAGAAGTACCAGTTGATATGAGAAGCAACTGCCGCCTGAATCGTGCCTGACTCCTTCTCGCCTCCTATTTCCGTCAACACGGCATCTTCGGTGTTCGTAGTTACGTCACCATCAGATGTGCACCGGATTATCTTGCCAGCTTGGTCACTACTCATAACATCTCCTCACACTTTCATGAAAATGAAACGCGAACAAAAGAACTCACTACACTCGGCTAGAGATAGAATGAGTAACGGGATGCAAGGCGTGTACCAATACGGTGTCGACAGGCGATTCATCGCTTGCGAGCGTGGCGTTAAGAACCGTCAATTGGGTGACGCGCAAATAAGCGCGCAAGAGAGCGACATTTTCGCACAGTTGGAGCTACGGGTTGACGCAGAATGACGTGGTCAAGGGTCACAGATGACGGTGACATCCTCTCAGGATGTCACGACCACCAAGAGCTGACAAAGCAGGCGGACTGGATTACGCACTCAACCGCGGGAACGTGCGCGCGAAATTCTTCAAAAAGCGACCACACGGCCGACCGCGAGTCCGCAACTTGACGGCAGAAGAAAACAAAGTGGCCTAACCCCTTTTAATCTTTGCCGACAACCTTGTCAGTGACAAAATCTGGGCCAGCGCAAAGCAAGCACTCGCCGACGCAAACCTAGGCTCAGCTTCGTTCCAGATCTGGACCCAACTTGCGGTCAAGAAAGTCACCGAGCGTTGCGGCCAAACGTCCCGCCGTGGATGCTTCGTTCGTCCAAGAGCGACTGAAATATAGTGGCAGTGCGTTCAGCGGCGTCCGCGCTCAAACAGCAGTGCTGGGAAAATCAGTCTTTCATTTGTGTAAACAGTGTTGTCGATCGTTCCGCCGATCCAACACCAGACAAACGATGGCCTGAAATGCGAGGCACTGGGCCGCAATCCTCGGCGATCCCAACCGCCCCGTTTCACAAAGTGGTTTGCCCTGAACGGCTGTGCTAAAAAATTGACACGCCAGCTCCAACGCATGAGAATATGCCGAAGTCACTTGGCGTCGGCGTAGCCGCAGGTGACCCAAGGTATCCGAGCTTCTTTTAAGACTAGTTGCACCATCCGACTACCTAATCGAAACGTTGAGAGAGCCGATCATGACCGATGACAAACCTCAGTCCGACGACGATTCAGAAGAAGGGGAAACGCTTTTTAAGCGTCCCGAAAATAAGCCCGAATGGGATTGCACGTCAAAGTGCCCGACCTGTGGAAAGGAATGCGTTCGCGAGCACAATACTGCTCAAAAACACAAATGCAGCGATGACCATACTTGGTATCGCTGGTAGCACCACGTCACATGTCAGGACAATCATCACGAGCTGGTCCCGACAGAGTGGTGCCAGTCTCAGCGGTGCTGAAGGGGCGAGCGTTTGCTCGTAGAGGCAATGTCGATCGATCCCGTCAATGCTTAACTTGGTCGACAAGGATTTGCCGGCACGCTCGCGCGGCGTCTTGCCACTGTTGAGACCGAGCATCAGCGATGATGGATCGAATGACTCGCCCAGACGCCGTGTCTTTCTCGGGCGGTTCCGACTCGCGCCAAACCGCTTCGAGTTCGATTAGGCCTTGTTCGCTACGCTGATTGCAGACGCGGTAGAGCGCCAATGTGATCGCGTAGTCGTCCTTGCTTAGCTCGACCTTCGATCGACTGAACCAGAAAGCACCTGCGACCATGATTGCGGCGATGACCGTTGCCCCAACGATCATTTTCCCAGCACTCGACCGCTTCAGTGCAAAAGACTTGGGTGGTTGATTGCGTTCCATTACAGTTGCTCCCAATCGATGATTTCGTGTTCATCCATACTGGACATTTCGGCCCACAAGTACAGATCGACGAAGTTGCTGACGAAACGCACGGACCCGTCGCCCATGCAGACGAAACCGCCCCCGGGATGCTGAGAATACATTTGCCCGACGTGGTAAGTCGGAAAGTTAACCGGATGAATAATGGGACTGCCGGTGATATCCAATTCGCCACCCGACGGTCCGGCGTGGACAAGCGTCAGTGTCGCCGCGGCGTCCGGTCCGTTCTCGGGTGACGAAAACCGCGGATGGGTAAACGCCCCCGGAACGACGCCCACCCAAGTCTTGTCGCTCAAGGCAGAACTGTGCTCGCCAAAGAAGATCGTGTTACTCAGACCGTCTTGAACATCTCGAAAACGTGTGCGGGAATTGCGAAAGAACGGACCATCGGCGACGCGTCCGGCATCCCCGTCGATTGGGACGATCTTGGTCGCCGACGTGTAGATGTTCGTAAAGACTTCGCCGGTGGCTACGGAACCGCATTCGCCCCAGCAGCTCTCTTGACCGTGGCTGGCCACATAGTGACTGCGTCCGACCCTGACTTGGCGTCCATCAATCGACAGCGGATTGTTGGCAGAGTCCGCGATCAGAAATGCATCATCGCCGCCCGTCGTGCTGGGGCACAGAAACAGGGGCACGCGAGAGCCTATCGCGTCCTCGTTGACCGAGGACCAGATCGGATGATCCATGCGCAGCCCGCCCGCGATCGCGTTTCCCTCTGCATAAGGCAAAATTCCCGCTCCCCAGCCCCATCCTGGCCCCGCATCCCAGGTCACCGCATCCATCATCACGCTCGGTGGAGCGATGCCGCTGTTCGTTGCGTATGAAACGTATCCAGCGGGAAGCCGTTTGAATGCCGAATGATAGTTATGGCTGGCAAGTCCGATTTGCCGCAGGTTATTGCTGCATGACATACGCCGAGCGGCTTCGCGGGCAGCTTGCACGGCGGGCAGCATCAGTCCCACCAAAATGCCGATGATCGAAATCACGACCAGCAGTTCGACCAGCGTAAAACCGCGCGGTTGGATTTGCACGTGCTTTCGCACGCCCGCCACCGATCGACTTGGTTGGCGAAACAGTTCGTCGTGATTCATCTCTTCTCCAGATGACAAGGGGCTATTTGGAGTTAGCCGCGGCTAACTTAAGGGGCCAAGTAAAAACCAAAGCGGTCGCTCCTCGGTGTGCGAATTCGCTTCGGATCGTAAGTTAGCTGCGGCTAACTTACGGCAAGAATAAGAGGCACGGCGGTATTTAGGAAGGGGTACTGGGGAAATTCTCGGTTCGTTAAGATGGGAGCCGTTAGTTTTCCAGCCAATCAGCGGCAGGGAAATTCGATCGTCCCTCTTTTCCCTGCTTGAGATTCAGTTTTGGCCGAACGAGTTCATAAGCGAACACGCGATGACCACGCGAGCGAGGTGGCGGAGGACTACGTAGAAGCGATCGCGAAGGCGATCGACGCTAGCGGCGTGTGCCGATCGATGGACCTGGTCAATCATTTTGCGGTCACGCACGCGACGGTCAACAACACCGTAGCGAGAATGCAGCGTGATGGTCTAGTGACGACGAAACCCTATCAGCCGATCGAATTGACAACGGCCGGCAAGCGACTGGCAACCGCGTCGCGTAAACGCCACGAAATCGTCCGATCATTTCTAGAAGCCATCGGCGTCAGCCCCCAAACCGCCGAAATCGACAGCGAAGGCATCGAACACCACGTCAGCAAAGAAACCCTCGCCGCAATGAAACGCATCATCGACCACGGCTATCCAAGCTAAGCGCACAAAGTTCCTGAGCCACCGCCGCACGCCTTTCCAAAATCGCAAACTCGCCGCCGGTTAGGAATTGGAACCCGTCGCGGTGATCCTTCGTCCCCGACGAAGACACGCACGCGCGGCAGAACACGCGCACTGTGTGGAACAACAAAACCAGCGGAATGGGACACGTTTATCAGCAACGATACAAGAGCTTCCCGATTCAAGATGACGAACACTTTTTCGTCGTTTGTCGCTACGTTGAGCGGAATGCACTCCGTGCTGGACTGGTCAAGCGAGCGGAAGACTGGCGATGGGGGTCGCTGTGGCGTTGGTTGCAAAAGCCGGAGCCTGCCCCAAAGCTGCTTTCGACATGGCCGCTAGCAAGATTGCCGAACTGGGTCCGCCGCGTCAACGAAGCATTGTCAAAGCCTGAGCTCGAAGCCGTGCAGCTTTGTGCGCAACGAGGTCAACCACTTGGTGACGAAGGTTGGGTCGAGTCGATTGCACGTCGGCTGAATTTAGAATCCACCATGCGACCACGCGGCCGACCGCGAGTCCGCAACTTGCCATCAGGAGCAAACAAAGAGGCCTGACCCCTTTTAAGCGTTGACCCCTTTTAAGCGTTTGACCCCTTTTAAGCGTTTGACCCCTTTTAAGCGTTTCTTGGAGCGTTTCGATGTTTTCTTTGTTTTCGTGGGCATAGCACCCCAAGCATCGCGTCCACCAAATGCCTGACCAGACCGCAAACTGAAAAGAGTTCATGCATGCGTTTCGCGTTTCACATTCGGTGCCCTCATTGCTTTCGAGTATCGAGCAAGTCGGCGGAGTTTCATGGATTGATAAATCAGTCGGGCAACAATTCAAACGGGCACCGACAGTTTCAAATTCTGCAAAGTTGATATCATCGCAAAGCACGCAGCACAGCAATCGCCGTGCCGAACACTATTGCCCCCGTCCCCTTTTTAGGACTCGTCCCCTTTTTAGGACTCCGGAAAACTTGTGACTACGAAAGTACTTTTTCTTCCCAAGAAATTCAGGCAGCGACCGAATAGATCGTCGATAGGATTCTTCAAGCTGATAAAGTCGACGACACGAGTGGATGCGATGAGTATGCAAACGATCCCAATTCGATTCGTGCTATCGGTAGCGCTATTTTCAACGGCTTCGGCAGGCATTGCACAAGATGTTCGGAGCGGCACGACAATAGATCTTTCTGCGCACGGAAGCCTTAGCTCATCCGAGATTGATTTTCCTTCAATAGTCGATCCAGAACGTGATAACCGAACGGTCCCGTTGAAGGTTCACGTTCCGTATGGACCGGGACCTTTTCCCGTCGTGATCGTTTCACACGGCGCCGGTGGCAACCGAGATGCCAATTTCGCACAGGCACGGCACCTAGCGACACATGGTTACATCGTCGTCTGCATCGAACATGTCGGCAGTAACACAAAGCAGGCTTTGGCAGGGGGATTGCGCATCGGAAAAACGATCGCCGCGATGACTCGAGACTCTGACGAAGTCTTGAACCGTCCAAAAGACGTCAGTTTCGCAATCGATCAGGTGATGCGATGGAATGGTGAACACACGCAGCTCCACAATCATTTTGACTTGAAACGAATCGGGGCAATGGGGCATTCATTTGGTGCATTTACGACGCTAGTCGTTTGTGGCGCACGCCCAGCACTGGATTGGATGCGGCCACGAATCGTCAACGGCCGGGGACTCGGACCGGACTTGCACGACAAACGGATTCGATGCGGAGTGGCCCTTTCACCTCAGGGACCAGGTGATCCGTTTTTCTTAAAAGAGAGCTATGCGTCGATTTGTGTTCCGTTGCTAGGAATATCCGGCAGCAAAGATAAACAGCAAAACTTTCAGCCAGAACACCGCAAAGTCGGATTTCAATGGTGGCCAGATGGCCCACATCACCTTTTGTGGATCAACAACGCGAACCACCTTTCGTTCTCCGATTCGACCGGGAGCAAGTCACGCCGATCAAACCGACTTTCCGAAGCGTTGGCTTCACGACGTGAGGACGTTCAACGCATTTCGCGCGCGGCCACGTTACTCTTCTTGGATCAGCACCTCAAGCAGCAGCCAAGCGTATCGTTAAGTGAATCGAGTCTTCGAAAGTACGAACGCGGAATTGCGGACAAGATCCAGTTGTTGAAAAAGTAGGCCGCCTTCGTGCTCAAAGCACAATCACATTTTGGAAAGGCGAATCGGCCGGCCTTTTGACCTTACGGCCTGCCTTCGATCTTGCGGAGATGCTCGCATGATTGTTACCGCTGACGCGGAATTGCTGCTGGAACGATCGCAAGGCGTGGGGGGCATTCGCCGGGGTCAAACTAGGTTTTCGGTTTTCAACCGAAAGCATCAATCGCGAGAAAAAAGGTGCAGGTACCGTTTCATTTATTCTTTTGGTGGCTAACTATTGAATCTTTGGCTCACTCGAGCTTGGGGAGTGCCATGGGGAGGCCGAAGCGCACCTGACCCGCGTTTGTTTTCCGATTGGCTCGCGACTTCGTGGAAGGCGGACTGATGAAAGTGCGACGCATCGCTGAAGGGACGCAATTGCTAGTGACGGACGCTGGTGTGATCGAACGGCGTTGGCGCAGGTTGATGCTGATCTGCGGTGTCTTTGGAAACGATTCGTGCATAACGCACGTTTACTTCTTGATCGTCGACTCCAGCTGTTTCAACGAATGGCGAATGGCTCCGAGCAGCTTTTTTGATGCATTGATCGAGAAACGATAGGCGTCGACTTTGTCTTTGGTCTTATTTTCCAGCTGAAGAAATCGGCTCTCTTTGTCTGTCGCAAACGTCAACGCCCAGTCAGCATCCTTCATTCCTGTTTTGATCTGAATTCGCTCTTCTTTTGGCTCGGACTTCAGCGCGCCCTCAATGACCTGAATCAGTTCCGTCGTCTGGGCTTGATTCATCATTAGCATTCCGCCTGCGCGTGGCTTGGTCTCTCCCGGTTTCAGCGGAACCATCAAAGAGATTTGGACGGACGGATCGAACCCATCCCAGTTGGTCTGGTTGACGTGGGTATAGCCAGTTCGCGGTATCCCCAGATGAACGAAGGGAGATGGGTCGCCCAGCCAGGTCGTGTTTTCAACTACAACCGATTTGATACTTGGATCAAACGTATCGTCATTCGGATCCCAGTCACCAGCAACTAGCGATCCACTCAATAGGCAAAGAACCAGCAGGGAACCGATGATGCGTTTCACAGTGCGTTGCTCAATTTAAAAAAGGGGCCGAAGCAGAAATGTGGCGTTGATGGGATGGTCCAAGCGTGCGCGGACTATCAAGGATAGACAACACAAAGACCGCAACCAACGGGTTTCGATTGGCTACGATCGCTTTTGTACGAAAACGAATCAGGGACCGTTGAATCGGCAAGCTTTCGTTGCAAGACGCGACGACCGGACACAACAAACGGGTCAGGACACAACAAAGGGGTCAACACAACAAAGGGGTCAACACAACAAAGGGGTCAACACAACAAAGGGGTCAGGCCTCTTTGTTGCGGTAGTTGAACACAACAAAGGGGTCAGGCCTCTTTGTTGCGGTAGTTGACTGTGCTATCCTCTCAGGATGCCACGACCACCAAGAGCTGACGAAGCAGGCGGACTGTATCACGCACTCAACCGTGGGAACCTGCGCGCGAAGATCTTCAAAAAGGAAGCGGACTTCGAAGCGTTCGAGCGGATTCTTCATGAAGGACTTGCTATCCACCAAGTGGAGCTCTACAGCTATCAGTTGATGGATAACCACTATCACCTTGTCCTGCGACCTCTTGTCGATGGAGAAATGAGTCGATTCATGGGCTGGGTTGGAGGGACGCACACGATGCGTTATCACGCTCACTATCATACCAGCGGAATGGGGCACGTTTATCAGCAAAGATACAAGAGCTTCCCGATTCAAGATGACGAACACTTTTTCGTCGTTTGTCGATACGTTGAGCGGAATGCACTCCGTGCTGGACTTGTCAAGCGAGCGGAAGACTGGCGATGGGGGTCGCTGTGGCGCTGGTTGCAAAAGCCGGAGCCTGCCCCAAAGCTGCTTTCGACATGGCCGCTAGCAAGATTGCCGAACTGGGTCCGCCGCGTCAACGAAGCATTGTCAAAGCCTGAGCTCGAAGCCGTGCAGCTTTGTGCGCAACGAGGTCAACCACTTGGTGACGAAGGTTGGGTCGAGTCGATTGCACGTCGGCTGAATTTAGAATCCACCATGCGACCACGCGGCCGACCGCGAGTCCGCAACTTGCCATCAGGAGCAAACAAAGAGGCCTGACCCCTTTTAAGCGTCTGCGCAACTTGCCATCAGGAGCAAACAAAGAGGCCTGACCCCTTTTAAGCGTCTGCAGGAGCAAACAAAGAGGCCTGACCCCTTTTAAGCGTCTGCGCAACTTGCCATCAGGAGCAAACAAAGAGGCCTGACCCCTTTTAAGCGTCTGACCCCTTTTAAGCGTCTGACCCCTTTTGAGCGTCTGACCCCTTTTAAGCGTCTACAGACGCAAGTGACCAGTCGACCGCAGATCCTGCGACAACCATGAGGGCAAGTGAGCAGCAGCTCCGTATTCTGTTGTATCTCATTTGGATGGGCCTACCGCCTGAACGACGGACTCCCGACGAACTCAACATTGCGATTCAGAAGATTCTGGATAGCGCCATGTACGACGTACGCGGAGACGCGTTTGGGCTCAACAGCTAACTCCACCAACAGTCTCACCAGAGGCTGTGAAGACCGAAGACAGAACCATCACATGCACGGAAGGACGGCTTGCATGTCTTTTGAAAGTGGGGGCGGCATTCGCCGGGGTCAAACTAGGTTTTCGGTTTTCAACCGACAGCATCAATCGCGAGAGAAAGGTGCAGGTACCGTTGATCGCATAGAGAAACGGTACCTGACACCGTTTCTTTCACTTGCCATCGAAAACGTCTCGCTGAAGTCGTGCCAGCGCAGCATCGTCAGTGTTATCGACTGTTGCCTTGTCAATGTAGAAAGTCGCAGGCGGCAGCCCGTTCGCTTTCAACCACTTGTCGGTAGTGCGACGTTGGCTTTGTCACTGAGCTGTGATCGAAGTTTCGCCAGACCCTGGCGAAATGCAAAAAAACCGGCACCGACTTTCGTCGCTGCCGGTCGACTAAATCCCCGGTCGCTCAGAGCGCTTCGGTCAAAACATTCTGCCCAGGAACCACGAAATTCCCAAATGAATCGCTGAAGTGAAGCAGCACCGCCGAAGGTGCCTGTGTGTTGGGGTCAATTTCCACGTAGTAGACGAACCACGCCCCGAACTGGTCGAGTTCGACCACTCGGTAAATGCCGACATCGTAGTAGGTGCCCGTGATTGGCAAGCCCGAAGCCCAAAGCACTAGGTTTCCCTGCCCCCCCCAATTGGGCGACAGGTACCAGTCGTAGGGAACGTTTCCGTTCAGCAGCACGTTCGCGCTGAAATAATCCGTACCACTTCCATTCGGATCGCTCGAAACATAAGCCTCAAGCGTTGACGTCGTGAAAATCGCGCCGGCACAAGCCAACGTGCAAATCCAGAATTTCAGTGAAGCAATCGTTTTACACATCAAATCGTCTCCAAGGGGTAAGAAATCCAAAGCGGCACCACTGTATCACGAAATAGTCACGAATGTGCACAAAAGACGCACGAATGTGCCGATTTATTTCACTAGAGAGCATTCCCGAGCGATTGTCAGGCTATTTCTATTGTGTTTTGTGCTTATTTCGTTATCTACTCCGTGTGATTCACATCCAGAGAGACCAGTATGAGCGAGAAAAAAGGTTTGACCGAGATAAGCGATGGAGAGCTAAGGCAACTCCTTGTTGCCATTGGGGAGGCGATCGCCGAGAAAACGCTGAAGCAAAAGTACGTTACACAACGTCTTTCCATCCACGCTCGTACGCTTCAAAAGTGGATCGCTCGAAGTACGGCTGGCGAACCGGTGCCAATCTCAGCGACGAAGCGCAATGAGTGTTCAGACGAGTTGTTGTTGTTGGCGAAGAAGCTCAATGTGCCTGTGGTCGATTCGCTTGTCGTTCTGGCCGGTGAACAGCTAACGCGTGACATGCAAAGTTCACCAGTTTGCGATTCCAGTGGCCCACATGTTGACCCTTCCAGTCCTTTTTTCTCTTCACGCACGTCCTTTGAAATGTGCCAGCAGGCCCATTCCCGGATGGCAGAAATCTCTGCACACGTCGCGTCGCTATCGAGTAGTGAACACCGTGAACTCGGTCTTGGAGATGTTGACACAAAGAAGGCACTTCAAGCGTGTTTCCGCGAACAACCGACGGACTATTTCCGCCCGTGGTACGGAGCAGATGCGTTTGGAACGCCTGAACAATTAGCGATCGCTTCACACGAAGCTGTCTCAGCGGCCGCGCGAATTCGCGGATTGCGTCTTACGGTTGCCGTTCCGAGTGTTAGCGCACTTAGCACTGCATTGTTTGGGTGGATGACCGAGCGTTTTGGTTTAAACCTTTTGGAAATACTACATACCGACGCGACCGTTCCGACCGTTCAGCTTCTGAACTCGTCCAATCCACCAGACCTTGCACTCATCGCGTGCCTAACGATGCTGCTCAACGCCTCGTCAAATGCGTTGAACTATGTATTTGCTATGCCGGTTCACGATATCCAGCAAGCTATCGCGGTCGCAGGGCTCAGCGATACGCAAAGGAAACAACAGAGAGAAAACCCGGACTCATTCGATTTCCCATCGAAATCGCCACTGCCAGTTGTTTATCTAAATCGAGCGACCGGTTTCGTGAGCTACCTTGATTTTTTACAGTCGGATTTTGTTCAAAAACATAATTTGCGATGCACTCCGGAGGCAGCTCCGTCAACAAAAGCATTCTTTGAACGCCTTCACAAGGCAAAGCTGGGTGACGTTTTTGGCATCGCGATTTGGAATCCTGCTCTATTGAACAACCAGCAACAACTCGTGACGATTGAGGAAACGCGTACGGGACACCTACTGGGCTTGTTTGCTCACCGCGATCTATGGAAGCGATCTGGATCGCCAGCGCTCGAGGGAGATAAGCCAAGCATCGCCGACGACTTCATGAAGGTTTTCTGGTACTCGCTCTGCTTCATGCGGTTTAGTGTCGTAGCGACTAGCTATACGCAAAGCCTCGTTCCGAAGAAGAGTTCCATCAAGCGAACAATGTCTGCGGCGATGGGATTGAGGGAAGACCAGATGAAGTAACCGCTCCGATGTCACCTTCTACAGCCGAGCCAACAAGTCGCATAGTACCGAACGACTGGTGACGCTAGCCGCCGACCAAGTGCGCCATAGTTGACGGCCGTTTCGTTGACGCGCTGTGATGTTGGACAGAGACCGATGTGCACGGATTGTTATTCGGTCACGTCGAGGCCTGATATGGCAACATAGTTCCGCCAGGGCCCGATGGGAGAACAGTCGCACCAACGAAAAAACCCGCGGCTGACTTACGCAGACGCGGGCTTTATCTAGCTACCCCGCAAGGACAGCGACAATCGCCTGAAACACCGTGCTTGAGCAACATTTCCGAAAATGTGGTGTCATCGGTGGTGTCATTGTCAGAGTTGGTGAAGTTGTGGCGGTCGCTGGACACCGACGCACGGGCTGACCTGATTGACGTTGCACGGGGTTTGTCCCAATGAAGCAATGTATCGGCGGTTTGACTGGGCGGAGATTTCGCCGATTTATGGTCAGCCATGGGCGGATTCGATCGGTAAAGCGGTTGCCGCACGAAAGGCAAACGCCAAGGCGAGACGGAATCAGCGGTAAAAACAAATTATTGACCACACGTGTCATTCACGCAGCGAATGATAGCACGTACATGGCTCGCCATCTTGCGAAGTTGCACCAAAGTGGTGTAACGTGGTGCAACTTGGAGGACCAGACATGAATGCTACAAGTCGAGACAAGCGGAAGGTTCGCACGTCGGTGGGAATCGATCCGGACGACTATCGGGAATTAGAAGCAATGGCCCGAAAACATCGGGTTTCCATGTCATGGATGATTCGTGAAGCCGTTAAGCAATATCTCAAAAACAAACGCCCGCTTTTATCGCGAGACGAGTCATGAGAAGTCCGGAAATTGTCCACATCGTAGACAGCTGCGTTGAGCGGACGCAAAGACGACTTTCATCAATACCACAACGAAAAGTAGTCTGAGGAATACGTATGTCATCAAGTTCATTCGAGCCCACGTGTGTCGATCTATTTTGCGGTGCGGGTGGGCTTTCAGACGGTTTACGTCAAGCGGGTTTTAACCCAGTCTTGGCGGTTGACAATGACGCCAATGCAATCGCGACCTATGAAGCGAACCACCCAGACACGGCAACAGCGTGTGAAGACATCGCTAACATCACAGGCGACAGCGTTCGTGAGTTACTGGGGGGCAAAGAGCTTGACTTACTCGCAGGTGGCCCAAGTTGCCAAGGCTACAGCACGCACGGAAAACGAATTGAAGACGACCCGCGTAACTTTCTTTTCCGACACATGATTCGACTGGGCGAAGAGCTACGTCCAAAGTGGATCTTGATCGAAAACGTTCGAGGGCTTCTAACGTTTCGCAAAGGGCATTTTCGCAATCTCATTACGGAATCTTTAGAGTCCATCGGATACGAAGTAGACGCCAAGGTACTATGTGCGGCCGATTACGGTGTTCCGCAGTTACGACATCGGATTTTCTTTCTAGCAAATCGGATTGGATGCCCGATTACATTCCCGCAGCCCACTCACGGCGATGACGAATGGCTTGCCAATCCGTACGTCACAGTTGACGACGCTATCGGCGATCTACCGCTGCTTAAGGGAGAGCTGAACTGTGATGAGTGGATCTACAAATCGCGACCAAAGTCCGACTTTCAACGTTACGCAAGACGGTACAACCCAAAGCTAACGTTGCATCAGGCCAACGGTGTATCTGAAATGTCGGCAGGCGTCCTTCGTCACGTTGGCGAAGGTGAAGGTCTTAGGTCCGTTCCGACGGAGCATTTGCCAGCGAGATTTCGCAAGATGCGTCGAATTAGCAATGGTCAGCTTCGTCAAGACTGCACGACGCTTTACCATCGTTTACACCGACAGCGCCCGGCTTATACAATCACCTGCTACTATCGAAACGTTGCCTCTGGACCTTTCGCACATCCGCTTGAGGATCGAAGTTTGTCTCACCGGGAAGCGGCACGACTGATGTCCTTTCAGGATCGATACAAGTTCCGAGGCACTGGATTGCCAAGACAAATTGGCAATGCTGTGCCCCCGTTGCTTGCCAAGGCTGTGGGAGGGCACATTTACAACCAATTGCTCAACCCTGAATATCAAGGCGAGCTTACTGCCTCTGGCTAGGACACGGCATGTCGCGTTACATATCGAAGGATCGACTTAAGTCCGCGATAATTAACCTATCCGAGTGGAGAGCAAAGGCTCAGTCGCAGGCGTCTGCTCATCTTTTCCCTACGCTTTCGATCATCGCGGCGGGCGTCAACACTTCTGATTGGACCCACTACGAAGAGCAGGACGATTTCGCCTTCTTTGACAGGTATTTTCGTGCTGGACGCGACGAACAGAATCCGTATTTCGATCCATTGCTTAGAAAGATGCGGATTCATTCCCACCCTCACAGCAACATATCCACCGCACGCAAAAACACGCTAGAGAATCGCTGGGGAGCAGTCGAGAGCCGTAGAACCGACGATAACGAATCGGAATGGAAACTTGGTATCGACTGGGTAGACACGTTCGCAAAACGGGTGATGACGAAGGGTGGAGAGTTAAACCGACCGAACGTTGTCGATTGTGCAGCTTGGCTTTTCCGAGTCGATAAGTTTGACGACGGAGCTGACGCCCGCACCCTGGAGAACAAATTCCGGGATGAATTCCCCATTGCCGACGACGCTTACAATCGTCTTTTTGAGTTTCGAGACGAGCCAGCGGAGAAACTGTTCTCGGATAGTCCACTCACGGATGAAGTGGCTGACGAAATCATCGCATCGCTTGTCATTGATTCGACACCGAAACAGTTGCCAGTTTCACCGACACAAGAATCGCAATCGTCAGTGTTATCCGACGACGATTCGCTGATGCAGGAAGTTAGTGCGGTCCTTGGGATGGGTTCATCAGGGATTATCTTTAGAGGATGTCCAGGAACGGGCAAAACTTGGTACGCATGGCAAGTTGCACTTAAACTGACTGACAACGATCCTTCACGGATCGTCCGCGTGCAATTTCATTCGTCGATGGGATACGAGGATTTCGTCGAAGGATACAAGCCGACTCAAAATTCGAAGTCAGGATTCGAAGTTGTCCCCAAAACGTTTCTGCAAACCGTCGAACTTGCGAACGGAACAGACAAGCCGGTCGTCTTCATCATTGACGAAATAAATCGCGGCGATCCGTCAAGAGTGTTCGGTGAACTCCTTACTTACATTGAAGACGGATGGAGGGGCGTACAGTTCACTACTCCATTCCGAGGAGAGCCGGTATCGATACCACGAAACCTTATTCTACTCGCGACCATGAACCAACATGACCGGAGCATCACACAGTTAGACATGGCGATGTTACGGCGTTTCGATCACATCGACATCTATCCTTCATCCGATCTTACGAATCAATTTCTTATTGACGCTGGCATGGTGGCCACTGATGCTTCCAAAATTACTGAGTGGTTCGAGCAGATGCAGCAATTGCTTCCATTTGGCATGGGGCACACATATTTCCTCAACGTGGGCGATAATGGTCGACTAGCTCAAGTGTGGAGGTATCGAATTCTTCCATTCTGCGAAAGTGTATTGGAGTTTGAGCCAGATAAATTGGGACACGTTAGCCAGAGCTTCAAAGCACTAGAGAGACGCTTGTCTGGTCAGCAAGAATCCGATGATTAGCACACCGTTTCCAAAAAACGTGTACCCATGCCTTGAACATGGGGAAGTCGTTGTCCCAATCGAAAATCTGATTGTTGATGGCAAGATTGACGTGTTCCCAGAGATCACCGGACGGGGATACTTCGACATCGACTACCGTGGTGGTGAGTTGCGTTTGATCGCGAAGAGCTACATTGGTGTAATTCCAATCAATTCGCGTGTTGCGATTCACGTCCGCCCGCGATTTCCAATCGAAAATGCTTTGTACCTTGTGCAGAAGGCGAAGAAATCGCTAGGAGCACTGCCCAGCCATTTGAGGAAGTACGCAGCCGAACCACTGAAAGCCGGAAGTGCGGAAGACCTTTTCGGTCGAGCAGTGATTGAGGCTCTATCGGTAGTGCAACGCGACGGCCTACTGCGACAGTATGTTACAAAAGAGACGACGCACGGTTTTCGTGGAAGAATCCAGTTCGGAAAATCGGTCTCACGTTTCATCGCGAAAGGATATCGATACAGGCATGTTCGTGACGTAAGTTTCCTCACGAGTGATTTACCAGAGAATCGATTAGTCAAACACACATTGGAACATCTGGTCCGCTACCTCCAGCAACTCACCGGCAAGGACAGCATATCGCTTGCCACGCATGCCTCGCGTCTCGTTGAGCTTTTCGACACGGTCAGTCCTCTTGCGGAAAATGCGGAGAAAGCGTCTCGGCAGGTTGCAGGGCAAATAGTCAAGCTTCCCGGTAGCCACAGGGCATACGAGCGTCTGCTATGGCTTTGCTATTTGATCGCTACGCAACAAGGTGTTTCGCTCGAATCGTTTGGAAAGGTTCAGATCGAGTCCTTGGTGATACGTTTAGACGATGTATTTGAGGCTTATGTGCGAGAACTAATCCAAGAGCAAATCTCGGGTATTTTGCCGGGCGGTCAAGTTTTCGACGGGAACGTTCACCGAGTGCCGCTGTACGTTCATGGCGGCGACAACCAAGTGAAACCTGACATTTATATTCGGAAACCTGGAGTCCGCCCAATCGTACTTGACGCCAAGTACAAGCCAAAATTAAAGGCTGCGGACCGGTACGAAGTATTGGCGTTCTGTGAGGCTCTACAATCGAAGCTCGCCATCTTCATTTCGCCATCAAATCGATCGGAGTCCGGTAGTCGATTTCTGGGCGTTACGGCGGGAGGTGTGGAACTGCACGAATTGAAAATCGATTTGGGGCGTCGAGATATCGAATCAGCCGAGTCCGAATTTGTGAATAACATTCGCATGACGGTCGAAGCTCGCCTAGCAACATTGCCCACGTAGTCTCCTGCAATCCCCGTTCTACCGTGCTAAGCTACCAGCAGCCGACCGGAATCCAGGCTCGTGCGACGAGCGATCCCACACCAGTCGAAGAAAAGGCCTTTCGTGAGCTGACACGCCGTCTGGTCGCCGCAGAGGCGTCTGGTTTCAGGATTATCGCCCGCGTTGTGTGAGCGTTGGACGGGAACCCATCAACGCCCACAGTGTTGCAGTTGAAAACCGACCACCCCAACACCGGACCGGCTGACGATAGGCGGCAGCTAGGATAGGGCACCCGTCACCATCGGCAGCACCCCTGCTCATCACCGCACCGTTAAAACCCTGCACCCCCAACCGACCCCACCGACTGATAACACTGCTACCGGCCTAACAGCCAGCACGACCCGCACGACTACCACAACGCAACGGCCCACCGCGTTCTCTTGTTCGGACCCGATACCCACACGCCAACACTCGCCCAACGCGTGACCGTATTCCGGCAGCGTACATCCTTAGACAGTGCGTGAACACGTTGTCCACACGTGTTTGCCGGATTCAGGCAGCGGTCTCCCAAACACAAGCGGAGCCGGTCACGCTCAACAGCAGCCAAGCACAACGCAGCGAGGGCGGACGATGGCGAGTCCCAACGGTTTGCAACCGGATTCCGGCAGACTGCCAAAATGGCGCATTCGATGGATTTCGGCTTGTGACGATTATTCAACCGCCCGTGTCTACAGACGACCGGTTGTGTCCAGAATCGACGAAAACGATTTGCGCTTTTTGCGTGTCGGCATAGTGTTGAGTGTAAGACAACACCAACGCGAGACGCACCTTGAAAATCATTCTCTACATCCGAGTTAGCACCAAAGACCAAGCCGATAGCGGTCTTTCACTGGACGCCCAGCGAGCGAAGCTAGAAGCATACGCAAGCCTTTACGACTTGGAAGTCGTTGCGGTCATTGAAGACGCTGGCGAGTCTGCTAAGAGCCTTAAACGGCCCGGTCTACAACGTGCCCTAGCAATGCTACGCAGCGGCGAAGCGGAAGGCCTAGCCGTCGTCAAATTGGATCGATTGACGCGAAGCGTGGGCGATTGGCAAACGCTTATCGACGACCATTTCGGTAGCCGGTCGCAATTGTTCAGCGTTGCCGATTCCATTGACACCAGGACAGCCGCAGGCAGAATGGTCTTGAACATTCTGCTATCGGTTGCCCAGTGGGAACGCGAAGCGATTGGGGAACGCACACGGGACGCCCTACGCCACAAGATCGACAATGGCGAGCGTGTGGGCAAGATCCGATACGGCTACGATCTTGGCGACGATGGCAAGACGCTACAACCCAACGCATCGGAGCAAGACGCAATAGCTTGGATGCAAGATCTACGGGGCGACGGCTTGACGCTTCGCCAGATTGCGGCAGCGTTGACCGACCGTGGAATCGTCACCAAAGAGGGGCGGCTGAAATGGACGCACACGGCTGTTAGCGGCATTCTCAAGCGGGCAGCAAGAGAACAGGCAGCAAGAGAACAGGCAGCATAGCCGCCTGAATGCTGGTCGACGCGTAGCGACCGGTGAGGGGCGGGGGAACGCACTGTCCATTATTTAGCTGGCAACGTAAATTCTCAACGTAAATTCCAGCACGTTCCGACAATGCCCATAGGGATAATTCCAAGGGGTGGAATTCAACAAAACGGACTCTTGTCCGGTTTGCTTGTTGCTGTTTTTTCGTTTCCCATCGTCGGATACACGAGCCGTATCGATTGGGGTTGTCCACTTTGTCGATCGAATGGGAAACACTTTGAATCAGGCCAATGGCTGCAACGAAGTACTCAAATGATTCTCAACTATTGCAGACATTGAAACCGCGTCCAACGCACTTGCTAACATTATTGGACCTCGGGTTGTTGCAACGCTACTGAACCATGCTACACACTCGATACGCCTCTTTCATCATGGTTGGGATCATATCGCAACGCTCGGCGATTGATTTGATTATTGACGATGTCAATTCATCACAGATGGCATTTTAGTGCTTGGATTCTTAGACACCGCACACCAAAGCCGTGTCTATGGATAGCCGCTGATCAATGCGGAATTTTCAATGTGTGACAAAACCGCAGCCGATAGCGACGGAGCCAAGCTGTCGGCTACGGCAGACAGGTTTCGTGTGTTCTCTCACCACCTCCCGTCCAGCTTCGCCAGATCATTTTGCACGATGGCTACAGCGTGTCTCAAAAATGGCGAAATGCAGGGTTTCAAGTCGTCAATTTTCGGAATGAAAACGTCGATCCTGAATCCAGCTTCAAAGATTCAAGTGACTTGTATAAGTGCCCGTTTTTGACGGGCTCGACTTCGGCTAGCATCACATAACGCGAAGTCGGTGTTCTAAAAAGCACCGTCGCCGGGAGTATTGAAACCGACGACGGTGCTGCTATCAGGACTCAAAGCTGCCGCCGTCTTTACGGACCAATGCGGAAACAGCGGCAACGAGTCCGGCTTATTCTGGGTCGACCGCGAAGATTGCATCCACTGGACAGAGACCGTCTTTGATTCGTCGCTCGATTGTTGTGGCTCTTTGTGACGTTCGGAGGCTCCACCAACCGCAAGTCTTGGCAACGTCGCCCACACGCAGGTAGACCGGTTTGACGGGCTTGGATCGGGGCTTTCCGAACACAACAAATTCATGCTGGAGGCCTCGCTTGAGACGCTCTCGCATCAACGTTGGTTTGACGCGGAACACTCTCGACCACCAGGACATGGGCCTTTTCCACGCGCCCAAAATAATCAATGGGTCTGCTTCGTTATGCTTCCCCAGGATGATCTCTGAATCCGTGTAGCCTCGAATCAATCTTCCATAAAGGGTATGGTACGAAATCTTTAGACGCTCGGACCAGTCGGCCAAGAATAGGGTCTCACCTTCATGTGTGACGGGGTATGGGCGGCGTCGTTCTGTCATGCTGTTTTTCTCTGTTGGGATCGTTGGACTACTGGTTGCCGGAATCCGGTCACTGGTTGCTGGTCAATTGACCGTTTGACCGACGCTGGAATCCCATCTGCTTTCGCACAGCATCCTTGTTCGCGATGTACTCTTCCGTGGTCATCGTCTTGGGATTGAACAGCGGTTGTGGTGGATTCGCGATGGCATCGCGGACGGTGGCTGTGACCGTGGCTGTGATGTCTTGGCTGCTGGCCAGTTCGGCTTTGAGAGCTGCATTCTCTGCCAGGACTCGCTCGTGGTCTGCGACCAGTTTGTTCAGATCTGGTTCGGCTGCCGGTTGATCGGCTGCGTCGGTTTGTTCTTCGGACATTGGTCGTTTTCCTCGTTCGGATTGGTTTGATTCGATTCCCTATCCGTAACTTGTTCGTCGCGAAAGGATTTCGTCACCGTCTGCAAAAGAATTGTCGAAATAATGCTGCGGCACCCCATAATAGGTGGTGTGCTAGCGAGCACTTTTGCCAGAAATCCCCTTCAGATCGCCTCAAACACGAGGAATAGTCACTTTCACCACTCGCGGCACAAATGTACCTTTCTTTCTTCCTTTCTTTATTATTCTTTGATCTCACCCGATTAGGTATAGAAGGTAGATTGGAGGTCGCGAGTGCGAAATGCACTAACTCTCGTGTCTCACGCGATCTGAAGGGGATTGCTGGCAGAAGTGCTCGCTACCTTACCACCCACCAGAGGTGTGGATTGAGCGGACCTGGCCGGGAAGGCCCTCTTTTAGGTGTGCGAACGGACACCATAGGGGCCACAAGTTCACTGCTTGGTGGAATTTTCATAACATTCGACGGATTTTGACCAATCCAGCATTTCCCAGGCGGCGGAGTAAAGGTGCCCAGGCACCACACGAGTTTGGCTTAGCTTGAAAAGCAATCGTCAATCCACACGCCTGCGTGCCCAGAAAGGCACCTCACGTCGCCCGTAAGGGCATCGGATCACAATCATTGGAACTCATTGCACGCGGTAGCCAAGGTCGCTTAGAATCGGTCTCAGCGATTATGCAAAATTTGTGCCAAATCATTTGACCCGACCCAGTTTGTGTGGTAGAGTTCAAGTAGCAAAACTGCTTCATCGCCGAGCACCAGGATAAATCACCCTCACCCGCCATACCGCAAATTAAGTTGCGGCGTCCGACACGATGTCGGCCAGACTTTGACTATTGAACCGTCGACACGGCTTCAATTTCTCCCGCGTACTGACTGGTTGTCAGACTGAATCGGAAGGGAGGAACCAACAACGACAGATGTCGTTGCCGTTCCTCTTATCTATTGCCGATCCATTGAAAATCTGCACCAAGTGCCATCAGTCCAAACCCGTCACCGACTTTGGGAAGCGAACCAAGAGTAAGGACGGGGCACGCTCTCGTTGCATAGTCTGCGAACGCGAGGACGGGCGAAAATATCGTCAGTCGAACCCTGATAGCGTTCGATTGTCGACACAGAAGTACCAGAACGCCAACCGCGACAAGATCCGCGAGTATCAACGGGCGTATCAATCCCGACCGCTTTTCGAGATCGCACGGGAAAGGTTGCAGGCGTACCGGGAAGAAAAGCAGGAAGCCGTCAACGACTCGACTCCCGATAGGGTATCTCTTGATTTGTGTAACATTTCACCCGGTAATTTGCGGGGTGATATGAGGCACTTTTCGGATTCCAGACCCTCCAGATTGGCCCACTCAGACACCACACCTCTGACCGCCCGCTCCCTCGCCCAGATTCACCGTCCGCGTCCTGATCGCGTCACCGATACGACAGAGTTGACGCCGCGTGCGTTGGCACGTGTCCACACGTTGGCCAGCCGTCCGGCTGACCGCTACTTGTACGTGACCGCCATCGACGTGACTGAACGCGACTTTGCACCGGGTATCGGTATGAGTCATTCGATTGTGACCGGACGCCTGAACGTGTTCCGTGTCGGCTGTGGCTTCGTCTACCACCACGATTACGATCGTCAAGAACGGCCAGCAGATCAGTTCAAGATCTTGACAGAACTTGGACATCAACTGAGTCGCGAAACCGTAGCCATGTTGTCGGAGGTGTCACGATGAAAATTGCAAGAATAGAACTGTCATCGAAAAAATATCCTGATCTTGTGACGTACTGTGACATCGACTTGGTGGATGCGATTGGTGGCGGATGGTATCCGGCTGTCAAACCACGCACGACCTACGCGGTTCACGTCGTGACGATCGATGGCAAGCGAAAAATGCAAAAGTTGCACCGCTTGATATTGGAACTGAGAGGGGTCGAGTGTCTCAAACACGTCGATCATCGCGACGGCGATGGACTCAATAATTGCGGCTTCAACTTGCAACCGATGACCCACCGCCAGAATCTACGGGGCAAACGCGTCAGCGGCTCGTCAAGATTTTGTGGGGTGTCGTGGAACAAGCAGTCAAGCAAGTGGAAAGCTGAAATCCGGAATCCATCAGGCAAGCAACTTTACCTTGGTCTCTTCCACAACGAAGTCCAAGCAGCCCAGGCGTATGACGCAGC
Organism: Stieleria marina; assembly: GCA_007741555.1. Taxonomy (GTDB): domain Bacteria; phylum Planctomycetota; class Planctomycetia; order Pirellulales; family Pirellulaceae; genus K23-9. Next base: position 4,325,592 of record CP036526.1, on the reverse strand, counting down.
CGCACGCGAGCTGTACGGCGACCAAGCGAAGATCAACTTTGCGGACCACCGAATCGACATCCACGACATCGACGCGACGACAGCCGTTGTCGTGTTCCAACCCAATGTTGATAGTCGTAATGTCCGATGCCGCGAAGTCTGCGACCAGTACGCCCGAGACGTTGCAGCCGCGTTGGTGGAGGTGTTCAATGCTTAGCTTCACCAATGACTTCGTTGATATGCTCGCAGCCGCAATTGTCGCGAGGATGCCACAACCGGAACCTAAGCCAAAACCAACTACGCGATTGGTCGATGGTGCAGAATTGGCCCGTCAACTCTGCGTCTCACTGTCTTTCATCGAGAAACTGAGAGGGAATGGGACCATCCCAAGTATCCTGATTCGTTCCAGCCGACGCTATGACGTGGACGAGGTGATTGCAGCATTGAAGGAGAGAAACTGAATGGCCACACTGAGTAAAGAGACCGGACGCACCGGGCACCGCCTGCAATTTCGACAAGACGGCAAACGCCGTTCGCTGTATATCGCAGACCGATCAAAGCGACGTTGTGAAACGGTCAAACGCCACGTGGAAGAGTTGCTGCGGGCCAGCGGATCGGGCGGCAAGCCTGAACCCGCTACCGCGTTGTGGGCCGACAAGTTGACCGGCAAGATTCGCGACAAGCTGCAAGAGTGGGGATTGATCGAAGCGAAGCGAGTCACGAACGATGCTGACAGACTGCTGGACTCGTTCTGTGGTTCGTACATTGCGAAGCGGACAGACTTGGCCCAAGGCACGATTGACAACTATGGCCACGCCCGACGACTGCTTGTGGAACACTTTGGCGAGGACCGTTTGATTGAGTCGATTACGGTAGCCGACGCTGAACAGTGGCGTCGATGGCTGCTGACGATTCCGGTGAAGTGGGACGCCGATGGCAACGTCATCAAGACGATGGCAGAGGCAACCGTCAGTAAACACGTCAAGCGAGCCAAGACGATGATTGACCACGCGGTCAAGGATCGATTGATTGACTCGAACCCGTTCACCGATCTAAAGACCGGTAGTGAAGTGAATCGTGATCGTGACCACTTCATCAAACCATCGGTAGCCAAGATCGTGCTGGACGCCTGCCCAAGCTCACAGTGGCGTTTGATCTTTGCCCTTGCACGCTACGGCGGACTTCGTCGGTGCGAAGTGTTGGTGATGACCTGGGACGACGTGCTGTGGGACATCGGCCGGTTGCGTATCGACTCGCCCAAGACTGGCTTGCGTGAATGTCCAATCTTTCCGGAACTGCTTCCATATCTTCGCGAAGCATTCAACGACCGACCCGATGGTGCTGTGCGTTGCATTCACCGATACCGGAATCGTTCCGGACTTGGGACGCTTATGAATCGCGTGATTGAATCCGCAGGCATCACACCGTGGCCTAAGACGTTTCAGAATCTCAGAGCGACACGACGGACAGAGTTGCAGGAGCGTCATCCCGACCACGTCGTCAACGCTTGGCTTGGCCATTCGAGTGCGACCGCTGCGAAGCACTATTTGCAAGTGACTGACGACCACTGGGAGGCCGGTTGTGGGGTCGCGAGTGGTGCCACACCTGCACCCACACAGCCCTTTAGGGAAACGGGCCTGATAGAAAACGCCGCGTTTACGGCTGTGGCCGGTTTCATAGGGGCAGAATATGCCCCCTTAGCTACCCCGCAAGGACTTGAACCTTGAATGGCTGGACCAAAACCAGCTGTGTTGCCAATTACACCACGGGGTAGTGAGCGTGTGCGGCGAATCTTAGCAATTTGACGCCACCTGCTAAAGAGGACTCCCAAAGTTCTTTTGGGTTCACTCGTTTGACAACTGGCGGACTTGGTTGCTCTGTCCGACGAACACACGATTCTACGACACTTTTAAAGATCGTGAACCGGGGGTTCAATACGAATCGCAGCTATTTCCTCGGATTTAGTGCTTCCACGGGTCTAGCCGCTTCGCACTCACTTGCGTTGCTGCACGCTGAACGCCAATCGCTGCAGCTCGCTGGCCAAGTCGACGTTGACCACGGCGATCGCCGATGACAGTCGCAAAGTCGTCGGTGCGAAATTTAAGATGCCGGTGATTCCCCCTGCCACCAGTTCACCGGCAACTTCCCCCGCCTTCTCAGCCGGCACCGCCAATATGGCTAGATCAGGCGAGAAGTCCGACAAAACTTGTGCAAGCTCCGATGCGTCGCGAACTCGCACGCCGCCGATCGAAGTTCCGATCCGATCGGGATTGGCGTCCAAAGCGGAAACCAGGCGAAAACCCAGTCGTTCGAATCCGCGATATCGCAGCAGAGCATCGCCCAATGATCCGACGCCCACCAAAATCACTTGCCACTGGTGCCCGGACCCCAGGACGCCGCCGATCGCTTCGATCAATAGCTCCACCGTATAGCCGACACCTCGCCGCCCGATTGTCCCCAGAGCACTCAGGTCACGACGGACCACCGCGGGCGAAACGTTGACCAATTTGCCGAGCTCCCGACTGTTGATCGAATGAGTCCCGGCGTCACGCAGCCGATACAGTTCGCGGTAATACAGGCTGAGCCGGCCGACCGCGGGCTCGGGAAGATTGCGACGACTGATCGCGGCATCGCTGGCAGAGAGCGATGGGGATTCATCGTCAGGAATTGGAGCGGCGTCAGATGAATCGGGCAAAGTAATGGATGCCGTTTGATGCGGGCGAAGTAGATGTGGGTGGGGTAGATGTGGGTGGGGTGACCGGATGCCATCGCGGCTTGTGAATTCTATCAGGTTGCTAAAGACCCGGGTGATCAAGCGCGCGGAGCGAGTCGCTGCGTCAACGGTACCGCGCCGCTTAAGTGTTGCCGCGATGCGTGAGCAGTCCGGCGATGCTGAATTCTCGCCGCGATGTGGTTAGGAGGGGCGGCTGGTGTAGGGGAATGGTGGCGACCAACAAGTGGCGGCGAAAAACATGGGAATGGTCAGAATCAGTTGGCCGCCGCCGTTCGCTGGCTTGGAGAGTCAGCTCTCTGAATCCAGATAGGTAGCAAATGCGGGGGCTTCTAGACCGCAAAGCGGTGTCTTGTCCGAACCGCTGCGCATCTGAACAGCATTTTGGTCGTCTGCGCACGGCACAATTGGCATATCCGCTACAGCTTGTAATGACTGCAAGACAGGTCCCCGCAGTCGTTGCTTTTTACCACCCTTTGCTCCTTTGCGTAATCAACCCTTGCTCCGTAGACGATTAACTCTACGTATCGAGGTCCATTGTCCTGGTGCACAAGGTTCGCACGACCAACCCATCCTCCCACACGCATTGCGTTGCACGAAGGTTGGCGAAGTCAGCCGGCTTGCCGTTCCTCCCGGACATCAGGCCGGATTGGTTCACTGGATCTCGTTACTGCCCACCTGGGTGAGTGCCCGTGTGGGTGTCGCATGCTGCGTCCTCGCAACAAACAAGTTGTTTCCTACGGAGAAGAAGAATGAAAAGGCTATGTATTCTGTCGTTCGCCACGATCGCTATGATCGTCGCAACGGCAAACTCAGCCAGCGCTGCTTATTGTGGTGCTATCAGCTACCAAGGCTGTAATGGCTGTGGTGGAAATGTTGTAAGCGGTGAAGGTGTTGTCGCTGACGGTGCCATCATGAGCGCACCAATGGCAGAAGGCACAATCGTTGACGGTGGCGCTGTCGCCGCTGCACCGATGGCTGCTCCTGCTGCCGGCGGTACTTACACCGTGATGCGTAACGTTCAAGAAACGGTTTACGAGCAAGTTCAAGAAACTCGCTATCGCACACGCAACGAAACTTACACCGAAAACGTCGCTGTCCCGGCCACTCGTATGGTTCCGGAAACGACTTCACGTGAAGTTCAATACACCGTGATGGTCCCGACCTACGAAACTCGTAGCCGAACGATCAACTACACCGTAAACAAGCCTGTTTACGAAACACGCACGAAGGTTCACACGTACAACGTACGCAAGCCTAAGTACGAAACACGTACTCGCACGATCAACTACACAGTCAAAAAGCCTGTGTACAAGACTCACTCGCGTACGATCAACTACACGGTCAAAAAGCCTGTTTACCAACAGCACTCCAAGCAAGTGAACTACACGGTCAACCGCCGCGTGACTCAGAACCACAGCAAGAACGTCAACTACACAGTGATGGTTCCTGTTCGTGAGCAAAAGTCGCGTACGGTCAACTACACCGTGTACAACACAGTTCAAGAGCAAAAGACTCGCACCGAAAACTACCGAGTTTCGGTTCCTGAGACTTACACCAAGACGATCAACGTTGCTGGTGGCTCATGGCAAACGACAACCCAGACGATCCCTGGGAAAATGATGCGAAAGACCGTTCGCGGTCCAAGCACTTCGTACTACGATGCTGCTACTTGCCGCACTGTAACTTGCCCCGGCAAGTGCCAAACGATCTGTGTCCAAGGTTGCCCACAAACGATCTGCAAGAAAGTTTGGGTTCCTACCTGCGAGCAAAAGACTGTCACTTGCACACGTTACCGTAGCGAATGCCGCACCCGCGTCATCCCTTACACTGTCTGCAAGCGAGTTCCTGAGTGCCGCACCAAGGTAATCAACTACACGACCTGCAAAATGGTTCCCGAGTGCCGCACACGAGTTGTCAACTGGACAACTTGCAAGCTGGTACCTGAGTGCCGTACAAAAACTGTCAACTACACGACTTGCAGCACTGTTTGCGAGCCACGTACAAAAGTTGTCAACTACACGACTTGCAGCTACGTCTGCGAGCCTCGTTGCAAGACTGTTAACTACACCGTTTGCTGTGGCTACACATGCGAACCACGTACTCGTACTTGCAACTACACCGTCTGCAAGATGGTTCCTGAGTGCCGCACCAAGACCTGCAACTACCGCGTTTGCAAAATGGTCCCACAGTGTCGCACCAAGACTGTCTGCAACACGACTTACCGCAAAGAGTGCTACACCGTGAACAAGTGTGTTACTAAGTGCCGCAAAGTTTGCGAGCCTTACACAGTAACTCGCTGCGTTCCACGAGTAGTTTGCAAGCAAGTTCCAGTTCAAGTTTGTGCTCCTGCTCCTGCTTGCAGCAGCATGGGTGCTTCGGCTGGTGCTTGTGGCGGATGTGCTCCAGCAGCTTCGGCTTGCGGATGTGCACCTGCAGCAGCTTCTTGCGGTTGCTCGGCTCCAGCAGCAACTTGCTGCTCGGCTCCCAAGGCAACTCCAGTTCGCACTCTGTTGAAGAAACTCTTCAGCTGCGGTGGCGGATGTGCTAGCAGCTGCGACAGCGGCTGCGACGTTGCACCATCATGTGGTTGTGACGTAGCTCCATCATGCGGCTGCGAAGCTGCACCAGCTTGCGGCTGCTAGACCGAACTGAATTTGCTCGACGCAACGGGCAGGTCACGTTCGCATAGGATGCACGCGACATTTTGGCCGGGTGAGACTGATTCGTCAGACTCACCCGGCCTTTTTTTGCGCGCTAATGCAATGTCCCCATCGCATCGCAACCCAAACGGTTGCTAGGCGTCGTTTAGCGACTTGGCGGGTGGCTACTTGGCGGTTTCGGTGAACCGGGACTCTCGGACCACGGTAACTTTAATCTCGCCCGGGTAGGTCAGTTCTTTCTCGAATGCTTTGGCAATATCGTGACAGATGGCGGCGGCCCGCTCGTCATCGGTTTTGCCGCTGTTGACGATGACTCGCAGTTCGCGGCCGGCGCTAATGGCAAACGCCTGTCGTACCCCTTCAAAACGCTTGGCAATCGATTCCAGTTCTTCCATTCGCTTGACGTAGCGTTCCAGCGATTCGCGTCGCGCCCCCGGCCGGCTAGCGCTGCAGGCATCGCCCGTCGCAACGACCATGGTGTAAGGATGCTCGGTGACGATTTCGTCGTGATGCCCAAACGCGGCGTGGACGACTTCGGGGCACTCGCCATTGCGACGCAGAATATCGGCACCGATCTTGGGGTGACCGCCTTCCAATTCGTGATCGGCTGCTTTGCCGATGTCGTGCAACAGACCACAGCGCCGAGCCAGATCGCCGTCCATGCCCATCATCTCGGCCACCATGCCGGAGATGAAAGCGACTTCGACACTGTGCCGCAGGACGTTTTGGCTGTAGGAAGTCCGGAAATGCAATCGGCCCAACAGCCCGACCACGCGGTCGGTCAGTCCTGGCACGCCGACTTCGTCCGCGGCTTCGCGACCTTTCAGCATGATGAATTCGTCGATCTCTTTGGTCGTTTCTTCGACGACTTCTTCGATCTTGGATGGGTGAATGCGCCCGTCGGCAATCAGTTTGTTCAGCGATTGGCGAGCGATTTCGCGGCGGACGGGATCAAAACCACTGACGATGACCACGCCGGGCGTATCGTCGATGATCAAATCGATCCCGGTGACCTTTTCAAACGCGCGAATGTTTCGACCTTCGCGGCCGATGATGCGACCTTTCATGTCATCGGTCGGAACATCGACACTGCTGGTCGTGGTTTCGGCGGTGAAGTGCGACGCGTATCGTTGGATCGCGGTAAGCAGCATTTCGCGGCTTTGCGCTTTGACGACGTCGGCCAACTGCTTTTTGTGTTTCAGCACGGCTGAACCACGTTCGTGTTCCAGGTCCCGCTCCAGCACTTCCATCAGGTGGGCGGACGCTTGTTCGCGAGACATGCCGCTGGCTTTTTCCAGAACGTCTTGCTGTTCTTGGGTGATCGTCTGCAGTTGTCGTCGTTCTTCGATCGCAGCCTTGATCTGGGTTTCCAGTCGTGACTGGCTGCTTTCCATGCCGCGTTGCTGTTTTCGCAGGCCGTCTTCTTGCTGCAGCAGTTGTTCTTCGCGGCGATCGAGTTTCTCTTCGCGTTGATGCACTTTGCGTCTTTCGCGGCTGATCTCTTGTTCGCCTTCTTCTTTCAGTCGCAACACTTCTTCCTTGGCTTCAATCAATAACTGAGCCTTCAGGGTTTCGCCTTCGCGATTCGCTTCGTCCAGGACTTTGTCGGCGCGTTCTTGCAACCGAATCTTACGGACAGAGTGCTTCCACCGACTGTAGCCCAGCATTAGCACGGCACCTGAAAGGACGCCGGCTAACGAGTAGAGCAGAAAGAGATTTGAATCCGCCAACAATCCTGCGATCGCTGGCGGCATTAGCAATGAACTCATGTTTATGTCCTCGAGAGGGAGGACGCAAAAACCACCTAGGCTGGGTTGTTGGTCGCTGAATGATTTGCCAATTCCAAGTTCGCGGTCGATTCACTGCGGAGGCACTGAGCACTGCGGAGGCACTGAGCACTGCGGAGGCACTGGGCACTGCGGAGGCACTGGGCACTGCGGAGGCACTGGGCACTGCGGAAGCACTGAGCACTGCGGAAGCACTGAGCGCCGAAGTCCGACGATCAGCGACTAGCAGACGGCGTCGCGGTCCGACAACCATCGAAACGCAGTCGACGCACCACCGGATCCAATTGCGAGCGGCGAAAAGCGAGAGGAAGAAATTCCACATCGGACCGGCCGCAGTTTGAGAGTGATTGGATGAGAAACGAAGAATAGGTAAGCAGCGATTTTGGACGTGTCATAGCACGTGGCCAAGATCCCTCAGGAGCAGGGGGGCGGCCGACGCGCGGGGTGATTTTATTGTCCGGAGGAGTTGTTACGCTCTTGATTGACGCACGACAATTTCGCGGATTCGCCAATCAACGACGAAGTTAACACATTTCTAACCCTGCAGTGGGTGGCTCGCGGTGAGTGCGATCTTAGAAATACGAAAAAGCCGTCTCCCACTTGTCCTTAGTCCTCTCCCTCCGTCGTCTGCCAGCGTGTCTGCCATCGTGAACGATCTCGATTTGAACTCGCCGCCCGATGATTCGGATCGCTCGCAAGGCGAATCGGGGAATGCGGCGAGCGATACGCGATCGAGCAAGTGGCAAGAGCTGATCGATTCACTGCTTGGTGCCTGGCCGACGCAGCGGTGGGCCGAAGTGGGAGTCCTGGTGGGCTGCAGCGGGGGCGCCGACAGCGTGGCGCTTGCGAGGCTGCTGCACACGATCTCCCGTGAATCGGTCGACGGAATCTCTCGACGCGGTTTTATTGTGCTGGCCCATTTTGATCATGGATTGCGAGGCGATGAATCGCGAGGAGACCGGGATTTTGTGGTCGATCTGGCGGCCCGATTGGGAGTCGATTGCCGGTTGGGGACATCGGATTCGCCCGATGATCTGGAAGCTGGTAGCACGAGGGCTGACGAAGCTTATTTGCGTTCGCAGCGTTACGCGTTTTTGAAACAAGCCGCGGGTCAGACCGGATGTCGGTACATCGCGCTGGCGCATTCGCTGGACGACAACGTCGAAACGGTGCTGCATCATTTGATGCGTGGCACCGGTCCGGCTGGGTTGGCGGGGATCGCGCCGGCACGCGAAGCCGGCACTAGGCCACCGGAGAATGATTTTGTGATCACTCGGCCTTTGCTCAGTGTCAGGCGGCAGCTGATTCGCGACGGGCTAAGTGAGATCGGCCAAGCGTGGCGGGAAGATTCCAGCAACACCGACACGGACTACCAACGCAATTGGATTCGCGGTGAACTGTTGCCGTTGATGCAGACGCGATTTCCCGAAGTCATCCCCGCGATCGGGCGCGCGATTGATTCGCAGCGTCAATGGCGATCGGTGATCGACCAACAAGCCGATCAGTGGATCGCATCCCACGCGTCGATTGATCCGATCGTACTGCAGCGCCGCGCGGACCATGATCCCAGCGTCACCATCGCAGCGCTGCAAATGCTGTGGAAACAAAGCGGTTGGTCGCGTACCGCGATGGGTCAGCGTCATTGGCAGCAGCTTGTCGAATCACTGGTCAGTACATCCAACCATCGCTACTCACTTCCCGGCGAAATCGATGTCCTTGCCGAGGGCGACTTGGTCACCGTCAAGGTATTGCCGCGGGATCAACGTCGCAGCGAAGCTTGATTGAGAAGCCAGCGAAGCTTGATAGAGATGCCAGTGAAGCTTGATAGAGATGCCAGTGAAGCTTGTTAGCAGCGACTAGTTTTCGTTGCCATCGGGTTTGTCGGCTGCAGGATGGTCCGCCGCGAAGGGAGTGGCAAAAGGTTGCGCGTCTCCTTGGACAATCAGATACTCTTGGTCAGCTGCCAAGTTTCCAAACGACTGGGTTTCTCCACTGGGCCAAATCACGCTAACGTCGGTGATTTCTTTGGCCGGTCCCGTTCCTGCGCGAAGGATTGATTCATTGGTGCACAGATAGCCGCCCGAAGCGATTGCCCAAAGAGTCCGTGCGCGTCCGTCACACTGGAATCGGATGATCGCGCCGGCGGCGTCGCGACTGTCGCTGGTGCCGACCAGTCGAAACGCAATGCGGTGATGGGGCGAATCGGTGCGGTTGATCAGCAGGCGTGCTTGTTCGTAAGTGTGAGTGATCATCGAATCGGGGCGTCCGTCGCGATTGGCATCGATGGTCCACAGGGCGCGGCCGACGTGGTTGCTGTCGAAGTAGTCGCCCCAACTGGCGTCGTCGACCCACTGGAATTTTCCCGCCTTGCCGCGACGAAAGATCTGCAGCGGCTGTTCGTAGGGCATGTCAGGTTTTTTGAAGTCTCCGATGTGTCCGTTGGTGACGATAAGTTCGTCGATGCCGTCCAAATCAAAGTCGATCGCTTCGGTTCCGAACCCGACCATCGGCAGGGTCGGTTGCACCAAATCCAGCTTGCCGGTGATGTCTTGCCAAACGCCGGGCGAAACTTGGTCGTACAGAATGTTGTATTCCAACCCAAAACCGGTGACGTAAAAATCCAGGTCCCCATCGCCATCAAAGTCGCTGCTGGCAATCCCCATCGAGGCTTGCGAAAGCGTGCGTCCGTCGACGGCCAAACCGCGTGCGGTGGCGCTTTCTTGCAAGACACCGGATTCTGGCAGAATCCCCGACGATGCATCGGCATTCACGTTTGGAAGCGGCGCGCGTTGGTCGCGTTCGAGGTGCTGGTAGTAGTGATTGGCGGACATGTCGTTGGCGATGAAAACACCCATCGATGAGGTGGCATCTTCGCTGGCCGCCAACGCTCCGGCGACAATGCCCAGTCCCCGGCCTGGCAGGACATCGGTGATCCATTGAACTGACACATCGTCCAGACGACCGTCGCCTGCCCCGACAAAAAACTGGTCGCCGTGGGCAGCGAATTTAAGCGGATGGCAGGGGCCGGGTTTGCCGCTGGGATCGGGGCAGGCTTCGTCCATGTTCGCGGCGGTTTCGCAATAGTTGGTCGTCAGCAAATCCGCGATGCCGTCGCGATTGAGATCAAAGAACGCCGCGCAGGTACTCCACTGTTTCCAGTCGTTGTCGTGCAGCAGATCGGCGCAATCGGTAAAGCTGCCATCGCCGTTGTTTCGAAGCAGGCGGTTCTTGCCCAAATTGGCGAAAAACAAATCCGGAAATCCGTCTTCGTTGAAATCACCGACCGCGACTCCTTGTCCAAATCCTCGGTCGACCACACCGGCAGGCGTCGTGACGTTGGCAAACTGTTGTCCCAGGTTTCGCATCAATTCGTTGGGCGCCGAATCCGATTGCATCAGCGTGCCGCCGGCGCCCATGATCACAGCGTCGGGCCAGCCATCCAAGTCGTAGTCGATCGTTCCGCCTCCGACACCCAGGGTGCGGATCAGCGGCGCCAGGGTCGCGTCGCCTGGAATGCTCTTGGCTCCCAAGCCAGCCAGGTTCCAACGCTGCGTTTCGTCGACTAGTCGCAGGTGATCGTGGGTAGTAATCGTTGGAATGATTTTTGGCCGGGCAGGCAGTCGCGGGCTGTTTGCCAGCACCGTCGGTTCGGGCCAATCCGACAGATCCAGCCGCAGCGCGGGTTGGTTGATCGTCGAAATCCACTCGGGATCCTGCCCCAATTGGGCCACGATCGCCGTTCGCAACGGAGCCAGTTTGGTGCTGGGACTTTTCGTCATCGTCGTCGCGACCGCCGTCCACGCTTCGGCTTCCCACGTCCGCCCCAGGTCAAACAGGATCTCGGCAACATCGACCGCAATGGATTGGCTGTCGCGTCCTTCCCAAGAAAAGTGGTCGTACAGTTCACGCAGTCGCAGCAGGCGGGTGATGCGTTGATCGATGGCGCCCAGTGACGCCGGGGAAACGGACTGCGGGGCAACGGACTGCGATGAATCGTCAGCTTTTTTCGATGCACTGCGTTTCTGCAAACTACGCAAAGCCTTGGCCAATCGGGTCCACGCGATGCTGTCGTTGGGGTCTCTCCGGCCGGCTTCCCAGTAAGCGCGCGCGGCCTGCCGATAGTCTTCGTTTGCCGCCGACCAGTCACCCAGCGTCAGCCAGTAGTGCGGGTACTGGTAGACCATCGGCGCTGCGTTGGCGGTTGCCGTGGCCAGCCAAGCGGGAATGTCATGGAGCTGATCTTGCAGGACTATTGCCTGTCCCAGCAGCGCGTGTGCGGGGGCAAAATCGGGATGATGTTTTAGGATTTCGCGTAAAGTTTCTGCGCACGCGGTGGCATCGCGGCGGTCGTACTGTTCTTGGGCGTTGCCGAGCCGAACGCGGTGGTCGTCGGGGTTTCGCTGCATCAGAAAGTCAGCGGTCTTTTTGGAAAACCGTCGCGACGAATTTTCCGTAAACGCCAACAGCAACTGCAAGTCAAAACCGCGTTGTTGGATCAGGGTTTTCAAGTGCGGCGGAATCAATTCTGTGCGTTGAGCTTCGCCGAGAAACCCGATCAGCATTTTGCGGTGCGCGGTGTTGTCGGGATGAACCGCCAACGATGCTTCGATCAAATCGATCGCGTCGTACAGTTGACCCACGTCGATCAGAGCTTGGACAGCATGGTCGACTCGAGTCGACGGGAGAAAGCCGGCCTGCTGAGCGGCTTGGACCATCAACCCGGCGGCTTCGCGTTTGCGGTCGCTCATGGCAGCGATTTTTGCGGCGTCAGTCAGTAGATCCGGATCGCTGGGGGTGGTGATCAAAGCGGCTTTAACGAACTGATCGGCCCGTTTCCAATCCTGGGCGTCCATCGCGCGGCGCATTGCGATTCGCGGTGTTTCAGCGACCGGCGTGGTGTCTTCGGATCGTGGGTCGGCGGGTTCCTTGACTGCGGATATTCCCGAATCGCGACAGCCGATCGCAACGCAAGTGAGCGTGGCGACGAGGATCAGACAGGAGAGGTGGGTTCTGGCCATCATGTTCCGCTACAAAGGGCTGCTTTGAGGGGCTGCTTTGAGGGGCTGCTTTGAGGTAGTGCTACGAGGGGCGGCTTGAGGGGCGGAATTGAAAGGCGGGTGGGTGAGCAAGTCGGCAGTGAATAAGGCGGCAGTGCACTTTGGATACTGCAGTTTGGACACTGCATTCTGACCGTGGGAAGACGATTCGTGTTTACCCATAGCCGCGAACGACAAACCCGATGATGGCGCCGATCAGGACGCTGATGGGAACAGCGATGGCAAGTGCGATGGCGATCGGCAGTGCGTGGCTGGGGCGATTGGTCTTTGCGATTTCGACGTCTTTCGCGACGGGAATGCTGGGGGCGACTCCCGAATGTCCTGGCACACTGAAACCGCCTGACGTAGCGGGGTCCGAATCCGTGTTTTCGTTTCTGGGTGGTTCCAACGCGACGGGTTCGTTGGGCGGCGGTGGCGGCATCCAGCTTTGGCGGTCGATCGGACGATTGATCGCTTCGATCGCACTGTCGGTCCAAGGCTCCAGACGCTCGGCGACTTCTTGAGCCGATGAAGTCCGACGAGCGGGATCTTTTTCCATCATGTCGGCGATCACGTCGACAAAGTCTTCGCTCAGATCGGGGTTGAATCGCCGCGGGTGCCAGGGAGTTTGTTCGCAGTGGCGTTTGCACTTGGATTTGGAATCACCGCCGGGAAACGGGACTTTGCCCGTGACGCAGTAGTACAGCGTGCAGCCGAGAGAATAGATGTCGCTGGCGGGACTCAGTTCCATCGGATGGCGAATCTGTTCGGGCGAAAGATAATCCGCCGTGCCGACGATTTTTCCCGCGCGAACGTCACCGCTTAGCCCCATGCTGTACGCGGCCAAACCGATGTCGGACACTTTGGCGTGTCCGTCTGGCGTAACCAGAATGTTGCCGGGTTTGACATCGCGGTGGATTAACCCCATTTCATGTGCGTACTGCAAACCCAGTGCGGCTTGCGAAACGATCGAAGCGGCATGGTTCATCGACAGCACGCCGTTGTTGCGAACCAGTCGCCGCAGGTCGATGCCCGGGACAAATTCGGTGACCAAATAATGAATGCTGCCGTCTTGTCCGGCGTCGTAGGCACGAACGACGTAAGGTGAATCCAGCGAAGCTTGGACACGAATCTCTTGGATAAACGCGTCGCGCGATTCGTCCGTCATTTTCTCCAGCGGCAGCACTTTGACGGCGCAAACGCGTCCCATCACATCGTGCACGGCTTTGTAGACACGGCCCATGCCTCCTTGGCCGATCCAGTCGGTGACCAGGTAAGGCCCGAGTTTTAATTTGGTGCGGCCGGCTTCGAGCTGCTGCGATTGATACTGAGTAATGACGCCGCTTTTGACCAACGTCGCCGCGATGATCGATTCGTCATCCGTTTTGGTCAGCTCCATGACCTTTTTCAGCTGCCGAGGCTTGACCAGTTTGCTGACGACCGCGGCTTCGCAGAACGTCAGTTTCGGTTTCGGCTCGGACTGATTCATAAAAAGAAAAGCAGAGGTGATATGAGCCCGAAGGCTTGAATGTTTCGGCAAGCTGTGACGTCAACGCGGCCGAGTGTCTATTCGGGGCGTCTATTTTGCAAACACGACCAGCAAATCGATCACTTGGTGGCTGGCGATCGGAACCGTGACCGCGTCACCTTTGCATTTTAGGCCTCTTGCGACAACATCGTTGGCGTCGTCGTCCGGGGAAGCGTTCTCTAGCGGGATTTTCTGATTGATTTCGTCCGTGTCGCCGGTGGTCAGTTTGTTGGCGAAAGCGACGTCGCGGCAAAATCGCACCGTGCCGGTCGCCGATTGACTGCGCGTTTGGATGATGCGAACCGTCGCTGCAAGTCGTCCGTCGTCGCGCCGGTGCACTTGCATTTCGCTGATCATTGCCGAACTCGGAGTGACGTGTGTGATCCAGCCGCGCGGTGGCAGCTGTGCATTGGCAGCGATGTCGACGACCGTGGGCGGACTGATCAGGGCTTTGGCATGTCCGACGGGGTTGGGGCAATCGAATCCGTACGACAATCGGATGTCGTGGGCGGTTTCGCCTTTGACACTCAGTAACGTATCGACAAACCGATCACCGATCCGCCGATGAAAAGCATTTCCGTGGCTGGCGATCAAAGTTTGGCGTTCCGATTCGTCCAGCACCACGCCCAGCGGAGCGACCAAACGTCGGCCGCGTGCTCGGTGCAGTTTGTCGCGTACAATCACGCGACCGATGGCAGATTCGGACGCCACCGCAACGCGGGCCGCCAAATAACTATCCCAAGGCGCGTCGGTCAGTTCGCCTTTGGGGGTGACGTTTCCGCTGACGTGGACAAATCGACTGCCGCGGCGGAGTTCGTAATTGAGATCAAACGTGGCGACTTCGTTGGAATCGCGATCGAGCACGATGCCGGTGGCGTTGATGCGGCCAACCGATGGCGACGAATGAGCGACAGAGACGCGGTTGCATTTCATCGTCGATCCGTCTTGGGCGGCTTTGGACAACGCGTCGGTCCAAACCAACCGCATGGAGAAACGATTGCCACGCGTCCCGCCGCTGTAGACGCCCGCGATCCCGCCCGTTTCGGAGCTGATCGCGACTTCCATAAACTCGTTGCGCAGAATTTCGCCGTCCGCGATTCCTTTGGGAGCCATCCATCGTTTGAAAAACGGTTGCTTTGAAGCAGTGGAAGCGGATCCCTGCACGACGGTAAAACCACCGGCGACAACATCGACCGATACGTGAGATTTTCCGGATTCCGAATCGACGGCAAAGATATGTTCGGGCGATTCGTCCACGGACTTGGCCAGCGTGACCGCCACGCGTTGGCTGACCGAGAGCGGGTTGATGATCATGCGAGCGTCCGAGCCGGAGCCGGCAAGTTTAGCTCCCGAAGCGATCGCGACTTGACCGGCCAAGTCGTTCGCATGCGCGTCGCGGCGTTCGACTGGATCGCACGGTTCGCCTTGGATCAACGATCGCATACCGATCAGCAAACCGCCGCTTTCGGACGCGACCGAATGCCGGGTGCTGGCCGCCGTTTGGGAGATCGGGTCGTCGGATCCATCGGCGACTCGCTGGGTCAGCAATTCGTGTGCGTCGGACGAAACCGAACGAGCTGTCGCGTGGTGATACGGATGTTCGCCTTCGGTAAAGTAGTCCTGTAGTTTCCAGAACCGTCCCAACGCAACGCACCACGACGCGACTCGGCGCAAGTCGCGAAAACTATCGCAGCTTTGGCCTGGCCAATGAGCGAACAGGCCGGTGGCGATTTCGCCGCTATCGATCGCTTCGCCCAACCGGGCACCGATGTTCAAAAAACCGCTGTCCGACGATGCATCGATGGGTTTGGCAGTGAGCGATTCGATTTCGACGCCGCCGGATTGTTGCAGCACCTTGGCTTCTTCGCCGAATCCCGATCCGCGTGCAAAATCAATCGGAACAATGCCTTCGTATCCCAGTCGAACCAGCGTCGGCGTCATGTCCGCCGGCGTCGATCCCGTAAACCGTCCATAGACTGTGGGCGATTTACCGATCACGCGTTGCATAAAATCGTGACTGGCTTGCACCGCCGCCGCGGCATCATCAAACGACATTGCGTCAAAACATACGCCGTCGTCCGGCGAACCGCCGATCCAACCGACGTGGCCTTCGCGGACCAACGTGGCAAAATCAGCAAACCGTCCTTCGCTGTCATTCTGAATGGCCTGCGCGACCGGCACGTCGATCAACACGTTTCCTGGCGTTGGCAAACACGACAGATCTGCCTGTTGTGGATCCCGGCTTAGTTCCGCGCTCAGTGCGTCGCTTTGAACTAGGTTTTCCAAAGTCGCCGGAGTCAGGAGCGTCAAATCGATAAGATGCGGATCGGACGAAAAGTAGTGATCGCGTTCTTCCGACAGGCAGTCAAACACATTGTGAAACGCCGTGGCGGCTTCCGACGCGTTGCCGGCGATAAACGCTTGAGCGGCTTTGACGACTTCTTTTTGCAGATAGATTTCGTCCAGATTGCTGGTGTAACGCAATCGCCGCGTCATGATCTGGATCTGCAGCGAAGCGTAGGCAGCGGCAAAAAAGTCGTCCACGCCGATCGTACGATGATCGGTTTGCAACGTCGGCATTTCGGTCGGCAAGCCCAACTGGGCCAGCATCGCGGCGCGGTCGCTGCCGGTGATCCACTGGCAATCCTTGTTGTTCTTGCACTTTTGCTCAAACGCGCTGGGCAACTGCAAAAAACTGGAATCGGGGACCACGACGATCCGAGGCCCATCGGGTTCGGGCGGAGCATCGGCGCGAAACCAAGTCGGCAATTGCTCGGTCGCAGCGATCAACTGCGGATGCCAGAGCACGGTCCAGCCCGCAAGTAGACTGCGAGCATCACTGTCGCTGGCGTCGGCCGGGAAGTCTTCCAGCGTCGCGACTGGAATGAGGACACTGGACTCGTCAAATGGTGCCATAGCGAAGAAGTTCAGCAGCGGAACAGAGGAAGGGCAGAGAGGAGGAACGCGATCGTGAGAGCGAAACGGTCAGATGAAGCGGCGAAACGGGCAAGAAAAAATTTGACGCGATGGGTCTCGATTTCGTACAATTCGTCAGGCGATTCGGATCGCCTCGTCTTATCAAGTTCTTATCTTTTTGTTTGGTTTTTGTCGCATGGAGGGAGCGGTTGGCGGTGATGCCATCCAATCCAGGATCCGGCGGCGATGGGTTGTGTTTTTATCCAAAAGGTTCGCCCGCTGGGTCGGCCACCATGGCAGGCACAGACGAAGTGCTGGCGTCACTGGCGGGAGGCAATCCGAGCGTGAATTGTTTGCCCTTGTTCGACGACGGCCAGCGACGATCGCAAGACATCCGAGTTTTGAAACGCTGTACAATCCGGTTTATCCCTCTGATC
Organism: Stieleria marina; assembly: GCA_007741555.1. Lineage (GTDB taxonomy): Bacteria > Planctomycetota > Planctomycetia > Pirellulales > Pirellulaceae > K23-9. Next base: position 4,308,515 of record CP036526.1, on the reverse strand, counting down.
GATTTGTCCGCTTGGCCCTTTTATCCGTCTGAATCCCACTTCAATTTGCCGCATTGCAGCCATTTGTTTGGAGTCAGAGGGGATATCGAGTAATCTAGGAAGCAGATTCTCGGTCGGGATTTTCCGGGGATTTTGCAACAACATCGCAGCGACGATCGCCAAAACAACATCGTACACCGACGAGCGTCAGGGTACGAGTTGCCAGACGACGTTGCTGCGGAAACCAACGCGACAAATCCGATTGCGACGAACTGCAGCGCCAGCCGCTCAGTTTGTCGCCGACTTATCGAAGCCGTCTTTTCTACACTCAACAGATTTTTGCTATGGCAAGCAGCGCACCCGTTTGGGGAATCGAAATTGGACAATCCGCGATCAAGGCACTTCGGTGTTCTCTGGTCGACGGAGAAGTAGTCGCCAGCGCGTTTGACTTCATCGAGTATCCAAAAATCCTGAGTCAGCCCGAAGCGGTGCCCGAGGAGCTGATTGCTGACGCGATGGCGCAGCTTTTGGAACGCAACGATTCGTTCAACGAAAAAGTCTGCATCAGTGTGCCCGGCCAAAGCGGTCTGGCCAAGTTCTTCAAACCGCCTCCGGTCGAAGTCAAAAAGATCGCGGACATTGTTCGCTACGAAGCTCGCCAGCAGATCCCATTTGATTTGGCCGACGTGGTCTGGGATTTTCAGATGATGCCCGGCAGCATGGTCGAAGAAGGCTATGCGCTGGAAAGCGAAGTCGGATTGTTTGCGATGAAGCGCGAACAAGCTTACCGGCAACTGGCTCCGTTTGATGACGCCAATGTCGAAGTCGACGTGGTCCAGTTGGCTCCGTTGGCTCTGTACAACATGGTCGCATACGACCGCATGAACGATCGCTTAGAAAACGAAGCGTTCGACGCCGACAATCCACCGCCATCGACCGTCGTGCTTTCGATCGGCACTGACAGCAGCGATCTGATCGTGACCAATGGTTTCCGGATTTGGCAACGAAGCATGCCGATCGGCGGTAACCACTTTACACGTCAGCTGTCCAAGGACTTGAAGCTGACGTTTGCCAAAGCCGAACATCTCAAGCGGAACGCTCGCGAAGCGGTGGATCCCAAGTTGATTTTCCAGACCATGCGTCCGGTGTTCAATGACTTGGTGACCGAAGTCCAGCGTTCGATTGGTTTCTTTCGCAGTATCGATCGCAAAGCCGAAATCGCAGACTTGGTCGTGACCGGTAATACCGTGAAAATGCCCGGTTTGGCGGCTTATTTGGGCAAAAACTTGGGTTTCGAGGTCCACACGATGGACCGATTCAACCGGCTGGGCGGCGACGATGTATTGAGCATTCCGACGTTCCGCGACAACGCATCGACGTTTGCTGTTTGCTACGGATTGTGTCTGCAGGGATTGGGCCAAGCTCAGGTTCACGCCAGTTTGGTGCCCGCAGAAATTCTGCGTACGCGAATGATCCGCGCCAAGAAACCTTGGGCGCTGATGGGGCTGACGGCGTTGATGTTTGGCATGTCGGCTCACTACACCATGACCCAGCGCGCTTGGTCGACCAGCCATCCCGATGTGTGGAAAGGAGCGTCCAGTGCCGTTTCGACGATGGACAGCTACGCCAGCGGCCACCGCAGTACCGATGGTGATCTGAGTAGCCAGCTGGTTTATCTGGATACCGTCGGCCACGAAGTCACCGGAAATGCTGAGAAGCGTTTGATGTGGCTGGAGATTATTCGCGCGGTCAACGGCTTGATTCCTCGCGAAGAATATCCCGAAGGCAAGGTCCCGACGCCGGCCGAAAAACCGTTGGTCGATCGGATCGATTTTCACATCACCGAATTTGAAACCAAACACTACGCGGACTTGGCTGAGTGGTACACCGATCAGGTGGTACTGCGTGTCCAAGAGGAAATGATTGACTGGCACAAAGTCACCAAGCGGCCGATGCCCGAAGCCGACGCGGGAGTTGAAATTGAACCGCCCACGGGTGAAGGATGGGTGATCCAGCTGCAAGGCTTTCACTACTACAACAGCCCCGAGCGAATGGGCGAAGAAGGCAGTAACCACATTCGCAAGTACCTGACGACGGCGTTCAAAGAGAGCCCGATTCGGTTGCCCGATCCACGCAACAAAGGACAGATGTTGACGTGGACGCCTCAGGAAATGGGCCTTTCCTTTCCGCTGCTGCTAAACGATACCGAACCCTACATCACTAAGATCCCCAACCCGGATTACGATCCCACGACGGCGATCCCAGGAATGGCCGCCCCGGTGGGCGAACCAGCCGACGGCGAAGATGCACCGGCGCCGGCGTTCTTTGAAGTCCCCCGACAGGACTTTACCTATCAGATTGTCTGGCAACCCAAAACGTTGTCCGAACGAATCGAAGCCCGCAAAGTGGCTCAGGCGGAACAAGCCGCGTTGGATGCAAACGCACCTCCGATAGACGACATGCCAGTCGATGGGGCGGCAACGGATACAACCGGAGCACCGATCGATGGTGTGCCAACAGCGACACCCCCCACCAGCTGATCACGCACTTAGACACGCAGACTTTGACACGCAGAACATCGCAGACCGGCTTACGCCGCGGCCCGCGAACTTGACCAAGACACGACACTCACCAGCCTTTTGATCGACGCGGAATTCACATGGATAAACTCAAACAGAACCTTGCCGTCGTGCTGCAGTATGGATTCTGGATCGGCTGCGGCTGTGTCTTGCTTGGATCGCTAGCGGTCTGGTGGATGTCGACCAGTCGATTGGACAGCGAAAATTCGCGGCAAGTGTCGACGATCAATGCGGACGTGGGAAAAGTCCAGACGCTGCGGAGTAGTTTGTCGGACCAGCCCAATGAAATTTCGCACGAAAAGATGCAAACTTTGATCGACACGCGGATGGGCGAAGTCGTCGATGCTTGGACCAAAATCTATCAGGATCAACTGGGCATTTTGACTTGGCCCGAAGAGCTAAAGGAAAGCTATATCGACGAGTTTCGGTATGTACGCGACGAAACCACGGGCCAGTTGGACAAGAAACGCCGCAAATTGCCGTTTGAGGTCTACGTCGAACACAACAATCCGCAGCACGAAGTCGCGCCGACGATTCGCGCCAGTTACGCCCGCTACATCGGTGACGTGCTAGGTGATATCGCCGCGATCGCGCAAGCCGAATGGACTGCCGACTTTGCCGCGGCCCCTGGCGGCGGAATGGACGGTGGCATGGGGATGGATATGGGCATGGACATGGGGATGGGCATGGCGACGACGCGACGCGACGTCAGCATCACCGGTGTCGAAAAAGGTCCTTTGGTCAAATGGAGTAGCGGTAGCCAAGACGCCGTGCTTTCGGATTTGTTCCCGTGGCGAGGAAAGCGTCCGTCGACGCTGGAGGTTTATTATTCGCAAGAGAATCTTTGGATTTTGAAACAACTGTTGCAGATTGTTTCCAGCGTCAACGGCAAAGCTCGGATGCCGTTTGAGGCCAAAATTCGCGAGATCAAACAATTGCGGATTGGTAAGTCCGTCAAGCTAGAAGGCATCGGGACCATCGCAAAACCTGGCGAAGGCATGAAGGCTGCCGGAGGAATGGGCGGCATGGATGGCATGGACATGGGCGACATGGGAATGGATATGGGCATGGACATGGGAATGGACATGGGCGACATGAGCAGCATGGGAGGCGGCATGGACGTGGAGCTTCCCGACCCAGGCGACAACCGTTACGTTGACACCCTGAACCAACCTATTTTGGCTGACGCGTTACGAAGCGCTCTGACCAGCAAAACACCGGGCGATGCTCCGATCGCAGTTGCCAAACGAATTCCCGTAATGATGTCGCTGCAGATCGATCAGCGTTACGTTCCGGCACTGATTGCCGCCTGTGGTAGCGCCCCGTTGATGGTGGAAGTCAAGCAGGCCCGGATTTTGCCAAAGAGTTCATCCGGTGCCATGGCCGGTGGCGACATGGGCATGGGAGGCGGTGACATGGGAATGGATATGGGCATGGACATGGGCGGCGGTATGGGAGGAGGCATGGGCGGCGGCGGAATGGCTGCGAAAGGCACCGACGAATTTCCTCTGGATGTCACGGTCGAAATCTACGGCCTGATCCACCTGTACAACCCGCCCGACGAAGAAGCTTTGGGCGTACAGCAAGTGACACAGGACACGCCGATCATCGAAAACGGAGCCCTGCCGGCTCCATCGGCCACCACGCCAGTTGCACCGGGAACAGCCACCACGGCGCCAGGCACCACTGCACCGGATACGACGGTTCCGGGGACTGCCACTCCTGATGCTACGGGAACGGGAACACCGGGTACGCCTGCCGCTCCGGGGACGACTGCTCCTGGCACGACAGCTCCGGTTCCCGATGCAGGCACCGCACCCGATGGTGCTCCGGTGGGAGCGCCGACCGCCACCACGCCAGCAGCCCCGACTGCATTGGCGACGCCGAATTAGCCGGCTTGTTGGCTGCGACAAACAAGCCGCAGCAAGAACCAGTGAGGCAAAAAGAGCCTCTGGCCTGGTAAATTTGATAACATGAATACGACGCGACCGATGACCGACAGTGACTTCGCTCCCTTTTCTAAAACCAATGAGCAAGTGAGATGGATTTAGACAGAATCAAAGACTTTTTCATTTACCACGTGGAAAAGATCATCCTGGCAGTGGTCGTGTGCGTGTCAGCGTTTCTGGTTTATTCCGGATTGGGCAAAGAACACATCACGGCTTCGCATCAGCCTGACCGTCTGGCGCAAGACGCCCAGCAGGTCAAAGCGGCGGTGGACGAAGACCACTCCGACGCGATTCTGAAAGAACGCTTGACGGACGATTTTGACGTCCGCGAAGCCTTGGTGTTTCGCCGTCAATCGGTCGATCCCAATGGCTACAACGACTTGATCCCTTGGGAAGTCATCGGAACCGAGAGCGGAATCAAGCGACAAGACCCAACCATCTCGGCACCACTGGCCGTCCGGACTCAAGGGGTCGTCGCAGCGATGGCCTATCGCTCCGATAGCGGCATGTACCCGCTGGCAGATTTTGAGCCTGCTGACCCTGTCGAAAAGGTCGAAAAGAAAGCTCCCAAACCACCAAAACGACGCCGGCAACGTGGCGGCGGCATGGATATGGGCATGGACATGGGGATGGATATGGGCATGGACATGGATATGGGAATGGAGATGGGCATGGACATGGGAATGGATATGGGCATGGACATGGGAATGGAGATGGGCGGCATGAGCAGCACCGGACCCGTGCGCAAACTGGCCAGTGAATCCGATTTTGGATTTCGTCCTATGCCCACCAAGAACTTCAAAACCAAAAAAGAACAGCCGCCGGTTCCCGGTGGTCCAGGCCGCTTTATTGCTGGCACTGCCGTGGTTCCCTACAAAGAGATCCACGAGTCGTACAAAATGGCGTTGTCCACCACAAGCAACTTTGAACCGATGCGCCGTGATCGTCCTGTCTTCCTGGGGTTTGAAGTCCAGCGTGCTGACGTGACTGACAAAACCGTCGACCAACTGACGGATGCCGATTGGGTCAAACGCGACGGCAACATCGACACTTTTCGCGACGCAATTTTGAAGTGGTCAGGCTTCGCACCCGAATTGGTTTCTCAGGAGTATCGCGTCGATACTTACCTGACGATGTGGATCCCACCGGTCTTGCTGGACGATTATTCCAAGTTTGCACTGCATCCGTTGATCCCGATGAAAACGCCCACCGAATTGGCTGCCGAAGAAGCCGCGCGAGCTCTGGAAAACCAAGACAGCACGGTCACGGCAGACGACTTTGAATTGGTCGATCCAGGTCAGAGCCCCGTTGGCGGCGGCATGGACATGGGAATGGGCATGGAAATGGGGATGGACATGGATATGGGCATGGGGATGGACATGGGAATGGATATGGGCATGGACATGGGAATGGGCGGCGGCAGTGGCCCAGCGATGATGATGGATCGCAATCCGGTGGACTACAAATTGATCCGCTTCTACGACTTTGTAGATGCTCGCGACCCCGATTCGCCCAAGACGTCACGCAAGTATGTTTACCGCGTGCGTTTCTGTGTGAACGACCCCAACTTTCCCAAGGATCCGTCGTTACAGCCCCGCGGAAACACGTTGGCACCGGACGTTTACGACCGTTATCTGAAACTGGTCAAGGTTGCCGAAGCGACCAAGAAACGCGAATACAAGCGTTGGTCGGATTGGAGCAAACCGGGCGATACGGTTTCGTTGCCATCACTGGATGAGTTTTTCGTTGGCCCCACCTCCGCGTCGGCTCCCAAACCTGTCAAAGTCGGTAGCCGGATCTGGGAGTATCAGGCGGATTCACCAACCGCCAAAATGGTGATCTCGCGATTCGATACTCAGCTGGGCGCCAAGATCGACGCCTTGGTCGACGTCACCGAAGGATTCGTCTTTGGCATGGAGCCAGAATCACTGGACGTCGTGGATCCGATTTCGCTTGAAGTCAAAAAGATGGAAAAGCCCGTCATCAAAAGCATGGCCACCGTGATCGATATCGACGGGGGGGCTCCAATGACGATCCAAGAAAGCGAAGACATGCGGGAACCAGGATTGATGCTGATCTTTGATCCCGACGGCGGCCTGCAAGTTCACGACGAAGTCGGTGATCAAGAGCTGTACCGAAACAAATCGTTCGCCGATGAACGTGGCGAATAAGATTGCAGCCAAGAACGTCGCTTCAGCACTACGGTGTTGAACGACTCCGATGGATCAAACAACGGCTTTTTGCAGCGATGCAATCAGCCGTTTTGTTTTGCGCCAGCTCAATGATTTTCTGGCAGGCAACTGGCACACCAAACTGACCAACGGGTCGCCAGCTTCGATCGAGCTACCATCCCACGGACGGTCGCAGACCCAGATCTTGCTAAACCCGTGGCCCGTCGATTTTTGAATCTCTTTCAGGACCCGCCCGTCGACGGTACCCGACGTTCGCGAATAGATAATGCGTTTCAAAAAACGCGGTGCATCGGCCAGCATCGAATCGACGCGGCGCTGGGTCATTTCGGTCCGGCGAGTTTCTTCGCAATCCATGGCCAGTTTGATCAGGGACAGTTCGTTGCGAGTCTGGGCGGTCGCGGCCACAAATGATCGTTCGACGCACTCCATTGACGCGCTCCAACGCGCATTGATCTCCAGCAAACAAACTTGCTGATCATCGTCGATCAGCACATCGGCATTGAAGACGCCTCGAATGCCGCTTTGTCCCGCAGCTTGCTGACCAATCAAACGCAACTGATTCTGAATCGCCTGCGGCAGACGCAGCGGCCCATAGGAGCCCGCGTAGACGAACCGATGCGGGCCTTTGGTAGTAAACATCGACCGGCATGCCCCCAGCACAACAACGTCCTCAGCATCGCTCAGGAACGTCACACCGTAGTTGCGTCCGGGACGCCACAGTTGTCGTAGTTCCGCGACGTCGATGGTGCTATCGGATGCTCCGCTACCCTTGGGATCGTCGCTGGTAGCACTGGACGACCAGGTGACGCCCAGCCCGCCCGAGGACAGGCGACGTTTGGTCAGCCATCGCCCAGGCAAATCGGACCGTGTGTCGTGTGGTTTGGCCGCGACAGATTCGCCAGTGGGGACAGATTCGCTAGTGGGACCGTCAGTCGCTGCCCTGGCTGAATCGCCACTTGAAGCGGCCGCTTCATTCATTCGGTAAGGCGGGAACAGTGTCCGCGATCGAATCGCAATCCGCGCCAGCGTCGGCGGAGAACTCAGTTGGCGACTGATCGCTTCATCGGATCCGATGCGACTGGTAAACGGTTTCAGGCGACGCAGTACTCGCCCCAGGACGGTTTCGCCCATCCAGGCCAGGTCGTCGGCGTCATTGGGGGACGAAAAACCGAGTAGGGAGTTTGATTGGATTTTGTCCGGAATTTTTTCTTCGATGCGGAGACCTTGGTCACCGCCGACCACCATGACGGGGATCCCGCGCAGCCGCATCGACGACGGGTCGCTGTCACCCGCGGAGTCTAACTGGATGGTGTTTCGAGTGGATTTGGAAAGCAATTCGGCGAGCTGGTCGTCGGAAAGTTGGTCGATTTGTTCCAACGACGCAAACCAACGGCAGGCATCTTGGGCGTCGACATCTCCGAAGAAATCGATGCCAAAAACGTCAAAACCGGCACGATTCGCCGACTGAGCTGCTGCCCTTACAGAGGCCCCAATCAAAATCAGTGGGTTCTCGCCAAGGGACAAATCGATCGTCGTGGGATCGGTTGGGGGCTGGGGTGGTTGCATCAAAAGTTTGGTTTGATAATTTCTGTTTTCGCGAAGACCCACCCGAATTGTCGAAACTCAATATTTCGGCCTCAAGCTGACCTGACAACCACACCTTTGCCGACCAAGTGGTCGGCGTCGATACCGGTTTGATTGTGGCTCGTTCAAAATGACCAGATGGTCAGGATGGCCGATTGAGTGAAGACGGGGTAAAGGAGATGTAGCTCCCCTACCGGTCTCTCCCCAGCTCCTCAACGGAAAGCACCCTCTCCATGCAGTTTAACATCGGTGAAGCCCTCGTCGGCGACGGTAACGAAGTCGCACACATCGACTTGATGATCGGTAGCAAAGACGGACCTGTTGGCGTTGCATTTGCAAACGCTCTTTCGACTCAAAGCGAAGGTCACTCCAACTTGTTGGCCGTGTTGGAACCCAACGTCGCCGTTAAACCTTCGACCGTGATGATCACCAAAGTCACAATCAAAGGCATGAAGCAAGCCGTTCAAATGTTCGGCCCTGCCCAAGCTGCTGTTGCCAAAGCGGTTGCCGACGCAGTTGGCGAAGGGATCATTCCTAAAGACCAGTGCGAAGATCTAGTTTGCGTCTGCGGTGTGTTCATTCACCCTGCTGCCGAAGACGACGAAAAGATCTACAAGTACAACTACGAAGCCACCAAAGAATCTTTGGTCGCTGCCATGTCCGGCAAGCCAACCGCTGACGACATGATCGCCAAGAAAGACTCGGCTGCTCACCCTTTCAAGGGTTTCTAATCGAGTGGTCGTTGCGGACTAACTGCAACACAAACTTTTTGAGAGCTTTCCGGTCCACTAAGGCCGGGAAGCTCTTTTTTTGCCGTCGTCGTCACGAAGGACGCGAACGGCTCAACACGATTCTTTTTCCTTTTTTACGTATCCGCCGATCATGTCCAAACGAATCCTGCTGCAACTTGACTGCGATCATCTTCCCAGTTCGTTTGACTCCGTCGTCGCCGTCGATGCCGGCGTGGATCACTTGCTGACTTACGGCGATGTGCAAACCACGACTGTGACCGGGCTGATTCACGGAGCGATGTTCACACGCGGTGGCAACAATCTCAAAAACACAGCCGTTTTCATCGGCGGTTCGGATGTGGGGAATGCCGAAGACGTCATGAACGCGGCTGTTGCAGCATTTTTTGGAAACATTCGCGTGTCGTTGATGTTGGACGCCAACGGTTGCAATACCACCGCGTCGGCAGCCGTCGTTGCGGCGGGGCGGCACGTGGATCTCAGCGGTGCTCGTGCGGTCGTTTTGGGCGGAACCGGCCCGGTGGGACGACGCGTCGCACGCTTGTTGGCCGGTGACGGAGCGGCGGTCACGCTGACCAGCCGAAGCATCGAGCGAGCTGAAAAAGCGTGTGCCGAAATCCAGGCCCAGCTGCCCGAAGCTCAGTTTGCGGGAGCGGCTCCATCGACACCCGCCGAAATTGGCGCGACGTTGGACGGTGCCCAGATCGTGATCGCTTGCGGAGCGGCGGGCTACGAACTGGTCAACGAAGCGACGATTCGAGCGGTATCTAGCTTGAAAGTAGCGATCGACCTGAACGCAGTGCCACCCGCGGGCATCGGCGGTGTCGGCGTCACCGACCAAGCCGCAGCGTTGGGCGATGCCGTCGTCTACGGTGCGATCGGTGTCGGGGGACTGAAAATGAAAACCCACAAGGCAGCGATTCAGTCGCTGTTTGAATCAAACGACAAAGTGCTCGACGCCGCCGAGATCTACGCGATTGCCAAAGAAATCGGTTAGACAAAGAATCGTCTTTTGTAAAACGACCTGTGACTTGGCGCTGCGCATCGCACCGGTTGCGGCTCAGGCGATCGCGCCGCAGCCGCACGTCAAAAGCACCGCAATCGCACTGCAACAAGACTGCGAACAGCTCAACAGCGGGCACCGCAACCTGCATTTGCACGCAACTCCACGCGACTGTCTCAGCGAATCAGAAAAGTTGCAAAAGTCGACTCGGCGAACGCCGGCGGCTGGCTTGGGAAATGATTGCGCCGAAACAGCCATTTCACGTTGCCCAGAGCGGCCAGTTGCCCCATGTGACCCCCTGCATTGGTAAACTGGGCTGGGAAACGGAGTTGCTCAACTTTTGCCGCTTTCCTACTATTCCATCGCATCAACTTCTTTCTACGCGGCTGTATTTTACCTAAGCCGTGAAAGAGAGCTTCGGTTCGATGCGTTACCTCAAAGATCAATGTCCTAACAGGAATAAGCTATGGATTGCCACCGACGCCCGTTTTTGCCCGCCGCTGTTCTAAGTGCCCTGCTGGCATTCGCCGTCGGACAGGAATGTGCCGCTCAAGTTGCACCTCCACTTCCTGCTCAGCCTCCCGTAGGTCCTGCGGCGACGATTGAAATCGAGCCGGCCTTGCAGCCGGCGCCCCCGGCGGTTGCCAAAGTCGAACGTCCGCCGATTTCGTTTAACGCGGTCCCGTCGCCACGCGATGGCATCGTGGCTCGTCTGGTCGCCAGCCTGATGCCACGGCACCACATATCGTCTGTCGAACTCAATGATGAAAACGCCAAACGTGCGTTGGACTTGTTTATCGATTCGCTCGATCCATTGAAATTGTATTTTTACCAAAGCGATGTGGATGAGTTTCAGCCGTTCGCGACTCGCATCGATGACATGGTTCGCGCTGGCGATCTTTCGTTGGCGTACGACATCTTTCGTCGGTTCACTTTCCGTGTCGACGAACGTGTGGCGGTCGCTCAGCAACTTCTCAAAAGCGATTTTGATTTTTCCAGAGACGAAACGATCATCATCGATCCCGATTCCGCTTCGTACGCCAAGACACCCGCCGAAGCACGCGATCGTTGGCGCCGACAGATCAAGTACGCTTTGTTGGACATGAAAGAACAAGCTGAATCGGCCAAGAAGAAGAAAGCCGAAGGCGACGATGTTGCTGAGATCACCGAAGTCGATCCGATCGAACGACTTCAGCGACGCTACGATCGCTATGCACGACGTTGGAAACAAACCGACAGCGACGATTTGCTGGAGATGTATTTGACGGCCGTGACGATGAGCTACGATCCGCATTCGACTTACATGTCGCCCGGAACACTGGATGATTTTCAAATTCAGATGCGACTCAATTTGGAAGGCATCGGCGCGGCTCTTCGCGAAAAAGAAGGCAACACCAGCGTTACCAGTGTGATCCCCGGCGGTGCGGCCGACAAACATGGCAAACTGAAACCGGACGACGTAATCGTCAGTGTCGGTCAGGGTGAAGATGGCGAGATGGTCGACATTGTCGAAATGCCGCTTCAAGACGTCGTGGATTTGATTCGCGGTAACAAAGGCACGCTGGTTCGCTTGGGCGTCAAACCTGGCGGTTCGGGAACCTTGGTGGTCTACAAGATCATCCGCGCCCGTGTGGAACTAGAAGAATCAGCCGCTCGTGGCGAAGTGCTGGAGCATCGCCTCGGAAACGGTCCGGTCAAAAAAATCGGTTTCATCACCCTGCCAAGCTTTTACTTGGACATGGAAGGTGCCCGTCAGCAGAAAGCTAATTTCCGCAGCAGTACTCGCGATGTCAATCGAATCATCGAAGAGTTTAAGACCAAAGGCGTCGACGGGATCGTTTTGGATCTCAGCAAAAACGGCGGCGGTAGTTTGACCGAAGCGATCAATCTGACGGGATTGTTCATCAACCGTGGACCGGTCGTGCAAGTCAAAGACAGCAATGGTCAAGTTCAGCAGTACGCCGATGATGATGTAGGTACCGCTTGGGACGGACCATTGGTGGTGCTGTGCAGTAAGTTCAGCGCAAGTGCTAGCGAGATTTTCGCAGGTGCCATCCAAGATTACAAACGAGGCATCATCGTCGGTGACCCAGCGTCGCACGGCAAAGGCACGGTCCAGACGCTGATGGACATCGGCCAGCAGTTGTTTCAGAACAACCGCAACAACTACGGTGCTCTGAAAGTCACGCTGCAACAGTTTTACTTGCCCGATGGCGAAAGCACGCAGCGACACGGTGTGGCTGCCGATTTGGTTTTGCCATCGATCACGCAAAAAATGGATGTCGGCGAAGGCGATCTGAAATACGCTTTGGATCACGACCGAGTCAGTTCAACGCGTCACGATGTCTACAGCATGGTGCCGGCTGATTTGCTAGGCGAACTTCGCAAGAATTCGCAGCAACGCGTGGCGGCCGACAAAGAGTTTGTGGATCTGATTCGCCGCGTGGACCTGTACGTCGCCCAGAAAGAGCAGTCGACCGTTTCGCTGAACGAAGAGAAGTTTATGAAGCGTCGTGCCGAACTGGACGCCCAGAAAGAAGACGAAAAGGAAGGCGAAGAGTTGCAGAAGACGCAGGACGAAATCTTCCGCGACACGTTCTACAACCGTGAAGTCATCAATGTGGCTCACGAATACATCAACGGTCTGCAGAAACAGAATCTGGCTCGAGCCAACTGATCTTTGCGACTAGAACGATCAATGCAACAAGCCGGTGGTGGTTACCATCGGCTTGTTTTTTGCGCCCGCGGGCCTGACCGAAATCAGTGCGTTTTGGAAAATAGCGTTTTGGAAAAAAGCGTCTGGTTGAACCGTCGTTCGCCCCGTCATTTCAGACCAACTGCCGTCGCGTTTAACCGAGGCTTTGCAAGAACTTGGGCACTTCGACGGACGCTTTGCCACGAATCTTTTGGTCAAACGCGGGTGATTGTGGCGTGTCATCCAGGTTGATTTCCACTCGGCGGCATAGTGGCGCGGTGGCTTGGACAATGCCCGCTGCGGGGTAGACCAACGCCGACGTTCCAATGGCAATGAACAGATCAGCTTGTCGTGCCGCCGCATCGATTTCGTCCAATCCGATGGGCATCTCGCCGAACCAGACCACATGCGGACGCAGGCGGCCTGGCTTGCCGTCGCTGCGTGGATGCGGCGTGTCGGCCGTCAGATCGCCCGTCCAGTCAAACAGGTCGCCTGAATCGACGCAGCGGGCTTTGAGCAATTCACCGTGCATCGGCAAGATATTTTGGCTGCCCGATCGCTGATGCAGATCGTCGATATTCTGCGTCACCAGCAAGAAGTTACCTTGGTGCGAACGTTCAAATTCCGCCAACGCGATGTGCGCTGCATTGGGTTGAACCTCGTTTGACTGCAGTGCCGCGCGGCGGCCGTTGTAAAACGTCTGCACCAATTCCGGGTCTCGTTCAAACGCCTCGGGCGTCGCAACATCCTCGACCCGGTGGCCTTCCCAAAGTCCGTCGGGGCCACGGAAGGTCGGGATTCCAGATTCGGCGGAGATGCCGGCGCCCGTCAGAATCAGTACGTTCACTATTAAATCCTTGCTTTGAACTGGTTTGCGACACAGCGGAGTGATTGTACGGCAATGATTTTCGCAAGCGAGGGCGCGGTGTGTTATCCTGGACGTCCCGCCTGACAGCGCCGTTGGCCTGAAAGACCGATCGCGAAAATTTCGTGTTGCTGTCTCCCACCCCACCATCCGCCCAAAGTGTTTCGCCTTATGCGTCATTGCTGCATCATTTGGTCGTTGATCGCGATTGTGTGTTTGGCGGCGGCAAGCCAGACGGTTGCTCAGTCGCCGCACACGGTGGAGTTTTTTGAAAACAAGATCCGTCCGGTTCTGGTCCAGCATTGCTACGAATGCCACGCCGCGGGCGCCGACGAAGTGGGCGGTGCCCTGCTGCTCGATTCCAAGCAGGGAATGGTGGTTGGCGGCGATAGTGGCCCGGTTTTGGAAAGCGGCAATGCCGATGCCAGCGTGTTGGTGGCTGCGATGCGATACGAGTCATCCGAAATGCCGCCCAGTGGGAAACTGCCGGACGAAGTGATTCAGGATTTCGAGAAATGGATCGCCGCGGGCGCGACCGACCCGCGATCCAGTGTGACGGCTAAGTTGCCGATGCGTGCCGAGATCGATCTGGATCAGGCAAAAGAGTTCTGGGCGTTTCAGCCGATCGATGCGCAACCGCCAGCTACTGGTTCCAAATCGGCTACTGGTTCCCAATCGGCTGCCGCGGCGACAACCGCAACGGGGCGCATTGATCAGTATTTGATCGACGCTATGAACGATTCTGCGGTGGTGCCCAATTCGATCGCCAGCGATACCACCCGGCTTCGGCGACTCGCGTTTGATTTGACCGGACTGCCGCCGGACCAAGACCAGTTGGCGGATTGGATTGCCGATCCTTCGACGGCACACTGGAACCGAATCGTCGATTCGTTGTTGGCGTCGTCTGAATTTGCCGAACACTGGGCCCGTCACTGGATGGACGTAGCTCGGTACGCCGACAGCAACGGCAGTGATTTCAATGCGACGCATCACGAAGCGTGGCGGTACCGTGACTACTTGATTCGTTCCTTTGCGTCGGACCGGTCGATCGACACGATGATCGCGCAGCAAATCGCTGGCGATCTCTTGCCAGCGGTGGATGACCGCGAGAGGCACGACAACATCGTGGCGACAACGTTTTTGATGTTGGGCACCAAGATGCTTAGCGAACGCGACAAATCGAAATTGCAAATGGACGTGGTCGACGAGCAGATTGACACGGTCGGACGCGCGTTCCTGGGGCTGACACTGGGTTGTGCTCGGTGTCACGACCACAAATTCGATCCCGTGCCGACGGAAGACTACTACGCATTGGCGGGTATCTTCAAAAACACCGTGACGTTGAAAGGCGAGAGTCAAAAGTACGTCAGCACTTGGAATCGCACGAAATTGCCGGTGTCCGACGAACAGCTGCGATCGATCGAACGCTACCAGTCCGAACTGCGGCGGTTGGAGAAGAATCTCGGCGAGGCCGAGACGGCACTGAAATCTCTGGGGCAATCTGGCCAAGAGTCGTTGGCCGGTGTGGTCATTGATAATGTGGATGCCAAGCAGACTGGTGTTTGGAAAGAATCAACGTATTTTGATGACTTCGTCGGGCCCGGTTACGTCCACGACAACAACAAAAACAAAGGCAAACTTTCGATTGAATTTGCGACTCGGTTGCCCAAGTCGGGGATCTACGAAGTTCGTTTCGCTTACGCCTACGGATCCACTCGCGATCGTGCCGTCCCTGTTACGGTCACCACAGCTGACGGCAAGCAGCGTGTCACGGTCGACCAGCGGACCGCTCCGATCGCTCCGGTGTGGCGATCCCTGGGGAAGTTTCGCTTTTCGGATCAGACGGATGCCGTCGTCACGATCAGCAACGCAGGTACCAGCGGATATGTGATCGCCGACGCCGTGCAGTTTATCTCCCAAGAGGACGCCGATTCGGAGGTGGCAGGAGAAACGGAAACGGAAAAACTGGCCAAGCAGAAACGCGTTTCGCAGCAGAAAGTCGTCGACAAGTGGAAACAGCAGATCAAGATTTTCAAGGCCGCGGCACCTCCAAAGCTTCCCGAAGCGATGGCTCCGGCCGACGTTGCCGATTCCGAACTGACCGATTCGCACGTTCACATTCGCGGTGAAGTTCGTAATTTGGGCGATGTGGTTCGACGCGGATTCTTGCAAGTTTGCAGTCCCGGTGACGCTCGCATTGCCAATCCGTCTGGCAGCGGCCGTCGTGAACTGGCTGACTGGCTGACGGATCCTGACAACCCGCTGGTAGCGCGCGTGTTCGTCAACCGTGTTTGGATGCACTTGATGGGGCAAGGCATCGTGCGTACGGTCGACAACTTTGGTGCTCAAGGAGAACGTCCCACGCATCCGGAATTGTTAGATGCACTGGCATCGGATTTTGTTCGCGAAGGTTGGCATCTCAAGGCATTGGTTCGTGACATCGTCACGTCATCGGCGTACCAGCGTTCGACGGACTACTCCGCGGCAAACGCAGAACTGGATCCCGAAAATCGCTTGCTCTGGCGAGCCCATCGGCGACGTCTGCCGGCCGAAGCGGTTCGCGATACGATGCTGCAAGTCGCCGGGGAACTAGATCGACGCGGTCGCATCGAGCAGATGGCGGGGCGGGGTACGTTGGTTTCCAGCAATGATGCAAACAGCAAAGCGGAATTCGCGGGCGTCAGCGAACCTTGCCGATCGGTGTATTTGCCGACCGTGCGCAGCTACATGCCGCCTTTGTTGACGATGCTGGATGTGGCCGATCCGGATTTGTTGGTTGGTCGCCGCCCAACGACGAACGTTCCCGCCCAAGCACTGGTGTTGATCAATAGCCCGGACGTCAATCATTGGGCTACGGAAGCTTCCAAACGCGTGATGCATTCGGCGACCGGATTTGATACCCGATTGCATAACACGTTTTTACTGACGCTACAACGTGATCCGACGGCGGTGGATCGCAACACGGCGTCGCAATTTTTTGCCGACCGTGAAAACGATCCGGCAGCTTGGCGAGAATACATCGCAGGCATTTTTGCCAGTACCGAATTTCGATTATTGGATTGATCGCATGAATACCCACTCGCTGGATCGTCGCCGATTCGGAACCGTTAGCAGTATCACGTTGGGCTCGCTGGCCGTGTCGGCGTTTGCACCCAATCGCAGTCTGCAAGCGTCCGGAACGGTCCTGCGGCCTCACGTACCGCCAAAGATCCGCCGAGTCATTTTCTTGTTTCAACATGGCGGCCCCAGTCACGTTGATACGTTTGATTACAAACCGCTGTTGGCTCGTGACGACGGCAAGGAGTTGCCGTTCGCTTTGCCGCCCAATTTGGATGCCGTGCCAAAGCTACTGAACGGTCCTTGGAAATTCAAGCAACGTGGTCAATCCGGTTTGTGGGTGAGCGACCTGCTGCCCCACATGGCTTCGCAGGCGGATTCCTTGTGCGTCATCCGGAGCATGCACACCAACGGCCAGTCGCACGGACAGGCCGTCGGCATGGTCAATACAGGCAGCGACAATTTGGTCCGTCCCAGCATCGGCGCCTGGATCAGCTATGCCCTGGGCAGCGACCATCCCGATTTGCCGGCGCACGTCGCGATCGGCCCCGCGACGGCTCATGGTGGCCCGCGCAATTACGGTGCGGCGTTTTTGCCGGCGATGCATCAAGCGACCGTGGTGGGCAGCAACGGCAAGTTCGGCGATGGACGAATTCCGTATTTGCAGGGCCCCGTGCAGGGCAACATGATCCAGCAGCGATTCGATCTGATCCAGCAACTCAATCAAAATCACTTGGACCAGAGCGGTCCGGATCGTGAAATCGAAGGGGCCATCGAAGCCGTCGATTTGGCCGCGCGAATGCGTTTGGCCGCTCCGGAGGTGTTTGATCTGGCCAACGAATCCGCAGCGACTCACCAAGCCTATGGGATCACGGACAAGAAAACCGAAAGCTACGGGCGTGGTTGCCTTTTGGCTCGTCGGCTTGCCGAAGCAGGGGTGCGGTTCATCACCGTCAGCAGCGGCCAAGTCTGGGACCAGCACAGCCGCTTGGTCGAAGGTCACACAAAAAACGCGGGCGCGACCGATTTGCCGATTGCCGCACTAATTGCTGATTTAAAACAACGCGGTCTCTGGGATGACACACTGATCGTCTGGGGCGGTGAATTTGGCCGCACACCGGTAGTGCAAGGCAAGAATGGTCGCGACCACAACCCGCAGGGGTTTTCGATGGTACTAGGTGGCGGCGGCGTCCGTGGTGGATTCTCGTATGGGGAAACCGACGACTACGGATACTACGCCTTGCACGACCGAGTTCACATGCACGATTTGCACGCCACGATATTGCATCTCTTGGGCATCGATCACGAGCGTCTGACGTATCGGTACGCCGGCCGTGATTTTCGATTGACGGACGTGCATGGTGACGTGGTCAAAGGAATTCTCGCGTAGCGGAAGCGGAACAGGCACGCATCGGAGCCACGGCGACGCGCTGCATCAATTGCTTAGGGGCCAACCGATCGCTGGTTCGCATGACGTGATTTTCAAGCGACGGCGTTTACCGCGCTACGGCGTTTTCATCTTGCCGAATTCCCACGTCACGGTCGTCGGTGGATGGAGCGTCGTTGTACCGATGCCGGTGTTGGCCCATTCGCCGTCCACCGTAAACGTCCAGCCTTCCGTGCCGCTGGTCGCTTTGCCTTTGATCTGATTGACGAATGCAGTCAGGCCGCTGCCCGAGATTTCGGCGTCCAGGTCCTCGATGCTTCGCATAACCGATTCCAACGTCGCACCATCAGCGATGTCTTCGGCCTGAAACGTCTGGTCCTCCTCGTCCGTCTTGATCTGGATCGTTACTGTCCCCGCCGAAACCGCTTCTTGCGAAGTCGTCGATGGTGCGGCAGTTGGTGCCACGGAACGATCGCAGCCGGTGAAGAGACACGCGGCTGCCAGAGAGACAACCAGCAGACAACTTACTTGGCCAAACGCGGAGTAAGTTGATGGTTGTCGCGTTGGGCGGGCGGTTGGGTTTTTAAGTTGAGTAATCATCCTGAGATGTTATCAACATGTCACGTTTGTTGGCCAGGCAAAGTGACATTTTTTCGGATTGTCTGCGACCGATCGCGGTGCCCTTGCCGATCAATCGTCGTCGTGTCCACCAGTGATAGGATCGACAATCGACTTGCTCCAATCGACGATGCGATTGGCGGTCGGCCAAATTGAGATCGTTGCGACGACTGACGCGGCGACGAAAGCCATGCCGACGATCGAATCACCGACCGACATCGCGGCCAAACAACCGGCGGCGGCGAATGAACCCGCGGCGCCCAGTTTGATCGAACGATACGCGGCGGCCAAACGACGACTTGCGCGACATGACTGAAAGATCGCCCGGCGTTGGTTGTCCCACGCCGGAATGAAACTTCGCAGTGCGACGCCTCGCCAGCACTGGTTCATCCAGCGACGGATTTTGCGACCGCGAGTGTGCAGGAACGCTTGATGGCCAAAGACCAGCATGACGACGCCCATCACCAAGAAAATTGCTGACCCAAGTAGGACTGGCTGCCAGTTAGCAAACAGTTGCAGGGGGCCTTCGGAACCAAGGTAGTAGTAGCCCACGACCGCGGCGGTCAATTGACAACCGACAAAGGCGGCGATCATCAATCGCATTTCGATGAACAAGCGATGCATGCTGTCCGGCGTAACACTGATCGGCAAAAACGTTCGGCGGATTCGGTAGCCAAACGAAGGCGACAAGAACGGTGCCAGCAGACCGGTGACGCCAACGGTCACGATCATCCATGCAGTAACGCACCCGATGACGGTGAAGTGATTGGTCACCGCGGATAACGCAAGTGAATCGGTGGTGGCGATGGCGATCAGGTACGCGGGAGTCACCAAGGCGATTGCGACAGCCAACGGAGTCAACACGCCGATCATCTGGCCGGCTCGCATCCACTGTCGTTGCAGATACGTGCAGCGGAAAGGACGCGGAGCAACTTGTTCGACTGGTTGATCGCTGGTTGGATCAACTCCAGCGGAGTTGGCAGGCGTATGGATCCTCGCCGTGGTGCCCGCAACGGGGTTCACCAAGATTTGCTCGGTCGTGTCGGCTGAGGTTAAGCCAGTTGCCAAAGTAAATGCTTCGGGATGCGATGATTGCGACGGTCGTTTCGGCTGAGAGCGTTTGTTGCTTGTTCCGCGGGATGATTTGCGGGATTTGGTTTCCGTGGGAGTAACAAGCGGTACGGAATAGTTTAGGTCGGTCGACCCAGGAAGAGTGTCCAAGTTTCACCTCTTTTTTACTCGTCTGCACCACTCGTCTGGGGCAAGTGTGCTGCCGAAATTGCGGACGGTTCCGTCTGGTATTTATTCGACTCAATGGAACCCGATGGTTTACTTTTCGGACGCTTGGTGACGGTTTTTGCGTAGATGATCGGGTTTGACTGACTTCCCTAAGGGTTTGTCGGAGTGTCTCCATTGTTGGTGAAAATGCTGTTTTTGACGATTTTGCGGTCAATCCAGCTTTTTCATTTAGTAACGGACCAGACGTGTCACGGGCCCAGCCAAGAATCCTTTTGTCGGGTGGGGAAGCAAGCGTGCGACCTGAACCCCTCGGTTGAGTTTTCTTTCTGGGAGCAAAAATCCATGACACAACTAAATCTTTTCGATTCGCTATCGATTTCGGCCGCTGACAGCACGACTGCCGGCATCGTGGCCGTTGAACCAGCGACTTACACAGTGGCTGCTCCCGTCGCCAAAACAGAAACACGACCGAATCGCCGCCGTCGTCGTCGCAAAAATTCATCGTCCGATTCGCAAGACAGCATCGAAGGCGTGCAGCGAATGGGAGACCTCGCTCGCTTTGTCATCATGCGATACGAACTGGCAGTGAAGTACCGCGAAGAGATGGAAGCACGCCGCGGCCAGCCAGCGAAATAAAAGCCCCATTGAACTGGATCAACGCTGAGATCGGATCCTGCTGGTGCGTTTGGTCAGTGCGTGCTGCAACAGTTAGTTGAGCCGAACAAGCAGACGCTACGATTGCAGCGGTGACCTTTCGGCGCCTTCGATTTCTTTCGCCGCTCCGGCTTTGGGCTCTTCCACGCGAAGTGTTTCCTTGGCGGCTTTTTCTTTGGCCGCCTTCGCTTTGCGAGCACCCCGCAACATCCATCCCGTCATGATCGAACCAAACACAAAGCTGCCTGCCGATGTGATCAGTAAGAGATTCGACAACGACAATTCGCGATCTTCCATGAAAGGAAACTGAACCGTGACGGTGCCGGAATTCCAGACCGACAGGATCACGAAAACGCTGATTCCCAAAATCAATAGTGCCCAGCGGATTCGCTGCATCATGGTTTGGCTCGCGATGGATATTTTTGACAATTCTGAAGCAAAATGGAGTGACAATCCCGCCGTCAATGATAGCATTGATGCCCCTTTCTATCAGCCAGTGCTTCACTGGCCGGTGCAGTCCCAATCCTAGCAGTGGGGCGACGTTGTGACAGTGGCTAAGCATGGCCACGCTTTTTTTATTCGTGTTCGACTGATTTCAAGGCGCTACGATGGCGGCTCAGCAAACATTTGCGTTTTTCCAAACCGGGGAATCGGTTGGCAAACGCTCCCGCCAAGCCCAGCCGAAGGCTAAATCCCAGCCGAAGCCTAAATCCCAGTCGAAGCTAAAGTCACAGTCGCTGGCATTGGCAAACGGCTCAGCAGCAAACGGCTCAGCAGCAAAAGCAAAGAGTCTGGTTGGTCAAACACCGGTCAAAGCCGATCTCACCGACACCGCTTCCATTCTGAAACGGCTTCGTCACCAAGTCGGGTGTGTTTCGACGGTTCCGCACGACGATCGCCAAACACGTTCGGCCGGTTGCCAAGCGATCGACGACTTGCTGCCCAGCGGTGGTCTTCGCGTGGATGCCTTGACCGAATGGGTGGCCGCGTCGACCAGCAGCAGTGCTGGCGTGCTATCGCTGATCGCGGCGGCAAATCAACTGCGTCAGTCGGCATCGCCGCTAGTGGTGATCGATACCCAAGGCGATTTCTATCCGCCCGCTGCGATCGCGTTGGGCATTCCGGCGGATCAAATCGTTTTGGTTCAGACTCAGCGACACGCCGATGTGGTTTGGGCGATCGACCAAGCGTTGCGTTGCGATGCTGTGGGCGCGGTTTGGGCAAACGTTGGTTCGTGGTTGGATGATCGCGATGCGAGGCGTTTTCAGTTGGCGGCCGAGCAGGGAAAAACGCCGGGGCTGTTGGTCCGCCCAGCGGCGGTTCGCGGTCGACCGAGTTTTGCGGACGTGCGTTTTCATGTTGCTCAAGTTTCGTCGGCGACGATTGAGTCGGACAAGCCGATTGCTCCATCAAGTTTGACGGCGCGTCTGACGGTCGATCGTTGTCGCGGCGGGACAACGGGGCAAACGATTCTGGTGGCCGTTGATGACCGTGCTCGCATGACGCCTCTGTCGATTCCACCGCTCTCTGTTCCGCTTCGTTCACCACAACCTGCCGCACACCGTGACGCCGCACCTCATGAAACAGCCCACTCAAACCAAACGGCTGCTGTGCATCTGGCTGACCAATTGGCCCATCCAACGCCACCGCAGCAACCTGGCGAAACAGCGCAGCAATCGGGCGCCGCGCAGCAATCGGGACAAAACCGAGAACGCCGAGCTTAGGGGGGCGTCGGAAGTAACGCCGCTGGCGAGCTCTTGTGCGGATTCTTGCGCGGAGGGAAAAACCAAATTCGATCGCGACCAGGAAAGCCCCGTCATCGTCTGGCGAAACGATCCGCGGCGTGGTCGGTTGGTCGTGGCGGCTTGCCCCAAGTCGACGGCGATGGGGATTCGAGTGGGCATGCCGATCGCGCAAGCCAATGAGCTGGCGAATGAGTTGGCACGGGGCGAAATGGCACGGGGCGAAATGGCACGGGGCGAAATGGCACGGGGCGAAATGGCACGGGGCGAAATGGCACGAAGTCGATCTGGCTCAGCGACTCAGCTACAAGTCTACGAACACGATCCGCATTTGGACGACGAATCGCTACAACGTGTTGCCAATCTGATCCAAGCCAATTTGTGTCCGATGGTGGCTGTCGAAGAACTTGGCAAACACGCCTGGGCGGGCCGTCCGCTGCATCAAGCCGATTCGTTGATTTGCGAAGTCAGCGGGGTGACGCATTTGTTTGATGGCGAAGCGGGGCTTTTAGACGCGGCCGAGAAACTATTTGCCAGCGTCAGTCTTGTTGCCAGAATGTCGATCGCACCGACCGTCGGGGCGGCCTGGGCAATGGCGCACTACGCTCGTCCGATTCAAACGATTGTTCCAGTCGATGACGTCGTCGCGGCGGTGAGTCGTTTGTCGATCAAGGCGCTGCGGATTTTGCCGCAAACGGTTGCGACACTCGATCGATTGGGCGTGCAAAGCATGGCACAGCTTTTGTCGTTGCCTCGGTCCGGTTTGGCAACTCGGTTGGGACAGCCGTTGGTTCAGCGGATCGAGCAATTGTTGGGCGAGGTTGACGAACCCTGCAATGCTCATCGTGCGGTGGCAGAGCACACGCAGTCGCTGGAGCTAGAATATCCGACGACCGATCAACGCATTTTGGCGGATCGGATCGAGCGGTTGACCGAAAAGATTAAGGACGGGTTGGCAGCAAGCCACCGTGGGGCACTACGAATGGCTTGCTACCTGACCCTTTCGGATCACCCGCCACTAATCTTAGAGATTGGAATGTTCGCACCGACGGCGGATCGCGAACAGCTAATTGGTTTGTTGGTTGGTCGTTTGGAATCGTGTCGTTTAAAAAGCGACGTCAAGCAAATCACATTATCGGTCACGCTCAGTGATCGTCTACAAAGTGCTCAGCCGTCGTTGTTCCAATCAGACTCTTTATTTCGTTTAGGTAACGGTGTCGGATCACCATCCGCAGCGGGTGGTTCATCGCTACCGCGTTTGATCAATTCACTCAGTGGTCGTTTAGGTCGTGATGCGGTTCAGCAGGTTTTGCCGACCGAGAATCCTTTGCCAGAAAAAGCCTTTCGTCTGGCACCACTGACAGGCCAGGCAAAACGTAAACGCAAATCGACTGGCAAATCCACTTCTAAAAATACGTCTCCTTCGAAGCAAGCGTC
Organism: Stieleria marina; assembly: GCA_007741555.1. GTDB lineage: Bacteria > Planctomycetota > Planctomycetia > Pirellulales > Pirellulaceae > K23-9. The sequence continues at coordinate 4,284,786 of CP036526.1, read as the reverse complement.
TCGCCACTTTCGTGGACACTCTGTTTCTTTGATTCATCCGATGCGGTCCGATGCCTTGCGCCGTCCGCTGACTCTTTTGGACAGTCCGATGCCTTTGACGGCCGTCGGTGTCTCTTCTGTTTCTTCGCTTCCCGCCGGTTTCCACCTGGGTGGCCGGTTGCATCGTGTGGTTCGTTTTTGGGGTCCCGAGCGAATCGAAACCGGTTGGTGGAACGGTCCGTCGATTCGTCGTGACTATTACCGCGTCGAAATGGATTCAGGCGGCTGGTGGTGGATCTATCGTCGACTTGGAAAAACGATTGCCACTGCTGATGCGCGTCGATCAGCGGCGCCGCATCCCAGTTGTGTTCGTACCGTGGTGGCGTGGATGCTGCACGGACGTTTTTCTTAGTGTTTTTCTTTTCTGGTGTCTTTCTACGTTCGGTAGAACTTTTTAATCGAGCTGCACGGCGCCTTCGCGACTGCGAACCATGCCCGGCAGCGCTTCGTATCGACTTTCGGCTTCCATCACAATTTTCGCGGTGACGGCGCCATTTTGGATCAAGATGTCTTCCAAGCTTGGGACGCCATCGAGCTGCTTCAAAATCAGCAGGCCCAGGTCCTCGTGCGTCAGGTGCCCCATTTCGATGGCAAGTTGCCCGAAGGGTTGATCGCAATCCAGTTGACTAGAGAGAACATCAAAGACCTCGTTCATGGTCATCATGTTCTGTTCAACTGCAAGCTGTCCGATGGGACGTCGCATTGCCAGCTGATGTCGAATCGCATGCATGGCTTGATCAGCCGTGATGTGCCCCGCTTCGACTAGGTAAATGCAACGTCTCATTTTGTCTTGCCCCGCAACCAAATTCGGTGGTTGCTTGTGTTGTGAACTCGGCAGCGACCCCACTCGCTACTCAATAGAAGAGTAGGACGCGTTTGGGCAAAGTTTGACGCCGATTAGGCATTTTGTGTGAGGGTTTACCTTCATCTTTTCGCGCAGGATCTAGCCATCAACAATTCGGTCAACTCTTCGCTGCGTCCACGGACCTCGCTCACAGTCACCGCGTCTTGCTGTCACGTCGCCAGCTAGTTGCCCCCAGCTATTTGCCCAGCGCCGCTTCGCCCCAGAGACTTGGGTCCTCTGCCACCGGATACTCAGGGCCCAGCGTCAGCGTCTGCCAACCCAGTTCGCGATCGATCACGGCGTAGTAAAGCGAAATGCGCGGTTGATCTTTGGGATCAAAACCAGTCAGCGCCGAAGCCGGGATCAAGCCGGAGAGTTGGTAGCCGTCGTGTCGGGGGAAGGCCGCGATCGACAGATCTTTGGCCGAGACGGCTTTGGGATTTCCACGCGACCGATTGATCGGGACCAGCGCCGCGACCGGGCGTTCGCGTTGCGGACCGCCACCCGCTGGCATCCACAAAAATCGATGGCAGTACTGAGTCGCGCGGTGGATGCCGGGACTACAACGAGTATCGATCCAAACGTGGAACCCGTCGCTTTCGTCCAAACGTGTTTCGCGGCACCACGGAACTTGCCGTTTACCGTTGACGGTCACATTGATTCCGATTCCAGCGGTATGCCACGCCATACGGACATCGGCAAACACAGGCCGGTCGCCCAACGCACCAAACGATGGCAGTTTGCACTTGGGAGGTAGGTCCAGTCCCTTCGCGGTCCATTTCAAAGCATGCTTGCGCAGCGTCACTTCAAAACGAAACAGGAACGTAGGATCAATCAATCGGGTTGTCGGCTCGTCGCTCAGCGTGGACCTCCGGGAGATGCAAATTTGTTAAGATAAACCAATCGCTGCTCCTACCCCAATCAGGCAATCGGTGATGTCACGGTCGTGTGACGTCACTTGCAATCGCATGATCAGACGCCGAGGCTAGCTGATCGTGTTAGAGCACTACTGTATTTTTATTTTCTTTGAAGTGGTACCCGGCTCCCTTTTGTCTTGGACGACGAGCCACCCACCACTGGACGGATTCGCTAAATGATTGCCAACGACCTATCGCTCCGTCGGAATCTTTCCTCCGTATCACGCGGGGGCCGTTTTGAATGGACCCATTCTCAGCGGTCCCGTTGTCAGTGGATTCAATCGGCTCGGGTTTGTTTTGCTTGGATGAATTTCGCTCTGGCTTCTCTGGCAGGGGCCTGTTTGCCGATGTCCGACGCCGTCGCTGGCATCACCGGCGAAAACATCATGGTCGTCGTCAACGCTGATTCGCTCGATTCACGCACCGTTGCCAACCACTACGTGGCACTTCGCAAGATCCCGCCCAACAACGTGATCTTTCTTTCGGACATTCCGGGCACCTTGTCGATCGGGTTGGAAGATTTCAAAACGGTGATCCTAAAACCCGTCCTGCAAACCATAGAAAAACGCGGGCTCGTCGCACAGACTCGCTGCATCGCTTACTCGGCCGATTTCCCAACCAGCGTTGATATCCGCGAACACTTCCAGCGTCTGCCCAACGCTCAAGCCAAGAAACTGATCGGGCGGCTGGCATCGATCACCGGAGCGACGTACTTCTACAAGTATTTGCTAGCGGATAGCGAAAGCTACTTGAGCTTTGCGTCCAACATCTACGCTCGCGGGCCATTTGAGCGTTCGTTTAACAATCCGTTCAAAACCGAACACAAAGAAACGTTCGACACAGCCAAAGCAGGGATCGATGGTGATCAGCCCGCCGACGCAGCCAAGCAATTCGAGCAGCTGTTTGTCCAGCATCCTACTTTGGCGCCTTTGGCGGTGCTGTCCGCTCGTGGTTACGCAGCGGCTGGGCAAACCGAGCCGGCGACGCGGATGATCAAAGCCGCGATCAAAGCGGGGTGGTGGTCGGCGGAGTTTTTCAGAGAAGACCCGGCGCTGAATCCTCTGCTGTCCGACGCGGATCTGAAACGTGTGCTGCCAGCTCTTTCGGATCACCCGACGCACGTTCAAGGACCGATGGCGTTCTCCGCAATCAAAGGATGGACGGATTGCGGTTATCCTGTCCCGATCAAGCAAGGCGGAATGCCGTTTATGCTTTCGTGTTCGCTGGCCATCGTGCATCCACGCGGCAATACACTTAGCCAAGCCGTGACGATTTTGCAGCGAGCCGTCGCGGCGGACCGAACCTTTCCCGATGGGCAATTCCGTTTTGGCACAGGAACCGATGTGCGTGCGACGACACGGTTCCCCGGCGTCGGCGACGCGCTGTTGTATTTGCAGTTGGCCGGATTCGACAGCGATGTGTATCGATCCAGTTTTCCGACCAAGCCGGGCGACGTTGCTGGCTTGTTCGTCGGGGCGGCCACGGTGAATTTCAAAAACACGAAATGGAAACTTCAACCCGGTGCCATCGCTGAATCACTAACCAGTCTCGGCGGCGACTTTCGCAACAGTAGTCAGACAAAGTTGACAGAGTACTTGGCCGGGGGCGCGGCGATCAGTAGCGGTTCGGTCACGGAACCGTATTCGTTGCAGCCAAAATTCCCGCGAGCCATGATGCACGGCTACTACGCGTCGGGCCTGACGGCGATCGAATCGTATTACTTGTCGGTTGAATCGCCCTATCAATTGTTGATTGCGGGCGATCCTGCTTGCCAACCGTTTGCCAATCCGCCAGCCGAGACGGTGCAGATTACGTTGGATGAATCCGATGGCACGAAAGTACGGTTCACTCGGCAACCCAGCGCTGAACCCAAAACGGGGGCTCCCTATCAGCCGGCGTCGCCGCATCGCAAACCGTCCCCCGTGGCGTCCTACGAGATCTATATCGAAGGCCGTTTGGTCAAAGCGGTACCAGCGGTCAAGTCGGTGGACATGAACATCAATGGCGGTCTGTCGGGAGTCGTGGATGTTCGCAGCGTCTTGGTCGGTTTCGCAGATTCGGAACCCAAACTCACGTTTTACAAACAGATCGAATTGGCGGGCCCGCTGCCGACGCCGCAAGCTGTGGTGTTGGTGGGGCGTAAGGAACTGGATCGATCGGACAAGAGTCCGGCGGATGATGGCAGCAAATCCAAGACGCTTACGGTTCAGTTGGACTGCGCCGGTGCGGACAAAATCGAAGTGATGCATCAGAGCGCCATTGTCGCTTCGCTTGACGGTGCCAGTGGTGCTGTCGAAATCGATCTGAGTAAACTAGGGGGAGGTCCGTTGCATCTGCGTCCCGTCGCAACGGTCGGAGAAAAAAAGGTGATGGGGTTTACGATTTCAAATGACACTAACCAATAGCGACATTCCGATGAAGGCAACTTTTTTTCTGTCGACACTCTTGTCTGTCTCGTTGTGCATGTTCGCCAGCGAAACGATTGCACAAGAAAGCTCGCTGCCCGATCAACCGGCCCCCGGTTTGGTTCCCACTGACAGTAGTGACCCGCGATTCGCCACGGTGACGCCTTTGGTTTCGGCGGCAATCGCTGACGGACAGACGCCCGGTGCGGTAGTCGTATTGGCCAATGCGGACAAAGTGCTTTATGCGTCCGCGTTTGGTGACCGCCAAGTCCAACCGACCGTCGAACCCATGACACTAGACACGGTGTTCGATCTTGCGTCGATCAGCAAACCAGTCGGCACGGCAACGTCGGTGATGGTCTTGGTCGACGAAGGCAAAATCGATGTCAACGAGAAAGTCGCGACGTACTTGCCCGAATTTGGTCAACATGGCAAAGACGAAATCACAGTTGATCAGTTGCTTGTGCACACGGCCGGCTTGATTCCCGACAACGCCTTGGGGGACTACCAGCACGGAATCGACGAAGCCTGGGATCGCATTTGCAATTTGAAATTGCGTTCGGCGCCGGGCGAGAAATTCGCGTACACCGACGTGGGTTTTATCGTGTTGGGAAAACTGGTGCAAAAAATCAGTGGCAGGCGTCTGGATGCCTTTGCGGCCGAGCGAGTATTTGGGCCGCTGGGAATGACAGAGACGATGTACAACCCACCGGCCAAGCTTTGCGAGCGAGCGGCCACCACCGAGACACGCGACGGCAAGCCAATGAAAGGCGTCGTGCATGACCCTCGCGCTTTCCTGATGGACGGTGTCGCCGGTCACGCCGGTGTGTTTTCGACCGCGGCCGACTTGGTTCGCTACGGACAGGCCATGCTGCGAAAAGGCAAATTGGCGGACGCAACCGGCGATTCGCCCCAGCAGCTCTTCACGGCTGCCACGTTTGATTTGATGACCAAGCCGCGCGACATCAAACGCGGTACGCGGACGTACGGCTGGGACAACCAATCCCCGTATTCCCGAAATCGCGGCAAGTCGCTCTCGCCGGCTGCGTTTGGACACGGTGGTTTTACGGGAACGGTGATGTGGATCGATCCTGCTAAAGAACTGGTGTTTATTTTTCTAAGCACACGGCTGCATCCCGACGGCAAAGGCAGTGTCAACGATTTGGCCGGCCAAATCTCCACGGACATGTGCAAGGACTGGTAAAACGAGCTTGGCCGAATCTGAATGCTGAGTGAAACTTGTTCTGTACGGAAACATCACGTCCAATTGAAAACCCTCATGCGATACCTGTTCCCTGTAATCGTTTTCGCTCTGCTGTCGGCGGGTTCCTTTGGCAATGCGGCTGATCGGGTACCGCCGTTTTCGTTGCCTGGCACCGACGAATCCACGGTTGCTTTGTCGACCGACGCCGACGTACGTTTTCATGTGCTGTGTTTTCTGGGGACAGAGTGTCCACTGGCGAAACTCTACGGACCACGACTTCAGCGACTCTCTGTGCGGTATCACGACGACGGCGTCCGTTTCATCGGCATCAACAGCAATGTGCAAGATTCGCTGGAACAGTGGGCCCAATTTGGTCGCACCGCGGGCCTGACGTTTCCGTTGGCCAAAGACTTTGATCGTTCCGTGGCTCAATCGGCGGGCGCTACCCGGACGCCGGAAGTCATCGTGATTGATCGCGCTGGCTTGATTCGTTACCGCGGCCGAATCGATGATCAATACCAGCCTGGCATCGCGCGTAGTGCACCTTCCAAACAAGATCTTCGTGACGCGATCGAACAATTGATCGCCGGCGAAACGGTTGCGGTTTCGGCGACCGAAGCGGTGGGCTGCTTGATTGCCATGCCGGGACGTGAGATCGACGCGGAGTGCGAAGTGACTTATTGCAAAGACGTCTCGCGAGTATTGCGGCGACACTGTGTGGAATGTCACCGCGACGGCGAGATCGGTCCGTTTGCGTTGACCGATTACAACGAGATTGTCGGCTGGAGCGAAATGATGTTGGAGGTCATCGACCAAAAACGAATGCCGCCGTGGCATGCTAGCGACGACCATGCCAAGATCGCCAACGCTCGAAAAATGAGCGACCGTGACAAAGAGTTGCTTGCCGAGTGGGTTGCCGGTGGGATGCCGTATGGCCAAGCCAGTGATCTTCCCGAACCGATCGCCTACACAACGGGCTGGCGTCTGGAACGCGAGCCCGATGCGGTTTTTTCGGTTAGCAAGCAACCGTTTCAAGTACCAGCCGAAGGCACGGTGGAGTATCAGTACTTTATCGTCGACCCCAAGTTTACCGAAGACAAATGGGTCACCAGTACTCAGATCGTGCCAGGAAATCGATCGGTGGTGCATCACGTGATCGCGTTCATTCGACCGCCCGACGGACAGTCGATCCAGTCTTATGGCATGTTAGGTGCCTACGTGCCTGGCCAGATCGTTTCGCCGTTGCCCGACGGTTATGCGCGCCGAGTTCCGGCGGGATCGCGGATCGTGTTTCAGATGCACTACACGCCGACAGGGGCGCAGACGGAAGACCGTAGCCGGATCGGTTTGTTGTTTGCCGACGAAAGCGATGTGACTCACGAAGTGTTTGCGATGGGCGCGATTGAGCAAGACTTTGAAATTCCACCGGGTGACGCCAGCCACGAAGTCAACGGAGTGCTGTCGGGTTTTCCCAAAGACGCTCGGTTGTTGTCGATCATGCCGCACATGCATTTGCGAGGCAAATCGTTTCGGATGAGCCAGCAGGTCGATGGGGAGGCGACGACTTTGCTGGAAGTCCCCACGTACGACTTCAACTGGCAGCACAACTATGAACTCGCCCAACCGCTCCCGCTCGATGGAGTCGACAGGCTGAAGTTTACGGCCGTGTTTGACAATTCAGCAGGCAACCCGACCAACCCCGCTCCGACGGAGTATGTGACGTGGGGCGATCAGACATGGCAAGAAATGGCCGTCGTGTTCGCCGCCGTCGCCAAACCGCGTGTGAAAGATCCGCGTGTGAAAAACTCGCCCGGCAAGACAACGCCTAGTGCCAAAGAATCCAGCGAGCAGCAGGCAATCGAAGATCGTTTGGCGGCTCGTCGCGAAGCGGGAATGAAACAAGCCAAAAAGTTCGCGGATGATTACATGCAGCGATTTGACAAGAATGGGGACGGATACATTGCCAAGCACGAATTGCCTGATTCAGTGCGAATGAATTTGTTTTCGTCGCTGGACAACAATCGCGATGAAGTTGTTTCGCGCGACGAAATCATCAGCCAAGTCATCTGGCGTTTCTAACTTCGGCGTTTGGTTTAACGCTCGAGCGTTGATTTGTTGCGAAGGATGTGGTGGTAGTGCTGAGCGAATCGGTGCGATTCGTCGCGGACATACTGAAGCAAACGGAGAGCGAACGCGTTCTTGCTTAATCGAAGTGGTTCGGAGATGCCGGGCCGAAAGATTTCTTCGTCGCGTTTGGCCAGCGAGATCAAAGTGGGCGGCGTGATGTCTTGGTCGCGAAAGGCAGCCAGGGCGGCGTTGAGTTGGCCTTTGCCGCCGTCGATTAACAGAATGTCCGGAAACGAATCGCCCTCGTCACTCAAGCGACGAAAACGACGTGACACGACTTCGTAGATGCTGCGATAGTCATCGATCCCTTTGACGTCTTTGATTCGATATCGCCGGTAACCCGGTTTGAACGGCAGGCCGTCGATGAACTGGACCAAGCTGGCAACGGTTTCGCCGCCGCCCAAGTGCGCGATGTCGACGCCTTCGATCACTCGCGGCGTTTCTTTCAGTTCCAAGACCTTGCGCAGCCCCGTCAGCCCCTTCTTTGGATCGATATAGAACACTTCTGGTTGAGCGTGTGTGTCCAGTTCGCCACGATCCTCCAAGCGTTCGAGCATTTTGATCTCGTCACGCAACACAGCGGCTCGTTCAAAATCGAGGCCCTTGCTGGCGTCAAGCATCTCGTTCTTCATCTCCTTGAGCAGTTTCTTTTTGCCGCCTTCCATGAAGGTTTGCAGCCGTTTGATATCGCGGCGGTATTCTTCTTTTCCAATGCGTAGATTGCACGGAGCCGTGCATTGATTGATGCTGGCTAGCAGGCAGGGGCGAAACCAATTCCAGCGTTCGTCGGATTCGCTGATGTCCAACGTGCAGGTGCGAAATTTGAAAATCCGCTGCAGGACTTGGATCGCACCACGCAGAGCACCGGCACTGGGAAACGGACCGTACAGTTTGACGCCCGATGATCGCGGCTCACGGGTCACTTCCACCCGCGGAAATTCGTCTCGCGTGGTAATCATCAAGTACGGAAACGACTTGTCGTCCTTCAAGTCCTTGTTGTGTTTTGGCTGGATGTCTTTGATCAGCCGCGACTCCATCAGCAACGCATCGACTTCACTTTCGCAGTCCATGAAATCGATGTCAGCGATCTCGCCAATCCACGGCGAAGTACGAGCGTCCTCGGCAGCGGCCTTCAAAAAATAGCTGCCCGCGCGACTTCGCAGATTCTTGGCCTTGCCGACATAGATGACGACACCTGCGGCGTCTTTCATCAAATAGATGCCTGGCGTTGTCGGAAACGTACGCACTTTGGCAGCCGCGTGATCAAAACCAAGCTCAGCCGGTGTGTCGTTGCTAGCGTCTTTTTTAGTCAAACGAAATAGTCAGCCGGAGGGAGGAACAGAGTCGGGCGCTCGAACAAAAATACACGGTCAGCCAGGTGCAAAATAGCGTACCAATTCGGGCCGCGTCTACTAACCGCTAATCAGTCGCCAATCGAACTTGCCACAGTGCGTTGGCACGGGCTGTCGATCCAAACGGTTCCTAGCGACGTCAGCCAACCAGAACGTCAGCCAACCAGAACGATCAAAATCCGCTGTCTGCGAAGGCCGATAGCAAGGCGGACATGTGTCCTTGGCAACCACCGCCGTGTCACTTTCGGTCAGTGATCTAACATGGGATTTTACTTCGTCGACAAGATCACAAGTACCACAGCGGCCGTCAGCAACGCGGCGCCGGCCACGCGGGTAACCATCACTTGTTGGCTCAAGTGGGCTTCGGATCCACCCCAGATCTTGGCTGCGGCCCAGGCCAGCAGCACGCCCCAGAGTCCTCGCAGGGTATAGACGACATTGATCTTGGCTGCGTCGGCAAAGACCGCCACCGCGACCGTGATGCAGCAAGCTTGCAGTGCCACCAGCAGCGACCCCAACAACAGCAGTCGGCCCACGCGGGGATCGCGGATCACGTCAAATTTGACCCAGGGGATCAAGACGCACGAAAGCCCACCGACAATCCAGTAGACGATCGGAAGAAATCGACCAGCTCCCCACGCGCCGGCCCAGTGCTGCACCAGCACGTCGAACGTCGCAAACGAAATCGCAGCCATCAACGCAAACGTAATCGTCAACACAACCCGTTTGGCTTCGATGCGACCTGTCCACTGAATGACTCCGATGCCGATCATCGCCAAGATCGCAGCGATCCAAACGGTGCCGGGAAGCTGATGACCAAAGAAAAGTGTCAACATGACTGCGACCAACAAGACCTTGACGCCTAGCACGGGGGTGGCGATCGAAACATCGCCGTGGCCAATCGCCAGATAAGTGCTGACCAGTCCGGATGTAAACAACGCAGCGATGATCGCTGGTTGCCAAAGCATGTGGGCGGGTTGGCCGTCGCCGCCAAGCACCCACAAGCAAGAAAACACGACGGCCGACATCGTGTTGGTCAAAAACATCGGTGTGATGGACCCGATCGTTCGAACCGAACCGGCTGATCCTTCGCTGGCTGTTTTGAAGCAGGAATTGTCGCTGTAAAGATCCCCGGCGCGTTTGATCAAAATCAATCCGCAGATCAGTAGGACACTCGCTAGCAGGGGGAGCAGTAGATGCATGGCGGAAGAATACAGAGATCGCCAATTGATGGCGAGGCCTGCGGAAAGGCGAACCCCGGCGGCGGGCATGCACCGAATTGCGACGCAAGCCCGCAGGTCAGCCCACTGGTATCTGCAGTTTGTTCTGCAATTTGATTGGCGACGACGATCGACACCGCAGAAAAGCAGGGGAACGGTGGCTTGCCGTTTCCGTAACGCGGTCGAATTGCGTCACGGTCGATCGAATTTCAGGTCGGCTTCTTTCCATGTATCCAATCGAACCGCGTCGATCCGATCTTCCGGAGAGGGCTCCCCCAACGGTCACGGTCTGACAGATCGGTTCCCGAGTACCGCAGATTTGCGACAGCGATTCCGCGGACTCGGTCCGGTAGGGATCTGCCCGAAGGGTTCACTTGGCTTTATTGTATTAGGGGCTTTGCCATCATCCGCGGAATGCGTTCTTCCCCCGATGTCCTTTGAGAGTCAGCATGAGTAGTGACAACGACGATCAGCTAATTTTGACGGCTCAGCAGCGTGAAGAGTCGCGAGAAATGCGCTGGGTCGATGGTGTGACGCGGCTTCTGGATACCAAGTTTCGAATCCCGGGAACTCAAACACGCTTCGGCATCGATTTTCTTTTAGGAATCATTCCTGGAGTGGGGGACGTCACTAGCCTGGGTGTGTCCGGAGTGCTGGTAGCGACGATGGCAAAGAATGGTGCCAGCCCACGTCTAGTTGCGCGGATGCTGATTAATGTCGTACTGGACGCTGTTGTTGGCACCGTTCCAATTCTGGGGAATCTGTTCGACTTGTTTTACAAAGCCAACTCGCGCAATCTGATTTTGATGCGCGAGTATTACGAACAGGACAAACATCAGGGGAGCGTTTGGCCGATTGTCCTCTGTGTTGTCGCGACGATATTGCTGATAGTTAGTTTTGTTGTATGGTTACTGGTAGTGTTGTTTCGCTACTTGTGGCAACTGTTGTAAGTCACAACTTGGCGCTGACCTTTGCAGAAAAGGTCACCGTGCGATGTTCAGTCATCAGCGTGGTGGACGAATGCAGATAGGTCGTTGCATTCTGCTAATCACGCTATTGTTTCGAAAGCCAAAACTTTGTTTGGTGTTCGTAACTTTCCAACGACTTTCTCAGTCGCGAATCATGAACGTTGATATGCGTTCACGTAGACGAAAAACGTACACGTGAACGCGAGATGAAATTGCGCAATGACGTGCGATGCGCGTTAGGCTCGGGAGTTGGTTGTTGCTAGACTTCGGTCGCTGTTTAGCTTCGGCCACCCCACCCAATCAGTACGCTTAGGCGTCCCCATCCCCCACCTAGAAAAATGTACTATGACCGAATCGATCTGTGATCGCATTGAATCATCGATCAGACGCGTCTTGGGCGAAGACTTTCCTGACGATTTTACTTGCACGGCGGATGACGGAAAAATCACGTTGACCGGACGCGCACGCACTCGCGATGATGCCACCACGTGCGGCGTCGTTGCACGAATGGTGCCCGGTATCCGCACGGTGGTCAACCAAATCAAATCCGATAGCGCGTAATAGCGCCGACGAACGGCGTTCAGTTGCATCGGGTTCGACGCCTGCTTTGCAAATCGATCTCGCACGTCGCACTTGCCGGTTGATCTGGCTGGTTGCTTTTTCTTTTGCACGCTGGTTGCTGCGAATCACGCATCATTACCAGCTTTTATGGGGTTGTTGCGAATCCCCCCTGCGCGGTCCGCGGCCAAGTACAATCTTGGGCAGCGAAAGAATCCAGTGGGATTGAGCGCCCCCGCTGGGGTAGTTTTCCGCCTAATGTTGGGGAGGCAAAAATCGTCACCCAGCTAGCGGCGAATTGCTTCGTTGGCATTTGCCACGGCGTGAGTGAATTGCACCAGTCGATGTGGCGGACGAAAATTCCGCCCGCCGCTTCTTTCGCTTCGATGTCATGTGCACATCGGTAACTGCTCCACCAATTCAATTCCACCTGAGGGTCACGATGATGCGAAAACAAGTTGCCTGCTTCTCTGCCATCGCGGCGCTCGCGTGCGTGATGGTCGCTTCGGATAATTCCTTTGCGCAAATCGCGGAGAACCAAAAAGCGGTGCTCGCGTTTGACATCTACTTTGATCGACTCGCCACCAGCGACTTGGCCAAAGCGACCGGCATGGATGATCCCAGCAAAGCATTGGGACCTGCCGCGGGGGCACCCGATGACGCCATCAAACCCGACGAACTTTACCGCGTGATGGGCGCGATCAGCGCGCCGCCTAATTTGGCATCGATCCAAGGACTCAGCGACGGTGCTGAGCAGTTGGATTTTAATTTCTTTGCAAGGTTGCAATTCAAAGGACCTGCCGCGACCGACACTGCCTTTGCTGAGATGAGCAAGGATTGCGAAGCGGTATCTGTAGGAGGCAAGGAGTACCATCGTCCGCCGGTCAAAGAAGGCACTCCCAAGAACATTCTGTTTCACCGATTGTCGTCCGATGTGATCGAGATCGCAACGGACACCTACATGACGCTGCCCGATCGAAATGTGTTCAGCAACAACTTGACTCAGGCGTGGATAAAAATGCCCAAAGCAGCGATCCGCGTTGCAGCCGATTTGGACGGCTCGCGGCATTTGATTGACGAAGGCCTGAAGATGGCCGAAGGCAACGTGCCACCGATGGCTCAGCCGGCTCTGTCGATGGTCAACAACATGGCCGCGCTGCGAATTGGGTTGGACTTTTCCAGCAACGACCTGCTGTGGCTGACCGCGACCGGACGTGATGAATCGGCGACGGGACAGATCAACGCGACGTTGGGCGGACTGTTGGCGATGGCCAAAGGTTTTGGACAACAATCATTGCCGATGGCGGGGCCGGACGCACAAGGCCCCGGCGGCGAACTGCTGGCGGCACTGGCGACCAAAGTCGAAGGCAATGACGTGAACATCATTCTGCCGCGACCCGCTGGTTTCGAGAAAGCGATCGGTGGAGCCGTTTCGCAAATGATGATGATGGGAGGCGGCATGGGCCCCGGTGCCGGAATGGAGCCCGGAAACGGTGCGGACCCATTCGGCGGCGATGCGATGGACGCACCGCCTGTGCCGGCCAACGCCGGTGGCGCGGATCCGTTTGGCGGTGGTGGCGATGCCGATCCATTTGGCGGCGGCGGTGATGCCGATCCGTTCGGAAACTAGATCGGTTTGATTCTGATCGCCCGAAATGGTCCATGTCGCGATGGTCCATGTCGCGATGGTCAACGTCGCGATGCGATTGCGGCGATGGGACTGTGGCAATGGGACTGTGGCTATGGGACTGTGGCGAAGCTTGATTTACTTCGGCCGTCGCAGTTCCAAGCAAACCACTTCGGCATCGTCGCGGATGTAGCCGCGACCGTCGGCGATCGAGAGCGATTGCCGTGTTTTGCCAAACAGTTTGATTCGGCCAAGCTCTTGGAACTTGGCTGGGTCAGCTTTGACCAGGACCAATTCGCCGGCCATCGTGGTGATCCAAAGTTTGCCGTCAGCCAAGACAACGTTTCCTTTGCCGAAACGTGTTTTTTGCCAAACGACTTCACCGGAGTGGACGTTGATGCAGGCCAGATGCGTCGTCGGTCCCGCGCTGCCGACATTATTAAAACCGTACAAGTGATTGCCGACGATGACCGACGTTTGCCATTCGTTTCGCATCACGCTCTTGGTGTCGACCGAAGCCCATTGCTCGGTCACGGTGAAGTCGTCGTCGCGTTTTGAAATGTTCAGCAACACGCAGCCGTGGTTTTCGCCCGCGGAGATGAACACTCCGCTGGTGTCGCCCGAGCCGGTGCTAAGTGAAATCGGCGATGCGGTATTGCAGTCGTACGGTGTTTCAAAATCGTAGCTCCAAAGTTCTTTGCCTTCAGTTGGGGTCATTGCGATGACGCCCGAACCCACAAAGCTGACCACTTGCGTCTCGCCGGCAACTTGGAGCAAAGTCGGCGACGAATACCCGGCCGGACCGCTGCCAGCCGTCCACGCCAGTTCCCCCGTGGATTTTTGAAAGGCTGCCACGGCTGCTTGGGGTGATCCCACATGCACGATAACAAATGTCTCGGTCACCAGCGGCGACGATGACAGGCCGTACTCCGCGGGTTTGGCACCTGTCAGTTTCATCGAGTCGACTTTCCAAACGATGTGGCCGGTTGCAAAATCGACCGCGGCCAGCATTCCGTCGCTGGTGAATGCATAGATTCGACCGTCGGCGATCGTCGGCGTTGCACGCGGCCCGTCGCCTTGCCCGTTCTTGTAGGCGGGGGCCAATGCTGTCGTCCAAAGGGTCTTGCCAGTGTCCTTGTTCAAGGCAACAAGTTTTTGCTCGCCGGCGTCGTTCCACATGGTGATCGCTGACTGGTCGGCAACCACGACCGCCGACATTCCAATTCCACCGGCGACTTGCCAGCGGACGGCCGGCGAATCGGTGCCCAGTTGATCCAGAAGATTCGTTTCCGACGACACGCCGTTGCCAGCGTCGCCCAAGAATCGCGGCCAATCCGCAGCACGGATTGCACTGATGCAAAAGAGCGAGCCGAACAGGAACGTGACGGAAAGACTTCGAGCCAGGTTTTGCATCTTGTGTACCACCGCGAAGGGGAATCGGCCGCAAATGGGCCAGGGAGAGACTGTTTGCGAAACCGACAGTGTACGGCAACAACGACCGACGAAATGGCTGTCTCTGTGCGAACGGATTTGCTTTTGGAACACTGCATCTTGGTTCTCGATTCATCACATCCGTCTCCCCGCTGCAAACCTGACGTTCGCCGGGCTACAATCCGGCTTCCACTCTCACTTTCGCTAACGTCCCACCACTGCTTGAGTTCCAACGATATGAAATTTGGCATCTGCAACGAAACCTTCGGCGACTGGCCTTTGGACAAATCGCTCGAATACGCCAAGAACGCTGGATACACGGGCTGGGAAGTGGCTCCGTTTATGCTGACCGACGATATTTTTAGCTACTCGGCGGAGG
The DNA here is from genome assembly GCA_007741555.1 of Stieleria marina. Taxonomy (GTDB): domain Bacteria; phylum Planctomycetota; class Planctomycetia; order Pirellulales; family Pirellulaceae; genus K23-9. Next base: position 4,269,715 of record CP036526.1, on the reverse strand, counting down.
ATCGAAAGCGATATCGCGACACCGTGTTGGAGGCAGGATTCGAGGTGATCGGATTGCATTGGTTGCTGGCCAAAACCGAAGGCCTGCACCTAACGACCGACGACAGTGCCGTGCGTACAAAAACATCCCAGTACTTGGGTGAACTGGCCAAGTTGTGCCGCGATTTGGAAGGGAAAGTCATGGTGTTGGGATCGCCTCAGCAGCGGAATCTGCCAAGCGGTCAAAGCATGGACAGCGCGATGCAAAACGCCGCCGAGACTCTTCAGGCTATCGTGCCGGTGTTGGAAGAATGCGGCGTTCAGATCGCACTGGAGCCGCTCGGACCGCAAGAAGGCAATTTTCTAAATACGGCTGCCGAGGCGCGACAGCTGCAAGCGATGATCGACAGCCCAACTATTCAGTTGCACTTGGATGTCAAAGCGATGAGCACTGAATCGACACCGATCGATCAGTTGATTCGCGACAATGCCGACGCGATGTTGCACTTCCACGCCAACGATCCCAATCGCCAGGGACCTGGAATGGGAGACGTCGACTTTGCACCAATCTTCAAGGCACTGCAGGACATCGCCTACGACGGCTGGGTCAGCGTTGAAGTGTTTGATTACGATCCCGGCGTCGAAACGCTGGTGACACAAAGCATGGAAAACATGAAAGCCGCGCTCGCATAGTCGCCAGCAAGCCGTTTGAAGGAAGACGTCCAACTCCAATTTGTTCCGCGAGGCCGCTCGAATGGCAGAATCTACGATGAATGATCGACCAACGTTTCAATCAGCGTCTCCGTACAAAGACGACGTGCTCGCGTTGCCCGTCACGGACCTAGATGCCGCTGCGGCCTGGTACTGCAAGCACTTCGGGATGATCGAAGTCGAACGTCGCAAGTCGCCTAATCCATCCGTCATCTTGGAGCGAGATCACGTTCAAATCGGTTTCGCAGTCAATGGTGGCGACCCGGCCCAAGAAGGTGCCGCGATCCGCGTCAACGATCTGGACGGTATCAAAACGCAATTGAAATCAAACGGTATTGATATCGGTAACACTCGCATCGACGAACGCGATGGCAAGAAGTTCAATGTCTTCTTTGTCGTTGCGCCCGATGGTTTGTGCTATTACTTCAACGAACCAATTGCCGGCTAGGTCGTCTTCGTCGATACGGCGGCAGGCGGTGGTGTACGGATTGATGGGTGCTGCTCCAGTTTGGTCGGTTGCCGCGCTTTTGGAAGATTGTATTTCTTAGCGGCAGGTCGCACGCCATCCGGTTTTTGGCGTACCGGACGGCTCGCGTCTTTCCGCTAACAGTTGACCCCGGCTTAGAAAAAGACTTAGCCTGCGCTGCAGCGAACCTGTTCGAAATCCTTCTGGTGCCTGCCCTACTTCGGCACGTGATTTGCTGGACTTTGTACGAATCGTTCAATTCACAAACTACCGCTCCTGCCCGTACTTTGGTTTCAGCCGCACAGCTTCACCATTTTGACTTGCAGCAGCACTCATCTCTTTTGCGACGACATTAATGACATTCTGTATTGGGATCAAAGTTCGCGAAGGGATCGTTGCCCTGGCTGACACGCGGATCGTGAAGGGCAGCGAGCAGTCCAACAAGCAAAAGTTGGCGGGACTGCAGCATGCTGGCGACGTCGTCTTTACGATGACCAGTGGACTCAGATCCGTTCGCGATAAGACGGTCATCTATTTGGACGAAACGCTTCGTCAGATCGAGCAGCCCGTTTCGCGGTTGTATCAGGTCGCCAACTTGTTTGGGGAAGAGCTCCGGCGTGTGAAGACGGAAGACGGCCCATCGCTGGCGGCGACGGGCCACGCGTTCAATCTTCACGCAATCATTGGCGGACGGCTGCCCGACGATGCCGAACCACAGCTTTTCTATGTTTACCCGGAAGGAAATTGGGTCGAGGCTGCGGTCGATCTGCCTTACTTTATCATTGGCCGAACACCGTACGGCAAACCCGTGTTGGATCGGTTGTTGACTTATGAAACGCCCTTGAAGGAAGCTCTGACGCTGGCACTGCTGGCCTTTGACGCAACCCGATCGAGTGTGACGGATGTTGACTGCCCGGTGGACGTTGCTGTGATGACGGCGGCAAGCAGTGAGCCGATTTTTCGACGCTTCACCGAGCAAGAGTTGCACTCGGCGCTGGAATGGTGGTCGCAGAGCATGGCCAGCGCGCTCAAAGCAACGCCGATGGATTGGGCCGAATCGTTGTTCCCGGTTCAATGATTTGGCGGTTCGCGGCGGCGGCCGTGGTGCATACAAACTTTTCTAACCACTTCATTTTCTCCGTTCGATCGGAACTACCCCAATGACAAAAATCGATGTCGGCAGCGAGCTGATTTACGAAGTCCGTCGATCCACGGTGTTTCTCTTTAAGATTGCCGTCGGTCAAACAAACCATCAGCGAATTGAGCAAGAGACGTACACGTTTGACCCGATGCAGAACGTCGAAGACTGCGTGGTTGGTTTGGATGGCAATCGATTGCAGCGTGTCGTCGTTGATCCGTGCACACTGAAAATCCAGTACAACGCGACGGTTGAGTTGACGCCGGATATCGAAATGCAGTTGGATGTCCAGGAATCAAACATCGCGCAGGTCCCGTCTGACGTGCTGACCTATTTGAACCCCAGTCGCTATTGCGAGAGCGACCTGCTGGGACGCTTTGCCTTTGAAGAATTTGGGCAGGTACCGCGGGGCTTTCAGCGTGTGCAGGCGATCTGCGATTGGGTCAATACTCACTTGGATTACACGCCCGGAAGCACGACGTCGACTACGACCGCCGCGGATGTGTTGCTGCAGCGAACCGGTGTTTGCCGCGACTACGCTCATTTGGCGATTTCGCTTTGCCGTGGTTTGGGCATTCCTGCTCGCTATGTGTCGGGCTACGCGGTGGATTTGCAGCCGCCCGATTTCCATGGTTTTATGGAAGCGTTTTTGGATGGGAACTGGTACCTGTTCGACCCTACCAAGCTTGCTGAAACGAAAGGTTTGGTTCGGATCGCGACTGGACGCGACGCGGCGGATGTTGCATTTGCGACGCTGACCGGCGATGCTGTTTTGAAGTCAAGCACTGTCTGGGCTACGGCGGGATCAATCAACGACGCAAATCAAGGTAACTCGGCGGTATCGACCGCTTAGTGTTACGCGTCGGACTCGCTGCAGCGCCCCGCAAATGTCTCAGGAGCTCGCTGCCGGTTGGATGATTCGCCAAGCATTGCCAAGCAGTTTTCGTTGACCTCGCTTTTTGTGTTGGTCACCGTCGCTGCTACTAGTTTTTGGCTTTGCTTGGACGCCTATCCCTATGGTCCGTTGGTGGCGTGGTTTTGCTGGGTCGGCGTTGTCGGCGCGACGGCAAGTAAACGGGATAGCCGTGGTTGGGGCGTTTTATTTGCGGTGATGTTGAGCCTGGGGGTGCTGGCGATGCCGTATCTTATGATGGAGGGACATTGCGTTTCGCCCTATCGTCTAAACCGCGTGCAGCCGGGCGCGAATTTTGCCGAGGTCGAATCCATTCTGGGGCCACCTTCGTCGGTCACGAACGACCCAGCGGGGAGTCGGTGGGTCTATTCGGCATCGACTTGGTGCCACGTCGTTGTGTCCTTCGATGCCAGCGGCGAAGTGGAGCAGATCGTTCACGACCATTGACGGGCCAAGAGCGCACGATCGCCGAACGAGACAGCGATTTCGAGAACCAGCGTCACCGCGTATTTGGTCGGCGACGCGGCAAAGAAGTTACGCGGTCGTTAGCTCGCCGATAACGCGTTTGGCCGGAACATTGAAACGGCCGTAATTCTTGCTCGCGACTTCTTGATCGATCTCGCCGTATTGCGATTGGATCTCGGCCAATACTCGACGACCGAAATGACAAGCGTGTTGGACTTCGCACGTGTCGATCAGCACGACCGAAGTGTTTCGTTTTTCGGCCTTGCTGACGGTTTCTTGCAGGTGCATTCCGATCATGTCGATCGGCTGATGGCTGTCCGCGACGCTGTAGTAGCCGCTGGTCCCGAGTCGTTGATCTTGTTTGACCGGATAGCCTTTGGACAGGGTGATGACGGCAATGCCATCGTGCAAGACACTCACCAGACGCGTGTAGGCGTCGCCTTTGATCATCTCCACATCGCAGACGACCATGTTTTCGCAGCCCAGTTGAATCAATGTTGGCGTCGTTTGTCCTTGATGATTCCACTGGATCGCGAGCGGCGAGGCAAAGCCAAGCGGAGCCAGCGAATCCGAAATCGATTGCAATTCATCATCCAACGAATACGCGTCGGCTTCCGTCAGCTTGCTGTCGAAATACGTGGTGGGATCGACAGCGTTCTCTGCCGAAGCACTCGTGGACGTCGACTGTGTGGACGTCGACTGTGTGTCGGCGGAATTGCCGGTGCTGTCCAGAAGCGCGTCGGCTGCGTTGGTCTGCGTCCGCATGATGTATGCGGGGGTAACGGCGTCTTCTTCGGGTTCGGGGGGCGTCAGTGAACAAGCGGCTTCGTAGGACAGTCGCTTGCTGGCTTTTCGGTTCGATGGCGGTTCGACGCTGGCTGCTAGTTTGCGACAAAGAATCTGAGTCGGAACGCTGAGCATGGCTCCAAAACCAACGAACAGTGCGACGAATCCGATCGCGTGCATGAACGGGTTACCGTTGGGTTGTCCAAGCTGTCCTTCCGCAATCAGGAATTGATAGCCGACGCCTGCCAATGCGCCGCCGATGATTAGGTAGACCAGTTTGGCAAAGTTTCCGCCGCGGCCGTATCGCATCGGATAGCCCAGCAGACTAATCAGCGAAGGCAGCATGAAAAAGACACAGCACAATGCCGACGGTCCGCCGCTGCAACAGAGGATCAAACCAAACGAGACACCAAGCCCGCAGAACCAAAAATTCGTTGACGCTTGTGATTTGTCTAGCGGTTCACGCATCGGTTGCAGGACGTAGACTTTTTCGGCACCGGCGAGTCGTTCTTCTAAGACTGCGTCTTCGACGTCAAACAGTTTGACCATCGCCTTCGCAATTTCGTCGCCGCTAAACGAACTGACGTAGCCGGACAGGGTGCCGTATTCATCCAGCTGGTACTCGGCTTCCGTCATCCAAGCTTCGTTGCGAGGAATGGCGATCAATTCACGAGTCGAATTCGGGTCCGCGCCGATCGGGATCACTTGAATCGGTGCCATGGACATCGCAAAGACTTCCGCTGCGTCCATGTCTTCCATGGCAGCGGCAAACTGGGCTTCGATTTCTTCGGTGTCCGCATCAACGCCAAATTGGTCCATGAACTGATCAAACGAATTGTCGTCCGCTTGCTTCAGCTGCACGTCGGTCAGAGTAACGAACGAATTGTCGGTCAAACCTTGGTCGGCTAGCTGTTGCCACTCCATTTCGACCGGCGCGTCTTTCATCGAAAGGGCGCTGTGGTATCGGTTGGTCAGCATGGTGCTGCCAAAGAACATGCATGCGAGCGCGATCTTGGCGCCAAGGATGACGCGAATTGATCGAGGCGGCGTCGAGGTATGACCGGTATAACCCATCGAATTGGACTTCTGCGGAGGAAAATGACGTAGTGGATGTGCACCAAAAAAACACTAGGTCACGTTTTCCTTCTGCGGGGGGAGTCGAGAGGGGGGATCGAAAAAAACGTCGCACAGAGAGCCTGAATATCCACGCAGTGAGTAAAAAAGAGCCGTGCAGAGAGCAAAATCCGCCGCGCGGAAGCTGCTGCGGTCGTCGTCGGAAGCAAGGCCGAAAGCAAGAATGCGCTCTGCTGCGAATGCATCAGAATCAACGCGACCGGGCCGATGCCGCGGAATCGTGCTGGGGTGCTGCGTCGCGGCTACGCGAAGTAGTGCAGGTTGGATTTGCCGTCCAGCTGAATGCGTTTGAGAGTCTGGCGGACAATGTCGGCACTATTGTCGCCGTCGACCAACAACAAATCGATGTAGGCCATTTCGGTGCCAAAGGCGCCGCCAAGCGTTCGGCCGCTTTGTTCTTTTTCTAACGCTTCGTCCAAGGCGTCTTCGATGTTGCCACGAACATCGCTCTGCTGGCCTTCGGGAAAGACATCGCCATCGATCGATAGATATGCCAAACGAGCGCCGGTGCCTTCCAACGGATCTTCGGGCAACTTGCCCTGATGATGAATGTACTTGCCGATCACATTGGGGATCACGCTGGTGCCGACAATCGTATCGCCTCGTGGTCCTTCGCGTTGTTCTTCGATTCGGTACAAGGTAAACGTTTCTAGGGGAGGCAGCTTTTCCCACTTGTGGTAGCGGTTGACCTGTTCGATGAACTCCGGCAATTGAACCAGTGGCCGCGTTTCGACTCCTTCGTCGATGGGTTGGATCTTGATTTCGCCCAGCCAATTCTGAGTCCCGAATTCACCCAGGGCTTCATCGAGCAACAGGAACAAAATTTGATAGTGGTGTTCTTGCGGAACGATCGCCAACGCCGGGTGCCATGCCACGATGTCAATCAGTTGTTCTTCGTCATCGACGTCGGTCTGGATTAAGAATGTCTCGGAATCAACTTGCTCCTGATCCGTGACGGCGATCGCCATCGATTTCAAATCATCGACGCTACAGCTCTGGCGGGAACCGTAGAACGTCCAGCCGGGAATTTCTTTGGCGCGAGATTGCCAGTACTGGGCCAGCAACTGCTTGGGCAGCACCCCTTCGCCGGAAAGCGTAAACGAATGCCCGCCGTTTTCGCCGGGACCGAACACCCAGCTCATTGCCGGCAGATGGATTTCCATGAAATCGACGGTTTCATTGGTCAGCGATTCGCACTGGCCGCTTTCGATGGTTTCGTAAAAACGCTGAGCGACCTGTTCGTACCAATCCCAGAATTCCGTGACGCCCTCTTTGAAGGTGTGTTTCGCGACGTTGGGTTGATCGACCACTCGGCTGACTCCGGGATACAAATCCGTTACAAAAAAACTGCTCTATTGCACCATCCACGAGATCGCCGATACTCCCCGCGAGCCATCAGCGTCAATATATTTGCCGTCTTGCGATGGATGGCGCCCCGTTAGCGTATCAAAGTCGCCTCTGATGTTTAACCGCCAAACGCATCGGATCACGGCCGCGTTTGTCCGCCCTTGTTACTCGTGTTGCAATTTATGAGCCGATTTATCAAACGCAAAGTCGGAATCGCTTTTTGGCTGCTCGCAATTCTGGGGGCGGCGTTCGCACTGAAATCCAGCTCGCTCTCCCGCGATACGCATGCAAACGATAGCCCTGCGCCTCGATCGAAAACGTCGTCGCTGATCAGTTTTTGGAGGGGCCCGGCGGAGCGAGTTACCGTGGCCGATCGCTCTCGGGGAGCCGAAATCAACGATCCAATCTTTTACCAGGATGATGCAGGCGTTTGGCGACAAGTCGGATACGTCAGCGGACGAATCAGCGATAAGTCGGATGAAAGGGCAAGCGGCGACGGATCGACCCCAAAGGCCCCTAACCTTGGCGATCGTGGACTTGGTTCCGGCTCCGGGGCTCAGGTTCAGCTGACGTGGTATTCACACTCAGTCCCAATCGATGAATGTGATTTGTACCAGTACCGTAGCAGTGGCAGTTTGGAAGAAGTCGTCACGACGATGCTGCCCCCAGAGAAACGAGCGCGAATCCAAGAACGCATTGCGTCGGCGATGTCACAGCACGGCGACGATTTGTCGGCGGCGTTTGTTCCGCTGGTCCAGCAGAGTATCAAGCGATCGATGCCGGTGATCGAAGAAGAGTTTCGAGTCGCGGTCGAAAACCACCGAGCCGAGATCGATGCGTTGGCCGAACGATTGAACGACGAGATTGTATCGGATCGGCTGATTCCGCTTGCCAAGCGAGAAATCATGCCGATCGTTCGCAAGCATGGGCAACCGCCCGCGGAAGAGATCGGGCGTGAGATTTGGAACCGCGCATCGTTGTGGCGGTTTGGATGGCGAGCGGTTTACGACAAGACGCCTCTGCCGCAGAAAGGATTGGTCCAGGAGGAATGGAAGCGATTCGTGCAGAACGAAGCGGTGCCGGTTATCGAAGCGAAAATGGACGACATCGTCACCGCGATCCAAAGGATTTTGGCCGATGTGGCAACTAACCGGGCGGTACGACGCGAAATGGGAAAAGTGGCGGACGATCTGGCCAGCGATCCAGCCGCGCGAGCACTGGTCCGGCAGATCTTGAAAGAAACGTTGGTCGAAAACGAACGGCTACGCGCGGTTTGGAGCGAGGTGTGGTCCAGTGAAGAAGCAAGCGATGCGATTGATTTGGCAGGGGACCGATTGGAACCGGTCGTGCGTTTGATTGGGGATGATTTGTTCGGCAACGAAGAGACGGGCATCGATCCGGATTTTGCACGAGTGCTGCGAAGTCAGATCCTTCGCAAAGACCGGCGCTGGATCGTGGCGTGGCACACCGGCCAACCATCCCGTGGCGAAATCAAATCCGCCAGCAAGCGTATGCCGTACCCCATTGTCTACATGGCAACGCAGGAGCAGTCCGCCGAATGAACGATTCAATTAACGCCGAAGACGATCGCCATCAGAGCGGCGAACAAACCGCAGGAGACGGCGTGCCGACGCGTCCGTTGTGTTTGCACGAATTGCATGTCCAAGCAGGCGATCGTGTGTTGCTGAGCGACACATCGGTGACGATTCCGGCCGCCAAGATTACGGTTATCGTCGGTGGCAGTGGTGCAGGAAAATCCGTGCTGCTGCGAGTATTGGCAGGGCTGTTGCCGCACGACGGCGACGTGATTTCTTGGCGAGGGCAGATTGGTGCGCCGGAGAATATCGATGCGACCAAAGCGTCGGGGCGAGGGGCGATGGATCAGACGCAGCGAGTCGGAATTGTGTTTCAACAGTTTGCATTGTTCGACGAATTGTCGCCCACCGCAAATGTGCAATTTGCAATTGATCACCGAACCAATCGACGCAAACGACCGCTGCAGTCGGCAAAGGCTTGGTTGGACGAATTGGGCGTGCCGGCGCGAACACCCATCGCAGGTTTAAGCGGCGGACAAAAGCAGCGGCTTGCGATCGCGCGAACCTTGGCGGCCGATCCCGACGTGATTCTGTATGACGAACCGACTTCGGGCTTGGATGCAGCCAGTGGCCGCAAAGTGGCGGAATTGATTCGTCAAACTCAGACCAATCACAGTCGCACCAGCATCGTGGTGACACATGACTACGAAACTCTGCTGCCGATCGCCGACGAAGTTTTGCTGCTTGATTCCGCGGCGCGGCAGCTGGTCAGTATTCCTGAATCGCAGTGGGACCAAATCGCGGACCGGATGGAATCGGTCGCTTTAGAACCCAAAGAACCCAGCGACCAAACGGTCGGCAGCCAGATTCGCTCGTCAGTCAGCCGCACGGTCGATCAGTTTTTGACCAATACCGGAGGCGCTTTGGTGGCGGCCGCAAAATTGCCCATCGATGCCTTGCCGATTGTGCCACGGATCCGTTGGGGCACGCGGTTTTTGATGCACTACCTGCGGTTGGTAGGTGGCCCGTCGGCTTGGTTCTATTTGGTGCTGGCGGGGCTGATCGTTGGATTTACGGGGACGTATTTCACGTTTCGATTTTTGCCATTTCGGTTGTATACCCAGCCACTATTGATCGACGAACTATTGTCGTCGATTGGGTTTGCGCTCTATCGGATTTTGGTGCCAGTTTTGGCGACCGTGCTGATTGCCGCGCGTTGTGGTGCCGCAGTCGCCGCCGATGTCGGAGTGAAGCGTTATGGCGGTCAAGTCGATGCACTGAAGACGTTGGGCGTGCGGCCGCAAGCGTATTTGTTGGTGCCAATCGTGTTGGCGTTTTTGATCGCGACGCCGATGCTGGAGTGGTTGGCGTTCTCGGCGGCCAAGGCGATCAGTCTGGTGACGTTCACGCTGAGCCACGACGAGATCGGGCCGCATTTTTGGCAGCAGCATTTTTACCGCAATCTGATCCAATCCGACTCCAGGCTATTCGACGGATGGGGTTGGGTGATGCTGAAGAATCTGGTGTGCGGTGTGGGAACGGCCGCCATCGGTTATTATCGTGGGATCGCACCGAAGCAATCTGCCAGCGATGTCAGCCACGCGATCACGTCGACCGTGCTCTGGACAACTTTGTATGTCCTGGTCGTCCATTTTGTGGTGGCGTTGCTGGAGTTTTGATGAAGTCGTTGCCTGCGTTTTGCCAAAGTTCCTACGTTTTGCTAAAGGCCTACGTTTTGCGGAATGTCTGCCGTTTGGATGGCGGGCTGCGGAGAGGTGCGGCGGGTAATGGCAGTTAGAAATTTTCCTTTACGAGAAAGCACGAATGGACAAGAAGCAGAAAAAGCGTCTGGAAGTCATCAACAAGAAGCTGCAAACCATGCGACCAAGGCTGGCGGGTGCCCGTGAGCAGGCGGACGATTTGGACGAAATCAAGCAGCTGGAGGATGAAATCGGCAAATTGGAGGCCGAGGCCAAGGAAATCAAAGCGTCCAAGTAGCGATTATTCGGGCGTCTCGTGGAAAAACCGTGAGCTAGATTTCAGCTAAACCACGCGCAAGTGCGCGCCTTTCGTTTCGCTGAATCCGCTTTCTACGCCTACCCATCGCCTTCCTATGACGAACTTTGACGACTCCCTGGAATCGACATACTTTGAACCTCCACGGATGAGTTGGTCGGCTTGGTTGTTGTTGGTTGCGTCAGCGGCTGGAGCGATTGGGTACAGCGTTTACCTGAGCGACTACGTGGTCGCGGCAACGGTGGGCGTGGTGTTGATCACGGCGATGATGGGTTACCGAATGGGGCTTAGCCGGGTAGTTGCTTCGCTGGGTGCACTGACGGTCGCCTTCATGTACGCGCCACAGTTAGGGATCACCTACGAAAACCACTTCTTTGAGTGGTTTGGCACCACAGGCTTGCTGAACCGGATCATCGCGATTTCTGCGATCGGGTTTGGCATCGCAATGTTGGCAACAATCGTTCTGTCGATGATCACGACTCGAATCCTGCGTTCACGGCCGCGACTGGCGCGATTGAACTGCTGGTTGGGATTCACGGTGGGTGCCGCCGAAGGAGGCTTGGCAGTCCTATTGTTCTTAGGGGGTCTGCTGATGGTCGAACCCATGCAGTTGCAATTGGCCAACGCCGATGCCGCCGCGGGTGATTCAGCGCGTCCGGTCGCGTCTCAGCAGATGACGGAAGTCATATTAAAGGTCGCTGATCAGACCCACTCGAGTCGACTGGGACCGGTGATCGAAGAGAACAATCCGTTCGAAAAATTTGAGCCGCTGAAACGGTTCGACGAAATTCAAAAGAGCGTTCGGGTTTTGAGTGATCCCCAGAAAATCAACGATCTACTTCATCACCCCGCGATCAACAATCTACAAGAGCGACCCGAGATCAAAGAGGCTGTCGCGAACTTGATGGACGATCCCGAGATTCGCGAAGTGTTGCAAAGCGGTGCTTCGATGGACCGCAACACGGCGGTGCAATTGCTAAGCCATCCCGCCGTCTTGGAGTTGATCGACCGTCCAGGTTTCTTAGAAGAAGCCGGCAAAATCATTCGCGAATCAGCAGCCGACGTCAAAATCCAGATTTAGAGCCAACGTACAAGGCCATTCCGTAAAACGTCGGTGTCCAAGGCCGTTAGCCGCAGCAGTCAGCCGCTGGCGCTAGCCACGGGCATTTGTCGAGCGTTGATTGCCTGGGCCAGGATGGGACTCATATGCGATCGGGAGACGTTGGTGCGGCGGTACTGCATTCGGGTGCACTTGAAAATGCCCGTGGCTAGCGCCAGCGGCTGACTGAAATTTTACTCCGTGCTGGCATCATGGAATCTCTCGCTCCTCCAGTTCCTCTCTTTCCTTTAGTTCGTCGGCCAACTTCAGCAGCCGTTTGCGTGCTTCCTTGCGCACTCGCGTAAGGTGCTCTTTCAAGTCGCTTGATAGATCCGGTTCGTAGGTCTCCGCTGAAAGGATCTGGACGTCGACGCTTGGGAGTTGTTGACGCAAACTTTCGATCGCCTTTTCGTCGGCAAACTCGTGTTCGTCATCGACGACCTCTAGCGTTTTAAGCTTTGGCAGAGTCGCAAGATCCGCGATCGTTTGTGGATCGGGACGGCAAAAGATGCGGATCGATTTCAGGGCTTTGCAGACTTCCAGGCCTGTGGTTGCCATCACCGCTCGATCTTGCGATTGCATCTGCAGATGTTCAAGCTGGGGCATGCTGCGAAGGAAAGCCAGGTCGCTGACAAAGTGGTTGCGACTGAGGTAGAGCTGTTTCAAATTGACAAGCTTTGCCAGATCGCTCACGTCAGTTTCGGGGAACGCCTCGAAGCCGCATATGCCCTTCGCATCCAAACGGAGCGTCTCGGTCGCGATCAAATCGACAGAGTTTTGCCGCACCAAGTCGAGATCCGGCAACCAGAGCCGAGTGATTTTGCCATTTTTGTTCTCTCCGTAACTCCAGTGGAAGTTCTGGCAGTGTTCCGCAAAAGAACCTGGCGGATCGTCAATCCAATCGCTGATGGGTGATTCGTGTTTGACAAAGGCAAGATCCCAGAATGACCGAGCATCACCCAGCGTCAAATACACCGTTGGGATGTCGCTGTTCAGATTCAACCGCAGCAGTCGTTCTGGGCTCGCGTTGGAACCTTGGAGATGAATGCCACTGATCGATTGCTGCTGAGCTGCTTCCAAAATGCGGAGGCCGATTTTCGTCGTAGCTTCACTGGTCTCGTAAATCAAAAACTTGCACGCTTGGTTGTGCCGAACGATCGCGTCCCAGTCCTCTTCGTTGCAGGGCGAATAGATCACCACATCATTCAAACCCGCTGGAACGTAAGCATCCAGGAAATTCGCTAGCCCGCCAATACGACGATTCCCGAAGGTTTGGATTTTCGGCAAGCTAGTCGGTTGGTGGTCGTTTTGACCGGGGAGTCGAACGGACTGAACACCGAGTGTTGGAATCTTGACGGCGATGTCAGCGAATTGCGCTGAAGTGCATTCGCCCCCGACTAACGTCAGATCGCCCCCGTGGGTTCGCAGCGGTTTGGTGTCGACGAACGGTTGAAGGTTGTCGATTATTAACCAAGCAGAAATGATGGGCTGGTGCCGAAAAAGCTTTTGCAAACAATCCGCATCACGCTGATCACGGATTCGGACTTGCAGCAATGCGCTGGAGTAATAATCGACCAGTCTGGCCGATCCACCGGTTGCGCGTTGGAACTCACGCGATCGTTTGGCAAAATCGATCCACTTTGGCTTGGCAAAAAAATCGTCGTCATCCAGCAGTGCCATTGTGCAGATTCGCAGGTCATAGCGATAAATTGTCCAGCCAGCGAACGCGAACACCGGAATCACTAGCAGCCACGACCAAATCGAAATCCACCGTCGCGGTTCGGCAGCATTCCCTGGTCGCTGTTTCAGTCCCATGCCGGTGATGACTGCCAGCAAAAATAGAAAGGGCGAGATGCAGATGGCAAAGAAGAAACCGGACGACTCAGTTTGCGTGTTCCAAAAGTTGCTGACAAAAACAATGCCACCGATCAGGCCAACCAGAACGATGGCGATCCGTTTGGTTCGTGGCCAACGCGGCGTCGAAGCGAATTGAACGAAGATGTAGAAGACGACTAGCCAACCAAACCCGGCTGTGAGAATTAGCGATGCCGAAGTGAGGAAGGAGGCGGATTGCATGTGCGGATCAAAAATGTTGCGTAAGACGGTCGCCGGCAACATGATCGCCACAAAGGCAATCATCAGTCGGGTACGGTGTCGATTCAAGAACGAAGCGATTGCCGACAGGGCGTCCGTGAACACGATCGCTTTGGAATGCGATTTGACCAGAGCGAATTGAGCAAGCAGTAGTGCCAACAAGATGGCCGCGCCGATAGCGGCTAGCTGGCAGTAGGCGATGACATAGTCGCTGCGGCTTCGGAGTTTGGATTCGCCGTAGTCCATCGATATCCACTGAGGCTGCTGCATGTCCAGCCATCTGCCTGAAAAGACGTAGATCAAAATGGCGACGGCAAGCGTGAACCCAAGCAGGATCCAGGCGACTCGCGGCGTCTTGCTGCTTATCGCCGTCGCGCCAATGCCCAGTCCAATCGCAAGTGATCCGATTGCGAGCGGCATGGAAAGATCAAGCGGGTCCGTACGCCGGTCATTCAAGTGCAAGAAAAGCGAACAGACGAACGCGATGCCCCAAAGCAGTAAGGTCGTCAGCACCCAGGCGTCCAGCGGTGCAGGATGCAGAAAGCGAAAGAAGGAGCGTCTCTTGCCAATGGACCGCTGTTGGGAATCAGTTGGAACAATCGTCGCTGTTTGATCGGCATTCATCGGGGGACTTTTGGGTTGTCCTGTCAGGCCCGAGCAGGATGTGGTGCAGCGGTGGTGACTGTTCGTTTGCTGGGCAGCGTGGCGAGGCAACGAATTTGGCCACCGAAATGTGACAGCGAAATGAGACAGCGAAATGAGACAGCGAGCTACAGTGAAGTTCCCGCCATATCGCACCCGGCAAAGTTTGGTTGCCACGACCAGTTATTGCATCACCGCGTTGTGGACCAGCGTGTCGAGTGCTTGTTCAGTTCGGCGACGCGTTGAACGGGCGATTATCGGCGACAAAAACAGCCACGGCGCGACCGGAGCTAGGGACGTCACGAAGGCAATCGCGATCCATCTCCAAACGCGTGCCCACGGAACGCCATTTCCGGCCCCGAGTTGCAGCCAAGCCATCAGGCCAGTGGCGACGGCAAAAAACAGCCCCAGCCCCAAACCGAGCATCGGTGGAAAGCGTTTGACGAAACGAACCATTCGGTCCACGCCACCCAGTTCGGCGTCCAGTTTCAGGCGACCGTCCGTCGCGTTCAGATGGACTTTTGTGGCGCCGAGCAGGGGATTCTGTCTGGAACTGTTCAGGCCGGGACCTGTGACGGTCGCGGTGTCGTCACTCTTGTGTTCGATTCGGAATCCGCAGTTCGTCAGTGTTGTCAACGCGTGCGCGATCGCTTCCGTTTCGCGACGGGAGCTTTCCGCGAACGTGGAATAGCGAGTCGATGAGTGGGGCATGGTCGAACGCTCGTTTGCTTGCGTGATGATCCATCCAGCGGGGACCATCATTGTAACGAGTGCAGTGGGGCGAAGCGGTGACCAGCGCCAGGGAATCACATCCGGCCAAAACGGATCATTTCAGTTGCCGCAGCGATGCACTAGCTCAGTAGCAAGTACACCAGGATTTGTGCGGCGACGATTCGCAGGATCATCGTCAGTGGGTACACGGCTGCGTAGGCGGTCGCACTGGTTTGCGAATCGGAAAGCGAATTGGCAAACGCCAACGCAGGCGGATCGGTCATGCTGCCGGCAAAGACACCACACAGGGTCAGGTAGTTTAGATTGAAAGCCTTTCTCGCGACGATGCCGACCGTCAATAGCGGCAGCATGGCGATCACGATTCCCGCAAGCACCCATTTCATTCCGTCCAGGGTGAACACGATGGAAAAGAAGGTTTCTCCCGCGCCCAGCCCGGCACTGGCAAGGAACAACAAGATCCCCAGTTCGCGTAGTGCCAAGTTGGCGGAATAGGGGATGTACCAAATCAATCCGCCCAGGTGGCCGACCAAGCTGAAGAGGATGGCGGCGATCAGTGGTCCACCGGCCAATCCTAGTTTGACGGGGAAGGGAAGACCGGGGAGTGCGATGGGAATCATGCCAACGGCGACGCCAACAGCGACACCGAAAAACAGCGACGCAAACTGAGTTTCGTCGAGACTTTTGAGCGAGTTGCCCATGACCTTGCTGACTCGTTCGACGCCGTCTTTGTCGCCGACGATGTGAGTGATGTCACCGTACTGAAAACGCATCGATCCGCGCGGAGTCATTTCGACGCCCGATCGCATGACGCGTGTCACGGTGGTGCTGTAGATTTTGTCCAACGACAGTTCCCGCAGCGAGTGGTTTAACACGGACGGTTCGGTGACGACCACTCGGCGGTAAACGACATCGCCGGGCGTCTCCATCAAATCAACATCACTTTGGCGTCCTACCAGCGGTTCGAATCTCGCCAATTCTTGGGGCGTTCCGACCACTTGCACGATGTCGCCGACCTGCATCGTGGTTTCTTCGGTGGCGTGTTGGACTTCGGTTTGCTCGTGCCGCTGAATCCGAGAAATTCGCACGCCGGTTTCATCAACGCCTGGCAGGCTGCCGAACGCGATCGAACCGATGCGGTCATTGGTAACCAGCAGGCTACGGCGTTCTAAAGGGTCGTTTTTGGTCCCCGATGCTTGCTCCGCTTTTTCGGCTTCCGCATCGACGTCGACTTTGAATAGTCGTCGCAGCAAGAGCATCGACGTAATGATGCCCAAGATGCCGCCGGGGTAGGCGACGGCATAGGCCGATGCGAGCGTGTCGACCGAGATTTCTGAATCGGGTGCCAGACTGGCGGCAGCTTGTTGGGCCGCACCGAGCGCCGGCGTATTGGTGGTGGCTCCGCAAAACAGACCGGGGCCGCTGCCAGGGGCCAGTCCAATCAAGTAGTCAAATCCGACGACCAGGGCGCCGCCCATCGCCACGATCGCGACGGCCAGACCGTTTAGCAAAAAGCCCTGTGCTTTCCAAAGCCGGATGATGCCGGGGCCCAGTTGTAGCCCGATTGTGAAAACGAACAGCACCAGCCCAAATTCTTTGGCAAAGTGTGCGATTTCGTGATCAACGGTCATCCCGAAGTGGCCAAATACGATGCCGGCGAACAAAACGCCTGCGGATCCGAGCCCGATGCCACGCAAGCGAATCCTTCCAAAGGAAAGCCCGAGGAAAGCTACGGCGGAAAAGACAATCAGGGAGTGCGCGACGGAGGACAAGAGGCTTCTCTGGCAAAGGGTTTCGGGCGGACGACGTTCTCTGTCATCGACCGATTGTGGCAAAGCAAATCGCGATGACGAGGTGGATATCCGAAGTCCGTTAACATTGGCACGGATCGCAACCTAAACGCGATGTTGCGGAGGACTGGCAGTGGGGTTGGTCAGATTCGCACACTTCTCGGATGCGGTATCAGTGGGTGGCAGCGCACGGGGCACGTCGCGGGTGGGGGGCACGCCGCGTCCGCTGAATCTCAAACTGCTGTCGCATGCGATCTGGTTCGCCATGCAATCAGCCGCGCCGAGTGCAAACGTGATCAGGCGTGTGCCGACTCAAGTTCTTGCTCTGACGGGGATTAGGCCCGCAAACGCCAAACAATCCTCATAACTGGACCTTCGATGGACGATAAATGCATTGCGTATGGGAAGCTGCGCAAGAGTATTTGCTGTCAAAATGTCGCTATTGCTGAGTGAATCGCGGATCGCACATGAAGAAGCGAAGGTTGACGATCGGAATCGCTGCGACGGTACTCATGGTCAGTGCCGAGGGTTGCTCGCGTCACTATTTTCGCAAAGACGCGGACCAGGAAGTCGATTGCGTGATCGCGGAAAAAGGCGGTCACTTGGACCACGGTTCGATCTATGCGCGAGCCGATTCGCGAATGGCGGACCCCAACGCGGTGGACTGTCCGCCGATGCCGCCCGACGATGCACGCTCGCATCGATTGATGGTTTGTGTCGACGGCAAAAAAGGCTATCCCCACTGGAACCAAAATGGACGTCTCGGCAGCGTTGAACCGGCCCTGTGGATGCAGTCTTTGCCGGGAGCCGACGAAGGCAAGATCAAGCTGGACTTGCGAGATGCCATGCAAGTGGCGCGGTTGCACTCGCGTCAGTATCAGAACAATCTCGAAACGCTGTACCTTTCCGCTTTAGACGTCACGTTCGAGCGATTTCGGTTTGACCATCAGTTCTTTGCCGGCAGCGATTTTGGCCAAGACTTTCGCGGTCGCGATGCCGGTCAGCTTTCGCAATCCGCGTTGAACTCGGGAGTCGGGTTCAACAAACTGACGGCGACCGGCGGCGAGATGGTCGTCGGGCTAGCCAATTCGTTGGTCTGGGATTCATGGGGCAGCGGCAGTGATGCACTGACATCGACCCTGAACTTTTCATTGGTCCAACCGCTGTTGCGACTTGGCGGCCGTGCTCGAGTGTTGGAACAGTTAACCCAAACCGAACGAAACTTGCTGGCCAATGTGCGTCAGATGCAGCAGTTCCGGCAAGGGTTCTACGTCGACATTATCACGGGCCGAAACTCAGGAAGCGGTCCGTCGCTGGCCAACAATGTCGGGCAAAATGGCTTGGGCGTGATCGCGGGTTTTCCCAGTGGCCGTAACGGAGCGGCGAGTGCATCGGGTTACTTGGGACTGCTGCAGGACCAGCAGCAAATTCGCAACCAAGATGCAAACATCGCCGCGCTGCGAGACAGTTTGGCGCAATTGGAAGCTCAGTTTGCCGCGAACCGAATTGCCAATCGATTGCAAGTCGACCAAGCGCGTCAGGCGTTGCTAAACGCACAGAGTAGCCAGCTGGCATCGAAGGCAGCTTACGAAAGCCGCGTTGATGATTTCAAAATTGAGCTGGGATTGCCGCCCGATTTGCCGCTGGAGATTGCCGATTCATTGTTGGACCGATTCGTTTTGATCCACCCGGATCTCAGCGCGATGCAAAACGAACTGGCCGACATCCTGCTGGAAGCACGCCAGGGCGCCGAAGAGCCGACGCAGGAATTGATCGATCGCACCAAATCGCGGATTGGCGAGTTGTCGGAGCGATTGGAAGAAAGGATCGCGGCCGCCGATGCTGACTTGGAAAAGCTAGATGACAAACTTCCGGGCCGTCGCAAAGCGATCGCTCTAGTCGGCGCGCGGATTCGTAGCACTGGCGCCGATGTCGATCCAAGAGTGTATGACGAAAAAGGGTTGATGAAGCGAATCGACTTCCTGAGTATGCGACTTCCGCAGATCAAAGCCGACATCGCAAAGACGGCGGAACTGAGTCAATCGCTTGGAAAGAGCTCTGATCAGGTGGCCGAAAAAGAAGACTCGAAGAACAAAAGTGAAGACGGCAAAGACGGCGGATTGTCCGAAAGCATCGACAGTACCATTGATCTGGCGGCGACACTGTCGGATTTACTTTTAGAGTTGTCGTTGGTGCATGCCGAGATTCGGCTGCAAGGAATCAGTTTGCCGCCGGTCAGTATTACGGCGCCCGAAGCAGTCGATGTTGCTCGGCTGAATCGTCTGGACTGGATGAACGCTCGCGCCAATTTGGTCGACTCGTGGCGTAAGATCGAATTCTTTGCCAACGACCTGAAGAGCAACTTGGATGTCGTCGTCGATGGTCAAATCGGCACCCCAGCGGGACGCGTCACTGATTTCGAAACCGACAACAGTCGCCTTCGTTTGGGAATCGAATTTGATTCGCCGACGGCCCGGTTGGCCGAACGTAATCGTTATCGTGAATCGTTGATCGATTACCAGCGATCGCGGCGCGACTACATGCTGTTCGAGGATCGCGTGACGCAGAGTTTGCGAAACACTTTGCGAATCATCGAACTCAGCCAGATCAACTTGGAAGTTCGACGGACGGCGGTGCAAGTCGCGATCTCGCAGGTTGACTTGGCACGGCTTCGACTGAACCCACCCGTGCGTGTCGGCCAACAAGCCAAGGCGTCGCCCACGTCCGCGCGTGACCTTGTGTCGGCTTTGACGGATTTGCTGGACGCCCAAAATGATTTGTTGAACGTCTGGGTCAGCTATGAAGTGCTGCGAGTGCTGTTGGATTTTGAGATGGGCACCATGGAACTGGACCCGACGGGAGTGTGGATCGATACCGGCGAAGTGCAAGCAGAAAATACGCCCGGATTGCCGAATGGCGAAGCTTACGGCGACGGACTTCCGGTCGATCCGGCTGGACCATTGGGAATAAATTCGCCACTGAAGCTAGCTGATCCGAACACTCTGGATGAGTTGGGAATGATCGACGAAGACAGATAACTGGTCGCGGAGCCGTAAATCTGCCGAGAATTCAACTTCTGGACGCTTTGAAACAATGCAAAAATGTAACCTTCGAGTTACCCTGCCCGCCTGAGCTTCGATGCTGACAGACGTTCAGCAATCGACTATACTTAGACGACCCACCCGCCGGGATCACACACTGTCCCACCTTCAGTGATCCCTCCCCCCAGTCTCTCCTACAAAGGCCTGTCACTGATGAATTCATCAGCCAGTTGGTCGTTCGCAACACGCACAGCCGATTGCCGCCGTGGCGCCATCACCTCACCGCTTGCCTTGGGCATTGGTGTGGTCCTTGCAATGGGATTAGTCGGCCACTTTTTGGTCGGCGGAATTTCGAACCTGCTGGGCGGGTTCATGGACGAAACCGTCGAATTGGATGTGCTGATGACGCAAGCCGTTCGGGCACCGTTCG
Organism: Stieleria marina; assembly: GCA_007741555.1. GTDB lineage: Bacteria > Planctomycetota > Planctomycetia > Pirellulales > Pirellulaceae > K23-9. Next base: position 4,249,401 of record CP036526.1, on the reverse strand, counting down.
TGCATAGCGTATTGGAACGCGGCGAAATCCAGAGCTCCAGCAATATTGAAGTTCGCTGCCAAGTGCGTGGCCGGACATCGTCATCAGCCGTGAATATCTTGGAAATCGTTCCCGAAGGTTCGTGGGTGGAGAAAGGCGACTTCTTGGTGCGTCTAGATGATTCGCAACTCCAAAATCAATTGATCCAGCAGCAGATCGTCAGCAGCAATAGCGAAGCGGCCGTGATCGAAGCGGAAGCGACCTTGGATTCCGCTCGGTTGGCGCTGAGCGAATACGACGAAGGCACGTTTAAAGAGCAACTTGCTTCGCAGCAAAGCTCCGTGTTTGTCGCCGAAGAAAACAAGCGACGCGCCCAAGAGTACATCACCTACAGCAAGCGATTGGCCGAACGCGGGTACATCCCCGAAGCCCAACTGGAAGCGGACATGTTCGCTCTGGAAAAGGCCAAGCAAGAACTGGGCGTGGCTGAGACCAAGTTGGAAGTGCTGAGCAAGTTTACGCGTGAAAAAATGTTGACTCAGCTCAAGGCAGCGATCCGAACCGCGACCGCCAAATTGCAGTCGCGCCGAAAAACGTTGGAATTAGACCAAAAGCAACTTGCTGAATACGAAGACCAAATTACAAAGTGCATGATCCACGCTCCGATTGCCGGGCAAGTCGTGTACGCCAACAAACGGAGCCGTTCCAGCAGTTCTGGTGTGTTGATCGAAGAAGGCATGCCGGTTCGCGAACGACAGGCGATCATTCAGCTGCCTGATCCAAAGAAAATGCAGGTGACGGCCAAGGTTCACGAATCGCGAATTGGTTTTATCAAAATTGGCCAGACGGCGGATCTAAAATTGGACGCGATGCCCGAGCTGCCTTTGACCGGCACCGTCATCGAAGTCAGCGAGTATCCTCTGCCGCCGATCAGTGCTTACATGTCGCACGTCAAAGAATACGAAGTGATGATCGAAGTCGACGCGCCACCGTCTGATTTGCGACCGGGCATGACTGCCGAAGTCAACTTGTTGGTCGACGCGATCGATAACGCGTTGCAAGTTCCCATCGAAGCGATTGTGCAACGCGGTGAAGAATTCTTCTGTGCGGTACCACTGGCTGCTGGCGGCGTCGAAACTCGCGAAGTGACGGTCGGAATCGCAAACGAAACCGATTTGATCATCGAAGATGGGTTGTCCGATGGCGAGAGCATCGTGCTCAATGTCACTGACCCGACCGTGCTGGAACTATTGGAACTCCCCGAACAGGAATAGTCGGGGATCCAGGGTCTTGCGACGCGTTGGAGACTCGAGCTTGGAGATTCGAGCCACGCCAAATGGCGTGGTTTGCCAAGTCGGAATGGCTGAGATCAAATCGGTGTCTTCCGTCGTGATTCCCGCAGACCGTCAGAATGTGGGGCCGTGCCGCGTTTGCAGCCTGTTCGCTTCCTTGGGGTCTATCAAGACGGTATTTACCGAAAGAGTGAATCATTTCGCCCCCGAGTCACATGCTGAAAAAAGAGCCCGAAACGAACGCGACTGACGCGGAATCCGGCGACAGCCAGCGCGAAGCTGCGCTGAGCATTTCGGATCTGCGCAAGGACTATGATCTTGGCAGCGAAGTCGTGCATGTCCTCAAGGGCATCGACATGGTGGTTCCCAAAGGGGACTACGTCGCCATCATGGGGCCATCGGGATCTGGCAAGAGTACGCTGCTGAATCTGTTAGGCGGATTGGATTCGGCGACGTCCGGTGTCTACAAGATCGGCGACTGCGATGTTTCTGAATTGACGGACGACGAACTGTCCAAGATCCGCGCTCAGCGCATTGGTTTTGTTTTCCAAGCCTACAATCTGCTGCCACAGTTGGACGTGCTGGAGAATATCGAAGTCCCGCTGACGTACAACGGCGGCATGACCGCAGACGACCGCAATCGGACCAACGATTTGGCGTCCCTGGTCGGTCTGAATCAACGAACCGATCACCGTCCGACGGAGCTCTCTGGTGGACAGCAGCAGCGTGCTGGCATCGCACGTAGTTTGATCAATCAGCCCGAGTTCATCTTGGCCGATGAAGCAACCGGAAATCTGGATACCGCGACGACCGAAGAGATTCTGGACCTTTTCGATGATCTGAACGAAAAGGGCACCACGATCGTGATGGTCACGCACGAGGAAGAAGTGGCCGAACGGGCTCGCCGAATCGTGCGACTTCGCGACGGAGTGATCGAAGTCGACCAGCGAGTGCGGCCACCGAGCGATGGTCGACGCGAAGACCACGTGATGCCGCGGACAGGGCGTCCATCGCAGCTACGGTTGCGAGCGCGAGATTTGCGTGTGGGGCTGAAAACGCTTTTGATGCATCCATTGCGTTCGCTGCTGACGATCTTGGGCATTTTTATTGGCGTCGCCAGCGTGATTTGGTTGCTGGCGATCAGCGAAGGCATCGCGGCCAAAGCGAATTCGCAGATTCAGGAATTGGGTGCCAACAACATCATTGTGACGACGTCGCGTCCGTCGTCCGATCAGCTGCAAGGCAAAAAGATTTACTTCTACGGGCTTACCGAAGAAGACTGCTGGCATCTGAAAGAAAATATCCCGTCGGTCGACTTGGCCATTCCTTTTTATCGACGGACCCAACGTGAATTTCGCTACGCGGATCGATTGGTGTTGGGCGAAATCAACGCTTGCACCCCCGAGTACCGCGATCTGTATTCGTTGCACGTGTCGCAAGGGCGTTTCTTGATCGACGCCGACAATGAAAACAAAGCCAACGTCTGCGTGCTGTCCAGCGATGTGGCGCGATCGTTGTTCAAACACGAAGACCCGATCGGAAAATCAATTCACATTTTTGATGATTTCTTTCGCGTCGTCGGTGTGGTCGCACCGCGAGCGGAAATGGACAGCGTGGCTGACACCAGCCGGCGTCAGGACTTTTCTGACAATGTGTACGTGCCTTTGGAAACGTACTGGATTCGTTTTGGGGAAGCGTACTCGGTGGGCAACAACGGCGGGCGGGCGATTTCGCAAGTGACGCTGCGTCTAAAGAATCAGGACGATGCGATCGCGACCGGCCAGGCCGTCGAACAAGCCCTGAAACGCACTCACTTGTATGACGATTTCGAGATCGGTGTCCCGTTGAAACTGCTGGAACAGGCCAAAAACACGCGGCTCATGTTTATGGCGATGATGGGTTTGCTGGCAGGGATCTCGCTGCTGGTAGGCGGGATCGGAATCATGAACATTATGCTGGCCACTGTGACCGAGCGAACTCGCGAAATCGGCATTCGGCGGGCTCTGGGGGCTCGCAAGCGTGACATTACGCGGCAGTTTTTGATCGAAACCATTCTGCTGTCCGTCGCGGGCGGGATCACGGGAATCCTGGGCGGGATCACGTGTCGCAAGGCGTTGGAGTTGTTTCGCTGGTTCCTGAACACCAGTTTTCCCGAACTCATGGAATCGCTGCCCGAAACCATTCAGTCGATGGAACCGATCATTATCCCTTGGTCAATCCCGATCGCATTTGGTATCTCTGTCACGGTCGGCGTGGTGTTTGGACTCTATCCGGCGATGCGAGCGGCGGCGATGAGTCCTATCGATGCACTGCGTCACGTCGGGTAGTTTGGCCCGATCTCTGTGGGCGAAGGACGCCGCAGATACAGTGCATTTGGACTGGTCACACGGAAGAATTCTGCCTTGCAAGAAGTGCCCCCAGGAATCGAAGAGTACCTGCACCTGCTGCGCGCGCTGGTTCGCGAACCGTCGGTGGTGGGTGTCGAAGACGCTTTTTTTCGTGTCGTCCGTCGCGAATTGGAGCAGTACGACGTCGAAGTCCAGCGATACCACGGGCTTTTGGTCGCCCAAGGTCCCGACCCCGATAGCGTGTACCTTTCCGCACACGTCGACCGGCATGGTTTGCTGTGCACGGGGCCCAACGAGTTTCAATATGCTGCGTTCATTGCCGGCAACCGAGGCGAATTGACGGGGGATTCGATTTCCGAACAGTTCATGGATTTGATTGCCGGACGTTTCGAAGGTCAGCGTGTCCAAGCTCATACGCCCTACGCGGGATCCTATTTGGGGCAGGGGACAATCACACGTTCGTTTGTGTGTCCCCGCCGCAAGAATTTGATCTTCGAGATTGATGGATTGGAATTTCTGCAGCCCGGTTTTCCGGTTTCGTTTTTGGATCGATTGTTTATCGATGGTGGGTTGGTGTCGGCACAGTTAGACAACGTCGTTTCGGTAGCAATGTTGATCGAACTGATACGCCGCGGCTTCCGCGGCACCGCAATGTTTACCGCCGGCGAAGAGGCTGGTCGAAGCTGGCGATTCGCGATGGAATGGTTTCAGCGCAACGCGATCGAGACGGATCGTCTTGTCGTGTTGGATACGAGTCCGTTTCCTGATTTGGGCGAAATCGAACGACAGAAGGTGGTGCTGCGAAACCGCGATTCGATCAGTTCGTTTGATGCTGAATTGACGATCGAACTGGTGTGTCTGTGCGATCGACTGAAGATTCCGTATCGATTCAAAGACACGTATGTCGAAGAACTCAATCAGTCTCGCGAAAAGAAACTGTCCGTTGGCAGAACCGAGCTAGGACGGCTCATGTCGGCGGGCGACGGCAAGATTCGCGGCACCACATTGCAGCTTCCCACATCGTCGTACCACACCGCGTCAGAGACCGCCGAAATCAGCAGCATCGAATCCATGCTGCATTTGCTGTGCGAATTGTGTGGGCTGAATTAAGCGGGTTGAATTGGGTGGCAATCAAGTTTTGCTGGCCCGTGGCTAGCGCCAGCCGCTAAGTATGTGGCGGCTAACTAGGTGGCAGGGCTTTAGGCTGTGGCGTAGGCTCGGGCCACTTCTTCGGCAATTATCTTTAGCCCGTCAGCGACGACTTCGTCTGGCATCGTAAAACTGACGCGGATGCATTCGTCTCGGTGGGGCCAGGGCGATTCGTCGACTCCAAAGAAAAAGTAACTTCCCGGAACAACCAACACATCGCGAGCCTTCAGTCGTTGATACAATTCGCGAGACGTGATCGGCAACCCTTCGAACCACATCCATAAAAAGAACGCTCCTTCGCTGCGATGCACTCGGTAGGGCAACGCGTCGTCAAAGACTTCGGCAACGACCTGCTGAGTTCGCAGTGATTTTTCGCGGTAAAAGGGCTGAATCACTTCTTGGCTCAGCTTTAGGATTTCGCCGCTTTGAATCAGGGGACGCGTAATCGCTTGGCCGATGTTCGTGTTGGCCAGTCCGACAATCGACATCATCGATGACATCGACCGAATGACTTCGTCGCGGGCAACGACGATTCCCGTACGTGTCGCCGGTAGTCCCAATTTGGACAAGCTGAGCGTCAGAATGATGTGTTCGTTCCAGATCGGAGTCGCTTCGGTAAAGATCGCTCCGGGGAACGGGGCACCGTAGGCGTTGTCGATGATCAGGGGGATTTCGTGCTGCTCCGCCAAAGAAGCCAATCGCGAGATTTCGTCGTCGGTCAGGACGTTGCCGGTGGGATTGGTTGGCCGCGAAACGCAAATGGCCGCGACATCGTCGGTGACCGTCAAGCGATCAAAATCAACTCGGTATTTGAATTCGTGGTCACCGGTCAATTCGATCCGTGGTTTGACGGCACAAAACATTTCGCCCCCCACGGACTGGCTGGCGTAGCCGATGTACTCGGGAACCAACGGCAGCAAGATCTTCTTTTGGCGTCCGTCAGGCATCTGGCCCGCCAGCGAATTGAAGAGCAAGAACAACGCCGTTTGCCCGCCGGCGGATACGCCGATGTTGTCGGTCGTCGTGGGCCAACCAAATTGCTGCGAGAACAGATCTGCAACGGCTTGGCGAAACGCGAGATTTCCGCTCGGCGGTTCGTAGTCGCCTAATACTTGTTCCAGCACCCCGTCGGTCGACGCCATTTCTTGGATGCGGCGTTTCCAAATCGCATCCATCGCGGGAATGTGCGACGGTTGTCCACCGCCCAGCATGCAAATGCGATCACCACCGCGAGCCAAAGCGTCGCCGAGGTCGTCCATCAGTTCACCAATGCCACTACCGCCGCAAAGGTGCTGTCCAAAATTTGAGAGTTCCCATGTCATCCAAGTAAGTTTAGCGACGGGATGCTATCCCAACAGGCCCGATGGTTTTTGATGATTCGATGGGCACCGCTGTCGAAAAGCCACGCCGGGGGGCGGCAAAAGATCTGTGTGGCCAAACGGTTTCGCGTTCATGCCTGGCACTGTCGTTCACCAGCGAAGTTGACAGGCGTTGTGCCGAAATTTTCGCTTTGGAGCAGAAAGTATGAGACAATAGGCCTGCCTGATTGGTGTCACATCCTTCTGTGTTTGAGAGTCCTGCCCTGAGAGTCGATCGATCGCTGGGAACGGGGGTGTACTATGACAAGGATGATTACGCAGGGTTTGCACAACGCGTTGCGGTCGTATTCATCGACGGCGCCGTGCTGCTGTTGATGGGCGCTGTCCTAGGAAGCGTCGTGATGGTTCTGGCCGAGAGTATTGGAGCAAGCAAATTGGGCGCGGCACTGGATCTGTCGGGCATTTTTATGCTGCTATGGATCGTTGGCATTTGGGTCTACTTGGCTCCGCTGAAACGTTCGCGGTTTCGCACGGTGGCCTATCGATTGCTTGGGCTGACGATTGTGACGACCAAGGGAGGCCGCCCGACGCTGTTCACCATGACGTTGCGGATACTAATGTGGATCTGCTGGCCGTTCAATTTCGTCGTGGATTTGATCTGGCTGGGCGCGGATACCGAAGGCCAAACGCTGCGAGATTGCTACGCCAGTACATATGTGGTGCGTCACGGTGCAGAGCCGATCGGTTTTGCGCCCGAGCATCTGACGCGGTACAACGGGGCCGGAATGACGTTGGCGTATCCGCGAGTTTGCCGGCCGGTTGCGAACGCCAACAAGGAATAGAGACGGTGCAAATCGGCAGCGCTCGTTCCACGAATTCGCCCCCTTCGCTTTCTTCTCCATCCTTTACCGCATCGACCCGAGAGTGTGGCGAAACGCCGTTATTAATCTTTGCGGACTACGGCAAGTTTGCGAATTGGCAACTCGATTGGGGGCCGTATTTCGTGTGCTCCGCGTAATTGCTTTGCCGTATTGGTTCGGTTGGGTGGTGAGCCTGCTTGGCTGAGGATAGCGGCGCGTTGTGCGATGCGTGCCGTTGATCGGGCCGCATAAATTTCCTGACCGGATTGTTTTCTTGTGACTCTGCGGGCTGGGGCAACGCGATGGATTAGTCGTCAATCGATGATTGATTTGATTTCATTTCGTGTGCCTGTTGTCCAGCAGCACCGTTGGCCATTGCGGGGCATTTTTGCAATCAAAGCGTGCATTTAGCTATCAACGTTCCGATTCGTATTTGCGTGAGCGAAACCAAGTCGCGGTTGTGGCTTGTTTCTCGTCCGTCACGTGCGGCCTGATTCTGGGAAGTGTTGAATCGACTCTTTCAGGAAGCCAGGCAGGAGGGGGTGACGGGGCCGAGAAACGGGCCATCCAGAATTGGATCGCTGACACAAAGGATTGCGTAAATAAGGGAAGAAGGATTTCCCGCCAATTAATAGGTTCGCTCGTCGAATCTCCTGCCGCGGAACGCTATCGGAGTTGATCACACATTTGATCCGGGGAAACCCGGTGAAGGCTGAAACAGACCATTGGAGGAAACAAGGGTCGGTGACAGTGCAGGGTGTTGATTAGCTTGCGTGGATTGTGAACCGTCGCACGGAAGTTGACGAATCGGAAAACGCTAGGAGTCGAGCAATGAGAACCAATATTTTACGTCACGTCGCAATTGCCATGGGTCTAAGTTTTGTCGCCACAGGCGTTCAAGCTGCTGACTACACGTCACCTGCCAAGTGGAATAATTTCAATACAAAGACAACTCAAACACAACCCAATGTGTTTCGCACGGTCGGGACTGGCGGTGCGAACTGTGCCCCATGCAACAACGGCTTGAGCGGAGCGATCACCGGCCAAACCATCATCCATCCTTCCGCTCCAGTGCAGTCGTATCAGTCGATGCCAGCACCGGTGATGTCCTCGCCTGCACCGATCATGTCGGCACCGATCGTGTCAGGTCAAACGCATTCGGCACCGGTCGCTCAAGGCCAGATCATCAGCGACAACTTGATTCACCAGTCGCAGCCGCAAGTAGTGTCCAGTACTCCGATGACCAGCCATGTCCATCATGGTTACGCACCTCAGTATTCACAGCCGCAGTATCGCGGGGCCATCGGGTCGCACATCCACAGTGGCGCACGTCGCGCTCGTGGCTATGGATCAAACTTGCTGGGATCGACGTTCGCTCGACGTAGCAGCCGTAGTAGCATTTCGCCTTGGTTCGGTGGCGCATCGTTGCTGTTCTTGGACGTCAACGAAAATGGAAATGGTCGCAACTTCTTGATCGATGACGCCGTCGGCACTCGCCGATTGAACGCTCAAGACGTGGCTCCCGAAGACAACACTGCCTTCGAATTCAACGTCGGTCGCTACCTTGCAGGCGGACTGTACGGCTTGGATTTCCGTTACTTCCAGTTTGATCCCGACCGCGAGCAACAGATTTTCATTCCAGCAACGGGTGTTACTTATCGCCCAACGTTTACGGGAATGAGCTCTGCAGCCGCTCCGCTGGTTGTATCGGGTGCCAACCCTGCAGCAAGTGTCTATGACTACTACGATGGAGCCTCGGCAACACCAGCAGCAGGCTACCGGATCAGCCGTGATCTGGATTTCCGCGGACTGGAAGCCAACTTGGTTAGCTTTGGTTGGATGGGTGGCGTTCGCCAAGGTCAGTCCTGCAACCAAGGACTCGGCCACGGCAGCTTTGCGAATCGGATGGGTAACGGCCGTTATGGCGGATTCGGTGGACCACTGACACGCAGCGGTCGCGTTCAAGTCACGACCAGCCACGGTTTCCGCTGGTTCCAGTTGGAAGATGCCCTTGAAGTGGCATCGAACGTCGATGGTACTGCCGGTTACCAAGCTGACGACGTCTATTACAACGTCGATACCGAAAACAACTTGTTCGGTTACCAGTTTGGATCGAAGCTGAACTACTGCTTGACCGAGCGTTTGATGCTTACCGCCGGTGGTAAGATTGGTATCTACGGAAACGACGTCAACGTGCGTCAACGTCTGGGAACCGAAACCAACTTGGCCTACTACACCACTGCAGGTGTGGACGATGTGCTGACCGACAACGATGATACTGCTCTTTCGGCATTGGCTGAATTGGATCTGGGTCTGGGCTATCGCTTGAACAATGCTTGGACACTCACCGGCGGCTACCGCATGCTATCGGCTTGTGGCGTTGCAACGGCTCCTGGTTCAACCGCAGACTTCACGTCTCTGGACTCGGTCGGAGCAGTCAACGCTGACGATTGCTTGATCCTGCACGGCGGATACGTCGGACTTCAGTACAACTGGTAGTCGAAATGACGCTGACTTAATAGCAAACAGATCGCCCCGCCGAGTCGAAAGACTGGGCGGGGCTTTTTTGCGTTTGCTGGGAACTTGCTTCGTTGAAACGTGGGGCCGAAGTGCCGAAGTAGCAGCCATCGATAATCCGATTGGACTACGCCGGCTCTCGTCCGAATCGCCACCGTATCATTTTTCTAACGCCAACAATCTGCGTTTTGCATCTGGAGCCGACAGCAGTGAAAACGTGGGATTGATTGCGAGAGCCTCGCGGTAGGACGTGGCGGCATCAACTGATTCACCCATTGCTTCAAGAATCAATCCCGCGTGGTAGTACAGGTTCGCATCGCGTGTCCCTGGTGCCAGTGCTTGGGTGACTGATTCCGCGGCCTGCGTAAACTGACCATTTCGATACTGCGCGAACGCTAGCGTGTCCAATGACTGGACGTCGCGGCGCAGTTTCAAGTCTTCTTTCGCGAGTTCCAAGGCCCGTTCTGGTTTTCGGTCCGTATCGCAATAGAACTTCGCAACTTCGCGGTAGTGCGCGGCTGCCGCAGTCAGTGCTTCTTCCGCCATTGCCTGGTCGGTTTTTTCGTACCACTGTTCGGCCAGTTCCGTTTTGCCCATCGCTTGGTAGACATCGGCCAAGCCCGCCATCATCGGAGGTTCGCCGTGCCGTTGAACAGCTTCCTGGTAGAGCGTTAGTGCCAGCGGTAGATCGCCTTGCAACGCCGTGACTTGTGCTTTTGCTGCCATCGCTGGTGCATAGTCCGCACGGCGCGACAGAGATTGGGCGAGCTCTCTTAATGCGTGCGCAAGTCTCCCTCGGGTCTGATGCATGGCGGCAACTCGCAAATCGTACCAGGCTAGTTCACGATCACTCAGCCCCAGGGATTCGGCATCGTGACGAGCCTTCAGCATCAACGTCAATGCTTCGTCGGAACGACCGCGGACTTCAAGTAAATGTGCGTTGCGTGCGATCGTGGCTGCCGACTTCTCTCGTTGCAGAAGTTCGGCGTAGGATCGTGCGGCGTCGTCGTACCGCCCTAATGACATTTGACAATCACCCCGGATCGACCAAGCGACGGCGTTGTCTGGACGGCGCGATAGAATGAGGTCAGCCAGTTCCAATGCGTCTGCAAACGCATGGCGTGCCATCAGAGACTGTGCCAAATACAGTCGGGCGGGCAAATGGCTCTTGTTGTTCTCAACTGCCTGACGCAAATTTTGTTCGGCTTTGTGGAACGAACCAAAGTCGTCTTCCTCTTTTGCCTTGCGTAGATACAGTCGTCCCAGCGTCACGCGGTTGGCGACGTCCTGAGGTTTTCCGTCAATACGTTTTGTGAACAGATCGATGGCATCATCCGTCGGCATCATCTCGCCCAACTTCAACGGCGCGCTGTCAATCGAAAGACTGACAGTTGCCAGACCGGCCGATGGGATTACCGTCTGGGCGCTAGTAACGTTGGTGTCGAAGAAAGCGACGAGTGAAAAGATGATGGCAGCAGCGCTGAGAGGATTGAAACTCATAGTCTTTCGGTCGTTGGTGGAAGCGAGAAAAATGCCGAATCAGTCTGGATAATGGACTGATCCGGCATGCGTGACTTTTGCGAAATAATGAAAGCCACGGAATGAATGAATTGGTTCCGCAATGAAACGCCCCATGTGACGGTGAGTATGTGACGTTGATCAGTTGGGTGCCGCTAGATAGGGAAACGTGGTCAGAAACGTTGCGTCGTTGGCGTCAACGCCGTCTTCCGTGACCGCTCCGTTGGTCAGCAGGTTTAGCTCCGCGTCGATAACATCGTTGGCGAGCTGCCGACCGTTTAGAAATCCGGCGGTGCTTGAAGTGTCAAACGTCAGCACGTCTGGTAGCAGAATTGCTGTCAGGGCTGCTGCTGTCGCAGTGTCGCCACCGTTGAGCGATTCGATATTCGCTTGAACTTCAGCGGCGAAGTTTTGCGTGTCGTTTGTGGTCAACGATGCGTTGAAGAGATCTTTCAGCGGATCACTGGATATCAACGCGGTGTTGATCGCTGGGCGTCCCATTCGATCAAACTGCTGGCCGCCGTTGATTGTGCGGGCCCACACAGCGATGTTGGACGATGCTCCATTGAGTTGGCTGCTTGGCAGTTCTAAAACAATCGCTGAAACGTTCAAACCAGCAAAGAAGTCGGTGCCCGTGAATTGGAAACCATTATTGAATCCGTCGAGGTCAAAGAAAAACGGATCCTCAAAAAGATCGGCGCGGACCTGTCCACCACCACTGATGGCGACGTTTTGTCCGGTGCTGCCCGATGCCGCAACCGATCCGTCATCGCGTAAAACAAGCATCCGTTGGCTGCCGCGGCGCAATCGTGCAAAGTGAACTTCGTACCGAACATCCGCGACGGCGTCGCCCGTGTTGTCGATGTTGATTTCGTAAACGCTGCGACTGTTGAAGGTCGTGGGGCTCAGAACGCCAGCAGCCGGGTTTACGCTTAACACCAACACGCTATTTGAGGGATTCGATGGCGATTGAAAGGCGAATACATCGTTGATGTCAAGCGTTCCATCTGCGGTGACGGACGGCGAATCAAGGTGATCTGCGGCTTCGCTGGAGGGGGCAGTCGCAATGGATAACGCAATCACGAACAAGGCGGTGAGTGGAAGACTGAATCGGGCATTTAGCAGCATTACGGGGCGACTTCTTGGGAAAGGAGGAGACAGAATGGCAAACGTTTGGGTGGAAACGATCTGGGGCGTTTGCAGTACAATAAGTCCGGCACAATGTGTGCACCTGTTCGATTCACACCACTGATACGCGTCCATCATCGAGTTGTGACAGTTGATTCACGAATAAGTGCTATGCCGGTTTTGATGATCTTGGTGATTTGTCCGGCCGCATCTGTTTTTGGCAGCGATTCGCCGTCCTACTTTTTTTATCCCTTGATCAATTTGTGTTTGTTCTGTCATGGCGTTACCCCAGGGTCGAGATGAAGGGCGATTGAGCCAAATTCAGACCAACTGGACGGAGGTGTTTGGCAGCTGCAACGAACAACCCAGCGTGGCCAGTCAAGCGCAGCGAGATTTGTTGGTCCGTTATGCGGGACCCGTCTATCGCTACCTGCGCGGTGCCGTTCGCGATCCCGATGTTGCCGACGACTTGGCGCAAGAATTTGCATTTCGCATCGTTCGCGGAGATTTTCGAAATGCCAATCCTGGTCGCGGGCGGTTCCGTGACTTCATCAAACGGGCACTGCGAAATTTGGTCACGGACTATTTTCGCAAGCAGAACAAGCGTCCCGCATCTCTGTCGCCCCAGATGGCTCAGATCGCTGACGCCAGTTCGCCTGTAGTCAACGACGATTTTGATCACGTTTGGCGAAAAGAACTGCTGAGCCAGACGTGGAATGCGATGGACGAAGCGGACCAGGCATCGGGGACTTGCTACGCGTTGGTGTTGCGTGAACGGGCACAGAACCCGGCGTTCAATTCGTCCGATCTCGCGGTAAAGATTAGCGATCAACTCAGCCGTGAGGTTAACGCGGCGTGGGCACGGCAGACTCTGCGACGGGCCCGAGTCCGCTTTGCCGAACTGCTGCGAAAAGAAGTCGCCAAGACCTTGGGCGTGGTCAGCGACGAGAACGTCGATGGCGAATTGGGTGAACTCGGTTTGTTGAAATATACCCGCTAAGTCTGGCTCCGAATCGGAACGACTCGCGCCGTGTTAGCCGGCCCGCTATCTCAACGCTTCATTCAGAGTCTCGCCGAAGTACTCCAATTGATCGTTTACCGTCGCCATCACGGCGGGGCCCTGTTGAATCCGGACTTGATTAGAAAAACCGGGCGGCGAGATTTCGCCCAGCGACGCGGCGGTGCGCTCGGCTTGGGTGTGGTCGTAAAACACAGCGATCGCTTGGTCGCCAACGACTTTGAAACAAAAGCCTCCTCCGCTGGCAATCCGTGTGCGAAAAGCGGCCAGGTAAGTTTGCACGCCGCCGTAACGATCGGCATCATTCGGCAACGCATCCCGATCAAAATCGGCTTCTCGTTTCAGTTCGTTGACCACAAACGTTATCTTGGGAATGCTGACGGGAATGTCCGTTGCCAGCACTTCATTGGGGAACAGTTCGCGGAACAGAGGGTGCGACGCGATTTTGGCAGCGTTCAACAGGACGCGATGCTGTGCCATTCGTTCTACGCGGATAAGTAGTTCGCATGGGAATTGGTTGTGGAGTGTTAGACGTTGGCCGGTACCAGAGAAGACGAGCGGTGGATGGTCCTTGAACTCCTGGGACAAATCGAGACGGTGAAACTTTTGTCGCGATTGAGAGCTGACGGACAATGGCAGCGCGTCGGAGAGTTGTGGGCTGCGAATCTGATAGTCACCTTCGTCTAAACGCAGTGACAGCGGAAAGACTTCGCCCACATCCAGGCGTGCCTGGGCCACGACATGCGGCAAGTGCCATGGACCGCCGATACAGTACGTCTGCTGGTCGACTTCGCGGATGGACGGATGGACGCGAAACGTTAATTCGACGCTGTGGACGAGGTCGGCTGCGAAATCTTCGTTGCAAACGTCACAGCGACCGTGCGTTTTGACTTCCCGCAGCTCATCGACTCGCGCAGACGGCACACGACAAATTGGGCAATGAATGTCCCAGCAGTGATCCAGTAGTCCGACGTGTGCTGCATGCAGAAACGCCGCGATCACGTTTTCTTGGGGCAATCCCCATTGCTTGGCCAGTGCGAAAGGTTGCAGCCGTGCGACGGATTGGGCGGCACCGCGAGCCACGTGGTCTTCCAGACGCAGTAGTACATCGGGATGAAGGTTCCGATTGCGTAATTCGCGGATCAAACCGTCCAGCTTCCTACGCTGGGCCGCTGTCAACTGATTGGGCGATTCAAAAGCGTCGCGAGCCAGCGAAGTGGATCGAGTGTCGGTGGGGGTTTGACTTTCGCGATCGTCTTGATTTGCCTCCCAAGTCAGAACATCATCGATGTGATGATACGCCCGATCAAAGGCGCGACGTGAATGCCAGCCGACTTGCAGTCGCGCGACCAGTCGTCCCATTAGACCTCGCGGTCGCACTTGGAATCGGTGCGTCAAGATCGTGCCGCCTTGATCCCCCCGTTGCAACTGGACGTCGCTAATCAGCCAATCCAGTGGTCCGTTATCCAGTTGTCGCAGCACAGACATGCGGCTTGCTTCGATCCATTCAAACGGATGCTCACGCCAGCTCATATTCATGCCCAGGAAGCGCGTGCTGCCATAGTGCTGGACATCGCCGTGTTCGCCGGTCTGGACGTGAAAGTTGACGGCCGGCAAATCAACGGCGCGGTTGATACGTTCGGTATTGGAAACGTACGGCCAGAGAACCTCGGGCGATGATTTCAAATGGCAGACTAGTTCGTATGTACGAATGTTGGCATCGAATTCGTTGGGCTGCGTCGACGGCACGTGAGGATGGGAGACGATCTGCGTCGGTCGTCCTTGCAGAATCTGCTGAACATCGTGCAGCATTTCGCTGGCGTCGGCGTAACGGTCGACCGGGTTCTTTTCCAGCGCCTTGGCGACCAACTGACTGGTAATGTCGCTGACCGCTGGGTTGAGCGAACTGATGAGAGGCGGACGCGTCTGGCGATGCTGCGTAGCGACTTCGATAAAACTATCAGCCGGCAAGGCATGACGGCCAGACAGCATTTCAAACAGGGTGGCACCCAACGCGTAGATGTCGACCGTGGGATCAATGTCGTGGCCAGCGGCAAACTGTTCGGGGGCCATGTACTGCGGTGTCCCCAGTACGGCGTTGGTCTTGGTCAATTCCAGCGATTCGGGTTGGTCGACGTGCCGCGCCAATCCAAAGTCGGTCAACTTGACTGTGCCAGCGGCGATTACCAACTTGCTGATGGGCGCTTTGACGACGGCGTCCGCATTCGAATTTGAAGGGGATAGTGTTTGCGAATCGAAAGCACCGATCTCCGTCGCCAGCGACTGAACTAGCAAAATGTTGGCGGGTTTTAAATCGCGATGCACGGTCGCTTTTTCGTGCAGTGTCGCCAGCCCGCGCAGGATTTCGGCGATGATCATTAAGGTGACCCGTTCGGGCAGCGGACAGTGGTCTTTCATCAGTTGGTGCAAACTGATGCCGTCGACCAACTCCATTGCCAAAAACGACAATCCGTCGTCTTCGCCGATCTCGTACAATTTAGTTATCGCAGGGCTGGCCGATTCGCCTAGCAGTGTCGCCTCCTTTCGAAACCTTTGCAGAGCCAGTTTACTTCCGTTGATATCTTGTCGCAGGACTTTCAAAGCGATTGGTTTGCCGTCTGCATTTTCAGCGCGGTAGACGGACCCCATTCCGCCGCGTCCGATCAATTCGATCGGGCGATACGAACCGATTTGTCCGCGTGTCAGGATCGAATCCGGGCCAGGCGAATCCGAAGAATTCAAAGCGACACGGAGCCGGTCGATGGGCGCGGACGCTTCGCTGCTGTCACATTCCAACGTCTCGCCGTACCAACTGGGAGCATCGTCCAGTTCATCAGCGTCGTCGAACGTCTCCGAATCATCGTCCAGGGGCAAAGCGATTTCCTGCGAAGGGTCTGCGGCCGGGAAACTTTCGTTCCGTAGTGTGAATCCGTATCGTGAAAACGACCAGTAGCTTGGTCGGTGCCAAATTGTAGTGGTCTTGGGCCCGAGATGTGGCGTTAGTGAGAATCCTGTTAACGAGCTTTTAGTTGCATCAGACAGCGTCTATTCGGACAATTGCGACGTTGCCGCAGCCTTCGAAAACTTTGTGTCGGATAATGTCTCCAATGTGTGTCACAGAATCAGCCTGTCAACGTATCAGTGGCGGGAATGGACTGAACCCCAAGATGCCCCGAGTACGCCGTCAGGTGCTGCTGGGAGAAGATCAAGGCTGGTCGTTTTGCGACCGTTGCGAATCAATACCGACCAGCTTTGACTTGAAGAACACCTTCCTCCAAACGTCCAACACTAGAAATGCTAACCATTCACTTGGATTGCTGACAAACTTGCCAAACAGCGGTTTGCTTCGCGTTATAACACTGCGTTGCAAATGCCCTGGCCCGCAACCGGGAACATTGGAAAGAAGCTCCCAAACAGTGCGCCGTCGCGAACACGCCAAGCGTTTAAACGGATCCCGTGTCCGTAATTGCCGGACTCCACAGATTCCGGATCACAGGCCCACGTCCCGCGATTTCCGCCCCGCAGAGCGTACTTCCCAGAGTGCTGCGGAACGTATTTCGCATGATGGTGCGGATTGCATCTTGCAACACGCTCTCGAGCAAACACAACTGCGTCTTGATTGACCACAACTTGATTCACCCCACTATTTCTACCGGAAATTCTATGTTGTCCACCGAAAACGCTTCTGCTGAGACTCCCGCATCATTGAGAACCAGTTCAAGACACAAGCGTCGTCGTTCACGGCCTATTTCCAGTCGACGTGCCGCTCGGACGCGACGATTGAGCTGCGAGACTTTGGAAGCTCGTCGTGTCTTGACTGCTTACTTGGTCACGACGCTCGATGACACGGTGGCCGCCGATGGTGAGGTCAGTTTGCGGGAAGCGATTCAGGCATCCAATACCAACGCAGCGGTCGGTGACGCCGCTGCCGGTGTCAGCGGAGCCGTCGCAGGGGCGCCGGGTGATTCGATTACGTTTGCGGCCGCCCTTAGCAGCGAAACCATTTCGCTCTCTGGCGGGCAGTTTTCCATCAGTGACGACTTGGCCATTGCACTGGGTGATGCGTCGAGCATTACGATTGATGGTGGGGGGGACTCGCGAGTGTTTTTGATTGACGGGGGTGGGCCATCATCGATCGACGGATTGACGATCACCGGTGGTAACGACGTGAACGGTGGCGGAATGTTTGTCAGCGCCGGTCAAACGCTGACGCTAAGCAACGTCAACATCAGTGGTAACGTTGCGACGGGCGACGCGGCGACCGAAGGGGGAGGCGGTGTTTACAGCGAAGCCGATTCCTTGACGATCTCTGATTCGGTCATCGAAAGCAATCAAGCGAGCGGTGCGTCTGGCAGTGGTGGCGGTATCTTTAGCGCAGCCGGTTCGACAACGCTCGATGCGACCAACGTTCGTTTTAATAGTGCCAACCGCGCTGGCGGCGGGGTCGAAGTCGGCGTGGGAACGTTCGTCTTTCAAAACAATTCAGCGCTGACCAACAATGACGTAAATGGCTTAAGCGTGCTGGCGACGGCACCCGCCCCTGGCAACGGTGGCGGTCTACACGTGACCGGAGCGGCCAACGTGAGTTTGACAGGCGGCTCCGTGTTTGGGAATGAAGCCGCCAGCGAAGGTGGTGGGCTTTGGAACAACGCTGGAACGATGACGATCGATGGCACGTTGATCGACAGCAATTTTGTGGAATCGATCGGGGGCGACGCCGATGCGCAGGGCGGAGGAGGTGTATTCAATAACGGCGGTATTTTGAATATCTCCAATGCGACGATCTCAAACAACGAAGCGCTTGATCCGGATGCTGGCGCGACGCAGGACGATGGCGGTGGAGGACTTTTTAATAACGGAGGTACGGTGACGCTGACGGACACGGACCTAACAGCCAACTTTGCGACGGACGGATTGGGCAATGGGGGCGCGATTCTCTCGTTAGGCGGGAGCGTGGTCATTTCCGGTGGAACAATCACGGCAAACGAAGCGGCTCGCGCTGGCGGCGGAATCGAGAACAACGATGGAGCGGTGACTCTCAATGCAGTCACGGTCGGTGGCATCGCGGGGGCTGATGGAAACCTTGCGGGAATCAATGGTGGCGGGCTTCATGTCAGCGCGGCGGGCACGACCAACGTGAATGACGGATCGTTTCAAAACAACGTCGCAATGCGCGAAGGAGGTGGTCTCTGGAACAACGCTGGCACGATGACGATTGACGGCACCATGGTGACTGGTAATACGGCCAGTGGTGACGAATCGCATGACGGCGGCGGCGGCGTGTTTAATAATGGGGGGACACTGGACATCATCGGTGCCACGATCTCGGCGAACTTGGCCAATGGCGCGTCTGGCAGCGGCGGCGGAGTGTTCAGCACCGACGGCGATGTTGATATTCAGTCCAGCACCATCGGCTTGAATGGCGCGAACCGGGCGGGCGGTGGTATCGAGATCGTCGAAGGCAACTTGACGCTAACCGGATCCAATCTGGTGAACAACGACGTCGACGGAACCGCAACAGGAGGACCGGCGGCGCCCGGCAATGGTGGCGGACTGCACGTTAGCGGCGCGGTTACCACCGTGATTGACGGCGGCAGCGTGTTTGGGAACGTCGCTCAAGCCGAAGGCGGTGGACTTTGGAATTCGGGTACGGGCACGATGACGATCCGAAATGGCACCATCATTGAGGCCAACGAAGCGCTGGGCGACAGCGCGGATCAAGGTGGTGGCGGTATCTTTAACAACGGCGGCACACTTGCGATCAACGGTACGGCGTCGGCGATTGCCGTGGTCGACAACTTTGCTTCGGGAACGAGTGGCAGCGGCGGTGGATTGTTGTCAGTCGGCGGCAACGTAACGATCGACAACGCTGACTTTGATCTCAATGCGGCTAACCGCGCCGGCGGCGGGATCGAAATTGCCGGCGGTACGATGACGATCAATGATACGAATTTGACGAACAACGACGTCAATGGCAGTGCGGGGATGGCGGCACCCGGCAACGGCGGTGCGCTGCATATCTCTGGATTCGCGGTCGTCGGTCTTTCGGGAGGCACCGTCAGTGGAAATGCGGCGGCCAACGAAGGCGGTGGTTTGTGGAATTCCAACGTCGGTATCTTGGGTGTCGACGGCGCCACGATCGAAAACAATACCGCAGTCGTCGGTGGCGGTATTTTCACGCAAAGTGGAAGCGCACAGGCAGTGCGTTTGACGATGGTGAACTCGGCTCCCAACGGTGGACCGACCGATAGCGGGCTTTTCCTGACACCCGTGTTCACGGCATTCCACGATGGCGGGTTTGACTTGTTCAATGCCGGGGAAACTGCTTCGGCGGAACTTGAGCGCATCGCCGAAGATGGAAACAACGGGCCAATCACGGCCGCGTTCGCTGCAGGTCAGGCAAACGGAGTTTCGGCATCGTTGCCCGGCGGCCCATTTTCTCCCGGTGCGACTGAGACGGCAGTGTTCGTGCTCGATCCGGTCGACAATCGCTATTACTCCTACGCTTCGATGGTGATTCCGTCGAACGACGCATTCATCGCCAATGATGATGCTCAAATGTTGGAGCTGTTCGATGCGGACGGAAATCTGTTGCCGATTGACTTCACCGTGACTGGTGCAGCGGTTTGGGATGCGGGGACTGAGCTCAACGACGAAACCGACGCCGCCTTCTTTGACCAAATGGCTGCTGATACGGGGACTGCCGAATCAGCCGCGGTCACTAGTCACGCTGGCTTCATCAATTCGGTCGGCAACCCAGGCGGAACATCGATCATTTTGGGCGGCACACAGAGTGTCGGTCCGATGCGAACTTTTGGCACCGCTAACGCGGATTTCACGTCTGACGGCTACGAACTATTGCAAGTCACCATCGAAGATGCTGGAAGCGGGACGAGTTTGGTCAATGTTATTGTCAATGCCAACACAGCGACTGGCGATGCGGCGACCGAAGGTGGCGGCGGCATTTTTCACGGCGACGGGCTGCTGCGGATTACCGGAGGTGCGATCACCAACAACGTCGCCAATGGAATGGCTGGCAGCGGCGGCGGTATCTTGAATCTGGGTGGCACGATCGAGGTTACTTCGGCGGCGATCACTGGAAACACGGCCAATCGTGCGGGCGGCGGAATCGAATCGGCTGCCAATTCCATGACAAATTTGATGGATGTCAATCTGGACGACAACATCGCTGGGCCAGCCAGCTTGGCAGCTCCGGGCAATGGTGGTGGATTGCACATCACTGGCGCGGGGGACGCAACCATCGTAGGCGGTACCGTGTCCGGGAACTTTGCGGCCGCCGAAGGTGGCGGACTTTGGAACGGCACCGGAACGATGACGATTGATGGCACGACCATCCAGGACAACTCGGCAGCTGGCAACGCATCGGATCAAGGCGGCGGCGGAATCTTTAATGCTGGCGGAGCGGTCGATATCGCTAGGGCGACCATCAGCAATAACCTGGCTGCTTCGGCCACGACGTTTGCATTAAGCGGGACGCAGGAAGTCCCGTCAGTGACGACGACTTCGATGGGACAAGCCAGTCTGCAGTATAACCCGCTCAGCGGCACGTTTCGCTTGGATGCGTTTGTATCGGGAATCGAGCTGACCGATCAAACGGCTTTGCCTGAATTGACAGGAGCCCACATCCACTTAGGTGACGCGGGTACAAACGGCGACGTGATCATCAATTTGGGGATCGATACCTGGCAAACCGTTGACGGCGGGATTCGGTTCTTGGCGGATGATGTGGCGGTGCCCGCAGCGAACGTATCGGAGCTACTGGCCGGCGGCACGTATCTGAATATTCACAGCACCAATAATCCCGGCGGCGAAGTCCGCGGGCAAGTGACTTTCCCCGCGACGATGGGTTCCGGTGGCGGAATTCTGAATGATCAAGGTAGCGTGACGATTTTGAATTCGTCGATCTCGGACAACGTCGCCAGTCGTGCGGGCGGCGGTATCGAAAGCAATGTTGGAACAACGACACTCAGTGGTGTCAATTTGGACCGCAACATCGCGGGGGCGAGCGGTGCAGCGACGCCCGGCAACGGCGGTGGACTGCATATTACCGGCGCCGGAAACGCGACCATCAGCGGCGGAACGGTCAACGACAACCGAGCGGGGCGTGAAGGCGGCGGATTGTGGAATGGCAGCGGCGTGATGACCGTCAACGGTACCACGATCAGCGACAACACTGCGTCGGGTCCCGCGGCCGACGATGGCGGTGGTGGTATCTTTAACAATGGTGGTGACCTGCAGCTGACGTCTGTTTCGATTGCTAACAACACTGCCGACGGCGCAAGTAGCTCCGGCGGCGGCATTTTGAACTTGGGCGGTTCGCTGAGCGTGGTCGATTCTTCCATCACCGGAAACGAAGCGAACCGAGCTGGCGGCGGTATCGAAACCACCGGCGGATCTACGGTTTCGATCACCAACAGTGCGATCGATTTCAACTCGCTGGTCGCGGCAACGGTTGCTCCGGGTAACGGCGGTGGGATCCACATCGGTGGCGACGGCGCGGTGACCGTTTCGGGAGGCTCGGTGTCCGACAATGAAGCGATCGAAGGCGGCGGTCTATGGAACTCGTCCGCGGGAACTTTGACGGTCGACGGCACTACTGTGAGCGGCAACACGGCCGTCGCTGGCGGCGGTATTTACAACGATGCTGCCGCTGCGGACGCCGATCAAACGTTTTCGCTGGACTTCATTCCGCTGAACGGTTCCAGTGTGACGGGAACGGGATCGGTCACGGTCAGTTCGCCAACCGCGACGACGCGAACCATTCGCGTTGTGATCGATGCCGAAGGATTGCAGGACGTCAGCGCGTTTGGCGGCCTGCATGTGGCACACATTCATGGACAATTCGCGGGAAATGCGACGCGTCCGGTTTTGGAGCAAGGCGACGGACCGTTCTTTGATGGTGACGGTGGCGCGGCCAATGGTTTTCCACCCACCGCATCGGTGCCGCCTTCCTTGGCAAACGACGACGGGCGAACGATTGCCGACGGGTTCTTGGATTTCTTGGAAGGCCGGCCGCAGTACGGTCCGGTGGTTTTGAATCTGACTTCCGTTCAGCTTCGTGATGCATCAGCGACGTCGTCGAACCCGCCCGAGGGAGTTCCGCCGTTGGGGCATTTCTTGGCACTGGTTGGAGGCGGCGACATCGATCCCGCTGCCCTGTTCCCCAGCGGCACGGAGTTCGACCTCGATACGACGTATACGTTTGACTTGACCAATGCCGATGAAGCTCGTCAGTTCAACAACATTGCTCCAGCAGGCCTTCGCGAGATCGTGTTGCATGGGCAAACCGTCGATACAGCCATCTCGGATGCGATCGATGCCGTTGCGATGGGCACCGCTCCGAGCGGAGTCGATTTGGGCGACGGCAGTAGTTTTCGCATTACCGCGCCGGTGGGCGTTTCGTTGATCACGCCCGTTAGCGGAGGTGTGACCGTGACGAATGCATCGGTCTCAGGCAACATCGCAACTGGCGATGACTTGGCCGAAGGCGGCGGCGGGATTCACAATAGCGGTTCGCTCAGCGTGACTGATTCCGATATCACCGGAAACTCGGCGACGGGTAGTGCCGGCAGCGGTGGCGGAATCTGGAATGGTGGCATCGCAAGCATCTCCGATTCGACCATCAACGTAAATGTTGCAAACCGTGCTGGGGGCGGCATCGAAGCGACTGATACGTCGACGACCACACTGGTAGGCGTCTCACTCAACGCGAACGTAGCGGGACCCGATGGGACCGCCGCACCTGGCAACGGCGGTGGCTTGCATGTGTCCGGGGCTGGAACGACGACGATCGCCGACAGTTCGATTGTCGACAACGTCGCGGCGCGTGAAGGCGGCGGATTGTGGAATGGCAGCGGCGTGATGACGGTATTCAATTCCGACATCAATCAGAATGTCGCCAGCGGAGATTCGGCTGTCCATGGTGGCGGTGGTATCTTCAACAGCGGCGGCAACCTGCAGATTTCGCAGTCGGAGATCACGCGTAACTTTGCCGAAGGTAGCTCGGGCAGCGGAGGCGGTCTGTTTAACCTTGACGGAACGGTATCCGTGACTGACACCGTTATCTCGCGAAACGTTGCCAATCGGGCCGGTGGCGGGATCGAAGACAATTCGGGCCAATCCCTCTCGCTGCTTCGTGTGCAACTGACCGGAAACGACGCGGGATCCTCTCCAGGCAACGGTGGTGGTCTCCATCTAACCGGTGACGGAACCGTCCAAATCGACGCTTCGCTGATCGCTCGCAATTCGGCGGACAACGAAGGCGGCGGATTGTGGAACAGTGCGTCGGGAACCATCAGTGTTTCGCAGTCAACGATCTCCAATAACCTGTCAGGTTCCGGCGGCGGTGTCTTCAATGACGGTTCTGGTGGTGACATCAGCTTGAACAACTCGACCATCGCCAACAACTTTGCGACCGGCAGCGGCGGTGGTCTAGCGACCGAGGGCGGTAGTCTGACAATCAGCAGTGCGACCATCGCGTACAACACGGCGCCCAGCGGTGGCGGAATCGAAGTCAGTGGTGGCGATGTGGATTTGTCGCAAACACTGATCGCGTCGAACAACGCAACGGTGGGGCCAAACATCTCCGGTACCGTCACAAGCTCGGGCAATAATTTGATTGCTGACACCACCGATGCGGTGGTCGACGGAACAAGTGCCAGCGACCTGACGAACGTCGACGCGCGAATCGGCGTCTTGACGGACAACGGCGGGCTGACACCGACAATCGCGTTGCTCGCTGGTAGTCCAGCCATCAATGCCGGCGTCGCGATGGCGGGCGACGTCGATCAACGTGGTGTCTCTCGTCCTCAAGGCGGGCAGGCGGACATCGGAGCGTTTGAATCGGATTTAGCTGGCACGGCTTCGCTGACGCTGGTCGCAGTCGATTCGGAACTGACGGAAGGCGACAGCGGAATGAATAACTTCACGTTCCGTGTCACGCGTTCGGGCAGCGTTGACGGCGAACTGATGTTTGATTTCCGTGCGTTCGGATCGGGCAACAACCCGGCGTCGGTCGGCGACTTTACGACCACCAGCCAGTTGCCGGCGGGGACTGTCACGTTTGCTGACCAGCAAGCGGAAGTCGATTTTATGATCAGCATTCTGGGTGACAACGATGTGGAAGCCACGGAAACCTTTACCGTGCAGATATCCAATCCATCAGGCGGAGCCAACATCGCGGTCGATTCGGCCACGGCGACGATCACCAACGACGATGTTGCTCCGGCACCCACGTTGTCGATCACGGCGGCTGATGGCGATGAACTGGAAGGAAACGCTGACGATGCGATCTTTACGTTCGTCGTGAACCGCAGCAGCGCGGTTGGCAATGCGGCGGTCGATTTTGCAGTCGTCGGGACAGGAACAGATGCAGCAACTGCTGACGATTTTGTTGGTGCGGTGTTGCCGTCGGGAACTTTGAACTTCGTCGATGGCGAATCGTCTCAAACGATCTCCATCCCCGTTGCCGGTGATGATCAGACAGAAAATGACGAAACCTTTAGCGTGACCTTGTCGAACGCCGCGGCTCCGTTTGTGATCCAAACGGCAACCGCTGCGGGAACCATTCGCAACGATGACATGGACCCGGTCACCTTGCCTCCGCTGGTTTCGATCGCCGGGACAGACAGTGACAAAGCGGAAGGCGATACTGGTACGTCGGTGCTGTCGTTTACCGTCACGCGGTCGGCCAACACCGATGGTGTTGCCACTGTTGACTACACCGTGACCGGTAGCGGCACCAATGCCGCAAACGCAGATGATTTTGCTGGCGGAGTGTTTGAAACTGGAACGGTGACGTTTGCGGATGGAGAATCCACTCAAACGATTTTGATCAACGTCGCTGGCGACACGTTAGTCGAACCCGATGAAACCTTCGACGTCACGCTGTCCAATGCATCGACGTCGGTGGTGTTGCAAAACGGAGTCGCGTCGGGTGTGATTCGCAATGACGATGTCAGCGACACTACATCAAGTTTTGCGATTGCCGCAACCGACAGCGATCGAAACGAAGGTGACACGGGCACCACGCCGTTTACCTTTACGGTGACGCGTAGCGGCAGTCTGGATTCGGCAGCGATGATTGATTACAGCGTCGCAGGCACTTCGTCGGCGAACGCCAGCGCGTCTGATTTTGGCGGTACCTTGCCAACGGGGACCGTTGTGTTTGATGCCGGTCAGTCGACAGGAGTGGTGACCGTGAATGTCTCCGGTGACATGGTTGTCGAACCGAGCGAACAATTTACGGTGACATTGGTCAATGCGGCCGCGGGTAATGTGATCGCGACACCATCTGCGATTGGCACGATTCGCAACGATGACAGTTCCGTGATTATCGAATCCCGAGTCATCGCGCCGTTGGATGTCGCACGGGCTCATTCGATTCCGGCATCCACCATGCCGACGGCGATCATTTTTCGAGTCGTATCGCCGACGACGATTTCGGTTGTCCCGATCGGGGCGGTATCGTTTACGGACAACGTGCGGATTTTGGATGACGATTTGTTTGACATCGCTACTTACGTCGACGGGTTTGCTTCGGCGGACGCGTCGGAACTCGGTTTTCATGCGGTGATCTTCGAAGCGTCCACGACAGATCGCTTGTACTCGATCCGATCGTCGGCCGGTCCTAACGCGTTGCAGGGCCAGCCGAAAACGAATTTGTTGCAACCAACCGACACGGATGGCGATAGTCAGACTAGTCCGGCGGATGCTTTGGCGGTGCTTAACGCGCTGGCAAGCCAAGCCGAAGCGAACCGCGGCAACGGTGCGCAGGGTGAATCGGCCGCGTTGATCGATTCGGAATTTTATGTGGACGTGAATCGCGACGGTGAATTGACGCCTTCGGATGTGTTGGTCGTCCTTAACCATCTGTCCGATCAAGCCAACGCGAATCAAGCGTCCGGCGAACAGCTGCCAAGCGATTTCTTGGGAAGTCCGTCATCCGATGCGGATGATACGGCGGTCCGAGATGAAGCATTGGCGCTGTTGGACTCCAGCGACTCAGTCGATAACGGTATCGATGAAGTGGCAGCCGGCCAATCGTCACCGATCGAGCTGGACACCATTGACCGGATTTTTGCTGGTGATGATGAAAGCGAACAAGATTTGGTCGATGACGAACTGGAACTGTTGAGCCGCTAGAGCTTGCGTAGTTGAGCAATGATCGATGCCCATTAAGTGAATGGAGGGGCATCGACCCGGTGAACGTCGATCAGTCGGATTTGTATTTTATTTTGACGGCGTGCTCGGATTTTTTAAGCCGAGTACCCGTCGTCTGGAGTTTGACCAAGGCAGGACGCTGCGCAAATACAGCGGCGGACCAGTCTGCGTCGTCGACAGTGATTTCCAAAGCTGGGCCGTTGGATTTGCAAATGACTTTGATGCCGTCGACGACCGTGGCGCCTTGCTTGTCCGGTTTCAATTTCCAAACGTCGGCTTGGCTGGCCCGCAGGAAATCGTCGAACGAACCCGACTGTGCAATGCCAAAAGCGTTGAAGTGCGAGACACCTATCTGGAAGGTGGCTTCTTTGAGTTTGACCGTGACCATCCACGAGTATTCGCATGCGTTGAGTGGGCTGACACCCCATTCCCACGTCTGATCCAGATCGTCCACTGGAAACGTGAATTTGCAAGTCGTCGCCGTGATTCGTGCCGAAGGTTTAGCGTTCGGCTTGCTCTTCGGTGCGTCAACGCCCGAGCACGGTTCGTCCGCCCACGCACACGACAAAACCATTAAGCAAGAGAGAGCGGTGGGAACGTATCGCAGCATGCGGACACTCTTCGTTTTACGCCGGAGCCCTCGCGAGCGGATTCTCGCGACTGGGAATCGATCCCAACAGAGTATCGTTTCGTCGTCGATCGCAGCAGAGCAATGTCGTTTGGCTTGCCCCGCGGTTCCTGTGCACAGGGCAATCCCCAGGGCAATCCCCAGGGCAATCTCCAGGGCAATCCCTAGGGGGCGAACCTGCTAGAGTTCTTTGTTGCCCATGCTCCAGTCTAAATTCGGTTTCTTGAACTCGGGCATGGATTCCGGGGAACTCTGTTCTTGTCCGATGCGGTGTAACCAGCCGGATTTTAGCGTCCCCAAGTCGTCGAAGAGTTCTGGCTGCAACATCGACATGACCGAATCGGCAACGTCCTGGTTGGCTTCGGGAAAAGCGGCTTCCGTTGAAACGCGTCGGCTGAGCATGTCTCGCATGGACGCATTCATCAGCCAGCAACTGACATTGCGCACGGCATGCACTCCGCGTTCGCGCGATTCTTTTGCAAAGGTCGCTGCTCTGTCATGATCAAAGGCAAACGCCAACGCTTCGGACGGTTGCATCGAAAGACGTCCGATCAAGGCATCGTTCCACCGCTGCACCCCCTGACGCAATCGGTTCAGCCGGACAGCGTGATGGACCGAGTATCCTTCGCGGTGAATCATCAGCCGATGGACGCGGTGACTGACGTCCAAGTGCGCCAGAAAAATCGTGTGCGTGACGGGTGACACTTCATCGCGTCCTTTGGCCGACGCGTTGGCGGATTCGATCTCGGCGGTGACGGCCGCGACGACGCGAGTCAGCATTTCCGATACGATGATCTCTTCCAGTAGTGGCATGTTGCGATCCCACCAGAATCGCAAGTCCACGGTGTCACCGACTCGCTGAGCAGCGCGGTGCTCCGCTAACAGTCCGTGCCAAATTGCGATCCGGCGACGCGAACTGGCCCAGTAGCACGTGACCGCTTCGGACCGAATTTCCGTTTGGCTAGAAATGAGATCGGGTCCGTGCTGCGATAGAATCGCGGCGACTTCGGCCAAGGTGATGCAGTGCATTCAGATGATCGGGGGAAGCAATCGGATTGGGCAGCGTGAATACTGCGATTGCTAAGATGCATCTGCCGTGCCGCAAGGGGTCGGTTGCCGCGTTATGACTGCAAATTGCCGGATAGACGGCGATTGCCGCGTGCAGAAGGTGGCTGGCTGCTTTCGATGACGTTGCACTGACGCAACGTGGCGATCCAAAAGGCAACACACTTCGGGGGCGATCGAGGCACCAGCGGCGCATAAAAAAACGACCTGAATTCTGTGCCCCAGCGTCTCTTCCCCGAAAGGTCGAAAGCTGATCAAAATTCAGATCGTTAGTCGTTCGAATGACGCCCGCTTGCTGCTTGCCCCACACATGCAACGAACATTCATCATCTGAACCTAGAAAGATATCGGACATGGTGCGGGCAAAGTCAAACGGCCACCCGCCCATTTGGCATGAATGCGGGGCAACCCCCACGCAATCGCGCTCAAGTGACCTGTGGTCAGCCACAGTTTTCACGTTCTTTCATAAGCCGCGATTGTTTCGGCCAAGTCAGTTGCGACAAACATACAGCAGCAAGAACGCAGCGGCCCGCGTCAAATGTCGCTCGGACTTTACCGGCGAAGTTGACTGTCCACTTAACGTCGGCTCAAAGTCGGCGTCGGCTACGGGATTCACATCGCCCAGCGCTGCCTTCAGAAGCCGCATCGCAAGCATGGTGAAGTGATTAGCAAAGATACGCCATTATGCATTGCCATTCGATCCACTGAGCCGCCATGCAGTCGTCCGGCTCGCCACGGCGAATCGCATCACTACATAAATCGACAAAATCGCTAGGGTCGTCATAAACG
This sequence comes from Stieleria marina, assembly GCA_007741555.1. GTDB lineage: Bacteria > Planctomycetota > Planctomycetia > Pirellulales > Pirellulaceae > K23-9. The sequence continues at coordinate 4,220,609 of CP036526.1, read as the reverse complement.
GACCCGGCGGCTTGGGCAATTTGGTCAAAGACTGGATGATCACCCACGCGGCGAAACCAATATTTGGCATTTCCAAAATCGCCTTCTCTGCGGTGCATGATCCCATGCAAAAAGCTGCCTTCGGCGCTGGGCAGATCTTGGCTGATCGTGTGACTGCGATCCAAGTCACCGGCCAATAACCAGAGCCCGCTGATGATTTCGTCGACACGATCCCCTGCGCCGGCGAGGTGCGTCTGCAAATCACCGGAGCTCAAAATCGTGGCCAGGGCGTCATTGCGGGGCCCATCTGCTAAGCCAGGCATCGCGGATTGGGTTACCGCGCTGGCCAGCTGGGGTGAAAGTGCATTCGTTAGAATTGACGCAAAGCCGGCGATTTCAGGCATTACAAACGGCCTAGTTTCGGGGACGAACTAAAGCAACGAAGACTACCGATCTTCCGTGCCTATTGCTAGACTGAGGGGCGGGCTATGGGGGCGTCAATCCACCAACCGATGGTGGCAACGACCAGATGGCGTCGCCAAACTCCGCCCGCTTTCAACTGATCTGCGTTTGATCGACGGCAAAGGGCATCTGTTAAGACTATCCTGACAGACCTATCCGTTGACCAATTTCGTTATTCTGCCTTTTCACGACGACAAACTATTGATGACAACTGGCGACCAAACTCCCGAAAGTTCAGACGTCACTGAAACGACTGCGGCATCCAATGCAGCGGCTGTCGAAACTTCTCCGGCGCAAAGTCCTGCTGAACCAACAGCAGCATCTGCGACAGCACCGACCGTAACCGAACCCGCTGCTGCAGCCGGCAAACCAGCAGCGCGTCCGACCGGTCCGTTGGCTGCTCGCGGGCTGGGCGTTGCCAAACCTGCTTCGCCGTCGGTGTCACCCGAACTGTTGAAAGCAGCCGGTGAAGCGCAAAATGCGACCATCGACAAACCCAAGGCGAAGCCGGGTGCTGGCAAGAAAAAACAACACAAAGTGAAAACGTCCGGTGTGACGGGCCAGAACACGGCTCCCAAAACACCTCGCGTCAAAGTCGCTGTGCCAAGTTTGCGCCAGGAACTTCCCGACGATATCCAAGCGGAATTGGACGCCGAATTAGCGGCAGCAGATTTCGACGCCATCATGAGCGGGCCGGCAGGAATGCCCGAACGCAAAGAACCGCTCGAAGAAGGCCAAACGGTTCACGGTCAAGTCATCAAGATCCAAACCGACACGGTCTTTCTCAGTTTGGGTGGACCCGATCAAGGCACGCTCGCGTTTGAGCAGTTCACTGGCGAAGAGCCGGTGCCTGGCCAGTCGATCGAAGTGGTCGTGCGGGGATTGAATTCCGAAGACGGTCTCTACGCTCTATCATTGCCGGGTTCAACCGTTGCGGTCGCCGACTTGGGCGACATCGACGAAGGCGCTGTTGTAACGGCGACCGTCACCGGACACAACAAAGGCGGCCTCGAGTGCAAAGTGGGCGGCGTCAGCGGGTTCATGCCGATTAGCCAGATCACTGAATACCGAGTCGAAGACCTGAGCGAATTTGTCGATCAAAAAATGGTTTGCTTGGTCACCGAAGCCAACGCGGGCCGCGGCAACTTGGTGCTCAGCCGTCGCGCGATCTTGGAACGCGAACGCGAGGTCAAACGCAAAGAACAACTCGAAAAGATGGAGCCGGGCGACCAGATGGATGGCGTCGTGCGAACCATCAAAGATTTCGGCGCGTTCGTCGATTTGGGTGGATGCGATGGACTGATTCACATCAGCAAATTGAGCTGGGATCGAATCAAACACCCGAGCGAGCTGCTGGAAATGGGACAGCAAGTTTCCGTCGTGGTCGATTCGGTCGACAAAGAAACCGGCAAGATCAGCTTGTCGTACCGCGACCTTCAGGAAAATCCCTGGGACACCGCCGAAGCAGAATTTGCCGTAGGGACCAATCACAAAGGCAGCGTGACCCGCATCGCGGCGTTTGGTTGTTTTGTCCGTTTGGCCGCTGGAGTCGAAGGTCTGGTCCACATCAGCGAGATGGCTCATCACCGTGTTTCGCGAATCGATTCGATCGTCAGCGAAGGCGAAGAAGTCGAAGTCAAGGTTCTGAGCTTTGATCGTGACGCGCAAAAGATCGGGTTGTCGATCAAAGCCGCCCAACACGTCCCCGAAAGCGAAGGGAAGAAAGACGTCGAAGAAGTCGACGAGCCGCCACGCGAACCTGTCGTCAAAGCAACTCACAGTGGCCCGCTCAAAGGCGGCAACAATGCGAGTGCGGGTGGTGAGAAATTTGGTCTTCGCTGGTAGCATGGTTCCGCAGCGTGCATTCAAGCAGATCCCGTTGTGGTCTGTGCAGTCGTGTGCTGCACAATAGGCCGCGACCGTGGGATCTGGCTTTGCGTCAGTAGAGATTGCACGCGGCGATCGTCGCCTGTTGTGTTACTTGCATGCGGCGTGTTTGCATGCTGGGTCGTGTTGGCTTACGTTTGAGGCTTGCTACGGTACGGCGCTGGCGAGGCGTCTACGTGGCGCTGGCAAGACGTCGACACGGCGATTGCATCTAAGCAAAGCTCCCTAGGATTTTGCGTGAACGCTTCACCTCGATTGTTTGATGATGTTTCGCAGGATGTCCCGATGTCACATCAGGCGATGGACGTCGTCGAGGTCGATTTGGCGGAAAACGCCCCGCTTCTATTCCGGTTCGATGGGAATACCTCGTCGGACCCGGACCGAGCCAGCGTGGGCTTGGGCTTAGCAGGCTTGGGCGTCCTTCTGTTTTGCTTGAGTGTCGCGATCCCGCTGGGGATTGAACTTGTCGAGGACGTGTTTTCCGGTCGCCCTGCGTTTTGGGTGATGGGCGGTGTTGCCATGTTGGTCATATTTCCCGCGGGATCGGTCGGGTCGTTTTCGATTGCGGCGGCCATGTTTTGGCATGTGCCGCTGGTGATTCGCTACGCGGTCGCAATCGCACTGTTTGTCCCGTCGGTGGTGGGATTCACTATCAGCTTGGCAATGGTCGAAACGGTCGACTGGGCTGACATCGTCCCGTCCGTTGCGGTTCTGTTTTCAAGCGTGTTTGTTTGCGCAGCGACCGTTGGAATCCTGGCTCAGCTTTGCACGCCCTGGACTTTAGCCCATCTACGCACCACCAGCGAACAGCTTCCGCGGCTGGGAATTCAAACGCTCATTCAGCTCACCACGATCGTCGCGATCACGTTTGCGTTTGTTTCTGTTCTGAAAAGCGAAGTGCCGATCGAAGCGACATTGGCCTTTGGCGGCGTATCGGCTCTAGGCGCAGTGATGGGCATTGTGGCGTGCGTGGCGTATTTGCGAGACGCACCGGTCGGCAGGAAGGGAGTGATTGCAAGCTGCGTCACCGCGTTCGCGATGTCGTTTGCCTTTGTCGCGTGCCTGGCCACCGTCGAATTCGGCTGGCAGAGTGTAGTCTATCAAGCTCACGTAACCCTACCGTTATCGCTATTTGGCGCCGCGATCATCGGTGCGTTTACGTCCGCATGCGTCTACTGGCTGCGACAATGCGGATGGCGATGTGTTCGCTAAAGAGCTGCCGCGGGTGCCACGACAAAGTAGTATGCCACGGCAATGGTCACGACTAACGAACTGATCTGCAACAGCATGATTGCCCAGTAGATAATCGGTTGCTTTTGCCGGTCGACCAGGGCAAAGTCACCGGCCCATCCCGCGACCGCCAAGCCTGTCCATAGCTCAAGCAGCAAGGTCGCGAACATCGAAACGGTAATGCAAATCAGAGCGATGGAAGCAGGCCAGGGCACGATCGATCTCCAGCGTTCCTACTGACGCGATGCGGCAACCAAAAGGCCGATCCCGATGCCACCGAAAAGCAAAAATCCGATCGTCAGTTTGATGATGTCCTTCTTCTGGGCTTCCTTTTTGGCAAACAGGATTCCGAGCTTCAGCAGGGCTCCTACCGACAAAAAGCTGACCGCTCCGGCACATACCTGCAAGAACAACGCCATCGCGCTGAACTCGCTCGCGGAACCTTCTTCGGTTCGGTTGGCCATGTTGACCGCGATTACGGCGATGGCGGTGCCCGATCCCATCATAAATATCACCAACGCCAACATCCACCAGGGCATGCCAGCCTTGGATTCCATCTCACGCTGCAGCCGATCGGCCTTTTTCATGTCCGCTTCGGCTTTGTCCAACGCCATCGTACCGGCGTCAATGTCGACACCGGCGGTTTTATGCGCCTGCATCAGGTCGCCGGTTTCTTTGTTGAAACCGCACTTGGTGCAGAAGACAGCACCGGTGGACATCTCGGCGCGGCAATTCGGGCAGAGACTCGCCACATGATCGCTGAAGCCTTCTTCGTCGAAAAGATCATCCAGAGAATCTCCCCCGCCGACAGGTGCGGCGGCCGCTGCGGGAGGTCGCGCTGCCGCCGGTTTGGACGCCGGCTTCGCGGATGGTTTTACGGATGGTTTAACGGGGGCAGCGGCTTTCTGACCAATCTTGATCACCTTGCCACAACCAGGGCATTTGACCGCTTTTCCAGCCAGTTCGTCCTTCACCTTCAGAGCTTTGCCGCACTGGCATTTGACTTGGATTGGCATCAGCAGCGATCAATCGAAAACGAGATAACGAAACGAACTTGGCGATAGTCGATCGGAGAACAAATCTCCCACCCCGCTATTCTAGTTCGCGTCGGTCTTGTTCGTCGAGACGTCGGGCTGTGTCGTGCAGGGCGAATGATGTTTTGAAGATAGGAGCTTCGCATTAAGCGGCGTCCCGTTAACCGTTGCCCCCTTCCGCTAGCAGTTGACCCCGTTTTAAAAGTGACCTGCCCTGGCTGTGGCGTGCAGAGCGGATGAGGTAGGTGTCCAGCCTATCAAAACCAGTTGGAGCGATTGCAACGCGATTGGCGATTGGGCCAGTTCTACCAAGACATCGCGGCGGAGCTCTGCCCGAACGATTCGGTTTCGATGCCGGTGTCTTGCAGTAGCCGTACAAACAAGTTGCTAAGCGGTGTTTCGTGCTCTTTCTTCATGTCCACGTATCGACCGTGCTGGTAGCCACCGCCGGCTACAAAAATCGGCAAGTTCTTCGCTTCGTGAGCGTTGGCGTTGCCCAGATTGCTGCCGAACACAACCGAAGTGTTATCCAACAAACGGGTGCCGGATTCCTGTCCCGATTTCATTTTTTCCAGCATGCCACCAAAGCATTGGACAATGCCCGTTTCGATCCGTTGCAGTTCCGCAATCTTCGACGGATCTTGCCCGTGGTGCGAAAGATTATGGTGGGTCCCCCTGACGCCGTCGATTTTGGGAACGACGAAGTGGTCTTGAATCATCACGGAAATGATTCGCGACGAATCGGTTTGGATAATCAGCGGGACCAAGTCCAGCAAAAGTCGTGACCGGCCAATCAAATCAGTCGGGTCGTTGATGTCCTTGGGCTGCTGCGTATCGACAGTAGGTTTCGGTTGCTTGCTCCACCCATCCGCCGCTGCGATGTTCGTTTCGGCTTGTCGAACGGAATGGAAATAGTCGTCCAGCAAATGATTGTCGGCCGCGCTGGCCTGTTGCTTCAGCCGTTTGGTCTGCGAACCAAGTTCGTCCAAAATGCTGCGTCCATCTAACAGACGCCGTTTCTGCGCAATGATTTCATCGGGCGTGCCATTGAGAAACATCTTGGCAAACAGCCGCGCCGGGCTGGTCTGTGCTGGGATCATCACGCCACCGTCCGTGTAAGACTGGCTTTGAGACTTGATGGTGCCCATGGTCACCGATGCAAACCGAGTCGCATTGCCAAAATGTTTGGCCGCAACTTGGTCCACGGAGACGGAATTGCGAAATCCAGCGACGCCGGGTTTGCGCGCCGCCGTTAACCAAGTCATTTCGCTGTCGTGGGGCTGACGTCCGATCTGGTCTTCATGCGACAACCCGGAGAACAACGTGAAATCGTTGCGATGCTGGTTCAGCAAATCAAGATAAGGCGTCGATTCGTATTCCTTGCCCGTCGTGGTGGGCCAAAGATTGGGAGAGTGCAATCCCAGTGACGTGCAGACAAACACCATCCGCTTGGGCGGCGCCACCTGGCTGGCTGCCTGAACGGCCGTCATCGATTCCAGAAACGGAAGTGACAGCGAGACGCCAGCGGCCTTCAGAAGGGTTCGGCGAGGGAGTCTAGATGTCATCGGAATCTTTCGTTGCGGTTGAATCGCGATCTGCGAAACACTCAAGGAATCGAAACTCACTTTTCATCAAACAGGCGACTTTGAACGATCGCGTGAATGATATCGCGAACGCGGAAACCATCTGCTTCCGTGGCATCAGTAATTTCCTTGACAACATCGCGATCAGCAAACGCGATTTCGCCGCCGGTGCTGAAGACGATCAACTGCGAGATGAAATTGCGAACCACCGCTCGGCGGTTTTGCATCAGATGCTGCCTATATTGTCGAATGTCTCGAAAGGGGGTGCCATCGGTCGTCACGCCACTTGGGTCGACCGGTGGTCCTTGCTTGGGCGGCAACTTGGTCGTGAAATCGCCAAAAGTCTGTTCTCCGCCGGACGCCCGGTAGTGTGTGCGGAAACCGCCGATGGGGTCAAAACTCTCAAGAGCAAAACCGGGCGGATCAATCTCGCGGTGGCACTGATTGCACGATTCATTGTCCCGGTGAGCCGATAGGATTTCGCGGATCGTCGTTTTGCCGCGCGTGTCAGGTTCAATCGATCCCACGCTGGCCGGCGGAGCGGCGGGCGGTGTCCCCAGAAAATTGGTCAGCACAAAGTTGCCTCGTGTGACCGGTGAAGTGGTGGTGCCGTTGGCCGTCGTTTTCAAAACAGCGGCTTGGGTCAAAATTCCGCCACGTGGGCTGTCGTCGGGCAAAGCGACGCGGCGAAAATGCTGGCCGTCGACTCCGTCGATCCCGTAATGCTGAGCCAGGCGTCGGTTCACGAAAGTGAAATCGGAATCGATCAAATTGTCAGCACTGAGGTTCCTGCGAATTAGATCAGCAAAGAACCACTGCGTTTCCTTGGGGATGGCAGCGGCCAAGAGTTCTTCAAATTCCGGGTACAGGCTTTCGTCGGGTGAAGTCGCGTTGATCTGATGCAGCCGAAGCCACTGCCCAACAAAGTCTTTGACAAATCGATCGGCTTTGGGATCTGCCAGCATTCGATCGACTTGCTGAGCCAGCACCGTGGGGTCTCGCAGCTGGCCCTGGTCGGCAAGCTGCAGCAACGCTGGGTCCGGCATGCTTCGCCAAAGAAAGTACGAAAGCCGACTCGCAAGTGCATGGTCGTCCAATTGACCTGAGCGTCCGCCCAGCAACAGGAACTGCGGCGAACTTAGCATCGACCGCAGCGGAATGCGAAGTGCGTCGGTGATATCGCGGCCAGCATCAAGCGCGGGAGAAGCTAACGAGACAAACTGCTCCAGCTCCGTTTCGGAAACGGGACGACGAAATATGCTTGGTGCCAAACGGCTGACAATGCGTCTGATGTCGTCAATCGGATTGGCGGTTGCGATCACTTCAAAAGGACCGTCTTGGCAACCCAATATCTCGGAGATCTCCAAACCATCCAATAGGTGCATCGTGCTTGGTGGTGGCCAAGACTGGTTCAGCGGGCCCTCGGCACTTTGAGACAGAATTGCCAGCCCCGCGCCTTGAAAAACCTGCGAACCGCCCGCGATAAACACGCTGTCGTTTTTTGCGTTGCGATTGTCAAACGTCAGGTAGGGAATGTCCCCGGGCTTCATCGTCGTTTCGACCAAGATCGTTGTGGGTTCACCGGGCAGCAAGTCGACGGTTTTGGCCAGCTTGGCACCTCCGGATTGGTTCTTGACGATCCATTTTGCGGTGACAGGTTCCGTCGATTGGTAGGCCGCGACTTTGGCCGTTAGTCGATACCTTCCTGGCGAGGGGACACTCGCTACAAACTGAGTCAAATAGTCGACGTCGGCAAACAATACCACGCCGGATCCGTAATTCAATTTGCGGGTGATACTGCCACCGAGGTTAAGTGGTTTGTCGTGCCAGGTTTCTAAAAACCCAAAGTCGTCGTCGGCTTTGTCGCCAAAATCGCGGTAGGGATTGTGGTCCAAGCGGATGGCCAGATCGAGGGCTTCGTCGGCGGCGGCCAGGTAGCTTTCTAAGTGAACGGCGGAAATCCGCTGGCTCGCTCCGACCGTGTCGAAGCTACCCGATTCGCTTTCGTCGGGAATGCCGTTTGTCACATCACCTTGGATCAAAAACAGATCCTGCAGAGTGTAGCGCAGTTCCAACTTGGTTAGGCGTCGGGCTGGAACGCGGCCGGATTTCTGTTTCGCCAGGCTTGCTTCAGCCAGCGAGTGCTTGAGCGTGGTCAAGGCGGCCGATCGAATCTCCGTCGGCGGTCGGTCTTCCGAAGCAGGCGGCATTTCACCCGTCCAAACGCGATCAAAAATTTGTTCCCACTGTCGCTGGGTGGAATCGTCCGTCAGGTCCGTGCCTAGCGATGTGAGATCGAGATTGGTTTCGGTCGAAGCGTCATGGCAATCCACGCACGATGAATCGATCAGGGGAGCAAGTTCATCACGCAGCGTCGCCGCTCGCAACGGACCCGAAGCGATCACTGCGAAAACGAAAATAAAATGGCGGAGACTTATCATGGATGGATTGGTCAGACGAAACTACTTTTGGGGCGGTTGCTTCGCGATATCGACAATCACTTGGGCTTCTACTGCGTCGACGAAGCCATCGCGATTCGCGTCGATGGCATCAAAGCTGGCCGTGATTTCGGTTCGGTCAATTTTTGAATCTCCGTTCTTGTCCATAAACCGAATGATTTGGGCGACGGGGCTTTGCGTGTCCGGCAACATGGAAGGAGATGTCTGTTGTTGGTTTGCGAGCAGGTGATCCAGGACAGGCATGATTTCGTCTGCGTCAATTCGGCGGTCACCGCTGACATCAAAGTTTGCAAAGTAGGGCTTCAGTTCTAACGGTGCTTCGTTCAAGTTCAGCATTCCGTCGTCATCCGTGTCGACCGATCGGATCAATTCGCGTGCTTGGTGAGTTTTCTGGGCAAACTGTTCTCGTTTGGCCAGATGGGTTTTGTTGGCCGAGAGCCCTAGCATGAATTCAGCGATCGCAATGGATTCCGCCGCGTCGATGGTGTCGTCGGCATTGGTATCGTATTGAGAGAAGTACAACTTCAGGTCCTGCGACGCTTCCTTGCGGCTGATGCTGCCGTCCTGGTTCTGATCGAATGATTGCAGGATGCTGGCGGCAGTCTGCCGGGTCGCGTCTTGTTGCGCCGTATCAGCCGCTTCGATCACGACCGGAATTTGGCCAACGACCACCGGAGCCGATTCGACGATGACGGGAGCCTGTTCGACGACCACCGGAGCCTGTTCGATGACGGGAGCCTGTTCGATGACGGGAGCCTGTTCGATGATGGAGGGGGCGATGGTCTCGAAAATTTCGATCGGTTCGTCAGCCAAAACGTTGCCAAAGCAAAGGCAGATGGCAAGCGCAACGCCAGAGCTCGCTGCGGCCGAAAACTTTGCGTTGAGAGGCCCTGGATTCATTGTCAAAATTGTCGTTGCTCTGGTAGGTTTGCTGCTTGATAGAACGCTATTGTAAACCGAACCCACCGCAACGTTGTTGTCTCTAACTGAGAAGGCGGAGGGATTTGGTCCGCGGGCTTGTTAAGGCGGGCTTATTGCGTAGGACCTGACGCGATGTGGCGATCGACACGTATGAATTGAAGCGATCCTTCACGCGATGTCCGCATTCGTTGACCGGGCAGTGGGTTTGGCTACCGCCCGATTCGAAACAAAAGGGAAGCGATAAACGAGTGACTGATTCTCTCCCGATCTGGCAGGTCGATGCCTTTGCAAATGCTCCATTCACTGGAAATCCAGCTGCGGTCTGTCTGTTGCCGCAGTACCCCTCGGATCAATGGATGCAAAACGTTGCGGCGGAAATGAATTTGGCCGAAACAGCGTTTGTGGTTCCGACGGATGACGCCGAAGTGTTTCACCTGCGTTGGTTCACGCCAGCTATCGAAGTCGATTTGTGTGGTCACGCGACGATCGCTGCGGCACATGTCTTGTTTCAGCAGAACAAAGTCGGCACCGATGCGGTCATTCGTTTTCAAACACGCAGTGGCGAACTCGCTTGCAGGGCCGTTTCAAATCCTACCGCCTCGCTTGATCAGTCGTCATCAAACAGCGGCGAGGTTTGGATCGCCGTCGACTTTCCGGTGACCGCATCGATTAACCGAGTCGAAGATTCTGTCTGCGCCCAACTGCAGGCTGCCCTTGGCGTGCCCGCGATCGAAGTCCGCAAAACGATCTACGACATCATGGTTGTCTTGAGGGACGCCGCATCGATTCGCAGCTTGACGCCCAATTTGCACCTGCTCGCGCAGATTGATACTCGAGGCGTCATGGTCACAGCGCCAGGCGATATTGAGGGCGTCGATTTCGTTTCGCGTTTCTTCGCTCCTCAATCCGGCATCGATGAAGATCCTGTCACCGGATCAGCGCACTGTTGCTTGGCGCCCTACTGGGGGCAGCGGTTGGGCAAATCCGTGTTGGCCGGTTACCAAGCGTCACCGCGCGGTGGCACCGTGTACTGCGAAGTCGTCGGGGACCGAGTCAAGCTTTCCGGGCACGCTGTGACGGTAATGAGCGGCCAGCTATTGGTTGCGCCTGAATGAACACTTCGTCATCAACGATGCTCCGGTCTTGGACAGTCAGTGATTCGGCGGACTGCCTGACGCTGTTTCGCGATTGTATTCGCCGTGTCTGTGCCGACGACTACACGCCCGAGCAAATCAATGCGTGGGCATCGCCGCAAATCGTGTTTGACGACTGGGCGCAGCGTTTCCAAAATCGGAGCGCGTATGTTGCTTGCCAGCGGGACGCGATCGTGGGATTCATCGACATGGACGATTTTGGTTACCTGGATCGACTGTTTGTGTCGGCGGACCATCAACGCCAAGGCATCGCCCGGCGGTTGGTCGACCAAGTCGTCGCCGATGCAAAACGGCTGGGCTGCCAGCGGATCAAGACGGAAGCTAGCCTGACTGCCAGGCCGTTCTTTCAATCCATGGGGTTCGCCGTCGTCAAGCAACAAGTCGTGGAATGTAGCCAAGTCCAAATGATCAACTTCCAGATGCAGCTGTCGCTGAGCTGATTAGTTGTTCCCAGCGTGAGCACGGTTGCACGGCGTGAGCACGCCGGTCGGTCACGTCTGCTTTAGTGTTCGATCTCGGGCCAGTAGATGTCCTCGAACGCGTCGGGTTCGTGGAAATCAGGACTGTTGTCCAAGTCGTGGCACTTCATGCAGTGTTCTTTCGCACGCGAGAGCGGTAACTGCATCGATTTTCGCAGGCGAGCTTTCTCGTCATCCGAAACACCTGAATCGTCGCGTTCGGCTTTGGAGTGACTTTCGCCGGGGCCGTGGCAGTTTTCGCATCCGTTGCCCAGCAGGTGTTTGCTGGCTTCCAGGCTCTCGTAGCCACTTGCGTAGGGCGAATACCCTTGCGGGTTCCAACCAGTGACGTGGCAGCTGATGCATTCGGGGTCGAAATGACGTGGCACGTCGCCGCGATCTTCCGGAGGTGCCGCGATACTGTCCGTGGCAGTCGCGTGCATTGATCCCGACCAAACATCAAAGGCATCTTCGTGGCACTGTGCGCAGGTCGCGGTACCGACAAACTTTTCGCCCGACAGGTGCGGAATCGGATCTAGTCCGAGCTCTCTGAATCCCACCTGTTTGAGATGATCTTGGTACTGGCCCATGATCTTTCGCATCTCTTGGGCATCGGCAAACTCGTGCGTCAGAGGGACACGTGCGTATTTGAAGGGGCCGTTGGAATACAGACCGATCAATCCGGCATACATGGCTTTGTTGCCGACGACGATCATTTGGGTTTTTGATTTTTCTATCGCTTGAGGACGATACGTCGGTTCGCCATAGCCGCCTGCTGCAATTAACAAGTCAAACCCTGGCACCGCTTTGACCAATTCGACGGCGTCTTTTTCTTTGCCGTAAAACGACAGCACTTTAAAGGTTGCGTTGTCTTTTTCCATGGCGGCCAAAGCAGCTTTGGCGCTTTCGATCGCCGGTTTGATCAAGGCTTCCGTCGTCACGCCTGTTTCCAAAGCGTCTGGATCCAACACATTGGTGATGCCGACGCGGTGCTTCCCTCGCTGGACGACCTTCATGATCGGGACGTACGATTCGTCATACAGAACGACGTTTGCCGAAATGTACATTGCTTCTTCGGGGCTGTCGGCAAACGCCAGCTGCAGCAAATCCGTCGCGGGCAGCCGCATGTCGTCCGGTCCAAATCCGACCGATTCGTACTGCATCTTTTTCAGTGCTTCGGTGGACCACGAAATCTTGATCGAAGCCTGGCGTCCGACGCGTCGCACTTGGTTGCCGGCATCGATGGGCAGCAAATCCCAGCCTTGATCGCGAAGCTGATTCATGAACGTTAATCGTCGGGCAACGCCACCTTTTTGCTTTTCCAATCCGGTGCAGCCGCACGGTTCGATGTAGCCGTTCTGTTGACCGGTGACAAACAGTGTGACGTCGGGTGTCTCCCACGTCGAATACGCTTCGGGCCGCAGTTCAACCGGAATCGCGGACGTTCCTTCGTCGGTCACGCTCTTGAGACCGCCGGGCATCGGCGCATCTTTGTCTTTGGTCGGATCCGTTTTCGCGGGGGTGGCAGGCTGCAGCGGCGCCAATTGCGGAGCGTCGGGATTCATCGCGGGCGGCGTCTTGGCGGTGTCCGGCACGCCTTCGGGAGTCGGGACCAGCTCCGGCTTCATGATTTTGGAAGGGGTCTGTGGCACTGCTTTGGGCGGCACTGCTTTGGGCGGCACTGCTTTGGGCGGCACTGCTTTGGGCGGCACTGCATTTGGCGGCACGGCATCGGGAGCAGGCGGATCGATGATTTCGATCGGAACTTGGCTCGGGGCAGGCTCCGTGATTTGCACAAACGTCACGTCAGCGGGGCGGAGCGTCGTCACGGGCGGTCGCAGACTGGATTGCAGCTGCTGCATTCCCCATTCGATCCGATCACGCGACGGTTCAGTTTGTTCGCGCTTTGCCAACCGCGCATTCGCGCCATTGACGGTCATCGGCGAATGAAACGCGAAACGGTGATTGTTGGTTGGGGAACCACTTGCACCGGCACCACTTTCACTGGCGCTGTCTTGTTCAGCGATGGCGTCGCTAGCGTGGGAACGGTCTGCACGGAAACCGACTGTTCGCGCGGGTGTTGATTGGTCACCCGGAAAACGAATTGTCTGAGCGTGCAGATCGCCGGTATCGTTGCCCCCGGTCGGCAACCCGATGCGTAATTCGGATTCGATCGGCACGATCGGCGGAGGCGACGATTCGAAGCATCCGGGCAAAATGGCCGCACACAGCGACAATCCGACCATCCGCCGCATTGTCTGCGAACGGGGACTCAGCTGTAGCAGCTGATTGATACGAAGCGATTTAAAAAAAGAAGCTCGTTTTTCCATTCCGTCGGTCCCTGGATCAACCATTGGATCACTCATTTTCGCACTTAGTTTTCAATGCATGCATTCATTGATGTGACCCAGACCGAGCGTCCCTGACGGGACGCAATCGATGGCTACTGCTTTGCGTCGATGGAGAATTTGACACCAATCAGCATGCGGGGCACCTTTGGATTATCGGTCTCAATCCAAATGGTTCCGTAGTCGCCTTTAGATTTACCGCGAAGGTCGAAGGGTTTATCACCCGGAATGATTTCTAATTCCAGCGGATAAAGCACCGTGCTTTCCTGCTTGATCGGTTTCCCCAGCTTTGCCTGAATTGCCTCGGCGGGTTCAACTTCTCCAATACTAAGATTTGTGTTGTCTCTCTCGCTACCCTTAAGCTTGATGAAACCGCGCGCTTTCTTGGAATCGTCGTCTTCCAAAGCACCTAGTTCGATGACGTACGCGCCTTGCCGAGATTTGATCTTGGTGCTCTCGACCATGCTCAGCTGACCGGCGATAAAACCAGTCGTTTCGACGTCGGACAAGAATGAGACCGGTACCCTCGATTCGTCTTCTTTGACGAACTCGCCTTGGTTGTCGCGGACGTGGAAAACCACCTGCATCCGCGTCGCCACGGCACCTTGGGAGAGCCCGCTTCTGACTCGGGCCTTGATGTTGTAGCCTCGCGTGGCTTTGGAAAATTCGCCTTCGCCTACAGTGGGATCGAATGGCTCCACATCGAATTTGGAGAGTTTGTTCATCTGTTCGCTCAAGAACTTGACCTCGGAGATTTCGATCTCGTTGTCATAGAAGCTGTACATTTGAGCTTCGACCTCGAACGGTTCACCCGCGGCGACTTCGCCAAACTGAATCGCACGTGGGGCAAATTCGATATCGCGAACCACGTCGCCTTGGATGACAAAATCGAGCACGACTTTGTGCGGGTCGTTAGTGATCACCTGAGCCTTTTGTGAAAAGTCCTTTTTCTGGGTCTTTACCGTCCAAGACACGACGATTTCGGTTTCTTCGCCGGGAGCCAACGTGTTTTGGTTCAGCGTGCCGATCGTGCATTTACACGTCGACGCGCCTTCTTTGAGCGACAAAGGCTCGGTGCCGACATTTTTGATGCGAAAAGTGTGTTCGCCTTCGTCGCCGGGAGCCATCGATCCGAAATGGTGACTCTCTTCGCTCAGCAATTCCACCCGTGCGCCCGAGCTTTTCTGGTCGGCTTTGACCAATTCGATCACGTTATCCGCCGTGACATCTTTTAGGTTCAAACGATCCAGATAAGCGTCGCGATGACCATACTTGGCTTGATTGAGGGCCCACGCCGCTGAGAGTCCCACGCCGCCACAGAGTGTCAATAAGAGCCAGAAATGCTTCACGGTAATTTCGTTTTCTGCAATGGAAAATGGGATGGTCGTGACAACTTGACGTCAATCGATCCGCCGGATCGATCGGACAACCAACATTCGATCGAAGATCTAATTTTGGTTTACTACGGGAGCGGCGTCAATTTGGTTCGGCGTCAGCAATTTGGCCAGTACCTCGCTAGCGGGCCCGATCACAGGGCTCGAATTGGCACGTCGCCCGACCGGTTCTGCCAGATAGATCATCTGCCGTGAAAGCTGGCGTTCGACGTTTTCGCCCAAATTCGCTAATCGGGCTGCTTTGGCCGCTAACGTACGAGCAAGTTGGACGTCACCCTGACGATCGGCGACGGCAGCCAACTGTGCGGACAGGGCGTGATCGGAGGGGCTCCACTGCGTTGCCTGCGTCAGATAGTCAGCGGCGATTTGAAGGTACTCGTCGTCGCCGAAACGCTGGTACAGATGCAGACTCTGTTGACCGGCGGCACGATAGAGCGTCGGATTTTCGCCCGCCCGTAGCAACATGTCTTGTAACTGCGTATGCCACATTGATCGCATGGATGGCTGATCGCCGCGAACAATCAAATCCCAACGCAACAAATCCGCTTTGTACAAACTGGCTTCGGGCGACCAGGGGTCCGCCGCGATCGCTTGGTCGACTGCCTTGCCAAGTGCCGCCGTCTGCTGCTGCGAGCGTGCCACATCGGCGATCCGCATCGCGAGATGGTTCTTTTCGACCGGTCCCAGCGAAACGGTGCGATGAGCCAACAAGAGCACCGCGCCGATCGCGATCACGCCCAGCGTCGCGGGCCAACGATGTTTGCGGGACTGATTATCGGTCCGCGCATCGTTTTGCAAGGTAGTCGCCACTGTCCGAGTCGCCGGTATCCGAGTCATTGCGCCGGCCAGAATCCAAATCGGCATCGCCACGCCGGGAACCGTCCAGCCGCCAGCCGCTAACAGGTGCACCATCAATGATCCGCAAGCGACAATCGAAAAGAGATCCAGTGCGGCCGATGAGCATCGACTGACGGCGGGCCAAAGCAATACGGCGGCCACGCACGCAATCGGCACGGCAAACCGATGTGCTTGAAAGTCAGGCGTGTGTCCCGACGCAGCACCCAGTAGCCAAATCATCAGCAGCGATAATCCGCTCCCCAGCCAAACCCACTTTGCCAAATCATCTCCCGAAGCCTCCTCCGTACTGTCAGCTGGCAACTCTCGTGTTGGGTTGATCAGGCGGCGAGAAATGGTCCATGCCGTCCAAGCCAAGAGGCACAGGAGCAACGCTAAGCTGACGAACCCGCCGGCGGCTAAGGTTTCAAAGAGAAAATTGTGTGCGTCCGCGACTTCTTCGCTGGCACTTTCTTCGCGGTAACGTTGGTAGATCGATTGAAAGTTGCCGGGCCCTGCGCCAAAGGCAGGGTGGTCCAGGGTCATTTGCCAAGTCGATCGCCAGTATTGCAGCCGAAACGCGATGGACGCGGGGGCCTGCTCAAACCATTCCTTGTTTCCCACCGCCGCAATCAAGCTCAGGATGCCAATCGCGGACGCGATCAATGCCGCTCCGCCCATGATCACGGCACGAAACCGCTTGGATTTTCTCGCGTGACCGACGGTGCTGGCCGCGTCATTGTCGGAATCTTGATCGCGCGACGATCGATCGCTCAGGGCAAAAAGCGACGGTCCGATCGACACGGCAATCATTCCCAGCACGCACGCTGCGGTCGCCGACCGGCTTCGCGCAGCCCACAAGCACACCAGGGCGATCACTAATCCCGTGATCCATCCGACACGCTGGTAATTTGTCATGGTTGACCACTGCAAACGCAGCACGCCGACGATCAGGACGCAGCCCATGACTAACATTCCCGCCAGCGAATTGGCCAACGCAAACGTGCCGGTCGGGCCACCGTCGAACAAGCGGTTTTCAAAAACCATCCGTTCGACACTTCCCGGCGGTGCTTGAATCTGTGCCTTGGCCAACAGTTTGTCCGGATCGGCGCGATATTCCGCGCGGCTGGCTGGCAAACTGATCCAGTTTTGATGCAGCCCGTGAACTGCCACGCCAATGCTGCAAACAATCAACAAAGCCGTCATGCTTTGGCGGACCGCCAGCGAACTCATCAAACGCCTCGACGCGCAAAAGATCGCGGCACCGGATACCCACAGCCAGGCTTCGTTGGTCGCCATCCGCAGGTTTCCGGGCGGGCACGTCGCAAACGCGGCCAGCATCATCCAGATCGCCAAACCACACGCCAACGCGTCGGCGACCACGGCAGGCGATTTCAATTGTTGGGGCAAACGCCCCAACCAAGCCATGCGTGCGAGCGTCAACGTCGCGATCACAATGGCAATCACGCCAAACCACAGCGCATCCCCGCGTTCGACCGCAACGCTATCGCTGGGGTGATACGTCACATAAACCAGCGCCCCGGCCAAAAGTGCCGATGCGATCGCGATCGGTTCCAATCGTGCTGGCGGCAGACTTTCATCGGCAACCGATTGGCTGCTTGAAGCGTTCGAATCGCTAGAAGCGGCCGATACGCTCGCGCGCTCGGGCGAATGGTTGTGAGCGGGTTTTACGCGTCGTTTTTTCGCCACTGCGTTGATTCCAAAATAACGACCAACAGCAACATGCAAGCAACGATGCCCAGCACCGCGATGGCTTGCAACAACGAAACGTGAGTCAGCAACACGGCGGCCAGCCCGCAAGTTCCGGTAACCAAATAGATCGTCGCAACGGCGCGGCCGCGACTGAGCCCCAGTCCCACCAACCGGTGCGAAAAATGACTATGGTCGCCTTTGACCAAACTGCGGCCTTCGCGAATTCGGATCCACAGCACCGTCGCCATGTCGTACATCGGAACCGCCATCGCACACAGAGGCGCCAGCACCGCGTGCGGACGTGGTTGGTCTCCGCCGCCCGCGAACGTCGCCATCAGCATGGCGACGGCCACAAGGAATCCGACCAAGTAACTGCCGCCGTCACCCATAAATATTTTGGCCGGCGGACGATTGTGCCACAGAAAACCCAGCAGCGAACCGCAAACGACCAGCAACAGTGCGGCGACGAAAAGCTGCGGGCGAGCGGTACCGGGGTCGGGCGTGCTCAGCATGACGGCGGCCATCGATCCGGCAATGATCGCAGCGATCCCGCCGCTAAGTGCATCCATGTTGTCGAGCATATTGAACGAATTGATGACCGCGACAATCCAGACGACCGAAAGCAGGTTTGTCAGCCACGGCACGCCGATGAAAGCGGTCAGCCCAAAACCGAGTCCGTAGACCACAAAGGCTGACACGGCAAATTCGACGCCCAACCGAATCGCCACGTTGACGCCCCGGCGATCATCGCAAATGCCCAGTACAAACAAGACGGTCGCGCAGGCCAGCAAGCACCAGAATTCGCCCGCTCGTATCCAGACGCCTTCCAAATAAGGCACCACGCCGGGGGGCAATTTTGCTTGGATCGAATCCGATCCTCGAGCCAGTGCGACGGCAAATGTTCCCGCGGCAAACGTTCCCACGATTCCCAGCCAGATGCCAATTCCGCCGCCCAGGGGTGTCACTTGAGTGTGCGAGCTATGGCCGCCGGGCAGATCCATCAGGCCAAGTTTGACGGCGAATCGACGAACCGGATACAGCGATAGGGCGCAGATCAGCATTGGCGGGACCACTGTCACACCCAAAAACCACGCGATCCAATTCGACAGTTCCACCTCGTTTGTTCCTGGGGTTGATACCCGACGCATTCCGTAGAACGGCGTATTCGTTAAAACACAGAGTCTAACGCGTGCCGGCGTTGATCGTAATCCGATGCAGTGCTGGTTTAGCGAACCGGTTCGGCTACCCATCCAAACGCCGTGCGTTATCCATCGCACTTCACATCTGCAGTCGTTAAACGCAGCGACTGGCCATAGAGTTCATTCATTGAGTTCATACTCGCTTTGCCGAACCACTCTTCCGGCGTAAATTACCTCACCGCGATTTGGATTTCTGTCGCTTCGCCAACCATCCCTTGCTCCCTGCAAAACAAACCTCGTGACAACACCTGATTCCGCCTCTGGCATTTTGATCTCCGCGCTGGACCTGCCCGCGATCGGGCGCTTTGCCGATCAGCTGGTGAGTCAGTTTCCGGACACGCTGGTGATCGGATTGGTAGGAACATTGGGGGCGGGAAAAACGACTTTGGTCCAATCGATCGCGGCGGCTGCCAAAATCGACGTCGCCGAAGTCACCAGTCCGACGTTTACACTTTTGCAGACCCATCGCGGCACGCTGACGCTTCATCATCTGGACGCGTACCGGTTGGCGGACGAAGACGAGTTTTTGGAATTGGGCGTCGACGAGCTCTTCGAACAACCCGGCGCGTGGACTTTGGTCGAATGGGCCGACCGAATTGCCGACGTCATGCCAACCGAGACGTTGTGGATCACCATTGAATTGACCAGCGATGACGCGCGGCGCGATTTGCGTCTGACTTGTGACGACGACGCCACCCGCGAAAAAATCACTGCAGTGGCTCGCCAACTCGGTGCCGACGCTTGATTGACAACACGCTCCCGCCGGCGATCGCCCGCAGCCTGGTATCGCTTCACGGCGTCACCGAAGTGGTCGCGGTCGCGCCGGGGATGAGCGGCGCCAGGGTTTTTCGCTGCCAATCCTACGACGGTCGACAATTTGCTCTTCGTCGGTGGCAGTCTCAGGCTTCGCCAAAACGCATTGCCGAAATTCATCGCATTGTCGCGTCCGCGTACGGCAATGGATGCACGATGGTGCCGCAGCAATTGCCGATGGATTTTCACGGCAATACTTGTCCGTCTTTCGACGGTTCGACCTGGGATCTGGCGACTTGGGTCACCGGCAGTCCCTTGCCCGCCGACGCCACCGTGCAGCAAATCGCAGCAGGCGCCGCAGCGATCGGTCGATTCCATCAAGCCGTCGCGACCATGGGAAATCGAATGCAGCCAGCTCCGGCCGTGCGATCCCGGCTGAGCCGAGCCGCTGAAGTGGACCGCTTGTTGCCCCGACTGCAAGGTGTTGACTGGAGTGCGTGCCCGGAGATTCTGATCCGCCCGCTGGCACGCGCGCGAGACCAATTGCAGACAAAATGGGCTTCAGTCCATCACGAATTTGCCCGATCTATTAGGGGTTATCACGATGCTGACGTTTTGACTCAGTACGTGATTCGGGATGTTCATCGGGGGCACATTTTGTTCACTTCGACGGACTCCGACCAAGTAGCCGAATCGGTAGCGATGGAAACCACGGCAACTAAGACCGATGCAACTGACGATGCCGCGACCAGTTACCGAGCAACGGGCATGATTGATTTTGACGCCGTCCGCGTTGACACGCCCGTGACGGACTTGGTTCGATGGGGAGGCAGTTTTTTAGACAGCCATCACCTTGGTGATTGTGGGGCGGATGCGATTTGGGACTCTGTTTTGGCGGGCCATCAGCGAGAATCGACATCTTTGCAGAGTTGGCGGGCAGGCGAGTTTCGACTGTTGGCCGGACAGCTGCATCGGATTTCGACCTGGATCAGCTTGGCAAACTGGCTGGACTGGTTGACCATCGAGCAACGAAAATTTCCGACCAACGACCAAATGGTGGCCCGCCGAATCGATGAATTGGCCGATCTGGCTGACCTGGAGCTCTAGGCAGGCTACATAAACATTGACTCTCGCTTCGTCGCAAACGTAGAATCCGCAATGAGAACGTGCCGAACAGCGTCATTTCGCCGGCCGTTTTTTACCGAAATCCTTTTTTGTTTCGCCAATCCCAATGCAAGACATTTTGATGCCAGCAAACAACGAAACGCGTCAGCCCAGTGTTGGTTCGTCGAGTCGTGTATTCGGACGCACTAAATCGACGTCCGCAAAGTCTGCACGTAGAACGATTCGGCCGTCGGTGTTTGCCATCAAGTTCGTCGTCGCGTTGTTGGTCACGCTGGTTGGGCTGCCGTTGGCTGCACCCCAATTGTCGCTCGCGCCGGCAATGGCTCAGGGCGGATTCAAATTGCCGATGTCCGTCCGATCGTTAGGCATACAAAACGAAGACCCCGCGACTTGGTCGGCCACTTATCGCGTCGTTCCCGGCACGGACGAAGGTGTGTTGGAAGTCGAAGTGGTTCTGTCGCAAGGCTGGCACGTTTTTTCGACCACGCAAGAGAGCGGCGGTCCCATCCCGACTTCGATCACTATCGCAGCTCCCAAAGCCGTCCAGCTTAGCGGTGCGTTTCAACCCGACCATGAACCAGAGTCAGCCGAGTCCGACGTTTTTGAAGGCGTCACGATCGAAGAATTTCACGACTCGGTGATTTGGTCCGCCAAAATTGTTTTGCCTCCGGGCTACCAAGGCGACATCGAAGTGGCAGTCGACGGACAAACCTGTTCAGAAGCAGGGTCTTGCACGCCAGTCCAAGAATCACTGGTCGCAAAATACACTGGCGAAGCGAAACCGGTTCAAACTGTTGCGGACACCGCGACCGCCAAAGTCACCAAACTGGACCTTGCCAAAGCTAAACCGTACCGCGAACCCAAAAATCCCGTTCAGTGGAAAGCAGCTGCGTCGAAATCGATCGCGGCAGGTGATCGCGGCGTGCTTCAATTCAATGCGACGCTGGACCCCGAATACCACGTCTATACGGCAGCCGTGGACGATGCCAATTCATCGACCAACTTCATCGTGACCAACAAAAGCGGTCTGAAAGTCGGGATGCCGACGACGCCGACCAAAATCATCGTCGACAATACGCTGCCGACGTTGCCAATGAAGTATCACGATGGCGATGTGACTTGGTCGTTGCCCGTCCAAGTTCCCGCGGGAACGGCGGCTGGCGAACACAAGATCGAAGGATTCATTGTCTACCAAGCATGTACCAAGAGTGCATGCTACCCACCGACCGCACTGAAATTTGAAACCGTGATCGTCGTTGGCGACGGGGCTGCTGGCTCGACGGTGGTTTCGATGAAGCCTGCTAAGCGTCCGGTCGCTCTGGATGCCGCCGACGGCAACAAGTGGGTGGACGAGTTGGACGCGGCTGGCAATGCACCTGCGGCGGGCAATCAATCGCAAAGTGACGCTTCGACCAGCCAAGCACCGCCAATCAATCCATCGACGCCGGATCAGGTCTCCGCGGCGGAATCACCTCCATCGCCGGATAGTTCGGGATCAAATTCAAAAGCGGATTCTCGCATTGCTGACTCAGCCTCCGCTGCCTCCGCAATCTCTTCGGTTGTTGTCAAAGACAGCCCGGAAGAGATTGCGGAGATGGCGAAGCTATACAACGTTGACGAAAAGATTCGCTACCTGACGCTCAGCGACATGGATTCCAATCCGATCGGTTCGGGCGGCGTCAGTTCGTCGGACACGATGACGTTTTGGTCGGCGCTGTTCGGTGCATTTGTCGGCGGGATCATATTGAACCTGATGCCTTGTGTCTTTCCCGTGCTCGGTTTGAAAGTCATGGGATTTGTCAAGCAAGCGGGAAACGATCCAGCAAAGATCCGCATGCACGGGATCGCGTTTGCCGGAGGATTGTTGGTCGCGATGTGGGTCCTGGCCGGCATCATCCTGACGATCAAGATTTCGCTCGGTACCAACATCAACTGGGGCGCTCAGATGAGCGAACCGTATTTTGTTTGTGCCATGATCGTGCTGCTGTTCTTGCTCGGCTTGAACTTGGCGGGCGTGTTTGAATTCGGCACCTCGATGACTCGCGTGGGCGGCAGCATCCAAGGCAAAGAAGGCTACAGTTCATCGTTCCTTTCGGGCGTGTTGACCACCCTGGTGGCGACGCCCTGCTCAGGGCCGTTTCTGGGTGCCGCGATGAGCTATACGCTGGCGCAACCGGCCGGCATCGCGATGATTTTGTTCACGGTGTTTGGGCTGGGCATCGCAGTGCCGTATTTGTTGCTGTGCTTCTTTCCCGCCCTGATCAATCGACTTCCGCGCCCCGGTGCGTGGATGGAAACTTTCAAGGTGACGATGGCGTTTGCGTTGTTCGCGACCGTCGCGTTTTTCATGCAAGCGTTTGGATCGCAGACCGGTGCAAGCGGATTGTCTTGGTTGGCAATGGCGTTGGTGGTGATCGCTTTGGCCGCCTATTACTACGGTAACTATTCGGCTCCGCATGTGCCTGATGGCAAGCGTTGGGCGTTTGGCTACATCATGCCTTTGGCGATCTTTTCGCTCGGCGCGTGGATGTGCTACGGAGCCGCCAACGAACGATCAACCGCAGAATCCTCGTACCACGCTGGCGGACTGGCTTGGCAAGACTGGAATCCTGGCAAGGTCGAACAGACTCTCCGGCGAAAGAAGAAAACGGTGTGGGTTGACTACACCGCCGATTGGTGACCGACTTGTAAAGTAA
Source organism: Stieleria marina (assembly GCA_007741555.1). Taxonomy (GTDB): domain Bacteria; phylum Planctomycetota; class Planctomycetia; order Pirellulales; family Pirellulaceae; genus K23-9. The sequence continues at coordinate 4,197,380 of CP036526.1, read as the reverse complement.
ACGAGAAGCGTGTCTTCTCGAACGCCGAAGTAATTCAGAAACTAGCCGACCTCAATGTGGAACTGATTGTCGTCGATGACACGTTGCGCGAAGAGCGAATTTCTCGCGACTTGGCTCGTGCCGATCGACAGATCCTGCCTGTGAATTTGATCTATCCACCGAATTATCCCGAAGAACCAGCGATCTTGTTGGACGAGTTTATCGGACCAGCGGATGCTCTGAAGGTTTTGGAGCGGATGGAGAAGATTCAAAACAATTTGGCGTCTTCACGCTTGGCAGTGAACCATTAGTGTGACGCCCTATGACGATTGCAAACGGTTGGTGTTATGAGTGACGCCAGCGAAACCATCGTCGCCATCGCTTCGCCGACGACGCCCGCACTGCGCGGCGTCGTTCGGCTTTCAGGCGATGAAGTGCTGCCTGTGCTCCAAGCTCTGGGCGTCATGTTGCCCTCAAGCAACGCCGCTACTGCGATCGATGCCACGATCCAAGCGGAATCGCCGATCGGCGCGGTCGATGGGCGTCTTTCGCTTTGGCCGACCAGTCGAAGCTATACGGGTCAGCCATCGGCCGAATTTCATACTTACGGTTCGCAGCCCATCCTGGCCGCTGTATTGGATGCCTGCGTTGCCGCGGGCGCTCGATTGGCACGTCCGGGCGAATTCACTATGCGTGCGTTCTTGGCCGGGCGACTGGATCTGACGCAGGCCGAAGCCGTCTTAGGTGTCATTGATGCTCAGCAGCGCGGATCGCTTGACCACGCCCTCCGGCAACTTGCGGGCAACCTGTCTCGACCGCTCGAAACACTTCGAAGCGATTTGTTGGACCTGTTGGCTGACGTGGAAGCAGGTTTGGATTTCGTCGATGAAGACATTCAGTTCATCAGCGACGATGATCTGGTCAATCGGCTGCAGTCGATCAAAGCTCAGTTGGTACAGACACAGCAATTGATGCGGACTCGTGGCGATGCCGATGTCACCACGGTAGTGTCGCTGCGTGGTGAACCTAACGCAGGCAAAAGTCGTTTGCTGAACCGTTTGACCGATCGTCAAGTCGCGATCGTGGCCGATGTCGCCGGAACCACTCGCGACGCGGTGACGGCCGAGACGATTATCGAAGGTCACCGAGTCAAGTTGGTCGACACTGCTGGTATTGAAACGCAGCAGGGCGAAGACGTCGACGCTCTGATTTCGCAGGCCTCTCAGGTGCAAGCCACGCGAGCCAGTGACGAAGCAGCCGTGCGACTCTGGTGCCTCGATGCAACTCGAAGTGACTTTCATGCGGCCGCTGATCGAATGCGCCAGTTGGCTGCTTCACGCCGTCAGTCCGCTGTCGACCTTTGGGTCGCGACGAAAACGGATCTGTGTGATTCGACCAATCTGGATCCGACTTGGATCAAGACCAGTAGCGTGGCCGCCGACGGGATCGATTTGCTCAAGCAGGCCATCGTCAGCGCCATCGCGATGGTGGACCAAGAAGAAACCGGATCGGTAGTCGGGACCGCTGCCCGTTGCCGCGAAACATTGGCCGGTGCGATCACCGCGATTGATCAAGCCGTCGCATTGACTCAGGGTCAACAAGGGCACGAATTTGTGTCCGCCGAATTACGCTTGGCCGCGCAGTGTCTGGGCGAAGTCACCGGTGCGGTTTACACCGACGATATTCTGGACCGAGTCTTCGGGCGATTCTGTATCGGCAAATGATAATTGCCGTTGAATGCGCTTAATCCAGAATTCCGGCGCCACCGGGGGTCGTAATGAATGGATTGCGTCCTGATGGATCGATCATGATTAGCCCCAATCGTTTGCATTGATCGCTCATCAGCATCATGAAAGTCATCGCGTCTGCCTTGACGCTCAAGTTGAATGTGCAATGCCGTCCGTCGGCCAACAAGGCGGGCGGCCAAAGAGTCCACTGAGATTGTTCGTCAACGGTCGCTCCATACTTGCCGCTGGCCCATTCCAATAGCTCGCCGATCTTTGGCGTGGCGCTGTCCGGCGGACTGGCATCCCCTGCTCCAACGACCGAATCAATCCACTCGCTCAGTTCGGCCGCAGACAAAGGAGGTTGCAAATCAGACGCGTCAAACGCAATGAAATCTTTGCTCATGGTAGGCCCGAGGGGAATTGATATGGGAAAGGAAGCGATCGATTCACGCGCACCGCACGACGTCGAACTTAGATGATAAGTAACGGTGGAAATTCCGCGACCAAAATCGCAGGTGATTGTAGTTTAGGCGACGCCGTTGAGGTCTTCTGGTGAGGCAAGGTCACGATGCGTCAATCTTGGCGCGAATGAATTTCAGGTGATGGGGGATGTGGTCGGTAATGCGTTGCAATAGTGTTTCCAAGGACATTTGACCTGCCAGCGAATGCTGGCCGTACCGTTGAAAATCATCCAAGCTGAGCGAACGCAAGATCGGCAGCATGTGAGTGCGTACCGCGGCGATCAACTGAAGTTCCGCATCCAAGGGGCGAGCGGCTGTGTGCAGGGCTGGAATAAAATCGTTCGGGTCCGCCTCGAAAAACGTCGGGTTGTCTTCTGCCAGCACGCGTTTGATTCGGTCGGCGTAAATGATCTCCGCGTCAGCGAGGTGGCAGACAACTTCGCGTATCGACCAAGCCTGAGGAACCGGATGAGCGTCAATGTCGATGCCCTCCCCATCGCGAAGCGCATCGGCAAGCAGGTTCGATCCGCTCGCATACTGTTCGATCAGCGCAGAAGGTTGCATGGTTTGCAGTGGAACGTAGTGAGGAGAAGGGATTTCTTAGGCAGGATCGCCGCCGTAGGCACCTGCGGAATAGGTCAGTTCGTAGCTGTGTGAGTAGATTTCGATCAAGTTGCCGAACGGGTCTTCGCAGTAGACCATTCGGTATGGCTTTTCGCCCGGAAAATAGTGCCGGACTGGCATTCTCTGCTTGCCGCCGTTTTCGACGATCTTTTTCGCAAGACCTTCGACGTCGGGATCCTGGACGCAAAAGTGAAAGACACCGGTCTTCCAATACTCAAAATTGTTTTCCGGCTTCTCGGCATTCTTAAACTCAAACAGTTCAACTCCAATTTTATCGCCGGTGGCCAGATGCGCGATCCTAAATCGCTCCCAGCCATCGCCGAAAACATCATTGCACATTTCGCCAATCGCAGAGTCATCGGCAACGATTTCGGTGGGCGGCATGATGACGTACCATCCCAACGTGTTCGTGTAGAACTCGACGGCTCGGTCCAAGTCAGTGACCGAGATACCAATGTGAGAAAACGATCGGGGATAGGTCATGACTGGTCTTCGGACGGAGGTTCAGGTTGAGTGACAATCGGCAAAAACATCAGGTCACAAGCAAGCGACAACACTCCCTGGGACGCTTGGCAGTCATCGACCGCCGAATGGCAAGTGCCACTGTCGCGTCTTGGATGGCGGGCGGTTCACCAATGGTAGCTCCCTGACGTATCTGCATCCACGTGGTCGAAATATCAGTGCGGGAGAATCCTTTGGAACGAATCTGTAGGACGATTTACTGCCAAGTCCAATCGATCGACTTTTCTCAGTCCGCGTCTTGGCCGGTGAATTGGTATACTCGGGGACGCACTTTCATCCTTCGGTCTCTTGCGGGCGTTTCGATTCATGCTGATCACACGACGACATTCGACGGCTCTCGGCAGCGTTTCGTCGACCTGGACCGCGAAAGGGCTCTATAGCGTTGCGATTGGTGATGATCCGTCACGCTTGACCGACCGTCGTGACGCCAACGATTCAAGCGTCGATCCTTGGGAATTTGATGAATCGGTGATTGATACTTTTGATCGACACATAGTCGACTACTGCCGGACGGGACAAGGTACGTTTGACGAAGTCGTGGTCGACCCCGCAGGATGGACTCCGTTTATGCAGCGAGTGTACCAGTGCTGCCGACAAATTCAGCCCGGCGATACGATGACGTACAAACAACTGGCAGCGGCAGCGGGCAATGAAAAGGCGAGTCGCGCGGTGGGGGCGGCGATGTCGCGAAATCGCATTTTGCTGGTGATCCCCTGTCACCGCGTGCTTGCCGCCAATGGGCAGCTTCGTGGTTTCAGTGCCCCGGGCGGTTTGGCGACGAAGCAGTCGTTGTTGGATTTGGAGAACTGCGTCGAGAGCCAACCATTGTTCGCAGCGGATACAGCAACCATGCAAGCCACGTGATCACGGAGATTGTGATCGTTGCTTTTAACCACCCAGGTTGGTAGGTGAACGAGACGCTCCAGTCGCCCGGAGGAACGATGACGCCTTGCTTTAGGAAGTCCACATTGTGAACGGCAGCGATGCTTCGTTGGCCGGTTGGTCGATGCGTCAGCGTCGCGTGCCAATGGCCGTCCTGGTAGACCGGACGTGTCAACAAACGATGCTGTGTTGCGTGGATCTGTAAATTCGCCGCCGTATCCTTTTGCGCGACAAGCATTGTGGCTCCGCTTGGCACCGGCAATTGATCGGAAAAAACGACCGCATCTTGCCGGCCACCCGAAGCGGCCATCTCATCAAGTAACTGCAGAAACCGCGCGGCGGACTTTTCGCTTCGATCGCAAAACGTTGCCATGACGGGATCGTCCATCGACTGCGAGCGAAGTGGGCTTCGCAATTTGACCGTCGGGACCACCAATCCGTTTGCTTCGGTCGGTTGATCGGCGTCGACAAAGATCACGTGGTTAAGCTGCAGCCACGTTTGGACGGATTGCCAAAATACTTCGCGATCGGCGTTGTTCATTGCTTTGGTCAGTCGAGCCGAAGAACGCCAAAAGAGATCGACGTCACGGCTGCGAATGGACGACATCCCGTTGAATACATTGATCTGATGATCCAAATGCCAGCGACCAAAGCAGGCGACCCGTTCGCTAGCCGAGACTTCCGCTAAGCGATTGAGGTTTGCGGATTGCCGCCACTGCTTCGGCCAGCCGGTGCCCGACTGCATTCGCAAAGCACGCAGGTGGTCCGGGAATGTCGCGATGCCGTTGGCGGCAATCATCGCCTGCTCTTCGCTTCGGTTCACTTTTGCGGTCAGCTGCGAATGGCAAACGACAAGGTCCACTGCCAGCAAAATCAACAGCAGGCTCAGTCGTGTGGGCTGACTGATCCGCGCCGAAACTCTGTTTCGATAGACCAGCAAAACGACTAGCACCACGACGACGCCCGAGTGAAACAATGACCACGAGAGGAGGTTCAGTGCGCCGCGATAATCGAGCGGTCCCCAGTACTCGTCCGTCAAAGACTCGGCCGCCTCAGGTTGCCAGTCCATGAATCGTAATAGCAACGTCCCGGCAGATGCCGTCAGGATCGTCGCAATGATCAGCCACGTTGAACGTCGGACCAGCGGCGTTTCGGTGGGCTGTTCCGATGCCGGGTGAAAATTGGACTGGACCCATTGTGCCGACAGGACAGCGGCCGCGATCGAAAAAAACGGTAACCATTTGGTTGGATAGCGATACGAATCGTAAAACGGAAAGTATTGATACAGGAACCAGTACAGTCCGCCGACTGCGCTATCGGCTTGGGGGCGAAAGCCAAACTGCTGAATCAGCCAAGTAAAACCGAAGTGCCCCAAGGACAGCAAAAGCGATGTCGCGGCCAGGGCTAACCAGAGATCCTTTTCCGGCTGCCGTTTCTGCTGGTGGCGTTTCCTAAAACCGCAGCGATCAGCTACAGAGCACATTAGAGCCAGCAGTCCCAGCATGCTGACGTAAATGGTCGGCGTCCACATGCGTCCGTCGCCCGCAATCACGGAACTGATGCGTTGGTTTTTGGGGAACAACGATCCACTTGCCCACGGAGTCACCAGTTCGGACAGGTGCCAAGGTGGCAGCGAAAATTGATACGCTTCGTCCCGCCGCTGGGCTGCGATTTGCAAACGTGTTTCGTCGCTTGCGCTGAAATCGACTACGCGGCTACTTTGTTGGCTCCAAGAAAGGGACGCCGCGATTTGAGGAGCCGACATGAGCGCGGCCAGTGAGCACGCCAACACAACCGGGATCAGCATTCGGGGCAAGGTCCAAACGTCGCGATGGGCGACCGAACGTACCAGTGCGGCGGCTGCCAACACGATGACGCAGTGCAGTGCGGTCTGAGGATCACCTCCAAGCACCATCATCGCGAGTGCAAATGCGGGTCCTCGGATCGGCGTCCGTTTGCTTGGGCTGGTCGCGTTTGGTGAACCTGGCTGAATCAGCAAACCCAGAACAAACGGCAACCAAGAGGCGCCGACTAAGAAGGGGAGATTCGTATGCAGAAAGAACACGCTGCCGCTAAACGCATAGACGATGCCTGCAATCGTAGTGAACTCTCGTTTGACGCCCGCGCGTTTTGCCAGCCATGCTGCGGCAATCGCAGCCAGCAGCAAGTGAAAAACCGCGTAGATTCCGATCGCCGTTTCGGCATCCACAGGCAACGCAAAAATGACGAATCGAACCGGATACAACACCGCGGTGGTTGTCTCGCCCATCAATGGCATGCCGGTCGCGCCAAGCGGATTCCACAGAGGCAGCCATTGCTGGTTTGTCCGCAAGGCAACGTATCGATACAGCGGAGTGTAGAAATGACTGACGTCGCGAAACGCAAGTCGTTGGCTACCCGTTAAGACAGAACCGAAACAAACCGCCAATGCGATGGGCACGAGCAACCAATTTACTCGAGAGCGGATTTCGGAAGAAAGCATCGATGCGAAAGAGTTTCGGCACAGCGGGAAACGGATCGGGACCGATGCAGTCTAACGGCTCTTGACCCGGCGTGAATCGTCGCCGGTGAACTTTACGTTTCCTGTTCGTTGGCTATCGACCAAAGGAACGACCGCGATCGGACAGTCGTCGTTTGATTTCCGACGGAGGTAGAAGGTCGATTCGGTCACGTTCGGCGTTGCTAAGTTCCGAGTAACGTTCGATCAGGGTGCCGCGCTCAGGACGGAGTTGGTCGAATTTGCGGCGAGCCGTTTCTTCGGCCCAAGTCCGCAGCGTGCTTTCCAGCAAACGTGGGTCGTGGCCACTATAGGGAGACCAATTCGTCAGCAAATTCAAATCATCCAACGCATTGACGTCTAAGATCGCAATAATGGAATCCAATTCGGACATCGTGATGGGCGCGATCGCGTCGTATCCAGGTGGGCGCGAAAACCGACTTCGGGATCGACTTTGATTTTCGTCGGCCAGCATAACCATGATCGCATACACGTGCGCGCCTTCGGAATAACGTTCGGCGTGCTTATCGATTGCCGCTTTCAGCTTGGGATCCGCATCGGTACGGTCCGCCAAGAATGTCTCCAAAGCGTGGTCGATCCTGATCACCGTTTCTTCGGACAGCATGCCGCCGGAACGTCGCGAAACCGAATCCAGCGTGTAAGTGATGGCTTCGGCGATTGCCTTCTTTCGCTCGATGCCTTCGGTTTGCTCGATCGCGTCTCGCATTTCAGCCGGCAAGGTTGATCGCCAAGCCGCGTACTGAGACATCGTTTTGATTAACAATTCTGATTCGGGTTGAATCTCGATCTTGGCAGCTGTCTGTTTGATTTTCTCTCTTGAGTCAGCGTCCAGCTGTGCCAGTTCTTCCCAGCGAGTTTCCAAGATCGCTCGACTCTCTGGTACCATCGACGCGATCACCTCGAACCGCCCGCTGACCGGCGTGGTTTGGATCTTGGTCATCGGTTCGTAGTTCAGTTGGCCCATTTCTTTGGCGGTCGACACCATGTTCAGCCAAGCGGGATCGTTCTGCAGAATCCGCATCAGAGTGAGGTCGCTGCCCCAGAGATACGCGTCCAAGTTTTCGGCCAGAGCAAGGTTCTGCAACTGATGGTGTTCGATCGAACTTCGATTGAAAAAGCCAGCGGACCATCCGGCGATGGCGGCCAATAAGGCAAACGCTCCAATCAACAGCGGGATACGAAAACGTTGCGGTGACTTTTCTTCGGGTTGTTCCGGAGCGGCTTTCAGGATGTCCGATACGACTAATTCCAGAGTCGATTCGACCAGGCGTTCATTGGTAGTGGGGGCGGGGAGCTCATCCAGCATTTCCCAGCCGGTTTGCAGACTCTGCAGTTTCTGACGCAATGATTCGTCCTGCAGTAGGCGATCTTCCAGTTCGTCACGTTCCCGCGAATCCAATTCGCCATCCAAGTACGCGACCAGTAGCTCGTCGTCTGGATCAAGCGGGCTGACTTCTTCGGTCGATGTGTCAGTACTCATTGGTCGTCCTCCTGTTTCAACAAGCCTGAATCAACATACGGCTCAAGGATCTCCCGCAGATTGACCCGTGCGCGGCTGAGCAACGATTTCACTGCTTTGGTGGTCAATCCCATGGCCTCGGCGATCTCGATGTAACTCATGTTCTCGAAACGCGACAGCATCAGTGCCATCCGTTGGCGTTCGCCAAGTGTACTGACGGCCGCACGAACCAATTCGGCCCGCTCGACGCCTTCGGCCAGCCGGTTGGGCATCAGGCCGCTCGCGTCGATTGCTTTGGAAGCCAACAGCTGGGCGCCGCTGGGAGTGTCAGGTGTTTTGGGGGCGTCGACTTCGTTGACTTCTTGGCGACGTCCCACCGAACGATTCGCATTGCGAGCCACATTGCCGGCGATCGTGAATAGCCAAGTCGAAAACTTAGCTCCGGGCACGTAAGATTTCCTAGCCCGATAGACCCTCATAAAGGTTTCTTGCATCAAGTCTTCGGCCAAATCGTGACGCGGGCCCAGGGTATGCATCAGGCGAATGAGCCGAGGTTGATACTTTCGCATCAGGTCGGTAAATGCGTTCACGTCGTCTTCTTTTACGCGCAGCATCAATCGAACATCCGGGTCGGATTGCTGATAACGCATTGCGGTCGATTCGCTGACTGCCAAACGATCTGTCGTGGTTTTCAGGAAGGAAATATGGCCACGTCGTTGGGCCTTCGCAATGCCATTCTACCTAGATCCAACCCCGGAGACAGGCGATGGTTTCGCAGCTTGTTGGGGCAGGTTGTCGGTGGTGACTTGACAGCGATCGAGCTGTCTGGCCACTGAGCCAGTCCGCTGAGATGAATTGAAGCCAGTAACGGCGCAGCAACGATGCCGCAGGGCCAAATGGCTTGGGAAAACTTTGCTCGGGGACGGCTGAGGGGCGATTCTGACGGGCCACTCTGCTGGGTTAGTTGTTTTATGCGGCAGCGGGCCTCCGTGCGGTATCCCATGGGCGATCGATCGCCCCGTCGCCAGCTAGGATCCCGCGGAGAGAGTTGCATGTCGATCGTCACGCTGCGCGAGGGAGCGGACGCAAAGCGAGGGGGCGAATGCGACTGGGGGGCCGATCCGGTCGCCGTGATAATCGTTACGACCGGCGCATCCGATGAGGGTTAAAAGTTGAGAAAAAATCAAAAAGTGAATTGACCCGCACTAAACGCACAGCACCCGCACTCAGGGTGCCTTCTGCAAACTTCGCTTTGCAAATATCCCGCAAGGTGAACGTGCGTGTCATATCTTTCATTTGACTCTTGGTCTGCGCGCCGAAAACGGTGCGCGGTGGTCGCACGGGTGGAGCTTCTTATCGAAGGATTCGCCTGGTCTGCGTCCGTGGGCAGCCTGGAATTATGGATATCTCGCTTAACGGCTCGACTTTAGGAACGAACTGGTCATGTCAAATCAACCCAATCAGAAACTCCACCGCATTATGGAGCAACTGGAAGATCGCGTCCTTTTTGACGCTGTCCCCGACGGTGGGTTTCTCTTTCAGCCCGACGGTATGGAAAATCCGGTCGACGCCGCCCGCGATCTGCCCGCGCAAGAGATGTCGACGCAGACGACAGTCGCCGCGGATCAGCAGACGTATCCTCGCGAACTGATCTTGGTCGACGCCAACGTGGACAACGCTGACGCGATGATTGCGGAGATCATGCAGCAACGGCAGGATCGAACCGTGGAAGTCCGGTTGTTGGACGTGGACACCGATGGGATCGATCAAATTTCGGAGATCCTTAAATCTTCCGGACAGTCCTACGATGCCATTCATGTTCTGTCACACGGTAGCGAAGGCAGCCTGTCACTGGGGTCGTCGACCTTGAATGCCGGATCGCTGCCAGGTTACGCGGGGCAGTTTGTCGGCTGGGCAGACTCGTTGACCACCGATGCCGACATCTTGTTCTACGGATGCGACTTGGCTGGCGATTCGGCTGGACAAGCGTTTGTAGAATCGTTGGCCGAACTGACCGGCGCTGATGTGGCGGCATCGGACGATCGAACCGGCAACGCTGAATTGGGCGGTGACTGGGATTTGGAAGTGGCAACCGGCAGCATCGAAGCGGAAACGCTGACGTTTGAGCAATGGTTCGGATTCCTTGCGGATTTCACGCCCGGTGTTCTGACCGGTGTTGATATTGGTCCCGGTAGCGATACGACCAGTCCGACCAACTGGACGCATGCGACCGGCACCGGAACGATCAACAACTTGGTCAACGAAAACGGAATCAATAGCGGCTATTCGTTGCGAATCACGACGACGGGGTCGCTGACAAATGAAGACAACGATCCTACGGCCGGAACGATCCCCAATCACAGCAATGATTTGACGGGAATCGATGGCAGCCTTTACGACAATTCTGGCGGTACCGAACAGGTTCAACTGCGCTGGAGTGGACTGACGGCTGGTCAGGAGTACGCGGTCTATTCGTTTTCACATGCATCGTTCAATTCTCTCCAGACGGTTGCGATCACGGGTGGCAACGGTACGGTCACGCATGCGGACAAGTATTTCGGTGCCGACGATGTGTTGGTCAACGGAAGCATCGGCAATAGCACGACGGACTTGGAAGATTTCGCGACGGTGATGACGGCCGACGCAAACGGTCGCATTACGATTACCATTACCAGTCAGTACTGGGCCGTAACGAGTGGGACGGCGATTTCGGAACTATCCGGGCTGCTCCCCGACGCGACAGCGGATGTGGCGCTGGTCATCGAAGACGACGCGTCGAACCCAATCACCGGAAACGTGCTCGACAACGATTCGACACTGATCGGCAATTTGTCCGTGAGCGAAGTAAACGGAAACGCGTCGAATGTTGGGGTGACGATCACTGGCAATCATGGCACGTTGCAACTGGATCAAAACGGCGACTATACGTACATCCTGGACAACAGCGATGCGGCAGTTCAATCGCTCAACGAACTCGACAACGTCGTCTACATCGGCAGCCACGATGGCAGCGGCACTGCGTCCAGTTCGTCCGGTCAGATCGAAGCGGTCAATTTGACGACGGGTGCAACGACGGTCGTTACGTCCTCGCCTCTAGTTCCCTACATCAACGGTCTGGCTGCAAACGCGGACAACAATCTGGCCTACTACAGCGACGACACGAATCTCTACTACTGGGACGTCGCCGCCAATACTCATCACACCATCGGCACACTTGTTTCGTTGGGGATTCCTTCTGGCGAAGGCATGCTCAGCGGTGGCGGAACCTACTTTGACGGATCGTTGTTCATCGGAACTGAACCGGTAGGTGGCGGCCCCATGGTGGATGTCTACGAACTTGAGCTTTCAACCGATGGCAAATTAGTCGCAACGACAACGGCACTGAACATCGATGCTGCTGCGGCCGCAGCGGGTTTTCCCGACGTCGGTGGTTTTGGCGACTTGATCTACTCCAACGGAGCAATCTACGGATCAACGACGGTCGCTGGGTATTGGCGTTTTGACATGACGTCCGGCGTGTTTGAACAACTAAACTCCGAATATCGCGGCCAATTGATGGCTACCGAAGACGGCCGAATTTTCTCAGTTACCGGCAATGTTGTTCAGCAAGTCGATTTGGAGTCCGGGGATCTTACCGGAGCGACTTTTAACACGGTATTGGAAGCGACGGATGGATCGGGCGCTATCAGCGGTGCTCATAATCCCAGCACGGTCTTAACGGAATCCTTTACCTACACGGTCGTCGATGACGATGGCGACGAGGTTACGACGACACTGACGATCACGATCCAAGGCGACAATGATCCGCCCCAAGCGTCTGACTACGAGACGACCGTGGTCGCTGGGTCAACCAACAATCCGATCTCAATCACGACTCCCACGGATGTCGATAATTCGTCCGCCGAGCTAACCATCACGTTTGATTCCGTTCCGCCGTCAAGCCAAGGGACGTATACGGTCGGAGTTGGCGGGCCGGTTGTCACCACATCCACCACGCTGACTGCCGATCAGCTAAACCAGTTGGTGTTTACGCCCAACAGTGGCTTTGTCGGAAACGTTTCTGATTTGGACTACACGGTCACGGACCCACGCGGGCTGAGCGATTCAGGCACGATCTCGATCTTCGTCAACGCGCCGCCAACCGCCACCAACAACTCGGGATCGGTCACCGAAGACACGGATTTGACCGAAACCGGAAACGTGATCACGGACAACGATGGCAACGGAGTCGACAGTGACCCCAACGGATCGACGGTAAATGTTGTTGCCGTCGACGGAGCAACTGGCAGCGTCGCCAGTTCGGTCGCTGGCTCTTACGGTTCGGTTCAGATCAATGCGAACGGATCGTACACGTACACATTGAATAACACGCTGGCCGCGGTTAATGCGCTCGGCCCTGGCGATTCTTTGACGGACACGTTTACGTACACGATCGACGACGGCACCGGGCTGACCGACACCGCAACGCTGACGATCACGATTGATGGTACCAACGATGCCCCCACGGTGACTTCGACGATCCCCAATCAGTCAGATGCCGATGCAGAAACCGGCATCAGCGTGAATGCGGCGACTTACTTTGGCGATCCGGAATCCGGTACGCTGACATTCTCCGCAACCAATTTGCCACCCGGACTATCGATCAATTCCAGTGGCTTGATCACAGGCACGGTTGACCCTAGTGCATCGACGGGTGGTCCCTATAGCGTGACCATCACGGCCGAAGACGCCTACGGATCGACGGTTTCGCAAACGATTACTTGGGCGATCAGCAACCCGCCGCCAACGGCAACTGACAACGACCTGGGGACGACCGAAAATACATCGATCTCGGGAAATATCGTTACGGACAGTGACGGCAACGGCGTCGATAGCGATCCCGACGGCGACACACTAACGGTCACCCTGATCAACGGCGTCGCTGGCAATGTGGGCGGCCCGGTGACTGGAAGCGGCGGTGGTGCTTTTACGGTCAGTTCGACCGGAGCGTACACGTTAAATCCCGGCACGGACTTTGATTATCTTGCAGCTGGCGAAACAGCAGCGACGACCATCAATTACACGATCAGCGATGGCGAAGGCGGAACCGACACGGCAACCGTGACCGTGACCGTCACCGGAGTCAACGATTCCCCAACTGCCTTTGGAACGATTCCACCGCAGTCGGGCGTCGATGGAACAACGCTTTCGACCTTCGATCTGAGCTCATTCTTTGGTGACCCCGATCTAACTGACACACTGACGTACAGCGCGGGCGGATCCCTGCCACCAGGACTAGCCATCAATCCGACCACGGGTGTCGTGACTGGCTCCTATGACCCGAGTGCTTCGACCGGAGGTCCCTACAGCGTCGTCATCACTGCCGAAGATCCCGACGGTGCGACGGTCGTCCAAGCGTTCACGTGGACAGTAACGAACCCCGGACCGACGGCAACGGACAATGATCTTGGCACGGCCGAAGGTTCAACGCTGACCGGCAACGTGATGTCAGATGCCGATGGTCATGGCGTGGATAGCGACGTTGACGGCGACACAATCGTCGTTAACGCGGTGAACGGCGTGGCTGGAAATGTGGCGAGCAGCGTGGCGGGCAGCAACGGCGGCACGTTTACGATTGCCGCTAACGGTAGCTACACGTTCGCGACCGGGAGCGATTTTGAATACTTGGACGCTGGTGAGACAGCTACCACGACCGTTAACTACACAATTACTGACAACGAAGGTGGAACTGATTCGGCCACGGTTACGGTCGTGGTGACGGGTACCAACGATACTCCAACAGCCAACGGCACGATTCCGCCACAATCTGGCGTGGATAGCACGGTCGAGTCGCCACTCGACGTGAGTGGATTCTTTGCGGACGTTGATGCCACCGATACGCTGACATTTAGCGATGGTGGGACGCTACCAGGCGGACTTTCGATTCACCCAACCACGGGTGTGATCACGGGAACTTACGATGCGGATTCGTCGCAAGGTGGTCCCTACGCCGTCGTGATTACCGCGACCGATGATAATGGCGCGACCGTGACGCAGGAATTTACTTGGACGGTGACCAATCCTGGCCCAACGGCGACGGACAATGATCTAGGCACCAGTGAAGGTTCAACGCTGACCGGCAACGTGATGTCTGATGCCGATGGCCATGGCGTGGATAGCGACGTTGATGGCGACACAATCGTTGTTAACGCGGTGAACGGCGTGGCTGGAAATGTGGCGAGTAGCGTGGCGGGCACCAACGGCGGCACGTTCACGATTGCCGCTAACGGTAGCTACACGTTTGCCACTGGCAGCGATTTTGAATATCTGGATGCTGGCGAAACAGCTACCACGACGGTCGACTACACGATCACGGACAACGAAGGCGGAACTGATTCGGCCACGGTTACGGTGGTGGTGACAGGCACCAACGATACACCGACGGCCAACGGAACCATCCCGCCGCAATCGGGCGTGGATAGCACGGTCGAGTCGCCACTCGACGTGAGCGGATTCTTTGCGGACGTTGATGCCACCGATACGTTGACATTTAGCGATGGTGGAACGCTACCAGGCGGACTTTCGATTCACCCGACCACGGGTTTGATCACCGGAACTTACGATGCGGATTCGTCGCAAGGCGGTCCGTACACAGTCGTGATCACGGCGACCGATGACAACGGCGCAACCGTAACGCAGGAATTTGCTTGGACGGTAACTAATCCTGGCCCGACGGCAACAGATAATGATCTGGGTACCAGCGAAGGGTCAACGCTGACCGGTAACGTGATGTCGGATGCCGATGGCCATGGCGTTGATAGCGACGTTGACGGCGACACAATCGTCGTTAACGCGGTGAACGGCGTGGCTGGAAATGTGGCGAGCAGCGTGGCGGGCAGCAACGGCGGTACGTTTACGATTGCCGCTAACGGTAGCTACACGTTTGCGACCGGTAGTGATTTTGAATACTTGGATGCTGGTGAAACAGCTACCACGACAGTCGATTACACGATCACAGACAATGAAGGCGGAACCGATTCGGCCACGGTTACGATCGTGGTGACGGGTACCAACGATACTCCAACAGCTAACGGCACGATTCCGCCACAATCTGGCGTGGATAGCACGGTCGAGTCGCCACTGGATGTGAGTGGATACTTCGGCGATGTCGATGCGAGTGACACGTTGACATTTAGCGATGGTGGGACGCTCCCCGGTGGATTGTCAATCAATCCAACCACGGGTGTGATCACGGGCACTTACGATGCCGATTCGTCGCAAGGTGGTCCGTACGCGGTCGTGATTACGGCGACCGATGATAATGGCGCGACCGTGACGCAGGAATTTACTTGGACGGTGACCAATCCTGGTCCGACAGCCACGGATAATGATCTGGGAACCAGTGAAGGTTCAACGCTGACGGGCAACGTGATGTCGGACGCCGATGGTCATGGCGTGGATAGCGATGTTGATGGTGACGCGATTGAGGTCAGTGCTGTCAATGGTGTGGCTGGAAATGTGGCGAGTGGCGTGGCTGGTACGAACGGCGGTACGTTTACGATTGCCGCTAACGGTAGCTACACGTTCGCGACTGGCAGCGATTTTGAATACTTGGATGCTGGTGAGACAGCGACAACGACGGTTGATTACACGATCACGGACAACGAAGGTGGCACCGATTCCGCCACGGTCACAGTGGTGGTGACGGGTACGAATGATACACCGACGGCCAACGGTACGATTCCGCCGCAATCTGGAGTGGATAGCACCGTTGAATCGCCACTCGATGTGAGTGGATACTTCGGCGATGTCGATGCGAGTGACACGTTGACATTTAGCGATGGTGGGACGCTCCCCGGTGGATTGTCAATCAATCCGACCACGGGTGTGATCACGGGAACCTATGATGCGGATTCGTCGCAAGGTGGTCCGTACGCCGTCGTGATTACGGCGACCGATGATAATGGCGCCACCGTGACGCAGGAATTTACTTGGACGGTGACCAATCCTGGTCCAACGGCGACGGACAATGATCTGGGCACCAGTGAAGGGTCAACACTGACCGGCAACGTGATGTCTGATGCCGATGGCCATGGCGTGGATAGCGACGTTGATGGCGACACAATCGTTGTTAACGCTGTGAACGGCGTGGCTGGAAATGTGGCTAGCGGTGTTGCTGGCAGCAACGGCGGTACCTTTACGATTGCCGCTAACGGTAGCTACACGTTTGCGACCGGTAGCGATTTCGAATACTTGGATGCTGGCGAAACGGCCACCACGACAGTCGATTACACGATCACGGACAACGAAGGCGGAACTGATTCGGCCACGGTTACCGTGATCGTTACGGGTACGAATGATACTCCGACGGCCAACGGCACGATCCCGCCGCAAACTGGGGTCGACAGTACGGTCGAGTCGCCACTCGACGTGAGCGGTTTCTTTGCCGATGTTGATGCCACCGATACGTTGACGTTTAGCGATGGTGGGACTCTACCCGGTGGATTGTCAATCAATCCGACCACGGGTGTGATCACGGGAACTTACGATGCCGATTCGTCGCAAGGTGGTCCGTACGCAGTCGTGATCACGGCGACCGATGATAACGGCGCGACCGTGACGCAGGAATTTACTTGGACGGTGACCAATCCTGGCCCAACGGCGACGGACAATGATCTAGGCACCAGTGAAGGTTCAACGCTGACCGGCAACGTGATGTCTGATGCCGATGGCCATGGCGTGGATAGCGACGTTGATGGCGACACAATCGTTGTTAACGCGGTGAACGGCGTGGCTGGAAATGTGGCGAGTAGCGTGGCGGGCACCAACGGTGGCACGTTCACGATTGCCGCTAACGGTAGCTACACGTTTGCCACTGGCAGCGATTTTGAATATCTGGATGCTGGCGAAACAGCTACCACGACGGTCGACTACACGATCACGGACAACGAAGGCGGAACTGATTCGGCCACGGTTACGGTGGTGGTGACAGGCACCAACGATACACCGACGGCCAACGGAACCATCCCGCCGCAATCGGGCGTGGATAGCACGGTCGAGTCGCCACTCGACGTGAGCGGATTCTTTGCGGACGTTGATGCCACCGATACGTTGACATTTAGCGATGGTGGAACGCTACCAGGCGGACTTTCGATTCACCCGACCACGGGTTTGATCACCGGAACTTACGATGCGGATTCGTCGCAAGGCGGTCCGTACACAGTCGTGATCACGGCGACCGATGACAACGGCGCAACCGTAACGCAGGAATTTGCTTGGACGGTAACTAATCCTGGCCCGACGGCAACAGATAATGATCTGGGTACCAGCGAAGGGTCAACGCTGACCGGTAACGTGATGTCGGATGCCGATGGCCATGGCGTTGATAGCGACGTTGACGGCGACACAATCGTCGTTAACGCGGTGAACGGCGTGGCTGGAAATGTGGCGAGCAGCGTGGCGGGCAGCAACGGCGGTACGTTTACGATTGCCGCTAACGGTAGCTACACGTTTGCGACCGGTAGTGATTTTGAATACTTGGATGCTGGTGAAACAGCTACCACGACAGTCGATTACACGATCACAGACAATGAAGGCGGAACCGATTCGGCCACGGTTACGATCGTGGTGACGGGTACCAACGATACTCCAACAGCTAACGGCACGATTCCGCCACAATCTGGCGTGGATAGCACGGTCGAGTCGCCACTGGATGTGAGTGGATACTTCGGCGATGTCGATGCGAGTGACACGTTGACATTTAGCGATGGTGGGACGCTCCCCGGTGGATTGTCAATCAATCCAACCACGGGTGTGATCACGGGCACTTACGATGCCGATTCGTCGCAAGGTGGTCCGTACGCGGTCGTGATTACGGCGACCGATGATAATGGCGCGACCGTGACGCAGGAATTTACTTGGACGGTGACCAATCCTGGTCCGACAGCCACGGATAATGATCTGGGAACCAGTGAAGGTTCAACGCTGACGGGCAACGTGATGTCGGACGCCGATGGTCATGGCGTGGATAGCGATGTTGATGGTGACGCGATTGAGGTCAGTGCTGTCAATGGTGTGGCTGGAAATGTGGCGAGTGGCGTGGCTGGTACGAACGGCGGTACGTTTACGATTGCCGCTAACGGTAGCTACACGTTCGCGACTGGCAGCGATTTTGAATACTTGGATGCTGGTGAGACAGCGACAACGACGGTTGATTACACGATCACGGACAACGAAGGTGGCACCGATTCCGCCACGGTCACAGTGGTGGTGACGGGTACGAATGATACACCGACGGCCAACGGTACGATTCCGCCGCAATCTGGAGTGGATAGCACCGTTGAATCGCCACTCGATGTGAGTGGATACTTCGGCGATGTCGATGCGAGTGACACGTTGACATTTAGCGATGGTGGGACGCTCCCCGGTGGATTGTCAATCAATCCGACCACGGGTGTGATCACGGGAACCTATGATGCGGATTCGTCGCAAGGTGGTCCGTACGCCGTCGTGATTACGGCGACCGATGATAATGGCGCCACCGTGACGCAGGAATTTACTTGGACGGTGACCAATCCTGGTCCAACGGCGACGGACAATGATCTGGGCACCAGTGAAGGGTCAACACTGACCGGCAACGTGATGTCTGATGCCGATGGCCATGGCGTGGATAGCGACGTTGATGGCGACACAATCGTTGTTAACGCTGTGAACGGCGTGGCTGGAAATGTGGCTAGCGGTGTTGCTGGCAGCAACGGCGGTACCTTTACGATTGCCGCTAACGGTAGCTACACGTTTGCGACCGGTAGCGATTTCGAATACTTGGATGCTGGCGAAACGGCCACCACGACAGTCGATTACACGATCACGGACAACGAAGGCGGAACTGATTCGGCCACGGTTACCGTGATCGTTACGGGTACGAATGATACTCCGACGGCCAACGGCACGATCCCGCCGCAAACTGGGGTCGACAGTACGGTCGAGTCGCCACTCGACGTGAGCGGTTTCTTTGCCGATGTTGATGCCACCGATACGTTGACGTTTAGCGATGGTGGGACTCTACCCGGTGGATTGTCAATCAATCCGACCACGGGTGTGATCACGGGAACTTACGATGCCGATTCGTCGCAAGGTGGTCCGTACGCAGTCGTGATCACGGCGACCGATGATAACGGCGCGACCGTGACGCAGGAATTTACTTGGACGGTGACCAATCCTGGCCCGACGGCAACGGACAATGATCTAGGCACCAGTGAAGGTTCAACGCTGACCGGTAATGTGATGTCGGATGCCGATGGTCATGGCGTTGATAGCGATGTTGATGTTGATACAATTGTCGTTAGCGCTGTAAATGGTACAGCAGGAAATGTGGCTAGCGGTGTTGCTGGCAGCAACGGTGGCACGTTTACAATTGCCGCTGACGGTAGCTACACGTTTGCGACCGGTAGCGATTTCGAATACTTGGATGCTGGCGAGACGGCCACCACGACAGTCGATTACACGATCACGGACAACGAAGGCGGCACCGATTCGGCCACGGTTACCGTAGTCGTTACGGGCACGAATGATGCTCCGACAGCCAACGGCACGATCCCGCCACAATCTGGCGTGGATAGCACGGTCGAGTCGCCACTGGATGTCAGCGGCTTTTTCGCCGATGTCGACGCCACCGATACGCTGACGTTTAGTGATGGTGTGACGCTCCCCGGTGGTTTGTCGATCAATCCAACCACGGGTGTAATCACCGGAACCTATGATGCCGATTCTTCGCAAGGTGGTCCGTACGCGGTGGTGATCACCGCGACCGATGATAACGGCGCCACCGTGACGCAGGAGTTTACTTGGACGGTGACCAATCCTGGCCCGACGGCAACGGACAATGATCTGGGTACTGCCGAAGGTTCAACGCTGACCGGCAACGTGATGTCGGATGCCGACGGTCACGGCGTGGATAGCGATGTTGACGGCGATACGATTGTCGTTAGCGCTGTAAATGGTGTGGCTGGAAATGTGGCTAGCGGTGTTGCTGGCAGCAACGGTGGCACGTTTACGATTGCCGCTGACGGTAGCTACACATTTGCGACTGGTAGCGATTTCGACGATCTTGGTTTCGGCCAAACGCGGACAACTACGGTCGCCTACACGATCAGCGATGGCGAAGGTGGAACGGACAGTGCGACCGTCACGGTGGTGGTCAGCGGAGCGAATCAAGCTCCGACGGCCAGCGGCACGATTCCTCCACAAACCGGCGTCGACAGCACAGTCATTGCACCGTTAGATGTCAGCGGATATTTCTCCGACGGCGACTCTGGTGACGTTCTGACGTTCTCCACCGGTTCGACTCTACCCGGCGGACTTTCGATCGACTCGGCGACCGGTGTGATCACTGGCACTTACGATGCCGACGCTTCGCAGACGAGCCCCTACAGCGTGACCGTTACGGCGACAGACGTTGCCGGAGCGACTGCAACTCGCACGTTCACTTGGACCGTCACCAACCCGGGGCCGGACGCGACCGACAATGACTTGGGAACCAGCGAAGGTTCCACACTCACCGGCAACGTGATGACCGATAGCGACGGTCACGGTGTCGATTCGGACATCGATGGCGACACGATCACGGTTAGCGAAGTTAATGGCGTGGCTGCGAATGTGGCGACGGCTGTTGCAGGATCCAACGGCGGCAACTTTACGATCAACGCCGACGGTGGTTACACATTTGCGACCGGCAGTGATTTTGAATACTTGGCAGCCGGCGAAACGGCGACGACGACCGTTACTCACACGATCACAGACGACGAAGGCGGCACAGACACGGCCACCGTTTCGGTCTTGGTCACCGGAACGAATGACACTCCCACCGCGATCGGCACGATTCCGCCGCAGACCGGGGTCGATTCGACGGTCGCTGCGCCGTTGGACCTAAGCGGTTACTTTGGTGACGTCGACGCCAGCAACACGTTGACTTTCACCGACGGTGGCACATTGCCCGAAGGACTTTCGATCAACTCAGCTGGAGTCGTCACGGGAACCTACGACGCCGATTCATCGCAGAGCGGTCCGTACGCCGTTGTCATTACCGCGACGGACGATGCCGGCACGACGGTATCACAATCGTTTACTTGGACAGTGACCAATCCGGGGCCCGATGCCACCGACAATGCTCGAAGCACCTCGCAAGGTTCCACGATCAGCGGCAATGTCATGTCCGATAGCGACGGATCTGGCGTCGACAGCGACATTGACGGAGACACGATCACGGTGGTCGCGATCAACGGAACGGCCGGCGATGTGGCCCAAGGCGTTGCGGGTTCAACGGGAGGGACGTTCACGATTTTGTCGGACGGATCCTACTCGTTCGCCACCGGTGCAGACTTTGACTACTTGGCAGCCGGCGAAACGGCAACGACAACCGTCAATTACACGATCAGCGACAACGAAGGCGGAAGTGATACGGCGACGGTCACGGTGACGGTGACCGGAACCAACGACACGCCCACCGCTGTTGGCACGATCCCACCGCAAGCGGGAGTTGATTCAACCGTTGTCGCGCCGCTGGACTTGAGTGGCTATTTTGCGGACACCGATACGTCCAACACATTGACGTTTTCGACCGGAACCACGTTGCCGGGTGGACTGTCGATCCATCCCACCACGGGTGTGGTGACGGGCACTTATGATGCCGATGCTTCTCAAGGCGGACCGTACGTGGTCGTAGTAACTGCGACGGACAACGGCGGAGCTACGGTAACCCAGTCGTTTACTTGGACGGTCACCAACCCTGGCCCCGACGCGACCGACAACTTGCTGGGAACGACCGAAAGTTCAACGCTGACCGGTAACGTGATGACGGACAACGACGGCAGCGGTGTCGACAGCGACGTTGACGGCGACACGCTGACGGTCACCGAAGTCAACGGGGCCGCTGCGAACGTCAATTCGACCGTGGCTGGATCCGCAGGTGGAACGTTCACGATCGATTCAGCAGGTGCGTACACTTTTGACACACTGGGTGACTTTGACTATCTGGCCGCAGGCGAAACAGCCACGACCACGGTGACGTACACGATCAGCGATGGTGAAGGCGGCACGGACACGGCAACCGTCAGCGTCGTTGTCACAGGCGTGAACAATACGCCAACGGCAACCGGCACGATTCCACCGCAGGCCGGAGTCGATTCGACTGCGTTGTCGCTGCTGGATTTGAGCGGGTACTTTGACGATGTGGACACGTCCAACACGTTGAGCTTTTCCGACGGCGGCACTTTGCCGGGCGGATTGTCAATTGATTCTACCACCGGTGTTGTGACTGGCACCTACGATGCCGACGCATCTCAAAGTGGTCCTTACACCGTTGTCATCACCGCGACGGACGATGACAGTGCGACTGTGACACAGACTTTTGTTTGGTCAGTCACTAACCCTGGTCCCGACGCGACGGACAATGATTTAGGCACGACCGAAAACGCAGCTTTGTCGGGCAACGTGATGACCGACAACGATGGAAACGGCGTTGATAGTGATATCGACGGCGACACCATCACGGTGGTCGCGATCAACGGAACGGCCGGCGATGTGGGCGCAGCGATCGCTGGCAGCGGCGGCGGTTCGTTCACCATCGATTCGACGGGTGCGTACACGTTTGCACCGGGCAGCGATTTTGATTCACTTAACGCGGGGCAAACAGCAACGACGACGATTCAGTACACGATCAGCGACAACGAAGGCGGCAGTGACACTGCGACCGTCACCGTGGTCGTCACGGGAACCAATGACGCGCCGACGGCCGAAGGAACCATTCCGCCACAATTGGGCGTGGATTCCACCGTTGTTTCCCCGTTGGATCTGACCGGCTATTTCGGCGACGTCGACAATGGCAGCACGCTTGCATTCACGGCAGGCAGCACGTTGCCACCAGGACTGGCGATTGATTCGACAACCGGGATCGTCACCGGAACTTACGATGCGAGTGCTTCGGTCGGCGGGCCTTACACGGTCACGATCACTGCGACGGACGATCAAGGAGCAACGGTCACCCAGTCGTTCGTATGGACCGTGACCAACCCGGGTCCTGACGCGATTGACAATAGTCAAACGACTGACCAGAACACCGCAGCGACCGGCAACGTCTTGACGGACGTCGACGTGCTGGGCGTGGACAATGATGTTGACGGTGACACGCTGGTTGTTTCGCAAATCAGTGGCAGCAGTGCTTTGGTCGGCGCCTCAGTTGCGGGATCCGCTGGTGGAACGTTCACCGTTGATGCCGCAGGAGCCTACACGTTTACCCCCGGCGGTGACTTCGATTGGCTTGGTACGGGAGAAACCGCAACGACAACCGTCGCTTACACGATCACGGACAACGAAGGCGGCACGGACACGGCAGTTTTGACGATTACCCTAACGGGAACCAACGAAACCCCCACCGCGATTGGAACCATCCCGCCGCAGTCAGGCGTCGATTCGACCGTGGTGGCTCCGTTGGACCTGAGTGGATATTTCGGTGACGTTGATGCAACCAACACGCTAACGTTCTCGGCAGGCAGCACTTTGCCAGCCGGGCTATCGATTGACTCGGCGACCGGCGTTGTCACGGGTACCTACGACTCGGATTCGTCCCAGAGTGGTCCTTACAATGTCGTCATCACGGCGACGGACAACGATGGAGCCAGCACCACCCAGTCGTTTACTTGGACGGTTACCAACCCCGGACCGGTCGCGCAGAACGATGATTTCACAACCACGCAAGATTCGACGATCAGTGGGAACTTGATCGCTGTCGACAACGGCAGCGGCGTGGACAGCGACATCGATGGCGACACCATCACGGTGTTGGACGTCAATGGAGCGACCGGCAACGTGGGTTCGGCAGTGGTTGGATCTGCCGGCGGAACATTCACTGTTGCGTCTAACGGCAGCTACAGCTTCGCAACGGGCAACGATTTTGACGATTTGGCCAACGGTGAAACGCGCGATACGCAGATTGCGTACACAATCACTGATAGCGAGGGAGGCACGTCCACCGCGACGGTCACCGTAACGGTGACTGGCGTAAATGACGATCCGTTTACGATTGGAACGATCCCACCGCAGAGTGATACTGATTCGGTCACGATTACTCCGGTCGACGTTTCGGGATACTTCGGCGACACGGACACGACCGACGTGTTTGCGTTCGACGATGGCGGCACGCTACCACCAGGATTGTCAATCGATACGGCGACCGGCATTATCTCGGGAACTCCGACAGCGGATGCTTCGGACAGCGGACCGTACACGGTCACGATCACGGCGGATGACGGCAACGGCGGCAGTATCACGCAAACGTTCAACTGGGACGTCGTGAACCCCGGCCCCGTCGCGACAGATGACGGATTTGCGACCAACCAGGACGCCACGATCTCTGGCAATGTGATGACCGTCGATAACGGTGGCGGTGTCGATAGTGACGTCGACGGCGATGCGATCACTGTTACTGCCGTGGGCGGTGTCGCTGGCAATGTGGCCTCATCCGTAAATGGATCCGACGGTGGTACATTCACCATCCATTCGGATGGCAGCTATTCGTTTAATACTGGAAACGATTTTGATGATCTGGCTGTGGGGCAAACTCGCGATACGACGGTCACCTATACGATCAGCGACGGAGACCTTACATCGACTGCGACGGTCACGGTTAATGTCACCGGGACCAATGACGGGCCGGATGCGACTGGCACGATTCCTGATCAGAGTGATGTCGATAGCGATACGATTACGCCAGTCGACGTGTCCGGTTACTTCGTCGATGTGGATCGAATCGATACGCTGACTTTCAGCGACAATGGAACGCTCCCAAGTGGGCTGTCAGTCGGTTTAACAACCGGAATCATCACAGGGACACTTAGCGCCGACGCTTCCCAAGGCGGACCTTACAACGTCACGATCACCGCCATGGACGATCATGGCGAAGTCATCGACCAGACGTTTACTTGGCAAGTGAGCAACCCGATTCCGACGGCGACCGACAATGACGCGACAATTCAGGAAGGCCTATCGCACACGGCGAATGTGATCACCGACGATGAAGGATCCGGAGTTGATAACGACCCCGACGGTGATGCGTTGACGGTCAGCCATGTCGGCGCAGTTGCGGGCAATGTTGGCAATTCGGTCAGCGGATCCAATGGCGGTACGTTTACGATCGCCAGTGACGGTAGCTACACGTTTGATACGGCGAGCGACTTTGGTTATCTGAACATCGGCGAATCGGCTTTGACCTCGGTGACTTATACCGTCACGGACAATGAAGGCGGATCGGCGACGGCGACAGTGACGATTACCGTGACCGGTGCAAGTGGAGCGCCGGCATCTGTTGGTACCATCCCGCCGCAATCAGGCGTCGACAGTACCACCGAAACACCTTTGGATCTGAGCGTTTACTTTGCTGACCCAGATGCCAGCGACGTGCTGTCGTTTGACGACAACGGCACGCTTCCCTACGGATTGTCGATCGATCCCGTTTCGGGCATCGTCACGGGAACGTACGACAGCAGTGCATCGGCAAACGGACCGTACACCGTCACGATTACGGCAACGGACTTGACCGGCCAACAAGCACAACAGACTTTCAATTGGACGGTAACTAACCCGCTTCCAATCGCGACCGATAACACCGTTTCGACGACAGAAAACGCTTCACGGAGCGGTAATGTCATCACTGACGACAATGGCAGCGGCGTCGACAGCGATCCCGATGGAGACGTACTGAGTGTTGACGCGGTCAATGGCTTAGCCGCAAATGTCGGAGCGCCAATCGCTGGTTCTTCGGGCGGAACCTTCACGGTCAGTCCTAACGGTAGCTACGCGTTTTTGCCGGGCACGGATTTTGATTCCTTGGCGGCTGGCGAGGTCGTATCGACGAGCGTGACTTACACGATCATCGATGCCGAAGGCGGCACGTCCACGGCGACTCTGACCGTCAACGTCACCGGCACCAATGACGTGCCGACAACCAATGGCACCATTCCTCCTCAAGTAGGCGTCGATTCGACGACGATCGCACCTTTGGATTTGTCCGGGTACTTTGACGACGTCGACGGGGCACTGGTGTTCAAGGGAACGGCACTGCCTGAAGGTTTGTCGATCGATTCTGTTTCGGGCGTGGTGACGGGCACTTATGACGCCGATGCCAGCCAAAGCGGTCCTTACTCGGTCGTGATCACCGCGACTGATAGCGAAGGAGTCGCGGTCAATCAAACGTTCACTTGGAATGTCAACAATCCCGGACCCGACGCGACGGACAATGATCGCGCGACCAGCCAAGACGCGGCGATCGGTGGCAACGTCATCGCCGATGCCGACGGACATGGAGTCGATACGGACATTGACGGCGATGTCATCATCGTGAATGAAGTAAACGGAACGGGAGCCAACGTCGGGGCGAATGTCGACGGGACGAATGGCGGAGTATTTGTGTTAGCCAGTGATGGATCGTACTCCTTTGACCCGCAAGGCGATTTCGATTCGTTGGCGGCGGGCGAATCCGCGACGACCTCCGTTTCTTACACCATCACTGACAACGAAGGCGGCACGGATACCGCGACGCTGACGGTCACCGTCAACGGCACAAACCAAACGCCGACCGCGACCGGGATGATTCCGCCGCAATCGTCAACGGACGATGTCGTGATTTCGCCGTTGGATATCAGCGTGTTCTTTGACGACGTGGACACCACCGATGTATTGACCTTTGCCGACGGCGGCAGCTTGCCACCGGGACTTTCGCTGAATTCATCGAGCGGTGTGATCACCGGAACCCTCGACAACAGTGCTTCGGTCGGCAGTCCCTACACGGTCGCCATCACGGTCGAGGATGGCCAAGGCGGCACGTTGACTCGCACGTTTACGTGGGAAGTCGTTAACCCAGGTCCTGTAGCGACTGACGACGAATTTACGACGGATCAAGACACTGCGATTACCGGTCAAGTTGTGACCGTCAGTAATGGCAATTCGATTGACAGCGATGTCGACGGCGACGATTTGACGGTCACGGCTGTCAATGGTTTGGCCGCAAACGTTGCGTCACCGATTGCGGGTAACAACGGCGGTAGTTTCACGATTGATTCCGCAGGAGTTGTCGCGTTTAACCCACTGAGCGACTTTGTTTCCTTGACAGTGGGCGAATCTGCAACCACGTCGGTGACTTATACCATCAGTGATGGCGAAGGCGGCAGCGACACCGCGACGGTCACCGTAACGGTCAATGGAACCAACGACGCTCCGGTCATCTTGACCACAATTGCTCCTCAAGCCCACGTTGACGGTCAAAACATCGCGCCGGTTGATGTCAGTGGTAGCTTTGCGGATCCTGATGCCAGCGACACGCTGACGTTTACAGCGATCAATTTGCCGAGCGGTCTTACGATTCATCCGACGACAGGTGTGATCTCGGGAGTGATCGATAACAGTGCTTCGATGAGCGGTCCCTATGCGGTCACGGTTACGGCAGCGGATGGCAAAGGCGGCAGTGTGTCGCAATCGTTTGCCTGGGATGTCACCAATCCAAATCCAACCGCCCAGAACAACACCAACACGGTGTCCGATTCAGGACCCACGCAAGCCAGCGGCAATGTGATTGCCAACCAAGACGTGGCCGGGCAAACGGACAACGATCCTGACGGCGACGATCTGGTGGTTACGCAAATCGATGGCATGTCGGTCAACCCAAACGCGACCATTTCGGCGTTCTATGGAGTGCTGACGATCGATTCCACTGGACAGTACAGCTACGATTTGGATGTTTCGCATTCTTCGGTCGTCGCTCTTGCGGAAGGCGATACGCTCAGCGAATCATTCACGTACCGCGTCAGCGATGGCGAAGGCGGCACGGACACCGCTGTTCTGACGATTACGGTCGTCGGCTCCAACGATGCTCCCACCACGGTTGGGACGATTCCGGATCGACAAGGTGTCGATGCCAATACGATCCCAACGATTCCCCTGGCAGGATACTTCACGGATTCCGATTCTGGCGACGTGTTGACCTTCAGCGATGGCGGCACGTTGCCTCCCGGATTGTCGATCAATCCGACCACCGGCGAAGTCACAGGCACTTACCTTGCTGACGCTTCCGTGGCAGGTCCTTACACCGTCGTGATCACGGCGACCGATGATCTGGGCGAATCGACGACGCAGCAATTTGTCTGGGCGGTCATCAACCCGATGCCCATCGCGGAATCGGATTCGGATTTGACGGATCAAGACACCCTGGTGGCATTCAATGTATTGACCGACAATAACGGCAGCGGAATCGATAGTGATCCCGACGGAGATGCACTGCGAGTCAGCGATGTCAACGGAAATTCCAACGCTGTTGGGCAACCAATCGCAGGGACAAACGGCGGTTCGTTTACGATCCAATCCGACGGAAGTCTGCAGTTCGATCCGAACGGTGAATTCGACGATCTTTTGCCTGGCCAGAGTCGCGTTACGCAAGTCGACTACACGATCACGGACGATGAAGGCGGAGTCGATTCGACGACCGTGACGATCATCGTTAGCGGGTTGGAAGACAGTCCCGAAGTCGTCTTCAGCTTGCCCGATCAAGTTGACATCGAAGGCGAACCGATCGACCCGGTCAGCATTGCAGATGGGTTTGACGATCCCGACGCGGGCGACAGCTTGACCTTCGGCGACGGAGGCACGTTGCCATCGGGCCTCACCCTCGATCCGGTGACAGGGCAGATTACGGGGACCCCGGATATCGGCACCGCTGAGATCGGTACCTTTCCGATTACGATCACGGCGACCGATACGACCGGGCGAAGTACTTCGCAGACATTCACTTGGACGATCTCCGGAACTGATACGTTTGAATTTGCGTTTGATTCGTTCAACGATTTCAGTGACGAAGGCAAAGAGCTCCGCTACGGCGACTACATCCATCACCGCGACGTGGTGCTATCCGAGCAAATCGATCGTCTGGCTCCCGAACCGATTTTGGCTGGGTACGCGGCACCGGGATCGGTGTTGATCGGACGGATTTATGATTCCAGCGGCAGTATCATTGGCGAGACGAATCTGACCGTCGGTCCAAGCGGAAACTGGACGATGCATTTCTTTGGAACGAAAACAACGACACACGCCCGTGTTGTCATCGAACACGTGGCAACGGAGAACGTGGCGTTGGGCAATACGGCGCTGAAGTTGACGGACGACACCTACCGTGCGATGCAACTTGATGCGGCTTCCAAACCGTCACCAACGGCCGGTTCGATCTTGGATGGAACGGCGAGCAAAACGTTGGAGACCCATGCTGGCCAGAACTTGAATCCGCTGGGTTTGTTGTAGCAATCGGCCGGCGAACCCTGGACATTCGTCCGGGGCTAGCTTCCAGCGGCGATCCGCGGCTTAAACGACGACGCATTCCTCGACGGTCTTCACACGCTCCTATGCAACTGACCACTCCTCTGCACCGCATCGGCAACTACTTGTTGCCCAGCCGATTCAAGTCCCAGGACTTGGACACGCTGGTGGCGGCTGCGCGGCGAGGCGAATTGCAATGGTGTGAATCGCAGGGAGATGATCCGCAGGAGGACGCAGTGACGGACAAGCAGCTGGCAGATGAATTTGCGCAGCTGCGAACGGACGACGTTGCTCTGGACGAAAAGATGGTTCGTGCGGCGGCATTGGGAAGTGCAGCGGTGCGGCGAACGATGGGGTTTTCGATGCACGACGTGCAATTGAAAGGCGCGTTGGCCACGGCACGCGGTGCGATCATCGAAATGCAAACCGGGGAGGGCAAAACGGTCGTGTCGGGGGTCGCTGCTGTGATCCGCGCGTCAATCGACGAAAGTGTCCATGTCGCGACGACGACCGACTATTTGGCTGAACGTGATCACGAAGCCGTCGAGCCGATCTTTGCTCTGTTGGGTTTGACTTCGGCGGCACTTTCAAGCGAAGACAAACCGGAGCAGTGCAAACAGAAATACCAGTGCGACATCGTCTACGGTCCGGGGTATGCTTTCGGATTCGACTACCTTCGCGACCAGCTGACGATTCGTGAATTTGAATCGTTGACACTGGGACGCGATACGCTGCAGTGCATCAACGGAACCGATATTCGCAATTCGCTGATTCAGACGACGCACCCCTGCATCATCGTCGATGAAGCCGACAGTGTGCTGATCGACGAAGCCGCGACGCCGCTGATTCTAAGTGGCAGCGAAACATACGCCGAATCGGCCGAAGCTTACACTGACGCACTGCATTTGGCGTTTGAGTTGGAAGTCGATACAGACTACACGATCGATTTTCGAACACGGCAGATTGAACTCACCGATGCCGGTCGCGACCGGAGTTATGACTTTTTGAAAAATGTCGGGCGACTTGATCTCAGTCGGCCTTGGACAGCCTACGTCGAAAACGCTCTGTTTGCGCAGTACTTGCTGGTCCGCGACGAGCACTATGTCATTCAAGAAGACGAGATCGCGCTGGTTGACCAACTGACCGGACGAATCTTTGACGATCGCACCCTGCGCGGTGGACTTCACCAAGCCGTCGAAGCAAAGGAGACGCTGACGATCAATCCACCCACGCGATCGCTGGCGCGGATCACACGGCAACGATTTTTCCAAATGTACGACACCGTCTGCGGAATGACGGGAACGGCGTCCGGTAGCGAAGCCGAATTGCTTCACTTTTACAAGACTCCGATCGTTCCGTTGCCGCCCAACGTGCCCTGCAAACGAATTCAAATGCCAACGCGATTCTTTGACAGTTGGGATTCCAAGTGCAAAGCGATCGTCGTGGAAGTGCAACGCCTGGTCGCAACACGCCGCCCGATTCTAATTGGCACTCGAACGATCCGCGAAAGCGTTTTGCTCAGCGAATTGCTCGGTAATCACGGCATCATCGGCACAATCCTTAATGGCGTTCAAGATGACGACGAAGCCCAGGTGATAGCAAAGGCCGGACAACCTGAATCGCTCATGATCGCCACGAATATGGCCGGTCGAGGAACCGATATCAAATTAAGCGAGGAATCTCGCGCGCTGGGCGGGCTGCATGTTTTAGCTACGTCCTGCAATTCATCTCATCGTGTCGACCGTCAGCTCGCTGGCCGGTCGGCTCGCCAAGGTGATCCCGGATCATGTCAGTTTTTTGTAGCAGCGGATGACGACTTGTTCCAACAACACGGCGAAAAACTGAGCGAACAAATCAAAACGGCAGCTACACCCACGGGTGAATCGCCCAAAGATTTCTCTGCCCATCTATTTGCTCTGCAACAGATGATCGAACGGGTGAGTTTTGATTCCCGGTGCAAACTGGTGCAGCACGACAACTGGATGGACAGCATCCGCGAAACCATGGTGTAACGACTAGACACGATTGCTCTGCCTCGCGATTGACTCGCACAGAGCCAACCGTGCTGGAAGGTGATAAGAGACGAGACGGCAGGACTTTTGTGGTCCCGGCACGGAATTTGGAAAAATGGATTTCAACAACGAAAGGATGCACATGCTCAAAATCTTTCCCGTGCTTGCGTTTGCGTTGTTGGTCACTCCGTGTAGCGCTCAAGTCATCGATAGCTTCACCGAACCGGTTCAGCAGAGCAACGTTGCCGCCGCAGAATCCGGTGTGATCGATAGCATCGTCGTCACCGAAGGTCAGACGGTCCGTCGGGGTGACACGCTGGCGATGTTGGATCACGACGCGCTGCGTCAGAGTTTGCGGATCGCTGAGTTACGAGCCAAATCGACTTCCGAAATTCGGTCTGCCGAAGCGACGTTGCGAATCCGCAAAACTCGTCGTGACACGTTGGAGCCGCTGCTAGAAAAGGGCCATGCAAACCCGGCCGAAGTCGAAGAGGCTGTCGTCGAGCACGAAATCGCCATGTCGGACGTGGAGATCGCACGCGAAAAACACGCCGAGTATCGGTTGGAGGTCGACCGGATCAAGGCACAGATCAAAGCTCGCACCATTGCATCGCCTATTGATGGAGTCGTCAGCGAACTTCACTATCGCTTGGGGGAATACGTTTCGACCGCGAAACCGCAGTTCGCCACCGTCGTGCAGCTCGATCAGCTGTTGGTGCGCTTTTACTTGTTTGAAGACACCGTCGTGCAGTTGGCCAAAGATCAGCAAGTCTCCTTGGTTTTGCGTGTCGGCGATCGGCAACAACAAATTGCAGGCACGATTCGGTTTGTTTCGCCTGTGACCGACGCTGACAGCGGAACGGCACGGGTTGACGTCGTGATCGACAATGCGCCCGGGAACTATCGAAGTGGTTCGCGTTGTCGTTGGATTGGCCTCCCTGCAGCGAAGGTGGCGCGGCGCTAGATGGCATCTTTCGACACGACTGAGCCTGGTGTGCCGGCCAAACCGGTGATCGTAACGCCGGAGATCCGTGATAGCGAAACGGGGAATCCAGACGCGAAACGCACGCGACCGCGCAGCCGCCGCGTCGAAGGTTCAGCGACCGACCCCAGTTCGGTCGACATTGCTGAACTCCATTCGCAGCTTCATCACATCACGATGTCAAAAGCGGATGAAGCCACGGTGTTGCAGAAGATCCGCGAGATCGTGATGCAGCATACCGGCGCGATGGGCGTGGGATTGATCACGTCGATCGGCAAGGTTTCCGACGGCAACTACAACTGGGAACTGACTCAGGAAAACAGCACCGGACGACTTCCACGGCGAGCTGACTTCGTCGAAAAATTCGGCGCGTCATGCAACGTGACCGTGGCGAGAAGATCGATTCAGCTGGAGCACTTCCTAGGGGTGCAAGCGATCTATGCACCGATTCATAACGCCGACGAATCGCCTGACGTTTTGTTGGTGCTGGTGAAAGAATCCAAGACTGCCGGCACGATCTTTGTTTTGGAGATCGTCAACGCATACTTGCGGCTCTACCGAAAGACGCACCGCAGCGCTGGCAACGATTGGAAACTTGTTTCGTTGGCAGCGTTGATCGAATTGGTCTCGCAAATTGAATCGCAGGAGACGGTTGCCGGCGCTTGCGAAGTCGCTGCCAACGAATTGGTGCGGCACCTAGGGGCTCGTCAAGTCGCGATCGGAACGGTCCAGGGCGGTCAGTTGATTGTGCGATCGCTCTCGGGCACATTGGAGCTGGACCCAGCTGGCGAGACTTATCAAGCAGTCGAATTAACGCTCTCCGAGAGTCTTTTGCGTCAGAGCGTTGGCGTTTATCCTCCTGCCGCAGGCGACGAATCGCACCTCTTGGTCGCTCACCGCCAGCTGTGTAGTACGCTGCAAGTGCCCGCCGTTTTGACTTCGCCATTAACGACGCCGGAGGGAGAAGCGTTTGGTGCGATCTTGTTGACGGGCGATGAAACGCTCGTGCGTGGTGAAAAACTTCCCAACTTTGTTCGCGCGTCCAGCCCACGAATCGCTTCGGCGATCGAAGTCGTGTCACGCGCACAAGCTGGCAGGGTGCGACAGACTTTGTCGCGAATTTCGGCTGCGGTTCCGTCGCTGCGTGGATTTACTTTTGCACTGATCGCTCTGCTGGTAATCGCGAGCGGTCTGATGCCGGTCCGCTACCGAGTGCGCAGTAACTGCACGACGGAGCCAATCACACAGCGGTTTGCCGTCGCTCCGTTTCAAGGCCTCATCGAAAAGGGATTTGCGAAACCGGGCGACGTCGTCACCGAAGGCCAGTTGCTTGCCCGCATGGACGGTCAGTCGATTCGATGGGAATTGGCCAGCGTGATCGCCGAACAAGAACATGCTGCCAAGAAACGCGAGATCGCACTGGCGGATCGCAATGTCACCGATTCCCTGTTGTCACAGTTGGACGCCGAGCGACTCGCGGCGCAAACAAAGTTGCTGCAACATCAGGCATCCCAAGTCGAAATCCGCAGCCCCATCGCAGGCGTTGTGCTGTCGGGTTCCTTGGAGCGTTCCGACGCGGCCGCGGTTGATACGGGCGAAGTGATCTATGAGATCGCGCCTCTGGAAAAGATGAAAGTCGAAGCGACGATTGCCGCCGATGAAATCACCCACGTTTCGGCAGGTCAAATGGTCCGGATTTGGATTGACGGCATGTCGGGGCAATCGTTTGTTGGATTGATCGATCGAATCCATCCACGTAGCGAACTTCGCGAAGGTCAGAATGTGTTTGTGGCCACGATCATGATTGATAATCAAAACGATCTGCTTCGCCCAGGGATGACGGGCAGTGTGCGGATCGATTGCGGAAAGTACCCGCTGGCGTGGAATCTCTTTCACGGACCGTGGGACTACGTCGCTTCCCGAATGACATGGTGGTAGGTCACTCGGCCAGCAATGTTGGCAGTGATTGCCTCTCGCACGACACGTAAGATAGATCCATGACAAAGCACGACGCAACGACATTCGAGCTAGGCGAAGCGACGCTCGCGCTGCGTGATGACTTGCGTTTCTCGGCTCAACGGGGCCGTCACTCCAAGACATTTTTGATCGAAGATCTTGCGACCGGTGATTTTTACCGAGTGGGCGAAGCCGAGTACACCTTTCTGTCTCTGCTGGATGGCAAAACCACGCTCGCGTCGGCTCTGTCAAAGACTTGTAGCGTCGTGGGTGCCAAAGCGTTTGATGAACAGGACGCCGCGCAAATCTGCAAATGGCTGGTCGACACTGGGCTTGCTGCAACCCGCGCGTCGACGTCGGCAGCGCGGTTGAATGAGCGGCGCCAGAATTCCGATTCCGCAAAGATACTGGGGATGCTCAATCCGATCTCGGTGCGAATCCCGTTGATGAACCCCGATCGAATTGTCGCGATCGCCAATCAATCGATCGGTTGGCTGGTCAGTCGCCCCGCTGCGATCATTTGGCTAGTGACGTGCATCTACGCAGCAATCTCGCTGGGTGCCAACTTTGATCGATTCGGTGGCGGTAGCATCTCCGTTTTTAGCCGTTACGACTGGTTGCTGCTGGGTTTGACTTGGATGGTGCTCAAGATCGTGCACGAATTTGCGCACGCACTGACTTGCCGACGTTTTGGTGGACGCGTGCGAAGCTGCGGTGTGTTACTGCTGCTGCTAATTCCGTTGCCCTTTGTCGATGTGACGAGTGCGTGGCGGTTTCCCGATAAGTACCATCGGATTCTAGTATCAGCGGCAGGCATGATTGCGGAAATCTTTCTGGCCGCGATTGCCGCGATTGTTTGGTTGCGAGTCGATGCGGGGCTGGTCAGTCAGATTGCGGCGAACGTGATGTTTGCGGCCAGCGTCAATACGCTGCTGTTCAATGCGAACCCGCTGATGAAATTCGACGGCTACCACATGCTGGCGGATTACCTGGAGATGCCGAACCTTGCCAAATACGGCAACCAGCACGTGATCGGCGTCTGCCGCAGATTCTTTCTTGGTCTGGGAGCATCGCCTCTTCCTTGGGCCGGGTTACGCGGCACGATTGTCAAAGGATACGGGTTTGCAAGTATCATCTGGAAAGTCCTGATCTGTGCTTCGCTGGTGTTTGGGGCTGCGAATTTGCTGCCGGGTTTTGGTTTTTTGATTGCGTTGTTGGCGGTCGTGCTTTGGCTTGCGGTACCGGTCGCGAAATTGGCAAAGTTCGTGGTGTTGGGGAACGAGTTTGAACAACCCAATCGCTTACGCTTCGCAACCGTGTCGATCGCGTGCGTGTTGTTTGCTTTGAGTGTCGGTTCACTTGTCCCAAGTCCCAGCGTGATCACTTCGCCAATTGTGATCGACTATGAACCATCGATGACGATTCGTAGCGAGACGACTGGGTTTGTGGACGCAGTGCATGTGGTGCCTGGAGAATCGGTTCGCAAAGGCGACTTGCTGGCCACAATGCTCAATCCGGAATTGGACGCCAGGCTAATCGATACAAAGAGCCGTTTGGCGGCCGCAAAACTGTCCGCATCCGCTCGCCAGAATGAACGCAACATCGGTGGTTGGCAGATTCAGCAACAGACGATTGCTGCATTGGAAAAACAAATGCTGGAAACCAGTCGCAGCGTGCAGCGTCTTACGATCAAGGCACCAATGGATGGGCAAGTTTTGTTCGACGACCCAAACGATCTACTTGGCACTTACGTGTCGCCCGGGACGGAACTGTTTACGGTCGGAAGCGAACAACAAAAAGAAGCGGTCGCCTTGGTATCGCAGTCCGACGCACGCTTCTTGACCAATACGAACGGCCAAGCCGTCAAGCTTAAGATCTGGGGGCACGGTGAAACGTTGTCGGGCAAGGTAAGCAAGATTACGCCGCGAGTGCAAAACGATCTGCCGCATTTCTCGTTTGCTGGCATGTACGGCGGTCCGCTGACGGTCGTCGATCGGTCGCAGTACACCGACGCGGTGGCTACTCCCGACACGTCGCAGTTGGTGTTGCTGCAACCACGTTACGCGATGCACATCGACATCGACGAAGCCACCGCGTCTCGGCTTCGTAGCGGCCAGACCGGGGTCGCGTACCTGCGAACTCGTACAGGACGCCTTGGTCCTTATGTCTGGGAGCAAGCGAAATCCTGGGTCGGAAATCGCTTGCAAGAAACACACGGTTTCTAAGTCAGTCAAGTTTCTGCCGCCGCATACGATCGGTAGAAAGAATGTCTCTTTCAACACTCTGCCGCCGCAGGTGATTCAGTAGATTGCCGTCAGCGGTGACTGTGTTAGTTATCATGCTGGACGAGAATCTCGCCAAGTCGGTGGTGACCTGCTTTGTAGTGGCCCGTCTTGCGCGACTTGCAACGAAAACCCGGTGCTGAACCTATGCATAAAACGCTCCCGCTATTGTTGATCCTAATTGCAACGCCGGCTTGGTGTGACGACGTGGATCTTTCGGCAGACATCAAGACGTTGGTTCCGGGCGTCAAGCTCACTATGATTGCCGAGCATCCGGTCGTGATGACACCCACGGGCGTCGATGTTGATCGGGATGGCAATGCTTTCTTTGTATGCAGCCACACGCATTTTCGTCCGGACGACTACGACGGTCCGGAGCACGATGAAGTTGTTCGTCTTTCGCCCGACGGTGATCGCACGGTGTTTTACAACGCGACCGATGCGACGATGGATCTGGAACTCGCGTCCGACGGTTCGGTATTCCTGGCTCAGCGCGATCGGATTTTGGTGGTGCGTGACACAGATGGTGATTCGGTGGGTGATGCCGAACAGACTCTGGTCACGCTGGTGACCGAGGGGACGTATCCGCACAACGGTCTGAGCGGAATGGCGTGGCATCCCAGTGGCGACCTCGTGTTTGCTCTGGGCGAGAACCACTGGGAGCAATGGACGCTGACCGGAACCGACGGGGCAAATGTGATCGGAACGGGCGAAGGAGGCATTTTTCGGTGCTCGCCTGATGGATCCAAACTTAGGCGTATCGCAGCAGGATTTTGGAATCCATTTGGCGTCTGTGTTCGTCGTGACGGCACGATGTTTGCCTGCGAAAACGATCCCGGTGCCAGGCCGCCTTGTCGGTTGTTGCAGATCGTCGAAGGCGGAAAGTATGGCTATCAGCGTTTATACGGAAACGCACCGCATCATCCGTTTGTCTGTTGGAACGGCGAGCTGCCGGGAACGTTGCCGATGCTTTTCAGTTTAGGCGAAGCCCCCTGTGGGATTGCCCCGATGGGGAACGGATTGTTGGTGACCAGCTGGACCGACCATCGCATCGATTTTTATCCGCTGACTCCGTCAGGAGCGACGTTCAAAACCGATCGCATCTCTTTAGTCACCGGATCGAATCAGTTCCGTCCCACGTGTATCACGCAAGTCTCGCCGACCGTGTTTTATTTGACAGACTGGGTCGTTGGGTCTTACAGCTTGCACGGAAAAGGCCGGCTCTGGAAACTGGAAATCGACCCATCGGCGGATGCACGACTGGGTGATTTGGATTTGGACGAACCAACCCAAGAAGCCACGCTGGCTACGCAATTGCGATCGGGCGAATCCGCGTTTGACGTCACCGATTTGCTCGCGAAAACACATTCGACCGATGCGTTCATCGCTCGCGCAGCCATTGACGCGTTGGCGACACTGGTCGCTCAAGACGACTCTCTCCTGAATAATCAGCGAATCGACCGCGATCAGATGTCGTGGTTGTTGGCGACACGCAAAGCGAATCCGAAAAGCAAAGAGCACGCCGCGGTGTTTTTGGATTCTGTAGATTCGCGCGTTCGCTTTGAAGCGTTACGCTGGATCGCTGATGAACAACTGGATTCGTTCTTGCCGCAAGTCAAAGCGATTCTGAGCGAACCGGAGACGGACTACCGGTTGTTTGAGGCTGCTTTGGCGGCGCACAACATTTTGAGTGGAAATCCGCGTGCGGGGATCGTTGACGAGGACGTGCTGCTGGAACGAGTGCTCGATCCAAAGGCGAGTAGCCGGTCGCGGGCGTTTGCACTGAGGCTGTTAGATCCCGACAGCAAGAAACTGGCAAAGCAATGGAGCGAGTCTGCAATTGCGAGCGATCATGTTTTTGTCCAAGAAGCGATCGCAACGCTGAATGCCCAAGGTCAATCATCTGATCGGCACAGAGAGCAGTTGGTCGCGTTTTCAAAAGACCAATCTATGCCGGTTGTTATCCGAGCCGACGCGATGGCAGCCAGGACCGTTGCGGACGATGAGCTGGACGACTGGATTAGAGATCTTTCGCAGATTCAAGACTTGGCGGTCCGCGAAGAAGCTCTGCGAAACCTCAGGGGGCGACAACTAAGTGCGGCTCAGATTTCGGCACTCACCAGCCAGCGAGATCGTTTCCCTGGCTCCGCAGACTTATTCGACGCATTGATTGATCCCGATAGTATTCAGCGCGGTCGGCCGGAAACGAGTCAGACGATCCAATGGCGTGATCGTTTGGCGGCCATCGAGCAGCCCGTCGATGTCGATGCGGGACGACGGATCTTTCATCATCGCTCCATTGGAGCGTGTTGGAAATGTCATCGTCACACGGGACGCGGCCGGGTGGTCGGGCCTGATCTGAGTGCCGCGTCGACGCAGGGCGATCCCGATCGTTTGCTCAAGGCACTGCTTCAGCCAAGTTTGGACGTTGACCCGCAGTACTTCCCGCGGTTGCTGATTCTGGAAGGAGGAAAAGCATTCACCGGCATCATGCTTCGCGACGGAGGCGGAGGGCGAGAATATTACCGTGACAGCGCAGGCAAAGAACGCATGATCAAGACGTCCGATATCGAGATTCGCAAAGAGCTCAGCACGTCCATGATGCCTGACGGATTGATTGACACGATGACCGGCCGTGAAATCCGCGACGTCTTGGCGTTCCTGGATCGCGAGTTCGACGCAGAGCCCGATTCCGGTGCTCGGTAGAAATGTTTTTTGTTTGCCGACTCGATCGGTGAGGTTGCCCCTGGCTGCCGATCGATGCAGTAAAATGATACGCTGAAGCCCTCCCGTAGCTTGCCCACCTTTTGCACGTCCTGCCTACCGCGTGCATCGATTGATCCCACTGCAGCCATTCTGCGCCCTCTCTCTTTGCGTTCCCCAAGAGCTGTTCCCTTGCATCATTCCACCCGATTCGCAGTTCGTTGTTCCTTGGCATTCAGTTTGGTCGTGTTGACAGCGATCCAGGGACACACGGTTGAGCCGTCCACCAAAACCAAGGCTTTGGACGTAATCGAAGGCACGCGTGGAGGCCGGCACTGGGTCGACGGTGACACGCCCCCGCCCAAATCAGCTCAGGAATCTCTGCAGCACGTGCAGATCGAACCGGGATACGAAGTCAAATTGTTTGCGGCCGAACCGTTGGTGCGAGACCCGGTCGCGATTGCGTTTGATCATCGCGGCGAAATGTTTGTTGCCGAATACAGTGACTACCCGATTGGGCCACCCGAAGGCGAAGACCCGCTGTCCAAGATTGTGATGGTGTCGGACACCGACGGGGATCTGGTGGCCGACCGACGGATTGTGTTCGCCGACAAACTGAACTTTGCGCACAGCATGATGTGCTATCGCGGCGGCCTCCTGGTTGGCGCGCAAACCAAAGTACTTTTTCTGAAAGACACGGACGGCGACAACGTGGCCGACGTGCGCGAGACGGTTTTTGACGGTTTCACGCCTGCTCATGCTCAGATGCAAATCGGGAACCCTCGCTGGGGAATCGATAACTGGGTTTATATGAACTACGGGCCCGGTGAAGTTTTCGACGCCAAGACACCAGATAAGAAAACCAAGTTGCCGCGTAAAGATTTTCGCTTCCACCCAGGGACCCGAGAATTCCAGGCGGACAGCGGGATGGGCCAGTTTGGCAATACGGTCGATCGTTGGGGGCGACGTTTTTACTGCACCAATCGAAATCCAATCATGACGACCTTCTTGGCTCCCAACGTTCTGAAACGCAATCCGTTCCATGTGGTCGCCAAGCCGTACTACGACGTCGGAAAAGCAGGCGGCGAAACGAGGGTCTACCCGCTCGTCGATATGAAAAGCAACTACCTCTCGCACGCTGGGACTCACACGTCGGCCTGTGGAACCACGGCCTACCTGGGAGAACTTGGCGAAAAGTCGTTTGGCGAAAGTGTGTTTGTCTGCGAGCCGATCGGTCACCTGGTGACGCGATCCATCGTGCAGAACGACGGAGTCCGGTTGGTGGCCACGCGTGCCAAAGAGAAGAGCGACTTTATAGCGTCAGACGATACTTGGTTTCGCCCGTCCAGTTTGGCGACCGGGCCTGACGGGGCGTTGTACTTGGCGGACATGTACCGATTGTGGGTCGAACATCCGAAGTTTTTGCCGCCCGAGATCGCCGCGAAGTTGGACTGGCGTGCCGGCGAGGATCGTGGGCGGATCTACCGGATTGTGCCAACGTCTGCCAAAACACGTCCCTTCAGTCCGCCCAGCACGCTTGCCCAGACAGTTGACTTGCTGGCCGATCAAAACGGTTGGCGGCAATTTCTAGGTCAACGTCTGCTTTGCGAACAGCAAGACCTCCGCGCGGTGGACTCCGTTGGCAAACTACTGCATCACCCAAGTCCCACGACGCGGCTGCACGCGATGTGGACGCTCGATGGGCTTTCGGCATTGACCAAGGAAGACGTGATCGCGGCGATCCAAGATGCTCATCCCCGCGTTCGCTCCGACGCGATCGGTTTGTCGCGTACTTGGATCGATCAAGCCGACGTGTTTGCTGCACTAGGAAAGGCTGCCACAAGCGATACGGTCACCGATCGCTATGCGGTTGCTTTGGCCTTGGCCGACCAAGACAGTGACAAAGCGATCGAGTTGCTCGCTGCACTGGCTTTGCGTGACGGCGCGGACACACATTTCTTGGATGGCTTGCTCACATCGACGCAAACAACATCACAACGCGTGCTCAGTTTGATGATCCGAGATGACCAGTTCCGGCAACCCGGCGATGCTCAGCGGATCATGATGGTGCAGCGTTTTGCATCGGTCATCGGTGCTCGAGCCGACTTGGATTCCTTGGCGACGCTGCTTGAGAGATTAAACCAAGACGTAGCGACCGATGCCGAAGGGACTTGGTGGCGTGCGGCAATCGTAAGCGGCCTTGGCGAAGGTCTGCCGCGATACCGCGGTAAGCTGGGCAGATTGTCCCTGACAAAACTATTGAGTGATCCGCCCAGTCGGCTTGCCGAATCAGCCTCGCAGACGCAGGCGTTCTTTGAACAATGTTCGCTGACAGCAACCGATTCTGATCAAGATCCTGTTGCACGTGCGGCCGCGGTCAATGTGTTGGCCTATCAACCGCTTTCGCAATCATCGTCGACGTTGGCAGATTTGCTGCTCAGTGACCAACCGGTCGAGGTGCAACTGGCCAGCATCCGTGCGTTGGCAAAAAATGGCACGACCGCTGCTTCAGAAATCGTGTTGCAGCGGTGGTCAGAACTGGGGTCCGTCGTGCGAGGCCCGGCGCTGGAACTGGTTTTGCGGCGGTCGGATTCGACGAAGTTGGCGCTCCAGGCAATGGCAGCTGGCAAAATGTCCGCGTCAACACTGAGTATTGACCAACGCGTGCGATTGCTGAAACACAGCGATGAATCCATCAAAAATCAAGCCAGCGAATTGTTCGGTGGGGCCGTGTCGACGAACCGGCAACAGGTGGCCAAGGACTACGAATCGGCGTTGGAACTGAAAGCTTCGGGCGGCGAAGGCGCCAAAGTGTTCGCGAGAATCTGTGCTGCTTGCCATCGTCGAAACGGCGTGGGGCACGACGCGGGACCAGATTTAAGCGACACACAGAATCGCTCCAAAGCCGCGTTGCTGTACGACATTTTGGACCCCAATGCCAAAGTCGAGCCGCGGTTTACGGCGTATTCGATCCTGTCCGTCGATGGACAAGTTTTTAACGGGCTGATTGTTTCGGAGTCTTCCGAGGCGGTGGTGTTGAAGATGGCCGAGGGCAAGTCGAAGACGATCGGACGCGCTGAGATCGAAGAGATCAAAGTCAGCAAAGTGTCGATGATGCCCGAAGGCATTGAAAAGGACATTACTCCACAGCAGATGGCCGATCTATTGGCCTATTTGAAAGGCGACCATTCTTAGGCGTCTCGACGTAGGCGCTGCAAATCATGCGTCGGTTGATTGAAGTGCCAAGTTTCGTGCAATGACACCTGGCGTCTGCGTCTACGACAACCGTCGACGTTTTGGCAAACACCCGCCTGCGTGCCGGCACAAACGTTTCCCCTTTATCTAAAAGACTGAACGATGAAATC
Source organism: Stieleria marina (assembly GCA_007741555.1). Lineage (GTDB taxonomy): Bacteria > Planctomycetota > Planctomycetia > Pirellulales > Pirellulaceae > K23-9. The sequence continues at coordinate 4,154,581 of CP036526.1, read as the reverse complement.
TGATGCTGTGGTGAACTTCGCCAATCAATCCGGCGCCGTGGAAATTCGGCAAGTCGATCCGCCGAAGATTGGCGACGACGACGTGCTATTGGAAGTTGCCAATGTCGGGGTTTGCGGAAGTGATTTGCACCAGTGGACCGCCAACCACTCGTGGCCCGTCAACTATCCGGTCGTATTGGGGCACGAATTTGGTGGCCGGATCGTGCAAGTGGGCAAACACGTCGATCACTGGAACGTCGATGATCGCGTGGTCAGCGAAACCGCTGCGATCATTTCTCAAGACAATCCGATGACGCGGCGGGGATTGTACAATCTGGATCCGACTCGCAAGGGATTTGGGTATGGCGTCAACGGTGCGATGACGCGGTTCGTTAAAGTGCCCGCAAGAATTCTGCATCACGTGCCGGATTCGCTGCCGATGGAACACGCTTGTCTGACGGAACCATGCTGCGTCGCTTACAACGCAGTCGTCCGGAACGCGAACATCGAACCGGGGGATCGCATTGTCGTCATGGGCCCAGGAACCATCGGCATCCTCTGCGCTGCGATGGCCAAACTTTGCGGAGCCCAAGTCGCGATTGTTGGATTGGAGTCGGATTCGCATCGATTAAAAATCGCCCAGCAGTATGGATGCGAAACCATTATCGGTGACGTTGAACCATGGGCGCGTGAACGGGATGGTTTGGGTTGCGACGGCGTGATCGATGCGGCCGGGGCCAGTGCGACTTTGCAAATCGCGATGCAGATTGTTCGGCCTGCTGGTTGGATCAGCAAAGTGGGCTGGGGACCGCAGCCGCTTGGTTTTAACTTAGATCCGTTGGTGCAAAAGAACGTTCGTTTGCAAGGCAGTTTTAGCCACAATTGGCCGATTTGGGAGCGCGTCGTCGCCCTGCTTGCCAGTGGTCAGTTGGACGTCGCACCGATCGTTGGTGGCGTTTGGCCGTTGGATCAGTGGCACGAAGCTTTTGAAAAGATGCACCAAGGTGACGTTGTCAAAAGCGTTTTGGCTCCAAAATAATCATCGCCAGCCGTCGACTTTTTCGTACTGCACAAATGCACCGTTTGGGGCGGTTTTTGGCGTTAAAACCGGCGATTTGCGGCCACATTGATGCTTTCACCGGAGCGATGTCAAAAGTTTTTCGCGTCAGAGTGTGCAAAACCAAGCCTGGCAGTGTTACACTTTTCACGCATGTGGTGGATGGATCGACGCGCGTTTGCGGCGGCAAAACCACAAGATCTCGTTTTTTGGATTAGAGTTAGATGGCTGAAGGCACTATCAAGCGGTTGACCGACAAAGGTTTTGGTTTCATTGACACCGGATCAGAGAAAGACTTGTTCTTTCATTGCTCGAACGTTGAAGAAGTTACTTTCGACGATTTGCGAGAAGGTCAGCGCGTGACGTTCAACGAAGGACAAGGCCCCAAGGGACCTCGTGCTGAGAACGTCACTCCTAGCGAAGGCTAGTGAGCAAGACGGCGTAGCAAAGTTTCTTTGCTGAAAAAAGTATTGCGCTCTCCAAGCAGAAATGATGTCGCCATCAGCCCTGCTTCGAGACGCATTTTTTTTGCGCCGACCAAAGCGGTGGTCGTCGGCGACAGCAGTTTGCCGCGGAGGATCACGCCGGTTGATCAAGCAGCACGGTACAGGTCAGCACGCGTGGGTGGCATTCCCGACAACCCCTTCTTGGAACGTTTGGTTCCCAGGACTTGGAAGATCTTGATGGATCCATTTTTGAATCCGCCCGATCCGCCGGCCAAGTAAGCGACCCACAAGCGATAACGTTCTTCGCCGACGAGCTCGATCGCACGTTCTTTGTTGGCTGATAAATTCTTGCACCAGTACTTCAGCGTCAATGCATAGTGCTCTCGCCACGATTCGACATCGTGGACTTCAAAGCCGCTCTTTTCCATGAAGTCCGTGGTCATCCCGACGGGAGTCAATTCGGAGCCTGGGAAAATGTATTTCAACAAGAACTTGCGTTCGGGGCGAATTCGTTTGACGCCTCGTCGCGTATTCTTGGCACGACGCGCGATCGCGTGGTTCAAACAGATGCCGCGGTCACGCAGCACCGAATTGATTTTGTTGAAATAGCGAGGGTAGTTTTTGATGCCAATGTGTTCGGACATGCCGACGCTGACGACTTTGTCATACTCGCCTTTCACATTGGCGTAGTCACACAGTTCGACTGTGACTTGGTCGTTCAGGCCCAGGCGATCAATTCTTGCCCGCGTGTATTCCAACTGGTTTTGTGAGAGCGAAATTCCGTGTCCAACGACTCCGTAATTCTGAGCGGCGTAGCACAGAAGTCCGCCCCAGCCAAATCCGATGTCCAGCATGCGATCGCCGGGCTTGAGCCGTAGTTTGCGGCAGATCATTTCCATCTTGTCCAATTGCGCCTGATCCAGCGAATTGTTCCAGTCCGTGAAATACGCGCACGTGTACTGCATCTGTTCACCTAAGAACAGTTCGTAGAATTCGTTGCTGACGTCGTAGTGAAACTGGATGTAATCCTTGTTGTTGCGACGTTGTTCGGCGCGACCGACTTCGTCACTGTCAAAACCGTGTTCCAAGCTCTGTTTGGGAGTGTTGGCAAACATGAATGGCAGCGTGTTCTTGGCCAACATGGTTTTGCTGATTTCTTTCAGCTGTTTGCGACTGCTGGTCGAACGAGTCGTATTGAGGGCTTCGGAAAACTCGATCAGATCACCACCATCAAAATTGACGTGTCCTGTCGCGTAGAGTCGCACCAAAGTTTCCAACGTGGGCCAACGCATCAAGCGGCCAATCACACCTGGGCTGGTGATTTCGATCGTGTATTTACCGTCCGCGTTGTTTCCAAGCGGAATGATGTCGCCGTTCCAGAGTTTGACCGACGCATTCAGGTCCAGTGGACCGGCAACTTGGTCCAAAATGTCTTTGACCGAATTGAGTTGCTTTTCGGCAGAAAAAAGATGGCCCATCCTTGGAACTCCAACCTTGAGAAGAGTAGATCGCTGCTGCAGCCAGTCGCGATTGCTGGTTTTCACTGTTCGCTGGCAATCATTGCCAGACCTGAACGCAAGAGTAGCAAGTTGATGCTGCCAAACTCAGTCCAATCTGCGTACAAAGTCACTGCAAATCTTGAGTCGCCTCCAAAGATAGCATTGCGGTCTTCGTTCCCGTCGGAACTGACCTTGGAAATGATCGCATTACTTTGATACAGGCAACCAGCAGAGTGCAGATGGAAAGGCAATTCCCATCGTCGTCGCCAGCGTGGTTAACGATGACGACGGATTTGGACTGGTGGTGACGTTGGCAATCCCGCTGGGAAAGTCGCGGACAACTGAATTGCCCAGCACTTTTTCACATCAAAAATTGGAAGCAAGGATGCGGAATCAAACAATGCAAAAGTTGATGGCACGGACCCTCGTCGCCTGTGTGTTGCTTGGTGTCACCAGTGTGATAAGCGGATGCCATGATGGCCCTCTGTACGCTCTTAAACACGTGAATCCCTATTTCACGATGAAAGAATGGCGTGCAGACGATCAGTTGGGCGTCACGGATCATGAACGTCGAAATCAACTGCTGAAACTGGCCGACACGATCGATAGTCTTCCGGCCAATCGCCAAGCGTATTGGTCTACTCACCTTAGCAAAATGGTGGAAATGGATCCCAATCCGGAGATGCGTCGGTTGGCGATCAGTGCAGCTGGCAAAATGCGGACCGGTACTGCGATTGGGTTGATTGAAAAAGGTTTGAAAGACGACAGCATAAAAGTCCGCATGGAAGCATGCCGGGCTCTGGGGAATCGCCGCGAAGCCCAAGCAGCGAGTCTGTTGGCGTCGACGTATGGCAGCGAAACCGAGCTTGATGTTCAGCACGCTGCCTTAGCGGCTCTGGCAAATCACAAAGGCCAGGTTCCACTCAATTCACTTCGCATCGCTCTGAACGATCGCAACCCCGCGACACAAAGTCTGGCCATGCAATCACTGCGTGGCGTGACTGGCAAAGATTTTGGACAGCGACCTGATGCGTGGCTCAAAGCGATCGGTGGATCAGAATCGTCGACGACTTCGCCATCGGGAATCGGCGCGCCGCCTAGTGCTGGCCCTGCCGTCCAGGTCGCCGACGGAAAACTGTCGTTCCCGTCGCTTCCGGCTGATAGCAACGGATCGACTCAGCTTCGATAGTGCAAATTGGTGCTGATTGTCATTTCTTATCATTGTGTCTTATCCTGAACGAACTGGCGAACACGACTCTGATGAATATCCGCGCCGCGTTGTCCTGCGCCATTATGGTGGCTCTTTGCCTTGCATGGTTGCCAACTGCTCAATCGACTGCCGCCGAACCCATGCGAATCTGGGTTGATTCGTCGGGACGATACAGCATCGAAGCTTCTTTGGTCCGACGCGATGGACAGGTCGTTATTCTGCGCCGAAAAGACGGCGGGGAATCAACCATGCCGATCGACCGTATCAGCAAACGCGATCAAGACTACTTGGCTAACTACAATGATCGAAGAGACGCTTTGGTGTCGGTGCCGAAAGCGACTTTGACTGACACGCCCGACTACCAGCCTTTGCCTCGGTTGGACTTGCCTCGCTCTCTGACCATCGCCAGCGAAAACTCAGAGTTGCAGATGGGTGTGGTCACCGAAACCACCGCCAGTTTTGATCCGCCAGCACCTCAGACGCCCGATCCCAGTCCGGACGCGCCCGCGTTTCCTCTGGCTGAATTTTCGCTCGATGGAGTCAATACGTACGATCGATGTTCACAACTGGTCAACGTAGGGACCGACCGCAGTCCCGCAATCGGCATGTCGATTACAGTTGGGTTTGTTCTGTCCGGTTCGCACTCGATCAACCGCGTTGTCAAGTTCGATTTGCAAAGTCGCACTAGTAGTGTGATCCACCAGAGCGAAGAAGCGTTGACGTTGTTGGATCATCACATCAGGAGCAAGCGTTCGTTGGTTTTGGTCGGGCACAGTCCGGCTGGCAAGGGCGGGCGATTGGCAATCGCGACCGGCTGGCGCGCCGACGAATTAGAAATCAATTATCAGCGCAAGCTGCCGACCGAATCCCAGGCGACCCAAGGGATTATCGGTTCGCAGGCGCACTTGCGTTGGGCACGCTGGATCGATGAAGAGCACGTCATCGCGATTGTCGACCGTTCTTTGATGGGTTGGAATCTTGTCAGTGGTGACATGACGTTTCGTATCGATGGGATCGATCCTGGTAGCGTCCCGGATCTCTCTGGTGGACGCCGACAACTTGCGGTGCCGGTCGCCGGTGGAGTGCTATTGGTAGATTCTGTCGAAGGAAAAGTGCTGGGGCGGATCGCGAGTGAGCCCAAGATTGTTCCGTCCGTTAGCTTTTCGTCACAGTCGCATGCATTGGCCGTTACCAGCCAGCGTCGCATGGTCGTCTGGGATCTCGCATCGGCTGCCAAAGCAGTGCAGATCGACAGCAAACGTAGCTTGGGAAGCGGCTCAGCGACATGGATCGATTCCGATTTGGTCATGACCAGCAGCGGCATCCTGTACAGTTTGCAACGCCAATCGGCACTCTGGCGCTACCATCTCAACGGCACGCGAATCCTGTCAGCCGACGGGCGATTAGCGCTCTTTCGAAAACGCCCTGAATCAGCCCTCGCGATCGTCGATATGCCGCACGACGGAGCGGTCGAAGCGATGGAGTGGATTGATTCGCACGTGTCGGACTCCATCAATAGCAACTGGCAACTGCCCGGGCGCAGCGTCTGGGGATCTGGCAGTTGGAGCGACCGTGATGTACGCATCGGCACGCAAAGTTTGCGGTCCCTGAAATAGGCTGAATGCAAAATTCGGAGTGCAATTGGTTGCATGCGGCATTGGCGATTGCTGAGTGATGCCGGCGTGGGTTGACTTGGTTCAGTGCTATTAGCGTTTGGCGATTTGCTACAATTGATGACGTGTTCCTGACGTCATCCGTGCTCCGCCAGCTTGAAAGCCACCTCCTGATGAAACCGAAAACGCGTCGTCGTTTCCTGAAACAAACAGCCGTGGCGACCGGGTTGGCTAGTCTGACGCCTTACTTTCCTTGGTCGCAATCTGCGTTTGCGAATCAATCCAAGAATGACCGCCCGGTGATCGGCGGAATTGGTTTGGGAGGAATGGGCTCGGGGGACTGCCGCGGTCACGCCAAGTTTGGCGACATTGTCGCGGTTGCGGATGTCGACGAAAATCATGCTCAGAGAGCTCGGAATGATGAGCGAATCGGCAAAGGCAAAGCCGACGTGGTCGCCGACTATCGCCGAATTTTGGATCGCGATGACATCGACGTTGTCAGTATTGCCACTCCCGACCACTGGCACGTCAAGATTGCGATCGAAGCTCTCCAGGCCGGCAAGCACGTGTTCTGCCAAAAACCCTTGACGTTGACCTTGGAAGAGAACCAACTGATTCGTGCCGCTTGCACAAAGTATGCCGACCGAGTGTTCATGGTGGGAACGCAACAGCGTAGTGAGCGCAGTAAGTTTTTGCGTGCCGTTAACATGGTTCAAAAAGGATTGCTGGGCGACATCAAACACATCAAGATCGGGATCAATGGTGGATCGGTGGGCAAACATTTTACGAAATCCACGCCGCCTGCCAATTTAGATTGGGATGCTTGGTTGGGCCAGGCTCCAAAGGTCGCCTACATCAAAGAACGCTGCCATGGAACGTTTCGCTGGTGGTACGAATATTCAGGTGGCAAATTCACCGACTGGGGAGCCCACCATGTCGACATCGCAACGTGGGCGATCGATCAGCAGGGCAAAGGACAGGGGCCAGTATCGATCGATGGGGCGGACGCGAAGCATCCCGTGGAATTCAAGGACGGTTACCCGACCAGCGACGACACGTTCAATACTGCACACGACTACAACATTGTTTGCAAGTACGCCAACGGAATCCAAATGGACATCGAAAGCCGTGGCGATAACGGCATTCTGTTTACCGGCACCAAAGGCCGCGTGTTCGTTAATCGAAGCAAGATCGTCGGGACGCCGATCGAAGAAAATTGGGACAAGGATTCGTTCGATGATTCGGATCTACAGCGACTTTTCAAGGGCAAGGTGGTCGAAGGGCATAAAGGCAATTTCTATCGCTGCATCCGCGAAGGAGGTTTGCCCGTCTCCGATGTCTTCACCCATACGCAGGCGATGAGCGTCTGTCATCTGGCTGCCATTGCGGCTCGACTTGGCCGCAAGATCAAATGGGATCCCAAGGCAGAGACTATCGTTGGCGACGAAGTGGCAGCGGCGTTGATTGCCAGAGAGCAACGCGCCGGCTACGAAATTCCGCGCGTGTCTTAAACGCCCCTTAAAAGAACAGCTTCTCGGCGGTGCCGCGAAGGATTGCGCTCTTTTGTTCGGCGCTAAGAAATTGGCAGTGATCACGGATCAAGGCAATCGAAGCTTCGTAGGTGTGGTCGCCCTGCACTTGATAAGGGCAGTCGCTGGCCCACATCAATCGATCCGCACCGTAGGCGTCGACAACGGTTTTGATCATCGGTTCCAGATCCGTGTAGGGCGGCTGCTTTTTGCCCAGCGCGTAGAACGCAGATGTCTTGACATGCGTATGCTGGTGCCTGGAAAGGCTGCAAAGTGTTTTTAATTGCTCGGCTTCGACTTGGCCGCTGATGCCAACACGAGCAAAATGGTCGATCACGACTTTGGTTTTGGGAAACTGCTTGCACAGCGAATCCACGTGGGGCAATTCTTCGGGATTGATGAGCGGACAGACGGCAAGATTCTCGTCAGCGGCTGTCTTCCAAACTGTTTTCATGCCGGCATCGCTGGGCCACTGTGCGGCCGATCCGCCTCGCGAGTGCAACCGAAATCCTTTGACGCCCGCTGACGCCAATTTCTTCATTTGTTTTGCGACATCGGCGGCTTGGTGGTCAACAATTCCGACTCCTCCGAACACACCGGGGAACTTCGCCATCATGTCGAGCATGTAACGATTGTCAAAATTGTAAAAGCTCATCTGGATCAGAACGATTCGGTCAACACCGCTGGGCTTGGTGTGTCGAAACAATTCTTCGGGCGTAAAACTGGTCGGTTGCATGTCGCCGACATCAAAAGCTTGGTCAAGCGGGTAACTCTTGATGTCTGGCGTCCAAACGTGAACGTGCGCGTCGATGAACCCTTTGTGCTTTTCGGCAGATGAAACTGGAGAACAGCAACCCAGGACACCGGCAACCGTAGCTAGCTGAAATTGTCGGCGGGAAAGATGAGAGCCTGACATGCTTTGACCTGTCTATTGAAATCGAATCGCAAACTGCCGATACACTTCGACGGCATCGACCACACTTTGGCAATCAATGTACTCGATCGCACCGTGCGCCTGGTCGATGCTACCGGGACCAAGAATGATGCTTGGTATTCCAATCGCACCAAACTTACTGGCGTCACTGCAAAACGGAACCCCGATGGGAGTTGGATCGTGGCCAAGCAAGCTGAGCACGTCCCCCATCGAGGTGACCGCAGGGCTCTCGCGATCTGTCTCCAGCGGCAAGTCGGTCAAAAGCGGCGGGTGAATGACCGCGTCAATGTTGGGATGCTGCGTCATGATGGCCTGCAACAGGGCTTCGTATCCGGCCAACACGCTTTGGTAGGTTTCACCCGGCAGAATTCGCCGGTCGATTTCGATCTCGCAGGTCGCCGGCACCAAGTTGATTTGAACACCTCCGCGGATGACCCCGATGTTACACGTGGCAGAACCGAGCAAAGGGTGAACAGCACGGGTTAGCTTTTCGTTGTCCTTCGCGATATGCGACACCACGACCATCATCTGTTCGATCGCGTTGTTTCCCAAATGAGGCTTGGCGCTGTGCGCGGCGACGCCTTTTGTTTCGATGATAAACCGCACCAGCCCTTTGCTGGCGATGACGGGAGCCAGCATCGTTGGCTCGGCGATAATCGCGGCATCAGCTTGCAAGCCTTCGCAGAAATCGACGACACCGCGATACGAGTATTCTTCATCGATCGTGGCGGCAAACACGATCTCGCAGGGCGGCGGTTCCTCCGAACTAGCAATCTGGGCGACCGCATGCATCATTGCCGCCATGCCGCCTTTGGTGTCGCATGCTCCCCGGCCGTACATCATGCCATCGCGAACGACCGGATCAAAAGGATCGATCGTCATGTCGGCTACTGAAACCGTGTCCAGATGCGCCTCAAAAACAACGCGTCGATCGGCGTCTGCGCCGGGCACCTTAGCGATCACGTTGGGACGTCCGGGCAATACATCGGCAGATTGCACGGCGATACCGCGGCTATCGAAGAAGGCCTGCACGTAGCCGGCAATCTTCGATTCGTTTACACCGCCTTCGTAGTTCGGGTTCACACTGTTGATGCGAATCAGGTCAGCGAGCGTTTGAAGAACGGGGGCCATAAGCGAAGTCCAAAAAGAACAGTCCGTTGGTCAATTGGCGATCGTGATTGGCAGTGCCGCCCGATCGATGCAACGGTTGCGCGCACGTGGCTTTCGCGTCGCCAGACTGAGGCGTCGCAAACCTTAGACGTCCAGTTTCCAGCCGGCGCGATAGTCGCGTCGGAGCCACTGGTTTGCTTCGTTGTGATTCGTGATCTTCATCGCCGGTTCGTCCCAAAGCAGTTTCTTGTTCGCGTACCGAACTGCGATATTTCCTAGCAGTACCGATTCGGTCAGTTTGGCCCCGTAGTCGAAACCGTCGCTGGGCTGTTGACCGCTCAAGCAGCCGTCGACCCAGCCGTGGTAGTGGTTCAGGCTGGGCAAGTCGTCAAACGCGTCCGTGGCATATTGATCCAGCGGATACAGCTTGGCACGTCCCATGTGCTTGAGCACCATCGTGCCTTTGTCTCCGATGATCAACGAACCTTGGCTAGGAAGTGCGTCGGTCGGCGGAACATGCGATCCGCTAACCGATGGCAGCAACCCACCGTCATACCAAGTCACCTCCAGCGTGTCCGCTGCGGTCCACTTGGTGCCAGGAAATTGGTATTCGACTCGGGTTTGTGCTGGCCAAACTTGATCGTTCATGCCCGAGTGGTCGGCCTTCATGCTTAACGGGGCCTTGTTCATTTCGATGGCCGTAAAGACGGGATCAAAAATGTGGCAACCGAAATCGCCCAATGCGCCGTTTCCAAAGTCTTGCCAATCGCGCCAGCCCCATGGATGGTAAACGCGATCGCCGCCATAGTCACGCATCGGAGCCACGCCGACCCACAAATCCCAATTGACGCTGGTCGGCAACGGAGGCGGATTCTTAGGCACGGAAATGTGCCCGGATTTTCCGTGCCCGGTTGCAGATGACCAAGAATGGACTCGTTTGACTTTGCCGATCAGACCGGCCTGAATCGCCGCCACCGCGCTGCGGTAGAAAGTGTGCGAATGAATCTGGTTGCCAAGCCGTGTGATCTTACCTGACTCTTTGGCGGCCTTTGCGACCGCGCGGGATTCGGCAACATTGTGCGTCAACGGTTTTTGGCAATACACATGCTTGCCTTGGGCAAGAGCATCCAGCGTGATGTACGCGTGCATGTGATCGGGGGTCGACACCGTGACGGCATCAATCTTGTCGCCTTGATCGGCCAACAGGTCTTTGAAATTTTGAAAGACGGGCGCGTCCGGAGCGAGCTGTTTGACTTTTTCGGTCCGTGCCAAATCAATGTCGCAAAACCCGACCATTTGCGTCTGGGCGTGATCCGACATCTCTTTGATATCCGACCAGCCTTTGCCGTCGCAGCCGATGCCGGCGACTTGCAGACGAGAGTTCAAGTTCTGTCCGCGGACGATGGCCGGGCAAGCCAAGAGGGTCGCGGCGGCGGATGTCTGAGCTAAAAATTCGCGTCGACGAATCATGGTGGGGGCTCCGAAGGGGGGAGGGAAGGAAGAAAGGTAACTCTAAGCGAAATGGGATTTCAGGGCTTCTAAAAGCGCAGCGTAGATGGGAGTGCAGAACGCCAGAACCAGTTCGTCATCTTTGGCCTCGAAAACGGATTCCCACTGCACAAACGTCCCGTTGATGTCGGTCACTGGTCGGCACTGAATACTGGCTCGATAACTGGTAAGCGAATCACTGGACACCGGCTCGGGACCATCGTCGATGCTGTAACTCAGTGCGCATTTATTGTCCTCCATCCGGTGCAGTGTTTCATGAAATGAACCATTCAAGATGCGTTTTGCACCGGCTTGATGGCCTGGTACTTCACCCACCGCTTCGCAACTCGTAATGACGCCCACACCCCAGCTCATGTCGTGAAAATCACGGAGCTGATGCCAAACCACATCGATGGGGGCGTTGACGACGGTCGAGTTGTAGCAAACACCCATGGGGGAGACTCCGAAGCGAGACGAACAATTTTCAGTATGATGTGGGGCCATCATATGCCACCAGCACAAAGCTGTGGGACGCCATCGCACACCACCCTCGTTTTGAATACAGGATTCTACGTGTTTCGTACTGTTATGACGCTTGCCGTTTTGCTTTGCGCAATCGCCGGCAATGCTCAAGAAAAATTGAACCAATCACCTGCCGTCACCTTCGGACCGTATGAATACGAAGCCAAACCCGATGGTGACCAGTTTGCGAAATTCTTTCCGCGCAAGGCTCCCGCAGTGGGGCCACTGCTGATTCGCAAAGGCGACAAGCTGGCAATTATCGGCGATTCGATCACACAGCAATTGATGTATTCGCGAATGATCGAAACTTACTTGACCGTGTGTGAACCCGAACTTGCCGTCACGGTTCGTCAGTATGGCTGGAGCGGCGAAAAAGCAGACGGATTTCTGCGGCGGATGGATCAAGATTGTTTGCGATTCGAACCAACGCTGGCCACCCTTTGCTACGGCATGAACGACGCTCGCTATCGTCCGTTTGATGTCACCAATGGTCGTTGGTATCGCGATCATTACACCGCAGTCGTGCGGAAACTGAAATCGGCCAACTGCCGCGTGGTCGTCGGATCGCCGGGTTGCAGTGGCAAGATCGCGACTTGGGTCAAACAACGAAGCGGTACGCTAGACGAGCACAATCTGAACCTGTGCGCGTTGCGTGATATCGCGATCGACATTGCCCAAACAGAAGGTGTCCGGTTCACAGACCACTTTTGGCCGATGTACCAACAGCAAGTTTTTGCCAACCAAAAGTACTCGACACCAGAAAAACCCTACCGTGTCGCAGGCAAGGACGGGATTCATCCGGGTTGGGCCGGTCATGTAATGATGGCGTACGGTTTCCTTCACTCAATGGGGCTCAGCGGCGACCTGGGAACGATCACGATTAGCTTGGCTGATTCGCAGGCAACGGCGCAGAACGGGCACACAGTCGATTCGTTTTCCGATGGCAAAGCATCCATCACCAGCACGCGCTATCCGTTTTGTGCCACGGGAGCGATTGACGACGAAAACGCAATTCGCTCCGGGATGACATTGGTCCCGTTCAACCAAGAACTTAACCAGTTGATGCTCAAAGTAACCGGTTTGCAGACCGCCAGCGCAAAAGTGATTTGGGGCGATCAGTCGCAAACCTTCAGCGCAAATGAATTGACTGCGGGAATCAATTTGGCGGACCGCTTTGTGGTCAATCCGTTCTCATCAGCCTTTAGAAGCGTTGACGAAGCCGTTGCCAAGAAACAGGCGTTCGAGACTCACCAAATCAAAAAAGTCTTTCACGGGAAAGCTGGTAAGCAAGACATGGAAAAGGCGGTCAAGGAAACGGAAGCCGAGCGAACACCGCTGGCTGCAGCGATCGCTCAAGCGTTTGTGCCAGTTTCGCATGTCATCCAAGTCGTGCCGGTTGACTAGATGCAGCGATTCGCACGCGATGATTGGATCGCATGCCGGACCGCATCGGTGACGAACGGTTGCATCACCGCACCCGTCGCTGTCGCGGCTATCGATAGCGATTGAGCCAAACCGCATACGGCAATATCAATATTCTTCCGATCGGTAAAACCACGGCTGTCACCATCCACGTCCAAACGAAATGCACTCGAACGTCGGGAATCAACCATTGGCTGATGCCCGCCACGACGATGGTCGCGACAAACCAGACGACTGAGATTTGAGCTACCGTTTTGAAGGTGATCAGATCTTTGGCCAGCGAGCGATTTGCGGCGGCGAAGGTCGCGGCCAGCTTGACGGCCAGCATCACGGCAATGACAGTTGGAATCCATGTGGCCCAGTAAAGCGCATTGGCTTGAGCTGATTCCCAATCCGTCTGTTTCAAAAACCAAAAGGTCACGACGAAGATCCCGCCGAAAACTAGCAAGAGTGGCGCGACCAAGGCAAACATTGCTAATCGCGATCGGCCAGTCAACGTCGGCCAAACGAATCCCAGGATTCGAGAAGGCACAATGGCCACGCAAGCCAACGCTACTAGTGCCATCCAGCGATAGCCGGCCCAGTCGTCGCCGTATGCCACGTTGTTGCTGTTGATCCAAGCCGACAGTCTTGGTTGGTTGTACGGCATCAACAAACAGATACCGTATGAGATCCAAAAGAGCATCGAGCAGGCAAACGCAAACCGAATCGTGGTTGCTCCTCGCGTAAACCCAATCTCGGCACAGGTCATTGGGCTTGCAGCGATGTAAGGAGGCAAGCTGGAGCCTCGCAGTTTGGTCGGTTCAATTAACCCGTTTCCTGCGATCGTTCCCAGGTTCGTAAGCAGCAGGAACGCGAAGATAAAGTTGGCCGCCTGCAAAGGCAGAAAAGCCATTCCCAAAAGTATCAGGGTGGCGATGACAATCGGTAACGTTTGCTCGTTCACTAGCAATGCGCGTCGGAGATCATGCCACGCGAGTGCACGCCGTGCATTGGGGTGGAACTTTTCCTTTGACGCGTCGGGCGCAAAGAACTCATCCATCCGCCCCCACCAGCCAGCAAATTTTGTTTTCGTTTCGGGCACCAGCCCATTGTGGTTGGTGCGAGCAAGAGAAAGGGATCGCAGTGCCATCAGAAGTCCGCTGCCGAACGCGATCGCTGTTACCACGTAAACGACGATACGCACTAAATCCGGATAGTCTCGCACCATCCATCCATCAATTCGTCTGGGGCTGCCAGCCAGAATGACGCAGGCGAACAAGCAGTAGTAAAGAAAACCGGCAACCAGAATCATGATCATTCGCGTCAACGCATTTCGGCAGGGACGCCAAGCAATCACTGACGTCCAAACGCCGCCAGCCATGTAGACCAGTAACAACGACCAGAACGGAACCTTCGCTTCAGCGTAAAAGGCTGATACGCCGTAGAGCGTCGCAAAGAATCCGATGATCCAAACGAACCGCAGCGTTAACGGCACCAGGGCCAACGTGTGGTTCGACAGTGGCAATCGCATCAGCCAGTGGCTGTATCCGCTTTGACCAGCAAACGCAGTTTCGACATTGCCAAACTCAAACATGGCAAGCGACCAAAGCATCGCTGGAAAGGTCAGCAGGATCAAAATGGGAATCGCGTTCTTGTCGCCAAAGATCTCTCCGACCATAAACGTGATCATCAGACTCAGTGCGATCCAAGCCGACCAAGCCACCATTTGAAAACGGGTTCGGGCCAGCATCAGTCGTGCCAGGGCAATTGCATCAGACATGGCTTGGTTCCTCCGCGTCGTTCGCTGTGGACTCATTGGCGTCATCGACGGGGACTTTTCCCGTTCTCGCCGCGAACCAGCGAAGCAACGAAATGTCGCGAGTCTGTGTGATTGGCAGAGCGTCCAATTGCGAGCGATCTTTTAGGGCCGTGTCATCCACGACAGCAGACCATTCATCGACAGATGATTTCCAGCCAAAAACACCGGGTACACTGGGAGCATGCGCCCAAGATTCGTTTGGACGACAGATGATCTCGCTGTATCGGCTTTCTAGTTTTTCGACCGTGATCGATTCAATGATCGTGCCGTTAAGCATTAACGCGACACTGTCGCAAACACGGTCGACTTCGTCCAACAGATGGCTGGAAAAGAGAACCGTTCGGCCGTCTTCGCTGACCGTACGGATGATTGCTTCTAAGATGTCGCTGCGGGCAATCGGATCCAGGCCACTGCTGGGTTCGTCTAAGATCAACAGTTCGGGCCGGTGCGCGATCGCGATCAGCAGACCGACTCGAGCACGTTGACCTTTGGACATTTCGCTCAGCTTGGCAGTGCGAGTCAATCCAAACATGTCGCACAGTTCCACGCAGTAAGCGTTGTCCCAACTGGGATAGATCGCACGTGAAAAATCCAGCATGTCGCCGACTCGCATCCACTTGGGCAACGAGTCTTCTTCGGTCATGTAGCCGACGCGTTTAAGCAGCTTATCGGGCGATTCGACGGGGTTTTGGCCAAACACACGCACGGTGCCATGTTTGGCTTTCAAGAGTCCCATAAGATGCCGAATCAACGTCGTTTTACCCGCACCGTTTAGACCCACCAGCCCAAATACGCTGCCCTCGGGGATCAACAAATTGACGTCCGAAAGAGCCGCTTTGCCGCGAAAGGACCGCGAAAGGCCTTCGACGGACACGGCAACTTTGGTGTGAATCGAATCGCTCATGACTTGGCCTCTTTGTCGGTGAGTTCACGGTCGCGTTTGGTTAGCATTTGCGTTAGATCATTCAGTTCGATGCCCAATTGGCGGGCACTGATCAGCAGTCGATCGACTTCCGGAGCAATCATTTTTCGACGCTGAGCGATGCCCTTTTGTTTGGGCAATTCAGCGACGAAAGTCCCGGTCGTGCGGCGTTTTTCGACCAGAGAATCGTGCGCGAGTTCGCGATACGCTCGCGCCACGGTGTTGGGATTGACCCGTAAGGTTTCCGCCAAGCCGCGAATGGTTGGCAATTCATCGCCGACACGAAGTTGGCCCGAAACAATTCGAAAACGAATTTGCTCGACAATCTGTTGATAGATTGGAGGCCCGTCCGAAGAGATGTGTAATAACATGCTTGCACCCTTGTGTTACTGTAGTAATACAAGAGCCGCGAAGCCGTGTCAAGCACTTTCTGCAAAATCCACCGATCACGTCCGTGACGCGGTGT
This sequence comes from Stieleria marina, assembly GCA_007741555.1. Classification (GTDB taxonomy): domain Bacteria; phylum Planctomycetota; class Planctomycetia; order Pirellulales; family Pirellulaceae; genus K23-9. Next base: position 4,138,583 of record CP036526.1, on the reverse strand, counting down.
CTTGCAACTGAGACGCTTCGTTTAGATTCCCGCACGCAGGCGATTGACGAAGTTCAGAATTTCGGCAACGGCGGCATAGAGTTCTGCTGGGATGGCGCCGCCGATATCCACGTTTGCGTACAAGAATCGCGCGACTGGTTTTCGCTCGATCACTTCGACACCGTTTTCTTTGGCGATGGCAATGATCTTTCGAGCCAGGTGGTCGGCCCCTTTGGCCAGCACCACGGGGGCCTGCATCGTGTCTCGATCGTAATGGACCGCGACGGCAAAGTGAGTCGGGTTGGTGATCACGACGCTGGCTTGGGGCACGTCGTCCAGCATGCGCTTGCGACCCATTTCCATTTGCAATCGTCGAATACGAGCCTTGATCATCGGGTCACCGTCGGACTCTTTGTGTTCGTCCTTGATGTCTTGCATGCTCATCTGCAGGTCCTGCAAATGTTTGTACTTCTGGTAGCCAAGGTCGATGATTCCCAACACCAGCATCATGGCGGCGATGGCGGCGGACGCGTACATCAAGATTTCGCACATCAAGAACATCAGATCGCGAAACGATCCGAAGCCCGCCAAACCGATCTCGTCGCTTTTGGAGTTTGCGATGAAGTAGACGATGTAAATGATGATCGACGCTTTGGCGATCGACTGAGCGCCTTTGACCAAACTCTTGGTCGAAAAGATCCTGCCGAACCCTGACTTGACGCTCATCTTGTCAAGCTTCAGTTCCATCGGTTTCATGCTTAGATTGAAACTTGTCTGCATCAATCCGCTCACGCCGGCGACCATGCCGATCGGCAACAACACAGCGCCACAAGCAATGCCGATCGCACCAGCGTCGCCCATAAACGCGGGGATCATCATGCGAGGATCGACCAACATCGCCTCGAAGTCAGTCATTCGATTGGTGATCGCGTCGCAAATCGCTTGGAAGAAAGTTCCTCCCATCGTCCAAAACATCAACACACCCGTCGCGATCACAATGCCGCTCATGAAGTCTGCGCTGAAGCCGACTTGTCCGTCTTCGCGGGCTTTCGCGATCCGCTGCGGAGTTGCGTCTTCGGTACGTTGATCGCGATCTTGATCACCAGCCATCGGTCAATCGTGTGGTGCTAGGATTTGCGGTGTGGGACGGGAGCGAACAGGTCAGTCGGCGGCAAGCACGACTACATCATCCGCAAGAGTTCTTCGATATCGTCTTGAACGCGAAACAAGTACGTTTGCATGGCTGCAAATACGATGGGACAGAACAGGAAAAGGCAAAACACGCCCAACCCGGCTCGCAGCGACATGCCCACGGTGAAAAGGTTCAAGCTGGGCGCGGCCTTGTTCAGAAATGCCAAAACAAGTGTCACCATCATGAACAAGATCATCAGCGGTGCAGCGATTAGCAGGCCATAGTCGTTGACCACGTTCATGCACTGCGCCATGTACTCCGTTGGTAGTTCAAAGAGATTGGCGCTGGTCAAAAAGTGTTGAAAGGATTCGTGGATCACCAAGATGATGAAGTGGTGCAGATTGAGCGAAAAGAACATCAGGATCAAAAAGGTGTCGAACAGTCGCGTCACCAACGTTGACGAATCCTGACTGCCCGGGTCACTGATCGACGCCAACGACAAACCCAGTTCCTGGCCGACATAGGCCCCGGCAATCTTGGAGGGCCAAAAGAATAGTCCGAGAGCCATGGATAAAATGGTCCCGATCATCATCTCTTTGAAGATCATTAGCATGCCCATCAGGCTGGCCAAGTCGCCGATCTCTGATGTATCCACGCTGGTATTCACTTCCAGCGTCCAGAAGATCGCCAACGACGCCGCCATTCCAACCTTGACCAGATTGGGGAGCTGTCGTTTGCTAAACAGGGGAAAAAACGCGATGAATGCGGAGACTCGTGTCAGCACCAGCATAAAGAGCGTCAGTTGCTCGGCCGGGATCATCTGACAAACTCGACCATTTGAGTCATCAAGTTGACGGTGTAGGTTTGCAACATCGTCAGATACCAGTTTGCAAGTGCCATTAGCACGAACGCCACGGCAACGATTCGTGGTGCAAACGAAAGCGTTTGTTCTTGAATGCTGGTGACCGTTTGACCGATGCTGATCATCAAACCAACGACCAGACTGACGATCACGACGGGCGCCGAAAGTATCAATGCCATCCAAAAGAATTGATGCCCCAACGCCACTGCGTCTTCAAATTCCATGGTTGCTTCCTTAGGTGGGGTAAACGAACAACGTCATCGATTCGGCGGTTTCGCCAAGTCCCGTACATTACGCGATTTCGCGAGGGGACCTTTCGATGGTTCGGCTATTTTTTCTTTGGTCGAATCGTTAGTGCGTCTATTAATTGATCGACCAAAATCGGGTCACTCATTGCCTCTAAGATCTTTGCTTTCTGTCGGTCAGGCATCTTTTGTAGCAGCGACGCCGCGAACGCAAGCTTGCCGTTGTTGGCAAACTCCTTTAGGTAATCTGCGGCCTGTTCGGCTTCCAAACCCGCGAACCAACTTTTGACATCGTTGACGCGGCTGTCCATGTCTTCTTGCTGCGATTGTTCGTCCGAACCGGTGTCTTTTTCCAGTTTCTGTAGTTCTGCTTTGCGAGCGTCCAGTTGGTCCAGAGTCTCGCGAAGGGATGAATTCAAACGCTTGACCATGTCGACTTTTGCGTCGATGCCTTCGCTGAATGCACGCAGTTCATCTTGCTCGGTCGCCAGATCGTCAAACAGCAGCTGCACGCGTTGTTCGTCTTTGGCAAGTCGCTGCTGACGAGTCGCCATCTGCTGCTCCATTTTCTTGATCGAATCGCTCATCTGCAAAACCGCTTCGACCGAAACGGCACTCTCCGGGCGAAACGCGACTGGCATCGCACGGACCGGCGATTCGTCGGCGATCTCCTCGCCTTCGGCGTTCTCTGCCACTTCCGTTTCTTCGTCGGCTGGCGGTTCGCTTAAAAATAGGTGCGTTGTTGCGGCCGATACGCCAAACAAGACCATGCACGTTACGACGGCGGCGATGATAGTTTTCATGGTTTACCTCTTGACTGGATTGTTTAGGTAGCGATCGTCGGCATCAAGGGATTCGACGGCTTGAGTCTCGTGGTCAAGTTCCGTTTGCATCCGGTCGGTGAGCTTTTCCCAGCCGTTGACCTTTACTTTCTGTGCGATCATTCGCTGCAAAGTGTCGTCCCGAATGGCTTCCGATTCAGTGACCTTGGCGGCGATGCTTTGAAGTTGTTTTTCTAGGTGGCTGAGCCAGACCAGGCTTTGCTGATGGCTTTCGACTTGATGAGCGTCGTCGGGGAGTGTCGCTGAATTGATTGCGGATTGAACGGACTGAGCCTTTTCGTGAAGTTTGGCCAGTTCAGCCTGGACGACGGCTAGCTCGACCGACAAAGCGTTGAGTTTGTTTTCTTCGATCGATTGCAGTCGTTGAACGCGTGTGATCTTTTGTTTGCCAACACTCATGACGCCACTCCGATCATGCTGTTTAGCTGGTCAAGTTCCGCCAGCGTCGTCGGGAAATCGCTGGATGCATTGAGAGGCTGCTGCAAAAACTGAGTCACTGCTGGAAACTTCGCGACGGCAAGATCCGATTCCGGGACGACGCCTTGTTTGTAGGCTCCGATCTGAATCAAATCCTCGACCTCGCGGTAGCGTGCAATGATGTTGCGAGCGCGGTTGACGTGCGATTTGTGCGAGTCCGTGGTGATGTCATTGAACAGACGGCTGGCACTACTGAGTACATCAATGGCAGGGAAATGCCCTTGGTGAGCCAATTTGCGGCTTAGAACAATGTGCCCATCCAAGATCGAACGGGCTGCGTCGGCGACCGGTTCGTTCATGTCATCGCCATCGACCAACACAGTGACCAGTCCGGTGATGGAACCTTTTTCGTTAGTGCCCAGTTGTTCCAAAACCTGAGCCATTTTTTGAAACACGCTTGGCGTGTAGCCACGCGATGTGGGCGGTTCGCCCACCAGCAGACCCAGTTCACGCTGGGCGTGCGACAGACGTGTCAGCGAATCCAGCATCAACAAAACATTGTTGCCTTGCGAACGAAACCAATCGGCCATGACGACGGCGGCTTCGCTGGCACGAATTCTTGCCAATGGCGGTTGGTCCGATGTCGACACGATGACCACGCTGCGCCGAAGGCCTTCTTCGCCCAAGCTTTCTTCGATAAACGGACGCACTTCACGTCCCCGTTCGCCGACCAGTGCGACGACGTTGACATCGGATTGCGCGTGCTTCGTGATTTCGCCAAGCAGTGTGCTCTTGCCGACACCACTGCCAGCAAACAAACCAACGCGTTGGCCCTTGCCGATCGTCAACATCGAATCGATCGCTCGAACGCCCGTGACCAGTGGTTCGGTGATCGCTGGTCGTGAAAGTGGATCGGGTGATTGCATCACGAACGGAGTCGTTTGGTCGCGACGAAGCGGCCCGAGTGAGTCGATCGGCTGGCCGACGGCGTTAAGCACGCGGCCCAGTAGATGCATTCCAACGGGGATTCTCATCCGGCGACCCGTGCCGATGACCATGTTGCCACGTCGGAAATTGTTCTCCGATTCAAACGGCATCAGTTGGACCAGGTTGTCTTCAAACCCAATGACTTCGGCCAAAACCGGTTTGTCGCACGATGACATGATCTGCACAAGTTCGCCCAAACCGGCGTCGATGCTGGCGCAGATTCGGCCGCTGACGCTCTTGAGGCGACCGGTGGCGCGAATCCATTGGCTTGGCTGAATAGCTGACATCGTGTCGTTGATTGTGGGGGAGGGAGGCTTTGCTGCGATGGAGCGAACGATTGGTTTTGTTAGTGTGGTTGTTGAGATTGAGCGTGAATGGATTCCAAAAAGGCATCCAGTGTTGCGGTCACGCCGGTGTCGCCACAATCCACGCGGCAGTCACCCGGAGCGACCATCGCGTCACCGACGACGTTCAGTTGATCCATGTCCGATTGATCGACCCAGGCTTGGATGGTTTCCACACAAGTCGGATGGACGAAGGCTGTTTTTTTGACATCGGATTGAATCTGTTCCATGGCGATTTGCACAAACTGCAAGGCTCGGTTTTGGACCAGTTCTTGATCGTTCAGTACGGCGCGGGCGATCTCGGTGGCGGCTTGCGAAACCTGTTCGCTTAGGTCATGCGTCTGCGTGTTCAGTGAATCCTGCATCTCATGTAATCGTCGCGCGATTGCGTTAAGCGCGCCGATGGCTTGGTCGTCCGCCCTTTCTTCGTGTGGCGTGCTGCCTAGCTTGGATCGATCGATCACGGTTAATCGAGAGTCGACCGAGGAAATCGATGCGAGTGATTTGGGAAAAGTGATATGAAATTGCGACATGTTATTCCAGCGTGATCTCCCCGGATTCATCGAGCGAAACCAGGATCGCGACCACTTCGGCCCGTCCGGCATCGATCTCTTCTTCCTTGGCGTTGGTTTTGAATTCCATTTCTTCCTGCAACGATTCCTTGGCTCGTTTGGACATGTTGCCCAAGATGCGAGCCAACAGGGTTTCGTCGGATCCTTGTAACGCGACAACCAACGAATCGGTTTGGCACTGGCCCAGAATCTTTTGCAGATCTCGATCTTCCAGACGCGTTAGGTCGTCGAACTGGTAAAGATTCTTTTTGACTTCATCGGCAAGTGCTTGGTCGGATTCGGCGAGTTGTTCCAGCATCGGTCCGCGAACGGCTTTTGGCAGCGATCGCATCAGGCTTGCCATTTTCTCCGACGACTCTTCTTCGCTTTGACGCTCTTCGACAGCCAACGCCATCTCCAGGGTCTTTTCCAAAACGATATCTTGAATTCGCGGTTTGGTCACAGGAGGTTTTGCCAAACCGATGAACACCCCTGCTCGCAGTGCATCGGGCAAGTTCTCCAACGTCTTTGCCGCGTGTTCGCTGGCCAGTTTGCCGACAACGATCGCGATGATTTCGGGGCGCTCGTTGCGAAGTGCATGAGCGACCTGATACGGATGCAGGCGATTGAGATCCATGACCGCATTGCCGCTTAGCTTGGGCGGATTGAATTTTTTGGTCGGGCCGAACTCAACGTCAAACTGTTCTTCAGGAAGTCGGAGTACTTTCGGAACCGGCGTGGGTGTCGGCTCGGGCTCGCTGCCTGGTTCGTCACCTTGGAGATTGTCGACGGCTTTCATGGCCAACGAAAAGTACGCCTCGAAATCGTCCAGCACCAAATCGATTTCGTCTTGGTTGGGAGGATACTGTTTAAAGTCCTCCAACGCCGTGTTTAGGTCAGCATTCAGCCCACCGGGCAATCCGTCTTTGGCCAGCGCAACCGCGTCGTCGCCCAATAAATTGAGCAACAGAGCGAGTTTTTCGGGTCGAGTCAGCATGGTCATGGTTGAGCGGTTCCCCCGTCCTTACGCCGCGCGGCGTTCCTTGGAAGAATCGGTCTCTTCGGCACCGGACCACGAACGAACAATCTGTGCAAAGACTTCGGGGTTATCCTTGATCAAGCTGGACAACTGATTGACGTTCTCCATCCGCTGACGGTCCATTTGAGGACTGGACGCGGTTGCTTCGGGTTCCGGCATGGGGCGAAATCGACGTAGCATCATGATGCCCATGACAAATGCCGCCAAAGCAGCGATCGCCAAAGACGCGCTTTCAATAATCGATTTCAGGCCGGACCAATCAAACGGTGCCGCAACGGCTTCGGCGCTGATGTCGTTTGAGGGAAACGGCAGCAGTTCGACGGAAATGGCATCCACGTCTTCTTTAAAACCGACGGCGTTTTTGACAATCGCTGCGACTTTCTCGTTCAAGCCAGGCAGTGGATTGCCGTCCTTGTCGTTCAAGCCTTCGGCAGACGAATTGACCAGAACACTGACGGTCATCAAATTGCGAACCGGAGTGGAATTGGCCTGCGTTTCTTCCGTCTTGGGCACCAGATAAGTTGTTTTGATGTTCTCTGTTTTGCTCTGAACATTTGATTTTGCACGCCGTTTGCCGTCCACGTTTGCCGCGACGGTGGCGGGGCCTACCGCGGGGGCATCGACGTTGGACGTGGTTTCGGACACCAGATCTTCTTCACTGGCGACTTTGCCGTCCGGGTCGTAGTCCGTTTTGGTGATCGACCCGGATTTGAATGTATAGTCCAAGCTGACTTGGACGCTGGCATTTCCGAATCCCAGGAAATGCAGCAGTTGTGTCTGGGCTTTTTGCTCCAGTTTTCGTTCCGCTTCGGCCACGTATTCGACTTGGCTGTTGATTTGTGCGACTTGGTCATCCGGAATCGTGTAGCTGCGGCCATCCTTGTCTGTAATCTGAACGGCCTTGGGTGCCAAGTCTTCGACTGCGTAGGCGACAAACGAAGCGATCGACAGCGCTTGTTGATCGGACAAGCGTGCACCGGGCGTCAAAGTCAGCAGTACGCTGGCCGATGGCGTTGATTTCTTTCGCTCGAACGGTCCCTTGTCGGGGATGTTCAAGTGAACGTCGGCGTTTTCGATGACGGTCAGTTTCTTGATGGTGCTGGCAAGGTTCAATTGTTTTTGAACACGAGCCATGTTGCGTCGTTCGGTGGGGCTGCCAAAGGCGCCACCAAGACTTCCCACCGCCGCGGTCGCGGAATCAGCAACGCCATTGCTGCGAGCCAATAGGCGTGCTTTGGCGTAGTCGCGTTTATCGACCATTAGATTGCCGCCAGCACCCGAGAGTTGGTAGTCGATGCCAGCTTTATCAAGTGCGTCGACCACTTTGTCGACTTTGCCGCTTTCTGATTCGCTGACCAGCACGACGTAGCTGGGTTGCACCGACCAGTATCCAACCCCGCCAATGGCGACCGCGCACAACGCAGCCAGCAACAGGATGCCTATCCTGGCCGCGGGCGAATTTTCCTGCCAAATCTTTAGCAGGGCGTCGATGGAGGGTTTGACGATGTTCACGTGGTCAGGGGGACTTTGTTTAAGTGGCAGTCGAAGGTGATGGACCAGCAGCTAGAGCAGTTTAGAACTGCATCCGCATCAGTTCGTTGTAGGATTCGATCAACTGGTTTCGGACTTCCATGAACAGTTGAAACGACATTTCGGATTTGACAACTTGCATCACAACTTGTTGCACGTTGTCATTTTTCCCCGCCACCAAATCGGCAACGGCGGCCTCCGATGATTTTTGATCCTGTACCGTTTCCGTAAGAAGTTTTTCAAACGGATTGTCGGACGCGCCTTCGGACTTTTTGTTAGGTGATACCGCAGTCGTCGGCGCCACCGGAGGGCTACCTCCAATTGGCGGTAACGCAGCCATTACTGGCCTCCTTGCAGCAGCGACAGGGTTTGCTGAATCATCTCTTTGTAGACGCTGATCGCCTTCGTATTCGCTTCGTAGGAACGGCTTGCGGTGATCAAGTCGACCATTTCGTGTGAAATCTGCACGTTTGGCATCTTCACAAATCCGTCTTTGTCAGCGTGTGGATGGCCGGGGTTGTAGACCATCGGAAATTCCGACTGATCGGCTTCCAAACCAATCGCTTCGACGCCGTAGCGTTGCCCGTTTCCGTTTGCGCCGGCTGCTTGGTCCATCGCAGCGGAAAACACCACACTCTGCCTACGGTACGGATCACCGGTGTCGGTCATCGTCGTGCCAGCGTTGGCGATGTTATTGGCGACCACTTCCATCCGCAGACGTTCGGCGGCGAGACCGGACGCGCTGATGTCGATCGAAGAAAAGTTACCAGACATGTTGAATACCTCAGTTCGTCGTGCCAGCCGAAGCCGCTCGGGTGTATCAGGAAATGGCTCGACGCATCATGGCCAGCTTGGACGCCATCAATTGCGTGTAGGCCTGCGATGTCAGTGCGTTCTTTTTCAGTTCGGATACTTCGCGTTCCAGGTCCACGTTGTTGCCGTCGACACGCTCGGCCAGTCCCTGAGCTTCTTCGACGGGGGCCTGGGCGATCAGCTTGGCAGCTTCATCGGGAGACTTCCCGGCGGCCTGAAGTTGGCTCATCAGTTGGTCAAAATCCAACCGCTGGGTTTTGTATCCCGGCGTGTTGTAGTTGGCGATGTTCTGACTGAGAACGCGATGGTTTTCTTGCGTTCCCTGCAGAGCATGGTTCAACGAATTCAGTTGTGAAAAGATTCCGGTCATACCACTTGTATCGTCATTGCGGGCGACGGGACTTGAGATGCCCGGTGTTGGTCCAGGCCCGCAAAAGACGTGATATCCGCACTCTCCTGCTGAGGGTATTCCCTCAAAGTCGCCAATGTAGTGGGTGAAAACCCGATTTGCGGCCTTCTTACGCAAGCCATGGGTAAGAGTCAATTGATCGACCAAGTTGACTCAATCATTACGCCTTGGTTGTTCGGTCTACCTCCCGCATCCGATGCACTTTCAATCGGTGCGATTGCACACCAATCCCTCTGTTCGCGTGAAACTCGCGATAAGTGACAAACAAGCTCATGGACATTGCAACCATCATCGGACTGATCCTCGGCTTCGGATTGATCCTCGTTTCGATCATGATGGGCAGCGGCGGACTGATGCCGTTTGTTGACATCCCCAGTGGCATGATTGTGTTTGGAGGTGCGACGGCGGCAACGTTCATCAACTTCCCACTCAAAAGTGTGTTCGGTACGTTTGGGGTCGTGTTGAAATGTTTTCTTTTCAAACTACCCGCGCCAGCCGAAACCATCGCGCAGTTCAAAGCGTTTGCTGAAGTTGTCCGTAAAGATGGGCTACTTGCTCTGGAAGAAAAGGCCGCTGACGTTAGCGATGACTTCATGCGACGTGGGCTGGAATCTTTGGTCGGTGGTTCGTCGGCAACCGAAGTGAGCGACATGCTGGAAACCGAACTGGGTTACATCCAGTCACGGCACCAGGGTGGCAAAAAAATGATCGATTCAATGGGGGCCGCTGCACCTGCGTTTGGCATGATCGGTACACTGATCGGATTGGTTCAGATGTTGGGAGCACTTGACGACCCCAGCAAGATCGGTGGTGGTATGGCGACGGCATTGTTGACCACACTCTACGGCGCGATCGTGGCAAACGTCTGCTGCATTCCGTTGGCGGGAAAACTGGAAGCACGCAGCGCCGAAGAAACCATGGTGCGCGAATTGATTATCCGTGGTGTTGCGCTGTTGGGCGAAGGAGCCACACCACGTGCGATCGAAGAACAACTCGTTACCTTCCTGGCACCTAAGTCTCGCGCTACCGAAAGCAAGCAGGCTGCCTGATGAAGAAGGAAATTAAATCCGATCCACCTGAGGATATCCCAGCGTGGTTTATGACGTACAGCGACGTGATCACGTTGCTGATGACGTTCTTCATTCTGTTACTGACGTTTGCAACCACTGAACCGGAGCGGTTCGAGAAAATCACGGTCAGTTTTAATGGCGAAGCCGGATCGACCGGGGTCGCGGGCCATGAACACAAACAGATCGACAAAGATTCTTGGAGCCAGCGTTTTCGTCCGCGAGCGGCACGGATCGCGCTGAATGGCAGCGAAATGCCACCAACGGTTCAAGACAGCGTGACCAAAGCGGTCGGGCGTGGATTGGAATCGGTCAGCGAAGAACAGGCCAAGAAGGACGTGATGAATTCGTTTTCATTCGAGCTGAAATTGTCTGAACTGGTCAACCAAAACAACAACCTGACTCGCAAGGGTGTCGAGATAGCCAACAAGCTGTCCGAGCAACTGCGAGCATTGCCAGTGCATTGCGCGATTGAGATATCAAGTCAGTCCATGGCCCCGCGTGCGAGTGCGTTTGCACATCACCTCTATCACGTCGAAAAGACTCGTCCTGGACAAGTCGGCATCGGAATTGTCAGCGAAATGAATTCCGAAGTCGTCCGGTTTGTGATGGAAAGGTACGAGAGCTAAAGATGGGCAAACGAAAAAAAATCGAACCGAGCATGCCCAGCAAGGCGTACCTTGTGTCGTTTGGCGACACAATGACTGCGTTGCTGGCGTTCTTTATCGTGCTCAATTCGCTGGCCAAAGAACAAACCGGCGCCAACATGTACTCCGGCACGGGGTCGTTTGTCAAAGCGTTCTCCAGTTCCGGAATGCCTGGGCACATGCCGGGCAAACGTTCTTCGGACATGATTCAACAGGTATCGCAAAAACCGATTTACGCGCTCGCCGAAAACCTGGAAAAGAATCAGGACCAAGCCGGCAACGTCGGCCCGGACGATTCCGACAAGAAGGATCGGGTCAAGGATCGTGATAAAGAGAACTTTCAGAAGTTCTTGGAAGAGATGGAAAAGACGATCGGTCTGAAAACGAACAGTCCGCTGACAGGGCAAGTCGTTTTTGATTCTTTTGAACCGTTTGATCCTGACACCGGCGATATGAGCCGTCATGCGATGGAGCTACTTTCTGAATCGATCAGCAAGCTTCGGCAACCTGACATGCGGATCGAAATCATTGTCTGGGCCAGCGTCCCCAGCCAAACGGGTTTGCAACGAAGTCTGTCAAAATCAGTGGCTCTTCGAGGGCAAGTCGAAAAGCTGTTCTGGGTGAAGCCGGAAGACCGCGGCCGCATCAACCACCGCACCAAACCTTGGTTGTTTTCGGATGCCAAGCGGCCCACTTTATCGGTCGTCATGTCCAAAATAGATACGTCGCCTTGAGCGACACGCCAATCGATAGCACGGGATTGAACCACGCGGTTCAGCCTCAACCGATGTCAAACGAAAACATTTGAACGTGATTGCAGGGGGCAAACCATGTTAGAGACGATCAAATCACCGCTACCTTCGACGGAGTTTACGTTCGCGTTACCGCCGTTTCCCGCGACGGCTGCTCAATTGGTGGCCGCACTGAACAACGACGAAACGCACGTTCGCGATATCATCGCACTAGTCGAATGCGAACCTACCATTAGTTCGCGAGTGCTGAACATCGCCAACAGTCCATTGTATGGAGCTTCGCGGAGCATCACGACGATCGGACACGCGGTTGTCATTCTGGGTTTCAAATCGGTTTCCAACTTGGCACTCACCGCTGCGGCGGGCGCCATGTTTGATCAAGGCGACTGCGAATGCCAGGCGATACGCCAACAGACCTACTATCAGTCGTTGGCCATCGGCACGCTTGCACGCCAGATCGCTTGGAAAAGCAAGGCTCCCAATCCGGACGAATCGTTTCTGACTGGCGTAATGCATGACATCGGCAAGCTGGTTTTGCTGAACGCAGCTGGCACTGACTACGCCGACCTGATCACCGAAGACGCTCAGGGCGATACAACCCAGCATGAAAGCAATCGATTCGGCACTACCCACCCGGCACTTGGCAAGACATGCGGACAAAAATGGGGACTGCCTCCTTCGATCGTGCTTGCCATCAACAATCACCATGCCAACATCGACGCCGTAACAGATCAAACGTCGATGTCGCTGATTGCCGCCAACTACGCGGCACGTTGTTGGGGCATCGGATTTGACCCCGTCGATTCGTTTGAACCCGTCGTTGCGTTGGATGACTACATCACTGCGCTGGACGACGACGAACTTCGCGCCCGATCAACAGAACAGTACGCCGCGATCCGTGAAATTTGTACGGCCTAACACTCGGCTGATAGCCAAAAAGCAAAGGGGACAACGGTGTTTGGAAACAGTTTTCAACGAACGCTTACATCGATGGTCGCGATCCTGATCATCGGCGGAACGTGTGGGTACGTCTTGATCGAAGGCTGGCCGTTCGCCGATTCGATTTACATGACATTGATCACGTTGTCGACCGTGGGGTTCGGCGAAGTGCAAGAGTTGACGCCACAGGGTCGGATATTTACTTCGATGCTGATCACGGTTTCGATCGTGCTGATGGCATGTTGGACTGCCGGAATCACAACCATTTTGGTGAGCGGCGAACTGAGTGGCCGCTTTTTGATGCAAAAGGAAAAGAAGATGATTAGCCAAATGAAAGACCACGTCATCGTGTGTGGCGGTGGCGTCACAGCCATGACGGTCATCGGACGCTTGATCGCCGAAGGAACTCCGGTCGTCGCGATCGCGGACAGCAAAGACGAAATTGAATCGATCCGTCGCATTGCACCGGAAATGCCCGTGATCGATGACGATCCCAAATCGGAAATGGCGTTGGTGGACTCTAACGCGCTGGCGGCAAAATACTTGGTGGCGGCGACCGAATCGGATTACGACAACCTATTGATCACGATCAGCGGTAAAGGACTAGGGACCGATCTGCAAGTGATCAGTTTTGCGCACAGCAACGAATTGGCTAGCAGGATGTTCAAAGTGGGCGCCGACGATGTCGTTTGTCCTCTGATCATCGGTGGCGAACACGTTGCTCAACTCATTCGATCCGAATCTTAGCGCCAGACCGCATCCGAGTACCAAGACGTAGATCTAAGTTTTCGACTTTTGACGAACGTCACGCGTCGGAAACACGCTTTTGCCCATCAAACGACAATTCGCAGCAATCAATCAGACCTTCGCGAGGGATCGCGGACAAACCCCACAACATCGCAGCGACAAAGGATTGTCCGACCTACTGTTCAAAGATCCGCCGATGCGATTGTTCGATCGCGGATCGATCATCCTTGCAAAATAATGGAAACTCTTCGGGGCACGACGATATGCACGATCCAATAGCGACGACGACCAAAGACCGAATTCGCAATTTTCTCTACGAAAACTCCATCTTCCTTGTCGCCGGTTCGGTGGTCGCACTGTTGTGGGCCAACCTGGACGCAGCGTGGGGGCATGATACGTACAACCACTTCATGCACTTCGACTTGCGTGCGCTCTTCGGTGCCGTTCATGCCGATGGGCATGGAAGTCACGGGCCAACGTTTCACTTCTTGGTCAACGATATTCTGATGGCATTGTTCTTTGCCATTGCCGCAAAAGAAGTCTGGGAAGCCGTCCTGCCTGGAGGAGCACTTTCGGACATTCGCAAAGCAGCCACTCCGCTGATCGGTACTGCAGGTGGAGTCATTGGGCCCGCTGTTGTTTACCTTGGCGGTGCACTGTTACTGGGGCGTTTTGACGATCTCGGAAACGGATGGGCCGTCCCTTGTGCGACCGACATCGCCTTTAGCTACCTGATTGCAAAGCTGATCTTTGGTCCCGGTCACCCCGCGATTTCGTTCTTGCTGTTGCTGGCGATCGCCGACGATGCAATTGGGTTAGCAATTTTGGCTGTGTTTTATCCGACTGCCGCGACCAGCTTTTCGTGGTTGCTGCTTACCGTTGCCGCTATTGGCATCGGATTGACGATGCGACGTTTCAAAGTCCGTAGTTTCTGGTGGTATCTGATCATCCCAGGTGTGCTCAGCTGGATCTCGTTTTACATGTCGGGCATTCATGCGGCTCTGGGGCTGGTTCCGATCATTCCCACGCTACCGCACGCTGCAACCGACAAAGGACTGTTTGCTGACGACAGCAAGCAAACCGATACTCTGAACCAGTTTGAACATTGGTGGAAAAACCCCGTCGAACTGATCCTGGGCTTGTTTGCTCTCGCCAATGCAGGCGTGGTGTTCTCCAGTTTTGCCGCCGGCACGTGGCTGGTGACAGCCGGATTGTTCCTGGGCAAACCTCTTGGCATCGGACTATTTACCTACGCTGCTGTGCGTTTCCTGAAGTTGGAATTGCCAAGCGGAATGACGATGAAACACGTCATCGTCCTGGGCTGTATCGCAAGCTTCGGATTCACGGTGGCACTGTTTGTTTCCACGGCCGCATTCCCGGTTCCCGGTGGCATCCAGGATTCGATCAAAATGGGCGCGTTGCTGAGCTTCTTGGCTCCCATCGCCGCGTTCGGGTCAGCCATGTTGCTAGGAATTCGGCCCGTCGTCTTCGGCGAAAAACGCTTGGCCGCGCCTCGTCCGTCGAAAAGCCAAGCTGCTGTTTGATTGACGCTCGACTGAGCAAACGATCACAGACATTCCATGCGAACGCCCGTGATTAAAATCCCAAGTTTGCCCTGCTGGTTTCAGGAGGGCGGACGCGGACCGAGACAATACAAGGCTCAGGCGTATCGCCTCATAGCATTCGTCGCATCCGACGCACTTTCCCGATGGGAGAGGTCACGCGACAGAAAAGTTTTATTGACCAATACACTTCATCTAAACAAACTTCCATCGGGGCAAACTCACCATGTATCGCACAGCACTCAATCAGAACGAAACGCGATCGCTGGACACTCGCCAGAAAGCACTCGCAGTTAATTTGGATCCTCGCTGCTACGGCACGTTTGCTGAAATCGGTGCGGGACAAGAAGTTGTGCGTTGGTTCTTCCGTGTGGGCGGCGGAGCAGGCACGATCGCCAAAAGCATGTCGGCGTACGACATGCAAGTCAGCGATGCCATTTACGGTCGGGCAAAACGATATGTTTGCCGCGAACGTTTGCAAGCGATGCTGGACCAAGAGCATTCGCTGAACCTCGATCGACTGAGCGATGTACGAGGCCAAACGACGTCGTTCTTCGCTTTTGCAGACACTGTGTCCGCTCGGAATTTCCGCGGCACCAATGAGTGTCACGGTTGGATGGGGATCAAATTCCAAGCCCATCCGCGAGACGAAGACAGCCAGATCATTATCCACGTCCGCATGCTCGATAATGATGCGGCCTTACAACAGGAAGCTCTGGGGATCGTCGGCGTCAATTTGGTGCACGGTGCGTTTGCACTCAATCACGAACCCGATCAATTGGTCGCTTCGTTGTTGGATGGACTGTCAACCTCCCGGATCGAAATCGACATGATCGAATTTTCGGGAATCGCGTTTCGCAACGTCGACAACCGATTGATGAGCCTACGCTTGGTGGAATTGGGACTGAGCGGTGCGGCGATGTTCTCCAGTGATGGCGAAGTGCTTCAGCCATCGGAGTTTTTCTACAAGAAACCCATCTTGATCGAACGTGGCAGTTTTCGCCCGGTCTGCAATGTCAACATGGACATGCTGCATTGTGCGAACGAGAAATTTTCGCAGCTTCCCGAAAACGAAGGCAAGGAAGTTGCTCAGATCATGGAATTGACCATGAGCAACTTGAAAGCCGACGGAACAATTGACCTGCGAGATTTCCTGGCGCGTGCCGATGTCATGGCGGCGTGCGGTATGACGGTTTTGATCTCCGACTACTTTGAATACTACCGCTTGGCTGCTTACCTGTCCCGCTACACTCGCGAACACATCGCCTTGACCATGGGGGCCCACAGCCTGTGTCAGGTGTTTGACGAAAAGTACTACACCGAACTCGAAGGCGGAGTGCTGGAGTCGTTTGGCAAACTGTTTAAGAACGAACTGAAGATCTACTGCTATCCGTGCGAAGATCGTGACACAGGCGAACTGATGACCAGCGACGACCTGAAAATTTCTCCTGACCTGCGTCAGCTGTATGGGTATCTGCAAGGCCGCGGCGTTATTAATTCGTTGGACAATTTCGATCCCGAGTGCTTGCAGATCTTCTCGCGCGACGTGTTGCAAAAGATCAAAGACGGTGACAGCACCTGGGAAACGATGGTGCCGCCAAAGGTCGCGGAAGTCATCAAAGCCAACTGCTTCTTTGGCTACCAGCGTGAAGAAGCAGAAGCCTGCTACGCGGTACGGTAGTGCCTTGGCAGGTTAGTCGTCCTGGTCCAGATCGGACAGCTCACGCTGCTCCGATACTGGATGCTGTGAAAGGCGATGACACAAGGGAGTGCTTGGCCAATCGCTTATTCGTTGACGCCTATTCGTCGGCGCCCAGTTGTCCGTTGTAAAGAGAGAACACGGATTTGATGTGAGGCACCAGCAATTTGATGAGCTGTTGATCGTTGGCTTTGATGCGGGCCGATTCGTCGACCTGTTCATCGCGACGTGCAAGCACCAATGCCGCAACTACATGCTGCATGTCGACGGCCAAATCGGTTGGCTCTTCTAAGTTTAGAGCAAGATCGAACAGAACGTCATGCATCGACGGATCCACCGTCGCTTGCCCAGACTCGTCGACACAAATGCCGGGAACGATTTGAGTGGGTTGGATCATTGGTTCCCAATCGCTGCCTTGCTAATTTCCTGCCGCATCGGTTTTCTTCAAATCGATGTGCTTCAGGAATCCGAAAATGTCGCTTCCCGTCGTCATAATCAGGGTGCTCTCTTGGTCCAGCATCTCTTGGTACGACTCCATCGTCATGATGAACTCATAGAACGCAACGGATTCATCGCTTTGGTTGTACGCCTTGGCGTAGATCTCTGTCGCCCGGGCATCCGCGACGCCGTGGATTTCTTGCACGCTCTTGTACGCTTCGGATTCGATCCTCAACAGATCACGCTCGCTCTTGCCCATGATCTTGGCCGCTTCACCAGCGCCCTCACTGCGGAAACGCTCAGCAATTTGCTGGCGTTCGCTGATCATGCGCTCGAAAATTCGCATCCGCACACTTTCGTTATAGTTAATTCGCTTGAACCGAACGTCTAGCAGTTCGATTCCAAAATCAGTCAGCTTGCCAGCCGCCTTGGTGAAGATTTCGTGTTCGATTTTGGCACGGCCCGTTTCGATTGGGTAAAGCATGCCTAGGTTTCCCGGTGCGCCGGCCAACGTCGCGTCGCGATCGGGCTGGCGATCCTTGGTCGTTCGAATGATTTCGATCAGTTCGTGCTTGGCGATTGCGTTTCGAGTTTCACTGCCCAGGATGTCGTCGAGTCGGGACTGGGCACTTCGCTCGTCACGTAGTCGTAGAAAGAACTGTTTTGCGTTGCTGATACGCCAGCGGCCAAACGTATCGACCAAGATGTACGTTTTGTCTTTGGTCGGCATCTCGTTGGGCCGACCATCCCATTCCAGAATGCGTTTTTCGATGCGAGTCACTTCCTGGATGAACGGGATCTTCAGATGCAGGCCGGCGTCGCTGATCGGCTCATCAACCGGTTTGCCAAACTGGGTGATGATGACTTGTTCGGTTTCCGATACCGTGTAGACGCAACTGAAAGCAAGGAATGCAATCGATGCCAACGCAAAAATGAGCAGGGGGATTGAGAAGCGTTTCATCGTTTGCCTCCTTGGGTGTCGGTTGACAGTTGTAGCAGCGGCAAAATTTGACTGGCCTGTTCGTCGATGATGATTTTCCTGCCCATATTGGGAACGACTTTTCGCATCGTTTCGATGTAGATCCGTCGCTTGGTCACCTCGGGGGCTTTTAAGTATTCGGTCAAAACCGCATTAAAACGCGACACATCGCCGTCGGCTTCGTTGACGCGTTTAAGCGCGTACCCCTCTGCAGCTTGGATCTTCTGTTCGGCTTCGCCGCTGGCACGAGGCACGACTTTGTTGTATTCGCCATTGGCGACGTTGATCATTTTTTCGCGTTCTTGCTGAGCCTGATTGACTTCATTGAACGATGGTTGAACCGGCAATGGAGGATTGACGTTTTTCAGTTGCACTTGATCGATGCTTAAACCAAGCCGGTACTTATTGACGACTTCTTGCAACTGCAGCAAAGCGTCGGCTTCAATCTCCTGACGTCCCACCGTGATCACTTCGTCGACCGTTCGATCACCGACGACGGTACGCATGACCGATTCGGAGATGTCGCGAAGTGTTTCGCCTGGGTTCCGGACTTCAAACAAGAACAGTTGCGGTTCGCGGATTCGATACTGAATGATCCATTCGACTGTAGCCGCATTGAGGTCGCCTGTGACCATGCTGCGTTCTTCGTTTTGTTCGGTAGAGAACTGCGTCGCGTCGGTGCCGCCAGCGGTGCCAAAACCAAACTCTTGTTTCAGTTGCCGCTTCACGGGGAGAACGGACACGCGATCGATACCAAAAGGAAACTTGAATCGCAGGCCGGGATCAACGGTTTTGACATACTTGCCAAATCGCAGCACCACTCCCTGTGATTCCGCCTGGACGGTGTAGATGGACGTGTAGGCAAGTGCGCCCAACAGAATGACAGGCAATGCCCAAAGGTACGGACGAATTTCTTCGATCCTGCCCCATTCGATATTGCGCCAATCAATGTCTCGTCGGTCGCCGCGGTCAAAACTCATCTAGAAGATCGATTGTGACTAAGGAGTTGCCAGTGCATCGCGTCAGGAGCAAGTCGTCAACAAAAGATGACAGTCGGCTCGGGGTTGCACTCGGGCAGGATGGAAAAGAATCCGCCCGACGTGTGGTCAGTCGGAGGACGGGAGGCAGTATAGTCGGCTTTGCCAACATTGAGTCCCCCTGGCCAGCATGCGTCGGCTAATCAGCGAGAACACTGCTGGCAGTGGATGCCAATGTGTTTGAAGCCGCAAGGTGGGGGTGTCGCCGCCCAACCTGCATTCTGCGCTTGTTTCAGCTTTTGTGTTGACGAAGTGTCCTGCTTTGCCCTTTTGCTTCGAACATCGCGCTGAAGCTGCGAAAAGGTCACAGCAGACGTATTCCATCTGGCTCGATCGTGATGACTTTGCGTTTGTACAGACCACCGATCGCCTTTTTGAATTGCCCTTTGCTCATCCCGAACAGTTCGGAAATCTCCTCCGGTGTCGACTTGTCATGAACGGGGGCAAAGCCGTCGTGATCATTGAGGTATTCGTGGATCAAATGACTGTAGGCGTCGCGGATTTGTCGACCGCTCTTGAGGCTCAGGTCAATCTTTCCGTCGGCTCGTACTTGTTTGATGTAGCCGTGGATGGTTTGTCCGAAACTGAGCCGCTGGTCCACTTCGTCTTTGTAAAGCAAACCCCAGTGGCTTTGATCCACAATCGCTTTGAAACCAAGGTCGGTGCTGCTCGCGATGATCAGTTCGACTTTATCCTCCGCACGAAAATTGTGCTCGTTGTCTTCACAAACGATCTTGTCGATTTTGGACGTCGCTGTGATTCGGCCCTGTTTATCAAGGTAGAGATAAACGATGTAAGAACTTCCTTCGACCATCGGCCGATGCTGCTCTGCAAATGGGACCAAGACATCTTTGTCCAATCCCCAGTCTAAGAACGCACCGACGGGGGTGTTGTCTTTGACTTGCAAGTAAGCGAATTCGCCCAGCTCTGCCTTGGGAACTTGCGTGGTCGCAATCGGTCGATCTTCTGAGTCGTAATAGAGGAAGACTTCGATGACGTCACCGACCGCTAAGTCGTCCGGCATGTACTTGCCGGGGAGCAAGATCTCGCCCTGATCCTCTGCATCTAAAAAGACGCCGAACTCAGTCTCTTTGATGACCTCTAAGTCATAGGTCTTGCCGATTTCAATCATGATTTGGTGGGGGCACTAAAACGCCGCGGAAGAATGCGACTGGATGTTCGGAGGGGAATAAGAACGTTGTTCGTGATAGACGATTGTCAGGCAAGGCTGTGGCGGGACGCATTGCTCGGGAAACCGCGCTGGACGACACGCCGTACAGCGAGTCGTTTTCAGAGGCCTTGCATCTGCTGAGTAAAATCGAATTGCAGGTCCGGGTGTACTTTGCCGATTGCCTTGTCGATCTTCTTTATTTGGGTCGCGTACATGTTCGCGCTGATACGGCAATTTCCAAAGCGAATTTTCTTGTCCTTGATTCGGCGGCAAAAATGAATTCGCACTTGCAACTCGGTTTCCTTGTTGCCGGAGAATCGTAGCGACTTGTCCATCCAGCGAACGACTTTGCGAAGCGTCTTTTTGTGGATGCGACCGGGTGTGGTCAGTTGCAGATCAATCTCGTCACACAAATCGTTGGCGTACCCCAGTTCGTCATCTGATCTCATCAGGAGATACGTCAGCAGTTCTTTGCTTTCGACTTTGAATTTGGCCAAACGTACGCACACATCCATCAAGTCGTCGTAGTCTAATCGGACCAGTTCCTTTTTCAGTTGGCTGATGGTGGCGGCTTTCATGACGTCTTGAATCTGAATGACAGTTGATCGGAACAAATTTCACCCGTGCGGACTTTTCCCGACAATTGTCGAGTCGTCCGAGGTGCTCAACGTATCATTGGCGGTTCGCAAACGAAACGGTGCGACAGCTGGACGCTCTTGAGAGCCGAGCGTTACCGAATGAATTTGAGTGTGCCTTTTTTGTGGTCACCTTGGATGTTGAACGCGTCTAGCCGACGATCACCGCTACACAGAGCCGTTCGCTACGAAGTCACCGCGCGGTGGAATCCGTGCCATGAACCCGTATAAACCAGCCGAAATCATCTCTTCAAACCCCGCCGGCGAATCGGCTGGCATCCCGAAACGACGTGTTCGGCCATTTGTGTTGGCTAGCGTTGCCATGTTTTGGCTAGCGTGGGCAGTTGCGTCTCCAGGTCTACGCTTGCTGACAAAAGCTCGACCGTACGCTGTGTACGAAGTTGAGATTTTCGGACAAATTGCGTCTCGCGAATCGGTTATCGGATACACAATCCCAATTGCCAGTTTGATTGCGGTGGTTGCTTTGGCTCTGGCTGGTCGCGCTGCATGGAACGGTTGGACAAACCGTTCGCGTCGGTTGGCATAGATCAAAAAGAAAGCCCGGCGACTCGGGCGAGTCGTCGGGCTACGGGGGGCATGCTTCGTGTGAATATTGCCACGCGGCCACTTTTACTTGTGGCCGCGTTACGTTTATCTTGCCGTGTCCAACTAATGCGTTGCCGGCAATGATCGGCTACCGACCACGGTTACTTGTCGTCGGCGTCTTCCAAAGCATCCGCTTTGGCTTCGCCTTTGTTCTCAACTGCGTCAGCCTTCTTCTCGCCCAGTTCCTCTTGGCGATCTGCGACGGTCTCGCCGCGTTCTTCTAGGGCATCGGCTTTTGTTTCCGCACGATCTTGTACCGCGTCGGATGCGTTGTCCGTTGCGTTACGGACTGCCTCAGCAGCATTCTGGCTCGCATCACGTGTTGCTTCAGCGGCTGACTGGGAACCTTCACGGATGTTATCGGCCTGCTGCTGAGTTTGGTCGCGGACCGCATCGGCTTCGCGTTCTAGTGCCGACTCATCGCAACCGATGGTGGCGAAGGTAAGCAGCGCTGCAGCACAGAGTTGTAGAGTTTTCATTTCATATCTCCGAGGGAGGAATGGGCGACTTCTTAGTGTTCAGGCTCGTGAGACGTCACGGGCGTCGGCATGAAATAAAATGCAAACAGTGTGCCAGACGGCATAACTTCATTTAGCCCCATCAAATTGGGTGAAGAACAGCCATGGATGCTCGCCACGAGTCCTTGTTGGTCGGTGTTTGATCAACCATGAATTGAATCACTAGGCGCCTGTCGCCGACGGCCCACCGCTACCGATCGAATTTCGCCTGGCCCTGTTCTTACTCTCCGGCTTAACGGACTCTGCGCTCTATCTGGCACATGATTTGCGTTGGGAATCAATTCGTCCTTCTCGAGTCCGACTGATTTCTATGATTCACAAGATGCCCAATTCGTCGAAAAAGCTGGTGCCGCCTAGTGAAAACGGTATCGCACTGCTGATCGTCGAAGATACCGAGGCTATCGTGTTTCTGCTGAGTCACTTTCTTAGCGGTTTCTGCGATGACATTGCAATCGCCAGGAACGGATTGGAAGCCGTGCAGAAGGTTGTCGAGGCAACCGAATCTGCCACGCCGTTTGATGTCGTGTTGATGGATTTGCAGATGCCCGTCATGTCGGGGCTTCAGGCGGCGAAAGAGCTACGATCGCGAGGCATTGATGTGCCGCTAGTTGCGATGACAGCGGGGGCGATGGAAGCGAGAGAATGCCGCAAGGCGGGGTTTGATGCTTACGTCGCCAAGCCGTTTGACCGCCGCGAGTTGATCGGAATTGTGAAACGATGGTCGGGGATGCTGAAGGACCAATAGTCCTGCGTTCAGCTGCTTTAGCCATTGCTTGCGGACACCGTCGTGAAAGCGATCACAGCGCGGACGTGGTGCTACTACAAGCCAAGTTGGCTTCGTTAAGTCGCTCGCAGCCGACCCGATGCCGGGTTTAAGGGAGCCACGCTGACCAGCCCAGTGGTGCGTCTAGGCCGGGGCTGGCGCCAGTGAACACGCCTGACATCCAGAGCACCAATGCGAACAACAATGCACCCGCCGCCAACACAATGGGGTACGACAACGCGACGAGAGCGAAGGTCGATCCAGGGGCTTTCTTGTCGATGGGCACCTCATTATCTACTGTGACTGCTTTCTTGGTTTCTTCTATGAAGTTGGTTTCGTCGTTCTGCGTCGTGCTCATCTGTTGCTCCGTGTCGATGCGGTGTTTGAAGTTGGTCACGCCGACTGGCGTTTTGTTGAGAGTGAGAATCGCAAATCACATGCCAATGTGAGCGGATGCTGGAGCTTCTTTGCCGGTGATGGGCGTGCGTTTCTTGCTCGCGGAACGTAGGCAGTCAGCAGATCGTCAAATGAGACGCGAATACCTAGCGTTTGACGTCCGCCGGTTTGAGCTTCGCTCGGTGCCAAGGTAAGCAGTGCAATGCCGACACAGCGGCGGTCTTAATCGTCGTTGCGTGCTTTGACCTCAATGGGGCTGCCCCGCCTGTTGCCGGCGTGGTGGCCAATCGAACACTGGAGCGATTTGCGACCAGTCTAGCGTGTGAAGCGAGACGAATCGGCGACGGCACATCATTTGCTTTCGCATGGGCTGTACACCTACCCTCGTGAGATATCCATGATTCGACTTTTAGCGATTTGCTTCATCTCTTTGCTCGCCCTTCCTCTGAATGCGCAAGAAGAAGCGAGCGATCCGGTTGCGGTCGATGACAACGGTCCGTCGGCAACGGTTGCGGTCGACGACATCGTGGAGGACTCCTCGATCGAACAACGGTTGAACGAAATTTTCACTTCATCGGGTTGGTTCACTGATCTGATGGTGAAAGCAGACAACGGAATCGTCACCATCGAAGGCACCAGTGATAGCGAAGAACATAGTCAATGGACAACCAACGTCGCCAAGAAGACCGAGGATGTTGTCGCGGTCATCAACAAGTTAGACGTTGAGTCAGTCGTTGACCTAACGTCCAGCAAGGAGACGGTCGAGAAAAGTCTCAGCACACTCTGGCAGGATTTCTTGGTTCGATCACCGCTGCTAGCCGCCGCAGTCTTGATCCTGTTTTTGACAGGCGTCATGGCCAGGCTGATGGGGTGGGCTGCGACAAAGATGTTCGAGCAGCGGAGCATGCGATCGAGTCTGAAGGATCTGATCTACCAGCTGACTTCGATTGGTGTTTGGATCGTCGGAATCCTGGCCGCCACCGTCGTTGCTTTTCCTGGCATGACGCCCTCCAAGGCACTGACCGTTCTGGGGCTAGGATCCGTGGCGATAGGCTTCGCGTTTAAAGACATTTTTGAAAACTTCTTCGCCGGCATCCTGATTCTTTGGCGGTATCCGTTTGATCGCGGAGACTTTATTACTTGTGGAGACGTGACGGGAAAAGTCGAACGGATCACGATACGCAATACGATGATTCGGCGTCTTGATGGCGAATTGTCTGTTGTTCCGAACGCGACCCTGTTCAAGAACAATGTCGACGTGTTGACCAATCAGCCGCAACGGCGTGTTCGTATCAGCTGCGGGGTCGCTTACGACGTGGACGTGGACCAAGCTCGCGAGGTCATTACCGAGGCCGTCCAGTCTTGTAGCACTGTGGAAGGAATTCGGACGGTTGAAGTGTTCGCAAACGAGTTCGCTGATTCGAGCATCAATTTTGAAGTCTCGTGGTGGACTGGCTCCAAACCGCTCGACCTGCGTCGCAGTCGTGACCAAGTCGTCGCAACGATCAAGCGATCTCTGGACGATGCCGGAATCGAAATCCCGTTCCCATATCGAACTTTGACCTTCAAGAATCCTGAAGTCGCGACGCGTCTGGAGGAACTGGCGTAAAGGAGCTGAACTACAAAGGCGACTTTGCCAACTGGGCATCAATCAATGATTCCAATTCTTCGACGTCGATCGGTTTGATTAGGTGGTGGTCGAAGCCGGCCGCTTTTGTTTCGGCAAGGTTGTCGCGTCCTGTTGCAGCAATGAAGATCGTGTTTTGCAGAAGTTCGTGGCTCTTTAACTGAGCGATCACATCAAAACCGCTCATGTCAGGGAGCCCTAAATCCAGAATGATCACCGCGGGTGACAGCGCAACTGCCATGTCCATTCCCGTGCGACCATCGAGTGCGATAACGACTTTGTGTCCGCTAAAGCCAAGCAGAGTTTTCAACGAATGACAGGCGTCTTTGGCGTCATCAATTAGCAGGACATTGCACCGCTGGTCGGGCGATTGCCAGTCAACTTTGGCTGGATTGAGTATCGGCGAAAAAACAGCATCGTCATGGGGCAGATCGCGGGGCTCGCTACCGGGCTGGCTAGGGTGCATGACAAGTTGATCAGACAGTAGTGCCAAAAAGCGGGGGCCGTCGAGCGGTTTGGTAATGTAGTCCGTGCATCCTGCGTCGATGCATTTTTCGCGGTCGCCTTGCATCGCATGGGCTGTAACGGCAACGATCGGCGTGGTGCAACCTGTTTCGCGCAGCCGTCGCGTGGCTTCGTATCCATCCAGCACCGGCATCTGCATGTCCATCGTTATCAGATCAAAGGGACGACCTGCTTTCTTGGCCTCGGCGATTTTTTGAATGGCCACTTCGCCGTTCTCCGCAGAAGTGACCGTACCGCCGGCGTCTTCGATTAAGTGTTGCGCGAGAAAGATCATGTCGCGGCGATCATCAACGACCAAAACGTGACCGGCGATGGCAGACGATTCAAGCGATTTCGATGGTGTCGTGATGCGAGTTGCGTTGAGCTTGGGCCGGTTCATCGGAATGTTCTTGACCGATCCGGTCGCAATCGTGAGCGAAAACTTGCTTCCGACCTGCGCCGTGCTCTCGACCGTAATGTCGCCGCCCAGCATTCGGGCCAGCCGCTGACTGATACTCAGTCCCAGCCCCGTGCCTTCAAACTTTCGGACCACGGACGAATCACCTTGCGTGAAGGGATCGAAGATCGTTTTGATCTGCTTGGCGTCCATCCCGATGCCAGTATCGATCACGTCGAATTGCATGCACTGGCTGGGGCCGACTGTCGTAGCTTTTGCAGATGACTTGAGCTCACTACCGCTGTGAAATGAGACAACGACGCGGACGCCGCCATCCATGGTGAATTTGATGGCGTTTCCGATCAGATTGACCAAAATCTGCTTCAGTCGTTTATCGTCACTGCGAATCGTTTTGGGGATTTCGCCGCTGAACGTCACTTCAAGCGGAATCGATTTTTCTGCTGCGCGAATCTCCATCAGCGAACAAACGTCCGCGACCAAGCGGTCTGGCCGAAACCGTTTCTTGTTCAGTTCAAGTTTGCCGGCTTCGATTTTCGAGATATCCAAAATGTCATTGATGATCTCGAGCAGGAATTTGCCATTGTGCCGGATCACCGACGCACACTTGATGTCGTCTGGGTCAGTTAGCTGGCGGCTCAGAATGTCGGTGTAACCCATGATTGCGCTCATAGGCGTGCGAATTTCATGACTCATGTTGGCCAAGAACTCCGACTTCGACTCATTCGCTGCCTCGGCCACTCGGCGGGCGTCTTCCAGTGACTGCTGAATCTCTTTCTGAGCGGTAATGTCCAGCAAAGTACCGATAATCTTTACCGGTCGACCATCAGGTGAAAGTACGGTTTGGCCCTGCCGCCGAACCCAGCGGCAGGAACCGTCGGGCAAAATGATACGGTGCGTAAACGAATGCACGCCCCCGTCCAGAACACGCTTGGCACGCGACAGGTGGCGAGCAACCTGTTTTCGATCGTCCGGATGGACAAAGTTGGCGACTTCGGAGGGGCCAAGTCGCGAGTCTGCGTCGTCGCGCACACCGACCAACTTTTTGTATTCGGCGGACCAAAAGGTACGGCCAAGGACTAAGTCGATTTGGTAGGTCCCGAATCCGGCAGCTTCGGCTGCCAAACGAAGGCGTTCTTCGGCCAGCGTGACCTTCTCCAGCGTGTTGCGTTGATCGGTGATGTCGGTCGCAAAGACATGAAACCCAACAACCGTGTGCGTGGCGTCGACGTCTGGCACGTAGGTCACTTTCTTGAAAATCGCCTCGGGGTGTTCGAGCGTCTGCAGCTCAAATTCAAACGTGACGCCTTCGCCTCGGAGCGCGGCATCCATGTAAGGCTTGACGATCGAAAAGTTTTTCTCACCGATCGTATCGATGACTTTTTGCCCACGCACTTCGTCAGGAGACTTTCCAAAACGCTCTGCGTGCCGTTTGTTGACCAGTTCATAACGCAAGTCAGCGTTGACGTACGCGATCATCGTCGGCGTCGCGTCGGTGATTGTTTTTAGACGCCGAGCAAATCGTAGTGATTCAGCATGCGATTGGGAGAGCGCGTCGTAACTGGCGCACAATTGACTCACCTCGGTGAAAGTGATTGCGATCCCAGACGTGTCATCCGGAAACTCAATCGGCAACACACGGCGAATATACGATTTGCCTGACGGGTTGCCCGACGAGTTACTTACCAAGTGTTCGAGCGGAGAATCAGCGACCAATGCATCAAATTCGGGCAAAGCAGGCATGCCGTCGACCAGCGGCATCAACTGCGTCAGTGGTCGACCAATGTCCGATTCGATCAGCCCATACAACTCAGTCGCTCCAGACGTGAAGCTACGAATCCGATAATCACTGTCCAGAAACAATGCCGCGATGTGAAGCGATTCGAGCGATGGTTGTTCGGGCATCGGGGGTCAAACGGGTTGGAAGCAGCGGAATCGCTAACTCGGTAGGAGTTCCACTTGCACAGGGAGGCGCAGCTAGATTGTTGCTGCTAGTAGTCGCGCCGACAGTGTCCTGGCTACAACGTGGAGCATTCTCGGCCGAGTTCCTTTGCAAAGTCTGCGGGCTGCAATGGTTTGGAAAACCAGCGGTCGACGCCTTCGTTGTGACTCATGGCGACACCCGTCGCCGCACGCTCCGAACCGCTGACCGCAAAAATCTTGATGTCTCTGTAGTCGGGATTGTTACGAATGGCCTGAATCGTATTCGGGCCGTCCATGCGAGGCATGTGCATGTCCAGCAAGACGACGTCTGGACGCTGGTTGTGATTTGCCAAATGCAGCATGGCGTCGATGCCATCGCGAACCGTGTCGACTTCGTAGCCGCACAGACGCAAGTAACCGGCCAGCAGTTCGCGTTCATTCGCGTTGTCTTCGACGACTAGAGCGCGACGGCCATTTGATGCTTTGTTGGAACGCTGTGTCGCGCTGTCCGACGCTAGGCGATCCAGTTCCTTAAACGAATCGATCGCGCTGGCCAGTGTCATCTCAGCATCTTCGATCATGCCGGCATCAAGTTGTTTTTGAAGCAAATGCATGGCCAAGTTTGCACTATTGAGTCGATTGCGAAGATCGTGATCTCGTTTGCGTGTCGCATCGCTTTCGGCAGCGAGCTCTTTTTCGTCAATCAATTCGCCGCGAAGGATACGGATGTGGTCCGGAGCATCGACTCCGACGCGAACCCGGTTTCCTTCCAGCTGTAGGATCTCGATGGCGACGCCGAGATTTGGGAAGACAACTCGCTGATTCTCTTTCCGCGACAAAATTAACATGGTGGACTCCTTTCCGAACCAAGACCCATGGGGACGTATTCGTTGATGCCAAAACGCTTCCAGACAATCAAAGTTTGGGTGGACCTGCCCACCGATTGTGCGGTTGGCAAGTGATCGACATCTTGCCGAAAACCTTTGATGCAAAAGCACGGAGTCTTTCCATGCACTCGCCACCGAAATTTTAGTCGTTGCGGAAATTTTGTGTCAATGCGGAGCGGAGCTCTCACTCTGCATTTTGCGACAGGTGACGGGTCTTCCAACGAGGGTACTGACGGCGGTTCGGGCACCTACAGCGCAGTGCCTGCCGTATCGATCCGTTTGATTGTTTGGCTACTGGGGCCGATTCACGGCTCTTGGAACATTTCAAACGCCCAGCATGAAAAGGGGGCAGGCGTCTTACTTGGTTGGTATTGGACCAGCGTGCTTTGGCAGCGACCAATGATACGCCAGATCTGCGTTTTGAGGTCGTTTTCGTCAACGAATCGGCTCCGAAAAGACGTTGGCATTTGTTTTGCAATGTAGTCGTTGCTATCAGCCCTTCGCCCACCAGTAGCACGCAAGCCGATTGTCAGCGCCCGTCGTGCACCGTCGACCTCATGAGGAGATCAGAATGATTCACGGTGTGCTCCTGTTGCTTATCGCCCTTCTGATGAGTGGTTCTCTGCTCAGCCTGAGCTCTCGTTCTCACTGGTTTGTTCGGGCTTGGGATTTTCCGCGAATACAGATTGTCGCGATCACCTTAGGCTTCTTTGCTCTGCATGTCTTTATTGCCCAGTGGATCACGCCCGCGGTGGAAGTCGCTTGGGCGATTGGCCTACTGACACTGGCGGTTTTGCTTTGGCATTCCTTCCGCATTCTCCCCTTCACGCGACTAATGCGTCCGCAGGCAGAATCGACGCTCGCCAGCCGAGCCAGCGATGACGCTGGCTTGCGAATCTTGGTTTCAAACTTGGAGCTGGAGAATGATTCGTGTCAGGAATGGAGTGAATGTGTTCGCACGGCCGATCCCGACGTGGTTATTGCATTAGAACCGGGAAAGCGGTGGGTGGAAAAGACCAGATCGCTGCAGAAACACTTTCCGTATCGAGTGATTTACGATCAAGAAAATTGGTACGGGATGATGCTGCTGTCGCGTCGTCCCATCGAGGAACACCACATCCACTTCCTGGTCCAAGATGACGTTCCATCGATCGACGCCACTCTGCGAATGAAGAACGGCCGGACCGTACGAATTGTCGGCGTCCATCCCCGACCTCCGGAGCCGGTTCGTGGTAACGATTCGACCCCGCGCGATGCGGAACTCAGTCTCTGGGGACGCAAGCTGAAAGACGAATCAGGGCCGGTTGTCATCGGCGGGGACCTGAACGATGTGGCTTGGTCGCAAACAACACGTCTCTTTCTGCGAACATCCGGACTACTGGATCCCCGTCGCGGGCGAGGACTTTTCAACACGTTCCACGCGGAACGCTGGTGGATGCGATTTCCCTTGGACCATGTGTTTCATTCGTCGCACTTTACGGTCGTTGGAATCCAGCGTCTGCCGTCAATCGGGTCGGATCACTTTCCAATCCTCATTGATCTGCAGTTGGAGCCGGAGAAACCCTGCGAACCAGAAGACGTCCGCGCGTATGGTGCTCTGAATCAAAAGAACGAGGACCAGGAAAGGGTCGAAGAACGCATCGAGCGTGCGGACGAAAACGCGGAACAAAGACCTGAACAGTCAGTAAGCGTTTAGAACCCATATTGCCTTGGCCAATCCACCGACGAAAGAAAATCAAATACACAATCATGAATTTCCTGAAACAAACGCTGGCAGAATTTTCCAAGAATAATTGCAGTTCGCTGGCGGCTGCGCTGGCGTATTACACGGCGTTCGCATTGCCTCCGCTGCTATACCTCTTGCTGACGATTCTCACGTTCGGTTTGTCGACGATGTATGACAGCGAACAGGCAGAAGCGAAAGCGCAGACGGTGTTGACTAGCCAAGCCGCTCAAATGCTTGGCAACCCGATGGTTTCGGATCAGATCACTACCATCATCGAAAACAATCAGCAGTCGCGTGGCAAATGGTGGAAAACGTTGCTGAGCTTTTTGGGGATTGTCGCGGGAGCGACAGGGGTCGTCGCTGCACTGCAGTCGGCCCTGAATCAAGTTTGGGAAGTCAAACCGGACCCGGATGCCAGTGGATTTCTGACCTTGGTCTTCAAACGCATGGTTTCGTTCGCAATGATTCTTGGGCTCGGCTTTTTGTTACTCGTATCGCTCGTGGTGTCATCAGTCTTGGCCGGGGTCGGTGACCAAGCGGGAGCTTGGTTCGGGCTGTCCGATACATTCGCTGCCGCAATCAATTTCTTGGTGCAGGCGGTCGTCGTTTTCGTAATCTTTGCTGCGATCTTTCGATTCATGCCCGACGCGAAGGTGCAGTGGCGGGACGTTTTCGTAGGCTCGGCCATTACAACTTCACTATTTCTGCTCGGTCGCTTCGCAATGGGAGTCTACTTTTCGTTCAGCGAGCCTGGCGCGCAATTGGGCGCGGCTGCTGCATCGCTAGCCGTATTATTGGTTTGGGTTTACTACACCGCCATGATCGTGTTGTTGGGGGCCGAAGCCACGCAGGTCTACGCGGTCATGTTCGGCGACGGTATTCGGCCCGAAGGCAACGCGGTTCGAGTGGTGCAGAAAGTGATCCGCGAGCCTGCGACGTAGTTTTTGCACGCTGGATCGTATCAAATGATCCACCCGCTTAGTATAAAACTCGCCATCTACCGCATTTAGCCGCCTCTATGAACGCACTTCTAATCACGCTCTGGGAACGAACTCGCAAGAGCTATTGGTTTGTGCCATCCTTGATGGCGCTTGCCGCGATCGCATTGTCTTTTTTGACGACCGCGATCGATAGTCGGATCGGATCCGAGTGGATGGAAGGCATCGGGATGCTCTATGCGAACAAACCCGCTGGAGCTCGAGCGGTTTTGTCTACGGTCGCTGGTTCGATGATTACGGTCGCCGGCGTGACGTTTTCGATGACCATTCTGTCGATCTCGCACACGACCTCCCAAGTCGGACCGCGGTTGTTGAACAACTTCATGGGCGACAAAGCCAACCAGTTTACGCTGGGAGTATTCATCGCCACCTTTCTCTACTGCCTGATGGTGTTGCGGACCGTTCGGAATGCCGAAACGACGCCGGCTGATAATTCGCAGAGTGCAGAACTAGTCGCCGCCTTTGTGCCGCAAATCGCCGTGATCATCGGAGTGATGATGGCAATCGCGAGTGTCGGCGTGCTGATCTTTTTCATACATCACATCCCCGAATCAATCCACGTTTCGAATATCGTTGCAGGGGTGGGGCGTGGGCTAAACGAACGAATCGAGAAGCAGTTTCCTGCCCGGGTGGGATCTCCCAACGACGATGAATCGCAGCGCAACGTCGAAGCTGATTTGCGAGATTCGTTTCGTGAAAATGCGAAACCGATTCCATCCGTCAGCGTTGGCTACGTGGACTATGTCGACGGTGATGGACTGATGCAGATCGCCGTCGAGCACGATTTGGTCATTCGAGTGCTTCCTAGTCCGGGAGATTTCATTACCGAACAGAGCTTGTTGGCCTTGGTGTCTCCGGAAAGTGGCATCGACGATAGGGTCGAAAAGGAAGTGACATCGATGTTTATTTTGGGGACGCAGCGGACTGCGACGCAGGATCTGCGTTTCCAAATTGACCAACTAGTCGAAGTGGCAATGCGCGCCTTATCGCCTGGCGTTAACGATCCATTCACGGCATTTAATTGCATGGATTGGGTGCAGGCTTGTTTGGAGAATCTAGCCAGCCGAGAGCTTCCCGATGCTCACCGATATGATGAAGACCAGAAACTGCGGGTGGTCGCAGAACCGGTCACGTTTGCAGCGTTTGCTTCGTTGGTTTTTGATCAACTCCGTCCCTATGTCGCCGTCGATCGTAATGCGTCCGTCAAACTGATCGAGATGATTGGCAACCTCGTGATGAACGTTGAAGACAAGCAGGATCGTCGAATTCTGGCAAAGCACGCATGCGCCTTACTTCGCGAGTGTCGGCAGGCGTTGGACGACACGAGGACGTTGAATGCATTGAGGCAAAGGTACCGCGATGTGTTGAGATTGGCGAGCGATGTCGACGCGCGTGCCGACGCAAAGGCTTCGGGAGTGTGGGTCGGCGCAGCAGAAAGATAGACGCTATCTCTCGCTACAAGAAAAGGTCTTACCTGGATGGGCAAGACCTTTGCAGAGTTAAGCGATCGTTAGAGCGTTGAGATCGCCCATGGCAGTCTGAACTTCTACAGCACAACAATCAGTGCGTGGACGACGCCGACGATCCAGAACCCGACAATGGTTAGCACCAAGTTGAGCCAGAATTGGGTTCCCAATCCCGAGTCCATGAATACTGCCAACGGTGGAAGTAGGATTGCGAGAATGACTTTAAGGATTTTGTTTTCGCTGGCGATAGTCGCTGACATGGCTGGGCTCCGGATTTCAGAAGGATTGAATTGGTGACAGCTAGAGGACAGCGAAAGTCGTGCCAAACCAGTCAACCGCCTCAATACGCGTGCATATAGGGGGGACATCCGCGTCGAAGCACCATGGCATGGTCGCTGGACCGCCAGAGCGGTGTCAAATCGCGCGGACATCTTGGTCGGTTGATCCCGGAACAAACGCACACTTGTCGGACATTTTCCGAAGCGTATTTCTTTAGGGATGCGAACTCATGCGGCGCGAGCGCTGTCGTGCTGCGGTATGGGACTGACAGGTCAATTCAACTTCGTCGATTTGGCCTTGGCAGTGTCAACCACAGTTGACGCCGAAGCACGCAAGTTGACATGGGAAAGAAGGGGGCCATTGAGAGAACAAACATGACTTATACGGCAAATCGTGGGGCAATCGACAATGCCGTCCGGCACGCGGTGTCGGCGGTACGGCTGTTGCATTCTTTGAGATCAGAAAGTCACAGGAGGACGTCACCGTACTTCTTTCTCAGGGACCACAGTCATGTTGATACGAGACCCCAACTACCCCGAAACAGATCACGGAGAAGCCTGTTCACACAGCGAAATCGATTCGCGCCGTGAGCCTTCGCAGCGTGAGCAGTTATATAGCGAACAGGTCACTGGCCTGGTCGCACTGATATCCGCAGTCTTGATTGCGATACTGTTACGTTCGATTTGCACGTAGCGAATCAGTTGACTTCACCGCACTACGAAACGAAAGCAACGCAAGCCTCGTCAACGAGATCAGCTACCGATCATTCTTATTTTTCGACCGCCATTGGAGAAGCTAAGATGCACGTTTCTGTGAATTCGTCAATCGACCGTATCAGTTCTGATGCTCGCGAATCGATAAGCCAGATGATTCAAGGCACACTGGCTCGATTTTCGTCCAGCATCTCGCAAGTGAGAGTGCAAATCATCGACGAAAATGGTCCACGGGGAGGCGAAGACAAGATCTGCCGCGTCAATTTGATGATGCCCGGATTAGGGTTGGTTACGGCGAGTGCAAAACATGAAAAAGTCATGGCCGCAGTCGCAGAAGCTGCCCGCCGCACGCGACGTATCGTCGTCGCCAAACTGAAACGTCGGCAGGATATCGGGCGGCGCGCAAAGCAGGGGAGGTTGCTTGAAGCCAGCGAACTGTTAGAAGTTTAATGTAGCGAATCGCGAATTGATTCGGCGTTTTACAAACTGAATGGCTCGGTTCCAAAAGCGATGTGGCGTGATGACACGTGCGTTGTGAATTGAGCTGAGCCTTTCCTCGTTGTGATCCGTCGAGCTACGAAAGTTTTGATCGACGGCCCCATCGACTGTCCGATCAACGGGCCGTTCTATGATGACCCCAATGGGAACCATGTCTGACGCTACCGACGAACCAATCGAGAAGATTGAAAAGATCGTTCGCTACCTGAAATTGATCGTTTTTTTGATCGTGATCGTTCCGATGGTGGCCTTGGCGGCGATCATGCAATTGCGTTTTCAGTCAGTGAAAGAAGATCCAAACTTTCACATGCCAAGCGTCAGGGACGCCGCCAGGGTGGATATTGATTCACTGCCATGGCATCCAGTGAGTGGACAGACGCTCTATGTTCCAGCGTACTCCCACATTTTTCACCAGGACGGCGTGCCGCGATTGTTGACGGTGA
This sequence comes from Stieleria marina, assembly GCA_007741555.1. GTDB lineage: Bacteria > Planctomycetota > Planctomycetia > Pirellulales > Pirellulaceae > K23-9. The sequence continues at coordinate 4,103,998 of CP036526.1, read as the reverse complement.
CGTTAAGTGTCCGAAACACGGATCGCAAAAATGAAATTATTGTTTCGTCAGTCAAGTACTTTGACTCCAGCGGAAAGGAAGTTCGTTCGATGTTGCGAAAGCCGTTAAAACTGAGTCCGTTGGCATCGACGGAGTTTGTTGTCGAACAGAAAGACAAGAAGGGCGGGAGCGGAGCCAGTTTCATCGTCGATTGGCAAAGCGGTCAGCCGGTGAGCCATCCAGTCGTCGAATCGGTCATGATCGATACCAGCAACGCCCAAGGCATCTCGTTTGTGCGTTCGGCCACGGTCCTGGACGAAGTTGCCAAGCCTGAGTGAGCTTGCTGCTTGTTTGAGTGATTTGCCGCAGTCGGTCTGTTTGGTGGGCCGATGAGGTTGGCGAACGGATTTGCGACGAGATTCGCAAGGAGATTCACGACGGGGATTGCGGCGTCTTTATCAATCATCGCCGGCGCCCTAAATTCGTTCTGTCGGAATGTTGTTTTGGTGATCCCTTGTTCGGCGATCACGGCAGGCGGCGTTTCAGGCCCTCGCTACTTCCCGCTGAAAATATGAGTTCCAGGAAGACACGCCATGCCAACGAATATCACGGACGAAGAAGTCACTCGTTTCATGCGGCAGTTCAAGCTGCTTTTGGCCGGTGTGGTCGCGCTCTTCGTCGTCCCGCTGATCATCTACGCGGTCTTCATGCAACGGCGACTGGACGCTTTTGCCGAAACTCTGCAGTACAGCGGACCGCAGACTCTACTGGTCGATGACGCCGCTCGCACGGACCTATTCCACTTGGCTACCAGTCCTGTCCAGGGCCAAGTCGTTTACGTTCCTGCCTATTCGCACATCTATCACGGCGATGGAGCTCCCTATCTGCTGACGATTACGTTGAGTGTCCGCAATACGAGCATGGATGAGGAGATCGTGGTGAAAGCGGTTCGCTATTTCGATACCAAAGGCAAGCTGGTGAAGTCGTATTTGCCAAAGCCCGTCCGTTTGCCCGCGCTAGGGACGACGGAAATTCTCATCGCACGGGACGACGCGACGGGAGGAAGCGGTGCAAATTTCTTGGTGGAATGGTTTGCCGACAATCCAGTCACCGCGCCTATCATCGAAGCCGTGATGATTGATACGGATTCGCAGCAGGGCATCTCCTTTGCACGTCGTGGTTCGGTCATTCGCGAATCGACGTCACAGGCGAACGAGTCGGCGAAGTAGCGTGTAACTAGTTTCCGTCAGGGCGATTGGCCTGAAAAGGGATCGGCTCTTGATCGGACAGTACCGTCAAATTGACATCACGCTGCGGAAACGGAATTTCGATGCTCGCGTTTGCCAGCGCTTTCGCGATGGACGTGTTCACTTCGTGGGTGACGGCGATTCGGTTGTTCAAGTTTGCCAAGTAAAAACGAACGATGAAATTGAGCGAACTATCGCCGAACGATTCCAAGTTGATCGCCGGCGCAGGGTCTTTCATCACTTCGGGGTGTCCGTCGACGACCTCCAGCAAGAGATCACGGACGCGATCAGGGTCCACGCCGTATTGAACACCGACGGTCAAGGTCATTCGATTAATGACGTTGCTGAGTGACCAGTTGAGCACGTTCTGAGTGATCAAATCTTTGTTGGGGATCAAGAGTTCTTTGCGATCCCAATTGGTAACCGTGGTGGCTCGCATTTGGATCCGCGTCACGGATCCGGTGGTGTCGCCGATCGTGACCACATCACCCACGCGGACAGGTCGTTCAAGCAGCAAGATGATTCCGCAGACAAAGTTGGCGATGATCTCTTGCAGGCCAAAGCCGATGCCGACCGATACGGCTGCGAGTAGCCATCCCAGTTGTTGCACGGGAATACTGAGTAGCTTGAATACCACGACCGCACCGATAATGAACAAGGCGTATCGCAGCAGCATCGACATCGCGTACCTGGCTCCGGAATCCAGTGACGTGCGGCTGAGGATGACCAGTTCCAGCAGACTGATAAAATTGCGAGCGGCAAAGACCAATCCAAGCACCACCAGAATTGACATCATCAGATCCAGCAGTGAAACGAATTCGATGTTGTCACCCGTTCCGACTCTCCAGAGCGTCAGTTCGTCGAAGTACTCAATCGCCGGCATGATGTCACGCCAAATCACGCCCAGCCCCATGACGGCGATAAACGCAGCCAGCACCCAAGCGGTCTGACGTGTCTGTTGATCCAGCGTGGGGAGATCCGCGACCTCTGGTTCGTCGATGGTTTCCCCCGTCGTGACGCCTGTTTCATTTGAACCCTCGGCAGCCAGTGCAGCGAGTTTTCTTTGACGTGCTTCCTTGGCTTGCCGTCGCGCGACATCGCGGCGATGAATCGAAATCCACCGATAAACCAAGGCCAGAATCAGCAAGACAAACAAGAGCCACAGCAATGTGATCTGGACCAACCGTCCCAGTTTCAGAACCGTGTCCAGATAGCCGACCAAGGCGAGCACCGAAAAGGACAGAGGCAGCAAAACCAAAACGCCCCAAATGATATTGCGTCGTCGGTAGACAATGGACTTTGGGTTGCCGCGAACCACGTCGCTATACAGCGGGCTTTTCTTATTGAAGATAACGTGATGAAACGCTGCGATGATTGCGAACAGCATCGTGGCTGGCCATCGAAATCCAAGAGTCCGAGCGTTGGAGTCGGGGTGTCCCATCAGCATCAGCATTAGGAACAGGCAGGCGGCTCCCAAGCACGTGTACCAGTGCAAATGAAACCGCAGGTGGGATCTCAATTGGGCCGACCAGTTCAGGTGCGCGTCGGCAAGTCCACCATCGCGGCAAATCTCGCGCAGTACTTCTCGAGACGCGACAAAGATGGCGATCGATTTGAGCGTGGAGCCGAGAATATGCGAGAACGGTTCGTCCGCCCCTTTTGAGAGTAGAAACCCCAAGACCAACAAAACGCCTGGCCATACCGCCGCTGCAACGATTGATGCTAGAAGCGTGCGGTAGGTGGGATGAAAGGTGGAGTGCGAATGTTTTGCCAGCACTCCCTGTTCGGCGATGAAGCGACGCATCCGCGAACGCCAAACAATCAGCGCCAGTCCCAAAAGTACCACCAGAGCGGATTGCGCGGGCCGCAGTCGAAAACTACGTCCGATCGCGCCGGCAGCGGAAAGCCATTTTGCCGGGTTGGCGCTCCAACTGACAGCCGCGGGCAATTGACGCAATTCATCGATCGAAACAACCGGCGCGCTGCGCGTCCAGAACAGACGACGATTGACAAAGTCGTTGTAGTTTTCGATCGCATTGGCCAGTTCGCGACGCCGGGTGTCGCCAGTTCCAATCGATAGAATCATCGAATTGAGTTCTTCCAGCGTGTCGGACATCAATGCGCGATGCTTCTTAAGCAGCACCCAGCGGGCTTCGGGTGGCGAGAGTGATTTCCAATCAACGGAATTCGATTTCCACTCAATCGCGGGAGCCTCGAGTTCCTGAAGTTCCAAATCCACTTTTCGGATCGCATCTTCTAGCCGGAAGGACTCCGTTTGATATTCCGCGATCTTGTCGCCGATCGAAAGGTCCGGTTGGTACTGGTTGCCTAGATTCGAAAACGTGTCGCGGCGTTCTCGGAAAATCGCCCCCAGCGCGTCTGTCAGGCCGACGGTTTCGACACGGCTGATCGAGGTCGCCAATTCGTTTTCGACTTCTTCTTTGGCATTTTCGATCTCGCTCACATTGTTCGTTGCCTTTGCCGATTCGGAAATCAATTTTCGCTGGCGTTTGGCAAGTTCGACATTGTCCGCGGCCAGACTCTTGAGAGCATCGGGAATCAGATCGACTAAATCTTGCGTGTGGCGTACCGTGTCGGCTGCCTGTTCACGCTGCAGCTTGGTTCGACGTTCTTTCATCGCGTCGACTTTCTTTCGCAAAAGCGTGACCGATTGGTTGGCCAATTGCTGCCGCAGTGGGAGCAGTTCGGAAGTCGCTGCATAGGCTGCCCGTTCTTGCCCCAGGCGTTCGAGCACTTGCTTCAATTCTTGAGCACGAGCGGTCAGCCAAAGCGTTCGCGCTTTGGTTTCGACGGCAGTTTCGTTGCCAGCTTTGCCCTCGGCCAACTGCTTTTGCGTACTGGCAAGTTCTTCCGTTGCTTCGATCAACTGAGCCGGGATCTCGCTCAATCGGGTTTGTCGGCGAGTCGGCTCGGTACTCAACTGCTGGTTTTCGCTGGTGGCCTTTGCTAATTGCAATTCGGCATCAGGAATCTGCGTGGCAAGTTGATCGGCAGTCAGAGCGTCAATCGAAGCGATGGGGCTCGCCTTTTCTCGCTCGATCTTTTGTGTCAGCGACTTGATCTCGTCGCCGACACCTTTCGTCATCTCGGCAAACGAGGCGGTTTCCTTCTTTGATTTTTCGACGCTCAGCAATGATTGCTTCGTTCGCTCCAAACGCTGCTTCAAACTGGCTTTCAGTTCGTCGTTCAGTTCAGTGTCCAAGTCGATCTGATCAGCAATCTCCGCAATCGACTCGGCACTCACTTCGGTGACTTCTGCAGCCGTTGTTTGGCCCGGCTTATTCAGCTCGGACTGTGCAAAAACGCAGGGCAATGCCATCAAACCGTTTGTAAAGGCGACGATTGCGAGCAGGCGTAGAGATGTATTCAAAGACATGGCAAATTTGGTTAGCAAAGACTCCCGTGCGTAAGAATTCAAACGGTAGCGAAATTGGATGCGGATTACGACGGCCCCCAGAGAAGGCTCCGAGAGCCCGAGATTCGGCACCATAGAAAAGGCCGACAGGCAAGATTCCGGGCGTTCGGCTGGGATTGGCTTGCTCACGTCCTTGGCTTGCTCACGTCCTTAGTTTTGCCCGTTCGCTTTCGGGTGGGACGCAGGAGCCTTAGAGCGATTCAAGCAAGTCGACTGTCAATTCACCGAGCGAGGACAGTTTCTTGTCGGAGATCACGAATCGCGGTTCGGCAAAGGCTGACGCCTCAGGCACGATGATCGCCTTCATTTCAGCCGACTTTGCGGCCAACAATCCTACGAACGAATCTTCCAACGCAACACATCTCGCCGGCGGAACGCCCAGCGCATCACAGGCGTTCAAGTAAACTTCGGGATGAGGTTTGGAACGTTTCAGCTCAGCTCCGGAGACCTGTACTTCAAAGATGCCGTGCAGATCAAACGAGTCGATCGTTGCCCGAATCAACGACATCGGCGAAGACGAAGCGAGCCCCAGTTGTAAGCCAAGTTGCTGGCAAGTTTCGATGGCGTGGTGCAATCCCGGCATGATTGGTTTGTGTTCTTGGACCAGATCGACCACTCGGTGCACAATTCGCTGGCAGACTTGGTCCGTGGAAATCGATTCCCACGGTGTCTTGGCAAAATACGATTGCACGATTTCATCGACTCGCATGCCGGTCGTTTCAATGGTGTCCTGGCGTGTAATCGGTACGCCCAGGTTTTGCATCACCTCCAACTGAGCATCTTGCCAGTAGGGCTGTGAATCAATCATCAGCCCATCCATGTCGAAAACCGCAGCTTGGATGTTCATCGAACTGTGTCAGTTTGGGGAGTCCTGTGTATCGCCCAGAGGTTGAGCGGGTAATGCATGAACCCTACCGATGCAAAGGCAGATCGGACAGGCCCTTGCGGTGCGCGGCGAGGACGAATCAGGGTACGAACAGAGAAGGTTTGTAATTAGCAGAATTGCGCAAGCCATCCGGTCTTGGATGCACCGGACGGTTTGCGCCGTTCCGGTAATAGTGGAGCGATTTTCGATTTAGGGGCAGCCCAGACAGGATGTGGTTTTTCCGGGGCCTGAAATTGTGAAAGCTTCAGCCTGGCAGTTCCGATGCCGCATCCGAGTCGAGCAGGTAGCGGACGTCGACGTGATTTTGCAGGAACGTAGCGGGGACACTGTCGCTTTGTTTGCCTGCCGCAGCGCGGGCGACGATGGGTGCTTTGTGTTTGCCGAACGCAAGTAGTCGAATCCGACGTGAGTCCAGGATGGTTTGGACGCCCATCGTGATTGCCCATTGAGGGACATTGTCGACGCCGGCAAAATCACTTGCTGCGTCAACTCGCGTGACCGAATTGAGCTGTACCAGCCGGGTGAGCGAACTTCGATCGGAGCCTGGTTCATTGAAGCCAATGTGCCCTGTGCGGCCGATGCCCAAGAGCTGCAAATCAATGCCGCCGGAGTCATCGATAAGTTGTTCGTAGTTGTGGCAGAATTCGTCGACTGCGCCGGTCGATAACAGGCCGTAGGGGATGTGAACGTTGGCGGGATCGATGTCGATATGATCGACCAGGTTCTCGTTCATAAATCGATGGTAGCTTTGCGGAGCGTCCGGCCGCATCGGAAAGTACTCGTCCAAATTGAACGTGACGACATTCGCGAACGAGAGTCCTTCATCGCGGTGCATGCCGATCAGTTCTGCGTAGACACCCAGCGGTGTCGACCCGGTCGCCAGACCTAGCACGCATTGGCGTCCATCGGCTTGTCGTTGGCGAATCAAGCTCGCGATTTCGGTGGCGACGCTATGGTTGGCATCTGCAGCGACTGCGAAAGCTTGCAGGTCGATTCCATTGATTAAATGGTGTTGGGGTCGGTCTGGCATCAGAAACGAAAATGTTCGTGCAGTGGTTGGAGGGAAGAGGTCTTGGTCTGTTGCGGCGTCTTGAAAGTTGCTGCACTGAGGCTGTGCTAAGTTGAGCCCGTGCAAACTTAGGCCCGTGCTAACTTAGGCCCGTGCTAAGTTTTCAGTGGAAACATCTTCGCCAATACGTCGTCGTTTGGATGTCCATGACCTCGATGCTGCACAAACACTTCGGCTGCTTCGACACCACATTGACCGCCGCGCTGCGTGCCGTAGTCGCGCATCGCCGAAAGGTACTCGTCGATACGGTTGTGCGCCTTTAGCCAGTCGCGTTGGCTGGCGTGGCAGCTTAGCATTTTGGTTTTGCGATCGAGTTGTTCAGTAATTTCGATACACGTGGTCGGCTCCACAGGATTTCCGAGTCGATCTTCGCCACTATGTCCGTCGCAGTAGTACAAATGCGGCACGGCTGATCCGTCGACCAGTGGCAGTTGGGACGCGTTGGGAGCTGCGTACACAAAACTAGCTGCGCGTCCAAGTTGTCCCGTGATTTCATGGTCGGCGTGGTAGTCGGACATTGGCATGGTGATCACCAACGTCGGTGCGATTTGCCGAAACAGGTCGATCGTCTCCTGCAATGTCTCGCGGTCGTACACAACCCTGCCGTCGGGTTGGCCCAGGCAATGAAATTTCATGCCAACGCTTTCGGCAGCTCCAGTGCCTTCGGCAATGCGTATCGCCGAAACTTCTGCAGGCGACCCTGTCAGAGCACCGCAATCTCCTGCGGTGACCGAAGCGATGTGAACTTCCCAGCCGGATTCAACCATGCGAATCAGAGTTCCTGCACAAGTGATTTCGGCATCGTCAGGATGGGCCATCAAAGCCAACGCGACTTTACGATCGGCAGATTCAGTCGAATGCACCACAGGGTTCTCCAGTAGTTAGGTCAAGGATTTCGATGGGCAGGATTCACCGCATCGGATCACGAACACGGAATGGTTCAGCCGCACTTTATCAACGCGGATCGACTCGGTTCCTCATCACGATCGCCGGTTTCTGATACGCTCTTTGCGCATGGGGGAGATTTTCGGCTAATGCTTGCGCCCATTCGCCTAGTCTGATACTTTGTTTGCGCACTGGTGTTTTGTGATGAAACCATCTTTCGAAAAGCTCGTTCCGACTTCCGGACAGTCCTATCGCTGTTTTGATCGATCGGCGCTGGATTCACCGACCAAGTGGCATCGGCATCCGGAAGTGGAACTGACGTACATTCCCCAAGGCTCCGGTTCCCGAATTGTGGGCGACCATATCGGCAGTTACGGCGATCACGATCTGGTGCTGATCGGATCGTTCCTGCCGCACACGTGGGCATCGGATGAATATCGCGGAGAGCGATACGACCGTCACACTGCCATTGTGTTGCAGTTCCATCCGGAATTTTTGGGACCTGATTTTTTTGCGTGCGGGGAAATGAGCGAAGTCGCGATCTTGTTGCAGAGGTCAAGCCGCGGGCTATTTTTTCCGGCCAATATCGCTGCGACGATCGGTCAACAAATGACGCGGCTTGTCACTAGCTCGGGGGCCGCACGCTTTATTGGGCTGTTGTCGATTCTGAGCGAACTCGCTGACAGCGGTGTTGGCCAGCCGCTGGCGAGTGAACAGTTGCCTTACTTTTCTACGTCCGGAGCCAGCGATCAAGCCGAGTCACGGATCCAACAGGTATGCGATCATATCTCGCAACATTTGTCAGACCCAGAACTGTCGCACCGCGACCTGGCGGAACTTGCCAACATGAACGCGTCTGCGTTCAGCCGATTTTTCAAACAATCGACCGGTCGCACCGTTTCGGCTTACATCAATGAACTAAGAATCGGTTTGGCGTGTCGACTGTTGGTCGATCGTTCCGATGCGATTCTTTCGATCTGCCATCAAGCGGGATTTGGAAATCTGTCCAATTTCAATCGGCGATTTCGACAACTGCGTGGGATGACTCCGAGCGAATATCGCACGGGTTTTCGAACTTCGGTTTAGAACAGCACCAAGCGATCACAGTGTGCTCCACCGAGCTGAGTTTCTATCCCGACGTTCCCGCAAAGTAAGCTGCTGCGATCGGGTGGTTGGGTTTGGAAAAGACGGTTTCCGTTGGACCTTGTTCGATAATCTCGCCGGCTCCGTCGTTCATCCAGAACATCGCGACTTCGTCCGAAATGCGTCGTGCTTGGGCCAAATTGTGGGTCACAATCAAAATGGTGTAGCGCTCTTTGAGGCTCAGGATGAGAGCTTCGACAGTCGCTGATGCAATGGGATCCAAGGCGCTACACGGTTCGTCCATCAATAAGATACTCGGCTTCAACGCCAGCGCTCTGGCGATGCAGAGTCGTTGTTGCTGACCACCGGAGAGTTTCAAGGCGGAATCATCCAGCCGATCTTTTACTTCGTCCCACAACCCGACATCTCGCAGGACTGATTCAGTAATTTGGTTCAGTTGTTGTCGGTCACGCTGCCCGTGTTCTCGCACTGCCAATTGAATATTGTTGCGAATCGACATGGCAAACGGATTAGGTTTTTGAAAGATCATTCCGACACAGCGCCGGAGTTCCGCCGGGGAGCGATTCCGATCCTGAACATCGCAGCAATTCACGATCACTTGGCCTTCGATACGAGCGCTGGGGATCAAGTCCGTCATTCGGTTCAGCGAAGATAGAAACGTGGATTTGCCACATCCCGAGGGGCCCACGATCGCAGTGATCTTTCCCGCTGGCGCATGAAACGTGACGTCACGCACCGCCTGTTTGTCGCCGTAATAGACGCTTAGAGACTGCGTTTGAATCATACGTATTGCCTTGAATTCATGTCTTCGGCCGTTTGTCCCGAAAGCTTCGCCGATGCCTTCGACGCCAGTGACATGGCAGCCGCGTTAATGATCAACAACATCGCAACCAATAAAGCCGCCGTCGCATTGGCGCGGCCGTCACCGGCGGGCACATTCATCGCCATGTCAAAAATATGAACGCTCATCGAACGCCCCGAACCCATCAGGGATTCCGGCTGACGTGTCACATAGCCGGCTGTAAAAATCAACGCGGCTGTTTCTGCTAACGCGCGTCCAATGCCCAGCACCAAGCCTGCTGCGATGGCAGGGAGTGCCGCTGGGAGCGTAATGCGAAAGAACGTGGTCGTGCGAGAGAGACCTAGCGACGCGGCCGCGTAGTGGTAGTCCGCTGGCACCGCCCGTAGGCCGTGCTCGGTGGTGTGAATCAAAATAGGCAAGATCATGCATGCCAGGGTGAGACCGCCTGCCAAGATCGAATATCCCATGCCCAAAGCGACGCAGAAAAATGCGTTTCCAAACAACCCAAAAACAACCGAGGGCACGGCGGCCAACACATCCAGGCAACGGCTGGCAATCCAGGCCCAGCCAAAACGTCTGTGTCGTTGTTGAGCCAGGGCTGCGGCTGCAGACAACGACAGTGGAACCGCCGCGATCAACGCCACCATCAGAATCAACATCGTCGAAACGATGATCGGTGCGATCCCACCACTTCGGCCAGCGTCCTCAGGCGGCTGCGCTAGGAATTCCCATGACAGGTCTCCGATTCCGCGATATAGAATGTCTAGCAAGACCCAGCCCAGCACGGCCGCGACCAACGCTGCAGCGGATCCAATCATCAGCGATACCAAGCGGTCGGTCAGGCTATTCATCGACAGCTCCGCCGAAACCAGCCAAGCTGACAGAGACAGCCACGATGGCAATCAGAAACAGCCCGCTGACGAAGAGCACCGAGCGATGACCGGCGGTCGCATAGCCCATTTCCAACGCGATGTTGGCGGTCAAGGTTCTTGCGGGCGCGACAATCGAATCGGGCATTTCGACGACGTTTCCGGCCAGCATCAACACGGCCATGGTTTCGCCCATCGCTCGTGCTAGCGCTAACAGCAACCCGCCCAAGATTCCGCGTCGGGCTGCTGGCAAGGCGATCCTGCGAATGGTGCTGGACCGGCAAAACCCGAGTGCCGCGCCGCCAGCGAGCCACTCGCCGGGGACGGATCGCAAAGCTGCTTGAGTCGTCAGTGCCACGGTGGGCAGGATCATCAGCCCCAATACCAAGCTGGCTGTCAAAATGCTCTGACCGCTTCCACCCAATCGAGCCACGATGGGTGCGAGGACTACCAGTCCCCAGAGACCGAATACAACCGACGGAATTCCAGAGAGCAATTCGATCAACCGTCGGTACCAAACTGCGATCGCCGTCGGCGCGTAGAATTGACAATAGATAGCAGCGCTGATTCCAAGGGGGGCAGCGATCAGGATGGCGCCCAGCGTGATCGTCAGCGACGCGACAATCATCGGCGTTAAATTGAATTGGTCCGACAATGGATGCCAGCTTGCATCGGTGATGAAGCGTCCGACACCAATTTGGCGAATCGCTGGGATTGATTCGCTGATCAAAAACGCAACCACCAGAAACACGATCGCGGCGGCGACACACGCACTGCTGCGTGTGACGACCGTGAACAGCCAGTCACTTTTTAATCGGGACAAAGTACTGAGCGACCACTTGGTCATGTACTTCCTCCGATTGGCAAAATTCGACAAACGTCCTCACAAGCGGGTTTGCTAAATCGATGGTGACCAGATTCAATGGCCGGCTCATCGGGAATTCGCCCGAAGCCACCTTTGCGGTGGTGGCAGCGATGCCCCCGACTGGCAGCAACCGAATCGGCGTGCCCGTTGCCGCTTCAACTTCCGCCGTCCCGATCGAAACATAGCCCAGCGCGCCCACGGCACCCGCAACGGTTTTGATGCCGTGCTGGTTGTCTCCCACAATCACATCCGCTTTGACGTCCGGATTGTCGATTTGAAAGTGCTTTAAGAACACTTCCAGAGTCGCTCGGCCTTCGGCTTTGTGCACCACCTGGATCGACTGATCGCGGCCACCACACTGGAGCCAGTTGTCGATCTTGCCGGTATAGATTCCAACGACCTGCCGCTGCGTAAGTTCCTGAACCGGGTTGGATTCGTGCACGATCAGAGAAACACCATCCGCAGCGATCTTATACGCGTTCAAGTCCGTTTCGTTGCCTTTCAGCGGGCGACTGGCCATGCCAATGTCGGCGACGCCGCTGCGAACATCCGCAATGCCTTTGCCGGTACCCCCTGTTTGCACATCGATGCGAACACCGGGGTTTAGTTGCTCGAATCGTTTAGCGATCTCAACCACCAAAGGAGCCAAGGTGCTGGAACCAGTTACGGTTAGCCTGCCGGAAAGGCCGCTTGAAGTGATTTCAGCCGCCCCGTCGCTACGAGTGTGGCAGCCAGGCATCAGTGTCACTGCAATCACGCCAGCGCACAGCCTTACCCAGAAAGAGGCGTTGAGTATTAAACGACAGGACGCGCCTATCGATTCGATGCCAACTGGCGTTTCAATACCAACTGGTGTTGTCGGATGATGAATCAAGTGGTTTTTCGGTGGATAGAGAGCACGTGCAAGCACGTTCGTTGGACCTATTTAAACGAAATTCTGCAGCAACCCAAATTGATCGCTCGGCCCCGTCGACTGCCTTGCACATCGCTGGCCAGCGAATACAAAACTTGTTTGCCCTCGCGCTGTGATACGACCAAGCCGGCTTCACGAAGCACTCGCAAATGATGTGACAGCAACGTCGGTTCCACTTCTAAAATCGCGCTGATCTCTCCAACATGCTGGGGACCTTGCATAAGACGCTCGACCACCGCGAGTCGCGTTTCGTCAGCCAGAACCTTCAAGATTCCTGCGCAGTCGTCCGCAGCAACGCGAATAGAAGCCGATTTCATAATTCTCTCACTTGCATAATTCTCTCACTTGAATGCACGTTCACATGAACGGACGTTGAAGTGTACGAGGTTGAGTGTCAATCAGGGAACGCATCCTTAGGAGGCAAATCGTTTCGCTGGCAATCGTGCCGTGCCGCGGTTTCGTACGACCACGGAACGCGAAATCATGTAATGTCGACACGGCAGAACATACCGACGATATTGCCAGCAGAATTTTGGCGTCCGTCTGAATCGTGCGCATTAATACGGCCGAATTTGCCTTCACAACGCTCGCGAAATATTGATTCGTTTGCTTGTGAATTTTGGCAACAGCAACTCAGGAAAAGAAAGATGCCTTGGATCTATTTGGTCGTCGCTGGTGTGTTGGAGATCGGCTGGGCGATCGGCCTGAAATACACTGACGGTTTTTCGAAGCCGCTGCCCACCGTGGCGACGTTGCTCGCGATGGCCGCCAGCATGACATTGTTGGCAATGTCCTTGCGCACGATTCCCGTTGGCACGGGGTACGCGGTGTGGACCGGCATCGGGGCAGTGGGAGCGGCGATCGCAGGCATGATCTTGTTTGACGAATCGCGTGCGATTGGCCGACTGATTTGCATCGGACTGATTGTCGGAGGCATCGTCGGGCTCAAAATGTTTACGCCCGCAATTTAGCGCACTAGTTCGCCGGGCTGATCGCCTTCGTCATCCGCTCTGCTACGAATAGATTCGGAAGCACGTGTAGACGACAAAGCCGGTGGCAAACAAGGCTCCTTCCCAGCGACTAATTTGTTTGCCGGTTGCAAAAACGGGCAAGCAAATCACGGCAATCAAGCACATGATTGGCAGGTCATATCGAAGTGCTTGGGCACTGACCGCCATGCCGCTTGGCGCGATCGCGCTGGACAATCCCAGCACAAAGGCCAGGTTAAAAAGATTGCTGCCGACAACATTGCCCACGGCGATGTCACGTTGACCGCGAACGCTGGCCATCAGAGAAGTGACCAATTCTGGCATCGACGTTCCGGCGGCGACCACGGTCAATCCAATCAGCAACTCGCTGACGCCCAACCAGGTGGCGACAAAAACGGCCCCGCTGACAAGCCATTTTGAACCGACTCCCAGCAACGCTAGTCCCGCCAAGACGTAACCGATTTGAGCAGCTAAATGGAAACGAGAATTTTGTTCCGGCAGTTCCTCGGTGGATGATGCGTTGCGCAAGGCCACGGATTCTCTGCGAGCCATCGCCAGGGTCGTGCCGATGTACAGGATCAAAATGAAGAACAAAATCGTTCCATCCACTCGGCTTACCAAACCATCGCTTGCCAAACCCCATGTCAGTAGCGAGACCGCAATCATCACGAGCAGGTCAAACCGAATCAGTCGCCGCGATACCACCAGCGGAGCGATCAAGGTTGAAACGCCGAGCACAAAAAGAACATTCAAGATATTGCTGCCGACGACATTTCCCACGGCCACATCCGCCGCGCCGGTAAACGCCGCTTGCAAACTGACGCCAAGTTCGGGGGCACTGGTGCCGAACGCGACCACGGTCAGTCCGATCACCAGCGATGGAATCCGAAACGCTTCGGCGATCGCAGCGGCGCCCCGTACCAACAATTCGCCACCGCCGACCAATGCGATTAGGCCCCCAAGAATCAATAGCCAGGATTGAAGCTGCTCACTCATTGCTCTAACTATTTTTCTAGCGACATCCTTCAAAATCGCCTGCCCTTTCCAAAATCAAGCCGACGATCACTCTGTCTGCTGAATGAATCGGCGTCGTGGAATCCAGAAAGCCGGTCTAACAAACCAGCCTTCCCAGAGGCGGCGTCCTCGGTGAGTGGCAGAGAATAGCACGGAGCGTGAAATTCCGTCAGGGAGCGTGCAATGGCGGACCACAGCAGCGTCGCTCACATTTGAACGGAACGCCCAAGCGTAATCGCTCGGGCTGAATTGCTCGGAATTAATCGCTTGGGTCGGTGTGCCAGAGCGTCACGCTACGCCGAAGAGAAAATGGTCTTCGTCAGACGGCTGATTTCTCAAACGACTGCGGCGTCTCGCTCGGGCTGATAGACCACTTCGTCGATTCGCATGTTGCTCCTGCCGGAGGGAATGTTCCAGCGAACTCGATCGCCGACGGCGTATCCCAGAATCGCGGTTCCGATCGGAGCAAGAATCGACAGACGGCTCTCGGCGATGTTGGCTTCTTTGGGATAAACCAGCGTGTAGGTGTCGACGTCGCCAGTTTTTAAATCGGTCATCTTGACGATGGAGTTCATTGTGACGACGTCGGGCGGGATCGCAGCGGAATCCACGATCACGGCTTGCTCCAATTCGGCAATCAGTTCGCGAAAGACCCGGCGGTCAACGATCGCAGCCAGCCATTCATCGTTCATCAGATCGGTCAATCGACTAAAGTCTTCACGAGTCACATGGATTTTTCTAGAGGCCATGGGGAGGGTTCCTTTCGAAACCAGATTCGCTAGGCGAGAAAGTCTGGACGGAGGATGAGGTAGGTCAACATCAGCAAAGCAGGCACGACTAGCAAGAACAGCATCGCTAGAATGATTCGCGTGATGAAGCGTTCTTCTTCGTCGTCGGTTTGGGGGCGTTGCAAACGCCACGCGGATCGAGATTCGCGTAGTCGTTCAAAACTGGAACGTGGATAATGAGTAGCGGCTGACGAATTGTTCGGGGGCTCGAAGTTAAGTGCGGACTTCATCGACGGGACCTCCAGTCGGAAAGACTCCGGCGACAGCAGCTGATTTCTATTTTTCCGTAAATCTCCAGCGTGATTGCCAGTTCGCCGAACTCGGGTTCGAAGCAAAGCAGGTACTTCACGCGGCAAGTGATGCACGCGGTGATTACTCGGCGGGTAGATAATGCACGTAGTGGGCCAAAGCGATTCACAACGAAGTTTTGGGCGTTCGACTGTCGCAACGCGTCATCTGTGGTTCCCGAGGCGTAAACCCAGGTTGACGCGCGGAGTTGCTTGTCCTTTTCGGATCGAAAAACACAACACCATGCGTTACGTTTAAACGATGAACTCACCCGCCCCGCTTCCCTGTCGTGGAGACCCGATTCCTCCGGAGTACTTTCGTGCGATCGCAGAAGGCACCGTGGATTGGGAGAGTTGGATTTCGGTGACCGGAGATGTTTTGTGGGTCAACGAAGCGGTGCATCGGTTCACTGGCTACACGCCTGCGGAATGTTTGAAGATGGCGGACTACCCGTTGCCTTTGTTGGTTCCGGAAGATCGCCAGTGCATGGCTGATCATCTGCGTGATGCCGTGAGCGGAAGTACCGAAAACAACATCGAATTCCGAGTGCTCCACCGTGATGGATCGACACCCTGGATGGCAGTGTCATGGCAACCGATTGCGGATGGTAAAGGCAGATCGCTTGGGTTCCGAGCGAGCGTTCGTGATGTCACGGAAAAACGACGCTTGCGCGAACAGTTGCGATTGCAGAACGAACATCTTGAGCAACTGGTCCAAGAACGCACGGCCAAGATCGCGCGACTGGAACAGCACCGCTTAAAGATGGAGAAACTTGCCGCATTGGGTGAACTGGCTGCGGGCGTGGCGCACGAGATCAATAATCCGTTGGCTGGGATCCGCAACGCCTTTGCTTTGTTTAAGCGAAGCCTCTCTGACAGCGACAAACACTACGACAAATTGGAAATGATTGATGCGGAGATCGAACGCATCAGCGGAATCACGCATCAGATGTATCAGCTGTATCGACCGAGTCAGCAGCAAGCGAGTCGATTTTCGATTGGCGAGTTGATCGACGAAGTCATCACGTTATCGATGCCGATCATCCAGAAATCGCAAGTGGATGTAGTGACAACTTGCGGTGAACTACAAGCGACGGAGCGACTGTCGGCAACCGAAGTGTTTTTGCGCAAAGGAGAACTGAAACAGGTGCTGCTGAACTTGGTGCGAAACGCAATTCAAGCATCACAGCCTGGGCAAAAGGTGGTGGTGACGGTCCAGACCGTTGCTTTGACAGCGACGATTTATGTGTCCGATGAAGGTCACGGCATTGATCCAGCGGTGATCACAAAGATTTTCGATCCATTTTTTAGCACCAAGGCGGAAGCGATCGGTCAGGGCATGGGGCTTGGATTGTCCGTGTCGCACGGGATTATCGAAGCGATGAAAGGGACCATCGATGTCAGCAGTGTGCCCGGGGAAAGCACCTGTTTTGTCGTGCGCCTGCCGCGAAAGTTGGCCGAATAAGCAGTGTGCAAAAAACCACATTGCTAAGTCGGTTGCATGACGAAAGCACTTGTCGGCAACCTGCGGTCCATTATAATTCGAGGGGTCTTTTTGCGATTGCCATCAAGATGCCGCTTCGTCTATGAATTGCCGCATGCTTACTCAAACTGTAACGACTCGCACGACCGGATCACGATACGTTCTTTCGTATCTGATGCTGCTTGTGCTGGCGTTGTTTAGTTTCGGGATCACGACGACTGCCGCTCGAGTGTCGCTTGGCAAAGTGACTCAGTCCGAAGCCGAAGAGATCGAAGAATCGGTCGGGGTGACTTCACCGCGACGTCGCGAATCGGTGCGGTTGCTCGGGCGAGTCGCCATTCCGATTGCTCGCTTCGTTCAGCGACGCGATTTTGTTCGCAACTCACAAGCTCAACGTGCGATCGTTGGGCATCGTCATGCAAATGGCCTTCTGGCGCCGATTCGGTGTTAGCGGTCGACGTGATTCGTCGATTCGCTGTCTCAATGTAGTTTGCGATTGTCCCCTAGAATTCATGATGGATTCATTGGCAAGTTGCTTATCCGCTGCACCCCAGACGCGACTGTTCCGCTTTATCAGTCTCAACATGCAACCAATCTGCACCCATGCCAACCACTACGTCCATGTTTTCGCCCAGCTCGATCGCCCGTGACCTCGTCGCCGGACTGGTCGTCTTTCTTGTCGCACTGCCCCTATGTCTGGGTATCGCTTTGGCCTCTGGAGCCGACCTGTTTTCCGGATTGCTTTCGGGCATTGTCGGTGGGTTAGTCGTCGCGGTTTTCAGTGGTTCGCACACCAGTGTTAGTGGGCCAGCCGCAGGGCTGACAGCGATTGTGGCTGCTCAGATCGCAATCCTCGGATCGTTTGAAGCGTTTCTGTTGGCGGTCGCGATTGCCGGCATCATCCAAATCGGATTTGGCCTCGCGAAAGGCGGAGCGTTGTCGGCGTTCTTTCCATCCAGCGTGATCAAAGGCCTGCTGGTCGCAATCGGCGTGATTCTGATTTTGAAACAGATTCCGCACGTCGTCGGGCACGACGCCGACCCCGAAGGCGACATGTCGTTTCAGCAACCTGACAACGAAAATACGTTTACGGAATTGTTGATCACGCTTGCCGGCGACGTTCACCTCGGAGCTTTGGTGATCGGCTTGCTCTCGGTGGCGTTGTTGATGGGCTGGGATCGTGTTCCCAAGCTCAAAAAGTCGCTCATTCCGGCGCCGTTGTTGGTCGTTTTGCTGGGCACCGGTTTGAGCATTTGGTTCAGCGGTTGGGGAAAACCATGGTCGATTGGGCCAACGCACTTAGTGCAAATTCCAATGGCCGCCAGCGCGTCAGAATTCATTGGATTTCTGCGAATGCCTGACTTCGACCAAATTGGAAATCCCGCGATCTACATCGCAGCGATCACCATTGCGGTCGTCGCATCACTGGAAACGCTGCTGAACTTGGAGGCCGTCGACAAACTTGATCCGCGGAAACGCAATTCTCCGTCCAGTCGTGAGTTGGTCGCACAGGGCTGTGGCAATTTGGTCTGCGGTATGATCGGCGGATTGCCGGTAACGTCGGTGATCGTTCGCGGTAGCGTCAATGTGGGATCGGGTGCCAAGTCAAAGCTGTCGGCGATCTTTCACGGGGTGTTGTTGCTGGTCAGCGTGGCGGTTTTGCCAAAGTACATGAACATGATCCCGCTGTCGGCGTTGGCTGCGATTCTGTTGGTGACGGGTTTCAAATTGGCCAGCCCGAGCACGTTTAAACAGATGTGGAAGGAAGGCCGCTATCAGTTCATTCCGTTTATCGTCACGGTGGTCGCGATCGTGATGACCGACCTGCTGGTTGGTATTTTGGTTGGACTGGGAATTGCGGTTCTGTTTATTCTCAATAGCAATCTGCGTCGGCCGATTCGACGCGTTGTAGAGCATCATACGGACGGAGATATCACGCACGTCGAACTTGCCAATCAAGTCAGTTTTCTGAACCGGGCTTCGATCGAACGATTGCTCAATCAAGCTAAACCGGGATCGCGGTTCATTATTGACGCTCAGGGGTCAGACTACATTGATCCAGACGTTTTAAGTCTGATTCGTGACTTCAAGGACAACGTCGCGCCGACTCGAAAAGTGCTTGTCAACTTGGTCGGATTTAAAAGCAAGTACCAGTTCAACGACGTGATTCAGTTTGCCGATTACACGACGCGCGAGTTGCAGGAAGCGATTACTCCGGATCAGGTCATTAATATCCTTCGCGAAGGAAATGAACGCTTCGTCGATGGAACACGTCTGAACCGAGATTTGGGGCGCCAAGTGATGGCGACGGCCAGCGGCCAAAACCCGCTCGCTGCGATTCTGAGCTGCATCGATTCGCGAGTCCCGACCGAACTGGTTTTTGACCTGGGAGTGGGGGACATTTTCAGTGTCCGCGTAGCAGGCAACATCGTCGGTACCAAATCACTGGGCAGTATTGAATACGCTGTCGGTGTCGCGAACGTCAAATTGGTGATGGTGCTGGGGCACACTCGTTGCGGTGCGGTCACGTCGTCCGCAAATCTGATCGACGTCGGCCAAGGGGCTCAGGCAGCGACCGGATGCGAACACTTGCAATCCATTGTCGACGAGATTGCACCGAGTGTCACTTCGCGATTGCAGGATTTCGAGATGGGATCGCGTGGACTTGCTGATCTTTCCGATGCCGAGGCGGAAGGTGTCATCGATGACATCGCCAGTATGAATGTCGCACGCACGGTCAATGAGATTCTGGCACGGAGTACCGTGATACGTGAGGCCGTCGATCGCGGGCAGGCGAAAGTGGTCGGCGCGATGTATGACGTGCGATCCGGGATCGTCCAGATTCTTGACGCGAACGGAATGCCGCTGTTTCAGGAAACCGAAAACAGCGCGTAGTGTTTCGACTGCCTTTGCAAAGCAAGAGAATTTTCTCGATGAACACGCAGCGCATCCTGATCGCCGACGACGAGCCATTGTTCCGCGACACCACTGCGGAACTTTTGCGCGACGAAGGCTACGAATGCGTCTGCGTGGAAGACGCCAGCGACGCAATCAACGTACTCAACGAGCAGTCGTTTGACCTCATTCTGTCCGATCTGAACATGCCGGGGAACTTGCAACTGGAATTGCTTCAAGAGGGACGCACCAAGTTTGCGCACGTGCCGATGATCGTCGTCACTGGTGTGCCGTCGATTCCCTCGGCGATCCAAAGTGTGCGGTTAGGCATTGCGGACTACTTATCGAAACCGGTTAAGTTTGAAGAGTTATTGGCCTCGGTTCAAAAAGCTCTTCTGCATCGCCCGGCAGCGGTGGTTCGTGTTGACACCGGCGATGAACGCGAAGCGGGTTTCAATTCCAAGTATCCCGAGATCATAGGTAAGAGCCCCAAGATGCGGGAGTTGCTGGAGATTGTCGATCGCGTTTCGCCTAGCAACACCAATGTCTTGATAACGGGCGAGAGCGGGACCGGCAAGGAAGTCGTTGCGTTCGCGATTCACCGCAATAGCCCACGTCGTGATCACACCCTGCAGGTGATCGACTGCACGGCGATTCCTGAATCGTTGTTTGAATCGGTGCTGTTTGGTCACGTCAAAGGATCGTTCACGGGGGCGGTCAAGGATCAGACGGGATTGCTGCGAGCATGCGACGGCGGCACGGCATTCTTTGACGAATTGGGTGAGCTGCCGGCAGCGTCTCAGGCGAAGCTTCTGCGTGTCGTCCAGGAGCAGACATTTACGCCGGTCGGCGACAGCCAGCCGATCAAAGTGGATACTCGATTTATCAGTGCAACCAATCGAGATCTGTCTGCTGAAGTTGACGCGGGTCTGTTCCGCCAAGACCTTTTCTACCGGCTTGCGGTCATTCACATTGAATTGCCGCCGCTGCGACAACGAGGCGACGATGTCGTCTTGCTCGCCGAAGCATTCCTGAAAAAGCTTCGTCCTGCCGGTTCGACGATCAACGCGTATTCTCCTGAAACCATTGACTGCTTTCGTCGCTATCGTTGGCCCGGAAATATTCGCGAGCTACGCAACGTTGTCGAACGGGCGATTGCAATGACGCATGGCGATACGATCACACCGAGCGATTTGCCGGATTCGATTCGCAATCCAGCAGACGGGTCGACCAGTGAGATGGCGGAAGTCTCTCGCGATGAAGCACTCGATCGTGCCGACCGAGCCTATTTGCACGCTTTGATGGAAAAGCACGACGGTGTGATTGCCAGCGCGGCGCGACAGGCCGGACTTTCTCGCCAAGGGATGAACAAATTGCTGAAGCGTCACGAAATCAGTGCGGACAATTTCCGCCGCTAGCTGGTCGTCAGCGTTTCACCAAAAATCCAACCGCGGCCAATCCGATCAAGCTGAGCAGTACAGAGAACAGCAGGAAATTGGACAGCAGTGCGATCGAGGTAAAAATCAACACGCCGGCGATCGCAGCGTATTTGGCAGGAAGGAGCCACAAGCCAAAACCTGCGACGCTCTCTAGCACGACGACTTTGCGGCTGTACCACATCGCGATCTCGCGCAGCGCGGCTTCGTCAAAGCTGCCGCGCAACCAGTTGAAAACCCAGAAATCTCGCTCCGCAAAATAGATGTCGTAGAACACAGCTCCCGACCAATACTCGCTGGTCCATTTGCCAACGGCACCGCCTAGCAAAATCATCGACAGGATCAGGCGACTGACAAACGCAGCGCGGCGAAGCAACGCGTCTTGTGCCGCTTGGCGTGACGCGACAGGCAGAACGTTGACGCGGTGTAAGCGAAACGCCAGCCAAACCGACCACAGCGAGGTCCACCACGCGGTCGCAAACGTCATGTCGTTGTGACTGCCTTGATGGATCACCAGTACGGTCGCTCCCAACAGTGCCAGTACGGCGCCGCGTTTTCGTGTGATATCGTTGCAAGTGACTGCCCCCATCGTGATCGACGCAGCGGTCGTGACAAAGGCGACTCTTAGCGTCCAAACGGATTGAAGCCAAAGGGGAAAGAATGAGTCAGTGACCGGGAAGCTAACGTAAATCGCGTCGCAGCCTTGAAAGAACGACCACTTCCAGAACAGAGCCGCTAGCGTCGCGCATGCCACCAAGCGGTAGGCAATCAGTACCCGATGCGGAGGATCCAACTGAGTCGCGACTTTGTAGGTCGGAGCAGAGACGATTGATCGTTCGGTGGTTGCGGTGTTCACTCTTGGACCTCATCGACTGGTGATCGCGACATGACAAATCCACCATCGCTTTGTGGTTCGATATGAAACTGGGTTCGTTGCTGAAGACCGCGATAGCTTGACGTTACCTGAAGGTCGCAAGCACAGCGAGTTTTTAGATTGCGGTAGCGTCCATTCGCAAATGTGATTTTCCTGGCGGGAAAATGGTTGACCATTCCCGAGGCCAAGACTTGATCGCTTCCGTCGGCCGACCGCTGGGTGACTTGGAAGCGATTGGCAAGGTTGTACATCGCCGGAATCGGCTGCTGAATTGCCCACTGCGAAAAGGAAGCGGTGCGAAAATGAAATCGATTGATCGTTGTTTGGGCGATCGCTGGGACGGCAGGCATTAAAAGCAACCACGTCGAAATCGCGATCACGAGGAAGACGATCGCGACAAAGCCAACGTCGGGTGAGAGGTCTTCGCGGTCAGTGGTTGGCTGGCTATTCATGTTTTTCGGATTGGAATTTCGGATTCGCAAAAGTCGACATCGATTGGGCATTTGCAAATGACTGCCTGCCAAACGGCCCACGATTGGAAGCGGACGACGCGACCTTGCTACAGAACTTTACGACACAAAAGACGGCGAAATCGCGACTGCGACAAATCGCCAACCCGTCATTCGTCGGCTACATGCTTTCTGTGACATCCTGGCACGATGGGGTTCGGGTTGGCGCTGCGGACCCAATTTTGACGACGATGAATCCGAAGCCGAATTCGTGCACCACGCTTCTCGTTGGCCCGTTCGTATCAGAAGGTCATCAAGCCGCGTCACTCAAGTGGCGTGATTGGCTGCCCTGTGAAATCGTTCTGGTCATCTAGCCCACGCGACGCGGAAATGATTTGGACCGAATCGTTCGCTTTGAATGCTGTGGGCAAGAATCTTCCGTGGTAAGCCGATGTTGGACTGCGACGCACCAGTTCAACCAGTCCGATATCGATCGCATCAAGTTGCAAATCGCATCGAACTGTCGAACACGCTTGTGGGCGTCACTCGACTTCCGGACATTTAGCAGAAATGCGTTAAGAAAACTTTCCGTCGTGAGCGACCGTCGCGTCTGAATCGTTGTAACATTAACGCATCGTACCTATCAGCAACTGCCACGCATCGCACCCACCATGCAACACAACATCGTTTCCCGCCTCTTGCTCATTGCGAGCGGATTAGTTCTTGCTTCGACTTGCACTGCCCAAGAACCCGAAACAACGAAGCGTCCGAATATTCTCTGGATCGTTGGCGAGAATCTCAAACTGGACTTGGGTTGTTACGGTGCCAAGAACGTGAAGACGCCCGCCTTGGACGGTCTCGCAGCAAAGGGAGTTCGGTACACGCACGTTTTTTCGACGTCGCCGGTTTGTGCTCCCAGTCGCAGTGCCTTTTTTGTAGGCATGTATCAAACGACCACTGATACTCACAACATGCGATCGCACCGCAGCGATGGCTATCGGCTCCCCGAAGGCGTGCGTCCGATTACGCACCGATTGAAAGACGTCGGGTATTTTTCGGGGAACATTGCCACACTGGGCGACGATCAAATCGGTTCGGGAAAGTTGGATTTAAATTTTGTCGAAGAAGGAAAACTCTACGACACCAGCAAGTGGGAAGATCTGCAGGGAAATCAACCTTTCTTTGCTCAGATCAACACGCTGGAAGCGGAGTACGATATCTACGATCGACAAACTTGGCAGCAACCACGAGTGGAATGGAAAGGTGAACAGACGCACGAGCAGATTGCCACCGTCGACAATGTCACTCCGCCGCCTTATTACCCGGATCATCCGCTGGTCAGAAAAGAATGGGCACGCTACCTGAATTCCATTTCAGGAATGGACAAAACAATCGGGCGCGTTTTGGCTCAGCTGCAGAAAGATGGTTTGGCTGACGATACCGTGGTCATGTTCTTTGGTGACAACGGCCGGATCGAACCGCGCGGGATTCACTGGTGCTATGACACTGGGTTGCACGTGCCGATGATTATCCACTGGCCGACGAATTTTCCCGCTCCCGCAAATTACAAGGCAGGATCGGTCAGTGACGAAGTCGTCAGCTTGATTGACATTCACCCGACGACGCTGGGATTTGCTGGGATCCGTCGTCCGCTGGGCATGCAGGGCAGAACCTTCATGGGCGATCGCTTGGGTCCGCCACGCAAGTTTGCTTTTTCGGCTCGCGATCGAATTGACGAAACGGTCAACCGAATCCGAAGTGTGCGAGGCAAGAAATATCATTACCTGCGTAACTACTTTCCCGATCGTCACTTCACGTCGTTGAATCGGTACAAAGAAAAGTGTTTTCCGATCAAGCCATTGATGCGTCAGCTGATGAGCGAAGGCAAGTTGTCGGGCGCGGCGGCGGCGCTAATGTCACCGACCGTACCCGCGGAACAGTTGTTTGACACCGAAAACGATCCGCATGAAATCAACAATCTGGCTGATTCAGATGATCCGGAGCACCAAGAAGCACTGATCCAAATGCGTGCCGCTTTGTCGGTTTGGATGGTGGAAACGCAGGACCAAGGCGTCTTTCCAGAGCCAGAAGACGTCGTTGCTCCGTTTGAAAAAGAAATGCATGACTGGTTCGGGACGCCGAAGTGGTACCGCAAAATTGATGCCACCCTCAGCAAGGAATAGTGCCTTGAGTCGCTTCCGAGTTCCTGCCAGTGAGTCGCGAAATTTGTCCTCGCAGTCCATCGATCGACGCAGTGCGCTGCGATGCGGTTTAGCGTTGGGAGCTCTTGGAACGGGCGCGTCGATCGCTGTTGGCGGACAGTTGACGGGGAAGATCCGCAAGTCGCTGAAGTACTCGATGATCGGCGAACGTATTCCTTTGCTGCAGCAGTTCAAGATGCTGCGACGATCTGGTTTTGACGGTGTCGAAATCAGCTTGCGAGACGGGCTCGTGCCCAAGGACGTTCTCGCTGCGGTGGAGGCGACCGAAATCCAAGTGCATGGCGTGATCAACGGAGCCAATGACGACTGCTCAGGATCGATCGAGCTTTGCCAGCAGGTGGGAGGCAACACGGTCTTGATCATCGCCCGCGAAATCAAAACGCTTCGCTACGACGATAACTTCGCGCGAGCGCTGGACGTCGTTCGCAAAGCCATCCCGCTTGCCGAGAAACATGATGTCCGACTGTTGGTCGAAAACGTTCGCGCTTCGTTTTTGAAAACCGCCGAAGAAATGGCTCGCTTTATCGACGAGCTAAAGTCCCCAGTCGTCGGGGCGTATTTCGACACTGGCAACACGATCACTTGGACCAAGCAATCCGCCGAGCACTGGGCACACGTGCTGGGTCCAAGAACCGTTAAGTTGGACATCAAGGATCGCGGACACGCTGTATTTGGTGATCCCAAATTGAAGTCCCAGATGGCGGTGGGCACTGACGGTGGCGAAGTGCATTGGCAGAACGTACGCAAGGAACTTGCCGCTGTTAGTTTCTGTGGTTGGGCCTCAGCGGAAGTTAAAGGGGGCGATGAGCAGCGGCTCACTGGGATCGCGGACTGGATGGATCAGGTGCTGCATCTGTGACGCTGTATTGGTCTTCTTAATGATCTCGTTTGTCTGCTGTTTGACCGTTTGTTTTCTTTCCCATTCATCTCAGTAATCTCCAGGCAAATTTATGAACCATGAACGCCGCCGCGCGGACCTTGCCGCCAAGCAACCTGACGACAACAACGTCGCTTCACCGCGACGCTCTTTCTTGAAGGCCTCCGGAGGTTCTCTAACCGCTGCGTCATTCGCGCCGGCAGTCGCGAATGCGCAGACGCCGCACGTGAGTGTCGATGATGATATACGGATCGGCTTGATCGGCTGTGGAGGCCGCGGAACGGGAGCAACGTTGAATGCGTTGCAAGCGGATCCTGGTATTCGCTTGGTCGCGATGGCGGACGCAGTCGAAGGACGCTTGAGTGGTTGTCTGCAGACGTTAAGGCGGAAGGGCGATTTTGCAGATCGCGTCGACGTCGCCGATGACATGCGATTCACTGGGCTGGATGCTTACAAACAATTGCTGGCGACCGACGTTGACGTGGTGCTATTAGCGACGCCGCCTGGTTTTCGCCCATTGCATCTGCAGGCTGCCATCGATGCGGGCAAACACGTCTTTGCCGAAAAACCCGCCGCCGTCGACCCAGCGGGGGTTCGCAGTGTGCTGCAATCGACCGCCAAAGCCAGAGAGAAGGGGCTGTTCATTGTTGCTGGATTGCAAGCGAGATACGAACCGGCTTCGATCGAGATGAACCAGAGGATCCATGACGGAGCGATCGGTGAAATACTGAACGCTCGGATGACTCGGTACACCGGCGGGCTGTGGGTCAAACCGCGTCAGCCTGGCCAGACGGATGTCGAATACCAGCTATCGAACTGGCACTATCACACTTGGCTGTCTGGCGATTTTTTGATCGAACAGTTCGTGCACGAGATCGACCGAATGGCGTGGGTGATGGGCGACTATCCAGTGTCTTGTACAGGAACGGGGGGACGTCAGTCGAGGACCGAAGAAATGTACGGACACATCTTTGACCACTTTGCGATCCTCTACAAGTTTGCGAGTGGCGCGGAGCTCTTTGCGACCAGTAGACAGCAAACGGGATGCGACAGCGTATTTGAAATGCGGCTGGCCGGCACCAAGGGGATTTGCATCGGTGCAGGAAAGACAAAGTACGATATTTCGGGTGCATCGGCTTGGCAGTTCGGCCAAGGCAATGGACGAAAACAGCAGGGGCACCAGACCGAACATGACACGTTCTATCGGTCACTGCGTTCAGGTGGCTATCTGAATAACGGAGACTACTTCGCCAGATCGACGCTAATGGCCATCATGGCTCGCGAGTCGGCTTACACCGGACACGAAATCACTTGGCAACAAGCCATGGATGCAAAACAGGATTTGATGCCGGACGAAATCGCATGGGACACCCCCGTTCCAACTTGGAAAGTCGCTGTCCCCGGCAAGACGGCATTCAGTTAATGCCGTGCATTGGCAGAAAGCTTCGTTGACGCTTGCGCTTCGCCACTTATTTCATTTATGGCCGGGCCTCGTAGACAGCCGCGGCGGCTAGACCTTTTGCACACACAAACGCACCTTAGAACCTAACCACCAAGGGGCTTGCTCGTTCTCAATGCGTGTCGTCTAAACTATCGATGATAATCACAACCCGTTTGCACCCGGCAACTCTTGAATCTTGGACACGATGATGCACTCCACCGAACGAGCATATTCCACCTATCAATTCGCGATTGGCTGTCTCGTAATCGGCTTAAGCGCAGTGCTTTTGCCATCGCCATCGGTGCAAGCGACCGAGTTGTTTAATGGCAAAGATTTGACGGGGTGGCACGCGGACATTCCGGCCAAAGAAGACAATCCTGACGTCAGAGCGTCGTTTATCGTACGCGATGGAATGTTGGTCAGTTTGGGCACGCCGCAAGGGCATCTGATTACCGACGCTGTGCATCAGGATTTTCGGCTGGTGGTTCAGTATCGTTTTGCAGGCGAACCAGGGAACTGTGGCGTTTTGGTTCATGCCTCGACGCCACGATCGCTGTACAAGATGTTTCCCAAGTCGATCGAAGTGCAGATGAACCATCAGCATGCTGGCGATTTTTGGTGCATCGTGCAGGACATCACGGTGCCCAACATGGTCCAGCGGCGTGGTCCCAAGAAAAACTGGGGCATCGTTGAAGGAAAGGGACGCCGGATCATGAACCTTACCGAGGGCAGCGAGAAACCTGTAGGTGAGTGGAACGAAATGGTGATCGAATGTGTGGGAGACGAGGTTAAGGTTTGGGTCAACGGAGATTTCGTCAATCACGGCACGCATTGCACCGCTTCGAAGGGCCAGATTGCGGTTCAAGCCGAAGGGGCGGAAGTCGAATTTCGCAAGCTGGATCTGACGCCGATCAAACAATTGTCGGCCGACGACAAATTCTAATTCTGCCCGTCAAGTTCCTTCAGAAATGAAAGGACATTAGATGGCACTCGCGATTGGCAACCGACCTACTGGTTCGCCAGCGGATCGCCGACCTGGAGTTGCCACCGGCGAAGTCTTCCCTGTAGTTCACGCTTGATGTCCGCATGACGCTGAACGTCGGCCAAGTTGTTTTGTTCGTTGGGATCGTTGGCGAGGTCAAACAATTGCCAGTGGTCGATTTGCGGATAGTGAATGAGTTTCCAGCGGTCACCGCGAATCATTCGCTGAACATCGCGAAAGTAACCGAAAACATACTCATGGATTCTGGTAGTGTCGTGTCGTAGCACGGGGACCACGCTCCGGCCATCGATTGGGTTGGGGAGACTGACATCGGCGAGTTCGCAGATCGTGGGATACAAGTCTCGTAGATACATCTGAGCGTCGAAGGTTTCGCCCGTTGGAATCGAAGGGCCACTCATCAGCATGGGGACGTTCATCGTGTGTTCGTACATGTTCTGCTTGCCACGCAAACCGTGACTTCCCATCGCTAATCCGTGATCGCTTGTAAAAATCACAACGGTATTATCCCGCTTGCCGCTGGAATCAAGGGATTTCAGAATGCGTCCGACTTGCTCGTCCAGGTGAGTGATCACGGCGTAGTAGACCGCTAGGTCGTCACGAACATCCTGCTCCGTGCGAGGTGTTGGTAGCAGCACTTCATCGCGTCCACCGATGTTGCCCGTGTCGAATGGATGCTGGGCAATGAAGTTGGGCGGAAACGGCATCTTGTCCGGATCGTAGGCGTCGTCGTAACCCGTCGGGATCAGTAACGGATCATGAGGGGCCGTGAAATTGACGTGCACAAAGAAAGGCGACTTCTGTGACGTCGCGATGGCGTCGATCGCGGCGTCTGCAAATCGTTCACTAATGTCGGGCGTCAATCCAACTCCCAACTCTGGCTGCAACTCTTTGCTGTCGGACTGAAAAATCCATCCTCGATATCCCGTCACGGGTCGGCCATGCGCGTCGACTTGATCTTTCCAGAGCTTTCCGCCACCGCCGCTAAACAGTCCTTTGGATTTTTGATATCCATGATGGCTGGGTCTTCCCGCGTTGTGCCATTTACCGACATAGCAAGTTTGGTAACCAGCGTCGCCAAGTGTTTGTGCGATCGGTGAAAGGCCCTCGCGAAACTTGCCGCGAAAATCTGATACTCCGTTGTTGAATCCATTGCACCCGGTAAGGATCTCGCCGCGACTAGGCGTGCAAATGGGGTTCGCGCATATCGCTCTCGAAAACACCGATCCCCGCGCCGCCAAAGCGTCCAAATTGGGCGTGCGAATCACGTTGTTTCCAAAGCTTGCGATCGTGTCGGGGCGTTGGTCATCCGAAACGATCAATAGAATGTTGGGGCGATCCGCCGCCGGCGTTGGAGTTGACGCTACCACTAACGGCAGCAGGCAAGCGGCGGCGACCAGAAAGCAACATGATGAGTGCGTCATCGACTGTTCGGTGTCCGGGGAGGGGTTCATGGTTTCAAGAATTTTTCAAAAAACTGGTAGACGATCTCGTTGGACTCATCGTTGGGAGCATGTGTCGGGCGATTGTGCATGGCAATTCGATTTTTGTAGCCAAGGATTTCGTTGACCTTAATCGAGTGCTGAAGTGCTTCCCATCGCTGCGGTGGATCTTCGCTACCGCCGGAAACCAAGAATGGACGCGGCGACATCAAGGCATGTAGTTCGTGTAGATCATGTTTTTTGTCGACCAGGTTCGGATAGAGTCCTCGTGCTGGATTGTCGCTGGTAATCAGGCCACGTTTTCGCCAGGGTTTGGGGTGATAACCCAAGTACCACGGTTCCCAGTAGTTGACGCTTGTGCGGGATTCGTCAAACACGATGCCCGGGTCTGACCAAGCCGCGCAGGCGAATTTGTCGAACAGGCACGACGCAAACATCGCCCACTTGCCGCCGAAAGAATGGCCGACAATGCCGATCCGATCTGCATCCACTTCATCACGACTGGCCAGTACATGCCATGCATTGGCGGCTGCGTAAGCGAGCATCGACAGCGGTTGAACCGTCGCATCGTCGATGCTGGGATGGTACAGCGAATACGTTTTGGCCTTGGTCGCTTCGGTCGTGCCGATCGACAAAGTCACGAACCCGCGTTTTGCCAACTGAACGGCAAAGTCGCGATTGGGTTTCCCTAAACCGATTGCCGTTTCCGGCTCGTAGTACACGACCACAACCGCTGGGTGCGGTGCGGGGCCGTCGGGTATTAAGAGATAGCCCGTCGTCGTTTCGTGCGGTGTCCAGCGAAATCGAATTTGATGCTGGGCGAAATGATCGCGGTTCGCCGTCGCCAAAATCTCAATGGTCGGATCGGTAATCAGTGGAGGCCACTGCCCTAACAAGCTTTCCCATTGCTGAGAGATCTCGGCGCGGCGTCGTTTCCAATCTGCCGGCGAATTGACCGTGTCGCCATCAGCAAACCGAAGCGGCGAACGATAGCGACTCGTTCGGCCCTTCCATTTTTCAGGCAATACAAAACATGCATCTAGGTCCGGGCGGTCTGTCGACGTCCGGTTATCTGTTTGCGTGTGTGCATCTTGTTCCCGTTGGACGCTCTGCTCCCGTTGGGCACCCGCTTGGTCCTGCGAAGAGGAACGCTGTTGCGATCGGGCATCGGTGCACCAGATCAAACTGACCGCCAGCAAAAAACACTTGGTTGGCAAAATGATCTGACATGGTCGGTCCATTGTTCGTCCTAAGAAAACGCGTTGATCGGTTGTCGAATTCGTGTGCCCACCCCGAGCCTACTTGGACTTTGCGTACATCAATCCGCCGTTTTGATCGGGCACAGCAACACGCACGCTACCTCGACACCCCTGATTTTTCACGCAGTTGCCACTTGCTGATAGCAGTCGATCTTTCGAATAGCCTTGGATGCCCAGCGAACAATTAAATGGGTGACGTCCCAAGAATTGAAACTCGGAGTCCGTCACGACCAATTCACTCTTCGCGCCGTAGCAGCCAAACCACCAACGGTCATTTGCGAACGTCGCAGTTTGGATTCCCATCAGCGTATGGCCACTTTTGATGACGTGCCGTTTGATGAAATTGAACTCTTCGTCGTATTCATAAACATAGTTTTCGTGAACATCTGCCGGGAGCCCGCCGATGACAAAGAAGTTCCCCTTGCGAAATCCAATTCCACCTGCGCCAAACTCGACTTCCTGCGTCTCGTGGCGAGCGATTTCCTGAAGAGTTTGCGCGTCGTAAACATAGATCCAGGAATCAGCGTTTCCTGCAGGATCGTTGAACTTGCCCAGGTTAACCGCGACATAGAGTTTCCCGTCCCGGTAGCAGAGATCGCCATGATGATTGGCAACGGGCACTTTCGTTGCGAGCTCGCCCTTCTTGTTCGTCTTGACCAAAGTTGTGGTGAAACTCCAGTAAAGAGAGGAGTCGTCAGCGGCAATTCCTTGCAGGTGATGCGGATAAGTGCCTTCGCAAGCGACGTTGATATTCTGCAGTGAGTCGCCCTTTGAAACCGCGTCGGCAGGTTGCGGGAGAGCCTGACGAATCAGGGCGGGACGGTCTGTCGTAATGGAATCCACGCCAAGTTTGACGAAACGCTTGGCTGCGTCCAAGTCGTTGATCGTCCAAACATGAAGCTCGCTTCCAGTTTGCCGAACGCGATCAGCAAAGTTGCCGTTGATGACTGCTTCGTTTCCGTTTGCCCCCAGTCCAGTCGCTCCGCTTTGCTGCAGTCGGCTGACCACTTCGTCCGTACCTGGCTTCCACGGTCCCTTTTTGTCTTTCTGTCTAAAACTGGTCAACCAACTGCACTTGAACTGTGGCATCGATTTGCGACAGGCGCGGACCACGTCTTCATTAAAGGCGATGATCACGATCTGGTTTGGCTGGAGCCCGCATTCGTTTAGCTCCGTGGTAAGGGTGGGGACGATCTCTGGACCACTTTTGATTTCGACAAAGATTCGCTTTCCTGGGGGGACGATGGCCAAGACTTCCTTCAGCGTCGGGATTTGTTGGCCAGAAAATTTCGCGTCTTTCCAGCTACCGACCTCCAATTTGCGAAGCTGATCGAAGGTTGATTTTGTAACGGTCAACTCAGGATGTTTCGGGGCAACTCGCTTGGTCGTTTTGTCGTGGATGCAGACGATTTTCCCGTCTGACGTCAGATAAAAGTCGCCTTCGATCGCGTCGGCTCCGCGTTGCCAAGCCAGTTCAAACGCGGCGAGCGTATTTTCCGGTGCGTCATGTGACGCGCCGCGATGAGCCACAATGAATTGGG
This sequence comes from Stieleria marina, assembly GCA_007741555.1. Classification (GTDB taxonomy): domain Bacteria; phylum Planctomycetota; class Planctomycetia; order Pirellulales; family Pirellulaceae; genus K23-9. The sequence goes on along the minus strand of CP036526.1, from coordinate 4,071,946 downwards.
CCGTACAGGTGTGCAGTGGCAGCGTCGAAAACAGAATGCAAATCACGATTGGAAAGCAGCGCACAAGTAGAACTCTCGCAGGAGGGAAGTTGGTGGGTTTCAAATCTTGGGGATCGTATTGTATCAGCGTTCAATTCTTGTGGTTAAGATCGCTCGTCGTTCGGGTTCAGGAATGATTAAGATTGCAGTCGAGAGTTTTTGACAGCCCAGTGACGGCGGAGACCCTGATGAAGTCGTCGACGAGGAGCGAAAAGGTTTTCGGTTCAACGTAATTCCGCCGAGTCATTCCTGAGAGTCAACGAATCCGCCGCGTTCCCTGTTTTCTCTCAATAGCGTTTGCCCATCACCTACAGACAGCCGCAATTTATGATGACTTCGATTCGTATTTTCATTTCCGCGGCATTTGTGTTCGCGCTAATCTGTCACGATTTGTATGCCGTTTCGCCCGACGCCGCAAAGATTATTTGTTGTGGGGCAGAGAAAGTGTTTGTCGTCGACCCGGCGAAGCCTTCGCAGGATCTTTGGAGTTGGACGGCCAGCGACTCTCCGTCGATTCCCGAAGCCTTCCGGTCCCGGTTCCGATCAACCGACGATTGCAAACCTTACGAAAACGACTTGATGTTGATCACATCGTCATCGCGCGGAGTAGCACTGATCGAACGCACGACGAAGCGGTGCGTGTTTTTGGCGGAAGTGGCTAACGCGCACAGTGCATGCTTGCTTCCTGATCATCAGATCGCAGTCGCAGCCAGCACATCGGGTGATGCCGTTGAGTTCTTTTCTCAAAACGACAGCGCTCGTCCTGCGGTCGCGGTTTTCAAGATTCCGCTTCGCGGCGCTCACGGGACCGTTTGGGACGCTGCGGGAACACGACTGTGGGCTTTGGGGACCGATGAACTGCTTGAGATCAAACCGCAAGGAAAAGCCGCTTCACCGGTTTGGGTTGTCGCGGAGCGTCACCCATTGCCTTCGTCCGGCGGACATGATTTGTCACCAGCTCACGATGGCAAGAACCTTTTCGTGACCACCAATACTCAGGTGCTGCAATTTGACACCACGGACAAAACATTCACCGTCGTCGCCGGATTCGGATCGGGCAAAAAGATTAAGTCTGTTGATGTGCACCCCATCAGCAAACGCATCGTGTTTCATCAAGCACTGGCGGACGAATGGTGGAGTCACTCGATCCGTTTCAAAGACGCCCCGCCGATCACGTTGGCCGACGAGCGACTTTACAAAATTCGATGGGACGTGCCTGCGAAAAAGCCGTGATCGCAAAAAATTGCGTAATTGCAGTTGGTCATCACATTCGATGTGAACCACCAGTTTTGGTTTGTGTCAATCAACGTCCGCGCCGCAGAAATGCAACGTGAACACCTGAAGGAGTTTTGTGGATGACTAACCCGACGCCCTTGAAAACAGCGGTCTGTGATCTGCTGGGATGTCAGTATCCCATTTTGCAAGCTGGCATGGGCGGCGTCGCTCGCGCGGAACTTGCCGCTGCGGTATCCAATGCCGGAGCATTTGGTTGTCTTGGAATGGTACGTGAATCACCCGAACTGATTCGTCAACAAATAGGCGAAGTGCGTTCGCTGACCGATCGCCCCTTTGCGGTCAACCTAATTCCTTCCGCGACAGACGCTGGTCTCTTTGAGGCTGAATTGGCCGAGTGCATTCGAATGAATGTCCCGGCAATGATTTTCTTTTGGCATGTTGTTCCAGACGCGATTCGCCGTGCAAAGGACGCTGGGTGTGTCGTTGTTCATCAAGTCGGGACGGTGGAACAAGCGGTGCTGGCCGAAGCGTCTGGCGCGGATGTGATCGTGGCACAAGGTGTCGAGGCGGGAGGGCACCTGCACGACACAGTGACTTCGCTGGTCCTCTTGCCGCAAGTCGTCGATGCGGTTTCGATTCCCGTCATTGGGTCAGGTGGATTCGCCAGCGGGCGTAGTCTTGTTGCTGCATTGGCGTTGGGGGCTCAAGGCATTCACTGCGGAACGGTTTTTGTTGCTACCACCGAATCGTTCGCCCACGCGATTCATAAGCAAAAGATTGTCGAATCGCAGGCAGGTGATACCATTCACACCGATGCGTTCGCGCTCAACTGGCCTCCGCATTCACCGGTTCGCGTGTTGAAGAGTGAAGCGACGGCGGCGATCGAACCGCACCCCTTTGGGCATCTCCCCGATCTGATCGAACGTCGGCAAGTTGCCGAAGAAGAAGGCAGGCCGATCTATTTGATGAGTACCGATTCTCCGCTGCGATCGATGACGGGCGATTTGGAAAAACTGGCGATGTATGCAGGGCAATCTGCAGGTCAAGTGGTTCGCGTGGACGACGCGCAAGAAGTTGTCGACCGAATCGTGCAGGAAGCCATCGTGACCCTCCGTAAACTAGAAAGTTAAAATTGAGATCCAATCCTCTGATCATTCTGTTCGGCGTCCTGCTGGCAACCATGTTGACGCTTGGTGCTGATGAACGCCGCGTTGAAAGGGATACCAAAACCATCGCCCCTGCGAACAGTGTTGCCCAGGCACGCGCCCGTGCGATGTTGCTTCACGAATCGATGCGCGGGACGTTGCAGGTGGTTCATCGTGATTTCTTTGACGAAGACGACGCTCATGAAATCCCGTCCGCATCGCTGGAGGAGGTGTTTGATGAATTGGCAAAAATGTACGACGTTGATCTGAAATGGTTGATTGTCGAAACCGACTTGATCAATGTCGATCATCAGGCCGAAGGCGAGTTTGAGAAATCAGCTGTGATTGCTCTCAAAAAGGGCGATAAGAGATACGAAGCGTGGGAGAAAGGTCGCTATCGATTTGCCGGCCCGATCCGCCTGGGAGCACAGTGCTTGAAGTGTCACGTCAAACATCGCAAAAGTACTGAGCCGCGAACGGCAGGGTTGCTGATTTCGATGCCGTTGAACGTCAAGCAATAATCGAATTCATTCGCAACGACGCTGCGGTGAATGCTGCTTTGAAACTCTTGACGTCGCCGGTGGAAACCCGAGTCGGAACGGAACCGCTTATTGCTTGCGTTCGCGGCGGTATTTTCCCGGTGGAGATCCCATGGCGCGCCGGAACACAACGCTCATGTACTCTTCGTGTTCGAACTGCGTCATTCGAGCGATCGTCTTGAGCGGCAAATCGGTGTCAACCAGCAGCGTTCGGACTCGTTCGACCCTTTGGCGAATGATCTCTTGATGGGGAGTTCTGCCTAGGTGCGTCTGGAAACGAAGTTCAAGCGCGCGGCGCGTCAGGGGAACTTGTTTCAATACATCCGTCACGTTGATTCCGTCGCAAGCATGTTCGCGAATGAATCGGATCGCCGTCGCCACATCCGTGTCTTCGATTGCCAACACATCGGTGGATTGCCGAGTCGCGACGCCTTTGGGATCAATCAAGTGGCGTTCCTGTTTGACGTTGCCCCCGTTCATCTGTAAATCCAGCAGTCGCGCCGCTTCACGTCCGGTCCGAATCGCATCAGGAATGACGCTCGATAGCGGTGGAAAACAAAGATTGCAGAGCAAGCGGTCGTTGTCCACGCCCAACACCGCCACTTCATCGGGGACTTTAATATTGGCTTCGCGGCAAACATCAAGCACTTGTTGAGCCCGGATGTCGTAGCAAGCGAACACGCCAACCGGTTTGGGCAACGAGTGAATCCATTTCAGTAGTCGCTTTTTTTCGCGGTTCCAAGAGTACTGCGGGTGACGACGCGACGTTGCCTCAAAGATGTCGGAGTGCAAATTCGGCTGCGACTGGATCTGACGCACAAACGCGTTCTGCCGCCAATGTGACCAGTTAAAGTCGGGGTCACCGCAAAAGGCCAAGTGCTTGAATCCACGCGAAACGAAGTGATCGATTGCCAGTTGCGCGATTACTTCATCGTTGGTTTCGACCCAGGGGATTCCTTCAACTCGTCGGGCCGCACTAACGTCGATCACGGGCTTGTTCAGCCGACGGACCATTCTGGCGATCTCGTCGGTTTCAATGCGGACGATCAGGCCGTCGCCTTTCCAGTTTTTTAGCCAGGACGGAGGTTTCGCGCCACGTTCTTGTTCGGGCAGGTAGATGGACCACGGATCTTGTTCGCGGGTATATGAAACGATGCCCTCCAACACGCCTCTGGCGTAAGCGTTGGATGTTTCGATCAGCAGCGCGACGCGGCGGAGCGTTTTTGAAGGCATGAGTCAAACCGAGCGAGATTGTGGCACGTAAAATAGCTCATAACAAATGTGCATTAACTCATTGTACCTCGCTGGGCCAACGATACGATTGCAAACTGAACCGTCTGCCTCTGCGGCACGACCATCCGAACCCGACACGATCTACCGAGACAAAGACAATGAGCGAGCAAAAAGTCAGAATGGCAATGGTTGGACTCGGTTTCGGTGCTGAGTTCATTCCAATTTATCAAGCCCATCCGGACGCGGAAGTTGTCGCGGTGTGTCGGCGAAACGAAGCCGAGATGAACAAGATGGCGGACCAGTTCGGAATCGCCAAACGGTACACTGATTTTGATCAAGTGCTTGCCGATCCTGATGTGGACTGTGTTCACATCAACAGCCCGATCGGCGACCATGCCTGGATGTCGCTGCAAGCATTGGATGCGGGAAAGCACGTGATGTGCACGGTGCCGATGGCGACGACGTTGGACGAATGTCGCCAGATCGTCGAAAAGGTTCAGGAGACCGGGCTTCGATACATGATGGCGGAAACGGTCGTGTACAGCCGCGAGTACTTGTTCATCAAGCAAATGTATGCCAGCGGCGAACTTGGCAAAGTCCAACACATTGCGGCGTCGCACCCGCAAGACATGGATGGCTGGCCGGCTTACTGGGAAAAAATGGTGCCGATGCATTACGCAACTCACGTGGTCAGTCCATGCTTGGGCCTGGTCGATGGGTTGGCCGAATACGTCAGTTGCTTCGGGTCAGGAACCGTCCGAGAGGACATCGCCGAAAAGTCAGGCAGCCCGTTTGCAGTGGAGACTTGTCACATCAAGATCAAAGACACTGATCTAACGGCGCATATCTGGCGAGCACTGTTTGATGTCGCGCGACAGTATCGTGAGAGCTTTGATGTGTACGGCACCAAAAAGAGTTTCGAGTGGACGCTGATCGAAAACGAACCGCACGTCATGCACACCGCCAAGAAACCGGAAAACGAGATTGCGGAAAAGGTCGACGTGCCGGATTTTTCCAACTTGTTGCCAGAGCCGATTCAGCGGTTCACACTCCCCAAAGAAATCCACGACAGCGAACATTTGTCGTTCGTCCAGGGCGGTGGTCACGGCGGTTCGCACCCGCATTTGGTTCACGAATTTGTCAGTGCGATACGCGACGACCGTGATCCGCGACCCAATGCAGTGACATCGGCCAACTGGACTTGTGTTGGCATCTGTGCTCATGAATCTGCGGTCAAAGGAGGCGAAGTCGTTCGCTTGCCGGACTTCACGCTCGGTTAAAATGTCCCGGTAGAGTCGTTGTCAGAGTATTCGCAGCCAAGGCTATTCACAAGAAGATGGCATCCTCCATGATTCGTTTCGTCGCTTTCGTCCTCCTGTTCGCATCCGCCTGCCACGGGTCTGATTTGCAAGTTCTGTATCTGGGAGATCAAGGGCACCATCAACCCAAACCTCGTTTTGATGAACTGCAGCCGGTGCTAGCCAAACGCGGCATCGCGCTGACGTACACCGATCAACTGAGCGATCTGACGGTTGCGAATCTGAATCGTTACGACGCACTGATTCTGTACGCCAACATCGACTCCATCGAATCAGAGCAGGCTGACGCGTTGTTGAAATACGTTGCCGGTGGAGGTGGTTTCGTGCCGCTGCACTGTGCGACGTACTGTTTTCGCAATCAGCCAGATTTGGTCGCTCTGATGGGGGCGCAATTCAAACGCCACGGAACCGGAGTTTTCCAAGCCGAGGTGGCCGACGTCGATCATGAATTGATTCGCGGCTACGGCGGATTCAAAAGCTGGGATGAAACGTACGTGCATCACTTGCACAACGAAAACAACCGTACGGTGCTGGAATACCGCGTCGATAGCGAAGGACGCGAACCTTGGACTTGGGTGCGAACACACGGCAGCGGTCGCGTGTTTTACACGGCGTGGGGCCACGACTCGCGAACTTGGACGAGTCCTGGATTTCAGAACTTGGTCGAACGAGGCATCCGCTGGGCCAGTGGAGATGACCCTGCCAGCGCCGGCGACTACCTGGCCGAAAAGCCGTTTCCGGTTCCCAAGATGAACGAAATGGTGACGGATTTGAAGCCGTTCCAATACGCGGAAGTCGGCAATAAGATTCCCAACTACACGCCGTCTAAAAAATGGGGTGTCCAAGGCAAACCTGCCAGTCGGATGCAATTGCCGGTCGAGCCCACCGAATCGATGAAGCACTTTGTCGTTCCCGAAGGCTTTCATGTGGAGCTGTTTGCATCGGAGCCGGACATCGTCGGCAAGCCAATCTGCATGGCTTGGGATGAACAAGGCCGACTGTGGATCGCCGAGACCTACGATTATCCCAACGAACTACAGCCTTCGGGTAAAGGGCGTGATCGAATTCGCATCTGCGAAGACACCGATGGCGATGGCCGGGCCGACAAGTTCACGGTGTTTGCGGATCAGCTGAGCATCCCGACCAGTATCGCGTTTCATCGTGGTGGCGCGATCGTTCAGCACGCCACCGAGACGTTGTATTTGAAAGACACCGACGGTGATGACAAAGCGGACGAGCGGACGGTGTTGTTTAGCAATTGGGAACTGGGGGATACGCATGGCGGCGTCAGCAATTTTCAGTACGGATTGGATAACTGGGTTTGGGCCATGCAAGGCTACAACAACTCCCAGCCGACGGTCGACGGAGAGGTTCAAGCGAGTTTTCGCATGGGTTTCTTTCGCATGCGGCCCGATGGTAGCGAGATTGAATTCATTCGGTCTACCAACAATAACACCTGGGGACTTGGCATCAGCGAAGAAGGGTTGATCTTTGGTTCAACCGCGAACGGAAATCCCAGCATCTACATGCCGATTGCTAATCGGTATTACGAAAGTGTTCGCGGCTGGGCGAGTTCGCTGACGCTGTCGTCGATTGCTGATACCAATGCGTTCGCACCGATCACCGACAAGGTTCGTCAAGTCGATCATCACGGGGGTTACACGGCCGCAGCCGGCCACGCTCTGTACACCGGGCGAGAGTACCCGCAAGAATTCTGGAACCGGATCGCTTTCGTCAATGGTCCGACCGGGCACTTAGTGGGAGCGTTTGTCTTGAACGAAACCGGAAGTGATTTCAGTTCAACCAGCCCTTTCAACTTGTTAGCCAGCGACGACGAGTGGAGTGCGCCGATCATGGCCGAAGTCGGTCCGGACGGGCACGTCTGGGTACTCGACTGGTACAACTACATCGTTCAACACAATCCGACACCCGAAGGGTTTAAAACCGGCAAGGGCCGCGCTTATGAGACCGACCTGCGCGACAAGAAACACGGCCGAATCTATCGCGTCGTCGCAGACGGCTCCACTTCCAAAACAACTCGGCTTCACGCAAACCAAAACGCAAGTGAATTGGTAGCGGCACTTTCCGATCCAACCATGTTGGTCCGCAAGCACGCCCAGCGATTGTTGGTCGAACGCGGGGATGCGGCGGTTGCTGACTTGCTTTTTGCGTTGATCAGCGACCAATCAACCGATCAAATCGGGCTCAATGTCGGTGCGATTCACGCACTGTGGACGTTACAGGGTTTGGGGCTGTTGGATGGAAATCACGAAGCAGCAAGCAAGGCGGTTTTCGATGCACTGAGTCATCCATCGGCCGGTGTTCGCCGCAATGCCGTTCAGGTCTTGCCGCCGACCAACGCATCCGTCCAAGCTCTGCTGACGTCGAAGCTGCACCGAGACGAAAACGCTCATGTGCGTCTAGCCGCCGTGCTTGCTCTGGCCGATTTGCCTTCGCACGCTAAGAGTGCTGCGGCACTGCTGGAGTTGATCGCCAGTGCCGATGACATGGCAGACCGCTGGATGCCTGATGCAATCACCAGCGCGGCAGCACACAACAGCAGTGGATTTCTGCAGTCGGTCGCCAGTGTGAAGACGGGACTCAAACAAGCCTTGCCAATCATCAGCCGGGTTGCCGAGCATCATGCTCGCGCCGACAACACTGACGGGTTGGCCGAAATGGTTGCCGGTTTTCAGAATGCTGATCCCGCCGTTCTGACAGCAGTGTTGCAAGGCGTGCAGCGAGGCTGGAAGCCAGATAGCAAAGTCATGATGACCTCGGAGATCGAAGGCCGACTTGTCAAACTGGTCGACGGGATTGATGACGACCAAAGCCCCGAATCAAAATCGTTGCTGGTGCGTCTAGCAATTGGATGGGGAAGCGAACGATTGGAGAAGCACGCGGAAAAAATTTCCGAAGGTCTGCTCGACGTGGTCAGTGACGAAGACGCGTCGGTCAAGACGCGGATTGCAGCGGCGAAACAGCTGATCGAATTCCTGCCGAATGGTGAAGCCATCGCGTTAGATGTCCTGGACGAAATCACTGCGCGGACATCGCCTGACTTGGCTGTTGGACTGTTACAGACTCTGGAGTCGAGTACGTGGGATGACATCGGATCCGAGATCGTGGATCGTTTGAGTTCGATGACGCCGGCGCTTAAGAAGACCGCGTTTTCGCAGTTGCTTAAGCGTCCCTCATCGACATTGGCGTTACTGAATGCAGCGGCTAAGGGCGATTTTTCGCTCGATGAATTGGCACTGGATCAGAAACAGGCGCTTGCGTCGCACCCCAATGCCAAGGTGAGATCGAAAGCAAAGAAGTTGCTCCAGCAAGGCGGTTCGCTACCAAGTGCCGATCGCGAAAAAGTCCTTCAGAAGTACCTTGTCAGCACTCAGCGGGACGGGGATGCAACCAAAGGTCAAGCACTCTTCAAAGAGCATTGTTCGAAGTGTCACGTGCACGGCGAAATCGGCGTCAATGTCGGTCCGAACCTCACTGGCATGGCGGTCCACCCCAAGAAGGAGCTGCTGACTCATATTCTGGATCCGAGCCGAAATGTTGAAGGAAATTTTCGCGTCTACAGTGTGCTCACGGTCGACGGTGTCGTTCTGACCGGAATGTTGGCGTCCGAATCAAAGACCGCGATCGAACTTTTTGACGCCGAAGGAAAACGGAAGAGTGTCCTGCGCGATGACATCGAACAATTGAACATGTCGACGAAGTCAATCATGCCCGAAGGTTTCGAGAGTGCGATCAAAGTGGATGCGATGACGGACTTGCTGGAATTCCTGACGACCAAGGGCCAGTACGTTCCGCTTTCGATCGATCGGATCGCCACGGCCATCAGTACCAAGGGCCTATTCAGCGATTCGGACAATGGCCCCGACCGCATGGTGTTTGCCGATTGGAAGCCGAAAATGTTCAAGGGCATTCCGTTTCAGCTAACCGATCCTGTTGGCAAAACAAAGGCGAACATCATCCTGCTACATGGCCCCCGTAGCTCGCAGTCGCAAAAGATGCCTCGGAGCGTTTCGCTGCCTTGCAATTCGCCGGCGAAAGCGATCCACTTGCTCAGTGGAGTTGGCGGTTGGAGCTTTCCATCTAGCCGTGACAAATCGGTTTCGATGATTGTTCGGCTAAACTATGCCGACGGGAAAACCGAAGATCACGAATTGAAGAACGCGATCCACTTCGCAGACTACATTCGCCGAGTCGACGTGCCCGAGAGTGAGTTTGCGTTTGCTTTAGGCGGACAGCAAGTTCGCTACCTGACGGTAAAGCCTGAGCGAAAGACGGCGATCAAGTCAATCGATTTCGTGAAAGGGAGCGACAATTCAGCTCCTATGGTCATGGCGGTCACGATTGAACCTGAACAAACAGCGGCTCACTGACATCGTTGCCGTCGCGAACGCTTTTACGCCGAGTGATATTCGGCCAATGGGGTGTTGGCGTGGTGAAGTCATGCTTGCGTACGAAAGTACGCAGATGGAAAGTGGTGTTCGCATTTGAGAACTGGAACTGGCCGTAACTCTCGGCGGCGTACTCCTTTTTGTTTTTTTTCGTTCGCAGTTGTCTTCTCACCGTTGGCAATCGTTTCACTCCTAGCGGAAAATGTCGGTTCTTGAATCGACCTGTTTTGCGCCGGTACCGTGATGCCAACTGTCAACGCTGTGAGCTGCCTGCTTTGTTTCGCCTTTCTGGTGACGGTCGGCGATACTTCCGCAGCTCCGCCAACAGGGAAGCGAAAACCCGATGCCAGCGTCAGCACAGCACAGCCGGCCAGCTATCCTCGGAAACTGAGCTCGCCTCACCTAACCAATCCCATTCAGCTTCACGCTCGTGTCATTTCGGGCGGCGTTCCCGAAGGCGACGCGGCGTTCAGGGAGCTGGCCAAGCTGGGCGTCAAGACAATCATTACCGTCGACGGAGCAAAACCTGATACGGAGACTGCTCTGCGGCATGGGCTTCGGTACGTTCACCTTCCCCACGGTTACGATGGGATTTCGGAAGCAAGGCGTACGCAGCTTGCCAAAGCAGTGCGAGACCTCGACGGTCCGTTTTACTTTCATTGCCACCACGGCAAACACCGCAGTCCGGCCGCAGCGAGTGTGGCATGTGTTGGTGCTGGTCTGATGCCGCCCTCGAATGCTGCGTCGGTGTTGGCACTGGCCGGCACCAGCCAAAACTATCGGGGGCTTCATCAGTCGGCCGCGACGGCAGTTCCGTTGGCAAGTGAGGTACTGGAAAACTTGGAAGTTGAGTTCGTCTCGGTTGCGACAGTCGACGCGTTGGCTGAAGCGATGGTGGAAGTTCAACGCTCCTACGATCATCTCCAGACGATCGCCGCGGCAGACTGGCGATCGCCAGAGTCGCATCCGGATTTGGATCCCGCTCATCAAGCTCTGCTGTTGCAAGAACACTTCCGCGAACTTTTGCGGGATAACGTGGTGCAGAAATGGCCCGAAGCGGTAATGCAAATGCTGACTGAATCCGCGGCAGACGCTCGGAGGCTGGAGACAAGGCTACGCGAGTGGCATCCCAAGGACCGATCCGAGTCACCGCCGTCCGTGCTGAGCCAGATCGCAAAACGCATCGAAGCGAATTGCCAAAACTGCCATCAGCGATTTCGAGACACACCTTTGTCAGAGAAGTAGACACTGCGTTTGTGTTTGATAAGGCAGTCGGCTTGGTTCGTCTAACCGTATTGCTTTTGGCTCCGTGCATTCGCCGGACAGTTTGCGGCCACGGTCCCGATTGCAAGACGCATTTGCTAATCGCCGCTTGCTTGAGAAGTCAGAAGCCTTTGCAGTCGGTTCACGGTGTCGGCGTGTTCGGAGAGTGATGCCAGATTGGCTTCTTCGTGCGGATCGGTTTGGTGGTCATAGAGCTCGCGAGCGATCATCTTGCCGTTATCGATGGAAGTCCACTGAGTAAATCGCCAACGCGCGGTCCGCACCGATCGCCCCCAAGCTTTCCAGTTTTCTGGCTTTCCGTAAAACGGCTGTTGGTGCTGGGTGTACGCAGCGGACTTCACGGATTTGCCCGGATCGATCAAAACGGACGCCAGGCTTTCGCCTTCCAAATTCGCCGCGAGTGAGGATTGCGTGTTTGTCAGTTCTGCGAGCGTGGGATAGATGTCGATCAATTCAGCTAACGAATCGCTGCTTTGTCCGGCAGTTTGTTCCTTAGTGGGATCCACCATGATGAGCGGAACTCGGGCATCGAGTTCGAAGTTCGACGTTTTGCCCCACAGTGATTTTTGTCCGACGTGAAAACCGTGGTCCGAAAGGAAGACGATGATTGTGTTTTGATCGTGACCAGATGATCGCAAGGCTGTCAGAATCTTGCCTAGCTGTGAGTCCAGAAAACTGATCGAAGCGTAGTAGCCGTGACGGTAATGTCGGATCTCTGACTGAGTAAATGGTCTGTCCTTTGGCACCAGCCCGTAGCCCTTGATCTCTCGCGATGAGTGCAACGCAATTGCGGGTGCGTTGGCTGGCACTGCACTTGGGTAAGGTAGAGAAATCTGATCGGGATCATACAGGTCCCAGTACTTTTTTGGCGCCACGAACGGCAAATGAGGACGCCAAAAACCCACCGCCAAAAAGAACGGTGCGTTGGCATCATAGTCGTTGATCATCTGCACAGCGGCTTCGGCAATTTGACCGTCTCGGTACAAGTTGTCCCGAATCGGCAGTTGTTCCGTCACCGGAGCCTTGTACGGGCGTTTTTGCCCGGGAACCGCCGACAACGCAAAGTGAGTGTCAGTGGCATGAGTGCCTTTGTGCAGAATTTCGGGGACGGACCACGAAATAGGATCGTGAGTCGTGTCGCCCATGTTGTGAAAAATCTTGCCGATGTTTTGACAAAAATAGCCGGCGTTCTTGAAGTGCTGCGGAAGCGTGATCAGGTTCTCACCATTGGGTGCAGTTGATCGAAAACCTTTCCGCAGATCGTCGACGCCAACCGTGTCTGGACGCAAGCCGGTTAGAAACGAAGATCGCGATGGATTGCAAACCGCTTGTTGGCAATACGCTCGGCGAAACGTCACACCCTGTTCTGCTAACTGCTGCAAATTCGGCGTGACAGCAACCGGATCACCGTACGGACTGATGGCACAATTTAGATCATCGGCAACGATCAGCAGCACGTTGGGCGGCTTTCCCTCGGCGGCCGCGCCTGCGGTCGGGCAAACGCCAACGCTGATGCACGCACCAAAGCAAGCGACCAGTGCAGGCCAGACTTTGGTTGCACTGCGTGATCGAAAGCAGTTCCAAGCGGACATCACCAGCTCTCCAGCGACAGAGTGTCACCCGCTTCGATTTTTGCGGGATCGACGATGACGTGCTTAATCCGTTGTCGTTTCCAAGTGTACGACAGGTGCACGAGTCCGTCGGCGGACTGGACGATCGCTGGATAGCTAAATTCGCTCTTCTCTTCCTGTTCCAAAACGGCGACCTTTTGCCAATCAATGCCGTCAGTGGAAATTGCCAAATTCAACATTCCTCGGCGCCCCCAGCCCGATTTCCCGCTTCCCAAGTGGTTGTAGATCATCAGGTGCCGACCGTCCGACAACGTAGCGACGTCGATACCCGAATTCGGATTGGGAAGATTGGTCGTGGTCAGTTCGGACCACGTCTTGCCTTCGTCGATCGATGACGTGCTGGCGATCACGCCTTCTTTGGTCCGGCACAGTGCTTGAAGCCGTCCGTCGTCGTGAGTCAAGATCGTCGGCTGTATCGCGTTGAAAGTCTTGCCGTCATTGATGGCTTTGGTGCGTTTCCATTTGCCGTCCACGATTCCGTTTTGTAGTCCGACGTGTTCAAAGTGGACTCGCCAACCGTCATACTCCGTCGACGATCCGCAAAGCAATGTTTTTCCATCGGCAAGCAAGATCGGTTTGCAGCGGACTGGTCCATCGATCGTTTCGGGCAACCGTTGTCGATCGCGGAAAGTACGACCACGATCGTAGCTTACCATCATCTCGCCCCACCATTCGCTCGGTGACGGTCCGACTTTAAAAAACAAAATCGTCGGAGCATCTCCCGGCGGCTGGTACAAAACGGGGTTCCAGCATGGATGTCGTAGGCCATCGTGCTGAACACCATTTGCCCACTCCTTGGGATTGCTCCACTTTGTGCCGTCGTGGTAGCTGACCCAAATGCCAACGTCCTTGGCTTTTTCTTTTGTTCCGCCAAACCAAGTCGCGACCAGACCACGTGAAGTCTCGCAGATCGACGAAGCGTGACACTGCGGGAACTTTGCTTTTGTAAACACAAAGTCATCGCTCACCCATCCGGGAAACTTGGTCTGTGAAGCTTCGCCAGGGATTTGCGGCTCGATCTGATCGTCCGCATAAGCAATGCAGTCGTCGTGTTTGATGTGGTACAGACGGCCATTCTCGCTGCCCACCAACAAGTCCGGTTTTCCGTCGCGGTCGAAATCGCAGACCGCTGGGCTGGACGTGTGTCCGGCCACGTTACGGCGAGCCAGATTGCCGACGCGTTTCAATAAGTGTTTTCCGTCGATGTCGTGGCAGTTGCGATACCAAGTTGCGTTTTCGGAGTTGACCAAAACATCCAACCGACCGTCGCCATCCCAATCGACGACCTCGATTTTCATTCGACCGGATCCACCGCATGATCGGCGATTCAGCTGGATCGCATCGCCATGTTCGTCGACGAAAATCCGCTCTGCCGCCATTCCTTTGCGACGTAGCGTCAAGAAACCTTCCTGATCCAGCATGACCAAGTCCAGTTCACCGTCGGTGTCAAAATCTACGGCCACTGGGGTGGTTCGCCACTGGGTAATGGATTCGCCGGATTTGGTTTGCCACCAGCACCATTTTGGCGGCGACTCGGCGGCCGCAGCGTCAGGCTCAGAACCGGACAACGTCGCTTCTACGACGTGTCCGTCTACGTTGTGCAGAAGTTCAACACGTGACCAGATGGAGTTGTACAGGATGTCTTGGTCGCCATCATTGTCCCAGTCGGCAGTGCTAAGCGTCGTGTAGCCCCACTTCGCTTCGCAGGGACCTTGGATCGAACCGTCTGGACCCGCCAAGACGCGGAAGGGTTTACCGGATGGGGCTTCGAGCAACTTAGGTGCGTCCCATTTTGGCAATCCGCCTTCGTGGTCGCCCAAGTTTTGGAACCATCCAATCGAACCGGCCGTGTTGCCGCAGACGATGTCTTCGTCACCATCGCCGTCCCAGTCGCAGGTTGTGGGCGTCGCCAAAGCACCGAATTTCAGCGTGTCGGCTTGTTGTTGAAAATACACCGGGGCAGCAAACACGGGCCCAAAATCGTTCTGTTTACCAGTGTGTTCCACCAAGGCCACGCGACCGTCTTCGTCGCCGACGATCAAATCTTGGTCGCCATCTCCGTCCCAGTCAAAGGCCGTCGGCGTGATCATTTGTAGGTGCATGACGAGCGGATCTCCGTCCGCAGTCGTCAGTTTTCGTCCGGCTGCATAGACCGGCTCTTTACGTGTTCCTGTGTTGGCAAAATACGTGAAACCGTCCATGAATTCGCCACACAGCAAATCCAAATCCCCATCACCATCGAAGTCCGCGAAATTCGGCGACGGCCAACCGTAAACATCGATGTCGCCGCCGGCGGCCTGCAATCGTTTTGGCTGCGCTGAATACTTAGGCGATGCGTCGTTGTTGGTGTTCGTGATCAAATAGACATAGCCGTGCAGCGGACCGTTTCGCCAATTGCCATGGTTGTCATAGGCGTGGTCCCACCCGTAGTCCGTCCAGTCGCCAGCACCGACGATCAGGTCTTGGTCACCGTCACCATCAAAATCGACGTAACGCCACATGTTTCCACGCGTCGCATTCTGGTGAACGTTGGTCTTGGGATAGATCTTTTTGGGTTTATCAAAATTGAACACGCCCGATCCGTCACGAGGGAATTCGTAGCCGGGTTTCAAAATACGAGGCTGGCCGTCGACGTAGCTGACTTGGAAATTGTGCGTCGTTTTGCCTAGCCGAACGCCCGGTTTAAACACAGGTTGTTTCAAGCTGGGATCTTGTGACGGATTTTCAAAGAAGTAAACGCCATTGGACGGTTTGTCAGGGCAAGCGACTAATAAATCGACGTCACCGTCGTTGTCGTAGTCCATCGGCATCGGCCAAGCCCAGAGCCCCACGCCGAGGTCGACGGTTAAGTCAGGCGAATTGTATTGGAGAGGTTGCAGTTTCCAGTCGTCGGCTGACAAAGGGAGCGCAGAAAGGTTGATCAGAATCAGACCAATAAGGATCTTGGAAGGCATGGCGACCAGAAAGGAACGAGGTGGGAAGGTGGGGGGGGGAGGGATGGCTGCCCGATTCGCGGCAAGTGGGGCGTAGCAAGTTGGTGCTGGGCAAGTGCGAACCTGCAGCGGCGAATCGAGCCTGAGATTATAGCTTGCCCGCGCGACCGAAGTGTTGCCTGAACATTTGGTCGCAGCGGCATGCAACTGAATCCCTAATTTAGACTTCGCCGGTCCGATACGAACTGTTCCGCGGTTTCGCGACTGATGCGGTTCTCCTGCAGCAGCGATCGGATCGAATCGTCCAACAAATACATGCCATCCGCTTTGCTGGTCTGAATACAATTGTCAATTGATTCGACCTTACCTTGTCGAATGGCAGCGGCGATCGCGGTCGTATTGAACAGGACTTCCAGGGCCAATTCGCGTTTTTGGTCTGGCAGACTACTAGGCAATAAGTGCTGGCTGATCACCGCTCGCAAACTGAGCGCGAGCTGGGACCGAACTTCGGACTGACTGCTTTGTGAGAACAAATCCGAAAACCGACTGATCGCTCCTTTCGCGTCTCGTGTATGCAGCGTTGCAAAAATAAGATGCCCGGTTTCCGAGGCACTGAGAGCAATTTGTGCTGTTTCGCGATCGCGAATTTCACCCACCAAAATGATGTCAGGGTCTTGCCGCAATCCGAATTTCAGTCCATCGGCAAACGAATCGACATCATGACCGACTTCACGCTGCGTCACCAAGGATCCATGCGTGTGATCAAACACGTATTCGATCGGTTCTTCGATCGTGATGATTCGTCGACCTCCTGCTTCGACCAATCGGCGGATCATCATTGCGAGCGAAGTTGATTTGCCGGATCCGGTGATCCCCGTAAAAAGAATCAGTCCGTTACGGAATCTGGTCAAAGTATCCGCTAGTTCAGGCGGAAAACCTGCCCAGTAGACATCGGGAATTTCATTGGGAATGACGCGAAAACATCCGCCGATCTGACTGCCGGCTAAAAAATAGTTGGCACGAAAACGCTGCGCTTTGCAAGAACCATCGCTGTCAATGCAGCGATCAATCGAGCTTTGGACCTCCGCGGTCGTGCGATCGATCACCGGTGCGAAATCCAAGTTTTTGGCGGTTCGGAACTGTTGGGTTTGCTCCTCGTCACACAGTGATTCGAGCAGCGTCTGAGCGGTGGGGCCATCAAGCATTTCGTCCGAAAGAGGCTGAAGTTTGCCGTGAACACGCACCGTCGGAGGAAAACCAGCGACGACGTGTAGATCGGACGCGCCCAAATCGGTTGCCCGCAATAGCCAGTCAACGATTCGCTTGTCGGCTGACATTTTGTTCATGGTTTGATTCGCAATGACTTGGAGGTGCAACTGATGGATGGATCTGAATGACGGTTCAATTTTATCGCGAGGTGGGCAGGCCGATTTCTGTGTCGGACGCGGAGTTCGGGTATACGAAGAACTTTTCTCTTTCGGTATGCCGAAGTGCTGCTTGCTGACGTCAGCGTATTGTAAATGAACAACACGCCGGCCCTTCTGTTAGATTGATAGGCCAAACCGTAACCAAATGACATTAGTTAGCGGAGACCCTTCGATGCGATTCACACTTTTGCTTATCGTCCTTTGCACGTCGCCTTGTTGGGCGGCCGATGATGTGAATCCGGGGGATTCCGATACACTGCGAATCGGGGTGATCGGTTTGGATACATCGCATGTAACGGCGTTCACCAAGGCGTTTAACACAAAACCGACTGCACCCGAAATGCAGAACTGCCGCGTTGTGGCAGCGTATCCGTACGGCAGCCGGGATATTGAATCCAGCTCGAGTCGGATCCCCAGGTACACCGAAGCAATGAAAACGCTGGGAGTCGAGATATGCGATTCCATCGATGCGTTGCTCGGCAAAGTCGATTGTGTGTTGTTGGAAACCAACGACGGAAAAATGCACTTGGACCAGGCGATGCTGGTTTTCAAGGCCGGTAAGCCTGTGTTTATTGATAAGCCAGCGGGAGCCAAACTAAGCGAAGTGGTCGCGATTTTTCGGGCAGCAGACAATTACAAAGTCCCGATGTTTAGCTCGTCGTCGCTGCGATACGGAACCGCAGTTGGGTCGATTCGCAACGGCCAAATTGGCGACGTCCTAGGAGCGAGCACGCACAGTCCTTGTTCACTGGAACCGTCGCACAGTCGGCTGTACTGGTATGGGATCCATGGCGTCGAACTGTTGTTTACGAGTTTGGGATCGGGGTGCGAATCGGTTTCGATGACAACGTCGGAAGGGACGGATTTAGCAGTCGGTCACTGGAGCGGTGGGCGTATCGGTACCTTTCGTGGGATCCGAATTGGCAAAGCCAGCTACGGTGGGATCGCGTATGGATCCAAGGGCATTGCTGATTTGGGCAAGTACGATGGATACAAACCGCTCGTGGTTGAAATCGCAAAGTTCTTTCGTACGGGCAAAGCGCCAATCGATCCGAAGGAGACGTTGAACTTGTACGCGTTCATGGCCGCGGCGGAATTGAGCGCACAGAACGGAGGCGAGGTCGTCCAAATCGCGGACGTGATGAAAGCCGCTGAGCAAGAAGCTGACGGATTGTTGTCCGCAATTGCCAAGTAAACGATTCGTTGGCGTTTTACCTGGTTCGTTCCTAACGCCGCGCTCGGGGCAAGACGTTGACGCAGATGTCCGAGTGGATCACAAATGGCTAGTCGATCAGAAGGTCAGATAGCTGAACGACGCTCTGCTCTGCTGGGCCGCCGCTTCACCGAGTCGGTTTCTGTTACGCAATATATGTGGGTGCACGTGTGATTTGGAAAGTCCTGACTGTTCTGTTCGCCGTGAGTACTTTGGTGCTGGCAGCGCGGATTTATGCTGTCCCCCGTGCAACCGACGCGCGTCTGATCGGAACTTGGGTGTCGGACAAAGAGCGTACGATGGAGGGTCTGGGCCCGCAGGTGACAGACGAGCAGCGAGAAGTGCTGAATGACGTCTTTGGAAAACTAAAGATCACGTATAACGCGCACGAATATGTTTACGAAATGGATGGCGAATCCAGTTCCGTGCCCTATTCCGTCATCGGATCTGACGACTATTCGTTGGTGATCCAGGACCACAGTCCTCCCATCCCTGAGATGGAGATGCTGAATATGTCGTCGTTCACCAAGATCTACTTCGAGGGCCCCGATGTCTACTATGTGGATACCGAACTAAGCAGTTACACCGAATATTTCAAGCGATTGTCCGGCGACCGCTAGCCGTGTGTTGGTTTGCCAAGGGGGGCGTGAACCTGTCTACCCGAAACGTTCCCGGAGCAATTCGACATCCAAGACGCCTAGCTTTGCGTACAAACCGGTGTAGTCGATGACGTTGTGGCAACGATAAATCAATCCGTCTCTCATGCGACCAAAACTGCTAACTTCAAACGCGACGTCAACATCGCTGTCCAAGTGATGAGCTTCGATGTCGATGAACCCAGCAAACCGGTCACCGCGCACGATGAGCGACGCGACTTTCGCACTGACGTGTTGCATGCGTGCGCAAATGGTGCTGTGTGCAACGCGGACTTGAGCGACGCCTTCCAGTACACCGGGCGTCATGCCAGTCACGAGGCACTCAGGATGAAAATGGTCATCGACGTCGAAACTGGCGTTGGATTCCCACGCGTCTTTCACCCAACGCTTCAGGATCGCGTAGTGAATCTGCTCGGTGGCCGACAGAGGCGGATCGTCAAACGGCATGGGAAAGCTGCGAAACAAAGTTTGGCATTGAAGGCTAAACGCTAGACTTCAAGAATAGTGCAGTGTGACAGATCAATCGAGGGACTCAAGGTCGAAAGATTCGAGCACTTCGGGCGAACCTGTTTCGCCACCCACCGCTTCTGGTGGTTGCTGCTGCTCCGAAGGATTGGCGATTCGTACTTGAATTTTTCGTGACACAATGTTGGTCACGATCACGTTTGCCCCGGAATCAATTGGCATTCCGATACTGACGGCATCCAGTTTTTGTCCGTCAATCAATACTCGACCACTAGGGAGTAAATCGGACATGGCAACTCCGACGCGGCCCACCAGTTCGCTGAGCGGCGTACCATCATCAAGCGTGGGGAACTGACGACTGAAGCGTTGGCCGGGTTTGCGATTCAAAATGCGCCGACCGATTGGCGTATGCGGCCACATGCGGATCATGAAATACAGAATCAGCGGCGTTGATACGACAACGACTCCTGACACAACGACTCCGGCCATCAAGCTGTGCCCGAACGCGCTCAAGATTGCGACGATCGCAGCGACAAATGCTGCGGCGCCGATCAAGCCGGCGCTGGGCACGAAAAATTCGGCGACCAGACAGACAAAAAACAGGGCTAAGAAGCCGATGCTGTAATAAAGAGCCATCAGCTGCCAACCGCTTCCACGACGACGCGATTGCCGTGTATCTGAGTGACTCGAATCGAATCACCTTTGCTAATCGCCGATCCGTCGCTAACAACGGCAACGATTTCGTCGCCAAAACGAGCCTTACCTGACGGCAATAGTGGCGTCGTGGCCGTGCCCGTTTGACCCTGTAGGTGCGAAAAATCCGCCAATCGTTCGGCTTGTTCAACCATCGCGACGTCTCCGGTGTCCATCACCAAGCCTTTGAAAAGCGGTACGTGCGGAAACAACATCCGCATCAGAATGAATCCGCCGATCAATCCAAACGCCCCGCCGAGTGCAATCCATAGACCTCGGGTGAGCACTTCGATCTGATACGTATTCTTGGGAATCACGAACGTCTGGCTCATCAAAACCAATCCCAAGATCGTCATTGCCAAGCCACCGACGCCGAACACCCCAAACCCTGGCAGCACAAAAATCTCGATGCCGATGCAAATCAATCCGATCGCAAACAGCACCAATTCCAGCCACTCGGCGGTGCCAGCCAAGAATTTGATCCAAAAGTACAGGGCAAAGCAGACCATCGAAATGAAACCGGGCACGCTCAGCCCCGGTGCGTTGGCTTCGGCCGACAACGTGACAAAGCCGACGAAAAGCAACAAGAATGCCAGGGCCTGCGATCTCCCCAACTGTTCCACAAACCGAACAAATCCGCGGTCCGAAACGGGTTTGGGCGGTTCCTTTAACCCAAGTCGTCGGGACGTGTCTTCCAGCGATGGTGATTCGCCGTCGATCAGTCCAAGCTCGAGTGCTTTGCGAGCGTCCAGGCCTGCGGCCAATTCAACTTGATCGCCTCGTTGCCATCGTTCACGTTCCGCGTCCTGATCTTCCGCGTCGCGGACCAGATCTTCCTCGGTCGCAAAACGAACTCGCCCGGTTTTCTTGTTCGTGTATCGGTAGACGACCAGATCTCGATGCAGCAAACCGCGAATCAATGCGGGGGAACGTTTGGTGTTGCGTGCAATCTGTTCGATCAATTCTTCGTATCGATCTAAGTCGTCTTGCGTGACCACGTCGCTACCGGGGCCACCCAACGTTGAATCGGGCGTCATGTACAGCGGCTGACAAGCCAGTGCGATCAGCGCGGCATCGCCTCGAGCTTCGCCTTGGATCAAACCAGCGGCATCGCGAAGCGGAGGTTCCGGCTGAGAAAACAAACCGGCTAGTGTGGCGCTCTGATCCAAGTCGCCGCCGCCCGAATCGATCGTAATCACCCAAGTGTTGACATAGCCGCTATCCAACGTCGCACTGAGATTACTTTGCCATCGACGGACACGGCCCGAAGATATCGATCCGGCGATTTCAAGTAGTGCACCGTTTGCTTCGCCGTCTAATCGATTTTTTTCGACCGGATTGATCGCTGCCAAGTCCAGCAGTTCGGCGGTCTGCTCCATCGAATCCACGATGCCAGCTGAGATCCTGGCTTTGCGCAACTGCTTGGCGTCCAATCGTAACGGTACACCAGCGGCCGCCCAGACTTCTTCGCTGAGCACCTTGCCGTCCTCGCGAAATTTTTTTAGATCGTCTCCCACGGCAAACGTCTCGCCGCCGCCTACTTTCGCGACCTGTGCCAGTTCGACGCCGGGATCGACAATCGCGGTGACGATCGGCAGCGGAAACAAACCGCGTTTGGCTGCCACAGCGTTGTAACTGATCGTGATGGTTTCGTCGGCGGATGATTCGCCAGCTGATGCGTCACCGATGACTCCACGCGGCCCCATCACGATTGCGTCGGATGCGAGAATCGGCAGCGTCGAATGTCCGACGACGGGACCGTTGACGAGCGAGACCGCGCGAATACTGCGAAGTTCTGGCGAAGTAATCGCGCGGGCCACCTTCAGCGCGTCTTCGAACTGAGTGCCCGTTCCCGCGTCTTGTTCGGTTTCGTAACGAAGCACGACCGTGACGCGTTTGCCAGCCGGCGCGGTTTCTGCCAATCGGGTTAACTGTGTCAGCAGACGGGCGGTCGAATCGGCATCCAAGGGAATTGGCACATCGATTAAGTAGCCGTTTTTGACATCGTTGCCTGCGGCTGGAAGATCGGTAGCATCGGTTGGCGTGCCCCGGTCGGTTCCGCCGTCTTGCGCCGAGCTGGTCACGATACAGCCAAGCAACAGTGTGAGCATCGCAAACGCGCAAAAGGAGCCGCGGCGAAACGATGGCGTAGCGGGGCGATGCATCAAGTAATTGGTCACGTTTATCAAGAGTAAGTTGGGTTGGCGAGGCAATCTGGCTGCTGACGAAGCGATCTTCGGTGGGAGAACGAGAGGTTCGCCAAGAGAGTTGCTGAATGAATATATCGCTGCCGAGAATTATAGGGCTCATTCGCGGCAAAAGAAGCGGCGCGTCAATTTGGTAATTGGACCGTTTATCGCCTGGGACAAAGATCTTCCGCTCTAAAGTAACCGTTTGGCCAGTAATTTCCGGTCCAATTGCAAGCTTCACCTACTTGCAACACAACGCCACCCGCAGCGTTCCAGCCATTTTGTTGCGGCGTAGATCCATGCGGACATCACGCCGGCACCAAAGATCAGCACAATTAAGGCTGGCATACCGTCGTTGGGGAAGCTGGCAGATTGCGTTTGGGCCGATAGGAATAGCCAAGTTACGATTGTCGACAAAAGGACACCTGCGGACACGGCCAGGAAGATGGCTCGGACGTTTGCCCGGGATTGCATTCGTCCAATGCAGAAACCAATGAGCATCAACGATGTGATTGCGGTGACCGATGCAACGACCAGCGCGGACGTGGCGTGCTCCAGGTAGTCAAACGAAGTTCCGAACCAAAGAAACACGGCGGTGACGGTGGTCAGCTCGATCAGTGTTCTTAAGCTGGTCGGTCGCGGTGCAGATTCAATTTGCCGCCGATGCACCAGCGACCAGGGGCTCCAGAGTTGAAACGTCGTTCCGATAACGGCAGGTGGTAGAAAACCAGCCGTCAGCACCATGCCAAAATACTGGCTGGCCACCGCGCCGGACGGTGCATCCAACGTCAGTCGAAGTCCCATCGCCGTGGGAATGCAAAGAGCGACCGCGACGGCAAAGCGAGTCAGTATCGACACGTGCCAAAACATCGGCACGGTAACAATTACGGCCCACAGCGCGACGAACGGAAACAGCAGCATCTGCATACCGGCAGTGGTCCAAGCGGCTCCGGGCAAGGGCAGCAGTAACCAGTAAGTCAGTTCCATCAATGGCAAGGTCAACCCAGCGGCAAGCCCGAGCAGCAAGGCGGGCGGAAGCAGGCCCATGCTCGCGCTCCACCAATCGACGTCATCGAAATAGATGTCGTCGCCAAGGTCCAAATCAATCTGTCGAAAAGCTTGGTCGTCGTACGCGGCGCCTGCTGCTTGCGGATCATTCACTCTCGCTGGAGAGACGTCATCAAACGATCGGTGTCTTTCTGACAGCACGACGCTTGGCGCAGGTGCGCTGTTTGGAAATCCGTTGCAGTCAGAAGTGCTCGGTGATGAAGTCATGTTGTTTTTTCCGCGGATGCTGTGCCGCTGCGGATTGAGTACGCCAGTCGTGTCACTTTTGACAGCTCCATCCGCAGAATCGCAGCCACGCCATACTGATCGCTGTGGTAAGCACCGTCAGCAAGGTGCCCAAAAGAGACAGAGTCGCAAGCCACGAAAACTTTTGTGGCAAAATCGATGTTCCAAAATACGGTATCACTTCAAAGCACACAAAAGCGAAGCTGCCGGCCCAAGCCAGAGCGACAAATGCCAACGCCAACTGGATTCGACTGCGAGACGATTGCTCAAGCCGCAGGAACAGGATACACGCAACTAGTGTTGGCAACGAAAACAAGAAGCCGAGCGAAAGTAGTTGGGCATTCTGAACAGAAATTTCGCCGCCTTCGAGTCGTTTGAAAAGTGCATAGGCCAACGCAACAACGACGGTCAGCTCCATCAACGAGGTGATTCCAGTCAAGCGGCGTTTTCGCGTTTGCCACTGGCAGTGAGTGAGTTCCCAAGGCGTCATCATTTGCATTGCCAGGCCGATCGTCGCCGATCCGACAAAAAACGACATCAACAGGGCAGGGACGCCGTAAAAGAAACTCGAGATCGCGTCACCTTGGATCACTTCGTACACCCAAAAGAATGCGGTCGTGCCGGGGGCCAAAATGAATAGCGCCGTCACAAATCGCAGGATGATCGACGGAAACCAAAACATGATGACGACCAGCGCCACGGCGCTGATCGCGGCGATCGGCAAGTAAATCGTTTGCAGATAAACGATTTGCAGGTTCATCGGCAACGGCATGGCGCGAATTTGTTCATCAAGCCAATACTTGCCGGCACCCGCCAAGCCACCCAGAAAGAACAGGGCGACGCCGATTCCCATCAAGCCACTGACCACGCTCCAGACCGGAATGAGATCGGTTTCGATCGGCTCCAACCAGCGAAAGAGTCCGCTTTCATGGACCGCGCGTCTGGCTAAGTAAGAGTGTGTCGCTTTTGTTTGAACGGGGCCCGGATCAGCATTTCGCGTCGCGTCAGCGCTAACGTCAACCGAAACATCATCGAAACCGCGCTGAGTCATGTCGGGGCGACCTTCCGATGGCGAATTGACTCAGCTGAAAGTCATGCGGGATGAATCAAACGGGTGATAGCACGGGCGTACTATGGATCATCAACCGTTTGTGATCGCGGACGACGCGTAAGAACTTGTCTTGGTTGACCGGTTTGGTGATGAAATCGTGAACCTTCATGTCCTCGCATCGCGCCCGCGTGGCTTCGTCGTGCGTGGCCGTCAAAACAACAGTGGTGATTCGCGTTTCGTTTTCCTCCAGCCATTCCAGGATGTCAAAGCCAGTGCCGTCGGGCAAATTCATATCCAGCAACAACAAATCAGGACGCGGGGCACGCGCGAAAATACCTTTTCGCTGCAAAAACAAAATCGCTTCGTCGACGCGGCGTACCAGCGTCAAGCGATGATGAATGCCGCTCCGCCGCAGAGCGTGGATGGTCACCCGCGCATCCATCAAGCCATCTTCCAGCAACAACACCTCCATGGGTCTTGTTTTGATGTCAGAAAACATAGTGGCCTACTTTGTCAGCGAGACAGTGATGAGGTTAAGTGAAACGCCCCTCTAAAACTCTAGTCGCGATTCAAGAGAGTTCAAACGACTGTTCGATCAGGTCAGACTCCAAAGTCTCGTGCTGAATCAATTTTGCATCAAAATCGCAAACCTGTTGAATCAGTTTTTCTAGTTGTCCGGTTTCCAAACCGCGGTACTGCAACTCATTGGCTGCTTCGGACAACGCAGTGATCTCCAGATACAACGTGCAATGTTGATCGTGGGCTTTGTCAATCAGTCCGGGATTCAACAGCACTTTGGCCGTCGTGTTGATGCCACGTACTTTCTGGTAGCCATACGATTCTTCCAAAGCGAACTGAAGTGCTAGGTGATCGCGAAAGGCTCCTAGCAATTTGACCAACCGATTCAGGCGATCGGCAGGGTCTGAATCGCAGTGGCAAAGTTGCCGGAGTCGATGCTGGGTGTCCCAACACTCGGGATTGCTGTCCTTGATCTCCTGCAAAAATGCCGGATTGATCACCAAGGTTTCGTTCATCGTTTCGACAATACTCATCGCACCCTGTGCCTCCTGAATCGGCGAGTAGCAAATGGGAATGGTTCGCTGCCCCAACTCACTGAATGAGCTTGCAGCGACGTGATCCTTGCCGTTGCTTTTAAAATCCAAGTCACAACCGCTCGATCACTTTCGTGAATGTACCGTTTTGTCGGCATGCGAGTCAAATTTTCTTGCCAGTCGTCTGTCTTTGCAAGTCCGCTCGCATGACGCGTTTCGCCACGCCCCAAGGGAGGCACTGCCCAAAACACTGCAACGCGTGAACGCTCTGTCTGTCGCAGTTTGCCTAAACACACTTCAATGGCGCTGAGGTTGTCGACTATCGGGGGACCCAAAATTTGCATTCGTGCATCCAAAACGCCACACTATCAAACGCTTCTCTTCTCGGTCTGTCTCGTCCCTCTAGATGCAGGTGTGATTGATATGAACGTTGGTCTCCCCCCGCGATTCACCCAAGCGCAAAGTCGTTCGGCAACTGTTCGTCGATTGCACTTCTTTTGCCGCCTGAGTTTGGCCGCTCTCATTGGCGGCGTAGCAACGGTCGGTTCGGCTCAGCAAAATAAACCCGAACGGTTGCCACAGTCTCACAGAGAAGTGGTCGACGCAGGCAGAACGCTCTTTCAGAAAGAATGGGTTCACACGCCGCCGGATATTCCTGAGCAAGGAACACTGACCGACAATCAGTATCGAGCCAAACTGACTTCGCTTTCGGGCGACGGTTTGGGCCCCATGTTTAACGCCAAGTCCTGCGAAGACTGTCATGCTGGCGGGGCGGGTGCTGACGTCGATCGCAATGTCACGCTGATCACGTTGGATCCGCGATCACCGGCGATCGTTCGCGTTGCGAATCGAGCGTTTGGACGTGCGGCAACCGAAAAACGGGAAGAAGTCGAAAAAGTGGTTGATGATCTGTTTCCCGGTTTCATCTCACCCAATGGTGTTTTGTCGATGGACGTGGTGGTTCACGAATCATCGTCGCGTCCGTTTTACAAACCCATCCGGGATCAATTAGCTGAGGGAGTGACTGACGGTATCGACGCGGAGTGGTTTGATTGCGCCAAGCGAACTTCCCAAGCGATTGCGGATCGACCTGTGATCGCGGGCCGACGAGGCGAATTGGATTTTTACTTGAGCCAACGCAACTCTCCGCCGCTTTTCGGGTTGGGCTTGATCGACCGGATTGCCATGTCGCGTCTGATGAATATCGCGCGAGTCCAGGCGGCACGCAGCAAAGGAAAAGTGACGGGGCGTGTTGGCGACGGAAAGTTTGGATGGCGTGCGCAGACAACGTCACTGAGTAGTTTTGTGATGGGAGCCTGCGCGGGGGAACTGGGACTGCAAGTGCCGGGAACACCACAGCCGCCCGACACGGCGGATATATCGTACGTCAGTTTGGGACAAGACCTGGATCAAAACGGGGTCAGGCAGCTGGTGGCGTATGTTGGTTCGCTTCCCGCACCGATTCAAGAACGCACCCAAGCGGATCATTGGGCGGGAGTTCGCCAAGGAAAGAGATTGTTTGCCCAAGCCGGCTGTGCCGTTTGTCATGTCGAAAGCGTTTCGCCAGCACGCGGCATTTTCAGCGACTTGCTGTTGCACGACATGGGGGACTTATTGCAAGCGCCCTCACCATCGTCGCGTGGCCGTTTGCAAACCGTTTCGTCGATCGCGGTGCCTCGATTCCCACGTGACAATCGTCCCTTTGGCAGTGGACGTTCGGTGGCAAGTTATTATGGCGGCGGAAGTTCGATCGGTGCCTTTGCGTTTGCCAGGCCCGTTGAGCCAAAGTTTCCTTACGGCCGGTTACCGGTTCAGGCGATCGATGTGAGAAACGGGGGCAATGTGATGTGGGACTCCATGCAACGGGAATGGCGCACGCCGCCGTTGTGGGGTGTTGCCGATTCGGCGCCGTACTTGCACGACGGACGCGCCACGACGCTTCGGTCAGCGATCTTGTGGCACGGTGGTGAAGCAAGTGAGTCGATCGAAAAATTTCGCTCGCTTAGCAAATCAGACGGCGAGTTGGTGATTCAGTTTTTGAAATCACTGCGTGCTCCCGCCACCCCGCGGCTTCCCGATTCGATCTTTCCACAGGAGCCAGAAGAAAAAGAACTGGCCAACCGCTTTGTCAGCGACGAATCGGACACGCCTGCTTCGGACGATTTGCTGGACGTGTTTCGTCAAGCGTATTGACGTGTTGGTTTCGCCAAGCGTATTGATGGCGTGCTGGCGAACCAGGCAATCCATGACGCGCAACCCGTGACGCGCAGTTCCTGACGCGGTTGAAATGACAGCTTGCTGTCGTCGCGGAATTACGCTTTTGAACGCGATTGAATGTTTTCAATCGCCCATCGGCAGGCTTCTTGCACAATCGGTTCTTGGTCTCGGCTACCTTGTCGCAGTGCGTCGAGCGCTAATGCGTCGCCGGTGTTTCCAAGAACGATTGCGGCGTTGCGCAGCATTCCGCGACGCCGCGTCCGCCACATCGGTGATTTACGAAACCGCTCTCGAAAGATTGCTTCGTCCATCCAGAACAAATCGAGTAAATCGATCGAATCAGGTGCATCGGTTTGCGTTGCACTGCGTGCGGGGCGAGTGTTCCAGGGGCAGACTTCTTGACAGATGTCGCAGCCAAACGCCCAGTCGCCGATCCCTGGTCGTAGCAATGCCGGGATCGAATCCTTGTTCTCGATCGTCAGGTAGCTGATGCAGCGGGAAGCATCCAGCACGCCGGCACTTGGAAACGCATCGGTCGGGCACGCGTCCAAACACGCCGTGCAAGTTCCGCAGTGCGAATTTTGCTGCGGATCGCTAGTTGGCAATTCGATGTCCACTAAGACGCACGCCAAAAAGAAATAGCTGCCAAATTGTTTGTTTAAAAGCAGCGTGTTCTTTCCTCGCCAACCAAGCCCTGCCAACTGCGCAAATTCGCGTTCCATCAAGGGCGCCGTGTCGACGATCCCCCGTGCGTTAGATTCCGGTTGATGCCGGCGAACCAGTCGGCAAATCCGCTTTAGTTTGGGATGAATGACATCGTGATAATCCTGCCCAATCCATGTGTAACGCGCCACGCGTCCATAGTTGACCGGGATTGCTGATGGACTGGTCGCAGGATAGGGATACGCGAGCGCCACGACTGACTTGGCTCCGGGGAGTACTCCTGACGGATTTTGGTAGGCATCCAGGCGGTTGGCAAAGTAATCCATGTCCGCGCAGTACCCGTCGTCGATCCAGCGAACCAGTTCGGTGAATCCCGCGCTATCGACGGCGGGAGCAACACCGCTCAGGATGAATCCTTCGGCGGCGGCCATCGCAGAAATGTCGTCCAGCAGGTTCGTCGTGGCCATCCAAGTTCTCAGTCACTGTTTTTGTCAGCTTCGCCGGATCACGCATTTAATCTGTACGCATTGACTTGGTTTTCCGCTCGGGCGGGAGTTCTTTCGCAGTCAAGAAAGCACTTGAAGTAAGCCCGTGGAATAAGCTAGCGACAGATAAAACGCATTTCGGTTTTGAGGTGATGACCGCGGACAAACTCCATGGCGTCCATTTCTTTTTTGCCGGCCGGTTTCAGGCGTTTGATCTCGATGGTGCCATCGCCAGTCGCCACAAACAGTCCCTTCTTGGCGCTGACGATCATGCCCGGCTCTGCCTTATCCGGCGAAAGCACGTCGTCCGACAGTTCGCTGACCGCGTCCAGTTCGACCTTGGTCGCAATCTTTGTGATCGCCAATCGAATCGGTGGTTTGTCAGCGTGGACGGCGATGTGCGTGAAGGCGACGGGCCACGGTTGCATGCCGCGAACATGGCAATCGACTTGACGGCTGGTACGACTCCAATCGATTTCGGCTTCGGCTTTGGAAAGACGCGGTGCTTTGGTGATCAATTCCGCGTTTTGTTTTTCGCCGATCGGTGACGCGCCGTCCCACGTGGTCAGCGCGTCGATCGCTTCTAGCGTCGCATCGACGCCGATCGCTGACAGCCGATCTTCTAATTCACCCGCAGTTTCGTCGTCGGAAATCGGTGTGCTGCGAGTGCAAAGAATCGGCCCTCCGTCCAACCGCGGCGTCATGTGAATCACACTGACGCCCGTGACCGCGTCTCCACTGAGCAACGATCGTTGCACAGGGGCAGCACCGCGGTACTGCGGCAGCAGCGAACCGTGCAGATTGATGCCGCCAAGACGAGCAGCCCCCAGCGCAGCAGGTTTCAGGATTTGCCCGTAGTCGCAGACGACCAGCAAATCCGCTTCGATCTTCGTCGTCCGATCGATCGCAGCTTCTTCATTGATACTGAGCGGATCGTACACCGGCAGATCGTGATCCAAGGCCCACTGTCGCACCGGCGAAGGCGGCGGGCCTTTGCGACTTTTGACGGCCGGCAACGGTTTCGTCACCACCAGTGCGATGTCGTGTCCAGCTGTTCGCAGCGCTTCGAATGACGGAACGGCAAAGGGACCGGTGCCCATCAATATCAATCGCATGGTTTGGTTTGTCATCACGACAGTCCTTTTCGCGGCAAATGGATCACGCGTATTTGTCGGTCCAGGTTTTCAATCGAGCCACCAATTCGTCGTCGGGCGGAATTGCACCGGTCGACTGTTTGGAGCGAAAATCCGTATCCATTTCTTCGAGCTGATAGTCCAGTTCCCGACGCGATTCATCCGGCATGCGGTCAAAGAACATCACGCCATCCAAGTGATCCTTTTCGTGCTGGATCACCCGCGAAGCAAACCCGTCCACTTCCATTTCGATCGGTTTGCCGCTGATGTCATAGGCGCTCAGATAGACCGATTTGGGCCGTTTCACGTCGCCGTACAATCCAGGCAGACTCAGGCAACCTTCTTCGGCTGATTCGGTGCCTTTGGGTTTGCTGATTTCGGGATTGATGACAACCCATTCTTCGCCCTCGTCCTTCTTGCCAGCCGGATTCATCACGAACATCCGAATCGGCAAGTCGACTTGATTGGCAGCTAGCCCGACGCCGTTGTGTTCGTACATCAATTCCAGCATGCGATCGGCAATCGCGTGCAGTTCCGCGTCGACCCGCATGATCGGCTTACTTTTGTAGCGAAGAGTCGGGTGGGGAAAAGAAACAACACTCAGGTCCATGGCAAATCTATTAGCAGCGCGGTTGTCGGGCGCCCCGCGTTTTTCGCGAAGCAAGATCGTTACAGAATGAACGATTTGGGGCTTTTTGGGCAGGGGTTTCGATTGTAGTTGCTGGCCCCCGTGGACACGGACGCCGCATTTGACAACGATTTTGGGATGTTAAACGAACAAACCTATCAAAGATTTCAAACCGCCCTGACAACTTGCGCGGCCGACCGGACCATTGTGTCATCAATCGGCAATGCAGTCGTGTTGGATGCCGGTATCCAAACATCGGGATCGCTGCGAGCGGGAATTTTGCTGGCGGAGCTGTGCCTGGCCGATTCGGCTTCGATTACGTTGCAGCCCTGTGACGCCAATCGATACGCCGTCGATCAAGCGGTGGTGGTCCAGACCGACGCGCCAGTGGCCGCTTGCTTGGGAGCCCAGTATGCGGGATGGCCGGTCAAAACGGATGACTTTTTCGCCATGGGAAGCGGTCCCATGCGTTTGTTTCGCGGCAAGGAACCGGTGCTCAAAGAACTGTCGCTTTCCGATTCCGGTGACAACGTCGTCGGCATTTTGGAAACCGACAAGCTGCCGCCGGAATCGGTGATCCAGCTGATTGCGGATGAATGCGGCGTGCCAAACTCCGGCGTGCATCTGGCCGTTGCTCCCAGCACATCGATTGCCGGCAGCGTGCAAGTCGTCGCCAGAAGCATCGAAACGGCTTTGCACAAATTGCACGAACTGAAATTTGACGTTGGGGCCATCGTCTCAGCCGTAGGCGTCGCGCCGCTGTCCCCGCCAGCCAAACCGGGTGACATGGTGGGTGGCATTGGCCGTACAAATGATGCGATGCTTTACGGCGCGCATGTGACTTTGTGGGTCGATGTGGATGACGAGCAAATCGAATCGGTCGCGGACAAAGTTCCCAGTGCGTCATCGGATGATCACGGACGTCCATTTGCCAAGATTTTCAAATCGTACGACTACGATTTTTACAAAGTCGATCCCATGCTGTTCAGCCCCGCGGTGGTGACGTTTCACAATCTCCGCTCAGGCCGGACTTGGTCGCGTGGCAGCATCTTGACCGACGTGTTGCGAGAATCGTTTTTGTCATGAGTGACAGTCGTATCCTGGTGCTTGGTGGCGGCGTCGGCTGGCACAGCAACCAATTGATCGCTGCCGCACACGCCTCCGGTTGCCACATTGCGTTTGCTCCCTACGAAACACTTGCGTCGAATCAATCCGCCGACGGGCCGTCGCGGCTGACGGCGGATGCTGCAGCTGACAATCAAGGCGATGCCGCGAAAGTCGATCTGAAGGATTTCGATGCCGTGCTGACGCGGACCATGCCGCCGGGATCGCTGGAACAGATCACGTTTCGCTTGGCCTGCTTGCACGCGGCAGTCGCACGGGGCGATCGCGTTGTGAACCGTCCGCGCGGTTTGGAGATCGCGATCGACAAATTTGCCGCTTTGGAACACATCGCACGATTGGGATACGATGTCCCCGAAACAATCGTGGTGCAAAGCCGTGCTGAAGCAATGGAGGCATTCGGCCAACTGGGTGGCGATTGCATTGTTAAACCGCTATTCGGTGGGGAAGGTCGCGGAGTGATGCGGATCCGTGATGCGGAACTGGCTTGGTACACGTTTACGACTCTGGAGCAACTGGGCGCAGTTTTCTACGTGCAGCGTTTTATTTCGCCCGGCGGGCGCGACACGCGATTGCTGGTCATCGGCGAACACACGATTACGTTGCGACGTGAAAGCGAAAATGATTTTCGCACCAATGTCTCCGGCGGTGCGCAGTGCCGAGTGATCGAAAACGATGAACAGCAGGACAAGCTGGCGCGTCGAATCACGTCATCGATGGAGTTACAGTTTGCGTCCGTCGACATCATTGATTCGGATGACGGTCGCCCGCGGGTGTTGGAAGTCAACGCGGTGCCGGGCTGGAGAGGCGCACAACGAGCGACCAGCCAAAACATTGCCTCGCTAATCATCGGGCTTCTGAAGAACCCGAGTCGCTAACTTTTTGGACCAGTACGGTTGCCTTATGAGCCAGCAAGAAATCGACGGCAACGTTGCAGCCCGTCTGCGAATCGTCACCGCCCTCGCGCCCGGTGCGATCGCGATTGCCCAGCCTGACGGACCGCCGCAAGAGAGCGGGCAACGCAGCTACGCGCTGACGACGTTTGAAAAGCTGAACGACCGCTCCGAATCCATCGCGCGAGGTCTGATTGCGTGGGGAGTCAAACCCGGCATGCGAATCGCGATGTTGGTGCCCTTTGGCGCATCGTTTATCGAATTGGTGTTTGCTTTGCTGAAGGCCGGCGTGGTCGTCGTATTGGTCGATCCCGGAATGGGCCGGCAGCATCTGGTCAAATGTCTTAGCGGCGCAAACCCCGATGGTTTCATGGGCATCCCGAAGGCGCAAGCGATTCGGAGTGTTCTGCGAAACAAGTTTCCTAGCGCGAAGTGGAACATTACCGTCGGACGCCGTTATTTTTGGGGCGGAAAGACTCTGCAGCAGATTCACGATTTAGGACAAAGCAGCCCAGATACGCCACTGCCTCGCATCGAACGAGTCGATCCGGCTGCGGTGATCTTTACGACCGGAAGCACGGGGCCGCCCAAAGGAGTGCTATACACGCACGGGACCTTCCACGCGCAGATTGATCGAATTCGCGAGCGGTACGACATTCATCGTGGCTCACGCGACTTGGCCTGCTTTCCGCTGTTTGGGTTGTTCGATGCCGTGATGGGAGTGACGACGGTGATTCCCGATATGGATCCCACTCGCCCAGCCGACGTCAATCCGCAGCGTTTGATCGAAGCGGCCGAGCAATGGGAAGTCGACCAAGCGTTTGGTTCACCCGCGCTGTGGCACACGGTGGTTCGATGGTGCGAGGAAAACGACGTGCAACGCCCATTCCCAACGCTCAAGCGAGTCCTTTCGGCGGGAGCTCCTGTGCCGGCGGCGACGCTGAAACAATTGCGTGGGCTAATTCACGAAGACGCCGATATCGTGACGCCTTATGGTGCGACCGAAGCGTTGCCGATCGCTTCGATCGAATCTCGCGAAGTGATTTCGCAAACCGGACCGGCTTCGGCCAAGGGCAAAGGTACTTGCGTCGGTACCCGGTTCGATGATGTGCAGTGGCGTGTGATCGAGATCAATGACGGAGCGTTGCCCAATATCGGCGAAACGACCGAGCTGCCACAGGGCAAGATCGGCGAACTGATGGTCACGGGCCCGATGGTGACGCGGCAGTATGTCGTTCGAGAAGACCAGAATGCGATGCACAAAGTCGTCGATGGTGATCAAGTGTGGCATCGGATGGGCGACGTCGGCTACTTGGACGATCGAGACCGTTTTTGGTTTTGCGGACGCAAAGCACACCGCGTCACCGTGGGCGATCGCACTTTGTTCACCGTCCCCTGCGAAGCGATCTTCAACGCGCATCCATCGGTCTACCGTTCAGCTCTGGTGCCACGCGGACAGGCTCCGCAGCAGACGCCCGTCATCCTGATTGAACCCTACCCCGATGCGGAGCTTGACGGTTTGGAATCTGAATTGATCGATCTCGCCGCACGCAATCCTCTGACGCGGCGGATCAGCGAGATTATCATTCGCGATACGCCGCTGCCGACCGACATCCGACATAACAGTAAGATTTTTCGCGAACAGCTGGCACGAGAAATAGCCGGAACCTAGGAACTGATATTTCGTGCTCCCCGCGCCAGTGGCATCAATCGCATTTCGTCTATTCGCCGGCCGGAGGCAGTAACTGTGACGAGGCGCATTTGAGCTTCATTCCGGTTCGGATCGTCGACGAAACTAACGAGTCCGACTGCGCCGTGCACTCTAGTCGGTGTTGATCGACGTCCGCCGAAATCAACTTAACTGGGATCAATTCGCTGACTGGCCCCACGTGCTGCCGGACCTGCACGATCGGTGGGTTGGGATTGTCTTGAAGATAGGCATGCCACTTTTGAATGTTCCAAGACTGACGTTCTTCTTCCTGGTTCTCTTCATTCTCGGCCTCTTCTTCTTCTTCTTCTTCTTCCAAATTTGCCAACGTGGTTCGCGAAGAAACGGGCATCCGATCCTGCCAACGCAATTGGTTGGGCAGATCGGTTCCCTCCCAAAGATACCGCGAACGATTGTGTTGAAACGCGATGGCCTTGTCGGAGGCGAGTTCGGCCAAGCGGAACAGACGCTGCGTCGACTTGGCTTGGTCATCCAAAATGCAAATCGAAAGCTGCAGAACACTGGCATCAAAAGCGTCATGAAGTTGCTTAGGCAGCAGTCGGGTCTGGAATGTTCGACTGCGAATCCGAAACAGGACCCTTTCGCCGGTTGATGCGACAGCGATCATAAATTTGGAAGAAGAATCATCCAGCCGATCAGCGTCAATCTCTTGAACACGAAACTTGCCACTGGATGCACGGTTCAGCACGCCGGACAGAAATTCGCGATTGAGTGCGACGCCGGCTGGATAATAGAGTTCGCCCCAGGATGCCGGTCGATGATAAGACACCGCGAACGCAAACTCCTGCGACAAAGCGTTGATGGACGCGGCGTGTTGATCGGAATGGCTTAGACGGTTGATCAAAACCTGTTGCAGGTCCGATGCGATCCAGTCGGCGGCGGTGTCCGAGGGGACTGCTCGAAGTCGCGCGAGCAGAAGATCAAATTCACCGTTGCCGAGTTCGATCAGCGCCCGGCCAGGAATCAGTTCACTGTCGTCGGTCGCGGCGTCCGCGTGAGACGTTGCGTTGGACAGGTTGCCCAATCGAAGGTGGAGATCAACTAGCTTTTCGTTACGTACGACGGTCCTCCACGTATCACTGGCAGCGGCGCCCAGGAGGGATTGTTCGACCGATTTTGTTGCTTCCCGCAGGTCGCCGCGTTCTTCCAGACAACTACCGTGATCCCAGGCGATCTGAGCTCGCAGGTCGTCACCCAAGTCAGGGTGTTCGCGTGCTTCATTTTCGCACCGTTCCAGGTTGGCCAGATCGACTAGCATTGCACTTTCAGATGCAAACGATCGGAAGTGAGTATCGCGGTCGTCTTCGTTGCCCGTGTCGACGGGTTTTCGCCATCGTTGTGCCCGCGCCAATTGCTTGGCTCGTTGCTTAACCAAATTTTGCACTTGGTAGCGATACGCTTCGTCGTACCATTCATTGGCCAGTGCAATCGCAGCAGTGTGTTGTTGATCGCACACGTTGATATCGCCCGAAAGGAAACCCTGCTGGGCTTTCAAACGATGCCGCTGAATCTTGATCTCGCTCGGTTCTAGATTCTCCGTCGCAATCAGGAACTCGCGAACTTGGTCACCGTCCCAGAGGTCCAGCAGATGGTCGCCGATTTGTCGCTGACGCAGTGCATTGTTTGGAAAACGCTCTAGTGTCTTCAACGGCTGGTTCTGGCTCAGCAGGCACTCGGCGATGTAGTACTCAATCGTTGGTAGATACCACTGCTGTTCGTCGACTTCTTCGCTGTGTTCGTTGATCCAAGTCAACGCAGATTCCAAGTTTTTCTGGGCGGCAGAGAACTCTTGGGACGAAAAGCAGCACCAGCCTTTCAATGCTTTGGCCCACGGGATTTTGTTGATTTGGGGATTTGCTTCGACCGCAGCAAGCAATGCATCTGGGTCCGAATACAGTTCGTCGTCAAAAGCCAGATCGACCAGCTCTTGGATGACCTGCGAGGCATTGCTCGTTTCGGCGAATAGTTGTTGGTAGCTTTCCCCTTCGACACGAGCATTCAAATGCCAGCGTGCAGCTTGATCCACCAAGTAGTCTTCGTCGGCACTCTGTTTGGCCGAAAGGTAGGCTTCTGCTGCCGAGTCGTATTCCTCGGAAGCCCAAGCGATATGTCCTGCCAGATACTCTTCGATACCGACTGGTGTCCCTTGCGTTTGTTCGACATTCGAAAGCAATGCCGTCGTCCATTCCTGGTTGTAGACGGACCCATTGAGCAATTGCCGCCAGAGACGTTCGTCATTCTCGCGGACGGCGATTCGCATCAGACTTGGCAAGTCCTTGGGTCTGGCGTATTGCACGACGGTCGAAAACGTCGCTGAATCCTTGGGCGTTTCTGCCAACGCTTTGACCGCTGCATCAGCCGCGAGATCGTGGTCACCCATCGCCGAATGGATATGGCAAAGGACGGCATGGACGTTGGGATGGTTGGGCGATTGGCGTTCGGCTTTTCTGATCGCAACCATCGCTTTTTCGTTTTGTCCCAGACTGTAATGACAAACCGCGACGCTTGGCCAAACACCCCAGCGTTTCTCAGGATTTGGCACCAGTTTCAGAACTCGCAATGCTTCTCCGAAGTCGTCAAAACTCATATGGTAGTAGGCAACGTCCATCAACAAGTTCGCTCTATCGCACGGCAACAGTCGCATCGTGGTCACTCGCCCCAGCGTGCTGCGGGCTAATTCCGGTTCGTCGTTTTCCCAAGCGGCATAAGCGTCTTCGATTAGCTGCAATGCATCATTGTAGGCTTCGGTTTTCGCATCGGATCCGCGCAAATGAGCTGCGTACTGATCCGATGTGCGGAATCCATATTCAAGATGCTGCCAATCGTAAACCGACCATTTGTCGCCGTCTTTCGCCAAAAACCATTGAACCGTCGTCGCCTGGCTTTCATCGGAATAGCTCAAGATGTCAACTGTCGCAAAACTCGAATCCGAACCCTGCCGCATTTTCACGATTCGATAGTGTTCGTCTGCTCCTGTCGGAACGGGCGCAAACTCCTTCAGCCAAGTTCGCAATGTAAATCGATCCAGCATCCCGAGCGGTTCCGTATTAAAACGACTTTCTCCGATCGCTTCGATAAACAGTTCGATGTTTAGAGGGACTTCAATGCCGTTCTGCGAATCGTCCAGTACTGCGGTAACAAACGTCTGCAACTCGGCATTGTCGTCGGAACCGTCATCTGGGGTCTGAAGCGACAGGTTAAACAAAGCGGCGTCGGAACCGAACGAATCGTCGCGGCGTTCTGGAAGTTCCAGTTCCGTGCGTTTTCCTGCCATTTGACGCAGCCCGACAAATGCCAGTCCCGCGAATCCGCCGCAGAACAGAAACGCAAACCCAAAGAAAATGACCAGCATGACCGTTTGGCTCGATCCCGAACGTTGAACGTTCGCTTGAAACGGATCGTTGGGCTCGTACGATTGCGACAAGGGATTCTGAGACGACACGTCGACGGTCCAGCACAGGTGAGAAATACAAGAGATCAGTGCCGCTTAGAATAACGCGAATCAATCTCGCGAGTCGAGCAGCAAGCGACGACAAAGATCGTCGAACGACTTTGCTCACGCAGCGGGGAAGCAGGAAGATTCAATTCGACAATGGAGCGGGCGTGTCGCGGATGCGAAGAGACCGGCTGATTTGTACTACAATAGTCGGCCACCGTTCTTCACTTGCTTTTGGATATGCGACTTCTTGATGCGACCTTGTATTTTTTCTTCATTCGTTTGTCTCGCGATGCACTTGAGTATCGCGTCAGCGACGATTGCGACAGCACTCGCCGATTCGGCCAGCGAATCGCTGCCCAACATCCTGTTTGTGTTGACGGACGATCAGGCGCCTTGGGCCATGGGGACGGCGGTTGATAGTGGCCAGTACTCCGGTGTGATGACTGCCAATACGCCGCACATGGATCGTTTGGCTGCCGAAGGTGTAATGTTCCGCAACTTTTTTTGCACAACACCGGTTTGCAGTCCCGCGCGTGCTTCGTTGATGACGGGCCGGTATGCCACCGACTTTGGGATCGAGGATTTCATTACGCATCCCAAGCACAAGCTTTTTGCTCCGCAGCGGCAGGTCGCTTTGGATCCCGATCAAAGTGTGACCTTTGCCGAAGCGCTCAAAGCAGCGGGATACCGGACGGCTTTGGTTGGTAAATGGCATCTGGGCGAATGGACGCTGCCAGGTAATCAACGGTTGCATCCCACGGCTCATGGATTTGACTATTTTATGGGGTTGCCGTCAGGTGGGACTTCTCCGTCGAATCCTGAGTTGGAAAAAGACGGTGTGGTCAGCAAGTTCGACGGTTTGACCACCGACATCTTGTTTGATGATGCGATTAGTTATCTGCAGCAGAACAGAACGAATCCGCAGCCGTTCCTGTTGTGTTTACACACCCGAGCGCCGCACGGAGCTTGGTTGCCGGTTGCTCCAGCCGACTGGGACGCTTACGAAGGCCAGGAGGTCACGATCCCTGCCTACGATGGTCTCGATGTTGCGAAGACAAAGAAAAACATGCGCGAGTACTTGGCCAGCACGTCGGGGGTGGACCGCAATCTTGGAAGGTTGCTCGACGCGATTGATGGATTGCCAAAGAACCGCGAAACCGTCGTCGTCTTTACATCCGATCATGGGTACAACCTGGGGCACAACGGAATTTGGCACAAAGGAAACGGCATTTGGGCAACCAAACGCAAGCCACCAGGCCCGACGCACAACGGCACGCGTGTGATTTCCAACAAGTACCGCCCTAATTTGTATGACCTGTCGCTCAAGGTCCCTATGATCATTCGTTGGCCTGGCGTGGTGCGACCCGGCACGGTCATCGACGATACCGCGTCGAGTCTGGATATGTTTCCGACCTTGGTTGCGATTGGCAATGGCAAGACGCCGCTTCCGCAAACGTCCAAGCCGTTGGCGATTGGTCGCGATTTGAATCCCCTCTTGCGTGGGCAGGAAGTCGCGGATTGGGACCAAGATTTCTTTGCCCAGTACACCATGATCCACTATGCCCAAGCCACGCTCCGGTGTTACCGAACGCCCAAGTTCAAGCTGGTGCGTGACTTTCACAATGAAGGACGCGACGAGTTTTTCGATTTGATCGCGGATCCCGACGAGTCAGTGAATCTGATCGATGAAAAGTCTTCAGCGATCCAATCGAACATCGAAAGGCTGCATGCCAAACTGATTGCTAAAATGATACAATTGGGCGATCCGTTGGCCGCCGAAGTCTCCGCCGAAGTCCCTGTTGGCCGCTGAACTTAGCGCAGTCGTCCGATCGTTTTCCCGGGCGGATTGCCCAAACGAATCTCCCAACTGCCCGCCTGCGCCGGCGGTTCGATCCGAGTGAATTGGATCGGGAGTGACCTTCCAGCCGCTAGCCCTTGCACGGGAGAGTCGATTTCGGTTCGACTTGATACGGCACGATCAGCAATGTTCCCTGAGACGATGGCGAAGCATGTCATCGAGTTTTTCGCAAATATAGGTCCAATGGATAATTCGCTCAACCTGTTGGTACTTTCGCTCGCCGCTTTGGTGGGGATCTTTGGCGGCGGACTGATCTATTGGAACCGTCGCAGCATCGGCTTGGCAGTCGCGGTTCCGTTGGTTGTCATTGGATTGACCGCTGCGATACTTCCGTGGAATGCGGGATTGCCGGCTCAGGCGGACGCGTCCGATCAATGGCCCACGCTGGAAAACATGAGTTCGACTTTCCCCAGCGAGGTCCCGGTGGGCGGCTTTGTGGGTTCGGATGCGTGCATCGATTGCCACCAGGACAACCACGCGTCTTGGCAAGCTTCGTACCACCGCACGATGACTCAAGTTGCTTCGCCGGACGCGTTGATGACGCCGTTGGACGACGTCGAAGTGTCCGCGCAGGGAACGACGTTTCGGTTTCAACAGCACAAGGATCTGTCTTGGGCCGAAATTAGCGAGACTGGAAATGCGGCTTCGGCAAAATTGAATGTGCCCATTGTGATGACGACCGGTTCGCACCACATGCAGGCTTACTGGTTTGCGACCGGGTTGGGGCGAATGACCGATTTGCTGCCGATCGTGTACATCAAGGAATCTCAAGAGTGGGTTCCCCGCAATCATGCGTTCCTGCGTCCAGAAGCTCCTTTTGCGGATGACGAACGCGGTCGTTGGAATGCGGAGTGCAGCGCCTGCCACGCGACCAATCGCCGCGAACGCCCGCGTGGGCAAGAAGGCTGGGACACGCAAGTTTCGGAGCTTGGGATTTCGTGTGAAGCGTGCCACGGGCCTGGTGCGAAACATGTGCAGTTGTGGCGAAATCGATCGCAGACCAATGTCGATGTGCTGGGCGACGTCGACGATCCAATCGTCAATCCTGCCTCGCTTTCGCACGAACGATCGTCGCAGGTTTGTGGACAATGCCACTCGATCAACATGCGTACCGAAGACCTGCAAAAGTTGAATGAACACGGGCACGGTTATCGTGCTGGCGATGATCTTTCCGACACGCGTCTCATCTGGCAGCGTGATGTCGAAAAGATTCGCGCCTTCAACAAGAAGGAAGGATTGCCTGGCGCAAAAGATGATCTGTTGCCGCGCAGTTTTTATCCGGACGGCGTGACTCGTGTGACCGGGCGTGAATACAGCGCGC
This sequence comes from Stieleria marina, assembly GCA_007741555.1. GTDB lineage: Bacteria > Planctomycetota > Planctomycetia > Pirellulales > Pirellulaceae > K23-9. The sequence goes on along the minus strand of CP036526.1, from coordinate 4,030,651 downwards.
TGGTGGCATCGGCGTGCCATGTCCGTGGTGAAATGTCGTGTTTGTCATGCCACCAGATGCATCAGTCGGGTTCGGATCCGCGCAGTCGAGCGGAATGGGCCAACGATCAATTGAATCCTGTCGCGTTGGACGATCAGGCTTGTCTGCAGTGCCATCAGTCGGATCAGTACGGCGAACAACATACGCACCATGCCGCAGGTTCCAGCGGAGCGAGTTGCTACAACTGCCATATGCCGCACTCCGCATACGGTCTTTTAAAGGCGGTTCGCAACCATACGATTACAAGCCCCAATCTTGCAGTCGACATGGCGGCCAAACGACCCAATGCGTGCAACCTTTGCCACTTGGACCAGACGTTGCAGTGGTCGGCCACGCATCTGGACCAGTGGTACGGAATCGAATCGCCACGGTTTACCGAGGACCAAAGAACGATCGCAGCATCGCTGTTGTGGTCGCTGAAAGGTGACGCGGCGGAACGTGCGTTAGTGACTTGGAGCATGGGATGGTCGGCAGCCAAGGACGTTTCTGGAAGCGATTGGCTGCTGCCGTTTTTGGCGCAGCGACTGGACGATGATTATCCAGCCGTGCGGTTGATCGCACGCAACGTATTGCGTGAGTTCGCGGGGCTCGAAGGACTGGCGACGACTTCTACCAGCAGCGATTTGGAGCGTCGCCAAGCCATCAATGATGTGATGACTTATTGGGCCAAGAAGCATTCAGACGTATCGCCCAATCCATCCCTGTTGATTGATTCAGCCGGTGAATTGCAGCAACCCGTCATCGATCGTTTGACCCGGCAGCAGGACAAGACGATAGTCGATTTAGCGGAGTAGTCGCTTTTGCCGGGTATCCCCTGCGTTGGCAGAATGACGATTTGCTTGATTCGCGTTGCATCCCTGTCCCCTGCCACCGGACTCACCTAGACTCTGTTTCTCCTCGATCACTTGGTCGACGGTTGCCAGGGGATCGCGTAAGAATTTCAGCCGAGAGCCTCCTTACAGGCCGTTTGGATAGTGAAACGTTAATGAGTATCGTCGTCGACGCCGAGGCGTTTCTTCAGTCCCGTTCATTGCCGATCGTCGATGTGCGTTCGCCCGGTGAATTTGCGCGAGGACACATCCCGTCGGCTCAAAACGTGCCTCTTTTTGACGATGCCGAACGTGCCGAGATCGGAACGATCTACAAGCAGGTAGGAACCGAGCCCGCGATCGCGCGGGGCCGTCAGTTAGCGGGCGTCAAAGTCGATCAATTGGTCGACGCTGTCCGATCAATTGTGCCCGACGACGAATTGTTTGTGCATTGTTGGCGGGGGGGAATGCGAAGTGAAGGGTTTGCCGATTTACTTCAGCAGCATGGATTCCGTCCGCAGCTGATCCGTGGCGGTTACAAAGCGTACCGTCATGCAGTTCATGCAGGATTTGCCGAGCCCAAACGGATCGTGATTCTGAGTGGGCAAAGCGGATCGGGTAAAACGCATCTTCTGAAACTGCTGCGCGACGAGGGCGAACAGGTAATCGATTTAGAAGACTTGGCTGGCCATCGCGGGTCTGTCTTTGGCGGAATCGGATTGCCCCCACAGCCGACTGTGGAACACTTCGAAAATCTTTTGTTCGATCAGTGGCGAGACTTGGACCCCGACCGGCCGATTTGGATTGAAGGCGAAAGCCGGTCGATCGGACGTGTCTACATTCCGGCTCCGTTCTGGGACCAGATGATGGCGGCACCGGTGGTGTTTGTCGAAGTGCCCTGTGAGCAGCGAGTTCAGTTTCTGGTTCAAGAGTACGGCGACTTACCGGCCGACGAACTTGCTACCGCCATCGGTCGAATCCGCAAACGATTAGGCGGACTCCGGTTGGCTGCGGCTCTGGAAGCGCTGGACAACAACGATGTCGCCATGTTCGCGAATTTGGCTCTGCAGTATTACGACAAGGCGTACAGCAGTTCACAAGGAAAATTTCCGCGGCAAATCGCCGTCAACGTTCCCATGAAATGCGCCGGTGATCCCGAATCGATCGCGACATTGCGTGGCTTGGGAAACAAACTATTGCGATAACGCATTCTGCCAATCATCGCGGCAGTTTGCGAATTGATTCGCGGGCTTAACCAAACAGCGTGCGGATTTTGGCGACGTCCAGCATGCCCAGTTTGGCGTACATGTGCGAATAGTCCACGACATTGTGGACCTGAAAAATCTGCCCGTCCTTCATGCGTCCGAACACGGCGACTTCGATCACTACTTCGACGTCCGATTCGCGGTGCACACCCTGCAACTCCATGACCATCGAAAAATGTTCTCCTTTGAGAAAGGCAAACGAAACTTCCGCGTGCTTGTGTTCGACGCGCGAATGCAGCGTGTTGTAAACTGCCTGGACTTGAGCGATGCCTTCCAAAACCTCGGGAGCCATCCCTGTAACAACGCAGTCGGGGTGGAAATACTCCTCGACGCTCGCGAGCGCCGGAGATGTCCACGCTCTCTTGACCCAGGTCAACAAGAATCCTTTGTTGACCATTTCCTCCGGAGTCAAACCGTCGTCGTGTAGGCTCATCGTCGGCCAGTGTCGGAGTATCGTCTGCGAAGGCAATCCGGATGACAGTCTATCAAATGCCATCAGCGGCGTGGATGCCTTCGCAATCCGCGCCGCGTATCGATGTCGGACTTAGTGGTGCCAGTGGCCGGTTCGATGCAGATCGTAGTGGCCAGGTACTACGTCAAAGTGGTTTCCGTGGCGACGAATCTCAGTGGGATGGTAATCGTAGTGACTCGTGTCGTGAAAACGCGAACGGTAGGTCGGTGTGTAACTGGGGCGATAGCTCGATCGGTAGCTAGACCGATAGTGAGAGCTGTGACCATATCCGCCATGGTACACCGGTCGGGCTGAACGATAGCCTCCACCGTAGCCACCGCAGGAACTGCTGCCGATGGACAAACTAAAGCCTTGTGCATTTGCGGAATTGGAATCGCCGGCCAGCAAGAAACAGGTTGCCAGAGCAGGTGCCAAAAGCCATTTTGAAATACTAATCATGTTCGTTAAGTCTCAATCTTTGTGTCGGAGGAATCGCGTCCGCTCAAACTCATTTTCAGGCGGATCGCGTCTCTGTAAGGCTAAGGCCGTGCCAAAACCTCCCTTGGCGACAACAAACGTCCGTTCACCGTGCAAACGCCGTGAAACTGGGGATAAATGCGTAACAGAACGGCCGCATTGATCGATCTAGCGTCACTTCCCAAGTCCAGTCAATCGACACCAATTTGACAACGAGTCGCGTCAAATTGATTACAGGTGTTTGCTGATTGGAATGTCAAAGACAATTTCACTCGGTCTTGGCGAGCGTCTTTCAAAGCATTGAAACGAGCTCTGCCACGACTGGCTTTGACTGCCGATACGAAACGATGGCAACGTCTAAATTCCAGTCGCGGTATTTCCGAAACGCTCGAGCGATCGCAGCAGTGATCCATTCGTCGCGATTGCCAAAAACGCCTCCACCCAACAGAGTCAAATACACTTTGCGGGAACCTGTTCGATCGGCGTTCAGAACACTGGCACAAAAGGTGGCTTCGTAAGCGGCCTCCAAGATCAACTTCGCAAAGTCCGCCCAGGCGTCAGCAGGCTGCCGGCCGTAGGCGACGGGAAGTGCGGAGCAGTACGCTTGCGAGACGCGGTGCTGAGCCCCCGGCAGAGTGACGGACGCGTTGGCTTGGATTCCAATTCGCAGTTCCGATCGCAACGCATCGCGCTGCGTTGCGCTGGCCGATTGTAGTCGCGCGTTGATGTGGTCCAGTCCGCTGTCGGTCGGAAACAAGTATCCGTTCTCCATCGACCAGACTGCTTGGCCGGCTTGCCCCAGCGTTTTCCCGAGCTCAGCGGCGCAGTCGATTTGATGGTCGGCAGTTTGTCCAACCAGGGCCAATCCGTCACTGCCGCGGACGGGAGCAAAGTAGTTTCGATAGATTGTACCGGCCCCACAAGCGATCGCGCACGCAGGACCTTGGGTGGGATCATTTTCGTAGATCCCAACGCCTTGGTCGGGCGTCACGGAGGGGCTGGTCATTTCCAGCAAGTTGAACTGCGATGCGACTTGAAAGATCGCGTTTGCGTTGGATGGATCGCGGTGCAATTGCCGGGCATCGCCCACGATTTCGCGAAGGGTTGACCGTCCTGCTGTCGGCTTTGAATCGGCCACGTCCGACCGCAGTTCCGCCAGTTGCGGTGTGTGAAGGCTACCCCATGCGATTCGACGGCCGTCCGGACAGACGATGCAGTCGCCATCGACCGAAAGATCACGACGCACTTGCGGGGGGGATTCTTCGTCGATGCCAGTGAGCTGTTTAAACCACGACATAATCGGCTGGACTTTCTTTACACGGTTGCAAGGGTAGCGGACACGCGGCGATAAAACGTCAGAAATGAAACGTCAGAGTTGCTCGCGAAGTTTGGCGGTGTCGGTTTTCAACGAACGCATGTAGGCCCGCCACTGAGCTTCCAGCGTCTGCGTGTTGCCAAAGATTTCCTGAAATGAAGCATACGTGTCCTCACGCCACTGCTCGGTGCGTGCTTGGTCTTCGGGCTGTTTACCCATCAAACGATAAAACTTCATCAGTTCAGGCATGTGTTGGTCCATCAAAAAATGCGTCAGCGCCCAGGACTGGCCGTAAGCTGCCAGTTGAGCACCGTTGGACTGCGCGTAGTCAAAAATGCGATCCGTCACGATGAACTTGATGTTGGAATGTTCCGTGTCAGCGGCCAGCAATCGATACCACATCAGACGCTGTTCATTGACGGCGCCGATACCCGCCCAGCTGGCATCCTTGGGCGATTCGAAATAGCTCGCCAAGCCTTCGTGAGCCCAACGCATGTTAAACGTAGCACGCGGCATTAGTTTGCTGTTGGCGGCAAGTTGATGCGTCGCTTCGTGCGTCACGACTTCGATCTCTTGGTTTTCGCCAACAATATCGATCAACAACTCCAGCGTCTTGGCAAAACGGATGATCTCGCCAGCACCCGCCACGCGTGTTCGCTTGACCTGATCACGCAGTGTCTTGAGCGATTGGCTCAACTGCTGCAGGCCTTCCAAGGCCTCGTCACTTTTTTGCCGATAGAAAATCGCGATGTTATCTTTGGGTGAATAAAATCCAGCGGTGTTCTTCAGCTCGGGCGAAAGTCGAGCGACAAAAACCAAATAGTTCGCTTGTTCGTCAAACAGTACGACACGCATCGGCTGGCGGGGGATCGCCAATGGATAGCCATCGAGGGCAAATTTCATGTAAAAACTGTCGTAGACTTTCTCCAGTAGGTCTAATCGATGTTGCGCGGCGGTCTTGCGAGTGATCGGATTGATTTCATCGGACGTGTCGTGCATCAAAATGTAGTGGCGACTACGAGCGACTTTCATCCCTTTCATGTTCAGGAATTTTGCCATCTCCTGTTCGGCGCTGGGCGTCGATGGGACCGTGCCACGACGGTACTTGGTCAGCATGCCTAGCGTTTGCACTCGTTTGTCGGAACTGTCTGCTTTCCACGCGCTGCTGAGTGCGGCGTCGGCTTCTTTGAGCATGCCGTTTGAAATGCACCACTTGGACAGTTCCAACATCGAATCAACGTCGCCGCCGCTGCGAGCCTTTTGAGCTTGGATGTTGTACCGGGCGTACTTCGATGGCGTCTTGATGATCTGCACATCGCGCGTGCTAAAATGCAGCGTGCCGCGTTTGTGCCGATAAGAAACCGTGCCGCCCGTGTTGACCGTCGCTTTGCCTTCGAGCGGGATCCGCAGGTTGGTTCCTGGCAAGGTGTAAACGACGATGTCGGCGCAAGCCGGATGCCCGGCGCCGCCCCAATTGATCAAGGCACAAAGAGTGCCGACGCCGACCCAAATACGAACTGAACCTGTCACCATGTGCCCCGCAGAAAGAACTGATCTGGATTATCGCTCCCGATTATAGCCAGCAAGAACGCCCGGTGGGGAGTCGGCTACCCACCCTGGCAAGCGATGGTCGGCTTGATCAACGTTTCATGCGTACGGAGTGAATTCGTGGGAAAAGTGCGCGGCGATTCACTGGAGCGATTCACCGCATTCGCTACAGAACTTGTCGGTTTCTTCGTTGATCTTTCGGCACTGGTTGCATCGGATCATGATGACCGGGTTTGCTTGATGGGCGGCGAAACCTCGTGTGTCAGGATCTTCATCGACAGAGCTGTTGCCATCGGAGCGATCATCGTGCTGGACGGCATCCAGGGTGTCACGGATCATGCCACCCACCGCGTTGGTGTAAGGATGCAAGTCTTTGCGTGCTCGCTGGGGATCCAAAATCACGCCTGACCCCGATAGACCTCGCGCTCCGACCATTCGGATGGCTTGTCCCACCACGATCAGGATCATGCCAACGATGGACCGCATCATGGAGTTGCGTGCTCGCCCGTGAAAATTGTCGAAATCACCAAACGACAGGGCGGAAGTGACAAAGACGGATAAAAAGGTCATGACGCCGACGAGTGTAATCCCCATGCCGATGTAGTACGCGGTTTTACGCTGAGTCGAAATGTTACGATTCAAGACCAATGCTCCCTTGTACTGCTGAGTGATTGATTTGCTGAGTGATTTATTTGCTGGGGTCGTGGCACACAAACGGTTCTGCCCCTGTCTATCTAGGCTAAACCAAATTGAATTGCGGGCGCTGCAAGTTGAACGAACGCAGCGTCTGGCCGTTCGTCAAATGGCGACGTATTACGCGAAGCGATACAGTACCGAGCGATTGGACGGTTCGTACAACGCTCGGATGATACCGAGGACGCGCACAGATTGCCTGATCCGAAAAGCAAGTCGGTCTGCACCACGATAGCGACGCGCCCTCATTGCGGCTAAAATAGCCCATCCACAGCGAGGCTGCTTGCTGCGACCTTCGATGAATTCATATTTCTGCGAGAGAATAAAGTTATGGACAAGTGGCCGATCGGTGTCTTCGCTTCCGTCGATGCTGGACTGGGAGTCGCGTGGGACGTGATTTCGGAACTTGGACTTCCCACGATCCAACTGCATGCTCCTCACGGTGACAAGCGCAACGAAAAGCAGGCCGGCGAATTGGCTTCGCAGTTGAGCAAAATGGACGTTCAGTGTACGGCTGTCTTCGGTGGATTTGACGGAGAGAGCTATGCGGACATTCCGACAGTCGTCGAAACGATCGGATTGGTGCCGGCTGCGAGTCGCCAAAGTCGGCTGGAAGAGATGTTCCAAATTTCGGACTTCTCCAAATGGCTTGGATGCGACGCGGTCGCGCTGCATCTGGGTTTTATTCCTCACCATCCTGACGCCGACGGGTACAGCGACATCGTCGATGTGACGCGACAGCTTTGCGATCACTGTGCCGCCAACGAGCAGTACTTGCATTTGGAAACCGGGCAAGAAACGGCCGAAGGTTTGTTGACGTTTATCGATGAAGTCAAGCGTGACAATTTGAAGATCAATTTTGATCCCGCCAACATGATTCTTTATGGAACAGGCGAGCCGATCGAAGCGTTGCGTGCGGTCGCAAAACATGTTCGCAGCATTCACTGCAAGGACGCGACGTGGAGCGACAAACCCGGCGAAACTTGGGGCGCAGAAGTCGCTCTGGGCGAAGGACAGGTTGATATCGAAGCTTACTTGAAAACGCTTCACGAAATCGGATACACCGGGCCGTTGACGATCGAACGAGAGATCCCCCAAGATCCCGTTCGACAGAAACAAGAGATCAGTCACGCGATTGATCTGCTGACTCGATTGCGGTCGCAGATCCTGGGTTAAGTAATCGTAGAGTGCGTGGAATGCCGATACAGTTTCGGCTGACGGCCGCAGCGGTGGCGTGTAGCGACTTCGCGAGGCCATCCCTAGAGCTTTTTCGACGTGGTCGTATGGCTACGTGTACAATTGCTACCAGAGCGGTCACCATAACTGTCAGACGCAACAAGCCAGTCGGATGCCTCGCATTGCACTGATGCATCGAAGCAGGGAACTTGCGTTTGCCTTTCGCACGCGACTGAACAATGAAGTTTGATGCACACAGAATCGGCTTACAAAACCTGAACGCAGGATCATTGACCTTTGAACACCCTTGAAGCGCAGACCGGCCCGACCGATGCCAGCGAATCGGTGGTTTATGTTGTCGATGACGATCCGTTGGTGCTCAGCGCGATCACCGAATCGCTTCGGCTGCACGGCTATGCGCCTCGGGGCTTTGCAAAACCATCGGAACTGTTGGCTCGGGTTTCTCCCAGCGAATTGGGGTGTGTGGTGAGTGATTTGCGAATGCCGACGATGGACGGTGTTCAGCTGCAACGCGAGTTGAAGATTCTGGGAAGTGATTTGTCGCTGATAGTTTTGACCGCTTATGCGACGGTTCCGGTCGCTGTCAGGCTGATGAAGGACGGTGCTGTTTCTTTGTTGGAGAAGCCGTTTGACATGGGCGAACTGGCCGTGGAAGTCGGCAAGGCGATCCGTCGGAGTCAGCAAGTTGGCGTCGAACGAAAACGAGTCAACGACGCTCGCAAACGCATGGCAAAGCTGACGTCCGAAGAGCTCGCGGTGCTGGACTGTGCTGCGCAGGGCAAACCAAATAAGATGATCGGCCAAGAGCTGTCGCTTAGTAGCCGCACCGTTGATCGCCGACGTCATTCCGCACTGAGCAAGTTGGCGGTTGAGTCGGTGTCTGAGTTCGTGGCCGTACGGGCACGAGCCGAGTACCCCAGTCAAATGCTGCCTGACGAGAGAGAATCTTCTGAGTATGACATTTAGCCAGCGACTAGCGGTTTGTTTCTGTGTTCTTGTTCTTCCTGTCTCCGTTGTCGCGCAAGACATCGCGGACGGTCGCAGCCACTCCGGCGCAATTCGATTTGCTGGTGTGGGATATGGAGTCGACGTCAATCAAGTCCACGCGACTCCGGACGCTCCGGTTGAAGTAGCCGATCGGTTGAAATTGGCGTTGGGCAATCCCTTTGGCGTCGAGATCATCGGGGACAATGTTTGGATCACGACGGTCGACGACCAATGCATTTGGAAAACCAGCCTGACCGGCCAAAAGATTTCTCGAATCGCAGGGGCGCGGCGCCTCGGCTATGACGGTGACGGTGGGCCAGCGGACCAAGCAGCGTTCAACTGGCCGCATGAAGTTCGTGTGGACGACGACGGCAATTTGTTCATCGCTGACACACGCAATCATGTCATCCGCCGCGTCGATGGCCAGTCGAATATCGTGACCACGATTGCCGGCAATGGCGCTCCCGGATTTGCTGGGGAAGGTGATTCGGGAACCAAGGTTCAGTTTGACCAGCCACACAGTGTGGTGCTGGACCATGACGGCGGCCTCTTGGTCGCAGACACAAAGAACCATCGTCTGCGACGCATTGATCTTCAAACGGGAATCGTCAAAACCATCGCCGGTAACGGGCAAAAAAAACTACCCACCGACGGATCGATCGCATCCGATTCGCCGCTGTATGGGCCGCGTTCGCTGGCTGTCGACGCAAAGTCAATCTGGATCGCGCTGCGTGAAGGAAACAGCATTTGGAGGCTGGACCGAGAAAAAGGCACGCTGCATCACGTCGCTGGGACCGGCAAGAAAGGCTACACCGGTGATGGAGGTGACCCTCGCGAAGCCACATTCAGCGGCCCGAAGGGCATCGCGGCCGAACCCGACGGTAACTTGCTAGTCGTCGATACGGAGAATCACGCTATCCGCCGGATTGATTTTGCGGCCAACAAGATCGTGACGGTGATGGGGGGAACCGCTGCGGCAGAAACCACCACGCTGAAACGGCCGCATGGGATCGCGGTCTTCGTCAACGGCTTCATGGTGGGAGACTCTGAAAAGCACCGCGTCGTTCAAGGCTTGAACGACCAGCCCACGACCAAGTAGCGGAATCATTGGCAGATTGATTGGTGGCTAGATCGACAACTTCCTTTCAACCAGGTTGACCATCGAAGTCCACTCTTGATCACTTGAAAACATGTTCCGCTGAAGCGCGACGACGCGGCGCGAATGCGTGTGTCGCAGCGTTATTCGGTCGTCCGTCTTTGCCGTGCACCGGAGATGCGACCAAGGCAGTTTTGTGACCACCGCAAATGCATCCGTCGTGACGCCCGAATCGTCCGCGAAGCCGAGTAAATGCTGAAGTGATTCATCGGGTCGAAGCCGTGGCTGTGACCATGAAAGATGCCACGCAACGGCAATCACAAACAAAAGCGGCAACACGATAAGTCCTGCGGTCCCGATCAAGTTGACGGCGAAGGTTGCTAACCCGATCGCGATCAGCGTTGCGAAGAGTACCAGCAGGGTCATCGCGATCAATCCGTGCGTGGATCGTTTTCGCCGCCACACTTTGCCTTGGTAGTCACCGCCAAATTGAATCAGATCGGCCATGGTCACCGGTCCCGAAAATGCAATTGCATTGCCGGGGACTTGAACTGATCGCTGGCGATCGGGATCGCGAAGCAGTGCGGCGATGTTCTGTCGCCGACGAGCCATCGACCCAGCGGTCACAACTTTTCGAGCGACGGTCTCCGCTGCTAGTATCAGTCCGGCAAGATCGGCATCGCTGTCCATCATCGATTCGGAGATCACCATGCTCTGGCCGATCGAATTGGGCGTCAGCAGACCCACCACGTTTCGATGGACCACGACGGTTTCCAGACAGTTCCAGTGCAAAAAGAAACTGCCGTGATCACGTTTGATCGTGATTCCATCGGGACTGATTTCGCCTTGGACTGGTGCGTCCCAGAGTGGATTGACGAATCGAAACATCGCGCGGCGATAGAGCTTGGTCGACACCAAGCACGCGACAAGTGCGATTCCGCATAGTCCGGCAACCACCAGTTGGCCCGCCAATGAACCGACGATCATCACAAAGAGTAAGACGAGCGCGATCAGCAGCATGGCGATCGCCAGCGTTGGCACGCCCACGTGATCATACTTGGTCAACAACCGATTCAGGTCACTCGACGTCGGTGCTCCCGAAAAACGAATTCGGCCAGCGATTTCTAACCGATCGGGCGCCGGGGCAATGGCCGCAACTTCGACTTCCGGTGGCGGTTGATAGGGATTGATCGCCATGTTGAATCGAAAGCATCCTCAGCGTGCGAGATCTGGCAGGCAAACGCTGCCTGCAAAAAAAACACCCGCAGTGGTTCGTTGCGGATGCGCGATTCTAACCGCTCGTGCGCATGCCCGCTGCGATTCCGTTGATCGAAAGGCGTGTCAGGTGACGTAGCTCGTCGGGCGAATCGGCGTTTTTGTTTTGACGACGCCGCAGCAATTCGACTTGGATTAAATTCAACGGGTCGATGAATCGATTGCGCACTCGAATCGATTCCTTCAACCAAGGCGTGCCATCCAAGAGAGCTTCTTGTTCAGTCATCGCCAACACGACTCGCGTGGATTGCTTGAATTCCGATTCGATCATGTCGCTGATCGTGTCGTGCGCTGGATCACGCGAAGCCAACGATGCGTATTCGCCAGCGATTTCCAAATCAGATTTCGCCAACGCTAATTCGGCGTTATCGACCAACGCTCGGAAAAAGGGCCACTGGGTGTACATGGCCCGCAACTGCGAAAGCATTGCTGGATCATCAACCATGGAACCCAGTGCGGCTCCGATCCCATACCAGGCAGGCAGCAGACAACGTGACTGAGTCCACGAAAACACCCACGGAATCGCACGCAGATCCGACAGGCCGCCATCGGGTTTGCGGCGTGACGGACGCGAACCGATTGGCAGTTGTTCGATCTCTGAAATCGGCGTCACCGTACGGAAGAAATCAACGAAACCAGCTTGCTCCAACAACTCACGGTACTTCTTAAACGATACTTCCGAGATCGTTTGCATGGTGTCGTAGAACTGCTGCGAATCGGTTTGCTGAGGATCACCCGCAGCCAATAGAGACGACCAAACCACTTGTTCTAAATGCCGATGCGCGATTGCTGGATCGTCGTAGCGATCCGCCAAAACTTCGCCTTGTTCGGTCAGTCGCAGGTGTCCGTTGAAAGTGCCACGCGGGAGCGACAAGATACTGCGAGCCGCCGGTCCGCCGCCGCGGCCAAGCGAACCGCCGCGTCCGTGGAAGAAGGTTAGGTCGATGTTAAACTCTTTTGCCACCGCGACCAAGGCCTGCTGAGCTTGATGGAGCGACCAGCACGCGGCCAGATAGCCGCCGTCTTTGGTGCTGTCGCTGTAGCCCAGCATGATCATCTGACGATCGCCCAGACGCCTGACGTTTTCGCGGTACGAATCAATCTGTAGCATGCCTCGCAGAATATCGGGGCCGTGCTTGAGGTCCTCGATCGTTTCTAGCAGCGGGACAATCGGCAGAGTCGGTTTTGATTTGCCTTGCACGGCCGCCGAAAAATTATCCTTCGGCCCCGTTAACTCCCAGAGCCAAAGGACTGTCAACGCGTCACTTGGCGCACTGGTCATGCTGATCACGTGCGTTCCAATCGCGGCCATGGACGATGTCGCGGCGATCTCGTGCAGCAGCTGAAATAACGCCACGGTTTCCCCGACCATTTCGGACGCAGTGTCCAGATTGATGGACAACGACGTGGCTCCGATGGATTCGGACAAAACCTTGCAACGCGTCGCTTCATCCAGCGTTTCAGGCGAATCGCACAGTCCGCAGGATTTCAAGATTTCGTCGACGACTGAACGGTAGACCGAAGCGTTCTGTCGAATGTCCAATCTAGCCAAATGTAAACCGAACGCTTCGATCTGTGTTTGCCAAGCATCCAGTTCCGCAGCGTGATGTTCTTTACCGGGCAATTGACGGACCGAATCGACAAGAGCCTGCACGTCTGCGGCCAATCCGCAGGCTGAACCGTAAGCACTTTCGTCGCTGATACCGGCCAGTGTGTTTTCGAGTTTCCACCGAATCACCACCAGTGATCGGCGGCAAATTTCGCCGGGCGGCAGCAAATCCAAACGCGGTTGAAGTTCGGGCCACTGTTGGACTGCCGCATCGATCGCTCGTATTAGACTTCCATCAAAATCAACTTGGCGATCTGAAATGCTTAGCGAATCGTAAAGGCTATCGCAGGCACGCAAATGAAACTGGACGGCTTCACGTCGTAGCCATCGAAACGTTTCTTCGGTCACATCGGCAGTCACGCCAGGGTGTCCGTCGCGGTCGCCCCCGATCCAAGAACCAAAAGTCACGCAAGAACGTTCTGCGTGGACGGCGTCGCCATAGTTTTCTTTGACACCACGCTGAAGTTCATCAGAGATTCGCGGCACTTCATCCCACAACACCGGTTTGATCGACAGTCCCCGGCTGACTTCTTGCATGACCGATGGTCGCCACGGTCGGATGAAGTCTGTCTGCCAAAGTTTGGCAATTTCGGCGCGAATCTTTCGTTCCGCACGATCACGAACCTGTTGCGACGAATCTTCGCCGACGGTCTGCATCAGTTGGCGAATCTTTGTCAGTTTGCTGCGAACGGACCGGCGTTTGGCATCGGTCGGGTGAGCCGTGAAAACCAAATCAACGTGCAGCTGATCGATCAACGCTTGGACTTCCTCCGGTGACTTACCGGATTCCTTTAAGCTGGAAATGGCACCCCGAATCGATTCGCCGCGCGGGCCTGGATACGACGCTTCGGCGCGGTGCTGCAAGATTTGGACTCGCCGGCGATCTTCGACCAGATTGGCTAGGTCCAAAAAGATCGTGAAGGCGCGGATCACGACGCGCATCTGCCGATCGTCCAGATTAGCGATCGCTTGCTTGATGTCCTCGTCCGCTCGATCGCGTCCGACGCGACGATCCCAGGCGGAACGACGAAGTTGTTCCACGATCTCATAGGATTCTTCACCCGCGATATCGCGAATCGTGTCGCCAAGAATGGTCCCCAGATACCCGATTTCGCGTCGGAGATCGTCTGTGCTGTCAGTCTTCATATTGATCGATTGTCGAATGCGGTGCGTCTAGTGGTGCGTCTAGTTCGGTGCGTCTAGTTCATTGCCAAGTAGCGTTGAACACGCAATTGTCGACGCCGATGCCACAGTAGGGACGCTGGTAACCCCGCGGACGAGTAGACAAAATCGGCTGTCAGAATGTGCGCATTCGCACGAAGAATGTACCGTTTTGACAAAAACAGACTAGTCCCGGAGGCTGATCAGTGAAGCCGCTTCGGACTTGCGCCCGAAGCGAAACCATTATCCCGATCTGCGGTCAAGCAGAGCCGCACGTCGCATTTGACGCTGGCCTAAACCGTCGCAGCTTAGACGCGAAACGTATACGCGTCGCCGTCATAGTCCACGATGATCTTCGATCCTTCGGGGTACTGACTTTTCAGTATCGATGTCGCTAGCGGATTCTGGATCTCTCGCTGGATCACTCGTTTCAGCGGACGCGCACCGTACTGTGGATCGTAGCCCGTTTCGGCAATCTGATCGACTGCTGCATTGGTCACTTCGATCGCAAGCCCGTTCGCTTCCAACCGCTGCGACAATCCAGCAAGCTGCAACGTCACGATTTTGCGAATCTGTTCTCGACCAAGCGGATGGAAAATCACAGTGTCATCGATACGGTTAAGGAACTCCGGCAGAAAACGGGCTCGGAGAGCTTCCTGAACCGCTTCCTCCATTTCCTGTTGGCTACCGCCTTCGGCCGTGATCTTTTGAATCACTTGGCTACCCGCGTTACTGGTCATCACGATGACCGTATTGGAAAAATCAACCGTGCGACCTTGGCCGTCGGTCAGACGTCCGTCATCTAAAACTTGTAGCAGGATGTTGAAAACGTCAGGGTGCGCTTTCTCCATTTCGTCCAACAGAACAACAGCGTAAGGACGCCGCCGAACGGCTTCGGTCAGTTTGCCACCGTCTTCGTAACCCACGTATCCCGGAGGCGCACCGATCAGCCGAGCGACGCTGTGGCGTTCCATGAATTCGCTCATGTCGATGCGAACCATTGCCGTTTCGTCGTCGAACATGATTTGCGCCAGAGCCTTGCACAGTTCCGTCTTACCAACGCCGGTGGGGCCCAGGAACAAGAACGAACCGATCGGCCGATTCGGATCTTGCAAACCGCTTCGACTACGGCGAACCGCATCGGATACGGCTGCGACAGCTTCTTCTTGTCCGATCACTCGTCCGTGCAATCGTTCTTCCATCACCAACAATTTGGCGCGTTCGGTTTCCATCATGCGGCTCACCGGAACCCCCGTCCACAGGCTGACGACGTCGGCGATTTCTTCATCGGTTACGTCACGACGCAAGAGACGGCGTTTTTCGGGGGCGTCTGCATCCAGCTCGGGTTCTTTGGATTCATTGGCCTCAAGGCTTTCCAAGCGAGCTTGAAGTTTGCTTTGCTGTTCGCGCACTTCCAGCATCTCTTGGTACAGCTTTTCAGGATTCTCGCCGCGCAGTTGCAATTGCTTGGCATCCGAATCCAACGACGCAAAGCGATGCTCCAGTTGCTCGGCTTCTTGACGAATCGATTGCACATCGTCCAAGCCCATCTTTTCCGCTTCCCACTGTTCCCGCAGGCTGGCGAGTTCGTGATTGAGCGATTCCATTTCTTCTTCGACTTCCGTCCGTTTGGCGACCGCCGATTCCTCTTGCTCGTCGGCAAGCTGGCGGTGGGCCAATTCCAGTTGACGCAGTCGACGCTGAATTCGATCGATCGGCTCGGGAACACTTTCTTTTTCCATTGCCAAACGGCTGGCGGCTTCGTCCACCAAGTCGATCGCTTTGTCCGGCAGGAAACGGTCTGCGATGTAACGATTCGACAAATTGGCAGCTGCCACCAGAGCACTGTCGGTGATGCGGACACCGTGATGCGATTCGTAACGAGATTTCAAACCACGCAGAATCGCAACCGTGTCTTCGACATTCGGCTCGCCAACAAAGACCGGCTGAAAACGGCGTTCCAGAGCGGCGTCTTTTTCGATGTGTTGGCGATACTCGTCCAAGGTCGTGGCACCGATACAGCGCAGGGCACCGCGAGCCAATTCGGGCTTGAGTAAGTTAGCAGCATCGGCGGACCCTTCGGCTTTGCCAGCACCGACCACCAAGTGCAGTTCGTCGATGAACAACACAACTTGGCCATCGGCGTCTTTGACTTCGCGTAAAACCGCTTTCAGCCGCTCCTCGAAATCGCCACGGAATTTTGCCCCAGCGACCAACGCACCCATGTCCAAGGAAACGACTCGTTTGTTTTTCAGACTTTGCGGCACGTCGTTTTCAAAAATTCGCAGTGCCAACCCTTCGGCAATGGCCGTCTTGCCGACTCCAGGTTGCCCGATCAGAACCGGATTGTTTTTGGTCCGGCGCGAAAGCACCTGAATGACACGGCGGATCTCATTGTCACGACCGATCACGGGATCCAGTTTTCCCTGAGCAGCCAATTGCGTCAGATCGATGCCGTATTTTTCCAGCGCCTGGTAAGTGTCTTCGGCATTCTGGTCGGTCACGCGCGCTGATCCGCGCACTTCGCTCATCGCTTGCAGGACATCGTCCGCATTGACACCCGCAAGTTTCAGTAGGTTGTGCGCCTTGCTGTCGACCTTGGCGACGCCCAGCAGCAGGTGTTCGGTGCTAACGAATTCATCTTTCAAAGACGTCGCCGCCTCGGCCGCTGCATCAAACGTTTGTTGCAATTTGGGCGCAACACTTGGCTGGCGTCCGCCGGAGACCGACGGAAGTTTTTCGGTTTCGCTTTTGACCGTGGCGCTAAGCGAAGCGATGTCGACGCCCATCTTTTCCAATAGAGGGCGGGTGATGCCGTCAGTCTGCTGCAGCATCGCAGCGAGCAAGTGCAGGGGGGCGATTTCGGGGTTGGTAGCCGACGCCGCCTGAGCCTGAGCTTCCGCGACGACTGCCTGTGCTTTGGTCGTCAGTTTGTCGTATCGAAATGCCATGATTCGTTTCTCCTAGGTGTTGGCGAGTCGCCGCGCGCCTGCCATTCGTTGGCAGTGGCCGTGGTCTGTCTTTTGTTTTGCAAACGTTGCGCCAACCGATGAGGGTGCGGGTTGCTTTGTTGCAAATGGACGTTAAGGGTGCGACACCCGCGTTGTCAGTTCTGCGAGTGAGGGGATCTTGGTGGCACCGCCCACGGCCAAAATGGTTTGGGTAGGTGCATAAAAAAAGCGGGTGCAAGCACCCGCTTCGGAATTTGCGTTGCTTCAGTGCGACTTATTCTTTGACTTCAAAATCGGCGTCGACCGCATCGTCGTCGCTATCAGCGGCGGCGGCTCCCGCAGCTCCACCGGCGGCTGCTTCGGCTCCGCCCGCGGCTTCCGTCTTTTCGTACAAGACTTTGCTGAAGGCTTGCGAAGCAGCGTCCAATTCGTCGGTGGCAGTTTTGATCGCTTCGACTTCTTCGGTTCCCAACGCAGCGTTCACTTTTTCGATCGCTTTGTTCATTGGTTCCTTGTCATCGTCGCTCAGCTTGTCGTCGTTGTCCGTCATCAACTTTTGCAGTTGATGAACTTGCTGATTGGCTTTGTTCTTCGCTTCGGCCAGCTCAAACATTTTGCGATCTTGGTCCGCGTTTGCTTCCGCGTCTTTTCGCATTTGTTCGATCTCGTCTTCGCTCAGACCGCCCGCTTCGTTGATTTGCACCGAAGCTTCTTTGCCAGTCTTTAGCTCCTTTGCCGAAACACTCAGGATGCCGTTTTGGTCGATGTCAAATTTGACTTCGATTTGCGGCACGCCACGTGGTTGGGCAGGGATGTCTTCCAAGTTGAATTCGCCCAGCAATCGGTTGCCCGTCGCCATTTTGCGTTCGCCTTGGAAAACTCGGACGGTTACAGCAGTTTGGCTGTCTGCGGCCGTACTAAAGACGTTCTTCTTTTCGACTGGAACCGTTGTGTTCCGCTCGACCAACGCCGTCATGACGCCGCCTTCGGTTTCGATTCCCAGCGTCAGTGGAGTCACGTCCAGCAGCAGAACATCGGTTCGCTCGCCAGCCAAAACACTGCCTTGAATCGCAGCACCGACCGCGACCACTTCGTCGGGGTTCACGCCCTGGTGTGGCTCTTTGCCAAAGATCCCTTTGACCACTTCGCGAACTTTAGGAACTCGTGTGCTACCACCGACCAAGACGATTTCGTCGATGTCGCTGGGGCTCATGCCGGCATCTTTCAACGCCTGCATGACCGGTCCACGACAACGTTCCACCAGAGCGTCAATCAACCCTTCAAACGTCGACCGAGTGATTTTCATGGTCAAGTGTTTGGGGCCCGACGCGTCCATTGTGATGAACGGTAGGTTCAAGTCAGTTTCAGGCAGCGTGCTGAGTTCTTTCTTGGCTTTTTCGCAAGCTTCCTGCAATCGCTGCAACGCCATGGGATCGTTTCGCAGGTCGATCGCGTTTTCTTTTTTGAACTCGTCCGCGACGAAGTTGATCAGTGCAGCGTCAAAGTCGTCACCACCCAGGTGTGTGTCACCCGAGGTACTGATGACTTGAAACACGCGGCTTTCGCCTTCTTCGTCGCCTGCATCGGCGACTTCCAAAACTGAAACGTCAAACGTACCACCGCCCAAGTCAAAGACGATGATCTTTTCGTCAGCCTTTTTGTCCAATCCGTACGCCAAGGCAGCTGCGGTCGGTTCGTTGATGATTCGAGCGACTTCCAAGCCGGCAATCTGGCCAGCGTCTTTTGTGGCTTGTCGTTGGGCGTCGTTGAAGTAAGCCGGAACCGTGATGACGGCCTTGTTGACTTTGTGTCCCAAGTACGACTCGGCGGATTCCTTCAGCTTGCGAAGCACTTTGGCCGAAATTTCTTGTGGCGTGTATTCGCTATCGCCCACTTTGATTTTGACGTACTCGCCAGCACCACCGGTGACGCCGTAGGGCACCATTTTTTCTTCGGATTCGACTTCGCTGTGACGCCGTCCCATGAAACGCTTGGCCGAGTACACCGTGCGTTGCGGGTTGGTGACCGCTTGGCGTCGAGCAGGTTCGCCGACAATCGCTTCCTCTTTGTCCGTGAACGCGACGACACTCGGGGTCAGCCGGTTGCCTTCGGGGTTAGGGATCACTTTTGGCTCGCTGCCTTCCATCACTGCGACGACGCTGTTGGTCGTGCCGAGGTCGATGCCAATGATTTTTTCGCCTTGAGCCATCGTGTTTCTCCTACGATCGGTACTTGCGCCTTGGAGGGCGCTGAAGTTAGCTGCGTGTTAAAATGGGCCGTTTGCGATCTTTCGCTGGCCCGGTCGTGTATTTCGTTGAACGCGTTGTTTCGCCCATTTCGTCAGGCAGATCGCGTTGCCATGGTGGTAAGGCAAAGTCCGTGCCAGTCGTGGTGTCAAAACGCAAACTTTTTAGACACAGTCACTCAATGGGCCGGCAATTTACGGAAAACGGGTACCTAACCGCGGTCCTTTTGCCCCTAAGTTGACGTCGTTTTTGACAGTCGCCCCCAAGTCGTCCAAATCTGGGATATTTGCGTTTGCCAAAATGACAGCAGACAAGCGCGCAGAATCGCTCACCGCGATCAGCTTGGGAGGCAACGTATCCGCCGGCCGCTGTCAGTCCGGGAGTATTGGCTGGTCGGGTCAGATTCCGATTGGCCCGGATACGTGGCGACGGAAGATGCCGGGCCGCGCAAGTGTTGTGATGGGCCGAGAAAGGTGACGATTCGGACGTGCGGCTTGCTCAACAGGTTCGGCTCAGCAGGATCGGCTGTGTCAATCAGCAGGAATTTTGGCGGCGAGTTGGGGCGAAGATTTGCAAACTGGACGACCGTGACTGAATCGGGCTACATCGCAAACGGCATCAAAGCTACTTTGTTTGGCTCGTGTCGCCTTCAACCTTTTCGAGTGAGTTCATGTCTGACGCCGAAGCGATCCAAGCCTCCATCAACCAGGTCGATCAACAGTTCATCGAATTGCTGTCCAAGCGACAGACGTTTGTGCAAGCGTTGCATGATGTGAAAGATGCATCGATTTCGCAGCGCGTCGCATCTGCCGCGAAAGAAATCGCGTCCCTGACCGAAGATGCCGGCACAACGGAACTGCTGCGCCACGTTTCCAGTTACTGCCTGCGAAAAATCAACAATGTTCGCGTCGCGTTCTTGGGGCCGGTTCACAGCTACAGTCACCTGGCGACGATGAAGTATTGTGGCGAAGGAGTTGAATTCACACCGGTAGCGTCGATCCCAGCGGTTTTTGACGCGGTGTCGCGTGGGCACGCGGAGTTAGGCATTGTTCCGATCGAAAACAGCACCGACGGACGAATCGTTGATACGTTGGGTATGTTTGTGCGGCAAAAAATGCACGTTTGTGGCGAAGTGCTTTTGCCGATCCACCACAATTTGTTGTCACGAACGCCGCTGAGCGAGATCACCGAAGTACACAGCAAACCGCAAGCTCTGTCGCAGTGTCGTGAATGGCTGGCCAAGCACTTGCCCGACGCGACGCTGCACGAAATCAGTAGCACCACCGCCGCTGCAAAATTGGCTGCTGAGAAGCATGGTGTCGCCGCGGTGGCCAGTTTGCCGGCCGGGCAGGAATATTCGCTCGACGTGCTCCATTCCAATATCGAAGACAATCCGAACAACGTGACGCGTTTTGCCGTGCTCGGCCGCGACGATATGCCTCCGACAAGTAACGACAAGACTTCTTTGTTGTTCCAGATCCCGCACGCCCCCGGCGCGTTGGCCGACGTGATGAACGTCTTCAAAGAATGCGAGCTGAACCTGACGTGGATCGAATCGTTTCCCGCTCCCGATAGCCCAAGCGAGTACTTGTTCTTTGTCGAATTTGCCGGACATCAAACCGAGAGCTTGGCGGCAAAAGCGATCCAGACGCTCGGTGGCATGACGCAGCGTTTGGATGTGCTGGGGTCCTATGCCAAAGCGAGTTTGTAGCAACGCGTTTGAATCTCTGGTCGCAGGCCACTGATTCAAGCAGGGGACTAGTTTTGCAAGTTGGCTGGTTGGCAGGTTGAACGTGATCCGGTTCCGGCTCAACCGCGTTTCGCGGATCAGGCCTCGGGTTTCTCGTTTCCCTCTTCGTCGTAACGGATAAACGCGAAGTAAAAAAAACTGACGGGCAGCGTGAGCCACACGAACAAAAAGAACCACGAGATCATCGCGGAAATGCCCAAGACCATTACTGCGAAAAACGCCCACAGCCACCAAGTATCACGCCATAGTCCTTTGAATCGTTTCACTTGGATCTGCTCCAGAAAATTTTACGTCGGCGGGGCTGCCGGTCATGTCGCGACAGTGAGTTTGCGAAGAAGCTAAACGACTCGCAGTGGAACCCCAAATTTATCTTGGTGGCCCCCATCGGCAAAGAGCACGCGGCCTTTTGTCATCGCAGGTCACTCTTTCGGTCCGATTGATGCTTTGTCGGAGTGTCAGCGATCAAACGTTGCGATAGAAAATGGCGGGCACTGAACTTGCGAACAACGCAAAGCCGTTCAGTCACCAAAGTGTCGCCTACCCCGGTTCGGCACTCCGATATGATTAACGATGGAAACGGCCTTCGCCCCAATTGCTGCTTTACCAAGTAGACTAAGACATCTGGGCAGGCATTCGCAGACCTGGTCATCCACTGAATCATCTAGCAACTTGCCTGTCGAACATGAAGCGGTTTTCACCTTTTTTCGTCGCGGCATGGATGCTCGCAATCCCGTTGGCGATGCCCATGCGTGCAGCGACTCCTGGCAAAGCGGAGATGCCCCGCGTCCATCAAGTGTTGCTCAAGAAACATTGCTTTGATTGTCACGACAGCGGGAGCGAAGAAGCCGGCGTCGATTTGGAGACGATCTCGTACGAGATCAGTGCGAGTGTCGAAAATGCAGAGCTTTGGCAAAAAGTGCTCAACGCGATCAACTCCGGCGAAATGCCTCCGGAGGATTCCGAGCCGTTGTCCGATGCCGACAAGGCCGCATTCTTAGAAGACCTGACCGGCCAGATGGTATTGGCCCGAAAGATCCTGGGCGATTCCGGCGGAGTCATCCCGCTGCGTCGCCTTAATCGGCGTGAGTATGCTAACACGGTCGAAGCGTTGCTCGGTGTGCGCCCGGATACGATGTCGCTACCCGACGATCAGGTGGGGGCGGGATTTGATACTCAAGGTGCTTCGCTTTTCTTTTCCAGCGATCAGCTCGAAAACTATCTAGCCGCGGCGACCAAAACGCTGCGTCTGTGCTTGCTGCCTCGGCAACCGCCCCAGTTGGCAACACGCCGTGTCGATCCGGAGGAGCAGCAATCGGCCCATTATCAAAAGTACCTGGATGGGATCAAAGACGAATTTGAACGTGCAACCCAGTGGAACGCGCAGACGGACAAGCCACCTTCGGAGTTCGGCTTTTTGGATCGTTATCAGGCCAAAAAGAAACTGCAGCAATACAAACAATGGGGCCCGCAACTGGAAGAGTATTTAGCACGACCCGAGACGAAGACGGGATCGACTTTGATCATGACGATCAAAGCTGGCGGAATGACACGCGTCAAATTGCCGGTGCTCAATGAACGCGCCCCAGGGAAATACACGGTCCGCTTTCGCGCGGCACACTATCCTGACGCCGACGAACGATTTCATTATGTCGAGTTGTCTTCGGGCATCGGATCAGATCGAAAGTATCGTGGTTGGCGAAAAGTCACCGGCACATTGGATGATCCTCAGGTGATCGAATTGCAGTTTGAACATCTCCCCGGTTCCAAGGAACAACTTTGGCTGCATCAGCGTTCTCACCAAGATCGCGGCGACAAGAATTTGTGGACCATTCATCAGAGGGAAAATGGAATGGGCACGAAACCGGGAGTCTGGATTGACTGGGCCGAAGTCGAAGGGCCGATAGTCGCCAATGCTCCCGCCGAGGCCGCCGCAAATATTTTGTTTGATCGCCCCGGCGACTGGAATGACGATCGTTATGCCACCGAAGTCCTGCGGCGGTTCGCTGCCAAAGCGTTTCGCGGAACGCCGCCCGAACCTGGCTTTCTGAAACGACTGTTCGCCCACTACCAATCCCGTCGCGAAGCGGGCGACTCGCTGGCTGAATCCTTGGTTTCGCCGCTAGCGATTATCCTGACATCGCCTGAGTTTTTGTATTTGGTCGAAACCGAAAACGAGGGCGTATCCCAACAGCTTCGCGATACCGAGACGGCTGTCCGGCTGTCGTATTTCTTATGGAGCAGTTCGCCGGATGATGAACTGATGCGCGTCGCTCGCGACGGCAAATTGCGTGATCCAGCGGTCCTTGCGGCACAAACAGACCGCTTGCTGTCAGACGAGCGTCACCAGCGGTTTGTTCATGGATTCGTGCATCAATGGCTTGGCATGGAACGTTTGGGGATGTTCCAGTTCTCTGGCGTGGACTTTCCCACATTTGACAATGCGGCTCGTGAAAATGCTCGCGAAGAGATTTTTCAAACCTTTGCTCACATCGCAAATCACGACCAGCCTTTGGGAGCGTTGTTGGACTCAGATTTTGTGGTGATCAATGACGTCATGGCCGGCTATTATGGGATCCCCGGCGTCGACGGACACGGGTTTCGCAAAGTTCCAGTGCCGGCTGGCATGCCGCGTGGCGGATTGCTGGGAACCGCCGCGGTCATGGCGATGGGCTCCGACGGCCTGCGTTCCTCTCCGGTCGAACGAGGTGCCTGGGTGTTGCGGCATCTGCTGAACGATCCGCCCGCACCCGCGCCACCCAACGTGCCTCAGCTCAGTCGACTGGCGGGCCAAGTGCTCTCAGCTAGGGAGTTGCAAAAGGCTCACCAAGAACAACCTCAGTGTGCCCAGTGTCATCGCAAGATCGATCCGATTGGATACGGTTTGGAGAATTTCGCGGCCGACGGTTTGTGGCGAGAGAAAGAGGTTTTGTCGATCGGGAAACGATTCTATGGCAGACCGGCGAAAACGAAATCGTTTGACATCGATGCCAGTGGAACGCTGCCGGGCGGTCAAGCGTTCGGTGATTTCTTTGGTCTTCGCAAAGCAGTCGCAGCGCATGAAGACGATTTTGCTCGCGGATTCACTGAATCGCTCATCGCGTACGGACTCGGCCGACCCTACGGATTCAGCGACCAAGCGTTGGCTGATCAAATCCTGTCCCATGCAAAAAAGCATCACTACCAAGTCAATCCGTTCATTCACGCACTGATTCAGTCGCGTGCCTTCCAATCCAGATGATCTCGAAGCCTGTGGCTTCTCGCGAAAGAATATGAATATGTCCTTCAAAACAAACCGCCGTGCTGTTCTGCGTGGCACAGGGGCGCTTATTTCGTTGCCGTTCTTGGAATCGCTGGGGCACAAGCGTTTTGCATCCGCGGCGGCGCCGACGAAGTCACCCAAACGCGTCGTGTTTTTGGGCATGGGATTTGGCGTGACTGCGGACCGATGGTACCCGGATAGAAACACTGTCGGCCAAAACTACCAGTTGCCCGACCTGCTAAAGCCACTGACGCGGCACCAAAAAGACATTTCGATCATCCAAAACCTAATGCACCGCTACAGTGCCGACGGTCACAGCGGGAGCACGTTTTGGTTGACCGGAGCGAATCGCTACGAAGTCCCCGGGCAAAGTTTTCACAATAGTGTTTCGGTCGACCAAGTGGCCGCGGAAGTTCTGGGTGAGAGGACTCGATTCACTTCCCTGCAGCTATGTGGCCGCGATGCTGGATCGGATGGTCACGGTCCCGGTTCTTCCCTGGCTTGGAATCGATTTGGAAAACCAGTCGCCGGTTTAGACACGCCTGTGGCTGTCTTTCACCGATTGTTTTCCGATGACGATACACCGCTGGCAGAACGGAAAGCAGCGCTGGACAAACAACGCAGCGTGCTTGACACGGTGACCGAAAATGCAAAGTCGGTGTATCGAAAGATCGGCAAGGACGACAAAGACAAGTTGACGGAGTACGTCCAATCGATCCGCGAAATCGAAGTCAGGCTATCCAAAGAAGAGGCTTGGTTGGACGTCGAAAAGAAAAAGCCTACCAGCCCTGTTCGCGAACCCGCCGAGTCGCTGGCCGGTGTTCAAGAGATCCGAATGATGTACGACTTGATGGTTGCTGCGATGCAAGTCGACGCATCTCGAGTGTTTACTTACCGCATGCCGGTCAATTCGATGATTCAGAGCCAGGGCGCGACCATGACGGCGCATAGCATGAGTCACTACAGCGAGGGTGAACGCCGCACGGTTTCGCAGAATCGTGACACCGGACACGCCAAATTGCTGGCCGAATTCATTGACAAACTCAAAGCGTCAAAAGAGTCCGACGGTACCAGTCTGTTTGACAACGCGGCGCTGACGATGGGAACCAATCTGAGCAGTGTCCATACTCTGACGAACTGCCCCACCCTGATCGCGGGCGGTGGTGCTGGATTCAAGCAAGGCCAGCATTTGGTGATGGACGACGCGCGGACGCCGCTTTGCAATCTGTGGCTCAGCGTCTTGCATGGAATCGGTGTCAATGTGCCCAAGCACGGTGATTCGACTGGACGCATCGACGAACTTTTCGGCTAGACAACACGCCGGCTAGCCGACGTGTTGCCC
Organism: Stieleria marina; assembly: GCA_007741555.1. GTDB lineage: Bacteria > Planctomycetota > Planctomycetia > Pirellulales > Pirellulaceae > K23-9. The sequence continues at coordinate 4,005,181 of CP036526.1, read as the reverse complement.
TTTCGATGGTTCTGCCCTTTCCGGGCGACGTTGCTCTCCGGCGACGCTATCTGGACAACGTGGCATGTCGGAGGACGTGGCACTACGCCTTTTCGTCAGCCTCTTTATTGGCGGCCTTTCTCGCTTGCTTGGCTTTCGCTTCCTTTTCGGCTTCCAAGCGTTCTTCTTCGTTCGCTTTATCAGGGTCCGATGCGAATGTCTTTTCGGCTTCGTAACGCTCCAGCGTCTTCTGGGCGAATTCCTTGTAGTCCTCCGCGACCATTTCGACGACTTTTTCTTGCCAGCCCAAGGCGTCTTCAAATTTTCCGGCAGCCGCCAGCGAAGCAGCCAAGGCGGATACGTCGCCTACATTTTGGAAATTCGACAGTTCGCAAGCGATACGTGCGGAGTCGACGGCTTTTACTGGATCACGCAGTTCCGAATCATCGACCGTTGCCAGCAGCCAAGCACGGTTCTGAAGTGCTAGAGCGTACTTGGGAGCCAACTTGATTGCAGCGTCGTAGTCCTCCAGTGCACCAGCGAATTCGCCCACTTGAAAGCGGTTGTAGCCACGGTTGTTGCGGGCCACGGCGTCTTTGGGATTCAGTTCAATGGCAGCGGCAAAGTCTTTGATTGCTTCGCTGTGATTGCCCTGTTGAAATTTGATGTAGCCGCGACCCATTACAGCCGTGATGTCGCGTTTGTTCTTGGCGACGATCGAATCAAAGTCAGCCAATGCCTTTTCAAGTTCTCCCGCGGACTTCCATGCAATGGCTCGTTGGTGCAGCAACCCCGCATCGCCCTTGTTGGATTCTAACGCCGTGGTGTAATCGTCCGCAGCCGACGCAAAGCTGCCTTTTTGCATGTAGACCGCCGCGCGGTTGATGTAGGGAGCCGCGTCGTCAGGATCTTTTACGATAGCCTTGTTGTAGTCCTTGATCGCGGCTTCGTGCTTGCCCATCGCTGCGTGAAAAAGACCGCGGCTGGTGTATGCGTGCGGTTCGTCATAGCCCAGTTCAATAGCTTTGTCGAAATCCGCCAACGCTTCTTCGGCTTTTCCGAGTGCCCAGAAAGAGGACGCGCGAAGAGTGTACAAGCGGCCTTCCTTGGGGTTGCGTGTGATCAGTTCGCTGTAGACGTCGCCGGATTCGGCGATGCGCACCGCGTTGACTTTGCTGACCGCGCCTTTGGTTCCGTCGTGAGTGACGACGACGTAGTCTTTTTCGCGTTCTTCGATCACCGTTAGCAGATCGCCCGGTTCGATCACGTCAACAAAATCTTCGCCATCAGTCAACTTCATCTCGACTCGAGCAACCACCGGTTCAGCGTACGGTGCATCGGCCTTGGCGTCAGACTGCATGGCTGTCGCGGCGATGACGGATGCCAGGATCATTTGGCGAAGTGATCGGCTGAGAGATCGGTTGCCAGGGATCGTGGGGCAGAACGAACGAAAGCGAAACGATGGGCTGGTTTTCACGAGTGGTCTTTCCTTGCGTCAGTCAGTAAGAACGAGACGACAGTCGGGGGAGCCCGCGGGGGCATTAAGTGGGACAAGATCAAGGAAGACCCGGTCCGGTGCATCAGTTGGAAACAGACTCCCGAAGATCGCGTTTCAATGCTTTGCGTCGCTGAAACGGCTTCAAGGGAAGCTGGCTGCCGCAAGGCTAATCAGCGAGGTCCGGGTTTGAATTACTACAGATTGCGAAGTCGTTGCAATTTGACCCGGCGCTAGACGGTCGTACGGATTGTGTCGATTTGATACGCAAATCGCGAGAAAAGTGCGCGGGAAAGTCATTTTGAGGCGACCGCGGTAAGAAGACGTGTTATGAGGAATTTATGATTTTTCCGCGGACTGATGATTGTATGTTTCGTTTTTGCATCTATCGTCGAATGCAAGCCGCTCGGGGGATGTGGCTCACCGTCTGAACGGACGTTGCTTTGGCAACGCACGGAGAAGTGGAAGCCGCGAAACAGTTTTCCATTCCTTTCCCCGAGTTCGGAGGAACCCAACCGTGAAGTGGGTTGCAACATTTTTAGGCGCGTCAGCCGCTCTGCTGACAACGGCCACACTTAGTTGGGCCGGCAATTGTGCACCCTGTGGCGGATGTAGTGATCCGTGTGCAAGTGCACCGATGACCGTTTCCGCTGGATGCGGCGGAGCTATGATCGCAAACGGATGCGGTGGAGCGACGGTCGCCAATGGTTGTGGCGGCGACGTCGTAACCGGTGCTTCGCTCGGAAGCGCCGACGCAAGTGGAATGGTATTTGGCGGTGAAATCGTCAGTGCCGGACCAAGCGAAGGCGGTGAATTCATGAGCGCCGAAACTCTTTGTGAACCTGTGACGATGTACAAAGTCGTCATGGAACCAAAGTACGTGACGGAATCACAAGCTGTTTGTGTTCAAAAGACACGAACCGAAACACGTTATCGCACCAAGACGACTTATCGTTCGGTGCCGATCACAGAGACCAAGTATCGCAGCAAAGTCATCCAAGTTCCGAAGACAGATTCCAAAACGGTTAGTTACTCCGTCTTGGTTCCCGTCAAATCGGAAAACACGGTAACGCTGACGGAAACCGTTCCTGTCTGGAACGAAGTTCCTGAGCAGTACATGGTTCGCGTTCCTCAATTGGTTGACGTTCCTGAGCAGTACACCGTGAAGGTGGCCAAGCTGCAAGACGAAGCGTTTACTTACACCGTGAACGTTCCCCACGCAGTTAGCGAACAGCGAATGCATTCGGTTACTAACGCTGTGCCTGTCACAAAAACACGCACCGTTCAGGTCTGTGTTCCAACGACAAAAATGCAGACAGTGACGAAAGACTTTGGCCACTGGGAAGATCGCGTCGTCGAAGTCCCAGCAGCGGCTCCTGTCCAAGCTGTCAGCTACGGCGGATGTGCTCCAGCTAACGTTTCCTACGGTGCTTCATCGGGCCGCGTTGGCTTGTTTGGACGCTTGCTAGGTTGCAACCGCGGATCATCTTGTGGTGGTTGCGGTTCAAGCAACTGCGGCGGATGTGTCGCAACTTGCGGCGGATGTGGATCAAGCAATTGTGGCGGATGTGCTTCATCGGTTGGCTGTGGATCGGGCGGATGTGGCCCAGCTGCTGGCGGTTGCGGTGGCGACGTTGCTATGGCCGGCGGAGCTGGTTGTGGAACAACGACGATGACACAGAAGGTTTGGGTACCGAATGTTCGCAGCGAACAAGTTTCGGTTACCAGCAGCGAACAACGTGATCAAGTCATGATGTACACCGTGTTTGAACAGCAAACGACCCAAGTACCGTACGAATGTACGCGATTGGTGTACCGAGCTGAGCAACGCAGTGGTACTAAGAAGACAGTCGTCTACGTCGACGAACCACGAACTCGTATGCGAAAAGTTGTAAAGTACAACGAAGAACCTCGCACACGTATGCGTAAGGAATTGACGTACACGACGAAGACTCGTACCGAAACGATTCCTCACATCAGCTACTCGACTGAACCACGTACGAAGCAAGTTAGCTACACGTACAATGTTCCTGAGTACATCCAAGAGCCTTATCAAACGACTCGCTACGAGCGAGTTGCTGAAGATCAGGTGGAAGAGTACACCGTGGAAGTGCCATACACTGTCACCGAAGAGCGTAAAGTTCAAGTGTGCAAAATGGTGCCACGAGTGGTTGCTGAGACGGCTTCGCCTTGTACGGGCGGTTCGACATCACTGGGTGCATCGGTTGCACCTTCAATGGGTGGTGTTCTCTCAGGTGACCTAATGGGTGGCCAGATCATCAGCTCCGGTGCTAGCACTGGTGTGATCTCCGGTGGCGGATGTGGTTGTGGCGGTTCGATCGCTCCAACTGCAACGATCTCATCAGCCTGTGGCGGATGTGGAGCCGTGGTTGGTTCACCTTGTGGATGTAACTAGTAGGTAGCGAAGCGGCGACTCCGGTCGCCGCCAACAGTCACGACAGTGCAACCCGCTGTTGAGTTGGGACCGCCATGATTTGGAAACAAATGATGGCGGTTTTTTTTTGCGCTGAGGGGATTTTGGCGTTTCAGGCACTGCGCCAGCCCCGCCAGGAACGGGTTGTATCGGTCAGGCTGGATTTGCGTCGGCGGGTGAGTCTTTTACAGTCATTTGTCTTGGCAATTTCAAGACAAGATCGAATCGTGAACTAGTGTCGGATCCATCGGTCGAATCGCAACCGCGTTTTGAAATTTCCGACCCCCCTGAGTCCCAACTCAACGCACAATACCTCGAATCACATTTGGAGATTCAACTGATGAAAGCTGTTTTCTCGTTCCGCGGCGCGATTGCCGCTATCGCTTTGGCCGCCACCACTTCTTTCGTTTTGCCCGCAACGGCTGACGACAAGAAAGACACAGCAGCCGCCAAGCCTGTTGCCAAAGCTGTCGCCAAAGTACGTCCTCTGAGCATCACGGCCGATCTGATCGGATCAACCAAGTTGTCCGGCACCCTGATGGACTCCACTGCACTTGAGATGCGAACTTCATTCGGCTCGGCCAACATTCCGTTGTCGGAAGTTGCTGGTATCCGCTTTGCATCGGCTGAAAACGCAACCACCACCGTCGTCATGCTCAACGGTGACTCGATCACCGGTGCAACCGATCTGAAATTGGTCACGATCGAAACTTCTTGGGGCACCGCTGCCATCAATGGACAAAACGTCGAATCGATCTTGTTCGTTCCAGGTTTGACTTGGAATTCGCACAACGGCCTTAATGGCAAGCGTTGGGTTCTGTCGGACAACAAAGCGTCGACTTCATCGACTGCTAGAACCAGCAGCAAAGCCAGCAGCAGCCGCTCGACGGCATCGACTTCGGCTCCACGAAGCACTTCAAGCCGTAACACAACGACACGAAGCACTTCATCGGGATCGTCGATCGTCTACCCAAACAATAGCGTTCCAACCAACTTTGGACGTTAAGTTTGATCGCCCATGTCGGCCGCATTTTTCGGCTGGCATCGCAACGATTTGAGTTCAATGAGCCGATGTTCCTGCCCAGGAACATCGGCTTTTTTTGTGACTTGCGGGCATGGGGAGCAGTCAAGGGTTCGTCACACCAACGGATCGCATCTCCCGGATGAATCCGTAAGTCGTGCAATTTGACGCAAACAGTTGATCGCACAGCTCCGATGGATGCTTTACAATGCCGGTGAAACGAGTGCCGGACTGCGGCACGCCTTAGCAATCAAGCAACCACCTCACTTTCCATCTGCCAATGACCGTTTGCAAACATCACCGGACATGCTTGTTCGGAGCCTTTGTTCTCTGTTTCGTTTTTTCTCAAGTCGCACAAGCAGAATCCGGATCATGGAACCGCTTCCACGGGATTGATGGAGCTGGATTGGTCGCGGACGGACAGATCCCGGACCAATGGGGCGACGGCGACTACGCTTGGTGTTACAAGTTTGAATCGCGCGATGTCGGGTCACCGGTGGTGGCAAACGGCAGGGTTTTCTTGATGGCATCCAATCCGGATCAAGACAAGATTTCGTTACAGGCGTTTGATTTGGCCAGCGGCAAACGATTATGGAGCAAAGCATTTGACCAACCAGAGCATCACCTGCATCGACGCAACACGTTTGCCTCCAGCACGCCAGCAGCGGACGATTCACAGGTCTTTGTCTGTTGGTGCGACAGTTCCCACACTTTTCTGAAGTGCTTTGATCACGAGGGCAATGAAATCTGGTCGCGGGACTTCGGTTCGTGGCAAAGCCAGCATGGGTTTGGAACTTCGCCGCGGATCGCTGGCGACATGGTGCTGCTGTTTAATTCGCAGCAATCCGAGCAGCTGAAACCGGGACAGACAGCGGGCCGAAGCCGGATGATCGCTGTCCATCGCACCAGCGGGGCAACGATTTGGGAGCAACCGCTCAATACCAAGCGTAGTTGTTACGGCGTCCCCGCTATTTACACGGCTTCGAGCGGCGACAAGCAGGTTATAGACGCCAATACGGGCAACGGGCTATTTGGTTTAGACATCAAATCTGGTGCGTTGCTGTGGAACTTGGAAGTGTTCGACAAACGCTGTTGCAGCACGCCGCTGATTGTTGGCGATATCGCAATCGGTTCCTGCGGCAGTGGCGGAGGCGGAAACCAGTTGGTTGGCGTCCGCATCCCCAAGTCGGCACAAGAAAAACCGGTCGAAGTTTACCGAATCGCAAAAGGTGCGCCTTACGTGCCCACGCCTGCCGTCAAAGACAACCACTTGTACATGGTGGATGACAAAGGAATCGCGTCTTGCATAGATGCGATAACGGGCGAAACGAAATGGTTTCAACGCATCGGTGGAAACTTTGGTGCGTCGCCGGTGATCGTTGGCAACAAACTTTTGCTAATCAGTTTGGAAGGCGAGGCAACCGTCCTGAAGGCTGCGACCAAATTTGAACGAATTAGCCAGTTTGATTTAGGTGGTCCGGTGGGAGCCACGCCAGCGTACGCCGACGGGCGGTTGATTTTGCGAGTCGGCCAGGAATTGCGTGTCCTGAAAGGATCGACCTTGTAGGTCAACGTTCGAAAACCGCGGGACTCTTGTCGCGTCGTGTTTTACGACTGGTGTCTTAGACTGGGGTCCACTGATCGCTGTCGCATTCGGCTTGAGTCATTCAACGCGAAAGATCAAAGGTTCCTTGATCTTTCTTGCCTTGAAATTTTGCGTAAAACCGATTGGCAGAAACGTTTGCCGTCATTCTTTACTCGCCCAGCAGCGGGAGTTTTCGCGTCGACGTATAGCAATCGCACGTGCCTGGAACCTGCTGCAAATTTGCACGGTAGATAAATGGAACGACGACAGCAAAGCGTCCGTAGAAAACCGCCCGATAACTGGTCGGACCGGTTGGTCGAATGTGTGCACCAAGCGTTCCGTTGTGGCCGCTGCCGTCGCTGAGCCAGCGTCCCTTCCATTTTCCTTGCGGAGAGTCCGCGATGGCACTCATGCTGAAAACAAGCGTCAGCAGGATGACTACGAAAATGGTTCGCGCGAACCTATAAAGTACTACGGACATTGGAGTTGCCTTGAATTGCGTGTGGGACCATTCCCCATGGAGCACGGAGAGTAATCATTGTGCGTTGGTAGGTCAGTTCTTTATTGTGCGCGATTGCTTTGACGAATCAACTGCCTAGTCGCCTGTAGTCGTCAAAGTCTGCCCCACCGGACCGACTGTTACATTCGGCATGCGATGTCCTCATATCGATGCAATCCGGACCAAACGAAACTTAGGACCCGAGAGACTGCTGCAATCGGTCGATCCCTAACTTTACCGGCGAGGGTCAATCGAGTGGTTGACTCGACGCTCAAGTGTTCGAATCGGGGATTTCAGAAAGTCGCTGTGGTGTGGGATTGCGGCGGCCGCAAGAAATCTACTTTTCGTGGTTTTAAATAAAGAACGGTGAGGCTGCACTTGGGCGTGCAGACTCGCCGTTTTTTATGCGCTGATCGCAAGTGCTGGTAATCAGCCAGGCACGCGAGGCCGGAATTGGACGGCAGCAGTGTGCTTCCGATTTGCGGGGCCCATTCTATTTCGCCCCCCTGCTTACGCAAGCGACGTTACGGCGAACATCGTAGCCCCCACATGGCGGCGAAGTCGTTGCAACCTGCATCAACGGCAGTCGAACCGACTTCTCAGGTGAAACGGATGAGGGAAAACCCGCGCGTCGGTCAAAGCATGGCAGACTTCAGTAACAAAGATTCACTTTCGTAAACGCGAGATTGACGCGTCCCCACAAGTCATCTCGCGGTCTTGGAGTGATTGGCCCCAATCTACTTCTTGGCACCCGCGTCGAACCCCACCATGCCCCGGTGAGGTTGGACGTTGAAAGCCTTACGATAGACTGCACAAAAACGTTTTCTCTCTTTGCCCCATATTGGAAATCGTTCGCAGTCTGTCGCGAGGCTTTTTTTATGCGCCCGATCCAAATAGTTGATCCCCGCGATCCTCGCGTCGCTTCTTACGTCGATCTTCGCCGATCGCGAGCGGGATCCGGGCAGGCCGCGGTTCAGGCAGGAACCTTTATCGCAGAAGGCCGTTTGGTGGTGGAGCGATTGATCGCTAGCGACTACGAACTGCAGTCCGTGTTGGTGCAACAAGGACGCGAGGAAGCTTTTTTAGATCAACTGAATTCTGATACGCCTGTGTACACCATGGCGTCTGAATTGATCAGCCAGGTCGTTGGGTTCGACTTTCACCGCGGCGTAATCGCTTGCGGAAAACGTCGTGACATTTCTGCGTTTGGCGAACAACACAACGTTTCACTGCTGGGGCGATTGTCGCTTTGCCTGCTCGGGATGAGCGAACAAGAGAACCTGGGAAGCATCCTTCGCAGCGCTGCCGCGTTGGGCGTGCACAATGTGTTCCTCGGACCCGGCACGATCGATCCGCTTAGCCGCAGGGTGATTCGCGTCAGCATGGCGACCGCTTTGAAACACCGTTACTTTCGGATGACCGATCCGGGAACCGAACTGACAGTGTTGCAGCAGCGAGGTGTGCGAACGATTGCCAGTACCCTAGCCGATCCCTCTCAGATGATTACGGATTTTCAACGAGACGATCGACCGATGATACTGATCATTGGCAACGAAGCAAAAGGCATCGAACCGATCGTGCAGGCTGCGGTGTCGGACCGAGTAAAAATCCCCATGTCAAATCAGGTGGACAGCCTGAACGCTTCCGTTGCTGCTGCGATATTGATGTACGAACTTGCCAAATAGCGGGGCTTCGGTTGCTGCTAAATGGTCATCATGTTCGCGGCCGCTTCAGTCGATCCACGCCTTGATTTGATCAATCAACGCATCACGGGCCGAGGGTGGCATGGCATCGTTGTGGCCCATGCCGGCTACTTCAAACAGTTTTTTTCGTTGACTGGGCGCAGAGTCGTGCAAGCGACGTCCGTGGTGAATCGGAATTAGCCGATCGGTTGTGCCGTGGACTTGAATCAACGGACCTGCGTAGTGCTGTACGCGCTCGATCGAATCGTATCGGTTCTGCATCAGCAATCCTACCGGAATGAACCAATAGCGGTCGGCAGCCACGTCGACCATGCGATCAAACGTTCGGTCCAAGACAAGCAGTCCCGCACCGCTGTCGGCCGCGACAGCAACCGCACATCCGCCACCGAGACTTTGTCCGTACAAGGTCAGTGTGTCGGGTTCGATGTTGTAGCGGTCACACAGAAAATCACGTGCAGCCATGGCGTCGGCAATGACGCCTGATTCGTGCGGCGAACCTTCCAAAGAATCAAAGCCGCGGTATTCAGCGGCCATCACGTTTGCCCCAAGTTGGCGGCCCAAGTTTGCAATGAAGGTGCTTTCGTAGGCGGCGGTAATTCCGTTGCCATGAAAATACAACACCGTCGGACGATTGCCGTCAGATTCATCGGCTGGAGCTTCGTACAGATAACCCTTGAGCGGCGTTCCGTCGCTAGAACTGTAATGCACTTCGATCACTCCGGATTCGGTTCGCTGCGGTACGTCCATGTAGGCACCGGGGTAAACCAGTCTGGATTCGAAAGTGACCATCAAAATGATCACGATTGCGTAGGCCAACAGGCCGATTCGCAGCACCGTTTTGGCCAGGGACACGATCCTGTTTGGTGGCGACACCGACGCTGCTGCTTTGTCCTTGGATTCGTCAGCTGTGATTTCGGTCATCCTAGTTTCCGTTTGTAGCGACCGTGACGGTATCAGCGATCGTGAAAAGCAAACAGTCTGTCAGTTTGATTGGCACAAACCAATGTGTTTTAACCACGTGGTACGTTTGAAAGAACACCTTGGTGGTCGTTCTCAACACAACTTTCCACGCTTTAGCGCAGGCCATTGCCGAGCCATGATCAGTTTTGCCAGCGTTGACGATCCCATCTCGGGTGCGGAGCAAATCCGTCGCTGGCGATGTGGTCGGATCGTGATGCAGGATGGCGCTCTGGTGGAAGTTAAACACCGGTTGATCTGCGGTTCGGTTTCGATGGCCCAAGTGTGGTGGCAAGCGAAGTACGGCCGAATGAACGACAACATTTGCTGGTTGGATTACCACCAGCCGATCGGCATGCCACAGTTTTTGACGTTGGACTACATTCGCGCAGGCGAACGTGCTGGCTACAAAACCTTTTTGGGTGCCATTCACGTTTTAAATGAAATCGCACGTATCCGCAGCGCGACCGCGATCGTGGCGCATATCAGCAACAGCACCATCACGGATCGCTTTTTGCAACGGCAAGGTTGGGAACGACACCTGAAGCAATGGTCGGGACGGCATTGGATTCGCCGTTTTTACGACGGCTATCCCGAATCAGTGCTTCAGCGCTATCTGCCAAACCGCAGGCAAGTTGCGTAGCGTCGGCTCAGTCTTCTTCTTTTAGTTTTGCCAACACGGTGAAATCTTCCAGCGTCGAAGTGTCGCCGGCGACTTCTTTTCCCGCGGCAATGTCGCGTAACAGTCGCCGCATGATCTTGCCGCTCCTGGTTTTTGGCAAAGTGGCAGCAAAACGCACGTCGTCGGGTTGAGCCAACGCGCCAATTTGTTTGCGAACGTGCATGCGAAGTTCCTGGCGAAGTTCTTCGTCGGGTTCACGGTCGCGAATCGTCACGAACGCAGAGATCGCTTGTCCCTTGAGATCGTGCGGTCGACCCACGACGGCTGCTTCGCAAACGGCTTCGTGGCTGACCAACGCGCTCTCGACTTCGATCGTGCTCAATCGGTGCCCGGAAACATTGATCACATCGTCGATGCGACCCATGATCCAGTAATAGCCATCGCTGTCTTGCCGAGCATTATCGCCTGTTAAGTACTTGCCAGGCACGGTGGACCAGTATTGCTGAACGTATCGTTCTTGATCGCCGTAGATTCCTCGCAACATGCCCGGCCACGGTTGTCCAATGCACAGCATGCCGCCGCTGCTGGGATCAACGGGCCGACCCGTTTCGTCCAAAATCTCGGGAATCACACCGGGCAGCGGTTTGCAACAGGAGCCTGGTTTTGTGGCAGTGATTCCCGGCAGCGGACTCATCATGATGCCGCCGGTTTCGGTCTGCCACCACGTATCGACGATGGGGCATTTGCTGTTGCCAATCTTTTCGTGGTACCACATCCAGGCTTCCGGATTGATTCCTTCGCCCACGCTGCCCAGCAATCGCAAACTGGACAGGTCGTGTTTGTCGACGTGTTCGTCGCCCCATTTGATAAAGGCACGCACGGCGGTCGGCGCGGTGTACATGATCGTGACCTTGTACTTCTCCACCAAGTCCCAGAAACGGTCTTCGGCCGGATGATTCGGCGCGCCTTCGTACATCAAGCACGTCGCACCTGCTGACAAGGGACCGTAGACGACGTAGCTGTGGCCCGTGATCCAGCCACAGTCGGCGGTGCACCAATAGACGTCGTCTTCGCGATGATCGAACACCCACTCAAACGTTCGCTTGGCCCACAAGTTGTAGCCGGCGGTCGTGTGCAAAATGCCTTTGGGTTTGCCGGTGCTGCCAGACGTGTACAGGATGAACAGACTGGTCTCGCTATCGAGCGGCACGGCCGGCAATTTGCCGTCTTGTGTATCGACAACATCGTGCCACCAAACGTCTCGGCCCTCGGTCATGGACACATTGTCTTGGCCGACACGCTTGAGCACCAAGCACTTTTCGATCGTCGTTGACTTTGCGAGCGCCTGATCAACGGTTTCTTTCAGTGGCAGTACTTTTCCACGGCGATACAGACCGTCCGCGGTAACCATCAACTTTGCACTGGCGTCATTGTTGCGATCGGCAATGGATTCGGCACTAAATCCGGCAAAGATCACGCTGTGGATCGCACCGATTCGGGCACACGCCAACATGAGAATCGCCAACTCGGGCGTCATTGGCATGTAGACGCTGACCACGTCGCCTTGCGTAATACCCAACGACTGAAGGCCTTCGGCGCACTTGCAAACTTCGGTCAAAAGTTCGGAGTAGGTCAGAGTGCGAGTGTCACCGGGTTCGCCTTCGAAGATGATGGCGGTGCGATCTCCGCGGCCAGCTTCGACGTGCCGATCCAGGCAGTTGTAGCTGGCGTTTGTTTTGCCACCGACAAACCACTCGACGTTGGGCGCGTCCCATTTGCAGACTTCATTGAACGGTTCAAACCAGTGCAGATGTTCCTGAGCTTCGGCTTTCCAGAATTCGTCGCGATCGTCTCGGGCCCGTGCATACGTCTCCAGATACTGTTCTTCGGTCGAGAAGACCGCCTTTTGCGTAAACTCGGCGGGCGGTGGAAACAGTCGATCTTCAGTCAGAACGTGGTCAATTTGACCCGAAGCAGAATCGGCCATGGGGGCAATCCGGAACTAGGTTGTAAGGTAGGAATGTCTTTGAAAGGGTTACGTAGTGTAACGCATCAAACTTTAGACGTGCACAAGGGCCAACATCCGACGCATTCGTGGTTGCTATAACGTTGGCCAGAGATCCGGTTCCCTTTTTGCATTTGTTTCAATCGATTGGTGAAGTATGTCGTCTGTGGTTTCGCTGGGATTAGATTTTGGCACCGAATCGGTGCGTGCCATTTTGGTCGATCGAACCGGTCAACAGCGGGGCGTCGCGAGTTGCCAATACAAGCACGGACAGATTCTGCAATCCCTGCCAGGTGGATCGGATCCGTTGCCACCGCGTTTTGCATTGCAGTGCCCCGGTGATTGGATCGAATCGGCCGCACAAGCGACTCGGCAAGCAATGAAAGCCGCCCACTTATCGGCAGATTCCGTGGTCGGCATCGGCGTCGACTTTACCAGTTGCACAATGCTTCCGACGACCATCGACGGAACACCTCTTTGCGAAGTCCAGCAGTTTCGTCAAACACCGCTGGCGTGGCCTAAACTTTGGAAACACCACGGAGCGATCGACCAAACTGAACGAATGAACTCCATCGCGCGGCAGCGAAACGAGAGTTTCCTTGGTCGGTACGGCGGCACGATCGGGTTGGAGTGGTTTTTTCCGAAAATGTTAGAGACGATCGAACTGGCGCCGGACGTGGCAGCGGCCGCAGAGGTTTGGTTGGAAGCCGGCGATTGGTTCGTTTGGCGTCTGGTGGCGTGTGAAGCCAACGATCTGACTCGCTCCAGTTGTCAGGCTGGTTACAAAGCGATGTGGTCGGCCAGCGAAGGTTATCCATCGCAAGCGTATTTTCAGGCCGTGCATTCGCAACTTGCCGAAGCCGTCGACAACCGACTGCCGGGCGTGATGCGTGCGCCGGGCGAATCGGCCGGCGGCCTTTGTAAGTCGATGGCGGATCAGTTTGGTTTGGCGGTGAACACGCCGGTTGCAACGGCCATCATCGATGCTCATTCTGCGGTTCCAGGTGTCGGGGCGGCCGAACCGGGGACGCTGGTGATGGTGATGGGCACCAGCAGTTGCCACATGCTTAACGCGACTGAGTTTGCTGATGTGCCGGGCGTCGCCGGAGTGGTCCAGGGCGGGATTCTGCCAGAACTGTTTGGTTACGAAACGGGACAAGCAGCGGTTGGCGACGCGTTTGCTTGGTTGCTGCGTTTGTTGAACCTAGATTCGTTTGATGCCGTGGCCGAATCGGCTTTGCAGTTGCCGCCAGGAGCCGAAGGTGTTTCTTGTCTGGACTGGATGAACGGATGCCGAACTCCGCTGATGGACGGAAACGTTCGCGGCGCGTTTACTGGGTTGGGACTCGAACACGGGCCGGAGCATTTGTACTTGGCGCTGATGGAAGCGTCCGCGTTTGGATTGCGCTGGATTGTCGAACTTCTACGTCAGGGCGGTGTGCCGATCAATCGTTTCGTTGCGACCGGAGGCCTGCCGCATCACAACCGGGCATTCGTGGAAGTCTACGCGGATGTGCTTGGCGAAACGATCGAAATTCATCCGTCCACGCAAGGCCCGGCGGTTGGCGCGGCAGTCTTGGGCATGCTGGCTGCGGGCAGCGAAGTGACCGGTTTTGCCAATGTCAAGGAAGCCGCAACTGCGATGGCAAACGATGCACAGCAAAAGAGCGAATTCATTGCTCCACGAACCGAGCGATCGGACGCGTATGCCAGCCTGTATCAGCGTTACCGTTCACTGGCAGACGTGGTCCAGACGACGCAGAGCGATCAATAAACCGATTCTAACTATCGGTCGGGGATGTCACTTTTGGCGATGTCACTTTTGGCGATGTCACTTTTGGCAGGGAAGAGTTTTGTTGCGGTGACGTACAGTCCAAGGCCAACGATCATCCCGACTAGATCCGCGACATAGTCTTTGACATCGGCGACGCGGCCTGGGACCAGTTGCTGAGTCAATTCGTCGACGATTCCGTACGTGGCGACGATTGCGATGACGATGATCCACCAGCGTTTTCGTGCGGGCAAATCCAACACCGCGCTAAGTAGCACGGTCAGTCCCAAGTAAGCGACGAAGTGTTTGACTTTGTCATTGATCGTGGAGCTTATCTCGGGCGGGTGGGCCAAGTGTGTGCCGGCGAAAATCGTCAACCAGTAGACGACCAGCACGATCAAGACAACACGGACACCAAAAATCGTCATTTTCCGGATCGACGGCATCGGTGAAGGTCTACAATCGTGTCTGAAGGGTTGGTGTTGGCAGAGGTTGCCAAATGCTAACCTGCGACGTGCCAAATTGATTTAAGTTCGCAATTGGTTTTTCTCGGTGCATCCTGCACGGCGAATTACTTTTTGATCGGCCGTATTCGCCGCAGTACCTTCGCACCGTTCGCCAGCAGTTTTCGACGGAAACCGCGCCAAGCTGCCATCGGCTGGTTGGTGCGGTTGTAGAAAACCAGTTTACCTTGCGTTATCTTGCCAATCATTTCCGTCTCGACGCAACCTGTTTTACAATCGACCGCTCCCGACTGTCATTTTTAAAGGTGTTTTAGTGACCATCAAGCCACTCCTAGTTCTGTTGACGGTGTTGGTCCTCTGTGCCAGCGTTTTGCTTCCCGTCGGATCCGCGACTGCAGACGATGTAGCCACGCAAACGGCGAAACCAAAGCCCCAGGCTTCGGAAGATAGGGCTTCGGAAGATAAAGCTACAAAGGACAAGGCTTCCGAAAACAAGGCCACAGACGACTCGTCAGCCAAAGCTAAATCTGCCAAGAAGCTGCAGTGGACCGATTTGACAGGCCAGTGGGAAAAGTGCCAGTTCGGTGGTGATGGCGAAATCGAAATCGGGAAGAAGAAAATCAGCTTGGACTACGGCGACCCGATCACGGGCGTGCGCTGGGCCGGCGACGTGGTTCGTGACAATTACGAGATCGAAATGGAAGGCCGGCGAGTCGATGGGTTCGATTTTTTCTGTGCTCTGACATTTCCAGTCGGCGAGAAAGGACGCGCAAGTTTGGTGATGGGCGGCTGGGGTGGCGGCACGATGGGAATTAGCAGCATCGATGACCGTGACGCTTCGGACAACGACACCACGATGTACCGTGACTTCAAAAACAATCAGTGGTACAAGGCTCGCGTGCGAGTCGAAGAGTCGCGAATCGCAGTGTGGATCGATGACACATTGCAGTTTGAACAGCCGCGGGATGATCACAAGTTTGACATCCGCTACGAAATGGATCCTTGCCTGCCGCTTGGGCTTGCCAACTTTCAATGCAAATCCGAGATGCGGAACCTACGCGTTCGCAAGCTAAAGGCCGATGAATTGGGGCAGCCGCTCAAATCAAAGAAGCCTGCTGCCGAGGAAGACGACGCCAAAAGCGGTGGCGAAGCCAAGTGATGGATCCGATTGTCGATGTTGACCAACATTGGATGACGCGTGCTTTGGAACTGGCGTACGGCGCGGCGACTGCTGACGAAGTCCCTGTCGGCGCGATCATCGTGCGTGACCATTCCATCATCGCCGCTGCTGCGAACCAACGCGAATCACTTCACGATCCGACGGCCCACGCCGAGATGATCGCCATCACTCAGGCCGCCGCTTCGATCGAAGACTGGCGGCTAGAGCAAACGACTCTGTACGTTACTTTGGAACCGTGCGTGATGTGCGCCGGTGCGATTTTGCAGGCACGCGTTCCACGAGTTGTGTTCGGCGCGTCGGATCCCAAAGGCGGCGCGGTGACCAGCTTGTTTCGGCTATTGGAAGATGAACGGCTGAATCACCGATGTGAAGTCACGCATGGGATTCTGGCCGATCGATGCGGCCAGGTGCTGACCGATTTCTTTGCGTCCAAGCGGGCGATGGGAAAGAAATAGCCACGGATTCGGTATGCGGCATCGCCGTGTTGCTGAACAAACGCCAGCGGAGGTACGTTCCTGCGTCGGCAGACGCAGCGCGGCAAGCGGATGCTGACACGCGTCTGATTTCGTGTCTGTGAAGTGCCCTACGTGATCTTGCGGACATGCGGCAAACGCATGATGAATGCGGACCCGTTGAGTCCGTCGGATTCGCACCACAGCGATGCGTTGTGACGTTCGGCAATGCGTTGGCACAGCGCTAACCCTTCGCCGCGACCTTCGACCTCTGGTTTGGCTTCCAAACGCCGGAACATCTTGAAGACATTTTCAACGTGTCGCTCGGCGATGCCGATTCCGTTGTCCTGGAATCGCAAGTGATCGTGCAAATCGGATTTGAAAACCGAAATCTGGATCAGCGGTTTTCCGTTGCAGTATTTGATTGCGTTGTCGATTAAGTGCCAAAACAATCGGTATAGTTGCGTTCGGTCGCCTTTCATCGAAGGAAGGTCGCCAATTTGCAATTCGCCGCCCATATCGGATAGACGCGGCTGAAACGCTTCGCCCACTTCCGTCAACACTTCGCCCAAATCGACCTTAGCAAAAACGTTGCCTTGTGATTCGATCCGCGAATAATCCAGCAGTGCAGCCAACATCGATTGCAAACGTTGAACACTAGTTCCGATGTGCCCGAGTGTCATCTTTGCGTCGGCATTGATCTCGTTCTGATGGTCTTCCGCCAAGATCGACGTGAACTGCATCAGGTGTCGTAGCGGCGCCTGCAAGTCGTGCGATACTGCGTACGCAAAGTCTTGGAAGAGTTTACTGCGGCGATGTAAATCCGCAGTGGTTTTTTCTAGCTCGGCGACCGTCAGTGCAAATTCGGTGATGTCTTGCAACAACACTGCGACCCCGCCGTCGTCCGCTGGGCGAAGTTTAAGCTGGTGCGTCCTGCCGTTCTCATCAAGTAAGTCGCACGTGTGGGCAACTCGCTGCTCCGCGACTTCTTTGATTTGATCGTGCAGCTGCGAATAATCCAGGCGATGTGCCAGGTGCTCGAGCGGACGACCGCGATCTTGAGGCAAGATGCTGAACAGAGTTTTAGCCGCCGCGTTGAACTCTACAACGCAAAGCCGGCTGTCTAACAAAATCATCGCCGTGTCAGCCATCGACAACAAATCCGAAAGCTGATGGCTGACTTGCGTCATCTCATCCAGCTTTTGGCTGATGTCTTGATTCGGCGTGCCTGGTTCGTTGTTTCCATCGTCGGTCACGGAGGCTGCCCTTGCTACGCGATGTTGTTAAAGAATTCGTGGCCAATGGGCCCCGGTAGATTATCGCAATGGATCATCGCAGCGGATTGCCCGCGTTTGCCACACGATCTTGATCGCTTCGCAAAGCGTGGCGGTAATATGATTCGAGGCACAACGCGGCCATTGCAGTGGTGTACACACTGCCGCCATAGCCACCCCAAACACTTGTCGTGGGCCAGCTACCGTCGCTACGCTGAGTGCTCAGCAGTCGGTTGGTTAACGCTTCGTTCCACTGATCCCAGGACTGGTCCTGGAGTTGGTGCAGTGCAAGCGTAGCATAATACCAGTAGTAATAGTTGTCTTGACCTGTCCCCGGCAGCTCTTGCGAAATCGATCGCTGCGCCTCAGCGATCTCGGACTGCGGCACACGGTCGCCGATCAAGAGTCGAGTCGCCAGCGATTCTGCCGTCATGGTTCGACTAGGGCGTTCGCCAGGCCGATAGCTAGCCAAGCCACCGCTGTTGCCTGCCCGCACACTTCGCATGAATTTTTGGACACCGCTAATCGCTCGTCGATCAATCGAAAGCTTGGCCCGGTGTCCTGCGTCAAGCACCATCGCTTGCCAGCCCAATTGGCTCATGTCTCCCGGGTCGCCAGGAGTGTATCGCCAGCCCCCTGTGGCTGGATGCTGCATGCGAATCGTAAACTTGATCGCCCGCTCGGCAGCCGTGATCGCCGATGGATCCTGAGTAATTGCAGCGGCTTCGCACATGGCCAACGAAGCCATGCCGTGTGCATAAGTCGATGCGTAGATTGCGGCGTTGCCGGCCAGTGATCCGTCGGCTTTTTGGTTCTGAATCAAATACGCCAGACCACGGTAGACCGCGTCACTATGTTCGCCTTCGTGGTGCGTGTTTCCGGAGCCCAGTAATGCCAGCAATGACAAGCCGGTGATGGCATTGGTTGCTCGTCCGCCTGCTCCGCCGCGGCTCTCGCCCAGCGGTGATCGCTCCTGGCCAGCACCCGATTTCATCGGATCCCAGCTTCCGTCCGGCCGCTGTTGATTTACCAGATACTGCAACGCTTCGGCAACGGAAGCTTCGGTTTCCGCGCTGCCACCGGTTCGCTCGATCGCATAGTTTTTGGCAGATCCAACTCGGTTGGCAAAGTCATTTTTGTTACCGCTGGGAGTGTACGCCGACGGAGCGTTGGACGAAGAAACTGGCCGAGCTTGGATCGTAGGATCCATGTCCCCGACGCGGGAATTTACTTCTGCCAATTCGGTTTGTGGCTGGCGCTCCAATTCGCTGGTTGCCAACTGCGACTCTTCGGGGAACTCCAATTTCAGGTTGGGCTCCGGCGTGGGGGCTTGTTTGGGTGGGCTAAGCATTTCAGCGGCCAACTCCGGTTCCGGTACAACGGTCGCAGCTGCCAAGGCTTCTTCGAGCAATGCGTCCAGGTCGTCCGCGGTGTCATCGCTGATCGAATAGTCGGTCTTCGCCAAAGACTCGGGAACCACATCGACGGCCGGTGTCGGAGGAACAGTCTCGGAGGGGAGTTCGAAAGCCGAAATCGACGGTTCGTCAAAGAGTTCTTCGAGCTCGGACACAGGCAGCGGCGAAACGACCGATTGTTCGTCGGTCCCGCTGACGTCTTCGGCGATCATATCTTCATCAAAAGTAGAAAACGTCACCGACTCCATGCCAACATTGTCATCGACCGCTTCGTCAACGGTCGATGAACCGCCGTTTCGCTGCGACAGGATGGGCACCAGTAGCAACAATGCCAAGTGCGCCATGATCGACAACATCAAACACACCATGCCGGCTTGGCGGCCTGATCGTTGTGGTCGGCGAAACAACCAGATCGTCACGCACAGCAGCAAGACCGCAGCGATGGCGACGGAGTAAACGAATCGAGGATCGGACCAAATCATGACCAAAGTAAAGTGATTCAACGACGCATTCCTCCTGATTTAGACCTAGCGACGATGCCCATGCGTTGGACGCCGCTGCTATCAACCACCTGCATGACTTCAGCGACCTTCTGAAAGGAATTCGCTCCGTCAGCACGCACCGTGACCTTCAAGCCCGGGTAGTTTTCGATTTGTTGCGACAAGGTTATCGAGAGTTGCTCCAGCGTGACGGGCGACCGATCGAGCGACACCGATCCGTCCGCACTGACTTCGATCACTCGTGCGTCGGGCACGCGAGTCAAGCTACGCATTTCGCCGACGCTTGGCACGCTGACCTGCATCCGACTATCGGCTTCGCTGAATTTGCTGCCGACCATAAAAAAGATCACCAACAGAAACACGACGTCGATCATCGGCGTCAAGTTGATCGTGGCTTCTTCAGGATTTTCGCGTCGTCGTGACATGATGAGAATTCCTTGCTTCAGATGAGATTTCGTACGCCGACTAGGCTGCGCGACGTTTCTTGCCGCGTGCGCCAGCGTCTTCCAAACCTTCGGCCGAAATACTATCGACGACTCGTTGACACAACTTGTCGATCTCGCCCAAGTAGCGATCCGATTTGCTGCTGAAATACATGTAGGCCAGGTAGGCTGGGATCGCGACACACAGTCCGCCCGCCGTGGTCATCAGTGCCATGCTGATTCCTCCCGCTAGTACTTCGGGGCGGCCGATCGAATCTTGCGTACTGATCATGTCAAACGCTTCGATCATTCCGATCACGGTGCCCAACAATCCGATTAGCGGCGCGACATTGCTGATTGCGTGAAAAACTCTCAAAAAACGCCGCAGCCTTTCAGCGACACGATCGCCCGCGTCCATCACGGCTTGTTCAATCTCCAACATCGGGCGTCCCCATCGTCGCAGTGCAGCACGAAAGACTTCCGACACAGGGCAATCAAATTCTTTGCAAATCTCAGTCGCTTCTTCGTAGCTCAATTGTCCGTCTTCGACACATTCGGTGAAACGGCGGACAAACGGGCGTGGAATGACGCGGCCGCGTCGCAATGCCACCATGCGTTCCATGGACAGTGCCAACACAATCAAAGAACACAGCGCCAGTGGCAGCATCAGCCATCCGCCCTGCATGATTTTGGTGACAAAGGCGGGGAGCTCCCAGCCTGACATTAGGCTCTCGGCGGATTCGTCGGCAGTCGCGTCGTTTTGGAGTGCAGGACTGGCCACAGGTTGTAGCTGAGCGGCCGACGGAATGGTCGGGGCAGCGGCCGTTCGAAATGCCGGCGCACTGACTGACTGCGAATTGGACGGAAAATTTTGACGGACCGGCTGAAATTGCTGGCCGTTGGATTGGTTTTGAAACTGACGCGGATACTGCTGTGGGTATTGCGCGTCGGCTTTCTGCATCACCGTCATCAACCACAACGCTCCGATCGCCAAGACTCCCAACGGAATCAGACGCGATAGCAATCCCTTTCCGCGCGAAGGCAACGAACGATTGACCGGCGCAATGAAGCGTCTGGATTCGCGATCGTTGCCAGACGGTGTTCGTCGGCTTTTCGTTTTCGATTTTTGATTCATCGTCGAAACGTATCAGTGGAAGGAGACGAGTTCGGTTGCGAATGATTTGACTGCGGGTCGATGGCAGCAAGTCGGCGGCGTGCAGAAACAGAATGGGGGCTCTCGGCAAACCGGCTAACTAGGGTCGAATAGCAAACAGCAGCTTCGCGTGTTCGCCCCAACTGCTCAAACGATTTGCCAGCTTGAACCAGTGAGACTGCGATCCATTGGCCTTCGGCATCGATCCCTTCTACTTTTCGGTAAGCTTCGATCGCATCCGCGAACTTTTCTTGCAAGTAATACGTTTCACCGATCGTCCATTGAGCTCGACCGCGGACGGATTGCACCGCTCCATCGGACCGAACAATCTGTTCTAAGATCGATCTCGCTTGATCAAAACGCAACTCTCGGACCGACAATTCCGCGGCCAACATGTCGACCAACGAAGTCTTGTTGGGGGCTCCACCAGCAGCCGCACGAGCGTCGGAGATGCGATTGGTAGCAACTGGGATTTCTGCGTGAGACGTGGCGGTTTCGGCACATCGCAGCAACGTGGCGAAGTCATCGACCTGGCGAGAATCGACCAAGTGGTTCCACCAAACCAGGGCTTCGTCGCCGCGTCCCGTTTGAGTGAGCGCTTCGGCATACAGTCGTTCGACGGTGACGGTTCGCGACGGTTCTTCTTGACCGGGATCGGACAATTCCGACGCCATTGCCAGCATGGACCAAAGTTGTCGTCGACCTGCCCATCGACAAGCAGCTTCGCGTGCAGCTGGCGTGATAGTTTTGCTTGCAACCGTTTCGCCGTCGGTCTTGGTGGCCGGGCTAACCAATCGGCTAGCAAACTGTTCTGCATCGGCAGCGCGCCGATTGCTGGCTAAACGGTGAAGCGTATCCGAAACAGCTTGACCGCTTTGGTCTGTGGCCGCCAAATGCGCGATCAAAGCATCCGACAAATCGGGCTGCTGTTCATCAATCGCAATCAACAATGCCGTCGCGGTGGTGGCTGGATCCAATCCGCTGATTCGCTTTGCTTCGGCGCGGCTGAGCAACCAAGTCTTGGCGGCTTGTGGAATCTCTGTGATCGGCGAAGCAGCGAACTGGCGGATCAGATCGCTGGCAGCTTTGGATTCGGACCAACGCGTCAGCAGTCGGGCCGTCATTGTCTCGACCCCCTTAGAGTCACCACAGGCTTGTCGTTTTGCGATGCATAGCCCTGCCGCACTGGCAACATCGCTGTGAGTGGGATACTGCTGAACAAACGAAGCCAGGGCGTCGGCGGCGTCTTGCTCGCGACCTTTCTGCATCGAGATCGCCCAGCTCTTGCCCAGCATGACCGTCGCTTTGGAACTTTTGGCAACGTGAGGCAAAGCGGTGTCGTAAGCTTTTTCGGCGAGCTCACTTTGGGATTCGGTCAGTGCTTCGCTTCCAAGCAGCATCAGCAGTTGGCCGGCTGAAGCACGTTGACGTGGCGACAGCAAATGCTGAACTTCCTGCTGGGGCGAACCCAATGATGCGGGGACATTCAGCGTTATTTCGCTCGAAGATGAAGGCGTCGGCGCAGTTTGCAAGGCTTCGGCCAGAATGTCGACGGCCTGTTTGGGTTGATGCGCTCGGACTAATGACGATCCGGCAGCCAATTGGATCATGGCAATCTGGCTAGCGTTCAACTGCGAAGAGACTCGTTTGCTGGCCGCATTGGCGCGAAGGTAAAGCTCCGCGGCGGCGCTGTCGTCACCTTTGTTTTCCCAAGCCCGCGCCACTTGAGTCAGCAAGAGTGTTGTGTCGACGTTGGACGATGGCTGGCCGATCACGTCGTCGTCCAGTTCGGTCACCTGCTTGGTCGCGGTCGCGAGGTCGCCGGTTTGCACCAGTTGGGCAATGGTCGCAATCGTTGGCTGCCCGGAGGTTGATTCAGACGGCGATTGTTCTTGGGCGGTCGCCGGATTGGTCGACCCAATCGCTGCCGACAGGCAAATCAACGCAACCAAGATGGCCCAACGAACGCGTGAGTGAGGCCTGTTGTTTGTGGCTCGATCCATTGTGGGAGACAGCATGTCCTTTGCCTGATCGTTGAAACTGGCTGGCGATCCACCGACACAATCTGAACCGTCATTTGGTCCTGTCCGCGCATCGCGAGCGCACTGTTGGGGATCCTTTCCCTCTGTCCTTCAGATACTGCATTTTTGCTACCTAGTGCAATCCCGCCTCACAGATTGCCAAAACTGCTCAAAACCTCCCCAAAACCCGCAAATTGCCGCGAAAACAGAGCTAGGCCCCGCCCCATGTTTCATTTACTCTGTAGTTCCAACCTTATTTCACGCGGAGTGTTGTATCCGCGTCCGTTCGATTCGCGTCATCACGCCGCGACCTCACCGCTGAACCTGAGAAATCAACCCGTCGCATGCTCAAAGCACTCGAACTGGCCGGTTTCAAGAGTTTCGCTGATCGAACTCGCTTTGATTTTCCAGACGGGATTACCGTTGTTGTAGGCCCCAACGGCTCCGGAAAATCCAATATCGTTGACGCGATCAAATGGGTACTCGGATCGCAGAGTGCCAAGAGTCTACGCGGCAAAGAAATGGCCGACGTGATCTTCAAAGGATCGCAGACTCGGAAAGCCGCCGGCACGGCCGAAGCGACCATCATCTTTGACAATGTCGACGGTAACTTGCCAGTCGATGCCGAAGAGGTCCGTGTGACTCGCCGCGTGTACCGAAGCGGCGAAGCGGAGTATCTGATCAACGATCAGCCCGTGCGACTCAAAGACGTCAAGGATTTGATCCGTGGCACGGGCATCGGGATCGACGCGTACAGTTTGATCGAACAGGGCAAAGTCGATCGAATGCTGCAGGCAAACGCCAAAGACCGCCGCGCGATTTTTGAAGAAGCCGCTGGCATCAGTCGTTTCAAAGCAAAGAAGATCGAAGCGGAACGCCGCCTCGCACGCGTCCAGACCAACTTGACGCGTCTGGGTGACATCGTTGACGAAGTCGCCGCGCGGCTAAAGAGCATTCGCAGCCAAGCCAGCAAAGCGGAACGCTATCGTGTCGCGACGACCCGCCTGAAAGAGCTGCGGACTCAAGTTGCTTGGACCGACTGGACCAGCATGACCAATGAGTTTCAGACGGCCGAAACGGATCTGGCGACTGCGATTTCGACGCTTGCCGAACAGGTAGCTGCTCGTGATCAAATGACGCAGCAGCGACAGGCAGCAGACTTGCAGTTGCAAGAGATCGCCGAAGAAGCTCGCGCAGCAGAAGACGTTCGCGCTCAGGGCATGCAGCGGATTGCCGAATTGGCCGGACGAAAAGATGCCGACCAAGCCGCGATCGTCGACCTTCGCACATCAGTCGCCAAATCACTTCGCCGAGTCCGACTGCTGCAGACTCAGGCTGGCAGCGCGGCAGCTGAACTGCGTGGCGCCAACGAACGACTGGCACAGTACGAATCGGAACTGCAGGCTGTTCGCCAGCGAGCCCAGGAAGTCGAAGCGGAACGCGATAAGTTTCAGGCCGAAGTCGACGACGTGCTTACGCGACGCGACGAGGTGCAACGCAACCACTTGGCAGCGGTTCGCAGTGTCGCGGATTTGGATTCGACCAAACAAGCGTCCGAATCTCGCGTAGCCGAAGCCGCCCGCTTGCTGGTCAGCTTGGGCAAACGAATCGCGTCCGCCAAATCACTGCTCTCCGAAGCCGGCGCGGAATCAGAAAAAGCACGCAAGCGTGTCGAAGAGCTTGACACGCAAATCGCCCGCTTCGCCAAAGAAATCGAACTGGCGGACGCCAAGCTTCAAGAGAGTCGTCGCACACTGACGCGACGTACCGAAGAACAATCTTCGTTGAACGTGTCACTCGAACGTGTCACCGAACGAATGAAAGTCCTAGACGATTTGCAGCGCCGTCAGGAAGGTGTCGGCGGCGGCGTCAAAACCATCCTGCAACAACTTGGCGACAGTTCGCACGAACTCTCTAGCAACCTGCACGGCATCGTCGCCGATTGCATCAGTGCCGATACCAGCGTCGCCCCGCTGATCGACGCGGCGTTGGGAGAGCGTACTCAGTACGTGGTCGTCAGCGGCAATGAACTGCAAGACTCCATTCTTGACGGGCGACTGACAATCGACAGCCGCGTCGGGCTAATTCGCATCGACGACCTGCCACGTCGGCGCCCGGGCGATCGCATTCGGCTTGATGGTCTCAAGGGCGTCATCGGACGCGGCGATCGATTGGTGCAGTGCGACGAAAAGTACGAAGCTCTGACCAAGCACCTGCTTAGCAACACGTGGCTCGTCGATTCGCTCGAAACAGCTCTGGGGCTTCGCAAACTGAGCGGTGCCGGACTGCGGTTTGTGACTTCGGCTGGCGAATTGCTCGAAAGCGACGGAACCACAGTGGTCGGTCCCGCCGGCGCTTCGACCGGGTTGGTCAGCCGACGAAGCGAATTGAATTCTGCGGAAGAAGAACTGGGCCATTACAAATTCCAAATTTCCGAAGGCGATGCGGAATTGGAGCGTTTGACCGAAGTCGTCGATGAACAAGCCAACGATTTGGGGCGATTAGAAAAACAACATCGTTCACTCATTACCGACCGTGCGGCCGCGACCGCTGAACTGCGTCACACCCACGAACGTCTTCAAGCACGCGAATTAGTTCGCAACGAAATTGCCACTGAGATTGCGTTGGCGACCACCGATCGCGATTCCGCCAACCAGCAGTGCGGCCTGCTTTCCAATCAGATCAACGAAGCCCGTCACAACATCGAAACGCTGGAGCTGGCGGCTGCCGATTCTGACGAAATGCTCTCGGAGACTCAGTCGGCTCTGCAAGCCGCGACCAGCCACGTCATGTCGGTCTCCGTCGATGTGGCTCGCGCAGAACAAAAGTTCGAAGCGTTGCAGGCCACCATGCTGCAGCAGCAACGCGATCAAGGCCAGCGCGAAGCAGCCGTCGCGGACGTTCGTGCTCAAGTCACCAGCGGCAAGCAACGGATCGCGGAATTGACGGCTCGAATCCTGGACGCGACCAATCAGCTGGCGACTTTCCACTGGGACGCCCAGCAGAGCCAACAAGCGATCGCCGTGCTGGCGCAGAACGCAGCGGATGTGCGGCAGTCCAATCGCGACATCATGAAAGCCGCCGACGTGGCGATCAAAGCAGCCAGCAAAGCCAGCGAATCGGTCCACTCGATTTCGGCACGCCGCGACAGTGTGGCCCTTCGCCGCGACACGCTGGCGGATCGATTGTTTGAAGATTACGAGATTGACCTCCGCTCCGGCGACACTCCCGAAGAATGGGAAGCGCCCGAGAACCGCGAGGAAGTCGAAGAGGAAATCACTCGGTTACGCAGTCAGTTGCAGAAGACCAGCAGCGTGAACATGGAGGCGCTCGAGGAGCTCGAAGGCCTGCAGGAACGCTACGACGAACTTCACACGCAGTACCAAGACCTGACCGCAGCCAAAGATTCGCTGCAACGAATCATCGGACGCATCAATGCCGATAGCCGACGTTTGTTTTTGGATACTTTGGAAGCTATTCGCCAGAACTTCCAAAAGCTGTATCGCAAATCATTCGGTGGTGGCCACGCCGACCTGGTGCTCGAAGAAGGCGTTGATCCGCTCGAAGCCGGTGTCGATATCGTCGCGACTCCGCCGGGCAAACCCAGTTTTGACAACTCGCTGTTGTCGGGGGGCGAGAAAGCTCTGACAGCCGTCGCGCTGCTGATGTCGATCTTTCAGTACCGCCCCAGCCCATTCTGTGTGTTGGACGAAGTCGACGCGCCGTTTGACGAAGCCAACATCGGCCGTTTTGTTACCGTGTTAAGCGAATTTTTGGATCACAGTAAATTTGTCGTCGTGACGCACAGTAAAAAAACCATGACCGCCGCAACCACGTTGTATGGCGTCACCATGCAAGAATCCGGAGTCAGCAAACAAGTCTCGATCCGATTTGACGACGTCAGTGACACCGGCGAAATTTCTGAAGGCGAAGCGGCCTAGCCTCAGCGGTTTGGTCGCAGCCGATAGCTGCGCCGGATTCCCCGTTGCGGAAACTGCCCCGCGTGATCCATTGGTCGCGCGTGTTCCAGTCACTCGGCGCTAAAAGCATGTGCCCCGCGGTTACGCTT
The DNA here is from genome assembly GCA_007741555.1 of Stieleria marina. GTDB lineage: Bacteria > Planctomycetota > Planctomycetia > Pirellulales > Pirellulaceae > K23-9. The sequence goes on along the minus strand of CP036526.1, from coordinate 3,978,160 downwards.
TTTTTCCTGCCAAAACGCCGCAGTGAATCAGCGTGTCGACGCGAGGCTGTACCGTCAGTCCGGCTTCCACCAGCCAAGCTGCATATTCGGCTTCACTGTAGGCTCGGCCTTCCGTCAGCGTGAACAGCGCCGCAGAGTAGAGCGCGATTGGGAGTGGTCCGTCTTGTTCGTCGTTCAAAAATACATCGTGGATCGCAACTTGTCCGCCCGGTCGAAGCAAGCTTGCCGCCCGCTGCACCAGCTTTTTGCATTCGGGAACGTCCCAGTCGTGAAGAATATTCGACAGCAGCACAATGTCGGCGTCCGTCGGCATGGAATCGTCAAACATGTCGCCCGGCTGAAGAGTAACGCGATCGGCAACGCCATATTCGGCCGCCATCTCTTCGGCGACCTTTAGCACTTCCGGGCGATCCACCACCACGGCGTGCAGCGATGGATGCTTTTGCAGTATCGCGTAGCTGTAGATCCCCGTGCCGCCTCCAATGTCCACCAAAAGCTCCGCGTCGACTGCGTCCACTGCTTCAGCCAGCGCCGGAGCGACATTCTTGGCCCGACCAGCAAGGGCCAGCGTGAAGTGCCGTGCCGAATCAGTCGCTTCCATCGCCGATGCCATCCCGTCGCGATAGATAAACGCCGCCCCGCCATCATCAAAACTCAGCGGCTGATTGCTTTTCAGCAACCGCACCATCGTCAACACGCCCGGGCTTTGTGCCGCCAATCCGACGTAATCGCCAACATCGTACATGCCACCAGGCACTAGGTGCTCCTGTGCCATAGCCGTCAACGTCAACTTGCCATCCGCGACGCCTATCAGCCCCATCGCTCGCAACGCGGTCACCAGGACATTGGCTGGCCTCATTTGCAGACCATTGGCCGCTGCAAGCGACTCCAGTGATTCGGGTGATCGTTCCAGCCGCGCAAAAATGTCAAAGTGAGCGATCGCGGCGGTCAATAGTTCGGAACCGTAGCTGCCGCGAAACAACTCAAAGATCGGTGTCGGGTCGTGCTGGGGGGGCGTCGTGGCAAGTCGCGGCATCGGTAAAAACGTCTCTGAAAGAGGGGGGGCGGCGAGCGAAGAATTACGAGCGTAGGCTACCACGCAGCAGGGATAAATAAGCGAACCGAAGATAAAGTGCCAACGTCCCTAAAGTATTCCGGGCGAACGGGACGATACCGTCAATCTGATTGGAAGGAACGGTTGTTTAATGCGGATCTTGACGCCGCCTCAAACTTCTCCTACCTTGCCCATTCCTCAGAGCGAATTGAGAAGAATTCGCTGCTGAGAGACCGATCGCCGGACAGTCCGGGGATCCAAAAATAGGCGACGTGCCCGAGTGGTCTAAGGGAGCTGATTGCAAATCAGCGATTCGTGGGTTCGAATCCCACCGTCGCCTCTTTTTATTCTTCGCAGCCCGCAATTGTGCGGCACAAATGGCGACAATTGGCCGCCAAGCTGCTTTCCAAGTGACCAGGTTTTCTTCTTGGGTCACGTCCCGACGCCTTGCTGTGCGTCCGGCATCGATGTCACGCCGTCTGATGCCACGCCATGTGCGCACAAGCAACTTTGTGAAGGAATCACGAGCTCGCTGCGGTCATTTTCGCTTGCGTCGCCGGCGAATGACTGGCTCTGAATCGATGGCCGTCAAACGGTTCGCTGTGGCCGACGTTTGAGCGATGGTGATGCCGATCACAACCAGCAATGCGAACACACCGGCCCCGCAAAGAAGATTGGGAATCGCCCACTCGATTTTGTCCGTAAACGTTCGGAACAAAAAGAACGTCACAGCCGCGTGAACGACGCCTAACCCGCTAGCCACGCAGAAGAGCACCGCGGGCGGCTGCATGCCCACGCGAAACATCCAAGACGGCGGTTTATCGGAATGCTTCACCGATTCGGAATTATGTGGGATCAACCAAAACAGCTCGGGCACCATGATCAAACTGCAGATCACCGCGAAAAAACCGAGGCTGGGGATCGTTCCGTCTACGAGTACTGACAGCGCTGACGCTGAAAACAATGTCGAAGCGACGTACAGAAAAACGGCGACGTAGGTCATCAAGACTCTAATTGGCAGACACGATGGCAGACACGATGGCAGTTACCGCAGACTGCGTGTCAGTCTACTGGATCCGAAAGCGGCAAACCGCAGCTTCATTGCTCAGTTGCGGCTGGTCGCATTGCTTTTCGAGTCAAATCCTAGCGTTTGGAGCGATTGAGCGGACAGGCTATTCGCTTTTCTGCAAATTTGGATGCATGCGGATTTGACAAAGTCAATCGTTGCGACGGATTGCCTAGGCGAACTGTGACGCCCTAGGTCGCGATGGCATTGAAACCCAACGCGAAGTGTGCACCCGCGGCACACTTGCAGCAAAACGCGTTGGATGCCGCTGCGAGTTTGACGGTTACGTTGGCAACGAAAGCAACTGAACACGCGGTTCGGTGGTCAACGTTGAATTTACGATCGTGTCCAAAGAACGGAACTGTGGTCGGCATCGATTCGATACGTCGACCCGAAATCTTGCAAACGCACAATGAAACAAGGAAGGACAAGGCGGTGAAACTATCAACACTCAGGCTTCTCAAAGCCGCGGCCGCATTGCTGATGATCGCGATGATGCCGATCAGCCAAGCAAGCGCACAGCAAGCCTGTGACTTAGGTTGCAGCAATCTGGGATGCTCGGATTTAGGCTGCAGCGACATGGGCTGTGCTTCTCCTGGATGCAGCGATCTTGGTTGCGATTCAGGCTGCGACTCGGCTTGTTTCGATCGGATTTCTGACAAACTGGATCTTTGCGGCTGGGTTCGTCCAAGCGATCGCTGCTTTGACGATTTCATCAGCCCGATGATCAACTTCGTATTCTTCGAAGATCCACGAAATGTCACCGAACTGCGTCCGATCTTTGTGACCCACAACGTTCCCGAATCGTTGGGCGGGGGGTCCATTCAACTGTACGCTCTTCAGTTTCGAATCGCACTGACCGAACGACTAAGCCTGATCGCTGTCAAAGACGGCTACATCGTGGACAATACCGATGGAGCAATCGATACCTTGCTGGATGATGGTTGGGCAGATGTCTCGGCTGGCTTGAAGTACAACCTGCTTCGAGACGTCGAAAGCGGCACGCTGGCTTCCTTTGGTTTCACTTACGAAATCCCACTCGGTAGCGAAAAAGCACTGCAAGGTTTGGGCGACGGTGAATTCCATGTGTTCGGTACCGCTGGCCAACGATTGCTAGACGGCAACGCCCACATCTTGTCCAGCGTTGGCTACCGTTTTCCAGTGGACGACGACGTCCAGAGCTCATCGATCCATTGGTCCAATCACCTGGACGTGAAATTGACCGACCGCGTTTATGCATTCACTGAAAATGCTTGGTGGCACTGGACCGACGACGCCGACACCGGACTCGCTCTGGGAGTCGCCGGACAAGACCTGTTCAACCTGCCTGTCAACAATGTCGACGGCAACGATTTGGTCACGCAGAATGTTGGCCTGAAATTCAAGCCTCGCCGCAGCCTGGAAGCCGGCATCGCGTACGAGTTTCCTCTCACCGGATTTGAGGACGTTATCGAAGATCGCGTCACGCTTGACTTAATCATGCGATATTAAAGTATCGAATTTGCTTCGATCTTTTCGTCAGTGGCCCGAACGCATTTTGCGTTCGGGTCATTTTTTTTAGACCGATCCAACTACGCAAAATACAGCAAAGCCCAGCGATAACACGCAGCCCTACCGCTATCTCGCAGCGATCCTACTATCGCACAACGGTTCCCGTCACGATGCACGTCGCCGATTTGTTTTTGGGCAAATCGGTCACGATTCGGATTTCCTGGCCGACTCGGTCGTCGGTCGCATCCGCGTTGAACTTCATTTTGACGAAGTGCAATTTCTTTTTGCCATCGGGCACGTCAAACGAAAAACGATCGTCTCCGCAAACAACTTCTTTGATCGCAAACGGCGTTTCACCGCGGATCAACAATCGTTTGTCAACCGATTGGCCAGGACGAGTCGTTCCGACACTCACGGTCGGTGGCGAAATCGAAAGCGTAGGGCGGACCCGACCGGCAATCGACATCTCCGTCGTCGGAAAAGCACGATCGTTGCTGATGATCGTGATCCGTTCGCGAATGTCGCCTTCGGGCATCGAACCGAGCAGTTTGACTTTCATCCGGTAGCGGACAATGCCAGGACTGCGTTCGGCTGGTTTCAAACTGACCTGCAAATGGTTGCAGAAACTGCGTACATCCGTGATCTGCCAGTTTGAATTTCCATTATGAGTAATCACAACGTCTTTCTCGCTGTCACCTCCCGGTGACACTTCGCCAAAGTTCACTTCGGGCGGGTCAAATGTGATGTCCGTGCGAATAAAACCCGCAACCTTCAGCTGGACTTCGGCGTAATACGGACGGTCAAAAACAACCGTGACCGTGGCTGCTTTCTTGCCAACAAAGGTGTCTGTGTTGAATTTGGCGATGATCGCGCCGGTTTCGTGCGTTTTCAGTACTTGCTTGGCGATCGTCGGCGTGGTGCATCCACAGCTGGTCCGTACCGATGCAATGTGAACGTCTTCTTCAAATTTGTTCTTCAGGGCGAAGTGAAACTCGGACTTGGTGCCGCGCCCGACCGTTCGGAAATCGTGCTCAAGCGTTTCGAACATTTCCGCCGCCCAGTTCTTCTGCTGCGCATACGCTTGCTGATCAACAGTGGTGATCAGACCACCGGCAAGTGCCAGGCTAGACGAAAGGCGAAAAAACTCTCGGCGCGAATGAGAATGCATGGTGAGCGTAGATAGGTACGAGAAGTCGAACTGATCCAAGAATAGAACACTAGCAAATGACGGCGTGGATCCGTAGAGCGATTTGTAGGTTCATCCCTGTTACAAGGGATCGGCAATTGAGTCAAACTTTTCCAATATTTCCTTCAATCGTTCCATAGGAAGCCCAACAACGTTTGATGCGCTGCCGTCGCCCGTGATTTTTAACCAATCATTTCCGTCTTGAAAACCGAACGCGCCGGCTTTGCCTTCCCACCGCATTGAATCCAAATGTTCTTCTAACATCGCATCAGAAATTGCCAGCATTTGCAGTTCGGTACGAACAGCTTCGACCACAACCTTGCCCAGCTTAACGGACCAGACGCAGATGCCTGTGTAGACATCGTGCGATCGCCCGCTCAGCATTCTCAAAATCGATTCGGCATGGTCGACGTCGCGAGGCTTTCCAAGAATCTGCCCGTTACACCAGGCCACCGTGTCGGCGCCGATCACCAAAGCCGATTCGTACCGACCAGCGACGTCTTCGGCTTTGCGAAACGCATTTCGTGCCGAAAACTCCGGTGCAGCATCGCCACTGCAAATTCCACATTCAGCATTGTCACTGGCCGGATCGATGCGGAATTGATAGCCGGCCGACTTCAGAAGCTCCGCGCGCCGAGGCGAACCGCTGGCCAAGACTAACGGCTCATCCGTTGGCAAATCGGCTCGAGGCAATCCGTTCATTAGCGGCAATTCGTTTTCGCTACTCACTTCGCACGCGCTCCATCGTGAACTCTAGTTTTCGTCCGACGGCGCATCAGGACCGCCGTTTTGCGTTCCGTCGCCGTTTGTTTCGTCGTTATCCGCTTCGTTGGATGGGCTGTCGCCCGCTGAAGAATCGGGTTGCGTGGGCGGAGGCAGAATCGGTGGCTGACCAGTCTGTTGGTTCGCGCGACGCTGCTCCAATTGCACCACCGCTCCTCGCAACGATTCCAGCAAACGCGGAACCTGCCCCGCCGACACAAAAACACGGGCACTGACGGCGGATTGCGGAAAGAAACTGGTCAAGAAATCCAGCCCAAACTCGCTCGCACCATGGCCGATCATCACGCCGTTGGCATAAACGCCACTCAGTGTTTCGTCGGGCATTTTCAAATCGTCGTAGATTTCCTGAGGCGTGGGGCGTCGCGCGTCCGGGTTCGGTTTTTGCTGCGGCACATGCGGATCACCAAACCGACTGCGATACAACTCCAAGTTCGTATTCAGTGCGTCAATGAACTGCGGCATCACCGGATGCGGAATCACGACGCGAGCCGCGATCTTGTGCGGACGTCCGATCGTTTGCAAGAAATCCACGATAAACTCACTCGGACCCGTCATCACGATCGCGCCGGTACTAAAACAACCGTCCGCGACATGATCAGGCACGCGAGCACGAAGAGCCGGGTTCTGATCGTTTGATTCCGGGTTGGGCGAATCCGGAGGCGTTGCGTCGGATGACATAGAGTTTAGCAGTGCGTTGATGCGAAAAGGTCAAAACAATCTGCCAACATCATAGCGAATCGATGGCCGTTGGCGATGCGGACAAAAACACGCGTGCACGAACGCCGCCTGACAATCCGTGCGTCTACTTTGCCCAGAAATAGCCTTTCGCTTTGGCATCTTTCAGGACCACATCGATCCAAGTTTTTTGCAGCTCTTGGGGCGAATGCGTTTTCCAGTGAAACCAACTGATTTTCAGTCTTTCCATCGACTGACTTATCAATCGATCCCTGTCAAACCCGCTTCCATCCCCGTCGCTCGGTGTGTCGTTTGACTCTCGCGGCAAATTGGCTTCCGTATTGATGACCGGAAATTCCTTCATCGTCTTCAGCACCGGGCCAGCTTGATTGGGTTGCGGGTGCTTGGTGTTGTACGTGTGAACTCCGATCGATGCGTTGTCAAACTCGATGCCGCGAAGTTTCAGCTTTCTCGCAACGCCCACCAAACTGCCTCGCTGCGGATTCCACGTCAAATGATTCGGCGCCGACACCAGGACCAAATGAGTCTTCGGCGCCGCTGAGCGAACTTGATCATGCAGCGTTTGGATGTCATCGAGTACCTGGTCGGTATAGTTCTCGGGAAACCACTGCACCGGTTCGTTCATCAGTTCGTAGAAAACATGCTGTCGATCCTTGTACCGCGGTGCAACGATTTGCCAAAACCGCTTGATCGAATCGGTTGTATCGAGGTAACCGAATTGCGAAGACGAATCCGCTTTGGATGCCAAGTCAGGATCGCGGTAGCCGCCCGTGTTGTGATAGTTCACCATCACGTACATGCCGTGCCTGCCAGCCGCGTCGACCACCTGGTCGTAGTCTTTCAAAATCTCAGCGGTCTGTTGCGGATCATTGAAATCGGTAAACGGATACGGTTTGGATGACCCCGGTGCTCCGTGAGCCTGTTGCCAAGCATCAAAGCATGCCAAGCGGACGGCGTTGACGCCGCTGTCGGCAAGCAACTGCCAGTACGCGTCGTCGTAGATGTGATCACTTTTTCCGATCGATTTTCCATAGGAGAAAATCATCAACGACGTGCCTCGCAAAAGATCGCCGTTGGCAGCGACTACCGTCATGCCAAACCGATGACTCGCAATCTTCACACGTCCAAGTTTTGATTCCGCGGACGGGTCGGCTGCCAAGGAACCAGTGTCGCAAACGACAAGCACGGCAGCAAAGGCAACCAGGAACCGACCGAGGTGCTTTGAGAAACCGTTCGACATTCTGCAAATCCAGCAAAAAAAGAGAATAAAATGCAGCGAGACCAAAAACAGCGAGATCAAAACGCGGCACACTGATACGCAGTCAGGTGCCCTGCAGCGAACTTCATGGATCACTTGTGTGTGACGTCCTACGCCAAAATACCCTTAACGACGTGGCCATGCACGTCCGTCAGACGAAACTGTCGACCTTGATACTTGTACGTGAGTCGTTCGTGATCAATGCCCATCAAATGCATGATCGTTGCTTGAAAATCGTGCACGTGGACATGATCTTTCACCACGTTCATTCCCAAATCGTCTGTTTCCCCGTAGCTGATACCGGGCTTCACGCCGCCGCCGGCCATCCAAGAAGTAAACGCATAGGGATGATGGTCGCGTCCCCAACGCGGCCGGTTTGAAAAATCACCTTGCAAGAATGGCGTGCGGCCAAATTCGCCGCCCCAAACCACCAACGTGTCGTCCAACAGTCCGCGCTGCTTCAAATCCAATACCAACGCCGCACTCGCGCGGTCGGTCACACGACACTGATCGTACAACTCAGTTGTCAAAGAATTGTGCTGATCCCATCCAGCGTGCATCAACTGCACGCAGCGAGTTCCTCGTTCGATCAAACGACGCGCGATCAAACAATTGTGCGCAAACGTGCCAGGCTCCTTCACATCGGGACCGTACATCTCCAACGTGGATTCCGTTTCATTGGACAAGTCCGCCAATTCGGGCACGCTGGACTGCATTTTAAAACTCATCTCGTACTGCGCGATCCGCGTTGCAATCTCCGGATCGCCGTACTCTTGAAGTTTTAGCTCGTTCACTCTGGCGATGTCGTCCAACCAGTCGCGGCGAACTTGCCGGCTCATTCCATCCGGATTGGAAACATACAGCACCGGATCGCCACTGCCACGAAACTTCACGCCTTGAAATCGCGACGGTAAAAAACCACTGCCCCAATAAAAATCGTAAAAGATCTGGCCGCACGAAGTCCCCTTCGTGATGCTGGTCATTACCACGTACGCCGGCAGTTCGTCGGTCTCGTTGCCCAGTCCATACGTCAACCAGGCCCCCAGTGTCGGACGCCCCGGTTGCTCGCCGCCACTGAGAATAAAATTGATCGCAGGGGCGTGATTGACTTGTTCGGTGTGCATTCCTTTGACAAAACACAGCTCGTCGGCAATCTTGGCCGTGTATGGCATCAGTTCGCTTACCCAGGCACCGCTTTGACCATGCTGAGCGAACGGTTCGATCGGCGCCAACAAAAGCTTGCCGTCGGCTTCGCCCGTCATCGTGCTGAACCGTCGATCGCCAATGTAAGAATTCGGCACCGCCGTGCTGTGCAACTCTTTCAGCCTGGGTTTCCAATCGAACAAATCAACATGCGTGGGAGCTCCGTTCTGAAACAGATAGATCACATGCTTGGCTTTGGGGGCGAAATGCGGCAAGGCATCCAAACCACCGAATCGTGCCTGAGTACTCGGACCGGCTCCCGCTGCCCATCCGTCGTTGGCAAGCAGTCCTGCCAGCGCGGCCGTGCCTAACCCCGTCCCGGCCGAACCAAGAAATTGACGTCGCGTTTGGTGCAAGCGATTTTGACTTAGCGGATCCATCATTATTCTCGCGTCAGTGTTTCGTCAAAATTCAAAACGGCCAGGCACAGCGCTGTCCAAGCGGCATGTTCTCGCGAATCCAATTCATGGTCGCGGACCGACTCCCCGACCGACAGCAGCTTTGCCGCGGCCGACTCGTCGTCTGCGTATTGCCCACGCGTGCGATCCAGCCCAGCGGTCAACACCGCAATTTCTTTGGCCGACGCCGGCCTTGCCAATGCCCGCTCAAAAATCACATTGATTCGATTCGTATCCACGTCGCGATCGCTCGCTGCGTTCGATTCTCCCACGTCGGCGTGCAATGCAAACTCCGCCAACACGCGTGCCGATTCTACGAACTGAGTGTTGTTCAGCGTTTGCAATGCGTGCAGTGGCGTATTGGTTCGCGACGTTTTGACCGTGCAAGTCTGTCGCGACGCGGTGTCAAAGAACATCGTCGGCGCAATGATGCGACGCCAAAACGTGTACAGGCTGCGGCGATACAGCTTCTCGCCCGAATCTCGCTGGTACGTCTTCTTGCCAAACGAAGCTTCCTCCCAAACACCGGGCGGTTGGTAGCTATTGACCGACGGCCCACCGCTCTCGCCCGACATCAATCCGCTGATCGCCAACGCCTGATCTCGCAGCATCCAAGACGGCATGCGGAATCGGGCGCCGCGTGCCATCAAACGGTTCAGCGGATCAATCTCGTAGGCTGCTGCTGTCATTTTCGACGACTGCCGGTACGCGTGACTGGTGACAATTTTGCGGATCAATTCTTTGACATCCCAGCCGCTCTCGCGAAAATCGGCCGACAGCCAATCCAACAGCTCCCTATGAATCGGAATCTCTCCTTGCCGCCCAAAGTCCTCCGTTGTTTTGACCAAACCGATGCCAAAGAACTGTTGCCATAACCGGTTCACCGTCACTCGCGCCGTCAACGGGTGTTCGTCGTTGACCAGCCAACGCGCATAGTCCAGGCGATTGGGTTCAGAGCGATTTGAAGTGCCAGTTTTTGCGGCGGCATCTTCGGGTTTGGTGTCCGCACTCCAGTTAGAAGGCAAGAAGTCCGGAAACTTGCGATTAACCTTGTCCGTCGGTTTACTGTAAAGCCCTCGCTCCAGCACAAACGTTTCGCGCGGCGTGTCCATGTCCTGCATCACCATGACTTTGGCGATCTGCTTTTGATACTCGGTTCGCTCTTTGATCACCCCGTCACGCTGCTTTTTGATCGCTTGATACTCCGGATTCGATTCGCGATACGTCTTTGCAATCAACTTGGTCTGTTCCGCCGAACGCTCCTCAGCAGGCGTCTGCAGCGCCGCGACCAATTTGGCGTCTGCCATGCCCAGCTTGGGGCGCTTGGCATTGGTCATTGATAAACGAAATCGTCCGATATTGTGTTTCTCGTGGATCGAAATTTGCTCCAAGACAATTTCGATCCGCTGGCCTTCCTCGATCTCGATCGGCTGCTCAAACGTAAACGCAGCCGCGTGATCGCGATCGACGATCTTGCCTTGATGCACCGCCCAGCCGCTTCGGTTGTCACTATCAAACGCTTTTTCGATCGTATGATGTTTCTGTTCAAATGTCGCTTCTCCTGCAACGATTTTGATCTCCCTGCGTTGCGATTTCTGCCCAGCATTCGACGCGTCCTGCCCTTCGGCCTCCTCGCCGCCATCGATCAACGAAACCTTGACTCCAGTCAGTACAAAATTACTGCTGCCGCTCTGTGCCAGTCCGCCGCCCGTCATCGAATCGTGCCGCAGTGCTTCAATTCGCAATCCGCTTACTGTTTTCAATTCGGGTTGGGCGATGACCGTGTAAGTATCGTTCGCCGGAGGATTGCCTGACGTCAACACCGATTGATCTCCCAGCACTCGCGTCCGCTGTCCAACCGCAAACGCTTTGATCGGGTGTAGGATTTTCCAAGACGCTAGGTCCAGAACATTCGTCTGCTCTTTTTCCCACTGCGACTGCTCAGCGACCAGGCGTTTGGATTGCTGGACGAGCCGGTCGTCCAGTTCGGACAAACGGCCCGCAAGCGACGCAAGATGTTCGGATTGTTTGGCTGACGGCGTTGCCAAATTGGGTGCCATCTGTGGATCGCCGCCATTTCCTTTCACGGGCGTCTGGTTGAAAAACGCAAAAAACTGATAGTACTCTTCGTTGGAGATCGGATCGTATTTGTGGTCATGGCAACGACAGCAATTCAGCGTCAGGCCCAACCAGACCGTGCCCACCGTTTCAGACATGTCCATCACGTACTCGACGCGGTTCTCTTCGGCGATCCGGCCTCCTTCGCCATTGATCATGTGATTTCGCAGAAAACCCGTCGCTAGTTTCTGTTCATCCGTTGCCTCGGGAAGCTGATCGCCGGCCAGTTGCCAAATCGTGAACTGGTCGTACGGCATGTTGTCGTTGAACGCTTGCACGACCCAGTCTCGCCAAGGGTACATCGTGCGTTCCCGGTCCCCTTGGTAGCCATTGGTATCGGAATACCTCGCCGCATCCAGCCAGTTCCAAGCCATTCGTTGACCATAAGCTGGCGACTCCAAAAGCCGCTGGACCAGTTCGTCGTAGGCGTCGTCTTGCGTGTCGTTGACAAACTGTTCGACCTGTTTGGCCGTCGGTGGCAGCCCTGTCAAATCCAATGACAATCGCCGGATCAACGTACGTCGATCGGCCAACGGTGCGGCCGACAATTTGCTGTCGACAAGTTTCTGTTGAATGAACGCGTCGATCGGATGCTGTATCCGGCGTTCACTGGTATCAACTGCGGTGACAACCGGAACCGGCGGCGTCACAATGGGGCGAAACGACCAATGCCGTTCCCATTTGGCTCCGTCATGAATCCATTGTCCGATCTGCTGAATTTGCTGGGCGCTCACCGAGCGATTCGAATTGGGCGGCGGCATCTTGTAGTCCGGATCGTCGCTCATCAGACGGTCCATCAATTCGCTGGCCTCGCGATCACCCGGCTCCAAAATCGTCAACGCTCCGTCCTCGGTATCCAGCCTCAAGCCGGCTTCCCGCGTGCCCGCGTCCGGTCCGTGGCAGTACACGCAGTTCTCCGACAAAATCGGCCGAACGTCACGAGTAAAATCGATGGCAGATTCATCGTGCTGATCCGCAATCACGTGGCAAGGCCGGACCAAAAGGGCCGCCGCGACAATCAAAATGGTTCGGATGGTTGACACGAAATGGTTGAAACACATTCTGGTAGAAAAAGGCTTTCACGAAAGAGGCGACAGTCAGGCTTCATTGTAGCCTCCCGCGCTCCAGCTGCGTATCACAACCCGAGATCAAAGGGGACGCCGAGATCAAAGGGGACGGGGGTCTTTAATTTGCTTCGATTGTCTTTTGGGGCCTTCCCCGCGGTCGAATCGTTGACCACAGGCCGTGCTGGTCAGCTAGTTTCTCCACCCATTCAATATTCCCGAACGGTCGCCCACGTTGCACGCTCGTGCGGATGGCCGCCAGTTCTTTGTCGGAAAATGCTTGATTGACATGTTTGGTCCACGCTGGCGTTCTTCGCTGCGGCCAAGCGGACAGTAGCTTCGGGGCCTTGTCGCAATTGTTTTCCCAGCGGTGTAGAGACCCAAACCGCCATTGCTCGGCCCGCTTGACTAGGTTGGCTCGGAGCGGATTGCGTTCGACGTAGCGGCAAACCGTCAAGAAGTGTTCGTCATCTTTAATTGGAAAGCTCTTGAACCGTGACTGGTACAGATGACCTTCACCGGCGGTGTGGTAATGAGCGTGATAGCGCTGAGTGTGCGTAGCGGTAACCCAACGCAACATCTTTCCCATTTGGCCGTCCTGCCCGGGGCGTAAAACAAGGTGCCAATGATTTGGCATCAAAGTGTAAGAAAAGATTTGGACGCAGTAACGCTCCAGTCCTTCACCGAGCACTCGCTCAAACGCAGCGTAATCATCTTCCTTTCGAAAAATTGTCTGACGAGCATTGCCGCGGTTCAGAGCGTGATAACAACCACCCGCCACATCGAGACGTTTCTGTCGAGGCATTGTGACCACCGAAAGCAAGGAATGAGCTGACCTCCAATGAAGCTAACCGATTCAGGAAAGTCGAAAAGACCCCCGTCGCCTTTTATCCGCGTCCCCTTTTATCGCGTTATCCCTCGAGTCCACGTTCATGATGTGAACGCGACGATTCTTCGCCTGATGGGTTTTGACCACGAGCGATTAACGTACCGATACGCCGGTCGCGACTTCCGACTGACCGATGTTCACGGACACGTCGTTGAAAAAGTGTTCGCCTAGATTCACCGCAACGATTCTTCGCAGCTAACCTTCAATCACCAACATCTTGCTGGGCAATTTTGGCAAACGACCGCGATTGCCATTCGCCTGACAGATTTACGCGATCGTGCGACACCGACTGAACCATCAACCGTCGTGAATCTTCAAACTCCTGCTTTGTGCCAACCGTCATTGGAAAATTTGAATCGATGTACACATAGTATTTGGCCAACAGTCGCAGGTTACTCTGCAAAGCATCCACCACGATTTTGTCGCTGGAACTGTTCCCGGCATGAATGGCCGCGATCCATCTGAGACGCTGGACATCGCGACCGAATTGGATCACATCATGCCGCAAGGTATGATTGACGCCCGCAGAATCCTCTGCGCCCCAAATGTCAAACCGCTGCAATTTTTGACCGGGACAAATTCGTTCTCGCAACAACGCAACCGTAATCTCTGATGCCAATGCGAGTAACCGACTGGATTGCTTCTGCGAAATTGGCCTGGGACTCAAACGTATGCAAGCACGAAGTGCCGCTCTTGCCACTTCGGGTTCGCTGGACAGAATGTCGTCGCCGTTGTCCACACGATCACAAATTTCAACAAAGCGGTCCAGCAGTTCTTGTGTGTTTTCAAATTCCATAGGGCTTGCTGTACGTTCCAGTGCTACGTCGACGAACCAGTCAAAGCTGGGGCCGTCTGGCACCGATTGCCGGTACTCATTAAGCACGTGCAAAATCCGCTGACTTCCAGCAAGCTCTGGTTGCTCGATCGCCTGGACCAGCGAGTTGGGCAGCATGCTCATGAGATGTCGCGCCGTTTCCGCTTGGTCTTCGCGGCTATTCTTTGCGGCATACTGGCTGACCGCATCTTTCAACGTAAATCCAATGCACTTCGTGCGTAACATTGCCAAGTCCTCTGCCGGAATAGGCGGAGCACGGTACGGCCTGCGCTGTGTGATCGCGGCCTGATAAAACGCGTCGTCGCTGGACAATTGCCAGGACGCGGTATTGCCGTCGACCGTCGAATCAACGTGATGGAATGTTTCGTGGTGAAACGTTAATGCCAGTTGACCCTCGCTATAGAACGAAGCAGCAATTGCATCAGTGCCGTTGTAGACACCAAAGTAACGGTAGCCGCCCAACTGCTGATCAAATTCGCGTGACGGGTCTGTCGTCGTTTTCGACGCACACGCAGCAAAGACGCCAATTTTTTTCAATCCAACTTCGGCGAAGAATTGCCGCGGATATTTCTTCGCTTCTTCGATACAAACCGTCACAGCGCGGATCTTCTGCGACTCATCCAACGGCTTCAGAACATCATGATATTTCCCAGGCGGCAGGTCTTGCTGTCGAAAGACCACATCAGCACCACATTGATCACGAAACTGGCGCAACAAGACTGTTAAATCCGGCGGTTCTGCCTGGGCAGAACTAACCTGGGGTGCTCCAACAATCAACCAACCACCGATAAACCACAAAACTGACTGTCGCAACTTCATCAGCGTTGGCTCCCAAGTGACGTCGAATTGCCTTTCCTTATTCCAGAGTACGGACCACCTATCAAAACCGTTCAAACCTGAGGCGATGGAAGCCGCCTGCTCAAGTTGCTGCTCAAGTTGCTGATCGTGTTGGGCAACCGGCTTGCGCCGTTTCGGCAGTCTTTTTGGCATCCAACAGCCTTGCGAGTGTCATCATGGCGGCTCATCCGCGGTGATGACTGCGTGCGCAAATTGCGTGCCAGGCAAGGATGTGATTCGCTGCGCAAATCTCGTGCCGAACAGTATTGTACCTGACACCTTTGTTTCGTCCGAAAGCAAGGAACGAGCTGAAGCCCAATAAAACTAACCGATTCAAGCAAGTCGAAAAGACCCCCGTCCCCTTTTGTCCCCCTTCGGTTGGCAGTGCATGGAAGGAACTGCTAGGTAGTTGCTCTATTCTTTGAGTGGCGGTTGTTTGGGACGCTTACCACTGGCGGTATCGTCGCTGTCTTTTGCGTCTCGCTTACTGATAAGAGCTTGCACGGATTCCTTGACTTCCTCTCGCGACAACTTTCCGTCCCCGTTCTTGTCATCTCGCTTGACGATTCGGGCCAGCAATCCAGGCATCTCTTTGTAGGTCAAAAAACCGTCGCTATCTTTGTCCCGTCTCATCAGACGAGCAATCATCGTCGTTGCACTTTCGTTGTTCCTTGTGCCAGGCGAGGTCATCTCTCGCATGTCGATCTCGCCATCTCCGTTTTTGTCGAGCAATTTCAGCGACGCAACCGCGTTGTCGAGTTCTTGAGCGGAGATCCTTCCGTTTCGATCCGTATCCAGCGCAGCGATGACCGGCAAACGCATCAATATCTCCCTTGGCTCGTTAGGCCGGCCTGCGCGTGCATCTCCAGCTCGACGACCGCCAGTAGCGTTGGGTGCTCCATCTCGCATTTGCGGTCGAACGCGACGGTCGCCCGCGTCCCCCTCACGCTGCTGGGCCTCTGCGGCAACGCAGTTCATCAGAATGAGTGCCATACCACACAGAGCGATGGGCAATCGGTTTCGTTTGGTGGACATCGAAAATCCCTCGGAGTGTAGTGTGAAAACAGCTGTCTTTCTTGCCGAGAACAAATGCTTGTCGCCAGACAGTCGCCCTATCATAACGAAAAGGCAGGAGGCGAAAGGACACGTGCAGTTCGCCACGAAACAGGCCAGTCGAAAAAAGCACTGCTCGAAGCCTGCTCAGTTGGTGAGCGTGACGGCCCAGCGATCCGGGCGGTCGATAATCCCCTGGGCAACACTCTGCTTCGGTCCGACGCCTGCTTCTGCAGCGTTGGTGACCATGAGTAGGGCACTGGCTGCGGTCCATCCACTCAGTGCGTTTTGCGTATCGGAATCGTGAATGGCCTGAATCCTGATTTCGGCCCTGTGTAAAAACTCAAGTTCAGGGTACTAGGTCGTTTCCCAGTCGCTGCGGAAGTCGCCACTGAGGTGTGTTCTATCTTTGTGCTCGGAGGCACCCGTTGTCGATCGACAATTCGCCTAACTATCTGCTTTACGCGCTCCGCTGCCACAAGTGTTGGAAGCTGGGATTTGATGGACGCGACAATTTCCTCCGCGGTAATGTTCGCTGGTGCGTTGCTGCCATTGTTCGATTCGTTGAACGTTGTCGCGACTCCTGACAATGAAATGGAGGAAGGATTTACGATCCAATCATGCAGTGGCGGTAGAGCGACGATCGAGACGGCAATGATCGCGACCAAAACCAGCATCGAACGAAGTCGGAATTGCATCCATCGCGTGTTCATTAAGAGACCACAAAGTAAAGTTGATAGGGAGAACGTTGGTGACGACGGAGCCAGAGCCAGCGATCAAGCATTCGAAACCACGCGGTGTGTCGGCTTCGGTTTGCCAATTCAACGCAGTCATGTCGTATCAGGTATCCAGGTTTGCGAACTGAGCTAGCACTGAAACGCGTCATGGGGTTGAGCATTTACTATCGAGGCGACATTAATCGTTAACCGCCAACAATGCCGAGGGAAAACAAAACGCCAAACGCTGCGACCATCAGTCCCGAAATCACGTAGAAAATGTGCACATTGTCGCCCCATAGCGGGCGCGAGCGCATTGCCAAAACACGATACACAATGAACTCAGATTTCATGAAGCCACCGACGGCCATTGAGAGGCCAACGATTACCATTGCGATTCCCCAAATCGATTGCATTATCATGACTCTTTCAAGACACGTTGAGGACTTGCAGTCGTGCGGATTGTCGCCACAAAAGCACGTTTGGATTTCAGTCGCAGAATAGAAAAGACCATTTATTCGCCGAGGTGAACTTGACTCCAAGACACGCGATTCGGCTGTTATCGTCCGGCTATGTTTCGTTTCGCGTGGAGGTTGAACTGAAACAACTCGTCAAGAAGTCCGAACATCGCACGCTGGTTGGCAACAACAGCCTGATCATTGTATGCAAGGTGGCGTAGGCACCCAAGCTAAATCCTAACGCCGCAAACAAGAACATTCCGATCGGGCCAATTCCTTTGTGATCGAAGACGTCACTAAACCATTCGTAATGAAACATTCCCAGATAGACAATGACGGCGCCAATTCCACAAAATGCCCCGGCTGCCAACGCCACAGTGCCTGCAAAACAATCTCGAGTAGTTGATCGGTAAGACGCCCAAGGAATGACCGAGAGTGCGCCCACCACAGTCGATATCGCAATCGGCCAGTCACGCGCCCTCATGGATTGTAAGAACAAAAATCCTAGTGCCAAGAATCCGATAACTGCGAAACCAGCCAGCGCAGCGCGAATAACGGGCATTCGTACGCCGGCATTCTCTGGTGGTGCTTCGTGGGCATTGGTGTTCATGGACGTAGGATGACACGCACCTTCACTGCGCTGTTGGTGTTCCATTTACAAGTGACTGCTGCAGAGCTCCGGTGCATGTAAAGGTTGCCTTTGTCTTTGAGTACCGGTCGTCGGCATCTGGACTCGGGAAGCCAGTAGTGCGGACGTAAGTCCCGGAGCGATACAAACGTACCAATTTCTACAGCGGAGTTGCCGGGAACGGCGATCATAACATCGAGCCCCCAGTACGCCAAACGTTCTTGGCAGATACCGCAGGCTGGCAAAACCCGAAAGGATGTCGTGGCGGCGTCGCGGCAGATGCAAACCGAAGCAACGATAGCACGATTGGCCAGGTGAGCCTGGCAGATTGGGCCCGTCTCTGCACCCAATGCGGCCGCGTCAACCGTCGTCTCAAGTTTGCTTTTGGCCTTTTTGTAGGCTCGCTTCTGTTGGTGGCAGTCCAGGTTTCGTCGCAGTCAAAGTGCCTGTAGAAAAGGACTCGCAGGTAAATCCACATCCCCGGCAGATTCATCCGGCAAATGGATCTGCAAAACGATTCTCTTCCTTCTTTACATCCTTTTGTGCATTCTGAACCGCTGGTCGTTTGTTGAAACGCACAGCCAGGGCATCAACGTATTGCTTCACCGCTTTTTGTATTGGCCGCGTTCCGTAGACGATAAAGTGATTCTTAAACGTGACAATTCGATTGTCTCCTGCGGTCAACGCCATTGGTTTCCGCTTCAGAAACATCTCGCGAAGTTTTGGCATGTGTGGCTCCGCAGCAATGGGAAAAGTGTGAACGACCAACTCGCGGTGTGCATCTACGATCGCTTTGGTCGTAACCTGAACCCACTGGTCTTTGACGATGTACGACAGATTGCACGTATTCAGCAGGAAACGCAATGACCGCCCCAAATCAACGCCCTTCAACTCAAACGTCACCGGTACGTCAGGAGTGATTCCAGCCTGCTCAAGCGATTTGCGATCAATAATGACCCTGAGTCCATGAGACCTCGAGATCTGCTGCATCGCTTCAGCAAGTGGCGTGAACACAAAGTTCATGTCGGCGGGTTGTTGGAGAATCTGATCGATCTCCAACTGCGCTGCGGTCTTTTCAGCATCTTTGGCGGGCTGAAACTGTGCGACCAAATCGCTGATTTTGGCACGCACGGCGCGGGGAGCTCTCACCACCAGTTCACTGCCGATAATTTCGGCCGTGCCCAATGAGTCGTTCATCAGAAGCGTCTCGCGAATGGCCGCAGCGAAACCATCCGTATCGCTCGCGACAGATTCCGGGATCGCATAGCGCTCCTCTTGATGAGAGTTCTCAGCGTGCTCGCTGGTGGTAACAAGCAATCGGTTGCCTTCGTTGACGTATTCCAAATTGTGCTCACGCAGCAACAGTCTTAGAACGCTTCGGAGGGATACGTCCCTTAATTCAATGCTGATAGCGAGTCCCGGGGAATTCGGGTTTGCTTTCGCAACTCGGTCATCCATCCGAATTGAAATCGCGTGCCTTTTTGCGAGGTCAGCGAGCACCCGTGAAAGAGGCTTGTCGATGTAGCGAACACTTGTTGTGCCATCGAGTACCCGCTCAATCGCGTCCTGTCGATTGTCTTGTGCATTTGCAACCGAAAGAAAGAAAACCAGCGGAAGCATGGCTAGGGCTGATCGCTGCCCTTGGTTGTTGCGAAGCATCGGGACAAGGCCTCTTGTGGCGGACGGTTTTGGCGGGAGCCGAGACTACGGATTCCAGGCAGATTGCAGTTATTAAGTTCAATCCCGATCACAGCTTCGATCACGAAGCTGCGGCCAGGGGCTCGCGGCTTTTAGATCGCCGACTCTGCGGCTTGGGGCAATGTTTTCGGTTCAACACCTGGTTCGGTTATGACATTGGGGCGGCGTGAGCATGCAAATGTCACGCACGCCCGTCTTGTGTTTGCAACGAGTGTGATGCTCTTTTATTCGAACGGCATGCAGGCTGTCCCAACAACATTCAGGTGGCTGCACGATTTCTTTTTCCATGGAAAGCGACTGCTTAGCGGCATATGTCTCCGAGCCAGAACGGAAGATCTCCTTGCCAATTCGCACGCATGAGTGCGGCTTCGTGCACAGCCCATTGCTAATTTGCGGATTTATGTTTTTCAAGAATCCGCATTACGTCGCGCTGTTTGTGTGACGATGCGCGATCCGAAGGCGTCTCTCCGTTGTTGTTTCGTATCGTCAAATCAGCACCACATTGTAGCAATGCTCGCACTGTTTTTGTGTCGCCATGGGCACAAGCCTCATGGAGAGGCGTTCGACCGAGCCTGTCTTTGCAGTCAACTAGCTCTGGGTGGCGAGTAAGGATCTCATTGACGGTATTCGAGTCATAGCTGTACGCGGCACGGAACAGTTTGAGAGCTTCGGAATCATCCGAGTCAAGCAGATCGTCGATCGCTCCGTGCTCGACCAGTAGACGGCAAATGTCTTTGTGCTGGCGTTGTCCGGAATAGTGAATCGGGTTGCCAGCGTGGGCTGTCACACCGGCACCGTTCTCAATCAGCACGCGGGCCACGTCACAATGTCCGCGATACGCAGCGAATACGAGTGGCGACCACTCGCCGTCTTCGGTTGGTCCTTGAACGTCGGCACCATAGTCAATCAAAAGTTGAGCAACGGAGGATTGCCCGCGACTCGCGGCAACATGTAGCGGCGTCAGATTCTTGGCGTCACGTACCGCAATCAGCGTCGGGTCATCGTCGAGAATGTTTTTGACGGCGGACACGTCACCGTGAAACGTCGGTGCAAAAATGGGATGGTTTGCCATCAGACGACTTTTGGTAGACCAACGGTGTCTATCACGGAGCATGACCAAATCGGTTGCTATTTGATTGCCGTGTGACAAACTTTTGTGTGCAGGGAATTGTTTTTCGTGACAGTCATTCCGGTGCGCAAATTCAAGGCGTTAAGAAATGAAGTACGACGTGCTACAGGGCGGTGCATTGTGTGTTTCGAGTCAAAACGCCCGATGCTTGGCTTGGGGCACGGCATGGTGCGTCGGTCGTTTGGAACGTCCAAGCTTGACCACAGCAGATCGTCACCAAGCAGTATAGCATTGCATCTTGCGGCCAGTATCCGTGTCCAGACGCATCGCATACCAGTGTGTCCGAAGTCTAACGATTCGATTTGCGCAGTTCGCGTTTGCATAGGTAGCTTTGTAAAAAGCCAAAAGCGAACAACATCGCAATTCCGGTAAGCCAAAGCAGTTTATCTGACAAAGGTGAGTTCGGTGAGACCGCCGAATCTGCTGAGAAGAAGCGCACATCAACGATGAACAAGAGGATCACGGATGCAAGGAAGAAGAACGCGGAAATGGTCATCCAAATCCATGCGCACCAAAGACAAAACGCAGCGAGCGGTTTTGGAAGCAAACTGGGTGATGCCATGGTCGCTCCAATCGCCTTTTGGCTGAAAGTTTATCTGACGAACGTCCGGGACCACTGCGTACGTAGAGTAAGCCCAGCCATTTGGAATATAACGCGAGCCCTCCTCCGGTGCATGCCAGTGTTAACCTTTACCAAGAATTTCGACTGACTCCGCCTGGCTTGCTTGACGGACCACTTTTACGAGTGTTCCATTTAGCATCAACGCGATCCTGTTTCCGGAAAATTCGGCGTAGTCTAAATCGATTCCAATTACGGCATTCGCTCCCTTCTGAGCCGCGATCAAACGCAATGTTTTGAATGCCTGATTTTTGGCTGCCTGTAGCTTTCCTTCAAATGCACTTGATCGTGCACCAAAAAAGTCCTCGATCTGTGTTGTGAATTCCGAGAAAATTCCTGTGCCGATTACGAACTCAACGCTTTCAATCCCTAAGTACTCGGTGACTAAACATCCTTCGATATGGTTAGTCGTCGTAACAATCACCTTAGATGCATGGCGTTCAAGAAATTCGGTATCGCTTGGCACGTTTGTTTCGACGGGCTTGGAAAGGTGGCCGCAATCCGGGCAGGTAAGCGTCTCGCCGCCCAAAGCGTCGGCGATAGTTTCCGTGAATGAACATTCAGGACATACGAACTGTGGCATTTGCTTTGCGAAATATTTGGTTATCAAATTTGGCTGGGGAAGGCGGGCACTTTGTTCGGTTAACAGTAGCGTCGACCATCACCGAGTACTGCTGGTGGAAGCCTAATTTGTAAAAACCGGCTGGCGCACTCCGGTGCGTGCAAAGGTTATTGCGTGTTTCCGTGCTTGTGTCGACTGATCATTCTATCCAAGTGCGACCATAGGCCTGGGACGCTCGGCACAAAAACCGTCTGCATAAACCCGCCCGGAGACGGGCCAACGGAGTCACCGTGAATATAGTATGTCGTAGTAGTGTGTGCATGAGTAACGAAGATCACCCGTGTTGACCCCGAGAACAGCATTGATCTCCGGTGCCCCGATTCCCCGTATTTCATGAGCGCGGCGATCTCGCCTGGATCAGTTATGGGGATGCGTGAGTCGTCATCTGAGTTATCGATTTCGACGCGATCCGCACCGGCCCACGGAAGCGAGTGAATCGGCAACCCACGATATATCAACGCTGCAGCAATGCTAAGAGTGGCAATCGAGCAAATAAGTATCGCCGTATTTGTTAGCTTAGGCGATAGTGCAACGCCAAGGAAGAATCCAAGTGTCACCAACCAAAACGCCCACAGTTGACCCTCATTGAATGCGAACAGTGCAACGCAGAAACCGAGAATGACAACCAAGGCAGCGAGGGCAAGCTTGCGTTTTGCGTCGGACATTTGCTTCATGCCATAACATTACTGATGTACGGCAATTAGATTCTCCAATTGCAAAAGCCCGATGCCGTATTTCGGTGAATGCAAAGGTTACCCGCCGCCTTTTTCCAAATCGGCAAGAGTCGTTGGCTTGAGTTCCTGACGGGACCGAATCTGCGCTCGAGTTGGATTTAGATATCCGAAGCGATATCGTAGCACGAAGCCGGATGCAACTAAAGCAATGGAGTAGATGCCAATCACGCGTGTGGCGGGCAGCACGCCAAACCAGAACTTGGCCGTTAGATACACAGCCACAACCAAAAAGCCCAGACACAATGCGTAGTCGTGACCAAGTCGTCGGGAGCGCGACCACCAGTGGTTGGTCGCACTGTTCGCAGCGGTAGGTCCTAATTGAGTTCGTCGCATTTCAAATGCTTTGGTGATGAAGACACAAAAGGCATTCATCACGCGCGCAATCACGATCGCATTTTTGTCTGGCGATTACGGTTGGTGGATCGTACGGATTCGGCATCAATTCGCTCGGTTAACGGCGGCGTTGACCCAGCAACGCCATTGTGATTGCCATCTCCAGTGGACCAAGGCGTTGGTTCGGGCAGACGCATGGTTACCCGCCCGCGTGGACACGCGAGATAGCGTCGCGGATTAATCTGGCGGGCACCATTTTGGATAATTTCCCACCTGTTTCGTCTTTAACCACACCAATATACATGCCAACCACGGTCAAATCGCCATCGGATTGATCACCGAGAAAAGCGGGGCCGCCGCTCGTTCCTTGGCCAAGTGCCGGAGAGCAATACACGATCGGTTCATTGCCCCAGCGATTTGCCGTATTGGTTTCGCGAGATGCAATGTGCCCCACCACCGCGACGGGAGAGACGATGTCTCCCGCTCCGATTGTGAGCGGGAATCCGACCGTAACAATGCGCGTTGTGCGTGGCGGAGTTTTAGTCGATACGGACTTTAGCGGAATCGAAAGAGCACTGAGATGAGAAAAATAGGTTTCAGCACCGTCAACATTCGGCAGCTCAGCGACAGCGAAGTCAGATCGGTCATCACGGAGCCAAGGATTAGCCGACGTTCGGAAGAACGTCTTGAGAGCTACCCATTGCGATGCACCATCAGGGTCGCGGTACCTCAGTTTGCTGCTCAGGTTGGTTTCGGCAGAGGCATGACCAGCAGTCACGAGGAACAGCTTTGCGTCTGCTGAAACAAGAAACGCTGAGCACAGTTTGCCCGTGCCAGGCTTCGATTTGACCAGCGACTGTATGCATACGACACGGTCCCACGGCTCGGCCGGGCCCGGTTCAGCCCCATCTGCAAATGCCGAGAATGTGAAAACGGCGAAGGCGAACGTGAGAGCGTTTTTCATAGATGTCTAGACTTTAGTTAGATAGCAATACGGTCCAACGGGCGGTGAAAGACACGTCAGCATGCAGAAGGACGAGCCGCATGGGCACAGTAAATGGTCGTTTCCGCCGTTTCCGGTTCCAGCATTGAGCTCCGGATCAATCGGCTGCCCCTTCGATCATCTGCCATCGCTGAAGTTTCAGCTGAGGGAACATCGAAAAGTCTGTGATGCGTAGGCGCAGATTGTGTCCAAGCGTCATCGGTAGGCGTGCCTCTGTATCGGACAACACGGCAGGCTGTGTCAAACCAATCACAGGTTCATAATGGATGCATTCCTTCGAAAACGTTCCGCTCAGTGTGCACAAGTATCGCTTCTCGTTGTTGGAAGTTTCGAGTTGATGTTCGATGTATAAATTTGATTCACCATGTATGTTGCGTACAAACGCGGTGGTCGCAAAAGTCGGATTGGCCACCCCTTTGGTATCGAAGGAACCACCGTTCACGCGGGCGTACTTTCTCGCCGCGTCACCGATTATTTCAACATGGATAAGGTCGCCGATTTTGGGCTCCCGACGAGGTTCGTCCGCAATCGCAGGCCAACTCGACACGACGCTAAAAACGACTAAGGGGGCAAACCACTTGCGCATCACGGCAATCCTTTAACGGAGTGTTAATTTAAGTCAGGTATCCAATGATGCAAAGGAAGACACGGATTTGATAATCACTGCTCTGGCCGGAACTGCAGTGGCACTGAATGAAATCAAAGTCGATGAAATTGCTCAAGAGTGGCAGGAGGAGCAAGGAGAGTACCAAAACCTCCAAGCAAATAACCAGCTATAGCATCCGGAGAAATCTACGCACCTTGTTGCGAATACTTGCTCCGGATGCGTTGTTTGATAGCTTCCAACCTTTCTTTCGTGATTTCACGTGATAATTTCTGGGCCTCGATATAATGCTTGGCAGAAATTCCCCCCCAGCACTTCGGCCACGTCTTCTTCCCGATCTTTCTTGATTCGTTTCACTTGCTGCTCAACGCGACGGATTAACAGCATGTAGCGTTGCTTAGTAACTCGAATTGTCGGATAAACGTCGTACTTCAGATTTGGATCGGTTGGTTCGATTTGTTGCAGCCTCTTCAGTTCTTTGCTGACTTCATATTCAATAAACTCGTTACGCGCAAAACGTTGTGCGAATAATCGCCGCGTCAGTGTTTTCGAGTCTAACTTGTTCTCCACCACAAACTGCTGAACTTCTTGATTCTCATTTAGGTATCCATTGCGAAGTTCTTCGATCAACTCCTGCAACTGCACATGTCCTCGGTGTCGCTCCCGCAAAAACTGCTCTCTCGTTTCATGCGTAATCGGATACTTTTCAACAGCAAAGAGCGAATCCATTTTTGCTTTGTCATCATCCGAAATCGCAACACCGGATGAAACCGCGGCCACCAAAGCCATCACCAAAAAGCTCTTCAAATATTTTCGCATCATTTTACTCATTATTCACTCTGATTTTAATCACAGATGAACATGCAGAATGTCTCTTTGTAACATCGCATGAGAGCTCAGTAAGTTCATTTCTAGTCCAGTCAGATCGCCGATCGACGCAATGTTGTTTATCGTGTGGTCACGTTCTTCAAAATGTACACCACTAAAGACAGGCAAACCGGGAAGCCAATTGCAATCCCGACACTCTGGCAAGGGATTTAACAGCGCCAACGTCCTTTAACCGGAGCCAAGACAAGTAGACCGCGCTTCTGAAGGAAACGCCGAAAATGTCTGCGTGCTCTCGGATGACCGCTCTTGCACGCTCGACTGTTTCGGGATCACTTGGATCCATCGCGACCATGGCAAGCTCCGACTCTTTTTGATGGCAGAACGGCGGTCCTCACCGAGGACCGCCAATGTGGTTTCAATTTGTAACAATCATATGTCGCGCTTGGTGTGCACGCCATGGTTATCCGAGCGTGAGGCGATTGGACGCTGCGAAAGTGGGAGTCGAAGAGCATCTCGCGTTTGCGAAATCAATCGAATAGAGGCCGAGCGATCCGACCAAGTAGGTCCTGTATCGGCCACTGTTTGCGAATGCTTCAAAGCAAACGCAGTATTCGCAATTTAGCCGAAGGCAACCATGATTGTGAGGGCCGCGACCAGCGGAAGCACATACGCGGCTACGGCAAGAGCGATGAACGCATTTTGGGAAAGTTCGCCGAAGTAGCGATAGTCTGGCTTTGATCGCATTTGGTATGCGATGAAAGTGAAGTAAGCAATCGGCACGAGTATGCAGATAGTGATACCGATGATTGACGCGCTCGAAATGCCTGCGGGTGGTTGGGTAATGGTTGCAGGCGCGTCCGAGACAGGTGGCGAAATACTGCCCAATGTGTCTACTAACGCTACACCAAGGGCAAACGCGGAAATCGCAAGCGGAAACATTAGCAACGCAGAGGCCAAGTCACGAACTCGAACGATCATCTTTATCACCAATCAACCGACAGGGCGGTAAAAACATGGATTGAACTGAGCGACACGTCGACCGACGACATCGCAAGTAATTTGGGCGGACAACGTTTGCCATCACCGCTGACGGAGAGTTAACTTTCCGTTTGCAAACGCGCCGTGTCGCACTTCCGCGAATTGCATGGTTTAGCCTATTCGCCATCGCTGTGTGACGTGACAGGCTTTCGAGGTGGCGGTCCAATCAGGATGGCCACATAAGCCAGCGGCTTTTTACCCGGAATCGCCTTTCTTTTTCCGCGGGCAGAATAATGTATCACCGGCTCAACGGCTCGAGTCCCAGGTTCATCCGCCAGTGTGACTCTCGCCTCATATCCAGAGGCTGGCGACCAGCCACCAACGCTTAGCAGCACGCTTCCGCTATTGCGTTCAGGAAGGTCGCCGCCAACTGGGCAAAAGAGACCAGAGTTCTTGCCGGCGAGACTACCGCTCCAGATGCGATTGTCGATTTCATCGTCCTCCAGCAGCCCGTCACAAACGGGTACCCAGTCTGTGACAGCGAAATACTCGGTCTCGCCCAGTTCTTTGAGTTGCTCTGCAACCCAGGACTCGACGACGGGTCCATTCTGCTTCGGGGTGCGAGCGGTGACCGGTATGATCACCTTGACAAACACCTGATTGAATTGCTGCCGCTCGATCGACGCTGGCGTTGGCTTCTGGGCGGGTAGCTCAGAAGCAAACGTCGTGAGCGTGTAGAGAGCCAGCAGTAGGACGAAGCTACGACATCTCATTCTAGGTCTCATGACGTGTAAGTGTGATAGGATATTGCCAAAACGGTGCTGTTCACCGCGGGCCGCCAATGTGCTTTCAATTTGTAAACGCGCCATGCGGTCCTTCGTGTGAATCGCATGATTCTGCGCTGTTACAGTCTAGTGCGACGAAGCATAATCGCCGAACGCAGAGGCCATTTCCATTTCTATTACCTGATGGTGATTCGCGTTCATCCATAAGAAATCGTGAGGACGGTAAGCCGTGCTCCATTTCGTTCCCGCCAGTTCGGAAAAGTCGGCACCACCAGCTAGTCGCGGGATTTGGGCATTGCCTCCAACACATCCGTGATCAAAGTCTGAAAAGTAGGTCACGTCGAGGGTTGATCCCAAGTCGTCACGAATGTCTCTGATCTGAATGGTCGCGTGCGAATAGCAAAGCGATCGAGCCGCAAGCAAGCACGCAATGGACGCGGTCGCAACGAAGACACGCTTCAATGTGAATCGGCATCGAAGGTATTTCACCGCGATCGATTCGCTGTATTAGCAGTCGCAGAACGCCTGCGATCACCGAGCCTGAACGGTAACCTCAACTTACGCGTGTAAGTTCGGCCTTGTGTGCATCGTTTTGGTATTCCGGCCGTGTTCGCAACCACTAATATCACGTACGAGATCTGCCCCCGTTCATTTACTGTGCTAGATTTCAACTCGCCATTGTGATCAAACACTACGATATTACACCCAGTCGATGAAGGTAGCCAGAGAACAACGTCCTCTTCATGTTTCCTTGGCATCACCTGATCCAACGAAACTGCCTTGACCGGTTCGCCGTGGTTGCAGGCCGCGATCACGACTGGCCATTTTGCTGTGAGCTATTTGCCTGATACGCGTTGCATCGCTTTTGGAAACAGGGCCGTTCTTTTCGAAGGAGCGACACTTGTGTCGAAAGGGTGGACGAGAATCGCATCGACATCGGGAATGTTGATGAGTCCAGAATTCTTGTCGGGTGGAGGCATTGCCGAATCTCGTCGTCCCTTCCAGGAGCGGCCAGGCTCGCGACCAAAGTTTGAATGTTGTTTTCGTCGAATCCAGGCTGCTCGGCGGAAATGACCTGCGCCAAGTGTTCCCAAGGAGCAAGGGTGTGGGAGCTAAAAGTGCGATCGACGAGCACCACAACTAGTACGGCAAAGGTGACTACAGGAACCTGTGTCGACATAACGTTAGGGTTCACCGCGGTCCGGGGCAGGATGTTCCATTTCGATATATCAAGCCACCGGACTTTTGGTGCAACCCTTGGCTATTCGGGGTCTTTGTCACCCATTGAACGCTGGGACGCCATGGCTGCAAGGTGTTTCTCGATCTTGGATAGAGCGATCGAAATGCTCAAAAGCGATCCAGCACCAACACAGAAAAACAGAGACCCCACAATGTGAAAGTAGTTGAGCATTGTACGTTGGTATTTAAAGGTTCAGGGGAGTTTGCAGCCAAATGCTGAATGAAGAGAGCATAGCATGCCGAGTGTCGGTGTATGTCTAGGGCTGAATACAGAGACGGATAGCATTCAAGTGTTTCAAAAGTCGTCGATGCTTGGATAGAGCAACAGCCTTTCTGTAAATTCGTCCAGTCGGTTTAGGTTTAGTATTGGAATGTGAGGTATCGCATTCCGGTTTCCCATTCATCACTGAGTTCGACAAGAACGGCAGTGACGAGTCGTAGGATCTGCATCGCATTGGCCATTCATTCAAAGCCACTGTCGGCAAGTAGCTGGACAGCTTTGTGAACTTCGTTAGATTGCATTTGGTGGGTGATGATCGTGTTTCTTTTCGTTGAGTAAGAACTTTGAAAAGAAACCGATCTGGCTCGCTCTTTCAAGCGGTCGCCGATATTGCCGCATTTTGCTCCGTTCGTAAGCTCACGAAGCAAAACGCGGCAATATCAACAAATCGAAAGTACAGAAAGAAAGTTACACCACCCGATGGGGGCAGGACTTTCAGGTGCTTCGCATTGGTCGTCGCTGTGCCCATTAAAGAAGCCTAATTCAACACACATCCAAGTGGGCCTCCCGCCTACGCCTGCCAACTATTAATGCAAGTAGCCCAACCGACAAAATGCAAACTGAGGAAGGTTCAGGCACGGTTGAGACCGAGAGACTGACATTGTCATAATAAGAGCTGCCGGTATCGAAATTATTCAGGAAGACGATCAGTTCTTGGCCGCTAAGTGAATCATCGCCACCGGTTTCAAACGAAAAAGAGTTCAGGGCCCACTGACCTTCGGCCGCAGTTACGGCTGTCGAACTGCTGCCGAATTGTTGACCAATAAAAGTGTCTGATCCAGATCCTTCGAATGAACTGCTGCCGTTGGTATCCGCCCAAAGCTGTAGGCTCCAGAACTCGTTCGCGGCCCCGAGTGTCGCGTCGTTGCCGATGGCTGCGGAAAGCGTGAAGATCGAATTGATCTGGAGTGCTTCACCACTCATTCGGAATATACCCGTGTTAGTACCCGCTAGCTCTAAAACTTGGTTTCCACCTGCGGGGCTCGGTAGCGGTTGAGCAAACCTATTAGCATCTGCTGCATGCAAAATGCTGGACATTGCTCCGCCTGTAAACTCACCCCAGGGCGCCGGGAGCAGGGTTGTTGTGCTGTTGGCGGCGACAACCGGGGACTCCCAAGTCTCTGTAAAGACGATTCCGGCCTCGGCATCACGACTGCCAAAGGCAAAAAAGGAAACGAGAAGAATGCCTAACACAGGCAAACACTTCTGCCCGTTCCGAACAACAGCAGTTGCTGAATTTTCATGGCGATCGGCTCTCGCAAGGATGACGAATATCAAAATCAACGCGGAAGGAACTCCCGCTCTCGCGGGGTGGGGCTATGCTGCCTTGTCGATGGTTCGCCCGCAAGTGACTCTAGTAGGTGTCCTGAAGCAGCAAGTTGAAGTGAAGTCATAGGACAGCGCAAAAAATAGTGCTTCTCGATTTTGCTTCGGTCGGATAACAGTACCGATCATTGGTCGGCGACGATCGGCTTGCAGAAATTTAAAGAAATCGTGCTATTGTGGCTCCGGTGCAACGGATGGTTATCCGCCGTGTCGGGAAGTAGCCGTCATCGTCGCCGCGTCAGCGTAATCGAATCGCCACCCGCCGTAGGTTGCAAAAGAACCGTCGCATCATCGGCAGAGACGATTGTAAAACACTCTGGCGGCACGTCGCCCTATGGATCGGCGCGACTAAAAGAGTAAAACTGCCATCCCAAACCAAGGAAATTGTTCAGTTGCACCTTTGCTACAGTCAGTTCCCCGTCGTGAATGTCAAAAGAGTGCGCTTCACCAAATGGAAAGATAGGCACTGGCTGTTCACCTGATGCAATTGCCAAGAATCCTTCTCCAGCTGCTGGTTGCATGTATCGACCGGCAACAGAACTGGCTGCTGCAACAGGCTCTTGTTCCGCCAGCAGACGCATGTAGTTACCGACAAACCAAACTGCCGCAACTAGCGAGCACGCTAAGGCAGTTTTGACGAAAATATTGCGAATGCGTTTCATCATCGCCTCTGGTTAAGTACAAGTACGTCCAATGCGTCCTTCAATTTAGCGGGATAACGTCAGTGATCACCGAGTCCGGAAGGTTAATCTTCCATTTCAAAAAAGAATGCAAACCGGACTTCGGTGCATCACACTGGTTGTCCGTCCTTTGAATTTCTATTTCACCGAATCGACCGACAGAAGCTACAGTGCGTCCGTATCTTTCTTGCGGGACTCCAGTGCGTGCAATCTTCGATCAATTTCCATCAACGCGACTCCAGTTATCATAGCGAAACCGGCCGCAGCCAAGACAGGCCCAGACGGTCCGGTTGACGATTGAACGTTGATTATAAGGACCGCAAGGGCGATCAATATAAGTGAGAAAGCAAGGATCTTTAGTGAGTGTTTCAATGATCAACCTGAGTTGTTCGCAACGATGGCATCGACGAAAGAGAAGCGGCGTGAACAGTCACGCCCTTCTCGTCGGAATGAACTATTATCTGGCTTCTATCGTCGAATTCGTAGCTACAGTTGGAATGCGATGAAAGGGTTGCGATTTCACTTAGTCGCAGAAAGAATCCATGAAGTCGGTGGTTTGAGGCGAGTCGGCTGGGTTTCCGCGCTGACCAGGCCGTGATCGTTCTCTTTGGAGACGTCACAATTCAGTCTGTTCTTAAAAAACACTGACACCTCAAATCCCGGACACTCTCATGATGATCCTTGCAATGGACCTTGGCAAGTTCAACACCGTCTGCTGCTTGTACGATACCGTAAATCGCAAGTATTCCTTTGAGACGATCGCGACGAAACGGTCGCACGTGGAGCATGTACTCCAGACGCATCGGGCGGATTTGATTGTGATGGAAGCCTGTGGGCCGTCGGGTTGGATCAGCGATGTGTGCCGGGCCCAAGGAATCAAGACCATCGTTTGCAGTACCAATGACGAGGCCTGGAGCTGGAAAAACACCAAGGGAAAGACCGACCGCAAGACCGCCGAAGCACTCGTCGCGACCATCGACAATTCGCATCGCTTCAAAAGTGCACGTCATCTGTCGAGCTACCTGGGCATGACGCCCAAACAATACCAATCCGGCGAGACCGATCGCAGCGGCCGAATCTCCAAACGGGGACCAAGGATGTTGCGTTCGATGCTGCTGGAATGTGCGTGGGCGAGCACACGATACAACGCATAGGCAAAGCAGACGTTCGCGAGAATCCCCGGCAGATCAAGGACGCGCCGCAAGAAATGCCGGCATCGCGCTGGCACGCAAACTGGCCGTGATCGCTTGGGCGATGATGTGTGACGAAACCGACTGGGACTCGACGAAACCGCTACCCGAAATGCCGCCCGAAGACGTGAAGCTAAAAGTGAAACGCTCCGAGGTGCGACCGGCTGGCGAACTGCACAGCGGTGGCCCCAAACGTCCTGCCGCTCGCGGTTCGCGCAAAACCAAACGACGAGGCAGTCCACGGCGCAGCCCAATGAAAACCTAAGCCATCTACTGATCCCTCGGGTCAACCGCGAATCGGCCGCCTGAGGCATGCAAGCCTGTCTTGGATGACCTCGAGAGAACGATTGCGTTCAGGGCCCGAGGGATCTTTTAGCCATCCACTGTTACTCCAACCAGTTCACCTAACACGAGCGACACCACTGACAGCGAATCACCGCAAGCCGAACTCACGAACTACCGAAAAGGACTCCCCCTTTCGCCGCGACCACTGAGCAAGCCTGGCACCCAAGAAGCATTTTAGAAAGCACTTCTCCGGGATGTCGCCCTAAAGAATGTGGCCGGCAACCTGCCCGTCGTGATCCAGCCGGATCGAGAGCACTGCAAGGAATGATGAGACGACGGCGTCAACTTGGACCGGCACACGTGTGCCCATCAATCTCGTCTGCGTGTTCATCGGCGTTGCTTCTCACGACCCAGCGTGTCGCAGTTGGCTCAGCGATGTATCGCCTCGAAGTCACTAGCAAAAGAAAGACCAGAGTGCCGACAACCAGTAGTGCTATCGATGTTCTGTTCAATGAGATGCAATAAGAAGTGAGAGAATTTCAGTCAGATAACGTTAGTGTTGACCGAGATCGCGCCTTGTGTTTTCCATGCCAAAGACCGCGTCATCGCGAACTTCGGTCCAACACATGGTTATCAGCCGCCTGCTGGTCATTGGATCGCGCTAACAACGAGAGCGGACACGAGGAACAGAACAACGGATAGCCGAAATCCCCAACGGACGTTCTCCAGCCACCAGTAACGTGTTGCGCCGGACGCCAGTAATGTGGCGAGCAAGCAAATCGCCCCACACTTGATCAGCCCAGTTTCAAGTTTCGGAGAAGAGGAAAGGCAAATATACACGCAGCAAACAAAGCAAGACACTAGATGCACGGTCCCGACGATCGCGCACAAAACGGCCATCATGAGTGCAGTCAAACCGCCTTCGCTGCTCTGCCGCGCAAGCACCTTCGTCGCTACGGACATGCGACGCACTTCTGGCGAAAGCTCAGAGGAGGTTCCCGGCGGTGAGTATGGGTTAGCCGTCATAGTAGTCGGCGGGGGCTGTTCAGTCGGGTAATGCGTCATGGTATTCCGTCAACGGAGATTGGAATTAGAATCGGTGTCGACGAAAGCTGACCACAGTCGCGGTCCGCAAAGTCCATTCAAAATAATCGCAGCGGCAACAATTGCGGACAAAATCGTTCTTGATAAATCGACGGTTGGCGAATGCTGAATCGCGATGCCAGCGAGTCCTGCAACAGCGATTGTTGGCAGGCCCCTGAGAAACACCATGAAGTGGTTCGGATTCGTCACGCTTAAGCTCTTCATTTCATTCTCGTGTCTGTTGGTGTAGTGTACTCACTGTTTCAAATCAGTCGGATAACGTCTGCCATCACCGGACCGGGACGGTTGATCTTCCATTTGTAAAAACTCGCAAGCCCGGATCCGGTGCATGGCTTGGTTATCCGGCGTTTTGGGATGTGCGGCTACGGTCCAGCGAGGTGACATGATTGGCAAACCGATCGAGAATCGCCTGCCACCCCGCGCGTTGCTGTTCTTCGGAATGTGTCGATTCGGCGTCGAAAGTCTCGCAAACCGTAACGCCCTTGTCAGTCGGAGCGAATTCGACGCGAACGGTCCGGCCATCGTCCAACTCGTATTCGATAAGCCGTTGCGTTTCGATTTGCGTGTAGGTCCCAGCGAAGTCAAAACCCATGCTGCCGTCCTTTGCCTCCATTCGCGACGAGAGTACGCCGCCAACCCGCAGGTCAGTTGCCGCACGAGTGGTGTGCCAATCATCAGAGGCGGCGTTCCATTTCACGATGTCATCAGGGTTGTTCCAAGCGTGCCAAACGTCAGCAAGTGGTGCGTCAACAGTTGTTTCGACGGTGATTTTCATTGAGCGTTGGGGCTGAGGTGGAATCGGGTGGATTTCAGTCGGGTAACGGCCCGCATCAGCGGGCGTCGGGAGCAATCTTGCAAGCAAAGAGAGATGCCGGCCACCGACGCTCTGTTGCATGCGTTGGTTATCCGCCGTTGTGAACTAGTTACTACTATTCGACGCTAGACCCATCCCATGCGTGGTTGGGGTCAGGAACAAATGTGATTCCATATCCCTTGGGTCCAGAATACAGTGTGCTGGTAACGAGCCAGCCACCGGGAACTTTTGCACGATTGAAGGTCATGCTCTTTGCATCTTGCGTGAACACGTTCTCGAAACGCAATTTCGGCGTTGTTGGTTTCGCGACAATTTCTGCGGTTTCCTTCGCATTGGCGGTTTCAGTTACAATTGCGGCAGTCAATCCTAGCGAGGATGTTAGTAGTGCAGCGCAAAACAGCGTAGTTCGCTTTGACATGGATCTGAGTTCCTAAAGTGGGATAGAAATGCGAGAGTGACTTGAGTCGGGCAAAAAGAGACGAACCCGCCATAGGCAATGGCACGGTACGATTCTGGGCAGGGCGCAAGTTCTTTACGATCAGTCAAGAACTTTGATTCAAGCCAAAAGCCCATGCTCATTCGGATAACGTTCGCCGTCACCGGTCACGGACGGACGACTTCCCATTTGTAAAACCTTGCAATCCGTGCGCCGTGTGCACGGATTGATTATCCGCGTGTTCCTTGCTAATCAGCTTTTTATTTTATCAACGCGAATGTCGGCCAGTTGGCCATCCCAGAATGTAAACGTGATTCCCAAATTATTGTATTCAATCGATTTCTCCCGCGCACCGGGAGCCGCCCCAAATTCCGATACCGTACTCTCAGACGTGCGCGAAGGTTTTCCGTATGTGTTCAGTACATCATCCGCGGAATTGTTTGCTCCGATTCCTTCCCGCGTCAGGCCATTGAATCGTCCGTAGTCGTTGAGACGAAAGTAGAAGATAAGGGTTTGAACGATCTTTCTTCTACATATTGCTTGAACTCCTACTCCAGGAAATTCAAGATAGGTGGCGCTTGTGCTTTCTGTGGGGCCAAACACTTCGTGAGCAGTTTCCCTAGCTAGGCCAATTTCGCATCCGTCAACGCCACGCCCAGGGATGATCTCCATTGATGGCAAGGGGCTGGTATCTCGGCGAACCGGCTTCTCTGCAGGCAGGTCGAAACTGTCGTTTTGATTATTGCGAAAATGATCTTCTGAAAGATCCTCGGCGATCTCAATGGCAGCTTCGGCAGTATTCACACGATCGACCGCTTCCAGCTCCATCTCCCCTACGCCTCCTGTGCTTCCGCATAAGAGCAATGTGCCCGGATCGAAAAGCCCCTCTTTTCGACAGTCCTCCAACGCAAGTGTTAGGCATTCGAAGCGTTGCTGGATCGTCGATCGGTCACTTTCCGCTAGCACAGAAATGGTTGTCGATACTGAGTCGAAATATTCGTCGCCCGCATTCTGAACCCATTCCGTGTAGTTCGATCCGATCCCCTTGTCTTCCGGCTTACGTTCAGCAACCCATGACTTTGTGCAGGCCGCAGAATAGAGAGTCATCACGTTGTCGTCTGTGCAAAGCGCGAACCCGTGTAGCGGATCATGCCCAAACTCGTTAGCCATATCTGCACAAGCCTTGCGAATTGCGTCAGCGATCGCACGCCTCAGGTCGTTGTGGACGTCAGTCATTGTCGTTCAGCCTCAGGTTACCTTGGAGCGAAACCTTATTCGGATTACGATAGGATTCACCGAGTCGCGGGAGTTGAGTAACCACTTAAAAAAGCCGCACCACCGCGACTGCGGTGCAATCCATGGTTCGCCTTTCATCGCACGAATGATGAGCCACGACGTAGTCGCCACCCACCAACATGATGCAGTTCGCGACCCTTCTTGAAATCGAGAATCCGTATTGCTGGATTTGATTCATTTCCCCAGTCCACATCGGTCCGATCGAGGTAGCCGATCAAATCAGCTGAGCTGTCAAATGTCAGGGCTACGAGTTGCGGGGGCGTCTTGTTTAGGTCGACAACAGCGTAGCGAGCAACAGGTGCGCGTCCGTTGGCTCCCAATGCGCCAGGCACGACAATTCCATTGGCTTCGCAGTATCGTCGGATACGCGCTTCATAGTTTTCCTTTCGATCGAAAGACACGGTTGCAGAAGGGGCATTCTCAAGTTCCGCCTTGCTAATCTGTCTTGAAGTCCGCGGTAGCGGCTTTTTCCGATCGATCCAGTGGCAAGCTTGCAGTTTGCCGTCCGAATTCGGGCAGCAAACAAAGTTCGCTGTGTGTTCGGAACGCCCGTCCTGAAGTGTGACTTCAATCCATATCGTGGGATCGGGATTGAATTTGTGTTTCTCGTAGTACGGGGTGTCGGGTGGACTGAATGGCCGAGCATTCCATGCGTACACCGTTTTGTGCTCGTTCTCGCATAGATGCATATGATGGTTCACGCACGTCGTATCATTGCGTGGGTCGTCAGGGCACTGGTCGAAATGTAAATCCTGGACATCACAAATCTTCTGGTCATCGTAGATTGCAACGACTTTAGCCATGAACTCTTCTACGCTGGCCTGCTGGTCAAGTGAAAGCCCTTCGCAGCTTGTTACGATTCCCGTCATAGCGTGTAAGTTTCGTTCTCGAGGCGTCTTCAGTTTGTGGGCGAACGGCAGTCGTCACCGAGGACCGCCAACATGATTTCCGCGTCGAACTCCCGGCAGCCAATCCGTCCCAGCATTCTGACTGACACAAAGAAGTGAATCCCAAGAGCCGCTGCGGCCTTCTTGAACCAAGTCCTTGAACATCGGCTCGCAAGCTCACGATGCCAAAGACTTACTTGTTAGACCTTATCTTTGGCTGGTCGAGCGTCAGTTGCCTTAATCCATAAGCCGGGGATTGTACTGACGTGGAGTGCTAAAGTACTTGCTGTAAGCTGATTCGTCCAAGGGCTTTGGCGTGAAGATGAACAACTCTGTTGCGGTCGGGTCCCAGAGCAGCAATTCTTCGCGGTTGTCGCCGCAAAGGTCAGCCGGGATTGCATGGTAGAATCCCATTCGATGAACCTCACCACCGTTTGGCCGCGGAAGACCAGGCAATGAAAACCCTTTGCGCGTGTGCAAATCCCAAAGCCAGCCGCCATTGTACAGGAGCGCTGCCTGGTTCGAGCCTTTCCAATACACAGGCTCCATGCCGACGTTCGTGGGTGAGATGTTGAGCTTGAGACGATCGACGATGCCCCCTGTCGCACTACTGACGAGCAACAGATCGTTGGTGTGTCCCTTGTTGCGTAGTACCATTTCCGGGCCGTCCAAATCGCTCCGCAGATTGGCGACACGCACTTCCTGACCGTGAGGAACCTCCTCTTCTCCGAGCGATAACACGACTTCACCGTCCGCTCCTATTACGTGGCCGAACCCTGAACAGATTGCGCGCATTTGTCCGTCGTCCCACTCCGCAATCGCAACGGAATCCATGTTGCGTCCAAGCTTCTTTTCCCAAAGCAGTTTTCCATTGTCGTTAAGCACGAAATAGCCGCCATTCAGTTCGTCGCGTCCGTCTCCATCGATGTCACCAACGGACGGAATATAAGCATTGCAATGCGAATACCTATTCCACTTCGTACGGTACGTCCACAACACGTTCAACTCTTCGTCCAGGGCGACATAGGTGTCACCGATTTTCACGGCGATATCGCGAGGTTGCGGAGTGCCGCGAAAATTAGCGATCAACAGTCGCTGATGCACCCAGTTACTCCCTTGCGGATCCTTGAGACGCCTTTCGGTAATAGCCGTGGGAGCCGACTGACGCAACACTCGCCCCGTGCGGCCATCACGCACCTGAACGACCACGTCTGTCAAGGACAGCCAGTCGCTTTTGATGCCGGGCGTCGGTTGATGCCAAAAGCAAACAAGATCAGCCGCGCCGTCGCCAGTCATATCATGGACTGCAACCGACATCGGCCGCGACGGCTGATGCCCACCCTGACCGGCCGACCAGAGAACACTGCCATCCATCTCGAACGCACCAAGGAATGTCGGCTTCATGCCGCCCATGTGGGCTCCACTGGGCGCTCCGTGATTGCAGCGATAGACAAGGAAATCGCATCGGCCATCTCCGTTCAGGTCGCCGATGCGGATGTCGCCCCCATACGTATGCCCGCCGTTTGTAGTAAGAAGCTGTTTAGGAATCTGTAACCTGCGGTACAGCTGTGCGTCTCTCCGAGTCTCTTCAGCGTAGCCTGTCGACAAAATGCACTGCGCGAAGAGACCAGCAACACAAACAGATTGGAAATTGAACCGGCTGACCATTCGTTGAATCACTTTCGTTAATGAGGTTGCCTTGGCGAATGCACACTCAGCTTGGGGCTCATGCCGTTCACAGTGGGGTGCTCGCCATCGGACTGGTGTCTTCAGTCCTGCGCTACCGATCACCCGTTCGGCGCGGCTAATTTCATTGTCAAATCGTCCCGACTCGCCGACTCGGGTGCATCGGATTGTCCCCCATCTTTGTTTTCTCTGTCGGCATCAAATGCTGCAAAACGCACATGAGTGATTGACGCTGAATTCATTCGCTTGCGAAAACAGATCACGACCTTGCTTGGCACCGGTCGCGACGAGCGAAATGTGACGGTATCGGTCTCAATGTTGACAATAAACGATACGCCCGTTGGGGACAAAGCCTGTTTGGCAGCCGTGACCTGTGTAGTCGTAACGCCGGCGTATCCCAGATCGGCCGCTGCGTCCATGTCGGCGGTCATGCAACTCAGCGGTAGCTCGCCATCAACTAAAAACTTCGCTTTCGAGTCGTCCAGCGTGACGGTCATTTGCTGCTTTGTCTCAGCAGCACAAAGCCCGCTGCGAGCGACTAACGTTAACAGCAAGAGGATCAAATGATTGTGTGCCAACGTTAGGACTTCGTAGTTCTTGATTGCATCGGGGAACGGTACCCGTCACCGAGTACGGAGAGTTGATTTTCAATTTGTAAAAACCCGATGCCGTACTTCGGTGAATGGGATGGTTCTGCTTGTCTACTCGGTGCTGTCAAGCCAGTAAGTATCGATCGCGATAGCAAGTTCATGGTCGTCGAGTTCCCAGGCACTCACCAAGTATCTAAGCGTTTGCCCCACGATGTCTCGTTGCTCATCGGAAAGCATTGCGAATTTAGCCTTCCCACGACTGGAAAGATCAACAAGTCGCTCCATCACACTATCGAATGCGTCAGTGTAATCAATTGCCTCGCCGTCAACGTCGGTCAGTACGGTTGTCAAATAGGCGGGGAGATAAAATATAAAGCCGCGTGGATCCATGAATATTGGGCCGCCAGTCCCGTGGGTGCGTAGCAGCACCGGATTGTTGACGAGAATGCGCCAGTCGTGTTTTTCGTCTGGTTTACGTGCAGATTCGCGTGATTCAAAGCACTCGTGATGGTCGATTGCAACTGACTCTCGCAAGCTCACGCCAGAACCGAGCACTACGCCATCGAACGCGGCATCAATCTTGGCGATTAGACTTTGATTCTTGCGAACCATTGAGTCTCCGAATGGCAGAACGGCCGGCATCACCGAGCACGGCCTAGGTGGTTTCCATTTGTGAACATCTTATGCCGTGCTTTGGTGCACGGCATGGTTATCCGTTGTGTGCTTGAGCCTTGAACTATCGTAGCCACAGGTTGCCGTAGTCGAAATAATAGGTCGGCCCTGACAGGACTGTGCCACGCCGTACAGAAAACCGGAATGAGGCATAGAAGAACGTCTGTCTCGCAAGCAGGATATCCGCCCAGGATCTTTCACGTGTTGTGAGCGAACAATTCTCTGGTTTTGCGAAATACGTTGAGTCAAGGCGGCTCGGAGCATGAGCGGAAGTCGGAGTTGCGTTGATCCTGCGAACAAACTGGGCGCGATCAGCGACGAATCGTGAAGCAGTTTGTGCCGGCCATCGTATCCACCAAATCACGACTGCTACGAGAGCAACTAGAGCGAGCAAGGTGCAAATACGGAATTGGAGGCGATTCATCGTGCGATCAGCGAAATGGTGCCTCTGTCGGATAACGGCCGGCATCACCGAGCAAGGCCTATGTGGTTTCCATTTGAAAATATCTTATGCCGTGCTTCGTGTGAATGCCATGGTTCTGGCTAGCATCCGTGTCCTGCTGCGGGGAAGTGCCCGTCACGCTTTGTCGCCTTGGAAACTCGACTTGCCTGGATCTTGTAAACGGTTCCCACCGTTCCGTCACTATCTCGTATTACGTCGATTGTCAGTTTCCCCGTGACCTCGATGGGACGATTGATGAGCAACTCTGTCGATCTGTCCCCAGACATTTCAACGTATAACATGTGATGTAGCGGCAGGATCTTCCAAGCGTTTAGGTTCACAGGTTTCTGCGTCGTCTCCGCCCACATGCCAAATCGCTTAATGTCCGTTGTGGATGTGACGCTTGATACCATCATGTACCCTCGAATTGTGATGGTACTGTTGAGATGACCGCGAATGGACGCAGGGACATTGTTTTCGTCGAACGCTTGGCGGTCGTTCGACGGAAATTTGAGCGCGTCCAAGTCGAAGACTTCTCCGACGGCGATCGTTGAGCATGCAAGCACAACGCAAAGTACGAGTATTGATCGAATCATTGAGTTAATGCCAGAACGGTACCCGTCACCGAGTACGAACGTTTGAGTTTCCATTTGCAAGATCGCGCAAGCCGTACGTCGGTGGACGGGATGGTTACCCGTCAATGCCCCGCCTCTCGGCCCTGGCAATTAGCCTATCAACGCGACGCCTATTGTACTGCTGAACGAGAGACAGGTACGCATTGCCGAGCACGTTCACCACAAAATGTGACGCGAGGACCGAACTCGGAACGCCTGCAACTATAGAAGCTCCAATCGCCGCCAACATGACAACGAAACCAATCCAATGCCCAAACTCCGCGATCGTCAGTGCCTTGCGAGTTTCAACCAGTGTCTCTATTTGACCGTTCTTGACTCTCTTCAACCCTGGATTGCAATTCAGTCGTCCCCTCAGGATTACCCACCGAACAAACGGCACACCGATCAGTTCATACGTTCGACTCCTACGGAAGAGACTCGTTTCGACCTCGCTGTAGTTCACGAATCGTCGTAGAAGCGGTTCGAGAACGGCCCCAACGGTCCAAGACAAGAGCAGAACGAATATCGAGTTGTGAAACGGGTTTGCAAAATCCAACTATGTGAACCTCGTTTATGATGTCCTGCTAATATGGGGTAACGACCCGCATCACCGGGGTACGTGAGTTGACGTTCGATTTGTAAAACCGAACCAACGGGCCTCCGTGTGGATGCGATGGTATCCGCCGTCTTGGGAAGATTATTGCATGTGAGACGACAGCCCGTTGCCACCATATCGTTTGGATCGGTAAAACGCCCACCCGTCGTTTGTATCCGGTGGCACATCAAAGCGACCCACATGTTTGTCAGTTCGTGGATACCAAAAGTGTCGGTGATCGTCGAGTAACCCACAGCCGTATTCCGCAAGAAACGAGTCACCAGACGATGGGGTTCGGCTAAGACAAAACCGAGCGGGCGAATCCGAGTTCCCCAACTCCGTAAAAAAGCAAATGCGAAAAATCACGGCCAAGCGAACTTCAAAGTCAATGTCCACGTGCTCCAGCATGGAGTAGTCGATGATCGGGGCGACACCATCGAAACACGCGTTCGCAGCAGCGTCGTGCAGCATTTCGGCGGTCGGTTCAAATGTTGGGTTGTCGCGTAAATCAGAGATCAAATTGCAGTTGTTGACGCCACACTGATCCGCGTGATGGTAGTGAGTGAGCAACGGCTTTGTGATCGCGTAGAGTGTCTCGATGTGGTTTAAGAACGAATCGCCCTCACATTAGATCGAAAGTCAATCAGTCGGATAACGGTGGTCATCACCGAGGACCGCCAATGTGGTATCCATTTGTATAAACACCATGCGGTCCTTCGCGTGCATGACATGGTTCGTCGCGCCTTCGGCCTACGCTGCCCAATCAGTGTAGAGGAAGTCAACAATCGACGTTAGACATTGCAGCGTAGCAAAACCGAGTCCAATGCACGCAAGTCGCCGCCGTCGCATCACTCGGTGCCTCTTAGACGCGAGCCTCCACGAGATGATCGTGGCAAATAGGCTCAAAATCAAACGCGGGAGCAGCCAGAACTCACCGTATCTCGTCGTAGCATCCAAGAAAGCAGCAAGACACAAACAGGTAACGGGAAGTGCAAATATTAGCGAGAATGCGGTCGCGAATACGGTGTCAGATCTAGTCGGCTGCCAGGGAAACGCGATCGCAACGACGCCACAAATCAACGACAAGGTTGCGAGTATCGGCAGGTAGCGAAAATACCACGTTGGGTTCATGAACCCTGGGTAGCCGTAGTAGGCCAGAAATGCAACGAACCCACAGACAAATGATGCGATTGAGAACACACGGAGTGCACGAGAGTCACGCGTCTCGCTAGCCGAGGTTGTTGAACTGGGCGGCGAATACGGGTTGGTCAATGTGTTTCTTGTTGTCGACGAACGGTAGTGTTGACCGAAATCGCGCCTTGTGTCTTCCATGTCAAAAATTGCGTCATCGCAAGCTTCGGTCCAACACGTGGTTATCCGCCGGGTTTTTTGCAGACATGCCTTCGACACGTGATCTAGTGTAGCCCGAAGAAAGTGACCGAGCAACGCAAATACGACACTGTCCCATCGGTCCAATCAGTTTGGCTTATGCCCCGCCAAGAAGTAACCAATCGACCCCAGCGCAAGTCCAATTGCACCGCCAGCAGCAGCAGCGCCGCGTGAACGTCCGTCTGGGTCACCAACCGAACGGCCAGTGAAATCAGGAAGCATGATCGAGCCATACATCATGAGCAGCACGGTCGGAACGATGAGCCATCCGATCCGAAAAGGTTTCCGAGGCGCGTCTTCGCCCTTGGGTTCAGAATCCGGCGGAGAGTACGGGTTTAACACGCTCTGCTCATCTTCAGTCCGACAGCGGTACCGATCACCGGGCGTCGGCGAACGGCGTGCAAGCAAACGGGAAAGGCAACAACCGCCGCTCCGCTGCATCGGATGGCTATCCGTCGTGTGAACTACGGTGTCCATTTAGTCAGGAACGCCATGAATACGTCCTGGTCATACCCTTTGCCCTTCTCAAGCTCGCCTGTCCCTTGAGAGTGCAGAAAGTCCCCGTTCTCATCAAGAACGAAGAAGTGGGGGTACGCGTTGCATTTTGGGTACGCAGAAAGGAAGTCTTTGGCGTGCTCGCCGGGGAACGTCACTTTCATGACAACAAAATTGTTGTCGATGTGGGAACGAATAGTCTCGTTTGTGGACATGTAGTCAGTAATTCGAGCACACCATCCGCACCAATCACCGCCGATTTGCAGGATGACGCGTTTGTTTTCGTTCGCCGCACGAACAAGGGTTTTGGCGAGATCGTCAGTTGGATCAAACGATTCGTCGTAGGTTGATACGGTGTAGAAGTCTGCATGTGCAGCTTCGACCGGTGACGTAGCCAACGGCGGCTCAGAGACCTGCTCCGGCGGGTCAGCGTCGAGCACGGCTGTGCCAGTCGAAGCGGACCCACAACCGATGGTCGTCGCACA
Organism: Stieleria marina; assembly: GCA_007741555.1. Lineage (GTDB taxonomy): Bacteria > Planctomycetota > Planctomycetia > Pirellulales > Pirellulaceae > K23-9. The sequence goes on along the minus strand of CP036526.1, from coordinate 3,934,589 downwards.
ACAAAGCGCTGCGAATACGAGCCAAAATTTGTGTGTGCGTCGAATCATCGGATCGGGTCCATTGTAGAGGAGTTGGTCATGATTCAGTCGGATAACGGTTGCGATGACCGGGCCGCGGCGATTGATCATCAATTTCGTAAAACTCAACTCCGCGGCTTCGCGTCCATCGCTTGGTTCTGGCCTTTCGTCTGTGCTGAGCCAGGGCCATGCCAATCAACGTACATCGAAGTATCTCGGTTGTATTTGACGGCGGATTCGTCTGAGCGAACAGCGGCAATAAAGTCGAGGTCAACCATCGTTAAGGGGCGAACCCAGCAACCCCAAGCAACCGAGCTGTTAATAATCTTGATGATGCTGTCTTCAGAGGAAACTTCGATATGCCCTTTAAAGTAGTACATTGGGGCAGGTTTCCAACAATGCCACTGTGCATTGTATCGTAACCAGTCACGTGCCAACGCTCCCAAGGGCCGTTTTGCGTAAGGATCACTATCCGGCGGAAGATGGACATGAACTCCGCGCTTTCGGCTGTGAAGGTATATGATGGAAGGGTCGGATTTAGAAAACTTCTTGGGGCAAGCGAATAGGACTCCACATACGATGAAAGCAGCCAGCAAGTAGTTCATGCGACGGTATCGTTTTGCAGATAGCATTCGTGTGGAGCTAGCAACAGAGATTGAAAACGGCAGTGCCAGAACGGTAGCCGTCACCGAGGACGGACGATTGACTTTCCATTGGCAAAAACACGCAAGCCGTCCTGCGCGTGCACGGCATGGTTATTCGTTGTCTGGTGGAGAATCATCGATGCGTCGTTTATGCACGAAGCCGCCAATCGCGACGAAAAGTATGCCACCGATCGCTCCCCAGAAATTGCGACTGCCCCATCCAAGGAGCAAATCAGCCGGAATGCCAAACGTAGCCATACCCGCGAAAAACCAAAGCCAACTGTACGGAAATGAGAAAATATTGTGCTTCATAAACAAAGGTTGTGTTGAATGCGGTTGTTGTGGCGGAAGTCAAAATCAATCAATCGATTGAAGGCAGTTTGGTTGTTGCTCCCGCTAGCGACGGTAGTCATTTAAATCGGGTATCTCGTCTTCCGCCGAATTCGAGCAATCGAAGCGAGCAACGTCTGCCGAACGAACGATCGTCCAGCGGTGTCGTGCTTCGGCTTGAATCGCAAGGGACGCCGCCAACACCATCGAACGCTCTCAGTCGAATAACGGCCGCGATGACCGAGTCGCGGTAATGTGGTATCCGATTCAAAACGCCTTGCCCGCGACTTCGGTCCATCGCATGGTTCGCCGCAATTATGTTGCGACGGTCAATCCCGTATTTGCGGCAATGGCGCTCAATGCATCTGCCTGCGAGGCGTTTGCAGAGATCATATCACGCAACAAGTTGGCGGCACACTCGTCACCGAACTGAGGCGGTTTCGGCCCAGGTCGTTTACCGTCCATGTGTCGTCGCGGATTAAGCTCAACCGGGTTTGCTAGGTCAACCAGAACCTCACCGTATTGTGCACGCACAGCGAAAAAGTTGCGATTAGGCTTCTCAAGGTATCCGAAGAATATCCCGCTGGCGTTGTCGGACTGCTCATCACAGTTGCCTAGCGTGCCATCATGCTTGGTGTACTGAATCGTGATCTTGTGCAGGTCGTCGAAGTTTGGAGCAAACGGTCCGAGGTAGCCAATTGAGTGAATCATTGTCAGTAAATCTACGGTTAATGATGCGAAGGGTTTAGCGATTCAGTCGGCGAACGGCGGCGATCACCGAGCACCGCCAATGTGGTTTCCATTTCTAAAATCGTCATGCGGTGCTTCGTGTGAATCGCATGGTTCTGTCATCTTAAGCGCTGCCCGGCCACGCTGCCAAGTGAGAACCAAACCTGTGGAGATTATCATCATCGGTGACAGGGAAATCAACGGATGGATCGGGAGAAGGAATGGCGTAAAAAAGAAGACGACGAACAATGCGGCAATGCCCAAATACCACGCGAGATTATGACGATCGAGAATCGCAGTATTTGCAACAATGCCAAAACAGCAGAGCATTGAGCCGATGTCGACAAACTCCGCAAAGAAATAGGGTGAGCGCAGCCTGTCCAGGTGCCCCGCATATCTGACGACGAATGCTACGGCTGCGATAGCCGAGAAATAGATTAGCGTTCGTTTTCGTCGAATACAGGATATTGCAGCCAGCAGAGACCATAATCCGACGGCGATAGCTGTATCTGCGAATTCAGGATAGAGCATCCACAACGAAAAGGTGCAAGCTGCGAAGACAGTTGCGAAAATCAGGTCGAGGATTGACGCCTTCATGGGCGATTGATTTTAGGGATCATCGACAGAACGGCGGCGATCACCGAGCACCGCCAATGTGGTTTCCATTTGTGAAATCGTCATGCGGTGCTTCGTGTGAATCGCATGGTTCGTCGCTATTTAATTCGCGTAGGAGGTCCACGCCGCGTTGGTCAAGTATATCGAATCAACCGACTGCGGGTGCGAGCCCAAGAAAGATGCCCAACAGCGCGAAGCCAATGAATCCATATATAGCACCCCTCTCCGCTGCCCGCCGCGTACGATACCGATCGAACGCTAGACTTGCACCGGTCGCGCACATTCCAATGAGCATCAGTGGCAGTGCCAATAATGCGGTAGTGAGACGCAAATCGTCGGACTGACTTCCAAGCCCGGTCTCTGCCGCGACAAACGCAAATGATGCCGCGCAGAGAAAAACGCATAGGATGATAGAACGAAGCGAAAGTGTGATCTCGGACTCCCGATTGCATTCAGCGAGCGGAGCTAAACCTGTGTGTCGACGAACGGCAGTGATCACCGAGCCGGGACGACAATCTTGCAAGCAGAAAAACCAGCACGCAAGCCCGGCTTCGCGTGCATCACATTGTTATCTGGCGATTGGTGTCCTGTCAAGAAATGCCAGTGGATCGCCAGTATAGCAGTTCGGAACATTTGGGACATTTTAATGTGGTTGGATTGTTTTCATCCAACGCAAATTTTACGACGTCAACGCTGTATTCATTCTCGTTGGCTTCACGGGTCACGATGTTGTTTATGAACGCATCAAAAACAGCCTCCAATTCATCCTCAGTTTTGGAATGGTCGTGAAATTCATCGCGGTCGTCGATATGAACAGTGCGTAGTTCGTTTGTAATCTTGTTGCACAACAAGACCGACAAGCCCATGTACTGATGGTAAGACCACATGAAATTTGGCCCGTCATGTCCACACGATTTGCAATATGGCTGTCCGTGAAACATGTTGTGCCTACACGCGAATTGAGACGATTCTATGTGACCGATCTGTAGTGCCGAGTTCAACAGTCACTCGCCACGTCATCGGGTCTCCAAACACGCATCCAACCCGTTTGTCGATTGTTGCTGATATCTCGCGTCCGTCCTCAAGACGCACTCGAAAGCGCCGACCATCTTGTTCAACTACAGATCCATCGAGTTGGTTAATGCGTGCTGTCAAAATGCCAAGCCAGATAACGTTTGCCGTCACCGAGTACGGCGGTTTGATTTTCTATTTGTAAAAACTCGATGCCGTACTTCGGTGCACGGCATGGTTCCTCGCCTTCATTGTAGCAGCAAGCGTGATGTACTACCGCCTCTGCACCTGTCGCCAACGGGAAGTGACGACCGCAAGTGCCGAAACTATCACTCGGAGTCGAGTGTCCTATCGGTGCGCCGCCCTACACGCCAGCCGATAAATGCGATCACCCAGGAAGGAAGTCCTATTGTCTGCAGGACCATCGCGGTAAGCAATCGCGATTCATTGCTGGGATCACCCGCAGGTGGATTTGGATTATTGGGAGCCGGGAGGCGGTTGAAAAGATCGAGAAATATCGGCACAACGAAGTAAAGTTGAATTGTGGTCACAACCAGCGCCGCACAAAACGCGAGATTCCGAACAAGACGCCAGCGTTTCGGATTCATAGTAGCGGTGTTGGCAGAACTAGGTACGACAAAAATCGCTCGAGGAACGTCCGTCGTCACCGAGGACGGCCATTGCGGTTTCCATTTGTAACTATCATATGCCGTCCTTCGGTGCACGACATGGTTCGCCGCTCTTAGATCGCGATGTAATGCTTGACGCGAGTGAAGCAGCAAAGATCCCAACGAGTATAGCAAACCAGGAGTTGACCGTGCGCTGAAGAACGTACCCGTATCCGTTCGCGACCGGAACTGTCTCGGGACCATCGTGATCGATGTTCTCGTATATCCATACGGCGAGAGAGTCTGGGCAAACGCCGAGAATGACCGAAGACATTGCGAAGATACCGTAAGTCATCGCAAACGATTGTGTTTTGCCCGTCGTGTGGAACGCAATCGTGAAGGCAATGCAACCGGAAAGGATCGATGCAGACCGCAAAATCTCCGACGCCACGTCGCTTGGTCGCATAATCATCGCGAACGCGAGCGCGAAAGCAAAAACAAACATGGTCAAAGTGAGTATCGTAAAACGCAATCAAATACTCACGTGTGTAGTTCTGTCGGCGAACGGCGGACATCACCGAGGACGCGCGAAAGGCGTTCCATTGCCAAACCGCTGGGCTCGCGTCCTTCGGTGCATGTCATGGTTCCCCGTGATCTAAGTGTGTCCGAGTCGAGTCATGAATCTTCTGCCAGAGCTGTTCCGCATCCGGCCACCATGGATCACGCAATGGAATCTCGTCTGAATCAAATTCGACGAAACTCGGAGTGGCACTACCATCGCTATAGTATACCAGTACCGATTCGTCCGGAACAACAAGACGATCATTGACGTAAAGGCGTGTCCCTCGTCGACTGTCACCACGATGGTTTAGCCATGGAATGAAATTGCGTTCGTGCCACTGTTCTTCAGTGTGGATCTGTTGGAGAAAGACCAAACGAACACGTCCCCAATCCGGGTCGTGTGCAGCCATGCAGTGGACATATGGCCCCTCGAAAACAGTCGGCGTTCCGGTGACACACGTATGCAGCGAAGGATAGGTTGCGTCACGATAAGTTGTGATTGCACGCGGAATCAGCACCGCCGACAAAGCGACAACGATGAGCAAAGTGCGAAGTCCAAATCTCATTCGATCCGCTGTGCCATTCGGGGAACGGTAGAGATCACCGAGTACGGCCATTGTGATCTCTATCTGTAAACGCCCGATGCCGTACTTCGGTGAATCTCATGGTTCTGCCTTCTCCGGCGAATCCCGAGTGAATTCCTCGGTCACCGCGCGGCTCATTAGCAATATGACAAGCAGTCCAGGCATGAGCCATAGTGGAGCAGCGCCAATCCTAACTTCGAGCGCAAGTTCACCACCGGGATTAGTGGGAATTGCCCCGTAGAGAAACATAAGTGTGTGGGAAGTGAGACACCAAATTGCAAAATAGCGAGCAACCGGCTTGCGAGTCACAAGGAGTGCGCCTGAAATCATGGCGAGGATGCCCGATAAGAAAGAGAATACTGACACGTTCGCACCCGACGCGCTAACGACTGAGCCCGCTCCCATTTCACGATAGATGATGGCCCCCCCCAATCCGATTTGCCAAATCCCGAACGCGATGACCGAAATCATCGTGTATTGCAGAAGCGAAATTCGAGCGAAGGGCCACATTTCTATTTGGCAATCAGTTGGAGCGTAGTCATTGGCAGAACGTCCGTGATCACCGAGCCGGGACGGTTGATCCAAATACTAATTCGCACACGCAAGACCGGCTTCGCGTGCATCACATTGTTATGTGCCGTTTCGTTCGGCTAGCCATGGGACGTAATTCTCAGCCCAGCGAACCGTTTCCTCAAGTGAGTCTGGATGGTTAGTTGGCCAGCGTGATTTTACCACCCAGCCATCGACCGAGCTAGTTTCAAGTTCAATGCGAAATCCTTTGTCTGCATCATATTCGTGGATGTAACGGTGTATGACAACACGTTCAGTTCCATCGCCATTTTCGATTGTTTCTGCGATCTCCGAATCGGTTTCACCGCATCGCGGGCAAGCACCAAAGGTTACAACGTGCACATCTGTTTCGCCATGGTAAACGCTACCGCCCATACAGTGCGCGCCGCAAGGAGCACGGTGCATCACGGGTGCCCACCGAATCACTTCCCAGCCTCTTGGGGTGAAGCTCTCACATTCTTCCGTCAGGACAACCAGTTTGCAGACATGACACTCACCGTCACGTTTTCGACCTGTTTTGCGTCCGAATGACATATTAGTTGAGGCACATAACAGTAGACATCACCGAGATCGCGTCCTGTGGCATCCATGTCAAAAACCGCTTCATCGCGATCTTCGTGTGCATGTCATGGTTATGCGCGGTCTGTGTGTGATGCGGCAAAATGTTGGGTTGTATTGAGTGGTTGATTGTACCGGCGAGCGGAATCGAAATGCAAGTTCCGCGGATCTCCGGTGCATGATCGGCCGACGAATTGCCCTGGCATGGATGTTGTCGAAGTCGAAAACCTGTTGCCAGCCGATCACAAGCGTTCCAGTGGCATCATTTGACCGAGCAGCGGAAGCACGGTCGATGTGGCCGATATGAACGCCCATTTCGGCACGCAACGATCACAACCGAAGTCGAAACGCTGCCGCTCGCAGATCAAGCATGTCCCAACGCCAGCGCAACGACCGCGCACCAATCGACCGTCGCAACGACCGCGCAATCAATCTCCAGCAAGATCGACCGCGCACCCCATGACCGCGCAAAAAAGCGCAAAGAAAAACAAGCCATCACCAACGATCACGTCAGTGCAATTCGTCGCATAACGTTTGCCGTCACCGAGATCGCGTAGTGTGTGATCCATGTCAAAGTCCGCGTCATCGCGATCTTCGGTGCACGGCCTGGTTACGTGACGCGGCGTTGGCGAAGCGCAGGCCGATCAGCCAGTCCGATCGACGATTGGACCGTATTGTAGCCGACCGAAGTAGGACCGAGCAAGTTTGACCGCGCACCTTTTTGACCGCGCACGTCTTTTGGGCATGAACGACCGCGCATCCGTTTCGGGCACTCTCGTCCGCGCACCAATCTTGGGCATTGGCGTTTCAGAGTCGCATTGACCGCGCAACTTTTCCGGTATGAGCGACCGCGCACCAATCACGAATCCTGCCGACCGCGCAACAATCGACCGCGCAACTGAAGTGAGCTGAGAGCAACCACAACGACCAAGAGTCAGCCGTTCGATTCGATCACGTAACGTTTGCCGTCACCGAGTACGGCGGTTTGATTTTCTATTTGTAAAAACTCGATGCCGTACTTCGGTGCACGGCATGGTTCCTCGCCTTCATTGTAGCAGCAAGCGTGATGTACTACCGCCTCTGCACCTGTCGCCAACGGGAAGTGACGACCGCAAGTGCCGAAACTATCACTCGGAGTCGAGTGTCCTATCGGTGCGCCGCCCTACACGCCAGCCGATAAATGCGATCACCCAGGAAGGAAGTCCTATTGTCTGCAGGACCATCGCGGTAAGCAATCGCGATTCATTGCTGGGATCACCCGCAGGTGGATTTGGATTATTGGGAGCCGGGAGGCGGTTGAAAAGATCGAGAAATATCGGCACAACGAAGTAAAGTTGAATTGTGGTCACAACCAGCGCCGCACAAAACGCGAGATTCCGAACAAGACGCCAGCGTTTCGGATTCATAGTAGCGGTGTTGGCAGAACTAGGTACGACAAAAATCGCTCGAGGAACGGCCGCGATGACCGAGTCGCGGTAATGTGGTATCCGATTCAAAACGCCTTGCCCGCGACTTCGGTCCATCGCATGGTTCGCCGCAATTATGTTGCGACGGTCAATCCCGTATTTGCGGCAATGGCGCTCAATGCATCTGCCTGCGAGGCGTTTGCAGAGATCATATCACGCAACAAGTTGGCGGCACACTCGTCACCGAACTGAGGCGGTTTCGGCCCAGGTCGTTTACCGTCCATGTGTCGTCGCGGATTAAGCTCAACCGGGTTTGCTAGGTCAACCAGAACCTCACCGTATTGTGCACGCACAGCGAAAAAGTTGCGATTAGGCTTCTCAAGGTATCCGAAGAATATCCCGCTGGCGTTGTCGGACTGCACATCACAGTTGCCTAGCGTGCCATCATGCTTGGTGTACTGAATCGTGATCTTGTGCAGGTCGTCGAAGTTTGGAGCAAACGGTCCGAGGTAGCCAATTGAGTGAATCATTGTCAGTAAATCTACGGTTAATGATGCGAAGGGTTTAGCGATTCAGTCGGCGAACGGCGGTCGTCACCGAGGACCGCCAATGTGGTTTCCATTTGTAAACTCGTCATGCGGTCCTTCGGTGCACGACATGGTTATGCCGGATTCTTGTAGTGGTTTACGTAGTCGTTCATTTCGGGAGTCAAAGTCCAGTCATCGGTGACGAGACGAAAATGAATTTCATTCTCAATCCAGTAGCGGCGCAAAAACTCATCGATCGAAGACGCGCACGAGGCAAGATCAGTCGACGCATATTCGATTTCTGTGATTTGGTCATCCTCAATATCAACGCCTAGGTCCGTCTCCATCCAGTGATCGTAACCCCACGCAGCAGCAATTGACGATTGCCCATCTGGTTCGACGTAGAGGTACCAATGGACGCAGTCCTGAGAGTCGTCGAGAAAGCGAACAAAATATGCGCCTGGTTGACAGAGATCATGAATCGGCCTGTCAGGTAAAGTAAAATGGCATCCTGTTGGGCTGCGAAAACGCAAGACATTCTCGACGTCAAAAACAAAATCAAGAAAGTCCTGTGGCGGCGGAGCCCCAATTGCCTTCGATCTATCGACCAATTTTGATCTTGCGAAGCCTGACCATTCACGCCGCGAGCGAATTCCATCTACGGTGTGATTTGTCAGAGGTTTTCCGCTGAGTCGAATATTGGGTAGCGAAGACAACCAGTCGTGCATTGAAGTTTCGCGTTTGGGCAACGGCGGAAGATCGTCAGGCGAAAAGGATCCGTAGGTTGTGCCACATGGGCGGTAGCCAGGGATTTGAGGTGCAATCCAAAGTGGCTCGAATGGCATCACGCGACTATTCATATTGCGAGTGGCATAACGTCCGCCGTCACCGAGGACGGCCAATGTGGTTTCCATTTGTAAAGACCTTATGCCGTCCTTCGCGTGCACGGCATGGTTACCCGCCAATATCGCGTAGTTCGACGAGTCCGTCGAGTCTCAGTTGCAGGAAGTTAGCAAAACTCTGTCCAGACCATTCCATTCCGGGCTGCCAGCTGGCCCAAGTGCCAACGTTCCATTCGCCAGAGCCTATATCAGAATGTGGGTCGACAAGCAGTCGCGCTGCATCGCCCTCAAGGCTGAAGCAAAGCGATCTGACGACTGAGGTGGTCTGTTCCTCGACCCATTCCGGATCATCGACTGGACGTATGTCGTCGCTGACGATTTCGCACAGGTCTTTGTCTAGTGTGCGTAGATAGTCTACGCGTTCAATCGGGAGTATCTCATCGATAAACGTATCAACATTGCGCCAGCCATTGGTGGCTAGGTAAAACTCTCGGATCGATTGAGGTAGGATAACGCCAAGACGCGATTCGTGGTCCGCAATCTGATCAAGACTACATGGTTCGTACCCCAACCATTCGGATTCGCGGACAGCATCATCAATGTGCAAGTCGTCGGTGGCAAGAAGCACTTTGCTATATCGAGGCAAGAAGGATTCGTAATTCATCGAGCATCAAAGTCGGGTAACGTCCGCGATGACCGAGTCGCGGCAGTGAGGTTTCCATGTCAAAACGCCTTACCCGCGACTTCGGTCCATCGCATGGTTCGTCGCTCTTCCCTCGATGTTCGGAAGAGAAGCATCAAGCATCTGCGGACGCCCCTTCGCGGCGGGAATATGCGCATTCATCGCAAAGTAGTGTACCGTCTACGATCCGAGCATCAATCAGCGTGCGAATTTGATGGGGTTGTTCGTAGTTGGATACAAGGCGATTGCAGTCTGCGCATCGCCCAAAATTGGTGTCCGAATCGTTCAACCAGTCCCATGCCAGGCACTCGGTTGGGTCGACGGATGCATCGCGAGAGAACGCCGATTCCACGGCATCGCGAAGGCGTCGTGCAATCGAGTCCATTCGCGAAGAGTTGCCGGTCTCGGACGCGTCAACGTCAACTACCACGGCGGTGGAGATTACGGCCTTGTTTTCTAGCGTCATGGAACGAGTTACGAGCTTGCTGTAGATGGTGTGTTCATTGTCGACGAACGGTACCGATCACCGAGGACCGGCGGTTGAGTTTCCATTCTTAAAACGCGACGCCCGGTACTTCGGTGCATCGGATGGTTCGCCGCCTCCATCACTATTCGAAGACAACAACGGGTTCGGGACCACTGGTGATGTCGAGTTTCGTGATATTGGGTGATCCGTAATCCGTAAATCGTTGATGATGTTTATAGAAACCAAGCATTTTGACGACACGCAGACTTTGACTCGGATCATTCGTCCTCATTTCACAAAGCGCCGCATACTCCGAATCTACCGCGTAATAAAAAACCTGCGTCGTTTCACCGTTTGGTCGCGGAATCAACCAAGATCCATTCGCCGATGCAGCGGGAACATACTTGAACAACGCAAATTTTGTCATTCCAGGTCTGAGTTTATCAGCCTGCTGATCCCAGTGGTCAATCCCAAGAGGCGGATGTTCTCTAGATATTTCGGAAGCGTACACATCACGCCCCTTCTTTGATTTGGCAATGAGTTCATCGATCTCCGCTTGTGTGAGTGGCTTCGATTGAGCGTAAGTAGGCGGATCAACAAAATCTGCGCGACGTTCTATGTACCATCTAGCAGATAGTGAGACGATGGCTGCAATGAGAACACCGATCAAGATTGATCGAAGCGAGAACTGTAGCGAACGTTTCGACATCACCAATGAGTCTCAAATTGAAGCGTTGTTTCGTCGGCGAACGGTAGTGTTGACCGAGATCGCGCCTTGTGTCCTCCATTTCAAAAACCGCCTCATCGCGATCTTCGGTCCAACACATGGTTATCCGCCGATTCAATCGTCCAAGCCTGGAAATGATTCGACAGTCCAATTGAGGAGCGATTCGAGTTCCTCTGTTTCAGCATGGTAACCGACACTGTCCCACGCAGCGAGCGCAGATGCATGCGCGATGTATCGTGGGATTGTATCTGAGACCAATCCCACGACACGAATAACAGCCCATTGACCGTGAGCATTACCACTAAGCCTGAGTGCATGCTCCAAACCAGCCAACGCCGCATCAGTCCAGTCGGAAAATCCGCCATCACGAAGTTGGTTGTTCCACTCGTCGTCATCTAACGCAAGAGTGACTGCGAAATCGCGCGGCGACTCGGTACAACGAACATGGACACGAGCATACCCAATAGATTTCGGGCCATGGAAAACGCCTGTGCCGTCAGTCATGATTCAGTCGGATAACGGCGGCGATCACCGAGCACCGCCAATGTGGTTTCCATTTCTAAAATCGTCATGCGGTGCTTCGTGTGAATCGCATGGTTCTGTCATCTTAAGCGCTGCCCGGCCACGCTGCCAAGTGAGAACCAAACCTGTGGAGATTATCATCATCGGTGACAGGGAAATCAACGGATGGATCGGGAGAAGGAATGGCGTAAAAAAGAAGACGACGAACAATGCGGCAATGCCCAAATACCACGCGAGATTATGACGATCGAGAATCGCAGTATTTGCAACAATGCCAAAACAGCAGAGCATTGAGCCGATGTCGACAAACTCCGCAAAGAAATAGGGTGAGCGCAGCCTGTCCAGGTGCCCCGCATATCTGACGACGAATGCTACGGCTGCGATAGCCGAGAAATAGATTAGCGTTCGTTTTCGTCGAATACAGGATATTGCAGCCAGCAGAGACCATAATCCGACGGCGATAGCTGTATCTGCGAATTCAGGATAGAGCATCCACAACGAAAAGGTGCAAGCTGCGAAGACAGTTGCGAAAATCAGGTCGAGGATTGACGCCTTCATGGGCGATTGATTTTAGGGATCATCGACAGAACGGTCGCCATCACCGAGGACGGCCAATGTGGTTTCCATTTGTAAACGCCCCACGCCGTCCTTCGTGTGAATGGCATGGTTCTGCCTTCCCCGACGCTATCCGTCGGCACTAGGCAGTTCCCAAAGTGTACCAATCTCATCGGCAAATCTCCACCAAACACGTTCGCGTTGAAAGTGCTCCCAGTCTGCGCGACCGTGCCACGAATTCAGCCATCCTGAGATCAAATAGACTGGCTGCACGGGACGCCAATAAATCAGTTTCCGATTCGCCATACGGGAGACCACCGGCCCCAAGTCGTAGTCGAAAAATCCGCACTCACACGAGACATCAAAGAACCGTTGACAAATCGCATGGGAATGCCCCAACACAGAGACGCGATGACGCTCAGTGTTGGGCCGAGATCGTCCGTACCATTCCATTACCAGGCGAGACCAATCGGGCTGGCGTTCAGACTCCCAAAGTCTCGCGCCTGCGTCGGTTATTGAAATCTCGCGATCAGACTTTGAGTGACGATCGATAAAGTCGCTGCCAGTAGCCCAGCCACTTGCTTCAAAACGGTTAAGAGCCGCTGAAAGGTCGTTCGGCGTGAACCCATGAGATGGATAGTTGTATTGAAGCGGGAAGACATCAGGGTGAAAGTATCGGCGAGTGCCACCTCGCGTTGCAATTATGTCAAAGAGGATCAGTTCAGCATCAGTTAGTTCAGTTGCATGTGTACGTCTGAGTTGATTTTGCATTTCATAACGGGCATCCCGTTGGCAGAACGGTAGACATCACGGAGGACGGACGATTGACTTTCCACTTCAAAAAACACGCAAGCCGTTCTTCCGTGCATGTCATGGTTCTGCCTAGCGTTTGTAACTCGGGTGAAAAATCAGCGTTCTCTCCCAATCATTCCGCGCCCTCTTGCGAGACTTGGTCGTCAATGAATGATGTCTGAATTTCGTGTTTACTAACAATCTTGATCAAGAACATGTGCCAATTGGTCTTGTCAGCCTCCACAGAATGTTCGGTTCCCTCCACGGTAACGCAGACGTCGTCGCCCGGTGACACTTCGCCAAGCGAATAGTAAACCCTCGCGGGGTCGTCACCATTTTGAGCCGCCACATTTTGTGCTTGTACTGCCGAAGGATACGGAAAGCGATGATCACCGTTGACTGTAACTGTCGTATTGTTAATCAATTCGACAGATGCACCTTGCAGGTGACCGTGGTATATGGATTTGTTCATTGCTTGATGTCTATGGCAGAACCATATATTATGGGTTTTAGTATGGGGGATAAGGTAATACATTATCTGGGCTATTCGAACGGTAAATGTATACATTATGCATTCTATTAAGACGCATAATCGGGTCCCCCCATTGGAGCCAGTCTTTGAGTTTTTCGCCCTTTTTGGCGGTGTGGGCGCGCTTTCATTACTTGGCTGATCGTGGTAGGGACGACCTTGGGCCCGTTGGTTGACGCGGTCGTTTTGCTGGTTGGCGTAGATTCGCGCGACCGTTCTCACGTGAGCTTGGCTCGCGTGTTTGCAGCAGATCATCTCCGGTCCGCTACGCCTGATTCCGGCTTCCCCAGCCCCTTTGCTTTAGGCAAGCTGGAGGAGAGAGAGAGGGCAGGGGAGATTTGGGTTTACGCGGAGAGATCGTGGCTTTTCGATCCCGGTCGGAGTCCGCGAACGGATGGTTAGCCGCGTGTGTCGATGACTCGGGTGCCGGAGAGTGAGTCGTGCCAGCCTGTTGTTTTGTCGCCGAACAAGAAGGAGAACGGTTCGAAGGGGATCATTCTTGCGAGCGTGCGTCCGAAGATTTGGCCGAAGCTGGCTTTGCCACCACCGGCGTTGACGACGCGCGTACCGGTCAGCAGTTTTCCGATCGTGGCGCCGGTGGCGACTTCCATTCCGACGAAGTAGATCAGCATGATGATCAAGCCGACCAGCATTCCGAGCAACTGCAACCGTCCGGCTTCCTCGGGCGTCAACTGTCCGCCTGCGTTGGCGGCCGCGGCCATTCCAAGGACGAATCCGCCGGCCATGGACAGAATCTGAGTCATGATGTTGTCGACAAAGAAATTGATTAAACGCTTGTTCTGAGAGGCAACCGGCATGTTGTCGATCGCCAGTCCGCCGACTGAATTTCCAATGGGCTCGAACGAACTTTGAGGACTGGCATAAGGATTGTCTGACATCGATTGACTCCAACGAAAGTTTCAGTGGGACGAGTTGCGATCAGAACGACGCAGAGCATTCTCAGATGCATCAAACTGGTTTGGCGAGCATTCTAAAGCAATCGAATACCGCTCGGGGGTATCCAGGGGGCAGAAAGATCCCTTGCTGGAAAAAGAACCTGGCGCGTTGGTGTAATCGTCGCGATTTAACTTGGTTTGCAGCGATTAGTTCGCGGCGGTTGGGAGGCGGCGGGTACGAGGCGGCGCGGCAATGGACCGGTAGCGCGCTCGAAGTGCTGGGGCCCGGCAGGTCGGGGGGGCCCTAGAGGGCGGGGGAGGCGGCGTGCAGTTTTAATTTTTGACGCGGTCTATTTGACGCGGATTAACTGCACGGCGTCGACAATGACGTGGCCGTCATCGGCATTGGCGTTGCTAATTTCGATGGTGGCGGTGTTTGCGAACGGGAAGGTGCCGACGGTATGCCAGATTCCGTCGTGCGTATCTCGACTGCGTTGCTGGGGCTTTTTGCGTTGATTAACCAGTACGGTTTGGTTGTCGATTCGTACGGGGACTTTGGTCGAACGATTGCGGTTGGCGGTGTAGCTGATTCGGACTTCGTACTTGCCAGGTTTGGGAACGTCGACTGTCCAAGTCACTTTGCTAAGCGTCTGTTTATCGCCGTTGTCGTGAAGGTATTCTTCGCCGACGAACGGATGCACCGAATGACTGCTGCGCCAGAGCCCTGATTTTTTGGCATCGGAATCGTCAAGGACTTGCCCGGGAAATTTGGAGGGATCCATGCCGCCGTTCGAGACGAAGGGGCCGTCGAATTGCAGGACTTGTCGATCGGCATCGAGCTGTTTTTTGAGAACTTGATAGTCCAGATCTTGCACGGCGATGTCTTGGTCAATTGACAGGATGGCGGCGGTTGCGGCTGATTGTCCCAGGATCATGAAGACCGGCTCCATGCGGATGGAGCCAAACGCGATGTGCGACGATGAGATGCAGACGGGGACCAGCAGGTTGGTGCATTGTGATTTTTTTGGCACCAGACTGCCGTAGGAAATGCGATAAGGTCGACCGGGGTGGACTCCGATATCGCCTTCGTTTTGAACGGTCCCGTCGGGTTTGATGTACCGTTGGACGTTGTGCGAATCCATGGTGTAGGACCCCATGCCGACCGAATCAGTGACGTCGTGAACTCCCATGCAGTCGTGTTCGGTCATCACGTGGGTGCCAATCATTCGGCGTGCTTCGCGGACGTAGATCTGGTGCGGCCAGCCTCCGTTGTCTTTGAATTCGTCTTTGGGGAGGCCCCATTTTTTCATGGCTTGTTGGATTTTGGCGGGGACCGAGGGATCGTTGGCGATGAAGTACATCAGGCCTTTTTGATAAGCTTCGTGTTGGGCAATGATTTCGCGGCGGCGTTGGTAGCTGCCATCGGGATAGTCGTAGTTCATGCCGATGTTGTCGGTGCTGAACGGGCCGTGGTTGTTGGTGTCGGTTTTGCGATTTGGAATCGGGTCAAACTTTTTAAATGCATCGCGCCAGCCGGCATCGAAGACTCGTTTGAGCAATTCGTATTCTTTGGCGTCGTAACCGTCGGGCTGAGGGAATGGGAGGCGATTCTCGGCGACGTCGGTCAGGCACATTCGAAAACAGTAGGCCTGGACTCGATCGTCTCCTTCGCCGCGAACACCGGGCGGGTCGGTACTGATTAGCGGCAACACGCCGCTACTTGGGTCACCGGGGACGATGTAGGGATCGATGGGTTTGTCGAACCAGTGCTTGTGATGAAGGACGCCTACTTGGACGCCATTCCATTTCTCTTGGTAGACGTCGTTGGCTTCGCGACCGACGTGGTAGTCGACTCCGGCGGCGGCCATCAAGTCGCCTTCGTAGGTCGCGTCGATGTAGCGTTTGCCTCGGAAGGTCTTGCCGCTGAGCGTGCGGATTTGTGTGATTTGCCCGTCGACCACATCGACGCCGGTTTCTCGATCGAGCCATTCGTCACGAAACACTTGGATTTTGTGCTCAGCGATGAGGTCCTCGAAGACTTGTTCGGCCACGTGCGGTTCAAAGATCCACATCGTACGATTGTCGGCATCGATCGCAGCGGAGCCTTGGCCGCGGTTGCCGTAGTCGGATTGTTTTTGCCAAGTCCAGGCGTCGTTCTGGTCGTAGTGTTGCCAGATGCGGTGATAAAAATCGCGAGCAAGTCCGCCCACGGTTTCTTTGCGGCCGGAGTCGGTCCAGCCCAAGCCACCGCTGGAGAGTCCGCCCAAGTGGCGATCGGGTCCGACCAGAATGACGCTCCGTTTCATTTTGGCAGCTTGGACGGCCGCGATCACGCCCGCGGAGGTGTTGCCGTAGACAATCACATCGGCTTGCTGGGCATCGCTACGCTGTGGGATGCAGGCGATCAATAGCAAGGCAATCGGAATAATCAGGCGGGACATAGGTGGTGTCACTTGGGCGTGGAAAGGCGGGTGAGACAAAGGAGAGATCGCGGGGGTGGTTGTCGGAATTGGATTCCTGAAGAACCAGCCCGGAGCAGGGTTCGCCGTTTTGGGGAGCGAACATGATAACAAGCGCGACGTCGCGGATCGATGTCCGGCAGCAAATACTTTCGCGTGCGAAGGAGTACGCTAGCGGGCGAGTAGATGCTTTCGGGCGGGCTAGCACATGCTTTCGCGAAGGCTTTACGGTGTCGAGGCTGAGGATGGCCGTTTGGTCAGGACGGTTGAGCTATACTGCCATCAATGGACGTGGTGTGGGTTGATTTGTAGCGCTGTGTTCTATCGGTTTTGTGATGTTGAGGTGTGCCGGAGTGAATGCGTTTGCTGCGCAGGTGTTCAGGATGCATCGGATTTTTGTTAACCCTGTCGAGTATGAGATGACTATGACGCTGAAATTTTCTGCTGTGTTTTTTTCCATGGCAATCGGATTTGGATTGGCTTGCCCTGCTTCGGGTCAGGACGGTTGGACAGCTTTGTTTGATGGGAAATCGATCGACAAGTGGTCCGTCAAGAGCGGCTTTGCGACGTACACGGTCGAAGAGGGCGGAGTGATCATGGGCAAGACAGCGGAGGGGAGCGGCAATTCGTTTTTGTGCCCGCCCCAAGAGTACGGAGATTTTGAACTGGAGTTTGAAGTCAAAGTGGATGACGGATTGAATTCGGGGGTCCAGATTCGTTCGAAGCTCAAGAACGTCGACGGCAAGGATTCGTATGGTGGGCGATTGTTTGGGCCACAGGTTGAGATCGAATCGAGTCCCGGACAGTCCGGTTGGGTTTATGGCGAAGCGACGGGCCGAGGTTGGTTGTCTCCGGAACCGAAAATGAAAGACAAAGCGTCGAACGAACATTCGCACATGAAGAACGGCGAGTGGAATCAGTTTCGCGTTGTGGCTAAAGGGTCAACTATCAAAACGTCTATCAATGGCAATGCGGTCGCTGATTTGACGGACGAGGAGATTTTTGAGACGCATCCCAAAGGCCTGATCGGATTGCAGGTTCACGGAATCAAAAAGGGTTCCGGACCGTATGAAGTGCGTTGGCGAAATCTGAGAATCAAGCCGCTGAAGTAGGCGAGATCGTTGGCATTTGATGATTCCGGTTTGACGATGGCGGCTTGGTGGTGCTGAATCGACGTTGAGGGTGGTGCTGACGACGGATGGAGTGAATGCGGTGATTTGCTGGGGCACTTTTTGCTACCAGCAAAGCAGAATCTGCGAGGCGGTGGTCTTTAACAATTCTGAGAAAGGCATGCTGGACCGATTGAAAAAACCTTGACCCGCATTCGCTAGCGTTTGGTGCGAAATGCGGGTCCGAATTGCTTTGGCACACTAGTTGCGTACTGGTGATCTCCTTACTCGTTAGGAGAAAATGGTGCCAACCGATTTATCTATCGCTCAGTTCTTAGCTCCCGCCAAAGCGTCGTCTGTGTCGACCGATCGCGGGTCCACGGACGTTCCGATCATTCACGACGATTCATTTTCCAAGCACTTGGATGATGTCGTCGACGATGGTAGCAATGCACTGGGCTTGGGTGTAGGCGTTGGCGCCGGCTTGGACGACAACGACAGTTTGTTGGGGAACTCGGAGTCGTTCAGCGATACTGAGGGCGGTGACAGCCACGACAAGTTGCACAGTATTGATGCTGAATTGTCTGCGTCGGAAACGACTCAAACACGTGCGGCCGATCGAGTGGCTGATGGCGAATCGTTTGGGAACGCCAATCGCGTCGATCCTGGGAGCTTTGGATTCGACGCCGCAAATCAACATGGCCGTTTTGATAGGGAGGCCGCGTCACTGTTGCAACGGCAGGATGCGGAGTCTTTGCAGTCGCAAGGCACAGAGTCGTTGCAGTCGCAAGGCACAGCGTCATTGCCGTCGCAAGGCTTGGGCGCTGAAACTGTCGTGTCGACCGGAGAGTCCGGATCGGTTGCGGTGGGAGATGGTGTGAGCCCCGGAACTGCGGATGCCATCACTGGTGCCCAAAGGGCGGGACAAAAAGCGTCGTCCCCGGATTTGGCGTCGTCAAATTCGGGCGCAGTGAACGGCCAAGCGTCGCCAAACACCGATCCGATGGCTGCAAATTCCGAATCATCATCGGTGGCTGACCAAGGCAATAGGGAACGGGAGGCTGCGAGCCGCAGCACGTCAATCAACAGCACGTCAATCTCAAGCGCGCTGAGCCAAAATGAGAGCGAGTCAATTGCTGCTAGGGAGACGCTCCGAGTTGAAAGCCAGGGGAGTGAAACCAAAGTTGCTGCTGATTCAAACGCATTGGAGTCACCGCCCGCCACTGAAATCGGGCCTGCGGATCAAGCAGGCGTTGGCAACGTTGATACCGGCGGAGTGCAAAGCAACAACGTCGGCGAAGCAGAAATCGCGGAGTTGGAAACCAATTCTCGTTTCATTCGAAGCGAAAAGACAGCGTCACCGGAGAGTGATGCAGTGGCTGACGCGACGGTCGAGGCGGAGTCTGTCTCTGGAACACCCGATGAATCCATTGTTCAGGCGACGGCGGAGCACTCCAGGTCGTCGACGGCAGTTGCTGACGACCCAAGTGCTGTTTCTGTCGCATCGACCGAACAAGCAAACGGCGAATTTTCTGATTCGCAAGGTGGCATGAGCGCCGAGCATGGATCGTCGGAATCGCTGGCAGAGAATGCGGCTGGATTTGAGAGCAGTGACGACGATTCGGATGCGTTTGGACTGGACAACTCGCTGTCGCGAACCGATGGCTCAGCCGTCGGGCTTGAGACTGACGACGAAGTGCTGCCAACGAATGAATCAATAGTTGGCAACGAAGTGAACGGCAATGAAGCACCGGGCAGTGAAGCCGTCGCGGGAGACGCGGGTGCGGGAGTGCTTGGTGATTTTTCGTCCAGTTCGTCTGCGTCGTCCGCTGAGTTCCCCAGTACGGTGCCATCGGGCGGAGACACGCCCGCAACAGCCGCGCAGTCAGCCGCGCAGTCAGCCGCACAGCAAGCAAATGGCAACCAAGCGTCTGGAGAGCAAGCACTTGGTGGGCAAGGGGCCTTTGGGCAGGCGTCTGCGGGCAACGTATCGATGGATCCGACTCAGGTCGGGGCAGCTTCGTCGATTCGGACGGGCGAGATGTTTTCGGCGATTCAGTCCGCTGATGTCACGCACCAGACGTCCGCCGCGGTGGCTCACGTGATCGAGTCGTCTGACGGCGAGATGAATTCGATGTCATTTGAACTGCACCCCGCTGAACTTGGCCGTTTGGCGATCCAAATCAATCAGTCAGGTGAAACGATTGCTGCGCAGATCATCGCGTCGGAATTGATATCCAGCGAACTGCTAGCGTCACAGAAAATCGAACTTCAGGAAGCCCTGAGCAATCTTGGGTTTGAAGACGTCGACGTGGACGTGTCGCACGATGGGGGCGGCGAATTTCAAAACAACAGCGAGTCAAACGCACCGGCGTTTGCGTTTGGTGGCAACGAATCGATCAAGCGAAATGTTTCGGTGCCGAGCCAATCCACCGGCAAGAGCGGCTTGGACATCGTCGCTTAGCTCATTCAACTTTATACAACGATACAGACAGTACGAACCTCTAGGAAGGCAATCTAATGAACGGAATCAATTCACAAACGGCCACGATCGACTACTTGCAACTATTGACCGTACAGCTTCAAAACCAAGACCCTATCGACCCGGTCGATCAGGAGGGTCTGATCAATGACCTCGCCCAGTTTTCGCAGCTGGAAGGCATCGAGGGGCTGAACGGTTCGTTCGAGAAAATGCTTCAGCTTCAGGAAGCCACGCAGGGCGTCAACTTGGTCGGCAAGAACGTTCAATACCAGGATCCGATCAGCGGTGAAATGCGCAGCGGCAAGGCTTCGGAAATGTTTACTGCCGGCGACACTGTCAACTTACTAGTCGACGGAACGACTGTCGACATTTCGAACATCACCGGTGTCAGTTCGGCTACTTAAGACAAGCCGAATTGAGATCCCACTTCACGAATTTTGTCGTCGATGGCGGCACGCAGTTGAGTCCCCCAAAACCTTGCAGGCGTCCTTCGGGTCGCTTGATTATTTAATAGAGAGAGATGAACCATGAGTCGAGCATTATTCACAGGAATTACCGGTCTACGAGCACACCAGCAGCAGTTGGATGTCGTGTCGAACAACCTTGCCAACATGAACACGATTGCGTTTAAATCTCAAACGACCAAGTTCGCCGATCTGGTCTACCACCAACAAAAAGGTGGTTCGGGGAGCACGGCCAACACGGGTGGCGTGAACCCGCAAGAGATCGGCACGGGTGTGCAGATTGGCAGCATCAGTCGCAAGTTTACGCAGGGAACGCTGCAGTCGACGGGAGAAATCCTGGACTTCGCAATCCAAGGCGACGGGTTCTTTACGCTTGCCGGTCAATCGGACGAAAATATCTATACGCGAGCGGGTTCGTTCACGATCGACGGCGAAGGACGCTTGGTTGATCCGTCAACGGGGTTCTTGGTGCAGCGATTTGGCGAATTGGGCGAACCGGCCAGCGAAGGGGACATTGCTTTTCAAGTTGCAGGTGAATCGTCGATCCGAGTTCCGCTGGGCGATGCCATTCCTGGTGAAAGTACGACGCGCATGTCTTTGGCTGGAAACTTGCCCTCGACAGCTCTGCCGCCGACTCGCGAAATTTTGACTTCGTTTGAGCCGTTTCAGACGGATACAGGAGCGGCAGATGGCACGACCAGTTTGAACGATCTCGCATTTAACCAACGTGACTACGGTGCTGGCGATTTGATCGAGATCAACGGCACCAATCCCGATGGGTCGCCGTTCAGCGGAACCCTTGATGCAGAAACGGCGACGCTGGACGATTTGATCGCCGAGATCAATTCGTTGATGACCGGGGCGGTCGCGGAGCTGCAGCCAAACGGCACGGTGACGATTACGTCCGACGAATCCGGTGACGCTTTTAGCAGTCTGCTTTTGCGGGATGCGGCGGGCAACAGTGGTGCCACGGCGTTCTCCAGCAATTCGCTGGTCGTGACCACCGAAGGATCCAGCGGAGACGCTTTTGAGCTTTCTACGGAAGTGTTTGACAGTCGCGGTGAGAGCCACCGAGTGACTTATGACATCCGCAAAGAAACCGCCAATACTTGGTCCGTGCAAGCGAATGTGAACGCGAGTTCGGGTGTTATGGTGGATGATTCGGTGTTGAACCTGACGTTCAACGAAGACGGCACGTACGCATTGGCGGGCGAAAACGGCGTGGGCGACGCAAACATCGAGATTCAGTTTGATTCGTTGACCGCGTCGCAAGTGATCGAGCTGGATTTTAGCGGCATCAAGCACTTGGCGACCGAGTATTCGCTGAGCCAAGACCAGGACGGATTTCCGCCTGGTAGTCTCGTATCGGTCTCGGTCAATTCAAGTGGCGAGTTGACTGGACTGGCAACGAACGGCAAGACGCTACCGCTGGCACAGTTGGCGATCGCTAGTTTTTCCAATCAGAGTGCGTTGGATCCGTTGGGGGGAAACTTTTTTCAGCAATCCCTCAGTAGCGGAAATGCTTCGATCGGAACTGGACTTGGTGGTGGCCGAGGACAGGTCGTCGGTGGTCAGTTGGAAAGTTCCAACGTCGATATCGCGCAGGAGTTTACTCAGCTGATCGTCGCGCAACGAGGATTTTCGGCGAACGCTCGAACGGTGACCGTGGCCGAAGAGATCTTGGAAGAGCTCACCAACCTGATCCGTTAAACGTAACGGCAGCTCCAACGGGCAATCGTAACCAGGCCGGTTTGACCGGCCTGGGAACCCACGTTGTCGTTTAGCGGGATCGAAAGATCGTGCTGGCGAGGACTTCGGTGACCATGGTTTGCAGCCCGAAGTCATCTTTCTTGACACGGTGCAATAGATCGTCGATCTCGTACTGATCGACTCGTTCCATATGGCGACCGGTGGTGTAGGTGAGTAGCTTTTGGATCAAGTGGCGCGTGAACTGATCTTGGCGACTTTTGACCAGGATCTTCTTGAAGCTTGCAAAGTCTTGGTACGTTTCGCCCGATGGAAACTCGCCTGACGCGTCCACCTGGGGCGACTTGCCTTTGGCGGCAGGGTACTTTGTTCGCCAGCGACCGGTCGGGTCGAAAGTCTCGAGCGCAAAGCCCAGCGGGTCGATGTTTCGATGGCACACGACACAGGTTTTGTCCTCGCTGTGTTTTGCCAGTTTCTCTCGGATCGTGGTTGCACCGCTCACGTTGGAATCCAGCGCGGGCACTTCGTCGGGCGGAGGCGGAGGCGGAGGGGTGACGCCGAGGATATTTTCGGAGACCCAGACGCCGCGGGTGACCGGAGACGTATCGACGCCATTGGCGCTGACCGTCAACACACTGGCCATCCCCAATAGTCCTCCTCGCTGTGCTGGTTTTGCCAGACGAACACGCTGAAAACCATCCTTCAGCCGGAGCGTGTCTTTCTCTGGCAGTTGGTATAGCTTTGCCAAACGCTTGTCGACGAACGTGTAGTCGGATTGCAGAAAATCGATCACCGAACCGTTCGATTTTAGAAGGTTGGTGAAGAACAATCGGGATTCCGTCTTCATCGCGTCGGGCAGATTTTCCGAATAGTATTCCCAAGCCGCTTTGCGAGGCGGTGGTAGATTTCCGATGTCTCGCAGGTTCAGCCAGCTATCCAGAAAGCCGTTTACGAATTCAGCCGAGCGGTCATCGCTTAGTAGGCGATGAATTTGCTTTTTCAATTCAGCCGGTTTCGTCAAGTCGCCCGACTGAGCGGATGCGAACAAAGCATCGTCCGGTGGTGCGGCCCACAGAGCGTAGGAGAGTCGTGAGGCAAGATCGAACGGCCGTAGTTCCGATTCAGTCTCTGGCGTGATTTCGCTCAGATACAGAAACGCAGGCGAGCAGAGGATCATCTTGAGAGTGTCCAGCGCGGCTTGTCGCGGCGGGGCGTTTTGGGACAATCGTTTTTGATAAATCGCTTCGATGCGTTGGCGATCCGAATCGTCCAGCGTGCGCCGATAAGCTCTTTGTGCAAAGGCACGCAATTGGTCCAAAGCTTGTTTGCTCTGGAAACCCTGCTCGCCAAAGACCGCCAGTTCCTCTTTGCTTCCGCCCGGTTCCTTGAGTGGACCACGAATTTTGATTTCGCCAATTTTGATGTGCGGCAAGGCTCCTTCGCGTAGCAGAGTTGCACGACTGACGCCTTCCTTGGGGTTCTTAAACTCTTTCTTGTATCGCTTATTGGTCGCGATCACCGACGCGCGCGATTCGTAAGGCCCATTGGGGAAAATGAAACGCGGTGTCTGTCCAGCTTCCAACCAGACGCGAAAGCGAATCCATTCGGGCTGATCGTCGGGCACAATCGCGGTCCCGAGAATCGGTTCGATGGCCTGCGGATAATGAATGTGACCTTTGGTGACGTCTCCCGGCACGACAGCGAGCTGAAACGGTTCGGAAAAATCGATGCGAAAGATCTTGGGATCATAGTGCGTGTCACGATGCATCGCCTGCGCATGGACTTCGATATCGTAGAGCCCCGAAACAGGCACGCCTTGCAGAAAGTCTTCGATGTGTCCGTAACCACCTTGCCGCGTATCTGTATTGGGCTGTTCGTAGAGACATAGGAATTTGAACTTGAACACCGATTTGTGCGACCCGGTCAGTTCTTCGTATTGCCGGAAATTGTCGGTGAAGTGCCACGACTTGGGAGGGGTCTCTGGTTTTCCCAAACGCGCTTCGACGAGCCGTGACGCGGATTGGAAGTACTGGTCCAGCAGAAAACCCGATGTCACCAACGATTCGCCAATCGTATCGACGTGATGGCTGGTATTGTCCTTGGGAAAGTCAGCTGTCAGGCCGAGCGTGTCGACACGACGATTGAACAACGTCGCCAAGGTGACTTGATATTCGCGGTTGGACAGTCGACGCATGACGGTGCGGCCACCGGTGCTTTGAATTTTGTCACGAGCCTGCGAGATACTGCTGCGAAGGTGTTTGATGATCGCTAGCCGCTCGTTGTCCGTCGGCTGGTCCGCGTCGTCGGGCGGCATCGATTTGAGCGTGACTTGATCGATAATCTCGTCGGCCGTGATCAGTTGCGGCACCGACGAAAGCGGCAGCGTAAACGAATCGAATTCTCGTTCGCCTTCGGCTGAATCCGTGCTATGGCAATCGTGGCAGTAACTTTCAAGGAACGCCTTGACGACAGCAGCCGGTTTTTCATCGGCGGCCCAAACGTTTCTGGGCGCCGAAAACCACTGAACGCCCGCAAGGCACAGGGCGATCAAACAGGCTGGCACACGTGTCTGGTTGCCAATGAAATGGGATCGATGCATGGCAGTCACGATTAAGCAAACGTGCCGGTGCTGTTTCCAAACGATTGCGTGTCGACGCCCATTCGCTGAGCGATATCGACGTACAGATTGCACAGCGGCACCTTCCCGATGCCGTCTGATTTGACCTTTTTGAACGTTCCCGTTCCGTAACCGCCACCGGCTAGCACAATGGGCAAATCAATGTTGCTGTGCGAACTTCCGTTGCCCATTCCGCTGCCGAACAGCACCGCGGTCGAGTCGAGTAGGCTTTGTTGTCCGTCGGTGATGCCAGCGAGTCGGGTCAGGAACTTACCAAACTGCTCCAGCTGATAAGTCTCCAGCGTGATCAGATTCGCGACAGCATCCTTGTCGTTGCCGTGATGCGAAAGGCTGTGATAGGACTTGTCGATGCCTAGATTCTGAGGCAAGAAGCTGCCGCCGATTTCTAGTGTTGCGACGCGCGTCGAATCAGTTTGCAGTGCCAACGCAATCAATTCGTACAGCATCGGCAAATCGTCCACCGTGTTGGTGTCCGCCGGTTTGTCGAAGGGGGCTTTGGGTTTGGGTTGATCCGACCACTGCTGTCGGCCGGCCAGTCGTTTTTCGACATCGCGGATCGAACTGAAGTACTCGTCCAGTTTGTTTTTGTCTTCGTGATTGACGCGTTTGGAAAGCGAACGCGCCTCGTCGCGAATCGAATCCAAGATGGACGCTTGCAGCGAATTTTCTTTGGCCCGTCGTGCTTGTCGGTCAGCGGATTCTGTGACAAACAGTCGGCTGAATAGATCCGCGGGGCCAGTGATTGGCGGTACGCGAACGCCCGATTTGGTCCACGACATTTGACACCCACCGTGGATGCCGCCTTCGGAACCGACGGTCAGCGATGGGAAACGCGTCTGAGTGCCAACTTGATCAGCGATTAGTTGGTCCAAAGTGACGTTGCCATCACGCCGGTTTTTTGATTCGTGGTGCAGCACTCCCGAGAGGAACGTGTGCACCGCAAAGTGCCCGCCTCGTAAGCCGTGATCAAGTCCACGGTAGACCGTCATCTGGTCGCGATTATCAGCTAGGGGATTCAGCAACGTTGTCTCTTCGTACTCGCTCCCGGTCGTCTCCGGGAAAAAGTGCTTTTGCTGAAAACCGAGCAAGTTCCCAACTGCCACGAACCGGCGGGCATCGAAGTCGGGTCCGGCATCCGCCGCCTGCGAATCCAAAGCGGCTGCTTTGTTTTGGAACGCGTCGTTTGCCGATGAACGAGACATCAGTGACGGAAGCCCCGGAAGAGCTAGGGATCCGGCGACGGAACGGACGACGGAACGGGCGACGAATCGGCGGCGATTGACATTGTTTGGTTTTGACATAGGCCCATTCTAGCCCGTCAGCAGCGACAATTCCAAGACAGTTATGTACTGGAGGGCAGTGCAGCCTGTTTTGGACGTCAGTCGACGTCTGATAGCAGGGATCAATCGGTAAGCTCAGGAAGGAGCGAACCGAACGAAGGCCGGCGAACAAAAGCCAAATGTGAGAATCGAGCCTCGCCGAAGTGATGAGTGAGCGATATCAGGTGTGCAATTTGTGCCGTTGTGGCCCCGTATCACCGCTGAGCGAATTGGCTGTCTGGGTGTTTCGATACATCGTCAGTAACGTCGATTCATCGCGAGGGCCCACCGGAGGGCACCACAATCCGTTAACATCGGGGGGGGGGGGGCGCAATTCGTCGGTCGGCAGTGTGTGCTGATCCAGCGCGATCCACCCGCGAAGTCGTCGGTGCACACGACTGGGCGAAATTGCTCCAAGGATTCTGTGCTTTGTCGAGACTACTGACCAGAGTGATGCGAGATGAAGCAGATTTAAATCGAATGGGTCACCTTCGCAAACGAGATGCGAGCAGCCGAAATGTTTCGTCATCCACGACCGCATCCCTTTAGTGAACCGACGCCGAAGATTTTGTCGGCTCTGCGTCTGAGCGTGTTGGTGATCGTCGCAAGCATCGCCTGTCAGCAAAGTGTAAAGACGCTGCTAGCGGAGACTGCCTACCAAATCCAATCAGCCAATCCGCTTTCGGAGCCTTGGCGAATCAGCCGATTTAGCGAACCTGCCATTCGCGGAGCCCGCTGTGTTGCGGAAGACCATCAGCACAACATGTGGTTTGGCCTTAAGAGCGGACTGGCCCGATACGACGGGCTCCAGTGGCGATACTTTGCTGGTAAACATGGTTTGCCTTCCGCTCCAATCAACTGGTTAACCGCAAGCCACGACGGTTCACTCATCGCCTCGTCTGGAAAAGGACTTTATCGATCGGAACCAAACGCTGAGACAGACCGCGCAGGTGAAAAGTGGAAACCATTTTTTCCGCCAGCTGACCAGCCTGGTCCTGAGTTTGGCAACGTTGTCGAGACAGCTGACGGAACGCTTTGGGTTTGCAGCGATTGGGGGCTGATCCGTTTTGAAGCCAACCAATCCACGCTTTACACTTCTGACGACTTTGCCGCAGTCATCGACGAATTTGACTGGTTCGATGAAGTCAGATCGTTTCCCGGTTCGTTGCTACCGGTGGATCAAGCTTATGACGGAACAGGGCTGGTGTTAGTCGGGCGAACGGTCGTCTTTCTTGACGAGGAAGGGCCAGCGAAAGCCGCAGGACTGCGAATCGGTGACGTCATCCGTAAGGTCAACGGTCAATCCAACAATCTTGCCGAAAGTCTGCAGCGCTCGCCCGGCAAATTGGTGCGACTTTCGGTGATACGTCCCGACAGCCAGGCAAAGAAAACGATTTCGTTTACGACGACGTCGACGCGGAAGTCATTTCCGTCGCCGGCAGTTCATTCGATTATGCGATCGCGATCCGGGCAACTCTGGTGTGGTGCGGTCAATGGCAGCGTGCTGATGAGCGCGGACGAGGGAGAAACGTGGAGCTCATGGGACAAAGAAGAATTGGTGGTTGGAAAACGCCCTGCGGTGCTCGAAGCTCGCGACGGCAAGATCTGGGTGATCTCGTCTGACAGAGACGGCGGCTTTGATTGTTTTGATGGAAAAGGCTGGATGTCAGGAGAACTCTCCAATCTGGTGGGCGGTGATTTTGTCTCGCCCATTGTGCAAACGGACGATGACACGCTTTGGGTTGGCGGGCTACAGCGGATGCACATGTACCACAATTCAAGTTGGAAAACGTTTGACACGCGGGATAAGGAACTGCCCAGTCGCGGACAAAGAATGTTTGTCGCATCGGATGACGCGCTGTGGATTTTGGGGCTGCGGCAGTTTCCCATTCGGATCGCGATGTCGAAATCGGAATACTGGTCCGTGCAAAATCTGGACTACCAATGCACGGATGCTGAAGGCGATCGTTGGTTCATTGATGCGGCTCTCGGTTTGACCGTACGACAAAGCGATGAAGAAACCGTCGCCTACAGCGCCGACGATGGGTGCATCGCAAAACCGATTTGCATTGCGGCATTGGAGCAGGGGGTTATCGTTCGTGGTGCACATGGTCAGTCGGCAGCTGTCAGTACGTTTGATGGAGCGAAATGGGAACGCAGTACATTTCCAAAAATTGCTCGCTCGTTTGGCAGCAAGGGCTTTAAGCTCTCACGTGACGGACGCATTTGGATTTCTGCTAACGGCCGCTTAGATCGCGGACTATCGGGAGGTTTTATCGTCGGTCGCCCAGGCAAATGGGACCACATGCATTTGCCCAGCAGCCCACGGTTCGCGACGACGATTGTTGAACTTGCCGATGGGCGCATGATGTTTGCGGGAGGTTTTGGAGTCATTCTGTACGATGGAAAGACGTGGCAACGCCCGGACGATCCACTCTTGAACGGCAAAGGATGCACCAACGCGTGCATCGATGCGGAAGGCAATGTTTGGATCGCGACCTTGGAATGCGGCGTCGTCAAATTTGACGGCACACGCTATACGCAATACGGCGAAAAACATGGCTTGCCACTGAGCGACATCGGCGTCATTAACGTGGGCGAGCGAGGTGGCGTTTGGACGAATTCATCCAAGGGAATTCACCGTTTCGATGGAAGCCATTTTCACCACGTCAATCTGCCCAATCATCTAGGGCGTCGGTCTATTCGATTCGAGGCCGACGGCAGTGTGTGGCTGGATGGTGGAAAGCGAATTCATGCCGACCGTCAGCGCCCGACGGCTTGGATTGATCCGCCAACGATCTCAATGGAGCAGCACGGTCAGTGGCAAATTACTTTTCAAGGTGTCGATACTTGGAATCGGACACGCCCCAACGAATTGACTTGGTCGTATCGAATCGATGATCAGCCTTGGTCTCGATTCAGGCGAGCAAGACGAATCTTGTTGCAAGGTCTCCGCCCGGGCGAGCACAGCTTGCAATTGCGTTCGCGAGACCACGATTTTAACGTGTCGGATGTTAGTCGCCCGACGTCGATCGAGGTCATTGCGCCGGTTTGGGCAAGACCCTGGTTCCTGGCAGCGGCGGCTTGTCTCCTGGCGGTCTTGGCGTGGTTGGCGGCGGGATGGATTCGGCGTGGCATTGCATTGCGAACGTCTAATCAAGAACTGGCCCGCACTCAAGAACTTTTGGCTAGTCAGTTTGCAGTAAAGACCGCCCAGTTCCGTGCGATCTGCGATTGCTCGCCGACGGGCATCTTTGTCAGTGGGGTCGATGGGCAACTTTCCTACGTCAACCATCAACTCGAACGCACGCTGGGCGTGCCAGCCGAATCCGCGTTGGGCGACGGTTGGGCGACCGGCATTCATCCGGGGGATCGGGATCGCGTAGTTGAATTGTGGATGAAATCAATTCGCACGCGCGGCAAGTTTCGCGATCAAGGGCGATTTGTTCACTCCAATGGCGATGTGATTTGGTTTGAAGTGGTTGCGGAGCCCATCAAAAGTGACGGGGGCGAACTGCTGGGTTTTGTCGGAGCCGTGGACAATGTGACCGAACGCGTTCATTCGCAGGATCGATTGGAATCTAGTAACGAAAAGCTTCGTCACACGCTGGAACAACTGCAGTTCACACAGGATCGAGCCATCAAGCGAGAGCGGTTGGCAGCCCTTGGGAAGATGGCAGCCGGCGTCGCTCACGATATCAATAATTCGTTGACACCGATTTTGACGTTTGCGGAGTTGTTGGCACAGGACGGTACTGTCGTTGGCAAACCACATGAATGGGCCGAGTACATTCGCACGGGAGTGAGCGATATGTCGGATACTGTCCGGCGGCTTGATCACTTTTACAGAGCTTCACATAACCTGAATTTGCTCGAAACGGTCTCACTGACGGACTTGATTCGTCAAACCGTCGACATGACCAAGCCCCGCTGGCAAGACAATGTTACGGAGCGAGGTAAGAGAGTTCAGGTAAAGGTGGATGCAAGTTCGTCGCCTTCGGTGCACGCGGTCGCGTCGCAAATTCGTGCTGTCATGACCAACCTGATCTTCAATGCCGTTGATGCAATCAATGGCGAAGGCACGGTGACGATTCGGATTTTTGAACAGTCTGGTGACGCTGTCGTCGAAGTGGCGGATGACGGAGTCGGAATGACTCCCGAAGATCTCGAGAAATGTTTGGAACCGTTTTATACGTCGAAAGACAAAGGCAGCGGACTTGGCCTGAGCGAATGCCTCGCGATCATTTCGCAGCACGGCGGCACGCTCGAGATCGATTCCACTTTGAACCAAGGAGCCGTCGCGAAATTTTCGTTGCCTCTTGCCACGGACGTTCCTGCAGAACCGCTGACACGCGAAACAGCGTCGCTGGTGGACGACCTTTTGAGCAACTCATCATCCGACGCCTCGTCGCCACAGGTTTTGTATATCGACGACGAGCCGATGGTTCGTGAAAGCGTCACTGCCATGCTCAATTCGATGGGAACTGTCGTCTTGACCGCTCCGGACGGAATGACCGGTCTGGAGATGCTTGGCGAAAATGATTTTCAGCTGGTTCTGTGCGACCGCGGTATGCCTGGGATGGACGGCGTCGAAGTGATGCAGGAGATCAAGCGTCGAAATCCAAAACTGCCCGTGATCATGATTTCAGGTTGGGCACAGCCCGTTTCCGAAGGGATCGACGCCAGCGAGTTTTTGAAAAAGCCCGTCGCGTACGAAGACCTGCAGGCCATCGTTAGAAAGCACCTTCGCGTCGTTCCCACCAAGTAATGATGCAAACGCGCTGAACGTGAATCGGGCAGCGCGTGATTTGAAATCGATTCAGGCAGGAAAACAAACAGCCGATGGATTTGCACCATTGCCGCGATGAGAACGTAACGACTAAGCAGCCACAGTTGTGCGACGTCGACGTCGCACCGTGAAAACGGTTAGCAACATTCCCAGGGCGGCCAGAGAAGAAGGTTCGGGCACGGCCGTGATGGAGAGCTGACCAGTAGTAAACAGCTGAGAGTCGTCCCACTCGAGGTTAGTAGAGAGAGTTGGAAGGATGATTGACGCAAACATGCCGTCGGTGGCACTGTCATTCGATGGACCAACATCCCAAAGATCGAACGTTTGCCCTGCAGACAGGGCGAAACCGTTTACCGTTGCGACTTCAAGCGTTGTGCCCGAGTTCTCGATGTCAAAATCACCACCAATGTCTAGGAAGCTGTACTCGGTTCCCTGGGCGGTGCCTCCCAGATTCATCGTCAACGTTCCTCCCGTAAAGTCGTAGTCGCCAGCAGTTGTCAAAGTGCCAACACTGACAGATCCTCCAGAGGTGGTCACGCTTGCTGCATTCAAGCTGTTTGCGTTTAGGGAGCCTCCTGTCACGTTTGTGGTACCAGAAGTTGTCAAGTTTTCGACCGTTACATTGCCCCCCGAGGCTGTGACACTTGCCGCGTTCACAGTAGCAGCGTTTAGCGAGCCCGTGCCTTGAACGAGAATCTTCCCGTCCTGCAGTGGCGCGGCGGTATCTGGGGTTAGCATCAGATTTCCACCGGATATCGAGCCGTCAATAACCTCTACGTCGCCTACGACGACAAGCGATTTTCCATTCGCAATTATCACATCACTATCTGTGATCATGAGCGATGGTGTCTCGGTTCCTCGCCCTGTAATATTCAGGGCTTCGTTTAGTTGCAAAATCCCCGCGCCCTGAAACTTGACCGTCGCCACTTCTAGTCCAGACGTGTTCAGCGTGACCGTGTTAACAGTACTAATGAAAGCGTCAGTCACTAGGTCCGGAATGCCATTATCCCAATTGCCTCCAACATTCCAATTTTCGTTGGCAGCCGTCGAGCTCCACGAAGTAGAGTTCTGAGCAAGCAGCACTGAGTGCATGCAGAAATTCGTTAGCATAAATGCGTAAAGCAATACAACTAAGGATTTATTCACGTTTAATTCTCGTTCGTTTCAAAATTTGTGTTTGCGTAGAACGTTGGGCCTTCGGCCACGTTTCTTGCTTTAGCGAATGCCATTGCCGCTTCGTTGTTTCCTAGTCCCTCGTATACTTTTGCCAAGTAGTGAGCGACGTCACGTGGCCCCGTTCCGCTTTTCATCGAGTGTTTCAGCGTTTCTTCGGCCAATTGCAATTCGCCCAGTCGGTATTGAATCCATCCCAACGTGGACCAGGTTTCGGCGACAGCCGAGTGCGCTCTTGTGTTGGCTTCCGCGATCAACCGTGCGAAGGCTCGGTCGTCCTTGTTCTCTGATTCAATCAACACCAAAGCAAGTTGGTTCTTAATTGGCATCGAGTTGGGGTGCGATCTCTGCAGCTGCTCCAATATTGTGCGAGCATCGGAAAACCGCGACTCCATCCTTGCGATCAACGCCAGCAAAAATTGGACTTCTCGCTCGCCGGTCGCCACGTCTGAAAGCGACTCGATTGCTTTCGCCGCGACTTCAGGGCGATTATTCCAGATGCAAAACCGAGCGTACGCGATCAAACTGAGTTCACGATCGCGGCCATCGCTCTTCGCAACCGCTATCCGAAAAAACTTCTTTGCCTGTTCATGTTCTCCCGCTGCCTGAAAGAGTTTCGCGACACTCAGCTCGGGGAATTCCGCGTTAACGACAAGCTTGCGAAGTTCACGAAACGCAAGCACTGACTTGGCGACTTCACCGTTGTGGAAGTGACATCGTCCAAGTCCTGCTAATACGTCCGCAGTAGGTTCGGATCGGCGGGCCGCTTCAAGATAGATGCTGCCGGCTTCTTCCCAAGCCTGACGATGTTCGCAACTCTTGGCCATGATCATTGTGAGTCGGTGTTGCACACTCGCGGCATGAGCCTCGTCCCATGTCGTCGGAGTGACCGCGGCTGCACCCCGCGAAGCAATTCCATATGCATCGAACCAGCGCTGTTCGGCCATCGCCAACTGGCTGAATGCAAGTTGCACGTCTAAGCGATTGGGGTGTTTTCCGGACAGCGATTCCAAGATTTTTTTGGCTCGCAAACGCTTGCCTTCGTTGAACGCCAGTTGTGCCAGCACAATTTCGGAGTGCGATGCGTTTGCCGTGTTCTCGAAAACTCTGGCGATCGCGTACCGCGCTTGATCTATCTGTCCAAGAGACACCATCTTGCGAATCGGCTCGATTAGTTGATTCGATCCCGCGTCCTGAAATTCAGTTTCCCAATTCTCATCCGCATGAGTGATCACTTCAGCAACAACGCTCTGCGCTGCGTTGAGCGTGAAGCAAAGAAGCAACACGCGAATGAAGTGATGGAACGGACGCATAAAAAAGCCAATGACGCCGAAGTACTCGTATGAATGCAGTTTGAGCGTCTCAGTAGTAAGACCGAAATCTACCCAATCGGTGCGCCCCTGCCTGTAGTTCGTCCCCTCGCTCGGACAAGCGTAGCATTGTGTCTGCTGGTGAGGGGGACTGCAACCTTAGCGATCAACCACGGCAAAGGTTCTGCAAAAAAATTGCCGAACAGCCACGAAGGTTTGCGATCGATTCAGTTGGCAGGCTTCCACGAGAATGCTCTGCACTTTCAATTGCAACGCGAACGGTTCGCGTCGATTCAGATGGCAGGCTGGACAAGTCTCCGCACAAGGGGGGCTCTGCTTTAGCGCCATTCAAGTTGCGCGCGGCCGGTCGGAACGGAAGTGTTGCAGAGCGGTGCGTCACTGCCAGAGCTATTGTGGACGCTGCGGCCGGCCGAACTGCACGCGTCCTTGATCGCCGCCTGCTGGCTGTTGGTTTTGTAGCTGCTGCTCTTGCTCATCGGTCAAGATTCTTGCCAGCCGCTTGTCGACTTCCGTCTGCAGTGCGGTCAGCTGTCGCTTTTGCCGATCGTCCAAATTGAGTGCATCCACGACAAACGAAGGCAGCACTTCACCGGGGCGTGAAGCAGCATCCTGCTGACCTGGCATGCCCTGTTGCTGATTGCCATTGCGCGGGGGTGGTCCCCCGTTGGGAGGACCACCGCGACCTGGTCGATTTCCTCCGCGATCGGTTCGCATCGCCGCTGCGAGTTCGGCTTTGGTCACACTCCCGTCATTGTTCGTGTCGGCTAGCGTGAATAGCTGCAGAATCATCTCGGTGGGAGGCCCACCGGGACCACCACCGCGTCCAGGAGGTTGAGCGGTGCCGCCAGCGGGCGTTATGGCCAGGGCAATTAGCGGCAGCACTGCGAAGACAACACGCATGGTTCATTTCCTTGAAAAGTGTGGGGCGAGAAGCGTTCCTAAGTCTCAATGCGTGCTTGCCAGTCAAAGGTGACAACAATTCGCGTTCATTTTGTGAGTCCGTTTTGAGACATCGCGTTTTGATCCAAACATCCCGCGATTTGCCGGTTTTTATGCGACTACGCGAATGCGAAAATCGAATAGTTCAACAGGCAAGCTGCGAATTCTTTGCACGCTCTGGAAAAATCTCCTCCGTTTGGATACTGGTATAACGAAATGAACGTCCCAGATTACACAACCTCCTTTGCGATTCAGCCATCGTCGACAGGACGAGCATTGCAGGGACCGCCTCCACCGCCACCTGCCCAAGAACTCTCCGGGGCCTTGAACGCCATTGGTGTCGACGATGAAAAGGCTTCCGAGATTCTTGATCAGGTCCAAGAAGCCGTCAGTGCGATCGAGTCGGGGTCATCAGACCGGTCGGCCAACGGCAAACAGATTCAAGATGCCATCGGCGAGATCCTGGAAGCCAATGGGATCGACCCGGCGGAAATAGGTGACGCCATCAAGTCGAATCGTCCTGCGGGACCGCCACCACAGGGCCCGCCTCCGGGCAGCGGTAGTTCGACCTCCGTGGAGTCCGCTCTGTCCGCGGCCAATGTTCAGGAACAAGACATCGAAGCGTTGCTGAACGAATTGGTCGACACAATATCGGAACTAACGACCAACGTAAATCAAGAAGTTTCTGGCGAAGACTTCGAAGCAGCGTTGACGAATGTGTTGGAAAAGAACGGCGTCGATGTGGGGCTTTTTCAACAGTCGCTGGGTAACCAATTGGGCAGCAACGGCCAATTCGTTAATCGTTTGGTGTAACGCAATTCTTTGTACACCAGAGTTGCGTTTCCCGCGTTTCAGTTTCGCTTCACAGTGACCGCGGTTACTCCGGCAACACATTTGGCGGCCGCCCTGGCGATGCATACATCACCCGGCTCCAAATCGATGCAGGAAAGCGTGATGCGACCATCGCCGTGATCCGTCACCGGAACTGCGGTGTAGTCCAACTGACAGAGTGTTCGTTCGACTCTCGTCTTAATCGTCGTTTCATAGGTTAGAGTCATTCGGCATCCTTCAGAATCATTTTTGATCAACTTTCCGAACAGTGAAAACAGCCTAAAACTCGCGAGCGTCGCACGTCGTATCAATCGGCGACGTGAAGCCAAGCTATGGCCGAGACGGCTGGCCAAACTGAGGCTTTCCGTTTGCAAGCTTGATTCATCTCTGGATTGTCAACGCAAACTAGCACTGGCTGCGGCATTTTGTCGAATGGGCACCGCAAACCGAAGGCAGACCCCTCTGATGCGGCCGAGGGTTTCCCAAGCCGCAACGATCTCTCGTCTGTCGATCGTGCGGGTTTTGGTTCAAATGAAATGTGAAAGTGGAATGTGCATTTTCGTTGCGTTGTATCTTTATGCGTCAGAACGCACGCTACAGGGCCAAACTTGCTCGCGGAATTTTCTCCGTGCATTTCGACAGAATTTTGGACCCTTGGCAGTTGTGACTACGCATTCACCTCCAAAGCCGTTGCCTTAGTCAGACAAGAACGAGAGAGATCGCCGTCTTTAAAGGTTGGTTCCCCGCTCAAGGACTACCTCAGAAGAGTTCGCCCAAGAAGTCCCGTCGCCGTCTGCGGGTCGAAGCTTTCGAGCAGCAGATGATGCTACACGGTGATGGCGTGGATACGACGTCCCACATAGGCAATCTGTCAACCGCGGCCGATTTGGCGGCTGCGTCAATCAATTCGCTTGTGTCGGCGGTCGTGGGGGCAGGCGACGTGCGGGCCCAGGGCGAGTTGATCGCCGACGCCGAATCTGCTTGGACTCACGCTGTCGTAGCAGACGATGCCGCGGCGTTCTTTGACGATTGCTTTGTCCATGAAGTTTCGTTCACGTTTCAAAACGATGATTGGTACGACGTGCTATTCGAGTCGCACTCAAACGATGTTGACGATCCCTGCTTCGCCGCTGATGTCACGATCGACGGAATCACGATGCAAAACGTCGGCGTTCGTTTGAAAGGCAATTCATCGTTTACCGGTACCGGCATCAAGAAGTCGCTGAAGACAGCGACGCCCTGACGTACCTCGGCCTGAAAATGCTGAACCTGAACAACAACTACAAATGACCCGACCATGCTGCGGGAAAAGTTGCTGTACGATTTTGCGGCGAACTTCGTCGAAGGTGCCAGTCGAGCCGTGCACACCAATGTCACGATCAATGGCGAATTGTATGGCGTCTACACCGCGGTTGAGCAAATCGACAAAACCTATGTGCAAACGCGGTTCGGCAGTGACGAAGACGGCGACCTCTTCAAAGGCGCGGCATCGGACACCGTCGTCAACGATCCTCAAGCTGATTTCGGGTCGAACATGACTTACTTGGGTGATGACCCCGTCGCCTACGAAGATAACTACCAGCTGAAAACGAATGAATCAGCAAACGACTATTCCGACTTAGTTGAATTCATCGACGTCCTTAACAACACATCCGCCAAAGACCTGCCGGCGGCAATTGAACCGTTGCTTGATGTCGATGATGCGTTGGCGGCGATTGCGATCAACAACCTGTTCGCGAACTTGGATTCTTACAACAGAGCGGCTCATCACTTTACTCTTTATGATCGCGATGACACGGGGCAATTCACCCATTTGCTGTGGGACGCAAATGAATCGTTTGGAACGTTCAGCCTGTTCACGTCTCCGGGCCAGGATCTGCAGGAGCTAGATCCATTCGGGCTGCCCGTTGATGGAAAACTTGTGGGCAGTCGATCAGTATAGCGATGACTACCTTCGTGACTTGGCCGAAATGCTTCGTGAAGGATTCGACGTCGCGACCGCGATCGATCGGATCAACGAGCTAGGCGATCTGATTCGCGACGATTTCGCGGCGGACCCCATTAAGCAATACACCGCCGCGCAGTTCGAGCAAAACTTGAACAGCGACGTTGTGTCCGGAAACAAGACGATCTTCGGATTGACTTCGTCCATTGATGCTCGTGCACAGTACCTTGATGCCGAGTTGGACACGTACGCATCGACGTCGGATCTACGACTCAATGAGCTCATGACCGCGAATGTCGCAACGGCTCAAGATGAGTCGGGGGATTTTGATCCGTGGATCGAAATCTACAGCGTCGGTCCCGGAATGGTGGATCTTTCGGGACTGTATTTGACCGGCGATTCAGATGACCTGACTAAGTGGGCGATTCCAACGGGAAATCTGGATGATGGCGAGTTCCTGACGTTGTGGATCGACCGCGAAACCAGCGAAGGCGATAACCACGTTAGTTTCTCCGTCAATGCGACTGGCGGCACGTTGCAACTGACCGATGGTGTCACGGTAATCGACACGCTGACCTACGACGCAATGGCCGACGATACTTCACTGGCCCGCGTGCTGGATGGCGAAGGCGATTTTGAGACAACCGACCGGCCGACGCTTGGCGAAGCGAATCTTGCCAGCGTGGTCATTGTCGATCCAGTGGACCCGGTCGTGTTATTCATCAATGAATTCATTGCGGATAACGAATTCAGCCTGGAAGATGGTGCGTTTGATGATTGGGTAGAGATCTTCAACCCCGGTACCGAAACCATCGATTCGAGCGGAATGTCGATGACTGTTGATTTGGCTGACCCGACTCAGTGTCAGTTTGCCGATGGAACGATGATCGCCGCAGGTGGCTACCTCATTGTCTGGGCCGATGGAGACACCGATCAAGGCGACACGCACGCAACCTTCAAACTTTACTCCGATGGCGAAGAAATCAGACTGTATCACACTGACGGCACGACCCTAATCGACTCGGTTGTATTCGGTGAACAAGTGACGGACGTTTCCGACGGACGCTTTCCTGATGGGAGTGAGACGTTTGTTTCGATGACGTCGCCAACACCTGGTGCAACGAATGTCGCCACCGTTTCAAATCTCGCGCCCGTCGCCGATGCCGCTGGATATCTTGATGGTGTTGAACCGACTGGAAGCCAACTGGTCCCGGTCGGAACTGGCGGGCACGCAACTTGCTAACGCGCAGGGTGAGTCGCAGGTAATATCAACGTCCCTGTTAAACCCTTCCGCCAACGCCGACTCTTCCGAAACGCAGAAAGACGACTCAACCCAGGAAGAATTGAACCTGGCGCCAAAGGCCTGGCAAGTAACATCGCCAAGTAGCGGGAACGCGAACGATGTGGCGATCATCCAGTACGTCAACGACGACAGTGAGACGGAAACCGAAGACAACGAACTGGAAGGCGCTTGGGACATCCTGGCCAGTGACAAGTTGATCAGTACCGTGATAACGGAATAACCAGCGAAGTCACCCACGTCGAATGGGTACTTGAACATACGAGGTTTGTAGTTAGCGGCATGGCGCAAACCATCCGGTCTTTGACATGCCGGACGGCTAACAGTTGTTTACCCTGAACCAGATCCAAGCTGGCAAGTTGTGCCAGAGCTTGCGATGGATCGCTCGCAACGGGGAAGCAATTTGGCTGCCTATTGCAGGCGAGTGACTTGCACTTCGTACTCAATTTTGGAATCCCCTCGTCCAAAGTAGCAGCCTTCCGTAGGAGCCGCCCACTGTGGTTCTGGGCCGGCTGCGACAGGAATGTGCAAGTCGGCGACGGCGACACCTAAACTTGGGTCGTAGCCACGCCAGCCGCCGCCGGGCAAATAGACTTCGGCCCAGGCATGCAATTCCGAACCATGGACTCGCCCTGGCTCGTAGACGTAGCCGCTGACAAAGCGAGTCGCGAGCCCTTGAGAACGAGCGGCATCCATAAACAGCGCCGCTAAATCGCGACACGCGCCCCGCTTTTCACTAAACGTATTTGTCGGAGAAAACGTGGCACCTTCCAAACGAATCTCCGACGTGTAGTCGCGATTGATGGTCTCGCATAGCTTCAGCAAGAACGGTTGCGTTTGCCAACCGACGCTTCCCGAAATCTCGCCCGCCCAGTGGCCAATTTCGAGATCCATCGTCTGTCGATGCAGATTGGGCGCGAGTGCTTGGCCAATATCGAGGTCGTAGAAAGCTGGCAAATTCGTCACACGTGAATCTAGCGAGAGATAGTCGAACGGATTTAGCCGTGATGCTTCGACTTGCGATTCGACCTGAATCGTCAACTCCCGATGACTGCCATCAAACGAAACCTGTTGGGCAACATTGCCAAACACATCCAAGATCGACGTCGACGCAGACGAATGGGGCGTGAAGTGGCAGCTCCACTGGATCACACGCTGCACACCATCGCTACGCGGTCGTAACCGAATCGTTAGCGGTTGGATGCTGACTGCTTCGTCGTAGTGAAAATCGATACGATGCGAAATTTTGTAAATCACTTGTGTCAGACGCCAACGCTATTGGACAAGACGGACCAGAAAGAACCTTTTCGCTACCGCAGTAGCCACCGCAAACCATATGCTTTCGGACGGATCGAGTGATTCCCGCTATCCGCCTTCGGGAAGCTCATCAATCTGTCAGAGAGACGCGTCATTCATTTCAAAAGTGCACCACTGAAGTTGTGACTCACACTGCAAGCCGGATGCGATGCTGCACCTGCAATCGATTGTAGCGTTCGCAACTCAAAGTACTGCGCCCCTCCGCCAGAGAGTCGAAAGAGCCGTGTGATTCCGCAAGTCACATCGCACCCTTTGTGTTTTTGCCCCGTCAGGGACGTCTCAGGCGATTTGTCAAAATCCTGCGTTGGATCGAGCACTCGACGACGCTTGATCAAATCACGGCAACGGCAGACAGTCGCTACCGCCAAGAGACCTTCAGGGCACCAACGATGATTCTTGGGAAATCGCGTGCTTGAGAGTTCGCTGCGTTCTGCGGAGTACAACGCATCGCAGACTAGGAGCTTCACTACGGTAATTGGTCGAACGTATAGAACTGCAATCCAATGCTCTTCGCTTTGCTGATCACGCGCATGAGTGCTTCGGGCGTCAAGTAGTTCCGCGTGCCGGTTTCAGAAATTCGGTGAGCATACAGCACGATGATTTCGTCATTCGCTGCTGCTCTTTCGAGAGCTCCGTCGATCTGAGCGTAGGTGCGATCGGGACGCCAGGGAGCATGGTCGATGCCTTTAGCGTACAGACATCCATGCTCGGAGACTTCAGTTGCTTTTACAAAGAACGCGTCATCGTCGCGGAACCGTTTTCCTTCCGTGATATTTCTGCCGGTGCGCAGATGCCGGAAGACTTTCAGCAATGTTTTGTCCGTCGTCGTGTTGTTACGGCTCATTGGATAAGCAAACGAAACGACATCGACGCCAGCGGATTCAAACTCTCTCATCTGCGGATCGATTTCGGTCTGCAGAAATTTCTCGGCTGAGTTCGCCTCGAAATACTCAACTGCCTTGAGGTGGCTGACACTGTGTGAGCCGATCGCGTGGCCATGCAACTTGAGTTGTGCGATGGCCATTCGCGCCGGGCCGTCAATCTTTCCGTGGATAAAGAAGGTTGCTTTGACGTTGAACTCGTCGAATAGAGACAGTGTATTGACCCAGTCGTCAAAGTTGCGATCGTCAAACGTCAGTACGACTCCGCCTTTTGTCAACTTGGCTGGCTGGGAAGCTGGCGGTGACGAACCGGTGGTTTTTATCACACCGGTCTGTTCCGCCTGGTCAAGCCGACTGATGGCGTCGGGTTTCGGTTCAGGTTTTCCGGTATCCTCTGTACCCCCGTCGTCGGCAATGCTGCAGGCCGACCAGAAGCAGACGGCAATCGTCAGGAGTGCGATCGACGAGAAGATTCGTACAGTACGTTTCATCGGGAACTCTCTGTCGGGCGGGGGCTGCGATGTGGATACCGAAGGATGCGCGGCAGTCCGTTGTTCAGGTGTTCGGTTCGTCACCTAACACGAGTCGAAAGAATCCACTGCAGTGAAACGGGCACTTTGTTGGTTGCTGGAATCGTAGCAGGTCTCGATGAACGCGCAGCACGATGCGTGCAGTTATACTGTCACCACGATTGCTTGCCTAAAAGCATCGCCCACCGAGTCTCGCGCAAAGCTATCTCACCATGAAGCGACGTTCTTTTTTTGCAGCCACCTCCGCAATCGCTGCGACGGGGTTTGCTCAAGATACCCAAACGAATCGGCGTGTCGCCGTGATCGGACACACCGGGCGTGGAAATTACGGACACGGCCTGGACACCGTTTGGCAGAAGATTCCTGGTGTCGAAATCGTTGCGGTAGCCGACGCCGATCAGGCTGGTTTGGCAAACGAGTTGAAGAAATTGAAAGTCGACAAGGGCTACGGCGACTATCGCAAGATGCTGAAAGAAATTCGGCCCGAGTTCGTGTCGGTTTGTCCTCGTCACGCCGATCAACATCACGACATGGCCATCGCAGCGATCCAAGCGGGGGTGAAAGGGCTTTACATCGAAAAACCATTTTGCCGAACGCCCAGTGAAGCGGACGCTCTGATTGCGACCAGTGAAAAGCACGGTGCAAAAATCGCGGTGGCCCACCGCAATCGCTATCACCCTGTGTTGACGCAGATTGACAAAATGATCGCGGCGGGCGAACTTGGCAAATTGCTGCAAATTCGCGGCCGCGGGAAAGGCGACCGCCGCGGAGGCGACGAAGACCTATGGGTTCTGGGTAGTCACGTCTTGAACTTGGTTCATTACTTTGCGGGCGTCCCCAAGTCGTGCTCCGCCATCATGCTTCGCGATGGACGACAAATCGCTGCGTCGGATGTTCGGGCTGGCGGAGAAGGACTCGGGCCGCTGGCAGCCAACGAAGTTCACGCTCGTTATGAAACGGAGAAGGGCATCGTCGCTTACTACGATTCGATCGCGAACGACGGAACCAACGGAAAAGCATATTGCATGGAACTGATCGGCAGCAAAGGCACCGTGACCATTCACATCGACCACAAACCTGTTGCCCACTTCACTCCCGGAAACCCGTTCCAGCCGTCCAGCACGCCTCGTCCCTGGATTCCAATTACGACGGGCGGAGTCGGACGTCCGGAGACTCAAAACGAATTGATCGCCAATGTGTACAACCATGTGCTTGGCGTTCGCGATCTGATGGATGCCTGCGACACGGACCGACAGCCGCTTTGTGATGCTCATGCCGCTGCGACGACGGTCGAAATGATCTGCGGTGTATTCGAATCTCAACGGCAGCAAGGAAAAACCATCGACTTCCCGCTCGTGCAACGTGACAACGCTTTGAGTCTTCTTTAGCGATTGGTACCGATCGACAGCAACGTTCCTAATCACGATATGATGTGAACCCGCAGAGATTTCCGAACGAGGCGGTCCCGCCTTCACCCCGCCCGCATTTCTGTGCCCGCCCTCCAAGCAGAAGAAATTCTTACCATGACGCGCCGCTCATTTTGTGCAGCAACATTGGTCACCTCGATAGTTGCTGTGTTCGTTGTTGCAGTGAACCCCTGTGTTGCCGACGATCCCCTGGAACCAAATCGTACCGCCTTCCAGATTGAACGGACCGTTCTGACTAAAGGGTACGACGGAACAAAGTGCTGGGTGCACGCCCGAGCTGGCATCATCCCGCCTGGGCCTGATCAGCCGGAACCGACCGTTGTCGTGACGACACAGCCGCTGATGATCACCGGTTCCGACGTGTTTTACGCACTCAATTCCACGGTCAGTCGCAACTTGGGAAAATCGTGGGCGCCGTTGATGCCGCAAAAACTCTTCGAACGACGACGGATCGACGACGACAAAGAAGAAACGATTTGCGACTTCACTCCCCGGTGGCATCGCGAGAGCGGCGTATTGCTGGGGACCGGACAAACCGTTCAGTACAAGAACAACAAAGTCATCAAGGTCAGAGAGCGACAAACTGCTTACGCCGTCTTTGATCCAGCGACCAATCAATGGAGTAAGCCGAAACATTTACAGATGCCTGACGACATTCGCTTCAAAAACAGTGGCGCCGGTAGCGTTCAGCGGGTTGATCTCCCCGATGGCAACATTTTGCTTCCCGTGTATTTCAAGGACCCGAAAAAAACACAGTTTGGCGTCACGGTTTGCCTCTGCAAATTCGACGGCAATGAACTCACGTACCTCAAACACGGCAACGAAATGACGGTCGACGTCAAACGTGGACTCTACGAACCGTCGGTAGCTAAGTTTCGCGAGCGCTTTTTCCTGACGCTTCGCAACGACGATCACGGGTACGTCACCAGCAGCCAGGACGGTCTGACCTATGATCAACCGAAGCGTTGGAAATTTGACGATGGCACCGATCTGGGCAACTACAACACGCAGCAGCACTGGGTGACACATTCCGACGGTCTGTATCTCGTTTACACTCGCAAAGGAGCCGACAACGACCACGTCTTTCGGCATCGAGCGCCGCTATTCATCGCTCAAGTCGACCCAGACAAGCTGACATTGATCAAGAGCACGGAACAAATTATCGTCCCCGAGCGCGGGGCACGACTGGGGAATTTTGGAATCGCCAACATCACCTCTAATGAAACATGGGTCGTCGTGACGGAATGGATGCAGACGTGGGGGCCCAATCATGTGATTCCAGTCGACAACAAGTATGGTGCCGACAACAGCATTCACATTGCCAAGATCAAATGGTCAGTGCCCAATCAACTGGCGGACTGATGAGATCAGCTGAAAACGTTTTGGT
Organism: Stieleria marina; assembly: GCA_007741555.1. Lineage (GTDB taxonomy): Bacteria > Planctomycetota > Planctomycetia > Pirellulales > Pirellulaceae > K23-9. Next base: position 3,890,389 of record CP036526.1, on the reverse strand, counting down.
ATCGACACTAGAGAACATGGACTTTGTAAACCGGTTGCCACGAGTGAATCATTGCACCTTGATTAGATCCATCGCATTTGCTGCGTTAGCAATTCTCGGCTCAGGCGTTACTGCGCAGGAAGCGCCGTTCGTGGCTGGCTTCGAACGCTTCGCACGTCACGGGGATATCGACTCTGCCGAGGGCGGGCGACTGTTGATCAGCGAATTGAGCTGTGTGGCCTGCCATGCATCAGAACAACAATCGCTGCAGCCCAAACGAGGGCCAAACCTGAGTGTAGCCGGCGTGCAGCTTTCTTCGGATTGGATGAAACGATTCATTGCGGCTCCCCACGAGACCAAACCCGGCACGACGATGCCGCATATTTTAGCAACGCTTCCGGCGAAGGATCGCGAAGCGACCGTGGTGGCGATTACCGAGTTTTTGCGAGCACAGCAAGCGGAATTTCCGGTCATTAAGGCGGGTGGCGCCAGTGCGGTGCCGCACGAGTTTTGGAAACACGGTGATCCGTCAGCGGGACGAAAATTGTTCCATCGCATCGGCTGTGTTGCGTGTCACGAACCGGATCCGACGTACGAGACCGTCGAAACGCAACCCACTGTCTTGTCGCTTGTCCTTGAGCAGCTCAGTCCGGACGAGATCGAAGAGATGGGGTTGGCGTCGGCGACTCGGCGTGTTGCATCGGTACCGCTTCACGAACTATCGAAGAAATACTCGGCGCAGTCGCTAACGCACTTTCTGCTCGACCCGCATCGCACTCGCATTTCCGGCCGAATGCCCAAGTTCGATTTAAACGTTGTCCAAGCCGCCGATATCGCCGCTTGGATTACGCAGCGAGACGGATCGGGGCCGAGCATGGCGTCCGAGTTTCATCCCGCCAAGGTCGACCAACCGCTCGCCGAAAAGGGGCGAGTGCTATTTGCGGCACTGGGCTGTGCCAACTGTCATTCGGCAGGCAAAGTGAAACCATCCGCGACGGCAAAGGCTTGGGGTACGCTGCGTGCCACTGATCATTCCTGCCTCAATTCGGCGACCGGCTTGCCAGATTTTGGGCTGAACGACGATCAGCAGCAGGCGATTTCCAGTGCGATTGATAGTGCGATGCCGAGCGCCACTGGCCAAGGTGACTCGTTGGACGCAGATGCATTGGCTCGGCACACCTTGCTGCAGTTCAATTGTTTTGCCTGTCATCAGCGGGACAAAATCGGCGGTGTCGGCCGCTATCGAAAGGCGTGCTTCGAAACCTTTGGGAACATTGACGTCGGCGACGAAGGCCGACTGCCACCGCCGCTGACAGGAGTGGGGCACAAGCTCCTACCCAAAAGCCTTGAAGATGTATTTTCGGGTAAGGCAAAGCTGCGGCCACACATGACGATTCAGATGCCTGGTTTTCCCCAAGCTGGAATGCGGGATTTGCCAACGCAGTTAAGCCGCGCAGATCAGCAAGACGAAATTGCAGAACAGGAATTGTTTCCGTTGGAAGACGAACACATGGCCGCTGGTCGAATCTTATTGGATACCGGCTGCGTGCAGTGCCACTCGCTCCAAGGAAACATGTTGCCCGGTGTCGTTGGCGTGGAACTCAGTGACGTTACCAACCGCGTCCGTCCGCAATGGTTTCGCGATTTCCTGTTGGATCCGGCCCACTTGAAACCGGGCACGCGAATGCCTTCGTTCTTCCCGGACGGCAAAGGGCAACTGAAGACGGTTTACGGCGGGGACGCTTCGCGGCAAATATCCGCGCTTTGGCACTACCTGAAACAATCTGCGAACCAGCCGTTGCCACAGAAACTGGAAAAATCGCGGTCGCAAAATTTTGAACTGATTCCAGAAGATCGTCCGCTGTTGCTCAGAACGTTTATGAAGGACGCTGGAACTCACGCGATCGCCGTCGGTCTACCAGAGAAAATCAGCTTTGCATTTGATGCCGAAAGGGTGCGTCTAGCGACGGCTTGGAAGGGCCGCTTTCTTGATGCACAGGGAACCTGGTTCGTCCGATTTGCACCACCTGCCGAACAGTTGGGGGACGACTCGATTGTCTTTCCCGATGCGTCGCTATTTGTGCAAGATAATGACGCTGAAATGCGATTCCAGGGCTTTCGCCTTGACCCGTCAGGCGTGCCAACGTTTCTGTATCAGATGGCGGGCTGCGATGTTCAAGACCGCATCACGGCAACGACGGACCGCCAACTCCGTCGCAAGCTGACGATTCGGCGGACTGCGGTCGATCAAACGATTTGGATTCGACCGCTAAGCGGAAAAACCCCGGGGCAGAAAGACGACTTCACCATGACAGACGAGAACGGACTGAAGGTTACCGTCGTCGGGCTGTCTTCAGATGGAGAGGTGCGACGAAACAAGAATGGCTACGAATGGATGTTGCCGCTTCCCGCAAACGCTGTCGTTGAAATGGAACTGCATTACCAATGGTGAAAACTTGTAACTACCACCTGCATTCGTTTGCCAAAGTTTGCCGCTCTGTTCGTGTGAATTGGCACGCCATGGCATTTCAGCCAGCGTTTGCGCTGCTGGCGATAAGCCCGATGACATCGGCAATCGCCGACGACGAATCGGACTATTACCGAATCATCACGATCGCAGCTTCCGAATCACCCACCGGTTCGCGTTCGTCAAACTGGAAACCGGCGCCCGACGATCTGGCGTTGGAGGTCAGTGGCCTGGAGGTGATCGATGACAATCGGGTTGCCGTCGCGATTCGAAAGGGCGAGATCTGGTTTCTGGACAACGTGTATGCGGACCCGCCGACCGATGTAAAGTACCACCGTTTTGCGACGGCACTTCACGAACCGCTTGGCCTGCTGAAACACAACGGAGCGTTTTATACGACTCAGCGCAGCGAACTGACCCGGATTACTGACACCGATGACGATGGTGCAGCCGACGAATACTTGACCGTGGCGAAGGGCTGGGGAGTCACCGGCCACTACCACGAGTATGCGTATGGCCCAAAGCTGGACAAGGACGGAAATCTGTGGGTCACGCTGAACATCGGCATGGGGCTCAAAGGCGAACACCGCAAACGCACCGTGTCCAATCCGGTGCTGGGATACCATCAGGGACGTTGGCGAGGCTGGGGCATGAAGGTCACACCGGCTGGCAAACTGATTCCAGTCTGTGCTGGCATGCGGTCGCCAAGTGGGATTGGCGCGAACGCGGACGGCGACATGTTCTACTCGGACCAACAGGGCAATTGGGTTGCCACCAACTCATTACATCACATGCGCGAAGGAGCTTTCTTTCATCATCCCGAATCGCTCGCGTCGATGGACCAACCCGGATCCCCGATTCACGGCGTCACAAAAGTGCCCAATGGGCTGCCGTACCCCGACGCCGTCAAGCAGTTCGACCAACTTCGCCCTCCGGCCGTTTGGTTTCCGTACAAAAAGGCGGGGCAGTCAGCAACTGACATCATGCTGGATGAAAGCGGCGGCAAGTTTGGGCCGTTCGCAGGACAGCTTTTCGTCGGCGAATTCACGCAGGCCAGCATCCATCGCGTGTTCCTAGAAAAAGTTGACGGCGAATACCAGGGAGCGTGCTTCCCATTTCGTTCCCGGCTGGCATCGGCTGTGTTGCGAATGGATCAGGGCACCGACGGCAGCATGTTTGTAGGACTGACGAATCGCGGATGGAGTAGCTTGGGATCGGCGTCGTACGGTTTGCAGCGACTGCGCTGGACGGGCAAGACGCCGTTCGAGGTCAAAGAGATTCACGCTCTTCCCGATGGTTTCGAGCTGACGTTCACGCAGCCAGTGGATCGCAGTTCCGCCGAAGACGTTGCTTCCTATCAGTTAAACAGTCACACCTATCTGTACCACTCGACTTACGGCAGTGATGAAATTCAAAAGCGTTCGTTGAGCGTAGAATCTGCCACGGTTGCGGACGACTTGAAAAGCGTTCGCCTCAGGGTGGACGGTTTGCGAGAGCTTTTCGTGCATGAGATCATTGCCGACAGGGTCAAAAACGCGCAAGGACAATCATTGCTGCATCCACACGCGTGGTACACCCTGAACAAAATTCCAAAGTGACCCAACATCCGCCACATCGTGTGGGCCGCTTTGCCAACCCGTTTTCGATTGTCAGAAAAAGAATGCGCTGCTTAATCGGAAAGCTGCCGCCAAAGTAGATCGATGTTGTGAAGGTGCTGCATGTGTTCCGGTCCCGTCGTGCCATCGAACCCGAGCACCAGGAAGTTCCCTTGCTGTGCTTGGCTAACCTGATGCATGGATTTGACCGGATGGTCGTTCGCCGAAGAACGATGAAGCTCCAGCGAACGCAGCAAGTACTCTGCGGTTTCGGTGGTGCTCGCGTAGGGCGTTTTTTGAGCAGAGTGTGACAGAATAAACTTTTTCTTGCCTTGTGCAGCCAATGACGCAAATCGCTGGAAGTCGTGCATGTCGGACTCGTCGACTTCGCGCTTCGGATGTTCTGCCTGCAATCCCGCGTAAATGGAATCAGCCGTGACGATGCCACTGATTTGCTGGAAATTCCGCGGCGTCTTTAGGATCTCACGCAACGCACCGTAGCCCGCGCTGAAGGACGAAAGGCTAACACAGTCCCAATCAACTTCGGCACCGCGAAGCGAGCTCGCGACTTCGGTTCTGGCAATCTGCTGAATCTGTTCAAAAAGTGTGGAATCGTTTGAAAACGGCTTGGAATACGCAGTCGATAGGCCAGGAAAGTTGATGACCACAAGTACCGATTCAAGTTCGCTGCGAGCGTACGCCGCCCTTACGGTCTTCGGATCGCCGTGGAAGTGCATTAGCAGCCGGGTAGGGTTTGCATCCGGTGACCGCATCACGACCATGCTACCGTTTGCGACCGGAATCGCCCGCGAGAGTTCGATGTCATCCGCCTGCGCAATGGCTGCCCCCACGAGCATGAAAACCTGGGGGAGTATTCGAGACAACATGGTTCATTTTGATTCGCGGAAAATGGCCGACGGAAACGCTCTGGCTGCCGTGCGTTGTTCAAGTTGGCTTGCTCGAATCCAAAGTAATCATTGGGATGTATTGAGCAACCAAACTCGCTTGCCTATCGCGTTTCGCTCTGCTTTATTTGCCCACCGAAACAATCACGCGGCGATAACTGCGAAGCGATGGTGTGCCGTTGTCTTTGACTTCCAGGATGACGTGACGGGTTCCAGCTCGATCCGTCTTCGGCACCGTCATCTTGGCTTCGACGGCGGTGCTGTTGTCGATCTTGACTTCGTTGGGCAGTGTTCCCGCCTCGCGATACTGGAACCATCGATAGGAAAGTTTGTCGTCGTCGGGGTCACTTGAGCCAGCCGCACTGAGTGTCAACTTCTCTTCCGGTTTGGCATTGATGTGAACGATGTTCTGGCTGGTGTTCTTTGCAAAAGCCGCGACCGGACGGTGATTGGCTTTGTCGAACTCGCTGGTGTTCGACCAGTCGATTCTGGCTGCGAAATCAAATTGGTAATCCTCGCGCCATCGCCAGATGGTGGCGTGGTTGGTCATGTAATGCTTGTCATCGACTCCCACGACCGCATCCACCGTGTCCGTCCAAATTGGCCGCGTCTCCGCGCTGTACATGAAGTTCTTTTTCGCTGGAGTGTACAGTTCGTAGCGTCCGCCCCATCCGCCCCAATCGGGATGCTCGGGGTGGCCTAATCCATTGGGAATGATGTGGAAAAATGACGGCGTGTCACCTTCCATCAAGTACTCGGTGTGCGGATGCTGGGCACCCAACGGACCGTGGTTTTGTCGAATGTGTTTGTCCAGCCAAGGGTTGTCGACGATGTCGAAATTTGCGCCGGAGAACTTTCCGTGGAATCTGTCTCCGGCGATGCCGACCCAGGTCGCGTAGGGATAACTGTTGCCACCATTTTCGTGATAGCCGGGGCTGACGATGTAGAACAGATCCGGAAATGTCTCACGGATCCAAGGGCCGGAGTCATCTTGGTCGGAGATCGTATAAGTCCGGATTTTTGACACAAACTTTTTGACCTCTTCTGGGCTACGCGTCTTCTTCACCTTGAATAACGCCTGAGCCAAAATGTTGGCACCGCCCCACGCCGGAATCCAAATTGGGCGATCGTCATCTTTGTCGACCATCTTGATCACCCAGTCGGATCCTTCAGAGTCCTTGCCTTCACCGACCGCTTCCATTCCAAACGACGCAATGCCTTTCTTAATCAGGCTCTTGAGTTGCGAATGAGTCGGGTAGCCCGCTTCGTGCTTCAGCAGATTGTCGCGGACCTCACCGTACGCATCGACGATCTCGTGAAGCCGCCAGTCAGCGATCGCGTCGCGTTGCCAGCAAGACGTCGTCGCAACCAGCCCTTCGATGTCGATCACATTGGAATACGTCAACAGTCGAACCAAAGACATCGCATCGTCCGGCTCGTTTTCGATATCGGTCAGCACCAGAAGTCGTGGTTTCTCGACTTTCTGAAACGATGTCTCGGCCGCCAAAGTGTGTCCCGATACCAGCATGAAAATGCCAACGATTACCAAGGCTAGCGGACATGCTTTTGTCGTCAATCTCATGGAGTGTTCATGGTCCGGATCGGAGTGTCGTCAGTTACGTGTCAATCGTTTTCAAGTTCTAACGGATTTGCCGACTGGGTGATGGATGGGCCTGGCGGCAAATGTAACGAAAGGCTCAATCGACTTCATTGGCTGATGACAGTCGGGAGCCTGGGATCGGGCGTTCGATCGCGCCGTCAGGCAGCTGCCAGCCGACCGCCAAACAGTCATCCACGCTCGCTTCGAATTGCAACGATTCGATGTAGTAGCGTTTGCCGGCTTCCAAACGAATCGGCTTGGACTTCTGCTCCGGATACTTTTCCCAAACTCGCGATGGTGTCCAACGTTTCATGGTGACAATGCGTTGCTTGTTTGAAGGGGCGTCGGACGAACTGAGCCAAAGTTCAGCGTAGTCGTCGGCTGCCACCCAGAAAACGTAGTCGCCGGTTTGCGGCGGATGAATGTAACCACGGATACGTGATCCAAAGTTGTCTTTCCAATTCACGGGCGACTCGAAACGAGTCAGCAGCCCTGCACCGGATGGCTTAGCTGGAAAATCAGCATGCTTGGTCAAGCTGGACAATCCCCCCTTGGGCAGTTCGAGCCAAAACTCGCGTGATATCACGCCGGTGGGAAGCCCCTTCTTTTTCGCTTCGTCGTCCTCTGAACAAAGGAACGCCACAAGATCCTGAAGCTTCTCCGGCCCCAGTTTGTCAAACCCCGTCGGCATCAGTGAAACAGAACTTGCGCGAATGTCTTCCACTTCCTCTCGCTTGACAAGATGCGTTTTGGCCGCCGCATCAACCAACGCGATGTGTTGCTGGTCCGCGGACTGCAGCAGTCCCGTCAACGCATGTCCTGAATCTGTCAGCAACACATAGCTGACGTAGTCGGGATTGATGGCCGCATTTGGCTGAACAATGTCACGCAGCACCGCTTCGGGAGATCGACGGACGGACACCGTTAGGTCCGCGGCCACTTTTCCACCGCGACCTGCAAATGTATGACAGACGGCGCACTTCGCTTCATCGCCAAAGAAGATTTCACGCCCTTTCACAGGATCACCGACGACCAACGCAGACTCGGTGTCGAGCGGTTCGTCTTCAGGAGGCCGAATGGTCGGTGCCCACGGCACAAACAAATGCTCCAGCCGCAAGGGACGCTCGTGCGGGTCAAAGTCGGCATGATAGGACACGTCGAGCTGAAAAGGCTCGTCTGCTGCGGCAGTCTGTACAACCAATTTCAGCGGGACTTCTTCGCTTGGCAAAACCTGTTCGCGCCCGCCACGCGGCTCCGTTTCGCGTCGTGGTTGCTGTGCAGCGATGGTAAATACTGCAACCTGACGCTCCCCATCGGCAGTGGATTGCGTTGCCTTTTCGTTGCAATTGACGGTGAATGAATGATTCGCCTCCCAACGAAAGGTGACTTCGTTTCCCGGCAGTAAAAGCCGTGAACGAAGCACCAGTGTGCCCTGTTGTTCCAATAGTTTGTTCAGCTGCTGGTGTTCTGCGGAACCCGCTGTCAGCGTTTCGATCACGTTGGTATCAACATGGGGAAGCCAGCCGGTCCACGTCGGTCGCTCATCGCCCCGGCGCGTCCATTCGGCCTGAACTCCACCAAGATCCAATGACAGTTCAGCATCGCTAGCTTCTGCGGCGGAGTGATCATCGCCAGCCGAAGTCACGCCGGGAATGGTGACCGCGTAGCGAGTCCGCCACGGCTGTCCGGCGGTCGTGAATGTCACCGTACGATGGTCGTCCGATACAGCAACGGCACCGACGTTCAATGGACGTCGCAGAGCTGCTTTCTCCTTCTTGACGACTTCGTAGCCGGGCCAGATCCACTCGTGTCGGTCACCTTCGTAGGCTGTGTCGCCCATTTCGATTTGAGGCGTTTGTAGTTTGGTCGGATCAATCGGACGATCAAAGGCGACCTTGATTTCCAACGGGCTGGCCGACCAAGCCGCGACCACTTGAGGCTGTTTCGCATCAACGCTGATCTTGTACAAATGCCCTTTGGCCGCGGGCCCCGAGCCCCAATCCGGTTTGCCGCCATGGCAAGTCACCAGTAAGTCACCGCTCGGTGCGATGGCGACATCGGTCGGTAGTGATTCAAAGGCTGCGAACTGAACCTGTTTGCCGACGTAGCCGGCCCGGGATTTGGCAAGCGGGACTCGCCACAGTTTGCCACGTGAAAATCCCGTGACGATCGCATTGCCTTCCCAGTGCGAAGGACCGAACGGCTTGCGATGTTTACGTAGTTCGTTGAATCGAAAACCGCACGTCGATTGATGCTGAGGCGAAAAATCAACCACCGCGGGATCGTCCACAACGGTCGGCAAGTATTCCGGATGACGAAAAGGAAAACCATAGTGGCGATTGGAAATGATTTGCAGCAGTTCGTCGCGAGGATTGCCGCCGGGAAACCACGTGTCGCCTTCCTGATCAGTCGCAAACAGGTCCCCGTGCTTGTTGAAATCCAAACCAATGACGAACCGCAAACCGGTCGCAACGATTTCGCGCCGTTTTCGATCCGCGGACACTTTTAGAATCGTGCCCCGTTCGCTCGTCTTGTCGTATTGGGACTTTCCGTTCTTATCCAGCAACCAAGCCTTGTTGTATGACATGCAGCCCAGGCTGAAGTAAAGGTTGCCGTCAGCATCCATTGCAACACCCGCCGCGTCGTTGCGAGTGTCACTGTTGTGAGTCTCATTGGCCCAGCCCGAGACAACCGCTTCGCTTTTGTCTGCGATTCCGTCGCCGTCGGTGTCTTTCAGTAAAGCGATCTTGCCTCGAGCCGCGACGTACAGTCCTTCCGTCGTCGCAAGGATTCCGACAGGCGTCAGCAAATCACCAGGTTTTTTCCAGAAGACTTCCGCTTTGTCTTCCACGCCATCACCGTCCGTGTCCGTCAACACGTGCACGCGACCATCGTAACCCGCTGCATAGAGCCGACCGTCCGGACCGTAATCGACACTGTCTACGTTGTTCAGATTCACCGGCAAACGCTGGATCGTAAGTCCCGGTACCAGGGCTTTGACTTGCGGTCCATCCGCCGCGTTAACCGATGCCGCACAAGCAGCAACGACCAACGCACATCTAGCTCGTAACAAACCCAGGCGGCGAGAGCCGACCAAAATTCGGAATGGTTTCATAATCGTCATCAACATGATTGAGTGAAGTTGCCCCGAGCTTTCCGACTCGGATCGATTGGGACGATCACCGAAAGGTTGGCCACTAAAATTTGGGTACACACAGTTCAAAAGTGTAAATGACTTTAGAAGTGTGTGCCTGGAATCACCTCTAGAAAGCAGCCTGTCGGACCAAGCGTTTTCTGCGGCGACGACCACTGGCAAGGCCCGGCAGGCATCCCCCTACAGGGCTTCCCGTCTTGGTTTTCTCAGATTCTCTACTAAAGTGGTAAGCCGCTGATACTCCGGTGCAATTTGGGAGTGTTGATTTGTTTCCGTGACGCCGCGCCTTCCTTGCGGAAAGCGTAGAAGCTGGCCCCCTTAATCGACCAACATTCAATGCCTATCACCTACTGGGAAGAAGACAACTATTGTCGTTATCAAGTGCGCGTTTGCCGCCACGGCAAACGCTACACCAAGACGTTTAACTGTGCGGCAGGAAAACGCAAAGCACTGAAAGCGGCTCAGCAATACGAGCAGCGGTTGCTCGAAATACTTGATACCGATCCGATGACTTCGGCTGGCCGGTCAAAATCGAATCGAAACCGATCTGCCTCATTCAAGCCGTTTGTCGAAACCAACAGTCAGTACGGTACCAAGTACATCGCCGTCAGCTATCGCCGCGAAGACGGCCAGTGGAAACGAGTTTCCTACGCGATCAAAAAGCATGGCCGTGAAAAGGCGACTCAGATGGCGATCAAAGCTGCCAAAAAACTCCACACGCCCCATCCGGAACGCGTGTCAAAAAAGCGCATGCCAACGCAATCAACAATTGCTGCCGAATTGGAATAGAGAATGCCTCGCCAATGGTCCGGCAGGCAGCAAATGAAGGCTCCGTCCGTGGCCGATTCTTCGAATCCTTGACCGATCACTCTTAAGAATGCGTCGTAGTGCTGCGAGTTGTGAAAGATCGTCTGATGAGCCTTCGGACAGTTCAGCGACTAGTGCCCGCCATCGGCTTCAACGACTTGATTCTGTGAACCCGAAGAAATCGATGCTGTAACGGCCAGAGCTTGTGACGCCAAGCGAAATGACCCCCTTCACAATGCTGTGCGTCCCATTACTGCGTTTCTTAACGATGTTTCGTTGGGTTGCGTTGCGACCAGCCTGTGTTTTGTCCTTTACAGCAGGTCCACGATACTTCCGAACTCCGGATCGATGAGTCTGCGGTACGTGCGGACGGCGAAGCGATCGGTCATCTTTGCAATCGTGTCACAGATAATCCGGGCCGACGCAGGTTGATCGCCCTCCGCTGCTTTCAACTCGGCTTCAGTTTCGTCGGGCAGCAGACGCAATGGCTGCGACCGGCCGCCAAAGTAGTTGTCAGCGAAAATGTTGTAGAGTTCGCCGAGCACCCGCTCTGCCTTGTGATCCAATTGCTGTAGTTGTGGCGAGCGGAAGACAAGATCCAGCGAGACTCGCTTATAGAGCTTCGACTCTTCCGCCGCCTCTCGTTCGACAGTGACCGCATAGCGAAAGCGCGCGGTGTGGGACGACATGAAATTGTCTGGTGCAGGAACAATGTCAGCTGCTGCGATGAAGCCACCGATCTTGCTGCCCATCAATGGCTCTAAACGACGACGGCGAATGGCGTCACAAATTCGATCGATGTGCTTTGCATTCTCGGCCTGAATGTTGTTCTCCGCTGCCCAGCGTTCCAGGTGTTCCAAGTTGATGAAGCCCGCATTGACGCCGTCGACGATGTCGTTCAACGAGTAAGCGGTATCATCAGCCCAATCCATTATCTGGCACTCAATCGATTTAAAGCCGTTGCGTTGCTTGCCGGGCTGAAGTTCAGACACGAATAAATTGTCACCGAAAGTGAAATCAAGGAACTGCCTTTGCGTGTCATAGACAAAATGATTGGATGCATCGGGAGTCTCGGACAGCAGTGTTTTGTACTTCAGCGTGGCATCCAGGAACGCTCGCGTTGGATCCATGCCGCGCTGCCCATAGATCGTCTCCGTCAACAGTCGCAACGTCTGGGCGTTGCCCTCAAATCCTCCCTGATCTCGCATCAGGTTGTGAAGCACTCGCTCACCGGCGTGGCCAAATGGCGGATGCCCAATGTCGTGAGAGAGGCAAGCAGCTTCGACGAGATCGGAATCGATGTAGTAGTCGTCGCCAAGCAGATCGCTGGTCGCCTTCAAGCGGCTGCAAATTGAACGGCCAATCTGAGCGACTTCCAGCGAATGGGTGAGTCGCGTGCGATAGAAGTCATACTCACCGGACAGAAATACCTGCGTTTTGTTCTGTAGACGGCGAAACGCTGACGTGTAAAGAATCCGATCCCGGTCGACTTGAAACGGCGTGCGATAGTCGTCTGGACGCTTGCCGTCGGATCCAGACAGAGATTCGGTATCGAACTGATTGTAGAAGGTGTTTTCCATCTGCCTAATCGTAGCGAATGGCCTTTCGTTCTGACATCATGCGGAATAGCGTTCGGACTTGTGACATTCTGTTTGCGATCTCCTCGAGAGCCTGATTAACCACGCCAACCACGTCGCTAAACAGGCTGATGCCTTGAGCGAGGAAAAGGGGACGCGAGCGAAGGGCGCGGGGAGAAGTCTAAGCTGCTGTGGCGAAACGGTTTCGGTTCGGGTTCCGCGGTGAGTGCATCAGCTTGTAGTTCTTTTGCCTGCGTTTGAGGTTGCGTTTTTCTTGACGTCCGAGTTGATCGCTAACCCTGAGTTCGAAGATGGTTTCGAGCAGGTTCGTCGATTGCTCATGATGGCGACCAGACCCTAGTCGCAAGCTGGAGGCCAATTCTTCGACTGCTTGCATCGCTCCGGTAAAAAACAGTCGCGTCGAGCTGAGTACATACTTCAACGCTGAAGCCAGCATCGCCGCGCAGACCGAGTTGTATCCGATCATGTGAGAGCAAATTTCTTTGCGCTCCACCTGTGGGCTCTTGCAGCGAAGGTGTCCATATGCGTTTTCAAATTTCAAATATGTAAATCCACCAGCCCGGGGCGACGATAGAGCGAGGCAAGTTCCTCCGCTTCATAACTATTGGTGTTCAGAAGCGTGGTGGCCAATGTGATTTCCCATGTGCGAAAACCTCTCTGCTCCACCATGTATTTCAAGTGGCGAACAAGGACAGCCAAGGGATAGGCGTCGTACTCTTGTTTACTCATCCATGCTTGACGCTGCGGGCGATGATACGCGACGAGTTGATCAACGTATCCCTGCATGAGTCCTTTCCGAAAATCTACCTTGCGATTGTGATGAACGCGAGCGACCAAATCGATTCCCTTCATCTCACTCGGAGCCATCAGCCAAAAACTGGCGTAGCAAGGTGCTGATTGACAAAGAAACCGAAGCTCTGCACGCCTGGCAAAGACGCCCCTTCCATTCCACAAACAAAAAAAGCCGCCCGTTGTCTTGGGCGGCTTTCTGAGTCTTCAATCAACGTCTACAAATCAATTGTGGTTATTCTACCTGCGTCGACGGGCGACGATTCCAAGCATGCCGATGCCGAGCAGAGCAAAACTGCTGGGCTCGGGGACTGCTGTAATGGTGTTGAACGACATATTGTCGAAGGTGAATGCCGAGCCATCTTGGTTATTGAACGTGGTCATGATAAGCGAGTCAACGCCGCCGGTCGGAAGGCCACCCGTTTGAGTGGATTGGGTCTGGCCGGTCTGGTTCTTGGTGGTGCCGGTCCACAGATCGTACGTGCCGGCGGCCATCGTGTGCATAGTGGAATCGGGGGACGTGTAATCGCCGTGCCGAACACGATTGGGACGGGGGTCTTTTTGGCTTGCCTGAATCGGTTGGTGTCATTGGATTTCAACTCGTTCCTTGCTTGAGGTGATCACGATGCCTCAACAGAGACGTCTCGATGTGGCGGGTGGTGCTTATCACGCTCTGAACCGCGGCGATGCTCTGCAGAGTATTTTTCGCAAGGAAGATGAATACGCTGTGTTTGAGCGAGTGCTCGGTGAAGGACTGGAGCTTTACTCGGCCCAATTTTCATTCCACATTGATGCCAAATCATCGCCCCCATCCTTCGCGTCGATCCGGGCCTTTGGCTCGTCGGCCAAAAGTATGGCTTGAACCGTAAATACCAGGACAAGAATTGTATGAGATCGCATCCGCCGTCCTTCATGCAAACAGTCTGCAAGGCGTGTGTGCATCATGGGTCACGGGGCGGAGGGCACAGTCAACCAACCAGTGGCGCTGCGTATCGGCAGTCGAAATTCACAATTGAAGTGTACGAAGGCTAAAGAAGTTGTTTGCTTTGGGCACCGTCAGCGACGCACTTGGATCTTTAACGTTTGGGTTGGTTCAATCTGAACATCGCCGTCTCTCATGTGCCGCGTTTCGTGTTCATCAAGTACCACGCGATAGGTTGCGTGCTTGAAATCAATCTGGGTGGGGAACTTTCCCAGCAGAAACTTTCCATCTGCATCGGACGTTGCCGAAGAACAAAGATAATTGTTGTAGTAAGCGATGACACGTGCTTCGGCGACAGGTTTATCGTCCTGATCAACCAGAAGTCCCTGCAGTGGTTCGGTCGGAACGACTTCAATCGCTGGAAGTTCAAATGCCTCGTCTTCGGGGACGTCCTCGGGCACTTCGTTTTGCTTGGGGGCCCCGAGTTGGCTGTATTTCGTTGCCGAGAGGTTCATCGGTTGAAACCTTACTTTCCCAGGCAGCACCCAAGCTGCGAACTCGCCGTTGGCATCACTCACGACATCAGTGCCTTGGCGATACGAGCCATAGTAGACATGGATCTTGATGCCTTTCATTGGCATGCGAGTTTCTTTCGCAATGATCGCCCCACGAATCGGAACCAATCGCTGCATCGGGATCTCAAGCTTGGTGGCTAAACCTTCAACGAGTCTTGCATCTGGAAACAATGGCCTTGCGTGAACGTCGTTCGACAAAATCGAATGTTCAATACGCACTCGGCCTTCTGCAATCACAGGTACTACAAAACGTCCAGTCTTGTCAGTCACTGCGGTTGCCTTACCTTCCGTTGGCCACGGCGGACGTTTCGTCTTTCCGGCCGCAAATGGTTTTTCGGTACTGAAATGCAGTTTGATGCCTCCGCACCAAGCCAGGTGGTCGGCAACCACGCGTCCTTCGATCCTACTGACTTGTCGCAGCGTGATAGTTCGCTCCGCGGGTTCGCTGGGTTGCATGCCTGGCCGTATTGTTTGAATGCCAAAATCCACCGACGTCAAACGCAACCTAAACAGTTTTTCTTTCAACAGTGAAGGAAACTTGACCCGTCCGTCTTTGTCCGTGCGGCGACGCAACTGAGTCACCGCCAGGTTGGGGACCAAGTCGTAACCGAGCCAATTCCGGTAGTTCTGTGGTTCGACCAAGACATCTGTAACAGGTTCCCCGTTCACATCGACAACGACGAACGACGTGTCGGTCGCCGGTGCGAGTTCGATGCGTTTGGTTTCTTGGTCAAGCCAATGCCGTTCAGAAAAACCGAGAGCGTAGCCAGGCGCCCATGCCCAAAGTATCGAACGACTGGACGCCACCAAGTTTTCGGATTCAGTGACTGATGGCACTTCCAAAACGAACCGCCCTTGAGCGTCCGCACGCGTTTCCATCTCCAACGGCTTGAAGAGGGGCCGTTCAGACGCATACCGATACCACAGCATGGCCCCCGCGATTGGCTGCCCCTGTTGATCAACAACCGTGCCCTCAAATGTTCTGGCAGGCATCTGCTGAGCCACCGCCGGCAAATGAACGCCAGCGATCAAGAAAATCAATGCCAAGAACTGTCGTAGACGATGGATCATTTCGTGCCCTCTGCAAGTCGTCGCAAGCTATTTGGCCCATCACACTGCGTTGCTGTGAACACTCGGTTGCGAAAAAATGTTTGCCACGGTGATTTTCGATCGCAACGCTTTCGTTCACGTGGTTGGTCCAATGTTGTTCGCAGAAATTATACAGTTCGATTCGATCGAAAAGGCCGCTTTGCCCTAAATCGACGTCTGATCCAGAAAGTGCGCTTGATCATTTTCGCTGCCAGTTTGCATAAGACGCGGGAAAATTATGTACCGGAAGGACTGGCCTTTCTTGTGTCGTCACCCTTCGTATCGCCACCAGCCAAATGCCTGGCCGATCCGCATTGCTCGCGTCGACTGCCGGCCTATCGATATTCGAATTGCACGGTTACTGCGGTATTGGTGTTGGAAACCGCCCGGACCCAGCAGGCTGAAAAACCGTCAGCAAACTCGTGTTGCACTGTTTGGTCGCTCGCGACTGGGAAGGTTTTGTAATCTGTCCACAGGCCGTTTCCATCCAAATCAATCTGCAGCGTGATGGTGGCGGTGTTGGGATGGTCATGCGACATTGAGACGGTCTTTTTGTCGTAACCTTTCATTAGGTACGGATCCGAAGGGATTCCGCTTTTGACGTTGGTGTTTGACCATGGGCCACCGTTGCCGATGGGCTTGCCCAACTTCCATAGGTCGTCGATTCCGCCAAACCACAGACCCGTGTTGTGTGCGTCGTCGCAAAAGACATGGCCGTCGTTTTTGGCGTCCGGGCGAATTCCGCTCAGGACTAACAAGCCGTTCCAGGAACAGAAATCGGCGATCTGCTTTGAGTGGCTGGAGACAGGTCGCATCAGGTTCCACGCAGGCGGCGCCCCGTTGGTGACCAGTGGGATTTCGTAGAACGTGCCGTGGATGTTAGCGAGATGTCGTTCGGATTCGACTTCGCGAGATGCTCTCGGCCAACCAGATGCTAATGGCTTGTTGTAGGCCGCGGCGCCTTTTGGTAGTCGCAGCTGCATACCCTTGTGAGTCAGCAGAACCGATGCTTCGTCGACTGAAAAGTCTGGTTCGACGCGCAGCAACTTCGCGAGCTCTGAATCGGGGTCGTCGGCTTCAAAGTGAAAGTCGGATTTGGTGAAATCGAAATGACGCTGGTCGCCTGTGATGACTCGCAGGTTTCGATTTCGTTTTGCCGGATAGACCAAACCATCAAGAGACTCTTGGCCGACGTCGGCCAAGCCAGCAAACAATGCTTGGTTCTCAGGTGATTTTCCGTCGACAAATTGGTTGGTCGTTTGATGCAAAAAGGCCGTGGCAACGCAATCTCGGTCTGTGATCAATCGCAACCACACTGCATCAAGATCGGCCGGCAGAACTTTCCCTAAGTACGTTCCGGGTGCCACATCAATCGAGTCGAAATCTGTCCACTCGCCATTGCCGTTTTGGTCGACCTGCAGCGTCACGCAAACGGGCGAGTCATTGTCCTGCGTAGTCGCCTGTTTCGCAGGCGGATTCGTCACAGTGGCCGTACCGATTGGTTTCAGTGCGTTCGTGAAACCCTTTGGTATTGCGACGAATGCCATGTGCGGCATTCCAAATGCGCCTTTGTTGTGTTCGACAATGTTGCTTGGTATCGAAACGCTTCCGGCCGGAAACTCGCGAACGAACACTTTGTCTTTGACGTTGGGGCTCCAGTTCAACGTCAGGTTCGTCAACTTCCAATCTGGCGGCAAGGGCGAGTGGCCTCGTCCATCGACGGCAAGATAGACCGTGGCGGGTTTGCTGAGCGTGAATGCAAAACCAGCCGCCGGGTCACGCCAGTCACCGCGAGGAACCGTGACTCGAGGCAGTGAGGCGAGTTCATCGGGCAGGTTCGTGATTGGTAACCGGTCGGTGGTCCGCATCAATGTGTTGGCAACCGGTCGAATCCGGCCAATCGCAAGGTGCAGCATGCGTTGATCAAAACCGGCTACCAAAAACGGATCCGAGGGACGCTTGGCTTTCACATCGTCTTCAATCCATGGGCCACCGTAACCACTCGCGGGGCCCCAGCTTTTGAGATCGTCGTATTCGCCGAACCACAGATTGCTTTGCGGTTGACCGGCTAGGTTGTTGCCTTGAATGCTGGTCTCGTCAGTCGCCAATACCAGGTTGCCATTCCAGTCACAGAAGTCCGGGACGTATCGCAGGTGACTGCCGATCGGCTTGATGCCTGCGGTATTGGTGCTGGAAAGTGTCTTGGGGAAGTCGAAGAACATCCCGTGCATGTCCATCATCCAGCGGCCGTCGGTGATTTCGCGAATGCGCGGCCATTCGGTATACCAACCGTGGCTGGCATCGTTGCAATAGGCAGCCTTGGGCAACAAGTAAGTGTGCCACTGGCCGTTGTCCAGTACTTTCAAACGAACACTGCGGCGATCCCAACCCATGGTCCAGATTGGATCGTTACCGTCGCTGCCGCCGGTGATTCCCTTCGGCCCAGTGACTTCGGTGAACTGACGCCGTTCGACGATCTTCCAATTCGTGCCGTCGAATTCAGCCAGCACTCCGCCTTCTTCTGGCGTCTTTGCTTTGCCACCGACCAATACGTCTTTGTAGTCGCCGACATGAAGTTCGCCGTTGTTGGAAATGACCAATCGGCCCTGAGACGTGTAGCCGCCTTTACTGTGCCAACCGGGAACGGGTTTCTTGAAAAGTCGCTTCACGGCCAGAGTGTGAACGTTGGCTTCCCAGATGGATCCTTCCATGTCGATGTAGTAGACCATGTTGGCCGGATCAGTCAGGTGACGCGCGATCGCGGTCACGCGGATCGGCATGTCTTTTGGCTGAATCGTTCGGACTTTGCCGTTCTCGTCGATCAAATGATGGCCGATCAACAACTGTTTCGATTCGGCGTGAATCATGCGTCCGGCCGGCGTTCCGCCTACGCTCTCGGGATGCACTGTCATCGGCTGAGACAAATCCGGATCGATTGAAAATAGCTTGTGTTCGCTGCCCCTTGGTTGATGCGGTGCGTAATTCACCATCCACAATGTACCCGCCCACGGAACAATCGCTCCGATGCCGCATTCGTTGTGGCCTTGTTTGTAGTGAGCACCATTCTGGCTGTAGACGCCGTAAGTCGTCAGGTGTGGATAGACGCCACTGATGTGAATGTCGGTTCGCGGAGGTTTGGGAGGAGCGACTGGGATCTTCGGCGGGTCACCGCTTAGCTTCGGCTTTACTGTGTTGTCGGCAACGAGTCTTGAATCTCCATTCGCAATTGCTTCGCGAAGTTGAACCAACGCGGTTCGCAAACTGTTGAGCGTGGCGCTGTGCTTCGGATTTTCAGCAAGATTGTATTCTTCGATCGCGTCGGACCGCAGGTCGTACAATTCCGAAAAGACATTGCCCGATGCAGTACCGCTTTGAGTCTCGACGTACTTCCAGCGAGCATTGCGGACCGCCCACAACGGTTGACTGCCCAGTTGCGGCGTCGGTGCTTCGTAAAGAAAATTAGTTCGCCAATCAGCCGGCGTCTCGCCCTGGACAATCGGCAACAGGCTTCGACCGTGCAGCGAAGTTGGGATCGGCAAGCCAGCTAGATCATAGATCGTTGCGGTCAGATCGATATTCATCACCAGTTCCTCGGAGACTCTTGCTGATGTCTTCGGACCGGCAATCGCCATCGGAACTCGCATGGATTCTTCGTAAGGCAACACCTTGCTGGTCATGCCGTGTTCGCCAAGAAACCAGCCGTTATCGCCCATGAAGATGTACCACGTGTTTTCACTCAGACCGCGACGCTGCACTTCGTTCATCAGCCGGCCAACTGCCGCGTCCATTTGTTCGACGCTGGCGTAGTAGTCACGAGCATGATTGCGAATGGCGGCAGGATCTTCGTAGCCATACTTGATCGCCTGCGTGCGATTGCGAGATGCGTTGAGGTATTCAGGTTTTCCTGCGAGATCGTCGTTCCATGTCTTCGGCAACGGCATTTTGTCGGCGTTGTACTTGGCAAGATACTCCTGCTTCGCCGGCCACGTGAATTTGCTATCCATGTGAGGCACTTGCGTGCAGAACCACAGCACGAATGGCTTGCCAGCCTGGGTTGCTTGATCAATGAAACGACTTGATTCGTCAGCAGCAACATCGTCAACGAAACCCGGCATCACTTTCTGGTTGCCGTCAACGGTGAACTTGCGGTCGTACCACGGACCGTTGCTCCAACAGGTCGACGCGAAATCAAAACCACATTCTTCAGGTGTCGTTTTCAAATGCCATTTACCGGTTACTCCCGTCGCGTAGCCAGCGCTGGACAGCGCGTGGGCGAAGGTTGTTTCCCCGTCGTTGAGCGGTTTTTTGCCAACCGAGGTCACTCCATTCGCGCTGCCATACCTTCCTGTCAGGCAAGCAGCTCGACTGGGCGAACAGATGGCCAGGGTGACGAACGCATTTTCAAATCGCGTGCCACGAGATGCAATTCGATCGAGGTTTGGCGTCCGAACACCAGCGTTATCAGAAGCACCGTAGCTATCCCAGCGATGGTCGTCTGTCAGAATGAAGACAATATTCGGCTGCGTCGCGGCTGTTTCGGGGGCCGTCGCCGCAAAGGTTGGACAGTGCCCGCTCGCCAACATGCCGATCAACACGGCAAGATTCAGGCCCGCGCGGATTCGTACAGCAGCAGTGCTTAGATCTCGGTCAAATTGCATTTCGATTCTCGAAGACGTTGTCTCGTTTGTGATGCTCTTTTTAGTGCCAACGAGGACGAAATTGGACAGTGCATGCCAACATTTCGGAGAAGAAGCTTTATAGTGTCCTAAACACAGCCCTTCGGCACTTTCAGTACCGTGGCATTGTAACGTGGGAGAGGCTTCCCGCCTGTCATCACGCAGGCACGCGAAGGACCGAAGACGAGAGTGGCACAGTGGGCGATGGCGAACAACACACCGAGTTTTGCGAGCGGATCCATGTGCGGAGTTTTTGCCGTGTGCTCCGTCGACAAATCCATCGCCCAATCAATCAAGTCATCCACTGCGATAAACAGCACATTGGGACGCTCGGCTTCAGCGTACGTAACGGAGTACTGTTTGTAGATTTCGACAGTATCGGGCCCGCGGCTAGCGGCGTGGGCTCACTTGATGGTGCACTTACGTCTTGGCGGTTAAGCTTCAAACAACTCGTCGATGACGCCGGTTGCGTCGCCGAAGGTATGGGCGTTGATGCCGCTTCCACGTAGCGTGGAGAGCCACAGATTGCACAGCGGAGTCTTTTCGTCTTTCATTACAAGATGTCGACCTTGTTTGAAGCCTGCTCCGCCTCCCGCGATCAGCGTCGGGCAATTGTCGAGACTGTGCTTGCTTCGCAGATTGCTGCCGAACGTCAGCGCAACGTGGTCCAAAAGAGACGATCCGTCAGCTTCTTTGGTTGCTTTCAGTTTGTCCATCAGACCGGCAATGAGCCGAGCATGAGCCTGGTCGCGGAGGATCGAGTCTTTGGTTCGCTCGGTGCCAGCGTAGTGGCTCAGATTATGAGCGGAAAAGCTGGATCCAATGCTGGAGCAAAAACTGTCCGATGGCAATCGATACGTAAAGACTCGTGAGGCGTCGACCTGCATGGCGGCAACCATCAGATCATAGACGGCTTCGACGGCGGGCGCACCTTCGAGACTTTCGCCGGGTGCTATGACAAGATCGGCGGGCTCCTTCTTGGGAACACTCAGCCAACTCTCCTCCTTGGAAATGCGTGTTTCGATATCGCGTATCGATTCAAAGTACTCATCCAGTTTGTTAAGGTCAGTCTTCGTCAAACCTTGTTTCACTGATCGTGCATCAGAGAGAACCGTGTCGAGCGCCGATCGTTCTTCGGCGAGCATCGCCTGACGTTGCTCCAGCGGGACACCGTCGCCGGAGAAAAGTTTGTGGTAAAGAGCGACGGGATTCTTCAGGCCTGGGATCGGTTTGCCGTTTTGATTCCACGAAATGGAACCGCTGCCGTGCCCAATCAGGTCGCTTCCATCCATGTGCAGTGACGTGTAGCGGGTTTCGTTGCCAAACTGCGATGCGGCGACTTGGTCTACCGAAATGGTGTTGTGGAAGTTCCGTCCCGGAATGGCGAAGCGATCAGCTCCGGTCAGCCAAAACGTCGATCCGGAGTGGCCATCTCGCGAATTGGCATGTTCGAGATGCTGCAGGATGCTGATGTCCTGCTTGTGTCGGGCCAGTGGAGCCAGACTTTTGGGAAGCTTGTAGTCGTATCCAGTGTCATCCTTGTCCGGATACCACGCATCGGCGGTGACACCAAAACCAGTGCCCAGAAAGATCATGCGTTTCGGCGGCCCGGTCACGGGCGCGGCTGCCGATGCAAAACGACGAAAACCGATCGATTCGAGCAGCGGTAGTGCGATGACTGCGGTACTGCTGCGCAGAAAGTGTCGACGCGTGTTGTTCATAGGTCGGCTCACTTGGATTGGAATGCTTTTGATTGGACGAGGGCGTGGATGAATGCAGGCAACGTATTGCCATTCTCAGCGGCTTGTAACGTCATCTTTGTCGCAAGATTGTGATCAGAAATCCCATAGGGTCGGCCAAGACCATAGGCGAGGAGGTTTTCGGAGAACCCGCGAGCAAATGTGTCGTGGTAATTGGCCAGAATGCTGTCACGAAGTTCTTGGTAACTGGCAAATTGTTCTCCTCCTGGCAACTCACCAGTGGGATCGATCGGAAATCGCTTCACCTTCGGAACTGAATTTTTCCTTTTGCGTTTGCCATTCAACTCCGACGGAATTTTGACTTCCTCCACGTCACGCCAGAGTCCAGCCGCGTTGAAATTTTCGAGGCCATAACCGATGGGATCGATCTTGCGGTGGCACGATGCACATTGAGGTTCTGACTGATGGCGTTTTTGTAAGTTGCGGATCGACAAAACGGCGTCCCCGTGTTCCAGCATCGGGATGTTGGGTGGCGCTGGCGGCGGCGGATCGTTGATCACATGCCGCAGTACCCACGCGCCACGCTCGACGGGGGAAGACCGCTGCCCGTCGGATCCCATAATGTGAATCGCCGCTGTCCCCAGCAGCCCACCGCGAGGTGAACCCGCCGGAAGCGTTACCTTCCGAAATTCGGAACCGACAGCGCTCGACGCGGGCTCATTCAACCCGTAAAAATCAGCGAGGACGTCATTGATCATGACGAAGTCGGACTTTAACAATGTGCTGATTGGTAGTTTGGCGTCCTGGATAAGCCGGATGGTTTCGTACACTTCCTGCCGTGCACTCCGGCGCACTGATTCGTCGAATTCTGGAAACTCGATTGCACTGAAATCGAACATGTCGATTCGTTTCATGTCCAGCCACTGGTGAGCAAAGCCACTGACGAATCGAGCGGACCGAGCATCACCGAGCAGACGCGTGGTTTGGGCCTTGAGAATCTCAGGATCTGAAAGGCTACCGTCGTTCGCAGCCGCCATCAGTGCTTCATCCGGAGGTGAGCTCCACAGGAAATACGCCAGGCGAATCGCTAGTTCCCGATCGTTTAGTCTTCGTGATCGGTCGGTCGTTGTGGCGGGCCTTTCATGACCAACACTGCTGGGGCCTGTGGCTAGCGCCGCGGGCTCACCAGATTCCAACAAGTACACAAAACTAGGTGACGACAAAACCAGTGCGAGGCTCTTGATCATTGCACTCCTGGAATCATCACCGGACCCACGACGATTCAGGTAGTAGCGAACCAGTTTGTCTAGGAACTCGGAATCAGGTGCCTTGTTTCGGAAAGCTTTGGTTGCGAACCTGGCGATCACGGTCCGCGCGTACTGCTCATCCGAAGCACCTCTGATTCTCTTTAGCATCCTTGGTAGCTGCTGTAGTTCTTCATCGAAATACGGTCCGTCAACCTCGACGTAGTCGACCCACACGGCCGGCAGGCTGCCGACGCCGTTCTTTGCCATCTGTTGAATGTCCAGCTTGTATCGCCACGGTTCTTCGTAGTGGCGCTGCCTGACACGAAAATTACCTTTCACGCCGACCGGGTTTTGCAATTCCAATTCAATAAGCTGCGGATTCTTGATCGATCCCGTCACCCGAGTGAGTCCTTGCAGATTGGTAAACTCATTCTTTCCTGCCTGAAACTGCACCTGGATATACCGATGCTGATCTTTTGCGTCGTCATAGCTGGCTGCTTTGAGTCGCACTTTGTAGGTGCCGCCCGGATACCACGCCGGAACTTGCAATCGAGGCATCTGTTTTACGGGACCGTTGCGCCGTCCTGGCAGCAGGATTGTTCCGGTCTTACTTTCAGGGCGATTGAAGAAGTAATTGTCATAGACGGCCATTGCATATTCGTGTTTGTCACAAATGTTTTTTGCTTGCTCTGGATGCGGAAAGCCAAAGTCAGCCGCTGATTTTTCATCCTGTGCGAGGAACGCCTTCGCCCGTTTGTACGATTCCCGCTTGTTTTTGGCACGTTCCATGTAAGCCGCAGGAATTGTCTCGCCTTCAAATCGAACGGTCCTGGGTTCTGGCCTGGGCTTGCGGCTCAGCGCGTACTCCAGGGCTTGCGTTGCGGTCGCGCGGTACTGTTCAAACTGATCGCTGGAAAAGAAAAGCGAGCCGCCCGAAGTATCAAACCCGCCCGACGAATCATCATCCGGCAAAGTCGAAACATCGGCGCGAAAACCAAGCAGTGCTTCCAAAGTGTTTTGATACTCTCGTCGATTCATCCGCCGCATCGTGATCTCGCCGCCGCTGTCGCCGAGAATGTTTCTCGCATGAACCATTTGCTCGGAAAGCACTTTAAGAAACGCCGCCTTTTCGTCGTCGGGGATCTGCTCGGCATTTTCAGGGGGCATCTCGTTGGAGTTCAATGCCGCGAGGATGCTGTCCCAATGTTCCGCCGTCGAGCCATCCTTGCTGATTTCAAACGACAGATCCTGGAGATTCAACTTGCCCTCCTGAGTCGCGGCATCGTGGCAGTCAAAGCAGTACTTCTTGAAGACTGCGAGGTGTTCTTGTGACATCGCAGCATTGATCGCTGCCTGCGCTTCCTGCGCACTTGAGACACTGCCACACAGCGCGAGAGCGATCAGGGCGAGCGAGGTTCTGAACATGTGTTTCATTATTTGCGTACGATGTGAATTCTAGATACTGAGAGCCATCGAGCTACGGCTCGATCTTTCAGAAGGCCTGCGGCTAGCGTCTTCGGCTCACTTTACAGTCACGCTGATTTCATCCACCACCAGCGTCAGCTTGACTTCCAGACGGAAATTATCCTTCGTTGGGTGGCCAATTGATTTCGATGAAAGCGAAACCAGTTCCTTACCGTCAATCGATGCGGCCAATTGGTCGTCTTGAACAGACACCAACAGCTTATGCCATTGGTCGATGCTCAGTTTGACCGGAACCGCGGCGGTCGCTTTGTCCAATTCGGCTTTCTGTGTTGGCGTGGGCTCCGCAGCATTTTTGGCCTGCATCGCTTTCTTGTTGTGATAAGCGACCACAGCGTCCTGCAACTCCAGTGTGCCGTTGGCTATGCGAACGTTGAACAGCATTCCCTGTTTCACGTCGGTGAACTGAGAGTTTCTTACTTGCACGTTGAACGAATCTTCTTCGTGAAGCAATTTGAAACGCATCGCCAGCGTTCCATTTTGAAACTGCGCCTGGTGAAGCATGTTCGCAGAGTGCTTGGCGTCGGTATTGCGAGTGATATGGACCGCTCCATCCTTGAGCACAAACTCGTGTTTCTCCTTTGTGTTCAACTTCCATTCGTTGCCGACTTGCCCTGTGCGGTCAAACGTATCCGTAAAAGCAACTGTCGATTTTGGCTCGTCCGCAAAAGCTTGGACCGCCATCATCGCGGACGCAAGTAAACAGAGCACATTGACATTCGACATCAAGAAATCTCGCTAAGGGTTCGTAGTCATCAAAACATTCAGTGGGATCGGATTCCAGCTTGTCATCTTGTTTACGACAGTCCGATATCTCGTGCCACATTCATTTACTCGATCGGCACAAATTCAAGCATTGGCCCAACCGCCTCGGGATGCAGGTCACTGGCGAACAAGTGAGTCAAACCGGGACCCACGCCTTCGATTTGTGTCGTTTCGCGGACGAGGATTAGTGTGGCAGGGCGATCGTGATTGGCTCTCAAAAAATCCAGCAGTGCGTCATTCTGAATTCCAAAGGTGCCGCGTCTCGCACTGCGAGGCACTTCAAAGTGCCCCAGGCGAACGCCGTCATCCGGTCCCGGAGAATCGTCCCACGATTGTCCAAACAGCCAGTCTTCTTTCTTGCGATCCGTCAGTCCATAGATCCCAAACCGATTGATCTTGGGCAAACGCGACGCGAGACCACGTGTGGACGGCACTAGGTTCAACCGCAGACGCACGGATCGCATTTGATCAAGGTCGATCGCACTGACATCAAACGCAAAGAAAGAATGGTGGTCCCATTTTCCGCCGGCGGTGCGTTTGACCGAAAGGAACTCCGGTTGGATGAATTTGTGGCGTTTGTGATCGCGTCGCATGGCCGACCCCGTTCGCCCCTTGCTTCCGATCCGAATCACGTCTTGCGAAAGATCGGGTGTGTTTTCCTGTTGCTCAAAATCCACGACGTCAATCGATCGTTCCGACACTGTCACCGCTTTGCCGTGGCCAGTAAGTCGCACTTCGTCGCCCGTGCCGGGGTGGTGTACTGAGATTACGCCTTCGATGATCTCGAAATTGGATTGCTTTTGTGTCCCGTCGACTCGCACGGCAAACCGTGTCCCATAGTCGATGGCGTATCCATCGGGAGTCTCCACGACAAAGCCGATCGCTGAATCCGGCACCTCGATCACGGCGGCACCCGAAAGCAGCCTCGCTCGCATCGCCGAGATCAGCTCCACTTGCGCAGGGGCTTCGACAACAACTTCTGCACCCGAATGGAAGCGGATTGTGGCAACGCCCGCTCGCAGGCTGAGCAGTCCTGCAGATAGCTCCGACCCTTGTGTCGTCGGCAAGTCACTTTCCCAAGCCGCGTTCTCGCTCGATGCAAGCGTCGCAATGGTGGCTGGCACGGAGGGCGAATTCCACCACTGGATTCCCAGCGTGACCAGTAATCCTGCCGCAACAGCCGAGACTAACATCAACCATCCGAACCGCGAATCGCCTCGCAGGCTGCCAGTTGCGTCCTTGAGTGTCGTTGCAGGAATGTCAGCAACTCGCTGGATCGTCTCTTCGGACACGGCGCAGTGCAGCAAGCCGTGGAGCTGCGACTCTGCGGAAAACCGTGCGCGTACTGCTTCTGATTCACGGAGAATCTGGTTTAGTTCTTCCGTCTTGGATTCGGATAGCTCGCCGTCTCGCCACGCTTCGATCAGTTCATCGAGCCGCTGAAATTTTCTTATCGCTTTGTTCACTGTGCCGTCTCCTCGGATTTCTCGAGACATTCGCGGATCGAATTGCGAGCCCGTGTCAGTGCGACGCGAACCGAATTGACGGTCCAGCCGATTTCTTCTGCAATCTGCTCCGGCATTTGTCCAGCGTGGTATCGCAGATTGATCAACTCGTGAGCTTTGGGTGCCAACCGTTGCAGACAGACGCGCAGTGCCGACACTCGCCCCTGAAATACCGCAAAATCTTCTTCGGTATGTTCTGCCAGCAGTTCAACGACATCTTTCGCCAACCGTCGGTTGCTCCGGCCTCGATCACGTTGGGAACTCATTGTCTGGAAGCGCGCGATCGTACAGGCCCATGCCAAAAAATTTGTTCCGGCAGTCCACGACGCCGCTTTTCGGCTGGCCGTGACGAAGGTTTCCTGAACAATTTCCTCTGCTTCATGCACTCGGGGTTCGAGCGACAATACAAACGCTAGAACAGCCTGCTGGTGCTGTACAAACAGCGTTTGCACCTGCAGCGTGTGATCTTCGATAGGGACGAATTCATTGCTCATCAGCTTGGAATTCCAGTGAGGCGGAAGGAATTAGCAAAGAATGTGGCTCGATTTGAATCGCTCGGCTGGCTCCGTGACAAGTGTCATGACCGACATGTGCTGTCCCAGGATGTACTCGACCTGGTGGCTGAAGAGTCCACTCGGCGTAAAGCTTAGCTGGCGGCTCAGCGTGAAGCGTTGGATGACTTTCTGTAAAAGCTACCGCAAGCATCGCGACGTGATCTACGCGACACACAAGGGGGACAGCGAAAAGAACGTCTATCCGATTCGCTGCGTCCGCGTGGGCAAATGGAAATACACTCGCAAGCTGCATCGGGAATTTGCTTACACCACCCACACCGATGTTTGGGCCAAGGAAACGCCACGCGATCCCAAGCACTGGTCGAATGCCGGGCACCATTGGCAGTCGTATATCGATGCAGCACATACGGACCCAAAGGCAGCTGCACTTCTGAACGACTATCATAGCAATCCGGCCGAATAGCTCTATGACATCGAAGAAGACCATTTTGAAGAAAACAACCTCGCCAAGTCGTCCGATCACGCGGACAAGTTGGCTGAACTTCGTCAGCTGGTTGTATAACGGATGAAAGAAGTTGACGACGATCAGTCGCTCAGCGGACCGCCGCAATTGCTGAAAGACTTTGTGTTGCCGCAGATCACGCCAGAAGTGACAGCACGCCGCGACAAGTAAAGTGCTCGCCATTACACAAGCCATCAATCAAACAGGATCGTAGAAAATGAATCGAAATCTTCTCGCATTCCTGATTGCCGTGTTCGCCTGTGCTACTTCGTCGATCGATGCGCACGTTGATGCGCAAGATGCCGAAGGGTCTCAAGTCCAGTATCCATTTGAATTGCCCACTGAGATCAAAGCCACGCTGAACGTGGACACAACCGGCAGCACCCCAGTCAACCACCTGCTGCTGGGATTGAATTGCAACTGGCCGGAGAATTTGTACGGCAAGATTGGATACAACCATCCGGACGCACAAAAATTGATCACGCAGCTCGACCCGTCATCGCTGCGGTTTCCGCACGGCGTCTGGGCAAACTTTTACGACTGGGAATCCGATGGCCGCAGGATAACCGACGACTACCATACGCCGTACGATACCGCGGTTAAGAACCATCCGGATCTGAAATACGGCTTCGACGGATTTCACAAACTGCACCAGCAGCTGAACTTCGACGTGCTGCTGACTTTCAATGTCAATTACGACAGCCCGGAGAAAGCCGTCAGGCGACTGGCTGATCGTCGCAGCAAGGGATTCGACGTCAAATGGGTGGAGTTGGGGAATGAGCCGTTTTGGAAGACGCAACGTAGCAACGCCATCGCGGACGTTGAAAAGTACGTCGAAGTTTCCAAGGCACACGCAGCGGCCCTCAAGGCAGAATCGCCCGAATTGTTGGTATCTATTCCCGTGCACTGGCGGACGGCCGAAACCAATCCGTGGAACATCGCGGTGAAGAAGCACGATTATTATGACGCCGTGACCCTGCACAAACACATCGGCTACAAGCCTGATCGCGAAGGGGCTGCCAAGACTCTGGCAGCACGACAGCATATGGTGGAAACCGGGCAGACTCTGCAAAAGGTGTTCCCCGACCTGCCGATCTGGGTTTCCGAATGGTCAGCCAGTTGCGGCTCCAACGCGCTCAGTGTCCTGGCAATGGCCGACGTCTATCTGGGATTCTTCGAACACCCGGAAATGTTCGCAATCGCGGACTACTTCCAGATCAACGCAAGCGAAAAGCTAATCGCGTATGACAAGTCGACTGGAACACATACCCGGACGTGCTACGGAGCCGCTTATCAAGTTGTGCGAAACGTATTCGAGGGCAGCCAGATTTACAAGAGCAGCATTGATTCGACGACAATCGGCAACGGCCTGGATGCCGTTAGTGCCAATGCGGTCATCAATGACGGCAACCTAATTTTGTTCGCAATCAACAAGACAACTCAGCCGGTCCCTTTCGAATTCAACGTTGACGGGAACGCCAATTCGCAGCCGGTCATGCACCGAGCGTTGTCTTTCGACGCTGCTAACGATTTCAAGACGTTCGATATGGACGAGGACGTATTGGTGCAAGTCAAATCAACAGATCGACGGATCAAATTGCCACCTCTGTCCATCAACCGAATCGAAGTGCAATAACAATCGCGTTGAGCCCGCACTCAAATCCTTTCCTTTCAGATCCCATGCACTCCCACAATAAACTCAACATGTCTCCCAGTGGCCAGAAGATGAATCAAACGATGAAGACGACTTGTCTGGTGCTGGTTGCTCTGATTGGAACCATGCTGATTCCGCAGTCACGGGCTGATGCTGAAAAGCCGAATGTGCTGTTCCTGATTGCAGATGACCTGAACACCGCGCTGAGTGGTTTTGGACACAAACAGTGCAAAACACCGAACCTTGATCGCTTGGCACAGCGCGGCGTCAAGTTTCAGAACATGCACTGTCAGTATCCCGTTTGTGGGGCGTCGCGTGCTTCGATCATGTCAGGTTTGTATCCGTATTCCAATCTGACGCTGGGCAATGCTGGCACGTTGCGAGGCAGTATGCCTGATGTCGTGACGATGTCGCAGACTTTTCGTAACAACGGCTACTACGCGGGGCGAGTCAGCAAGATCTATCACATGCGGATTCCGTTTGAGATCATCGACGGCACAGCGGAAAGCGATGATCCGTTCTCGTGGGACGAAGCGTTCAACGTCAAAGCTGCGGAACAGAATGCTCTCGGTGAACTGACAAACTGGTCACCGAAAGACAAAGGTTCACAAACCTTTGCGGGGGTGGTTGCGTCCGGCGGAGACAGCGACCACGCCGATGGCATGGCGGCGGATCGTGCCATCAAGATCCTGGAGCAAGTAAAAGACAAACCGTTTTTCTTGGCCGTGGGATTTGTTCGACCGCACGTGCCGCTTGTCGCACCGGCAAAGTATTTCGACCAGTACAATCGCGAGGAAATGGAGCCGCCCGTTGTGCCGGAGAATGACCTGGATGACGTGCCAGGAATCATCCGCGGCTACAAGCGAAACAGCACGACGTATGGGGTGACACCGAAATTGCACAAAGGCCTGCTACAGGCCTACTACGCCAGCGTTTCGTACATGGACGCTCAGGTCGGACGCGTTCTGGATGCGGTGGATGAGAAGGGGTTGGCGGACAATACGATTGTCGTCTTCAGTAGTGATCACGGCTACCTGTTGGGACAACATCACAAGTACCAAAAGCAACATCTGTTCGAGGAAGCCACACGCGTGCCGTTTATCATCAGCGTGCCGTGGCTGAAAGATCAACACGGCCGTGGCACGACCAAAATCACGGAGCTGGTTGACTTGTATCCGACTCTCGCCGAATTGGTTGGTCTCTCCGCGCCGGACACGCTGCAGGGAACCAGCCTGAAACCGCTGTTGGCCAACACCGAGTCAACGGCGTGGACGAAGAAGCAGGCATTCACAATCAGCCGTAGCGGCGGAGAATCGATTCGCACGGCGGACTGGCGTTTCACTCAGTGGGGCTTTGGCGAAAGTGGTGCGGAGCTGTACGACCTAAAAAACGATCCGGGCGAGTTTACGAACCAAGCAAAAAATCCTGAGTACGCGACGGTCGTGAAAAAACTGCGGCAGCAACTGATCGCCAAACGCAATGCAGCAGGTTTCAAAAAAAATCGGGCAGCAATTGTCGCCAAGTCGGGCAAGTGGAAACAAAAGAAGTAGGCGTCGTCAATCGCGTCGCCGTCGCAAAACATCAACACTCGCCGCCCAAAACTGACTTCCCCCAATTTGGCGCCTGAGCAAACCGGCCTACTTCGCCTTGTTAGCACGCAGTACCGTGCTTTCTTTCGGTCCGGTGGCAAAGCTAACGAACTGTGTATGAGCAAGAAACAGAAGGTCGCAAAATGGAAACTGAACTAATCGTGAACAAAGTGGTCGTCATCGGTGCCGCTCACGGGATTGGGCGAGCGGTCGCGGATGCATTTCTCGATGCGGGCAGTTCCGTTCTCGCCGCTGATGCGGACGACCGTGCGTTGGAAAAGTCGCCAGCTGGAATGACAAGCAGAGTGGTTGACGTTACCCGTTTGGAACAAGTCGAAAAGCTTGCCAGCGAGTGTGGTGACGTTTCGCATGTCGTCTTTACCGTAGGGGTCGGAAGTGGACATTGCGGGTTTCCGTTTTGGAACGTTCCTCCGGCCCAGTGGCAGCGTGTTTTGGAGGTCAACTTGATCGGAGCCGTCAATGTCGCGCACGCATTCGCGCCGGGGCTAGCCGATCGCGGTCGCGGGAGCATGTGTTTCTTTACTTCCGTCGCGGGACAAATTGGTTCTCAAACGGATCCTCCCTACAGCGCGTCGAAGGCGGCGTTGATCAATTTCGCACAGTGTGCAGCAAAGGATCTGGCGCCCTTCGGCGTACGCGTCAATGCGATCGCACCTGGGATGGTAAAGACGGATCTGAATCAGTCCGTTTGGAAATCCAGTTTTCGTGGCTCTTCGGCAAAGGAGCAACCGACCTACGAAGAATGGGCGGCCGACAAAATCGAAAAAGTGGCTCCCTTGGGACGCTGGCAAGAGCTTGATGAGATCGCCGCGGTGACTCTGTTCTTAGCATCCGACGCCGCCCGCAATATCACCGGCCAAACGATCAACATCGATGGCGGCCAAGTCATGCATTCCTAACCGGTACCTCGAAAGTGCAGTGGGATAAGCTTCCAGCCTGTCACATTCACTTCGACAAGCTGAAAACCTATCCCACGTTCCAGCGTGCCAATCAGACGTCGACGCCCAGGCAGGCCGAATTCTCAACGAAGTTGGTTAGCAGCGGCAACCCGAAAATTCAAGCACCGTTTTCAGGAACGACCAATGACACAACCACTGGACAAAGCACACAGACATCGAACCGAATACTCAGCCAAATAGCTCCCCCGGCAGGAGACGCACAACCTCGCAAAACACCAGGGAAACCCGAGGTTTGCCTAGGTGGTGGTGCTATTTTCGGTGCAGTGGGCTCATCGGCAATGGAAGATTCCACACTACGCACGCTCGTGCAGTCCTGGTCCACACTAGACCAAACCACCAAAGAGAACCACAGGCCGGTAAGAAGCACGATCGAGTAAACGTGCGAAAGCACGAACACCAACGAGTCCCGAGCGGACGACCGGAACGGACGAACGCAGCGGTGGCCTGCCGAGTGACTTTGACCCTCGAAAGAAGTGGCTAACCGCTTGCGGACAGCCTGAACCGGGCTCTAAAGGCCGGCCGCACGGAAGATGCTCCCGAGCATCGTCACGCTAGAATGCGGAGCCGTCGCGTGACGTATCTGCAGTGAGGAACGAGCGAGCCGGGGTTTGGCGGTGTGACAAGCGGTGCTTCCAACCCCCGGTGAAAGCGTCGACGGCAAAACGGCTGCACGCCATACCGCCACCCCTAGGAAACTCTTGTAGGCGTGCCTGAATTGTGTCTTGTTTAGATGGACTGCTTTACTCGGTTCCGTCGAGCCAATCAGGCAGCTTCCCGGATCGCTGAAGCGGGGAAGTCGGCTTTTCACGCCATGAACAAACTGCCTGTTCAACAATCCTCCTAACTCCGTAGTTGTCTCGCACTGTCTCAAGAATCTTTCCAGCAAAACCCCGGTGATCGTCATTTGCGTAACTACCGAAAGCCCTGATTAGGCCGGCAATGGAACGCGCTGATGCAGTGTTTGGACCGCTGAGGGTATTTACTACCAACGACTCCTTCTCGATAAGGAAATCAAGCTCACCATTGATAACTACTTGAAGTAAGACCGCAGCCAACTTTTCCGGATCTGACGCGTTCATGGACTCCACAAGGCAACCGAGCTGGTCGAGCTCAGCATAGGACTTAGCGACCTTCGCAGCGTGCTTGGATGCTTCCTCACCAGGGGCACCCGAACGCCGGTGGTTAAGCAAACCAATTACCGAATTTGCTAAGTGTGGAAGTAGCTTCGATTCGTTTGGTAAACGAAGTCGAAATGGGTACATTTCAGGTGCAATAAACGCTGCATAGCTAGTCGTACATAACATGCAATTAGCGGTGAGTTCTTCCCGGAACGCGTCTGGATCTGGTAAAGAATCTATCATTCGCCCCCACAGTCCAGGAGCCACGAAGAAGGGGGAAACACACTCACTAACGGCGTGTTGAAAGGCGTTTAGAACGTCTTGGCAACCGCTCTTCTGTTTATCAAAATCCATGCCAAATCGCTCTTCAAGAAGTCCGCCAAACCACACCTGCATTGCTACAGCCGGACGCTCTTTGACAAGCGACACGAAATCAGCAATCGGTTTACCTGGATCAAATTGAAAGGAAGAAGCCCAGCGTTTCAGTCTAAAGTTCCCAATTTTTCGTTCAGACAAACACCGAAGAAATTGGCTGTCATCCAGGTCATCAAGCTGTTCTATAAGTTCCGCCAGATCAGAATTGCATTCGAGTGCGGGAAACTGACAGCGTATCTCAGATGGAACCTCTCGAAACATTGCCCATCCGACCAGTTCCGCCTTTGTGAGTGCCGCAACGAAAGTTTCCTTGTTACGATACGAAGCAAATCTTTCCAAAGACGAAAGGAAACCTAAGAAGCCTCTCGTGCTCTCTGTTTTATCGCACTCTGGTACTATTTCAGTTGACCAATCTGCTGCTGCATACAGGCAGGCAACTGGTCCGTGCTGAACTAGGTCACAGTTCTCGTCTACCGGGGTGCGATGATGCCGAGATCGACGAGTCGGGTGCGTTCCTGACTCAACAAGAATTCGAAGAAGTCGAAGCTCTGGATCCGAAAGGCCCATCGAACCCGCCAGATCCTCTAGCGATTCGCTTGATTGACCAAGAAGCGAGCAAATACACTCAAGAGTACTCGCGGACAGTGTGGTCCACGAGTCTCCAATCATGCGTTCAATGAGAATCGTCGCCTTCTCGGAACGAATCTTTGCATTCTCGTTGACATAAGTCCGAAAACAGGCAAAAACAGCATCTTGGAAGTGACTGCTTGCTCGTCTAAAACGAGCCGAGAACCATTCCCATTTTTCATCCTGCGGATCAAGCATGCCGAACAGCAAGGCATACGCACCAATTGATTCCGACTCGGCTCTTTCTTTTAGTTCATCGACTAGATAATTGACTAACCAAGTGCGCGACCTAGGTTGGACCACGCTCGCAAGACTCGTGGACGAATCCATAGATGTAAACGAGCACGCTGCATCGAAACAAGAACGGAAGCCTTGACGCACGCGTTTGTCTTGCTCCAAAACGCCTTCCTCAATCAAACGACTCGCAGCAAGTGCGCCGCGGCCAAGTCGTCTATCCGTGAGGCGAAGAGCTCCTGGGTCAACGCCATCTAAAGACCTAAGAACATCAATCGCGACTGCGAGTTCAGTCTGTCGCTTATTCTCGATCAAAGCACTCAATACGAAATGGCTGACTTCTCGCCAATGAGAATCTCCGAAAATAATCTGCAGACGATCTTGTAGGTCACCCGCAACAACTGATTCGTAGATGTACTCAGCTGCAAAAAACTCTTGCAGCTGTCGAACATCGAACCGCAAGTATTCGCCATCGTCAGGAGTGTTAACCAAAACGAGACGATTTGTAGTCGCCTCCATCAGAGTGTTCACCATTTGATCGCCGTCATCGTCCAACATTTGATTGACGACTTTCTCGGCAAGGCCCCTGAACCGCTCACGACTCAAACTTGTTGTCGCACCTGACGCAGACTCCGCCTCCGCGTGCAACACAAAACCGAGCCGGTTGTGGATTGACCGAAGAAGGTTTTCATTTTCTCTAAGTAGCTTTGCAACGTCCGGGTCTGCAAGTTCCTTGTTCGCTTCTCGTCGGCGTATTACCTCGTAGAAGTTGTTGAACAGCTGCCACCGCCGTTCTGGTGGTTTATTTCCATCTCGCACCACAACCGCCATAATGTGTGACTGAAGAGGAGTCTTCATAAGGTCTTGGACCGCTGGTGATTTCAATGCCGATTCAAGAATTTTCTCCGATCGTGTGATGTCATCCTTCGATCGTCCGATACACAACACAGGTTTCGCACAAAGGAACGCCTCTTCTGGGTGCAAATGTCGAAGTCGAATTGTCGCACATTGAATTTCATTAAACTCTCCGGAGTAGCCTTGTGGCCGCGACGTGCATAGCGATTGCAAGTCACAGTTGTTTCGCACGGCAATCTCCTCAACGAAGTGTTGGATCTCGCGTGCTACCATGGCCTTGGTGTCGCCAGGTACTTCATCTAATCCGTCAAACGCGAAGAACCAAGCACCTTTGGCAAGGGCTCGCTGGAGAAGTCCTGGGTTCACGTCCTTCTCAAGAGAATTCGTCAGAATTGACGCGACATAGGTGAGCAAACCTTTCGCATCATCTGCTTCACGTCGTGCAAGCCAATGCGAGTACTCTCGGAGTTCGATCGCCACAGGAATTCGAGGGGAGGTTGGCCAAACATCACCCTCGATGGCAGCTTCACGAACTTCTTCTGCAAGCTCCACAGTTGACGAGTGGATTTGGTCTATTGCACCATCGAGGATTATCGCTGCCCGTTGAATCTGACAGTAATACTGACCGAGCGTTGACTTGCCTTGACCCGGGCCACCAATCACAAACCATACGGAAGAACGTTCTGGCTGCGCTAGCCAATTGAGCCATTTCTTTCCAGATGGCAAACTTGCTTTTGATCCGTGGTTCCTATTTGAAGCCCTAGAAAGGCCATCGAGCACTGTGCCTTGTGAAGGGAAATGCTGGCTTTGTCCGGGAGTGTGTGCCAAGTACGGTAGGTCAATGAAGAGCTTGTGAATTCCAGGCCTTGAATCATTGTCGCTTCCTGCCTGATCGAGCTTTGTATGAATCTCATCTTTGAAGACCGGAACAACAAGCTCACGAATTACCTCTTCAACATGCGCTTTTTCGTCGCCAAACGATCTCATTAGCTCAGTCAGAACATGCCCTGGTGTAAGGAAATGCCCGTATTCGTCGCGAATATCCGGATACTTTGCAAGAAGGTCTAGGATTTTCTTGCCGCCCCAAACATGGAACTTTGACGCAAGCAGCTCGTTCGCCTCTGAAACCAGCTCTTTCAGCACATCAAATGATCCAGTCTCCGGCACACCTGAAGGATCAATATTTGTCGCAATAATCCAGTTGTTCGGCCATTCGCGAACGGGCGACTCGGTAAATTGCTTGATCTCTCCCTTCAATTGTTTTTGGATCCATTTCTGGGGATCGGTTCCAAGGGAGGGCTTGTGAAACTTCGATTGTATGTACCAAATGCCCTCCCACTGTTCCTCGTCACTTGGATATGGGGAACGTCCCTCGAAATAACCGTCTCGTCCTCCATCAGCACCTGGACCAAAGCCAGTATGACCTGTTCCAAGCTCTCGCATTGCAATTGCGTTAACCATATGCTCGAAGGCACTACTGTTCAGTTGGGTTAGATCGTAACTATCGGGCATGACACAAAGGCATTGTGGGAAATATTCGCGAGCGTCTCCTACGGAAAACATTGTAACGATCAAGAGATTGCTGTTACATCAGCCTGGCTACGTTTTCAGCAGGTCCGTACGACTTCCGCTCAAACACTTGCCCCATGAAGCCAGGCAAGAAATAGGAGAGTCCGGCATTTCTGGCGTCGCTTTCAGGTTGCTATCGCGAGTGTTTTGTTGCCGATAGGTTGCCTCGACCCGTGGTTTTTCGTAGCGGTTTCGATCGAAGCTTTCGTTTTCTGGGTTTGCTGGCTACACGTCTGCCTGTTTCTGCGACACGCAGCTTGCGTAACGCTCGATAGATAAAGAACAACCAGGGAAACACGACTGCTACTCCGCCAGTGGCGAACCCGAGCCATTTGGCGAGGAGCCACCATGCGAAGCGGTCTTTGGCATTGTCGATGCGGTCGCGGATCGGGCCACGTTCCCAGCGGCGGGGATTGCTCCAGGGATTGAAGTCGGCGTCGTCGGGCTGGGTGTCGTTGTCGGTGATTCCCCAGCGATATAAGAACGCTCGCAAGCGGTCGCCGCGAAGTAGACCGCTTGTGGTGTGTTCGAGGTTTCCATCGACAAAGACCATCAGCGTTGGTGTCACGCGGATGTTGTAGCCCTTGGCGTTTGCTTTCGTGATGTCGAGCGTTTCGTAGCGAACGTCATCGGGCATGGATTGCTTTTGCAGTTCGCAGGGTTGGCATCCTTTGGACGTGACCAAGATGAGACGCACACGAGGTTGCCACAGGGGAATGGCGTCGTCGGGTAATGCGGTTTCGGCGTCCGCGACTTCGCCGCCGACGAACGAGCGAACGACGGCGGCATTCACTGCCAAGCCGTGACCGTCGCCGGTTCTCCATGCGACCAAGCCGATGATGTGCGAACCGGATTCGTTGAACAATGGCGAGCCCGATCGACCGGGCAACGCTTCGGGCTTGTAGTAGATCAAGCTTCGTGTCCGCCGAACAATGTGACCACGTTGCAGGCTGACGGCGGCCCCTCCTTGGGCTCCGCACGTCAGCACGGTTGGCGTTTCCTCCTTGAAGCCAACACCTGCAAGCGGCACGACGGGCATCGGCCCGGGGAACTCCGAACGCGGAAGTTCGACAATCGCCAAATCAATCGAAGTGTTGCGGGCGTTATGCGAACGAACCACGCGGCCTGGAATCCTCCCGGACCGATAACCCGAATGCTCAAACTCAAGACTCACTCGGTTGCCGATTCTGCCGACGACGTGTGCGTTTGTCAGAACGTGGTAGCTGTCCTCGTCGGTATCGAAGATGACTCCACTGCCTCGGGCATTGCCTGCGAAGATGCGACACGACGCACGCAACACGCGATCTGCCGAGTCGTCGTTGGCGTGGATTGCAACGCCTAAAGAAACAACTGCGAATAGAGTGAGAGAAACGCGACACATCAAAAAACCTCCATGCGAGTCAACTGAACGTCCTAACTGACACTCAGGATTGCATGGAGGTTTATTGGTTCAAGTGCCTCGAATCGGCCTGCAAATCAATGCAGCGGAGGCGAATGGATTGGCGTTGAGCGAAGCGGGGCGGTGTTGCAGAAAGTTTTTTCACCTTCTTTTGAAAACGGTTCTACTCGTTTGCACAGATCGCGTGGGAGATTGCGTGGACTTGTTCACGCCAGTGGTCATGTGGCTATTCGGGCTGACTTCGCGATTTGTCCCAGCCAGTTAGCCTTTCAAGATAGAGATAGGACTCTACGAATTTCCGATGCGACTTGCTCGTCAACTTTTCAAGTAGTTCCAACGATGAAATGTACGAAGCGAGATTGCCGTTGGACGAGAGAAATTTTCCGTCCTCAACATAGCTCACGTTCGCGTCGTCCTGCACCTTCAACTGAGGATAGGATTCTTGCAGGTCTTTGCCACCGCCGATCCAAGTCACGATTTTCTTTCCTTTGGCAATACCGGACTCGCCAATCAATGACGCGCCGCCGCAATTGCTGACCGTGAATTTGGTATTCCCGTTTTGACTTTGGATGAACTGCACGAGCCGCTCATCTTTGACTCGCGCTGACATGTCGTAGGCACTGGGGACAACGATCACGTCCAGTTTCGGCGCGTTCTCAAAAGTGTAATCGGGAAACAGTTTCAGGCCCTCTTCGGTTTCAATCAAATCGTAAGAAGCCGCGATCGTAATCACGTTGAACATTTGCTTGCCGTCTTCCGAGTGCTTGCTAAACACGTCGCTGGGGGCTGTGATTTCCGTTTGCAACACATGATCGTAGATCAGCAGCCCGACGATTGGCAAATCTGGAACGAGAGGTTTCGGTTGGGCCGCATAGGTAAGGTTAGATGGAGTCGTTTGCGTTGCTGCCGCCTTGCTTGGGGTCGTGGGCACGGCGCAGGTTTCCGGAGACTCAGCAGCTTGTTTCTTTATCAGCGAACTTAATCGTGCATTGCCAATTGGATGACTGGCCAGTTTTTCTCCCGTCAATCCAAGCGACTGTGTGGTGGCGAGAATTTTTTCGCAATCCATCATGGGAGCCGATCCGCTTATCAGTGCGTGAGCCTT
Organism: Stieleria marina; assembly: GCA_007741555.1. GTDB lineage: Bacteria > Planctomycetota > Planctomycetia > Pirellulales > Pirellulaceae > K23-9. The sequence continues at coordinate 3,851,012 of CP036526.1, read as the reverse complement.
ACCTTTTGAGTCAACGATCAGCAGCCCGTGCCAGTTGTCAATTCTCTCTGACCCTAAAGACTTGGCAAGAGTCGATTCTATGTCCGAAAGGACGGTAAAGGGCAGCGGCTTTTTGGCAAGGGCTGCGTTCATTTCGATCACCGACTCGCTGGAGATTGCGACAATCCGAATCCCTTGCTCCCGAAAGTTTTCTTCAGCCTGCTCTAAAGCCTTCAGTTGCTCGACACAGTGGTAGCAACCGTGTCCACGAAACATCGCCAACACGAATGGATTGCCGGCGAGTTGTTGCAAAGGAACATCCTCACCCGAAGAAGATTTTGCTGACCACGATGACAATGACTTAGGAGCGTCAAAGGTTTCGGTGGACAAACTAGCCTGCTCGTGCTGAGGCTCAAGGATTACTAGCGACTCAGCGTCCGATGGATGCACGATTGTGGCGAGGACACGTGTGCGCGTCTTGTTGTCCGGATTGCGACCAACTTGATGTAAGATCATTTTGGGTTCGTAGAATGCGTCGCCTGCTTTCAGTGTGCGAAGCGGCCCGCCCTCGACTTGGAATTCAAACGTGCCTTCGATCACGTACCCGCAGAGTGGCCCTGGATGTCGGTGCGGTGGGCTGCCCGCCAACGGATCAAGTATGACTTCCAGCATCGTCGCCGTCGTTTTCTCTCCATCGACTTTGGCTTCGTACTCATCTTGCCGCAGTACCTTGACATTCACTTGCGGTTTTTTGGTTGACGGATTTGCTTCAGTTTCCTGAGCAGTAGCGTGCCCTAGGCTGAATGCCATTACCGCTGAGCCAGCAATCAACAGTCCAAGTAGAAACAGTCGGTGTATTTGATGAAAGTGTTTTGTTGGCTGCATAATGGTCTCCAATGTCGAGTTGTATGGGGGTAAATCAGTTCGGCGACGTCGATGGATGTTTGTTCGCTGTCCATCAAGTTGGGTTATCAAACTGGTTTGGTTAATTGGTTCATCCATTCGGAAAATGTTGTTCGTCCAATCTGGTGTTATCCTAAAGGAACCAGAGCTGTCTCATTAATGTGCGATCCAAAGTATCTCGCTGCCGGGTCTTCGATTACCGGTCGGGAATCGTCTTTAGTTTCCATTATGTTTCGCACCATGTCCATTAATTAGAATTGGTCAGGGCCAGCAAGTTCGACAACTTCATCTTGAGCGTCTTGACCGATCAGCCGTACAACATGATCGGCCACGTCTTCAGCCGCTAACGCCTGATTCCGCACCGGCGGGAGACGAATTGTACCTTTGTCCTCAAAGAAGCCCGCAAACTTTTAGGAACTCAAAGAACTGCGTGGCTCGCAAAATGGTGAACGAGATGCCGGGCTGCGATACGATTCTCTCCTGCATCAGCTTCCCCTGCACATAGGGGCTGTCCGCCATTCGGTCCACGCCCACGATGGACAACAACTAGTAGTGCTGGATGTGATATTTGGCCGCCGCCGCACAAATGTTCTTCATCGCGGTGTCAAAGAACGCTCAGATTTCGGCTTCTTCGTAGGACGGAGCGTTGGTGACATCAATCAGGGTGGTCGAACCAGAGACTGCTTCATCAAGTCCTTGGCCCGTCATGGCGTCCACTCCCGTTTTTCTGGAAGCGACGACGACGTCGGCCCCCGATTCGCGAAGCGCTTCGACGATACGATTCCCGATAAAACCGGTGGCGCCGAGAACGGTTGTCTTCATCAATAAACCTTGCTTCTAGTCGCAGGATCGCTGCGCCGATCTGTATGCTGCAATTCCGACCGGCGGAGCTGTCGGGCGACGATTGTTACGTTACTGTTTCGGGCCAGAGTTTTTGCTTGTCGGGATTTCGCATGACGTAAACTTCCGTCACCGCGTTGCCACGTATGGCGAGAGTGACCACCGAGACCGGCTGATGGTCATTGAAAATCGCAACGCCCGGTTGCCCTCCGATCCGAACAATGCGAAGGGAACCAGCTTGGCCGTCCTTGCGAAAGTTCACGGCGAGTACCCGAAGGTTTCATGGTGCTTCGGCAACCGAAGGTCGAGCATCACGAAGGCGGCGGCGTCCGTGTCTGTCCGATCTTCGCCGAACTTCGTCCGTATCTCGAAGAAGCCTGGGACGCGGCTCCGGAGGGAGCCGTTCACGTCGACACCCGCTATCGAAGCCTCGATCAAAACCTACGGACGACATTCAAAAAGATCGTCGAGGGGGCTGGGCACAAGCCGTGGCCAAAGCGGCTGCAAAACCTAAGGGCGAGCCGCGAAACTGAACTACTGGCCCGGTTCCCCGTCGAGGACGTTACCGAGTGGTGCGGCAACAGCGTTGTCGTCGCGATGGATCACTACGCGATGGCGACGAAAGCGACTTTCAAAGCCGCGATGGAAACCCAAAGCATCTTCGAGACGCCAAATGCCGAAACGCCTGGGGAAGGCGCAGCAATAGGCGCAGCTCTCAATTCCCAAACGGACGATTTAGAGTCACAAAACCCGAAGCGGAGGGCAACGGATGAGAAAGGAGCCAAGTCGCAAAAGACCGTAAACCGCCGGTCCAATCGCGACTTGGCTCCAGTCGCCGCCACTAACGGCGACGACGACCAGCTCCCCCGAGAGGACTCGAACCTCTGACAAGGCGGTTAACAGCCGCCTGCTCTACCAACTGAGCTACAGGGGAATAGGTGAGCGGTTCGCTTTGGAACCTCTCTTAGTTGATCGGCAGAATTTACTTGAGCAGGGATTTGGTTGCAAGGTGCGTTTGGAGCATGTTTTTGCAACGAATCTCGCTTTTCTTTCCTGCGTAGCCACGTGGACGCTGGATTTGTCCTCTGCACTTGCCACGCATGCCGATTGTGGACACGAAGCCTGGTAGTTTGGACACGATTTGGCGATCGATGTTCGCCCAACCAGCTAGCCCAATCTCCTGATCGACTGCCGTGCATTGCCACTATCGGATGGCTCAGGCCGGTGAGATAACCAAACTGTCTAAAAAAGAGCCAACAATCAAAGATTGACCGGTGTCGACCGCAACCCAGGTCGGTGCAGATTCATCCTGCCTGATTCGACGCAAACGGCACGCCGGTTAAGAATCGATACGCGTTAGACTTTCGGTCTCCGCGATGCTCTCGGGCTGCACGATGGCGTCGACTCTCTCAGCTTCGACCTTTCGGTGACAGCAGTTCGCTTAAAAGAAGTGCGTTGCCTGCAGGCCTGCTAAGCCATCGCGTTGACATTTGCTCGTTTTTCCACGAACGTGAACATTCGATCGAGCCGCGTGAGGGAAAAGATTTCTTTGACCGGGTCACATACGTTGACCAAAACCAAAGCGACGTTCATCCCGCGAGCTTCGCGATTTGCTCGGATCAACCCGCCCAGGTGAGCTGAGCTAAGCGTTTGGATATCGGCGAAATCGATTTCCAATTGACCGTGACCATTGGCTGTGTCAGGCACGGAATCCAACTGCGGGCCAGTGGCCGAATCATCGACGGTGTTGGTGCTTGCGGTTTCGCTGGATGAATCGATTAGGTCGCTGATTTCGGTAGCCAGACCACTCGCATCGAGTCCGAGCACTTCGCTTCCCGCCACTCGTTTTGTCCGGTCAACGTCCGCCACTTCTTGAAGAGACCAACTCGACTGATACATCCAAATTTCTCCGCGTTTCCGACCGATTTCAGACGCGAGAAAACCTGTTTGGGCGCTGCCTTGGACAACTCATTCGCGTGCTAAACAATCTACCACGCGACCTACTGTCGATCAACCGTTTCTGACTGCGCTTACCAGGATGCGCAGGCATACGTCAGCGATTCAACGCGAGGTAATTGAATGTGGGAAGCCACTCCCCCCACTAACGGTGAAGTGGCTGGGCAGAGTGCAATGACAGTTGATACTTCCCGTCGACCAGCGATAGTGCGCCGGAAACTTCCCAACGCGACTCGGTTGGAGGTTGGCTGTTGTGAAACGCCAACTGATTAGAGAGTTCGGCTTTGCGCATCGTATGCAATGCTCGCTGCAGAATCAGATCGTTGACGACGACGGCTTGTTCTATCCCAAATTCCGGCAGCACTGAACGAGTTGCCGGTGTGTTGGCTGAATGAAAGTACTCGTCGGTATCATTTGAAGCAGGAAGGTCGATCGGCGTCGTTTCGTTGCGGAACGGATTGGTGGGAAGTAGTTCGACGAAATTTTGAGTGGCATGCCGAAGTTGATCCACCGCGGACTTGCGGCGAAACGTATTCCGCGGATTGACTCGTAGTTGCGATGCTTGCTCCGCGATTGAGAGGCTGCCGTCTGCTTGCGTGGTTGGTGCGCTGGACGCTTGGTCCGGAACAAACAACCAGACACTCTCGTCCTGAACAAATCGACCGACTGTCGGCGGCATCGCCAACACCGTCTTGGTGGAACGCAGTGACTGTGACTGCAGCGTGTTTTGCATCGTTTGTGAACTGTGCAATGCGTCTTGATTCTCAGCGGGTGGAAAGTCAATCGCCTGAATCGCGAGAGCGCCGGGCGCATCGCTTTCGACTAAGTCGACGTCTGAGTTACTTACCGAATCAGATTTGAGGTCTACTTGGTTCGTTACCACCATCCGCGCCGAAAGCATCTGCTGGGCGGCATAAGTCGGCGGCTTGTTTGACGCCGGAGGAATGGCGGTTGCTACGCCATACGTCACCTGCGGGATTGCATCGGACGTCGCCAGGGAATCGTCACTGTGAATCGCCGGGGCAGCCGGTTCAGCACGCAGATTCTCTGTCGACGATGTCTCTGCACGCAACGGATTGTTGAAGACGTCAAACGAATTCGCTGCTTGCAGCGATCCTGGGACCGTGATCGCTGCAGCGGAGGATGCGATCAGGATGCTGTTGAGAGCCAGTCGTTTCATTCGGCCGAGGGTATCTGGCCGTCTCTTTGAAAAGTTGCGCATCCTGCTGGGTCCGTAGATTGGAGTGGTGGATTGATTGCGACGGAACATCGAATGCGAACCGAGCTGTTAGGGCACGCATCGCATCGGCGGCTTGGGAATCGTCTGAACTGCTTGAGCCAGTATCCTGATCGAATCTGTTCGACGTCTATTCGCGGTATCGGGGAAGTGCTACCGCGTGAAAGCTGAACACAGCGCCGACTGCCATCATGGCCAAGCCAAGCCAACGCGGTGGGTGAATGCGTTTGCGCGTCATTTCGACGGGCGCGACTTTCCAAAAGATCGCACCTGCGGTGGTGTCTTCGGCGACCGAAGACTTGGTGACTTTTGCGAGCAGCTTGGTGGTCGGTTCATTCAGCACGAATGAATCGATCATGCGGAACTGAGCGCCCAGTAGCATGAGCAACAGTCCAAGCAAAAAATAGCGGTTTCGATAGTACGACATGGCATCGGTGTCCTTGACGGTTGCCTTGGGAGGAAGGCGGCCGTCGACGGATCGATGGCCTGTCAACTTCATCGTCCACTAAGATCACGAAACTGCAACGCGCACGACCAGTGCGCTGCTACCGCAACATAGCGCGAAGATGACGCGGATACGGATTGATTGCCTTGCGACAATTACATCGGCGCAGATACACAGGCGCCGACTTCGCCTCCGCGATGCGTTGACATTGATTCACCCAACGCAGAACACATTCGATGGCACTAGCGGAGCGTTGCTCTCTTCGCTACTGAATTGACAGCCAGTTAACGTCCAGTCCCCACCCGGAGTTGCCGAGCAGCGAGAATGATTGGGACAACCCAATCTACTGGGATGATTGAAACAATCCGTCGACCAGGCCGCGCATCGAATCACCAAATGCGCGATGGGCCGAGTCTTCGATCAAGTGAGCCTGACTGCTCTTCATGATCGCGGCGGCCAGTGGCTTATGCTCTTTCCAGTCGTTCAATTCAAAGTTGCGAATGTCGACGTAGACGTCCGACAGGTTGTTACTGACTTTGGGAACCAACACGACTCCATCGTTGCCGCGAACGACGTGAAAGTGCATCGCAACATAAAGCAATCCCGCCCCACAAATCATGCCGAAAATAAACTGTCGCATGAGAAAATTCCGTCGCAATGGTTGGCTGAAAGTCTACGTCGATGAATGGGACTACAACTGTATGGCGAAAGGGACAGACGAGGCAAGAGAAGAAGACCGCGTGGAAGTGAGCGCATTTGTCGAAAGCTGCGGTGCGGGTCTACGGATGCCAGCCCATTGATTACGGCCTGCTGATGCCGTTCTTCCGACGTGGGGCCTCCGATTTGACAAGCCGGAATCGGCGCGGACAATTGCGTGTGCGCGTCGACTGGCTCGGAAAATCAGTCGATCAAGTGCGCGTTTGACGCATGTGTTCGTAAAGGACAACGCCGGCGGTGGTTGCCAGATTAAGGCTGCGAACATCCGCCGATGTCGGCAGACGCAGGGCGTGAGCGTGGTCGGTGTCCAGAATCTGGTCCGGCAGTCCGCCCGATTCGCTTCCGAAAACCAACACGTCGCCGCGTTGAAAGTCCGCTTCCCAGATCTCGCGTTTAGCGAATCTTGACAAGTAAAAAAAACGTCCGTTTTGGTGGGGAACGGACAATTGATCGGTCAGGTGTGACCAATTGTTGGCATCCCCCAATTTCAGATGCTGCCAGTAGTCCAAACCGGCGCGACGCAGGCGTTTTTCATCCAGCTGAAAGCCAGCTGGACGCACAATCCACAGTTTCGCATTGACGGCCACGCAGGTGCGACCAATGTTGCCGGTGTTTTGTGGAATTTCTGGATGATACAAAACCACGTGCGCCGACGGCGACGCGTCAGATTCGTTACCATCTAGGCTGCGTCCGTGATCGGCGGGTTGCGACCGAGCATCGCTGCGCGACAAACTATCGGGCGGCAATTGGTTTAGCTGCGAACTGTCCGGCTGCAGATCGGATCGCGGCAAATCGCGCGGAACGTTTGAACCGTCCGTCAGATCGTCATCGTTGTTCAAGACACTATCTCCCATCGCACTTTTTTTCGCTGTTATCAATGTCGATTCAAGTTACCTGCCCGAATTGCTTGAAGCGATTCCAAGTTAGCGACAAGTTTGCTGGTAAGAAGGGGCCGTGCCCGAACTGCAAGAAACAGATCTCGGTTCCGGACAAGTCCGAAGAAGTCACGATTCACGCTCCCGATGACGGCGCGCCCAAGGATCGTAGCGGCCGCAGCGTGCTGAAACCGTTGGCGCGGAAAGAAACCGACGTCACCAAGAAGGGACTGTTTATCACGATCGGCGCCGTTTTGGCCGTCTTTGCCGTCGCGGTGGCGTTTCGATTGACTGGTGGCGAAGAAGGCACTCCGCTGTGGGCGCAGATCGCCGGTCTGCTGCTGCTGGCTCCGCCACTTGTCTGGGCAGGTTATTCGTTTTTGTACGATCAAGAACGCGAACCGTACGTTGGTCCGGAACTGCGCAATCGCGTGCTGGTTTGTTCGGTCTTGTTTGCACTGATCTGGAGCGTCTACGCTTTTGTTCCGGCATATGTTTTGGAATTGGATCACGCAAACGAAATTGGATTTGGAACCGCCGGGGTCACGCTGTGCATCATGCTGGGACTGGGGTCTTTGGTTTCGATTGGATGTTTCGAGCTTGAGATCGGAAACGGGCTTTTCCACGCTGGGCTGTACTTTATCGCGATCATTCTGCTGGCGGTGGTAAGCGGCGTCACGCTTGCCGGCGTCGAACCGGTCGGGATAGGTTTGCGTCCAGAGCTGGGTTTGTAAACGCATGCTGCCTGAAGTGATCTCGCTGAATCAAGCGAGTGGACTGATTCGGATTCCGCCCAGCGATGGCGTTCCGCTGTCGCGTCGCGTGCGACGCATCATCGACAGTGCGGCTATGCGGCGGTTGGCATCGATTAGCCAGTTGGGCATGGTGTCGCTGGTCTATCCCGGCGCGATGCATAGTCGTTTTGAACATTCGCTCGGGGTGTACCACAACGCGTTGCGTCTGCTGGCACGCCTTGATTCCGACACGGCGTTTCAGAATTTGGTCGACGAAACCATGTGCGAAGCATTTGTGCTCGCGGCATTGGTTCACGATGTCGGTCATTGGCCGTTTTGCCATCCGATCGAAGACATGCGACTGGATGGATTGGAAGAGCACGAATCCCGAGTCGGGCAGTGGCTGCGAAAACCAGAGATCGCCGATTGCATTGACCAAGATTGGAACGCAACGATCGACGACGTGCTGGAGCTGCTGCAGCCGATATCAAAATCACCGGCGGTGACGTTTCTGGCGAGCTGTTTAAGCGGTCCCATCGACGTCGACAAACTGGATTACTTGCAACGCGACAGCTTGCACGCGGGGGTCCCGTACGGCAACAATTTTGACACCAACCGATTGATCGCGTCGATCTGTGTTCATCCGGAAAAAGGACAGTTAGCGGTAGGCGAAAAAGGCCGTACGGCGGCGGAGATGATGGTTTTCGCTCGCTACGTCATGTTCAGCGAAGTCTACTGGCACCACACGGTCCGATCAGCCACGGCAATGCTGCAACGCGCCGTGTTCTTGTTGCAGAATCGATTTGACCTGCAATCGTCACTTCGGCTGGTCGACGCCGAGTGGATCGCGATGCTGACGCGGGCAGCCGAAGGGTCGGTCGCTGAACCGCTCGCGAACGGCTTATTTGGCTCGCGACGACAGTTGTACAAACGGGTTGCAGAATTCAGTGCGATTCCGAGCGAAGCGGATTCAGAACAAGGTTTGCAGACGACTGCGATTCACCGGCAGCTGGCGAGACGCCCGTACTGGTGGCTGGTTGTTTGCGCCGAATCGCTGGCTAGCCATCTGTCGCAGCAGTGTGGTGTTCCGGTTCACGCGGCCGATGTACTGATCGACGCGCCGCCGTCTAAATTGGAAGTGGACATCAATGTGGACGTCGTGATGCGAGATGGCCGATCGTCCACTTTGGGTGACGTTTCGCCGGTCGCATCAGCGCTAGCGAATCAGCAGTTTGACAATCAAGTCAAACGGGTTCGTGTGTTTGTGCGCCGGGAGGTACGCGACCAACTGCGTCAGCAGATGGGTGACCGCGGCAGCAGCACGCGGCAGTGGGCCCAGTGGCTGGCCAGTGCGATCGAAATCACCGAACAAGGTATGGCATGACGTCAAGCGACCCTCCCGCGACAGCGGAGACAACCACTCCCAACCCAAACGTGTTGATCTGTGACAACGCGGAAGCCGCCTCGTTACGGGCTGCCAAGCTGTTTGCTGCATCGCTTCATAGTTGGCCCGACCTCAAAATTGGATTGGCAACCGGCGGAACGCCAGTTGAGATGTACGCGCAGCTGGTGCGTTTCTATGAACAGGACCTCATTAGTTTTGCAGAAGCCAAGACTTTTAATCTGGACGAATACGTGGGGCTGGCGGCTGATCATCCCCAGAGCTACCGGAGCTTTATGGAGCAGCAGCTGTTTTCGCATGTCAATCTGGATCCGCGCAACGCGTTTCTGCCCAATGGTATGGCGACTGATGTCGACGCAGAGATTTCGCGTTACGAACAGTTGATTACGGATTCCGGCGGAATCGATTTGCAACTATTGGGAATTGGACACAACGGACACATTGCGTTTAACGAACCCGGTTCAGCCCCCGACAGTCGAACGCGGCTGGTCGACTTGACCGAACGGACGATCGCCAGCAACGCCAGGTTCTTTGATTCGATCGACGACGTGCCAAAGCAAGCGATCACGATGGGCATCGGGACAATCCTGGAGGCCAAAGCGATCGTGTTGCTGGCACTTGGCAGCGACAAAGCCGACGCGGTTCGATTGGCTATCGAAGGAGAAGTCAGCGCGTCGCACCCAGCTTCGTTCCTGCAAACGCACGCGAACGTCACGTACGTGTTGGACGAAGCGGCTGCGAAGGGATTGTCGTCCGCTTTGAAACAGTAGCGGCGCCCGAGCTAGTAGCTGCGCCCTTAGCCGGCAGCAACGACGAATGAAGACTTGGATTCTTTGAGCGATCCAACCACTCCGCAGCCCAGCGACAAATTCGCTGGGCTGACTAAGTTCCAGTCAACCAATCGGGTTAGACATTGGCGCCATCAGGCACTTCAAATCCCTGGCGATACTCGCGAGTCAACATTTTGTTGGCTTCGGCATTCTCCAAAAAGACTTCTGCTTTGGGGTCGAATTTCAGATGTGGGCCCAATGCGATTGGCGTTTTGTCGAGGTCGACGCGGTTGGATTTGAGATGTTGGACCGTTCGAGCAAGGGTTGCCGAATTGTCGTCCAAACTTTTGATTTTCGACAAAGTCGCTTCCAATTCGGAGGCGTCGACTTTGTTTTCTTCGCCTAGGTAGTACGAAATGTTGCCAAGGTGACTAACGGCTGCCGACAGGTGGCCGGTCATCGCATCAGCATTTAGCGTGCTGTAGTCGCGACTTTGGCATGCATCAATGAAGTTGGCGAAGTGCGCGTCGCCGACGTCCTTGGCGCGAAACTCCTTAGTCAGTTTCATGTTCTTATCGAATGCGCGACAATAGCTGTACGTCGTTTGCGCTACATATCCTTCGGTGCCGTAGAAAATGACTCCGATTTTGTTGCCACGTTCTTTGCCAAACATGGTTGCAACTTCGTCACCAAGTGATTCGGCGACATCAAGTCCGCGAGTTTCGAAGACGATGCATTTGTCACCGTAGTCATAGATCGAGACTTCAGTATTGGCCGTGTCGCCCGCGTCGACGTAAGCGGGATCGTCGCGTTCGATGTCGTAACCGAGTCGTCCACCGTAGCTGACGACGGAATTGGGGTGCCGATTGAGGCCGAGTCCCCAGCGTGCAATGTCGGTTTGATGCGGTCCTTGGTTGCCCAGGTCACCGTTGCCGTAGTGACGTTGCCAGTGCCAATCGTAGTGGAAACGACCACGAGTCAGTTTGGGATCGGTGTAGGTCGCCGGACCACTCCACAGATCGAAGTCCACTTTCTCGGGAATCGGGTAGTCGCCTTTAGCGCCAATTGACTTACGTCGCTTGTAGCATAGACCACGTGCAAACTTGACTTCGCCGATCCCGCCGTCTTCGATGAACTTGACCATTTCTTGACAAGCCGAACTGCTACGTGATTGCGTACCGGTTTGGAACATACGGCCGTATTTCTTGGCGGCTTCTACCAGCGCACGTCCTTCGTGGATGTTGTGGCTAATTGGTTTTTCGATGTAGACGTCTTTGCCCGCCTGCATGGCCCATACACCCATCAGTGCGTGCCAGTGATTGGGCGTCGCACAAGTGAGAATGTCGATGCCATCGAATTCCAATGCCTCGCGAACGTCCTTGAATACTTCGGGAGCCTTTCCTTGCAGTTCTTTGATCTTGGCAGCTCGCTGTTGGCCCACGCTTTCGTCGATATCGACAATGGCGCGAATCTCCGTGCGTGGGTCTTTGTTAAATCCGCGAATGTGTTCGTTGCCGCGACTGTTGACACCTGCAATGCATACGCCCAATTTGTCGTTCGGGCTGACGGCCAATGATGGACGCGACAGAGTAGCCGTCGTGACGGCGGCAGCGGTGGCAAACGAAAACTGTCGTCGATTAAGCTTTGGCATGGAGGGATATCATCACAATGGAGTGGGAAGGGAAAGGTTGTGGGGCACCTATTGTAGCACTGACAGGCGTTGGAAGGGTGTCAGTTGCGGACGGCGCTAACGCAAAGATTGTACATATTAACGGGGGCGTTCCAGGACGATGCCAACAACATTTGTTGCGTAATCGGTGTACGTATTCCAAGGTCCTTTAAGCCACAGCAGCACTTTGTAGCCGTCCGCGGACAGCGCCATGGGGCGAATATTACGAATGCCGCTGTCATGCTGAATCGGCTGCCACTTGATTGACGAAATGTCGTCCGTTGGCGTGATGGTAGCACAGTAGATCTGGTGCTTGCCTTCGGAATGCGCTCCGGTCGTCGGATCAACATCGCTAGAGACAAAGACCTTGCTGCTGTCTTCTGGGTCGAACGTCATCAAACCCGTGTAACTGGTTTCTCGCGGATACAAACAAGTGCCGGCATAGGCGATTTCGCGATCGATCCAGCCTGTCCCGTCAAATGATGCCATGCGAAAACGGTGATCGTCATTACTTAGATACAGCGTGTACCCCAGCTTGGGATGCCCCATCGCATCGGTCGCAGTGGCACAGGTCCAGGCACTGTTGGGCACACTGCCAAATCCATCGGGTTTTTCCGTCGTGTCGCTGCCTTGATATATTCGCTCAGCCTCAGACGGCATCAAGGGACCGTCGTCGAGATTCTTGATCTTCGTGCCATCGGCCTTGAAAAACGCTCCTTCACGAAAATCAGCGTAGTAAAGGCTGTTGCCATAGTTACGAGGGTGGCCTTCGGTGAACGAAACGCCAATCGTGTTTGCATCGCGTTGGAGATAACGCGGGTAAGGGCGATGGCGTCCATCGACTTCGTCCGCAATGAAATGAGTGCGGTTTTGCCAAGTATTTCCATCGTCATCCGACGTAATGAAAGTCGGATTGTACGTCTTTCCATCACGAAAGAAATTAAAGAGCAAGCCTTCGTTTTCGATGACAAGAAGGTTCTGGTAAGTAACGCCGGGTCGATCGGGATAGTCGTGTTTGAAAGCCTGACGCTGTCCCCATTGAAGGTAATCGTCAGGAGACGAAATGCAGTAGTGGTGAATCTTTTCGTTGCCGTGTTTCGCCCAAACGGCTAGCAGGCTGCCGTCGGGGCGGACGTAAAACGCAGGCACATTGTGGTCGTCGGATTCAAACTGAGCGTGTAGCGTCTTTGTTCCCAGCAATTTGTTCGCTTTCAAATCAAACACGCTCACTTTGATGTCACCGGTTTGGCCGCTCACACCACCAACGACAAGTTTGTCGTTGCTGATCACAGCGCGCGGATCTTGGTACCAACACCAACCCGCGTCGGTCATGAAAGTCGTTAGTTTGCTTGGCGATTGTGCCGAAGCAATTCGCGGTGACGAAGCGGCAAAGGCAAAGAGCAAGACGGAAACCGCCAGTGTTGCGGCCTCGCCAAAGAATGCGTACGTAGGGGATTTCACGTTCATTAGGAAAGTCATGCAGTTGATCGTCGGCTGTACAATGCGACGGGGAACTAAGTAGGGTTTGGCGTCACACGATGACCGCAAATCGGTGTCGCTGACGGAGGCACGCCGCCGGCACAGCATGTTCAGTGATTTAGAGCATTGATCTTCGCTGCAATTTGCTTGAGCGACTTCGCTGCGTCGCCTTGCATCAAATTCACACCGCTGTGTATCAGGTTGGTAGCGATGATGGTGGGGATCAGCATCAGAAACGCGATGATGCCGAGCACGATCATTCGCTTCAGGTCGTCAGACACGTCATGGATATTTTTGGCGTTGTCACCCTTTGCTTCGGCATGCTCGATCGCTCGTTCCGCAGCGGGCACGACAATCTTGTCGATCAACTCGAGTGGTCGGTCCGCGGCAATCAGGCCCATGACGACGGTGACGATATAGAGCGCTAGTACAACGCCGATCAAGACCAGAACGGATCCACCGATCAAGCGAAAGCCAGCGACGAAATCGGGGCCGGATTCAGGAGGCTCGAGGGCAGTGTGCGACATATCAGACGATGTAAGGGCAGGTCAGGATTCTGTGCGAGAAGAAGTTCGCTTGGGCGGTGAGGATTGATTACCGCCCATATTCATGATCAAGTTTGTGCCATAAGGGATGACGTTGATATCGGCACCCGACTGCAGCAGCTTTTCGACTTCCAGCACCTCCAGTTCCGCTTCCAGGATTTCTTCATCGTCCTTGGCAATTTCGTTTAGCACCTTGCCCACAAATTGGGGACGCATCGCACTGGCTTCAGCCATCTTTTGCGAAACGCTTTTTGCGGTTTCACTGCGAATCAATCCCACTCGGTTGTCTCCGTCCTGTTTCATTGCACTGGTGACCTGCACCAATCGCTTGACGACTTTGTCGGTAATGTTCTGGACCATCTGGACGTCGGTAAAGAAGACTTTGCGGATATAGACTGAACCGAGACGGTAGCCCCACTTTTCGGACAAAGGTGAAACGGTTTGGCGAACGGTTCGCGAAAGACTGTGCCGATCCTCCAGCATTTTGTCCATTTCCAAATTGCTCAGCGTGGAGATCGTCGAACTAGCAACGTTGGCCTGCAGAGATCCTTCGGGGTTGGTGTTTGTGAACAGATAAGCCACCGGATCGTTGACCTCCATTTCGTACCAGATGCCGACCCCCATCGGCGTGCCTTCTTCGGAATTGACCATTTGGCCGCGAAGGTAGTGCTGCCGCAAACGTGTGCTGACAACTTCGCGGCGACCAAAAAACGGAACCAGCAAAGCGCGTGGGCCAAACAGTTTGATTGGGATCTGCAAACCGGGCTCGCTGAGCGATCCGAGTACTTTTCCAAACAAGGTGTAAACGTGTTCTTGTCGTTCGCCGACGCTGGTGAACAAGCCAAACGCCTTGATGATTCCGATCGCGATCGGAATGGCAGCTAAACCAGCGAAAAAGGCGATGCCGGCAACGATTAGTTCTTCTGGATTCATAACAAATACTCGAGCGTTGGTGAGGCTATTTCGTGGCGACTTGAATCACGCTCTTAGCGCGTTTGTAAAGATCGATGCGCAAATTACGCACGTACGCAGCAAGTGCTTGAGACCCACCTTCGGTTTTGATCTGGGTGAGCGTCTTAGCCAGTTCACGCAGCGGCGCGACTTCGGCTTCGGCATTGTTGGCGGCAATCTCGACCGCTCGTTCGCTCATCGTGATCTGTTGTTCCGCATCCGCTTGGGCGGTGCTGATGTCGGCAGCAACTTGGTTGCTGGTCGTGTTGATCGCAGAAAGTGCCCGATCGACTTCCTGAGGCGGGTCGATCGCGGTGATCAGAGCGGCCTCGAGTTCGACACCGTAACGCCCGGGAGTCGCACGACACTGTTCTTCCATGTAAGAATTCAGCAGTGGCAGATTCTTTCGCAGGTCGTTGATCGAAACGCCTTCGGTAATTTCTTTGGGAGCGGACGATTCCAAAATTTTCAGCACGGCCGAATCGTCCACGTCGCCTGTATCGGCGTCCGCCAGCAGGGTGTCGCCTTTCGGATCGACAAACGTCGCAATGCGTTCTCGCAACACCGACACAAAGAAACCCATGATGTGCTCCAGCGGACTGTCCACCCCGAACAGGTAGGCGTAGAGATTGCTTTCGCTGACGCGATATCGAATCTGTCCGTTCACCCCGGTGGTCAGATTGTCTTTGGTGACCGCTTCGATCGTGTCTTGGTGTTTGGTCGGATCCCAGGCAAGGTCCACTGCCTCGGTCGCCACGCTGACTTTGTGAACCTCTTGCCAAGGCCATTTGAAATACGGCCCGCCCGGCTGCACGACGCGAACGCGAGGATAGTTGTAGCGCACCCGTTCGTCTTCGCTCAAATACGGATCCGCCTCCCCGGCGTCTTGACCGCCCGGCATGCGCTCGGCCCGTCCAAACGACGTAATCACCGCTCGCTGATCAGGACGAACAACGTAAAAGCCGCTGATTGCAACACGGAAGACCGCGTAGATGATCAGGCCTGCTAGAAACGGATAGATGACGAATCCCACGAACGTATCCTTGTATCTGTGTTTTGCGCATTGGTCGGTCAAGTCGTCGCGGCGCTGAAGGGGCCGCGACGTGACAGCCACAAGATAACAAACTGCCTATCGAAATGTTGCCTCGTGGCCGATCGCACTACTGTTCAACCATGACCTAGCAACATGACCTAGCAAGCGGGCAGCGTTGCCAGGGCAAGTTACGTTTGGAAAGTGGGGCAACTATTAGCGAAACGGCGCGAGCCGTCCGGTGCGTCAAAGCCCCGATGCGTTGCGCCATTCCGCTAAAAACAAACCTCCTATCTTCTAAAGGTGATCCCGCTTGTCAGCGTTCCGATCGTTTGTAACTTCCTTGGCTTAGGTGCCGCGTTGTCGTCGGTTGCGGTGAGTGGGGCGTTTCAGGCTGGATGCAGGAACGGGTTGTTGACATGGGCGTGGGAGGCCAGGACATTAGTAGGCAGCTCTATGGCGAAGATTGCGTCGAAAGATCGATGTCGTTTTTGGCCCCACCTGTGACCGTTCGCTTGACAAGGATTGATTCAAACAATGTTCCCATTCGCACAGGTATCCGAGAGGATCGGAATTGGCACTCCGTCCGGGTTGATCGCTCAGGGGATTTCTGACGCCACGATGTTCGGTTTGATCGGCGCGCTGATCCTCTTCGTCGTGCTGTTGGTGTTTCTGTTCATCTTCGCGAGCTACTTTGGGCTCTGGGTTCAATCTTGGTTGACCAAAGCGGACATCACGATTTTCAGTTTGCTGGGCATGACTTTCCGAAAAGTCAACGCCAGGCAGATTGTTCGCAGCAAGATCATGGCGACTCAGGCAGGGCTGGTGGACCCAGAACTGACAAGTGGCGCGTTGGAAGCTCACTACTTGGCCGGTGGTAATGTCCAGCAAGTCATTCGTGCTTTGATCGCTGCTAAAAAAGCCAAAACGATTTCCTTGACGTTTCGTGAAGCCACCGCGATCGACTTGGCGGGTCGGGACGTGTTGGAATCGGTTCAGACCAGTGTCTATCCCAAAGTCATCGACTGTCCACCGCGCGGATCCGTAAAACCGTCGCTAGACGCGGTCGCAAAAGACGGCATCCAGCTCAAGGTCAAAGCTCGCGTGACTGTTCGCGCTAACTTGCAACAGTTGATCGGTGGTGCGACCGAAGAAACCATTATCGCGCGGGTCGGTGAAGGCATCGTCAGTGCGATCGGCTCGGCAGCCAACCACAAAGCGGTACTAGAGAATCCCGATGTGATCAGTAAAGCAGTGCTGGCCAAGCGTTTGGATTCGCAGACGGCATTTGAAATTGTCTCGATTGACATCGCTGACATCGACGTCGGGGCCAACATCGGTGCTCGCTTGCAAGCGGACCAGGCCGAAGCGGACACTCAAGTCGCACGTGCTCGTGCGGAAGGCAAGCGTGCGTCGGCCGTCGCAGAAGAGCAAGAGATGCAAGCCAAAATTCAACAGAGCCGTGCCTCGCTGGTTCAAGCCCAAGCGGCGGTTCCCGAAGCGATGTCGGCTGCGTTCCGAAGTGGAAATCTTCATATTTTGGATTACTACAAACTGCAGAACGTCAGTGCGGACACCGAAATGCGAAAGTCCATCGCTGTGGCAGGGCAAGCGACCAGCTCCAGTGACAATTCGTACGACGACTAATCCAGCAGTGATTGCTCCAAATCGGGCGCGTAGGTTGAAGTGGTAGCGAACATCGTCAAGACGTTCGGTATCTGCCGAATCAACCGAAACCCCGTGGCGAGTTTCGCTAACGTTATTTTGAATGTGTTTGAAGCACTCGCGGATTACACCTCCATTGCTGCACTTTTTCGGATACCCCATTTATGTCCGGTGACTTAGAAGATTTCTTGCGTCGCGCCGCTGAACGCCGCAAGCAGAAAGCTGCTCAACAAGGTGGTGGTGGTGTGGGCCAAGGTTTGCCGCCTCGCGCACAACCGGCGCCGGAGTACACCAGTCACCGCAGCGAACGACAGGTTCGTCAGCATGATGACGATGTGGTCATGGCGCAAGTGGTCGGTGATCAGCGAGCCGACAACGAAGCAGCCTTGCACCGCAAGCTGACCGAAGCAAAGAAGCAGGAAAAACGAGCCAAAGTCACCGCCGCCAATCAGCGGCAACGGGCCGCTAATGAGCGTGACGCCCAGGTCAAATTGGCCGCCAAAACGGCCATCAAAGAAGCCAAGGTTATCAAAGCAAAGGCGAAAGCCATTCAAGCGGCCACCACTGGTAATCCGGCCGAAGAATTGATCAAGATGCTGACCAAACCGGGCGGGATTCAGCAGTCGATCTTGCTTCGCGAAATCCTGGAGCGTCCCGATCACCGCTGGTAGGTCAATCGACAACATCATGGATCCAAAATCTACCCGAATCGGCTGGATCGGTACCGGCGTCATGGGCCGCAGCATGTGCGGCCATCTGATGGACGCTGGTTACCGCGCGACGGTTTTTAACCGCACGGTTGGCAAGACCGATGATTTGGTCGCCAGGGGCGCGACGTTAGCCGGTTCACCACGAGAAGTCGCCGAGCAGAGCGACGTTGTATTTACGATTGTCGGTTTCCCGTCGGACGTCCGCAGTGTGATCATCGACGGGGACGATTGTGTGCTAGCTGGCTGTCGGTCAGGAATAACCATTGTCGACATGACGACCAGCCAGCCTTCGTTGGCTGAAGAGATTGCCGAACAAGCGGCCAAACTGGGCGTCATTTCCATTGATGCACCTGTCAGCGGCGGCGACACGGGCGCCAAGAACGCAGCGCTGTCGATCATGATCGGAGGCGACACGTCCGCGGTGGAATCGGTGCGACCGCTATTTGATTTGATGGGCAAAACGGTCGTGCATCAAGGTGGTCCCGGTCGTGGGCAACACACCAAAATGGTGAATCAGACGTTGATCGCCAGCGGGATGATCGCCGTGTGCGAAGGATTGTTGTACGCCCACAAAGCCGGCTTGGACATTCCGACGGTCCTGCAAAGTGTTTCCTCCGGGGCGGCCGGCAGTTGGTCGCTATCGAACCTGGCGCCACGCATGGTCGACGGGGATTTTGACCCTGGTTTTTTTGTCGAGCACTTTATCAAAGACATGGGCATCGCTCTGGACGAAGCCGCACGAATGCATCTCTCGCTCCCTGGATTAGCCCTGGCCCATCAATTTTATCAAGCGGTGGCGGCTCAGGGGCATTCCAAAGACGGCACCCAATCGCTGCTGTTGGCTTTGGCGAAAATGAACAACATCAATTGGTCGTAGCGTCTACGGTTTGTCTTGTTCGCAGGCGTATTCTTTGGCCGCTTTGACATAGTGGCTGGCAGCGTGAGCGACGCGTTCTTTTTGTTCGGGGGATAATTCCTTCAACACTTTCGCGGGCACCCCGACCGCCAGATGTCCCGGCGGGATCACCGTGCCCTCGGTCACTACCGCGCCGGCGCCCACCAAAGCGCCTTCGCCAATCACGGCACCATTCAGAACCACCGCGCGAATCCCAATCATCGCGCCGTCGCCCACGGTCGCTCCGTGCACGACCGCCGAGTGACCGATGGTGACATCATTGCCAATGCGACATGGCGAACCGGGGTCGGCGTGGATCAAACATAGATCTTGGATGTTGGAACGCTCTCCAATCGCTATCATCTCGCTGTCGCCACGAATCACTGTGCCGAACCAAATGCTTGCATCAGCGGCGATCTCGACGTGTCCCACGATGGTTGCATTATCCGCCAGGAAAGCAGATTCGTTGATCAGATCGCATTGATGAGTCACGTTCAACATCGTTGTCCAAACCTTGTAAGAACCTGGCGACTTCTTAATAAGCCGGCGAGCAAGCCTGCCTCCACAGCCAGTTGAAAGCAAAAGCCATTGGTAGCAGAGTAACGGGATCGCGAAATATATGCGGGTTAGTTCAATTCGATCGACTTTTACGGCCGATTGGATGAGAAGAACTGCGCACTCAATTCACACGTTCGGCAATCGGTCATGGAAGACAAGCTGTACCATCACGAACCTACTTCGGTTGCTCCTGCAACAGAGGGGCCTTCGCTACGTCTCTTTTCATACTCGCACCCAGACCAGCATCCGGCCGCCAAACACTCGCCGTCCTACGACGCCGAACTGGCGAACTTGCTGGACGAATTCCGGCAGCTGCAGTCCGAACTTTCGCGGCACAACCTGGAGCCAACCGACGCGTTGCCACCTCCCAGTACGGAACCTGCTGGTGACTCGCTGTCAGAGATTTCGCAGCTGCAATCCGATCTCGCGGTACTGCTCGATTTGCATGAACGAAACGATGGCCTTCGCGACGCAATCGCAGACGCGGAAAACGATTCAGATCATGAACCGCGAAAGTCGCCGTCAACGATCGAACTGACACTCTATCGGCCAGAAGAAGACCAAACTGATCAGGAGAGTCACTCTGATCAAATCGCACCCCAGACAGATGACCGTCTCTCGCAACAGTTCACGAAATTGCAGAGCGAAATTGCGGGCGGTGAAGACGAATTGACGCGCGCTCAGCAGACCCTTGATCGCCTGCTTAAGGGATCCTCGGTTAGCGAAGAGCGACCGAGCAGCGAAACGCTTACGACGAAGTCTGCTCCGAAGTTGAAGATCGCGGATGATTCGATTCGCGAAGACTGGCAGTCAAAAGAGGCGGCCCGGCAGTCGCAGATTGATCAAATCATTGCCGATAGCGAAACCAAACAAGCACAAATTGATGACGTCGTCGCCGAAGGTCAGGCAAAACAAAGCCTGATCGACGCGATCGTTGCGGAGAGCGAAGCGAAGCAAGCACAAATTGACCAGATCGTCGCGGACGGCAAGACCAAGCAGGAACGGATTGACGAAGTCGTCGCCGATGGTCAGGCAAAGCAAGAACTGATTGACGCAATTGTGGAGCAAGACCAGCTCAAGCAAGAACAGATTGACAAAATGCTGGCCGAAAGCGAAGCCAAACAGGCTCGCATCGACCAAATCATCGCCGAAAGTCAGGCTAAGCAGGCCCTGATCGATGAAGTTGTCGCCGATGGTGATGCAAAGCAGTCGCAAATCGACGCCATCGTCGCACAAAGTGAAGCGAAGCAGGCACAGATTGATCAATTGGTTGCCGAAAGCGAAGCGAAACAAGCTCGCATCGATCAGATCATCGCCGAAGGACTGGCCAAGCAGTCACGCATCGATGAAGTCGTCGCTGATGGTGTCGCCAAGCAATCGCAGATTGATGACATCGTTGCAAAAGCCGAAGCTAAACAGGCGCAGATTGATGCGCTGATTCTTACTGAGCGACAGCTTCAGGAGCAGATCGGCGATGCCGCGAATGCAACGCAAGCTCTACGCCACGAACTAGCGGAACTTCAGTCGCTCGCGACGTTGCAAAAAGAGCATCATGCTAAGGAAATGGCGGCTCAAGAAATGATCCAGGAACGGACGTTTCGTGAAACCATCGCAAACGAAAAACTCTCCGCAACACAGGCCATTTCGGAGCAACTGTCCGAGCAGTTGTCACAACTGCGTGCGTCACAAGATTCGCAGTCCCAGCGACTGGAAGCCAAGACGGAGCAACTTCAGGAGCGACTCGAAACCGCAATCAAAAGCGAATCCGGACTGCAAGCCAAGTGGGAAGCTGCCCAAAACGCACTTAGTGAACAGCGTGGCCACGCTTCTGAGATTCAGTCCAAGCAAGACCAAGAAATTCAAACTCTGACCCGCGAACTGGCCGAAGCGAAATCGACCGTCGCTACCATGGCTGAACAGCAGCGTGATCTCGAGTCGGCCGCCGCATCACTACAGAGTGATCGAGATCAAGCGGTCGCGGAAAACGAGGCTCTCCGAGCCAGTGTCGCCGACGATCAGCTTCGCATCGAAACCATGGCAACGGAGCTGAGCCAGACCAAAGAGTGCTCGCAGATCGAATCCGACGAATTTCGCGCAACCATTGAATCCGAGCAAGAACGCCTTGAAGAGATCAAACGTGAT
Organism: Stieleria marina; assembly: GCA_007741555.1. Lineage (GTDB taxonomy): Bacteria > Planctomycetota > Planctomycetia > Pirellulales > Pirellulaceae > K23-9. The sequence goes on along the minus strand of CP036526.1, from coordinate 3,829,510 downwards.
TTGGAATCACAGTGCGAGCGGGCCGCTGCCGAAAACGCCGAACTTCGGCAACTATTGGAAAAGCTGACCGGCGAGAACAGCCAGTTCCAAACCACGATCCAGCAACAAAGCGAATCGTTGATCGCCAACGAGCAAGCCGTTCAGTCCAGCCAGGAAGCAATCTGTCAATCCAACGCGGCGGTCGAACGAGTCACTCAAGAGCTTTCGGAGTTGCAAAAAGGACACGCGGCTTTGCAATCCACCTGTGCCGAACAAGTCGACGAGATTCAATCGCTCTTAGATGAAAAAGAGCAAGTGACTGGCAAGCACGCGTCGACCTCGAAATCTCTGAACGCGCAAACCGCTGAACTGATGCGGCTCAACGCACAGCACCAGAATTTGGCGCGAAAGTCAGAGCAGCAGGCGACCGAAATCGCTCACTTGATCTCACAAAGCGAGCAACAAACAGTCGAACAAGCCCGAACCGTCGACTTGATCGCGCAAAAAGATTCTCAGATCAGCGAGCTCAACGAAACCAAAGACCGACTCGCTCATCAACTAAAAGAACTGACGACGCGGACCCGTTCTCTGGTCGAACGATACGAAGCGGCCAAGGCAAACGAAGCGTCCGCTGAAGGGGAACTAAATGCGTCCAACGAAGAAATCCAGCGGCTGCAGTCACTCTGTCACGAGAACCAACGTGAGAGCGACACGTATCAAACAGAGCTTGAATCGATCCGCCAAGAGAACGCGGCTCTCAGCCAGCTAGCCGAAGAAATGGAAGCCCGGTTGTCCAAGCGAGACGGCGAACTACAGAATCTTAATGCGGACTGGGAAGAAGCCAGACGCATTGTCCAGGAGCAAACCGGGCAGCTCACCGCACTCGCTGCCGAGAATGAACGGCTACTGGCACAAGAGTCGACCGAAAACGACGCTCTGTCCGAAACACTTAACGAACGAATCGACGAAATTCAGCGACTGCAGAAAAGTCACGAAGCCATTCGCGCTCAGTCGGTCGAGCAAGCCGACAAGATCATGCGTTTGATCAACGAGAATCAGAGACTGACCCGTGCTGATCGATTGCGAGCCCAAGAGCTGAGCGAACGAAAAGCCGAACTGGTTCACCTGCGTGATTCGCTTGATGACGTCAAACTGAATTCGGATATCCAAGCGGCGCGAATTGACCACTTGATTAACGAGAAACGCGACCTGATTCGCGCCAATACGGAAACCGAAGCTCTCAGTTTTGCGAATTTGCAAGCTGCCGCCGCTGACTTCGAACGACTGCAAAGCGAAAAACGTGCCGTCGACGCCAAACTGAGTGAGTTGCGACCGCTGACGCTCAAGACACCGCCGAGTTCGGTCGACCGATCCGCGGCGGCTCCGACGCGAAAACGCCAGACTGAACCCGACGATCTAACGCGGATCGAAGGGATCGGTCCCAAGATCCAAAGCTTGTTGGTCGAAAAGCGAATTCGTACCTATCGCAAACTGGCGTCCACCAGTGTCGAAAAACTTCACAAAATTTTGCAGGACGCAGACGGACGTTTTCACATGCATGATCCGACCACATGGCCGGATCAGGCGCAATTGGCCGCCGACCAGAACTGGAAGAAACTGGTTCGCTTGCAAGATTCTCTGGTGGGTGGTCGTCGTACGTAATTGATTGCGACCGATGATTGTCTAAGATGATGCAGTCGGATTGCGAGTTTCCAGTCGGCCCCCAATCAGAAGGGCTGACGTTCGCAATCATGGTCGTGTTGATATTGATCAACAAGCGACCAATCGAGCGAGCGTCACTGACGACTTGAAATGCCAGATACGTCTCAGAATTCCAAACCGTCGCAATCATTTGATGATTTGAAGGACGAACTGGACGAAGTCTATCGAGCTAATGAGCGCACCGCCGACCTTTATGATCAGGCGGTGGCCGAGCGAAACAAGCTGGCCGAGGATTGCGAATCGCTGCAGGAGAAACTGGAGTGCTTGGAAGCCGAAGTCGAAACGGCTTCGCACCAGCGAGAACAAGAGCTTCAACAGACCACCAGCAGGTTGGAAGCCGAAAAGTCACAGCTCCAGACTCAGCTAGGCCAGCAGCAGTCCGACAACGCAAAGTTGTCTGTCGAACTATCTACGGCTACGACGCAAGTTAGCGACGCGGATTCGTGTACTGCGAGCCTGAAAACCGAACTGGGACAGGTGGAGTCACAGCTTGAGCATCAAATACAGGAATCGGATCGTCTGAAATCCGAACTGACTTCGCACGGCAACGAGTTGGAAGAGGCGTTGAAACGCGAACAACAAGTTTCGGGCGAGAAGCGGGCATTAGCCAAGCAGCGCGACGAACTGGCCAGCATACTCGACGCGGCCAACACGCAAAAGCAAGCGGCTCAGCAGGCAGCTGATTTGGCCAGCGACAAGGCGGTTTCGCTATCGAGTCAGAACCTTTCTCTGCAGCAGTCGACGTCGAAGCTGGAAAAGGAGATCTCGCGACTCGCTGACGAATTGATCCAACGGGATGCCGAGATTGCGAGTGTTCGCGACGCTCATCACAATCTCAACCGTTCGCACTGCAAACTGCAGGCTGACCACGATCAAGTTGCCAGCGAAGCCGCGACTCGATTGCAACAGTGGGAAATAGCCCGCGGCCAAGTCGATGCACTGTCGCAGGAGAAATCATCACTTGAGTTGCGTCTTCAGTCCGCTGCCGATTTAGCGAGCCAGCAAACGAAGCAGATCGCCTTCATCCAAGGCAAACTGGGTGATCGCGATGCCGAGCTTGCAGACCTTCGTTCTCAACTGAGTCATTCGCAGTCCGAGTTGGAACAAGTTCGCGTAGATCAAAAACTGTCGGCCGGGTCGGCTGAGCGATTGATGCAGACGCTGCAGGCAAAAATCAGACGTTTGCAATCTGATCTCCTTGCCAACGCAAAGGCTGTTGAACAACACACCGTGCAGCGTGATTTGCTCGAGAGTGAGTTGTCGGTCTCAGTGAAGAAACTGCAACAGACCGAGGCGCTGCTTTCAAATTTTGTCGCGGAACTGGAGCGTGTCGGACGAGAACGAAGAGAGCAGGACGCTCTGATTCTGCAAGTTCGTTCCGAGGCAGCAGAACAACAGGTCCAGTCGGCTCAGCATGTCGATCAGCTTGAACAGCAACTCATCACGCTTCGGCAAAGTCTGGCGGAGAGTCAGTCCAATCTGGAGCACGAGAGGTCCCTCTACGCCAAGCACTTGGCCGAATCATCATCGGATGCTGCCGATGTGACTCAAGAAACGGAGACTTCTGAGGACATCGACCAAGCGAGAACGCCCTCGGACGAACAGCTCGAGATCGAACCATGCAACGATGATCGAACGACTCCGCCTGAATCAGTTCATGTCACCCAAGAACCTGAAGTCGCTCCCGAGCCAGTGCAAGTTGCGGAGCCGACACGGACTGACGATGACTTGACGGTGATCAAAGGAATTGGACGCAAGATTAAGGAGCTGTTGTCCGCCAATGGGATCGATAGCTTTCGATGTTTGGCGTCGATCGACTCTGCAAAGTTGGAGCAAATCTTGAAAGACGCCGGCATGAGTCGCAAACGGCACGATCCCGCGACTTGGGCGGAGCAAGCCGTATTGGCCGCGGACGGAAAGATGGAACGGCTGAAAGAACTGCAACGAAACCGGGCAAAGAGCTGGGTGACGCGTTGTGTGCGACCGGTTCACTAGCGCTTCCGACTTTCGCTGGAAGCAAAGTTCGCAGAATCTTTCAGGGTTTCGACTTTCCGCTGGCAACGAACGGTCTGAATTGCGGTTAAATCCGTAGACAAACCGTACCGGCTTGGGAGTGCTCTGGCATGCAGGAATTGGACAACAAGAGGATTGTGATCGCGGGTGGAAGTGGTTTTCTGGGCACGTCGCTGGCCAACTACTTTGCCGCACAAGGCGCTCAAGTCGTCGTTCTCTCGCGTAAGCGGCCGGCCGTGTCTGGCAATTGGGAAACTTGCATTTGGGATGCTCGAACCTGCGGCGAATGGCTGTCTCGGATCGAAGGCGCCGACGCAGTCGTGAACTTAACTGGCCGCACCGTCGACTGCATCAAGACACCCGATCATCAGGACGAAATCCTGCGTTCGCGAGTCGAATCGACGCGTGCGCTTGGCCTCGCGATGCAGGCGGTCGATTCGCCGCCGTCGGTTTGGTTGCAAATGAGTACAGCGCACATCTATGGAGATCCTCCGGCGTTAGTCTGCGATGAAGATTCCGCCACAGGCCTGGGTTTTGCGCCGACGGTTGGCCGGGCTTGGGAGTCTGCATTCTACCAAAGCCGTCTGCCCAGCCAGCGTGGCGTCGTCATGCGAACGAGCTTCGTGATCGGGCGTGACTTGGGAGCCGGCGGCGGAGCGATGTCCAAACTGGCACTGCTCGCACGACTTGGTTTGGGTGGACGTGTTGGGAGTGGTAGGCACGGGATGAGCTGGATTCACCAATCGGATCTCAATCGGCTTTTCGCACATGCCATCACCGACGCCAGTATGTCCGGTGTTTACATTGCGTCTTCTCCGAATCCGGTGGCTCAAGTCGACTTCATGCGGGCACTACGAAAATTTCTCAAGATGCCGATCGGCCTGCCAGCTTTCGAGTGGATGGTTCGTATCGGAGCCCCGCTGTTGATGAACACGGACGCCGAACTTGCACTCTACGGACGATACGTCGTGTCCAAACGCCTCCGCGACCAGGGTTTTACGTTTCAGTTCTCCGATTTGAATGATGCACTGCGTGAGCTTTATGCAAAACCTTGCGACTAAAGAATGAACGTTCGAATCAAGTGCTGCACAGGGCAATGGATTCTGGCTTAGACTGATGCGTCAAACGGTTCGCAGTCGTTCTTTCTTTAGTTTCGTGTTCAGAAAATGCAATTCATTCGTACTCTCTTTGGATTCCTGTCGCTCGTTTGCTTCGCCGGCAGTGCAACCACAATGCGGGCTTCGGAAAACTGGCATCAAGCGGCCGGCCCAAACGGAAATTGGCAGGTCGAAGGTGATCCGCCCACTCGCTGGAGTGTGACGCGCGACGAGAACATTCGCTGGAAAACCGCTTTGCCAGAGGCTGGCATGAGCAACGTCAGTGTCTGGGGCAACCGAGTCTTTGTGACGACGCACGTGCCGATCGAACGTCCTGAATCCAAGATTGCGGTCAAAGACATCCTGGGCATTTGTCTGGACGCGGACAGCGGAAAAATTCTGTGGCAAGTCACGCTTCCAGGCAAAGTGTCGATCTCATTGGCCGGAGGCTTCACCGACGGAACCGTGTTTGCGCCGATTTGTGACAAAGAACACGTCTGGTTTTTCAATCGATGCGGCGCGATGGGCTGTTATGATCGCGCTGGCAACCAAGTGTGGATTCGCGGATGGACGCCGCGATTCAAGCACAACAATCGGCAAGCAGAACCCTACTTGGTTGGCGACGCAATCCTGTATGTGGAAGTCGCCAACAAAGACTCAGGCGCCAAGATGCAAAAGTGGTCTTCACCCGGCGTCAAATCCAAGTCGATTGACGTTCCCGCCGGCGTAGATGAGCGGGAAGTTTGGACTTATCTACATGGCATCGACAAACGAACGGGAAAAGTCCTGTGGCGCGAAAACGTCGGCACGTCGGTTCACAACACGCCGACGGTTGGTGTCACGTCCGATGGGAAATTGGCTGTCGCGCACGCTCGCGGTGGACCGCATGGTCCGTTGGAAAAACCCGCCGGACAGAGTCTGACCAGCTTAGCGGCGGGAGAAGAGGGGACTTCGATTTGGAGCGTGACGCTTCCCAGACTGGATCCTTCGTACGCATGCCACTGGAACTCGCGTTATGTGTTTGGATTTCAATCGGGAAATCACATTGTTTTAGACACACGCAGTGGCAAACTGATTCGCAGATCACCTCTTTACGCCGACGCAGCGGTTTGGAGCTTTGATGAAAAGACCAGCGATTGGTCAAAGCAGTTGCACGTCGCAGTGAAAGCGGGAAAGGGCCATCCCAATACCAATCAGGCCAACTTGGTGGTGAGCGACTGGCATTGGTTCCTATCGCACAACGTGCACTACCTCGGCCGCGTCAACGTCGAAACCGGCGAAGTACAGTACTTGGAATTACCCGCCCAACTGATGGCCAGTCGCGAATCGAGAAACAAGGATGTACTGCTTTGGAAAAAAGGTAATCCCGACAATCGGCCGGTCAATTCAAACGGTTTCTCGGTCGGTGACAAAGGCCATAAGGGAACCGGCTGGGGACATATTTCGGCGGCCAGCCCCACACGGGTTGGGCGATATCTTTTCCTGCCAGTAGTGACGGGCACGGTGTACGTGATTGATACAGAAACCGAAACGCTCGATCCAAAATCCATTGCCGCAATCAATGACCTCGGTACCGGCGGTGAGACATGGACGTTGGCGTCGCTGACATTTGCGAATGATCGGCTCTTTGCGCATACCATGAAAGAGATCGTCTGCATCGAAAACGATGTAAATTCCGATCAGTAGCGTCCCCTTTTTGATCAGTGTCGCTGTGACCGATTCCACGTTCGAGTGACGCACACGACTTTCCACAATGAATCAATCGAACATGCGCGTAAAAACGGTTGTCTGTCTGCTGGCGTTTTGCTGCCAGAGTTTATTCGCAACGCTTTTGATCGCTCAGCAATCCGACACATTGCCGGTGCTGAGCCCGGGACAGACGATCGACGACTTTCAGGGCATGTGGGCGGGATTTGATCCGCGAGCGGAATCGCTGCAAGTGGAAACGGTTCGCGAGTGGGAAGAAGACGAAGTGGTGTTGCGGATCGTCCGATTCCAAATTGGCGTGTTCAAAGGCAAAACCGCCAAGCTTGCCGCTGTCTATGGATTTCCCAAGCAAGCCTCAGCCGACGCAAAGGTGCCGGGCTTGGTGCAGATTCACGGCGGCGGTCAGTTCGCTGACTACAAAGCCTGTCTGTTGAACGCAAAGCGAGGCTATGCGACGGTTTCGATCGCCTGGGCCGGTCGCATTTCCGCCCCCGGCTACCGTGTTGATTCCCGCATCGTGAAGCTTTTTTGGGACAACAAAACAGACGATCCGGACTACAAGCTGACGACCGACTGGGGAGCAGTCGATGGATACCACGCTCCGAGTCGAAACCAAGGCAATGTGTTCCCGAGTGCAAAGAGTGCCGCTTGGACGATCGACGATATCGAATCGCCTCGTAACAGCGGCTGGTATCTGGGAGCGATCGCGGCGCGGCGTGCTTTGACTTTTCTGGAACGCCAACCCGAAGTCGACGCGGAACGACTGGGCGTTTACGGTCATTCGATGGGTGGAAAGTTAACAGTCATGGCTTCCGTTGATGCGCGAGTCAAGGCGGCCGCGCCGTCGTGCGGAGGAATTAGCGATCGCGACAACGATAGCCCCGTGTTTCGTGCGACCTTGGGTGACGATGTCAGTCTGCGGCACGTCGATTGTCCCATCATTTTCCTGAGTCCCGCCAACGATTTTCACGGACGTATCAATGACCTTCCCAAAGCGATTGATGAACTGCCAACCAGTCAGTGGCGACTCACCTGCGCGCCGCACCACAACCATCAAGACGTGGCACAATACGAAGTCGCCACGTTGCTGTGGTTCGACCAGCATTTGAAGGGTTCTTTTCGATGCCCCGCGACACCCGACACATCGCTTGATCTGAAAACGACCGACGGTGTTGCTCAGCTATCCATTCGTCCGGACGATACGCGGACCATTTTGTCGGTGGACGCTTTCTACACACCGCACGGGAAGAGCGACGACGAACCGGAAGATTTTGAAAACACCAAACACCGATTTTGGCATCACGCACCAGCCAGCCAGTCGGGCGACCACTGGACCGCAAAACTGCCGGTCGCCAAGGTGGACCAACCGCTTTGGGTTTACGCCAATGTGCGTTACGCGCTGGACCAACCCGTCAACGGCGCAGGCTACTACTACCGCGAATATTCAGCCGACTCTTTCAATCTCTCGTCGCTGTTGAAGATGGTATCCGCAGACGATTTGCAATCCTCCAGCGTTAGGCCGACGCTTCAACCGGCCCGCACGATCGAAGACTTCGGTGACGATTGGGACAAGGAGTGGTTTACTTACCGAAGCGAAAAATGGGCGCGTTCAACTCACAAGCTCTACAACGGAATTTACCAACCCAGTGAAAGCGACCAGCTTTCGATCCAGGTTCGCTGCCAAAAACCCAACGAACTGATCGTGATGCTCGATGGTTTCGCAGCCGAGGTTGCCCTGCAAGGAAACAACGCATGGCAGATCGTCCGACTTTCGCCACAGGATTTCAAAGATTTTGACGGCAACGGTCGTCAGAACTGGAACGGAATCAAGCGGCTGACACTAAGCGATTCCGAACGCTTAAAACCCGAGCGAGGTGACAGCCGACCGTCGCGTATCGTTGGTGAGCCGTGGGAAGGCGAAGATGCCGAGTTCCGAAATTTATGTTGGACTGACGCTTCAGCAGAAACCAAGACTCTGCCTGCCAAGCACGCTCAATAGCCATCGCTTTACGAAAAAGAGATGCGAACCTATCCGTGTGCACGCCCCTCTTAACTAGTTTGCACTGAAATCCTTCTTCTGCCTCACTGCTTAAACCATGAAAACTCCCGACCAAGTGAGTCTAGAGAACAAGTCATCACCCGACGATATCTGCAAACGCTTTGACGGGGACGTGGAGCGATTCAGTAATCTGGAAACCGGGCAGTCGGCAACAATCGATGCTCCGCTCGCGATGGAGCTGATCACGCAAGCCGCCGTCGCGGCGACAAGCAACATTCAGCGCGTGCTAGACATCGGCTGTGGTGCTGGCAACAACACGATCAAACTTCGCCAAGCATGCGGTAAAGACTTTGAATCGGACCTATTGGATCTTAGCGAACCAATGCTGGAGCGAGCCGAGCAACGCGTTGCCGACATGGGCGCAATAGTGGTCCGGACTTGGCATTGTGATTTTCGCGACGCTGACTTACCAAACGAATCATTCGACGTCGTTTTGGCAGCGGCGGTGCTTCATCATTTGCGTGACGATGACGATTGGCACGCTGCGTTCGCGAAGATTCACCGATTGCTGAAACCCGGAGGTTCGGTTTGGATCACTGATTTGGTTTCGCACGAATCGTCTGCCGTTGGGAAGATGATGTGGGGGCGGTATGGCGACTACCTGACGGCCCAGGGCGGCGAAGACTATCGCGACTCGGTGTTTGCGTACATCGACCAAGAAGACTCGCCTCGCCCGGTCACTTTCCAACTGGAGCTGTTGCGTCGTGTTGGTTTTCGCGACGTCGAACTTCTGCACAAAAATTCGTGCTTCGCCGCGTTCGGTGCGATCAAGTGATTACGGAGCCAGCGACTGATGCTGGCTGGCATAGCGAGAGAATGCTTTAGCGGCCCGTCCAGCTGATCTAGCGTTTGATTGATTCGCCGCGTGGAAGCCACTTGGCCATCGCAACGTCCGACTCCAGTTTCAGCTTGCCTTGGCAACGCATCTCTTCGCCTTCGGCTTGCAGCCTGACATGCACGATCACTTCATCGCCAGCTGGTTCGATGTCCTGCCACTTGATCGGAACATGCAAGCCATCGACTGGGAGCGAACGGACAAACTTCTTGACCTCTTCAACCGAAAACTCCCAGCGGCCGATTTTGGCAACCGACGAATCTTGTGTCGGATCCAACGCGACGATCGTCATCGAGGCATCAATGTCGAAATCATTCAGATTCAGAATGCGACCGTTCTCGTCGACGACGTTTACGACCACCCATAAGCCGTCCACCTCATCGTCTTCGTCAAACTGATGTGCCGACGATAAACTGGGGTGCAGCTGGATGTGGTCCGGGCTGACCGGCTCTGGCAAAACGGGCTGCGAATAATTGAGCGAAGCGTCCAATAGCTCGGGCAGTTCGACTTTGCCATCAGGCACGTCGTCTCGCGAACCGGGCAGCGGTGGTGGTTGAAGTTTTCCTGGTTCAATTGGCGGAACTTTGAATGTCTCCGGTCCAGGGGGCTCGGCGATTTGAGGCGCGGGCAACTCACCCGATTCCTCCGCCGCTCGCTTGGGGGCAGGCAGCGTGTCTGATTCGTCAATTTGATCAGGCTGCGGCGTTTCGATTTGGTCGACGTTTGGGCTGGGCGATGGCTGAATGTAGGGCACCGACGGCAGTGACGAATCGGGCATGGCCGGTGGTTCGTCGACAATCGACTCGCTGGAATACGACGGCATTGGCTGATCCGACAACGGTATCGGATCGGATGCCTGCGGCGAACCGAATACAGGCGGCGGCAAAACAGTCGGTCCGTACTGGAGAGGCCCTGACTCACTCTGAATGGATGATCCTCTGTGGCCCGACGCATCGGCCGGCTCGCAGTCGGATTTCACGCGTTTCAGTTCATCTCGCAAAACACGATTCTGATAGTCGGCATCGTAGAGTTGGTCTTCGAGGACCCGGACTTCGTTGGACAATTTTGCCGAGTAGACTTCACGTTGGATCGGAGCCTGACATCCCAAAGGAGCCATCACGAGTGCAAGCAGGAGCGTCGTCAGCGTGCGGCTGATTTTGCACTTGGGCGTGCGACTGACAAAGAGCGGTACGAGTGCGCGAGCGTTCACGAAGTGTGCTGTTAATCCGGGACGTGAGTTGATTCAACGTGGAATAACTCAGCGATTAGCAAGCTTGAGGGTGGTAGGTCAACGCCAGAGACAAATTGATCGCCAATCGCTTGCTATCAATGGCAGGCCTGCAAAGCTCAGTTCGACACCGATTGGATCAATTCCGCTGCCGTCTTGTAGGCGGCCGAACGCGTGGCTTGATCGGAAAAACCCAGGCTATGCTCGCGAAAGATCGTTCGTGGATCGGCTTGCAAATCATGAAAGCCGGCTTGTCGCGGATCAATTCCGTGATGATGCAACAACAACGCCAAAGCCACATCGCCGACTTGGGTGCGAATCTTTGCTTTTCGAGATGCGATCAACGTCCAGACGTGTGCCGTGCGATCGTCGCCAATCCACTGTCGAAGCAATTCACGTAAATCCGATCGCTTCAGTTTGGATGCACACAACAATGCCATCGAATGCGCAGATGCGCTGGCGAATCGATCTCCGAGCACTTGGTCGCACAAAGCCCGAGCCTGCTGATCGCACTGATATTTCAAAGCAATCAACATTCGCTCGCGCTGCAATCCAGTGCCCCGGTCCTTGGCGATCCAGTTTCCAACCACGCGGCGCAGAACCGCTGCCTCGCCGCTATTGCCGATTTGCGGCCCACCCTCGTTTTGGCTCAAAACCAGCATCGTCTGGGTGGACAAACCTGCCAATCCAAGGGGGAGCGTTCGATCGTCCGCGCAGAGATGAATTGTCCAGAGTACCGCATCGTCTGCGGCAATCGTGTGCGGATTCAGCAGTCGAGCGAGTTGCCATCGAGGGTAAGCGGGAGTGTTTCGGTGCAGCACCGAGTCGCGTTTTGTGACAGGATCGTATTGAGCAAGTAGCCGAATCGCAGCATCGTGTTGACGCAGTGTTTTTGCAAACAATCGTCGCGCGTCCAAATCGCTTCCGGCCATTTTGCGATAACGGTTCCAAAATGGCAAATCAATCGCATCGGCCGCGACCGTCACATCCATCAATCGACTCAGTTGACGTTCGACTTCGGCGAGCTCGATTTCGAGAAGAAGGCGACTGGCGTTCTCGTGGATCTCCAGAATCGGAGACTTGGTCGCCTGTACAATTGCTTGTACCGAGTATTCTTTGGTCTCAGGGCTCTGAGTCAGTTCAAAGAGTCGTCGCTTGGATTGACGTCGAACGGTGTATGAATCGTGGTCCAGTTGCGTCACCAGCCGATCGATGGACGAGAGGTCCCCCGTGGCGAGTTCGTCAGCCGACGTTGCTGTCGTCATCAGGCTCAGCAACACACCGCAAAGGCAACCGCCAAAGTAGCTAGCCCCCAATTTGCGCTGCCGTAGAAACATGTAGACGCCGTCGCTATCGAACGGTTTCCTTTGTGTGGTTGACTCTGGGGGAGCACACTGCAAAACGCATCCCGTCGCAGCGGCTTTGTGGCAGCAGCAGAAACCTGCTCGGCGTGGTGCTCTGACAAGCTCTAGTGCACTCTAGTTGCGAATTCTGCACACTACCGACTGCAAACAGGTTTTTCAGGGTTACAGACAGGGGCCTTGATTTGGTTAAACTGCGGCACCGGCACAATCGTTATCGTCCGCTCTTACTTATCACCCTGCCTGGCTCATGCAGACCATTTGCTTCGAAGATCAATTTGTCGATCGACTTCGCCCCATTACGTTGTCGCGGCCTGCCTACGCGATCAATTGCGCCAGTTTGACGCTGTTGGATTGGCTGCAAGAACTTCCTGGCAACCTGACCGTCGACGTGCGGCCGCATTTGGCGACGATCGAACGGCTTGACCGTAAACTGGAGGCTCCCGCGAATGCCAGCGACCCAGGTGGCGTCGTCTTGGTCAACGCCCGGATTGTCCCCAAAGTGGAACTAGCGTCGCTGCTAAAGACGCTTTGCGAATCAGACGAATCGACGGCCATCTTTGACGAAGAAGACGGCGTAGTTTTGTTGGCCCGAATCACGGCCGCGGACATTGCTTCGCAGCAGTCCGCGATCGACCAAGCGGATTCGGTCACAGCTGGCCTGATCGAAATTGCGGCCACTCTCGGTCGATCCGAAACATCCGTCGAAGTACTGCGACACCCGCATGAAGTCGTCTTTCACCACATGGCGTTGATGCCCGACGCGATGCAGTGGCGTTTGGAGCACGGGGACTACAAAGAAACGGCCGATGGCGTTTTTGCCGCGGAAGGTGCGACGCTGGGTAATTACAGCGTCGTGGATACTTCCGAAGGTCCTATCTTGCTGGACAAAGACGTCGAAGTCGGACCGTTTTGCTTCTTGTCCGGACCGGTCTACGCGGGGCCGCGTGCGCGGGTGCTGGAACATGCCGCGTTGAAAGACGGCGTCGCACTCGGGCACACCACCAAGATCGGCGGCGAAGTCGAAGCGTCCGTGATCGAACCTTTTACCAACAAACAGCATCATGGTTTCTTGGGACACAGCTACCTGGGCAGCTGGATCAACCTGGGCGCGGGAACCTGCAACAGCGACTTGAAGAACACGTATGGTAAGATCAACATGACTTACGGTGACAAAAAGATTGCCACCGGCATGCAGTTCTTGGGGTGTATCATCGGCGATTATTCCAAGACCGCGATCAACACCAGTATCTTTACCGGCAAAGTGATCGGTGTGTGCAGCATGCTGTACGGTTTTGCGACCGAGAACGTGCCCAGCTATGTCAACTATGCAAGGCTGTTTGGACAAACGTCGCTGCTGCCTGCCGACGTGATGATCAATACGCAACAACGTATGTTCGCGCGGCGTAAAGTGCAGCAACGCGAATGCGACATGCAGTTGATTCGTGACATGTACAGCTTGACCGAAAGCGAACGGGCCGAAGCGATCGAACACGACGGTCTGTAGGCGAACGGGCGTTCGCAAAACGACTTGTCGCGTCTGATAACATTTAACCACTACACTGAGAGTTTCATGACCATTCGAGTAGGCATCGTCGGCGCGACGGGATACACCGGCTTGGAAGCCATCCGTCTATTACTGAGCCATCCGCAAGCCGAAGTGGTGGTGGCAACCAGTCGTGCCGACGCCGGAAAACCGATTGCCGAAGTGCATCCCATGCTCGCCGGTCGCCTTGATTTAGAACTGACGCAATTGGACGCGTCTAAGATCGCCCAAACATGCGACGTCGTGATGTGCTGCCTGCCGCACGGAGCGTCCGCACAAACGGTCAAGGAATTGGTGCAACACGGGACACGCGTGATCGACTTCAGCGCGGACTTTCGTTTGTCCAATGTTCCGTTGTACGAAAAATGGTACGGCGTCACGCACCCATGGCCAGAACGAGTCGGCAAAACGGCTTACGGAATGCCGGAGTTCTTTCGCGACCAAATTCAAGACGCCGACGTGGTTGCCAATCCCGGTTGCTATCCCACATCGGCCATTTTGCCTCTTGCGCCTTTAGTGCAAAACGGCCTGATCGATGCAAGCGACGTGATCGTCGACAGCAAAACGGGCGTCAGCGGCGGAGGTCGGTCAGCGAAGCTGGCGATGTTGTACTGCGAGACCAACGAATCGATCGCGGCTTACGGCGTTGGCAATCATCGCCATCAGCCGGAGATCGCCGATCTGGTGCAACGGATCAGCGGCACCGAACTGGACGTGACTTTCACGCCCCACTTAGCGCCGATGAGTCGTGGCATTTTGTCGACCATTTATACCAAGCCGAATCAAGCGTCTGCCAAAGATGTCATGCAATGTTGGCAGGACACGTATTCCGATTCCGTGTTTGTTACCCCCGTCGATCATTTGCCGGCAACCAAGCATGTTGCGGGAACCAATTTTGTGCAGATGACTGTCCGTGAAGCCGGCAAACGTCTGATCCTGATTTGTGCGATCGACAACTTGGCCAAAGGCGCCAGCGGAGCGGCGGTGCAAAACATGAACGTCATGTTCGATCAACCGGAGTCAACGGGATTGAGTTAATCATTTGTGTCGATGCGTTGCTCGCAAGCATGCAACTGACATTCGCTGCCGCTACAATGGTGCCGTGTTAGCGAATCGAACCTGCAAGCAGATGACAAATGTTTACCCGATCACCTCGATGCCAGATTGTGCCACTTCCTGGTCGCCAGGTCGCTTTTGGCATTGATGGTCGCGAACGGTTGCGGTGGCATGCAGGAAGCGATGTGCCTCGCCCATTTTTCTTTCCGCTGATCGGTCCATCCGGATTGCCACTGACTCGGATGGGACACCCCGGTGCACCGGACCACGATCATCATCGTTCGATTTGGTTTGCGCACCACAAAGTGATGGGCATCAATTTCTGGGGCGATGCCACCGATGCGCAAATCCGCCAAGAGGAATGGCTGGCTTACGACGACGGTGACGACGCCGCCAAAATGGCCTGCCGCCTGGCGTGGTACGACGGCCACGATCCCGCACCTCTGGTCGATCAACAATTGATCGTGTCTGTCGCACCCGACGATGCTGACGGAGTTCTTTTTGAAATCCAAACCTCTTTAAAATCCGTTGCGGACAGCCTCGAGTTGGAACAAACCAATTTTGGTCTGTTGGCGGTGCGCGTCGCAAAATCCATCTCGGCCCGATTCGGCAACGGTGTTTTGACCGGATCCAGTGGACAGTCGACCGAAAAGTTGTTGTTCGGAAAACCGTCGGCTTGGATCGACTACAGCGGATCGATCGACGCGGATGTAACGGAAGGCATCACGTACTTTGACCATTCCTCCAATCCTACTTACCCCAGTAAATGGCACGTTCGCGATGACGGATGGATGGGAGCATCCATCTGCCGCGACGCCCCAGTGATGCTGACCAAGAACGATCCGCTGACCCTCAGATATTTGCTACACGCTCACGCTGGCGCAATTGACATGACATCTGCCAATTCAATTGCGGACCGTTTCAATTCCAGCACCTCCCTCCGCGTTGGACGTGGCGGCAAGCCACATCATCGCAACTCCATCTCCAGACTCCCTTAGTCAGGCAATTGCCGAATGAACTACCAATCAGATCGCCGAAATTTTCTTAAAGCAGGTGCGGGCATCGCGGCAGCCGGCGGATTTACCAATGCAGCGCGCACCGGATCGGCTCAAGAAGCCGAATCGTCCAGCGAAAAAATCGTTCTGGGAATCATGGGCGTCAATGGGCGAGGCAAAGCCATTGCTCGCGGCATGATGGCTCAACCTAACGTCGAAATTGGCACGATCTGCGATGTGGATCGCCGCGCGGCAGAGTTGACGGCCAAACTCGTGGCAAAGGATCAAGGTACGGCGCCCAACGTCGTCGGCGACTTTCGCAATATCTTGGACGATGACAAAATCGATGTATTGGTGTGCGCTGCGCCAAATCACTGGCACGCTCCCGCAACCATTTTGGGTTGCAAAGCAGGCAAACACGTCTACGTCGAAAAACCCTGCAGCCACACTGCCGAAGAAGGCGAGATTGCCATCGCAGCGGCTCGCAACAACGACCGTGTCGTGCAGATGGGAACCCAGCGGCGCAGTTGGCCTGCCTTGGTCAAAGGCATCGGCAAAGTTCACGACGGCGCAATTGGCGACACCCTTTATGCACGTACTTGGTACAACAACCGGCGTGGCCCCATTGGCAAAGGCAAAACAACAGCGGCTCCCGAATGGTTGGACTGGGATCTCTGGCAAGGCCCCGCAGCGCGTCAGGAGTTCAAGGACAATGTCGTGCACTACAACTGGCACTGGCATTGGAATTGGGGCAACGGCGAACTTGGCAACAACGGTGTTCACGGCATTGACGTGGCACGCTGGGGTTTGGGCGTGACCTATCCCGAAAGCGTCACCGCCACCGGCGGACGATTCCGTCACGACGATGATCAGGAAACTCCTGACACGATGATGGTTTCGATGAAGTTTCCCAATGAAAAGATGATCACCTGGGAAGGCCTCAGTTGGTCACCGCTGGGAGCGTTGGATGCATCGTTTGGAGTCAGTATCCATGGCACCGAAGGTTCGATTGTCATTCGTGGGTCCGGCTACACGCTGTACGACATGAAAAACAAAGAGATCGAAACCGAAACGGCTGACGGCGGCGACGCAGATCACTTTGCTGATTTTCTGGACGCCGTTCGAACGGGCCGCAAACCCAATGCCGATATCGAAATTGCTCACCAAAGCACGTTGCTTTGTCACTTGGGCAACATCGCCTATCGCACCGGAAGCGTCGTTAAGACGGATCCCGCCAACGGCCATATCGTCGACAACGCGCACGCCCAAGACTTGTGGGGCCGCGAGTATGCCGAGGGCTGGAAACCCAAAGCCTAAGACCTTACGAGGCGTGACCACGTGGTTCCCAGCTAAGTCATTGCGCAAATAGGTTCTATCATCGCCGCGTGGACCTAGGTCTTTCGACACTCGCCCGCGCTGTTGTTCAGCTGGGACACTTCTTCACAGCCAACCGCAAAGTCAAATCGATCAAACTTCGATGCAACCGATCGACCGCTACGCTTGCCTTGGCAAGAACGCTTAGGGCAAGTTGGCCACCACGGTGGACACGTCGGCACGGTCGCCATGCGAGACCACGGTTTTGCCAAAGACCAGCTTCTGTTCTTGGTCGACTACAAAGGTAGACGGATAAGCTGTCTCACGCGGAGCTTCCCAGCGAAGCCCCCATGCATTGGTGAATTTAAAATCCGGATCCAGCACGAAATGATAGTTGTCCGGAAATGATTTGCTCCCAATAAACTGCTTAGCATGCTCATCGAGCTGACTAGCCTCACCTGGATAGATCATCACAACTTGGACTTTCGATAGCGCCGACTTCTTGCTCAAGAATTCACCGACTTGTCGGTTGCACATTGGACATTGTTTCCCATACCAGCCTCGAAGCACGAGCATCACGACGGGCGACTCCTTTGTCAGTTCCTTCAGCGAGACCTTCTCTCCCTTTAAATCCACTAGTTCAAAATCCGGGGCAACTTCACCGACCTTTGGTGGATGCGGAGGCTCTTTGCCTGGCGTTGCTTGACGACGTCGCTGTGCTTGAGCGGTTGACGAAAACGTAACGGCCGCCAAAAGCAGCAGTAGCCCAAAGGTCGCGAAATGGTTTTTCATGGGTCGTCTTTGTAGAGGGATTGTTTTGTTCAGATATGGTTGCGTTCAGGCAGTGGTTCATTCTTTGATATAAATGTCCAAAGAGTAGAAATGTACGCCATGTCTGCATCAGTAAAGAATTGGACACCCGTTGAACCCGCAGGCGAATCGGAAGTTTCGTTGCAAAATGGTGAGGCACATCTGATCGACGATGCGTTGTAACAGAGCGTTGACGGTCGCGCACACCGGCTTCGGAGACTCAAACCCGAAAAGCTCCGCGGCAGTTACTTAGGGGCGTTTACGAATCGGCAATTAGAGCAATTTGGTCTCAAATGTTTGAACCAGGCAAAGTTGCTCTGCTCCAAACGCTGAATTGGTAATCTTTCAGTTGAGAGCTAGCCAGCGTGCAACGCCCAGCTTTTGGGCCTCTATTTTGTGCACCAGGCTCAGGGTCTCAGCGATGGCCTAGAAAAACTCCGTCGACGATTTTGGGAGAGGAATCACGGCAGGATCAAATGCCATGATGATCGATTAGTTAGCTGAACTTCGCGGACGCCGTTGAGCGTCTTTATCATTGTTACTGACTTCCTGGTTGCTTTTCTCAGCAGGATGATTCCCTGCAAAGATTCCATCCGTAACCCCTGATTGTCGACACAAACGTCTCGTATGTTCGGTTTCGAGACGAGCGTGCGCCGCGCCGCTATATTGGTCTGCGCCGCTGGGTTTGGCGTAGACAGATTTCGATCACCGCTGATGGGGAGGCGTTCGATGATGAGAATGACGATTCCGACGAAAACTTTGGTGCTTTACATCCTGTTAATTGTTGGTTATCTCGGCGTGCCGGATCATTGGTGCGCGACTTCGCTTGCCCAGCCTGCAACAACTGAAACCGGCCAGGATAAGAATCAGTCAGAACCCGACAGCGCTGCAATCCAAACTGCGATTGCTGACCTTTCCAGTGTCAAGTTTCAGAAACGACAGACCGCATTTGAAGCTTTGATCGAGAGCGGGGATGCGGCCATTGCTCCACTAACGACGGCAGCCTTAACAGATGACGTGGAAGCTGGTTCTCGATGCGTCGAAGCTTTGACGCAGATTGGAGCGAACAAGTCGCGTCGTCCAGCAGTCTTGGAAGCATTGAAACGCGTCGTTTCCAATGGGGCAACCGACACTGCGTCGCTCGCAAGCAAGCAGGTCGAAGACTTGAGCCTTACCGACCAAGACCGCGCGATCAAAAAGTTGGAGTCATTTGGCGAGCAGATTTTTCGACGGGGCGACGCTCCCATCACTCTCTTGCGGATTAAGAAAGATAAGTCCGCCAGCCAGTTCCGTTTCTTTCCAACACTGACGTCCGTCAACTTAGATGGTCCGATGATTACCGATGCTGTCATACCGCACTTGCTGCAGATTCCCACCCTCAGTTATCTGTCGATCAAGCACACATCGCTTTCAGATGATGGATTGCTTCAAATTGCGAAGTGTCGATCGGTTCGCAGCCTAACACTTCAAGATCGCGAAATCAGCAAAGCACTTGTAGACGCCATCTACGAATTCCCAGGCCTTCAAATGCTGTCGCTGCAAACACGCGTGGACGCAGAGGAACTACGCCTATTGACCAAGTTACCCAAGCTGACGTCACTTACTCTGTCGAATTTAATCGTCAGCCAAGAAGGCATTGAATCGCTGAACCAATTGCATCGCGTTGCTACGTTGTCGCTATCGATGAAAGGTCTCACTGATGAACAATGTAAACATCTGGCAAATCTGACTTTGCCTGCAACATTGACAATCACTAGCAGCAAAGATATCTCCGAACAAAGTTGGATATCGCTTAGCGAGGCAAGCTTCACTTCCATTTCGCTATTTCGCTGCGACATCAGCGACGACGGCTTAGCGGCGATTGCAAACAGCAAGACGATGAAACGCCTGTCGATCTATGGTGGATCAATTACCGACGAAGGCATTCAGTCTTTGAAAGGGAACCAGGTGTTGAGTTCGATCAGCCTTCACGATACGAAAGTGACTCAAAAGGGTGCGGAAGATTTGCTCGCTGCTCTTCCCAACGTTCGGCGGATTCGCTTCAATCGAGAGTACATTGGAAAACCGGTGGCGACTGGTCGCTTTGTCCCTCGGAAACTGCCAAACGTTAGCTTTTATCAAGTCCCAAATCAACTTCGCAAATCGGGTCACATTCGTGGAATAATCAATGCCGAAGCAGTCAAGTTGCTCAATGCGGAACCAAATCTAGGCAGCGTTTTCATTACGATGGGAGATCCAACGGACGACCAGATCGCTCGACTTAAGAAGGTCTCAATGACCGGGCTTTATATCTCATCGACGGCGATCACGTCACGCGTTCTCGAACCGTTTGAGAATCACAAGTCGATCTCAGACATATCCATTTCATCCGATAGAGTCAGTGATCAAATCATCGACGACCTGCTCGCAATGCCGCTGCTGACGAAAATCTCATTAACGCAGGCACAGATTTCGGACGAAGGGCTGCAGCGTCTTTGCAAGGGGCTGACTACGCATGATCAATTCCGACGGTTGGCACTGTCGAACTGCTCTGAATTGTCCAATTCGGCATTGAAAGAAATAGGTCAACTAAAGGACCTCACGCAACTTTCTCTTACGGAAATTCCCGGGATCAACGCCGACGTTTTGAAGCACGTAGGTCAAGCGAAAAATCTGACCGAGTTGCGTTTAAGTGGCGTAACGCTTGACGTGAGCGTCTTCCAATCGATGAGGCACTTGAATCTGGAGCGGTTACATTTTCAAGGTAGTCGCTTGAACGATAAAGTCGTCGCAAGGATTGCGGAGTACTTCCCAAATCTAACTCAAATTGGACTCCAAGAGAGTGATGTGACAGATGACGCGATGAAGTCGCTGGCGAATCTCAACGAGCTGCAGTGGATCTACCTGAATGGTACCAAAGTAAGCGGTGATGGCTTGGAGCATCTGACTGCACTCACAAATCTGAAATACGTTTACGCAAGCCGCAGCGAGATCAGCCCAACCGCAGTCAAGCGGTTTCGCGAGCAGCACCCCAATACCAATCTTCAACTCAATTAGTTTTTGTCCAAGGGCGCCGCGTCGCGAATTGGTGGTTCGTGAAACGAGATCACGAACGCATGTGCACTGGAGGATGCGGCCAATTTGGAGTGTAACTGAGATGATGAGGAGAATCTCACATTGAAGTTGCGAGCAATCCCGGGTGATTTTCGTCATCGCAAGGTTCTCTCTTTTGCCAACGCGAAAGCCCGAAATTTTTTCCGAGGCTGGCTGTTCAATTTTTCTACTCCGTTAGTCACCATCAGAGCAGTGAATAATGCAATTTGATAAATAGGGCGTGTGCACGGGCATGTGGCCAACGTTGACTTCGATCTGTTGATGAAGCAAATCAGCAATTTCTATATTGCGGTGCGCGGCGTTGATTTGCAGTCGCGTGTGCAGTTCAAGATGGATGCAGGATGGTTTGATACAGCGTTGTCTACCAGACATGTTCTCCGTCTCTGCGGTACTCTTAGCCTTTGAATGGGCACGAGTGGCGAGCACACTATTGGTCACTCAGTTTTAGACGCAGGGCTCGTCCGGCCGCCCAACGTTTGAGTCCACGTAGCCGCTCGACGCTTTCTGGAAAGTAGTTGTCGGGTAAAGTATCGAAATGTTCGGCGTAGAGCTTATCTCGGCGGGTCTGCCACCTATTCCCAGGATAAACCACCTCTCGGTTCACGAGAGCCTCGAAAATCGCGAGGGCAATTTTTTGATGTCCACTGATGTGCGGGTGCACGTGATCGATAAATTGATCATCTCCCGGAATTCCATACTCTGCCTCCGCTTCAAATTGGGCGCGGATGTCAATCAATTCAGTACGTGTTTGGCTTGCAATGGACTGTAGAGAGTCGTACATCGGTTCCAACATTCGCAGCGGACAGATGTCTTCGTCTTTTGCACGCAGATATGCCAGTTTGGCGTGAGACAGATCCCCGAGAGCTTCGTAGACCTTTGCTGCCAAGAAGTGAGCTTCGGCGTGCCGGTTGTCCAGCTCCAATACAGTTTGAACGGCGGCAAGTTTGACACCAAGGTTATCCCAGGGTGCGGATTTTGCGGCGTCCCATCGACTCTGAAACTCTTTTTTTTGTGCGGGGGTGAATGAACCTGGCAATTCAACCTTAAACGGCGGTGTGTCTCGCAAATTCGAAGCCGGGTTGATCAGAATTAATGGGATCTGATTCTCGCGAGCGATCTCAATCAGACGTTTTACATTCTGTTCGTACTCGTAAATCACGCCATCTCGCCACGCATCATCTCGATGGTATTTCGCCAAGCCACCTTGATAATCCAGCAACGCATCGACCTCGCTCTGCAAGTTGATTTTCTTCCTGGGCGGATCGGCCGGCATCATCTGGTTGATCAAACCGTAGATCCGCGATTGCGAGACCGTGTTGAACAGATTCCTCTGCCAGCGAGGCTGACGTTTGATCTCCGGATAGCTTCGCGACTCCAAGAATTCATTGTGGCCCGTATAGACAATAAAGAGGTCTGGCTGGTAATCCAGGGTCTCCGTCATGATCGGTACCAGTCGGTAGCTCGCATAGGAGACACCACCGCAATTGATTACTTGCCATTTCTTGCTCGCATCAGCGGCTCGCAGTGACATTTCTAACCAAGCCGTGTAGGAGGTTTCGATGGAATACGGTCGGCCTTGAACGGTCGAACCACCGAAACAAAAGACTCGGAATTCGTTCGAATCCTTTGTTGCATCAAAGGAATCGGGCTGAAAGAACGCTTGCCTAGACTGGGGAATTTCGTAGCGGTCACCGGTCGCATTGATCTTGAACAGCGGCCGCACATCGCTGAAGCCTACCATGGGATCCGCAGGCGGAACGAACGGAGCAACGCCCACCAGTCGAAGTAAACCTTCGATCACGACGACCGCAAAACACCCCAATAGGATCGCACCGAATCGAAACAGGCGTTTGCGTCCAGGCGAAAGTGGAGCAGGCTGGCAGGTTGCATGGTGCATCGTTCAAGTTTACCAAAAAGTCGCCAGAATCACTTCTGCACCGAAGCCCTCTCAGCTGACAACGGAGAATCTAAACTCTGACGTTGTTCAATCATGCCTTGGTCGCCTAATGCTTGGTCACGCTCTGGTGCATTGATCACTGAAACACCATCGGGTACGCAACGCATTCGATTGATCAGTTTCGAGTACTTTAGATTCGCATGCAATCTTCCGTAACCTGGTCGTGCATAGGAGGGCAGTTGATACTGAGGCATAGGCTGATGCTGTTCATCATACAACTGTTCCCAAAACCCGTTGTCTCCGACCGTCAATGATTCAAGATCCAAGAACAGTTGCAATCGCCCCACGATATAGTTGATGTGGTCGGACGCAACGCCGCTGATAGCCTGTACGTAGGCTTGCTGCGATTCCAAAAAGTCACGTGACGTCGCGAACCCACTGCGAACTTCCAACTCCGTGCCCGTAACTCGCTCGGACGCCAATGCAGCACCAGCAATATCATTGGCATACTGTTGCCCGTTCAGTTTCAAAGATCGAAGGTCTCGGCGGATTGCCAGTTTGATGTTGTCTTCCAACTGCATCACGTTTCTTAGTGTTCGCTGGTAGTTGAACAGCGAAGCGCGAAACTGATTACGTTGCGCACGACGATTAAACGGAAGATCCAGTGACACACCCACGCGAGTTGTGCTGTCATCGAAGTTGAAGTCAAATGGTTGGTTTTCGCCGCTTCGAGTGCGAATCGACTGAGACGCGGTGAGATTAAGAATCGACTTCAAATCGTCGGCCGCGTACTTAATTTGCCGCCAGTCGTCGGCGAGAAAGCCTCTTTGGTTCATCAAGTCAAATCGTTGAACCAGAGCCGTCATCATTGCTTCATCCATCGCAATCTCGATGGGAGCAAGTCCCCCGCTCGCACCATCTCGAAATCGTTCGCTTTCCCTCATCAATTCATTCGCAAATTCAATCGCCCGCTCATCAAATCCAGCGTCGTCTGTTGCCGCGACCCGTCCTAATCGTTCGTCAAGTTGATCAGCAAAGGACTGCAAGTCCTCCTGTAGGGTCAATGCCGCTTGGATCAAGCGTGATTCCGCATCCTGGACTTCGTTGACATCGGAACCTGCACTGGATTGTTCTTTGAAGATGGCGTTTAAGAAGCTGTCTTCGAGATCCACCAGCCGATCGCCAAATGCTTCGTACAGATTGATCCATCCGGTGACTTCCTCCGACTGGCTGTCGTCTTGCTGATCGCTTTGCCCCTTTTCATCGCCAGCTTGTTGTTTACCGCCAGCTTGTTGGCCATCAATCGACTGATCATCTTCGTCTTGCTCTTGATCGATTTTTCCGGTTTGATCCAAGCGACGAATTTGCCAAAGCACCTTACGCAGTAACTCTTGCGAAACATCGCGCCGCCGCTGGATCACTTTCGTCGAATCCGGTGCCTCGTCGGCCAACTCTTGATCCAAAACACTGCGGTCTTCCGCAATGTCGATATCTGCTGCCTCGATTCGCAATTCCAGCAGACGATTCTCCAAGTCGGTCGAATCGAGTGGCTGGTCGCTTAGCTTTTCTCGCAAATGGATGGAATCGACCATCTGTTCGGCGAGCTGAGAAACACCACCGAGTACTACGAAAGCGGATCTTGACTCGGCATTGATCTCACGGCGAATGCGTGTTCGTGTTCGCTCAATTAACTCCGCATTGACGGCCAGTTCGTCCCGCAACGTGAGCAGGTCCAGCTCGGACAAATCAATATTGAGCGGCTGTTCGGTGGGAATACCCATCCGAATTTTTAGACTGTCGAGCGCGTTCTCAAGGTTGGTGCAGGATGACAGAATACTTTGGCGTCCGTTGATCACTTGCTGTTCGACTTGGTCCAACTGCGTCCTAGCCGCCATTCCGTATTTAATTTCGACGGATCGTTGGTTGAATTCGCGAGCAAGCGTAAAGTAGTTTTGGCATTGGATTTCGATCTGACGAAACTGCCGAATCAAGCTGTAATAGTCAGAAGCCTGCTGAACAAAAAGTTCTTTTCGAAAACGCGTGAAATCACGTGCCGCGTACACGACGTCTCGTTCCGCTTGCGTCAAGCTCTCTAGCTGAACATCGCGTTGCAGGAGGCTCTGCGAAAAGCTGAAAAGAAGTTCTGACCCTACATCCGCTGTAAAGCCTTGCGGTCCGTTGAACGTCAACAGGACGTCGTTTGCGAAACGTCCAATGAAGTCGCCACCGGTGTAGAGCATTTTTTCAAGCTGGAAATTGGTTGGCAATCCCAGCGTATTGACCTCTTCTCCTCCGGACCGATTGTGAATGTAACCGGCACTGGAGCCATTATTTCCGACCGACGGTTTCAGCTGGTAGGCGAAACGCTGTAACGTCAACGTCAGTGCCACTCGATACAACGCCTCTTTCTGCGTCTGAAGCTCGCGACTGTTCAGCAACGTGAGCGAGATAATGTCTTCGAGGGCGAGCCGCGGCGATGGGTCGAGTTGCGATTCTTTGACAGGGCTGCCAAATGATCGTGCGTACTCATCTCGCACACTTTTGAATTCAAACATTCGCGACAGGCATTCGATCGGAATCGTTTCCCAGTAAGACCGCGGCAAGGGAACCTGATTGGCCTGAACTTCCTGGGTTTCTTCGTCGGCCTCTTTGTCCTCGTCCGGATCCTTGTTGTCTTGCTCGGCAGTGTCTGCCATTTCATTTGAATCAGAGCTAGTTTGAGAATCCTGGCCTTTCTGGGAATCCTGATCCTTCTTGAGTCCTGAGCGCAGCAATTCCTCGAATGACTTATTCGGATCAGGTTTCGGCTTTGGCAACAGTTCCGTTTGCGTTGCTGGCTGCAACTCGTTGGGTGCTGAGTCTGCGGCTGCTCCGGGTGGCTTGGAGTAACTTACTTTGGCAACAGTAAGCTCTAATCCCTCGCCCGTTGGATCGTTCTTGTCTTGCCCTTCATTTTTCGGGGGCCGACCTAGCGGTGCAGAAGAGGGTTCGCCCACGCCGGTTGGGGTAATATTTGATTTTCCCTCAAAGCTTGATTGACGCGGAATAAACCGTGATGCTTTGTGTTCTGGTAGCTCGGGCAGCTCATAGGCGTACAGTTGCGGCGATGGACTCGGCAAGCGAGGATCGTTTACGCAAGTCGGCTGGTACAAGCGGGAATCCGGTGCGGGGTAGACGCTGTGATCACTGGGAACGGCCCAAGGTGTGCATTGCGACTTTTCAAGGATCCGAGAATAAGCATCATTGTCCGCCCGGATCCGATAGTGATCACGTGAACAACCAGTCGCACACACGCAAGCAGCCAAAATCAGCAATAATCCTAAGATCCATTTGCGATTCACGTAGGGAATCTCCTTGCCTATCACGTCCATTCGACAAATCCGTGCAATCGGACACACACGGAACGACTCACAAGACTGTTCGGTTCGTCACTCTCGTGACAAGCAGGAGAATCCCAACGACCCGGCGCAATCTGACGACGTCAGGTTCGGGTTGTAGGGGTACTAGGGCTTGAGCCTATTTTTGGGGTGACTTACCCATCGACGCAAACGCGATGAAGGTCATCAAGCCAGACCCCACAAAAATCGATGTGATCAAGACGACTCGCGAAGTCTGCTTCCGTTTTAGGTTGCCTTCCAGTGTCGATGTCGTCAGGTCATCACCGAGGGCGCGTGCCGCCTGCAGTGGCACGCTTGGCTCCGGCGCACCAAATGCCAGCATTGAAAACCCTGTGATTGCCAGCAGCAGGGCAAGGATTAGGCAAAATGGTGGGATGATCGATCGAAGCATGAGTCGTTTTCTATTCGTGTCGTAACGCTTCGATCGGATCCATCATCGCCGCCCGTCGAGCAGGGTACACTCCGAAGATGACTCCCACACCGACCGAGATAAAGAAGGCAAGTGCGACGGACCACCACTGAACGATCGTTTCAATGTCTGAAAAATTGCTGACAACCCACGGGATAGTGACACCCAGTACCACTCCCAAAACGCCGCCAGTGGATGAAAGCAAAACAGTCTCCACTAGAAACTGAAATGTAATGTCGCGACGTTTCGCGCCCAACGCGCGTCGGATCCCGATTTCGCGGGTTCGTTCGGTGACGCTGGCCAGCATGATGTTCATGATGCCGATCCCGCCCACCAGGAGTGAGATCCCTGCGATGCTTCCCAGTACGAGATTCCAAATTCGTTTCTCTTCTTCGGCACGCTTGAGCAATTCGAGCGGAATGACCATCCGAAAATCGTCTTTGATGGGATGGGTTTGCTCCAACAAGACTCGAACCATTCCAGCAGTCAGGCTGACTTGTTTCGGATCGGCTACCTGAAGCGTGATCTCGTTTAATTCGGTGCGTTCAAAGCTCTGCGTACCTGCACTGCTGATTCCTTGCACTTCGCCAAACCGAGTTCGAGCGCAGGCGATAGGAATGTAGATGTCATCGTTGAGATCCTGTTGGCCTACCGCACCAGGCGTCGCGTTCCCGCTGCCTTGCCCAGAGAGCACACCGATCACTCGATAAACATCTTCGCCCAACAGAATGGACTGCCCCAGTGGGTCCTTGAACTGGAACAAACGCTGGGCAGCGCCTGCACCAAGAACGGCAACATTGGCACGGTTGTGGCCATCCGGGGACGAGATAAAACGGCCGTGCCGCATTTGGGCGTTCTTGATGCCCAAGTAATCCGGCGTAACACCTAGAATCCTGGCATTGGGTATGTTGCGACCATTATGAAATGCGGGTTGCGTCACCAACGCAATGGGCATCGCGTTGAGGATGGTGGGGATGGTTGCTTTGAGACGTTCAAAATCTCGGTACTTGAGACCATATTCCAGGATTGCGCTGGTCGCTTGTTGAGACGCCGACGAGCTCTCGTCACCGCCACCGCCTTGCCCAGGCTTGACACTTCGAATGATGATATTGTTGGCACCGAGAAGCCGAATTTGCTCAAGGGCTTCACGTTTGGATCCTTCGCCAATCGCCAGCATGGCAATGACCGAACCGGCACCCAAGATCACACCCAGCATGGTCAGCAGGCTTCGCAGTTTGTGCAACAAAAGATTCTTGACGCCAACCTGAATCGTATCTCGCCACATGGTTATTTAGCACTCGCGCGTGCCGCAGCATTGACTTGTCTTTTCGGCGAGCTCACTGGAGCTGCCGAACCTTTGCCACCGCCCTGTTTCATTGCGGCATTAGCGGTCAAGTCACCTTTTGCAGTATCGTAACCGACTTGGGCAAGCGATTCAGACATCTCTGGTGCGCCCGAATCAGCTGAAATCCCTTTCGGCTGATCGTTTTGTTGCTCGTAAATATCCATCGAATTCAATACGACAAGGTCACCCGGAGCGATGCCCTCTTGGACATGCACGAATTTGTCGTTTGACCGGCCGATCTGAACCGGTTTCCGAATCACCCCATTTTCGCCTTCGATGTAACACCATGTCTCACCATCGGTTTGAATGATCGACTGTACCGGGACGGCCAAGATGTCCTCGATACGGTCGACGTGCATATCGACCACTGCCGTCATGCCGGGCTTCAGACTTTCGACTTCGTCGAACAAGCGAACTTCGGTCTCGTAGGTTTTCACGCCACCTGAGCCGTACCACCCACCGCTGGACGTGGGAACAACACCGACTTTTTCAACAACGCCGCGATAGGTTCGATCAGGGAATGCATCGACACGAATCGAGGCTGGCAGCCCCGGACGTATCTGATCCAACGCGGCTTCATGAACCTGAGTTTTGACCTTCATTTTGGAAAGATCTGGAAGCGTCAAAATGTCTTGTCGCTCACGCACCATGGCACCTTCCATGATTTCCGTATTCCCACGACGCTCGCGTTTGTACACAACCATGCCGCTGTGAGGAGCGTAAATCTTGCAATTGACAAGTTGAGCTTGCATCCGCTCAAGACGCTCTTTCTCTTTCGTCTCTGTGTTGATGGCTTCATTCTTGGCGGCAAGTGCCTGTTCCAGTAGCGACTTGTTGTCGTTGATCACCTGCTGAATGCTTCGATCGGCAGTGTCGACGGCACCCTGCAATCGCTTCTCTTCCATCAATCGCTCAAAGCGATCAAGTTTCCGTCGGTTGCCATGAAACGTCTTGATCTGGTTGAGGGATGAAGCGAGTTTGTCTTCTGCCTGGAGATACTTGAGGCGGCTTTGTTCCAGGTCACTCTTGCCTCGGTATCCCAACTTGAAAAGCTCTTTCATTCCGTCTCGCTCGACTTCGGCGAGCTCGAGAGTGGCACGCGCCTCGTTCGCTGCGTTTTTGGATTCGTCGACTTTTCGATCAATCTCTTCCTTCGCCAACTTTGCCGTACCGTCTTGTTCATCCTTGTACATCTCAAGTTCGATGACCGCGAGTTCCTTTTGGAGCTTGGCTTCCGCCAACGAGGTTTGGTTCTGCAACAACTGATTCTCGTACTTCGCGATCGCCTGAGTCTTGGACGACGTTGCACGCTGAAAAGCGAGCGTCTGCTCGTCTAGCCGATCTCGAATAGTGGCCGAATCAAATTCGACAAGCAATTGGTCTTTTTCGACCGCGCTGCCATTCGGCACGATGAAAATGATCTGCGTTCCTGAGCTGCTACGGTCGCCAATGTTCTCAACTTGGCACGCGATAGTGGTTTCGACTTGGCTTTCTAAGTTTCCCCGTTCCGTCACCACGATCGGTAGATCTGTCTTTTGAACTGTGTAAAACACGTACGTGCCTTTCACGTCGCTTTTGCCAGCGAACTCCTTAACCCCAAACCCCAGCAGAGCGACACAAGCAAGAATACTGGCAAGCAAACCGACGGTACGAAAGTTTGGTTTCATAGAAACTGACTCGATGACATGGCGTTTGGAACGGCTCTACGCCAGGCGGCGGAACGTTGTAGTGTAGCAGGTGGGCGACATTGGGCGCAAAGAATCGTCGCCAAACAACGCGTCAAGATCTTTTTCAGTTCGCAAGAGGTGCGACTTTTGCCAGGCCGGCGATACAAACCGCATGAGCGTTCAAATGTGCTTGTGCAAATCGATTGTAGGGATGCTGATAGATGGATGCCCGGTACTAAGGATGCTGGCCGTCCGCTAGGTCGGCCCCAAAAGCCAAGTGCGGGTGATTTGCCGTCGGCTCGCAGGGCCGACTTTTTGCGACTCTCTTGACACGACGGGTCGATCGATGTTGCATGCGTCTGCGCTCCGAGCGATCTGGAAACAGAACTTACCAACGTAGCCAAATTTGAGTCGCGCGACGGATTCGATGGGTGCAATGGTTAACGCAAAGTGCGCAGCGGCTAGTGCTGTCAGAGTCGAGGAGCGGTCAAATCGACGTTGATGCAGCGAGACACCGGCACCCGAAAACCGATCGGGTTCTGGGATAGTGCGAAGATATTTTCGCAATCGGTCAAATCACCGCAAATTGGCGTCAACCATCTTGCCCTCATTTACTTCACTAGTAATCTATTTACTAGTGGTGTATTCGCAAAAGGATGGGTAGGCAATGAAACTGCATGAGGAACTGAAACGTTCAGAACCGTTCGCTACCAGCGAACAAGAAACCCTGCTCAACCTTCTACGCGCCGGTGACCAAATTGACAATCGCCTCTCAAGGCTGTTTCGCGAACATGGGCTGACTCTGTCGCGGTTCAACGTCTTAAGAAGCTTGATTGTGGCTGATCGTACACTAACGTGCGGCGAGATTGGTGAGCGAATGATCCAGGTCGTCCCTGCAATCACTTCCTTGGTGGACAAACTAGAAAAGCAAGGACTAGTCGAACGCAATCGTTCCACAGAAGATCGACGCGTCGTCTACGTGAGCATCACGAAGCAAGGCAAAAAGCTCGCCGATCAGACGATGAAGCCGCTCGCGGAACTGGAACAGCGACTGATGAAGAAACTGAACAAAAGCGAACGCAAGGCGTTGATCAGGCTGCTCGAAAAAACGCGTGATTCGATCTCGCAGTGTGATTCCTAACTCCAGGTATAAGAACATGTGGTGCTGTCACAAAGACAAACCTATTTCGGCGGGGCTACTCGTGTTGCGAGTGGGCATTGGCGGCATGATGCTGGTCCATGGCTTGACCAAGCTCAATGGTTTCAGTGTCATGGCGGACAAGTTCCCTGATCCGATCGGCGTGGGTAGCCAGTTAAGCCTGATCATGGCCATCGCAGCAGAAGTCGGTTGCTCGTTGCTGTTAATCATTGGTTTTGCAACTCGGCTGGCAGCCATTCCGCTAGCCTTCACCATGATCGTGGCATTGTTCATCGTTCATGCGGACGATCCTTGGAAAGCCAAAGAACTAGCGGCGGTCTACTTGCTCGTTTATGCATCTTTGCTGATGACGGGTGCCGGTTCTTTTTCGATTGACCATTGCGTCTTTGGTTCCAAAACAACAGCAGAAAAGAAGAGCGAGGCAAACGCGTGAGGTTTCAATTCATCCCTAGCGAGAATACAGCGGACAACCAAGACTTGGACCGGCGCGGACGTTCGATACCTACGACGGCGATGGCCGTGGCATCGTCACTGGCAATTTTGCTGGTCGCTGGTTGCGGCAAAGGTCCGTCGGGCCCGATGCAAATGCCGACACCAACTGTGACGGTTGCTAAACCGGTCGTCAAACAAATTGTCGAATGGGATGCCTACACGGGGCGACTCGAAGCAGTCGACTTGGTTGAAGTGCGCGCCCGAGTCGGTGGCTACTTGCAATCGGTGCATTTCGACGAAGGACAAGTTATCGAAAAGGGGGACTTGCTGTTCATCATTGACCCTCGCCCTTTCGAAGCGGAACTAAACGCCGCCAAAGCAAAGCTGCAGCAGTCGGAATCGCGGTTGAAACAGGCCGAAGCGAAGTTGGATGAGGCGAAAGCGCGTTCGTCGCAATCCGATGCTCAGCTCAATCTGGCGGAACTCCGTTACAACCGGGCACGCCAACTGAGCCAGCGGAACGCGGGATCGCAAGAAGAACTGGACGAGCGCGAAGCGGAACTCCTGCAAGCGAAGGCCGATATCGAAGGCGTCAAAGCCAGTGTGCAATCGGCTCAAGCCGACATCGCCACTTCCCAAGCGGAAATCGCGATCGCTCGAGCCGGCATGGAAACGGCCGAATTGAATCTACAGTACACCGAAATTCGCTCGCCCGTTTCGGGACGCATCAGTCGCCAAGCGATCACCGAAGGAAACTTGATCGCCGGTGGCACGGCTTCGTCGTCTCTGCTGACCACGATTACATCGATGCACCCGATCTACTGTGTCTTTGACGCTACCGAACAAGACGTCTTAAAGTACGTTCGTTTGGCGCAATCGGGCGAACGCGAAAGTTCACGCGTTGCCAAAAACCCGGTGTTCTTAGGATTGGTCGATGAAGACGGTTTTCCGCATCGCGGGCACATGGATTTTGTTGACAACCGATTCGACGTCGACACCGCCAGCATGAGAGCCAGGTGCGTGTTTTCAAACGATGATCAATTGTTGTTGCCGGGCATGTTCTCGCGAATCCGCATTCCTGGCAGCGCCTCCTATGAAGCGGTTTTGATTCCCGACTCAGCGGTCGGAACTGATCAATCGTCTCAATACGTGTACGTTGTGGTTGACGGAAAAATTGAACGTCGTCCGATTGAAACGGGGCCGATCGTGGACGGACTGCGTGTGATTCGCAAAGGACTTACCGGCGATGAAACGCTGGTCATCGAAGGTTTGCTGCAGTCACGCCCCGACGCGGAAGTGAACGTCGTGGAAGGCACCATCGAAGCGATCGAAGACGGATTGCCGGACAATTACCAACCGGTGCCCAAGGAAGAATGGATTTCGCCTGGCCCTGATCCGCTGCCAAAGTCGGCGAGCAGCACCAATCAAATCAACCCGATTCGCTGGGCAAACCAATCGGTGATGGGATGTCTTGGTCACGTGCCTGAAGAACGATTTGCTTTCTCGCACATGGTGCATTTGGCCTCAGGGAGTGTTTTCACTGCAACTGAGACTTCTGTTCGGGTGTTGCCTCCGCAAGCTGCCGGAAACCAAGGAGGGACTTATTCATGAAGTTTCCTCATTTCTTTATCGAACGCCCAATCTTCGCGGCAGTACTGTCCTTTGTGATCGTGTTAGTCGGCGGAATCGTTTATTACACGCTGCCGGTGTCGCAGTATCCAAACGTTGCCCCGCCGACCGTGTTAGTGCGCGCCAGCTATCCAGGTGCGACTCCCCAAGTCATTGCTGATACGGTCGCGACACCGATCGAACAAGAGATGAACGGAGTCGACGACATGCTGTACATGGAGTCGTCGTCCAGCAGCGACGGCACGATGCAGTTGACGGTCACTTTCAAACTGGGAACGGATTTGGACGACGCGCAGGTGTTGGTTCAAAACCGAGTGGCGATTGCTGAATCCCGATTGCCCGAACAGGTGCGGCAGATCGGAGTCACGACGACCAAACAGATCCCGGACATGCTGATGGTCGTTCACTTGAACTCACCAGACGATAGCCGAGACAACCTCTACATCAGCAACTACGCTTTTCTGCGTGTTCGCGATGCATTGATGCGTCTTGATGGTGTCGGGGAAATTCGGATCGCGGGCGGCAACGAATATGCAATGCGAATCTGGCTCGACACCGAAAAGATGACACACGTCGATTTGACTGCCGGCGAAGTCGTCCAAGCGATCCGCGGTCAAAACGTTCAGGTCGCAGCCGGCGTGATCGGCCAACCGCCAACCAGTGACACTGGTGATTTCCAACTCAACGTCACGACGCAAGGTCGTCTGATTCAAGAAGATGAGTTTGGCAATATCATTGTCAAACGAGGCAGCAACGGGCGAGTCACCCGGCTTCGCGATGTGGCTCGCGTTGAATTGGGCGCTCAGGACTATTCGCGGCTCAGCTACTTGGATGGCAAATCCGCGATTGCAGTATTGATCTACCAACGTCCAGGGACCAACGCTGTCGACACGGCAACCAAAGTCAAAGAGGTCATGTCCGAAATGAGCCGCGATTTTCCGCAGGGCATCGGATACGAGATCGCTTACAACCCGACCGACTATGTCGAAGAGTCGATCAACGAAGTTTTCGAGACACTGTTTATCACGACAGCCTTCGTGGTCCTGACTGTGTTCTTGTTTTTGCACGGCTGGCGTCCCACGATCATTCCCGTGATCGCCATCCCGATTTCTTTGATCGGCACGTTCGCGGTCATGCAATTCCTAGGCGTCACACTCAACACGCTTTCGCTATTCGGCCTCGTTCTGGCGATCGGAATTGTGGTGGATGATGCAATCGTGGTCGTTGAGAATGTCGAACGATTGATTGGTGAAGGTGTCGCTCCGCGCGCTGCGGCGCACAAGGCGATGGACGAAGTCGGTTCGGCTCTGATCGCGACAACCTTGGTGTTGATCGCCGTATTCGTGCCAACGGTCTTTATCCCGGGAATCAGTGGCCAGTTCTACCAACAATTTGCGCTCACGATCTCCATCTCGACGGCCATTTCGACGTTTGTCTCGCTCACACTTAGCCCCGCTTTATGTGCTCTGCTGCTTAAGCCGAAACGCCAAACTGATCATGGTGAAAAGCCGAAATCACGTCTTGCAGCATTCATGACTCGGTTCTCCTTCTTTCGCCTGTTCAATCGTTCGTTTGATTTCGCCAGCAATGCGTATGCTGCTGTCGTGGGGCGGTTGGTCCGAAAAACTGGCCTCTCCATGTTGATATACGCCGTGCTGCTGATTTGTACGGCTCTCAGTTTTAACATGGTTCCGACGGGCTTTATTCCCGATCAAGACCAGGGTTACGTCATTGTCGCAATCAATCTGCCGGACGGGGCGTCTCTGTCACGCACGGACAGAGTCACGCGCCGTGTGGCTGAAATCGGACGCGAGATCGATGGGGTTGCGCACGCTGTCGGGATCGCGGGCCTATCTGGTGCCACGTTTACGATTAAACCAAACGCGGCGGTTACGTTTTTACCACTTCAGGACGCAAAAGAGCGTGCGGCTCGAGGACGCAGTGTTCAAGCAATCGTGGCCGACATGCGCCGTGAAGTCGCGGCAATCAACGAAGCACAGATTCTGATCATTCCGCCGCCTCCGATTCGCGGTATCGGCCGCGGGGGAGGATTCAAAATGTATGTGCAAGATCGCTCCGGTGCCGGAACCGCGGCACTCAGTCAAGTCGCCGACTCCATGTTGGCACAGGCCAACGCGCAGCCTGGTCTGATGCAGGTATTCACAAACTTGCGGATGAACGTGCCACAGGTTTACGCCGATGTTGATCGCACCAAAGCGCAGATGCTTGATGTACCGGTCAGTAACGTTTTTGATGCGTTGCAGATTTACCTGGGATCGATGTACGTCAATGACTTTAATTTCTTGGGAAGAACCTACCGTGTGACGGCTCAAGCGGAACCGCAGTTTCGCGACGACGCTAGTGACATTGCCAAACTCCGCACACGCAGTTCGCGCGGCGCCAGCGTGTCACTCGGGTCCGTCGTCAATCTGAAAACAACTGCTGGCCCCGACCGATTGGTACGATTCAATCTTTTCCCGGCGGCTGATTTGAACGGTTCGACCACGCCCGGATTCAGTACAGGTCAATCACTGTCGACCATGGAATCGCTGGCGGATCAAACCCTGCCTTCAGGTTTTGGCTACGAATGGACGGAACTTGCGTATCAAGAGAAACAAGCTGGTAACACGATCGTGTTCTTGTTCCCATTGGCGGTTCTATTCGTCTTCCTAGCCCTGGCGGCTCAGTACGAAAGCTGGCTCCTGCCGTTGGCGATCGTTTTAATTGTGCCGCTGTGTCTGCTGTTTGCCATCGTCGGTGTCTGGTTTCGCGACATGGACAACAACGTGCTCACGCAGATCGGGTTCATCGTCCTGATTGGTTTGGCATGCAAGAATGCCATCTTGATCGTCGAATTCGCCAAAGCAGAAGAGGACGCTGGCAAGAATCGTTTCGATGCGGCTGTTTCAGCGTGTCGGCTACGTCTGCGCCCCATCCT
Source organism: Stieleria marina (assembly GCA_007741555.1). Lineage (GTDB taxonomy): Bacteria > Planctomycetota > Planctomycetia > Pirellulales > Pirellulaceae > K23-9. The sequence goes on along the minus strand of CP036526.1, from coordinate 3,793,821 downwards.
GATGACGGCATTTTCGTTCATCTTGGGCGTCGTGCCATTGCTGGTCGCGACCGGTGCAGGCTACGAAATGCGACGCGTGCTGGGGACAGCTGTTTTCAGCGGTATGCTCGGCGTGACGCTATTTGGGCTGTTTCTAACGCCAGTTTTTTATGTGATGCTCCGTCGATATTCAAAACAGAGCGACACTGCTGTCTAGCATTCATCGCAATCGCATAGATACAGGATCGCTTGTCCATCGCCTCGGCGTGGACACCGCGACGAGCTTTGCGTAAAGCGACTTCGGGTTTCCGCACGCTCGACTGGTTTGCGTGGATACTCACAGCAGATTCTCTATCCGCGCGCGAAGTCTTAATGAAGCAGAGACTCCAGAATATCACGGTAAGAGGCGGAATGTCCAAATGGCGAGCTGGCAACAGTTCGTGGAGCAATCTCTTGGCAGTCAAACGGGTATGATAATTTCAGAATTCGTTTCAGACGTCCTTTCGATTGCCGAACTTAGTCGAAGAAGAAGCAACGCATGCCAGAAGCGCTCCCACCTAAGAATGAGTCGAAACGGCTGCATGCCCTTAACAAACTCAATATTCTCGATAGCCCGCACGAGGCGGTCTATGACGATATCGCACGTCTAGCGGCAGAAGTCTGCGGGACCCCAATTGGTTTGATAAGCCTTGTCGACAAGGACCGTCAGTGGTTCAAAGCCAATTTCGGTATCGATAGTCGCGAGACTCCGCGTAGCCAAGCGTTTTGTGCCCACGCGATCCACAATCCGAAGGATCCCCTGGTCGTGACGAATGCGCAACTAGATCCGCGGTTCGCCGATAACCCGTTGGTCAATGGTGCCCCACACATTCGCTTTTATGCGGGCGTTCCTTTGGTCACCGCCCTTGAAAAGATGCCGATAGGCACCCTGTGCGTAATCAGTGATCAAGTGATGACCATCGACCAAGGGAAGCTGAAAACCCTTTCCCTCCTCGCGTCGCACGTCGAAAAGCTAATAGAAATCCGAGAGTCCAATTTTGAGCTGCAGCAACGTGACCTGCTGATTGACGCCAGCCGTGACGCCATCGTTTCTTGGACCAGCATTGAAGGGATCCTCAGATGGAACTCAGGTGCCGAAAAGCTCTACGGGTATTCCAGTCAGGAAGCCAAAGGACGAACACCCTCGCAGTTGCTTCAAACGACCGGGGCTGCCTCCGACGAGATTGCCGAATCGTTATCTGATGGACAGGACTGGGTAGGCGAACTGAAGCAGCAGACAAAGTCGGGCGAGACCGTTTGGGTTTCAACCAGACTGCAACGCGTCACCATTGGTCAAACAAGCGTTATCCTAGAAACGAGCCGCGACATCACCGACCATAGATTTCGCACCCGCGCACTGGAGCGTGCACAGCGTGCATTGGACACATCGCACGAGGCAATCTTTTGGGTGCGTCAGGACACCACGATTGCTTATGCAAACCAAGCGGCATGCGAAAGACTTCAGTATTCCCAACAAGAATTACAGTCGATGACAATCTCGGATATCGATCCAGACATGCGGTCGCTTGATGCCCTGGAGATGCGGAAAACACAAGTCAATGAACAGAAGAAGGATCTGTTTCAGACGATTCATCAACGCAAGAACGGCACGTTGATCCCGGTCGAAATTTCCTCGAGTATGATCGAATTTGATGATGAAGAATTTTTCTGTACGTTCGTTCGTGACATCACGGCACGACTAGCCCGACAGCAATTGCTAGAGACAAGGACGGCGGAGCTGCAATTGTTTTTCGACGCACTTCCGCTGGCGGCGATTACTGCCGACATAGAGCGTCGAATTACCCGTGTGAATCCAGCTTTTGCTGATATGTTCGGCTACGACGCAAAAGATCTCGTTGGCCAGTCGACAGAAAAACTGTACAGCAAATTGGAGGACTTTTCCGTCCAGCTCAATCAACGATTCAATGCCTATGCCCCGTCGCACCTAGCACCTTACGAAGTTGATTATAGGCGGAGCAATGGAGAGACGTTTACGAGCGAAACCATCGGAGCAAAGGTCTCCAATTCCTCTGGCGAACCACTCGGTTTTTTGGCACTCATCCAAGACATCTCCGATCGCGTCGAAGCCAGAGAAAAGCTGGAGCGGCTCAACGAGGATCGCCGGGCGATGGTCGAACTGTTGGGGACCACCGACGGAGTCTGGTCATGGGACGTTGGATCCGATTTGTGCGAATACGCTCCCGGCTATCGAAAGCTTCTTGGATTTGAAGGCGACGACCTCACTCAGTTTCCCAATACAGCAAGAGCATTCCTAGACCGCTTGCACCCAGATGACCGCGACAGTCTTGAGGCATCGGTACAACGGTCGTTGCTTAACCGGCAACCGCTAGTCGCTGAGTTTCGCGTCCGCCACCAAAACGAATCCTACATCTGGGTTCGTGCTCGCTCGAACTCGATCTACACCGATGACGGAGAGCCAATCAAGATGGTCGGCTCGATCTACGATATTACGGAGATGAAACAAGCTGATTTTGAAAAGGAAAGTTTTTTCAATGCGGGGATTCAGCTTTACGGCATCGCCGATTTGGAAAAGGTAACTTGGTATCGTCTAAGTTCGCATTGGGTGGACGTGCTTGGCTATCCAATCGAAGAACTGATGCAAAAACAGTTTCTGGATCTAACGCATCCTGACGACCGGGGGGCGTTCGAAGACTGCATGAAATTATTGCTTAGCGGCACACCGGTACGCGGTTTTCTGGGTAGGATGCAGCACAGAGATGGCGCCTACCGATGGATCAACTGGAATGGTGCTCCTGCCCAGAAAGGTGAATCAACCATCTACTTTACTGCATCTGATGTCACCGACGCGGACCACGACGTGTTGACGAAAATCGCCGACGCGGTGCCGATGACGCTCTACGTATTTGACATTCAGCAAAAGGCCAGCGTTTTTGTTAATCGGCATGTCAAATCGCTGCTCGGTTACACCGCCGAACAAGTGATGGAACTGGGCAGCAACCTTTTTGAAACGCTCGTTCATCCCGACGATCATCTGCGTTTGATGGATCACTTTGGCTTGATTAGTTCCGGTAGCGATGAAGATCGTTTTGAATTCGACTGTCGAATCAAGCAACTCAGCGGCGACTACCGTCAAGTCTATAGCACCAACCGTGTTTTCAAGCGATCGCCCGATGGAAATGTCCAACAGATCATTGGAACCGCGACTCCGCTGGACGACCTTGCTATTTTGCGACGCTACGCAAACGAACTGGAGAGAGCCAACGAAGATCTGGAGCAGTTCGCCTACATCGCGTCACACGATTTGAAACAACCGTTGCGAGGAATTGACAACTTAGCGAAATGGATCACATCGGACTCAGGAGATTCGTTGCCCGCCGTTGCCCAACGGCATTTAGATAAACTTCGCGGTCGCGTGGTCAGAATGGAGCGATTGCTGGACGATCTCCTTGCGTATTCCCGCGTTGGTCGACAGCCATCCGAAAAGGAAACGGTTGACACGCGACATTTGATCGAAGAAGTCGCCGACCTCCTGGCCGCTCCGTTGGATTTTCGAATCGAATGCGAAGGCAGCATGCCGGTCTTTGAAACGCAGCGCGTGCCACTGGAGCAGGTGTTTCGTAATTTGATTGGCAATGCCATCAAGCACGGTGACCGTGTGGACGGGTGCGTGACAGTTTCTGCGAAGACGGTGGATTCGTTTATCGAATTCTCTATTGCCGACAATGGTCCCGGGATTGCCGCAGAATACCATGATCGCGTGTTTCGAATGTTTCACACGCTGCGTCCTCGGGACGAAGTCGAAGCCAGTGGCATGGGGCTTGCGCTGGTCAAAAAAGAAGTAGAATTGCGTGACGGATCGGTCACCCTACAGTCCGAACCGGGGCATGGAGCCGTTTTTCGCTTCACATGGCCAATGTAGTTACTTGCGATTGAATCAATAACGCACGTCCGCTCTGACAGTGGGCGAGCGTTTCCCGCTGACACATCAGGCAAACGTGATGCCAACTGACAGCCCTATGTCGATCTTGTTGATCGAAGACGATGAAATTGATGCGGATTCCGTCCGGCGTTCGCTGCCTCGGCAAACGTTGGTGCAGCATGCCACGACACTGAACGATGCGATTGAGAGTGCCAAAGATCCTTCGCTTGATCTGATCTTGCTTGACCCTGGCTTGCCGGATAGTTCCGGGGTCGATTCGTTCCTCCGTATCCGCCAGACGGCACCCAGGCTTCCGATCGTCATTCTGACTGGATTGAAAGATCGCAATTTGGCTGTCCAAATCATTCGGATGGGTGCCCAAGATTATCTGCTCAAAAACCAACTTGATGAACGTGCAGTCCAAGCTCTGAAGTTTGCGGTCGAACGAGGACGGCTTCTTCAGCAGTTGGAAATTGAGCAAACTGAACGCGAACGTCTTTCCGAAGAGTTGCGCGAACAAGAACAGAGCTTGGCGCACCTAGCGCGAGTGGCCCTGATGGGCGAATTGGTCGCAGAGATCTCACATGAAGTCAGCCAGCCGCTATCGGTCATTTCCAATTTGGTCGCTGCTCTTGATGCCACTCTACAACAGACGACCATCGACCACGAACTTTGCGGGGTGTTGATGGGCAAATTGGATGAAGCGAATTCGCACGCTGGTGATGTCCTGCGAAGACTGCGCGAGTTTATCCGTGATGACTCGGTTCAGTTCGAATCGTTCGACGTTAACGAATTGATCATCTCGACGATTGAATTTGTCGACTACGAACGCCGTCGACGGATGGTCACGGTCCAGCAGGAATTGTCTTCAGGCCGCCTAGAAGCTTTGGGAAATCGAACTCAAATTCGTCAAGTCATTATCAACTTGCTGCGAAATGCATTTGACGCGCTCGAAGATACTCCCCAGCCGGATCGTCTGATCGTTGCTGCCACGTCAGCAACGGATGATATGATCGTCGTGGAGATCACCGATCATGGATCGGGATTACAACTGGATGCTGGAGCGGTTTTTACCGCATTCAAGACGACGAAGAGCGACGGACTTGGCATGGGACTGGCGATTTGCGCCCGAATATTAGACAATCACGGCGGGCGGATCTCCGTCGCTGTGCCGGAACATCACCCAGGTTCAATCTTTCGTTTTGAGCTGCCAATGTCATGACGAAAAAACGCATTGCGATCGTCGACGACGAAACCATTGTTCGGCTTTCGACCCGAGCCCTGCTGAAAAGTCTTCGTGAATATGAAGTCGAAGAGTTCGACTCGGCCGAAACTTTGTTAAATTCTAAGTCGCTCGACAAACTTGATTGTCTGATTGTCGATTTTCGGCTCCGTGGTCTCTCTGGACTGCAGTTGCTGCAGGAATTGCAAAAACGAAACGCGTCGATCCCCACGATCGTCGTGAGTGGCTATTTAAGCGAAACGCAAATTAAGGAACTAGTCGAAGCAGGCGCCGAGGCGACGATGGCAAAGCCGCTCAATACACGGCAGTTCCTGGCCGAGCTCGATCGAATCACCGATTCCTTGTCAACCGAATAATGCACCCCGAGATCCTATCGTTCGAAGATCCTACCGAGGTCCCACCGCATGCCACCAAACAAAACAGTCAACATTCTGCTCGTCGAGGACGATGAGATCGACGCGGAAGCCGTGATGCGGGCGATGCACAATCAGCGAATTGCCAATCCAATCGTTGTCGCTAGAGACGGGATCGAAGCTCTTCAGCACCTGCGAGGTGAAGCCGGAAAAGTGCCTTTGGATCAACCGTTCATCATTCTGCTGGACCTCAATATGCCACGCATGAATGGCATCGAATTTCTACAGGAGATGCGTGGTGATCCAGTGTTGAAAGGCTGTATCGTATTCGTGCTCACCACCTCTGACGCTGACCGAGACAAAGTCGCTGCGTACGACCAGCAGATTGCCGGCTACATGGTCAAGTCGCAAGCAGGCGAGGACTTTCTCAACTTGATAGATATCATCGACATGTACTGGCGGTACGTCGAATTTCCACCAGACAAAGATTGACCATCGTTCTCACTTTTACTCATCAGTCAGCAACCAAGATCTCAATGAATCGACTCAACTTGTTCGCTTCGCATCTCGTGGATCGAGACGCAGAACGATTGGCTAGCCTTGGCTCTCGCGACGGCAGTATCGATTTTGGCGGCGTATTGGCCTCGGCCGCTGGCACGCAAGTTTCGACCCCGGAGATTTTGAGATGAAACTGAAACTTCATCGCTATCAGCTGCCTTTGGAATTTGAGTTTACCATTTCGCGAGGATCCATCAGCACGCAACCATCACTGGTCGTGGAACTCCAACACGATGGAGTGAGTGGCTACGGCGAAGCGACCGCAAATTCGTATTACGGTCATACGTTGGAATCGATGTCCAACTCTGTGCTGGAGTGCCGCGAAACAATCGAAGCTTTCCAGTTCGGTCGCCCGCAACAGTTGTGGCAAGAGTTGCAGCCGATTTTGCGTAACGATTCTTTCGCGTTGTCAGCAATCGATTTGGCCGCGTACGACCTATTCGGCAAACTGAAACAGAAGCCAACCTTTGAGACGCTTGGATTGGCTTGGGAGAATATCCCCGATTCAAGCTACACCATTGGTATCGACTCAATCGACAAGATGATTGCCAAGCTGAAGTCCCGTCCGGATTGGAACATCTACAAAATCAAGCTCGGATCCAAGCAAGACGTCGAAATCATTCGTGCATTGAGAGAAGCGACCACAGCGACTTTTCGAGTGGACGCCAATTGCGGCTGGACGGTGGACGAAACGATTTCTTATTCGCATCAGTTAAAAGAGCTTGGCGTTGAGTTTATTGAGCAACCGCTGCCTGCGGATTCAGCGACCGATCAACACCAGCGGGTTCTCCAAGAATCCGCGCTGCCGATCATCGCTGACGAAAATTGCCTGGTTGAATCGGACGTCGCCAAGTGCGCCGGATTGTTTCATGGCGTCAACGTCAAACTCTGCAAGTGTGGCGGGCTGACCCCGGGCGTCAAAATGTTGCGTCAAGCGCGTGAACTGGGCTTAAAGACGATGGTCGGCTGCATGGTCGAAAGCTCCGTCGGCATTTCCGGCGCTGCGCAGTTGCTGCCCTTGCTCGACTACGCAGATCTTGACGGAGCCGTCCTCCTATCCGAAGACATCGCGACTGGAGTAGCGGTCGACGCGAGCGGGCACATCACCCTGGGACCGGGATCAGGCAGCGGCATTGAACTCAACAGCAAAGCTGACTGAGAGAACTTATCCGGTTGCTGCGTGGGTTGTGCGACCGTTGCCCAGGTAAAAGATCGGAGTCGCCACGACGCCTTCTTTCACCGAATCCAGCGGCTTCGCCTGGCAATCTCCAACTACGCCCTGCGATTGAACGCTGTCGACGCAGGACAATGAAGCATTGCCTCGCTGTACATCGGCTGTCAGCGTAGCAATTAGGCTTTCTTGACGAATTCGGATTTCAGCGACATCGCCCCGATCCCGTCGATCTTGCAATCGATGTCGTGATCGCCGTCTACGATGCGGATGTTCTTCACTTTCGTACCGCCTTTGACCACACCGCCGTTGAACTTCAGGTCCTTGACCACGATCACCGCATCGCCATTCTCCAACAAGTTTCCGTTGGCATCTCGGGTCGCGTCTTCTTCAGCCGCAGCAGCCTCATCCGAAGGCGACCACTCGTGGGCGCAGCTTGGACAAACGAACAGCGGTCCATCTGCATAGGTAAATTCGCCATCGCATTGAGGGCAGTTCGGAAAATCAGTCATAGGATCGGTCACTCGGGCGTGTCATTAACTTTGCGGCATTGTCGCAGACGCGTATGAAATGAAAAGAGATGATGACCAGGCAGTCTAACTAGCGAGCGTCGCTACAAAATTCTAAACGCTGGGGCGTCACGGATCCTTGCGTCTAGTCTTGCGGCGCGAACTGCTCCGCTGCTGATAAGGTAAACTTGGCATAGGCGATCCGCGGACCGAATTTCATCCTCGAGTTTCAACATGATACGAACACACTGGCTTGTCGTTTTGCTGTTCTTCAGCTGCGCTACTGCCCGTGCTCAACAGCCCACCCACGCGTTGGAGCTCACGCTTCCGCCGACGATTTTCGCTTCGACCGACGTGCCGACCAACGTATATTTTGACAACATTGTTCTATCGCAAGACCTGAGCAAATTTCGCTTCGAGGTCGTCTGCGATATCGGGCAGACGCTGCCAGGAAATTGGTCGGCTACGCCCAGAAACAAGGACATCGGCACTCATCCGATTCGCGTTCAAATCTCTGGGATCGATGGCAAACTGGTTGCGTCAGCATCAAGCGAGATCAAAGTGGTTGGCACGGCTCACGGTAGTGCTCCGAAAAACGCGTCCAGCAGTACTGCCAAAGACGCCACAGATCCGATTCGTCTATTGATCATCGGCGATAGTTTGACGCATGGATCGGCGTATCCCAACGAGATTGCACGCTTGTTTGCGGAGCATAGCAACGTCAAAATCGAGATGCTTGGTACGCACAAACCGGCTTCTGCTGCGAAAGGTGTCCGACATGAAGGTTACGGCGGATGGACGTGGAACAATTTTGTTTCCAAATATGAACCGCGGCCGGATGGAAAAAAGGTCAGAAGCAGTCCGTTTGTTTTTCTCGACAAGGACTCAAAACCCCAATTGGACATGCACCGCTACTTTGATCAGCAGTGCAACGGCCACCTCCCCGACTACGTGGTCATCTTATTAGGAATCAACGACTGCTTCAGCGCTCCGGCAGACGATGCAACGGGTGTCGACGCGAAAATTGACAAAATGCTGGTTTACGCCGATCAATTGCTGGGCTCAATTCGGCAAGCGGCGCCCAAGGCACATATTGGTTTTTGCTTGACGACTCCTCCAAACGCTCGTGAAGAGGCCTTCGTGGCGAACTACCAAGATCGGTATAGTCGCTGGGGATGGAAACGAATTCAGCATCGCTTGGTCCAACGGCAGCTACAGTTTGTCGATGCAAAATCAGATCCGCAACTCACGGTTGTTCCTACGCAGCTGAACATTGATCCCATTGACGGATATCCTACGAACAACGCTGTGCACCCCAACCGGAATGGTTACAAACAGCTTGGTGCAACAATCTATTCTTGGTTGAGCTGCAAGATCGCTCAGCAGCGTTGGGCCTATTCGCCTGCGCTACTCCAGCCGTTCTGGCAGACAGACGTTGTGCAAAGCGAGCCTGTCCTGTTCCTGCGAGACGATGAGACGCAGCCAGCCAAAGGTTCAGTGCTGTTTCCAATCAGCGAAATTGTTTCGGTGCAAAGTTCGTCTGGCCAGACGACTTATAGGCAAGGTCGTGACTATCGTTTTGTCGCCGGCACCAACCAGTTAGTGATCCCCAACGGATCGCGCATCGTGACCACCTTGGCGTCACAACTGCGTCGTCCTGACAATTCACAACGACACAAGTTAACTCACCGCGATGGGAAGGGCGAAATTCTGTTCGGCGCTCAGTTGGAATATCATCAACTGCAAACCTCCGTGACTTATCGAAAAGCGGATGACGCTTGGCCGGTTTCCATGCCGACATTTGATCCCGCGAAGCTTCCCGTCACGATCTCAAAGCTGCAACAACGCAAAGACCTCTCAATCGTTGTGCTCGGTGATAGTATCTCGACCGGCTGCAACGCGTCGGGCTGGGGCGACGGCGCACCGTTTCAACCCGCTTATCAAGACTTGCTGGCAGAGCATCTGGAAAAACAAACTCGCGCGAAGATCAAACTGACGAACCTGTCGGTAGGCGGAAAATCAACTCCCTGGGGCATGACGATGGTTCCGCAAGTCGTCTCGCATGCTCCTGATTTGGTTATCTTGGCCTTCGGGATGAACGATTCGGCCAGTCGGTCGGCCAAAGAGTTCGGCGATAATACGGCCGCCATCATCAAAGCAACTCGCGACGAACTTCCTCAAGCGGAGTTTGTGCTGGTCGCATCAATGTTGGGCAATCGCGACTGGGTGCGACTGAAACATGACGTATTCCCCGAGTACCGCGATCAATTGGCTTCGCTCTGCCGCCCAGGAATTGCGATTGCAGACATGACAAGCGTCTGGACTGAGTTTCTGAAACGCAAAAAGGACTCGGACCTAACTGGAAACGGAGTCAATCACCCGAACGACTTTGCCCACCGCGTCTATGCTCAAGTAATTGCCGCTCTCCTAACCCAATAGCGTTCCGATTGCTCGCGACGGACCATGTCGCACCGAACCACCATCCCCCAGTTTGAATCAGATGAACAACACAAAAACATTTTTGGCCGCCGATTTGTACGCCGTTGCCGGCGCATCGGCACGCCCCCACAAGTACGGCTACAAGGTGTTTAAGGCCTTGCTTGCATCGGGGCGCGACACCTATCCACTGAACCCGGTCACCGAAGAAATCGATGGGCACCAAGCGTATCCGCAAATTGCGGACCTGCCATTTGTCCCTGAATCACTTTCGATCATTACGCCACCACAAGTCACTCGCCAAATCGTTGCCGATGCGATTGAAGCCGGTGTGAAGAACATCTGGATGCAGCCCGGCGCTGAAGACTTAGAAGCCAGCAATGCCGCACGCCAAGCAGGCATCAACGTGATCGACGACGGATCTTGTGTGCTTGTATTGCTGGCACTTCATTCATGAGCGACCAGCTACGATTTCGTTCGACTGAGGCGACGGACCGTGATGCGATCGCCAGCGTGCACCGATCGGCCTTCAGCGACAACCAAGGAAACGAGATCGCCCAGCTTGTCGATGACCTTTTCGCGGACACAACGGCCCAGCCCATTGTGTCACTCGTCGCAGAGATGGACCAAGCGGTGGTGGGACATGTTCTTTTAACGACCGTGTCGATCGAGCTGAACGCGACCGACGTATCGGCAATGATACTCTCGCCCGTCGCTGTCGATGCGTCGATGCAACGGCGAGGAATCGGATCGCAGCTGATCCGATATGGACTTGGCGAGTTGCAATCACTTCGCGTGGAACTGGTTTTCGTATTGGGGTACCCCGAATACTACGGACGTTTCGGATTTCGGCCCGCAGGTGAGCTCGGCTTTCAGGCCCCTCATGTGATTCCACCTCAGTACGCTGACGCGTGGATGGTGATTGAGCTACGCCAAGGAGCGATTGCTCAAAACCACGGAACCATTCAATGCTCGCGTGTGCTCAATCAGCCTCAATACTGGAGTGCGTAGGCGGCTGTTACCCCTGGTTGTCTGCCAGCGAAATTCACTCGATTTGCCGAACCAATTTGGCGGGATTGCCGGCGACAAGGACGCCGACTGGTACGTCTTTGGCAACTACGCTGCCGGCACCGATCACACTGCGGTCACCGATCGTCACTCCCGGGCAGATGATCGCCCCTCCACCAATCCAGACATCGCTACCAATCGTGACCGGTTTGCCAAACTCTTGCGTACGACGAGGGATCGCTTCCAATGGATGCGTCGCCGTGTAAATGTGAACTCCTGGGCCGACGAATACGTTGTCGCCAAGCTGGACTTTGCAAACGTCCAGAATCACACAGTCAAAATTGAAGTACACGTTCTTACCGAGAGAGATGTTGTTGCCGTAGTCACAACGAAACGGCGGTTCAAGCCAAACTGTTTCACCTCCCTGGCTAAACAAATCGCTTAAGATTCCGCGACGAATGCTCTCGTCTCTTGGCAAACTCTGGTTGAGCTGATGACAGAGTTCACGCGTCCTCATTCGATCCTCGGCAAGTTCTGCATCGCTTGCGTCATAAAGATCACCAGCAAGCATTCTCTCTTTCTGAGTTCGCGTCATGAATGTCTCTGTGCTTGGTTTAGTTTTGATTCGAGATTAACAAATTTCGCCTTACGGATGATCGCAAGACATTCGACAGACCTTTGGGCGAACGTGTCACGTTAGCTTGGCCCCGTCTGGATCATGCTGACCTGGCACCGTTTAGATAACCGGCACGGAAAAGGCCGACCAGGGGACACGCTTTCGCATGCTCTATCGTGCGGCAAAGTGACACGCAGAGTAGTTACCGGTGTCTGAGCCTGGGTCGCGTCATACAATGGCCCCTCTTGTCTCCTCATCGCGACAATTCACTCCTTGCAACTCTGACGCAGGATATCGATTCATGGCCAGCACAAAACGGCGCACGCTTGACTTCCACACCGGCGACGAAGTCGTTGCGGAAATCCAGCGACTTCGGTCCCGCAAGTACTCAAAAACAAAGAACTGGAATCTGACTCAAATCTGCGAACATTTGACGGCGACGATGGCTGGAGGCATTGATGGTTTTGGTTTCCGCCTTCCGTGGATTTTGCGGGTGACCGTTTTAAAATGGATCTTCAATCGCATGTTGAAAACGCGAAAGATGTCGAGCGGTCCCACCTTGGACCGACTGAAACCCAAAACGGCTGGTGGCACCGATGATGATGCGATCATCGACACCTGCATCGCCACCATCGAGCGAGCGGCGTCTTTCAAAGGACCGATCCAGAACTACCCATTTCTGAACGAACTCAAGGTCGACGACTGGCAACAGTTCATGTGGATGCACGCCGGGCATCATCTCGGGTTTCTGATCCCCCAGGACACAACCGGCTGATTGATTCAGCCAACGACTGCATTCAGTCCACAACAAGAGATCCGGCAAACGACCAATCAGCAGTGAAAGGTCGGTAGCGCAGGATGCAATCGCTTCAGACAGCTGGAATGGTATTGACGACGAAGGCTCGTGATCGGTAGGTACATTTCACGATACGCCCATTCCTCTGCTATTCGTTGCTGGACATTCGATGAATCCGTTAAGACAAACCCTGCACCGGGGTCTCGATCCGATCGCCGCCTCCTTCGGTTATCAACTGAGTCGCCGCCCCAGGACGCTGAAACTCTACAAAGGCGATGACTTTTGCGAGCAAGCAGACGGTCTCAAAAAAATTCAGTACGCCTGCTTCAAAAACTTGCTGTCCGACTGGGTGAACGTCGACATGGTGTCCAAGAAAAAGGCACTGAAGGGACGACCGGACGACCAATACGTATACTTCACAGTCGACCTCACGCAGCGGCACCCGTTCCCGAGTGATCGCTTCGAGTTTGCGTACGGTGAAGATTTTCTGGAACACCTGACACAAGCAGACGCGCTGATATTTTTGGCCGAAGCATTCCGTACGCTCGCCGCTGACGGCACGTTGCGTCTTTCTTTCCCTGGATTAGAAGGCGTCCTTCGCAAACATTACCAAACAGCCGACTACGAAACGGCCGTGACGGCAAGACAGATTGCGTATGACGATCTTGGGCACTTTCACTTTTTCTCACGCGAAGAACTAGTCACGGTGGCCAAACACATTGGTTTTCGTGATGTAAAGTACTGTCAGTTTGGCGAGTCAGATCATCCTGAACTCAGCAACCGAGAGACGCGTGAAAACCAGAAAGAAGTCAACACGTATGTCGAACTTACGAAATAGCTGAAACGTGAGTTTCTTCTCAGGCGATGACTCTTAGGAATGCATCGACCAGACGCTGGTCCATGCCCGAGCCCCTTGTAGTGCTGATCCGAACTAGCGCAGATGGAAACGCTTCCTATCGCCTCTCGGATCATCCAGCCATGGCTTCAGACCTGACGCGATCATGCTCCCTCGTTAGCGACAAACGCCCTGAGCGGTCGAATCACAAGATCGACTAGCCATTTGGCAAACGCGATCAATCGATCGCTAATCGAATCGGCACTCAGGTCACTGCGTTTCAGTCCTTTGCGATTGCTAACCTTGGCCATCGAAGACGAATCTAGTCTATTGCAGCCGCTTCGTGAGTCGTCGCGGGCGCGTTTTTGACGTGTTCCCTTGCAGCATTTGTTCGGTATTTCGCCAGGATCTCTTGTGTCAGCAGAATCAAAACTCGTCATCGGTGTCCCCGGGAACTGGGCGGACCACACCGCGATTGTGAATTCGATCGCGACCAACAGCGGCGGATACCTTTTCGTCGGAGCCCTGATGTCGCACGTCGAAAGCAAAGAAGTCTGCAAACTGGAAGTCTATGACCGCGCCCCCGATCTACTGGCGGCTTACACGCTGGCCGGATGCGGGAAAATTAGCGACGACGACTTGGCTGCGATCGGTGACCATAGCAATGCGCTCTATGTCAGCGGCCCAAGCAATTCGCCGGATTCTGCAAAAACACTGATGCGTTTTGCTGCGGCACTCCTGGATTGCGGCGGCATCGCCGTCAAGATTGAATCGACCGGAATCGCGCACTCGGCTCAGCGGTGGAGAGAACTGACGCAAGACGGTTCGCCTCCCGCGCTGATGCGTGCCTTCGTGACCTACGTCGGCAGCGCAGGTTCGTTCTACTCCTGCGGAATGCACAACCTTGGACTTCCCGACGCGACACTTGAAGCGGACGTCATGCCCGAAACGGCGGCCACGCTACTGGATACGTTTCTGTTGTATCTGATCAGCGAGTCACCGGAGATGAGCGACGACGAAACCTTTGCGATCGATGATCGGTCACCGCGTTACACGATTACCAAAGCAGAGTGCACGGAGTTTCCACCAGGGAATCTGTTCCACAATCCGCACGGTGTGTGGCAGCTGCGGCCAGTGAAATCCGAACGCAAGTATCGCTAGCGCAGATTCGGGCTCCCACGCAAGCTTGCTGTTGCTTCGCAGACGCGCTGCATCCTTCTGCCAAGCGGCGCAATTCGCACACTAGATTGGCCAGTTCGATTGAGTCGACGAATGCTTGATGATTCCGGACGAGAACGGGCTTTATTTTCCGATCCTGATCAAGCGGGTTTCGCTTTTCTTTTGCGATCTTCTGCCGACCGCCCCTGCGGTGGGGCTTGGCGTCCGCCGTTCTCCGAATCGCCAAGCGAGAGTGGCGTTCGTAGATCGCACTCCTGATGCAGATAGAGCGACGTTCGACGAAAACGACGTCCGCATCTGGCAATAAGACGCTTCGTTTCGAATCGATTCTGGCGTCTTCGACGACCAAATGGCCTTTTCTCAATATAACTCGGATTGTTCTGTAAGGCTAACGCGGAATGCTCGTCTCCCACCCATCAAACGAGTGACATACGTCGCTCATTCCGAACCCGCGACGACAGGTTCCGTCGTCGCACAATGGAGAACCAAGATGACTAACTTTCAATTGCACTCGATCGAATCAGCCCCCGCCGCGAGCAAACCGCTTCTGGAAGGCAGCAAGAAAGATTACGGAATGGCGCCCAATCTGCACGCCGTCATGGCGGAGTCGCCCGCACTGCTAGAGGCCTACAAAACGGTTGCGGACATTTTTGGCAGATCAAGCCTGAATGTGACGGAGCAACAAATCGTCGCGATGACCAACAACCGACTGAATGGTTGCGAATATTGCATGGCTGCTCACACATCGATCATGCAAGGTGCAAAAGTAGCCGAGGATGTGATCACTTCGCTGCGAAACGGCACTCCGATCGCCGATCCAAAATTGGAAGCACTGCGGGTGTACGCCGAAAAAGTCAATCTCAGTCGTGGATGGCCGGATGACAGCGACATCGAAGCGTTGTTGGCTGCTGGGTACACAAAGCAGACCGTTTTAGATGTTGTCGTGGGCACTGCTTTCAAGGTTCTGTCCAACTACACCAACCACGTCGCTGAAACTCCGCTGGACAAGGCATTCGCCAAGAACGAGTGGAGTGCGGAAGCACAGCCAGCAAGTTAATCGCAGCAAACAGTGATGTTTCCCGCGATTTTCCGTAAGTCAAGCCTGAGCTCCTCGTCCCCCCCTTTATCGACCGCCACAAACGTGGCACCACAAGCACATCCATTTCAAGGATTAGCAGATGACATTTGATGTGAAAGACAAGACCGTATTGGTGACCGGTGCAAATCGTGGCATCGGCAAAGTAATTCTAGAAGAGGCACTAAAGCGTGGGGCAGCAAAGGTCTACTCCGCTGTGCGAAATGTTGATTCGGCTAGAACGCTCGTTGCAGAACACGGTGATCGAGTCGTCCCGGTTCGCATTGATCTGGACGACCCTGCTTCGATTGCGGCTGCGGCGGAAACCGCTGCGGACGTTCATGTTGTTATCAACAATGCTGGCGTGTTGAAGAAGAAGTCCGCCTTAGATGATGGATCGATCGAAGCACTGCAGTTTGAAATGAACGTGAACGTGTATGGATTGATGCGAATCGCACAAGCATTCGCACCAGTGTTGAAGGCCAACGGTGGCGGTGCGTTTGCTCAACTGAACAGTGTTGCGTCGGTGAAAACGTTCGCAAACATGGCCACGTACTGCGCTTCAAAGGCAGCCAGCTACGCCATCACACAGGGACTGCGGGATTCATTGAAGGAACAAGGCACTCATGTTGTCAGTGTTCACCCAGGCCCCATTCAAACCGACATGGGACAAGAAGCGGGTTTCGGCGACATGGCTGCTTCGCCATCGCTGGTCGCAACCGCGATCTTCGACGCAATCGCCGAAGGACTCTTCCACGTCTGGCCTGATCCGATGGCCGAACAAGTGGGAGCCGCCTATCAAAGTTTTGCCGAGAACGTCGTCGAATCCGACATGGAAGTATCCCCTGCGTAGTCGTGACGTAGTGAATGGGGCAACTTATTTCCACCGTTCCTGGAATGCTGGCGGTTGGCATGCACGAGCAAATCTCTCAAAGCAGTACTGATGAACAAGTCAACTTCGACATTAATAATCGTTTTCGCTCTTCTGCTAGGCTCCATCACTGCCGTCAATTCGCAAGAAGTGCAAATCATGGACAAACCGATGCAACATCCATCACTTCCACGACCGCAAGTGATCATTTTTGATGTCAACGAAACGTTGCTCGATCTTGCTCCGCTAAAGACATCGGTTGGCAAAGCTCTTCAAGGGCGAGAAGACCTGTTGCCGCTGTGGTTTTCGACGATGTTGCATTACTCGCTGGTGGAAACACTAAGCGATCAGTACCACAGCTTTGGTGAGATCGGTACTGCGGCGCTGATGATGGTCGCCGAAACGCAAGGCATCAAACTCGACTACGACGAAGCAAAAGCTGCGATCGTGACGCCTCTTCGATCGTTGCCTCCCCATCCGGATGTTGTCGATGCGCTGAAAAAATTGAAAGCAGACGGTTTCCGAATCGTCAGTTTGACTAATTCATCCGACGTGGGAGTCGAAACGCAATTTAGGAACGCAGGACTGACCGGCTTGTTTGAAAAACGGTATAGCGTCGACAGTGTTAAGAAGTTCAAGCCTCATCCTGACACTTACCGTGTGGTTCTGGATGATCTGAACGTCAACGCTGGCGACGCGCTGATGGTTGCCGCCCATGCGTGGGATTTGGCGGGTGCTAAAAACGTCGGACTACAAACGGCGTTCATCGCACGCCCTGGAAAGACGCTGTATCCCAACGCTTCCAAACCCGACTATGTAGCGCACGATTTGCTAGACCTCGTGACAATTATCAAAGGTGTCAACGCAAAGTAAGCCTCGCATCCGTTGACACAGAATCCAATTATAAAACTGATTCAAACAAGGAAATAGAGACATGGCCCAAACGAAACAAAGCAATCGACAAATCTTATTGAACTCACGTCCGCATGGTGCGCCGAAACCCGATGACTTTCGATTGCAGGAAACGAATATTCCTGAACCGGGTGATGGTGAGGTACTGCTGCGTACTTTGTATCTTTCGCTTGATCCCTACATGCGAGGTCGAATGAGCGATGGGCCATCGTATGCTGAACCGGTTGCAATCGATGACGTCATGGTTGGTGGAACAGTTTGTCGCGTGGAGCAATCGAACCACGCGAAGTACTCCGTCGGCGACTTAGTTCTCAGCTTCAGTGGATGGCAGGACTACGCGGTCTCCGATGGCACAGGACTGGTGCAGCTAGATTCCGAAATGGAACGTCCCTCGTTGGCTCTGGGCGTGCTGGGAATGCCAGGTTTCACTGCGTACATGGGACTGCTGGACATCGGCCAGACAAAATCTGGCGAGACCGTTGTCGTGGCTGGCGCTACCGGAGCAGTCGGTTCGGTCGTTGGGCAGATCGCAAAGCTTAAAGGATGCCGCGTCGTCGGAGTCGCAGGCGGTGAAACCAAATGTCGCATCGCTGTCGATGAGCTTGGCTTTGATGTATGCATCGATCACCGCGCCGACGACTTCGCTGATCAACTGTCCGCAGCATGTTCAGCAGGGATCGACGTCTATTACGAAAACGTGGGCGGCAAAGTGTTTGACGGTGTGCTTCCGCTACTTAATACCAAAGCACGAATCCCTCTGTGCGGACTGATCGCCCATTACAACGATACCGAGTTGCCGCCAGGCCCTGATCGTCTGTCATTGCTGATGAAGACAATACTTATCAAACGAATCAAGATGCAAGGCTTCATCATCTTTGACGACTACCAACATCGTTTCGGCGAGTTTGCGACGGAGATGTCACAGTGGGTCAAAGAAGGACAAATCAAAGTCCATGAAGACATTGTAGACAGTCTGGAAAACGCGCCAGGCGCATTCATCGGACTATTGGAAGGCGAAAATTCCGGTAAGCTCGTCATCCGCGTTGCCAATAGCTAACTAGAAAAATGAGCACGCAACACTCAGTCGTGATCAAGCGCAGTCGCGATCTGTTCACGCGACTCATTGCAAACTAGAAAAACAACATATTCCTCTAGCGGAGGGATGCAAAACGGAAATAGGAATTCCTAGATGAACGACTTACTTGAAACACTGGTGTTTAGCAGCAGCATTAACATGAAGAACCGCTTCATGCTGGCTCCTCTGACGAATTCGCAAAGTCATCAAGACGGCACGTTGCCCGACGACGAATATCACTGGTTGACCATGCGGGCGAAGGGTGGATTCGGACTAACGATGACCTGCGCCGCTCGCGTCCAGACCATCGGCTAAGGGTTTCCAGGGCAGTTGGGAATCTATGGTGACCAACACCTCGAAGGGCTGACCAGACTGGCCCAAGGAATCAAACGCGAAAATAGCTTGCCGTGGTGCAACTGCATCACGCCTGCATGCGTTCGCCCGCAGAACTAATTGGTCAATCTCAGATGGCGGCACTTTGGGTGGAGCCTCCATTTTCGCAAGACGTCCAATCAGTCTTGCGACGATGCGATCGATTCCGAACGAAACGATTCAAAAGAAAACTGAAACAGCGTCCAGGCAAACTCTAGCTCAGCAATCACAGCACAATTAGGAAGCCAAACATGAGCACGAACATCGCAGAAAAAGTCGTTGTCATCACAGGTGCCAGCAGTGGTTTAGGGGAAGACGCCGCGCGACATCTAGCATCCCAAGGCGCCGCAGTAGTCCTGGGTGCTCGGCGTGTGGACAAGCTTGAATCCATCGTGGCCGATATTCGCAAAAGCGGTGGTAAAGCAGACGCACTCGCGACCGACGTGACCCAAGCGGACCAAGTCAAAGCGCTGGTCGACAAGGCCGTGGAAGTCTTTGGCCGCATCGACGTGATGATCAACAACGCAGGGCTGATGGCGATCGCCCCGATGAGCGCACTGAAGGTTAACGAGTGGGATCGCATGATCGACATTAATGTCAAAGGAGTGTTGTACGGCATCGCTTCGGCCTTGCCGGTGTTTCAGAGTCAGGGCTCCGGGCACTTTATCAACATCAGTTCGGTCGCGGGCCTGAAGGTGGCACCTGGAGGTGCCGTCTACAGTGCGACCAAGTTTGCCGTCAGTGCGCTCAGTGAAGGTCTGCGGCAGGAAATTGGCGGAACCATTCGCACCACGACGATCCTGCCCGGGTTGATCGACACCGAACTGAAACTGGGGAGTTCGGATGAAGCGAGTTCTCAAGCCATCGACGAACGTTACAAAATGGCGATCGCACCATCAGCGATCTCAAACGCGATTGCCTACGCCATTTCGCAGCCAGCAGAGGTGGACGTCAACGAAATCGTCGTTCGGCCAACGGTTCAAGAATTTTAAAATACCCTGCAAATGGATTTCCAGCGTCAACTAGGTGCTGCCAAATGCGCGTCGCTTCGCACGTTGACTCGGTCGACATCCGTTTCACCAGGCCAGGCTCCTACATCTACGAATTCTTCTGATCAGCCACGCTGTTGATTTTGTCTTGCATGGATTGTGGACGGTCGGTACGAGTCCCGACTTTGATGCTGGTAGTGATCCGCGGAGCCCCCATCGCGTGAACTCGTTCGTGGCAAAGTTTGATGGCAGCGAACACTTCGTCCCAGTCGCCCTCAATATTGGTGCCGTAGGCATGAAGCTGGTGTTCCAATCCAGCTTCCCGCAACACGTTCTGGCACTCCGCGACGTACTTGCCCACCGAAACTCCCACGCCCATCGGGACAACGCACAAATCGACAATGACGTTCATCTCTAAGAATCCTCTGTATCTAAGCTCGGTCCATTGTTGAACGACCGAGTTTAAGCGGTCGCGGCATGAGCGGCAGTGGCCCTAACCGACATTGTTACCAGACCAATCGGTGCTGGCCGATTGGTGCTGGCCGATTGGTGCTGGCCGGTGTGGCTGCTTTCCACCAGCGGTATCTGCAACCGCATCGACATGTGAATAACGGACTTTCCTGATTTTTCGATTTTCGCTAGTCTCCCAGCCGAATGTAGGAAGGCATGGTTCACTTCCGACGAACGTTTTGAATGGTTACGAGACGGGAGCGTTGAAGTGGAAATGAAGAAATGGTCGCCATGGTGTCTTTTGTGCCTGCTGTCGCTTGCGGTGGGGTGTCGCTCCACGGCCCCGACTAGTGCACCGATTGCTTCGGATCCAGCGATTCCAGATACCATGCCCGCGGAACCAACCACCCTTTCGTTTGTCGACAAGCCGGAATTTCAAGACGGAACGGGGCCGATGGATGCGGCGATTGCACCAGAATTCTTGAAGACTGCGTCAGGATTGAGGTATCGGGTTCTGCGAAAGTCCGATCGCAAAAAGCCAACGGCTGACAGCACGGTTAGCGTTCACTATCGCGGATGGCTCAACAGTGGGACCGTTTTTGACAGCTCGTACGAACGAGGTGAACCGACTACCTTTCCGCTGCGAAATGTCATCGCCGGTTGGACGGAAGGCATGCAGTTGGTTGGCGAAGGCGGGATGATCGAATTGTGGGTGCCCTCCCGTCTGGGCTACGGCGAAAGAGGCTCGCCAGGCTCCATTCCGCCTCACTCGACCCTTCACTTCATCGTCGAACTCGTGAGTGTCAAATAAGCTCGGTAGACATTCCGCAGGCATTCGGCCATTCGGCGGCAATGTATTCGGTACAAGGTAACAGATACGAGAAGCGGTTTAGCGGGCGTCCGATCGCCCCGCACTGCCCCAGGACTATTTGCGTCTTAGCAAATAACTAATGCCGCGTTCGTTTGGGACGAACCAAAGCGTAGCACCAAAAATCGCAGAATCTTGGCCGTCAATAAAATCGGCTTCTGTTTGCAAAGTTTCGACGGCTGTCAAAAAGTGGTCGGCGATTTGCTCTACCGTCTCGATTTGGCCGGTGTCAATGATCTGGCCCGATCGCGACTGGAGTAAGACGCGGTTGGTCGCATTGCAAGCCACGACCACTTCGGCCGCACTGCTGCCCCGACTAAGCTGATCGCGCAGCAACTGGTTGATTTCGCATTCGATCATCACGCAGCCAGAGACGTCTTCTGTTTCGGAATCGTAGACAGGTACTCCCGAAACCAAACGCAGATCTGTCGCGCATCCCTCTTGCGAATCGCCGTAAGGATCGATGACGACAGACGTATACACCTCTTCCGGCATTTCATCGGCGACACGTTGAACAAATTCGCTAATCTGGCCCGATCGAAGGTGGCTGCGCGGAACCACGCGAATCGTGGACATATCGCTGCTATGCCGTTCAGCGCGAACCTGTTCGGTGAACTGACCGTCACCGACTGCGATGTAAACAAAGCTGCGAAAGTAGGGGGTCGCTTTGAGTAAGCCCTGGAACACCGTCGCCAATCGTTTTCGCCAAACTTGTTTGTCTTCGTCAGACTCTGCTTTCATCAATCCCTCAATCGAAGGCATCCCGGCAGCAAAACGAATATTGCGTGCCATGTCGCGGACAGTCGCCTGCATGTCGGCTCGCAACTCGCGACCTTCCATACGTAGCGCATCGTACGCTGCTTGTTTGCCGCTTTGGCCTGCCATCCAGCTCTCGACTGCAGATGCCAAATCCACCGCCGAATCAAAACGCATGTGTTGCTTGCGAGCCATTGCCTTGACGCAGATGTTTTCCAGCTTTCGTGGTACCGACTTTCCATAGTCGCTGGCGGTCGGCGGATCCGACGCGGCGATAATCTTCAAGACAGAATTCAAATCGGAACTGTAGTCGGGCGGCGTTCCGACAACGCTTTTTTCATGCGGAGCCTTGCCGGTCAAAATCGAAAACAGAATCGCACCTAAACCGTACACATCCGTGCGATGATCGATCTTGTTGAGTTCGCCAGCCGCCTGTTCTGGAGACATATACAACGGTGTGCCGATCGCCTCCCCCTGCATCGTTTGCAGCAAGTCGGATTCACTGAGCAAAGCATCGGAGGTCAGCTTCGTCGCCAGTTCCCCGTCCTCCAGGACTTTGGCCAAGCCCCAGTCAATCACAATCACTTGTCCAAAATTATCCAGCACGACATTGTCTGGCTTTAAGTCGCGATGAACGACACCTCGTGAATGGGCATACGCAATCGCCTGGCAGATGTCTTGAAAAATCGACAACAGCCGATGGACACTGACGCAGCATTCCTCGTCCGCTTCCACCCGATCATGGTGTTCTTCGATTGCATCGGACAACGTACGCTTGCCGACGAAACGCATTGCGTAAAACGGCTCGCCCGATTGTCGGTCCACGCCATAGAAATACAGCGGCACAACATTGGGGTGCTCAAGATGGCCGGTGATCTCAGCTTCCCGATGAAACCGCTGCCATGCTTGCGGAGACTCGAGCGACTGAGACTTTAGCTGCTTGATCGCAACGGCCCGGCCAAGTTTCTCGTCTTGGGCCAACCAAACCTTTCCGAGCCCGCCTTCGGCGATTGGGCGAACAAGTCGAAAACTGGCCGCGGCTTGCCGATTTTCATGGCCCTGGTACAAGGACTGCCCAACCTCTTTTTGCACCGGAGACGTTTCAGCGAGCTGAGGATCATGCAGACGTCCGCTACCGGAGTCGCTAGCAGAAATGCTACCGGCCGAATCCGCTTGAGAAAGACTCGCTTTCTGCTGAACCGCTCCGCGAATCGACTCCTTCAGTCTTGCCTTCGCTTCCTGAGAAAGCCCGTTTTGATCGCCACTTGATTCGACCAGAGACGTTCCGGACACTGACGTCTGAATCAGCGCAGACAGTTCGGCAAATTTCCGGGCCTCTTCACTCTCGCGGAGATGACTGTCCACTCTTGCGGATTCTTCATCGTCCAATTTGCGTCGCATCGATTGCGAGATCAGGTGACTGATCGCTTTGTCATTTGGCATGTTGCTTGACCTCGTTGGTGCCGATGTTCTGGTCAACCTGCCATTTGGCACTGACGCACTTTGCCAGCCCAACACGAGCGCGATGAATTCGCACCCACATGTTCGACGGTGTGATGTCCAGTTCGCGGCAAACCTCGTCGGTGTCCATTTCTTCCATTGCACTGAGAACAAAAACTGCCGCCTGATTCTCTGGCAGCGTTTCTAAGCACCCCTGAACGACGAACTGCAGTTCCTGCATTTCGATTTCCTGATCGGGCGGAGGCGACCAGTTGATAGCGCCGGGCTTCCAGTTGCCTGCAGCATCGAACAGCTGTTCCGAAGGATCATGCTCGTCTTCGTAAACGAGTTCCTGGTTGTGTTTGGCTCGCGCTCGGATGTGATCGACTATCTTGCGTTTCAAGATACCCATCAACCAACCCCGCTCCGAACCGCTTCCCGAGTACTGCCGCGAATATCGGACACCAGCTAAGAAGGTCTCTTGCACCACCTCTTCAGCAGCCCCAGGGTCGCGCAGCCGCGACTTGGCGTACCGAAAAAGGTAGTCGCCGTAATCATCGACCCAATTAGCAGGATTTACGTCAGCCATGTTCGCAGGATTTACCTTGAATGTTGCAGATTGGCGTCGATCGATTTTATCAGCGAATCTGCCATCAAGAAAGGCATTCACGAGTTCGATCCGCGAGCTGCTTGCAGCGAAAACCACTCCCCCCCAACGCGGTAGGCTGCTTCCATCGCTGTCACAATTCCCTAGCAGGCCCCGGATGCGCGTCGCACGATCGAGGCTCTGCTTGATGAAGGACGTCCTAACCCGCCCCACGCTGTCGTCGTCGGCGCAAACAAGTCGCCGGGTTGCGAGAGGATCTAATTCGTTACGCTTAGGAAGCGACGAATGTGATCCGCAATCTGGGCACCGTCCTCTTCGAGAGCAAAATGGCCGGTGTCCAACAAATGCAGCTCGGTATGCTCCAGGTCGCGTCGGTAGGGATATGCTCCGTCGGCAGGGAATATCTGATCATTTTTTCCCCACACGATCAGCGTCCGCGGTTGGTGTTTGCGAAAGTAAGCTTGCCAATCGGGATACAACGGAGGATTGCTTCCGTAGTCGTACAGCATTTGCAGCTGAATCGATCCGTTGCCAGCACGGTCCAATCGACTCTGAACGTGGTCCCACGCGTCGGGGCTGATCGTTTTGACGTCGCGGACACCGTTGGTGTATTGCCATTTCGTTGCATCCAGGGTGACTAAAAATGCGAGAGCGCTTTCGACGGCAAGGTTATCGTTGTTGTGCGCCTTTTTGACATTGATCCAAAACGGATTGTCCAATCCCTTGTTGACCGCTTTGCGATCTTTCCAGTACTCCTTGATCGGTTCCCAAAAATCGTTGTCGATCCCTTCGTCGTAAGCGTTTCCATTTTGGATAATCAACGATTCGATACGCTCAGGGTGTTTTGTGGCTAGCCGGAAACCAATCGGAGCACCGTAGTCCATCAAGTACAGGCTGTACTTCTTGAGCCCCACTTTCTCGGTAAACTTCTCAACCACACCAGCAAGATTGTCGAACGTGTAATCGTACTCATCCACCGATGGCATCGAACTGTTTCCATAGCCAGGGTAGTCGGGAGCGACAACGTGAAATTTGTCGGCCAGCAAGGGGATCAGGTCGCGGAACATATGCGACGACGTCGGAAAGCCATGCAGCAACAGAATGGTGGGAGCATTTTTTGCCCCCGCTTCGCGGTAAAAAATGTCCAGGCCTTCGATTTCGATTGTGCGGTGATAGACCGGCACATGCGTCTTGCTGGGATTCTGCGTCAGACCATTTGCAAACGCCGCGGTCGGTACTATGGCCGCGACTACGATTGTCGCGGCGAAGGTGGTTAGAGTTTTCATTTTCGTTCTTTGGGTTGGGATGGGTCAGCTGAGAACTGTTGGAAAGAAGGGTTTCAGAATCGGCATTCGAAACGAACGCCTGTCAGTCAGAGCGTGACTGGCGAAACTTGACGATCACGCTTGGCATGATGAGCATGCGGAGTCAGCGACGGGTTCAAGAGATTCAGCAGCAGGAAAATCAACTTCCACTTCTGAAACATGATTGAAATAGTTGGTGAACAAGTTCAGCGCAGTGTTGGCAACAATTTCGGCAATCTCCCCATCGCTTACGCCGGCAGCTTTTAGCACAGAGAGATCGGCGTCAGAAACGCGACCGCGTTTCGTGACCACCTTAGAAGCGAACTTCAAAATTGCGTCGGACTTGGGATCGTCCGCTGCAGCATGTCGAGCGTCGCGAATCTGATCCGCACTCAGTCCGACCGATTTGCCGATCGCGGAGTGAGCTCCAAGGCAGTAATCACATAAGTTCTCTTGAGCGACCGTTAGCGAAATCCGCTCTCGGGTCTTGGTGCTCAAATCGCCATCAGCCAGTGCACCACTGAACTGCAAATACGCCCCCAAAACGGACGGGGAATTTGCCATCGCTCGCATCATGTTGGGTGTCACTCCCAACTTGACTTTAATGCCATCCAGAAGTTCTTTGGCGCGGCCAGTGGCGGTAGAAGGATCGACGGTTTCGATGCGTGACATAATCAGGCTCCAGTAACTTGGGTTGGTGAAAGTTTCTCTCAACAAGCAATCTTGTTGATCGGAGCAGCTCTATGCACCAACCGTGCCAAAGCTCCCAGCAATCCCCTAACTACTTTCTGTTAAAGGCCTTACGCGAATCGATCGAAGAATCCGCGCGTCACGACATTTCGTGCTGCACGAGAACCCGTGCTGCAACCCCGAGTTTTCGTGTTCGGTTATCCTGAAAGAGATTTGACTCGACTGGACAGCCATTGCGCGCTTGGCAATCACTTCATCGAGATGCCAAGACTCTTCATTCGAGAAGCCAGAGTGGTCGGCTTCATCTGCATCAATTCCGCTGCGCCGCCGGCTCCGTAGACTTTGCCACCTGACTGGTTAAGCGCACGGCGAATGTTCTGTGCTTCCAGAGCTTTCAGTTCCGCAGCTGTCAGAATTTCGGCGTTGTCCGAACCGAGTGGAACTTGGACCTCTGGTGCGTTTGCAGTCGATGCAGACGGCAACTCAAAATGCAAACGATTCGATCGAGCAAGAATGAAGGCTCTCTCCAGAACGTGTTGTAGTTCGCGGATGTTGCCGGGCCAATCGTGGGCTTGCAGTTCTTTGACGTTTGCCAATGTCAATTTCGGCAGGGGTTTTCCCAGTCGTCGCGCCAAATGAGAAAGCAGGTGTTTTGCTAATAGCGGAATGTCGTCTCTGCGTTTGGAGAGCGGCGGCAATTCGATGGGGAAAACGCTCAGTCGGTAATAAAGATCGGCGCGGAATCGCCCCGCATCGCTTTCTGCTTTCAGATCACGATTGGTCGCCGCGATGATCCGCACGTCTACCTTGCGTGTCGCTTGTTCACCCACACGAACAAGTTCACCTTCTTGCAAAACTCTTAGCAACTTGCTTTGAAGATCAAGTGGTATCTCGCCAATTTCATCCAGGAATAAAGTGCCACCGTCGGCTAGCTCAAATCGCCCGATGCGATCTTGGACCGCTCCCGTAAAACTGCCTTTGCTGTGCCCAAAGAACTCGCTGTCGTAAAGCTCTCGTGGGATCGCGGCACAGTTAACTTTGATCAAGGGTTTGTCACTGCGATTCGAACGTCGATGCACTTCACGAGCGACAAGCTCTTTGCCGGTGCCGCTTTCGCCGGTCACCAAAATCGTGGAGTTGGTGGGAGCCACTAAGTCGATCTGTTCGCCCACTTTTCGAATCGCGGAACTGTCTCCAATGATGTCACCAAACGCTTTCTGTTGGCGCACTTCGTCCTGCAGGTAATCGTTCTCCAATTCCAGACGACGTTTAAGTGTTTCGATTTGCTCCCATGCCGTCGCGTTTGCCAATGCGCCCGCTGCGTGATCAGCGATCATACGCAGCCACTGAGTGCAGTCGTCACCCATCGTTGTGCGTGCAAAAATCGACAGAACGCCAAGCACCTGGCCTTGGTGAACGAGCGGCTGACCGGCGAAGCTGCGGATCCCCTCGGCCTTGGCCCACTCGGGGCGGACCAGCCAATCCGGTTCGCCTTCGATACTAGGAACCTCCATTGCCTGCCCTGTCGCAGCGATGCGTCCGACTTTGCGAACCCCGATTGGAAACCGCCGAAAATTCCCGTCCAAACGGGACAGATCGTCACCGGGATCGGCCAAAGACGTTCCTGCACTAGCGACCAAATGCAGGCAGTTGGTTCGATCGGGGCACTCCGACTGTCGCGGACAGGTCCCGCAGCCTTCGCCCGGCTTGATCAGCCAAATCCTTGCCAGCGCGACGGCGGGCGAATCTGCCATCGTCGCCACGATTAGCGACAGCACCTCGGAAAGCTGCCGACAGCGTGCCATCTCCAGCAACAGTTTGCGTGGATCAGCGATCAGCGGAATTTGATTTTCGATCATTCGCTCATCGTAGCGATATCTCGTCGCACGCGAACGACATGCGGAGAAAAATTGACGTCCTCCCGCAGCTTCTTGGTCACCTTGGCTGACGATCATTGCCAAGTCACTGTTTGCATCCCGATCAACGTATGACCAAATCGCTAAGGGCGGGTGCGGCCAGCTGCTTCGGCTTTCTCAAAATCGGCGGCCAACCTCGTTACCACTTCGGGATGCCTATCGGCCAAGTCAGTCAACTCGCCAGGGTCATTGGAAAGATCGTAGAGCTCATGCCCTTGCTCTTGGTCAGCGCCGTAGCGAAGGATCAGTTTCCATTTTCGATTGCAGACCGCAACAGCACTGTCTTTTCCGTTCCCCAGAATGAACACCGTTTCACGTCCGGCAATCCGCTCTTTCTTGCCCAGCAACACAGGCAGCAAACTGAACGAATCTTCGGCGACATCTTTCGGCAGTTCGTGATGGACGACTTCGGCGGCAGTCGCAAACAGATCAGTCAGACTTGTCGTGCAATCGGATGATGTCTCGGCCGCGATTCGATTTGGCCATCGAGCAATGAAGGGCACGCGGTGACCTCCCTCGTATGCATAGCCTTTGCCATCACGCCAGGGACCGTTGGTCACATGCCCAAGTTTCATCGCGTCTGCTTTGGCGGTCTTAAACTTCTTGCGAATGTCACCAGAATCGTCGGCCAAATTCAACCGAACTCCTTGCGTGCCCCTGAAATCCTTAGGCGTCGAACCATTGTCGCTTGTAAATATCACGAGCGTGTCGTCCGACAATCCGAGTTCATCGATCGTACTGAGAATGGTTCCGACGTGCGAATCAAGTTCCTGCACATGATCGCCGTACAGACCTGCCTTGCTGGAACCACGCAGAGCGGAAGTCGGTGTGACATGGGTGTGCGGAGCACAGGGCGTGAAGTACAGAAAAAAAGGTTGCTCCACATTGCGACGAATGAATCCCACAGCTTTGTCCGTCAAAGTGCTGTCGACTTGATCCTCGATGCGCGGTCGTGCCAGCCCCTCGGGAAAGTCACGGCCTTTGACGATGCGATACTTTTTGCCTGGTTCGCGGCCCACCAAGTCGTGATTCTCGATGAAGGCTCTGGTCGAATCGTTGTGATTTTGCGGAACGCCAAAGTGGTAATCAAATCCGACTTCCAGCGGTCCTGTGATAGGTAAGGTGTTCCAGTCCTTGCTGTAGCCCAGATGCCATTTTCCAACGGCCGCGGATCGATAGCCACATTCCTTTAGAAACGCCGCCATTGTCATTTGGCCAGGCCGAAGGCGGAATCCGTTGCCCTTCTTGTGCAATCGCCAAGGAGACCGCCCCGTTAGCAAACCGTAGCGTGAGGGCGAACACAGCGAAGCCGCCGAATGAGCATCCGTGAATCTCATTCCTTCCCTTGCGAGTCGATCGATGTTGGGAGTTGAGATTTTTGTCGCTCCGTAGCAACTTACATCGCCGTAGCCAAGGTCGTCGGCAAAGATGACGACGATGTTTGGTGGCGAGTTCACCGATCGTTCGGCCGCCACATCGCTTGCAAAAAGTAAAAGAGCTAACAGCGTCAGGGGATACTTCATCGCGTCTATTCTTTCCTAATTAATAAATATTCGTTCAACGACAGACTACGGTTCCGCGACGATCGGGCCGAACAGCTATTTTGGTCCTGGATCGCTGCGTACGTGCGATTCAACTTGGGCATGTACAGTCCCAACATTGTATTTGGTTTCCACGCGGCTCGCCCACCAAATCGATGCCCTCAAACCTTTTGGGCGAGGACGCGTCGCTACCAACTGCCGCAGTGATCATCGGCGTTAGGCGAGTTGCCAGGTCGTTCGTGATGCAACAGACTAATGGAACCAGTCGAGTGACTGATACGTTTACGAACCAAGGGATCCATCGCCGATGAATGTGCCACGTCCAGCATTGTTTTTGCTCGTCCTTCTCTCTACACAGCTCGGGAACTCCTATGCTGCCGACCGGCCCAACATCCTGTTTCTGTTCTCGGACGACCACGCAGTCAAATCAATTTCGGCGTACGGCGGGTCCCTTGCAAAGGTCGCTCCGACTCCCAACATCGATCGCATTGCCCACGAAGGCGCGGTGTTCCGCAATTCGTTTTGTGCCAATTCAATCTGCGGGCCTTCGCGGGCAACGATTCTGACGGGCAAGCACAGTCACGCAAACGGCTTCATGCGCAACGGTAACAGTTTCGATGCCAAGCAATGGACCGTTGCCAAAGAACTCAAGGCAAGCGGATACACCACGGCCGTGATCGGAAAGTGGCACTTAAAATCCGATCCCGTTGGATTCGATCACTGGGAAATCCTGCCTGGCCAAGGAAGCTACTACAACCCCGATTTTTTGCAGATGGATGGTCAGCGGAAACGGTTCGATGGTTACGCGACGGACCTCACCACTGACAAAGCCGTCGCTTGGTTGGAATCACGCGACGCCGACAAACCGTTCTTTCTCATGTGTCAACACAAAGCGCCGCATCGAACATTTTCACCCGCGCTGCGACACCTTGGCGATTTCGATGATGTCGATATTCCCGAGCCGGACACACTGTTTGACGATTACTCCAATCGGTCCGATCTGCTCGCAAAAAACGAAATGGAGATCGATCGTCATTTTGACTGGGCCTACGACGTCAAGATCCGCAAAGACGAACGGGGCGACGTCAAACTCCCCGCGCCGGATCGCTATGGCACTCCCGAGTACAACCGCATGAATGCGGATCAACGCAAAGACTGGGACGCCCACTTCGGCCCCAAGAACAAAGAGTTTCTGGCGGACTTCAGAGCGGGAAAACTCAAGCACCGCGACGTCGTTCGTTGGAAATACCGTCGCTACATGCGAAATTATCTCAGTACGGTCAAAGCCGTCGATGAGAGCGTCGGCCGTATGCTGAAGTACGTGGACGACCATGGTTTGGCGGACAACACCATCGTGATCTACTCGTCCGACCAGGGTTTCTTTTTGGGCGAACACGGTTGGTACGACAAACGTTGGATGTTCGAAGAATCGTTTCGCATGCCGTTTATCATCCGCTGGCCTGGTGTCATCGATGCTGGCTCGCAACCACGCGAACTGATTCAGAACATTGACTACGCACCGACGTTTCTGGAGGCAGCTCAGGTAGAAATCCCTTCGGCAGTTCAAGGCCGATCCCTGGTTCCCTTGCTAACGGGCAATACGAACGATTGGCGAGAATCACTCTACTACGCCTACTACGAACTAGGCGAACACGCCGTGCCACAGCACTTTGGCGTCCGTACCGACCGGCACAAATTGATCTACTTTCCGCAAGCCGACCAATGGAATCTGTTCGACTTAAAAACGGACCCGCAAGAGATGCAAAGTGTTCATGCGGACCCGGTCTACGAGGATACCCGCGCAGCATTAACCGCCGAGTACCATCGACTGCGAAAAATGTACGACGCTCCCGATTACGAAAAACTCTAGCGAGTCGTCTTATCCCTTCGTGTGATGACCACTTCTCAATTCGGAACGACTGATGATGCATTTGCCAATGACTCTGCGCGGTACTTGGTTGTCCGTGCCCCTTCTGCTTTGCGTTCTCACAGCTTGGCCAGCGATGGCCGATGAAACTGCTCGCCCCAACGTGCTGTTTATTTCCGTAGACGATCTCAACGACTGGGTCGGCTGTCTCCAAGGGCATCCCCAGGCACGGACTCCCAATATCGACCGACTGGCCGACAGCGGTGTCCTGTTCACCAATGCGCACTGTTCGTCGCCATCTTGCAATCCTTCGCGCACAGCCGTGATGACGGGAATCCCCTGCTATCGATCGGGACTGTATGACAATCGGCAACGCATGAGAAACATACTGCCCACTGCCGAATTGATCCCTCGCTATTTTTCTCGCCACGGGTACTGGTCAGCGGGATCGGGAAAGATCCTTCACTACTTTATCGATGGGGATTCGTGGGACCAATATTTCCCGAAACGGTTTACCGAGAATCCGTTTCCACGCACGCTCTATCCGGAGAAACGGCCCGTCAGTTTGCCGCGCGGCGGAAAATGGCAATACATCGAAACCGATTGGGGCGGGCTGGACGTCAGCGACGAGGAATTCGGCGGCGACTGGTTGGTGTCAGACTGGATCGGAAAACAACTTCGCAAACAACACGACCAGCCGTTCTTTCTGGCTTGCGGAATCTACCGTCCACACGAACCATGGTTTGTCCCGCAGAAGTACTTTGATTTGTTCCCGTTGGACGAAATCCAATTGCCACCCGGTTATCGCGCCAACGACTTGGATGATCTTCCCTCCGCCGGCAAAGCACTTGGACCGAATCGCTATTTCAAACACATCCAAGAACAGGGGCAATGGAAGCAGGGTATTCAAGGCTATCTGGCGTCGATTGCGTTTGCCGATGCAATGGTCGGTCGAGTTCTGAATTCGCTGGAGCAGGGCCCGAACAGCGACAACACGATCGTGATGTTGTGGAGCGACCACGGATGGCATCTTGGCGAAAAACAACACTGGCAAAAGTACACCGCGTGGCGTTCGTGCAGCCGTGTGCCCCTGGTCGTGAAAGTGCCCAGCGGAACGACCGGACTTCCCGCGGGAACTCAGCCCGGCCAGCGCTGCGACGAACCGGTTAGCTTGGCCAGCCTCTATTCTACTTTGACCGAGCTCGCCGGCCTGCCAGCCAAGGACGGTTCGACCGAGCCAAGTTTGGTGCCGCTGCTCGATGATCCGCAAGCCAAGTGGGACCATGCCGCGGTGACACACCTGCAAACACCAAACAACTACGGCATCAGCGGAAAACGATTTCGCTATATCCACTACGACAACGGCAACGAAGAACTGTACGACATCCAAGCTGATCCGTACGAATGGACGAACCTCGCCGAGGACGCGAAGTACACTCAGCAAAAAGAAGCGTTGCGAAAACACGCCCCAAAATCGTTCGCCCAATTCATTCCAGCTGACGTGGGCAAACTCCCGCAGCTGAAATGGCGGACCGATTTAGAGTCGCGTCCGCTGGCGGCGCCAACCGGCAAGTCGTTCGACATCTTCTTCAATAACAAGAGCGGGCAACCCGTCGAAATCGTGCGCATCGACGCCGATGCAAGTGAACACTCCTATGGAATCCTTGAATCTGGTTGGTTCAAACCTTACAAGACAAGTCGTGGCCACGTATGGCTAGTAAAGACCAGCGACGCACAGCCGCTTGGTTACTTCGTCGTTGGCAGCGACCTCGCCCAAGCGATCATTCCGTAGTACGAAGTTCGCAATTGCATTGCTCGCTTGGTTTTGTCGTCCCAGCAACGAACACCGCGCATCATTTGATTGGCCAGTCATCGGTGCGAAACGAGGATGCCGGCAGCCCTTCTCGATTGGACAAGTTGGGCGTGTCGCCGCTTCCCCACGCATATCGAACCGCAACCGGTTTTCCAATCGATTCGCTGCTAACAACGATCGTGTTTCCATCGATTATCGCCTTCGCGGGAACGAATCTGCGGTCCGCTGCTGCGATCGTAAAATGGCTTAGAGCCAAGTCGTCACGCGTTGCCAACCCGCCGCCAATGTCCGTGAAATGCAGCCGAATGGTTGCTCCTTCGATTTCATCTCGCTGAAACAAAGGTCCGGAATCTACAATGTCGTTGCGTCCGTAATCGCGTGCCAAAGCCATTTGAGCAAGCCGATCGCCCACTGGCTTTTTCTGTCTGGGGTGAATGTTGGTCGGGTTGCCGATATCCATCGTCACGACCATGCCAGTGTTCGGCTGTGACAAAGTCATCATCTGAGCCTCCCGTAGAAACGCTGCGCTGACGGGCTCCTGCTTATACGCAAAGGGTGCGATCTGCACGAAGTAAAACGGAAAGTCTCCCGCTCCCCAACGATTTCGCCAATCGTCAATCATTGCGGGAAACAATGTTCGATATTGCTCAGGTTCCTTCACATTCGACTCTCCCTGGTACCAAACGACGCCGCGTAACGAAAACGGAATCAGCGGCCGTATCATGCTGTTGTACAAAACACTTGGGTTCCGCTGATTCAATCCTTTAGGTGGTTTGTTGGTTCGGCCGAACGAAACGCCAGCTTGATCCGCTGTTTTTGCATTGATCTCGAATGACTCATTGAATTCCGGAAACTGGTTCTTCAAAACTTCGGGACTCACCCAAGCCTCCGCGGACGATCCTCCCCAACTGGTCGAGATCAATCCGATCGGCACATCAAGCTCTTGATGCAATCGCGATCCAAAGAAGTAGCCGACCGCGCTGAATGCCAATACGGACCGCGGACTGCACGTGGTCCACTTTGCCTGAACATCATCGCGTCCTTTGAGTGCAATGACTTGCGGCACGTCGCAAAATCGGATCTGTGGATGCTTCGCTTTGGCAACGTCCTCGGCAAAATGCTCTAGCCCAAAACCACGCATCTTCCACTGCATGTTGGACTGTCCCGAACAGATCCAGACTTCGCCCACCAGCACGTCTTTGAGTTCAACCGTTTCGTTGCCGTTGCTCACGCGAACCTGAAACGGCCCGCCTGCTCGAGGAGTCTTGACTTTGGTTTGCCATTTCCCATCGGTTCCCGCCGTGACTTGAGACGTTTCATTCGACCACGACGGAGTCACCGATACCGTTGAACCAGCGTTGGTCCAGCCCCAAATCGCTGCGTCGGATTGTTGTTGAAAAACCATGCCGTCGCCAAACATTCTGGACAGCCGCAGCGCCGTTGCTTGCCGTTGCTGCACTGCCAATTCATCTGCCGCTAGCACATTGCCAAGAATCAGCCACAGGGGCAAAACACCACAGATAAAACGCATCATCGTAAAAGACCAATCCAACTCTGGAAAACAAAAGAACGAACGGCGACCAACACCATGCAAAGTTGACCGAGCAGCCACATCAGAATTTCCGCAGAAACGCACTCAGTCAGCGACGTGGGCGCCTGCAAGTCCACAGCTACAATGTGACTTGCCCATTCTCCGTGAAGATTCGATCGACGAACCCCGAAACCCGCCATGCATTTTCAGTCGTTCGCACATCCTACCATCTTGATCGTCATTCTGGCCGTATCATCCAGTCCCTGGACGGCAGCCGATGAGAGCAATTCGATTCCGACTAAAACTTCGTTGCCGATTACTGTCCCGGTAGCTGACCATGTCGACTGGAAAACCACTTTGGCCCAACAGGACATGATCTGGGACCAGTTGCCGCGAAATTGGAAAGAAGCACCGTTTCTGGGCAATGGCGAACAGGGCACCATGATGTACCAGATCGACAATCGCCGTCTGCGCTGGGACGTGGGTTGTTCGGCCGCTCATGATCATCGCCCTTTTGAACAGGATGACCAAAGTGAAAAGAACGTCGCGACGCTCAATCGCGGACGGCACTTCATCGGTCATCTTGAGATGCAGTTTCCAGCGAAACTGACCGGCGGAACCGCGCGACTTGGACTATGGAACGCGGAAACAACCGGCACACTTGACTCTTTGGCGGGCAACGCCGAATGGACCGCCCTGGTGCACGCAAACGCACCGGTCATGCGGCTTGGTTGCAAAGCAACGGGCCAGCTTAAAGGGATGGTGATGGCGTATGTGCCCCAGCCGGCAACCAATCCTCGGGCGCAGAGAGCAAAAACACCTCGCATTCCCGCCAACCCAGCTCCGGTCCAATCAAAGCTGGCCGATGGTGTTCAAACCGCTGTGCACAATCTGCACGCGGGCGGACAAACCGCCGTGGCTTGGCAACAACGAAACATCGATGGCACCCAGTGGTTGTGGCTGAGTGTGCAACATAGTTTTCCAGACAAAGTTGCAATGGACAAAGCAGTCAGCGCCGTTCGATCGGCGGTGGCCGCTGACCAAGACGTTTGGTTGCAAACGCACCGCGATTGGTGGCACCAGTACTATCACGCTAGTTTCGTGTCGACCGGTGATCCCTACTGGGACGCATTCTATTGGGCGCAGCAATACAAACTCGCATCGGCGACTCGCGGCAAAGGCTGGATACTCGACAATCAAGGACCGTGGTTGCAACCGACAGCGTGGAATTCCATCTGGTGGAACCTAAACGCGCAGCTTTCGCATAGCGGATTTGCAACGGCCAATCGCCGTGACATGGGATCGGCACTCAGCTATCGCTTGGATATCAAACGCGAAAATCTTGCCCGCAACGTCGCTCCGGCCTACCGCGAAGACTCCTATGCAATCGGACGCAATTCTTCCGGCTGGGATTTGTTGGGTCGCGCCGGTCAACCTGGAACCGGGCGACCGCCGATGGATCGATTGATTGGCCGGGAGTGCGGCAATTTGCTGTGGGCACTTCACAACGTTGATCTGGAATACCGTTACTGGCAGGACCAGGAATTGCGCGACCGAGTTCTCTACCCGCTGCTTGTGCGAGCCGTCAATTACTATCGTCATTTCCTTGTCGAACAACCCGATGGTCTCCTGCACTTGCCACAGACATACAGCCCCGAATACCGACTCGCCGAAGACTGTACTTATGACCTGGACTTGCTGCGATGGGGCAGTGGCCGATTGTTGGAACTGGCTGAAGAATCCAGATTGAACCAGGCGGACGAACCTTTGATTTCAGCGTGGCAAGATATTCAAAAGAGACTGGTGCCAAGTCACGTCGACAAAACCGGCCGAATGATCGGACGCAGTTTGCCGCTGAGCGGACCGCATCGTCACTGGTCGCACCTCATGGCGATCTATCCGCTTCGTAATCTCACGCCCGACACTGCCGAGGACCGTGAACTCATCACACGCAGCTTGGATCATTGGCATAGTTTCAAAGCCGGGCTGGCGGGCTACTCCGCCACTGGTGGTGCTTGCATGGCGGCTTTGTTAAGCGACGGTGATCGGGCCTTAGAGTTTTTGGGTCGGCTGAAAAACTTTCTTCACGCCAACACGTTCTATTCCGAAGCAGGCGGGTTGCCGGTCATTGAAACACCACTACACGGTGCCACCGCGATCCAGGAGATGCTGTTGCAAAGCTGGGGTGGACGGCTACGAATCTTTCCGGCGGTACCAGACGATTGGTCCACAGTCCAGTTTCACCAATTGCGCGGCGAAGGTGCTTTTCTCGTGAGCGCCCGCCGTGAACAAGGAAGCACAAAATGGGCGGTCATACAGTCCCAAAGCGGTGGCACCGTCGCCATCGATCCGCAAATGCCTGCCGCGCAGTATTTGACGTCGCCAGACACTACCGTGCAAGTTTCCCAAGACGGTCTCTATCAAGTCAAAACGTTGCCGGGTGGCTGGGTCGCATTTTACCCCCAAGGTGAACCTCTCACCGATTTTACTGTCACTCCCGTGCCACGCCGAGGGAAGCCTTTTCGATTCGGAAAACCAACCGCGAAACAGCCTCACTGAATCCCAGCCCCATCACGATCTCATGTGACCGACAAGAACTTTACGTGGCCGCTAAGTAAACGTCCGCTACGTTTTGACCGTGTAGCGATCCGGCACCCAAAAGATTCGCCAATACGGATGCACCTCAGCGGTTGGTCGCTTGCCAGGCGATTCCAATGGTAATTCTGCTCGACACCAACCCAAGATCCCCTCTTGATAGTTCACCGCATCGATGCCATCGCTGACCAGTTTTCGAGCGTAAAGATAACTGCGTCCACCGACAGTGCAGTAGACAATGACTCGGCGCCCCGCCAAAGAGTCGGCGTCGGCTTCGTACTCAGCCTGAGTGATCGCGCCAGGAATCCTGGAAACCGAATGTTCTGCCGCACTGCGCACGTCAACTAAGACATGGCTGGCACTGTCTCGCATCATCTTCGCGCGGACGTCACTGGTCGCGATCACTTCCACACGACGACGGCCCAACCACCGGCAAATCCATTCAATCACATTGAACCCGACGCCGCAAAAACGAACAATTTGTTCGCCCAGTCGATGATCTAAACGCGACATTGGTTGACGCATCCACCTTCGCAATGAGTATTAGAGATTCGCTATCAACGCCAATCAAACAGCCGCTGACCACAAGACTCTGCATCCGAGAGAGGTCAGCCGTCGATCGATTTTCCGCTACACCTGCCAACGTCTTAGTCTCTGTCGATCCAGCGATGACGACCGTTGTATTCTAATTGAAATTCAACAACGTTAAATGAACTGGCCGACACTTTTGACCGCAACGCGACCATCCCACGGCATTTCGCTTTCTGAAACGGGCTCAACTGTGAGCGGAACGGCGCGAGCCGTCCG
This sequence comes from Stieleria marina, assembly GCA_007741555.1. Lineage (GTDB taxonomy): Bacteria > Planctomycetota > Planctomycetia > Pirellulales > Pirellulaceae > K23-9. The sequence continues at coordinate 3,755,719 of CP036526.1, read as the reverse complement.
GAGCGACGAGAGCAGATGGCTGGCGCCATTCCGCCTAATAAAAGCTTCTACATTTCAAAAGTGATTCGCCCTGCCGCGTTACCCCAACCATTCGCGTTCCTTTTCGATTTGCATTACGATGACCACGCAGCACTTTTGCTGCAAGTGTCGGCCTTTAGTCGACCCTATCATGTCCAGCAATCCTTTGCGTAGAGTTCGATTCATGCTCGGTTCCACGAAGCTATTATGGCTCCTTTCACTTGCCGCCTTAATCACCGTTCCGTCGATGGTCGCCGCAGAAGATGGGTATTGGCCACAGGGAAAAACCTACTGTGTGACACTCACGTATGACGACGGAATCCCAAGTCAGATCGATCACGCATTGCCACAGTTGAAAGCCGCGAAACTGAAGGGAACGTTCTTTTGTCCCGGAGACGTTACCTATCGGTGGTCGCAAGAAGACTTGGATCAAGTTTGCAGCGAAGGACACGAACTGGCCGGACACACGATCAAGCATCCTTGCGCTCGCAAGAACGATTGGGTGAAACCGGGCGATGCTCTGGAAGACTACGACGATGCACGCATGGCAGCAGAACTCGATGACAACCTAGGAAACCTAGTCCGAAATGGCGTCAAGCGAGAAAAGGCTACGTTTGCTTTTCCTTGCGGAGCCACGTACATCGGCGAAGACAATCATAGCTACATCCCGCTGGTGAAAGAGCGATTCTTTGCCGCCAGAACCACCAAATTTGGATTTCATGTCCCCAGCAAAGAGAAAATTGATCTCTTTGCCGTGAAGACTGTAGCAGGCCACGAACGCGACCTGGCGTATCAGCTTTCCCAAGTAACCAACACAAAAGAAAAGCACGGCTGGCTTGTGTTTATGTTTCATGGTGTGGGTGGCGACCACTTGGCAATCAGTGCAAACGACCACAAAGAGATTCTTCGCTTTCTGCAGAAGGACAAATCGGTCTGGGTGGCAACCTTTCAAGAGGCCGCCGCTTGGGTAAAGTCCAAGCAGGATCGCGTGCCTGCAGAAACATCAGCCGCAGCGAGTCAGGAAAAATAGCGTTTCCAAACACGCTTCATTGCGTTGATGACTGCTGGGCAAGACGAGGTGTTGCTGGGATTGTTATCCGAATCGCTCTCAGTCCATTTCGCTGCTGATCGATGCGGGTATTCAACTGGCCGACCAGTTTGTCACAGGCAGAACCCAGCGAGCGATTGAGACTGCTGAGCGACGCAAGTTTCTGTTCCAATTCGTGCAGCCCTTTGGGCGGTTGCATTTCCAATTTCATCTTCCCAAGGATCGGTTGCAGTATTCCGTCGGCCAGTTTTTCCAGGGGCTTCAAGACGATCCCGATGACTTGGCCCGGCTTCTCCAAAATCTGTCGAATAGTGAAACTGACCGACTTTCGAGAGAACGGAATTTTGATCGTCAGCTTCTTGCCGATCGCCTTGTCCAATTTGCCGACCATGTCTTCCGGCGTACGCATTTTGCGATTCATGTCACTCAATGAGTTTCCGACCGTACGAAAACTGGCTGCATGCTGATTCAACGATGGCAACTTGCGTCCGACAAGATCGATCTGTTGGCGGATTTGGCGAACGCCATCAAGCGTCACGGACGTGGCTTGTCGAAGCGATCGAGCAGTTGTCTCCAGTGTTTGGCGAGTAAACCGCGTGCGCTGTGCGACCTGGGCCGCTTGCTCCAGTTGCATCATTTTCTCGTCAATATCACGTTTAAGTCCACGAAGCTTTTGCTCGGCACCGGCCAAAGACTGCTCCAAATCTTTCAGCCGTTTTTGTGTGGGACGAAGCACCTCTTTCTCACAGCGATCCGTCTTCTTTCTGACCGCATGAAGCTTTGCTTGAATGCGTTGCAAATTTCTTGAAAGTGTTCGCACCACAGTGCGTACTTTGGGGACGGATGCGTATGGCTTCAATCGGTCGATCAGTCGGACCAAACGTCCGTCCATCGATTTGATGGCCTTGGTCACTTCGATCGACTGATCCACATTGCGTCGGGCACCGCGTGTGGCTTCGCGAAGTCGTAACGCCATCTGAATCGTTCGATCGCACTCCGTTTTCAAACCCGCCAGATCTTGATAGATCGCGCGGGTCTGAGGCAGGCTGCTAGGAATGCTGGCCGATACAGGTGACGCGAGTAGCGAACAGGTGGCTAGGGCGACAGTCGTGATAAGAATTCGGATCATGGGATCATCTCGGTGGTTGGACGTTCGTTCCAACTGGCTCATGCCAGCTTCGCAAGACCATGTGCGGTTACGGTCCAGATCCCTTAACCAAAACTCAAAATTCAGGGGCCAAACAACTCGGCAGTGCTTATCCTGCCCATATCCCACACCGACGACGCCACGTTTTTCGCACGCTACACACTGCAAAAAGACGCTTTGTTCGCAGCGGATCGGATCATTCAAGAATTCCTCTGGATTTTGTTGAGGCCCCGACGGAGAAAAACCACAGGTGTAGTTACAGGCGATGAACACTTCGCCCGAAAGCTCCCTTTTCTCCGATGGAAACTGATCCGATGATTCACGCCAAACAATTGATCCAACGCGTCGTCCTAATAGTCCTGCCGGCCTTGCTGTTCGCAGCATCTGCTCGTGCTGACATGGCCGCCAACACTGACCCAACACCCAGCCTTTACCAGCGTCTTTGTCAATTGAACCCATATTGGTCGGACGAGACGCCTGACTTTACCGTCATCGCGAACGTTGGCGACTTGGACGACGAAGTGTCTCTGATTCAGAGTCACTTTGCATTGGTAATCCAGCGATTGAAGTCGGCGGACGTCGAACACCTAAGCGAATCACAACGTGAACAGCGGATCGATAAAATTCAGCGGTTGCACGATTACATGACCAACGGCATGTTTCCGAAAAACACCTTCGTTGCCGGACGCCGGCCCGTGTTCATTGATCCGTGGGGAACTCACTGTGCCGTCGGACACCTCATTGCTACGTCCGGCCACCAAGAATTGGCAAACTTGATCAACCATCAGCATCGCCTGGATGTCCTGGCCGATATCAAGACCGAAGGCCTTGTCGAATGGCAAATCGCTTCTGGATTGACGATGAACGAACTGGCACTGATTCAACCTCACTACGCCTTTCGATTGTTCAGTCAAACGATCAAGTATCCATCGGAAATCGAATCACTGATTCTGGGAGACTCCGCCGCCGTCATGCAGGCGTTGAAAACGGGCAAGCTGACAGTGGAGAGTCGCTGCGGTGGAAAAACACTTCTGCACTTTGCCGCTGCCGGCGGAGATTTAGAGTTGGTGAAACACTTGATTGAACAAGGTGCCGATCTGAATGCCGTCTCCACACTTGGCTGCGACGAAACCGCGATCGCTAAAGGCGGAAAGCATGCGGATTTTGAAGTCCGATGGGACGCACCGACGTTGGTCACAAAAGGCCGTTACTCAACCCTCTTGGGACCCGTCTATAAAACCGTCGTCGGGTCGTTCGTTGCCGATGTGCTGCAAGATCTTTACGGCGGAATCGACGGCAAGAATGCACTTGAGTATGCAACGGCAACACCACGGTCACCGAAAAATCGCGTGCCCCTCTACCGTGCGGGTCGCGTCGGATACGGTTTAGGCGATTCGGCCAACGAGCTCTTGGAGTCACTCACGCAAGGCCGCGCCGATGTCGCTCAGTGGCTTCAACAGCAAGGGTTAAAGTAACCGCACGGGGACAACGCAACGCAGATCGTTGCTGGCATCGACACCATTTTGCGTTCTTCTGGCGGACCAGATGATGTCAGCCTGAACAAGCTGCCAACATTCCGATAGGATGATTTGCATTGTGTCCCCAGCCAGCATTTTCCAAGGAATGCGTTGATGTTAGTCGTTCGCGTATCGTTCTGGCTGATCATGATCTCTGCTCTGTTCGCGTCGACTGCCAACGCAGCGACGCCGGTCAAAGTGAAGATCAAGTCTTGGAACGATGCCGATCACGCGATCGAACTGATCTACCGGGGGAAAGTACGCACTCTCCCCTTGGCCGCCGACGCGAGTGTCACCATCAACGGAGACGAAGCGAGTTTGGAACAGCTTCCCGTCGACCGTCATGCAGCAGTGATCTTCGACAAAGCGACTGCTGCAATCACCAGCATTGCGGTGACATCGATCAAGGATAGCCCGACGGCGGTGGCAGCATTGAAACGGTCCGGGGCCGTTATCAAACAAGATGCTCTGGGAAACGTCGTCGAAGTCACTTCCCGCATGGTCAAGGATCGCTCCCAGATGACCGACGCGTGGCTTGCCAGGGTCAACTGGAAAGGACTTCCCTACGTCACAGTCGTGAATCTTAATTTCACCCCCGTCACCGATGGCGGACTTTCTCATCTATCCGACCTAAAGAACCTGAAAGAGTTATCACTGAAGATGACACAGGTGACCGATTCAGGCATTGCGAACCTGCAGAGTTTTCCGGCACTCGAATCGTTGTCTTTTGGCAGTCACGTCGCCAATGGGCTAACGGGAAAATCCGTCCGCCACGCCAGCAAAACCAAGCGATTGGTGCGACTGGACGTTGGCATGATCGCTCTTTCCAATGACGACTTGGCCGAACTCGCCAACCTAACCAACCTGCAAGAACTAAGCCTAAGTGCATGCCAGCTCTCAAACGAAGGCTTGTCATTCCTGCCCAAACTGAAGCAACTACAGTTCTTGGACATCGCCCGAAACGGAGGAAAAATGGCGAACAAGAGCCTCGACTACATCAGCAGCCTTGTCTTGCTAGAGCGTCTTCGACTCAGTGACATTCTCAATATCAATGACGGGGCGATGATTCAAATCAAAGAGTTTAAGGACTTGGATCTGAACGGCACTACGATCACCGATGCGGGATTTGCCCATGTGAAAGCCATGCCGCAACTGAAGAAACTGCAGGTCGGTGGAACGCGTATCACCGATGCCGGAATCGTTTCCATCCAGAGTCTTAGCGAACTACAGATGTTAAACATCAGTGGCACCCGGACCACCAAGGCTGGCCATGACTCCCTCCGATCGCTGCAAAAGCTAAAGACAATCGTGAAGTAGTCGGCCTCCAGATTCAACTTATCTTTCGATCAAACGCGTCGACCGAGCATTTCAGACACGGCGAACAACGCGTTCTCTGCGGTCGATGCGTTTGCTTTGATCCGACTACCCTGCCCTCCCTTGCACCTTTCTGCCATGTTGGCGACAAAGTTGGCCCCAGCAAACCGCTTATGGAAGACTTTTTTTGATATGGATGAAATCGTCTACTACGACCGATACCGCGACGAAACCTGCGTTGAAAAAATCTACGGCGAAAAAGCACTTCGCTGGACTTACGGAACGCTGGGCGGGCGAGTCTCCCTGAACGCCCTTGTGAAGCGTGCGGCGTTTTCGCGTTGGTATGGATGGAAGATGGACCGTCCCAGCACGCGTCAAAAGATCGTGCCATTTATCAAGAACTATGAACTTGACGCGACCGAGTTCGTGCGTGATGTCGAGGACTTCGAAAATTTCAACGAGTTCTTTTTCAGGGAGCTCAAACCAGAAGCCAGGCCGATTGACTCAGACGCGTCCTCGATCGTGTTCCCCGCGGACGGTCGCCATCTTTGTGTTCCCGATCTATCGCGGTGCGAAGGCCTGTTTGTCAAAGGCGAAATGTTCGACTTGGCCACATTGGTGGGCGATACGCAACTGGCAGAGCAATACGCTGAGGGAAGCCTACTTCTTTCGCGATTGTGCCCCGTCGACTACCACCGCTTTCATTTCCCTGCTGCTGGCGTGCCAGGCGCGACACGACTGATCAACGGCCCGCTGTATTCGGTGAACCCAATCGCGCTGCGTCAAAACATTCAGATTTTGGCGACAAACAAACGATGCTTGACCGAGTTGGAAACAGAATCGTTTGGCAAAGTAATTGTCATGGAAATCGGAGCGACTTGCGTGGGAAGCATCTGCCAAACGTACCGCGAAGGAGCATTCGTCGAAAAAGGAGACGAGAAAGGGTACTTTCGTTTTGGAGGCTCCTCCACGATCACCATTTTTGAACCCGGACGCATCAAATTTGATACAGACCTCGTCGAAAACTCACAGCAGCACCGCGAACTGTACGCCAGAGTCGGCGATCACATGGGAGCGTCCATTAACAGGGCCGACACCGCGTCGAAGTGAATTCGGCTCAGCACGTTCACTTGGGATGAACGCATCTCCTTGCCAGAACGCTCGTCCTCAGTCGGTTTTGTCAGCGTTCGAAACAGGCTGACTCGGAATCATTTTCGGGTCGTACTTTGATCCCTTGGCGACCTGGACCAGCGTCATGCGGACTTTGGTGGGAAAGAATTTCTGGTGGTCAGAACGCTTGTGGGCATGCCCCTTGCCGCCGCTATTGTCCTTGATCACGAGATGCATCTCCTTGATGCCTTCGGTCCAGACAATGCCATCGTTTTGCCAGAACTTTGTCATAGCGATGTCTTTCTCGTAGACTCCCGCTTCCTTGTAGACATCGGTACCGATGCAACCGTAGCCTCCATTTTGTCGCTTGTTCGGGATGTAACAGACACTCCAGGTCGTCGGTTCGCCGCCAGCGGATTTATCGATGACTTCCAGTCGAACGTGGACGCTTCCGTTGCGATAGTCGATTGGCGATGTCCAGTCCGTTGGACGTTTGGCGTTCAGCATTTTTCCTTTGAGGTAAACGTGCGACGGACTCGGCTTCGAGTCATCGGCCTCCGCTTTGGTAATCGTAAATGTGGTGTCGAAAAGCACGAACTGCTCGGCGACACATTCCGACGCACTCAACACGAGTACGGCAATCGAAAGGGTGATTGAAAAAAGTGTTTTCATATTGTCCGGTATCTCTAAAACTGATTGAACGTACGATAGCTCTCCTGGCTCAATGACGATGTTATCAGCTGCCGAATCATAAACCTAGAAACATCCTGTTTCCGGTGCACGCGGACTTTGCTTTTGATCTCCGCTGCGTTCGCCGTCCAACCCGGCGTCAGGCGGTGAAACCGTCGAATTTAGGCGGAACAATTCTAAGGCAGCAAATTGTGCTCGCTTTAGTGGTGATCAATTTCCTCAAATGTCACATTGCCAATGCGATATTTCTTCCAGTCGCCAAAATCAAAGTGCCACCACTCAAATTCGTAGATCGTGAAGCCTTCGGCCTCCATCGTTCTACGAAGTAGATCACGGTACCAGCGTTGACGTGATGTTCCACCTGGGTACATCGGAAACGACCTTGGTGAAAATTCGTCGTAGCCAGCGACCATCTGAATGGGCTCTCCGGTCTTCAGGTCATAAAGCGTCAAATCGACCGCACATCCTCGGTTGTGACGCGAACCGTTCGCTGGGTTTGCAACAAAGTCCTTCAAGTCACCCGGCGTGGCGTCCCAAAACATTTTCGTCACATGCCATGGTCGATACGCATCGTTAATCAGCAGGCCGAGCCCTCGACTCCGAACCCGGGCGTTCGCTCGCACCACAGCTTCGGCAGCTGGATGTTGCATGAACGCTTTGGGCTGCTTGTAAAAGACGGCTCCTGTAAAGTTGTTGGTTGTCGCGTAGCGAATGTCCAGCTTGATGGTTGGATCAAGTTGGACCAATTCCGTCAGATTCGCCTCACGAAAGTCGCCTTGTTCAACTGGCGGATTCGCTGCCAAAGCCTTTGCACGAAGTTCGTCGATTGGTTTGACAGGTTTGATCTTGAATGTCTCGCCGTCTTTTGTGCCGACCTCGCGCCGTTTGAATACCACTTCGGCAGCGTTAACTTCGGTCGCTCGACCATCCGGCGTGCGGGTGAACTTCAGACCCTCGCCGTGATACAAACCGTAGTTGGGAAACTCAAAGACATTCTCACTGACTTCCTTGAGCGGATAGCGATAGAACCACTCGATCAAGGCGTACAGCTTTCCGTTGTCTTCTAAAATGTACAGCGTGTTGTGGTCCCAACCGTACTCACCAATCAATCCGCGCCAGCGCTTGGGGATTTCTTGGGGAGGTATATTTGGAAGTCGCTCAAACGTCAGGTCACCGACCCGCAGACGGTCTTCGCCTTCGCGTTTGACTTCGGTGTCCGCGCCGATGACATCGTCGGTGATGATGGAACCATCATCCGCCGCGGCACGCAAATCGTGCCGAAACGAACCACGCTCCATCATCACTCTGCCATTGAGCTGGGAAATCTGTGTGAAACGGTTTTCCTCTGCATCCCCATCAACCTCTCGGTAGGTGCCGAGCAGATTGGAAATTCGGTCTGCAGGAATCGCGATTGTACTGCGGTATTCGGGCAACGCTTTGCCGTCTTGTGTCGCAAGCATCAATCGCAATGCGTAGTTCGTCAGCCGACTGACCACACCATTGGACGCGTCCAGCGAAGAAGCCGCTGCGACACCCAATTTGCGCTGCGGCAGTGCTCCCAGTTGGGTAGAAAAACCGTAGACCGCGCCACCGTGCCCAACTTTGGTATGGCCGTCCAAACTTGAAATGCGGAATCCCAAACCGTATCCCACCGATTTTCCATTCTTGTCTTTGCGGGGTGAGATCATCTCCGTTAGCGAATCGGGCTGTAGAATCCGCCCGCTTTCAGTGCGGCCATCGTTGAACAGACACGACAAGAATTTCGACAAGTCAATCACGTTTGAATACAAATTCCCTGCGGGCCCGGTCCCCAAAAGAAAGCTAGGTGCTTCGGACCGTCGGTCGTCATAGGTCCACATCCAACCAGTGGCAATTTTCGGTGCGATTTCTGGTGTCGCAACAAAGCTGCTGTTGGTCATCCCAAGCGGTTCGAAGATCGACTGCCTCACGCGTTGCGGGTGCGTAACGTCCAGCTGATTCTCCAAGACTGAACCAACGACAGCGATCGCCGCATTGGAGTACTTTGTTTTTGTATCCGGCTCGTACACCAATTTGGTTTGATTCAGGCTCGCGACCGTTTCAGTCAGCGAAGGCTCGTCGGGATCAAAGTAATTCCCAACCGGTGATTCGCGTACCAATCCGCTGCGATGCGTCATCATTTGCCGCAGTGTTTGCTTCACACCGAATGGATTGTTCGGTTGAAAGCCGGGAAGATATTTTTGGATCGGCGCGTCCAGATCAAGCTTGCCTTCTTCTGCGAGCTGCACCACGGCGATGTCGGTAAACAGTTTCGAGATGGACCCAACTCGATAAACCGTACCCGCCGTCGCAGGAGTTTTCTTCTCAGCATCTTGAAAGCCGAACCCGTCAGCCCACACCGTCTTGTTTCGATCAACCATCGAGATTGAAAAAGCCGGCAAATCTTTCTCGGCGACTTCATAACGCACCGCCGCTTTCAGTTTTTCGATGGCGGGTGCGTAGTCGTAAGTGGGTGGATCGACGACATCCGCGATCGCGACCGCAGTTTCCATCAACTTCAAACGCTGTAGGTTGCTCATCAGTGCAACACACGTGCCGGTGTCCGGGTACAGCAACAGCGTCGTGGATGTGCCAGACTGCGCTCCGCCATGCCAGACAGCTCTGCGGCCCGATTTTTCGCCGACGCTCCATCCCAATCCGTAGCTTGTTGGTTTGTTGTCAGAGGTGCGCTGCCGAGTCCACATCGTTTGCAGCGTCGATTGCTTCAAAAGCTTTCGTTGGTTCAACGCGGTTGCAAAGCGAACCAAGTCCGAAGCAGTTGACAGCAGCCCACCACCGGGAATCTTCATGCTCGTATCATGCAGTTTCGAGTTGTAGAGTTTGCCGAGTACCCAATTGTGGTCGTCTGGCAAAGTCGTCAGCAACGATTCCGTGGCTCGAATGTAGCCGCTGGCCCGATTGGGAATCACGACGTAAGTATCGTCAACGACTGTGTGCACCATTCCAGCCGGTCCCAACACGCGTTTCTGCAGCAGGTGGGGGAAACTCTCTTCTGCGGCTCCTTCGCTCACTGAACCCAGTAAGTTGTAGCCAAACGATGAATAGCGATACTTAGATCCTGGCTTGTGGATCAAGCGATCATTGGCAAAGGTTTTCAACGCGGACTGAAGACTGAAGAAGTGTTCTGTCGACGACGCTTCTGCAGACGACTTGTAGTGGCGAATTCCGCCGAGATGTCCCAGCAACTGTCGGCTGGTTACGACCCAGCGTTTCTTTCCAAAATGGGGGACGTAGGTGCGAACATCTTCGTCCAGATTCAGTTTGCCTTCTTCCATTAACGACAAGACGACAGCCGCAGCCATCGGCTTGGCAATCGACGCCGTGCGATACAACGTTTGATCCGTTGCCGGAACCGAGTTTTCCACATCGGCCAACCCGAACCCCTTGGAGTAAACCAGTTGATTCTGTTTTGCGACGGCGACCGATATCCCCGGAACGCCTTCACCACGCATCAGGCGATCGACCAAGGAATCGATTTGCTCATCCGTTTGATGTCCGAGCGCAGGGGATGTTTGACCATAAAGTTCAACGGGAACTAGCCCAGCAAACAGAATAGTGACAAGCAGGATTCGGAATGCTCTCATGACTCGCTCTCTTCGCTGTGCTTGTTTGTAAGTTGAACGCCGCTTCCAAAACCCATCTCCTAAACGGATTCGGCCATTGTCAACGACAACCCCCGTTGCGATGTCTTCGGAAATAAGAGCGGCTCCATCAAGATCCGCGTAATCGAGTAACGGCAACAGTTGTGCGGCCCCGGCAATGCCAACGGAACTATCGACCATACAGCCTACCATTGTCTTCAATCCCAATTTGCGCGCTTGCCGCAGCATTCTTAACGCTGGTGTCAGTCCACCGCACTTGCAAAGTCTGATATTGATGCCGTGGAAAAGCCCGGCGCACCTTGCGACGTCCGATTCGATCAGACAACTTTCATCGGCGATAATGGCGAGAGCCGATTCCTCAAGTACACGCTGATGCTGCTCCGTCGACGAGTCCGCGAGTAGCGATCATCTTGTCCGGTACATCGATTCCTATGGTGGAACTCGTATCTGGAATGTTTTTCCACTCCAGACCCATCGTTTCATAGGTGCGCGGTCCGTTGATTATTCCGAACAAATCGTACGCCGCTAAATCGATTGCCGAAAGCGCGAAGGAGTTTTCGATTAGAAACGGCTGCAGGCTTGTCCACAACTGCTCGGGCTTGCCGAACTGGAAAGATTCAATGCGTTCGCGACAGGACCCAATGGATTCCGACATTGAATCCACTGTATGGTCGTAGTACTCATTGGCCGTCGCTTCGCCATAACCACGATGGCCATTGTGCTCCAGTTCAACCACCAGCGAAGGCTGCGCACTGATTGACCCTCGGGAGATTATGAACTCGAATTCGAGAGGCAGATGGTACCGATGCAATGTCAGTTTCATCAGAACAACTCCTCACGAAGCATTTCCACGGCATCAGCCAGCAACGCGTCCCCGTCTCGATAGACATCGCAAACGGGCAAACCAAATTCGACTGAGACACGTTCACGTTCACGTTCCTCGGCAGCTGCCTGACGTGCACCGTTGAATGGTGACGTTTTCACCGTGAACAAGCGTCATCACTTCGTCGCCGCTCCAACTGGCCGAAACATGGTCCAGAATGATGTTCTTTTTATACCGGCTGGTGACCGCATCACCGCGACCTTCCGCTCTCACTCTAAGAAAGCGGACGATTACGTTGCTGGCTTTGATGCCAAGTGTTCCTTTCAGGCAGATGCCATCTCCTGGAGCACTCTGACCTGCGATGGTTATGAAGTCGTTCTTGATAGTCAGATCCGCATCGATTGTCCCTGAGACTCGAAACACCACCGCCCTTGGTCCTTTTGCCTAAATCGCAGCACGCAAGCGGCCTTCGCCGGATGGATTCAAATTCGTGACTTCGTAGAGCTTCCCGCCTCGTCCTCCAACGGTGTACTCGCCATATCCCAAGGCCGACGCATCAGCGAGACACTGTGCGTCATGAATTCACTCTACCGAGCACGCTTAAGCACAGCGAACCAATAGCGACCGAAATCAGGTCACGGTTCCGCCGATGCGAATGGCATTCACCCGAACTACGCCATGAGTCTGTTCCGAAAGACGTTTGGCACTCCGATGACGACGTTCATCATTCAACACCGCATCTCGCACGCTCAGCAATTGCTAGTCACCACTGACGACAACACTTTGAATATTCCCCCAAAGTCTCAGCCGTTTCAACGAAGCCTTCAAAGCAGGCTGCGGATGCTCACCACGGACGCATCGCAAGATGCATCGTCGACATGATGTGCCAGCGGAACAACGGAGACAGTGAATTTCGTCGAGCGAGCCAACGATCGTCTTTTGGCACACTCTCTTTCGGGGCATTGGTGGCGACACATCATTTACCTCCCCAACAGGTTCGATGCTGTCGTGGCCACGTCGGGCAGGACGCAAAACACGTTTTGCCACCAGTCGCCTAGCGGCGAGTGATTTCAAGTATCTGTGCGTCAAGCTGCTTGACGGTGTTCTCGTTCTCGCTCAGTTCGGCAACGTTCTCCGTCGCGAGATCCGACTGCGAGTGATCGTACAACTCACGTGCAACGACTTTGCCGTCTTTGCGCTGCCACCGCGTGTAACGCCATTTGCCGCTGCGAATCGAATACCCCATGCCGCCGCGAGGATACTGGCTCAGTGCCGCTTGCTTCCCAGGCAATGACGGATCCGCGAATATCGGCAACAGACTTTCGCCTTCGCACGATTTGGGCGTCGTTAGCCCGCACCACTGCGCCAACGTCGGGTAGATGTCAATGTATTCCACCAGTGCCTTGGACCGTTCTCCCGATGGGATTCCCGTTCCGCTGAAGATCAACGGAACGTGCGTGTCCAATTCAAAGTTCGTGTGTTTGCACCAGTCGCCGTAGTCGCCAACTTTCCAGCCATGGTCGCTCCAAAAGACAATGATCGTGTTCTCGCGCAGTCCCTGCCGGTCCAGTTCCGCCAGCACTCGGCCAACCTGAGCGTCGACGTACGACACGCAAGCGCGATAGGCGTGAATCATCTTCCGAGTCTGTTCGTCTGACAGATCACCTTTGGCGGGAATGCCGCTGTAAGCTCGCAGCTCACCCCAATTCGTCGTGGCTTGCTCGGCAACACGAACGGGTGCCTCTCGCGACGGAATCTCAATCTCTGCCGGGTCATACATGTCCCAGTACTTTTTCGGAGCTACCAACGGCAGGTGCGGCTTTTTGAAACCAACGGCCAGAAAGAACGGGCGATCGTTTTCCTGACGCAACTGCGTGATCGCGGTGTCAGCGATCACACCGTCGGTGTACGTACTGTCGGAAACATCACCGTTTTCATAAGCGGGACCTTTCGTCGCCAACCGGAGTTCTTTGCCCCTCAGTTTCTTTGCCTTGGCTTGCTTCGTAAGCTCGTCAATCGCCGCCAACGTTTCAGGGGCCGCGTAGGCTGGCATGGAGCAAGCATCCAGGACATCCCAAAACGCTTTGTCGTCTCCACCATGATGATAAATCTTGCCCAGCGAAACAGTTCGGTAGCCGTTCTTCTTAAAAAAACGCGGCATCGACATCGCGTCGGGAAGTGTTTTGTTTAACGGATGGTTCAGGTCATAAACGCCCGTCGTGTCCGGACGCATTCCGGTCATCAGGCTAATACGGGATGCCGCACAGATCGCTTGCTGGCAGTAAGCGCGTTCAAACAAAAGCCCCTGCCGAGCCAACGCATCAATATTGGGCGTGTTCATAAACTCGTCGCCATAACAACCAAGCTCAACACGCAAATCATCGACGCCAATGAACAGAACATTCTTCGGCGGTGTCTGAGCAGTTGCAACTGAGCCAAGGCAAAAGAGGGTAGTCACAACAAGAACAGAAAGTTTCATGCAAGTCTCTAGGTTGTTAGTGGGATAGGCTTCCCGCCTGTCATGTTTACGAACAAGTCATTCGTCATCAAAGTCTACCGGATGATCCCTAGACAAGCTGGAAGCCTGCCACACTTTTCGACTTTAGCCGAGTTATCGAATCCCCTGGCAATGCAATGTTGTTTAATGTGGCGACGGTGGACGACAAACAAGACAATCCAGCGACAACAACAATGACGACCTGCGAGACCGACTGAAGTTGAGCGAACGGAACAGTAGCCGAAAACTCGCTGGGCAAGTATTTTTCCCAACGGAACGCTGACCACTCTCGCGCAAAAGTAGGTAGACTTCCGCGAGGACAGACCGTTGCTAGACGCTCGCGCAACACGCGATACGACGCCAATAAAGCCGTAAGTTCGCACGACGCCTTTTCCCGCTTTCCCTCCCTCATCTTCAAACTCCCCCATGACTTGGCGAGACTGGTACGACGCACTGGAAAAACCGGTTTGGACGCCTGAGCCTGCCACGATCGGTACGATTTGGCAAATCCTATACCCGATCATCTTGGTCTCGTTCGGATACGTCTTCTATCGAGTCGCCCGCAAGCAACTCCCGTGGCCCGTCGCGATCCCTTTCGCGATCAACCTGATCACCAACATCGCGTTCACGCCAATTCAGTTCGGGCTGCGAAACCTCCCGCTCGCCGCGATCGACATCGCGATCGTCTGGACCACGATCCTCTGGGCGATGAAAGCTATCTGGCCCCACCACCGCTGGATCGCCGTCGCACAGATCCCCTATCTGATCTGGGTCACGACCGCGACCGTCCTGCAATTCACAATCACCTGGAACAATTGGTAGCCATCTAGCCAGACATCTACCATGCAATGGTAGATGACTTGATTCCCGAATCGTCGCCGCAATTTTTCCACAGGTGATCGGATGATGCCCAAAAGAATGATCTATTTCGCGAGCGTCGCTTTTTTGGTCGTGATCGGAGTGTTTGTGTTCAACAAGACCACGCGAGCGGGCTATGAATCGGCCGAATACAAAGTGATCGAATCAAGCGGCAAGTTTGAAGTCCGCGAATATCCGGACCTGATGCTAGTCGCCACAACCACTCAAATTGACGCCCAGGGTCGCGATGGCAGTTTCATGAAGCTGTTCCGTTACATCTCCGGCGCGAATGAGTCCGAACAGAAGATTTCCATGACGACGCCAGTGTTTATGGAAAACGACAAAGCGGATTCGGCCGTTCAGATGGGATTCGTAATGCCAAAAGAGGTCGCCGCCGATGGTGTACCGTCCCCGACCGGTTCGGACGTCGATGTTCGCAAACGAACCGGCGGGCGTTTCGCAGTCCTCCGTTTCTCAGGACGGCTCAACGCCAAGCTAGCCAGGGAATCCGAGGCGAAGCTCCGAGCCTGGATGGAAACGAAGGGTCTCATCGCCGACGATTCGCCCCCGAAGTCAGGCGCCACGGGCAGCGGCGTTGAATCCGCTTCCTACGATCCGCCTTTCACACCCGGCCCGCTGCGTCGGAACGAAATTCTGATCCGGTTGAAATAGCTCATGAGCAACGAACTGTCCCTCGCGAACCATGCCGTCGAAGTCTTCTACGACGGCGAGTGCCCCTTGTGTCTGCGTGAGATTCAGCTGCTGAAATGGCTCGATCGCAAAAGCCACATTCAATTCACGGACATCGCGGCTTCCGAATTCAACGCGTCGAAGTACGAAAAGACGTCCACACAGTTCATGGACGAAATCCACGGCCGACTCCCTGATGGAAGCTGGATCATCGGTGTCGAAGTGTTTCGCCAGCTCTACGCTGCCGTCGGTTTCGGCTGGCTAGTTTGGCTCACGCGGATTCCCGGAATCTCGCACGCTCTGAATTTCGGTTACCAAGTCTTTGCAAAAAACCGACTCCGACTGACCGGTCGCTGCAACGCGAAGACGTGCAAACTGGATTGATCCAGAGCCCGCGTCGTTTTCTGCGTCCAAATATTAGAGTCACACGATCGGTGCCCCCGGTATCGCTGACTCAATGCAAAATTGCAGCAGGCGAACCGTTCAACGTGCGCAGCGGCTGTCTGAAAACGCACAGTTAAAACTGCGAAATGCTTGCTAGCTGTCCCGTACTGTCCAGATTCGGCGCGGGGACGGGTGAATACTATTATCGCAGCAGCATTCATGGTTTCAATCTGCCATGCCATCGGTCAGGCAGATCGTTAACCGACCAGATCACCTACCTAGCTGCTTTGATTTGCGTCTTGGCACACCAATTGCGTTCGCTTATGTCTCAACTGTTCGAGCGTCTCACCGGTCATTCCCAGTTTGGCAAACGGCGACGCGTCGTTAACCTCACTACAATCACTGTTAATGGATTTAGAGTCAAACCATGGCGACAACACTCATCACGGGCGCTTCATCGGGAATCGGCAAAGAGCTTGCTATTCAGTTCGCGGCAGGCGGCCAGTATGTCGTGCTCGTCGCTCGCAGCGAGGACAAGCTCAATGAACTCGCCGATCAGATTCGCAAGGACCACGGTGTCAGTGCCACGGTCATCTGTGGCGACTTGGCGACGACAAGTGGCGTCGATCAGATCGTGAACCAAGTGAAAGAGCGTGACATCCACGTCGATACCCTGGTGAACAATGCGGGAATGGGGGCACTCGGAAAGTTCGCCGAATTGTCCATCGACCGACAAACCGACATGTTGATGTTGAACGTTGTTACTCTGACACGTCTGACGCGAGCACTCTTGCCCGACATGATTGAGCGCGGCCATGGCGGTGTTTTGAACGTGGGGTCAATTGCTGCCTATCAAGCCGGCCCAAACATGTCGGTGTACTACGCCAGCAAAGCTTACGTCTTGTCGTTTACCGAAGGGTTGCGAGAAGAACTCGCTGGCACGGGATTGCACGTTACCTGTCTTGAACCGGGCCCGACCGAATCGAGTTTCGGTGAGGATTCTGGCATGGGCAAGCTCGACGTGTTCTCATCCTCCACGATGTCCGCCCAAGCTGTTGCGAAAGCCGGCTACGAAGGCTACTGCGACAACGATGACGTCGTGATTCCCGGATGGAAGAACCGCCTGATGGTGACGTCAACAGGCTTCTTGCCTCGCATTGCAACACGTAAGTTGGTCGGAAAGCTGCAAGGTGTTTAGACACACAACCAACAACAAGCTTTTCGCTTACTTGACCCAAGTCGTTAAATAGTATGCGAGACGTTTGCGCCGACATGAATCACAAAATTCACGAACTACCTGAATTACGGAGACGTCAGCCATGACCATCACAAGCATCAATCCAGCAACCAACGAAACAATCAAATCGTTTGATCCGATGACAAAGGACGACGCGATGGACGCCATTGACGCTGCCCACACCGCGTTCCAAGCATGGCGAAAAACCTCGTTTGATCAACGCAAAGCATGCTTGCAGAAATTTGCAAGCCTCTTGCGAACTGACGCAGATGAGTACGCCCGGATGATCACGCTGGACATGGGCAAACGCATTTCCGAAAGTCAGTATGAAATTGAATACTGTGCCAACATCTCGGAGTTCTATGCCAATGGTGCCGAGGAATTCTTGGCTGACCAGCCAATGAATATTGATGGTGCCGACGCGTACTTGCACCACCAACCGCTGGGCGTCTTGATGGGAGTGATGCCTTGGAACTTCCCGTTCTATCAAGTGGTTCGTTTTGCCGTTCCCAACATCATGGCTGGCAATACGATCATGGTGAAGCACGCCAGCAACGTTCCACAGTGTGCTCTCGCGATTGAAGAGCTGTTCCATGATTGCGGTCTTGCCGATGGCGTTTACACCAACCTATTTATCCCGTCGGAATTTGTAGGAGCGATCGTCTCGGATTCGCGTGTCCAAGGTGTTTCGCTAACGGGAAGCGAACCTGCCGGTGCAGCCGTGGCAGCCATTGCGGGCAGGAATCTGAAACGCAGCGTTCTTGAACTCGGCGGAAACGATCCATTCATCGTTTTGGAAGATGCGGATCTTGATCATGCGATCGAACAGGCTGTTAAAGGCCGCACCGTCAACGCCGGTCAGTCCTGCGTTGCATCAAAACGATTCATCGTTGTGAAAGACGTTGCGGACGAGTTCCTCAACGGTTTCAAGAAGCTAATGTCTGCTCTGAAGCTCGGTGATCCGATGGACGACGACACGACGCTCTCTCCACTGTCGTCCGAAGACGCGGCCGTCAATGTGCAAAAACAAGTGCAGTCGGCGATCGATGCCGGTGCCACGGTTATCTTGGGTGGCGATCGCCCTGATTGCGATGGCGCCTATTTCAACCCGACCATCCTGACGGATGTGACCAAGGACTCGCCGACCTTCGATCAAGAGATTTTTGGCCCCGTCGCCACGGTATACGTCGTCGAAGATGAAGCGGAGGCGATTAAGCTTGCCAATGATTCATCTTACGGCTTGGGCGGGAGCGTATACACGGCCGACATCGAACGCGGCCGTCGCGTCGCCGAACAAATCGAGACGGGCATGATGTTCGTCAACCAGCCGACAAAGTCTCAATCCGAACTTCCATTCGGTGGCATCAAAAACTCTGGTTACGGGCGTGAACTATCTCACCTAGGGATCCTTGAATTCATCAACAAGAAACTGATCCACCTTGGCAGCAAGTAACAGCGATTCATTCGCCCACTCAGCCCATCTGACATCCCATTCAAACTTTAAATTTATAACTCAATGAATCAATACGCACCCAATCTATTATCTGAATTTCGCTGGGATGGTCTCGTCGCCCAAAACCGCGTCGCGATGTCGCCAATGACACGTTGACGAGCGGGGAAAACGATGACAGCCAATTCGTTGATGGCACAGTACTATGCCCAACGCGCATCCGCAGGCATCCTTATCACTGAAGGTACGTTCATTTCCGAGGAAGCTGTCGGATGGGTCGAGGCCCCTGGAATTTGGAGTCCCGAACAGGCCGATGCTTGGAAGCAAGTGGTTGAAGCGGTTCATGCAAAACAGCGGACACCGTTCTTCATGCAATTGTGGCACACGGGACGTGCATCCCATAGCGATTTCCACGAAGGGGCGTCACCTGTCGCTCCCTCGGCAATTGGGATCGAGGACAGTCCCATTCGCACTCCAGTGGGAGAAAAGAAGCCTCGCGAAACACCACGTGCGCTGCGAACCGATGAAATTCCGCGTCTGGTAGAAGACTACCGTGCCGCAGCGGAACGGGCGAAGTTGGCGGGCTTTGACGGCATCGAAATTCATGCGGGAAACGGCTATCTGCTTGACGAGTTCTTGCAGTCGAAGACGAACCACCGAATTGACCAGTACGGTGGTAGTCTTGAAAATCGATTCCGAGTTGTCCGAGAAATCATCGACGCTTGCAGCACGGTTTTTGATAGATCGCGCATCGGCGTCCGCATCTCGCCGAACGGAGAATTCAATGAGATGGGGTCCCCCGACTTTCGAGAAACCTTTCTGTATATCGCCGAGCAGTTGGACGACTACAAGCTTGCTTGGCTCGACATCCTGGATGGTCTCGCGTTCGGTTTCCACGAACTGGGTGACCCGATCACGCTGTCAGACATTCGCGAAGTGTACAGCGGTCGATTGATGGCGAACTGTGGTTACGATCGCGACCAGGCTGAAAAGGCTGTCGCAGATGGCTTGGCGGACCTAGTTGCTTTCGGCAGACCCTTCATCAGCAATCCCGATTTGGTGGAGCGATTCGCCAACGATTGGGCGTTCAATGAACCGGCACCGCAAGAGGTTTGGTATTCGCCGGGACCGGAAGGATACACGGACTTTCCAACCTACCAGGAAAGTGAAGAACAGAGCCTAACTGCTTCAGCAAGATAAATCAGACCGCCTGAATTTGCACGGTGATTGAATCGAAGGTGTTGTAATCACCATTTACCACTCAACCATAAGGAACATCGTCCATGACGACTCAATCATCGCAACTGACCAAGTCTAAAAGGCATTCGATTGCAGGGGTTCATCGTTCGGGATCACCTTGACGCTAAGCACGAATTCGCTGAGGAGATGTCTGCCTTGATCAAATCGAACAAAGTGGTCTGGGAGGAGTCCGTCACCGAAGGTCTGGGAAACGCCACCCCCGCATTCATGGGCCTCTTCGATGGTGACAACCTCGGCAAAAAGCTGGTACGGATCAGCTAACAACTTGGCTGGGATTTCACGGAGACGACTTCAGGCGTCTACATCGGACGCCACACTTCAAAGGAGTAATTAAAACGATGTCTGGAGCACTGACTGAAGAACAGCAATCGACGTACGACGATTTTAGAGAATCGGTCAACATGCAGCCAAAGGAATTGGAAGAGTGGCTGGAGACCAAGGAGTCTAAATCGGTAGGAGATTCAGACGGCGGTGAATCCACCGGCCACCGATCGGGTCGCAAGATTATCGAGATCAAACGAACGAACAAGTCGGAACTGACCTCCGAACAGCTTGATCACATGAACAAGGTATGCGGCTACATCAAACGGCATCTGGCCCAACGCCCAGACGGCGACATTACAGAAACCAACTGGTACTACAGTCTGAAGAATTGGGGCCACGATCCAACCAAAGCGTAACGATGCACAGTGTTGTATAAAGTCAGTCCGTCCGACAGCAATCGACTCCCGCAGCGATCCCATCTACGGACTGCGAATCCCAGCGCCAGCGAGTCATTGAAAGTCGTTATCCTTAGGCGAATGCATCGCCGCGTCCGTTTAGGAGAATAGCACTGTGACAAAAACCTGCCCGATGGCATCTTGGCTTTCCACGTCCGTAGTCGTCGCAACAGCAACGATGCTCTCCCAGTGCTTATCAATTCCTGTCCTTGGCGAAACGCCAATCCCGCAAGACGTGGCGAATCGGGTAGCGAGAGTAGATTCAGAGGCGGCCAGAGATCACCGCACCAAAGTCCAGATTGCGGCGCACCGGGGCGGCTACGAGAACGACAAAGCTGACAACGCGCCCGAGAATTCCGTCGCCAACATTCGCAACTGTCAGAGCAAGGAATACGAGTTCTACGAAACCGATATCCAACGAACACAAGACGGTCATTTCGTCATCCTACACGATCCAACCATCGATCGCGAAACCTCAGGATCAGGTAAAGCGAGAGAAATGAGTTTGAAGGAGCTTAGAACGCTTCGCAAGAAGTTTCGCGACGGTACGCAGTCTGAACATCGAGTCGCTACCTTGGAAGACTTTTTGGTCGAGGGCAAAGGCCGGGTACTGTTCAAAGCCGACTTGAAACCGGGAGTAAAACAGTATTTCAAGGAAATCATGGAGCTCGTCACTCGTCGCCAAGGCGGCAGCGGCATTGTGTTCCGAGTGCCCTATCGTGACGCAAATCTTTACGACGCTTATCGGTCCAATGGCGTCACACTCGACCGTGATCTGCTGATGTTCATGGTGTCCAACGAGAAACAGATTGACGATGTGAAGAAACGATTCAACCCAACGATGATCCAAGTCAACCTGTCCAAGACTGACCCTGCCAACGAACGCACTTTAGAGCTAATTCGCTACGCCGCCAGCAAAGGCTTCCGCGTAGAAACACACGCCGAAGGTACGGAACAAGACTGGCGTCAACTAATCCAAGCCGGAGTACGAATCTTCCACACGTCGAAGCCCGCCAAGATGAGAGTCTTCTTAAGTCAATTGGAAGTCGAGAACGAGGAGTAGAGTCGAGGCCTTGGAACTTTACAGTCTTCCTGAACCTCGAGTGCACGACGGGCGATCAACACACTGCCGTTATTAACACCAAGCTGCTTTGCGATGATCGCGATCAATTATTCGAGCGACATCAGCGGACGCTTCAGCTAAGCAACGCGACCATAGATATCTTCGACGATGTCATAGGCCTAAATACTTCTCGTCATCAGAAGCTGCCTCATCCGGCAGGCGGGATTCATCCCAAGCCTGGTAAGTCTCGTCTGTGTCTAGTTTCCAAGCGGTGCTGAACTCTCGAAGTCAGTCGAACCCACCGTATAACAAGAAGATCGTGGCTAAAGGACTCGATTGGGCAACCTTGCTGCCGCGTGACGGCGAAGAACTCGAAAGACACTACCGTCCTATCCTTTATGTACCGAGCAAGAAGTCCGGGATGCTCGGGGCAATCTTCAAAAAGGCGCGGCAGAATACTGTTTGCTGCTCAAAAGCGCTAGGACCTTCGGAATTGCTGGACGGAGTGATTCGACGTCTGCTTTTTTCTTCGTAAGCATTGACTTGCGGCCCGTTACCTGTACCCTACAGCCATATAGAGTGAGTGATCGCTCCTCGCGACTTCACCGAACCAACGTGCCACCTCAACTCGCATGAACTGAGTGATATGCCTCCACCTGTAAATCGCAGCGTTCGACTCCCGCGTCTTGCCTTTGTTGTGCGGATACTCTTTGCGTTGTTCCTGTTCGGCACGGGGATCATGACGATGGGGTTTGGCATCAATGGGTATCCGGTGGGTGATCCACCAACTGAGCTGGATCAATTCATGATCGCGCTCGAGAAAACGGGCTATTTGATTTTTTGGGTGGGCTTGCTGAAGACGGTCGCTGGCGGGCTGATGTTTTTCCCGCGGACAACGCCGCTGGCGATCCTGATGGCGTTGCCCTATGCGTTCAATATTTTGCTGTACGTGATCTTCTTTGCTCACCAGTACCTTGTCGTCGGCCTGCCCGATTTCGCGGCGTGCGCGTTGCTAATTTATTGTTACTTCGATTGGTATCGCCCGATTTTTGCGGGACCCACGGAAGTGACTCAGCCTGCGACGGTTTCGATTCAGAATTCAAACGGAGGCGAACATGCAATTTGATTCAGAATCCTCGCCCGGTTTTGCGATCGGTCGCGTTGCTTATCTGATCCGGTCGGGCATGGCTGCGGTGCTGAAGAGTGCTGGTTGGCCGTTTTCGCCGGAGGAAACGCAGACGCTGATCACGTTGCTAGATGCCGGCCGACCGTTGAGCATGAATGAGTTGGCGGCACTGATGATTCGTGATCCAACGACGGTGAAACGACAGTTGGATCGACTGGTCCAGCAGAAGTTTGCCCAGCGGAGCGAATACAGCGAAGACGCTCGGATCGTGATGGTCGGATTGACTCGCCGCGGCGAGCGAAAGCTCCAAACCGTCCTGCCCCTGTTAGACGACTTGCGAAAATCCACGCTCAACGGCATCTCGAAGTCGGACCTGGAAGCGACGCAGAACGTTCTGCGGAAGATGCAGAAGAACCTAACCAGACACATGTCGAAGGAATAGTCTTATGAAAAATCTTATCGCTACTCTCTGCCTCTTGGTAACGGCTGCTGGCGTTGCCAGCGGACAAACGCAGGTCGAGCCCGACACGGCACTTCGGATGCTCAATGCTCAGCAGCAACAGTTCCAGAAGGGAGTTATCAAAGTTGCGGACAACGTTTACACCGCAGTTGGGTTTCACGGAGCGAACACCTCAATGATCGTCGGAACGGACGGCGTGATTATCGTCGATACTCTTTTCGGTCCAACCAGTGCAGCCAAAGCGGCTGAGGCATTTCGGCAATACAGCGACAAGCCGGTCAAGGCGATCATCTATACGCACAGCCATGGCGATCACATTGGTGGAGCTAGTGCCTTTGTCGGCGATGAGAAACCGGACATCTATGGCACGGAGACCTTTGGTTCGGCCGAGGGCGTCAACAAAGCGGTTGATCCGGTAAAGCAGAAGCGAAATATTCGCCAGTTCGGACGGAATCTCTCGTCGTCGGAGATTATCAACCGCGGTGTTGCTCCGGCGGGTACAGACGATGGCGATCGCGGCAAACGATTCCTTCCACCGACCGTCACCGTTCCCAGCAGCGGACTCAAAACGACGATCGCGGGTGTCGAAATCGAATTCCACATCGGCCCAGGGGAAACCGACGACGCGATGTTTATCTGGCTCCCGAAGGAGAAGGTGTTGCTGGCGGGCGACAATTTTTACAGCTCCTTTCCCAACCTGTATGCAATCCGGGGCACGGCCTATCGCGACGTGCTGAATTGGTCCGAAAGCGTCGGGAAGATGGCCGCGCTCGAACCACACGTTGTCGTTCCTGGCCACACGATGCCCATCCAAGGACAGGAAGCGGCTACGACGGCACTTACGGACTACAGCGAAGCGATTCGCAGTGTGTACGACCAAACGGTGCGAGGCATCAATGCCGGAAAAGGTCCCGATCAACTCGCTCACGAAGTCAAACTCCCTGAACACTTGAAAGACAAACCGTATCTGCTTCAGTTTTACGGCACGGTACCGCATGCCGTCCGAGCGATCTATTCAGGTCTGTTGGGCTGGTACGACGGAAACCCAACGACGCTGAGTCCGATGGCACCTAAGTTGAAAGCGAGCAAGATTGCTCAGCTCGCCGGTGGCACGCAAAAGTTGACCGAGCGAATGAATACTGCATTGGCAGAGCAAGACTTCCAATGGGCATTGGAGTTGTCGGATCATTTGAAATGGTTGGACGACGGCGACAGCAAGCTGGCCCGCAAAGTAAAGATTGAGTCACTCCGAGGGTTGGCCGCACGCGAGTACAACGCGCCGAACCGGAACTATTACCTCAGCTACGCCAACGAGCTCGAATCCGGCGAGTTGAGCGACCTGTGGTTTTAGTCACTGGTGGTGAGTTTGGTAGTGGATCTTGTGAACGATCCCACGCGGAGGATCTTTAACAAGATCCACTACACTTTGCGATTTCGCCACTTTGGATTCATCCGGATAGTCTAGTCAAAACCGCTGCAGAAAACCGATGGCAAAACAAACGAACGGCGAGGCGAACTTGCTGACATTGCTGCAAAACATGCGGCCAGAATTGCACGATGGCGAATACGTGTTTTGCGTTTTGGAACCAGCAGCCGCGGCCGATCTTTGTCTTTCACCCATCGGTCAGTTTCTTGAAGAGGAAGGTTGGACGCTGATACTCGCGAAGGACGAAGCGGAAGCGAACCATCTCGATTCCGCTTTCCCTTGCAGAAAGATCACTCTGAAAGTGCACTCCAGCCTGGATGCGATTGGCTTCCTTGCCGTCGTCACTGAAAAGCTCGCGCAACAAGGAATCAGCGTCAATGCAACCTCAGCCTTCTTTCACGACCACCTTTTCGTTCCGTCGGAGAGAGCCGATGACGCGATGCGTGTATTGGGGGACGTGGTCAAACAATCGCATCGCTCGCAGTAACGATTCGTCGAACCTTCACGATGAAGAGATAAGCCACTTGTACATCACGTAGGCATCGACGTAGCCGAGCTTCGTGTGTCGAAAGGCCTTAGGCAATGTTCCAACGATTTCAAACCCGTGATGTTGCCATAGATTCACGGCACGCTCGTTTGTCGAGATGACGAGGTTGTACTGCATCGCTTTGAATCCGCGAGCGACCGTTTCGGCTTGGGAGTGTTCGCACATCGTCGACGCGACGCCCCTGCCGCGAGCCGCTTCGCCTACGACGTACCCACAGTTGGCGACGTGTGCCCCCAGTTCGCTCTGATTGGGCTTGATGTAGTAGGTCCCAACACCTCGCCGAGGTCGTCCACCGCGACGATCGTCGCTGCGGGCACATCAACCCAAGCCACGCGCGCTTCCGCCTCCGTGATGTTCGGCGAATACGGATACGTCTCGCCCGCCCGAAAGACGGGCTCGAGGATTTGCCAAACGGACGGCCAATCATCGGGTGGAAAGAGCCGCAGAGTTGTCATCAACTTTCCCAATCCATTCGCTTGTTTGTTCAATTGCTACGTTCTGGTGAACGTTCAGTGATGAAATCCACAGCGTGATTCTTGCCCTTTTCTTCAATGAGTTCGTATTCTACTCGCGGCGGAACATCGACGTAGGTCGACAGGCGATCCTATCGAAAAGTACCAACCCTTTCCACGTCCAGCCAATCCGCTCCCATGTCGGTTTCATCTGATGGACAGGCTGCAGATTCAGTTCACTGCATACCTGGCAAGAAACATTTCGACCGTTTGGGCGACGATTTGATTGCGTTTGCGGCGTGAGGGTGGAGGCTCGCCATGGACGATGGTTGGCCAGAAGGCAAACGTCCGCAGCAGCCCGACAAACTGCATCGCTGCGAACTCTGCGTCGGCTTCGAGTAGACAGCCGGAAGCTTGCGCTTTCTTCATCCATGTAGTCACTCGCCGAATGAAGAATCGCTGATCGACCTGCTGGCCTGCATCCGGTTCCCCCAACACGCGTGACAATCCGGCTCGGGAAAGTGCCTGGACATCTTCCGACGTGAAAAAGTCAATTTCGGAATGCGCAAGCTCCGTCAACTGTTCGGCGAGATCACGCGAATCGTCGAACTCGCATTCCGGCAATTGCTCGACGCGGAACTTTAGTTCCTCAATGATCTCGACAAACAGAGCTTCCTTGCTGTCGAAATGGTTGTACAGCGTCCGTTTGCTGACCGAAGCGGCTTCGGCGATGCCGTTCATGCTGGCAGCAAGATAGCCGTACTGCTGAAACGCCTCGACAGCCGCCTGCACGATCGACGCTCGTTTGCGATCGGTCAGGCGTCCATGGAGCTCTGGCTCAGAAGGTACACTTTGCGTTTTACTTTTTCCTGGCATGATGTAAAGTATACCGCACAGTTTACTTTTTTCAAGTAGAACTGCCAGCCTATCGTTCGCAGTTTGCAACAGGCAGGCTGCCTGTTCTACCTATGCGTTGGGCAACTTATGCGTTTTCAGAGGTTCAACTTTCTCGTAATGGCACTGTTGTGCTTTTGCGGTCTCGCAATCACTGGGTGTTCGCAGAACCAAGAGGAATCCGTCTCGCCCGACAAACCTCCCAAACCGGTCTCGACCGCTGTCTTGCAGAAAACTTCTCCGATAAACCTGCAGTACACAACAGGTTCGGTTGTACCATGGAAATCCGAGCAAATCGCGTTTGAGGTCGCAGGGCGCGTCGCTGAAGTGATCGAACCCAACGAGCTTGTGACGCCACAAATCGGTAGTGAAGCCGATGAACGGACACCTGATGCGACTCCGCTTGCCCGTCTCGATGACGAAGAATTGAGAATCGCCGTCGAATCGGCACTTGCCAGCGTCGAAGTTGCGAAGCTGAATCGCGACGCCAACTTGGTGACGATTGAGCAGCAGTTGCCCGCCCAAATCGAATCTGCAAAGGCCGAAGCCGACCTTGCCGACACTGAACTATCTCGAGCGTCGGAGCTTTCAAGACAGAATGCAATTTCACGTTCGGAACTCGACGCCGCTCGGACCAACGCCGCGACGACGAAATCGCGTCTGGCAAGTTCCAATGCCGAGTTGGCTCAGGCGAAAGCCCGGCAGCTTGCCCTTGAGGCTCAGATCCTGCAGGCCCGGCAGCAACTTTCCGAAGCCCAACGCAGCCTCCGAAACGCGGTGCTGTTCAGCCCGTTTCCCGGTCAGGTTTCCCAGATCCACGCGGTTCCTGGCACATATGTCAAAGAAGGCGATCCAGTGGTGACGGTGCAAATGATGGATCCGATGACCATCGAATTTGAAGTCACTGCCCAGGACTCTCGCCGCTACCGTCGCGGTGACATGTTGCCGGTGCAGGTCACCGATGGCAGCGGAACGCCTCGCCAGCTTAGCGGCATGGTTTACCGAGTCGACACGGTGGCTGACCCGGCGGCGCGAACGTTCACGGTCACGATGCACGTGCGAAACGAGATCGACGAATCCGCGTACACGTTGCCCGACACCGACGAACCGATTGCTTGGACGGATCAGATCACACCACTAAACATTGGCCCGATGATTACCGGCGACCGGCGACAACTTGTCGTTCGCGAAGCGGTTCATACGATCGGCGGCGAGACGTTTGTTTGGAAAGTGACCAATCGTCGCTGGGGAACTCCGTCGCCGCCGGGCGATCGGTTGCTTTCAGTGACCAAAGTCCCCGTGCGAATCACCAGTGATGTGATTCCCTATCTCGGTCGTTGGAAGTTCGTCGCGATCGAGTTCACCGATCCAAACGTACCGATCAATGTCGACCGTGATTTAATCACCGGCAAACTCTACTTCAAGCCAACCCATTTTAATTCCCCTGTAGTGGACGAGGTTACGAGTCCCAGCATTGGAACCAGCTCGAAGGACTTGTTACCTCGTCCACTACAAGAATTGGAGACTTGGACCGGCTGCCAAGTCATGCTTGACGATCAGCGGTGGCTATTGCGTTCGGGCGACATCGCGCGGATTTCCCTGACCGGCAGCGAACCGACCGATGGGTTCTTCGTCGTGATGAAGGCCGTCCGCGAAGAACAAGGCAAGACCTTCGTCCACGTCATTGACGACACTACGGATCGAGCCACCGCACGGCGAGTCTTCGTCGACGTTGCTGAAGGTGAATCGGTCCTCGGTGAAACGGTCTTGCTGCGAATCACGTCGACTTCGCGAGACGAATTACGTGAGGGAATGCAGGTCATCGTCGAAGGCACGCACTACCTGAACGACGGCGACCGCGTTGTCGTTTCGACGCTTGTGGGAGGCCATCCATGAGAAGCCTTCCCGATTTCGCGGTGCGCCGGCCGACGATCACGATCACGCTGGTGTTGTTACTGGTCGCCTGGGGCAGCGTTAGTTTCTTCACCATGCCGCGTCGCGAAGACCCTGAGTTCACGCTCAAAATCGCCCTCGTGACCACTCGGTGGCAAGGTGCGTCGGCCGAGCAAATGGAAAAACTGGTCACCGATCCACTGGAAGATGCGATCGACGGATTGGAAGAAGTCCGCTTGATTCGATCGACCTCCAGAAGCGAACAGTCGGTCATTTTCGTCGAGCTCGAAGACAACGTGCCGGGTGCTCGAGTCGACGACGCGTGGGATCGCGTCCGGGCCCGGATCCGCAACGTGCCGATGCCCGACGAAAGCGTTTCGCCGTTTCTGTTCGACGAATTTGCTGACACCAGCGTCCTGCTGTATGCCGTGCACCAACGGCCGCTCGATGGGGACTCATCCGTTGATACGAAGTACGCCTACTCGCCGCGACAACTTGATTTGTACTCAGAACGACTTCGCGACGCATTGCGATTGCTGCCGGGCGTCTCGCAGGTCGGTCGGTTCGGAGTTCAGGAAGAAGCCATCTATATCGAGACCGATGAAGGGAATTGGTCAACGCTGGATCTAACGACCGAACAAATTCAATCGCTTGCAAAATCGCAAAACATCGTCGCCCCAGGTGGAAAGATCGACGCCGAAGACGGACGTTTTTTCGTCAAGCCAAGTGGTGATGTCGGCGCTGTGGAGGCTTTCGATTCATTGGTCGTTGGTGTCGTGGCGACCGCGGAGGAGAACGGCGACGCAGGCTTCAACCAAGTTCAACTCAAGAACATGGGCTTGAACGTTCGTCGTGGCTACGTCGACCCGGCTCAGCGAATTTGTCGTTACGGAACGCCCGAGTTCGAGACACCCGCCATCACCCTTGCGGTCTCGATGAAATCAGGTGCAAACATCATCGACATTTGCGACCGGTCGAAAGAAAGCATCGCTCAATTGCAAAGCACGGGCGTGTTGCCGCCCGATTTGGCGGTGTCCATCATTTCTGATCAGTCGGATAGCGTAAAGCAGCGAATACGCGAAGTTGGCGTGAACATCATTCAGGCGATTCTGGTCGTGGTCGTTCTGGTGTATCTGGTCGTTGGATTTCGCACGGCTGCCGTCATGGCCGCAAACATCCCGTTCGTTGTTGTTTCGTCGCTGGCGATCATCACGCTGTTCGATGTGCAACTGGAACAGATGTCACTGGCGTCGATGATTATCTCGCTGGGCCTGCTGGTCGACAATGCGGTTCAGGTTTGCGACCAAAGTCGCACGAACCAGATCGCCGGCATGAACCCACGCGAAGCATCCGTTGCGGGTGCAAAGATGCTTGGTATTTCGATGTTAAGCGGAACCGCCACGACGGTCGCCGCTTTCATTCCAATGCTGATCGCGATGGATGGTGCCAATCGCGAATTCATTTACAGCCTGCCGATCACCCTGTCGGTGATGCTGGCGGTGAGTTGGGTTTTGGCGATGACCTTCTGCGTCATCCTCGCCGCGTGGTTCATTCGACCGCCCAAAGACTTAAGTCGCCCTACCGCGCCGCTGCCGTGGTTGATGAGCAAATTGGGAACTGCGTGGCGTAGGATTCGCAAAAAAAGAAATGAGTCCCCGAAGCCAGCCGAATCACAACGCGGTGGTTTCTACCGACTCTACGCCATCGCCGTCGGATGGGCTCTGCGTCATCGTTTTGTCACGATCTTCGCATCCATCGGAACGTTGCTGCTGGCGACTCTGTTGCCGGTTTCGAGCGAGTTCTTTCCACTGACGGAGCGCGACCAATTTGCCGTTGAAATCTACTTGCCCGAATCCGCTTCGATTCAACAAACCAACGAGGCGGCTCGCAAGGTCGAAGAGATGATCCGAGCGCTCAGCCCGCATGTCGATGACGAAGGAGAGTCGCACGAGCGTTTGTACAACATGCGTACGATCGTCGGCGGAGGCGGATCGCGATGGTACCTAGCATGGGAACCGGAAACCCTGAAGCCAAACTACGCCGAGATTCTGATACACACAACCAAGGGCGAGTTCACCCACGACTTTGCCGAACAACTGCGTGCCGCGGCGCGGCAAGGAGACGAATCGCTGGGCCTGTCGCCGATCGCCGGCGCCCGAGTCGTTCCGGTCGAACTGGCGCTCGGCCCGCCCGCCGACCCTGTCGTGCTGCGCGTCATGGGTAGCGGGCTCGCCGACGCGGACGAACTCAGGAGCATCGCGAATCGCGTCAAGTCAATCGTGGACGCCGAACCTGACACGTGGGACGTCAACGATTCGTGGGGCGTCTCCAGCCAGCAGTTGTTCGTCGACGTGGATTCAGATCGGGCGAGCCTTTCAGGAATTCGCAACGCGGAAGTTGCCTCCACGCTTGACGCTTACTATTCCGGCAAGCTGCTGACGACCTATCGCGAGAGCGACCGGCAAATCCCGGTTTACTTTCGGTTGAATCCCGAAAGCCGTCGGTCGCTCGGTGCGGTCGAGAACTCTCACATCGAAAGCCGCGTTGGCAAGGTTTCGCTGGCTGCCGTCGCCAGCGTGAAACCGCAATGGCGTCTAGAGACCATTGATCGACGCGACGGAAATCGAACGATCGAAGTCCGATCACGGATCAACTACGGCGCATCCGGCAACGACATCACGACGCGCGTGTTCAACTCCGAGCCAATGCAAGAACTGAAAGCCGAATTGCCTTCTGGCTATCGCATCGAGATCGGCGGCGCGCTGGAAGAGTCGATGAAAGCTCAGTGGAAAATGTTTCGTTCCTTTGGCATGTCGTTCATCGCAATCATTCTGTTGTTGATTTTTCAGTTCAACAGTCTCGCTCGAACTTCGATAATGATGGTGACGCTGCCGCTCGCTCTCGTGGGCGCATTGTTCGGACTGTGGGTGACCGGCAACGCGTTCGGATTCATGCCGCAACTCGGCGTGCTGGCGTTGTTCGGGATCGTCTTGAATTCGGCCATTCTGTTTGTCGAATTCGCTGACATCGTCATGAAGGAACGAACATCCGGAACCGGTCAGTCCCTTTCTCGCGAGGCTTATCACGCTGCGATCGTCGACGCTGCACGGCAACGACTGATGCCGATCTTTCTGACAACCGCGACGACTGTTGGCGGACTTGTTCCTCTTGCACTTGGCGGTGGACCGCTTTGGCAAGGGCTGGCGTGGTTGCTGATCTTCGGCCTGACCTTCGCCACTCTGCTGACGTTGTTCGTCATCCCCGTCCTCTATTCGTTCATGTCGCCCACGTCGCGGCTTAGCGCTGGCGACGACTATCCTCCGCAAATTCAGGAGTCCGCGTAGTGAGTACCAAAACAAAGTTCGGCCCCAAGGGCTGGACGCCGGAACGACTCGGCTCCCTGGCGGGTAAAACGTATCTCATCACCGGCGCCAACAATGGCGCGGGATTTGAAGCAAGCCGAGTGTTCCTGTCCAAAGGCGCGAGCGTCGTGATGCTGAACCGCAGTGCCGACAAGTCCACTGCCGCCATCGCGAAGCTGAAGCAGGAATTCGGCAGCGATGCTGACGCGACATTCGTGCGGATGGACCTGGCGGTATTGGTTTCCGTGCGAGAAGCCGCAGCGGACGTCTTGAAGAAAGTTCCCGGCATCGACGCGCTGATCTGCAACGCCGCCATCGCACAGGTGGCCCAACAGGAAATCACCGTCGACGGCTTTGAAAGCCAGCTCGGCGTGAACCACTTCGGTCATTTCCTGTTGTGTGGACTGCTGTTCGATCGAGTCGAAAAGTCCGAAGGGCGGATCGTCGTTGTTGGCAGCAACGCCTACAAAATGGGGCTGAAGAGAATCCAGTTCGAAGACCTCAACTTCAACAACAACTACACCGCCTGGAATTCTTACGCCCAAAGCAAACTGGCCCAGATGATGTTTGCCTACGAAATGCAGGGCCGCGTTCAAGCGGCCGGAAAGAACGTCACCGTCCAGGTCTGCCACCCCGGCGCGTCACGAACCAACTTGCTAAAGGACACGGCAAGCACCTTCAACAAAATCGTCTGGTCCATACTCTCACGAGTGATCGCACAATCCGCTGAGAAAGGATCGTGGCCCGAGGTGATGAGCGCAACAGAGGCGGAAGTGGAGTCCGGAAGACTCTATGGCCCCACAAAACGTTCACAAACGGTCGGCCCCATCGACGAGTGCCCCTTGAATGAGTGTGCCCTGGATCGGGAAGCCGCTGCCAAACTCTGGACGTTGTCTGAGCAGAAGACATCCCTGAGCTGGTCGCCATAGCTGCGATTTGTGTTCATTGTTTTGTTCGCAAACGAGCCGACCCCGATGATGTCGTCGCGACCTTGCGTGAGCTAGCACGAGCCGTATCACGCAGCAAGTCAAAGCGGACGCATTTGTCATCAACCTTCCAAATCATTCACATGCTTGTTCACTTAGAACTGCCTGATGACGTTCGTTGATCAAATCCATGGCGTGCTCTTCACCCCATTTCTTTAGCGACTTCACGATCGGTTTGAGCGACTTACCTTCTTCGGTGAGTTCGTATTCAACTCGCGGCGGCACTTCGGCGTAGACGATTCGATTGACCAATCCGGCAGCTTCGAGTTCGCGAAGTTGCTTGGTCAACATCCGCTGCGTAACACAACCAATTTTCCGCTTGAGTTCGCTGAAACGAAGCCGACCATCGAACAAATAGAAAAGAATGACGCCTTTCCACTTGCCGCCAATTAACTCCAGCGTCGCTTCAACGGGACAAGCGGGCAGCTCATAGCTGGTGTGCCGGGGCTTGTTCTTGGTATCCATTTTGTGCCTACGTGTCCGAAATGTGCGTACTTGTTCGATAAAGTCGTACTCTTATTATGTGTATAGGCAGGGGAAAAGACAATCATTCTCAATAAGTTAGGACAAACAATATGAAAGCGATGCTCATCAACGCCTATGGCGAGAACGCGACCTTTGAAGCGGCGGATGTTGCGAAACCAGAAGTGAAGGCTGGCCACGTGTTGGTGAAGATCGCCGCGTCGAGCGTGAACACGGTCGACACAATGATTCGCAGCATGGGGAAGGATTTGCCTCTATCGCCCGACACGCCAGCCATTCTAGGAATGGACTTCGCCGGAACGGTCGAGGCAGTCGGCGATGGCGTGAATGATTTTTCAGTCGGCGATGAAGTCTATGGCTGTGCCGGCGGATTGGCTGACTTGCCTGGCACGCTAGCCGAATACATGGTTGCCGACAGTAACTTGATTGCCCACAAGGCAAAGAACCTGTCGATGCGAGAAGCTGCCGCGTTGCCGCTGGTCGCGATCACTGCCTACGAAGGACTGCAGCGAGCGGGCATTAAGCCAGGACAGACGGTTCTGGTGCATGGCGGGTCCGGCGGCGTTGGCCACATCGCACTGCAACTGGCAAAACACTGGGGCGCCGAAGTTTACTCCACAGGTGGCGGCGAGAAACAACTTGCACTGATCGAACAACTCGGTGCCATTGGCATCAACTACAAAACTGAAACGGTGCAGCAGTATGTTGCCAAGCACACCGGCGGCGCAGGGTTTGATGTCGTGTTCGACTCGGTTGGTGGTACTAACCTGACGAACTCTTTTGAAGCCGCTGCACTGAACGGCCAAGTCGCCACGACCGTTTCAATGTGCGAGCTGGATTTGACCCCGGCTCACTTCAAAGGTCTGTCGTTGCATGTCGTGTTCATGCTGATTCCGATGCTGCACAATTCCCGACGAGAACAGCACGCAGCAATACTCAGCGACCTAGCGCAAATTTGCGATTCCGGCGGACTGAAACCGGTGCTTGATGTAAAGCGATTCTCGCTGGAGGAAGCAGGACAAGCGCACGCGCGACTGGAAAGCGGAAAAGCGATGGGAAAAGTGGTTGTCGACAACCCGTAACACAGGCTGCCAGCCTGTTGCCGCTCGTGCGCGCATTTTCCCCACCCCATAGCGATGCTCTCGATGAAGGAAAGTGCAGAGAGACTGACGATACTATTGAATCCGTGTTCACAACAGCAATAAAACTTTCTGTGCGAAACAGAAGCCAGTTATGAATCACCCCCTCAACATCTTGATCATCGTGCACTTCGTGATTCTCTCACTGCACAACGCATGTCCATGGCCCTGTTAATGCTTGCTGGATGCTTTGACGAATCGTTTGACGATTTTCGCATCGACGTCATCGAGCCTCTTGAACGTCAGGTGCCGACGGAACTTGCCGACGCGCTCGAGCAATCCGTCAGGATCGTCGAGTTCGCTGCCTTTGGCGAACGACGACTGAATGTGCGCTTTGCACGGGAACACACCGCAGAACTGCCCTTCCTTCTCGTCGGGCTTCAGCGTGTAAAGCGTCCCACCGTACTTCGCGACCTTGGTCGATTACGGTACCGCCGCCATCACAAGCGAATCGAGCAGCTCAATGAGGTTTCGTTTTTCTGCGTCAGTCATTCGGGAGGGATGAAGGAGGAATCACCTTTTTCGATTTCGTGCGTTCTTGGTACAGGTGACAAGAATCACCGTCAGTTCGTTGGCTTCTTGCATCAATAGCTGCAGCCGATTTTCTTCGACTGTACCGGACTGGACGAGCAATTCCAGCTACTAAACCGTTTCTTCGAGTTTCTGAAGACCGCCCTCGATTTGGTTGATGAACTCAGTGTCCGATCGGGCACAAGTGCCTCGCGGTAGTGAGACCCCCAACCAAAGTCCCGCTGCAAAGTATCTGTTTGCCCACCACCTGGGCCTCGGTTCTCTTCGGCAAAGACAAGCACAAACGAATGATCCGCAAAGCAAACTCCCGAGTCCGGGTCTTCAAATCAACTTGGCTTCCTCCTTCACTCAACCTTCCTCGCTCAGCCTTTCATCACGCCAACTTGGCTCCGTTAGGAATCGACCGATCGGGAACCGCCAGAACGACCGAACCGTCGTCGTGATAGAATCCGACGATCAAAATTTCCGACATCATGGGTCCGATCTGCTTCGGCGGAAAGTTCACCACTCCGATGACTTGCCGACCAATGAGTTCCTCCTTGGTATAGTTCACCGTGATTTGAGCACTCGTGCGGCGAACGCCGATCTCGGAACCAAAGTCGACCGTGATCTTGTACGCCGGCCTGCGAGCCTCAGGGAATTCGTCAACCGATGTGACCGTTCCCGCTCGCAGGTCCACGTTTTGGAACTCCTGCCATGTGATGATGCCTGTTTCGTTCACTTGGCGTGCTCCATCAGCGTGTCGATGACTTCTTCGACACGTCGCTCACGTGTTTCGACCATCTTGGCCGAATCGACTCGGTAACAGAAACTGCGACGCTTGCCGGCCGTCAAACTGTCCCACACCTCCCGAGCCGCATCGTTGGCTTCCAGCGCATACTGCAATTCCATCGGCACCGTGATCGCGTCTTTGTCGGCAATATCGAACGAAATGAATACGCGGTCGCCCAGAGAGACGCCGCACAGCCTCTGCAATTTTTTCGAAACCATCAAGAACCACTTTCCCTTTCTGGGCATCAAAGCCGCTTCGATGCGGATGCCTTCGATCTCGCCGTCAATTCGCAAACGCTTTGATTCCGCAAAGTCCAGTTGGGACAAGATTTCCTTCGGAACGTAGACGATTGAAAACTGCACCTTTCCAAAACCGTATTTCACGATTTTGGCGTCGAAGTTGTAGGGATAGTCACTCATGGTGTATCAAATCGTCGGACCGTAAGTTGTAGGCCACGATTCTAGATGATCAAACGAAGTTGCCCGAGCCCAGAGGATCCGAAACCGATGAAACTTGGATACATCATTCTATACGTGCCCCAAGTCGACGAAGCGGTCGCGTTTTACGAAGCCGCGTTTGGCCTGAATTGTCGCTTCGCCCATGAAGGTGGCGACTACGCCCAGATGGGCACGGGAGAAACCGCTTTGGCGTTTGCATCGGAAGAACTCGCGGACTCGCACGGGTTTGCTTATCGAAAGACAACCGCTGACGGCGACGCACCGAGTGTCGAGTTGGCCCTGGTCACCGACGACGTGCAGGTCGCATTCGACAAAGCCATCGCAGCGGGCGCCTCCGCTGCCAAACATCCGGCAAAGCAACCATGGGGACAAACGGTCTCCTACGTGCGGGACAACAACGGTTACCTCGTCGAAATCTGCTCGCCAGTGGGTGGAAATTGACGCTTCAAGCAGAACGTTAAACGGCGAAAAGGGCAAAACGACTGTCGATGACCATGGACCGCTTCTCGCGACGACTCATCGGATGGAAACTCGATGTAACGATGACCGAGCAACTTGTCGTTGGAAGTCTGAAAGATGCGATTATGATTCGACAGCCCGAGGGTGACTTGATCCATCACAGCGATCGCGGTGGCCAGTACGCTGGCAATCGCTTTCGCCAGATTCTTAGGCGTTCATCAATTCGACAGAGCATGAGTCGCGCTACCGACTGTTATGACAACGCATTCATCGAAAGTTGCTTTGGAACAATCAAGACTGAACTCGAGATGACCGAATACGAGACTGTATCTAAAGGAGAGCGTGAACTCGGAAGTTACTTAAATCTAATACAACCAAGATCGAAAGCATTCGAGTCTTGGCTACCAAACACCCAACCAGTTTAAATCCACTCAACCAGGTCGAGAATAAGCCCTGGGCGCGCCCGGGATCAGGTCACCACCTCAGGGTAGGCGAAAAGTGATTAGTGCGCAATTGGCAAGGACTAGGGTTCCAGACTGCGGTATTTGAGGAACACTTATTGACACTCAATCAACACCAAATTGTGTGGGCAGTCACCCTGTGACCAGGCCGTCTCGGCGAGTTCGTGAATAGTGGTTAACAACGATTTAAGTTGTTCGTGAAATTCCTCGGACTGATCTTGCGTGATGATTTCTTCGCTGCGGAGACCGAAGATCGCTCCTCGGGCGAAGGCGTGACCGGACAGAACGCGTTTGAGTTGCGTGATGGCGAGGGCTCGGTGGATCTTGTCGTCAAGTTCATCGCTGGTCGCTGGTCGCTTGGACGAGGACGCCGGCGATATCCAAGCTCGCTCGCGAAAGGACCAAGATGAACGACGACTTTCCGGTGTGGTCGTTGGCTAAGTCGATCACCGTCAAAAGGAAGGCCTGGGCTTGCTCAACAGCGGCGTGGTTGTCGCGACGCGTCTGCTCACTGGCTTCAACTACAAGGCAGCCGCAGAGATCCTGGCCGATATTCGAGAAGCCGTTGGTGACGAAGCGGGCAAGCAGTTAGCTCACGATTGTGCCAAAAAAATCGTCAAAGCCCACACAACGCTCAATATGCTTCAGTCGTCGCTGCGCAAACGTGGGCTATTGGACTGAGCCGCTCTACCACGACGGCAATCCCGTTTGCATCAGGAACTTTGTTTCTGCTTTGTCGAACTCGGCGGCATCGAATGGGCCGCTCCATTCCATCAACTGTTCATGCTCAGGATGCTTGGAATTGCCGATCGCTTCTAGGAACTCGTAATAGCCCCAGATGCCTCCGACATCTTCGGGCGGACATTCGTTCTTACCGGCAGTGCACCGCGGATAGGAGACGGCGGATTTTGAAGCTACGACTTTTTCCAGTACGATTTTGTGTTCTCAGCCATCACCGAAATCGTAGTCGTATCGCATTTTCAGATTGGCACCATGCTTTGCCACCAGTTTGGCGACCGTGATTCCTGAGTAGGATTCCACCCAATCCATCATCCCCTCCTCAAGACAACGTGGCTCCACAAAGCAGTCTTCACCAATCGCAAACTGATGCAAGTGAGAGTTCGTCCAGCCCATCGCGGTCTGAATTAACTCATTTAGTTTGGCCAGGGACACGTCACCGGTTTCGATGCGACGCCAAATCGGCGGTTTGGAACCCGATAGAGTGATCTTGATGACATAGATCTCCGCAGGTTGCTCGCGAGTATCGTTCGCGAGAGCTGACTGAATTTGTTTACTCGCTTTGGAATTCGTCATCACCCACTCGCGGACGACCCGAGTGATCTTGCCGCCAGACCATTTCGGATTCAGTGTTTCGTCAACAAGAATCTGAATTGAACGCGGCACCCCCGGCTCGCGATGAATGAGTCCCCTTTTTCCAGCGTCTTCATCATCTTGTTCACAGACGGTGGTGAGAAACCAATGGCCGCAGCGATTTCAGATTCTGCGGGCGGCAAACCGAAGCCAACGGTATAGGCATAAATGTCGGATAGATACCGGCCCTGAGTTGAAGTGAAGTCCGCCATTGAATTACCTTTGCACGAGAACGACGGCAACTCTAGAGCAGTTTACCGACTTTTGGAATCTAAGCGACACAATCAAACATTCAAATCTCATTGGTGTTGTTGCTTGGATCTGGGCGCAGTGGGCGAGCCAGAACGGGCTCTCAAAGAAGTATGGGGATTTCCAAGCTGGCATCACTAGTTCCCATCTTCCCGCTGCTCATTGCGGTGAGTCTGCTCGTTGCCATTTGCCCGTGTCTTGACCGATCGGTCCAGACCATCTACGCTAGTTGGCTGACTAGACAAAACTGAGAATTGCGATGCCTTGGGAAAAATCTTTC
Source organism: Stieleria marina (assembly GCA_007741555.1). GTDB lineage: Bacteria > Planctomycetota > Planctomycetia > Pirellulales > Pirellulaceae > K23-9. Next base: position 3,716,904 of record CP036526.1, on the reverse strand, counting down.
GACGAGTCAGACGTGATCGAGCGAACGATGGAAGTTTTTTGGCTGAAAGGCTATTCCGCGACTTCGATCTCCGACATCACCGAAGCGACTGGAATCAAACGAGGAAGTCTGTACAACGCGTTCGGCGGAAAGCGGGATCTTTTTGTACGCTCGCTGTTGAAGTACGGCGGAGAAAGAAGAACGAAGAAGTTGCGGATGCTGGAAACGGTCGATGATCCTCGCGAAGCAATCACTATGTTCTTCGACTCGCTCGTCAAGGCTTCGCTGAACGATCGCGACAAGAAGGGGTGCTTTCTGTTCAACACGGCAGTGGAGTATCCATCGCATGACGATGAAACGAAGCGAATTGTCACGGCGGGGCTGAAGGAGGTTTGTTCATTCTTTGAAGGACGGATCGAACGAGGCAAAGAATTGAACCTCATTCCCGATTCCGTGGAGACACGCCCGACCGCAAACGCTTTGATCGCACTTGTCGCAGGTATTCGTGTGTTAGGTCGGGGAGCGTTTGGAAAATCAACGCTGCAGCAAATCGCTCAGCAAGCTTCCGCGATGATTACCTAGGCAGTAATCACCAAGAAGACATAATCCGTAGATTTACAAACGTTTTGGACCGAACGGTCAAAACAACGTTGTGATTTCCTTCACTACCGACAATCAACTTCCGGCAAACAAAAAAGGCCGATTCATGCGACCGCTACTAGCCCTACTCAACGCCGCCTGTGGCCTCATTCTTGTCCGGTTTACCGTGTCCAAACTGGCGGCTTGGCCGATTTCTGTTGCGGCATTCGTGGACATGGCCAAACCGCTCGGAATCGACCCCACGTTCTTCAGGATCACGACCGGTTTCATCATCGGATACGCCTCACTGTCGTTCTTTACGAATTGCCTGATCCTGCTGCTAAAGAAGGAGAAGCACGAGAAGGTCAAGCTCCTTTACACCTTCAATACACTTTATGCGACTGGCGCGATGGCTGGAGCCCTGTTTTCGGAGTTCTTTCTCCGGACGGATCCCAAATGGGCACTGGTATACATTGCAATCGCAATCGTAGCGGTGGCGATCACAAACGCTCTGTCGCGATACAGCAAGATTCCGGAGCTGCTGCAGGGGCGAGCCGACGCCGCACAAATGCAAACGATCGAAGCCTCATAAGCACATCATCAATGCATTTTCACCAGCACCGGTGCTGGTGATTTTGGCAACCATGCCGCCTCTTTTTCACACGTATAAAGAAAATTGAACATGAAGAAAACCTCTTACCTTCCCGCAGCGATTCTACTTGCAGGTGTTTGCATCACTGGCACCGCAACCGCCCAGAACGCAAGCACGCAGAACACGAGCACGCAGAACACGAGCACGCAGAACACGAGCACGCAGGCCACACCCACCAAGACTTCCCCTACAGGAGCGACACCAATGTTATCCGAACTTCTCCAGCAGAAAGCCGACGCCAGCGCGACTCGACTACCTGAGACTATTCGCAAAACATTTTCCGAAGGAATCGACACCGTTCGCGAGACGGGAATCGAACAGTCTGCGAAGAACGTCGGTGACCAAGCGGTCGATGCGGAGCTTACAGGATGGAACGGCAAGACTGTTGAACTCAGCAGCCTTTGGAAGGACGGCCCGATCGTTTTAATGTGGTACCGCGGCGGCTGGTGCCCGTACTGCAATGTTCAACTTCGTGCGATGCAGCAGAGCCTGAACGCGATCGAGGACGCGGGCGCGAAGTTGGTTGTGCTGACACCGGAATTGCCTGAAAAAGCGAAGGAAACGGCCGAAGCAAACGACTTGGAAATTGTCGCTCTTCACGACAAAGGCAACGCTGTGGCACGCAAGTATGGACTGGTCTTTCAACTGCCAAAGCCGATCATTCCCATGTACCGAGACAAGCTGAAGCTGCCTGAATACAACGGCAACGATGCGATGGAGTTGCCGCTTTCAGCAACTTACGTCATTGATCAATCTGGCAAGATCACTTACGCGTTCTTGGATGCAGATTACAAGAAGCGGGCGGAACCTGCGGATGTCGTCGCGGCTGTGTCATCGGCAGCAGGAAAGTAGTTAACTTGAACGTCCAAGTATGGAAGGGTATGCCATGAAATCATCCAATCAGCGAACCGCGATCGTCACGGGTGGATCAGGCGGAATCGGAAGTCAAATTTGCCAGCGACTTGCCAAAGATGGTTTCAACGTCGTGGTTCATGACGGAGGCAACCGCGAAGCCGCTGAGTCGGTCGCGAAGGAAGTTTCCGGCGCGGGCGGCATTGCCGTTACGCGTTCGGCTGACGTCTCTGATGAAACGGAAGGACGAGAAATCACCATCAATAGTGTTCGCCCTGGAGCAACCCAGCCGGGCATGTTTGCCGAAAGCACCGAAGAGCGGAAGGAATTTTTCCGCAATCGTTCGCGATTCGAACGTCTCGGTCGCCCGGATGACATCGCAGCAGTTGTTTCCTTCCTCGCCAGCGAAGACGCAGCTTGTATCGCAGGACAACATCTTCGCGTTGATGGTGGTGCATCTAACTAAGGAACAACGCATTAATAACCAGCGTAGTGGCCACTAGTAGTGATGTCGGCCCAAAGCCAAACACTGTGGCATTGCCTATTGATCAGTTTGCAGCGTTTCGAGCGTGCTTGCATCGTTGTTGCGTTGCGCCTCCGCGAAGGATCGGCCACGATTTCCCAGAAAGGGCGCCGTGATTTAGCCGAAAAGGGCTCTAGAAGAGGTATGGAAATTTCCAAGCTGACATCGCGAGTTCCGATCTTCCCGCTTTTCATTTCGGTGAGTTTGCTCGTCGGCTGGTTTATTCCAGGGTTCTATGCCTGGACCGACTCCGACCAGAGCCGCCCGTCGCCGCTGCTGTGGAAGGTGCCGCTATGGTCAGCGATTGCATTTGCTGCGTTTTGCGTGGCTCTGCCGTGGTTACCTATCGGTGCCAAACCGCCAAGCGACGCACCACGTAAGCCAATGCGATTCTCGGTTCGCACATTGCTGATGATAACCGCTGGTGTTGCAGTGGCGACTGCGTTGTTTGCCAAGTTCCCCCTCGTGTTGAGCGGGATAGCGTGCGCCGGCGCGTATGCATACTTGATTTGGTTGTGTGTAAAAACACCACATCATCGTCTAGCCGCATCAGCACTGATCGGGGTCATGATTCTGCCGTACGCCTGGGTCGTAGGTTACGACGAACTCGACCGTTTACTGCCAACACTCGCAATCATGATTGCCGGAATGCCCGCCTTTCTCCCGGCGGCTTTCCTAAGTCAAATGATCGGACAACATTTCCAAGAATCACAGTGGTTAGCGTTTTTGCTGACCACTGCCGAGCTTTTGATTGGCATCTGGATGATTCGTCTCGGTGCAAAACGAACGATCGCCTACCTAATGCTCGTTTTGCTGATCTCCGCCGTAGGCTCGCTGGGCTTCTACATGATGTGCATCGCTTGATGTCGCGTCAGCGATCGCCGGCCTTCGCTTTGGATTAGGGCGAGTCGAAGTTCAATCGATTCCGGCTTTCGATCTTTGTGAGCACGGTGTAGTTACTCTCCTGCTCGCGTAGATCTGCGTACGCCTGTGCTTGCTCGCGAGTGTTGAAGGTGATTTCGTAGCGCCAGTCGATTTCATTTGGCGGAATCTTGATCACGCGATACATGATCAGAAACTCGCCGTGCTCAACGATGAATTCACCTGCCTCTACGGCTGTAGAGTAGTCAATGACCCTGAGAACACTAGAGTTTGGAGGGGCGCCGTATGACACGACTTCCCAACGGCCAGTCATGGCATCAAATATCTCTAGTCCATACGTCATTTTCGTCGCGATCGTGTCCACGCTATAGACGTCATACAGTCTCATCGACTCTCGCAAGTCATCGAAGCCAAAGATTTCTCCCGAGCCTGTGACTTTGCCTGAATCAAGAGGGCGGTTTACGTCTCGAAACTCATCGTTCGCCAATGGCGGGCCAGACTGCGCTCGCACGTCACTGCAACACACGGCTGACGCACCCAATGCGATCAAAAGGGCGAATCCGGAAAGCTGAAGATGACGGGCGGCGTTTGATAGTTTTTGAAGGAACATGGTTTCTGCTTTCAGTGAAGAGGTGGTTTAGTTCGACTTCCGCTAGAGCGGAAAAGCAGGCTGAATGTTGCGGGTAATCTGCTAAAAAGAATTTGTCGGCAGCGGATCCGCTCACCGTGATGTGCTTGCGATCACAATCCTTGGAGAAATAGGCGCATAATGTGTTGGACGCCCCACGCAAAGGCAACGGTATCTTGAAAGGAAAAAGGCGACGACTTGAGATGGGCGACTCAATCGATCATGAACGAATCGACTTGCTCCATCGATTCATTGAAGACAATCGCGGTGTTCACACAGAGGCCTTTTTCCCAGACCCCGTCGATCTCGATTCGAATGTCCTCAATGATTGGTGGCGGGCTGACTTCGAAACCTGCTTTCTCGCGACTCACAATCGAAACCTTGCTTGTCGGCACTAGATGGCGGTTGCCAACCACTTGATGCACGTTGGTCGGTAACTGGAGGGGCTCATAGCGAATGAACCACTGGCTGACTAGATGAGTTCGGTCTCCGCCACTGACGAGAAGGTCACGTTCGAGATCAGGGTAGTAACTTGCGAATAGAAGCGTGTTCAGAGACGGGCAGCTCAAGATCCCGCCCGCCAGCATTGTTTCGCCAGCTCCGCCTACTAACCAGTCCCGTCCCGTCCCGCCAACCATCGTGCAGTTGGTCACAGAGTTACTAGTTAGTCGGTCATCTCCTGGACCACCAAGGACAACGATCTCAATATCGCTCAGTTCGTTGAGTACGTCTTCAATGTGACGATCCTGCAGTTCGTCAATGATCTCGATGTCGTCGTGCCCGTCATGGCCAGCAATAGCAATTGTTGCATGCGTCATTTGAGGCCCCATTCCTATTAGAGCGGATGGATAGTCGTCCTCGTCAAGTGTTGAACTTTCACCATTGATCTCAAACCGAATGTGATCCTTGCGAATCTTAATAACGATCTTGTCGTTGTCATCCGTTCCGCAAACGGTCACCAATTGTTCATCAAGGTAGATCTCGCCTTCTTCCGACTCGGCAGGTGGCCGTAGCTGGTCTTGGACTGGAAAATTTTGAGCAGAACAAGCCTGGGCGTGCGTGATCGACGTGAGCACCGCGAACAGGCACAGGCCACCCAGCAAGTTGGCAACTCTTGGTGAACGTGAGTGTTTGGGCGAGTCCGTGACGTATGATGAAATTGACATTTCGGGTTTCCGCTAGGATGGAGAAGAACATTCAATGTGCATAGCGAAGAGCGACTGTCGTTGTTACGGACGTTTCCTTGAATGGTAGAACGCCAGCTTCGATTAGTGGCATACGGGGCAACACCGTTGCGGTTTTTGGCAACAGTTTTTACGCGATTTTGTGAGCCGCTGGCGCTAGCCACGGGCCCTTTGCGGTCTCCCAAATCCGGATGACGCCCACCGGTGAATCCTGCGAAGCAATCACGTTCATTGAGTTGACGCAGATACTTTGCGTTGACAAAGACCCGTGGTTATCGCCAGCGGCTCACATCGACATCCACTACGGCGCTGCACACGGGGCTGGGCGCAGAATATTTGTCGCTTGTGGCAGATATTGGCGGTAACAATCCGGGTTGGTGCACGCTAGGGCTAACAAGTGAAAACTTGTGTCCGAGTTTCGCCTCCCGCAAACGAGCCGAATAATGTCCGTTTCAATGTTCTCCCGCTCCACTCCATTCGTTACCGCTTTACTGCTTCTTTTCTCGATTGGCAGTACAGCCAACGTTCACGCGAACGGCCTTCCGACCCTTGGTGATGTCCTGCCTATTTCTCCCGTGGACATTGACGACGTCGTGCTAGTCGAGGACTGACGTGAGAATACGGTCGTCTTGGTGGGGACTCCTGATGACGACAAAATTCTCATTTTGGTTACCGACGACAGAATTCGGTTTTTCATCAACGGTGATTCAGTCGGCCGGATTCGCGAAGATGACCTTCCAAACAACCCAGCAGTCAATGAGGAAATCAGTTTGCCTAATCCACTGAAGATCTATATTTCCGGAGGAGAGGGTAACGACAGCATTTCTCTTCTGATCGAAGAGTCAGACGAATCACCGCTCGACCTTCATGATCGCGCTGTGTTCCTGCTGTACGGAGACGATGGTGATGACAAATTGATCAGCGCAGGAATCGACCAAGTCGGTTTTTGCGGAGGCAAAGGTGCCGACGTGCTGATCGGCGATGGAGCTCACTCGCAATACGCTGTTTGCGATCTGCAAATCCAAGACTTGGAGACTTTCGAACCATTGTCCTCACCCGACCTGTCAAGGGACATCATCTTCCCCGGCAACGAAGGAAGCACCGTTTTCCGGAATTACTATCTTCAGTTCGACGCAGTCAGTCACTCGAGCTCCACTCTTGTGAACTTTGACAAGACTCCTCGCAAGCTTCCAAGTGTCCCCACCATCGTCAGCCGCGAGAAAGCGAACACGACCATCTACGAACCCGATCCCATCGTCTTTGATTCGATCTTGCTGGATCAAGACTATGTGATCAACGATTCAGGATGCACGGTAATGGATGTCTACTTCAGCGAAGATGGTTCCACGATGTCACACTCCATCGTTGACTAAACCGGCATCGGAGTCATTGCACCACACCACGATCGGTATTCGGCCGAGCTGCTTCTACGCTGAAGTGTTTGCAAATTAGCCTTTCAAATCTGAAATCCTGATCTTCGCAATTCCAGCCGTCCTTCCGGCCGTAATCGTAAGTCAGATGTTCGGACGACCTTTCCAAGAATCACAACGGTTGACCGTCCGTAATTTCGCACAGAGGGGATGGCTCCGACGTCGGCCAAGTTAGCTGGCTTTGAGTCCCCACGGTGTAATTGCAAATGGTTGTGATAGAATTGGCGGCGAAGCGTGTTCGCTCAAATACAGAAAACTGCATCTTGGAGATATCCGTGAATCGATTGGTTTCTCGAGGCCTGGCCGCGATAGCTTGCCTCTGCATTGCCGCGACTGCCAACGCGCACTATCTGTGGATCTCAGTTGCGCGAGAGCCAGCGGAGAATGCCGGTACTCACATTTACTTTGAAGAAGCCGCCCGGCCAGGCGACGGTTTCCATCTGGATCATTTCTTGGGCAAAAGCAATGTTTGGATTCGGACGCTCGAAGATCCTGCTCCGGCTCCGGTTCAAGCGATTGAGGTCAAGCAACGAGACAAGCGATGGATGAGGGTCGCCTTGCCGTCGGCGGACGAATACAGCGTTGACGCATACGGAAAGTTTGGCGTCTATGCATACGGGCAGACCAACGTCTTGCTGCACTACTACGCTCGTAGCCTTTCAGTCACATCTCATGACGCCATGCACGAACTTGGACGCGCTGAACAAATGGACCTTGATTTGGTACCGCATGACGTGGGCAACCAATTCGAGTTCAGGTTGCTGTGGAAAGACGAGCCCGTCGCCGATCGCATGGTGTTCGTCCGTGGGGGCAACGGATTTCGTAAGAATGTGAAGACCGATGCCAAAGGCCGTGTCAAATTGGAGCGGCCATCAACAGGAACCCTGACGTTGCGAAGCAGTGTCGAATTCTCGACGCCCGGCGAAGAGGGTGGTGAATCCTACGAAAAGGTAAGGCACAATATTACGCTGGTCCTGTCCATGAGCGAATCTGCTGACGGACCATAAATTCAATCGTGCACTGCATATTGACAATCTCTCATTGAACTCTGCGGACGCTTCGTCGTCATCTGCTTTTGGGTTGCCTGAGGCAAAAACTCGTCGTAGCATGACGAAGCCAAACTGCAGCCGTGGATCCTACCAAAGGACCGTTGTTTGGGGCAGCGATCTCGAAGAAGGCGAAAGCGAGGGACTGCCAGTGTGGAGCCCACATGTGGCCGATCCGGTGCTAGCGAGCAACCTCGGCCCCGGTTCGCTCGAGACAACCGACATTCACGTCTCCGAAAGCTGGATTCAAACGGACCTCGAAGATCCCGAGCTTTCTAGTGATTGAAAGAGCCGAGCTATCTGGCCGAGTTGCGAATCACCCAGTCGTCTGCATGACCGCAAACTCATCTTCGCTGATTGGAGTGTCTGCCTGTGCGATGGCCAGACTGGCGACTTGCGATTCAATCCATTCTTGCGTGTCTTCGTGGAGAATGAGCTTCAGCTCACCCGCCTGACGCAACGTGTACTGAACCGTCTTTCCTATCAAGTACCATCGCCTCGGTTCGACCTGGCATTCGCGATAGGGGATCAATATTGGCGGGTGAAAGATCGAGAAAGGAGGCATGACCTTCAACAGAATTCCCTTGCTCGTCACGCCGACGGTGACGATGCCTTTATATGAGTTCCATTGCAAACTTACGCCATCCAGAATCACTGTCTGCATGGTTCGCTTGGTAACACATTCGATGCCACTAACAACTGGATAAGCGCGGGCCAGCCGGTTCCACCGCTCTGAGCAGCGTTTCGACATCGCTAATACGAGGCCAAATGGCAGACTGAGGCTCATCAGATAGAAGAGCAAGTTACCGATCATGTTTCTTCTTCCCTTGTTGCATTTTCTTGTTCATACCGTCGCATCTTGTCGGATACTTGGCGGAGGTTCCGCTCGACGGACTTTGGTGATTGATTTGGGAAGACTGGCAAGTCCTCGATCGCGACACCCATTCTGGCCAACGCGAATCGCCACTGATCGGCGTCGCCGGAGCTGTTCATGATTGGCGACGGGCGACTTAAAAACAGTTCTCGTATCCGTGGTGCTGCGGCCGATGCCTGCGGACCCAAACGAATCAGCGCCGCTCGGATTCCGTCAATTGTTGAGCGTCGATCGCGCCAATGCGGCACCGCAAGCGCGGTGTCGAGCATTGATTCGAGTTTGGGCATCGCGAGTTTCGGGCCAAGATCAGCCAAGGTCGCAATCAGCGGTGCCGCTTGTTGGTAAATCTCAGGTGAGTCCCAGATGGCGAGATACTTCGCATCCGGATTGGCAAACGTTCCTGGCGGAAAACTTACCAAACGCTCGGCTAACCAATGACGCAGGCTTGCCGAGGTGTGGTCCATGGAAATTCGATCGACATAGGCATCCCGCATCGCGGCGGGCGTCTTGTCGTTTGAGAAGACATTTTTGATTGGCGTTTCGATGTCTCTGACGCGTTCGTCGGCCACGATCCTCGCGATCAGTGCATGGTCCTGCGTTTTTGTGTCAAAGAAAAACAACCCGAGGTAACGACTTGCCAAATCGAGCTGCGCGGTAGTTGCAATCGGGTCATCAAGTGCTTGCACGGTTTGGTCCCGCAGCAGTTCCAGTGCCTGTGCGTCACACGGCGGAACAGTGAACTTGATCGCTTGCAACAGCGTGGGTTCCGGCTCCAGTGACCGCTCGCCAGATTGCATGAGCTGACGCCCAACATGGAAGGACGCCGATACTGGGCCGCCAGCCATGGTCGCTTGAAATCCGAAGTAGAACATGCGAGCGGGGACGGCCTGCTTTCGATAGCTCTTGCGAAAACGGACCGTGCCCTTCGAGTCAAGAATTGTGACCCGTTGGAGGATAGAAGTTCGGTAGTTCGATTGGCTGTCGATGCGGATGATCCAATCCGCCGCCTCATCTTCGATTGCGTCGACCTCTCGCAGTCGCTCATCTCCGGCCAATCGCACCGCCCAATTCGCCTCCACCGCTTTAGACGCCGTGATCACCCTCATGCCACGGTTCGCCTGAACCAGCGGCGGATACTCGCGGACGATCCGACCCGGCTCATTCGGAAAAATGCCTGCGGCGGGATCTGCCTTCGCGGAGACCAAGGCGTAGGCGGCGGAGGGTAGAGTATCTGACGGTTTTCCGCGCCCGGCGGTGACTGTAGTAAGACTTTCCACCAGCGGCGAGTCGAGCGCGGCGAGAGCCAAGTAGTCACATTCAGGCTCGCGACGTTGATCCGGCCTTTCGATACGAACGTGGCCATCAAGTTCGATGACCTGACTGGGCACCACATCAGGCAACTCGTCGGCGTGATACGCAGCGATTGCCGCCAAACGAAACGGCTGCATGACAGCCCAACCCAGCAGCAGCGTGACACCGAATGCCACCGCGGTAGCCTTCATGGGCGAGCCGATGGGCAACAGTCGTCGAACGACCGCCGTCACGGCCAGGTAGACAAACACCGTAGGCGCGACGTTGAGAACCAAGCCCGGCACGACCAACAGGAAATACCCCAACACCACTAGCTGGGGAGCCGTGATCGCTAGCCCGGCGAGAACGCCGGTGATGATAAGTGCATACTTCATCCGCAAAATCGTTACAGAGATAAGGTCTGCCCCAGTTCAACAACTCACGGGCAACCGATCAAATCGCGATCGTTGGGCGCTCAGAACCGTAACGAGCGGGTGCCGCTCAGAAATCTAGCTTACCGACAGCCGACATGTCCGTATTTTCCACCTCAGGGATTACCAATCGCGGGTGCTTTCGGTTGGCAGGAGACGTTGACCACTTTCTTCCGATAGCACTCTGAGACTTCATAACCTTGAGGTCAAATAGTACAGAGACAAGAGAGACCTTTGGCCGAGATCGCCCCAGAGACCGTTTCGCCGGCGATCGGATAGTACTTTTCCAGAGACACTCAGAGAGATCTGTCGCCGGCCGGCGTTGACGTAAGTCCTTACCAGGATTGCGGTAAAGCACGAAAAAAGCCGGCGTCGGTCATGTAGACCAACGTCGGCTTGTTCGTTAACCCGGCGGTCGGAGTAAACCGAAGGGTCTAATTGAAGTTGAGGGAACCGAACTCCTTTCAAAAGGTCTCTCCGCACAATTTGTCCACAGCGGAAATCTACCCGCCGTCACACAAAAAAGTGGTAAACGCCGGGCAAAAAAAAAACTGCTGAATGGTTGCGCACCACGCGATACTACGACTTCATAACCCGGGATTCGTCGCTCGCGCACTGCTACATTGGCGAATACAGCACTTCAATAGCGAGACCAATCAAGAGACTCTGCCAGATCAAATATTGAGGATACACCTGACACGTTTCGCCAGGGCGAAGCGTGCACTACGCGTTTCAGGGTTCGTTCAATCCGAGCAACGCTCTTATTTCCTCTAAATCATTCCATCGCGACGTTTTCAAATACGAGGCGATCTTGGCGGTTGGGACCCCTCGATTGTTCTTGAAGAACGTTTCGCCCTCTTCGCCTCGGTTGTGATGCAAGCCGATGAGTCGGTACTTTCGGTCGAAGACGGGGGATCCGGAAGAGCCTTTCAGCGTGCTGGTCTTGTAGATCATGCGTGTTCCGTTTTCGTTCTCGCCGATGTAGTCGTCTGGCATTGAGAACATTAGCGGTTGCAAGGGCGCGTTTGGGCCAGGGTGACCTGCAATCAAAATACGATTCCCTGCCCGAGGTAGTCGGCGTGTTTCCGTAATTGAGAAGGCGCCTCGCTGCTCGCCCACACTCGTATTCAGTTTCAAAATCGCAAAGTCAAGTTGATCTACTCCAGGCAGCGTGTCAGTTCCCCGTTCGTCCGATTCACTTGGTTCTGAATTGGGAATATCCCAGCTCGGATCGACCGGAATAATTGCTTCTTCCGTTTCACCGACTGCATCGAAGCACACGGATAGAAACTCTCGATCGGACTTCGCCAGATAGTCTTTCACGACATGATGGCAAGTGAGAACCAGATCGTCGGCGATGAGAAAACCAGTTCCGAAATCATCACCGTCATAGCGGACACGACAAATTCGCTGATTTGCGAATCGCAACCAGTCGACCAGTTTACTGACCTTGAGAAGCCGGTTGCGTCCGGTTGCTTCTTCTAGGAACGAATCCTGATCAAGATCAAACGCCGGCTCGGCTGCGTTTTCGATGAGTTGCCTGATCTCGCTATCGGGGACGCGTTCTACCGACTCAGGATCGAAGTAGTAGACCGACAGCGCCGCGGTCGGATCATATTCAGCTTGATCGAACTGGCGGTTGCAGCGACTGCACTCAAACACACCATTCTCCTGAATGGCGTCCTCAATTTCTTCAAGGCTCGCCAGCGTTTGGCAATTTTCACAGGCAAATGTTTCTACGCAAGTGAGTGCATCCTCATCCGCGTACATGTCCAGCACGGCTTCGATGCGAGCGAGATCCAAACGACTTATTCGAGCCAAATGTTCTGCGCGATAAGTCGACGTTGTTTCTGCCTCGTCCAACACGGCATCAACGAACTCGATTTCTGGCTGAAAATCGGAGTGACTTTCAGCAATGCTTGCGGATATCTGAAAGTACACGCTGAATGATCTTCTCGTTGGAGGGTGCCGTGAAGTTAACTCGATCCTTGTCACCGACCAGAACGACACGCAGGTCTCCGGACAGAGGGTTGCCGGGTTTGGGAAGCCAATAGAAATTGCCGATTTTGCCAACAGCCGTACCGGGAATCGCTTTTAACACGGCTTTAGTCGCCTTGTCCCCGATGGCTGACGTATTGCTCGCGTTGCTGCTTACCGAAACCGATCGGTCGGTGCTCGTGAGCACTTCAAAATTGTGGCTGCGCGTAATTCCAATTCCGGATTGCTCTAGATTTACAAGGCTCAAAATCGCTGGGTGGATATCAAGCAGCGAAAACGTACTCAACGGAAGCCACGATGCGAGTAGGTCGGTGACTTCTTGCTTCACATTCTCGTAACGAATGCCCCCGCCGAGTTGCGAAATACGTAACGCCGCCGTGTTGGATTTCAAATCCCATTCAAACACGATCAGGTTGCGAATGACGCGATGAACAAAGGCGCGAAGTTCGATGGGTTCACCTGCGGGGGTTTCGCTCTGTTTGTCGTAGCTTGAATCGCGTTCAAACCACTCCCGACGACGAACAAGCTGCACAGCAATCCGCTTTGAAGTGATTGCGATGGACGTCGGTGTCAATTCTGCTGGAATCCCGACCTGTGCCGCACTGCCAGCGAGCGTGTGCACGTCTGGCGCGTGTTGCTTCAAGAGATCGAGAACCCATGCCTTCTTTTGCCAAGTGTTCTTTGTGGACCCTTTTGGTCCTTTGTAGAGATAGACGTGTTGCTTGCCCCACGGAACGACCGCATCCAAGTAGCCGATGATGTCGGAATAATCGATATCACCGCTGTTGATTGAATCAACGATCCGCTCGCGAACTTCACCTTTGTTACTGAGAGACACTGGCAACTCATGAGCAGCCATGAAGTCAGCCCGCTGTGATGCCGACAACGCCACCAGTTCGAGAACCAGAAGTTCCCTCTCTTTCTTATTGAGTTTCATTATGGTAGCGGCGAGGATCACACTGAAATTCAGAAATTGGACATTCTCATTTCATATTTAGCCCTTTGATATAGGCTTCTTTCGCGCTCGCGAAAACGGTCGTCTTCCTGAACGTCAAAACGATCGTACCTAGTTGCGCAGGAACAGCTTTAACCTCTTCCGTTGTCTCAGTCTTCGCCACACCTGCGATTTCTGCAACCGCCGGCTTTCCATCGATTGAGCCAGTGTACACTTCCTCGCCTTTAACATTGTCGTGAGCCAGAGGCATTTGAACTCGATTGACGTTCGCAGTGATATCAATTAGCCGTGGAGGCACAACTCCCGAAAGGGTGCACGCCATGAATTTCTTTCGTGTTTCCTCCAGTGCAGGAGGAAACGAAAGTTCAATACGAATCGTGTTGAAGTCCGCGAAATCCCGTAAGTCGATTCGCTTAACTTGGCTCGTATCAGTTCCCGCGATCTTCCACCACTGTGGGTTATCCGGAAAGTCGAATCCAAGACGCAATACTCGTTCCGAGGGACGTCCAAGCCCTTCGAGTTCGTCTGGAACACTCAAGGCTTCGTCCACCAATTCTCCTTCCACTGATCGTGGTGCAAACGAAATTTCCGGCGAAACACTAGGCCAATCGATTATCTGAGTCAGCTCATTCTTTCCGTCCTTTGAGAAGGAAACCTTTGCTGAAATCTGCGAACACTCTGCTGCCAGGGTCTCAAGGTGATCGGCTGGCGTACTACGTGGCGTATAAAGCTGAACTTCTACTGTGCAAAGAAACTCGTAAATCTTAAAAAACGCACCGGCAAGGGCTCCTGCTGGCCCACCTTCGTCAAGCACCAACTGTATATTCTCAACCGCTTCTTTAAGTTTTCGGGTATCGTCTGCGACTTTCAGCAAGTCTTCAACTCCATCTGGGTATTCTGATACCAAATCTGATTCGAGCTTATCGAGCTTTCCCTCAAAACCTCTAAGTGCTTCCTCGAGCTTAGTGCTGCGCTCATGAACCATGGCGAGCTCCCCAGTTTTGGTTCCCCGCATCACGTATTCAAGAGCCGCACGGGTTGATCGAATTTCAGTGAGATACTGCGATGCTTCTTTGGTGTTTTCCGAGATTTCTTTTTTTGCTTCCGCCGCTGCCAGCCTCGCATCGGTTTTTGCTTGATCGATAGAGTCCTTAGCGTCAGTTACGCTTCCCGCAATATCTTTCTTCGCTACGTCTACTTGGTCGGCGATCGAAGTCTTAGCGTACGAGACACTTTTCGTCACTTCGCTTTTCGCCTGATCGACTTGAGATGAAAGCGAAGTCTTGGCATCGTCAAGCATCCTGTCCATTGACCCAGAGAACAGCTGGCTTTCAATAAATGCACCGCCAATGACACCAACAACTGGTGCGAGAATCATTGCGCCCCAAAAAAACACCATGTATCGTGTGCGTAGAAACTTGACGACTAGCTCGTTCACCTTCCACGCAGTAACCAAATCGGTTGGACGAAGATCCGGCGACAAGTCTGCTTCTAAATCAGAAGGTGAGGGTGTCGATGATGACGAAGACTGCTCGGGAGCGTTTTTATCTGTCATAGGTGTATCTCTTTGTCTAAGGTGCGAAAACAAGTAGCGTGTCGTAAATTCGTTAGTCGTCAATAGAAATGGTGATTGATAGCGACGAACGGCCTTCGTATGTAGAAACGCGAATCGTGATACCGGACCATGAACCATCTGGCAGGTTGATACGAGGCTTTGTAGTCTTACCCAATGTTCGCATGGTCTGTCCGTTTTCTTTTCGATGCGGGAACAAGTCATGCTCGTCACCCGTGTTTCCGAAGTGGCCGCTTTTGGCGAGATCACGATTTCCATCAGCTTGAATTAGCTCGATGGCGAGGTTGTTTTCATCGTTTACGTTTTCAATAGATTCATCCACAACGTAAACGGCAAGACCTTCATCGGGAAGCGCGCGGTCCATGCCAGTTCGTTTGCGAAACTCGCAAACGACATATTGAGAGTTTGTCATGGTTGCGTTGTTCCGAATCAACACGACACCACCACCCTCGCTTGCAGGCCTAAGTTCGACCTCAGCGTCGCTGTCGATCGCTTGCACGTCGATCCAATCGTGGAATGACCGCAACATTCCGTTGGGATACGTGGGAGACTTGCCGCCTTCCCCCCAAGAACCAGAAGCCATCAGGCAGTACATGCCAAGCCCTTGGCTTGCACCTGTTTCACCGGTGTCGTAGTAATCGGCCCATCTCGCAGCAAGATGCCCCCACTCATGGGCGCAGACCCCCACAGCGCAGTCTTCGGGAACTGTCAGGTAGGTTTGTGCTTGAATCTTCGGTGATGAACTTACTTCGACTCCACCGTTCGGGATTTGCCATTTGTGGCTCCAGATATCATGCGGCGATCCAGTTTGCTCCGCTCCCCGTCCAGCGTGGATAACGAACAGTGCCGTGACGATCTTTTCTCCAAAAACGTCATACTCAGAGAAGTCGACGCCCTCGGCTAGCGCCGCCTGAACGGCGTGTTCAGCCAGTCCCTGAGAATTGCGCGGGTAGGTCGTTAGAGTCCCTGATCCGGCATTAGTGTAGTAGCTCAATTTTTCCGGCATTCGGAACCAACCATGCACTTCGCCCTCGATGGTGATGTTCGAGTTGCTCACTTCGGAGTAGTACTCGGACATACTGCCAGACGGTATCGAACCAAATAACATTTCATCGAATACTCCGAGCGAATTCTCATCGGCGTGTGGTTCATCCTCGAAGTCAACCAAGAGAACAATCGTACGGACCGTCCCGGCGAGCTTCTTTGCGGGGCGACTAATCTTCTGCAACTGCTCAAACGGTTTTTCCTGAACCTCTGAGATCAGTCCGTCGTCAATACCTGGAACATTCCGACCACGCCGTCTTGAGAGCCAAAACGTGAAATAGTCCTGGAATGTCCAGCCAGCGGGTAGGCGACGTTGCTTTTGCAACTCGCGAAAACGCCCCAGTAGACGTTGCATCAACGTTGGATCGGGAGGAACCCAGCAAGGCTTCGCTGGGTCGCAAATGTGTCTTCGTAGCTTCATCTCGATGTCGCTCCTCTTCAAGTATTGCCTAGGCCGTTGCCTTCTTTTTCTTTTTGTTCAAACCGATCGCGTTCTTTAACTCGGCTAGCGCCTCTTTGTCGATCCTCTCGTGTCCTGAACTCGTCGCTCTGGAGGCTTCATTGCGAGCCAGACTAAGTCGCATGAGTACGGGACGATGATCGCTGATTTCTCGAACGAAGTCCCGGGGATCCGCATGGTCGGCAGCGACGATGAAGAAGTCATCGTTGCCGAATTGGCTTGCCAAATTGGGCGAGAGAAAAATGTGGTCGATCAACGACAAGTACGGACGCTTGAGATAGGTGAATGATCCGTCTTCTTCGTCCGCGGCGCTTGCGGCGACTAGATCAGCTTCAATCAACGCATCGAAGTCGCCACTGGCAAGTTCAGCGTTATAGTCACCACCAATAAGGAAATCTTTGTCGGCACCCTCTTCGATCTTCTTGTTGACCGCTGCAGCGAGGATTTTTGAAGCCAACTTTCGACGTTTGCTCCCTTCGCCACGCGCCTTCAGATGTAGCGGAATGAGATAAAAATCAAATTCACCGTCATCTGGGCGGTTTTTGGCAGTGAAGTGGAAAAGAGCTGGATAGCGATTGAAAATCTTGCCTTCGACCGCTTCGAGGCCCAGATCATCGAAGTCTCTGCTGTCGGCCTGCAGCCATTCTTCGATGGGGTCACCCCACTCTTCTTGCTCGCATTCAACGGTTGCTGTGTTCCAAATAACGGTACATGTTTGTACGTTTTGCGACGCATTTGGTTGGCACGCTTTCATCTCGTAGCTGAGTCCAAAGTCTTCATTCAATACTTCAATCAGTCTTTCGGTTGCCGCTGGTGACGATTCCTCTAAGGCCCAGATGTCAAGATTCATCTCGAAGATAATTCGGGCCACTGCATCGACTTTGTCTTCAAATCGTTTTGAGAACCATTCGATGTTCCAAAACGCTACGTCAATGTCATCGGCTTCACCTCGGTACGCATTGACTACAGCCTCCAGCGAATCGGTGCCTCCCGTGCCCCGGCCAAGCGAACCGAAATAGCCAAGTGCCTCGTCTGATCCACGAAAAAGAGAGAGTGCTTCAGAAGCTTGGCTCACGTTCTCGCCGCGTTCGATCATCTGTTCTAGCCAAGTGGCGATGGCGGCGATCTTGATGCCCTCATTACGCAGTTCTCCGTTCTCCGATCGCCGGCTCGCATGGTGCAAAGCAACGAGCTTCCATTCATTGTTGCAAACGCATGCACCCGAACTTCCGGGCTTGGTGTCCGATGTGTAGTGAACAACCATGTCATTTTGCCAGTCGACGACATTGTCCTGGAGGGTGACTGTCTTCTGGCGTCCATCTGGATGTGAAATAATATTCGCTCGTTCCCGATTTGTGATCGAGAATTGATTGCGATCTAAACGCACCGTACCGAACAAATCGGAAGGCGTGCCGTCCACCCAAACGAACGTAAAGTCAAGGCCGTTGCCGGTTGCGGGGCTTGTGATAAAGAGTCGGTCAGGGTTCAGTCGAAAGCGACGAGTTTCGCGTTCGGTGCCATCAACATTTGCTTGGAAGTTGAAAACGCATGCTGAATTGCGAGCAACATTCTTGGAGTTCAAGACGTGGTGATTCGTAAGCAAGATGTTCGGGGAAACTAAGAATCCCGTCCCTTTCCACGACCCACGCTCGCCTTCGTAGTTGGTTCCCGAAGCTTGCAAGAGACAAACCGCTTTGCTGTTGGCGGCACCGATCTCGAGAAACCAAGCGGGAAGCAAGTTAGAAACGCGACCAATGATTGCTTCCAAACCTCCTGCTGCAAGACCAGAGTCGCGAAACTGTGCTGGTGAGATGAAGCCGGTCTCTTTGATGTGCTTTAGCCGTGAGAGTTTGGCAGACTCCGAAGATAAGGCGGAACCACGCGGCATTCGCTGAGCCATGCTCCGACGTGGCCCGACAGATTCTAAACCGCCAGCGTCCTGCTTGGGCGTGACCAAAAACGGGACCGATGCGTCAAGGTTCTCGTTCATCAGAATGCCCTTTAAAAAGTGGTTGTCTACGAGGGAGGTCGATGGAGTGGTACGGCGTTTTGAAAAATTCTGGAAAGACGTCGACCTATATTTCGATCTGGAACGCGTCTTCGTCGTTCTTGAAGAAAGTGATGGTTTGCTCGGAGGCCGCCATATTCAGCTTGCCGTAAATGTGTGGGTACAGGCCTCCGGTGGCGGGTTCCCATTTTATCGGCGCGGTGACCTTGGATTTACGAACAACTGTAACGTGGACGGTGTCGTTGTCGCGGTAGTACTTGTTGGCGATGCGCGTGAGTTGGTTGGCGGGCGAAGCGTGAATGAACTTTTGGGTCGCCAATGATTCGGGAGCGAAGGTTCCTGATCGTGTTGATTCACGCAACGTTTCGGGGGACATCAGAACGTAGATGAATTCATGGCCTCCGTCGGCATACATCCGCCGAAACATCTCGGTGACTCGCTGTTGCTCTTTTCCGCTGTACAGGTGCAACACCTGGAATTCGCCTTTGACTTCGCTGGGCGTGCGGGACTGCGCGATGACTTGGATTTCGGCGAGCGCTGTCCAATCGGATTGCGTCAGCCAGATCGGAATGTCGTCGAAGAAGACGCGGCTGCCTTGCTTGCGAAACGGACGGGTCTCACCGACCGTTAAGTCCGAGTATTCATCGCTGCGAAGAATGGAATTGATTTCGACGTGGAAGCCCATCAGCTTGGTTCCTTGGCGACAAAGCGGAAACAGGGACCGTAGTGAAACGGTTGATCCTTGATCGGCGTTTGCATGATTTCGATCGCCAACCTCGGTAGATCGGCCATCATCGACGCGATCCCTTGATTGAGTGCCGTGTGACTGCCCGTTGACCAAGCAATGCCCAACTGTTTCAACATTTGGGTGTAGGCGATGTCGAACTGGACCATTTTGTCCCAAGTATCGGCAGGGACGTCGTCTTGCTGGTAGCCGCCGGGTGGGATTTCGGCCACGGGCCAGCAATCAGGCATGTGGACTTCGGGGCCTTGATGGACCCAGCGACCGTCGTCGGCTTGAATCAGCTTTCGACCCACGGCGACTTCTTTGAATCGGTAGTAGTGGGCAAGTTCCCCGGTCTCGGGGTCGGCGATCTCTTGCGATGTGCCTTCGCCTTGGTCTTTGATTAGGTCAATGGCAGCTTCGACGTCTTCGATGGAGCCAATGTTCTTGGGGACGTACTTGCCGTGGGGCAGTTGCGATTCGCCGAAGTAGGCTTCGATTTGTCCGTCGCGGTTGAACTCGGGTTCGAGGTCGTCGAAGACAAGTTTGATTTTGTCATAGAACTCGCCGATTCGGGCGAAGGTCTCGGTCTTTCGGACGGTTTCAAGGTGAGCGATGTCGGTCTCGGGTTCTTCAATTTTCATGAAGACGTTCAACGCTTGTTTCGACAGTCCTTGCAGCGCGACGGTCAACTGGGGCTTCACGCCGCCTGGCATCGCGGATGGGTATCGGGGAACGACTTCGGGATCGAAGATGCGTGGTGTCCAGCCGATGGAAGTTAGCATGTTACACGCGAGTGACATGTGCAGCATTTCTTCGACTAGAACTTCACGAATGGCGATGGCGACAGGATCGCGATGGTCCTTCACCGACCAGAACGCCATCAGGTACGGCGGGATCGTGAAGAACTCAAGCTCGATGGCGGATTGCAAGGCTTCCTTGAGCCACTCAATGTCGCATTCGTCGATGTTCGTTTGGGCAAGCTTCGTGATGCGTTGGTCGCTCATGCTGCACCTCCGTCGTTAATCAGTTTGTCAGCAAGACGCAGCGAGAGGGCGGACAGCGTGAGTGTTGGATTGACTGCGGCACCGCTGGGGAAGACGGCGTTGGAGCAAACCCAGAGATTCTCGACATCGTGGACTCGAAGGTCGGGATCCACGACGCTGGTGGCAGGACTGTCGCCCATTCGGCATGTCGATGCGGAGTGGTCGCCTCGTTGGGAACGAACGGCGGCCTTGGTGATTTTCGCACCCGTCTTCTTGACGATGCGTTTCATGATCTCTAGTCGCGTGGCGGCTCGATCGAGGAAGTCGGATTCGCGGGAGAAGTCGACTTTGGTTTGGGGCAGTCCGATTCGGTTGGTGTTGGTACCGACGCTGATTCGGTTGTCGTAAATCGAAAACTCTTCCATGAATCCCTGGAGTTCGATTTCCATGGGTCCCATTGACGCGCGTTCGATCTCGGCTCGCGATTTGCCTTTGATCATCATTCCGGCCAAGTCGACTTTCGGCCGGCTGCGGTCTTTGAACAGAAAGAGCTTGCCATCGGCCTGTTCTTCGGGCGTGTCGAAGTGACGTGACATCAAGGTGGGGAAGTCGAGTTCTTGGTTCCAACGATTTCCGTTGGACGGCAGCTCGGCTCGGACATGCAGGAATGGATGCGAGATCAGAAAGCGTCCGACGAGGTCTCGGTCGTTACCGATTCCTAGGGGCCATTTGTTAGAAACAGAACGCTGCAGCAGCTTTGGTGACTCGTAGGCTCCCGACGCGACGATAAAATTTGTGCCTTCGATCTTGGTTCGCTTGCCGGATTCCGGTGAAAGGATTTCAGCAGCGATGACTCGGTTCTCTTGGTTGGTGAGAAGTTGTTCGCAGGGCGATTGATCGAAATAGCGAAAGTTAGCGTAGGCGGGGTTTCCTTCGATCTCATCGAGCAAATACGCGGCCGTGAATCTGGCTCCAAATGGGCAGTACCGGCAAGTGCCGGTGGTCATGCACTTGCGGAACCGGGCCATCGGCATGTGGTTGTAGCCAATGTCGAGTCGTTCCATCGCGTGAATGAGCGGCCGGTCGGCTTCGACGAACGGAAACGCATCGAGTGGGTATTCGCTACTGCGCGGTGGCAGCACGGTTCCCGCCGAGTCGGCCGCCTGGCCCGAAACGCCTAGCAGTTGCTCGGCTTTGTCGTAGTAGGATTCGAGGTCGCGATAAGCGATCGGCCAATCCGCACCACGACCTGTTCGTGAGCAGGTCTCGAAGTCTTCTTCTTTAAAGCGAAGTGCCCAACCGCCCCAGTGAACGGTGGAGCCGCCGCGTCCCATCAAGCGTGATTCTCGAAAGGTCCAGGGTTCCTTGCCGACCGATTGGTTTTCAGATTCGATTGGAAGGTCGTGGTAGTCTTCGTAAGGATTGTCGCCAGTGGAAACGAAGTCCCACCATTTGCGACGATCTTTCAGCGGAACACGTTTGCCGGCTTCGATCACGGCTACAGCGGCTTTGGGTTTCTTCTCTAGCAGTTGCTTGGCGACGATCGCCCCCGCAACGCCGGAGCCAATGATGACGTATTCAAATGTGAGCTTTTTCTTTGCCATCATGCGTCCTCGTAAGTTCGATAAGGACGCTGAGATCTGAAACGCGAACCGGAAACAAAACCGGTGTAGTTCTTTCCACCAAAGCTACGGAATCCACCGGAACTGACGTAAACGCGAATGAACTCGTCGATTACGAATCGCTTCAGATCGGCAATTCGTGAGTTGGTTTGGCGATGGAGTTGGCCATCGAGCAGAAGATACTGGTATAGATTTTTGCCGTACTGATCTCTCAGTTCAGAGAGCAACTTACAGCCATCTTGGTAGTGCTCTACGTAAGAAGGGCTCTCGCTGAGCTTTAGGAGCACAAATTCCCGCCATCGGCTTGCCATGTCTTCTATTCGACATGCTTCACTGCCCCAGATGCGGTGGATCGCGTTGAACAGCTCCCACAATTCATCCATTTCTTCCGACTTCAAGAGCTCAGAGTCAGCTCTAGCGAGATTTTCCCCATCCATTTCCCATGCCCCAAACAGTTTACAAGCCAGCAAATCAAAGTTGTTTTCAAGCAAAACGACTGCAGGTTTCTATGTGGGGGCCCAAAGCATCCCCCTGAGTTACGACCGAACATATCATTGCTAGCACACCCGTGCAACAATTCGAGGGCGAGGACTGAAAAAAGTAACCATTAAGTTTGTGCAAACACGATTGTGCACCCAACATTGCGCCAAAAACTGCAGCAGAGCAAGCAAATCACATTCGGTGATTTCTCTTGCAGACTTGCGCTATGGCATTCGCGTGACGAGGGCTTAACGACCGCATTAGCAGATGCGGTATTCACGAAAGACGGGGACTCAAGGGAATAACATCGCTACCCGACTGGATCGTCTGATCAAGCAGATCAGCTCTTCAATATCTTCCCGCGAGGCGGCTTGAAACCGAACCATGATCGTAAGAAACTCGACCGTGCATTCCGGGATCATCTTGATGAGTGACCTCCTGGCGGATTTTATGTCTTCGGCGTCTGGGTGCCATTTGCCACCTGCCTTGGCAAGGATGTAGATCATTTTCATGAATCCACGACTCCGTTCCGAATCCAGCCCTTTGTTGCTTCGCCCAGAATCGAGATAGTCGAGGCCAAATCGGGATGAGCCATACTGACAAAATCGTTCAAGAGACCTTTGGATCGCAGAGCATCCACCCAGTTTTGTATCATTAGGATCATGTCCCCGTTTTAAAACCAAAGCAAGAATGATCGTGCTATCTGGGCTGATTAAGTAGTCGAGTATTTCGGCTGTCGTCGGGTCACGGGCTCCAGCATGTTAACAGTCAACCAGCACGTGGCAGTTAGATATAGAGTGTAGTTTAGTGTCCGTCACCGTTTCTCTCCACAATGGAAAGCTGTAAACACGCGTGCAGTTCCGTTTGGTCACCAACTTGCGTAGGTATTCAACGTCGCAATAAAATCGGAGCAGTATCTTGATAGACACCTTCTGATGTCGCGTGTCGTCTACTAGGGCAGTTCACTACTAAGGGATTTCAAGAATGTCAAAATACGTCGTGTCAATTCGAAATGAAGAAGACCGCCAAGCGACAACTGATGCGGCGAATCAAGTCATAGCTGACTATGGACATTCAATCCTCGTTGACTTGGATGCATCAGCGATTGGCAGTCTTGAGTCGCAGAACATTCGCTTCCGGGAGCTACCGGAGGATCCAACCGTCAAGGTGAACGGTTACCGTCTGAATACGAGCATGCAAGCGGCCAGAGTTCAGGCGTCGCCGCGGACGCTTGAGGTTGCTGGTCCGGTGGCGCGCGGCCCCTACATCGTTCGGTTCATCGGGCCGATGTATGGCAAATGGATTGCAGATTTGGAGGGAAGCCTAAACGCAAAAATCCTATCCAGTTTGGGAAACAATAGTTACTTGATCGCGGTGGGTAGCGACAAGCTCGATGCACTGTCCGGAAAACCTTTCGTCGCATCGGTGAGCGACTACTTGCCACAGTTCAAGATCGCAAGGCAGTTGTTAACACCGGCATTGGAAGCGGAGTTGTCGGGGCATCCCGCAATCACGCTGGAATCTGATCTGGGAGATCACGCGGAGAGTGTCGCGCCGCAGATACCGCCTGAAGGCATCGGCACGAGCTTTCGTCGCCGCGTCACGCCTGAGCCGATCGGCAACCTGCGTGTAACGCTATTCGATCATGAATCGCGAGAGTCGGTTGTTCGTGCACTGCAAGAATTAGACAATGTGAGCGTTGTTGAATCGGAAGACGACACAATCATTTTGTCGGCTCGCTCAGAAGCGCTTTCGAGTATCGCTGAAATCCTGGATGTGCGCGATATCGAACCAAACCAGATTCGAGAATTGCATAACAACATTGCATCAACGATTACACAAGCGGAAGTGCTAGCCAACTCGTTAAACTTGCGAGGCAGTAACCAAGTCGTCGGCGTAGCCGATACCGGAATCGACACAGGAGACGTCGTGACCATGAGTCAAGATTTTCGCGGGCGCATTGCGGCAAACCGAATCCATGCGCGCGGCCGGCTGAACAACGCAAATGACCCTGACGGTCACGGTACGCACGTTGCCGGTTCCATCCTTGGAGGCGGGGCAAATAGTAACGGAATGGTGCGGGGAATGGCGCCGGAAGCCGAACTCGTATTTCAATCGGTGCTTGACGCCCAGGGAGGTTTGGGTGGGCTGCCGCTGAACTTGAACAATCTATTCCTGCAAGCGTTTAACGATGGTGCGCGGATTCACAACAATTCGTGGGGCGTACGGAACTCCAATGGTGCTTACTCATCAAATTCGCACGAGGTTGATGAATTCGCATTCTCGCATCGCGATTTTCTGATCGTGTTTTCCGCTGGTAATGATGGACCGTCGCGTGTCACCTCACCCGGTACCGCAAAGAACGCGTTGACCGTTGGAGCAAGCGAAAGTGTTCGCCCTCTGCCGAGCGTCGTTTCTTTTCCGACCAGCGCGCGGTTTCCGACGCCACCATCGATCAATGGGCTTGACGGAGAAGCGAATTCGGATCGTGATATCGCGTCCTTCAGTTCGCCCGGTCCCGCTGAGAATAATCGGCGAAAACCCGATGTCGTCGCCCCCGGAACGTGGATTCTGTCGGCACGATCCTCAGTTGCCGTCGCCGATACAGGGCCTGACGGCTTAGCTGGGCTGCCACGAACGCCCGCGTTTCCCAACGGTGGGACTGGGGATGAAGACGGGGTCCCCACCCACGCGGAGTCGGTCGGCTTGGGGTTGCCGGGACAACCAATTATGTTCGCGGGAAATGCGAACGCACCGCCTTTGCCCTTAGGTGCTGGAAACGGTGCCGCCCAGCATTACATGTATCAAAATGGAACTAGCATGGCAGCCCCAGTGACGACTGGCTGTTGCGCACTTGTTCGGGAGTATCTTCAGTCCGTGCGTTCACACGTTCCTTCCGCAGCGCTTGTGAAGGCGACCATTGTCAACGGTTCCGCTAACATCCGAGCCAGCGTCCCCGACAACGCACAAGGTTGGGGGCGGGTAACGCTTGCCGATTCGGTTACGCCGGCGGGACACCAGGTGCAATTCGATGACGACATCACACATTCCGTGTCGTCGTTTCAAATTCGAGAATTCGACGCAACTGTTCACGACCTAAATCAGCCGGTAACGGT
This sequence comes from Stieleria marina, assembly GCA_007741555.1. Lineage (GTDB taxonomy): Bacteria > Planctomycetota > Planctomycetia > Pirellulales > Pirellulaceae > K23-9. Next base: position 3,691,588 of record CP036526.1, on the reverse strand, counting down.
GACACTCGTTTGGCGTGACCCAGCAGGAAGGACCATTCAAAATTTGTTGCATCTTCGCGTATTCGATTCTGGGAGTTCGACGGCGTTAGTTTCCGATGCAATTGCCGATATACGCAACAACGTGCAGAAGGTGATCGTTCCGTCGCCGTCAGGGACCACCATTCGCGTCGAAGTCGAGGGGATCAATGTTGGAATCGGCGTCACAGAACGGTTGCCTCAGATCGAGCAAGATTTTGCGTTGGTTGTCGGAAACGCAACGGCACTCGTGATGATTTAGCCTCGGGGTTAACAACCGTGCTAGGGCACGATGTGGCGTCCGCGGATTGCTCGAAGCGAGCGCAGGCGGTTTTCCGAAGCGTTGCCTCCCAACACGCCGCAGTTGCAAAACTACTGCGTCCCATCCAAAACGTTTTGGCAATATGATCCATACATCCCAGACTCCTTCGCTACATAGCCGGGATTATCGGACAGTGAAGCATGCCGTGATCCCTTCGACCGATCCAATCGCTACGACGCAACCGGCTGATTAAGCGGCGGCCAAGATGCGGTTGATCGCCGTTTCCCAACGATCCTCGAGCGGCACCATCGACGACGAGGTCCAGGTCAGGCCGCCCACGTCCGCCGTCGTGGAGTACACCCATTGGGCGACACGGGCCGACGTCGGTAGGTCGTTAAAGATTCCTCGCACCGTGAAAGCTTCTTGCAATCCGCCACGAAGCGTTAGGTTGCGATCGACCCACTTGTCCAGGAATTCGGCTGCTGCAATGTGATCCGACTTTGACGAATTGCACCTTGCATGTGCGAGAACGAAGTTGTGCCCGAGATCAATGGGATACTTTGCCCACGGCACAAAGTGATCCACATGAGCCGTCGCCTCCGACAATACCTTGTCACAATAGAAGCATCTCGTCGCTCCGGTATCCACCAAGGCATCGCGAACGCTGTTCAGCTGCGAACGCTCGCTACCAAACATGAATTCGCTGAGGTCCGTCGTTGTGCCCAGCAGCTCGCGGTTGTATCGGCGCACGTAACGCACCCAAGCACCACGGACAATGTCACCGAGCAGTCCATAGAACTTGCGGAAGCAGGTCGCGACTCCAGGCCGTAGCGTGATGCTGGTTCCCCTTCCAACATTCGGGTAGAGGAAGTCAAAGCTCTCGCTACCCACCGTTTGAAGCTTCCAAAGTGGCATCTTCCGAACCGTATCGTCAACTTGTCGAAGCAGAGGATTCCAAACTTGGGAGTTCCCTTTGGCGCAAGCCAACGAGTCACCGAGCGAAGTCCTCGCCTCGGCAATCTTGTTAATCACCGCCGCTTGCCGGCCAGTGTTCTGCAGTAGGATTGCTTTCTCAACCTCGACCGCCTTCGGAACGAACGGCGTCGTTTGTCGCCAATAGTACGCGATGAATTTCTCGGCGATCCAGGCCGTCGGCACTTCGAATTCGCTACCCACGTCATCGCCGCGTTCAACCGAGATGTCCGCCAGCGACAGCAGCAACGCATACTTATAAGTCGCCACGAAGCTTCCCTCTGACAGCAGACGCTGCAGGTTGGTGAGGAATGCGACTTGGGATTCAGGCGTAACCATGCGAAGCGGTGAAGTAGCTACCAATAACGAGCTTTATCAGGGATCACCCATCGTATCCCGCCGCGCAGGTCATCGCTATCACCGGCGACTCGGGGGATGACGTGAATGTGAACATGAGGAACCGTCTGGCCAGCCGCGATTCCCGCATTAAAGCCAACGTTGTACCCATCTGGCTGAGGACGAAGCGTTTCATCCAGCTTTTGCTTGACGACGTTCACCAGTTCCATCATGGCAGCCTGCTCTTCGGCAGTTGCATCAAACCATGTGGGCACAAGCCGCCGCGTAATCACGAGCGAGTGTCCCGGAGCCACCGGGAAACCGTCCGGAATTGCAAAAGCCAGTTCGTTCGACGCAATCCATTCGCCTGGTGAGACATCTAGAAACGGCGATGTCATCGTTATTCCTCGACATCCACTGGGCTTGCCTTTTCGAGCGTCTGTATTCGATCCCGAAAGACTCGGTCAAAATTCGAGAGCTGGTCAATCAGCCAATCGTGTTGTGACTGCCATCGGTCTCTGTCGTCAAATGAAACGTCGGATCGAGTGATTCCAATACGCCATTGTTTCAGTCCCTCTTTTTGCCACTCCAGTTGATGCCCAAATTCCGATTCGATCTGATTTTGGTTGGCCTCCAGCTGTGGAAAGAAGACAGGCGACATCGAAGTGTTCATAATCAACCACGCTGAGAGTTGAGACTCTGGCGGCTTGATGTGCGCATAGGTCCAGACTTCTGACTTTCCGATCGCGAGATTGTTCCACTGTTGCGGAAGTGGCGTCGTCGCCAGCAATTCGCAACCTCGCTCGAACATGCGAGCGTGAAAACCGATCCAGAAATCGAGCATCATCTGCTTGGTCGCTGATTTTTCCTTGACCGCTTCGTGCAAAGATCGGAGTCGCCCCAAGAGACCTTGTTCAAATTCCATCAGGGATTTGACAAGCCAACTGTGGTGCTCAAGCCAGTCGTAACGATCTCGAATCGCGACTCCTTGCAAAACCCATGTGATCGTCGGCTTGCTTCCAGTTTCCCAAAGTGGCTGGGTTGTGAACTGCTCATCGATTGCCTCGCGATCTGCCTCCATACCGGAAAAGATCTCGCGTCCCCTCGCTCTCGCAAATCGCAATTGAAGGACGAGTTGCTTTTTGTTGGGGACGATTTGGGCAGAAAGGTTAACGTCTGCCATGGGAAGAAAGAAGTCGCACGTTCTGACTTCACATTTCCGTACGGGCCGAAGGGATACGCCACTGCCTTCTAGCATTTCCGTAAGTGCGGCCCAGTATTGCTTTCGGCGTTCACGAACCTTGTTCGTTCCATCGGTTTTCTTCGTCGGAGGCGTGTACTCGATATCGCTCGTGGGTCTCTGCCAAAGACGGCTCACTTGCGGGCCAAGGTCTGTTGCACGTGAAGTGATCTGTTCCTCGCCCCACTGGTCGATGTGTTCAAAGACCTTGTTCAGAGTCAACTTGCTGTCGCTTAGCTCTTTCTTCTTCTCTCCGAAGGCACGGTTGCTGAGTGTTTGGTTGTACCCGGTGAGCGTCAAATTTCCGATCGTATGAAGCCAGCGTTCGTGCACCTTCTTGTATCGATCTCCGAGCATCTCCTTCCAGCTCTTGCCCGCAGCGCCGCCTGGCAATTTCTGAGGCATCACGTGCTCGATCTGAATGCCGTCCGTCAGGTCAACAAACTCCTTGTAGCCGTCTGCCCTCTCCAAAGCTTCCAAGACAATCCGGCACTTCTTGAACTCACGACGGTAAATGGGAAAACTTGCGAGGCTTCGCTCGAACGTTTCGTCATCGGGCCAACCGCGATGCAACAAATAGCCCTGGAGCTTCTTTCGCACATTTTCAGTCAACTCGCCAGCCAGTTCACAGAACCACTTTCCGTAAGCCCTTGTTGACTCACCACATATCGAGCGGCGCAAAATGAAGCTATTCAAGTCCGAAACGCAACCGATGAAATCCTCATCAGAGATAGTGCCCGATGTTCGCTGATCCAACAAGTTCAGCATGACAGGGTTAGCTGTGTTGGCCTCCATCCACGCAAACTGTCGAAGAACAGCAGCCACTTTGGCCGGCAATCCCCTTCCGTGGTTCGCAATGTTCTTTGCAAACTCAACGAACCGATGAAGCTCGGCAACAGACTCGGACGGTGACGACTTGGTCTTCTCGAAGTACTTTTTGAAGTCGCTGAATGTCTCGCGTGCTTTCGAGTACTGACCACGCCGCATCAGAAAATCGCGGTAGAACGCAGTCGGCGCGATCGCGACCTCGCCAGCCGATGGTTCAAACTCATCTTCAAACGGAGCCCATGATTCCTGCTGGAAATCTTCCTGGTCGGCCAGAGGGATCTGCATGAACAGGAAGTTGCGGATCAAATCCGATTCTTGAAGCGGGAGTCCCGTCGAATTCAAGCTCTCAAAAATTTCGTACGGATCTTCCTCATCTAGGGTGATTGCAACCAAGTACAGTCGGCCGACAACCGTATCGAACAATCGTCGAAGATAGCTTGAATCCTGGTGGGCATGCGTGCGAATAAACTTCCGAAAGAAGTCGTGTGCGACGATGAGTTTCGCATCTTGGTCCTCAACCTTCTTCAGGTCGATCAATGCCGAGAAGAGCTCGCGATCGCCTGTGCGCGGAACTAGCTTGTATCTCTCCAGCCCCTTTTTGAAGCGGTTAACAAGATATTGCTCTTCGATCTCCGCGGCGAATTCTTCCTCCCCGGATCGCTTCGCTTCATCACGCAAAGCGGTCAACAGTAACGACAGCGTCGTCAGCCGTTGCTGTCCGTCGATCAACTGGTACTGCGGCGTCTTGCCCGGTGCGGCCGACACAAGAGCACAAACAAGTGGTCCCAGGAAGTGCTTCTTGTCCTGATCTTCGGACAGAAGTGCTTGGATGTCATTACCAAGTCGCTCCCAATTGTCTCGTTCCCAAGAGTATGACCGCTGAAAGAACGGGATCAGGAATTGCGAGTTCGAGTACAGGATCTCTTGAAGTGGCTGAGCGTTTGCTTTCATGATGCGGTTTTCTTAGACGGCGATCTGTAGGTAGCGGATTGGCAGTTGGTAAACGTCCTTGAGCAAGTTGAGATACTCGCGGGCGTCGGTATCGAGTTTCTTGGGGCCGACGACGCAAAGCTCAATTGCGTCGAACTCGCTTTTCCAGTGAGCGTACTCAAGCAACTGGCCGAGGGCGTCGCGGATGCAGGCTCGTGGGGATTGGTGTGGTTTGATTTCGTAGATGATATATCCATTGGGAGTCTTCACGACAGTGTCAATCCGTGTGCCATTGCCGGTGGCGATTTCGGTACCCACATTCTTCTTCCCGTGCTTATCGGTGAGCACATCGAACAACTTGTGCTGCATCGCGTTGTGTCGGAGCGAGATGTTGACGGGATCCGAACTCGGCTTCGACTTTGTTTTCAGCTTTTTGAATGTGCATCCAGGCTGAAAGGTAAATCCCTTGACCGCCTTTTTCTTAGTTGGACCTGAGTAGCCGCTGCCTTCGACGTAGGTGTAGAGCGGAAGTAACGCATCAAAGTCAGCGAGTATCTCCATTACGTCGACATCTTCGATCGGTCGAATAGTGCCCATAAAAAGGAAGACGCCCTCACGGATAATGTCGGTTGAAACCGGTGCAGGCAGCATGTCCTCGCTGCGAACGTCGCTGTCCCAGTACCACATTTTCAGATCAGCAAACTCCTCCGGATTCAATCGAAGGTATTCATTGAAGAGGTCGGCCTTTTCGCGAAGTGGGGCGATGTCTGGCAGCGTTTGACTGGTCTCAAACGAAAACGCGATCCCGTGGCGCAACTCTTCGCCATCGGTGCCGTCGAATCCGATGTTGAATTGAAGTTCGGAACGCCCGCCGTGGTGAAACGCCCAAAGCGGTGTAATCGTCTGTTTGCTGAAAATCGTCGATCCCGGCCTCCGAGAGAAGTCACGTAATTCCTTGCGAAGATCCTGCAAGCCGCCGATTTCAAAACCATCGCTCTGCGTATTGATTGCGTTTGCAATTTGCTCAATCGTTTTCATTGGCGTCCTTCCTCTTGTTCGTGGTGCTGGCCTCGTTTCGTTCTGTCTCCATAAAGAAAGCTCTCGATCTACCGGTACGTGGCTGTTGATCGAGAAACAGAGAATGTGAGCCCAAGCTTCTTCTTCAAGATCTCAAGTGAGGATTCTGTTAGCTCATTTGCTGTCCGCGGACCGCAAATGACTTCGCTTATGGCTTCCGGCTGAAAGGGAACTTCGATGTAGGGCGTAAGGCCGAAGCGACCACTGCGAATCAGCCTTCTTTCAATGAACTCTTGCTGCAAATTTTGGAATATCCTAACGATATCGCCTGGTTTATTATCCGCAATCAACACTTGCTCTAATTCGGTGTCTTCAAGCCTGTACATTCTGGCCGATCGCAATTCCTCTTCTTCGCTGAAGCCAGCATCTTTATGGAAGGCGGACTGGTCAATGCACCAGCCACCGATCCTTTCAGCAGCGTTACTGCGGCACCAATTCATCGCATCTTTCTCGGTGTCGTTTGGTAACGCAGCGAGTTGGGATTGTAAATCGCTGACGATCGAATTGAATCCGTCTTCAAGAGGTGATTCTTCGTACGAAACTGAATCGAGTCTGCACTCGAAGGGGCCGTCGTTACTTTTGGATAGATAGTGCGTTTTGAAACCGACCGCAAAACCGTCACCGTCATTGGCGTAGGCTCTCCACTGGCTCAACTTGTCTCTGCCTTTGCTGAAACAACAGACGTAATATTGCCACTTTTCGGCGTTTGCCAGGTAGGCCTTTGCTGAACTGATTACCGGATCGCTTGCGACCGCTTTCAGTCTGCTAGAAAGCAATTCTTCGCAGAACTCGACACCCTTCCTTATTTCCATGGTGTCGTTCAGATACGCAGCGTGCGTGTACCAAAGCTTTTGATTAGTGAGAATAGAAAGCAACGCATTTGCGTCGCAGTAGTGGTAAATCACCGTTTCTTGATGATCACGAATTGTTTCCGCAGTCATTTTCTCGACTCACAATGAAAACATGTTTTGATAAGGCTCATCATCTTTCAATGCCAAGCGAGGGAAAACGAATTGCAATCTCGTTTCTGCAATCCGAAAACGCATCGTCGGCATAGCCAGTCCTCCAACTAACACCCGATGTGTTCTCGGGGTCAGGTCCGGCGAGGATGTAGACGCCCGTGCGTTTTGCCTCGTCGCGACCAGCCAGATCTGACAGCTTGGTGCGCGGTGCGACAAGCATCTTGCCGCTCCAATTCATCACCTCAGCCGTTAGTAGTCCATTGGCGTCACCATCGACCAGGAAAATGAGTATTGATCGTCCGTTCATCGGTTATGTCTCCGACTGTATGGATCCACAGGAAGTTCAATCTCTCTGGCATGAATGACGACAGTTGATGTTGCTGAAAGCGAGTCGAGCTCGGAGTAGAGGTGGGAGAGTTCGCTGTAGCTCAGCAGGCGTGAACCAACTTTGCCGGACCGAAAGAGAGACTCAAATTCGATGTGCGAAAGCGATAATTGTTTGACATCTTCGTAGCGAAGAACCTCCGCTCCTCGCTCGCCCGAGGATTTGAGTTTTTCGATCTCACAGATCGGAATATGTTCACCCGAGGTGCGAAGCGTCTGGTCGGCACTCTGTAAGCGGTCGGTTGGTCGCAGGAAGGCAGAGCAACATGGGAAACGAAAGCGGTTTTGATCGCTTGCTGATTCACACAAGTTCTTATCGCACGTGAAACTTCGCAATCGCTCAAGTTGCGCGGTCATTCTTGGATCCTTCATGTAGAGGTGTTTACCCTCCCATATCTTGTACTGGATCATGACAAGCTCGACTTTCTCAAGCTCTGGCTGATGACGTTCGTAGATCAAGTCTGCGCCTGTGATCTCTTCAGCCTTATCAGGGTGCAGGGCGCGGACGCGAAGCACATGCTCGTCCAGAAGTTCGTAGTCGGAGTAGCCGTGTCCATCGTCGAGAGACGGCAGTTCTTTGCTGAACAGTTTGACATCTCGGTTGATAATCTGATTCTCACTCGCACGAGCTGGGGTGAGCTGGACTTTCGCGGCCTCAAGCCGCTTCACTCGTTGTCGGATGCGATCAGTTGCCTGTCCTCGATCTGCCACGGAGAGGAGTTCGGTTTCCTCCTCCAGGTTCTTCTCTACCAACGAAAGAGGCGTAATGGAGTCGCCAGTCTTCTTGGATTCAAGCCTCGCCCGTTGCTTGAATTCACGCACAGTTGCGCTGACCTGCGAATCTCTGAGCAGACTTGATTCTCCCAATATCTCTGGGCAGATTTCACCGCCAATTTCAAGTGCTTTTTGATAGGTCGCCTTTGTGGGGTCACCACCGCTTGCGAGGTTTACTAACTCTCGGACGGCGTTGAGTGTTGTCCACTCGACATCCAACTTAGTTGCTGACCTTGCGTCATCTTCGCCAACTTGATCTTCATCGTTTTCCATGGTGGCCCCTCAAGCAGAGTTCTAGGATCCAGACGCTGCAATCCGCATCGCCCAACGCAATTCGCTCGCGTGGAGGCACGAAACCGCTACACATGAAAGCTGCCTTTCCGGCTGCACAAGCTCTGTCAGCCGTTCAAAACAGCTTTGCACTTGCGCTCTTGCAACCGGACTTGGCGTAGACTTTTGCTTTTCGATCGCGTTTTGACAACGATTGATCTCTCGTTGGCACTCTTGCCAAATTTCGCTGCGGCGTTTCTCAAGCGGTCCATAGTCGAGACGAAATTGTTTCACTGAGATCTCTAGCCGTTCCTTATCCCAAGCCGTCGCATCTGGTGATGCTACCGCCTCTCCTTCCTCGTCGAACTCAATAATCGTTGTGTCGTGCTGACAGGTTGGATCCAAAAAGACTGGCAACTCCTCGTCGACATCCCGGCTCTGTGAGGTAGCTGCTCGATTCGGATCTTTGAGAGGAAAGAAATTGCCCTTCTGTGAGTTCCCTACATTTCCGCAGATGCGAAAATTCTTCCAGTCAAACGCAAGCCACCAATATCCCTCCCGTTCAGTTCCGTCCATTTGCTTGGCAAGCTTCTTGGGACGAAAGTGCTCTACATCAAACCACGTAAACAGCGCTTCGGTATCCGAGAACCAGCATTTACGATGCGACTGACCGAGAAGCCATTCTTTAAACGCACCATAGGTCTTCCTGTTGTTGTCAATCACCTTCTTTCGATCAGCTTCGGATTCTGCTGCTTCAAGCAGAGCGGCAACTTTCGTTGCTTTGTCAACAAGTTCTTGCGGCGGCTCTCCAGCTATTCGTATGTATCTCAACCGTCCGCTCCCAGAATCTCGTCAAGAATCTCATCGGCGATCTCTTCTTGATCTTCTCTTTCGGCTGCCGTCAATTGCGGCTTCTTGAACTCCGGACGCCGGGATAGAGCCTTTGCAAACTTTTCGTAGTAGGGATCGCGGTAATCCGTTGCAAAACCGAGTAGAGAAAGTTCACCAATGATCTTGTGCATCTCCTCCGTCTGTTCCTCCGTCCTTTCATCACCCATCGAATACAGCTCGTATCTACGATGGATTTTTTGCGTTGTGTGAGAATCAAGCGTTGATGGCAAGCCGAACATCTCGCTCTTCAAAAGCCCAGCCACACCCTGTCCAATAGGGTCTTCCAACGGGTGTTGCACTTCGACTTGATAGGTCTCTCGATCCTGCTGGAACATGAGGACCTGTTCTTTCCGCAGCTCGCCGATCACAAGCGGGTCGTGCGTTGCGATCACAACCTGATTCCTGGAACTGTCCCCGGCGTGCTGTTTCAGAATATCGAGAAAGTCGTACTTCCACCTCGGATTCAAATGCGTATCTGGTTCGTCCAACAGGATCAGGCTTTCACCGCCCGAGACCATTCGCAGCAGTCCGATGATGGTGATTAGCTGACGCTCGCCCTCGCTGAAATCCGCAAACGGGAATGGCTTCTTCTGCCCACGCCTGTGGATCTTGATTGTCAGGTCGTTCACCATTCCTAGCGTGTTCAGGTAACAAAGCTGTCGAAAGAACCCGAACGATTCGCCAAATGGTCTAGCTGCTCTTTTCAGACTGTCCTGGTCTTGCAGGAATAGAAAGAGATGTTCTTTCTTGGTGTTTGCTCGAAAGTCGTTCTCATCCGCTTCGGTCGATCTTGAGGGTGCAAGCGAGTTGTCCGAAAGGAGACCTAGAATGTTTGCGATCTCCCCGGTCGAATCCCAAAAACGCTCGTCGCCATCCGCCTTCGCAATTGCCCGGGAGCGAGTGGGTGCGCGCTGGGGTTTGACGATATCAAACAAAACCGACTCAATTTCCCGGATGCCCATCCGGCCACTGACGAACTCTCGGATGTCGAACGATCCAGCACCGAAGCAGGCAAGCAGTAGGAAATCGCTGTAGCAAGGCTCGCAATAGAGGAACGGGGTGTAGGTCGCCTTTTCTGGGTCTCGCAACGCTTCGTACTCACGTTTCCGGTGATCCAGAAAATGTGTTTCGAGTCGGCTGCCTGGTCCCGAGTAGTATGCGACGATGTTGTCGGGCAAATAATCGGGTGTTCGTTCGTTTTCCCTTGGCAGGTCTGCTTGCGATCGTGAAACCGTGACCGTTGGAACTGGATCGCCCGATTTACCCTTAATCAGAACGTCCTCTTTTCTGCACTCATAGCTGAGCTGATAAGTGAACGAGGGAGCACGCCGAAGATCAACATCTGCAAAAATCGAAACGATCGCCTCGATCAAGTTCGATTTCCCCGTTCCGTTCCCACCTAACATGACAAAGGTGTCAAACTCGGAGTCGAAATCGACTTCTAAGCCGTCCAGATTCTTGAAACCGTGCAGCGTCAGATGTCGAAGCTTCATGATTCGGCCGCCGTCAAAAAATGTTCATCGCTCTCAAAATCTTCTCGGATTTCGCCTCGCTTGACGTGTTCTTTCAGCTGAGAGTAAAAGTCTTTGCTCTTCATTTTCGCTAACTCACGAACACGATCAATCTCCATGCGTTGACCAGCCTTTTGCAACACTTCCATGATCGCCGACGTCTTCGCTGATTTGCCACCGGTTGTCTTATTCGTTTTTGGTTTGGATTTCGATTTTGACTTTGCGGCTTCCTCAGCACGGGTGGTGCGGATGCGGGCGAGGAGTTCGGAGGCCGGTTCGTCGCGCGGGTCCTGCGGGACCAACTCGCCTCGGAACGCTTTCGAGAGGATGGATTGGTCCAGCACGGTCAGCGACGATTCCATTGAAGCGACTTCCGCACCGATCGTTTCCAAATGCAATAGAGCCTGCTCTACCCGTTTGACGATTTCGTCTTGTTCTTCAGTTGGCGGAAGCGCGACGTGAAGCGAGAGGATTTCGGGGAAGTAAACTGTTGGATGCGCAGACCCCTTCGCAAAACGATATAGCGCGTCGTGCTCGCCCAGAATCAAGTACATGATGTATTTAGGGTTGATTTCTTTGGGGAAAATCCAGCCGACCAAATCTTGGCTGGTAGCCATATCCTTTCCGAGAACTACGCAATACCCGATTGAGTTTGCAGTCCGCGTCATCAGAACGGTTCCTTTTGGGAGCAACCGCGACGCAGAGTTGTCTAGTCCGAGTTGCGTAACATGCTGCAGCGTACTTTCGATCACTTTGCCATCGTTGTTTCCCGCATCCTTTATTCCTATCCATGGAATGTCGCCGTGCCAGTACTCAGGGTGCTTTCGGCTTGGCGTATGTCCCGTGACAAGCTGTCCAATACGAGTTAGTCGAGTACAGCTCCACGTTGACGGAAGTTCTTTATCGGAAAGGCCGACTGATAGCCCACTGTCGCCGGGAATCTTTGCAATGCTGGCTTTCTTTGCTCGGTTTGGCTTTGGAGGTTCAGGCAGCGATTCGACAAGCTCCTTCGCGGATTGAACATCGGGATTTGCGGCTCGCCAGTCGGCGGTCAACTGGCCGCTGAAGGCAGCGCGCAGCACACTCTGACGAAGCTGACCGATCAGCGGCCCGACTTCCGAAAGCAAAACCCGCGCACGCGAACTACGCTCCTGAAGCGACTCGATCGCCGACACAATCCGCGACTGCTCGGCTTTGGGGGCAACACGCAAGTCGGTCTTCTTAATGATGCCGTTGCTGATGTTTGGTTGCGCTCCGCCCTGAGCTTTGCCGATCAGGTTCTCTCGCTCGTTACGCAATGAGTGGAAGACATACCGCGTATTGATTCCTTCCTCGGGAAAGATTCCACAAACTGCTTGGTTGGTCGAGGCGGCCATTTCGAGAATGCCGAGCTTGCCGACCGTGGCACCATAGAGCGCGATGCAGACCGCTCCTTTGGGAAACATCTTCGCATTCGATTCGTCGAGACCAAGTTGCGTGATGCGTTCATCGACTTTCGTGACTAAACCGTCAGTCAGATCACCCGACTTTACCCAAGGAATGTCGCCGCCATAGTAGTCATCGCGTTTGCGACTGGGCGTTCCTCCAGTGGCTGTCTTTGCGAAATCTTCGATCGGCGAAACAGCCCAGCCCTCCGGCAACGCTTCTCCACTGGCACTCTCGCCCTCACTCGACGCGACTTCCACCGATGCGGAAGCGGCTCCGAGGGAGCTTCGCCCTCCCACCTCGGGCTTTTGATCGCTCATTTGGTCGGCTCCAGCAGCTCGGTGAGGGCGTCCATTTCGGAGAGTGCCTCGCTCAGACGCTCACGGATCATCGCTGCGATCTCGTCCGGCTCGGGGAGATCGGCTGATCCCGTCGAGTCCTCGTCTTTGAGCCAACTGATGTCGAGGTTGTCGCCTCGCTCGGATACGAAGTCTCGCGTGAAGCAGCGGAAACGGCTTTCCTCGCCTTCGTAGACGGTGTCGTCGTCATAGATAGCTGGGCAGGAGCGTTTTCCGCCGGTTCGTTCGGTCCGCTTGCTTGTGCCATCGGACTTCTTCCCGTAACACTTCTCGAACTCTTTGAAGTGCTCGTGCGTCAGCGGCGTCCGCTTGCCGAAGGCGGGCATGTTGGTCCGTAGGTCATAGACCCACGTCTTTTTGGTATTACCGGTGTCGATTTTGCCGCGTGTGAAGAACAGCACGTTGGTCTTCACGCCCTGTGCGTAAAAGATGCCCGTGGGGAGCCTGAGGATTGTGTGCAAGTTGCACTTATCCATCAGGTCGGCCCGGATTTTCGTGCCCACGCCTTCCTCGAAGAGGACGTTGTCCGGCAGCACGACTGCCGCTCGGCCGCCGGGCTTCAGCCCGCGATAGATGTGTTGCAGGAACGCCAGTTGCTTATTACCCGTGACGAACGTGAAATCGTCACGTGTGGGACGACCGCCACCGCGTTTGGTGCCAAAGGGTGGATTGGTAAGGATGACGTCCGCTTTGGGGAGCGTTTGGCCGCGTGACCCGAGCGCATCATCACTTAGCAAGTGGCCGCTAACGCCATTCAGCAAACAGTTCATCAACAACAGTCGGTGAGTATCAGGCACCAACTCGATCGCGTAATAGGCGTTTCGCTTTTGAAAATCCTGCTGCTCGGTCTTAAACGCCCATGGAAAGTCCTGATGTTCGCGTAGGTAGCGGTGAGCCGTGATCAGAAAACCGCCGGTACCGGCTGCGGGATCCTGGATGACCTCGCCAACCAGTGGCTTGACGCAGTTCACCATGCACTCGATCAAGGGCCGGGGCGTAAAGTACTGGCCCGCACCGGATTTCTTTTCGCTTGCATTGCGTTCTAGCAAGCCCTCATACATGTCACCTAGATTGTCGCCTTCCGATTCGCCATCTGTCGAGGTCGCTTCGTACCAGTCGAGGTCGTCGATGCTCTGAACGAGTTTCGCAAGATTACGAGGCTTGCGAAGCGATGTATTTGCATTCGCGAAAATGCCCTTCACGCGGTCGCTACCGTTGGATCCCAGGTCAACCAACATCGCGCGGTAGTACGTCAGTTGTTCGATGCCTTCTTGAGACGTCAATTGGCTCCAAGTTTGATTTGGCGGCAACTCGGATTCCTGGCTTGTTTCCTGCATCATCTTCAGGAACAGCAGGTAACTGAGCTCGTTGACGTATTCCTGGTAGGTGATCCCATCGTCACGAAGGATGTGACAGAGATTCCAAAGCTTCCCGACGATGTCTGTAGTGTTCAAAGGAGAGTTTTCTTGTTGTTGCTGTTTTCGTAGGGAAAGCTGTTAAACTTCGCTGATGGAACGCTTGGGATCTTTCACAAGTTCCTTTGCGGTTGAAGACCTAGGTTGCCGTTTGCCAAACGTCGTCGACGATCTGACGCAATAGTTCATCAAGGCGACCCCCGAAAACTTTGTTGAGTCGCGCGAAGCCTCCTTGGTCTTTGAAGGCTCCACTGTTCAAAATATCTTGATCCACCACCACGTTTTCTTTGATCTGCTTGCCGATCCGCTCCAGCCATTGACGCTGTCGCGGCTGCCACGCTTGAGAACCCAGGATCCGGCGAATCGCAAGGTCGACGCGATCCTCATATGCGATCAATGGCTCATCTAGCATCGCATGCCGGACGAATCCGATGATACTCGCGGCGATATCTTGATTCGTCGAGTCCCGAACGGCGGCTTTGATGGTTGTCTCCGAGAAACCATTCTGGGCAAGCTGCATTTGCAGGTTAAGTAGATCTTTCCGCGTGAGCTCCCGAGGACGCTGGGTCACGAGCAACAGAGCAGGAATCGTTTCCATGTTCTCGGCCAGAAACGATCGAAACGATTCTAGGTAGTCGTCTGGTCGTTGCCCGTTGCCGTATCCGCGCTGGATTTCGTAGGCTCGGTCGGTTTCTTCGGAAACTAACATCGTTCCGCCAGGGCGAGTCCGGTCCAACTCTGTCACAAGAATGGAGCGGCTCTCGAACCAAGCCTTTAGCTCCTCGGGCGACATTGCTGAAAGAGTTTCAGCGACGGACTCCGGATCACCACCAGCTAATTCGCTGAACTGATCAGGCCATTTCTGCAATATCGACTTCGCTTTGCGACGCAACTTCGACACCACTTGGTCTTGGATGTCTGCCAGAATTTCTGAATCGGACTCAGATGCGAGATAGCCAACCAGTTTTGCAAAACTGGTTTTCGGTGACGCCACAACGGGCTTCATATCCGTGTGGTTTTGCAGCTTCTCATAGATCCCCACTGCGTCATAAATATGGAAGTACTCTTTGTCTTCGCCAACGCCGTGAAGGTCTTCGCACAAACGAGTTGCTCGGCCGATCATCTGCTCGAACAAGATGCGACTCTTAGTGCATCGCAGGAAGACGATGTTCGTTATTGACGGCACGTCGATTCCAGTCGTCAGTAAGTCGACGGTGACCACGATCTTGGGTGCCGATTCATTCTTGAAACGCCGGATCGCCTCCGAAGTGCGATCCACATCTCCGGTGATCTTCTTGACGGTGTCGTGAGGCAAGGATCCGTGCTCATCTTCCAAGGCATCCGTCAGCAGTCGAACAACCGTATCGGCATGCGAGTCTCGGACACAGAAAATGAGCGTCTTGCCGGGCAAGAACGGGTCAATGTATTTAGCCAACACTCCGCAGACCGCTTCGTTAAACGGTTCAGTGATCGCGACGGAGTTGAATCCCTCGATGTCGATCTTGATTTCGTCAGGTGTTTGCTCGGTGGAGATGCTTTTGGTGAAGGTGTCGAATACTTTGACTTGATCGCCAGCTTTCCATTCCAATCCCTTTTCGGAAAGCTCCGTCTTGATAATGAACGGAGGTTCGTGGTCGACAAGGTTCTTATCAATGACGGCCTTTCGGTAGCTGTACTCGTATACTGGCTTTCCGAAAATGTCACTCGTATGAAGTGCAGGGGTTGCGGTCAGGCCGATCCGAACGGAATCGAAGTGATCGAGCACTCGGCGGTACTTCGATACATAATCCAACTGGTCTCGGTAGGTGAGCTCTTGATCGTTCATCTCCTTGTCGAGGATGTACCCGCGGTGGCACTCGTCGACAACGATGCAGTCGTACTGGTCAACTGGGAACGGGTTTGTCTCATCTTCTCCATCGACGATCCGGTGCACCATCGCCTGAATGGTGCTGATGTGAAGCTTGGTCTCTCGGTCAGGAGTAATGTCGCCAAGTTGTTTGACGTCGTAGATCTCGGGAAACGATTGCAGGTTTTCGAGCTTGACGTCATTGAAGGAATCAAAGGCTTGTTCGCCGAGTGATCGACGGTCAACGACGAACAAAATGCGATTGAATCTGGCCGCTTTGACCAAGCGGTAGAGCAAGCAGATGGCAGTTCGCGTTTTTCCGGTACCAGTAGCCATCGCCAGCAGTATCTCGCGTTTACCGTCGGCAATGGATTTCTCTACCGCCTGAATTGCCTCGCGTTGGTAGTATCGCAACGGAAGGTAATCGCTGGATTCCTGCTGCAGCTGATTGTCGGCAGTTGCCGAATCTAGCTTCAAGAGGTCTTCGAGCCCTTCAGGCGTGTACCAGCCAACCAATGCTCGCGGGTGATTGGTGGTCAGACGCAAATCACGGAACCAGATTCCGCTTTGGTCAATCAGTTGTCGGTGGTACGGACTTCCATTGGTTGAAAAAGCAAAGGGGATTTTGAATTCGCACCAAGGACCACCGTTATCTCGATGATCCTCTGAGGACGCAAACGACTTTGCGTAGCGATGGGCTTGGTCGAGCGCGGACCTCGCATTCCGGCGTTTTCGTTTGGCTTCTACGACACCAATCGGTTTGAGACCAACGAATAACACATAATCCGCGATTCCGTCATCGGTCGGCCATTCTGCGATTGCCAAGTTACGACCTTTGGCCGGTCGAATACCCTTGCTGTAGCGAAGCTCGGCGGTGTCGACTTCCCAGCCTGCTTCGCGAAGCTGATCGTCAATTAGCTTTCGTGTGTCAAACTCATCGAGATCAAGTTCTCTGGCCGACTTCTGTGATGTCGCCACGACCTGCTCTTGTTCAGCCGGCGTTTTCTTCGCTTGCTCTTGAGCAACGTCGGCGAGCAGCTGTTCGTACTCTTTGATTCGCTGGGCAGCGGATTCCTCCGTCTCTGCGGCCAACTCCATCGCAGCCTGTTCGTTGGCGAAAGCCACTGCGGCTTTTGCTTTCGCTTCTTCGACCCTCGCGGCTAATTCATCCGCCTTCAGCTGAATCCCTTCAAGCTCCGCCTGCTTATTGGCGAGCGACTCGCGGAGTTGGTGCAACTCATCTTTTAGCGTTTCATCCGCGTCGGCAGGGTTCGGTGGCGGGGTAAATGGGCCAGCTTTGAACTTAGTGTTACCCGTTACGGTTTTGTGGAACCAAACAGCAAGTTGGCGAACCAGCTTGAGCTTATGAAATGCCTCGCGCCGCGTTCCGGCGAGTTCGTGTACCGCTTCGTTTCCCGCAAGGCGGACCGATCGCATGATTTGGTGCAGCGATTGATCCAAGAGCCCACGATCACGAAGACTCCGCTCAATGTCCCGGAATGTGTCTTCTGGTCCGAACGCTATGCCGACCTGGGCGGCGACGCCCTTTGCTAGGCCTTCCGCTAACTGCCGGATCTTGATCAGAGCCGTGTTCGGGTCTTCAAAGACGTAGCGTTCGGCAAAAGCTGCCAGCCGCAATAGCGCATCATTGTGATGCGACAGGAATCTGAAGTTCGGTGATGTGATGGATGAATCGTTCATTCAACTTAAATAGCCCTCCGGCAATCACAGCCAGAGTGTCTCGTGCAGGGGCTTGCAACGCTTTTTCCTGTCAATCCGACGGGAACCCTGACCAGATCCTTGCCCCATTTGGATTGTCAATTTCCTACGGGCAGATAGTATAGCTCTGCCGGACTGCGGCTGCCATCACCACGAAGGCCCACCCTATCCAGCAAAAGCTCTGCTGGCCGCTAGAGAAGATATCCTCGTATTCATTTCCTGATTCACAAGTCGATGACTTGGAACGGGGTGAAGTTGTTCGGTTCAGTGTAGAAACAGAAAACGCCCGCGGGGGACTTCTCCTCCGCGGGCGTTTCGGCTTTTGTTCGTCGCTGTGGTGTGCACAGAAACTTACAGTTCGACGGACTCCACTTCGCGGACGAAGCGGGATGCGTCGTTTTCTAGGAACGATGAGACGACGTTGAACACGGCGTCACTGAAGCCGCCGATGTTGAGGATGTCGTCTCGCTCGGGTGCCTGACTGGTCCCGTAGGGCTGAATGTCAATACAGACTAGCTTTGGATCGGCGATGCCGTGTCCGCGCTGAGTCTTCTTGAACTTCTCCCACTGGGTCATCACTCCTGTTGAACCGTTTTGGCCGTAGCCGTATCGGCGTCCCGAGGTGATCCAGCTCTCGTTGTCGCTGACCAGCACGATACCTGCGAAGGCTTGCTTCGCGTATCGCGTGTTGGCTTCAACGAATGGCAACGAGCAGTCCGTTCCTCCGCCTCCGTACTTCGACAAGCGTGCTGACAGTGACAAGATCGAATCACTTGGATCGACCTTGACCTTGTAAGCCTGTGTATCGAATGGAATCACGACGCTGTCTGGGTTGCGACGCAGGATCGCTGCTGCGAACAGAGCCGCAACATCGACGCATCGCATCTTCGACGTTCCACCGCGACCACGGTTGCCTGTAACAGCGCAGCCCATCGAACCTGACGTGTCGAGTCCGATGATGACTGGGCCTGGAAGCTTTGGCACGTTTCCGCACGCGATCTCGGCAGCGTCATGCAACGCCGTCTTGATCTTGCTTGGAACCTCGTCCGATGCGTTTATGTAAGCGGCCAGGAACTGGTACGGGAACTGACGGCTGCGGGCGATCGCGTCGCGGTCAGCCAGTTGGCTGGCCACGTAATCGATCATCGCGTTGTCTGTTCCTGCGAATCCGAGGATTCCAGGCTTCTTGAATGCGTCGTGACGCAGTAGCGTGTTGAGGTTCATACGCAGTGCTTGCGGTCCCATCTGTCGGGCAATTGCCTTCCAGACGAGCGGACCCTTGGCCGCGTCGGCCAGCAAGTCCCAACGAACCTGCAAGTCGCCCGCGATCAACGTCTGTGCCTCGGCCGTGTCGGCGCCGCGGTACGCGATCAGTGACTGAACCGTCGCCGGCAAGTCGGTCTCCGTTGCTGGAGCCCACTTTTCGACTGACTTATCGGTTAGCCATCCGAACAGCGCACGACGTGCGTCATCCTTCGGCGTTGGACGTGCCATTCGCAAGATATCTCGCAGGCTTGGGTCGTTTCCGATCGAAGCTGAAAGCAACTTGCCAACAGACGCGTCGTTCAGCCAACGTTGGAACGCACGCTGCAGCGAAGACGACAGGCTCTTGCGACCAAACTGTCCTGAACGAGTCATTTGGAAAACGGTGCGCAGAACGCGGCCGTTGTCCGCGACTCGGTCGAAGACTTGGTGCATGAGCTTGGTGTCTCGCGTCGACAGTACGACCAAGAGCGCCGCCGGCATGTCCTTCATGTAAGCACGCTCACGTGAGTAGACGGCCAGCTTTGCCAGGAACTCGTTGTCGTCGATCTCGTCGATCAGCTTTCGCATCGCGTCGAGTTGGTTTTGCGCGGACGCATAGTAGACGTTGCCGAACGTGCCGGTCGCCGCCATTTGGGCGAGCGCGTGCTTCGCTGACATCTTGTACGCTGGTCCGCCTGCTTCGTTAACGACAGTCGCTCGTGGCAGGACGCTGGTGATGCTTTGGAATAGAGACTTGTTGGCCATGTTTGACCTCCTGAGTAATGCAGGTTGTTAGCCTGCGTGTGCAGTCGCGGCAGGCTGGAAGCCCACGCTACGACGAAGTAAACGATCCGACGAGGTTTGGTGCAGAGGTGGCTCCCAAATGAGCCACATCGCCGTTTATTGACCAGCCAGTACGGCTGGGTCTCGATGTACAGCGGCGACGAAGGGAATCGAACTCTTATGTACTCCACTCCGGCAGTCGGGTCGTGTGTCTTGCCACCGCGTGGAAACGCCCCGAACGAAGTGGGGCCGTTTCGCAGCACGATGGTTTTGTGTTGTCGAATCGAAAAGCACTCGGCGAAGTGGTGGTCAGAGAACCCGTCCGGTTTGTTTCCAAGCGGACGGGGCGGGACTTGAACCCGCTAGACCTTTCGGTCATTTGCCATGTACTCCGAACCGGCAGCCGAGTGTGTTTCGATGTATGTTGAAGTAGTGATGCAAAAAAACGCGATCGACGAAGTTGTGACCAGAGGGTTTTACGGCGCTCTACCACTGAGCTACGCCCCTGAGTTCCCGAGAGAAAGTTGGGGCGGTGGGACTCGAACCCACGACATCCGGCTCCTGAAGCATGTACTCCGCATCGGCAGTCGATCGTGTGCGCTTTCTATTTCGTTTTCTTCTTGGTGGTCTTTCCCATTTGTTTCCAAAGGGAACGGCCGTTGTCTCGGTCGAGCCGGACGAGTTGCTGCTGTCGTGTGTCGAAAGCGATCAGGTTTCCCTTGGGTCGCTTCGCGTAAACGAACGGCAAGCAAACTGCAACGACTTTGTGCGGTTCGCCGGCTGCGTTTGGCAGGTAGCGAAGTCGAACGAGTTCGTCGATGGGTTGCGAGATGCCCGAGCAGCTCCATAGGTAGGACGGAAGCTCGATGATCTCGCTGAGGATGGTGACGTAGTCACCTTTGGCGATGTCTTCGCCAGCGATCCTGGCCGCGACGGTGGTCACGGTTTTGGATCGGTTTTCGGTTGTGGTTTTCATGTTTCCGCAATTGTTGGAAGATTGAATTGTGCATGTGTGTTCTCTGTTGAACCGCGAGCTTGGATTACTCGCGGCCGGTCGTAATGGCGAAACAGGAATGTAAAACACGCATAGTTCAGTCTCTCGAGACGATTGTGGAAAACGCGACTAACGAAGTGGTTGATCAGAGAAAATGTTCTGCCAATTAAACTACGAACGAGCCGAAGCTTGCTCGGTGGGAATCGAACCCACACCTTTCGATTAAGAATCGATGTACTCCGATACGGCAGTTAGTCGTGTATTGGGGGCGACGAAGTTTATGGCCAGAGGTTTTTTCCTGAGCTACTGACAAACTTGCGTTTGACAGGCGGGGCTTGAACCCGCGACCTCGTCGCTCTCACGACGTGCTCTAACCTATGTACTCCGAACCGGCAGTCGCCTTGTATTGTTGTTGTTTGAAAAAACGATCGACGAAGTTTGTTAACCAGGCAGATTCGATGCTCTACCAACTGAGCTACGAAGCGAACACAAGGTTCACTTCGGTGGGAATCGAACCCACGACACCCGAGGTGATGTAGTCCGATTAGGCAGTCAATCGTGCATTGATGGCGACGAAGTTCTGGACCAGAGGTTTTTGTCTGAGCTACCACTTGCTTTCGCAGTGGACGGGAATCGAACCCGCGACCTCGTCACTCGCGTGACGCGCTCTCCCATGTACTCCGAACCGGCAGTCGCCATGTGTTGTTGTTCGCTGTATCAAAAACGACTGACGAGGGTTTGACCAGAGAAACTATTCTGCGTGTCTTCCAATTCCACCACTACGATCTTGCGATCGCAGGCGGGACTCGAACCCACAAGGCCTGTAGGCCACAGAAGCCCATGTACTCCAAATCGGCAGTCAGTCGTATTTTGTAAATGGCGACGAGGTAATGACTCAGATCACTAACGTGTAGGAATCGAACCTACCGATCGTGTTGCCACGATCCCCAGACTCACTGGACGCAATCATTGGTGGATGGATTCCAAGCCGGCAGTCGCCATGTTTTGTAAAAGTCCAACGAAGTTGTTGTTGAGAGGGTAAGAACGTCCGTTTCAGCGGTTGCTGATCGTTGACTGGCCCCTTCGTCTACAAGAGACTCCGGCGCCGTTCACTAGCCGGTCGCCCGACATCGCTACCTTAGGCTCCTCATGTATTCCCAGCAGGCAGTTGAACTTTGTGTTGTGATCGGCCAGCGAAGGAGTGTGAATCAGACGGGCCTTTAGCAAAGATGTAGTCCGATTCGTCAGTTGGTCGATCAAGAAACGCTGGTGGGAGTCGAACCCACTTAAACCGGGTTGCAGCCGGCCGCCTAGCCATCTGGCTCCAGCGTTTTGTCGCTCGCGGGTTTGCCGCGAGCGTGTTCTTTCAGTCGTCGTCCCTAAAAGTAGTCGTCGCGATTGACGCCATCACAGACGCCCCGATCGTAGGCAGCAACGTTTGAATCGCTGACCGCTGCCACATGGGCATAGGTCGTTACGACCGAGCTTTTCCTCGAGTTGCTTGCCTTGGATGATTCGGACTCCGCGTTTGACTTTCGTTTCCGACGGGTAGCCTTTACGACGTTTGCTCATCGGCTCGAAAGCAGAGGTCTTCGTCGCGGTCATGTTGGTTATCGTGTCGCATTGGTCTGCTCCGGTTTGAGTTGTTGACGTTCATTGGTAGCAAGTGCTCTCGCCAGGAATCGAACCTGGTCTACGACCTTCGCAAAGTCGCGTGCTATTCCGGCACACTCCGAGAACATAGGCAGCACCGGCAAACATTGCTTGCCGGCACTGCGTAAGTGACATCAATCGACTCGGTCTGGTTCGCATCCTTCGCGAATCGTTCGTCATCGACGATTATTCATCGTGACTGACTCGGCCTCTTTCGAGATCGAGATACAGTCGTGCGTTGGCGTTCTTTGCCAAATCACGAAGCGTTTCAAGCTCGGCCAATCGCAACAGCGCTGGGTGTCCTTCCAGCACTTCTGCTGCCTTCGCTCGTTGCTCGTAGGCTTGCGTTTCCGCATCCACCTTAGCTCGCAACGATTCGGCTTCCGCTTGCTCTCGCAATCGAAGTGCTTCTGCGTTCGCCGAAGCATCTCGCCGCGTGATCTCCGCTCGCGATTCGGATTCGATCTGCTCGACCTCCGCTCGCGTTCGAGCTTCAACCAACTGGGCTTGGCTCTGTCGTTCCGCCGCCAGCACGCGATTCATGATCTCCTGCAGATTTCCTGGGAAGATCAAGTCCTTCACGTCAGCTCGACGAATCGCAACACCGTAACCATTCGCTGACTCCGTCACGTCCGAAAGGATGTCTTCGCTCAACCGGTTTCGGTTGGTCAGAATTTCTTCCAGATTCATCGACGCCAAGGAACGACGCGCCGCCAATTGCACGTCGCTGTAAAGTCGATCCTCGAACACGTCCACTGTGTGGATCGCAGCCTTCGGATCGGTCACGCGGAACTGCACCAGGATGCTCACGCGAATCGCGACCTTGTCTGCGGTCAGGATTTCCTGGCCCTTGATCGTCAGTTCGCGTTCGCGGATGTCGACCAGCATGCACTCGACCGTTGGCAGTTCCTTAAACCACTGCTTGTGCGGTGGAATCTTGTACCGGCCGGCTTCGAGCACCTTGGTTAGCTTGCCGTCTTCGTAGTACAAGCCGCGGTGCGTGTCCTTGATGATGAACTCTCGTCCTGCACCTGTAATCATCATATCGCACCTCCTTTCGATGCTTGTTGGTCAATGGTTGTGTAAGGAGCCTCGGAGCGGAGCCGATGTGGAGAACAAGCTTTCAGATGTGGAAATTCTGAGCGTTCATTCCGAGAGGTGATCGCAGGAACCAAATGGTTGCTCGCTCCTGACGCCGCCGAGGCAAGTAACCCGTCCAGGAATCGAACCTGGTCCGACAGTTTCGAAGACTGTCATGCTATCCAGCACACCCACGAGTCATATTATTGGTAAGTAAGTCACAAGAGCCGACGACTGGGTTCGCACCAGCATGGGTCGCTTTACAAGAGCGGTGCCTTTCTACATCGAGCCACGTCGGCTGGCTTTGTTCGCATCAGTAGCCCGACCAGGAATCGAACCCGGAACTTCTGGTTAGAAGCCAGAGATGATGTCCGTTTCACCATCGAGCCGTTTTGCGAACAAGCGGAAGGCGAGGGAGTCGAACCCTCATCACCCGAAGGTGGCACGCGTTAGCAGTGCGGCCCGGCAAACCGTATCCGGCTGCCTTCCGTACATCATCTCGAGTGGACCAGAAGGGAATCGAACCCTTCCACCGATCTTGCAAGGATCAGTCGCCGCCTTGGAACATGCCAGCCCATTTGTTTCAAACATCACTCAGAGGTCCGTCCGGGAATTGAACCCGGTCTTCGTCCATACCACAGACGCGTGCTGCCGAAACACTTACAGACCGTTTACTTCAGTGATCACGGATGGAATCGAACCATCGGTCTCCTGCTTGTCACGCAGGCGTCTTAGCCGCTGGACCACGCGATCGTTTTGTGAGTAGTCGAGACAGGAGTCGAACCTGCAAAATCACAGGCCTCTCATGCTTGCCGCTTTGCCTGTTTGCGTACTCGACCATCGGAAGTAGCGGATCCGGGGGTCGCACCCGACGTGCCTGGCATATGAAACCTGGCTGGGCACTGGCCCATCCGCGTTGTTGTCGCATTGAAGTAGCGGGTTCGGGGGTCGCACCCGACGGTCCAGGCTTATGAGGCCCGGATGAGCCTGGCTCACCCGCATCGTTGAAAAGTAGCCAAGGCGAGAGTTGAACTCGCACGCCGCTGTGGGCACGACATTCTGAGTGTCGCGTGTCTACCAGTTCCACCACTTGGCTGTTTGAATCGAAGTACTGCGGGAGGGAGTCGAACCCTCAAACACGAACGTTTGAAATTCGCCGCTTTGCCGGTTTGCGTACCACAGCATGTTGAATAAGTACTGAGGGCGGGAGTCGAACCCGCAAGCACTTGTTCCTAAGACAAGCGGCTCGCCGTTGGCCTACCTCAGCGTTTCTCGAAAGAGAGTGGAGCACCGGGGAATCGAACCCCGATTTTCTGCATGCAAAACAGACGTCTTCCCGTTGGACGAGCGCCCCATGAATGAAGTTAGAAGAGTGAAGGGTAAATAGTGAAAATGGTTCGCGTCGGAGTTTTTAAACTTCACCCTTCACTCTTCAAACTTCTGCTAGTGCCCAGAGCAGGAGTCGAACCTGCAAACACTCGGGTTTAAAGCGAGCCGCTCGGCCGGTTGGCGTATCTAGGCGTTAGTCGCTGGTGCCGCTGGGAAGGACGCGACCGACCGCGTCCTTCCCTTGGCTGCCAACGTGCTATGCATGCAGTCGCGGAGTACTGTCGCCGGTCGACTTGCGATGGTTCTTGATCGCTTTGTGCGAATCAGGGAGCTGGTCGCCTTCGACGATCTCGTCACCGACGCACTCGACCACCCAGCCGTCGACCCAACCGACGTTGTCGTCTTTCAGCCTCAGCACGCGGCCGACCTTCGCAAACTGTTGCGGGATGTACGATGTCGTTCGCACTGATCCGCCGGCGATGCTGCGTCTCATCGCACATTGCACGTACTTCACCTTTCTGGACATCGTCGTTCTCCTTGGTTAATCGCGGGCCAGCGTCACCGTGACGCCGGCAGTAGTCCCGGATGGAATCGAACCATCGTTTCCTGCGTGTAAAACAGGTGTCGTCGCCGTTGGACCACAGGACCGAAAAGCACGTCCCCAAGGATTTGAACCCTGACTAACTGGTTTGGAATCAGCAGTGCTACCGTTACACCAGAGACGTGTGTGTTTGCAAAAGTGGGAACGCAAGGAATCGCACCTCTCGCCGACTACCACACAATTAAAGGCAGAAGGGTTACAACCTCCCGTGTGGAAACGCTCCCATGATTCATTCAACTAAGCGGAAGCCGTGGGACTCGAACCCACAACGGTAATTAGCCGCAGCTGTTTTCAAGACAGTGTCCTCATCCGGCCGGGTGACTTCCGTATTGCGTGATCAAACGCAGTGACGTGAGCGGGAATCGAACCCGCGGACTCCTGGATGAAAACCAGACGATTCTGCCATCAGAATCTACCACGCCGTTTTTTTGGCCAGCCTCTTCGCCAGCCGAGTACCGCATAGGAGTTTCGATCTCCTTCCTGCTGCCTGAGAAGCAGCCGACCTAGCCAGTAGTCGAATGCGGCGTTTGCAAAGCGATGGCAACGGGAGTCGAACCCGCAGCGACTTGATAGACAATCAAGCTTCCTTCCCAGAGGAAATTGCCACCGAAAATGTTCGCACGAGGGTGACCAACCGGAATTGAACCGGCGACAAACTCATTCACAGTGAGTCTCTGGAAACCAACACCAGATCTGGCCACAGCACCGGAGACTGGAATCGAACCAATGAACTCCTCGTTCAGAGCGAGGTGCAGCGACCAACAACTGCTACTCCGGCGTTTGGTCTTCAATTACAACAGCACTCCGTCCGGGAATTGAACCCGATCTGCGAGCTTCAAAGGCTCACGTCGCGACTACGCGCCGGAGAGAGTTTTCCAAAACAGAAGAGTGTCCTGCGGGAGTCGAACCCACCTAGCCGGATTGGAAGCCCGGAACCTTTGCCGCTCGGCCAAGGACACGAAATATGCGGAAGTTTGAAGGGCGAGGTGTGAAACGAAGCGAGCTATTCCACACTTCTCGCTTCACCCTTCAAACTTCGCGAAGCTCCGGCGGATGGACTCGAACCATCACTCGTCTCCTTAACAGGGAGCCGCCTTACCATTGGGCCACACCGGAATCTGCAAAGCGCCCAGTGGGAGTCGAACCCACACTTCCGCCATGGCAAGGCAGCAGGCTACCGCTACATCATGGGCGCAAAAATGCATCACTACCAAATTGTCAAAGATCAATAACGCCGAAGCGTCTAAAGAGCACCGAGCCGGAATCGAACCCGCATCACCTCGTTACGACGGAGGAGTCTTGCCGTTAGACCATCAGTGCTTGTTCCAAAAGTTCTCAAGTGGGATCGGTGAGAATCGAACTCACATCGCTCGGATTAAGAGTCCGATGCATTACCTTGTCTGCCACAATCCCATGTGTTGTTGTTCTCGGCGTCGTCGTTGTTTCGTTTCAGTCGGCGTGGCGGGAATTGAACCCGCGACCGTCGCCTTATAAGGACGCCGCTCTCACCCCTGAGCTACACGCCGATGCGTAGCCAATGGGGCCGAAGGGAGTTGAACCCTCACCTACACGACGACCAACGCTGCGCGTCGGTGCCCGAAGTCCGTCATGCTGCCAGTTACACCACAGCCCCGCTTTTTCAATCGCGGCTATGCGTTTCAATCGCGGTGCAGGCAGCATGTTGGGTCCTTTTTTGTGTCGTTGGTCGTAAGTGGTAGCCCCGAGGATCGAACTCAGCGCGACCCGCGTATCAGGCGGATTTGGGCGACCAGCCCTCGACTACCATGTTGTCGTTTCAAAAAGTCGGACACCTCGGAGTCGAACCGAGACCCTTCCGCTCCCAAAGCGGACGTGCTTCCATCTGCACCTGTATCCGATGTTCTGTTGCTTCAATCGCCGCGGACGATTCCGTCGGCGCATATCTTCCTTGTCAGTGGGCCGGGAGGCGCTCGAATCCTCGTCTGCGGTTCTTCAAACCGCCGCTAGACCGTCTCAGCTACCAGCCCAAATTGGGTTCGTTATGGGGTTGCCCGCTGCAATGCGGACACGAAAAAAGGCTCGATATCTTGGTGACACCGAGCCTTCATGAAGAAGTCGTTCGCTAATGAAAGCGAGTGTCACATCAGACGCGGATACGCCGGGGCATTATCTGTATTCAACGCGCAGTATTGATTGCTGGCGCCGAAGAGATTGCCTTCGTGTATCTGTTCGAGTCGACTGGATTGAATTTTCGTTAACATCAGAAAGCTCGTTACTCGCTCGTCTGTGAATGTGACTTGTAGTTCAGGGAGATAGACGCGCTCGCGTCACGATGGTTCGCTCAAAATCTCGCTTTCACAAAAATAGAGATGCGCGAGACCGCGATTCTATTTCACCAAACGCTGAGAAACTCAAAAGATACTCGCCTTAATGAACTCAATCGAAACTTTTCTCGCTGCGAAAACCTACGCCGTCGCTGGTGCCTCGGCCCGTACGCACAAGTACGTTTCAAGGTCTTTAAGGCCCTCCTAGCCGCCGACCGCGAGACGTATCTGATGGAGCGACTGCGGAACACATGAAAATGGTTATTCGTCACTCACGCCAAGGCGAAGTAAACAGCGTCACCAAATCATCACGCGACAAATCACGAAACTGCCGAGCAGCCTTCCGTTGGTCCGGCACGAGAGTTCCAAGTTTGCAGCGTCGATTCTCTGGGGCGTTCGCTAAGGGAAATCCAGAACGTCGACAAGAAGCAGGCGGAGTGGATTGCGAGGCAGATGAAGCCTGCGGATATTGCCGATTCTTATCGCGAAGTCAGCCTGCGTAATCTGGGCCATTATCTCTCTGAGGTTCGCACGGTAAGTCCAAAACTCTCAAGTGCCATTCTTGATCGTCTCAACTCTGACACGTTAGTCAAAATGGTCAAGAGCGAGTCGAGCCTCGGCGAACTATTTGCAGCGATCGCCAAAATCCACGGTGTGGAAGGTCGATCGAAACGCAAACTCGGAAAGACAACCATAACGTTGCTTCGGGAAGCCGAGAATCGCTTTCCTGTGATCGCGAGTCAAAAGCGTTGTCGTTTTGAAGAGATCTCCAACGGTCTACGAGCAGCGAATCGGATCGACAGAAGTGTCGCCAAGCGACTCTTCCGCCCACTGACGTTCTCACGACTCGAAGCAAAGTTGCGATCCGAGCAAATAGAAAAAGTTCTCGTCGCTCTCAGCAGCCTGTCCAAGATCGACCGTGACATCAGCTTCGACCTGCTGGATCGAATCATCGACGAACGATTCATCGCGAAAGCCAAGTCGTTGGCTCCCGATCGACTAGCCAGCGCGATCAATAGCGTCGCACAGGTCTCCAGCGATCACGCTCACAAGATTGTCGAAGCGATCGACCCAGAACCGTTCCGAAAGTCATTCATCGCGATGGACACAGGTCGGAAGCAAATTGGTGGCGTTCTCCCCGGTTCAAGCTTAACGCCTGCTTGGCAACTACGCGCCTGCTTCTCCTAAGCAGAAAAAGAACAAACGGCGAAAGAGAGATCCCAACCCAAAATGAATTGTTCGATAATCAGCGATCTCGACGTTGATCTCAACACTTGCGTTACTCTGTGTCGTCTGCTTTCTTAAACCTGTTTCCGTCGTAGTGAAAACAGACAAGCTCATCGTCTGAATCAAGCCAGCCAAGTTTGACCGTAAGTTCCTCGTGGTAGTAGGGTGTTCCAGAATCGTGGTCGGCCACGCGTGGCTCCCCTAATATTTCCATAACGATGACGGGCTCGTTGTAGTCTGGATAACTTCTGTTCTTCATTCCATCCTTCCAAACTACGATATCACCCTCACTGAAGTCTTGTGCTGCAATGTAAGACTCGCGAAGCTGACGAAGCCGTTTGAGCATGTCTTCACGGGTGCGAAATCGCGTTTTTTTGCTTTCACGATCTTGAAGAAGTGCTGCTAAGCGTGCGAGTTCTCGCGTTGAATTCTTTGAATCAGCGGAATCTCTATCCCCCAGCAGTTCGCTGAGTTGCCTAAGATGGCTTTCTCGTTCGGACATTATCGTACCCTTCACTAAATTGAAATTGTTTTGCCTGAATTGTGACGATGACTTCGAGCATTTGAAAACGGCTCACGAAAATCGCTGCTCCAAGCATCTGAATCAACTCGAAGGCTCTGCAACAGATTGATAGGTGGTTGCCATGCTGCATCTTGATATCGCCAACCTGTATCATCGTCGCTTGGTTCGTCATTGGCAGCCTGTCGAGCGGTTGAACGAACTGCCGCGAGCCGAAGTACTTCAAGCAGCACCTCATCCTTTGGGAATCCAGAATCGCAAAGCATTTCATACAGTGGCGCAACATCGTTGGCGTCGAACCCAATATCTAGAAATTGTCGCAAAATGGGTTGCCAACTCGGTGCTGCTTTCTGCTCAGCTATTTCGCGCCCCTGAGGGGTTAGACCGACGACCACTTGCTTCCCACCTGTCACCCTAGAGCGAAAGATGAGATTCGCATTGTCAAAATCTCGC
This sequence comes from Stieleria marina, assembly GCA_007741555.1. GTDB lineage: Bacteria > Planctomycetota > Planctomycetia > Pirellulales > Pirellulaceae > K23-9. Next base: position 3,662,184 of record CP036526.1, on the reverse strand, counting down.
AACATGTGCGACAACTGAGACTCACTAATCGCTAGATCGTCTGGGTGGTCATTGAACCTGCGTTTCAAGTCAGTTCGGCGCAGAGGCTCCGATCCCGATTCGAGCATGATCTCGAAAAAGGCTTTGGATCGTTTGTCGTAGCTCGCCAGTGTAGATTCAATGGAAGCATCATCGTGATTGTCTACTGCAAGCGACAACGCTCGGCCGAACAGCATTGCCGCGTCACTGATCGAACCAAGCGACGTTTGATTGACCGAAGCATCTTCCGCCAATTCAGAAAGACGAAAGAAAGTCTTGGCCTCGGTTGCGAGCTGCTTGCGCGACGCTGTCCGTAGCATATAGATGAGGCGTTGAGCAATCGTATCAACGATAAGCGATGCTCGACGCTCTGTCTCGAGAAGGGGTAAGCAACCGCGAAATTGCTTGAGCAATTCGGCGGAAGCCATCCGGTCCCATCCGATCACGTTGATTGACATTTTATTGTCTCCCCGTTGCTTCCATTTTAGGTTTTATTGAGCCAAAGTCTAGTCTAGCTTACGCCGGTATCAACCCGACGGATCAGGTGTAAATAGCAATTTCCGGTCTTTTGCGTCGCGACGACCGCAAGGAACAAGCCGGTAAACTTGGTTGAGCCGATACCGCGGGACCAGGAAAAAGGACGCACCTCTACCTAGCAGGTGAGGCTCCAAAACCAGCAGGCCGTCTGCTTCCGGCACGCCAATGAGTCCTCTCAGGTTTTTTATCTCGGCCTCAAGATCGACCTGCCAACATTCATCCACCGTTGACCAAGTGGGTTCTAGGGCGCGATTCGACACAAACACTGACGCTCCAGTAGAGGTCATTAGTTCACGCGCACGATTGGCGTGGGTCGTCGTCTTATTGCTTAGCGACGGCACGAAGATGGTCGCGGCGGCTGACCGAGCAACCGCGTCATGCACATCGTTTTCAAGCAAGTCGAGGCAAATCACTTGAGAAAGTACACCAATCGGCGTTTCCATTGTCTGAAGCCGAGCCGGTTGAGTGGAATCGCGTCGCAAAATGCGTTCGGCAACTCCATTAGGAAAATCTCTTTCAAAAATCCTAATCTCGTGACCAGTCGCAAACCGGGTCAGCTTGCGATGCCGCATCAATTCCTCGCCCCTTGGGCCGAACATGACCGATTCATTCAGATAAAACGGCTTGCCATCCGCATCATCACAATCAGGATTAGCCCTTCGATGGGTCAACCCGGCAACCGTAAGAATCGGCCAACGCTCGTCTCCTTGATTTGAGCGAAGCGTTTCAGCGAACATTTTCTCAGCAGCGGGTGTCATCGACAGTTCAGGAAGCACTAATACGCTGGCCCGCAATCGTCGACACTCAGCGATCGCGAGCGATAGATTGGCTTGCAGTTCTTCCTCGCAGTCGATTTCGTCAAGGCAATACTCATTGCCAGGCAAGTCTTCACTCGCGAGCCCTCGGTGACAAAACGGAACACCGGCACAAGGCCACAGGAGTACGCGGAATTCGTCGCCCTCTGGCTGAGCAATCTCGTCGAGCGAAGGTTTGATCTGCGGCGGAAGATCAATAAAGTCAACGTTAATTTCATGTTCGGCGAACGACCGACGCACTGATTTGAAACAGGGCGTCAGAGGCATGATGGATGCGGCACGGCGTTCAATCGCCATCGTCAAATATGGCCCTCCAAGGTTGCCCAGATAATCGTTCCGGCGCTGGAGAACATAGTGTTGCCCGTCGTACGCAACCACAACAAGCTCGACCAATGCTGCTGACGTAGTTTTTAACTCAAGAAGTTGCCGATCGACTGCCTTCAACAATCTTGCGGCGTTGGGGTCAAACCGTTCCCGAGGCCCTGGTTGATTAACAAGCTGAGAATGCAACTCACGAATTCTGTGCGGCTCTGCTGGTACGCAATCAAGTGGATCGCAGGTCAGTCCCTCTTGACCCAAAAAATCCTGAAGATGTCGCACCCCAACACCACTCGCGTCGGTATCGAAGTACACACCAAGATTGCAATGCATCGCGACGAGGTCTTCGAGCGAATTACGAAGTACCTCAATCAGTGAGTCTCTTGATTCTTCCCAAGCCATACCAATGCTGCCCACTTGCACCTATTTGCCGAACGCCTTCGCTCCATCGAATCCGAATTACTTGACTGCAAACGAGCGTTGGACCTGTTGATACGAACCCTGGCGTGGAGTCCCTTGGTGGCGGCCCACGTTTGCCAGCGCTTTGCCAAAGATGTTATCTTAATGCTCGACCAGAGGGAATGCGTCTCCTACACGTACGGGCACTCGAAAATGCGTAGCGACAAGTCGAATCGACAATCCGATCACCATGAGTTGCCGTCTACCGAAACCGAGGCACTCGTTGGCGATACGACGCAATCAGAAGATCCGCATCAGACAGTTGCGTCAAAGAGGCGTCAGGCCTCAAGAAAAACACCTCATCAAGCGGCTGAACGGCTTGGTGAGTACGAAGTTGTTTGCAAATTAGGAAAAGGTGGGTTCGCGGACGTTTACGAAGTTCGACCTCCAGGCACGGACATGCGGGAGACGACAACTGCTCTGAAGGTCGGTCGTGCGACTTTAAATTCGAATGAAACGCTCGCGAAGCGTTTCGCGAGGGAAACCGACCTGCTTGATCAAGCAAGAGACATTCCTGGTTTGGTGAGAATGCGTGGCTTTGGTGTTTTTGACGATGGAAAGCCATATATCGAAATGGATTTGATGCACGGCGGTAGCCTGGCGGAATTCCTGAAATCTCCTGTGAACGTCGTTGAGCCTACTCAGGTCGTCGATCTGCTTGTTGCATTAGCGAAGACGCTCACGCGACTAAACGAAATTGGGATTGTTCATCGTGATATCAAGCCGGCAAACCTGCTGTCGGCAACGAAGGGCTTTGACTTGGCTGACACCGTTCTAGCAGACTTCGGCATTTCGGCTGACCTATTCAATTCAAGACGCCTAACGCAAACCAATCAATTTCTTGGGACGAGAGCGTACGCCGCGCCAGAGCAGTTCACTGATTCCAAAAGAGTCGACGTTCGCACGGACATTTATGCCTGCGGAATGGTAATGTACGAATTGCTAACCAGACGGCCATTTCGTATTCTTGGCAACGGTTCGATTCCTGCCTCAGAAATCTCCAAGTGTGCTCCAGCCCCCTCGGATTTCCCAGATGAAGTGCCGGTTTCACTCAGATACATTTGTCGGAATTGCCTTCAACCCATTCCCGATCGACGTTGTCAGGACCCCAATGAACTGGTCCGTGACTTGAAAGAAAACGCCTTTTAATAGTGTCTGCTTGCTAAACGGCTCGTAAGTTCTAGTACTTGGAATGAGAAGCAACGAGCAGGCCGCATTCAACGTTAGAAAAGCACGTGCACAGTTTTCCACCTCAATACGAATCAATCGAGCTAATTGCCAGCAGCAATGAATCAGAGCTCTTTCGCGCGGTGGTCCAAGATCGGAACGTAGCGTTGAAGGTTCCGTTAGCTGCGACTGTCGAAGACCTGAGACGTTTTCAACTTGAGCGACGGACGCTGAACTCGTTGGATCACCCAACGGTCGTACCAATTTTGGATATCGGCGAAACCTCCGATGGCACTCCCTTTTACTGCATGCCCTTTTGCGATGGAGGCGCGCTCCGTGAGTGCACTGAGGACTATCGCTCGCCGAAAGCGTCAACGTCACTAATTCTGAAATTGCTCAGTGCGTTGATCTACTTGCACGAACAGGGTTTCTTGCATCGAGACATCAAGCCCGAGAACGTATTATTTCACAAAGGTGAACCACTAATTTCTGACTTCGGGCTGGCGAAGGAACTTAACGCTGCTGAGGCTATCACCGTCGACAGCGTTCCTGGAGGCACACCGCATTATCAAAGTCCTGAGCAGCTAATTTCGCTTCGGCGTACGACCGAAAAATCAGACACCTACTCGCTTGGCGTGCTTTGGTATGAACTCTTGACCGGTCGGCGGCCACCCGCAGACGATGGAGATTGGCGACCGAGCCGATTCAACCGATCGGTGCGAGGCCAGCTCGATCAAATCATACTCGGTTGCCTGCAAGAATCACCTGAACGACGGTATTCTCCTCAAGAGATGGAAAACGCCATTAAACGCTGGCAGAGCGGCTTCTTTCCACCTGGACCGAGACTGCCACGAAACGACTACCCCCGGTTCGTGAAAGGATCGGTAGACCTGGACGTCGTTCTTCTATTTGGCGGTGACGGCAAGCATCGCTACGAATATCCCGATGGGATTGAATGTGAAACAAACAGCACATGGCTAGACCTACCAGACTTTGTTCTTGATGCGACCGAGGATTGGTTGCGTTGGAAGGAAGCAGACTGCGAGAAAAAGGGAGCACCTTTTGAGAATCGCCGTCAACCACGTGTCGCCGACTTGGGCCACCGATTGAGCGAGGGCGCGGAAGAGTATCTTCATCCGGCTTTGCTGCGAATCGAATATACGGACTATTTCACTACGCAGTGCACCAACTTCGCTGCCGATCTGTTTTTGAAAGACAGATCAACAATTCGCGATTTTTGTGGCGCCGAACACAATGACTGGGCAAACTCAAAGCTTGCAAATCCGCTGGCTACCAACTTCTCCGTCGTTACGACCGGTGACGATGAAATGTACATCTTTACCACACAGCGTGGAAAACTCGTCGGAGGCAATCCCGAGTTCTCGAGCGACAATCGCGTTCCAGCGGTGAGCGGAACTGGACACCCCATTCATGATCGGAATGAACAAGGAAAGTTCGACCCTTTTGTCGCTGGTTTTCGTGAGGCAAAAGAAGAGGTGATGGGTGATTACGCTCTCGAGTTAAGTGATATCGTGTATTTCGGTGCCGCCCGGACTGGCGCGTATATGTTCCCGTTTCTTTTCGGCGAACTGCGTGTTCCGCTGACCAAGAAACAATACGAAGATCAAACCGTTCTGCATCGCAATGATGTCTACGCGAAACATGGGCGACCGTTCACGATCGAGTCCGTCACGGATTGGATTCTCGAGTTGTACCACCGTTACGACGAAGATGGGCGTCTGTTATCTCGACCGTCGCATACCGGCATCTTTTCGCTTTACCAATCACTGATCTATCAGTTTCCTGAGAGGAAAAACGAGATTAACGCGCTCCTCCAACGCGATTGAATGCCCCGAAAGTGCAATGCCGCTTTAATTGCGTTCTATTGACTCAGCTAACATGTTAAACGTTCTTGATCTCGGCTCCGTCAATGGTCAGGACGGCATCGAGACCGAGTTTCACTTCAGCGGACATGGGCGGTTTCCATCCTTGGACTTACTTGACTTGCTATTTCACCGAATCAAGCCAAAACAAGGACAGTCTCAACGTCACTGCGATCCCTTTGAAAACTCAAATTCTTAGCGGCCATTGAGTACTCGAGAGGATTCACTATTGCTGCGGCGAACAATGGAGGTGATTGATCGAGCCAGCGGTGAACGCATCCGCGCACCGATCGCAACATGGAAGATACCTTTGTCGTGCCCAGGCATATCTATTGGCTCACACCCATTCTCCGCTCGACGAAGTTCCGCTGCCGCCTGGTTCGTCTCCGGGCTCAGGCGTGCCGGGATGTCCGGGCGGCATGTTGTCGGGCCACCAGAATCCGGGCGGCAAATGGTACGGGTGGTCGGGCGGGAGTCGCGGCCAAACGTGGCGTGGTGGCGGCACGAGTACTTCGGTTGAACCTTCGGGTTCGGGCGGCCAGTCCCAATCCTCGGGCCACCACGGCGGGCGAGGCTCGTCGTCGGAGCCGTTGTCATCAGTACTTGATCCCTCGGGTGGATCGGTCGGAGGTACGGGCGGCAACGAACTGCCCGGCGGATCGAATGGCGGAATGAACGGATGCCAGGGAGGCGGGATGTCGTCGTTGCCGGAACCAAGCGGATACGTCATCGAATCTCACTCCTTTGAGTCGGATCGGGATGTCTGAACGGGACACGTGTGCTCGGGCAAAGTCCGCATTGCGGGATCGCTTTCGTCTCGACGAACGCTTGCAGTTCGTCGTCAGTGGCCGATGCAGGGCATGCCTTGTAGTCGCGAAAGAGTTGCCACGCGGGGATTCTTTCGAGTTTCAATCGTTGTTCCATCAGGGCGTGATACGCGAGCGCCGGACATTTCCACAAACAATCGCGGAACAGCTGAGTGCACGTCTTCTGCATGCAGATTCGGTAGGCTGCATCTGGCTTGGAATCGAATGGCATCGGTTTGCCATCCTCGACGCGATGCTGTCGCATCCAGCCACGATGTGACTGGCGAATCTTGATCTGGATGCCCGGATAGTCCGCTCGCCACTGCCACACGGTTTTCTTTGCCGCGTTGAAGCGATCCATATACGGCTCATGTGTGCCGTGCTGACTGACCTCAAGCCGACAGTTGGCTTCAACCAACGCCGCAGGCAACTCGGGATGACGATCAAAGAAGAATCCGTTTGTTACAAGCATCAGATTGGAGCTAGTCCAATACTCGCGGGCCAAACGCAAGTGCTTGATCAAATTTGGGTTCAAGAGAGGCTCCCCACCGAGCAACGCAAACCGGCGCGGCCGAAGGCGATGCGACCATGACGAATACTCGCGGCGTGCATCGTCCGGTGTTGGCAACTTGCCGGCGAGACGGAAGTTGCTGTAGTGACTGCATTGCTGGCACGAGAGATTGCAGCCATGAGCGAGGTGGTATTCAAGTGCGGGAATTGCGATCATCGCCACATCACCCTTTCCAGTCCGTGCTTTTGCAGACCGGCGTCGAGGAACTCGGGACGGTGTCGGGTGTAGCCTGGCGGGTCGACGTGCTTATGCTTGAAGGAATGATTGACGTCTACTGCGACATTCATTCCGGCAACCTTTGCTCGCCAGAAGAAGTCCCAGTGCTCCTCGACCTTCAGCGATTCATCCCAACGGACCGCTTGCAAGATGTCTCGGTACGCGACGAAGCAGTTGCCGACGTAGTGACACCAGCGAACGGAGCGATGCTGCTTGTAGCTGCCGAATGCGATGCGAAGGGCTTTGTCATTGACACGCATCAGCCTCGGTCGCTCCTCGGAGTTGCTGAGAGTGGCGAGCAAGTCGAGGTCGTGATGCTTGTTGAGCGTTGCAATCAGGTCCGGCAGGCGTGTTTGGTTCGTGACCAAGTGATCGTCGTCAGCAAAGACGACGATCGGCGTGTCGCCTGCATCGAGTAACCGGTTGCGTCCAGCCGATAAGCCGATGTCGTATTCAGTCTCAATCAGTCGATCGACCATTGCAGCCTCGTCTGGGCAAACTTCCGAGAACCGAAGTTCCGGCTTGCCGTCGTCGAGGACGTGGATCAGAGGACGATTGTCGCCGCAGTGCTCGTGAATGCTGCGAACGAGCGCGGCGCAACATTGCGGGCGATGGATTGTCTTGATGCAGAAAGTTACTTGTTCACGCACGGACGATTTGACCTCCTGGGTATCGCATCGAATGAAAGCCGTGTTTGCGAAGCCCCATTGCGCGGAACTTCGATCGAGCACGCAGATTGCGGTAGCTCTTGCTGGTCACATGGGCGTGATGGATCGCACAATCGATTGCGACGGCAATTTGGAGATTCGCGACGTGGCTTGCGCGGTAGAAGAACTCCCAGTGCTCGTACGTCTTGATTTGCTCATCCCAGCGAAGCGTTGCGATCGTTTCCTTGCGAGCGAGAAACGCGTTGCTGACCATGTCGCACCAAGCAACAGTGCCGAGCCTCTGGTATTCGCCGCGGTGCATCCAGATTCGCTTACCGTTCATCAGCGGCGAAAGCATCGTCGGACGTCCACCATTACCTTGGCGTACCGCAAGGATGTCTAGATCGTGCGTCGCGAAGTACTCACAAACGCGATCGAAATGCAGGCTTTCTGTGGCGACATGATCGTCATCAAGCAGAAAGATGTACTCAGTGGTCGCCGCGTCAATCGCAGCGTTTCGCCCCACTCCGACGCCAACATCGTGCTGTTCGAGATTGATGACAGTGCAGTGGCCCGCGGTTTCGGGATACTTCTCGCTGAATCGCAGCTCGTGTCGGCCATCGTCTACTACAACGATGTTCGGATTGGGGATGCGTTCGCGTAGCGATTCGACCAAGCGATGGCAGGACCAAGGGCGGTGAATCGTCTTGATGCAGAACGTGATGTCTGCGGTTGAGATGCTATTCGCCATGATGCTCACCCAAACTTCCGGAGTTCTGGATTGACGTGTTCGATCGCGGACTGGATTTCATCGGGCGTTGGGTCGATGCCAAGAAACTCGACCAAGTTGCCGATCACTTCTTCGGGGTATGTCGTCAGCTCGGAGAATTCGAGTCGGAAGACGGGCACCTCTGGATGAGACGCAATGAATTCGTCACGGTATTCGAGCAGGCTACGCTGTAGGGTTTCACAAGCCTCGTCATCGGCAGCGAACCATTGACCGCGATGTTTTTCGGATCGGTTTTGCAACGAACGAATGGACGCTTTGATGTCGCGTTCGACCGAGACGATGCGGAGCGAATCACCAAGACCGGCGTGCAGGTGTTCGACGAAACGACACAGATGCGGATACTTGCCGCCCGCGACCGTTCGATCACGATTGGCTTCCGATTTGCGAGTAACGATCCACGATTTCAGCATTTGCGTCAGCTGTTCGTCACTGACGTTCGGATCGGTCGCGGGGAAACGCATCACCTTTTCACACAGTTGCGTGAGCCCCAACGCTTCGCCGCCTCCGGTGGCCTCGTAGCCACCGAGCTGGTTGCCCATGTGGACCCCGAGATGGTGCATGACCATTGCAACGCACGAGGTGCCGGCGCGATGCGGGCCGAGCACGGCGAAGAACGGTGCATCGGAGTGGTCAGCATTCTTCGCATCGTTGAAGAACCGCGTTTGACTCCACTTGCGTCCGCAGATGTTGGACTTCGTGGGGAGTTGCCCGACGAGCCAGCGATCCGGCGTGTAGACGGCGATGGATTCCTTCTGGATGTTCTTTCCTTGCACGAGAGCCTGGTATCGACGCTGGATCAAACGGCCGAGGTGATGGTCGATGTGATGTTTCGTGTGCCAGTCACTCCACGTCAAATGCCGATACAGCGTTTTCATTGCCTCACGCCCGCGAACCATGAAGGCGTGGGTGCGGTTGACGTTGTACGGTCGATAAACGAATTCGCTGACTTTGTGCGGCGGATGCTTGCCCGCGTAAAGGTGTTGTCCGCCGAGGTACGCCATGCCCCAATCGGCCGGCAACTCAGCGACGAACTGCTGCAATCGCTCGCAGAAGTCTTCACCGAACCCAGCGTCGTCCTCGAAGACAATGTAGGAGTCGATGTGTTCGAGCAGACACTTTTCGAGAATCAACATGTGCGATCGGTAGCATCCCCACGCTCCGTTTCCGGCTCGCCACTGTGGCGGCGTTGCGACGCGCCGACCGTCGATCGCGGCGAATCGTTCCGGTTCGGGGAAAGGCCACGGATCGGGTAGTTGTCGCATCCATTCGCGGAGGCGATCGTCGCGGCGATCGAGATTCATCAAGAAACATCGTTCAACGATCGAGTTCGTCCTCCGGATCGTCTTGGTCTGGCTCGGGTGCCCCTTCGGGGAATTTTCGTTCGTACTTGCGGATTGCGGTCTTGACGAGACTGCGAGCGATTGTTGCGGTGAACCTTCCATGCGGGAGTCCTCTTGCTTGGGCTTCTTCGAGTAACCATTCGGTGATCGTGTCGATGTTTCGCCGACAACCTTCGGCGCCCCAGTCGTTCATCGTGTCGACTCGGGTTTCGCAGTTGCACGATTCGCTGGACTTAGCGAACCAGGCGATCATCTTTTTGAGTTCGTTGCCCGGTCCGGGCCGGTAGTTGCTGATCTTCAGCGTCTGCGGCAGTGGGTCTTCGTCGGGCATGTAGTTGCGAAGCATTGCTTGCAACTCGGCGACGTCCTGTTTGCGACGCTTCTTGTTGACGAGCGCCATACCGATCGTGACGACGTTGATCGCACGCGGGTTGGATTCGTTCTGGCAGGCGTTGCAGGCTGTTGGCGTTGTGCGAACACTGCAGCCAGCCATCTGCTTGGCGACTTCGCATTGGTTGTCGTGCGTCAGGTGTGGACAGTGCATCATGCTGACATTCCCGCTACCGAGCCATCGAATGCACCGGACGAACTCGGTGGGTCACCGGGGTCTTCGCAATCGCTGTCAACCAATTCCCAACCGCACGACCAAATCCAGGTGCTGTTGCAGGGTTCACTCGAACCGCTGCTATCTTCTGAGGGTTCGTCGGTTGAGTCGCTTTCGCTCGGCCGATCGGAACCGTCGCTGCTGTCGGACGCACTTTCGCTGGGCCGATCAGAGCCGTCGCCGCTGTCGCTTGGGTTGTCCGACTGTGATGTTGAATCGTTGCTGTCGGATGGCGTATCGCTGTCGCTTCCAGATGAATCACCGACGCTCGGGTCGTCACTGTCGCTAGGCCGATCACTGTCGGAACCTTGGGAGCCTGAATCGCTCGCCGATCGCGACGTGGATTCAGAACCAGAGCCACTCGATGATGTGGGCACGCTAGTGGAATCGTCGCTGTGCGAATCGCTGCCGGAGTCGGATGTACTGGTTGATCGTGAATCGGAATCTGATCCGCTAATGCTGCCGGACGTTGATCCACTATCGCTAACGCTGGTTGACTGGGAATCAGACGAACTACCTGACGAATCGCTCGATGCTGACGACGAGCCATTGGAACTGGAAGAACTGCTGACGCTGGGCAGGCTTGTTGATGTGCTGGAATCGCTCGAATCACTGCTGCCGGACGAGTCGCTCGATTGACTGCTGCTGTCGCTGCTTGATAATTTACTTTCACTCGATGAGGAATCAGAACTATCGCTTGAGTCGCTGCTGGACGTGGAATCGCTATGGGATGAATCGCTGCTGTCAGACGAAGATTCCGATGATGATGAATCAGATGATGACTTGCTGCTTGATGAATCCGAACTGCTCGACGACGAGTCGGATGACGACGACGAACTTTCGGAACTACTGCTGGATGACGGACTGCTGGATGAAGAACTGCTGCTGGAGTCTGAGGAAGACGATGAGCTGCTCGATGACGACGATGACAATGACGAGCCATTGCTCGACGATGTGCTGCCGCTCGATGAGCTTGAACCGGAACTCGACGACGAACTGCTGGATTGTGACGATGAGCTGCTCGACTTCGACGACATGCTCGACGAGCTGGAACTGCTCATGCTCGAACTGCTCATGCTCGAATTGCTTGACGAGCCACTGCTGCTTGATGAACTGCCGGACGATGATGATGACGACGAAGGCGAGGAGGACGACGAGGAACTGCTCGACGATGAATCGCTGCTGGAGCTACTGCTTGAACTCGAACTGCTGGAGCTGCTTGACGAACTGCTCGAACTGCTTCCGTCGCAACAGCGACATCCGATCGTCAAATATGCCGACGTGTCCTCATGGAAGTGGCACACAATCTGCTGACTCGCCAACAACGCGTAATCGCACACGTTGTAAACTGAGACTGCGGGGCCAATGGGTTTCCACCCAGTGCCATCAAACCTCAGTTCACGAGCCGTTCCCCAAGACTTCGCCTTGATACGTCTCGAGGGTTTGCACAGAAGCGTTTGTTTCGGCGGGTCGATCACCCAGGATCGCTGACCGTCGAACTGAACTTCCAAGTATTGCTTGGGCGAATCGGCGATTGGCCCGCGAATACGCTGTGCCGAGTGATTCCTTGCGGTGATTCGTACTGTGGCGCCAGCCGGGGCCGTTACCGGCTCAATCTCCCCCGCTTTGTCGAGTTGGTACAGGTCGCAGTCCGCACTGCCAGTCCGCATACCCCGACGTCCTGCAACGCCTCCTGTCGGAACCTCGATAAGGTAAACCGGATCAGCAGGCCGACCGATCCGAACCACTGCCCATTGGTCACCGAGCTGGTTTAGGTCTCGGCGCCAGAGAATCTGTGCTGATCCATCCGGCTTCGATTGCAGCGTGTCGCCAACCGATTCGCCAACGTCCGCGAACTTGTGCCAAGTTTTGACGACGTTGACTCGCGCGGCCACAACGCCATCGAACACCACGCGTCCGACTTTGTCTTCCGCGATCGGTTCGATGGCGACCCCAACGCGACCAGTGTGTTCATCTTCTGTCGGCCGGACGCATCGGATTGTCGCGTCGCGAACGAAGCGGGCCAGTTCCATCGGCCCAACGGTCGGATCGGTCAGCGGCGACTCGAAGCCAACAATCCCGCCGATGGGAACGGTAGTTGTCGATATGTTGTGGACCCGAACGGTTGCGGCATTTCGCAAATGCGTGCGAGGTCCACCGCCACCGGGCAGTCGATTGCGATGCGCGGCTTCTGCAGCAACAAGCAATCGGTTGTATTCAGCGGCAGTGATCTCGAATTGATCGCCTGGTTTCACGCGTCGGGCCATCAGTTGATCCCCAACACGTTGAAGTTTCCTCCGTGATAGACCTGTTCAGCGTACGCTGCCTCAGGAACCTGCAGCACGCGGTCGCCCACGACTTTCTCGCCATGCTTAACCCACAGGTAGTCCCAGCCCTGTTTGCTGACGCCTGTGATGTTGCCAACTGTCATCGCGAACTCGTTTGGCCGAGCAGCGAAGTGATACGTCACGTCGACCCAGTTCTGCTCGTCTTCTCCTCCTTCGCCGCCAAGAAACAACGCTTCACCCGGCGCAAAGATCGACCACGGTGTCGAATTCACTCGGCCGGTCATCGCGACCATGGCGAGCAAGTACGCAGTCGACACGAACTCAAACTTCTTACGGACCGAGAACTCGAAAGCTGGAACGGTGACGTCGACGCCAGCGACACCGGAGTCGCTGACACCGATTGCTCCGTGATAGACGGGGGCTGCGATTCCCGGCGCAGCGTAGATGCCTCGTGTCTGCAGCGATTGATTTAGATGGGTCGTCGCGCCAGTCGTGCTGAATGAAACCGGATCGAGTTTCGTCTTATTGATCGTGACGCTGACTAAAGCGTGCTTCTGGTTGATGAGCTCCGAGTCGATCTGCAGATACGGAATCAGGTCTTTGAAATTGGCTTTGTAGTACTGATAGAGAGCACTCGCCGCTGCCGCTGGATCGACAGCGCCGCCGTTGGTTGCAACGTAGGACGTGAAATCGGAATGCGATTTGCCTCTTGACGCCTTCTCAGAGAGTGCGGCAACTTCATATGCATATCCGCCAGTGGAAAGTGCCATCAGCTAAAAACCAATCCTCCCGACTGTGAACGCTCGACAAGGCGTCGTGTGTTCTCGGCCGTTTGGATGATGGCTCGCTTCATGTCCTCGGTGAATTCGCCGCCGGCCATTGCGGGAAGCTGCAATTGCGACGTGCTGCTGGCGATCGCGTAATCGAACGCAGCGAGTGACCGTCCGACGGAAGCAAAGGCTTCGGTGATCGCGGCAACGTCGAGTGTGGGCGAGGTATTTAGATCGGTCGGTTTTGTCAGGTCCATCGAATCGGGCTGATCCGTGGACTCCGCCACGTCGAATGGCACATCAAGTTGGTGGTCGGCTGCGGCTTCATTTCCTGGATCGCCGATCACCTTCGGCTCGTCAACTTCTTCCGGCATCAACTTCAATTGCGGAGCAACGATTTCTTCGACCCGGTCGTTGTCAGCAGCGATTGGCTCAAGCTTCTGCATAGGCTCGGGAGCCTTTTGCGGTATCCTCGAAGCACCGCTGCCCAGGCCTAGTCCTCTCGCATCAAAATCACCCGCCACTTCGGTTCGATCGGCGTCGGCATCTGGACCATTTGCAAACTGATCCATCGCCGCCTGGGCGTCCGGGTTCAGATCAAGACGCAGGTCCTTCGCATTGGGAGGCTGCAACTCGGGATCGCCGATGCCGGGCAAGTCGACAGGAGGCACGTCGACCTTGGGAATATCCACTTCGCCAGGTTCGGGCATCGCCGGCAGTTTGGTTGGCGAAGGCTCGTCTGGTTTAGGTCCGACTTCGTCCGAGGGCGAGGTAGCGTTGTTGGCTCGCTCAACGGCGGCATCGAACTCTGCCTGCGCGGTAGCGATCTGCTCGTCGCTCTCTCGCTGCCGGTCTTCAATCTCATTCGGTCGACTGGCTTCTCGTGCCGCTTTCGCTTCGGCTCGCATCTGGTCGAGCGTGCTTTGGACGCCCGTGGTCGTGTCGTCGATGATCTGTTGACGCTTCGCCTGCCCGGCGTCGTTTTCACGAAACTGATCCTTCTTTGATTGATCCACGACAGCATTTTTTGCGTCCGTTTCCTCGTCGATCGCTCGCATGTCGGCGTCGACATCCTGACCTTCACGGGCTTTCCTACGTGCGGCGAGCTGGTCGGCGATACGTTTCTGCATCTCGACGCGGTTCGCTTCAATCTGCTCTTTGCGTTTAGATCGACGTCGTTGTCGCTCGATGATCGCTTGCTGTCGCTGTTGTTCTTCGGCAGCATCAGCGGCTCGAGTGTCAGCGTCGATCTTCGCCATTTCTACGTCGACGTTAATGTCGTCGTCGAATAGACCTTTGAGTTTGATCCATGCTTTCTTGAGAAAGCCAACGGTCGAATTCCACATCGACTTCACTTGGCCGACAAATACCGTCCAGGTGTCGGCGAGGTAATCAACCGTTTCAACCCAAGCTTTCTCGACGCCCGCCAGTGCGTTGATGAGCACTCCCCCGATTTGCACGGACACGTCACCGGCGATGTCGACGAGTTCGTGGAGTTTGAGGAACCCCTTTTTGAGGAAGCCGATCGTGTTGTTCCAGCCTTTCTGGACAGCCGACGTCAGTATCGTCCAACCATCGGCCATGAATCCGAGCGTGTTGTTCCAGACGCCAGCGAGTCCCGACAGCGCACCGATCAAAACATCCCCGATCGCGTAGGCTGAATCGGCCCACACGTCGGAGATATATTGAGTGAACTCGGCCCACAGGCCTTTGATATATGTGGTGCCTTTGACCCATTGCAGTTTCAGGTACGTCCAAAGCACATCAGTTGCGGCGGTGATGTCACCGGCCGCCAGCGCGTTGGCGATCGCTCCGAATGCAGCGAGGGTTTCGGCTTTGAGTGTCGCGAAAACACCTTTGAGATACTCGACAGCCTGGCCCGCGATACCGGTCGAATAGAGGAAGTAGCCGCCGAGCGCTGCAACCGCTGCAACAACAAGGCCCAGTGGCGTGAAGAGCAACCCGACGGCGGAGACGATCACACCGATGGACGCACCGATGAATGAGAAAATGGTTGCGAGTCCACCGACTGCGAACGATGCAACGGCAGCAAAAGAACCGAGGGCGAATAGTGCCGCACCGATCGTAAAGATGGCGATGGCACTCGCGGCAGCGATCTTAACGATCTTTTGATTCTTGTTGATCCACTCGATCACGCCGGAGGCCGCTCGGCTGAAAGCTTGCACCATCGTGGTCACGCTGCCTTCCAGCGATTCGCCGATAGCAATTGCGACGCCTTCGATGGACGACTTCAAAATTCGGAAGGCTCCGCCCAGGCCGCCTTCCATTTCTTCCGACGTCTTGGCTGCGATGCCACCGGCCTTTTGCAGTTCCTTGTGGAGGTCGCGGGTATCGGCGACCGACTTGCCGATCGAACTGGCCGCGGTGATCCCGAGCAGACCGAAGACCTCGTTCAGCTTTTCGGCCTTCTCTGCCGTTCCCATTTTTGCGGTCGCTGCGGCGACTTCACCGAGGACGTCGACGAGCGAGCGGGCGTTGCCTTTGGCGTCTTTGGTCGTCACACCTAAGGTCGTTTTGAACTTCTCACTCTCTGCCGCACTGATGGTGAGCAAGCGACGCATTGCATTACCGGCCGATGAACCTTGGATTCCCATATTTCCGAGCGTGCCGAGGATCGCGAGAGTTTCCTCGAGGCTCATGTTGGCATCGGCAGCAACGGGGCCAGCGTAGGACAGAGCGTCGCCCAGAGATTCGACGGTGTTGAACGACTTGTTCGCTGCGGCGGTCAGGCCATCGGCGACTCTTGTCGCTTCGCCGGCTTCCATGCCGAACTGGCGAATGGTCGCTGCCATGATCCCGGAGGCTTGCGTGGCATCGGTGCCGGTAGCGCGGGCCATGTTCATCACGGCGGCCGTCATTCGCTCGATCTGTTCTGGCTTGAAACCGGCCCGACCGAGTTCCGTCATTAGCGAAGCGACTTCGCTGGCAGAGTAACTCGTTGTCGCGCCGAGTTTCTTTGCAGTCGCGCGGAGCGATTCGAGCTGCGATCCTGTCGCCTGCGTGATCGCGGCGACACCTCGCATGGCGTCGTCAAAGTTGGAGAAGATGGCGACGCTGCCGGCCAACGGTGCTGCTGCAGCCATGCCCAGCCCCATGAGCTTGGTCCCGAGCAATCGCGTTGACTGCCCGAACGATTCAAGCCGCTTCTGAGCGGACCGCAGACCTTTGACGAACGCTGTATCCTTGGTCAGCAGTTCGACGTAGGCGGCTCCGGCTCGGACTTGGGACATGGAGAAGCGGTCTCACTAGGTTGGAATACTGCGCCGAGGAGATTGGCGACCTGTTCGACAGTGGCTTTCACCGGAACGGGCCGTGTGACCGTGTAGGGATTGAAGTCATCCGGCTTGAACGGTTTTCGTCGGCGTTTGCGGTCGCGATTGATCTCGGCCGTTAGTGCCATGACGCTCGATGCGATATGCCAATCGTGCTGGCGTTTCGCTTCGGCCATCTGGACGAGTTGCCGGAGCGTCAGTGGTCCGGGGTCGACGCCGATGATGCCGGCGAGTCGGATGATGAGTCGTTCAATGTCGGCACCGCGAGCTTGCGTTCCAGGTCCTCGACAATCCGGTCCACCAGATTCGGGTCGTCCAGCCGTTTCTCGATCGCTTCCAATCCCCGCGTCTCGATCTGCTTCTGTTTGTCGGCCGCCTTCCTCAGAAGACGGCGGCGGGACTCCGGGAAGTAGGCAACCAATGCATCGACGAGTGCTTTGCAGGCTTCGTCAATGGAATCGCCGGCAAGTCCTTCGGCGAACGAGTCGTCATCGACGTCTTGCTGATCGGCTTGTGGTTTGCAAATCGCAAACAACACATCGCCGAGCAATAGCGGGTCGCTCGACAATCGCGTGACCAAGTCGCCTTCGACAGCGTCAAGCAAGCGAACGTCAGTGAGAGCTTTGACGCGGCGAAGGGTGGTGTTGTCGATGTCGACGATCCACACTCGTCCACGACGATCAATGAACTTTTGCATATGCTGAGATTTCGTTCCAAGTGGAGATTATGGAGTGCCGCCACCGACGTTCATTCCACTGCCGGATGAGGATTGAGTGGGCTTGAGCGTCACATCAGCGGACACGACTTCTTCAAGGTTTTGATTGACGTTGAAGTTCATGACTTCGCACGTAAGCGTCAGCGAACCGCCGGCGTCGCTGATACCGACGTCGGTAGGAGTGCCGCTGCTCCATAGGCCCTGCAACATGCCGAACGACGTGTCGCCGTTCTTGTTCAGAACCGTGAACTCGATCGACGCGTCTTTGAGCGTGCCCACTGTGGCCCGCCATCCGTTGTTGTCGCGGGTGGATGCATCGGCCTCGGCCTTTTCAAGATTGACCGTCAAGTCTTTGACGTTCTTGATCTCAGCTCCGTCTATGGTTAGGACGGCATCGAGACCGAGTTTTACTTCAGCGGACATGGGCGGTTTCCATCCTTGGACTTACTTGACGTGCTATTTCACGGAATCACGCCAAAACTTCGGCAGGCGTGCTTGGTTGGCGGCGAGGGCCGGTTTCATGAATGGGCGTTTGGGATACCGTCTCGGCTTCGTTGCTCCGCGGCGTTCGTTTTCTTCTTCAATCAATCGCGTGGCTCGATGGGCCTGGGCGGCGGTTAGCAAAAGCACGCGAGCGAACTTGCCGGGTTGCTTAGCTCGGATTGGCCCGTGTTGGCCGACACGAAACCGATGGCGTTTGAGTTTGCGCCGCTTGGTAACAATGCCGCCGAACTCGTGGAGGTTCCATAGTCGACCGGCGATCTCGTTAACTGGGCCGATGAAGGCTTGCTCGCGTACGCGGTCCACTTCATAGCGGAGGACGCGGCGAAGCATTCCCGTTTGCGTGTGCGGCGGCGATCCGGGGCTGGAGGATTTCTTGCGTTTGCGGATGGATCGTTTGGCGGTCAACCGGATCGCTCCGGCCGCCTGGCCAAGTGAACGGAAGTTGGCCGTGTTGACCTTCTTCTTGACTTGGCCGGAGTCAAAACGGACTCGCGTCCGAATACGAATCACTTGGCTAGCTCAAATGTCAGCGTCAGTAGACTCGTGAATTGATTGAACTGTGTCCAATGCTCTGTCGAATACAACACAGCGTTCTCGACCTTGACGCACCGCGCCGCAACAAACGAGTTGAGTCGTTTGAGCCGAAAGTAGTCGGCCAGTTCCTCGACGAAGAGCACGAGCGGGTCGATCTCTTTGGCATCGCCCTTGCTGAATTTCTTCTGGACTGCGATGTCGATGGTGGCGTGGAACTTGTTTGATGCTCGATCGAGAGGCAAGTATTCGACCTCGCGTGGCACGACGGTGACTCGCAGTTCCTTCATGTCCTCGAGATCGAAGTTGGGAACATAGAGTCGCTGCGCGGAAAGACTCGTCTTGCTGAAGTCGCCTGCGTTGATTTCTGCGACAACGCTTTCGGCAATTTGAATGACGGTGGCAGGCGTTGCTGTCATGTGATCGTGTCGACCAGTTTGGTGTGGATTCGGAGTTTGACGCGGAAAGGATCGCTGTATCGCCAAGGCGGTTCGTTGCCGATCGACATCAGCTCGTAGACGAATGTCGTTTCGCCGTCGGTTTCGAGAATACGATCGCCACGGCGTGGCCAAGTGCCGATCGCCGATTGCAGCAAATCTTTCGTGTTGATCAAAAAGTCGCGGACTTGCGCGCGGGTGATGATGCCCTCGCCGTCGTCCTGTTCGTACTCCGACTTTCCGATCGTGGCCGATAGCTCAGCGGAGACTTCATCTCGCTGATAAACGACCTCTCGCGACGCGTGCATAGTCAGCTTTTCGGCCAACCAAGACTGACCACGATGCAGCATGTCGGTCATGACTTACGTGTCGCCGGTTTGGCTGGTGCTTTCAATAACGTCGAAGCCTTGTCACTGAGGTCATCCAGCCATGCCTCGTTGGATCGGCGTTGGTATTCGCTAGCGATCGCTTCGGATTCCTCCTGCAATTGCTGCTCGCGAAGATTGACCTGCCGCTCCTGCGTTTGGAACGGATTGATGACGCTGCTGGATTGATTCGTGTCGCGATCTCGCTTCTTCGATGGAAGCAGAGCAACGGCGATCAAAACAAGTACAACGACAGTTGCGATTCCCAAAAACATCTGTTCACATTCCTCGCTTGATGAGAATGAATCCGAGTAAGATCACGGCAAGCACGATCAGTGCGATCGTTGCCAGTTCGCCTGCCGATGCCCAAAGTAGAGCGTTGCGACTGTCGCGAGTCCGGTCGAACAACAAGTCGCGGACACGATCCCCGTCACGGTCACGATCGGTAGGTCGCCAACGGTCGCTCGGTTCCACCGGACAGTAACCGTCGGGGCAGTCCTCCGAGTTGAGTTGCAGTCTCGGCGAGATCGCGTCATCCCACGAGTAGCCCCGCGTTTTCAGTGCGCCGGTCTTCTGGGCTTGCCGTGTTTGTTGATAGAGCTGATGACCTTGTCGTAGATCGTCGAACAGCTCTGCAGGAGTTGCCGGCAGCATAGATCGTCCAGCCGCGTGGACGTGTCCACCGGTGCTATCCTGGAACAGCACGACCGGAAACTGATCGACCGGGACGATGGTCGCGTAACGCGTCTTATAGAGTGCGTTGCTTGCCGTGTAGACTTGGAAATCACAAGCCGTGCGCAACTTGTAGAGCCGCGCGTCGTGATTGAACCAGTCGAGCAATTGCTTGCTTTTTGCATCGCTACCGATGAACAATGCGATCTGATACTTCTTCGGCGATGGCTGTGGTTGTGGCGCGACGACCGGCAGCGAAGGTTGCCGGACCACGACCGGTGAGTGAATCGTGGTCGGACCGCACGGCGGACAGATTGTCACTGATTGCTGTTTGATTTCGCCTTGAGCTTGCAGGTTGACCGATTGCGGCTCGTCCAGTTTCTCAATTCTTCCGATCGCTGGAGAAGCAGGTCGAGCGTCTGGAATGCTCCAGTTGTCTTCGTCGACACGTTCGGTTGGGCACGGACGAATCGCCGTGAACACCGCACCAAGCAGTATCGCGTGAATGATCGCGACGACAATCAGTCCCGCGCTCAATCGAATCCGAATTCCATCGTTCACTGAATTACCTCATAACTTCGATAGGGCAAGGAACTGGCAGGGTCGTCGAGAACCGTCAGCGCGAATCCGCCATAGCCAGCCCAGAGGCGAACGAATTGTTCGCGTGGGGTGAGTTCAAACCGGCCGGGATAGTTGTTGTCGAGAATCGCTGCGTATTGCCGGCCATCGCGATTGACCCAACCAACGAATGTGCAGCAGTGTGCCGGCTTCCACCACAGGATCGCTCCGCGCCGCGTCGCTGTAGCCCAATCCAGGAATCGCGGATCGGCTTTGATGGTGTAGCTGTAGTCGATGTCCGCCGCATCGAGACGGCTCCGCAATCGCGAGTCCCACTCGCCATCGCTGTAAGTTGCCCGCCAGCGTTCGCCGAGTTCATGCTCATTGAGCCAGCGCAAGTGATTGACAAGCGATGCATGCACACAACTGCCTTGATTCAGCCGTCCAGTCCAATTTCGTTGATGCAACTGAGTGGGAAGATTGGCGATCGGTTGTTCGGGCGGAGGTGCCGGCAGCGAGCGGACTTGAACATCGCCCTCCGGCAAACAGCCCGTACAAATCAGCAGCAAGCATGCGACGACAAGCGTGCGCAGTTTCGCTTCCATGCGAGGACCTCGTAATGGGATGGTTACTGAATCAATTTGACTTTGACGGTGAGCGAACTTGGTGGCGCGTCTTCAACCGCGATGCCGATCATCGAGTGTGCGTAAGCGTTCTTGATGACGTGGTGACTGATCTTGGACCAGTAAAGAATGGTGCCGGCCGGAATGTTGGTTGTCGGGTCTTTGACCACATCGAATACGCCGGCAACGGTGATGCTGCCGCGAGAGCTGGCACAGATGCCGAACTTCGCGATGCCAACCAGCTTTTCAAGGACGACGACGTTGCCGGCGGGAATCTCAACGTTGGTAACGATTGGGACCGTCACGCCCTCGTGGACGTAGACAGCCCCCACGGATGCAATGATGGGGTTGCTCACAGGTGGTCATCACTGGCTCAGGCGAACGCGAACGAAGTTGTCGGTCGGCGCGGCGTCAGCAACGACTTTGCCAAGCAACACCGATCCATCGGGTACTTCGGTGATGATGCCCTCGGTGGTTGCGTAAATCTTTTGTCCGGCAGCGTAGGTTTCCGCGTCAGCCGGGTCTTTGGGCATGTCGAACACGCCTTCAACTACGATCGAGCCAAGTACATCGGCTTTCAGATCACGTTTGGTGATGCCTACTAAATCACCTTGAATGACGATTGAGCCAACGGGAACGTCGACGTCGGGCGTGAAGTCGACCTGTTTACCGTCGTGAATGAATTGAGCTTGCATGGGTCTTTGTGTTTACGGTGAAAGAAGAAGGTCCACGTCAGCGGGCGATCACTCGCCAGCGACTTTCACGGCAGCTCGGTGGTCTTGGCTGTTCACACCGAAGTCGATGTACGACCGGAAGCCCATGCCGAGCGTGTTGGGAGGCATTTCGACTCGCTCGATGATTGGCGTGCGGCGGCCGTTCAGGAACACGATCTCGAACGCAGGCAACACCCGCGGATTGGCGAAGAGATACCACGCGGCTGCACTGGCACCGGGGTAGTAGCTGTCCGAAAGGTGCGGCGTCGAAATAATTCGGTATTTGTTGCGGTGCGGGTTATCGACCGGGATCTTAGTGGGCGATCCCTGGGCATCGATCATCAACTGCGACGAACCCATCAGCAGTTCCGCTTCGGTTTCCAACTCCACTGGAACGACCAAGTACTCGGGCCGAATATTAATCGGCTTTTGGTCCTTGGGTTTGCCACCGGGACCAGCCTTCTGTTTTCGGAAGGTGGTCTTGGCGACGGTCAGTGCATCGGGGCCAAACTTGGTGTCCGCACCCTGCAGCAAGTTCGCGTTGGCAGACGAGAAGAAGCCGGCGTTCTTTAGTAGTAGAGTGAAGAACAAGTCGTCGATCGACTCGGCACCCGATCGTCCCATTTGACGAGGGATGTCCATGAACGCCGAGAGGTCATCGTTGATGATGTCGTGTCGGGTCAGCGTGAGGATTTGACCGTAGGTGTCGGCCTTGTTGCTGTACTTTTGCTCGGACAGTTTGCCGTGTTTCAGTTCGCCATCGGGTGCGACTTGCTCAAAGCCGCCAGTGCCAAGTAGGCGATAGCGAGCCACCTCCTTGAAGTCAGTGACAGTGCCTACGCTGCAGAGGTCAAACGCGGCGATCGGCGTGTTGGTGTAGGCCGCCAGCAACGTCTTGTTCATGACGTTCTCCATGATGCTGGGCAGGCTCATGGAACTGAAACCAGCACGAATGGTCGCCGTTCCGTCACCGAACACGCGTGGAACGTCGATACCTTCCATCCGTGCACATTCGGCAACAAGCTCTCGCAAGCCGATGTGGCGTAGTGGGTCGGCGGCGTTGAGCGTCTTTTCGCCATAGCTGGCCAGCAGTGTCTTTTCTTCGATGCCCACCGAGAGACACGCGGCGGCTTCGAGGACTTCGCGGCTGTATCGCGGTGAGTTTTGCGTCTGATCGGGAGCCTTGGGGCGTTCGCTTCTCAACACGGCGAGTTCCGTTTTGGTGGTGGACCAGCCTTGCTCGATCGCGTCGGCTTCAATATCGGCGTGATTGCCCGCACAGACATTGCGAATACCGGCGATGCGACGAGACTCGCGGGCGGCCTCGGCTCGCATTTCGGCAACAGGTGAATCCGCAGGCTTGGACTGCGTCTTTGGCTTCGTGCTCATGTTCAAACTTGCATTGACGGGTTCGAGGTCGTCGGTTTCTTCGTCCGTGTCGCCTGGTTCATCGACGTCCGCGTAGTTGCCAGCGGCGACGCGGGCCTCGGTATCGTCGTCGGCACCCAAGGCGACAAATGAAACCTCGCCCAGCGTTGACTTGCGAGCGACGTAGACCGGCCCTTTGAACTCGCGACTATTGGCGTTCGCGGTTTTTCCTTCAGGAATGAAGACAACCTTGTCGGCACTCGCCCCGAGCGAGGCTTGCCACGGGAACCCGTTTTCGCTGGTCGCAATCACTTCTTGAGCCGTCGCACCAACGCCTGAGATTACGCCGGCGACTTCGAGCGACTTGTCGGTGATCGCGATGTCATCGGTGTGACCGACAATGTTGCCGCGATCGTGATCCTTCAGAATTGGCCGCGACTTACGAGTCACCCGCAGGCCGGCCAGATCAACAACAACAGGATACGGCCAGCCACCAAGTCGCATCGCGCCGCCGGTGTACGCCGTCATCGAGAACTTACGAAGTGCCGGCTTGCCCTCTTCTGGCGTTTCGGCCGCGGCAAGCGTGATCGACGCCGCATCATCGCATACGATGCGGAGTGAACTTGGGACGGATTCGGCTTCCGCTTCAAGCGGCGCGGGCATTGTCTTCGGCATTGTCTTCCGTGACCTTGGTTGAGGGTTGAGTTTCCGATTCATCGCTGGCCGACAGACCAAGCTCACGCATCAGCGACAGTTCTTTGGCACGCTGTTTGAGTTCCGTCTCCCAATCACGCCCCTGCCGCGCAAATTCGATGGCCAGAGTGCTCGTATGATTGGCGAGACGGATTTTCTGGGCATTGGCTTCTTTGGCGGGATCGACGTGTTCGTGTCCGTCCCAGAACCATTGGTGCTCGAAGGTTGAGTTGAGCGTGCGAAGCGAGTTGGGCAGATAGCCCTCGATGAGAATGGCTTCGCGAAGCCAAGCGGTCAGAACGCGATCTAATACGACGCGAGCAATTTGTGTCTGCTCAACGCGGATCGACTTGAAGTAGGTTTGGTGATCGAGACGCCCACTGGCGTAGTTGTAGCCCGAGGAATTCCCAGCAGCGACATTGAACGGCATGTTCAAACAACGGGCGATCTCGTTAAGGATTTCCTTCTTGAACTCGGCATACGTTGTCGAAGGCTGCTCCGATTTCATTTGAGCCATCTTCCAGCCGCCTGGCATCGTGAGCAGCATTCGCTTCTCAAGTTCGATCGGCTCGAATGGTTCGGCGGAGTCGGCTTCACCATTTGCCGGGGCGTCGGTGTATAGGATGCCAGCGAACTCGGCGGCAGTTTCGGCGGCGGCAAGCACCGCCAATGTGAATCGACGCAGTTGTGCGAATAAAGGCAGTGCCGGAGTGATGTCGGGAATGCCGCGAATCTGACCTGGTCGATCGCAGCGAAAGTAGTGCAACACCGCGGCGGCCGGTACCGTGTCGAATTCTTCGTCGATCGTGAAGTTCACATCACCAGGATGCTCACGCAGGACGTCGTAGCTGAGCGGGTTTCCGTCGGCATCAAACTGAATGCCGTCGATGTATCGAGAGCGGTCCGCAACCAGCGTCGGCGAGGCAACTTGGTCCGCCTCGATCAATCGCACGTCGAGCTTCACGGTGGAGTCAACTCGTTCGTTGCTGGTCAGTAAACCAAACGATTCACCGTCCGAAACGCGAGCCAGCCGCATCGTCCGGAGCTTTTCCGCCAAGCCGACCGCTTCCGCCCAAGCAAAGAATTCCGCTTCAACGAAACGATTCGCGGCATCATCTGGCGTCAGCATTTGCAAACGCGGCCCGGTGCCAACCACGTCATTCGCCAGCGTCAACGTGATCCCGCGAGCGTAGCTGTTGTTGGCGACCTCGTATCGCGAACGATTGCGAAGCGTACGCCGCACATCCGGGCTATTCGCGGCGGCGGACGACAAACCATCGGCATGTGACCAATGTTTCATGTTGTCGAGCGTCGTATTCGCGGCGTCGTACTTCGCACGAAGTCGCGAAAAGAAGGGCTGCCGGGGTGAGCGTCCCGGCGAGGATGAGGAGTGGGAAGCTCCGCCGCGCCATGCTTGCTCGATAATCCCTGACAACATCTTCAACATCCGTGTTGGTTTCCTATTGCCGTCCCCGGCAGACCTATGCGCGATTGCAAAACGAAAGAAAGATTAGCCAGCCGAAGGCGGCACGATCTTGTTAAACCGCAGCCCGCGATTCGGCTTCCGAACCGCGTCCTTGCCAGCGAGATGCTTGTCCGCAGCGATCTGATCGGTCAGCTTGTGCTGTTCCACCGATCCGGCATCCCCAGACGCCTTTGCAGGGCCGACAGCGTTCTCGCGAATCTCGTGTTTGAGGTCGTCTGGCATTTCGTCGTAACAATGAGGTGAAACAATTGTCTCTCTCAGGGTTACTTAGGCGAAGCGACCTGCACGTGAACCAGAAAATCAAAGACGGGGTTGTTTCTTTTCAGTTTTGAATTACCGCCAGGCCACGCCGCTGCTTTTTTCCTCGCAAAAGATTAGGCTTTGGCAAGGCGAACCAAACTTGACCGAAACGTGAGGGAAACTCTTGAGATGAACGTGATCATAGATTTGTGCGTCGTGCCGATGGGCGTTGGTGTCTCCGTGGGCAAGTACGTCGTTGAGTGTCAAAAAGTCTTGCAGGAAGCGGGACTGAATCACCAAGTCCATGCATACGGGACGAATATCGAAGGTGATTGGGACGAGGTGTTTGCAGCAGTCAAGCGTTGCCACGAACGTGTTCACGCGATGGGCGCGCCGCGAATCACCACCAGCATCAAAGTCGGAACTCGCACGGATCGCGAGCAGTCGATGCAGGACAAGATTGATAGCGTTGCCGAGACGCAAATGTAGGACGCCTCGCAAACTAGCTTCGATTTCGTCGACCGGTGGAGCGAAAGTGGTGGCACCGAAGTCGGCCGCCGGTGCAGGCAAACACAATAGTTCGTGGGTCAACTTCTCGCTGAGGACACGCCTTCCTGAGCACGCTCGGCTGACATCTCGGTCGATGTGACCGAAGCTGGCTGGAGTAGAATGATCCGAATGGTCATCGCCCGTTAGATTGAACCTTCCGGTTCACGGGGGACGAACCATGCACGTGTCGACGTTGGAGCAGAATCGGTTCGCGGCGGGAGTGCCGTGGCTGGTGAACACAGTACGCACGCAGACTGCATTTCAGAACCAGGAGAGTTGACGTGTCGCTTTACACCGCGAGCATCTATAAGCTGCCAGACGGCGAGATCCGCCCGAAGCGGTCCAGGCTTTCAAGTGGGCACATCGACCGGATCAAGGACAACATTCCTTGGGCGGAGATGGAAGCTTGTCTCGAATGGCACCGTCTTCCCAACGAGCAGTCGCGGATGACCGCCTACTACGCATGCGAGTCCATCGCTCAGTGTGGCGCTTTCATAGTCCCGCAAACCGAGGGGCCGTTCCGCGAGCGGAAGGAAGCGGTCCCCGAAATTTTCTATTACGAGCTCGAGTGCCCGTCCGCTACCCCAACCGTCATGGCGATTGTCAAGCGGGGGATGCACCATCTGTCCAACCGGCCAGCTCTCGCCGAGTTCTGCGAGGAGTACTGGCGGCAGAAGAAGGCGCGGTGGAAGTACCTCGAATTTCTCCTCCCCGAATTCAAGGTGATCAAGCGAGTTGATCCCCCGAGCAAGGAAGACATGGACAGTGCCATGCGCGCATATACTGACGACATCGCTCAGGCCATGGCGATCTGGCCGGAGAGGCGGTAGGGGGGGCGGCGTTCGTCCGTGATGGTGCACCGGCTGTTACAGATTCCTCGGCAGTTCACGGATCATTCTTCTCAGCCGGCGGATCCGCTGCCGCTTGTGGGGATGAGTGCCGGCCAGTTCGGCGTGCAGAAGCTGTTCGAGGCCCGACCGAAGATACGCATAATGGCAGCGGCCGATCCCGACCATCGCGGTCAGATTCTTCGCCGGGTCGATGACGATCTCGCACAACTCGTTGCTCGGCGGTCTTCGGTTGCACGCTGAACAGCGGTGACCGTTCGCAGGCCGGCGGCCGTTGATTCGCGCTCGACGGTTGCCGAAAAGCTGGCGGGCGTAGTGGAGGTTGTTTGCCGACGCGTTGCGGACAGTCGGCGGATTCGGCGGCGGTGAATGAGGCATACGAAACTCCTAGGGGAATTGGCCTAACCTCTAAAGTTTTGCCGACAAAGGCGCGTAGACAAGGGGACGTGGCGTCATCAATAAGGAACTTTTTGGGCGTCACGGTCTTAAATCCCGAGGGGCCGCATTACAGCCGACGAAACTTTCTCAGGAATTCGCATTTCGTGTGGACCAGAATGATTCATACCCACATCAGCCCGACACGCGGTTCCAGGAACGGTGGCGACTGCACAACCTCAATTGCAACGCAGCTGTGTTGGCGTCTGCCGCTATCGTCAGTTGGCGACGCAACGTTTGCGGCGGCTTTCTTTCCTATCGCCAGATGGAGATCGTGCGACCAATCAGCAAGAGGCGTAGCGAGCCAACGGACGGGGATCATGAGTTGAGGTCAGCACTATTGGCACCGGAGCTTGAGGCAATGAGAGTTCGTTCCCCGCTTCAGTCCGACACACTGAAGTGCACCCTTATTACTCAGGACGAATCATCTGGAGCAATAAGCACACGCCTGCTCCAGTTTCATCGACCGTAGCAGCGATACGATGTTGGCCAACGACGAACTGAAACTCGCTGAGGAATCCACCACGCCATGGAGCTTTGCCGCGATTACTTGATCAAGCCTCTTTCTCTTTTTCATATTTCTCCACCATGGCGGCTCCGCGATCGAGCAACCTATCGATTGCCGCGATCGAAGCCAGTACTATGTTTGTCAGCTTCGATGTAATTTGTACGGGGTGACCGTACTCGTGCGCAACCCGGACGCTTAGGAATTCCAGGTTCGGCACGCGCGGTAATAGTCCATCGCCGACAAGTTCAATCGACCCATTCTCGACTGGCGCATAACGATCGGCGTAAAGCCGGTCACCAGGCTGTCCTTGCCATGCCAACTCAAAGACCGCGTCATACCAAAAGTACTCAGAAGAATTGCTCCGGCGATCAAAACCTTGGGGCCAGTTGCGCCAAACTGACGCAGCGAGTTCGGGCGGTAGGCCGTACAACAGGCTCGCGCATTCGGAAGCGAGTTCTTCGACCGAAGGCCCTGGGTACTTGCGGTCCTCACCGGCCCAGTTGGGTCCTCCTTTCTTGAAGTATTGACGAGAAACACCAAATCGCCAACCGAATCCTTCGCCCACGGAATTGGTAATGGGTGTTCCAACCGCATCCCGAATTGGGAACTCGCTAAAGATCGGAATCCCATCGGGTGTAACTAATTGCGCGGGTTCACGACTCAGTCCGCTGCCCGTTCCGATGAAGTCGGCGCTGAACTTCATCAGTTCTGGTAGCGGATTAAGGTGGTAACCAGGAATGCGCTGTTGTAACATCGTGCATTCAATCGGGCGTGTGACAAAGGCCATACGGTCAAAGTGTTCACGCATCTTTTTCCATCGAGACTCCCAGTTTCGCATTGTTTCGGATTCGCGAGGAACGTACCAAGTCGTAGTGCGCGTGCCCGAGTAAGCGTAGTCAGTACCCTCAATGACGTTGGTTCCGTCAGCAAGATCCGCTGAGGTAATCTCCTGCGCGAACGTGTCTACTATCCATTCTTGAGGCTGCCTTTTTATGCGGCCAGAGATTTGTCCTCCATCACGGATGTATTCGGCGTGTTCGCGAACGGCTTCAGGAATTCCCTCTTCAGTCGCTTTCCATCCCGTCCCCGATTTCGCCCCGAACACGAATGAGACATTCTGATCCGGGACGTCGCCAAGTAGCGTCTCTAGCAGTAAACGCTCCATCGAATCGTGCAAATAAAACTGGATGACACCGCCAGGCGCCACTGGTGAAGTTAGGTCACTTCGGCAGTCAAGATTTACGCTGCCACCAAGCTCTTGAACTTCGCGAATCTTGGTGGTCGCATCATTTTCTGCTCTCCTACTTCGGGGTGGATCGTATTGCCATTCAAGGTTTGCGCCGACAATCGGAACGGCAATGTCTGACATGTTCGTCACCGTAAAGACCAATAACTGCTTTCCGTCATCACCGAATTCGACCCGCGCCGCAACCTCCATTTCGCACTCACTGAAGTCAGGGGCATTGTCGGAATCCGGTTGCGGATAGAGAGTTGCTCGTCGCTCTGCTTCTTGTTTCAATATCGCGATCTGACCGGGCGGCGCTTTGAAACTATTATTGTCGCCGTCCAAAATCCCCACCTCGCTAATGCCCTCAAGGCGCGGACGGTCAAGATTTATGACAATTGTATAGCGGTCCTGTTCTTGCAGCCGATACGGAAGCGAACCTGATTCGCACTTAATCGAAAAGACCGCACTCTTGTCACTCCATTCAACGAACCACGAAGACAAGTATCGCGTGTGTGACCCGCTATTGAATATCGTTAGCGACGCTGAGGTACCATTCTTGCCTCCTGCGTAGCTGGCATCGACTCGCAGTTCAGGCGATGCATCGGTCGAAGTAACCGCACCGAAAAGCGAGGGTAATTCCAGCTTCATATAGTCGTGCAGAGACTGCAGGGCCTCAGTTGGCAGGGCACTAATTTGCCTCGCTAATTCTTTCTTTCCCCAAATGTCTGACTTTGGATCAAATTTCAGGTCATGGGGATCGCAAATGTCGTCAATATTGCGTCCACCCTCCTTTGCGATCTGTAGAATCACCAAACGGTCATACTGTGACGCGAGACCCCGCTCAACGAACTTCGAGACGGTGTCTCTTACCTTCTTCGCGGTACCATTTGCCGTGACTTGGATCGCCAATTTAGCTTCAACGTCGCCGAGGTCGATCGCCGCCGCGCTTGGCTGTTCGATATTAATGTTCTTGAGGTCAAGGTCGAGAACTCGATTTAAGATTTCGCGAAAGAACTCCTCTGATCTCACGCTTAGATCGGTGAGGTTGAGAGAGTTGAGCGTCTCAATCTTCCGCCCAAGGATTTCAATCGCTTCTACAATTTCAGCGAGTAGTTCGAGTGATTTCATGGACGAAGATATATCTCGTATCTGACGAAGTTGAAATTCCGGCTGCGTCACTATAAGCCGACTTTCGCTGTCACTCTATGGCATCACTCGAACCGACGTAGTCAGGCGAAGACAAAGGCACCGGTACTTTTTTGCGGCACCCCATTGCTCAAAGTTTTGCGATCGGCTTCGATGCACCGGCGGCCGACTTCGGAGCCCCTGTCAATCGACGAGCTCAACCGCCGCGCTCGCGTCGGCAATCGATGAATGCACGATCATTGATTTTCTGGCGATGGATTTGATCTAGACCAAAGGCCATCGATTCAGCCAACCCTTCACCGGCCGTCGACTTTTCACGTCGTGCCCTTCTGTATTCCATGCGTGAGCGTTGTACTGGTTGACTGAGCTATAGTTTTTTAGCAATTCCCAGCCCCCGCTTCACCGCTTTTTGGTAACGATCTATCTCGGTGTCGTGGTCATCTTGAAAACGAGGAAGTGGTTCGTGATACAGCAACTTTTTCACGTTCAATTTGACCACTCGTTCAAATTCTAAGTGTTCCCCCAAATGCTTGTCTTTTCGCAACTTGGGTGCTTCACAGAAAAGCGAAACACCTGTCTTCCCGCTCTCGTCTGCTTCGTTTACTCGAAGTACATCGACAACAACATTCTTGCCCTTCTCGTAAATGGCAAGCATATATTCGGGACCGTCCGCGAACTGATTCCACTTTTTAAGCAGCTTATCTCGTTCGGCGTATTGTCCTGCGTGCTTCGTGTCGTCTCGTTTCTTTCGGGCGGCAGCCTTAAACCCAAGTTTGGGATCAGCCTTGAACGCAGCATCAATTGCACTAGAAACCGCTGAACGATTCATCCCCGGACGAACGGCGACGCCGCAGAGCTTTGCGTAGTCCAGTTGCTTCTTGGTGGGCCTATCTCTTGGCTGCAACGGCACCGTTTTCGACTTCGTTGGCACCTTCTTAGTCACTCTTGCCTTTGCGCGAAATAGATCGAAAAGTCCCATTGATAATCCCTGCGCAGCCCATCGAACAAAAACGCCCCCGACACGATGGGGCAGTACCGCGTCGGGGTCTAACGGTCGGCGCACCGACGACTAACTAAAATCATAGCGACTTATGAACACAACCCCGTGAATGAAACCTCCGGCATTCATTGCACCTTCAGTCAAGACTTTTTGGTTGACTCCATGTGATGGGCCTGCCTTATCTGGCCATCGTCACCAAATTGCACGGCTTCGTAAATGGTTATCTCTTTGTGTGGCAAAAAACCGACTGGCAATAGGTCACGTCAATCTATGTTCAAATCACATTCGTCTGCAATCTTTTTGGCTGCGGTGATGATTTTAGCACGTCGCTCCATCTGCTTTTTAATATCGGCGATCGAATCCCCGTTGCTGCTTTGACTTCGGGGAACTTCGTCACCATTTGAATTAACGACAACGACTGTCTTGACGAACGATAGCGGCAAGCACTCCCGCCATCGAACAGTCTCGCCAAGTTCCTTTGTCAGCGTCTTGGCTTTTTCATGCGCATACCGTATGGCGGCTAGCCGCTCGTCAATCTCATCCTTCAAGGTCATAACAGACATACCCATGAATCCAGAAACAAGAGTGATTGATTTAGTCAATCGCCATTCTATTGCCGTCGATGGCGAAATCACCACCAGCCCATCGGGGCAGGTTCCATTTTTAGACCGGAACGGAAAACGAGCTTGCTTGCTCAACCATGACGGCCAAATCGCCTTGGAGTCATTGCAATACGCAATGAAATTAACCAATGAAAGACCACCAACCAGCGATTGCAAAAATCGTAGCCTTACACGGCGTCCAGATCCCACACGGAACAAAAATCGAAGGCAACCAACCGGGTCTATAAAGATCGGTCGGCAGTGTTCACCGAGGGTGAAAGGGTCACGGCACTTTCACTCAAGAATGCCATCGATGCTATCAGCGCTGAACCGGTCGTTGCACCTGCGACCGTCGAGTCAAAAACTTTGACTCAGTTGGTTCATCAAGTAGCCGAACAACAGCACAATCTTTTCATCCCCGATGGCACGGTCATCGATGACCGCTTCCGTAGAAAAGTCCATCAGCAAGACACGGTTGCCTTGGTGAAGTCATGGCTATGTGACCTGTTTGAAATGATGCGTACAGCAGGACTTCGTCCTACGACCACAAATAGCGAGGTAAAGAAGGCGAAGGATATACTGGCTTGGAGTAACGTTGCGTTGGTTGGGCCGAAGCAGCCAGTGGAGCGTAACCTACGTCGGCTTCATCGTCCGATGCAGATTGGCGAATCTTCAAAGTGAGCGAGGTTGGACATATTTCGGCTTCCAATTGGATCCGTGAACTCCACGAGGGTTGGAGACCGAAGCGGTTTTTGCGACGCACCGCTTGCGTGCTCCGGTGGCCGACACGAATGGCACGTAGATATCCCTAACTCGTTTTGTTGAAACGACATATACAAGAAAGGCCTCACTTGCGTAGATGGGTTTACCACAACTTCATCTTCGGCAAGGAGGCCTCTGTGATGAGCAGTTTGAACAATCGTCGGTTCCGCGAACAGATCAGATTCTTGCGTCGGCAGTTTTTACAGGACGGCGGCCTGCCATTCACCGACGTTCTTTCGGAACAGTCTATTTCCGATGCACTGACGCAGAATGGCGTCTGTTGGAAAGACCGGATCTACACGCCACTCACAACTCTGTGGGTGTTTCTTGGACAGATTCTCTGTACCGACCAGTCGTGTGCGTCGGCCGTTGCACGGCTAATTGCTCACAGGGTTTCGCGCGGTCAGAACTCATGTTCTTCAGAGACTTCAGCCTACTGCCAGGCACGAAAACGCCTACCTGAGAAGTTCTTTTCGGATGTTGCGCGCCGAGCAGGGCGTGCTCTGGATGATGCTGCCAAGGCTGATTGGTTATGGCATGGTCGTCGGGTTTATCTCTACGATGGCTCGACGGTAACGATGCCTGACACTCCTGCAAACCAATCCGAATATCCTCAACCCTCCTATCAGCGTCCAGGATTAGGCCACCCGATGGCAAGAGTTTGTGTCCTCGTTTCGCTTTCGTGCGGAGCCATCGTCGACATGGCAATTGGCGCGTACTCGGGCAAAGGACAAAGCGAACTCGGATTGCTTCGACGCTTACTTGATGCGTTTCGACCCGGCGATGTAATGGTTGCGGATCGGTTGATGTGTTCATGGGTTGAGCTGACAGCACTTCAGTGCCGAGGTGTTGATTTTGTCGTGAGACACGCTTCTACTCGCAAGCTCGATTTTCGTCGCGGTCAACGCCTCGGTAAAGACGATCAAATCGTGAGTTGGCCAAAGCGGTATGCTCGCTCAAAGGCTGACAGCGCCTATCGCAAGGACCTGCCAGATAGCTTGCGGGTTCGAGTTTGTCGGATACGAATTGCCCGACCAGGGTTTCGCGACAAAGTTCTTGTTGTTGCTACAACACTCTTTGATCCAATTGAATACCCGAAAGAAGAACTCGCTTCGTTATACCGAGAACGCTGGAATGTGGAGTTAGATATCCGATCACTTAAACAGACGCTGCAGATGGATCGCCTGCGTTGCAAGACACCAGAGCTTGTTCGCAAGGAAATCTGGACTCACGTGCTCGCGTACAACTTGATTCACACGATCATGGCAAGAGCAGCTGATGACTACGACGTGGAACCACGCACGATCAGTTTCAAAACCACACTACAGACACTGAAGGCGTTCCAACCAATTCTTGCAAATTGTTGCTCGTCCGACTTTCGGCAGCAGATATATGACCAATTGATCGAGTCGGTTGCAGTGCACCGAGTCGGAGACAGGCCAAACCGCATTGAACCGAGGAAGATAAAGCAACCCTCTCGAAAGCATCATGATTTTTTGCACGTGCATCGGCATGAAGCGAAACGTCAAATCCTCAAAGGACTTAGGAAATAACTACGTGCCATTCGTGGCCGACACCGGAGCGACGATTTCCTTTGTTCCTTACGCTCCGGTTTCATCGACGTTTCATCGACCGGAGTACATGTTTGCTCTCCTTATCTAGACCTTCTTCCGTCGCTGAAGATCCCTAAAGCTCACTCGTTCACGTTTCGGCGATGCGGGTAGATCCGTTCCGAAAAGCAGAGTCCCTTGCATTGACGCACCGACAGCGCAGCCCACCAGGCAGTCGAGCCAGTGGTTGTCGGGTTGTTCGGGGCGGGCTTTCCATTCGTCGACGGTTCGGCCTCGGCCTTCGGTTTTGATGAAGTACTCGGCGGTGATTTGCTCGGCGAACATTCGGTGTTGCTCGGCGCGGTCGCCGAAGACTGATAAGCAGCCTCGGTCGCCCATGGCGACGGCGAGACGTGCGTGGGTGAAGGACTTCCACCAGTTTGTGTCGTAGATGACGTGGCGGATGGCTCGTTTGCCGTGGACCGATGGAATTCGCCAGTTGAGGCCGACGCGATCGCCTGGCCGGCGTTTGTATTCGCTGAAGGGGCTGGATGACGCGCCGACGAAGCGACCGTGGGACGGCAGTAGGATCGAAGCGTGGGGGCTTTGTCGGCAGAATTGGTAGACGACGTTAGTGGAGTGGCCCCAGTTGGCGTCGATGAGGCAGCGTTCGATCTTCATGGCTGCGCCGTCGTCGCGTTGCCATTCTCGACCGAGCAAGTCGGTGGTTAGCTTTTCCATGCCGGCGTAGAGCGAACCCTCGAGGCCGGTGCCTTCGGTCGCGAGTGTGTGACGCGCATCGCGGAGCGTGAAGTACGGACGCTTTTGGTCGGGAAATGAACCGTAGTCGACGATGTAGCCAGTGAAATCGTCTTCCCAGGCTGCGACGACGTAGAAAAGTAACTTTCCTTGGACGTCGATGAATGCGGTGAGGTGGTTGGCGGCGATTGGGATGCAGCACCGATTCATTCCGTTGAACTTCTCCGCGACTTGCTCCGCGGTGAGTTGGTCGGCATCGACGGTTTCGGCCGGCAACGGTTCGTTTTGGTACTCTGCGAAAAAGGCTGCTTCGTCTTGAAGCTTGAGGTTCATCGCGTGCTGGACCGCGGATAGTTCGTCGTGATTGAAACGCTCTTTCCACGCGACGTCGGCACCTTCGTCCATCGCTGACTTGTTCTTGCGATAGAACTCGGTACCGGCCGCTCCGCCATCGCCGGCTCGCAAGCCCTCGGCTCGAATCTCGGCGTA
This sequence comes from Stieleria marina, assembly GCA_007741555.1. Taxonomy (GTDB): domain Bacteria; phylum Planctomycetota; class Planctomycetia; order Pirellulales; family Pirellulaceae; genus K23-9. The sequence goes on along the minus strand of CP036526.1, from coordinate 3,626,881 downwards.
GCGTTCCCACAAGGTTTCGTTGGTGGGGAACGAGTTGACCATTCGCGTTCGCGAGCCGTTCCATTCAGGATTTTTGTCGCGGTCGAGGATGTTGTCGGCCATGTCGCCGGGACGAATGACCGTGCAGGGCATGATGCCGGAGATTTTTTTGCCTGGGCCGGCGAGCCCGAGCACCGCTCCGGCGAGGATGGCTTCGCGGTTGGCACACTGCGATAGCGAACGAGCGGACTCGTCGGTTTGCGGGTCGTCGAGCACGACCAACGATGGCCGGACGGTTTTACCATCGGGGCGTTTGAACTTCATGCCGCGGATTCGGCCTGTTAGGCCGGCGACTTTGATGATCGCGCCGCTGGCTTTGCTGCCTTCGATACTGGGCAGGACTACTTCTTTCGCGGTCCAACCAATTTGCGTACGTTTTCCTTGGTGCAGTTGTCCGTTGGCTCGGTTGGCGATGCCGTCGAGGGCTTGGATGGGAAAGCAGACCTCGGGGTAGTCGGCCAAGAGTAGGTCGTTGCCGTCTAATTCGGTCTTGATGGAATCGAGCATGTCGCAGGCGTGACCTTCGTCGCTTCCGATCAAGCAAACGAAATCGCGATAGCCGTTGAGCACTGCCCAAATGCAGGCGACTTCGGCGAGCGAACTCTTGCCGCTACCTCGGGCCATTGCAAGCGAGAACAAACCGCCTCGAACGACGGCTTCTTCGATCTTATTGATGACCGCGATGTGATCCGGCGACCACGACAGATGGAACGTCAGCGAAAAGTAGGCTTCGCAAAAGTATCGGAAGCTATCGGCGGCTTTTGCTTTGCGTTCATCGTCGGCGACCGGTGGAAGATCGCCGATGTTGCGGCCGGCGAGTGACTTCGCTGCGTTTCGTTCGCGGGAGTAGTCCTTGTGCTTTTCGTAGGCATCGGTGTCGTCGGATTTCGGTCGGTGGCGGTCTTCGATCAGCAGGCCGGCGAACTTCAGCAAGTGAACGCTCTTGCCGTCACCGATGCGATGACCAGCACGCGTTCGGTAGCGGTGGAGTTGGCGTTCGTTGATGACTTCGCCGAGCGGCGTGCTGTTGAGTAGCCGGCAACACTCGCTCGGTCGAAGTTTCGCTGGGTCAAGTTGCACGTCGTGTCTCCAGGAGTAACCACGCGACGTAGGCGACCACGTTGAGCGTTCCGTCGGCGTTGGTTGGTGCGCCGGCGGCAACGTCGGTCTCGATTTGCTCGGGCGTGATTCGCGTTTGGTAGGCGTTACTGATCGCGGTCGCGGCGTCTTTGATCGGCAGCGAGTTAATCGTCACTGCTTTGCGTTTGTCTTCCATGACTGCTCTTGATTGGAGGGCTTCGCGACACGCCGCACACGTTGGCGACTGTCGCGAATGTTTGCATGTTTGGCGTGGTTAGCCGCATGTTTTTGGACGCCACGTTGGGCCAATACTGGCCGCGTGTTGGCGTCCAAAAAAATATGCGAAATCATTCAAAACGTTGGGCAGACTTCGCTTGATGTGTTCCGAAACCCATGGCTCATGTGTCACACGCGGCCGGCAAAACGCCACGCGAAACGCAACTACCTAGCCACCTTTCGGAGACACAACCATGCACGCCAACGACATCGCCTTCGGTATCGAAATCGAAACTCACCTGCCCGGAAACGACACCACGCCGATCGGCGGATACCACAATGGCTTGCCTGTAGCTTGGCTGCCCGAAGGATGGAAAGCAGAACGCGACAGCAGCATTCGCACGCCGGTCGGACGCAAGAACGCCGAGTTCGTATCGCCTATCCTTCGCGGCTACGACGGACTTCAAAACGTAGAGCGAGCGGTCGACGCGATCAAAGCACGCGGGGCGCGTGTCAACGAAAGCTGCGGCCTTCACATCACCATCACCTGGAACGGCGACGCGGCTGCCTTGGCTCGGCTGATAAGCCTGATCGGAAACCACGAGCGAGCCATCTACGCTTCGACGGGAACCAAACGACGCGAGCGAAATACTTGGGCGAAGCAAATCAAGACCTACGGCAACAAGGACGCAGCCAAGCGAAACTGCGAAGCAGACCGCTACCACCTTTTGAACCTGACGCACCTCGCTCGCGGCCGAAACCGGATCGAGATTCGAGCCTTCGCCGGCACGCTCAACAAAACCAAACTGCTTGGCTACATCCAAATGGTATTGGGCTTGGCCGAACTGGCTTTGACCACGCGACGCTGCAGCGGCTGGGACTACACCAAGCGGCCTGGCACCAAGAGCTGCTGGGATCGCAACGGCGCGGGCGAAGGCGAAACGGAACTCAACCGCTTGTACTACCGCCTTGGCTGGACAATCGGCTGGCGTAAAGGAGCCCTTCGCACCAAACGGTACGGCGAGCTTTCGGCCGGCGAACAAACCTGCGACTGGAAACCGGTCAAGAAGAAGCTTTTGCAAATGGCTCGCAAGTACGACCAAGCGGTCTAAAGGGCCGGCCAACTTCTTTCCTTCAACGCCGCGGCCTACACCGCGGCTTTTCTTTTGCGCATTCGTTTCCTTCAAAACGTTGGCGTTTTCTGGCGCACGTGTCGCGTCGTTCGCATAAGTAACCCTAAGGGGCCGAGTGTTTCGAGGACGCCGACACGAGGCCTTTGTGGGGCACGTCGGCGAGATCGAGAAACATGCAAAATGACTGCAAAATGCAGGGCGAATGCGCTTGCTGTGTCTCGAAAACCATGGCTCATGTGTGTCAACGCAAGACGAATTTCCCTTCCTACCTACGGAGACCCAATGATGACGATTGACGCCCTGATCGACCTGCTGAATGAGTACCGCGAGCAACATGGACCGGACGCCGAAGTGCGTTTGATGACCCAAGAGAACTGGCCCTTTGAAAACCGAATCGCCGGCATCACCAGCGGCGCGGAGATGAACGAAGCCAGCGAAGAAGACCCCAGCGAGTACTTCGACGACCAAGACGTAGCGGAAGACGCGATCGTTTACATCGTCGAAGGCGGGCAGATTTGCTACGGCAGCAAACGAGCCTGGGAAACCTGCCGCGATTGCTAGACGCGGGTCTTTGTCAGCAGGGCCTTTCCAACGCGGGCTTCGCTCGAAGCCCGCTTCCATTCCTTTTTCAAACCGAGAGACACAACCATGGCCAACGCCAAACTCGAACACGCCTACACCGCCGCGCACATTCAAGCCCTCACGTTGCTGGAAGACCTGCACGAATCGGTCGAAGACTTGCCGGCACCGGGTAGCGAAACCGCGCCGCTGAATTGGGAACACGTCGGTTCCTTGCAGCATCTTTGCGAACAGCTCCGCGAATTGAAGGAACATTTCGGGAAAAACTTTCGAGCCTGAATTCGCCACACGTTCGGGAGTTATGCGAGTTCTGGAAAAACATCCGAGATCATTTTCAGAACTCGCCCAGATTCGCTTGATGTGTTTTGAAAACCATGGCTCATGTGTCTTAACGCCCAACGGCAAAACGTAACCAATCTTTCCACCGGAGAACAAACCATGGCCATGAACGAAACCCAAAAGGCCCGCGCCGAAGCCCTTGCCCCGCTCTTCCGAAACATGGACGCGCATACCGCCCAAGAGATTCGCGAAAGCTATTACCGCATCGCCGAAAACCTTCGGCCCTTGGTAAACGCCCTTGAGATTGCCGACCTCGACCACGGCGGGCCGGCCGGCCCGCTGCTCGAGGAGCACTACATTTTTTGCGAGCTGTTGGGAAAGCTCGACAAGAGCGTTTTGGGTGCGGTCCTGTAAACCGAAGCCGAAACGCCAGCACGGAGGCTTGGCGTAGCGGCGGGTGGTACCCGTCGCCTGACGATGGCAGCCAACCACGACCCTTTCCCTTTCGGAGAACGAACGATGAAGAAGGCATACGTAAAAGTAGGCGGCGAGTACTACGCCAACGTGACCAACAAGAAGGTCGTCGTACGAATCGACTCGACGAATTCCGCCGGCGGCTGGAACGCCACGAACCTTACGACCAACAAGAAGGTGCGAATCAAAACCGCCCAGCGGTTGCAAGGAAAAGCACGGGCGACGACGTCGGCCAGTGCGGCCGGCGAAACGCGAGCCCGCAAACGAGTCGCAAAGAAGACAAACGGCGGCGACGCGGCGAGTGTGGCGGCGACGGCAGGCGACAAGAAGCTCTCGTGTATTGAGGCGGCTTTGAAAGTGCTGGGCGAGACCGAGGAAACGATGAACGCCCAGGAAATGATTGCCGCGATGACGGACGCCGGCTATTGGACGAGCCCCGGAGGAAAGACGCCGCACGCGACTTTGTACTCGGCGATCCTTCGTGAGCTTGCCAAGGGCGACGATAGCCGTTTCATCAAAGTTGAACGCGGTCGCTTCGCCGCGCGAGCGTAAGGGGATTGAGCCATGAAGCATTTTTACGATCTGCGGACCGTCGAGGACTTGGAAGACGGTGAAACCGCGACGCCGGAGCCCGACGTGAGATACGAACTGCGGTCGATCCGCAACGAGATGATTGACGCCGGGCCGGTGCGTGACGTCATACGACGCGGCGACGCCCTGTACGCCAGAACGAACGATGGCGAATCCTTTCCGGTGACGGGTTCGGACTCGCACGTTCTGGTACCGATCGGCTTGTAGCCGGCCGGTTGATCCCTCTCGGCGAAACTTCGTCAACAACGCCCGACGTTTGCAACGTGCGGGCGTTTTGTCGTGACGGGAAACACAACGCCGACCTTCCAAACGACGCGACACGAGGCCACGTCGCGGCTTATTAGGCGTGCCAAAAAAATATGCGAATTCTGACGCGTGTTTCGCAGACTTCGCTTGATGTGTTTGGAAAGTCATGGCTCATGTGTGGTTGTACGAACGGTTTTCAAACACGAACGGAGAAACGAAATGGCAAAGATTGAAACGCTCGCCGCGCGGCCGGTCGAACCGGCAGCGGCTTACGACAACGCTCACCAAATTTCACGCGACCTGCTGCAACACATCGAGTTGCAACTCGACCGAATGATTCGGCCCGATAACAAGGCATTGCGATGGACGCACGTGCGAGCGTTGAACTTGGTCAACGCTCAACTTTCGGAAGTCGCCGCGATGGTCGACGAAACCAACAACGCTCGCAACTAGGAATCAAAACGATGAGAACAAACCTCAAGGCGGGCGACCGCGTGCGGCTGCTTTCGATGACCGACGACCCCGATCCGATTTCCGCCGGCACCACCGGAACGGTGGCCGGCGTCTATCCGCTAAGCGATTGGACGCAAGTCGATGTCGACTGGGACAACGGCCGGTCGCTGATGCTTTCCATTCCCCCGGACCAGGTGGAGATCGTTTCCACCAAAGCCGACCAAACGAACTAAGGAGCAACATCCATGTCCACACGTGCGACCATCGCTGTCCGCCGCGACGACCGAATGTACGCGGCGGTCTACCTTCACTTCGACGGCTACCCCGAACACACCGGAGCACTTTTGATGGCCAACTACCAAACGACCGAAGAAGCGGAAACCTTGATCGACGGCGGCGATATCCGCTGCTTGGATGCCAAGATGGGCGAGGCCGAGCGTTTCGCCGACGGTGACCCGCCTGCGATTCTGCCAACGCATGATGCGCTGCTGGACTTCGCAAGGAACTGCGGTGCTCGGTTCGTCTATGTCTTTGACGACGTAGCTTGGTCCTACAAAGAACTCTAGCCATTACCGCATCTTCTCCTCTCGCGGTTTCATCGCGATCGGTGACTCGCCAGTACGTTCCAGCACAGCCGGCTTGCCGGTGAAGCGTTGGTAGCGATCAACGATCACGTCGCAGTACGGCGGATCGATTTCCATCAAGAACGCCTTGCGTCCGGTTTGCTCGGCCGCGATCAGCGTCGAACCGCTGCCGCCGAACAAGTCCAGCACGTTCTCGCCCTTGCGGCTTGAGTACTGCATCGCTGTCACCGCAAGTTCCGCCGGCTTGCCGGTGAGGTGTTCCAACTGCTGCGGCGGAATTTTCTTGACGTGCCAAAGGTCAGTGGCATTGTTCGGGCCGAAGAACTTGTGGCCGGCTCCTTCTCGCCAACCGTAGAACGCCCACTCATGTCCCGACATGAAATCTTTTCGATTGATGACCGGATGCATCTTGTCCCAAATGATGGTCTGCGACAGATACAGCCCACTGGCCGCCAGTGCCGGCGGATAGCAGCCGATGTTGGAGAACCCGCCCCAGATGTAGAAGCAGCGGCCCGGTTGTAACACGCGGCCGATGTTGCCGAACCAAGCCAACAGCAAGGACTTGAACTCATCGTCGCTGACTTTGTCGTTTGCGAGGACGCGATCCTTGGCCCGCATCTTTTTCTCGCCGGCTTTCGTCTTGCCTTCGCCGGCGGGGAACGAACTGTTGCCGGCTGCGATTGCGTTCTTACTTCGCGGTTCCACGTTGACGTTGTACGGCGGATCGGTATTCACCATGTGAATCTTCGCGCCGGCGAGCAGCCGATCGACGTCTTCGGCTTTCGACGAATCACCACACAGCAATCGGTGGTCGCCGAGAATCCAAACGTCTCCGGGCTGAGTCACCGCTTCGTCCGGCGGCTCTGGCACGTCCTCAGGATCGGTGAGACCTAGTGTGACGCCGGGATCGAGCAGCTTGGTGAGTTCGTCGTCGCAAAACCCTAGCAACTCGCAATCGAAGCCCGAGTTCTGCAGTTCGCCGATTTCGATGGGCAGCAAGTCCCAATCCCATTCGGCGTTCTCGCCCGTTCGGTTATCGGCGATCCGATAGGCTTTCACCGCTTCGGGCTCGAGGTCGGTCGCGACGTGCACGGGGACTTCGGTCAGCCCGAGCTTCGTCGCGGCTTTGAAGCGAGTGTGTCCAACGATGATGACACCGTCGGTATCGACAACGATTGGCTGGCGAAACCCGAACTCGTTGATCGAGAGGATGACAGCATCAACGGCGTCGTCATTGATGCGGGGGTTGTTTTCGTAAGGCTTGATCCGATCAAGCGACCACATTTCGACCTGCATGGCAGCGTCCTTTCCAAGGAGAAGTGAAATGGAAAGGGTTCGGTCGTTCGGTGGTTGGTTACCTGTTTAGTTGGGTAGTTGGTTGGTTTGCTTTGCGACGCTGCTGGTCTACTCGTCGCCGGCCGTCCGCGGTTGCTCGTTGGGTTCGTCAAACTCCGGAGAGAATGGATCGAGTTCAACGACCTTTCCGTCACGCCAAACGACGATCGGCGTGTTGTGACGCCGGGCACGCGACAACACGTCATTAGCCGCCTGTTCCATGGCGGCGTTCGCTTGCTTCACGGTTTCAGGCGTATCGTCACGAATCATGGCAATAGCTCCGGGGAAAACTGTTTAAGTTCAGCAAAACGGGCATCGTCATAGACCCGTCGGTTGCCATCTTGCTGGCCCACGATGATTTCAGCAGGTCGGCTAGATCCATTGTAGACAAACCACTCATCGAGGACTGGCATATACAACGACGCAAAGTTTTGGATTCCCAGATCGTAGCGACGCCGGATCGTTGGTTCAGGGATATTGTGACCGCCCTCTCGGACGCGAGTCGCTACACGAGCAATGGCTTGGTCGACTGACGGAAGCCAGATGAAAAACATCGACACTCGGTATCCAAGACTTTTCATGGCTCGCAACCTTTTCGCATGAGCACGGCCGGCAAGTGTCGTCTCAAACCCAAATGTGGCTTGGGCCGCGGTCAGCTGGTCAATCCGCTCGAGCATCAGTCGTCCCGCAGCACCCGATTGCGATTCTGGATTGAATGGCGACAACCCTGCAGCAATCAAATCCGCGTTCACGAATTCCTGGCAACCAGCAAACTGCGGAAGATACCGACTGGCGAATGTCGTCTTGCCCGCACCATTAGGGCCGGCGATGACGTAAACGGTTGGATTGGTGGGCTCGCTCAAACTGCTTGGATTCCTTTTGGCGGCATTTTACGATGTGAATGAAGTTTTACCAACGCGACATGTGTTGTTCGGACAAAAGAAACAAACTGTGCCTAATAAGGCGGCTGTTCCCGTGGCCCTGACCAGAGATACGATCGGCCGGGAGTACCTAATCGTTGGTCGGGCGACCGACAGGCGTGATCCTTCCCTCGAATCCTTCCCCAGCCCCGTGCGAGGCCAGGCGTGCCTAGTTTTGGCCATCGCGAGCATGAGTGGGGGAACAGGGGAAGTATTCATAGAAAGAGAGAGATTGTTCCTATATTTGTTAGTCAAACGTCTTTTGGAATCCTTCTCGAATCCTTCCCCGACGCTGGAGAAGGTTTGGGAACGATTCGTTGCTTTCGGGTCGAATCCTTCTCTATTTGGGGAAGGATTGGGAAGCGTAGGTGAAGGTTTCATTCGGCAACGACACGCTGGAAGCCGCTCGCGGTCTTGGTGGCGGTCGGCATGGTGATGGGTTCGATCTCGCCTTGCTGGATGAGCGTTTGAATGATCTGGTCGAGGTCGGCGGCTTTGCACTTCATGTACTTGAGCAGGTGCTGACGTTGCATCCGCTGCTCGGGTTGCTCGCTGAGTCGTTTGAGCAGTTTCAGGCACTCGGCATGAAATGGGTTCTCGGCGACGTGAACGGAGGCAAGGTAGAGCTGGCGACGTGTTTGGTGCATTGCGAACTCGGTCGCCCACTCCACCGCAGGCAAGCCAATCAGTGGTTCGATGTGGTTCTCGCTACACGCATAGATCAACGCCAGCTTCTTGGCGTGTTCGCACGTACGACTCCATGCCGTACGAGCGACTTCATCGAGAGCATCTTCGGCTGCGTTGTATTCGTTCTCGGTCATCAATCGCAAAGCGTCGATTGCTTCGGCAGCGTCCGGCGTGGCTTGAACCACGAGCGGCTTGGGGTGGAAGTTCAGGAAGTTGCCACTGCCCGGCTCAAAGTCGGCCCACCATTTAGCGGTGTCAAGAATCTCTTCGGGCAGGTCACGCGCTGACCCCGGCGATTGGCCGCTGCCGCGTTTGCCGACGTCGATGATGTTCAGGCGTGCGAAAAAGCCGTTCGTTAGCATTCGCTTCGACAGCGATTCGTAAAAGTACTGAGGCGTTGCAGTTCCGAATAGCGTCAAGTGCGGCTGGTCGACATGGATTGCCTCCTTCTGATTCGCCTTGACACGAATCGGATAGACGTCGCCGGCCGACGTGTAGAGCGTCAACAGAATATTCGGGATCGACTCGCGGCTGTTCTCGCGATCGAGGTTGATCTGGCGGAGCACTCCGTCCATCTCGTCGTTCTGAAAGAGCATTCGGCCAGTACGGACGAGAGCGTCTTGGATGCCTTCGCCGGAAGCGAATTTGTCTCCGATTGATGCGGACATGCCGATTTGAAAAAGAATCTGCGAGTTGACTTTGCGAGGAAACTCCTTGCCGGTGCCGCTGCTGGCGAGTGCGAGTAGATATAGATTCGTTCGCAGGTCACCCGACGTGCAGACCTTTCGTCCAGCGAGAAACGATTGCAGTGCCATCGCGCCGCAAAACGCTAGGCCGATATTCGGATAGGGAGCATTCGCGAGCGTGAAATCCATGACACGGCGAACAAAACCCGGCACGTTGAACAATCGCTCTGGCAGTTGCCCAGGATCGGGCGTTGTATCGACCGGCGGAGGTGAGTTGGCAACCTCCGGCGATCGCTTTCCGACCATGAACTGGCTTAGGTCGACATCATTGTCGGCGTGCTCAATCGGCCCATCATCGCGGAGCCATCCGAACGGTCGGTCGTGGGACTTGGTCGCGGCTTGGCTGATTTTGTGTTGCAGTTCGCGATCGGACCACGGCGGTGCGCATCGTGGGTTGTATTCTGACGTCAGAATCGCCAACGCTCGATCGGGTTCGATGCCGAATCCGTGAACTAGAGCGGTCGCGGCGGCGAAGGTTTGCGAGTGACCGCCGCTGCCGGCGATTGCGGGCGGCATCGCGTTCAAGTAGGCGATTGCCCGTGATTCGACGTCGTTGCCCAAACGCGGCGACTGTGGCGGCAACGTTGCGGTTTGTTGCGGTGGTTTGGCGACTCCACGTCGATGGACAACGGCATCCGCGAGTGCTTTGACACAAGCGTCCAACATCAATGAGGGAACGGGGGCTGGCTCTCCATCGAGTGTTTCGTAGGTTTCGCCATCGGGATGCACACTCGGCCCGACAACGGTTTGTGTTCCGGTTGAACGCAATTCGACGATCATCGAGCCATCGCTCGGATCGGTATGCTTTTCAGTGGTCGCACCGATTGCGATGTACCAACGATGCGATCGCAGCGCAGACGGTCGGCCGGTGATCGCTTGCGTTGGGGGCAGATAACTATCAGCCAATTCGATCGCTTCGGGACAATCGAGATCAACGTCGACGAGCCAACTAGACGGCTCGCCAAGGATGATTCCGATATTGCCTTGTTCGGGAAAGACCTCGGGGTTCAACCGAAGATTCGTCCAATCACGACGTGCCGGTGATTTCGATCGCGGGCGCAGCGGCACGCAGTACCAGCCACGCTGGCGATAGATCGCGACTTGCTCCCGCGCATCGGCCATCAAAAGGGTGCCTCTTCCAACGCTGCGTTTGGAATCTCGCCGAGCGATTGTTTGATGATGCGATCGTATTTCTGGCCGGCGATCGAGCGGACCGTCAGTGTTTCGGTCGCCGCAAGCAATCCTGATTCGGCGATATCAATCGCTGCTTCGGCGTTCGTTGGGCAAGGATCGAGACAACGATCACGCCACCACGCTTCGGCTTTGCGACGTGCGTAGCCAGAGTGTTCGATGCAGATGAATTCGCTCTGCCAACGTTCCAGTCCGATCATGTAGTCGACGCGCAGGCATCGTGGTGCATCTTCGTCGGCGTCGCGTTTGCGATGGATGCGATAGATAATGTCTTGGACGTCGTACTCGGTGTCGGTGACCTCGCCAGACAACACGCCCGCCTCGCTGGCCTCGGCGTCGTGGGCTTCTCGCTGCGGAGGCGGGAACGGATGACCGCACTCGGGACAGTTGGCATAGCCACATGCGACCAAGGCGTGACACTTTTCACACTCTTTCGCCGGCGGGCCTTGGTCTGGACGCTTGGCTTTGTCCTTCGGCTTGATCTGGTCGATCGGTCCATGGCGTTCGATGTTTCCGCCAAAGTCGAGGACGAGGCAATCCTGTTTGTCGGGGTGTAAGCGGATACCGCGGCCGACGCATTGGTAGAGCAATCCTGGCGACATGGTTGGACGTAGCATCACGACACAATCGACACGGGGTGCGTCGAAACCGGTGGTGAGTACGTTCACATTGCAAAGGAAGCGCAGCGACTCGGTTTCGATCAATGATGTTGGGGCATCGCCACGAAAGCGGGCCAACAACTCGTCTCGTTCGCCTGCCGGTGTTTCGCCAGTCACGAAACCGCACTCGATACCGTGGTTTTCTTGCAACACCTCGACCACACGCCGCCCGTGTGCGACGGACGACGCGAAGACGAGGACCGCCCGGCGATCAGCCGTCAGTTCTACGATCTCGGCGCACGCGGCCGACACAAGGGCGTCGTCGTTGACCAGCGACTCGACTTCTTCGCTTACGAACTCGCCGGCGCGGATGCGCAGTCCGCCGAAATCCGCTCGGTGCACGCCGGCTTTGGAAATGAGTGGACTCAGGTATCCGTCACGGATCAGTTCCTTGATGCCGATTTCGTAGCAAACTTCATTCAGGAAATTGTCCGCTGAGCAGATCATCCCGGAATCGAGTCGGAACGGAGTGGCTGTCAGTCCGATCACGCGAACGTGCGGAATGATAACCTTGCAGTCGGCCAGGAACTGCCGATACATGCCATCGCCCTTCTTTGAGATCAGATGGGCTTCATCGACGACGATCAGATCAAACGGATCGAGGTCACACGCTCGCTTGTAGATACTCTGAATTCCAGCGACGAGAACGGGTGTGTTTGTGTCTCGCTTCTTAAGGCCAGCCGAATACAGACCGACTTTGATGTCGGGACAGAGACGGCGAACTTTGTCAGCATTCTGTTCGAGAAGCTCTTTGACGTGAGCCAAGATCAGAACACGACCGTTCCACTGCGTCACAGCATCGGACGCGATCTTCGCGAGGACGAGACTTTTGCCGGCACCTGTTGGCAAGACTGCGACGGGATTGTCGTCGCGGTTTCGCAGGTGATCGTAGACCGCATCAACGGCGGCTTTTTGGTAGGAACGCAACTTCATGCTATCCGCGCTCCGTTGCGATATTTGCGACCACGGGCGATCGGCACGAAACCGGTGAGTCGGCTACGCCAACGCGTGCACTCTTCGCAGAGTCGATTGCCTGGCCCGATCGAATAGAACTCGTCATCGCAGCGAAGGCAGAATCGGTAACCAGGCTCACCCAGTTTCGCTGGCACGCGACGAACGACGATTTCACTGCGCGGACAGTCCGCTTCCGGCTCGAACTTCTCGACCGTCAAACGAACGATCTGACTGTCGTCGTCATACGCTCCGCCAGCTTGCATAGCATCGAGCAACGCCTTGAGCGAATTGTCCACGTCGCGGCGACGCCGATCTACAGGTATTAAGCGAATGTCAACGATCAGGTCGCCATCGTGCTTCTTCACGTTTTGAAGCTTCATCAGACCGCGAACCGTCTGGCGGTACTCGCGACCTTCTTTGCTGACGAGTACGCGGGTGCCGACGTGTCGCCAGTAGCGATTGACTGAGGGAGGAAACGGGAGTTGCAGTCGCAGCATGATGTATCACTTGGATTAGATCGGCAGACAAAAAAACAGCCGGCCGGTGTTGGGAGGCCGGCCGGCTGTTGGGCTTGGAAACGGTGACCGAGATCAACGTTTCCAAGGGGCGTCCGTGCCGCTGCCTTGCGACGCGGCGATCGGCTGAGCGACGGCGTCCTTCTTCGAGTAGCCCTTCACTTCGTTTTGCAACTCGCCGGTGTCGTTGCGGCGTTTGACTCGCACGTGAATTCCGCAAGGCAAGTTGTGTAAGTCCGCCGAGTCGGTTGGCACCAAGACGCCAACCGACCGGCAGATCGCAGACAACTCCCGCCGGGCGATTTCCACCGCGGTCGCGTTGGGGTTGTCGAGGTTGAGACGCACCCAGAGAAGACGGTTTGCGTACTCGCCCTCCACGATCTGAAACGTCAACTGCAGGTAGTTGCCCGTGCCAGACTTCGTGGGTTTCATTTCGCTGTCGGTGATGACGGCGATGTACTTGCCTGATGGGATCGGTTCGAGGTCGTCGGCTGGTTCGACAGTGTTGGCATCAAAGCCGTTGAGGTTGGCCATGGTTAGTTACCTTGGGATTGAGTAGCGGGTGAGTTGTTGGTCAGCGCATTCACGAACGCCGACCACGAGAGCGGCAATTCTTCAGCGATGCCGTAGCGATTCTTGGCAACGCAACTGGGCGATCCGTAAGCACGCACGACGCGTTCGCCACCGTCTTTGCCGATGGCATGAGCGATGGTGCGTTTGCGGTTGAAGCCGCCGTCTTCGCTTTGGGTTCGCATCTTGCGAGTCGCAAACAGAACGGCGTCGCACCATTCCTTGACGAGGGCCGCAGCATGCTTGTGAAGTCGCGGCGAATAGCGGTCGTAGGGCGAGGACTCGGGATCCTCGAACCGTTCGACCTTGGAATGGGCGATCAGAACGATCACCATGCCGCGAGAACGCAGCACATTGAGCAGGTCGAGCACTTCACGCCACAGGGAGAGGGCGTGCATGTAACCGCGAGCGTACCCGCCGTCGACCTTTTCGATCGACTCGACGGCATACTGCTGACAGAGTTTGTCCCAGACGAGACGTTCCAGCCAATCGAGTGAGTCAATCACGACGGATTCGTAATCGTGTTTCTCGTTGACGAGCGTTTTCAGGGCTGCGATAACGTCATCGAACTTGGTCGCCAATGGAAAGCGATCGCATTCGATTTCGTCGAGGCCGTCTTCGGCTTGAATGAAGATCGGCTTGGGGGCTTCGCTGCCAAAGGTCGACTTGCCGATTCCTTCGACTCCATAGAGCAAGACGCGAGGCGGCTTCGACTGCCGGCCGGATTGGATGGTTTCGAGTAGGTTGGTCACTGGATTGGTAACTCCTTGATGGATAGGTCAAACGGTTGGTTGTTAAAGGGTCTGGATTTGCTCGACATCGAAGTTGCCGTGGCGATCGCTGGTCACCAGGAAGTGCTTGAAGTCGCTTTGCACGAAGAAACGTTGTTCGGTGCCGAGTTGATTGCGGAGCGATTTGCAGGCTCCGGTGAATTCCCGCGAGGCTTCGTTAAAGCGTTCGGCGGATCGCAAGTAACGGCCGACAGCGAGCGAGAGTGCGACGCGGCGTTCGATATCGAGTTGTTTCATGAGTTCTCGTTTGGTGGTTGTTAGCGTTTGAATGACATGTCCCCTCCTGGGTTACTTAGGCGAACGAGACGGGGGTATGACCAGAAAATGAACAGCGACTTTCAGAACGCCGTTATTTCCAGCGTTTGTCGCGCGGTGGTGTGATGCCGGCGTCGATGAACCGTTGCTGGATGTCCTGCAACATCGAGTGGAAGGCGCGACGGGTCATGCCGGACTGCTTCTGCGTCGCAATGCGTCCGTGTTCCATGACTTGCTTGCAGAGTTCTTGCTGATGTTTGGGCAACTCAGCGAAGACAACGCGGAATGCTTCGACTTCCTCGAATACCGCTTCTTCGCTGCGAGTTTCTCTGCCGATGGCGCGGTCACGATCTTCGAGCGAAAGTGCCGACGACAGCTCCATTGGCGGACCACCGTCGGGATCGTCGACCATCGTTGTTAGTGAAACGACTGGGCCGCCGGGCGGAGTGCGAAACGCGGTTTTGCGAGTATCAAGAATCCTGGCGAGTGCCCGCGAGACGATCATGTCGATGTAGGTTTTGAACGTCGCACGCTCGGGCGTGAAGTCTTCGAGATACCGCTCGACCATCGTCCACAACGATTGTTCGATGTCGCGGAGTTCTTGCCGGGCGTAGGCACCAGCCTTGTAGCCACGCCACGCTTGACAGCGGATGTTGGCCTGGATGTACTTCCAATCGATGTCGCTGACTTTTGAGACTTCCTGAGTTTTCAAACGAATATCCTCCGGCTGGAGGTTCGTTCGACGACTCCGGCCAGCGAATACCGTGCTGCGAACGGACGATCGTTCACAGAGAAACACGGGCCAGCGGGATCTGCACGAAAGCGAATCTCTCAGCTGGAGTCACGGCGACTCATGGCGTGAGTCTTTGGCACATGGCGTGAGTCGAGGAGAAATTTCAGAATTCCCAATTTGGATCAGCATCTGGCCGATAGCACATTGCGTTGCCTTTGAATGCGATCTTCAAGTGCTCAGCGAACTCCGCATGATGCTCGGCGATGCGTTTGATGTCACGGTTGACGGCTTGGCGGACATTCTTGCGTGACTTGGATTCGTCAGTGAGGACACGGGCTTTGCCGTTCTTACCGGTGTCCTTTTGAAGTTGCGAGAGAATTTCGTATTGCTCAGTTTGCAGCGTTTCGAGCGTACCTGCATCGTTGTTGCGTTCTGCTTCCACGATGCGGGCACTGATGTCGGCCAAGGTCCGCTTGTACTCACGACGAGCATCTTCATCGAAAGCCTCGCCGGTGCCGCTGGTGGAAGACCGAGCCGCGATCCCAGTGCGAGCGTTTTCGAGTTCGACGGGATTCAGTGTTCTGCCAGGACGTGACAAGAACTCTGCGAGATACCACATGCCAATCGCGTCGGCGAGCACAATCCGATTCTTCTCGAAACAAATCGCCCAGTGATCACCGGTCATGCGGAAAGAGTTTGGTGGAGTATCTTCGCCCAGCCCGAGTCGGTAGCGAAGCTCATCCAACGCAGGATCGCTCACTACGATCGTCCCCTCCTGGATGAAGAACAGATCATCGGCGGCGATGACCGTGACCTCGAACGTTCGCTCGATCGAGCCAAGGTCGATACGAGTCCCAGCGAGTGAGGGAACCAAGAGCACAGTCTTCGCACCAACACTCATTGCCGTTTCGATAAGCGACGTCTGATCTGTACGAGCGCAAAAGTGAACCGTCGTCGATGCAAAGCGAGGTGGTAGCCGACCAAGTTTCTGGACCGACCCATTCGGAACAGCGGACAGACTCTCAGCACGCCCACCAAGCAACGGCATCAACGATTTGCCGAGTTTTGCAACGCCGAACGTACAAATCGTCAACTCATTCCGTTCAACATCGAATACCTCGCCTTGCAGACGATTGATGCCGACGAATGTTCCGTCATCGTGCTCGACGACGTCGCACGCGGTGACACCGTCACTGGCCAGCGTCCATGCAGCCAGGTCTGGCGTCGCGGAAAGGAACTGGTGGCACAGTTCCCAATGTTCACCCAGCTCGACCTGCCACGCTCGCCGTGGTGCCCGCAGGCTTGGGATCCGAGAGAGCGCTTGCCAAGGTCGTAGGTATTGCAGGGTCACGAGGCAGTCCGGTGGTCTTGATTCCGTGGTGAGTCATCCAGGCTTCGATCAGTTCGACGCCGACCTGTCGTGAGTACGAGATGATGTTTCCTGAGTGAATTGTTGCCGTGACCTCGGGATAGTCTCGCAACGTGAATCGAAATTTTGCTTTCGTGATCCGGGTACCGAGAGTGAGTTGCTGCTGGTGTTCACGCAGTTGGACGAAGATGCGTCGCCCACGAAAGGTCTTGGTCAGGTTCTGACTCCCCATGAACATCTCGGTGACTTCATCGAGCTGAACGGATTCGATTCCGTCGATGAAAGCTGGCGATTCGATGTCTTCACCGAGTTCATGAATCGGCGATAGGTCAAACAACTCCGATGTCGGAAAGAAGTCCTCGTCACCGAATAGGTGCTCGCCGATCAAACGACAGTACTCACGGTGCTCGCTGATCAACGAAGCGTGGACATGCAACTCGCCAAGCTGCTTTTGAACGAGGATGGTGTCGTAGCCGGCTGGTCGTTGGACTTGATAGCGACTATTTTCGCCCTCGATGTATTCGCCGCGTTTTAGGTTCTCGCCACGACGGACAACGAATGCCAGAACGTCGCCTACGTCGTGCATCCACAACGCTGTCCCACCACCGCGGTGCCGGTCGCGATTGAACGTCGACAAACGTTTCTCCATCGCGTTGATGACGACCGTGGTCGGCAACTGAAACGGCATCGGCCTCTCGTGCCGATTCATGTAGTGGCGAAACGAACGCTGGCTGGTCGCGATCCGCTCGTAGTTCGATCGTCGCAGCAATTCGGGATGAATCATCCAGGTTCGCATCGCCAGGTCTGCCGGCGTTAGTTCGTCGTTCGTTGGCAGCGGAATGCCGGCTTTGGAATAGGCCAAGATCAAGGACTCCATTCCTCGATCGTTGGCGACTTCGTCGATGTGAAATTGAGCTTCGATCAGTTCGCTGGGAGCGGACCGCGTCGGTGTCCTCAGCAGACGTGCGAGCTTTTTGAATTGGTCTTCGTCGAAACTGGTGTCGGCTGAGATCGTGAAGTTCCGCGCGGCGAAGTAGTCGGAGAACGGCAGCAGAAAGTCGCGAAGTAGATCGAGGTCGACAGATCCGAAGTCATTGTTGAGGAAACTCGGTGATCGGAAAGCGGGCATTTGGGACTCATGAAAAATCAGCTTTGGCGATGAACATCCTTGGGGACGGTTGGGTGACTAGCGTTTGCTAGCAAAATCCGTGCACCTGTTCATCAGACACATGTCCCGTGACACGTCTGGTCCCTCGTCGCCGAAATATTCTTCGCAGCCGTTATGACCGGACCGGTTTTGACGGTGGGCCAGACCGCAATTCAGCCCACAAAACACGTTGCTTTTTCCAGTCCATTTCCATCGTCAGCGGTCGCAGAAGTTTTTCCGAGATTTGCGGCTTGCCCTTCTTCATCCGAGGCAGAAACAGCAGCTCTTCCTGGATGTCAGGAGCCAGCAATGTCAGGCTGAGGATCTGCGAAACCCGGGGCTGCGAGACATGCCCGATCTCCGCAATGTGTTGCAGCCCCGTCGCCCGCCCGGATCGCAGCAACTCGTCAAACCGAATCGCCAATGCCATCAGTCGCGTGATTCGCGGCAGCGTGCCCGGAACGACTTCTTTCTCGTCGACGACTTTGTGGCGGCGCGATGTCGTCACCGCGATCGTCTTGCGAACCGTGATCATGCGACCGACTCCTCGCACTCTTCGACGAGCGCGGTGATCGCCGTCGGGTGGTACGAGATCGCCATTGAACCGGCGTCAGGTTCGTAGACAACTCTCGCGACGAGCAGCTCGACAAGGTGAACCCGTTCTTTCGCCGTCAGCGACGCCCAAACCACTTTGAAATCCGACATCGCAATGTCGATGTCGAGCCGAGAGAGTTGGCGGGCGGCGACTTCCTTCAATTTGTCCGTCGCGACAACGACGTCGGCTTCCGCCTTGGTGATCCGGGCTTTCAGGTCTTCGACTCGGATATCGTTGAGGTTCTCGAACACTTCGTGTTTCAGTATCCGCCGAACCTCCTCCGTGTCCCGGTTGATTTGAGCTTTCAACTGAGCCAAGAGCGTTTCGACTTCGGCTTGCTCCTTATCGAGCAATCCCTTCGACCCTTGGTACACGGCGTCACGCAAGCCATGGTCATCCACAACCACTCGGAGCTCATCGACGACCGCGGCCTCGATCATCGCCGCTGACACCGAACCCATCTCGCAAGCATCGGCTCCACTCTTCACCGTCGTTTGACAAGCGTAATACCGATACACGCTCGACTTCTTCTTGGTCGTTCGGTGAACCATTCGGCATTCGCAGTATGGACAAACAAGGATGCCCTTCAACAGTGCCGAGTACTTGTTGACCAGCCGCTGGGCTCGCCCTTTCTGGTGCGCCTTCAGCATCTTGCCGACCGCGTCGAACGTATCTTGGTCAATGATTGCGTCGTGCTCACCTTCGTAGATATGTTCCTTGTACGCGATCTTGCCCACATAGAGCGGACTGGTAAGTAGTGAGTGAACCGCTGGCTTGTCGAACACTCTGCCGCCGCGCGTCCGCCCAGTACGAGTCCGCCAGATTTTGTTCGGCCAGCCGAATTCTTGAAGGCGTTTCACCACCGGCAACAGCGAACGATACTCCAAGTACATCTCAAAGATTTTACGAACCTGCTTCGCTTCGGTTGCATTCACGACCAGCTTCGGACTCGTCCCACTGCGATCAACGTCGAATCCGAGCACCGGCATCCCGCCCGACCATTTGCCCTTCGCTCGCATCGCGGCGATCTTGTCGCGAATTCGCTCGCCAATGATTTCTCGCTCGAACTGGGCGAAGGACAGCAGAATGTTTAGCGTCAGCCGGCCCATCGAATGCGTCGTGTTGAACTGCTGAGTCACGGAAACAAACGATACGCCAAATTTGTCGAACGTCTCCATCACTCGGGAAAAGTCCATCAGCGACCGACTCAGACGGTCAACCTTGTAGACCACCACGCAGTCGACTTTGCCGGCCTCGATGTCTTCCATCAGCCGTTTCATCGCCGGCCGCTCGAGGTTGCCTCCCGAGAAACCTCCGTCGTCATACATCTCTGGCAAGCAACGCCAGCCCTCGGCTTTCTGACTAGCGATGAACGCTTCGGCGGCTTCCCGCTGAGCGTCGAGCGAATTGAACTCTTGCTGCAATCCTTCTTCAGTCGACTTGCGAGTGTAAATCGCACATCGAATCGTTTTCACTTTTTGCGTTTCAGGCTTCTTGCTCATGTGTGTTCTCCCAACTTGAAAAATCGGAAGCCGCTCAAGTGGTTTCCTGTAATGGATTTGGCGACCGCCGACAGAGAGTCAAAACGCTCGTCCTCGTATTCAAAGCCGTCGGTCAGAATCAGCACACGCCGAATCTTGCCCTTGTATCGCCGCTCGACAAAACTGCCTGGCGGAGGAATCCGAGGATCCCAGTTCGGTGGCATCTTGGTTCGTACCACGTCGCCTCCGACTTTGGGTTTAGGCGGCGTCACTCGGATCACCGATTCATCGGCGATTGGTCCGGCTCGAAGCAATGCTCGTTCGCTCAGCCCGCCGTCTTCCTTCGCTTGAATCCGCCAAGCGATGCGGCGGACGATGAAGTTGCGATTTCGGGAACGGCACTTCTCTTGATGAACGACCTCGAACTTCGCCACCAGTTGGTCAATCGTCAGGTCGGCCAACTCGGCGATTTCAAATGCTGCACTAGGACTCATCAGCTACCTCCGGTTGGCTCGGAAGTTGAGATTTGTCTTGTGTGCTTTTTGCCGCCGCCTTGTCGAGGGTTCGTCGAATCGCCCGCGCCAAAATGGTCGCGATCTCTTCGCGTTGCTGTTCGCTCAATTGGATCACCGTTACTGTTTGAGAGTTCATCGCGGACCGTCTTGCCCGTTGCAAAACAGTCACCGCGAGACACAGTGATCACTGACGGCGGAGAGATCTCAAGTCCCGTTTCCTCAATCTCGCGAGAACTTTCCAAAGTCTCTGGAATCTCGCCGCGTTTGACCCGAATCGTCACCAACTCCAGCAATTTCGCCACTTTTCGCACCTGAACAACAGGCTGGATATAGTCCAACGCCATATAACCCTTTCTCCTAAAACCAATCCCTAGCGAACCGAACGAAACGGTCCCGCCCTCAGGGTTATGTAGGAGAGAACTACATAGGGTTAACCAGAAAGTGCGTGGGTCATCTGATGTCGTCTAGGCTGGATTGAGTAGATAAAACAACCAGCCTGCGTAGGCGAAACGACGAGATAACTGAGCGCATGCATCATGTTTTCTATGTATATTTTTGTGATTTTACGCAGTAGTGTGTTTACTAACTTTGAGCCGCACAAATTGAGTGAGGGCAACGTGCCTCTAAAAGCTTTATACGACGACAAAACGGTTATTGCACCGTTGCTGTGCGACCAGGAATGGGACACGCTACGCCGCGATCTTCGCGACCATACTTTGACCTTGCGTTTGCCATGTTGTGGCGCCGAGTGCTTCGCTCGAGAAAGCAAGCTTGGAACACGGCACTTCTATCATGCGCGTGGAGCAGAATGTAGTTCGCCACGCGAGACTCTTGAGCACCTACTCGCAAAGGAGCGAATCATCTTAGGTGGTCATGATGCAGGGTTTCAGGTTGAGGCTGAAGCGATTGGCGAGGGATGGCGAGCAGACGTATTGGCTCGAAAAGGAAAGGTCGAGATCGCCTTTGAAGTCCAATGGTCCTCGCAGACGCTTGACGAAACCCATTCTCGTCAAGAGCGATACAAGAAAGACGGGATCAGGTGCGCATGGCTGTTCCGTCGTCTGCCCAAGAATTCGCGTCCAGCTCGAGATTTACCGATGTTCAAGATCGACTTCAAGGATCGAGCCGATCCTATTGTTGAAGGCCAGCCTCTGCGAAAGTTCGCTAAAGACTTGCTGTCTGGGCGTTACAAGTTCTGTGAACGTACGTTGGTCGCAAGTGAACAAGAGTTGATAATTCAGATTCTCCCTACAGTTTGCTGGAAGTGCAAACAGAATTGCCACGTATTCAGGGTAGTGAATCAGGCAATGGGTCTGCTTTCGACACACCAGGAACCAATCGCGTACCTTGACGACGGATTCGATGAAGGAGTTGACTTCTGCAAGGAAGCGGTTCGATTTATTCGCGAACTAAGGTCTCAAAAGTCAGACATCCAATTCTTCTTCGGAGAAGTCAAAAACCGATACAGTCGAACCAAAAGACGATCGTACCTTTCGCAAGGATGTCCGTTTTGCGATGCACTATTCGGTGACCACTATTTGCATCATGACGGAGACCTACTTTCTACTGAGCCAATACTTGAACACAAGCTAGTGGTCGCTGTTCTAAAGCGTCCTATTGTTGAGAAGGCGCATTGGTGCTTCTCTGAAACCATGCAGTTTTGCTGCTAGTACATCTTCGCTGCATCAATAGCTGTTCTCAATCACGACTTCGTCAAGCGGGAGTTGGCCAGGTTTTGGCCATGCTTCTTTGGTGCCTTTGCCGATCGCGACCATTGGTCCCAGGACGTGGTCATCCGGAAGATTGATCAGCTTAGCGACCTGTTCGATGTCGAAGCCGATCATGGGGCATGACTGGTAGCCCATACCTTGGGCGGCCAACATCATGGTTTGCATCGCGATGCCGATCGAACGCTGGGCTTCGTCGCGTTGGAGCCACTCGCGGCCTTCGTGGAATGGTCCCATCCAGTTGACCAACATCTCGGCCACTTCCTTTGGCGCGTTCGCAAAGTAGCGCGACGGCTCTTTCTTCCATGCCTTCATGTCGGCGGTGAACAGGACTAGCAGCGAGGCGTCCGTCATCTGGGCTTGGTCGTTGCCGAAGTCTTTGCGGATCTTCGCTCGCAGCTCAGGATCGCGCAGGATGACGAAACGCCAGTGCTGGATGTTGAAACTGGTCGGAGCCTGAATGGTGGTTTCGAGCAGCTCTTTTTCCTCGGCGGCCGTCATTTTGTGGTCAGCGTCGAAGTGCTTGATCGCTCGGCGGTTGAATATGACGTCTTTGACTTGCATATCGGATGTCTCGAAGGTGAGTTGAGATTTTCGGAATCTAGGAAAATGGTTTTGTATCGGACGTCGGCGGCTAGGGCGATTCTAGGAACGTTGACCACTTTCTTCGGATAGCACTCCGGGACTTCATAACCTGGAGGTCAAATAGTACAGAGACAACAGAGACCTTTGGCCGAGATCGCCCCAGAGACTGTTTCGCCGGCGGCCCGATAGTACTTTCCCAGAGACACTTGGAGAGATCTTTGCCGACGGACCGATGACGTAAGTCCTTGCCCAGAAAGCGGTAAAGCACGAAAAAAGCCGACGCCGGTCATGAAGACCAACGTCGGCTTGTTCGATAACCCGGCGGTCGGATTAAACCGACATGCCAGATTGAAGTTGCGGGAGCCGGATTCGAACCGACGACCTCGAGGTTATGAGCCTCGCGAGCTACCGGGCTGCTCCATCCCGCGGTAATTTTTGCCGCCGACTCGGTATCAGCGACATGCTTGGTAATATGCAAAATTGGCTGCTTGCTGTCAACGGGACACGCGATTGATTCTTTGAACCGAAACACCTGGTGGCTGAATTACGCTTTAAGACCTATTTAGCGAGAATCAAAGGAGCCTCTGGGACTTGGCCTATTTTGACTCGTCGACATGAAATTCGGCTTGGCCTAGTGGAATTTGCCTCTGCGGGCCCGTTTACAAGCAAAAGGAGCGTTTTGAATTCGACGTGAAAGTGTGCGGCGGGCTACAATCAAAGTGACTAATCCCTATGCGACAAACCGAAAATTCGGTAGTGACTGTGCTTGGTGCGTTGCCTTTTAATTTTAGGTCTCCGCGTCGCAGCATTTTTTGGGCTTCAAGTTGCCGTTGGTTGGCTATCGAAGGCTTAGACTACTTCTGACGACTTCGTTTCCGACGCTGTTCGCGACCTGACAAGGGTGCGGTCGCTGTTTTATCGTTGAAGTCACTTTCGGCTATTGCGAGTTTCGATGTCTCAGTCTGACTACGATCGCGAATCGACGACTTCGGGATTGGGTGCTGCGCCGTCCCCTTTGCCCAATAGCGGCGCGCCGCAGCCGCCACCAGCCGCTTCGCCGCGTCCGACCAGCCCACCAGCTGCTTCCAACTCGGGGCCACCAGCAAGTGGACCTCTTCAAACCGGGGCTCCCAACAACGGGCCTGCGCCGGCACAGCCAACGAATCGGCCTCCGGAAGCCCAACCGGGCCGGCACTTGCCAACGCCTCCTGCAATACCACCGGCCGCGGCTGCTAGGTCTTCTGAGCAGAACACACCTCCTGTACAGCGCACGCCGGCTACTCCGAGACTACAGCCAACGCCGCCGAATCCGAGCGTTCCGAAGCAACCGGTTGCTGGAAAGGTTTCCGGCCGGGCCGTGCCTCCGCCTCCGCCACCGCGATCAACGCTTGCTCCGGTTCGCAAAGGGGCTGAAATTTCGCCGAACATCAGTGGCGTCGGGTCCGCGACGTCACCGCGCTGGCGGGGAGAGTTGCAAGACATTAATCGGCGAGCGGAAGCCAAAGAGAACGCGCGTCGAGCGTTGATGTTGGCGGCCGAGACCGGCGGTGAAGTCGCTCCCGAGACGGTCGCCGAAGCTGAGGAAGATTACGAAGACCCGATCGTGACTCGGACTGCACCGCCGTGGTTGCTGAGCACGGTGATTCATCTGGTACTGTTGTTGATCCTGGCTCTGATTACTTCGCCGGTCGGATCAGGCATCGGCCGAGTGCTTCTGGTCATGGGACTGAGTGAGCAACAGACCGATTCGACGTTGACCGAGTTTACGATCGAAGCTCCCGTCGAGGTTGGCGAAGATTTGGAGGAGACGGAAGACATTCCGATCGAAATCGACACGCCCCAGATTTTTGAAATGGCACAGCCGATCGTCGAAGATGTCAAGGCGCCGCCGGAAGTGGGCGTGGGGCCATCGTCGATTGATATTTCGATGCCAATGTTTAACGGCCGAACCGGAGCAATGAAGAAAGCTCTGTTGTCGATCTACGGGGGGACACCTGAGACAGAAGAAGCGGTCGCGTCCGGGCTGGCTTGGTTGAAACGCAATCAACAGCGTGATGGAAGCTGGAGCATGCGAGGTCCATTTGGCGATGGCGGCATCACCGAGAATCGGACGGCTGCGACGGCGATGGCATTGTTGGCGTTCATGGGTGACGGGAATACGCACAAAGGCGGTGAATACAAGGATGAAGTGCTGCGTGGCGTGAAGTATTTGATCGGCAAACAGGCCCGCGACGGATTTATGGCGCGGGAAGCTCGCGGCCACGAAAAGATGTACGCTCAAGCTCAGGCCACGATTGCACTGTGCGAACTGTATGGCATGACGGGTGATTCTTGGCTGCGGCCTCGCGCTCAGTTGGCCGTCGAGTTCGCTGAAAAATCACAATCGTCTGAGGGAGGCTGGCGGTATGAACCGCGGTTTGACGCCGACACTTCGGTGACCGGTTGGTTTGTGATGGCGCTGAAGAGCGCGCAATCGACTGACTTGATTGTGAACGATTCGATCCTGCGAAAGGTCAGCGGCTACTTGGATACCGTCAGTAGCTACGGTGGCGCGGCGTATTCGTATCAACAGCGTGGAAGTCCGAGCCCTGCGATGACCGCCGAAGGGTTGCTGTGCCGGCAGTATCTGGGTTGGTTTCGCGAGCATCCACCGATGCAGCGGGGGATTGAGGCTCTGCTGTTGGATTCGCCTTTCGATATGCGCGACCGGGACGTTTACTACTGGTATTACGCGACGCAAGCGTTGCATCACTTTGGTGGCCCGCATTGGCGCGAGTGGAATAACGTGATGCGAGTTCAATTGCCCAAGGCACAAGTCAAACAGGGACGCGAGCGCGGCAGCTGGGCACCGCAGGGTGATCAGTGGGGGCGCAATTCCGGTCGCCTGTATACGACGTGCTTGTCGATCTACTGCTTGGAAGTCTACTACCGCCACATGCCACTCTACAAAGAGAACGCTGCGGATAAAGCTGCGGCGGGCAAAGATGCTGCAGACCCAACACCGGACGCCGCGAAAGAGCCACCCGGCGGCGGGGCAAAGCGAATGGGGATTCCCGCTGATGCAGCGAAGGGCCTGGGATCCGAGATTCAGTTCTAGCGTTTAAGAACCTAGTCAGCTGAATCGTCGATTGCTCTAAGCCCACTCATGAAAGCGTGAAAGCCTCGCGATTTTCCGACGGCCCGCTACGATCGCAAACCTTCGTCGGTTGGAGGGGCAGTTGGATCGGCGCGTCGTTCCTTCTTGAGATTGCGACTCATCCGTTCCAACAGCGCCAAATCTTGAGGCGAGAGAGCTTGCCGGCCGTGGGTATGAAGCTGTTCGAGCACAGCATCCAATCGCGATGCATCCACGGCTTCCTGTCGTTCTGAACGCATCGCTTGTCGTAGTTGGCGACGATGGCTGACCGACGTGACGGTCTGCTTCAGAGCTTTCCAAGGATTACGGCGTTTGGGTTTGACGCGTTGAAAGGACAAAGGTCCGGCGAGAGTGGTCGGCTCCCAATGAGGGAACGGCCCGAACGACAAAACCAAATTTCGGACGTCGTCGGCGCGAGACGAAACCCACAGAAGCAGGGCGATCGCAAAGATAAAAAACCAATTGGTCGAAACATTGACCGGGGATCGGGCCACGGCAGCGAGAGCGGTTAGGATCGTAAAGAATGCGACCAACTGAATCGAGCGGCGTGAAAAATGAATCTGAAACGATTCGTTCATCCGCTGAGTCAAAAGTGAAACGGCGGCGACCATCGCGACTCGCCCAGTCGATTTGGGAAGCGGATAGGCTTGGCAAATCGCTTGGACCCAGCAGAGCCAAGCGCCGCCGAGCCAGATGGAATCGGCTTGCGTGAGTCCAAAGCTGGGGGCCGACCAGACGCTGAACATTCGCGGCCACGGTTGCGTGCCGTTAACGAATTGTTCCGCTACCACAATCAGCCCGCCAATCGCAACGACCGCGAATAGCGACGACAGGGAGACAGTTAATGCAGTCCGCGCGTCCCAGTCGCGTGCCCGCGATTCCACGCCCAGGATTCCGATCGTGACGGATTCGATGGGGACACCGAATGCAAAACGATAAAAGGCGTAGACCGTCAGTTGCACGAGCCAACCCACGAGCCAGAACGCAAGTCCTACAAACGCGACGGACATTAAGTCGCCGTTTCCGCTAATTTCGACACCGCCGCTTGATCGCCCCCGAAAGGTCACGAGCACACCGACTAGAACCGCGACTGCGACGAAAACACCATAGGAAACAAAGAGTCGTAAACCAGAAATCGTGCCCAGTGGAATTGCCCAATGGTCGTTAGCGTCTTGGAACGGCGGATTGCTCGGTCGTGAAAACTCGTCGACGGCTGGCATGGTGTTTAAGAGGCGAGGCGGTCGGTGCGGGTAGGTTGGAGGGCGGGTCTGCATGCAGAGCACAAATGATGCCAACGCGATGCGTGACAACCATGACGGCGATGCACGAGAATCACGAGCGAGAGGCAGTTATCGCCAGTGCGGACCGTGTGAAAACGATCGATCATCACGACACGCCCGAACGCGTCTGTCATTCCTACGCTTATGCTACCCACTTTGATTGACCGGGAAAGCGATTTCTGGCTATTTCGCCGTCGTTTCAGCTGCCGAGTCGGGCTTGTTTTTGGCGGGTTCATTGACACTTTGGCCAATCGCGAACGCCAAACGTCCGATCATGCTGAAATAGCAGAAAGCAACCGCAACCGACGCAAATACTGCGATGACCGCCGCAGCGACGGGAGCGGCACTGGACAGGCCGACAAAAAAGAAGAACAAGACAGCGAAAAGCAGCCCAGCGGAGAAATACAAACCGCCCCAGGCTTCCTGACATCGCGTTACGCTGCGGGCCACTTCGGGCGAAAACGGCATAAAAATACTCTGCATGTCCATCATCGACAAAACGAAAAACGGAAACAGCAGGTAGATCGAAAACATCGTCATCGCCGTCGACAACAATCCCGGACCAAACGCCAAGCTTGTGATCGCCAATATGGGCACGCCAGCCAGGATGACGGCCGACAGCGCGACCACCAAATCATCGATCCAGGCCGTCGGGTCGGCTTCGGGCCAGTCCGTGACGGTTTCGTGTTCGTTTGCAACCGACAGCATGATCGCAAAACCACAGGCGACCGTTAGCGCGGTGAATACCACTCCCCAAACCATCAGCCCCACCACTAAAAGCGGGTGACCGATGCTGATGACGATCGCTGCGGGAATGGCTCCCATCATCGACAGACAGAGCCAGCGAGCGATGACGCCAAAATCCAGAAAGATCCCGAAGACGTTGGTCGCCCATTCACGCAAGCTGGGAATATCAGGATCCTGAAACGTGGTTGGCGTTTTGTCCTCGTCCCGTTCGGCTTCGTCCAATAAATCCTGCGCTGATTTTTGATACGGGTCAACGCGTTTCTTTTTATGCGCCGCTGAGTCCTCGAAACCAAACGTCTTGGCGTTTTCGACGTCGATCGTAAGCTTCTTTTTGACGCGCGGTGGCGGCGGCACTTTGACAGGCGAATGACAGTCGGTGCACTTGATGCTTTTGCCGGCCTGCGCTGCTTTGGCATAAAGAATCGAACCGCAAATGTTGCATTTGACGCGGTACTCCGATTCGTACTCGACAGCATCGGCCTGACGCGGCTTTCCCGCATCTGTTTGGCCACGCCCGGCGGGTGGCGTATCAGCGAGATCAGCGGTCGGCAGCGTCTCTTGCAATGGAACTCTTACGGGCAGCGGCAAATCAGGGATCTTGAATTCATCATCGTCGTCCACCGATTCGTTGAGTGACGGCGTTTTGCCAGCAGCGTTTGACGCGGGAGCCTTTCCCGCAGCAGTTGCTTGCGCGGGCGTTTCGGCGTCGGAGAAAGGAGGCAGCGCATCGAACGAGTCGCCGGCGTCACCAAGTTGATTGCCGCTGTTTGCAGTCGCCGATGGCAGCGGTTCGATCGATGACGTGAATGCGCTTAGTTCATCACCGAATTTGGCAAGCACATTGGGTTCATCCACATTGGGTTCATCGTCTTCGACCACTTCGACATCATCCAGCTCTTCCGAGTCGAATGATTGCGAGTCGTCTAATGTTGGGGCGTCTGATGCCGGGTCATCTCGCGAAGCGATAGTCGGCGAGGACGCAACCGAAGCCCCATCAGTATCCAGCGACAGCCAATCGTCATCATCATTGGTGGAGGCTGAAAAGCCTGGTGCGAGAAAGAGTTTCTCGCAGTGCGGACACTTGACTCGCATCCCGGCGGATTCAGCACCGATCGTGACGGTCTGATTGCATCGCGGGCACTGGAGTGTTGGGGGCATGATGATGCAAAAAGCAGAAGAGGGCCAACGCGTGAAGGCCAACACTTACGTGGCCCATGAATCAAAGCGAGACCAGTCCTGGCGATTCTTGTGCGCCAGGACTGGCCCCGTCCAACGTAACTTTGTCCAGCGGCTGGATCTAGCTTCCGAGGACTTCCGTCTCGCGCGCCTTGGCCATTTCGTCGGCCTGCGCCTCGAACTTTTTCGTCAGCTCTTGGACTTGCTCTTTCAAGCGATCGCGATCGTCTTCGGTGAGCTCTTTGTCCTTTTCACCTTGGTCGGCCGCTTTGTTGGCGTCGCGACGAATGTTACGGATCGACACTTTCGATTCTTCGGAAAGCTCCTTGATCCGCGAGACCATCTTTTTGCGAACTTCCGTCGACAATGCCGGGACGTTCAAGCGGATCATGCGACCGTCGTTTTGAGGATTGAGTCCCAAGTCGCCGCCGACAATGGCTTTTTCGATCTCTTTGATTGTGCTGGCATCGTAAGGACGAATTACGATCTGCTGAGGCTCCGGGACGCCGATCGAAGCAAGCTGCTTGATCGGTGTCATCGAACCGTACACTTCCACCTTGAGCGAATCAACGAGCCCAGGCGTTGCGCGTCCGGTGCGAATGCCCGAGAGGTTGTTTCCCAATACACCGACCGCTTTTTCCATTCGCTCTTCGGCGTCCATCAGTGTTTCGTCAGAAGTCATATTGGTGTCCTGTAAATTGAAAAGTGACGATTTTATTTTGTGTAGATAGTTTAACGGGTTTGAGCAGCGCCGATCCAGGTACCCACGGTCTCTCCGGACACGGCGCGAACAATGTTTCCGTCTTTCTTAAAATTGAACACCAAGATCGGCTTGGCATGTTCCTCGCACAACGCGATCGCGGTTGCGTCCATGACGCGGAGCTTTTTTTGCACAATATCTGAAAAGCTCAGCGATTCAAACAGAACTGCATCGGGATTTTTTTCTGGATCGCTGTCGTACACACCGTCGACGCGTGTGGCTTTCAACACGACATCGGCATCCAATTCCAGCGCACGCTGCGCTGCGGCGGTATCAGTGGTCACAAAAGGGTTGCCGATTCCTGCTGCCAGGATGACGACGCGGCCTTTTTCTAAGTGGCGAATCGCTCGCCGTCTGATGAAGGTTTCGGCAACTTTATCGACTGGGATCGCCGACATGACACGCGTCTGTAACCCAGTCGCTTCGACAGCGTCCTGCAGCGAAAGCGAGTTGATGACCGTGGCCATCATGCCCATGTAGTGTGCGGTGGCTTCTTGGACGACCATGTTGTCTTCGGAAAACTGACCGCCGCGAAGGATGTTTCCGCCGCCGATGACGATGGCGATTTGGCAACCGGATTCGTGAGCCTGTTTGATCTGCGCGGCAATGTCCGCGGACTCCCTGCCGCTGATTCCGCGACCGCTTTCGTCGGCAAGGCTTTCGCCGCTGAGTTTCAGGATGACGCGTTTGTATTTCAGAGCGGTTGATGACATGATTTTATCTTGGGTGTGATCGCAATCGGCATTCAGTCGGTTCGCGGAGGGACGCGCCCTGCCCAAATCTGCTCCAGTCGGGCGGAGTCGGGTCAGACGTTTTTGCAAACCAGTTGATGCGGCGTTGGACAACGTGCCAAATGCAAGTTGCCAACGGGTGGACCGGAATCATACGAAAAAACCTTGTCAGACCCGAGGGCACTGACAAGGTTTTCCGTTTTTAGTACTGATCGTGACTTTCGGCGAAAAGTCGCGCGGTCGTCAGATCAAGCCTGGATCAACCGACGGCGACGCGTTTGAAAGCGACGACTTCGGCACCGTCACCGAATTCGGCAACAGCGGCTTCGACGGTCTTTGTGTCGTCAAGCGCAAAGAACTGGCTGAGCAAGCAGCGTTCTTGATCCAACAAAGTGTTGTCGGCGATGAAGCGTTCCAGTTTTCCGGGAACGATTCGGTCCCAGATCTTTTCCGGTTTGCCTTCGGCGGCCAATTCAGCCTTGATGGCGTCCTCAGCAGCAGCCATGACTTCCGGTGTCAACTGTCGCTTACTAGCGAACTGAGGCACGTTCTTGACGGGCTTGCCTAGGTTTTCCTTTTCGTTCAGTTCATTCTCAGAATTGATCTGAGCTTGCAATGCTTCGGTTTCCTTGGCGACGAACTCTTCGTCGAATTCGTCCGGGCTCAGAATCATTGGCTTCATCGCAGCGATGTGCATGGCAACGCCACGGAAGAATTGGTCCGCACCGTCTTTGCCACCATCTTTGAACGAAACCAAGACGCCGATTTTGCTGCCGGCGTGAATGTAAGACGACAAGTTATCGCCTTCGACGACTTGGAAATCCGACACTTCGATTTTTTCGCCGATGGTGCCAGTTCGTTCGACCAATTTTTCGCCAACCGTCGAGCCTTCAAACTCAAGGGCAGCGACATCAGCCACCGTCTTGGCATCGCTCTTCATCGCCAGTTGGGCCAATTCGCTGGCCAGTGCGATGAAGTCATCGTTTTTGGCGACGAAGTCGGTCTCACAGCTCAATGCCAAAAGCAACGCTTTGTTGCCTTCGACTTCGGCGACGACCACACCTTCGTTGGCTTCGCGGTCAGCACGCTTGGCTGCCACTTTTTGGCCCTTCTTGCGAAGGTAGTCCATGGCGCCTTCGAGATCTCCGCCGGATTCCTGGAGTGCTTTTTTGCAGTCCATCATTCCTGCGCCGGTTGATTTTCGCAGTTCACTGACGTCTTTTGCTGAAATCGTCATCTTTTCCTCGTCTCTCTCGCTTGTCCGTATTGGCTTTGTGTAAATGAGCTTCAAATCGAACGGCAGGTTCGCCGCGGATCTTGATGGTAAAAGAACCGAGCCGTCGCGACGTGGGAGTCATCGACGGGCGATCGAGCGAAATCGATCCGATTCTTTGTCAGCCGCTGGCGCTACATTCAGGCCTATTACCCGTGTAGCGCGCTGTGCGGTTTGAAAACGCGAATTGGTCAGGCACCGTGGCAAACGCCAACGGCTGGCAACGACGCTTAGGCCGGTGGATCAGCAGGTGCTTCCGGTGCGGCTTCAGCCTGAGCAGCTGCTTTTGCTGCGGCAGCTTGGGCGGCAGCGGCTTGAGCAGCGGCGGCAGCTTGAGCTGCTGCTGCATCCTCTTTGCCTTTAGCCATGGCTGCTTGGCCTTTGCCAGCGATTACAGCATCAGCAAGTTGCTTCAGAATCAAGTCAACGCTGCGGATACCGTCATCGTTGCCTGGAATCGGCAAGTCGATTTGCGTTGGATCGCTATCGGTGTCGATCAAAGCAACCGTGGTGATGCCAAGACGCTTTGCTTCGCGTACCGCGTTGCGTTCTTTGCCTGGATCAACGATGAACAAGCATTCCGGCAATCGGTTCATGCTGCGCAGACCGTTTAGGTTGCGGTACATCTTGCGGTATTCGCGGTTAAGCGACGACTGCATTTTCTTACTGTAGTTTTCGATCTTGTCGCCACTACGGATGTCTTCCAGTTCTTCCAAACGAGTCAGACGACTACGAATGGTGCGGAAGTTCGTCAGCGTACCACCGAGCCAGCGTTCGCTGACGAAAGGCATTCCGCAGCGTTCGGCTTGAGCTTCGACGGCTTCGCCCGCTTGGCGTTTGGTTCCGACGAACAGGATCAAGCTGCCGCCCGAAGCGACTTGGCTGAGATATTTTTTGGCACGGAGCATTCCACGAAGTGTTTCGCGGATGTCCATGATGTGAATCTGGTTTTTGCGTCCAAAGATGTACGGAGCCATCTTCGGGTTCCAGAGACTGGTTCGGTGTCCAAAGTGAACACCTGCTTCGATCATTTCTTGGACGATCGCATTAGCCATCAGAAAACTTCCTTAAGGTTTGACCACAACGGGCTTCGAGAAACACGTCTCAATGAGACGGTTGTTTCCAGGACATCGGGTTATGCCAAAACATCAGCACACCACTCGTCCTTCATCCCAAAAGCTATGGTACGAAATGGGGTAAAATCGACGACTGGAGATCCACGTCGCCGGAGTTAAGCCCCAGAGAGTAGCGAAGTTACAGAAAATCGACAAGGGAACGTTTCCGGCATCTCAAAGGCATTCGAGTGCCCGAAGACGCGACGTCCCGTCCGTCAAATCCCACGTCGTGGATAAGCCGGCCTAGCGACAACAGCCTTTGTGCGAATTGCCGGGGCAAGTGACTTCCGGGTATTTCAGCCTGGATTATGTCGTCTAACTGCGATTGGGAAGTGAGCCGTTTTGACGTTTTGCATCGCTTGACGGCAAGAATCTGCGGCAAAACACGGGGTTAACTCCCAATTGGTCAGGTGGTGGGCAGTTCGCTGACGTTTGGTTGCCCCAGCCTGCCAGCCGTGCCCTCCACCACTCGGACGGGCAGCTGAACTGACGCTCCATCCCCGTATTAATTGGGACGCGATTTTAGTGGGCTGTTTCCACTGCTTGCTGGATCACCCTGCAAATTCGATTTCGAATCGTTGAATTCCGCAGCTACTGCCGCCAATCGAGGTGCTGCGCTGGGAGACTTTCGGAATAACGGCGCACTGGCGTTTAATGTCTGCATCAACTTGGTGGCAAATTTGGGCTGTGGTTGATGACATAGCAGGTACAGCAAGTTTTCGGCCGAAACACTTGCTCCCGATGGTATCGCACCGTCGACCGGATCTTTCACTCGCACAATTAGCGACGGGTGGTCCGACGATGTAAAAAAGAACCCGCCGCCCGAGTCATCGCCAAACCACTGGATTTGCTGCTCCGTGATTGCGTTCGCTTGAGTCAACCATTTAACATCGTCCGTTGCTCGGTGCAGCGCGATCAACCCGGACACCAGAAACGCGTAATCGTCGACGTACGCGTTCAACTTTGCTTGGCCCGCGGCGTAACTGCGTTTGAGACGTCCGTCGGAATCGGCCAATTCCCGAAGCACAAACTCAGCGGCGTCTGCCGCCGCTCGAACGTACTTGGGTTCGTGGAGGAGACGCCCGGTGTCCGCCAAGCCCGCAATCATCAGCCCATTCCAAGCGGTCAGGATTTTGACATCCGTGAGCGGACGCGATCGAGTGGATCGTCGCCGAAACAAATCTGAGCGGGCCGGCGCAAGTTGTTTTCGAAGTTCGTCGTACGTTGTGCCGCGTTCATCGGCAATCGACGTCAGCGACCGACGCGGATCGATCGCAAAATACTCGCCTTCAAAGTTCGGTTCAGCGGTCAGGCGAAACACGGTCGCGAAATTGGCGAATCCTTCGACACTGCTTTGCATGTCAGCGACCTCTGCTTGGGTCCAACGATAAAACTTTCCTTCTTCGCCATCGCTATCCGCATCCAGTGCGCTGTAAAACGCATTGCCGTCGGCCTTGAGCTCTCGCAGCACGAAATCGCAAATTTGTCTTGCGACATCGCGGTACTCCGGAGAATCAAAATCGACGCCGGCCTGGGCATACACCGACGCAAGCTGGCCGTTGTCGTAGAGCATTTTTTCGAAGTGAGGAATCTGCCATTTTCGATCGACGCTGTAGCGATGAAAACCGCCGCCAAGATGATCGAGCATCGCGCCGCTGAGCATGCCGTCCAGCGTTTTGCGGACCATCGCTTTCGCCTGTTCGCGCGACTCGCTCGCGACCGACTGGCGTTTCATTCGGTCCAATAGAAAAACCAGATTCGAGGGCTCAGGAAACTTGGGTTGATTGTCGCGTGCTTCGCTGTATCCAAATCCGCCGTACTTGGGATCAAATGCTTTCGCCAACGAGTCGGCGACGCGATCAATCATGGCATCGCTAATGCCGCCGGGCTGGGGCGTTGCTTCATCATCCGGTGACAATTGGTTTGCCGCGATCGCTTGGGTGACATGTTGGGCTTGTTTGCGAACGACTTCGTTTTGTGTTTTCCAAGCCTGATCAATTTGCTTGACAATGGACAGAAATCCCGTCGATGTGCCGCGGTCGCCCGTTCGCGCGGGAAAGTAGGTGCCGCCCCAAAACGGCTTTGCATCGGGCAGCAAAAACACCGACATCGGCCAGCCACCGCTGCCGCTGATCATCTGCACCGACGTCATATAAATCTGGTCGACGTCGGGACGCTCTTCGCGGTCGACTTTGATGCAGACAAATTTGTCGTTCATTAGTTTGGCAATTTCGGCGTCTTCAAACGATTCGCGTTCCATCACGTGACACCAGTGACACGCGGCGTAGCCGACGGACAAAAACACCATCTTGTTTTCGCGTTTGGCCTTCGCAAACGCTTCGTCACCCCAGGGATACCAGTCGACCGGGTTGTGGGCATGCTGCAGCAAATACGGGCTGGATTCTTTGGCCAACCGGTTCGTGTGTTCGTGCTTTGCGGTTGTGTGATCGCCGCCGGATTCTGCGACCGGGATACTAGATGATTGTGCCGTTTGAACTGCCGAAGGTTTATCGGGACTGGCGGGTTCGTCTTGTCCTCTAGCGGATGGCGCGTCCGCCCCCAGAACAAACAGTGACAACACAAGCGAGCAAATGAGGGTGCGCACGATGCGAAAGATGCCTTGAACGAGTCGAAAACGGGTCGCCGGTGCCGAAACCAAAATGCCGTCTTAAGGAGATTTATTCCTCTCGGAGTCGCAATGGCGGGGGAGATTCGGCTATTATCTTACGATCCAAACCTCATCCGATCACCGGCTCACCCCCCGAAACAGGAAACTATCAATGAAATCAACTCGACGCGGCTTTATCGCGACCACAGCGACCGTCGGTTCGGCGCTCGCCATTTCGAATGGCGCCTCGGCCGCCGACGATTCCAAAAAACTTCGGCTGGGCGTCATTGGTGTCGGCGGTAGCCGCGGTCGATACAACCGAGGCGGTGCAATTGCACGTCAAGCAGCCAAGTTTGCGACGACCGTCGCTGTCTGTGACGTCGATGATCGTCACACAGCAGAGTATGCCAAAGAGTTTGACGAAAAACACGGTTTGAAATTGAACAAGTACCGCGACTATCGCGAGATGCTTGAAAAAGAAGAACTGGACTGCGTCACAATTGGCACCCCAGACCACTGGCACGTGCCAATCGCCATCGCCGCGTTGGAAGCTGGCCTGCACGTGTACTGCGAAAAGCCATTGACGTTGACGATCGACGAAGGCAAACAGATTCGCGACGCCGTCGAAAAATCCGGCAAGGTTTTTCAAGTCGGAACACAACAAAGAAGCTCGAAAGATTTGTTCCTGACCGCGATCGCAATGGTTCAGACAGGTCGACTTGGTGACAACGTCAATGCTTATGTTGCGATTGGCGGCGCTCCTGGCGACGGACCTTTCAAAGACACCGAAGCTCCCGAAGATCTTGATTGGGACATGTGGGTCGGACCGGCTCCAAAAGCCAAGTACAGCGAAGAGCGTCGTCGTTTTTTCCGTTGGTACTTTGAATACTCCGGCGGCAAGATGACTGACTGGGGCGCCCACCACATTGATATCGCTCAGTGGGCGTTGTCACCGGGCGAAACGGGGCCCGTCAAAGTGACCAGCAAAGGCAAGTTTCCAAACGGCGTGCCTTCGGGTTTTAACTGGAGTAAATTCCTGGACGGCGAAATTTCGTTACCCAACACGTACAACACGGCAACCGAATTTCACATCGACCTGACGTTCGCCAGCGGAGCGGTTTTGAACGTCAATCACCACTACAAGCGTGAAGGCGATAATGTGGATTTCGGAAACGGAATCTTGTTTGAAGGCGACAAGGGACGCATCTTCGTCAATCGTGGCAAACTGGAAGGCAAGCCGATGAATGACTTGACGGA
The DNA here is from genome assembly GCA_007741555.1 of Stieleria marina. GTDB lineage: Bacteria > Planctomycetota > Planctomycetia > Pirellulales > Pirellulaceae > K23-9. The sequence goes on along the minus strand of CP036526.1, from coordinate 3,590,349 downwards.
TGCTGACAAGAAAGAGTTGGAAGAAAAGGTCATCGAGCTGTGCAAAGGCAAGAAGCCCGGCAACCACATGGGCAATTTCTTTGAGTGCATCGCCGACGGTGGAAAACCCATCTCCGACGTGTGGAGCCACCATCGCACGATGACGTCCTGTCACTTGTGCAACATTTCGCTGATGCTCGGTCGCGAACTGAAGTGGAATCCCAAGACCGAAGAATTCGACGGCGACGACCAGGCCAACAAACTGCTGAGCCGCAAGTCTCGCGAAGGTTTTGGTGCAAAAGTCGCGACCGTTAGCTAAGCGGAATCAACCGTCAACGCGTCACAACCTCGCGGCCTTTCGGTCGCGAGGTTTTTCATTGGCGCGTCGTTCATTCACGCGTTGTCCGACTTCAAAAGTGCATCGCCCGGAGTGCCGCGACTGGGCCGCGTACCTGCCGCCCAAATTTGCACAGGACGCCTACGTCGCATTGCAAACTGATGCCGTTCGCCTGAACACTGACTTCTTGCGTTAACACGTTTTGCTGCTTTCACAGACCTGTCTTTTTCATTCAGCTTTTGACGATTTCCGTCACGCCATTGTCATCCACCGAGTTTCTTAGCATGTCATCGTCAAAATCAGATTTGCACCGACGCGAATTTCTCAAGAACTCTGTCGCCGCCAGCGTGGCGGGTTCACTGGCCGCTCAGTCAATGAACGCACAAGAACTTGCCGCAACAGCAAAAAAAGAGACGTTCGTTTTCCCGGCAACCGATTCGCTGGTTCATCCTCGCGGATGGCAATCTTTGAATCCCGGCTACTGGCAAGTCGAAGGTGGTGCCCTTCGGCGGCGACTGACCAATGTTGGCGACCGCGCACGACGCACGGGTTTTCCATTTCACTCGATGTCCAAAGGGCAAGTGATGGAAACGCAGTACGACCCGTCGCTTCCCGCGGGAATGATTTACCGCAGCGACGTTCGACTTTCTGGTTCGTACCGAATTACAGCGACGTTGACTTATCGCGGCGATCGGCCAGCGCCAGCTGACGGCGACGATCCAAACTGGAAAATGTACCAAGACGGTTATGGCCGAATGGGAATCGCGTTTGGTGCAAAATCGCTATTAGAAAGCTTCGGCAAAGCCCGAAATGTCAGCCAAGTGGTCTACGATGATTCCGGCAGAATGCTAATTGTCCGCCCCGGAAAGAAACAGCAACCGGTCGCCGGAGGCGATGGCGTCAAACTGGCTGTGGGCGATCGCATCACCATTGTCGTCGACGTGATTGGCAAACGCGGCAGCTCGGAGGTCACGGTTCGGTTTTCTCGATCTAGCGACGAATCCACCAAAGACGAAATGCTGCTGTCCGTTCAAACGACGATGCCGACCAACTTGACCGAAGGCTACGTCGGAATCGTAGGCCGTGGCTTGATCGATTTTGAAGTCAACGATTTTGTTGTCAGCGGTGAAAAGATTGCGAAGTCCAAGCCAACTTCGTTTGACTGCTACGCCTGTTATCCACTGGGTGACACGCTGGCGCAAAACGATAATGGCGATTGGAACGTCCGATTCGTAAGCATCTTTCACAGCGATGGCGACAACGCGGAACTTCGCATTGCCGATTCGCCCGCCCCGGTCGGCGGCTGGCAAAACGTGAAGGTTGCCGGAAGTGCAAAAATCGTCAGCAATGATTTCCGCCGCAACACTTCCGTCATTGACGCCCAATTGCCGGCCAACCCCGCTGACAAAACGCTTTATTACACGATTTGGAAAGACGGCGTCGATGTAACCGCGGACACGCGGATCGGGTCACCCGAAGTCGGCCCCGGCACCGGGTTTGTCGGCGATGTGCCTGCGACCGGCCAATACGTCGGACGGCTGCCAAGACTGCAGGCGCCGTACAAGCTGTGCGGACTTTCCTGCCACGCAATCACAAGCGGACTGCAGCAAAAAACCCGCGACGGGTACCAGATCAAAGGCGGCGGTGCCGAGTGGCAATTCCGTGATCAACCCAGCGAAGGGTCGTACAAACATTTGGACGACTACAAATTCCAGATCATGGTCTGGGAAGACGACGTTTGGTACATGGAATTGATCATGTACCCCCCCAGCACGGACGACGCCTACAAGATCATCAATCGATCGATCGGCGGCCCCACCAGTCGCTGGCAAATGATGCGGCACTGGAACATCATCAATCCCGGCGACCATGACTACGGGATGGACGACGTCAAAGGCCCCGAGCAACTTGTGATCCGCAGTGTGCCAGGGCTGGGCCAAGACATCACCTACATGCAACGCAATTTCCAGATCGTCCACCATTTGACGACCGGTGCCCAGGAAGTTGACCCGCTGGAGAATCCCAAGAAGTGGCGTGCTTGGAAGATGCCCAACTTCGATTTCACGCTCGTAATTCTCGATTCGCGTCTCTGGCGTAGCAGCCAAGACACGGACATTTGGGACGATTCGGGCTGGGAAAATTTCAAAAGCCTTTATGACCGGACCGATCCAACCCGAAGCTTGCTGGGTGAAGAACAATTTGGCTGGCTGCAACAGTTGGTCACCACCGATTCATCGCGTCTGATGTGCTTGACCGGCATCAATGGCATGCACACTGTCTGGACGGGCGGCAAAGGCGACTCGGAAAGCAGTACTCACCCAATGAAGTTCAGCCAACGGGATCGAGTCACCGCGGACTATGCCGGATGGGTCAAAGCGGGCTCGGATCGTGTGCTGGAATTGCTTGGTTCGCGTGATGGCATCGTGACGGTCTACGGAGACGTCCATAACGGTTGCATCATGAAAAACATTGAGCATCGAATCATCGAATGCAGTTTCGGGCCGATCGGTCGCAATGGCGGGCGCGGCGTCATCCCAGGCTTTGGCCCCAAGATGAAAGACGTCGATGGGCGTGAGGTGGAAATTTCGTCGCTCTATCACCAACACTACGCAGACGCAGAACTTTCGCCGCACGCCAAAGGTGAGCCGTTTTATTGGAATTTTCTAGAGATGGAATTCGATCCGACCCAACCCGATCCCAAAATCGATTTACGTATTCGAAACCTCATCGATAGACCGCGCGATAAACCGCGTGGCGGTGGAGGGCTTCGCACCAACGCTTCGGCGACCGGACGTTTGTTCCCGGCATGTGTCACCGCAGAATCATCGCTGCCCGACGCCGACGTGCACTTCATGACGCTTAATGGCACGCCACTGCGGGCGACGCGCAGTTTTGCTGATGGCAGAGTGCCAACGGTCGGGCTTGATGGTATCGAACCGGGCGACAAAATCCTGATGCTTGCCAGTGACGGCGACAAAACCGAATCCAAAATCGTTGTCGCCAGTCACTCGTAATCGCACGATCGTCACGTGCATCGTTCAACTCACCTGCGTCGTTCAACTTACCTGCGTCGTTCAACTTACGTGCGTCGTTCAACTTACGTGCGCCGTCGTACGCGATAGACTATGGCGTTTCCAAAACGATGTGCGTTCGGACAATCTCCCACTGAATCACTTCTCCCTCAATTGCCAATCCCTGCGATGAACCATCCCTTCGGAACCGCTACGCTTGCCATCGTTTTCGCACTGACAACGTCCTGGATGGCCCAAGCCGCGGAAAAACCCAACATCATCTATATCATGTCCGACGACATGGGATTTTCGGACATTGGATGCTATGGCAGCGAAATCAAAACGCCACACTTGGATTCACTTGCCGAAAATGGATTGCGGTTTACGCAGTTCTATAACACCGCCCGTTGCTGCCCCACTCGCGCCAGCTTGCTGACCGGCTTGTATCCTCATCAAGCCGGCATCGGGCACATGATGAACGACCGCGGACACGATGGTTATCGCGGCGAACTGAATCGATCCTGTGTGACGATCCCCGAAGCGTTGCATTCGGCGGGTTACAAAAATTACATGGCGGGCAAATGGCACGTCACCACCAAGATTGCCCCCAAGCAGGAATCGGACAAAGACAACTGGCCTCGCCAGCGCGGCTTTGATCGCTTTTACGGCACCATCCACGGAGCGGGCAGTTTCTTTGACCCCAACACGTTGACTCGCGAAAACACGTACATTTCCCCGGTCACCGACCCCGAGTATCCGCGCAGTGCCCGCACCAACGGCGATTACTACTACACCGATGCCATTGCTGATCATGCGTCGCGGTATATCCACGAACATCACACCGACGAAGGCGACAAGCCGTTCTTCATGTACGTCAGCTTTACCGCTGCCCACTGGCCGATGCATGCGTTGCCTCGCGACATCCAAAAGTACCAAGGCAAATACGATGCAGGATACGATACGATCCGCAACGCGCGTTACGCCAAAATGGTTCAACTGGGATTGATCGATTCCGATTCGACCGTCAACTGGACGATTCCTGACGATTGGAAAAACGACGACCAGTGGGATTGGGACAAACGCAACATGGAAGTCTACGCGGCGATGATCGACAACATGGACCAAGGAATCGGACGAATCGTTGAATCACTGAAAGACACTGGCCAATTCGAAAACACGCTGATCTGTTTCTTTCAAGACAACGGCGGATGCGCCGAAGGATACGGTCGACGCGGAACCGGTGGACCTCGCGCAGAACTTCCCACACTTCCGCCGCTCGCTGACGACTATTTGCAGCCCAACATGACGCCCACGCAATCGCGTGACGGGTTTCCGATGCGAACCGGTGTAGGAACGATGGCCGGGCCCGCCGACACGGCGATCGGATACGGAAAAGCGTGGGCAACGGTCAGCAACACACCGTTTCGCGAATACAAGCACTGGACTCACGAAGGCGGCATTTCGACTCCGTTAATTATCCACTGGCCCGACAAGATCACTCGCGCCGGTGAACTGGAAACCGTCCCGAGCCACTTGATTGACTTGATGGCCACTGCCGTCGACGTCGCGGGAGCGGAGTATCCCCAAACATTTCACGATGGAAACGACATCAAGCCGATGGAGGGCGTCAGTTTGCTGCCGCTGCTGACTGGCAAACCCATCCAACGCGAAGCCATCTACTGGGAGCACGAAGGCAACCGAGCGATACGCCTGGGCGACTTCAAGTTGGTCGCGAAAGGTGTCAACGGGAACTGGGAGCTTTACAATATCGCCAATGATCGCAGCGAACAAAATGACTTAAGCCAGAGCGAACCAGAGCGGGTCAAAGAGATGGCTGCGATGTGGCAGACCTACGCCAAACGTGCAAACGTGTTGCCGCTGAACCCAAGATCAAGAGCAAATCACCAAGCTGCCAATACGAATAAGCGTTTTGAATTGTCCGGCGATGCCAATTTGGAAGGTGGCCAGGCACCGTTTGTTCGCGGGCGCCGAATCAATGTGTCGGCCGACGTCGACATCCATGGCGATGGTGTGATCGTCGCCCAAGGCGGGGTGACGCACGGTTGGTCGTTGTATGTCAAAGACGGGACCCTTCAATTTGCTGCCGCTCGCAATGGCAAACGCAGCACGCTCGATTCCAAGGTGGCCATCCAAGGGCGGCACAAAGTCAGCGCCACGCTAGGCACGCTGGGAGCGATCACAATCCACGTCGATGAAAAGAAGGTCGCCAGCGAAAGGATCGCGGGCTGCCTGGTCGAGCAGCCAGTGGATGGTTTGCAAGTTGGACAAGATACCAACGGCGCGGTCGGCGATTACAAAGCACCATTCGCGCTGATCGGCGACGTCGATAAAGTGATTCTGAAACTGAAACCTTGAACACGAGCCCTTTCAATCTCATGCCCGACTATTCCGACCACGTCGCTTTGATCACCGGTTCCGCAACAGGAGTGGGCCGCGCCTGTGCCCTGCGTTTTGCAGAACAGGGTTTTAACGTCGTTATCAACTACTCCAAGAGCGAAGCCGAGGCACTGAAGACGGCCAGCGAAGCGAAGGACCGTGGCGCAAATGTTCTGGTACAAGGCTGCGACGTGGCCGACGACCGAGCGGTGCGAGCCATGATCGCAAAGATCAACGACACGTTTGGACGGCTCGATGTGCTGGTGAACAACGCCGCTACCACCAGCTTTGTGCCGCACAGCGAATTGGAAAAGCTAAACGAATTGATGTGGGACCGAATGCTGGACGTCAATCTGAAGGGTCCGTTTTTTGTAACGCGAGCTGCCGCTGATCTGCTGCAAGCTGGAGACGGCGGAAGCGTGGTCAACATCAGTAGCGTTGCGGGGATCACGGGGAGCGGATCATCGATTGCCTACTGTGCCACGAAAGGCGGTCTGAACACGATGACAAAATCACTGGCACGCGTCATGGCTCCCAAAGTCCGCGTCAACGCTGTATGCCCAGGACCGATCGACAGCCGGTGGATCAAAGAGGGGAACCCCAGCTGGGACCTGGACGAGATGACCGCTGGCTATCCGATTCCCAAAGCATCAACACCGGATGACATCTGCGATGCCGTCATTTTTTTCGCTCTTGGTACAGGAATGACAACGGGACAGTTACTGCCCGTCGACGGCGGGCAAACCTTGTTGCCCTGATTTGGCCGAACGCACTGCGATGCGAAGAAACCGAAGTCCAATCGACCAGAAAGAGTTGCTATTTCCAAGAAACACGGTGGATGCGTGGCCACGGCTCCCGTTCAATGTCTTGAAGGTCCCGTTTTTCTGATTCTTTCCCTCTGAGCATTGCCCCAGCATGAAGAAGACCCCAGCGATCATTGGCTGTATTCTGGCTACCATCGCCACTTGCACCGGCCTGTCGGCTCAAGGACCGCGTCCGGACAATCTGGGCGCGTCGCGTTTGGACCTGGGCGAACCTGGAATCGCTTGGTACACGACTTGGGAATCTGGACAGGCGGAAGCCAAACGAAGCGGTCGACCGATCATGTTTGTTGCCGCGGCAACGCAGTGCAATGGTGTCTCGGGCGTGTTCTGACCTGGCTACACTGCCACGCAGAACGGTCTGTTCGCATCGAAAGAGTTCATCGACACCACCCGCGATTTTGTTTGCATCCGATTAGATTCTTACGAAAGCGCCGAGCATCAAAAATACGTACGCACCTTTTTGGATGGGCGATTCGAAAACAGCGTCTTCTGTTTGCTTGCTCCCGACGGCCAACGCTGGCTTACCCGTGCCAATCGTGGTCCTCAACAAGTCTTTGGCCGTCAGTCGTCGGTCGACCAAATGCAACGCTACGCATTGCAGTACCCTGCCAAAGCCGACGTGGCCGAATCAATCGTTCAGGATTTCCACAGTTTTCGACAAGCGTTGAATGTCGCGTCTGCTGATCAACGCGTGCTTGTGTTGATCAACGCCCCGCCAACCGACGAAGCCAAACTGCGCGAATCACTTAAACCCATCGCCAACCACGCAAACATCATTGGTCGCTTCCATTTCGACTTTGATTCGTCCGGGGCGGCCAAAACTGCGATCAATCCGTTTAGCAACGAACCCGGCATCGCGATCATCGCCCCAGGTGAATTTGGACTGACCGGCAAAGTGATCCAGAAATTGCCACTGGATGCTTCGCGCCAAACGATCTTGCAGGCACTTGAGTCGGCCAACACACAGTACGCCCAATCGACTGCCAAAAAAGTCTACTCCACGCATGTTTCCAAGGGACGCAAAGCAGGAGTGTATTTTGAAGGCGCGGTTCCCTACGGCGAAGACCGCGACGGCGACGGACAGATCGACCAAGGGAAAGGCCGGCGCAGACGGTAGGCCACCTTCACGCTCTCGCCCCATCGCAGGCGTGAAGCAAACGCCGCGAATTACTCATCCGGTGAATTGCGTATCGTTTTGGCGAATTCTTGCACTACCGGCCGGGTCGTTAGCCTTGGATTGACGTGCGGGCGTGCCTTGAGCAGTTCTTGCTGAGCCTGCTCCATGGTCATGCCGCGGTACTTCATCAGCCAGCACATGGCCACCGTCGCGCTACGGGCGCGGCCTGCTTTGCAGTGAATGTAGACCGTGTCGCCTTTCTGGACATGTCGTTCAGTAAACTCAACGGCCAGCTGGACATCTCTCAAACGGGGATGCGTAAAATCAGTCGTTGGAATTCGCAGTTGTTCGATTCCGTGCTGGATGTAGGCGTCCTTCGGTCCAGCGTATTCTTCGCAAGTGTTCACGATTCCTCGCACGCCCTCGGCATACAGCCCTTCGACATCGCGTGCAAACGGATACGCCCCGACGATGACGTGCGGATCAATCCGATCCCACCAGCGACGCACCTTCAACACGCGACCTAAGAGCAAGTTCCAACCCAAGGTGGGATAGAAAACAGCTTTCGCGTACAAGCGATTTAACACAGACAAGTTGATCGATCCACTTTGACGATTGAGGCGCAAGAAAAATGGCGACGCACATCAACGATGTGCGTCGCCATGGAATTCTAACAAGTCTGGTCAGATCGTCTATTTCGGTTTTGCAATGCAATAAAGCTTGCCACCGGAGCGAATAAACAGTTCGCCATTGCTAACCGCTGGCGTTCCGCCAAAACCGGTGTCGTCCGTGATCGTATTGGTCGCCAGCAATTCCATTTCGGGTGTCGCCGAGAGCACAAAGAAGGTGCCTTTGCTGGAAGTGACGTACAGTTTGCCATCGGCAAGCACGGGTGAAGCGTAATCCAGGTTTCGCATCCCTCCGCCACCACCGCCTCTTGCACCACCACGTCCGCCTCCTCGGCCTCCGCCGAATCCGCCACCCGATTGATCGCCACGGGGAGGCCCGCCTCCGGGACCACCTGCACCGCCGGGGCCGCCCGCGCCTCCACCTCCGCCAGGTCTTCCGCCGCGATCGCTACCTTCGGCCAAACGCTTTTGTTCGACCTTCTTGCCGTTCTCTGTTTCAAAGCAGGTCATGATGCCGCCCGAGAAACTGTAGAGGTGGCCATCGTGATAGACAGGCGTCGCGAACCGTCCGGCGATGTTTCCGTCCCAAATGACCTGAGTATCGTTCACATCGCCCTTGCCGCCAGCTTTGACAGCGACCGCCTCGCCACCGCGACCTCCCGTTGCAAATACGACGCCGTCGGCTCCCGGAGCCAAACTGGCCGAAGACGAAGAATCTTGAGTGCCTCGACAATACCAGCGTAGTTTGCCTGTTTCGGGGTTCAGTCCCCACACTTCGCCCGGCACACCGATCACCAAGTCGTCGCGTCCGTCCGAATTAACGATTAACGGAGTTCCCCAAGTACTCGCGAGATCCCCCGCAGGCATTTTCCAGACTTCTTTGCCGGTGGATTTTTCAAACGCAAACATCGATTCGCTTTCGTCCGATGCATTGACGATCAACAGGTCCTTGTGCAACACCGGGCTGGATGCGGAACCCCATCGTTGTCGGCCCGAACCGTTGCCGACGCTCTTACGCCAAATTTCGTTGCCATCCAGGTCAAACGCGAGCACGCCCGTTTTGCCAAAGAACACAAACACATGCTTGCCGTCACTAACTGGCGTGTGGCTGGCATAACCATGAGCCGGCACTCCCATGCCCTCGTAGGGGTCTTCGGGAAGAGTCGCTTCGACGGCTTTGGACCAAACCACCTGTCCGTCGGCGCGGTTGACGCAAACAAGGTGCCGTTTCAAATCTTCGATCTTTTCATCCGTTCCACCGACGCCGTAGCCGCTATACGCGGTCACATAAACTCGTTCGCCGATGACAATCGGACTGGAGACGCCTTTGCCAGGGAGATCGGTCTTCCACTTGATGTTTTCGGTGTCGCTCCATTTCAAGGGCGTGGCTTCCGAATCGGCGCTGACGCCCGAGCCTCCGGATCCCAAGAAACGAGGCCAGTCTTCAGCAAACGACGTCGAAACAGCAAACACAATTGCGGCAGCACTCAACAAGGCTCTTCGCATCTCAGTTCTCCGGAATACGGTTAGATAAGGACGCAAGAAACAGGATCCATTTCTGCGTGCCGATGAAACCGTCGCAAACCAACGAAGTTACGCAGAATCCGTTTAGAAAGTCTACGTGCACCTCATCTTGTCGCCGCCCATTTCTCTATGCAGCCCATCTGCGGGCTTAGAACGCGTTGGGTTCGGATTGCTGCCCTTGGTATTGGCCTGTCATGGTCAGGTAAGCGACCGCACCCATCAAATTGACCAACGGAGATGTCACAAGCAGGCCGATTCCACAGAGCAGAACGCCCAGCAAACTGATCAACATCGCAAAGATCGCCAACACCAATGAATTCAAGCGATTGCCTTTGGATACGACGCCGGCTTGTTCAAACGATTCAAAGACTCCGGATTCACGATCGATTACCAACAACAAAGCTGGCCAGTAAGTGATGGCAACATAGATTCCAGGAACGATCAGCAGCAGCATGCCGAGCCCCACTCCCAAACCAAAAATGATCGACGCTCCCAAGTATCTCCAAAAGCTGGAACCGCCGCTGAACAGCATGTTGAACTCGACCGGTTGATTTCGAGCGATCGCAATGCACATTCGAAACATTCCGATCGTCAGCCACATTTGCAGTGCATTGCCGATCATGCTGATTCCAAAACCGAAGAGCGCCATGGCTGCTCCCTGGTTTCCAACAGCTTCGTTCAGAATGGTTTGAAGAAAGGCAAATCCAAAATTGACGGCAAAGATCACCACCGTGGCTCCAATCAACAATCCCGCGTTGGCCTGAAACAATTTCCAAGCGACCGAGACACAATTGCCAGGATCAAACGGTTGGGGATTGATCGGTAAGGTGCCCGCAAACTCCCTTTGATTCAGATTGGAAGTCTCAACCGGCGATGCGTAGGGATTCATCACAGGATCTTCGCCTCCTCCCGTCACACCGCCAGCACCACTCCCCATTGTTCCACCTGACCCGGCTGCCGATCCCTGATTTGCTGCACCAGCACTGGGAACCTGCACAATCGAATTGCAGTTGGGGCACTGAGCTTTTTTGCCGGCGGTGTTGTCTGCGACGGACAACGTTTGCTTGCACTGGCTACACAGGAATTCAATGGCCATGGAACGTCTCTTCAAATGCTAGAGTCAGATGGGTTCAGCGATGGCGTGAGTGTAACGCATCGGTTCAAACCAGATCATCGCTCCGCAAGCGAACCATCATCCGCGACGTAAAAAAATCTCCCGACGCACTCCGGTGCGTCTCTGCGGCTCCAATCTCAAAGACAAGACACATGAGCAAATAGAACATTCCCCGACTACCAAAAACGCCTTCGACGAGATCCCCCGCCAAGTTCAAAGCCATCTAGCTCCACGCCAACCAGCTTCACTCCCGCACGCTTCGGACATCGTCGGCGTCTGGCAGCTGTTCACGCGGTCAGTACCAATCGCGAAGGAAACGCCTGGCACAAGCAGACAGTTCGCGGCACCATCCGGCTCGCGAGACTGACCGATGCACTAATTGCGGCAAGACATCTTGGAAATTGATGCCTCCACCGCACGCGATTATTCGTGTACCACAGCGAAAAGTCCTGTCGGCAGGACGTCTTACGGCAGCGGGTTTTCGCAGTCGAACAAATTCGACTCCCCACCCACGTGGGCTTCGCATCAGTCGTCGATGCAGGTTTCTAAGAACCGAGCCAGCCGATGGAAATCGCTGTCCGTTTCGATGAACCGAACTTTGGTGACAAGCGTTTCGGGATCAACCAGCTGTTCAAACGGAACGTATCGAAGGTTGAACTGGCCTTCGACCGAAACCATAACACCGTTGAGTTTTTCTTCGACCAAAGCACGGTACGCTCCGACCCCCAGTTGTGATCCGAGCATCACGTCGTAGGCATGAGGCGGAGCACAGCGAGATTCGTAACCGAGTTGCAAACCGTTGACCTTACGGATCTTGCCGGTGCGTTCGGTGTAACGATCTGCGATCAGTCCCGACATCAGGGCACACAAATTGATCGTCGAAATGTTGATGTGTCCGTGGTCGTCACGATTGACACCTTCGAGATACTTTGCCGGCAAGTACTCTGCCATGCCTTCGGCGATCACGATGGTTCCATACTCGCGACCTTCGCGTTCACGAGCCAGCATCATGTCGACCATTCGATCGACGACGCGATCCAACGCCATCACTTTACGCGACTCGCCGGTTTCGGCATTGACGATTTCTTTTTCCGCCAACGCGCCCTGCACGTCTTCGACGCTCAGCACCATGCTTGCTTCGCCTGCGATCGCGGCACCGTATGCCAACCAGCCAGCGCTGCGGCCCATAGCTTCGCACAAGAAGTAAGCGCGACTAGCAGCCGCGTCGTAGTTAAGGTTACGGATCTCTTCGGCCAGCGTTTCCACGGCGGTAAAGAATCCGAACGTAAAGTCGATGCCGGAGTAATCGTTGTCGATTGTCTTGGGCAAGTGAACGACGGGGAATCGTCTCGCGTCAGCGGGCAAGTTGTCTTGAAACATTTTCAGCTTGTTCGCTGTTTTCAGCGTGTCGTCGCCACCGATCGAAATCAAAGCGTCGACTTCAAGCGAACAAAGGCCTTCGTAGACTCGGCGTAGCGGCGCGACCAGTTCCGGGTCTTTCAAATGTTCGGGCGCACTGACGTATTTGCCGGGATTGGTTCGCGCGGTGCCGATCATGATGCCACGACTGCAGCGGGCTTGCGCCAGATTGTCGTGAGTGAATCGGATGTAATCGGTGCCTTCTTGAAGCGGACCGGCAGCGGTGTATTCGGCCAAGCGGCTGTAGCCGTGCTTGATCCCGAAAACCTGCGAACCTTCTTCGAGAAACGAAAACGCGGCTGTTGAGATCACTGCATTGGCAGCCGGCGCGGGACCGCCAGCGAACAGGATGGCAACGCGTTTGATATCCAGTGAGTGATGGTCGGGCATGTCGGTCACGATTATAATGAGGGGGTGAGAGTAACGTTGACGCCCCCAAGTCATCGGTCGCTAACGACAGGGACTTAGGAAACACGGACACTTAGCAAACACGGAAACTTGGGAAACCCAAAGTCGTTGGAAACACGAAGCAACCTGAAAAGCTGGGACAGATAATCTGTCGATCGCCGACACAGCGCCTGTGCAGCACGGGGCCAGAGCAGCCGCGAGTGAAACGGCCATTTTAGAGATGTGACGCATTAAGCCAAGACGGCGAACAGCAATGCCGCCGTGTTCCCGATCGATAACCGTGAGAAAGCCGCGTTTTGGGCGGTTTAGGTGGACTGCCGGCCCCTTATCGATTGGTTAAAAAACTGCGAATCAAACTTCATCCCAGCTTAACGCGGCTTCGATGGCCGATTCGTACTCATTTGGCGACATCTCCAATACGTCACGCATCTCCGAAAGCAGCTTCATCTGCGGTTCGCCCATTTCATCATCCGCTGTGGCCGCCAAAAACATCGCCTGCAGCGCTCGAGCACGCTGTTCGGGACTCCATCGACGCGAAACGGTCAAAACGTAGTTCTTTGCCAAAATTTTGTTTTCGACGGCGACCGAACACAGATGGCCCAGTTCTTCGCGATCGGCTTCGCGTTGCAACAGACGCATTGCGATTCGCTGGAGCGTTGCGATTTCATTTTCGCTGGTCGTTCCGTCCGCCAAAACAACCAAGACGGCCGATCGCATCGCTTCGTCGCGAAACTGATCCTCTTGCTGGGCTTCGTGATGAGCCCGGTCAAGTTCCAGAACCGAAACGTCCCAGTTATCGCGGCAACCATCACAGTCCACAAACACTTCGGCCCCACCGACAGGAACGGTCGGAATGAAATACAGGGTCAGAAAAGGACGGCGTGCGCGCAGGCGATAAGTCTGTGAACTACTGCAAGTAGGGCAATAAAAATCGCCTCGCTCGCGGGTCCGCGTCAGATTCATGGTGCCAATCAGAATCATGGATCAATCTTTGAAAGGATAAAGGTAGGTGGCAGAGTGGTCATGCATCGAAAGTAAACCGGTATCGAACCGAAACGGCTACGCATTGGTGCACCTCTCGGCGGCTTCTTATGCAAGCAACCGTGCGATCTTCCGGTGAGCAAGCAAACGTTCCGGTGATCAAGCAAACGGGGCAATCAGTCGAATTTGATTTTCCGGTCAACTCTTGTGCCGATTTTGTCGATTCCGGCGTGCTTGTCGTCGATAACGAAAGTGTAGCGTACACGGGCTAGGACCATTGTTGATCCCTGCGTCGACGCTAACGATTACGTCGCACTCGATTTATTCAAGCGGATTCCTTGGTCATGCGTATCGACACTCAGCGATTCGGCACACTTCAGCTTCAAACCGACCAACTGTTCTTGTTTCCGCAAGGTTTGATCGGAATGGAATCATTGCGTCACTGGGCGTTGCTTCCTGACCAAGAAAACCCGTCCGTCGCATGGCTGCAAAGTGCATCGCGAGGCGATCGAGCCATCGCGTTGATTAGCCCTCGGGCATTCTTTTCGGACTATCGTGTGCGTATCTCGCGTCGCGAACTGGGTTGCTTGCATCTAAAACCCGGTGCTGAACTGTACGTAATGACCACGGTATCGGGCCATGTTGGCAAATTGAGCACGAACCTCCGCTCACCGATTCTGGTCAATCTTAGCCGACGACTTGGTTGCCAAGTCATCGCCGACGCTTCGCAGCCGATCCAGCAACCGCTGTCGATATCGTCTCAGCGCAAGCAAACGGTCGCGGATCTCGTCCGCCGAGCCGCCTAGTTTGGCTTGCGATTCGCCGCCCGCGTGCACGTTAGTTGCGAATGAGCAGCGAAACGAGTCGTCAGCGAATTGCGAAACCGAAACCAAAGGCACTCTGCAGCAGCATCAATTGCTGCTGCGATGGTTTTGCGAGGTATTCGCGAGCATCATTCGCTATCCGCACGCAAAGTCATGAAAAAGACCGGAACACCGTTTTGGTTCGGTCAAGACTACACGTACGGTCTCAATCGTTTGCTTGCATCGAATCGGCATGATCCGCATGGACCGACCTAAGAGCTGACTGGTCAATAAGTTTGGCAACCGGGCCGATCATTAACCTTGTCGAGGGCGGGAGAGACAGTACTCCCCGCAGCTTCTTGATAAAGCCAACACGTCCAAGGTCGGACTGAGGCGGCGAGAAGATCTCATCCGTATAACATCTTGAATGACCCTGAGGGCATCATGCTCGTCCTTTCCCGACACCGCGACGAAAGCATCATGATTGGCGACGACGTCGTAGTTACGATCGTCGACATCCGTGGTGATAAAGTTCGTCTGGGCATTGAAGCCCCCCAAAGCATCCCGGTGCACCGTCAAGAGGTGTATGACGCGATTCAACGCGAAAACCGGCGTGCAACGCAAACCGGGGCGGGCGCGACCAAAGACGTCCAGCCGCCCAGCGACAAATAGACTTCCGACGCCCGCGCTCTGTTGCGTCAGGGAGCGGAACCGTCGTCCGATCAGTAGCCCTCACACTGATCACGTGTGCCAGATTCATTGGATCGAGCACCTTTATGGGAACTGGGAATCGGTGCGGTCGATCGTTGATCGCGCCGACATGCGACTGGATGCACTAGCGCAAACGTCCCAGCAGCCAGCCTAGCAGCAATGCTGGGCTGATTTTGTTGCCTGCAAACTGATTCAGCAATCTATATCAATCTCCGCGCGATCTATCTCTGCGCGGGCAACCAGTCGGGCAATCTACGCCATACCATTCCTCGGTAGGATTACTGCGCCAACTCTCTATGGCCGCGTAATCGCGCTCGCATCTCTGCAGTCCCCTATTCGAGCGGCTATTCGTCAACACTTTCTACGACCAAGTGTTGCGTGGCGCAAATGCCGTTGGATCAATAGCGAATCGCTAGCGGCTCCGTTGTTTTGTAGCTCGCATCCAGGTCACTCAAGTTGTCATCGACTAACCGAAGCGCTATCCTTACGACGTACAGATCGGGACACCTTCCGCCGCGACGCACGCTTTCGGAATAGCCCGTTTTTCCAATGAAGGAAAACACGACCGTGATTCGTTACGCATTTTTACTATTCGCTGCCATCGGTGGATTCCTGCTCCCACAATCTTTGTTCGCCCAGACAGCCGTGGCCGAACCGCCCGCTGCTGAGCAAGCTCCGCCAGTCCCCGCTGCAGAAGTTCTTTCGGCGGAAACCGATCAAACGGCCGAAGACAAAACCAAACCGGCCGCTGCAACCAAGCCCGCATCGAAAGACGCCAAATCAAAAAAGAGCGACACGCTCTACATTCGCGTTCACAAAAACGCGACCGGAAAAGCTTTGGCGCTGCAAACGGCGATCGTGCGCTATGAGGGAAAACCCGGCACTCCTTACGCAGGAAAAGTCGTCGATCTGGTCGGCGTCGTTCACATCGGCCAACGCGAGTACTACGCGGACCTAAAGAACCGATTGTCCAAGTATGACGTGGTGCTTTATGAATTGGTGGCGCCCGACGGTACGCGGATTCGTCCCGAAGATCTGCAAAAACGGCGTTCGCTTTTGGCGTCGATGCAGACGGGCATGAAGGACATGTTGAATCTGGAGTATCAACTTGAATTGATCGACTACATGGCCGAAAACTTCAAACACGCTGACATGAGCCCCGACGAATTCAGCAAAGACCTGGAGCGACGTGGCGACAGCATCTGGAAAATGGGCGCGCGAATGATGGGCGCTGGTTTGGCATCGCAGGCTTCCACGGGCGGCGACACAGGTTTGCTGTTCGCTCTATTCAGCAGCGATCGTTCACGCCGCATGAAACAGACCATGGCCAAACAACTTGTTGATATCGAAGTCGTTACGGCGGGAATGGACGACAAGAACGGCGACAACACGTTGATCAAAGGTCGCAACGTCAAAGCATTCAAAATACTGCGAGAGCAATTGGATTCCGGCAAATCGAACGTATCGGTTTTCTATGGTGCAGGTCACTTGCCCGATATGGCCGAGCGACTGGAGCAAGATTTCGACATGCAGGTCAGCGGCGATTCAGTCTGGCTGGATGCTTGGGACTTAACTCGCAACTAGTTTCGCGTTGATGGTATCCATCGAACGGCGTCGATAATCACGTATCCGTCGGTCGCCTGGTTTGCGATCGTGACGACGCCTGTCTTTCCAAACGCGTACTGCCCAACCGACGAAAACAGTCTGTCGACCTCGGGTTTCGTCCGTTGATTGACCACAACCCGTGTGGTGCCCAGCGAGTGGGTGACGTCGATGGGCGTATTGGTCGCACGATTCGGATTCGGCGTGTACGCGACTTGCACCTCATACCTCCCGGGGTGTGGCAGCTTGGCTTGAAACGTCGCTTTGGCGCGCCCGTCGCCCGCCGCTGAATCGTGGCGATAGCCTTGATGGATCGCTCCGCCCAGATTGCCGGACTGCCAGTCGCCTTTCAAAATGGCTTGGCTATCATCGACAACGATTCCCTTGATCGTGCCGACTGCAATCGTATTGGCCGGGCGGGCGGGAGACTGATACTGCAGGATCTGACCATCGGCAGCCAATCGGCTTTGAAGCTTTTCGTAATCGACGGCTTGCACCGTCACTTGGTCGTCGATGGCGTGGCACGCGGCGGTTGCGGCAGACTGCCCCAGCACCATGAAAACCGGTTCCATCCGAATCGAACCAAATGCCATGTGACTGGCCGATAGACAAACAGGCACCAACAGATTGTCCGCTTCAGATCTTTTCGGAATGATCGATCGATAGCTAATTGGATACGGTGGGAAGCCGCCAACTTGAACATCGCCTTCGTTTTTGACCTTCCCGTCGGCCGTGACATATCGCTGCACGTTGTGCGAATCCATCGTGTACGCCCCCATCCCGATTGAATCGCTGACGGACTCTACTTGCTGACAATGTCGTTGCGTCATCACAAACCTGCTGACCATCCGGCGGGCTTCACGAATGTAGAGTTGCTGTTGCCAGCCGTTGCCGTCGGTGAATTCGTCTTTGCACATTCCCCAACGCGAAACTTCATTGCGGACGTGGGCGGGCACCCGTGGATGATTGGCCAGTGTCCACATCAATCCTCGCTGGTAAAGCAAATGCCGAGCGACGATAGCCTGCCGAACTTCATAGCTCGCGTCGGGGTAGTCGTAGTTTTGGCCAATGAAATCCGTCGAATAACCTTTGTTGTTATTTACATCAGTCTTACGATTGGGCATCCCTGAATTACTCCAAGGAATCGCCGTGGCACCCGCTTCAAAATCTCGCAGCAGCAATTCATACCAGCTTTCGTCGTAACCAGACGGTTTGTCAAAGGCAATTTGATTCTCTGGATGGTCAGTCAGGCACATGCGAAAACAGTACGCCTGGACACGCTTGTCCGCGCCGTGCTCTTCGCCCGGGCCGTCGGGATCGATAAAGGGAAGCAGTCCGCTTTGAGGGTCGCCTTGAATTCGGAACGGATCCACTCCGTCGACAAAATTGTGGTGCCTCGCTCTTTGGGTCTGCACTCCATTGAGAGTCTCGCCGTACTGCGAATTGGCTTCGCGGCCGACCGTGTAGCTGACGCCAGCGGCGGCCATCAAATCGCCTTCATACGTCGCGTCGATAAACATCTTGCCGACGAACTTGCGTCCCGCTTCCATTTCGATCGACACGATACTGGCGTCTTCTTTGACGATGCCGGATTCGCGATTCAGTCGTTCGCCCTTCACGATTTCCAATCCGGTTTCAGCAATCCAATCACGATAAATTTTGAGCGCCGCAGAAGGTTCGAACGTCCACATCGCCGCCTCGCTCTTGTCAGTTCGGGATTGACCGCCGCTTCGGTACTGAGACCTTTCTTGCCATTTCCAATGGTCCGGCTTGGCATAATGAGCTGCGACGCGTCCATAGAAAAGACGCGACAATCCACCGATAACTTGCTTGTTCCCGATGTCAGTCTGACCAAGTCCGCCCGTTGTCAAACCGCCAACTCGCTGCGTCGGTTCGATCACGACAACGGTTTTGCCCATCGATTTAGCCTGAACTCCCGCAACGATCCCAGCACTTGTGCCGCCGTAAATCACGACGTCATAGCCGTTTGCGTTGGATGCCACCAAAAGCGGAATCATTAAACAAGCCATTGCCGATGCGTGGATGCAGCTCAGTTTCATCTTGGCGAACCAATGGGAGGGCGATTGAGTGGGGAACAATTGCATTGTGATCAAAGTGCTAGAACGAAAAACTTGCTAATCCGCGACATACCGACCGTGCGGCTGTGGGCAAACATTGTATCTCAGCCAGAGTCACGAATCGCATCTCGCCCCCCGGTTTTGTCACGGTGGCAAATGGGTTGCTTTCCAAACCACTCTGTCGATCAATCGGTTTGTAGTCAGCTGCACGTAGCCAGCCGAGATGGACACCACTCTCTTCAGGTAGAATCGCTTCGTTGTTTGCTGCCAATTTTGCGTCCAAGAACTGACGGGTGTTTTTAGTACCGTGGAGTTTCCGAGCATCGGTTTTGTATTGAAGTGGATTTGGCGATTCGTATTGATCGCGATCTTGTTTTTCAACCTCAGGTTGTGTGCGCCATCGCCACTTGCGCTGGACAATCATACGGTACCGATCGACTTAGTATCGCAGCTGAATGCCAATCGAATCGCCATCGACTCTGGCGAACCGGAACGAATGCAGCAGTACTTCCCCGAAGGCTACTTTTTTTGCCATGCTCTGCACGGGCTGACCTGGGTCCAAGCGGCTCTGCGGGATCCATCGCTGACGGACCAAGCTATTGACGAATCACGGCGAGCTTCCCAGGCACTTCGATCGAGGACCGGCACGGGACCTTTCCCGACCGGACTGCCGCCTGGTCACGGTATGTTCTACTGTGCCTGGACAGCTCATCTGCAAGCCGGAGTAACGCTCTTGCTTTGCCGGGCCGACGGTGAACAAAAACGTTTGGACTACGCTGCTGAATTAGGGGAACTGCGAAAGCAATGCGATGCCATTGCGTCGGCTCTTGAGCCGTCGGCGACGCCCTTTCTACAGTCGTATCGCGGAAACGCTTGGCCCTGTGATTCGTTTCCTGCGATTCACGCTCTTGTCACTTGCGATCGCATCACGCAGGAACAGCGTTACGCACAGGTTGTCCAAAAGTGGCTCGCCGATGCATTGGAGCGACTGGATACCGAGACAAATCTGTTTTCGCATACCTGCAGCGTGACGGACGGACGCGATGTCAGCGTCGCCAGAGCGACTTCGCAAGTGATTATTTTGCGTTTTCTGGCCGACATCGATCCGGTACTCGGGCGTCAACATTACCAGAGGTTTCGCGACCAGTTCTTTGCGACGTTCGCTGGGATTCCCTGTGTGCTGGAATACCCCAAAGGTATTTCCGGCCAAGGTGATGTTGATAGTGGGCCTTTGATCTTCGGACGTTCGATCTCCGGCACGGTGTTGACGATCGCGGCTGCGCAGATGTACGGCGATACAAATCAAGCACATGCAATCGCGCAGGCCGGCGAAGTCGTCGGGTTGCCATGGACATCTGGCGACACAAAGCAGTACGTAGGCGGCATATTGCCGGTGGGCGACATTATCGTCGGCTACGCCCATGTCGCCCGTCCCTGGTTTGACGCTGGCGATCATCACATCGAGCAACCGTTGGGGCTATCAGTGTTTTGGCGCTGGAAAGTTCACGCTATCTCGCTTCTCTTTTTGCTACCCAACGCATGGACGTACATCAAGCGTCGGCGAACACGGGCCAGGGCAAGTCACTTTCTGTAACTGGGGCACCTATTGGCGGAACGGCGCGAGCCGCCCAACGCGAGATCCCCGGCGCGAGTGCTCCGGTGCGCCAAAGACAGGATGGCTAGCGCCATTCGGCTTGATACAAACCTGTTCTCCTTGAGTAAACCTGTTCTCCTTGAGTAGTGGTTCGCCCTGAAACACCGGCTAACTCCGTTGTTGCCGATGAACGCGATCTGTCTGCAAACAATCGGGCCAAACCGCTAACTGAATCGCTCATTCACCCTTGGAATCTCCGCTAAATTGGAATTCCGAAGTATTCACCACTTTTCGCGTTAGGTTTTGAATCGGCGGCTATCTACTAAACATGGCGGGATCCCAAGACATGAACGAACTATCGCAAACCGAGGAATTTGCGGTCGAAATCGCTGCGATACAGCCACGTCTGTACGGATTTATCCTCAAGCGTCTAGCCGACCGCGAGCAGACGCTGGAAGTGCTGCAGCGAACGAATCTTGTCCTGTGCCGCAAGCTGGGCGATTTCCAACAAGGTTCAAGCTTTACTGCTTGGGCGTTTACGATTGCCAAGTTTCAAGTCATGTCGTGGCGCAAATCGAACCGCTCTGGGCGTCTAGTCTTTTCGGATCAAATCACAGACTTATTGGACCGCACGGCAGCCGAAGAGTCTCAGTCGGTCGACGATCGCATTCCGGTTCTACGATCCTGTCTGGAGCGTCTGCGTGACGACGAACGCGATTTGATTCAGCGCCGGTATCGTGACGGCGAAGCGATCGAACCAATTGCGTTAGCCTTGTCAAAATCCATCGATGCGATTGGCATGAAATTGTCGCGAGCAAGGAAACGATTAGCCGACTGTGTGCGAATCGGCCTGAATCAGGAGCCGGAATATGAAATCTGATCGGAACAACGAACTCGATCGCCTGACATCAAAAATGATTGACGGAAAACTCAGCGAAAACGAAGCAGCATCTCTTTCTGACTTGCTGAGCACATCAACCGAAGCGGTCGCACGCTACCAAGAGTTGATGGACAACCACGAAGCCTTGTGTGCGATTTACCCCGGCCAGGTGTATAGGGATGGCATCGATTCGCAGCCGGACATTTCGGTCTTTCTACCCGACGAGAACCCGACAAAAGCGGACTCGTCGTCCTCCTTAATATCCCTTCGCCGATTAACACTGGCCGCCGCGGCCTTGTTCGCCGTTGGCCTACTCGGTTACCTCCTGGGCTTGGGGAGTGAGGTGACGGTTGCCAACATCGATAAGAGCGGTGTCACGACGGTGGCATTGCCCGACGAACAAACCATCGCTGGTCACGCCACACTGCGTCGGTCGGTCGATTTGGAGTGGGCAAAGTCCGCGACCGCGTATCGGGATGGCGACGTCATACTCAACGGGCCGCTGAAATTTGCAGCCGGATTAGCAGAAGTCGATTTCTTTTGCGGCGCCACCTTGATCATCGAAGGCCCCGCCGAACTGGAAATCGAATCCGATTGGTCCGTCAAAGTCATCGCAGGTCGCTTGCGTGCCAACGTGCCTCCTGCTGCTCGCGGATTCGTCGTCAAAACACTCGAAAGCGAAATCATCGACCTGGGCACCGAGTTTGCGTTGGACGTTGGCATCGATCGGATTCGGGTCGAAGTTATCGACGGTGAAGTCGAATTGCGTGGTGGCCGGCACGATGGAGAACACCTGCTAACCGGCGAGCAAAGGATACTGCAGGGCACCGATATTGATGACAATTTTGACGCATTGAGCACGCTGGATGATCTGCGCAACCGTCGCTCCGATGCCGCGTCGCAGCGAATCGCTGATTGGCAATCCAGCGTCAATACTCTTGCAAACGATGAGCGACTGGTAGCTTATTTTCCGATGTCCGCAAGCGATTCGGATCGGTCCGTAAGCAATGCGGCTCGGACGGGACGCAGCCTTGACGGAATCTTGATCGGCCCCGTTGCCAGGACGAACGGACGTTTTGGCGTCGGAACATCGGGACTGGAATTTGATCGTCCGGGATCGCGAATGCGAATGCGGATCGATCACGAATTTTCCGCTTTCACATTCGCTTGCTGGGCAAAATTCGACAGCCTTGATCAAGTCTACAATTCAATCCTAATGGCAGACGGTTACGAAACCGGAGAGCCGCACTGGCAAATCCGAAATGACGGACGGCTGATGTTTTCTGTCATGGTCGATGACACGCAGAGTTCTCGCCACTACAGCAAATTGGACCAGGGTTTTGTTGATTCGGCCGGGCTGGCTCGCGTCTACTACAGCGAACCATTTTGGGACGCGTCACAAAGTGGAAAGTGGTTTCATCTGGCCGTGGTCTACGATCCCGTCAAACGCCAAGTGACTCAGTATGTCGACGGCAAACGAAATAGTAGCGAACCAATCCCGGACAAGTTCTTCATCGACCGACTGAAGCTTGGGCCTTCGGAGATTGGCAATTGGGGCCAGCCGTTTCGCAAGACGCCATGGTTTGCGGTTCGCAATCTGAATGGAGCAATTGATGAACTTGCAGTTTTCGACGCCGCTTTGAATGACGCTGAAATTGAAACTCTTTACACGAATGGTAAACCACTTGGATACTAAGATGCATTTCGACGCGGTGGCCTTCTTTACGAACCAACCACAGAGGGCTTGCGCGCGTCTGGTCGTTGCCACGATTAGCATGGCATTAGTGTTCGGTGCGATGTCGCCTGCGAGTGAAGCCGTCGAAGTTGCCGCATTCGGAAACGTGGTCGACGTAAATGCCCCAGGCTGGGAATTCGTAGGCGAACAATCCGATGAATTCGACACCGACAAGGTCGACACGGACAAGTGGAACATCGACACCAAGGACTTCGGCGTCTGGAGCTGGGAACCGAACAATGTCGTGCAAAAAGACGGATCGATGCATTTAAAATTGCTCCAGCACGATCATCAGCGTGGCAACCAAAAATTGCACTACACGTCCGGCATGGCGCGCAACGAAAAGACCAGCACCTACGGATATTTTGAAGCACGGCTGAAGGGCTGTTCGCGTTATCCAGGGGCTTGCCCTTCGTTTTGGTTGTACAGCATTGGTCCGCAGAATCGATATCAAGCCAAAGATGGGCAGGTGGTTGGCTATTCCGAAATCGACATCGTTGAACTTCAGCAAAGCGAATTTGATTTTGATGCTAAGAAGCACTTCCCGGTAAATCGCATTGACTGCAATTTGCATACGACGCTGATCCAAGACGGAAAGAGAGTCTGGGCGCGTCCGGGAAACCGCCCCGACATTTGTGCCAACCATTTTGATTCGGCTTGGGATCCGCGCGAAGATTATCACGTTTATGCGGTCGAAAACACGCCGAATGAGATCGTATGGTACATCGACGGCAAAGAGGTTGCCAGAAAGCCAAACTTGTATTGGCACTTGCCCATGCACGTCACCCTTTCATTGGGTTTACGATATCCGTTTGTCGGCTACGAAAATGGCGAGCGGGTTGCTGTCGCGGACAAAACAACCGGCGACGGATTCCCGACGCACATGTCAGTCGACTACGTCAGGGTTTGGACCAAACCAAAACAAAACGCTCCATCTAACAACTGGACCAAGGCCCAGTACCTTGCGAAAGAAAAAGCAAAGTGGGACGCGAACGGCTGGCCCTGGAACCAAGACAAAGTAGAGTCCAATTTTGCCGAAGTTGATGCCAACCAAGACAACATCGCGTCAGGCAAAGAACGCCAAGATTGGTTTAAGAAAAGAGCCGCCCCAAAGTAGAATTACTTGTCAACGTCTGGCGCCGAAATCGAAGTCGTTCGCTGATCCCCCTCTCGTCACACGAATCAACGATCCAAGCATTTATGAACATGAAACCTTTCCTATCGTTTGCAGTGCTACTGGTCGCTTGTGCAACCGGGCTGCACGCTGCGGAGAAACCGAACGTACTTTTTATCGCAGTCGACGATCTGCGTCCGGAACTAGGATGCTACGGTTCGCCGATTGCGATAACACCGAACTTGGATGCTCTGGCTGGCGATGGGCTTTTGTTCAACCGTGCTTATTGCCAACAAGCGATCTGCCGACCTTCGCGTGCGAGCCTGATGACGGGGGCACGTCCCGAAACGACGGGATTGTTTCATAACTATGTGTCGCTCCGAGAGCTTCAACCAGACATTTTGACTCTGCCGCAGCACTTCATCGCTAATGGCTACGAAACGGTCTACTGCGGCAAGATTTTTCACAAGGGCGACACCGACGAAGGCGTTTCGTGGAGTCGTCGTCCGGTCAAAGCGGTGAAGGGTATGAAGAAACCGGGCGGAACGTTTGCGTTGCCCGAAAACAAAAAGATCCAAACCGAAGACCGTCAAAAGATGATCGCCAAATACGGTGAAGCTGCCAAACGAGGATTGGCCAGCGGTCCTGCGTACGAAAAAGCCGACGTGCCGGACACGACGTATGTCGACGGCTACAACACTCAGCTTGCCATCGCGACGCTCAAAGAACTTGCTGCCGACGGCGACAAGCCATTCTTTCTGGGCATGGGTTACAAACTCCCGCACCTGAATTGGTGTTCGCCGGCCAAGTACTGGGATCTCTACGATCCTGCCACAATCCCGATGGCAACCGAAACCACGTCGCCCGCTGGCGGAGCGGCGATGGGCTTGCACGCTTCGTTTGAATTGCGAACGCGTTCGGGAATCCCCAAGTCGGGACCGCTGGGGCCCGAACTGTCGCGAACCTTGAAACACGCCTACCTAGCGAGTACTAGTTACGTTGATGCACAAATCGGCAAACTGATCGAGGCCCTGGAAGCAGCCGGCGTTCGCGACAATACCGTCATCGTCGTTTGGGGTGACCACGGCTGGCACTTGGGCGACATGGGTGTGTGGGGAAAGGCAACCAACTACGAAATTGGCACGCGTGTACCGTTGATGATCTGGACTCCCGACATGAAAGTGCGGGGTGCCAAAACGGACTCGTTGGTCGAACTGGTTGACATCTTTCCGACACTATGCGACCTCGCCGGAGTCGCCAAACCGGAGCACCTGGAAGGACACAGCTTTGTTCCGTTGCTTAACGATCCCAACCAAAAATGGAAGAAAGCGGCGTTCAGCCAATACCCCAATCCGGCGCTTCGCGAATGGGCGGCCAACCCGCTTTCACCCGCCATGCGCGAGACTTGGTTTGGCCCCTTGATCAGCGAAGTTGAAAATCGCATCAAGCAACAACAAGGCGACAAATGGGACCGCGAACTGTTTGAACAACACTTGACCGGTTTTGCAATGCGAACTGATCGCTATCGACTGGTCCTTTGGCTCGACCGTCGCAAGATGGACTCGGCCCCGGTCTACGTCGAACTGTTCGATCACCAAACCGATCCTAGTGAAACAAAGAACATCGCCGACGAAAATATCGACTTAGTCAAAACACTGACACAGCAACTAAACGCTGGCTGGAAAGCCGCATTGTAGGCTCGCGCGTTTTGTCGCCCAAGCTTGCTTGAACTTCACGTCAGCATTCAATTCAACCCCGATTCCTCAACGTCATCTTGAACGTCCGCCAAGCGATGATCGCCTATTGCTAAGCGTCGCAGGCACAGACTGTTTACGAATAAAAACTAGCGACATCAAAATGAATCGAAATCACCTTTTTGCACTGACAACTCTGATTGCTCTGTCATTGGCGACTGATTCTCGGGCCGCCGACATCGATTTTGAAAACGATGTGGTTCCGATCCTGGAAGAGCACTGTTGGCACTGCCATGGGGAAGACGAACAGGAATCGGGCCTGAGATTGGATATGCGTCCCAAGATGCTACGAGGTGGCGATTCGGGTCTGCCAGCGGTCGTGCCTGGCAAACCCGACAAGAGCTATCTGATCGAATGCGTCAACCACGTGGACGAAGAGATGGCGATGCCTCCCGATGAGGACAAGATTCCCGCCGAGCAAATCGACGTCCTGGTTCGCTGGATCAAAGAGGGTGCCAATTGGCCCGGACAGATGGATTTGGTCGACGAAGAAGAAACCGATCATTGGTCGTTTCAGAAGGTCGTGCGTCCCGACGTGCCCGGCGACGGATCCAACAGCAATCCTGTCGATGCATTTTTGCGAGAGCGGCTCGCCCAGGAAAACCTGGATTTTTCGCCTGCCGCAAAGCCTCGGCCGTTGATCCGACGCGTTTCGATCCTGTTGACCGGATTACTGCCAACCGATCAAGAAACGTCGGATTTCCTGACGGCCTACGAAGCAGACTGCGAGGCAGCGTATGCGCAATTGGTGGATCGCTTGCTTGCATCACCGCATTTCGGCGAACGTTGGGCGCAGCACTGGCTGGACGTGATTCGTTGGGCGGAAACGAACGGCTCCGAAGCCAATCTGTATCGCAAGAACGCGTGGATCTACCGCGACTACGTTACGCGTGCGTTTAATGAAGACAAACCGTACGACCAGTTTGTTCGCGAACAAATCGCCGGCGACACGATGGGTGCTGGCGAAGCCACAGGCTTTTTGGTGGCTGGACCGCACGTGCCAGCTGCGACGGTCGGCCGCGAACCAACGGCCATTCGTCAAGCACGTGCTGATCGGATGGACGAAATCATGCAGACTGTGGGAGCATCGATGATGGGTGTCACCATCGGATGTGCGCGTTGCCACAATCACAAATTTGATCCCATCTCGATCTCCGATTACTACTCGATGACAGGCGTCTTTCAGGGAGTCGAATTCGGCAGCCGGTTCCCCGAATTTTCCGATGATCATCCGCGCAAGCAACGAGGCAAGGAGCTGTGGCAACAAATTGCTCAGCAGCGTTGGGCGCTTCGTAGGACCGGCGGCTGGGAAGAAAACTGGGGTGCGTACCGAGAAGTGCACTTTGCACCGAAGCTGACCAAGTCGATGCGAATTCGTTTCAAAATGCACAACGTTGGCTTAGACGAACTGGAGGTTTTCGGCCCCGACAAGAAAGACGTGAACCTGGCGCACTCGCGCACCGGCACGGAAGTATCTAGCAATTCGCCCGACGGCGTGGATGGTCGCTATCCCGTGGGCCGGTTGATCGATGGTGAGTTTGGAACCATGACGTGGCGAGTCAGTTTCGACAAAGACAAGAAAGAACGTGCCTGGGTGCAGCTTGATTTTTCGCAGCCGCAGAATATCAACCGACTGCGAATGAGCAGCAATCGCGAGTATTTCTACGACACCGATTACTTGACCAAGAAACCGTATCTTCCCAGGTACGAATTCGACGTCGATGTCCTGGAAGAAGACGGTTCATGGAAACCTTGGACGGGGACCTGGAGCGTCAACAAAGACTTGAACAAAAAGCACCCTCAGCGCAAACAGGCTCTGACCAGGATCCAAAGTGCTATCGATTTGCTTGCTGAAGAAGGACCGCGTCCAAGTTTCGTTGGTCGATTTGTCCGACCGGACGTCACTCGCGTAATGCACCGCGGTAGCCCTGAGAATTTGCGTGACGAAGTTGCCCCGGCGGGTCCGGCGATCTTTGGCGGTGACTTGGGGCTGGACTCCGACGCCCCAGGACCTTCCCGCCGTGCCGCGTTTGCCCGTTGGTTAAGCAAGGCCGACAACCCGCTGACGTCACGTGTGATGGCCAATCGTATTTGGCACCACTTGTTTGGAACGGGAATCGTACCAACGACGAGCGATTTTGGTACTGCAGGTGCGATGCCCTCGCATCCGGAGCTACTGGATTGGCTGGCCGCCGAGTTCATTCAGCCGACCGTCATCAAGGATGCAAACCCGTGGTCCACCAAAACGATGATTCGCCTGCTGGTCATGTCCGACGCCTTTCGCCAGTCAGGAAAGCCCACGAAAGAAGGAATGCTTGCTGACGCAGGCGGCTCTTTGTTGTGGCGATTCCCGCCCAAACGCGTGGAGGCAGAAGTCATTCGAGACTCCATTTTGCTGGCGTCCAATTCACTTGATCCTTCCGTGGGCGGCCGAAGTTATCGGATTCACAACGAAAAGAAAACGTATGCCCAGTGGGAAGTCGTCAACAACCACGGCCCCCAGACTTGGCGACGCATGCTGTACCAGGAACGAATGCGACGCGTTGATGATCGCATCTTTACTGCCTTCGATTTCCCAGACTGTGGGCAAGTCCGTGCGAAGCGACCTGTTTCGACTACTCCGCTGCAGGCGTTGAACTTGATGAACAGCGACTTTGTTCTGGAACAGTCAAAACTTATCGCCGCACGTGCGACCCAAGATTCCGGCGGAGACGAAACCAAGTCGATTGACCGCTGCTTTGAATTGTTGCTCGGACGCCAACCTGCTGATGACGAACGCACGGCATGCCTGGAACTGGCCAAAGCCAATGATCTGTCGCTGGTTTGCCGCGCACTGATCAACACAAACGAATTTGCGTTCTTGCCTTAACCAGGATCACCAAACGACACAGCCGCTTTCAATTAACGAGAACTCATCATGACAAATCCTGAAAACATTTCTGAGAAGGGTCGTCGATTGTTGGACCGACGCGGTTTCCTGGGCACCGCAGGTCTTTCGACCACCGGACTGGCGCTGGCCAGCTTGCTGGATTCCGATGGACTACTGGCTTCTGACGCAGTTACGACCAGTGGAAAATCTCCGCTGCGACCGGACGTCGATGCTAACGATCCGTACGCGCCGCGTAAGCCGCATTTCGACATGCCTGCCAAACAGGTGCTGGTGATCTACTGTCCCGGCGCGGTCAGCCACGTCGATACGTTTGACTACAAACCAGATCTCTACAAACTAGATGGCAAGAAACCGCCTGGGATTCCGGCGGTGACATTCGAGGGTCCCACCGGCAATATCGCCAAGCCGTTTTGGGATTTCAAACCACGAGGCCAGACCGGCAAGATGGTTTCCGACCTGTTACCCCACTTGGCCGATCAAGTCGATGACTTTTGTTTCATCCATTCGATGAACACGTCCACCAGTGCTCACCCGCAGGGCGAGAACTTTATGAACACTGGCTTTACGATGGAAGGATTCCCATCGTTCGGTTCATGGGTCACCTATGCACTGGGCACTGAGAACCAGGAACTCCCTGCGTTCGTCGCGATCAATGACCCACGCGGGTTGGCTCGTAGCGGCAAAAACAATTTTGGAAATGGATTCTTGCCAGCCGCTTTCCAGGGAACGGATTTTACCGCCAAGAATCCCCCCAATAACTTGCACCGCCCCGAACGACTAAGCCCCAGCGATGATCGCGGCACAGTCGAACTGCTAAAGCGGCTCAATGCCAAGCACCTGGCACAGTTCCCCGGTGACGCCAATTTGGCCGGGCGGATCGCTAGCTATGAATTGGCCGGAAAAATGCAGACGTCGGTTCCCGATGTCATGGATCTGGCCGGTGAATCTGCTGCGACATTGAAATCCTATGGTGTCGAAGGCGGCAGCGAACTACGCGGTCACTACGCACGCAACTGTATCCTTGCCCGACGCTTGCTGGAAAAAGGGGTTCGCATTGTGCAGCTGTTCAATGGCAGCGATCCAGCGGGCGGCAATGGCATTACCAACTGGGATTCGCATTCGAACATCGCCACAACACACGCGATGCAAGCAGAAATCATGGACCAGCCAACTGCGGCATTGATCGCCGATTTAAAACAACGCGGGATGCTGGAACACACGTTGGTGGTGTGGGCGACCGAGTTTGGGCGAATGCCGTTTTTGCAAGCCAACGGAACCGGACGGGATCACAATCCTGACGCGTTCACTTGCTTCATGACCGGAGCGGGAGTCAAAAAAGGATTTAGCTACGGAGAGAGCGACGAGTTCGGTTTTAAATCAGTCGCGAACGAAACAAGCGTCTACGACTTTAACGCCACTTTGCTGCACCTGATGGGCCTCGATCACGAACGACTCACCTACTACCACAACGGACTGGAACGCCGGTTAACCAATGTCCATGGAGAGGTGGTCAAAGACGTCTTGGCGTAAAAGGAAAAGCCGAACGCCAAATCGCAGCAAGCCCCAGTGACACAGCGGCCGACGACACAGTTGTCGGCGAACAGTTGTCGAAGCCGCTTACTTCAGAACCATGATTTCGACTTTACGAAAATCAACGGGGTGACCTTCGGACTGCAGCGAAATCGTGCCTTCACTCAACATAACGGAACCATTCTTCTTGATCAGTTCCTTTGAGTGGGCTTCACGATCATCCAACTGCGGCTTGGTGTATTGCAAAACCGTTTTGCCATCCAGGATGTGCTTAACGATCTCGTTGCCGCGCACCTCAATTTCGGCAGTCACCCATTGATCGCCGTGATAGGTCTTGGACGTCGAACTGGTGCAATGCGGCAAAAAAAGCTTTCCGTCTTTGACAACATTTGTCCCGGGCGTGCACAGATTGGACGTCGTTCGATCGTTTGTTCCGTCGCCACCAAGCAACTGCACTTCGATTGACATTGGAAAATCCTGGTCTTTTGCCATCGTCTCTGGATCTTCTCCGTGAACCATGACGCCGCTATTTCGCAGTGCCCATCCTGGACCGCCTTTGCATTGTTCGCCAACGAACCGATACTCGACACGGAATCGGTAGTGAGAAAACTTGTCTTGGTAGAAAAGGTGTCCGAACGTCTCCTTAAACTCGTCGTACCCGTCGTAGCGAACCTTCATGATCCCGTCTTCAACGCGAAACGTATTGGCAAAATTGTCGCCCACTTTGTGGTAACGAATTTTCGGCGTCCATCCTTCCAGATCCTTGCCGTTGAAAAGCGAGACCCATTTTCCCGTCGACTTCGCTGCGACGGATGCCTCTTCACCGTCGGCGGTTGCGATCGAATCAGAACAAACAGCCAAAGTGACCGTAAGAAGTAAAGCGGAAACGGAACGTAGCATTGGATACCTGACTGAGCGTATGTTTCGGAAGCGACTCCAAAATTCTACACTGCCGGATCGACGTCGGGGAGGCTTTCGAGTCGTTGGATGAAGTACAATTCATCGATGTCGCAAAAACATTCCGTCCTCCCTATGGCCTGCGCTATGTCTATCTCGCATTCACGTCGAACGTTTCTTGCACGTGCTGCTGCGGTCACTTCTCTGACTGTTTTGCCGTCCCCAGTAACTCGCCTGGCTGCAGCGCAAACAGTCGATCGATTTGGCGGATGGCCCATTGGTATCCAAAGTTTTTCGCTGCGAAAGTACGACGTCGACGAAGCGATTCGCCACATGCAGGGTCTGGGCATTCACTTTGTGGAATTTTACAGCAAGCATGTGTCCATCGATTCGACCAAGGAACAGCTGGCAGAGTTGCAGACATCGCTTTCCCGAGCCGGCGTGACGATGAGCTCGCATGGCGTGAACAAGTTTTCGGCTGACCACGAAGCAAACCGCAAGGTGTTTGAATTCGCCAAACGAGCGGGGCTTAAGAACATCACCTGCAACCCAACGCCCGATGCCTTTGACAGCTTGGATAAACTGGTAGCAGAGTACGACGTTCGCGTCGCGATTCACAATCATGGCCCGGGTTCGTCTTACGACAAAATCGACGAGGTCGTTCAGGCGGTCAAAGGGCACGACCCGCGTATCGGAGCCTGTGTCGACACGGGACATTTCATTCGCAGTAAAGAAGACCCGATCGAAGCTGTCAGTCGGCTAGGCAAACGCGTTTTTGGACTGCATATCAAAGACGAAGAGAAGCAGGAAAAGAAGTCGCGTAATGTCGTGATCGGACAGGGCTTTTTGGATTTGGTCGCGCTGTTCAAAACGCTCCGCAAAGTCAACTTCCCAGCCGATGGAGCCGTCTCGCTAGAATACGAAGCCAATCCCGACAATCCGATCGACGATATTCAGCAGTGCTTGACGGCCGCTGAAGAAGCGATCGCGAAGGCAGCACTGTCTTAAGCGAAGCGATTTATCTGGCGTCCGATTCATTGCATCACACGAGTCGATGTCGCCAGGTCTACAAACCCGCGTTGTTTTCGTCGGCGTAGCTTGGCGGAGGATAGGGAAGCTCCTCCTCCGTCAGTTCGGCCAAGGCGTTGGCAGCGGCTCTTTGTTCCGCATCTTTTTTATTGTCGCCCCAGGCGGCTGCAAATTCTCGTTCGCCAATGACAGCGCAGATCATGAACGACTTGCGGTGGTCGGGGCCCGATTCTTGCTTGAGTCGATAGATCGGAGTGCTGCCTAGTTCGCGCTGGGCATGTTGTTGCAGTGACGATTTAAAATTGTTCGATCCCTGGCTCGCAACCGCGATCTGCACTTCTTCGGCCAACCAGCTTTTCAGTCGCTCGCGGACGATCTCGGCACCGCCGTCCAAATACATCGCAGCAACGACCGATTCGAATACATCGGAAACTAGTGATCGAGGAAAACTGCGATTGCGAGTGACACCGCGGCCCACGATCAGACAAGTATCGAGTCCCAATTGGCAAGCGATTTTGCCGCATGCTCTGCGACTAACCACAGCCGATTTGATCTTTGTAAGATCGCCTTCGCTGTATTCGGGATAAGCCTCAAAAAGCCAATGGCAAACGGTCAGCCCCAGGACGGCGTCGCCAAGAAATTCCAGCCGCTCGTTGCTGGCTAGACGATTGGACGCACCCGAAGCATGCGTGAGCGCAGACAAGAGCAGTGACTTGTCTTCAAATTCATAATCGATCAGCTGTTGGCAACGGACGATCTTGGAAGCTTGATCGCTTCCGTCAACGCCATCGACATCATCGATCAGTCGAATTTCAGTTTGACGATCATGGCCGGGAGGCGGCGGATGACCTTGAGGTTCTGGTGATTCCACGCGTGCGACCACTTTCATGAGGGCGGCACATCACAACCAATGCAAATTTGTCGCTTTGAATAGACACAACAAGGACTCAAGCAAATCAGCGTATCAAAACGCTCGATTTAGTCGATGCAGTGAGACAGAATCTGGGCGGAGAACAAATCAGCAAGCAGCGTGACACGATACTAAAAATAACTACCATGTCACACGCCGGCGATCGGGTATCTGACCCACCCGCCGGTGTGCGACGACATGTGAATCGTATCATTTTGCCGGCGCCCACGCCAGCTTGTTTGCTTAAGAATTACGCAAGCATAGGACCTAGCGTTCGGCTCGCAGCGGCCTCACTACTTAGGGGGCACTTCTTTACGCGTTTCGCCAGTGGGTTGATCCGCCTTGAATTGGTTGATCCGTCCCGCGTTGGCAATGACTTCTGGGTCTTGCATGACAAAGTAGTGTCCGTGATCAGCCGTGACGATCAGAGCGGTTTCTCCCCAAGCGTCTTTTGATTCGACCCATTTCACAATCCGATTAAACGCCGCTTCGCCGCTCAGCACAGCGCCGATACTACTATCGATATTGTTGGCGTGATTGGCCCAGTCAACGTCACCTGCTTCGACCAACAGCCAAAACCCGTTGGGCGAATCTTCTAAAACCGTCAACGCCGCATCGGTCATGTCCGCCAGCGTTGGGTTTTCTGCGACATCATCGGCCGAATATTCTTCCGTGCCCTTGGCATCAATCGTTGGATCGAATTGCCCGTCGGCTGTCTGGAAAGGCAAATGTCCCGCACCAACTCCGTAAAATCCCAGCAGGCGTTTGTCTTGTTCGGCCGCTTTATTTGCCGCTGCCAACAAACCTTTGCGTCCAGCGACGCCCGACTGACGTTGCGCGACGACGTAGTCGCCGCCGCCAGCCACATCAAGTCGCTTTAGATCTTCATCGTGGAGGTACTTATTGCCGGCCAAGTAATTGTCGCCTTGATACTTGTCTTGTTCTGCTTCTTCGCCCCAGCCGCCCCCAATTAAAACGTCCATCCCCGGCAAGGGATCACGCCGATGCGACGATGACGGCAAACCCAACAAGTCTCGCGTGATGTCTTGGTAGTCTTTTCGAGTCACGTTGTTGGCATACGCTCCTGCAATGGTCGCGTGACTAATCGGAACACTTGTCACCGCGCCAACTCGAAAGCCATGATCGCGTTGAAGTTGGCGTGCAATCGAGAGCTTCTTTTTCCCGTCCGCAGAATAGTTAATCGATCCGTTGTACGTCTTGATGCCTGAAAACAAACTGGATGCCGAGGCTGCAGAGTCGGTGACGGTGTGCGGCACCTTCCGATCTAGGCCCATTAGATAATTATGATCACCACGTTCGGACCATGGATTGGCCCCTCCGAGATTGATGTCGTAACCGCCCGTCGATTGGTCGTTGGCACTCAAGACGGTTTGTGAATTGACGTCGGTCTTCGCCGCGGACAGTTTTGCACTGGTGCAAACGAGCCCGAAGTCTGTTTTCACGCCGCGGTAGTCTTGGAATGCCAGTCCTTTGCCGCGACCTTCTTGGTACAGCACCTTGCCATTTTTGTAGGCCGCCGCCGCTTGAGTGGTTTGCCAGTCCATTCCATCAAACACCATCACAATGATGTGTTTGTAGCCCGCTTGGGCGACCGCAACTTGCAGGCGATAGATGTCAGTCTGGTCAAAATGCTCGGCTTCGGAGTTGACCGTCGCTTCGGGAACCACTCCGTACAATTTCGCAAGTGAATCACCACTGGTGTACGCGCTGCCTTCCTGTCGAAGTGCATCCAACTGCAATCCGAACGTGTACATCGGGATCAGCCGGTTGCTGTGATTGACCCACGTGCTGTACTTGTCTTTGAGATGCCCCCAGCGACCAAATTCCGCGTTCTGATTAACCATGGCAGCGGACTGCAACCGCCGCATTTCGTCCGGATCGTTTTCGATGTCAATTTTGGCACCACCTGTTAACAACGACTTAATATCGATCTCTTGGCTCAATGCGGTGTTAACCGGCAGAACGTTAACGATCAGCCCCAGTGCCAAGGAAGACAGAAATGCAAAAATGGATTCGACTGGGATCTTGCGACTCATGGATCGATCAGCAAAGGAAACAGGATACGGAATCAAACGACGTTTAACTGCCGAGATGATAATCAGTCGCATGCCGGGATCGATACCGTGCCACAAGAAGGGCGGAAAATCCCGCAGCAATCACCATTGCGCTCCATTGGTACAACGTCAGCCCCGCAGCCAACCGGATCTCTGGACGAATGTATTCGGTCGCAAATCGAAATGCGGCATAGCTGATCAGATAAATCGGCATCCAGTTGCCTTTCGTCAGTGACTGACCGCCACCCTGATTTGTCGAAGTGGGATCGATTGAGCCCCGATTGATCGAAGCCCACGCGATCAATGCAAATGAGAGATGAAAAACGATTTCGTAGATTTGAGTGGGATGCCTTAACAGGTCGCCACCATCGGGCGCGGTCACAAACGCGATGCCCCAGCTTTGGTCGGTCGGCACTCCGTAGCAACAACCAAACAACAGACAGCCGACACGCCCAATCGCAATCGCAATCGCAACCGGCACGACGAAGGTGTCGCCGGTCGATTTCTTGACCAGCAAAGACCACTTAGCCAGCTCAACGCCGATGTAACCGCCGGTCAGCCCCCAAAGAATGGTTTTGCCGTCGCTCAGCCAAGCTGCCAACAAGCTGGTGTCGGGATCGACTGACAGAATGAACGGAATTTTGGCAGCGAACGTCGCCCCAATCAAACCACCAATCGCGATTCCCCACCGCTGCAAGGGCGGTAGGAACAGTCCTGTCTGCCGACGACGCAGCAGCAATCCAGCAACCACCGTCGCCGCGATCATGCAGAGCGTATATGCGATTCGGGAGCCCAACATCAGCGTTTGGCGGAACGTAAATTTGGGACGATGTCAGGCAACTTCAAATGGCCCGGCCGGTACAGCGTGTTGTACGCACAGAACGGGACCATGTGCCCGCTAGGCAGCACATGATGAGTGCAGCACTTCATTAGTTGGCGAACATCAAAGTTATACGCGTCCAAAAAACTAGTGATCGTCACGCGAATCAAATCACGCGCCGTCGCTTCTCCAGTCAATACACGTGCAAAAAACTTATCCAAAGCTGCGTCGGGACCTGACGAAACATCAGCTTTTTTGGCGGCGGCGCCGATGCCCACGACATCATGGCAACCACAATCACTCCCGCAGTGCGACATGCGTTCCAAAAACAACTGCACAAGTTGTTTGGATCGCTCGGGAGTAAAACTGATTCCACCTGCAATGAGATCCAGGTTTTCTGCAACTGGCGCGGCACGATTCAGCGGTGCGATCTTGTTTCCGTCACGCGCAGCCAGCATGATTTGATGACAGTTGGGATGAGCACACGGCAACGGCGAAAAATCTTCGCTGCTGACATCACCGTTGCTTGCGTTAGCCAGTCCATGAATCACGTCTGGAAACGTAATCCGATCCTCCAAATCGCTGGGCAGCATGTGGCGCCCGCTGTACGTCGCTGGTTGCAGACTGAGTCCGGTGATGTTGGGCCGAGAGAGAGTTTCGGCCCATAGATCACGATAAAAACTGTCGTCTAACGGA
The DNA here is from genome assembly GCA_007741555.1 of Stieleria marina. Lineage (GTDB taxonomy): Bacteria > Planctomycetota > Planctomycetia > Pirellulales > Pirellulaceae > K23-9. Next base: position 3,553,491 of record CP036526.1, on the reverse strand, counting down.
GCAGCCAAAGTGGATACCAACGTGACATTCAGGCCTGCTTCGCCCAAACGGTCTAGTGCGCGGCGTTTGATATCGATCAAATCTTCGCCGCGGATTCGCATCACGTCGCTTCGGCTAGCTCCATCCCACTGGAAATAGATTTCGACTCGATCAAGATTCTTTGCCAATCGCTGGACAAGCTCAGGATCTTTAGCCAACCGAATGCCATTGGTGTTGATCATGACGTAGTCGATTGGACGCGCTAGCGCCTCGTCAACAATCCGTTCAAAATCCGGATGAATGGTTGGTTCCCCACCGGAAAGCTGACAGACTTCCGCACGGCCTTCGCATTCGATCAGCCGATCCAGCGAAGCAATCACGTCGTCGAGCGGATGGTCTTTGCCGCCCGGTCCACTGGATGCAAAACACATCGGGCAATTCAGATTACAGCGATCCGTTAGTTCAACCAAACCGATGCAAGTATGTTGTTCGTGTTCTTCGCAAAGGCCACAATCGTGCGGACAGCCTTTCGCCGACGTCGTGGTCGAACGTACCAGCGGTAGCACCGACGCCGTGTGACCTTCGTTGCGGTCCCACCACGTTGCATCACTGCAAACAAAATCTTCACGTGTTCCGTGTTGCGGACATCGTTTTCGAAAGTACACGCGTCGACCTCGCGTGATGATCTTTGCTGGCACGACCTCCATGCATTCCGGACAAAGCGAATCGGTCGTGCCGATCATGATGTGATCCGCACGCGGACGCGGATCGATGGCGGCAATCGCGGCGGTACTGAGTGGTAGTCGCGTTGGCTTCATGGAATTACTTATTCGGCATCGTTAAGACGGGATGATTTCAGTTGCTGCATTGCGTTTCGTCGAATCATCCTGGATCGAATCATCCGGCAAATCAAAAACAGGATCAACGTAAAGCTGACGATTGATACAGGGATCGCGTGGTAGGCAGCGGCGTCGTAGCTTCCACCGTTGACCAGAATGGTGCCGAAACTACAAACCGGAACATACAGAGCATAAGCGACTGGAAATGCGATCAAGGCAGTCAGGAGCCTACCCATCGGCGAAATCACGATCCCGCGCAACAGGAACGTGCAGGCGATCAACGACAACGCCCAAAGAACTGCAATCACATAAAAGGGATTGGGCTGATACTCCGCCGGAATATCGAATGCGTAATAGACCGACATAGCCGACGCGCCTGCGACAAAACCGATGGCCAGCACAGCCGCCCAGCCACCTTTGAAATGCACCGATCCGGTCGGCACATTGCCGGCTAGCGGCAAGCTTTCGGTTTTGGGAGGTTCGTACGGATTGCTCATTTCGCGCCGATCTACTTGGCTTCGATAGCGATTAGATACTCTTGTCGCTTGCTTCCCGATCCCGTCGCGGTTCGCAGGTACATTCGATCGTCGACCACGACAGGCGTGGCAAACAGCGACTCGCCCGTAGGATTCTCGGCGAGCAATTCAAAGCGGTCGGGCGACGCTTTGATCACGTACACCGTACCTTTCTCGCTGCCGACGTAGATGCGGTCACCGACCAAATACGGCGATGAACTGATTCCGCCACCGAACAAACGTTCTTTCCACATCTGTTTTCCGTCGGCGGTCCGAAAACAATACGCCACGCCCGAATCGGAAAAGGCAAACACGTAGTTATCAATCGTCAACAACGATTGTTCGTAGCATTTGACGTTGTTTTCCCAAAGCTGTTTTTGCGAACCGTCTGCCAGCACGCACCATGTACCGGACTTTGGATTTCCACCGCTAACGATGACTCGTCGTCCATCGCGAACGACCGTCCCGCAAATTGCTTCGGTCGTCGTGTCGACTTTCCAAAGGCGTCGCCCCGTGGCAACATCGTATCCCGTCATCATGCCAGCGCCCGCCAGCAAGATCTGACGCTGACCCGCGATAGAATAAACGATCGGAGACGCAAAATTTAGATTCTTGGGTCGCGCGGTTTTCCAAACTTGTTTTCCGGTACGACTATCGTGAGCGTACAAACCACTTTGTGCTCCGTCATACTCAGCCGCGACGATCACCAATCCGTCTTCGATGATCGGACTGGCACCATAGCCAAACTGGAACAGCGACGGTTTGAAATCACAAACCTTGACCTTCCATGCCTCGCGGCCCTCGGTCGTCATGGCAGTCAACCAGATCGCATCGTCAGTGTGAAACGAAACGATGACTCGTTCGCCATCGAACGCGGGCGATGGTGATGCGTATGAATTATTGCCGTGGATGGCGGCGGGCAGCGTATTGCGATGAACGACCCATTGATCGACGACCAGCCCTGTCTCCCGATCCACTTTGATCAGCGACTGTGTTTCTTTCTGTGAATCGGCAGTCGTCATAAAAATACCATCGTCGGTCACGATGGGTGTCGAATGACCGCGACCGGGTATTTTCAATTTCCAATGAATGTTGCTCCCGGATTGAAAGTCCCATCGCAGGGGAACTTTGGCGTCCGCCGCGGCGTGGTTGTCACCGCTTTCGCCGCGCCATTGAGGCCACTGATCGCCACAGCATACATTGCTCGAAAGAGCAAAAAGGACAATCAAACAGCCGGCGGATGGCCCAAACCGCAAACGGGAATATGGATGAGTCACGAAATCGTCGTTCCTATTTAAAAAGTTTCCTTGGCCTTGCGTATCATTCCACAAGAGCCTGAATCTTAACGCATCGCGCGCTAATTTGACGCACGGATTTGACCTAAGTGTTCAGCGATAACCATTTGACGCAAGGAGTTCGCGCTGACAGTTCGACGGACGGTAACGATCTGGCAGCGACTATTTGCGGAGAACAGTTCCCGAACCACCCAAGGTCTCGCATCGCGCACTGTTTGAATCGCTAACCCCGTGCCACACGCCAGCGTGTCGGCTATCTTGTGGGCACTTAGCGGCTTCACACTCATTGAAGGTATTAGTTGTATGCGGGCGGGAATTGTCGGCGTTGGATTCATGTCCTGGATCCACTATTTGGCGTACCAACGCAGTAGCCAGGCGGAACTGGCTGGATTTTGCAGTCGCAGCGAAAGCAAACGCAGCGGCGACTGGACCGATATCAAGGGTAACTTTGGACCTCCCGGTGAACAGATCGATGTTTCCGAATTGAACGTTTGTCAATCACTCGATGAATTATTGCAAGACGACAGTATCGATTTGATCGACATCTGCCTGCCTCCCAGTCTGCATCCCGACGCGATCGAAAAGTGCCTGGCTGCGGGAAAGAAAGTTCTGTGCGAAAAACCACTCGCACTCGACGCTGCGACTTCGCGTCAATTGGCGGACGCGGGAAGTGATGGCCGATTGATGGTCGCCCACATCTTGCCGTTCATTCCCGAGTTCAAACTTTTGGTCGACGCCGCCAATGATGGTCGATGGGGAAAACCCGTCGCTGGACGTTTCAAACGCACGATCAGTCCACCCGATTGGATTCCCGATTTTTATGATCCCAATCGTGTTGGGGGCCCGTTGGTGGATTTGCATGTTCATGACGCCCACTTGATTCGCCTATTGTTTGGAATGCCAAAGACCGCCCATACGGTCAGTCGCAAGAAAGACGGTACCGCAATGTTTTACGAAAGCGTGTTTGAGTTTGATCAGCCGGATGTGGCTGTGTCAGCGGGCGGCGGCGTCATAAATTCGCCCGCACGCGGTTTCACACACGGATACGAAGTCAGCTTTGAACAAGCGACCGTGCAGTTCGAGTTCGCTGCCTACGCCGACGGTTCCACCAATTCGATCCCCGTCACGATCATGAACGCCGACGGCAGTGTCGAGCGGCCAGAGCTAGGCGATGGTGACCCGGTCAGTGCTTTTGTGGCGGAAATTGACGCCGCCGCGCACAGCGTCGATAGCGGTCAGCCCTCAGCAATCTTGGACGCGGCGATCGCAGCGGACGCACTGAAAATCTGCGAAATGCAACAAGCCTAGTGATTGCTAGCGTCTGATTCGATTTGGTGCCGCGACCGATTTGCGGCATAATGGATGCGCCGTCGAAATTGATTCCGGCAGTTCAACTATCAGCGGCCAGGGGCCGCCAAGGATTCGTTTGCCACAGGGAGGGTCCGCATGGACGCAAAATGGCATGGCCAAAAAGAATTTGGGTTCGGAGCCGATCCGTTCAATCCGTTTGCTGCGCGCAATGTCGAAGTCGTAGGCGCTCTGAAAACAAATGATCTTCGCGACCATGTGATGCAGTCGTGTCCAAGAGTGCCCGGTGTCTATGGCATGCTGGACCGCAAAGGACAACTGATCTACGTCGGCAAAAGTAAGTCACTGCGTTCGCGATTGCTCAGTTACTTTGCCGATTCGAATTCGGACGAAAAAGGCGGCCGGATCATTCAAAACGCTCGCGCGATCCAGTGGGAGACACAGCCCAGCGAATTTGCATCGTTGCTTCGCGAACAACAGTTGATCCGGCTGTACTCGCCACGCTGGAATGTTCAGGGCGTCCCCAAACGACAGCGGCCTGTTTACCTCTGTCTGGGGCGACAGCCAGCTGCCTATTTCTTTTTGGCAGCGATCCCACCTGAAAATTGCGTCGCGATCGAAGGTCCATTCTATGGCGCCAGTCGTATGCGAAACGCGGTTGATGCTTTGAACAAGGTTTTCAAGCTGCGGGACTGTAGCCAGAAGCAAACGTTTTACTTCGCCGAGCAACTGTCGCTCTTCGAGATCGATCATCGACCGGGCTGCCTTCGCTTAGAAGTTGGCACGTGTTTGGGTCCGTGTGCCGCCGCCTGCACCCGCAACGATTACGACCAAATCGTCAACGCGGCTGAAAGCTACGTCGACGGGTTCAATGACGAACCGCTCACGGTGATTCGAGAGCAAATGGAAAACGCGGCCGCCAACCGACAGTACGAACTGGCTTCACGCGCCCTACTGACTCAAAAATCGCTGGAATATGTACATCGCAAACTAAAGCGTTTGGCCAAAGTGCGGCGCGAATTTACGTTTATCTATGCGGTCAACGGGTACGACGGCTGCAACACTTGGTACTTAATTCATTGCGGTGAAGTCGCGGCGGTAATGGCCGCGCCAAAGAATCCGCAAGAGTACGCTGCGGCAAAAAGCACGCTTTCCCATTGGCAAGCCCTCGCGTCCAACCGACTTGATCGAGGCCATGGGGCATACCCTCATACCTTGCAAATTGTTTCGCAGTGGTTTCGCAAGCACAAAGACCAGATGCAACGCACGTTTGCTCCTGAACAAGCGGGCCGCAAGTACTATCGAAAGTCTCTCACCGCCTGAACAGCGATCTTGCAGCGTCGATTCTGCAATGACGTTTTGATCCAACGCGGTCATGCTTCGCAAATTTATGCACGCATTTGGTCCTGCGTGGTCGGCTGTTTCCGTCGATCTGACTGGTGCCGAATGTGCCGTTTGTGAGCTTCTGTAACAGTTGCGATCAATCTGCGTTCTACGCAGACTCCAACTTCTTTACTCGACTTTGTCGACAGGGCAGACGATGACTATTACTGTTCGACATCCCAACGCTGTTTGTTTCAACCAAATCCACCTTCCCCTCCCCGACTGGATTGGTGCAGCGAAGTTTCGAGTGTCGACGCAGATCTCCCTTCATCACAGTCGCCGGAAAGACACTTCCACTTTCTGGCACACTGCGACCTGCGTCGGCACTCTACTTCCTTGACCTTCCGTGACGGTTAGCTGGATTCGGTCGTCGTTTTGTTCAACACAGACGACGCTACGCTGATAGGAATTACCGCACCTATCCAGCCACGTGACGATGCCGGACCACCTCCCCCTCCCAATCTCCCATGCGCCCTGCTCTTACGGAGGCACCATGACTAGAAAAGACACGTTCCGAATCGTCACTCGCAGTAGCGACGGCTCCCTATTGATCCGCGACTACCCCACATCCGATCCGCTCCTGAAATCGCATTGCCAAGTCGGCACGGACGATTGCAGCACCGACCTTGCCTTGCGGGGTATGCCGGTGTTCCGTGGCTTGATCGGCCCGATGCCCGAAGGCAAAAACGTTGTCCGATACGAATCGCCCGATGTATTCGAGGCAATGACCAAAGAGTGGGGCGCTGCCAAGCCTCGCAAACGGACTCGCCGGAGCAAAAAGCAAATCGAAGAAGATCGCGCTGCCGAAGCTGCTGCCGCAGAAGCTGAACTAGCTGCTGTGAACTGATTCGCACGACGATGAATCGACTTTGACCAAAAGACGCGAAGCTTGCTTGATCAGGCTTTGCGTTTTTTCTTTGCGCCCCGCGATCACCTCGGCTGTTCGACCGCGTGAAACCGACAGGTTTCACAACTCTCTGGGCTGCAAAACAAAAACGCTCTGGCGTTGACCACGATGGGATTGCTACGAACAGAAACGAGCAATTCGTTTGCCCTTCGCCCACAGCCAACCATCGGAATCGGATTGAGTACTTCTACCATTCTTGTTCGCGCCAGCTCCTGCACTTTGGCCCTGCTGATTCTCTGTAACGTGGGATGCGTGCGGCGGCGGATGATGGTGCGCACCAATCCGCCCGGAGCAACTGTCTCGGTCGACAATCAAGTCATCGGAACTTCACCGGCGGCGTCCAGTTTTACGTACTACGGCACGCGTGAAATGCGGATCGACAAAGAAGGCTTCCGGACCGAAACGATCCGGCGAAAGTTCAATCCACCGTGGTATCAATGGCCAGGACTGGATTTCGTCTCCGAAACGCTTTGGCCGGGCGAGATACGCGATGAGCGAATCATCGACGTGCAACTGGTGCCGAAAGAATTTGAGCCCAGCGAAAACGTAGTGCGTCGCGCCGACGCATTACGTAACCAGGCCCAGACCGGTGTCGTCACTGGACCCCGTAAATAACTGAGCCCCGTAAATAACAGGGCCTCGTAAATAACTGCCAGCCCGAGTGCGCCGCTCCTGCTTACGAAACGGGGCTAGCCAGGCCAGCCGACTGGGCGGCTAAACCTGTTTCTACATTTCGGCGATCCAGCTTTGCACCGCTTTTGGCTGAGCAAATGCCAGCGGCCTAAAGTTTTTCGTCCATTCCCTTTGCCTGCAACGCAGCAACCGCTTCGCGGACGCGTTCCTCGGCATGCTTGGGTGCGACCAACGTCGCGTCAGGCGTGTGCACCACAATCAGATCTTCTAAATCGATTGTCACAATGGTGTGATCATTGCTGGTGTGAACAATCGTTCCTTTGGTATCGATCCCGATGTGCGACCCCACGACCGTGTTGCCGTGTTCATCAGCATCGTGCAGACGCGACAACGCTTGCCAACTGCCAACGTCATCCCAAGGAAAGGGAGCTTCAATGACGACGACGTTGTCGTAGTGCTCCATCACGGCGTAGTCGATTGATTTTCCGTTGATAGCCGAAAATTCACGTTCGAGCGTCTCGTCAAAGGCATCCGTGTTCATTGCGTCGGCAATGGCGATCAAATGAGCATGCATGTCCGGTTCATGTTTGGCTAATGCATCCAAGATTGTCGAAGCTCTCCACAAGAAGATCCCGCTGTTCCAGTAGTAATTGCCAGCCGCGACGTAGTTCTCTGCGGTCTGGCGATCTGGTTTTTCGCGAAACTGCGTGACCTTAAAAGCACTGACTCCAGCGGCATCGATCGGATCGCTGCTCTGTACGTAGCCAAACGATTCGGCTGGATAAGTCGGCTTGATCCCAAACGTCACGATGCGTGTGGGGTCTTCCTGGACCAATTTTTCGCCAGCCGAAATCGCGTCGCGAAACGACTGGTGATCGTTGATCACGTGATCCGATGGCATCACCACCATGATTCCGTCTGGGTCGTTCTTGGCAATCATGGCTGCGGCAAGCCCAACGCACGGAGCCGTGTCACGCTTGCACGGTTCGCCCACGATGTTGATTGCCGGTATCTCAGGTAACTGATCGCTGATCGCGTCGGTCAAAATCTGATTGGTGATGATCATCTGGCGAGATGCCGGCACCAGATCTCCCAGCCGATCGGCCGTGGATTGGATCATCGTGCGATCACCGCTAAGGGCAAGGAGTTGCTTGGGAAGAAGCTTGCGACTGGCGGGCCAAAACCGGGTGCCACTACCGCCTGCCATAATGACTGCGTGAAGCATATTAAAGGTATATCTTTTACGAAGGTCGAAATTGGATTGAGACAAGACATCGCTGTTCAAACGCGTACCGATGTCTCGCGATAGTTCGTAAATCGGCTACTCGGCCAGCTTTTCGCTGAGCAAACGCAGAGCCATCTGGAACTGTTGATTTTCGGGTGCCAGCGATACGGCCTTTTTCAAATACTCAAGTGCTTCCTGATTCTTTCCGTTTAGGTAAAGCGATAATCCGTAGCGATACTGGATGTCCGGATTGCTGGGAGCCAAACGCGCATCTCGTTGGAGCAACACCAACTCTTCGGATCGAAGCTCTTTGATGCGTTCGTTCAGACTTGGTATTAGTTCTCGCGGCGCCTGCTGGATCGAACGTTCCATGACCGACGCCAGATTGGTTCTTGGACCAGTCATACTGGGTTCCAAACGCATCGCCGTCTCGTACGCTTCTGCGGCATCGTTTAAACGCCCCTGCTGTTCGCATACCATGCCCCAGTTCATGTGGGCGCCGCCTCGATCCGAAGCCACCATGATCGATTTCCTAACTCCCTCCAGTGCAATGTCGACTTGGCTACGCTGCGACGCATTCATCGTGGGGTAAGCCGTCGAAAGCAACACTCGAGCAGCGGCTCCTCTGACCAGCGGCGACTTGTCCTGCAACATCGGCATCAAAAACTTCTTCGCGGTGGCCGGCCCGGTGTTCAAGAACGCATTGATTGCGGCCGCGCGGACCATGGGATGTTCGTCAGCGTTCTTGACCAACTGCTTTGCCGCCGGCAACGCTTCGCCGATACCGGCCATTGCCAGCTCATTGATCGCAGTCGCCTTTGCAATATCCGGAACCAGCTCCGTCGATGCGATCGCCGTCTTCAAAAGTTCCTCGACGGCGCCACGGTCGCCGCTGCGGAATTTCGCCAGCGGCGTGGCAAAGTGATCCGGCGTCTTTCGATTCTCGCCATACCATTTTTGGCAAGCGTCTTCACACCACTGGTCCGTCGCGCGAATCGCATCGGCAATCTCCGTATTACCGCTCTCAGCAGCCAACTGCCAGAAAGCATAATCTTTGTCAGAAAACTCGCTGCGTGTCTCTTCGCTAAACGATTTTAATTGGTCGGTGACATGACACCCCGAACAAGCATTGGGCGTACCGATTGCGACCGACAGATCAGGGCGAGGAACTCGCAAACTATGATCCCGACGCGGGTCAACTTCCATGTACGTCGTGTGCGGCATGTGACAATTCACGCACATAGCACCAGCGGTCCCCGGTGCATGGTGATGGTGCGACGGCACATCGTACTTGCCAGCGGCATGCTGGTGGCAAGACGTGCAAGTTTCGTTGCCGGGATGTTTCAGCTCCAAAGAGTGCGGGTCGTGACAATCCGTGCAGCGAATCCCTTTGTGATACATCTTGCTCTGGATGAACGAACCGTAGACGTAGACCTCGTCTTTGATTTGCCCATCGTCGTGGTAAGTCTGCGGTTGCAGAAGCTCTAGCGAGAAGAAGTCATGGAATTTCTCACCAGCGTGAAAAGTGCTGTCTAACACACCACGACGACTATGACACGGAGCGCATGCTTGTAACTGTGGTTCGGGATCCTCTCCCTTTAGCCGAGCGAGTCCATAGCCGTGGTTGCGATCCCAAAAAAGCGACTTCTTGTTCGCCAGTTCCACGTGCATGCTTCCCGGTCCGTGGCAAGCTTCGCAACTGACATCGATCTCCGAAAACGTGGTGTGATACGTTGCTGTCGCGACATCAAAGTTTCGCTTTAGGTCCGTCGAATGGCAGTCAGCACACATCGTCTGCCACCGCTGCATGGTACCTGTCCAATGCAATGGATCATCCGGCTCCAGTTTCTCAGGAACATCGGGCGGACGGAGATAGAACCAGCGTTTGTTGGTGGTGTCCCAGCTGATGCGAAGCACTTGCAGGCGTCCAATTTCGTTGTCCGGCATGTCATCGGTGCGATCAAATTCGACCATGTACTGCTGAAGCGGATCGACGCCGAAAACATACTTGACTTGAAAGTCTTCCATTTCGCCGTTTGGTCCTTCGGTGTGGACCATGAACTTGTCGCCATCGCGAAACAGTCGGTTGATTAATCCATCATGTTCGAACGTAGCATCATCGAAATCACCCAGAACCGTCGCGTCGGTCGCCAAGTCCATCGCCAAATCGTGGTGAGACCCTTCGAACGCCGCCGCTTGCTGCTGATGGCAATCAATGCACGCCGACCGGCCGACAAAACTTGACGCCGCATCCACCGGAATGGCAGACCAATAATCCGCTGCCACGATGCCAACCAATCCGATCACCAGCGCCATGACTGAAAGTGCACGGCGAGAACGGAAGAGTTGTTTGTAATCGAACTTAGTCAACGGACGGTAAAAGACGGTTTAGAGGAGGTTGGGATCGCACACCAATAGTCTCGGTGCGGCATAACTGGATGAAATCGTTTCAGTCAGCAGCGCGACTGGTTGGGTATCGGACTACTTCGCATCCGTAGCGATTTGCTCACTTAAAAGGCGAAGCGACTGGCGCCGCAGTTGCCGAATCAGGTTGACTTGATCATCGTCCAAAGTGGCCATCTTTTCCAACAACCGTGCCGATTTAAGCAACGATTCAGCAGTGCGGCAGGCTTCTGTCACCGCCGATTGTTTGCCAGACGGGCGGTTGCTGTGTTTTGCCGACGGATCTGATTCTTGCGAACTATCTAAATCGACGTCCAAAGAGGAGCCATCCAAGATGCTACCGCGTTGCCGAGCGATTTGTAACACGTCATCGAGCACACCATCGCCTGTTTGGATCCGCTGACCATCCAGTGCAGCTTGAATCTTACCAGCCGCATCGGGCTGCATGGGAATCGGCTGAATCGTTTCGGGAATCGCGATGCGGGAGTCATCGGCAGCGGGTTCATCGGCTTGCAACACTGCCCATCCCGCCACCAAAAACATCATCATCCATTGGGTCGTTCGCTTCATTTAACAATCCTTTGCGGCGTCCACGGGCCACTAAATGTTTGGAAAACCAATTCATCACTTCGGCTAAGCGCTGGGTGGCTTAGGCGGATTCGGACGAGGAGGCTTCTGTTCTTTGGAAGCTGACTTTTTGGGACCAGCATTTTGCGGTCCTGGATTCAGAGCTCCCAGCTTCTGACTTCCCGGCTTCTTAAGCTCCGGTGGCTGCGCGGCGCCGGGTGTGCGAGTCCGATTAGCGGGGCGGCGTTTGATTGGCAACAGTGCATGTTGTGTTTGATAAGCCACATCGGCAACCAATGCGTCGACACGATTACGGCAAATCGCATAGGCCGCCAGCGAAGGAATCGCGACAACCAAACCGCCCACCGTAGTGACGAGGGCCTGATAGATTCCTTCGGCTAAATCGCCAGCGCCGGCCGAACCACGCGTCGTGGCGACTTGTTGAAAAGCAAAGATCATTCCCGTTACCGTTCCCAGCAACCCAACCATTGGTGCGATATTGCCGATCACGGACAAGTACTCAATGCGTCGCATCAATCGCGCGGACTGTTCGGCCAGCGAATCTTCGACCGCCTTTTCGACTTCACGCCAGCCAAAATCCAATTCACTCAAACCTGCCAAAAGCACCACGCTCAGCACGCTGGGTTCGCGTCGACAAGCCGCGTCGGCTTCCGGAACTCTCGCCGTCAGCAGAGCTTGGCGAACTGTTTCGGCTACTCCATCGGGCAGAACTTCGCTCCGACGCAGCGACATCACTTGATCAAAAACCAGATACGCGGCAGCCACGCTAAGTGCAAAAAGCGTCAGCAAAATCAGGATGCCCACCAAACCACCGCTAAGCAGGATATCGAAAAACCCGCCTTCGGAATCGACACTATCAGCCTGAGCAATAAAGCTCCCAGCAATGACCATCAGCATGGCAAGACAATTCATGCTCCGTCTCCCGCATCAGCGGTGCCAGCCGAAACCAAAAACTCTGCGTCAGTCAGCAGGGGGTCATCCCATCGCAACCGAAGCACTCCGTTTTGCTGTAGCCGAATGATCGACTCGTGATGTTGGTCGCGAATTCGTTTTTCAGCATTCAGCACGCACCCGCGACGCTGCGAGAATGACAGAACCAGCATGGCGAACAATGCAGTCGGAAGAATCGAAACCAACAAACTGGTAAAGATCATGGAAAACTCCGGGCGCGGAAACGATTCCAACTCTCCCCCCAGCTCTCGAAATGCTTTGAAGCTGGCTCCAAAGTACTGGCTATACAAAGCGATTACGGGACCGGACATCAGAAACCAAAAGATCCCCGTGCCCAGCAACGCGCAAATCAACACCACCGACGGAGCCATGGCTTCACGGTCGACCTCGCTATCGAAGATCCGTTGCGACTCTTCTTGCAACGCATCGATGCCCGCCAAATACGCGACTTGGCTTCGCGAATCATCGCTTGTCGGAAGATTATTCTTGACGCCTTGATGTCGCAATTGAGCCAATTCGTCGCGAAACCGAGTGGCCAACGGTCCCAGGCGATCCGCAACCGCCGCCGCACTTCGGCGACGAAGTCCATCGCGGACATCGTCTTCAGCGCCCGCGGTGTTGGCCAAGTTCTTGGTGCTGCTCCAAACCGCACTCACCAGCGAAGGCAGCGATCCCGAAAGAGAAAGTAGTACTCGGTCCCACGCTCCATGCGTCAGATTTAGCAACCCAAGTTGAGAACGATAGGGAAAGCAAATTGCGGGCGTGTCTGTCAGAAGTGAGAGTCGCAATCGCGAGCGGACCGCAGCACGCAACGGACCTCCGCTGCCGACAAGCGTTTCGGCGACCTCGGCCGGTAACTTGGTCGCTTCGTCGTGTAGCCGTCGCACTGCAATGGTTAGCCCCGGCAAGCGATCACTGAGAACGTTATGCAGCGCGGCTCGAAACCGTCCATCCAGCGCGGCTAGTCGAGTGCTTCGGCGGCGATCACCTTCCCACGAATTGCCCAGCTCATCTTGCAGTCGTTCTGCAACGGTACGTGCGGCCATGGACCCGATGGATTCCTCGCTTCGTTCGCCGACATCAAAATCGTCTAAAATCACCGGCGCGACGATCGCGCTTGTCGGAGCGACTTGTCGCATGTGTGCGATGAAACCATCGATGTCCGAATCCAGCGACGCGTCACGTTCGCGTACGGCATTGACAACCGGAATCACGACCGTGCCTTCGCTAGCCTTTGCCAACATGCCCACCGCTTGGCTGCGCAACTGATCGCGGCGTACGACCAACAACAGCACCGATGCAAGCGACAGGGCACGGGATGCGACCGCTGAAATAGCCCGGCGATCATCAGTTGCACCGGGGCTATCGACCAGCAAATAACGCACGCCGATCGACTGCATTTTGGAAGCTTCGCAGTGCAGATATTGTTCGTAACGCGAGTCCAAATCGACTGGTGGCACTGGCCCGACCCAGTGCAATTTCTCTGTGGCTTCGGCCGCATTGTTCCCGCTTTGGATACTGCTGGCGACCGTGGAATCACGCACCATTTGACGAATCAGCCAAGACTTGCCCTGCCCGGTTGCTCCGACCACCGCGACCACCGTTGCTCCGGGACTGCGGTCTTGCAAAATCATGTCACGCGCTTCGGCATGCTCGTCGCAGAGATCCAGGACTTGGCGCCCCGTCTGGCTTTCGCCCAAAACATTGACCGCGCTGCTTCTTACACGCAGCAAAAAACGCTCACCCGGTGCGCCAAGCGTCGCACCGTGTTCGCTGGACGATCGTTCGGAAGTGGAATCTGAATTCACGAGCCAACGGGTCCGCTACGAGGTAAAAGATGCTGCAATTCTTGACGAAACTCATCTCGCACACGATACACGCTGAGTGCCGGCCCGACTCCGTCACGTCGCTGAATTTGTGACTTGGGCAAATTTTCCTTGAGATCCGAAAGAGCAATTGTCTGTGCTTCTTTCGGCCTGGCGACTCCATACGTATCACACAGCACGGCGTGAAAATCAGCAAGCTGTTGCCGAGCAGCTTGCTGGCCGACGTTGCGTGTATTCTGCCCACCGGCCCACATCGTCGCGAGCGTGGTCAAACCAAGCGCTGCAAACAACTCCGGGATCGATGCCGATGCGATCGCAGCTGTCGATCCAAAGTCAAACGGTATCATCAACACGCCGCCAAACGCAGCCAGCATTGCGGCGAGCGGCGTCAACCCAGCAGCCAACTTTTTTCGCATGGGCACTTCCGCCCACATCTGACGAACGGCATCGTCCAGCCGTCGCGGGTCCAGCGTTGTAAAATCATCGCGTTCATACCGTGTCACGGCTGCCTCGGCCGCTTCGTCCCACTGCAGACGATTGTTGACTTGGCCATTCTGGTCAAACCAATGCGGCAACGATGTCGAACCACCAAAGCGATCGATGGCGGACTGCAATCTCTCCGGCGTCATCAAGCCGCCGTATTCACCGCGGCGAAACTTGTCCTTGATCTCGCCCGCGGTCCGCTTAGCAATCGCGGTCGGTGTCAGCTGCTTGATAAAATCGCTGGCCCCACCCATCGCGCGTTGCAACCAACCGTTCATGCGAACACCCCAGCGAGCGTACCACGGGGCCGTCAACGCAAACGACTCCGTTAGCTGGCGGATGATTCGCTGCGATTGATGCAGTCTGAGTTCGATGACTTTGCCACCGGGCTCTCGCCGAGCAAAGAACTCCAGGCAAGCATCCATCAAACACTTGCGAGCCTTTTCCGTCGCTTGGATGGACTGATCCGCGTCGCGGTCGATCGCCATAAAAGCCGACTCCCACAAATACGTCCGCAGCGAATGTTCGCGCGCCAAAATAAACTTGTCAGACGACTCCGAACGATCCAAACGCTTGGGCAAAGCACGCAACAGACGTTCTTCGCTAATCGCTGCGGGCGGGTTGTTGTCAGGGTCCGAATCGATCGAAAAGAAAACGGGCTGCGGATCGTCATCTTGCTCCAGCGCCGCGACCGTTTCATCGTCCGTTGGGATAAAGGGTTTGCTTGCCGGAACATCAAAATCGTACGCCGCAAAAACCGATTCGATTCCGTGACCGCGAGCCAACGGACCAAATGTGTCGAGGACTTGATCGGGTGTTTGACGCGGGCGAATTTTATTGACGGCCAACAATCGCGGTATGCCCGGCATCAAATCGGCCGATATCCGTAGCAAATCGCCCAAAGTCGAATCACGTGACGATTCAGCGGATGACACCACAATAAAAGCGGAACAAAACGTCGCGGCTCGTCCCAGCAATTCCCGTCGGTCTTGCGGCGATCCCAAACCAAACGCTTCGTCCGAAACGATGTCCGGGCAATCCAGCAAGCCTATGCCGGCGGCGTCCAAACCAGGATCAGTCGCGACCAAAGGGATCGAAAGCGAATCCGAATCAGCAACGCGGTTGTTGTATTGATCGTGGGCTTCGGACGGAATCTCCGAAAGCATCTCGGGCGGCATACCGATCGCATCACCGAGATCGGCCATCAACAGCCCCCAAAGTTCCGTATCGGATCGCCACGCTTGAGGAAGCCACAGAACGAATCGGTGTGTGCCCTCTTCGTTGCTGGCTCCACGAAGAGTTCGATTCCGCCCCTGTTCACTTAGGAAAGTGGCCACCAAACTCGTCTTGCCACTATTCAGCATCCCGGCGATGGCCAGCGTCGGAAATCCGACCAATTTTGCGGCCGACTGATACTGACGTCCCGCCGCCAAGACATTCGCGGCGGTTTCTTCGTCAATGCGGCGGATCGCCGAAAGAAAACTCTCACGCCCTTCGACGGGAAATTCTCGTTTGACTATCGCGCGTTGATCATCATCTTCCAGCAGCGATTGCAAACTGGGCCAGTCGATCGATTCTTCATCCTGATTTCGACGCAGGCCGAACATCGCTACCACGTTGTCGTATAGGAACCTAGTTTGCCCCCAAGTCTTCACTTGCTCTACGGTGCATTGTCTGCGAAATCACTCGCCAAGTCACGGGGACTTTCGATCGCCCGGTTTAAACGCGTTTCCCACCAAGATCGAGCGTCCGAGGCTTTCCAGTTGCACGCATCTTGGCATTGCCCAAGAGCATCGGCCAATTCAGCCATCGACTGGGGGCGCGCTAAAGGATCTTTTTGCAAACAGTTCATCAAGATGTCTTGCAAGTCGTCGGGAAAGTCGGAATTCACGCCGTGTTGGTTGGTGCCGACTGCGCGCTGGCACGGACGCAAAGGAATTTCGTGCAGTTGCTTGGCACACACGTCGGCCGCCAATTCTCCCGAAAAAACCGTCTGTCCACATAGCAAGTGGTAACCGACCGCACCCAAACTGTAGATATCACTTCGGGCGTCGGCCGTAGACGCATCACGAATCGCTTCGGGAGACATGTAAAGTGGAGTGCCGGTGATCGAAGCACTCTGGGTCAACTGCAATGTGTCGTGGTCAATTTCACGCACCAGCCCAAAGTCCAGCACTTTGACGAGATCGCAAACTCCGACTCCCGAAGAAAGCAGGATATTGGCCGGCTTAATATCGCGATGAACCATGCCCTGCTCGTGTGCTTCGTTCAGCGAACCGCATATTTGCGTCAGGATATGGATCACGCGACCGGGACTCTGCCAGCCGTCTTCGCGAATCAAATCGTCCAGCGAGATTCCTTCGACGAACTCCATCACATAAAAAAACGTGCCATCGTCAGTACGGCCAAAATCATAAATATCGATCGTATTGGGATGTCCCAACTTGGCCGTCAGCCTTACCTCTCGCTCGAATCTGGCAAACGAATGATGGTTGACCGCGGTTGGTTCCAGGACCTTTACCGCCACGTCGCGCCGGAGCGATTCGTGCCGCCCCCGATAGACTCGTCCCATTCCTCCGTGACCGAGCGATTCGGTCAAATCGTACTGCCCCAAACGTCGCACTGGCGTTTGATCGGCAGCGAACCGTCGGATGATCGCGACCAACGCAAACAGCCCCATGCTGGCTAGGCCCACGACACCTAGCAGCATGATGAACGCATTTCGCAGAATCTGCATCGGCCCATAGGCCTCTTCGTAGTCCATTTTGGTAACGACGCCGAAGTTGTATTTCGGAACCCAGCACCAAGTTCCAATGACATTGACGCCTCGATAATCCAGGTAACCCGTCAAGTTCGATCCTGCAGCACCTCGCGTCGCCTGATCCGCAGCTTCGGTCAGTGTCAACTCCGCCATTTGCCGCGCCAAGAGTTTCGGCGACTGAGTTCCTGAAGGGATCGGACTATCACTTGGGACACGCGAATGGACATTCAATGCACTCGTGACACGTCGGTCACTGCTAAGCAAACCGGATTGACGAAGCTGTGATTCAAAACGACTGCGTGTGATCAGGACACCGGATCGATCAAAAGCAATCGTTTCGCAACTTTTGCCGATTCGAGCCGACTGCAGCAGATCACAGAATTTTTGCAGTGGATCAATGATTAGCACCAGTGCTCCAAGCGATCGGACGCCTTCGCTAATCGGAGCAATTGCCAACATCACGGGAGCGTTGCCGCTTAGCGATTTTTTTGAAGATGATTTGCCGGTCTTAGATTGCTTCGCATTAGCGTCTGGCGTTGTCTTCGTTTTCTTTTTCGCTAGCGAAACCGGCGGCACAAACGGGCGGGTGACCGTCGTGATCGATCGATCGATTTGATCCTGCGTATCGAGCGGAATGGGCAACTGCACGGCCACCCATTCAGGATGGTCCGAAGCGAGCACCGTTCCACGGGAATCAATCACACACCAGCCCAAATAATCTCGTCGATCGAACGCAATTCTCGCCAACTGGGATGTAGCGTCACGGGCATCCTTGGACTGCAAATCGGACGGATTGATAACACCACGGTTTCCGTGTGCGTTCAACAGAGCAAGCGACGCCGATCGAACTTTGGCATCCGACAAAGCTACGGAGACATCATCGGTTCTGGCGGTCAGCCAAAGATCCATGATCGCCACATTGGCACTGCGGATCGTCTCAATCGACGTGCGATTAACACGCCGCATCGACTCTCTGACACGCCATCCAATCAGCAGCGTCGTCAACAGCAAAAGAAGCGACACGGTGCCGGCAATCCAAGGTGCCAATCGCCTCGCGCGCGAACGACTAGCCTGCGTGTTGCGTGCGACGCTGTTGTGCGATGCCGACGAAGGCCACAATGATTTCGCATCGCCCCAACGATTTTCTCGTCCTGACGAATCATCGCTACTTTGCAATTTGGGAAAGTCAGACGATGCCATCACACCAACAAAAAGGAACACAAAACATCACAAAGACCGACTAGAAACGCGATGATGCAGTTTAACTGAATCAGCATCCGGCGTAACGACAAACATTCATCGCGACAAAAATCAAAGACTACCTTTGCACATTATTGACACCTGCGCAACATAATCCGATCGGACGCCGTTTGTTTTGGAGCGTCACCCCTATGCGAGGAGACAGCGGACGGGACGAAATGCACATCGAGAAACAAAGCATCTTGACCGCGACACAAGTTCCAATCTTCCGTTTCAGCAACGTTCGATGAGCCGCCATCGATGCTCGGTTCGTGGGATTAATCGACACCAGCGCGCGTTCTGCATCTTCATCGCTCACCCGATCAATCACATTGGAAATCAGATACCGATAGATGCCCCGGCGACGAAAGTCCTTGTCGACATAAGCCGAGTAAAGCCACCGCGAATCGTCGGGCAACAGCAGACGTACCCCCAAATCAATTTCATCGAATGATCCTTGCGTCACCCAAATACCAGCGACAAAGATCTCATCGCGTTCGCTTTGCACAACCCACGGAGTCTGGTGCTGGGCCGACGGATCGTCTTGATTGACCGTGGTGAATGTCAACTGTTCGGCCTCGCGAATCTGTTCGTCGCTCCGGCAGCAAATCAATTTCCAATTTTTCGCATCGCCGTTAGACCTCACATCGCCACTGGACTTCACTTGCCATTGGCAATCGGTCGCCAATTCGTAAACACTAAACAAGCGAAATCGAAACAGACTCGCAGGCACGATTCGATTGACAACGACGCCAACGCTGTAGAGAAACCCACGCGACCGCAATCCAGCAAGATGTTTGACGACGGAATTCACAGGTGCGTCGCGATTTCCTTGAGAACCCATCGTCAAACGTTGCGTTGTCTTCGCGCCAGCAATCACTTGCTGTCACCAGCGTAAACACTGACAGGATCCAGGTAGCTCACCGACGAAACCGGCAGAGCCGATCGGTCAAAGCGACCTGTCGCTATCCAAGTCTGCGGCTCTGCAAAAACTTCTAGCCATCGCGAACTGGACTGAGCCGTGTTCTCCACCGTCAACAGTTCCGACACCGCATCATTGGCCAATTGAGTGACCGGTCGGATCACGCCGATCGACTCTACCGCACCAAGCTGATCCGCGGTGTTGACATTGCGAACATGCGCCACTGATTCACTCAAAATGAACTGCATTTCAGAAGCCTCTTTTTCGATCGAAAAAGCCTCACGGTGCAGCTTTGAACCAGAATCCGATGCCGTGCCATCAGGCACCGATCGATCCATTCCCCCCTGGTTCACTCGCGTGCCCTGGAGCGAGGCGACGAGAATGGGGTTGGAATAGTTTACCGCAATGTGACGATAGGTTTCGGCGTTTGGACCCGGTGTGTTCGAGTTGCGAATCGCCCAGGCATCCCAGGCACCATCGGGTGCCGAATGCGTCTGCTGATCATTCGCGCTGATCTCAACGACGTTGTCTCCGACACTCTCTGCCGCGTCAAACGGTTCCGCTTTTGGTGATTTTGCAGCAAGCTGATTGATGTCGCTAAGCTTTACAGTTCTCGATCCTGTACTAAGGGCGTCATCTGACACACTTTCTTTTTGGCTGGGTTCGAGTTTGCTTTCGGATCGCAACGCCTTCAACGAACGCTTGTTTCCCCGGCCGTAGATCACTTCAACCGTCGTCGGCATCTCGCGAATTTCCGCTACCGACGATCGACGATCCGAAACCGTCCTCTTCTGGCCAGTGCCGGCTTCGGCAGAAATACCCTCGGTAACGACTCGACTGGCACTCACCCGCTCGCCGCGAACGACGCTCGCCGAAACATTGGCGTCCGTGACCGATGTCGCGGACGCTGACAAGGATGATCGAGTCGCCGAACTCGTTCGCAGATCAAACGCATTGCTGGGAGCATTGACGGACGCAGATCGAATCGATTGAAACGTACTGTTCTTGAGCGACGAAATCGCCGAAGGCAATGTCACCGAAACCACATTTGCCGATTTCGCAGTTGGCACGTTCGCAGGTGGCCCGCTTGCTCCCGATGGCCGCAGCGGTTGAACCTGGCCTATCGTTTCCGCAACAGGATCCGCCTGGATTGCTGGCGGCGAATCCACAATGACGCTTTCGCCGCCAATTTGCACCGGACTACCAAGCAGTGAGACAGAGTCCATTGAAATGGAGGCCTCTGCCGGCAAGCTTTCGCCAACTGAGGTCGCAGGTCGTGTTATCGCCGGTGTGTTAGGCGTTTCATCAGCAACCTGAATCAATTCAACAACTGATTGATCAAGAGCTTCCAAGATCGCTACCTTCGGCACGTCAAGCTTGGTGTCTTGGACTGGCTCGACCGTTTGCGGCGTTGTGTCGGTCGTTGGGTCCACCGCAGGTTGCAATGGCAGTGGCGGAAGCTCGGCAGGAACCTGCTCGGCAGCAATCGGCTCGGCAGCAATCGGCTCGAGCACTTCCGTAAAGTTGACGCCCGTCGTCAGTGTCTCCGCCACGGCAACTGCTGGCTCCTGATCGACCAATGCAGTCTCCGCGGGCAATACGTTTTCGTTCGTCGTTCTCTCCGCTTCAAGAAAATCGTCTAAACGATCACCCACCAAATTATCTGTGACCGGATCATCAATTTGAAGCGACTTTGATGCGATCGTCTTCACCGACGCCATCGTCTTTGCATAGCTTTGCCGAGCGGCTTCGTTGAACGCCAAGCTTGCATCGATCAGTCCGATGTGCAGCTCGAGGTTCCAGTCCGCCCCTTCATCGTTGCCGGTGACGTCGGTCGAAATCGCCACGTCAGCGCCACTCAGAGCGGCAAATGATTTTGCAAATCGAAGTCCCGTTTCGCCCGCACCCGCGTCGCAGCCATAGATCAAAATATCAGCGTCTCGCGTCAAACTTGCCTTCCATTGCCGGATCGAATCGGATGCGGCACGCAGACTGGATTGATCGATGCCCCCGTTCCCCATGACCAGCTGACCACGCTGCCCATGCGACACCAAGTGAACGGCCGACACGTTGCGCCGGTGTTGCAAATGCTGAGTGATCTGTTCGATGGCATCCGACTGGCGATCGACCAAGATCCATTCGGCCCCCTGGTCCATGCCAGCCAACAACACATCGGCATCTTCGATTCTTGAGTCGATAAACACGATCGACCGACCGGAAGCACTTGCCAAGTTGTCCTGTGATCCTTGCCTTGTCAGCTCCGTATCCACCTCGGTGCCAACTAGCGAATCCGTAGGCATCACGGGCAATGAGCCCACCGCTGTGGCGGTGTCGCCGGCGAGTAGAATCCGTGGCTCAAGTGGCGTCACTGACCAAGCTGATTGTTGCCGACCATGTCTTGGTGCGGGCATCGGTTTCAACAACCGGGCCCCGATTGCAGACAATGGTTTGCACGGCGACTGGCGAGGCGTTTTGCGCGTTTTGCCGGGCCAGCTCAGCAGTCGATGCCAACGATTCAAAGCGTGTTCTCCACGGCGATCTTCAGAATGATAAAAGCAATCGCAACGCAGCTCAGGCACATCTCGAATGCTTCCCAAACGCCCCACTTTACACATCGTACGCGATGCCTATCCGTGCCGCAATTAGTCCAGCGAGTCCAGATTGCTGCCCGATGACCAGAAACTCTAATCCTTTTTCTTCGCCCGGCGCTTGGCTTCCAGCAGCCGTTCGGTATAGCTTGGTCCGTCAGGCTGAGAGTCAGGTTTGGATGCTGCAGTCGGCTGGGAACGCGGAGCCGAAGCCGGATTGGACAAATCGATTTCGGCCGCATCCGGGTCCACTTCCGTTGGCTCAAAACGTACGCTCGCACGTCGCCGCTGAAGCGATTCGTCGACTGCCTCCTTGTTCTTTTTCAACGCATCCAAGCGGGCCGTCACGACCGCGTCATTCTCACTGGTGTCACCGCGAAGCCGTTTCATCGCGACTCCCACCCAATTGAAATTGATCGCAACGCGCCGCACCATCACGTCGGCCAAGAAAAGACAGCATCCTGTCAGTACGAACCAAGGCCACGCGTCTCGGATACTTCGTGCCAAAGCCAGCCCGCCACGAAACGAATTGGTGTCGACCAACTCTTCGGTTGCTTTGTCATCCAGAGGCACCGTCACCCTCCCCGCTTCGCCGCCTTTGGGTATCACCGATGCCAGCGAGTCGATCAGCGCCTGATTGGTTTCCCGAACTCGATATTCAGAGCTGTACGGAACCGTCACGCCCGTCGACAACGGAGCGGCACCGGGACCAGGCAACACATTGATAAAATAACTGCCCGTTCCATCCACCGGAAACGATCCCACGTATCGGCCTGGCGCGGCTTGACGCATTCGCAGGGCGACGGGTTTCAGGTCGGGATTCAGTGCCGAAGCATTCATGTCCAGGAAGTTCAAAAAATTGTCATCCTTGCCCAACGCATTGACCACCACTTGGACTTCCCCATCACGCACCTGCGTCGCAATCGAAAACTTTCCATTGTCACCCGTCGGACGCATCAACCAACGCACCAGTTGGCTATAAAACTTGTCGTAGCCGCCCCAATCGTTCCATTGTCCAGCCCACCTAGCGCCAGCGTCCGTGGTCAAAACCGCCGTCCGCCCCAAACCGTAAGGCCAGACTGCCAGCACCGTGGCGTTTTCGGCTTGCTCGGGTTTAGGCGATTGAATCAGCACTTGCGCCAACGGACTGTCCTTGGTTTGCGTAAACACAAACCCACGGATCGGCGGAAGCACTGGATCGACGCCTTCCAGCAGTGCGTGTGGAAACACAATCGATGGCACGACGCCACCAGGCGGTTCGAAGACCAGTGGCCTGGCAACTCGACGCGCTTCGCGTTGAAAAATGCGCGGCAGGGCTTTCCCCGATGCAACGGCGTAGTACTTGCCGCCCGTTGCTTGGGCGATATTGCGCAGACGCCGGCTTTCCGTCAAACCGTGCGAAGCGACCGCGACGGTGCTGATCGTGATATTGTTTTTCTTAAACGACGCAATTGTCGAAGGCGACGGATCACTGGGGTCGCCGTCGCTGATGATGATGCAGTGTTTGACCGAAGCGGGAGCACGCGTCAAACTGGCGGCCGCCATCCGCATCGCAGGGTCAAACTGAGGCATGTCGCCGGGCGTCATGCGTCCAATCGCAGCCAACATCGCTTTGCGATTGGGACCGACGGACAACAAGCCGTTTTTGCCGCCCCAGAGCCACTCATCGCCGCTCATCGACCAATGCAGCACTCCCCCTAGATCCGCTGGTCCCAGCTGTTCGATCGCCGCTCTTGCGATCACTTTTTGCCAGTGATTACCGTCCGCCATTTCGCTCGCATGCATGATCAGTGCGAGAGCCCCGACAGCTTCGACCTTGGTATTCTTGATCTTAAAATCGACCGGCATCGCCTTTTCGATTTCTGTTCCCGTCCATCCGCCAGCTCCCAGCGCCTCGGGACCACCGATCATCAGCAGCCCGGCACCAAGCTGCTGAGTATTGCGGACCAACATTTCGATCTGTTCGTCCGAAAACGAAGTGATCTGGTCGGTAGTGTCGCCCGACACTCGAGGCACTCCTGCCAAAATCACAGCATCGTAGGCTTGGAGTTCGGCCAACGTCCCAAACAATTGATTGGTGTACTGCTGCTGAACTTCGATGTCCGCGTCTCGCAAAGCGTCGATCATCAGATCAAAATCACCTTCCTGATTCGGATCCTCAATCAACAGCACACGCCCCTTTCCACGCACGTAGGTGTACGCCGTCGCGCTGTTGTTTTGATAAAGCCCATCGTCGTCCTCCGAATCCGGAACAATCTCCGCCTTGTAGATATATGGCGCCGGTTGATCGATCGTGTGTTGCATCGGAATCACCGTCTTGCCTTTGCCCAGTTTGACGGATTCCTCCAGTAGCAGCGTTTCGTTGCCGCCGACGATCTGTTTCACACGCAGCTTTGCATTGGAAAAATTCTGACCATCGCCGTCGGTGTAGTTCTGAATGACGACTTGCGCGGGAAACGGCTGGCCTTTGCGGATGTTCGTTGGCAAGTCAATCTTTTCGACCAACAGTTCTGACTTTGCATTTAAGATCACCGGCACGACATCGATCCCAATGCCTGCCGCCGCCAACCGTGCAACCAGCTTTTGTGCTTGCCCCAAGTTTTCATTGCCGTCGGTAACGATCACGATACGTCGCGAAGTATCGTCCGGCATCGACGCCTGCGCCAGATTCAGCGCTGACTCCAAATTGGTCGCATCGCTTCGTTCGAGCAAACTTTCTAGCCGACGCAATCGAATGTCGTCGTCAAACGGAGGGATCTCGATCGAGGCATCGCGACCAAATACGACGATACCCGCCCGGTCTTCGCGTGTTCGATCGCGGTGCCGACTGACGTTTCGCACCACGTAGTCCAGCATTACTTGTCGTTTGGCCAGCGGAATGCTCTCGGATTGATCCAACAGATACATCACCGTGACCTTGTCGCTGACCCACACCATCTGGACGCCCGCGATCGCAAAGACAATCGCGGTCCAAACGATCGCTCGAAAAAACATCGCAAACCAACGACGATACCGACCGAGCGCCGAGAGCGACGAAAAACCGACCCACCACAAAAGTGGCAATCCGATCAGCAACCAAAGGTAGCCGGGGTGATCAAATCCAAGTCGAAAGGGAAGCATCAAGCATTCTCAGCAGGAAGAGAAAAATGAGCGGCATCGGCGTTTGTTCCGCCAATCGCGACGGATGTCTGCGGGCGGTAATAAATAGCTGCAAAAACGACCAACGCACCGCCAATCATACCGGCACCCAAGATCGAAAGCGAAATCATCACCGCGGGAAGCGCTAAAACATCGGTTTCGCCCGTCGGCGCAAACGCGACGCCCACGACACTGATCGCGTTGTTGACAAAGTGTGCCAGCATGGCGGGGAACAATGATCCGCTTCGGGCGACCACAAAACCAAGGAAAAAACCTAGTGGCAATACAGCCACCGAATGCACAAAGTCCATGTGAAATGCAGCAAACATCACCGACGCGATTGTCACGCCAATTACTGGATTGAATGAACGGATCAACCGGGTTTGCACGTACCCGCGAAACAACAGCTCTTCGCAGACGGCCGGCGTGACTCCGATGATCAAAGCCAACGGCAGCAAAAACCCCGAATCGCAGTGATCGCGAAACACATCGGACATCATTTTCAAACTATCACTTTCGATCATGAACTGACCTAAGATCAAGGAAGAAACAAGCCCCACCAGAGGCGCTGCGGCGGCGACTGCCAGCCAAGTCCATACGGGCCAATTTCCGCGTACCAGCGATAACCGCTGGCGAATCTCGACGGGCGAAAACTGGGCCGCCAAGACGGACGAAATGAGTAGCATCAACTGCGGAGGAATCACGACCAAACAAAACCCCAGTCTTGATTCCATAATGGAAACCAACGTAGCCGGCTTCGCCAACGCTCTCGGGTCGCTTTCCCCGAGCACCAAAACCATCGCAACGAAGATCATGACCGTGCTGACAAACACACACAGCACCAGCGCCATTGCCGGAACCGCCAGCGCTGTCCAAACCCGGGGTCGGATCCCACCAACCGCTTGAGCAACAGGAATGGCTTCCAAAGCCGCGGGTTGATCGACAGAATCGAAAACTGTTTCTGCCGCGGGTGTCGCGTAAGGATTCCCATCGGGTTCCACAGGCGACTCGGTCGGATCACTCGGCGACATAAACGGCTTTCAAGTCAACATTAGATTTTGATAAACGACAAGCAAAACAATCGTATGCACGATTTGCACCGAAACAACATTCGTCCTGCGACAGCATTGATTGGCAAACGCTTCAATTCCGCTGTTGACCGAAAACGCGTTCTCAACCAAATCGCGGCGACCAACATTGTATGCGAAAAGTAGCTCCAGTCGAACATGCCCGCGTTGCCTATCCTAGCGAATCACAGTCGAAATCGGGACGTTCCAGGCAACACGCTTTGGTCTGCCCGCTGCCATTGGCAAATGCCGCGTCGTTGGCAGAACCGATTGCACGTCTGCGCAGGCGAAGGGTGATCGAGTTGGTGTAGAATATCGGCCTTCCATCCAACGGGTCGAAACCAACCATGCTTCGGCAAGAACGAGATCGCTTCACCACTATGCAACTTACCGCGACCCAACGTATCGCAAGACAAGGACAGACCGTGATCGAAATGGCAGTTGGGATCATTCTGTGCAGCCTGTGCATTTCGGTAGCGATGCCATTGCAGGCGGCCGATCCTGACACGGACATGGCGGCGACAAGCGAGTGGGGCGACGGCGAAATGCTGTTTGCCTTGAAAGTCAGTCAACTATTCGCTGACAAATGCAACGCCTGCCACGGTGATGATCCCGACAATATCGAAGGCGGGTTCGACATGCGGTCGCGAGAGTCGATCCTGGTTGGCGGCGACGCTTTTGAAGATACCGTAGTGCTGCCCGGCATCGGTCAAAAGAGCATGTTGCACGTTGTCACAACACGACGTGAATCCGGCTATGAAATGCCGCCCAAGGAATCCGAAAAGCTGACCGAAGAACAAGTCAATTGGATCCGCAAATGGATTGACCTGGGTGCGTCGTGGCCGAATCAGTCAACGATCGAATCGATTCGCAACAAGTACGCGCAAGGCGTCCAAGTCCCGACGTCTGGCGGCCTCAGTGACGATTGGTCAAACCGGCGTTACCAAAGCGAACATCTTTGGGCCTACCGTCCGACGCAGAATTCAGTGGTGCCCGATGACCAGCACCCGATCGACTACTTCGTCAACAAGGCTTTGCGTCAAAAAGATTTGGAGCCCGCAGCCGACGCCCTCCCCTACGAAGTTTGTCGAAGATTGAGTTTTGGACTGACTGGCCTACCACCTTCGGTTCAGCAGACTGCCAACTTTGCAAAATCATACTCGGCTGATACTCAGAAAGCCGTAGCGGACTACGCCGACACGCTGATGTCGTCGCCGCACTACGGAGAGCACTTTGGTCGCCACTGGTTGGACGTTGGTCGCTACGCAGATTCCGCTGGATTTGCAAACGACTATGCTCGGCCAAACGCTTGGCGATATCGGGATTATGTCATTCGCGCGTTCAACAATGACCTGCCCTACAGCGATTTCGTCCGGCAACAAATTGCCGGCGATGAGCTATCGAACACCGATTCGGACAATTTGATCGCGACCGGGTTCTTGCGAATGGGCCCGTGGGAGCAAACGTCGATGAGCGTTTTCCGAGTCACTCGGCAACAATGGCTCGACGACGTAACCGATTCGGTAGGGCAAACTTTCCTGGCTCATCCGCTTCAATGTTGCAAGTGCCACGACCACAAGTTTGATCCGCTCCCGACTCGCGACTACTACAGCGTGATGGCTGTCTTTTCGACGACTCAGTTCGCAGAACCCGACGTCCCATTCACTGATGATGAATGCCAAACCGGATTCGAGGCGGGCGACCAATGGACCACGGCCAAAATCGAAGCCTACAAAAAACAGCAGCAGGAGCTTTCGCAAAAAATCGCAGCAAAACGCAAAACAGAAAGCGCAAACGCCAAGATCGGCGACAACGGATTGGACCCGGGCGACGAAGCGTCTCAAGCTCGCATGAACAAGAACATCAAACGACATGAATGGGAGTTGGACAAAACCCGTCCAATCGCATTGTCGGTGTACACCGGAAAAACGGTCGCCAGAAACAATGTCAGCGGCCGACTCACCGTTCCTTTGAATCCTTGGAAAAAGGGTTACTTCGAGAAGGACACGATCCTGACTGGCGGCGATGCGTTTTCGCCGGGCGCCCCCGTAACGCCAGGGGCACTGAGCGCCGCAGAACGCATCGGGGACATGCCATCGCGTCCCTTCCCCAGCGGCAAGGGCAAGCGTCGAATGGCGTTGGCTGACTGGATCATCCACGACGACAATCCGCTGACCAGCCGCGTGATCGTTAATCGTGTATGGAGCTGGCATTTTGGCAAGGGAATCGCCGGCAACCCCAACAATTTTGGCGCCACAGGTCGACTGCCAACGCACCCCGAATTACTGGACTATCTGGCCAACTGGTTCGTTGACAACGGATGGTCGATCAAAAAACTAAATCGTTTGATTGTCCAATCGCAAACGTACCGGCGCAGTTCACGCCACTTGAATCCCGAGCAAGTGGAAGCGAAGGATCCAAAACGAGACTTGTACGCGACTTTTTTGCCACGTCGATTGACGGCAGAAGAAATGCGAGACGCGTTGCTGTCGTGCAGCGGCGAACTGAATCGACAAATCGGCGGACTGCCTTGCCGACCGGACCTGAATCAGGAAGTGGCCATGCAGCCGCGTCAAATCATGGGTGGCACCGCATCGGTTTACGAACCTGACGCACTGCCGCAACAACGCAATCGGCGCAGTATCTATGCGGAGAAAATCCGCGGACTGCGTGATCCATTCTTCGAGACATTCAACCAACCCGGCCCTGACCGATCCTGCGAACTTCGAGAAACATCGACGGTCGCGCCGCAAGCGTTTACGTTATTGAACGCCCAAGAAATGCAAGATCGTTCGCTCGCGTTTGCCAAATCACTTCTCAGTCGAAACGACGACGCAGACGACGTGGTACAAGACGCGTTTCAGATTGCTTTGGCTCGAATCCCCATAGAATCTGAACTGCAGGCTGTAAAGTCGCATTGGGATCGAGCAATCAAGTCAGAGCAGGGCAAGTTGTATGAACCGGTTCGATTGGACACCAAGATTGTTCGCACCGTGATGGCAGAAAAAACCGGCGAGCCGTATGACTTCATCGAAATCATGCCGGCCTACGCAAACTATGTTCCCGATGTGCAACCGTCGCAGTTGGATGCACGTACGCGAGCGCTCGGCCAAGTGTGCTTGGTGCTGATGAACCTGAACGAATTTTCTTACTTGGACTAGTTCCGAATGCTCCCCTCGATCGCCCCTTCTCGGAACTCGGCAGCAACTTGACCATGAATCCATTTCAGCAAAACATCTATCGGCCACGTCGCGACTTCTTGTACGGCTTAGGCGCAAGTCTCGGGTCGGTCGCGCTTACATCGATGCTGCAGGCAGATGAACCGTCCGCGACTGTTTCTCAAGTCCCGCATTTTCCGGCGAAGGCTAAGCGTTGCATTTTTCTGATGATGGAAGGCGGTCCTTCGCAGATCGATACATTTGACCCAAAAGCTGAATTGACAAAGCGACATCTGCAAGAGTTCTCGCGGAGCGGCGAAGAGCAGAGTGCCATGTCATCGGGCAAACGCTACTTTGTTAAATCACCTTTCAAATTCAAGAAGGCCGGCCAATGCGGTGCTGACATCTGTGATCAGTGGGTTCACCTCCAAGAGCGTGTCGATGACATCTGCTTCTATCGTGGTGCGCAAGCCGAATCGGTCAACCATCCGACGGCTTGCTACCACATCAACACTGGCAATCGGTTCGGCGGTGATCCTGGCGTCGGAGCTTGGGTGACTTATGGACTGGGGACGTCCAACAAAAATCTGCCCGGATTCGTCGTGCTGCCTCGTTCCAGTTATCCTCAAGGCGGCGCGGCAAATTGGTCCAACGGTTTTCTGCCGGCTGAGTACCAGGGCACGCCGCTTCGTCCTCAGGGAAGCCCGATTCTGAATCTGAATCTTCCAGCCGGAATGACCTCAGATCAACAACGAGAGAATTTGGATCTACTGGCCAAGCTAAACCAACAACACTTAACCGGCCGTCCCGGCCGCAGCGAACTGGCCGCCCGCATGGGATCGTACGAACTGGCCTATCGAATGCAAAGCGAGGTGCCGGGGATTCTTGATATCGATGGCGAAAGCCGCTCGACACTCGACATGTACGGTATTGGTGACGCCAAGACCGATCGCTTTGGTCGAAAATGCTTGCTGGCCCGGCGTTTGGTCGAAAAGGGCGTGCGTTTTGTACAAGCGTACGCAGGCAACTGGGACAGCCACGACTATATCGAACGAGCCCACGGATCACTGATTCGCAGCGTCGATCAACCCATCGCAGCGTTGCTTAAAGATCTAAAACAGCGAGGAATGCTGAAGGACACGCTCGTGTTCTTTTGCGGCGAATTTGGCCGCACGCCAGACAACGGATTGCGAGGCGGCGGAAAATCATATGGGCGTGACCACAACGCCAAAGCGATGACGATGTGGTTCGCAGGCGGCGGTGTCAAAGCCGGTGAGACGATTGGAGCCACTGACGAGGTCGGCGGTGAAGCGGTCGAATGCGTGCATCCACTGCGCGACGTTCATGTCACGCTCCTTCGGTTGCTCGGCTTGGACGACAACAAGCTGACCTACTACCACGCTGGTCGGTTCAAACAGCTCAGCCAATTCGGTGGGGACGTGATCAACGAATTGATCGCCTAGGCAATTTGCCGACGACTTTTCACGGCGATGCCAGCGGCTACTTTTTCTTTCCCGGCGGGATACTCAGCTTCACCGGAGGCGACTTATCCGACGGAATCTCTTCGCTCAGCTTAGCGGTCCCAATTTCTTCGTCCCAGTTGCAATTCATCAACAGGTCGAATCCTGGGTTCTGGTTTTTCACCTGACACGAACAAGGTCCGATGATGAATCGCGACGCAATGCCGATAGTGTCCTCTGCAATTCCCTTGCCAACCAAGGCGTACAAGACTCGCCCTCGACCGAGCACTGGAAATGCCATCGGTTGTTTCAAGTCAGCTAAATCCGGTTCACTGGACAACAAAAGATCGAGTAGAAATTTTTCTTTGGGATCATCACGGTTCAGCGTAATGATCGAAAACTCCAATCGCAATTCGATGTCCACTTCTGCCAACAACGCTTCTTCGCCTTCGACCTCCTCTTGTTCCGGCAATTCCAACGAATCCTGGTTTCGCTGAACCTCTCTTTGCAGTGTGGCCAGACACTCATCATCTTGGTCCGGGTCCCCAATGGGAACAAAGATCCAGACGGCCGATTGTCCGCTCAACAAACGCTTGGCGATTTCGGTTCGGACGGGAGATCGTGTAACGTTGTCGATCGCGTCGGATGACAAACGAAACGTCCCCGCAAGTGGATCCGGAATTTCCTGGGCATTCTCGGGATACATCACGGCCAGCAGCGGTTGGTTCCTCGATCCATGCTGCTCCCATGTTACTTTGGCAAAACGGTTTTCGGATTGATCGGTGCGAACAATTCGCACATCAAAATTGCTGGACACGGACGACGACGATGACGATCGGCCGGCCCGTTGACGCAGTTGGTCAACTTGCTCGGCCTCAGTCTCAGTCAGCTCTCGATCGCAGAGCACCAGCAGTTGGTAATGGTCCGGCTGCCATCTTTCCAGTGCATAGCGAAACACCGGCACTTGGCATGCCGCCAATACTCCCGCCAGTATCAGTGCGAAAGAAACTCCTGCGATTCGGCGGTCTCGAACCCCGTTCGACAACCACTCTACTGTCATTCCGATCATTTGTTTCGCCTGATTTCGATCCCAGCCAAACATGCTTGGCCGGTCTTGGACTGAAATTTGAATTGCATCTCGTCGGCCGCGGACACGCCACGCAACGTGCGTGTCACACTTGGGTGTTGGGCATCTAGTGTGACATCGCTTAACACGGTTTTGTCGCCCAGCAAAACATCAAACACGCGGGTGGTCAATTTGTCGGGTGAACAGGCAAAGTGAAACGTCACGTCATAAGTCGACGTGCGTACGACGCGGTTGGCATCGCTTGGCAGAACTTCGTCGGCATCAATGACCAAGCGGGGCGCCTTTTTGATACCGGCCTTGGAAGAAGACGCCACCCGTTTGCCACTGCCAGTTAACAAGAAAGCCATCGAATTGCCAGGTTTCCAATCCGGCCGAGCGATCACTTCGCGAATCAGCCGAGACAGATCCGGGGTCCGATGCGCTTGTGTGGACTGACCTTTTTTGGTCCACGGCTTGGGTTTCCAGCCGATCTCCGACTTGGTCTTGACGCGAGAACTCACGTCATGTTTGGTCGACTCGAATGCCGACGCGTTCCCGGTCTGTTCGGCCGTCAGAATCAGCGTCGTGGCTTCGCTGGATGTTTCGTCACAAGTGAACTGAATGTAGGCCTTTCGGATTTTTGATTCGCGCCCCAAGTGGACATCGTTGAATCGCATTCCAACCAGCTGTGCATTTCCGTCTTCACAGAGTTCCAGATCGGTACTACCAAGATTGACGTCGCCGCTTTCGGACTCTTCGGCATCGTCGGACGAGTCTTCGATAACGATCCCGCCTTTCATCGTCGATGGCGATTTAAGTTCCAAGCGAATCTGCAACGACTTGATCCCGTCCACGCCCGACGCCGAAATCCAAGGAGTCTGACTGCCCAGGACTCGAGACGAGTGACTCTGAAAATAAGTGGCATCGCTATTGATACGAATATCGACCGGAGCCGAATCACCTGCAACGACTGGATGTTCGATCCAAAGCAGTCCGTTGGCGTCGCGTCGATCGCCGGGGGCGCCAAGGTTAAGGGCAAGCGACGAAATGTCCCTGTCGTCTGGCAGCACCGCGACCTCATTGCTGACGCTCCACATTTCCATGTCGGGCATGTGCACCAACGCCAAGGACGTTTGGTTTTGGTAAGAGCAACTGCACGTGCGAGTGTAGTCAGGTGCATTGAGGACTCCATTGGCCACGACAAGGTTTGATGTGCACCCGGATTTGAATCCCCCTAGGTTCCCCGTCCCTGATTCGCTCAACATGTCGTAAAAACCCGCGGCACCGGAGCGAAACGTCAAGAAGTTTTCCGCCGCAATGATATTGTTGCATCCGTAGGCTCGCGTGATTTTCCAAGGCTGCATTTCGCCCGTCAACGGATTGCGAACCAAACGCTGCTTTCCGGTCAACAAGCCGAATGCACCTGCCGATTCGCTGTACGAATTTGCGTTGGTGATGATCAGTTCGTTGTGCAAAATGCAGGGACCGGCGTAGTTCAGATCATTATTCTGCCAAACAACGTCGCCATTCTTGCCACGGTACACCGCCATTCCTCGCGCGGCTTCGGTCGACAAGCGATCGCTTGCTTTGGAACCTGCCTGCAACAGAACATTGTGCTTTTCGGAATAGCCTAGCCAAGTACCAAAGATGTTCTCATTGATCTCCCATTCCGGTTTTCCCGTAACAGCGTCCAACGCGACGATTCGATAGGTATCGGGATTCGTTTTTCCACGGCGACGCATCGCGTCTTCGATTTGCTGCGGGTTCTTGTCCAAACAAAATATCTTGCCGCCGCCCGCGACGATTCCGTTGTGCCAAAACGAGTGCTTAGCGTCGGCCCGCCAAAGCTGTTTTCCACTTAGACGGTCAAATCCAATCAACGCCACACTGGCAGCACGGTCCATGCTTTTGGATCCGAACCCCTTCTTGTTCGTTTTGAGTCCTACGTCCGAAGGAAACTCAAGCCCATGTCGCTGGCGAAAATTGGCAAACCCGACTCCGCCAATCAACACGTCTTCGTAGACTCCGATGTATCCCCAATCCGGAATGCCACCGTCGTCGCCCTTGGGCAATTGAATCTTCGCGATCGTCTTGCCGGTGGCAGGATCCAGAGCATGACACACGTTGCCTTCGACGATGTAAACACGTTCCTCGGTGACGACGTAGTTCGTTCCTCGCGCGTTAGCACCAGGAATGTGAACTTGGTTGTACTTCGGATCCAGAGGAACGTCTTCGTAGGTGTCGTCGTAGTAAACGTCGAACGTCCCCAGGTCGCTAAACTCGCGTTTCCAGAGCACTCGGCCGGTGTAGACGTCCCGAGCACTTAGGAGGTTCATGCCTTGGATAAACAATCGTCCGCCAACGACTTGCTCGGGCGGCCCGTGACCGTGTCGTGGCAACACGTCCATGTTGCTACTGCCGCCAAACCACAACACTCCCAACGGCAGTTTGACACGACTATCGTTTGATTTGACCGAATTGGAGATGTCGCCGTATTGATGAGTCCAATCAGCCGATCCAGGCAACGATCCAACGCGGGTAACGAAAACGCCAGAATCTAAACGTTCGATTTCGGCCTGTTCCAATTCCAATGATTCGATCCGGTCTGCTAAGGCGTCATTCCCTTCGACGTACATGAGCCCACCATAAGGACGGACCGATTGATACAGCTGGGCAATCGTTTCATCGCTGGCCGATTCAGCAACTGCTTGATCGACGTGTACAAAGTGAGCGATGTACTGCGGAGCCCGAAAGTTCTCAGGTTTGCTGTGATGCAGTGTGACTCGGCCGTACAGACCTTGGGCGTCCAATTGCTGTCGAACGCGATCAAAGCTTGAATCATCCGAATCGATGATGGCTAACTGCTGAAACTTCGAACGACTAGCACTCGCCCATGCCCCGATGCTGTCAGCCTTGCCGTACCATAATGCAAATCCGGTGCTGTCGACCCGGGAGAGCAGTTGATCGACGCGATTACCGGACGCTTTAGGCAACGGAGCATTCGCGATTGATTTCGCATCAGCAGGATCAAGTGAAAGTTCGCCGTTTCCAAATGCAACGATTTGCCCTTCTAAAGTGACGGCGAACAATTTGTCGTCGGCCGCGATCAGTCGTTGAATCGATCCTGAAACCGGAAACGCCTGAACGACCTTCGGTGATCTACCCTTTCCAGGCATCTGGACTACCGCGATGGCATCGGCTCCCGCGGCGTACAATTTGTCACCGGCAACGATCACGTCGCCGCTTCCGTCGGCTTCCACTTGCCAAATTTGCTTTTCGTCTTTGTACGCGCGGACGACTTGCTTGCCGTCCGCCACAGCGGCTGCGTACACCACGTCGTCTTGCAAGACAGGTTCATTGACCTGAAAAGCCGTCTTCACACCTTTGCCCATTTCAAAGCAGCGCGTTCCTCGCTCCCGTGTGTGCACGTAAAAATGGTCGTCGGTCGCGGCGACAAATGAACCGCCGGTTCCCTTGCCGCCCGCGTTAAGCTCGAAATAACGTAGTTCGCCACTGGCACGATCAAGCACCGCTGGCACAGACCGGCCGCCGGGCACGATCAAGTCCTGATCCGTCGCCACCAACGCGCCTTGCGGAGCCACGCCAGCAAAAGCGGGAGCACTGTGCGGCTGCTTAATGTACTGCGAACCGGTGCGATCATTGACCCAACGAATCTCACCCGAATCAGCATCCAAGGCGTAAATAAACGTTCCCATGAACGGCCAAATGCTGGCAGCGAAATAAACCGTTTCGTCTCGAACAACAGGTCCGCCGCGGGCTGGCCAAGCGGACGTTAAACGAAGATTTCCGATCGCGTGCTGCGAATGGGGAGCACCACTGAATTTCCAAAGCAGCTTTCCGTTTTTTGCATCGACGCAGTACAAAAAACCGTCATCGCTACAAAAGAAAACGCGATCTTTCCAGCCGACCGGTGGCAAGCGAACCGGACCCTCGGCATAAAAACTCCACAGCTCGACTCCCGTGTCCGCGTCCAGTGCAGTGAGCTTGTCGCGATCATTGAAACCGATGAACAGACGACCGTCCAACACGATTGGTTCAAACACGCGATCATAAGTCATCAAGTCTTGATTCAGAGGATCGTCCCAAGTCTGAACTCGACGCGAGTATTCATTTGACCAGATTGGATTCAATTCATCGGGCAACGAATGGGGCGACGCAGCACCTCGCGCTGAATCATAACGCCACATGGGCCAGTCCTGCGCCGCCGCGGGAACAGCACACGCTACTAACAGAACGCTTGCCAGAAAAACAAACAGAGACTTCATGGGGTTCAGCAAAGCAGTACGTTCAGTCATGTGAAATCGTGATGTCATGTCCTGCGCACAGGATCATAAGAAAGTTGTTGGTCGAAATTGCCGTCCAAGACAAACTTCCGAATCGCAAAGCTACGCGGTTGGCAGCATGCCAACCGCGCGGTTTGATTCAGCTAGTCTTGCCGGATTACTTCGATCGCGGCAATCGTGGGCAATCGCTCAGGGTCACTGGGATTCAGAGTAACGACCAAGTTATCGGTGACCGGCACGTTTTCAAACGTCAGCACCTGAGGATCAACGGATGCTTTGTCGCTGCCAGCGACCACCACCGCTTTGCCAACCACGTCGTCTTGAACACGAATGTCAAACGCAGCAGTATCGGACGCATCCAAATTGGCAAAGTGCAGTTTGACCGTGTAATCGCAGGCGTCATCTTTGCTGCCCAACAGCGGGATCACCAAGGACTGAAGCCCCTTGGCACCGGAGGCGTACACCCACGGCTTGTCGGTACCGTCGATCGTTACCGAGTCCGGATTGCGACTGTACCAGCCTCCACCGCTTTCCAATTTTGGTTCCAAATCCAATTCAAATTCAAGGCGTTTTCGACTGCTGGGTCGAGGGTACCCCAACCATTCGTTACCAGAAATGTCTTTGCGGTCACCCGGTGCGCCCAAATTGATTCCGATTCGTTTAACCGGAGTCGTTGGCCCGACGGCGCTGAAAATTCCCCAAGACTTGTTTTGCGTTTTGGGTTCCATCACGACCGTCGACGCAATCGAAAACTGACACACACAACCGGCCGTCGCTTCGGGAATCATCACCAACCCGTTCCCCGGAATCGCATTGACCCAACATCCCAATCGCTGTCCGGCAAAGTGCCGCGTCCCACTGTCCTGATACAGATCGTAGTAGCCGATAAAACCCGAGCGAAAGAACATCATGTTCGGAGTCGCGGTGATCACACCACAGTGGTGGCCCGGTCGACTGAACCGCCACTGACTGTCTTCTCCCGTCAGCGGGTGAGGGCGTGTTTTGGGTTGTCCCGTATGCAAATCAAACGCCCATGGTTCTGCATAAATGTCACTGCCGACAATCGCAGGCCGGTTCATATAGTTGGCGTTGCGCGACCATAGTTCGGCTCCGTCTTGGGCATCTAAAACCAGCAGTTTGCGTTTTTCGAACTGTCCGGACAAAAACTGTTTCCAGTAGTGACCGTTGGCGTTGGCGCCGCAAAGCACCACATGATCGTCCGCATACATCAACGTCAGCGATCCACCGCCGGAACTGACGTTGGTCGTGTCGGTCACGTTGACGGGTTTTTCCCACAGTTTTTCGCCCGTTCGACGGTCCAGAGCAACGGCGAGCCGCACATCGTACGCCTTCATTTCCGCTTCGGCTTTCTTCGCTGCTTCGCCGGACAAGTCTTTCAGATCGCCTTTGTCTTTCAGATAAAGCTGCTGGCGTTCCTCAGGCGTGATCGAACTGTCAATGAAATACACATGCTCGGGTCCAATCGCGATCGTTGTGTGCAGAATATTGTCACCGCGGTACGTCCAGATTCGTTTGCCCGAAGCGACATCGACCGCAAAGATTGCATCCGTCTGACTTTTGACCGTCAATCCACGTCGTCGCAGACGTCGATCCAACTCTTGGCGGATCGTGCTGGTTCCAAACACTTGCCCCGAATCATAGGCCAAGTAAGCCCAGGCACGCTCAATTCCATCGGGTGACTCAGGTGTTGTATACGTTGCGATCGCCTTGCCGGTCGCTGCATCGAGCGCCGTGCATTGATTGTCGACGGCCACGAATAACGCGTCATCACTGGCCGCCAGATTGTGCGTTTCGCGGTTGTTGAAAACACCGGTACGAATCGCGCCAGGATTGGCGTAGTCCCACAAAAACGTCCCGTTGTAGGCGTCGTAAGCCATCAATCGATCCGTCCCTTGGATAAACATCCTGCCATTGGTCGAAAGCGGTGCTCCCGACGCTTCGTGCCGATTAATCATCGCGCTGGGGCCGGGATCGCCGTACCACAAAACACCCAAGCCATCGCGAATACGATGATCATCGGCATACGATGTATTCGCTGCGTTGCCATATTGATGCGACCAATCGCCCGCACCGGCCAGCTTTCCGCGTCGCACAAAATGCCAAGGCGACTTGCTGGTCACTTCACCTTCATCGGTCTGATACAGCGCGGTCAGCCAGGACTGCATCTCTGTTTGGCTGGCGGCTTGTTCGCCCGGTGTCGCGTCGGACGATTGCCCCACGATCGCAACACCGCCGCAGGGTTTCAGAAATCGCGAAATCGAGTCCGCCTTGCAAGGTAGACGGCCCGTCCGAAGCATCGATTCGGAGACGATCAAGTTAGCGAAGTAGTTTGAAAAGGGAATCAGATCCAAAGGCGCCTGAACCACGGTCACTCGTGTCGCGTGAAGCCCTGTCGTTTGCAAATTCGCTCTCGCCCGCTCAGCCGTGGCCCGGTCTGGTTCGACGACAAAGACATTCAGTTCACTTTGAATCGCAAGCTGATAAGCCAGTTCCCCCGATTCGCAACCCAACAACAGCGCGTATCCCTTGGACTGATTACTTTCGCGAATGATCTCTTGGGCTGCATTTGCGTAGAACTTGTCAGCATCGGCAAAAGCATTGACAGCGGGCGACGGCCACGTTGCTGGTTCCCCCGCATCACGACGGAATCCATAGATTCGGCCCGCGTCCGTGCTGACGGTGAGCAGCCCATCGTCAAACGCAAGACCACGCACATTGCCAACCACGTCATGTTTCCAAAGCTCTTTGCCCGTTTTGCGATCGAGCACGACAAATTCGTTCAATCCGCCAGCAATCACGGTCGATGCGGTCGCGATCAAAGCGTCGTCAAAACTGCTTTCGTGTTGCCACTGGATTCCTACGCCCATGTACTCTTTCATCTTCTGCTTGGCCTGCTTGACCTTCTTAGGCTCTTTTCGCCACTCCCGCGCCTTCAAAAACCATTTCTGTTTTTCCTGACTTGCTTTGGCATGTTCGGCGCGATTGACGCAAAAGATTTTCTCGCCATCCAACAGATACGCAAACTCGTCGGCCAACACCATCTGCCGACCATTGATCCAGGCTTCACCAACGTCGCCGCTGTTTTCGTCCATTGCCAAGAAGTGGTGCGCCCCGCCTGAATAAACCTGTCCGTCGCCCAACACTGCTTTGGTTCCGCCGACCACACCACCAGCATCAGTCCGCCACGAGTGCGTCCGCTGGAAAATGATCTTGCCAGTTTTTTTTGACACGGCGACAGGAAGTGATCGGCCGGAGGGCACAAACAGATTGTCTTTGTTGCTGAGTAAGTAACCTTGCGGCGACAGATCATTCCGGCCGGCGTCTTGCTGGCTGATCATGTCGTTTTTCCAAATGACTTTTCCATCCCGCGCATTCACTGCACAGAGGTAAATCGTTTCGTGGGGAAAAACACCGGCCCCGAAGTACGCGATGTCACCATCGATCAGAACACCGGTGCGCACCGGCCAACGCGAAATCATCTCGCCTCGCGAAATCAGCCGATCGTCTTTGCCGGAAACTCGCATTTGCCAGACGACTTTTCCGTCCGCTGCGTTCAAGCAATAGACTTTGCCGTCATCGCTGCCAAAGTAAACATTGCCAAACGCCAAAGTGGGAGCCAAGCGTATCGGCCCATCGGTATAGAACGTCCAAAGGGGCTTGCCGGTTTTGGCGTCAACACAGTGAAGTTGATGGTCCACCGAGTCCCCAAAGAAAACCCGTCCGTCGGCCGCGACCACTTGGAAACAGTCGTCAAAGTCGACGCGATGTTTCATCTCGTGACCTTCGATCGCCGCCTCGCGCGGTCCCGACCAAGCTTTTTCGGGTTTGGCGGGTGCCGTGTAAGTCCAGGCGAGCTTCAAGGACGGATCGAGCGTTTGATCCGAGAAGCCGGCGCGGGTGTTTCCGTGCAGGTAAGCCGGCCAGTCAGCATTGGCAGTCGTTACTACGGCGAACAAACACGCCAAAAACAAACAGCACTTCAGAGACAATTTCATGTCAAAGCCTAGGGAGGATGAAGCGAGGCTAAGTAGGAGGGACGATTATTGTAACCATATCGCCACGCGGCTGCGCAGCTTCGGCGGGCAGCCAACATGGCAAATCGCGTTTTGCGACGGCGGCGACTTTTAGCGGAGCGGCGCGAGCCGTCCAGTTGTTAGCGGAACGGCGCGAGCCGTCCGGTACGTCAAGGACCCGATCGCGTGCGCCATTCCGCTAAAAACCAATCTTCGCTCGTCAATAAGTGATTCGTCCTGGGAAGCCAATTGAATCATTTCAGCAGAATACGTCCAGTAAAACCACCTGCCAGGCACGCCCAGTGGATGCTTTATCTGCCACTCCAGCGGTGCCCTCAGCGCAAAAAACTACTCCACTTGCCATCGCCATAACGGCATACTGTTCAATTTTTCACTCAATCATCAAAAAACTGCTGGCGACTCGATCGTGCGGCATCT
Source organism: Stieleria marina (assembly GCA_007741555.1). Classification (GTDB taxonomy): domain Bacteria; phylum Planctomycetota; class Planctomycetia; order Pirellulales; family Pirellulaceae; genus K23-9. The sequence continues at coordinate 3,512,981 of CP036526.1, read as the reverse complement.
TCTCCAGGCATCGTCAGCCGATGACGCACCAACCAGGGATCACTCGTTTCGGTCATCCACTGGTTCAGCGATTGCGAAAGCTCGCGTTGCTTTTGCATATGACTGGGTTGCCCCGCAAGATTGTTCAATTCCTGCGGATCGTTTTGCAAATCGTACAATTCAATTTCATCACGATGCAGATAGCGATCGATCAATCGCAAACCGATCTTGGCATCGCCGCGCCGAATCGTCTCAGTCCAAGTCGCGCGTCGGAGCGTGTCGATCGGAAGCGGATATTCGCTCTGCCAATTGATATTCCAAATCAGTTTGTAGCGACGGTCACGGATCGTTCGCATCGGGTAATACATCGTGACTTCGTGGGCCACGTGCGACAGCATGACTTGGTCCCAACCGGCGGCATCACTGTCGTCGAGCACACTGATGACCGAGCGCCCGTGCAGCGAGTACTTTGGCCCCTTGCTGTTCGTCCAGTCCAAAATCGTTGGAGTGATGTCGGCCAACGTGACTAGAGCTTGGTTGGTTGTGTTTGCCGCTACAAAACCACCGTCACCCTTGGGCGCGCGAACGATGAACGGAACCTGAATTCCTGGTTCATAGTGATTGCCCATTGCTCCGGGTTCGGACGTGCCATGGTCGCTGGTAAAAATCACCAGCGTGTCATCTTCCTTGCCGGTTTCTTTCAGCACGCGAAGAACCTCGCCGACGCCGTAATCCAAATGGCTGATCTGCTGGTAGTAGCCGGCCAGGCCCTCACGAACTTCCGGTTGATCGGGCAAATACGGGGGCACAATGACATCCGCAGGATCGTAAGTCACAGTCGGTGCCTTGGACTGTTCCGGATTGACTCCCCAGCCAGGACGGTCGATGGACGTCGGATGCGGATCAACAAATCCAATGGTCAAGAAAAAGGGTTCGTCGTCCGCTTGTTCGATAAACTCCTTGGCGGTTTTTCCCAGTCGAATCACATCCCGCCCGCTGACTTTGACGTCAAACGAAAACGGATAAGCCGAATCAGGAACCGTGTGACGTTTGCCCAGGAGAGCAGTGTGATACTTTTGTCGTCGCAGAGATGCGAAAACTGTTTCGATCCTGGGCGCCAATTGATAAGTATGAATGCCATGCCCATGACCGTACTGACCGTTGGCATGCGTTTGCAGCCCCGTGTAAACCACCGCTCGACTTGGCCCGCACGAAGCCGTGGTCGCAAACGCATCCAAAAAACGAACACCTTCGCGCGCCAGGCGATCAATGTGCGGCGTCTTGATCACGGCGTTGCCGTAGCAACCACAATCGTCTTTGTTCTGATTGTCCGAAATCAACAGAACCACGTTCTTGCCAGCGTCCGCCGTATCGCACATCGCTGGCGTTAGCAGCAGAGCGAACCCGAACAACAAAAACGATTTCGTGCGATAAGGTTTCATATCACTTGGAATCCCAGAGACAGTAGAAGCAACCATGCCGTCAATCGTGAACTAGCTGACAGCGACTTTTTTGGTCGCGTCGATCGTGTACCGAAACGACAGTAGATGCAGTGGCTTGACGGACGTAATCGCGTTGGCGGCTTTCCAGATCCAATGCGTGCGTGGATTCAGAAAACTGATGATTGTGTTGTCGTAATTGGTGCTCAAGACGAATCGATCGCGCAAATGTTTTGGCAGCGTGAACTGGTTTTGAGTAAACAATCGCCATTCGGATCGCCGGCGTGCGTGGTACCAAGTGATCGACGGGTTCATCAAATTAGGTTCGATCGCGATAAAACGACCGCCCGGTTTCAGCACCCGTTCGACTTCGGACAAGGTTTGCGGGATATCGGCGACGTGGTGCAAAAAATCCCAGCAATGAACGACGTCCATCGACGCGTCCTCCAAAGGCAGCTTCATCGCCGACCCCTCTTCGACTCGGCAGTTACTCAAGCCACGGTCCTGAATCAGCCGATCGGCTTCGGCTAGCATTTCGCTGCTGACATCAACTCCGACGATCGACCGAGCGTGCTGGCTGAGCAGCGGGTAATAAAAACCCGTGCCGCAGCCCAAATCCAGCATATCCCCGGCCGGCGTCGGAAACATTTTCTGGAATGCCTTTGCCACCAAGTCAGCGACGATCGGATTGTTGTCCAAGATCTCCGTGTCGAACCGCTGAAAATAGAGCGGTTTCTTGCCCGTTGTGACGTTGTCGTAGTGTTGGCGGTTCTGATCGACGTCATGAAACACAGGCTTCGCTCGATTCGTCTTGTTGGTTGGGAGTGTCGTGACGTACCGTACTGCTAGCTAACCGACGAAACAACATTGGCTCACCAACGCCCTGTCGTATGACCACATCATCTTCAAGCAGTTTGCCGTCTAGCAACTTGCTTTCAAACGATCCACCCGAAGCTGCGGATTCGGCTGCGCGAACCGGCGAACGCTCCGCCGCCGAGCCGACCGCCAGTGTAGCTCAATCGTGGACTTGGTATCTGCTGGGGCTGTTGTTTTTGATCGCCGTCGCTTGGTGGCTTTATGCGCGCTCGCTGGACTACGATCTGATTTTTGACGACTTACCAACCATCGTTGGCAACGAATCCATTCATCAACTGTTTCCTTTGTTTGGCGACGAAGGAAGTTTCGGACCGCTGAACCCCAAGCCAAGCACCCCAGTCACCGCTCGCCCGTTGGTCAGCTTAGCGTTTGCGGTCAACTATCATTTTGGCGGCGAAAACCCTTGGGGCTACCGGTTGTTCCACATTGCGTTGCACGTCGCAACCGCTGCACTGCTGTGGGCGATTGTTGCGTTTACGCTGAAGCAGCCGCGTTTAGTCGAACGATTCGGATCGATTCGGCACGCCATCGCTTTCGTCGCGGCGCTGCTGTGGATGGTGCACCCGTGTCATAGCGAAACACTAATCTACCTTACGCAGCGCACCGAGCTGATGATGGGTTTTTTCTATCTCCTGACAATCTATCTCAGCCTGCTGTATTGGCAGAGCAACTCACTGGTCGGCCGGACGATCTGGCTGATCCTCGCCACCGTCGCTTGCACGTCGGGGATGATGTGCAAAGAAATGATGGCGTCGGTTCCCGCGATGGTGCTGTTGTACGAATGGACGTTCATGCCGGGCACGACTCGCGATCACATCAAGCGATCATGGCCGCTCTATGTAGGGCTGGCCCTTTCGTGGATTCCCATCGCGTGGCTTTACACGTCGGGCTACACGACGCCATTGGCAGGTTTCAACAACACGATTTCGGCGGTCGACTGGTGGATGACGCAGGCTAATGCGTTCTTTGTCTACTGGAAGATGACGTTCGTCCCGTACCCACTGGTGCTGCATCATCAAGTCCCCACGCTTACCAGTATGTCAGAAGCCTGGCCGGGTGTTCTGGGCTTGGTGATCTATGGCGCCGTCACCGCTTGGTTGCTTATCAAACGACGTGCCAGCGGATACGTGTTGATCTGGTTCTTTGCCGTATTGTCGCCGACCTTGATCGTACCGCTGCCGCTGGAAGAAATCTCGGACCGCCGACTGTATGTTCCCTTGGCCGCCGTGACGCCGCTGCTGGTCGCACTCGTGTTTGGCTGGTGGGGCAAATTCACGGACGTCGCTCGAGATTCGTTTCCCAGTCGTCCCATCGCAGCGGCGGGAAAACTGCTTTCAAACTACTGGGTCCCGGTGGGCGTTTTTGCGATCACAATCTTCGTCAGCTCGATGGTCACCGCACGAACCATGCCTCGACTGAGCAGCCGTCAGATCGTGTGGAAAGAAGTCCTGAAACACGAACCCGACAACATGTACGCCATGATGTGCCAGGGATGCGTGGAATTCAACGACGGCGACCACGAACAAGGGTTGGCCAAAATGAGGCGGTCATTCGAGGCCCGACCCGATATGAAAATGGGCGTGATCTCCTACGCGACCGCTTTGGAAAACAGGGGCTATCGCAAACGAATCATCGACGTTTACCGCGAAGCGATTCGGGTCAGTCCGACTGAACCGATGTTGCGTTACAACCTGGCGTTTTGGCTGGAACAAAGCGGAAAAACGGGACAAGCAATCGAAGCCTACCAGGCCTGCCTGGAGTATGCTCCCCAAGACGCGGCAGCGCATACCAACCTTGGTTCGCTGCTGGCTGAGATGGGTCAGTTGCCCGCAGCCATCGAGCATTTTGAGGCCGCTGTCAAAATCGAACCGGATTTTTCGAGCTGCATGAACCTGATGACCGCCTATTTGCAAAACGGACAAAGCGAACAAGCCGCTGTGGCTGCGGAAAAATTGCTGGTCGCCGCTCGATCCGAAGGCAAGCATGACGTGGCAAATCGAATCGAGCGCAGCTTGGTTGCTTTGAAAGCAAAATCGCGATGATCACCATCTCCGCCCCAATGCAACGATTGTCGTTTCAATCAAAAAATCGGTTCGTCACGCGGTGCATCGTCGACAGCAATTCCTGGGTCGGGAACACCGCATGCGCGTCGGAGTAATCGGAGCGGGACCAGCCGGTCTAACCGCCGCCCTGTCGCTTCAGCGAGGCGGCGCGTCGGTGGATCTATTCGAATCGAGCGCGCAGGTCGGTGGTCTATCGCGAAGCATGGATCTCTGGGGACACCGCGTCGACATCGGCCCCCACCGTTTCTTTAGCACAGACGAACGTATCAACCAGTTCTGGCTTGACATTGTCGGCGATGACTACCGGATGGTCGAACGTTTGACGCGCGTCTACTTTCTCGGGCAGTTGATCGACTATCCCATTCGCCCGCTCAGTGCGATGCAAAAACTGGGTTGGCGAGATGCCTGCGGTTGCCTGACCAGTTACTTGAAAGAAAAAGTCAGCCCAACCTACGCGGCCGACGAAGGTTCATTTCAATCATGGGTGACGTCTCGATTTGGCAAACGACTGTTCGAGATGTTTTTTCAATCGTACAGCGAAAAGCTTTGGGGCATCCCCTGCAGCGAATTGAGCGACGACTTTGCTGCGCAGCGCATTCGCAATTTTTCGCTCGGTGAAGCCATCGCCAGCGCGGTGATGCCGGGGCGGTCCAAGCGTCATAAAACACTGGTCGATCAATTTGCCTACCCGGTCGGTGGAACAGGTGCTGTCTACGAAACGATGGCGGCCAAATTCGTTTCCTTGGGAGGACGCATCCATCTGGAATCGCCGGTGACAAAAGTCCTGCGTCGTGATTCCAAAGTCAGTGGCGTTCAGCTATCGTCGAACGATTCGATCCAGCTGGACCACGTGGTTTCGACCATGCCGCTTTCGCTGCTGATCAACGCCCTGGACGACGAAAACGATCCGGTTCCCGCGGCCGTGCACTCGGCGATCGATGCGTTAAAGTTTCGCAACACACTGCTGACCTATTTGCACGTCGATAGCGACGATGTTTTCGATGATCAATGGGTTTACATTCAATCGCCCGATGTCGCGGCGGGACGCGTAACAAACTTTCGCAATTGGGTCCCCGAACTCTATCGCGAACTGGACACGACTGTGCTGGCTGTCGAACGCTGGTGCGACAACAATTCTCCGGCCTGGACGTCCGACGATGCGACGTTGATCCAAGAGTGCAAAAACGAGTTGCAGGAGATTGGATTGCTGACCAATCAACGAGTCACCGATGGCCACGTGCTGCGGATTGGGCGCTCCTATCCCATCTATCGCAAGGGCTACCGGCAACACATCGAATCGGTCGCCCGGTACTTGTCGTCGATCGGAGGCATCACGCCGATCGGTCGCAACGGTGCATTCAAGTACAACAACCAAGACCACAGCATTTTGATGGGCCTGTTGGTCGCCGACAACTTGATCAACGGAGCTGATCACGATCTGTGGAGCGTCAATTCGGACAGCGACAGCTATCACGAACCCACCAGGATCACCGACACCGGCTTGGTTCGATCGGTTTAGCTGGGACCGTTTAGCGGCAACCAGTTACCTCAGGTCGCCTACAGATCGACGTCCTTGATCGTCTCTGCTTTTCCGGTCCACTGCGGCGTCGGATGCTCGACTCCACCTGCGCGAACCGTCCCTTTGTCCGTCAACAGACGCAGTTGGTGCCGTGCATAAAGACTCGGAATCAACGAATCACCTTTTCGCAGTCGATAAAGAATGCATCCCTTGCGACGGACGAAGTGCATGCCCCAAACGGTCGCGACGAACAGTTCACGTTGCAAGCCCATCCCCGTGGTTTCGATGCGATCACCGACGTCAATTCCTTCCGCGTCCACTTTAAGCCACAAACAAGGACGCAACCGAAAGCGAACGCTGCCGTATCGATAGTGATAGTAGACGCCGTCAAACGCATCCCGCCGAAACACTCGCTCGCTGGGGATACACCGCACCGCCGATGCAACATCATCGGGATGAATGAATCCCTGACCATCTTCGGGCCACCGAGGAAAGCATCCGTACTGTGGAAATTGCTGCAAAACCATTCAAACTTAAACGGTGAAACGAAATACGGCCCTCAACGTGATAGCAAACGATTATACAGGCACCAGCAAGTGCATACGAATGCCTGTCAAAACGAAACAAATCATGCACAGAATACACGTTTGGCGTTTCCGCCCTTGCCACGCAGACTGCTCAGCGAAACCAATTCGCGACCAGAATCTCCGACCGCTACCGATCCTGTTCGTACTGCGATACCAAGCGTTCCATAATCACTGCCGGCAGCGTCAGTTTTGTGATCACCGGATCGCCGATACTTGCCACCATTGAACTTATAAACAATCCTTTTTGCTCGGAAACGTTGCGAAACTCTTCCCAAGGAATGAATAGCGGCGGGTGCCCCATGCGAAATGGAAATAGTACCGCAAGCCGCAATCCCGACGGACAAATGCGAAGCATCAAACAGCCGTTGTAGTTGACGATTCCAACGCGTCCCGTCCGCATCCCAAATGACTCGCCCGGTTCGCCCGAATCGCGTGTACCGTCATCGCGATAGTGCTGAGCCAACCTGGACCATCCGCTCAGGCGCGCAAGCAACGACACGACCAACGACCAGAACGACACAAACGCCGCCCCGACTAACAATGTCCCCAGTACGATCAGGAGCAAAGGATGCACGCTAGGTCCTTTGAAATGGATGGTTGACGCCGAGCAAATCGCCCGAAAATGTCTCTCCGCATCTTACCAGCACTTCGCGCCCCGGCCACAGCCAACCACGCCGATTGCCAGTTCGCCGGGATGAATCCAAATCAAGCTGCTTTGGTTGCCGTAGCGACAGGCACCGTCAAATTTGCGAGCGGATTGGCTGCTTGAACCGTTCGGATGTGCAGATCTTGTTGTGGGAATGCGATCTCGATTCCCGACTGATTGAACTCACGATTGATGGCCATGTACAGCGCACTGTTCACGCCCGGCCGGCTTTCGCGATGCCCGATAAACACGCGCAATTCAAAATCCAGCGTGCTGTCGCCAAATCCGCCAAACACGACGCAGGGTTCCGGATTGTCCAATACCATCGGACTGCGCCTCGCAATTGACATCAGGATCGATTCGACTCTTGCTGTGTCCGTGCCGTAAGCGACACCCACATTGACGATCGTTCGACAAACCGGATCGCTTAACGTCCAGTTGATCACGTTGCCGGTGATAAAACTTTTGTTAGGCACAATCAATTCACGACGGTCAAAATCGGTGATCGTTGTGGCGCGAATTTGCATCCGAGTCACCGTTCCGGTCACCTCGCCAATCGTGACGATGTCACCGGCTCGAATGGGACGCTCGAACAGGATGATCAGACCGCTGACCAAGTTGGCAAAAATTTCCTGCAACCCAAACCCCAAACCAACCGTCATCGCCGCAGCCAACCACTGCACACTGCTCCATGACAGCCGGATCATGTGGCAGGCTATCAACAGTCCTGCCAACGTGAGCGCGTAACGCATCAAGATCGACACCGCGTTGCGACCGCCCATGTCGATCGGCAATCGCTGGAGCACCGTGACCTCCAGCAAACTGCTCATGCGGCGACCAATCATCAACGTCCCAATCACGATCAAGCAAGCAACAATGGCGTCTTTCAGCGTGGTGGGAATGTTGGTGTCATACTGCGTCAAAGTCGTTTTACCGCCCGGGTTCGACACGACCTCGGAAACTTTCACGACGTTGTCCCACAACGTGACTCGGTCCAGCACTCGCAACGCCGGCAGCACTTCGGCCCAGATAAACCAGCCTCCGACCAGCAGCGTCGCAACCGTCGCGTATCGCAACAGTTCGCGAATGTGGATGTCCGCCGTCTCTTGCCACTTGATCTCTTCGACTTCAGCGATCTCACTGCGCAGGTCTGACGGATCCGCATTATTTGATTCGGTCGCACTTCGCTCCGCCGTTTTCTCTCGTGCGGCCTGCAATTTGGATTGCCGATCAATCACCGATCGGTTGTAGCCTTTCAGCCGAAGCCAACGTAGCGCCAAGGCATGAACGACGATGATACCCAAAATACCTACCAAGCTCTCGGCAAATCGGCTGCTCAGTTTGGTTGCCGAATAGTGATAGCCATAGGCCGAGATGCCCGCCAAAATCAGCGGCACCATCACCGAGACAAAACAAATGGCCCGCTGCAATCGCGACACCATCGATTCGGGATTCAATCGCGTGACCGCTTGCATCAGTTCGCCACTGGGTCGCAGCAACGAATAGCTCTGCAGCGAAACAAACGATAGCGTCAGCATCAGCGTCAACCGGTGCAGACTGTCGCCTCCCGTCAACGTTACGTTTTGCGACAGCACCAAAACACCGACCAGCGGCGCGGCCACCAACACGGTCAATTCCAACGTCCGACGCACACTGATCAGCACGCGCGGAGGCCAACCAAACATGCGGTGACCGACTTGGTTTTCCATGCAGATTTCGCGAATGATCTGACAGCCCCAAACCAGACCCGCGACGGCCAGGAGAGCAGTGCCAAGCCCCTGAGTGAATTCGTCGGCACTGTCCGCTGTACTGAGCTTGTAGCCGACCGCCAGCAATACCGCCGGCCAGCCGGCGGACAGCAAAATCGAAATCGCTAGTCCGGACAACGACATTCCAAACTTCATCGGCTTGGGCGGATGCCCCAGCGAATACGTAGGCGGTTTGCAGAGTTCTTTGAGCCGACGGACCATGTGTTGGCGAAAAGTATAAGCCAGCAGTATCAACGCCAGCGCCGCTGCCAGCGCCGCCGGTCCTCGCATTGTTTCGCCGACGACGTCACGCACCGCAGCCGTCCATCGCGAAGGCTTAAACAGACTTGCCGTCGCGACCGTCGCTTGGCGAATGTCTTTTGCCGACAGCATGTCATCACTGCGCACCCACAGCACATGTTCGTCCAAGAAACCGCGGAAGCTGACAATCTGTTGCGACAAATCATGATTGGCCACCTCCAGTTCGCTCAAATCACGCAGCAGCGTGTCTTGATCGGCGATCAGTTTGTCCAGCAAATCACGACGTGTCTGAAGCAGGATCGTCACCGCTCGCAAAATCTGCTGCGGATCGATCTCGGTGATCGTCGCCCCCATTTCGTCAACCAATTGCTGTCCCTTGGCAGCGGGATCGCTGATGTCGCGTCGCTCATCCTTCAGTTCCATCAGCAACAGGTGCGCGGCCGGCGTGTGATGGCTCAGCTGGGTTGCACGATGATGACACTCGCCTTGATCAGGCAGTTCGTTCTTTTGTTTGCGGAGCAAGATTCCGGTGCTGGTTGCTTGTGGCGCATGTTCGACTTTTCGCTGCAGCGAATCGAGGTTCTCTTCCAGTCGCGTCGTCATTTGATTCAGCTTGGTGACGGACGCCGAAGTGGTCTGAATCTCTTTTGCCGTGGTGACACGCAGCTCTGCGATTTCGGCGTTACGAGTCGCTAGTTCTCGCAGGGCAGGATGCGATCGTTCGGCTAGCTGGCGTGTTTCGAACGCGTAGCGAGTCGATTCGTCGCGGCGCCAGCGTTCGACCGTTTTCTTCCATCCGTCCAGCTTTTGTTTGCTGTGCGACAACTGGCGGTCGGCCAAATCGCGTTCCAAGGGCCATTGTTCTGCCAACGCGTCAAACCGTTTAGCCTCGACGCGAAGCAGATCTCGCTGCGCCGCCATGGAGTGCAAACGCGCGCGTCGTTCGATGGACCCAACGTAGTTCTGAAACTCGTCCTGAGTGGCATCCGCGGGCGCCTCTTTGGCTTCTGCGATGCGTTTGTCTAGCTCGGAGGTTTCCTTTGTGATCGCCGACACTCGCTTTGTGCGTGAATCAATCCGCTGGCTGATTTCGTCAAGCCGCTTTTGGTCACCTTGCGTCCGAAGATCCAGTTCTGTGATCTGCGATTCCAACTGGGCCAACGAAGCCCCCGCTGGAATGTAAACTTGGTCAGCCGGTGGGGGCTGATTCAAGTGCGCGCGAAGTCGCTTGATCTCGGCCGGAGCATTCTTGATCTGTTCAGTATATTTGGTAACGTGCTTGATTGCGTCTTGCCGCGCCGTCAGCCATTTGATCGCCTGTCCCAGCGACGCCTGCGATCGAGCAAGCTGTTCTTCGGTGAGTTCGGTGTGGGAAACGAGCCCGTCGATTTCCGCTTGCACCATCTCAATGGTCAGGTCACTGTCGACGTCGACCTGCAAATGCGAAACCTGCCGAATCATTGATCTCGAGCGCGGCAAACCTCGTGCGATGCGCGGCGTCGTGGGACCGATCGCGTCCACCGAACGTTCCTGGGCACGGGCCGTGTTTAGCGGCTGGGAATCGGGGATCAATCGATGCCGTGTTGGGGGGCGGATTTCTTGCTCCGCGAAATGCGGCGGAAGAACCAGATCCTGTGCGGAAACCTTGCCAGCAAACGCATTGCTTAGCCAAGCCAAGCCAACTAGCAGGAGCCCTGGCAGCAGCCGCGGAAGCCAATGATCCAGAGGGGCACAAAAACCTGTATAAGTCGGCATCAACACAAGCACCTTGGCGGAAAGAGAGGCACCGCAGCAATCGCGGCAGCATCCACCTTTCGATGTACCAACCTGCGATCACCAGGGTCAACGTAGGTAAACCGCCGAGACTGGCTGAATCACTGAACCGTCGCACGAAAATTCGGCTTCACAACCCTTTGGCAGCGAATGAAGATGGCCGCCAACGCAAGCACACAACAAAGCTAGGCAGGCAGGGAATGCCGCAGGAAACGCCAGTACGAATCCAATTGCTGGACTCAGGATGCCCTCTCTCACGGCCGATCCCCTCGCCCAAAATGGCAGCAAACAAAAGCTTGCAAAGCCAATCGCAAACCTCTACAAACAAATAAAAATCGGCAACAAGCACCACCAATCCGGTGGGGTTGTCGCATAAAAACATGTTGTCGGACCTCAGCTAATCATGGGCGCAGACGCTTTTCTCGTTTTCTACGGTGTCCGCGCGACAGTCCCGGATGATGACGCCGCAATCGAGGCACTCGAAGAAGGTGACCACCCTTTGCTTTCGCTCCCACGCACATGCGGTCTGGATACGTGGACTGGCCGCCTTACCGATGATTCGGATTACCACATTCTGCTCGGTAAACGGGTTGGTCTTTTCGGGGTGGAGAATCAACACGACGCGTGCATTGATCCTGCTGACCTGTCGGTGATCGCGACCGAGGTTGACGAGCTTCTCGCGAAACATGGGATATCCGGCACGCCCACGCTGCACTTTCAGCTTGAGGCCGAGTACTAACGGCCAGCCGCAATGGCCGATCGACGGTCCGACAACATGGTTTTTACGCTAGTCCCTTCGGGATCACCTTCGTCGTTTGGCAACGCTTGCTGGCATTGGTAAACTCTCTCGTAACTCAGAGTCAGCCGCTTCGTTCACGGCGGTGACGTAAAAACCTTCCGTTGTGCGGCCCGAGATCACCTCGATTGTTGGCTTGTTTTTTTGGTTTTGGTTTGCTTGCTTTCTTGTTTGCTTTCTAACTCCTTCAGAATCACAACTTTTCCAGAGGATGTAAAATAAAGCCCGGTCAGAGCCGGGCATCAAACAGGTGCAATAGAGTGGTGTACCTGAGCTGCGATTTCATTGCCGCCAGCTTGCCCTAGCGTCCCCTGAGCTGCCACGTCCCTCCGCTCAAGCCGCTACGGGCCGGTGTCAGCTCAGGCACCGACGCTTGCGGGAATGGGCTGACGCGGCGGCAGCTTCGCCAGCTCCAGTGTTTTGCCTAGATTAGCACAACATGGTTTTAACGCTGAGGCCTCCCGGCACGCCTCCTAACGAGCTTTGTTCATTGCCCCTCTGGATACGCTCTTTCTCTGCTAGACTCTGTTAGGCTTCGCTCTGGACGGCGTCGTTAAAACCTTCCGTTGGCAGACACGAGGAGACCATGGATGATTGCTCGACGCCGGCTCCGTTATTCCGTTCGCACTCTGTTGCTCTCCTCTACACTCATATGCCTAGCCCTTGCAACTTGGGCTGCATGTCGAACCCGCGCGATCAGCGACGTCTCCAACCATGCGAATGGTTGGTCGCCAGAAGTGGTCGCACCGTTTCTCCTCCGCACTCATTTCTCCGACAACGTAACGGCTCATGACACGTTCCACGTTTGGGCATTTGGCTGCGTTCTATCCTTGCCATTCAAATCTGCATACCCAGAACCGAACCCCACTATCATCACCGTTCAACCTCGAATCATTTTCAACCCAGAGCCAGAGCAGCGTCAGCTTGGCTTCCAGCTTAGACAGTGAGGTGTCTGCCAACATGGTTTTTACGCTAGGCCTTCGGCACACCTTCCATGTTTGGCCACACGGGTTGGCCTTGGTACAATGTCTCGCAATTCAGACTCGCTCGCTTCGTTTTGGCGGTGGCCTAAACACCTTCCATTGTGCAACTCTTAATAAACTATGTCAGACGCCACCACCCGCGAATTCACACATGTCGCGAACAGTCAATCTGGAGTATTGGGTAGCGAAGCGAATCAAAGATTATTGACGGTGATGTTGTTTGCACTAGCGTGCTTGCTCGCGACTCCTGCATTGGGAATTGGCGAGCGGAAACCCAATATCGTGGTTATCATGGCCGACGACCTCGGTTATGCGGACGTTGGCTTTCAGGGCTGCAAGGATATTCCAACGCCGAACATCGACGAACTTGCGACCAGCGGTGCCCGGTTTTCACAGGGCTACGTGACTGGATGCATGTGCGGTCCTTCGCGAGCTGGCTTTATTACCGGTCGTGTGCAGTCTACGTTTGGCTATTACGTGAATCCCAGGCAGCCTCTCAATCCCAAAGAGGGCTTGCCAGCAGGTATCAAAACGGTTGCTCACTACATGCAGGACCACGGATATGTCACTGGCGGTGTTGGCAAGTGGCATATGGGAACGGCCGATCATCAAGTTCCTCGCGCAATGGGATACTCCGATTGGTTTGGCTTTTATGGTGGCGGGCTGATGTACTTTCCGCTTGATCATTCATCATATAACGGCCGATATCTCACAAAGAAAAACCCTTGGGGTGTGCGCGACATGCATCACACGCTGCCGCTGCTTCATAACGGTTCGCAAGTTCAGTGGGATCAGTACCTGACGCGTGAACTGACCGATGGCGCCATTCGATTCATCGAAAAGAACCACACGAAACCTTTCTTTCTCTTCGTGTCTTACAACGCTCCCCATGAATACCTCGAAGCGCCGGAAGAAACGATCGCCAAGTATCCGGTGGAATTGATGACAAAAGTGCCCGGTGTACCAGCGAAAAGTCGGTCGGTCTACGGCGCCATGGTTGACGAGATGGACCAGGGCATCGGGCGTTTGACAAAAGCTCTAGACAATCTGGACCTAACTGATGACACGGTGGTTTGGTTCTTGAGTGACCACGGCGGACTTAAACGCACCAGTGACAACCGACCGCTGCGTGGCGCGAAAGGCAATGCCTACGAAGGCGGATTACGCGTCCCCTTTGTGGTCCGCTGGCCGTCGCAAGTGCGACCGGGAACCGTGCTGGATCATCCAGTGACTTCTCTCGACATCGGCGCAACAGCGCTGGCTCTTGCGGGTGGTAGCGTCAAGCAATCGGGCCTGCACGGAATTGACATCACCGACTATATGAAGGGAAATTCAAGCGTCCCTCCCCACAAATCGCTGTACTGGCACACCGGCCGCAGTCCTCAAGACATCACCGGAGTGTTTCGCGAAGGCGATTTCAAAATGATTGTCACTCGCGGCGATGTCGAACTATTCCACATCAAAGACGATCCGGCTGAATCCCATAATCTGGCCGGTGCTCAACCACAACGCGCAGAGACGATGTTGGCACTTTGGAAAACCTGGAACGAATCCAACCGTCGGCCGCTGTGGAAAAAGGAGACGGGCCGCAGTGAAGATGATTATCAATACGGCGACCACGAGTGGCTCAAAGGCACACCACACTACCGCGTGAAGAATACACAGAACTGACTGCCCGTCCAGGAAATCAGTGCCAACGAATTTGAAGGCAATTTCGCAATACTCAGCCCTTGCTGTCCGTATCGCGTAACATGGTTTTCCCGCTAAGCCATCGGTACACCTTCCGTTCGCCGACGCGGGCTGGCCTTGATAGAATCACCGTAGTTCGGATATCGCTGGATTCGTTCCGAGCGGTTTCTTCAAACTCTTCCGTTATCGGGACTAAACTTACAAGATGGGTGATGATGCGGCACTGATCCGACGCTTTGTCGATTGCTTTCTTCGCCTCGATGATTCCAGCTACACTGCCGACGCCCCGCCTCCGGCAACACTTAGCCTCGGCCAAGACCCAGACGACTGGAACACGATTCGGTGGGCACCTGCAGCCATCGAATCGCCGCCAGAATCTCTAGGTGACCTTCCGAGCAACGAATCACTGCCCGCGTTGTATCGACAGTTGGTACTGTCATTCCGGTGGCTATCCGTCGATCTCCACATCGTTCGGCTTCTCGGTAATCCGCCTGGCGACGGGCTTGAGCCCTTGGCAAACCAAATGACGTCTGACCCCGTCATTCAGAACACCTTGGGGCCAAAGGGCTACGTTCGGTTTGCACTGGCCCCCGACTGTTACGATCCAATCTGTTTTGACCTCAATCGCGTCGCAAACGACGACTGCCCCATTGTTCGCCTAAGCCACGAACCCATCTTGATGCGCGACAAGATTGGCGACGTTTCAACGGTATTCAACACATTTCGCGATCTTGTTTACGCCGTGTTGGCATTGGAACATCAAACGTAGCGCATCGCCCGACAACATGGTGTTTACGCAAGGCATTCGGCACACCTTGCCTCTTTGGTTTCGAGCCACGCTCCTGGCAAACTTTCTGGTTGGTCAGACATCGCTTATTTCGTTCAGGGCGGTGACCAAAATTTCTTCAGTTGCACGAACTAACCATCGATCGAACTTAGCCGTTCGGGGCACTTTGATCGCCTACGCGACATGCACTTCGCGTATGATCCTGCGTCACATACTGACATCGCTTCAGCGGTTGCAAGGTGCGATTCGGAGGAGCTTCTCCCGTTTTACCGCTTGGCCGACGGCGCCTTGCTTGGCGATGGAGATGATTTCCACGCCTCGGACGGCAAACGTTACCGTCTACCCTTTCCGCGTCTTGCTGACCTGCATACACCCCAGGACGACGGACACGTTTTTGATGACGCACAGTATTTCGCAAACACGGCTCGATGGTGACAAATTATCGACTACGGCAACGCCAATTGGCTCGCGTTTGATGGCACGACTGATGGCAATGTTCGCATTGTCGATGTGCTTTACGAAACGGTGGGCTTTGACGATGAACATGACGTGGTCGCACTCAGCCTCGCTGAACTCCGAAAGCGGACTCTCGATCGGGGCGATGGGTACTGGTTTGACGACGACTTTCAGGCACACTCGCGACTTTGAACGTTTGGGCACTTCAGCGTTCGTAAAAATCGGGGTTACACGAGTGCTTCGACACACCTTCCAACTTTGTCAACGCGAGTTGGCTTTGGTACAACTTCAGTCGTTCATGCATCGCTCGCTCTGGATGGGGCGGCGTGGTAACTCCCTTCCGCTAGTTGCCACCAGATCTTCAGGTCGTCGACAGCACACGGATTTGCTCGGAATAATTCAACGAACGCTGCGAAAATGATTGATCCGCTGCTTGAGATTTGGGAATCGGTGGAAACCGACACGTCGTCCACGATGGTGGTTCCGGACGGCTGCCGCGACTTGATTGGCCGATCATCACGTGGTCAGCCCCCATCTTGGTTTGTCTCTTCGGTGGACGATTGCGCTCGTAGAATTGCCACCAACGCAGGCGACTCATTCCTTGGTTTTCGACTCAAGCCTGGCACTTCGGTTGACTGCCCGCGACTACTGAAAGAGAGCGACGCGTTCGCTTACGACATTGATACCATTGCAACGCGGATTCGCGAAACGTGCTCAATTTCGTTGAACGTAGCTGTGGCCATGACTTCGTTAGCATCATCTCGCACCGTAAAGCACGCCGCGAATCAATGCGGCGTCGGCCCGCGCACGCTGCAACGACTTGTGCTGCACGAAACTGGCCGACCACCGCAGTTCTGGCTGCAACTGGCGCGGATACGCCGTGCTGCAAGAGGCATCGCGACGGCGCATTCCTTTGCTGATTTGGCTTATGACAGTGGGTTTTCCGACCAGGCCCACATGACGCGGCAATTTCGCCGTTGGCTGGCCGTGACGCCCACGCAGTTCGCATCGAGTGCCGATTTGCAATCGTCGATCCACCAATCCGGCTATGGCTGAGGCCGGACTGCAGTGCAAAGTTCGACAAGAAATCCATTGATGTCGCGAATGTATGCTGTTGTCTGCCCCCACGGCATTTCTTCGGCTTCTTGGACCAAGGTAGCTCCTGCCTCGACGGCGCACTTTAATTGCTCGGCAACGTTCTCGGTTTCAAACGCGATCTCAAACGTTGGTGCTGATGGGTTGACGTCCCCTGGTGACTTGCCGATCTGCTTCATTAGCACTTTTGAAGAGAACGACAGGATTGTGTCGCCCGTCGCAAGCTCACCGTAGTCTCCACTGTCATGAATCATCTTGCGATCCAATCCGAATGCGCGTTCGTAAAATTCGATCGTATTGGTAACGTCGTCGACATATAGAATTGTGTAGCGAAACCGCATGTGTTCTCCTGATTTGATTGGTGTACTGGCGGAATTTTAACGGGACTTAAAAAGTCTGTCTTGAATAAATGCGACACGCCATTGACCTGTTCCCCGGCTCTGGACCACCAACATAGAGAAAACCAGGGCTTCATCTGGCCGAGCGAGCCCGGCCAGATGAAGCGAGATCTTTGGGGCCAATCGCTTGTTCTCTTCTTCCAAGGACTTCAAGTGACAAAGCTCTTCGGTGCCCCGACCAGCAAACTTCTTCTTCCAGCGATAGAACGTCTGCTGACTGATCCCAAGTTTCCGACACACTTCATCAATCGGCATTCCGCTCTCTGCCTGCTTCAACGCGAAGGCAATCTGGTGGTCAGCAAATTTGACTTCTTCACCGGCGGTTTCTCCTGGGAAATGCCGATCAGATTTTAGACCGGTTTTCTCACTATGCGCGGTTCAGTTCTTTCGGTGCAGGACAACGTTTTTCCCGTTGGTTTGGTGACTGCTGACAATGCACTTCGGGTGCGAGGAATCAATTATCAATGGCATAGCCGAGAATCTCTGTGCGGCGTCGGCGGCTAGGTTGGTTGTGGCAATCTCAAGTTCGGCAATGCCTGGATAGACGACGCCCGCTGTCTTGTTGGCCGCGCGGCGGACGTGCTGATAAAGGGTGGCGAGTATTTGCAAAAACCTTCGTTGGCGACGCCACTTACTATTCCAACGTGTTCTGCATTTGAACGGGCGCGCATTTGGAAATTCGTAGCGATTGCTTATTCCGTCACTCTTGTTGTCTTTCGCTGCCAGAGGATTCCTGAATGCAGTACAGGTACTTGGCTCCACGCAGAAACAGTTGCTTGCCAGCGATGGCGGGTGAGGCGTCGAATCGTTCCTTCAGTTGATTGGTTGCAAGCGACACGAATTGCTTTGACCGATTCAGCACTAACGTTGTGCCTCCGCGCCCCGTGATGTAGATCCGTCCGGCCGCGCCCACGGGGGACGCGTAAATGTTGGACAGGTCTCCGATCCGCTGGGGTCCAAAAACAGTTTCCCCCGTTTTGGAATCCAGGCAACGGAGAATGGATTGGTTGGATTGATTGAAGTACAGCAACCCGTCGTAAAGCAGCGGGGAAGGGATGTAGGGAGTTCCTTTTGCGATCTTCCAGCGGATCTGGCTGGACGCGGTAATGTCACCTGTTTCGGTCAGCGGAATCGAAATGGCAGAGTAGCCCTGATAGCCGCTCATACAAATCACTTGGTCGCCATCGACAACAGGACAAGGCGTTACGTTGCCTGTCAGTCCGCTGCATTGCCAGATGATCTGGCCCGTGTTGAGATCATAACTGCGGACAAAATCGGACGCGGCAGTGATGACCTGAGTCTTGCCGCTGTGTTTGACAATCAGCGGGGTTGCCCATGCGTTGTCTTCGTCGCGTTCCTTTCGCCACAACGTCTGCCCTGACTTGGCGTCGAACACTTCGATCGCACCGTTACCGCTATGATCGCGAAGGATCACCAATTTGCCGTCATGCAACACCGGCGAACAACCTTCGCCGAGACTGGAACCAACGCGAATTTCGCCGAGATCTCGTTGCCAGATTTTCTGTCCGTCCAGTGAGTAACAAAACAGGCCTGCCGATCCAAACCAGCAGTACAGTCGCTGACCGTCGGTAGTCGGCGAAGCGGAGGCAAAGTCGTTGTCTTTGTGGGCGCCTTCGTGAGGAATTTTGGTGGTCGCCGTGTCGCGCCAGATTTCTTTTCCGGTCGTGCGATCAAGGCAGATCACCACAAACGCACGAGTCTCATTAGGTCGTTTGATGTCGAAGAAGTTCGTTTTGGGCTGATCATTGGCGTCTGGGATCGATGAATCCTTGTCGCCCGTTTTAATCGCCGTCAAAACGAAAACGTTGTTTCCCCAGACGATTGGCGTCGATGTCCCCTGGCCGTCAATGCTGACCTTCCATTTGATGTTGCCGTCTTCACTCCAAGAAATCGGAGGATCCGCTGTGTCGGAAACTCCGTTGGCGTTCGGCCCACGCCACTGATGCCAGTTGTCTGCAAGCTCTTGGCCGGGCGCGGGACACGCCAGCGCGACCAAGACCAGTCCACTTAGTAGCGATGATTTTAGATTCATGGGTTGTTTTCCAGGAGCGAAACACGTCACGAGTCTCGCGGTTATGACACGGGAGGTTGGCCAGCCATGTCGACGCTCATGGCAACAAAGCGTTCGAAGTGCAAAATGACTGCCCAAAGAGTCGGAGCGCGACTTTGTAAAACGCTATTTTTGATTGACCTCATCCGATTCAATCAGACCGTCTCGCAGCCGAATGACACGTTTCGCTCGTTCGGCCACTTCGTCTTCGTGAGTAATCATGACGATGGTCTTTCCATCATCGTTTAACGCTTGAAAAAGGTCCAGCACTTCATGCGTCGTCTTTGAGTCAAGGTTTCCGGTGGCCTCGTCGGCGAGAATGAAATAGGGATCGTTGGCAAGGCTACGCGCGATCGCGACCCGCTGTTGCTGGCCACCAGACAATTCTGTGGGGCGGTGATAGAGACGATCTCCAAGACCAACTTGCTTGGCAAGATCGCTGCACTTTGCAATGGCGTCTTTGCCAATTAGACCTTGATATTGGAGCGGAACCTTGATGTTTTCCAGCACATTGAGTTGCTGAAGCAAATTGTAGGATTGAAAGACAAATCCGATACGTCGTCCGCGAATGCGGGAAAGCTGAAAGTCATTGATCTGGGCAACATCATCACCGGCCAAAAGGTAACTGCCACTTGTCGGTCGATCCAGACATCCAAGGACATTTAGCAGCGTGCTCTTGCCAGAACCGGACGGCCCCATGATGGCGATATACTCACCAGCCAAAACGTCGAAGGTGACGCCACGTAGTGCATGGACGGTTTCACCTTTCAAAAAGTACGTTCGATGCAAATCCTGAACGCGAAAAGCAAACTCCTTGCTCGTCGGATTGGACTGCGGTTCCGGTTGCGATTGAAAACTTTCGCTAGGCATGAGCGCGATCGAAGGTGATGATGTTGGAAAAGCGGCCCCATGCCGTTGTCCGTTTCTTGTCGAGAGAAAACAGGGACAGATCAGCCGGCTCGCGAACGCAGGCCCCAGGATGAACCGCGGAACGGGTTCGATCGCGGACATGGAGTTCCACTGAACGGCCAGAAAGTGAACTATTCATGTCGCAGAGCCTCGATCGGATCGAGGTAAGCGGCTTTTCTGGCCGGATAGACACCGAAAACGATTCCGACGCCCAATGAGATGCCTAGCGAAAGCAGGACCGACCAAAGTGCGATGCGCGGCTCCAAGGTGTGCACGATGGGTGGCAACGCGTCCGGCGAAACCATCGTGACAACCTTTTTTAGAAATCGAAAAATAGGCCCGACGGCGAGTCCAAACAAAACTCCGGTCAGTCCGCCGCCAGCGGTAAGCACCACGGTTTCGATTAAGAATTGTCCGATAATGTCGCTACGAGTTGCACCGAGGGCACGACGAACGCCGATCTCACGCGTTCGTTCGGTGACCGTCGCCAACATGATGTTCATGATTCCAATGCCACCGACCAGCAGCGAAATCCCAGCGATCACCACCAACAGAACATTGAACATCGTGCGCGTCCGTTCGGCCTGCCGCAGCAGTTCACGAGGAACGACGACGGCATAGTCCTCTTTCTCGTGGTACTTCCTCAAAAGGGTTTCGATAATCTGGGCCGTTTCATCCACTTCGTCGATGTTGTTGACTTCGACCGTGATTTGACTGAGCTCCACGTCCTCGCCGGTGAAGTTCATCCCCTGCCCGCCGCCGACGCGTTTCATGACCAGATCGCCCACGCGCTGCCGCAGCGTTTTCAGCGGAATGTAGGCGTCCAAGTTGTAGTCGCGAGAATCGAGGCTGCCTCCAATCGCGGCCGATGCGGTCCTGTCTTTGGTCTGTCCGACGACGGTATAGAATTCGCTGCCAACCCAGATCGCACGCCCAATCGGATTTTCATAAGGAAACAAACGTTTGGCCGTCTCGTTTGCAAGCACGATGACTTTTTTGCCACGGTCGCGCGGCGAGAGCCAGCGCCCTCGAGCGATTTGAAGTCGATTGAGTTCCAGGTACTCTTCGGCACACCCCACCAGTTTGGCGTCGGCGGTCCGATCATCAAGTCGCAATTCAAACTTCAGTTCACGCATCGGGATGGCGCGACGAATGTTCGGTATATTCTCGACGATTCGCCGATAGTCTGCACGCAACAAGCCGTAAGTTTTGACTCGGGCGTTCGCGTCCTCTTCGCTACCTTCGTTGGGTTCCTTGGTGCGTACGATAACGTTCTTGGCACCCAACTCCAGAATCTGTTGCTGCGCCCGGTAGCTGACACCTTCGCCCATCGCTACCAGCCAGATCACGGTCGATGTTCCAATGAAGATTCCCAACGCAGCTAGCCCGGCCCGTAGTTTCTGTACAAGCAGGCTTTTGATGCCAAGGTCGACGGTTTGGAAAAATTGAGCAATCAAAGTGATTCAGTCTTTTCGGAGTCTTCCGCGACTGCGGCGTTGTTCTCGTCGACCACGGGGGATTCGTAAGCCGTCGGATTCAAAAGCACAGCGTCGCCTTCATCTAAGCCCTTTTCAACGATGGTGAAGACGTCGTTGCTGTCGCCGGTTTCGATCTGCCGTCGTTGCGGGCCCGCTAAGGTTTGCACCCAGCAAAAATGTTGATCGTTGCGATCAACGATGGACGCGACGGGAATCAGCAAAGCGTCTTGGTGCAGAGCCACTTGAATCTCGACTTCCGCGCTCGTCCCTGGCCGCAGGCCGTCGATCGGTGGCAGCGAGACCAGGGTGTCGTAACGCACTTGGTTTCCGGTCCACCAACCCGCTGGTTTGGTAATGGAAGCGACGTCGGAGACCACACCATCGAGAGTTTTTTCGGGAAGTGTGACCGCTACAGGCTGCCCCATGGCGACTCGTTTCACGTCGGATTCATGCACGCCCACTTTTACCTGCATTTTTTGCAAGTTCGGCATCAGCAGCAGTACCTGATTCTTGTGAACATTGGTGCCTTCGGCAATTGGAGCGGTTTCCCATTTCGCGGCATCGGGATGGATCACCAGCCCGCTACTTTCTGCCCGAATCACGCAGTATTGCAATTCCTCCACTGCCCGATCTCTGCGTGAATTGTCGGCTGCGGCTCTTTCCACGTTTGCTCGGTGTGTCGCTTCAATCGACGTCAGGTTGCCTCGGAGTGTCTGCATTTGTTCCTTGTACGTGTAGTTTTCCAGCACTTCCAGCTGCGTCTTTTTGAGCTGCACGTTCAGCTCTGCCTGTTTGAACGCGAAATAGCGTTCCTCAACTTCCAGCTCGCTCAGGTAACCGCTGCCGGCCATCAGGCGGACATGCCTGGCGCGATCTTTGGCGCTCTGCACCGCGGCTTCTGCCACGACAACATCTTTCTTAAGCCTCATCAAATCGGTCTGGAACCGACCTTGATCATATTCATCAACTGCAATTTTGGATCTCGCGAAATTTGCTGCAGAACGATCGGCAGCCGACTGGGACCAATTCGCGTACTTGGTGCGTTCGTCGACCTGCTCTTGAATGAACAAAGCGTCCAAGCGAACCAATTCGTCGCCTTCCTCCACAAACGTGCCGCTGTCGACAATCCACAGGACCGCGTTGTATCCACGAACCTTGGATTTGATTTCGATGTTCTCGGAACTTTCCAACACGCCCTGTTCACTGACGGTGACGACGAGATCGCCGCGTGACACTCGGTACGTCATGCCGACGCGTTGCTCGGACTGTCCGAAATGTCCGGCAAGAGCAACTGCCGCCCAGGCGCCCACGCCAACGACCGCGAGTCCGACAGCCAGCTTCCCTAGGGAAGACATCGCTGCGAATGGGCGGCTCGGTTCGGATTGACGATCAATCGCGTTCACGGCGTAAGAGGTTCCTGTGGTTTGTGTCCGTCGTATGGAGATGGCAAATTTGCCACCAGTCTCGTGAGCCAAAATCTTGAACGAATGTCGCTACAAGATTGACCTATAATCCTTCAACGAATTTGCTGCTTCGACCTGAGCTTCCTTGACGTTCGCCAAAGGATCCAAAATGGCAACGTCGCCCTCTTGGATCCCATCGTGAACGACCAGGAACATGTCATTGCTGTCGCCTACTTTCAGAGATCGGCGCTCCACGCCTGATTCGCCTTGGACCCAGCATGCAAATCCCGCTTGAGTTTCGATACAGGCGGCGGCAGGGATTGTCACAACGTCGTCATGACGCGCGATGACAATTTCCACTTCTGCACTCATGCCAGGTCGCATGCCGATCGCCGAGGGAAGCGAAACCGTTGCGTCGTATTTGACGATGTTCCCTGTCCACCAGGACGCGGGTTTGGCGACGGCTGCGACGTACGTGACTTCTGCATTGATCAACGCACGATTAAGAATGACGTTTGCTTCCATGCCTGTTCGCATTCGGTCCACCACCGATTCATGGATGCCGACCTTGACCTGCATTTGCGTCAGATCCGGCATCAATAACAACGTCTGATCCTTGCGTACCGTCGCGCCCTCTTCGATCTCGGGCGCATTTTTCCATGCTTCGCCCGTTGGATAGATTACCAAGCCCGCTCGTTCGGCCACGATCGTGCAATACCCAAGTTCTTCTTTAGCGCGTTGCAGACGATTCTTGTCGGCAAGTGATCGTTCGACGTTTGCTTCGTGCGTGGCCTTGGCGGCTTTCAAGTCTCCTTGCAGCCGCACCAGTTCTTCTTTCTTTGTGAAGTTCTGTAACACGTCGATCTGCGTTTTCGTGAGACCGACGGTAAGTTTGGCCTGCGAGACAGCAAACTCCTTTTCTTCCAGCTCCAACTCGTTTGCGTATTCGCTTCGCGACAACATCTCGGAATGCTCCAGCCGATTCTTGGCATTTAGCAGCGATGATTCGGCGATCGCAAGATTCTTTTGCAGCGTGGCCAATTCCGAAACAAAGCGCCCCTGCTCGTATTCCGAAATCGCAAGCTTCGCACGAGCAACATCCGCCGCAGACCGAGCCACCTGAGCTTCTGCCAGGTGATAGAACTTGGTCCGCTCGCTGATTTCTTCTTCAATCGCAAGCGTTTCCAATCGCACCAACACGTCGCCTGGTTGAACCTGTGTGCCGCTTTCAATCACAAACGTAATCGTGCTGTCACCGCGCACCCGACATTTGACTTCGGTATTGTTAGAACTTTCCAGGGTGCCTTGCTCGGTCAGCGCAACGACAAGTTCGCCTCGCGTCACGGTGTGAGTCGCCCCGTGGTTGGCGGTCGACGCAGCGTCATTGCCAGGCAACAGCGAAACAGCGGTCACGGCCAACGTGGCGACTACAACAAAGAACGCAGCGATCTTCATCATTCCGCCTCGATCGCTTCGGGAACATCCTGGCTATCGCCTGATGGCCGACTTTGAGAGAGAGTCGATCTCGCCTCTTCTTCCGCCTCTTCGATCAAGGCCGTCGGATTCAAGATCACCTCTTCTCCCTCGTTGAGCCCTGCGATGACCTCGATGAAAACATCGTTGCTGTCACCAAGTTGCAAGATTCGTTTCTGAGGTCCGCCGGTGGATTGCACCCAACAAAACTCACCCTCTTCCGTTTCAACGACGGCGGCTACCGGAATGGTCACGACATTTTCATGGACCGCCAGAATGACGTCGACTTCCGCACTCATGCCTGGCTTAAGCCCTTCGTCAGAGGGCAGATCGATCACGGTGTCGTATTTGACAACATTGCCCGTCCACCATCCGGCTGGCTTGGTCACCGAAGCGACTTCGGACACGGTCGCTTCGAGTGTCCGATCGGGCAGCGTCACGATTGCTTTGAGTCCGGGACGAACGCGGTCGATCACCGATTCATGGATTCCCAGTTTGACTTGCATCTGCGTAAGGTCCGGCATCAGTAGCAGCACTTGATCCTTGCGGACCGACGCGCCCTCGGTAATGTCGGGCGTCGTTTTCCATGACGCGGCAGAAGGGTAGATGACGAGCCCAGGCTTTTCCGCGCGGATCACGCAATCGTTGAGCTCTTCCGCTGCGCGATCGCGACGTTTGACTTCCATGGCCAAACCCGCTTGGTCGGCTGCAAGCTTGGATTCGCTTGCGATCTTGTTGCCATTGAGCGATTCCATTTGCATCTGTCGGGTGAAGTCTTTGAGAACTTTGATCTCAGTCTCTTTGACCTTCAATTCCAATTCGGCCTGTGTCACCGTAAAGGCATTGCCCTCGACTTCTAGATCGGTGGCGTATCCTTGGCGAAAAAGCGACTCAGATCGCTGGTACATCTTGCGGGCAGTCCGAAGATTCCGCTTGTGCGCGGCAAGCTCCTTTTCCAAACCTTGGAGCTGAGAGCGAAACCTGCCCTTTTCGTAAGCGTCGATGGCGATCTTTGCCGTTTCGACATTCGCTTGTGTTTGCGCCAACGTGGCTTCGGCGATGAACGTATTGGTTTTCGTAAGACTGTGCTGCTCTTCGATGACTTTCGTATCAAGCCGCACCAACTCTTGCCCCACCTTTACGACCGATCCCGCTGGGACAACGTAAGTCACCAAACTGAACCCGCGGACTTTGCACTTGATCTCGGTATTGTTCGAGCTTTCGACCGTGCCCTGTTCGGTGACCGATACCGTCAGCTTTCCGCGACCGATCGTGTGAGTCAAGTAAGCATCCTGATCCGATGCCTGACTCGGAGCCAGCGAGACAGCGGCGGCACTCCCGACGATCGCAATCAGTCCGATGACGACCGGAACGCGCACGAACACGCGATCTTTGGAATTGCCGTCAGGCTGGCGATTGGCTTCAGAGGAGGAAGAGATAGTATCGGACTCTAATTCGGCGGTAGTCGAAGTTGGTCGAACCGATAATCATGGCGGCTATTGGGTACGTATTGTAGTCCAGCTCTGACTCCTGGGTTTGCAAAGGCGAGCCTGGCAAGCAGGCCGTCGCGGGAACGAGCCTGGACGAGCACCTGCCCCCCAGTGGGACCAACGTTTTGGACCAACCGAAAATGCCGACCTGGCCTATTTTGTCGTTGCATGCCGATTTTCGGCCACGTGAACGGGAGGATGCCCAATGCGATCAGTTGACCAACCGTCCAATGCGGCAGGCTGATCCGCTAACGCAGCTCTCCCGGTGTCCTGGCTTGGCGGGAGACGCTGCCCGAACTCTAGTTCATTGACCTGGCGCGGAAAATCAAGTTCCAGGTCATCGCCCGGAACAGGATCGACAGGAATTGGCGGTGCAAGAGAATCCGTCGTTTCGGAATCGTTTGCCACTGCGAAGTCGACCGCAGTTTCGATCCAGCGTCCGGACGTATCCAGCTGCATGACGCCCAGTTCGCGGTACAAACGAAGACGTGTCGCGTAGTAGTTCAGCCAAGCGGCCAAGAAACTATTCTGCGAAGTCTGGAGCGCGCCCTGGGCGCTCAGCAAATTGATCGCAGTCGTCGGGTTGATTTGCGGACGTGCACCAGGCTGAACCTGGGGCGGCGGAGTCAGTAACGACAACTGCGTTTGATCGACGCGGCGAAGCGAAATGGTGACAGCACGTCGTTGGATTTCCAACTGCAGTCGTCGCTGCTGAAGGGTTCGCAACAGGGCTCGAATTCCTTTCTGCAGTGAATCTTGAGACTGAATCAGGTTTCGCCGATTGCGTTGGTATTGAATCAGAGATTCCCGGTACCCATTTCGTTCCAGCAATCGCGCCAACGGTGCGTCAAATTCAATGCCTAGCCGCAGTCGGCTTGTCGAACCACGAAAATCAACCGGATTGTTTCTTGCAGTACGAACGTCTCCGTTGGCCGTGATGGTCAAGTCGGACTGCAACGCGTCGGCAGCAACCTGAATCGCCCGCCAACTATCCACCAAGGCTGCGCGACCATTCATGAAGTCCAATCGATTGTCCAGCGCGATTTGGAACGCCGCTTCGGGTTCCAGATCAACTTCGTCAACGCCGATGACTTCCAACCGTGCTTGCGCTGGGATAAGGGAGAGACGTTCCACCAATTGCAGGTAGGACTGGACCCAAGCGGTTAGACCGCGAATCGTTTGAAGGCGATTCTTTGCCGAGTACGATTCACGGAGTTCTTTGAGCTGTTGGACCGCAACATCGAATCCCGATTCGCCGTTTTCCAGTTCATCAAGCCGCTCGTTCAGCCTTTCTCGATCACGCTTGAACCGAGCCTTTTCGTCGGCGTTCATACTGCGTTGTCGTTCTGGGGCGACTTCTTCCAAACGTTGCAGATCACTTCGCGCACTAGAAAACAATTCACGCACGGGGTCGACTAGCTGCTGAACATCATGAAGGAATTGCTCGGGTTCCCTTGACAAATCATTTGCATCGGATTGCTCAAGCACGGTTTGGCACCCCGAAAGCATCTCGGAAAACCCTCGCGACTCCTTCACAATCGTGTCAGCAAAATTGGATTCCGTCAGCGAGTCAATGATGGTCTCCAACCGCTTTGTCGCGTCGCTAAGTTGCTGTGACAGCTGGCCAGGTTCTTCGTCCTGCAAAGCGTCGACCAAACGAGCACGTTTGGCAGCGTTTTCCACCAGGGTTTGCAGTCGTCGTAGCGTGCGATCGACGTCGGAGAAATTCTGTTTCGACAAGGTCGACAGTTTTTCGTCAAGGATTTCGACTCGCGTCGCGAGATCAGAGAGTTCACCAATTTCACCGATACGATCCTGCAATTTCAACAGCGACACCAGCAGCGACGTGGATTCGATGGGAAAGAGCTGAAACTGCTGAACAAGTTCTTCGTCCAGATCGACTGGCAAGTCCGCAGGCAGTCCCAGGATTTGTGTCTTGTAATTGTCGATCGCCAGCTCCAAGCTGTTCGTCTGGTCCAGCAGGTTGGCTCGAGTGACTTCGATGTTCTGTCGGAACTGATCCACTTGCACGATGTCGATCAATTCGTTGTCGTACAGAGCTTCCAATCGTTCGAGCGTTCGCAACTGCAGCCGCAGATTGCCTTCGGTGTTACGAATCTGCTGCGATTGTTGCAACAGACCGAGGTATCCATTGACTCCGCCGACACCTGAAAACGACTGCAGACTGGTGCTCAGTCCGCCGCGCTGCGGCCCCGTGACGCCCAGTTCACCGATCACGATCTGAGTAAAGAATCCTTGCCGAAACTGACTGTACGCACGTAGGTTCGCCAGCAATCTGCGTTCGCTCAGCGTCAGTTGTTCCAGAGCGACGTCGCGGCCAGCGCCTCGGAGCAGTGGTTGGATAAAAGAGAAATTGGCGATCGAACTTGCCAGACTAACGTCGTTGCCCGTGAATTCAAACGCAAACGAGTTTGCAAAACCGACCAGTACTTCGCCTGCGGTTGCGAAACGCCGTTTCGCTTCGATATCACTGGTAACGTTAAGTCGATTGCTTTCGTTAATACCAAACGGCCCGATGACGTCGTACTGATTCAGGACGGGATTGAACGCAATCGTTGCCGGTGCTGATCTTCCCTGGTGGTTGTAATCCAAGCTGTTACCGCCAAAGAACTGGGTGTCCAAACGGAACCGCTCGCCCGTGACATCCAACGACGTCAGGTAGAGTGTTTCGAGATTTCTTTGGTGCAGCGGAGAATGAACATACGCAAGTTGGACTGCCGAATCGACGTCCAGTCGGACCGCATTGTCATCGGTGATTTCCGCGTACTCGGTCAGTCGCACACGCCACTGTGGATTTTCCAAATCGGAGCGAACGCCATTGTCGCCCCAGTGCTCCCAGCCTTTTTTACCGTCGACGCAGTGCATGTACTGATGCGATGCCGGATCGTCGACTGGCATCGGCGAGCAATCGGGATCGAAGGGGTCGAAATATCGACTTCGTGAATCCATGTCGATACCGACATCCGACGCCGCCCACCGGGGGTCGCCGTTTCGCTGAGCGATTGCGCAGTATGCGTCTTTGTCAGCATTAAGCCGATGCTGGCTTTGTGAGCACCCGGCTATGATCGGGCCTGCAATTGCAAGCAACGCGAGGCCGAGGCGTCGTTTGGGAATTGAAAATTGCACAGACACCTCCCTCAGTCGCCTTCAAAAGCGAAGTTGTGTGAACTGGCGGCTGTAGATGGATCTGAATACTCGCTCTCCATGGGTTGTTATCGTTGTTATGGTCGTATCGACTTCAACGTTCGTGCGCCCTCCAGCGCCAGGCCGCACAACCGGTAGACTTCCACACCCAAACGCCGGGCATTCAGAGAGTGCCGAGCCGCCGTTTTTGATCCGAAGGAAAACCGACTGCTGTACGTTCTTGTTGGGACACGCTTGCTGCGACACGTTGTTCGCGGCGAAACGGGAACGCGTGCACAACCAACTCTGGCAAGATTCGAACCAGCGGTGAGAGAATGCGGTGGCAGACACTATGATCAATGTTGCAACAATCAGCAGACGTTGTGATCGCTCGTGTTCGCGTCACGAGCACTGTCGCTAGCCGGCTTTTCGCCGTTTGTTTTTTCGCGACTTGCTCAACCGTGCTTTGGCGTCCGCGTTTGCGTCGTACTTCAAATTGGGCTCAGTCGGGACGGGAGCATCGATGTCAGAACGCCATTGTTGCATGCGAGCATGAAGTTCATCCCGTCTTGCTGGATGAGATTCGGCGAGATTGGTCTGTTCGCCTGGATCGTTTTTTAAGTTGTAAAGTTCCAGACCTCCGTCCTCGAAATACTCATGCAATTTCCAGTTGCCCACGCGCATGATCGTGCACGGTCGCGAACGAAAAAGGACGTCACGCTGCTGGTCGGTTCTCGCATAGCTTTGTAGGTACGCGGGAAAGTGCCAAAACAAGGCTCGATCTGCCAAACCATTTTCCATCGATGCGAGCTCTCCTCGCAGTAGCGGCATCAGACTGACGCCGTCACAAGGTTGACCGGTCGGCAAATCGGCTCCGATGATGTCACAAAAGGTGGGATACAAATCGACATTCGATATCGGCGCGGCGCACTTCGTACCGGGTTGAACGACTCCGGGCCAGTTGACAAAGAATGGTTCGCGAATGCCGCCTTCGTAGTACGTCCCTTTGTAGCCTTTCAACGGAGCCATCGATGTTGCCGGGCCGTAGCCTCCGTTGTCGGACGTGAACACGATCGCAGTCTTGTGGGTCAAATTGCGTTCCCGTAGAGCAGCGACAATCTTACCGACACCATCGTCGACGCTTTGGATCATTGCTGCCATCACGGCGTGATCATGAAGTTCCCCTTTGGTTTTCTGTTCGTACTTTTGTGTCAAAGATGCTTTCGCTTGCAGCGGCGTGTGCACGGCGAAGTGCGTCAGGTACAGCAACCAGGGCTTGGATTGGTTTCGATCAATGAACGCAATCGATTCATCGGTCAGACGGTCGGTCAAGTATTCGTCGGCAGGCGCGTCGCCAAGACCGGGAGCTTTGGGATGAGGCGGAAAGTAGCCTTTGGGAGGGCTTCCGCTGTGAGTTCCTGCAAAGTTGAAGTCGAAACCGTACGGAAGCGGATCATCGCTAAGATGCCATTTGCCGATCGTGGCAGTTTCGTACCCGGCGTCTTGAGCGACCTGGGCCCAGGTGATGACGTCGGTCGACAGCGTGTCAGTGCCGGGAATGTGCTGTAGTTTGCGATACTTGGGGTTACCTCGAGCTTCGGTACCGACGTTGTAGATTTCGTGACGTGGAGTGTATTGGCCCGAAAGCAGACATGCGCGTGAAGGAGCACAATTGGCGGCGCCTGCGTAAGCGTCCGTAAAAACCATGCCACCGCGAGCCAGTTTGTCCAGATGCGGGGTTTCGTAGAAATCCGACCCCATGAACCCGCAATCACGCCAGCCATAGTCATCCAGAAAGATGAACAGCACGTTGGGCTGCTGACGCGAAACGAGCGACGCTGAATCGGCCTGGGAGCTAGGCGGGGCTTGCGGGCCGGATTGCGGGCCCGATTGCCCAGCGACGGGCTCCTGCCAGCACATTAACGCCGCCAGAGACAGGACGATTGGGTACAAGACGATTCCGTACAGGGACGATCCGGTGAGGGAGACGCGAAATTTTCGGCCGCAGATTGTTATGCGGCGGCCTAGCGTTCTTCGGTTGCACATTGTTTCGGGCATCCTGTTTCGAGCATCCTTTTACCAATTGATGGAACCTACAGAGCTTAACCCAAACACCCCGGGTTCGCATTGCACCGCCAGCAGAGCAGATTTTCAAATTCGTAGCGGCTAAACAGCAAAGTCTTTCCCACGGCGGCAAAAGGTTGCCGTTGACCCTGAACCCGGGTTTGTCCAGAATCGTCCTAGATATGATCCTTACCCCTTTTGCCTTGTTTGTCTGAACGCGTTGAATGTCTGTCGCCGCTGAACCTGTGGAATTAAACCAGTACTGCCGCGAAACTGCTTTGGCGGCCAAGGCAGCCTCTTACCAATTGGCGAGCCTGGATACCGAAGTCAAAAACCGCTGGCTGCTCGCATCCGCGGATGCCCTGATCGCAGCCACGGACCGCTTGCTGGCGGCAAACGCTTTGGATCTTAAGGCTGCCCCAGGATATGGCTTGACCGATGCGACGGTCGATCGGCTCCGGTTGGACGAAACACGCATCGCTGCGATCGCCGGCGGGCTGCGAGAGATCGCGATGCTGCCGGATCCCATCGGCGAAATCATGGACGGATTCACTCGCCCCGGAGGATTGCAGATCACCAAACAACGTGCTCCGCTTGGCGTCGTCTTTTTTATCTACGAAAGCCGCCCCAACGTCACGGCCGATGCAGCGGGCATCTGTGTCAAAAGTGGCAACGCGGTGATTTTGCGTGGCGGCAAAGAAGCGATGCACAGCAGCCGCGCTATCGTCGACGTCTTGTCCGAGTGTGCCGCCAAAGAAGGCATTCCCGAAAACGCCGTTCAGCTGGTCGCGACAACCGACCGCAAAGCCGTCGGAGAATTTCTGTCGATGGGCGATGCAATCGATGTCACCATCCCTCGCGGTGGCGAAGGGTTGATCCGCCGAGTCGTCGCCGAAGCAACCATGCCGGTGATCAAACATTACGACGGCAACTGTCACGTGTATGTCGACGCCACCGCTGACGTCGCGATGGCCGCTAACATCATCGAAAACGCCAAGTGCCAACGCATGGGTGTCTGCAATGCTTGCGAGTCGCTTTTGATCCACGAATCAATCGCGGCAAAGGCATTGCCAGTGATCGCAAAACGATTGGCCGACAACAACATCGAACTTCGCGCTGACGAACAGGCATCCAAAATCATTCGCGAAGCGGGCTTGGAATCTGTGCCAGCGACCGACGCTGACTGGGGCACCGAATACCTGGGCCCCAAGATTAGCATCGCGATTGTCGATTCGTTGGAAGCGGCCGCTGCACACATCAACCAGCACGGTTCGCATCACACGGACGCCATCGTGACGGCGGATTTAAAAGCCGCTCAGATCTTTACCACGCTGATCGATAGTTCCGCTGTGATGGTCAATGCCAGCACGCGTTTCAACGACGGCGGCGTTTTTGGATTGGGTGCGGAAATTGGCATCTCGACCGACAAATTTCACGCTCGCGGGCCCTGTGGCTTACGCGAACTGACAACGTACAAGTACATCGTCCGCGGCGATGGACAGATCAGGCAGTAGCAGTTAGCTCGTCACTACCAGGGGGACAATGGAATGTCCGATTCACTTTCGCAAAACCAAGCCGAGAGTCTTCTGCGCGCAGTCAATGCTCCGCCACCAGACAAAGCCACCCAGGACCACTCGGGGCCTGTTTCTCATCGGATTGACCCGTCGCATTCGGGGTCTGAATCGACATCGCCGCCGCATCTGAAAACGCGTGAAGCAGTCGATAGCGTGGCTGATCGCCCCAGTTCGGGCCCAGCCGTCCAGCCATACGATTTTCGAGCCCCGCCGCAATTGCGCCGTGATCAGGTGCAAGCGTTGCACGTTCTAAGCGACGTGGTGGCGATGCAGTTTTCGCGGTCTGTGTCCACCTTGATGCGGGGCGAGATCGATTGCCAGCTGATGGATGTCGACCAGTGTCGCCATCAGGATTTTGTCTGTCAGATGGACGATCCAAGCTGTTACTGCGTGATCGAACCCAGACCGCTGTCGGGACAGTGGATGCTAGACATCCCATCGAAGCTGCTTTTTGCGATGATTGATCGCATGCTCGGTGGCGAGCCGTTTCCAGACGACAGCCCGCAGCGACCCATGACCGACATCGAAAAGCGGTTGATCGGACGCGTCGTCGATAAGTTTTTGGACAACGTCAGCGAGGCTTGGCAACAAGTCATCGCAATCCACCCGGTGGTCGCGTCCATCGAAAACCACCCTCACTGTGTCGCCAGCGCATCGCCGAATGAATCCGTTGTACGCGTAAGGTACTCCGCAACCATCAGCAGCGTTCGGGGCGAATTCTGGCTCGCGATCCCGATCAGCACAATCGATCACCTGAGCGATCGAATGAATCCAGAGAGCTGGGAAAACGAGATGAGCAAGGCGTCGACCGAAGCAAGTCGGCAGACGATTACGCAGCAGTTGGCGGATGCCCCGATCAATGTGGTCGTCAATTTGGCCAAATCAACGATCAGTACCCGCGACTTGCTGGGGCTAAGTGTTGGCGATGTGATCGCGACGGAAAAACCCGTGGCCGAGCCGATGGAGCTAGCGATATCCAACGTCCCCAAATTCAATGTCAGAGCAGGTGCCTTTCAAAAGAAGGTCGCCGTTCAGATCGAATCGACAGTGGTCAAACACTAGTATCCTTCGCAGCGCTCGGCGACGCTAAAAACGACAGGCTGCGAAAAATCACGCCCCGATTGGCTCTTGGAACCAAAATCCTGCCGTCCGGAGAGAAAATTTTTTTTCTGCATTTTCGTCCGCAATCCAACGATTCGTCGCTTCATCACGCGATTCGGGCACTTTGATGACGCCCAACGCAAGCACGTGTTCAGCAGTGCAGAAGTAGACACGCACGGTTCTGTGGGCACGAACTCTGGTCGGCGCAAAAAAAATCGATGTCATCAGACTGATGACATCGAAATGTGGTTGGTCGATCATGAGCCGCCGCGGATGTTCAAGCGAGATCGGCTGGACACGCCGCCGAAGCTGTGACTGGGGCCGACCAGTCAGCAGGTCCGGATGGAGAGTTGTGGAAGAATCACGGGTGATTCCTCCAATCCAACTAGATCATTTCCTTCAGGCCCTTCAGAGGGCGGATAGTCAGCTTTTTGCTTGCTGGCTTGGGTTTTAGCCAGATTTCGCTACCGTCCGCAGGGTTGCGTCCCTTGCGCTTTGGCTTTGCTGGAACGTCTTTCTTGACGATCTTGCAAAGGCCTGGGATCGCGAATTGGCCTGGACCGCCCTTGCCGATGGCAGCAGCGATTTCGCTAGTCAACGCATCGAAGACAGCAGCGACGTCTTTTTTCGACAGCTCAGTCTGCTCTGCGATGTTGGCAAGGATCTGAGTCTTGGTGGGAGCTTTCGCCGGAGCTTTAGCCATTTGCGGAAACCTTTTCTGATTGATGGTGAGTGGGTGATCTGACGTGATCGGTCAATGCACGTCATTCGTACGGGCAAAGTGTTATGTCCACAGGACCAACGATGCAACCCGGCTTTGAGCAAAAAAGCCCATGTTTTTCAGTGTTTCCAGCAGTGGGCTTGACGTTGGGCGGGCAAAATGGTTTCCCAATCGTCGATTGGGGGGGCACAATTGGCTCACCAAGCAGAACGCCTGTGAGCCTCGATTTGGCGTACAAGCGTCTGCGGACAGACGCGTTGCACTGATTGGTCATCAAGCGATTCAACTGCTCGAAGTGCAACAGGCCTGTCCAGACCTATGTACGCTGATTGGTCGCTTAAAGGACGATTACTGGTCGGTCAAAGCGCTGTCGATTGCATCGTCACTCAGTGATGATCCACCGTGATTTGCCGATGCGATCTGATCGCCCGTCGAGGAAAGCAATTCCAAACTCTGTGTCACGTCGGTCATGGCTTCATCGACGACGGTGGTGCGGTTTGTCTCTGGTGTGGCCAACGACGTCGTTACTACTCCAGCAGTCGTGTCAGCCTTGGTCCAGACATCGCCTTCGCTCAACGGCAACACGATCGATTCACTGTCCGCCGCTGCAGCAGGAACGAACACGTCAGCGAGTGTCGTAGCCGCAGCCGCAATCAGCTCGCCTTGGGGCGACGTATCGCCAATGGCCAGCAGTGGTGATTCGATCAGTTCGCCCTGTGCACCATCGCCAGTCGCAGCAGACGCGCTAGCAGCAGAGCTATTAGCAAACGTCACCGCGTCGGCGCCGACATTGATCTTGAACAAACGTAAATCGCCGACCTGGCCTCGCATTTGAACGTCAGACGTGTTGGTCGCGTTCAACGTCGCTTCGATCGATTCGTCACTGTCATTGATGCCCGAGAGCGTCAGACTATTCCCAGCGTCATTCAAGATCGCTGATGCGTTCTGGATCGTCGTGGTACCTGACGTCGTTGACGACAGAATACTGGTCGCACCGGGCGCTACCGCGACGAGCACACTTTCACGCGCGGCCGATCCCAGCCAGTCGCGGATCGACAAGAATTCCGGACGAATGCGGCCCAAGTTCGTGTCGACGGTCGTGTCACCGTCTTCGGGGGCGCTGGTGATCGAAATCTGTTGCGCGGTTTCGCCATTGATCAAGAATGGAACCGCAGGAACTTCAACCTGATACGACCCAGGCAGCACGCTATTAAACGCAAAGCTGTCTTGGGTGGTACTACTGCCAACCAACAAACTGGCCGGCAAATCCACCGAATCGCCCGTCGCACTATTGCCCGTCAATCGAATGGATGGAATCGAATACCCGTGCAAATCAATGACAATGTTGCGTGGGATAAAATCGTTGACGATGACCGTCACCGTTCCATTGCTGGTCAGGCTGCCATCATTGACGCTGTAGGTGAATGTATCCGTTCCGGTGAAGGTGCCCGATGGAGGCGTGTAAAAAATCGTTCCGGTCGGAGAGTCAATCCGCACCGTTCCGCCCGCAGTTGGCGTGCCAGAGTTGGTGAAGGTGAGCGTTTCGCCGGCACCGTCGATGTTGTCTGGCAACGCAGCGATGGTCAGCACCGAAGTCTCGCCACTGGCTCGGTTCACATTGACCGTCGGATTGGACACAGGCGGCGCGTCGTTGACACCGGTCACCGTAAACGTCGCAGTTCCGATGGCCAATCCTCCTCCGGTGTCACGAATCGTGTACGTGACCGTTTCAGTCCCGAAAAAGTTCGCTGCTGGGCGATACAAAATTTCTGTCGCATCGCTACTGATCGCAACCTCGCCTCCCTGCGATGGAGTCCCGACCGAATCGATCAAGAAGCTCTGCCCATCGGTATCGGCCGCGTCATTGTCGGTTACATCATGCGACGCCAAGACAGAGTCTTCGGAGACCGTGAAAGCGTCATCGACAGCCGTCGGAGGAGCGTCGGCGGAGAGCACGGTGACGGACACTTGTCCGGTCGCATTGAACGTTCCGTCACTGATTTCGTACGATAGCGTTTCCGTTCCGATGAACCCGCTCTGCGGCGTGTAGACCAGGCTCTGACCGTCTTGGGCGATCGTGACAGTCCCGTTGTTGTTGGGCGTCGATGTCACCACGATGTTAAGCGTTTCGCCTGCTTCGGTGGTGTCGTTGGCCAACACCAGCAAAGTGTTGTTGACGGAATTCTGATCGACCGTAAATGTGTCCGCCACGGCGACAGGCGGGTCATTGATCGCGTTGACATTCACCGTGACCGTCGCGGTCTGCTGAATGCCGCCGCTGTCACTGACGCGGTAGGTAAACACCGATTGGCCGCTAAAGTTGGCGTTAGGTGCGTACGCGACCACGCCGTTACTGAGCGTTACACTTCCGCCGGTATTGGGCTGAGTCACCGAAACAACCGATAGCGATCCGGAGCCGGAATTGATGGTGTCGTTGGCAAGCACGTCGATGGTTCGCGACGCGTCGCCTTCGGTGAACGTGAAGGTGTCGTCGTTGGCTGCAAACGTCACGCCGACGGTGACATTCAAATTGCCAAATGCAATCGCGTCGGTCGGTATTTCGCCGTTGATTCCGAACAACAAAATCTCACTGCCAGAATCTTCGGCGGTTTCGCTGCGGATGTTGGTCGTGCCCGCAGCAATCGCCTCGAAAGGAATCGACGCGACCAAGCTGGTTTCGATCTGAGTCGCTTCGGTCGCGTTGGATGTTCCGCCGACTTCGTTGATCAATCCATTGGAGATGCTGCCGGTCGTAAAACGCGACAAATCGTTTCCGAAAGTGATCGTCGAACCTGCCACGGGGCGAATGATTGAATTGTCAAACAACACGTCCAGATAGGTGGCAAAAAGGCCTCCTCGAGA
The DNA here is from genome assembly GCA_007741555.1 of Stieleria marina. Lineage (GTDB taxonomy): Bacteria > Planctomycetota > Planctomycetia > Pirellulales > Pirellulaceae > K23-9. Next base: position 3,475,596 of record CP036526.1, on the reverse strand, counting down.
CAAAGCAGATCGAGCATCGGTCGCGTTGATGTTCAACGTCACTTGCTGGCCAACTTCCAACGCCGTGACTGCGTTACCCGACGAATCGATCAACTCGAAACCGATCTCCACGAGTGCTTCGTCAGCGACCTGAACACTGAAGGTTTCGTTGCGAGTATTGCCAGCTGCATCGGTCAGCGAGATCGCAAACGAATTCGCGCCCACTTGATCCGCCGTCGGCGTCCAGTTGATTTCACCGGTGGCCGCATCGATCGTCGCGCCAGTGGGCGCCGACGAAAGGACGTATACCAATCCGCTCCCTTCTTCGGGACTGATCAAATCCGAAACGTAAGCTCGCCCCACGTTGCCGGACGTCACAGCTGAGCCGAGCACCGAAGCGGGGAGCGTCGAGTCGTAGACTAGCGAGATCGGGCCAGACAGTTCGCTGGTGATGCCGCCGGACGCTTGCCGTGCCGCAATCGAATACGTGCCGTCACCGAGCGCCGAAATGTTATTGGTGGTGATCGTGGCGGTGTTGCCATTTGCGATCGCCAGTCCCAAGCTAGTTCCCGTCGCGACATCCACGATTTCGACTTGGGCTCCGCTGACGACCCCGGTGACTTGGAATGTCAATGTGCCGACGTTCGTCAAATTGTCCGAATTGCTGGCTCCCGAATCGGTCCCCGACAACAAATCGACACCGGCGGGCGGTGACAACGTGCCGCTGGCGAAATTAAAAGTGACCAACTGCGAATCAAAATCGCTGCTGGAGTTTCCGGTCACACCTGATCCAGGCCGAACGCCTACTTGAACGTCAATCGCGCCCGTAAATCCGCTCGCGGGCGTCACGGTCACTAGCCCCGAAGTCTCGTTGACATTGACCGTGGCGTTTGACGTGCTGGATTGCGCACTGGCAAAGTACGAAACGGCGTCGCCTTCGACATCGACGCTTGATAATTGCAGCGACGCCGGGGAGTCCGATGCGAATTCAGTTGGCACCGTCACTTCATTTAAAAATGGTTGGCTATTGGACGTGTCAGCCGCCACGGTGACTTGAATGGTCTCGCTGTGTGCATTGCCGTCCGCGTCCGTCACCGTAAAAGTCACGTTCGTGGTACCAGTCGAATTGCTGGCCGCTTTGAGCATTACCACCGAGTTTTCGGAATCGTCGAACACGTCAATCGATTCGATGCGAATCGGCGTGGTCGGTGTGCCCGAGCTATTCGTCTGATGCTCGCTGATGGCTTCGCGAACCTTTTCGCCTTCGACCAACTGGCCAAAAATTGAATGATTAAAGTCCAGGTGCCGAGTCGGTGTTTCGGTGATGAAAAACTGCGAGTTGTTGGTGTCATCGCTGGTTTTGGCAAACGACAAAACGCCGGGACGATTGTGTTGCAAATCAGGATGAAAATCGTCGTCGAAAGTCCCCAAGTCGGAACCACTTGTGCCGGTACCGGTGGGGTCGCCGGCCTGGATAACAAAGTTGTCCACGACACGGTGAAAGATAATTCCATCGTAAAAGTCGGCTTCGGCCAACTCAGCGACTCGGCCGGACGCGGTGGGTGCTCGCTGTTCGAACAACTCAAACACCATGTCACCGTAGGTCTCCATGTCGATCCGGATCGATCGATTGCCTGTCAAAACAACCGCTTCCAATAGAGCCGGGTTGTCGACCGTCACCGTGACCGATTGCACGCCGCCATCGGGATCGTAGACATCGACCGGGATATGAAGCGGCGAACCGATTCCGACAGTTTGATTGCCAATCGCTGCAAATGTAGGCTGTTCGCTTTGCGGAATCGCGACTCCGCTGCGATCACTCAGCGTCTGCAACGATTGCACGCCGATCAAACGAGAACCATCACTGAACTCCCAAGTCGGGTAGTTGGTGACGCCTTCTGCAATCGCCAAGTCACTGGGACTGCGATCGGGATTGGTGACTTCGATGAACGGCAACTCTTTGGCACCGTCTTGGAAAAGTTCTTTCTGCTGAGTACATGCAGCACACCATTCAGCGCCGAAAAACTGCACGCCTGCGTCACGTAGATCGATCGCGAACTGCACCAAGTCCGGAGCCGATTCTCCCTGCGCTTCGCGGGACGGGCCCAGGTCGTCGGTCTGGATCGGCAGCGTATTGTCAACCGCAGGCTGCGCGTCGGTGGCGAACAGGTCGACATCACCAGCTAGCAGTTGTCGTGACTCGAGCGATTCCAACAACAACCGTCCGCGTCGCGCATCGGGCGCATCCGAACCGGTAAAACGACTCATCAGCTGGCGTAGTAATCCTTGGCGACCAGTGTGTCGTTTTTCAGATAGATTCATGTCGTTTTGGTTCGTGTCGGATGGTGTGCGCATACCTAGAAACTCAATTCGGCCCAGGGTCGATCTAGCCCATGTTAATTTGGACAACCCAATAAACGGTTAGCAACTAGTAGCCTCCACCAATCGTCGGCACGATCTATCCCGTATGACGAAAAAATCCGTCACAACCGCTACCGTTTAACTGGTCGTCAAAGCGAAAAGCCCCCGAGGGTCCCCGATCACCCATTTAGACGCCAGCTACCAGAATTTGTTCCCCTTTGAAAGCAAGCCAACCAGCGTTGCACCGGCGATCTCAGTAGCAAAACAGCAGCTGACGTGAGCGCACTCGCATCTGCGAAACGAAACACGCCGTGAGATTTACGCGGAGCGATTTACCCAGCACGTTCTAAGCGGTCTGTCGCAGACACCGCGCAGCAGAGTCTCTGACAGTCCGTCAGCGGCTTACGTGGCCGAAAGAGAGGGGAACCTTCGCGATATGCACATGCGTATACCGGCATGCCTTACGGCGGGTCATAGCCGCCTGGATTCCACGGGTGGCAACGAAGAATTCGTTTGACGGTCCGCCAGCAACCTTTGATCGGACCGTCCTTTCGGATCACCTCGATCGCGTACTGACTGCACGTCGGCGTAAAACGACAGCTGGGTCCGATTAGCGGGCTGATCCCCATTTGATAAAAGCGGATCATGGTGACCAGGATTGCTTGGAGAAATCGCCGGATCATTTTTTACTCTAGCCGACTGCCGGAGCCGATTCAAAACCCAGCTCCGCCAAATGAGCCGCGGTCCGCTCGACCGTAAATCGAATCTGCTCTTCGCTGTGTTCGCTGGTCAAAAAGAACCGCAATCGCGCGGCCGTCTCGTCAACGGCGGGATACAGAATCGGCTGGACGTTGATCCCGTCGCTCTTCAATCGATTGGACAATCGCAACGCAACCATCGAATTACCGGTGATCACCGGAATCACGGGCGTGCCTTCGCTATCGCCGGTATCCAATCCCGCTTCGCGACAGAGCGTCAGAAACAACTCGCTCAGTTGCCTCAAGCGATCGACTCGCTGCGGTTCCGCTTCCAACGTGTTGATCGCCGCCAAAGCCGCTGCAACTTGCGCGGGCGGCATGCCGACACTGAACACAAACCCAGGAGCTGTGTACCGCATCAATTCGACCAACGCGTCACTCCCTGCGATGTAACCACCGCACGACGCAGCCGATTTACTGAGTGTTCCCATCCAGATGTCAACGTCTCGCGCGTCCATGCCGAAGTGCTCGGCAATTCCTCGTCCGGTTTTCCCCATCGTTCCAAAACTATGCGCCTCGTCGACCATCAGCATCGCGCGATGTTTCTTCTTGACTCGCGCAAATTCGGGCACATCCGCAAAATCACCGTCCATGCTGTAGACGCCTTCGACCACAATCAGCACACGCCGATACTGCGAACGAATTTCGCTTAGCATTCGATCCAGTGCTTCGTAATCGTTGTGCGGAAACGGTCGTCGCCGAGCCCCTGAGAGCAGCGCGCCTTGGACAATACTGTTGTGCGATAGAGCGTCGTGCAAAATCAAATCGCCCGCGCCGACCAAGTGACCGATCGTGGTCTCGTTCGTGGCGTGTCCGCCGACCATCAAGATCGAACTATCCACCCCGATCCATTTTGCGATTTTGCGTTCCAATTCGCCGTGGATCGGTTTTTCGCCCGACACCAACCGGCTGGCCGAAACACTGGTGCCATATTTCGCGACCGCATCCGCAGCGGCTTTCGTCACGTCCGGATGCCCGCTCAAACCCAGGTAGTTGTAACTGGCAAAACTAATCAGTTCTTTGCCATCGACCATGGTTGTGTCACGCACGACCGAATCATGGATCGTAAAGTACGGATTGGGCACTCCGGTGATGGCCATTTGCTGCATCGTTTCTTTCAAACGACGGTACTCCGCAAATTGCTCGACGCTGTCTTCCGGCTCGACTTCCAACACAGGCGTGACTGGCTTGACGACTCCGTTGGTGCCGCTTGACGAATCGTTTTCCGAAGCCACTCCGCCCAGCAACGCTTCGGCGCGTGCTTCACCACCAGGCGGTAGATAACGACCGATCGCGACGGCCGTCTGACCAATCGTTTCGATCTCGTCCAACACTTGTTCGGGAAAACGACCACCAAAGGTTCGTTCCAAATTCCGCGCGATCTCCAACCGCTCCAAACTATCCAGCCCCAAATCCAACACAATATTTGTGTCCAATGTCAGGCCGCCGACAGCCCGTTCGCCGGCGATGTTTTTGACGTGGTGGATAATCGCCGCGACGACCGAAGCGTTGACATCAGAAGATTGAATTTGTCCGGTACGACCGCCTGCTGCCGCGGCTTGCATCATCGGCGCTGCATCGCCACCAACTCGCGCGCCGGCGGCCTCTTCCCACCGAACCCATTTTGCGACCAGTTTTAGATCACCATCACGGACTGCGTGCAAACACGCGTGACGCTGAATTTTTCCGCTACTTGTTTTCGGCACGCTACTGTTACGCACCAAATACAACGCGTCAGGCGGCAATTCATGTTCAGCGGTTACCGCGCGGCGAATCGCTTGCAGATGCGAGTCCCAGTCGACGTTTCGCAATCGTACCGTTTCGGCGACGATCGCCAGCTGCTCCCGACCATCGTGTTCCATCGCAAACGCGCCGACAGCTCCGGCTTGCACAATATCACTTGCCCGTTCGACCGTTTCTTCGATGTCCTGGGGATAACGATTGACGCCTCGGACAATAATCATGTCCTTCAGCCGCCCCGAAATATACAGTTGGTCGTCGTACAAAAACCCTAGGTCGCCGGTTCGCAGATACGGCCCGTCGCCATCAATGGTTCGTGCATCAAACGTCCGCTGCGTCGCCTGCATCCGTTGGTAGTAGCCACCACCAACCGACGGGCTTTGCACCCAGATTTCGCCGATGCGATCGTCCGCCAAAACTTTCCGCGAATCCGCGTCAACGATGATCACTTTTTCGTCAGGCAAAACTCGCCCACAACCGACCAATCGCCGGGCGGAATCGTCGTTTTCGTCAACCGGCAAAACGAACTTTTGATCCAGTTTGGGACCACTGAATGTCTGTGTGACCGGGCGTGTTTCTTTCGGGCCACCGGTGACCAGCAAAGTCGTTTCGGCCATCCCGTAGCACGGCAAGAAAGCGTTGCGTTTGAAACCGTACGATTCAAACCGATTAGCAAAATCGTTCAACGTGTTGTATCGAATCGGTTCGGCACCGTTGAACGCGATCTCCAGCGACGACAGATCGACGCCAGCCATTTCTTCTTCGTCGATCTTGTCGACACAAAGTTGAAACGAGAAATTTGGACCACCGCTAATCGTGACGTCGTAATTGGAAATGCCTTGCAACCAACGGGCAGGCCGTTGCAAAAATGTCATCGGACTCATCATCACATTGACGCGTCCCATGAACAGCGGCATTAAAATCCCGCCGACCAATCCCATGTCGTGATACGTCGGTAACCAAGTCATTCCGACGATTGGTTTTTCGGGCTGAAACGCTTGCAAAATCAATTTGCTATTCGCGACCAAATTGCCCTGCGTCAACATCACGCCTTTGGGTGAACCGGTACTGCCCGACGTGTACTGCAACACGCCAAGCGACTCCGTATCGATCTTGGGCATTTGCCAGCGGGCGGCGTCGCGACAAGCAGGGTCGTCGGTTCCCAAAATCTGGACGCCGACCAAATCTTCGTGCCAACGGTCGCCGGTCAACTGTTCGACAACGGTGCGAGTCGTCAGCGCCCATCGGGCGTTCGCGTCGACCACGATCGATCGAATTCGCGATGCTTTGCGATTTCGCCGTGGTGGATATGCCGGAACGGCGATCGCGCCAGCCGCGTGACAGGCAAAGAACCCGACGACGAATTCCAGTCCGGGCGGATACAACAACAGCACTCGGTCGCCCGTGCGAATCCGGCATCGACCTTGCAAGTAACCCGCCAGCGCGCGCACTTCGTTCCAAAGTTCGGCGTAGGTGTACCGTTCTTCAACGGATTCGACATCCGTAAAACAGAACGCTAGATCGTCGGGTCGATGTTCAGCCCAATGCTGCAAGATCGAAACGTAATGATCTTCCGGAGGAAGGTGATTGTCGAAGAAAAACTGCTGCAAGTCCACGGAGGCAACTGCACTTGGGATGTAAGTTCGCGGCTGTCACAGTTACCACGCCCGCGTTGGCTGCGTGATAGACTGTCGCCGAATTGATCAGTCAATGATGTTGTCGTCTTGTCTGCCCGCCAGCACCTTTCGATTGGCACGTTTCGGTTGGCACCGCGTCAATTGGCACCGCTTGAGTTATTTGCTGTCGCCGCCTTGTTGACGCCGTTTGATTTGTCAGCGGCCCCTTGAGTCGTCAGCGGCCCCTGCCTTTTGCTAGGAGGACCACGGACATAGGATACTTGGAACCTCCTAGGATAACGTGATTTACAGCAGAGTCACGCCGCCAGCGAAGTCTACGTGGGCGAAAAAGATTGCCTGATCGCGTCACGTCTCATTAGCATCCCAATTTCCTGCCTTTTCGGGGTAGCCGTCCATGCCAGCCGCCGACCGTTCGCCTGCTAACCGAACCACCCGTACGAATGTAACTGAGCAACGTGCGGGCGCCATCGGTGGCGACAATACCGCCAAAACCAGCGATTTCGAGGGACAAGCTCCTGCGCTGATCGATCGAGTGGTCAACTTGATGGACCCAGCGGGCAATATTCTGCTGGGCACGTCGTTTGAATCGGCTTGCCAAGCCGTCCGCAGAGGGGATAGCGAAGCGGTCGGTCAAATTCGTGGGCAGTTCGCCATCTGCCAACAATCCGGCAAAACGATTCGCATGGCCCGATCGATTGGCCGCCCGATGCGGTACTTTTTGGCCAAACGAGCCGAAGGACCTGCGCTGATCATCGCAGAACGAATCGACGAAATCCGCGAACAGCTCCGAGTCGAAGGACTCGACGACCAATTCAACCCCGCCTACACGCGAATGGTGCCCGCGCACCATGTCTTGGAATTGCAACTGGTTGGTTGCCCGGATCCGAATCCGCAATTGACTCGTTTTTTTGCCCCTTCCCGCAATCGCCTGGCTGCCGACGTTGACCAGATCGGTGAAGCCTACATTGGTCGATTGGCCGAAGTTTGCGATGCGTGGCTGGAGCAAGTTCCTGACGACCAACCGATCGGCGTGCTGTTCAGCGGCGGCATCGACAGCGGCAGCATCGTCATCGTTTTGGACTATCTGCTGCGACGACGGGGCCAATCCACCTCGCGGCTGAAAGCGTTCACGTTGACGGTCGAAGGCGAGTCGAAGGACGGCCAGCAGGCTCGCGACTTTCTTCGCCGCGTCAATTTGGAAATGATTCTGGAAATCATCGACCTGCCGCGTGAAAGCCTTAGTTGGGTCGACGCGATTCGAGTGATCGAAGACTACAAACCGCTGGATGTTCAAGCGGCCACGATGGGTTTGGCACTGCTGAGCGAAGTTCGCCGGCGGTATCCTGAGTGGAAGTACTTGATCGACGGCGATGGCGGCGACGAAAACCTGAAGGACTATCCGATCGAAGACAACCCAGAACTGACCGTGCGGAGCGTCTTGGGCAATCGAATGCTGTACCAGGAAGGCTGGGGCGTCGATGCGGTCAAACATTCGCTGACGTACAGCGGCGGTCAAAGTCGAGGACACGTTCGCACCAGCGCCCCGGCAACGGCGCTTGGTTTCCTGGGTTTCAGCCCCTATGCCGTGACCGATGTGATCGAAGTCGCCGAGGCCGTCCCCTTTGTCGAACTGACCAACTGGGACCATACCAAGCTGTACGACCTAAAAGGCAGCGTTGTTGCGGCCGGCGTACGCAAGATTACCGGGGTGGACATGCCGGTCTTCGAAAAGCGACGTTTTCAACAGGGTGCCGCCAGCGAAGACATCACGGCGGAACTGTTTCCGGTAGGTGATCGGGCGTACCGCGAAAAATTTGCTGAATTATTTCCCACCTGATAGGTGGTGCCGATCAGCATTTCGTTAATAATACCGCAACTTAGCTTCCTTCTTCATCGACGCTTCTTAGACGCATGACTTCGCAATCGCACCAGGTGACGCCCAACCGATGCCCTCTCTGCGAATCCAGTGTGAGTGTGGAGACGACGGATTTTTTCGGAGAAATTGACTGCCCCGACTGCAACAAACGCCTGTGGTTTTTGGCGGCAGCCGATTCTGCCCGGTTCTTTGAACAGGCAACGTCCGGCGATTTGCAGCAACAAGCGATTCAGATGATCGCGGAGAAATTTGAACTGGATCCGCAAAAACTGGCCGGCAATCCTCAGCTGATCAATGATGTCGATACGGATTCGCTGGAAGCCTTGGAATTAATCATGGACCTCGAAGACGAACTTGGTCTCGTATAAAAAAGTAAACGGCCACTCATGTTGATCGTCTGTCGCCATTGCCGATCAGCTATCAACAATGCGTCAACGCAGTGTCCCTGGTGCGGCAACCATCGTGAACCGATTGCCACCAGCAAACGGCGAGTTCAACTGAGCCTGCTGGCCTTGCTAATATTGGTATCCGCAACCGGCGTGTACTTTGGCTTTCTGCTCCAAGCCAACGCCTAGCGGTTGATCAGAATGCTGATAGGTCGCTCAAGCTTGTCTCCGCTTTTTCTCTTTAGCCCCTGCGTCAAGTCATCGTCCTGCCCGCAACGATCATCGAAAAAGAACCCGACGGCAACGGTGGCTTTGCAAACGTCACGACGCTTTTTCTAAAAGCCAGCCGCTGTCCGATCGGCTGCACAATGTGCGATCTGCATCAAAACACGCTGCTTGGCCCGACACCGGTGGGATACATCACGGAGCAAATCACTGAATCACTTTCCTTGCATCCACCATTGGCGTCGCCAGCACCACGCTGGATTAAGCTTTACAACAGCGGAAACTTTTTCGATCCCGCCAGCATTCCCCAAGACGAATACGCAGCCATCGCCAAACTGTGCCAGCCGTTTTCTCGGGTGATCATCGAAAACCATCCGCGTTTCGGAGCGTCACGGTTAAACCGATTTCAAAATCTGATCGACGGTCAATTAGAAATCGCCGTCGGCCTGGAAACTGTCCAACCCCGTTGGCTTGAGCGGATGGGCAAACAAATGACGCGTGACCAATTCGATCGCTACGCGCATACTTTAAATCAGACAGGCGTCGACTTGCGAGTATTCCTGATTGTTGGTGTACCGGGCATCACCGTTGCCGAATCCCTGCGGTGGGCACAGTTGTCAGTTCGCCACGCCATTCGCCAATCCGCCAGACACATCAGCTTGATCCCTGCGCGCGCCGGGCATGGTTGGTCGGGCCAAGCAAACGAATTGCCAGCCATCGAACTGGCCGACTTGCAGACGATCCAACGAGCAACCCAAACCGAAACCTGTACGATCACCATCGACCACTGGGGTTTGTCACCGACTCCTACCAAAGCAGAGCCGTGAGACAGCAGGCGGAAAGCAGCAGGTCGCCAACCTTCACAAACTCTATCAGTCCGACAAACCTTCATTTCGCTGCACTCGCTGACGAAACCGACCGCTTTCCTGAACATGCTGGCGAACTTGTTCGCGACAACGCTGCACAAACTGCGAGACTTTGTCGGTGCGATAGTCGGGATACGTCCAGCGATGGTGAATCCATTTTTTCGCGACGTAGTTCAACGTCACTTCGGCAAACATACCGTCACGAAGGTAAAGTCGATGGTCACGGTCTTTGGTCGTCGCCAAGACTAACTTGGCCTGTGTCACGTAGCCGCTATCGAGATTAAGCGGTCGCTTTTCCGGTTCTTTCGCAGTGGACGCGTATTCTTTTTCCCAGCCAATCGTTTGGTGTTTCCAGTCCGCCAACCCGCCTGGCTCTTGCAAATCAGCAAACGCAACCAAAACCTTCTTCAGCTCCGGTCCCATCTGTTCGTCGTAGTAGCCGTTCGCCACAAACGGTAGCGGTTCGGATTGATGAGCGACCTCCCCCCACTCGCCAGTTAGCTTTTCGACGCCCCACGCGATCGCCGCTGGATGTCGCGATATGACCGCGCACATGCGCACGACGGGTTCGATGTATTCGATTGCAGCCACGGCCGTCAGAATGTCTGGAAGGAAATGAGATAGATCCGGTTGGGAGGGCGGAATGTAGCATGCCCGATGCAATGCTACACTCTACCGACCATCGGATCATTTTTGCCACTACAAGAGATCATATTTGATGCACCCTTGGATCGCTGACCGCACAACGACTTTTGACGCCAGCGGAATTCGCCGCGTTTTTGATTTGGCCGCCAAACTGAAGGACCCGATCAATTTATCAATCGGACAGCCTGATTTTGATGTCCCCACCGAAGTCCAGGATGCTGCCATCGAAGCGATTCGGTCTGGCAAGAACGCGTATTCGCCGACACAGGGCATCGCGCCGCTGCGGGCCGCGCTCAAAGCCGAAATCGCAGCGAAGTATCCACATGAAGACCGCGATGTGTTTGTCAGCAGCGGCACCAGTGGCGGACTGATGTTGGCCATGATGGCGATGGTCAATCCAGGCGATGAAGTCATCTATCTGGATCCGTATTTTGTGATGTACCCCGCGCTCTTAAAAATGTGCGGCGGCGTTCCAGTGCCGATTGATTCGTACCCCGATTTTCAATTGGATCCCGATAAAATCGAAACCGCGATTACACCACGGACCAAAATGATTCTGGTCAACAGTCCGGGGAATCCGACGGGCGTGACGGCGACCGAAGAACAACTCGAAGCGGTTGCCAAAATTGCCGCCAAGCACAACATCGCGCTGCTGTCGGACGAAATTTACAGTCAGTTTTGCTACGACGGTCCCTACGCGTCGCCCGCCAAACACAACGACCAAACGATCGTCATCGATGGGTTTAGCAAAAGCCACGCGATGACTGGCTGGCGAGTCGGCTATGTTCACGGACCAAGCGAAATCATCGCAACGATGCTTAAAATCCAACAGTACTCCTTTGTCTGTTCGCCACAGCCGGCGCAGTGGGGCGCACTGAGGGCGATGGAAGTCAATCTGTCAGGGCATATCGATGACTACCGCCAAAAACGAGATCTGATCGCAGGCGAGTTGGCCGACTACTATGAATTCACTCGTCCCGGCGGCGCTTTCTACCTGTTTGCGAAAGCTCCCATCGACAGCGGTGAACGTTTCGTGGAACAAGCCATCGAAAAGGGACTGCTCATCATCCCGGGAAAGATCTTTAGCGACAAAGACAGCCACTTCCGAATCAGCTTTGCCGCCCCCAACGAAACGCTGCACAAAGGCATCGAAGTCCTCAAGCAGTTGGCCAAATCCTAACCGTAACCTTCCCCAGCAATCCCTTGTTTCCATTGTCGTTGTTGTCTGCAAAATCACGAACCGGAAAACTTGCCTACCGCGCGTTGGTACTTTTCGCTTGGACTTCTGTGCTGACGTACTTTGTGTGGTCCGTCGGCGCTCTGTACCACTTGCAATTCGTGCCGGCTCCAGTGGGCCTACTACTGGCGGTGGGTTACTTCGTCGGTGCGATCTGGCTGCTGCGTCATCTCCAAGATAGATCTCGTTGGTTGGCCTGCATCGCCGGATCCGTCCTATTGGTCTACTTGATCACGCTGGCTCAGCAACCTAGCAACGATCGAAATTGGGCGATCGAACAAACCCGCACTCCGTTGGTCGAAATCGATGACGATCACGTCAGTGTCCGCAATGTCCGCAACAATACGTATCGATCCGAAGCCGACTTTGACGTGCACTATCGCGACGAATCGTTTCGGCTCAGTGAACTGACAGACGTTTGGTTCGTTGTCCAGAAGTTTTCGGCACTCGAAGGACTCGCCCATACGTTTCTTAGCTTCGAGCGAGCTTCAGAAGTCGGCCCCCAGTTCCTTGGTGTCTCGGTCGAAATTCGCCGCGAGCGGGGCGAAACGTATTCGCCCATCCGCGGTTTGTATCGAAACTTTGAAGTCATCTATATTCTCGGCGACGAGCGAGATTTGATTGGATCTCGCACCGTGATGCGGCCGGATGATCGAGTTTGGATGTATCGCGTCAACGCAACGCCCGGCGAAGTTCAACTGTTGTTTTCAGATATCGCCAAACAGATTAACCAACTCAATCGCCGGCCCGAGTTTTATCACACGCTGCTGAGGAACTGCACCAACGAGATCGTTTCGCACACTTATGAATTGACACCTGCCCCGATCAATTGGCTGGACCCACGAATTGTGCTCCCAGGTTTCTCCGGGCGATTCGCGTACTCTCAAGGATTGGTCGGAAAAGAAGACCAATCCTGGGCCGATCTGCAAACAGAATCTCGAATCGACGCCCGCGCACGGGAAGCAGGATTGGTACCTGATTTTTCGATGCGCATTCGTAATCGCGACTGGTAGTTTCTTTCCTTGCCGCCGTCAATGCAATCGCACTGCAATTAGATACAAGAGCGGTGAAGAAAGGTCCAACCAGCAAGGATCGCAAATAGATGGCTTACGCCCGTCGCTCGCGTCATCAGAAGCGGCGTTCCACGACGGCTTTGTGGCCTAGCGGCGATCGTCCGATCACCAACGCGATCGCGGCGCCGGCTACAAATCCGCCGATGTGTGCCCACCAAGCAACTCCCGTCGAAGCGCCACTCGCTACGCCGTTGTACATCTGCATGGCAAACCAAATGCCAAGAAACGCGGGGGCAGGCAATACAAACGTCGTCAACAAAATCGGGATCGGCAAAATCGCTTGGACTTTTGCATGCGGATACAACCACGCGTACGCCCCCATCACACCGGCTATCGCGCCACTGGCACCGATCGTCGGTACCGGGCTTTCGGGCGATGAAAAATAGTGGGCCATCGATGCGGCAACGCCCGTGCCGACATACAGCAACACATATCCAATGTGCCCCAGTCGATCTTCGACATTGTCGCCAAAGACGTAAAGGAACCACATATTTCCTAGAAAGTGCATCCAGCCTCCGTGCAAGAACATGCAGGTGATCAAAGTCATCCACGGCGCGATCGCCGCCGGTGCCAGCTCGTGCGTGACAGTCTGGACCCGTATCCCAGACGCTGTCTGCACCGGAACGTTTTGCTCGATCAATGGCGTCGCAGTTGCATCGCCCAATCGCATCGGCACCATTCCGTATTGTTCGACGATCGTACTTCCCTGATCAGCCGAAGTAAGCTGCGCCAAAAACGCCAGCGCACAGATCGCGATAACCGCGTAATTTACAAACGGCGTCGTGTGGCTGGGGATGCTGTCGCGAAGCGGGATCATAGCAGATCGATTAAAGTATCACTGGACGCGTCTCGAAAATGACTGGCTGGACAAATTTAACCAGACGCAGATGTTACCAGACGTCGACTCGTATCCTATCCCCTGTCGCATTTCATCAAGCGACATCCTCCTGCCTCCATCCCACCAGTACCCAATGCCTAGGCCCAAATTCTTGCCAATTACCATCTGCTTGATGGTCGCCCTGTCGCACACGGTCGCTTATTCGCAAGAAAGCTACCCCGCCCATGTCGATACTCAACGTGTCGATGACGTTCCACGCGGCAAAGTGATTTCGCATCGTCTAACCGAAAGCAAAATTTTCCCCGGAACCGAGAGAGACTATTTCGTCTACGTTCCTGCGCAATATCGCGCCGATCAGCCCGCGGCCCTAATGGTGCTCCAAGATGGTGCAAAGTACGTCAAGGAAAACGGTGCGTGGCGTCTACCGACCGTGTTTGACAACTTGATTCACCAAGAAAAGATGCCCGTTACGATTGCGTTGTGCATCAATCCCGGTGTCGTCCCGGGCGGCGACGGCGCACAAGATCGATTCAATCGCAGTTTTGAATACGACACCGTCAGCGATCGTTACGCCAGTTTCATCGTTGACGAAATGATTCCGCTTTTGCGAAAAACCTATAACATCACGGACGATCCCAACCTACGCGGCATTGGTGGCAGCAGTAGCGGCGCGATCGCAGCATTTGGTGTCGCTTGGCACCGGCCCGACCAATTTCGACGCGTATTCAGCACCGTCGGAACATTCGTTGGTCTGCGCGGCGGCAACGAGTATCCAACCTTGGTGCGAAAGTCCGAACCAAAACCGCTGCGTGTATTCCTGCAAGACGGCCGCAACGATCTGAACATCTACGGCGGAAGCTGGTGGAATGCGAATCAAACCATGCTCTCAGCACTTCAGTGGGCCGGCTACGAAGTCCAAAACCAATGGGGCGACGGAGGACACAATGGCAAACATGGTGCCGCTATCATGCCCGACGCCATGCGTTGGCTTTGGAAAGATTTCGACCAACCGATCGCCAATGACACCGCCGAACACCCCGAGCTAAAGAATCGGATGCGGATCGACGCCAGCTGGGAATTGGTCAGCGACGGCCACAAGTACACCGAAGGCCCGGCCGTTTCTCCGCAGGGTGACGTCTACTTTGTCGATGGTCCGCGCGGCGAGATTTGGAAAGTGAATCCGGACGGCAAGGGCGCCACCGTTTTCATCGACGACATGCCGGGCGTTAGCGCGTTGATGTTTGATGGTGACGGGAACCTGTACTGTGCACGCAACAAAGCCAAAACAGTCACTCGAGTTGCATCCGACGGAAAACGAACCGACTTGGCAACCGGCATGTCGTGCAACGATTTGGTCGTGGTCGCAAACGGGATTTATTTCACAGGCCCCGACGAAAAAGCCATTTGGTTTCTGCCGCACGGTGAATCAGAACCACGAAAAGTTGGCACCGGTCCGGAGAAACCCAACGGACTGATCGTGACGCCCGACCGCCGATTCCTACAAGTGGTGGATGCGATGGGTCGCTACGTGTGGTCCTACCGAATTGGTGATGACGGCGGGCTAAGTCACGGGCAACCTTATTTCTATGTTCACGCGCCCCAGGACGAAATGAACACGGGCGGCGATGGGTGCACGATGGCCGCCAATGGTGAATTACTGGTGGCTACCAAACTGGGCGTGCAGATTTTTGATCAACCAGGCCGAACGCACGTCATTTTAGAACGGCCGAAGCGAACCGGACGTTTGTCAAACCTGGTCTTTGCCGGTGACGATATGAAAACGCTTTACGCGACCAGTGGAACCAGTGTCTACCGACGCAAAACCAACATCAAAGGTATCGCGCCTTGGCAACCGCCGGTCAAACCAGCCAAGCCCCGACTGTAATTTTCGGCTGCCTGGCCAACACGGACAAGCGATTGATTCTTCACGCTGATTCAACAAAATGAGCCAGTTGGACATCATGTCCAACTGGCTCAATTGTTTCACTACATTCAGATTTGGATTGCAACGATCCTTCGTTTACGCAATTCATTCCTGTCACTGGGAAAGAAGGAGAGCTTCCTGTGAGTAAACTCTCTTGCCCTCTGATGAAGCAGCAAAAATAGGGAGTGACATCCGTGTACGTGGACTCCGAGGAGAACCACTGGCTGGCGTCCGACTGTTACCAACTCCCGAAAACGTTGCACTGCATCCTATGCAGCAAACCTAGAGCAACCGAATCATTCGGCAATCTCGTGGTCGGGGGAACGGCCCGCCAGCAAGGCGGGCAAACAATCTAGGACCGCAGGGGGTCTCGAAGATCTGGTCGAGCGAGGTTGTTCAAACTAGTTGCGAGTGAACTCTTGATCGAGTCGTCAAGATGATTCGCTGGGGGCGAGCCGAGGGAAACAAGCGTGCTTGTGTCACTGGGAAATCGCATTTGAACAAACTCCAATAAAATAGATCAACAGGTCACAGCGAGTCGTCGTAAACGGCGTTGGGTCGCGGACGTGTCTTGATTGGTATGGTGCAAACTTTGGCGATCTGAACCCGTTGTGTCAACAACAAACCAGAGCGACTTTTCAATTTACTTTTTCTTTTGTTCTCAAAGGTTTAAAAACGCGAATGAAGTGTCTTCAAAAACTTTTTTGAATCTCATTTTCCGAACCATCAATTGACGAACGCAACTTGTCGTACGCCAATCGTTTTTTTCTCGTTGGAATTCACTTGACGTGCGTGTTCGAAGGTGCTTTTACGCGTCAAAGTTTAGACGCTCGTGACAAACCAACTCGCTGTCGAACGAGCAACGCAACCATCGCCAAAAGCCTCTGCAACGTTTGCTACAATCAACTGCTAGCCGCCTCGCATCGCCGACACATCAGCTTGGCAACGCGCAACGTGGGCCGCCCCCAGACATGAGCAGCACAATGTGACATTTCATCACCAACAGTGCGTTTGATTCGCAATTCCCACAGCTTCTCTTCTTTCATTTTGCATCAACGATTGGACAACGGTTTTCAATGAATTTCGCTTCCAATCGATCGTCGACGACAACCGATGCCAGTGAGTTTCCAGACGCCGCTACACGCGACTCGTCGCGACTTTGGACGCCTGAGTACGTCAACCAAATGCGGAGCCTGCTGGGTGCCCCTGTGTGCCGCCAACTGGGCATCTACGAATTACCAGATGGGTTCACTTTGTCAGTGATCGTTCCCGTATTCAACGAAAGTGGAACGCTGCAAAGCGTTGTCGAACGTCTGGTCGACACGGGCATGCCGATGCAAATCATTCTGGTCGACGATGGCAGCGTCGATGGAACAGGCGATGCCATGGATGCGATTGCAGAATCGTATCGACACACTCCAAACATCGCCGATACACACACTCGAGAAACCGGTTCGCAATCTGTCAACGCATCACCACTGTTAGCGAAACAAATTGCGGACGACCGCAAGCTCCAGATCGTCGTTCTTAAACACGAAATCAATCGCGGCAAAGGCGCTGCGATTCGTACGGCCATCGCATCGGCAACGGGCGATGTGATCGTGATTCAAGACGCAGATCGCGAGTACGACCCCAGCGACTTTCGCCACTTGTTGCAACCGATCTTGGCACAGGAAGCCGACGTGGCTTACGGCACTCGCTACGGGCACTGTGACCGTCAGCTTTCACCCTGGTGGCACCAAGCAGTCAACGGTTTCTTGTCGACGCTTGCCAGCCTTGCGATCGGCATTCGTTTGAGCGACGTAGAAACGTGCTACAAGATGGCGCGAACCGAGCACTGGAAAGCCATCCTGCCAGCGCTGGACGAAGACCGATTTGGTATCGAAATCGAACTGACGGCGCGTTGGGTACGAAGTGGATTGCGGTTTACCGAGCGTCCGATTCGCTACCAGCATCGTTGGTACGACGAAGGAAAGAAGATCGGATGGCGTGACGGCGTCAGTGCGATCTGGTGCATCGCAAAGTACGGTCTCTTTCGTCGCTAAGAAAATTACTTCGATTCGCCGGTTACTATCTTGCCAAACATGTGACCGCCAACCGCATCGTGCTGCCAAGTCCCGGCATAGCGATTCGAATGAATCAGGACTCTCGCCCCAAACGTCCCCATCCCAGGGATCCAAAATTGATCCATTGTGATGACCGGAGTGCGTCCAGACCAAAGAATTTTCAGGTCCAGGGGCACTTCTTGGTCGACGTCGCCGTATTTAATGCGGGCTGTCAATCGGTACATATCCGCCTCGGGCAATTTCTGACACTTACTGATCGTGTAAGTTTCCGTTTTCGGCGTTTTGTCTTCGCGTCCGTCGATCGTAAACTTGCCCACAAATTTGGCACCCGAAAGATAGTTCGCCAACTTGGTCTCTTTCGCTTCCGCATCAGCTGCCACTCCCGAAACGGCTTGCTCACCAGCCTGTTCGCCGGGCTGCCGTGTTTCGGAATCACCTGCACTCCGCTTATCCTCTTGAGCGGACAACGTACGCGTTGAAAAACTAATCGCCAACGCAAGAAGGCACAAAGCTGTTCGAATCATCGCCATGTCTCCGGTCAAAAAAAGGGGAACTGAGGCCAAACCTAGAAAGCAGAACTCAGCTAATTATTGTCGTTAGAATTCTTCTCTGCCAGCAGTGTACGTAGCCAATGCAGCGCCGATTTGCCGATCCGCTGTTGCAAAATCGAAGGATGACCTCCCATCGAAATCGTGTGATTCAACGCCTGATCATTCGGTGTGACGACCGTAAAAACAACCTCGGCTGCCGGCAATGGAGTGTCACCGGCATGATCCAGTTCGGGATACCCCGACACTAGCAGCAACCAGTCGGCCTTAAAACGATTACGCAACATCCGCACCGATGCGTCCAAATCGACTCCTTCGGCCATTTCCACCAAATCCGCTTGATCGGCCAAAGACACCCCGCCTCGGTACGCCGACGTCCGTCCCAGCGACGCAAACCAATCTCCCAGCGGTGCCGCGTTCCCCAGCTCAACGATGACCAGACTCTCGTTTCGATCACGCAAGATGCGGTCGACGGCATGATACTGCTCGAAATGTTCGCCATCACCGAAATGAAGGTCGCCGACTCGCTGCAGAATTTCCGTTCGCGTCGCCGCGATCATTTCGTCCCCAGCAGTTCGATTTGCAGCCGTCGCACTGACCCGCAGCGAGATCGTAGCCGTGCTGACGGTGATCCCTACCCGCGGTTGGCGATCACGCGAGATCATATCGCCCAACCGCTGCTCCATGTCACTTTCACCGGTACCAAAGAACTTCATCACAGCGTGGGTAATCGTTTCGGACGATCCAGCCATTTGCAAAATTCGCGGCGCAACGGTTTCGTCAAACATTCGTTTCATTTCGGCCGGCACGCCAGGCAAAGCAAAGACGCGACTGTCGAAATTTCCCGGCCGCGAAAACGCAACATCGACGCCTGGGGCAGTGCCTTGAGGATTAAATATCTCTTGGCTACCGGCGGGGAACATCGCCTGCAACTGATTGCGCTGGGGCATCTCGCGATCGCGTTTTGCAAACATCGACTGGATGTGCTGCAGTGCCGATTCTCTCAGCTCCAGAGGCTGATCCACGGCTGCCGCGAGCGCTTCGCGAGTCAAATCGTCGCGAGTGGGTCCGAGACCGCCAGTCGCCACCACCACATCGGCTCGCGACGCTGCGGTACGAAAAACGTCAATGTTGTGGGCCAGCGTATCGCCAACCGTGGAATGAAAAATCACTTCCACACCCAAATCACCCAATCGCCGGCTCAGCCACTGAGCATTGGTATCCAGGCGAGCCCCGCTGGTCATTTCGTCACCAATCGAAACAACTTCGGCGGTCAGCTTTGTCGCAGTATCAGAGTTTGCTGTTTTCTTGTTTGTCATCAACACTTGCATCCAGTTTCGCGGTCGGTCGCTGGATTGTAAGCGTGACACTGCGGCGTGACACGGTGGGTTGTTTGCCGCCGCGTGCCGGTTGGGTTTTCTTATCCGGATCAGCCAATTTGGTCCCATTCGCCGATGCCGGCGGCGATCCCAGGATCAGCACGCGATTACTGTATCCCTGTTCGCGGCTGAAAAACATTTCCTGCGAAATGATTCGCGGCTTCTTTTTGTCCACCGGCTCGATTTCAAAAAACCACCACACATGCGCGCCTTCCTCTTTTCGTCCGACCCAATGATAAACCGACTTCTTGGCGTTCGGCTTTTCAGACTCCAACACGCTGCCTGGATCGATCCGGAACGTTTCGGAAAGGTAAGAGACCGCCCACGTCCGGGTGTTTTCCTTGCGAATGCCCGGACCTTGATTGCGTTTGACCCATTCTTCGTCCAACACACTCATTCGCAGCGCCACTTCGACGCGGCGCGTTTGGGCATTCCATTGCAGCTCCGACACGGTTTCGTGAACGGGGTGCAGCAAAGCCGTTAGAACAAATAGCAAGCACATTATTCGTCGGATTCCTTGTCGTCCTCATCGTCGTTTTTTGACTCAGCCTTGTCGCTCTTGTCCGACTCATCAGCGTCTTCGTCGTCCGCCTTGTCTTTCTTGGACTTGCTCTTTTTCTTCGCCTCCGCCTTTTGCATCGGGTTCTTTGTTTTGGCATCCTTGAAAAGCTTGAAACGGCTTGGCACCAATTTCGGTGGCCAGAAATTGTTTCCGTACTCGACGTCAGCCGTCTGCCTTCGCGGATCAAGCTCCAGTCGCACGATCTCCTTGTCGCTAACGAGTAGCTTGTCGACTTGCCGACTGTTGGATCGCCAAATCTGGGCTGGCAGCGTGATCATCTCCGTAGTGTTGTCGTTGTAATGGACACGGATGATGATCGGCATCACCAATCCACCATGGTTACGAAACTTGACAACGTAAAAATTGGTTTTGCGTCGCAGCAAACCTCTTTCGTCGCTGTCCAATCCGTCCAAGAATTTCTGAAATGCCTTGCGGTCGTCCTCTTCGGCTTTCAACGGATCGTACTCGGGGCTGTTGTAGAAATCCTTCAACCCGGGCTGCCAAGTAATCCGCTTGGGCAAATCAGCGTTCAGTTTCTTGCTAAGCGTCGGTTCCTTCTTGTCGCGTTCCTGACGCTTTCGTTCGGCCGATTCGTCTGGATCGCCGCTATCGATCTTGTACCATCGCAATTGATCGATGCCGATGTCGACGTGATCGGTACTGTAAAACCAACCGCGCCAGAACCAATCTAAATCCACGCCCGAGGCGTCTTCCATCGTGCGAAAGAAATCCGACGGTGTCGGACGCTTGAATTTCCAACGACGTGCGTACTCGGCAAACGCAAAGTCAAACAACTCGCGTCCAAGAATGGTTTCGCGCAGCACGTTCAATGCCGTGGCCGGTTTGCCGTACGCATTGTCGCCAAACTGCAGGATTTCTTCGCTGCCCGTCATGATGGGCCGCTGATTACCGCCACGCATGTAGGGAACAATTTTCTCAGGATCACCGCGACGTGACGGATAATCGTCTTCCCATTCTTGTTCTGCCAAGTACTGCAAAAACGTGTTCAGCCCCTCATCCATCCAGGTCCACTGGCGTTCGTCACTGTTGACAATCATCGGAAAAAAGTTGTGGCCGACTTCGTGAATCACTACCGAGATCAATCCGTACTTTGTTCCTTTGCTATACGTCCCGTCCTCCTCGGGTCGCGGCCCATTGAAACAAATCATGGGGTACTCCATCCCATAGACGGGACCATTAACACTGATCGCGACAGGGTACGGGTACGCAAACGAATAGCGGCCATAAATCTGCAGCGTATGGGCGATCGACTCGGTCGAGTACTTGCTCCACAGCGGTTCCGCTTCGTTGGGATAGTACGACATCGCCATCACCGTTTGTCCGTCGACATCGACGCCCACGGCATCCCAAATGAATTTGCGACTGGCAGCAAAGGCAAAGTCCCGAACATTCTTTGCTTCAAAGACCCACGTTTTCGTCTGGCGGCTTTTGTTCGATTCGTTCTCTTTGGCTTCTTCTGGCGTAATGACAAAGATCGCTTTCTCACTCTGCTTTGCCTGATTCAACCTCTCTGCCCACTCTGGCTTTAGCACTTCGTCGGCGTTACGAAGTTCGCCCGTAGCAGACACGACCATGTTTTTGGGTGCCGTGATGCTGACGGTGTAGTCACCGAATTCAAGAGTAAACTCTCCGCGCCCCAAAAACTGCTTGTGCTGCCAACCGGCGTAGTCCGTGTAGGCAGCGACACGGGGAAAGAACTGCGCTATCTCATAGATGTAGTTTTCGTCTTCCTTGAAATACTCGCTGCCGCTCCGCGCACGGATCAATTTGGCATCGACAATGTTGAATTCGTAATCGATCGCAAATTGAGTCGACTCACCGGGAGGCAACGCGGACTTCAGATCGACTCGCATCATCGTTTTGACAATGGTGTGGTCCATCGCCGTCCCGTTGGCATCGCTGACGCTTTTGATCTTGTAACCGCCATCAAACGATTCGCGTGCCAAAATCGATTTCATCGTGTTGAACGGCACACGCGAGTTAAACGAAGGCGCGGTCCGCGTGGTCGCAGAATCCGAATCGCTGCGGAAGATGTTTTGATCCAACTGGACCCAGATGTATCGCAACGTATGCGGCGACTGGTTGCGGTAGGTGATCCGCGAAGTCCCCGAGAGTCGCTGATTTTGATCATCTAGCGTCACATCGATTTGGTAGTCGGCACGCTGCTGCCAGTAGCGAGGACCGGGCGCCCCCGATGCCAAACGAGATTCGGTGGGAGTCGGCAACCACGATTCGATCTGAAAAAAGCGATCGGTCGAATCGGAATGTTTGCCGTTGGACAGTAATTGTGCCGAAGCAGGCAGGGCTGCTAGGACAGTCAAAACCAGGGTTAGAAAGTAGCGATTCACGGGTGGGATTCTTGATGAGGAAAGCGAGCCAATAGCGTGAGCCAGCATCGCAGTTTAGTCTGCTATTACGACAAGTGTGTGACTGGCCCAGTTTGTGGTAGAACAAGCCAGTGAACTTTTTTCAAGGACGTCGAGCTGTGACGAATATAGGCCCCCCAGAATTAACTGTCGGCTATTGCACGAACGTGCACGCCGGAGTTGATTTTCCATCGATCTGCGACAATTTGGATCGATTTGCCGTTTCAGTGCGAAACAACCTGATCGACCGCGGCACTTACGGTGCGTCTGACGACCTCGGCGTAGGACTGTGGATTCCAGAAACCGCGTCTCGAGATCTGACGCAGAGCAGCAATCTGCAAGACTTCGCGGCGTTCCTAAATGAAAGACGCTTAAGTGCGTTTACGATCAACGGGTTTCCGTTCGACAATTTTCATCAGGACGTTGTCAAACACCAAGTCTATTTACCCACTTGGTGCGATTCCGAACGCCTGGAATACACCAAGCGACTCGCCGACATTCTGACGGTGATCATGCCAGGCGAAGATCAGGCAAACCAACCCCCCTCCAACGCTCCGGTCGGATCGATCAGCACGGTCCCAATTGGTTGGCCCAACAATCCCAAGGGCTCCAGCGAAAACGCCAACGGCCCCAAGCTGATCGACGGCGCTGGTGCAAACTTTCGATCCATGGCCGACTATCTGGCCGACATCGAATCACGGACCGGCAAGCGGATTGTCGTCGCGATCGAACCAGAACCCGGCTGCGTCTTGGACACCACGGACGACGTTTTGGCTTTCTTTGAAAGCCAGCTACCCGAACCAAGTCACCGTCGATACATCACCGTGTGTCACGACGTTTGCCACAGCGCGGTGATGATGGAACCGCAAGCCGAAGTGATCGGACGATTGGCCCGAGCGGAAATCGGTATCGGCAAAGTCCAAGTCAGCAGCGCGATTGTTGTCGACTGGGAATCCATGGCCAACGCCCGACGCATCGAAGCGATCGATCAGTTGTCCGATTTTGCAGAAGACCGCTATCTGCATCAAACGGGACGGCGAGACAGTACCGGTGCATTTTCGTTGGCCGAAGATTTGCCCGCACTGATCCAGTCGGTCAAGGAAAACCGAGCCGACGGTCAATCGATCGTGGATGACCTGAACTGGGTTGTTCATTTTCATGTCCCGGTTTTCTTGGAACGCTTCGGGCACTTGAGCACCAGTCACCAAGATGTATTGGAGGTGCTGCGAACCTTGTTGAACAAAAATTCGTCCATCGATTTCACAGGGCACTTAGAAGTCGAAACGTATGCCTGGACGGTGCTGCCCGAATCAATGCGTAAACGTGGACTTGCTGACGACATTGCCGATGAGATCGATTGGCTGCGAAAAGCAATCGTGATGGCTGGCTAAAGGAACTACGATGATCGAATTAGGTGTCAACATTGACCATGTCGCAACGGTGCGACAAGCACGCCGGACGTACGAACCCGACCCGGTCGTTGCAGCTGCGCTGGCCGAACAAGGCGGCGCCGACGGCATCACATTTCACTTACGCGAAGACCGCCGCCATATCCAAGATCGTGACGTGGATGTGTTAATGCAAACGGTCACCGTGAAAACAAATTTCGAACTCGCATGCGCCGACGACGTGGTCGCGATCGCTTGCCACGCAAAACCCGACTGGGGTCTGCTTGTCCCCGAAAGCCGCGAAGAAGTCACCACCGAGGGCGGCTTGGATGTGATCAACGACAAGGGACGCATTGCCAAAGCGATCGCCCGGCTCAAAGACGCGGGTATTCTGACCAGCCTATTCATTGATCCCGAACCGGCCCAAGTCGAAGCAGCCGCCAAGCTGGGTGTCGACGCAGTCGAACTTCATACCGGCCCCTACGCGTTGGCAAAACACGACGCACGCCAAGTCGAACTTTCGCGATTAGTTGCCTGCGGCCAAGCAACCCAGTCGGCCAACATGCGACTGCACGCTGGCCATGGATTGAACTACACCAACGTTCGCGATGTCGCAATGATTCCCGCAATGGTGGAACTTAACATCGGTCACTCCATCGTCAGTCGCGCTGTCATGGTCGGCATGCGTGAAGCGGTGGCAGAAATGCGACGTATTTTGGATTTGGTCGCTTAGCACGATCCTACAACCCAATTGGCTCGCAACCAGATCTACGCGCCGGTCTGCACGACCGGCTGGGTGTGTCGATCGCTGCACAACACAACCAGCAAGTTGGACACCAGCGTGGCGCGTTGATCGTCATTGAGTTCCACAATGTTGTCCCGTTTGAGATGATCCAGAGCCATGTCAACCATTCCAACGGCACCATCGACGATGCGAGTCCGAGCTGCGACGACCGCGCCAGCCTGCTGTCGCTGCAACATCGCGGCGGCGATCTCGGGGGCGTAAGCCAAGTGACTGATGCGAGCTTCCAACACTTGCACGCCCGCTTTCTCCAACCGTTCGTGGATGTCGTCGCGAAGCTTGTCGCAAATTGATTCGGTGCTTCCACGCAGTGATTCTTCATGGTCGTCACTATCGTACGGATAACGCGTGGCCAGGCTACGCAAAGCGGCCTCGCTTTGAACTTCCACAAAATTCTCGAAGTCATCAACTTCAAAGAGTGCCTCGGCCGTATCAATCACCTTCCACACCACCACCGCCGAAATCTCGATCGGATTACCATCGCGATCGTTCACTTTGGAAGGCCGACTGTTGCTGCGTGATTTTTGCTGCGTCACAACACCTTGCGCGTTGCGTTGTTCGGGAGTCGTGGACGATCCTGTTTCAAAGTTACGAACTCGAAGGCTGACTTTCTTCTTCGAGTAAAATGGATTGACCCAGAAGAAACCGGACTCCTTGATCGTTCCGCGATACTCTCCGAAAAGCAGCAAGACGCGAGACTGGTTGGGCTGAACTGCCATCATCCCGCACAATCCAATGATTCCTGTCAGAATCGAAGCGATGCCAAAGAGAATCAGCAGCACCGCAAAGCCCCCAATTACCGCGCCGGTGATAATCAACAAGATCCCTGCCAAGAGGCACCCCAAAGCGACCAGGAGTGGTCCCCAGCCCGACTGTGCTGGAACGATCGTCTCCACTGCCGTGGATGATGGATGCGGTGACATAACGGTTTCTCTTTCGGCAAAGGAATTGAAACGCGATCAACAGAATCGATCGCCTAATCAATACGGCTCAAGCGGGCGACACACGGGGCGCATAAAAGTCAACAACCTAAGTAAACGTGTTGATGTGTTTTCCGACACACGGCTTCAATAAACGGGCTCCAACGCGCCGCAGCTAGCGCACAGTTGTTCTCATCGCTGTCCTTGTCACGATGCCGCGCCGACTATTCACCCACTTCCTGCTCAACCACGTGCGGCAGCAGTGATACCGACCCACGACGCGCTGTATGATTCGCAATTGAATGACTAACGACTGGGGCTTGGCCAAAACGAATGCATAACGGAGAACCGACTTGGACACCCTGATCGAGATGCTGGAAGTCAACGCGGCCGCAAATTCCGATCGGCGCGCGTTTACGTTCTTGAGTGAAAGCGGCGAAGAGTCGGTGATGACATACCACCACTTGCACTCCGCAGCCGTGCGAATCGCCACTGAACTGTCATCATTCGCTCAGCCAGGCGATCGAGCGTTGTTGGTCTATCCAACCGGGCTAGATTTTGTCGCCGCGTTCTTCGGCTGCATCTACGCTGGCGTATTGCCGGTGCCCGCAACCTATCCGCGTCCCCGGCGACCGATGCCTCGGCTGTCGTCGATTGCCAATGATTGCCACCCTTCGGTCGTACTGACGACCAATGCTTCGCTGCAACTGTTGGACGTAAAATCAGTCGCGCCCGAACTGGCAAAATTACGGTGGCTAGCCACCGATAAATTAGAAGAATCAAGCAAGACTTGGTTGCGGCCAGCTACTAAGGCTGACGATCTTGCATTCTTGCAGTACACCTCCGGTTCGACCAGTCAGCCCAAGGGGGTCATGGTTTCACATCGGAATTTGATCCACAACATCGCGATGATTCGGCATGGAAACGACGTGGGCGAAATCACGAACCGAACGGGCGCGTTCTGGTTGCCTGCGTATCATGACATGGGATTGATTTGCGGCATTTTGGGCGTCGTCTCCGAAGGCGGGCACAGCGTGCTGATGTCGCCAACGTCATTTTTGCAGCGGCCGATTCGCTGGTTGCAAATGATTTCCAAATATCGCGCCGCTGTTAGCGGTGCCCCAAACTTTGCCTACGATTACTGCGTGCGAAAAACGACTCCGCGCGATCGCGAAGGCTTGGATCTGAGTTGCTGGAAGGTTGCGTTTTGCTCGGGCGAACCTGTTCGCAGCGAAACCTTGACGCAGTTTGGCGATGCATTTGCTCCCGCCCATTTCGATGCCAGTGCATTCTATCCCTGTTACGGATTGGCCGAAGCGACTTTGATGGCAGCTGGCAACGTTGGCCCATCGATTCCAACTCCCAAGCATGTTTCGCGCAACGCCCTGGTCGAACATCGCGTCGAAGAAATCGCGGAGTCCCAAGCATCGCAATCCTTGGTCGACTGCGGCCAGGCTTTACTGGGGCAAGAGATCGTTGTCGTTGATCCCGAGTCACATACCGCACTGGCGGATAATTGCGTCGGAGAAATCTGGATTCAAGGCGAAAGTGTCGCGAAAGGCTACTGGCGGCGGCCTGAAGACACCGCCGAGATTTTTCAGGCAACGACGGCGGACGGTCGCGGGCCGTTCTTGCGTACGGGTGACCTGGGTTTCTTGACTGACGGTCGCCTGTTTGTCACCGGCCGCATCAAAGACGTGGTCATCATCCGCGGCCAGAATCATTACCCGCAAGATATCGAAGCGACGGTGGAGAATTCTCACGAAGCGTTGATGTTTGGCGCGGGAGCTGCGTTCGCCGTCGATTCTGCTTTTGGCGAACGTCTTGTTGTCGTCAATGAGATTGATCGGCATCACAAAAACGCAGATCTGGACGAAGTCATTGCATGCGTGCGAACATCGGTGACGCAGGCCCATGACTTGAAAGTCGGAGCAGTCGTGTTGATTCGACAAGCTAGTTTGCCACGAACCACCAGCGGCAAACAGCAACGCAATCTTTGTCGACAAATGTTCGAGAGCGGTGACCTAAAATCCGTCCAGCAGTGGCTGTTACCTATCGCGTCTGAAAACGCTCCCCAAACTGTATCCCAGAACACACCCGGCGGCGTAACCGACAGCAGCGAGGCACAAGACACGGCCGACGTGAACGCAACGACACCATCGGCCATCGAAACCGACCGGGAGCGACCGGCCAAAACGCTTCGGCGTCCGCCGCCTTTGCCAAATCGAGCCGGAAAATCCATGGATGAAGGCGACGTGCAGCGATTTGCCGATCAAATCCAGGCCTGGTTGATCGATTGGCTTGTCGCACGCGGAGGCGTCAGCCCAAGCGATTCCCTACGCAATCGTCCGTTCGCTGACTTTGGCATCGATTCACTTGCCGCAGTGGAACTGACTCAGGAGTTAGAAGACTGGCTTGGTGTACAAATCTCTGCCGTCATTGCGTGGAGATACCCGACCCCCGAAACGCTTTCACAGTTTCTAGCGCAAGAAGTCTGCGGGGGAGAGCGAACCGTGGAAGCAACGGCGGTACCACGGCGAAGAACGATTGACAATTTCAGTCGCATTTTGGCAGAAGTCCAAGCGACGAGCGACGAAGACGCCACGCGACAGCTGCGACGGTGATCTTGATCACCGCTGTTTCAGTCGACTTTCCACGCATCTTCACTCTTAAACAGCGCACGCACCGCCGATGCGAAGTTTATTCGATTCGTTTTCGGCATCCGATGTTCATGCGCATTCCGAACGTAACATCGCTGGTACGATAACGCTGAGCTGATAGACAACACTGATATGCACTATTCGATTGATGCTGCTGACTTATGATTGACCTCGCTAGGCAAGTCGCCGACCTCACTCCTGCCCAGCGTGAACTGCTCGCCAAGCGACTTTCCGAACAGCCCGAAGCGGCCGAACCGATTGCGATCGTGGGGATGGGATGTCGATTCGCCGGAGCGAACGACTTGGAACAGTTTTGGCAAATCATTCGCGACGGAGTGGATGCCACCGGCGAGATCCCCAAATCGCGCTGGGACGCCGACCAGTATTACGACGAAGACTTTGACGCACCCGGAAAAATGGCGACACGCTGGGGCGGATTCGTCGATCGCGTCGATGAATTTGATCCACAGTTCTTCGGCATCACACCTCGCGAAGCCCTGGGAATCGACCCACAGCAACGATTGTTGTTGGAAGTCGCTTGGGAGTCGCTCGAAAACGCGGGCATCTCGCCCGAACGCATGCGCGGCAGTTCGACGGGCGTTTTCATTGGGATCGGCGGCACCGACTATGCCAAAGTCGCCGCCCAGTCACACGACTACATCAACCTGATTGACGCTCACGTTGGCACCGGCAACGCGCTCAGTATCGCGGCAAATCGCATTTCGTACTTGTTCGATTTCCACGGCCCCAGTTTGGCCGTCGACACCGCTTGTTCGTCCGCTTTGGTCGGTGTTCACATGGCCGTCCAGGCGCTGCGAAACTGGGAGTGTGATCATGCACTGGCTGGCGGCGTGAATTTGATTTTATCGCCCGAAGTCACGATCGCGTTCTCCAAAGCCCGCATGCTGTCGGCCGATGGAAAATGCCGTCCCTTTGACGCAGATGCCAATGGTTACGTTCGCGGCGAAGGCTGCGGAATGCTAGTTCTAAAACGACTTACCGACGCGGTGCGCGACGGCGACCAAGTCCTTTCGGTGATTCGCGGAACCGCTGTCAATCAGGACGGTCGTACTTCCGGGATCACGGCTCCTAATAGTCGATACCAACAAGCCGTCATCCGAACCGCTTTGGCCGAAGCAGGCTTAACGCCCGACGATGTCGGTTACATCGAAGCACACGGGACAGCGACTCCGCTGGGTGACCCGATTGAACTGCAATCCCTGGGCGAAATTTTTGCTCGCAACAACGACAGCGACACCACCTGTTACTTCAGCAGCGTCAAGGCCAATATCGGACACACCGAAACGGTTTCGGGAGTCGCCGGTATCATCAAAACGGTGCTGATGTTGCAAAATAATATGTTGCCGCCCCAGGTTCATTTGAAAAATCTAAACGAACATATCTCACTGGCAGGGACGCGGCTTTCGGTTGTTACCGAAGCAACGCAGTGGCCCGCGGAAGTTCCCCAAATCGCTGGAGTCAGCTCGTTTGGTTTTGGCGGAACCAATTCTCACATCGTGCTACAAGGCGTTGAAGGCCACCAGTCCGTAACAACCGGTGCTGCCGACGATCGCTCCGATCGACCGCTGCATCTCCTGCCTCTGTCAGCACGCAGCGAAACAGCGTTGGCAGAGCTAGCACAACGTTATCGCGTCTGGATCGAAAACGCATCCGATGATGCATTGGCAGACATCTGTCATAGCGCTGCGATCGGACGAACGCATTTTAGCAATCGCGTTGCACTGACGACTTCGTCAAAAGATCAGCTGATAAAACAGTTGACACGGCTAGCCAATTCCGAATCAGCAACCGGAATGAAGCAATCCGTTGTCAAAGCGGCCCAGCGACTTCAGATCGCTTTCTTGTTTACGGGACAGGGATCGCAGTTTGTCGGAATGGGGCAAAGTCTTTATCAGTCGCATCCCACGTTCCGTCGAACGATGCAGCGCTGCGACGAAATCCTTCAGGCTCAATTGGGAGAATCGTTGCTGTCGGTAATCTATGGCGATGACGACGATGTTCGCATTCACGAAACTCGGTACACACAGCCCGCCTTATTTGCGATCGAGTATTCGCTTGCAATGATGTGGCGTGCTTGCGGAGTGACGCCCGATTTGGTGATGGGCCATAGCGTAGGCGAATACGCGGCAGCCTGTATCGCGGGCGTCATGACGCTAGAAGACGCGCTCTGGTTGATTTCACAACGTGCCCGCTTGATGAATCAGCTGCCACCGGGTGGTTCGATGGCCGTGATTTTCGCGGATCGTAATCGAGTCGAAAGTGCAATCGGGCGACAGTCGAACAAGGTATCGATCGCCGCCGCCAATGGCCCCGAAAACACTGTCATTTCCGGCGATTGCGACGCTGTCGCCGATATTGTTACGTCGCTCGAATCGGCCGGCGTCAAGGCGACGCAGTTGGAAGTGTCGCATGCGTTTCATTCGCCACTGATGGAACCCATGCTGGACGAATTTGAACGCCTCGCCGGCCAGATCGAATATCGCGCGCCGCAATGTCCGATCGTTTCCAACTTGACTGGCCGGTTGGCCGAAGACAGTACTTTTGACGCTCGCTATTGGCGTGATCATGTCCGTCAGACGGTGCAGTTCCAAAACGCCGTTGACACTTTGGTCGTTCACGACAGCGACGCCGTCGTTGAAATGGGCCCGACGCCGGCATTGCTAGGCATGGCCCGACGCTGTGTGCCAAAATTCGACACGCAGTGGGTGCCAAGTTTACGGAAAGGCCAATGCGATTGGAAAACGTACCTGGACGCTGTTTCCAGCTTGTATCTGACCGGTGCTGATATCAACTGGCAAGGCTTTGATCGCGATTGGGCTCGCCGCAAAGTTTCCTTGCCGACCTACCCTTTCCAACGCTCGCGACATTGGTTGAAAACCAACGATGGCTCCGGTGCAGTCCACGTCACCGGCGGTGTAAAAGTTCATCCTTTGCTGGGACGTCGAATTGAATCAGCGTTGGACATGACGCAATTTGAAGTGCGTTTGAACAGCCTTTCGCCGCGTTACTTGGCAGATCACGTCGTGCAGGGATCGGCGATCTTGCCCGCTGCCGCTTACATCGAACAGGGCCTCGCCGCGGCCAGACAAGTCTTTGGTGCTGGCCATCACCGCATCGAAAACCTGTCGATCCAACAAGCCATGTTCTTGATGGACGACTCCAGTCGAACGGTCCAAATCATTGTTTCGCCAGAGATGAATGGGCAGTGCACATTCCAAGTCTACAGCGTTCCAAGCGACACGACGCCCGCGACAACTCCCAATGCATCCGACTCTCGCAATTCCTGGACGCTTCACGCGTGGGGTCAACTCTGTCGGGCAGTGACGTCCAATGGAGCGTTGCCGGCACCCGTTTCGACGCAAGTATTCTCGAAAGCGGAACCATCGATCGCGGCGGAAGAATTTTATCGGGCGATGTCGTCGCGTGGCTTGGAATACGGCCGCGACTTTCAAGTCGTACGTGAACTCAAACGCATCGACGAAACGTCGGTGGCAACGCTGGAAACATCCGAGCGCGTTGCCGGAAAGTGCGACGAGTACTTCCTGCACCCAACCTTGGTCGACGGTTGCCTTCAAGCGATTGCGGGCGTGCTATCGCCGGATGCTGCCACACTGAGTTCGCACACTTATCTTCCCACTTCGCTGGGCTCGATTACAACGTTTGGCGATTCTACAGCCGCGATGAAGGGGCAACTATTTGCGATCGTGAAACGTGTTGGCGACGAATCCGATGATCCGGCTCCACAAACCTTGGAAACGGACATCCAGCTCGCCGATTCGCACGGAAACGTGATCGCTCTGCTCGAAGGCGTCTGCGTCCAGCGCCTTGGCCGTCCAGGAGAAGTCGCAACCCAACCGCAGGATTGGTTGTACCAAGTCGATTGGCAATCCACTGCCTTGCCGGAAATGGATTCGCAACCTGCCGATCAGATGCAAGGAAACTGGATCCTGCTGGCCGACCGCGGCGGAGTAGCCGATGAACTGGCAGACCTGATCAAACAGCGAGGCGGACGTTGCATTTTGGTGGAGCCGTCGGATGATTTTGATCACGATAGCCAGACAGGTTGTTTCCGAATCGATCCGATCGTTGGCGAACACTACCGGCGACTTTTTGACGAATGTCTAGGCGACAAACTCGAGTGCCGCGGAGTCATCCAACTTTGGACGACCGACGCGAAAGATCCTGCGGACGACAGTGAATGGACCGAAGCACATTCACGCTGCTGCGATGAAACCTTGCAACTCATTCAGCAATTGGCGCGATTCCACGGTGCCCGTCCGCCGCAGCTTTGGACTGTGACGGGGAACGCCCAGCACGTGCCAAAATCACAACGACACCACTGCGTCGCCCAATCATCGCTGTGGGGGATGATTCGTGTCGCAATGAACGAACACCCCGAACTAGATTGCCGGTTGATTGACATAGATACAAGCAACAGCACTGCCGCCGTAGCTTCGTATCTGATCAACGAAATCGCCAACAAATCATCCGAAAACCAAATCGCCTATCGCGACGACAATCGATTTGTCGCTCGGCTTCGGGCAGCATCACAGTGCGTTGCATCGGGCGATTCCAAACAGTCGCTTCCCGAATCCGGCCCCTACCGAGTTCGTTTGGGTGACGCCGGAAGCATCGATGGATTGCGTTTCGAATCGTTTCATCGTGTCGAACCGGAACCAGGTCAAGTCGAGATCCGCGTCGGTGCGACGGGATTGAATTTCAGCGATGTGCTCAAAGCGATGGGGTTGTACCCCGGCATCAAGGACAAAGTCGTGCCGCTGGGCATCGAGTGCGCCGGAGTGGTGTCAGCGATCGGTGACGGCGTGACGCGATTCAAAATTGGCGACGCGGTGATGGGAGTCGCTCCCCATAGCTTTGCCACCCACGCGCGGACGGCCGAGTATGCGATCGTTCACAAACCGGACACCATGGATGATGTCGACGCGGCGACGGTTCCGATCACCTTTTTGACCGCCTACTACGCGCTGCTGCGCCTGGCGCATCTGTCACGAGGCGAAAAGGTCCTGATTCACGCGGGCGCTGGCGGCGTGGGTTTGGCTGCTATTCAAATTTCGCAGCATGTCGGTGCGGAAGTTTTCGCGACAGCCGGCAGTGACGAAAAACGCGACTACCTACGGTCACTTGGCGTTCGGCACGTGTCCAATTCCCGCACCTTGGACTTTGGCGAAGAAATCCTGTCGCTGACCAATCGGCGCGGCGTTGATGTCGTTTTGAATTCTCTGCCCGGCGATGCGATCACCGAAAGCTTGCGAGTACTGGCGTCCTACGGTCGCTTCTTGGAGATCGGCAAGACTGACATTTACCAGAATCGTATGATCGGGTTAGCTCCCTTCCAAGACAATCTATCCTATCACGCGATCGACCTGGATCGCATGCTACGTCAGCGTCCTGATTTTATGCAGGATATGTTTCAAGATCTGGTCAAACACTTCGCCGACGGGGATTTCCAGCCGATCGCGAGCACGGTGTTTCCGATCAACGAAGTCGTTGGATCGTTTCGCTACATGGCACAACGCCGTAATATCGGCAAAGTCGTTGTGGAAATCGGCGGCGACGACCGCGATGAAAACAAAGCGTCGGAAGCGACCACCGATACGATTGCCGGGACTCGGCTGATCACGGGCGGTTTGGGCGCGTTGGGAATGCAAGTCGCGCAGTGGGTTGCAAGAACAGACCATCATCCGCACATCGCACTGCTTTCACGACGCCCACCGTCGCCGAAAGTGAAAAAGCAAATCGAACAACTCGAAGCAGGTGGCGCCAACGTCGTCGTCTTGCAGGGCAGCGTGACGGACAAGCAATCGCTCAACGAAGCGATCGCAGATATCCCCCGTCAGTTCCCACCAATCACCGGCGTGGTCCACGCAGCAGGAGTGCTGGACGATGGCCTGATGCTTGAAATGAATCACCAACGGTTGCAATCAGTGATGGCGCCAAAAGTCCAAGGAGCCTGGAATCTGCACTGGGTGACCAAGGACCTGCCGGTGGAGTACTTCGTCATGTTTTCGTCCATCGCGGGAGTGCTTGGGTCACCGGGGCAAGCCAATTATGCGGCGGGAAATGCATTCTTGGATGGACTTGCCGCCCACCGACGGTCGATGAATTTGCCTGCTTTGTCAGTTAACTGGGGCCCCTGGGCCGATGCAGGAATGGCGGCCGACGCGGTGTTGGTCAAGCAAATGGCCCAACGCGGCATGGGAACCTTGCCCAGCGACGATTGCTTCGAACTGCTGGAGCGTTTGATTGCCCAATCCAAAATCGTGCCGCCAGGCGAAAGCGACGATCAAGTGTCTCAGATCGCAGTCATCGACGCACGTTGGGCGGCGATGAAGAAGCAGTTCCATTCGGGAATTCCCGCGCTGTTGACTGAAGTCGTACCCGCGGACGATTCAACGAACGAAACCAAATCCGTGGACGATGCGTTTCGACGAGAATTGAAAGCGATGGAATTGCAACCGCGCGTTGCCCGACTGCAGCACTACTTGACCGGCGAACTCGCTGCGATCATGGGACTGGAGGTCGACGAACTAGAGATCCATCGACCACTGAGCGAGATGGGGTTGGATTCGCTAATGGCGATCGAACTGAAGAACAATATGGAGACGCGACTGGCGATCACTGTGCCGATGGCTCGTTTCATGGACGGTCCCAGCATCGTCACGCTGTGCGAAGTCGCAGCGGAATTGGTCAGTGACGAGCAGTCCTTGTCATCAACACAATCGTCGACAGCAGTACCGGCATCGGGCGACAAATCGGTTCGTCCCGACACCGCCGATGGCAGCCGCCATCCTCTGACGCATGGCCAGCAAGCACTCTGGTTTATCCAGCAATTGGCGCCGGAGAGTTCCGCGTACCACGTCAGTGATGCGATGCGAGTGAATGGCGATTTCAGCATGGATCACGTGCGCACGGCCCTTCAAAGTCTGGTCGATCGTCACGCTGCGTTTCGGACCACGTTTCATCAAGACGACGGTACGCCATTTCAAGTCGTGCACTCAGCGATCGATGCTCCGTTAGAAACAGTAGATGCGACCGACTGGAGCGAAAGCGAAACTCAGCGCCGCGCGGTGGCAGCAGCCAACGAGCCATTTGACTTAGAAAGCGGACCATTGATTCGGTTAGTCGTGTACCGACAGTCAGACGAACGCCATCTGCTTGTTTGGGTCGTTCATCACATCGTCGCTGACCTGCTTTCGTTGGTGACCAGCACGATTGAACTGAAACAACTCTATGCCGCTGCACTTGTCGGGCAGCCGCTGGACCTGCCACGTCCCAAGATTGAATTTGTGGACTTCGCAAACGACGAACGCGACATGCTTTCTAGCGACAGAGGAGAGCAGCATCTGCAGTATTGGCAAGAACAACTCGGCGGCGAACTGCCTGTCTTGGAGATCGCTACGGATCGACCGCGCCCGCCCGTCCAAACGTTTGAAGGCGCACTGCTGTACCATTCGCTCAGCAGCGACCTGACCGAAAAACTGCTTGCGTTTGGTCAACGGCATCAGGCAACCCTGAACATGGTTCTGCTTGCTGGCTACGAATTGTTGATGTCGCGCTACAGCGGGCAAGACGACATTCTGGTGGGAATGCCAGCGTCGGGCCGGACGCGTAGCGATGTGGCTTCCGTCGTCGGCTACTTCGTCAATCCAGTGGTGGTTCGCGCGGACTTATCCGACAATCCGACGGTAGCAAGTTTTCTGAATCAAATTCGCGGCAAGATGATCGGAGCTCTTGAGCACCAAACGTATCCATTTCCGTTGCTGGTCGAAAAACTTGCTCCTGAACGAGAGGCGTCGCGTTCGCCAGTTTTCCAAACGATGTTCGCGATGTGGCGGTTTCACAAAGCCAGCCAACAGGGGTTTGCGCCGTTTATGGCCGGAGAACGCGACGTGTCACTGGAGGCATTCGGCATCCAATTTGAACCAGCTGGACTGGAACAAAAGAACTCCATGTTCGATCTGTCACTCACCGCGTCCGATGCGGACGAAACCGGTGTCACGCTGGCGATGCAGTACAACGTCAATTTGTTCGACGCCGAAACGGTGCAACAAATGCTACTGCACTACGAAAATCTGATGACCGCGATGGTCCAAGACGACGATGCTCGCGTCGCCGATCTGTCGATGCTCAGCAAGCACCAACAGAATCTAGTTCTGAAATGGGGCGACGGCGGTCCAGCAGCTTCCATGAACGTCTGCTTACACGAACTTTTTGAAACCCAGGTTGCCAAAGCCAGCTCTGCGATAGCCGTTATTGCCGGCGATACGACGCTGACTTATGGCGAACTGAATGAGCAAGCCAATCAGCTTGCGTCCTACTTGCGATCGATGGGCGTTCAGCGCGAATCAACCGTCGGCATTTCGCTTTCACGCGGATCCAAAATGATCGTCGCTATTTTGGCGGTGCTCAAAGCCGGTGGTACCTACGTCCCGATCGACGCCGATTTGCCTGCCAATCGCAAACAACTGATCGCCAAGGACGCTGACCTGTGCTGCGTCCTGCTTGACCAACAAACAGCTTGCGATGACTGGGCATCCATCAAGACAGAAGTCGTACATGTCGCGGCAGATGCCGCCAAAATCACATCACACGCGAAAGCGAATTTGACGCCGATCGCAGATGCTTCGACACTTGCCTACTTGATCTACACCTCTGGATCGACCGGAGCACCTAAGGCCGTCCAGGTTGAGCACCGCTCGGTAGCCAACTACGTCCAAGTCGCCGCCCGTCAGTTTGGTTTGACCAGCGACGATCGCGTGCTTCAGTTTGCGTCCATCAGCTTTGATCACAGCGTCGAAGAAATCTTCCCGACGCTGTCATCTGGGGCGGCGATCGTCGTTCGCGACGAATCAATCAGTCTTTTGACCGAAGACTTTTTGCAGTCCTGCGATCAACGTGGCGTGACGGTGTTTGATTTACCGACGGCGTTTTGGCGACAGTTGACCCACGAAGTCGCTGCGGGAAATTTGCAAATCCCCAAACGCATCCGACTGCTTGTCACTGGCGGCGAACGGGCAACCGCTGGACAGGTTGCCGCTTGGCGAAAGCTGACGGGCGATCAAGTTCGATTCATCAATAATTATGGTCCCACCGAAACGTCGGTCGTCGCGACTGCTTGGGAAGCAAACGGCCAAATTGACGGCGACTCGGAAATCCCGATCGGCAAGCCTATCCCGGGAGCCACAGCCCGAGTCTTGGATCAACATGGAAAACTGGTACCTGTCGGCGTTGCGGGCGAACTGCATGTGGGCGGAATCGGCGTGGCTCGCGGCTATTTGAACCAGCCCGAGTTGAACAATCGCCTGTTCACGCCGAGCGAATGGGGGGATGGAGATCGGCTGTACCGAACGGGTGATCTGGTGCGTTGGCGTGCCGACGAAAACTTGGAATTCCTGGGCCGCGTCGATCAACAAATCAAAGTTCGTGGTTTCCGTGTCGAACTCGGCGAGATCGAATCCGCGCTAAGCGAATTAGACGGCGTCAAGGATGCCGTCGTGATGGCGACGACTGACAAAAGCGGGCTCTCGAATCTGCGTGCCTACGTCGTGCCCACCACTCAGAGTGTTTCCGCAGCAATCCTGACCGAAGCACTACTCGGGACGCTGCCGGAGTACATGATCCCGTCGACGTTTAGCCTGCTGGACGAGTTTCCTCGGAACAAGAGTGACAAAGTCGACCGTGCAGCGCTGGCCAAAATCTCGCCACAGGAACACGCTGCGCAGAGTGATTACGTCGCCCCGCGCAGCCCGGTCGAAATGCAGATGGCGGGAATATGGATCGACACCTTGGAAACTGAAGTCGTGGGTGTTCGCGACAACTTTTTTGACCTCGGCGGACACTCACTTTTAGCAGTGCAACTGATCAGCCGCGTCAATCGTCACTTCGGCGTCAACTTGCCTCTTTCGTCACTATTGCGTGACGCGACGATTGAGCGAATGGCTGTCTTGGTGAAACAATACGAAGCCGATCAAGAGTGGTCGCCGATCGTCCCCATTCGCCCTGAGGGCAGTTTGCCACCTGTCTTTTGTGTTCACCCGGCCGGCGGAAACGTCCTGTGTTATTACGAATTCGCCCACGCTCTGGGCGATGACCGACCCGTTTTTGCATTGCAATCCTACGGAGTCGACGCGGGCCAAGTGCCGCCTTCATCAATGGCTGCCATGGTCGACCAGTACATCCAAGCCATCCGAAAGCAGCAGCCGATGGGCCCCTACCATTTGGCTGGCTGGTCTTCGGGAGGCGTGGTGGCTTACGAAATCGCGAGAATCTTGCAAGAGCAGGGCGACCAAGTCGACGGGGTGCATCTGATCGACTCGCGCGTCATGTCAGCGATCGACTTGATCGACCCCGACGACGAAAGCAAAATCCTTTCGACACTCGGCGAAACACTCGAACGGTTCTACGGCATCAAGATCGACGTCAGCTACGAGGAATTGCAATCGCTTCCGAGCGAACAACGATTGGAATTGATGATGCAGCGATCTTCCATTGCTGGACAATCACTGCTGGAATTTGACATCGACTACTTGCGGAGATTTGTCTCGGTCGCTCGTGCGAATTTGCGTGCGATGCGTGACTACATTCCCCCTCGCAGTCAACTGGCGGTTCGCCTCTACCGCGCCGCTGAAAAGCTGGGTGAACAAGACGACGATCTTCGCGACGATCTAGGCTGGCGTCAGATCGTTGGCGAAAACTTGTTGGTCACCGAATCGGCCGGTGATCACATCAGCATGATGACCGGCGACAACGTCACCGAGTTAGCCAATTTGATTTCCCAAACGCTTGCTGAAAAGGACGCGGATGTCAAGAACGCCGCGTCATACCAAACGGCAGAACTGCGGCCTTTTTACGAAGATGTGCAAGCTCACTACGATCGCTCGAATGCGTTTTACGAACTATTTCTCGACCGAACGATGACGTACAGCTGCGGCTATTTCAAAGAAGATGACGCCACGTTGGAAGAAGCACAGTTAGCTAAGATTGATCTGTCGCTCGGTAAATGCCGGTTGAAACCGGGCATGCGACTGCTAGACGTTGGCTGTGGCTGGGGCGCGACGGCTCTGCGTGCTGTCGACACTTTGGACGTCAAAGCGACGGGCCTGACTCTTAGCAAGAATCAGCACGCATACGCGTCGGCCCTGGGCGCTAACCGCGACCAAGTTGATTTTCGCCTGAACGGCTGGGAAGAGTTCAATGAGCCGGTCGACCGGATTGTCAGTATCGGAGCGCTCGAGCATTTCCGAATGGAACGCTACGCCGCCTTTTTCGGGCGCTGCCGCGAATTGCTTCCCGACGACGGCTGGATGATGATCCACTCGATCATTCGCGGCAGTCATGAGAGCTTGCAGCCAGGACAGTCCCCCGTCGAACCAGGTTTGGTCGAGTATGCGAAGATGCTGGGCACGGAAATTTTTCCTGGCGGCCAACTACCGCCGCGAGAAGTTGTTGTGCATCGTGCCGAAGAAGCCGGCTTTGTCGTGCACCACATCGAATCGCTGCGTTCGCATTACGCGCGGACTTTGGACAAATGGGCCGAATCACTGCAATCGCATCGTGACGAAGCCATCGAACTGACCTCGTTGGCCAACTACGAACTTTACGTTCGCTACCTGACCAGTTCGGCTCACTATTTTAGAACTGGCCACTTGGACCTGCTTCAGTTTACGTTTCGCGTGCAGTAACCTTATTCTTCCCTGTAAAAAGACTCTCGCTGCAGCTATCGGCAGTGAACTGGTACCTCGACAATGATCACAATGGATTGGATCTCGCGAAAGATTGTCGATCGACCCTGGATTGCGTTGCTCACCGCAGCCTGCTTGGTGGTGGCATCGCTTTGCGTGATGCCAAGCCTTCGTTTCGAACAAGACACGCTGTATTTGTTCAGAACCGCCGAAACGGTCGACAGCCAGACTTTCGCAGACGAAAACACTGTGGTTGTGCTGGTCGGTGCAGATGATTGCCTTGCCCCCAACGTCGTCAAAGCAATCCGATCTTTCGTTTCCGAGACGAGCCAGACGGAGCATGTTCAAAGCGTTCTTTCGTTGGACGATGCACGCCGCCCCCTTCGAATCGGCAAGTTACTGCTTCGCGTTTTCCCCAAAGACATCGAACAGGAAGATCCGGCAAAACTTATGGAACGCGTGGCAGCGCATCCACTGCTAGACGGGCATTTGATTTCAGCGGATCACAAATGGACCCGAGTCGTCGTACAAATCGATTCGGAGATCGAAACGGCGGACCTGCACGCGATTGTTTCTAAAATCAAATCCGATGCCAAACGCGTTTTTGAATCCGGTGATATGAAGGTCTTGGTTACCGGATTGCCCGCCGTTCAGTGGGAGATCAAGCAGAGTCTGGTGCGTGACCAGCAACTGTTTATCACCGGCGGAATCTTGGCTGGTTTTTTACTTTCGTTCTTGATCTTTCGATCGTGGCGATCGGTGCTGATCGTCATGGCCGGCCCGGTCGTCGGAGCCGTCAGCACGTTCGGTTTTATGGCCGTGTGGGGCGAAGCAATCAACCCGCTAAACGTCGTCGTGATCCCGATGGCACTGACCATTGCGTTGACCGATTCGGTTCATTTGCAGCTACAGATCCAGCGTCTGCGTCAATCCGGAGTGGCCGTGACGGATGCCGTGCTGCGTTCGATGCGCGAAGTAGGTCCGGCGTGCGTTTTGACATCGTTGACGACGATGATTGGGTTTGGATCGCTGACGACCGCCAAACTGCTAACGATCCAACGATTCGGAATCGTCTGCGGCGTTAGCGTAGCGTTTTCGCTGCTAGCGGTTTTGGTTCTAGTGCCAGCGCTGGCCATTGTTTTGGGCAAAGTTCAACCGCCAAAAACCAAACGACGTACCGAACATCGCATCGATGTCGTGTTTGATCGAATCGGCCAATTCGCAGTGCATCGCCGAAAGCGGATCACGTCCGTCTGCGTCATCGCAATCGCAGCCATGCTTTTGATCGCATCGTCGTTGAAACCGCGAATTTCGATGTCCGAAGGGCTGCCGATCCAATCGGACGCGCAGCTGGCAGTCACAGTGGCTGACCGTCACTTCGGCGGGACCTTGCCGATGGTGCTGACGGCAAGCTGGTCGACTGAGGATCCGCCTTCTGGTGAGACGATTAAAGATGCGACCGTCAGTGTTGCAAAAATCATCCAGAGCGAGCCGCTGTTTTCAGCTCCCCTTTCGTATCAGGATTTGATTGCATCACTGCCCAAGCAACGAACGAGCGAACTGAAATTCGTGCCCGATCGATTTCGCAATCAGTTCATCGATGCAGGTCGCGGGCAAAGTTACATTTCCACTTGGGTGCCTGACGCCGGCTCCGACCAACTTGCTCCACGGCTGACTTGGCTAGACGAACAGCTAAGACAACTTGCTGCGCGCTACCCCAGCATGGACTTCACTTACAACCGCCGTGATTTCGAGCCGATTCATTTGGGTGGCACCCTGATCCGCGATTTAGCGTTTAGTCTGCTCACCGCCGCTCTGCTTTGCACGCTAGTGATCGCGATCGGTTTTCGCTCTTTACGGCTGGGGTTGATCGCGTTGCTGCCAAACTGCCTGCCGCTGGTAGCAACCGCTTGCCTGATGGCACTCGTCGGCATTCCGTTGCAGCTGACAAGCGTGACCGTGTTTGCCATCGCATTGGGCGTTGCCGTGGATGATACGATTCATGTCTTGCAGCGTTATCGGCTGTCAACCAAACCCGTTAACGCGGACCGAGTTGTTGACGCTCTTGTGCATGTTGGGCGTCCGATCTGCTTAACGACTGTCATCCTGGTCGCGGGCCTGAGCGTCGTGTTACTCAGCCAGATCCCCGCGATGCACCAGTTTGGATCTCTATTCATCGCGTCACTACTGTGGGCGTTGCTGGGTGACCTTTTTGTATTGCCGGCGATGCTGACGATCTGGGGACAGCGGCAAACTTCGCAGCCTGGCGAATGAAACGACTGATCATACGACTGGGCTGCCACCAATCGATCATCGCGTTTGCTGGTTGAAATTGTTCCACCCGCGACTAGCCGACTGAGTTTCGGTTTTGGCTGGTTCCCAGTTTTTGACGCGTTCCCATTTTTGGGCTGGCTCCCAGTTCGCAGACGGTTCCCAAAGTTGGGTTTGTGCGGAATGCAGATCCGTTGGATCGGAATTGCCCGCCTTAGCCTCCATTGAATCAACCGCTTCGAACATGGCTTCAAAGTCCGGGTCGCCGCCCAAGTCGGCTTTGGTTACATCCGGTTTGCCCTGCGGCGTGGGAATCAACTCGGGTTCGGCGGCTGGTTTCGTCGCGGGCATGGGGGATGGCAACTGCACGGGCAACTGATTGTCATCGTCCGTCTCTGTCGGATCGTTCGGTTTCTCCGCTGACTCATTGCCACCAGTTTTCTGGTCAGACGACGAGCTCGAAACGTCCGGCATGCGATTAGGAAGCGACTGCTGATCGTCGTCAACGGGCGTTGATGTAGTCGGTTTTGGCAACCGTCCAGACTTAGGCGATGTCGACTCGGTCTCGGATGAATTGGATTCGGCTTCTACGTAAGGTTGATTGGTCGTCGGCTGAGGTGCGATGAAGTTGGAGTAGCCTGGCGCGCTGGTCGTCGGCGTTTGGCTCCAGTCCACCCCAATTGATTGAACCAAATCGACTGTCGCTGCCGCCTTTGCCGCTCTTGCATTTGCTAGATCCAGCGATGCTCGAAGCAAACGTCGTTGGTTCGATACGACTCGTTCAAGCGACGCTTTGTCCGCGTCATACTGATCGCTGGCCAATTCCACGGCTTCCCCCGCTTCGCGAACGGCCTGTTGCAAGATCGCAATTCGACGCGAATTTTCGCTCGACGACGCCAAGCTGTTTTCCACGTCAGCGACTGCGGTCAACATTGTCTGTTGGTAGCGTTGGATCGCTTGTTGAAGCTGTGCCTTTTGTATTTCAATGGCCTTTTGAATTCGCCCCAGCGAAAGGATGTTCCATGACACAGATGGACCAATCGTATAGGCCAAAGCATCCGACGTGATCAATGAACTGACGTTGCGGGAATCGACCGAAATCGTTCCCAGCAGGCTCAGCTTAGGATACAGTTCGGCTTCCGCGACACCGATTCTCGCCGACGCTGCCGCCACCTCTCGTTCGGCGCGCCGCATGTCAGGCCGATGTCGAATCAAGTCCGCGGGTATCCCGTGACCAATCATCGGCGTTTGCAACTGCGGGCCGCGACCGATCATCGCGATCAGCTGATGCGTGGGTGGCTGCCCGGTCAGAATGGATAAGTTGGTCAACGCCAATTTAAGTTGCTCGTCAAAAAGCGGGCGATCTGACTCCGTCAGACGTAGGCGGCTCTGCAACTGCACCAAATCCAACCGTCCGACTTTACCCGCATCGATTCGCCCTTTGACTTTTTCCAAAGCCGAGTATTGAATCTTGAGGTTGATTTCATTCTGCTTTTGCAGTTCCTGGTACAGACGCACTTGCACGTAGGCTCGCGCGATTTCACCGATCAGCAAACGACGAACATCGTTGACATCTTCTATTGACGCTTGGTAGTCAGCTGTCGCCGCTTCGGTCTCTCGTGCAATGCGACCGACTAAATCAAACTCCCATCGCGACAACGCTCCGATCGAAAAGAAATCAAACGCATCGCCGTTGGGGCCGACAAAGGGCTGTGACTTTGAACTTCGTTTACGACGCTCGTAGTTTGCACCTGCGTCAGCAAACGGCAGCCCCTGCCCGCTCGCCAAACCCACCAGTGCACGCATCTCGCACACGCGCCATTGCAGTTCACGCACCGATGGACTGTCGACCAGCGCTGTATCGATGAGTGCTGCAAGCGTTGGATCATTGAAACGAAAATCAGCGGGCATGGTCGGCAAGTTCGGAGCCGTCCAGCTGTCACTCTGTGCCGAATTGACGAATGAACTGGGAAGCGACCCGAGCGGCGCGCCGCGGTAATCCGGCCCCACTTTGCACCCGCACGTAAGCAGCACCAACAGGCAGAGGACCAGTTGCAAATCGAGTCGCCGTTTCTCAGTCGCGTTCACCCGAACACTCTCAGTCGCGGTCACCCGAGCACATGGCGCGGTAGCGCGAGCACATAGATCGGATACGAATCGTTCGATCGCGAATTTGGAAGTTGAGGGCATATCGAAATCTGGTAGTTCGCAAGCCGGAAGCCGATCGGTGTTCCTCGAACCAACGTCGCCAAGAGGGTCCGTTAAGCGGTAGCGGCCGCTGAATCGGATCGGATGGGGGGAACGGGCTGTTCGGCTTACTCCAAAAGGTTGCTAAGTAACGGATGGGCGTAGTCCTGGTGATCGATCCGAATGCAACGATCCATTGAGCCAATCGCTTGCTCCCCGATAACCGGATTTACCAGAAATTTTCTCAAGAAAACTTGCCAACCAGCTAAATAGTGTACGGATGTCTTATTTACTGCAAACAGTAGCCTTCTGGCTGGAAAGCCC
The DNA here is from genome assembly GCA_007741555.1 of Stieleria marina. Lineage (GTDB taxonomy): Bacteria > Planctomycetota > Planctomycetia > Pirellulales > Pirellulaceae > K23-9. The sequence continues at coordinate 3,430,834 of CP036526.1, read as the reverse complement.
CCGCTAGCAAGCCACTGCTTGAGGCTCACCCTCACTTACCACCCGCCAGAGTGGTCCGCTCCGTTTTTTTTGCTTGTGATTCGGGTGCTTGTTCAGTCTCATAGGCCCCAGACACCCCATTTTGAGAAGAGCACCATGCCTGAAAACGCGACCCTCGCCCCCCCTGCAGCAAATTCTGATGCGGCTGCGGAATCCGATCGCCTTGTCCTGATCTTTGACTCCGAACAGTCCCAAGTCACGGATCTAAACGAATTCACTTTCGTCACGCAGTCGGCTCGCTTGCGAGATCGCTACCAGCCCGATGGCACACCGGAGACCTATGACGGGACCATTCAGGGCGATGGCCAGTCGTTCCCGATTCAATTTCGTGTTCGCTCCCAAGATGGCGATTCACTTCGCTGCGGCTTTTTTGATCTGCCAATCAAGCAACGTGAATCTATTCTAGCTCTCCGCGACCGGATTCAATCCGAAGGCAGCGACGAGCTTCATTCGCTTTCGTACGACGAACTAGCCGGAGGTAACACGACCAAGGCAACGAAAGCACAGAAGACGAAAACGGCCGACGGTTCCAAATCCGCTTCGACACTAAAGAAAGCGATAGCCATGTCGCTTATGGTCTTGGCGATGGCAGCCATCGTCGGGTGGATATTCATCGTCGTACAGACGCGATCGACCGTGTCAGTTTCCAACAGCGTCTTGGTAGGAAACTACCAACCGGTCAACACACCGTTTCAAGGCAAGCTGCTCGATGTGCTTGTGTCGGTAGGCGACCGAGTCACTGAAGGTCAAGTCGTCGCGCTCGTCGGCAAAGAAGACTTGGAACATGAACTCCACATGCTCGACGCACAATTGGTTCGTACTCGCAGCGAACTGTCGGCGTACCAGCAACAAGCGGATCGCATCGCCGGGCTGATGAAATTTGCAATGGAGAAAGCCGACCGTGACCTGACGGTCGCCAAGGCAGAACTCACGGGCGGACAAGCCGAATATGACGCTGCGAAAGCCCAGGTCGATCGTTTGGCACCCTTGGTCGCGCGTGGCAACATCGGTGTGTTTGAAGTCGAAGAAGCAAAGGCATTGGCCGCGCGTGCCAAGGCCGCGATCGCCCGTCAAAATGCGTTGATCGAAACCTTTCAACTTTCAAAATCCGCAGCCCAGAAAAGTGTTCTGGTCGGCGTCAATGGCGTTTCAGATCCTTTGTCCGAAGTGCTAACGAAAATTGAATTAGCAAAAGCAGCGATCAACGAAGCCAGTTCGATTCGCAACTCGTTGGCAGTCAAAAACAAACCAATCGAATTATTTGCTCCCCAAGACGGCACGGTGTATGCGATCTATCGTCGCAAGGGCGAGTACCTGAAGATCGCTGACGAGGCCATCGCTGTTAGCTTGGATCAAACTGGCTGGGCGACCGGTCATGTCTCGCCCGGTCTGGCCGCGCAAGTTCGCCCCGGACAACCTGTCGAAATCGATATTCCTTCGATGGGAATTACAACCAACGGAAAAGTCGCTGGCATCGGACACCGTTCGGTTTACGGTCGCGGCGGCTACAACGCAGAATTTCGCGGCGGACCATTAGAAGTTCCCATTCGCGTGGAACTGGATCCCAGTAACGAAAAGATTCCTTCGGGATTGCGTTTGAACATGACCGTTCGTGTTCATGACCACTTAGCAACCATGAAAAAATGGATCGGTTCGTTCCGCTCCGGCGACAGTGCGACCACCGCCGTCACCGCAGCACCCGCCAACGCGATGTAGCGCGTCGCGTCTGATGAATTGGTTTTCGCACCCCCACCTTGCTTACACTCTGTGCTCGATTGACATGACAGCTACTAGCATTCGTTATGACATGTCGCTCCCAATGCGACTCATACGCGCGGTCCCCGTCGTCCTTTTTTATCTGGCGATCATCGTTGTCGTTTTCTTGATGCTGCCAGAGAAAGCACAGCGCATTCCACTGGAATCGATTGTCGTATTGGGCCTGATCGGTTTGTTTCGTTACGGCTGCGTGATTACGCACTGCGTCCGAGCCGCGTTGTACGAATACTACATGTACCCCAAGCTACGATTCGCAGCGGACAATTTGCCCGAAGACCAAAAGATGCCCGGCAAGCTGTACGTCATCATTCCAACGGCCGGTGAAAAGCCTGACGTATCGCGGCAGATGCTCGGAAGCGTTCTGGATGAAGCCGCTACGGTGTCCAGCAAGATCATCATCATCGTCAACGCGGGCAGCGAAAAGGATGACGAGATTTTTCACATGCTGCTATCCGAACGCCCGAAATTGCCGAATGTTGAAGTTCGTTTCGTGCGTCAAGTCGGCGGCAAACGCGGCGGCATGGCTGATTGTGTCGGTCGCCTCATGAGCGAAAAAGTCGACCAGAATGACGCGATCGTTCTGATGGACGGTGACACGGTGCTGGGTGCCGGGATTCTGAAGAAGTGTCTTCCGCTGTTTGCACTGAAACCCAAACTCGGCGCGATCACGACCGACAACATTTCGGTTACGAAGGGCAACTGGTTTTATCGCAAATGGTACACACTGCGTTTTTCGATGCGGCATCGCATGATGAAATCACAAAGCTTGTCGCAACAGCTGCTGGTACTGACAGGTCGCTTCAGCATTTTGCGCGCAAAGGAATGTTTGACGGACGAATTTGTGTCGTACCTGGAGAACGACCGTATCAAGCACTGGCTACACGGTGAAATTAAATTCGTCACCGGTGACGACAAAAGTACTTGGTACTGCTTGCTTAAACGTGGCTGCGAAATGCTGTACGTGCCTGACGCCCATATTTTTTGCATGGAAGACTCCGGCCCCAAACCGTTCACGATGAGCATCAAAAAGATGCACCGTTGGTTTGGCAACATGCTGCGAAACAATGGCCGCGCGATTCGGCTTGGCATGGGTTGCCAAAAACCGTTCATTTGGTGGTGCCATGTCGACCAACGAATTTCGATGTTCACCAGTTTGCTGGGACCAGTCGCTGCGATCTGGGCTGCGTTTTGGGTTTCGCCGTACTACTTGGTCGCCTACGCGATGCTGGTCATCCTGGCCAGACTGGCCTACGCCCTGGTGCTGACGATCGAAGGCCACCGGATGGCACTGACCGATGTGCCACTGCTGCTGTACACGCAGTGGGTCGGCAGCATCGTAAAGATTTACACGATGTTTCATCTGCACAAAGCCAAATGGGATTCGCACCGAGTCGCCGGATCAAACGGACAAGCGGGTTCCGGCGAATCTTTCCTGGACGGCCTGATCCCCAAAATGCAAATGGTGTTTTCATTCACTTTGCTACTACTGTTCGTCGCGGCAATGGTCGGCGTCAAGTGATTCGCAGTGAAATGCGTCAAAGCCAATGCACAAGCTGTATCGCAATGGCACTGACGGTGGCGATAAGTTGCGGCTGGACGTTTCCCACGCCAGAGATCTCCAGCGGCGTTGTTGACAAACGGGAACTGAAGAAAGTTCCCGGCGTGCTCTGGGCCAAGGGCACGGATCGAATGTCGATCCTTTCGCTGACTCCTGGTTCTGCTTCGTCGTCGCGCACCGTTCGCGTTCGCTATCCCGCGGGAAAATGGGGCCCGACAGAAAGCGGAGCGAGCTTCTTGGTCGACCTACCACCCAAAAAAGAATATCGCTCCAGCTATCGCATCCGTTTCTCCGAGAATTTTCAGTTTACGAAAGGCGGCAAACTTCCAGGACTAGCCGGAGGCACTGCGACAACCGGTTTGGAGAGACCCAACGGAGACGGCTGGTCGGCGCGATACATGTGGCGTGATCGGGGCGAACTGGTTTTGTACCTCTACCACATGGATCAAGCTGAACGGCAAGGAGACGATATCCCTTTATCGTTTCGCATCACGCCGGAAAAGTGGTTCCAGCTCACCCAAGTTGTGACCGCCAACGATCCTGGCAAAAGCAACGGGCGAATCCAGATTTGGATCGATGGAAAAAAAGTGCTCGATCGCAAAGGGCTCCGACTTCGCAGCGGGTCGCAAGCCCTTGTCGATCGTTTCTATTTCAGCACGTTCTTCGGCGGCAAAGGCCCACAGTGGGCACCCAAGTCAGATCAGCACATCGACTTCGCTGACTTTTCAGTTCAATAAGTTCCACGCAGGCGTTTGCGTGCGAGCGGTCCTGTGACAACCGCTGCATCAACGCAATCTGCACATCGAACTTGGTGCCCATGCCGCCGGTCAAACTTAACCGACTGTCAGGTTACCGGTTGGTCAGGCTGCCTGCCGCGCCGCAAAGCACCGCGTCGACGATGTCCTACTTGGCTCGGCGGTTGATCGGTTCGTCGACCACCAGCGCCTTGGGGAAATCAGCCCCTTCGTCGCCTTTCTTATCGTCCCACCGCTTATTCTGCGAATTGCCTTTGGGCTGGTTCATGGGAATGTCCATCCCCCCCTTTTCGCCCAGCATCGCGTACAGCTTATTCTCCAAATCCTTGGCGACCGACTTGTAGTCAGGGTCATTGATCAAGTTCTTGGTTTCGCCAGGGTCGGTGGTAATGTCATACAGTTCATCAACATCCCACAAGCCGTAGTAAGTGATGTACTTGAATCGATCACCTCGCAATGCAAACTGCGTCGGTGACTGCGGAAAATTCTTTTCCCAGTAGTACACGTACAGAAAATACTCACGCCATGACATGTCCGGATTGTTCGGCAGTTCCAAAAAGCTTTTCCCGTCCATGTAATCTGGCGTTGTCATTCCAGCGGCATGCAGAATCGTGGGACCAATGTCGATATTACCGATAACTTTCTCAACCACGGTGCCGCCCTGAAACAAACTCGGGCACTGCATCATCATCGGGACACGAATCGATTCTTCGTACGAAACACGCTTGTCGATCAAGCCATGTTCGCCCCACATAAAACCATTGTCGCCCATGTAAACGACCAACGTGTCGTCGTGCAGTCCCATCTTTTTCAGTTGATCAAGCACACGTCCGACACTGTCATCAACGGCCAAGAGCGATTCGCAGTAGCGGCGATACAAGTAGTCCAAGCCTTTGTCGCTGTGGTAGCTGAAATCGATTCCGTGCCAGCTATTTCGCTGATCACGCACCCAGCGCGGGGAATCAGCTTCGGCCAGTTCGTGTTCACCGCGAGGCAAAAAGCTCAAGTCCTTTTCTTCGTATCGATTGAGATGTCGCTCCGCCGGCGTAAAGTTCGAGTGCACTGCTTTGTGTGACAAATACATAAAGAACGGTTTGTCGGATTCCTTCTGATCTTGCATCCACTCCACCGCGTGATCGGTCAGCTCATCGGTGATGTAGCCTTTCTGTGGAATGCGTTTGCCATTCAAGTTCATCGTGTACTTAGGACCTGGTGACAGATAGTTGCCTTGCCCCTTGAAGCTCATCCAATGATCGAATCCCGGCCGCGGATCGTCATGGTGGCCACCCATGTGCCATTTCCCAAAGTAAGCGGTCGTGTATCCGTTCTGCTGCAAGTACTGCGGAAAAAAGATCGTGCCCTCGGGTACCAGACGGTTGTTGTCGATGACGCGATGTCGGTGCGTGTACAGTCCGGTCAAAATCGAAGCGCGACTGGGCGAGCAAAGCGAAGTCGTCACGAACGCATTCTTCAAATGCACGCCATTGCTGGCCAACGAATCCAGATGCGGAGTTTCAAGAAACGGATGCCCCATGAATCCCATCGCGTCATAACGGTGATCATCGGTCAAAATGAACACAATGTTGCGTGGCTTCACGCCTTCGCGTTTTGCGGTCGCAGGCAAATCGGCGGCAACAAGATTTGACGCTAAGAGTCCAAGAAGAAATGTCGCAGTGAACGCAACAGAACGAAGTGGCATTATTGGTGGCTCCAGGTGAGGTGCTCGAGAATGGAATCGGAAAACTATCTTATCTGCATTTCGTTCGGCTTGCTGCGTCGGGGCCGAATTGGCGGCGCAGTCATCATGCACCGGATCTTCAAGTAGCGGATATAGGCAAAATTCGGACAGGCACATCGCACACACCAATCGCTCTTTCTTCAACTCGGTGCAAACTAGTGCTACTACTTTCTTGGCGAGATCCCGCTGGTACCAGAACGCGACAATTCCGACGGCTCAGGGTCTCGCCCCCGCTCCCCGTGCACTCTCTCTAGAATGCTCGCTGGGGTTTGATCACTTGAAGTTTGAAGACCTGTAAACTAGGGCCCGCCGCCAGATCACAGGAACTGGGCCCTGCTTTCGTGAGCAATTGCCACCGGATACTCGCCTTCGTTGGACCACTTTGGATTGGCAAATTCTGCAAAAGGCCGTCAAAACAGTGTTCGATCTTTGGTTTACGCCCGTTCAATTCCAAGCGGTCGCAGCCTATAATCGTGACCGGAGCGGCGGGCGAAGGACTTTTCTGAAGGCGCCTGGAACTCACACTTTTCAATCGACAAACGGAGATTTTGAATGAGCGAATACGGCGCCTTGAGCGACGATTTTTACGTCAACATGAATCTCACCACCGAAATGGATCTTCCCCAGGGGCGCGAATCGATCCTGCACTTTTTCGATCAAGTCCGTCGTCGTTATCCTGAAATCGAAAACTTCTATTCACGCGACAAAAGCGAATTTGTACTGGAAGAAGAAAAGCGATCCGGCGCGTACAAATGGGTCTCGGTCGAACCCAAACGCATCAACAGCGGCAGCGTTAATCCAACGACTTTTGACGATGCCGTCAAGCAACACGTCCAAGTTCTGGAACTGGTCCCGTTTGAACTCTACGCCCACCCGCTGGACTGCGAAGCACTGAGCATGATGGTTGGCTTCGACTACAACTATCGCGGCAACCACAACGAAATCTTGGCCGAAGCAATCGGCATCGCGCCCGGTTTGGAACGCTTCCAAAACGTCCCCTACGGAAAACTACTCTCCGTCGAACCCGCAATCCAGTTTGCACTGGATGAAGAATGTCGCACACAATGTCGCGTTTCATTTGAATCACGCACGACGGCCTACCACGTTCGGTCAGGCGAGTTCGGCGAAGAACAAATCAGCGTCTACATGACCGTCCGACGATACGACAGCTTGGGGCCCAACGAATCCTACGTCGATGAATTCAAGCGGCTCAGTGGCCTCTGCCGTGATCTGATCGATGAGTACCTAGTATCCAACGTGCTGCAACCGCTCCAGCAAGCAATCGCCATCAAATAGCAGCCGTTAATTCGATCTGCTAGGCATCCGCTTCATGGGCTGCGAGTGACATACGCAGACGATCACCATCAATGCTATTCGCGCATTGTTTCTAATGCGTCCTACGAAGTCACAAAAACTTGTAGCTTGCGGCATCCGTGTGCCCCCAGAACAAGCGACTGTTCGATGTCGGCGGTCTTACTAGGTCCCGAGACGAAGACACCAAAGCCGGGCTTGGGTGCACCGATTCGGTCGTAGGCTTCGTGCATGTTGTGGACGATTGCATCGCGTGGCACAACGATGGCCAAGAACTGAGCGATGAAGATCAAAACGCGATGCGGCAACGTGGATCCATCGACCCATATCGCTCCGTTTTCTGCGATCATAAATTCGCCGCTTGCGACCATCCAGTCCAAACTGGCTAGCGAATGCGGATCATCAACCATCGCCAAATCCACTGTGGATTTGACCGCAGCGGGCAAAACCGATGCCACTCGCTGGGCACTCGAGAACGCTTCGATCCGATTCAGTATCGAGGTCGCCTGCGAGGGATGTTCGATCTCATGGACTTCTCCCCCTACCAACGCGAGCGATTCTTTAAAACGCTCGAAGGGATCATCAAACTGAATCAGCTTGGACGCATCGGGATCCGGCAACGGGGGAACGTCCACCGACTGGCTATTCAATCGATCCAGAACACCACGACGACTGGAGGTACTTGGTTTCATAGTTTATTGGCTAAGTTCGATTTCGTTTGTGCCACTGAGTGAATGTCTCTTTGGGCGGCTCCGGCAATTCTCGCGTTTTTGCCCAAGTGTTCATCGGATTGTGCGTCAACCAATGTGGCAGCAATCGCAAACTAGTGCGTCCCACTTTGCCCACGAACGTGAATAACCGCGGACGCTGAAACATGAACGACGCCGCCTTCATGCTGAACGTCTTGCTCCAAGGCAACAGCCCCTTGCCGACTAATTCCTTTCGCCAAGCCAACAACTGATGATGAAGCGGAATCTTAACGGGGCACACGTCCGTGCAAGAACCACACAGACTGCACGCGTACGGGAGACTCTTGTAACTCTTCGGGTCACGAGTCGGTGACAGCACCGAACCAATCGGACCTGGTACGGTCGCCCCATAACTGTGACCACCACTGCGGCGGTACACAGGGCAAGTATTCATACAAGCACCGCAGCGAATGCAGTGCAGGGCATGCCGAAACTCCGGTGAATCTCGCAAACGAGTGCGTCCATTGTCGACCAAAACAATGTGTAATTCACTTTCAGGATCGCGAGGCCCATGGAAATGCGACGTATAAGAAGTGATCGGCTGGCCGGTTGCCGATCGCGCCAACAGCCGCGTAAAGACAGCCAGATCGCGAAACCGAGGCACCAATTTTTCGATGCCCATGCAAGCGATGTGTACTCGCGGCAATGAAACACCCAAGTCAGCGTTTCCTTCATTGGTGCAAACGACCAACCCCCCGGTTTCGGCGATGGCAAAGTTCACTCCCGTGACGCCGACTTCACCCGACAAAAACTTTCCTCGCAAATGCCCACGAGCCGCTTCGGTCAAATACTTGGGATCCGAAGCTCCTTTGTCCGTCCCTAAATGCTCGTGAAACGTCTCGCCGACTTCTTCCTTTTTGATGTGGATCGCGGGCAACACAATGTGGCTAGGTGTTTCGCCACGAAGCTGAACAATTCGCTCTCCCAAATCGGTGTCGACAACTTCGATACCGCTGTCCTCCAAGAAATGGTTCAGCCCGCACTCTTCGGTCAGCATCGACTTACTTTTGACGATCCGTAGCGTTTGATGCTCCTTCAATATTTGCAGCACGATACGATTATGCTCAGCTGCGTCGGCTGCCCAGTGAACCACCGCGCCCTGCGCCGTTGCGTTTTTCTCGAACTCCTGCAGGTAGTTGCCCAGATTTGCGATCGTATGCGTTTTGATAGCCGATGCCATCGAACGCAGATACTCCCACTCGGGCAACGTGTCGGCCTGTTTGTCTCGTTTACTGCGAACAAACCAAAGCGCTTGATCATGCCACGGAGACCGTTGATCGTCGGTCACAAATTTGCGTGCCGCCGTGGGGTGATCGACAATGGGTAATGGAATGGACATTACAGTTGGGAATGATTCGTCGTGAAAAGGATGTCTGTGGCAAGAATAGTGAAGCGGTCAAGCGAAACTCTCGTCACGCCAAAGCGACTCGCAATTTAGTGAATGGGACGTCCCATCATGATCTGGGCAACGTGCATGACCTTGATCGGTGACTTCTCTCGCCGGATCAATCCTTGCAAGTGCATTAGGCAACTCATGTCCGCCGACGCTAGCACTTCGCTGCCGACATTGATGTGATCTGCAATTCGGGCGCGTCCCATTTCCGTCGACACTTCCGGTTCGTTAACCGCAAACGTACCACCAAAGCCACAGCACTCATCGCTTCGTTCCGGCGTGATCCACTGAATGTCGTTGACCAGCGAAACCACGTTCTTCACTTTGTTTTCGCGGACCACTCGCGATTCACTTGACTGCCCCAGACGCAGCTCACGCAAACCGTGGCAACTCTGGTGCAGCGAAACTTTGTGCGGAAAACTCGTGTGCATCTGCTCGACTTTCAACTCGTCGTGCAGATATTCGCACAGCTCAAACGTCCGCGTCGAAACATGCTGAAACGCGGCGTCGTCGGCCGCAAAGTACTCCGCGTAATGGTGCCGCACCATTGCTGTGCACGAACCCGACGGACAAACGACGGCATCATAGTCCGCAAAAATCTCGACGAATCGTCTCGCAACCGGTGCTGTTTCTGCATTGCACCCCGTGTTTGCCATCGGCTGCCCACAGCAAGTTTGCCCCGACGGAAATTCGACATCGACGCCCAGGCTTTCGAGCAACTCTAGCGTCGCGACGGCCACATCGGGATAGAACTGGTCGATGTAGCAGGGAACAAATAGGGCAACAGACATTCGCGAATAGAAAAGTACGGGTGCAGAACCAAAGAGACCGCTATTGTAATCCGAAAGTCGTGACCGCGGTAAGCAGTTCGGCTGCTTTAAATGACACGCATGGACTCGCCTCTCGAGCAAAGTACGGCCGACTTAATAGTGCCAGTCTATCAGCGGTCAGCCACCCCACCGCTTGCGCATCATGAAAACCAGGCGTGAAAGAAAACTTCCATTACTCCGGAGCCGGCCGGTGTCGCTGCAAGAAATCCGTCAGCATCTCCAGATACGGTTCTCGAAAAAACACCTTCCCGCCATGCCCGGCCTTCTTAACCGATACAAGTTTTGCATCCAGACCGGCAGCAGCGTACGCATTCGCGATCCGCTCGCTCTGATCGTGTAACACCACCTTGTCCTCGGTTCCGTGAAAAATCAACAACGGCGGATCCTCCGCGGAAACATAGTGCGTTGGACTGGCAAACTTTTCCATCACGCCGCTCAGTTTTCCGTCGCGAACACCACCCAACAAAGCAAAACTGCCAGACTCCTGCGTATAAGCTCGCTCTGGCTGCGTTCGTCCTCTTAAAACAAAATCGCTTGGACCAAAGTAGTCGACGATGGCTTGGACCGCGGAACTCTGATCGGCGAATCCGCCCCCCGTCCCTTCCAATGCGTTTACTTCGCCGGACACTCCCATCAGCAACGCCAAGTGCCCCCCCGCTGAACCACCCGAAACCGCAATCCAATCGGCATCGTAACCATACGCCTTGGCATTTCCGCGAAGCCAACGGATGGCGGCTTTGCAATCGTAGATTTGAGCCGGAAAAACGGCCTTGTCGGTGAAGCGATAACTGATGCTAGCCACCGCAAAACCCTGTTCCGTCATCGGTAGGACGGGAACACGCTTTCGGGATCCAGCACGCCATCCACCGCCGTGAATCCAAACCAGCAACGGACAAGGACGCTGCGTCTGGGGCACGTACAAATCGAGCTTCAACTGCTGGCCGTCAATCTCTGCGTACACCAGATCCGCCGTTTCCTGGACCGTCGCTTTGGCCGCCGCCGATTGCTTACCGGAGTCCGAGTCGCGCTGACTGCCGGAACCCTCGCCGCGTTCGTCGGCCAAGGCAACTGAGCACACGAAACACCCTAATGTCAAAACCAACAATACACGCGTCATCTGGAACTCCCGGCTCAAATTCGCTCGAATGGATCGCCTTCGCGATGGAACGCAAGAGTATAACGCCGCACGCACATCCGCGAGCAGACTGTTCCGTGAAGGGGGCCGTGTAGCAATGAGGGCGAGAAGCACTTCCACTCGCTGGTCCATCCACAGGTCAACTGACGCCTCACCGATCAACTGACGTCCGCCAAAATCGATCGACCGCCGCATTCATGACAGATTCACTTTCGATCCAACAAGCCAGAAAACTGGTCCTACTGTCGCAGCAGCTTCCTCCGTCAAAACAAACCGGAAACTCCGTCGATGCGACGCGATCGGCGATCGAACAAATTGGTTACATCCAAATCGACACGATCTCGGTAATCCAGCGCGCGCACCACCACACACTCTGGAACCGCAATCCGCGTTATCAAGCCGACCAGCTGGATCAACTCTTGGCCGACCGATCGGTCTATGAGTACTGGTCGCATGCGGCGGCCTATTTGCCGATGCGCGACTACCGATTCTCCCTGCCCAGAAAGCAGGCGTTTAAATCGGGCAAGCAGAAACATTTCTACCAACCCGACAAGCGGTTGATGAAACAAGTGCTCCAGCGGATCACGGACGAAGGACCGTTGATGGCCAAGGACTTTGATCACACCGGCAAAAGAACCAAAGACTGGCAAAGCAAACCTGCAAAGCGTGCCCTGGAGAGTCTATTCATGCAAGGCGATCTGATGATTCCCCGCCGCGTGAACTTTCACAAAGTCTACGACCTGACCGAACGGGTGCTCCCCAATCACACCGACACCACCGTGCCGACGCCGCATGAATACGCTCGCTTTTTGATCACCCGCTACTTGCAAGCGAACGGATTGGGCCAGTGTTCGGAAATCGCTTACCTGCTCAAAAACACAAAACCAATAGTCGCGGATGCCCTGAAACAAATGAGCTCCAGCGGTGAACTCCGCGAGGTCCGCGTTGCCGATGAATTGTATTACACGCTCCCCGATTCGATCGAGCAACTCAGCAAACCGCTCCTGCGCAGCAAACTAAAAATTCTCTCGCCGTTCGATAATTTGTTGATTCAGCGAAAACGAATGCAGAAGCTATTCGATTTCGACTACTTAATCGAATGCTACGTTCCGGCGGCGAAACGCAAATACGGTTACTTTTCGTTGCCCATTCTTTGGGACGGTCGGCTGGTCGCCCGCATGGATTGCAAAGCCAACCGCGACACATGCCGGTTAGATATTCACCACCTTTCGATGGAACCCGGCATTGAAAAGAACGACGCGTTCTTCGATGCGCTGCGCAAGGAACTGAAGTCATTCCTGCGATTCAATGACTGCCGTGCTTTGCACCTCAAAAAAACGTCGCCCGCCAAGCTGAAACCTGCTTTGAAAAAAGCTCTGAACCATCTGGCAGACTAATCAACACGCGGCCAGATCCAAGGGCTTTGAAAATGAGCTCCGCGTCCACCGCAACGCCACTCTGTTTCGCAGCCCACTCTGTTTCGCTGCCCCCATCTGGTTCACTGGCCAATCGTCCCGGCTGAATGCTGATCGTTGGCTTGAACGTGAATCCGCTATACTCCGTCCCCGTCACACTCGGTCATTACCGCACCTAAGCCCGCTCGTCGCTCCCAAAACTCCATTTTTTTATGCGTTGGAAACCCGCTCAATCCGTCTGCATCGTCACGGGAGCCAGTAGCGGAATTGGACGCGCGCTGTGCCGCCTGCTGGCACAGCAGGAGGCGATTGTGATTGCAGTTGCTCGCCGCCGTGAACGCCTGGACCAACTGGTTAGCGAATTTTCGCCGACAGTCATTCATCCCGTCGCTGGTGACATCACTGATCCGGCGGTACGTGAAAACATCGGCACAAAAGCCGCTAGCCTACGTGGTGGCGCCTTGGATTTACTGGTCAACAACGCCGGAATTGGTGCGATCGGGCCGTTCGCCGAAGCCACTCCCGAACGATTACGCCAGATCATGGAAGTTAACTTTTTTGCCCCCGCAGAACTGACGCGTAGTTTGTTGCCAAATTTGCGACAGGGCAACGCAAGTGTGATCTGCAACATCGGCAGCGTACTGGGGCACTGCGCCGTACCCGACAAATCGGAATACTGTGCCAGCAAGTTTGCGATGCACGGTTTCAGCGACGCGCTGCGCGTCGAACTGGCTGGTGATGGGATCCAAGTGACGCTGGTCAGCCCGAGCACAACGAAAAGTGAGTTTTTTGATTCGCTCGTCGACACTGACGCCAACAATTCATCCAAGAGCATCGGCAGCTGGCCCCCCGAACGAGTAGCCAAAGCCACGCTGGCCGCGATCAAAGCACGCCGCAGCGAAGTCATCTGCTCGGTGGGGGGCAAAGCTCTTGTGTATGCCGATCGCCTGTCACCGCCGCTGATGAACCGCATCTTGCGAAAATAGCCGGGCCTACACCACGGTGCATGTGCACGAACCAGTCGCGATTCGCTTTCCCCGTTCGTTCGTAATGTCACATTGAACGAAACCGATTCGCAAGCCGCGTTCCACGACCGTCGCTTTCGCCGTCAACCATCCGTCCTTGATCGGGCGAATAAAACTGACCTTCATCTCGATCGTCGAAAAATCCTCGCTGTCCAACAGCGTCCGACCAAACGCTATCCCCATCGCCGCATCGGCCAACGCAGACACCACACCACCGTGGACGCGTCCCATCGGGTTGTGATGCGTTTGCCCGCACCGAAGCCGAACGACGGCTTCGCCCAAATAATCGCCCGGGTTGCTTGCCGGCTGGACTTCAAAACCGACGAGCTGAGAAATGGGCGCTTGCGAAAAGCGATCGTGCTGGTTTTCCAATGAGTTACCTTAACAAAAGAGTCTACTTGCGACGCAGCACAAACACGGCATCGCATAGATCGTCGTCCATGTCACGTTCTTCGTCGATGTCGTAGTCAAAGTCATAGATGCCGGCGATCTCCCACACATCGTTGACACTTTGCAACATTTCGCTCGCTTCGTCACACGTGTACAACCGAAGCGGAAAGACCGTTTCAATCTGATCGGTCGATCCATCTTTGTGCGTCACGTCGATCGTGACCTTCAATTTCTCACGACGGTTGTCTCGATCAAACTCGATCACGGCCAACGTCGCATCCACGGTAAAGTCATCGTTGGACGCTTCCCACTGCTCGACTTCTTCTTCGTCCGCGTCTAACGGAATGATGTGGAAACCCAAAATGTACAACCCGCCGGGCTCGATATGATCCGCTAGCGACCGCAGATGCCCCACCACATCTTCTTCGGTCAACAAATGACGAAATGTGTTGAATGTGCAGAACGCAGCATCGTAGGTCTTCGGCAACTTCATCGCCGACATGTCGCCGCGAATCAGTTCCGCTGAGTGCCCTGTTTTTTCCAAGCGGGCCGCCAGAAAGTCCAGCATCTTTTGATTCAGATCCAAACCGGTCGCTTCATAATCCAAGTCGACCATCGCTGCAATCAATCGCCCACTGCCGCACCCAGGTTCAAACACGGATTGAATCGTTCTGCCCGCAAATTTTTCAAACGCCGCCTCGAAAAAGGCCACCTCGGCATCGGTTTCGTCCGCAAATATCAGGTCGAAGTACTCGGGGTGATCGTACCAGTCAGTCATCAAGCGGCTTTCGGAAGGTCGTAATGCTATGAATTGAGCCGAAAGCCTAGCAGGCAAACAGCAATCGTCCAGCCGATCGCTCGCGCACGCCAGTTGCCAACGTCTAGCAACGGCCGTCTAACAACGGCCGTCCAGAATCCGCTGAGAAGACTCGACCTTTGCTACCAATAACTGCCTTGACCGTGAGGACCTGCAATTTGTATTGATTCGGTATGAAAGGAACCCCTGCAGTAGCTGTGCGTCGTCCCCAACGTTGGGATGAGCCTTTGGACAAAGCGATGACGGATTCGGACGTGGCCTGGCTACGTAGCCGCGATCCGTTTGCGTCGATGGATCCCAAATCGTTTCCACGAACCATGCCGCTGGACGGGATCCTGCGTTACGACTGTCGCATGCACCGCTGCGAACCGGGCGAAATCATTGTTCGCGAAGGTGACTACGGCAACAGCGCATTTTTGCTGATCGCCGGCAGCGTGGAAGTCGTCGTTGAATCGCTCTCTGCGGAACAACTGGGTCGAACTCCG
Organism: Stieleria marina; assembly: GCA_007741555.1. Taxonomy (GTDB): domain Bacteria; phylum Planctomycetota; class Planctomycetia; order Pirellulales; family Pirellulaceae; genus K23-9. The sequence goes on along the minus strand of CP036526.1, from coordinate 3,415,418 downwards.
CCTCAGAAAATTGGTTGGTCCGAATCACTGCGGCGATTCCTGACACGATCCAACATTCCCGAATCTCGCCGGGCGACCGACGTGTCAGCGAACTTGGCCCATCGCAATCTGGTGCGACAAGTCGATGATCGGCAGGCCGTTTTCCTGCAAGACTTTGACGCCGTCTTGCACGGCCGCGAATCGGTTTCACTTGGCCCCGGCGAACTGTTCGGCGAAGTCGCTGCGATGTACCGCTCGCCTCGGACGGCAACCGTCGTGGCACAAACCGAAGCCACATTGCTGGAGATTCGTTGGCAAGGCCTGCGAATTCTGCGACGAGACAAGAAGTTTGCCGACACATTAGAAAACCACTATCGCAAACATTGGCTACCGGTTCACCTTCGCGAAGTTCCGCTGCTGCGACACGTTCCCGATTCAAGCTTGGCCAAAATTGCCGAAGCCACTCAGGTTCAGTCTTACGGGCGCATGGAATGGAACACCGACTATAAAAAGACTCGTAAACTGCCGCCGGCCGAACAAATCGAAGGCGAACCATTGGTTGCCCCCGAAGGCCGGATGCCGACGGAACTACTGATTGTGCGCAGCGGCTTTGGACGACTTAGCCGTCGGCATGGCGATGGCCATCGCACGACCGCCTACATCGGCAAAGGCCACGTGTTTGGGCTCGACGAAATTGCCTGCAACGCGCTGCGTCCCGAAGACGAATCGCCGCACACGCTGGTCAATTCACTGCGAGCCGTTGGATTCCTGGATGTCCTGGCGATCCCGGTGGAAACGTTTGCTCACGAAATCTTGCCCCACGTTCGCCGCACGGAATTGCCCGAGCAAGCCGCCGCGGTGATGTACGACTCCAACGAACGCCGCAGCGAACGCCGACGCACCAGTCGACGCACGGCAGCTGATGGCGAAGTGGCTGATGACCAGCAAACCAAAAACGGCACCCAGTTTGATTCAACCAGCATGCTGGAATTCATCGTCCAGAACCGGATGAATAACGGTCAGCAAGCCATGGTGATCGATTTGCATCGCTGCACTCGGTGCGATGACTGTGTCAAAGCGTGTGCCAGCGCTCATGACGGCAATCCAAAATTCGTCCGCGAAGGCGCCACCTTCGATCGGCTGCAGTTCGTCCAGGCGTGCATGCAATGCGCCGACCCGGTTTGCATGATCGGCTGTCCGACGGGGGCGATTTCCCGAGCCGACGAATCCAGCGTCGTCGACATTCACGAATCCATCTGCGTCGGCTGCGGGACCTGTGCCAATGCTTGTCCTTACGAAAACATTCGCATGGCCGAAATCTACGACGCACGCGGCCGCGCTTACTGCGATGCGACGTCCGGAAAACCGATCAGCAAAGCCACCAAATGTGACATGTGCAGTAGCTTGCCGACCGGACCTGCCTGTGCATCGGCTTGCCCTCATGATGCCTTGGTCCGAATTGATTTGACCGAATCCAAGCCTCTTTCTCAGTGGCTTGAAAGAAGAGCCTAATCAGATGCAATCTCTATCGTTTCGTAATCGTCGCGTCGTGTCACTGATCGCAACCGCGTGCGCATTGCTAATCGTCTGGGCCTGCGCGTGGCTCCAAGATGCCAGGCTTGGCAGTGCATCACATTTCACGGGATTCACATTATTAGCGGCTCTGTTCCTGCTGATCATGCTTGGCATGCGCCGGCGTTTACCCGTGCTACCGCTTGGCAGCATGTCATCATGGACTCAAGTCCATCTTTACACTGGCATCTTTTCCAGCGGCGTTTTTCTGATGCATGTGCCCGCTGTCATTGGAGGCGGAACCTTTGAATTTGCATTGTCGCTGCTGTTTTGGGTGGTCTCGCTCAGTGGGTTTTACGGAGTCTATGTCAGCCGCACGGTCCCGCGCCGATTGACTGCCGTGGCAGGCCAACATCGATTCGACCAGGTATCCAACACACGCCATCGAATTGGCCAAACAGCCGAAGCCGTCCTGCACGAAACCAAAGACTCAGCCGCCGGAAAAGTCCTCGAAGCGTTTTACGACGATTACCTGCAAAGCTTTTTCGCCAAACCGCCTTCGCTTGCCTACGTGCTGGTGCCCACCGGCAATCGACGTCGGCGACTGCTGGGTGACATCAAAGATCTCGATCGCTACTTGGAACCAGACAGCCGCGAAACAGCGGGACGTTTCGCGGCACTGATCCGGCGCCGCGATGATTTGGATTACCAATACGCTCTGCAGTTTCGACTTCGCGCATGGATTGCGGTACATGCCACCTTTTCCATCGTGCTAACCGCCGCTGCCATCGTCCACGCCGTGATCGCTATCCGATTTACTTGGTAAACCAGCAACCGCCCGTAGAACCCGCGTCTTCAGCAAACTGTCACTGCCTACCACTTCTCTGCAACTGATTTACCGCTTACTACAATGCGAAGCGACGAAGCTAAACTTCCTGAACCGCCCGACAGTTCCCGACCGGTCTATGATCGTCCGGGCGACTCGTGGACATGTGGTCGCGCCGGTGCCCAGAATGCCTGCCCTAACGGCCCCAGTCGATCGGGCCGTTGCCCCATGGCGGATGCTTGCCACCCGAATCAGTCCTGGAACGGCAAACGCCTACGATTCGTGATTGGTACGCTCGTTGTATTTGTACTAGGACTTGGCTACGCGCTTCGGCCGCAAAATTCGCCCGACGTTTTCAAACCAGGCGAACTGTCTTCGCCTCACTCGCAAATCCTCTCCAGCACATTGACGTCTGCTCGGTGCGCGGCCTGCCATCGTTCGGCGTCCATCTCGCCGACCGAGTGGTTCAATCCGGATGCAGCCGGACACAACGATGTCAGCCAGACCGACCGCTGCTTGGATTGTCATCACCAGACCATCAACCGCGACGTCGCAAAGTTCGCGCACAACTTGCCTGCGGAAGCTCGCAAGCAAATTCGCGCACGCATTCGTTTGGCATCCGCCCGAATCCCCAACAAAAACACCACAAACTCGTGGCACGATCGTTTGCCCGCCCCCGCGGTCGATCAAAACAACATCGAATGCTCTACCTGCCATCGCGAACACCAAGGTTCCACGGCAGATCTGCTTGCGGTCTCCGACGCTCAGTGCCAAACCTGCCACTCCGACCGCTTTGGCAAATTTGCGCAGTCACACCCGACTTGGGGCCAGTGGCCATACGGTCGCGGCGGTGACATCGCATTTAACCACCAGTCGCACGCCAACAAGCACTTCCCAGCGACCAAGTCAGAAGCAGGTGCGGAGAAATTCGATTGCAATCGCTGCCATCAAAAGACGGACCAAGGGGAGATCACCCGAACCGTCAGCTACGAAAGCGGATGCCAATCCTGTCACAACGATTCGCTTCAAATTGAATCCGCCAAGGGAGTTGAACTCTTTGCATTGCCAACGTTCCCAATGGAATTGACCACGCCGCTGGCATGGCCGCCAAACGCAACGGGCCCGCTGGATGGACGCATTTCGCCGCTCGCAGCTCTGTTGATCCGTTCCGACAAACAGGCCGCCGAAAGCATTCATCGAATCGGAAACGCGGATCTAGGAACTCTCAATCAACGCGATCCGCAAACCGCTCAAGACCTACGCAATGTCGCGGCAGCACACGAACGCCTGCTCCAAGATTTGGCAGATCGCGGACAAGTGGCGATCATTGATCGTATCGCTGACTTGGGCATATCTCGTCGAGCGATGGAGCCAATTGTTCGCAATCTCCCAGCACAAATTTTGTCAGATGCGTACTCAAAGTGGTTTCAAGCAAAGGATCAGCAGCAAGCCGGTTTGATCAACTCGGGACCGAATCCGGAAATTCAACAGGTCGGGTTCACCGACGAATCGACCACCTCATCCACCGAGCGACGCGAAGGCTCACTCCTGCTGCCACTCGATTCGGACGAAGACATTTTCTTTTCCGGCCCCCGAATCGCACAGTTGTCTCCAGCCAGTGCTGCGGCGGACGAACTACTATCCAATTTGCCTGCCGACAACTTGGATGGATCCGACCTAATAGGGGAAGATCCACTGGCACAGGATCCACTCCAAACCGACCCGTTGGCCGTCGATCCACTCGCAACTGATCCACTCGCTACCGACCCGTTAGCGATGGACCCGCTAGCTGTGGATCCACTTTCGCAGGATCCACTTGCGCAAGATCCCCTATCCAACGATCCGCTCAGCTCCGCCCCAAATCGCGATCGCCGTCCCGCCACTCGGTTCAACCCCTCCGAAATGATGCCCGAGGGTGGCTGGTACCGTGATTCACTGCGACTTGCCGTCGCATACCGTGGAAGTGGCCATTCGGACCCGGTGCTCCGGGCCTCCATTGAATTGGTTCGCCGACTACCACCAAGTGACCCAGTCCGAAAACAGCTCCTGGCGACTCGTGCCGTCACGGCTTGCATGTCTTGCCACACAGCCGCCACGAATATCCCTGCCAGTTGGCACAGCCGTGCTTTGGTGGGTTCCAAAACACAATTCACCAAGTTCACTCACGGACCGCATCTCAATGTGTCCCAGCTTTCGGATTGCCAACACTGCCATCAAGTCAACACAAACAACCGCTTGCCCGCCGACAGCAACAGTCCCGTTCGCCTGGCTAACTTTCGTCGCCAAGAGACAGACAACGATGAGTTCCGTAAGGCACACGAATTCCTGCCGCTGGAAAAACACGCGTGTGCTACTTGCCACACCGCCAAAGCCGCTGGCGAATCATGCGTAAAGTGTCACCGCTACCACATCACGCAATAGCCGCGACCATCGTTTACCAAGACGTCTCGAAGCGATTGCGAAAGGCAAAGCTTAGCACAATCGTTTCCACAATCGCCGACAATCTATCGCCGTGGGAATCTGCGGCGCTGACAGCATCGCGGACGACACACTCGTCTTGCGTTTGCAGCGATCGGCCCAAAGCGTATACCAACATGCGTTCTGTCATGTGCCTGATCAGCTTGGATTTGTTTCGCAACAATACATCCTTCAGTTCAATCACGCCTGCAAAGGTCTCACCACTCGACAGTTCGCCGCTAGCGTCGATATTTGCCCCCGCGTCTTCAGTACGCCATCGGCCCGTCGCGTCAAAATTCTCAAGTGCAAATCCCAACGGGTCCATCTTGGCGTGACACGATGCACAAGCCGGATTTTTGCGATGCTCTTCTAACAACTCACGCAGTGGCCGATCACCTGAATCGGCTTGCTCGCCAAGCTCTGGTACCCCCGGCGGCGGAGGCGGTGGGGGATCGCCAAAGTAAGTGCCTGCAACAAAATTACCGCGGCGGGGAACATTCGTACGACCGGGATCCGAAGTCAGCATCAGCAGTGCCGCTGTCGTCAGCAAACCTCCTCGCCGGCGATCAGGCGTTGCAATGCGAACGAAACCCTCCGAGTCGGACTCTTCCGAAAATGGATAACCATAGTGCTTCGCCAATCGCTGGTTGACGTACGTAAACTTCGCATCGATGAGCGTGATGACTGGCAAATCCTTGCGGACCATTTCTGTCAAGACTCTTCTCGGCTCGCCCGAGATCGCAGTACGCAATGCTTGATCAAATCCGGGATACCGATCGACGTTGACGGTGTGCTGATCGATATGATTCAGCTGCAGCCATTGGCCAAAGAAATTCGCCACCAGTCCCTCAACAACGCGCTCATCGCGGAGCATTCGCCTTACTTGTTTCCGCAGCACACGTTCATCATTGATTCTGCCTTCGCCGGCCAGCTTCAACAAAACCGAATCGGGCGGTCCCGACCACAAAAAAAAACTCAGCCGCGTTGCCAAATCGAAATCATCGACCGGGTAAGCCTCAGGTGCATCGACACGGCTCTGTTCAATCCGCATAAAGAATCGCGGGGACATCAGCACGCCTCGCATCGCTGCTGCAATCGCAGCCACTTCATCCTGCTCTTGTCGCCGCGCGACGTCATAGACGCGCATCAGCGACTGCAGATAAGACTCATCAACGGGTCGTCGAAACGCTTCACTCGCAAACTTCCTCAACACTCGTTCGGCATGCTGCGTCTGCTGCTTGGCCTCAAGATCGGTCTTTGAATGATGCCGCAATCTTTGACCGAACCAATTGTCAAACGCCCGCGACTCGGTTTCGCGGCTCTCCTGCAACGCCGTCGTGATTCGTTTTGCCGCGTCAGCGTACTGTTCGACTTGAACCTCCGAGATCCCCACCGTCGCTCCCAAACCGGCAAACCCAAAGCTGACGGGATCCGGGGAAAAATCTTCCGTCAGCATCAAGTCCAAACCGGTAAGTCGACGCACCGTTTGCTCGTACTCGATTCGTGTCAATCGCCGCGCCGTCGTCGTGTAAGGGTTCGCGAATGATTCGCAGTCAATCTGATCCAGTGTTTTGTCTAGGTACGCAATCAGCTTTTCGCGTTTATCGTCAGACAGCTCGTCATCAGGTGGCATCTCGCGCGACTCAACCACTTCTCTGACTTTGATCCAAGTCTTGCGGTGCTTCCTAAGCAAACCAGGATTCTCGTCGCGGGCCAAATTGACCTCGCCGCTGGCCTCGTCGTCATTGTGGCAACCGTAGCAATTGTATCGCACAATCGACCGAATTTGCGCATCAAACGACAGCGGATCCTTCTCCATCCCGGGCTGCGCCCATCCCGATCGCACGCCGGCACACGTAATACACCAAGCTAAGAAAACGACAACGCAACCACGAACTAGCACAAAACGACGCATACCGAAAACCAACTTCGCACGGTCCCCGCTAAATCTACGCCGTACGCAATTTAGGTCATCCATCCTGCTGCGCATCATGCCGAGCCCGACAACTTTTCCGTCGGCCCCGTGCTGTCTCCAAATTCGTTCTTCTCGACGCCGACCGTTTGCAACAGGTCGACGTAGACATTGCAGAGTGGAGTGGGCTTTTCAAACACCACGTGCCGTCCCCCCTGGATTGCTCCACCGCCGCCACCGCATACCATCACAGGCAAATCATCGTGATTGTGTTCATTCCCGTCGCTGATGCCGCTGCCATACAGCAACGCGACATTGTCCAACAGGGTTGAATCGCCTTCCTTGATTTTTGACATTCGATCCAACATCCTCGCAAACAATTCCATGTGGTGAGTATTGATCTTGGTCAGTTCAGCAAGTTTGTCCGCTTTGCTTTGGTGATGCGAAGTCGAATGATGCGAACCCGGCGCGCCAATTTCGCGATACGACCGACCTGATTTTTCGTAGCTAAACATGAACGACCCGACTCGCGTCGTATCGGTTTGAAACGCCAACGTCAAAATATCAAGCATCAAATTCACGTGATCGCCGTAGACTTTCGGAATCCCGCGACCATCTGGAAAAATCAAGTTGGGCAAATCGGACAACGATTCGCCGGCATGGAGCGCCACATTGGCCGGATCTTTGTCGAAGGACTCGCTGTGATGCGAACCAGAATCTTGTTCCGACAACTCGATCCGTCGCTCAATACTGCGCAGACCATCTAGGTATTCTTCCAAGCGACGGCGGTCGGCAAAGCCAAGTTGCCGCTGTAGCGATCGAGTATCGTCGCGAACCAGATCCAGCAAACTTGCTTCGATCGGATCCAGCTCAGCCGACTTCGTAAGCGACGGTGACTCGCCCCAATTGGGTTGACGTGGTTTTCGCCCCCGAAACAGCCGATCATAAAGTTTCCGCGGATTCAGTTCCAAAGCAGCCGGCGTCGTCTTGTTTCGCCATGAAATGTGCGACAGATAGCTTCCACTAAATCCATGATCGCCACGATGCCCGGGATCAACACCAAGGGCAAGCGAATCAATCGGCGTGCCAAACCCAATCTCTCGCGCCGCCAGCTGATCGACACTCACGCCCCCCACTTCGGGCTCTTCGCTGTGTTTGCACTTCTTGCCAACCAAGAAACCACCGCCCGCAGGCTCGTGTCCCGCTCCCGGGCCCTTGCAGTGTTTCGCTTCAAGATTCGACAGAACCACCGTGCGATTCATCACGCCGTGGTCAACCAACGGCTGCAGGATCTTGGATGGTTCACTGATCTCCCCCGCGTCACCGCAACGCCATTGTTCCATATTGACGCCGTTGGGAACATAAAAAAAGCCAAGACGCACGGGCGGTTTGGCGGGTGTCATCGCAATCGCATTCGTGGCCGTCATGGCTTCCAGCCAAGGCAAAGCGACCGCGGCACCGACACCACGCATCAGCGTACGGCGCGACAGACGTTTCGATGGGCGTGCGGTTTTCTGCATGGCAAACGAACTAGGCAAGGGAGGAAGAAAGCGTTCTGGGTGGGACGACGCGACAAGTCGTCGAATTGCCGGCCAGAGAATCATTGTACTGCAACAATCGTTCTTCCGCGTCCGCTAGTTCAGCCGTGCGACTAACTGACTAGGCCCTTACCGAGGTCGACTCAAATTGGCGACGGATCAAAATCGGCGTACTTGGCTTTTAACTTATCTGTGTCCTCAACCGTCCATTTCGCCGGAGAAGTCACTTCGACCCAAGCGTCAATGTATTCAGAGGGTGAATAGTTATGAGCATATCCCAGAGGTGCGCTCGTCGCCAAAGGGACGTCAAATCCGACTTGCAAGAAGGTGACGACCGGAAACCATCGAAAGTACGGCGACACATCCGGTGCCCGCTCCCCAAGGAGCCAAGCTGGCTGGTGCCATGCCAACGACGGTGAAAACCAAACCATCGGATCACTGCCGTGCTGCAAGTAAACAATCCGCATGACTCCCCAATCAGCATGGGGCTCTTCTGCCGACGACTCTTTCCCATCCATAAATCGAATCAATTCGCCGTCGCGAAAACGCGGTAGCCACGCGGGTGTTCCCGGCTCGCGATCACGAACCAATTCGGGCCACATCGTGCTGGGGAAAGGAGGACCGCTCAACACAGCCCCGTCAATCGGGTCGCCAATCAGATTGTAAAAATCAAGAGCCGCTTCGCTACCAAGCGACCCCAGGCTCAGCCCGAACAGGTACAGCTTGGGACGCGTCTTCTGATCCAAGGAACTCCAATGCGAATACACGTGTCGAAAGAGTGCTTTGGCGGCATGACGTGACCGATCCGGATCCACCATGATCGTCAGCCAACTCGGCAGGTACGAATACTGCATCGAAACAGTCGCGATGTTTCCGTTGTGCAAATATTCCAGCGGGTCCACCGACGACGGGTCCAGCCATCCCGTTCCCGTCGGTGTAGCAATCACCAGCACCTTACGTTCAAAACCACGAACGCGAATCAATTCTTCCAAAGCCGTCTCGGCGCGTTGATCCAGCGAATCACTCGTGTTGTAACCTGCGTAAACGCGAATCGGTTTCATCGCCGGTCGCGCGGTCAGCTCTTCTATTTCGACGCGTGACGGGCCATCGCTCACAAACACCTTGCCGTTCTTACCAATGTCACTCCAACGGATAAGTGACTCTTCACTTCCCGATTCCAACGAATCCACGGGCTGCAAAAGTTCGTCGTATGTCGCTTGGTCGATCGCGGCAAACGCTTCATCCATCCCGCGCAAAGCTGTCTTCACGACCAAACCATTGACCAAGCTAAGCAGAGCAAACCCCAGAACAACTGCCGATACGACCAAAGCGACTCTTGGCGGCATGATCGAACGCAGCCGAACCGAAAACGCATGAATCATCATCCAGATTGCGCGTCCCAACAGTAGCAGGACGATGCCAACAACGATCGACGTCGCTAGCACGCTTAACGGGTACGAAGAATCGACGTCGGGCATCTGCATCCGCTCGCGGATCGAATTTTGCCAAACCGTCATGCGCGACAACGTCAACGCGGTGGCCAGTCCCATCCCAACCAACAGCGCAAGCGATATTCGTCTCGCTGTCACTTGGCCAAATTCACGCAATTGCATAAATCGCCATAACGCGATCAATGTCTTCGCAATCGCATAGCCCACGATTAACGATACGCCGCCAAGGATGCCCTGCAAAACGGGAGGGCGCGGCAAAAGCGACGGGGTCAACGAAGCGGAAAAAAACTGCAGCCCCAGCGCGCTGGATACCACCGAAAACGAAGCGACTAACCTTGAAGCCCAACGAGTCAGAGCAGATCGGATCTTGCTAGATTTCATACTCTCAATAAGGTCCTTCAGTTGTCTTATGCATCAGATCATCAGGTCTGTGACCGGCCCGACCGCTGATTTGATCATGCCAGCAGTTCTTCATTGGCAACCACAACAGCATCGCATTCTACTCTTGGATGTCGAACAGCGGCCCTAAGTCATAACGCATCTCAATCAGGCGTGCCCGCTCAAGCACAATCGCCGCAACCGATCGGCAGAAACAGCGCTGACACATCAAACGACTCGCCACGACGCCAAGGCAAACGGGCAGGAAAATCCCCAGTGCCAACTGTCGGCAAAATCCATGGCAAGGGCCGGGCAAAACACAAAGCATTGCTCTACGGGCGAACCCACGTAGTTTCTGTTTCGACCGCCGAACGTGGGCTTGCTTGAGTTCAATGCGGGACAGATAAACGTGTCAGGATGCGTCACGCCGTTTTCTGTCGTCCTTCTGCTCAAAAGTTTTCATCTGTGATCGCCGACTTACAACTCGCCCTCCCTCTCCTTCACCTTCGAACGAACTCTATGAAGACAACAGCCATCATCGGTGGAGGATTCAGTGGTACTCTGGCAGCCGTTAACTTGATCCGCTTGGCGCAAACTCCTCAACGGGTCGTCGTCATCAATTCCGGCCGCCCCTTCGGTCGCGGAACAGCCTACGGAACAACACGCCGCGAACATCTGCTCAACGTTGCTGCACGCAACATGTCTGCGTTTCCGGACCATCCCAGCCACTTTTTCGACTGGCTTCGGTCACGGTGCGAATTCGATGCAATGACGGACAATGAGCTCAACGAGACCTTTATCCCGCGCCAGATCTATGGCGACTATGTTCGCAGTCTCGCCACGCACTTCATGGGACCAGCTGATCCTCGCTCGCAAGTGCAATGCAACGTCATCGACGATTCGGCCATCGATATTGAAGCGACTAACAATGGCTCGGAAACTGGCAGCTCCCAAACGGGCGGCATCGTCCATCTCAGCAGCGGAAAGGCGTTGCAGGCCGACTCCATCTTGCTGGCCACCGGCAACCAACCTCCCGCCGGACTCCCCGGCGCGGACCGGCTGGCAAATGATCGCCGCTACTGTGGAAACCCTTGGCAAGACTGGCATCAGCACTTGCCTGACAATGACGGACACATCGTTCTGCTCGGCACGGGTTTGACGGCAGTTGATGTCATCGTGACGCTGCGCGAAAAAGGCTGGAACGGACGCATCACCGCAATCTCGCGAAACGGCATGTTGCCGCAACGACATTTTCGCGGAATCGAATGGCCTTCCGTGATCCCCGAAAACGACCAGTCTCTTAGCTTAAATGAACTCTCCAAACTGGTGCGTGCCGACTGCGAACGTCTCCGAGGCGTCAGTCAAAATCCCGCCATCGCCGTCGACAAACTGCGCGGCCGCACACAGCAACTATGGAAACGCTTGTCCGTCAAAGAAAAACAAACCTTCCTGAAACAATACGCTCCGCAGTGGAACGTCATTCGGCACCGGATTGCAGGGCCGATCCACGACGCCGTCACCGACTCGCTCGACTGCGGACAACTCAAAATCGTTCCCGCCATGATTGAATCGCTCACCTCCGGAGCGACCACCATCGACGCGCTGCTGACGACGACCGACGGCGAATCGCGAATCATCGGCGGTGATTACGTCATCAATTGCACCGGCCCCAAATCTCGTTTTTCCGACAGTGGTTTGCCGCTCTACCACAACCTATTCCAGCGAGGATTGGCCCAAGTCGATGAAATGGACATGGGCATCGCAATCGACGATGACTTCGTCGTTCTCGACGGAACCGGCAATCGGTCATCGTTCCTGTATGCAATCGGCCCCATCCTAAAGGGAACGCTCTGGGAAACCGTCGCCGTACCTGAACTTCGCGGCCAAGCCATGCAAGTCGCGCAGGCCATGCTAGAACTCGAACCAATGCCCGTCGCACCACGCGAAACAGTCGAGTACTGCATCTAGCTGTTGCCGCGACAGTCGATAACGTCAGAGCATTTCGTTGCCGCCCATCTCAGATTCCAACGGCGCAAAACTGCAACGAAGTAGTGCTACGGGGTCTACTGCGTTTGCAAAACTTTCTTTACATCAAAAACCGCGCCTCTTCTACCTTCCGTTGATTGCAAGAACGTCATTACCCAGTCGTCATCGCTGTTAAATGTTTTCAGTTGAAAGTGCGCAAACCCGCGCTCCTGCGCAAGCTCGGCAACGTCGTCCACCATGTTGCCAACCCGGACGGTCACATTGGCATTGAACCGCTCGCAGCGAACCAAGCTTCGCGTGTCAGTCAGCTTCTTCTCCCAAAGCGAGTAATTCTCATTACTGGTAGAAGTGTGCCTCCGGCATACTCGCGATCAAATCAGACGCCTGCTGGCTCAGCGTTCTCAAGTTCCCATTCAGCTCACCAAGCTCCTCTGCAAAACCGGAGGATTTCCATCTGTTTCATCCTGATCGCGCGGATTTCCGCACCCCGGCAACAACAGGCAGATCGTAATGATGGACAACAACAGGGAGCGATGGACCATGGTAGTTTTCAATCTTGATACGTATGAGCCTCAGAGTTTCGCCGCAACGAACAAACTACTGCTTGTTTTCTATTTTCTGCTGATCACGCCTGCACTTTCAACAGACGGCACGAATGACAATAGTGCGCAGCAAGCCGGTAGCCAAACCCTGGCTTGGTCTCACCAAGCTTAGTGCCGCCTGAAATCAGATGCTCAATCGCCCCCGCGGAGCTGCTTCGCCACCGGATCGTGGATCCCGACGCAAGGTCACCGCAATCCATCATCACTCCGCAACTGGGGCATGGCATCGGGGCAGACGCATCCACCTCAGTCGGTGGCGAGTACGGAGAACCAATTGAATCTTCAGGCATCACGTCTCCAACTTCATTTCTTTGGCTTTTGAAACAGCCACAGTCCGAGCGTGAGCAACACTAGCGGTGGAAGAAACGCACCGACAAGCCGGCTGACACCTAGACCTGACGCATCGCCCACCGGAATGGCTGGCGAAATGATCACGTTATTGATTGCGACACAGCTCAGTACCGCGGCAAGCAACAGGCACCCGATACCGTTCTTTTGTCGATTGGTCATTCGTTCGACGCTTCCGTGGCGAGTGTCGTCAGCAAATACTGGGGCTAAATCGTCAAATTGATGTTCGCAATCAACTGACGCCTAATCTAGCGAGTTGCGACCTAGCCATGAACACCACCAAAGAACTCTGCCTCTGCAACCACGATCCCCCAAACGCTCAACGCCAAACGCTCAACGGCAATGACCAAGATGCCAATTTGATCAATCGAAATACCGAAAAGCGCCTTCACGTCAGGCTTCTCATGCATGGGAGTGCCATCGGCTTTGAAGCGATGTTTCGACGAACAGACCAACGAACGCTTCACCTCATCGTGACCCGCCGATCTGTTTCGCACTGAATCGGTCGGCAATCGCTGCCAGACGCCGGTGATAATCCAGGCCCCAAACAAAAGACAGAAACCCAACGGTCAAACTCAGGCCGGCAAAACCGTGGTCATGTTGCGTCTCGGCTGCCGCAGTCGCCCCCAGCAGGCCGCACACGCCTGCTGCCACCCATGCGGCACGGCGAGAACGTCGATAGTACGGAATGTCACTCTGATCAGGATCGCGGCTCATCTCATCACCCCTGTTTCAAAAACTGTGAAAGTCTGACCCAAGCGACGATCGCCCCGGCATGTCAGTGATGGGCACACGCGACCAGTTCGGAAGGCGCGCAAAATGACAGAAGCTCAAGCGAATGACAATCGTCCCAGCTAGACGTCTCTTAGTGACGTCTCACAGTTGCGTCTCCGCCTGTCTTTCGTCAACAGTCACTCGCCCCACCACCCCGTGCCCTAACCAATGCCTCGCCACTCGGCCATCAGCATCAATCGCCAGCGTCCCTCGAATCTCCCCCACTGCGCACATCTAAAAAGAGTACCACTCCGGTGTGCCGTAGTCTTTTGCCAGCGAATTGGCAAACGTCAGAAACGTGACTGGGCCCATGAAAACACCTTGCACTTACAGTGAGCTCTGCGGGGCAACCCCAATGCTTTCTTCCGCTTCAGCGACCCTGCATCCAATGGGAATTTTCGCGACCGTTAGGGCCAAGTCCGCGGCAGAACAATTCACTCGCCAAAAACTCAAAGCCACACTTGCCGCCACCAACAAAATGCCCAGCGACAACAAGACCCAAATGCGAATTTGTCGCGTTGGATTAACGTCCGTTTCGGAACTCCGAAGGTTTGCACCTGTGACGTTGCGAATCAACAGCGCTATTGTAGCGGCATCAGCCGAACCAAAGCGGACGTCGCCCACGCGGTAGCCGCTACCGACAAGAATTGACTTTTGCCGTGTGGGTCACCATTGTCAAAGAACGGCTGTACCGGTTTCGTGTGACTCACAACTTTCCATGATCCGTCCGCATGTTGAGTCCGCAACAGAAAGTCGCGACCGCGAATGATCGCCGCATCGTCGGCCGCTGTCCCGGCGTGACGCAACACGACGATCGTTTGCCCCGTCGACAAGGCGTCGCTAGGTCGGTCCTTTGTTTCGGCCCAACCACCATCGCTCCGTTGATCCGCCAAAATCGCGTCACGAACAATTCGTTTGATTTTGTCTTCGCCACCCAAGTAATGCAGTCCCCACAGCCGCCACAGACGATCCTGCAAAGTTATCAGCGGAACAGTCGCCAACCATTTGTCTGCGTCCGTACGAGCGATCGCAGCACGCGATTTTTGTTCTTCGGCCGCGTACCGTTCGATTCCAATCAGTGACAAGACTGTGTCACCGACCATGGAGGCCTGCAACGGCGGCCGCCGACAGGATGCCATCCAGCGTCCCCGATTCACGTTGGTGATCTCCGTACGCCGACCGTTCTTCAGCCTCGCCACGCCCTGAATCTGCAGCAGATACTCAACCATCGCCGTGGTCGTCTCGTCGGATGCGTGCTCGTTCAGGCTCAACGCCCACAATCCATACCCAACCGTGGCAGCGCCGCCAGGAACGTGCGATCCGACATTCATCTCGTCGATACGCTGTTCAAAATAGGAATGCGTGGCGTCGGCCTGCACCTTCATCCAATCGATATCCAACTGCAAACCGACTCGAACACTCTGCTGAACCGCCAGCATGGGAAGCGTGTGGTGATGGCACGAAAAGCAATCTTCGTTCGAATGCCAGTTGACCGCCGCGTCTTGCACGCGACTGAGCCCACGCCGTACCGCGGTCTCTAGATCCACGGCGAAACTCGGCTGCACAAGGCCACCGATCACCAAGCCACCGAACATCAAGATGACAAGCACTGTTTTCATGACCCAACGTAAACCCTTTCATTCGTGTCACTGCATAGCCAGACCGCTGCACGGCGGTCGACACCGACCACCGCTAACGTAGCTTCCATCGTCAAGTATCCTACGCCGGGCTCCGCGTGAATGCCAACGTTCCTTGCAACTGTACGTTCGCGTATCAAGTGAACGCCCGCATCGAAGTCCATCTGGTTGGAACAAGTGTAATCATAGGAACTTTCCAATAATCGCTCTTCGCTGTCGTTAACACGAATCCGCAACTTACCAAATTACCTACCAAAGAGGCTCAAGGAGGAAGCCAAATGTCTTGAAATGATCTCAGGGATGATGCTTTGAACGCAATCCGCTATCTAATGCTAAGTCTCGTCGCGGTCGTCCTTGGTTCGATCATGGCTCGAACATCTTCAGTTGATCAACAGAGTTTTGTGGGTTCTTCAGACCGGGGCTCCCAAGCGTGACTTGCCCGACGAATTCAACAAATCGAAAACGGTTTGCAATCGATTCGGACGTTAGGGAAAAGAAGTGCTTGGGGACAAACTCTTTCGCAAACTACTTCGACGAGTGGACCAACTCGGCAACGTCAACCGAACGGCTTGGTGCGTAGAAAGTACTGTCATACGAGTTCATCACGCGGCTTCGGAGATGGCACGGCATTGTGAAGAAAATGACCAAGCACATACTTCCTGGCGTTCTCACGGAGGCTACTCGACCAAGTTGCATGTGATGACAGACGCCAGGGGGACGCTATTGCCGATCACTGCCGCCGGTGGGCAGCGGAACGAGTCTCAAGAATGCGATAATTCTTTTGAACATAACCAAGCAAGCGTTCACTTTTTACGAGACCAGTCTGCAGCAATTGCGGGCGATAAGGGTTATCGATCCGCAGCCATTCGCGAATCGATTGAACATCGTTCAATCGAAGCTGTCACACCCACTCGATCGAACGCGACAGTCAGTGAAGAATTTGCTCGAGCCTGCTAAGGGAAACGCAATACCTTTGAACGGTTAATCGGTTGGCACATAGACTCACGCCGTATCGCGACTCGTTACGGCAAACTGCTCGGTTCCAAGTTGGCATTCATCAAACTCGCGGCAATACGAAGAATGCCAAAAAGTACTTAAAGGACAGTACCTAAGGTGCTGGTCATTGTCATTCGGCACCTGCCTCGCTTGATCCACCGGACGCAGGCTGACTCTTCATCTTTTGTCTCCATGACGCAAGAAGCATCTTCTTGATCCGTACTTGAGGTGGCGTGGCCAAACCGCGCGCCCATGGCAGGCGAATCGCGACGGGGCTGCTTGTGGAAATCACGATTCCTTCAGCGATTTCTCCAGAAACGTCCATGCCCAGAAAGTCGCCATCGAACGACACGGAATCCACGCTCGCGTTGATAGGGAACTTGTATCCGTACCAATGTCCAGGCTCTCTTAGACTTTGGAGGTAAAGATAGTCTCGAGGCCCCTTCTCCCAGACAATCGCTGCTTTCCGAACTTGGACCAATCGCGCGTCGCCGTCATAGCAAACCCACGGCGATTCACTTGCCATTCGCAACAGAGCTTCGGCGCGTGCCGGTGATAAGTCACGCATCACCCGGTGCACTTCCAGCAGACGTCCCTCGCGCGATTGCATACGGAAGAAGCTTTCAGACTTCCGTGCGGCTTCGCGACGTTGCATCGCCACCCATCCAAAGACAACTGCAGCAATCAATGGGACAACGATCACGACCGTCTTGAGATTCAGTCTTCTCACTTTAATTAACCAACGAACGCTAAACGTGACCGGGAATGACGAGCAAATTTATCATTTGTAAAAGCACCAAGACGTCCGACGTGTGAATGGCAAGGTTCTCAACACTGCTAGGCGCTACCATCGATCGAGCCAGTCGCGAAAACTCTTGATTTCGCTGCCCGTAGGAAAATGATCGAATGTCCTCTCAAACACTACCCATTCATCATGCCCATCACTATACATCACGCCTACTTCGCCGATTTGCCAACGAGCGTCTTCGACATCAGGGGCGTCCTCGTGCCGGTAGGCCAGCGCCAGCCGATGCCTGGCACCGCCTGAAGTGACGAACAGAGCCTCTTGGCGCGGCCCCCATACGCCCGCAGCAGGAAACGAAGTGACGTCAATCAGATGAATTGAAAGTGAACTTGAGATCGAAAGGTCCGCGCGAAGCGATTGTTCGACACCAGCGTCGGTGAATTGGCAACCGTACGTACACACGAATACACAAGCGAGAATTGCAATCACAGTAAGCACAATTCGGCGTTGCATGTCGCGTTAGCGCCTGCGCTGGGCATCCATGTCGGGAAACGGAAGAGTTCAGCGAGCACCGCGAACTGGTGCTCCCGATAGATAACACCGATGTCGCACTTCGGTGAACGCTCTGGCTTGTCGCGAGTTATCAGCAATCAATCTGCGTGCATCACGCAACGAGTACACATCATAGGCACAGTCCCACCTCAAAAATGTCCCATGGCGATGCCGCCGAGTGGCCAGTGCACGTTTCGCCTCGCTTCATTGTGGAAAAACCAAGCAGATCGCCCCAGCAAATTCGACGGCGTTCCCTGGGGAGGCGAGCGAAATTCGTATTAAGTGATCGTTCTACTTGATGGTGACGTTCGATTTCTAGGCGAAGCAAGTTTAAGCATCACGTCCGTCGACGAACGTCCGCGACCACCAAGTCGCGGCAATGTGCTTTCCATCAAAATGCGTGACACGCGACTTCGGCAAACCACATCCTTCCCCAAGCTATCGCCAATGCGTGAATAGCGGCGCATGAACGGCCTAGGTCGTCCGGACCAACACGACCACCTTCTCCAGTAGTAGCGACGTCCCGAACAAAAAGAAAGCAATCCCGCTCAGCCAAATCGTAGCCCCGGTGAACCAAATTCGACGCGATAGCGAAACGTGCTTTCGGACCATCCAAAGCGAAACCAGCATCGGCATCGTCGTGACCATAATGACCGTCGCCAAGATCAAGATCGCAGTGGCGAACCCCTGAACCAGAGCTGCTGCCATCAACTCCTTGTCGTCCATTCCCGGTGGAACGGGACGCCCCGGCTTCAGCATGGCCACAACCACACCGCACGCCATCTGGCAGAAAATCACAAGAACCATGGCTAGCGTTTGCAAAATCAGCCCGGTCGAGACAAGCAGACTATTCGTCGCCGGTAGACACGCAGCATAGAGCATCATCGCGAGTCCAATTACTGGCACGACACTGAAGTGATGGCGTTGAAGAATTACCGAACTGGAATCGATGATCGTCAATATCACGGGCGTCGCGCAAACCACCAGCATTCCCGCGACGAAGTGGATACCAGTCGCGATGTGCACATACCGCGCAGGCGAACTGATTCGTTTGGTGACGGAATGCTCATCGCGACGCCTTCTCGGAGTCGTATCAATGTCAGGCAATATGTCGACGCTTTTCTCGGCCATCATACTCAATCGAACTAGTATCGGGCGCACGGCTAGCGAAGCAACAAAAGCATTCGCGACGACGCCGCAAATCCTCGTCGCGTAAACGACCAACATTACGAGCTTGGCCAACGTGGTTTCCCTCTGGAAAAGTTCGACGCGGTCGTTCGGTGCCTACCATGGTTATCCGCATTCTACTCTCCGCCAGCGTCATGGGCACCCAAAACATCTCGTGGGTGAATGCATCCCATCTGCGTAGGCACGCCTGCCTGCCATCATCCGAAAGCGTTAGCCATTCATCGTATGTCTCGATCACAGAAAGACTAAACCTAGTGGCAGAACGGCGGCGTTGTCCGAGCACCGCCCATGTGGTTTCCATTTGTAAAAACCTAATGCGGTACTTCGGTGAATCTCATGGTTTCTCGCCCGGTTCCGCGATGTAAGCACGTGTGACGTATCCCGTCGTGCTGTAAGCGGCATGGCACTTGATGCAGGAGTCTATCCTCCCGCGAGCGTGAACGCGACGCGATCGCCCATCGACAATCGAATACTCCCAGTCTCCATTGTCTGCATCGTACCCAGCTTTCATCTTTCGCATGACTGTATACAGTTCAACGCGATTGGGATGGTCTTTTGGGAATTTGGATTTGACGATCAGTGAGCCGACCAGATAGTCAATGCCGCCAGAACGCATGAAGGGCTCGGCGGCTTTTGAGACGTAGACGTGACAGTAGGCGGGAGTGATAAATCCATCATGCATCTGGTGTGGCTTTTCGATTGGCTTGCGACACAGAAGGGCTGTCGAATCAGCCATCTCATGTGGATGCTTCGTAATGCGAATTAGGCGATCGATTGTAGTTGCCTGATCCGATAGTAAAGAGTCACCATAGTCAGCATGCGCTGTGAAGGAGGCGGCAACCAATATTGCTGCAATGAGCCAGCGAACAGTCGAGTGAGTTGCCATGAGTACTTCGTCGAGTAACAGCCAGCATCACCGAGTCGGGAAAGGCGATTGTCCATTCGCAAAACCTCGCAAGCCCGACTTCGGTGAATGCAATGGTTATCCGTCGGCTTGCGTGGGTTTTCGACTCGCGCTCCATTGGTCAAACATTCCCGCCCACTGCCCAATAAGAGCACCGAGTAAAGCACCGATAGCACCGTAGCCAAGCAAAAATCCGATCAAGATAGCATAGAGCCATGACGACGAGTCGGAAGTCGCCTGTGACGCAAAAAAGGGGGGCAAAATCAACGCCAGCATGGCAATCAATCCGACGGTATACATCGTAGTGATTCCCGAAGCTGCACCGATCTTCATCAGCGTCGATGATTGTGTATTTCCGTTGTGTATCGAACGGGTCACGACAAGAAACGAAACATACAACGAAGGAAGCATCAGCCCAAGCGGCGGAATGTATTTAAGCAGGGTGAAGAAAACCGCAACGACGGTGATGAGTTCAAAGAGTTTTGCAATACGAAATCTCATGGATCTTCACTCGGATAACGTCCGTGATCACCGAGCCGGTACGGTTGATCATCCATTTTCTAAACCACGCGCAAGACCGGCTTCGCGTGAATCACATTGTTATTTGCGGTCACCTAGGGATCAGTGAACGCTACAGCGCGGTTCAACAAAAGCTTGATGTCCGTGTTTTTTAACCATGCTTCCCACTCTGATTTATTTTGTAGCCTCTGGTCCGATAACTGCTGAAGTGCGGCGACGCTGCAAGCACTGAGCGCACCCCCTGGAGCTGCGCCTCTGGGGGTTCCAACCGAAACGTGCCCCTGACTGGATTCACTATTGGCAATTAGCCACTCGACCCCCTCGGTTTCAGCCAATTGAGCAAGGCCAACTGCCGCGTGAAATTTCGCGCTGTCTGAACGGTTATCGTTACGAAGAACTGATTGCAAAAATTCCTTTGTTTCAGGAACTCTGGAACGTGCAAGTGCGACCACGTAATGATCCAGTTTAGATCTGTCAGCTTTCTCACCGCGTTGGACAAGTTCTGCAACGACGTTCGGACCAAGGCGCACAGATGCTAACCAGGCACTAATCTCACCAGTCTCCTTCTGTCTGCGAATTGTGTAGCGAGCCAAAGCATCCGTTGCCAGCATTTTCCCAAGCACTCGAACGCATCCAATTTCACTCTGCGAATTCTCACTACGAAGTTCAGCCAGAACGTTTTTCCAAAACCCTGTGTTCCTTCCTCGCTCGGCAACAATGTGCGTAGCTGCCATGACTGTCTTGGTACTAATCTTCACTTGCCGTGTGATATAGGTCTCAAACAACCTCTGGCAGATCTCGTCAGGCTTTGGATCCTGAGCTTCGGCAATTCTGCCGAGCAATAAAAAACAGGCCAAGAGAATTAAGACTGTCGTTCGACTTTTCATCTGAAGAACCTTTCTCTAAGCACATAACGGTGGACATCACGGAGGACGGACAATTGATCATCCACTTCAAAAGACATGCAAGCCGTCCTTCCGTGCATGTCATGGTTCTGTCTTCGGTCTTCCCAGCCTCTGGTGAGACTGTTGGTAGAGTCAGCTGTTGAGCCCAAACGCGTCTCCGCGTACGCCGTACATGGCGCTATCCAGAATCTTCTGAATCGCAATGTTAAGTTCGTCGGGGGTCCGTCGTTCAGGCGGTAGGCCCATCCAAATGAGTTACAACACAATACGGAGCTGCTGTTCACTTGCCCTCATGGTTGTCGTAGGATCTGCGGTCGACTGGTCACTTGCGTCTGCAGGTTCCGTCTCAAGGCTACGCATGTAGTCGTCGGGATCACGTCGAAAATCATCCATTGCGTGAGTAAAAATGCGTTGGTACATGGTCTCAACAGCATTGACATCTTTTAACCGAAGCCAAGACGCGTAAATCGCGCGTTTTAAAGAGCCAACGAACACATGGATTTGTGACCGGAGTATCTCACTCGCTTGTTCGACTGATTCCGGATCGTTTGGATCGATAAAGACCATCGGCGATGTCCAACAGACAAATGACAGAACGGCGGACATCACCGAGGACCGCCAATGTGGTTTCCATTTGTAAAAACGTCATGCGGTCCTTCGTGTGCATGACATGGTTCTACGCAGTCTTGAGGCAAGCTAACGTCATGGCGTGATTTTGACGACATGCTCGTCTGTTGCATAATACACGTCTTTGTCGTGTGGCACATCATCGAGCGGACACGAGAATTTGAAACGATCGTCAAGCCAAATGCCCGCCGGAAAACAAAAGTCCTCGACGTGCAGATAAATCGCCTTGCCTCCGCTTACGCACTTAAGGCCATCCGTGACGTGCCCAAAGACTTCACCGTCTTCAGAAGTCTCCTCGTATGAACCACCAGGCAGCACTTCAACTACGGTCCATTCGTCTGCGTCCTTCGATCCGCAGCCAGCAAAAAAAAGGCAGATGCTTAGTAGACCAATTGGAAGGGAAAGGCGGCACATGTATCAGATCTATAACGTAGAACGGCCGGGTTAACCGAGGACGAGCGGTTGAGCAACCACTGCCAAAACGCGTTTTCGAGTTCTTCATGTGCAACCCATGGTTCGTCGCGTTTTGTTGTAGGGAAACGTATCAGATTCTATCTCGCGTCACATGACAAGTGAGTAACGCAATCGGAATCAGCGCGGCCAGAAAAAAATAGTCGGTCCAGCGAGTTGGCGATTCGGAGGGAAAGAGAGAAAACGCGAGGCAGATTGCCAGATTTGCGATCCCGAAAATCAGGCAATGCAAATAGGGACGGGTGCTGACGCTGTGAACCAGATGCCGCGCTCCGATGACAATCGGAGCAATGCTAATCAGCAACCCGGCGAAAGTGCCAAAAGGAGTGTCGTAGATCGCTGTTCCGCTCTCGCCACCAACGAGATAGACGACCGCAATTGAGACGCCAAACGCCAGTCCGAGAACCATGCTAAGGACGAAGGCATAGGCAATCGCCTTAAACGTCGGAACCCATTCGATCGTCATATGAAAACATGCACCTGTGTCGACGAACGACCGCCATCACCGAGTACGGCCGATTGATTTTCCATTTGCAAGAACCCGATGCCGTACTTCGGTGGATGGCATGGTTCGCCGCAATTGCAGCGGGGTCGCGTCAACCATCACAAACGACGGTGGACCAAATATATCAAGCGCATCGACCGCCTGCAAAGTGAATTCTGGCATGCGCTCACAATGCGTGCGCGAACTCATTTGTGGAACCTGGCGCAGAATCAGGCACTCGTTCGTGCGGCAGATGAGTGAGCCGGCGGAGTCGTAAATCCGCTGGTCAAACCTGGCGGATACGTTGAATGAGACCGTAAAGTGCGACTGCAGCGCCAACACCGTATGCCACAAAGGAACCGATGGGACCAAACGCGAAGAATCCGATGGCGCAACACACAACGCAGAATGCGGAGTAGATGTATGGTCCGCTAACGACACGATTGAGCATGGCAAGTACCTACGTCGGCGAACGGTAGACGTCACCGAGATCGCGTAGTGTGGTATCCATGTCAAAGTCCGCGTCATCGCGATCTTCGGTGCACGGCCTAGTTACGTGACGCGGCGTTGGCGAAGCGGAGGCCGATCAGCCAGTCCGATCGACGTTGGGCCGTATTGTAGCCGACCGAAGTAGGACCGAGCAAGTTTGACCGCGCATCGACGGCTGGACGATTCAGGGTGAAGTGTGGCAAAAAAATGCCGGCCAGAAAAATGCGAGACCAAGCGGCTCTGATCCGGATATTGAAGACGCGCATCAATCTCGGGCATTGGCGTTTCCGGCGTCAGATCGACCGAGCAACTTTTGCGGCATGAGCGACCGCGCACCAATCACGAATCCTGCCGACCGCGCAACAATCGAACGCGCAACCGAAGTGAGCTGAGAGCAACCACAACGACCAAGAGTCAGCCGTTCGATTCGATCACGTAACGATCGTGATCACCGAGTCCGGACGGTGGATCTTCCATTTCAAAATGCACGCAAGCCGGACTTCGGTGCATCACACTGGTTACCCGATTTCCGAACGCACGTGTGATGTTCAGATTTGCCCAAGATTGTCCCAGAATTTAAAGGCCCAGTACAGCGGAACATGAATCAGCGATGCCACGGTCGAAACTCCAGCAAACCCGACGAGTTTCGGTATTTGGGTCCGGTTCGATTGAACCGATCCGGTAATAATCAACCAGACAGCACAGGCGACTGGGAAAAAGTAGAGCCAAAATTTGGCAATCGCAACACCCGAGCCGTGTGGAATCGCAAACGCGATCATCGCGAGAACAACGCAGTCAATCGGGATCAGTAGGTGCCGACAGACGCTGATCCAACGCACCATTGGATCGCATGCCTGCGATTCTTGTGCAACACCGATGCGTTCGTCAGTTTCTAGTGCAGGATCGACGATGTCGCTCATTTCATTCGGGTAACGGCGGTCGTCACCGAGGACCGCCAATGTGGTTTCCATTTGTAAACGCGTCATGCGGTCCTTCGGTGCACGACTTGGTTATTTGCCTTCCGCATGGGATTCGCGTTCCAATTGCCGGAGACACCAGCGAGAGGTAACGTCCCCACGTCGATAGATGGTTAGTAGCTCTGGCGTTTGATTGTGTCGAGCAGGAAGAAAGCCAACCCACTTGGGAAACAGAGAACGACAATGCAGCCAGACATCGCCGTCGGGTTCGGGTTCGGAGTCATTCAGCATCACGTGAGTGCGGTAATGTCGGAGTTGCCGCAAACCGTCAATTACATCATTAGGTGTAGAATAACCTGTCTCATCGGACCATACGAGTGCGTCTGCGAGCATGTCGTATCTGACGCTAGCGTCAGTGTCTGGCGTACAGAGTGAATTCAAGTGATCAGCGTGAATCTCAAGTGCCTCCATTCCGTATGATTTGAGATCAGCCATTGGATCGCATCCAATACAAATAACGTCCGACATCACCGAGTACGCGCGGTTGATGTTCCATTTCAAAACGTCCGATGCGTTGCTTCGTGTCCAACGCATGGTTCTGTCCTGCCTTCGTGCGGCAGGTAGAGTGTTTTGGTTGAGTTCACATTCTAACGCCGAAACGAATCGAAATGCAAATCCGGCGTTGGCTTTGACCGCGCACCTGCCCCGTCGACGAGTTTCGCGAAGAGGCAAACATACACTCGATCGATCAGAACCGTTCCACTGGCAACAGCATTGCGAGTTGTTTGCCTTTGCCAAGCGTGAGGGCGTTGCCGGAAGTTCGTTGCTACCACTGGGAATCCGAGACTTGTTACCCAAGATGCACCGAGTCAATCAAAGCGAAGACCAAACAACGAGCCCCGCGTAACTGCGTCAACAGAATGTGCAAAATCCACGCCGCAAGTTCGATGATCCAACGCCAACATCAAATCCGCGCGACCAAGCAGTTGACGACTGCAAGAACGAGACGGCCAACTCTCAAAATCGACGAACGAAGGAGACGTCGTGGCCAAACAATCGATCGGCCACTGTCAGTGTCAGTGACAGAACGTTACACATCACCGAGCCGGGACAGTCGATGTTCCATTTGTTAAACCTTGCAAGCCCGGCTTCGGTGCATGTGATGGTTCGTTGGCAATTTGGCGTTACGGCACAAGTATGCGGTTAGGAGACGTCAAATACAGCTCCCAGAACCCCGCAAACGTTTCCGTGAGTATATCAAATGTGTTGCCGTCGGCGATCCAAACGATGGACGTATCCGAATCGGGATGGTCCGCAAGATGCAGTGCATAAACGTGGACCCAGATCGAGTGATCCGCGATTGCAAAGTACCGCTCGGCATCTGGGAGCCGGTTCCCAATTCCAGAGTAGTCGTGATACGGCTCAACGATCGCTGGGACTGTGTTGAGTTCGTCGATGGGCCAAAATCGATTGAGGTCATCGTCCATGTCAAGCAAGCCGTTGAATCGTTCGTAGAAAGCACGAACGTCGGGCGGGAGCGTCAATGCGAAACGATTCTCGAAAGCAGCGATTGCGTCGCCAGTTCCGCGCGCATCTGGAGTCACGTCTGCGAGATTCCAGTGCTTGGCAAGGCGATCAACAAAGGACATGGTCTTTAGTCCAACGAACGGCCGGCGTCACCGAGCACGGCCAATGTGGTTTCCATTTGTAAATATCGTATGACGTGCTTCGTGTGCACGCCATGGTTCCATCATATAAATGCGCGGCTGGTCGGTTGATCGCCAGGACCTTTCTGTTCAATCCTCGACTGAAGCGATCTCACGGCAAAGATCAACAAGGTCGCGAACGAAAGCCATCGAATCCACTGGTGCTGGAGCGTGATCTTGGTCTCGATGATCGCAAATACCCAAATCACTAAAAGAAGTGTAAGGACAACATAGTCGGCAGAGCGAAACCGAGGACGCGATCTTTGCCTTAGATGTTCGCCGATGCGGATCCCAATCGGAATCAAAAAGACGTGTGAAATCCCATGAACCATGGCACAAGCGTACTGCTTAGCTCCGGGCGGCGGAGAAAATGAAGTGATAACCCCAGGAAAAGCTCCCACGCTCGTAACCCAGATCAAGTATGCGGTGAAGCCTAGGGGAAATGCCACCGTGCGATACAAAAACGCGCGTGGGACTGAAGTGCAGGCAAGGAGAATAGAAACGCTCAGAAAGACGAGGTAAAGGCACGCAATAGGGCTGATCGCGTGCACGGCTTCCCTCCAGCCAGGAGTACAAAGAAGCCCTCTGATAGGCAACCAGCTAAGGTAACTTGCTATCACGAGGAGCTGTTTTGCCCCAAAGAACCCGCAGACAAGCAAAAGCAAGAAAGCGAAGTTTGGGACAAAAGCGCCGCTGCGAATCGTAGCCTCGTGGAGTTGATCCAAGGCGATTGGCGGTTGGTATGGTTTCGGGTCCATCGTGCTAAGTTCGCAAGATCTTTTTAACTGATGGAACGTCCGCCATCACCGAGGACGGCCAATGTGGTTTCCATTTGTAAACGCCCCATGCCGTCCTTCGTGTGCATGGCCTGGTTCTGCTCAATTATAGGGCGACGTGGAAGTCTTCGACATGCTCGACGTCACGTGAATCTTCCCAGGTGAGACGCACTTGATACGTCCGAGGACTTTGCATGTGAATTCCTGCAATCAATTTGATCCTTGACTGCGTTTTTAGCTCCGGATAGGGAAATTTCTCGCTAACTTCACTTTGAGAGAGAGGAGAGTCTGCGCAATCAATCAGTTCTAAGCGAAGATTGAAAGCACTGCCCTCGCCGCGATTAGCGATCAGAAATTTCCAATTCTTGCCAAGCTTCGTTAGATCGACGTGAAGCTTCGCCTGAGTCCGATCATGTGCTTCTTCTTCGATTTGGGACAGTTGCCTTTCCGCAAGCTTTGCCGTGATCGCTTCAAGCTTTAGCTGCTCCGCAGCGATTCCGCGTGTGCGTATAAGCGAAGTAACAGCGATAATTACGGAGACTAGCGAAATTGCAAGAGTCAAGAACTCGGTCAGTGTCATTTGAAGTGCTTACGGAGTTCCTTGGTCAGCTGTTGCTTTACCTGTTTCGTGACATGTTCTTTCGCTTTGTGCAATCCGTGCTCCTTAATGTCGGCAAGCACTACCTCAAAACCACACTGACCACATTTGACAAATGAGTCGTCGTCGAGTGGATCGGGCAGCTCAATTTCAGTTCCACCACATTCGGGACAAGGGATGCTAAACGTGTCGTCGATTTTCATGTGACTCCTTCAGTAGCAGAACGTCGGTCGTCACCGAGTCGGAAGAGACGACATTCCATTTGAAAAACACCGCAAGTCCGACTTCGGTGCACGACACTGGTTACCCGCTATTTTGAGCCTGGCTTTTCGGCCTTGCCAACAGGAATCATACGGATTACGAGCTGCTGTCGGGAATGATTGCCAACGGCAGTAAACTGCGTTTCGTAATCCTTGTGCGATGGGAAATCCACTTTGATCTCGTGCTTGCCTTTGTCAACGTTGAGATGCAAATCCATGCTCCAATCAAACACGAAAACGTCAGTTATGAATTCACCATCAAGAAACACCTTGGCGATCTCGATCGGAGCATTTGAATTCGTGCCAGTTCTTGGCTTCCCAGTGGAAGCAGTTCCCAATCCAAAACCGCCCATTCCCATTCCCAAGCCAAGTTCATTGTCCATATTCTTTAACGACGAACGGAGCGCCTTCATCTCTTCAATCTGTGCGTCACTGAGGAAAGTGATCTGAACGGATGAATAGTTCAAGATTTCGTTCACGACATCGTCAGAAGTGTCAGCGACAGAAAGGCAATTCCCCAAAGTATCGTCGGCAAACACTACAGCAGATTCGCCAGCTAGCGTGAACGAGACGGCTACAACCAGCAGGAATTTCATAACGGCATATCTCGCGCGCAATAGAAGTCGGGTAACGGTAGTGTTGACCGAGATCGCGCCTTGTGTCCTCCATTTCAAAAACCGCCTCATCGCGATCTTCGGTCCAACACATGGTTATCCGCCGATTCAATCGTCCAAGCCTGGAAATGATTCGACAGTCCAATTGAGGAGCGATTCGAGTTCCTCTGTTTCAGCATGGTAACCGACACTGTCCCACGCAGCGAGCGCAGATGCATGCGCGATGTATCGTGGGATTGTATCTGAGACCAATCCCACGACACGAATAACAGCCCATTGACCGTGAGCATTACCACTAAGCCTGAGTGCATGCTCCAAACCAGCCAACGCCGCATCAGTCCAGTCGGAAAATCCGCCATCACGAAGTTGGTTGTTCCACTCGTCGTCATCTAACGCAAGAGTGACTGCGAAATCGCGCGGCGACTCGGTACAACGAACATGGACACGAGCATACCCAATAGATTTCGGGCCATGGAAAACGCCTGTGCCGTCAGTCATGATTCAGTCGGATAACGCTAGATATCACCGAGGACGAGCGGGACGGCAACCATTGCCGAAAGGCGCCGCCGAGTCCTTCGTGTGCATATCCTGGTTACGATGGGCGTGTTGTCCGGTCCGCAGCGAAGTCCTGGCCACTCTGGAGCAAGGTCCCCTCGTGACATAATTGTAACGGCTCGCACCAACCGCCGCAAAGTGATCCGCGCACCGACCGAGCAACATCCGCCCTGGCCTCTGCGTCTCCGCGCGTCTGCGTTTCAATCGACCGAGCACCGACCGCATGATCGACCGCGCATCGACCGCGCATCGACCGCGTGCCGACCGCGCATCCAAACCGCAGCAATCAAGCGCATCAGGGCACCAAGAGAAAACGATGCCAGCCCTCGTAACGCTACACATCACCGAGTCGGGACGGTTGACGTTCCATTTGAAAAAGCCCGCAAGCCCGCCTTCGGTGCATGTGATGGTTATCCGCCGTTTGGGATGGTCGGCGGCTCCGCGTGCATCATGTTGTTATCCGGCCGATGTGAAATCACTTGCCATGGAAAACTGGATTGGCGTCATTTCCGTCGTCGGGTGCATAGGAATGGATTGTTGCGTAGCCCTCATGCACAAAAATAGTGTTGCAGTCACGGCACTGCCACATTGATCGCATTTTTCCAGCAATTGTTGTCCGCATCAAAAGCTGAGCTTCATCTTTCGCAATTCTCCCATCCGCAAGCTGGTCGATTACATCATCAAGCAATTCGTACAGCAGATCGCGATCCAATTCTGCGAGTAAAGTGGCCCTATATTCAGATCCGTTGGGTTCCCTGATAATTCTCCCACACGAGCATCGAATCGATATCTGGTCTATCAAAGGAGGTCCAGAATTGTTTGGGCTGAGTGAGCCGGATAACGTCTACCATCACCGGGCCGGGACGGTGGATGTTCTATTTGTGAAAACGCGCAAGCCCGGCTCCGGTGCAGGGTTTGGTTACCCGCCGTTTTGCCACCAGTTGTGGTCACCGTCGGGGTGCGATGCAAAGAACACATTGTTGCACGAAGGGCACTGTCCGCGGTCCCCAGCAGATCGAAAAGTGTGTGAGCATTTCGGGCAGGGGCGTTCGCGTCCAGCCCAGCGACGCTCCGCGGTTGTGATTGCATTTCGTTCCCGATCGTCGTCCGCGACGAGTTTTGCGAGTAATTGCGATCGTTCAGCAAGTTCAGCAGCGGCAACCCATTCAGGGTCGTCGAGGGCGTCGAGAATTGATTGTGGGTATGTGCCGGGACGCTGCATCGAGCGGTAGTTGTACGACTTGGTGAGTGCGAGATGGTCATGCCACGCCTTGAGGTCAAAACCGAAGTCTTGTCGCGTGATCGCAATGAGACGTTGCCGTCCACGAGTGATGCCCTCGGATAGCGAAGAGTATCTGAGCATCGGAAGCGAACCGCGCGTCATCAGATGCATCGCGGACTGGCTTGGCGTGTACCTCATTGGGAGTCGTTGAATTTCAGTCGGATAACGGCGGCGATCACCGAGGACCGCTAATGTGGTTTCAATTTGTAAACGCGCCACGCGGTCCTTCGTGTGAATCGCATGGTTATCGTCTAATTCTAACCGCCAGCGAATACGCGGGGTGGTCGACCAACATCAAAAAGTTGATGGCCGTAGTCAACCGTCTGTTCGTTGCGAACGAGCACATCTGTTATGACGCACGACATCCCAGCCGGGATCTCATTGAAGATCTTCATTGATTCAACGATCCCGATGATTGTATCTGGTCGGCACAAGTCGCCGGGTTGCACAAATGGTGGAGCGTCGGGATCTGGAGCGACATAGAATTTGCCAACCAACGGGGACCGAATTTGTAGCGGGATGACACTGTCCAACCAGCGCGGGTCTACGCCTTCAAAAACGCCGAAAGACTGAAGCCTGCCCTCAAGCTCAAGTAGACGCTTCTCGCCAGCGACTCGTTCAAGCTCAAGGCGTAGATATTCGCCGCGACTATCGCTTTGAGAAGAAAGCCAATCGGCGTACGACTGAAGCAGTGCTTCGTCTCCTGGCGAATCATGGATAGCACGAAGAAAGGAGTGTTCGTCATCCATTTTTGTACGCTTACCTAGTGACGATAACAGTGGACATCACCGAGATCGCGTCATGTGGCATCCATGTCAAAGACCGCTTCATCGCGATCTTCGTGTGCATGTCATGGTTATGCGCGGTCTGTGTGTGATGCGGCAAAGTGTTGGGTTGTGTTGAGTGTTTGATCGTATCGGCGAGTGGAATCGAAGTGCAAGTTCCGCGCATCTCCGGTGCACGATTGGCTGACGAATTGACTCGGCATGGACGCTGCCGAAGTCGAAAACATGCTGCCAGCCGATCACAAGCGATCCAGTGGCATCATCCGTCCGAGCACCGGAAGGACGGTCGATGTGGCCGATGTGAACGCCCCTATCGGCACGCAACGATCACAACCGAAGTCGAAACGCTGCCGCCCGCAGATCAAGCATGTCCCAACGCGATCACGACCGCGCACCAATCGACCGCCGCAACGACCGCGCAATCAATCTCCAGCATGATCGACCGAGCACCCCATGACCGCGCAAACAGCGCCAAGAACAGACAAGCCATCACCAACGATTACGTCCATGCGATTCGTCGCATAACAGTGGACATCACCGAGATCGCGTCATGTGGCATCCATGTCAAAGACCGCTTCATCGCGATCTTCGTGTGCATGTCATGGTTATGCGCGGTCTGTGTGTGATGCGGCAAAGTGTTGGGTTGTGTTGAGTGTTTGATTGTATCGGCGAGTGGAATCGAAGTGCAAGTTCCGCGCATCTCCGGTGCACGATTGGCTGACGAATTGACTCGGCATGGACGCTGCCGAAGTCGAAAACATGCTGCCAGCCGATCACAAGCGATCCAGTGGCATCATCCGTCCGAGCACCGGAAGGACGGTCGATGTGGCCGATGTGAACGCCCCTATCGGCACGCAACGATCACAACCGAAGTCGAAACGCTGCCGCCCGCAGATCAAGCATGTCCCAACGCGATCACGACCGCGCACCAATCGACCGCCGCAACGACCGCGCAATCAATCTCCAGCATGATCGACCGAGCACCCCATGACCGCGCAAACAGCGCCAAGAACAGACAAGCCATCACCAACGATTACGTCCATGCGATTCGTCGCATAACGTTTGCCGTCACCGAGATCGCGTAGTGTGGTATCCATGTCAAAGTCCGCGTGATCGCGATCTTCGGTGCACGGCCTGGTTACGTGACGCGGCGTTGGCGAAGCGGAGGCCGATCAGCCAGTCCGATCGACGTTGGGCCGTATTGTAGCCGACCGAAGTAGGACCGAGCAAGTTTGACCGCGCACCCTTTTGACCGCGCACGTCTTTTGGGCATGAACGACCGCGCATCCGTTTCGGGCACTCTCGTCCGCGCACCAATCTTGGGCATTGGCGTTTCGGAGTCGCATCGACCGCGCAACTTTTGCGGTATGAGCGACCGCGCACCAATCACGAATCCTGCCGACCGCGCAACAATCGACCGCGCAACTGAAGTGAGCTGAGAGAAACTAAAGCGTGTTCAAGTCAGCCGTTCGATTCGATCACGTAACGGTGGACATGACCGAGTACGCGCAGTTGATGTTCCATTTGTAAAGACTCGATCGCGTACTTCGGTCCATGTCATGGTTCCCCACTTCTTGTAGGGCATATATCATCGGTCGCTGGTGGAATCTGTAGTCCCCGTCGCAACTTCGACCCATTCTATCCGAAACGGACGAACGATCCGCCCGCTTTCAACTGGTATAGAGATTTTGGCGTCTTGCGTGTCGTAGGCGTTACGCTTTTCCGCACGAATCGAGTGGGGCAAAGATGTACCCGCGTCGTCGTGGTGCACTTGGGTCGTGTATCCGTTGTCCACGAGAATAGTGATTGCGTCATCGAGTTGCGTGCCATCGGCAAGGATCCGGTCGAGTTCACGTTCGATTACGCTTTTGCTTCCGTGGTACTCCGTTCTTACGCTGTAGATCGGGATGCTGCATCCGCAAACAAATGCCAACAGCAACATCGCAATGGCCCGTTGGAGCATGTATCCATCCATGTTGGGGAACGTCCGAGATCACCGAGTACGGCCATTGTGATCTCCATTTGTAAAATCCCGAAGCCGTACTTCGGTGAATCTCATGGTTCTGTCGCCAATCGTTTTTTCGGCCAGAAAGACCATGCTATCGTCAATGCCACCAATCCCAGCAATCCAAGTACTGATACACGTCCGATTCGTGCGCGCCTCATGTCCCTTCGCAACTTCATGCGCAGATCGTCTTCTGATGCATGCGACAAGGCGGACTGCAGTTGTTTCTGTGCGGCTCTCCAACCATCGAAATAGGGGATAGCAAACTCTTGCGTGGGTAGGTCGTAGTGTCGAGGGAAACGATCATCGCGCCAAGTCGGTGATTCGTCGTCAGTAATCTGAGTCTCCGCAAGAAAATGCTCCAGGCATTCCAACCAAAGAGACTCATGTGCGCGGAGATAGTGGCCAGGGCCGTCAATCGAAATGTACTCAGTATTTTCTGTCGTGAATTTCTCAGATGGATAGGTGATCTTGTCGCGAAACTGCGGTGGAACGAGTGGAGTTGTGTATCTAATCGCGCTTTGGTCGCTCAAGCTGTCAACACGTGAAAACGCGAACGACGATACAGCGAGCAGAACCACGGACGCGGCCAAAGACATAACGCAAACGTAACGCTGCAAAAGAAGCCTCATCTGCTTGACAGAACGGTCGCGTTGACCGAGCAACGCCATTGTGGTTTCCATTTCAAAACGCCCGATGCGTTGCTTCGTGTCCAACGCATGGTTCGCCGCTAATTGTACACTGCCCAGAGATAGTTGAGCGAATTGTCAGGATCATGCCAGACAGTTGTCACACCACCACGTGAAGAACGAACAATTACAAATTTCAGCAGACGTTCGGAGAATCCGTTGGGCGAGCCCATCCGAAGGACAAACGTCTCGCGTTCGGCAGCTATCACCGATGGCTTCAGGACATCATCAGCACCAGCAAGCCAATTCGGCGAGTCAGGATTATTGTTAAGCTCTGGCTTAAGGCCGCGAAGACGAGTTACCCACGTGTTGACCTCATTCGCGTCAGCATGAAACGTCGCTGAGTGTTGTCCGGAACCGTAGGTTATGGCGATCTGAGTTGCGTTTGGGGGAACGTCAACGAGCGAGTCAGCCGGAATGCTTGACGCAGCATCGAACGACTCGACCGTTGGTTCACAGCCGACCACGAAGGATAGCGAGCAAGCAATCAGTGTGGCAGCAATGCGGTGGTGTTCGATCATACTTTCAGTCGGCGAACGTTTGCCGTCACCGAGTACGGCGGTTTGATTTTCTATTTGTAAAAACTCGATGCCGTACTTCGGTGCACGGCATGGTTCCTCGCCTTCATTGTAGCAGCAAGCGTGATGTACTACCGCCTCTGCACCTGTCGCCAACGGGAAGTGACGACCGCAAGTGCCGAAACTATCAGTCGGAGTCGAGTGTCCTATCGGTGCGCCGCCCTACACGCCAGCCGATAAATGCGATCACCCAGGAAGGAAGTCCTATTGTCTGCAGGACCATCGCGGTAAGCAATCGCGATTCATTGCTGGGATCACCCGCAGGTGGATTTGGATTATTGGGAGCCGGGAGGCGGTTGAAAAGATCGAGAAATATCGGCACAACGAAGTAAAGTTGAATTGTGGTCACAACCAGCGCCGCACAAAACGCGAGATTCCGAACAAGACGCCAGCGTTTCGGATTCATAGTAGCGGTGTTGGCAGAACTAGGTACGACAAAAATCGCTCGAGGAACGTTACACATCACCGAGCCGGGACAGTCGATGTTCTATTTGCAAAACGCCGCAAGCCCGGCTTCGGTGTGTGATGGTTCGCCGCACGATCGAGCAACGCCAACCGGAGCAGTGTAAGTATACCACGAATGGCTACTGCTGACGTACATGCGCCTCCCACGCAATGATTGCGCTGTCGATTGATGTGACCCATTTCCCAGGTGGCACCACGAAAAAACGCGATGGATCGGGATTCGCGTTCGCTTCCATTGTGGCGGAAGAAAAGTCAGGTGCCACGGTCTTCTCAACAGTGGAAATGCTGATTCGGAGTCCACCGTGCATCGGCATTGAAATTGATTCGGGGCGATTCGGTAAACGCTCGACCTCGGACGCCCAGGAACGGAGCTTGTTGATCTGCGAAAAGTACCGGACTTGACGGTACGCATACGGACCCAGCGCGAAAATGAATGCAATGACGAGCATGAACGTCAGCAGTCGCCGAAGTGAGAATTGACTTGGCATGCTGTGTCTAGTTTTGTCGGCGAACGGCAGCGTTGACCGAGCAACGCCATTGTGGTTTCCATTTCAAAACGCCCTATGCGTTGCTTCGGTCCAACGCATGGTTCTGTCCTGCATCACGCGGCAGGTAGTGTGTTTAGTGTTGAGTATACATTCTAACGCCGAAACGAATCGAAATGCAAATCCGGCGTTGGCTTTGACCACGCACCTGCCTTGCCGACGATCTCCGCGAAGGGGCAAACATACACTCGATCGATCAGAACCGTTCCACTGGCAACAGCATTGCGAGTTGTTCGCCTCTGCCAAGCGTGAGGGTGTTGCCGGAAGTTCGTTGCTACCAATGGGAATCCGAGACCCGTTGCCCAAGATGCACCGAGTCAATCAAAGCGACGACCAAACAACGAGCCCCGCGTAACTGCGTCACCAGAATCAGCAAAGCACGCGCCGCGAGTTGGATCCTCCAGCAGCAACATCAAATCCGCGCGACGCAAAATTTGATGATGGCAGAAACGAGACGGCCAAATTTCAATGTCCGCAAACGAAGGAACAGTCATGGCCAAACAATCGATCCTCCAGGG
The DNA here is from genome assembly GCA_007741555.1 of Stieleria marina. Lineage (GTDB taxonomy): Bacteria > Planctomycetota > Planctomycetia > Pirellulales > Pirellulaceae > K23-9. The sequence goes on along the minus strand of CP036526.1, from coordinate 3,379,845 downwards.
TCACAGACAGAACGGTAGAAATCACGGGGAACGGGCGAACGACTTGCAAGCAGACGAGAAAACCGACCACCCGTTCTCCCGTGCATTTCATGGTTATGCCTGGTATCCGGGCGGACGGTGAACATCGCCGCCCTTCCAAACGCCAGAATCCAATCGTAGCAGGAAGTTGGGACGGGTACGAGTAAATTCTTCCGCGTCGGAATCCGGCATATCAGTCCCCAACGCCTCGATCCCTTGGAGTGAAGGTATTCGTAGGAATCGAAGTAAGCTCTGGTGCGACAGCCCGCAGCCATTGCAGTTTAGAGCGCGAAGGTTGGGTAGCGACGCAACTGCGCGAAAGGCGATGTCGTCGAGTTGAATGTCGTAAAGTCCGAAGTCCCTGACGGCGGGTGGGATGTTGGCGGTCGCAATGCCTGATGCAGTGATGGCCGTACCACCGAGATCAAGGCACACAAGGCGGTGAAATGTCGAAATCGCAGGAAGACAGCGATCGGTTACAAGCGTGCCCGACAGCATCAGGTGCTGGAGGTCGGCCCATCCGGCCATCTGTTCGACGTGTTCATCAGCAACCGTCGTATCAAGCGCCCAAACTTGAAACGCAGCGTTGACGAAGGCGTCGGTTCCGTTGAGGACGGCCATGAGTCGCGAAACGTTTTCTGCGTCAGTCATTCATCAGTGGCATAACAGTAGACATCACCGAGATCGCGTCATGTGGCATCCATGTCAAAAACCGCTTCATCGCGATCTTCGTGTGCATGTCATGGTTATGCGCGGTCTGTGTGTGATGCGGCAAAGTGTTGGGTTGTGTTAAGTGGTTGATTGTACCGGCGGGCGGAATTGAAATGCAAGTTCCGCGCATCTCCGGTGCATGATCGGCCGACAAATTGTCTCGGCATGGACGCTGCCGAAGTCGAACACCTGCCGCCAGCGGATCACAAGCGATCCAGTGGCATCATTTGACCGAGCAGCGGAAGGACGGTCGATGTCGTCGATGTGAACGCCCATTTCGGCACGCAACGATCACAACCGAAGTCGAAACGCTGCCGATCGCAGATCAAGAATGTCCCAGCGGGATCACAACGACCGAGCACCAATCGACCGCCGCAACGACCGCGCACCCAATCTCCAGCATGATCGACCTCGCACCCCATGACCGAGCAAAAAAGCGCAAAGAAAAAGCAAGCCATCACCAACGATCACGTCCGTGCGATTCGTCGCATAACGTCCGCGATCACCGAGTCGCGACGATTGGTTTTCCATGTGTACTGACTTTGCCCGCGACTTCGGTGAATCGCATGGTTCTGCACTTCGACTACGGATGTGCTCTCAACATTGTAGCGAAATCAGCAAACGCTTTCGCCACAGGGGCAATGAATGTGTCGTAGCGAATATCGCCCACGACACCATCTTCCCATTCGTTTGCGGCATCTGCCGCTTTGAGCGCATCACAAACGACAATCGTGTGCGGGTCAGTTGAAGTGTCGAAACAAAGTGAATCATTGACTGGGAAATCGTAGTTCTGCCAGCGAAGGCTGATGGGAGGCCCATCGTCGCACAGGGCTGCGAAAGGCAGTAGTCGGTCTCCGCCACCGAATAGATCAAGTGCGGTCAAGTTGATGATCTCCGGTAGGGATTGCTCTGTAATGCGACCGTCGAGTTTGCCGCAGTTGATCCCAGGCTGAAGCGGGCCTGCAAGTTCCGTGCTCTCGTCCGCGTAACCAACGAACCAACCAATACGAAAACACCGTCCGTCATTCGCCGTGAAGTAGGGCAACGCAGGAGTCTTGCCAGCGATACGGGGAAGTTGCCGAGCGAAAACAGGATCAAGAATGTGCGAGATGTTGCAACAACCCTCAGGCGATTGAACCGCATCGACAATACGCTGATCAAAGATCAGATCCGAATCGAGCGTGCATTCAATATCCATGCTTGCGCTTCTATTGCAGAACGGCGGTGATCACCGAGCCGGAACCAGCAATCTAAACTTCAAAAAACACGCGCAAGTCCGGCTTCGCGTGCATCACATTGTTATGCCTCGATGCCGAAACTAAGGGTAATAGACAAACTGACGTAGTATAACTGTCCAGCGATCGCCATCCCTCTCTAATATATGGGTGCTTACGGCATGATGCCATCCTCCCCATGGAAGAGTCATACGAACAATCGCTGTCTGTTTGTCCGCACAAAACCCCGGCGGCCACGCCTGAATCGGCCAGTCCCCCGTCAGTAAGACACGGTTATCGTTGGAGCTGAACTTGACGACCAAGTCTTCGGATTCAATTCGTCGAACCAAGTCGTCAGCAGCGATCCGTGCTGATTGGGTTTGATGGGATGTCAGATTCTTCCAGGGCTCCTCTCGATACTCAAACAGGACATCATCGGTTCGTAGCCAATTGGAAAGAGATTCAACGCCAAATGACAATTCGTTTGGAGTTTTGCCACTGACAACCACTGGCGAATCGTCACCGGAGTAAAGAAGTAAGTCGCTCAAAACGGCATCGAGCACCACATGGTCTAACTGGCGCTGAGCACTGGAAACTGGTTTCGAGGGTGAGCCTGATCCGACCGAATCGTCGACGGGGCTGTTTGTAGTCCAGCAACCGCTCTGCAAAAGCAGGAAGGGCACGAACAAGCAGATCGTCGCACGTCGCATTTGAATCTCGTGACAGTGTGTTAAAGAAGCATAACAGTGGACATCACCGAGATCGCGTCATGTGGCATCCATGTCAAAGACCGCTTCATCGCGATCTTCGTGTGCATGTCATGGTTATGCGCGGTCTGTGTGTGATGCGGCAAAGTGTTGGGTTGTGTTGAGTGTTTGATCGTATCGGCGAGTGGAATCGAAGTGCAAGTTCCGCGCATCTCCGGTGCACGATTGGCTGACGAATTGACTCGGCATGGACGCTGCCGAAGTCGAAAACATGCTGCCAGCCGATCACAAGCGATCCAGTGGCATCATCCGTCCGAGCACCGGAAGGACGGTCGATGTGGCCGATGTGAACGCCCCTATCGGCACGCAACGATCACAACCGAAGTCGAAACGCTGCCGCCCGCAGATCAAGCATGTCCCAACGCGATCACGACCGCGCACCAATCGACCGCCGCAACGACCGCGCAATCAATCTCCAGCATGATCGACCGAGCACCCCATGACCGCGCAAACAGCGCCAAGAACAGACAAGCCATCACCAACGATTACGTCCATGCGATTCGTCGCATAACGGCGGTGATCAGCGAGCCGGGACGATTGGCTCTCCATTTGTGAAAACTCGCAAGCCCGGCTTCGTTGCATCACATGGTTCGCCGCAGTCTACGTGCATTGATTCGTTACATTGATGCAGTTGCATCTGTCACACAAAGTGTAAATCATCTGAACATACGCGTCTCCCCACACCACGTCGTCGTCCGGTTCGTGCAACGCAATCACTTTTGCCGTGTCTTCGTATCTATCAGACGGGCATTTCGGATTGTCGCAAGTCGTTGATGGAGCTGTTTGGTAGAACGGGGACCTCCCGAGAATCTCCACCTTCTCCTGGTCTGTCCATCCCATGTCGTCGTAGTCTTCGGGATCAGACACATATCCGTTGTTTGACAATCCGATCTTGATGGCACGCTGCATTTCACCATTTGAAAGGTGCTTGAGTCCGAAAACGCCTTGTAGCTTGAGTGCGTCCTCCGCGTTTTCGGGGTCGTATGGTTGTCGCTCGAAACGAAATTTCGATTTTGAAAATGTGTCCGGGTGCCCAGCGTATGGAAAATCGGGATCGTATTGATGTCCGTGATCGTATTTGATCAGTCCGGCAAGACGAAGAATAAAAGTTAGGCCACCCCATCGAATCCGCTCGAATATCCCTACGTCGCTGAACGTTGTGTCCGGGAGAATCCTGATGCTTGTGTCGCTCTCAACGGTGTACTGGAAGTCTTTACCGTTAGAGGCGAAGCGAAATCCATAGCACAAGGGAAGCCAGGTAAAGGCTTGCGGAATAAACGATACGGCAGGATCGCCGACAGTCAAAACGCCTACCAAGTGAACGACGTTCTTGATCCGGCGAAACGTGATGCCGAGCTCGCCAGCATCGCCACCAAGTTGATGTGGGCCCTTTGGATCGGCAACCGACTCATAGTACGCGAGATTATCGTGATCGAAAACGGTTAGCGGCATGTGAAACGTGAGAAGATGTATGTCGGCGAACGTCCGCCATCACCGAGTACGGCGGTTTGATTTTCTATTTGTGAACGCCCGATGCCGTACTTCGGTGGATGGCATGGTTCTGCCCTTCGTGCAACACTTAACTCTTGGGTTCGATAATTGGCGTTCCATTGAGAAGTGTCTCGGCGAAACCGTCGAAAGTTGTAGCTAGCGGACGAAAGTCGGCCCATTGTAGCGAAGTCGCTGGGACATCACCAACGGCACCAGATGAGTCGTTGCGAATATCAATGGCGTAGAGCTCGCCGCACCCATCGGTGCCTATGCCAAGCAGGCCGGGAGCAAATTCGTCGAATCCGTACTCATCGCTAAACTGCAGCACATCTCGTAGAGGCCACAGCCAGACGAGCCCTGAGCCAAGAGATTCGATATCCATCTTGACTGCGCCATGCTCCAGGTGGAAATCAATGAACGTTGCTGGGACGTTGGGCGGGCAGTTTGAGCGAAACTGCTGCACCTCGTCAGATGTCGGTACTTCACACATCGTTAAGAGTCAGTGGCAGAACGACCGGCATCACCGAGTCGGGAAATTTGATTGTCCATTCGCAAGAACTTGCAAGCCCGACTTCGCGTGCATGCCATGGTTACCCGCGTTTTGGCAGGAATTCTGTCGCGACGGCATATGCCGCCCAATGAGCTGCCCCCGTGTCAAGTCCGAGCAACAGCAGCATCAGGATACCGGCTAAAACGCTTGAGGGCAAAGTTACGATCGCCGCAAGTAAGAAAAGCGAGTGAACGATTGGAATCCCGGACACAAATTTGTATTCGCCTGTGCCCCACCGTGAATGTATCCATGGGCGAATGAAGGACAAGTAGAAATTGGTTAGTGCTGCGAGTCCATAGACGGCCAGACACATCCAACCGACCAACGCGTGGTTCATTTCTGGAATAACATTAGATTGATAGAGGTGCCGACCAACGATAGCAACAGGAAGAAATGCCGCGAGTGCGAAAACGCAGAGGAGGCAACCAATATCCTGAAGCGTCCAAGTGGTTTGCATTGCGCGCGTTCACTTCTCCGTGCGGGTAACAGTAGACATCACCGAGATCGCGTCATGTGGCATCCATGTCAAAGACCGCTTCATCGCGATCTTCGTGTGCATGTCATGGTTATGCGCGGTCTGTGCGTGATGCGGCAAAGTGTTGGGTTGTGTTGAGTGGTTGATTGTACCGGCGGGCGGAATTGAAATGCAAGTTCGGCCCATCTCCGGTGCATGATCGGCTGAGGAATTGTCTCGGCATGGACGCTGTCGAAGTCGAACACCTGCCGCCAGCCGATCACAAGCGATCCAGTGGCATCATCCGTCCGCGCACCGGAAGGACGGTCGATGTCGCCGATGTGAACGCCCCTATCGGCACGCAACGATCACAACCGAAGTCGAAACGCTGCCGCCCGCAGATCAAGCATGTCCCAACGCCAGCGCAACGACCGCGCACCAATCGACCGCCGCAACGACCGCGCAATCAATCTCCAGCATGATCGACCGAGCACCCCATGACCGCGCAAACAGCGCCAAGAACAGACAAGCCATCACCAACGATTACGTCCATGCGATTCGTCGCATAACGGTAGTGTTGACCGAGATCGCGCCTTGTGTCTTCCATGTCAAAAACCGCGCCATCGCGATCTTCGGTCCAACACATGGTTCGTCGGCTATTGCGTGCTCAATCGCCGTCATCTGTCGATTCCGAGACAGAGTTGGTCGGCAGGAATAGTATACCAACAATTCCTAGGGCCAGCGCTGCTGACGCACCCTTGATAATACCATCGGTTTCCGCGTAGGGGTTCTGAGCATAGAGCTTCATTCGGTCCGAGTGAGCCATTCCAACGACGCTTCGTCCAGCGCAGCCAATCATCCAGCCTACGACCACCAGCGCGAGCACTTTAGTGATTTGCTTCAAGTCGCGAATTCGACAAGCGATACATCCGACTACGCATGAAAGAATCAACGGCAAAAATGCCAGTGCAATATTGCGATGGCTGACGAACAAAACAAAAGCGAGTACCGATCCAATCACATGGAACACGAGGAAAACGCAAACTGATCGGACACGATTCAATGACGACGCTCCGGAATGAACTGGTTGTCTTATTCTCGGTGGATTGTCTGAGCCGGACATCGATTGAGCTTTGGCGTTCAGATCACCGGACGAAGCTCAACATTCAAGATGCGCGGCGATTCGTCATGTGGAAGTGAAGCCATCGTTGTCCGACGAACGGTCGCCATCACCGAGGACGGCTAGTGTGGTTTCAATTTGTAAACGTCTCATGCCGTCCTTCGTGTGAATGGCATGGTTATCTGCTTTATTCCAGTAGCTGGAGCGTTGTCGCCGGGGTCCCGTCTCCAGGATCGTAGATCCAATGCTCAACTTTTCGGTTAAGGGTGTAGGTGAGAGACGGATCCCATCCCAGCTTCATGCGAAGTGTAAACCCCGTGTCATCGAAATCGTATCGCCAGCCATCAACGGACAATGCGTCGGGTGTGATGTTGGAATCAGGCAATACAGCGATGAGTTCATCGTAGCTACTTGGTGGCCGTCGATTTCTATCCATATGTTCCTTGAGCTGCGCAATGATTGGAACTGCGCGCTGTGCATGCCCCACTAAACGCTTGTCGTGATCTTCGACATTGTTGATGCTCCTCATGCCGCCCGGGAAACTCGCAAGCGCATTAAACACGACGAAACCCAAGTAGACAGAAACGAGAACCCCCATTCCCAGAACGATTCTGCGTAACCAGTTGCGTGCTAACATTTCAGATAACGGCGGGCATCACCGAGTACGGCGATTTGATGCTCCATTTGTAAAATCCCGATGCCGTACTTCGGTGAATGCACTGGTTATCCGTTTCAGGGACCGGGACTTGGTGGTTCGTGATCAGGCGGTAGGTATCCCCAATAAAGGTACCAGACTGCTCTTGAGCGATGTGTTCGATGAAGAAAACGCAGGAAGTGCACAACCACATATTGCGGTGGCCAGATCATGATAGCCATTATACAAACCCCTATTCCCGCACTGATCTCACCAACGATTGCAACAGCGGAGAAAACACACGAAGCGAGCAATATCACAAGGGCAATCGGTTGAGCAATTGGAAGAGAATGCGGCTGCGAAGACGCAGCTACGGTTGCATAAGCGAACGGCGACAATGCAGTCAAGACTCCTAAACCCACCAGAGGCGAGCTGGGATAAATCAGTTGTCCGATGGCGAATGCAACAGCAATCACAGCTGTGCTTACAATCAACGTTTTGATGCGGAACGTATGCATTGCATTTCGCGTGGCAAGGCCTGAAGCGACTCAGTCGGATAACGGCGGTCGTCACCGAGCCGGAACGGAAGACTATCCATTTGAAAAACACCGCAAGTCCGGCTTCGGTGCACGACATTGTTCTGCCTTTTATACGCGTGCAAGCAAGCGATTGGCCATGTCTTTGGTTTGGTCTCGAAACGGGTCCGTGTCCGGGATCGCGCGCACCCGTTCCGCGACTTTCGATGATAGCGTCGCATCATTCAGTACGCGAGCCTTATACGGCATGCAGTATTGGAGCCATTCAAAAAGCATAAAGTCAGCCGTCCTCGGAATCGAATCAACAAGCGTTTCCCATCCGACATTCGCGAAATCAGTTGAGTGTATCGCGGACGCGACCGTCCATCGGACTGTCCATGTGTCACACGAGAGCCCACGTTCGATGTCAGTGGCGCCTAATAGGTTAGGGCGAGGTGAATAGACGAGCCTGCGAACAGCAGTGCAGCGCACGTGCGGATGAGCGTCGCCGATCAATTGCATCAGCGACCGGACAGCGATCTCGTCAGGCACCGTTCGCTGCCCAATCGCAAATGCGACCGCGATACGTACGTTGACGTGGGAATCAGTGATGAACGATTGAACCGCAGATATGGACTCGTCAGTTGGAATTGCGTGAACAAGAAACTTACCGTGTCGATCAACGAATGAGCAATGACGAGGCTGAAGCGGTGACCATATGTGGCCGATGCGTTCGATCAGCCACTGACGCTTCGGGCGATTGCGTGAAAGCAACAAGCGTTCCGTGAGTTGATTCAGTTCGAGTTGACCGCGATCAACCATAAAATCTCATTGGCAGAACGACCGCCGTCACCGAGCCGGAAGTGACGACTTTCCATTGTCAAAAATGCCGCAAGTCCGGCTTCGTGTGCACGGCATGGTTATTCGCTAGTCTTGCGTTGTTTGGAGCTTAGGACAACTTCGATTGTCTTGAGGAATCTTGCCGCCCGGTCTTCGGTTGTTTCGGCATCTGGATCGTAAGGAACGACACCGATAGTCCCAATGCCGGACCAATAGTCACGACGAATCCCACCTAGATGATGGAGGACAGCGTCTTGGGCGTCAGGCGGCATCGAGTCGAAAAGGCTGTTTGCGTTGTCAGGAGTCGCCTCGTCGAGGAATGAATGCACGAACTCTTCCTCGATGCGGCGTTGCTCGCGTCGAATGTGATGCCAGTGGCGTTTGAATTCAGAGCTAGCTTTTTGGGTCACGGCAGAGCAACCAAGTTTGAAGCATCAGTCGAATAACGGTTGCGATGACCGGGCCGCGGCGATTGATCATCAATTTCGTAAAACTCAACTCCGCGGCTTCGCGTCCATCGCTTGGTTCTGGCCTTTCGTCTGTGCTGAGCCAGGGCCATGCCAATCAACGTACATCGAAGTATCTCCGTTGTATTTGACGGCGGATTCGTCTGAGCGAACAGCGGCAATAAAGTCGAAGTCAACCATCGTTAAGGGGCGAACCCAGCAACCCCAAGCAACCGAGCTGTTAATAATCTTGATGATGCTGTCTTCAGAGGAAACTTCGATATACCCTTTAAAGTAGTACATTGGGGCAGGTTTCCAACAATGCCACTGTGCATTGTATCGTAACCAGTCACCTGCCAACGCTCCCAAGGGCCATTTTGCGTAAGGATCACTATCCGGCGGAAGATGGACATAAACTCCGCGTTTTCGGCTGTGAAGGTAAGTGATGGAAGGATCGGATTTAGAAAACTTCTTGGGGCAAGCGAATAGGACTCCACATACGATGAAAGCAGCCAGCAAGTAGTTCATGCGACGGTATCGTTTTGCAGATAGCATTCGTGTGGAGCTAGCAACAGAGATTGAAAACGGCAGTGTCAGAACGTTTGCCGTCACCGAGTACGGCGGTTTGATTTTCTATTTGTAAAAACTCGATGCCGTACTTCGGTGCACGGCATGGTTCCTCGCCTTCATTGTAGCAGCAAGCGTGATGTACTACCGCCTCTGCACCTGTCGCCAACGGGAAGTGACGACCGCAAGTGCCGAAACTATCAGTCGGAGTCGAGTGTCCTATCGGTGCGCCGCCCTACACGCCAGCCGATAAATGCGATCACCCAGGAAGGAAGTCCTATTGTCTGCAGGACCATCGCGGTAAGCAATCGCGATTCATTGCTGGGATCACCCGCAGGTGGATTTGGATTATTGGGAGCCGGGAGGCGGTTGAAAAGATCGAGAAATATCGGCACAACGAAGTAAAGTTGAATTGTGGTCACAACCAGCGCCGCACAAAACGCGAGATTCCGAACAAGACGCCAGCGTTTCGGATTCATAGTAGCGGTGTTGGCAGAACTAGGTACGACAAAAATCGCTCGAGGAACGTCCGCCATCACCGAGTACGGCGGTTTGATTTTCCATTCGTAAAAACCCGATGCCGTACTTCGTGTGAATGGCATGGTTCGCCGCATTTGCAGCGCATTCGCGTCGACCACAACGATCGACGTTGACTCAAGCATATCGTGCGTATCGACCGCTAGCAAATCAAGATAGGTCAGCGAATTGCGTAACGGCGGAGGTTGGATCATCGAGGATAGGCTCCGTCAATTCCTGCGGCGATCGTGACAGCCCCAGCAACGAGAATCACGAGTCCGTGAGACCATGTGATCTTGCGTTCGCGCGCCGCGTTGGCAACGGCGAAAACTGCAGCAAACAGGAACATCATCGCGCAAACCGACATCAACGTGGATCCGATCATCGGCATTGTATCACGCAATTCCGCGTTGCCAGGTGAACGAACCAATGGACCGCCGAATGCCCAGACGACCGCACCGACAACACCGGTTGCACTCGCCAAAAAAGCGCACCGTAAGAAGAGCGGCCATCGTTGTAGTTGAGAGTTCAAATTGCAAATTCGGTTTAACGACGTTGGTCGGCGAACGTTGGTCGTCACCGAGGACGGCCATTGTGTTTTCAATTTGTATCATGCTGACGCCGTCCTTCGTGTGCACGACATGGTTACACGACGCCGGTGTGGGAATCGATCGGCCAATCCGATCGATTGCTGAATTACTATTCTACTGCGCCGAAGATGGTCCGAGCAAGTTTGACCGAGCAAACTCGAGCATTCGCGACCGAGGACACAGTCGACCGCGCACCAGGCGCAACGAAGAACTTTGAAACGCAGAGGCGCTGAGCACGCAGAGGTCGTGTGGGCGTTGTCCGCGAACTCCGCGCCTCTGCGTTTGAATCGACCGCGCAACAATTCGAGCATTCACGATTGAGCACCAAATTCGATCACCATCGACCGCGCATCAATCGTCCGTATGAACGACCGAGCAACTGCCCCGAGCTGAAATCAAACGCCCAGTCCTCAAAGCATCAAATCTTCGATCGTGTAACAGTAGACATCACCGAGATCGCGTCATGTGGCATCCATGTCAAAAACCGCTTCATCGCGATCTTCGTGTGCATGTCATGGTTATGCGCGGTCTGTGTGTGATGCGGCAAAGTGTTGGGTTGTGTTGCGTGGTTGATTGTACCGGCGAGTGGAATCGAAATGCAAGTTCGGCGGATCTCCGGTGCATGATCGGCTGACAAATTGTCTCGGCATGGACGCTGCCGAAGTCGAACACCTGCCGCCAGCGGATTACAAGCGATCCAGTGGCATCATTTGACCGAGCAGCGGAAGGACGGTCGATGTCGCCGATGTGAACGCCCATTTCGGCACGCAACGATCACAACCGAAGTCGAAACGCTGCCGCTCGCAGATCAAGCATGTCCCAACGCCAGCGCAACGACCGCGCACCAATCGACCGCCGCAACGACCGCGCAATCAATCTCCAGCATGATCGACCGAGCACCCCATGACCGCGCAAAATAGCGCAAAGAAAAAGCAAACCATCACCAACGATCACGTCCATGCGATTCGTCGCATAACGTTTGCCGTCACCGAGATCGCGTAGTGTGGTATCCATGTCAAAGTCCGCGTCATCGCGATCTTCGGTGCACGGCCTGGTTACGTGACGCGGCGTTGGCGAAGCGGAGGCCGATCAGCCAGTCCGATCGACGTTGGGCCGTATTGTAGCCGACCGAAGTAGGACCGAGCAAGTTTGACCGCGCACCCTTTTGACCGCGCACCCTTTTGACCGCGCACGTCTTTTGGGCATGAACGACCGCGCATCCGTTTCGGGCACTCTCGTCCGCGCACCAATCTTGGGCATTGGCGTTTCGGAGTCGCATCGACCGCGCAACTTTTGCGGTATGAGCGACCGCGCACCAATCACGAATCCTGCCGACCGCGCAACAATCGACCGCGCAACTGAAGTGAGCTGAGAGAAACTAAAGCGTGTTCAAGTCAGCCGTTCGATTCGATCACGTAACGGTAGACATCACGGAGGACGGACGATTGACTTTCCACTTCAAAAAACACGCAAGCCGTTCTTCCGTGCATGTCATGGTTCTGCCTAGCGTTTGTAACTCGGGTGAAAAATCAGCGTTCTCTCCCAATCATTCCGCGCCCTCTTGCGAGACTTGGTCGTCAATGAATGATGTCTGAATTTCGTGTTTACTAACAATCTTGATCAAGAACATGTGCCAATTGGTCTTGTCAGCCTCCACAGAATGTTCGGTTCCCTCCACGGTAACGCAGACGTCGTCGCCCGGTGACACTTCGCCAAGCGAATAGTAAACCCTCGCGGGGTCGTCACCATTTTGAGCCGCCACATTTTGTGCTTGTACTGCCGAAGGATACGGAAAGCGATGATCACCGTTGACTGTAACTGTCGTATTGTTAATCAATTCGACAGATGCACCTTGCAGGTGACCGTGGTATATGGATTTGTTCATTGCTTGATGTCTATGGCAGAACGGCGGTCGTCACCGAGCACCGCCAGTGTGGCTTCCATTTGTGAAAATGCCATGCGGTGCTTCGGTGCACGACATGGTTCGCATAGTTCTCCGACGACCAATGCGGATTACTCTGCCCACCGCCAGTCTAGGCGATCACGAGAGTCTCGCAAAACCCGGAGAGTCCTTTGCGAGTCCGAGTCGTCTAAGTCGAGATCGATCCAGCCCTCAGCCATCTCGCCGGTCTCAACGTCTTCGACACTGACGATTGTTCCCCTGGGAAGATCTCGAAGCCTGACAGTACGTGAAGTTGATCCTGCAACCAGTACATCTAACGCAGATGTTTGCTCGAAGTTTACGATGACACTTCCGTCAGACTCGTTTTCGATTCGTATAATGGACGTAAGCAATACGTCCATCAAGGAAATCGACATTGCAACTGCGGCGGCAAGTAATAGCAAGAAACCAATCGAATAGGTGAAACGTTTGGGCAGCAGAAGTATTCCTCCAAGCAAATCGTGCGAACGACCGCCATCACCGAGTACGGCGGTTTGATTTTCCATGTGTAAAAACTCGATGCCGTACTTCGGTGCATGGCATGGTTCGCAGTCACTTTTTCTTCGCTGCCGCTTTCATTCTAACCTTCAATGCTTCTCGTTCGGCAGTGCTGAAATATCGCGTGAACTCAGAATCATGGTCCATAAGGAACTCGGGTGAACTCTCTAAACCGTCCATTGGCGAAGAGTCAGTCGGTTCACCGCACGATTCGATCAACAAATCTGAAACAGTTACTCGCCGCTGTGCGTCCGTGATCCCCTTTTCTTGTCGAAGCACGGCACGCGCTTTCAAGATTAAGAGTTCGCGTCGAACGCCCAGGTCTCTGGAGAGTGCATCATCAACAAACTTGATGATGCCGGCTGAGTCATTTCCATCCTGGCGATGCAGGTTTCGGTAGGAATTGGACATCCACCGTGTTGCTTGAGGATCATTCGGGGCTTTCCCCCAGAGAAGACGTGACATCTCCATTTGCTTTTTTGGGTCAAAAATCTCATTGTAGACCCGGCAGAGCAACGAAAGTTCCCGAGCGTTCAGGTCTTTTGGTTCTCGCTTCCCGTCTTGGAGAAGGAGCGTTTCGGCTTTCTTCGCGCGTGCTTCAGCATCGAAGATCAGTTCGTAGGCATCCTTATACTCCTGTGAATCAGTCTTCAACGGTTCGTGCTGCGCAACCGACGACTCGCAAAGGCAAACAACGCAGAATGGTATGAGCAAGATTCTCGTATTCATCTGGCAAATTTCCATCTGCGAACAGTGGACATCACCGAGATCGCGTCATGTGGCATCCATGTCAAAGACCGCTTCATCGCGATCTTCGTGTGCATGTCATGGTTATGCGCGGTCTGTGTGTGATGCGGCAAAGTGTTGGGTTGTGTTGAGTGTTTGATCGTATCGGCGAGTGGAATCGAAGTGCAAGTTCCGCGCATCTCCGGTGCACGATTGGCTGACGAATTGACTCGGCATGGACGCTGCCGAAGTCGAAAACATGCTGCCAGCCGATCACAAGCGATCCAGTGGCATCATCCGTCCGAGCACCGGAAGGACGGTCGATGTGGCCGATGTGAACGCCCCTATCGGCACGCAACGATCACAACCGAAGTCGAAACGCTGCCGCCCGCAGATCAAGCATGTCCCAACGCGATCACGACCGCGCACCAATCGACCGCCGCAACGACCGCGCAATCAATCTCCAGCATGATCGACCGAGCACCCCATGACCGCGCAAACAGCGCCAAGAACAGACAAGCCATCACCAACGATTACGTCCATGCGATTCGTCGCATAACCATATATTATGGGTTTTAGTATGGGGGATAAGGTAATACATTATCCGGGCTATTAAAACGTTAAATGTATACATTATGCATTCTATTAAGACGCATAATCGGAACCCCCCATGAGAACTGCCTTGCCGTTTTGCTGGCCCCATTGCGCGTGGGTTTTGGTGGTGAAAGGCTTGCGTTTAACGGACAAGAGCGAGCCATTTGGTCTTTGGCGTCGCGGGTGGCGGTCGCGTTTGAGCTGACGGCGACGGCTGGTTTGTATCAGTGACTTGGTCTGCGAAGCACCGCTGCGGGATAGTGTACAAAGGAACCTTTTTTTAAGCTGTTTGGTGGTACTTATGCACTACTTAACAGGGGGGGCAATGATGTCGTTTTCTGAGTTTCAGCGCAAGCTGCGGTTCATCCAGTTGAGGGACTCGGACCGGGAGTGGTTTCCGAAGTGGGTCGATGGCTATGCCAGGCATTTTCATTTGGGGCCGAACGACAAACTGGAGTTGGACGCGACGCGGGTGACGGATTTTCTGAGGTCGTTGCGTGACAATCGCTATCCGGCTTGGCGGCGATTGCAAGTGGCGAAGGCTTTGGAGTGTTATCAGCGTTATGTGATTGGCGAGCCGACGATGTGTTTTGCGGAGATTTTTCGGACGTTGCAGTTGATCGCACAGAAAGAGGACATCAATCGCCGCGCGGGGGTGGATTCGATCAGCCAATCGGATCGGCAGTTGGTGGCCGGCGAGGGGAATCCGGGGAGGAGTCGCGACGACGAGCCGGAGGCAGTTGGGCGGCTGAGGAGTCGGATGCGATTGTTGCATCACCCCAAGAGCACGGAGGATGCTTACGCGGCATGGATTCGACGGTTTGCGATGTTTACCAACGACGATCACCTGGAGCAGTGCGGTGAGGCAGAGATCGGTGCCTTTTTGACTCATTTGGCCATCGAGCGCAACGTGGACGCGGGGACTCAGAATCAGGCGTTTTCGGCGATCAAGTTTTTGGTCGAGAAGGTGGACGGTCGTCAGTTGGGGTTTGTCAATTCGATGCGGGCTGCCGAGAGCGATTATCTGCCGGTGGTCTGTAGCCGAGATGAGGTGGGAGTGTTGCTAAACGGGATGGCGGGCATGACGCGCACGATGGCGTTGGTGCTCTACGGAAGCGGGCTCCGGCATCGGGAATGTCGCACGTTGCGGGTGAAGGATGTCGACTTTGATACCAGGCAGATTGTGGTTCGCAATGGCAAGGGGCAGAAGGACCGGGTGACGGTGCTGGCGGACGGAGCGATCGAGCCGCTGCGACGTCAGATTGCGTCGACGCGGGTTTTGCATACGTCGGATTTGGACGAAGGTTTCGGTGAGGTTTATTTGCCGTTTGCGTTGACGCGAAAGTATCGTCATGCGGCCAGAGAATTTGGATGGCAGTATGTGTTTCCTGCTTCGCGACGGTCGCAGGATCCGCGTGGCGAAATGATTCGCCGACATCATGTTCACGAGAAAACGTTTTCGGATGCATTGAAGCGGGCGCGGCGAAGGGGCGGGATCGATAAGCACGCGGTGCCGCACACGCTACGCCATTCGTTTGCGACGCATATGTTGGAGGATGGCGCGGACATCCGAACGGTGCAAGAGTTGTTGGGGCACAAGGATGTGAAGACAACGATGATCTATTTGCACGTGATGAATCGACCGGGATTGGCAGTTACCAGCCCGTTGGATCGGATGGGTGCGCGGGAGTAGTGATCGGTTTGGGTGGGGGTGTTGGTGAGCGAGTTTGGGGTGGGGTGTGCGTGGGAGAAGCGTGGGGTGGTGGAGGGCGTGGGAAAGGTGTGGAGCGAGAAGGGCCCGTGGCTAGCGCCAGCGGCTGACTTTGGACGCTGGTCGGGGCGATTCGGCCGACGCGTGAAGTAGGTTTTGCTTGCTGAACGAATCAATGCGTGGGACACGATAAACGCCGTGGGTCGGTTGAACGTTCCACGGCGTTTCTTAAAAAAGGTTGTCGTTTCGAGGAGGTGCGATGCACTACAGGGCTTCGGCTCCCACTTCCGACGTGCGAATCCGCATGACTTTCTCCAACGGCGTCACAAAGATTTTTCCGTCACCGAGTTCACCTGATCTGGCTGCGTTGCAGATTGCTTGCATCACGGTGTCGACCATCGGATCTTCCACCGCCACTTCCACTCTTAATTTAGGATGAAACTCGATCGTGTATTCGGCACCGCGATAGGTTTCGGTGTGTCCTTTCTGTCGGCCAAATCCTTTTGCCTTGGTCACCGTTACGCCATGGGCACCGGCGGCTTCGATAGCGTCACGGACATCGTCAAGTTTGCTTGAGTTGATAATTGCTGTCACAATTTTCATGGTGTTTCCTTTTGCAAAACGAGTGGGCGAACTATTCGTCTTGAACGGAGTGCATCTGCTGTGCCAAATCCATTGATGCGGCGGCAACGATCGTTTCCATCGTTTTGATTCCGGCGTTGATCGGATCGATCGTGCACCTGTGCGCGGTAATGCGCGATGCGTCGGATGGACAGTGCAAATGAGCACGAGTCCATCGAGTCCGATCCATGGGACGCTGTTTGCAGGTGAGGACTGGCCAGCTGGTGCGCACGTTTAGTGATTTGGCGTTTGACCGTCTTGCGCCTCACCGTGAGGGAGGGTGAACTCTCTCATGTTGTGACGTGTTCTGGAGGCGGCGGTTTTTCACGCTGATCATCGCCGCTGGAGGCATAATTTGGAAACCTGGGCGGTGGAGGTGGGAGAGTTTGCCGGCGGAAAGTTTGGGGTAGGGAAGGAAGTTTTGGGTGGGCAGGGCCCGAGGCTAGCGCCAGCGGCTGACAATAGTCGGCTGACTGGCGCGGTGGGTGGGCAGGCTTGGGGCCCGTGGCTAGCGGCAGCGGCTGACTAGAGCGGGCGGACGACGGAGGTGCTTCGGTAGTAATCCATCAGGGTTTCGATGGACAGCACTCCTCCTCCCATTCCACTTTTGTTGACTCCTCCGTAGGGCACTCCTTGCGCGAAGACGTTGTGGGCGTTGATCCAGCTGTTGCCTGCGACCATTGCTTCGGCGACTCGTCCGGCTCGATCGTTGTCTTTTGTCCAGACGCTGTTGGCCAGTCCGTATTCGGTGTCGTTGGCCATTGCGATGGCTTCGGCTTCGGTTTTGAATTTGGCCAAGAACGCGACTGGCCCGAAGATTTCTTCGCGGGCGGCGATGTTGTCCATGGTCCCGGCTAGGAGGGCCGGTTTGACATAGTTGCCGTCGAAACCGACAACGGTGGCGGGGCCGCCACCGAAGATACATTCGGCACCGTCGGCTTTTCCTTTTTGCTGGTAACCGAGGACTCGTTCGCACTGTTTGGGATTGACGACCGGTCCCATCTGGCTGTTGGGATCCAAGGGGTGTCCGATTTGGATGTTTTGCATTTTGTCTTTGCAATGCTGAACAAATTCGTCGTAGATGTCTTCGTGGATGATCCACCTGGTCGCGTCGCAGCAGACTTGTCCGCTATGGAATGTGATGGCGCCGACCAGTGCTTCGGCGGTGGCTTCCACGTCGACATCGTCAAAGATCACGGCGGCACCTTTGCCGCCGAGCTCCAATTTGACAGGCACCAAGTTACGTCCACAGGCTTCGCCGACCAACTGACCTACTTCGGGCGAACCAGTAAACGACATGCGTTTGATTTTGGCGTTGCCGGTCAGTGCGGCACCGGCGGTGGCACCACGACCGGTCACGACGTTGATGACTCCATCGGGCACGCCGACTTCCTTGGCAAGCTGAGCCAAGTAGATTGCCGAGAGCGAGGTGTCTTCGGCGGGTTTGATGACGACGGTGTTTCCGGCGGCCAGGGCGGGTGAGATTCCCCAACCGATCAACAGGAAGGGAAAGTTCCAAGGGAAAATAAACGCACAGGCGCCCCAGGGCTGTTTGTAGGTCCAGGCGTCGTGACCGGGGGAGTCCAGTTTGGTGCGTGTTTCGACACCGTCGGAAAGTTTGACGAAGTAGCGAAGTGTGTCGGCGAAGTTTTGTACGTCGCCGGCGGCTTGCGCTTCGATTTTGCCGGCTTCGAGGGCTTCGATCTGCGCGATGATGGGTTTGCGTTGTTCGACGGCGTCGGCCAGTTTTAGCAAGATGGCGCTGCGGTCGGATTGCGACATCGCGGACCAGGCCGGGAAGGCGTCGTTGGCGATGTCGACGGCTTGGTCGATTTCGGCGGACGAGAGATCGTGGATGTCGCCGATTTTGTCGCCGGAACCGGGGTCCATTGTGGCGACCAGATCGCCAGACGCAGCGGGGAAGTTCTTGCCACCGACAAAGCTGGCGAATGGACTTTGGCTAAGAAATCCTTCGACTTCGGGAAGCAAGTTAACTTTGGTAGAAACGCTCATCGATCAGGCTCCGGGGGTGAGGTATCTGTTTGAATCAAATGGGATGCAGCGTTTCGTTTTGCGCTGAGTTTGATTTGGTTTGGTTCGTCCGTGCAAATCAAGCAGCTGAAACGCGAGCTCCGTCGTGAGGGCGGGTTGGAAAGTGGTTGTCGGTCGCTACGGTTCAGTGTAACGAATCTGACGGGTTTGAAGGGGCCGGCGTGAAGTGACCGGATTCAATTGGAATAAATGGCGACTTCGTCGATTCGTCCTTCCCAGTTGGAATCATTGTCACTGCGGCCACCGATAAAGCAGGTAGGCAGGGGCGCGGTTTGATCGCTTGAGAGAAGGATGTTGATTTCGGGTTGAGACGCGTTGTTGAGGAATACTTTGACGCGGGTGTTGGTGCGGACCAGTTTGACTTGATTCCACGTCCAACGCGGAATGACGGTTTTGCCGACGGCAACGCCATCACCTTGTTTGAAAATCAGTTTGCCGGTGGCGGTGTCGTCACCGTCGGTGGAGCCGCCGAGCCCGAGATGCTGGCCGCGATCGGTGACACTGTGATTGTGATCGCGGGAGAATAACCAGCCGGTGGTTGGGCGAGCGTCGCTGGGCATTCCGTTCCAAAACGAGAGGATGACGGTGTAGCTGTTGCCCAGGCTGGGCAGTTGGGTGCGGACACGTCCACCGGCGAAGTGGACGCAGCGGTTGGGCTGCATTTGGGCGGGAGAGTGGTTTTCGTTTTGAGACTGGTCATTGGCTGGAAAATCGCCCGGCGATCCGCTGCGAGAGCCTACAAACGATCGTTTTTGAGCGTCGGTGGGCGGACCGGGCAGGAAGAACAAGACGTCGGGTTCGTAGATTCCGTGGTTGTGGTGCCCACTGGAGTCGATGGCAAAGGAGGATTGCATTTGGTCCAGCCGGTAGTAGGCGAGCGGTTTGTTGCTGAGAAGCTGCTGGGCGGCGGGACCGATTTGTTGCTGAAAAGTTTTGCGCGGTTGTTGGCTGATTTTTTCCAATAAGCGCAGGCTGGCGGCAACGATTTTTGGTTCGGCCTGCGGTTCCAATCCGGCGGACCGTGCGGCCCAGGTGTTGTATCCACCGAGCGGGTGTTGTTCGGGAGGCGGAATGTAGCCTTCGGCTCCGTTGGCGAGTTCGATGACCATGGTGTGTTTGAACGGACTTTGCAGTTTTAGTTTCAGTCCAGTCAGGGCGTACGTTTCATTGGGCGTGGTGGCGATGGCGATGTCGCCGATTTTGATCGCTTGCACGACGACGTCGGTTTTTTGCATTTGATGCAGGAGAATCTGTTCGCGTGCGTAGACTTGTTCGCGAGTGGTGGGCAAATCGTTTTCGATGGTCGCGGCGATTTCTTGGGCCCAGTGCAAACGCTGTGCGTCGGGCACCCGGTAGCGGAGCGGCAGGCGAGATTCGGCCATGGCGATGTCAGCGTTGTCGCGGTACTGGATTTGGTCGTAGGCCGTTTGAGCGACGGCAAGCAATCCTTGGGTGAAACCGTTGATGTCTAGATCGTCTTTGCCAGTCCAGGTCACGTAGTCGCGTTTCCAGATGTCGCCACTGCAGCCGTGCGACATGATGCCGACGCAGCCGGATTGGTCGCTCGAGAGGTTGGACTGGGCGTCCGCGTATTTGGCGATTCCTTCGCTGAACAGACCGAAGTAGTCGGCGCTGATGGGTTGGTCGCCGAAGTAGTGCATCGAAAAATTGCAGAGCACTGCGATGGGTTTTCCCGCCGTCGACTGAAACGCGATCACGGACAATTCGGGGTCTTCGGGGCCGGATTCGCCGGTGACATTTTCGGGTTTGGCTCCCGCGTGCATGTTGGCTCGCACGGACCGGTTTCCGAACGGGTCGACATCGATGCGGTCGGGACGGCGCACCCAACGGCGCAAGGCGGTGAAGTCCGGAGCGTCGGCGGATCCCCAACCGACTTTGGCTGGCTGCAAGTTCGCTTTGGCGGCGACGATTGCATCGACGATCTTTCGGCGCAGCAGCGGCACATACGTCGCGTCGGCGTCGGTGCCCAACGCGCCGAAGGCGGACGGGGCGGTGTGCGTATGGGTGGCACTGACCATGATGTGGTCGGCCGGGATGTCTGTGTCGCGGGCGGCTCGCTGTTTGGCTTCGTCCAAGATTTCTTTGGGGACCATGCAACTATCGACGACGACGATGGCAACCGTGTCGTCTTGGTCGGTGACGACAATGGCTCGCGCGTTGACGGTGGTGCGGATTTCGTCAACGGTCCTGGACATCATGCCGCCGTTGACCAGGACAGGCATTTGTGTCGGGCTGATATCGATGACGGCGGCCCCGGCGTGAAGCTGTCCTGCGGAACAGGTTGGCGCGGTGCTGAAACACGCGGCGACCACGGCGAGTGACAGGGTGATCCGGAGCGCGAGAACGGATGTGGACTGCACTGGGGACTGCACTGGGGACTGCGGCATGGGCTGCGGCGGGAGAACGTGACGTCGACGCTGCGACGGGAGAACTTGGCGGCGACACGGATGGGAGGAAGAAGTTTGTGAGGTGGGCGACATGGTAGGAAAAGGCTCGGCGGGTAGTGGAACGAGGCAGGACAACTTTGCGGGCAACTAGGGGGGGGCACGAAAGGGTCCCCGAGTGAGTCTGAGCATTATGCCGGATTTGGGCACTCGATTGTGACTGATTATTGCTGGCAATCGATTGGGTTGGGCCAAACCGTCGGTCACGCAAAAGACACGGCAGGATATACTGGACTGCTCCCACCCAAACGATTCCTACCTCCCCGACTCGCTGATGCGAATTCTGGACTACATCAAGCCGAAGGAACTTTCGCGGATTGCGCGTCTGCAAATGCTGGCTCGTGGCGTGGTCGAAGGCTACTGCAACGGACGGCACCGATCGCCGCACAAGGGTTTTAGCGTCGAATTCAAGGAACACCGCCCCTACGTGCGCGGCGATGATCTGAAGAAGATTGACTGGAAGGCGTACGGAAAAAGCGATCGGCTGTACATTCGTGAGTTTGAGGAAGAAACGAATCTGCGTTGCACGTTGTTGGTCGACCGGAGCGGTTCGATGGCGTATGGCGGAAGCCGAGGCGGTGGCATGAAGGCTGGTGGCATGAAGGCTGGCGGCACGAAGTCGGGTGGCAGTGAGACGGGTGGCAAGACGAAGCATGATTTTGCTGTGCAGCTGGCTGCTTCGTTGACGTATTTGATGTTGGGCCAGCAAGACGGCGCGGGTTTGATCACGTTTGATGACGCGCCGCGCGAGATCGTGCCGGTGCGTTCGCGTCCGTCGCATTTGCGAGCGGTTTTGAAACCGTTGACGGACGAGGTGTCACGACGCGAGACGGATTTGGGCGGCGTGTTTCGCAAGATCGCGTCGAAGCTGAAACGCCGCGGAATGTTGATCATCATTAGTGACGGCATGGGCGATGTGGATTCGATCAGCAAATCGCTGGCATTGTTTCGATCCAAAAACCACGAAGTCATTTTCTTTCAGATACTGGACCCGGACGAAATGGATTTTCCATTCTCGGGAAGGATCCAATTTCGCGACATCGAAAACCCGGCTAACGAACACACCGTCGATGCGCGTTCGCTGCAGGAGGCTTATTTGCAACGACTGGCTGAACATCAAAGTGCTTTGGTGGAAGCCTGCCGACAGAACCGCGTGGATCATGTTCCGCTGACAACCGACCGCCCGTTTGCCGATGGATTGCACGAATACATGTCGTTTAGGAGGCGAGTGAGTTGACGCTGCTGAACTCGCTGCTGGCTCTGGGTGCTTTGGCGTTCACGATTCCTTTGGTTATTCATTTGCTGCATCGTAGTCGATTCACCACGATCGACTGGGGTGCGTGGCATTTGCTAGACAGTGTGATCCGCGTGAACCGTCGCCGCATGCAGATTGCCAACTTGCTGCTGTTGTTGCTGCGATGTTTGATTCCGATCTTGTTGGCGTTCTGTCTTGCGCGGCCCGTGCTGACGGGTTTTCGCGCGATGCCGGGCGATGCACCGCGAACGATCGTGATTGCGATCGATGACAGTCGCAGCATGAACGCGTCTGTCAGTGGACAGCCATCACGGCTGCAACAGGCCAAAACAGGTCTGACGGATTTTTTGAAAAAGCTGTCGCGTCGTGACGAGGTGATTTTGGTGCGAAGCAGTACGGTGGATTCGCCCGCTGCGACGATGGGTGCGGCGGATGCTTTGGACGAAATCAAGCAATTGAAAGCGACGTTTGGCCCGGTTGATCTGTCGGTGATGATCGACGCGGCGGTCGGCGCGGCCCAGCAAAGTTCGCATGCACAGACGAGCGTTTTGTTGGTGTCGGATTTTCAGAGCTGCAATCTCACTAAGTCTTCGCTGAAATCTCTGGACGGAATTTCGCGACGGTTAAGCAAGATTGACCCGCGACCGACGGTCAGTTTCTGGAATTTTGGCAGCGAATCGGAAAAGGCGGCCAATGTTTCGGTCGAATCCGTGACGGTGGATTCGCCTGCGGTGGTAGCGGGACGGAGCACACAGTTTTCGGCACGAGTTCGTAATGCGGCGGATGTGCCGACGGGCGACCTACGACTCGTGTGGTCAATCGATGGGGTGGATCTGCCACCGCGAACGATTTCGATCGGCGAACGATCCTCTGCGACGGCACGGTTGAATCACCGCATCGACGAACCCGGTGTGCGCGAAGTAACGGTGTCGGTGGAGCATGCGGATTCGTTGGCCGATGACAACCGGCGCAGGATCGCGGTGGATGTGATGCGAGAGATCAGCGTGGTGTTGGTCGATGGCAAACCGAGTCGTCGTCCGTTGGAAGGTCAGGCGGATTTTTTGTCGATCGCGTTGAGCCCGTTTGCTTTTGGTGGCGACGATCAACCCGATTCGGTGCGAGCCGATTTGATCCGCAGTTCTGAGATCACAGACACAATTGCAAACGTTCGACCGGAGATCGTGGTGCTGGCCAACGTCGGGACGCTGGATCGATCCCAGCGAGCGGCTTTGTCGACATTTGTGTTGCAGGGTGGTTCGCTGGTGGTTTTTGACGGTGACCGCGTCGAAGCGGAATCCTTCAACACGCCGTGGCAGTCCGATGCGGGAGCGCTGAGTTTTCCGGCGCGGCTGGGTGAAATTGTTGGTACGCCAGACGAACGCAATGTGACGGTGACGACGATTGCGGAACTGAACCAACAATATTCGCCTTGGAGATTATTGGCCGCGGCGAATGAGCGTCCGCTGTCGGATGTGGAGGTGTTTGCGTATCGGCAGTTGACGGTGTCGCAAGGAGAAGCCGCGACCGCGGACGAAGATGCGGTGACGCAAGAAGCAGCAGGTGAAAGTGAGCTGGCGGGAGAGCAAACCGCGGCGAGTGTTTTGATGACTTTTGGTGACGGCCGTCCGATGGTGGTGTTGGCGTCACGCGGGCGCGGCCAAGTTTGTCAGTTCGCGTTACCGTGCGATGCAGCGTGGTCGACGCTGCCGCTACGGCTGGCGTATCTTCCGATGATGCAACAGTTGGTGATGGATTTGGCGGGTCGGCGAAAGACAACGACCTTGGAAGTTGGGCAACCGATTTCGCTGCCGACATCGGAGTTGAAGTTGGCCGGTGGTTCGATGAATGCCGGTGCAGGAAAGAAAGAAGCCTCCGCTGCGGAATCCCCATCGACGCAAACGCGCTATTCGGTCCAGCCGCCCGGCGAAGCAGAGGTGTCGTTGACGCCGGCAGGCGAATCGGATGGTTCGTCGCCGAGAGAGCTTCAGTGGTTGCAGACCCAAGTGCCCGGGACGTACGCGTTTCGTTCGGTCGGGCCAAACGATCCCGCCGAAAACGACGAAAGTGACGCGGCGGAGAGTTTAATTACAAAAACAATTCGCGTGGTCGAGGTTCCTCATTCTGAATCGCAACTTCGATCGGTCGATCCGGATGCGTTGAAAGCGGTCGCCAAGAAAGTCGATGCGAACATCTACGCTGAGCTGAGTGACTTGCAAGCCGACGACCAAACGCGACGTTTCGGACGCGAAATTTGGCGATGGCTGCTATTGGCACTTTTGATCGGCATGGTCGGTGAACTGTTCTTGCAACAACATCTGGTGGGACGTCGGTCAGCGGGAGCCCAATCGCGTGTGCCAGTGGATCCGCCTCAGGCCGTGATGACGGGGAGGGGCTTGTAATGGGAACACTGCTAATGGGAACACTGCGATTTGCAGGGGAAGCTCCGCTCTGGATGGTCGTCGCCGTCGCTGCGGTCGCCGCGGCGTTTGTGGCATGGGTGTATTTGCGAGAGACAAAACACCTTGCTTCGCCGTACTCTTACCTGCTGCCGTCGCTGCGCGCCACTGCGGTTGCTTTGACGATCCTGCTGCTATCGGGGCCGGTGCTTCACCGCCGCACGGTGGTGGGCAAACTGGGACGAGTGGTGTTTGCCATCGATCAATCCAAAAGCATGGCGGTCACGGACAGTGGCGACCCCAGTTCGTCGCCGAGTCGAATGCGGCGCAGCGTCGATGTATTGTTGGGCGATGGCAGTCACCCGGGCTGGCTGTCGACGTTAAAAGAAACACATGAAGTCGATGTCGTGGCATTTTCCACGGGCGATCCCACGTTGCTCTGGTCGTCGCGAATGGACGAACCGCTGCCGACGACATTTGCGTTGGACGCAGATGGTGTGGGAACGGATTTGGCGTCCAGTCTTTCGCTGGCGCTAGATTCGTTTGACGCCAATGCCGTTGCCGATGAAGTCGAAAGCAGTGCCGAGCAAGATTCGGCCGAGAAACTTCAGCAAGCCGCGTTGGTTTTGTTTTCGGATGGGCGTGACAACGCGGGTCGATCGGCGGTCGATTTGGCCAAGGAGCTGCGGCTGCAATCGTACGCGGTTCACGCCGTGGGCATGGGTTCAACCGACGAACCCACTGACGTCGGAATCGTCAACGTGGTCACGCCCGAGAGTGTGGCTTCGGATGGCCAGCTGGCTGGCGAATTGATCTTGAAGCAGTACGGTTTGGCCGGACAGTCGGTGTTGGTTCGAATTGAGTCGGCCGGCAAAACGGTTTGGCAACAGAACGTCACGCCGCTGAACGATGGCCAGCAATCGATTCCGTTTGAATTAGACGTCGGCTCGATCGTTGAATCACTGAACACCGAATCACAGCGAGGCGTTCAGCGTAGCACGGTGGTGATGGATTTGACCGCTGCGGTCGAACCGCTGGGCGTCGTGCAGGGTGGCGATTCGGTCAGCGAAAACAATTCGCGGTCGTTTCGCGTGGCCGCCAACACGCGTGATCGTCGACTGTTGATCATCGACGGATCCAGCCGCTGGGAGACGCGTTATCTGAACAATCTCTTTCAACGCGACCCGGCATGGACGGTCAATATTGTGATCGCAGGTCCGGGTACCGACGACGTCCAGCTTTTGCGAGGCAAGGACGACGGGCAGTTTCCGGCGGACCGCGAAACGATGGCACAGTACGACGCCGTGGTGCTAGGCGAAATCCCCGCGGATTTGCTTTCGACCAATGACATTTTCTTGTTGAAAGAATTTGTGACTCGCGGTGGCGGATTGATCGCGATTGATGGTCGTTATCGGCAACTACGTCAACTGGCCGACGGCACGCTGAGTGAATTGATTCCGATTCGCTATGACCGTGCGATTCCACGGCTGTCCGCCAAATCGTTGGAATTGACGACGATGGGCAAAGAGCATCCGCTGATGAATTTGTATGGGGATTCGCAGAACATCGAAGAGTTTTGGTCGCAGATCCCAGCTCCCAAATCGGTCAACCATGTGCAGGCGCAAGAGGGAGCCGAGGTCTGGGCCACCGCGATCGGCCAAAGCGGTATTAAGTCACCTTGGTTGGTGACACGATTGTTTGGCGGCGGACGCGTATTTTATCTTTCGTCGGATGAAACTTGGCGATGGCGTTATAAGGTCGCGGATCGATTTCACGCTCGGTTTTGGAATCAGCTGTTGGCGGCCGTCATGCAGCCTCCGTATTCTGCCAGTGATGAATACGTGGCACTGGGGACGGACAAGATTCAGTACGGCCCCGATGAATCGGCAACCATTCGCGTCCGTCTGCAAGACACTCGGTCGCAACCGGTCGGGGACGCAACTGTCGACGCGCTGTTGATTGCCAATGATCGCGTCGTCGCAACGGTGCCTTTGAGTGTCGATGATCCCGCACGCGGAACGTATCAGGGGCAAACGCCGACTCTTTCGCCAGGAGGATACAGTGTTCGTGTCCGAGCAAGCGGGTTTGACGAATCGGCCTTGCAGGCGTCGACGCCGATTTGGGTCAGTCAATCCGAATCTCTCGAGATGCGGCGGATTGCGTTGGACGCAGGAACGCTGAATCAAATCGCTGCGGCAGCCGGCGGTGCGTACGTGCATGAATCGTCGGCAGTGACTTTACTTGAGAAAATCAAACCGCTTTCCAGCGGATCCATCGTCGAATCGGATATCCTGATTTGGCAATCATTCTATTGGTTTTGGGCCGTGATTGCTTTGTTGGCGATCGAATGGTGGCTCAGAAAACGATCAGGATTGGTGTAACCCATGTCGACTTATCCATCAGATCAAGTGACCAGCGTCGGACTGGATCCCGTTACCGCGCGAACGCTGCAGAAGTTTGGCCAACGCCGCAAAGTGCTGTTGGTGCTGCGGGCCATCGCGGGTGGCATCGTCGTGTTTGTCGCGGCCATGTTGCTGATAGCGCTGTGCGACTATTTCTGGATTCTCCCCGATAGCGTGCGCGTGTTGCTGAGTGTGGTCGGTTACAGCGCCACAATCGCCGCGATGTGGTTTTTTGGGTTCGGTGGCTTACGAGATACCGAAGCGACTTCGCTGGCCGTTCACATGCAGTCGACGACACCGCGACTGCGCGATGATCTGTTGTCGGCGGTCGAATTAGCTGACCCCAACGAGGCGAATGGTTCCGCCGATTTTCGCGAACGATTGCAAAAACGCGTCGCCCGACGTGTGGCGTTGCTGAACGTGGCCGATTTGTTGCCGATGGCGTTGATTCGCAAATGGCTGTCGGCTGGCTTGACAATCGCCGCAGTTTGTCTGGTGCTATTGCTGATTCCGCAAATGCAGTTCGGGCGTCGTTTTGCAAGGGCGATGTTGCCGGGCGCTCCGATCGAACGAGCATCGAAAACAAAAATTGCAATCATCCAACCGTCGCCCGCCTCGGGATACGTTGCCGAAGGCGACGCGGTCGGAATCGTGATCGAGATCACAGGTGAGATCACCGACGAAGTGCTATTGGTGTGGCAGTCGGATGACGGCATGAGCGGCGAGTCCATGATGTCACCGCGAGCCAAACCGGCAACCGCCAACTCAGCCGCATCGATTGCCAACCGCAATACGAGCGAAGAAACCAATCCGAATTCGAGTCAAACGACGATCGAGACGAGTGATCATTTCGCGGCGAATTTGTCCGTGGGAAAATCGCCGATCGAATATCAGATCTTTGCCGGCGACGCAATTTCGCTGTGGCATCGCTTGACGCCGCTGCCGCGCCCGCGAGTCGGACTGTTCCAGAAGCGTTATCAGTTTCCCAGCTATGCAAAACTGGCTGAACGTACTGAGGAGGACGAGCACGGAGATTTGAAAGCGCTGACGGGGACCACCGCAGAACTGACCATCCAGTTTGACGAACCTGTACGCGACGCGAAAATTCGTTTTGCCAACGAAGGCGGCGAGATTGAATTGTTCCAGGCCGACGAATCGAAAAACATGTTCACGGCGTCGATCCCGATTAAAACGGCGGGTCAGTACCAAGTCGATGCAGTCAGTATCAAATCCGGACTCAACAACCCGTTCAGTCCGACCTACACCATCGTGCCGGTCATCGACACGCCACCGGTCGCAAAGTGGGCTGACACGGTCACTGACATGATGATCGTTTCACCGTTAGCGGTCTTGGATTTGGCAGGATCAGTTCAAGACGATTTGCCGGTCGACAAGATTATTCAAGAGATCACCATCAATTCGATCACGAGCGAAACCTTCGAAATCCCGGTGCCTTCGCCCAGCCGCGACGCTCAGCCGAGTTGGCAATGGGATCTTTTGAAACGGACGGGCGGTAACAAAGAAACGCCCAAACTGTCCAGCGGCGATATCGTCCGCACTCGATTGGTCGCGATTGATCGCCGAGGCCTTCGGGGCGAATCACGAATCGTCGATTTGTTGATCGCCGACGAAGGATTTGATGATGACCGCCATCGCAAACTGGACGAATGGAGCGAACTGACGACGGAAGTGTTGGCGTGGACAAAATCAGCGGCCGCGGTCGGCGATACGATCAAAGAACTGGGCCGAACGCCCGATGCGGCCGAGATCAATTCGCTTCGGCAACTGTACGCCGAACTGAATGAACGCACTTCGTCGGTCTTGCAATCGTTGGCCAATTCGATCGAAATCACCGACCAAGTGACGGACACCAATTCGCTGGAATTGATGGGACGGGCAATCATCGCGATGGATGGCGAATTGAAATATTCCGTCGAAGAACTGGCTCATGCCCTGAGCATCGAAAGCGATCTTTGGAAAACAGCGCAGGCAAAAATCGCAAAAAGCGTCTCCAACCATGGCACACGGCTTAGCCATCAGGCGATGCGTATCAACACGTTGGCGCGAGCGATCGTGTCGCACGAACTTTCACTGGCGGTGACCCGCGACGCCAGCGCACTGCAAAGTAGTCTGCAACCAATGACAAACGAAGCGTCCGGTTTGCCTGCGGATCGATTTGATCGTTATCTGAAAGTGACTTTAGCGAGGATGAAAGCCATTGATGAATTGATACGCAAGCATGATGCCGTGCTGATGGATTCGTCACGCGCGCATTTCGCTGGCGAAAGTTGGCGTCGCTGGGCCGAACGCTGGTCGTTGTTGATCAACCGGATCAAGGACGACGAATCGGAAAAGAACCAGCGTGATCTCATCAGGCGTTTTGAAGGCGAACTGAAAAAGAAATCTGCGACCGGCATGGCCGACGGACGACTGATGCAGCTGTTCAATGAATCCTATCGTGACATTCGCCGCGAAATGCGTTCGTATGCAGATTTGATTCGCCAGATCCAGCGAAGTGGTCGAGAGGCGGTCCGACAGCAAGAACGCAGCGAGAAGGAGGACGATGCTGACAAAGCAGCCTTGGCCAACTGGGAAGCACAGGCGGCCGAATCGAACTACATCCATCGGATCGGACAGGCCGCCCAGCGTTTGACCGCCGAATCGGAATTGCATCGTCGGCGTCCCCGAGTCGATCTAAAACATGCCGCCGATTTGACTCTGCTGCGTCGTGCAATCGAACATGTCAACGAAAATGGTTTTGCCGACTACAAAGACGAATCGCCTACCGAGGTGCACGAAAATCTGTCGGGTGCGATTCGCGTATTGGAATCGGTCCACGAAGCTGAACTAGCGCAATCCGAACTTAAACAACTGCTGGTTTCAGAACAGTCATTGTCGAATTCAGCCGACGACCGGCTTAGCAGCGGGATCTGGATTCATCGCTATTCACTGGCTGCGGAGTGGTCCATCAAGCAGTGGCAAGAATCCAAACTGGATTGGCCAACTCTAATCGATCCGATGGACCGAACCCGCTACGACAAGGATTTCTCTGCCGCACGCGACCGTCTGACACGCCGTCGTTGGGACCAGAAAGAACCGGTGTCGGCCGAAGTTTCGCTGAACAAGCTGACGCAGCGCGTCGATGCGGGGCTCCAGAATTTGCAGCCGCACGTGATCGCAGCACGAGCGACGATTCAGCGCTATGTGCTGTCGCTTCCCGAACAAGCCCGTCAGGCTGCTGAAAAAGCGACGGAAGCGGAGCAGCGAACGGATCAACGACAGGATTCGCAAAGCGAAACGGCCGAGCAATTGGCCGCCCAACAAGAAGAAGCCGAAACGGCTGCCGAACAGACTGTGCAAGCTTTGATCGACAAGGCCAATACGTCGGACATGTTGGACGACGAGCAACGTGAAATTGCCAGAGATGCCGACGCAGCTGCTTCGGCGATCAACGACGCATCGGAGCAAGCAAAAGAGGCGATGCAGGACGCCAAGGACGCCGCGAACGAACAGCAACGTGACGCCGCACTGGAAAAAGCCGAAGAGAGTTTGTCGCAGCTGGCGAGTACGTTGGAAAAGACCGCCGAGCATTTCGACAAACTTGAACGTGGCGAAAACGCTGATCAATCACGAGAGGAATTGCGAAAGACTGAAGAAGAGTTGCAGATTGCGCGCGATTTGGAACAGCGTTACGAAGAAGCCAAAGCGATGGCGGACGCGGCCAATAGCGATCCCGAAGAGTTGCTCAAAAAGCTGGAGGCGGAACTGAAGAAGAACGAACCGATGCAGCAGGAACTCTCGGAGATTTCCGAAAACGCGGCGCAGTCGGCGCAAAAGACTTTGGAACAAGCCGAAAGCGACGAGCGCCAACTCAATCAAGCACTCGAACGAAGTGATGCAGCGGTTCAAGAGGCCAAGCGTCGTGCAGCCAAAAAGCTGGAAGAGTTGTCTCGACGACTTGAATCAACAAGCAACCATTTGCTGGGAATGGCGCAGGAAGCCTCCGGCTGGGCAAATGAACCCAAAACCCGAGACAAATTCACCGAGGCCCGCGAAGCACTTAAGAAAGCCGTGGACGAAAGTCGGCAGATGGGCGGCGAGAGTGCGTTGGCTGAGCAAATGAAAAAGACGGTCCAAAACGCCAAACAGTCAGTGAGCCAGGCCGCCGAGGCCATCAAGAAAGCCAAGCAAGAATCTGCCGAAGCATCCCAGCGAGACGTGCATCAAAACGAACCGGCACGAAAGAGTGCGCAGAGCAAAATGGAAAGCAAGGCAAGAAATACACGGAACCGAATCGTGCAGGATATGAATCGGGAACGCGCCCAGTGGTCACGCGAAGAGCAGGAAGCGAACCGCCGCGTCCAGCAAGCTCA
Organism: Stieleria marina; assembly: GCA_007741555.1. Classification (GTDB taxonomy): domain Bacteria; phylum Planctomycetota; class Planctomycetia; order Pirellulales; family Pirellulaceae; genus K23-9. The sequence continues at coordinate 3,348,377 of CP036526.1, read as the reverse complement.
ACGTCAGGAACGCGATGCCAGAGACCAACGCCAACGGGCGGAGGATCGACTGAAGAAAGCGGATCCAAAGAAGACGGACCAGAAGCAGCGAGATCAATTGCAGTCGCAAATCGATCAGCAGAAGCAGCGTGAAGCCAACGCTGACAAAGCCGAGCAAGCTGCCGATCAAACGCGAGACTATGCCAAGGACCAGCGGAAAGAGATCGAACAAGCAATACGCGAGGCACAGAAGGAAAAGCTGGAGCGTCTGACTCGGCCTAACCCGGCCGGCCAACTTGCCGAAGAGACTGCCCAGCAAGCCACCAAAACGCTGGATGACTTGCAGCAGCAGCTTGATGCGATCGCAAAGCAATTGGGTGGACGCCCGGAGTTAAGCACGCCAACTGACAAAGCGCAGAGCTTGTCGGAGCAGCAAGATCGCATCAATAGCGACGTCAAGAATGCAGCCGATCAGGTTGCCCGCGCGGCACGCCACGAAGAACGTTTGGGACAAAAAGCCAATGCCGAAGGCCTGGAGCAGGCAGCCGAGTCGATTCAAGAGAACGGGCTGAAAGCCGGCCAAGACGCCAAACAATCACTCGATCAAGCTGCCAAAGAAGCCAAGGAAACGCCACAAGCGGGCCAGCAAGTCGCCGACGCGGAACAAAAGATTGGCCAGGACGCGGAACGCCTTGCGCAGATGCTGCAATCAACCTCGGACAGTGAATCGCCCGACTCCGACAACCCAGGCGACAAGGCAGCTGAAAGCAGCTCCGATAAGAATCAAGCGTCTTCACCAAAGCAAAGTTCACAAGGTCAGCCGTCCAGCGCATCGGCAGACAAAGCAAAGAAGATGGCACAGACGCTGGATGAACTAGACCGAGCGATTGCGGAGGCAAACGATCCGGCTCAACAAAAAAAACAGCCATCAGAACAACAACAGGGCGACGAACCGCAAGGACAACAACCGCAAGGACAAGAACAGGGTCAACCAAAACCCGGCCAGGACCCCGGAAGCCAAAAACCGGGCGAACAAAAACCGGGTAGCCAACCGGGCAAACAGACCGCCGGTCAAGCTTCGCCGACGTTGTCGCAAATGCTGGACTCTCAATCACAGCAAGCAGCCAAAGACAGACAACAAACTTTGCAGCCCGGCAAAAACTCGGAGGCGTCCAAACAACAAGGCGAGGTCGAATCGGGCGAAAAAGAAGGCGATCAGTTGACACAAAACTCTGGTCCCGGCGATCCGCCCGGCGGTGGCGAAGGGATCCTAGGCCAAGTTGACATGAGCGAACTGGGAGATTGGGGATCACTGCGACAGCGCAAAACCGATGACGCTTCGGAGTCGCGCGAATCGCGTGTTGCTCCGCAGTACCGCCGCGAAGTCGAAGCCTATTTCCGGGCGGTCGCTCGTCGCGCTGCTGCGAAGGCCAATGCAACGGAGAAATCAAAATGACGCACCCTCGTTTGACACTTTCGCGACGCGACTGGCTGAAGTCGACTTGCGCGAAATCGGCGACCAACTGGTACGCGGTTCAAGCGGCGGCCATGGGAGCGGGAGCTGCGATGGCTGATCGAACCCATGCGGCCGAAGACTTGTCGACGCTTTACGTGGACGATGATATCGATCAGGCCGTTGATCGAGGAATCAAGTTTTTGGTTTCGACAATGCGTGATACGGGTGCGATTGTGGATCGTGGTCACGAAGTCGCGATGACATCGTTGGCCATCATGGCGATGGCCGCCGTCGGAGTCCAACCCGGCAACGACGACGTGCGGTCGCTGGTGATGATGCGAGCGATTGATTTTGTCTTGGACAAGCGACATCAAGATTCCAACGGGTATTTTGGTAACAGCGACGGATCGCGCATGTACGGCCATGGCATAGTCACGCTGATGCTGACCGAGATGATGGGCATGGGTGGCACGATGGCTCAAAATCAACGCATCCATTCGGCGTTGGAAAAGGCCATTGGTTTGGTGCTGAAGGCACAAGCGGTTCGCAAACCCAGCACACTGGCTGGCGGATGGCGATACACACCGACGGCGACCGATTCGGATCTTTCGGTTTCGGTTTGGCAATTGATGGCTTTGCGGAGTGCCAAAAACGACGGGATGGATGTGCCTGCATCGGCCATCACTTCGGCGCTGAGCTATCTGCGACACTCCTACACTTCGCCACGCGGACAAAGAACCAAGGAACCGATCGGAGGATTTAGTTACACGCCCGGCCACCATCACCCGTCGTTTACGATGACCGCGGCCGGATTGCTGGCGATGCAAGTTTGCGGACAGTACGATTCGCCAATGGTCAAAGGTGCGGCGGACTGGTTGTTACAAAATCCGCCCAAGCCCAAGGAAAGGTTCTTTCACTACGGCGTCTACTACTACGCGCAAGGGATGCATCAAGCAGGTGGAAAGTACGCCAAGAAAGCAGACGACTTGGTTGCCAAAATGTTGCTAGAGACACAGGACAGCCGCGGAGCATGGCTGGCCCGCAGCGGAGAAGAACGCAACGTGGGTTACGTCTACGCGACATCATTGTCAATTTTGAGTCTGAGCGTACGATATCACTACCTGCCGATTTACCAGCGCTAGTTGCAAGTAATCCATTTCTGTATCAACGACGACACCAAACGTTCGTCGGCGTATCGTGACGCTTCCGCGAAATTTTGCCCGCCGCTCACTCCTTTGATTCAATCGATTGACTTTTTCTGACAAACCTGACGTTCCTGTTTTTACTGGGCCGCCCGAAGAGATTGGCGAGATCGAGCCACTAGATTTCCTTGTCATTGCGCCGCATCCCGATGATGCCGAACTGGGAATGGGCGGAACGATCGCCAAAATGCACGACGAAGGCTGGCGAATCGGGGTGCTGGATTTGACCACCGGCGAACCGACGCCCCATGGCAGCGAAACAATCCGTCGTCAAGAAACCGACCTCGCAACCGCGGCACTGGGGCTGACCTGGCGCGGCAACGCTGGCTTGATCAATCGATCACTGGAACCGACTCTGGAAGCACGCAAATTGTTGGCCAGCTACTTTCGGATGCTGCGACCGCGATGGCTGTTCGCGCCTTACTGGAGCGATGCTCATCCGGACCATGTCGCGGCAACGCAACTGATCGAAGCGGCGCGTTTTTGGTCGAAACTGAGCAAGACGGACATGCCCGGCGAGCGGTACCATCCCGAACGAATCTATTACTACTTTTGCATTCACTTGCGACTGGCGGTGCAACCCGATTGGATCGTTGACATCAGCGACCAGTGGTCGCGCAAGAAGTCATCCATCGAAGCGTATGCGAGTCAATTTGTTGCGGGACGGCCAACGGAGCCGCCGACTTTGATCGACCGGTTACGTGACGATGCGGCTTATTGGGGGCGATTGATTGATCGTCACTATGGCGAACCCTTTGCGACCAAAGAGCCGCTGGCAATCCGTTCGTTGCGGGATCTTTTTTAGACCAGTCTGTAACGGATTGTGTTGAGAGCGTGCTGGAAGGGCGACGCGCAACCGATTCGCCGCTGCGTAACGTCGCCTGGATTCAAAAGCGCGCGAAAGCGATCGTTCGTTTGACTGAAAATCTTTACCACTTAAGTATTTGTTTCCAATGATTTCGTCTGATGCAACGAGCGACGATCCATTGATTCGGTTGAACCACGTGTCACGTGTTTACCCGCGCAAATCAGTCAGCGTCATTGCGCTGCGAGACATTTCGTTGACTATCCAGCGTGGGCAACGAGTCGCGATGCTGGGACGATCGGGCTCGGGAAAATCGACGCTTCTGAATTTGCTGTCAGGGATCGACCGGCCGACTTCGGGATCCATCATTGTGGACGGGGACGACATTGCCGCGCATTCCAGCGATCAATTGGCCAGGTATCGGATGAGCAGCGTGGGAGTTGTTTTTCAAGCATTTCATCTGATTCCGACGTTGACGGCGACCAAGAATGTTGAGCTGCCGTTTGTGTTTGCGGGAACTCCCCGAAAACAGCGACTCGCATCGGCAATGTCGGCGTTGGAGGCGGTGGGACTGGCCAATCGAGCGTCGCATCGTCCGTCGGAATTGTCCGGCGGCGAACAACAACGTGTCGCTTTGGCTCGCGCGCTATCGCATCAACCCAAACTACTTTTGGCCGACGAACCCACCGGCAACTTGGATTCGACCACTGCAAGCGACATCATTCAGCACTTGGTCGATTATTCCAACACACGAAATGCGACAGTGGTGCTGGTGACGCACGACGAGAAACTTGCGAGCGATTTTGCGACCCGCACGATCCGACTGCATGATGGGCACCTAATCGACGACACGATGGGAGCCGGCCAATGAGATTGTCGGACCTTCTGCGTGCTGGCATATCGGCCATGACGGCGCACAAATTTCGCAGCGTGCTGACTCTGCTGGGCGTGACGCTCGGAGCACTGTTGCTGTTCTGTAGCATCTCGGGTGGGCTGGGCGTCATCGACGCTGTCAATCGGCGGCTTGCCGTCGGAGATCGCCTGCTAGAGATCATCGTCAACACGGGTGTTCAGACGGACGAAGTTACGCCGGAGAAAGCCCGGGCAGCAGGTTTTACCGAAGACATGTCTGATGAACGCCGCGTGCGATTGGCTCAGGCATCGGGTGTTGGTGGCGTCCGGCCGGTGCCCATGAACCTGGGGGTCAGCGAAAGTCTGAAACGCATTGCCGGCGTCGAATCGGTATGGTCGCGACTGCGATTTCGCTGTTCGATTTACCTGCAAACCGTCGATCGGTTCAGCCCGGGAGTGGTCTATGCGATGCCGCCCAAAAAGCTGGACTACTCCAAACTGATTGTTGCGACGGGCACAAAAACGGTCGCTGCAGAATCGAGCGCATCGAATCCGCCCGAACGTGGTGGCGTCTGGGTCAGCGAACTGTTTTTGTACCAGCAGGGAATTCGCACCGAAGCAGAAATTGAGGACGTAATCGGGACCATGATTCAAGTGACGACGCGTCATGCGACATTGGAAGGGACGTCGTTATCCGGCGACAATCCGCGTCGCCAAAAGGCGATCGAATCACTGAAATTTCGTTCTCGCATTTTTCCGATCAGAGGCGTGTTTCGCTATCCCGAACGGATTGAAATCCGCGACGAACCCGAGTGGGCGCAGATGTTGGGTGTCGCCGTGATGATGCCTTACGATGATGCGGCTGATTGTTGGCGAGGCCTTGATCTAGCCGATAAGAGCACGACCGCGGTCGTTCGCGCGACCAGTCCAGAGTTGCTGGAAAACATTGAAGCGGAAATATCCGACACGGGTTTTCGCACTCATTCGCTGGCTGAACTAGCGACGCAGATACGAACCGCGGTCTTACTGGTCACTTTGTTGATCACGTCCATCGCTACAGCCGCTTTGCTGATTTCCGCGATTGGGATCACCAACACGATGGTGATGAATGTTCTGGAGCGCCGCAAAGACATCGCCGTCATGAAAGCCATCGGTGCGCGCGATCGTGACTTAAAGCGAATGTTCCTAATCGAAGGCTTCTTGATGGGGCTGATCGGCGGGCTGAGCGGATTGGTGCTGGGATTAATCTTTTCGCGAATCTGTGGCGACTGGATCCGCCAAGAATTGGAAACACGCTTGAACGAACCGCTTTACGGTGACATCTTTGCGTACCCTGTCTGGCTGATCATGGGCACGCCGATCGTCGCGTCACTGATCACGATGTTGGCCAGCTACGTCCCCGCCAAACGCGCTGCGAAAATTGATCCTGCGCAAACTCTGCGAGGGCTTTAGTCCATCGATTTGACAACCACGACGGAAAGAGATCCACATGGGTGTGGTAGCCAACCAAACGACCGACCCGAATCGCGGGCGCTGCACGCTGTGCGGACGCCGTCCCAAACGCGGCACAACGGAGCATCACTTGATTCCACGAACGTGCCACAAGAACAAATGGTTTAAGAAGCAGTTTTCGCGGGAACAGATGCAGCAGACGATTTCGGTGTGCCACGATTGCCATCAGGCGATTCACCGTTTTGTGCCCAAAGAAAAGACTCTGGGCCGCGACTACCACACGGTCGACCAGATCATGGCTCACGACCAGATGGCGACCTTTGTCGCGTGGGTCAGCAAGCAAAAATGACGCTCAACCGTCGACCAATTCGCGGACGAAAACGGGCCGAGGCTTGGCGGATCCTTTCCGATCGCATTTGAAATGTTCCGCCACATAGCGAACTGGCGTACGCGATTCGGGAACCTTGAAACGGTCGCCTTTCTGCAAGATCGGACGGTATTCGTCCATCCGTCCAAACTGACGCGTCCCGCGCGCCTGGCAAGGAAACCAGTGCCCATTGCCATCGGCGTCTTCCAAGTAGAACTCGGGGTAACAGTGATCGGGAATCCAAACCATTCGGGCGGGTACTTTGGCATTGCGACACAGAGCAACAATCAGGCTGGTCATCTCCTCGCAATCGCCCTTTCCTTCGCGCAGTGCAACGGAGGCGTTTTTCAGATCGCCGTCGACACTGCGAACATTGTCACGAACGTAGTCGTAAATCTGTTCAACGCGTTCCCAATCGTTCGCCGCGTCTTTGGCTGCGAGCTCTTTGGACACCATTTTGATTCGTGCGTTACTGGCGTCGATATAGGGGCTGTTACTGGTAAAGACTCTTAGCTCTCGACCGATTTTTTTGGGGATTCGCAGGTCATCAGTTTTTGTAGGCGGCAAAATTCGTGAACGTTCGATCGACATCGTAAACGTGACTTCGGCGGTCGTGTTGGCCGCGACTTTCGGAATTTGCAGCATCACCTGTTTGGCACCTTTGGCGACGTCGCGAACTTTCCAAGCGGTGACACGGCGATCGATCTCCTTGCTCTGCAATGTGACCGTTTGTTCGGGCCAATCCATCGGCACCGGAAACGTGGCGAATACGTTGGTACAAGTCACTGGTGTGTCCAACACCAAACCGATGCGCCAGGTCTGTGATTTGGGCGCGTCATAAGCAAGTCGCGAGACCGATTCATCAGGATTCTTGGACGATGACTCTTGAGCATGCAAGGTCGGCGAACGTGAATGGTTGGCCAAGCATGCGACGGCGGCAGTACCCAGCGTCCGTCCGAGCAGAGAGCGTCGCGTAATGGTGTTGCGTGTCATACCTTGGCCTATCGTTGGGGTCGATGTAGTTGCTGATGCCGTGCCAGCAACGTGATTTTGTCAATGAGTGCTTTTGACTGGGCGACCGTCGGACGAAACACCGAAACGGCCGAAGCCGCTAACCCGATTTGCATCGCGCTAGCCACTCCGACCGTAGCTCACTGTAGAAAAATGCTTCGTCGTCGATCTATCTTACTTGATGTTTTTCCGAAAAGGAAAACGAACTTGTTTGTCGTTGAACACGCAAACGTTTTCTGGCAGGCACCAAACTCATCGGCCGGGCACTGCACTAGCTGAACGGCACTGCACTAGTTGAACGGCACTGCACTAGTTGAACGGCACTGCACTAGCTGAACGGCACTGCACTAGTTGGCTGGTACCGCACTAGTTGGCTGGCACTGCACTAGTTGGCTGGTACCGCGCCGGGTGGCAACGGTTCTTCGCTGATGATTTTGTTTCCATCGGTATCGTACTTGTTCGCCGAATAGATTCCCGAATCGCCGCGAGGCACCCAAGATCCGCCGTCGAAGGCTTGTCCACCGTAGATTGAGCTGCCGATCACTTGCTCGCCCATGATGGGGTTACCGATGATTTGACCATCAATCGGCATGCCGTTAATGACGCCGCCATCGATCACTTGTCCGCCAGCGAGATAAGGATCGATCGATGCCGAACCGTAATTTCTGATGACAGGTCCATAGGACGAAGCATTGCCGCAGTTGCAAGAATTGGGCAGCGTTTCGATGCCGCAGCCTGCTTCCAATCCACAGCCCATTTCGCGACCGCAACCAGCTTCCATGCCACAGCCTAGCTGTGGACCGTAGCTGTTAGGTGTTGCCATCAGTCCGGGTGCGCAGGTTGTACCGGCCAATGGAGCCGCTTGCATCATCGGTGCCACAGGAACTTGTGTTTGGCGATTGAGCGGGTTGATTCGTTGTAACGGGCGTCGAAGGTTGCTGCACAACCCACAGCGTGCGCCGCGGCCAAAAAGAAAGTTCCGCATGCCACTGCAGCCGCTGGTGGTACACAGAAGCGTTACGGTTGCTACCACCGTTAAAATGCGTTTGTTCATCGAAGTTACCTTGACGTGCATAGTGAGATTATTCGGTGGCCCAGAGTACCAGGCCATACAAAATTAGGCCGTAAACAATGATGTGCAAACGCAACGTCGCTTTTTTTCTGCAACAATTCGTTGTCCCAAAGAAACACCCCTTCCCGCATATCTTTACAGATCAACTATGTTGACGACCTTGACCAGAACGATCGGTGCAATCGTTTGTATGCTCTCAAACGTCACGGGACCGTCGATCTACAACGAAGTTGAACCGACAGAGGCAACTGGCAGTCATCAGCTGGTTGACGAATCCCAACTTGCTTCGCCAATGGCGACGGTGGTCGGTACTGGTCGCAAACAGCCGCTGACCTACACCATCGCAGCAGACAACTCAGTGGGCACGAGTTGCGAGACCTCATTTCCGATTGTTTGCACCTCCGTCGAAGAAAATCATGCGGCTCATCCAACGTGCAACCTGTGCCAGCTGCCGCACGCGGTGATGCCAACCTGCAATACGATGTCCGATCAGGCCTGTTCCAAGCATCGATTCTGGGTCGTCAGTTCCCGACGACTAACATGGAATACATGCCAAGCTGATCTTGAGAAACCGGCGTTGTCGGTATCGCGACTGGCCTGCAATGGCATGACGCAACCTTCATCGATCAACGAATACTTGCAATCGATTCAGCCGAATCGCCGCGTCGTGTTTTATGTCCACGGCAATCGCACATCGGCTCCCAATGCAACACGTTACGGACTGAACTTTTTCCAACGAGTCCATAGCCAGTTAGATGACCGCCCAACCGATTGGGTGATTTTTAGCTGGCCGAGTGCACAGGCGGGCTATCTTCTGAAAGACGCTCGCGAAAAAGCATTCCGCACCGACGCTCAGGGACTGTACTTGGCGTGGCTGGTACGAAATCACGTTCAGCAATCGTCGTCCATCGCGATGGTCGGCTACAGCTTCGGTGCTCGAGTCGTTTCAGGTTCGCTGCATGCTCTGGGCGGTGGATCGCTGGGCAATCGCAGTTTAAATGAGCCGTATTTCCATGGCGCAGATATTTCAGCTGGACTAGTCGCTGCTGCTTTTGACGCGGACTGGATGCAACCTAATCGCTATCACGGCTACACCACTAAGAATCTGCGAACACTGACGTTGCTCTACAATCACCGCGACGTCGCACTTCGCAATCACTGGCGATTGTCGCGTGAACGATCCAGCGAGGCACTTGGTTTCAGCGGCCCGCGACGCTTCGGACTGCGGGTGGACGGGACGCGATTGCCGGTCAAAGCACTCAATTGCACCGCTTCAGTGCGTGCACGCCATGCGGAACGGTTCTACTATGATCGTGCCTGTAGCGCCGGTCGTCAGATGGCCAACTTGATCAACAACAGTCGCCCCCCCTGCCAACTTCAGCTAAAGACTCCCTCGCATGACGCCATCTGCGAAACCTCCCTTGTCCCCTAAACCCATTCAGTCCCTGGGCTGGATCAACGGCCAGTGGATCGAATCGTCCAAGTTGTCGTTACCGATCGATGACGCAGGGCTGCGGCAAGGCGTGATCGCGGTCGAGCGACTGCGGACGTACCACGGCAGACTTTTCCAGTCACCAACGCATCTCCAACGTTTCTTTGCCACCATCGAAACGCTGAGCATCAAGGTTGAACTTGGTGTCAAAGAGGTGGCGGAGTTGCTTTCGCAACTGTTGATTCGTAACCAGGCTTTGCTGGATCAAGATGGCGACATCGGAATCACAGTGCTTGCGACTCCCGGTTCGATCTCCCGCGGCAATTCGACCGCCACGCTTTTGATTCATCCCAATCAGATTGACCACCGTAAGCTGCGCTCGCGTCAACTCGGCGGCCAACCCGTGTGGATCAGTGACACAGTCCAGCCGCCCCCCACTAGTTGGTCGCGTCAGATCAAAGTGCGGAGCCGAGTCCACTATTACTTGGCCGACCAAGCGGCACGTGAACAGAACGAAAACGCCGTCGCGTTGTTAGTCGATCAAGATGGGAGCGTGACAGAAACCAGCATCGCCAATGTCGCGATCGTCCGCTCCAGCAAGATCTATTCGCCCGCCAAAGACCGCGTACTCAACGGCGTCACGCAGACGGTGATCGAATCCATCGCAAAAGAACTTGCAATCGATTGGCAATACGAAACGATCTCACCTGATCAAGTTCGTCAATGCGACGAACTTTTGTTAATGGGCACGGATGGTGGAATCTGGTGGGGCTGGGATGTCCAGCGAACCGGCAGCGTTCCTTCTGATCCCGGCCCAATATTCGTTCGCCTACGTCAACAACTTGACCAGTTCGTGACAAAGTAGCGCGCGTCAGACGTCTACGTTACGTTTACGACGAGTGCGGTTTTGCAAACGGCCCCCTCACGAACACTAGGTACGAAAGGTGTTTTCATGCCGATGCGGATGATGGAACGTTCGTATTAGTGGTGCGTGGCTGCGCCGCAGCCTACAATGTGCCTCTATTCCATCATCTTCTAATGATTAGAGGCACCTCATTCGTGAACCAAATTTCTCGCTGCGTCTCCCTGTGCTTGGCTTTTTCTGTCGCCATAGCGGTTGGTTGCAATGACAAAACAACGAGTTCGTCTGCCCCCAATGGAACACCGCGATTACGGATCGCAGTCGTCCCCAAAGGCACCAGCCACGAGTTTTGGAAATCCGTTCATTTTGGCGCGCTCAAGGCAGCGGATGAATTGGGCAACGTCGAAGTCATTTGGCGTGGGCCGGTGGTTGAAAGCGACACCGGCAGCCAGATCGAAGTGGTCAAGAACATGATCACGATGCAAGTCGACGGGATCGTGTTAGCCCCTAATCAGAAAGGCGGGCTGGTCGAAGCTGTTGATGAAGCGATCGCCGAGGGCATTCCGGTCGTCATTTTTGACAGTGGATTGGATGAGGGTCCTGAGATTGTGAGTTATGTCGCAACCGACAATTTCAAAGGTGGCCAAATGGCGGCGGATGAAATGGCGAAAGCGATCGGCGAAAAGGGCAACGTCATTCTTCTTCGCTACATGGCAGGCAGTGAAAGCACCGAGCAACGTGAAGAAGGATTTTTGGACCAGCTGAAACAATATCCCGACATCAAAGTCGTGTCTTCTGATCAACGCGGCGGTGACAACACAACGTCGTCAAAAGAGAAAGTCGATCAGCTGTTGCAGATTCATGGCGACGACTTGGCAGGCATCTTTGCTGTTTGCGAACCCAACGCGAACGGGACCTTGGAATCACTTCGCAACGCAGGCTTGAACAAGAAGGTCAAGTTCATTGCGTTTGACCCCAGCGATGCCTTGGTCGAAGCTCTGACGGACGGGTCCTGCAGCGGTATTGTTCTGCAGGATCCCGTGCAGATGGGATACCAAAGTGTCAAAACATTAGTCGCGGCGATTGGCGGGGAGTCGGCTGACAAATTCAAGTCCACGGGTGAGTATGTCGCGACACCGGAGAACATGACCGAAGACCGGTTCCAAGAGCTCCTGAATCCTGAGATCGCTGAGTAGGCGTCCGTGGAACCTGCAAGTACGAATCGCTCTCCAGCGTCAAACATTGAAACCGCATCAGGCGATGAAGATTCGCTTGCGCTTTTTCAAGTCCGCGGTATCAGCAAACGTTTCGGTCCGACGCGTGCTTTGGTGGACGTGTCATTGTCGGTTCAAGTAGGCGAGGTGCTGGCGTTAATTGGTGAAAATGGTGCGGGCAAAAGCACGTTGCTGAAAACACTTAGTGGCGCGCACTTTGCCGACGCTGGCGAAATGTTTATCGGCGGGCAAAGTTATCGCCCCAAAGGTCCCAGCGATGCGCGGCAGCGCGGTGTCGCGATGATCTACCAAGAACTGAATCTTGCTCCCGACCTAAGCGTCGAAGACAACATTCTGCTTGGTCAAAAGGGAACAGGCGGCGGGTTGTTGATGCGGTCACGTCAGCGCGATGTCGTCCGGCAGGCACTGGATTCGGTTGGGCTGGAGCACTTGGATCCACAGTCCGTCGTCGGTGATCAGTCTGTCGCCACGCAGCAGTTGATTGAGATCGCGCGTGCACTGGCGGCCAACGCAAAGATCATTCTGTTTGACGAACCCACCAGTTCTCTGCCACAAAAGGATGTCGCGCGACTGTTTGAAATCGTCCGTGGTCTTCAGGCCAGTGGCATCGGCATCATCTACATCAGCCACTTTCTGGAAGAAGTACGCGAAGTCGCTGATACGTACAGCGTGCTGCGAGACGGACACAACGTCGGTTGCGGACGCATTGACGAAATCAGTGACGACCAGATCGTTTCGCTCATGGTCGGCCGGGACGTAAACGACCTCTACCCTCACGTCCCGCACACCCCCGGTTTGGCTTGGGTGCAAGCCGAAGGAATAATGGGAACGCCGTACCCGCAGAATGTTTCGTTGTCTCTCAGACGCGGCGAGATCTTTGGCATTGCCGGTTTGGTCGGTGCCGGACGGACGGAACTAGTCCGCAGCTTGTTTGCACTGGACCACCTTGATGCCGGCATCGTAACGGTCGACGGAACCATCGTGCCCCACAAAGTCCGGGCTCGAATGAATGCCGGCTTCGGTTTGCTGTCGGAGAATCGAAAGACAGAAGGACTAGCTCAAGATTTGTCTCTCACCGAAAACATCACGATGGGTTCGCTGGAAAATTACACCGAACTGGGTTTGATCAATTTGGTTAAGCGCCAGCGAGTTGCGTCGGATCTGATGACGAAGATGGAAGTCAAAGCTCATTCGAGTTCGCAGCTGGTATCAGAATTATCGGGCGGCAACCAACAGAAGGTCGCGATCGCCCGGATCTTGCATCAGCAAGCAGAGATTCTGTTGATGGATGAACCCACCAAAGGGATTGACGTCGGCACCAAGGCAGAGATCTATCGGATAATGGGAACATTGGCAGCCGAAGGCAAAACGATCGTCTTTGTGAGTTCCTATTTGCCGGAACTATTGTCGGTCTGTGACCGCATTGGCGTGATGAATCGGGGCGAGTTGCGTGAAGTGCGTGATGTCGCCGACTGGACGGAAGAAACCGTGATGGCGACCGCAATCGCTATTGATGACACAACTAACGAAGAGTAGCTGCCCGATGGCGGACGCAAATCCCAACTGGATCAAACGACTTTTTACATCTCAACTAGGCCCGGTTTTTGCCTTGGTGGTGATCGTCGTGTTCTTTTCGATTGCAGAGTCGATCTTGGCCAGCGGAGTGTTTACTTCAACACGCAACCTGCGCGTCATCATGAGCTCCGCCGCGCTGATCGCAGTTCCTGCCTTGGGCATGACCATTATCATCATTGCGGCTGGCATCGATTTGTCTGCAGGCACAACGTTGACTCTGTGCGGCACGGTCTTCGCCCTACAATTGCAAAACTCACCTGTTCCAGCGAGCGATCCCGCCTTTGTCGGCACAATGCTGTGGGCGTTGCTGCTGACAGTGTTGACTGGATGCGCGTGTGGATTTTTGAACGGCCTGTTGATAAGCGCGACGCGAGTGGTCCCCTTCATCGTCACGCTTGGCACGATGACGATTTTTCTGGGGATCGGGCAAATCATCGCGGGCGAGTCGACTGTCTACGCGCCCAAGGAGAATATTCCCCAGTGGCTGAGCCTCTGTTTCACCGGCTCTCAACCTGACAAGTATTTGATCCCGGGTGTATTGATTCCTACCAGTGTGATCATCGCGGTCGTATTGGCGATCGCGGTTGGTCTGCTGTTGCGATACACGGTGTTTGGTCGCAACGTTTTTGCCATTGGATCGAGCGAGTCGACGGCTAGGCTTTGCGGGATCAATGTGCCCGTGATGACCGTCGCGGTTTACACGCTGGCCGGGTTCTTTGTCGCGATTGGGGGACTTCTGTATTTTGCCGATGTCAAAAACGGCAATCCGACGGATGGAACCGGAAAAGAACTCGAAATCATCGCTGCTGTTGTGCTTGGCGGCGGTAGCCTGACCGGCGGACGCGGTTCGATTCTGGGAACGATTGTCGGAGCGTTAATCATCACCGTCATCCGCAACGGGTGCACGCTGCTTTCGATACCGAATACTTACACGCACATCATCATCGGCTGCATCATCATCGCCGCGGTCATTGTCGATCAGTTGCGACATGGTTCACCCGAGTGGTTCTTTCGTTTGCTGCCAGCGCGTGAGGGTCGTTGACGTCACATTGCCCCTGACGCGGACTTGTTGCCCAGAGCGGTGAAGAACCAGAGCGGTGAAGAACCAGAGCGGTGAAGAACCAGAGCGGTGACAAAACCTGGGCGGTGAAGCAACCTGCGGCGCTGGCGACGTACCACCACGCATCCTACAATGGCGGCCCCATTCGCCCCATTCGTCGAACCACTCTGAACCCTTTCCTCTGCGCCCCATAGCGATTCATCATGAAAACCACTCTTGCTCTGTTCACTTGCTTGCTGGTTTCGGCAGTCGCAAATGCGAAAACTCCAACGGCTGAAAGTTTTGGAAAGACCAAAGACGGCACCTCCGTCGAACTGTACACGATTCAGGCCGAATCGGGCATCGTCGCCAAGGTCATGACGCGTGGTGCCACACTGGTCGGACTGGACGTGCCAGACAAAGAGGGCGACATGGCGGACGTGCTGCTTGGGTTCGATGATGTATCCGGCTACGAAAGTGACGACAACCAGTACTTTGGCTGCACCGCCGGGCGAGTTTGCAATCGCATCGCAAAAGGTAAATTCACGCTCGACGGCAAAGAATATTCGCTGGCCATTAACAATGAACCCAACCATCTGCACGGGGGTGTTGAGCGAAGCCTAGACAAAGTGGTTTGGGATGCCAAACCTTTCTCCAACGACAAGGGCAGTGGCGTGACGTTTTCGTACACCAGTCCCGATGGCGAAGAAGGTTACCCTGGCAATCTGAAAGCGACCGTGCGTTACTTCGTCGCTGCGAAAGGCCATCGACTTTCGATTTCCTATTCAGCGACCACGGACAAAGCGACACCTGTGAACTTGACGAATCACGCGTACTTTAATTTGAGTGGCGAAGGCAGCGAAACCGTTTTGGATCATGTCTTGATGATCAATGCAGATCGCTTCACTCCCGTGGATGACACCTTGATTCCGACTGGCGAGATCAAACCGGTCGAGGGTACGGAACTGGATTTCCGCAAGCACAAAAAGATCGGTGCCCGGATCGATTCACTAACCGACACGGCAGCGATTGGATACGATCACAACTTTGTGCTCAACGAGCCAAAGGAAACAGGCAAGCCACGATTCGCGGCCGTGCTAAAGGATCCCAAATCAGGTCGCGCGGTGCGCATTTCGACCAGCGAGATTGGGATTCAGTTTTACAGCGGTAATTTTCTGAAGGGACAAAAGGGAAAAGGCGGCAAAGCGTATCCACATCGCAGTGCCGTTTGCTTGGAGACACAGCATTTCCCCGACAGCGTGAATCACGAGCAGTTTCCGTCCACAATTTTGAAGCCGGGCGAAACTTACCAGTCCACCACGCACTTGATGTTTCCGACCGCTGTTCCGGTCGGTGAAGCAAAACCGGCAAGCGAAGCAAAGTAGCCGGATAGTTGGCTCAGACTTAGGCACGACACGCTCGACCAGCCATGTTTTCCGTGGCTTTGTGAATCTGCGGCCTGCTAGTTCGACAGGCCTCTAAATTCGCTGGCCTGCAAAACACACTTTTGCTATCCCTCTCCTTGATGCTTGTTTTCATGAACACTGATCAATCGAATTTTTTTGACTCCGTCTGCAAGCAGGCACGACGGGCCGCACTTTTGCAATCGGCGGCCGAGACATTGGAGTGGGACGAACGAACCGGCATGCCACCCAAGGCAAGCGAGTACCGTGCCCAGCAGATTTCGACGCTCAATGCCATGGTTCACGAACTGAGGACCGACGAGACGTATGGAGAGAATCTGGAATCTCTTTCGCAGCAGATCGATACGTCCCAGCCAAACGACATCGCAGCGACTGTTCGTGGACTGACTCGTGACTGGCGACGCAATCGAAAACTGCCGACCGATTTGGTCAAACGAATTTCGACCGCGCGGGTGCGCGGCCAACAGGTGTGGGACGAATCGCGGCGCGCTGACGATTTTGCAATTTTTGCTCCCGTGCTGAAAGAAATGGTTTCACTGCAACGTGAATCAGGCGATCGGATGGCAGAAGGAACCGATCGAGATGCTTACGGTGCTTTGCTGGACACGTACGAACCCGATGCCAAAACAGCTGAACTGCAGCAAGTGTTTGATGAATTACGAACACCGCTTGTGCAGTTGATTGCGGAGATCCGCGATGCTCCGCGGCAACCGAAAATAGAGATCCTGGAACGTGATTTTCCGGTCGATGCACAGAAGCGGTTTAGTCGCTGGGTCGCGGAGCAAATTGGTTTTGATTTTCAACGTGGCCGACTGGATGAAACATCGCATCCTTTCTGCACGACGCTGGGACCTCATGACTGCCGAATTCTTTCGCGTTACGAGTCCAATTGGTTGCCTGGTGGATTGTTCGGCACGATGCACGAAGCCGGCCATGGCATGTACGAACAAGGTTTGCGCACCGACGACTGGTTCGGCTTGCCGCCAGGCAGCTACGGGTCATTGGGAATCCACGAATCGCAATCACGGCTGTGGGAAAATCAGATTGGTCGCAGTAGGTCGTTTTGGCGGTGGCTCTACCCTCATGCTCAGAATTACTTTTCCAGCTCGCTGTCGGGTGTTGATCCGGAGGATTTCTTCTTTGCGATCAACACGATTCGTCCCAGCTTGATTCGGGTCGAAGCGGACGAAGCGACGTACAACCTTCACATCCTGATTCGCTTTGATCTGGAGCAAGCTCTGATCAATGGAACGCTTTCGGTGGCCGACCTTCCCGAGGCCTGGAACGAACGATATCGAAGTGATCTCGGGATCACTCCACCATCGGACGCCGACGGAGTGCTGCAGGATGTTCATTGGAGCGCGGGACTGTTTGGTTATTTCCCCACGTACACTTTGGGAAATGTCATCAGCGCCCAGTTGCATGATGCCGCCGCTGAACAACTTGGCGATTTGGACGCGATGTTCGCCCAAGGGAATTTCCAGCCCCTGCTGCAATGGCTCCGCGAAAACGTCCACACCCACGGTCAATGCCTGAGCCAGACAGATTTGGTCAAGCAAACGACCGGGGCGTCGTTGTCAGCGACATCACTGATCGAGTACTTGCGATCCAAGCTTCGGCCACTGTACGGCCTGACGGGATGATCGACTGGTTGGGCTGTAACGGCAAAACGAGGTATTTGACGGTATCCGAAGGCGTTTGACGGGTCGCTTTGGCCTAATATTTTTCATTTCAGTGGTTACAATCAAGTGCCCTGTTTAAGTCGAAAACGGTGTGATGCCGTTCCGTCCGTTAGGTGTAGATCCATGATTGTTGCTCATTGTCCGCGGTGCGCCGAAGCGATTCGCGTCCCGTCCGCCCAGTTGCCAGACGACGCCTACGCACAGTGCCCACTGTGCCGCGAAACCTTTGCTGCAGCAGAATTGCTGGACCGGCTGCCACCGATGGTGCAGTTTATCGGCGCCGATGGCGAACCCATGCAAATTCAGGAACACGCAGTCGCGGCACTGCACGGCGAAGCGTCCATCGCATCGGATGACGAGATTGGAGAGATCCAAGACGTCGACCAAGGCGGTCTATTTACCGACGCGGCCGGATCCGTCGCCGCGGCCGGTGGCGCACTCGCCGCTGGCACACTTGCTGCCGGGGCCGCCGCATTGGGACTGTCGCAAGTCGACGCGGAGGACGATGTCGAAGAGCTCAATGAGATCGAAGAGTATCTCGAGAACGACGACGACGTCACGGAAGAGGATGGCACGGACAATGATTCCGTTAACGAAAAAACACTCGACGCACACTCTCTTAATGAGACGCTTGATGACGACGACGTCGAGCAGTACTTGGATGAAGTCGCCGCGGTGGACGAAGACTCTGCCGAAGAAACGTCTACCGAATCGACCACGCTGATGGATACGATGACCGAAGAAGACGGGGCGTATGCTGCCGCGTCCTCGGGCGAGGAAGTCGATGTCGAAGAAGAAGTCCAACAGTTCCTGGCAGACGACGAGACGATCGAATTTGAATCGCATGCCCCTGAAGAACAATTCTCTGACGAACCTGCTTCCCAAGAGAGCGGCTTGGTAGTCGAAGATGTCGACTTGGAGGAACATGAGTTCAACCCAAGCGAGATCGTAACAAGCGATGGCGCGGGCGCAGCGGCTCCGGCAATGCCGATGAAAGTTCGTTCGCGTCCGCCTATAAAACGCAAAAAAGCGTCACCGCTTAAAACGCTCGCCAGTATCGCTTTGGGACCGCTTCTGGCTCTACCGCTCGCGGGCGGCGTCCTGCTTGCAATTGGCAAAGCCCCGGACCTAGGCTTTTGGCCGTTTCTGGGAAATTCAAATACAAACTCCGGTACGATGGCCGCCGCTCCCGTTGGTACCAGTGGCCCAGCGGCGACGACGCAGCGTAGCGATTCCTTTGGCGAATCAACCGACTTGGTTCCCGCGGACAGTCCGCTGGGACAGTTTGTTGCCGACAATGCAGCGACTGATGGCAACGACAGCTCCGCGGCAACCGCTGGTAACGAGCAAGTCCCTGCGGATGACTCCACTGGTGAAAATTCGACAAGCGATGCGTCGTCGTTTTCGATGCCTGCGAACAATCCCTCAACCGCATCCGACGTAACAGACGATTTGCCGGCCGCAACCAATGCTGCCACCACGGATTCGACCACACCCGATTCGTCTGCCGGTTTCTCGGATCCGTTTGGGCGCCCCTCCCCGACCACGGAAGATGTTGCAGCTCCCCAGGCAAACAAGATGCCAGAGGCCGTGACCCCAGATCCGGCCGTGCCAGAACCAACAGAGATCGCAACACCCAAGCCAAAAGATCCGGACTTTACTGACTTCAGCAAGCAAGCAGCCAGCCGCGACGATCTGGACAGCGTGTTTGGCATGACAGACAGCCCCAAAGCATCCAGTAACAAAGCTGCGATCGACGATCCTTTCGGCGACGGCGACTCTACTGCGTCATCGAAAACCAACCGTTCCGATCTGCCGTCCATGCCCAGTGGACTGCCTGCACTGGGGGGATCCGACGATTCGCCGTTCGGCGAGGGCGTGACCCTGGATGGCCCGGCGGAAACGGATTCGCCGGAGCTAATCGATGCGACAAAGAAGGCTTCCCAGGCGATGCTGACCTTACTTAAAAAGCGGGCTGCGGGCACCGATCAGCGACGTGACTTGGGCACCGCCTACGCCCGAATTTGTCCCGTCGGCGCGATCGAAGCCAATTCGAATAGTGTTTCGCTGCGAAACCTGCTGGCCGAGATCGGCGATTCAACGCTTCTGGATGAATTCGCTGGCGACCCTCCCGTCGTCTGGCTGGGATTATCCAAACGCCCCACCGACGGAATCCTGTTGATCGGAACCATGAGCGGCACCAAGACTGCCCCTCAGGTAACTTTATCCGATGGCTCAGCCGTTTCCATTACGATCGCGGACGCCAACCGAATTCCTGCAACGGGCATGAAAGTGATTGGCATCGGAAAAATCGTTTCACAAGACACCGTCGCGTTGAACGCCATTTTTTCGATCAAATAGGCGCGCCATCGAACCATCTTTTTCCAGCCTCATTCTTACACCAAGTATTTTGTTAGCCCCTAACATGACGAAGTATGTCTGATCTGGAACGAGCGATAGAAATTGCGGTCACAGCCCACAAAGGCCAAACCCGCAAAGATGGTTCTCCCTACGTCTTGCACCCGCTGCGTCTGATGATGGCGGTCGGCTCGGATGCCGAAAAAATCGTGGCCGTTCTCCACGACGTCGTGGAAGACACGCCTTTTACATTTGATCAGCTACGTTCAGAAGGATTCGCGGACGATGTGCTTGATGCACTGCATTTAGTCACGCACGATTTAGAGCAATCGTATACCGATTACATCTCAGCGATCGCTAAGAACCCAATCGCTCGGGCCGTCAAAATGGCTGACCTTCGGGACAACAGCAACTTGTTCGAGATACCAGACTTGCGGCCCAAAGATCTGGAACGAATGCAAAAGTACCACGCAGCCCACAAGCTTTTGACCGAAGCATCGTTTTCGTGATACGAAAGTGTGAGACAATCTTACAACGCACGCGTCGCCGGGCCTGCGTGTGCGATGGAATGTTTCGATTCCCTTCCAGCCCGGCGCCCCAAGATGTTTTTGGCGATGCCTGTATCTTGCTTGCCTAGCCTATTTGCGACGCTAACTATGTGGTGCTGTGATGTCTGACTTGACCAAACGCGACCTTGATTCGGAATCCAGTGACGGCGACGGTTCGTCATTGATCGACACGTTGGCTTATGGATTGACACTGCCAGAGCGAACGGCTCGCAGCGTTTCTGCCGTCATTGGCGGGCTGGTCAACGAAACCGCCGCGCGTTTGATTCCCACTGCGTTTCGATCTTCACGAAGCTACAGTGTTTTTGTTCAGCAGGCGCTGGACATGATGGTGCACGACGTTGGCGGTGTAAAATCGACGGCCGACGCCCAGGCTCCTACGGAACAGGAATCGCAACTTGCTCAGAAAGCAGTCGGCGGGCTATTGGATGTCGCTGGTGCGGCGACATTGCACTTGTCTCCGATGACAGTGCTGGCGGTTTTCAGCGACGTGGCGTACGGTTCAAGCCACTATCTAAAAAAGCTAAGCGACGAACTGAAACGCGAAGGCATTATTGATTCCGATTCAAGCATCGACCGGGTTTCGGACCTCGTCGACGCATTGCAAAAGACCAGCCAGCGCGCTGCCGATGCCATGGACACGCCGCCGGTGAGTATCGAAGGGCTGCGCAAAACGATCAGCCAATTGTCTCTGGAAGCCAGTCAAGTCGACCCACGCAACCTGTTGCCGCAGAGCGAAGTCGAACGACTGTGGACCGAGATGGAATCCGCTGCATCGGACGCCAACGTGGGACTGTGGGATGTCAGCACGACCATGACCATGTACGCCATGAACCGCGTTACGCTGACCACACGCGGTGCCCTGTCGACTGTCACGGTTGCTAGCGGTTTGTTCGACGAACACATTATCGCGCACTACCGCGATGCGTTGGACAAGATCTCGGACGACGGCCTTTATGCGACGCTTTCGACCGCATCGACTCCATACTTAGAAGCAGTCTGGCACAACTTTGACGAGAATCGCGAGACCTGGACTGAGGAATTGATCACAGGTCGTTTGATCGGCAAAGCATGGCAAGGAGTCCGAGGCTGGTTTGGCAGTGACGACGAACCATCCGCGTAGCGCTCGGACGTCGCTTTACTGACTGCTCAAGCTGAGCATTTGGGCCACATGTTCGCACCAGACGCTCGAACCACTACGCCGCTTCGTCGTAGTAGCCCGGATCGTCTTTGCCGTCACCGTCCCAGTCGCCCACGATCGGCTGGCTGTCCGCGTCTTGGCGTGGAACTTGGAATTGCAAATCGTTGCCAGTGATTTTCCGATCGCCATCGGTATCAACGATCCAGGTGTCGCCGCGGATCACACCGATTTCATCGATGCCGTCGCCATTAAAATCACCGACGATCGGTTCATCACCGGATTTACCATAGGTCGATTTATCGTCTTTGTCGGTCCATCGACCATCGCCGTCCGTATCAAGTAGCCAGACACCCCCGCGGAAGACGGCGATCTGGTCAATGCCGTCGCCGTTCCAGTCACCCGCCATTGGCGTGTCGACTTGTTCTCCGTACTGAAATACGTGGTCAACCGCGTCCGCCCGCAGGTTACCTTCGGTTCCGCGACGCAATAGACGCTCTCGATCTTCCCCCCGGTCTTCGCCTCGATTGGCGAGCGTTCGATTGTCGATATCGCGGCGACGAGTGTTGTCGGGATCCGGTAGCCCCGGGTCTCGCTTGATCCGCTGCGCGTCGCGTTGCCATTGCCGTCCAAAGATCGCGATGTCGTCTTTACCGTCGCCGTCCCAGTCGCCTACGACCGGGCGGTCCAATCGCGTGCCCAGCTGAATCCAAAGGTCACCGGCGTCCCAAACGCCGTTTCCATTGAGATCGACGAACCATTGTCCACCGGCATAGACCGCGGCTTCATCGGTGCCGTCACCATCGAAGTCACCTGTCAAAGCGGTCGAGTCCTCTTCGCCCAACGTCATCAATTCGCTGGCATCGATGCGCTCGCCATCGACCGTCATCAACGTCCATCGCCCCGTGACATGTTCGCCTTCGTCCCAGTTCTGTTGCATCCGATTAGCACTGACGCCGTTGATCAGTCCGTCCACACCTTCGGTTCCTCGCGGGAACCCGCCGTTGATCACACTGAGGTGCCAACTGACTGCCCATTCGTCGTAAGCCGTCAGCGGACTACTGGCCTTTTCTGGATTGGCAAACGCAACCACGCGAATCCGCGGATCGAACGTTTCGATGGGAGCCAGCGGGCGATCGGGCGTCTCTTTGTCCTGGGGCAAGAAATCGGTCGGCGGATCAACTGGTACGACAATGATCTCGCTGAAATTATTCAGCTGGCTGCTACCACCTGCGAGAACATTGATGCTAAGAATCGCATCATCACGCGGATTCGTCGCCTCGTTCAGTGCCAAGGTTTGAATCACAATTTTGTCGCTATCGCCCAGCGAATCAGCCGGGTTCACTGCCAATCCACCCCGCGTGCCTGGCGTGTCCAGACTATCAATGTACTCTTCCGGCTGAACTTCGTAGACGTGATACGCACCCGGTCGCAGTCCAGTGAATTCATAGAATCCATCCGCGTCGGTCGTCACTCGTATCGGGCCATCTGGATACTCGCCCGGCAACGCATTGGACGCATCAAACGGCAGCCCGATAATGGTCCGCAGTTCCAACTGAACACCTTCGATGGGAACATCGTCCGGTGTGCGTTCACCATCGCGAAACTCCCGTAGCGTTTCGGGACTGGGTGCCTCATTTAGTTGCAGCGGTCTACCATCCTGAAAGACGTAGCCAGAGATCGACGCCGGCGGAACTTCGGGAAAGTCATAGTCAGTAGCTTGAACGCCGCCTTCCAAAACGATGCCAACTAGCAAGTCATCATCGCCCACTTCTCCGCCGACGGAACCGACAATTTCGCCGCCGTGGAAAAGTCCGCTCGGTTGCGTTTCGCGAATCGAATAGCCCCCCGGGGCAATTGCAACAAAATTGTAATC
This sequence comes from Stieleria marina, assembly GCA_007741555.1. Lineage (GTDB taxonomy): Bacteria > Planctomycetota > Planctomycetia > Pirellulales > Pirellulaceae > K23-9. The sequence goes on along the minus strand of CP036526.1, from coordinate 3,324,994 downwards.
GCCAGACGCATCGGTACGAGTGGTTTGAATGACTTCACCGGAATTGCCTATCAGTTCGATCAGCACACCGGGGATCGGGATCTCGCCAGGGCTAAACTCTTGATTCAGATCGGTCTCCTGCCACACCGAACCCGAAATGCTTGCGGGCGGCAATTCACAGAAATCGTAATTGACCAGATCGCTGCCTGCGGTCAATTCAAACCCAAGATGATCATCCCCCAAGACTTCTCCGCCGCCGCTGCCCAGCATTTGCCCACCTTGGAAGTATCCGTTCGGCTGTTGCTCGAAGACTGAATAATCCCCTGGCGCAAGATTGTCAAACTGGTACTGACCATCCGCGTCGGTCACTTGCGTTGCAACCAAGTTGCCCGATGCGTCGCGTAGTTCGATCGTGACGCCCGCCAAAGGTGGTTCATCAGCGTCACGGACGCAGTCGCCGTCGGAATCAACGTAAACGTAGCCACCAATGCTGGCCGGTTCGACTTCGCAGAAGTTGTATTGCGTTAGGCGTTCGCCCCAACCAATCGGGATCTTCGAGATCACGTCTTGAACCGAGGTATCGCCACCTTTGCTGCCAGCGACTTGACCGCCTTGCAACCAGCCGGCGGGCTGAGTTTCGCGAACGGTGTAGCTGCCCGCTCTCAAACTGGTAAACCGATAGCCGCCGGTTGCATCCGTGGTCGTCGACGCGACCAGTGTTCCCGCGTCGTCAAAAAGTTCGACCGTGACGCCGGAAATACCAACCTCATGAGCTTCAAAAAGACAGTCGCCATCGGTATCGGCAAACACGCTCCCAATGATTTCGGCGGGTGGATTTTCGCAGAAATTGTAGTCCACCGCGACTTCACCCGAAGTCAGCGTCACTTGGCCGATGCGATTGGCGTTTTCAACGACACCGCCCACGGAACCTGTAACGGCTCCTCCATCAAAGTAACCTTGCGGTTGTTCTTCAATGACGGTGTACTCGCCCGGTGCGATGTTCTCAAACGTATATCGTCCGGATGCGTCAGTGGTCGTCTGAGCGACTTCGATACCTGCCGCATCGATCAATCGAATCACGACGTCCGACAAAACTTCTTCGTCGGGATCCAGTTCACAGTCGTCATCCAGATCGACGTGGACTTGGCCAGAGAGCGTCGCGCCCAATAGTTCGCCAAAGTTGTATTCGATGCCCGTTTGCCCCTGGCGAATATCGATCTGGCGAAGCGAATCGCCATCGGTGCCACTCTGGCCTACTCTTTGTCCGCTGATCGTCCCCGGCGTATCCATTCCATCGTAGTACCCGGCTGGGTGCGTTTCGATGATCGAATACTGCCCCGGTACGATGTCGGCAAATTCGTATTGCCCTTGGCTGTTGGTCGTGGCCGTTGCGACCACATTATTGTTGTTATCGACAAGCGTCACCGTCACTCCGGCAATGCCGACTTCTCCGGCGTCACGCACCCCATCGTCGGAATCATCCTGATAGACGTTTCCGCTAATCGTTGCAGGTGCCGCTTCGCAGAAATTGTACTCCGTTCCGATGCCACCCGGCACAAGTCCGATGCTCTGGATCAGCCCGCCATCGACCGAATCGCCCACGCGAATGTTATTGATTCGGCCCACATGCGAACTTCCGTCCAGCAGTCCATCGGGCGTAAATTCGACCACGCGGTAGTTGCCACGCGGTACGTCATCGAACAAGTAGCCGCCGTCTGCCGCGGTGGTTGCTTGGCTGATCGTGATCCCATCGGAAGTTTGCAACTCGACGCGGACGCCAGACAGCGGCGTACTGCCGTCACTATCGTGATCGCCTGTGCAATCTTCGCCCGGCGCGGCCAAGTAGACAAAACCGGCAATCGATCCGAGAGCCAATTCGCCGAAATTGTATTCGATTCCGTCGTCGCCGCCATGCAAATCGATTCCGTGCAACCGATCGCCGGGGTTGTCCGCGACTCCCACGATGGAGCCGCCGACGGTTCCTGCTGTGTCTTTACCGTCCGTCAAGTTAGCTGGTTGATTGACTTCGATGACTTCGTATTGTCCCGGTGCTAAGCCCGTGAAAGAGTACGAACCATCTGCGGATGTCGTTACCGTCAAAGTCGACTGAGGCGCGATCGTATCAATAGGCACCAACTGCACGGTGACGCCACCGATGCCTGTTTCACCGGCGTCGCGGCGTCCATCGTCATTGTCGTCTTGGTAGACAAAACCGCGAATCGAAGCCGGCTGGGCTTCGGCAAAGTCATAGTTGACTGCGGATTGATCACCCAGCGGAATGATAATGTTGGTCAGGAGATCGACCGTTTCGGCTTGGCCAACCGGTGTCCCATCGACTTCGCCTGGCACGGCACCCACGCTGAACAGGCCAGCTGGTTGCGTTTGCGAAACCTGATACTGGCCCGGAGCCAGCGCTAGCAGTTTGGAAAATTCGTACTTGCCTTGTGCGTTGGTGGTTGCCCGATGGCCGGTATCGACAAAACTCCCCGTCGATTCCTGCAACTGCCACAACGACACTTCGATATTACTTAAGAGCGGCTCGCCAAACTCGCGAACCAAATCCAAATCGTTGTCCAGCCAGACGTGACCGGAGATCGAAATCGGCTTGGGCACCTGCTGCACAGTGCCGATGGCTGCCGCAGAACGATTGGCGCGGCTGTCGATGTCGTCGCCTTCGTCGGGCGGCAAATTCAATCCGTGCGATACACTCGGTGAACCATAGTCGTTTTCGAAAATCGCATCGGCGGTGGTCGCTTCGTAGTGTGGCGCGACGAAGCTGGCATCCAAGATCGAATCCTGGAATTCCTGTCCCGACGTGATGACGTCCAGCCGATTGTTGAAGACTGCCAGATCGATCGCGTTTCGCAGCACTTCGTCAACATCGAGGGTAAACTCCAACCTGTCTCCGGCTCGAAAGTTTGACAGACGCAGCACCAGTTCTTGGCCTCCGTCTTCGACCTCGGCCGTCGCATCGACGGCACGTCCATCGCCGCCGGCGATTCGGACAATCTGAAATCCGTGCGACAAGTCTTTTCCGCGGCCGCCGGGAGCCGTGTCGTAGATCGGATCACCAACCGAAATGCCGTCGCCATCTTTGTCCGTCGTAATCCGCAGCTCGGTCAGTTCGGTTTCGGGTGCACCGCCCGTAAAGGAAACGATGAACCGGTCGCCCTGCGAATCGCCCCCGACGTCTTGGTCGGTTTCCAGATAATCGGTTTCCAGATAGACCACGCCGACATGAATCGGATCCGCTGCCAGCAGCTGGCGAGCTTCCAATTTTTCGGGCGTCATCCGTCGGCGCATAGCAGCTTGCGAGCCCACGCGTTTGCGGGAACGATTCGGTCGACGTGTTCGGTTTTCTTTTCGGATCACGCTTCGGCACCTCCGTGTGCCGTGGTGGAATGCAACAAACTTTGTTAGCAACGGGCGGACAACAGTCTTCCGCTAAATCGAATCAGCGTTCGATACCGTGTTCTCCTTCGGCAATCCGCTCGGGTTTGCCTGTCACCTGATCGACCGACCACCGACGGAGCGTGGCGTCAAAGCCACCCGAAAACAGCCTGCCATTGTAAAATGCCAATGCCGAAATCGACCCTTGGTGCCCCTCTAACTTTCGCACCGTGGCTCCTTCGTTGATGTCGACGATGCGGATCGCATTGTCAGAACCAGCCACCGCAATATGATCTCGATCCAAAATGGATACCGCGTAGAGTTTGCAGGTGCTTACTTGAATTCGATTCACCTGCTTCATGCTCTTGGAATCAAACACAACGGCCGTTCCGTCATCCCCAACGCTGGCTAACTGGCCTGAACCTGGCCAGAATTCAATGTCCTGGATTCGTCCTTTGTGAGTCGGGCCTTCAAAGGCAACACTTCCCGATTGCGGGTCGAACAAGTGCAAATCGCCCGAGCGCCCAGCAACCGCAAGGACTTTCGCATCGCCGCGGTAAGCAACCGTTCGCAGGTCTTTGCAGTCACATTTGAAAACCGGTTGCTCGCCCGCTTTGGAGCCAATCATAAACACCGTGTTGTCGAAACCGACCGCAGCCATCTGTCGTCCATCGGGCGAAAACGTCACACACGCCAGGGCCGGTGTTCCCTGCATTCGCTGTTGAATGCGGTAATCTCGATCGCGCGACCAGACGATCAATTGGCCATCGTTGCCAGCGGACACTAGCTTGCGGCCATCGGGGGAAAACGCCATCGTGCGAATCAAATCACGATGCCCTTGGAGCGTTTCCAAGACGTTTAGACTTTCCATGTCGACAATGCGAATCGCATGGTCATCACCCGACACTGCCAAAACTTCGCCACGAGGGTCTGCCGTGATCGCCGTGACGACGGCGCGCGGCAAGTTGGCTTCGACCGGTTTCAGCCGAACCGTTCGTGATGCGATCGGCAGCACGTCGGACATCTGTCTGCGTTTGGCTGCAATCGTGAGCGACGATTCCTGAGCCGATGAGGTGCCGAAGAGCGACAAGCTGCCAAGAATGCCGCCGGTCATAACCCAGGACAATGCCGTTCTTCGCGAACACGACCTGCGCGAATAAGCGAGGCTAGGCCAGCGATCATGGGCAGCTTGGTTTGGCATCCGTTCGTTCCCCTCGAGTTGAGCGCATACACATCCTGCGATCGCGCAGAAGGTCTCTCATCGAATAAATCGGCAACCCCAACACGACGCATGACCGGAACAACCCGAAAACAGCAAAGCTCAGGCGTAGCTGGCAAAACAGGGGCAATAGGCGAGCAGTTACCGCCAAAAATCGCGCGATAGCAAAGGCATCGAATCAACCGAATCGGTCTTTCGACTAACCCCCAGGCTTTCCTACCATCCGTTCGCTTGGCCCCGGTCGAGACAGGGAACTGCCAAGCTTGAAACTTTGCGTACAAAACAGGCGACACGGATAATGCGACGAATCAGCCTCCTCGTTTCTGCAATGGCTTTTTGCATTGGTAGCAATGCATCGTTGTCCAATGCACAAACTGCGAACCAACGGACTGCAAACCAACCAACGGCCGGCCGGAGTATAGCGGTCCAGCCCGCCGCGACCGTCGCAGCCCGCCAAGTAGCTCAGCCCCAACCCGGTGCCAACGCCCAAGCCGGCAATCCGCAGGCACCCAATGCCGACGCCACAGTGGCCGATCCGAACGCGCGTCCCTTTAAGGCTTTGACCGCCGCAGAACAGACTCGGCTGGACGCGATGCTGAAAGCCTGGGAACAGCAAAGCAAAGGCACCAAAACGATGTCTTGCAAGTTTCAAAAGTGGCACTTTGACCTGCTGGCAGCACCCGCTGGCATCCATGCGACCAAATCGACCGGCGTCATCAAGTACGCCGCTCCCGACAAAGGCATGTTCAAAGAAGAAACGATCGTCTTTTACGAAGGCATGAAACAAGGCGCACCACAATTCGCCGCTCAACCCGGCAAAGTAGGCGACTACTGGGTGTGTAACGGAGCCGAGGTCATCGAGTTTGATGGAAACGAAAAGAAGTGCACCATCAGCACGCTACCACCGGGCATGAAGGGACAAGATATTTTCAACAGTCCTTTACCGTTTGTCTTCAACTTAGACGCCCAAAAAATTCAATCACGTTACTGGGTTCGTGAAGTCAAAGCTCCCAAACCGGGAATCTATCTGATCGAAGCGTGGCCTAAGTTTCAGGCTGATCGCTCCCAGTACAAAATGGTGCAGATCGCATTGGACGACAAAAAGTTTTTGCCCACTGCCTTGATCATGTACGCGCCGAATTTCAACGCACAGAACGCGCCCATGTGGGATCACTACGAGTTCGAGAACGTCGGCCGAAACGCGATCACGGCTGGAATGAAACAGTTCTTCAACAACTTCATCCCTCAGCGCCCACCATCTGACTGGCAGGTCGTACGCGAAAAACTGCCCGTCGCGGGACAGCCCAACGGCGCACCTGCACGCCAAGCAGCCGCTGCTGACGAACGACCTGCGACGCGTTGATCTGACAACCGCACGAAGCGACCAATGGACTCACCTTCTGTCCCTGTGAGTCCGCGCGCACCTTGGGAGCAAGTCTTCCAAGCGTGAATCAGATCGACCTGACTGCACGAAATGCCTCGCACCGCGCCCCAGTGTCGCAGCACGATGGGAACATTGCTGAACCGCTGAGTGCCGAAGCAACTCGAGCCGGTTTTCCAGGTCGCAGTCGCTTTACGCCTAAAGACCAAATGAGTAAACTTCGTGAGTGAGGAGCGAGCCCGCTGTGGCGCGTTTAAGGCCTTGAGGCCAAGTTGATTTCATTCCAGTTCATTCATCGATCACGGTCTCGTCCGCTTCGACGTTTCATCAGCTTCGGGCTTTTGATCCTGTTGGCGCTTGGTATGATTGGATTGCCCATTTCGGCACCTGGGCCGGAAAAAACCGGGCGTTTCCCCTGCGAAGATTGCCCCTGCGGATGTTCGACTGCGGACTTTTGCTGGGACAAGTGTTGCTGCCATTCGGATGCCGAAAAGCTGCAATGGGCGGCCCAAAACAACGTCCAGCCACCCGAGTTCCTTGTCGCACGCGTCCGTGCTGCGGCTGGCAACCTCGTGCTCGTCAAAACAATCCCCACGCAAACAGCGTCTTCATCAGCTTGCTGCTGTTGTTCCAAGTCGCCGGAATCAGAAACGTCGTCTTGCGAAGTTCCTGGACCAGCAAAGTCTGCGGTTACTGAAAGCCGCAGCCGGTTGATTCGGCTGGAAGATGCTGCAAGGTGCCATGGCATCGAATTGCTGTGGTCACTGTTCTCTCAAGTTGTCGTCGACCCCCTGCGGCCTACCGCTGGCAGCGCCGACGAACACCTTCTTTTCTGCTTAGCGATTTGGAATGACCGCGTCTTTTCTCGCGCGGTCTGTCCCGACCCACCGATTCCTTAGCGAACGATTCCGTCGCAAACTGCACGTGCTGACGGACGGTCCTGTTCGGTGTGCTGGATTCAGGCTGCAATGGCTCTGACCGGATTGGTCTGCGCCTAGCCGCTAGAGATCCGTAGCCCTGCCTGCATCGCATGCCAGTCGTCGCGGGCCAGTCATCGCGTCTGTATTCGCATCTTCGATCATTGCTGCAAACTGATTCGTTGCTGCACGCATTCTGTGCGTGCAGAACCCATAACGCTGCCGCGTGGGTGTCCGAGGGTTTTCGCTCCTCACACCAGCGTGGTCTTCGCCATCGGCGCGGGAGCGACCTGCGAACCGGTTTGTCCAAGCGATCCCCTACACCTGCGTTTTGAAACACTCGAAACCATGGCGGGCTGGGAATATGCGCCGACGGAAAATGCGATGGCAGGCAGCATGCCGTCCGATTCATCCATTCTCACCAATCAACGCGCCTTCCTTCCTTTGCCCTGCCACTTCAAGACCACCAACACACCTCTACCACTCAACATGAATACTTCCCAAACCAACCGACAGGCCTTCACCTTAGTGGAGCTGCTGGTCGTGATCGCCATCATTGGCATCCTTGTTGGACTACTGCTACCAGCCGTCCAATCCGCACGCGCTGCCGCCCGTCGCATGCAGTGCAGCAACAACATGAAACAAATCACTCTGGCGATGCACAACTACGAAAGTGCTCATCGCAAACTGCCTGCCAACTACACAAACGGCACCAGCACAGCGGGGAACTTTTCCATCTTCGCCCAGATGGCGCCGTTCTATGAACAGGCCAACGTGGTTGACTTGATTCGTTTTGACAAACCACTGCACGTAGGTTGCTGCCCCGGCCAACTGGTCGCTCCCCATGACGCTGCCGCCGCGACAGCGATTCCGACACTGTCTTGTCCAAGCGAAGACTACAATCGCACGTTCTTTGTCACTAGCTTGTCGGGTCGCGGACCGACGCAGAGCTATTCCGGAACGAACTATGCCATGAACACCGGCACCGGGGTTGGCACGCTGTATGACACCCGTGTCCCAACCGACGGCGTGATTTGGATCAATTCCAAGATTGGTTTTGAAGCCGTCATGGATGGATTGAGCAATACCGCTGCATTCTCCGAACACTTGCTTGGCGTGCTGGAGCAATCCCCCAGCGAACCAACCGTCGACTCCATAAAGCGGCGCACCATGATGAACGTCAGCTGCGCCTTTGCGGATCGACGCATGCCGCCCTTAACCCCCGGCTTCACGGGTTTTTCGCTGCCCGATGATCCCGGCGAAATGGAAGCGTATACGCGCGGAAGCGGACTGCATCGCGGCTGGTCGGGACAACGCGGCGCGGGCTGGATCAATGGTCGCGAATACTGGACGGGCTACAACCACTATCACCCACCCCAAAGCGGAGTGCCGGACATGAGCAGCTGCGGCTGGGGCGTCTTTGGCGCGAGAAGCAATCACGAGGGCGGCGTTCATGTCGCGCGCTGCGATGGCAGCGTTGGTTTTATCAATCAAAGCGTGGATTTAAAAATCTGGCGCGCGCTGGGTACCCGCAACGGTAGCGAAACTGAATCACTGGGAGATCTCTAATCATGACGATACACAATCGAATTCTCTTGTCTTTAGTGATCGCAGCTGTTGTTCAGCTGTCTGCGCTGCCAGCGATGGGGCAAGCCGTTTGGCCAGCTTTTTTGGGCCAAGGTAAAACGCAAGAAACCCACGTCGATGCGCTGCCGTTGACATGGAGTCCCAGCAAAAATGTTCGCTGGAAAACGACGATCCCTGGCAAAGGACAGTCAAGCCCGGTCGTGTGGGGTGATACAGCGTACGTGACCAGCATTGCAGGCAACATGAAAGAGACCTGTATCGTCACGGCCATCTCGATCACGACCGGCCAACAGGAGTGGAGCCGTGAATTTGAATCGGCCATGCCTACGCGATCGAACTATTTTCAAAGCCGATCGGCGCCGACGCCTGTGGTCGACGACAACCACGTCGTCGCGTTTTTTGAAACCGGAAGCTTGGTAGGCATCAATCGCAAAACCGGCAACACCGCTTGGCAGCGTTCGCTTACGACCGACTACGGCGCGTTTGAATCCACGATTGGCTTGGCGACTTCACCAGTGCAACTGCACGACCGTGTGTTTTTGATGATCGACCACGAAGGCGAATCTTACTTATTGGCGGTCGACAAACTTTCAGGCGAAACGATCTGGCGTACCGAGCGGTTCAGCCGCAAGAGTTATGCATCGCCGTCGATTATCGACATCAACGGTTCGCCGCAAATCGTTTGCAGTAGCGACGGTTCGGTCGACGGATACGATCCCAAAACGGGAAAGCAACTCTGGACGTTCGAGGAACTCGGTGCCAATTCATCCAACACGCCTTTGTTGGCGAGCAAGGACTCGGTGCTCATCGGAGCTTCACCAGGAATGCGTGATGTGAATATGGCGGACGCCCGCGAATCGAATCTTTGTTTGCGAATCGTCGCCCAAGACGATGGCTTTAAACCGCAAGTTCAATGGAAAAGCGAAAAGGCGGTGACGACGTTTGCATCACCGATGGCCCACATCGGATACGCGTACTGGGTAACCAACGCAGGCGTGGTGTTTTGCTACGAAGTCGAATCGGGCGAACTGATGTATCGCAAACGGGCTGGCGAGCAGTGCTGGGTGACGCCCATTGGCGTCGGCGATCGCGTCTACTTGTTCGGCAAAGGCGGTCAGACGACGGTTCTGGCAGCGGGTCCCGATTTTCGCGTGTTGGCGGAAAATGAACTCTGGGATCTGGACTCCATCCCGGCCACCGATCCAGGACAGTTCTCCGGTCGCGGCGGACGGCCACCCGCCAGCGATGCGGCTGCGAAGAATAGGGGTGCGTCACTGACAGCTGCTTCTCCGGATGCTCAGCCAGAGGCTGCTGGCCCGGATGATGCTGAATCAGAGAATGCTCGTCCCGATGTGGCCGATTCGGACGCCGAACCATCGCAACGCCCCGGCAGACCGGCCAGTGCGACAGCCGGCAAGCCGAGTGTGACAGAAGGCAATCCGGCGGATGTTGCGAAAGCCAAACCCATGGACGGAAAAGAAATCGAAGCCGCTCGCACACGCGGTGAAAATCGCTTTGCGGATCCCGTTCAATACGGAGTGGCTTTGACCGCTGATGCGATCTTGATTCGTACCGGCAGCCAACTGCACTGCATAAGCAAAGGCGGCACGAAATGATTCGATACTTCGGATGCTGCCTGCTTTTGTCTTGCCTTGCGCATCTAGCCGATGCTCAAGTCGTCAACTGGGAAAACGATCCGATCCGCTACAGCAAACGCGTTGCCAAACGCAATCCGGTTGCGCGACTCCAAGCGGCGATCGATGCAGGTCACACACAGATCGATGGTGACACACCGCTTGAGCGAGTGCAGTCGCTGCTAAACCAACTGGACATTCACACTTCATCGCAGGTGTTGGTATTTTCTAAAACGAGTCTGCAGAAGACGCAGGTGTCGCCGCAAACCCCGCGCGCAATCTACTTCAACGACGAAGTATTCGTGGGATATGTCCAAGCAGGCGTCGTTGAGATTGCGGCCGCTGACCCTGATCTTGGTGTGGTGTTTTACACACTGGACGTGGAACTGGCCGTGGAACCTGACGTGAAAAGCGCCGAACCGATTCGGCTTGAGCGCCAGGCAAATCGTTGCCTGGGCTGCCATGGCGCCGCACGAACGGGCGGCAAACCTGGCTTTCAAGTCCGATCGGTTTTCCCATCGCCTGATGGCAAACCCGTAATCCGCGCGGGCAGTTCGTTGACCACGCATCGCAGCCCGCTGCAAAAACGCTGGGGTGGTTGGTATGTCACAGGGCAGCATGGAGAGCAACATCACTTGGGCGGCTACCTGCTAGACGGCAAGCGACGCCCTGCCGTGATCGACAATCGGCAACGCGAAAACCAGACCGCCCTTCCATCCTGCGTCGACGCGTCTGCGTACTTGGCCCCCACCAGTGATATTACCGCGTTGATGGTCATGGAGCACCAAGTCGAGGCTTACAACTTGCTGACACACGCAAACTTCGTGAGTCAACATCTGCAGTGGCTGGCTGGCGGCCAAGACCTGAATGCTGCGCAGCGAGAAAAGATCGTCGAAGCAGTGCAACCGCTGGTGACCTACTTGCGATTTGCGGACGAAACGCCGTTGACGTCTCCCGTGAAGGGCGCAGGTGATTTTACCTGCACGTTTACAGACGCGGCGTGTTCGCCAAAGCAGCGGTTGCTGAGACAGTTTGATTTGGAAACCCGACTGTTCAAAAACCAACTAAGCTATCTGGTCAATTCAGAAACGTTTGCAAACGTCCCTGCAGTCCTGCAAGAAGTTATTGCTAGAGAGATTTGGGATTCCGTTGCCGACGATCCCGATCTGGCGGCCGCGATTGCTACCGCTGGCCCGCCTTGGTTGGTCAAGCAACGTCAAGCTGACGACGTGTTTCCAATACCCCCTGCCCGATTCGAACGAGCGTTTCCGGACTGAATAAGTCCGATGTCCTGGGCCGCTAGACGAAGGGGGCAGGCTATTTGTGAATCTGTCGGCTGGCGACGCTAGCGCATTGAGCCAAAGTCTAATCGCCCGGCGACGGCATGACACGGCCATCGCATTGAGATTGCTGGCTGGATCAAGCCATTCATGTCACCGCATCGCGACTTAGGCCACGATGCAAATCCGCTCCCCCCGGACCAGCGTCCGGGGTTACGACCTGCCATCCGTCGTGAGATTAAAACCGATTTGAATCGTCGATTCTATTGCTAAATGCTGCCCCAAAATCATCGCGGCAGCAGTCACTCGGCGACTTCGCCAACGCGATTAAGCGTCTTCGCCCGATTTGGACACGACTTTGTCGATCAAGCCATAAGCACATGCTTCGTCGGCCGACATAAAGTTGTCTCGGTCGGTGTCGTTCTCAATTTCCTCGAGAGTGTGACCGGTGTGGGTCACCATCAACTCGTTCATCTTCTGCTTCACACGACGAAGTTCTTCGATATGAATTTCGACTTCGCGTGTAGTGCCCTGCATTCCAGCGAGCGGCTGGTGGATCATGATCCGTGCATTTGGCAATGAAAATCGCTTGCCCTTGGCACCGGCGGTTAGCAATGCAGCGCCCATCGATGCGGCTTGCCCGATGCAATACGTCGCGACGTCACACGACACGAATTGCATCGTGTCATAAATCGCCATGCCAGCCGTGATGCTGCCGCCAGGACTGTTGATGTACAAGTGAATGTCGGCTTTGGGGTCGTCCGATTGCAGGAACAACATTTGCGCGACCAGCGAATTCGAAATCTGGTCATCGACTTGTTGACCGAGAAAAATGATCCGGTCCTTCAACAAGCGACTGTAAATGTCGTAGGTGCGTTCTTCGCGACCGCTCTTTTCGACAACGTATGGAATAAGTGGCATAGGAAAACTGCTGAATTGGTGGTTCTGTGTTGTTTGTTGATTCGATTTCGACGATGGCTAAGGCCTATTTGTCGTCGTCATCATCGTCGTCATCGCCGCTGGACGGTGGCTTGGTCAAAATGTCGTCGACCAAACCGTACGCCTTGGCTTCTTCGGCACCCAAAAAGAAATCGCGATCGGTGTCTTCGGCGATTTTTTCGACCGTCTGCCCACTGTGGTTGCTGATGATTTTGTTCAGCACGTCGCGGTAGCGAAACATTTCTGCCGCTTGAATTTCGATGTCGCTAACTTGACCACCAACGCCGCCCATCGGCTGGTGCATCATGACGCGACTGTTGGGCAAACAGTATCGTTTTCCCTTGGTACCACCGACCAACAATACCGCTGCTCCGCTACAAGCTTCACCCACACAGTAGGTCGCGACTTTGCAGGACAGCATTTGCATCGTGTCGTAAACAGCCAGCGTGGCTGTGACACTTCCGCCGGGACTGTTGATGTAGAAGTGAATGTCCTTGCGGCGATTTTCGCTTTGAAGATACAAAAGCTTCATCACGACGTCGTTTGCGTTGCCGTAATGAATCTCGCCTTGCAAGAACACGATGCGGTTTTCCAGCAGCAGATCGCCCAGCGTCAGTTGACGCTGACGCTGAACACCTTGGTAGGCACTGCTGTTTTGAATTTCGCGACTGACATCGCCTGGCAGCGTGTTGTGAGGCAGCATGTTGGAATGCAGGGGGAAGGTCATTAAAAGGGTCTTTCAGACGAGGAATGTCTCAATCAATCAACCATCGCAACTTGGTAGTGCAGCGACGTTACGTAAGTGTTCGCGATTAGGGAAAAGTTGACAAGGCCGGTAAGGGCGTCAGAGATGCCGTGCGACAAAGAGAATGGTGTTGCCGATAGCGAAAATTGCTGACGCCGTTAGCGAAACAAGTCGCTAATCAGGGTGATCCGATGACGTTGGCCGAGGGCATTTATCGAACGCCCTATTCGTTTGTCGCCACGTATCACGCAGGAATGCGGCCAACTCTGCCCAAATCTTGCTCGCCCAGTCATCCTCAGCGATGACTAAGCTGGCAGTGGAATCATGTCGGAAGATGGCCAGGTTGGACGAAGGGCGTCGGTTCGATTCGAGCCATAGCGGCCCCTGTTGCTCACCGCATCCGCGTCTTCCTGGTGGGGAAGACACGGCCGCACTTTTTCCTACCTAGACTGCCCTATCCCCGTGACTTCTTGCCTTCGCCAGGGATTTTTCCGCTGACGTAGACTTTCATCGAGTGATGAGGCATATCAACCACCATCGAATCGGGCGGCATTGGCCCGTCGACGTCGGGGTAGATGTCAGCCGGAGATACGGCAGCTGTGTCCAAAAACAGATTCCATTTCATGTTGCGGCCCATCGCCGGCATCGTGAAATCCATCGTCTGGCCGGTGCTGTTGAACATCAACACCATGTCACGACCAAGTTCTTCGGGATCTTCGACACGGCTGGGAGCGGCGATGTACGCCATCATCGCCAGTTCCTGTTGACTCCAATCCAAGACGATCCCATCGGGTGCGTACCAGGACACATCGGGAATCTTGCGGCCATCGACCGGGCGCCCCGTCAGATATTCGCGGCGACGGACGGTCGGTTGGTTTCGCCGAAACGCGATCAGCGACTTAACGAATCGCAGCAGATCCGCGTTCTTTTCGACCAGACGCCAATCAAACCAACTGACGTCATTGTCTTGGCAATAGGCGTTGTTGTTGCCTTTCTGCGTGCGACGAACTTCGTCACCGCTGACCAGCATCGGGACACCTTGGCTGAGCATCAACGTGGTCAGCATGTTTCGCACTTGGCGATCTCGAATCATGCTGATCGATTTCTTACGCGTCGGGCCTTCGACGCCGTAGTTGTCGCTGATGTTGTGATTGTCACCGTCGCGATTTTCTTCGCCGTTGGCGTCGTTGTGCTTGTGCTTGTAAGCCATCAAGTCATTCATCGTAAAACCATCGTGGCTTGTGATGAAATTGATGCTGCAAAACGGAGGGCGTCCGGAATGTTCGTACAAGTCACTGCTACCAGCCAAACGTGTTGCAAGTGCCCCCAACGTTCCGCCGTCGCCGCGCCAGAATCCGCGAACATCATCGCGATACCGTCCGTTCCATTCGGCCCAACGGGCGCTCCCGAACGAACCGACCTGGTAAGCACCAGCGGCATCCCAAGCTTCGGCGATGATCTTCGTGTCTGCCAACAACGGGTCTTCGGCAATCAATTCGACCATGGGCGGATTGGGCACCAAGTTGCCTTTCCGGTCGCGGCTTAAAATGCTGGCCAAATCGAATCGGAAACCGTCGATGTGGAAATTGTGGACCCAGTGTCGCAAGCAGTGAAAAATCATTTCGCGGACGACTGGGTGGTTGCCGTTGATTGTGTTTCCACAGCCTGAGTAATTCGAGAAGTGCTTGCCTTCGCTCAGAATGTAGTAGACCTGGTTTTCTAAGCCTTTGAACGAAAGCGTCGGACCTTGCTCGTTGCCTTCGCAGGTGTGGTTAAACACCACGTCCAAGATCACTTCGATCCCGGCGGCGTGCAGTGCTTTGACCATCTGTTTGAATTCAGTGATCTGCGCGCCGGGCGTTTTGTCATGAGCGTAGCCACGGTGAGGCGAGAAAAACGCCATCGGGTCGTAGCCCCAGTAGTTAGGGCGATCGAGTTTCTTGCCGTAGATGTCACGGATCGGAAATTCGTTGACCGGCATCAATTCGACTGCGGTTATCCCCAGCGATTGCAGGTAGGGGATTTTTTCGATCACGCCCAAGTACGATCCGCCCGAATCGATCTTTGCCGTTTTACTTTTTGTAAAACCGCGAACGTGCATTTCGTAGATGACGGATTCGCTGATGTCGCGACGAATGTGTCGGTCACCGTCCCAGTCAAACGTGTCTTTGATCACGACACATTTGGGTGGACGAATTACACCGTCATCGCTCTTCATGAATTCGCCGGCCAGGGCCTGCGTGTACGGATCGATCAAACGAGCTGTCGAATCGAATCGGTGCCCATTGTCAGGATCCCAAGGTCCGCTGGCTTGCAAGTGATACAGCTGACCGTGTTTTAGGCCGGCAACATGCAGACTCCAAACGTCACCCCAGCGATCCGAGTCGCGATCAAATTCGATGATCTCGGCCGGCTCGCGGTCAGCAACTTTGTTGTACAGCAGCAGTCGCATCGCCGTCGCGCTGCGGCTGAAAACCGAAAACTGGACGCCGCTTTCCTGGACGATAGGGCCAAATGGAGGCGTGTAAGTAAACTGCAGATTGGGAAAGGGCTGTCGCATGAGCATCGTGTCGGTCTCTCTATCGTTAGTATTTCGCCATCTGGCCGTCCTGAATGGTCTCCATCGAACGCTTCAGGAGCGTGCGTGAGACAATTCGTCGCGACAGTGGGTCTTTAGCTGGCAATGGTGCTGGGTTTTCCATTGTCAGAAAAACAGTTCACTGTTCGCCTGACGAAAAACACTACCACCTGCCTTAGCAATTGACTTTCTGGCGTCGCTCGCCTGTGCGAAAACACACTAGGTCACCAAGCAACACAACAGTTGGCGAATTGGTAACGGAGAAACCTCCTAGTCAAGTAAGCGAAGGGTTAATGATTAACGGTGACTTTTTCGGCAAGCCTCGCGGTATTCCCGCAATGTTCACCCAGCGGCTAAGCTGTTTAAATGCGGATTCCGCCGCCAACCGATGGCCAAGCATACCGAAAGACCACGGTCCGACGTACAGCGACCACCGCAGAGCCCGCGTAGAAAATACGACGCCTACCCTCAATAGCGTTTGCGGGCCAGAATGGCGACTTTGGCGGACCCACCGCAGCGTTAATTTTTCCACCCGCACTGTTTTCCCTGCAAATATGGCTGCCACCTACAAAGATGCCGGCGTCGATCTAGACGTTTACGCCGAGTCGATGAGCCGACTGCCGCGGTTGATGCATCGCACGTTCAGTCCGCGTGTGATCCCCAGCGACGGTGGCTTTGCCGGACTTTTTCAGCTGGATTTTGCCGGCAAACTGTTTTCGCGAAATTACCAAGAACCTGTGTTGATCAGCGGCACGGACGGCGTCGGCACCAAGCTCAAGATCGCGCAATTGACCGGACGCCACGAAACAGTCGGAATCGACTTGGTCGGCATGTGTGTCAATGACCTGCTCTGCACCGGCGGTGAACCCCTGTTCTTTCTGGACTACGTCGCCATGGGCAAAGACGATCCAGCAAGACTGGAAAAAATCGTGCAAGGCATCAGTGACGGCTGTGTTGCCGGCGACATGGCGTTGCTCGGTGGCGAAACGGCCATCATGCCAGACATGTACGGTAAAGACGACTACGACTTGGCTGGCTTTGCAGTCGGCGTGGTCGAGAAACGAAAATTGATCGACGGCAAGATGATCGGCCAAGGCGACGTTGTGCTTGGGCTGGCGTCCAATGGACTGCACAGCAACGGGTTCAGCTTGGTTCGCAAGATCATCGACGATGCTGGCCTGACGTGGGATGCGACCCCCGAACCATTCGGCGGCCGCACGCTAGCCGATGTGTGTTTGGAACCCACACGTATCTACACCAAGGTCATTCGCGGAGTCCAGAATCACTACCGCGTCAAACAAGTGCTGCATGGCATCGCGCACATCACGGGCGGCGGCGTCCAAGAAAACCTGGATCGCATTTTGCCAAAAAACGTCGATGCGTTGATCGAACCTGATTCGTGGCAACTGCCGGACATTTTCCAGTGGCTTCAGAAAACCGGTGACGTTCAGACCAGCGAAATGCGACGCGTCTTTAACATGGGACTGGGCCTGGCCATTGTGGTCAGCGATTTTTACGCAGCCAGCGTAAAAGATCAAATCCAAGAACTAGGCGTCGACTGTTTTCCGATCGGCAAGATCGTTGCGGGCGAAGGCAAAGTGCGTTTCGCTTAGTTCGTGAACGCAGTCTTTGATCAGCAAACTTGTCAGCTGCTCGCATTAGGCACGGGCCCTTTCAAGCCGTTGAAAATAAGCGACCTGAACCCTGCACGCACTGGGCATCTCCAATTAATGCCCGTGGCTAGCGTCAGCCGCTAACACAAATTCTTTTCCCTCAACAGACTTTGACCTATGCGTGTTCTCTCTGGCATTCAGCCCACCGGCCGGCCTCACTGGGGCAACTTCTTTGGCGCGATCCGCCAGTACATCGACCTGCAAGAAGCCAACGACGGGTTTTACTTCATCGCTGATTTGCATGCGCTGACCACCGTGCGCGATGCCGAAGCGATGCGTCAAAACACTTTGAACGCCGCAATTGATCTGTTGGCACTGGGACTGGATCCAGCCAAAGCAACGCTGTTCGTGCAGTCGCATGTGCCCGAAGTCAGCGAGCTGTGCTGGCTGCTACTGAGCGGTACTCCGATGGGGTTGCTCCAACGCTGCGTTGCCTACAAAGAAAAGGTCGACAAGGGGCTCTCTGCGGACGCTGGACTGTTCACTTACCCGGTGCTGCAAGCGGCCGACATTTTGGCTTACGACAGCGAAATTGTTCCCGTCGGTGCTGACCAAGTTCAACATATCGAAGTCTGCCGCGACATCGCGACGAAGTTCAATCATCAGTTTGGCGAAACGTTTGTCTTGCCCAAAGCTCAGACGCTTGATCATAGCGCCAAGGTCCCCGGCACGGACGGCGAAAAGATGAGCAAGAGCTACGACAACACGCTACCGTTGTTTGGCGAAGTCAAAAAAATCCGCAAGCAGATCATGCGAATCACGACCGATTCGCGTGCCATGGAAGACCCCAAGGATCCCGAAACGGACCACCTGTTCCTGCTGTATCGACTCTTCGCAGGCGGATCGGATGTGCAAGCGATGGCGGACAAGTATCGCCAAGGTGGCTTTGGATACGGCGAAGTGAAAAAGGCGGTTGCCGAAGTCAGCGAGCAGTACTTTGCCGACGCTCGAGAAAAACGTGCAGAACTGGAATCCAACTTAGATTACGTCCACCAAACGTTGCGCGACGGCGCCGACCGAGCCAGAGAAGTCGCTGCGACCGTATTGAGCCGAGCCCAGACGGCCTGCGGATTGCGTTAGAATACAGTCGGCTTCGATCGGAAGCTTTCTTTGCTGAACCACCGCATTTGGAAACGCACCGATTGTGCTCGCGGTGTGCCGGATGCCTCGACGGTGGGCATGTCCATTGCAGCGGCAAGTCGCTTCAGTTTTTCGTCGAACAGGTTGATCAACATGGCTGTGCTCGGAATCGGAACCGAAATCGTCGAATGCGTCCGCATTTCCAAGATGATCGAAACGCATGGCGAACAGTTTCTGGAACGAGTCTACACGGCCCACGAAATCGAATTCTGCATTCTGAAAGCGAACGCAGCAAGACATTTCGCGACACGCTGGGCGGCGAAGGAAGCCACCATGAAAGCGCTGCAGTGCCGACAACAAGGCGTCCACTGGACCGATATCGAAATCGTGACATCGCTGGAGCAAGGCCCCCGAATCGTGCTGGGCGGTGCGGCCCTGGCGTATTCCCAATACAGCGGCGTCGAAAAACTGCTGCTTAGCCTGGGAGCCTGTCGCACTCATGCAACGGCGTACGTGATCGCGACAGATCAGTTGGACTAAGTGCAGTTGGACTAAGTAACGCCCACGCGGATGAACGTCCGCATCAGCAGGCGTTGGCTGTACCGGCTACCAAATCCGCACTCGCTGCGCGGGCTCCAAATACAGCTCCGAATCGGAATCGATGCCGAACGCTTTGTACCAGGCGTCCATATTGCGAACGATTCCGTTGACGCGATATTCGCTGGGACTGTGAGGATCGGTGACCAGTCGTTTCAGTAATTCGCGTTCACGATACAGTCGGCGCCAAATTTGAGCCCAACCCAAAAAGAAACGTTGGTCGCCGGTTAGTCCATCAATCACGGGAGCTTTGTTGCCGTCCAGCGAAAGTCGGTACGCTGCGTAGGCGACACTCAGTCCGCCCAAGTCGCCGATGTTTTCGCCTAACGTCAATTCGCCGTTGACGAAGTTCCCTGCGATGGGTTCATACGCGTTGTATTGCTGCACCAAACCAGCGGCACGTTTTTCAAACTCGCTGCGGTCCTCTTCGGTCCACCACTTTCGCAAATTTCCATCGCCGTCGTACTTGCTGCCTTTGTCGTCAAATCCGTGGCTTAGCTCGTGCCCGATCACGGCACCAATCGCACCGTAATTAGCCGCGTCGTCGGCAGCCATGTTGAAAAACGGAGGCTGCAGGATGGCGGCCGGAAATACGATTTCGTTCATCGTGGGGTTGTAGTAAGCGTTGATGGTCTGCGGCGTCATGTGCCACTCGCTGCGATCAATCGGGCCGCCCAATTTGTCCAGATCGCGATTGTATTCAAACTCGGATGACGCAATGACATTGACCGCCAATGGCACCTGTTTGATCTTCAGTTTGCTGTAGTCTTTCCACTCGTCGGGATAAGCAATCTTGGTGGTAAACTTAGACAGTTTTTCGAGTGCCTGCTTTTGAGTTCCTTTTCCCATCCAATCACGAGATTCGATGCGTAGTGCAAAAGCTCGCTTCAGATTCTCGACCAGCTCGTTCATTCGTTCTTTCGCGGCCGGTTTAAAGTGTTCTTTTACGTACAACTGTCCCACCAGTTCGCCCAACACACTGCCGGTCGTATTCACACCGCGTTTCCACATCGGCTCTTGCTCGGAAATACCGCTTACGGCTGTCTTGTGGAAATCAAAGTGTCGACGCTCCAGTGTGTCCGAAAGGGAACTGGCGTACGAATCAATCACTTTAAACGTCAGGTAGTCGCTCCATTGCTCCGCTGGGATGTCGGCGAACATTTCACTCAGTTCGCGGAAATAGCTAGGTTGGCGAACGACGAAAGCATCTTGTTTGGCCAAGCCGGCGGCGTCAGCGTAGGTTTGCCAAGAAAAACTCCCCAGCAGTTCGCTCATTTCGGCAAACGACTTCTTGTTGTAAGTCGCCTCGGGATCGCGATTCTGCGTTTTTGACCATTGGGATTTCGCGATTCTGGTTTCGATTTCGACGACCTTCTCCGCTGCTTCCGCGGCATGATCATGGCCCGCAGCATTGAGCATGTCCGCGACGTAAACCTTCAATTGCTTGCGAAGTTCGACGTAACGCTCATCGTCTTCCAAGTAGTAGTCGCGGTCGGGCAATGTCAGCCCCGATTGCGTGACGTAAACCGTGTATTCATCACTGGCACGTGCATCGACCGAGACATAGGATGCAAACGGACCGTAGATGCCGTTGCGAATCAGTTTTCCCATCGCCGGAGCCAATTCGTCCGTGCTGGTCACACTGCTGGCAATCGCCAAAATGGAATTGATGGGATCTGTCTTGGCTTGGTTACGCTGCGACACATCCAACACACTGCCGTAGAGAGAGCCGACTTTTTGAGCCGGAGTGTCCGATTCCGCTTTGGTCTTTGCTGCGGTTTCGATCAGCGATTTGACTTGCTCCTGCGTTTTGTCATTGAGCAATGTAAAAATGCCGTAGTTCGATTTGTCGCCAGGAATCTCTGTATCGTTCAGCCACTTTTCGTTGGCATACAGATAGAAATTCGCACCCGGCGAGACCTTTTCGCTAAACAACGATCGATCAATGCCGGAGACTTTCTCTCCGCCACTATCTTGCGCAAAGATCATCGTGACGGGGAACAACAAGATCGCGAGCGGAAACAAGACGTTACTTCGCTTCATGGTGACCATTAATTTGAAACGGGGCGATTGGGATTGGTTTCTAGTATTTCGCAACAACAACGAACGCTTTGACACAAAAGACCTGGCCTGACTCAGCTGAAAACTTCCCCGAGTCGACAAGCAAAATTTGGCTGTCATGGGACCAGATTGCATTCTAGATCCTACCGCTGATCACGAGGTCCGTCCAAGTAGTCGAAAGACACAAAACGGCAAATGACAACGGCAGGTTGCAACAAGCTCAAGAAACGAGCAAAAGAGAAACGCCGCGGATGGTGTCCAAAAATGAGCCCGATTGCAAAGAACAATTGCAAAAAGGCGATGGGCAGACCGGCAGCGCAAAAGAATTGTTGGACGATCGTAATCGCCAGCTCCACCTACATCATGACTGCTAGAGCGATGGGGCCAGAACTATTTCACCAAGACGGCTTCGTCGGTGTACAGTTCCAAAATTTGGCTTTGAACCTTGACGGCTCTTAGCAGGATCCAGAGTTGATCGGGCGTGAACTGAATCGGTCCGTCACCACACATCTCGTCTAGTTCGATGCTAACAGCTGAGTGCTGATCCGTGGCCGCTTCCAAGCGAAAGCTTGCGTTTCTCCAAGCCTTCATCAGCACGTCATCGGCGGCAAGCGAATCGACGTCGGGTGTTTGGGTCAGGATCAACAAACAAAGTCGCGCCACGTCGGCGGGTGACAGTTCTGGTTGCAGTTCCGAAATGCGTTGAGCTAGCGTTTGGCAATTCATCACAATGAAATTCTTGCGGCTCAGAAAACCGGCCGAAGAAGTCGTTTGGGTACAGATCGACGCTGAACAGTGGGCCGTTCCTGTCATCAAAGACAGCCGGATCGCCAAGCGAACACGGCACTGCTGCGAATCGATACCCGTGCGAACTGATACCGATCAACCAACTCTAGGTCACGCTACCTGACGAGAGGTGCTGAACGAGATTTTTCGGGCGGGTTCCCCCCCAATCCGGAGATTCCCCGGCATTAGCGGACGCCAAAGACGCTATTGATAGGGAATGTTGCTACTCGACATTGCCCCCCAAACAGAAAGCAGCGCGGCATTCTTACGCAAACGCAACGGCGACAACCGCTACCAGCGGATTATTCGACATCTTCGGCTCCGCGCGGGTCGACTTTCAGACTGGCCAAGTACGCGACCAAATCACGAAGCTCGCGAGCGGTCATGTGCTTGGTCAGATCGTCTGGCATCGATGAATTGCCTTTCCGCCTTGCTTCGATATCGTCTTGTTCAATCCGAACTTGCGAACCATCAGCGAGCAGCAGTTCGACAAAGTCATCGGTCTCACTGCGAACGATACCCGTCACCACTGCACCATCGGCATCGGCAATCACCGCGGTTTCAAACCCTTTGGCGATCTGCGCATTCGGCAAACAAATCGCTTCCAACAAATAACGCCGATCTTTCTCTTTGCCGATGATGGTCAGCTTCGGTCCGACTTCACCGCCAGCGCGATCGACTTTGTGGCACCGAACACATGACAATTCGGTTTTTCCGAAAAAGAGCTTTCCGCCTTTTTCGACATTGCCACCCTCCAACGACGTCCACCATTTGGCCAAGGGGTTGGCGGATGCCAACATCGTTTGGTGATCGCCAACGGCTTGATTCAACTCTTCCGTCAACTTGCCGTCCGCAGCCTCCAGTACATTCAAATGCACGTCGCTGGGCAGCGATCCGTCCAAGTAATCTTGGACCGCTTTCCGAATCTCCTTGACGGCCGAATCGTCTTTTGACTTGGCCAACAAATCCCAAGCCAACTGCCGAACTCGCATATCGCGGCTTTTGGTTGCCTGGATCACTGTCGGAAGCGATTTGGCTTTGTCCAAATTGGACAGCGTTTGTATCGCTGTGGTCACCAGAAGTGCATCATCAGTCAGTTTGACGCCGCGAGCCAACGTAACTGCTCGCACAGCATCAAGCCGTGCCAGCGCCGCCAGGGAATTGGCTCGATCCGAAGCTTCTTGCGCTTCATCTATAAATCGCTTGGCCAGCTCGGGTGCAATCCGCTTGATCCCCAAACGAGACGCAACATCGATCATTTTTTCGCGGACATTTGAATCGGTGATCATCAGCGAATCGATGCGTTTGGACAACGCAGTCACGGCCAAATTGACATCGCGCGGATCAAGCGGACGAAAGTCATTGATGACACGGTCGCGAGGATCTGGTTTTACCCAATCGGCCAACATGTCCAATGCTTCGACTCGCATGTCGATCGGCGCGCCCGCATTGGCCGCGTACTGGGCGATCCGGTCGGCGGAGTCGGCGTCACCGATTCGGTAGTTGGCGTTAAGTGCTCGACGAATGAACGCCAGGTCTGTCGCTTCGCTCTGTAGGCCCTGAGCCAGTTTTGGCATTGCGACCAAGATCGGCACATCGTGAATCGCTCGTGCGGCTTCGGCTTTGACCAAAGAATTGCCGTCACTAAGAAACTCCGCCACCAATTCGCTCTTGGTCCGTCGCAGTGCCACCACAGCGGCACGGCGAACAGCGGAACTTGGATGCGTCTTTAAGGCAGTGATCTCGGTGGGCTTGGCCGACGATGTCAAAAACATCACGCCCGCGTGCCGCAGTGCCGGGTCTTCGTTCTTATTGTCAGCCAGAATTTTCACGACACTGGGCGTCGATTCAGAATCTTTCAATTGCCCCAGTGCGATGGTGGCAAAATAGTTGGCTCGCGCCGAAGCATCTTTCAACAGCAAACGCAAATCCGCCACTGCCGCTTTGTCTCCACGCTCGCCAGCAAATTTGGCTGCTGCAGATCGAATGTAAGCATCTTTGTCCTTCAACAAAGGGCGAACAAACTTCAGCGTGTTGTCTTGCTCCAGACGTCGTTGAATTTGGTCCAGTCCCCAAATCGCATGCAGGCGGGCTACTCGGGGCAGATCTTTCTGCGTCAACACGAGTGCCAAAGCATCGATCTCGTCTCGCTTTGCCAATTGCCATTGGGCTTCCAATCGCACGCGTCGATCTGCGTGTTGCAAATCCCCCAAGAGCGATTCATTGCTTCGTGCGTCCCAGTCGCACTGCAGTCGTTCTTGAACATCGCGGACTATATCACTGTTGATATGCTCAGGATCCGTCAGACGATAAATCCGTCCTTTGCCGAGCCCCTCCCATCCATCGACCCAATCGCTGACATACAACGCTCCATCGGGTCCAAACGCGAGGTCGGTTGCCAGACACGTCCAAATGGGCTGGTCGTCTTCACCAAGTTGGTAAAACGCGCCATCGGGCTGCAAATCAAACGATCGGATACCGCTGTTGCTAGGTCCACCGCGGAAATCGCAAATCAGAAACTTGTCTTTCAGCTGATCGCCAAAACCTGTTCCGGGATAAAACGCAAATCCGCTTGGGCCGTCCGTAAAGTTTGCGATCGGCGGAACGATGTACGCGGGCTGTTCGTTGTGAAACGGTTCCCAGATTTTCTCTTGATTGAATGGGCCACGGTCCGGCAGATACTGGTAGTACATTCGCCATCCAGTATCACCGCCCTGCAGAATGTGCACGATGCGTGCCTGGTCGCCACTGTCACTGTTGTTGTCAACGGAAAACAGGTCGCCGACATCATTGAATGCCAACTCTTGCGGATTGCGCAAACCATTGGCGAACACTTCCAAATTGGTGCCATCCAATTCGCAGCGAAACACCGCGCCCACCGCCGGGTCGGCAAACAGCTTGCCGTCTTTGGTGATCACGTGGTAGCCGCGATCGCCAATGCTAAAGTAAAGTCGCCCATCATGACCAATGATCAGTCCGTGCATGTCGTGCCCACGAAAAGCAACGCGAACACCGTAGCCATTTGACAGCACCACTCGTTCGTCAGCTTTGCCGTCGTCGTCTTTGTCGACCAGTTTCCACAGTCTTGGAATGCACGTGTAGTAGATGTCATTGCCACGCACCAACACGCCTGCGCCGGTGCCTTCTTCGATGTGGTTAAAACCGTCCGCCACGACATGGCTTTCGTCCACCACACCGTCGCCATTGGAATCCGTCAAACGGCGAATGCGATCGTCGTGTTGTGCATACGTAATCGCGGCTTCACCGAGCAATCGTTTGTGGTAATCGATTCGATCCTGAACGGTTTTGGCCGACAAGTCAGCTAGCAACCACTTCTCGTCGTGGCCACGGTTGTCAGTGACGCCCCGGTTCTGCCGAAACGATTCGCAGGCAAAGATACGACCGCGGAGATCGATATCAAACGCCACCACGTTGGCAACATCCGGTTCGGCAGCAAACACCGAGATGTCCCAACCCTCGGGAACTTTGATGCCTGCCGCAGATTGCGCGGCTTCGTCGGACGCTTCGCTGATCTCCGGCTCAAGCGGCTTGGCAGAATCCAAATCGATGGCCAACGCCGACTGGCTGACCGCAATGAATCCAATCGCTAAGGCGAATCCCAACGAAAACAATCCACTGCAAAAAGAACCGAAACCCACAAATCGTTTTGTCATGCCGTTAGCTTTCTATCTCTACACTTTTGATCAGATGGTCGCGCAATGTCATCACTGGTTCATCATTCGTCTCCCAAGTCACTGAGGGCGCCAGCAACCAACCTCCGGCGACCCGCACTTTTTCGATGCCGTGCAAGTCGCATTTTTCCGTGAAGCGAGCTTGAGAGCTGCTCGAGGGATCGGAAAGCCGTCTATATTGAGCCGGACGACAAGCGACTCCTTTATATTAGCTGTCAGTGGCCACACTTGGCAACATTTGTGCTCGCCAGAATCAATTATCGCAGAGACCTTTCTGCTAAAGTTTTGCGTAACCCCCATCACGTGCGATTCTCAATTGGATGACACCACGAGACAACGATGAGTCATACCGCAAATCAACCGCCCGACGACGAAATTCCGATCCTTGCCAAAGTGGTAGATGATACGGCTGCGGCAAATCCGGTTGATGATTCCGCAAGCCGGTCCGACAGAGATCCCAAAGTCCCGCCGCAAGCTACCGCGGACGCCGTTCTCCCGGACGACCAAGACGCTTCGCAGCATACGCAGCAAAGTGGCAATCCGTTTGCCAGTACGGGAAAAGAAGTTCGCGTCGGTTCACCGTTTGCCTCGGAACCGAGCGATCTCTGGGACGATTTCCTCCCCGATTCAAACGATTCGCAACCGGAACTCATGTACGACGTGGGTCCGCTGAAATACACCGCAATTGGCGCCGTCGCCGCAGCTGTGATGGTCCTGGCCTTTGCGATCGCGGCCAGCTGGTGGTTCCCCGGTGGCGGAACCCTGATCGCAGCACTTGGGTGCGCGTTATCGATCTTTGGTATGTATTCACCACGAAAGACTTTGGCTGCCGTCTGCCTGCTGCTGCATCTGGGGCTGTTCCTGTTCAGCTACAGCCGCGCGATCATGATCTAAGTGACGTTTTCGTTGAGCGTCAATCTCAGAGCGTCAAATTCTTAGAGCGTCAAGTTCTTAGAGCGTCAAGTTCTTAGAGCGTCGACTCAGCCCCGCCGTCTACAGCGTCAAATCAACGTCGCCGCCATCCAGGGCATTCATAAACGCAGGCAAACTTGCCAGCATTCCGTCGGCAGAACGGATTTGATCGCGAGTCATCCAGTGGATCTCTGCCACTTCGGCAGGGTTGGCAACGGGCTGGACCGAAGGATCTAGATCCGCCAACCACCAAGCCAGGTTCGTGCCCCAGGAAGTCACACTTCGCCAACAGCGTCGAACCGGAGTCACATCGATGGCCAGTTCTTCTTGCATCTCGCGAACTAACGCCTCGGCTTCTGTCTCTCCCTTTTCGATGCCGCCTCCCGGCAAGCACAAGCAGCCGGGAGCTGTCACCGTGAGGGAGCGGCGGATGATGCACAAACGTTGCTCGCGTATGATGACGCCAACCACACCGCGTTTGCGGCGAGTCGAAGGCCGGGATTGCCCCAGCGACGGCGAATCGACGTGCGATTGGTCGCGTTTCAGAGAAGAGTCGTCGGAGGATGAATTGCCAAGGTTCATAATGGTGCCTTGTAACCTACAAGAAGCGTTACCACAATCGCGGTTTCGAATCGCACGGCTGCTATCTTTTCAATTTTTCGCTTCGGAATCCACCTCCAGTGAGTAACGATCACCAACACAAACTTCCGAACGAAGCGAAGCTGTTTTCGAGCGATGCGGCAGCGGAGTCGGTTCGAGTGATTTCGACGCTGACCAACGCTGGGTTTGTGGCCTACCTTGCTGGTGGGTGCGTTCGAGATGCGATGCTGGGCCGAGTCCCTAAGGACTTTGATGTGGCGACCAACGCGACGCCAGAATCCGTTCGCGAGATTTTTGGAAAACGCCGAACACTAGCGTTCGGTGCCTCGTTTGGCGTCATTGCAGTTTTGCCGCCCAAAGCAGACCGAAACAAGTTGTCCGACGCGATTCCGCCCACGGAAGTCGCGACGTTTCGCAGTGACGGCGAATACTCCGATGGTCGCCGCCCCGATTCGGTTCGCTACGGAACTGCCGAAGAAGACGCCCTGCGCCGTGACTTCACCATCAACGGCATGTTCTACGACCTGGCCAGTCGCAAAGTGATCGATTTCGTCGACGGCGCAAGCGACCTGCAATCAGGAACCCTGCGGACCATCGGGGACCCGCTGGATCGTTTCAAAGAAGATAAATTGCGGATGCTGCGAGCGGTGCGGTTCGCGACGACCCTGAATTTCCGAATCGAGGAAGCAACACAAGCGGCGATTCAACAGTTCGGCAGCGAAATCTCAGTTGTCAGTGGAGAACGGATCGGAGCGGAGATGCGAAAGGTGCTTTGCTCGCCGCACGCTGCCAAAGGAATCCAGTGGCTGAATGACTGCGGACTGTTAAACGAAATTTTGCCCGGGATCTCTGACGTGGACATGGATCGCATCGAACGTTACTTGGACGCTCTTGCAATCCGCGACTTTCCTTCATCGCTGGCGTGCCTGATGATCGCCCAGCAGGCAGCGACACCGCAGGCGGATGCGCAACAATCAAAAAGACACACCGCACCGGACAAAGCCATTGGACAGATTGCATCGCGTTGGAAACTCTCCAACGAAGAAAAACGCCAAACGGCTTCGGCACTAACGCATGCACGCGGCATCGTGCAGTCCCTTTCCTGGCCTTGGAGCAAGATTCAGCCGATCTTGATCGACCGTGACATTGGCGAAATTCTGAACGTCGCTGACGCAATCATCGCTGCCGAAGAACTACCAAACGAAGCCGTCAAAATTGCACACGCCGCCCTGCAATGGCCCAAGGAGAAACGCGATCCAACGCCTTTGCTGACTGGAAACGATCTCCACCGGTATCAATTCCAGGCCGGTCCCCTGTTCCGCGAAATCTTGACGGAGACTCGTCGAGCACAACTGGACGGTGAAATTGATTCGCACGAACAGGCTTTGGAAATCGCCAAGCGAATTGCCGAAGGGGTTGGCTAACCGGACGTCGCTCGCGTTGTATGATGTTGTTTCTGAGTCGTGACTGTTTGGTCGTGATCCCCAAAGCCGTCATCTCTGTGTCATACGCAAGCGAGTCCAGCCATCAATATTCTGAACATCGACAATCAGCGCTACACGGCTCCGCTTCGCCGCAACGTTGTTAGCACGCTGCTTGTCATCGCCGGCGTGTTTACCGTTTTGCCGTCGCTATCAATCGCCTCTGAGTCAGCCCCCCAGCGACCTGCCAACATCATTCTGCTCCTAGCTGACGACCTGGGCTGGACTGGACTCGGTTGCTTTGGAAGCGACTTGTACGAGACACCGAACCTAGACGCAATGGCACAGCGCGGCGTCAAATTCACCAATGCGTATTCGGCTTGCACAGTTTGCTCGCCTACGCGTGCATCGATCATGACGGGAAAATCACCCGCGAGATTGCACCTGACAGATTTCATCGCTGGCCAAAACCGGCCGTTCGCAAAGCTGAAAATTCCAGACTGGACCAAACGACTGTCGGGACACGAAGTAACGATCGCGGAACTGCTAAAGCAGAAAGGCTATCGCACGGGGCACGTCGGGAAATGGCATCTGAGCGGGCAAGGGACTGAAATCAACGGAACGCGGCCCATCGACCAAGGTTTTGACTATTCGTACGAACGCCCCCAAGACTCCAAAGGGTACCTTCTGAAGGAACAGTCCGACGGCGAGTCTAAGCCGGCCTACCTGACCGATGTATTGACCGACCGCGCTTGTGAATTTATTGACGCGTCAAAGGAAGATCCGTTTTTCTTGTACTTTGCCTACAACGTCCCGCACACACCGATCCAAGGACGCAAGGACTTGGTGAATTCGTTTCAAAAGAAGATCGATTCGAAATCAACCGATCAAAAACTTCTGCACGACAATGCCCACTATGCCGCGATGGTCGCCAGTTTGGACCAAAGCGTTGGCCGAGTCCTCGCCTGCTTGGAGTCCAATGCAATCAGTGACAACACCGTCGTCCTCTTCTTCAGCGACAACGGTGGACTAACACAACGCAACGGCAAACATGATCGATTCACCGAAAATCTGCCGCTGCGCCGCGGCAAGGGATCAGCCTACGAAGGCGGTGTCCGAGTGCCCGCGATAGCATACTGGCCCAACGTGACGACGCCTCAAACCGTCTGCGACGAACCCGTGATCACAACGGATCTCTTCTGGACTCTATGCGATATCGCTGGCGTCGACGTTGATGACACCAAATTACGCGACGGCCAGACATTGGTGCCACTCCTGAAAAATGTTGCCGAGACATACGACCGCGATTTATTTTGGCACTATCCGCATTACCACGCGGGCGGTGACGGCCCGTACAGCGCGATCCGATCGGGCAACTACCGCTTGATCAAATTCTACGAAGACCAAAGCTGCCGGCTCTATGATTTGGATCAAGACATCGCTGAACAGGTCGATCTATCCGGCAAACGTCCCAAACTTTGCAGCAAGTTGCAGGGCAAATTGGAAGCATGGCTGCAGTCTACCGGTGCGCAGGTGCCAACTGAAAACTCCCGCTATGATCCGGCCCGCGAAACCCTGGTCGTTCGCAGTAAGAAACGTTGATGCATCAGCGAGTAGCCAGCAGATTGAACCTTTAGCCGGAGCATCCAGAAGTAAACCGGCCACGCGTGATATCGGCCACCGACAACAGCATGGCGTTGGCGTTTCTATTAAGATTCATGTCACCTTTGCTTTACCAAACGACTTAAGAGCCATCATGCCAACCCGCTATTTCAGCTTGCTACTGCTTTTTGTTTGCGTGGCATTCGCAAATATTTCCCACGCACAGAACCCCGCTCCCAACCAAGCGAACAGGCAGGCACGGCCGAACTTGGTGCTGATCATCGCGGACGATATGAACTGGGATGACTGTGGGGCTTACGGACATCCCGCAATTCGAACGCCCAACATTGATCGCTTGGCCAAGGAAGGACTGTGTTTCGAACACGCGTATCTGACCACCAATTCCTGCAGCCCATCTCGGTCGAGCATCTTGACGGGCAAATATCCGCACAACACCGGCGCAGAACAATTGCATTGGCCGTTGCCGGAGAATTCAAAAACGTTTGCAGGCGAATTGAAACGATCCGGTTACTACACCGCTGCGGCAGGCAAGTGGCATCTTGGCGATGCAGTGAAGGGACATTTTGATCGGATCTACGAAGCTTCCACCGCCGGATTTGTGTTGCCTTCGGGAAAAAATGGCGAGCCCGCAAAAATGGTCGCCGCTCAACCCAGCGGATGCGAAGACTGGGAGAACGCCATCGACCAACGTCCGCGGGACAAGCCATTCATGCTTTGGTTGGCCGCGTTGGATCCGCATCGCGAGTACACCGAAGGAGCGCTGGACCCTCCACACACAGTCGACGATGTCATTGTTCCGCCGCACCTACCCGACACCGCTGACGTCCGCGAAGACCTGCGTCTGTACTACGACGAGATCGGTCGACTCGATACCAACGTCGGTAAAGTCGTTGCTAAACTGAAAGAACAGAATGCCGACGACAATACGATGATTCTTTTCATCAGCGACAACGGCCGCCCATTTCCTCGTGACAAAACGACGTTGTATGACGGAGGAATTCGCACGCCCTGGATTGTGCGTTGGCCAGCCAAGGTCAAGGCGGGTGAAAACACAGAAGCACTTGTCAGCGCCGTCGATATTGGTGCGACCTTTTTGGAACTCGCCGGCGTCGATGTCGATTCGATCGCCAATGAAGGCAGCAGCTTTGCCGACATCCTGACACACCCTGGCCGGACTCACCGTGACTATGCGTTTGCCGAAGATCATTGGCACGACTACGAAGACCACGGGCGTTGCGTGATGACGTCCCAATTCAAACTGATCCGCAATGACTATCCGGATTTGGCATCCACCCCGTCGGCCGATGCAGGCCGAGGACTCAGCTGGCAGGACATGCTCCGGCTTAATCGCGACGGAAAGCTTAGCGAGCAACAGAAAGCTTGTTTCAGGTCACCACGCCCCAAGTGGGAACTATTCGACTTGGCCCGCGACCCGGGAGAACTGCGAAACCGTATCGATGACCCAGCTTACGCTTCTACTCGAAAACTCCTCACCAAAGCTCTCGAAGACTGGACCACTCGCACAGGCGATTATTTACCCAGTCGCCGGACGCCTGACGAATTTGACCGCGTCACCGGAGAACCCGATCACAGTGTGCGAATTCGTCCCCGACCGTCAAAGAAGACGATGTTTGGAACCAACGGAAAGTACTAATCCCAATCGTGCCCAATCCGGCAACCAACTAAGCAACCGGTTTTGGCCGGTCGATTTCCAACGGTGCTAAACCCAGAAAAGCATCCGTATGGCCGCAGCTGGATCTGACCGTCGGTTACAAATCGAACAAACCAGCGACCGCTCGAACATTTCCTTCATTCAAGATCACAAGCACGTCTCTGCACTCCGATGAATCATTTCCTCGCTCCCTATCGCCTAGCCTTTTTCGTGTTCGCCAGCAGCGTCATGATGGTTCTCGCCGGCTTTCATTCCTCAGCGGTCGCCGCACAGCCGAACGTAGTCTGGATCATCTCCGACGATCTTAGCCCCGAGCTGAGCTGCTACGGTTATCCCGGAGTCCATACACCCAACATTGACCGGCTTGCTACTGCGGGAACTCGATACACCCGCGCGTTTTCCACCGCGCCGGTATGCTCGGCGTCGCGAACCGCGTTTCAGACGGGCCAGTACCAGACGACCGTCGGTGGGCACCACCACGACACGCGCGTCAAACCCGAGTTGCCCGATAGCACACCGACCGTGACCGGGCTGATGCAAAAGGCGGGCTACTTTGTTTGCAATGGCCGCGGCATCGCTGACGACCGCAAGACGGCCAAATCGCATCTCAATTTCGTCTACAAATCAAGCGAATTTTTCGACGGCATCGATTGGTCCCAGCGCCCCAAGGACCAGCCGTTTTTTGCTCAAATCCAGATCAAAGAACCGCATCGACAGTTCATTTCGCGTGACAAAGAATACAACGACGCTCCGATTCCACCGTACTACCCCGACCATCCGGTCACGCGAGCGGACTGGTCCAACTACATGGCCAGCATCGAAGCCCTGGATCGTAAGGTCGGTGCAATCTTGGACCGACTGGATGCGGAAGGCCTGTCCGACAACACGATCGTGATGTTCTTCGGGGACCACGGCCGCCCGCACGTACGCGGCAAACAATGGCTTTACGAAGGTGGTTTGCACGTGCCTTTGATTATTCGCTGGCCCGGCAGAGTCGGGGCAGGAGCGGTAAAGGACCAGCTGACATCGCTACTGGACCTGATGCCGACAACCCTGGCGGTCGCTGGCGCAGAAATCCCCAAGCTACCCGGGGTCGATTTGCTCGCCGCTGATTGGACTGGGCATGAGATTCTTTTTGCAGCCCGGGACCGTTGCGGTGACGCTCCGGACCGAATCCGAAGTGCACGGACAAAGGACCTGAAATACATTCGCAACTTTCACCCCGAACTGCCGTACATGCAACGGAGTAGCTACAAGAAGTTGTCGTACCCAGTCGAAACCGTAATGAAAGTTTTGCACGCCGAAGGCAAATGGGATTCACCGTTCATGGCGCAGACCCGGCCAGAAGAAGAACTGTACGACTTGAAGGCGGACCCGTTCGAGATGAACAACTTGGCAAGCGATCCTCAGCACGCCTCCGCACTCGCAAAACTTCGGTCGACGGTCGATAAGTGGATCGTCTCGTCAGACGACCATGGACGAATTGATGAGAGCACGTTCGTGGACATGAAAAAGCTGATGGCCAGCAAACGAAAATGGTATGTCAACAAAATGAAGAGCCGAGGACTCGATCCCGACATTTCGGATGCCGACTATTTGAAATGGTGGGAGACTGAACTTGGCATTCACGACAAAAACTGAATTGCGACATAGGCCCGTTCAAAGCTAGGTGGCCGCACAGTTACCGAGCAAACTCCCGATCAAGTAGACGCTGCGATGAATCGATTCTCCAAAGAACTTCTTGCCGTTCTCGCGTTGCTTTGCGCAGGCTGGTGTGGCGACGTGTTTGCGGCCGAACAACCCAATATCGTTTTGCTGTTTGTCGATGATTTGGGATGGACCGATGTCGGGTTTCGGAACGACAAATTTGAAACACCCCACATCGATCAGCTGGCCGCTGAATCACTAAGTTTTGAACAGTGCTACATCGCATCGCCGACTTGCAGCCCGAGTCGTGCCACGCTGGTGACGGGCCTGCATCCCGCGCGAATGAAATTTGTCAGGCACATTCCGAACGACGCCCAAAACGGCTTTGACAAATTCGGACGTACCAACAAGGAGTTCAATCTTTGGGACACCGACCCGGCAAAGTTCCCCTGCCCGAATTGGCTGAAGCTGGAATACACAACGTACGCCGAAGCCTTAAGTGCATACGATTACTACAGTTTGTTTGTCGGCAAATGGCATCTGGGACACGAAGCGTATCACCCGATCGAGCAAGGGTTTGATCGACAAATCGGGACGACCAATGCCGGACACCCCAAGAGTTACCTGCCACCGTTTTTCAAAAACTCCGATGTGCTGGGGGATGAAAAAGGAGGCTATTTAACGGACAGATTGACCGACGAAACGGTCGACTTTATACGCAAGTACGATGGCGACCAACCGTTTATGATTTCGATGTGGTACTACAATGTCCATCGACCACCGGTCGGGC
Organism: Stieleria marina; assembly: GCA_007741555.1. GTDB lineage: Bacteria > Planctomycetota > Planctomycetia > Pirellulales > Pirellulaceae > K23-9. Next base: position 3,290,791 of record CP036526.1, on the reverse strand, counting down.
GTGACGATTTGCTCCAGCACTTTTTGTCTTTAGGGTACTCCAAAACCGACGCGATCTACGCAGCCCAGATCAAAGCGGTTGACGAATCAGTGGGCCGCATCCGCACCGCCATTGACGAGAAAGGAATCGCAAAAGACACGATCGTGATCTTTCTGTCGGATCAAGGTAGCTGGTACGCGAACCCACCGTTCCGCGGCACCAAGCGAATCGACACGCTTTGCGAAGGCGGTGCCAGAGTGCCGCTGATCGTGCATTGGCCAGGCGTGACAAAGCCGAATTCAAAGAACCACAGCATTGTGCAATCAACCGACCTGTTCCCCACATTCGTTCAGATGGCGGGTGGGAATCCAACTCGGCATGAAAACTTGGATGGAGTTTCGTTGGTTCCGACCATTCACAATAACAGCACGCTGGATCGCGGCAAACCAATCTTTGGCTATCGGGCGTACCAAGACCTCTACGCGTCCGTTCGCGACGGCGACTGGAAACTACTGGCCTATCGAAGCGGCAGGCTCGATCTGTTCAATATCGCTGTCGACAGTAGCGAAGCAAACGATCTTTCGGACTTAGAGACAGAGCGAGTTGACGCGTTGCGATCCAAGCTTGCGCAGTGGGAGATCGAAATGGGTGTTGATCAATACTCGGGCGTGCAGTGATTGAATTTGGTGTTTAGCACAACGACTTTCCCCTTAAGGTCAGTACGATCGACGAAACAGAATTTAACCGTGTCGCCTGGAACAACATCGCCACTTCCAAAGCACGGTGGTTTGGACCTGTTGATGCTGCGACGATTCAGGCGGCCCGCATGGGCGATTGGTCGATTCGATTGACGGGCACGCAGCCAATTCCTAGAGAATGGATCGGCGACGTCGCAAACCAAAACGTGCTTTGCTTGGCCGGCGGCGGCGGACACCAGGGCCCCATATTGGCGGCGGCGGGAGCGAACGTGACCGTGTTTGACTTGAGCGAACAACAACTGGCCATCGACACCCGTGTCGCTGACGAAAACAATCTTGCCATCGACACGGTTATCGGCGACATGCGTGACCTGAGTTGTTTTGCAGATCAAACATTCGATCTAATCATCAACCCTTGCTCGACCAACTTTTGCCCGGACGTACTGCCTGTCTGGCGAGAAGCATTTCGTGTGCTCAAGAACGGCGGCCGCTTGGTTGCCGGAGTGATCAATCCGATCAACTACCTGTTTGACGCCCCGGCCATGGATCGCGGGGAATTCGTCGTCAAGCACAAGATTCCGTACAGCGACCTGGATTTGCCAGCCGAAGAACGCGACGTAACACTTGGCCCCGAAAGGCCGATCGATTTTGGACATACGTTAGCCGACCTGCTCGGTGGGCAGCTCGAAGCAGGATTTCAGCTGACCGATCTGATGGAAGACCGCTGGGGCGGCGATGATCCCTTGTCAGAAAAGATCGCGACGTTCATCGCAACGCGAGCGGTCCGACCTGCTGGCTAGACACCGCTTCACAGCGAATCAATGGCTTGGCGGAAACGACTCACTCGCCTCCCACTCTATTTGCCAATGCCAACCAAGAACTCGGTGCGCTGATTGCCGCCGGTAGTCGCGTGACGCAAAATCAATTTGCCGCCGGCGTAGATTGGTGAAGCAAAGGAACTGTCGCCAAGCTTGTTTTCAGAGAGCAGGTCAAAGGCGTCCGGCGACGCTCGGTAGACGTAGGTTTTGCCGCGCTCGTTGGACGCGTAAATCCGGTCACCTATCAACAAGGGCGAAGCGCTAAATGGTCCCTGCAAACGCTGTTTCCACATTTCCTGTCCATCAGCTGAGCGCCAGCAATACGCGACACCGTTGTCCGCGATGCCATACAAATAGTCACCGACCATCAGCATCGATTGTTCGTAGCATTTGACTTTGTTGTCCCAAGCAACCTTGGCCGACTTTCCCGCCAGGCTGATTCCATACGTCCCTGGATCGGGGTAGCTACCGCTTACAAAAACCATGTCGTTACTCCAGACCATCGTCGCACAAGTTGTTCGGCTGGTCGCATCGACGCTCCAAAGAGGCCGGCCCGTTTTGGGTTGGTATGACGTGACTTGGTAGCCTCCACTCATCAAAATCTGCGGCGTGCCGTTGAGCTTCGCCAGGATGGGAGTGCCGTAACTTGCCGTGACCGGACGCGGCGCCTTCCAAATTTGCTTCCCCGTTTTCTTGGACAAGCAAAACAAACCTCGATCGTCATTGTCGACATCCACCGCAATGACGATCGAATCGTCAAGCAATAGCAGTGACGATCCAAATCCAAACCACCCTTTGCCGGCTCGATACGGAGCGACGGGAGTTTGCCAAAGAATCTTGCCCGCCGTGGAAATCGCCGTGGCGACGATTGCTTGATTTACTTCAGCGACCACGAAAACAGTGTTTCCATCGCTGGACGGAGTGCTTGATGCGCAGGTGTTCTTTTTGTGCAAGTATCTCGGCGGCACCACGCCCTGGTGCAGCGCGACCTTTCCAATCGGACTGCCATCACCCAGACGATATTTCAGCAGCGAGATCGTTCCTGCGGCCGGTTCGTGGGTCAGTACAAAGATGGCATCGTCGACCACAATCGGCGTCGCATGACCTTGGCCGGGAACGGGCTGTCGCCAAAGCAGGTTTTCGGATTCACTCCAGGTAAGCGGAACCGCATCGACCGCGGAATTCGGCGCATGATTATCCAGTGTAGGACCACGCCAGCGACGCCAGTCTTCGGCAATCAAAGTGCCCGACACAACGCAGGCAACAAAAATGGCGGAACAGCAGCGTCGATTTAAATGAGACAAGATCGGTGGCATGGAGGAGAGTGTTTCGTCACAAGAGAAATGGCTGACAGCAAAGCGACCGACGCAGAGCGAGCTATTCCAGAAGGGATTGAATTTCTTTCATCTGACGCACCATGGGAGGCGAATGAGGCATCAAATCCAACGCACGCTGCTGAGCTTCGGCCGCTTCCTCATACCGCCCCAGCGCCAGATAGCATCGTGCAAGGGTATCCAACATGGCAGCATCATCGGGCATCAGCTCCAGCGATCGTTTGCTGGCTGCAAGTGCTTTTTCGTAATCGCCCGTCGTGTTGGAAACCAACCAAGCGTATTCGTTTAGGTACTGCGAGAGAAGCTCCGTCGACCCCAGTTGTTTCCCAAATCGTCTGTGAAGATTTTCTTTCTCTCTGACGCTCGCATCAACTTGTTGGGTTCGGAAGCGGACCAATCGCTCGACCATCCCCTTCCAATCCTCGTCTCCTTCGGTCCGATACATTTCGATCAGAACATCCACGTTATCGGGGTAGGTATCAAAGGATTGCTTCAACAGCAGCCGCGCCTGTTCCATCTGGCCGTCCCCTTTGGCGACCATTGCACGATGAAACTCCAGCTTACCTTCCATAAATGCCAGTCGGACGTAACTTGCATTGAGTCGCTTGCGAAGCAGGTCGTCTTTGCGCACCCGATCCACCAAAGGTTCCAAGATCGCAATGGCATCTTTGTGACGCAGAAGTTCGCCGATCATTTCGGACATGTAACGCCGTGTTCGAGCACCGGTAACGGACGTCACTTCAACACCGTCCAGGATCGATTGATACTCTCCCTCGGCCCAGTCAAACAGTCCGCGTTCAAGCAGCTCCTGGGCGAGTAACAGGTGTGCCTGCGCGATGCCGTCGATATCATCATCGGACAGTTTTTCTTTGTCCTTCTCTGTTTTTGGGAAAGCCCGAATCGCCAACGCCTGCGTCGCCAGTTTGTCCGCCTCCGCATCGTTCCCACCAACCAACTTTGCCTCGGCGGCTCCGTAAAGCAAACGAGGATGCCCAGAAAACAGTCGCGAGTTTGCTTGTTGCAATTCCAGTACAAATTCGTGCAACCGTGTGTCGCTGGCCCAATTGCAGGCTTCGACCAAATCGCGTGTCGTCGGTGGAATAAGATCGATGTTCTGATTCGAAATCGAAATCGCTTCATCCCGCTCGCCCATTTCGGCGGCGCGTCCCGCGCAGGTTCGCACCAGTGACAACACCGACGCTCGAGTGGTCTGCTGCGAAGTATTGGCATCGATTTCGCGGCGCTGTTGTTTGATCAGCTTTCGCCAGGGATCCACTGAATAGGATTGATCCTGAAGATCTTGGGCATACACGCGCAACCATTGCGAAGACTGTCGATCTGATTTGCCGAGCACCTGTCTGATCATTTCAGCCTGCCGCCGGCATTCCGTCACGTTAGGGCTCATCGGTTGCTGCATCAGCGCCAGAGCGGCTTGGCGGTTGAGCGAGGGCTCCGGATCGTAGCGAGCCACGCGAACCAGAGCGTCAACGCCTTGGCGATCCGGCAACGCGGCAATCCGCTGAATTCGACTCCCTCGTTCGTCAATATCTTGAGCGCTGTATTCAAACAATGCGGCGCGTACTTCGGCGGGATCCGTTTCCTTGGACCAACTGACTAAAAAGCTGTTGATCAGGAATCGAGCGGCCGAAACGATTTCGCTGTCGGGATGAAACTGAGCCGCTTGCAGTTCTTCAAAGGCCTCCAGCCCCAACTGCTGCAATTTTTCTTTTGCCTGCGTTCGAATGACGTAACTGTCATCCCCCAGCTGATCGATCAGCGCCGAAACTTCGCCGCTGTCGACGACGTCCTGCGCAAGACATGGCGCATCAATCGAAACCGTCCAGCAAAACGCCAGCAACAAGAAAATCCAGACACGCGATCGATGGCTGCGGTCAAAAATCTGATTGGTGAAAGGAATGATCGAGCCGTTCTGTTTGGAAACGGGTGCGTTTGGGAGCAGATGGGGGCACATTCGGAGTGTTCAGCCAAAGAAAAATCGAGAGGCGGACGTGGTCTTTCACATCAGTATCTTCCCAAATCCTAGCCCGGTGTCAAAACCGATCCGCGGCAGCGAATGCCCGAGCGATGGCAGTTTCACGAAATTGTTGCTCTGCTGCGATCGATGCCGCCGCCAAGACTTTGCATTTGCCCGCCAAGCAGAACTGGGCTTCGGGCTCATTCGCCCCAAATACCGCCTAGTTTGCCAAGATCGGCGTGTTTAGATCGAAGTTTCGCAAGTAGGGCAAAACAGCTACGATGCGACCGGCTGTTTTCCCATTTTCTCTCGTTTCCCCTACCTGCTTCGGATCGCCGCCAGGCTTCCAGAGCGACCAAGCCTCCATGAACCGCGACAAATCAAAGAAGAAAGCTTCGACCAGCACGACGGACGCGTCTTCCAATATCGAAGCCGCGGCGGAGCCGGACTTGCGTGGCCCCGGCGTGATTCGAGCAGAAAAGATTCGCACCGAAGGCATGCGAGAGACCGCCGAAGCGTTGGTGGTGGCGTTTATCTTGGCGCTGCTGTTTCGCGCCTTCATTGCCGAAGCGTTCGTGATTCCGACCGGTTCGATGGCACCGACGCTGATGGGTGCCCACAAAGATCTGTTCTGCGATCGCTGCGAACAGAATTTCCCAGTGGGTGCCAGCTTAGAGCGTTACGAAAACCGGATGAGCAATACCGTCATCGGTGGCGTTTGTCCAAACTGTCGTCACGTCAACGCAATGGATCTGGCCAACAATGCAGCGCACCAGACGTTTAACGGCGATCGAATCTTGGTCAGCAAGTTTGCGTACGCGCTGGCGGATCCGGAACGCTTCGATGTGATCGTTTTTAAATTCCCGGGCAATCCAAAACAAAACTACATCAAACGGTTGGTTGGGCTCCCCGAAGAAACGCTGACGGTTCACCACGGCGACGTGTACCGACGCGATCTGGATGCGGACGAACAAAGTGACGCGATCATTCGCAAGCCGGCCGAAAAACTACTGGCAATGCGTCATCACGTTTACGACACCGATTTTCAATCCGCAACACTGATCAAATCCGACTACCCCAGCAGATGGCAACCGTGGCGTCAGAACGCTAGCCAGCCAACGACTGATTCGTGGCAAATCAAACGCGATGCGGACGGTTTTCAGGCGACCGTTGCTGCAACCGATCAACCCGAGTGGCTGCGTTATTTTCATCGCTGGCCCTCGCCCGATCAGTGGCAAGCGGCTGATCGAGGCGAAAGCCTTGCTGTGGTGGATCCGTATTCCAGCCGTTTGATCACGGACTTCTACGCCTACAATAGCTTTGTCCAAGTCCCTACGCCGTATGTCTATGACCTGGCACCGGGGCAGCGCCGTCCTGGACGAGGCGGCATCGCCGGGCTGGTGTCAGGGATGGCCGGCACCGTCAAACGAGTGTTCGTAGGCGACGCAGTAGAATTCAATCCGGACTACCAATCGGGGGAATCGCCTGACCAGTTTGGACGCGAAGCGACTTACGGAGCAAGCCAGTACAACTTGGGCCTCGACGGCATGCACTGGGTCGGAGACCTGATATGCGAAACAGAAGTCGAACCTGCGGCCGATTGTAAATCCCTAATTCTGGAACTGGTCGAAGCCGGAATTCAGTTTCAGTGTCACGTCGATCTCAGCACCGGAGTGGCCACGCTGACCATCAACCGGGACGGCGAGTCGCTCTCGTTCAGCGATGCCGATGGCACGTCCAACGTCTCGGCGACAGCCAGCACGTCGCTGCTAGCGGGTTCCAAACATCAAATACGTTTCAGCAATTGCGACGACCAACTGCTGCTGTGGGTCGACGATGATTTGATCAGTTTTGATACGCCCACGACCTACAATTCCGAGTCGTTCCTGACACCGGAAACGGATTTCCCGCATTACGCAGCTGGCAAGCACCCACTGGACGCGGCTCCTGTCGGCATTGCACTGCAAGGCGGCAAAGGAACGATTCATCGTTTACGAGTCGATCGCGATAAGTACTACATCGCGACAAAGACTGGCAGCGGCGAAATGCTGGACTACAACATGGAAGTCAACCGTCGACTAGGTGGTGGGGGATTGTCCGAACGTGAAATCCAAACCCTGTTTACTCAACCCGACGTGTGGGGCGACCTAGCCATCTGGCAAGCACGCCGCAGTGTGTCGTTTACGATGGAAGAAGACCAGTTCTTTCCGATGGGTGACAACAGCCCTGCCAGTCTGGATGCTCGCTGTTGGGCCAATACGAAATTGGGTCACGGGTTACCGCCACGCATCAGCGAACATGCCTACACGTGGTCCGAAGCCGACTATGTCCCGCGCGATTTGTTGGTCGGCAAGGCTCTGCTGGTCTTTTGGCCACACCCGTGGGATGCGCCTGTTCCGATGACGCCTAACCTTAAACGCTTCAAATTGATTCGCTGATCGCGCCGTTGGCCACTCAGTAAACGAGAAGGATCTCAATAGAATGATTGAATCGAACCACGACGATACACTGCCGATTTTGGAAGCCGTCGGTCTTCAGAAAACGTACGGTCGCCGCCGCGTTGTCGACGGCGTGAATCTACACGTCGGCCAATCCGAAATCGTTGGTTTGCTGGGTCCCAATGGTGCCGGCAAATCAACCAGTTTTCGGATGATGTGTGGCATGGTGGAACCGGACCGCGGCAGCGTGTTCTTGGATGGCAGAGATGTGACGGACTGGCCGATGTTTCGCCGCGCACGCGACGGCCACATGGGTTACCTGCCTCAGGAGCCCAGTGTCTTTAAAAAGCTGACAGTCGAGCAGAACATTTCGTCACTGCTGGAACTTCTGGGTGCCGATCGCAAAACACGCAAGCGTCGCACCGAAGAACTGCTAGAAGAATTCAACATCACTCACATCCGCAAAAGCAAAGCGGCCGGCTTGAGCGGCGGAGAACGACGCCGCCTGGAAATCGCACGCTGCTTGGTGTCCGATCCAAAGATCGTGATGCTGGACGAACCGTTTGCGGGGATCGACCCGGTCACCGTGCAATCGATCCAAGGGGTGATCCAACAGCTGCGCGATAACAAGATCAGTGTTTTGATCACCGACCACGCCGCCCGAGAAATCCTTGGCACGGTCGATCGTTGCTATGTGATTTTCAAAGGCCAAGTGTTGGTGCAGGGGCCGCCCGAAGAGGTGAAGCAGCACCCGACGGTTCGCGAGGAATACTTGGGGGATTTGGAGGGCGCAACAATGCGACCTACTCATCTAACCGCACCGCAGCCAGCTGCACCGCATCCCGTTGTACCGCGACCGCACTTCCGAAACGACGAAGAGCGTCGCGCGGCGCTGCAAGCAGGTGGTCGAGGACAGAAAATTGCTTTGGAACAACCCAAGCTGAAACGACCGACACGCGTCACGGATGTTTAAGCGGCTTGGCTAGATTCGCGAGACGTACTGACCGCTTAATCGTCGAACAAGCCGACGCATTTCTAGCACGCTGATGGTCGCGATTACACGATGGGTCGCTTGTCCGCTCCGAGCGATGACTTGATCGATCGGAGTACTTTCGGCATCGATCGCTTCTAAGACAGTGCGCTCGATCTCGTTCAGCTTCAGCTCCGAAGCGTTGCGCACTTGATGGCCGTCCGATGTCGTCACCGATTCTCGCATCGGACCAAGCGACTCCAGGATATCGTCGACCGTTTGCACTAAGGTCGCTCCGTCGCGAATCAACTGATTGCAACCGCGTGAGGCGCGACTTGTCACATTGCCGGGCAAAGCCAAAACCTCACGGCCCTGCTCGCCAGCCATTCGCGCTGTAATCAAAGCTCCGCTGCGATCGGGTGCTTCGACAACCAGGGTGGCCAACGACAAACCAGCGATCAAACGATTGCGTTGCGGAAACATCCCGCCGCGCGGTTTTGCATCTGGCGCGTACTCACTAACCACCGCACCGTCGGCGGCGACCGCCTTTGCCAGCCCTTCGTGTTCGCTGGGATAGATTTGGCCGAGCCCGCTGCCCAGCACCGCCAACGTCCTGCCGCCTGCATTGAGAGCACCATTGTGTGCTGCCGCATCAATTCCACGCGCCAAACCACTAACAACGGTCACCCCGGCTTTCGCCAACGCGTATCCAAAACGCTCCGCCTGTTTCAGCCCGTAATGCGTTGCGTGCCGCGTGCCGACAATCGCCACCGCCAGTTGATCATCGGTCGTGATGTCGCCACGCACAAAAAGCATGGGCGGCGCATCAGGCAGATCATTTAACCGCGCAGGATACTGCGATGTTCCTTGCACCAAAATCTCCGAATCGTTTTCATCGCACCACTTCAACAGCCCCTCCAGATCAACATGATGGTGGGCCGTTCGAATCGTATGAATCAACTTGGGGCCGACTCCGGGAACCTGAGCCAAAGCGGGACCGGGTGCCGCCAATACCGCTTGCGCGCTGCCGAAATGATCTAGCAGTGCCACCAAGGTTCGCGGTCCGATTTTTGGCAACATCGCCAACATGATCGTCGCGGTTCTGTCCGGGCTGACGTCGGCAGAAAGCGGCGGCGAATCTCCAGAAGCCTCGGAGAGCGAGTGATCCATCGAAAGAGCTTCCTGTGGTTTGAATCGACGACTGCGACGATATTTTTTCGCAAAGAGCAAAGACGCCCTGGTAAGAGTATGTCGTTGCGCCTGGACGCTCGTCAAATTGCTGCCGTCAAACGCTGTACCGACACGCCAGTTTGATGCTTTGCCCAAGCTAGGCATTCCCTACGTCTTGCCTGCGTTCATCAGGACGATCTGTGGCGACAAACACCACGCCCCCTAAGCCGGTAAACGCCCAGCACGCTTTGCATCAATCGCCAGCAACCATCTGCCGGAATTCTTTTTCGGTAAGAACCTGGACGCCCATTTCGGTAGCTTTCGCCAGTTTGCTGCCAGCTTTTTCCCCAGCCACCAAAAAGTCCGTGCTCTTACTGACACTGCTGGATGCGCGGCCGCCAAGGTCTTCGATCAGTTTTTTGATTTCTTCACGTTTGTAGTACTGCAACGTTCCCGTGACCACCAGCTTTTTGCCCTCCAACAACCTACCGTCAGGGTCAACCACCGGTTCCGGGTCCGTCAAATCCACGCCCGCGGCGGCCAAGTCGTCCATCGTGGCAATTCCATATTCGCTGTTAAGGAAATGATGAAGACTCTTTCCAATCGCGTCGCCGATTTCGTGGATGTCTGCCAAGTCCTCAATCGATGCGCCGCGTAGCTTTTCCAGCGTATTGAATTTCGCTGTGATCAACTTGGCAACTCGGGGCCCCACGTGGCGAATCGAAATCGATGACAACACGCGAGCTAATCCGCGCCCGCGACTTTCGTCGATTCCGGCAATCAGTTTTTTAGCGTTGCGGAGCCCCACCTGCACATCAATCAACGCGCCGTCTTTGCCTTTGCGTTGTTTGATCCAGTTCAGATCGGCGATCTGTTTGATTTCCAATTGATACAAGTCACGGTAACCACTCACCAAACCGCGACCGACCAAAAGATCCACGAACTCTTCTCCCAACCCGTCGATGTCCATTCCGGGGCGTGAGCCAAAATAGATCAGCCGTTGCTTCAGCTGCGCCGGGCATTTCGGATTGGCACAGCGGATGTAAACACCGCCTTCGTCACGTTCCAGGATCGAATCACATTCCGGGCAATGCGTCGGAAACTCAAAAGCAGGCAGATCGCCTTTTCGTTTGTGTTTTTCGACGCGAACGACCTTGGGGATGATTTTGCCGGCCTTTTCGACCACCACCGTATCGCCTTCCCGGACATCCAATCGTTCGATCTCGTCCTTGTTGTGCAGCGAAGCACGCGACACGGTTGTTTCTGCGATTTCGACCGGCGTCAAATGGGCGACCGGCGTGATCGTGCCCGTTTTGCCGACCTGCACGCTGATCGACTGCAACGTCGTCACGGCTTCGTAGCGTTCGAACTTGTAGGCGATTAGCCAGCGGGGACTCTTGCTCCGAATTCCCAGTCGTTCACGCTGATCGAAGTCATTGACCTTGAACACGATCCCGTCCACTTCAAACGAAAGATCCGGCATCCCGCTGTCTTCCAATTCCGCGATCGCCTTCATCGCGGACTTCGAATCCTTGAACAACTGGACTTCGGGCGTGGGAGGAATGCCCAACTGGCCGACCTCTTTCAAAAACGCCATGTGATCTTTGGCTTTCAGGCCATCGACGGTGCCGTTTCCGTGGCAAAAGAATCGCAAGTTGCGTTCCGCTGCGATTGCGGGGTCCAACAAACGAATCGTTCCCGCCGTAACATTGCGTGTGTTCTTGTAGGGCTCTGCACCGGCCTGCGCTTGGCGAAGGTTCAAATCGGCCAAATCGGCGTTGGTCATGTAGACTTCCCCACGGACCTCCAAAACCTTGGGCGCGGTATCTCCGGACATGCGTAGCGGCAGATCGCGAATCGTTCGAATGTTGTGCGTGATGTCGTCACCGACTGAGCCGTTGCCACGCGTCAGAGCCAGCGACATGGCCCCGTCTTCATAGCGGATCGAAGCTGCCACTCCGTCAATCTTGTACTCCATGACCCACTGAATTTGCTCGCCCTCGAGAGCTTTTTCGGTCCGATCAAAATACGCTTGCAGTTCTTCGCGGCTGTACGTGTTGTCGATCGAAAGCATCGGCGCGTTGTGCGGCACTTGAACTAAGTGCTCCACCGGCGCATCGCCGATTCGCTGAGTCGGCGAATCCGATGACCGAAGCGATGGGTGATCGTCTTCCAGCTGTTTCAGTTCGGCCAGCAGTTTGTCGTATTCTAAATCGCTGACCGCCGGAGTCGCTTGGACGTAGTACAAATGATCCAAACGACGGATCTCGTCGCGAAGTTCGTTGACACGTTGGCTGGCTGGAGTCGTTGGCATTTCGTCAGCGGGTGTTGGTGACGGCTAAATTGGTGCGTTTTTCAGGTGCCTCATCGTCTCGTGTTGATGCGGAATCGGCAACCGATCTTTGATGCAGCAAAACAGGCAAAATCAGATGATGCTTCCTCTGTGCGGTAAAAATCCTTAGCATCACACTACAATCCTCAGCATCACGCTACGCCTCCGCCCATTTTGTCCTTCCACTTAAGCATCCAGCTCCGTTGAAACCAGACGTCATCTCCGTCCGCGGCTGTCGAGTTCACAATCTGCAGAGCATCAGTGTCGACATTCCGCGTGGTCAACTGGTCGCGATCTGCGGATTGTCGGGCAGCGGCAAGACCTCACTGGCGCTCGACACGTTGTACGCCGAAGGCCAGCGTTGTTACATCGAGAGTTTCTCTGCGTACACGCGGCAGTTTCTGCAACGGTTAGACAAACCCGACTGCGACGAGATCATTGGCATTCCGCCAGCGATCGCCGTGACGCGTGCGGGAGGGTCCAAAACCAACCGCAGCACGGTGGGAACCAGCACCGAGATCGCGGATCACTTACGTCTCTTGTTCGCCAAAGCCAGCCGACTGGTGTGCTACAGCTGTGGGGCGGAAGTTCACAGCGATGACCCGTCGGTGGTCGCCAAGGAAATGTTCGAGGCGAAAAGCGGACGGGCGATGATCGGTTTTCCGGTTTGGTTGCCCGACCGCAAAGCTGCCAGCGAAATCTTGTTGGGACTGCAACAAGACGGCTACGTTCGGCTGATTGTCGGCGGCGAAACATTTCACCTTTCCGATTCGGACCGAACTTCTTTGGCGAAAAAGGTCGGTCGTAAAGGCATCGAGTGCATGATCTTAGTCGACCGAATCGGACCGGACGTCGAACTGACGCGATTGACCGAATCGCTGGAAACCGCGATGCACGAAGGCCATGGCAAAGCGGTCGTACTTTCGGAAAGCAGCAGTGATTCGCCAACCAAACCAATGGAGGTTGACGGGCGAGTCTGGAATTACCGCCGACTCAGCCGCGATCGTCGCTGTGACAACTGCGATTTGGATTTTCCCGATCCTGTCCCACGATTATTCAATTTCAACAATCCGCTGGGTGCGTGTCCGGCGTGCGAAGGCTTTGGCGACATTGTCGACGTCGACATGGACTTGGTCGTTCCTGACAAATCGCTCTCGCTTGCTGAAGGAGCCATCGCGGCGTGGAGCACACCGGCGTATAGCCATGAATTGGACGAATTGCTTGAACTGGCCGGCGATTACGACCTGCCCGTCGACGTGCCATATTCCAAGCTTAAAAAGAAGCACCTGAAATTGATCCAAAATGGTGTGCCCGAACGAAACTTCGGTGGCTTGGACGGATTCTTTGCTTGGCTGGACCGCAAGAAATACAAAATGCACGTTCGCATCTTTGCTTCGCGTTTCCGCAGCTACCGGACCTGTCAGCAGTGCAACGGAAAACGCTTCAAGCCGGAAGCTTTGGCCTATCGCATTGGCGAACACAACATCGCCGATTGCCTGCACATGCAGGCCGATGAAGCGGACGCGTTCTTTGCCAAATTGAAATTGAAAGCACGAGAGAAAAAGGTGGCCGCCGAGCCGCTCTCTCAGATACGCGACCGGATTGGTTTTCTGCAAACGGTCGGGCTGGGCTATCTGCAGCTCGACCGAACCCTGCGAACGCTCTCGGGCGGCGAAACACAAAGGGTCGCGCTCACATCAGCTCTTGGCAGTAGCCTGGTCAACATGCTGTATGTACTGGACGAACCAACTGCGGGGCTGCACGCGTCGGATGTGCAGCCGTTGGCCGAAGCGATCATTGAATTGCGAGATCGTGGCAACACCGTGATTGTGGTCGAACACGACGAAGCACTGATCAAACTGGCCGATCGCGTGATCGAAATCGGTCCTGGCGCAGGCACGGCGGGTGGCGAAGTTTCTTTCGAGGGAACGCCGAAGCAGATGCTGCGCAGCAAGGACAGTTTGACCGGGCAATTTTTATCGGGCGAACGAGGCTGGACACTTCGCGATCATGAGCCGCGCACGCCGCGCGGAACACTGAAGCTGCGCGGTGCGTCAGGCCACAATCTGCAATCCATCGACATCGATTTTCCGCTGGGAGTGCTTTGCTTGGTCACGGGTGTTTCGGGCAGCGGTAAAAGCAGTCTGGTCCAGGACACGCTCTTTGAAGCCATTAAGCAGGAAAAACTACGGCAGGCAGCCAAGCCGTTGCCCTACCAATCGATTGGGGGACTGAGCCAGTTTGATGACTGTTTGTTAATCGATCAGTCACCCATCAGTCGTAGCGCTCGAAGCTGTCCGGTTACGTACGTCAAAGCGTTTGATCCGATTCGCAAAGTGTTCGCCGACAGCGTGGAAGCACGCGCTCGTAATTTCACGGCCGGTCACTTCACGTTCAACAGCGCCAAGGGCCAGTGCGAACAGTGCGAAGGAGCTGGTGCGTTGGAAGTCGACATGCAATTCCTTGCCAACGTTTCGATGACGTGCCCCAGCTGTCGCGGCACGCGCTATCGTGACGAGATATTGGATGTTCGTTTTCGTGATCGCAACATTGCCGATGTTTTGCAAATGACGGTTCGCGAAGCCTTTACGTTTTTTCGGGGACAGGTCAAAGTTCAAGCACGCTTGAAACGGCTGATCGACGTCGGGCTGGAATACATCGCATTGGGTCAACCTGCCACAACACTCTCCAGCGGTGAAGGCCAACGGCTGAAACTGGCGGCCTTTCTGGCGTCCAGTAAACGACGTCGCACACTCTTCATTTTGGACGAACCGACCACCGGGCTGCACTTCGCAGACATCGTCCGCCTCGTCGATTGCTTTGACGCTCTATTGGCGGACGGCCACGCTCTGATCGTCGTCGAACACAATTCGCTGCTCATGCAGGCAGCGGACTACATCATCGATTTGGGCCCCGGAGCCGCTGAAGATGGCGGGAAAATCGTCGCCCAGGGTCCTCCCAAGGACATTGCGAAAGCGAAGAACAGCAGGACGGGCGACGTTCTAAAAGCTGCTTTTGCCCGATACTGAGCAGGTCGTAGGTTAAACTGGCCCCGCCAACTATTCGCGATGGCCCCCGCCCCACGCGCGCTGGCCGTGCAGCGTGTTGGCGATGGCCCTGCTGGAGATGGATGGGACGATTTCCAGCGAACGGCTATCGAAATGAAGCTGTGCGTGTTTCAATAGATCCCAAGCGGGCGAATTCTCCGCTCAAACAATTCAGTCAGCTTATCCGCGATTGGCTCTCCATCGCGAAACGACAGTATCGGTCCACGTCATGCAAATTCAATGGTTCCCCGGGCACATGCACAAGGCTCGGCTGGAGATCCAGGCCGCTCTGCCCAAAGTTGATGTGGTGATCGAAGTGCTCGACGCGCGGATTCCTTACTCGAGTGAGAACCCGATGCTTGCCGAATTGCGAGGCGAAAAACCTTGCTTGAAAGTGCTAGCGAAAAGCGATTTAGCCGACGAAGAATTGACGGTTCAGTGGCAAGAGTATCTTAGTTCGACCGAAGGTGTTCGGGCTCGGGCAGTCACGACCAAGGACATCCCCACCATCCTGAAGCTCAAGTATGCCGCTGCTAGAATGGTCCCGCACAAGGACGGCAAAACGATCAAGACCATGGTCGTGGGAATCCCCAACGTCGGTAAGTCCACGATCATCAATATTTTGGCAGGTCGCAAAATTGCCAAGACAGGAAACACGCCGGCGATTACCAAGCAACAACAGAGCGTCAATATCGGCGACGGCATCACGTTGCTGGATACGCCCGGAGTGATGTGGCCCAATGTCCACAACGTCAACAGCGGCTATCGCTTGGCGTTGATCGGTTCGATCAAAGAAACCGCCATGGACTACGCCGATGTTGCTTTCTTCGGGGCGAGATATTTGACGGCGACCTATCCCGAGCGGATCGCAAAACGATTTGATTTGGATGAAGTCCCAACGACCGAACTGGAATTGATCGAAGCGATTGGACGAAAACGTGGCTGCCTAGGACGCGGCAACTTGGTCGACATCGATCGTGCGTCGCGAATCTTTGTCACCGAAGTACGATCCGGTGGTCTCGGACGTTTGACGTACGAAACGCCCAAGATCATGCAACGCGAAAAGATTCAAACGGCAAAAGACATCGCGGAAAAAGAAGAACGCGACAAAGAAAAAGAACTAAAACGCAAAAAACGATTTCGCGACAAACAGCGAGCTCAAAAGAAGTCTCGCGAAATGCGCGGCTAGCGGACCACACCATCCCAGCAGCAAGGCAGCTCTTTGCAGCGATAAAAGAAATGGGCGAAAAGACGGACATCGATCCTTTGCGTTCGTCAAACTGCTGGTCGTAACTGCAATGATTGGGTTTTGGCCGGGCATCTTCTTCCGGCTACTCAGGCTGCCCGGCTAGTTAGGCTGCGCGAAGCGGCACAGCCGATGAGTTGTCGAAACAACCCTAAGAACATCGGAATGGCAATCCACCATGACCATTCCGCTTTCTAGCAATGGCCGACGCACGACACCTAACCACACCCGGCGGACTCTTGTGGTTTCGATCTCCCAATGTCGGCGACTGACACAAGAGGCTGGCCTCCGATTCTGATCCCAGTAGAATGCTCCCTGACGACCAAATGACGGCGGAGCTTCCGGGCCAAACGTGAACGAACCGAATCGAGACAACCTACCGCTCCTCTGTCTTCGGCTGGGAGCGTTCCTATGCTTCGCCGGTTGGACTTGGGTGCATTACTACTGGGAAGCTCCCTACGGTGTGCTTCTATGGCAAGATTCGACATTCGATTTAGCGAGTCGGTTCGGTCTGAGCTGGGAAGAATTTGTTGGTACCGGCGCCAATGATGGAGTCGTCCAAAAGTGGTTGGCCCGAATCTGGTGGCTGTACCTCGCCTGCGCCGTGTTGTCCCTGACCGTTCGGCGAACTTCCCGTTTTCAAATCAGCGGACTCGTCCTCGGCAGCGGCCTGCTGATCTGGCTCAGCTATGCCAAATACGTTGCCGCAATTCGGCAGCCACCCATGTTCATCGAACACGGCGGCCAAATGCTGATCCCCATCCTGCTGGTCTTGGCCCTCGTATTTGGGGTTCGCCACCGATGCACAACCATCATGGCGATGATCGCTTTGATTATGACGTTCGCAGGTCACGGATTGTACGCGGTTGGCGCATGGCCGACGCCTGCAAGCTTTTCGGCGATGACAACGTTGATACTGGGCGTGGAATACCCCACCACGCAGACACTGTTGCGAATCGCAGGAACGCTTGACTTCATAGTCTGTCTCGGAATCTGCTTTCCGTTGACTCGCAAAGTCAGCGCCGTCTACGCGACGGCATGGGGTTTCCTGACCGCGATCGCACGCCCCGTTGCCGGAATGTCTTGGCAACTAAATTACTGGGGCGCGGATCAATACTTGCACGAAGCGGTTCTTCGAGCGCCCCACTTCCTCATTCCGCTCTATTTGTTGCTAATATGGCGAGAGCCAAAAGACGAACCTCTTTGAGCCCCACGAACATGCGTTGCCGAATATAAACCGTTCCTGAACACACTTGATTGAAAACGGGATTCAAACCCCGACCAATCTCGCTCTGGCACCACCAACGACTTATTTCGATCGATAAACAAAACCATGAATCTTCAATCCTTCCAACGATGCGTTCTGATCTGCTTGGCGTTAATGCTGACCAGCACGTCGGTTCTTGCCCAGCAAAATGCCAAACGGCGACCACGTCGCGGCGATCTAACGATCCCGGACGTCAAACGCAGTGACGTGATTTGCTTCGCCTTGTATACCGTTCACGACAAGACGCTGAAATTAACAGCTCAGCTTTATCCGCTGAAGTCCAGCGATCCAACGGTTGTTCGCCTGGAGATTGAAAAAGACGGGCAATGGACGGAAGTCGCACGGACCGAAGTCATCGAGGCCGGTTGGACTGCGCCGCTGCGAGTTGAAAACTGGGACGACACGCAAACCCGAAAGTACCGCGTCCTCCATGGTACCGACGCCACCTACGAAGGCACCATTCGCAAAAACCCTGTCGACAAAGAGGAAATCGTCGTCGCTGGGTTTACGGGCAATTCGATTCATCCGATGCATGGCGGCGACATTTCGCGTCAAGACCTAATCGACAACATCAACCGTGTCGACGCAGACGTGCTCTATTTCTCCGGCGACCAAGTGTATGACCACAATCGACACTACGCGGCTTGGCTAAAGTTTGGCCGGGACTTTGGTGACATCATCAAAGACCGCCCGACCATTTGCCTGCCCGATGACCATGATGCTGGACAACCCAATCTTTGGGGCGAAAGCGGTAAGATTTCGACGCTCAGCGGAGCAGCTGACGGCGGCTACTCGCGTCCTGGCGTTTACGTCCAAGAAGTCGAACGAGCCCAAACCAGTCACCTTCCCGACCCCGTCGATCCTCACAAGATCGGTCAAGGCATCGGTGTCTACTTCACTAATCTAAACTGGGGCAACGTTGACTTCGCTGTCTTGGAAGACCGAAAATTCAAAACGGGTCCGGCAGGCCGAGTGCCCAAACAGGGTCCACGCCCGGATCACATTCGCAACCCCGACTACGACCCCGAGAGTGTCGATGTGAAGGGCGCGATTTTGCTGGGCGAACGCCAGCTAAAATTCATCGACGCTTGGGCGCAGGACTGGGATGACGCCAAAATGAAAGTGGCATTGTCCGCAACGATCTTCTGCGGCGGAGCACACATTCACGGAGCTGCCAACGGTCGCTTGCATGCTGACATGGATTCCAACGGTTGGCCGCAAGCCGGACGCAATCGAGCACTCAAATCGCTTCGCAAAGGATTCGCATTTCACTACGCAGGCGATCAACACCTGGCAACGATTTTTCATCAAGGTGTCGATGAACACCGCGACGCCATTTGGTCGTTCTGTGTTCCGTCGATTGCGAATCTGTACCTTCGCTGGTGGGATCCGTTGGAGCCAGGAAAGAACCGCAAAGAAGGCAGTCCTGAATACACAGGGGACTCATTGGACGGATTCAACAACAAGGTCACCAACTACGCCGCCGCTAACCCCGAAAAGATGCCAGCGGGCAACCTGCTGAACACGCGTGCTGCAGGATTTGGGATCGTTCGACTGAACACTCAAAAGCGTTCGATCACGATGGAATGCTGGCCTCGCAATGTCGATGTCACCGATTCATCCGCGAAGCAGTACCCAGGCTGGCCGCTGACGATTTCGCAGTTCGACAACTACAACCCGCCGTCATGGGGAAAACTTGGTGAGTTGACGTTTGACATTGATTCACCCGTCGTACAACTGATCGACTCCAGCAGCGGCGAAGTTCTCTACACGGTTCGCGCCAGCGGCAAGTCGTTCGTGCCTGGTGCTCCCAAAGGAAAAACGTTCACCATCAAAGCTGGCAAGAACTCTCCTGAAACGGTCGTCGTCAAAGAGGCCCAAGTAGGCAGCAAATCGCAAACGATTTCGCTAACGAAGTAGCCGGATGCCTTCGGCCAACGGAACCCTACCATCGTCTTATCGCCACGACAGACGAAGTCGCGGAGTACACCCAGGTGCGAACCAGCACCATGAAGGTCAAATTTTCAGACGGCCTTTTTTCTTTCAATCCTCCCCGTCATCTCCTTTGCCCATTCTTATCTGAGACCAACAGGGGACGAAAAAGCGGAGTCCGTGTCAGGCACATCGCAGGCGTTCCCGCACGTACCCAGCGAAGCAAATGAGCGACATTCGCCTGACGCGGCAAAGTTCCCCCACTGCCGAAAACATCGCAAATTGCCGCGTTTACTGATGTCGATGCCCGGGTGATCATCTCGGGGCGGAGCCCAATGCGGGGAACAAAAGCCACCCATGGGTCGTCTATAGTGATGCTCCCATTCGATATTCGCTCGCCGTTTTTGGCTCCCATAGATGTCTCGCACACGATCTCTTCGCAAAGCAAGTCACCGTAGCAAAAGTTCCTTACGTGTGGAGCGTCTTGAGCAGCGGATGCTTTTGGCCGCCGACGGGATCGCCGACACTGTCTTTATTAACGGTTCCATTTACAGCGTCGATCCGGAACTGGCGTGGGAGAGCTCAGCAGCCCAAGCCATTGCGATTGACGACGATCAAATTTTGGCGATCGGCACCAACGCAGAAATCCTGGCCTTAGCCAACGATCAAACGCGAATCCAAGACTTGGAAGGCCGCATGGTCCTGCCAGGTTTTCACGATGTACACACTCATATCTTGGAAGCGTTTTCATCAGTTAACACGGTCCAACTGAGTGCAGCCACTCCGCTGGAAGACCTGGTTCCACTGCTCACCGGACAGACTCCGCACGTTGCCACCGGCTGGGTTCTCGGCGGCGGACAAACCATTGATCAGTTTGTTGGCCTGACCGAACTGCCAAAAGATATTTTGGACGAAGCGATTCCTGATGTTCCGGCGGCGATGCTGGAAGCGACTTCGCATTCGATGTGGGTCAACACGGCCGCGCTAACTGCTGCCGGTATCACCGATTCGACCCCGGATCCGACCGGAGGCGTCATCGTGCGTGACTCCGTGACCGGCGAAGCAACGGGATTGCTGATCGACAACGCGGTCGACCTGATCTTTGAAGTCGCGCTGGCACAGAATGATCAGCTGGACGAACTGAACTATCAAGGCTTGGTCCAGGGAATCCAAACCTTCAATCAATTCGGTGTCACATCCGTTGCCGACGCGCGAGTGTATCCTTCGCGTGGACACGATGACGTCTGGAGCCGCGCCGAAACGGAAGAACATCTGACCGTCCGCGCAAATCTTGGATTGTGGGCCTATCCACAACATGACGACGTGCAGCAGATTGCAGATCTCACCGCGCTGTACAGCAACGACGAAGATCGCTTGCTGAAAATCAACGAGATCAAACTCTACAGTGACGGTATTATCGAAAACGGCACCGCTGCTTTACTGGATGCATACGACATCGCTGGCTACGGCGGCGACCATGGATTGAAGTACTTTGAAGTCGAACGGTTGGAAAACTACTTGACCGCCCTGCAAGAAGTTGGATTCGCATTTAACATCCACGCCGTCGGTGATGCGGGCGTTCGCGATGCGCTGTCGGCGATCGAATCGACCAATCAAGGTCATACTGATCTACGACACCGCATCACTCATGCGGAGATCATCCATCCCGATGACTACTCGCGTTTTGCGTCGACGGGCACGATCGCCGATTTTCAAGTCGGCGGCGAAATTCTATCCCCCGAGAATCGTGAGTTTCTACGGACACTGGTCGGCGATCGTGCCGACACACTTTTGCCTGTTCGGAGTCTGCATGATGCGGGCGCGACCGTGGTGTTCAGCAGCGATTTCGACGTCAATAGCCCCAATCCCTTCGTCGGTATCGAACAATCGATGACGCGCACCGACGGGCAGGAGCTTGCGCATGTCAAAGACGCAATCGAGGCTTACACCTATAACGCCGCCTATGCGATGCAGCAAGAAGATCGTGTCGGATCGCTGACTGCTGGAAAACTTGCTGATTTGGTGGTGCTGGACCAGAACTTATTGACGATCGCTCCGGAAGACATCGACGACACGAGCGTGTTGCTAACGCTGCTCGGTGGCGAAACGGTTCACGGCAACGCACTGCAGCTAGCGATTGGCAGCAGTCGCATTCTGGAAAACGGGGGATCCACGACCGGCACGGTCACACGTCCCGGAACGAGCGGAAACTTAGTCGTCAAACTGACCAGCAGCGACCTCTCCGAAGCGACCTTGCCGACAACAGTGACAATTCCTGACGGATCCAGTTCGGTCACGTTTCGAATCGACAGCGTCAACGATGATCTGGACGACGGTGATCGCCGCGTCACCTTGCTCGCTCAAGCCGTCGACATGATCGCAGCGGTGGCGTTCGCGACAGTCGTGGACGAGGATCCCATCGGAACCGATTTTGGCGACGCGCCGACGGCCGAGCAATCCGGATTTGCAAACGACTACCCCGTCACGATCGCCCAAGATGGCGCGGTACATAATGTGACGTCGTTGTTCCTGGGCGAAGCGATTGATTCTGAAGCGAATGGTCAGCCAGCCTTCCAGGCCACCGGAGATGACGTCGCCAGCCAAGACGACGATGACGGCGCGACTTTCGCGACCACATTCATTATCGATACTACTACCGATACGGTCGCCAATTTTTCGGTCGTGTCTTCGGCCAGTGGAAAACTGGATGCCTGGTTTGATTTCGATCGCGACGGACTGTGGAACCATCAGACCGAACGAGTGGCTGAAATGGTCGATGTCGTCGCAGGAGTAAACACGATCAGCATTCAATTGCCTCAGGGCACCTCCGTTGGCGAAACCGCTGCACGATTGCGGCTTAGTAGTGCCGGCGGATTAACACCTTTGGGTTTCGCGGCGGATGGAGAAGTCGAAGATGAATGGATCAATCTTCGTGCGGGCTCGCAAAACCTGAACGCCCGTGTAACGACCAGTTTTAACAGTGCCCCGACCGGTCCCATCATCGTAGCGACTAGCGAGGGACGCACTTCGGTCCGGCACCAATTCACCGAGTTCTTCGACGCTCCAAATAGCAGCTTTGGCGGCCTTTCGGTGTTTGGCGACCCGCAGGATGAAACATTCGTGCTGGACATCGCTACATTCGCCCTTCCCGCTCGCGGATTGACACTGAATGGCGGAACCGGCGAAAACCAGCTTCACGTTAGCGGCGACGGCGAAGTCAACTTGGTGGAGGATTCGTTTCGTCTGGCGAACTTAAAGATTATCGACCTTCGCGATCCCGGGGCGACAACATTAATCGTCAGTGCTGCGTCAGTTCAAATGCTGACGCCGGACAGTTCCGTGCAGATTCTGACGGGCCCAGGCGACCGACTGCAGTTTGCCGACCCTACCAATTGGACCTTTGGTGATCCGATCGTCCAAGGCGATCAGTTCTTCCATGTGGCCCAGAGCACCGTCGGGAACGCGACTGAACAGATCCACGTACAAACGCAATTACCTTGGCATAACAGCATCATTCCCCAAGACGTGGACAACAGTGGCCAGGTGACGCCGAACGATATTTTGGAAGTCATCAATCAATTGGTCGATCGCGACTACATCGAACCCGACACTCAGAACGGTTTGCCGCCCGGCCAACTAAATCCTTGGCCCAATCGTTTTTACGATACGTCCGGCGACAATCAATTCACGCCGGGCGACATCCTGGAAGTCATCAATTTTCTAGCTGAACAACGGGCCAACACGCCATCAGGCGAATGGATCGATGATGCTGATTTGAGCGTTGGGCCTTCGGACTGGATCCCCGTTCGCAAAGCCGCTGACAGACAGCAGCGGATTTCACGGACAACGGTGCATCAGTCTTTAGCCAGCCCAAGAGATGCACATCTTGTTTTGCAAAGCGATTTGGGGCAAGTCGCTGCGGACTCGCGCGACGCTGGATTGTTCCCGGACTCTACGGCACCGGATTCTTCGACGGTTTCTCTCGATGACAAGCTTGCCACTGATCTGGCCGACACACAACTTGATACTTCGCGCCGTTAAGCACCTGATAGTGGTCGATAATCGAAACAACCAGATCGCGATGATTGAGCTGTTCGCTTAGTCCAGCGATGCGCTCGATCAATTCTTGGAGCACAAATGATGCTTCGCGAGCACAGCGTTGCCGCGTCCCAGCATCGCTAGTCGAAACGGGAATCGCGGCAAAGATTCGATCCTGTACATTTGCGTCGATCGTGAATACGACGCCGTACTCCATAAATGCCGTACCGGACAAGACATCCGCAACCGATTCCGCTTCGCCAATCAATGTGCGAACGGAGCGTTGATCTGGGTCACTTTTCTGCCAGAGTCGCTGCCACCAGTTGCGTCTGGCGGCGTTCTCAATGGGTTCGGGCGGTTGATAAGGATTGACTTCGGTCATCGGCGAAAAATGCTTTCACTGGAATGATATCAAGCCGCCATTCTACGCACTTTGTCTGCTCTCGTTTTGACATCGCACAGTCGATTCCTCTTGCCCCCGCCCCGAAGCATCCGTACCCTCGATTCACCGCAAAGAGAGTTTCACGCCACGTGCTAGGGAGGGCAAAGCGTGCTTCGTCGCAGATCCATTCGCACCAAACTTGTCTACGCATTGACCGTGCTGACGATGATTTTTTGTTTCCTGGCTTTTAGCGGAGTTTGGGGTGTCCAACGCTACCGTGAATTGGCAGATTCAGTCAGCCAGCAGGCCGTGCAAATCCCCTTTGCCAACGATCTGGTCCGCACCGCCAACTCGATTCGCCGAGGCTACGGGCAACTTGCAGAAATTCGCGACCAACGCGGTATTCTCGGGCCATCATTCTTAGCCCGTCACGAAATCAAAACCGCCAACGCTGCGATCGACGGCGACTTGCGGCACATCCAAATCACACTTGATGCCTACGCCACTCAGGTCAGCACCGGCAAAGACGACGTCCAAATGCTGGTCGACAAATCGCTGCAGCAACAATCGCTTTGGGAAATTCAAGAAGCCCTGGATGCGATTCGCGATAAGTGGGGGCAAGTGAATCTTGATACAAACGACGGCCATGACAGGTTCGTGGACCGGACCAATGAGTTAGTCGCTCAAGCAGAGTCGCATTTGGAATTGATTCACTCGGAGATGGCAAAATTCAGTGAACAAGTTAACGGCCAATACGACCGCTGGATCTGGTTCAACCTTGTCTGCACCGTGACCGCAATCGTGCTGCTGCTGTTGCTTTGGTTTTCGTTTAAATCAATGGTCGCCCAACCTTTCCAAACTCTTCTTGAAGGTTCGCGGTTGGTAGCTGCCGGACAGTACGGGCACCGCATCGATTTAGGAACCAGTGACGAATTGAGTGAACTGGCCGATGCGATGAACAGCATGTCGACCAAGTTTCGTGACGTCTACGATCGGCAAAACGAACTGAACGCCGAATTGGATGAACAAGTTCGCCAGCGAACACGCGAAGTCATCCAAAACGAACAGCTCGCAAGCGTTGGATTTCTGGCGGCGGGTGTGGCCCATGAAATCAATAATCCACTGGCCAGCATTGCCTGGAGCGCCGAATCGCTTCAATCCGATTTGGATGACGTGCTGATGGCGGGCACGGGCATTCAGTCAAATCCCGAATTCACCGAAGCCCTGCAATCAAATCTACAGCGCATCCAAGACGAGGCGTATCGATGCAAAGGAATCACGGATGGCTTGCTAGATTTCAGTCGCCTGGGTGACGTCAGTCGTTCGTCGACCGATCTTTGCAAACTGGTACACAGTGTCGTTTCGATCGTCAGCAAGCTCGGCAAATACAAATGTAAAACGATTCGCATCCACAGTGACGACCAAGTACACGCGCATGTCAATTCGCACGAGATCCAGCAAGTGATCCTGAATCTGGTCACCAATGCCTTGGAAAGCGTCAGCACCGACGGCGCCGTCGATGTCCATGTACGTACCCGTGGCCAAAGTGCCTACGTGGGTGTTTACGACGATGGATGCGGCATGTCGCAACAAGTGCTGGATCACCTCTTTGAACCGTTCTTCACCCGCCGACGCGATGGGACTGGAACCGGTTTGGGACTCAGCATCACTTACCGAATCGTCTCTCAACACCACGGATCGCTCACTGCCAGCAGCGATGGGGACGGCAAGGGTTCCAAATTGGAACTCACGTTGCCCGTCAATGCAGTGACAAAAGAAACTCTCAGCAACCAAACCAACCTTGGATGGGAACATGACGCAAAAGCCGTCGCCTAAGAAAAACGCCATGCACATTCTGTTCGCCGATGACGAACGGAATTTGCAGGAGTTGATGAAAAAGAACTTGGAAAAAATCGGTCATAGCGTCGTCGTATGTCCCGATGGTGCCACCGCAGTTGCTGCGCTGCAGAAAGAACCGTTCGACTGCCTGATCGTCGACATCGACATGCCAGGGATGAGCGGAATCGAAGTAATCCAGCACGCACGCGAACTGCGCCCCGATGTCGAAGCCGTGGTGATGACGGGCAACCCAAGCCAAGAAACGGCGATCGCGGCACTGCGTCATCAGGCATACGAATACTTGACCAAACCGTGCCCGCTGGCGCATATCGCTGAATTGCTTGGCCAGATCGCACAGCGTCGCAGCACGCGTCGGCAGCTGGCCGCTTTGCAGCATCGTGTTCGGCAAGCCGAAGGCGATTCGCAATTGGTTGGCACCGCACCATCAATGGATGCAATGAAAAAACTAATCAGCCGCGTCGCGCCAACGGAAAGCACCGTGCTGATTCGCGGCGAGACCGGATGCGGAAAAGAATTGGTTGCCCGCGCCGTTCATCAACAAAGTCTTCGCGGCGAAGAACCGCTGGTCGCCGTCAACTGCGGTGCACTTCCCGAAAATCTGATCGAAAGTGAACTGTTTGGGCACTGCAAAGGCGCCTTCACGGGCGCCGACGTCGCCCGCGTGGGACTGTTCGAAGTCGCTGACGGCGGAACGATCTTTCTAGACGAAATCGGCGAACTGCCACTCGCGATGCAGGCCAAACTACTGCGTGTCCTGGAAACAGGAGACATTCGCCGGTTGGGCGACAACCAAACGGTCAACGTCAACGTTCGAGTCGTCTGCGCGACGCACCGAGACCTTGATGCAATGGTCAGCGAAGGAACATTCCGCGAAGATTTGATGTTCCGGATCAACACCTTCGAAATCATGGTGCCGGCTCTGCGCGAGCGTCCCCAAGATATCTTGCCACTCGCCGTTCACTTACTGCGGCGGCATCGCACCGACGGCAGCGACGACCAAGTCTTTACGCCTGCCGCAATCGATGAACTCGTCGCGCATCGCTGGCCTGGCAACGTTCGTGAATTAGCCAACGTGGTCGAACACGCCGCTATCCTTTGTGACGCGATGCCGATCGACGTCACCCACCTGCCACGTCATTTCAGTTCACGACAATTACGTAAAGAGATTCGTGACACGGCACCGATGAGCCTACGTGAAATGGAACTGATCGCCATTGATCGAGCGATTGAACGTCACGAAGGCAACAAAAAGGCCGCTGCCGAAGAACTGGGCGTAAGCCTAAAGACGCTCTACAACAAACTGAACGCCGCGGAAGAGAAGAAGCAGTCAGCTTAGCGTTTACCGTTGGAAACGGGCTTCATCGTCGACACGCCAGCGAGCGTATTGCATGTGTCGTGGGTTAACACACATAAACACTGCTTTAGAAAGTTGCTTTAGACGGTAGCTTTTCGTCGATGTAGCCCAGATTCGACACCAAGCAATGCAATGCGCCTCCCTTTCGCACGATTTGCGAACAGTCGATGAACTTGATTTTCCAGTTCGGCAGCACACTTCGGTAAACCCGTTCTACCTCTTGTTCGATTGATTGGTCTACATCGGGATACGATGGGACAAGCAAGATTCCGTTGGCGTAAATGACATTCGTGTATGTTCGCATCACGCCGTCAGAATTTTCGGGCATCGGGACGCGAACGACATTGATCTTGTCGCCATCGACTTGAGCTTTGGCCAAGCGATTGGCATGTTCGTCCAGCAACTTGCCGTTTGTCGAATCGGCATCTTTGTATTGCCCAATGACAATTGTGCGCGGAGCTGGAATCGTCATAAAGAGATCGATGTGGCCAGTCGATTCGCCATCGAGCGGTTCCAACGGAGCGAGTATTTTCGTGCCGGCGATCCGACGCAACTCGCTAACAATCTGAGCGTCTTCGATGCCCAACTCTCGGTTGCGATCAAAGATCCAAGACGAACAAGCAGTCAATCCCTGGCCATCGGAAAGGACTGCTCCTCCTTCGACATACAACGCCGTATCGACCAACCCCACCGCTTCGGAGCGTGATAGAAACTGAGGAATCGCGTCGAACGCACAACGCTCCAATGCCCCTTCTCTGGCTAGCTGCGAGTCAAACCAGATCGTATTTCCACTGGCCGTCTCCCCAACGATGGGACCCGCGTCGCGAAACCAAGGCGATTCAAATTGGTAGACTCGAAACTGGACGTCCGCGGCAGGAATATTCGCGGCGGTGAATTCACTTCGCGCCTCGGCCAACGATTCGTCATTGTCAGCCAACACGATCAGACCAACCTTGCCGTGGATCGCTTTTGCGATGTCCAACGTTGCTTGATGGGTCCATTGACGCATCCCCCAAGCCAAGGTCAGCGATGACTGCGGTTCGAATTCCGCTTTCATTGTTGCCGTTAGAGCTGAATCATTGGGTACCAGTTCGGTGCGGAGCTTTAACAACGGACGCCAGACCCAAGCGTCGGACGACTGCAACGAACCGTCATCACTTTTTATCTCAGTTTGCTGGGCGCGAATCTGATTGATCAGCGTCGTCAAGTTATATTTGACGAAGCGTCTTGCGTTGGCATACTGATTTGGCGAAACGACATCCTTGCGCAAAGTCGTCCCACGAATTTCCGGCGCCATCGCCGTCAAATCGTCGCGAACTTCGCCGCAGACCGACCTCGCTCCCGCGAGGTCACCTTGGCTCCAAAGCTGCTTGCACAGAATCATTTTGAAGTCGATCGAAAGGTCGCTGACCAGACCAACGTGCCCCATCCCCGCTTCATCGCCTAACTGACTGATCGAAGACTTAAGTGACGCGGTGCCATCGATGCCAGTCGCATGCTGCAACACTCCGATGTTCCGCAAAACAATTGCAACAGCGATCGAATCGCTCTGAGATTTACGCAGAATCGGCAACGCTTCTTGAAGCAGCTCGAGAGCCCGCTGAGGTTTGCCGATCGATGCCAGAACACACGCCAGCGTGTTCTTGGTATGGGCAGCGGCCAAAACATCACCGTCACGAACTGCGATATTGATCGACTTGTTTAAATTCTGTTCGGCTGACCGATAGTCTCCGTTGTAAGCGTGCAGCATCCCAAGGTGATGATGCACCGCACCGACTTCCTCGGGCACCAGACTGCTCAGGTTTTTGTCCTGGGTGAAGTGCGTGAAGCTCCGCAAGAAGTTCTGCACGAAGATCGAATCGTCAATTGAAGGGTCAGCCTTACGCGCCATTCGGAGCACAAAATCTCGATGATCCGATCGCATCTGCGACATCAATGTTGTCGAAAATTCGTGCAGGTGGCCGAACTCTCCCTCCGACGGCCCGTCTCGGTCGGCGGTGTCCGGAGGCGACGACGGGCGCAGCGCAAAACTTACTGCCGCCCAAGTCCCGAAAGCAAAAACCAAAGTCGCAAGAAAGAGTTTCTTTCGTTGCATTCCACGCGTACGCACTTAACAACTCCCACCTAGAAACGCGTGCTTATGATGGTCGGCGGAAACCATCGCACTCAAGCACGCACCGAATTCGATCTGTTAAGTAAACACACGCTGGCCGATGCAGTTTCTTACATTCTCCCTATTCGCGAACGCAAATATTTTCGCAAATGAGAAACGATGCGATGTGGACAGACGCAGACGGCAGAAACAATGCGACGAATCTCCCACGGACTTGCGGGGTATCAGGCGACACCCATCAGGAGCGATGGTGGTTCCCGCGAAGCGAGCCCAGTGGCTGCTGGGGTGCAGATCTTACTTCGCCACTTCTTTGGGATACGGCCTAAGGCCAAGCAGCATTTCCGCTCGTTCGCATAGAGGTCTTGCGGCGATTTGCTTGTCCGTAAATTTGGCCAAGCTGTCGACCACTGTTGCATAGACAGCTTGGCGATCCAGGCTTGTATCGATTTCGACGCATATGCCTTTGCTCCTGAAGAGCTCGACGATCGGCAACGTTTCTGCTTTGAACGTATCGAATCGCAGCTTGATGCTTTCGATATTATCATCGCTGCGGCCGGAATACTTTGCACGCCCCAGGATGCGTTGTTCCAATACGCGGTACGGGCACTCAAAGTACAGCAGTGACGGCAGTTCCGCTTCGCGACCGAACAATTCGTACCAGCCTTCCAAATTGGAAAGCGAGCGAGGAAATCCGTCCAACAGAAAGTTGTTCTTTCCGGTCGTACGCGTCACCGTCTCCATCGCGTTTTGGATCAGTGCAAGCGTGATATCGTTGGGCACCAACTGGCCCGCTTTCAAGATTTCATCAATCTTTTCGGCGGATGGACCACCAGCCTCACGTTCGGCACGAAGCAATTCGCCTGTTGAAAGATGCGTCCAGCCAAGCTGCAGTTCGGCCAATTCGCACATGGTTCCTTTGCCAGCGCCGGGGCCTCCCAGCACGAACACCACATTGGGATTGGGGCAGGGCAAGCGAGGATCAAAGTGATGAAGAACGATCTTGGGTGCTGGCGCGACGCCCTTCTTGTAGACGTGCCAGGGACGGTCCGTGGGAGGAAGATCGTCATCGCACGTGATGTCGTAGGCCAAGTGGCCGTCCGGCCTGGCGATTCGCCACGAGCTGTAGCTGTTGGAATACGACAGTGATGGACTGCGCTCGCAATTGCCATCGGCACGGTCCCACGCCATCTTGCCATTCCAATAACCGACGCTCGACACGGTCCCCGATTCCGATTCGGCGGGAGGAGCGGTCGATGGGACAAAGAGCCCATCGACTTCAGGAATTCCCGCTCCTGACACTTCGATGAAATAGGTGTTCGGTTTGATTTCGGGCGTTTTGTTCATAGCTTCGATGACCAAATTTAATATCGACGGAGAACACATGTGTCAAAATCATAAGCCCTGCGCCGCCACAGCGAGAGGGCGGCTTAATCTGACCACCAATTCGCGGCAGAACGAGACGGAAGATTCAGCGCACGTCCAAAACAACGACGCGACGCACGATGCGACACACGACTGCGATACGACGAAGGCAGCTGCGTCGAACTACTTCTTCTTATTGCCGCTTGGCGGACGCTTCCGTTTGTTCGGCGGAGGAGCCGGCGATTCGGGCGGCGTGATCTGATCGCGGATCTTATCGGCCAGCGACTTTTTCCTGGTCGCTTTGACGTCGATTACTCCGCCTCCGGATTCAGCCGCGCCGATCGCGTCCAGATCGAAGTGCTTGCCTTTGGGGAGCGTCTTTTTGACCATGATGCGTTCGCAGATACCCCACAGACTGCTGGCAATGAAATACAAGCACAGGCCAGCTGGGACCCGAAAAAAGAACAGTCCCATGAACAACGTCATGAATCCCATTACTTTCTGAGTCATCGCGGTTTGCTCATCCGTCGCCGGCGGCATGAACAGTTTTTGCTGCGTCAGAAACAAAATCACCACGAACACCGGCAGAATGTTGAAGTACGGTCCCAACCATCCTGTTCCACGTCCCGAAAAATACTCCATCAACCAGCTGTCCCAGCGTGTCATCATGTCTGGCCCCGAAAGGTTGGACGCCCACGATGTGGCTGATGACAGAGCGGCTTGGCGAAGTTCGATGTCGACGGAGAGGGCACGGTAAAGACCGATGAAGATTGGCAGCTGCAGGAACATCGGAGCGCAACCCGCCAACGGATTGAAGCCGACTTTCTGCTGCAATTCTCGCTGGGCTTTCAAACGACCTTCCATGTCGTCTTTGTACTTGTCAGCAATTTTCTTCAGTTCGGGCGCCAGCTCCTGCATGCGTTGTGCGTTGACCGCAGCTTTGCGGCTAAGTGGAAACATCATGCCGCGAACGCAAACCGTCAGCAGAATGATGGCGACCGCGTAGTTGCCAACAATGCCGTACAAAAAGTGCAGCACTTTGACCAGGATCATCGCGAACGGCCAGAACCAACCGTAATAGATCGTGTCACTCAATCCATAAGCCTCAGCAACCTCAGGCTGCTTGGGGCCTGCGAACAGGCGAAAACTGTGCCCCAATGCCGCACCGGGCGGAACTTCACGGACGACACTGTCCAAGTAGAACGAGGTGTTGACCGCGTGCTCTTGATACTTTTCGATCTTGGATTCGTTTGCGACCAACGTTGCCGTCGCGCGACGAAAATACGACATCGACGTTTCGTCTTTGGGAGGCAGATACGCACAGTTAAAGTACTGCGCGTCGACGCCGATGTACGACAATTCTCGTTGTGATTCATCGCCGTCTTCGGCGTAGATCACTTCGTCTACATCTTTTGGATTCTTGCGAGCGTGCTTCAGCACGTTGCAGCCCGTCATCAACTGGTCGCCGTCAGCGGCAGTTTTGTAAGTGACGTCACGAGCAGCAGCACGGCTCCAGTTAGGATTGATCTTATTGCTATACCACCAGCCTTCCATCGTGACACCGTTGACGCCATCCAATCGGTACGCCAGCTTCTGTGGTTCCTTGCCCAAGTTTTCGACTTGGACTGACATGTCCAACGCGTAGCTTTCGGGCGCGAGCGAATAGGTGCGACGCAGACGAACGGATTCTCCACCGATCGCTTTCATTTCGGCTGCCGAAAGCTGAATGTCAAACACTGCTTCTTTGGAAGCTTCGTCCATTCGCGAATTCCAAACCAACTTGGCTGGATCCGCCAAACCGCGAATCGACGTACCGTTAGTCGCAATACTCTTTCGATTGACTTGCCCCAGCGTCAGCAGACACGAAAGCTTGGACAAGTTTCCCGCCACCTGATCTTCGCCGCCGTATTTGGCCAATCGAACCAAATCCAAGGGGTGTTCGGTAAGCCGGGCGGTAAACTCCAGCGTCGTGACGATGCCCGCTGCATTGTCATCGATCTCGTCGGAATCCGCCGCTTGGCCTCGTAGCACTTCGACGACGATATCTTCGCCGGGCTTCGTTTTACTGAGTGCATCATCGATGTCGTCGGAATTCGAGACCGGTGATTTTCCCACCGAGAGTATGACGTCGCCAGGCTGGATTCCTATGCTGCCACTGGCCGACTTTGCTAAGGCTGCCGGAGTTCCGGGGCCAACTACATTGACCAGCACACCGGTTGCTTGGCTAGCAGGTTCGCCAGCAAAGTAGCCGAGGTACCCCGAGCGCACGTCGACGCGGTGGTACTTTAATTTTTGTTCGTCATCGCGAGTCGTCAGTTCGATGCGTTCGAGCCCACCGCCACGACTATTAAGCGTGACCAACATTCGGTAACCCGAGTTTGGATTCATCGACCCGAGTGTTAACCACTTTGGCCGATCGGCTCGGATCGCTGGCTGGTCTTCGTCGTTTGATTCGCTGGCTGCGTCGTCTTTGTCAGCAACGTCTCCATCGGCGTCACTGCCGACGTCAGCTGCCAAGTCGAGATCGCCCACCGCGTCTTGAACATTCGGATCGTCCAGCTCAGCGACTTGCTGGCCCGCTCCATCACCGCCGGCCGGAACAGGCGGCGGCGCAAACATGACACGCATGCTGATATAGAAGAAGAAAAACGCCGTCGACGCGATGATAAAAGAGAGCAGACGACGTTCCACGGTAGATCCAAGCGATTAGAGGTATGTGCATATCGGCGGACCGCATCATGGTGGCCGCCTGAGAACCTGTGGGTACCGAACTCGGTTTCACTTACGCTTTACGGAAGAGTTTGAGCTCGTGCCCAAAAAGATCTCCCCGGCCGCCCATGCGTCCGCCCCGTCGCTGCAATACGAAGGGAATGAAGCCAAGTAAGAGAAACGAAAAGCCGTTACCCAACTATCGATCGCGCGCAGATTTGCACGCCAAGTCGGTATTCTGCCCCCAGAGCCATTTCTTGGGAAGGTGAACCGAGCGGCGGAAAGAAGAAATGTCGCTTGTGGCCCCGAAAACACGATCCAGACGGACTCTCTTGCGGCAGTCCGTCCTGACCCAAACCGCTCAAGACGCACTGTTCGCCGCAAAGCGGAGAATCGTCAAAAGCGATCTCCCGGCCTACTTTCCGGGAAGTGTGGCGATTTCCAAAGGCTGCAGCACGCCCAAATAAGCCATCAAGTCCGAGATTTCCTGCTGCGACAAACCGTCCACCAAGCCCGAGGGCATGTTGCTGCTGGTACTGGGCAGAATCTGATCGATTTCTTTCTCAGGAACCCGCGTGATGTTGTTTTGGGAGTCTCGGATCGCCAACTCTCCGCCCGTTTCTTGACTGACGATGCCAATCAACATGCGGCCGTCCAGCGTCAACACCTTCTTACTGGCGTATTGGCTACTGACGACATGAGCTGGGAAAAGAATTGATTCGACGATCTCACGTTTGGAGAACCGACGCGCGATGCCCGAAAGACTTGGCCCAACCGACTCTCCATTGGAGCCGAACTGGTGGCAATCAGCACACTTGGCTTTGGAATAAACTTCGCGACCGTGCATCGGATCGCCAAAGCGTCCTTTGTCGCTGCCAAGATACGCAACAAGCTGATCGAAATCCCAACGCGACTCTTCTTCTTTGGGCAATTCAGCCGGGGCGCGATCGGGATACATTTTGGCATACCATTTTTGCCAAGGTCGCATCGTGTTGTCGGCGCCCTTGGGACGTTTCATACCGGTCCAATGCTCCAGCAGTCGTTCGACCGATTCGTAACTGTTGCTTTGTGTCTCGGCACGAGCCCCTAGCAAAATCAGCTGGCGGATTGCCATGGGATCGTCCGTTGCAATTGGAACACCGGCGAGCGCCTTGAGCACCTCGGTTGCCGATTGGTCCTCCAGGACGTTCAGGCTGCGAACCAAGTAGTCCCAGTTTTCACCGTCTGGTTTGACCGACAAAGCCATCGCAATGACGCTACGGCGTTCGGGTTCGCTGCGCCACAGTTTGCGCAGGTAATTTGCGGATTCGTCGTCTTCGGCGGTTGCCAACATCGCGATGATGCCGGTCCGCAAACGACGTTCGGTTTCGCCAATCTGGGGATCACCGATCAGACGACGATCCAAGTCACGAAGTTTTTCAGCGGTGTCGCTATCGACGGGGCGTTCCAGTTTGTAGATCGCTGCCAAGGCTGCGTTACGCCAAACGTCGCCTTGCTCCAGCAATGCATGTGCGTCGTCGATGGAAAGCGATTTTGCAAAGTCACGAGTGACTGCGGCGATGTACATCGGCAAACCGCCTTCGGAATCTTCGCTGGCTAGTTCTTCGTAGAATTTCAGCACGCGGAATCGTTGCTTGGCATTCCATTTAGGAGCCAAGAAATGCAGGTGCATTCCAACTAATACGCGATCTTCTTTGGGTGCGTCGGATTCAATGTACGTCAATGCTCGGTCAGCGACGTCATTGGCTTTCAAGTAAGCAGCCAGACGAATCAGTTCGTGATTCATTCGACCGTCGCTAGCAGGAAATTCTTCGGCAATTTGATCACGCAGCGCAACCACTTTGGAAGGATCGACTTTGCCGCGGTGCATCGCAACCTGACAAAGACGCAGTGCGTCGGTGAAATCCGAATCGCTCAAGAAACCTGTCATCATCTCGCTGGCGCGTTGCAACACCGTCATCGCGGTTGCTTCGGTTGGATCGGCATTGACCAAAGCCAACATTCCGCTCAGCCCGATGCGAACATCCGCAGTGTTGACGACTTCGTCACGCCAAACATCGGGGGGCATTCTTTCCAAAACACGACGAGCCACAAAGGACAACGTGCGATCATCGCTGGCCAGCAGCGGCATCAGTTGTTCGGTTGATTTCGGGAACGTTTCGCTACGCAACATCGATTCGCACACTTCACGGCGAACTCTTGCGTCGCTATCACCCAGCATTTCGACCAGCCGCTCGCTTGTCAGTTTGCCGGGATGCAGCCCCATCATTGTGGCAGCACGAGCACGCACGATTTCGTTGCTAGATTGTGCCAATTCAAGGATTAGCTCTTCGCTAGGTACAGGGCCGAAAAGCTGCATCAACTCCATCGCTCGGACACGGTATTCCGGCGGATTGTCCTTGCTGTACGCGACTCCAGCGACCAACTGAGCCCATTCGTCGCCGAGCTCACGTTTGATTTTGGCAATCTCTTGACGCGCCCAAGCAGATTCGATTTGCGGCTGTCGGATCGCAGCAGCGACTCCGCTGCCGAGTTTTTTGATGCGATCAGGCACGTCGCCTTTGTAGACCACACGATAGACACCGCCGGCGGTGCCGCGACCGCCGGTGCAGAAATACAACGCACCATCGGGACCAACTTCGACATCCGTCACATTGAGCGGCTGACCTTGAAGAAAGACTTCGCTGTCGGCAACGTAGCCGGCTCCGCGCGGACGCAGGCGAACATTCAGAATACGTCCTTCGGACCAGTCAGCCAAAAACATCGTGTTTTGGTAACGCACTGGGAACATGTAGTGTTGATACGCGACGCCACCAGTCGGACTACCGCGGCCGGTGTTAAGCAACGTGGGGATTCGGTCAAAGTAGTGCTCGGGCCATTTTGCCCAACCGGTTCGCCAACCCAATTCGGCGCCTTCGGTGACGTCGAACAGACCCGTCGGTCGATACCATGCGGTGTTCAGATCGCCTTCCATGTCAGCGTCATGCACGAACATGCCACCATCTGAATTGAAGATGACGTCGTAAGCATTGCGAACGCCGCCGGCAACGCGTTCGACGATCGATCCGTCGGCGTTGGTGCGAACAATCGTTCCGCCCGGAGCCTTGATGCCCAAAGCGTGTCCGGTCGGATCTTCGTATCGCGGCAGCAAGTCGCCTTCGTATGGGTCACGGTAGGTGTCTCCCTTGCCGCGTTTGCCGACCGCTTGTGTATGGCTGCCAACGGCAATGTAGATCATGCCGTCAGGACCGAGTCGCAGTCCGTGGGGACCGTGTTCGCCCGATTTGCCATCGAATTTGACGATCGTTTTGATTTTCTCTA
Organism: Stieleria marina; assembly: GCA_007741555.1. Taxonomy (GTDB): domain Bacteria; phylum Planctomycetota; class Planctomycetia; order Pirellulales; family Pirellulaceae; genus K23-9. Next base: position 3,254,446 of record CP036526.1, on the reverse strand, counting down.
GCGACCCGTTGCGGTCTTCATCGGACAAGCGATACAGAGCGGAACCATCGGGTCCGTCGGCAGTCACAAAGACTTCGCCGTTGAGCGGCAAGATGCCTTGGCAGTTTTTGACTTTATCGCAATAGGTGCGCACTTTTTCCGGGACACCATCGTTGTCCGCATCAAACACCAAAAGCAGCGGTCCATCTTCTTGCGAAACAAGAATGTGACCAAACTCGTTGAATGTCATCGCGATCGCCGAGCCAATTTTGTCGTCGTTAAGCACTCGTTGAACTCCGAACCCTCGTTGGATCTGGAATCGTTCGCGTTGGCTATCAGCTGGCTGATTGTCAGTCGGGGTCGCGGCGACCGCATCGCTGGTCGCTTCTTCGGCATCATGATCCCAAGGAGCCGTTTCGCCGAACTTGCCGAACGATGCTGCTGAACCCCAAAGCCGATCATTGAAAACCACGGTTTGCCACTGCGAGTTTTCTTCGGTGCTGGTTCGCCATGATGGGTCAGAACTAAAGGTGTACCACTTGTCGCCTGTGTTAGGCCGAACCGCAACTCGGGCAGCCAATGCGGCCGTTTTGCCGTGCGTATTGACGACTTTGACAGCCACCACGTTGCGCCCGACTTGCAGGTGTTTTGTAACGTCGTATTCATCGACGACTTCGGGCGATCCGCCGCGTCCGATCAGATTCCCGTTCAAATACAATTCATAGTTGTCGTCGGCAGCGATCTCGATGCGGCCTTCGGACGCGACTCGGATATTGACCGGCTTGCGAAACCAGCAAGTCTGTCCTGGCGCGACGGGGCGTTCGAGTGAACTGCCTGCGGCCCAAATCCAGTTCGCTTCGTCCGCGTGAACCGGTGTGCCGAAGCCTAATAGCAGGCTCGCTGACGCAATGAACCAAGTCGCAGCAATGACTTTTGCTGCATACGGTTTAGGTTGCAAAGTTTGCTGAGCGAGTTTTACCGCAGGTGCGGATAAATTGCGGGCGGGTCCGTCCATAGCTAGGCCTTCCATGGCTTCGTTACTGGGTCTGGAATCAGTCGATTTGTATCTAGATCGCGGCGAGAGTACGAGCCTTCCGGTTCGCTGGCAAGTCCGGTTTGATAAGTTGCAAAGGGTGCGGGCAATGCAAAGCTTTGGCGAGCATTTAACCGCTCGCACAGGGCGGTTAGCCGACGATTCGATCCGAAATCACCAAGCGACTTCCGCTAGCATTGCAGAGTACCCGCGGGCTCCGCGACGACAGTCACTTTCCTAGCAACCTTGCCAGATGCTCCTTGGCAGCCTGGCGAAAATCCAATCCCGCTTCCGCGGTCGGAACTAAACTCTTGGGCGAAAACCCTTCGCTCATCCCTTGGCGATACGCGACCGGCAAAGGAACAAACTCCAGAGATTCAAGGTCGGCCATTCGGAGGGCGCGGTCCATGTGAAAGGCGCTGGTGATCAGCCCCATCTTTCCGGAATGCTGCAATGCCGCAGGTGCAGCGTCCAATAATTTGCGCACCTCCCGCATCTCGCTGCGAGTATCTTCGCCATCCACCAACACGATCGCCGAATCAGGCACTCCCAGCGACAACAACAGTCGCCGGCCGACTTTACCCGGCTGAATTCGCTTGGGATCGCTAGAACTTCCGGTGCAAATGATGATCTTCGTCTGACCTGCGTGCCACATTTGCGCCGCAGAAACCACTCGCTCCCCGTCGCGATAAACTTCGTCGACTCCGTAAGTATTTGTGCCCGCAGCACCACCCAAAGTAACGACCGCGCGAAGTGGATATTGATCGGCAGCAAGCTCGGCCGACGGAGGACGCTCGACACTGCCAAAGATTTTCTGTGCTACTTGGCCATTGAAAGTCAGCGATACGAACAACCAAGTCAGGCCAAACACCGCGGCACCGATGCGACGTCCGGCAAACCAATAGGTCGTTGCTAAACAGATCAGCAATAGCCACAGCATTCCGACCGGCATCACCAACTCTACCGCGGCGCGACCTGCTTGGTCGGGCCCATCGAAAAACAGGGTTGCCGCCAAAAGCGCCACCATGACCAGGCCCGTCGCAAAGATTCCGATCGCAATGCTTCGCCGCTGAATAATGGGAACCGTCAGATTCTGCATGGGTCTAGCCTGGGCTCCTGAGCAGCCGTTTCCAGCTTAGAAACGACGGACAACGAAAACAAAAAGCGTGTCTGAGGGCTTTTGTGGACGGTCGCGTTGGGGTGACTGCTGAGGTGATGTGAGTTGGCGGACGAGTTGAAATGTGGAATAGCGGTCGCTTCTGCGGCAGCTGAAGAGAAGCGCGGGCAGGATAAACGTCTTGCTTTTTTGCTCCCGCAAGCTGACACCCGCTGGCACTTTCGCGGTAGTGAGCATAATAATAACTTCGGCGGTTGTTGCCGAAATTCGATTCAATTGGGAGTTTGTGAAATGCGCTGGCGCGGACGACGACAAAGCGAAAATGTAGAAGATCGACGTGGGGTCAGTGGTCCGGCCGTCGTTGGTGGCGGAATGGGATTGATGATCATCGCATTGGTGATCGCGTTGCTGGGAGGGAACCCACAGAAATTCCTCCAGCAAGCCAAGCAAAAACAGGCCGCACCGGCTCAGGCAGGCGGGCCAGCAGCAGAACTATCGCCCGAAGAAAAAGAACGAGGAGACTTTGCCAAAGTCGTGTTCGCGGACACAGAAGACGTTTGGACGGATCTGTTTGCAAAAGCTGGCAAGCGATACAAAAATCCGACGATGGTTCTGTTTTCGGGAAAAGTGCAATCGGCGTGCGGTTTTGCGAGCGCAGCGTCCGGTCCGTTTTACTGCCCCGCTGACGAAAAAGTTTATCTGGACACCAGCTTCTTTCGCCAACTGTCCGGCCAACTGGGGGCCCCCGGCGATTTCGCTCAGGCCTACGTGATTGCTCATGAAGTCGGGCATCACGTTCAGAACCAATTGGGATACACCGACCAAGTCGAAAAAGTGCGGCGGACGCAGAGCAAAGAGGCCGCCAACGAAGCGTCGGTGCGTCTTGAACTGCAGGCCGATTTCTTTGCTGGCTGCATGCTGCATCACGCGCAGCGGACCAAAAACATCATCGAACCCGGCGATGTCGAAGAAGCACTACGGGCCGCAACCGCGATCGGCGATGACCGACTACAAAAACGCAGCCAAGGTTACGTTGTCCCCGAATCGTTTACTCACGGTTCTAGCGAACAGCGACTGGATTGGTTCATGAAAGGCCTGAAGACCGGCGACCTGAGTCAGAGCGACACGTTTAAGATGCGATACAGCGAACTGTAATAAGCACAGCGAATTAGCTCAGTTCATTGGGCATCAGAAAACCGCTCGCTTAGAACTCAACTGCGCAACACACTTCGCATTTGTTTCTTGCGAGCTGTCGGACCTGGATTGATTTAGGATTCCACTTTTGGATTCGGGCAATCCACGCATCCATTCGCTCGACCGCTTCGTAGCTGCCCAGCTTTAGCGTCAGCAGTAATCCCTGGATGCTGCTGTGTGAATGCGTCACGATGTTCGACACCGTGGTCAACGTTTGATTTGGCTTGACGTTGGAATCAACCAGCAACCACTTCGCCCCGCGGTACTCTTTCCGCGGCAGATCTCCCGCCCGGGCACGAATGTGGCGGAAATTGGGATGCTCATCGATTCGCGGATCCATTTCGGCTGGATCGATTCCTATGACGCGGCAACCCATTTCCAGCAACCGCCCGCAAGCGCCGCCCGGGGCGCTGCCGACTTCGACCGCCAAATCGCCGGACTGAATATCAAAACCGCTCCACGCAATGGCTTCGGCGGCTTTGTAATACGCACGCGAAACGGGCTCTTCTTTGGTCTGGATTGGCTGGACTGCTCCCGGCCAACGAGTCGGCCAAGTGTTGGCAACGTGAGTGCCAAAGAACCAGTGCGACGGTTCGACCAACACCACATCTAACACTCGCTCTTCCGGCTGCGCGATACGATTCGGAGCATCACAGCGAAGCCAATCTTTGCCCAGCCCCTGATAGATCGCACCGGCGACTGCCGTCGAGACTTCATCCGCGCCGGGCTCGAACCCAAATCGACCAATCGGAGCCCGATCCTTGGGCCAGACGTGCAATTGATCGTATGGCTGGTTTGGCGTTTTCTCCTTTAGCGATTGGACCAACGACTTGACCTGCTCGGCTCCATCGGTGCTGCGTACTTGTCCAATCGATCTTGCCGCGGTCCGCACAAAGATGCCGCTAGGCAATTCGACTTGATCATCATGCTTGGCGGTCACAAAACCCGGGCGCGAAAACGCCAAGCGCCAACCCGCGGCTGCCATTTCTGATTTGACGGACGTCTCTGCGCCATGGGCACAACAGAGCATCGCAAAGGTTGGTTCACTCATTGTTGGCGCTCTGCTGGGTGGGTGATGTTAGTCTGCGTTGTTTTTCAAAGATCGCAACACGCTGGGCGACGCCAGGAATGAGTCGGGCTGCGTTCTCGTAGTACAGTTTCTTCAGCACCGCGTCGGGCAATTTCACACCGTGAATTTGCCAGAACCCCTGCGGCGGAGGAACCTTTTCGCTGTAGGGGAAGCTTTGGTCATGAGTTTCAAAGAACCGCCAATACAATCGCAACCGCGTTTCGGGTTGCGGTCCGTCCGTGCCAAACAAAAGTCGGTCGGCGTACTTGATCAAAAACTCTCGCGACGTAAACGGCTGGCGGCCCAGTTCGGCGATGCGCGATGCAGGCTCGATCCAAAGATTGGGATAAGTGTCCAGCCACTTGCTGACCGATGACAAGTCTTCTGAACTATTGGCAATATGCGCACCAATGAATTGAGTCCCCGAGTGCTTTGCGATGACGCGATTGCGCGCCGCCAGCAACTCTTGTCGGCTCGGAAAATCATCGCCGTAGAAACTCCAATCCGGATGCCGGCTCAGTTCTTCCCATCGCTCGTTAGTGGCATCGATCGGATCAAAGAACGCCGCCGGATCGGCCGTGTGAATGATCACAGGAATCCCCAGTTCGCCGCAACGCTTCCAAATCGGGTCCCAGCGGACGTCGTCGATCTCGATCAAACTGCCATCAGGATTGCGATACTTCAGCCCAAAGCGTTTAAATACCTTTAGACCGCTGATGCCATCCGTCTTCACTGCCTCACTTAACTGATCCGCAGTTCGCTGACCAAAGCCGGATCGATGACATGCCCAAGTGGACGGATCGTCAGTATCACCATCGCCCACCCAATCGACGTTGGCAAAAATGACGAATCGATCTTGGTACTTAGCCCGCAGAAACTTGCAATGATCGGTCAACTGCGTCCCCAGTTTGCCGTCCAGCGAGGCGCACACAGCGATCTGATTGCGATCCATGACAGCGACAAAATCAGCCAACGCCTGTTCGTTTCCTCGCAATCGGTAGTGAAAATGCGTGTGAACATCCACGACCGAATACTTCGCGTGCTGCAAAAGCGTCTCGGCCACTTTCAGTTTGCTCTGAGGCCGAAAGTTCCGTAGCAGCAATTCGCGACCGTCTTTGCCATCAGCAGGCAACTGGAGTGTCGCAGCCTCGCCACCAGTTTCCTTCTTGGCCGTCGCGGCGTCTTTCTTAGGCTGCGCGGCTTTCTTAGGCTGCGCGGCGGGTGATTGAGCCAACGATAGGTGGGGAGCAGCAACGACAGACAAAAATAAGCTGCACAATAAGACCGTGACTCGGCCGTGTACAAAACGCCGGTCTGACAATGCCAAGCAGTCCGTTACAATCATCCGTACGCAGCGGTAAGCTGTCATACTCTCTGAGAGTCTCATTTCAACTAAGAATAATCGGGTCACGGCTTTAGTGAACGACGAGGATCTAACGCAGTACCAAACAGCCGACGGGCAATCGACCAGCAAGAAGCTATCGATCCAGGCTACCACTCCGCCTGCGGATGTCCCAGGATACCGGCTCCAGAAATTTCTGGGTGCCGGGGCGTTTGGGCAGGTGTGGACGGGCCAAGACCTGAATACGGGTCGCAGCGTCGCTGTCAAATTCTTCCTGCACCGTAGCGGCGTCAATTGGTCGTTGCTGAGCCGCGAAGTGAAGAACTTGGTTCAGATGTCGGCCGACCGCCACGTGGTGCAAGTCCTGGAAGTCGGCTGGGAATCGGACCCACCCTACTACGTGATGGAGCTTGTTCCTGGTGGTTCGCTGGAAGAATTCCTGCAAGACCGCGGTGCAATTCCGGTTGCCGAAGCCGTCGAGATGTTTCGCACCATCTGTGTCGGCCTGAATCACTGCCACAGCAAAGGCGTGCTGCATTGCGATCTGAAACCAGCCAACGTTTTGCTGGGCGATGACGATGTGCCGCGTCTGGCCGACTTTGGTCAGAGCCGGATGACGCACGACCAAACACCGACGCTGGGCACCTTGTTTTACATGGCGCCGGAGCAAGCCGACTTAAAATCGACACCTGATTCCAGTTGGGACGTCTACGCAGTCGGTGCGATCATGTACCGAATGCTCACCGGACTTCCTCCTTACAAGAAAGAATCGGTTGTCGACCAAATCGACACCGCCGGCTCCCTCCCCAAACGTCTGGAACGCTACCGTGAAGCGATTGCCGAAAGTCCTCCGCCATCAGGACACCTGAAAGGCACCGGGGTCGATCGACCACTGGCAAGGATCATTAGCCGTTGCTTGGCGGTCGATCCCAAGCAGCGGTACGCCAACGTCCAAGAGATTCTTCAGGACCTGGAAAACCGTGACCATGCGCGGTCGCGGCGTCCGTTGATCCTGCTGGGCATCCTGGGCCCGGCCCTGCTATTGGCTGCGTCGGGCCTGTTCGCCGCTCGCACCATCGACGGCGCAAGTGACAGCATGAAACAAGCTCTCCGCGATGATGCGTTTGACAGTAACCTGCTGGCAGCCAAGTTCGCGGCACGAAACCTTGAAAACGAAATCGCACGGTACTTTCAACTGACGCGTGAAGAAGCCAACCGAACGGACTTTCGCGAACAACTCAACAAAGTGCTGGAAGATCGGTCGCTGACAAAGCTGCGCAGCGACCTGATTTCGGCGGGCACGTCGCTCAATGTCGAAGCCAAACGCAAGGACGTGCGCGAACGACTGCTCGATCACCCCGAGCGCATCGCGTTAGACAACGTCCTCCAAGCAAGGCTTAAAAAATACCGATCCGCTCCCATCGGATCGCGCAAACCTCGCTTGGCAACGATGTTCGTCACCGATGCTCACGGAACAATCATCAGCATTGTCTACGACCCACCCGTCGCGCGTGATCGAAACAGTGCAGGTCGCAACTATGCGTACCGGACGTACTATCACGCCGGCCGCGACGACTTGGATCGATCGACGCCGATCAAAGAAGTTCAACCACTAACCAAAACGCACTTATCATCGGCGTTCCCAAGTTCGGCGACGGACCTTTGGAAAGTGGCGATCAGCACGCCGATTTATTTCACCGAAGACCATTCCAAACCGGACGCCGTGTTTGTGGTGACGATCAACCTGGGTGATTTCCAATTGCTGCAAGGCGATGTCGGCGACAATCACTTGGCCGTGTTGGTGGAAGCCCGTGATGGACCAGCGCGAGGCACAGTGCTGCAGCATCCCATGATGGAAAACGCCAAGCACAAGAAGCGGGGCGAAAACTACATGGTGCCGTCGTGGCTGATGGACGAACTGGAGAAAGGCGAAGGCGTCGACTACATCGATCCGCTGACTGAAGACGCACCGGATGATGAAGACGAAAACTGGATCGCCGCGATGCAGCCGGTCAGCCTGCCAGTGGACGATTCCGATGACGCTGTAGACGAAGACGCCGGCCAAGCCGATTTGCTAGTGCTGGTCCAATTCCGACTGGCGAAGGTCTTTGCGCCGGTGGGTGAAATGCGTTCGCAGCTGCTTTGGAAAGGAGCCGAAACGGTCGCGTTGGTTCTGCTTGTGATGCTGACGCTTTGGTATTTTGTCCGACGCATCAGCGATCGCCCGACCAACCAGCCCAAACCGAACGTCGACACCGTCCGAAGGGATGTCACTGAAACCGCCGTCGCTGAATAGCTCGCGCGAACCGTGCGTTTCGCAGGGTTGCGATTTTAGAATCACCCGTTTTGCGAGAGCGGCTTGGTGACTTGCTTGCGACTTAGTCGTTGAACGGTCAGCCGCGAGAATGCTCCCTGCCCATTCGAGCAGGCCTACGTCACCCAACCGGTGCAAACGTTCGGCAACATTCGGCTCGCCTGCCCGCAGGCGACAAGCCAAGCCAAGCCAAGCCGAAGCCGGCTTACTTTTTGAAACTGTTGATCGGAATGATGTTCGGATTGTTTTCCGATGCATCCGTGCCATCCGCTGTCCAACGCTCTTCCTTTGACTGACGCTCTTGTTCGATCCAGTTTTTGATCTGCTGAATCTCGGTGCGTTGTTGGTGAGCGGTTGATGTATCCACACCTCCCAGGACAAGAATCGTGTCGCGTGGAGCCGCTTCGTTGATCGCCCACTGGATCGCCCGCTTGGGAGCAGCGACCAATCGCATTGCTGCACAGTGCTCGACACCATCTAGCAGATGATGGCTCGCTGCCAAAAAGCTGCTTTTGGATGATTGATTCGACGTGACAATGCACTTGCCTGCGTATCGCTCCAGCAACTGTCCGTAGTGGGCGAGAGTTTCTGGCGTGTCGTTTTCGTCGATCGCCAAAACGCACCACAGTTGTCCACCGGCTCGCATGCTGCGAGCGGTTTGCAATGACGTCGAAGCACGCTGGGGTGTTCCAGCCACATCGACGATTGCGGTGGCGTGCTGAATGTCGCAGAACCGCTGACCTCGACCAGGAACGGCTCGCAACGCGGAGAGTGACTGAACGATTTGCTGGAGAGGTTGGTCAAGCAAAATCCCGACAGCTGCGGCGGCCAAATGATTCTTTGCATTCGCCGCACCACACAGGGCGGTTTCCAACAGTGCGCTGGTGTCACCTTGAGTGATCATCAATGTGGTCATGCCACCTGACTGTTCAAAAATGCTGGCTGTCAAATCAGCCGGCTTCTGCATTGCGTACGTAGTGACGCGGCAGTTGGAATCACGAAGAACTTGCAAAGCTTTCGTGTCGTCGGCTGGTGCGATGACAACACCAGCGGGCTTAAGACGCTCAAGCATGCACTGCAGCGCTGAGGGGCCAAAATCGCTAGCGACCGATGCGGTGCCAGTAATCACTAGCACATCAAACTGCGTTGCGTCGTATTTGCCCAGTCGCGCTGCATCATCATTCAATTCGACCACGGCTGTCTGGCATTGACCGTCAACGGCATCGGCCAACCACTGAATAAGGTGCGAACCGCCGACGTTGCTCGCCGCGGGAGTCGACTGAACGATTCCGTCACAGTCGCCCAAGTCGGTTTGGTAGGCGGTTCGTGATCCGTTTGATCGCAACAGACTGGAGATCAACAGAGACGTGGTTGTTTTGCCAGCTGATCCGATGACGCCGATTGTCAGTAGTTTTTGATCCGGATTGCCAAGCAGACCAGACGTGATTTGATCAATCGCTTGCTCGGTGTCACTGACGATGCACTGCGGTAACGGACAGGGCAGGACTTGCTCGGTCAAAATTCCAGCAGCTCCACGAGCCATCGCGGTGGACAACAACTTCATTGGGTCGTCTTGGCCGATGCGGTACACCACCAGTTGGCCGGCTTCAGCGGAATTGACGTCACTGGCGATCGATGAAAATTTGACATCGCTGCCAGAGAAGAATTCGGCGCTCGGTAGGATTTCTTGCAACGATTGAGCGGTGGCAAGATCTAGCTGAGGCGGAGCACATTTCAGCCATTGAGCGTCGGCTGCCAGTGAGTCTGCATCCAAAGCGTTTGGAAGCGACGGTGCTTGCTTCGAAGCGGCTGTTTTTGAAGCAACAAATTTTGACGCGGCGATTGCGTGACGCATTGGTTGGGCCTCCCTGCCTAACACTCATTGAATTGATTTACAGTGATTCATTCACTGCTGGTCGTGCTTCCTCGCTCGACCGTGCGGAGATTGTTCCCATCGAAAAGAAATGGTCAAGAGGAAAAAGTTACCACCGCGATTGGCTCGCAGCACAGGGCTAAATGATGGCATTTCGCCGAGCTGATTTGACGCGGCGATTGACGGGAGAAGCGTCATCGCAACGGGATCGAAATAGTTTGCCTTTTGTCGACCGATTTGTGCAAGTAGTCAGCAAACAGTTAAAAGAGTGTCCGATGGCGAACCGTCATTACCCGATTCAAAAGCCCGCGAAGAATGGCGAACCGAGTTGCTGGGCACTTTGGGTCTTGAGCCCTCGTTACGCCTGAATTTCTCGTTACGTTTCGATCCCTCGTTACGTTTTGATCCCCGAGTCGCGAAGCATTAGCTGCAGATCCTGCCAAGCGGCTTTTTTCGCATCGGGATTTCGCAGCAAGTAAGCCGGGTGATAGGTCACCAGGACTTTGCTGTCAAAGTAACGATGGAACTTGCCTCGCAGACGTCCCACTGAAAGTTTGCTGTTCAAGAGCGTCTGACTACTGATCGCGCCCATGCAAACGATGTACTCGGGCCGCAAGATTGCCAACTGTGCTTCAAAGTACTCGCGACAATTGGTCAGCTCGCTGGGATCGGGATTTCGATTGCCCGGCGGGCGACATTTGACGGTATTGAATATGTAAACGTCCTCGCGGCGCAACGTGCAGGCTTCGATCATCTTGGTCAGCAGCTGCCCCGCTTTGCCGACAAACGGTCGCCCCGTGCGATCCTCGTCAGCGCCAGGCCCTTCGCCAAAAAACGCAAATCGCGGCGTCGCGCTGCCTTCGCCAAAAACGGTTTTCGTACGACACTGGGCCAACTGCTCACACTTCGTACACGCGGCAACGGACTCCGACAGTACGTTCAATTTGGCCATGCGGTCGGTTTCGCCAAGCGACGGGCCGTCATAATTGGCTTCGATGGTGTCCGCAACGATGGGGGGCGATGCGGAACGATTCGGTGGGGACGCCCCGGTCTTGATGGCGGGTGGTGACTGTGTGGGTGGTGACTGTGTGGGTGGTGACTGGGCGGGTTGCTGCGTGGTTTGTTGGTTTGCTGGCTGGGCAGGCAATTGCGACGGCGCTGAGGGCCGAACCGGTGCTATCGCGTCGGCTTCGACGGACGCGGCTGCAGGCGTAGCGAAGTGCTGCTGCATCTCTTTCGCAACGTTAACGTCGGCTTGGGGCAAGAAAGCCACCCCGCTTGCTTGCAGGTGGCGAGCCAGGGCAGCCGACTGCGCAAGGATCACGTCGGGATGGAGCTTGATCGGATCGGAGTCATTCGGGTTCATAGCCCAGATGATATCCGCTGGGATATTGGGCTGGGTAGTGCTGCTGGAGCCAGAGCGGATCCAGCGGAAGTTGACGTTTTCGGGGGGAAACTGCGAAGTGGTCCCTATTTTGCCTTGGTAAGAGAGCTTAGGATTGTGCGATTACCTTCTTTTCCGATTCGCATTCTACGATGCGTCGGGTTTGATCCGTGTCGGCAGTCAAATTTGCCGGCCGTGAATCGCTCAGCTTTAATGAGTCCTGTCTGATGTCTGTTCCCCAAGTCGCCATTGTTGGCCGTCCTAATGTTGGCAAAAGTAGCCTGTTCAATTGGATTGCACGGCGACGGCTTGCCATCGTCGACAACTTTGAAGGCGTGACCCGCGATCGCATGACGACGATGATCGAATTTGAAGAACGGTTCTTTGAATTAATCGACACCGGCGGCATGGGAATCGAAGACCCTGACGATTTGACAGCCGACGTGCAGCGACAAATCGAAATGGCCATTAACTGCGCCGACGTGATTTTGTTGGTCGTCGATGTCCAAACCGGGCTGATGCCACTGGACGAATTGGTTGCCGAACGTTTGCGTGGAGTCGAACGGCCCGTGATTCTGGTTGCCAACAAGGCGGACCAAGATCACCAAGACATTCACGCCGACGAATTTCATCGGATGGGTCGCGGTCACCTGCAGACCGTCAGCACAACTCAGAATCGCAACCGCGAAGATCTGCTGCGATTGATTGTCGAACGACTACCAGACAAAAGCGAAGAAGACGTCTCAGAGCCCGAAATGAAATTGGCGATCGTGGGTCGGCGCAATGTCGGCAAGAGCACGTTCGTCAATACGCTGTCCGAAGCGGACCGAATGATCGTCAGCGAAGTGCCGGGAACGACGCGTGATAGCGTCGACGTTCGTTTTGAAATGGACGGCCAGACTTTTATCGCGATGGACACGCCAGGGCTTCGTAAACGCAAAAGCCAACGGACGGACATCGAGTTCTACGGCTTGCACAGGGCTCAGCGCAGCATCCGCCGCGCCGATGTTGTGCTGATGTTCTTTGATGCGTCCGAAACGATCAGCAAAGTTGACAAACAACTGCTGGGCTACGTGATGGAAAACTACAAACCCGTCATCTTTGTCGTCAACAAATGGGACAAGCTGCACGGGACGGTGCCGACGGATCGCTGGGTCAAGTATCTGCGAAGCAATTTTCCGACGCTGGCGTATGCCCCCATCGCGTTTACCACTGGCGAGACAGGCAAGAATGTCAAAGCACTGTTGAATCACGCATCGATGCTGTTCAAACAAGCTCGTGACCGTGTGCAAACTGCACCGCTCAACAAATTGATCTCTGCGGCGGTTCAAGCGCATCAGCCACCGATGTATCAAAACCGTCGGCCCAAGATTTTCTATGCCACCCAAGTCGCCACCGAACCGCCAACGATCGTCGTGATGTGCCGCGAGCCAAAATCGTTTGCCAACGACTACCAGCGTTACTTGCTGGGCGTGATGCGCGATCACCTGAGCTTTGGCGAAGTTCCCATCAAGCTATATCTGCAAAAGAAGTCCAAGAACGATGCAGAGACAGTAGAGGGTGCCAGCGAAGCCAAACGGTAGCACTCTCTGCTACCGAGCCGCATCTGTGGTGGATCGATCCCGACTGATCTTTCACGCAGCCGATTTTTCAGGGCGATCTTTCGCCTGGATTCTTCAAGTCGACGGCCTTTCCGACAGGACCGTTTTGAGCAGGTCATCGACAGCAAAGGGGCGTGCCGCAGCGAAGGATTCTCCCGCTGCGACTGCTGCCAGCGCTCCGGTAACCACTGCCGACGCGCGGACTCGCTCCATGATCGCCGGTTTATGTTCGAACTGCGTTTTGTAACACGCGATCGATTGCAACTTGGTTTCTAGCGTGTCGCTGATGTCGACGATGGTGTGGTAAGCGTTGGCGGGAATCAGATTGGGTTCGACCGCCAGTCGAAAATACAGCTGCCGCGGAACCGTGTAGACGGGCAAGTGGTCGAACTGTTCATCCCATTTGGACAACCGACTGTAAAAAACGGCCGCGTCCGTGATCAGCATCGCTTGGTAGTGATCAGGCGATGCGGTCGGAGTCTTGTCGCCAAACCCGATTACCAATTGCGGTCGGTAACGCCGGAAAACTTTGGCCAACGCAACGCGGTGATCGAACCCGTCAAACAATCGGCGATTGGGAAGGTTCAGCTGGATACGTTTGTGAACCCCAAGAGCCTCGCTGGCCGCATCTGCTTCGGCAAGTCGAGTTTCGGGTCCGGGTGAGTTGGGGGTGGGTTCGCCGTCGGTCATGTCAACGATTCCGACACGGTGACCTTGGCGAACCAGTTTCGCCAGCGTGCCGCCGCAAGCGATTTCGACATCGTCGGGATGAGCACCAACGGCGATGACGTCAAGTCGTTCACTTTGCATGGGAGAAGACGTTTGGTTGTCGTAAAGAGAGAGTGGTTTGGACGTCTGCGTGAACACCAGGAGATGCCAAACAGGCTCACAAAGCGTGATCAATTCGGACAATCGGCATAACCCGTACGTTTTATGAATCGATGTTCACGAATTGCGTTCAAAAGCCAGGGGATTTGGGGCGCGGGGCGATAGTCGAACTAGCTTTAGTTGTGTGAGGGGAACGCTGAGCCAAGCACGGGTTCACCACCAGATATTAAGCGTCCCCCCGTGCGAGGCGGAGTCGGTCTTTCGGGATCGGCTTCGCCTTTTTTCGTGCGCCGATTTTCCTACGCCGAAATCCTAACCAGCACCAGCAATTGCTACCATTGCGTGGCATGCAGTCGTGTTCGCTGGCACTCGCGACGGGTCCGAGGCTGACACGAGCAGAGCGAAAAAGTTTCGACGCTGCGATTTCGATTTTCCGGGACCGGCTCTTCTCTGAACCGACGCCCCTCTGATTCGAAGCGTCGGCTCTGGCTCGATTTGGACGCTTCGGCTTCGGATTGACAGCCCGAAGCGATGCTTTTGGCTGGTGGCAGCTGCAGACCGTTGACAATCGAGCTGACGATTCCAACCACGATGCCTAACTTTGCCCAATCCGCACCCCCGGAATTGTCCTCACGTTCGACACCGCTTTGGCACGAAACTAGCGATTAGAAGTCGATCTACGAGGGGAACGGGCCTATTGCGGTGGCCAGTTGTTGTGGAATGCACCACCTGACGCATTTTGCAACACATCAAATCAGTCACGATCTGAAGCCCAGGTCGTTTTGAGCCGCAAAAGACGGTTTTTTTCGTAGCGAGGCGATTCGAGCGGAAATAGACTCGGTAGAGTAGAGATTCTTTTCGAAGAGCTTTTCTGACACCCATCCACCACACCTGATGGCTGTCGAGCGAACTTCTTGAGCAACTGACAAGAACGTGGCGTTATTGAATAACCCCGCGAACCGATGGTTTGCCCAGGAAACCCGTTTGGCAGTTTGATTGGTCAAAGCGAACTTCTCGCCTTGGTCGATTCAGGCACATCCACGAAAACAAGCGACATCTTGTTTTCAAACTACGCGGAGATCCACCAATGCGACCAGTCGCAACTTTCTCTCTCATCCAGCGCCGCGGCAAGCAACTTGTTGCCTGCTGTGCTATTGCGGTTTTCTCCAGCTCGTTTGCCCCTGCGGCTGACAGCGGACAAAGCGATGGTGCCAATGTTCGCATTGCCAGCTACCAGACGCCTTCGGGCGACGTGTTCTTTGCGTCATCGATTCAGCCTTCGGCGGATGATTCGTTGCTGAACGCGGCTCGCAAAGCGCCAGCAGATGTCGTGATCGTGGTGGATACGTCTGCCAGCCAAGTCGGTGATTATCGCCGCGAATCGGTCGCCGCCATTCGAGGCGTGCTGGATCGACTGCGTTCGACAGATCGTGTTCGCGTTTTTGCGGCGGATGTTCAAGCCACACCTCTGGGCAATTCGTTTGATTCAGCGAAGAGTGATTTGACCAACGCGGCCATCAATCAGCTGAAACAACGGTTGCCACTGGGCAATACAAACATGGTCACGGTGATCGATTCGGTTCGAGCCGCTCTGGTGTCGCAGAGCGAAGACCACACTCGTTCGATCATCTACATCGGCGACGGTTCGTCGATCGATTCGACTAGCAACGAAGACCGCTTTGGTGGATTGGTCGAAGCGTTGCGATCCGACCGCATTGCAGTTCACAGCATCGCGGTTGGGCCATCGACGAACATCGAACTGATGGCAATCTTGGCCAACCAAACTGGCGGCGTTTTGGGTGTTGTCGGAAACGATGACGATAGTTCGGCCGCTGCGGTCGCGCGAAGCGTCGGTACTTCATCGACGATGTCACCAATCTGGCTAACCGGTGCAAAACTGCTGCCAGGAATGACGACGGTTCACGGATCACAAATGCCACCGTTGCGTTTGGATCGCGATTCGATCGTGCTGGGAACAGCCGATGCCAAACAACGTAGCGGGCAGTTCATCCTGTCAGGCGAGACGACTTCTTCAAAAATTCGCATCGTCGCCGATGCCAACATTGAACCTAGCCACATGGACTTTGCGTTCCTGCCAGGTCTGATCAAAGACGCCAGCAAGAATCGCGGCTTGACTTTGGCAACTGCCAACTCAACCTTGCTTCGCGAAACAGCCCGACTGCGTGCTGTCGCTTCGGAAGACTTGGTCCGCGCCGGACGATTGGCTCTGCAAGAAGGAAACAAACGAGGCGCCCGAGCCGTTGCTCAATTGGCCTTGGAAGCCGATCCGAACAACCCCGAAGCTCAGTCGCTGGAAAAGATCAGCGGCAATCGTCTGGTAATGCAGAACCCTGCTGATTCGCCATTCGACGATATCTTTGGCGGCGCATCCGCTCCTGCGGCCGACGCTGGCGGGGCAATGGACGCTGGCGGTGCCGATCCATTCGGTGGTGCCGCAGCCGATCCCGCTCCAGCTGCGGGCGGCGGTCCTTTCGGCGGCCCCGGCGACGCAACACCTGCTCCCGCTGCTGATGATGTATTCGGCGGTGGTGGCGACGCGATGGCTCCTTCGGCTCCGGCTGCCAACGACGATGTCTTTGGCGCCCCAGCAAATGATGCTGCTGGCATGGACGACGCTGCTGCGACTGGTTTTCCACCCGCAACAGCCCCTGTCACACCGGACGTGTTTGACAGTGCTCCGCCAGCTGCTCCTCAAGCGGACTTTCCGGCGGCACCACTCAACACCGCCCCTCCAGTTGCACCTGCCCCATCCATGATGCCCGTCACACCACTTGTTGGAGACGACGAAATCCTGGAACGCGGAGGCGATCTATTGGACCGCGTCGTTCAGCAGCGATCGTTGGTCGAAGGCCGACTTCGCGGTGAAGTTCGTCAGCAGATTCGCTGGGCACAACGAATGCTTGGCTCCAATCCAGTCGGAGTCGGCCAGAAACTAAAAGCCCTTTTGTCACGGATCGAAACGACTCCCGATATCGATCCACAACTTCGCGAAGAGATGCAGTCACAGTTGAGAACCGCAATTCAGATTGCTGGCCGTCGCGAAGCGGAATACCAAGAAGAACAATTCAATCTTCAACAGCAAATCTCGGGATCGCAAGCTGCGAGCCGTCTGCTGGCAGATACATTCCGTCGCGAAGCAACGCTAAAGACTTTGTCGCAACAGATGAATGCCTTGATCGCTGAAGGTCGCTACACGGAAGCTGATGGTCAAGTTTCCTTGGAATTGGCACGCATCGCCGGTGACACGATCACAAATGACTCGGTAGCAGGCCGTCACTTCACGGACTTCCCGCTGTCATTGCAGACCTATGCACGCGATCGACGCTACCGCGAAATGCGTGAACGAAACTTTGTTGACGCGTTCTCGTTGGTGATGAAGGCGAACATTCCGTTTGTCGACGAGCCACCTGTCCACTATCCCGACGCTGATGTTTGGCAACGTTTGAGCCGTCGTCGTTTGCGTGAATATGGTTCGATCGAACTGGTCGGTGACAATGCAACCGAACGACGCATTCAAGCTTCGCTGGGTGACGAAACGTCACAGACATTTGTCGAAACTCCACTCGAAGAAGCTGTCGCGTCCATCAGCCGGATGCATGACATCCCCATCGTTGTGGACCGCAAGGCGTTGGAAGAAATCGGCTTGACCCCGGACACCCCCGTCAACGTCGACTTGAAGAACGTTTCGCTACGATCGTTCATGCGATTGATGCTGCGTGAGTTGGATTTGACTTACATGATCAAAGACGAAGTCATGCAGATCACGACTGCCGAAGCGGCCGAAGCCAACTTGATTAACAAAGTCTATCCCGTTGGTGACCTCGTTGTTCCCATCCTGCAGCTTGGCGGCGGCGGAGGTGGCGGCGGCATGGGCGGCGGCGGCATGGGTGGAGGCGGCGGCGGCATGGGTGGCGGCGGCATGGGCGGTGGCGGCATGGGTGGCGGCGGCATGGGCGGCGGCGGAGCGTTTGCTGTGCCAGACGACATTTCGCTACGCAACAAGCCCCGTGCAAAGCAAAACTCCGCAACTGCCACTAGTGCAGCAAGCCCCAAGAAGGCAAAGACAATGCGAGCCGCCGTCAACGTGGCAGCGATTCGCATCAAGCCAACTGCTGGACAAAGCAAATCAGAAGCTTGGAATGAGTTCTTTGCGAATGAAAAAATCACGTCCGCCGAAGAGCTGACGATTTTGGATCAGCGAGTCCGAACGACGGTTCGCGAATTTTCGATCAAAGCCGCTAATGCTCAAGAAGCTGGCAACACGGGAGAATCCGTCGCGCACTTTGCTGACGCACGCGATGTTGTCGCAGCCGCGATTCGAGCTGGCCACGTTCAGCCTTGGATGTATCAAGCCTACGCGATCGCATTGTCCGCCACCGACGCTCCTAAAGTGGACGTCGAACGAGCTTTGCTGTCGGCAGTCGACTTTGCCGAAACGCCCGAAGAAGTGCTGCACGTTGCGGCACGCCTGGAAGACTTAAAATCCTATGCCGCTGCCCTGCGTTTGTGTCGCAACGTTGCCGACATGGAACCTTATCGTCGCGAGCCGTACGTGATGGGGCTTCGCATCGCACAAGAAATCGACGACGTTGATGGATTGACCTGGGCCTGCAAAGGCGTCCTATCACAAGCTTGGCCAAAAAAGTACCAGGTCATTGTCGACCAAGCAAAACTGGTCGCACGAGCCACGTATCAACAACTGATCGAAGACGGTCGCAAAGAAGATGCCGACAAATTCAATCGCGAATTGAAATTGGCCGCGTCTCACGACGTGATCATCCGAGTTCGTTGGGCAGGAGATGCCGACATTGATGTTGCAGTCGAAGAACCTTCGGGTACAGTTTGTTCGCTCGAAAATGCATTGACCGAAAGCGGCGGAACTCTGCTGGGTGACTCTTTCCCGGGAAGCGGCGAAGATGAAACCGGTGCCGTTTCGGAAACGTACATCTGCCCTAAAGGCTTCACCGGGACTTACCGGCTTTTGCTACGCCGCGTCTGGGGCAATGTCTCGACCGGTAAAGCGACCGTCGAAATCCTGACTGACCTGGGGCGTCCAACTGAGCGTTTCATTCAAAAACAAGTTCCGTTGACCGAACGCGACGCACTGCTGGTTTTCGAAGTGAAAGATGGTCAGCGAAAACAAGAGATCGCACACGCTCAACTGGATCACTTGCGAGACGTGCAAGCCAATGTTCGCGAAGACCTGCTGGGTCAAGTCGCTGGCGGGATCGGCGGCAACTTTGGTGGTTTTGATCGGCCCAACCAAGCCGAAGTGTTGCAAGAACTTTACCGAGACGTCCAAAACTTGACTGGCGGAACCGGCGCTGTTCCTGGCGGACTACTCGGTGTAGGTGGGTTCCAACGCCGCGGTGCGGTAGGTTTCCAACCTCAAATCACGCAGCTTCCAGAAGGTGCGTCCGTGACAGGTTTGGCGATCATTTCGGCCGACCGTCGTTACGTACGGATCTCGCCCGCTCCGTTCTTCTCCCAAGTCGGCGATGTGACGACATTTAACTTCGTCGACGGTACGGGTGGCGCAGCTGGCGGTGGCGCAGCTGCTGCAGGTGGCGGTGCTGCGGGCGGCGCTGCAGGTGGAGCAGGCATTGGCAACTAGCGAGTTCACTGGGATCCTGACTGACACGAGACGCCCGATCGCTTCGGCTTGAGATTTATGAGTTTTTTCCGTTATTCATACTGCAAAGATGCAGAAGCGACAAAAACTCAGCCGATCGGTCTATCAGGCAGAGTAATGATTCGATAGTCATAGAGTTAAATTGCTGCGAAGCTGGCCGGATGCTGGCAGCTTGCTACACGGATGTAGGGGAAGTTTCATGACGGAATCACGCGCACTCGAATTAAGCGTTCAACCCAGCATTGCCGACGTTCTGGTCTCGTTTCCAGCTCGTTTGGCCTGCTACGCCGTCATCGCTTTTGCATTGGTGCAAGTACTTTTCATCGGGTTGTTGGCACGTGGCACCAGTTTTATCGGAGCCGAAAATGGCCCGGTCGAAATGGCTCAAGTCTATTTGGCACTCTTCGCATCAGCGTGTTTGTTCTACGCAGCGTATCGCTGCCGACGCGGTCGAGCCGGTCTGATCACTTGTGCAGCCATGGTCGGCTATGCCGCCGCTCGTGAATCCGATTCGATCTTTGAAACGTTGCTATTTGACGACGCTTATAAGTATCTAGTCGGGCTCCCCTTGTTCTTGGTGGCCGTCACTGCGCTGTTGATTGATCGGCGCCGAGTGGTCCGTGAAGCAATGTGGCTGGTACGACAACCTGCCATCACTTTGTTCGCACTTGGCGGCATCTACCTGTGTACATTTTGCCAGGTGCTTGATCGTCCCGACATGTGGACCTCGATCAGTTCGCTGGAAGAACGCACTCAAACCAAAGCGATGGTCGAAGAATTCGCCGAACTGTTTGCATACGCGATCTTGGCATTTGCTGGTATCGAGGCCTTAGCAATGGCTCATCGTTTGGATTCGGATGTCGAATCCGATTCGAGAGCAATCGCACGCGACAACGACGAAACCGAAGAGCCCCGCGACGACGTTCGACCTCGCATCGCGGCTTGACTCACTTCGTCTGACAATCGCTACTTAAAGCAACGCTTTTTCGCAAACACCAATGCAGAGTTGGCTGACGCGTAATTGACGGCTCGCCTGTTTGTGCGATTTCCAAAAGCCATCTCGGATTAGCTGCCAGCACCATCCGCAGTAAGCGTTGCACGCCGCCTTTAGAAAAAATCGCTGCGCTATCCCCACCCTCAGAAAGCCTGGGATCGCGTCGCTCTGAGACAATCTTTGTTTTCCCAGAGTAGTTTCTTTTGCGCTGGCGCTGCTTGCGTCCTACGCTTCTGTGGGACCGTTCTTTTTACTAGGTGCGGCCTCATTCGTTCCAGCCTGCACCGGTCTTATCGACAACCGGGCCGCCCCACGGCAATCACTGGTTCGTTGAATCAGTCACTGCCAACTGGCTCCCTCAGGAAAACCTCCTGACCGCCGGTTTCAGTTGAAATGTCATCCTACCGGAGCATCTGCAACATGACCCTTCGCCGAATCCAACGCGCTGTTTGTCTGGTCGCATTCACCCTGGGCAGTTCATCACTCTTATCGCCCACTGCAATCGCCCAAGAGCTGGGCATCGTCGACAACGAATCAGCAACGCGGCGAATTCCAGCTGACAACGTGGCCCTATTCGATGCCAATCATGCAGTCGTATCGGTTCAGCTAAAATCGATTTCCGATTCAATGGACGATACGCTGGCGGGAACGTCGGTTACTGTCATTGACCCCGAAAAATCAATTCAAACCCTAACGGCAGACGAATCCGGTGTCGTTGAAATCCACGACGTCCAAGAAGGTGTCTACGCCGTCGTGGCGACTAATGGCGTCGCTCATGGCGCTATGATGGTGGCATGCCGCAAAGTAGAAGTCGCGGATCCGGATGGCAAAGGCGACGCGGATCCTTTTGACTTGGACTTCGAACGCGAACCACAGATCGAACCCATCAATTTAATGATGATGCGAGTCGGCCAAGACTCGCTGCGACCGATCATTGCCAACAACTTTTTGCTCGAACAAGAGCTCAGTTTAAGAATCGTGGATCAAGCGTTGGTCCGCAACAGCCTTTCGAGTGCCGCGTTTGAATCGACCATACAACTAGGCGAAGACGGTGCCCTTCGAGGCCGGCTCATCTCCGTCATCAACCCCACCTCAAGGTACAGCGGCGTTGCGGGAACATTGATCGTCATTTTCAAAGACGGCATCCCCATCGGTAAGACGACCGCAAACGCGCTGGGACAATTTCAAATCAATTCGCTCAAGCCGGGAACTCACGGATTGGTGGTTGCCGGACGCGGCGGCTACGCTGCGTTTGGTTTTAACGCCGTCGAAGGCAAAAACTTGCTGGCTCGCTCCGACGGCAGCCGGAGCTTTGCTTATTCACAATTGATGAACGACGGAGAAGTCTTGCCTGTCGCACTCCTGCCACCGCCAATGATGGCAGCGATCCAAACTTCGGTCGAAACAATCTACGACGCACAGACCGAGCTCCAGGAGAACACGCAGCAAATGCTGGCTCAGGACAATGGTCCCAGCCAGAAAGATCTCGCGACACTTGAGTCCCTTCGCAATTCAATGGCAACCAACAACGTCGAAGCCAAAACGCCGATCAAGGAAGCACCTGCTCAGGTCATGCAACCCCTAGCTCCACCAGTTGCCGCCGCGCCTGACAAACTGAGCCATCGGCAAAAGAAAGTTCCCGTCAATCCGCTCCGACTGACCAACCGAAATTCCAACGCGCCATACAATCCGTTGCGGGCTGAGTAGAGTCAGCGTGGCGGTCAAGGTTGTCTATGCTTCTAATTAGACCAATGGTGGGCGCGACCAATCAGCTGTTCCAGGTCGGCGAAATACTCGGGATAGGTTTTCGAGGTACAGGCAGGGTCCAAAATCTTCACCCCCGGCAAACGCAGTCCGGCCAGCGATAAACTCATCGCCATACGGTGATCATGATACGTCTTCAAAGTGGCTCCCGAAAACGAATCGGTTTCGGTCAGAGGATGAATGGTCAGTCCGTCGTCGTGTTCGTCAACAACAGCGCCCAGCTTGCGTAGTTCAATTGCCAAGTCGCCGATGCGATCGGTTTCTTTAAAACGATTGTGCGCCACTCCGCGAACACGCGTGGGAGCATCAGCAAAAAGAGCGACAATCGATAGCGTTTGAACTGTATCGCTGATCTCATTCATGTCGACATCGACACCATGCAGCGTTGCACCAATGACGCGGATCGAGTCCTCACCATGAATGATTTCGCAGCCCATTTGTTCCAGCACGTCGCAAAAACCGACATCGCCCTGCAAAGCGTCGCGGCTTAAGCCGTTGACTGTCACATCGCCGCCTGTGATCGCCGCTGCTGCCCAGAAGTAGCTTGCGGCTGAAGCATCGGGCTCAATCGCATAGTCTTGCGAGTGATAACCGCCTGCCTTGATATTGATTTGCAGCGGACTGCTGTCTTCATCGCCGGTTTTGTCGAGGGATACTTCCGCACTAAAGCACCGCATGACTTCCGCAGTCATTTGAACGTAGGGGACGGAGACAAGTTCGCCTTCAACGCGTAGGGAGGTGGACCGCGACGTGCCGCCAGATCGCCCCGCTGCGATGGGGGCTGCCATCATCAGGCCGCTTAGATATTGGCTGCTGACCGCACCGGCGACCGACAATGTCTCGCCGGACCAACCGTCCGATTGAATCAATACTGGCGGGCATCCATTGGGCGACTGTGTGGCAATGGAACCTTCTTGCACGGGGACTAGCGCGTCGATCAGATCGGCGATCGGCCGCTCATGCATTCGTTCGACACCATGCAGCAAAAAATGACCACCGGCTGCGGACAAAGCCGCCGTCAAGAATCGGATGGTGGTCCCACTGTTAGCGATAAAAAGATCAAGCCGATGGTCGGCCGCCTTCAATTGCGAACGGTTCACTGCATCGACGACCAGGCTGCGACCGCCATCGGTGGCTACCACCGACACACCGATCGATTCAATCGCTTCGATCATGACTTCCGTGTCTTCGCTGCGAAGTGCACCGCTGAGCGTGGAAACCCCATCGGCAAACGCGGCACACAACAGCGCCCGATTGGTCAAACTCTTGCTTCCAGGAGGTTGAATGGATCCGCAGACCGGACCACCTGGGAGGACTTCCACGACCGTCATCCCCTGAGAGTCTGCGGGAGTGGATTGCTTGGGCGACATAAGAGAGAGGCGTAAGAAACGAGTCGGCTAGAGTGCGACGGACGCATCCTGATTCGGAATCGCCAATGCTCCGACGATCATCATCGCTAGAGTCATCGTGTGGACCAGCCAAACGTCGTCGCAGTTAATAACGGTGCGCAGTGTCACGATGGTAATCACCACCAGCACAAGTAGGAACTGGCGTTCTGCGCGACGTGCGTCTTCCCCCTGGCAAATCTTGCTCCACACCAGAGCCCAGATTCCCAAAGCGGGAAGAGCAATAGCATCTAACATTCCGACCAACTGGGGAAGATCCGTCATAAACTTGAACCGCGCATGAGATAGATAAGACTAGAGACCGCAGACATTATGTCGCATCTTGCCCCGGTTTGATGAAAGTCTGACTTGAGCGAATTCATCCAAATTTTGCCGATTTCAGCGCGAGAACGGCCCTTCACGGTTCCGCCGGATCGGGGAAGCCACTTCACGAGCGCGAAACCAACTCGTGAAACAGACGCATTCGCCACCGATCCGCCGCCAATCCTTGAGGCCGGCGTAATCGTCAAATCTTTCCTCAAGCAACCAGGCTTCCTAACCGATACTTCACGATGGGCCTCCACCCGTTTCGTTGATGCGTATTCAGTCACCCTGATTCTCTATCGTCGCAGTTCAAATGCACCACTCTGCTACCGCCGCTCCGTCTGACAATTCGCGATGGATGGTCGCTTCCATCCTGGTGATGTTGATGATTCCGCTGGCGGGATGCCGAATCTGTGCGAGCGATGAAGACCTAGCCTATCCGTCGTACGGCGGAGCTTGGCAACGAACTATTCGTGACAGCGGACGTGTGGGAAGTCTTTTTGATCCCGCAGGAGCGCGAGCAGCCGATTTGATGGCTCGCGATACCGCCATCACTCAGGATGAACTTGAGCGCGACCGTCGAACCGAACAAGCCGAATTAGATGATTCTGAATTCGACCAGGACGACGAATCACCGATGGAACGGGACGACTTTGACGGCGAAGCGGATCGGCCACGTGCTGACGACGACGATCCCGAACTGGATACAGACGACGAGCCGAATCCGGAAGAAAAACGTCGCATGGACGAACTGAGAGAGCAAGATCTGGACGACGTCAAAATCGTTCCCGGTGACGCACTGCCGCCTCTGCTGAGATAGCGAAACGGCCCAATCATTGGCCAGTCGAGTTTGGGCCGCGAATTTGCAGCCCAGGCAAAACCAGCACTAGGCCGGGTAGCCGAGCTTGTTAACCGCCGAAGCGATCTGAGCCACGTGTTCGGACGTTAAGTCGCTCAAGAAAGGCAGGAGTGGGCCCGTTTTGCTGATTCCAGCGCAATCGACCGCGTGGTGCAAAACGCGAATCGGATTGATCTCGTTTCGCAAATCTTCCAGCGGCAAAAACCACTTGCGGATCTCTTCGGCTTTGGCAAAGTCGCCGTCGTGGATCGCGTGCATCATCTCCATCGAACGATCCGGTGCGACGCAGACGCATCCGCTGGTGAAGCCGGTGATTCCAAAATCACGCAAGTGTTCGATCGCAGGCTGCTCGCCGATACCGCTGACGATGCGTGTTTGGGGAAAGATATCGATCACGCGATTGAGATAATCGTCAACAGCGGGGTCATCTCGCACGACGGCATACTTGATCCAGGAGATCGCTCCGTCGGATTCCAGCTTTTCGATTAGTCGCGGCTCCAACCATTCGTCGAATTTGAGATAAAGGACAATGGGTTTTCCCAAACGGTCAGCCAGTCGTCGAACGCCTGTCGCGATCCCCTCTTGGTCAATGACGTCCCGAGATGGCAGCAACATCACCGTCGGAAACTCGAAATCACGAAGCACATCGATCTGATCTTGCGCCAGCCCATACGCAGGCCCAATCGACGGAACAATGACGGTATCGTCGCCCGAACTGTCCGCCAACATGGCAAGCACGCTGGCATATTCCGACATTGAGATGTGATAAAAAACAGCGTTGCCACCATAAAGAATCGATCGGACACCGCCAGATTCCAAATGCGAAATCATCCGCTTGTTTTCGGTGGCACATGGCTTCCCGTCCGAATCGCGGGCCAAAGGTGGAACAGCAAAAACGGAATCGCGTAAGTGAGCGGGATCGAAGGCAGCAGTTTTCATGAGCGTGAAATAGTAGGCGAGAGATAAAACTGTAGGAGGTGGCTGGGGTGACTGAACACCGAATCGTTTGACCGCAAACTGAATCAGTGAATCCCGGGCTCTTGCCCGGGCGACCGGCCAGCCAGAAAATCAAAATCACAGCCCTGGTCGGCTTGAGTGACATGCTTGGCATACAACTGCGAATAGCCGCGATCGGGAACAGCTTTCAGCGGGGGCGCTGCTGCACGACGCGATTCGATTTCTTCATCACTGACGTGCCAATGGATCGTCCGCTGGGGCACATTGATTTCGATTTGGTCGCCGTCCTTCACCAATGAAAGCGGCCCACCGGCGGCACTCTCTGGAGCGATATGCAAAACGCACGTGCCGTAGCTGGTGCCACTCATTCTGGCATCGCTTAACCGCACCATGTCACGCACGCCGGCTTCCAACAGTTTTTTGGGCAACGGCAGCATGCCCCATTCAGGAAACCCCGGGGCGCCCAGCGGCCCCGCACTTCGCAAAATCAAAACGCTGTCGGCGGTGACATCCAAATCAGGATCATGGATGCGTTCTTTCATGCTCGGATAGTCGTCAAAGACAATGGCCGGTCCTTTGTGACTGAGCAGTTTGGGATCGGCGGCAACGGATTTGATCACGCATCCGTTGGGCGCCAAGTTGCCTTTCAACAGACACGTACCACCCGAAGCCGCAACCGGGTTGTCGCGTGTCCGAATGATCTGATCATCGATGACTTCTGCTCCCCGAATCTGCTCTCCCAAGGTTACTCCGCTGACTGTCGTGCAGTCGGTGTTAAGCAAATCGGTCAACCGTGCGAGCAAAGCCGACAGTCCACCTGCGTTGTAAAAATCCTCCATCAAGTAACGGCCGGCCGGGCGGATATCACCGATCATGGGAGTGACGCGCGACAGTTCGTCGAAACGCTCCAATGTCAAATCGATTTCCAACCGACCAGCGATCGCGATCAAGTGAACAATCGCATTCGTACTGCCACCGATCGCCAGCGAAGTCATCAAGCCATTGTCGATCGATTCGGCGGTCATAAAGGTCGACGGTTTTAACTGCTCCCAAGCCATTTCGACCGCGCGGCGACCGGTGCGCGTGGCAAGTCGCGAATGTTCGGCGACGACCGCAGGCGTAGCAGCAGCTCCGGGCAAACTGAACCCCATCGCTTCGGTGACACAGGCCATCGTGCTGGCGGTCCCCATCGTCATGCAAGTGCCCGCCGATCGACCAATGCAGTTTTCGATTCCTTTCCAATCCTGATCGCAAAGATTTCCGGCCAAGCGTTCGTCCCAGTATTTCCACACGTCGCTCCCACTGCCCAACGTGACGTCTTTCCAGCGGGCGCTGAGCATCGGCCCGGCCGGCAAAAAGATTGACGGGATATCTGCACTGATAGCCCCCATCAACATCGCGGGCACAGTTTTGTCGCAGCCCCCCATCAGCACGGCGCTGTCGATCGGGTGGCAACGCAAAACTTCCTCGACCTCCATGGCCAGCAAATTTCGATAAAGCATTGTCGTAGGCTTCATCAACATTTCGCCCAGCGACATCACCGGAACTTCGACCGGAAAGCCTCCGGATTGCAAAATGCCGCGACGAACCTCGTCAGCTCGATTGCGAAAGTGCGAATGGCAGGTATTTAGTTCGCTCCAGGTATTCAGAATCGCAACAACCGGTCGATCTTGATAATCGATATCGTCAAACCCCATCGCTTTGAGCCGCGATCGGTGCCCGAAGGAACGCATGTCGTCAGGACCAAACCAACGGTGAGAACGTAGTTGCGTGGGATCGCGATCGGGCATTTTTAAAAGCTGAGAGCAAGGAAATTGAGGCGGGTCAGATGCAAATGAACACGTTAGCCGTCGCTGAGCGAGTCAAAAATCTCGTCAAACAACTTGCGAATCGAGTGCCGTGCTTGTTTGGATTGGGCCGCGATCATCGCCGGTTCCGATTCCCCCAGCAAGAAGGCCAAATTTCTCTGTGACCGATCATCATGGGGCAATTCGTGGCGACGGTCGGTGTTCAGCAACCGCAAACGGCTTTCGATTCGTCGGAGTGTACGATAACTGTTCGTCAGTTCGATTGCTTGGGAGTCAGCCACAATTCCGGCGGCCGCCATCGCATCCAAAGCAGCAACCGTGCCTTGGCGAATCGAATCGGGCGACTCGGACGCATGACGCAACGTCAGTGTTTGCGCAATAATGTCCACGTCGACCGTACCACCTTCGGCGCGTTTCAAATTGTCTGGCGACGCAGTTTCTTGCATCCGCATTCGCATGCTGCGAATTTCCGTTGCCATGTTCGCGTGCCAACGTGTCTGGATGATCAGTTTTTTAATGTTCGCGTCCATCGATTGACGCAAGCGTCGGCTGCCCGAGATTGACCTTGCTTTGCACAGCGCCAGTCGCTGCCAAAGCGGCGCGACGTCGTGCTCAAAACGCTTCAGAAAATCTTCGATCGAAACCGCCAACGTGCCTTCGTCCCCCGTTGGTCGGAGGCGTCCGTCCAGTTCATAAAGCTGCCCGACCCTGTCGCCGCGATCAATGCGGCTGATCACGCGTTCAGACAACTGATTGAAGAACTGATGGTTCGGCACGGTCCGGCGCGGCCCACCCACTCGGCGCTGAGTCTCGCCTTTGCCTGAATACAAAAAGATCACGTCCAAGTCGCTGTGATAATTTGGTTCCCGCCCACCAAACTTGCCCAACGCTAGTGCAAGCAATTCGACGGGCTGCCCTGTTTCGTCGACCGGATCACCATACTGTTGCGACAGCCGATCCTGTTCGCTTTCGATCACACGCCGCACAACCGCCTCGGCTGTATCGGACAACGCTTGATGAGTCGATTCGATCGATTCTTTGTTCAAAATATCGCGAACGCCAATCGTCAGGTGCGCGCTATTCTTGAACCCTTTCAAAATCAGATCCACTTCATCAGCGCCACGGCACAGTTCGATCGACTGCGCGTCCAGCCGGTCGCCCGATGGCAAACGGTTCATCAGAAGTGAATCGATCAGTTCATCGATCATCCCCGGGTTCTCGATCAAGATACGCCGCAAGTATTCGGCCGACGCACATAGACGAACCATCAAATCCATCGTGGGCGGATTGGCACCCAGCAATTCCCAGAGCGTGGCTTTTGCCCCCAGAGAATCAGTGACGTCGACCAGCGAACGCAAAGTTTGATCCGGAAAAGGCGTCTTGGCGATCTGAGTCAATAAACTGGGGGCGATCGCAGCCAAAAAATGACGGCACCGACGTGGCGAAAGAAAACGCACG
The DNA here is from genome assembly GCA_007741555.1 of Stieleria marina. Taxonomy (GTDB): domain Bacteria; phylum Planctomycetota; class Planctomycetia; order Pirellulales; family Pirellulaceae; genus K23-9. Next base: position 3,225,510 of record CP036526.1, on the reverse strand, counting down.
GATTCGACACTCAGCGCCCGCAGATTTTCCATCGCGCCTCGCGGGTCATTGATTCCGTGCTGCTTCAACGTTGCAGCAATCAGTTCGTCACTCGCATCGACGTCTAACAACAACTCCGTCTCTATCGACTGCCGTACCCGCTCCCCGTTGGAGTCCAATGTCTCAACACTGGGAGCGTCGATCATCAAGTGATTGATCACGGTGCCATTCATCTCAAAAGCATCGTCCAATTGCTTGCGAAATCTCTCGCCGTCGCCAACGGGACGGTCTTCCAACCGCATGCCCAAACGCCAAGCAAGATGCCGAAACATGGTTTCGTCGTTTGGCAAGACAGAGGTGTCTTTGCCAAACATGACCGACAGTTGATGATGCAAACGGCACAAGCGAGCGTAGTTAATCGTCAGCAGTTCGGATTCGGCATGAAGCAGACAGCCTTCTTTTTCCAAAGCGATCAGAGCGTCGGTTGTGTTTGCTTCACGAACGGACGGACATTCTGCGCCGTGCAAGAGTTGCAAAAACTGAACTGTCAATTCAATGTCACGGCGGCCACCAGCGGTACGCAATACGTCATGGCTTTGGCGTGCTGACGGTTGGCCATCCGCAGACGATTTTCCCCCAGTCGATTTTGACGTTCGCCGCTCAAGCTTATGACGAAGAACCCGTACGTCGTCAAAATCACTGTGGCTGATAAATCGATGATAGATCCATGGCTGAGCACGTTGTAAAAACGCCGTGCCGACATCTTCATCGCCAGCGACCACGCGTCCTTTGGCAAATGCCATCCGCTGCCAAGTACGATTTCTGGACTCCAGCTCGTCGACGGCTTCGCCAACACTGCAAATTAGCGACTGATTGCCATGCGGTCCGCTTGTCAAATGGCAACCAAATCCGAGACAAGGCTCATCCGTTGCTGTGGGGTCCATCGGTCCGCCAACCAATTCGATCGTCAACTCCGTCAGTTCGCGGTAGTAAGCTTGATGCGAAGGATTCTTTTCATCGATCGCGTCGTAAAGAAAGACGACATCCAATCGTGCCGCATAATTCAGTTCCAGCCCGCCGTAGTTTGATAGTCCGAGCACAGTGACTCTCGGAATCCCTCCGTCACTTCGCTGCGGTTGCCCCAGTCTTGATTGACAATCCCGGCTCGCAAACTCCAGTGCGGATTCGATGGCCGCATCGGCAACCCAAGCCAATTGCCGTCCCGTTTGGTCAGGCGACATGTTCCGAACAAATTCGCCGTACGCGATTCGCACCAGTTCGCGATGCACAAAACTCTTAATCGTCTTTGCTGCACGCGGGCGATCTTCCACTGTCCGCATCTCGGCGACCAATTCGTCCACCAAAAAACGTCGTTGCGCAGGCAGTCCGTCGCTGGCACGCATCAGATCGAACCCCTCAGGGTCATCAATCAAAAACTGCGACAACGTTTGACTGGTGGCAAACACATGCAGCAAGGATAACAACGCGGATTCGTCGCGTTCGAACAACGCCAGAAGTGCGATCGGACTTCGGCTGGCAACCACAAACCCACTCAGGTTCTCCAGCACCGCATCGGGGTCGTCGAAATCGCCAAAGTGATCCTGCAATCGTCGGCGCAGCGTATCGAGCAAATCAGCCGACACGCCGCAGCGGAAGATCGCCAGCCAATACTCGCCTGCTTGATCGATACGACGAAAACCAACGTCGTCAAGCCATTCGAGAGCATCCGCGCCAGCCTGGGGTTCGGAAGACGGTTCGTTTTCAGCGGAATCCATGGCGGAGTATATCTGCATCGCGTCCGAATCAGAAAAACGCAGTTTAGATTCGCAATGCCATCGCCAACACCCGGCGTCAATCCGTCGCCCTCACGGACACGTTGCCGCCTTCCAATGCTCATTTGCGCTCCCCAGCAGCTGAAGAGCTCCCAAAGGAACGTTCGGCGAACAGCACCCTGCAGGGATATTGATTCGTAGTCTGTCAAATTTGCACTACACTGGATTCGTTACACTAATGGCGAGAGTCCCCACCCAACTAGCTCCCGACACTCCGCCATAATAGCTCGCAAGAGCCCCGCCTCGACACATTCTCACCTCGTCGCCCCGATCAACGAATATGCGTTCGCGTTTTCACTTCATCGCTACGTGGCTGTTGTTGCTTAACACAGCTGCCGCATTTCTGATGGCTGGTCCTTTATCCGCCCAAGAACCAAACTCGGCGATAAAGAATCAGGATAAAATGGGCGCGGAGTTTTTTGAGCGACGTATCCGCCCGATCTTGGTCCAGCATTGCTACGAATGCCATAGCGAAACCGCCGGCGAACAGCAGGGCGGGCTGCTTCTTGATCGCCAGGCGGGATGGATCGAAGGTGGCGACAGCAACAAAACTGTGATCCCCGGCGAGCCGGACGCGTCGTTGCTAATGGTCGCCGTTCGCTATGAGCGTGACGATTTGCAAATGCCGCCGGATGAACCGCTGAGTGAAGAATCAATTGCGCTGCTTGAACAATGGATCGCCGGAGGTGCTCCCGGACCGCTGGAAGACATGGGTGAGACGGAGTTTTCACGATTGGGCGATCAGCCATTCATCTTTGAAAAATCTAAGCAGCACTGGGCGTTTCAACCAGTCACGAATCCGCAGCCACCGCAGAACCAAAACGTAACCTGGAATGATGCACCGATCGATCAGTTTGTGTTCGCAAGAATGCAGCCGCACGGATTGCAGCCATCGCACCGCGCACGTTCACCTGAACTCTATCGCCGGCTTAACTATGTCCTGACAGGATTGCCACCTAGCCGGGAAGCGATCGAGACATTTGAGCAAGCAATCGGCAAAGACCGCGACGCAGCGATCCAACAAGCGGTCGATCAGCTGCTTGATTCGCCCGCCTTTGGGCAGCATATCGCTCGCATGTGGTTGGACGTGACGCGTTACGCGGACACCGACAGTGCGTATCGTGCTGACACAAAAACGCCCCACTACTTTCCGTTCGCGTTCAGCTACCGCGACTATGTCGTCAACGCCTTTAACGAGGACAAACCGTACGACAAATTTTTGAAGGAACAGTTTGCGGCCGATCTGTTGGGTGCCAAGCCAGAGTCGCCTGAGATGGCAGCCTTGGGATTTTTGGGCGTGGCTCCACATGCCAATCGCGCCGCCAGCGAAGCGTTGGATGACTGGATCGATTTGACGACCCGGGGACTGCTTGGGCTGACCGTCGCTTGTGCCCGATGCCATGATCACAAATACGAACCAATACCTACGGTCGATTATTATTCGCTTCGCGGTGTCTTTGGCTCGCTGGATCGTCCTCACCCACTGGACGAAAAAAAGCAACCGCTCCTGGCTGCTTACCAAGCGACACCGTCACAGCGGGCCGACTATCGGAAGAAGCGAGCGACGATCGACAAAAAAATCGCCGACGCGGAGGGCCAGAAAGCCAAAGGAAACAATCGGTCCGTGGCACAGAAGATTCGCGAGACAGACTTGGCCGAGCTTTTGCTGTTTCACCCCGGCGCGCCTGCGCGGTCGATGGTGGTTCGTGAAAAGAAGAAACGTCCCCGATCGTTTGTTCATATTCGAGGTGACGCACGAGCTCGCGGTGAAGATTCGCCGGCAAGATTTCTAAAAGTCCTGGAACCTGAGCAACGACCGTTTGATTCTGACAACAGCGGTCGGCTGGAATTAGTCAATCGAATCGCAAATCCAGAGAACCCGCTGACGGCCCGAGTTTATGTCAATCGCATTTGGGGTTGGCTGATCGGTTCGCACTTGGTGGACACCCCGTCAGATTTCGGACTGCAAGGATCACCTCCCACTCACCCCGAATTGCTGGATTATCTGGCTGCCGATTTTGTTCGCAGCGGATGGTCCACCAAACGATTGGTACGACAAATCGTTACGAGTGAAACTTTTGCGCAAAGCATTTGTGCAACGACGGGCCGCGGCCCCAACGTCAGCTGCACGGAACGCGAAGGCATCGACCCAACCAATCGATATCTGTGGCGTGCCAATCGCAGACACCTCAGTATCGAAGCGATTCGCGACAGCGTTCTAGCCGTAAGCGGCCAACTTGATCAGAGCCTGGGTGGGCATGCTGAACAACTTTGGCCAGCGAAAGCGGGAGCGAAGAACTACGCGCGGCGGCGGACGATCTATGGGTACATCAATCGATTTAATTTGGATCCCACGCTGCGGGCATTTGATTTTCCATCTCCCATGCAAACACAGCCGACGCGCGGGGAAAGCATCGTCGCGCCCCAGGCGTTATTCCTAATGAATTCGCCGTTCGTTAGCGACCAAATGCAGCAACTTGTGCAGTCCGACCGGTTCACACAACTCAGTGCGGATGATCAGAAGATTGACTTTTTGTTTGACAAAATTTTGCAACGATCCCCCGCCAATAACGAACGGACTCGTGTAAGCCGCTTTGTTGAGTTCCAGCAAAGGATCGTTGCAGCGAATAAGAACCCGAATCGATTCAAGAATGATCCTTGGCCGTTGGTTGCTCAATCATTGGTGATGAGCAATGAATTTCAGTACTTGGATTAGTTGCCACCAGGACACAAAGCTGTGAATCAATTCTCTCGCAAATCTTTCTTGCAATCGACTTCGTTGGGCTCGCTGGCGCTGGCTTCCTTGGTCGGACGATCGACTGCCTCGCAAGCGGCGGAGCGTGCAGTCGACGAATCGCCACTGGCTCAGCGGCAGCCGCCCTTTCCAGCCAAAGCAAAACGCATCATTCACTTGTTTATGAATGGTGGGCCATCCCAGATGGACACGTTTGACCCCAAACCCGAGCTTAGCCGGCTGGATGGGCAGGAGCTGCCAGAGTCGATCAAAAAAACGCTTCAACCAGTACAACGAAAACGCGCCGGTCATATTTTTGGGTCGCCGTTTCAGTTTGCGCGTCAAGGACAAAGCGGACTGAACGTGAGCGAACTGTTTCCAAACGTCGCAAAGCACGCCGATGAACTCTGTGTCGTCCGATCGATGCAAGGCGAAATCGCAAACCACACACCAGGACTACTGCTAACCAACTGCGGCCACTCGACGCTTGCACGTCCAAGCCTCGGGTCATGGTTGTTGTATGGACTTGGAAACGAAAGCGATGAACTGCCCGGCTTTGTCGTCTTGTGTCCTCGCGGGCTGCCCACGGCGCAATCACGGAACTGGACCAGCGCGTTCATGCCTGGCGTTTACCAGGGAACGCACATTGATACCGAAGCCCGCGGTGGGCAACTGGTTCCCAACCTGACTCGCAGCGATGTTCGGGTCGGTACCCAGCGAGCTCAAGTCCAGCTGACTCAATTTTTGAATCAACGTCACGCGACATTGCGTCCAGGCGACCAGCGGCTGGAAAGTCGCATTCATTCGATGGAACTGGCGTTTCGCATGCAGTCGGCCGGGACCGATGCGTTTGATTTGGCCAGCGAACCGCAGCATGTGCTGGACGACTACGGGGATACCATCCAAGGTCGCAACCTGCTGATTGCCCGTCGCCTGGCCGAGCGCGGTGTCCGCTATATCCAGTGTTATCATGGTGCCGGCCAACCTTGGGATAACCACGGATCGATCGTCAAAAACATCAAACGATTGACTTCCGAATCTGATCGCCCCATCGCAGCATTGCTGAAAGATTTGAAACAACGCGGCATGCTGAAAGACACGTTGGTCATCTGGGGCGGCGAAATGGGACGGACGCCGACGGTGCAAAAGGTCAAGAATCCGGCCACGGTGGGGCGTGATCACCACATCGATGGCTACACGATCTGGATGGCTGGCGGGGGTGTTCGCGGTGGGACGACGTACGGAGCGACCGATGAACTAGGGATGAAGGTCGTGGAAAATCCGGTCTCGCTGCACGATCTGCACGCCACAATTTTGCACCAGATGGGGTTCGATCACAAAGAATTGACTTACCGGTATTCGAGCCGCGATTTTCGTTTGACGGATGTCCACGGCCGCATCATCGACGATATTTTGGCGTAGCGCGTCGCAGCAAGTAAAATCGGGGTGATGACGGTTTACGCGAATTGGCTTGCGATAACTGACGCAACCGTCGCGACTGATCGCCGTTTTGGCGGCAATTGTCCGATTCACGACGTCGGCGGCAATCCTAAGGCTGCACAGCGTATGTGCTGGGGCACACTTCAATGCTCGATTTCACGAACGCCATCGAAATCAGATTGCCGGCGAAGCGAGCGAATGATCTTCACCAGAGTTTTGTCGCAAACTTGGGATTTTTTGATGACACAATCACCCTCCTTTTCCGCTTTAACTAATGGAGACGAAATCGACCAAGTCATTCATTTGCCCCATCAGGAGTCGGCCGTAATGAGCGACCAAGAACAACGTGAATCCCGCATGGTGCAGCGGATCCGAAGGATGATCAGCGTCAATGATCATTTGCGATCCTACGCATCCGCTCTGCAAGTCACGGTTGAAAACGCAGCCGTCGTGCTGCGTGGCCACCTGCCGTCCGAAGAACTCAAGCGACAGTTGTTGCCGACGATCCGCCAAGCCGGAGTGCTAGCTCGAGTGAACAACTGCGTCCAAGTATCTGCGTAGCTGATATCCAGGTAGTTGCTGTTCATGCACTTGCTGTCCATGCACTTGCTGCCAGGGCATTTGCCTGAATAGACGACACCGGCCGAAACCGTGTGCGAATCACGATCGCGAAACACACAGTTATCGGCCCTCCCGCGATCTCTCAACAGCGACCTGCCAACAGGTGTCCGCCTGAGAATGCAGGGCGGCACGCTTCTGCTTCGGCGTCCCAATCAGACGCCGCGCCCCCCGGTTTTCTTTCGACCGTGGACTTGGCTGATCTCCCCCGCTGCGATCGTCTCGGCGGCATTAGACGGTCCCAATCGAACGCAGCCGGTGGCGAGATTTGCGGATTGGGAAATTAATTCTGGCGACTTTGGCCAGGCTAGCCCAGTGATCCGTTTGGACCGCGGATTTAGTTGCTATCGTGTTTTGACTTGACTTGATAAACTCGCTGCGAATCATTTCGTCTTGGCAGCCGATCGGCCACCGCAATTTGGTGGGACAAGCGTCCAGTTTGTCGGTTCCAACCGGACAGGTTGCAACCCCCCATTTCACTCCGCTCACGCGCGACGATCGCCAAGACTTTTCGCCACTCGTTTCCTTCGATCCAACCAGTTTCTTGAGTATCTCCATGCCGCAACGCAAAGGTTCAGATTATGCCGGTCTGTCGGTAGCCATCATCACTCCGTTTGCCGATGGTGAAGTCGACTATGGACGCCTCCGCGAGCAAATCGAATTTCAGATCGACTCGGGCACTACCTGCTTGGTTCCCGCTGGAACGACGGGTGAATCTCCGACGCTTTCGCACGACGAACACGACCGACTGATCTCGGAAGTCATTCAAATTGTGGCCGGACGCGTGAAGGTCATGGCCGGCACCGGCAGCAACAGCACGGCAGAAGCGTTGCGATTGACCAAGCGGGCTGCCGATGAAGGCGCCGATGCAACGCTTCAAGTCGCTCCCTACTACAACAAGCCTACTCAGGAAGGTTTCTTTCAGCATTTCAAAGCGGTTGCTGAACACGTCGACATCCCAGTCTGTGTCTATAACATTCCAGGACGCTGCGGCAAAGAAATCGAAGTCGGAACGATTCAGCGACTGTCGGAAATCGACGGCATCACAATGGTCAAAGAAGCGACCGGAAAACTGGACCAATGCAGTGCCATCGTTGGCACCACCGACCTGACCGTGCTTAGCGGTGACGATTCGCTGACGCTGCCGATGATGAGCGTCGGTGCCGAAGGCGTCGTGTCAGTGGCCGGCAACTTGGTGCCGACCGACATGATCAATTTGGTCCGTGCTGCCAAAGAAGGCGATATGGCCGAAGCGATGGCGATGCACCACAAACTGTTCAAGCTCTGTCAAAACATGCTGGGCCTGGCAACGAACCCCATTCCGCTCAAAGCAGCTATGGCGATGGTCGGCCGCGACACGGGCGAATTACGCTTGCCAATGACGGCACTGGAAACTCCAGAAGCCGAAAAACTGCGCGAAACGCTTTCGGCCTACGGCATCGAAACAGCCGCGAAAGTTTAGAAAGGCAAGGCGAAGTTTTTCGCCTTGCAGCAATTTCGCCAAGCAGTGTTAATGCTCCGGCCGGCAAAACGGCTCTCTGGACAGGTTCCAACGGGGGCAGATTCCAACGGGATTCTGAGATGGATAGGTTCCATTTGGTTTCCCGTTAAGCGTGTCCTGCGACATTGCACAGGACCGCCAAATTCGGTCGTATTACGCCACTCGCTTGGCGTATAACCACCATTCTGCAGCTAGCATGATCAACACTCCGATCAGCAAGATCCGCCAGTATTCGCGTCTGGATTCCACGCCGCCGGTCACTGCCTCTACGGCTTCATAACCCAGATCGACACTGGGCAGTGCCCCCAGGTCGCTTTCGCGGGGATCGAACAGATTAACGGCAAACAGATCCGCTAGCTTGCCGTCTGCTTCGACTCGGTAATTACCGACCGATTCCGTATCGACGACTTCGACCACACCTGATGGCCCGGGACGCATCTTTTTCAGCTCCGTGCCGACGCGACCGATCTGAACTTCCTCCAACGCACTTTCGACTCGCACGCGAACGGTTTCGCCGGGCCGATACGACGGCGCTCCGCTGGCTTCCGCAGCACCCGCTAGATAACGCAGCACGTTAAGCACAAACACGGGCCAGGATCGTTCGGCATACCAGTTCGTATTTGCCTGCGTCAAACCATCTTCGTCCAGGCTGATGATATCGAAACCCAACACCAAATCTTGGTAACCGTCACGAGGCGCGATGCACAGCATGGGGCCGACATCCGCGTCAATCAGTTCGGACATTCCAGGCGGGCCTTCGATCGCGCGACCGCTGAAAATCAACAGCGAATAGACTTCCAAATACCTCATCAAAGGATGCGTACGGTCGAGGTCGATCAGGACGACCGGCCCGGGCGGCGTCGCCCACCGCCAGCCTTTGCTGTCAGCGTCGGCAGTCACGCCATCACTCACGCCGTCAGCGACATTCGCATCGCCTGTGGCAGAAACACTTTCCGCGCCGTCAGTCGCAGCAACACCGGCGTCAGCATTCGGCGGCAACGCACCGATAAAGAACGTGTTCGTCGTCGGCATCGTCTCGGGCGAACAGCGATCGTAGATGATCAAATCATCGACGCCCGCGTCGGCTCGTTGTTTGTATTCATCTGTTTCTAAATAGCTTGGAAACTGCACATCTTTGATGCAGATTTTCGCAGACTTTTCCGTCGACAATCCCAACTCCAGCGGCGTGTTGCCTTCGGTGATCAATAAGACCGACACCGTTTTCATAGGCGTCAGACCAGCGTAAGCCACGTTGTCCAACATAAACGGGTCTTTGGTTTCCAACACCAATCGCAGCGAGACGGCTTCTTCGCTATCCATCGTGAATGACACGCCTGTTTCTTCGCCAGGTTCCAGCGAGACGGTTGACGCGTCAATCAAAGAATCTTCGACGAACAACGAAACGGTCGACGAGGATTCGCTGGTGCCATAGTTGATGACTGTCGCAAACGCTTGGACCTCGCTGGGTTTTTCGACATTCCGCTCGGCGGAGAACGCCGTGATCGCCAAATTGGCAACCGTTTCGCGACCGATGCTGATGTATTCGGGCGTCAAATTGCCCAAGTCAAACTCGGTCGCCGGTTGGAATCCGCCGTCACTAAAAAGCAACAAGTCAGCGTTCAACGCATCGGCAACCTGCACGTCGTTGACGTCACCAACTTCGCTGGAACGCTTCGGATTAGCAAGTCCATCAGCCGCCTTTAAAGCCCCCAAAATATCCGTGGGGCGATTGGTCACTTCGGCTCTGGCCAGTGCGTCACGCAGTCGGCGCCGATCGGACGTAAAGGACTGCAGAACTTCTGCACGATCATTAAACGTCACCAACATCGATTGATCCGTATCGTTCATCAGATCGATTCGTTCGCCAATCAGACGCTTGGCTTTCGCAAACCGGCTCGCGTCATCTGGGACGTCGGCCGTTAACATGCTGGCTGACGTATCCAACAAGTGCACACTACGTCCTTGGCCAGACGTTTCACCGCGATGCCCTGGGCGTAGCAGTGCCAAAGCAGCCAGCAGCACGGCCAACAATTGCAGCAGCAGCAAGAGATTTCGTCGCAGTCGCTGAAGCAAACTGTTGACGTGAAGATCTTCGACCGTTCGCGCCCACAGGTAAGTACTGGGGACTTCGACCGGTTCGCGGCGCAGTTTCAAAAAGTACAGCAGGATGATGCCAAGCGGCACCGCACCCAGCAACAACCACTGGGGCCAAGTCAGTGTCGATATCCAGCTCATCGCACGACTCCGCGTTCACGCAAATATTTTGTCACAATCGTTTCCACAGGCGTGTCGGTTCGGACCGGCACGTAGACGATCGATCGCTTGGAACAAAAGGACTTGATCGACGCGATAAAATTCTTGACTGTTTCTTTGTACTGATCAATCACGTACGCATTGATGGTGACTTCGGCATTGTCACCGTCTTCGACATCGATGAGCCGGCGATCGCCACGCAGCGGCGGATCAATTTCTTCGGGTGACAAAATGTGCATCACGAACACATCCATTTGGCGACCAACCAACATTCGCAGCGCCGATTCGTACCCTTGCTTGTCCATCATGTCGGTCAGCAAAACGACCACGCCGCTACCGGAGTTTCGCATCGCAAAATCACGCACGCCGTCGTGAAGCGAAACATTGTGTCCACTGCCGAACGAATCCAGGTAAGCCAGCATTTTGTGAAGACTAGCTCGACCGCGAAGCACCGGTGCGCGTCGTCCTTCGGGGCCCAATGCCGCGACACTGATCCGGTCAGCCCGGCAGAGCCCGACATAACCCAACGATGCGGCAAGCTGTTTTGCAACGAACAGTTTTTTGGGATCGCCAAAGTTCATCGATTCGCTGGCATCGATGAGCGCGTAAAAATGCAAATCCTCTTCTTCTTGGAACAGTTTTAAAAACAGCTGATCCAACCGGGCATACAGATTCCAATCGATCAATCGCAGATCGTCGCCGGGAACGTAATTACGAAAATCCGCAAACTCGACGCTCTGGCCTTTGCGGCGACTGACGCGTTCGCCCTTAAGACGCCCACGAAATACTTTGCGAGACACCAATTCCAAACGCTCCAATCGCCCGAGCAATGCGGGTGATAGCAGCGGAACACCGACCCTCGATTTAGCGGCGGGTTTCGCGGGAATGGTTTCATCGGGGGGGATGCTTGTCGACATACGCCAGATTGTAACGAAAAATTCCATGTCAGGCCGTTTTGATGACCGCTGGAGTCGAGCAGAAAATGAATTGGCGAATTTTGGGAAATGGTTGCACGGATGTCCTCGCGCCACGTCACTAATTAGGTAGACGATCTTTGCGCGACAACTCTCGCTGAGTTCATCGCTAAAGGCCCGATTAGACTCCCCTCCCAACCCCGTCTTGATCCATGCGACTGACACTCCGAACCCTGCTTGCCTATCTCGACAACACGTTGGATCCCAAAGACGCCGAAGCGCTGCGGGAAAAACTTGCAGAGAGTGGTTTTGCGACTCAGCTGGTTCAGCGAATTCGAGCCACCTTGGTTAGTCGCACTTTGTCAGCGCCGTCGCCCGATGCGGTCAGTCCGCTTGATGAAGCGAACGTGATCAGCGAGTACCTGGACAGCACTTTGTCGGCTGAGCAGATTGCCGAGGTCGAAAAAGCGTGCCTGGAATCGGACACGCATTTGGCAGAAGCCGCGGCGTGTCATCAAATTTTGACGATGGTTTTGGGCCAACCAGCCAATGTCAGCGAAGCGCTTCGTGATCGCGTTTATCAATTGCCGGATCGCTTGATTCAAGAAATCCCGACCGCTGCTTCGGGTAGTTTTTCGGGAGTCAGTTTGCCCGACCAAGCTGGCTTGTCACCCGAAGGCTCCGGGTTTGGGGCCAGCCCACCGGTAGAATCGGTTTTGGAGTCATCGATCGGGCCGGTCAAGCCGGTCGGTGCGGGCGACTCGGGAGTCAGCGATGCACCGCAACGACTCCGGGAAGCCGAGGTTTCCGAGAGCCATCGCCGTGCACGCGCGACCGCCGAAGACATGTATGGCGGATCGATTCGCCCATCGCGAATCACTCCTTGGCTGGTATCGCTGGCGCTGGCGGGCGTGTTTCTGTTTGCTCTGTCTCGCGTCTTGGCTCCCCTGATGACGGGGCCAATCGCACAAAACGAAGAGAAACTGGGCACAATTGGTGCCGATGGAAAACGCACCAATGTGGTGGTCGACGATCCGACATTCGACACGGATGTCTCGGAAGACGAATCAGTGCAAAGTGCGGCTGACGACATCGAAGTGTCTGCGGCAAACGCACCGATCATGGAAACGGTTGGTACGCCAGGCGTCGAAATCAAATCGACCGACGAGACGGAAATCACCGAACTTCCGCTGCCAGCTCCCAAACCTGATCCGGAAACGGTTGCGGTCGATACCGCTCCCGAGATGACAGAATTGCCTGCCGGTGACGAGACAACTCTGCCATCGAAAACACCTGATACGGTGATGGAGATCGCGATGGCCACCCCTCCAACAGCTAAAGAGTTGGCCGACGAAAAGATGGCTTCGCCGGAAGCTGTGACTGCCGCTGACAAAACCGCCGATGCGCCCGACGCAAGTGCACCGGACGGTGCGCCCGCAGTGACCGATCCAGCTCTCAACAATCCGGCCCTTAATCCGGCGGACGACAAAGCAGTGGCCAAAGCCGTCAGTGGCCGGACAATCTTGCTTGCGACGGGAACAGCGAACGAAGCGTTTGCTAATGCGAATTGGACGCGAGTGGAGAAAGACATGTCGATCAGTCCGCGAGCGACTTTGATCAACGCACCCAAATTTCGTTCCGAACTGGTAATCAACACGGAAGCGAAAGTGACTTTTGTCGGCCCCACAAAAGCGAGTTTCTTGGCAGCGAGAAACGACAAACAAACGGCGGGATTGAAACTGGAATACGGCAAAGTCCTGATTCGATCCAAAAAGGACGATGTGGTCATGCCGTTTCAGGTCATGGGACGCGACATCGAATTGCAGTTTCCAACGGCGGACTCAGTCGCGGCGATCGAAGTGATCTGGTTGCGTCGTCCTGGATTCGATCCTTTTAAACCCGAAAACCACGTTCCTGTCGCGCGGATTGTCGCTGTCGCGGACCCCGCCGGGTTGGCCAGCGAATTCGTGGTGGCATCCGCAGAAGGCGACGAAAAGCTACTGGCAGACCAACAATGGATGGCGCGAGGCGATGATGCGCCCAAAGTGTCCGACTTGATCGAACCACTTGTCTGGGCGACCGAAGACACGGAAAGTTCGATCTTGGATCAGAGTGCTCGCAAAGGCTTGATGGATTTGCTTGCTCAGCAACAACCATTGGCGTTGTCACTGCGCGAAGCGACCAGTTTTCGTCAAGCCGAAGTCGCCGCCTTGGCCGCGCAGTTAATGCTGCACTTGGGACAACCCGACGTTTACTTTGGAACCGACGGGATTTTGTCACAACCCAAACAGCGTTCGTATTGGACGGAACATTTCGGCGAACTGCGTAACGCGATGAACCGCGATGCGACGTCAGCGACTTTGCTGAACGACCAAATTGCGCAGATGGATTCGGCCAATGCAAAGAACCTGATGCGTTTGCTGATCGGATTTTCGCAAAGCCAGCTGGTCGAAAGCGCCGACGACGACTTGATCGAAATGCTGGATTCCAATTCCATGCCCGTCCGCGTTCTCGCTACAGAGAACTTACGCGAAATCACGGGGACAACGTTGAATTTCTGGGCCGGCGAGGACAACGCGGTGCGTCGAGTCCCTGCGATCAAAAAATGGCAAGTCCGTCTTCGCAAAGGCGACATCCGCTGGAAAACAGAGTGAACGCCAGAGCACATGCTCCTGGCAAAGTACTTGCAAACAACGACACCGACAAAGATCTCACCCGAAGCGTTCGCTGCCTAAGGCCAGAGTGGCAGGGCGTGGTACTTAGAGCCTGAGATTCAAGGCCCTGTCTTCAAGGCCCTGTCTTCAAGGCCCTGGTTTCAAGGCCGCTCGATGTTCAATGCGGTAGCGTCTTTGGGTAGCGCACGCTCCCAAGCTCCGTAGACCGGATTTGGGATTAGGATCCATCGTGATCCCAAGACAGCAGTTTTCGTCCGCGCGACATCGTTTCTTTGCTGTGTGTCGCGAACTTCGACCTCCGTACACATGTCGCTCAGGTTGTCGCCAACCAACAGCACGATGCGATAGTCCTTGGCAACCGCAGCGCGGCGAGTTGTTTTGCGCCCATCACGATTGTCCTTGGAATTTTGCGTCATCAAAGTGTGTTCGGTAACAGGAAACCCCCATCGCTGCAGATTTTCCAACGTCGCCGGCTTCACTTCATCACGACGGTTAGTGATGTAGAAAACTTCGACGCCCAACCGCTTGGCCGCTCGCACAAATTCCAGCGAACCTGGGATCACGCCGGCTTTGGATTCGTTGCACCAAGCGTTCCATGTGCTCATCGCATACGGCTTGCCGGACAAAATATTGCGAGCATTGAATGCACTGTTGTCCAGCACCGTTTCGTCGACGTCCAAAATCACGGCCGGCGGCTTCGCCTGAAATCCACCGTCGACGATCTGAACTTCGTCGGCCGTCCAACGCACATCGAGGAGCCCCTGGCGAAGCTGGAGCAGCGCTAACTGGTACGCCTGCTCGCACGCCAACCGAAACTCAGCCGCGTTTTGCACATACGCGACGCTGTTAAAACGAGCGTCTTGGGTCACATCAATGACGGAGGGTGCTTGGACGACACCCGCTGCGGCCAATCCCTGCTCCTGCGCGGGTGTTGGACGAGCGACCCAAGTGACGTGAAACATTAAAAACAAAAGCAGCCAAAGTTGTTTTTTCATATCAATGCCTGGTTTGAAGCAGAGGAATCGGAGGCGTTGGACGTAGTTGCAGCGACGCGACTTGTAGATTTCGAAACGGCGGCAAAACACGGGCTTCCGACGCGAATAACCGGCGAATCACGGATTTCATGGCCGTAAAACGTTGTCCGCCCGCGGACCGCTGGTCACCTGCACCAGGCCTCCGGACTCGCGGAACTTTTGACCGTAACACGATAATTCTGGCTCAAAATCCGCGAAACCCGTTTGGTCGTAGTTACCTTTTGCGGCCGTATTTATAGAATTTCGATAACCTTCCGGCATCGGAATGATCGATACAACCGTTAAACCCAACCAAACGAACCGCCGAAGCCAGCTGTGCGTCTATCGCACAGTTCTTCTGTGGCACCCTCAATATCGCTGCTTTCCATGACGGCTACTCCCAAGACTTCCAAAGACGTTCAATCCGTTACCGGCATCACAGTTCGGCTCGCAGGTGACTCCGGAGACGGAATGCAGCTGCTAGGAACTCAATTGACGAATACCAGCGCGCTTGCTGGCAACGACGTCGCGACCTTCCCGGACTTTCCAGCTGAAATTCGAGCCCCCCGCGGTACACGCGCCGGCGTCTCGGGTTTTCAAGTTCAATTCGCCAGCGAAGAGATTTTCACGCCGGGCGACCAGTTGGACGCCTTGGTCGTAATGAATCCAGCCGCGATGGTGACCAACCTCAGTGATCTTCGCAAAGGCGGAATCCTGATCGCCAACGAAGACGGATTCATCGAAAAAGAATTCAAGCTCGCCAAGGTCGAAGCCAATCCGCTGGACGCTTCGGTGATCGAAGAAACTTACCGAGTTTTCAAAGTCCCGATGACCGAACTGACTCGTTTGGCGGTTGCCGAACATGGGCTCAGTCAAAAAATTGCCGACCGCTGCAAAAACTTTTTTGCGATGGGTTTGGTCTACTGGCTATTTGGGCGATCGCTAGATCCGACGTTGCGATTCATCGAAAACAAATTCGGCGGCAAACCCGATGTCGCCTCTGCCAACGAAGCCGCGTTGCGAGCCGGTTGGGCGTACGGTGAAACCACCGAAGCGTTTGGCGAAAGCTACCAAGTCGAAGCCGCGGAGCTTTCCAAAGGCACATACCGCAACATCATGGGCAACCAAGCGTTGGCTTGGGGTCTGATTGCGGCGGCCGAATTGAGCGACAAGGATTTGTTTTACGGAACGTATCCGATCACGCCAGCGAGTGACATTCTGCACGAACTGACCAAGTACAAAAACTTTGGCGTGCGAACATTTCAAGCCGAAGACGAAATCGCTGCGGTCTGTTCAACCATTGGTGCCGCATTCGGCGGAACAATGGCTGTCACTGCCAGTAGCGGCCCCGGCATCGCTCTGAAAGGCGAAGCGATGGGACTGGGCATGATTTTGGAATTGCCCATGATCGTGATCAATGTCCAACGCGGCGGCCCCAGTACCGGACTGCCGACCAAAACCGAACAGAGCGATCTGCTGCAAAGCATGTTCGGTCGAAACGGCGAATCGCCGCTGCCCATCGTGGCACCACGGTCACCTGGCGATTGTTTCGCAGCCGCCATCGACGCGTGGCGGATCGCAACCGAATGCATGGTTCCGGTCATTCTGTTGTCCGATGGCTATATCGCCAACGGCAGCGAACCGTGGAAAATCCCGGACGTCAGCCAGATCGAAAAGATCACGATCACGCACCCCGAAGGTGCCGACGGCGACGAACCGTTTATGCCTTACGCTCGCGACGAAAAACTAGCTCGACCTTGGGCGATCCCTGGGACCGAAGGCTTGATGCACCGAGTCGGCGGACTGGAAAAAGAAGACGGCACTGGCAACGTCAGTTACGACCCGGCCAATCACCAGTTGATGACGGACCGACGTGCCGAAAAAGTCGCCATGATCGCCGAGCGAATTCCGGATCAAGAAGTATTCGGCGAAACCAGCGGCGACACACTGGTGGTTTCATGGGGCGGAACGTACGGTTCCTGTCACACCGCCGTCGCACAGTGCCAAGCCGAAGGCATGCGAATCAGTCACGCACACATTCGCTATCTGAACCCATTGCCAAAGAACATCGGCGACCTGCTGCGTTCGTTCAAAACGGTCATCGTGCCCGAGCTGAATATGGGCCAATTGCGGTTGTTGCTTCGTGCCGAATACCTGGTCGACTGCATCGGCGTCAATAAAGTTCAAGGCAAGCCATTTGCAGTGACAGAACTGGTCGCCGCCATCAAAGAACACTCCGTGCCGCAAACCAAGAGCAAAGCCGGCTGATCGCATCCGATCGCCATTGTTGCTCTTACCACTCTCGATTTTTGCTTACTGCCCAACGTTTTTCTATGAACCTTCCTGTCCTCAAAGCCGCTGACTTCGCTTCCGACCAAGACGTTCGCTGGTGCCCCGGTTGCGGCGACTATTCGATTTTGGCTCAGATGAAAAAAGTCTTGCCAGAGTTGGGTGTCCCGCGTGAAAAGATCGTTTTCATCAGCGGCATCGGCTGCAGCAGTCGCTTTCCGTACTACATGAACACCTACGGGATGCACAGCATTCACGGACGTGCGCCAACATTTGCGACGGGGCTCAAATCAACTCGTCCCGACTTGATGGTGTGGGTGATCACCGGTGATGGCGACGCGTTGTCGATTGGTGGCAACCACTTCATTCACGCGCTGCGTCGCAACTTGGACGTGAACATCATTTTGTTCAATAACCGGATCTATGGTTTGACCAAGGGCCAGTACAGCCCGACCAGTAGCGAAGGCCAAGTGACCAAGAGCACGCCGATGGGATCGATCGATCACCCGCTCAATCCGCTATCCGTCGCGCTGGCGGCCGAAGCGACATTTGTTGCACGCAGCATGGATGCAAACGTCAAACACTTGGGCGCGATGCTGAAACGGGCTTCAGAACACAAAGGCACGTCGCTGGTCGAAGTCTATCAAAACTGCAACGTGTTTAATGACGGTGCGATGGCTTACGCACAAGAACGTAAACAGCGCCCCAACAACACCGTCGAACTAGAGCATGGCAAGCCACTGATTTTCGGCGAAAACAAAGACAAAGCCGTTCGACTGGTGGGCAACCACTTGGAAGTCGTCAATACAGCGGACGTTCCCGCCGACGACTTGTTGATTCATGACGAAAAAGACATGAACCCGGCCATTCAAATGATGATGGCTCGTATGCGTTACCCCGAAATGCCAGAACCGATGGGCGTTCTACGAGCCGTCGAGGGAGTCGCCACGTACGACGACCAAATCAACGACCAGGTGACGGAAGCCAAAGAAAAGAAAGGCCCTGGCGATTTGCAGAAGTTGATCAGTGCTGGCGACACGTGGGACGTTGCTTAACGGCATTGCTCTTTTGCGAAAGTTGCCACACTAGCGGCCTTACCGCTCTCTCCTGTCATGGCCTGACGGGACAACTAGATGTTTCTATAAAAAGGACTGAGAACATGCCTCGCGGAAAGACTTACGACAACGCCACGCGCGCCATTGGCGATACACCAATGATCAAAATCAACCGCCTTGTTCCCGATGGCGGCGCGACGGTGTTCGCCAAGTGCGAATTTTTCCAACCGCTTAACAGCGTCAAGGACCGAATCGGCGTTGCGATGATCGAAGCGGGCGAAACGGACGGCAAGATCAATGCCGACACGCACGTCATCGAACCAACCAGCGGCAACACCGGCATCGCACTGGCTTTTGTGTGTGCAGCCAAAGGTTACAAACTCACTTTGACGATGCCCGAATCAATGTCGGTCGAACGTCGCGCATTGCTTCGTGCAATGGGTGCCAATTTGGTACTGACACCAGCAGGCGAAGGCATGAAGGGAGCGATCAATCGCGCTGCCGAATTGGTCGACAGCACCGACAACGCGTTCATGCCACAACAGTTCGAAAACCCAGCGAACCCAGCGATTCACGAAGCGACGACGGGTCCCGAAATCTGGGAAGACAGCGGGCAACAGATTGACGCCATCGTCGCAGGTGTCGGCACCGGTGGCACCATCACCGGCGTCAGTCGTTACCTAAAAAGCAAGAACCCTGACTTCAAAGCATTCGCGGTCGAACCGACTCACTCGGCTGTCATCAGCGGAAGTGGCCCCGGCAAACACCGCATCCAAGGGATCGGTGCCGGCTTTGTGCCCGCTAACTTGGATACATCCATTGTCGACGACGTCGTGTTGGTCGAAGACGAAGACGCCTTCGAATGGGGCCGCAATCTGGCCAAGCAAGAAGGCATCGTCGCTGGCATCAGTAGCGGAGCAAACATGTACGCCGCCGCTCAGATCGCCGCTCGTCCCGAGATGAAAGGCAAGCGCATTGTCACGATCATGTGCAGCCTGGGCGAACGTTATCTCAGCACGCCACTGTTCGGTGACTTGGGTATCTAGCCGCCGCAGCGGATAGCTTTTGTTTATCTGCCTCACTTTTTGGCACAATGACCAATCAGCCAAGCAGCTCTTTGGTCATTGCCCAGCAGTTTCTTTCACTCTCCCACTGGGAGAGTCGGACGCCGCTTTGGCAAAAATGCCATAGCTCGCTAGTCCCTTCATCCAAATTCATCACTCGGGCTGTAGCCGTAGCGTTGAACGCAGGACTTCCGTACGAGCATGCGGCCAAAGCATTTACGGGGTTTGTGATGGTTCATTTGCCATTAGAACAGACCACCTAAATCACTTAAATTATCCAGCCAAACACTCCGCCACAGAGTGGCCAAGCGGCCTAGGAATGTTTGATGTTGCTTCGATTTGGTTTGGGCTTGTGAACGAGGGCAAGATCTGGCTACAAGCCAGATCCAGATTGCCGATCTCACCCCCAACGTCGTAGGGCTAGGAATGCCGTCGCGCAGCACCTTTATCTACAAATTTGTCTTGATCCTGCTGTCGCTCTCCCTGGGCGCATTGCAGATCGGAGCAACGACCTCGTTCGCACAGCAACCGCTTTCCAGCGGCCCTGCCGCAGGCGGCCCACCTCCGCACATTGCGGCGGCCATTGCGCAAGCCAAAGACGCCAATCTGCCGACCGATCCGGCTGCCGTGATCGCTGTCGTTGGCACGTCGCAAATTTTGCTCGGTGACGTGAAAGGCAAAGTCGACGCACGAATCAAAGAAGTTCTCGCAAAGGCCGGCCAGGAAGTTCCCCAAGAGATCCTGCTCACCGCTCGCGTCAATCTAACCCGCGGAATGTTGCAGCAAGCAATTCAAAGCAAACAAATGCGAGAGTCGTTTTTGTTGGAACAGGTCGGCACGCAGGGAGCCGACAAACGACGCGAAGCTGCCGAGATGATGTCTTCACGTGCGCGTCAGATGTTTTACGAAACGGAAGTCAAGCAGCTGAAAGAAAAGTTCGAATGCACGACCCTGGTCGAACTGGACAAGAAATTAAGAACACAAGGTTCGTCGCTGAAAGCACGCGAACGTGATTTTATGGATGCCATGCTGGGCCACATGTACATGCGCAGCAGCGTCGAAAAAGATCCTCACGTCACGCTGTCCGAAATCAACACGCACTACATCACGCACCGCGACGACTATTTTCAACAATCGCGTGCCACGTGGGAACAGTTCACCGTTCTGTTTGCCAACCATGAATCACGTGAAGCCGCGCTTGCAAAATTGAACCAAATGGGCGCCGAAGCCTACTACGGTGGCAACTTGCAAGCGATTGCAAAGCAAAAAAGCGAAGAGCCGTTTGCTGCCGAGGGTGGTTTGCACGGTTGGACCAAGCAAGGCTCACTCGCCTCCAAGGAATTAGACAAACAGATCTTTTCGCTGCCACTGAACAAGATGAGCGAGATCATCGAAGACGAAACAGGATTTCACATTGTTCGTGTGTTGGATCGCGAGGACGCCGGGATCAAACCGCGTGCTCAAGTCCAAGAGTCGATCAAGGAAAAACTGAAGCAGGCCAAGGTTGCGAAATCACAAAAGGCAATGATCGAAGCGATGCGGGACAAAGTTCCGGTCTGGTCGATCTTTCCGGAGGATATCCCCGGCGCTATGCCGCTTAACATGCCGGCGATCCCAACTCTCCCCAACGCAAAGAATTATTAGGCTCGGAAACGATTGGCAAAACCGGTTTCGGTAAACAGCCGGCTCGGCGCACGTCGCTAACCGCTGCAAGATGCCCACCTGCATGATGATGAACAGCACATCGCACCAAACTCAGCAACCTTTCTTCAACCGGCGTATCGCTGCGTTGATCGGGGTCGCCTGCGTTTGTCTGTCCGTTGCTTCGATCGGGTGTGGCCAACTGAAATATCGCTTGGCTGGCAAGCAACCCGAAACATTCATGCCCAATCCCGTTCAATTGCCGCCGGCCAGCGACAAGTTCGTGTGGCAACAAACGGTTGACGCCGTCGACGACTATTTTCGTATCGCCCGCGAACAACCCGTTCAGAACACGGGCGGCATGGTGATGGATGGTCGAATCGAAACGGGCTACCTTGTCGGCGCGACGTTATTGGAACCGTGGCGCCGCGACAGTACGCCTGGATTTGAACGACTGCAAAGCACACTGCAATCGATCCGCCGCAAAGCAACGGTCATCGTGCGACCTCAAGGCGCTGCGTACAGCTTGGAAGTAGTCGTGCAGAAAGAACTGGAAGACACCGATCGCACTCAGTACGCGACCGAAACCACGGCGTCGCGTCGTCATGACGGCACCATGCTGCGAAAAGGGGACGACTACGACGATAGTCCGCAAACGCTCGGCTGGATTCCGCTTGGACGCGATTCCAGCTTGGAGCAAGCGATCATGCGGGACATCTTTGGCCGCATCACGCAGCGGGACACGCCAGGACTATTCAGGTCGCACTAGCCCGTCACGGCACCGATGCAATCGGCACGACAGGCAATCGCATCTTCTTGCTGCTCCGCCGTGACAATCTATTCGCACTACGCAGTTTGTACTGCCGCTAGGTGCCTTATTGCGGCCCCCCGTAACGTTGAACAAAACGGCGGCGGATTGTCAGTCGGCATAATCGTCACGAGTCCGCGAAGATGCCTGCCGCAGTCAGCAAAGATCCTTTGCGCCGTTAACCTCTTCCAACATGGCCGCCGATACCACGGGTGCGACGCCATTGAGCTCTACTTTGGTGATAGCAAACCAATCTGTTCAACGCCTCCCTTCAACCGGCAGATTTATGATTAGCTTTACAACGCGAGCCATCGACTTTGAAACCCTGGTGGCCAATATCGAACTTCGTCTTTGCGAAATCGGTCACCTGGTACCGAACCAATTTCCGATGACCAAGCGTGAAGTGATTCGAGGAGGCAAGGCATGTGGTTTGTATTTCTGTGTTCACGGCCCGCGAAGTGTAAAGCTGACTGCGATCTGTGACTTCGTCAAAAACACGGTCATCTATTACGGCAGCGACGGCATTCGCAAAGAAAGCGAATCCATCGTTCTGAACCATCTAAGAAACCAGCTCGCGGCGTAGTAACGCCCCGCTACAGACTGGTAAGGCGCCGGACAAAACGCAGCGATTCAGCTGAACGGGAGCATTCAATCCCACGCGGCAGACTCACCTTCTTTCGCGTCTCCCTGACGTCGTCCCGATCGCTCAGCTCTTCAGCCTCTCTTCGGCTGAACTCTCTTTCAGATAGCGAGGTTTTAGCGCCATCGGGTCGCAAAACTCTCCCCGCTTTGCCAAACGGATCGCCGACAGGCCGACCCCAATCGCATCCGGGGTCTCCCGGTCTACAAAACGTGTTTGATAAGCTTCGTCAAACACCTTTGCTTCTCCACCAAAACGCACCTCTGCCCCGGCATCTCTTTGCACGTCGGCCCACTCGGACGCATCATAGACTTGGACGATGCCGTGCCCCTCTTGATGTGCCAAATCCGACAACACCGGGAGCGTGCCGGAGCGGGTGAAGTGGCCTGCAAAAGTTTGTTTTCGAAACGCATTGATGCCCACAATCAGATCTTCGATCGATTGGTTCTGTTGAAACAGATTAGCAGCGATCGCCTGGAGCGAATCCACGGCGACCAGCGGCAACTGTCGGGCGTAACAAAATGTTTTGGCCGTGGTGATTCCGATTCGCAGTCCGGTAAAGGATCCTGGCCCGGACGCGATCGAAACAAAATGCGGAAGTTTTTCACGTTTCGCACACCAAGCCAACTGCTGCGAAAGAGCCGGAGCCAGCGACGCCGCCGTTCGCTGACCATCGGGCAATTGATGAGCCTGGTGAACATATTCGCCTTCCAAAACAGCGATGGACCCGGAATGCCCCGTCGTTTCGATCGCAATCTGGATAGCGTCGTCGATCGATGCCGGTACCGAAGGCGCTGCGAGACTGTCGGGAACGGGCCAGTCGGAAATCGTCATGTCGTAGTCGATCAGTGTGTGAGACGGGTTGGCGGAACTTATTCCGGCTGAGGCAGTTTTCATGGGGATTGTTGTGGTTTTTCGTTTCCCGCTACAATCCTGTAGGCAAAACGGCCCCCTGACCGATTAGCGTATAAGTGGGCGTGATGCGTTACCCGATTCTGCTCAAGTTAAAAATGTACAAAGATTTAGGATCTGTCCGGTGAAGAGAGCGTTAATCAGCGACATTCACGGAAATCTAGAGGCGCTCGAAGCGGTGCTGGACGATGCTAAATCGCTCTCCGTGACGGAAATATATTGTCTAGGCGACATCATCGGCTATGGGCCAAATCCTTGCGAGTGCCTGGATTTGGTCATGAAAAATGCCGCCGTCACGATCTTGGGCAACCACGACCAAGCGGCTCTGTTTGACCCCGACGGCTTCAACCCGATGGCTCTGCAGGCCATTTACTGGACCCGCGACCGTTTGGACAATGGCCCAGGCTCGCCTGCCCAAGTCAACGCTCGCTGGGACTTTTTGGGTGAACTGCCGCGGTTCAAGGACGATGGTGATTTTAAATTCGTCCACGGTTCCCCACGTGATCCCACCAACGAATACGTTTTCCCCGAATACGTCTTTGACCAACGCAAGATGGAACTGCTGTTTGGCAAAGTCAAACAGTACTGCTTCATGGGGCACACGCACCTGCCAGGCGTCTTTACGACGGACTGCGAATTCATTTCGCCTGACGAGTTCGATTATGTCTATCGGCTGGGCGGTGGCAAAGTCATGGCAAATGTCGGCAGCGTCGGGCAACCCCGCGACGACGATCCGCGACCGTGCTACGCGATTTTGGACACTGATGCCGAAAACGGCCCCACGCTGACTTACCGACGTGTCGACTATGACATCGATACCACGGTCGATAAAATTTACGCCGAGTCAGATTTATCGAATCAATTGGGTGACCGATTGCGGCACGGTCGGTAACTCATTTTTTCATTCAACGGATTTGACGAAGACCACTTGTGACACGCACCGCGATCCTTAGTGACATCCACGGAAACTTGGCCGCCCTGGAAGCCGTCTTGGCAGATGTGGCAAGCCAAAAAATTGATCGCATCGTTTGTCTGGGGGACGTGATCGGTTACGGGCCGCATCCCTGCGCGTGCTTGGACCAAGCCATGGAGTTCGATTTCTGTATCTTAGGAAATCACGACAGCAGTGCGTTGTTCGACCCCGAAGGTTTCAATGTCGCTGCCGAGCAAGCGATCTTTTGGACTCGGCGTCAACTTGAAGCCGGCCAAGGTGGCCCCGAAGCCAGCCGAAAACGACTTTCGTTTTTGTGCCAAATGCCTCGCACTGTTCGCGAAGGAAGCTGCTTGTTCGTGCACGGATCGCCGCGTCAGCCGACCAACGAATATGTCTTTCCAGAAGACACGCAGAACGCCAAGAAAATGGAAAAGCTATTTTCAATGGTGCCGCATCTTTGCTTCCAAGGACACACCCACGTGCCGGGCGTCTTTACCACGGACCTGCGTTTTGTGCGTCCCAGTGATACCGGTGCTGGACTGACCGTCGCGGATACCAATTCGCGAATGATGATCAATGTCGGCAGTGTCGGGCAGCCTCGCGACGGTGATCCACGCAGCTGCTACGTCATCTACGACGGCGAAGCAATTGTCTTTCGCCGCGTCGAATACGATATCGAAAGAACCGTTGCCGAGATCGAAGCCGAACCGGACTTGGACGACTTCCTGGGCCACCGTCTTCGCGACGGACGTTGATTGACTGCCCGATCGATTGCTAGCTTATTTTGCAATGCTCTTTGTTTCACTAAACACTCTATCTTTCCTGCTTGAGACAAAATCCTCAAAAGACGACGCGCGAATTGCATTTGAACGGGAGTTGGTGTGCAACTGTTCCGATAAATCATTCAATTCGTTTCCATTGAACTCATTTGTTTAAGCGTTAGAAGTTCCGTTCAGCTACGCCCTAATCGTAGTGGCACGTTACGGAACATCGTCTTTCGAAAAAGAAGGCCATGCCATGTTTCAGCTGTCGTCCCTATTGGCCTATTCGGATCTCGGATTGCTTTTGGCAGTCATTGGCGTCTACGTCTTCTTTGCCGCACTCTGGTTGGTCTATGTCACCACCGAACGGTCCGCCAAAGGAACAATCGAAACGGAAAAGCGAATCGAGCGCCTTCGTCACGAAACGATTCAAGAAATCGCCAACGCTCGAGCCCTTCAGCATCAGTCGGCTGCGACCGTGGCTCCGCACATGGCCGGAGAAGCGATCGCTGACGTATCAAACCAACTTCGCAGCGAAGTGACGACGGTACGCGATATCGCCATGATGAACGCCAACAAACTGGCCGAACTAGCAGCCGCCAACGCCGCCTTGATGGAAAAGATCGAAGCTCACACGTCGTTGCTGGACGCCCACGTGGAAGAATTTCACGTCGAAGAAACTCTGGACGACAATGTCGTTGAAAGTTTTGAAGTCGACACGGAATCAATGATCGATGAACCGGAACCAGCGGCACCGGTGTTCAAACTGTTTTCGCCGTCCGACGAAAGCGAACTGGAAGAGATCTCGGTCAACGACGATCTATCGGCACATGACCCAGAACTTGGATTGGTCTATTACCAGCGCCCGGAAACTCCTGACGATCTGACGCGTATCTGGGGCGTTGGTGCGACAAACCAAGATCTCCTGAACGAAAACGGTGTGTTCTTTTTTCATCAGGTCGCTGCGTGGACCGAATCCCACATCGCAAAGTTCAACGACATTCTCTGTTTCCGCGGTCGGATCGAACGCGAAGACTGGGTCGGGCAAGCCAAGCGACTCTCTACCAGCGGAACCAGCACGCATCGCGACGCCGCGTGATTCTCGGTTGCCAAGACGAAGCTGCAACACACAACACAATGAACCAAAAAAAACGCTCCCTTTACCGGGAGCGTTTTGCGTTGATGCTTAATAGCGTCTCACAATCTGAGCAGGATCCGACAGGAAACTCGTCCTGGCAACGTCTACTCGGATGGTGGTCGACTCGGGCGATCTCCGCCACGCTCTCCCCCGCGTTCTCCGCCACCACCTCGACGTCCGCCCGGTCCTTCGCCGCGTCCTTCTCCTCCACGTCCGCCGCCGCGACCTCCGCCGAATCCACCCCCGCCTGGGCCGCCACCACGCTCCATCCGCTGCTTGGCCATCGCGATCAACTCTTCTTTGTCCGCGGCGCCGTCACCGTTTTTGTCGGCTGCCGTCAGCATCCCTTGCATGCGTTCGGACAACTCATCCTTAGTCAACTTGCCGTCCTCGTTTTTGTCAAACTCTAGCAATCGGTTGACCATCTCCATCGGATCGCCGCCACCGCCACGCCCCGAACGATCCCCGACGCGTGAAAAATCCGGACGCATCTCTTCTTCGGTCAAGTCGCCATCGCCATTCTTGTCCAAAGCTTGCAGAGCAGCCGTCGCGTTTGCGATTTCCGACTTCGAAATCTTGCCGTCTTGATCGGCGTCTAACGCAGCCAGTACAGGCATCGAACGCATCATCATTTCGGGGCTGGGCGGACCGCCACCATTGCCGCCTGGTCCTCCACGTCCACCGCCACCACGTTGCCCGCCAAACCCACCGCGTTCACCACCTGCGCCGCGTTCACCGCCAGGACCACGCTCACCACCGGGCCCACGCTCACCACCGGGCCCACGCTCACCACCGGGCCCGCGTTCACCGTCGGGACGTGGTCCGCCACCGGGTGGCTGAGCCACTGCCGAACTGGCGGCCATGGCTGCCATCATAGCTACGGCCAAAAAACACTTCTGTACTACGCTCATCAAATAGACTCCGAAGACAAGGTGAATCGTTGATTCGAAACAGCAACGATCAATGAAACTACTGGCAAAACCGCCTCCCAAGTAAACGGGCGACGCCGCGATGCTTTGAATCGCGTTTGCATCACATATTGAACACGATTCGCCGGACGCAGTTTCGCATCAAGCCTCGAAAACGGTCGCTGAAGCTGAAGTTTGTTTTCTGACTTTTTGGTGATTCTTCCCGTGGATTATCGCAATCCATTACGTCCTATCGATCTAGCACCGCTCAGACGTGCTGATTTGATCGGGCAGCGTAGCGCGAGTAAACCAAGACGAGACGATCACGCGGACCGCCCCAATAGAATCCAGCGTGGACTACCAATAGGCCCACCCTGACTGAGAACAGGCTATTTCTGCTTCGCTCAGAAACTGACACCGTTGTATTGCATATTGAAAAGCAAAACGATGTAAACCCAAACGGAGATCCCAACGGCTGTCGACAGCCCCGCATACAAGAAACGAGTGCGTATCAACGTGTAGGCCGAGATCAGAAATGCGATTGAAGCCACCGCACAACAAATCAAAACGATCAGCGCAAACCGGTCGACTCCCGGCCGCGCATCAAAACAGGAGCTCAGCAACATGATCGCGACAAAGAAGACGGCACCAAGCGAAACAATGACCAGCAACCGAATCAACGAACCAGTCAAGTCAGCCGCCTTGTTGTTTGATTCCTGGCTCGCAGAGTGTTGCATCGATAGTGTTCCGTGAATTAAGAGCACCCCAAATTGAATGACATCTGCGACGTGAAACCAAATCGAGTTACCCAGCCAGGCAACAATTCATCACTCAGGCCCTCGGCTCCATCAAATTGACTTCGGCGGAGTGCACCAAACTGAGTGACGACCATTCCTATTGGCAACCAATCAGCCCACACTCGACACGTCCCACTCTAGTGACTCAGTTCACTAAGCCGAAAAGTAGACGCCTTCATGACAGCACCATCCTGATTGATGGCCGTGAACGTCACGGTTGGATCGGAATTGGAAAAATTGAACCCCAGCTCTCCCCAGAAATTCCCCTCATTGAGCGACCACTCGGCTTCCTTGCGGACATCATGCGAGTGCATGTTAGTGACCTTGGCCGATAAGAATTCGTACAGTGGGTAACCGTTTGGACGCTCTGTTTTCCAAAGCTCGGTGCGATGTCGATCACCTGAGATCAACACGACGCCGTCGATCTTTTCGTCATTGATCAGTCCGAAAATTTCATTGCGTTCGTCTCTAAAACGCTTTCCCGCCCAAGAATCTTTTCCGCCTTTGTCCGCCAAGTCGTGCCACATGGTACCGGAACACAGCACCTTAAATTTCGCAGTCGATTGCTTCAATGATTGCAGCAACCATTGCTTTTGCTCCCTGCCAAGCATTGTGTTGGTCGTGTCCTTTTTGTTCTTGCTGTCGGTGCGATAGAACCGCCCATCCAACATAAAAAACTCGACATCGCCCATCACAAAATTGTGCCAAGTGCCTGGCGTCTTTGGGTCATGGCTATAGAACGGATTGTTCCAGTTCTGCTGAAAAACATTTAGGTTTGGCAGCTTCCATGGTTGGTCTAAACCGGGGCCGCCAGCACAGTCATTGATGCCCATGTCATGGTCGTCCCACACCGCATAGATCGCGGTCTGAGCAATGAACTGCCGGTACTCCTTGCGAAGCATCCTGCGGTAATAGTGCAGCCGCTGGACATCACGACGATCGGTTGCATCGATGTAAACATTGTCTCCGAGCCCGAGGTAAGCCAACGGCTCCGACGCAGCCATCACGCTCCATATGCCTTCCTTTGGCGGCACGTACCTAGCCCCAGAACCAAACGCGACGGCATATTTCTGGTGCATCCCCGGCGATGGATACGTTCGGAATCGAAATGACGGATCAGTCAATTCGTCGCCATCGAGCAGGATCTTGTAAGTGTACTGCATAAAAGGTTTCAGCCCCTCGACCATGGCGATCCCTGTGAAATCACTTTGCTCTGTTGTCGCTACTAGCTCGGAAAGCTGATCACCAACGACAACTTGAAACGACGCTGCGCCCGCAGTGCGCACCCAAATCCGCACTGACGTCGGTGTCACGGCTCCCAGCATCGGACCGTTGAACAATTTCAATTCGTGTTTGGCGACCAGCTTTTTGAACGCAGGTTCCTTAACCAAATCAACCAAGCTGCCTTCGGAACCGAATCGCCCGGGAAGAATCTTTACCGCACTCCCGCGCATTGCTTTGATCAGGTAAGGATCCAGGTCCAGCATCACGGGATCGGTTTCGCCATCGGTCAACGGCGGTTTTGCCACCAACGTCACCGCAAACATGCTGACCAACAAACACAATCCATATCGCATCATCATCGTCCCTTTCTCGTCGAACTAGAAATTCTCAATCGCGCGGCGGCAATCAATGTGTCGTCAGGACATTGCCAAACCAATGCTTCGGGTTCGCGCCTCGGTGGTCAGTTGCCTTCGGCTCTTGCGTAGCTCATTTCAAAGACCTTCACCGCTCCAGCCTCGGTATGCACGTGCATCTTAAATACGTGCGTGCCGTCGTCCGAGTACACCGTTTTCAAAACATGTTTGGCCGGCTTTCCATCCATCCCGGGTGCCATTCCTTCGTAGGTCATCGTCTTTTTGTCTGCATTGTAGGTGCCCACAATCTCCATTTTCGATGCACTCATCGAATCGACCCAAGTGCCAACATATCGATTTTTGGCAGCGTCATAGCTGTACATCCCGTGCCCTTGAAAGTCGGCCCCCATCATGCTGCCTTGAAAATCCGCCAGCAACCAAAAGCCACCTAGCATACGATTGGTCTCTTTTCCCTTGCTGATGGTCGGCTGACCGGGCCCTGCCCAAGTCTTGATCGTGACATCCCAAACTCCAACGTCTGCTTTTAACACATCAAACTCCGGCCCTGGTTTGGGAATCGGCGTGTTCTGAGCATTGGATTCACTGACAAGGCACGACACCAGTGCCGCTGCGATCACGATCGATTTGAGGAATTTCATTTCTTTTACCGTTGGGATAGGTCTAGGATTATGACACTGATCCAGAGCACTGGGTGAGTGTCGCCAAAAATTGCTAATTCAAAAAACTTTGTTGGCGCAGAACGTTGCAAATTTCTGACGCCGCGACTGCCTACGCACAGATCAAACCTCAGCCTGATTTAAACGCCGAACAACCGATTCCAACTTGCACCTTTTACGACTTGGACTGGTGTCCTATTCAGCGAGCCATTCTTGAAACTCGGATGACGCTGCGAACCGCTCAAAGCCTTCGGCTTGACGCAAATCGGTAAACTCGTATCCAAAGTCATCACGTAGAGAACGCAGTCGTGCCAGCGTTTCAGCGTGTTCATCGGCCGCCAAAGCAACAGCAAGACGGTAATCGTGAATGTTGGCATCCTTGCTGTCGCTAACGTCAACGTCCTTGACGATTTCCTTTGCCATTTCGACTTCATCCATCGCGGCAAAGTTGGCTGCAATCATCATGTCCAGCAATTCGTCGCCACCGGTCCACCCGGTCAACGCTTTGTGAGCCTTGGCCAACAACTCAGGATTCTTGCCCATCACTGCGGCGTCAATCGAAATCAGCCCGACCGACGCGTCTTCGGGAAACTGGCGGATGTATTCATTGACGGCCGTTGAATAGGCCGCTTCGTCTTCCACGTCGGTTGCCATGATTCGATACAACATCGGAATCTTTTGCTTCTTCAAATCGGGCGTTAGCAAACCGTACAAGCGAAGAGCTTCGGCTTTGTTCCCCGCCTGAACCGCTCGGCTGATGGCCATTTGGTTTTCCAAACGCTTCAGTTCGTTAGCCGACTGGCCACTAATTCGGTCGACAATCGACCGCTGGCTCTGTAATGCCGTCCCGACCAATCCTCGAAGTGTATCCGAAAACGCTTCGCCTGATGCCGCGATAAACAGCTCATCGCCTACGATCCGCGTGCCGTCACGCCGCAGGTGAAGATCGTGGTAGTTCATCGCACCTTGATCATCAATCAGCCGATGCACGACATGAGGCTCTCCGTTGCGACGAACCACGCCTACCAGTTCGTAGGTGCCTGTTCCCTGAGTCACCTTTGCGATCTGCCTGACTAACTGCCCCAGTGCAGGCGTTGCTCCCCTTTTAAACCCACTGCGAAACTTTGGGTCGTCCGTCAGCCCATCCATCGAACGATCAAGAATGCCGTCCCAGTCGATCAACTGACTGGCGGTCGGCACATCACCCTCGCTAAGCGACTTGGCCCACTGCAACCCAAACGCACCTGACTCTTCATCCGTAATATCAGATTGCGACGCCGCCGGGACAGACGCGTCTTCCTTGTCGGCTTGTGCAAGCACCGATTTCTTAGGAAGCGGAGTGGCCGAATTGTCGCAGCCGAGGGCCACCACAAAACTGAGAAACAAAAGACTTGAACAACACTTGTAGCAACGCGCCATCACAGTATCACTTCCTGTTGAAATTAAAATCAAGGAAGCTTGCCGCAACGTTCGACACCAAGCCCCAGAATAGAAGGCCATGAGTCTAACGGTGACTACGACAAGTTGCAAAACGACAGATCGTCGTCGCACAAGAAACGTTGCTCAAAAAAACTAGCGGATCAGCATCCTTATTTCAAAGCGGCAATCAGCGTATCCAGTTCACTCTTCAACTTTGGCAGAATTTCGTCGTAGCCAAATGCTCCCAACGCCTCGGTGCCTCGTTTAAGATTAACCTTCGCGGGGCCGCACCAAAGTCCTAGGTCAGCATCATCGGTTTCACCGGGGCCATTCACTCGGCAACCCATGACCGCAATGGTGATGTCATAATCCTTGGCGAACGCCGTCATTTCTTTGACGCTTGCGGCCAAATCGATAAACGCTTCGTTCTCGACGCGCGAACAGCTGGGGCAACTAATGATGTTCAGCGCCTTTTCGTTTAACCGCACCACGGTTCGAACGCGTCCCGCACGGATGTCATCAATGATTTCCAATCCGGCCGCGATTTCTTCGGGCTTGCGCGGATTCGGTAACGTCAACGAGACGCGAACCGTGTCACCAATTCCTTTGCCGATCAATTGCTCAAACGCCATCCGCGTTTTGATGATTCCATCAGGCGGCATGCCGGCTTCGGTGACACCCAAATGAAGCGGAACATCGGGGCGTTCGGCTGCGAATCGTTGATTGACCTGAACCACTTTCTGCGGATCGCTGTCTTTGAGCGACACCACGTAGCGATGAAATCCGAGCGAGTCCACGAACTCGCAGTGCTCCAAAGCACTTTCAATCATCGGCGTGATCGAATCCGACGGATCGTATTTCTCTTTCTTGGCCGGATCAACGCTGCCGCAGTTCACTCCGATGCGAATCGCACAATCGTTCTCTGCAGCCTGATCAATAATGAACCGTACTTTGTCCTGCCAAGGTTTGTCACGTTGGTGGTGATAAAGGTGACCAGGGTTGTAGCGAATCTTGTTGACCGATTTTGCTACTGATTTGGCCAATCGAAAATTCTCTTGCAAATCGACCGCTAAGTTCGCATCGGTTTGCTGACGAATTTCCGCCAATGCAGCGGCATCCTTGTCACTGTCCACCGCGATCCGGACTACCCCCGCACCTGCGGCAACCAAAGCGTTTGCCTGAACAACGGTTGCCTCCACATTCTGGGTCTTGGTGGCTGTCATGCTCTGAACCGCAATCGGATTTCCATCGCCGACAATGATGTTTCCGATCGCTACGGCGCGGGTCGGATTTCGCTGGATCGTCATAATGAATCAGATGAGTTGGAAAATCGAACGGCTCTCAAGAGAGAACCGTGTTGGAATAGTTTACGCAACCGGCAGTCAATTGGATCACTCGGCTAGTAACGCAGCGGCGATTTGCGCTACGAAAGGCGTGATATCGCGTTGAGTACGACGTAGCTGAAATGCCTTGGACCGCGACAAACCGTGTTCTTCGATGTGATCCATGTCCTTCGAGAGCTGATCCCAGCCTTCGAGCAAATGCTCGGCTTCGCGTTGCAGCCGACTCAGGTAGCGAGGATCGCTCAGGCGTCCGGGCTTGCTGATCTCTTCATGCAATTCACGTGCGTGCGTGTAAAATTCGCGAGCAGCCGATGTCACCGAATTGCGAAACGAACTAGGCGTTAGATCGCGCGAGTACTTTCTCAGTTCGCTGTTGATAAATTCGGACGTTCCTTCCAACGCAGCAGCCGCTTGAATCAATTGCGAAGCAGAGATCGAAGACGATTCACTACCAGCCACTCCCAACGCTACGCGAAGCTCTCCGCAGGCACGCTCGATGTCGCCCAACAAACCGCGGTTGACCGTCCGGATTTTGGGATAGTCCGATTGCACGGAAAGCCAAGTGTTGTCCAGGCTAGCGAACAAAGACTGCAACTGCCCGACGTCTGCCTTTGCGTTGGCCGCTTTTTCCAATGCCACTGCTTGCTGGTACAGATCGCGTGTGGCATTCAGAACTCGCGACTGATCGCCGCTGGGTAACGCCGCGATCGACAGCAACGTAATCTGTTGGCTCAAGCGTTCGATCGATGTGTCAATCCGATGCGCGATTTCGGCGACGTCGCGAAACGCTGCCGGGGGTGACATCCACAAAATGGCATACGTTTGATCGCCGCATTCACTGATGCGTGCCAGACGTCGATCCAAGTGAGGGTTTCCCAGACCGTAGATTTGCTGTGCAAACGCGCCCCAGTGTTGAACAAAATCAGAAAACGAGGCGGCCATTTCATCGTAGCTGGCGTCTTCGACGTGATCCGCTGCACGCAGGATTCGTTGACGGAGCAAGCGACAATCGTGCGTCAGTTTGCGCGCGGCACCTGGATCGATGCCGGCAATTTCTAAATCATCGACAATCGATTGCATGTAGGTCGACGCAATCACCATCTGATCGTGCAAGGCGTGCCGATCAAACTGAGGCTGGATCTGCAGCTGCTTGCACATTGCCGCACAGGTTTCGTCGCACTGCTGGACCGACGAAAGCACTTCGGGGCTTATTCCATTGATCGAACGAAGAGCAAACGACACTTGGCGCCAACGCGCGTCGAGCTCCGCATACGGATTGATAATTGGGCTGAGCGAAGAGATCCCGTTGCATCGCTGCAGAAGAGCACGCGAATCAGCAGCGATCTGGTAAGCCTGTGGCAACAGGCTGCGAACTTCGGGATGTTTTCTAGCTGCGCTGCGCAGCTGCGAAATCAACGGATCCATGTTTCGATTGAACGCCACCAACCGCTGGGCATACTGAGAGGCTTCGCGACTGCGAACATTGATCGATGAAGTCGGCGCGACAGTACCGTTGGGACGCAGTTTTGGTTTGGGCCGCGAATCTAGCTTTGAATCAGGGCGTCCACCAAATCCAGACGGCAACTTGACTTGGTAGGGATCGTTGGACGGTTTGATTGTGTTTTGGCCGGGCGGACGAAGCGCCGGCGGACGCTTTTGCGACTCGGTCCGCTTCAACTTTTCCTTTTCTAACTGCTGCTCAGCGAGCGTTCGAAAGAGCCCTTCGATCAACCGTCCGTTCTGGGCTTTCGCCACTTCAGGGGCAAAAACAAAAACGGCTGTAAAAAGCATTACAGCCAGAATGCGGGCGGCGTTGGGCATGACAAGACCTTGCAATCGAAGAGCAAAAAGGGAAGCCTTCAAAATAGCTTTGTCCGGCGCCCTGTTCCAGCGTGCCGGATACGCTTTCGACTCGCAGCTGCCGATTTGGTCCGACAAAGTCTCGGTTATTGCTTTCTGTTGCTGCTTCTTATCTGCACCTGCGGTTTGCTGCTCTTGCAAAAACCACTGCCGTCGCGTTTAGCCCGGCGACAAACGCGTTTGCCTGCGAACTCTGTGGTTTCAGGATTTACGTGGTTTCAGGATTTACGTCAACCAACTCAGTTGAACCCAACTTCCAAGGCTCTCTGGACTTGCTTTGCAGGGAAGGCGGAATTTCGATGTGGATTGGACGCTCGTTTTGCCGCTGATAGTCGTTGAAACCAGACGCGATGGTCGGTGACAACAAACCAGATTGATGCTCGGTTTGATTGCTAACTTGAACGACTGCCAAAGGGACTGCAGCAGGAGTCGGGATCGATGCCGAGACTTGCTCCGTCACCGGAGCCGGATTGACAATGGGCTGCGGGATGACAACCGACTGCCCAGCATGGCCTGGGGCTGGGGACTGCACGACTACGTGCTGAACAGCCGAAGCCGATTCTTTCACAGCCAAAGGCTGGGGCGACGCATGCCGACTGTCGACAATTGACAGTGCTGCGGTGGGCCGCTGGCTACCGGACACGACAAAAGGCCGCTTCGCTCGATTGAGCGTTGGTTGGTGGGCACACCCGCCAACGATTACGATCGCAACGAGAGCTAGGATAGATTGGGTGGGTGCATTTCGCATCGCAGATACTCCGCCATTGATGCCTGGAACGTTTGTTTCCTTCGTTAGTATGGTTCGGGTTTTTCCAGGTCAGAACTGAAAAGCGTTGTGTCGATTGTATCGCTAGTATTGAATCGACGAGCGCAGGATGCACACATTCGGTGCTCTCCTGAAAAGAGGTCAAACCGTTGCAATCGACAAAGTTGACCATGGCATGAAACGGTACGGAACCTCGCACAGGGCAAGCATCAGCATGCCCTGGAGGAAACGGGCTCAACCCGTTGCCGTGCGAGAACTCTAGTTGCCCAGAGCAGATCCGATGTGTGATGCGGATTCGCTACTTGGAGACATACGCGTAGTATGCGCCGAAAGCTTCGCCTTCTGCGGTGGTGAAAATCGCAGACATCCGTGTTTTGCCTTTTTCCAAATCGACGGTAAAGACAACCTCTTTGTCACTTGCATCAAAGTTCTTGGCCGCGATGACATTTCCGATTTCCAGCTGAGCGCGGATCGGCTGGATCGCTTTACCTTTGGTCGTTCGGTAGGCGGCGACTCCTGGAACATCCGCACCGGGTGCCAACTCAGCGTTGATTGCTAAATCCGCTTCTTCGGGCCAGCGTCGCAGACGGATCTTGTACTTGCCACTTTCAAAGACATTGACATTCCAAAAACCCGTGTTCGAATCGCCATTCATCGCCTTGCGAACCTGAGCCTGATTCCACGGCGTCATCTTCGTCGTGATCCAGTCGTGCGACGTCAAGCGAGCAGGGTTGTCTGCCGGATGCCCCAAGTAGATGGCCGTATCGTTCGCAAACGTGGGCTCCAATTCAGCCCACCACGATTCGTAGAAATTGGTGAGTCGCTGGACCACTTCGGGGTGATCCGCAGCGACATCTTTTGTCTGCCCCGGATCGGCTTTCATGTCGTACAGTTCTTTGCCGTTATTGAAACGCCATTGGCTAGTCATCACGGCACTCTTGCGCCACTTGATCGGATCTTTGACGCGCTGTGAGTCGGTCACCAAAATTCGGTCCGGCCAATCTGCGTCGACCTTTTCATCCAACAAGGACGCAATGCTGGTCCCGTCAAATTTGACGTTCGCCGGCGGAGCGACTTGGCAAAGATCGATCAACGTTGGCAACACATCGACATACGCAGTGATTTCATTGACGTCGCGTCCTCCGGTCAGGTTTCCCTTTGGCCAATGAACAAAGAACGGCACGCGGTGACCGCCGTCATACTCGCTCCCTTTCTTACCTCGCATGCCTGCATTGAAGACCTTGTCACCCGCCGACGTGCCGTTGTCAGTCGTAAAGATGAAGATCGTGTTTTCGGCAAGCCCTTCGTTGGCAAGAAACGTTCGCATCTTGCCAACGTTGTCATCAATGTTGGCGATCA
Source organism: Stieleria marina (assembly GCA_007741555.1). Lineage (GTDB taxonomy): Bacteria > Planctomycetota > Planctomycetia > Pirellulales > Pirellulaceae > K23-9. Next base: position 3,188,603 of record CP036526.1, on the reverse strand, counting down.
TTCCATAGAAATTGGCGAGATTGGTGTTCTGATCTTGATACGGTTTGGAAAACTCTTCAGGTGAATGCATTGGTCCGTGCGGTGCATTGGTCGCAACGTAAGCCAAAAACGGTTTGCCGGCGTCTTTGGAGTCTTTGATAAACCGTTTCGCGTAGTCAAAGAAAACGTCCGTGCAAAACCCTTTGACAGGCGTCGGCTGACTGTTGTGCCAATAGCTACCATCAAAATACGCGTTGTCCCAATGGTCAGGCGTTTGACCGACACCACCACCACCGTGCCGCATGACTTCGGTAAAGCCGCGATCCTCCGGACGATACGGGTAGTTATCACCCAAGTGCCATTTCCCAAACATGCCCGTAGCGTAACCGGCATCCTTGAAGACTTGCCCCATCGTGACTTCATTTTCTCGCAACATCGAACGCCCCATGATCGTGTGCCAAACGCCCGTACGATTCGTCCAGTGGCCCGTCAGAAAAGCACAGCGTGTAGGCGAACAAGTCGGCGCGACGTGATAGTCCGTCAATCGAAGCGACTGCTTGTACAGTTCGTCAATTTGAGGCGTCTTCAAAATCGGATTACCCAAACACGACAAGTCGCCGTAGCCTTGATCGTCCGTGATCACGATGACCACGTTGGGTTGATCGGCAGCCGATAACAACGAACCGAAGGACGCAAACGCACAAAGGCAGAAAAGAATACGCAAGTACATGATGCTATTTGATTAAAAGAAAAGAAGCGTAAACAAAACGCGTCTCAAACACGCGACTGGCGAGTTTGAGACGCAAACGGGCAATTTCAGCGATGGCGATCGCAGATTCTGGCACTCGGGATCTACAGGCCTGATTTTCAGGCCGGGACGTCCACTCGGGTTCTATAACTCGGTGATTTGAACGTTGCGAAACTCGACTGCATCGCCATGTCCTGCAAACCCAAAAAAGCCTTTGTCGCGTCCTTTGCCCGGGTGCTTCCTGTCGGCCAAGTAATCGGTGATGGTCGATAGGTCCGTATCCAAGATGACGTTGCCATTGAGTTCAACCTTGATTGTGCTGCCGTTGACCGTCACTTCTTGAAAGTTCCACTCGCCAGTTGGACGAAGGAATCCACGGTGAGCCGCAGCCATTCCGTAGGCCGATCCGTGATACTGCCGATCATCCAGCTTGGCATACTTGGGGTGTTCCGAATCCAGAACTTGCAGTTCGCACATCGCCGCATAGGCAGCATCGCCATCGCCTGGGCTACGAATTACCAGACCATTGTTTCCGCCGGGAGGGAGTTTGAATTCAACCTGCACGACAAAGTTGGCGTACTCTTTTTCAGCCAACAGCATGCCGCCCTTGCCTTTCTTGCATCGAATTGCACCATCGACGACTTCGTAGTTATCGACTGCATTTTTCCATCCACTCAGGTCCTTGCCGTTAAACAAAGAAGTAAACTCGGCATCGTTCCGCGCGGCCAAAACTTCGTTGGCTTCTGCGACGGACAATTCGCGAACTTCGATGTCACGCCAGCGAATTTCGCCGCCGTGTGTTTGCAAACAAATCGGTCCTGAAGCAAAGAGTGGTTTGTCACGCTGCCAAAAATTTTCCATGGTGGCATTGTCGACAACCAATTTGTCATTGAGCCAAACCGTCGTGCGTGAACCTACTTGCCGCACTTTGAATTGATTCCACTCACCAAACGGTTTGTCCGCGAGCACCAACGGGTCTTTCCCCGCAGCACCTTTGCTATTGTTCCAGAGCCCACCGCTACCCAAATTTGCGCCCAACGAAAACTTGGATTCTTGCGTTGAGTCCCAGATCTGAACCTGCGGGTTGCCTTTCAAGTAGATGCCACTGTCAGCGACGGGCACGGTTTTGTACTTCAGTTTCAGTTCGTAGTCGGTGTAGTCTTTGTCCGTGACCAAATACGCTCCCTTGCCATCGTTTACCAAGTCACCTTTTTCGACGGACCAATGCTCTTTGGCGTCGGCCGTCCATTCTTCGATCTTTGATTGGCGATCTTCCTCGGACATCGCAGCCAATTTGTTCGGATCAAAATGCGGCATCCCATGCCAACCAGTCAAATCCTTGCCGTTAAAGATGGGTGCGAATTGTGAATCGGTGGGTGACTCCTGAGCTCGGCCTGATTGAGGAGGGAGAGCCAAGGCAACCGACAGAGTGGTCAAAAAGATGCAGCGAAACATTAGCGTGAGATTCGATTGAGGCGGGAAGTAAATGGGGAAAGGGGGAAACGTCGACCGCTAGCTTAACTGATTTTGGCCAGCGTTTTCTTTTTGGTGGATTGTCACCGGCCAACCAGGGAATTGGTTTTCCGGGTTACCGTCCAGGGCGTCCACTTTGAATCGAAAGGAATCCATGTGATAGGTCTTTTCCTTGGTATCGATTGTAACCAAGCCAAAGCCACTTCCTTTCTGGTGGGCTTTGTCGTAGCGGTTCTTTTCGGTGCCAACGTCAGGATTGCCGACAGCATAGACATAAATTTTGTTACCAAAACCGTCCAAATATTCTCCCGTATTTGCACGGCCATGGTCCGGCCGATTCTTGTGAGGCATGTTCATTTCGTCCGGACGCCACCAGCGCGGATAACCAGCGGAAATGGCTGGCGTACAAAACGACCAGCAGCTGTCGCGTTGCGCATCGACACCGTACTGGCTAAGCGTGGTCAGATGCTGGTCACCGTTGATGTGCAGCGGCATGCCTTTGCGGATGATTTTGATTGCGTTATTGCGAGCCGTCTTCGGCCAAGCTCCTGAATCCAAGTCGGCTTTTAAGTATCCGTTGTAAGCTCCGTGATGAGTCGCGACGCCCGCAAAAACAGTCTGACTGAGCAACACCTTCATTTTGTGCCCGCGCCAATCGTCGACCCAATGGCGCAGAAACGATTCTTGCCGTTCGCCTAGCAACACCAAACCGGGTTTGTCCAAAAAGGCGGTGTCGACGTCCTGGTCTTTGACATGGTCGGCACGACCGCTGCCGGTTTCGACGTTTTGCGGACCGCTTTTCCATTGACGATCGGCGATGATCGCAAAACTGACGTCGCCGTAAACCATGTCCCCGTAGTAGACACTGATGTCTTGTTGGACAGGGGTCGCGTCATAGAAATCAGGATGATGCGCACAATTGGTGATGTGAACCGTGTTGACCATTCGAGCCGGTTCGATGTACCCACCGTTGCTGGACGTACCACCAGATTCGACGTCCATCGGCGCGCCGCCTTCGCCCCAAACGTTGCCTTGGAAAACGTCGTGATCATCCGCTAAGCAAATCGTTGGTGCATCTTTCATGGCATGCCGAAACGACCAGCCGTGTTGATAAAACTTGCGCAAGTAATTCAAAATCGCTGGCTCGGCGGGACTGCGGATGATTCCAAAACCGCCATGGCTTTCGTAAATCTGATCGCCGGAAAAGTAAAGCATGTCTGGATCAAGCTTGATCAAGTTTTCCGCCACGGGAGCATACGGAAATCCGTAATCATTCTGGCACGTCAACGCACCCAGTCGCAACGGACGCCCGGAAGGATTGGCTTTTATGCTGCCGGTCCAGACCGATTCAGCCTCGCTTCCATCACGCTGTTTTTCGCGATAGACGACTTTGTAGGGTGTCTTTGATGTTTCGTCCCAATTGGCGATGCGAAACGTTGCGGTCCAAGCATCTTGATGCAACGGGGCGGTACCCAACGATTTCCAGTCACCATCCTTTTCAATCCAGAGTTCGACGTCCTTATTATCGTTCTCTCCCATCGGTCCCGTAAGTGCGGAGAGCTTCATCACAAACCCCTCCTCGCTACGCGAATCGCTCAACGAATACATCGTCCACAGCAAGGGCCCGAATCGGTTCTCCGGCGTGATCGTGAACGCTTTGCCGCTGACGCTCCAATCGGTAAATCGATAGCGGGCCCCCCCAAACTTGCTGAAGCTGCCCTTCTTTTTTCCCTCCACCTTCTTCCTGCCCGTGGGCACGAAATTGTTGACGACCGCAACATTTCCCAAGACTGCGTCGGCCGGAACCTTCGCCGTGATCGCAGCAACGCGATCGTTCGATGGTGTGGTCGCGGTCAAAGTCAGTTCGACCTTTCCGTCGGCTGGTTTTCCGGTCAGCTTGAGCGTCACCGACTGAGGCGATGCGAGCCAATCGAAAGGCAGCGATCGATTTGCCAAAATCAACGTGCCATCCACTACACCAGCTTTAATACCACTCTTTGCAAAAGCATTGCTACGCAATTCATTCAGTTCGCTCTTCACACCGATCTTGAATCCTGCCCCCAGATCCTGTTTCTTCACTTCCATCTGATCCACGACGACGGACATTTCAAATGATTCGGTCGGGTCCGTCAGCTGATGCGTCAACAAATGCACATTGCGGTCTGCGCCCGTCGAAAGGCACTCGGCGGAACCATCGGAAATCCTCCAGCTTTCCATTGGATTCGCCCAGCACTCGCCACCCAAGAAAACACGATCATGCGTATTGCTCCAGTTGACGGTGGGCTCCGCGATCGTCGACTTCGCCTTCTTGGGCGCAGCGGTTTCTTGCCCCTGCGATTCCTGATTCAGCCCCAAGCAAGCACTTCCAAAACCGATCAACTTAAGCGCGAAACGACGGGTCAGTGACGACATCGAGGGGGGGTCTCCAAAAGACAAATTATGCGTGGCGAAACGCGTGCTAAATGTGATTGGCCATCATACCTACATTGGTAGCCAACGTTTTAACGCTCAATGTATTTTCCGCCGCAGGTTTTCTACAGCGTTTGATCACGAACCGCCGGCATTTGCTTAATGACTGACATCAATTTGCGGGGCGGAAGTGTACGTTTTCAATTCAAACACACTCGCATTGATAGGGCGTTTCAGATTCAACTCGCTGACTTCTATCTTCGCGAAATGCAATATCCTTGCTCCTCGCAGTCGTTTGAACCGAAACGATGCAGGCTGCAAACCGTTGGCCCCTTCGGTGTAGTCGATATCGTATTGCCAAGCCAATTGGTTATTGAAAATGACCTTCAATCGCCTGATTGACATCTCGGCATCCGGCGCAACCCAGACCTGATAGTGACCAACCTGGAACCCGCCTCTGAACGCTTTGCCGCTCAGCAAGATGCACGTCTGGCCATCGACGACATCGCGTCCTTCGACGAGCCAGTCTTCGACCTTTTCAAAGGGGCAGAAACGCGAATTGAATGCGCGATAGTGAAGTAGCAACGGCGTGCAAATCTGATCATCCCAGCCGAAATGCATAAACTCTAAATTCGGTCGGTTCGATACGTGCGGCCTGGGTGTCCAATCAGGAATTGCTTCATACGCGCGTTCCAGATTGACGTACTGATTGCCATTGCAAAAACGATCCCAATCAACTCGCAAGATCCTTCCAAACCTCTGATGCCATTGCGAACCTTCGTGGTGAAAGCGAAATTTTGCGGGACCGTCCAACTGCATCGACACGGTCTTTTTCACCGAACGACCAGGCGTCGACGACCGACCTAAATCGTCATCATTGGATTGCGTCTCTGCGGAATAGTGAACGATCGCATCCAAACGGCATTCAACGTGATCGGTTCGCGACTGCCTTGCTCGCCAGTGCCGAAAGACATCATCGGGGGTAAACGGTTCGTCAGCGTCAACATTCTGCGCCAGACACAATGCAACGAAAGCATGCAAGCCAAACAGAATCGTCGTCGGCATGCCACACAGATCACAGCGAACAGAAAGGTTTTGTGGACGCATGCGTGAGCCAGCTAATTTGCAGCAAATTCAAGAGACGAATCAAAAACATTGGTTTCGAACACTGGTCGAAACCCCCGCTCGAAAAACTCTTATGGAAACCTCACCCAAAAACACGGATTGCTCGGTCCATCGCTGTCCGATGGCAACCTGAACGCAACGGAAGTGCACCGGGGCCGCGATTCTACTCCATCGCAAACGCTCGTGATTTGGATCACAAACACATTGTGAAATTTTACACTTTGTTTTTCTGACTACATCCATCCAATACGAAAGAATCTTGGTCACCCAACGCCTAAATTAGAAGCCTCGTCTCATGACGCTCGCCGGCTCGATAGCTGCCGAAGCGTTCTCTTCAAATTCAAGGAGGCTTCGGCGATGTTTGCTCTGGAACTTGGATTGGTCACGGTAGGTTTGTCAGTCGCTTTCTTAAGCCATGGTCAGCGGCGGCGGAATTTTCAGGTCGCAATTCTGCTCTTTCTGATCTCGCTGATTACGGGATCCGTCGCGTTAGTGATCGGCGGTATTGCGGTGTTGGGATCAGGAGTCCTGGAGTCTTCGCTGATCATGGATCGCGGTCTGCGGCGGCGCGTTTTTGCGACGACCGGTATTCTCTTGGCCGCGGCGATCGTTCTGCCCGCGTTGCACAATTCGCACGATGATCGCGTGGAGGCCTCGACGTCACGCAGCGACGAGTTGCTCCGCACCAAGATTGATCCCCTGAAAGTCTTGTCAGAGAATCGCGATTTGGTTGACAGCCTGGCAAGAGATGCGATCGATCAATTTCGCCAGCGAGCGATCCAACTTGCTCAAGACGGCGATGGTGCCGAGATTTCGACCACGGTCAATTTCAAGGCTCCCGCCAAACTACTGGGACTAGCCAGTAGCTTTGCATCCCAACCAGCCAATGAACTTCACCGAGCCAACGAATCCAACACGGCGGAATCGGGACGACTGCAGTTCCACGCCTCGCTAAACGATGCCTCCACTTGCAATCAGTGCCACGACGTTGGAAACATGCCGCTTCACGCAGCCATACATTACGAGCTGGAAATCGGTGACCTAGTGCTGCATTCCGGCGGCGAAGTTCTCGATAAGTGCAAACGCCCCAATCCGCCGTGCAAAGAGCCTGCTCAGCAGCCATCGCGAGATTCCGATCAGCCTGCACATCAGGCACTTGATCCCGGGCTCATCGTGCACGCGAATTAGATCTCCCAGAATTCAAGTTCACCGCCGGTTAATCGTCTGCGGTGTGATCCACAACGCAAGACGCCGTATTTCAACACGATCCCCTTTTATCGCAAAGCACGGTTGCAATCGATCAAGGCGGTCCGTCATGGCCGCACCATTTCGGATGCTGCGCGACTTGGATGCTACATCGACTATTCCCTAAAGACTTAGCACATGGACAGCAAGCGACGTATTGCAAGCGACGTGCAGCACCCGACGTTTTGCACGCCCAGATCGCCGACAGGGAAATTGCATTGCGTCGGCTGGGGAAGTCGAATGTTTGCCAATAGAATGCAGGTAACGGTTGCTGCAAAGACACGGCAACCAATCAAACACTTGCCCCGCGATTCGGCACAACTGTTTAACGCAGGGAGCCAATTGACAAGGAACTTTTTGTGACGATTCAGGTCAACGCCTACTCAACGATCGCAACGGAAACACCGCTGGATTTTCCGCACGAATTTGATGTGCAGCGAGACCACAGTGATCCCGCTTTGATGGAACACCTGAGCGGATTCATCGGTTTCATCATGGACGGCGGCAAACGCGAAATGACCGCGTCGCTGTATTCGATCATGCGGCATATCGAACGCGTGCATCATCAATATAGTTTTCGTATCCAGCATGATTATTTGGATTCGATGGCGGACTGGGGATGGCACTCCAATTCGATTTTTTATCTGCCCGATGGAACCGTTCGTGATCCCGCGGGTGCTGTCTTGGTCGACCCCGATTCGGGCGCACCGGCGGCCGAAGCAGAAATCCCGTTTCCCGCCGACGCTCGCGCACGCAAATCGGTCAGCGAATCGCGTCTGGCAGAACTGGGCATTGAGACGCCGGACGTGTTACCTCCCGTCGTCGGCGAACAGGAAACAATCCTGCGCACTGCCGAAGACGCAGCGTGGCGAGCGATCGCAATGTTCATCGTTGCGGTACGTGCCGAGTCATTGGCGTCGGGTCGACCGATTCCTTTGTCCCAGTTGCAGGCCAAGTGCCCGATGGTGTTGGAAGCGACCAGCCCAATAGAAACGGCGTTCTTAAAGGACGACTCGCCGTCGGAGCAAACGGTTGCCAACATGGCTTGGCGGTACGAAGCGCTCTATGTCCTCCAGTGGACGCTGGGTTTCCACGAAGAACTGACACTGGCCGACCGCATTTGCGATGTACCGCTGGTGGCCGAAACAATGGTCCAACGCGGCGATCGACAAATCTTGCAAATGGCAAAACTTCGACCGGTGTCTCAGATCCTTGAAGCGATGGATTTTAACCAGCGTCTCCTTTGGTCAGCACGAGCCGCTAAGCTGAACGAGCAACCGCTCCCAGCCAACCTAGATGGTGGCGTCATCGTCGAACGCCAACATGCGTTCAACTGGCTTACGCGTTTCGAGAACGCCGACTGGGACGAAGTCGATACACCGTCGTAGCTCACGAACTCTGAAAGGTTTAAACGGAAATGCCTGATTCAAACAAAGTTCCGATCCAACAGATCGAATCCTTCCTGCTTCGCTGCTGGTTGATTGGATTCGGTTTTTTGCTGCTCATTTTCGTGGTTCAACAATTGATGGCTGGGACCGTCTATCAGATCCATCAATCATTGTTTGACCTCAGCAGCCACGAACTGGACGTCATCTTTTACTGCGCGATGGGTCTGATCAAACTGTTTGTGTTGGTGTTCTTTCTGATTCCTTGGCTGGCCCTGAAATCCATGCCCCGCTAAGCGATCACGTTTGCGACTACAATTGGCTCCCAACAAGTCACCGTCTACTTTCTCTGCCTGAAAACGACTTACACACAATGAAATACTTTCTGCTTTCACTGTTCATAACGGCATCAACCGCTGTCCATTTGGCTGCCGCCGACAAGCCCAATATCGTTTTCTTTTTTACCGATGACCAAACCACCAGCACGCTGGGATGTTACGGCAACTCGGTTGTCAAAACACCCAACATTGATGCGCTGGCCAGGCGTGGCGTGCGTTTTGAAAATGCCTTTGTCAGTCACTCAATCTGCTGGGTCAGTCGCACGACGATCTTGAGCGGGCTGACAGGTCGCAGTTACGGAACAGCAGCGACGCCCGACGTGGCTCGCGCCGACGCAGTGAAAACACTCTACAGCGACATCCTTCGCGACAACGGATACCGAACGGGCTACTTTGGCAAATGGCACGCCAAAATGCCCAAGAAATACAAGAAAGAAGATCACTTCGATGAGTTCGAGATGATTGGACGAAACCCGTTTTACAAAAAGCAAGCGGACGGAAGTTTGCGGCACGAAACGGAAGTCATCGTTGACCGCGGCATCGATTTCATCAAATCGCAGCCCAAGGACAAACCATTTGCATTGAACATGTGGTTCAACGCGTGCCATGCCGAAGACGGTGACCGACGCCCCGGGATCGGGCACTTCGCTTGGCCACGCAGTGTCGATGGCATGTACGACGACATCTCGTTTACGTCACCACGTCTGAGCGATCCGGCGATCTTCAATGCGTTGCCCAGCTTTTTGAAAACAACTATCAACCGGGAGCGATATTTTTGGCGCTGGAACACGCCCGAAAAATATCAAACCAACATGCGGGCCTACTACCGAATGGTAAGTGGCATTGATGGTGCGATCGGCCGCTTCTTGGCGGAACTCGACAAAGCAGGACTCGCCGACAACACCATCGTCGTATACTCGGCGGACAACGGTTACCACATGGCCAATCGCGGATTAGCCGGGAAGTGGTCGCACTTTGAAGAATCACTACGCGTCCCAATGATCATCGCCGACCCACGCGTTCCCGAATCGCAACGTGGCAAAGTAAGCGACGCCATCGCATTGAACTTAGATTTGCCGGCAACGTTTTTGGACGAAGCGGGTGTTGCGGTTCCCGATCGATACCAAGGCCATAGTTTGAAACCGATTGTGGGCGGCGACAAACCGTCGGACTGGCGCACGGAGAGTTTTCACGAGCATTTTGCCGTGCGAAACCGCATTCCAGCGTTCGAGGGCATTCGCAATCAACAGTTCAAATACGTCCGCTACATCGATCACGGAAACCACGAATTCCTGCACGACTTGCAAAACGATCCGGACGAATTGGTCAACTTAGCCAACGATCCCAATCACGCCGAAACACTGGCCTCCATGCGTGAGCGCACGACCAAACGCGTCGCCGAATTGGGCGGGCCGCTTGATCCATTGAAAGTGCCGTTTACCAAGTCAACGGATCCCCATCCGATCGCGGCGGCAGCGGTCAGCGCGAACGTCGGCAAAGATGGTTTCGTGCGAATCTTTGACGGCAAGACGCTACGAGGGTGGACTGGCGACAACCAGTACTGGTCGGTCGAAGACGGTGCATTGACGGGAAAGACTGACGGCAGCTTGAAGGCCAATAGTTTCATTAGTTGGAAACATTCGACGATTCGCAACTTTGATTTGCAAGTCAAAGTCAAAGTGTCCGAAGGCGGCAATAGCGGTATTCAGTACCGTGGCAAATCGCGTCCCGACTTGGGGCTGCACGTAGTCACCGGCTACCAGTGCGATGTGGTCGGCAACACGCCCAAATACAACGGGATGCTCTACGAAGAGAAAGGCCGCCGAATCCTTTCGCATACGGGCGAGAAAGTCATCGTCGACGTTCAAGGCCAACCGTGGATCGTTGACAAGTATCCGGTCAAGCAATTCGCCGCCGACCAATGGCATGACTACCGCGTTTTGGTCCAAGGCAATCATCACCAGCACTGGATCGACGGACATCCGACCGCTGACTTGATCGACTTGGATCCCGAAGGCCGCACGTTGGAAGGTGTCTTAGCCGTCCAAGTCCATGTCGGTCCAGCGATGAAGATCCAGTACAAAGATTTCAAGGTCAAACATTTGCCAGACGACATGCCGTTGATCACTCCCGACGAAGCCTTGATCTCAGCCGGCTCCAAAGGCGTCCGCCCACAAGGACGCTTGCCCGCAGACTGGAAAGCTCCCGTTTACGGCGAACCAGTCTTGTCCAAGTAGCTTGGGGAAAAATGCTCTGATGCCACAAACCGACTATTCGCCCGAACCGTCGACGTCCGGCTCGCTACTGCAGCGAGCACGTGACGGTGATGCGGACAGTTGGCGTCGATTGGCGCAGATCTACGGCCCCATTGTCTATTCGTGGGCGCGTCGCTGTGGTTGCCAATCGGCTGATGCAGCCGATGTGATGCAAGAAACGTTCGCGGCCGTGTCAGCTGCGATCGGTCGTTTCGATTATGAAAGACCCGATGCAAGTTTCCGTGGCTGGCTCTGGACGATCACTCGCAACAAGGTTCGTGATCAAGCGAGACGTGACGACGGACATGGCGTCGGTGGCACTGAAGCTCAAGTTCGCCTGGGATCCATTGCCGATCAAGTTGCAGATCAAATCGCCATGCTGGAAAACGCTGACCCGCCAAGCGATTTGGCCAGCGATGTCGCTTCGGCTCAGCTTCGAGCCTGCGAAATGATTCGCCATACGGTCGAGCCACGCAGCTGGCGAATGTTCTGGGAAACGGCTGTACAGGGACGCGAACCGGCCGCGGTCGCCGAGGAAATGGACGTGTCTAAATGGGCCGTTTATAAAGCGAAAGCCCGCGTTTTGCAGCGATTGCAGCGTCAATTAGCGGGACTGGAGTCATAGGCTGCGAAGATTTTTTGGTTTTGCTGTCCAATCACTTCGTTGTGCTAAGTGAACAGCAAGAGAACTGACCGAGTTGCGTGATCCGCCAACGTTTGGCAACGGCTCCCAGCACCTTGGCCAGTGGGTCACAAACGGTCCACCAGTCTTGCGAGTACTCCAACCTCAGGACCAGCAATGAATCCTCCAATGCTAATTGCCGCCCGCCGAAACTGCCTGGCCCCTTCTGAACTAGCGGATGTTCTGTCCGGAAATTTTCCCGCCGAAGGATTTGATTCCGCAATTGCGCACATGGACGACTGCGACCACTGCCGCTCCGCGATCGAATCGATCGACAAGCACGAACCTTGGATCGCAAAATCAATCACGGATCCTTCCGCCGATCCTCTGCAGGCAGAAACCGCGTGCCAGATCGCGCTTTGGAAAATGCTGCAGTCATCCGAATCCAGCCAGTTGGCACCAGAGGTGTTGCCATGCACAAAGCTTGGCCCCTACTCGCTGCTTAAGACTCTGGGCAGCGGCGGCATGGGAACCGTCTATTTGGCGCAGCATGACCGACTGAAACGCAACTGTGCCGTCAAACTGTTGCCTCGCGAGCGAGTCGACCAAGCGGGTTGGCTGGAGCGTTTCGAACGCGAGATGACATCGGTCGCCAACTTAGAACATCCAAACGTTGTTCGAGCGACAGACGCGGGGCACCAAGACGGTTGGCACTATTTGGTGATGGAGTATCTAGACGGGCTGGACGTCGGCCGCATTGCCAATCGAATGAATCAGATCCAAATCGCTGACGCTTGTGAGATCGTTCGCCAGACCGCACTAGGTCTGAGCCACATTCACGAATCGGGGCTAATCCACCGGGACATCAAACCGTCGAACTTAATGCTGTGCCGCGATGGTCAGGTCAAAATCTTGGACTTGGGCTTGGTGCTTGCCGGCGATGACCCGCTTTCGCAAGACGACCGGCTGACGACAGTAGGCCACTTGATGGGAACGATGCCGTACATGGCACCGGAGCAATTGGTCGACAGCCGTGAAGTCGATGCAAGAGCGGACGTGTATTCGCTGGGCGCAACGCTGTATCGCCTGATCGCCGGCAGGCCGCCGCACAAACGACGGCGAAGCTTGGCGTCGCATGTTTTGGCGATTACCAACCAGGATGCGCCTGCGATCAATACTCTGCGAATTGACGTCGCCCCGGGACTTGCCTCTGTCATCGGCGAAATGCTGACCCGAGATCCCGCCCATCGCCCTGATTCGGCGTCGCAATTGGCAACCAAGCTGGAACCATTTTCAGAAGGCAGTCGGCTGAAAGGTATGTTGCGGGAAGCTCTTCGTCGCCCTAAGAGCGAAGATCATTCCGTCAGCATCATGCCGTCCGCTTCGCTGAATCGTTTGCCTCCCACTCCGCCACGACAGCGATGGGGAATTGCCGCTGCAGCAGCTGCGTTTCTGATCGTTGCTGGGTTGTTGTTTAGAATTCAGACGGACAAAGGCACTTTGGTGATCCATAGCGAGCAAAGCGACTTGACGGTCCTGGTCAGACAGGACGATCAAGTCATCGAACGCCTGATCATCAACCAAGCCGGCGAGAACCGCACGATTCTGCGTAAAGGTTCCTACCGCATCGAAATCGAAGGTGGTGGTGCGCCGCTAAAACTAAGCGAAGACGTGGTGACGATCGGGCGTGGCGAAGTGGCCAGCGTCAATGTCACGTCCAACCACGAATTTCCAATTCATGACGACGGCGATCGCCTGTACCAAGGCAAACCGCTGGAGCATTGGATGTCGCAGCTACGTCGGGAACAAGACGTTCACGCGATCGGATTGGCAATGGATGCAGTCGAAAAACTCACTCGGCCAGTCAACGGTAAAGCTAACAGCGAGGCGCGACGGGCTGCCGCAGAGCTAGCGGCTGATCGTGCAAGAAAGTTGGGAGGAATCGTTTCATCAGGCCTCGGGTTGAATGCAAATGCTTTTGACAACGAGAGTCCTTCGCATCGCTTCACCGCTTATTTTAACGAAGTCTTTCCGAAGTTCTTTGCCGAACCTGGACTGGCGATATTGAATCACGAGCTTGCAGAAGGAACCTCGGCCAGCAAATCTTCGCTGGTATGGGCGCTTAACAACTACATCACCGGCGCCAGAAACTCATACGCATCATCGCAAGATCGTTCCCGGGCAAGACCCGAACTACGGATCATCAGTCAGACGGCAGAAGGGAAAACTCTTTGCCAATCGGTGCTCCAGCGTCTGCGCACGATCGGAGATTCTCTCCCCGCCAACTTTGCCGGCCGAGGATCGGTCATTCAGCTGGCCGATAGGAGCGTCTACGTGATGGGGGTTGCCGTAAATGATTCCGTGGTGGGCGTACCCTGGCTGGAGTCTATGACTCGCAATCGAATGGATCGCTACGTCCAGCAGTGGGAAAAATCGAAGCTGAAACCAGAAGGCGAAATCGGATTTGAAATGGGCATTGGTAATGCATGGCCCGATTCGGATCTTTTGAAATCAGCGATTCAGATGGCCGGCTCGAAACCGGACAGCAAGTGGTGGGACTATCTCGCGGCGACCTGCCTGAATCAGCAACTTGACTACAACGCCGAAAGGTTTCGCCCCGAAGAAGTGCTTGATTTGATCAAAAACAACGCTCCCATCGTTTTCTTAGACAGCATCGATTCGACGCTACAGAATTACATCGCGCGATCCGCCGACATCAAGGAAAGCGTGGGAGATTCTTACAGCGGCGCGGGCTCGATGGGCGGCTCGATGGGCGGCTATGGCGGGATGACATCAACGCCAGTCAGTTCGCTCGCAGGAAATTCACCGACCTGGAACTTTGCACTGCAATTCTACGCCCTTGAAAAATCCAAAGACGCTGAAGAAGCTGCCAGCGCATTGATGACGCTACGGAACCTTCGCTCCGAGATGAAGCGACATCAAGTCGAAAAGGTCCAGTGGAACGAAAAGCGGCCCTATGCACAGATCGACCGCGCCATCGAAACGGTTCGCGAGTCAGTAGAGCCGGATTCAGCCAAGACAGATGCCGACGAATGATCGTCGGCGTTGTCGTCGGGGACTGCCACAGCAGACTACATCACGCCGCCGTGAGTACGGATTGGCGTCATGTGGCTGGGCGAATCGAGGAACCAGAAACGTTCCCATTCATCGACCAATGATCGCAGGTCTTCGGAGGTATACAGCAATTGCTGCACACGCCGTTCGGGACGCGCCGAGTAGATTGGCAAGAAACAGCCCACTGTGGAGCTGAAGCAGACAGCCAAGAATGCCAGTTGCAAAATTCGTCGCATCGAGACGTTCCTCCGTGAACGATCACGTTTGCTTGATCCCCCGTGGCGATTAACCCGGTGGTTTAACAAGCGGTCTAAATTTCAATCGGTATCCCAGCGGCCACTGTGGCTGTCTGGTTCACCCGACGTTTCCGGTTTGGTTGGTGCGTTGCTATCAGACTGAGACTTCGCAGCCGCTTGGCTGGCCAGTTCGTTGTCGGACAATTCACGCACCCGTGCTTCCATCGTTTTGCCTGGCTTGAAAGTCACCACGTGCTTTTCGGGCACGATGACTTCGTCGCCAGTCCGCGGATTGCGCGCCTTTCGCGCCGCCCGAGCTTTGACCTCAAAAACGCCAAAGTTCCTTAACTCGATCCGTCGTTCTCGTATCAACGAATCAATGATCGCGTCAAAGGTCATTTGAACGATCCGCTTTGTCTGTTGCTGAGTCAGGCCAACTTCTTCGGAGATTACTCTCACGATGTCTTTCTTGGTCATCCCGGCTCCCAACCGAACGAGAATCGAACTGCGGCAATCGTTGTAAACCCTTTGCCACTATCAACTTAACTCTGGAGAGTCTAGGGACGTGATATCGGGTCGTCAAGACAGCCAATCTGTCGGTTCCCAGCGGCTACAACAGCCAAGGGAGGTCTATCGCTATTGATCGGCTTAGCTGGCCCGAATGTTTGGATTAATCCGAATATTCGTCACAAATACACAAGATACGGACGGAGGCCCCAACTGAATCTCCCCCAGGGTGCCCAGCTCACCACATCCCATCACACGAAGGGGCACGCACGTGTGGTTGGATATGAGATGTGGTGAGTCAGGCACTCTTATCGGACGGATCGAGCGAAGCGAGCAAGCCGGCGGCGAAACGTCCGATCTAACGCGGCAGATTGATATAGACGCAAGTCACTGTACTTTTGTTCCCTGTGCTTAAATTGACCAGCAAAACTTTGCGGAACGCTGCCTGCAACTTATTACGCGGTGAAACCTCCGGTGTGACACAGACTTTCTCCGAATTTTCGACACAATCTCGATGTCTCTCGCAAAACACCGCAAACACCCCCAGTCGCCCACCACCCCGTCGCGAGACAATGGGTCTTCTGCGGACTCTTGCAAAAGCGTGTTGGGTTTGCGTCTTGGAGGGGACGCCCTTAGCTCCAAGAACGGATTCGACGATGTCTCACTAAGAAGAATGGATGTTCACCTGCCCGATGACGCAATCGCGCCATCCGCATCATTGCTATTCAACACGCACTTATCCCTGGAAACATAAGAATGAAAATCAACGGATTGAATCGACACATTGCCAGCAACCTCCTGATGCTGGGGTTAGTTTCCTGCGTCTTAACCGGATGCGCGACCACCAAAACGTCCAACACCGCGCGGACCGGCAACGAACAAATCTTGATCTCGTCAGCGATCGATCGTGCGATGTCCAACGTTCGGTTCAACGACTTCGCCAACTACACCGTTTTTGTTGACGACAAGTTTCTAGCCAGCGCGGTCGACAAGGGATATTTGGTCGGCGAAATTCGACACAAAGTACTTCAGGGTGGCGGACGGCTAGCGACCAAAGTGGAAGACGCTGACATCGTCCTGGAACCTCGCAGCGGCGGCGTCGGGACCGATAGCGAAGAAGCCTACATCGGTATTCCCGCAATCGGTTTTCCAGGCCTGCCAATCGAGTTGCCCGAGATAAAGTTCGCTCAGCGATCGACGCAAATGGGCACGGCCAAGATTGGCTTGGTCGCTTATGACGCCAAGACGGGCGCGTCTTTGGGGCGTGGCGGAACTGCCACCGCGTTGACCCATGCTAACGACACGTATGTTCTTGGCGTGGGGCCGTTTCGCAGCGGAAGCGTCGTCGACACTCGAGAAAAAGCCGTCGGATTCGATGGCGTTGGTGGCAGCCTGATCGGCAGTGGCGAACGATACGCACGTCGCTCACCCGTGCTGATGATCGAAAACAAACTGCCGATTCCCGCGCCGCCTACTGCTGCACCGCCAGCTACAAACAACACCAACGTCGTCAACTTGCAAACGCAGCCACTGATGCGTCCCGCGAGCGCAGTGATCAACAAGTAAACCGATCGCTGAGACAATCCGATTACACTTTGATAGACTACGCCACAGAATTTCTTCTGTGTGCGTTTTCAACGAGGTCTTTTTGGCGTGATCGATTTATCCGGAAAAGTAGTGGCAGTCACCGGTGGCGGAACCGGTATTGGTGCCGGCATTGCACGTATCTTGGCCGAATCAGGCTGCCGCGTGACCGTGGGTGGACGTCGTAGCGAACCGCTGGACGTCTTGGCCAAGTCCATCACCAGCGAGCATCCGCTGCGAACGCACACGATTGACGTAGCCGAACCGGACAGCATCGAAGCTTTCTTTGCCTACGTTCATCAGAACGTTGGCGAGGTCGACATTCTGGTCAACAGCGCGGGAATCAATATTCAAAATCGCACGATGGCTGCGATGGATCCCGACGACTGGGAGCGTGTCTTAAAAATCAATGCCAGCGGTGCATATCGCTGCATGCACCAAGTTTTGCCGGCGATGCGCAAACGACAAGACGGACTGATCATCAACATTTCGTCAGTCGCGGGCAAACGCGCGATCTCGCTCGGTGGCGTCGTCTACTGTGCCAGCAAATTCGCAATGACAGCTCTGGGCACAGCGGTGTCCAATGAAGTCCGAAACGAAGGTGTTCGTATCACCAATGTGTATCCGGGCGAAGTCAACACGCCGATCCTAGACAACCGCCCGACGCCCGTGTCCCAGGAGCACAAAGATTCGATCCTTCAGCCCGAAGACATCGCTGGCGTGGTCTTGTCGATTTGCAAACTGCCGCCTCGCGCCAACGTGCCCGAAATCGTTATCAAACCGACTACGCAAGAGTGGGTTTGACCCTCGCCAAGGTCTGTGATGCATAACGAAGAGCCAGACGATCACGAACAAGACTCCGAAGAGCAAGACTCCGAAGAGCTAGACGCCGACGAACACGACGATGATGAGCTGACGGAGTTGTCGCTTGACAACTTGGGTGCCGCCTACGCCAAGGCGGCTGCCGAGCACGATCCCGAATCGTTTGTGCATGTCGCCGAAGAAACGCCCGAAGCCGAGGACGACGATTCGGCGGCGGCCCCTGTCGACTTCGAGGACGAAGAAGAAGGTGTCGCGACTCCCGAGTCGATCGTCGAAGCCTCGCTGTTTGTTGGACACCCTGAGAATAAGTCGTTTAGCGAAGAACGTCTCGCGTCTTTGATGCGTGACGTCACGCCAGAAGAAGTGATCGAGATCATCGATGGACTGAACAGTTCTTATCGCGAAGCGGAACAGGGAATCCGAATTGTTCGCGACGACCACGGTTATCGAATGACGATCGCCCCGGCGGTCGAAAAGGTGCGGCGATCGTTTTTGGGCAAAGTGCGCGAAGCAAAATTGAGCCAAGCGGCAATAGAGGTTCTCGCTTTGGTCGCGTACCAACCAGGCGTCACGACGCAGATTGTGCAAGATCAGCGAGGACGCGAAAGTGGGTCGTTGCTGAATCAATTGGTGCGCCGCCGCCTATTAGAAATGCGACGAGAAAAACCGGCCGATGGCGGCCGCGCTGTTCCACATTACTACCCGACCGAGCGATTCTTGCAGCTATTCGGGCTGGAGACTTTAGAAGACTTGCCACACGTCGAAGAAGGCATTCGCGATTCGCTTTGACCTGCAGCGCAGTTGTCCGTCACGCACTCGGCGCTACGCGGCTGATCGACGCAAACTTTCTGCGGCGTACTCAATCTGCCGTCCCGTGATTTGTTCTGCTTGCTGCTCGGCTCCCAATTGGATTGCACATTGCGCAATGCGAACGATGGATCGGATGCGTCCTCCGCTTTGTTGATGCAGCGAATTGATTGCGTCAGACGAAAACGGCTTCTTGCGGCAACCGGCGGCTTGCATCGAATGTTCGACAAATGCCGTGGTTCCTGAAAGAGTCAACGCGTCCAACGTAGTCTCAGCTATCCGCTTGCCCAAGCTCTTGATAACCAACCGGTGCAGCCGTGGTGTGATGTTTGCAATCACCGTCAAAGACCTGCAGATTCTGCTGGCTTGGACAATCGCGTCGGCCGAATGTTTTCCCAGCCCATCAACCAACCAAACCGTGCGAATCGATTGCTTGTCAAGCTGTTCGATGGCGTTGGCAACCGCGGGCAATGCATCGCGCCGAACCGTGATCCCCATCGACTTGGCTAGATCACCATGAACATGCTGGATGCTCGATCGACGACCGCTCGTGATCGTGACCGCGGCGGCACAATCGTCGAACCCATGGCTTTTGGCGACGTGAGTAAACAGCCGAGTCGCGCCACAGCCGCTCGCTGCCGTGATCAATCCAATTCGATCTCTTGAAACGACTAAATCTTGGATCCAAGCCAACGTTTGATGCTGCGGATCCCCTCGAAAAAAGAAATGCGACGCTTCTGGCCCGAACGGCGGTTCGCGAAACGACCAGTAGCGAAGGTATTGCATTTTGTTTCCAACGTGAAAAGCGTTCAGTCGATTGTAGCAACTCGATGAAGCATCCAGAGCTTTCGGAGATTGATCGTACCGAACGCCCCATGTTGCACCCGTGTTGCCGACGGTGGCGACGTTTTGCCGATAGCAAATCCAGACGACTTGATCTAACAGAATCAATCGGTTGATCATGCGAGCAACTTGATTGATGCTACCAACGCCGGAAAAGCTCGCCGTGCAGCCAGCACCGGCCCCACCTGCCGCCTTGATTGATAGCGAAGCTTGATTGATAGCCAAGACTGACGAATGCATTTTTTGCCAAGCCTTGTCAAAACTTGCTGAACCGCTTGCTGTGCGATCCCAGTTCACGCCCCTGACGCTCTCTACTGCCGACGCCCCCTAGTACATTGCCGCGGGCGAAAATTAGATTGACTCGCGATGCTACAATTCGCTCAGCAGGCCAGCATCAAAGCGACTCGGCGCGTTTCGTCCGCGATCGCAGACCTTCAAACGAAACTTCAATAAAACACTCGTCCATCCCTTTGCACCGTTCCAATTCAACCGATCCGTGACTCGCCGCTATTACCTCTCTGACTTGCCGCCCGTCGCTGCTCTTGCCGTGTTGCCGAATTCGGAATCGCAGCACGCCATCAAAGTGATGCGGATTCAAGTTGGAGAAACCGTCGAACTGTTTGATGGCCGCGGCACGCAAGCCGATGCGACCGTCGTCAGCGTGACACGCAAAGAATGCAGTGTGCGAATCGAACATTCATCGTCGGTCGATCGCGAGCCTAATCGAGAGCTGACTTTTGCGATCGCTCTGCCTAAGCCCGACCGATGCCGCGAACTGATCGAAAGACTGACCGAATTGGGCGTCCAGCGCGTCGTACCAATCGTCGCCGTCCGCACTCAGCGCGGACCGTCAGAGAACCTGATCGGCAAGCTTCGTCGCGCCGTGATCGAGGCCTGCAAACAATCCGGCCGGAACGTCCTGATGGAGATTACCGAACCGATGTCTCTTGCAGAGTATGTTGACCAACCAGACTCGACGCCTGCAATAGACTCGACGCCTGCAAAATGGATCGCCCATCCCGACGGACCGATTTTGGATTTCACTCAAATCGTTTCGATCGACTCCGCATCACTGCTGATCGGGCCCGAGGGCGGATGGACCGAAGAAGAAATCAACATCGCGTTGGATGCCGGTTTCAAAAAAGTCGGATTGGGCAAACGCATCTACCGCATCGAAACCGCCGCCGTCTACTTGGCCGCGCGACTGGTCGACCATTGATGGCCAACAAGAACAACGTTGGGGCGTTTCTTAACAAAACAACGTCCGTTCAGACGGGCTGCAAATGAGCTGCACTGCGATCGATTCCCCCACTGTTGAGGATGTCTTTCCAGTAACGATGGCTACCCCAACAAGACACGCGTTGCCAGCGTTTCGCCGGCTCACTTGCGAACAAAGAGTGCCTTAGTCGGTTCTTTGATTGCCGTTTCCGGTGCGCCACTTTTCTTTTGGTGCGATCGCTACCGTTGTAACCACCTAAAGGGAAAGTTCCTGGCGGCGAATTCCACGGTGGGTGAACTGGTGTCGGCAGCTGGTATCTTTGGGATCTCATGAAGCCGAAGTTTTGTGTCGCTAGCTGATAGGAAAAGTAATATGTCGTTGATTCGTGAAGAGTCCAAATTGCAACAACGCTTGGGCTGGGACAGACATCTCGCAAACGATCCAGGAGAACGTCAAAACCTGCGTCATTACCTGACACTGCAACTTGCTTCGGCCGGATTGATGGCGCCCGAAGGCGACGACACTGACGAATCAATCACCGCTTTCTCCAGCGGTATTCTGCAGACTCTGCGCGAAAAGAATCGTCTGCTGGCCGACTACCGCGCTCCCGTTGATTCACGCATCGAATCGTTCCTGAATCGTTACTTCGAAAACGAAACCGGCGATGAACCGCTGCGTTTGCCAAGTGGCTCGCTGACTTTGGATCGCCACGGGATGGCTCGCGAGTTGAGCTTGCCCGTCAACGGTCATGAGTTCAAAAACGACTTGGTCGAATCGTTTCGCTGCTTCAATGGCGTGCTGAACAACCCACGTGCTGACCGCCGCACCACGGCCGGAACGTTTCATGTTGTCACGGGCGGCCTGCCTGTCCCCGGGGACAAACGGATCGTACCTAAAAACGTATTCGTCGAATTGTTTCGCAGGGCGATGAATCCGCCCAAAGATCTACAACTATTGCCGTACACGAGTGCTTCGTCCAATCCGGCGCACACTTGGGTGTCGCTGCTGCTGCGTCCGATCGTTTGCCCGGCCGTGCCAGGTTTTTGCGAAGAGAAATCGTTGGAGACACGGTTCTTTGCTCCGGGAAATCTGGTCAGCAACCTGGACTTTGTCGAATCGATTTTTGGAAATGCAGGCGACGCGTTAATCGCCGAAAACGACGCGGGTTTGGATGTCCGTTCTTGGAGTGGACACACAGGCTGCGTGATCTTGGCAACTCATTTGACTGAGTACACCAAGAAAGAACTGGGGCTCCCCCACTGGGACGATGCCACCGAACGTCAACGTCGTGATTCGATGTGTTGGAAAGACGAATCAGAAAAATACAATGACGGTGGCGCGTTCAAACTGACCTGCCGCGATGACAACGGCGTGATCGTGACGCTGATTGCCGACAACTACTACGGCTACTGCAAAAAAGAAGTCAAAACGCAAATCAGCTACGCCGCCAACTTGATGGGTGGCGCCGAAGAAGAACACGCTGGCGGTGCCCTGGCGTTTGCGTCGTATTCGCTGGGCGAAGATTTCCAAGTCGATTCGCGGCGATACAACCAACGTACCTTCGAGGATGTGGCTCGCGACTACGCGTCGTTTGTCGACGTCCAAAGCGATGGATATGGAATCGACAAATCCGACCCTACCGTGTTTTACATTCCCGAAAATGCCAAAGTTACGTTGCGTGAGCGATGCATCAAATGGGTCCATGATGGCAGCGAACGTCGCATCGCCTTGTCGCCCAAAAATGTCTACATCGCACCCAGCGGTTACAAAATCCAATTAGAAAAGCACCCTTCGGCCCCGTCGTGGCGTTTGGTCGGAACGGTTGGCGAAGGCGTTTTCTGTCACAAACCTTGTACTGTTAGTGGTGGCGGGAAAAGTGAAATCAGTAAGAGTCTGCGTGACTACATGTTGTACGGTCCCATTTTTGTGGGCGACCACGAAAAAGACTACGCGATGTTGGATCAGATTTTTGAAAAGTCTTACCAAGATCGTTGGTCATCTAACTTCAAAGGCCGGACCGATTACACCGACCAGCCAAGTCGCGGCGTCCTGGACCCGAGTCGTTCACTGGGCAGCGTAATCAAACTGCTAACGCCGTCGCCCGAGTACAACGACGCCTACAATCAGTGGCTCGCAGAGATCCCTGAGCACGTCTATTCCATGGCGTTGATCATCAAACGCTTCACCCGTCCTGGCATGGAAGGAAATTGGAGAGACTACTTCAACGTCGATATCGTCAACGGTTCGCCCGGCCACGAACTTAAACTCGGCACGCGAGGACTTGTCGGAACCTACCTTCGCGTCGGTCTTGACGATTCCAATTGGCGGACATTTAAACTGCGACAAGACTTCATTGCGGCCGCCAAGGTCCAGCGCGAAGACGACATCAGTTGCAGTGTCGTGGTTCCTCGAGCAGCCCTGGACCAAGTTGGGCCGGGCGTTCTGGAAGTCGATAGCTACAAGTTTGTCGAAAACTGCGAGTATCGTCTTTTCCAGCGTCCTGACGATGCAGTGCATCGTGGCTTGGACAAACAGACGGAATCGGATCTGTCCAAACCCGGAAATTTCATCAGCAACTTTCAGCCCCTGGCGATCGAAGAAGTTCGCAAGATCATCGACGACGCAATCGAATTTGATAAGTTCACCGGGCCCATCGCTGAGATGCTTTTGGACGCCGCCAAACGAGACGAAGGTTTCGTCGTCAGCACCGCCGACCCGCGGATCATCAATGGTCAGCGAACAACGAATCCGCGGTACCTGCAAGACCGCCCGGACATGGTCAACTACCGTAACACGTATGTCGCCAACCGAGGCATGCAACTTCATCGTGGGTTGCCAGCGGATTCACCAGTGCATGCCCCCGTCGGCGCCGTGCTTGGCGGACGACGCAACAATCCGCCTGACCCAGCGGCAGGGCACCGTTCATTGGCTGTGTACTCGCCACTGCACTATCAGGAATTGCCTGAACTGGTCATGGACTACGTGTGTTCGTTGACCGGCAAGAGCCCCAGTACGACCGGTGCTGGAAGCGAAGGCGCACTGACCAAAGCGCCCTTCAATGCTTTGATGCCATCGATCGACATGAACAACGCGATCGTGTCGATGATTTTGACCGAACTGGGCGGGTTCAGTACGGCCGCCGGTCACATCGGACCACGCTACCAAGTCGGTCACGACATTTCGCTGCTGATTCCCGAAGTCTGGTGCCGGATGGGGCCCCAAGAACGTGACCCCAACACGCTAATCGCCGAAGGCATGCTGGAAAAAATCGAAGACTACCAGCACAACGGCCAAACGATCCCAGCAAGTCGACTTGGTTATCGCATCACGCGAAAGTTCGTGCGAACCTATCTCGCTCGTGTCTTTGACAATCCGTCGAAAGTGTTTACCGAAGAGCTCCTGAAGCCGGAAAAGCAGGATCCCGAATCGTTTGCCGATGGTGTTCTTTACATCGCCGAAGCACAGCAGCGAGTCGCCAAAACCTACTTCGACGACGGCGGATACGAACTCGCCTGCCCACCACTGCAAGCCATTTTGAACATCATGGCCACCGGCGAGCACAATGGCAAAACGATCGACGCTCCCGAAGTAAGAGCGTTGTTTACGCGAGAGTCGCTCATCGAAAGCGATTGGTATAAACGTCGCCTCTCCGAGAAAAAGTTTCGCGACATCGATCACTGGAAAGCCTTTGAAGATCGAATCACCGCACAAATCGAGTCCAGTTCGAGCGGTGCCGATAAAACCGCTCTGCAGGAAAGCCTGCAATTCGCTCAGCAAATGCGTGCCAATGCGGAATCGCCGAACTACGAGCAAGAGCTAGTCGGAACCCTGGGCGCTGACCCAATGCGTCCTTCAACCAAAGACGCAACCTTGGTCGATCGCCTCGCCAGCGCTCAGTAGGTAGACGCTGTTCCAATCGGTAGCTCAGCTTGCAATATCGCTTACTGCGTTCCTTACGCAATCTAAAGACGCGACTTGCAGGTTGAGGCAGGGTGGATATCGATGCCGCGAAATTCGTGGCATATCAACGAATGTTGCCATTGGTTTGCCAACCGTACTGCCAAGAAATGCCGATTTATACTTGCCCCCCTGCAAACAGATCGCATCCCATCGGTGCGACTGAAAATGCAAACTCAGGAACCCCATCTCGGCGGACGGACTTTGGCATTCGCAGAGCCAGGAGTCGATCACAGTACTGAGCATTTGGTCTCAGTTACAACCCTGAGTAGCCATCGATTTCCACCGCGACGCTGACTAACGTGAAGAACGACAGCGACCGAATCCTCTCTCTACTCCCACCAGTTAGTCCGCAACACTCGTCTCGAAAGCTATGAAATTTCGATCTCCTGGGTGGGGCATTGGCTGGTTTACCGCATTGCTGGTCATAGCTGCACCAGCGGTAGCCTACGGGTCGTTTTCGACCGGCTCCACCTTCTTTGGCGTCTTTTGGCTTTCCGTGGGTGTGTTCGCCGCACTCACATGGTTTCGACAACGATGGGCAGCGATTCCGTTAATCGTCTACTTTTTACTCGCACTAACAACCGTCTCCGTCGCCTTCGCATTGAAAGGTTTCTCAGTTTCCTTGCTTGGCAAATTCCTTTTCTCTTGCAGTTGCATTTGCGAACTATTTGCTTGGTACCGAAAAAAGCCTGAAGATCGTGAATTCGACGAACTCAAAGCAAAAGATGGTGACGCCTGGAATTCTTGATCTGCATTCTTGCGATGGCAGCTTTTGTCCCAGTGTGTTTGGCTGGCTCTGGAACATGTTGATGACCGCTATCGAAGGCGAGATGGTTGATCACTTCGATTCGTGCGCATCTGTATCCGAAGTTTGCGGAATCAGAAACCGCAGATGATGCGCTGCATGACATGAGTGGATCTGCAAAATCCTCGCACGCGGCAGCCGACCAAATGCAGGATGCGGCGTGTACTGGCCATCGTAGGACTTCAAACGCGCGACACTCTTTGCAAAAGCGTTCACCTCGACCTCATCGACCAAACCGTCGGCTGGCACAAATAGCGAAGCGGTGCGAATCCCTCGCGGCGAATCACCGCTCAGCAATTTTGGCAGCAACCACCGCCGCATCGCGGGACGCAAAAACGCGAACAACGACATCCACCCGGGATACCCATCCACGCTTGGGTCTTGCACCAATCGCAAGTGCTGGCAGACCTGCGCGAGCGACCAGTTGCCTTGCCGCACATACCCCGACTCCAGCAAGTGCTGAGCATCGCGCACTGCTTCGTCCAGATCAGCGAACCTCAACTTTCGCAAACCGGAATCATCTGGATCAAAGCCGACTGTGTTTTCCGGGGCACTCTGGTTCGCAATTTGACGTTCTGATTCCGCATCTGCGAGGAATTCTTCATAGAGAGCGTTCAGTTCAAAAACGTCAATCAACTCTTGCGGCACACCTTCTTCGATCGGCGGACGGTCGAGCGTGAATTCACATTCTTGGTGGCTGGATTCTGTCGCGATGCCACAAAAACAGTTCCCCGGTTCGCAATACAAAAGCCGGAAGCGAAATCCGTAAACCCGTGCCCCATGTTGCAATGCGCCCACTGGCGGCGAGTAGTCGGTCGGAAAAACCACTCGCATCTCGTGATTGCTCACGTGGTCGAATTGAAACGAAACATCACTGCGGCACCCCCAATTATCCAGTCGCCAATAGTACGACTTTGGTTCGTTGGGCAACTGTGGCAAAACTTCGATTTCCAACTCTTCCACGTTCTCTGGCATTGGACATAGAAACTGTAGAAATCCGGTGCTGGCATCAGCGGCCGCTTCGCCAACACTCTTGAGTATCCGTGGATCATCGCTGCTAATTGTTAGCCGGTTCTTGCAGAGAGCTGCCATTAAAGATTTACGACATAGAGTAAAGCGACCGCGAAAAGGCAGACTTAATTGTAGGCAGATTCGTCTCCACTCACGAGCCATTCACTTTCTGCAAAGTAGGCACCTGAACAACACCGACGCGAACGACTTTTGATGCGGCAACAGGACGAAGATCACATGGTAACGCATACATTCGGCGCTAGATGTATTCGGGGCGAGACGGAAACCTGTTGGCTTACTCGTTCAACTTTGCCAAGGCTGATATCATCTTGTTCCACCCAGTTTGAGTGCGTAACCCTTTCAGAGAATTTGCTCATGTGTGATCAAGATCATTTTGAAGACGATTTGAAAAAGTACTCGCGTCGAGACTTTCACGCGTTCGCGGCAGCAGCGGGCGTTGGTGCTGCCATGATGTTGCCACGCGCGGCCGACGCCGCTGAAGTTAGCGAGAACGACGTCACGATTGAAACTCCCGACGGACAATGCGACGCTTTTTTTGTCACACCAACGGATGGCACACATGCTGCCGTACTGATCTGGCCAGACATCTTTGGCTTGCGGCCGGCATTTCGCCAAATGGGCAAGCGTCTTGCGGAATCGGGATACAGTGTCTTGGTTGTCAATCCGTTTTATCGAACTCAGAAAGCACCGACCGCAACCAAGGGAGCAAACACGCCAATCACAGACGTCATCCCACTGGCTCGTTCACTGGACGCAAACAAAAACAAAGTGGACGCAAAGGCATTCATCGCCTGGCTGGATCAGCAGCCCCAAGTGGACAAGAAAAAGAAAATGGGAACGACCGGCTACTGCATGGGCGGCCCAATCGTGATGCGAACTGCCGCAGCCGTGCCCGATCGCGTCGGCGCGGCCGCTACATTTCACGGCGGGGGCCTGGTGACTGACAAACCAGACAGCCCTCATTTGCTGATCCCGGAAATGAAAGCTCAATTCCTGATCGCGATTGCCGAAAACGACGACCAACGCGATCCCGAATCGAAAACGACCCTGAAATCATCGTTCGGCGACGCCGACCTGTCGGCCGAGATCGAGGTGTATCCAGCCGGACACGGTTGGTGCCCGCCCGACACCAAAGTCTACAATCAAGAGCAGTCCGAAAAAGCGTGGAAAAGAATGCTGGTGCTATTCCAGAACGCGCTCGCCTAATTTGCATTGTGTGAATCAACCATTGCGAATTCGCGATGGTTGACCACACAATGCCTTACTCAAGGCGATCCCGTCATTCCTAAAAGGAAAGAATCAGTCCCAACTGAGACTGCCAGCGGATTGGTATTCCGTGACTCGAGTCTCGAAGAAGTTCTTTTCTTTTGCCAGGTCCATCGTCTCGCTCATCCATGGAAAGGGGTTCGCAGATCCGTACTGCATCGGCAAACCGATTCTTTCCAGGCGACGATCGGCGATGTGCTGGACGTAATCGCGAAACAGGTCTTCGTTGAGTCCCATGATGCCACCGGGCAAACAATCCCCGGCATATGCGAGCTCGAGTTCAACGGCTTGTTTCACTCGGTCAACCATCGCCTGCTGGAACTCCGGCGTCCATAAATGCGGGTTCTCTGACTTAATACCGTTGATCAGATCGATGCCGAAATTCAGATGCGTCGTTTCATCGCGAAGGATGTATTGAAACTGCTCGCCAACCCCCGTCATCAGGTTGCGGCGATGAAACGAAAGCATCATCACAAATCCGGTGTAGAAAAACACTCCTTCCATGATCAGGTAGTAGCCGATCAAATTCTTCAGAAACGCCTGGGCTCCCTCGTCGGTCTCCGTTGAAAACTCGGGGGACATGACTTCAGCAGTCAGCTCCGTTTCAAACGCGTCTTTCTGCGCAATCGAAGGCACTTCGTGGTACATATTGAAAACCTCGCCCTCATCCAGACCAAGCGAATCAACGATGTACAAAAACGTATGCGAGTGAACTGCTTCCTCGAATGCCTGTCGCAAAAGATACTGTCGACATTCGGCATTGGTGACGTGTTTGAAAATCGCCAACACCAAGTTGTTGCCGACTAGGCTTTCGGCCGTGGAGAAAAAACCTAGATTGCGCATGACGACGCGGCGTTCCGCATCGGTCAATCGGTCACTTCGCCACGTTTCGATGTCCTTGGTCATCGGCACTTCGGTCGGCATCCAATGATTGGCGCATCCGTTTTGATAATGCTCCCAAGCCCAGTTGTACTTCAGTGGCATCAGCTGATTAACGTCAACTTGATTGCAATTGATCAGTCGTTTGTCCGACGCGTCAAAGCGTCGAGGAGCGGAAGTGTTGGTCGTTTCGAAGGAGATCGACATAAATACGTCCTATAGATAGGTTGTTTTCTTGGGTGGGGAAATCGGGGCGTGACGTCGCTCGCGTTTCAAGAGAGACGGACGGAACGACAGGGTGATTGGCCATCGCAGCAATCATCACATCTAGCGCTCTGGCGGAGCGACAAGTCGATGCGGCTAATGCTACTGACAGGCTTCGCAATCGGGATCATCGATGCTGCATGCCGCTGGTGAAGCAACTCGATCCACGCGAATTTCGCTGGACTGACTTTGCGACTTCATCCAACGTGGCTGGATGCCATGCCGGTTGACATCAACGGTCGACTTTTCGACTTGCGTGGCAGCGAGCGATCGCAAGTAGTACGTCGTCTTTAAACCGCTCTTCCACGCCAACTGATACATCGCGTCGATCGCTTTTCCACTGGGTGATGCCAGGTACAGATTTAGAGACTGCCCTTGGTCGATCCACTTCTGCCGCTTCGCAGCCGCTGCGATCAACCACTTCGGTTCGATCTCAAACGCCGTCGCAAAAAGCTCTTTGACGTCGGCGGGCAGATTCGCAATTTCTCCGACCGTGCCGTCGTAGTATTTCAGCGAGTCCAGCATTTCGGCATTCCAAAGCCCACGTTGTTTCAACGCATTGACCAGACGCGAATTCGTTTGCGTGAATTCACCCGACAAATTGCTTTTGGAATAAAGCTGCTTGTACGTCGGTTCGATGGATTGCGTGCAACCGACGATGGTGGAAATTGTGGCCGTCGGTGCGATCGCAAGACAATTGCTGTTTCGCATCCCATGCTCCGCGATCGCCGCGCGGACAAGATTCCAATCTAGATTCGAATCGCGGTCCACGCTGACAGGTTCTCCACGTTCGGCGTCCACTAGCTCCAGTGTGTCGATCGGCAACAGACCGCGATCCCATTTTGAACCGGCGTAGGATTCGTAGCGACCGCGTTTCGCCGCCAGTTCGCATGACGCCAAGATCGCGTAGTAACTGATCGCCTCCATGCTGCGATCCGCGAATTCGACGGCGGTTTGGCTGGCAATCGGAATCCCCAAATCACTCAACGCATCTTGATATCCCATCAACCCGAGACCAACGGGACGATGGCGGCTGTTCGCATTCTGCGCTTCGGGCGTGGGGTAGTAATTGATGTCGATGACGTTGTCCAACATCCGCATCGCCGTATTAACCGTGCGTTGCAACAATTCCAAATCAAGCTTGCCATCGACGATGTGCCGACCCAGGTTGATGCTGCCAAGATTGCAGACCGCCGTTTCGTCGTCGCTGGTATTGAGAAGGATTTCCGTGCAAAGGTTGCTGCTGTGAACAACGCCAGCATGGTCCTGCGGCGAACGAATATTCGACGGATCTTTGAACGTTACCCAAGGGTGGCCGGTCTCGAACGTTCGCGTCAGCAATTTCCGCCAAAGCTCGGACGCTGACATCGTCCGATGCTGCCGCATGCGTCCCGCCGCAGCTTCCATTTCATAGTATTCGTAGCGTTCGACAAATGACTGCCCATAGCAGTCATGCAGATCTGGCACTTCGTCAGGGCTGAACAGCGTCCATTGACCGTCGTTTTGCAACCGCTGCATGAACAGATCCGGGATCCACGCCGCGGTATGCATGTCGTGTGTTCGGCGTCGTTCGTCACCCGTGTTTTTGCGAAGATCCAAGAACTCGATGAAGTCCAGGTGCCAAGGTTCCATGTAAGCGCAAACTGCGCCTTTGCGTTTGCCACCTTGGTTTACGGCGACGGCGGCATCATTGACGATTTTCAAGAACGGAATCACACCTTGGCTTTCGCCGTTGGTTCCCTTGATACGCGCCCCCGTCGCGCGGACATTGGTCCAATCATTCCCGAGGCCACCGGCCCATTTCGATAATCGCGCATTGTCGCCGATCGACTTGAAAATGTGGTCCAAGTCGTCTTGCACCGTCGTCAAGTAACAACTGCTCAGTTGCGGATGCAGTGTGCCAGAGTTGAACAGCGTCGGCGTGGCACTAGTAAATCGCAGCGACGAAAGCAGTTGGTAAAACTCAATCGCACGCTCTTCGTGGTTTTCGGATTCGGCCAGCGCTAATCCCATTGCAACCCGCATCCAGAAGTACTGCGGTGTTTCGATTCGACGGCCATCGATGTGCAGCAAGTAGCGATCATAAATCGTCTGCATGCCCAGGTAGCGGAACTTACCATCGCGATCCGGCTGCAAGGCGTCCGCAATTTTGGAAAGATCAAAGTCGCGTAGTTCCGGGGACAAACGTTTTGCCCGAATCGCTTCGATGATGTAGTGTTCGAAGTGGTCGCGGTAGGTTTGTTTGAAATCGTTGAAAAACTGAGTCTTGCCAATCGCTTGCCGGTAAATGACGGAGGCTTGCAATTCAGCGGCCAGATGATCGTAGGCCGGATCGCGTTCGATCCTGCTGCGTGCCGACAACACTAATCCTCGCATCAAATCATCGGGAGTCATGCCGTCAAACGCCCCCCGAACGACTTCTTCGACGATTTCCTGCGTGTCGACTTCAGGCAAACTGGCTGCGGAACACTGATTGATAAAACGCGACAAACGATCGACGTCAAAGGCTACACGCACGCCCTCTTCGATTTCGACGGTCAGCCGATTCGCTTCGGCCGATTGCCCCTCGACTGAATCCAGCTCGCTATTTTTGCCGCGAATCGCTCGCATCCGCGCATGTTCGGTTCGATAGAGGATGTAGAGTCGAGCGACGCGAAAGTGCTGACACTTCATCAATCCTATTTCGACGACGTCTTGAATTTGCTCGACGGTGACCGATCTTTGTCGGTCGTTTGCCGTAACAACAGCCTCGACTTGCCTGACAATCGCGTCGATATCGCCCACAGTATCACTGGTCAACGACTGTCCGTCGGCCAAGTTCAATTCCGCGCGAAACGCCTTTTCGATGGCCGTCGCGACCAACCGCGAATCAAAATCGATTTCGCGCCCGTCGCGTTTGCGGACGGTGCCTAGACACTTCCGAGGTACCGCTGGGGTTTGGGAAGTAGAAGAATTCATGCTGCAACTCCATTTGACGCCATCCGAAGCCTGATCGCTTCGACCGCGTTCTAATTCACGCACCGATCGCGGACGTCGTTTCCAACGTGCGCATCGCCAGCGCTGTGGAAAACCGAGAGCCAAAAATCGTGCATCGTGATGTGACAGTCCAAGACAACGTGGGACACCATGTCATTGACATCCGTCGTCATCCACAACGATCGCCCCAATCCAAGAGAGCACTTAACCGTCTATTTCGTGGTAGGTCTTCTGACTCACTGCCGAGAGCGTCGTTTACCACCTTCTCACTCGCTATGCGTTTTAAAAAACGCTGGCAAGCAATGGCACTTCCAAAGAAGAAACGTCGCTTGCAATCGAACGATTATCACGAACGATTGCGGCAGTTCACAGCGGCTGGACCGTCCCGGAATTACACCGGAGTTCCCTGTTCACAAACCACGCAAGAAGCGAGGCTCGTCACCACGAACGGACGAAGTGTAGCAACTCGCCCAATGCTGTCAAACCTGTTTTGAGGAGTTCGATAATACTTCAAAGCGACAGTCGTTTTCTACTCAGGCGACCCGATCAGATTGTTGCTGCGCTGAAAATTAATGACACAACCGACGCATCGGCTGTGCATGGGCGTGATTTTCGCGCACGTACCGCGAGAATCATAATCACGTCTCCTGCGGCGGATCATATGGCTTCAGTTCTTCGTCCGTTTCTTCATCCATCGCGTCGACAGCTTCCGCCATCATGACCGCGAATTGCTGCAGTTCGTCTCGTTGGGCGCGGCTGATATGCAAGTGCCGAACGATATCGTCTTCTTTCTTTGTGATCTCACCTTCCTTGTCCGTTACCAAAGTGATACCGACCGCCGAAACGTAGTCGCTTTCCTGGCAGGTTCCGCAAGCCGCCAGCTGTAGCTCAACGTACTGCGGCACATTCTGCACGACTTGCAAACGTTTGACAGCGTCCAAGTCTCCCGCGGCAAACTTTTGCCATGCCGGATCGTCCGGTGAAACCGGCAATTCAGCCAGCTCCCTTGTCTCTTGTGTCCACTGATTGCAGTTTTCACAAAACGGAGCCGTACCGTAAGTCGCTCGGGACACCCACGCGACTCCAAGAATGGTCAGCAACTCTACTGCCCACAAAACGCAAACGCCGATTCCAGACATGGCGTTTCCATTTTTGCCCATCGCCCACAGCCCATTGTCATGAATATACGACGCCCATTCGTAGATGTTCTGCGGCAAGAAACCAGCGATCGCGCTCGCGGTGACATCGTCTGACATCCCATCAAATCGCCAAATCACAAACGCTTGATGAGACGCCCAGGACGCGTAGTAGCTGATCGCCACAATCAACAACGTCATCAGCGAAACAAACAGAGTGCTCCTGAATTTCATGGCGCGGCAGACCGTGCCAACGATGCCGCCGATTGCCCCGCCATAAAAACATGTCAGCAGCCCGCGCAGCTTGATGAACGGTACCCAAACGACAGCTCCGCTGTAGATCGCGCCAAGCAAAACCGCGATTGGCACCAACACAACCAATGACAGAATTAAACCCGATACCGGAACCCGGCCACTGTGTTTGTAAGTTTCGACGGCGGTTTTGCCGAACTGAGGAGCAACAGAACTCATCAAAAGCATCCAAGCGAAGGAAAAGTGTTACAGAAAGCTGCCAAGCATTGTAGCCAAACCATGATGAACAAGCACAGCGCGGCTACACTATCCGCCGGGCGAATCACTTTCGGAAGAGAGAAGGTTTGTTTTTGGCAGAAAGCCGCATGCCATCCAGTCTTTGACGTCCCCGACGGCTCGCGCCACTACGCTGACAGTTGATCCTGTTTCAGAGAGTGACTTGCCCGACACTATCCGGCCCAACTTTGTTGACATCAAGTTCCCTACCACTTACCGCAATGTCGCCATGACAAACATTCGCACTTTGTTCGCATCCGGCTCTCCTCGGGCAAAAGCTTCATTAACGTTAGCCTTCGTCCTGTTCAGCGCGGCGTTCAGCACCATCCGATCCAACGCGAATGAGCAACCCAATTTCATTATCATTTTTACCGATGACCAGGGCTACAACGACCTGGGCTGTTTCGGTTCGCCCACGATCAAGACGCCGCACATCGATCAACTGGCTTCTGAAGGTCGAAAATACACTAGTTTTTATTCGGCTTGTTCGGTCTGCTCGCCGTCTCGCGCTGCATTGTTAACCGGCAGCTATCCCAAACGTGTTGGCATGCACAAGCATGTGCTGTTTCCCAAAAGCGACTACGGACTCAACGCGACGGAATACACCATTGCGGATCATCTAAAATCGCAAGGCTACGCGACTGCCTGTTTCGGCAAATGGCATCTTGGACATCATCCCGAGACACTCCCGCGAGCCAACGGATTCGACACGTATTTTGGCATCCCGTATTCCAACGACATGAACCATCCCGACAACCAGGGAAAACCCAAAATGGCATCGGATGCACTTTGGCTTGACCAAGCGTCTTGTTTGACAAAATGGAAAACGCCGTTGATGGCCAATGAAGAAATCGTTGAACTCCCTGTCGACCAACGAACAGTAACACGGCGGTACACTGACAAAGCGGTCGAGTTCATCACGACGAACAAAGCCCAACCTTTCTTCATCTATTTGCCTCATTCGATGCCGCACATTCCGCTGTATGTGCCGGACGACGCGTACGATTCGGATCCCCAGAACGCCTACAAATGTGTGATCGAACACATCGATGCCGAAGTTGGTCGGATCACTAGCACCGTTCGCGACTTGGGGTTGGCCGAAAAGACCTACATCATCTACACCAGCGACAACGGACCTTGGCTACGTTTTAAAAACCACGGCGGAAGTGCTGATCCGCTTCGCGATGGCAAAGGCACGACGTTTGAAGGCGGCCAGCGTGTCCCTTGCGTGATGTGGGGCCCCGGTCGCATTCCGGCGGGCACCAGCACCAATGCCTTTACATCCACAATCGACCTACTGCCTACGATTGCGTCGTTGTCTGGCAAGCCACTCCCCACTGCAAACAAGATCGATGGATACGATATCTCGTCGACTTTTCAATCGGACCAATCGCCTCGCGATGAATTCGTCTACTACAGTGCTCATGGCAATTTGGAAGGCATTCGAGTCGGTGACTGGAAGTACCTGGAGAAACATCCTCGAAAGAATCCCAAGCAAAAGCAAGTCCCCAAGACGCAGTACTTTCTGTTCAATTTGTCGAATGACTTGGGCGAGCAAACCAACTTGTACGAACAAACGCCGGACGTCGTAGCCAAGCTGAAAGCCCGCATGAACGAAATCGACGAAGAGGTCACAGCGAATGCGCGCCCGGTCTGGCGCAAAGAGAGTTAATCGCAACGCTGCGGCCGACTTCATTGACATTTTTCTACAAACACGAACCCCCCGACGGTCCGCTGACAGCCCGCTGACGGGTCGTGCGAATCACTCATCGGATGAGTAACGATATTTATGAGCGACATTGAACTGACACTGCAGGCGCTCCGTGAAGCCGTACGGCTTGCACCGGGTAACTTTGCCCTGACGGAACACTACGTCCGCACACTTCTTGATCTAACGCGGCACGACGAAGCCGAATCGTTTTTGTCCGAAGTGATTGCGACGGAGCGTAAGTCAGTCGATTTGCAATTGCTGATGGCAGAAGTCTTTTATCGCAACGGCAAGAACTCGCACGCGCTGGCGATCGTCGAAACGTTGGCCTCGGGAAGCAACGCCAGCGCGAAAGCGCTCATTTTGCATGCCAAATTGCTGTACCGCGCTGGCGAAGTCCAGATGGCGGTGCAACGTTACAAAGACGCCATTGAACGCGACGAAGATGCCGAGGACCGAGACTTTGCCAATTTGCTAGGCATCCAAAAACCAGGCGAATGGCAACCACCCGAAGACGACGACTACGACGATGCCAGCGAAGATGAAGTCGTCGATGGTCGCATTCGGTCTCCCGGAGCGGAGGATTTTGGCGGTCCCGACGATCAGACGATCGAGCGTCCGTCGATCGATTTTGAAAGTGTAGGCGGCATGGAGTCTGTCAAAGAACAGATTCGCGTGAAAATCATCTACCCGATCACGCACGCGGACATGTTCGCCGCGTACGGAAAGAAAGCGGGTGGCGGAATCTTGATGTACGGCCCGCCGGGATGCGGAAAAACACACATTGCTCGCGCGACTGCTGGCGAAGTCAAAGCAAATTTCATTTCGATCGGCATCAACGATGTGCTGGATATGTGGATGGGAAACAGCGAACGCAATCTGCATCAGCTGTTTGAACAGGCCCGCAACAACCGGCCGTGCGTGCTGTTTTTTGATGAGGTCGACGCACTGGGTGCGAGCCGCAGTGACATGCGTCAAAGCGCCGGACGACATTTGGTCAATCAATTTTTGTCCGAACTCGACGGCGTGAAAAGCAACAACGAAGGTGTGCTGATCCTGGGTGCGACCAATGCGCCGTGGCATGTTGACAGCGCTTTTCGCCGGCCTGGACGATTCGATGAAGTGGTGTTTGTGCCTCCGCCAGACCAGGAGGCTCGGATGGAAGTCTTGCAGATCGCTTTGGAAGGCAAGCCTGCGAAGGATGTCGACTTGAAAAAGATCGCTAACAAGACGGCGGATTTCTCGGGAGCCGACCTGGGCGCCGTCGTTGAATCGGCAGTGGAAGCAAAGTTGCATGAGGCGATTAAAACGGGCAAACCTTCGCCAATCACCACCAGCGATTTGCTGACCGTTCTTAAAAAACTACGTCCCACAACGACCGAGTGGTTTGCCACCGCACGCAATCATGCGTTGTATTCCAACCAAGGCGGCACATACGACGAAATCCTGAAGTACCTGAAGATCAAGTAACGCGATATATGAACCAACACATCGAACGTGCTCAGTTACTGATCCAACAGGACCGTTTCGAGCAAGCAGAAGATTCGCTGCGACAAGCCTTGGCCGATGATCCTCAGAACGGCTATGCGCACTCGCTGCTGGCGATCTGCATGATGCGCGATCGTGACCAGTTGCTTGCCGCGACTCAGGAAGCCGAGCAAGGAATCCACTGCGAACCCGAATTTTCGTTTTCGTACTACGCCCACAGCATGGTCATGCAAAAACGCGGCCAGTACGACGCGGCGATGCAGTCCGTCAAGCGTGCGATCGAAATCGACCCCACCGACGCTGCGTTTCATGCTTCTCAGGCAGGGCTGTTTGCACATTCCGACAAGTGGGCTGAATGCTTAGAGGCAACGGAAACGGGCCTTTCGTTTGATCCCGAAAACCAGCAGTGCGCCAGCTTGCGATCCCACGCACTGGAACGACTGGGGCGCGTCACCGATGCGCTGGAGGAAGCCGAGCGTGCAGCGCGACAGGATCCCGATTCTCCCCACGCCCACTCCAGTCGCGGATGGGCGCTGCTGAATAAAGGCGATCATCGCGGTGCGCAACAAGCGTTCCGCGAAGCCCTGCGACTGGATCCAAGCGACGAGTTTTCCAGGCGGGGAATGATCTCCTCACTCAACAGCAACAACTTTCTGTTTCGCAATTTCTATCGGTTCATGTTGATGATGAGCCGCCTGGACCAACGAACTCAGTGGGGGCTAATTATTGGGCTCTGGATCGGCATCCGCGTTCTAGGATCGCTTGCCCAGAAACACGAATGGCTGGGCCCATGGGTGTTACCGATATCGATCTGCTACCTACTGTTCGTGATGATGAGCTGGATTGCCAATCCGCTATTCAACACGTTCCTGCGGTTTCATCCGTTCGGAAAACACTTGCTATCGACCAAAGAAAAGTGGGCCTCCAATTCAATCGCGATTGCGTTTGGCGTCGGAGCTCTAGGAGCAGCCGCCTGCTTGGCCCAAATGGATTGGATCGGCGCAGTGCTGGTGTTTGTGTTTGCGATCTATCTCACGATTCCGCTTTCGGTGCCATTCAACACCAGTGCAAAGTGGGCGACTCAGGTCGCAGCGTTGATTGCGGGTGCTTTCAGCTTGATCTACTTAGGTATCGTTGCTGGAATCGTCGCCGATTTTATCAAGGTGCAGTGGATTCAGATCTACCAGTTCGGCATTCTGATCTACTGCTTCGCCGCGCAGAAATTGCTCAGCGCAGAAGATCGCGTTTAGCCCGGCAAGTGCCACGAAGCAGCAGACCTGGCCCACTCAGATTTACGCCACGATGTCGCGAAACACGTGGCCTTCGTTTTGGTCGATCCGTTCGGGCCGGCCTTTGTGCATGTAGATCAATTTCTTGTGGTCCAAGCCCATCAGGTACAAGATCGTGGAGTGGAGATCGTGAACATGCAAACGATCTTCGACCGCGTGTAGGCCAATCTCGTCAGTCGCTCCGTACGTCTTGCCGCCCTTCACGCCTCCGCCGGCCATCACCATGGTAAACCCGGTGGGATTGTGATCACGTCCGTCTCCTTGCTCGCTCATGGGAGTGCGTCCAAATTCACCTCCCCAAACAACCAGTGTTTCGTCCAGCAGGCCGCGTCGCGCCAAGTCACTGATCAACCCCGCAACGGGCTTGTCCATTCCCCGGCACATCTTGGTGTGATTCGACTCGATTTTGCTGTGAGCATCCCATTTACTACCCGCCCCATGGTAGCACTGAACAAAACGGACGCCGCGTTCGACCATGCGCCGAGCCAATAAACAGTTACGCCCGAAGACTTCGGTGTCCTTGTCGTCCAGACCGTACAGTGATTTTGTTTCGGCCGTTTCCTGTGACAGATCAACTGCCTCAGGAGCGTGGCTTTGCATCTGATAGGCCAATTCATAACTACGGATACGCGCCTCTAATTCGCTGTTGTCGGATCGTTGTTCCGCATGGCGGCGATTAATCTGAGCCAGATAATCCAACTCCAGACGCTGTTGATCATTGCCGATGTGCTTGGGCGTGTCCAAGTTGGCAAAAGGAACGCCCGACACCTGCATCGCCGTGCCCTGGTAGACCGCCGGCATAAACCCGGTGCTCCAGTTGCGAGGACCATTGACGACAGTACCCTTGTCTTGCATGACAACAAACGCGGGAAGATTTTCGTTCTCACTTCCTAGACCGTATGTCACCCACGCTCCCAACGATGGCCGACCAGCGAATTGCGTCCCCGTATTCATCTGGCATACGCCACCGGAATGATTGATGCCGTTGGTCCAGCAAGAACGAATTACAGCCAAATCATCAGCTCGCGTCGCCATGTGCGGCAACCAATCCGACATCCAAAGTCCACCCTCGCCGTGCTGCTTCCACTTTCGTTTGGACGCCAACACCGGTGAATCAAACTCGCCCATCGCGGTGATGACTCGGCCAAAACTCTCCGGCACCGGCTTGCCTGCCAGTTCTTGCACCATTGGTTTGGGATCAAACGTATCGATGTGGCTGGGCCCACCTTCCATGAACAAAAAGATAACACTTTTGGCACGCGGAAAATGGTGCGTCAATTTGCTCTCCAAAGTTTCCGTCCCTCTAGCACTCGCGCCATGGGACATCATCCCGGCTAGCGCCATCGCACCGAAACCCGCTCCGCTATTGAGCAGCATGCTGCGTCGCGAAATGTTGGCTGGATCGTGACTCGTTCTCATCGACATGCGTTCAATCGACATAAATTAACTCGTTGGAATTCATTAACGCGTGTATCAGTGCAACGCGGGCCCGTTGGCGCGGCGTTTTGGCTGGTGGTGTTTTGGGAGACACGACAGCGTGCAAATGGCTGCCCGATGAATCAAGGCCAATCGATTCCTTCAAATCAAATCGATAGTCAACCGAATACTGAGGAAGCCCGGCGTCCGAATCAGCTTGCGCCACGAGGGCAAGGTCACGCCGTTTGTTTTCGATGCGAACACTCCCAATCAATCCGTCCCACCGGTGCTTGCCGTGACGCGAACCAACGACAAAATCGCCCGTTCCGCGAACTGCCGACGTCACCGTATGTTCAACATTGGAAACTTGCAGAACCGCATCGGGATCCGAGAGATCACGCAGATAAAAGGTAACCCCTGCCTTCGTCGCATCGCTTAAATCGACGCTCGCTGCCACAAAACATGGTTTATTCAGTGGCACGCGTAGCCCCGAAGCAACCACTTCGTATTGCAGTTGGTCACCCTTGTCGGTTTTGCCTACCAACTGCAGGATTAGGTTTCGCGGCTTGTAAGAACTCTTTTGCGAAGTCACACCCAGCGACCAACCCGAACTTTTATTCGATCCGTTCCAATGCGTGGCGATCGTTCGCACACTCGCATCCTTGTAAAGCGACTCCAGCAAGACATGAGCTTCGACCGTAAAATCGCTGTCGGGCAAACCTTTCGTCTCGCCAAGTTTAATCTGACTGGTGGATGTACCACTCAGCCGAACTGCCAAGCCAGCATCTCCTGGCAACTTCGCCAAAGACACCGTCGGCCGGGGCTCTTCAACCGGCGTCCGCTCGGCATATCGTTTGACAAAGTCCTCCGCCAACGCCACCTCATCGCCTGTGGGATCTCTCGAAAATAGCTTCCGGTAAGCTCGACGAACCAACATCGTGTCCGTCATTCCTTGACTGTCGACCAGATGCCGCACGATCGAATCGGCTCGCTCATGCGCCCAACTACTGTTGCCCAACAGCAACGACTGAGTGGACGTCGTCGTCCGGTGCCGTCGTCCGCTACTTCGGATTCGATCCGGACCGTCAAATGTTTTTAGCAACGGATCGGGCGAATTGCGTTCTACCTTTTTGTAGATCGCCCGCTTGGTCGCAGCCAACTCGCCACCGGAGGTCAGTATCGCGTCGATAATTTCTTCGCCCGATAACCGCCGCGGATTCATCCGC
Organism: Stieleria marina; assembly: GCA_007741555.1. Taxonomy (GTDB): domain Bacteria; phylum Planctomycetota; class Planctomycetia; order Pirellulales; family Pirellulaceae; genus K23-9. Next base: position 3,147,958 of record CP036526.1, on the reverse strand, counting down.
CAAAATAATTCGTTTGTCGGATCGATCCGGCTAGTGGAGCGGTCCATGGGCCGGCGCGATGTTTGTCGATAAGTCGCCGACGTCAAAATCAACCGATGGAGCTGCTTGAAACTCCAACCGTCAGCGACAAATTGCTTCGCCATGTAATCGAGTAATTCGGGATGCGTGGGCGGCGTTCCCAAGCGTCCGAAATCACTGGACGTCGCCACAAGTCCTCGGCCAAAATGCTGCTGCCAAATCCGGTTGACGATCACCCGAGCAGTCAGCGGATTGTCGGCGCTGGCGATCCAGTTCGCCAGTGCCGTGCGTCGACCAGTCGTTTGCAACGCGGCCGGCGTCGGCGAAATCGCAGCGTCCGATTCATCTAACAGCGTAATGAAACCCGGCACAACGGGAACACGATCCGAATCGTCGGGATTGAAATTCGTCGGAGCAATCGGCCCAACATCCGTCGCAACAAACTTGACGGTCGACAGCGGCTTTGGTTTTAAATGATCAAGTTTCGCCAGACGTGCTTTTAACTTCGCACGCTCGGCCTGCTGCTCTTCGCTTAGCCATTGGTCCAGTTTTTCGTAAGGCAAGTCAAACTGCCTTTCCGCCATCGAAGCAATTTGCTGTTCATAAGGTTCTCGCTCCGACGCAGGCTTTTTGACCATCGTCTGAATCTCGACAATGAACTTATCAAACCCTTCGCGCGTCGCATGCTCCAACGCAACCGGATACTCAATCTCACGCAGCTGACTGCGCAATTCCTTCGTGCGTTCATTGTAGTTGGCAAGCTGTTTGCGGTAAGCAGCTCGCGTTGCCACGTCAGCGACGGGGTGTTCACTGACAGGCTGCAACGCTGCAAAGAATGCTTTGATCCGAAAGTAATCGTTCTGCAATAGTGGATCAAACTTGTGATCGTGGCAACGCGCACACTTCAGGCCTTGAGCTAGAAACACGTCCGACGTCGTCTCGGTGATGTCGCTCAGAATTTCGTGCCACTGGTTTTCCACGTCGCGATTGTTGTGTTCATAAATCCAGTGACGCAGGTACATGGTTGCGATAATCGCATCCCGGTTGCCTGGATCAATTTCGTCGCCCGCCAACTGCTCGCGGATGAATTGATCATATGGTTTGTCAGCATTGAAACTACGGATCACATAATCGCGATAGAGGTACGCATCTGGGCGATTGAAATCTGCGCGGTACCCGTCGGAATCGGCGTAGCGAACCAAGTCCAGCCAGAATCGCGCTTGGTTCTCGCCATATGCTTCGCTGTCCAACAACTGATCGACATAAGCTTCGTAGTCAAAGTCTGCCGACATGGCGTCTTTGACAGCGTCATCACTGGGCGGCAAACCGGTGATCGCAAAACTCGCGCGTCGGACAAGTTCCATCGGCGTAGCTTGATCGGCTGGCTGCAATTCTTTTTCGACCAAGCGACGATGGACGAACCCATCAATCTCGTTGCGTCCCCATGCCGATTCAGCAACTTGCGGTGGCTTGATTGCAGCAATCGGCTGATAGCACCACCAGTCACGATCTTCATCAGTGATCGATCGGCGCGTCGTCAGCTGGACGTCTTCGGGCCAAGCGGCCCCCGCAGCGATCCAGTCGACCAACCCGTTAATAATCTCGTCATCAAGTGGTTCTTCGGGCGGCATTTCGTACGATTCGTAACGAATCGCTTCGATGATCAAACTCTCATCCGGTTTGCCAGCCACGATCGCGGGACCCGAATCGCCGCCGGTGATTAGTTCGTCGAGCGTGGTCAGCCGCAGACCGCCTTCCTGCTTTGCTTCGCCGTGACACTTGATGCAGTGAGCCGTCAAAATCGGCCGCGCGTGTCTTTCAAAAAGGTCCGATTCTTTTCTAGACAACTCGGCGGCGTTTGAGCGAACTGCGCCAACACCAACGATCAAAAAGACGATGGTGCGAACAATTATCGCGGAAACTCGGTTTGACATGGGCGCAAACGGGTCGAAACGGATTTTGGCGGGAGAGATGCCGGCGGGGAGCCAGTTGAACGGCTATGGCCTTATTGTACCACGGAATTCTGCACGAACTGCAGGCTGTCTGCGAATTCGTTTTTCCAACCAAAATCCCCGCCTGCGTCCTCCCGCACGAACTGCCTGAGCGGGATATCTGCATTTGTGACCTGATGTGATTGATCCTAAGATGTCGGCTATGAATCCATCACCTGAACAGAATACGCCAATCGACTCGCGGCGTTGCCTTCTGAAAACGGCAGGCTTGTCGCTTACGCTACCAGCTCTCGAATCGTTTTCTCCCGACGTCTGTGCATCTGAACAGGCGACCAACACGTCTGACACATCGCTCCATTCGGACGCCAAAGCCAAGCGACTGATCTGCATTGGGTCCAACCTGGGCCTGTATCGTCAATCGCTCTATCCATCGCAATCCGGTCGCAACTATCAAACGACGCCGTTGCTGAAACCGCTGGCCGATCATCGCGATGAATACACGCTCTTTTCGGGCTTTGACCACCGAGCCGCAAACGGTCACGCCAACTGGGACAATTTCCTATGCGGAAATCGCGTAGGTGCCGTTTCGTTGGACCAAATCGCTGCCGAGCAGATTGGCAAAAACAATCGGTTTGGATCGTTGCAACTTTGCGCCGGTGATATCCCCAAACAGCGAATGGTGTTTTCCAAACACGGCGTGCCGCTGCCCATGATTAATCGCCCCAGTGTCGTGTTCAGCAAAATGTTTGCAAGCAGCGATGATCGCGCACGCACCGAGTATCTGCTGCGTAGCGGACGCAGCACCTTGGACCAACTGCGGCAGGATGCAAAATCGCTAAAGCAAAAAGTGAGCACGAGCGATCAGCAAAAACTGGAAGAGTACTTTTCATCGCTTCGTGAACTGGAGCGTCGAATGGGCCGCCAACTAAACCACCTGACAGAAGACGCTCCGAAGGTCGATTACGAACTGCCGCCCTACGATCCGATCGCTCCCACGATGATGCTTGAATGCGAACAGATCATGTTTGACCTCATGGCACTGGCACTGCAAACCAATTCCACTCGCGTCGCGACTCTTTTCATCGCGGGTCTGGGACAAGTCTTCACCCTTGATGGCCAAACGATGCGGGCAGGCTATCACGCCCTTTCGCACCACGGAAACGATCCGGACTTGATTCGCGATTTGGTTCGCGTCGAAACAGAGCACATGAAATGCCTGAGTCGGTTCATAAAACAATTGAAAGAAAAGACCGACGTGGATGGCAGGCCGTTGCTAGATACCACAGTCGTGATGTTTGGCACCGGAATGGGTGACGCCAGCCGACATTCGAATCGCGATCTCCCCACGATTGTGTCTGGCGGCGGATTCCAACACGGTCAACACATCGCGACCGATCCCCAAGGCTCCGATTCGCGGTTACTGGGCGACGTTTTCATTTCGGTACTGGAACAACTGGGAATCCCCGCACCGTCATTCAGCAACGCCAAGCAAGGAATCGACGATTGGGCATAAATCGAATCGTCGCCATTTTCGCGATCATGCTCTGCGCGTGCGCTGCGGAACAATCCCGATGCGTGTCAGCCGCACCGTTTGATGCGAGTGCTAAAACGGCTCTGAAACAATACTGCGCTGACTGTCACATGGCCGGTGCTGACGAAGGCGGCTTCGCGATCCAGGCCGATCGCATCGATTGGTCGAATCCGGAGACATTGCATGACTGGGAACAGATCCACGAAATGGTTTCTCGCGGAATCATGCCGCCGCCAGATTCCCAGCAGCCCAGCACTGCTGAGCGTCAATCGATACTAAAGTTCGTCGACGCACAGTTGATTCAGCACACTCCGATTGGCGGCACGATGCTCCGTCGTCTCAATCGACGCGAATACGAAAAAACCATCCAGCGTCTCTTTGGGATCAAGACCTACAATGTGCCGCACGGGTTTCCGCCCGACAACACAGCAGGTGGATTCGACACTCAAGCGTCCGCCTTGGTGCTTGCCGGTTCGCACCTGGAAGCTCTTAGCGAGGCTGCGACTGGTGTAGCGGACCAGCTTTTTCCTCCCCCACCCAGATCGATTGAACCGCAAACGTTCTTGGTTCCAGCGGATGAGATGGTGATCAGCTATTCGTCCGCGTGCTTGGTCGATGGTGCGATGCGACTAGCTTCCTCTGGCGACAACGTCGTCCGCCACGCGACTTGGCCAACCAAATTCGAAGCACCGGCTTCCGGCATCTATCGGCTCAAAGTAACGGCGACAGCGATTCAGCCTCCCGAAACGCAACCTATCCTGACCATCGCGACCATGCGAGCAGCAGATCGCGGAGAATTGCGTGTCGTGCAGCAGTTTGAAGTCGCCAATGAAAAGCCGCAAACTCGACAGTTTTCCGTCTCGCTCAATCGAGGCGACACGGTTGTCCTAAGGTACCTCAACGGACCGTTTGACTACGAAAACGACATGTCCTACAAAACTTTTTTGACCAAGCTATTTACGGATGATCCCACCTTGGCAGCCGCGTGGGCCCAGGTCGGCGAGCCGCCGCGAGGAGGCAGTGGGTGGGAGAGGGTAAAAGAGGCGATGCAGACCGCAGAACTGGAGGTATCCAAGTTTGTAGACGACGAGGAAGCGATCGCAGAGCTGGTCGAAACGCTCACGCGCAACAAAGTCGCCTCGGGTGAAACGCTGGTCTACAAATTTTTTGAAGCAGGACCAGCCATCGCAATCTCTTCAATGGAACTCTTCGGGCCGGTGAAGTCCATTCGTGATCGGGAGCAGATTCTCAGTGACCAATTGCGGCAAGACTTTGTTGGTGCCGAGTTTGCTCCTGACGATACCAAATCACTGCGAAAACTCTTGGACAAATTCTTGACCGATGCCTTCCGAAGACCCGCGTTCGACCACGAAATCCGTCAATACCTTGACCTTGTCAATCACGTGCGAGCTGAATCTGGCAGCCTTGATCAAGGATTGCATTTGGCGATTCGAACGGCGCTGCTTTCCCCTGCATTTCTGTACCGAGGCTTCGGACAAGGTGAACTTAGCAGCGACGAACTGGCCACAAGGCTTTCTTATTTTCTGACTGCGGCACCACCGACAAAGCAACTAAAAAAGGCGGTGCAGTCTGGCAAGCTCCAAGAGTCGGCCGTGCTGCGACGTGAGGCTCAGCGGATGATGGGGCGTTCGTTTTGCGATGAGTTTTCGACGCAGTGGCTAGGCACCGACGAAGTCGACCGATTGATGCCTGACATGCGATTGACGACGCGATTCAGCCCTCGCCATCGGTCCACGGTCCGCAAAGAAGTCGGCGAGACGTTTCATTACATTCTGTCAGAGAACCTACCGGTAACCGATTTCATCGATCCGGATTACGTGTTTACGGACTACGAAGTCGGGCGAGACATTTATGATTTACCTCAGTTCAAAACGACGCGAAAAAACCGTCCGTCCAAAGCAAGACGCAACAAGATGGTCAAGGCAACTGTCCCGCGCGGTGGGCGACACGGCGGATTGCTTTGCATGCCTGCCGTGATGATGTCCACTGCCAACGGAGTCGACACTCAGCCGGTGCTTCGCGGCGTCTGGGCACTGGAAAACATCTTCGGATCCCCGCCTCCGCCTCCTCCCGATGCGGTCCCAGCCCTGACGCCCGACACCAGTGCCGCGACGACGGTGCGTGAGCGACTCGCGGCACACATGTCCGACGCCTCGTGCGCTCAGTGCCATCGCGAAATTGATCCGATCGGGTTTGCACTCGAGAGCTTTGATCCGATCGGCCGCTGGCGAGACCACTACCCGCAGTATGTTGAAAAGGACGGAAAGACGATCGCAAAAAATGGAAACGCAGTCCAATCCGATGGCGTCCTTCCTGATGGCACACCAATCAACGACGTGCGTGACCTGAAGCGTTGGCTCGCCGAACATCCCACCGTCTTTGCCAGCTGTCTTTCGGTCAAATTGTTAACCTACGCCACCGGTCGACAGCTGAACTATCGCGAACGTTCCCTGGTCGGCGACATCGTCCAGAAAGAACAAAGCGAGCATGCACTTCGTTTCCAGGACCTGTTGCTAGCGTTGATCGACAGCCCTATTTTCCGCACCAAGTAAGCACCTCTTGTCTTCTCCGATTTCTATGATGCGATCTATGCGACCACTAATCTCCCTATCAACCACTGCGTTGGCGTTTCTACTTGCATCGTCCCAATTGCTTGCCGGGGAATTCAATCCTGACATGAACATCGGTGACGCCGCACCTGCTTGGAATCAGCTACCTGGCGTCGATGGCAAATCGCATTCATTGTCGGACTTGGCAAAAAACAAAGTCGTGGTGGTGGTCTTCACCTGCAATAGCTGCCCCTACGCGATCGATGCCGAAGATCGCCTCATTTCATTACATGCATTTTGCGAAGCCAACAGCGCGGCGCTGATCGCGATCAACGTCAACAAAATTCCCGCCGACGCGTTTCCAGCGATGAAAGATAAAGCGAAAGCAAAGTCCTACAAATTTCCGTATCTGTTTGATGAGACTCAAGCGATCGCAAAAGCATTTGGCGCTCGCTACACGCCCGAGTGTTTCGTTTTGGACGAGCAGCGAAAAATCGTTTACATGGGATCGATCGACGACAGCCCCGACGGAAAAGCGGTGACAGTAAAACACATCGAAAATGCGATTCGCGACACCTTGGACAAAAAGCAGCCTGCTGTCCAAGAATCCGTGCCGATCGGTTGCCGCATTCGATTTGATCGCGTCAAACGAACACGACGTCAACCGAGCGAATCGTAGACCTTTACGTCTTGAACCAGTGCATCGCTCCAGCCACTAAACTCGCTGCTGCCCAACAACAACTGAGCCCCCTGGCCACGTCGTGTCGCCAACTCTGCGTCATCGGCGCAAGGTCCACCGAACGCTTTGCCGTGCTTTCTGCACGCGGCCGCCACGGTCTCCCAGGCTTCGTCCAATGTCATTTCGTTGGTCTGACGCAGCCGAAGCCCCAGATCGCCCGGCCCGATGAACAACATATCGACACCGTCAACAGCAGCAATGGATTCTGCATTGCGAACGGCTTCGGGTGTTTCGATTTGTGCTACCAAAAAGGTTTCGCGATTGGCCCACGTCGCGTAAACGTCTGGATCGTGAACATGGAAATCAGCGTCTAATCCCGCGTTGTCGATGCCGCGATTGCCGATTGGCGGAAACTTCGCGTACTGCACCAAAGTTGCTGCAAGGTCGGGGGTCGACAGGTGAGGAATCATCAATCCCGCAGCGCCGTCTTCTAAGTAGCGGCATAGCCCCGTTTTTTCCAACGTGGGCGGACGGATCAAAATGTCGATATCAAACAAATGCCCGAACGCCAACAATGCGTCGATTTCACGCGACTGCATGCCACGATGTTCCAGGTCGACCCAAAGGCAATCGTATCCTGCTCTGGCTGCGTGCGCGACGTAAGCCGGAATGTAATGTCCCAATACGGCCAGTCGAATCGGTTCTCCGTTGCGAACCCGCTCCAGCGATTTGCTTTTTCTCACTTTGTATCCTCTAAGGCGAATAACGAATTTGGGCGACGCCCAAGTCTAGCGATGTGGACCGCTGTCCCGCCAGGACGCGTGAGGACAGGTACCTCCCGCAGCAGATCGACAACGATTACGTTTACATCGTATCAATCATGTGCCGATGCTTTTGCCCTCCAACGACAGACACCCCGATTCCTAGATCACACGAACCTGCCGAACCGAGCCACAACGAACGTGTTCGTTGCTACGAATGCTACCGTCCAAAATCACTTTGTTTTTGCGACCAGATTCCTTCGGTTGCCAACCAGACCGAAGTGCTGATCCTGCAGCACATGCGTGAGCGCTTTCATCCTTTCAATACAGCTCGGATTCTCCGCAAAGCGCTGGTCAGTGCCGAACTATTGGTCGATCACAATGAACCACTCGGAGAGAGGCTAGAATCACGAGAGCTAAGCGATCGTGTTGGCGTCCTGTACCCGGGGCCCGACGGCAGACTGCTCAGCGATCTGGCACCGCACGAACGTCCCGACCAACTCATTGTGATCGACGGGACGTGGCATCACGCCAAAACATTAGTGCGTGATATTCCTCGGCTTGGTCAGTTGCCACGCTACCAAATTCGGCCAGCCGAACCGGGACGCTACCGCATTCGGCGCGAACCCAACGCGATGGCGTTGTCGACTTTGGAAGCAACCGTTGCTGCGTTGAAAGCGATCGAGCCCGACACGGCAGGCCTAGACCAACTGGTCGCCGCGTTCGATGCCATGGTGCAAACCCAACTGGACCACCCCAAAGCTCGTTATGGTTGGCGTGCCAATCGCAGACGCAGTCAAAACGCGATGGGCATTCCCCGCGCGATTTTGCACGACCTGCCCAATGTGGTCGTGGCGTACGGCGAATCGGAACCTGGCAAAGCGGGCTGTAAACGATCACCACGCGGAAGCGAAAAGCGCCAGCCCGTCTACTGGGTCGCGCACCGAATGGGCACGGGAGAATCGTTTGCACAGTTCATTCGACCACCGGAGCCATTGCCCCAAGATTTTTTGCAGCACGTGGAACTGTCACCCGACGCGTGGGATTCCGCTGTGACGCCAACTGAGTTTGCTGCGAATTGGCGAAGCTTTTTGAAACCCGACGATACGGTGGTAACGTATCACGCCAGCACCATGCGTCTGTTAGAAAATGTCGATGCGTTGCCGCCGGTCAATGTGGTTTTGAAATCCGTCAAGTTTGATGATTCGGGTCAGCATCCGACTTTGGATTCGTATTTGAAAAGCCAAAACCTGACAGCCCAAGCGACCGAACACGGCGGCCGCGGCGGCCAACGCCTTGCCAATGGGATTGCCTTGGTGCAGCACCTGAACCAAATTGGCAACTCAAGTTCTGGCAAGTGATCGAGAGACAAATTCGGCGACGCATACCTGCATGCAATTCCGCGTCGGGATGACTTCGCACGCAGCACACTTGAATGCCCAGCCGGCCCCCGACGACTATTCAAACCGAATACGATGCTGGTTAAACTTCGTCGCTTCCACCTGCTCGCAGCACTAGCGTGTAACGAACCAGTCAAGAATTACGTCCGTTCAACAGGAATCCCTAACCATGCAACTTGGATTTGTCACCGCAATTTTGCCTGAGCAAACGCTTGAAGAAGTCTTTGCGATCGCAGCGGACATTGGCTACGACTGTGTCGAAGTAATGTGTTGGCCGCCCGGCAAATCGTCTCGCCGTTACGCGGGGATCACTCACATCAACACGTCGACGCTGGACGAGCGCACGGTGGATTCGATTGGCGAATTGTCAGCCAAGTATGGCGTTTCGATCAGTGCGCTCGGTTATTACCCCAATGCTCTGTCGCCCGATGAAGCAGAATCGACGCAGGCCGTGGAACAGATTCGCAATGTAATTACGGCTGCTGCTCAGCTGAACGTCGGACGCATGACCACGTTCGTCGGACGCGACTGGACCAAGAACGTGGACGATAACTGGCCGCGATTTTTGGAAACTTGGAAACCCATCATCGATCATGCCGAAGCTTCTGACGTGCGGGTGGGAATCGAAAATTGCCCCATGTTTTTCACCAATGATGAATGGCCCGGTGGAAAGAACTTGGCTCATAGCCCGGCCATTTGGCAACGAATGTTTGACGACATTCCCAGCCAGTGCTTTGGCTTGAACTACGATCCGTCGCACATGATCTTTCAGCAGATGGATTACCTGGCGCCACTGCGCGAGTTCAAAGACCGATTGGTTCACGTCCATGCCAAGGATGTGCGCGTCGACCAGCACCTGTTGAATCGCGTTGGGATCTTGGCGAACCCAAACGAGTATCACACGCCGAAGTTGCCTGGAATGGGCGACGTCGATTGGGGCAAATTCTTTTCGACGCTAACTGATACAGGATACGCCGGACCGGTCTGCGTCGAAGTCGAAGACCGAGCTTACGAAGGATCGCCACAAAGCGTGAAACGTTCGCTTGTTCAAAGCCACACGTTTCTCAGGAATTACCTGCCAAAGTAAAGGTGCCAATGTAGCTTGGTAAAAGTAACTCAGCCGGCGCGACGCCACTGGCGCAACCTGGCTGGTGATACAGATCGCAGCTTGACCAAACGTGCGCACGCGATAGCGGTTCCGATCGCGATTTGCGGCAGATGGCAGGCTTAAAACTGGTGGCCTTTTCTCGGGCCATCCGTGGTGAGCGTCAAAATCTCAGGCCCCGATTCGGTCATCAAAATCGAATGCTCAAACTGGGCGGACGGACGCGAGTCTTTTGTCCGGACCGTCCAACCATCGTTCTTATCGGTTTTTGTAAATCGCGAACCCGCGTTGATCATCGGTTCGACCGTAAAGCACATGCCGGGGTAGAGTCGGTCGATGCGTGCTTGGCGATTGGCAAAGTGAGGGATCGATGGATCCAAGTGAAACTGTCGTCCCAACCCATGCCCAACGTATTCACGAACGACAGAAAATCCGCGGCGATTGGCTTCCGGCACAATCGTCTCGCCGATCCGTGCGACGCGGCAGCCGGGAGTCAGTGCATCGATCGCCATATACAAGCAGTCGAACGCACACTGCGTCACGGCGCGTTTTTCGTCCGAGACATCGCCGATCAAAAACGTTTCGCTTTGGTCACCGTGCCACCCATCAACGACCGTCGTGATGTCGACGTTGACGATGTCACCGTCCTGCAACACGTAGTCATCGGGAATTCCGTGACAGATCACTTCATCGATACTGGTGCAACAGCTCTTGGGATAGTTCTGATAACCCAAAGTGGCCGGCCGATGGCCTCGATTGACCGTCCATTGGTTGACCATGTCATCAATTTCACCAGTAGTGATTCCGGCTTTTACATGAGGTCGCAAGTAGTCCAGCAACTCGGCATTGGCTTTCCCGGCCAGGCGCATCGAGTCCTGCTGGGCTTCGGTCAGGATCAGTTTCTTTTGCTTTTGCAGCATGGTCACGAAAAGTTCACAGTGGAATGAGCGGAAGCCGCGGTGTCCCGCGTTGCCGCAAATCCTAACATCGCGGACGCATTCTCCCAAGATTTGCAGATTCAAAAACTGGCGATAATTTGCAGAACACTTGCGTTTGAACCAGCAGAGGCCGGCCAAAACGCAAGCTCGCTGCTCTGCAGACAACCTGTCGTCGCTGTGAAATCGCACCGCTTTATTGGCACTTTCCCGGCCAAGATGGCCGCCCCCGACTACCCTTGTGACCATTCCAAGCGGGTATTGGGCCGATATTTCCGGTCGCATCGATCCCTGATCACCAGCTTTTTACACAAAGGACGGCTTTCCGCAGCAGAACTTCGCCTCTTTGAAGGGGTTAAACGAAGTGTGAACGTATGCTTGGGAATAACCGAGCCAACCGTCCCAAACTCTTAGCGGCACGCCTTGCTGGGCAAACTACTATGGGGGAACGGCACAAATACGCTCGATTGCTGCCTTGTCCTCTTCTCGATTCACCGCACACTAGCCAACCACAGACGCCTCCCACGAAGGCGTGGTTCCCAAGCAATATGAATCATAAAAAACGACTCTTCACACTCGCTTGCCTGATCGGATCCTGTTCGGTCGCCAGCCTTCATTCGCACGACGTGTTTGCACAGCAAGCTGCTGGGGTCGAAAACGCTGCAGCCGAAAAACCCTCTGCTCAAGAAGCCGGCACCCAAACGGCGACAGAAAAGGTTGCCGACGTCACAGGCCAATCCAAGCCGCTCCCCAATCCAGCGGACGTGACTCCTGCCGAAGCCGCGCGAATCTTGAACGCCCAGATGGACGTTCCTTTGGCCGATTCGCGAAAGGCTGCCCCGGAACTGCGTTTCAATTTTTCTGGGGCCAGCTGGAATGATGTGCTGAGCTACATCGCCGAAGAAGCCGACTTGGCACTTCAGATCGATCAAGCTCCCGCAGGCAGTGTGAACTTCAGCGATCCAACTCGAACCTATTCGGTTTCCGAAGGCTTGGATCTGATGAACCAACTGCTGCTGGATCGTGGCTATGCATTGGTGCGGAAAGGCCGCCTGTTGTTCGTCGTGGATTTGGAAGCCGACAACGCATCGAAATACATCAGCGAGATCGCTGAGTTGGTTTCGTTGAAAGAACTGGACAATCGCGGTCGCAGCGAAATCGTCAGCTGCCTGTTTTCGCTCGGAAGCATGACACCTGAACAAGCCAAAGAACAATTGCCGCAGTTGATCGGCCCGTCGGGTCGCGTCATCGTGTTGGACAGTGCCCGGCAAGCCAAAGTGACCGAAACCGCTTCCCGCTTGATCGCGATCCGAGAGATGGTCGAAGCATCGGCTGACGAAGTCATCGAAATCGCACTGCAGCATCGTGGTGCGGACGAATTACTCGAACTCGCTCGTCCTTTGCTGAACCTGGAACCCGGCGTCAACGTCAGTGACGACATCAAGATTTCCGTCAACGTGTACGGCGATCGCGTCTTCGCAACGGGACTGCCCGCCAAGGTCACGATTCTGAAAGGCATTATCGAAAAAGCTGATAAGGCATTGGCGATCGCGGCGAACGATGAAGGAACCGAGATCCAAAAACCGATCTTGCAGACTCACCCGATCAAGACCGCCGATATCACGGCCGTGTTCGACGTGCTCCAGACGTTGCTCCAAGGAACGCCCGAAGCCCGCGTGGCAATCGAACCATCAACAAAATCGATTATCGCTTTGGCACGCCCCGATACACAAAAAGAAATCACTCGCATCGTCGCGCAGATGGAAGGCAACGGCGAAGATTTCAAAGTGCTGACGCTACGTCGACTTGATCCCGCTCAAGCACTCGCGTCGATCAACAAGTATTTTGGCATCACCGAAGAAGGCGGCGACGGCCCTACCGTCGACGGCGACCCGGTGACCGGCAAGCTATGGATTCGCGGCACAACGGACGAAATAGCGGCCGTGGAAAAGCTGATCGAAGGCCTCGAGGGACAAGACGAACTGGGGCAACTCAATGGCAAAGTTCGCGTGTTGCCGTACACCGGTTCTTCGGCAATGGATGCGGTCAACCAAGTTCAGTCGCTGTGGCCGATCACGGGACGCCAAAACCAAATTCGCACCTTTTCGCCCTCCAATGGGAGCCGAACCGAAAGTCGCAACGGCATCAAAGAACGAAAACTGTTTCGTGATGTGGACCGCGAGAAAGCGGCTCGAGCAAATGAAGAAGCGTTGGACGCACGTCGGGCCAATACCTACGACTATCATCTTGTCGGCGAAAACGACGCTCCCGCGACCAGTACTCAGACAAATGCTTCAACACAGCGAGTCGTTATTCCGGGTGCAAAGGACGACATCATCGTTCAGATGACGCCCGCAGGCATCGTAATCGCTTCGGAAGACACCGAGGCTCTTGATGCGTTTGAGCAGTTACTCGAACGCTTCGCGCCTCCGACTGCAGCAACGTCTGACTTGCCGACCATCTTTTGGCTGAAATACACCAAGGCCGACGTGACCGCAGAATTGGTTGCCGCGATCTTGGGCGGTGCCGAGTCAACGATGTCGTCGATGGGCGATTCGTTGATGGGAGGCGCCGGCGGAATGCTCGGTGGCCTGATGGGCATGGCAGCGGGTGGCGGCGGTGGTGACGCTGGCGGATCCAAGAACATTTTGACGTCGACCGGTTCGGTGACCATTACCGCGGACCCACGGCTGAACGCATTGTTTGTCCAAGCCAACCCGATCGACTTGGCCATGATCGAACAGATCTTGGAGAAAGTGGACCGCATGGAAAGCCCCGAGGACATCGAACTGGTATCAAAACCGATGCTGATTCCGGTTGTTTACCAAAGTGCCGAAGACGTTGCCAAAACCGTCAAAGAAGTCTTCGCGGACCGCATGGCCGGTGCTGAACAGTCCGGCGGTGGTGGCGGCCGTGGCGGAGGCGGCGGACAGCCATCACCGCAAGATTTCATCGCAGCCTTACGTGGCGGCGGCGGTCGCGGAGGACGTGGCGGCGGACAATCCGGTGCGACTAGCGAACCCTCCAAAATCACAATCGCCGTGGATGCAAAAAGCAATTCGTTGATCGTGACAGCCACCCCGCAGGACTTTGAAGAAGTCCGCTTCTTGGTCGAAGCACTCGACGAAGGCGGTCAGGCCCAGAAAGAAGAAGTGGTCGCAATCGCTGTCCCCGGAAATGTTAACGCGGACGCTTTGGTCAAAGCCCTGGAAGCCACCCTGGGACAATCAGTCTCCAAATCCGGTGACGCTGGCAAATCCGGCGGCACGACAACTGCGGCAGGCAGCACAGCTGCGCAGCCGACCGACGAAGCAAGAACTCGATTCATCGAAGCAATGCGTGCTCGAATGGGCGGCGGCGGAGGCACTCGCGGTGGCGGGGGCGGGGGCGGGGGCACTCGAGGAGCATTTGGTGGCGGACGCGGCGGAGCTACTGGTGGACGCGGAGGCGGAGGCGGAGGCGGTGGAGCACCTGGCGGAGGTGGTGGACGCGGAGGCGGCGGGCGATAAACGCCTACTCTCAAACCCGTACAGCAAACACGGAGTACAATGGCGGCACGACGCCCATGGATAATGGAGTCGACAGTCCAAAACCAAATTCGATGCTCAGCAACTGCGACGTCAGTTCACAGTGTTGCCAATCAACAGCATCGTCCGACCATTGCCGGGCTCGACCCACGAAATGCCCGATGCAATCACGGCCCTACCAACGCAACTAGAAAAGCAAACATGATCATGCACGCTGGCGACATCTTAAGACGCCGTGGACTTTTGACGGACGAACAACTTGAAGCCAGCCGCAACAATGATTCTGTCAACGTAATTCAGTCGGCCGTCGAATTGGGATATGTCCAAGAGGCCGATGCTTTGGCTGCGTTGGCAGAAGAAGTGGGCCTGGAATACGTCGACCTGCGGACCATCGAAGTCGAACTTGATGCACTCAAAGGCTTTCCGCAAAAGCTAATCTATCGGCAATCGCTGTTTCCGATTCGATTGCAAGACGGTTCGATCGTGGTTGCGACGGCCGACCCGTTGGATCTGTACCCGCTGGACGAAGCGAGCGCGGCGACGGGCAAGAACATCGTCCCCGTGGTCGCCGAACGTTCCGAAATTGCTCGCTTGATGAAGCAGCATTTGGGCGTCGGTAGCGAGACAGTCGAAGGCCTGTTGGCTGCCAAGGAAGAAGAGGAAAACGAACTTGAGCTGCTGGACGATTTAGAAATCGACAACAGCGAAATTGGCGAAATGGTCCAAGAGGCCAGCGTTGTCCGACTGGTCAACGAAATTTTGCTCGAAGCGGTCAATACGCGGACCAGTGACATTCACATCGAATCGCAATCCGATGGCTTGGTCATTCGCTATCGCATCGACGGTATTTTGCACCCGCAACCGGTCCCGCCAGAAATCAATCGCTTTCAAGCCGCGATCATCAGCCGCTTGAAAATCATGGCTCACATGAACATCGCGGAGAAACGGTTACCCCAGGACGGGCGAATCAAACTGCGAGTTCGTGGACGCGATGTGGATGTTCGTGTCAGTGTGATCCCCATGATCCACGGCGAAGGTTTGGTCATGCGTGTGTTGGACAAATCATCGATGGTGTTCAACTTGGCGGGCCTTGGAATGTCCAAGCCCATCTTCGAACGCTTCAGCGAAATCATTGGCCTACCGCACGGCATCATTCTGGTCACCGGCCCGACAGGTTCCGGTAAAACGACGACGCTCTACAGCAGCCTGCTGCAGATTCGGTCGCCTGAGACCAAGATCATCACCTGCGAAGACCCGGTTGAGTATCAGCTTGACGGCATCAATCAAATTCAAATTCACAGCAAGATCGGGATGACCTTTGCCGCGTCACTGCGAAGCATCCTGCGTCATGACCCGGACATCGTCCTGGTCGGTGAAATTCGTGATTTGGAGACCGCCGAAAATGCGATTCAAGCGTCGCTCACAGGTCACCTTGTTTTCAGTACGCTGCACACCAACGATGCTGCCGGCGCATTTACGCGGATGGGCGATATGGGCGTCGAACCGTTTTTGGTCGCCGGTACTGTCGAAGCCGTCATGGCCCAACGCTTGCTTCGGCGACTCTGCAAACATTGTCGTGAACCATATACGCCCGCCAAAACGGATACTCCCAAAGACTTTCCCTGGGACCTCGCTGGCGACGCGCAACTGTACCGTGCCGTCGGCTGTCGTGAATGTCGACAAGTGGGCTACAGTGGGCGAATGGGTATTTACGAATTGTTGGTCGCTAACGACACGATTCGCGAAATGGCTCAAGTCCGCGCCAGTAGCTGGGACATTCGCAAAGCGGCCGTCGAAAACGGGATGCGGACGTTGCGAATGGACGCTTGGGACAAAGTGATCACGGGCGACACCAGTATCGACGAAGTCCTGCGAGTCACCAAGGGCGAGGCTCTCTAAACGATGCCAACCTATGCTTACACCGCCCGCGACATGTCGGGCAAACAAGTCTCCGGTGCGATCGAAGCGTCTAACGAACGCGAAGTCACGGCGATGTTGTCCGATCGGGCGCTTTTTCCCGTCGACGTCAAAGACACGACCAAAACCGGCGGCATGGCTAGCATTGTCGGACGCAGCAAGAAGGTCAAAGGCCAGACGATGGCCATCTTTTATTCGCAATTAGCATCGCTACTGCGTAACGGTGTCCCGATGATTCGCGCCCTGACCGTACTGGGCGAACAGAACTCCAATCCCGCCTTGGGCGAGATCATCAACGACATCAAATCTCGCGTCGAAGACGGCGAGCCAATGGGTGACACCATGGCACGCTATCCGCGAGTTTTTTCGGACATGGCGACCAACATGGTTCGCGCTGGATCCGAAGGCGGATTTCTTGAAGACGCATTGGATCGAGTAGGCGATTTCACCGAACTCCAGGAAGATTTGAAAGGCCGAACTGTCAGTGCGATGGCCTACCCGATCTTTTTGTTCTCGGTTGGTTCCGTGGTGTTGGTCGCGCTGTTGGTCTTCTTTGTGCCGAAGTTCGATTCAATGTTCGACCGACTTCGTCAAAACGGCGACATGCCGGCCATGACCGAAGCGTTGCTCACGTTCAGCAAGTACTTCGCCAGCTACGGATGGATCGCGGTACTGGCGATCGCGGCCGCTTTTGTTGCTTTAAAAGTACAGCTGCAGACCGAAGCTGGCATGGAATGGTTCGATCGCATGAAGCTAAAGATTCCTGTGCTGGGCGACATTCTGATGAATCTAGCCGTGGCAAGATTTTGCCGTGTGCTAGGAACACTGCTGGGCAACGGTGTGCCCATCTTAAAATCGCTTGAAATCAGTCGCACCGCTGCGGGTAATCGTTTGTTGAGCAAATCAATTGCTGATGCCAGCGAAAACATTCGCAGCGGTGACTCGTTGGCTTCGCCATTACGAGCGTCGGGACACTTTCCTATGTCGGTCGTGGAAATGATCAGTGTTGGCGAAGAAAGCAACTCATTGGAAAATGTTTTGCCGGACATCGCCGACAACTTGGAAAAGCGTACGTTTCGCCGCTTGGACCTGTTTGTGCGGTTACTGGAACCCATCATGCTGCTCGTGATGGCCATCTTGGTGCTGGGCGTCGTACTTGCCCTCTTGGTTCCCGTTCTCAAAAGTAGCACGTCCCTGTAGCTAGCACATCTGCGTAGCCCGCGCGATACTCCGGATGATCCAAACATCGCGAGCGATTATTGCGATGCCTTGGTTTACATCTGCTGTCGAACGTTCATAATTTCGTTCACCAATGCGTGTATGTTCACAAAAACAGTGGGCATACACGTGTTTGAAAAAGCAAGTAAACTATCGTTCGTAGTTCATCACTCCTTTCTGAAGCGTTCCCAAAGTTCTCGTGATGTGTTTAACGAATCCGATCGATTGCGAGGCTATCGATTGACATGAATCCTCTCCGATTAGTTCAGCTCAACGAGCGCGAAGTAGGTACTATTCACTACCTCGCAAAACCTTTGATGTCAGTTGGCCGAGCAACCAGCAACGACATCGTCATCAATCACCAGCAAGTCAGTCGCAAGCACTTGGTTGTCCGATTGAGCCAAGACGAAGACGCCGTGATTGTGGAAGACTGCGGCAGCGCCAACGGCGCCTTTGTCAACGGCGAACGCATCAGCACGCCAGTCTGCCTGGCCGCTTCGGATACGCTGACGATCGGAGACATCGACTTCATGGTGGAAGAAGTCAGTCCGCAAGACGAGGCAATTCGCGATTCGTGGGTGCAGTACGAAACGCGAGGTACGATTGACGTCGAAGAATACGGCAACGAAGACGCTCTGGTCGAAGCTCGCATCGCAGAACTGGACGCCCTGGGGCTTCGCAACTCAATGCCCGACGAAGCGATGGATCAAGTGGCTCAGATCGCAGCCACTCTTTTTTCGGCTGACTGTGGGTTTGTGTCGATCGCTGGTGATGACGACATTTTTTACAAAGGCGCGCACAACTTGCCGCAGCGCGAATGGGCGCGACGATCGACACCGTGCTCGTTGGTTGTCGAAGGCCACGCGCCGTTTTGGATTGGCGAAATGTTTGCCGATCAAAAACTGCTGGCACTGCCGTTTCTTAAAACCGGAATCGAACGGCATTTTTACGCTGGTGCTCCGTTCCGCGGTCCGTCAGGGATTGTCATCGGTACCGTCGGCGTGACCGACTTCGACGAACGTACGCCCAAAGAACCTCAACTACAGGCTCTCGACAACTTGGCACAGTTCGTTGAACGGCACATTCTGCTGCAACTCGAAAAACGACGAGCCAACGAATTACACCTCCGCCTGTTGGCCTTTGAAGGTCAGAACACTCCGTTTCGGTCATAGCATGCGAGGTGCGTAGCGCGGGCAGTGCAGCATTTGCTTCATGCCGGTGCCAGCATCCGCCGCGATTGCGTGTATCAAGAGTCATTTTCCAAGCCCCCCCCAAACACTGAGTTGGTCGATGTCTAAGAATCTATCGCGTCGCCACTTGATGCTCCTCCTAGGCGCCACAGCGATCCCCGCGACCGGATGTTCGACCGAAGACGTGCAAAATGCTGTCGACGAATTGGACACCGAAACATTGGAGACGGCTTCGGTGGCTTTGCGGGGATACGCGATCGTGTCATGTTTGGTTGGGCAACGCGTGGTGACGCTTCCCGCGCCTGGCGTGCGTGTCTTAGCAGTCTTTCTGATCGTCTCCGGCGTGGCTTCCAAGCTAGTCATCGAATACTTGGACGTGGAACTGCGCAAACGCCATGTCACGGAAACGCTCAGCGAAGAAGAATCCAAAACGATCGAATCGGATTTGCTTGTCACGTTTCAATTAGAAAGTGGCGAGACCGAAACGGTACAGCTAGGCCCCAACCAGTACGACAAGCCGCCAGAGTAATGATCGCCAACGTTCGTCATCGATTGCACTCAAACCGGTCTCACCCCTGATATACTCGCGCCATTCAGCTGACCGATTTCGCCAGCCAACGAGTCTGCATTGAACCGCGAATCTCAGGATCGTACTGCCACGCGGCTCGTTTCCCTGGACACGTACCGCGGGCTGGTAATGTGCATGTTGGCGATCAATGGATTCGCAGTGGCTGTCACAGCTAAAAAGCTGGGCTACGCCTCAGGCATCGAGGCCGAAACCTGGGCCGGTCAAATTTGGCAATGGCTCGCTTTTCACAACAGCCACCCTCTGTGGAACAGTCAGTTCTATGTAGTTGGATGTGCGCTCTGGGATTTGATCCAGCCAGCGTTCATGTTCATGGTGGGCGTGGCGATGCCCTATTCCTACTTCAGCCGTAAATCCCGTGGTCACAGCGACAAGAAGCTCGCTTGGCATGCATTCATCCGAGCAATGGTGCTCGTGATCATCGGAGTCTATCTACAGACGCGGTCCAGCGGATTAGCGACCAACCGCCTGTTCACCAATGTGTTGGCCCAGATCGGACTGGGCTACTTCTTCGTTTACTTGTTGCTCGGTCGTAGCGTCAAAACACAACTAGCCGTCGGTGCCGGTGTGCTGGTCGCGTACACGGCTTGGCTGTTGAACTTTCCAGTCGACGCTCTGTCCACGGCAGCCAAAGAGCAAGTTCAATCGCTGTCGACCCCTGAGAGTGTCAGCCAACATTACGCGTTGCAGTTCAACGCTGCCTCCCACGCCGACGTCAGTTTACTGAACTTCTTAGTCGGCGGCGAAGAACCGATCCGTGCTCACCAGGCCGGCTACACCACGCTGAACTTTATACCAGCAGCTGTCACGATGCTGCTGGGTGTTCTTGTCGGGACGCTGCTTAAAAGCGATCGAAGCGACCACGACAAACTACGCAAAATGGTAACCGGTGGCCTGATCCTGATGGTTCTGGCGGTCATCGCCAGCTACACCGTTTGTCCCGTCATCAAAAAGATCTGGACGCCGTCATGGGTCTTGCTCAGTGGTGCGTACGTCATCTGGCTGCAAGCATTGTTGTATTGGATCGTCGATATCAAAGGCTACCGACGCTGGACTTTTCCGCTGGTGGTAGTCGGCATGAATTCACTTGCCATGTACCTGATGTCGATGCTGTTTAAATCGACAATCAATGCGAACTTGAAAACGTATCTGGGCAAAGAACTCTTTGCAGGCCCCTACGGTCCGATGATCCAAGCAACGTTGCTGTTCGTCGTGTTATGGTTGTTCTGTTTCTATCTTTATCGGAACCGATTGTTCTTCCGCATCTAAGTCGGACGCGATTTCTGCCTTGAGCCTGGCATTCGCAACACGCCGCAATTCTGGCCGACGTAACACTAGCGTTTACCGAATCAAGTTTTCCAGCGCAGCCTGCTCCACCGCTGGCTGAAACTTAAACGCCAGAGCCTTCACGGCTACAGTCAGCTCAAGGGCGAAGCTCGCGTCATTCTCCAGCCGTGACATATCACTTGCCAGAGCGACTTCGTCACCCACTGCGAACATACCGCGATAATCGCTGCCCAACAGACCGATAGTCGCTGGAATCCTTGTGCACAGAATTGGCACCGAGTTCACCACTGCTTCGGAGATCACGCTTGGGGCACCTTCGATTTTTGAAGTCAAAAGCATCGCGTTGGAAGACGCTAAACGCTGTTGAGTCTGAGCGTGCGAAAACGGACCGATCCATTGATAGCGGTGCGCAGTCCGCATTTGCTCGCGTGCTGCGTCGCCGATTTCCGGATTCAGCGCCGCTCCTATGTGTGTGATTCTAATCCTGGAATTCGCTGGCAATCGGCGTGAAGCTCGCGCTGCTAAAAAAGGATCCTTTTCATCGCGGAGATGACCGATCACACACAGATCGGTGGCACCGGTACTGGATGCCGTTCGTAATTCTTTGGACACCGCCACAGCCGACTGCAACACAACATGTGCCTTGGTAACCGCTTCACTGGGAAGATGACGGATTCCCTCCGGCTCCAGCAGCACCAGCTTGCTACATCGCCGAATCGAATCCGCTGCGATTCGCTTCGCCTGTTCACCGCGTTTCCCTTGTAAATCACGATGCAGATCTGTCCCCGTCAAACACAAGATGACCGGGCGATCGGGAAACACTTGTTGGAAACGAGCGATTGCGTCGGACGAATGGGTCGCGTGCAATGCCAAGAGGCGGTCAAACTGACCTTCGACCAGACCGTTTTCGATCCGTGTCGAATGCCCGGCTTGCGTCAGAAATCTTGCCCACCGATCCGCTGTGATGCGATTCCCTTTCGTCGATCCACGCGGTGCATGGGTGACGATCAAGATCTGCATCAGCAAAATCCAAGTGATGTTCCGAAACCGCAGCGCCTAGCAAATTCTAGTTGGCCGCCGCTTAGTAGCCTACGCTACGGCCATCACCGGTGGCAACGCGAGGTCGCGGGTTGAAAATCTTGCGCGATCGCTCGGGCTTGTACGGTTGATCAGCCGGCTGAATTTCGACACTTCGATGCGGAGTAGGCTGTCCTTCGACAATGTACTCGCCTTCGTTGATTATTTGGCCACCGTTGTCGCCGTACAGAACTTCGCCGCTATGAATGGTTTCCAATCCACAAGCTGGCTCAAACCCACAAGACGGTTCGCAGCCACAGGCAGCTTCGCATCCACAGCTTGGGCCGACGACTTCGGATCCGCAACTGCATCCGCCGCTATCGCAGCCTCCGTCGCATCCGCCGCTACAACCTCCGTCACAGCCGCATCCACCGCCGCCGTTCAGAGCACCACATCGGCCGTTGAAACAAACTGGTCCAACGCACTCTTCGCAGTCGTCGCCGCAACGGTAGCCCCAAAGACTGCGAATGCCGCCAAAGATTGGACGGCACTTGCCACAAGACTGTCCGTTGAAATTGCCGCACGTATCGCAAGGATCGACGCAATCCGCTGGATGATTGATCCACGGGTCGACGTACAGCTCACCACAACCGGTGCAAGCATCGCTGTGGGATGCACTGGCAGGGCCGCAGCATCCGCCCAGCGGACCGCGGGCCATGGGGCCAACACATCCGGTAAGACTAATGAGAGCTGAACAAACTAAAGCGAAGCAAAGCGAACGTGCCACGAACATTTTTGAGATCCAAAGTGACCATCAGAAGGGTAATCCCTTGAAGTATCGGCAACGTAACCGGCACAATTGAATCTTTTTGCGTAAGCCGCAAAGATTAACAGATCGAAACGAGTGGCATGCCAGCTAGAAGCAAACCGTGCAGCATCGATTCTGCCCCGCCGCTCATTAGTCGCTCAAAAAACACGCGGCCACCGAATCAGCGAACAAAACGCCTTGCTGCGTCAAACGCATCCGTCCGTCGCTAGCTGCCAGCCAACCGTGACGAGTTGCTTCTTCGATTCCCAAGCGACACTCGTCACCCAAATCAACTCCTGTTTCACGGCTCAGTTTCACCACGTCGATGCCCGCTAGCATGCGAATACCAAACGCCGCCAGCTCGCGTGCATACTGAACCGTCGAAATGGCTTCGGACTCAGCGACAGGGTCTTGCCCAGCGGCCATTCGTTTTAAGTAAGTCGTTGTGCTGCGATGATTCACGTTACGGTGACCACCGACAAAGGACGCCGCTCCCGGCCCCGCGGCATACCAACCGCGACCGTGCCAATACGCCAAGTTGTGCCGACATTGCGATTCCGATTTTGCAAAGTTAGAAATCTCGTAGTGCTCCCAACCGGACTGCTTCGCTGCCTGCCGCGCCGCGTTGTACATGTCGACTTCCAGTTGCTCGGTCGCTGCCGACAAATTGCCACTGCGAGCTCGGGTCCAAAACGACGTGCCTTTTTCGTAAGTCAACGCGTACGTCGACAAGTGTGCGATGGGCAGCGAAAATGCTTTTTGTAGATCTTCCGTCCACTCGGCCAAGGTTTCTTTGGGGGCGGCAAAGATCAAATCGATCGAGATATTGGGGATCGCGCCGGCAGCAAGTTGAATGATTTCCTCAGCTTCGATGCCGCGATGCGATCGTTCTAACAGCTGCAGTTTGCCGTCGCTAAAAGATTGAACTCCCAGGCTCAGCCGATTGACGCCAGAGTCTCGCATGACCGCGAGTTTTTCGGCTGAGATGTCTTCCGGATTCGCCTCCATACTCCATTCGACGTTCGGCTGGATCGCAAACCGGTGCTCCACAATCTGCATCAGTCGCTGAAGCTGCGGTGTCGCCAAATGCGTCGGCGTTCCGCCGCCGATAAACACTGTGTCGACCTCCGGCCTACCCAATCCAGCCAGCTCCGCGTTGATTGATTCCAGGTATTGCTGGATCAAATCATCTCGCTGGGCAACCACACTAAAATTGCAGTAACCACAGCGGTGACGACAGAAAGGCACGTGAATGTAGGCAGATCTTGGCGCAGGCCAACCAGCAGGGGGCTGGTCGGGCTCGGCGATATCGGAATTAGCTAGGTCAGACAAAACGGCTGAGTGTCAATTGAAGTGAAGGGGGCGTCACGCGAAACTCATGTTTTCTGGTCGTAGCAGACAATGTCGCACGGACAATCTTACGACGTTCCCGACTCGGCGGATATGATCAGTAGCAGCAAGTTGCTCAACGACTTCGCGAATTTCACATCCCATCAAATCTCTCGCCACCATCGCAGCGAATGCCCGAGACAATTTTCTCCCGCGACGTTGCGATGGCATGCACGCTTTACTTCGCTGTGCTGGCGGGTGTTTTAGGCTGGCTGTTTGGATCGCGGCAAAACATTCTTGCTCGAAGCCTTTTCAATGCTTTCTGCGTCTCAGTACGCCTAGGTCTCGTCTTTGGGCTGTTTTTCTGTGTCGGCTGGTTCGCCAGCATCGCAACTTGGCTCGTGATGGTCGTCGTCATCGCACTGATAATCGTCGGCATCATCGTCGACCTACCCGTCTCCGGATTCGTCGGCTTCGCAATCCTGGCCATCGCCCAGCAGTTCGTGCTTGGCTTTCCTGCCCGGTACGAGTGGAAATTAAGTCAGTCAACCATCGCAACCGTAGCTGGAAGCGATCCGGCGCAACGTCGCGACTTGATTGGCTGCAAAGGTATCGTCGTGTCGCCGCTGCGTCCCGTCGGAGAAATCAAAGTCGGCGATGAAAAGTACCGCGCCAAATCCAGCAATGGTCAGATGATGGTGGTCGGAGAGCAAGCCGTTGTCGTAGCCGTCCATCAGGGAACGCTACTCATTCGCGCTCACGGTGAATCGCCGACTCACGCAGAAGCACCGACTCACACAGAAGCGCCGACTCACACAGAAGCGCCGCCCGGCAGTCAAAACTAACCAGTTGAATCCAAGCGAGTTGGCTGAACGTCCGTCATCTATCCAGCTCGGTCTACTGAATGCCATCTGACTTCCTGCGATAGCCCAACGTTGGCATACTCGCGAGCGGATGAATCGCAATTTTGCCGCCACCCCGGGCATCCAGTAGACTATCTGATAGAGTGACATCGGCTCCCCTCAGTGAAAACAACGTGAACGATTTTGACACTCCGTCGATCCGCAAGACGTCGATACCCTTTATCGTAGCGTTGTGCGTGATTGCATCCGGAACCGTTCTCTCGCTCGTCGCGTATCGCGTGTTGGAAAAAAAAGAGACCCGACTGGTCAATGCTCAGCTGGATGCCGCCGCCGAGCACCGCGTGCGAGTTTTGGAAAAAGCATTTCGCCAAACCTCTTTCGCGCCCTTTCGCCGCGGGCCGCGACTGGGAAACGGTCGTTTGGAAAACCGGCAACGTTTCGCCGCGATCGCACAGCGCCACTTAGAGATCAGCGACTGCACCCGTTTTTTGGCCTGGGCCCCCAAGGTCAGCGCACGCGATTTAGAACGCACCACCGAAATTGCGAACGAACAAGGCATCGATGATTTCCATGTCGTGGCCATCGACGAGGAAAACAGCGTCATTGGCGACGACATCTCACTGCCCATTTTCTTCGTTGCCGACGAAAGCCAAAACAAAATCCAGATTGGCGTCGATCTGGCAAGCATCCCGGAATGTGCTTCGGCGATCCGGCGAGCCTTGATCACCGGCAGCGTCGCGTCGACGAGACCGTTTCGTTGGCCGGTCGGTGACTTTGAATCGGCCACCATTGCCATTGTTACTCCGACGATGAATCAGCCCAGCGATCAGTCATCGATGGATGACCGACTGGCGAAGATGACGGGAATTGGGATCTCGGTCGTCGACGCAGACGCGATGATCGCCGGCGCGTTTGAGGCGTTTCCGCATGATGTAGATTTGCGCTTGTACCAATCTGACGCCAGCTCTGAATCCGGTCCGCAGTTTGTCGGGTTTTATGATTCCGTCAGCCAGACGATCCGATTCAACGATCTGGACAAAACGCCGAGGGCGTACGACGAGATTTCGACCAAGTCACGTCTGCAGGTCGCTGGCGAGTGGTCCGTTCAATGCATCGCTACACCTCAGTTTTTGAAGGAACGTAGCACAAGCCGGTTCCCCCTGATTGCCCTATGCCTAGGCGTCCTGCTATCGACTGCGGTCGGAGGCTACACCCGAGTTCTGCTGGATCGTCAAAATCGCGTGGAACAACTCAGCGCGCTGAAGACCAAGGAACTGCGTGATGCAAACCGTTTCCTGGATTCAGTGGTCGACAACGTTCCGACGATGCTGTTTATCAAAGATGCCAAGGAACTGCGTTTCGTTTTGTTTAACAAAGCCGGCGAAGAACTGGTGGGGCAATCACGCGAAGGATTGATTGGACGCACCGATTTTGACCTCTACCCAAAAGACGAAGCCGAGTTTTTTACTCAGAAAGACCGAGCTGTGTTGGCGTCCAAAGAAATGCTGGACATCGAAGAAGAACAGTTGATGACCGACAAAGGATTGCGAATTCTGCACACCAAAAAGATCCCGATCTACAACGAAGACGGCGATCCAACACATCTAGTAGGAATCTCCGAAGATGTCACCGACCGGATAGCGGCCGTCGAAGAACTCAAGCGCGCCAAGGAAGCAGCAGAAGTCGCCAATCAGGCGAAGAGCGAATTCATGGCAAACATGAGCCACGAAATACGCACGCCGATGAACGCCATCATGGGCATGACGGAATTGGTGCTGGATACAGATTTGACTCCGTCGCAACAAGAATCTCTACGGACGGTTTTGAATTCGGCAGACGCATTGCTAAACATCATCAACGAGATCTTGGATTTTTCCAAAATCGAAGCGGGCAAGATGGAATTGGACCCGCAGGATTTCGATTTACGAGCCGAACTCGCGTCGATGTTACGACCGTTCCACCCGCGAGCGAGTGACAAGAATATCGATCTGACGTGGCACGTTGATGATGCGGTTCCTGATTCAATCCACGGTGACTGGAATCGCTTGCGGCAAATGCTGGTCAACTTGGTCGGCAATGCATTTAAGTTCACGCCGTCAGGAGCCATTGCCGTTCAGGTGAATCTGAATTCCGAGGATTCCCAGCAGAACGACCGATTTAGTTTGCGATTCAGCGTGCGTGATACAGGCGTTGGTATCCCAGCCGACAAGCAGGAAGCCATCTTTGCCGCGTTCGAGCAGGTCGACATGTCGACGACAAGGAAATACGGCGGCACTGGCCTCGGATTGGCCATCACCAAACGTTTAGCCGATGCGATGAATGGTCGCGTGTGGGTCGAAAACAATTTGAACGGCGGATCGATCTTCCACTTCGTCGTCTCACTGCAGAAAGGCGAGTCGATCGTTGAAGCCGAAGACAAAGAAGCGGTCGCCGATCAAAACTCGCAAACGATCCCTTCATTGAAGATTCTGTTGGCCGAAGACGGAAGAGCCAATCAGATGGTCGCTGTCGGCCTGCTTACGAATTGGGGACACCGCGTGGAGGTCGCCGAGAATGGACAAAAGGCAGTTGAATTATGGCAGTCAGGTGATTTTGACGTCATTTTGATGGATGTCCAAATGCCAATCATGGACGGCTTGGAAGCGACGAAGAAGATACGGCAATTAGAACGCGACCGAGGTGGTCGTGTATTGATCGTCGCCGTGACAGCGCATGCCATGAGTGGTGATCGAGGTCGCTGCCTTGAAGCCGGAATGGACGACTATATCAGCAAACCAATTCGCCGCGATGAACTCGCGCGAACTTTCGCTCGGTTCGCAAGTGAAATCTCCGCATCGGCATACGCCGATCAAACTTCCAATGACGAGCGCCACGACACCGAAGATGCAAAAGTCATTGACTGGGATGCGTGCTTGACCATTTCGGGTGGCGACCAGGGACTTCGCAATGAAATCGTGACGGTCGCGACAGCCGAGTTCCCCAAACTGCTTGACCAGCTGGCCGCAGCGATCGAGGAGCAAGACGAAACCAAATCACGTCGATTGGCTCACACAATCAAAGGTGAAGCCCGAGCCATTTCAGCTGACAAAACGGCTTTGCTTGCTGAACAAATCGAACGGGCGGCTCCGGATCCCACATGCAAAGCAATTCGATCCAATCTACCAGCGTTGCAGGCTGCCATCACTGAACTGCTGCAAGCCTGTGCATCCAAATTCCCGGCCACGTAAACACGCGGCGTTATTTCGCACGGACCAGTTTCATGATCCTCCCCGAAACGTTCCAGTCCTGAACGTAAAGATTTCCGTGGGTGTCCCAGTAAGAACCATGCGTACCGCTAAAGACTCCTTCGATCCAATCCTTCTGCAACACGCGATAGCTTCCTCCCTGCTTACGATCGGCGTTGTGTCCCAGCACAGACATGATCGTGTTACTCTTGTCCAGGATCACGACACGTCCTTGCAAGTCAGGAACACTGACGAAATCTCCTTGGATGGCAACCGACGTCGGGTTGCCGAGCCCCGTGATGACTTCTTCGATAAATTCTCCGTCCAAGCTGTAGTGGACCAATCGCCCTTTGGGTTTGTGGTTCCGATCGCAGATCAGTAGCCGATGCGGTTCATAACGAGTATCCAACGTCATTCCGTGAGCCGTATTGAACTGCTTGAGACCGTTACCCTTTTCGCCAAAGTGACTCAGGTACTTGCCGTCTTTGTCGAATCGAAAAATGTGGTTGCTTGCGTAGCCGTCAGACAGATAAATGTCGCCATTCGCTGCCACGGTAATTGCCGTTGGGTTGAATCGCTTCAGACCCAAGCCTGATTCTTCGGGAAAAGGCAACCGGAGGACAACGTCGCCTCCTTTAACTTTGAACTTGATTCCCTCAGCGTTCTTGTTGCGAGCTCCGTAGATGAACTCTTCTCCGTTCTCTTCGCGAATCTCCATGTCGTGCAGACTGCGGTAATCCGCGTCCAGGTAAGAGTGAATGACTTGCCCTTCGGGCGAAAACACAAACACACCCTGATCGGCACTGGTGTAGATGTTCCCCTCTTGGTCGATCACAACGCTGCCGTGAGTAGGGCCGATCGATGAATTACCATCAGGACGAAGCCCCCAGCCGGGAACCGTATCGAACGTCATGATCCCACACCCCATTCGCACAGGCTGAACGTCTTGCTGTGCATCGGCATGCTGTGAACTGACAATCGCCGTGACAGTGAAAAGGAATAGTGTCGTAAGAAAACGATTTGGTTGGTTCATGTTCAATTGATCTAAAAGAGAGTTTCGCTCAGGAGCAAACGTGTGAATCGTAGAGATTAGTTTTCGTTGAAGAATATTACCAAGTTCTTGGTCTGCCTGGCGGCCGCCACGAAGTCGACTTTGCCATCGCCATTCAAATCGCCGGCCTTGATATCTTCGATGGCAATCTTGTCGGCCGAAAGCTGCTCTTCTTGCCACCTTTTTCCATCAGCATCAAGCGGCGTAAAGAGTTTGATACCTGGAATTCCTTTTTCGTTCATCGCTCGCCATCCAACAATGATCTGATCACTACCGCGGCCCAAAAAATCGGCACAAGCAATTGCATGACCATCCTTCAATGATTCGTCCAACACCTTGACCAATTCCCAGGGCTGCCCTGATTGCTCTGGTTCAACGTAGACAGCAGATGTCGATCCGTGCATCGGCTGAATCGTCGTAACGAATCGCTTCGCCTTAATCATTTCGCTGCCTTGGCCGTCAGCGCCATCACCGCGCGGTAACCGACCATCGCGCACTTCACCCGCAAAGGCTGCTGTCAATTGACTGCGTTTCCACTGGTCGCCTTGTCGATCCAGATGCCATACTCCTTCTTTTCCGGCGATGATCATTTCTTCGTCCACGTCATCATCCCAGTTGACGAGGTGGAAATTGTGCGACAAGTGCATGAAATCGCAAACGACATCGTGTTTCCACGTCGACGTGGGATCGCCTGGTCTTGAATAGGCCAGCAGTTTCAAACCCGCGCCGTCTCCGTCTCGACTACCTTTGCCTCGAAGTGGTTTGACGACCAAACGATAATCGTTTTTCGCAGCGCGGACCCAATGCATGCGGTGTGTGCTGGGTTCGTGATGAAGTTTAACGGGCGTCCACGGCTGTGTTCGATCTTCAGGAGCAACCAAGTAGTGGACCGCACCGTCTTTGACACTCTCGCGATAATTCCACTGTCCGCCGATCGCAATTTCACACTTGCCGTCGCCATCGATGTCTCGGGCCGCCACGCATACATTGTCTCGCTCGGTCAGGTCCTGTGCGATGACATGCTTGGTCCAGCTAGGATTCCTGTACCACTGAACCGTGCTTTTGTCGGCAAGAACAATATCCGGCTTGGCGTCTCCATCCACATCGGCGATAGCAATTCCATAGCCGATCTTAATTTTGTCAATTTCGACTTGCCGCCACTTTGATTCCGCCGTCGCCTGCTCCGCCGATGTCGACAGCAAAATCGCAACGAGAACAAACGAAAGGAAAGACTGGTTCGTCATGGGGAATCACCTTACAACGTTTGAAACAAAGAGGGAGTCTAGCAAGTAGCTCTAGGATCGGAGCGCTGTCCAAAACAATCGAGCGCCAACGCGCCGGTCTATGCCGCAATTTTCGCGGCGTAGACCGAGGCTCGCATCGGCGATGGATTGCGCCGAGATTTGGGTCATAGCGTTGACCGGACTTTCCAACAGGCCCTAGTCAGATCAACGAAATCACCACTACTTCACGACGCCCTTGGTAATTCCAGGACGGTCGTCCGTGCGGAACGGCGTCATCGGCAAGCCTTCTTTACTTTGCACATTGCAAACCGGGTTTTCGGCCCAGGCGTAGCGAACGGCTTTGGGATTGCTGACCTGGTCGCTGACAAGCTGAACCTTGTCTTTGCCAACCAGTTTGGCAGTGGCTTCGAAAAACTTGCCGCCCTCGCCCGCGATTGCAAACCCCATCGGCTGATTGACGTCAAACGTATCCAATCCTCCGCCAACATGGTCAAACGTCACCACGGCTTTGTTGCCGTCAATCTCGATCGACTTGTAAGTGGGACTGCGGAAAGGAACTTCGATGCCGTAGTCTTTCGCAAGCGCCCAACGTGCCAGGCGTTTTCCGACGACCTGCTTGTTCTTGGGGTGAATGTCAGACGCTTCGCCCAGGTCGATGATGACGGCTTCACCGGTATTGGCAAGTTTAGACATCGTCATGGTCTGAGCTTCACGCAACTCCGCCCAACTACTCTCCGAAGGCTGCTCACTTTCGCTGCGAAAGTCTGCCAACTGAACCCAGTAAAACGAAAAATCGCTTTGCGCCCAATCGTCTCGCCAGTTTTGGATCATCAACGGAAACAGTTCGCGGTACTGATACGCGCGCCCCGCATTCGATTCGCCTTGGTACCAAATCGATCCACGCAGCGTGTAACCGAGCACGGGTAGCAACACACCGTTGTACAAGTTCGCGGGGCGATGCTGACCGACCAGTGGATTGCGAGGCTCACGTGGACGCGCGCCTTTTTTAATCTCCTCCCACTTGGCCAACTTTTTGTCATACGCTGCTCGAACTTTGTCGTGGTCGTACGTCTTGGCAGTGTCGTCCCATTTGGCTAACAGTTCGTCGAAGTTTCCAGATGACTCCAGTACGTCGCGACGCACCCATGCTTCGGCAGACGAACCACCCCAAGCGTTATCGATCAATCCAATGGGCACGTCCAGCGTTTGATGCAACTGACGACCAAAGAAGTATCCGACAGCAGAAAACGACGGAACGGTCTCGGGAGTACACGCTTCCCACTTGCCGTTGAAATCATGCTGCGGGTCTTGCGTCCCGACTTGTGGCACAGAGATCAAACGTATGTTGGGAAATTTTGCGGCCCGGGATTCCAAGTCGGCATCGTTTGAACTGCCGACCGGCCAGGACATATTGGACTGTCCCGAACAAAGCCATACTTCGCCGATCAGTATGTCTTTAAACACGATCATTTCGTCCGCCGCGATCGTCATCTGATGCGGTCCGCCAGCAGGCAGAGCATCTAGCGAAACGTCAAAACGTCCTTTGTCATCAGCCACCGCGGACGCCGATTTGTCAGCCAACTTCACGGTGACATCGCTGCCTGGCTTGGTCCAGCCCCACACATGGATCGGTTTTTCGCGTTGCAAAACCATGTGGTCGCCAAACACGGACGACATTTTCAGTTCCGCATGGGCAATGACAGGAAGCAGCAAAGTGGCGACTGCAAACGCGGCAGTCAAAACAGACAGACGATAACGGAGCATTGGGCGGGACTCGCACTGGAAGGTGGGAAAATGGTTCGACCTGAACCATCAATGGACCCAAGATAATAACCCAATGCATGAGCGGTGGCGTGCAGTTTTGCCTTTTTACGCCGTTGGTCACCAAAGTTCTTTACGGTTGCATTCGCTCCGTGACTTTCTTTGATTTCCGATCGATCGAAAGCGTCTGTTTTTTCTTAGGGTCCGCTACCAATACGGCATCCTCTGTGACGGCCAGCCCGACGGGACCACCCAAGGCGTCTTGCCCATCGCCGCCGTACCATTTTTCGGTTTTTCCATCAGCTGTAAACTTCCAGATCGATTTGCCATAGACGTCACTGACATAACCATGATCGCCTGCCCAAGTCAGACCGCTGGGAAATTGATAGGGGCGTTCCTTGATGATGGCTTCCGCTTTTTTGTTCTTGGTGTCGATTCGATAGACGGCTTCGGCATCCGGCGTGACGGCCCACAAATAACCTTCGCCATCAAACGACAATCCGCGTGCATTGACTCGCGCGACAAGCTCCGGTTTTCCACCACCGATAGGCAGGGAGAACACCGCTCGTTTTTCCGCGTCGCCGACGTAGATGGTTTTGCCATCCAGACTGACTGCGATGGCCATTGGGATACCGATGTACCCGTTGGTCAGGGGTGTGCCGGAATCGGATGCCAGTGGCTTTCCGTCTGGACTGGCTTTTGGAAATGCATAGACTTCGCGCGTCGCGCTATCGCCAACCAAAATGCCTCCTTCGGGATGCGGCACCACGCACCATGGACGGTTCATTGGTTTGCGAAGAAACTTCGTTCCTTTCACGTAAAGCGTTTGCTTGTCGCCATCAATTTTCCAAATGCCTGGCAGGTCAAGATCGACCACTAGCAACGAATCACCATCGACGGCCACGTCACGTGGATACGTTACGACAGGTTTGGCATCGTCATTCTTTTGGTCTGCCTTTTGTTCCGCGGGGGCCTTCGCTTCTTGTGCGATTGCGACCGTCGAACCGGCTGCCAATACCGCCAAAAGCAGCAACGCGACCACGTGACCCAAAATGCTAGCGTGTGAAAAGATAACGATTACGCAAAGTTTGTTCATAGTGCGGGTCGTAACGGTCCGAAGAATAAGATTGGACATCCAGCCTATCCGGATGTGGGGGGTGCGTCGTGAAAGCGTGCCCATTGTGAATTTGTAACGTTCTACAAGAAGCAACGCTATGATAACGCGACAGAGCCGTCTTGGACTCCTGAGT
Organism: Stieleria marina; assembly: GCA_007741555.1. GTDB lineage: Bacteria > Planctomycetota > Planctomycetia > Pirellulales > Pirellulaceae > K23-9. Next base: position 3,114,735 of record CP036526.1, on the reverse strand, counting down.
GCGACCGTAATTTTCGCTAGTTTTTGTGCCAGCACGGTATTTCAACCAGCGACCGCTGAGGCGCAGAACCGACTTCGCCCTCAGACTCAGCGTTCCGCTGCAACTGGCTTGGCGGGATCGGCTGAGACTCCTTACGTGCAAGATCGCATCGATGTCGGCCACGCTCGGCTTGTCACGGCCCAACCCCGTCGTCAATCGATGATCGCTCAAGCTGCTTACGGACAAGCGATTAACGAAATCCCGCCTGCCCCATTGGACGGTTCGCTCGTCCAGCAAACTTCATTTTTAGGTGGCGGCTGCGATGGTGGCTGCGGACCGGTTTGCGATTGCATGGAAGCCTCTTGCGGAGTCGAAGTCGGCTGTGGCGTCGAACTGATCGAACCAAGCTGCGGTTGTGGACTCGAAATCGGCTGTGGCTGTGGCGTCGAAATCATGGAACCTGGCTGCGGCTGCGTCGGCGAATGCAGTTGCGGCGTTGAATTCATGGGCCCGTCTTGCGGAATGGAAGCCGACTGCGGCTGCGATTCATGTGCCAGCGTTTCCAATTGCTGCCCGGGTGGACTGCCTGTGTTCCTACCGTTTGTACGCATGGGTTGGAATCGCATGAATTTGTTTGCCGGCGTGCAAGGCTACACCGGTCCGATGAACTGTGCCAACATCAACGCAAACGATCCGACTCAAATGGTTGGAGCCGGCAGTTCGTTCGGTTTCTACCAGGGATTCAACGAGGGGCGATCGCTTCGAAAACTGCTCGGCTTTGACCTTTCGGCTCAGTTGGGTTTGCGAGCTACACAGAGCAACCTTTCTGGTTCCAAGATCACTAACGAAACGCGTCATCAGATCTTTCTAACAGCTGGCCTGTTTCGCCGCGTCGACTACGGTCTGCAGTACGGTGTCGTCTTTGATTACCTCAACGAAGACTGGTACTTTCAAGGCGACGTGACTCAAATTCGCGGCGAGCTGAGTTTCAATACAGGTAACTGCAATATCTTTGGCGTGCATTTCATGTCAGGAACCAATTCCGATTCGTCAACGACCGCCGTCCGCGACTTGGCTGGTTCGTCGTTGATCTCCAATGTTGACTTTGAAGCTCTCAACCAAGTCCGCGCATTCTACCGTCGCGAACTCGCTTGCAACGGCGACTGGTCCGTGTTCGTGGGCGGCACCGATGGCGACAACACCGTGATGGGCTGCTCCGTCAACCAACCGCTGGGTGCCAAAGTGCTATTCAATGCGGGTGCGACCTATGTCAATCCCAACGAAGACGAAGGCCAATCGTTTCACGACGAAGCCTGGAATCTTTCGATGGGCTTCACGTTCCGTCCCGGTGGTGTCAATTCGTGCAATCGCTATGGCCGTCCAATGTTCGACGTTGCCGACAACGGAACATTCATCGTTCAACGCAAATAGCCGTTGCCGAAAACAGATTAACGACGCGGCACACCGCCACTAGATCGATTCACTCGATCAGGTGGTCGGCGTTATACTCGGGGAGCTATCCGTGTTTCCCAATCTGAGTTAACTGCCATGCTGAAAGCCTTTGTCGCGTTTGCGTTTGCTCTGTCATTGCCGAGTTCTTTGGCAGCGCAAGATCCCGATTCGCCGACGAATCTGAAACAACCGAACGTTGTCTGGATCATTCCGGATGACATGTCGGCCAATTTTTCGTGCTACGGCGAAACCGCAATCCAAACTCCCAACGTGGATCGTTTGGCGAATCGCGGCGTGAAGTTCACCAACGCATACGTCACTGCGCCAGTCTGTTCGACCTGCCGATCGGCGTTCATCACCGGGATGTACCAAACCAGCATTGGTGCGCACCATCACCGCAGCGGACGCGGGCAAAAGAAGATCTATTTGCCCGAAGCGATCCAGCTGATCCCCAAGATGTTTCAAGACGCCGGCTACTACACTTCGGTTACAGGTTGGCCCGTTGCGAAAGGAAGACTCGGCAAGACAGACTACAACTTTGAGTGGGACAAATCGGTCTACGATGGAAATGATTGGTCTGGACGAAAAAAGGGCCAACCGTTTTTTGCTCAGTTCCAAACGCGAGGCGGCAAACGACGCGGAAAAGACTCGGACGGCTGGGAGCAAGTCGCAACAAACGCCGAAAAACGATTCGGCACGCGAATGTCGACCGACGTTGTCAAACTTCCGCCCTACTACCCGAATCATCCTGACATTGTTAGCGACTGGGCTGCTTACTTAGATTCGGTCCGCATGACCGACGCGATGGTGGGTGACGTGATCGATCGGCTGAAACAAGAAGGCGAACTGGAGAACACGCTGGTGCTCTTCATGACCGATCACGGCATCAGCCATGCACGTGGCAAGCAGTTTTTGTACGACGAAGGCCTTCACGTTCCGCTTGTCATCGCCGGACCAGGAATCACAGCGGGCCAAATTCGTGACGACGTTGTGGAACACATCGATATCGCGGCACTGTCGCTGGCCGCCGCAGGGATCGCGATTCCGTCCTACATGCAAGCTCGCGACATTTTGGCGAATGATTATCAGCCTCGCGAAGCCGTCTTTGCCGCCCGCGATCGGTGTGATGAAACGGTCGACCACCTGCGCAGTGTGCGCACCAAACAGTTCAAATACATTCGCAACTTTTTGCCCCAGCGTCCGTACCTGCAGCCTTGTGCATACAAAGATGCCAAGGCGATCCTGATTGCCCTGCGGCAGTATCACAGCGAAGGCAAACTGAACGAAGTTCAATCGCTACTGATGGCTCAAACACGCCCGCACGAGGAACTGTACGACACGCTGGCGGATCCCCATGAGATCAACAACTTAGCGGACAACCCACGCTACGCGCAGACGCTACAAGAGCTGCGTGGACGACTGGACGTTTGGATGAAAGAAACCAACGATCAAGGTCAAGTGCCGGAGTCCAGCGAGATGTTTGACAGTGACATGAAGGTCTACACGGACCGCATGCATGGTCCAAAAGGAAGTCCCGAGCAAGCACAAATCATCGACAACAATATCGCTCTGATGCGAAAATGGGCCGCCGAAGGAAAGTAACACGGCAACTTGAGAAAGCTCACGGAAAGGCCGCTACCGCGACATCGCAACAGCGGTCAGGCAGAGTAGAAGCTACTGCGACGCTCCTGGTAGGGAGCGTCGCAGCGACCAGATTCGCTTTTCAGTTCAGCTTAGTGCTTGTGTTCAAACGTTGGCTCTTTGCCTTCGTAAGCCTTGTAGAGTTCGAAGATCGATTTTTCCAACGACTTGGCTGTTGCCGGGTCAGCTGACTGCTTGCACTTCATGGCAGCGACCATCACCTTGTGAGCGGCAACCAACTGCTCGGTGTATTTTGGGTTGTCAGTCTTGATGCGCTGAGCCATGAAGTACGCGGCAATCGTGTTTTGAATATTCGTCGCATGCTCTTCCTTCGTCGAAACCCAGCGGCCCATTTGATTGACCGTTTGAGCATCAATTTCGCCACCGGACAATTCGTTGATTTGCAACTGAGCTTTCGAAATTGTGTGCTCGTCTTCCAACATTTGTTCAAAGCGAAGCTGATCGCTATAGATTCCACAAGGAACTTGGCAGTGTGCCGAAGCAACCGAACTTGCAAGGCAGACGATAGCGAGGGACAGAAATGCAGGTGCAAAACGCATGGATAGTTGACTCATTTTCAAGATTCTCAAAGTGATTGGTTGAGTTGTCATTCTGACAATAAAGCTCCCCATCACTATAGAGTGAATCGGACCTTGCCGCAGTCCTAGCTAATGATTTTTGACATTGCTCCAAAGAACCAATCGGACGGTGCATGCTTTCCCATTCCCGTGGCAGTCCGACGCAAATTTCTCGCAAAACGACCTTGCAAAAACGGACAGAAACATAACGCGGCGTCAGGTTCGTCATGCCGAAAACATTTTCCCACTCGGCAGTTGCGGCTCGCTACGACAGGATTCCTTTGAGCACGTTTCCGTGTACATCTGTCAAACGGAAATCGCGACCGCCAGAGCGGTACGTCAGTTTTTCGTGGTCGATCCCTAGCTGATGCAACACGGTCGCCCACAGATCATAGAAAGTGCAGGGATTCTCGACCGCGCGGTAACCGTATTCGTCCGTTGCACCATAGGTCGTGCCGCCTTGGATACCTCCGCCAGCCATCCAAAAACTGAACCCCAACGGATTGTGATCCCGACCGTTTGAACCTTGCGAAAACGGCGTGCGGCCAAATTCGCCCGTGAACACAATGATCGTTTCGTCAAGCAAACCGCGTGCGTCCAGATCCTTAATCAGCGCTGCGATCGGCTGGTCGACTTGTCCTCCCATCGCCCGGTGCCCTTTTTCCAACTCACCATGTTGATCCCAAGGGTTGGCAGCGCCGCCGGCGCCGATCTTGTAAGTCAGACAGGAAAGCTCCACGAAACGCACGCCCTGTTCGATCAGCCGTCGAGCCAGCAGTGCTTGCCGGGCGTAGGCTGCTTTCGTTTTGTCCGCATCGTCGACTCCATACATCCGTCGGGTCAACTCAGTTTCGCCGGAAATGTCACACAACTGCGGAACCGCGGTCTGCATTCGAAACGCGGTCTCGTAATTCTTGATCGACGCGTCCACATGGGCATCGTCGATCGAAGAGGCAAAATGACGATCCAGTTCGGCGACAAAGTCCAACCGCCGGCGCTGCAAGCCAGGCGGTTGTTGCGGCCGAACATTTGCAACCGCCTCCGCGACATCAGCTTGCAGAATCGAAGCTTGATGTTGGGCCGGAAGAAAACCGCTGCTAAAAAGCCCCACACCTCCGTGCGGTGCCACCGCACCGCCGCTTTGCAGCACAACGTAACTAGGCAGATTTTCATTGGCGGAACCAAGCCCGTAGCTCATCCAAGCCCCTGCACTGGGATGGCCCAGAAATGGAAATCCGCTGTGCGCCAGGAAATTGCCCTGCGCATGCTCATTCACCGCGGAGGTCGCGGATCGAACAATTGCTAAATGGTCCGCGCAACTCGCAATTTCAGGAAACAGGTCGCTGATTTGCAAACCGCTTTCACCATGCCGTGAAAACTTAAACGGGCTGCCAAAAATCTGGCCGTTCTTGTTGAATTGCGTGCGTTCCAATTTCATCGGCATCGGCTTACCGTGATCTCGACTGAGTCGCGGTTTGGGATCGAACGAATCGACGTGCGAAACACCTCCGGACATGTAGCAAAGGATCACGTTCTTGGCTTTTCCACGCAGGACTTTCCCTGTACCGGCTTGGGACTGACCAGCATGCAATGCGGACAACGCCATCATCCCAAACCCGCTGCTGGTCCGGGCCAGCCACTGCCGACGACAAACTGCCGATGCTCTATCGAACATAGATAAACTCCTTCATGTTGAACAAAGAGTGCGCAATATCCACCCAGGCTTGGTTCGCTTCGACATTCACTGGCAACGTGGCCATTTCCGATCGAAGCGACTTCAATCTCACCTGCAGTTCATTCCGTCGCTTGAGCTCGCTGCGACTCAGCGTTTGTTCGATTTGCTCCGGAGAAATCGCGTTGACGGTTTCAATCGCAGCCGCATGAACCTCGTCCAAGGTTAGCACTCGATCATAAAGCCTTGCGTGCAAGATCCGTCCTCGAAGCATACGATTCCCGCTGGGTGCTTTTCCGTGTCGCATTCCAAACACAACTTCAAAATCATTTTCGCTAAACGATTGCCGGCTGGCCTTGTAAGACGTTCCGTACACATGGCCGTTGCGGTAGCAAATGATCCTCCCGTCAACAGCGTAGCTAATCGCTAAATGGACTGGCTTATTCGCCGCGTCGGTCTCTGACTGACCGTCAAACGACTTGCTCCGCCGATGATGTTCACTCCCCGACAACCACTGCCCCTTCGCTTTCTCTGCAAAAACAATTGAATCAAACACCGTGCCTGACAAATCTTGAACCGTCATCACTCCGCCCGCCGCCTGCTCCAGCGTGGACAGCTGAACCACCGCTTCGAGTGTTTTCTCATGCAAAGGTTTGACAACGGCACTGGTCCTGGCAAATCCGTTTCCATCCAGTATCAAAGCTCCTTTGCTAATGGAGGCTGATCCCTCCAGTTTCAAATCAAGTTGCCCCACTTGGTCGTCAGCCGAACTTTCAAATGACCATTCAGAGATTGGGTGCAAATCGGTGGACCCCGAATCAACCGAAGCGGCCCCAATGCGTTTCACCGCCGCATCCACGATCGATTGCAATTCCGCATCGTGTCGATCGAAATCGCTCTGCAATTGCCGGCGGTGTTCGGTCATCTCGCCGTACATCGCTGAGGAAGACTCCACGAACGCGATTGCCGACTGAATCTCCTCGTCAGTTGGCCGCCGCCCCAACGCCTCTCGCCACAACCAACCCACCCGCTGACGATCGTCGTCAATCGCATCTTGCTTGAAAGATCGACCGGAAAATTTCCGGGCTGCGTCCAGTACAAACGAATCGTTCATCATCAGCAATGACTGTGCCGGGACATTGGTCACGTCTCGACGGCCTTTGCTCGAAAACGGCACCGGCGCATCAAACGTAGCCAGGAACGGATCCAGTGCGTTGCGGATGACTTTGACGTAAACGCTGCGGCGACTTGATTTCCCAGCCACGGCTTGACCGTACATGCCCGCATCTAGTTTTCCCGCGACGCTCAGCACGGCATCACGAATCGCCTCGGCTTCCAATCGCGTGACCGACCAGTGCGAATAGAATTTGTTTGTCGGATCAATGGTTTTCGCCGGTGCGGACGATACTGCGTCCTGACACCAAGTGTCGCTGGTCACAATACGGCGAATCATTGACTTGATGGACCAATCATCTGACGAGCGGAACTCGCTGGCCAAATAGTCCAGCAACTCAGGATGCGTCGGCGTCTCCCCAAGCCGTCCGAAATTATCATTGGTCCCCACAATTCCGCGACCAAACAAATGGTGCCAGATGCGGTTAACGATCACTCGCGAAGTCAGCGGATTGCTTTCGTTTAAAACACTTGCGGCTAACTCACGCCGGCCGCTAAGTTTGGATTGGTACGGCGTGCCATCGAACGCCTCCAAAAAACGTCGTGGGACTTTCTCGACAGGCTGCTTGTGATCCCCTCGCAGGTACAACGGCTGATCCGCACCAGCCCATTCTGCCAACGCGGGTGCTCGCCGCGGCACGGGGATAACGCTCTCTAGTTGGCGGTACCGCTGCACCAGTGGTTCTACTTTTTCGAGCGATTCCAAAGTGTTCGCAAGAATGCCCGACTTCACGCATTGATCCAACAAAATCGCTTCGGCGTCGCTCAAATCTTTGCGCTGCCAAGCAGCAACAGCATCGCGGATTGATCGTCGCAACAGGCCCGCAAATTCCACCATCGAAGTCGGCGAATCAGCTTCGGCACGCTTCAAAATCGGCTGCAACCATTCCTTGTTAAGATCGCTGTTCCATGGAGTGTTTTTGGGGACAACGACCGCATCCCGAATCCCAAACCACGAACGATCTTTGCCCTGAACCAAAATGGCAGAATCATTCGCCGTCGCCATTTCGATGTGAATGTCGTCGCCCTTCCAATAGCTCAGATCATATTTCTGCCATCTCCAACCGGGCTGTTCTTTCTGATTCAATTTCGTAAAAGGAAAAACGGTGCCGTTGCGTGGATAGTCCTGCACCACGAACCTAGAAATCGCAGCCCCGTCGCCATCGACGCGCAGCCAAAGATCGTACTCATCATCCAGCGGAAACGATGGCGAAGTGAACACGGCGGCATGTTTGTCGCTTAGCAAATGCGAAAAAACACCGCTTGGAAGGATGTCACGAACTACCAACTCGCCAGCTTCAGCGATCGTAAATTCTCCCGCGGGACTCGCTTGATCAACCGTACCGTTTCCGTAAGCAAACCAAGCTTTGTGATCGACGGGTTGAGACAAATCCCAATGACGAACCGCTTCGGACTGCTCGGTGTTGCTTGACGCGGCAACGTTCGCTGAAAGACGCTGCCAAGCGGCAGGAAAATCGTCCGCCTCGCGAAGCGACTGAAAGAACTTTGCAACGGGCGTCAATCGTGCTTTGTCTTGGCTGATCGCATCAAGCAGCTCATCGTCGCTTGAAACCAAGTCAAGCCAAGAGGTCGCAATCTTGTCGCGAATTTGTGACTTCAAAGCCGCCAGCGATTCGCGGTTGCGATTCAGTCTGTCCGGCGAATCAATCGCAGCTCTTGCTGGGCGAGTCGAACCAACGATTCCAAAGAGGGCGTAGTAGTCGGCTTGGCTGATCGCGTCGAATTTGTGATCGTGACACCGAGCACAAGAAACCGTCAGCCCCAAAAACGCTTTGCTAAATACATTGACCGAGTCATCGGTAAATCGCATCTTTTCTTCCATGGCGTCGGTCGGGGCAAAACCATGAAACACCATGCGCCAATGGGCGGTCGCCAACTGGGATTCGTTGATTCCGAGCTGATCGTTGATTCGCGGCGTATCCAGCAAATCGCCGGCAATGTGTTCGCGAACCATTTCGTCATACGGCACGTCGTCATTTAACGCACGAATCAGATAATCGCGATAATGGTGGGCTCCGGCGATTCTCGGATCACCTTCGCTGCCATGAGATTCCGCATACCGGATCCAGTCCATCCAGTGACGAGCCCAGCGTTCACCAAAATGATCAGAGTTCAGCAAGCGATCAACATACTTTTCATAAGCCCCCTGAGACGGATCATCAACGAACTGAGCGATGCTCGCTGGTGTAGGCGGTAGCCCCACCAGCGCAAACGAAAGCCGCCGCGCCAGGACACTCCGCTCCGCACGCCCAGCGGGAACCAGGCCAGACGCTTCCATTTTGGCTTGCACAAATCGATCAATCGCGTGGTCGCGCGCCGCGTTTGAATTCTCCGCGTTTGAATTCTCCGCGTTTGAATTTTCCGCGTTTGATTTCGCTGCGGGAATCTCCGGTCGAATGATCGGCTGAAAACTCCACCACTGCTTGCGTTTTTCGCGAATCACTGGCCATGAAGTCGACGAGGCCAGCTCATCTTCGGTGGGCGGTTCACTACGCGGGTCGGGCGCTCCCATCGACATCCATTTCTCGAAGTCCGCGATCACATCGTCATCAAGCTTTTCGCCCCCTTCAGGCATCTCCAGCCCTTCGATTTCGTGCTTCAAGACTTTTAGCAGTAAACTATCCGCTGGGTCCTTCGGTAGCAGCGTCCCTGATTCACCGCCCTGGCGCAGCGCGTCGTGGTAATCCAGCGACAATTCAGCTTCGGCCGTTTCGCTCGTGTTATGACATTCGTAACACTGCTCGACCAAAACTGGTCGGATGCGTTGCTCAAAAAACTCAATCTCGCTGGGCTGCCACTCCGTCGCTGAAGCAGCGACCGGCAGACAAAGCAGCGTCAAAGCAGGAAGGAAAACGATTTTCACGATCGGAAGGATCCTCTCAAGCGGGGGATAGGATTCACTCCATTGTAGACGATGCCACAACGCGCGACGCGTAAAGGCACTGAATCAAAGTTTGCCAATCAGCCTTCGCCGCACGTATGCGATAGGACAAGGTTCTGCAGGTCGCTGGGCTAACTGGTAAAACAGACGGCAGCAAGATGAGCCTTTCCCCCGCTTATCAACATGGGCACTACGCATTCGGTGGACCGAACGACACTAACTTCTTTGAACGAGATTTCGCATGCTGAATTTCCTGGTCGAGCTGCAGATTTATGACAGACCCGCTGCGTGTGATCCTCCAACGGCGTCGGCTCCCAATCAAATCAAGATCGTTAGCCAGCTTTGTGCAATCCTGCTCGCGTTCGCGTCCCAAACGATTTTTACGAAATCACTGCAAGCGCAAAGCAAGGAACACCCAAACATCGTCGTGATACTGACCGACGACCAAGGCTGGGGCGACTTGAGTCTTCATGGGAACAAGAACCTATCGACACCCAATTTGGATTTACTAGCCAACGAAGGCGTCGCGTTTGAAAACTTCTATGTTTGTGCCGTATGCGCGCCGACGCGAGCCGAATTTCTCACAGGCCGCTACCATCATCGCACGGGTGTTAGCGGTGTCAGTCGCGGTGAAGGCAGAATCAACCCCAGCGAATCACTCATTGGCGAACGATTCAAAACGGCCGGCTACGCGACGGGTTGTTTTGGCAAGTGGCACAATGGCACTCAATCTCCCCTGCATCCCAATGATCGCGGTTTCGACGAATTTTACGGATTCACGTCCGGACACTGGGGGCACTATTTCAGCCCACCGCTGGATCACAATGGACAAGTCGTCCGTGGCGACGGATTTGTCGTGGACGACTTCACGAACCACGCCATTGGGTTTATTCGCAAGCACGCCTCGACGCCATTCTTTTGCTACCTACCACTCAATACGCCTCATTCACCGATGATGGTGGACGATCGCTTCTACGATCAGTTTGCGAACCTCGATCCGGTTTCCAAACATCGCGAAGCTGACCGTGAAGACGTCGCGATGACTCGCGCGGCCATGGCAATGTGCGAAAACATTGATTGGAATGTCGGGCGTGTGCTGACCACGCTCAACGAATTGGAAATTGCCAACGACACGATCGTCGTTTTCTTTTGCGACAATGGCCCGAATTCGTTTCGATACAACGGCGGCATGAAGGGCAAGAAAGGAACGCTGGATGAAGGGGGGCTGCGATCGCCACTTTTCATTCGTTGGCCCGGAAAGATAGCGGCTGCCACCAAAGTCGACACCGTTGCGGGTGCCATTGATCTGCTACCGACCCTTTCGGCACTGGCAAACGTCGAAGCGAAAACGCAAAAGCCAATTGACGGCAGAAATCTCGCTCCGCTGTGGTCAGATCCCGACCAAGCGTGGAAAAAACGCAACCTCTTTAGCCTTTGGCGAAATAAGGTCACCGTTCGTGACCAACGCTTCCGGCTGGACGCACAATCCAAGCTGTTTGACATTCAAAACGACCGCGGACAACGGTTCGATGTTTCGGATCAGTTTCCCAAGCGGGCTGCCGCTCTGAAGCAAGCGGCGGATCGTTTTTCCGCGGCGGCGCGGCGAAACAACGAACGTTTCGCGGACCGACCTTTCCACGTTGGCTATAGACCTTCGACTACGTTGCCAGCCCGCGACGCAGTCGAACACGGGACGATCCAGCGCAGCGCCAAACCGCCCAACAATTCGTTCTTTCGCAATTGGACCAGCGAAGACGATTCGATCACCTGGGAAATCGGCGTGAAGGCAGCCGGCCAATACAACGCGACCATCCACTACACCTGCGCGGCAGGTGACGAAGGCGTAAAAATCACGGCCAGTGTCGATGGAGGCGACGCAGCGACGGCTCCGGTGACGCAAGTCTTCGACCCGCCGCTCTACGACAAATCAAAAGAGCGTGTAAAGGACTCTCATTACTTTGTGAAAGATTTTCGCCCTCTGCGGCTCGGGTCCTTGCGACTGGAACAGGGTCGACAAACGCTGCGACTTACGGCGGCTGACTTCCAAGGCAAACAGGCGATTGATGTGCATTCGATCGTGCTAACCAGCATTTCAGCAGCGGAATAATATCGCAACATCGAAAACTCATTGGTCGACGACATGCGACGGGCTTTTGCTTGCTTGTTACCAGCTTTGGTACCGCCTATTGCACGCGGCAATCGCTGTCGGACAACGTTGATTGAACAGTACCTAACCCTTTCGATAGGCGGCTGGTGACTCACCGACGTGTCGCTTGAATTGCCGGTAGAACGTACTGAGGTCATTGAATCCGCATTCAAACGCGATCGATGCGATGGGGACGTTCGTGTTGCCAAGTCGCTGCTTGGCGTGCTGCACAGCAAGTTCGCGAACATAGACCAACCACGATTTACCGGTCATTTCAGTAAAGCGTTTTGTAAAGGCTCGCCTCGACATGCCAACGCTTTCCGCTGCCGCATCAATGGTCGTGGCCTCAAAGAAATCGGTTCGGAGCGAATCGATGTACTGCTCCATCCGCGGCCGGTCGGACTCTGATTCTTCGTTCACGATCGATCGCGCCGATCGAGAATGTGAGAATGACCTCGAAGCAAAAATGCGTTGCGACAACTGAAGCGCATCGCTGACCATCGACAGCGCGCAGTGCGACTCATTGCTCTGCTGCGTGTGCACCATTCTTCGCATCAGCGATGCGACTCGGTTTGCCAAGTGCCCGTCGCCACGGATTGTTTGCTTCTGAAAACGATCGACCAATTGATCGTCAAAGTGAAACAGCGATGTCGAAAGACAACATATGTACAAACTAGACGCCGATCCGGGAGCATCTTCAATCCGATTGGCTGTGCCGGGCGGGACCACCACGACGTCGGCTGTTGAGAAACTGGATTGATGGTCAGAAAAGCAGAACGCACCCTCGCCGCTGAGCACATAGACGACTTTGACAAATGCGTGAGTTCTCCAGTCCATGGTGAACCGTGGCGAATGATGACTCTCCAACACCAGGACACCCCAGGGCGGAAGCCGCTCGCTGAGCGCGTAGTCGGTCAATTCGTCCGACATAAGGGATTCCTGTCGCGTAAGAAACACTGCGTGCCCGATTTGCAAACCATGATACAACCCAATCAGCCAAGATAGAATCCCGCGTTTGGTCTATTATCTGAGCCTGCCAGAAAGCAAACTACCCAAATCGCGAATCCCCTGATTCGCCCGTATCAACCACGGCGGACGCAATCATGGCTTTTCCGCACTACCGCCACTCAACAGCGAGCGAATAATGTCGCCGATCGACCCTTTTTCTCTGATCACTCCCGGCCGAAAGATTCACGGTATTTCGGCCATACTGTTGCCCTTAAAAGCGGATGACTCCGTTGACTGGGTCGGATTCGATAATCACGTTCATCGCACCTTGGATGCCGGCCTGTCGCCCGCGGTGAACATGGACACGGGATACGGGCATTTGATTGACGAAGCAACGCGTGTGGAAGTCCTAGGTCGGACCCAAGAAATCGCGGCCGGTCGAAAGTACGTCGCAGGAGCATTTGTCAAAGACGACCCGGGCAGTCCTTATGACGCCGATGCCTATCGAACCAGCATGGACCAAATCCAACAGCACGCCGGCGTGCCGGTGATCTTTCAATCGTACGGCCTGATTGGCGGCAGCGAAGATCAAATCGTTCAGGCCTATCAAAGCCTGGGTGCCAACTGCGACGCGTTTTATGCTTTTGAATTGTCGCCCATTTTTGCGCCGTTCGGTCAAGTCTATTCCCTCGAAGTTTATTCGCAGTTGATGGAGATCCAGTCCTGCGTCGGAGCAAAACACTCCTCGCTCAATCGCATGCTGGAGTGGCAACGCCTAGACCTCCGCAACCGCCAACGTCCTGACTTTCAAGTCTGCACGGGCAATGACCTGGCGATCGACATGGTGATGTACGGGAGCGACTACTTGCTGGGGCTCAGCACGTTTGCACCCGATGCATTTGCTCGCCGCGATGCAATGTGGGAGTCGGGTGACCCTAAGTTTTTTGAACTAAACGATCTCTTGCAGTACCTCGGAACGTTTGCGTTTCGCCCGGACGTGCCTGCCTACAAACACTCCGCAGCAATGTTCCTGCATCTTCGCGGTCAGATCGAAACCAATCGAACTTATCCAGGATCACCTTGCCGTCCGGATTCTGACTTACCGATCCTGCAGAACATTGTCGATGACCTTGAGAAACGACTCGCATAACTGCGGTCATTGAATTTGACGCGGACACAGCGCCCCGACGTGCCTTCCTTTTTGATGAATTGATAGACAAACCCATGGCCTACCCCAGAATCGCTAGCCTGAAGACTTACGCCGATTTCGTCGCACGTCTCGATGAACTCGGAATCACCTTGCCTTGCGACGCCGACGTTATGTCAGGCAACGACAGCGTCCTGTCGCAGTCGAACGTCGTGGACGGCATGAACATCGGCAATCGCTTTTGCATTTTGCCGATGGAAGGCTGGGATGGGACACGCGAAGGCAAACCAACCGATCTGACGCGGCGACGCTGGCACAACTTTGGAATCAGTGGTGCCAAATTGATTTGGGGCGGCGAAGCCGTCGCAGTCCGGCAGGACGGTCGTGCCAATCCCAACCAAGTGATGATCAATGACCAGAACTTGAATGCAATCGAATCTCTCCGCACAGAATTGTTTGACAAACACGCTGAGCGCTTCGGCAAAACCGATGACCTAGTCGTTGGGCTCCAGCTGACTCATTCCGGCCGGTTCGCGAGGCCAAACGACAAGTCGAAAGCAGAACCGCGGCCCGCGCAGCGCAACGAGGCCCTAGACAAAAAGCTGGGCATCAAAGATGACTCGGCCATGCTTACCGACGATGAGCTTTCGACGCTGATCGATGATTTTGTCGCTGCCGCTGTTTTGGCTGACAAAGCGGGATTCACTTTTGTGGACATCAAGCATTGCCATGGATACCTCGGCCACGAATTGCTGAGCGGTGTTGACCGCCCGGGTAAGTTCGGTGGGTCATTTGAGAATCGAACTCGCTTTTTGCGAGACATCGTTGCCGGGATTCGCGCGACGGCGCCCAATATGAAGTTCGCGGTTCGCGTCAGCATTTTCGATTTCTTTCCGTTCAAACCGGGCGATGACAAGGTCGGCGTCCCTGACCCGCTTAGCGATCCCCGGCTTGAATTTGGAGGTGACGGATCGGGAATGGGCATCGATTTGACGGAACCATCAAAATTCATGGCACTGCTGAAAGAGCTTGGCATTGCATTGGTTTGTACAACCGCGGGCAGTCCATACTACAATCCGCACATTCAACGACCGGCTTATTTTCCTCCCAGCGATGGCTACCAGCCACCAGAAGATCCTTTGGTCGGTGTGGCACGTCAGATTCATGCGACTGCGGAACTGAAACGTCAGCATCCCGATCTGTTTTTCGTCGGGTCCGGATACACCTACCTGCAAGACTGGTTGCCCGGAGTTGCCCAAGCGGTCGCCTCTCAGGGAATGGTAGACAGTGTGGGCTTAGGAAGAATGGTCCTGTCGTACCCCGACATGCCCGCAGACATTTTGTCCGGCGACATCATGAGTCGCAAGAAGATCTGCCGCACGTTTAGCGACTGCACGACCGCACCGCGGAACGGAATCATCAGCGGCTGCTATCCGTTGGACCCGTTCTACAAAGCCATGCCAGAACGAGCCGCGTTGAACGAGATTAAGAAAGCCAGCGTGTAAATCCTGTGCTTCAAAAAAAGCGACAGCAGACGATCTAGAGCCGGTCGAAACCCAATCAAGTTCGCCGGCTGACTTGGAAATCGCTGATCAACGTAGAATCGCCGGTCGACCTAGAATCGCCGGTCGACCTAGAATCGCCGGTCGACAGCGAATTTAGCGATCGCTCTGAGACACTCTTTTGCTGCCGAATCTTGCAAAACATCCAGAGCACTGACCGCAGTCGCTTGGAAACGCGTCGCTGTATCAGACGTGTATTGCTTGGCGTCGCACCGATCCAACCACGGGCGAATTTTTTCGATTCGCTGCTCGCTTGGGCCCGTGATGATCGAAACGATCTCGTCGCGGTCTTCATCCGAGCAGGTGTCGAGCAATCGGATCAAGGGCAGCGTCATCTTGCCCTGTTCCAGATCGGTTCCCAGTGTCTTGCCGACAGTCTGGTCGTCGCCCCATAGATCCAAGTAGTCATCTGCAATTTGAAAAGCGATTCCGATCGAATTTCCAAACTCCGCTAGAGCGTCAACCACTTCGTCACTGCCACCCGCGTGCCTCGCCCCCATCCGACAAGCAACGCTACAGAGTTCAGCTGTCTTGCCACGGAGAATATCCAGGTAGGTTTCTTCGTCCAGATCGATCGTGTCGCGATCCAGCACTTGGCGAAGCTCACCGACACAAACATTTTTTGCCGCGTCGCCAATCCAGCGACACGCTTGAACGTCATCCAGCGTGGCCGTCAAACGGAAGGCCTGAGCAAACAAAAAATCACCAAGTAAAATACTGGTGTGATTGTCGTGCAACGCATTAATCGTCGGCACATGGCGCCGTGTCGTTGCTTCGTCCAGCACATCGTCGTGAATCAGTGTGGCGGTATGCACCATTTCGATCACGGTCCCAAGCACCACATGGGTCTGGTTGACTTGCCCCACCGCAGTAGCCGCCAGTAGCAACATCGCAGGACGGAGCCGCTTGCCGCCCAACTGAGTCCCATGACGCAGAAGCGGAACGAGCGACTCGTAGGGGCTCTGCAGTTGCTCGTTCAACTGTTTTTCGATCTCGCCTAACGCCTGGGCAATCGGGCCATACAGATGCTCCAGCACGGCCTGCGAAGCGTCCTGCGGCTGAGCCATGTTGGCCGCGTTAGGGTTGGCCGCGATCCGGTTGGCAGCGATAGGATGTGCGTCGGAGGCAATCGACTCGCACGCCCGGTGGCCGTTGTTGACATTGTTTCGCGAGGTCGCTTCGGTACGCATCGTCGACGTCGAATCCATCTCGAACAGCTCAAGTGAATGGGAGTTTCTTGTGCCTCGGCTCCAATGATCCAAGGCATCTCAAACGGATGATTTGTGGTAGAAGCGAACAGACCAAGCAAATCGCAAATTCAGGCCCAAAAACTTCCCCCACTTCGT
The DNA here is from genome assembly GCA_007741555.1 of Stieleria marina. Taxonomy (GTDB): domain Bacteria; phylum Planctomycetota; class Planctomycetia; order Pirellulales; family Pirellulaceae; genus K23-9. Next base: position 3,098,189 of record CP036526.1, on the reverse strand, counting down.
ATCCGATTAACCGAGTTTCGCTAACCCCCGATAACATTCGCAAATACGGAAACAGCCTACGGCAGGGTCTTTCGGACGAATTCCCCGGATTTACCACCTGATTTTTCTTCCAAGACAACCCGGTGAATCTCCAGCCCACGGTCAACGGACTTCACCATGTCGTAGACCGTCAGAGCCGCCACTGACGCTGCCGTCATCGCTTCCATCTCGACGCCCGTTCGCCCGGTCGTTCCCACCGTGACCCGGCAGCGTAGCCGAATGCGATCGATCCATTCGAATTCGACGGCGACCGATTCGATCGGGATGCTGTGACAAAGTGGAATCAGTTGCTGCGTCAGCTTTGTCGCCTGAATCGCGGCAATCCGAGCTACGGACAGAACGTCCCCCTTGGATGCCGTCCCCGAACGTATCAGGTCCGCCGTGGCAGCCAACATCACCAGCTCCGACGAAGCGATCGCCTGGCGAAACGTCGGTGGCTTATCAGAAACATCGACCATGTGCACGTTGCCTTGGTCGTCGAAGTGAGAGGGTGAAGACAAGATACTTCTCAGTCGAAAAGGCAGACGAGCGGACAAACAGGAGTTTAGCGGGGCATCGTTCACTGTAGCGATGTCGCTGCCAAGGGAAAATAAGGCCGTAAAGCTCGCTTGCCTCTTGCGCAACAAAAAACCTCACACGTGATTACACGTGTGAGGCAGATTGTTATCTAAAGCGATCGAATCGATTACTGATTCAGCTGCTCTTCGATCGTTTCGTTGGCGGACTTGGTACCCAGAGCACCCCACAATCCATAGGGACTCTTCGATCCGGGAGAGCGAGAACCAGTCAGACCAAGGCGAACTCCACCGGCACGACGATCGCCAGCTTCGACTGCGTCAGTCATGAACACGACAGCACCGTCACCCATCAGGATGTGAGCACCACCTTGGTGATTACTGCTTGGAGGACAAGTTCCAGGGGCATCTTCCCATGATCCGATACACATTTCTGCGTTGGGTGGAAGAACCGTGTAAACCTGAGTCACAGCGGCACGGAAGTTAGCCCAGCTGCCACCGCGAGTGTTGCGGTTGTCAGTGGTCAACTGCGCAGGTGTCGAACACGTTCCGCCACCGTTACACCAGTACGTAGGTCGCTCTGGATCGATTTGATTCAGGTCGGCACAGTACGAAGGGTTGTCGTTGATATCGTTTCCACCGTTCTGCTCCCAAGAAAGCGACGAACGAATGTCACGGTCACCAAGGTCGGTTTTGATCTCAGCCATTGCGATCGTGTTGGACAGTCCATCGAGGATGTCCCGGAATTTCGCAGCCTTGCGAACTTGGAAGAATCCACGGTTCGATGCGCGGGATGCACTGTGGTTCCAACCAGCAGTGTGATTCGCCAACGTCCCAGTCTTGTGAGCGTTGCTCCAGTCGCTGACCGAATCGCCCATACAAGCTCCGTAGTTCGTCCGGCCTAGAGCTGGAAGTCCAACACCGGGATCGCTTGGGCAACGGAACGTAGGAATCTCAGTCGACCAAGGCTTGTAACCAGGATCAGCTGAGAAGTTACGAGGGCTTGGACCCATCGCAGGCCATCGCTGAGGACCGGTCAAATTCGTGCTAGCTGGAACAGCTCCACCCGTAACCGTCTCGGAGCTTGGGTTGGAGATTGAACTCCACAGTCCTTGCTGCTCGATGAACGGAGTCAAACCAACCAAAGCACTCAACGTTTCTTTGCTGGCGTCGTTACCAGTTTCCCACCAGTTCGTTGTATTGATACCGATGCCGGTACCCGTACCTTGGATCGGCAACTGCTTGTATGCCGAGTGGTAGTTGTGGATTGCCAATCCGATGTTCTTGAAATTATTGCTGCAACTCATGCGTCGAGCGGCTTCGCGAGCTGCTTGAACAGCAGGCAGTAGCAACCCAACCAGAATTCCGATAATCGCGATGACCACCAGCAATTCAACCAGTGTAAAACCCCGTGACTTCATTCTGGGAGAACCCATAAAAACACCTCAAACACTTTCATCAATGTGGAAAAAACAACCTCTGAAGTAACGGTCAAACCGGTTTCGACAAAGGAGAGATAACAGGCACAATACTTGTCTTCAGTAGTTAAAGCGTTCTTTGACTTCCAAAGGATCGCCTAATCTTGTGATTTGCAGAAAATACCCGCATGATTTAACGATTAACGGAAGGGCAGACACCCCCCACCCTCCATTTGGAAGGGGGACGACTCTCTCATTTGCGAAAGGCTTTTCGCAAAGGCATAAATCACATTTCGAACGACAACGCACTGCAGTCAAGCGAACACGATCCACACTGCGAAACACTTTTCGCACAACGCGCTAAAGAGTAAGTCCATCGCCAAATGCTAGACAAATCGCTGCTACTAAACGCCGAAATTAGTTGCCGCCTTGTCCCTTCATCGCTTCGTTCATTGCCTTGTTGTAGGCTTCGTCATCGATGCCTTCCATCGCGCTGCCGTCACCGCTTTCTTGGGGTGCTTCAACAACGCTTGATTCGCTTCCGCCACAACCTGGCAACACAAAACAAACCGTAGCGCAGAACAGCATCAGGCATGCAATCTTCTTCATGATCAGACAGATCTTTCTACCAAGAGGAGGAGCGGGCTAAGCAAAGTTAGCCAGGAAGGGAGCGCCATCCTTGATCAGCAAAACGCGAACGATCACCGATTGGATGTTACCTACTCAGGTGCATTCTAATTACGCAATCCCCAGCGAAGTAGTTCGCTCGCGAATCAATCGCTCACAAGAACAATACGAGTCGATTGGCAGGATTGATCGAAGGCAAAGAAACAATTCCCGAAAGATAGCGGTCAAATTTCCTCGCGTCACTCGGCAATCTCTGACCAAACATCCTGCTGACCTTGAACAATCAGTAACCGCTGATTGACCGAGACATCCGCAAACGTTTGCTGCTCGCCCGAAACCCAATTCACTTCGATCGAATCGATCTTGTCGACTCGACCGAGACCGAAATCTAGCATCGTTTCATCTGAGCAAAGGTATCCGTTGCCCGCCGCGACCCAACTTGTGAATTGCTGACCGCCTGCAGTGACAACAACGCGCGTTCCAGTTGCTGCCCGTTCGCACTGGGTCCCAACCAAAACCAACTGAAGCGAGGCACCTTGTTTGATGGTGCGACTTTCTAACAACGCATAGGGCGCGTCCAAGTGGCCGACAACCAGATCTAAATCTTGATCCCGATCAAAATCAAATTTGGCGACCGAGCGACCCACGTAATTTCCTTGCAGATAGTCCGAATCGCCGGCAACCGGCGGCGAGACAAACCCGCTTTCCTGATTGAGAATGACCTGTGGCGGCATTGCAAATTTTCCCCCACGGCTGCGTTGATCAAATACGTGGCCGTTGCTGATGAAAAAATCGATCCATCCGTCGCGATTAAAATCGATCGCCTTGGTGCCGAACCCAACGTAGGGAAACGTCAACGCGTCCAACTGGTACTGTCTAGCTCGATCAGTGAATACGCCGCTGTTACCTTGCAAAAAAAGGTTGTTCGACTCGTCGGAAAAGTTCGTGATACTTAGATCAATGCGACCATCACGATTAAAATCGCCGGACGCGATGCCCATGCATGAATCGCTAAAACCACGCCAACCAAACGCCAGCCCAGATGGGGCCGCGATGTTGCTGACCGTCGATCCATCGAAACCAACCAGCAGATGATTGGGACGCGCGTCGTTGCTAATGAAAACCTCATTGCGACCGTCGGCATCAGTATCAGTCACGATCAAACCGAGCGCGGTTGCGGGTTCGATGGCTTCACGATCGAGAGATCGTATTTTAAAATCCCCATCGCCAAGGTTTTGATACCAGCGATCTACTTCGGCATAAAAATCATTCGGTCCCGGCATCACCTCGCGACCACTTTCGTCTTCCTCTGGCAATCGAAAACCACCTTCCATTTCCACATAGACGCCTTCGAAAATTTCAGGGCGTGCGTCTCCGGTTAAATCGGCGATCGCGACCGAACTGGTGAACTGAGGCGATGCTGGCCCCAGGGTCGTCGTCGCATCGTGGAAGGTTCCGTCTCCGTTGTTGATCAAAAGCTTGTTGTCGCCGAGCGCCCCAAGGTATAGGTCAACAAAGCCGTCTTGATTCACATCCCCCGCGGCGATGCCGACTGAGTAGTGAAAATCAGCGGCTCCGGCAGACTCCGTCTGATCGATAAATCGTCCGCCGATATTTCGGAAGTACTGGTTTGATCGGGTGCAATTCTCCAAAGGCGGCTCGCCTGACCCTTGGCCCATATACAGATCGGGCCATCCGTCTCGGTCGTAGTCGCCCACCGCGATGGCACCGCCCATAAACTCATGAAGTGGGATGGACTTCAAATCGATCTCGGGGGCGTGATACCACTGAAACACAAGCCCTTTTTCGGTGGCCACGTTTTTCAGATCAGGTTCAACAAGTTGCGGAGGCAATCGATTTCCAGAAAGGCCGCCCGGATCATCGCTGGCGTCGGCAGCGGCCTGCGATTCAGCTGCTAGCTTCTGTATCGCGTCGTCCATTTCAAGTTCATCTCGATTGATCTGGGCAATCGCAACTTCACTTGCCATGCTGCTCGTTTCAGGCTTGCTGCGCAGGAAAGCCAACTGCTGCCGAAGACTCGTCGCCTTTGCCTGATTGCCTGGCGGCAAATCCAATAGGGCCCATCCAATCGCCTCGAACGGGCGCCCGAGGTCGACTAGCATTTCTGGCAAACCAACTGTCAACTCTGGCTGCGGCTGATCCAGCGACAGTCGTTTGGCTAAGCTCTTCAACTCAGCATTGCGAATGGCATGTTCGCGTATCGTTGCAGCGTCTTCACGTCGCTCCAGTGCATCCAATACGCGTGCCAAGCGATGGCAAGCGTCATCATCCGTCGGGTCGATATAGATCGCTTCCAACAACGCTCGCGACGAAGCTTCAAATCGCTGCTGATCAAAAAACACAATTCCAAGAGCGACCCAGTAATCGCTGAACGCCTGCGTCTCTTTGTTAGTCTGACCGTACCAATGATTGACTTCGTCGGTCGCCTGACTCTCGGCCAGCAAGCGTCCGTAGAGAGCTCGCGCCGCGTCGGACTGGAATTCCGCGCTGGCTTCTTTGGAAAGATGCTCCAGAGCTTTTTTGAATTCCCCCTGTGAGAAATACCAACGGGCGGTTCCGAGCCCGGGGTAGAAAAAATCCGCGGGCGTGTCAGTGCCAATCGCAAGTGGAAAGGAATCCCCGCGGCGAATCAGCGAGATGAGCAACTTTCGATTGAGATAACCTTCGCGACACATTTGGTCGGCCTGCTGACAGGCTTCTTGCCGACGTCCAAAACGATTCAGCAACGCCCAGAGTTGCTGACGCCAGCTGGCGATTTGGCCACGGGCGACCGAACTGCGTTTCACTGCTTTGCCAAGTTCATCGATCGCATCGCCGGGACGCCCCAGTTCCAACTGCAATTGCAACGTCAGATTGACTGCCTCGACACTTTGAGCGGATTCGCTCCCTACGGACTGAGCCAATTCCAACGCGGTTTCGCGGTCACCTTTTGCCTGATGGACTCGACTAGCAAGCAGCAAGATTTCGGAGTCGCCCGGACGCTCGATAAGTTTCTGCGAAATCAGATCGGACGCCGAATCAAAATCACCACGCTTTAAGAACGCCACTATTTTTTCAGAAACCGATCCCGATTGATCGCGGATCTGATCATCGACTGTCGTCGCCTGCCCAGAATTCTCCTGCCCAGAATCCTCTTGGCCAGTCGACGTGGCGACAGCGTCTGCAGAAGGTTCGTCCGACTGCCGACACCCCGGCACCACTGCCAGGCATAGAACCACGATGCACCAGCAACTTCCGCAGGCAGCATGTCGCATTACAAGATTTGCAACCATATTCATTGCGGAAAAACGTCCCATTACAGGGGAGGTGTCGAGGAACAACAAACAAGAATCCAGCCTTTGCGAACGAACACTGCTTGCTTGCAGACTGCTTGCCTACTAACCGTCAACCCAAACGGATTGCCCGGATCGCAACCGGTTGCTCGATTCGTAAACTAAGCACTTCCAAAAGACGCGTCTGACGGCGCACTCTCGCAAGCCCGGCAGCGTAACATTTCACGTTAGCCGGTGGCAGTCGCTGCAAACTGGATGACTAGCATCGGTTGGGCTCGATCTTATCTGATCCAAAATCGGATCGCCGTCTGATTGGCAAACCATTTCCTCGACCTGATCCATCGGCTCGTCTGCCATCCAGAATCCAACGCTTGCCCCCGATCACCGTTGTGATTCGCTGCTTGCAGCACCTACGCGACGGACCTATCTTCACATTGTTGGCTGGACTGTTTTTAATTCCCCATTCGTATGCGGTGTTGGTGTTCGGATTTGCCATTGCTCGCAAACGAGTCGCTTCAAGTAGAAGTCCTGAACCAACCACGGCGACACTTCGTACCAAAAGCTTCCCCAGACTTTGAACGCATGATCTATCAAACAGCGCTGCCCCCTGTTGCCTGGCAAATTACGTTCACGTTATGCCTGTGTACGCTGCTTTGCGGTTGCGATCGTTCAGCGAAAGACAACGCCGCTGATTCGGCGGACAACCTGGAATTGACGACAGCGGCGGAGCCGGTCGAGCTAAAGATTCCTGATTCTGGTGCGGTCAACGCCGCTGCCGCGGCAAACAACGCTGACGGCCCTTCGCACAGCCAACCGCAGACCATGCCTGGCGACACCGACGGCACTCCTGCAACGCAGCCAGAGACGCCAGCGAAGCCCAACCTGCTAACAATCGCCGCCGCCCCAGCCACCCCTCAAGAACCATCCGCCGCCCAATTACGGGACTATGCGTTGAGTGCGTTGGAGCAAGGCGACGATGATGTTGCATTTGAAGCGGTGCGGCAAGTCAATCGGTTGGCTCCTGATCATCCCGAGTCAATCTTTCTTCATGCTCTGGTGCTCGGTGACCGCCATCGTTACCACGAAGCCATCAAGATCCTGGACGACCTTTCCATTAAAACGCCCGCGACGCGATTACCATCGCTGGGACAAACCGCCGAATGGATGGTACTAGCGGGCAACTACAACGAAGCGGAAGCTCGGTACCGAGCAATCCTGGCCGAAGCTCCTCGGTCGGAAATGGTTCACCACCACCTTGGCAAATTGCTCTTGAAAGTGGGCAAACGAAACGATGCCCCTCTGCACTTCAATCTGCTCGCCCAGATCGGGAGCCTAGATCAGCTTGAACTTCGCTCACTCATTCGTTTGTCGAAACCCTTTCCGCAAGACGCCAATACAGTTGCCCTCGAACCACTGACCCCGCTGGCCAAGGCTCAAGCCGAACTCAGCCGCGATCAGAAAAGCGAAGCATTGGCGATACTTGAATCCGTGGACGTGCTCAGCGATGCGGAGGCTTCTTTACTTGCGCGAATCCGAGCAACGGAGAAAGATTTTGATGCCGTCAAATCGTGGGCAGAAAAACACCAAATAACCGCAAAGGACGCTGATGGCTGGTTTGCGACCGGATGTTTGGCTCTAAACGAAAATGACAGCACCAAAGCAATTCAGTGCTTCTCGAAAACACTGCTAATCAATGCAACCGATGCAGAAGCGTACGAATTTCTGAGCAAATCTCTTCTCGCTGCTGGTGATGACGCAACAGCCAAGGAAGCGAAGACACGGGCTAAGCTGTTGCGGCGAAGTCAAGAACTGGGGGCCGCACTAGCCATCAATGACACAAACGATCGCCCGTTGATTGCTGAGCTGGTCAAATTACTGAAACAACTTAATCGCCCGCTGGAAATGTACGGGTGGATCAACGTCGATCTCGTTCACGCAGTAACCGACGGCACGATGACAGAGCCTCAGGCACAGGCTGCATTTGAGGAAATGGGACGGCAAAGACAACAGGTCGTCCAGGCAGGCAATCACATCGCTGCCCCTTCATTCATCCTTTGCGGTCTCAGTGTCGACAACGTTGCGGGATCGGCGAATAACGAGTGAAACGACTCACCGATTCAATTTGCAGAACGATTTGCCCAACGCGTCGGTTTCCAACCGCTTGGAAACGTCTTTCCACTGCAACGAAGCAACGTGTTCGATGACCGCACAAAAAAAACCTCACACGCATTGCTACGTGTGAGGCAAATTTGAATTTCAGCCAACTTCAGCAGACTACTGGTTCAACTGTTCTTCGATGGTTTCGCCACTAGCCTTGGTGCCAAGAGCACCCCACAGACCGTAAGGGCTCTTCGATCCAGGTGATCGTGGACCAGTCTGTCCCAACCGAACACCACCAGCACGACGATCACCGGATTCAACCGAGTCCGTCATGAAGACGACCGCACCGTCGCCCATCAAAATGTGAGCTCCGCCTTGGTGATTACTTGATGGAGGACAAGTGCCCGGGCCATCTAGCCAGTTCGCACTGCACATTTCTGCGTTAGGTGGCAGAACTGTGAACACGCCGGTTACCAATGCACGGTGATGAGACCACGTGCCGCCGCGAGTGTCACGACCGCTGGCAACAATCCGCGAAGGGTTGGTACATCCGGGTCCACCGTTGCACCAATACGTAGGGCGCTCGGGGTCGATTTCACCAGCATCTTGACACAACGATGGGTTGTCATGGTGAGCCTGGCTACCTTGACCGATCCACGAAATCGCAGATCGAATGTCACGGTCACCAAGGTCAGTCTTGATTTCGCCCATCGCGATCGTGTTGGACAGTCCGTCAAGAATATCACGGAACTTAGTCGCTTTGCGGTGCATGAACATACCGCGATTAACCGACTGAGCTGCACTGTGAGACCAGCCGCCTGAGGTCGTCAGGTTGCCGTTCTTGAAACTGTTGTGCCATGTGCTGATTGAATCGCCCAAGCACAATCCATAGTTGGTCCGTCCAAGTGCCGGAAGTCCGACGCCTGGATCGCTAGGACAACGGAAAGTAGGGATTTCGGTCGACCAAGGAATGTATCCGACACCGGTATCGAAGTTCCGTGGGCTTGGTCCCATCGCTGGCCATCTTGCTGGCGCAGTTAGACCAGTGTTAGCTGGCGGAGCATTTCCAGACACCGTTTCAGTCATTGGATTGGAGATCGAACTCCACAGACCTTGCTGTTCGATGAACGGGGTGATTCCGACTAGGCCACTCAAAGTCTCCTTGCCCGCGTCGTTACCAAGCTGCCACCAGTTCGGACTGTTCAGTCCAATGCCGGTACCGGTGCCGTGGATAGGCATCTGTTTGTAAGCAGAATGATAGTTGTGAATCGCCAACCCAATGTTCTTGAAGTTGTTACTGCAACTCATCCGTCGTGCTGCTTCACGTGCTGCTTGAACGGCTGGCAATAGCAAGCCGACAAGAATGCCGATGATCGCAATGACCACCAACAGTTCCACGAGGGTAAAACCCCGCGACCTCGATTTGAGGGAACTCATAAAATACCTCTTCTCTACTAAAACAAAAGGAAAACAAAACAGTAAAACCCGCCGTCCATCCGTTACGTAGGACCGCAGGGTAAAAGCCTGCACAAATTTCTCTACTAAAGCGTCAATAATCTAACGAATTCAACGCGTGAAATCAAAAAACAGGCAAAAACAGGCAAAAACATCGCGTTTTGGCATCGATTCGCCAAGATTCTCAGCCAAACACCGAACTTATATGCCACCTTTCGTGAGCTGATGATCGGTGTCTGCCTCTCGCTGGCAGTCAAATTTCCTTGATCAAATCCCATAGATCATGCACATCGTTACGCTGCGCGATGCCATCAAAGAGCCGAATTAATTGCCCTGCTGTTTCATCGATTCATTCATGGCTTTGTTGTATTCTTCGTCGCTCATGCCTTCCATCGCGGATCCGTCACTTGTTTCGGCGGGTGCTTCGATCACTTGCGATTCGTTCCCTCCACAACCGGAGATCGAGAAACAAAGTGTAAAACACAGCAACAGGTAAAAAGGAGCTTTCTTCATGACTTGCATTCCCAAAACAGAATTCTGAGGGGGGGGGGACGAACTTAGCGCAAACTCAATACGGTGAGACTAAAAACTAACGCTCAATTCATGGACAACAATCGTCTCGAGCAAAAGTCTAACAGCTACCACAGCCCAACTGTTGCAACAGCCCAGCTCCGGCAAGCTATGAAAAACGAAAACTGTACAGGAAGTGAGTCACGTCACGGCGCCATAACCAACGAGCATTCGCGCAGTGCCCAGCGAACACTCGCGCATTGCCACTGAACTATTTTCACTGGCTCTGGCAGCCAACCCTGGCATGATCGCCCAAACCGCCGCCGCTTGAACCGACCGTAGCGACGACGTTACTACGGTGTGCGATCGAGCCAAACTTCGTCTTGGCCTTCAACGACGAGATAACGTTCGTTGGCGGCGATATCACGAAAAGTCTGCGAATAACCCCCGGCCCAGTAAACTTCAATGGAGTCGACCTTCGCTGCTGATCCGATCCCCAAGTCGATGACAGGATCATCCGAACAGAGAAACCCGTTTCCGGCAGTCACCCAATCGGTAAACGACTCACCCCTTGCCGTTACAACAACACGCGTGCCGATCGCATCGCGTTCGCAATCCGTCCCGACAAACGCTAACTGCACCGCATTCCCCTGCGCGGTAGTGCTGTTGTCTAGCAACGCGGCAGGCACATCCAAATGACCAACGATCAGGTCCACATCTAGATCGCGATCGAAATCAATCTTTGCCACGCTACGACCGACGACTTTCTTTGCGCAATATCTCTCTGGGTCCGACGCAGAGACGGCCACAAACTGATTGGCATGATTGAGAAAGATTTGCGGAGGCATCTGAAACTCTTTGCCGCGAAAGCGTTCGTCGAAGACATGCCCGTTGGTAGTGAAAAAATCGAGCCATCCGTCTCGATTAAAATCGACCGCTTTGATACCGAACCCAAGATAGGATTCTGACAAATCCCCCAGGCCGTACCGGGTAGCAAAGTCGCCGTAGACGCCTGCGTCACTTTGCAAAAAATAGTTATTGGGTTCGTCTTGAAAATTAGTAATGTGAAAATCCAGACGCCCGTCGCGATTGAAGTCCCCCGACGCAATTCCCATGCACGAATTGCTGAACCCACGAAAACCGAACGCCAGCCCCAATGGTCCGGCACCGTTGCGAATAGGCGGCGTGCCGAAACCACTCAGAAGGTGATTCGGACGCGCGTCGTTGCTGACCAAAACATCGTTGCTGCCGTCAGCATCGATGTCTGTGATCACGATTCCCAATGAAGTCCCCGGTTCGATTCGTTCACGATCAATCGATCGAGCTTGGAATTTCTCTTCGCCTTGATTGGCGTACCAACGATCGACTTCCGCGTAAAATTCGTTTGGGCTAGGTGCCACTTCTTTTCCGTCCGCAGCTCGATCGGGCAGACGAAACGCGTCGTCCATTTCGACGTACACGCCTTCGAATAAATCGGGCAAACCATTGCCCGTCAAATCTGCGATTGCGACCGACGAAGTAAATTGACCAGACGGTTCGCCTAAAGAATCCGACGAATCACGAAAGGTGCCGTCACCGTTGTTGATCAAAAGACGATTACCACCCAATGCCCCTAAATAGAGGTCCGGAAATCCGTCCTGGTTGACATCACCGGCGGCAATTCCGGATGAATAGCTGTCGTCCTGAGCAACCGCAGCGACGGTCACATCCGCGAAATGACCGTTTCTGTTTCGAAACAGCTGATTGGATCGCGTGCTGCGTCCCGATGGCGGGTCCCCCGATCCTTGGCCAAAATAAACGTCTGGAAACCCGTCGCGATCGAAATCGCAAACGCAAATTCCGCCGCCAAGCATCTCGTGAAGGGGGATCGATGCCAGATCAATCTCCTTGGCATGATACCACTGAAAAACGAGCCCTCTCTCTTGCGCCACGTCGTCTAATTTCGGCTCGATCATTGATGGTGATGATCGATCGAGACCAGCGTTCGGCGGTACTTTCTGACTTTGGGAAATACTTGATGCCAGGAACTCCGCTGCGCCGTCCATCGAAAAATCATCGCGATCAATCTGCGTCATCGCGACTTCACTCGCCATGTTGATCGCCTCGACTTTGCTCCGCAAAAACTCGCGTTGTTGCTGCAGACTCTGACGCTTGGCATCGTTGCCTGGAGGAAGATCGACCAACGACCAACCGATCGATTCAAATGGACGGCCGAGTGTTAGCAACATCTCTGGGAGATCATCAGTCAACTCTGGTTGTGGCTGATTCAGCGACAGTTGCTTCAAGCGATTTTTGAGCTTGGCATCAAGAATCCCATGCTCCCGCATATGAAGCGAATCGTCTCTCCGATCCAGTGCCGCTAGAACGCGTGCCAACCGGTGGCAGAGATCATCATCGGTGGGATCGATCGACACAGCCTGACAAAGAGCAAACGCGGACGCACTGAGCTCTTGCTGGTCGAACAGGAAAATCCCCATTGCCGCCCAGTAGTCACTGAACTTGCGGGTTTCTTCATCGCAGCCATCGTGCCACGAAGGAATTTCGTCATTCGCCTGCGTCTCTGCCAACAATCGCCCGTAAAGGGCTCGCGCCGCAGAAGATTCAAAATCGGCCTTCTGTTCCTTCAGATACTCTAGCGCCTGTTCATACTTTCCTTGCGAAAACGACCAGCGTGCATGCCCCAGTCCTGGATAAAAATGCTTGCTGGGAGAGTCACTATTCAAAACAATCGGAAACGAATCGTTACGCCGGAGCAGCGAAATCAAAAGCTGGCGATTGATGTAGCCTGCACGACAGAGGACATCGGCGTGTGCAGATGCTTCCTGCCGCCGCCCCAGTCGATTCAGTAGAGCCCACAACTGCTGTCTCCAAAGAACTGCCTGCGCGCCTGGCATCGCCCCCTGATTCAGTGCACGATTGATTCTCTGAATTGCCAGCTTCGGTTCGTTGGCTTCCAAGTACAACTGCACCAGCACGTTGGTTGCATCAACGCTTGCCGCCGATTTGATTGGGATCGATTCAGCCAATTCGATGGCTGTCTGCTGATTACCTCGAGCCCGCTCGATACGACTTGTCAACAAAATCGATGCAACGTCATCTGGAAACCGAATCAACTGCTGCGACATCAGCTCGAAAGCGGATTCAAGTTCGCCTTTCGCAAGCAACTCTGCGGCCGCCGCCAATGCCTGCGACGCATCGGATGCCTCGTCCTTGGCTGCAAACTCCAGCGGAACGGGAGTGGTTTTCGCTGAAGAATCCTGAGCTGCCTGATTCGGCTGGATTGTTTTCGCCGGGCGACTCTCCGAGTCCCCGCAACCGAACAAGAGTGCCGACAAAAACAATGGAATCACGTTACTTGCGTGCAAATCGCTGAGCCGGAACACCGATTTTCGCACCGACTGACGCAAATTCGATTTCTTCCACGATGTTACCGTTGCCGGAGATTGGTAAGGCATCTTGATCACTGATCCAAAACGCGAATCCAGTGGTCGTGAAATTTGATCCCCTGACTTTGGTCGACCTTGGGCATATGGCATCCGATGCAATCCGTCGTCGCGTTAACGGGGCAAATCACGTGCGTCGAATCATCCTGATCATGGCACTGGATGCAATTTTTAACGTGGTCAATTTTGCTACCGCTGCCATGAACTGATTCATGCGGATTGTGACACGTCGTGCAACGTAATTCGCCATCGGATTCCAAATAACATTTACTGCGAAGCATACCGACGGGCTGGAAACGAACCAGCTGGTCAGGGTAGTCTCGCAACTCTTGTTGCGTGATGCTACGTGGCAGGCGGTGGCAATCACCGCAAAGTTGGATTTCGGACTCGGCATCCCAGTCGGCCCTTCCCACGGAAAAAGGCGGCGGGGTTTCGCTCTGACGGGCCAACGCGACATGCTGACTACCAGGGCCGTGACATTTCTCGCAATCAACCTGAGACATCAAGTCAGCGACTCGCCCTTGATCAAATTTAAAAGTCGTCGTGTGGCAATACACGCACCGCTCCAGTGGCACCCCAGTCACACCAGCGCCGTACTTTTCTCGATCATTTGCAGGTTCTTTCTTGTCGTGGCCCACGGTGATGCCAAGTCGATCGTCGTGATAACAACTGACGCGGTGTTCGATGCCCACGGTCTGACCGTCGTCATCAGTACTTAGCGTCAAAAACGTCTCCGCATTGTGCCCCGACCCCAACACATACTGAATCGGAAAGGGAGCTTGCGAGGCGTCTTCTTTGATGGTCGCGATCAGCTCACCTGCCTCATTCTTCTTGTACGAATACGTACCAAAACCTTCGCCAGCATCGAATTCCTGCCCGTCAAAGACATCGGGCACGTCCGTTTCTTCCATCGCAAAAAACGTCGAAGCATGACCGTGCTGCAAGTGCTTCTTCAGATTCTCGTGGTGGCACTCCCCGCAGACCTGCCGGCCCACATAGGTCGGTGCAGCATTCTCCGCCAGCTCAGAATCTTTCGCGTTACCCTTCGCTGCTGTATCAGCGGTTTCTTGAACAGGAAACACCACCGTGTTTACCATTTCGCCGGAGTCTGACGGCGTGATTTCGCCGCGAAACAACACGTCGTAGTTAACGACCACAATCATGCACGCGATTGACATGAAAAGTAAAACGATCGTTCGGTGCTTCTTCAACGCTTCGGTCCTGACAAATTTTCGTTAGCGGTTAGTCAAACGGGAGTCCGTGTTAATGCGAACTGAAAACAGGTCCGCCGTCAGCTCTGTAGATTAGCACGAATCGCTGCGACGATTATCAACCAAAAAACGCGCAACCACGGATTACTTTGATTCAAACAATGTAAACACGGTCTCGTCGCCTTCGACGATCAAGATTCGGCGATCCACGGAAATCGACGAAAACACTTGTCGTGTTCCAGAAGGCCAGTCGACGACCACTTCATCAAGAACCGTATTCTCTCCGACACCAAAACACACCGCGTCTTCGTTATGGCAGAGGTATCCGTCCCCGGCGATGACCCAGTCGGTCCATTCTTGACCGCCGCCGCGCAAGCGGATTCGTGCCCCGGTACTATCGCGTTCGCTCTTTGTTCCGACAAGTTGTAGTTGCAGCCAGTGATTCTTGGTCGGCGTCTGATTCAGTAACAATGCGGTGGGTTGTTCGATGTGAGTGACGACCAAATCGTTTTTGCCATCTCGGTTAAAATCAAGTTTCGCCATGGTTCGCCCCAAGTGCGTTGAACTCCAATAGTCCGACGCATCGTCCACTTCCGCGATTTCGAACCGCCCCCCCAGGTTACGAAACAACTGCGGAAGCTGTTCAAACGGCGACGTGTTTGAAACGGCATCGTCGATATGCCCATTGGTGACTGCCAAATCTCGCAGACCGTTATTGTCATAGTCGATCGCTTGAGTCCCGAAACCAAGCATGTCGTGACTGTCTTTGCCCAACTGGTACAAGATGCTGCGATCCTGAAACGTGCCCTGATTGTTCAAATAGAGACTGACGTTTTCTCCGGCAAAATTCGTGACGTGAATATCAATCGTTCCGTTATTCTGAAAATCACTCGCAGCGACTCCCATCGCCGCCGTCGCAGCACCGCTGTAGCTAAATGCACACCCGCGCACCAGCGCCTCGTTATCCCATTTTCCCTCTGCGGTTCGTCGCCATAGACAGTTTGCGTACATGTCATTGGCAGTGAAGACTTCCGCCCCCGGCTGGCCATCAAAATCCGCGATGATCACCCCAAGCGTTGTGCTGTCATGTGAAAGATCGGCTGACCATCGCCTTTCATTCGATCCTCCAGCACCATCATTTACGATCAGCTGATCCGGGCCCGGCCTGTACTTGCTGGGCAGGATCGGTGACAACGGTTTTCCCGACTCGTCCGTCTCTGGTTTCAGCAACATCTGCGGATCATCAACGTAGTTGGCTTGATAAATGTCAGGCAAACCGTCATCGGTCAGGTCCGCCATCGCAACAGACGACGGTACCCGATTTAGGTGATCGACCGCTCCCATCGATCGTCTGTTAAACGTGCCGTCACCATTGTTGATCAACAATTCACTGCTGCCGATATTGTTGATCACAAGGTCGCTGAACCCGTCTTGGTTCCAATCTCCGGATGTCACGCCGATCGTGTATGCAAAATCAGAAGCATCCGCTGACTGCGTGGCATCGACCAGCAAACCGTCGACGTTGCGGTAGAGTTGATCGGTTTGATCCCCCTTGAATTCGGGAGGATCGCAGCCACCTTGAGCCAAGTACAAGTCAACGTTTCCATCCAAATCGTAGTCACTTACAGCGACGCCGCCACCAAGCATCTGATAGACGGCAAAACCGATCTTCACCGGATCCTTTGCCACCGCGTACTGGTGTTTAAGACCAACTGCCTGTGCAATATTGGCCAACGATGCAGGCGTGATCGCGGAGTCGCTCGGCGGACCGGAGGCGAATTTTGCAGGGCCATCCGAAGACGCAACGCCTTTGATGTCCGGCAACGCGTACTTGGTTAGGTCAAGTCCGCACCACCGAGACGCGGGCGACGCAAACATTTGTCCGTCGGAAACAAGTTGCCGCTGAAGATTGCCCAATTTCGTTCGCTCGGAAGCGGGTGAATTTCGGTAGTGCTGCTCTAATGCTCGCCAAAGAACCGCTTCTAGCCGGCGGTCAATCACTTCCAACGCGGACGCTAATTCTGCGATCGAGTCCGGGTCCGGTATTTTGGTCGCCGCAACGATGTTGTTGACTCGCAAGGTTTCCCAGATCTGCACCCAGCGTTGAATAAATCGATTGGCCGTTTGGTCATCCTTTATCGCCAAAAACGCGTAACGGATTCGGCCAAGCGATTGGACATCCGTCGGGTCGCGCTGAATCGCTTCGGCGAGTGCGCGGATGGCTTGATTGAATTTTCGCTGATCGATCAAGTAAGCGCCGACGGCCGCCCAATACTCTGCGCACTGCTGAACTTGATCGTCGGCCTGCGAGTACCACTGCAGGAAACGCTCGTTGTCCTGAGCTTCGGCGGTCGCCAAACCGTAGAGTGCGACCACCGTGGGCGCAGCGGTTCCATCGGCCACCGAATCCTCCAACAGTGCAATGACATCGGCGTATTGCTTGTCGTCAAAACTCTTCCGGGCTTGTCCCGAAGCCCCAATCGGCCAGTACGGTCGCTCACCGGCTTGCAGGGTTTCTGCCGTGGATGGGTCGTCGTACATTGCATCGCTCAGTGCCATCAGCGAATGCAGTTCGTCCTGGCGAACATCTCCCAACTTGCACAGTTCGTGAACATACTCGGCTGCTTCGTGCCGACGTCCTTGCCGATTGCGTAGATAGGCCAGCTGCCGCAGAGCCTGCGCGGCCTGGGGAACCAAGGTCAAGACTTTCTCGTAATGTCGCGCCGCCTCGTCGTACCGCTTCAACTGAAAACACCAATCAGCGGATTGCCCCAAAGCCGGTAAACCTGCCTGGGGATGCTCCGGCGGAATTTCAGCGAGCAGTTCGATCGCTTTGGGCAAGTCGCCCGCAAGCGCTGCCACGTTTGCCAATCTGAACAAGATCTCTGCATCCGTCGGATCGGCCACCAACAGCTTTTGAAGCTCAGTTTCCGCACCGGCAAAGTCCCCTTGGGAAACAAAAGCGTCCGCGTTTGCGATCTTGACTTCGCGATCCATCGACGGCGTGTCGACCGAATCGTCCAAACGCTTTGGTTCAGCATCTTGATCCGCCGCACTTTTGTCCGTCGGATCAACAATCGCTGCCGGGTCGTCCGTTTGAGATGCCCGCGGACTTACCGCGGGTGTCGACGAATCCGAAGATCCACATCCGGGAATTGTGACAGCGACAACGATGCTAGCCAAAGCAGTCAATACGAGGGATGCGATCTTGTTCAACACTTTGGCCCGGTCAGGGATGGCAAAAAACACGGGGATGGCGGGATCGGGATGGCAATCAGTCAATTGCCAACTCAAACGCTCAGTCCATTCTGAAGCAAGCGAGCGATCGGGACAACATTGCGAATTTGCCATCCCAGTGATTGCGTCGATCTATCCGGCCCTGGAGCCACGCGTGTCGCAAAGCGTTTTCTCCAAAGGCGGGCCGATTTGGAAATGCAGTTTTGAGTCCGCGAAAACCCGCTCAGTTGTTGAAACACGATTGCAGGTCGCCTATCTTGAGGCCGCTAGTTTGGTGAGATCCCTCGTGGAATGCGATCTTGGGAAGCATCTTTTGGCTGAGGTTTTAGGCTGGCAAGTCGTCGATCTTTTCTTCGCGACGACTCCATCCGTACTGTCCGACTGCGACACAAGAGTTTTGTTCAAAGCTCTCAAACAAACACGGCAACTACTCCCGGTCCAATCTGGACGACTTCAACCTGACACAGCGTTTGCCGTCTGTGGAATCGATACGAGTGCCGAATGAGAATGTTCAAACGCGTCGATCTTCTGGCAATCTTCCTTCTGGCAATCTTCTCGTGTGTTGCGATCGTGCTTGGCTGCAGTTCCGACGCACCTCCCAGCCACGGTGGTTCGGCTAGCAGCCAGACCTCGACAGATGCAAACAACAATTCGTCGGACTTGGTTGACAACTCTGCAAAGCCGAAGAACTCGGCAGCGGAGCCAAGCGATCGTTCCAACGACACCAGCGCCGCTATCGCAGAAACTGCACCCGACAATCGCGTGCGTGTGATTTTAAGAGCGAACGAACTTCAGGAAGCGAACAAGCTCTCCGAATCATATGACGAGCTGAAAACGCTGTTGATCTGTGACCCGGCGGATGCCGAAGTTCTTTTCCGCATGGCCACATTAGCCAACGCCATGGGAGAGACAGCCAACGCTATCGAATTGCTAGGAGCGGTCCCCGCAGATCATCCCGACGCTGGCTTGGCGGCACTGGGACAGTCAGCGGATTGGTGCATGATGCTGCACCGGTACGACGACGCCGAAGCACGATACGAACAAATCCTGGAACAAGTTCCCGATGCGATTCCGGCCTTGCGTCCGCTAGCCTTTTTGCTCAATCGCCAAGGCCGTCGACACGAAGCGTCCCATCTGATTCGCAAACTTTGTCTGCAAGGCAACGTGACTCAGGACGAACTGCATTCGCTGATCGCGATTGGCGACGCGATGTACACCGAACCGCCGCCCGAACAACCTTCCACCGACACACCAGCGAAACAGCAAAGTGGTCGCAACTACTACCCCATCGCACCCTGCGGTCACGCCCGGCGGGCTTTTCACGATCTGGATTTTGCTCGCGTCATCGAATTGCTGAAACCTGTCATCGACGACTCGACCGCGCCGCCAGCGATGATTGCGTTGTTTGGTCGGGCTGCTGCCGAGAACCAAGACGATGCGATGCTGGCGTTCTGGTTCAAGAGTCTTACGCCGGAAGTGACGGAATTCGCCGACTATTGGGCGACCTTGGGCGTCCTGGACCTGATGTCACAAAACTACGGTTCCGCAGCACGCGCGCTTGGTGAAGCACTGCGACGCGACCCGACCGACATGGCTTCCGTCAGCCGCATGCGACAAGCACTCGGTTCATTGGACCAAGAAGACGATGCCGAGCGTTGGTTTGATCGTTGGACCAAGCTGCGGGCTGCTTTGGACGCGAACAATTTGGTTGCGAAGAACGCCAACCCAGACCCTTCCGCGGTCGAACAACTCGCCGCCGCCTTGGAGGATTTGGATCGTCCCTTGGAAGCGATCTTGTGGCGAGCAAGAATTGCGGGCGGCAAAAAAGGCGAACACAGCATGGCGTCGTTGAACGAACAACGCTTAGCGTTATTAGTCAAAGGAAATTCGTTTCCCGATCTTTCGTCAAATCTGTGCGGCTTGGATTTGCAACAGTATCCGTTGCCCGACCAGAGCAACATCGCGTCGGCAAACGCCACGCAAGAATCCGATCGTAACGGCCTAGCCAACGGCCAGATTTTCGCTGCCGCGTTTTCCAACGTCGCCAGCGAAATT
Organism: Stieleria marina; assembly: GCA_007741555.1. GTDB lineage: Bacteria > Planctomycetota > Planctomycetia > Pirellulales > Pirellulaceae > K23-9. The sequence continues at coordinate 3,078,286 of CP036526.1, read as the reverse complement.
GATTTGCATCACACGTATCGCGTCGCCAGCGTCGCGCAATCGACTCGATTCGCAATCTATCAATCGCTTGGTGGCGGAGTTGCTGTATTGGATTACGACCTGGACGGGCTTCCTGATCTGTATTTTGCACAAGGTGCAGCAGATCCTCCACAATTCAAAAACAACAAGCCGAATCAACTGTACCGCAACCTGTCAAAACACGTCGCCGACACGACAAACTTGGCAGGCGTGCGCGGTTCGCGCTATACGCTGGGCGTGACGGCCGGCGACTGGAACCAAGATGGTTTCGATGACATTGCTGTTGCAAGCATCGGGTCCTGTCTCTTGTTGCTTAACAACGGCGACGGAACGTATTCCGAGCGTCGCGTCCAACAACCGCCCAATCCGAATCGCATTCCGGCTTCCATTGCGATTGCAGATGCCACCGGAGACAACTTGCCCGATGTGGTGCAGCTCGGCTACATCAACGACCCCAACGTGTCCCAGAAGTCCCCCGTCGACGCGGATGGCAACGTGGTGACCACGATCGGACCCAGCAAGTTTGCTGCTGCGATTGACCACTTGTTTGTAAACCAGGGGGACGGAACGTTTGTGTTCCGTGGTTTGAGCGACAAAGCCAGTGCGCGGCCAGGACTGGGACTGGTGATCGCTAATTTTGACGGCATTGGCAGCGGCGATGACCTTTCCTGCAACGAGATTTTTATCGGCAACGACACGAGACCCAACCGCTTGTGGAAATTGAAACCCATAGGCCACGACCACGACGATCTGGCAACTGCCCTGGGATGTGCCTACGGATTCAGCGGAGGTGCGACCGGTGCGATGGGAATAGCCGTCGGTGATTTTGACCAAAACCAAAAGATAGATCTGCACGTCACCAATTACGAAAATGAAAACGCGAACCTATTCATGACGAAAGGCCGCTCGTTTCAAGATCGCAACCGCCAGTACAAATTGGGCAAGTCTTCAAAACTGCTGGTCGGTTTTGGCACACAAACCATCGACCACGACAATGATGGAGACGAGGACTTGGTCGTTGCAAACGGGCATCTGGACAACGCAAAAAGCATCCGAGGCACCTACGCACAGCCGATGCAACTTTTCTGCAACGTCGGCAACGAATTTCGCCTGAGCGAGGTCGAGGACCCGTCTGGGTTTTGGGCCGACTCGCACGTTGGGCGCGGACTTGCGACGCTTGATTTCAATCGCGATGGACAAACGGACGTGGTCGTCACCCAAATCGAACGACCATCGGCGCTACTGGTCAATGAAGGCAAACTGGGACACCATTGGCTGCAAATCGTTTTGGCGGGCACAACCAGTGAACGAGACGCGATCGGTGCACAAATCGAGATCCAGTTTGGTGACCGCACGTCGGTGGTGTGGAACGTCGGCGGTGACGGCTATTTATGTCGAAACGAACAGGTCTGTAGCTTTGGATTAGGACAGGCCACGCAAGTTGACCAACTACGTGTGCGTTGGCCCCACGGACAGACGCAGACGTTTGACAACCCGCCGATCGATCACCGAGTGTTGGCGATCGAATCGGATCCGAATCTCTTTGTGCTTGATTGACCACGCTGGAGATGCGTCAATCAAGCCTTAGGTAGCATCCAAGTGACCAAAGACTGATTTGCGAACAACCGGATCACGGATTTTCCAAATCACCGCGTCCGTGAAATAATGGTGCACGTTGACGACCATCATGGTCGCCGTTCCCATCATCAAGAAATACCGTGGCACCACGCCTCCTGCTGTCCAACCCAGAATCTGCGTCCACTCGAAAACGACAAAACCGATGACAACCAAGGAGAGGTAGTAAAGGAGCATGTGCATTTTCATGCTTCCATCGCGGCAGTGTTCGTTCATTTCGACGCGAGCCGGGAACATCAGATATTGCAACGCATGAAAGATCTGCAGCAAAAAGAATGACTGCGGGTAGACATCGACCATGACGTACCAACTGTAAGTCGCGCACCAAGGCAACCAAACTTTTAGCGGCACGATTCGTTGCTGCGATTTTCCCAAGAGCCAAAACCCCGCCGCACCCAGCACGAAGCTTGCCAACACCAAAACGCGGCAGGCCGACATCAGTGCTTTCATCATGTAGATCCCCACGTCTTCCTGTGGATACCAAGCTTCCAACAAACCCATGGCTTGGCAGCCCCACGTGATGTGGTACAGGAAAAGCGCGTAGAACCCAACGCGAATCAATCGCCGGTGAGTCGACGTCATTCGGAACCCCGACAGGCTTGCAAAACAAGCCGTCGTTCCCCAGGACTGCCCCACATAGTGCCACCCCAATAGGACCGGCGCCAGTGCATTCAAGACAATCATGGGAAACGGCAAGGCGCCCGATTGTCCGCTCTCGATTGTCAAGCTATTGCGATAGCTCCACAGCCCGACATAAGCAATCAATCCAATACCCAGCACCGGCGCCACAATGGTCACCAACGGATGCTTGCGAAAATTATCGCGTCGAGAATACAGCACGCGATACGATGCCATAAAATGCGGCGCATTGATCAGCAGGTCCGTAAACAAATAGGTACCGACGGCGATCAAGGCTCCGTCCATGCTGGTGACATTGATTGAACCGTAAACGATCACGATCAATGCGATCACAAGCGAAAGCCCACCGCCGAGCAGCAAATCAACGCGTGGCGAAATCAACGTCTTTTCGACGTTCGCAGATTGGCTCGCATTTTTGGGCATCTATTCCATACCTTAAGCATCGTTCGCATTGGCCCAGCTACTGGGCGAGCCGTCGAGTGCGTTTCCGTTTGGACAATCTAACGCAAACGTTTGCAGTCGACCACGCAGCGGCACCGCTAACAGGGCCATCACGGTTCAGATCGCACAATTTAGCTGATCGCAGTGAGGCTTGGTTGCGAGGCTCGTTTGGCGAAATTGGGTTGGCGAAACTGGGCGCTCGCCAGGGAACCAACGCAAACGCTCGAAAACGAATGATACGGTTGAAAAAGAATACTCGTGCAGAGCTACGGTCTCGAACGGCGTCTCTAAGCGACACGTTCGACTCGGAGAACCGTACTGCCGTGCGAAAGGCCAACCAGCGCCGCAAAGACTCAACTAGCCAGCTGACTTCTGTGACCGGCGTCGATCGATGCATTCGCCGCGACGTTCCCAATTCGAAACGAAAAAAAGCGTCGTCCATCTGCGGGGATGGACGACGCTCTCGACGTTCTCGTCGGTCGTTCTGAAGTTCAACAAGCCGATGGCTTGCTCTCTTCTAGTTTAGACCAATTCTTTCTTGGCACCGACGAGAGTTCGCAGACGTTCGGCCAACAAGTGGGCGTCGAACGGCTTTTTGAACGTTTCGTTGATGCTACTGCGATCGAAGCTCATTGGCTGGCCATCATCTGGCAGCAATGCAATCAGCACGATATCAGTGAAGTCAATGTTCTTGCGCAAGTTCTGGCAGATTTGCACTGCTTCGATCTTGCCAATCGAAAAGTCAACAATGATACAGTCTGGATTGAAACTTTCAGCTTGAATCCCAGCTTCGAAACCGCTCGCTGCTACAGCAACTTTGAACGATTTTTCGGGTGGCAGTTCGCGCTTCAAGTTTTCGATCAGTACTTGGTCTTGGGCGACGATCAGGCACTTTGCCATCGCTTCGTCTTCCAAGTCTCCAAGGGGCATACCGTGTTCCTTTAGAAACTTGATCAGGTATTCGCGTGGAATACGTCGATCTTGTGATCCAGGAATTCGGTAGCCTTTTAAACGCCCCGAGTCAAACCATTTGGAAACGGTTCGGGGTGCTACTTTACAAATCTTGGCGACCTGTCCAGTCGTAAAGACCTTCATCTCAGGCTCTCCATAACGCCTCGTTGATTATTCCCTCGAACAATGGTGCGTCGGTAACCAATTGTCCTAGCGGTCTTCGTTCGCCTCGTTCTCCATAATCACAACCGGTCCTGATCGGTTGGCATTCGCTTGCGGTGGGTCGCTCGCGAAAATGATTGCAGTAAATTTGGCGTTGGGTCAGACCAGCCGGCTCGCGTCCTGCGACGCTCTCCGAACGGGATCCTCGCGGTTTTTTATTGAAACAGTTGTTTGTGACCAAAGAGAACTTTGGCCGGTGGAGAGATGCTGTTGACCTCGGCGACCAACGCCGAAAGTTCCGCGTACTAGTCGATCGATGCAAGATGCAATTGCTTGCAACTTGCGCAATCGAGTCGTAGGAACGTTCGGCTATAATCGCCGTGTCGACATCATGAGTCCGTATCAAATCAAAGCCAACAAGCAATGTCCTCATGACGAGGCTCGTTAGATCAACTCGCGACAGTCTCGTGACTGCTTTCCCAGAATCCCCCCTGGGTGAACATCGGATAACGTTGATTGCCACCAGCCAGCAAGTTGTCTTGGGCGACCGCTTGCGAACTCAATCAACAATTCCTTTGTCCGAGAGTTATGTCGAGTAAAACCGTGCTAACTCTTTAGTGCGTTTGAATAGGATCAAGCACTATCAGCGGTTTTGACTGTCTCAGCCGGACCAAACCGCTCCCCCTGGGTGGGCCAATTCGGTGGTTTTAACGCACTTTTCCCCGTCTTTCAGACTTCACCGCACCTTCACAAGTTCCAATGCCAGCGCTGGCACCGATCGAAAAGATTTTTTCCCTCAGACCGGTCATTTCCGTCAGGCAGTCTTCGATTTGCGCCAGCCAAGCTTGATTCGATGCTTGGGCCGCCCCATCGCCAAGATCGAACGTCGCGTTTCACGCCAGTCGACGGTGCTCTTTGATGCGACGCGGCTTTACGTAATCATGTCAGTGCCCAAATGCATTTCCTCTCGCAACCCAAACCTTTCTCATGCAACCCGACGCACTTCGCTTCTTTCAGACAGCACTTTCCACGCCCAGTCCTTCCGGCTACGAAGAACCAATCCAAGCGGTGATCCGCGACTACATCACGCCGCACGCTGACGCTGTTCGCACCGACGTCCACGGCAACTTGATTGCAACGATTGGCGACACCGATGGTCCGGGACTGATGTACGCGGGACACTGTGACCAAATTGGGATGGTGATTTCGTACATCGATGAACTGGGTTTTCTGTACGCACAAACGATCGGCGGATGGGACCCCCAACAATTGGTCGGGCAAGCCATGACCATTTGGACCGCCAACGGACCCATCGATGCCGTCATCAGCCGAAAGCCAATTCACCTGCTCACCACAAAGGAACGCGGCCAAGTCGTTCAGTTCGAACAAATGTGGCTAGACATCGGCGCCGCCGATCAAGCCGAAGCAGCGTCGCTGGTCCGTGTGGGTGATCCGGTCACACTGGAGCTTCGACACCGGCGATTGCAGGGAAGTCTGATGTCTAGTCCAGGCATGGACAACAAAACGGGCATGTGGACGGTCATGGAAGCTCTCCGTCGTTGCTCAGCCGAGGAGAAGAATCTTTCGTGCCACCTGCACAGCGTCGCGACCGTCCAGGAAGAGATTGGTTTGCGTGGGGCAACCACGGCAGCTGGCAGCATCAAACCGTCCGTCGCCATCGCCGTTGATGTTACCCATGCTTCGGATTGCCCCACGATTGATAAGAACAAGCAAGGCGACATCAAACTGGGGAAGGGCCCCGTTATTTTTCGTGGTCCAAACATCAACGCCAAATTGGCCGCTCGGCTGATCGAACTGTGCGAATCAAATTCAATTCCCTATCAACTGGCCGCCTTGGGACGCGCCGCGCCCAATGATTCCAACGTATTGCAAATTCACGGTGGCGGCGTTGCCACGGGATTGGTCTCGATTCCCAACCGCTACATGCATTCGGCAGTCGAAACGATCTCCCTGGATGACATTGATTGCGTTGCACAGCTATTGACGTTGTTTGCCCAAAGCTTGACCAACGACTGTGATTTCATTCCAGGTTGATCACCCCAGATACAATTCGTCATGCTCCTTGGCACGATCTGCAGTTTCAGCTGCCAGCCCGTGTAGCGTTCGGAAAACTCTCGCAACAAGTTACTTTGGCTGTCAAGAATCAAATGATTCTGAACACAATGTCGGACAAAGTGCTTGGCGTTGATGCATCTGCTGATGCAACAGGAACTTCACGAGCCTGTCGGCGGAACGGCGCGAGCCGTCCGATGCGTCAACGACCGGATGGCTTGCGTCATACCGCTAAAAAACCATCTCCCATTTTCAAAAAGTGATGCGCCCTGCTGCGACGTGCGAGAAAATTGACGACTGCTTTTCAATGAACTAGTCTTTGGCGGTGGATTCCCCCGCAGATTGCTGTGTTTCTTTGTTGCCGATTGGATTAGTCAATTTTCATGAATGAGTTTCAGTCAGCACCGAAATCAAAGATCGCTTGGGGCTTTGCCATCTTACTGGCCGGCCTGATGCTGGCTTTGGTGTTCACAGCAATGGAACAGCCAGCGACAGAAGCAGTGGTCGTCATCGATGTTGAGATTGAGAAATCCGAGGCAAGCGTTGACGCGGGAAATTCCACTTCAGATGGAGTGGTCGAAAACAGCGTCTCGGCCAAAGACTCTCCCGGCGACCCCCGATGGCCAAATGCGTCGGCGATCGAGAACGCATCGACGACGGACGGCGCAGCTCTTTCTAAGAATGAGCTCAGTGCCGAAGTTGTTCTGAACCAGGAGAAACAGAAACACATCTGGGAAGTGGAGCACAAGACGTTCGAACTAGAGACCTATCTTGGCAAAGCGTTTCGATCAGCATTAAAGAATCGCGATGAGTCAGCGATCGCAGATTTTTTCACAGACGACGCGAGCGTCTCGATTTTACTTCCAGGAAATGAGATTCGAGACACAGTTGCCACGGTGGTGGAGACGCGGAGCGATTCAGATTTGCAGAAGTCCAACGCACAGGGCCTGGCAGCAAGGATTGTAGATTCGATCGATTCAATGGCCAAGATCGACGGTTCTCGTTTTCGCATATTGGAGCTGAACACGACCAATGGAAAGGACTGGACGTCGCGAATCCTTCTTGAATGCTCCGGAGCGGACCGTGATGGAAAACGTCAGATCGTCGAGTCCTTTCATTCTGTCAAACTATGTTTTCAAGACGACGCGGAAATCAAGCACGGCAAGATCATTACGAGCTGGACGGATGAATCCCGAAGTTCACGTCGCGGTAAACAGGCGTTGATGGAAGAGGCGACAAAAGCAACGGGGCTTGCGCAGCTTGGCATCGCTGACAACTGGAACATGGATCCCGAACTTACGAACCAGTACTCGTTTCAAGTCGCCGTGACCGACTTTAACAAGGATGGTTTTCCCGACATTGCCGTCGCGACCTACACCGGGACGCCGCTCCTGCTGCAATCGGTTGCTGGCGAGAGCTTTCAAGACGTCGCCGAACAGATGTGGCTGAAATCCTGGGAGTTTGAGTATCAAGAGGGGCTTATTACCAGTTTGGTGGCTTGGATCGACTACAACAACGACGGTTGGCCTGACTTGCTGTTGGGCAATCGCCTGTACAAAAATCAAAACGGCACGTCGTTTCAGGACGTTACCAAACTGTCGGGACTCAAAATCGGCCATGATCCGATGGGTGCCTGCGTGGCCGATTACGATTGCGATGGCTTGCCCGATCTGTATGTCTTGTACCAGGACAAAAAACGGATTCGTCGCTCTCGAAAACCGAAACCCTGGGTCGGGGATGCCAAGACAGGTGCCGAGAATCACCTTTGGCACAACGAAGGCGGGCACTTTCGCGATGTAACGATCGAGAGCCGATCCGGAGCCGGTGCGCGACACTCGTTCGCTGCGGTATGGCACTACATGGACGACGATCATTTCCCCGATTTGTATGTCGCCAATGACTTTGGCCAGAACGTTCACCTACGCAATCTTGGCAACGGCAAGTTCGAGGAAGTGTCCAAAGTCGTAGGTACTTCCGATTTTGCAACCAGCATGGGTGCATGCTCTGGCGACTTGAATAACGACGGTCGTCCCGAGCTCTACGTCGCCAACATGTATTCCAAAATGGGCCGTCGAATCATCAAAAACGTCGGCGACGAAGACTACCCATCGGGCATCTACGAACAAATCAAAGGGTCGTGTGCTGGCAACCGGCTCTACACCGCCCAAGGCGATTCAAGTTCATTTCGCGAGATTAGTGAGGTCGCAGGCGTCAACGATGTTGGATGGGCCTACGCGCCGACGATGGCTGATTTCGACTCGAATGGGTTTCTGGATATCTACGCAACAACCGGATTCATGAGTTTTAAACGCGGAAAACCCGATGGATGAACGTGCTTCTGGAGGGCTGTCGTGACACAGCCGATGAACCGAACCTGCACTCACCCGAAACTGGGCGAGGTTGATGAAGCGGCCGGAGAGTTTTGGGTCGGCAATGCATTCCAGATTGTTGAAGAAGGGGAAAACTTAAGCGCGTACGAACGCAACCGTTTGTACCTGGGCGTCGACGGAAGCGATTTCATCGACGGCTCGTTTACATCGAACGTCGATATCGACTCCGACTCTCGTTCTGTTATCGCGGCCGACATCAACCAGGACGGAGCCTTGGATTTGCTGGTAGCGTCGGTGGGCGGTGGTCCACTGCGACTTTTCCTGAACCGGATTCCGCAGAAGAATCGACTGCGACTTTCTTTGGAAGGAGTCGAAAGCAACCGACTGGGGATCGGCACGCGATTGATCGCACGTGTCGGTGATCGTCGCGTCGTACGGGACGTATTCCCCGCAAATGGTTTCATGGGCCAAGCACCCGCTATCGTTGACCTTGGCATCGGCGATGCCGACAGAATTGATGAACTGTCGATCCGTTGGCCAAGCGGCAAGCACCAAATCCTCAAGGACGTCGATCCGTCGAAGTCATTGCATGTCGTGGAAGGCGTCGCGCCAAAATAGCTTTGCGGTCGTCAGAGACTCGAAAGTAGAACAGGCTTTGCTTCACAATCAATCGGCAGCCCTAGACCGCGCGGCCCCCGATGATTCCAACGCATTGCCATTTCACGGCGGCGACGTTGCAACGATCTCGCTGGATGACATCGATCGCGGTGCACAGCTACGGACGCTGCATAACAATTAGCGTGGCACAGCGATTGACCATGTTTGCTGCAAGCTTGACCAGCGACCGTCTTTTTGTTCCGAGTTAGGCGATGGGTCTTCTATGCTCTGACAACAGCTCGACAAAGTTGATCAGCGGACGGCCTTCGGTCCGAACTCGCCTTCCCAGACCGATTTGTTTTTGTAGTGGAACACGGTAATCGCCTTGCCAGCCTGAGGCCGATCGAATTCGGGAACAGGGAAAAAAGACCATTCAGGCTGCAGCCCTTCGACTTGCCAGTGCAAGTGTTCGCCGCGGCCGTGCTGGACGTCGTGCCTTGCCGGTTCTCGAACGGTCGCTTCCATGGCCTTGCCTTGGTCTCGAATCGTCAGCAGTTTCTTCGCCTTCGAAAAAGGCATGATGACGAAGTATGTGGCGAAGATCGACCCAAAGATCACCGCGAGCCATCGATAGGCATTCGTGTTACGTTGTTGATGCCCGATAGCTAATTCGTAGACCTCGGGTTGTGACGCGGAATACCAGACGGGCATAATCTCCCCCACGGCAACATCTCCCGTGGAGTCGGGGATGTGTTTCTGGCCTTCGATGGTACGGCCGTCTTCGGTCTGGAACGTGAAGGTCATATCGACCTTGCGCACCGTGCTGTATGTCCCTGTGCTACTGCTTCGGATCGTTCCGCTTCCCCAGTAGTTCTTGGCTTGAGTGATCGTGGCAACCGCTTCTACTCGATCGGAAGCCAGTTGTTCGGCTTTGCCTCCCGTAAAGACAAACGTCGCCGCGATAAATAAAAAACAGATCAAAAGGAGCCAGAAGAGGCCACCGCGCAAACGCCAGCATAGGCTCCAAAGTGCAACAGGCTCGGTATTCATATTCAAATCAGCCGTTAGATTTGGCCACGGGAGGATACGTCGTTTTCAAACACACGTTGGGGCCGCACACAAAACTGTACGAACCGAAATTCATCTCGTTTGGACACTCGCAAGGCCATCAGGATAAGGCAAGTCCGTTTTTGCAACTGCGAAGCTGAGATTGTCGCTAGATGGAACCGATTGTCGCCCTGAATAACAAAATTCGAGACCAATACAAGGCGCCGTTCCATTGCTAGTCGTGTAGTTCGTAAGACGCAATGGATGACAATGGCGACGCTTGCTTTGCGGCAGCGTTGCCAGTGTAGAGCCGACGGGTCTACGGATGGTTTGGACACAGCAATTGGTCAGCTATATTCAATTTGCAATAAGCCCCTTATTCAAGACGTGGTCGCTACACCCAGCGTCCTTACAAGAGCAGGACGCGCCGCATGTCGAATTCTCAGACCGCTTCGAAGCAACCGATTCGTAAGAACTGGCTTTTTTCGCTGGCTCCCGTCGCAGTAGCGGCCAGCTTCCTCTGTTTTTTCGTCCTGCAACGCCAAGAAATTTTCGGCCGTCTCCCTTACTCAGTGCTAGCCAATGAAAACTGGTTGCCCTACGTGTGGGCGTTGGTAGCGATACTGCTGCTAGGCCTGCAGATGCGTTACACGCAAGCGGGAAAAACACTTGGGACCATCGGCGTCGTACTGCTCGCCGCCGTTTGTCTGTGCCTGGGATTCTTACTGGTTGGGAGAACCGGCTGGGGACAGTACCAAGTACTTCGGCACGAATGCCTAAAACACCACTATGGCATTTCAGCTCTGCGCCTGAGCGACACAGAATCCGGAATCGTCGCGCGATTAACGGATCCGGCAGTCGGTCACTACCTCCATGTTGACAAGGAAATGTTAGAGCATCTCGCGCTGAAACGTGCGGATCTGTTCGCACGTCAACCTTGCCGAGCCGCTTTGGCATTGGGTTCACTTGTCCAATTAGGCGTGTTGGCGGAAGACTTGACCAACGATCCCCAAGGTTCTGAATTCGCGTTGTATGCCTTGGCCGGCGAAGTCTACCGTTCACCTCGCGAATCCATGCTGTGGCTGCCGCAACAATCAGTCGATCACACTAACCATGCAACCAGCCTAATTGACAAATACATTGACAACGTTGATTCGCTTTCCGATTTGGAATTGGAAGCTTTGGTGTTTTGCGTCGCGAACTTTCGCCAGCTAGTTGACGATGCCCAACGCAAGCGCGTTCGCGAGGTCTGGATCGCACGTGTTCCCGAACTAAATGCCTTGATGGCAGAAGGCTACCGTCTGGCTGATAGTCTCAGCCGTTCTCTGTCAACCGACTCGGCACTTGCCGGCGATCCCGCAACGGCCAATTTGCAAGTGGAAGAGGGATATGCAATTCCCTATGACGCAACTGCCAAGAACATACAGCGGAGCCTAACGCGATCGCTGCAAACGCTCATTCGCCTGCAACCCGGCAGAGCGTTTAAGTGGCGGGAACCAAGCGACGGTGACAATGGCGATGGTAAAAATGGCGACAGCGACGTGAAAGTCAAACTGAAACTCAGCGGCGACGAACTTTACAAGTACCAGCGCCAGCTTTATCTGTGGCGAAAAAAACACCAATCCGGTAGGTATCGACGCATTGGCACCAGGACAGAATACCGGCCCAGTCGCCCCACCAGAGAATTAGTCTCAGCAGGTAAGTCAGAAACAGAAACCGTTTACGGTGCGACCGTCGAACTGCAAGCCACACTTCGATCACACGCTCTAAGAAGTTCAGACAAGACTACCCCGAAGGACAAAAAGTCTCCTGTTGAGCGAATCGAAAGAGAACCCACGCTTGTGTATTGGCACGACTACCTTCGCATGGAAGACAAGAATGCGGATCTCGTCGAAGTCGGCTACGACCGTTTGTCCGGGCGACTATGGCCAATCGGGATTCATGAATCCTACTTGCGTAGTGACGCGGACAGCGAATACTCGTTGAAGTAGTCCGAAGATGACCGGACGCGATTGAATCGACCGCATGGCAAAAAAGATGCAATGGGCTGTTTCATACCGATTGTTTTTTTGCTCTTTCGCAAAGCGATCATTGCTGGCTGAATCGTCTATGATAAGAACCACTCTCTTTGGTGCGTTTCGCTAGTTGTCATAGGTCTCTTGCACGATGTCTGAATCAAACGACTCGACGGACGAATCCACTGATATCGAGTTTGATTCGGCCTACCAAGCAGCGGAAGAACTTTTCTCGCGAGTCGAATCGCGACGCACGTTCGAATCGCTTGTCAATTCGATGCCGCTTAGTTTGCTGATCAAAGACGCAGACGGTCGGCGTGTGTTTGCAAACAAAACGTATTTGCGTGTTCGCAATACGACGATGTCGGAATTGATGGGCAAAGTCGACGCGGATCTTTTTCCCAGCGAGATTGCTGAGCAATACACGACCGATGACAGGGCAGTGATGGTTTCAGGCAAGTCGCTTCACAGCGTCGAGCCCACCGTCGATCTGGAAGGAAATGTTCGCTGGATCGAACGGATCAAGAGCCCGATCCGCGATCAAGACGACAATGTCACTGGTTTGCAGTTGCTGTTTTGGGATGTGACCGAACGCATCGAAGCCAGGCAACAGCTGGATTTTGAGCGACATTTGTTGCGCACGTTGATGCGCAACTTACCCGATTCGATTTACTTCAAAGACACTGATAGCCGCTTCATTCGCATCAGCCAAGCCATGGCGGAGAAGTTTGGTTTTTCCAGTGACGACGACGTGGTCGGCAAAACCGATGCGGACATTTTCTCCAAGGAACACGCCGAGGGCGCTCGCCGCGACGAGATGCACATCATCCAAACCGGCGAACCGCTAGTCGACCGCGTCGAACGCGAAACTTGGCCGGACCAGCAAGATTCCTGGTGCATTTCGACCAAGATGCCTTTCCTGGATGACACGGGACGCGTCATCGGAACGTTCGGTATCTCGCGTGACATCACTGATCTGATCCAGTCGCAGGACGAACTTCGCAAAGCGCGTGACGTCGCAGACAAGGCGAACGATGCCAAAAGCGAATTCTTGGCCAACATGAGTCACGAGATTCGCACCCCGATGAACGCAATCATCGGGATGTCAGAACTATTGACTCAAACCGAACTGACTCAGGAGCAGCTGGACTATGCCGATCTGATTCGCGAATCCGCCGGATCGCTGCTGGGACTGTTAAATGACATTCTTGATTTCTCCAAGATCGAGGCCCGAAAGCTAGAACTTGAGTCCGCTCCCTTTTCATTGCGGGACTTGGTCGAAAAAACCGGACGCACACTTTCGATTCGCGCTGCCGAAAAGAACCTGGAACTCGCCTGCCGGGTTTCGCCAGAACTACCTGACGGCTGGCTCGGTGACGGCGGACGACTTCGACAAGTGCTGATCAATTTGGTCGCCAACGCCATCAAGTTTACCGAACAGGGCGAAGTGACGATCGATGTCACTTCCACACATTCGGACGCATTATGTGAACAGGCATCTGATTCGCCGGTCCACTTGCGGTTCGCGGTGCAAGACACGGGGATGGGCATCCCGCTGGACAAGCAAGCCGCTGTGATGGAGGCGTTCACCCAAGCCGATGCGTCAACGACACGCAAATTCGGCGGCACGGGACTGGGGTTGGCGATTTCCCGACAACTGGTCGAACTGATGGGCGGTTGCTTAGAAATTTGTAGCGTCGAAAATCTAGGCACAACTTTTTCGTTTACGATCCCAGTCTTGGCCAAACCGATCGCAGAAAACGAGAACCGAAAGCGTCTCGAAAAACTACGTTCAATGCGTGTCTTGGTCGTGGACGACAACGCAACGAACCGCCGGATACTCGACGAAATACTTCAGTCGTGGAATCTGTCTCCCGTCCTGGCTGACAGTGGTGCCGCGGCATTGGAGTGCCTTGCGACTGCCAAAGCTCAAGGCAATCCTTTTCGCTTTGCCATTCTCGATTGCATGATGCCGGAGATGGATGGCTTCGATTTGGCCAGACGCATTCGCCGGCAATGCTGCGACGACAAAATACGCTTGATGATTTTGTCTTCAGCAAAGAGCCCAAACGACAGTCATTTTTGCGAAGAGCTAAGCATCGACCGTTACATGAATAAACCCGTCGTTCAGTCAGATCTGATGGACGCGCTGTTGCAAATCATGGAATCCAAATCCGAGCGAACCGGTTCTCCCTGCGAAGACGACAGCATCGATTGCCCACCCCTGCGCGTCCTGGTAGCCGAAGACGGATTAGCCAACCAGCACGTTGCCATGGGATTGCTCAAAGCAGCAGGGCACAAACCTTCACTCGCATGCGACGGCAAAGAAGCCGTCGAACGATGGCAAACGGGAACTTACGATTTGATTTTGATGGACATGCACATGCCGGAGATGGATGGGCTGGAAGCTACACGAGCGATTCGCGCATTGGAGCAAGATTCCGACAGCCACATTCCCATCATCGCCGTCACTGCTGCCGCGACTCCGCAAGACGCCAGAGAATGCCGCGCCGCAGGCATGGACGACTTTTTGACCAAGCCGATCCGCCCGCAAATACTCCAGGAAACACTCGCGAAACATGCTCCCGACATTCAGTCCAACAGTGATTTCGACGATGACTCTGCGGACGCCGTCAACTGCGATGAAGACGACTCAGGCGAAACCGAAGAGAGGCTTTTTCCTAGTGCCAGCGATATCGCAGATTTGGAATCGGCCAGCTTCAACATTTCGGGCGGACGCGATGGGATGATTCGACTTGCTCGAATTTTCCAAGATGAATGTGTTCACATTTTTGACACGATGGATCGCTGTGCTGGCACCGGGGACGCTAAATCGTTGCAACGAGCCGCGCATACTTTGAAAGGGTCCGCTGACCTGTTCAATGCGGCGCGTGTCGTCCAGCTCGCTGCGCAATTGGAAGAGCTTGCTACTTGCGACGATCAAGAATCCCACGCATCGCTTATCCAATCACTCAAGTCGGAAACGGAAAAGCTGAACGCACTGCTTCGTTCTCTGTAACGAATCTCGCCACTCGGCGTTGCAGCTCTGTTCCGCTTGCCACTTAGTCATCACATCCCTGCGAATCGGATACCGAAGTGCAACGGTTTGCCAATCAGGCAGCGTCACTATATGCAACGCCAAGAAATGCGTCTGGGGCAACAAGCTGGAATCGTTGGTTGGTAATTCCGCAACGGTAAAGCGTATGACGAGAGAGTGCCGCCGCACATGCAGCCTGGGCAAGTCCACCCTCAAGATCCCTGCAAAGCTTGACTCAGTTGCATCGTGCAAATTGAGATCTGTTCTACCGCGATAAGATTTGCATAAATCCCTCGCTGTGAACTAAGACGGACCGCAGTGATTAGCAGTCGACGCCCAGAGAGAGGCCGTCGAGAAGTTTTTCGGCTGCATCGCTTTTATTCAGCACGTAGTAGTGGATGCCCGGCGCATCATTTTCGACCAAGTCGATCGTCTGTTGCCGTGCGTGATCCACTCCGACTTTGAATTGATAATCGGCTTCGTCACTTTCGCCCATTGCCGATTCCAAGACTGACGGAATCCCCGCTTTGCACATCGATGCGATCCGTTGTGCTTGCTTGAAATTGGTCACGGGCAAGAGCCCCGGCACGATCGGTACTTGAATCCCCGCTTTAACGCAGGCATCACGGAACCGATAAAAATCAGCGTTGTCGTAGAATAACTGGGTGATGATGATGTCGGCGCCCGAATCGACTTTACGTTTCAGATTGTCCAAATCCGTCTGCGCGTCCGATGCTTCCTGGTGGACTTCGGGGTATCCGGCCACGGCGATCCCAAAATCATCGGCGAACTTTTCACGAATCAAATCGACCAGTTGGTTTGCATAATGCAGCCCCCCGTTGACCGCTTCAAATTTGTCGGTTCCTTTCGGCGGATCACCACGCAGCGCCACGATGTGTTCGACCCCCAGCGTCTTGGCTTCCGTTAAATAATCAGCCAGTTGCTCCGCCGTCAGCCCAACACATGTCAGGTGGCTGGCAACCGGCAGGCCGGTGATTTCACGAACGCATTTTAAAACTTCTAACGTCGTTCCTTGGGTCGAACCGCCAGCGCCATATGTGCAAGTGAAATAGCTGGGGTTGAAATCCATCAGCCGTTTGACGTTATTGCAGAGCTTATCGATCCCCTCGCTCGTCTTGGGCGGGAATAGCTCAAACGAGATCGCACAGTTCGTTCCGGCGTAGTGTTCAGCAAGACTCATCGAGTTCCCTGAAAATCGAGGGCGTCCGTTTCGCAAACGCCCAGTAGGAAGTGGAAATAAAAAATCAGTTTCACGAATGCGCAAATGGTACCGCATCAAGCAACAATTGTACTTGGTGCCCCACAAACTCAATCCGTAGGCCGCATCGCAAAGGAATATTCTTGGCAGGATCGCGAAAAAACCAATCGCAATGCTTTCTAAACCGCGAATGCTACGGATTTCAAACAAGCCTGCAAAGTGGCAATGAAGCGAATGGGGTTGCCTAAAGCGAGCTCTTTTTCTTAGTCAAAACGCAGTTTGTGCAGATGTTTACCCCGATGCGGCAAGGAGGCCAGCGGTGGGGATTTTCTCCAGCAGGCGACTGCTACGTAAAAATAACTCGTTCGCTTCACGCGTGCCCGGGCTCCGTTGGGCAGGCCCCATCTGCACGATGGCTGGCCTATTCATGGTCGTATCGTACGCGCTGAGCGGTAAATTTCAGTTTAAAGCGTTCGACGACTTCGCGGGTTCGGCCGAGCATACGCACGTCGAACCGGTGGTTTTGACGCCCAAATCGAACCAGATCAGCGATTCGATCCGGATTGCTACTTTCAATATCAAACAGTTTGGCGAGAAAAAATCGAGCACTCGAATGGTTCCCGACGCCAACGTTGACGTGATGGGAACGATCGCAAAAATTGTCAGCCAATTCGATCTGGTCGCCATCCAAGAAGTTCGTGGATCCGACGGCACCCCCATACGCCGCCTGATTGATCTCCTAAACGAATCGGGTGGTCAGTACACCGCCACGCTAAGCGAACCCATCGGCGACGAGCACTACACCGAATGCTATGCCTATGTTTGGGACCAGACACGAATGCGTCTGATTCAAAATAGCGCGTACGTGGTTCATGACGATTCCAAACGCATGTACCGCGAGCCAATGGTTGCTTCATTCGAAACACGTGTCCCTGCGACCGAAGGCCGGCGACCGTTTCGGTTTACCATCATCAACGCCCATACGGACCCTGACTTAGTATCACCTCGCGACATCGCCAACGAAATCAATGTCTTGGACGATGTGTTCATGAGAGTTCGACAGTACGAATACGATACCGCGGGTGAAGAAGACTGCTTGCTGGTCGGCGACCTCAATGTCGATTCGAACGGATTACAAGAGCTAGCATTGATTCCGAACATGATCAGCGTCGCCGGAGATCAACTGACCAATACTCGGCGCACCAAAACCTACGACCACATCATGCTGGATAACTACACGACACGTGAATACACCGGCAAACGCGGCGTCGTGGATTTCCAAACGCAATTTGGCTTGAGCGAAAAGCAGGCGCTGCTGATCAGCGACCACATGCCAGTCTGGGCCGAATTCAGTGCTTACGAAGCACCAAGTGTGCAATCCGTCGCCAACGGCGCCACGCAAATGATCCGCTGAACAACAAGCAGCGTTTCACACTAGGGCGCTGGCAGCGGTGATCCCGCTGCAAGCTCACGGCGTTTCGCTTCCAGAAAAGCGGCGACCTCCTCGTGTCCGCGATCGGTTTGCGAAACAACGAGCGAAAGATTTTGTGGATAGGGCGCGCACGTGGCAGGTCCACCAGCGCCTTCCCATGACGATGGCTGAACCGTCGTCATCATTTCGTCCAATAGCTTTTCAAAACCAGCGAAAGTTGCCCCCGTTCCGTCTGCAGGTACGCGAATCAGCAAATCGGACGCGCGGTAACTGACGGGATAGGTCTTCGCATTCAGCCCTTCCGCGAAACCAATTCGATTGCCCTTTTCAAAACCGGTGTCGTGTCCCAATTGAAACGCACCGAATAGTAAAGCGACGATGAGCAAGATCGCCAGCAGCGTACGCAAGCTAAACCGAAAACGCGGACGTTTCTTTGCCGATGTGCTTTGCTGCGAGTCTTCCATTTTGACCAGTCTCGATTCTCTCAACCCATCACGTCCCGCCCTCGAAAGAGGGCTGAAGCCAGAACAGTGGATCGAAGTATAGCCGTTGGAAGGCACTACAAGAAAATTGCAGCGACAGAAAGCGTGCGACGGTCGACAAGCTGTACCGCGTTTCAATTCATGCGGCCAAACACCTCCGGACTAAGCAGCAATTTTGGAGGACTGTTTTTGTTGTGCTTGCTTGGCCAATCGCTTGGCGACTCTCTCCGGTGGATCCCGCCAGCGACGGTGGAGCCACCAGTATTGTTCGACCGCTTCGGATACGGCGCCTTCGAGTTGGCGGTTGTACCAATTGGTTAGCGTCGTCACCGATGCGCAGTGGCCATCGGGATCGTTTTGCGGGTCAGCGATTCCGGTGCAATTGGATTGAAATTGCATGGGTTGTCCACCGACACGTCGTGTGTAACCGGCAAACATGGGTGCTCCCGATGCGAGCGAAAACAACGCCAACGCTTTATGGCATGATGCCGGCACGCCCATGAATTCGACCCAGCAGCCCTTGGGGCCTGCATGTTGATCGGCAAGCAACGTCAACATCCCGCCGGACAGCAAGTGTTGATCGACGTCCGCTGCGCAGCCTTCTTTGTCCACCATTTTTTGACCTTTGGCACCGCGGAAGCGTTCGACCCAGGCATGCAAAAATCGATTGTCCAATTTGCGGGCGATCGTGGTGGCACCACAGCCCATCAGACCCATCGTGTAGCCGCCGATTTCAAAGTTACCGAAATGACCTGCAACCAGCACCGCGGGCCTTTTTGACAAACAGGCTTGCAGGATCGAACGGTTGTTTTTGAAACTGACATGCTCGCTCCAATTCGTTAGATGCAAACGACGCTGAGCCCAAGCGATTTCGCAAACCATCAGAATCAAGTGATGCCACATCTCCAGGCTCAACTGTTGACGCTGTTGTGCGGTAGCATCGGGAAAGATCGCTTGCAGATTCTTTTCCGTCACGTTGCGTCGAATCCGCAGCGGCCCCGACGCTAGCCACGCGATGGAGCGGCTCATCGAATTGCCCATGTCGTAAGGCAATGTTTGAACGAAGCAAACCAGCGAACGCACCACCACGTACCCTGCAAATTCGGTGGCGATGGCCCGAAACGCGGCGAGTCGAGTCTGGAACGAAGGCTTGATAAGGTCGCTCACCAGCAGAATCCATTCGTGGTGGTTTGATCGAATTACGATAGCGGCATTGTCGGCAAATCGGCTGTCCGCCGAATAGACGAATTTGGGCGACAGAACGCTGTTTCGGCTGGAAACGGGCGATTTACTGGTGAAATGGTGGGTGGAAATGACCCACAATCGGCCCGGTTGTGAGATCAAGTGCCAAAGGGCAACATATCGGGACGTTGACTGACGCGGTTTACCCGCCCTGACGCCCCTAAACGATTATCGGTACGCCCCAAAATGAGCGCCCCTCGGACTTCTCCCTGTGCCGTCGTGCTTGCCGCTGGCAAAGGCACGCGAATGGAAAGCCATTTGCCCAAAGTCCTCTGTCCGGTCGTCGACCGAGCCATGATTCATTTCGTGCTGGATGCTTTGGAAAAAGCAGGCATTCATCGGCAAATTGTGGTCGTCGGCCACGAAGCGGACATGGTCAAACAAGAACTTTCATCGCGAGATGGCGAGATCGAATTTGTCCTGCAGAGCGAACAGCTTGGCACCGGCCATGCCGTCCAGATGTGCCGCGAAGCGTTGGCAGATCAGCAAGGCCCGACGATCGTCGTAGCAGGTGATTCACCATTGATTCAGCACGAAAGCTTGTCACAGCTGCTGACTTACTTCAACGAAAAACAGCCCGCGCTGTTGCTGGGCACGCTCAAAAAAGACGATCCAACTGGTTTGGGACGCATCGTTCGCGACGCCGACGGCAACTTCACGGGAATCGTCGAACACAAAGACGCCACCGAAGAGCAGTTGGCGATCGACGAAGTGAATATGAGCACGTATTTGTTCAAAACTAGCGATTTGCTGGATTCACTTAATCGATTGAGCAACGACAATGCACAGGCAGAGTATTACCTGACCGATTGTGCCCGCCTGTTGAACGAAGCGGGCGAGAAGGTCGAAGCCTTGCCGGTTTTGAAACCCTGCGAATCGTTGTCAATTAACAACAAAGACGAACTGAAGATGGTCGACGAAACCATGCGAGCGATGGGTTATGCGTGAATTAAAGATCTTCAGTGGCCAAGCCAACGAAGACTTAACCGACAGAATCTGTCAGCATCTTCACTTGGAGCGTGCGTCGATCTCGCTGGGAAAATTTCCCGACGGTGAAAACTTCTGCAAGCTAGAAGAAGACGTACGCGGACGCGACGTTTTTCTCGTGCAGCCCACCAGCCCGTCGGTCAACGACAATTTGCTGGAATTGTTGATCATGATCGACTGCTGCATGCGAGCCAGCGCCGAACGCATTACCGCGGTCGTGCCGTACTTTGGCTATGCACGCCAAGACCGCAAAGACGAAGGTCGCGTGCCGATTACGGCCAAGCTTATCGCCAACATGATTGCTCGTGCCGGTGCGGATCGCGTGCTGACAATGGATTTGCATGCCGCACAGATTCAAGGGTTCTTTGACGTACCGGTCGACCACTTATACGCCGCGCCCGTGCTTAATGAGCACTTCATCGAACGCGGACTGACCGGTGATCACGTTTGTGTGGTCAGCCCAGACGAAGGAAGCATCAAGCGGGCTGTCGGACACGGCAAACGTTTGGGCGGAAACCTGGCAATCGTCGACAAACGACGCACTAGTGCCACCGAAGTTAAACAGAGCACTATTATCGGCGGACCTCTCAAAGGCAAGATCGCGCTGATGTTTGACGACATGATTAGCACGGCTGGTTCCATTTGTGGTGCGGCCAGATTGGTCCACGAAGCAGGTGCGTCCGAAATCCACATCGCTTGTACGCACGGTGTGTTATGCGGCCCCGCGATCGAACGACTGCGAGACGCCCCGATCGATTCGATCATCGTGACGGACACGATTCCGGTGACAGCGGAAAAACAGCTGCCCAATTTGGTGCAGCTTTCTGTGGCTCCTTTGCTAGCCGAAGCGATCAAGCGGATTCACCACGATCAATCGATCAGCGAGCTCTTTCGCGAACGTTAGACGTTAGTTTCACGACCGATTTTCTGCCGTGCTGGCCTATCAATCATCTGGCGTGATGCAGTAGTGTTTGCCCTTAGGCCCCGCAGTGCTGTCCAGCAGGTCTCGATGGAGACGACGGGCGATTGCGGCATCGCATTGATAATCCGAACGTGACTTTTTGCTGCTTTATGAGCATCGAATACAACAAACGATCGCGTCCGACGTTCTCCATGTTTGGTGTTAAACCGACTAACGCGGGAACGTTGTATCGCACCGGCACGCTGCTTTGGCTCGCCGGCATCGCTATGCTTAGCGTGCCCATGGTGACCTTGGTCGATGTCCCGATTGCCCGTTGGTTCGAAAGCGAACCGATGTCCAGCAAATTTGGTGACGCCCTAGATCTGATGCAGCTGTTCTCGCATGGCTGGGGAATCTTCTTAGTGCTACTGGCCATTGCTTTGATGGCCCCCCAACACCGCTGGTACGTGCCACGCCTTGGCGCGATGGCGATGGGTGGTGGAGCTGTCGCGACCCTGGCAAAAATGTTCGTGCTTCGCCCACGTCCCAACGGATTGAATCTCGAAATCGCTTCCTACGATTCCGCTTGGCTGTGGGCGTTTGACTGGAACCTAGAACAAGTCGCAGCGTTTGACGCCAGCACGCGTGCTTTCCCTAGCGGAAACATGGCAACCGCCATCGCTTTTTCGGTTGGTCTGTGGGTGTTGTTTCCACGTGGACGCTGGCTTTTTGCCGTGGTCTGTTTCGGTGCCATGTTCCAACGTCTCTTCACCGGATCGCACTTTCTGAGCGACCTGTTTGGCGGGGCTGCGTTTGGACTCTTGTGGGCCTACACGTGTTTGCATCCAAGTCTACTGGGGAGTTTGTTCGACAAGATCGAACCCGAAAAGAATTCACAGGCCCCCGTGCTTCAGGTGTCGTCCACTCCAGTCGTCAGCATCAGTATCGCGCAAAAGCCGGTCGCCGCGGAATCGCAAATGGAAACCGCGACAACCAGCATCGATCACGTTACTGATCCGCCCGCAGAGCGCTCAGCTGCCTAGCGTCGATCGCGGCTAGATTCTGAAGTGCCGTGAACGTCGCGAGGGTTTTCCCCGGTGTTCGTCCGTGACATCTATGACCGGGGTATGTTTTAGAAAACTCTTACCGGTTGCAGCGTTTGGCTTTGGATGTGACAGAAGTCGGCTTTGCAAGCGGGAACCAATCAGTGGGGCTGCACCGATGAACCCAATCGACTTGTTACCTAAGCCTGAAAACACCCTTCAGGCCATCGACAAGATCATGAACCACGTCGAAGCTCCGCAGGTCAGAGAGCAACGAATCTCGGTTCGCCAACAAGTTCTGCAACCCATCGCGGTGCAACCATTAAACGAACACTTCGAACCGATCGACGCCCCCTTCGAAGCGCTTAGTCGCGATGTCAGCGTTGCGGGCGTTGGTTTCTTTGCCACAGAAGCCGTCAATACTCAGTGGCTTTCGTTGGACTTCACGGCCTGCGATCACGCCAGCGTCATTGTCGAATTGGCTCACCAACATCGCCGCGGTCCATTTTGGATCATTGGCTGCAAGTTCTTGGTCAATTGGGATGCGGCCAATTGGGAAGACGTGATGGACGACGAATTTCTAAGACATTCCGGGCAACTCTAACGTTTCCGGGCAAATTTCTGCTGGCCGACGCGACACCGTCTGCCGTTGCCAGCACTCTCTTGAACTAGCTTAGACGGGCTAATGCTAGCCTGACAATCGCGGCAAAGCGCCCGATCAGGTTTAATCTCTGCGGACCGATCCGGTTAGGCGACTCCAATCTGTTAAGCCGTAACGGTGCGCGGACTGAATCACTCTTTTCAGGTGATGGCGAACGGTCCGATTCTCCAGTGCCCAAACGGTTGTTGAAACGCGAATGAGGGTTCTGTCGATGAAATAGACGTGTACGGAATATCCCTTTTCGTCCTGTTTTCGCAAAAGCCACGGATGGCCGGATCGATTCAGTTCCCGTACCGCCCCACTTTCATTCGCAAGAATCGATAACTCAATGATGAATGCCAGGAAGGCGCTCCGCCAAGCCATCGTCAGTACGACAGTTGCAACTGCCGTCTGTTTGACGCCCCCCAGCCTATTGTCCGCTCAGGGCAACATTGTGCTGCCCCCGCAAGCCAACGGAGGACCACAAACCAACGTCGCACAGCCAGCCCAACTATCCGCGCAGGATTCGCGAATAGCTCGCGCCGCAAATCCGCAAACATCGGGCGGTGTGTTTCTGGCGGACCGTCGAGCTGCACGAAGTGGCATGATCGAAAGCGACATGCCTTCCCAGCAAGGCATCTCACTTCAGTCGATGATCGCGAATCCGACGCCCGCGCCGCAGCCGCCAGTCGCTTCGGCACCTGGTTCCCAACCAACACAGATTCCCGATCAGGCGATTGCCAATTCGTCGCCGGATCCCAACGCGTCGCAGCAGTTCGATGTGTCGCAGGTTTTAGGCGATATCACCAAGACCGGAACACTGGATGCTGACGAAATCCGGGAGCTAGACGCCCCTTGGTGGCGTGAACATGCCGAACGCCAAATGGATCCTTCCCTGCAGGCGGTCCCCGCTAGCGTGAACGATTTGATACGCATGACGCTAGAAAATTCAGCGCAAGTCCAAGTCTACCAAAAGACGCCACAGATTCGGGAGACCGCCGTCACTCAAGCTGCATCAGCTTTTGACTGGACACATTTCCTGGATGCAACTTGGAACGATATCAACGAACCCGTTGGTAGTTCGCTGACCGTTGGGAACCGAGGCGATCGATTCAATGACCACAATCTGATCTTCAACACTGGCGTGCGCCGAAAACTGCTGGGTGGTGGAACGTTCGAAACGTATCAACGGCTCGGCCATCAAGATACCAATTCTCAGTTCTTTCAGCCCAGCGACCAAGGGACGGCGCGGCTGGTACTTGGCTACACCCAACCGCTCATGCGAGGACGAGGCGAAACCTACAATACCAGCTTGGTACTGCTGGCCAAAATCGATGTCCGTCGTGCGCAAGATGAGTACCAACGACAGTTGCAACAGCACTTGTTGGAAGTAGCACGCGGCTACTGGTCGCTCTACCTTGAACGAGCCAAACTCGCTCAGAAAATCAGCCTGTACTTGAAGACCAAAGTCAACGTGGACCACCTGACCGAACGCCAGGCCGTCGACGCCCAACGGACGCAACTCATCCAAGCGACCGCTGCATTGGAATCTCGTAGGAGCGACTTGATTCGTGCCAAGGCTGCGGTCAGCAATGCCGAAACGCGATTGCGTGCTCTCATCAACGCGCCCTACCTGACGGACACGACCGAAATTCTGCCGTTGGACCATCCAGCACTGCACTATGTCTCACCGGTGCTTTACGACGAATTTTCGATCGCTATGCGAAATCGCCCCGAGATTCGCGGAGCAATGAAAGAGATTCGCGCCGCCTGTGTCCGTCAAAACATGGCACAGCATGAAATGATGCCCGTCTTGAATCTAGTCACCAACACGTACCTGGCGGGGCTACGTGGCGATTCGCAAGTCGGGGATGCCTGGCTGGACCAGTTCCGCGATGGCGCTCCCAGCTACAGCGCTGGACTGGAATGGGAGCTGCCAATCGGACGTCGTGCGGCATCCGCCAATCTACGTCGTCGGCAATTGGAACGCGTTCAGCTTGGCGAACGCTACCGCGCAACTTTGGAGCTGATTCGTGCGGAAGTAGAAGTTGCCGTTCGCGAAGTAAACACGTCTTATCAAGAACTGTCCGCCAAAAATCGCGCTCGGCGTGCCGCCGAAGCCGAAGCGGAGACGCTGGAAATTCGCTGGCGTTCCCTGGGCGGACGTGACAACAACGGAGCCTTGACCCTGGAAGCACTCCTGCAAGCTCAGGAACGCGTCGCATTGGCCGAACAAGAGCTGGCGCAAGCTCAATTGACCTACAGCCTGTCGCTGATCAATCTGCGTCACGCCAATGGAACACTCTTACAGATGGACACCGGCCCACAAATCATCACGTCCGACGAAACGCCCAATCTACCGGTCACGCCCTTGCCACACGGTAGCCATCCGCAGCAGGACGCCAGCGTTTACGCTCCGAGTCCGGCGACGCAATCGATTGCACGACAATTTGGCGTCAACAGTGAATCGGCGAACGCGTCGCCCACACAACATCAAACCGGTTTTGCACCGGTGCATATTGCAAAACCTGATGTCGCTATCGAACGCAAGAATCGATAACACAGGCCATCGTTTGGCTCTCAAATAAAGCGACCAGACATCAAACGAAATTGTGCAATCCAAAAAAACAGGCCACCGCATCAAATGCGGTGGCCTGCTGTTGTTCATCATGTCTTCGCGATCCTACTTCTTCGCAGCTTCTTTCAATTCGCCGCACTTAGCGATTCGAATAGGAAGACGGGTCGCGCCACTGTTGGACCCAAGAGATTCGATGCGTTTGACCAATTCCATTCCATCAATCACTCGTCCAAACACAACATGCTTGCCGTTCAGGTGACTGGGCTTGGACGTGGTGATAAAGAACTGCGATCCGTTCGTATTGGGACCGGAATTCGCCATGCTCAGCAATCCAAGCGTATCATGTCGAAACTTAAAGTTCTCGTCGGGAAACTTCTCGCCGTAGATACTGATTCCGCCAGTGCCATTGCCGTTGGTAAAGTCGCCGCCCTGCAGCATGAAACCAGGAATCACGCGATGAAAAATGCTGCCTTCGTAGCCCATCTCTTTCTTGAACAATCCCTTGCCCTTAACGCCTTCGCAAAGTGTTCGAAAATTTTCGGCCGTCTTAGGGACATCTTCACCGAACAATCCAAAGACGATTCGTCCGGCCGGTTCCTTGTTGATCTCAATGTCAAAGAAAACCTTGTGAGTCACTTTGGCGTCGGCGGACGTCTGAGCGGATGCCAAGTTGCTTGAAGCAGCAAAAAGGCCGGCGATCGTAAGCATGGTCAAAGTTTGCGTAAGTCGCATTTGCAATTCCGTTTTCGTTATCGTTTTCAGTAAAAGTGGGTCTCGGCCCGCAAAAAGAGCCGGCGATCAAAATGTTACGCCCGAGCCAATATCCAGGCAAGCGTGGTAGCTCATCTCATCGCAGGTCAACCAACAAGTTTTTCTTCGCTACAGCGACCACCCCGCCCGTGGCTCACGTCGAATGAATGGATCCGCCTCGGGACACCCAACACATTTCATATTCTTGGCGTCCCAGGTGATCTTTTTGCCAACTCGATACGCAACATTTCCCAAGTGGTTCGCCTCGGTCAGCGGCCCCGCATAGCTAAAGGGACTGCCAGTCGTGCCTTCGCCGCCGCAAGCATTGACCCATTCGGCGTGATGACCAGGGGAATCCGCGATGAATTGTTCGGGTGGCTCAAAGTCGGCGAACTTATCCTCGGGTAGCAAAACATGCTTGTTGTAATCCGACAACAGCATTCCTTTGGTTCCCATGAACAGCACACCACTGCCCCATTGAGGAATCCCGCCCGACTTCCAAATCTCCGGTTTGTGGGAACCTTGATACCAAGTCATCTGCAACGCCGGCTGATTTCCTCGCGGCCCATATTGGTACACCGCCGACATTGATGCGGGTGCGATCTCGGCGTGCGGCGGCGGGCCAAACGCTTCGACCGTCTGAGGAGCATCTAACTGCAGCGCCCAAAACGGCAAATCATTCCAATGACTGCCTAAGTCCGACATCGTGCCGTTTCCAAAGTCCCACCAACGGTACCAGTTCGGGCCAGGAAAATAGACTTCGTGGAACGGTCGCTCTGGCGCCGGCCCCAGCCAAACATCCCAGTCAATATTCGGTGGCGGTGCCATCGCTTCGGTGGGACGTTTGTCAACAAAGATCCGATCCTTGTTCGCTTTGGCGTCCGCTTCACTTTGCAATCCCCACGCGCGGCCCACCCACACGTGCGCCTCCATGACCGGTCCGATTGCTCCTGACTGAATCAACTCAACGACACGGCGGAAATTTTTGCCGGCATGAATCTGAGTCCCCATTTGCGTCACCACGCCGCCGTCGGCAGCGGCTTCAGTAATGCGGCGGGTTTCGTAAACATTGTACGCAAGCGGTTTTTCGCAGTAGACATGTTTGCCTAATTGCAGCGCCGGCATCGTCGCGTAAGCATGCGTGTGCTCGGTCGTACTGACAACGACCGCATCCAAATCTTTGCCGATGGCGTCGTACATTTTGCGGAAATCACTAAATTTCGCGACGCCAGGATGACGCATTGCAACTTGATCGACATAGCGATTGTCGACGTCACAGGCTGCAACGACATCGACCTTGCCGGTAGCCTCAATCGCGCGAAGGTTTGATCCTCCTCGTCCACCAACGCCGATAAACCCCACCTTCATGCGGTCCGTGGCGGCAGCAGCTTTCGTGGAGCCAGGCGATACGGCGGTGACCGCACAGGCAGCCGAAGTAGCGGCTAGAAATTGTCGACGTGAAAGTGATTGACTCATCGTGTTGAACCTTGTCGATTATTGTTACGAACGAGTCGACAATTATACGCGATTTACAAAGCCATCACGTTCATTTCCCCTTGGGGCGAAACGCAACCAACTGTTTTTCGTCCGTTTCCAGTCGCGGTCCATTCATCAGGTCGATGCAGTAAGGAATCGCGGGGAACACTGCGTCTAAGCATTCCGCGATCGCTTTGGGTTTTCCCGGCAAATTCACGATCAGCGAATCGCCACGCAGGCCCGCCGTTTGGCGTGACAAGATCGCCGTTGGAACTTTGGTCAACGAAACTTGCCGCATCAGTTCGCCAAATCCAGGCATCATTCGATCGCACACCGACTCGGTCGCCTCTGGCGTCACGTCGCGTCGTGACGGCCCAGTGCCACCCGTTGTAATGACTAAGCAACAGTCTTGCTGATCGCAAAGGTCACTCAGCGTTTGTTCGATTACAGCCTGCTCATCGGGGATCACCCGCGGCACTGCCTGCCATTCGCTGGTTAAAACTACCTGTAAGTAATCGTTGATCGCAGGGCCACCCAAGTCCTGGTATTCGCCGCGACTGGCGCGGTCCGACACTGTCACGATACCGATTTTTGCGCTATTCATTGTTCCGCTGCAGAGTCGAATTCACTTGGCCCGTTTCAGCATGAATGCGTCAGTAGGCGTCCATTCAGATTCGGTAAAGGTGACCATTTTTCTGATTCCCGCAAGCCCCGCATCGGGCCCACCACACGTTACCCGAATCAACACCCGCGTGATGACACCACGCATGCCAAACTTGGCCAACCCCCAAGACTTCGCGCCGTTTCGATATAAAAAACGTGCAACGCATCGATTCTGCATTGCGATGCGACCGACGTGCGCGATGTACAGCGAGAGTCACCTTACGCCAAAATCTCATTGACGACGCGCGCCGATTCGACCCCCGTCAGCTTTGAATCCAATCCTTGGTGCTTGACTGTAAATCGTTCGTGGTCGATGCCTAGCGTGTGCAAGACCGTGGCGTTGAAGTCGTTGATGTGCACTCCGTCGCGAACGATGTTGTAGGCGTAATCGTCGGTCTCTCCGTGATCATATCCGGCCTTGAATCCACCACCGGCAACCCACGTGCTAAAGCAACGTCCGTGGTGATCACGGCCGTGATTGTCTGCCGTCAATTTGCCCTGGCTGTAGATCGTTCGGCCAAACTCACCGCCAAAGATCACCACCGTGTCGTCCAACATCCCGCGTTGTTTCAGGTCCTTGACCAACGCAGCGGCGGGTTGATCCACGCTTTTGCAATTCTTACGAAGATCTCTTGGCAAATTACCGTGCTGATCCCAGCCACGATGAAACAGTTGCACAAACGGCACGCCACGTTCGGCCAGACGGCGGGCCAGCAGGCAGTTCGCTGCGAACGTGCCCGGCTTCTTGACATCTTCGCCGTAAAGATCGTACGTCGCTTTGGATTCGGCAGTGGTGTCCATTAGATCGGGCACCGAAGTTTGCATTCGATAGGCCATTTCGTACTGAGCAATCCGCGTTTGAATTTCGGGATCGCCGACTGTGTCGAATCGTTGTTGGTTTAGTTCCGCGATCCCGTCTAGCATTTTGCGTCGAACGTTCGCATCGACGCCTGGCGGATTGGACAGATACAAAACCGGATCGCCGCCGCCGCGAAACTGAACTCCCTGGTGCTGCGACGGTAGGAATCCGCTCCCCCAAAGTCGCGAAAAAAGTGCCTGCCCCGGCTTGGCTCCTACGGAAATCATGGTCACGTAAGCCGGCAAATCCTCGTTGGGGCTTCCCAATCCATAGCTCAGCCAAGCTCCCATGCTGGGTCGGCCCAACTGCTGCGTGCCAGTGTTGATAAACGTCATCGCGGGATCATGATTGATCGCTTCTGTGTTCATCGTTCGCACAATGGTCAAGTCATCGACGATCGACGCGGTATGTGGGAGCACTTCACCATTGACCCACGTCCCACGCTCACCGAAGCGATTGAATTTGAACATCGGCGCCACGCAAGGAAAGGTCGACTGGCCACTGGACATGCCCGTCAGACGCTGCCCATTGCGAATTGATTCGGGCAGTTCCGTGCCATGGATCTTGGGCAGCGAAGGTTTGTAGTCAAACATGTCAATGTGACTGGGACCGCCCGCCATAAACAAGTAGATCACTCGTTTGGCTGTCGGAGCAAAATGCGGCAGCGCCGTCAGCCCGCGACCGACAGGTCCGACGGAGGCATCCGCATCACCACTTTTGCCTAGCAATAGGGAGAGAGCGGCTGCGCCCAAGCATCCCCGTGACCGCAGCAGGAGCTGCCGCCGCGTCAGACTTCTTTGGTAGTCTTCGATTGGGTTCATCAAACTATTCTCGCACCAGTGTTTCATCTAGATTCAAAATCGAACTTGTGACGATCGTCCACGCCGCAAGCGTTTCTGCTGCAATCGACTCGTCACGAGGTGATTCACCGAGGCCAACCAGGTTCGCAGCAGCGGCAGTGTCGGACGAATAGCGACTCTTTGCCGTGTGCAGAACGTTTAACAGCACTTTGACCTCGCCCGGTGATGGCACTCGCGCTGTTGCCGATCGAAAAGCGTATTCAATTCGCTGCGTATCCTCTTTTGCTTCGCTTTGCAAAACTCGTTGAGCAAAATGACGCGCTGCTTCCACAAACTGCACATCGTTGAGTGTTACCAATGCCTGCAAAGGAGTATTCGTTCGCGCCCTCTGCAACGTGCATTTCTCTCGCGTCGGAGCGTCAAAAATCTGCATGGCCGGTGGCGGCGCAGACCGCTTCCAATAGGTATACAGACTGCGGCGATAGAGTTTCTTGCCGTGGTCTTGCACAAACTTAGGATTGCCGCCCAAACCGACTTCCGCCCATAAACCGGCTGGTTGATAAGGCTTGACGCCTGGGCCGCCCGATTGGTCGACCAGCAATCCGCTGACAAACAACGCGTTGTCTCGGATCATCTCCCCTGGCAGTCGAAATCGCGGACCGCGCGAAAGCAAGATGTTTTGTGGATCAGATCGATATTGATCAGGCAGCGCTTTGGCAGATTGTCGGTAGGTCGCCGATAAGACGATTCGCTTGATTAGCTGTTTGATATTCCAACCGCTTTCGCGGAAGTCGACAGCCAGTTCGTCCAACAACTGTGGATGCGAAGGATAATCGCCCTGCGCTCCGAAGTCTTCGGCCGTCGAAACCAAACCCCGGCCAAACAGCATCTGCCAGTATCGATTGACTGCAACCCTGGCTGTCAAAGGATGATCGTCCTGGAAAAGCCACTTTGCCAAACCAAGTCGATTGCGAGGCAAGTCGTCGCTCATCGGCGGCAACACTGCCAGCGTGCCCGCGCTGACCTTTTTGTCCGTCGGCGTGTCGTAGGCACCGCGATTGAGCACATATGTCTCACGCGGTTTTTGCATATCACCCATCAGCATCACACTAGTCATAGGTTCACGCAATTTCGCAATTCTTGTCCGTTGCGAATCAGCGGTCGCACGGATCGCGATGAACGAATCATCGTGTGTTTCAAAGTAGTGCTGCCGCAGAGATTCACTCTGCTCCGGAGTCCGTTTGTCCCGCGCGATCGCGAGCAGTTCGTTGATGACGGATGCTCCCGATAAACGATTGACTTCCGACTCCGACAATGCGTGATCATAAATCGAAATCTCATCGACCAACCCATGAAGTCGCGATCCAGGATGACGACTGCCAATCAACAAGGATTTTTTTGTGCGAATCGTTTTCGTCAGGCTGTCTTGTTCGACCTTCCACTGGCGTTGTTTGCCGTCGACATAAATCTTGATGCCCTCCGGTTTGGCAGATCCGTCATATGTCGCATACAGGTGCTGCCACTGATCCGCGGCCAGCCCCGGTTTGACCGTTACCTTCAGTGCATTGCTGGGCCAAGTGTTGATCATGTGAAATTCGATCCGATCGGCGCTGCAAAGCAAGTCAAACCCGCGAAAGTCATTGCCGTCGTCCATCCGTGCCAGCAAAGCTCCATGGCCACTTTTGCTGGGCTTTACCCAACCGCCGAATGAGAACGCATCGGAGTGTTCAAAGTCGGCGAGATCACCCAAGTCAACATAGTTTTTCCCGTTGAACTCCAGGCCCTGGCTATCGCGAGCATCGACCCAAAGCGGCTTGCCTTCGATCTTACCTTTACGTTTCGCATCGACCGAATCCACAACCGATCGCGATTTCCCCTCATCCAATCGAAAGTCGACAACCAAACCTGTTGGCGATTCCGTCTTATCGTCAACCTTGGATTCCGCTGCTGTTAACCACGCCGCAAACTCATCCGTATGATCCGACTGGTGTTGTTTCATCTTCGCCTCGGATTCGGCAAGCTGCTTTTCCGCGGCCGGCAGCTGAGCTTGCTTCGCCGGATCCGCGATGTCGACTTTGGGTTCCGCGTTTCCCTTTCGTGTTTGCATCCCTCCATCACTCGACACGTTGAAGAATGAGTAAAACTGGTAGTACTCCTTCTGCGAAATCGGATCGTACTTGTGGTCGTGGCACTGGGCACACTCCATCGTCAATCCTAGCCAAACCGTCGCCGTCGTCTTCACGCGATCGACCGCGTATTCGACGCGATACTCTTCGGCAATCGCGCCGCCTTCATCCGTCGTGCCATTGTTTCGATTAAACCCGGCCAGAATTTTCTGCTCCAACGGAAGATCATCGATCAGATCGCCGGCGAGTTGAAAACTCGAAAACTGATCGAACGGCATGTTTGCGTTGTAGGCGTCGACGACGGCATCCCGCCAAGCCCACATGTCACGCGGCCCATCGGCGTGATAGACGCTGGTGTCCCCGTAACGAGCCGCGTCCATCCACATCATCGCCATTCGCTCACCAAAATGATCGGATTGCAACAACCGATCAACCACTCGCTCGAAGGCACCAGGAGATGGGTCACCCACGAAGTCATCGATATGCTGGATCGACGGTGGCAGTCCCGTCAGATCAAACGAAACTCGTCGCAACAATTTCTCGCGATTTGCCTCGGCCGATCCCTGACCGCCCGCGGCGATCATTTTGGCTAAAACCAGATCATCAATACGGCCGCGTCCCCATTTCGTTTGCGGGCCGGTGTTCGTGTTATCAACTTTGGACCGCTGTGGCGGCACAAACGACCAGTGCCTTGACCAAGCAGCGCCTTGCTGCACCCATTTGGTCAACACTTCGATCTCTCGGCTGGACAACTGTTTGTGCGAATGGGGCGGAGGCATCAGCATATCGACGTCGTCCGAAACAATCCGAGCGATCAACTCGCTCGATTCCGGATCGCCGGGGACAATGCAATCCGCTTTGGCATCCGACTCCAAATCCAAGCGATATCCCGCTTGGCGATTCTCTGTGTCGGGACCATGGCAAAAGAAACACTTGTCCGACAGAATCGGTCTGACATCACGGTCAAATCGAATCTCTTCGGCGCCGGCGGGATATCCAATCGTGATGAACAGCAAACAAGCCAGCCACGGCGCGGGAGCAAAACGGAGGTCCACAGAAAGACTCATGACAGCAGGTGGGATCGAAAGGCGGGACCACCATTCTAACAGGAATCAAACGCGACTCGTGCCTCAACGCCGACGGAATTCACACCCAATTTGCCCGCGTTCTTCAACCGCGATGACCGATTGCGAACAAAACGAACGCGGTTTACTTGGACTCACTGGCCGATCGCAAGCCCTGGCCAACTCAAAATGCCGTGCGTCCTATTCCTGACAAATGACTACCGAGTCGCGAGTGTAATGGAGCATATACTTTTCGCCGTTTATTTCGATCACACCGCCTGAGTTTGCAAACTTGCCTTCGATGCGATTCGCAGTCAACAACGTCCTTTGCTGCCCCGGTTTCAACGCCAAGCTCTTCGCTGCCAACAACGAAAGATCACCGCCAAGGCTCGCGACGCCTGCAATTTCCAGAGGCCTTGCGTCCACACCATCAAAACGGATGCTAAGCGTACCGGCGGGCGACTGATAGAAATCCTTGCCGATGCTGATTTCGCCCGTGACAAGCATGTCCCCGCGATTGTAAATGGTCGCGTCGATCGAACCGTGACCTTGCAACACCGCGTCGGGTGCGACATCGATCCAGCGCAGTGACGAGACGGTTCCTCCGTTGACGCTCAAAACGGAATGCGCGCCCAGTCGAATCTCGTTTCGCCCCATCAGGTTGACGCCAGCACCGAGAGCAAGCGTCTGCCGCGACTGCGTTTTCGAGTCCCCTTGGATCTGCAGAGCGAGAAATTCCAAATCGCTATTGGCGCGGACTTTTTGAGGACCGCTACCAGAATGGTCGATCTGGGCCACCCAAGACATTTGCGGCGGTCCATCATCGGACAAGTAAGTAACCCCAGCATTGCTGTAGCGATAGTCCGACCAGTTGTCGACATCCGACGCGTCTTCGCCGTCGTCTCCGGTCCAACGATGGTAAGTGTTCGCGAATCCGCGTGGTTCAAACACACGTTCGCCCTCCAAAAGCTGCTTCAGCTCATCAACTAGAGCTTCATTATCCGCAGCGATGTTGTTCGACTCGCTTGGGTCGTTCGTCAGATCGTAGAGCTCCACAGTGGACCGTCTACCGATGATCAGTTTACGGTCGCCGCGGATAATCGACTGACCATCGTTGGCTTCGTGAATGATAAACTCGCGGCCTCGCTGCTGCCCTTTGCCCAGCAGCGTGGGAGCAATGGACACTCCGTCGATCCCCAGCGGGCTGTCGGTTCCAGCCAATTCGCAAAATGTCGGCAACAAATCGGTCACGTCCAGCACACGATCACTGTTGGAGCCTGCTGACAAAGTCGAATCAGGCGTGATCTTATCCGGCCAACGGACAACCAATGGGACACGGATTCCGCCTTCATAAATCTTGCCTTTCGTACCGCGAAGCCCTCCGTTGGCATCCAGTTCACCCACGTAACTGCCGCCCGGCCCTCCGTTGTCTGATTGAAAAACAACCAAGGTGTTGCTGGCGATCGAATCCGATGTATCGCCATCATTATTGGGGTCATCCAACGCAGCCAAAATATTGCCGATGTGCGCATCGATACGACTGACCATGGCTGCCCATCGCTGGGACGTGTTTGCCAACGAACCAAACCGGGGATCATCGGCGTAAGCGTGATCCCACTGAGGCAATTGGGCGATTTCGTCGAATGGAGCATGCGGAATCTGAGCTGCAAAAAGCCCAAAGAATGGCTGTCCCGATTCGTTGTAGTTCATGCCCTGACGACGAACAAAATCCAGCGTTGCCAAGGCATACGAATCATCGCAGTAGGCCGTTTGCGGATAATCAACGTGGCTTTGCCCAGCGGGCGTTTGTGGATAGACATCACCGTCGCGATAAGCCGCCATTGAATTCGCGACTAGCGCGAGCCCTCCCGCCGAGTCTGTTTTTGCAGGAGCATGCCACAGGGTCGGCTGAAAAAAGGTGTGCGCGCGAACGTGATGCAGTTCGGCAAGCACATGCTGGTAACCGTGCGACGTAGGCAATGTCTGCACATTTTCGATCACAGGACTCGCCATCGCCTTGGATCCACCGTATCCCCATTTACCCCAGTAACCAGTGACGTATCCAGCCGCCGACAAAGCATCTCCCATGGTAATGTCTTCGGCCCGAATCGCCTTCTTGGCGTTATTGGGATCATTGCGATCAGCAAACGTGTGACCTTGATGAAACCCCGTTTGCTGCGACGATCGAGCGGGCGAACAAACGTGACATCCGTAGCCTCGAGTGAAATTAATTCCTTCCCTGGCCAACTTGTCGATACTGGGCGTCTTGACGTAAATTTCGCCCGCCGCTTTCCGCCGTGCTTGGCCATTGGGACCAATCGATCCCCAGCCCATGTCATCGACGTAAAAGTACAAAATATTTGGCCGCGCCGCATCAGCTGCTCGCAGCTTTGCTGGTCCCCAAGCCGTGATCGCAAACGCGACCAAGATCAGCAAAAAAGAAGCAGGGCGATGCACCAACGCGTTGGACTGTATCATCTAGAATCGCAACAGTGTTTTGAGGATCAAAGAAAACGTTCGCGTCAGAGGACTTTGATAAGTCGAGCGTTTTGACAAGCTGAGCATCGCTACCGCAAGGCTCTCACCCGTACAAACCGGGGCATTCGATGTCGTTCATTCGAAGGTACGAAATCAAAAATGCTCGGTGGTGAATCATGTGGTTGATAAACAGCGACTTGATCAACGCTGCACGCGGTTGGGTGAAGAGTTCCTTGCCACCTTGCAGCAGCGTCCAAGCGACTTGCAAATCGTCATCCGTTGCCGCTTGAAACAACTGACGTGATTCAGCAAGGTTCTTGTCAAACGACTCGACAATCGCTTGCGTTGATTCCAACAGCGGTGTTTCGTGGGCGGGACCGTCAACCGGCGCGATGTCAAACGACGTTTCCTTCAAAGTCACTTCGACCCACGAAAGCGTGTCGGCTAAGTGCGACGCATTCCAGCCAATGGTGTGAAGCGATTCGTGTGCTTTCCAATCGAGCAAACGATCGGGAACCCGCGTCAGTATCTCGCGAGTGCCTCTCATTTCGTGATCGAATTCGGGCAAAAAGAAATCCATCATGCTCATGTGTTTTTCCTAGGCAATGGGTTATTTGGCGACAGCAGGTTTGCGTCCCCTGACCGTCCAACTGGGATGAGGCCGGTGGGCTTCATCCATCATTTTCTCCAGCTTAGCGACTCGTTCAGGATGCGAAACGGCGACGTCGTTTTCCTCGCCAACGTCTTCGTTCAAATCATACAACTGCGTGGTTCCTGTCTTCCAAGGCATCCGGATCGCTTTCCAGTTTTCGGATCGAACCGCTTGCTTACCACCACGTTCGTAAAACTCCCAGTACAAATAGCGATGCTTCTCCTGTTCACTTTCCAAACCAATCAAAGTTGGAGCAAAACTGACCGAATCGGTATCGTCGGGGACTTGAGCCCCGGACAGATCAGCCACCGTTGCCATCAGATCGCCAAAGTAACCAACGTGGTCGGAAGTCACGCCTGCGGGAGTCGTGCCAGGCCATCTCGCGATCAACGGGACGCGAATGCCGCCTTCGTACAAATCACGCTTCATGCCTCGCAACGGTCCGGCAGGATCGAAACGCTCGACATTGTGCCCGCCTTCGTCATGTGGCCCGTTATCGCTGGAGAACATCACCAGCGTTTCCTTTTCCACGCCTAGCTCTTTCAAAAGATCAAGTATGCGTCCGACATCCGCGTCCATTCGCGAAATCATAGCGGCTTGGCCTTTGTCGGGATTGCTCCAATCTTTGTCAGCGTATTGCCCATAGTCGGGAACCTCCTGCCCGTCGCCAAGTGCTTTGCCAGATTCGTTGTTCGCGTGAGGAATGGTTAACGCCAAGTAGAGAAAAAACGGCTTGCCATCGACCATCGGTCGTGCACTGCGTTTGATGAAGTTGAGCGCCTCGTTGGCAATCAGATCATGACTGTAGTCAACCTTCTTGGTCGCCCAACCGCCTGTAAAACCGCCGTAGCTGCGATCAACCTTTTTGACATTGTTGGCCAAAGTTTCCTGGACTTCGTTTCGCCACAAAAATTCGGGATAGTAGTTGTGCGCGTGAACTTGGTTGAGATAACCGTAGAAAAAATCGAATCCTTGACGACGCGGCAGTCCTGATCGCCCGCCTTGCGCTTCGTCACCGAGGCCCCACTTACCGCACAATCCGTTGGCGTATCCCACGGACTTCAACACTTCAGCGACCGTCACGTCCTTGGCACGCAACGATTGCTTGCTCATATCCGGACCGCCAGCGTTTCCGCGCACATGCGTGTGCCCCATGTGTTGACCGGTCATCAACACACTGCGGGACGGAGCGCAAACGGTGCTGCCGGCATAGAAATCCGTGAACCGGATTCCTTCGGCAGCCATTTGATCTAATCGCGGCGTCTTGATCAGTTTCTGACCATAGCACCCCAAATCGCCATACCCGAGATCATCCGTCAGAATGAAAACAATGTTGGGTTTCATTGGCGTTTGGGCAAACAAAGTGGTGTTCGCTGCGCACAAGGCGAGCAGCACAATCGTGTGTCGTTTGATCAAGATCTATCCCTCATTTTCCAAATTTCGACTTAACGCGATTGCGTATTCTAATGAACACGGCGCAACAATAACACGGCGCAACAATTCTGCCCGCTCGCCCGGCAATCGGCTGCCGTTCTCTCGATTCGTGTTCGGCAGCATCGCCGCAAGCAACATCGCAGATTCTGAAGCAACACGTCGAAGCCACTTGCACAACGACTGTGACCGTTTGAACAGCCATGCGATCGCCATCAAGCATCGACCACTCCAACAATGACTCGCTGGATCCTGGTTGCAACTTGCAATTCCAACTGAACAGCCAAGCCAACAGAAAAATCGTTCGGCGTAACTACACAATCGCCTGCGATGTCACTCGGTATGCCTCCGAACGGTTAGACTTAGCGATTCACCTTTGAATTTTTGCGACCGACATTCCGAGCCTTTGAAATGAAATTTGTTCTTGCACTTGATCAGGGAACGACCAGTTCGCGAGCGATCCTGTTTGATAGTCGCGGCCAAGTTGCGGGAATTGTCCAGCGTGAGTTTCCGCAACACTTTCCTCAGGCTGGGTGGGTGGAACACGATCCCGAGGACATTTGGAAAACGCAGCTCGCGGTTGCCAAATCCGTCTTGCGAAAATCGAAAGCATCGGCCAAGGACGTTGTCGCGATCGGCATCACCAATCAACGCGAAACAACGGTTGTCTGGGATCGCGCGACTGGCAAACCCATCCACAACGCGATCGTTTGGCAAGACCGTCGGACTGCCAACATTTGCGAAGAACTGCGACGGCAAAAACTAGACCGTACGATTCAGAAGAAAACGGGCTTGATTCTGGACGCGTATTTTTCGGGTACCAAGATCAAGTGGATTCTGGACAACGTCAAAGGCGCCCGCCGCAAAGCCGAAGCCGGCGAACTAGCCTTTGGCACCATCGATTCGTTCTTGCTCTGGCGATTGACCGATGGACGCGTCCATATGACCGACGCGACCAACGCTTCACGAACCATGCTATACAACATTAAAACGCAGAAGTGGGATCGACCGCTATTGGCCGCCCTGGATATTCCTGCCGCGATGCTGCCCGAAGTTCGATCGTGCAGCGAAGTCTACGCTGAAACCA
Source organism: Stieleria marina (assembly GCA_007741555.1). Taxonomy (GTDB): domain Bacteria; phylum Planctomycetota; class Planctomycetia; order Pirellulales; family Pirellulaceae; genus K23-9. Next base: position 3,039,431 of record CP036526.1, on the reverse strand, counting down.
CTCATCTCGGTGCGGCGATTCCCATTGCCGGCATGGCTGGTGATCAGCACGCCGCTCTGTTTGGCCAAGTGTGTACCAAACCCGGCATGGTCAAGAACACCTACGGGACCGGCTGTTTCATGCTAATGAACACGGGGACCGAGCCGATTGTGTCAAAGAACAAGCTGCTGACAACAACGGCTTGGAAAATCGGCGACAAAACTCACTACGCTTTAGAAGGCAGCATCTTTATTGCCGGCGCTGTTGTGCAATGGTTGCGTGATGGGTTGGGCATTATCAAAACATCTGCCGAGATCGAAAAACTAGCGTGCCAAGTTCCGGATACCGATGGCGTAATGATGGTGCCGGCCTTTGCTGGTTTGGGAGCCCCGCACTGGGACCCTTACGCCCGAGGGACCATCCACGGTTTGACACGGGGAACCACGAAAGCCCACCTCGCTCGCGCTGCGCTGGAATCAATTGCTTTTCAAACCGCCGACGTCGTCCGCGCGATGGAAGCCGATTCGGGAATCAAACTAAAACAACTTCGTGTCGATGGAGGCGCCGCCATGAATGACCTCCTCATGCAGTTTCAGTCAGATCTGTTGGGCGTCGATGTCGTCCGCCCTGAAGTTAACGAAACGACCGCATTAGGTGCCGCGTATTTGGCCGGACTGGCAGTGGGCTTTTGGAAAAACCAAAAAGAGATCGGCCAACAGTGGCAAGAATCGGCTCGGTACAAACCAAAAATGAAACCCGCGACTCGCCGCCAACTCCAGACGCAATGGAACCGCGCCGTCGATCGCAGCGGCGGATGGACGGTGGATTCGTAGTCGCAATCGCTAGCCAGTCTGCTCCAGAGCCAGCCTGCCTCCTAGATCGGCACACCGTGGCAGGGTTCTCTACCAGTTCCGCTTCATACTTTTCACATCCGTGTTTCAAAATGAATTTAACCAAACTGCAACGACGACAATTCGCCAAACAAGTCGCTGCTGTCACCGTCGCGGGTGCAGCCACGGTCGGCCAATCACCTGTCGGCCTGACCATCGTCGGAGCGCAAGACAAGTCGGGCGGCCAAGCCACGATCGTCGGAACTGGCGAACATAAGTACCAGTGCGTTCACGACTGGGGTCGCACTTCGCTGCCGTCTGGGCACCACTATGGCTGGACGTCAAACGGTGTGGCCGTCGACAGCCAAAACCGCCTTTACGTCAGTCATCATGGCACGCATGGATCGATCTATGTTTTCGATGCCGACGGAAAGTTCATTCAAACGCTTGCATCGCAACACCGCGGCGATAAAGAAGCGGCCGGCCATGGCATTGATATTCGCCGTGAGCACACCGAAGAGTTTCTCTACCTATCACCCGATGACGCCGCAATGTCGTTTACCAAGATGACACTTGACGGCGAAATCGTTTGGGCAAAAGGGCGCAAGGAATTGCAACAGGACAGTGGTGTCACACTGAAACGCTACCGTCCGACCAACAGCAGTTTTCGCCCCGACGGCGGCTACTACCTGGGCGACGGATATGGAAGCGGCTACGTGTTTCAGTACGATCAAGACGACAAATTCGTCCGTACTCTGGGAACTCCAGGCAGCGGCGACGGGCAATTCCGCACTCCGCATGGCCAGTGGCTGGACGACCGTGATGGGACGCCCAAGTTGGTCGTCGCAGACCGTGCCAACAAACGTTTGCAATGGTTTACGATGGACGGAACGCATCTCAAATCAGTTGGGGGATTTGCCAAACCTGCCGACATCGATGTACGTGGCGACTGGCTGATCGTGGCCGACATTGGAGCAAGCGTGACGATCTTGGACAAAACCGATCAAGTGGTCGCCAAACTGGGACACGATCCGCAGTGGGAACAACGAGTCATGGACCGAAAACAGAACATTCGCGGCAAACGCAACGAATGGAAGCCTGGCAAATTCGTCCACCCTCACGACGCCTGCTTCGATGCAGACGGCAATATTTACGTTAGCGAATACGTCCAAGACGGCCGTGTCACGAAATTGCTAAAAGTGTAATGGTCGCCTTCGATGAACGTCTCGCTATGCACATCGCCGCGGTTCCTTTGGCAGCGATGACTGTACCGCTTGGGAGCGTTTCGAAACCAAAGACACGACTACAGCGGAAGTTCACTACATCAGAATATCGCTAACCGGCTTGAGCGGTTCCGGCACATCCTTTTCGCTCATCATCTGACGTAGATCGATTTCGACGGTTCGACAAAGAGCAGTCATCGGCACGTCGTTGATAAAGTTTTCAAACGGATCTTCACTGGCGTCACCGACGGTTTCCATCGTAAAGAATATCCAGCCGACAATCGTGGTAAACGGCACCGCCAACCATACCATCGCATCGCCTCGTGAAGCGAATTCGCCAACGATTCCGAACGGCAGCAGAACGATAAAGATCCACGTAAACAAATTGCTGAAATAGGCATACTGTCTTGGGAAAGGCGTGTTCTTGATTCGTTCGCATTTCCCTTGCAAGGCGTACATTTCCGTGACATTGGCCATCAGCGCGATGTAGCGAAATTCATCGGTCAGACGATCGCGTTCGATGACTTGCTGAAGGTGATCCGTTTGCAGACGCAAGATCTGAGTGGCCGAATTGACTTGATCGCAAACAACCGTCAATTCCTTCTCGGAGAGCAACTGACAGAGCTGATCCCGCATGGCATCCAAATCGGTCTCCTGCATAAAAAAACGCGCAGCCCCTTTGGGATCGAAACCGGAGGGCGTCCGCCGACGCAACTGAAAACGAAGTGCGTGCATCCAAGCGAGGTGCCGATAGATGATCGTGCGGTGCAAATCCGCCAGTTCCGCTTCGTCAAACGGTTGTTCGGAGTGAGCGGCCGAGATGTAGCTGAGGACTTGGTTGGCAAAAGCACGACTGCAGTTGACGATGCCGCCCCAGATCTTTCGTGCTTCCCAGTTGCGATCGTACGACTGATTGTTTTTGAAACCGATGTAAAATGCCACAGCGACACCGATCGTTCCCAGAGGCGCAATTGGCAAACTGATGTTGTGTCCTCCGCGCAACATCCACGTGAACGCGGCGACCACCACAAGGTTCCAGAGCGTAAACGCGATCACAGGCCAAAACGCAAACTGATAGATGACGTTCCAGCGAATATTTCGGCGAGTGTACATTGCAGCGTTCGGTTGATTTGGAAATACGTTTGTTCGTGATCGGGAATTCGATCGCAGTCGTCCCACTGCGCGCCCGCGGCTTTTCAACTCTGTGGCAGACTTGAACCGCCGCCGCAGTTACACCACTGTTCAGGTCGTTATGGTAGAAGGAAACAGCAGTCGTGTTGATACCTGACTTTACTTGCGATCGCGAGCGAGGAACCAACTTCTGATCCAAAATTTTCCGCATCTCGCATTCTGCGGTGCACAAGGACTGGACAGTTCCTGATAATCCACTGGCATCGAAGCCTTTGAACCGATTAGTTTCCCCGGAGTGAAAACGAACCGACATGGCAAAAGCAATCTGGCAAGGCACCGTCTTGGCCGAAAGTGACGATACAAAAGTCGTCGAAGGCAATCACTACTTTCCACCCGATTCGATCGTGCGTGAGCACTTCAAACCCAGTGATCACACGACCGTCTGCGGATGGAAAGGAACCGCCAGCTACTACGATCTGTCAGTCGGTACGGAGCAAAACAAGCAAGCAGCTTGGTATTATCCGGAGCCCAAAGATGCCGTCGCCGAGATACGTGACTACGTCGCGTTTTGGAAAGGAGTCCAGGTTCAGCCCTGACGGAGAACTCTCCGCGGATTCACGCGTGATGCAGCCCGCCGCGCCCCCGACTGCTTCCCGTCGAATCGTTGGCAGAACGGGTCATTCACACAATGACATTCGTTTCGCCCAACAATCGTCGTCGCGCCCCACAATCGGGCGCTACCAGATCGATTCTATCCCGGAGGCGAAGTGACTGGACGCGAACTCGATGAAGTTTGTCGGCGTGTGCGCACCGACACTGAGTGCGGATTCGGGATTCGCCTGGTTGATAAACGCCAAGTACGATTTATTCGTTGTCGAATCCCGTGCGTCATAGACCGATTTTGCAGATACCAGTGCGATGGATTCACCAACGTGAACCAACAGCATCGACATTTCAGCCTGCATTGGTTCATAGGCGGATAGCTGGCCAATTTCACAGAACATCACGCAATCGGCTTGGTATTTTTTGGAAAGCTGCAACAGGTGCAATTCGTCAAACGTCCCCCGCCGCATCGGCATGTGGTCGCGGCAAATTTGCTCCTTGCCGACAAGGACGTCAATATTCGTATTGCGTCCGATCTGCGCCGCCAGGAACCGAGCGAACAGATCTTGTTCCTTCAATCGGTCTTGTCGGTTTGGACATGTCACGACGACGATGCGTCGGGGCCGAATCGAATCACAGTGACGCGAAACAACATGCGTGCTTGGAAACCCGACGTAGGTCTCGCACGTTTTCGGCGGTTCGTGGGCGTTGACGGCCGACGCAAAAGTAACGCAAACAATCAACAGCGTGGTGATTCGATGTCGCACTGGCCTAGTTTCCTCGCTGGTTGATTTCACTCACCAAGACTTCGTCAAGCTCATCACGCAGCGACGTCAGCATCCGATCCGTTTCCATCAGATACCGCTTGTGCTTGGATTCTGCTTGCGCAACTTGCTCTCGCAGTCGACGGTTAGCGTTTTCCGCATTCTGAAGTTGAATCTGTGCCGCTCTGACCGCATCATTGGTGCGAGCCAAAAGATCCTGAGTCGACTTAAGTGACTCGCGAAGACGTTCGTTGTCGCCGGCAATGTTCTTTTTTGCATTTCGAAGCTGTTCGTTCTCATGCATCAACGCCAACGCTTTCTCTGTTGCCGTGATTTGGGCGTACCCCAGACGTGAACCGGAAACGACTGGTCCCTGCGATGCGACACCGGGTTGCCCCAGAGAACCGGTCGGCGGAATCAATCCTTCGCCCGGTACATAGCGGTGCGTCAATTCGGTCGGATACCCTCCGCCCGCATTGATTCCATCGTCGCCAGTAATTGGGCGGCGCGAAATCGGACGGAGCGGTTCGGGCAGCGACGGTATTTGCGAATGACGATCCATGCTGGGAATCGCGGGAGGCAAGCTGTCGCTTGTGGGCTCAAGAATCTCGCGATACTGAATCGGATCGACGTCGCTGTCGACCGCTATCCATTGGTGCCCCGCGCGGGGCTGATCACGCACTTCACTTCTTGCCTGGCTAGCCCCCTGAGTCAACGTCTCGTCACGGCGGTTTCGTCTTGAGCCCGCCATGTGGATTACTTGGTAACGCGACGAACGCGGGACCAACGGCTGCGCAGTTTCGACAGTGGTAGATACATCCTTGTCACGGATCAAAACATTTTTCAGTTTCTGTCGCACGGACGTTTGAAAGCTATCGATCTTCTCCATCACAACACGACCGCGCGAAGGCGTATCGGACGCCGGCGAATCGATTGGTTCATGCGCGAACGTCTGCGAACACAGCAGCGCAAAAATGGCCACACATAGAGCGGAACGGCGCCCGGTGCGGAATCTATCGACGATTGTCATCGTAGCGTTTGCCATATCGATTACACATAATCGCAGACGATGGTGATTTTCTCGCCACAAGGACAAGTGATCACGATTGACTCGATCTGCTCTCCGTTTTTTTCCACTAGGATTTCGGCTTGTCTATCCGACGGCTTCGGCGGGCCCACAGTCACGCGGGCTCTGGCCGACGAACTTGGCCCCACCGATGCGACTTTGACGTTGCCACGAATTAGTTCATCTTGCATCGAATTGCCTCCTGCAATCGAAAGCGGGCTGACGCCATCACACGTGACACCCTGGATTGGGATATTTCAAGCACGGCGCCGATCTCGGCGAGATTCAATTCTTCGTCGTAGTAGAGCGACAGGACAAGCCGTTCGCGTTCAGGCAAATCATTGATCGATTCGGCCAGCATTTCCTTCAACTCTTCCGACTCGATTTCATACTGAGCGGACATTGTCGACGACCGCCAACTCCCGTGAACGACATCCGAAAGATCGTTCCAATCATCGGGCTTGATAAATCGCATCGCTTCCAAGCAGGTCACGACTTGCTCTAACGTCAGCTCGGTTTCTTCCGCGATTCGTTCTGGCGTGACCGGTGGCTCCAGAATCTCGTGAGCTTTCTTGACCACGCCGATTTGTGCCAACACCACCTGCGACACGAGCGATGTCTTTCGCATCTCATCCACGATCGCGCCGTACACACGGCGATAAGCGAATGTACGAAAGGAAACGCCCTGGCTGGGATCAAAATTGTTGGCCGCTTCGACCAATCCCACCACTCCAGCGGAGTTGAGATTTTCGCGTTCCTCGTCGCTGGTAGCTTTGAACGCCATCGTACTGAGAATGCGCGCAACGTAGTCAACGTTGTCCAAGATCAATTGATCCCGACTTTTTTCTGCCGTTCGCTTGTAGGTGGAAGTAGGTGCGTTCATCAATCCATTCAGTCACGCGTTCATTTTCCTCTAGGCAGACGCAAGCAGCTTCCTTGCTGCAATTCGTTGACTGCCATCTGCAGACGTCCTATCAACAGGAAAAGTCTGCACAAATTTTCAAGCGTCGATTAGCCTCGTCCTACATTCTGTTTTTGATTTGGATTTTCTGCATCGGCCAACCGGACAATGCTGACGCCTACCGAAACCACGGTTCCAATCACGATCGCCGACACGGTCGACCGCATCAAAATGGTGATCGGTTCCAACTGCATGTACACACCCACCAAAGTCACGAAAGCGGCCGTCAGTAGGCCGACAAACTTCCCATAGGGGAACGCGTTCTTTGCTCGCATTGCATCGCGACGAGCTATCCGATTTGTCATGGAGTAGCTCCTGGACTATTGGTGTTCGGCGACTGGTTAGTATTCGCTGGCTGGTTCATCGCCATCAAGTCGATTTCGCCGTTGGCGTTTTCCGCCGCGACTATTTCTTGGTGTCGAATGATTCCGACTGAATCAATTAGCAAATCAGATGGGATTTCGCTGTACGAGAGAATTGACAACTCTGGAAGCGATCGAAAAATGGTTCGATGAAGTGCATAGCGAATGGACGAATCGACCAGAACCGCTGCCGGTTCGTTCTTCAATCGCGACGCTTCCCACTTGGATTGCAGCAACTGCACCAATCGCTCAAGTTCATCGGGGCGCAACACGATCGATTCCGCTGTAGCGTTCTGTCGAAAACGATGCTCCAAGTTGGGCTCCAGAATGATAACCCTCACGCGTCCTTCGGCGTCGCGGAATCGGTCGCAGATCAAGTGGCCGATCTCACCACGAATCTTTTCCGTCAATGCGATCGGATCCTTGTGTTGCGGACCGTGATGCACAGCAGCCTCCACAATCTTCTCTAATGACGTGATGGGAATTCCTTCTCGCAACAGATGCACCAACACTTGATGCAGCAACGCAGGTCGGACCGTATCCGGCTTGATCTCTTCAACGGTCGTTGGAGCGATCTCCTTGAGTTTCTCCAGCATCAACTGCAAATCTTGACGGCTCAATAGTTCATGAGCGTGCTTTCGCAATGCCTCACTTAGGTGTGTCATCAAGACAGTCGGCGCGTCGACGACGGTAAACCCTAAGATCTCGGCTCGACGCCGAAGCGTTTCGGGAATCCATTTTGCGGGCAAGTCAAATGCCGGATCACGGGTGTCTTCCCCGTCCAATTCCGCCGTGATGTTTCCTGGATTGATGGCCAGTAAATGATTGACCGCGATCTCGCCTTTGCCAATTTCACGACCGCAAATCAGGAAGCGGTATTCATTGACATTGATTTGCAAATTGTCGCGGATGCGTGCTTTGGGAATCCAAAATCCGTGTTCCATCGCAACATCTTCGCGCAACGTCGTGATTCGATCGGCAATGCCCTTGCCTTTCTTGGGTTCGACTAGCGAAATCAATCCGGCACCAATCTCGACAACGATGCGTTCGGTTTGCAAGAAATTCTGCAGCCCTTTCTCCTCCGGCGATTGCTCCGGTGCTTCAGGCTCCACGTTCTCGGCTTCGATACGCTGCGTTTCGTCTTCATCACGACGCCGTGCATACAGGACAAACACCGTCAGCCCGGCCGCAAGGATAAAGAACGGTATCTTCGGAAAACCGGGCGTCAATGCGACCATGATCAGGATCGCCGGCCCGATGTACAGCGATTTGTAGCCATGACCGACTTGGTCGTTGATTTCGTCACCAAGGCTTGATTCCGAAGCCGACTTGGTCACCAAGATGCCCGCACTCGTAGCGATGATGAGCGCTGGAATTTGGGAAACCAATCCATCACCGATCGTCAAAATCGAATACACCTGCAACGCGTCCGCCAACGGTTGTCCATCCATGACCCCCAACAGCATCCCGCCCAGGATATTGACCACCATAATGATCAGTCCGGCGATCGCGTCACCGCGGACGTATTTACTGGCACCATCCATTGCTCCGTGAAATTCGGCTTCACGAGTCAGATTGTCGCGTCGGACTTTGGCTTCCTTCTCGTTGATCGCTCCGGTATTCAATTCCGCATCGATCGCCATCTGCTTGCCTGGCATCGCGTCCAAAGTGAACCTTGCGTTGACTTCAGAGATTCGCGTTGCACCTTTCGTGATCACGATGAACTGGATCGTCACGAGGATCAGGAAGATGACGACGCCGACGATCAAATTGCCGCCCACCACGAAGTCACCAAATGTCAGCACGATCTTTCCCGCGTCAGCATCCAAAAGGATCAAACGCGTCGTCGCGACATTGAGCGACAAACGAAACAGCGTCAGCAACAATAGCATCGATGGAAAGACAGATACATCAAGCGGCTTCTTGGCACCCAGCGTGATCAACAGCAGCATGATTGCTGCGGCAATGTTACACGCCAAAAACATGTCCAACAGGAACGTCGGCAACGGAATGATGAGCACGACAAGCGTGACTAAGAATGTTGCCGAAAGCCACAGTTCACTGCGTTGCAAGAAGCCAAAATTTGAATCAATGGATGGTTTCATAGCCTGTCCCCTAAACTGTTGCAAAGCTGGAGACGAGCGCTCGTGTAATCAACTGCCAGCCATCAACAAGGATGAAAAGCAATAGTTTGCACGGCGTAGAGACGACTACTGGAGGCATCATCATCATGCCCAAAGCCATCAAAATGGTCGACACAACCAAATCGATCAACAGGAACGGGATGTAGATACAGAACCCCATGATGAACGCCGTCTTGAGCTCGCTGATGATAAAGGCGGGCACAATGATCTTAAGCGGGGTGTCAACGCGATGCGACGGCGGCGGAGTCTCGGAGAGCTCGAAGAACAACGCCAAGTCTTCCGTTCGTGTGTTTCCAAGCATGAACGTTTTCAGCTCACCCGACGTCACCGCCCAAGCATCATCAAGATCAAAGTCGGGTTCCGACTCCGTTTCTTGAGCTCGTTCGCTCGCTTCCAACAAAGGCGTGATCGCGTCACGATGAATCGCTTCAAAGGTCGGCGCCATGACGAACATCGTCAGAAAGATGCTCAGGCCAAGCAGCACTTGGTTGGGTGGAATCTCTTGAGTCGACAGGGCACGACGCACGAATGACAGCACAATGATAATGCGAGTAAATGCAGTGACGCACACCAGCATGGCGGTGGCAAAGCTGAGCGCACCAAGCAACAGCGCAATCTGCATCGGCGCGGTAAGATCCGATAGGATCCCCGGGTCGCTGCTGCCTTCCATCGCAGGTTGGGCAGTTGTCTGTGCGATGAATAGCAAATCCATTTGCAATCCAGTTTGTGGGGGGTGCCGGCATGCCGGCAAATCTGCTGTAAATGGTCAGCCGCCAGGGCTTTGGCGGCGCGTCACGGCAAGGCCGCAAACTGGGCCTTGTGCTTGGGTTCAATAACAAAGCCCGGTCAGGGGCTAATCGAAATTGATAGTGCTTCAGTTCGTTCGTTCGTTCGTTCGTTCGTTCGTTCGTTCGTTCGTTCGTTCGTTAATCAGCCATTCGCTAAGCCGCTTGCGGGGCTCGCTGCAGCAGCATCTTGATCAGTTTCTCATCGATCTCCGAAGGAACGTCCGTCGGATCAATTGTCTCTACCACTCGGTCGGTCGTTCGCTGGCCTACGGGTTCGTGACGCGACGATTGACGACGCTGCTGACGTGTTTCGACCTGTGTCATCGCGTCCTCGAACGAACCAGTCAGGACGTTGACCGATTTGATCCCTCCGGAATCGATCGCAACCAAGAACTTGTTCTCGCTTCCTTGGACGACATGCAGCGACGCACCGTTGGAAAGCGGCAGGATCTGGCTAACGTTGAGGGCATCGTTCTTTTGCTCAACCACCGCCTTGCCGCCGGACTTTCCTTTCTGCCACTGTTTGACCAACAGCAGAAAACCGAACGCGGCAGCCAGTACAAACATCAGATTGATGGAGATCTTCTTGATTAACGCAGCTGTACTCTTGGTGTCGTTAGTAGGTTCCGATTGCTCTTTGGCAAGGAATGACTCTGCCGACGCTTGATCTTGCAGACCAAGCAACTCTTCGGGTGCGGAACTCTGAGTCGCTGCCGTGCTGGACTTCAGGATTTCGTCCCAGGCTTTGTCGCTGTTCGCGATTCGGCTGCCTAAATGTTGCCTGCCGCTCTGTTGGCCGCTCACTTGGTCGGCTCGTTCGAAGGACGCTGACTGAACGCGTCGCTGACCGGTCGCGGACGGAATTGCAGCCGAATCGGCGCGGCTTACATAGCCTTCGCCACGCGGTGCCTTCGGTATACTTTGTCGCCGCAGAACCGGTTGCTCCGCTTGGTCCGACACGCGAAGTTCGTTGCTGGACACTGCCTGGGTCGCGGCCCAATGAGTCTGCCGATCTTGATTGACTCGTGCTGCAGGAGCGGTTTGCTCGGTTGCATTTCGCTGAGCAGAGCTTCCGATTAGTTGATCGATGACGCTTGCCGACTGCTGCTTGACTTCATTGGCAGCACGCAACGTCGGTGGCAAATCGTACGCTGTCTGCGCAGGAGCGGCCCCCGCAAAAAGGAACAGGGTTCCCAAAGCGATTCCAGCGGCAGCACAGTGGTGGGGGGAGGCTTGAGTCATGAATCCATCCAGTCGTCTCAAGTTGTAGGTGATCAGCGAATCGCGTGATCAACGGCTACGATTGATAAATTTCTTTGATGCGTATGGCAAATCGATCTTCGATCACAACGACTTCACCGTTGCCCAACGGCACTCCCTGTGCCATCAGTTCGACCGGGGCACTGATCGGGCGATTCAGTTCCAACACGGCTCCTTCGGACAGAGACATCAGTTCTTGGATCGTGACTTGTGTGCGACCTAACTCGGCCGTCAAAACAACTTGAACCCCGGCGAAACGCTGCATTTCAAACTTTGCGCCGCCAGCACCGGGAGCCGATTTCATGTCTTGAAACTCCGGCGTGCTCGTTTCGGGAGCATCCGATTGCGGTTCGTCAGCAACGGCGGCGGTGCCGTCCGCATCGTTTTCAGTTTCGTTGGTTTTACTCATCGTGGCGTCTCAGTTGTGGGGTGATCAGGTGTCGCGGGATAGATCAGCTGTGTAAGCAGCGAGTGATTTCGATGGCTTGGTTCTTGCCGCGGCGCCCCGGCCAGCCTTCGTAGAAGAGCGTTTCATTCACAAAGGCAGTGACTGGTTGATCGATCCGCTGATCCAGTTCAATCAATTGTCCGACTTGCAGATCCGAAAGCTGTGACATTGGCAAAGTCGCTTGGCCCAACACGCTGACCACATCGATGGGCAAACGCCCGACCAATTGTGGCGACGCGCTCTGCGGTTCACTCGGCGAGGCGTCATCTCCACGATTGTCGACCGCACTTTCCAACAAGTCGCTCGTCTTCTGTTTTGAAAGCAGCCAGTTGATTCCGACGGCTCCGGACTTCAAACCAATTTTGACACTCGTGCACGTCACCAAGTCCTTGTCACGAACGAAACGCGCTTTACGCGGATCCAGCTTTAACGCCGAAGGCTTCAGTTCAAACGCTGTATCGCCCATCCAGCCATCAACCAAGGCGATCGCAAGCTGCTCGATGAAAAGCTGCGAGAGCGAGATCTCGACTGGCGAAAGAGCATCGTCACCTACGTCGGGCCCGTCATCGAGTCCCAGCATCGCTAAAGCGATCGTGCGCAAGTCCTTGTTGGAAGCGTGCCACATCGAAGGCGTGTAGTCGACGAAATCGACGATGCTGTAATTCACTTCACGCGACAAGCTTTCGATCGCTTTGCTGTAGGAGTTGGTGCTGATGTCTCCAAGAGTCAGTTGCGCGGCGTAGTCCGACGTTTCGCTCCAAAAATCAGAAAAGAAGCTGGATGATTTTGATACCCAATTGCGAAACGCGACCGCAGCGTCATCCAACGCAGCGATTTCGCGAAAATCGAAAGGGCGGGGGTCAGAATCGCTCATTGAACCTTGAAGTCCTGGAAAAGAACGTCTTGGATACGCTCGACACCGTCGGTAAATAGCATCTCGTTAAACTTGTCGTGGATCTCACGACGGAGCGTGTTGTGCCCCAGCTTGCCTTTGACGTCCTCCAGCTTTTTGTCGCGCAGGTGAGCAATCAGCCAGTTCTTAAGGATGGCGTTTTGCTCGTCGACCAGAGCTTGGATCGCGATCAATTGCGAGTTTGCGACTTGCAACGAAAAGTTACAGGTGACATAGCGCGAGTACCGAGCGTCGTTGAGGTTGACCACGACTTCATCAAATTCGACAAATGCAAGCTTCTCGTCTGCCTCGGGAATGTCCATTTGGTTGTCGACCGGTTTGGCCGTTTCGACTTCGGCCGCTGGCGCCGCAAACATGACCACTGCGACACCAGTGCCAATGCCCAGGAAAAACACGACGCCCCAGATGATCAGTTTGGGCATCATGCCACCTGACTTCTTTTCGGCGACTTCTTCAGTTTCTTCAGCCATCGTTTGACTCCTGGGAGGACGGTTCGCAGGCCAAGACATGGCGTGTCAGCCGTCGGATCAAGCGAGTTTTTGTGGGTGTTTTAGTGTCACACGGGTTACCGGCCGTTTAAAGCCGCTAATCGTTTTGACCCGCGTTACCGTTAAGACTTATCGACTTGCCCGCAAAACGACTTGATGAAGTGATGTGAAACTCGGCCGTTTGAGGGTTAACCCCCTCCAGTCTGACCGGGCTGCAACGCGATACCTGATTAGACGGTTGATTGCGACATTCCCAACGAATCTGCCAAATCAGCCTTGCAGTTCTCACACTGTTTCTTTCGCCTCATTTTTGAGCACACGGCCAATGATCAACGGACTCTTCAGTGGCGCTGCGGCGATGGATACGCTATCCAGAAAACAGGAAGTGATCTCCAGCAACTTGGCGCACGCAACCACCAGCGGCCATCGCCGAGTGCAAGCAAGCGTCAAGCAACCGTTCGATGCGGACAACCTTGATTCGACGATTTTGATGGGCCCCGAGATTGAATCGTACGCCTCCGATTTTTCTCCCGGCCGACAGGTCCAAACCGGTCGCCCGCTCGACGTATCGATCGCCGGCGATGGATTCTTTGCGTTTGACAACAGTGGTGGCACCGGCGATAGCGAGTACCTTTCGCGCAACGGACGCTTGTTTCGCGAGCCTGAGTCAAACTTGCTGGTTAATGAGGAGGGTTTTCCTATTCAAGGAATGACCGGCGCAATCACGATAGACCCAACTATTGGAGATCAGGATGTAGTGATCGCAGCCGATGGAACGGTTTCGGCTGATGGCAATGTGCTGGGCCAAATCCGAACGGTGACGTTCGAGGACAATCAAACGTTGATACCACTGGGCGTCGCCGGATTTGTTCCGGGGGTCAACTCAGTGGTCAGTGAACAACCCGCAAATGTTCAACAGCATCAACACGAACTGTCCAACGTCCAACCGGTCAACGAATTGGTCGCGCTGATCGCCAATAATCGTCAATATGAAGCCGTGCAAAAAGCGACTACCGCTCTTTCGGAATCATTGCGCGAATACATCCGCGCATAGACGGGACCCAAGGATGGACCCAAACCATGCTAAAAGCATTTTATTCCAGTGCTACCGGTATGCGTGCGCAGGAGTTGTTGATCGACAACACGGCCAACAACCTTGCCAACGTCAACACGACCGGGTTTAAAAAGAAGCACATCAACTTTGCCGATCTGATCTACGACACCAGCACCCCGCCCGGCGCGGCGTCGGCCAATGGTCAAATCAAACCCATCGGTCTACAAATCGGCACCGGGGTTCGCGCGGTGGGTACCACCAGCATTTTCTCGCAAGGTTCACCACAAGAAACTGGCATCGATACGCACATGGCGATCGAAGGCGACGGGTTCTTTAAAGTCCAAAAAGGCGACACGGTCGCCTACACACGCGACGGTACGTTTACGACAAACGACCAAGGGCAGGTCGTCAACTCGGACGGCTACCTGCTGGATCCACAAATCACGATCCCGCCAACTGCGACCGACATATCCATTTCGCCCAACGGCGTGGTCAGCTATCGGCAAAACGGAGTGTCGACCACGGGCGCCTCCATTCAATTGTCACGATTCGCCAATCCCGCGGGTTTGCAAAACCTGGGCAGCAACCTTTTCGCAGAAACAGCGGCATCGGGCGCGGAAACGCTGGGCGAACCCGGCACTGATGGCTACGGGCAACTGCGTCAACGATTCATCGAAGGCGCGAATGTCGAAGTGGTTTCGGAATTGGTTTCTTTGATCACTGCTCAGCGTGCTTACGAAATCAATTCGCGTGCGATTCGCGCAGGCGACGAGATGCTGTCATCCGCCAGCAACTTGGTCCGATAACGATCGCAACCTGAAGCTTGACTTGTATGAAAACGTATTCATCCAACCTGATCTACGCGACCTTTGTTTGTGTGTGGCTGTGCGCCGTTCCGGTGCATTCGTTTGCCCAGCAAATTCAGGTTTCCATGCGCTCGCACGTCCTAAGACCTTCCGCTGGAATGGTGTCGGTAGGTGATGTCGCAGAAATAGCCGGCGGAAGCGCATCCGACCGGAGACGTATTGCGCATCTGGATCTGGAATCAATTCGGTCCCAATCAGCAAAATGCCTGATCCCTCGCAAACAGCTGGAAATGAGGATCTTGATCGATGGCTACCCGCGGACTCAGTTTTCCGTTTCGGGCCCCGAAGCCGTGCTGGTCAGCTGTGGAAAAACAACTCGCTTGGCGCCTCGGCTAGAAACCGAACTCGCCAACGAAATCGAACGGCAGTTCGCACTTGGCGTCGGCGACGTCACCGTGCGTCTTGCCAATGAACAACAAACCAAAGCCGTTCAGGACAAACTGAAACACGGGGACTACCAAACCACGGTCCTGCTGAGCGATCAATTGCCGATGGGCCAGACCTCCGTCGAAGTCGAATTTGCTCCCAATCACGGACCTCACTTTGTCGAACGATTCGATGCCAAGATCATCGTATCGATCCGAGTCGCGCTGGCAAAACAGCCGATCGAGCGTGGCGTGGTTTTGGACTCCTCCATGTTCAATCTTGTCCAACGGCCCATTGTCCGCAAAGCAGATTTTGCAAGAGACGGCTACTTGGTCGGCCGGGTGGCCAAACGCAACATCGCCAGCAACGAAGTCATCTTGAGTAGCTATTTGGCCGAACGCACCCATTCACGTGAACCAATCATCAAACGCAATGACTTGTTAGACGTAATCGTCCCACTGGGGCGGAATGAGATCCGACTAAAAAACGCGAAGTCACTTTCGACCGGCGATGTCGGTGACACAATCACGGTCATCAACACCCGTTCCAACCGACAGCTCAGCGCAATCGTAGTCGATCGCAATCTGGCTCGAGTGCTACCAATAACCGGAAAGGTTCGTCGATGATCTCCCGCAAATTTACAGGTCAATCCCTGTGCTGCACTTTGCTAATCGTTTGTGCGTCGGCATGCTTTGTCAACGACGCCGATGCGCAAAGTCTATTCGAACGTCGCAGTGTGAATCAGATCGATCAGTATCGAAGCTACGCCGCTCGCCATCGCGGCGACCTGTTGTCAGTCATGATCAATGAAAGCACGGACGTCGAAAACCGCGACGAACGATCGCTGGATAAATCTGGAAACTCGTCCATCGCCGCTGGCTTGGATTATGGACTTGGTGGCGACCTGGGCTCGGCAACTGGCAACGGCAATCTCGGCAAAACATCCTCCAGCAGCCGCGCGTTCAGTGGCGACACCGAGTTTCGCAGCGAGCGACAGTTTAGCGACAAATTCACTGTCACCATCGTTGATGTGTTGCCCAACGGAAATCTAGTCATCAAAGGCGAACGAGCAATCTCGGTGCAAGGAGACGAACGACAGCTACGGCTGTCGGGCATCGTCCGCCAGTACGACGTGCTGCCAAACAACACAGTGCCGTCACATTTGGTTGCCAACCTCAAGATCGAACTCGACGCCAAAGGGGCCGAGCAGTCCTACAACAAACAGGGCTGGTTTAGCCGACGCGTCAACAAAGTTTGGCCATTCTAGCTAGCCAACACCGTTCATCCATCAGCCACCTTCATCAACTGACTATGCATTTTCGCATTCGCTCCCTCGCATGTATCGCTATCTGGTCAGTCGCAATCCTGCCTGTGATCGTCGCTGCGCAGCCACCACTTCCGCCGCCGGTGGCTGGGCGGGCGATCACTCCCCAACAAACCGCTGTTTCGAACACGGCAAGCATGCGGGCGCCGACCTTTGTAGAAAACCTTGACCCCAGCGTCAGGGTCAAGGACATCACTTTCGTCCAGGGCGATCGGATCAACCACGTGTCTGGCGAGGGCCTGGTCTTTGGCCTAAGTGGCACCGGTGGCAAATCGGAACAGACACAATCCTTGGCAACCAACTACTACCTTCGTCGCGGTATTCAACTGACCAAAGTCGACACCAAGAACATGTCGGCCGTGCTCGTTTCGGGAAAGATCCCAGCGTACGCCAGAAAAGGCGAAACGATCTTGGTCAATGTTTCCGTTGCCGACGATGCCAGCAGTTTGCGAGGCGGAACACTGCACCAAACCGCGCTGCGCGGAATTGACGACGAAATCTATGCCATCGCCCAAGGTCCGATTATCGGTGGTGGCGTTTCAGCTCAAGGCGACGCCGGTAGTGTCACCAAGAATCACCCGACGGTGGGTGTGTGCGAAGCAATTGTTGAACGCGAAATCAACTGCGGTGACATCATCCGTAACGGAAAGATCCGATTGATCCTGCGAAACAAGGCCTATTCAACGGCAACTCAAATTGCAAACGCATTGAACGGGATTTTCCCGAATCATGCTCGTGCTCTGGATTCGGGAACATTGGATATTTTTGTCCCGCGAACGTTTCAGCAGAATTTGCCCGCATTCATTTCGACCATTGGCGACCTGCGCGTGCGCCCTGATCAGCCTGCCCGTGTAGTGATCAATCAAAAGACTGGCACGATCGTGATGGGACACAGCGTCAAAATTTCACGCGTCCTATTTGCCAGCGAAAACATCGTGATCGCGACCAGCGAATCCCCGATCGCTTCGCAGCCCAATGCTCTGGCGGGCGGTCAGACAGCGGTACTTCCCCGAACAGCCATCGACATTGTCGAAAGCGGCGGTACCTACAACGTCTGGCGTGAAGGCCTGACGGTTGGCGACTTAGCGACGGCGCTCAATACGTTGGCGGTATCGCCCAACACCTTGATCAATATCTTTACGTCACTGCGAAACCAAGGCGCGTTGCAGGCCGAATTGATCATCGAATGATTTTCACAACAAGGACGTTGAGATGAATCCACTAGCCAGCGGAAGTTTAGCGAGCAGCCCATCGTCACCGATGTTGGACGTGATGGGTGCTGGCAGCTTGGATAACAAAACGAATGCAAAGAACATCGAATCGGTGGGCACCGAATTTGAGAGTGTGTTTCTATCGATGATGCTAAAGGAGATGCGTAATTCGCTCGAAGGCGGCTTCTTTGGTGAAGAAGGCTCCGACACGTACGGCGGTATGTTTGACCTTTTCATCGGTAAAGAACTGGCCCAGTCGCGGCCGCTTGGGATCGCCGACATGCTGCTGGAACAGTACGAAAAACTGAACCCTAGCACCGATACTGACGGATCGGACAGCAAAGAAGCGTCGCCACCAACTTCATTCACGGCTTAGGACACGAAAGTGACTGTCAAATTGAACGAACAACCCGATCAGAAACTGGCCGTGCTGCTACAGCGGCACCTGGCTCTCGAATCACGTTTGGCGTCGTCATTGGAAGACCTCAACCAGGCGACTGCGACCGCACTGATGGCGCAAGGACTGCGTGGACCGTCTGCCGAAGATGTCAAATCGCTGGAACCAATGACCGCTCAAATGCAGCAGTCGGCGAGCGAAGTAGCGACGGCTCGACGATCGCTGTTGGTACGCGTTGGCTCCCATACCGGCAAAGCCTACGCGACGATCAAAGAGATTTTTGACGATTTGCCAAAAGACACCACCAGCGACTTGGATGCACTTCGTGCGGACATTCTCAGTCGCTGCGAAACGGCTCAGTCTAACTTGGTCAACAACCAAGCCATGCTGCACTATACGTTCGACTTTCACAAAAAGTATCTCGCGGGCGTTTTTCAGACAGACTGTGATGGCCAAAACTATCGCGCCAACGGACAGTCGATCGATACGCCTCGCGGCAACTTGTTCGGAAGGACCTGTTAGTCATGCCCGATTTCTCACTCGGTCTGTCCGCGCTGCGTTCCAGCCAACACGCGCTGGAAGTCATCTCCAATAACATCGCCAATGCGAACACGGAGGGTTACCATCGCCAGACGACTCACCTAGAGGCGTTGCCGTCAAATGACAGGGGTGGCATTCGCACCGGCGCGGGTGTAAAGGTCAACTACATCGAACGAGTGCGCAATCGCATTACCGAATCGTCGTTGACGGACGTAATTGCCGATGTCAGTCACGTTGACCAATTGTTGGAGCTAGAAAAACAGATCGAAGCATCGTTTCTGAACGGATCCGCTTCGCTGGGCGAAGAACTGGACCAGTTCTTTGGCGAAATCTCCAAGCTGACCGCATCACCCGACGAACCCGCCCAAAGGTCCGCCGTGATCGAATCGGGCAGCCGCCTGGCGGGAGTCTTGCGACAAACTTCCGGCCAACTGGAGGACCTGAAAAGTGCAGTCGAGTTCCAGATCACGCAGGAGATCGAAATCCTGAACCAAGAGATGATCACCCTTAGTGACCTCAACGTCAAAATCCAAGAATTGACAGCTCAGGGCGCTCAGCCGAACGCTGAACTAGATGCTCGCGACGCACTGCTAAACAAAATCGCAAAGATCGTTGGGATTACCCGAAACGATTACAACAGTGGCGAACTGAATTTGCGAATCGGTACGGTCGCGATCCAACAGACCAGCGAAGCGAATCAGTTCTCATTGACTGAACCTGCCGATGGCGAATTGGCATTGCAGATGGACGATTCGGATCGCTCGGTACAACTCGAAGGCGGTCGACTAGCCGCTCTCTTTGAGATCTACAATTCGACGATCCCCAAGTACGAACAAAAGCTGGACGACATTGCGACAGGGCTGGTTCGTGAAGTCGATTCGGTCCATGCCACCGGAGTCGGCAGCGACGGTCCGTTTCGCAATCTGATTGGATCACGCGTCGTCGGCGAATCCAATCTACCGCTGAACCAGACCAGCACCGTCTTTCCAATCAGCGCTGGTGATCTAACGGTTTCGATCATTGAGACCGATGGAACACGGCGCAACGAAACCATTTCGATCGATCCTGCCGTCGACAGCCTGGAAGACGTAGCCGCCAAGTTGGCGGGGATTACCGATCTGAGTGCATCGGTGAACCTGACGACCAATCAGCTTCAGCTGTACTCTGCCGAAGGCGTCACGTTTGATTTCACCGGAAGCATTGAAACCCGCCCGGCGTTGGACAGTTTTACTGGAACCAGCGTGCCGACGTTTTCAGGCGACTACACTGGCGTCGATACCCAAGATCGATCGTTCGCCATTGTCGGCTCCGGCGAAGTAGGTATTTCCGACAATCTGTTTCTGAACATCTACGACGATAGCGGCACGCTGGTCAACGAAGTCAACATTGGCAACGGCTATGAAGCCGGAACCGCGATCGACACCGGCGACGGACTGAGCGTTTCGCTCTCGCGAGGCAGCGTCAATACTGGCGACCAATTTCAAACGCGACTAACAAAACAGCCCGACGAAACCGGCATTCTCGCTGCTCTGGGAATCAACTCGTTTTTCAGTGGCGTCAATGCCAAGACCATCGACGTCGACACACAGATTTCTCAGAACCACGAACGATTTGCCTCTGGAAAGTCAGGCGACGCAGCCGACACGACCAACCTCTTTCGCTTTGGTGATCTCGAGAACCTCAAGGCACTGCCAGGCGACTTAACGTTCACCGAGTTTATCAACGAAGTGACCATTGAGATCGGTTTCCAAGTCAACACAAGTCAGTCGCTCAGCACCAGCCTGCATTCTCTGGAACTACGGCTGGAGCAAGAGCAGGGCGCGTATTCCGGCGTCGATTTGAACGAAGAGATGGTTTATTTGCAGCAGTTTCAGAAATCGTACGAAGCGGCCGCTCGCGTCATTCAAGTGACTGACGAGATTCTTGACGAACTCTTCTCGATCTTCAGGTAACGTCATGACCACTCGTGTTTCATCATTTTCGTACACTCAGCGCGCGATCCATTTTTCTGCGACGCACAATGCGAACCTTCTGAAATTTCAGGAGCAGATTTCATCGGGACTCCGATTTCAACGTCCGTCGGAAGAACCCATCGCTTTTCGACAGGTGACTTCACTCAAGACCCGGTACACGGAACTCAGCGCCGACCGCACTTCGATTGATCACACCGAATCGTTGCTTAATGCCAGTGTCAGTCAGATCCAAGACTTTAGTGATGTGATTACGCACGCCAAGAATCTGACCCAGCAAGGAATCCAGTCGCTTGATGATGACGAGCGAACCGCTTTGGCCCTGGAAGTCGACGGGTTACTCAACTCGCTCAAAAGTATCGGCCTAGCGCAGTTCAATGATCGCTACCTCTATGGCGGCACCCAATCCAAGGACCCACCGTTTGTCTTTACCGATCCCAGTAATGTAAACGATGGCCTGGGCGTGACGTACAACGGATCAAAGCAGCGCAGCCGCGCCAGTGTGGGCGACTCGATTGCCATCGACACCTACTACAGCGGGCTCGATGTCTTTGGCAGTCGCGGCAGGGGCGAAACAGTCATGATCGGTCAAACGGGCGCCCAACCCGGAGCTGGCACCGATACGCTGCGAGGTCGTGCGAAGCTCCAAGTGACGCATGACACCACCACCTTCGCGGGCGCTTCAGGCATTCAAGCGGGAGCAAGTTCGGCTAGCTCCGATACGATCATCGGCGCTGCCGGTAAACACACCCTCACAATCGTCGATACCGCTGGCGACGGCAGTGCAGGAACCATTAGCCTTAATGGGCGCGATCCCGTTGCCTTTACCAACGCCGACACGAACCTGGAAATCAAAGGCAGCAATGGCGAAACGATTTTCGTCGACGCCAGCAATATCGCCGCGGGCTTCAGCGGAACAGTCGACATCGAATCAACTGGCCGGCTCAGTGTCGATGGCGGCGTGACCGAGATCCCGATTGATTTTTCGTCCAGCCAAGTTGTCCAAGACAGTGTCAGCGGCAACGCGGTCACGATCGATTCGACCAACATCGCGCTCGCTGGCGATGAACAACTGGAGTTCACGGGAACCTCCGACGCCTTTCAAGTTCTCTTTGACCTATCCGCCGACTTGCGAAACTCCCGCGGACTTGACGGCAAACAAGTTGCTGATTCGCTCAGCCGACGACTCGGTGACCTAGAAACAATTGGCAAGAATGCTTTTTCGATGATGGGAGAACAGGCCACGTCGCTTCGGACAATCGAAACACTTGGAAATCGAGTCGACGATCTCATGTTAAGCGTCGAAACCCAGATCAGCGAAGTCCAGGCGACCGATATCCCCGATTCGGTGTTGCGGATGGAGAATTCGCAGAACCTGCTTCAATACACTTACGCCGTGACAGGACGTTTGACGTCCTTGAACCTTTTGGACTTTCTACGCTAACGTCCG
This sequence comes from Stieleria marina, assembly GCA_007741555.1. Lineage (GTDB taxonomy): Bacteria > Planctomycetota > Planctomycetia > Pirellulales > Pirellulaceae > K23-9. The sequence goes on along the minus strand of CP036526.1, from coordinate 3,017,293 downwards.
TCGATTCACAAAATATCAGTCGGCGTATTTCTAACTAGCAACATCATCTACAATGCTACGGTTTCTCACCTTTACTGAGTACCGTTGCTATGTCAGACGCGCGCAATTTGACCCACCCACGCGACGATATCATGCGGACGATGGATCGCATCTATCGTTACCGGATGACAACCACCTCGGGCGGCAACCTGTCGATTCGGGATTCTGCGGGCGATATCTGGATTTCGCCAGCACGCGTGGACAAAGGCAATTTGACTCGCAAAGACATCGTTTGCGTTCGTGCGGACGGGACCGTCGATGGACTTCATCCGCCGTCTTCCGAATTTCCGTTTCACAAAGCGATCTATGAAGCGCGACCGGACATTCTTTCGATCGTTCACGCGCACCCGGTCGCCCTGGTCGCGTTTAGCATCTGTCGCCAGACACCCAATTCGCGACTGTTTCACCAAGCCTACAGCGTCTGCGGCAAACTTGGGTTCGCACCCTACGCCTGCCCCGGCACCAAGGAACTAGGAACGAACATCGCCGATACATTCGCTCAAGGATGCGACGGCGTCATTCTGGAAAATCACGGCGTCGTGGTCGGTGGCGATTCGCTGCCACAAGCTTTCAAGCGGTTTGAAGCGTTTGAATTCGCCGGTAAGACCTTGATTCAAGCAAACCAAATTGGAGAAGTGCAATATTTGGACGACACCCAACTGGAACTTGCGATGCATCGCAGTGTCGAATTCGATTCTTTCCAGCCCGGCGTCGCCACCGGTACCGAACAAGAACTGCGGAGGCAATTGTGCGAATTTGTCCGTCGTGGCTGTCGACAACGACTGCTGATTAGTACGGAAGGAAGTTTTTCGGCTCGATTGGACGCGAATTCGTTTTTGATCACTCCGACCCAGCGCGATCGAGAACTGCTTCGTGCAGGCGACATCGTTCTCGTTTCGGGCGACGATCGCGAAGCAGGCAAATTGGCTAGCCGAGCCGCGCGGGCCCACCAAGCCATCTACGACAAGCATCCGTCAGTTCAGGCGATCGTTTTTGCACACCCAGTCAATGCGACGGCATTTAGTGTGACGGAAATTCCGCTGGATGTCCGAACCATCCCCGAAAGCTACGTTTTCCTGCGTGATGTTCAACGTGCTCCCTACGGTGTCCAATACCAAAATGACGGCGCGATCGCCGATTGGGTCTCAGAAAAAACGCCAGCCGCTCTGCTGCAAAATGACGGCGTCGTCGTGACGGGAACAACGGTCCTGGATGCATTTGATCGACTCGAAGTGCTCGAATCCACCGCCGAAGCCGTGATCAATGCCAAAGCAATTGGAGAAGTTTCCGCGATGCCGCAAAGTGTGATTAACGAACTCTGCGCAGCGTTTGATTTGAAATAGGTAACTGAACAAGACCAACTGAGATTAACACCATGCGCCTTTTCTTGCTCTGCACTTTGTCGATCGCCGTGACCTTCGTCGCGACCAGTTTATCGGTCGCAGAAAACCGAAATCCCAATGTGATCTACATCATGGCGGACGACGCCGGTATCGGCGACTTTGGATGCTACGGTGGAAAGATCATTCAAACGCCCAACGTCGACCAATTGGCGGCACAAGGCCTTCGGTTCACTCAGCACTACAGCGGCAGCACCGTGTGCGCGCCCTCACGAAGCGTCTTGATGACGGGTTTGCACACCGGGCACACACGAGTCCGAGGCAACAAGAGCGCATCTCTTTTGGATGACGATGTGACGGTTGCTGAAATCATGAAGCAGGCCGGCTACGTCACCGGCGCCATGGGAAAATGGGGACTGGGATCGGCGGACAGCAGTGGCGCCCCATGGAAACAAGGTTTCGATCACTACTTTGGTTACCTCAGCCAACGCAACGCTCACCATTATTACCCCGAATTTCTGTGGAAAGATGGCAGCAAGGTTTTCTATCCCGACAACCCTCAGCAGCGAACCCACTACAGCCATGACCTGATGACCCATGAAGCGCTCCAGTTCATTCAAGCCAATCAGTCCAAACCATTCTTTTTGTACCTGCCCTACACCATTCCGCACGTCGACTTGGATGTTCCCAACGACTCCAAACAGCCGTACATGGGCAAATTGGAACCCGAGACACCTTACGGAAGACCAAACGGGCAACACTACCGGCACGAAAAGTTTCCGCATGCAACGTTTGCCGGCATGATTACTCGGTTGGACCGTGACATCGGGACGATCATGGCTTTGCTAAGCGAGCTTGAATTAGACAAAAAGACGCTGGTGATTTTCTGCAGTGACAACGGAGCGACATCGGCGGGCGGCGCGGATCCAGATTTTTTTGACAGCAACGGACCTTATCGCGGAATCAAACGTGATCTCTACGAAGGCGGCATCATCACACCGATGATCGCTCGCTGGCCCGGCAAAATCGCTCCGGGGACGGCAACCGATCATGTCTCCGGTTTTCAAGACTTAATGCCGACCATGGCCGAACTAGTCGACACGCAACTGCCCGAAGGCCTAGACGGAATCAGCTACCTACCCACCTTGTTGAATCAAACAGCGGACCAGGAACAGCACGATCATTTGTATTGGGAGTTTAGCGAACAGGGTGGCAAGCGTGCGTTACGACGAGGCGATTGGAAATTGGTGCAAACCAATGTCGGTCGCAAACAACCCTCGCCCGTCGAGCTCTACAACTTGAAAAGTGATTTGGCCGAAGCGAATGATCTGTCGTCGAAAATGCCAGAACTGGTAGCGGAGCTAACGGCACTGATGGACTCGGCGAGAATCCCCAGTGAAACGTTTCCGCTTTTTCACCACGAAAGCAAAAAGAAAAGCCGCTCGACAAGTGCAAACTAAATAGCAGATGCCAACGACGCCGCATGCGTTTGACAGCCAAACGCAACTCATACTTTTTAGGACACGATGTTCCTCTTTGGCGATCTGCACTTCGATGACCCGTTGCTAAATATGGCCACCGTTCTGGTGGCTGGCATCATTGGCGGCGAGATTTTCGCCGCAATCAAACTGCCCAAGGTGACCGGATGGATCGCGACAGGCATTTTGCTGCGGCAGATCGCTCTGCCCGGGATGGACACAGGCCTTGATGCAAAAGCACTTGATCGCTTTTTGCCGTACATGCACTTCGTGTTGGGCTTCATTGCGTTTACGGTTGGCGCAACCCTGTATTTTGCGTCACTGCGAAACACCGGCAAACGTATCGGACTGTTGCTGCTGGGCGAAGCGCTGGTCACTCCGCTGATCGTCGGGATCGCTTTGTACTTTATTGGGCCGCTGCTGCCTGGTGGCGAATCGATGACCAAACACCCCGCTGTATTATTGGCCGCAATCGCGATCGCAGGTGCTCCGGGAACCACGGTGCTGGTGATCCAAGAAGCACGTTCGCGCGGTATTTTGACGCGAACCCTCCTGGCCGCAATCGGATTGATCGACATGGTCGCCGTCGCGATATTCGTTTTTGTTACCACGGTGCTGGGCGACCAAAGTGGCTGGCTGCACGCATTCCAAAGCGTCTGCATTCAGTTTGCCGTGACGCTGGTGATCGGAACGGCGTGTGCGCTGATTGCAATCGGTTTGACGCGGACGTTCGTCAGCCCGGCGTTTCTGGGACCGACGATGGTCGCCGTCGTGCTGGCGTCATGGGGGCTAGCGGCAGGATTCGGCACATCCGGCGGAATCCTTGCGTGTACGTTCGCGGGAATTGTCGTCACCAATTTGCGGCATGACCTGGTGCGTTCCTGCGAAGCGTATCTGCAAACGATTAGCGGGGCACTGTTTGCGCTGTTCTTTACTTTTGCGGGAATGCGTTTGGATTTCGGGTTGGTACCGCATGCTGTTGCACTGGTGGTGCTGTACTTTGTTGCTCGATTGATCGGCAAATGCGTGAGTGCGTATGCCGCCATGACCCTGGCAGGCATGACCCAAAGTGTCCGCAACTATCTGGGCATTGCCTTGCTGCCGCACGGGGGCGTCGCGGTCGGACTGATCCTGTTGGTCGCCGAAGACGGTTCGGGGTTTAGCGACGAGATCAAAGTACTGGTTAATACAGTGGGATTATCCGCACTAGCGATCAACCAATTGTTGGGGCCCAGCGCCACAAGATTTTCGCTGATCCGTTCTGGCGAAAGCCACAAGGACCGCGCTAGGCTACTGGATTTCCTTCAAGAACATCGCATCACCGTCGGGCTGACCGGGAGTGCCCCCGAAGCGACCATCCGGCAATTGGCGGACCAATTGTATTCAACATCTGGCATGACCATTCCGCAGGAAGAGTTCGTGCAGATGGTGTTGCGTCGCGATGCCGACCAGACAACCTGCTTGGGGCGTGGCCTGATGATTCCGCACGCGATCTTGGACGACGGCGACGAAATTAAAGGCGTCCTGGGAATCAGTAGCCAAGGCCTCGATTTCGATGCCCCAGACGGCCGTCGCATTCACGCTGTCCTGCTGCTGGCAACGCCACAATTGGAACGCAAACGCCACCTGCAAGTCCTGGCGGCATTTGCGACCGCGATCACTCGCGATACAAACCTGGCCGAACAACTCTATCACGCGCACAGCCCCGCCCACGCCTACGATGTGCTACACGCGGACGAACAAGCTGACCTGAACTACTTCCTGGAAGATGCCGCCGAGCAGGCGGGACTTCGCGAAAACGAAGTTTCCATCAAACGCAAAGCCAGATAGCAACCAGGCAACAGCTAGGCAACGATCCGCCGCAGCGCGACTGCGAACGCTTGCGATTGTCGCTAAATGGCATTGGGTCCGCTGGTGCGTTTGCCGATGTCGATCACATCAACGACCGGGACGACAAAAATTTTGCCGTCCCCGATGACGCCTTCCGAACCGGTCAGCGCGGTTTCGCGAATCACGTTTAGAACCGTTTCGACGTCGTCTTCGTTGGCAATAATTTCGAGTGCAACTTTGCGTAGCAGATCGATCCGATACTCGTTGCCACGGAAACTGGCCATTCGCCCGTGCTGACGTCCATAGCCCATGGCGTCGCAGACTGTGATCCCCGTAATTCCCTTGCTGTGTAACGCATCGCGAACACTGGACAGTTTGGTCGGTTGGATGATAGCTGTGATCATTTTCATGGCATGGGTCTCCTAAACGCTCACCGGTTCGCCCAAACGGATGGACTCCGCCAGGGCATCCAGGATGCGGTGCGTGTCGATCGCTTGGCATTGCAGAGAATCCAAAGGACTGTCTCCGATCAAACGAAGGATCATCTCTTGCTCCTGATTTCCTTCGTAGGCTAACTGCTGGACATCTCCCGACGCAGCATGGATCCAGCACCGAGCCGGCTTGTCAGCCCAAGGACGCGTAAAATCATCGCAAACGACCGACGCAGCACTGCCAGCGATTTCAAACCATTTGCGAGTCGCGGTATCGTATCCGCACGACAATGTTGCTGTGACGTTGTCATCAAACCACAGCATCGCGGTCACGCGTTGCGGCACGCCGCTGCCGATCTCACTGTCGTCGATCGCACTGGCAAAAACCTTCGTCGGCAAACCCTTCGCTGCAAAACGGATCAGCCCTCCGGCATACCACGCCAAATCCAGCAGGCATCCTCCGCCCAGACTGGCATCCAAGCGATGGTCTCCCGATTGGAACGGCTGAAAAAACGAAACCGCCGCGCTGATGTGGCCCACCTTGCCCAACCGCCCATCGGCAATCGCACTGGCAATCGCCTGCGTCCGACCGTGATGCAGCCAAGCGGTTGCATCAAGCCACCGAACCTGATTCGCTTTGGCGGCTTGATCGATCTGCGTCGCTTCGTCGGTGGTCAACGCAAGCGGTTTTTCGCACAAAATGTGCTTGGACGCATTCGCCGCCGCAATCGACCATTCCTTATGCAACGATGGCGGCAAAGAAATGTAAACCGCATCCACATCGTCTCGGTCGATCAGCTCTTGATAACCTGTGACCGCATTGGCGATCCCATATTGATCGGCATACCAGCGAGCACGTTCATCTGTTCGACTTGCGATCGCTGAAACAGAAACATTGTCGGTCGACTGAAGATCAGCCACCAGTCGACGTGTGATTCGCCCCGTACCGATGATCCCGAAACGAACAGACATTCAGCAATCTTTTCCTGTTTAAAAAACACGTTCTGCGAACCAAACACTTTGGTTGGGCCCATCTACTTCGACACGTCCCGCTAAAACTATTGCAATGCCACGCTAAACCGGAACCGGTATTTGTTCCAGCAGTTCTCTGATTTGACGTTCAACGCCGCCGCGATCCGATCCCAGCAGAACACCGGAACTAAGAATGCGGTGGGCAAGAACCGGAACGGCAAGCTGCTTGATATCGTCCGGCGTGACAAACTCTCGCTCGCAAGTGACTGCCCTGGCCTGACATCCGCGGTAATAGCTGAGAGCGGCCCGAGTGCTGACGCCGATGCGAAAACCGTCATGGCGACGCGTGGCATCGACAATCTCCAAAAGGTATTCGACCAGCTTGTCGGCAAACTTCACGCTCCGCACTTCTTGCTGAGCCAGTTTAATGTCGGCGGACGACACGCAACGATTCAGTTCATCAACCGGCTCGCCGCGGCGATGCGTTTCCATCACCCGGCGTTCATTTTCACGGTCAGGGTACCCGATCGAAGTACGCAGCAGGAATCGATCCATCTGGCTCTCTGGCAATGCATACGTGCCTTCGTATTCGTACGGATTCTGCGTGGCCACCACAATGAACGGATCCGGTAACAAATGAGTGGTCCCGTCAATCGATACTTGGCCCTCACTCATCGCTTCCAACAACGCTGACTGCGTGCGTGGTGGAGCACGGTTGATTTCATCAGCCAAGACAACATTCGCAAAAATGGGGCCCGGGCTAAAATGGAACTCACTGGAATCACTGCGATAGATCATGCTGCCAACGATGTCGCTTGGGAGCAGATCCGGCGTAAACTGCAAACGTGCAAACTGCCCATCGATGCTGTTCGCTAAAGCCTTGGCCGCCAGTGTCTTTCCGACTCCCGGCACGTCTTCCAACAGCACATGTTCGCCCGCCAGCAATGCAATCACAATCAACTGCACCACGTCGCGTTTTCCCAACACGACTTGTTCCATATTGTCACGCAGCAAGCGAGCGGTCGTGAATGCTTGCTGCGACATGATTACCAAAGTTCCGATAATTTTGCTTGCGACGACCAAGAAGAAATCGGTCGGTGCGAATAATACGAATTGCCACGGATCGTCCAGTTAACCGGACGGCTACTCCGACAGAATTGCGAACCCAAACGCCATCGAACGTGGACGCCCAATCGTCAATTCACGACGCAGTGGAACGCCACCCAATGCCTATTCACACTGACGCGCCGTCAATCAGCCACGCATATTCCGCGGCTCACTATTCCACAGCATAATGATCCGTCCGTGGCGTATCGCTATGCTACCAGGGCCGCCAGAATGCTTCCATCGGTCTCACGTGATCGCACGAACCTTGCCGAACTTCAGACTCAAACGAAAATAACATTCGTGTCCGACAATCCACCGCTTTCAGCAGAATCCCCCACCCCACCTGAGTCCAACACCGATGGCGGCGGTGCGCATTCAGACGGTTCAGGATCGAACGTGTCACCATCGACGGACACCAAGCAGACGAAAGCCATCAAATTTCCGTACCGCGGACTTCTGATCGTCGGCGTGTTGGCCGGAGCAGCAATGGCGTACGCCCGGTGGTACGTCGCTCATTTGGACTACCAGAACGCCAACATGATCCAGATCCTGGCGATGGCAGTAGTGGCTTTGTTTTGCCTCGTCGCCTTTCACCGCATGGCCCGGTCGCGAGGACAGCGTTTTTTGGTTCCGATGATTTCACTCGGCCTCATCGGAGCGTCTGTCGCGGCATTTGAATTCCAAGGGTTCAGCGGAGAAATGTGGCCGCAGTACAGCTGGCGATTCGGATCAGACGCTCGCGGCCGGTGGCAAGAATCCCCCCTCGATGAAACCCAAGCTGCGCCGACCGACCGTGGCCCCGAAACGTTCGCACTCGCCGACTCGCCGCAATTCCTAGGCCCCAATCGAACTGGCGTCGTTTCCGAACGCCTCTTCGCTGTTCCCACAAACAACTCGGACACGCAAGTTCTTTGGGACCAACCCATCGGCGATGGTTGGTCGTCTTTTGCAGTGCATCAAGACCGCGCCGTCACGCTGGAACAACGCGAGCAATGGGAGTGCGTCACTTGCTACCGTATCGCAGACGGCGAATTGCTATGGATCGATCGACACGAAGCCCGACACGAAAATCCACTCGGCGGCGTTGGCCCACGATCAACGCCCGCAATCTCCGACGGCAAAGTCTACGCGATGGGGGCAATGGGCCTGCTTCGCGTATTGGACCTCCAAACCGGCGAACGAATTTGGACCAAAGACTTTCTCACAGAAGCCCAATGGTCGGCGGAAGAATTTTTGTCCGCCGCTCCCTGGGGACACGCATCGTCACCGTTAGTCCTGAAAGAATCGAACATGGTCGTCGTCAGCTTTGGCGGTCCCGTGGATCCTGCGTCGATCGATGATCAAGGGATGACGCCAACCAGCAAAAGCCTGATCGCCCTCGACAGCAACACCGGCGATGTCAAATGGAAAGCTGGTCGTGACCAGTTTGCTTATGCGTCGCCTATGTTGCTAACGCTAGCAGATCAACCGCAGCTTGTGTCCGTCAACGAAAAAACGATCACAGGACACGCTCCTGCATCGGGCGAAACGCTGTGGTCGGTGCCCTGGCCCGGGTCCACTAGCACCAACGCCAACTGTGCCTCCGTGATTCCCATCGGCGGCGACCGGTTCGTCATCGGTAAAGGCTACGGAGGTGGCAGCGGTGTCTTCCAGGTCAACCGTTCGAAGTCCGACGAAATGACGACCGAAGCCATCTGGACGTCCAACCGAGTTTTAAAAACGAAGTTCAACCACACCTGTGTTCGAGATCAAATCGGTTACGGACTCAGCAATGGAACTCTGCAAGCCGCCGACCTCCGCACAGGCAAACCACTTTGGAGCCAATCGCGCCGCGAACGCTTTGGGCAAGGCCAGGTTGTCCTGATCGACGATGTCTTGGTGGCCCAATCGGAACCCGGTGATGTCGTGTTTGCTGCCGCAGATGCCGACGAATACCGTGAACTCGGCCGACTCGAAGCGTTGCAATCAAAAACATGGAACATCCCCACCGTCGCAGGCCGACACTTGCTAGTGCGAAACGACCGCCAAGCCATCTGCTACCTGCTGCCCGCACGGCAAATGGATTCGCCGCAGAACGAACCACCTTCGCAGGACTAAAAAATCACAACGCATCCTATTCCTGCTCCTCAATTTTCTTTTGATTTGGCACACACAATAGCAACCCTAGGTCGACTGAACCTCGACCTTATCTCTGGTCTCGGCATCCCGTGAAACGATTTGCCGCCAGTGCAAATCGACGTCTACCAAAACGACGAACTTCGATCCCGGATCACTTCGAGCAGCCATCGCTTTCGTTTTAGCCAGCGCGATTGAACATCACAATCGTCAGCTTGAACGCGTCGAATGCGAGGCCAATTGATCATCGAAACACTGACGCAGGGCCTCCCTGTCGGTCGCAGGCTGCCGGCGACGGTTTTCGCTCTTCCGCTGATGACACGCCAAACGATGACAACAAGAGACACGCGTTACGCTTCTTCAGAGATTGAACCAATGCAAAGTGCATTTGCCGCCTCTGCATTCGAACCATGCCGTGCGGCTCATTGCACCAGCGGGAGCGTGCCCAGAAAGCCGACGAAGCTAAGTCCGACCGACGCGACGAACGCAATCGTGAAACGCCGACAATCTATGCGGCGTACCGTGCATAATCCAAGCAGAATCAGAGGCGACACCAATAGAAACGGTGCAAAAAGGTAGACCAACGGAACTAACGCCTGAGCCCAGTGCAGAGTGTCATTGGATTCCGATAAACCTACGACAACGCAGAAAACGGCAACGGCAACTTGCAGGCTGAGGAAACCGCGCGGAAAGGAAGAAAGCGACGCGGGTTCAAGGGTGCCCACTACAGAGCCAGGCGGATTGTACGGATTGTCAGATCGGATCATCAGTAAACCTGCACAATCGAAAGTAAGACGCCACCGCTTCGCAACCCAAAAGTACGGCATTGAACTACGAAAGATGATACCAAGGCGAACCCCCGTCGCCAAAAACCAAAGGCAATAACGGGCTTGCCCCAATGGAACGTGCCCGGAGCAATAGACGCCGTGAACCCAAAGACGTCCTCACGACAAAGCCGCGACCTTGCGCAAAATCCAGGCTGGATGCCTCCGCAAACGCGGCGTCAAGATGCGACGACGACTGGACAGCGCATCATCAAAATGAGCGACGAAAGAAACAGTCAATCAATATCACTAAGCTGTCGCTGCTGCAGATCTTTTCTTCCAGAGTATGCACAAACCAGAGACAACAATCAGCCCCGATCCAATCAGCATTTGAATGCTCAAGAGTTCACCAAATAGCAAAACGCCAAAGCCGATTCCGAAGAGCAAACGCGTATATCTAAAGGGAGTTACCGCAGACACTTCGCCAGTGCGCATGGCTTTCATCAAGGACGCATAGGCAGCCACTCCCACCAGCACGGAACCAACTAGGCAGAGGGCAACTTCGACATCGGGCCAGACAAAGGCAGCCCGTTCCCAAGCAGCGAACAGAACGCCAGCAACAAAAACGGATACAAATCCATAGAACCCCAGCATCGAAGTGCTAACCGTGATGGGTGCAACTCGGCTAGCCAAGTCGCGCCCCGCAAAACCCAATAGCCCAATCACTCCCAGAACCGAAAGCACCGAAAAACTATCCGTGCCGGGGCCGACCACGATGACAACGCCTATTAGCCCCACAAAAACAGCGATCCATCGTCTTAACCCCACCTTTTCGCGAAAGACTATCGCGGCTCCCAAAATCACGACCAACGGGGTTGCCTGCAGGATCACCATCGTTGCAGACAGGGGAGTCAACGAAATCGCGAGAACGTAAAACAGTCGGCCGGCAATCTCGAACAGCATCCGGACACGCATCGTTGGAGAGAATGCATCCGGAGCGAACAGTCGGTCTTTGTTTAGCTTTGCGATGCAGGCAAAAAGAAACAGTCCCCCCAAACCGAACACAATCAGTATCTGGCCAACGGGAAGCATCTCGGCGGCAGTTTTGACAAACGTGTCTTCGACTGCGAAAGCGGCCATGGAGATGACCATCCAGATCGATCCAATCAAGTTGCTTCGATCGTCGTTCCCAATTTTCGTGAACACGTCTTTTCCATCCGATCTCTCAATCAGGCAATAACCGGATGCAGCTAACGGAATTTTTTTACGCCAACGCCCTGAACGCAGCGAGCGATGTTTGAATCGCTAGAATTTGTACCAATGCCAGCCTGCGTGACCAACCATAGAAGGTGTGCCGGAGGCCTAGCGTAAAAACCATGTTATGTGACCGGCAACCTACGGCAGATCGTCCATTGCGGACGAGTCTGCGGCACCATCAGCCTCAGTATCATTTGCAGCAGATTCAGAGTCGCCATTTGCGGCAGGGACACCGTTGGGAAAGTAGTAGTCATTGACCGCCTGGTCGATCCCAAGCGGGTCGCGGACGGACTCAGGCGACGCTTGCGAGGCGGGCGACGAACATCCAGCCAGCATGATGGGCGCCAACCCAGTCACGGCCAGCAATTGCAGTGTGAACTTCATTGTGCATTCCGTCGCGATGCGCTTACGGTAGGTCACATAACGGAAGGTTTTTACGACACCGCTTCTCTCCGAAGGCATTAAGCGTCGCAACACAAAACAGTTTACCAAAAAGAAACCGCGTTACCAAAGAGGCGGTGTCCACGGCGTTGCAAATGAAAACGCGACAACGGAGCGAATCACCATGGCAAGCCAAGCGATGCTCCAATGGCGAAGCCGTGGCCTTGCGTAAAAACCATGTTAGGCGTCCGCTTTGCCCCGCCGGAACGCGATAAATCCATTGACGGCCGCAAGCGTCAGCGCGACAGCAGCGCACCAAAGCAAGATGGCACCGAATGTGTTGATGTAAAAGAGGTGCGTTGAAATAGTCGGATCGCCAAGCGGTGCAGTAATCGTTGGTGACGGCGAGTATTCAAACGAAACATTGCCATCCGCAAAGATCAGCACGCCAAGCAGGAAAAGCAGGGCAGTCGCGACCAGCCAGCACGCAATGGTTGTAGTCGTCACGACTGCGTAACGACGAAACGAGCGTCGTCGCGGAGCGGTTGAAACTGAAGCCGTTGGCGATTCGTATGGATTCTCGGTCAACCTGCGGACGCCTAACGGAAGGTTTTTACGCCACCGCCCTAAACGAAGCGGTGGAGTTTGAATCACGAGAAATTGTACCAATGCCAACGCCCGTTGCCAAACGAACGAAGGTGTGCCGAAGGCCTAGCGTAAGAACCATGTTGTACGGCCCGGTGGAGCGGCAGCACGGTATCAATGCCAATCAGCGCCGCAAGCGAGGCACTGTTTGGCGAGTTCGGTTCGCAGTGGCTCGCCGCATTCAGGGCACGGCGCGGTGTCGTGCCCGCCGTCGCGATGCAGCGCCCAAATCTTGGCCCAGCGTGGTGAGCAACCAGTGGCGTCACGGACGAACTTCATGCGAGCGCCCATGTGGGCATCTGAGAGGCGCTCGATATCGGAATCGGTCACGTCAACGAACTACGGGATGAATTGGCGGCATTTCTGGCAGTAGACGCCCCGCTGCGGCCAAGCGTCGTCAGGCAACGCCGCGATTTCGTCGCGAGTGTATAGGACGCTATCCATGGTAGGGCCGTACAACGGAAGGTTTTTACGACACCGCCCTAAACGAAGCGAGCGATGTAAGAATCACGAAAGATTGTACGAATGCCCGCGCACGTTGCCTACCAACGAAGGTGTGCCGAAGGCCTAGCGTAAAAACCATGTTATGTGACCGCGAGCATGGGTCGAGCATTGGCTTCGGTCAGTGGTTCGCAGCGTTTGACGGCAGGATCACGTCACAATAGTCGAGCAGTTTGTCGCCGCGATCGTCAAGGCAGACGTCCGGTTTGGGCAAGAACGCAACGAAACAGTCCACAATCCCGAGCGATGTAGCGACGTCACGCGAATAGTCGCCACCGCCGCGCGACCAGCAGTAGAGTTCGTGTCCGACCGAGTGCATCCGGCGCACGTAGTCCGCGCTGGCGGGCATGGGAATCTGCGTGGTGCCAACAGTGCGGATCAACGTGTCATCGACGTCAATGTAGATTACGCGTTTACGATCCAACGAGCGCCTCGGTCACATAACGGAAGGTTTTTACGACACCGCCGTTGCGATGCCAGTCAAGTTTCAACAAGAGTAGATTCTACCACCGGATGGCGCCCTGAACAAACGACAGCGGTGTGCCGTAGGCCTAGCGTAAAAACCATGTTGTGCGGCGGACAATCAGTCGTCATCGTCCAGCGATTCATCGAGCAGTTCCCGATCAAAGAACTCGTTTCGGCGTCGCATCAGTTCGTCAAACGCAGGGCCGTCACCGAGCCATGCCAGCACGGCTTCAATCACGTCTTGCGGTTCGTTGTAGCCACCGAACGACCGAGTCTTCGTTTGGCGACCACAGTGCGGGCACTTGACGTATGTGTCGAGTGTCAAATACGAGAACGTCGTTTTGCAGTCGAGACAGATGGTTTCACGTTGGCGCGGGAGTTTGTGGATCTCCCGAACGAGGTCAAGGTAGTCCTCATGCGATATGCGAAGTTGGTCAACCACTGGATTTGATGAGTCCGCACAACGGAAGGTTTTTACGACACCCGTCCCAGCGGAACCGAAAGATGTCGCATCACGATCTATTGTACCAAGTGGACGTCGCTTGAACAAAGAGCGAGGGTGTGCCGCTGTCTCCATCGGAGAAAAACGTCAACGAAGCGATCGGCGTTCATGGCCAAGCGATTCTCCAACCGAGAGCGGCCTAGCGTAAAAACCATGTTGGGCGACCGTCAGCTTGAGTTCGAGAGTTCAGCAAGCCGGTCATCGAACAATTGACGGTAGCGAGAAGGGTCAACCAACGGCGATTGCGAATGCGCGTAGTCGAGAGCATCCCAGAACGTCGCCTCATCAAACCGGTCGAAATCAAGAGCGGCATGTTGTGCGAGATTGTGCATTGCGTCGGCGATGTTTCCGGCGCGACGTACGTGACGAAGGTGCGCAATGAACCGGAACGGACGCCACCATTGGAACCGATGCCAAGCGATACCGCGAATGTCGAGCATTGCCCAGTAGAGCAGATAGCGATATGCGTCTTTGCGAGCGGTGTCCATCTCAACTCGGTTAGGTCGCCCAACGGAAGGTTTTTACGACACCGCTTCTCTCCGAAGTCAAAAAGCGTCGCAACACTAAACAGTTTACCAAAAAGAATCCACGTTGCCAAAGAGGCGGTGTCCACGGCGTCGCAAACCAAAACGCGACAACGAAGAGAACAAATGTGGCAAGCCAAACGATGCTCCAAGGACGAAGCCGTGGCCTTGCGTAAAAACCATGTTAGGCGTCGCTGAACTGCGAGAGAAACTCGGCGTAGGAGGACGCACCGCGAGGGTCAGCCAAGTAGATCGCGTAGGATCTGTAGTGAGATCGGCAGTCAGAAATGAGGTCCGCATAATCGTCTGTCAGACCAAGTCGATTGACGTGACCGACGAAATCATCCAAAGCGGCGAGCATTTCTTCGCATTGCGGGATCGTTGCGCCGTCGTGACCGTACAGCACGCCCGATGGCAATTCGTGCAGCGTGTAATCCATGTGGGATGAGATTAGTTCAACGAGTCGGTGACGGGCTATGTCATCGTTGGGTTCGTGGTCAATCGCTGTGAGAAGCAAACCATGTTCCGTGTAGGTATCAGGCAGGTCAGGGATAGCGTCGTGACATTTGTAGATTAGATGGGCATGTCGGGAAAGCCAGTGCGCACAACGTGGGATGCGGTCGTCCACCGCAGATCGCAACTGAGGGAGAAGCACACGGCGAAAGAGCGGCATGCGAATGGTAACGTCTTGCAGGTCGGGTTCGGTTACGAACTGAAGTGCCCATTCGTGTTGGATTTGCTGGGGAAGTGTCGCGAACGAGCCGAGAAAGCATTCGAGCGCTGCATTTCGCTCAGAGCGAAGGTAGAGAGTTTCCGTTTTGAGGTACGCGGTCCAAAGGTCAGATTGAGGTTGCGGCAACATTTGACCTGCGACGCCTAACGGAAGGTTTTTACGACACCGCCCTGAACGAAGCGAACGATGCCTGAACTACGAGAATTGTACCAAAGCCAGCGATCGTTGCCAAAGAGCGAAGGTGTGCCCGAAGGGCCTCAGCGTAAAAACCATGTTGTGGGACGCGGGAACGACCAGAAATGTGTCCATTTGAGAAGATACGCAAGGCGTCCGCGCATCATTCGATGATTTTACCGCACCAAAGGATTTCCGCGAACACCTTCCAGCTTGGATCGGGGACAGATTCACCGTCCGGCACCGACGCGAAGAATTCACACGCCGCCTCAAGGAACGCCGGGATGTCACCATTGGCCCAACCGTGCGCGCCGTCGAGCATGTGGCGTTCAGGATTGCCTGCCTCAATTCTGGCAGCAGCCTCACGTTCAGCGGCGAGCGCCATCACGAATGCAACGAACGTTTCGTGGTCGTGAACAGCTTCGAGGAGTTCAAACGTGTCAGGCAATTTCGGCTAGCGTCCCACAACGGAAGGTTTTTACGACACCGCCCTGAACGAAGCGAACGATGTCTGAACGACGGAAGATTGTACCAAGGCCAGCCCGCGTGGCCAAACGCGGAAGGTGTGCCGGAGGCCTAGCGTAAAAACCATGTTATGCGGCCGTCAACTACTGCACTGTGGGCAGAATGGCAATATAGTGCGCGAACGCGATCCCGCCATCAAGGCATAGCACGAGAACTCGCCGGACGGGCGAAAGCGACGATCGCAACACAGCGAAAAGCAGCACGGCAGGGCAGACGAGAAACGCGAGGAGGCCGACCAAGAGCAGGAGTTCGAGGATCGGTTCCCACCGATCGGACCACAGCCACGCGGCTGAGTCGTGCGCTACAGCGATTGCGGTCAGGGCAACCGCTAGCAAGTGTCCGTAGAGCGTGAATCGGATGAGGCGTGAGCCACGTTTGGAAGTGGGCGCGGCGACAGAGTCGTCCGGCGTGGACGCTGGACTACGGTATGGGTCGGAGTTCAATCGAGCTTAGGCCGCATAACGGAAGGTTTTTACGACACCGCCCCAATCGAAGCGGTGGAGTTTGAATCACGAGAAATTGTACCAATGCCAGCGCCCGTTGCCAAACAAGCGAAGGTGTGCCGAAGGCCTAGCGTAAAAACCATGTTAGCGGACATGGAATCGGCGAAAACGTGTCAATCGCCAAACGCGAGTGGATCATACGTAACATCAGGCGGGGCAATTATTGACCGCTGGGATTCCAACACGGATTCAGCATAGCGACCGAACGAATTGTAGAAGATATCAGGTGCGAGTGGTTGTGAATCGAGTCCGTGCAGTGCCGTGGCATCGACGTCATGGATCGTGAATTCGCCATCCAGCGTTGGCGATGATGAATCGAGCACGACTACGCCGCCGTCGCTGTGATCAGCGAGAATAACGAAGTGGTTAGGCAGCGTGATTGATTGCCGCAACTCCAAGGTCAGCGCCACCGATTCATTGAGATTTGGAATGCCGGTTGCATGCCAATAGCCGTGGGTCGAGAGCAGCCACTTGATTGAGGCTGGAAGCCTGCATCCAAGGTCAGCCTCGTATCGCGCCAGTGTGGACTCCGTTTCAGGAAGCCGCCCGCGAAACCAGTCGATGTTGGATTCGACGAACTGGCGAAAAGCGTCGAACTCCATTTGTTCTATGTCCGCTAACGGGAGGTTTTTACGACACCGCCCTGAACGAAGCGAGCGATGTTTGAATCACGAAAAAGTGTACCAATGCCTGCTCCCGTTGCCAAACAAGCGAAGGTGTGCCGAAGGCCTAGCGTAAAAACCATGTTAGGCGTTGCGTTGAGACCACGACATTGCATCCATCGCGACGAATGCGGCGGGGACCGATCATCCAGCGTAATGATTGAACCACAGAGGCACAGAGAAACACAGAGTCGTTGTGGGACGCGAGCATATACTCTGTGACCCTCCGTGTCTCTGTGGTTCAATCCCCGCGGTACTACCGTGACACCGGCCAGCAACTAACGCCAGCATCGCCTAACGGAAGGTTTTAACGACGCCGTCCAGAGCGAAGCGTAACAGAGTCTAGCAGAGAAAGAGCGTATCCAGAGGGGCAATGAACAAAGCTCGTTAGGAGGCGTGCCGGGAGGCCTCAGCGTTAAAACCATGTTGTGCTAATCTAGGCAAAACACTGGAGCTGGCGAAGCTGCCGCCGCGTCAGCCCATTCCCGCAAGCGTCGGTGCCTGAGCTGACACCGGCCCGTAGCGGCTTGAGCGGAGGGACGTGGCAGCTCAGGGGACGCTAGGGCAAGCTGGCGGCAATGAAATCGCAGCTCAGGTACACCACTCTATTGCACCTGTTTGATGCCCGGCTCTGACCGGGCTTTATTTTACATCCTCTGGAAAAGTTGTGATTCTGAAGGAGTTAGAAAGCAAACAAGAAAGCAAGCAAACCAAAACCAAAAAAACAAGCCAACAATCGAGGTGATCTCGGGCCGCACAACGGAAGGTTTTTACGACACCGCCGTTGCGATGCCAGTCAAGTTTCAACAAGAGTAGATTCTACCACCGGATGGCGCCCTGAACAAACGACAGCGGTGTGCCGTAGGCCTAGCGTAAAAACCATGTTGTGCGGCGGACAATCAGTCGTCATCGTCCAGCGATTCATCGAGCAGTTCCCGATCAAAGAACTCGTTTCGGCGTCGCATCAGTTCGTCAAACGCAGGGCCGTCACCGAGCCATGCCAGCACGGCTTCAATCACGTCTTGCGGTTCGTTGTAGCCACCGAACGACCGAGTCTTCGTTTGGCGACCACAGTGCGGGCACTTGACGTATGTGTCGAGTGTCAAATACGAGAACGTCGTTTTGCAGTCGAGACAGATGGTTTCACGTTGGCGCGGGAGTTTGTGGATCTCCCGAACGAGGTCAAGGTAGTCCTCATGCGATATGCGAAGTTGGTCAACCACTGGATTTGATGAGTCCGCACAACATGTTTTTATGCGACAACCCCGCCAGATTAGTGGTAATAGCTGTCGCATTTGCTACTTGTTTTAGCGGCTGATGAGTTGCTTTTCAAGCTTTTGCGATGACTGGCATGCATGCGTTGGACGTAGGTGCGAGCACTGAAAGGGCTTTGCTGCTGCTGAGGCGCAGTGAATTAGAGAAGCCACCGAGAACGGGGCCCTGAATCGGTACTGCTGCGCTGGACAACCGAACTAACGGGAAGAGTCACTCCGAATCAAATGCCTGTTTGGCAATGATGTGGATTGGAACTTGCCCCGTCAGGCCGCCGGCGGCTTTGGTGTCATGCCCCCGCGCTAATCGGTGGCTAGTAACTTCGCGGTGATCGCTTTTTGCAACAATTGATAAAAGCTAACTTGGCCCATTCGTTTCTGAATGGACGCGGGCAACTTTTCGATCGTGTCGGCCCAGGATTCGCTCGGGGGTAGGGTGATGGTGGCAAAACCGCTGCGAGGGATTTCTGCGGTTGCTCCGAGCAGAAAGTCGCGGCGGCCGTGCCCCGTGACTTCGACCGTGACCTGGGTGCGCCGCGATTGCGCGTACTGAGCATCGGATACGGTGGGGTCGCGACGGGTATGAATCCGGAGTCGACCAACCCTGGGGGCGGGTTGCTTTGGATTTGCGACGCCGGATTGATGGGGTGAACAACGGGAAGATTGGCGGGAGGATTGAATGGGCGACCGAAGGGGCATCACAGACAGGTTGTCGCCGGACGCGTCGGCCAAGCGATCCAGCGGACTTTGAAAATCCGTCCGCTGTTTTGCCGAAGCGATGTACAGAGTGGTCGTTTCGATACAAACATGGCCCAGGACCGTTTGAATACGACGGATATCGCAACCGTCCTCGAACGAATGAGTCGCAAAGGCGTGGCGAAAGGAATGAGGCGTGACGCGTTTCTTAATGCCTGCCAGATCACATGCGTTGCAAACAACTCGCTGGACAGTCCGCGGACTCAAGTGACGATCGACGCGGTGATCCGACCGTGACTGGGTGGGAAAGACATACTGATTACCAGGCTGCTGGCTACCCAGCCGACACAGGATTTGGCGGTACTGGCGTGGTAACTGGACATGACGGTCTGCGTTTCCTTTTCCTTGCGAGATAAAAATCTGATTGCGATCCAGATCGATGTCTCGCCAACGCAAGCGAGCCAATTCACTGACTCGCATTCCCGATCCGTACATCAGGCCGATTAGAAGGGTATCGCGCAGGGAAGGCGCGGCTTGCAGAATGCGGCGCACTTCATCGCGACTGAGCACGACAATCTTCTTTCGTTGTCGCCGGGGCGTGGCGAGGCCAAGCGTGACATCGCGAAAGCAAAATTTGTCCCAGGCATTGCGGATCGCGACCAATTGGACACTGATGTCCGACGGGCTGCGCCCACCGTCGAAGAGGTATTCCAGATAGTTTTTGACGTGTTCGCGGGACAGCAAGTGAGGTGCACGACCAAACCAGCGGAGAATCGAGCGAACGGCAGTGGTGTAGCTACTGATCGTGGGCGCGGCATAGCCGCGGATCTTGATTTCTCGAGCAAAGGTCTTCAGAAAAAGGGCAGGAGTGGGCTGCTGCTTGTCCAGAGCGATCATGGCCATCGCGTCGGCGAAACGATCTTCGACCGCGTCTTTGGGATGAGATCGGCCTGCAGCGAGGCGGTACGGTTCTTTGTTAGGGTACAGGTGAACCGGATTGGCTTGAGAACGCGTCAAACGGAATTTGGTGGCCATGGTCGTTGCTTCGCTGGGCAGGTAGGCAGTGGTCATCCCCGGGAGAGCCAACAGTATCGGGGACAATTTTTTTCGGCCAAGTCTTTTCCACATTTCGGATTGCCTGGCATTGGTTTGACTAGCTGTAGTGCTAGCGAGCAACAAACTGCTAATGCTAGCGCTGCCAGAAAACCAGGACTAGCTCGATGGACCATGCGGCATGACGGGAGCAATCATCGAGGCCGGCCATAGCGAGCTTCGCGGCCATATGTTTCGCGGACGCCGTTCGGCTGACGGTTCCACCACGATTCAGCGACGAACAGTCCCCCTGCAACAGTCCCCCTGCAACAGGACACCAGCAACAGGACAACAGCGCCCGGCAACAGGACACCAGGCATTCAATGAACGCCCCGTAAACGCTGAAGCGGCGGGTACGGCATTGCCGGATTACGAAGTAGTGAGCGGCAAAGCAAATGCAGTCGCGCGATCGCGACTTGAAATCGCATCGAGGGCGACGATCAAATCCCCCGGGCGACCCCGGCCATCGTTACGACCCAACGTCGTTCGGGGGTACGTCATGGCACACCTGGAAAAGGAGTCAACATTGTCACAACCGCGCGCGGCGTAATCGTACTGATCGGAACACGCGGTACTGCTGTCACGACTGACAGGCAAACGAACGCGTGTTTTGGAAAAGGGAAGGTAAAAGCAACGAGACACGACAAACGTCGACGATAGCAATTCCTGAACACCGAGCACTTTGCTTGGTGGGTGACAAAGTTCAGCACTTCGATCGGCCCCCGGCTAATCCCCGGACCCAAGGCCTGGTCGAAGCAATGCTTCGAGGGGACGAGAGCCTTTTGGAGTGCAAAGACTTTGACGCTGGCAAGAACCTTCCGAATACTAGTTCCTGGAGAATACCACGATGCGTCGTGTACTCGTTCCTGCTTTGATGGCAGTCGCTTTGGTTGTCTGTAGCAATGTTGATGCCCAAGCGGGCCTTTTCAGCAAGTTGTGTGGTAGCAGTTGTGACTCAGGATGTGCTGCAGAGCCATCTTGCGGTTGTGAAGCTGCCGGTTGTGCAGGTGGTTGTTTCACCGAACCTTCATGTGGCTGCGAGTCAGCTGGATGTTTGGGCGGATGTGGAGCAGCACCTAGCTGTGGTTGCGAAGTTGCTACCTGCGATAGCGGATGCGGCTGTGCCCCTAAGAAATGTGGTTTGTTGAGCAAATTGTTCGGCAAGCGTGGTGGTGGATGTGGATGTGCTGCTGAGCCATCTTGCGGTTGCGAAGTTTCTTCGTGCGGCGGATGTGCAGACGGATGTGGCATGGCTGCTCCTAGCTGTGGCTGTGAAGTAGCTGCTCCTTGCGGTTGCGACAGCGGATGTGCTCCAGCAAAACGCTGTGGCCTTCTGGGTAAGATCTTCGGCAAGCGTGGCGGTTGCGGATGTGCAGCTGAGCCATCTTGCGGTTGCGAAGTAGCTGGCTGTGCTGGTGGATGCGGCGGATACGCTGAACCATCATGTGGCTGTGAAGCTGCTGGCTGTGCAGGTGGATGTGGCTTCGCCGCACCTAGCTGTGGCTGCGAAGCTCCTGCTTGTGGATGTGCCAACTAAGCTACGGCTTGATTGACAAAACGATATCGACTGAGAGTTGCATTTTTGAACCCAAGCTATCCAAGTGAGACCAGCGACCGAAAGTCGTCCGTCTCTGGCTTTCAGAAACTGACCACCTGGAAAACTTGACTGAGAAGATTCGGCCGATACCGAAACGAAAAAGAACCCCGGTGATTGAAAAATCATCGGGGTTTTTTCGTGCGCTAGTTGGACAGCGTTCTGCGCCAAGACTCTCCTAGCCCGCCATGTTGCCAGGCACGCAGCCGCCAGAACGAAGCTTCGCCGCGCGATCTGTCAGATGACGCGTCACCTTGCATCGCTGCCAGCCGACCGTGCCAGGCTATTTCATCGAAAGCGGAACGGGCTGGTCGATGCGTCCCGCTGATCGCTGACCAGCCCCGGAAACTCCGCGGTCCCCCAGGTCCTTTCTGGCTTCTTGTGCCAAGTCCATCAACCGACGCACGACTGCAGGGTGTTTGCCAGCGACGTTTTGTTTGCACCCTACGTCCGTGACGACATTGAACAACAAGGCCTCGGCCGTCTCGCTGGTTCGATAGTGCGGATGCTTCACAAATTCGGTGAGAGGAACGAACAGTTTCCACGGACCGCTGCGAACGGCTTGCAGCTGGTCGCGTTCGTAGTAGTAAAAAGCTTCGTAGGGCGACTTGGCCCCGGGCAAAGCCTTGATCAGATCGGTGATCACTTTGCCATCGACGGTGTGACCCAACTTGCCATGACGGGACCTGCCCTCGCGAACGCCCCGGTCGCCGCCAAGATCGACAAAGGTTGGCAGCAAATCCATCGTCGTCGCCAGTTCCGTGCAGACACTGTTGGCGGGAATGGTACCGGGCCACCACATCAACGTCGGCACACGAAACGCACCTTCGCTGGTGGTGTAACCCCGGCCGTGAAGTGGTCGATTGGTGCCGCGTGTCAACTTGGTCATGTCGCGGTCCATTGGCGCTCCGTTGTCGCTGGTCCAAATCACCAGTGTTTGGCGATCGATTTTTAACCGTACAAGTTCATCCAAGATTTTGCCCATCGACCAATCCAGTTCTTCGATCGAATCGCCCCAGGGTCCATTATTGCTTTTGCCTTTGAACTGCGGACTCGCAAACGGCGTCCGCGTGCTGCCGGGCATGGCCTGGGGCAAATACAAGAAGAACGGTTCGCTTTGATGGTCTTGGATAAACCCGATCGCTTTGTCCGTGTAGTGACGCGTCAGACCATCGCGGTCGACGGGCGACTGGATCACGCGATCATTTTCCATCAATGGCAGCGGCGGCCATCGATCGCCTTCAAATCGAGGCGCAAGTCGTTTGCCTACCGCGGCTGTCATGTCGTCGCTGTAAGGAATGCCGTAGAACCAATCGAACCCTTGCCGCGTCGGCAAAAACTCTTTTTGATCCCCCAAATGCCACTTGCCAACCATCCCCGTCGCATAGCCCGCGTCACGAAGGACTTCGGCGATTGTCACTTCGTCGGGATTCAGTCCGTACGGCGAGATCGGCCGAAGAACTTGTCCATCACGAGGATTGTCGTGCATGCCGACTCGCTGCGCGTAACAGCCGGTGATTAAACTACTGCGCGATGGCGTACACACGCCGGCGGTGACACAAAAATGAGTGAATCGACGACCTTCCATTGCCATCCGATTCAGGTGCGGCGTACGATGCACCGTGGAGCCGAACGGCTGAATATCGCCGTAGCCCAAGTTGTCGCAAAAGACGACGATAAAATTGGGCCTGGCGGCGGGCTTGGCAACGACATCATCTGCACACGCAACCTTGGCGTCTGCAACCATGACGCAGCCCATCGCAAACGCCAACGCGTAAACTAGGGTCTTTTTTGATCGAACCATTTGACGCATCAAACACGAGTCCTTCATTTTTACTAGGATGTTACTCTCCCTCGAGACTGACCCAACCACTTTCCATCGAAAGGCCCCCGCATGCCCAACTCTCAGTCGCCAAAAAACACATCGCCCACCAATAAGTCGTCGCGTCCCGAGTCGTCGTCTGCCGCGTTACCAAACGACGCACCTCAGCATCCGTCATCGGATCAACCAAGTCAAACAACGTCTCAGCCGACGCGGCGAAACTTTTTGAAAGCTGGCACGGCGGCATCAGCCGTCGTCGCAAGCGGCTTGGGAGCGACCCGCGCTGTCCGCGGTGCTGAACCGGTCGATGTATCCAAAGACTACGTACGAATCGGGCTTGTTGGCGCTGGAGGACGTGGTGGCGGTGCCATGAACGACACGCTGACGATCAACGACAAGATCCGCGTGGTTGCCATTGCCGACGTCGACGAAAAGAAACCCGCCAATTTGCGCAAAGGCATCGCACGTTACGAAGAAAAGGTCGCAATCGACGACAGCAAGCTGCACACCGGAATCGATTCGTACAAACGGATTCTGGATGATTCGGAGATCGACCTAGTTCTGTTTGCGACGCCTCCAGGTTTTCGACCGCAGTACGTGGCCGAAGCAGTTGACGCTGGCAAACACGTGTTTGCGGAAAAACCAACCTGCGTCGATCCAGCTGGCTACAAAACTTGTCTGTGGGCGCACGCCAAAGCGGAAGCCAACAAGACTTCGATTGTCACCGGTACGCAGTATCGACGCCAGGCAAACTACGTCGAAGCAATCAAGCGAATTCACGATGGTGAGATCGGTGATATTGTCAGTTCGCAAATGCGATACTGCAGCACCGGCATCTGGTACAAGAATCGCATCGAAGGCATGAGCGACACGCAGTACCAACTTTACAACTGGATGCACTTTGTGTGGCTCTCAGGCGACCAGATCGCTGAACAAGCGGTTCACAACATCGACACAATGAACTGGGTAATGGGCGGACCACCGGTTTCAGCTTACGGGTCAGGTGGTCGATTTACTCGTCCTGATGACAGTGAGATGTGGGACAATGTCGAAGTCGATTTTATGTACTCGGGCAACCGGCCTTGTTCGTTTATGTGCCGGCAAATCCCCAACACCAAGGGCGAAACCAGCAACGTTATTTACGGCACCAAAGGAACCTGCACGATTCATGGTGGCAACAAAGGTGCCAGCATCAGCGATCGTGAAGGAAACGAAACTTGGTCCATGAAAGGCGACATCGGTGCCGCGTACAAACAAGAGCACAAAGATCTGGTCGATTCGATCTTGAACAACGAACCGATCGTAGAACTGAAACAAACCGCCGACAGTTCGCTAACCGCGATCCTGGGACGCATGGCAGCCTACACGGGGCAAAACGTCGACTGGGAATTTGTATCGGAGAAATCCGAATTGTCGCTGTTCCCTGAAGACTTTGACATGGATGCAGAACTGGAAAGCCCAGGCTATGCGGTTCCCGGTAAGACCAAGCTGATCTAAGGACTGCCAATCCAACGCGACGTCACCAACCAACGTGACGTCACCAAGTTTGCACCGAGCATTGCAGGCAACGCAATGCTGCCAGGATCATGGATCACGTGCGATTCGTTTTCCGCGAATCGCAATTGGGCTACTGGCCCAGTTTCAATCGCTGACGTTCGATCGCTGACGTTCAATGCAGACTTCCACGGTCGCCAGAACTTTTTCGAGAACTTCATCGGGCGTCAATCCATCGCTTTGGATGACGACGGCGTCGGACGCCGCTCGCAAGCGACCGACCGCTCGCATGCGGTCTTCTAAGTCACGTTGGTTTTGCGCCAACAAAATTTCTTCCACGCTGAGAGTCTGTCCCGCATCGGCCAACTGCTGTTGCCTCCGGCGAGCGCGCTCTTCGGGGGTCGCTGTCAAAAAGACTTTGCACTGCGCGTTTGGAAAAACTTCGGTTCCCTGATCGCGACCTTCAGTGACGATGTCGTGATCATCAGCGATTCGCCGCATGTGCTGTGACAACTGATCACGTACAGCGGGAATGTCGGCCAAGAATCGAATCGCTTTCGTTACATCGGGGGTCCGAATTTTGTCGGAAACGTCGATTCCATTGAGCAAGATTTTTTGGTCACACCACCGCAGCTGAATTTGAGCCGCAAAGCGACTGAGACTGTCGGCATCATCCATCTGGATATCCGAGCTTAACGCGCCGTAAGTGACTGCGCGATACATTGCCCCTGTGTCCAGAAAGTCGAACCCCAGACGATCGGCAACTTGATGCGCGATGCTACTCTTGCCGGCTCCTGCCGGTCCATCGATGGTAATAATCAAAACACAATTCTCAACGCGGACGCGGTTGATCAAGAATCGATCGAACACCGCTGTTCAGTTTTTCGATGGCCAGTGACAGCTTCTGCTCGCCGTCAATTTCATCTCTCGATAGTGACAATGCATCTCCCTCGTTGTAACAGGCACTATAAAACGCTTCTGTGACGACCTGCAAAGGAGCCACCAATTCGGCACCGGATGCATGTCGCAATGCACTGCTTACAAATTCGTCGGGCGTTTCGTCGGCTTGACGATGGAGTCCGATTCGGGAGAGTTCATCGAGAGCGTCAGCGTAAAAGGCGACACTGGGTTTGTCAGCCTCTGAGTTTGACTTTTGCTGCTTTTTACGCCGAATCAGCCACGACCGAAGCCGTTTTGCCAATCCAATGAAACCAATCCCTAGAATGACTGCCATCACAGCTGCTGGCCAAGAGAAGACTCCCGGCAGGGACGACCAGCCGCCTAGCCGAATCCCAGTCCCCAACTGACCGCGACGCAGACGCATGACGGACTTCGACGCGCCTTGGACCAGGGCACTGAAAAAAGACTGCTGCGAAATTCCAGTAACCGCATCCGGCTGGCGATCGGCGTCCATTGTCACCACGTACTTGTCCCAGAGGTTTTCTGCCATATCAATGACTTGATCGACGTTGCCCCCAGAACGATCCGGCATCTCACTGTCGCCGGGCGTAGGATCCAGCCGCAACCAATACTCGCTGCTGGGGGCTTGCCCAAACAAACGATGTGATTCGTCAAGCTGGTCGCGGTCGATCAGCGCTTCGACCCAAGCGTGCGCGTGCAATTGCCTTGCAACAAAGTACTGCCCCAAATCGTTGTATTCAGCCGTCCGATAACCGACCACCAACCGCGCCGGAATATTGACCGCGCGCAACATCATCGCGAGTGCCGATGCGAAATACTGGCAATGTCCTCGTTTGTCGACCGCTACGAATTGTTCAATGGGATCCGTTCCTGGCGGCACTTCCGAATCCAAATTCAGAGTGTATTGGTATCCACCAGCGACCGCCAAATGACGTTCGAATGCTTTTGCAATGACTTCGGTTGTTCGCTGACTGGGGGGAATCGACGACAACATGTCTTGCGCAAGACGTTGCAAAGTCGGCATGGCCGCATCATCAAATTCTGTCAAATCCGAAAGGTATGAATCGGGTCGATACGTTCGCGACCTGGCCGCATAACTGAGATCAATCACACGATCGCCGGCCTTTGTCGCTGCCTTTACTTCCGTCGACAGCGCGGCAGAATCCTGGCCTGCGATCGTGCTGGACAACATCCGGCCTAGCGTCGAAGTACGTGTCACGACAGCGGATTGCTGCCCCTGAAAAAAAGCGTTTGTCCCGAACCCATAATCGATCGCTGGATAGGCGATCATATTGCGATCTTTTCGCGTCAGAGTCCAGCGATCGACAGCGTGCACAATTTTCTTTGACTTGCCAGTGACGTGATACGGCGCGATCGCAAACAAAGACGCCTGCTTCATCGCGTTGCAAGAAACGTTGACATCGACGCCATCATAAAGCTGCCTGTCGCTGATTTGCGACGCGGTGAACTCCAGCGGCAAACGTTGCGAACCACTGATCCGGCCTAGTGGAACTGCGTTCCACGTTGACACGGGACGACTGAGAGAAAAATCAGGCTCGTAATTTTCCAATACGCGCCCACGCAAATAGATTTCGCTGGTCGGAATGTAGGACGATCCCGTTCGTCGATCGGTCATAGTAAAACGCAGCGCCGTTGCCGAACTTTGCAGCATTTGCCCAAATTGGTCCAGACGAACCGTGTCTGAAAAACCAACCAATGCGTTGCCGCGACTTCCCAACCGCGACGCACTAGTCGTCCGGGGCAAACCGTAAAAGAACAACGCCGTCACCAACAGAATGGCAGGCGTCAACGCACACATCCCGAACACCTGCAGTTTCGATGACGCACCGGCCAGCGAAGGAACCGAATCAGGGGACCAAGCAACGACCCAGGAAACGCGTTCGACCGTGTTTCCAATCGGGCGGAACATCCAGTGATCGGCCAACCGATGTCGTAAACCAAGATCAGAGACCTCCGTCATCACCGGGGCCAACGTCATCACCGGGGCCTCCAACGAACTTGGCGCCTGGTTTGGCGTGACGTCCTGCGATGCTAGAGCAACCTGCGGGCTGACCGCACGCGATCGGATTCCTTCACTGGCCGCGACCGAACTCATCAGGCTCAGTGCCCAGGCGGCAAAAACGCTGATCACCGAAAGCAACAAACCAAAATGGATCGCGTCATTGAATACGGCCCCGACAACCAATTGCAGCAGACAGAAAACACCGATCTGTTCAAAAATGCGAGGCGATTTCTGTTGCAACATCAAAATCGCCTGCACCAAAACAAGCAACATCGCCACCGCAATCATCTGCTCGTTTCCCGTCGTCTGCGCGTCCCAAAAATTCCCCACGCAGTAGACCGCCGCCAACCCCATCGCCACATAAGCTCCGATCGGCGGCAAATGAAACAACTGGAGCCGATCCACCAACACAAACCCGAAGACAGAAAACGAGATCGCAATCGCAGGGATCGCTTCGGCACCTGGCCCCGAAGCCAGAATGAGACCTCCCAAGCAAGAAATAACAGCAAAGCAAAACTGCAACCAAAACTCGGCTTGATGCAGGTTCGATCGCGAAGCTTTCGATTGGCTAGACGTGTTTTTCACGGAGTGACCCCATCGTCGTGCTGGCGCCTTTGCCAATCGGCAAAGGCTTCGACGCCGGACGTCGCCCGCGGATTGGTCACTTGCGGATTGGTCACTTGCGGATTGGTCTTTTGCGCATTGGTCATTCGACCACTTACGACATGGCCTCCCCAATTGCCGTGCATTGTGTCGTTCGAAAACCAACCGTTGCTGGTGTTGTCCGATACGTCGATCCACTTGATATCCGCGCGCCTTCGCCAAGCAGAAAGCAATTCGGACAGATCGGGTGAGCCGCTCTCGTCGCTTGAACTTGCCTGCAATGCGTCGCCGATCGAACGAGTGCTTAACACGACCAAACTTTGCCGACCGCCCGAAAGACTCCAAGCCGACTGGATCGCGCCGGTCAGATCATTTGCCTGTTGACCTTCCACATCGCTAAGTAGCCGCAGCATGTCCCGTGGCGACGACCGTTTACCGCGAGCGCCTAATGAGTGGATTTCCTTTCCTGCGGCAAGCATCATCAGTTGGTTTTGGCGATCTTCGCTCAGTTGCACAGCCAGCGTGGCAGCGAGTCGAAGCGTGGTTTCCAGAACCGCTGGTTCCCCGGACGTTGTGTTAACCGACTTGGATGCGTCGGCACCCTCCGTTGGCGACACGTACGCGTCGACGACCAAGCACAAATCGACCGAGTGCGATTCTTCGGTTTGCCGAACAGCCAGTTCGCCAAGACGTGCCGTCGTCCGCCAATGAATTTGCCGCGGGCTATCGCCTCGCTGCCAAGGCCGCAAACCGTAAAACTCCCCTTCGCCGACACCGCTGCGTCGAGCCGTCGCCGCACCGCTACCAGACTGAGTTGGCAAATGCTGTTTCCAATCGCGGCCGAGCGTCAGCAATTCGGGAAAAACCCAAAACGTCTCCTCCGACAATTCTCGGCGGATCCCATTTAGCAGCGCAAACGGAAATGACGTCGAGAGTTGAACATCAAAAAAACGATACCGACCACGTCGCTTGATCAGACAATCGCAGGTGGCAACCGCCGTCTGCTGAATACGAATGAGGCCGATTCCACAGGCGATCGAACGCAAGCTGTCGTAATTGATCCTCGACAAAATGCTATTAACGGCACCCCCGCTACCATCCACCGTCAGATGGTCATCCACGCGGATCATCCAGACGTTTAGCCAGCGGCTGCGGTTCTGGATTGCGTACTGCACACGAAAGGGCGTGCCAGCGAAGGCTCCGTCGGGCAGAACTCGCGTCACCCCCAGCGATTCGATTGCCCGCCGCGAACATCGCCATTGGATGATCAAGATCGCGACCAAAAAACCGGCCAAGACCAACAGCAAATTAAATCCGCGTATCGCCCCTCCTGCCATCGCGAAGATTGCCACAAACAAACAATGCAGCCCCAAGCGAGTAAAACGAATTGGCAATCGCGCAGACCGAGCATTCGCCACGCCGGGACTCGCATCGTCGGAATCCCAAACGCTAGGAACTTGAGCGATGGGATCCTGAGCAATCGTTTGGGGGTAAGGTGGACTGTTCATTTACGATTAGCGGATAAGGAACGACCGATCCGTATTCAGAGGAATACCCTGATCATATCAAACGCCTGCGACGCCAAACCAAATCACGCACAGAAAACGAACGACTCTACTGCCCCCAGTAGCCTTGAACTTTGTCAAACACCGTCCACATTCCCGTCACCAGCATCGCGGCGGCTGACAACCAGAGCATCGCGTCCCACAGTTTTCCCGGAGCCAACCCCGGCACGCATCTTCGATAGCGAAAGAAAATCGCCGCACCGGCCAACATCGGCAGCATGATTCCCTGTGCCACACCGCTCAGTAAAACCAACTGTGCCGGCGCGGGAAACGCGATATAGACGACGACGCACAACAGCGGGAACAACCCACTCAGGATGCGAATCCATTTCTGCCGAGTCGCTTCGTCGTCATCGATCAGCCCGACGACTCGCATTGCATCAGAAAACGTGCGAGCGTGGCTTGCATTGGCTACAAAGAACGTGGAATACAAAACCGCGAACGCACCAAACAAAAACACGGCGGCGGCCCACTGCGAAAACACCGGCCGAAACATCACTGCCAGCGTGCGCACCATGTCACTCTTTTCGGGATTCAAACCCACGCGGTGCAAGACGGCCGCACCAAGCAGATAAAACGCAATCGTCGAAAACGTATAGATGACCATCGCTCCCCATGCGTCAAATCGCATGACTCGCATCCAACCATTGGCACGCTTGACCCACGCTTCGGATCCGTCGTTTTTGCCTGCGAATTTGGCGTAGCCTTTTTCGAGACACCAGTACGGATACATAACCAGTTCGGCGGCCCCCACACCGATGATGCCAAAGGTCGCCAGCGCGGTTCCGATCGAGTTGCCACCGGCGACATCCTGCGGAGGCCCAGGCGTCAACCCCGACCAAAATTCGGCCAAGCTGACACGAAAATCTGCCTGCCCTTGCAGCAAGAACAGATTCAGACACGTCAGCACCGTGAACGACGCGACCAAGACCGTCGAAAGCGACTGAATCATTCCGTAACGTCCATTAACCAGGACAATACTGGTGATCACCGAAATCAAGATCGCCCAGATCGCCGCATCTTGTGGCATCGTACGTGCCGCTGCGGCAGTTGGTGCGGACGGATTCCGCGATCTGCCAAGTGTGTATTTTTCGTCGTAGGATTGCCAAAACGCATTCGATGATTTCCCGTCCTCGCCACTCTGGCCAACGGTGGAATTTTGAAATCGCTCGAACTGATCAAGTTGTTCGGCGTCGGCCGCCGAATTGTAGTCGCGTCCGATTTGCGAAAGCGGCGCGCTGATCGCCATCGCTTGACCGACGCCACCCACAATTCCGCCTAACTGCGAAATACTAGCGACCCACATTACCACCCAGTACCACACCAACCAGTTGCCGCGTCCTTTGATCCGCGGGCCGGGAACTTCGTCCAAAGCCAGCAGCGTCGTCTTGCCGCTAATGATTGCGTAACGCCCTAATTCGATTTGCGCAAAAACCTTCACGACGCAGCCCAGCAAGATCAGCCACAGCAAACTGAATCCGGCTTCGGCACCCGTCTTAGTCGTCGCGATCAGTTCGCCACTCCCGACAATCGAACCTGCAACGATCAATCCGGGGCCAATGCAGCGGATGACTCCCATCCAACGCACCGGTGGATTCACAGTTGCTGCATCCGACGGGGACGTGTCTGCGTGCATCAATTCCGTTCCTAAAATCTTGGCGTAACGTCGAATGAGGCGCTCACACGGAGCTGAAAAGGTCTGATCCGCTAGGAGATGCGATTCAAAGCAGTTCAAAAAGATAACCTTCCGGAACATCGCTCGCTTGCACCGTTGCAAAATCCAGCCCCATAAATAGATAATAGAAGCCGACAATTGGTACGCTGACAGCTCAGCGAAGCTTGCGCATCAGTTAAGATGTTTGCACCAACGATTTCGACGAATGTCCCTCACACGACGTCTTCGCCGAAGTTACTTACACGTCAAGGCAACTGAGTCTCGGCGCCGACTCTAGGGATCTTGCGACCGCCACCGTGGATGACACTCAACCACTCGACACAACGATCGCCGTCGTCACGCCCGAGAACATCGCGTTTGACTATCAACTCGCCGGCCCATTTCGTCGTTTGCCGGCCTACCTGATCGATATTGTCGTGCGTTGGGGCATCATCCTGGGCTGCCTCCTGATCTTTGGCCTGATTGGCGGACTGATGGGAACGTTCACGTCGTTTGGGGGATCGTTCATGCAAGCGATCTGGGTCGTGGTCATGTTCCTGGTCAGTTGGTTCTACGGGACCACAATGGAAGCGTATTTCAACGGCCGGACGGTTGGCAAATGGTCTTGCGGAATCCGCGTGATCGATATCGATGGTCGTCCGGTCAGCGGACGCAGCGCGCTGCTAAGAAATCTGCTTCGAGTCGCCGACATGGCTCCCGTGGCCGCGCTCAATCACTTTGTTGATGACTATCCCCCGATCTTTTTGGTGACGACCGGAATGGTGGGACTCTCATCGATGATTTTCACGCGACGATTGCAGCGACTCGGTGACTTGGTCGCGGGCACGATGGTGATAGTCGACGAACGCTCGTGGCGATTGCCAATCGCAAAAGTCGATGACGCCCGAGTCCCCGCATTGTCATCGTTTGTCCCTGGCGACTACCGAGTGTCGCGGTCAATGGCGCGCACCCTGGCAATCTATGCCGAACGACGCCATTACTTGACTCCGCCCCGACGTCGCGAAATTGCTCGCCATTTGACAGATCCACTGATCGATCGATTCGAATTTCGGCCGGACATCGACCCCGACTTGCTGCTCTACGCGCTGTACTACAAAACATTCTTGGCGGAATCTTCGGTCGAAGAACCCGATCTAGGTCCACTGCGTGGCTACAGCCCGTTGGCACGCGACATGAACAAACTGCCCGCGTCGACCATCGAACAAAGCGGTGCTTCGCCACTGGCCGAAACAACGGCGCCGTTGGCACAACCAATAACAGCGGCCCAGCCAACTTCAGCGGGAACAATCCAAGCGGGGTCAAACATTGATGCCCCCTCGATTCCGTCTCAGCAAAGACCAGGAGGCTCGGTATGAATGTTGCCAATTTGCTGGACAAACGAAAAAAGCAGTGGACGGAATTGGAACGGCTTTGTGATTCGATGGAAACGCGCGGCCGCACCGACAAGACGGGGCAAAGGCATCATCGTGGTGCCGCCGGCGTCTCCCGTTTTGCGACTTTGTACCGCGCCGCTTGCGCCGACCTTGCTCTGGCCGACGCATATCAGCTGCCCCCGGCAACCGTGGGATATTTGCATCGATTGGTTGCCCGTGCCCACAACCAGCTCTACCGTGCCAACAAATTTGACCCGACGCAGTGGAGCGACGTTGTCTTTCGCGAAGCACCACAATTGATCTACCGCGATCCCTGCGTGCGAATTGCGACCATCGTGTTCTTTGGCCTGTTCTTGCTCAGCATGATCATGGCCAGCAATGAAACTCTGTTCCCAAATTTTGCCCAGCGGATGGTCGGCGAGCAAACGCTGGATCAGTTGGAAGAAATGTACGAACGACCGCTCAACGCTCCGGGCGATCACTACATGCAAGCTGCGGCGGGCTACATTCATCACAACACCGGTATCGGACTAAAGTGTTTTGGTTATGGAATTTTGATCATCCCGTGCCTGTTTACTCTGGCCTACAACGCAATCGTGCTAGGAGCGTGCTTTGGCTACATGTCTCGCGACGACGTGACCGGCAGCGAACATTTTTACGAATTTGTCACAGCCCACGGGCCCTTTGAATTAACAGCGATCGCGCTGGCCGCCGCTGCTGGACTGCGATTGGGCGTGGGTCTGTTTTACACCCACGGTTTAAGCCGAATCGATTCGATGAGAGAAAATGGGCGGCAGGCGATTCCCATCATGGCCGCATCAGCATTGCTGTTCGTACTGGCCGCGTTGACCGAAGGATTCTTGTCGCCAAGTCCGACTCCGTATGTGTTCAAAGCGGCCTGGGCAGTTATTTCGTCAGGTTTGATCAGTTTCTATTTCGTGATCTTGGGATTCCCGCGAGATTCGATCGGCGGCAAAAGTCTGCAAGCGGGCACGTACGACGATGTTTTTGGCGCACCGCTGCCAGCCGACACGCAAACCGGTGTCGATCAAACTCGCAACGCTACCGATCAAACCAGTGCGAAGGGAGCGTCCTTTGCAACTTGACAAAACTCATGTGGTCGTCCGCGTCCGCACGCTGTCGGAGATTGGCGATTTAGCGATGGTGATGATCCGTCGCTACCCCAGTGCTTTGCTGATTGGATTTTTGGTGGGCGCTGTGCCATGGATCATTGCCAACGCGGCGCTGCTTTCGTGGATCCCGATCCGCGAAGCTCAATACGGGTTGGGCGATGACGAGGCAGCCCAAGAGGTGTTTCGCTATGCATCATGGATGCTGTTGCTGATCGTTTTGCAAACGCCGATCGCAGGCATTTTCACCACCATCTATTTGGGGCAAGCTGTTTTCGAGAAACGTCCAACCTGGAGCAGTGTTTTTCAGGAAGGTCGACGGCAGTTTTGGCGGTGGTTTTGGGTGCTGGGTATCAAACGACTAGTGCTCCCAACGATGGCGCTGCTAGCGTTTCGATACGGCACTTACTTTGATCCCTTCGCCGATGTCGTTCTTCCCGTCACGATCGTGATCGTAGTCGTACTGGTTCGCGCCTCGCGGCCGTTCGTACCGGAAATCTTGCTGCTGGAACAATGCCCCATTCGTTCCAAAGATTCTCGCGTGATCACTGCCAGCCGTCGCTCCAAATCACTGCACTCGCCGATGAATAGCGAACTGAGCGGTAGGTTCATTGCGGTCTCGTTCATTTCGTGCTGGCTTTTCGCCAGTGTCTTGTGGTCGCTCGTTTGGGTACGGGGCATCGTGACCGGCCAATGGAATTGGGGACTGTTCGTTTTGCTGGTCTTGCTACCGGCGTCTGCATGGATCATCGGGGCTCTGTGCACGTTGATTCGATTGCTGAACTACCTAGACACTCGCATTCGCCTGGAGGGATGGGAAGTTGAACTGGCCGTTCGCGCCGAAGCCATTCGGCAGTTTGGCGACGACGCGGGATCGCTTAAGCCCCGCACGACCGAATCTCGCCAAACTAAGCCGCTTTCAACTAAGTCACGCCCCAATAAATCCCGCTCAAAGCCCGCCACCTCCAACTCGGGACCAAATCCTAATCCCGCCGCGAACCCGACTTCGGCCCCCCAGGAGAATCCTCGACCATCGGTCCACGGAGCTGGCAAATGAACACATTCATTAACACGTCCGCTGCAACCGCGTTTGCCCCTTCTGTTATTCGCGCCTTGGCCATCCTGGCCGTTGCCCATTTCAGCCTTGCCCATTTCACATTGCCAGTCGCCACCGCGCAGCAGTCAGCATCTACCGCCCCAGCAACCACTCATACCACGGAATCGTCCCCGACTGCCAATGCCTTGCAGTCCACGCCTTGGTTCGATGCCGACGCAGGCACGTTGATTCCTGTCACGGTCAACGAACGCATCGATGATTCGGTCAACCGAAACAGCCGATGGCTGCCGAAGCCACCCAAAGTGGCCAAGAAGAAAAAGACGACGGCTAAAACAACGACAACCAAAGGCGGGACGACAGGGACGGGCACCGGCACGGGCCTGTTTGGTTCCGATCTGACGCTGGGCAATGTGTTCGGCTGGCTGCTGCTGGCGCTCGTGATCTTTGCGGCGGTGGGTGGATTGGTGTACGCATTTAGCAAGACCGAAATAGACCTGGGTAAAACCAAAGACGCAGCCAAGATCAGTACAGACGCGCCGGACGAACAAATGATCGAACGCATGAAACACTTGCCAGCCGAGCTTCGTCGAACCGACGTCAACTTGCGGACGGAGTCCGAACGATTGATGAACGAAGGGCAGTTTGGACAAGCGATCATCCTGCTCTTTGGGCATCAACTGCTAATGCTGGATCAAGCCGGTTCGCTGCGTCTGACTCGCGGTAAAACCAACGGACGCTATGTTCGCGAAACGCGGAGCTCCGATCGTGAATCAGGCGAACGGCTGGGACGGACCGTGACTGCTTTCGAACGATCGTATTTTGGACGTCATGGGATCACGCAATCAGAGTTCGCGTCGCTGTGGGAAAACAACCAAGCGTTGGAACAGCGTCTGACATCGCAGCAAGAGGTGGCGGCATGAAACAATTCGCATCCTTGATGACCTTGTTGTTCCTATGTTTGCTGGCAGTCGGATGTGGGCAATCGTTTGATGCGTCGTACGGTCCATCAACCGGAGTCGCAGGTCACTCCAGTGTCAACGGATTTGGGGCGTTGCGATCCAGCTACGAAAATGCAGGCTACAAAACGCGTGATATCCGCCGATTGACTCAGCGGGTCCGCCGCAGCAACGTGATCGTGTGGACTCCCCAGGTTTTGAAACCCATCGATATCAAAGTCACCCGCTGGTTCGAACGCTGGCTACGCCACGGCGGGCGCACGTTGGTATATGTGGTGCCAGATAGCGGCAGCGAAGCGGACTACTGGGTGCAAGCGGGGATGTCCGCACCTCCCGGCCAAAGAATGGAATACCGCCGGCGCGCGGCCCGCAAACTGAACGAACGACTTCAATGGACAGTCAATCGTCGCGACACCTACTCCAACGGTTGGTTCGCGGTGAAACCAAAATCACAGATCTTCCGACGCGGTGATTTGTCGACCAAGAATTGGGATTTGGCTTCACAATCTTCCGCCACCCCTCAAGCTGGCGAACCGGACGCACAGCGGTCAATTTTGACGGAATACGTGATCGAACCGTACGATGCAGAGGACAAAAAGAATCAGCCCCCCGCGACGGCCCCAATCACTTTTTCCAATCAGGGACCGACCGGACCAGCGACTCCCTACACATCGTTTGCAAGCGAAGAGAAGACGCGAACGAAGGTTCATTTCCGTTCCCTGATCGACACCGAATCGGGCGATTCAATTGTCTCGGAAATCACTTCCGACGGCTGGCACGATTCGAAGATCATCGTGGTGGCAGGCGGATCACTTTTGACGAACTTTGCATTCACGCAGCCCGCCAACGCAGAACTTGCCGAAGAGTTGATCGCGCAGAGTGCAAGCGGTCAGAGCGGCGACCGTTCAACCGACGATCCCGCGACCAACGAAACGGACGACATTCAAACCGCCGGCTTTCTACTCAGTTCCTACAACCCGATTCCGGTCAGCGAGAGCAAACCCGGAGTGCCCCAGGCTTCGGGCATGGAACTGCTGACGGTCTGGCCGATGAGTCTGGTGACGATCCACGCGGCCTTGCTTGGCTTTGTCGTTTGCATGATGCTACTGCCGATCTTTGGACGTGCCAGAAATGTCGAGCGTGGTTCGACGAGCAATTTCGGCGATCACCTGGACGCGGTCGCCAGCCTGATGAACAACGCTCGAGGAGAAAAGTACGCTCGCGCGAGGATTAACGAATACATGCGGCGCATGAAGGGTGAAACGACTGGCGATTGGGTCATCCCAGACGCGCCCAAAGCTCCCCAACCGGTCACTCCCGCCTCGACTCCACTCGACGCGGAAGCCGCGGGTCCAGAGATACCCGGTCGCAAGATCCCCGGTGGCCAGTTACCCGCTCCTGACATCACCCCCAATCTCGATCACACGGCCCCTGAGAAAACCGAATCTCCCCCTGCGGGCAAAACGCCGGACCGCTCGAGCGATCAGTTCAGATTCTAAGTTTAGCCATTCGACGTTTTCCTGATTCCCATTCCAAATTTACATTTTTCAAACGAGGTACTCCCGTTGAGTAGCGCGACGCCTGATCCAACGCCTCCGCCGATGTTTGGCAAGGAAACTTCCACGCCACCGGGTGCCGGTAGCTCGAAGCACGAATTGTCCGAAAAATTCTTGCCGATGCAAAAGCTTTACCAAGCGATCTCGGACGAAGTCGGGAAACTGTATGTCGGCCAAGACGAATTGGTACTCGGGACTCTGACCGCCTTGTTCTCCGGTGGACACGTTTTGATCGAATCGGTGCCGGGTTTGGGCAAAACACTGTTCGTGCGCACGCTGGGACAAATCCTGGGATGTGAATTCGGTCGAATCCAGTTCACCGCTGACTTGATGCCGTCGGACATCACCGGAGCACCGGTCTTTGACATGAAAGAAAGCGAGTTTCGTTTTCGTCCTGGGCCTGTCTTTACGCAGCTATTGCTGGCAGACGAAATCAATCGCTCGCCCGCC
The DNA here is from genome assembly GCA_007741555.1 of Stieleria marina. Lineage (GTDB taxonomy): Bacteria > Planctomycetota > Planctomycetia > Pirellulales > Pirellulaceae > K23-9. The sequence goes on along the minus strand of CP036526.1, from coordinate 2,979,067 downwards.
AAAACGCATGCGGCTTTGCTGGAGATCATGCAGGAGTTTCGCGTCACGGTCGACGGCACCAGCCATGCCGTGCCACGACCTTTTCTGGTTCTGGCGACCCAAAATCCGCTGGAAAGCGAAGGCACTTACAACTTGCCGGAAGCTCAGTTGGACAGGTTCATGTTCAAACTGAAAGTCGATTATCCTTCGGAGACTCAAGAGTCCGAAATCCTGAAACTTCACAGCCAGCAAGTTGATTTGAACAAGCGTCTTCGCGAAGCCATCAAGCCGCTCACGAACCCGGAATCTGTCAACGCCGCTATTGAACTGTGTGGGACCGTTCGAGTCGAAGAAAGCTTGGTCGACTACATCAACAAACTGGTTCGTGCGACACGAAACTGGCCCGCTTTTCATATCGGGGCTTCGCCTCGCGCTGGAATCGCATTGATGCAATCGGCCCGTACTTTGGCAGCTTTCAACGGACGCGATTATGCGATTCCCGACGACGTGGTCGAAGTCGCTGTCCCAGCACTTCGGCACCGTGTTCAACTGACTGCCGAAGCGGAAATCGAAGGACGCACGACGGACGAAGAACTACAATCGTTGATACGTGGGGTCGAAGTCCCGCGGGACTGATCCTGGATCACTCGGTGATCCTTGCCCAAGACCCATGCCCAAAAAACTGCTGAAGCAAACTTCCCGTTTGGTCAGCCGTTGGTGTGATCGCCGAGACCGATCGGCGATTGGGGGCCGACTGGATGAACGCACTGCCAATCCGGTTGGTTCACAGCGCAAAAAGATTCACAGCGCAGATAGAATTGCGCCCACTGACGCCGTCCAAAACACTGCCGCTTCAACTGAACCCATTTCCCACTGAATCACCCACCACGGAACCACAAGGCCCGCTGATGATCCAATCCATCCTGAATTTTCGCAACGCTGCTATCGTTTGGTCGGCCTGCATCCTTTTCGCGACTCCAAGTTTTGCCCAGGAAGCCACACCGCAACCGATGCCGTTGAAGGTGTTGCTGGTAGCGGGCGGTTGCTGCCACGACTACGTCACCCAAACCAAACTGCTCAAAGACGGCATCGAAGCCCGCATCAACGCCGTGGTCACAGTGGAACTGAGCGAAGACACAACGACCAAAGCCACGTTCGACATTTACAACTCCGACGACTGGGCCGACGGATACGACGTGGTGATTCACGACGAGTGTTCGGCCAACGTGACAGAGAAACCTTACGTCGACCGAATTTTGGCTGCTCACCGTGCTGGCACTCCGGCAGTCAACCTCCACTGCGCGATGCATAGTTATCGCTGGGGAAATTTCAAAGCCCCCGTCGAACCCGATGCCGACAACGGCGGTTGGTACGAAATGATTGGCGTGCAATCGACCAGCCACGGGCCCAAGGTTCCGATCGATGTGATTCGCACCGATGCCGATCACCCGATCACCAAAGGATTTGGGCCGTGGAAAACCGGCAACGAAGAACTGTACAACAACCTTCGCGTCTACGCCGGCACAAGCGCCCTGGTCACTGGCAAACAAATGACTCCGCCCAACAAGCGGGAACTGAAAAAGAACCCCGACGCAAAACCGGTCGAAAAGTCCGCCGTGATCGCGTGGACCAGTGAATACGGGCCAAAGAAAACCAAGGTGTTCAGCACATCGCTGGGGCACCAAAACGAAACGGTCTCGGACGACCGCTACATGGATTTCGTCGTCCGCGGTTTGCTCTGGTCAACCGGCAATCTGACTTCCGATGGCAAACCAGCCAAATCGCTGGCAAAGTAAAAACTCTGCGAACGCCCCGGCATCGACATCGGTGCTGGGACTGGCAGAGAAAACAGAACTGCGGCTGACAGCAAAACTCAGTCGTCCAACGGCATTAGTTTTTACAACCGGCTACCTTTAGCCCTGATTAGTCGCGGCGGCGAAACAGCAGCAGGTCTGCCGCTAACGTCACCGACATCGACGCGATTTCGCTTATACGTTCCGCTTGCGAATGTCGGTTGCCACGGTAAGTCATGGTGAGTGAATCAACAATTGCTTGGCGATCCAAGTCAAACTGCTCTCGCCAGCTCTGGTGACCGGACAACTCGAGCCCCGCCGCTGACATCTCTTCAGCGATCAGCTCCCATCGGCTTCGTCGATGACCTTCGCTTTGGACATGCTGACGCAATTCGATCAGGTCTTCTTCCCCTGGCACGGCGACCATACAGACACCGGTCGGCTGAAGCACGCGGCGGATTTCAGTCGCAGGTCGACGACCGAACAGCGAAATGACACGGTCCACGCTTTCATCCGCCGCGGGGAGGAAGCGATCTGCATTGGAAAGCACCCAAGTCGCCTCTGGCCAACTTCGAGCCGCCAACTTGATTGCTCGCCTGGAAAGATCGATCCCACAGTAGCCGTCCGCTTCATCGGTGAACAACGCTTTGCCGAACGTCCCTTCACCACATCCCAAATCCAACGTCCGTGTTGTCGTGCCGGTTTCATTTGATTGCGAAGAACTAACCCAAGGCTGCAACGCCTGAATCAGTCCCGACATGTAGCCCCGTGCGAGCCAGCTTTGCCGGGCCAACACCGCTGCTTCCGAGTCGCCCGGATTCTTTGACTTTCGATCCTGCGGTTGCAACAGGCTCCAATACCCCTGCTTGGCTCGATCAAAATGATGGCCTGCCACGCAGCGCAATCCGCCCTCGCTGAGGCTCAGCAAGTGGGGGCATTTTCTGACGGTGCAACGCAGTTCAAACATCACGGCAGTCTAAATCGGCCGACGCCCATAAAGAAGGGCGTTAATAAGGAAGAGCGCCAGTAAAGAAGCACACCGGCAAAGAGAACCGCCGTCCTCCAATCACGTTCATGGGCGCAACGCCGAACGGCATCAGCTGCGATTCAACATTCGCTGACGTTCACCGAAATCTGAATTGCCAGGCCGCCTTCGGAAGTTTCTTTGTATTTGGCATTCATATCTTGGGCAGTTTGCCACATCGTTTGGATCACATCATCCAACGAAACATGACTACGGCTGACATCCCGCTGCAGCGCCATCTGAGCTGCCGTGATGGCCTTGATCGCGCCCATTGCATTGCGTTCGATGCAGGGAATCTGAACCAACCCGGCGATGGGATCGCAGGTCATTCCCAAGTGATGCTCCATCGCGATCTCCGCCGCTTCGGCGGCTTGTGGAGGAGTGCCTCCCAAACATTCCGTCAGAGCGGCGGCCGCCATGGCCGACGAAACTCCAATTTCGGCTTGGCAACCACCCATCGCGGCGCTGATTGTCGCGTTCTTTTTAAACAAGCACCCAATTTCGCCGGCAACCAACAGAAAGTCATCTAGCGTTTGGTCATCGAAATCGCAGTACAGTTTTCCGTACATCATCACCGCCGGAATCACGCCCGCAGCACCGTTAGTGGGCGCGGTGACGACGCGTCCAAAAGCGGCGTTCTCTTCGTTGACCGCCAAGGCAAAGCAGCTGACCCAATCCAGGATGCGTTGAAAACTCTTTTCGCCTTCGCCCACTTGAACAACCCAGCGATCCAAGTTGTCCGAACATGACGTCTGCAACAGCTGCTTCGCCATCTTGGCCGCGCGACGATGGACGTTCAGGCCGCCAGGCAAGATTCCTTCGCTGCAAACACCGCGATGAATGCAACCGGTCATCACGTCACGAATTTGACGCAGCCGCGACTTGACGTCGTCTGCATCTCGCCACGTCAGTTCATTGCGGCGAACAATCTGAGCGATCGACGCGCTCTCGGCTTCGCAATGCTGCAACAAGTCCACCGCGTGATCGATTGGAAACGGCAACGAATGCGAATCCACTTCACCGGAGTCCGCTTCGGTAACCACAAACCCACCCCCGATCGAATAATAGGTCGCTTCGTACAAAAGTGTCGATCCGCAAGACGCTTTGAATGTCAAGCCATTGGGGTGAAACGGAAGCGTTTGATCGAAGTGAAACACAATGTCCGACGTGGGATCAAAGGGAATGTCAAAACTGCCGCCCAGCCGTAGCGATTGGCTTCGCGTGACCGTTTCGATTTTTGCAAAGATCGAATCCACCGCCACGGTCTCGGGGTCTTCATTCATTAGCCCCCACATCACGGCAAGATCGGTGCCGTGGCCTTTCCCGGTTTTGGCCAACGAGCCAAACAGATCCACACGCACGTGATCCACACGCTGTTTTTGATCGTCCGTCAATTCGGCAACAAATCGCTGAGCGGCCCGCCAAGGCCCCATCGTGTGTGAACTGGATGGGCCCACACCGATTTTGAACATTTCAAAAATACTGATTCGTTGCATTCCGCAGACACCATTAGTCACCAAAGGAATCAAGTGCGCAGGCCAGCCATTCGCTTAGATGCTCGCCTGGACAATCGACGAGCGCCGCTTCAGTCCACCACGATCGATCAATCACTGACAATGGCAACCCGATTCCAATACGCCCATTCCGCTGCCCAACCGTTGGCGTGATTCTCTAACGAAAGACGAACTACAGAGCCGGCATACTTCGTCAAATCAACAGTCACGTCGAGCCACTCGTCTTTGCCGACCGTTTTGGAACCCACCAGTTGCTCTTTGATGACTTCGTCATTCGCAACGACCTTCAGCAACCAATCTCCGTGCGGATGGTGACTAACACGGATCTTAAGCTTCGTCGACTTGCCTTCCGGAATGCGCAACTCCCGTGTCAATCGACTCGCATTTTCGCGGTCCTTGGGGTGTGTTTGGACGGCTTTGGCATTGCGAAACACGGGGTGATCCACCACACCGTTTTCGCCCACATCATGGACCGTAAATCCAGGCGCGGCCTTCTGCATAATCCACTGTGCTCGCGAGTCGGCTTTGGGTTTGCGTTTGACATTCAGGTCGTCAACGACGGATGCGTCCCCCGACGCCAGCCGCCTGGCGACATGTTGCTGCAACTGTGGCAATTTTCCCTGCAACGCCAACTCCAGTGACTTCGCTGGAAATTGCGGTACCATCGGCTCCAAGGCAAACCAGACCATGCGAGGTAGGTTGTTGTCCGCGATATCTTCGGCGTGGGACGCCAAGCCTTGTAGGATTGGCCATCGCTGGGCATAGGGCAGACGCTGCGTTGCCGAAGCAAGGTACAGCCGCACGACAGGCGACGGATCACTGCTAGCCAATTCCCCAAACTTTGCCAACATCGCAGCTGAAACAATCGCTTCGCCCGTGTCCGGTTTTGTCAGGTCATGGGCTGACTGAAAAGCATTGACGTCGCTCTTTTCGCTCAAAAACTGAATGGCCCAAGCACGAACATACTCGTCATCGTGCGAAAGAAATTTGGCAAGACCATTCGCATCCAATCCACCGGTCACATGCAACGCCCACATCGCTCTCAGGCGACTTGCCGATTGATCGGCTGCGACAAACATCTCATTTAACCGCTGGTGGACTGTGGCGGAATCCAACTTTCCGGTCGCCGAGCGGGATTGCAGCAGCGTTCTTGCTTGCCGAACATACCAGTCATTGGAATGACTTTGCAGTTCGACTAACTGCAGATCCGTCATGGCTCCCAAGTTAGGTGTCGCCGTCGGTTTGGCTCCCTTGGGCATGACCCGATAGACCCGACCTGTATTGGGAAATTCAATCGCGTTTCCACACACGTCCGCATCGTGCCAGTCCAGCAAATAGACGCCTCCTTCGGGACCAATTTCAACACTGAACCCTACCCACGCCATGTCATTAGTCGGCATAAAATCATCGCCATGCTTGCCAATGAAGCTGGAACCGTTGCGGTGCATCACGTCGGTCAAGACAGCGTGTTCGTGGATATTGCACATAAACAGCCGGCCGCGGTACTGCTCGGGAAACGCATCGGCTAGATAGAACCGAGCTCCACCGTGTGCGGATAGGTGCGTATGATCGCGAATCGTTTTGATGTCGTCGTAGATATACGGATTCACATGCGGGCGACTCTGCTTGTGATACACACCGCCTTGCACAACATGAAACAAGTGTGGAATCACACAACACGTCGCAAACCCTTGACCGTGATCGTCGAAATCAAACCCCCAAGGATTTGACAAACCACGCGCAAAAATCTCGAACGTTTTTCGTGTCGGATGGTAACGCCAAATCCCCGCGTCAATGAACTGTCGTTTGGACGGGTCGTCACCCGGCTTTCCCACGTTGGAATGGGTAAACACTCCGTGGCAGCCATACAGCCAACCATCTGGCCCCCAGATAAAGCTGTTCAACGTTTCGTGGCGGTCATCCATGCCCCAGCCGTCCAACAACTTCTGCGGCGGACCGTCAGGTTTGTCATCCCCGTCGGCGTCAGGGATGAATGTCAGGTTCGGTGGCGAACCAACAAACACACCCCCAAATCCGCAAGCAATCCCCGACGTAAACGTGAGCGTATCGGTGAAGGTCTTCTTTTTGTCAAAAACGCCATCGCCATCGGTGTCTTCCAGGATCTGGATTCGGCTAACTGGATCATCCGTGTGCTGACGGCGCGTCTGGTAGTTGAAGTTCTCTGCCACCCAGATTCGGCCACGGTCATCGAAGCAAAACGCGATCGGTTCGGCAATGTCGGGCTCCGAAGCGAACACCGAAACATCAAAGCCCTCCGGGATCGCCATTTTGGCAACCGCTTGGTCCGGCTTCAGGAAAGGAGCATCACTGCGTCGATGTTGTTTCTGCGGAAGCACATTGCGATTGTCTTCCGAGCTAACAAGCGATGGCGTCAACAGAAAGGTCGCCAAGCAAATGGCAAGGCTCACGTTGAATTGATCGCGAAGGGGGACGTACCGTTTCATTATTTCGACAACTCCACTTGCGATTTGGTCCGCAAGTATTTGATCAAATCAACGACTTGATTGGGTTTTAGTTGGTCCAATTGTCCGTCGGGCATCATGGATTTTTTCGACACCCGGCGTGTTTCGATATCCGCCTTGGCAATGACAACTCGAGGTTGTTCGGCAGTCTTGAGAACGATTTTCACATTGTCTTCTTCCGCCAGCACGCCGTTGATCACGCGTCCTTCGGAAGTCAAAATCTGCACCATCTTGTAGGCATCCGGCACGTCGTAGCTGGGATCGATGCTGTTAAGCAAAATGTAATCCAGATTGGCGCGATTTGATCCTGTTAGATCAGGCCCGACTTCGCCACCATTGCCGTACAGTTTGTGGCATGCCGCGCAAGTCTTGTCAAAAATGACTCGACCGCGCCCGGCATCAGCCGCAACAATCGCTTTTGGCGTAAGCATCGCTTTGTACTTCTTCAGTAGCATTGCGCGGTCGTCTGCCACCGGGCGAATTTCGCCGTAAACTTTGACAAACTTGTCGCCCAGCATTTCGCTAAGCGATCGCGCGACGTGCACCGGGATGTCGTCGCGAGCAACCACTTTTCTTTTCACGGCTCCAACCAAACGTTCCGCGTAAGGCATGCGAGCAGCCATGGTTTCGACGGTCGCTCGTTTCTGCGCTGCCGTCATCGCAGGAAACCGCTGAAACAGAATCGCCGGCGCCGCTGCATTTTCGATCGATGCATACCCACGAATCGCATCGATCGCCAACGATGGATCATCCAACAGTGATTCTAAACGCGCGGAAACCGTTTTGTTCTGTTGTTCCAATAGCGAGTGCAACGCCGATCGACGTCGGACCGAATCAGCCGACGAATCACTCAAAATCGCCAACGCTTCTTTGGCAGCTTGACTGTCGCCAAAAACCTGAGACAACTGCATCGACAGTTCCTGGACCTGGCTGTCTGAATCGGCCGCCAGCTCTTGTCTTAGCAACTCCCACCCAGCGGGCGCTTTGACATTTCTGCGTCCTTCCAATCCGGCCAGCAATCCCCGCAGCAAACTACGGCGAACGGATGATTCATTCGATTGCCCGATAGCGTTCACGACCAGCGAGAGTGAGTCAACTGGCTGGTCGACGCCGGCGTCTTTTTCATCCGCGTTTCCAAACGAACTGCATAGCACGGTGATCGACAGTGACATTGCCAACAATGAACAACGCATCGATCGCATGCGTTTTACGAAATCCGGTGGTCTCATTCGCCGTAGCCTCTTTGCTGTTCAATTTGGTCGTTTGATTGGGGCATCTAACTGGGGCACTTGATAGTCCATCTCGCACGACAGTCGCTGCTGTAGTCGCGATGATTCTAGTTCATCACTTGCTCCGGTGCCAACGTTCGGATGCACCATTCGGTCGCAATCGGAAATACAAGTACGGCCGGAAAATGCGTCTGAACAGGCCTTGCAAATACGCAGAGCAATGAACAAGCCAATTCGTTGTGGCTACTTTATAAATCGAAAACTTGCTCGCCGCGAACCGATTGCTTTCGTCTGAAGGCTGGTCAGCTAAACCGGTGCATTGTCGGTCTCTGTGTCCACTGCACTTCCCGTCCCCAGTTCATGGTTTAGGATTTCTAAAAGCGTTTGCAAGAACACGACCACCATCGGGCCGACCAAAATTCCGATCGGACCAAACACTTGGATTCCACCAAGCACACTTAGCAGCGCCAACAGCGGATGAATCTGTGAGTGGCCTTGCAAAACATAGGCTTTGATGACGTTGTCAATCGACGAAACCACCAAAGCACCGTAGATCGCTAGAAATGCTGCCACGCCCCAACGTTGATCGACAGCGCCCACATAGATCGCACACGGAATCCAGACCGATGCGGCTCCCAAGAAAGGAATCAACGCCATCAAGCAGGTGATCAAAAACAGCAAGACGATCGACTGCAAGCCGCAAAAATAAAACGCAATCGCCGCCAACAAGCCCTGGGCGACGGCGCTGGCGATACTCGCCAACACGACCGCTCGGCTGGTCTTGTCAAACTCAAGCAATAGTCGTCGTTCGTAGTTGTCATCCAGCGGGCTCAATCGCATCAGCGTCCGAATCATCGCGGGACCATCGACCAGAAAAAAGTATGCCGAGATAATCAAGATTACCAACCCAATGCCCGACTTCAGCAGAATCGTACCCGTCGCGCTGGTCAATTTGACGAACCGCGGCTGAAGGCTTTCGCGGCTTCGACGAAGCAAACTCGCAAATTCAGATTCGCTTGGGTTTGCCAACAACCGCAACTGAGATCGAAACGAACCTCCCAGCTTGCTGTGCATCCAAGCGCGGATCGATGCCGAAGCAACGACACCTTGCCGGTGAAACAGATCTTTGTCGTCGACAAGTGACTGCAATGTTTTTGATTCCAGATTCTCTTCGCTGGCTGTCACCGCTGCGGCAAATTCATTCAATCGTTCCTGAGCAAAATCAGCCTTTGCCTCCGCCGTTATCGGCCCGGCGACATCCGCCTGAAGGTACGTCAGCAATTCTTTGGATTCGGCGATCTCCGCCAAAGCCTGCTTGGAGGTTTCCGGGCTGTCCAAACTATCGGCCAATTGGTCCAGCCGTCGAAACTGTTCGGGATGCTCCAGCGACAACCCAAACTGATTTCTCGCTCGATCCACGGCGTCCGTTAGATCGTTGAAATCCGCTTGGCTGACCATCGCGGTGAACTGAGTTGCTGCGACGGAGAGCAACGCCAAAATCGGCATCAAAACCATCAGCAGGATCAACAGCGTGGTCGCCACCGCTGCGGTGCGTGGGCGATTGCCAAACCGTTTGACCAGCCATTCAAATACGGGGTGAAAAATCACGACCAGAGCAGCGGCCATAAACAGCGGCACAAAAAAAACCGCCATCACTCGGTAAAACAAAATGCCGACAGTCACGATGCCAAAAATAAGCATCACCACCGACATGATTCGCGACAAAGACGGCAACTGCGCAAACAGACTTGATATCGCAGCATCGGTATCGAAGAACGACGTGGGCCGGCCTGGGGTGTTGGACGCTTTCGTTTTCGACGCGTCGGATGCAGCCTCCGAATCTCCGCCGGCTTTCGTCGAAGACTTCTTCTTGTTCCTTGCCATCTTGATGCTCGTCGCGAAATGATTGAAAAAGCCGCGACAATCCAGATTTGCCGCCGCGGGAATTCTGGTCGATCTGCCAGCGGATGAACAGACTAAGGACGTCCATCCGGTTAAGCTAGGCAAACGATTGCAACAACTCAGGACTCTCATGCCGCTGCCTCGCAAGACGCTCATCCTTATCGCCAAGTGGCTGATCGCCATCCTGGTCGCAATCGGGCTCACCTGGGCAGCAAGCAAGGCGGTGGACCAATGGCAAGAACAAAAGCAAATTGTCCAAACAGCCATCGCCGAACTGGATCAGTCGATCGAAGCGGAATCGGATCCACCGCGTCGGCGCGATTTGCAGCAGCGTCGCGATGCCTTGGCAGCCAGCCTTCCGTCGCTCGAAAATCTACGCTGGATCCGAATCCTACTCGCGGCGGTGTTGTACGCGATCGGCATTGTGCTGCCCGGATTTGTCCTCCAACAGGCACTGCGATCGCTCGGCGACAACCCGCGGTTGAGCACTTCGGTGGCGGCGCAGTTGATTGGCCACGCGGGAAAGTATGTGCCTGGCAAAGCGATGGTGATTGTGTTGCGTGCCGGTGCGTTGTCGCGTGACAAGGTATCGCCGGTACGCGCTACCGTCGCAGTTTTTATGGAAACTCTGCTGATGATGGCAGTCGGCGCGACCGTCGCTTGTTTTGTCATTTGTTGGCTGGACGTCCCGACTTGGATGATCGGTTCAGCGACCGGTGTGGCCGTCGCGGCAAGTGTTCCAACGATACCGCCCATCATCACGCGGATCGCCGCGAGATTTGCCAAAACCGACACGTCACAGATCAATAGCGAAACCACATCAGGCCATCTCGCAACCAAGTACTTTTTGTTCGGCTGGGTATTTTCGCTTGCCTCCTGGATCCTGATCGGCGCGTCGTTTACCGCTTTGGTCACCGCCATTCCGTTTGTTCCTGATCTGGATGCAAACGTATCGGCCGTCGATCCGCCGACACTGCTGATGCTCTACACGGTATCAACAGCAGCAATTGCACTGGCCATGGTCGTCGGGTTCGGTTCGCTGTTGCCCGGCGGCGCGGGCGTCCGAGAATTAGTGTTGACGACGATCTTGGCGACAGCGGTTGGCGTTGCTCATGCCCTGCTGGCAGCGATCGCGGCTCGATTGATGTTCATTGTGGTCGAAGCGATTTGCGCGGCCATTGCGTGGTACTGGCTGCGCCGACAATCCAGATAAAATTACCCAATCGCGAAATTCGTTTCTTCTTCACGAAACGATTCGGCATTTGACGGTGCGTTGGCCAGAATTTGACTGATTACCTGCCCAGCTGGATAGCAAAGGGTGGCCCCCCCTGGGTGAACAAACCATACTCACTTTCTCGAGTGGTTTGACCGAGCGATCGCTCGGATGAAGCAGTATCACCTGTTCCCCCCAGTACGGTCTGATCGTGGCTAACCGACGCATTTCGTTCGTGATCCCGACGATGGACGAAAGCGAGACTGTCGAAACGCTGCTGAAACAAGTCATCAGCGTTTGCCAAGACAACTCGCTGGAACATCAAGTCATCTTTGTCGACGACGGGTCCCAAGACGGAACCTGGCAAATCATCGAACGCTTGGCTGGCGAACACGATGGAACCGAAGGAATTCGTTTTCGTCGCAACTTTGGCAAAGCGGCCGCACTGGCAGCCGGTTTCGAAGCGGCCAATGGCGAAATCGTGTTGACGATGGACGCCGATCTTCAGGACGACCCCAAAGAGATCCCAAAATTCTTGGGCAAACTGGACGAGGGTTTTGACGTTGTCAGCGGTTGGAAACGGGTTCGCCATGACCCTTGGCACAAAGTTCTTCCCAGCCGCGTCTTCAATTGGTTGGTCAGTCGCACGACCGGCGTCAAACTGCATGATCACAACTGTGGTTTCAAAGCCTATCGCCGCGAAGTATTTGACCAAGTCAAGCTGTACGGCGAACACCACCGCTTCGTCCCCGTCTTGGCTGCGTCGCACGGATGGAAAGTCGGCGAGATCGAAGTCGAACATCATGCTCGCGAATTCGGACAATCCAAGTACGGCGTATCGCGATTGATCAAAGGATTCTTGGATCTACTAACGATCTATTTCTTGACGTCTTTCGGACGACGCCCTCTGCACTTGGTGGGCTCAATTGGACTGGGCTGCTTTGCGGCCGGTGGACTGGGCATTGTCTATCTCACGTTCATTCGAGTGATGACGCACTTAAATGAAGATCCATTGGATGATGTCGAACTGCACAAGCGAGCAGTTTTCTACTACTGCATTTTGGCGGTGCTCTTGGGCGCACAGTTGTTGTTGTCGGGGCTGGTCGCTGAATTGATCGTGTCGTTAACGCGGCAATCCAATACGCCTTTCAGCATTGCTCAGCGAGTCGGACGCGAGCCTGCCGACGATTCGCCCAGGACCTAGACCAGCAACATGCGAAAACACGAAGACAAGCGAGAAAATCGCCGTACATTTTATCATCTCTGCCTCCTGGTCGTGATGTGCTTGACGGCGGGACGGATTTGCAGCGTCACGAGCCGCGAAGGTGACACGGCATTCTTAAGTGCAAATGATCGCAGTCGCTGGTGCACTGTCGCATCGCTGGTCGAAGATGGCACGTACGAAATCGATCGATTCGTAAACTACAAAAACAAAAAGAACCGCCGCCCTTGGTACACCATCGACATGGTTCGGCACCGAGGCGCTGACGGTGAACAGCATTTTTACAGCAGCAAGCCACCGTTGTTTCCGACGATGGTCGCTGGCGTCTATTGGGTCGCACACAATGTGTTTGGCCTGACGATGTCCGAGCAACCGATCTATGTGCCGCGATTGATTTTATTGCTAGTCAATCTGCCACTGCTGTATTTATTCTGCTGGAGTTCGATTTGGTCGATCGAAATGGTAGGCCGCGGCGATTGGTCTCGCCGGTTCGCTGCCACCTGCGTTTGCTTTGGAACGATGCTGACTGCGTTTGCCATTTCGCTGAACAATCATCTGCCCGCCGCAGCGTTTACCGGTCTGATGATTTACTTGTATTTCAAAGCCGCCGAAAAACTGGACGACACGGACGCGTTTCATTTGCGTGACATGCCGTTCGACTTTTGGATGCTCGGTGGGGTCGCAGCGGCTTTTACAGCGGCAAATGAACTCCCCGCACTTTGCATGTTGGTGCTCTGGGGCGGGCTGGTTTATCGACTTTCGCAAAAAGCCATTGTTCCGTTCGCGTTGGGCGCCTTGCTAGTTGCCGCTGCGTTTTTTGGAAGCAATTACGCTGCCCACTCAACGTTTCGCCCAGCGTATGCGCACCGTGGCAATGGAGCTGAAATCGGCTCGGTCGAATTATTAAAAGTTTGGCCGACCGAACAGATTCAACAGACTCTGACCGAAAAAGGACTGATCCAACCGGGGACGTCGATTGACATCAGGCCTTCGGGCGAAGCGAATCGTGCCATCATCGAAACCGATTCGCATCAGTTATTCGCTTTGATCAGTGACCTGAAATCTAATACGTCGACGATTCATCATTGGGACGATTGGTACGACTACCCTGGAAGCTATTGGAATGATGGCAATCGCAAAGGCGTTGATTTGGGCGAACCGTCTCGGCTGCTGTATTTGGTGAACATGACGTTTGGCTACTACGGTATTTTTTCGATCAGTCCAATTTGGTTGCTCGCTCCGCTAGGATTGATTGACGGATTGAATCGCGGCCCGCGGGACTACCGACGCTTCGTTGCGGCTACCGGAATCGCCACGATCGTTTGCATGCTTTTCTACGTCTTGCGCCCCGAAATCGACCGCAACTACGGAGGTGTAAGCGCATGCTTTCGCTGGATGCTGTGGTTTTCGCCGCTGTGGTTAACAGCCATGGCACCCATCATGGATGACGCCGCGGAATACATCAAACAACGATTCCTCTTGCTAGCTTTGCTGGGGTGCAGCGTGTTTTCGGTATCCTTCGCTCTGGATTCTCCTTGGCAATCACCGTGGATCTATCAGTTCTGGTCGTTTTTGGGCTGGATAGGTTAACGAGTCCGCTCGTAATATCCGATAGACGCCTGCCCGCCTGACGCCAGCGAGACCTCTTTTTGACCGGCACGGAAGCCGAACGCCAGCAACGCCCAACGGGTCGTTTGTCCCGATGGCTGATGCTTGCGCTTTTCTTGGCGGCGATGGCCGTGATCGTGCAGTCGATCGCCCCGCAGACTATCGGCGAACAGGCTCGACGACATGTCCAAAAGACGCTTCAAAAACACTACCCTCAGTACGAAGTCTCGGTTGGCCGCGGACGGTATTCGCCATCGGTGGGACTGATTTTTGAAGACCTTCGGATCTCCGATCCCACCGCGCCCAACACCACGACGTCCTGGGGATTTACGACCAGCGAAGCTCGCGAAATCGTGGGCATCAAACGACTCACAATCTTTGCGGATACCAACGCAAAGAAACTGCTCGAAAAGCAGAACCCACTGGTCACCCGCCGCGTCGTCGTCGAAGGCCTCACGGCACAAACATGGTTGACGCCTGACGGAACCCTGTCACTGGCTCAGCTTTGGCCATTGCCAGTGATGGGACCGGCAGCACCTCGGGTCGAAATACTCGGTGGAAACCTGCGGTTGCTGGACCTGACCGGCAGTTCGGCACCAATCGAAGTCGATCTCTCCAAAGTGATTCTGGTCAACAAACAGCAAACACCTCGCACGACAACGGTCGATGGACAGATCGTCGAAGCGGTCGCGGCATCGCAAACGTTTTCACTGCGCGGCACGTCCAACATTTTTGGGTCGATTTCCGTCAAAGCACAGGGTTCGAAAAACGGTCTTTCGCTCGTTGGCAAAATCGACAACGCAAAAATCGGACCTCAGCTTTTAGATTGCCTTCCCCCGCAATTTCGGCAACCACTCCAGCAAGCACGCGGCCTAAGCTGTCTTTGCGATCTGTCCTTGGATCTCCGTCATCAGCCAGAACAATCAAGTCAGATAGCGCCGGCTTCGCAGGACTCGCCCGGCAATACCGCCGGCAATACCGCCGGCAACACCGCCCGTCAAACCGACTACCGCCTAACCGCTTCGCTCCGGCAAGGACGATTCGAGCATCCCGCACTGCCACAGCCCATCACGGGTCTTAGCGGACTAGTGATTTGTCAGCCAAGCGGATTGACCGTCCAAGGTGTGCAAGGACTCTGCGGTTCCGCGGTGTGCCGTGTCATCAAGGGTGACATTGCACGCTACCAGTGGCCCGAAGCGGCTTCCTTCAACGCATCGATCACCGGATTGCAACTTGACGATCGACTGGCCAAATCGATTCCGCCTACGATGCGAAATGGCTGGGATAACTTGCAGCCCAATGGCCAAATCGACGTCGTGGACGCAAACTTGTTTTATCGCGATGGTCGCTGGGTCACCAACGCCACGATCGATTGCAAAGGCGTCGATGTCCGCTACGCAAAGTTTCCCTATCCGGTCGAACAACTTGTCGGACGCATTTCGGTCCGTGATTCGATTGCGTACGCAGAAGCGATTGATGGACGCGTCGGCGGACGGCGTTTGCGCTGCAAATTCAGAATGCCAACCAATCGCAATCTCGTCAGCGAAAAATGGTTTGCCGTTGCCACCGAAGGCCCTATCGCGATCGATAGCACACTGCTGCAAGCCCTTTCGCATCGTGGATCGACCAATTCAAAGCTAGAATCGTTTGTTCGTTCACTCAATCCGCGTGGTTCGGTCCATTTGACCAACGCCAAATTTTCGACCGGGATCGATGGTGTCACGCAGCGTGAAATCGATCTGCGCGTCGCCGACGGACACATTCGCTACTCACAATTCGCGTACCCGCTATACAACGTATCGGGCGACATTCACGTTCAAAACGACGACGTGATACTGACCGGATTTCAAGGTTCCAATGCCAACGCGGGCCAAGTCACTTGCGAAGGCAACTACCGGATGCCAGCCACTGCCCCACTGCATCCGGCAAATACCAACCAGACACCGCTTCGGACGCTCCAGCCGCACGCGACACCACCACTCTTGCCATCTCGTCTGCAGCTAGACTTTCTGGCCAAGAACATCCCGATGGACGAATCGCTGCGAGCCTCGCTGCCACCGTCCGCTCAATTTATCTGGGACGGGATTTCACCAGGCGGCGTTCTGGATCAGCTGGCCGTCAAAGTCACTCACAATGGTTCAGGCACACCACTTGGACTTAACATCACCGGTACAGAAATCGAATCAGCCCCAGCTGACAATCGCACGCTGACGATCCAGCCGCCAAGCTTGCCGTATCGATTGGATATTTCCAACGCCAGCGTCAATTACGACGGCGAACGCGTTGCCATTCATTCGATCCGCGCCAAACACGGCGCGACACGGTTGTCAGCCAGTGGCAGTTGCGATCCAAACGCACAAGGCCGATGGAAACTTTCCTTAGGCATCGATGGCGGCAGCCGAATTGCGCCGGACGCTGAGCTGATCGCAGCCTTGCCCGCACAGATGCAAAACGCGATGTATCAACTGCAGCTGCGACGCCCCGTCAGCATCCGCGGGCCTGTTAGTTTGCTGCTGGCAGACACCGATCATGCCCAGCCGACGGTCGACTGGGACGTGGTACTGCAGCTGGAAGGAAATCAAATAGGAGATGTCGGGCCCGTCCACGACCTGCGAGGCGAGCTGTGGGCAAAAGGCGATTACGACGGACAGTTGGTACGCGCCCACGGCGACGTTGATATTGATTCGATGCACATCAACGATCTCCAAGTCACCAACATCAAGGGTCCCTACTCAGTCGTCGGCGAACGCTTGCGACTTGGCTTCAATCCTCAGGCCTCCGCGACAAGCACTTCACTACCCACCGCATCAAACGCCCAAAGCGACAATCGCAAAATACGCGGGCATCTTTTCGGTGGCGATGTCGAACTGGCCGGTGACGTTGTCTTGACGAACGGAGCTTTCGATGTGTCGCTCGCACTGAACAATGGCAAAGTTCCCGACCTGCTAGCCGAACTTGGCAAAGGACGAAATGAACTGACCGGTTCGATCAATGGCCAGGCCAACATCGAAGGCATACTGGGCACGACCGATCTGCTCAAAGGCAAAGGTTCCGCTCGCGTATTTGGTGCCAACCTGTACCAACTGCCTCTGCTGGCTCAGCTGTTGAACTTGCTACGGATCAAAGCGACCGAAGATGTCGCTTTCACCGATGCGGATGTCGAATTTTCGTTGATGGAAGACAAAATCAACTTCGACGACCTCAAACTCTGGGGCGACCTGGTTGCCTTGCGCGGCGGCGGCACCCTGGACCGACGGCGTGAACTGGACCTGACTTTCAACACCCAAGTCAGCCCCCACAACGCGGTCACACACATTCTGCGGCCGCTGCGTAAACAGAACTACACCCTGTGGACCGTCGATGTCCGCGGCTCACTCGATTCGCCCACCGTTCACCGAAGCTCGCGTGATAGCGTGGGACAGACCCTGTCCCGAATTCTCCCTGGTGTCTCTAGTCAACGATGACCATCACGCCGATCAACAGCGTCATTCACCACAGCTGACAGCGTCATTCATCGCAGCTAAGCGCCCGGCAAGAAACCGTCGCCCATTTCTGATCGTCATACGCTAACCCTCCCACTACATCGCGTTGCCTTGAACATCCAACCCAACCATGCTGCAGCGTCCGTCGCAGGCACTCCGGTCGCCGCAAGTCGTGCGAGTGCCGAAGCCTCTGGGACCGAGTCAACGCGCCACGCAGCCGACGCGATTCGGTTGGATGATGCCGCGGCAACCGCCGACATTAACGAAGGTGGCCGCGCCGATCAGCGTGGAGGCGATGGACGCCAAATGCGCAAACGTAGCGGCAGCAACCGCGATGCCGACACAAAAGACGAACTGGACCTTTCGGTCAGCAAGGAAACAAATTCGGATCCGGCGACTGACGCACCTCAACCATCGCGACTTGACTACGAAGCCTAATCTCCGTGGCTTCCCGGCAGACCTGTATCAAACCGTCTTCGCCATCTCTTCTTCAACACGTTTGGGCGTGGCGATCTTGCGAGGCAGAACGGTACTGGGCATGGCAAACAAACAAATCGCGAACATCGCGGCTGCCATCGTCAGAATGATTGACTCGTCGCCCTGGGTTAATCGCCCCTGCACGACTTCGCCAAACGTCCAGGCCCAGTTCGTGATCTGCCATCGCGAGTAGTCAAAGTTTCGATAGTCGTTTGCGTGCATTGCGATGGCGTAAGGGGCCAGCGATGACATGACCGCGACGACCACAAACACCGCGATCCCAAACTCAACACGAGGATTGCTACGCAAACGCACGAGTGCAACGATGACTCGCTCCAAAACCAAAAACGCGATTGTGTAACCCACGTACAATGAAGTCCACTGCCGTATCATGGTCCTGGCACGACCAAAGCCGCCGATGTTGCCGCCGTGCCATCGCCCCAGCGCCTCGAATCCGACGATCACGAAAACGCCGCCCAAAATTATGACGCCACAGGCAAAGACCAATCCGGTCGCAGGCCCGGGCGTCAACCAAGTCAATGTGCAACGTGCCAAAAAACTACTGGGCAGTTCGCGTCGTATCCTTGGAGTCATCGTCGACGATTCTGCCACCATCATGCTGGCGCTCAATGTCCAGATCGCGGACAACGCTACCGCAAAACAAAGAAACGTACCGATCGCAATGTCTTCATCTTCCATCTGCATCGCATAAGCCGCCAAACCAATCGTCACGGCTGTCAGTACCAGCAAAGAAACTCGTAGCGGCGTCGATCGATTCTCCGTCTCCGGCGTCAACTGCGCGGCGGTCGCCGTTAACAGAAGGTGTCCGATGCAGACCGACAACAAAACGGTCGCCACAAACAGAAACCCCGTCACACCGGCTGGCATAGGATTTCCCTCCAGCAACATATAAATCACCATCGCGCCCACGCAGTACTCGCTGACAAGCAAAATCAAAAGCACTGCCAACAGATTTGCGATCCGTCCGGTCCGTCCGCGCGCAAGCGGTGCAAAGAACAGGGCGACAATCGTCAATAGCAAGGCCGCCACGACCAGAATCGCAACCATCAAAAATGTCGTGGGCAAATCCACCCCGCGCAACGTGTACGCGTAAGCCACGCAGGGCAACAACGCGACGAAGTACAAGACCATCTGCAATGTCGCACTAGCCAGTTTGCCAAGCACAATTTGCCAAGGGCTGAGCGACGTTATCGACAGCAGCTCAAGTGTGCCATCGTCGATCTCGATTTCCAGCGAACGGTAGGCCGCCAGCGGCACCACTAACAGCAACGGGATCGCCAGTACGACGTAATAGCCAATCAGCATGCGGGGCGCGGACGGCGAAGTGTAGATCTGCGGCATGATCATCAGACTGCCTGCGATCGTCCACGCCAACGCAGCAAACAACAGCATCGAAAACGTCACCAAAAACTGCCGACTCTTCAGTGCCTGCCGCGTTTCTTTGACCAAAATCGGATTGACCGCATCCCCAATGCGCTCGCACCAATCGTCAATACGTGACCACCAATCGCCAGCCGTCTTCGATACCAAAACGTCGGGGGACTCGGCAGAGTCGGTAGCGGTTGCCATAAAAAATTCGCCGGTCGAGATCACTGATGCATCACGCCAACAAACTACCACATCGCTAATCACCAAGAAACTCTCACATGGCTCCCACCAAGCTGGGCTCAGTGATCAAATCAGAGTTCGGATCCGCCCCAAACGTATTAAACCACCAGCCGCGTGGCCTTGCAAAACGAGTGACTGCCCGTGTTCATCATGCCACGACGTTTTCGTAACACACAGTTTCAAAGATCGCTTCGCCTTTTCAAAGATCGCTTCGCCTGGCCAGCCTAGCCTTCAGGAAACGTCTTGCTGAAAATTCGATCGCATCGACTGTCGATCCAAAAGCGAAACCAACCCCGCAAACGTCACCCATTCCCGAAACCGCATGGAGTCCCGCCAAAAGCCACGAACGACTCAAAAACCATTGGCCTTATCAAAGTCGACTTTACTCTTAGTCCGTCTCACCAATGCTCTTTAATCATCCCCCACCCAAAGACCCCGACCCGGAGCGAGAAGCCGCAGCAACGCAATTCCCGGCAGCCAACGGACCTGACCGTCGGTAGACTCCCGGGCGAGGCGTGGCGTCTGGGGATTTCAAAGCTCCCTCAAGCTCCGCTATTATGTTGCCGTGCATCCAATCGCTCATTTTCTTGACTCTACCTTCACGGACACCTTAGACTGACCCGCACGCTTCGATGGCTTTTCGACTTTTCTACAACCACGTCGCTAGAGGGCACCGTCCATGAATCTGTTTCGCGTTTCGCCGTTGATGTGTTTAATAGCGTCCTGTTTTTTGACGGGCACTGGACATTCAGCCTCTCCGGAGATGATCAATCAGGGCCGCGCTCTTTTTGAACGTGAATGGCCAGCGACAAATCCATCGCTTGGCAGCGATGGACTGGGGCCCCTATTCAACGGCAAATCCTGTATTGCGTGTCATAACCAAGGTGGTGTCGGCGGCGCGGGCGAAGCCAAGTTCAATGCCATGACGTTTGGTATTGAAGAGATGCACATCACTGGCGGTGGAATCATCCCCGATATCATCACTTCGGCTGTTCGGGAGTTCAGTCCAGGCTTTGTTAACGTAAACGGCGGAGTCGCTGACACCTTCGCAGTTCAGCATCACGGAGGAACCGCCAAGTTTAGACAAGCCAGAAAACTTCTGACGGAGAATTCTCTAGCCAAATTCAGCGAAGCAGGCGGTCCTGTTTCCGCTTCCGAAGTTCAATACGCCAACGCGACGCCCATTTTGTATAACGCCCAACATGGCGAATACAATGTTTCGATTCGTGCACGATTGTTCCAACGCAATACGACTCCTCTGTTTGGCGTTGGTTTGATTGATCGCGTCAATGGAAAAACGTTAGACGCACTGGCTAGGATGCAGGAACGCAATCCAGAGATCAGTGGCCGAGTTGCAACGTTATCCGATGGACGTTTTGGACGCTTTGGTTGGCGGGGAAACATCGCCACTTTGTTGGAATTCAACGACAACGCTTGCGCAGCCGAGGTTGGGCTGCAGACTAGCCGAATACCGCAGCCAGCCGACCCGACGCTCGCCGAATACCGAAACCCGGCTCCCGACATTAGCGACGCTCAGATTCAAGCGATGACCGTTTTTGTCGCGTCACTTCCAGCCCCCGAACGAAAGCTCCCAAATGACCAAGCCGTCCGTGACTTAGTCGTGCGTGGTGAAAAAGTCTTTGCCGCTGTGGGTTGTGCTGCGTGTCACGTGCCGAACGTTGGACCAGCAAAGGGACTTTATAGCGACCTGTTACTACATGACATGGGAAAAGACAGTTTCGATTTGAATCCTGCCGAACCATACATCTACCAAGTCCAGCCATTCGAGAATTACTCCACAAGCATTCCCAATCGATCCAGAATCATGACGGGGTCAGAGAGTAGGAGTGCTGCTGCCAGTGGGTATTATGGGCGGAGAAGATTAATTCAAATGGCTGCTGCTGCGGGTCGCACTTCTTATACGTACACGCCACGAACAGGCACCCGCGACAGTATCGGCTACATCGTACAAGACTCAAACTGGCGGTTTGCCGAACGCTACATAGTCGAAAAAAACGATGGCTCTCTACTCCAGAAGGTTTCCTTCTCCAGCGAAGACGACGACAAGACAGACAAATTGCGAGGCAAGAAAACGACCGTCATCGCCACTCAAAACAGGGGCTTGAGGCTCTTTATGAAAGGTACGAATGTCGCCCAGGAATGGCGAACTCCGCCGCTATGGGGTGTTCGTGACTCGGCGCCTTACATGCACGATGGTCGCGCCGAAACGTTGCTCGAAGCGATCATGATGCACGAAGGCGAAGGCGCCCCGACGCGTGATCGGTTTCTGAACTTGTCCGTCCGAGACCGACGCGCCGTTGTCGCATTCCTAAACACGATGGTGGCTCCGCAGAATGCCCCTGAACCTGCCAGCTAGCCAACGCCTGTGGCCAAAACAAACTTTCAACCTTAAACGTGGCATGGCATTGATGGACGAAGAAGAACTCTACGAAATCCATCCGCTTGACCGTGACTATTCGTCAGACGCAACCGCCAATGAAAACGCCGCTTCCACGTCCAGGAAGAAATTTGGCAAACCCGCTGCGCGCGCCTCTCGAATCGCCAAGGAACTCCCCTACCTTCCACGCCTCCGGTACTATGGTGCATGGGGGTTGCTGGGCGGACTGCTAATCCTGCTACTTTCCGGGATCGCAGTCAGTAACTTTCGCGCCAACACATTGGGCGAAACACTTGCCGGTTTTGTAAATCGGCTTTCGATGTTTGTGATGCTCGCGGGCGGTATCGCCATCGTGGTCGCCTACCGTTTTCCAGCCATCGCAGACAGCATGAGTGGCAGCACAGTTACGCTGTCCAAAAACAAGCGTGCCTTCGTCTCCCTGCTGATCTACACGACCATCGGCTACCTGGCGGTCGTGGCACTTGTCAGCGTCGTCCCGGTGCGCGGATCCACCCTACCGATCTACGTTTTCAACGGGTTGGGTACGCTGCTGTTCGCATTGATGATCACGCTGGCTGTTTTTTACGATGGCCCCGTCCGAGCCTTTGGGATTGCAGTGACCGCAGGACTGTATTTCAACTTCCAAATCACCGGCTGGATCGTTTACAACAGCTTTGGAACCGGCGCTGGCGATCTTCGCCTGGCCATGCTAATCAACCTAGCGATCATCCTGACTTCGGGGCTGGTCTGCGCCGCAGTCGTCACGTGGAAAACAACGCAGCAAACAATGCAATCACCAAATTCGCAATCAACCCATCAAGACGGATCCTGATGCTCGACTTCTGTCATCGTGCCAAACTCCTTGGCCGTCACATGATCCACCAGCCCGCCGACAGTCACCATGTAGCCGCCATTACCCGGGCAAGTCGCCTCAAACGCCAACACGTGATTTCTGTCGCTCGATCCGTCTGCCGATAAAGTCGCGTTCCAAAACACGATCAAATCGCCTTCAGCCATCCGCTTGGTCAACTCGCTGGCAATCTTGTCGTCGGTCTTAGCATTCGCTTCGACAAAGCGGGAGAACTCCTCGATGTTGGAGGGAGTCTGCTTTTTCTCGGTGTAGAACTGTTGGTAATTTTCGCCCAATCGACTCAAACACGATCGCCGCATTGCGACTTCGGCCTGCTGTTCATCATTGCACCCGGTCACAAAGACCGACAGCGCCACCGCCACGAACAAAAACGTCATCGAAAATCGGTGCATGATAAAGTAAGGGGGTTAAATCGCCAGGAGAATCAAACGCACTGAAAGATCTCAGTCGTCAAATTTTCACAATCATTTGGTATGCTAACGAATCCAATTGTAAACGCTTCTCCTCCAAGTGCCCATTGCCGATTTCATTGACGTCGGCTCTCGTCTTCAAAATTGTGTCCGACCCAAACCACCACCATCGGCGTCGCGAACTGGGCGGACAACCGTTGGTCAGCCGGCTGATCGGTATGGAAACCGAATACGCCACGTTGGTTGCTAACCCGGAACACATCGAATCCGACGAACTTCCGACATCGCAATCGATCTATCAGGCGATCTGTGAAGCGATTCGTCGCGACCAACCCACCGGCGAAGGACTCTACGACAAAGAACAAATGTTCTTGGCCAGCGGCGGTGCCGTCACTTTTGAATCGCACCCAACCCTGCACTCGTTGCCCGGCGGACTGATCGAAATCGCGACGCCCGAAGTTCACAGTCCCGACGAACTACTTGCTTGTCAAAGATCGATCGATGCCCTGATCGCCGATGCCGCTGCCACGATCGTCATGGACGTTGATCTTCGCGTGCTCAAGAACAGCTCCGACGCATTTGGCCATGTCTATGGATGCCAAGAAAACTACGACTGCATCGTCGCAAGCGGAGCTTGGCTGGTACTCTACCGCTTCCTGGTCGCCCTCCTGTGGTGTTTTCAAATTGCCAGCCTGCTGTTGTCGTTGCCGGTCCTGGCAAGCCTCTTCTTGCTGGGCTTGATCTACCGAAAACTCCGCCGCTTTCTTCCATCAAGACGCTCCCCTGCAGCCGACCAATCCGCGCCAGACGCTTCATCGCGGTCACCAGACGCTTCATCGCAATCAAATGTCCTGGAGACTGCGCCAGCGTGGC
This sequence comes from Stieleria marina, assembly GCA_007741555.1. Classification (GTDB taxonomy): domain Bacteria; phylum Planctomycetota; class Planctomycetia; order Pirellulales; family Pirellulaceae; genus K23-9. The sequence continues at coordinate 2,954,960 of CP036526.1, read as the reverse complement.
TGATCGGAACCGTTGTCGGTTTGTTCCGAATCATTCACTTCCCAACCGTCCTACTACTCAAATTCTTGGTCAAACGAATTGCTTTCCGAAAGCAACGAAAGTATCTGACCGCGTTTTTGTATTCGCGCGTCGCCCTTTGCGGCACCGGCGTGCTCGGTCACGACGGGTGCTTTACATTGAGCGCCAAGGCGATGGCCATCGACAAACTCTCTGACCTAGGCGGTTTTCGCGGCGAACGCCCCGTTTTTGTCTTTGGACATTGGTTGACCCAATTTTGCGCCAAATCATTTCATTCACTTTCGTCGACCGCCAGCATGTTTCACCGCCGGCAGCGTCTACAAATCGGTCTGTCGGATTCCAATTTGGCGGAACTCCCCGAGTACGTCAAAGTCGGTGCCACATCACTTTTGCTTGACATGATCGATTCGGGTGACACCGACGCATTCCCATGCATGTCACGCCGCGTCGATCCGCTGCATTGCCTGGCCAGTGATTGGAACCTCGTCACGCGTACTACAACCAGTCACGGCGAACTATCGGCACTGGAGATCCAAAAGAAATACTTGGCGGCTGCCCAGGCGTTCGTCGAACAGACCGACCCTGGGCAGCGTGGCGAAGCGACTTTGGTCCTGCAACGTTGGCAACAACTCTACGACAGTGTTCTGGCTTTCCGCCGCGACGCCAACGCAATGGAACAATCAATCGGCCAAGTCGACTGGCTCACCAAAAAATGGCTGATCCAGCAGCTCGGGACTCAGGCCGACTGGTCGGCGAAAAAAAAGATCGACCTTCGCTATCACGAACTTTCTCGCGAAGGCTACTTTTTCAAACTGCTTCAGTACAAACCCGAGCGGCGCCTGATCTCAGCGGCACGAATCGACCGTCGCCGTCGGTCGCCGCCGCCCGATTCTCCCGCCGCCCGGCGTGGCTGGTTGATCCGCGAATTCGCAAGCAGCGACCAAGCACCCCAATTCGACTGGAGCCACGCCATGATTGGCGTCGGACAATCAAGAAAGCGAATCGAATTTATCCAGCAAAATCAGGCATCAACCGGTCGTCCATCCCAGTCAAAGCAACGGGGCGTTGACGACCGCGAATGAATCCCCGAAACTCTGCCCTCTGCAATAAGCAACACGAACAAGCGGCCGTGGCGGAATTGGCAGACGCGCTAGGTTGAGGGCCTAGTGGGAGATAATCCCGTGGAGGTTCGAATCCTCTCGGCCGTACTCGAAGAACCCCGTGATTCACGGGGTTTTTTCGTGTCTTCATTGAATTGCCCACCGCCCGCAAACTCGTTGGGATGGTCAGCAATAGACCCTGATTTACCATGCTTCCCTGGTTGTGGTGTAACCAGTGGTGTAACCGTTCGTGGTGTATCGAATGACGGCAATGATTCGACAGCGGCAGCCGTGTCCAACAATCGCGGGTCCGTGTAAGTCGTCATCGTCAAGCTAATGTTGCTGTGACGCATGGCAGCTTGGGCGACACGGGGCGTGACACCGGCTTTCGATAAGTGTGTCCCAAATGAATGCCTGAGCGCATGGATGTGAACTACGCGCCCTTCCGCATCCACTTTCGGGATTCCAGCCGCTTCGATGTCCTTGTCTAAAATGTCCAGCAAACTCGACGGAACATGAAACACGCTATCGGTTGGCGACTTACCAGCGATCCACACCCGCAGTTCAGCGGCCAAGTCCAACCGGATAGGAAGCGTTGACCCTTGCCGGTTTTTCTCGTTGCGGTGTTTCAACTTCACGAACGGAACATCACCAAACGACAAATCGGCGACCGTCATTGAACGCAGTTCACCTTTGCGTAATCCGGTCAGGATCGCTGTCTTGTAGATCAACGCCCGTTCGGCCCCCAGTCGTTCGAGCCTCGCCCGGCGTTCAGGTGTTAGCACAATCAGCCGCTTGCCTTTATTCGGCCCACGTCGCACCGTTTCGGCGGCAATGACGGGACGTTTCCGCGCTGATTGCAGTAGTCGCGTTAGTTCGTCCTCATTCAACGCCCGAGCAACTCGGCGACGGTCTTGGTTAGTGTCGCGCTTTGCCATCCCATCAAACGGATTGACCAACAACCGCTTTTCGCCCTGCATGTTCGAGCGACGACCGTTCATTCGTTTTCCAATCATCCAGTTACCAAACGCTACCCACGCTTCGATATAGCCGTTGTAGACCGACGCCGAAACCAACTCAGCAGGCGTATCGCCATCATCTTTATTGGCCTTGGGCGTTTCTGTTAGAGCCGACAACCACCATTCGAGCTGATCCGCATTCAAGTCAGACAACCAGCGAAAGCGGCATTCGTTCGCTGAACGGTTCAAACGTGTTTCATAGTTCTTAACGTGATCGGCGTTGCGTCCGCGATCGCGCTGGTAGTCGATGTAGGCTTTGACGTGATCGGCAACCGGCGTTTTTTGATGGTCTGCAATTCGGTCTTGATCTGGAGACATTATCTTTGCTTTGACCAACTCGACCCGGTCGGTCAGCTCTTTCAAAACCGCCATTGCCGATTGCTTACCACGACATCCCGTAGGGACAACCTGAACGATACCGGCAGCGTCTCGATACTTTGCCGAATACACTTTTGCTTCGGTCTTGATCCGCTGTGAGCCATCTTTGCCGGTCGATACTTCGGCGGTCTTGCTCTTTCCTTTGCGATCCTGCCACTTGGCAAACTGTTTGCCGTTGCGAGTGAAGATACTTGCGTTCGCTGGTAGCGGTCGCGTCGTTTGCTGCTTGAATACTGAAGCCATTGGTGATAACCCTTATCACAACCCAAAAAATTGAAAGTGCCGAAGCGGTCGAGTGGGTTTGACTCGATTTTCAACCGCTAAGCCTAGCTTCGGCAGACATATCTTAGGGTGAAAACCGTTTGGTGTCACTGTTTTCACAAGTCGTCAGCGATATAACGAAACCGTGTCGCCCTTCGTTTTGCGAGACTACCCGTCTCCACCTTGGTCAGTTTGCCAAGTCGCACAAACAGGTCGAGCCAGCGCCAGCATTGCATCGGCTTGAGGTCAAACAGTTCGCCCGGCGTGTGCGTGGAAAGATAAAACGGTTGATCCCCGGCTACACGCTGGAGTTGCCGGCAAAGAGCCGCAAGCAGTTTGCAGCGGCGATCATACTTTGGTGACGACACCCACGCAGGACACCCGTCAGCGATCGCTGTGTTCAAGTGTTCGGCCATCGTCGCGCCGTACGCTGTCTGAGCGTTGTCCGTCGCTCGCAAGAAATCATCGAGCGAAGTTGCATAGTCTTTTGTTCGCAATATTGGCTCCGCTAATTCGTACCACTGGTCGAACACGCCCACCAACTCATCGATCGTCAGTTTATCATCGCGAACTCCCACCAAGCGTCTAGCAAGATCGAAGAGACACTTGTTGCGCTGGCCAGGTTGTTTGGGAATCGACGCATTGATTGCGTCACGAAGTTGTGAGCCGAAATCCCCATCTTTGGTTACGACATCTGTTTGAATCAGTTGGCTTGGCTTGCTCTGTTGGCTGCGTTGACTCTGTTGGCTATGTAACACCTCTCCAAACGACAGCTTTCCTTCAAGGTGACCTAAGTCGAGGTCATCGAGGGAAAGTTGCGGGAGAAGTTTTTGCGGTTTCACAATCCACTCGTAAACCGCTCCAGTTGGATGCACGCTAGGTGGGCCAATGACGAAACCACCGTTCCCGCGCAGTTCACCGGCACCAACGCCGTTGATTCTGACGCGGGGGCACGGAGTCATTCGGCAGTAACAGTGGTATCCGCCTGCCGTACGGACCGTGGGAATCGTCTTGGCAAGACTTTGGTGGTTTGATTGCCACAATTCGTAGCGGGCCACAGAATCGAAGTCTCGCACGACTAGATCGTTGGACACTGAGCCACAGACAACCGCGACATTGCGTTCGCTGTTGTTGAACCAGCGTTCCAGCTGGCTAGTGCTTGGGCGCGTCGTTTGAAACGGTTTCCATGAACGGACCGCAGGTTTCTTTGTCGCCGCTTGGCAAGGAAATACGGACCACCCGAAATCCGCATATCGTTTGGCGTGTTGGATTGTTGTAGACATTGCGTGGGCTGTTCAGTCGGCAGTCGTAGAAAAGGCGACCTGAACCCGGAAATAGATTCAGGTCGCCACAAGAGAAGGCTACAAGCGTCACGCAGAGCGTTCGAGTGATTGCTTCTCTGCAAGACGCTCCAGAACAGCACGGACGTTAAAACGTGTTGCACGTCGTTGTCGGTGGACTTCGATCCCGCTGTCAGTCGTGCGAACACAACCAGCATTTTCGAGCTCATCGACTTCGGACTTGCTACTCGGAGATAACTTGGTAATCATGATTAGTGTCTTTTGTTGGTTAGAAAAATGGGAGACAAAAACGGTCAGCGAGATTGCCGTCTCACTGTCCGTTGCGAAGTTACGACGGTTCGGAGTCTGCCCCCTCCGAGCCGTTTTTCGTTTGGGCGAATGAAAGCGCGTTCTTGAGCCGCTTCACTCGCTGCTTAGCCGCCTTTCGGTCAATCAGTTCCCACTCCGAAAGCAGCCCGCTATTGCGTGACGTTCGCTTGCTCCGGCATGCGCCGCACAAACGAATCAGCCCATCGTCGGCAAGCTGCCGAATCGCAGGCCCTAGCCATTTGCCGCCATCGGGATAGACAGCAGATGAATCACGAACGATGTCGTTCGCCGTGGCTTTGCCACTTCGTCGTTTGAGCAGCACGGTCAGCAGCGCCAATTGAGCCGCCCGGCTTCGGTCGCCAAGACTGGTCAACTCTATCGGGTTGCCGATGAAAACCGAAAAGACGGTTAGCCCGGCATCGAATAGCATTTGTTGACTCATGACCGCCCTCGCTTCGCCGCGTTGCGGACGTTCGGGCAACCCGAATTTTCCCACGCTTCGATTTGACTAATCGGCCATCGCAGCATGGACAAGAGTTTGACGGGGCGCGGAATTCGCCCGGCGTCAGCCATTCGGCGCACCGACTTTTCGGATACGCCCCAACGCTTTGCCAAAAGCGGTACGTCGAGCATGGCGCGGCCATTCCCATCCGTAATAGCATTGGCCGTGGATGTCTTTGTGGACATCGAAACCTCCTAGGTTTGTGGACTGCCATAGTCCGACTTTGTGTCGGCTAGGCAATCACAATCTATGAAGGGAATGATTCGTTTCCAGAGTTAGCGAGCCGCATACTAACGGTGACTAACGGTGGTTTGGTCGTCCGATACGGGGCCAGAAAAAAGTCAACTTTCCTACGTGACTAACGGTCGCTAACCCTTGGCGTTCCTTGGTTTTGCACGGGCATTCTTTTTAACTGAGGATTTGAGATACCAAACGATGCGACTGTCGCTGGGGTCGACTCGCCATATTCTGTTCTGTTTGTCGATTCCAAACGTACATTCGTTATTCTTGCGGCCGTTGCTTCGAGCTGTTTTGAGTGATCCGAATTTGAATCGATAAACATTCTGCATTTCGTCCGAAACCGCCTGTATCCAATTTCCATCTACTTTGCTCAGCGAAGCAGTGTGTTTGTCTTGGAGCTCCATGTCTTCCGGCAAATGGCTAGCCGGTGAATACGGTTCAGTGGGACCTTTTTTTGCTATTAGTGATCCGCGTTCTTCGCCGTCAGCATCCTTCGGCTCATTGCTCCTCGCAGCAATCGCATTCTCAATTCGCTTGCGGTCTGACCAGGCAATCGCCGTCTCGTAAATTTCCGTGTGCGTCGAGCCCAAAATTTCCTCGTAGGTCATACCGACGACTCTCGCAAGTCGAATCCAATCCTCTGGTGTATCGAATGGTAAGTCGATAAGTCGCGAATCCAATTCGTCGCGGTACTTTCCAATAATTTCCCGAGCCTTCTCTTGCAAGTCGGGACGTTGTTTTGACAACGACGCAGGAAACACGCTAACAGCATTGACCGATGCTCTCATCGATTTGATCCACCGTTCAAGTGTCTCGATTGCCTTTTCAAACTCTGTGTAGCTCCCACGAATGTCATCCGGGAAACGATGGCGTTTGACCCAGGCGGCAGAGCATGCGCCAGAGACGGCCATCAAACGTCGAAACGCGTTCCCAGCAGGAAGAGGCAAGTTATTGCCGCCAAGCGTCTTTGATAACTCGGATGCGACAACGTTGAGAGGGTGCTTCAGATTGAGCGGTGTTAAGTGCTTCGGTTCATAGTCCTCATCGTCATCCTCGTCGTAGTCGGATGCTGACAGTTCATCATTCAAAACTTCCGCGAACGCTTCGAGTTCTATTCCAAACGACTCCAAGGCCGTCAGAGTGTCTGTTTCGACCGTTTGCGTCTTCGCCAACGGCGGTTTCTCATAGCGAATTGTGTGCTCTATTTCCCATGTGATTAGCTGCTCTATCGCGGAGAGCGACAGGTCTTTGAATCCAGCAAAGCAATAGCCGTCACCAATTAGGTTTTGGCTATCGTTATTCAAGGCGGCTCCGCGAATCCCTGTCGTTAAAAAACGCAGCCAAGCACATGCGTCTATAGAGCACTCAGTAACCACCGCGAAGTAGCTTGGAGTCGGAGACATCCGGGGCAACACACGCTTTGCGAGTATACCCAAACGATCAAATGTAGTTATCCAATTGATTGATACGCTGTGCCCGGCGGATTTATACGGGGGGCCCTTTCCGTTTTCCATTATCGAACAACATTCGCCCCTATCCGAGGCGATGAAATAGACACGCAAGCCGTCATCCGACATTCGGTGAAGATCTTCTCGGACTTGCCGTAGGTGATCCAACAGAGACGTGTCGATTTGGTCGGGCCTGTTTGTTCTCTCGACCTCGTTTTCTTTTGTTCGCTGGCCTACGTCTTGTTTTTCCGGATCGTCTGGAGTTGCCGCGGCAACGAACGTCATTGGCTCGAACCCCGACTTCAAACGCTTCGCGATTTCTTCTCCCCGCGAAATGAAACTCCTTGCATTCGCGATGACGTGATCCACAACGGGACCATCGACTCTCAACGGGGATAAAATCTCTTGAAGATACTCCGCCAAAATTTCGACTGAAACATGACGCTCAATCAATTTGATTCGGTCAGCATCAGTGACTTCAATTATCAGTTCTGTCGGACCTTCCTTGTCCACGTATTGCATCGTGAAATTGTTGCTGCAAGCGGAATCTACATACGCAAGAATTTCATCATGGAGCGCTGTCAGCCATTCCTCACCAGTGGGCAAACGTCTTGATTTACTTCGGTTCAACGTTCCGACTGTTAAGAGCGATGAAAAGTGTCGAGCCCGGCATGTTCGGGGATCGTTCATCCAAGCAACCAATCGAAGCGTCAAGTCCTTAAAGTGTGACTCGGCTTCTTGGAATTCGACGTAACCATCCGCACGCTCAAAGGACTGAAGCCAACGCAACAGTCGTTTTGTCTCAGTTAAGCCGCGACCGATCGTCTGTTCACATTCCAAACTGGACAGGGGCAACCGATCCGATTCTGGGATTGCCGTTCTTACATTCCCGACTTTCGCTGGCTTTGAAAGCCGCGGAATTCTATTCACAGATCTACCTTTCCTTATTTGCAAGGCCGATCCAACCGGCCGCGACGGAAAGGAAGTCACAGGCCAGCGGAATCGTGCGGCCAGAGCAACCCGGCCTACCCTCGAAAGCCATCGCGGGTCATGCGACGGCAAGACACGGGCGACCAAACCCGCAACTCACATTGTGGAAAAATCCGCCAGCCGTGCAACCGGCGAACCCGGTTTGACGGTCTGGACGGACTCTCTGTCAGCCTGCCGGGCTCGGGAATCGCGGTGGCACTTGAATCGCCGGGAAGGACCCATCGGGGCCCTTTGGAAGTACCCGCCAGTTTTGAGCGAAGCGAAGTAGGTTTTCAGATCTTGTAAACAGAGACAACCTGCAGTGATCCGACCCCCGATGTTCACAACGCTAGGAGGGCCCCACAATTGTGGTGGTGGTGACAAATAATCTCAGCCGTGTCAGCGGGATGCCTTCGGAATGCAACCCCGCAGCCACCGCACCCAGCCTCAGGAGGACCCAAACAAAAATCATTTTGCTGGTCGTACGGCGACAAACGGGGGCGATAGGTCGCGGCAGTATGCCGCGGCAGAAAAGCCCCGCCCCCTCTTCGACTAAAACACCTGAATTTTGCCACAAAACATGCACGTCTAGGGAGGCGGCTTGTGAGCGATGTGGTCGTGAGTTTTTGACCACTCCCCCTGTCATCATTCACCTACTGTCACTGTGCCGTAGCACTTGGACACCGCAAAACACGACAGCTATGAATGCTGGAACAACCACGAACCAGCTGTGTTCCCGGACTTACAACTGTTCGCCTAGCGTGATCAATCCAAAGTTGGCGAACAGCCACGGGATCCATTTGCGTGGCCGGTCGGAATGATTGTCGGCGGATCGATTTCGGCTGAGGTTACTCGCCAGCGCGACATCATTTATCATCGCACCGAAGGCGTTGCATTGACGATGGATGTGTTTGCGCCTGAAAAACCAAACGGCATCGGGATCATCAAGATCGTCAGTGGCGGTTGGAAGTCAGGCCACCACAAAATCAAAGATGGTTTTTCGCGTCCTTACACCGATCACGGCTACACGGTCTTTGCGGTCGTCCACGGATCCCAGCCTCGGTACCAAGTCCGCGACATCATCGGATTCATGCATCGCGCCGTTCGGTTCATCCGCACAAACGCCCAGCGATGGAACATTGATCCCGATCGTATCGGCGTTACTGGCAGTAGTGCGGGTGGCCATTTAAGTTTGGTGCTGGCAACCAAGGGTGGTCCTGGAAACCCAGAGGCAAAGGATCCCGTCGAACGTGCCAGCAGTGCCGTTCAAGCGGCGGGCGTGTTCTATCCGCCAACGGACTATTTGAATTGGAGCGGCCCGGGGGATGACTGTGTCGGCGTGGGCAAACAAGAGCGTTGGCAACCTGCGTTCGGTGATGAATCAAAAACCGCTGAATCACGTCAGGTGCTCGGGCGTCACATGTCGTCGATCTTTCATATCACCGAAAAGACGCCGCCGATCACGATCATTCACGGCGACGCCGATCCGATCGTCCCACTGTTTCAGTCGCAGAGTTTCAAAAAGATTGCCGAGTCCCACGGCGTCCCGGTCGAACTGGTGATCAAGCCGGGGGCCGGTCACGGATGGGACAATCGTCAAGCTGATGAAGTGCAATTCCTAGCTTGGTTCGACCGCCACCTCCTGAAATAGAGCCCGTGATGATTCGTCAACGATGTGCGTTCGCAAAATTTTTGTCTGCACCGTAATGGCCGCGCTGGCAATAACAGCTTGAAAAGATCATCGCCAGCGGAGCCCCGATTCGGGACACGTTCACCGGCACCAAAATTCTTTCAACGCCGGCTTCGCCTCCCGACTTGTCGAAGGCGCGGTTCGGGCAGGCGATCCGGTTGTTTAACGGCAAGGATATGTTTGGCTGGCGGACTTGCGAGACCGGCAAGACGAACGGCTGGAGTGTGATCGACGGGTTGTTGATCAACACGACGACCAAAACCAATTTCAGCCCCACGAGATCGTACGCAAATCTGCGCACCGAAGCCGAGTTTGAAGTCTTCTGGCTGCACATCGAGTTTCTGGTCGAAGAGAAACGCAACAGCGGCATCTATTTGCGTGGCATGTACGAGGCCCATGTCGTCGATCGCGACAGCCGAATCCAAGGCATCCAAGGCGTCGGCTCAATTTTCGGAGCCATCAAACCGTCGCTCAATGCAGGGAACGCGGGCGGACAGTGGCAAACATATGATCTGACGCTGGTGGATCGGCACGTCACCGTCGTTTTCAACGGAACCAAGGTGATCGACAATCAACCGATTGACGGTCCGACATCAGGAGCGCTCTACACCAAAGCCGCTGCCCCCGGGCCAATCTTTTTGCAGGGCGACCACACCGCAGTCAAATACAAGGACACCTATTTGGCACCCGCGATCGCGAACGAAGGCGATCAGAAGTAAAAGGCTAGCCCGTCGCGTTACTCGCCAAGAGTTTCGATCCCTGCGATCAGCCGTTACGCCAAGGAGTCCGCTAGCCTAACAGCTCATTTCAGCATCGGGTCATCGAAAAGCACTGGTCAATTTGCAGGTATCATAGAGGCGCGATCGTGGCAGAGCAGAACTGTCACAAGTCGTTCTTTTTGATTCACCATCGCCGCAAACGCCCCCTGTTGACTCCATGAACCGTCCCATGACACTTCGCCCTCCCTACGATTTTTTGGTTTTCGCTGCATTCAGCATCCTGGCGCCCGGCTTGATGAACTATGCGACGACCGTCGGCGCGGAGCCTGCCGTCCCTGTTTTCAAAGACGGCGAAGCCCAAGTCGTCAAAGCGTTTGTGGATCCCGATTACTGGATACGCCATGACTTGTGGGTCCAAACGGAATTCGACTCCGATGACGACGACAAGCCAGATCGGATGCACGTCAGTGTCACGCGTCCTGGACAAACCGAAAGCGAGGGGCTGAAGTTGCCCGTGGTGTATATCTCCAGTCCTTACTTTGCTGGCACCGGTGCGAAAGGGAAAGAGTTCTTTTGGGATGCCAGACACGAAGTCGGCGTTACGCCACCGGAGCGAGAACATTTCCCGGCTGTCGAGCTAAAATCACGACGGCCAATCATCTCCAAATCGCACGCCAAAGAATGGGTGCCGCGCGGATACATCGTCGTGCACTCTTCTTCACCTGGTACCGGACTCTCGCAAGGTTGTCCAACGGTCGGCGGCGACAACGAGTCGCTCGCGCCCAAAGCGGTCGTCGACTGGCTGTGTGGTCGAGCGGACGGATTCACGACTCCCGACGGTGAAGAAAAAGTTGTCGCCGATTGGTGCACCGGCAAGGTCGGCATGACGGGAACATCCTACAACGGCACGATCCCACTGGCCGCAGCAACGACCGGCGTCGAAGGACTCGAAGCCATCATCCCCGTGGCCCCCAACACTTCGTACTACCACTACTATCGATCCAACGGCTTGGTCCGACATCCATTCGGATTTTTGGGCGAGGACATCGATTACCTCTACGACTTCATTCATAGCGGAAACGAGCCGAGACGTGATCACTGCGACTGCGAAGTGCGTGACAAGGAAATGTTGCAGGGGTTTGATCGAAAGACAGGAGACTACAACGAATTTTGGGCCGGCCGCGATTACATCAATGACTTGGAACCACTGAAAGCGGCAGTCTTGATGGCACATGCTTTCAACGACTGGAATGTCGTTCCCGAACACAGTGTCCGCATCTACCAGGCACTCAAGGCAAAGGGCGTCCCAAGCCAGGCATTCTTTCATCAGGGAGGTCATGGCGGGCCGCCGCCGATGAAAATGATGAACCGCTGGTTCACTCGCTATTTGCACGGCATTGAAAACGACGTGGAAGATGACCCGCGCGCATGGATCGTTCGCGAACAAGACAAACGTGAAAAGCCGACGCCCTACGACGACTATCCCAATCCGGATGCTTCGCCCGTCAAGTTCTACCTTTCTGCGGGCGCGCCCGAACGAGGAAAACTGACGACCGATTCTGCAGCCGATGAAGGAACCGAGACGCTTGTGGACAACTTTTCATTCAGCGGCGCGGCTCTTGCGCAAGCCGAATGGACGAATCACCGACTGATCTACGTGTTACCAACGTTTCACAAACCGGTTCACCTCTCGGGGACTCCTCGCATGACGATTAAGCTCGCCAGCAACAAACCGGCAGCCAACCTGTCCGTCTGGCTTGTCTCGCTGCCGTGGACCGAAAGCAAGAAAACCAAGATCACCGACAATATCATCACCCGCGGTTGGGCCGATCCACAAAATCATGCTTCGATCACAGAGAGCGAGCCACTTGTTCCAGGACAGTTTTACGAATTGACGTTCGATCTGCAGCCGGACGATCAAGTCATTCCCAAAGACCAGCAGATTGGCCTGATGATTTTTTCGAGCGATCGAGATTTTACACTGCGGCCAACGCCCGGTACCAAACTCACAGTCGACCTGAACGCAACGTCGATCACCTTGCCAATCGTCGGCGGCGACGCTGCACTCGCAGAGGCGTTCAAGGAATCCAAGAGTGAAAAAAAGGAGTAGCGAACTGGATGCCGATCAGCATTGGTCAGATCCCGGACAGAGGGCTTGAAAACAGGGCACCGGATTTGAAACCAGGGCAACGGGACAGCCCACATTCTGATCCGAGAGAGAGAGAAGGAACACACGCACTGCTTCCGCCGGAATCCTCTGATTCGAATTGCTTGCAGGCGAAGTTTTCACGGTCGATAATGCTCGGCTGCATGATTGCCCCTTCGGGCATGTGCCTCGATGCGCGCCCACTCGCGTCATTACTTGACCAGCCAATCCCGTCGTTCGTCAACATTTAAAGACAAGGAAAAGAACCAACGTGCCGAACCAAATAAAGCCTGTTGGCCGGACGATCGCCTGCCTGATCACATGCAGTTTGATCGCCGGACTGCTGCCGACCTTTGCTGTGGCCCAAGATGCTCCTACGGTCAACCCCGAATCGGTCTTGGGCCGCACCACAATGCCGTCTCCCGACGACGTATCACAAACTTTCCCCTACGGCATTACGGGAAAGACGCCACCGTCCCTCATCAAGATCAATTACAAGGGACAGCCTTCGTATCACAGGCATCGCATCAATCTGAGGCTCTTTCAAGGCTGCCCTCAAGTCGAAATCTCAGAGGGCGGCAGACTCTGGGCGACTTGGTTCGGGTCGAATACACAAGCCGAACGAGCACCGTTTCACCAAGGGCAATTCTCGGTCATCTCGACTTCTGCAGACGGCGGCAAGACTTGGAAAGAAGTCTTTGTGTTTGATCCAAGCACGCTTCTCGGCGGCGGAGCCTCGGACCCGATGCTCTGGAAAGATCCCAAAGGCAATATCCGATTCATCGGCCTCCGAAATATCGATTTCAAAGGCAAGGACGAATTCGCTACGTCCGCGTGGGAATTCACCATGCTAGACCCCGAAAACGAATCCACCGCTTGGTCCTCGCCGCGTCTACTTGGCAACAAAAACATTTCTGTCATGAAGCCGCTTCTTTTTCCTGACGGCACGATCATGCGTTCGATGGACGACTTCAAACTGGTCGGCAAACCCGACAAAGTACGGATTCGATTCTTAAAAGAAGACGTCGACGGCAAGTCAATCTTTGTCTCCGAAATGCCCGTCGACAACGACGCCGGGTTTGCGGAACAGATGCCGATCATCCGAAAAGACGGCAGCCTCTTTACCTTCTACCGGGCCAAGAAGGGGCAAAAGTTCGCCGAGTCTTTCGACGGCGGCAAGACTTGGAAACTGGGCGGCTACTATCCGATGCAATTTTCGATCAACACGAAATGCATTTTAAAGACACTTCCTTCAGGACGAGTCCTGCTGGTCGCCAACGACGTCCAGATGCGTGAGAAAAGTGGCAAGAAACAGTACGTCTACACCGACAAGAACGGAAAAGCACGCGAGCTTAAAGATTACCGGGGCGCACGCACTCGCATGACGGCCTACTTAAGTGACGACGACGGAAAAACCTTTGCACACAAAATGCTGCTTTGCAACGAAGGCCAAATCAGCTATCCGTCGGCGACGCTTGGCAAAGACGGGTCGATCTACATCGTCTACGACCAAGGGCGTGGTACGATCGGCCAGCACACAATTTTCTTGTCAAAGATTACCGAAGCGGACATCCTCGCAGGCAAACTGGTTGATGACCAGAGCTTCTTGAACAACATCGTTAGTCGCCCCAGCGACCAAGGCGGCGGGCGCCGCAAAGGCGACAAGATCTAAGCTTGCTTGCAGTCATTCCGCACCTTCACCGGACCATTCCTGGAGCAGTTCCTAGTGAAACGATCGGCACCTGGGTAACACCGCCGCCATGCTGTTTCCCGTTGCTGGGGCCACTGGCAGCACAAACAAGTGCCGCTGCTAGTCGGCCTTGAATCGAACCGGCACCGTTATTGCAGTTGATAAATGGAAATGGATTCGATCATCATTTCGCCAGCGTCCGCGTATTTATCGTAGGTTGCAAACGGGTCGAAGCGAATCTTGCCGATTGCCCATTCACCGGGGATAGCAAACAAGTAGGCGTTCACTTGATCCGACTGGCGAAGTGTTCGCTTACGTTGTTGCTGGCCGTTAAAGCCTGGACCGGGATGGGCCCAGAAAAATTGACTGGTCGCTCCATTCGCAGGCTGAGCACGTAATTCGATGACCAGTTTTCCCTTGGATGCATCGCCGATTCTTGCGACCACCTGCGAATCGTCACCTTTGCAGGTGTAGAAGTTCGTGGCACGTGCCTTACGAAGATTCTCGGTCATCAACGGATCGTCAGGATGCAACATTTCACCATAGCGAATCTGAATTCGCTGCCCGGCGGGGCCTCTAACCTTGTGTCGTATCGTTCCCGCGAAGTTCTAACCAAGATTGAATGTGAACGTCCCCGGTTCTCGCGGGGTGATCTCTAGTGGCTTGATTTCTTCGATCACACGAACAGGAACACCAGGAAACGCTTCCAGTTTGGGACGCTTGAAACCGAACTCCGTTTCCTCGCCCAGGGTTCTTGACACCCTGCCCCGGCTTTGTCGGATTGCGACGTTGGTAGAACGTGGCGGTCAGATTGCCGTTGTCTTTGGCGAGAATCGCAAACTGCCAACTGTCGTCATCGAAACCGGCCGACGACCATCCAGTCATCTCTTTGCGAGCGTCGTAAGCTTCGCCCATCAGCAGGTCGGCTTCCTGAATCGGCCCCTCGTCGGTGACTTTCCAACTCGCATGCGTTCCAACGATCTGACGTGTGCCATCGGCATATTCAATTTCTAATTGCGACATCAGCGACGGCGTTTTTCCGTACGTCGACCGCCCGGTATTTTCGGTGCCCATCCCGATGAGCAAGCCGAAACCGACATATCCGCTGTACCAACCATCGGCGACCTACGCTGCGATCGCGTTTTCGCTCGACTGAATCAACTTCGTTACGTCATACGTGTTGTGGTAGGCTCGCTTGCGGTAGTCGGTCCAGCCGGGAGCGAAGAGGGCGTCGAACACGTTGCCCATTGAGAAGCAGTTCGTAGATGCCAAGAGCGGTTGCGTAAATCGTCGCCCGTTTGACAACTTTTCCCGCCGAAAATTCCTTGCGATACTGTCGCGCCGCGGGAAGGTGAAGCTGCGAGACGTCCTTTGAAATCGGCGTCTGATCGCGAAAGCTGATGTAGTCGGCAGACCAATCTGTGCCGTCTAACAATCCCATTGACCATGACGATGGCTTGCTCTCGACCGGATCGTCATCGATCCCGCCGAACACCTGAACTTTCCAGTAGCAGACCTGCCGGCTCGTGAGCGGTTGACCCGCCTATTGCACGAACAACGTTTGATCGGAATCAGTCTTTCCAGAATCCCAAAGGTCGCCTTTGTTGTTCGCTAGATTCTCAAGAGACGACGCCACCATCACTCGATACACAGCCTGTGATTGACCGCGATCCGCGGATGTCACCCGCCAGCTAAGTCGGGGTTGTGTGATGTCGATCCCAAGCGGATTCTCAATGTACTCGCAACGCAAATGCCCGGGTTCGATCGCCATGCAAGGGGTCGCTGCGATGGCTGCGATCAGAAGCGATGCTCGCAGGAGAGATGGAGTTGTCAATGTTGGCCAAAGGGTTTGTTGGGTTAGATTTTCAGTGCTTTTTGGAGCGTATCGCGCCAAACAGCTGAGTTAGTTTCTACTTAGCCAGGACGGTGACTGTCCCTTGGACGGGGGCGTCTACCAGCCAGCGGTTCCCCGCCTTTGTCGCCGGAACAGGCGCGCCATCGACAAAGACGCCTGTGGTCCCTTCGTTTGCGGGCAGACTGACCTTGGCCGACATTTCATCAGGGAGAGTCAACGCCAGGGAAAACGTCGACTCATTTTTCCATTCGATTTCGATCGATCCGCGCGGCGTTGGAATTCGGCCACGAGCATGTTCGAGCCCGCCGGGACACGGCCGGATCATCGCCGTCGTCCAACCTGGCGAAGTTGCCTGCGCTCCCAACACAAATCGCGGCAACAGATTTGCCGGTGCTGCGCCCCAGGCGTGATTCCAATCCTGGTTCGGCTTGTATTTCAGGTCCCACGCCTCCCAACTGATCGTTGTGCCACTGTCTACCATGTGCTTCCAGCTGCGATCGCCATCGGCGAGCATCAGGTCAATCGCCTTTTGGCCGCTGCCCTGGCTAAATAGAGCGTCCATAAAGTACTGAGCGGCATAAGGACTGCACTGCATGTCCTGTTCGTTCAGCCACGCAACAACACCAGCGATTTCGTCTGCCGGAACCAGCCCGAACGCCAGAGGGAAAAAGTTGGCATGGATGCTGCTGTGATCGGTACAAATACCGTCGCGATAGATTCCAGCGGCTTCGTCAAACAAAGCTTTTTGGAAAGCGGCTTTCGCCAACTCGGCGCGATCCTCGAAGGCATCGGCGTCTTGGTTCTTGCCGATCGCGCGAGCCATCATGGCCATCTGTTTGATCGCTCGGATGTGAAACGCATTGACGACCGTATTGATTTCCGTGAACACAAATCCGTCGCGTTCCTTTTTGGGCCAGTCGACAATGTCGTGTCGATTTTGATCCAACTTTGAACTGCGAACCAAACCATCGTCGCCGCTGCGATTCAAAAGCGTTTTCGATTTCAGCGACTCGTAACGGTACTTCAACCAATCGTCGTCGCCCGAGTACATCCACTGATCCTGCGCCATGAATACCATGTGCGGCGCCCACTCGGTCGGCCACGTACCGTTTTCCATCAACCAATCAAATGTTCTGGCCGCCATCGTGACGTCGTCGTCCGTCGTGTAATGACTGATCTGGTTCAAATACGCGTCGGCTTCATACGGAATCCGCTCTCGGTCACCGTCGACATAAACGCCGGCAAACGTGGTTGCCTTGATGCTGTATTTGCAAAGCTCCCAAACGCGGTTCAGTGTTTCATCGGAACATTCAAACGCACTCGCGTCGTCATTCCAAGTTGCCGAATAGGCTGCTCGGCGCCGAATCAAGTCAAATGGATAATCCGGATCGAGCCCTTCGACTTCGACCCAACGAAACGGCATCACGGATCGCCACTGGGGCGGCGTCAAAACCGCTGGCGGGTTTGCATAAATCAGCCCTGCCTGTTCAACATTTCGCGGGATCACGGGCGCCGGCACGATCCAGTTACCACGTTGGCCGCCTTTGTGAATCGGCGTCACTCCATAGCGAACCGTTCCCGGCGGATTCTGATCGATCCGTCCGTCGCTGAGCTTTTCGCCGAAATGCACGTTCGCAGATCCACGCCCCTGAGGGACCGGCATCACGATGTTGCCAAACGCAGCCTTCCCAAAATCAATCAGCGTGACTTTGTCATTGATGCGTTTGACGGAAACGGGCTTCTGCTGCGTCAATGCAGCGAATTGCTGCGCCGGGATTTCAGGCAAAGGCTTGATGAAGAGATTGCGAAAGCGATACGTCTGACCTTCTTCTCCATGATGCTGGATGCCGATGAACCCGCTGGCATCGGTTGCGTCGCGAAACCGAACGGTTTGGACGCCGTTGAGTTCGATCGTGATCAGATCTTTCAGGCAAGTGATTTCGTAGCGATTCCAACCGTTCCGGTTGAGCGCGTCGCGGACGCGCGGTGCAGCAAAGAACTGCTTAGATTCATCTTCGTGCGTCAGAAACTGATCCAGCGAACGTCCCTTCGTACTCGGCCATATCCATCGCCGCCGCGCCTCGTCGAAAAATCCGCCCGACCAACGCCGATCCGATCCATCACATTCCGCTTGGTATCCAAACACTTTCCTCTTAGCCGCGTCTTCATCGACATGGCAGCGAAACATCACGCCTGAGTTCGCTGGACCTTCGGGTAAATGGATTTCAATGCTCACGCGGAAATCCGTGTACTTCTTGTCCGTCACCAAAAAGAACTTGTTGTCAGCAAGCAAATGAATCTCGCCATCGACGACTTTCGCTTCGCCATGCGGATAGGGATTCCGCCAGCCGGTCAAATCGTGCCCATTAAACAGCGGCGTGTATCCGCGACTGATCATCGCCGCGAAACCGGCTTTCCCGTCAACATCGCTGGCTGGCTTCGAGAGGGAATGAACTGAGGTGTCTTGAGCCGAGGAAAAACCAATCGTCAGAAAGGCGATTAACAGGGCAGGCAACAATCTTGAAGTCATGTCGGGGGCGTGAAATAGAGTGTTTAGGTCAGCGAACATTTCCGGGTGTTTACAGCGGATATCTAGATCTCAACTTCGCCCGCATCTACCGGCAATTCGCGGCTCATCCACATGGGCGTCGCGATGAACCAGCCGATCGTGCCCGCCAGTGCGGTCCACTTCACCGCATCAAGCCCGATGGCGCCGACAAAGAACAAGAGGCATGGAATCACGACGAGACCAAGTGTTATCAGTGAGACGATTTTGGCGATGTTATTCATAGAATGATTTCGTGTATGCGTGTATTGCTCGGACAATTTGTTTCGCGAAAACTACATACGCTTACAGAGCATTGTCTGATGGCGGTAAATAAGGATTGTCACTTGATGTTGGCGATGCTGAACCGAATGTCTCCGGCGTAGCGTGCCCCGCCGCCGAAGTGTTCTGCGTAAATTTGCTGATCACCAAGTAGAGGACTCCGCAAGCGACCCAACAGGGGATCACCGCGTAAGCAGCAAACAGACCCTGCGCAAAAATCAGGTACAGCCCAACCGCGACGGGCAGTAGCCATGCAATCATCACGGCGACGTTGACTTGTGTTCCGCTCTGATTCGCATACTCGTCTCGCAGGCCGAATTTTTTGATCAGATAAAAGTCGACGAAGATCACAGCACCCATCGGACCAAGAACCGTTCCATACGTGCCGACGAAACCGAGCAATTGAGCCGACAGGTTCGGAAAAGCACCGGCGATGGTCGCGACAATCCCCGCAACCAAAGTCATGGCGGTCCGCGAACTGTTTGGCATCACGCCTTGAAACGCAAGCCCGGCGCGATAGATCGTTGGGTTCGCTGTTGTCCAACCAGCGATCACGACGCAGATGATTCCGGCCCAGCCAAGCGATTGATAGGCAAGCAGACCAGGGTTTGCGACGACCTTTCCATCATCACCCATGGCCAATTCGGGCTGAAGTTTAATCAAAGCAGCCAACAACAACGCGGCGGCAATCCAAGCCATGTAGTGACCAAGAAACATTCCGATTGCAGGGGCCCATCCGGAAGCTTTGCTCTTTGCAAATCGAAAAATCGAGAGGTCTGCCATCCCAAAGTGCATGGCTCCATTGCACAGCCAAGCAAACACCACGATCTTCCAAAACCCAAATTCAGCAGGTCCGTTCTTCTCTTGGACAAACGCGACCGCATCACTCCAAAACTTGCCCTCCGAGAGTGCCGCCACATTGGTAGCGTGCATCTGCGCGAGCGACACAATTCCGCAAGCCGCAAAGACACCGATCATCCAGGGAGCGGCGATATTGGCGAAGCGTGCGACGCGTTCGTATCCTCCCGCCGCAACTGCCGCGATGACAACTCCCACAATGGCAACCAGCACGGTAAACGAAGCATTGCTCAGTCCGAACATGCTATCGGGAACGTCAAACGTGATTCCAAACGGAACCCCAACCGCAGAGGCAGACACCGTCACCATCGCTCCGGCCAGGAAACAGAACAGCAACCCGTTGACCAGATTGTAAAACTTGACCAGTGCCCCGCCTGCGATGCGTTCGAGCTGGTAGTACAACGTCATACGCTTGGCCATCGCAATCGGCACGACCAAAAAACGCCACGTCAACACGGCCAGAATGTTGCCAAGCAGTAAACCTAGGATCAGGTCTGACAGGCTGGCACCTGCAGCAAGAAATAGCGGTCCGATCATAAACTCGGTACCGGCTGCGTGCTCCCCTGCATACATGCCCCAAAATTTACCCGATCCCAATAACGCCGAATCAGGCACGCTCTCGCGTTCAAATTCTCCGCCTGAATCTGAATTGTCTTCGCTCATCAATAGTCTCGCCTGATTGGTTTTGTGAGATAGGCTTCCGGCCTACGTGGAGTGCAAAAGACGGCCTGCGAGGCGGTCTCACAATTCGACTATACCGCTGCCGATACGTCGCTGCGCTTGGACATCACCTGATGCTCGTACTGCTGAACCTTTTCAAGCCACTCTGCGCCAACCGGAACTCCCGATGACTGGCAATAGTGATTCCAAATGGCCCCCAGCGGCATCGTCTTCTGTTCTTCCATCCGAGCCAAGCGAGCGGTGAAATCTCCCTCTCGCTCCAACTGCTGCAGCTTTTCGGTGGGCTCCAGCAAAGCCGCCAGCAGTGCCTTGAGTGCATTGCGAGTTCCAATGGTCCACGCTGCGACACGGTTGATGCTGGCGTCGAAGAAATCCAGCCCGATATGAACACGATCAAGATAGTCACCGCGAACGATCTCCTGCATGATCGCCTGCAGTTCATCGCTGTAAGTCACAACGTGGTCGCTGTCCCAACGAACGCCGCGGCTAACGTGCAACAGCAATTCTGGCACGTACATTAGCGCCGAAGAAATCTTGTCCGAAATCACTTCCGTTGGATGAAAGTGCCCCGCGTCCAAGCACAACACTTTGTTCCTCGAAATCGCATACCCCATGTAGAACTCGTGCGAACCGACCACGTAGCTTTCACTTCCAATTCCAAACAACTTGCACTCTACCGCGTCCAAAGTCTCGCTTGGCGACAAGGCTTCCGCAAAAATTGCATCCAGCGATGCAGCGAGTCGCTCGCGCGGTGCCTTTCGATTCGCCGGTGTGTCTTTGTAACCGTCTGGCACCCAGAAATTGTTGACGCAAGCATTGCCCTGTGCGCGTCCCATCGCCGCGGCAATTTTGCGACAAGCAATACCATGGTCAATCCAAAATTGACGAATGCCTGAATCCGCGTGCGCAAGCGTGAATCCATCCGATGCTTTGGTGTGTGAAAAGTAGCTGGGATTAAAATCCAAGCTCACACCCTGACTATTCGACCAATCGATCCAACCTTGAAAATGATCGACACCAATTTCATCTCGATCAACCGGTCCGTCGAACTCGCCGTACAAAGCATGCAAATTCAAGCGATGTTTGCCAGGGATCAGCGAATACGCAAGTTCCAAATCGCTGCGGAGTTCACCAGGAGTGCGAGCGCGCCCTGGATAGTTGCCCGTCACAGCAAGGCCGTTACCAAGTGCGCCGTCGTCTCCTTCAAATCCAGCCACGTCGTCACCCTGCCAACAATGAACCGAGATCGCGACGCGACGCAGCGTGTCCAGCGCTGCCTTCACATCCACGCCAAGTGATTCGTACTGTTCACAGGCAAGCTGGAAAGCCTGTTCGATATTGGCTGAGTTCGTCATTGCGCGAGTCCGTATCAGGGGCATCCAATGGGTTCCACGCATCCGGCAGTACAGTTGCGAGATCCACAATCTATCCGAACGACACAGGCCAAACCTTGACGATCGTGTCACTCACTAGCACAATAGTGCCAAGTCCTTTGCCCCGATCCTTCTCTTTGGTTTTCTCGTGATTCGCAAGCTCAGAAAGCAGGATTGGTTCCACGAAGACGGCTTTCCGATCGTCGTGGAGCGTCGCGACCCGCAAAAACCTTTCGGGCTTCATTCGCATGAATTTTCAGAGATCGTGATCATCACGGGTGGCAAAGGAGTTCATATCACCGGCGAGGACTCCTACGAACTGACGACGGGTGACACCTTCGTAATTGGTGGCGATCGGCCGCATGATTATCTGAACATGAATCGACTACGGCTGATCAATGTGCTGTTCGATTCCAACGAACTGCCGATGGCGTTCAGCGATCTGCATTCACTGCCGGGCTACCACGCACTCTTTACGTTGGAGCCAGCGTGGCGAAAGCGTCACATGTTTAGCAGTCGACTGCAGTTGTCACCCGTCGAGCTCGTCGAAACGATCCGGTTGGTGGACCAGCTGGACCAAGAACTAACCCATCGTCGTCCCGGGTTTGGAGCCATGGCGACGACCACGCTTTTGCAACTGGCGACCTTTCTTTCGCGTTGCTATAGCCAGTCTCGAAATCCGCAAAGCAAGTCGTTGTTACGAATTGCCGATGCAATTTCGCATATCGAAAGGCACTACGCCAATCCAATCACACTGAATGAACTAGTGAAGATTTCTGGTATGTCTCGGCGTAATTTCATTCGGACGTTCGAGACCACGATGGGCGCACCGCCAATCAAGTACTTGATTGGCGTGCGACTGCAGCGAGCCTGCCAGTTGCTACAACAAACCGATCAGAGCATCACTGAAATTGCAATGTCAGTCGGGTTCAACGACAGTAACTATTTCAGTCGTCAATTCAAATTATTCAACGGATCGTCGCCAAGAGAATTCCGGAATCGGCCGTCCAGCAAGTTTTCGAGCCGCTAAATCGATTGGTTGCAAACGTAATGCGAAATGGATCGTTCACGACCTGAGAAAATCAAACGTTATCGTTTGCCTATTTGTTCAGTACGCAGATCCGTCTTGCCCAATGCATGGACAACTTTTCTTGCGCGAATCGGATTGCAGATTCGTGTGCCCCGTGGCAAGTTTGCTGTCCAGCTTCTTGGTAGAATGGGGGCTCGAATTCTGGTTGCGTTTGTGTTCCTTCAATTTTCGATGTGCCCTTATGACAAGTCTGTTGGAAATTCGTTCTCCCCGCTTCTTGATGTCTCTGGTTTTACTGTCCGTTGGGGCCGTCGCTGCTCAAGGTGATGAGAGAAACGCAAAGCTTTCTGAGCAGGATGAATCCTCAGAATGGCAGCAGCAAGCAGTAGAGTTTGCCGGTTTGATGTCGCACGTCCAATGGACGCCGGTCGCCGATGGCATGCCCAAGCGAAACGGGGTGTTCGAGAAAGGGACACAGTACACCGGCGTTCCGTATTCGAGCGTCAAATGGGTCGGCCGATATATCGGCTTTGATATTTTCTTGAAGACGTTTTTGGCCGCGGTCGAGAATCCCGAAAGTGTGCTGTATACAGAGAACTTGAGAGGCAAGGTCAGCAATGCGGAGTGCTACTACGGCAAAGTATGCTCGTCGTACACCAGTTATGCGTTGCAGTGCGGAATTTGGTACGTCAGCCGTTTGCACGGTCCTCCGTATCGCGAAGGGACGGAGATCGTCAAAGTGCAGTCGGCTCAGTCGACCCAGGTGGGTGATCTCATTTTCACACCGCCCAAGACAACCTCCGGCGGTTCGCACATCGAAATTGTCACCGACGTGACCCGAGACGATGAAGGAACCGTCACACATGTTCGAGTGGAAGAAAGTCGTCCGCCAACGACGCTGAACAGCAATCGTACAGCGGCAAAATTCGACCAGCACCTCGCGGCGCGGAACCGCAAACTGTCACGCATCACGGACTTCGACGCTTGGCGAAACGGCAACCGCGCCGATCGATTTCTGTTTCCCAACTATGCTGAAGATTCTGCTACGCCCACGATCAATCGAGTCCTGCTACTGGACCGCGGCGATTGGGTGGCTTACCAAAAAGGACAGGCGGTCAAATTCAACCTGATGGATCGCGACGATGTTGGCATTGAGTCCCTGGTGATCAAGCGTGGCGATTTACCGGTCGAAGAGATTCCGGTGACCCAAAAGGGCGTGGTTCAGCGTTTGTTAGCCGAATGCGGCGACTACACCGCCCACTGCGTTCTTGCGGACGGATCGGAAAGCCAAGCGTGCGAGTTCTCGATTTGCAATCTGGATGTCACGTTACGTCAACAGGATGTGACGTTAGGCAAACCGTGGGAGCTTCGCTTCACATCGGACAACATGAAGGTGATCATGGTTTACTTCCGAAGCAATCAGAACAGCTACGCCCAAGCGATGGTCTACCCGACCGACAAGGATCGTATGAATGGCAGTGTGACCATTCCCGCAGGCCTGCTGAAAGACCGCGGAAACTCGCAAGCGTGGGTCATTGGTGAGAACCGATATGGTCGCTTGAAGGTGCGCAAGACGTTCGTGGTCAAGTAATCGGATTGCGTGTTGGCAGCTCGAGTGGCTCACAACCACTCGCTCAAAGCAACTCGCCCGTGTTCCTGCGCCGGTCCGAACACATACGTAGTTTGGTATCTGGTCTTGATCGATCATTCGGTACCGCACTCCCAGTGCCGCCCCCCAGTGCCACTCCGTCCAACTCGATCTCCCGAAGCTTGGCAGGGCATTAATTCTGGAATGACGAAATCGCACACTTCGCAATTCACTTCGGCAGGTCATTGGTAGGCTGCGTACTGAGCTGCATACTGAGCTGCAATCGAAGCCTGGCGAATCGATGCGATTCTTCGCGTGATGTTTGACGGGTAATTTTTGCCGCCAAAGAAAGCACCGCCGCACATTTGTTGTGCAGGTAAATGCCGTGAAAGGTTCTCTCAAACAAAACGCGACGACAACGATTCCAAATATTGCGTGGAAATTTTCGTCCGATTCATTGAACCAGAGCTAGCCATTCGAATCGCGGCCGATTACGCATGGTGGCGTGAGTCCAATTTGGCACGTCATCTGCTAATGATTTGATTCCTCTCATCGAAGAAAGGATCAAGCCATGTTGAGCTTCAAAGAGGATTTAGCGTCCACCCCCGTCAGCGCCTTGGCGACGCGCGAAGCAATTGTTGTACAGCCCGGTACGGTGGTTCGTGCCGCTATCGCACAAATGCGTGCTCACTCGCTTGGCTGCGCTGTCATCGTCGACTATTCGCAACATCCGATAGGGATCTTCACCGAGCAGTCCATCATCAAACTACTCGCGCGAGGCGTTTCTCTGGATAACTGTCCGGTCCAAGACTTCGCCGACCCTACTTTTCTTTCGGTCAATCATGCCGATCCCATCGAACATGTTTGGGACGCGATTCAACAAGATGGCGTTCGATTCGTTTGCGTCATCGACGACGATGGAAAACTGATTGGCATTACTGGACAGCGTGGAGTAGCGGAATATGTGGCGGATTGCTTTGCCACTCAAGTCACTGTTCAGCGGCTGGGAAGCACGCCGTGGATGCAACAACGCGAAGGAGCTTAAACCATGAATCATGACCTCACTCAGTCGGATTCGTCGACTTACGAAGACCCGCTCAGCAATTACGACCCCATCGACTACGAGAGCAAACTGCAACTTGCGTTGGCCGAAGAGTCTGCTGACGTCTTTGGATCGCAGCCGTTTGCTCAAGTGAAACCGACTGATACGATTCGGCACGCGATCCAGTCGCTGTATGAATCAAAGGAATCCAGCCTGCTGGTCATCGATGATGAAAAGCTGGTCGGAATTTTTACCGAACGAGATGTGTTGGAGAAAGTCGCGGAGCGTTATCCCAAGCTGGCCGAACACTCGGTCAGCGAAGTGATGACTGCGAAGCCAACCGTCATCTACGAAACCGATCCTGCGGCGGCGGCTTTGGCTGCGATCGCGGTCGCGGGGCACCGACACGTCCCGCTGATACGTCTGGACAACACTCCGTATTCGGTAGCCAGCCCGAGACTGGTATTCGAGTTTATCCAAACACACTACGACGCTTGAGCAATCCGGAGGCAGCTGTTCAAAAAGCTATCCCAGCGACGGCCCTTCGACTTCTTTGGCCGCCGCGCGTTGCGGGCATACGAGCGTTACGGGCGCTTCTACGCCGTTAGTCGTCTTGAACGTCAAAGCAGCTATCCGCTCCCGATCGCTGCGGTACACGCCGGGCCCCAGTCACAGTGTGCGATTCCCGAGTGTGAAGATTGGCAGAGCGTTAAGATTGATCAAGTGGGGATACCAGTATCGCTTAGCGTGCATTATTTTGGGTTGACGGTTCCCAAGATATCAACAGGCGGGATATTAACGGGCGAGGGGACCTTTTTGATACTCCCTTGGTCGTGAAGTAAATTCGCAATGACTGTTGATGACGATGTGATACTGGCTCTGAAGGCACACGACGAAGATTTGATTCGATCGGGTCAGTGCATTTGGGTGGGCGCCGAGCCAACGTATACCGATCGAATGTCGGAGCAGCCCGAGTGGCTCTTTGACGCGTTGGGTGACGACAAAAAAGAACGCGCGCACCAGATTCTGGCTCGACTAGCTAAGGACGCAAGCGGTGCCGCGGTCGTGCGTAGCGTCGGACGACAGTACGGCGGCGAACCACTGCCGCGATGGAGTTTTGGCTTGTACACCAGGCGTGACGGCCAGCCGGTTTGGGAGGGTCCGCCGGATCCATTTCTGTCCGAGCCGACATCGGCGCCAGCTCCGGAACAGCTGGCAAAAGCGCTTTCGCAAACACTGACGGCCGACGGTTTTGCCGCGGCAGTTCTTGATTCTCCATTGCAGCATCGCGTTGTTTTTCGAGTCGACAACGAACCGCTGACGATCTGCGGCGAGACGGAACCGCTTCTGGCCCGTCCATCAGTGCATCGCAAACGGGTCAAAGATGCTGAGGTGGTCGATTCGCTGTCTGGCGAAGGGCACTATTTGATTTGCTTTGACAATAAGGAGGATGGCTGTTTGCGAGCCGAGCTTCCTGCGATCAAAGAGACGGCCTTGTTTGAACGTTTGCTTGCAGCATTGTCAGCCGCTGCACGATCGATTGGTGTTCCTGCGCTAATTCTGTGCGGCTACCCGCCGCCGGTAGATGACGATATCGCTTGGATGACAGTGACAGCAGACCCCGCCGTTATCGAAATCAACATGGCTCCGGCCGCGCATGCAGCCGATCTTTTACAAGACCTACGGCGCCTGGATGCGGCAACCGTGGCCGAAGGATTGTCGTCGTATCGTCTGCAGTACAACGGTGACGAAAGTGATTCGGGCGGAGGTGGGCAAATTACGTTGGGAGGCCCGAGTCCTGAAGCCAGCCCGTTTTTGACGAAACCGATTTTGTTGCCTGGATTGGTCCACTATTTCAATCGGCATCCGTCGCTGTCGTACTTGCACGCATTCGAATCGGTAGGCCCGGCCAGTCAGGCCCCGCGCGTGGACGAAGGTGTGCGGGGCGCGCTGTCAGAACTTTCGCTGTCGCTTGCACTGCTACGTCGCATCGACAATCCCACGCCTGAGACCATCTGGGGTACTTTGTCGCCGTTTTTGGCGGACCCGTCTGGGAATTCGCATCGCTCGGAAATCAACATCGAAAAACTTTGGAATCCGTTCCTGGGTTCACGCGGACAGCAGGGCCTGGTCGAATTTCGTGCTTTGCGGATGGGGCCTTCGGCGGAAACGACGGCGTCGCTCGCTGCGCTGCTGCGTTCGGTCGCCGCGATGCTTGCTGACCATCCTTGCCAAGATCCGCTGATCGATTGGCGCGACGAGCTTCACCAACGGTTCTCGCTGCCATTTTTTCTACACCAAGACTTCAAAGAAGTCCTGGCTGATCTTGATAAAACTGGGTTTGGGCTTCAGCCGCCGCTGGTCAACCATTTGCTCCGGGACAAAGATCTGCTGATGACGACGTGCGTGCTTGGACAGATGCAACTAGAAATCCGCCGAGCGATTGAGTTCTGGCCCCTAGTTGGCGACGTTGCAACTCAAGAACGTGGCGGTTCGCGATTAATCGACGCCAGTACATCGCGGATCGAGATCCGCCTGCGTTCTGCCACGGACGACTGCACATTGGATGACTGGAACCTGTCTGTCGATGACTGGGCAATTCCGCAGCATGATGCACAAGACGCCGATGGAGCGGCACGCGTCGTCGGGCTGCGATACCGAAGCTACGTTCCCGATCGTGGGTTGCATCCCATGCTCGGTTCGCAATCGCCGCTTACGTTTTGTCTTTCGCACCCGGTCGACGGAACATGGCGAATCACCATTCATCCCTGGGATCCCGACGGTGCCGCCTACCCGGGATTACCGGCAACAATGACCGACGCTCGCGAACGCCGGAGAGCACGCTGCGTGGTCAAAAAAATCGATGGTGTTGCTACCCCGCTCGTCGATCCACCTGGCGAAGCAATCGGTTCGCACGTGGTTGATTTGCGTTGGAAGTAGACGCAACTCCTTCGGACGCCCGCCGGCGGTGCCAGCCAAACCACGGCTCGTTCAATCCACAAATCACCCCAACGAATGTCAATCGCTAGTCGACAACCACAAACTCGCTGCAGTTGATCAGCGACAAACAAAGATGTGACAGCCGATCGCGCAACGACGACTCGCTTTCGTCGTCAGACGATGCGTTACCTAAAAATTCCACGACGTCCTGATGCTCCGCTGCACTGGGCGATCGACCAAGCGTACGACGGAAAACTTCTTCAATCTGATGCTCCCTCGCTGAACTGCCTTGCATGATCGCATCTGCCATTAACTTGGACATTCGCAAGGAGAACTGAGAATTCAAAAGATGCAGCGACTGAGGTGCGGTCGTTGACGCGCCTCGGGCAGAGCAACTTGCATTCGCACTGGGACGATCAAAAACTTCAAAGATCGGGTACCGCAGATTTCTCCGTGCAAAAACATAGATGCTACGGCGATTGTGTTCTGCACTGTCCTTGGTCACATTCCATTGATTCTTGAGCAACGTGCCGACCAGTTCCTTTGGCAGGGGCGGACGCACTCCCGGACCGCCGGGTTTGAAGTTGACCTGCCCCGACGCAACCAAAATGGCATCGCGAATCGCTTCGCCTTCCAATCGCCAACGCGGGTACCGCGAAAGCAGCCGCGCGTCGGGATCCGATTTCAACGCCGTTTGCCACTTATCCTTTTGCACCAAAGATGCGTCACTACTCAGACGACTACGTTGGCGATACGCAGCCGACGACACGATCAATCGATGCAGCGATTTGAGACTCCAGCCCTGCTGGATAAACTCCAGCGAAAGCCAGTCCAACAATTCGGCATGGCTGGGGTCGGCCCCCATGACGCCGAATTCGCTGGGTGTCTTGACGATTCCGACGCCAAAGTGATGCTGCCACACTCGATTCACCATGACTCGCGCGGTCAATGGATTTTCGGGAGACACCAACCAGTTTGCCAGCGCCGTTCGCAGGCCCGATGAGGTTTCCGATGGTGCGGGCGAGTAGCGGTTTGTCTTTGACGAAACAACGCGAATCACGCCAGGCTGAATCTTCGGGCCGGGGCTACGAAAATCGCCTCGAAGCATCAGGTGGCTGGCTTGTTTGTAGGGAAATGACTCCTGAAGCATCGAAAGCGAACGATTCTTTTTCAGCTGGACGGCGGGTTCAAAGACAGCGCGAAGACGATAGAAATCCGCTTGACTAACCGCGTCGTACTTGTGGTCGTGACACTGCGCACAACCGACCTGCAATCCCAAAATGACTTCCCCGACCGTCGAAGCCATTTCGTTCAATACGGTATGCAGCCGTTCATCGGACAAATTGATGTCCGGCATGTCGGGCCCCGAAAGACAAAAACGCGTCGCCGTCGCCGCTGATTGGTCACCGGGATACATTTCGTCGCCGGCTATCTGCCGGCGAATAAACTCGTCGTAAGGCAGGTCGTCATTCAGGGCCTTGATGACCCAGTCGCGATAGGTCCAGGCCTTCGGTCGCAGCTTATCGTGCTCGAACCCATCGGTTTCTGCGAACCGTGCTAGATCAAGCCAATGCTGTGCCCAGCGTTCGCCGTACCGAGGTGATTCCAATAGCCGATCGACCAACCGATCGTAGGCAGCGGGGTGCGCATCGTTTACGAAGTCGTGAATTTCCTCGGGAGTCGGAGGAAGCCCGGTCAGGTCAAAACTTAAACGCCGAATCAGCGTCGTGGCCGATGCCTCAGGCTGCGGACGGAGATCACGACGATGCAATACGCTGAGCACAAAGTCATCAATCGCGTTGTTGCCCCACTGCGAATCTGCGTGCACAGGAACATCGACTTTTTCCAGCGGCTGAAAAGACCAATGGTCGCGATCGTATTCGTCAATCGGCAATTCGACGTACTTCGCTTCGCCATCGCTGGCAGCAAGTGGACGCAGCGGCGTAACCACCAACGTGGACACCGCACCGATGAACAGCAGCATCGGAAACACACTCGTGCCGCGAATTCTGGCTAGGGGATTGAGTCGCGTTTGCATCAACTGATCAGCCCCTGAATTGGCTTTGCTTCGTCCGGTCCGGTCAATCGTTTGTCCAGTCCGTTGTGAAAATGAGTGAGTTGGTAGTGGTCGATCCCGAGCAGGTGCAACAACGTTGCATGAAAATCAGTGACCGATACTTTGTCCGAAACCGCCCTGAGTCCAATTTCGTCGGTCGCACCGTACGCTCGTCCGCCACGGATGCCGGCACCGGCCATCCAGAGGCTGTATCCCCAAGGGTTGTGATCACGACCTTTCCCCTGCTCGCTCATAGGCATTCGCCCAAACTCGCCGCCCCAAATCACCAGCGTGTCTTCCATCAATCCACGTTGCTTCAAATCCTGCAAAAGACCCGCGACCGGTTTGTCAGTCCGTCGGCAATACTCCGTATGATTCTTTTCGACGTCCGCGTGTGCATCCCATCCATTGGTGTCGCCGGAATAGAGTTGCACAAAACGCACTCCGCTTTCGATCATGCGCCGCGCCAACAAACATCGTTCGCCAAACTCGCGCGTTTCCTTTTGATCGATGCCATACATCTGCTGCGTGTGTTGCGTTTCATTTTGCAAATCGACCAACTCGGGAGCTTCTGTTTGCATCCGAAACGCCAGCTCGTACGCTTTAACGCGAGCTGCCAACCGATTGTCCGCATCACGCTGCTGCAAATGCCGCTGATTGAATTTATGGATCAGCGACAAATCGCGTTGTTGCTGTTCGGCGTTCACCCCCGGCTGCGGCTGCAGATCCAAAATCGGCGAAGCCCCCGGTCGCATCGTGACACCCTGGTACGACGCTGGCAGGTAGCCGTTCCCCCAAGCTGGCGGCCCGCCCTTGAGTCCTCCTCCCGGATCAGGAAGCACCACAAATGCCGGCATATTTTGATTTTCCGAACCCAAACCGTACGCCACCCAGCTCCCGACACTCGGGTTGCCCATCAGAATGCTGCCCGTATTCATCTGATACACCGACTGCGGATGATTGACGCTATCACCGTGCATGGAACGAACCACACAAAGGTCGTCGGCATGCTGCGCAATGTGCGGCAAAAAATCACTGATTTCCAAACCCGATTGCCCGCGTGGGCGAAACCGGCGAAGGGGTGCCAAGAGCGGATTTTTTTTTACGTCGCGGCGCGTCATCACGTTGCCAAAACTGTCTGGCAAGGGCTGGCCGCCGTACTTGGCGAGCGCAGGCTTGGGGTCCAGCAAATCCACATGGCTGGGACCACCATGCATAAACAACCAGATCACGCGTTTTGCCCGAGGAGCAAAATGCGTGCGGATACCCTCGATCGCTGCTTCGTTGGATTGCGCAAGCGACGCGCAGGCAAGTATGCCCATTCCACCGCCTGCGCTGGCGAGAAAGCTTCGGCGCGATTGACTCGGGATCGGATGAGTTGCTCTGGTGCGCATGGTCGTTCAGTAAGCGGATCAGTGATTTGGCAAGTAATTCAATCAGTGCGCTGATGGATCGCTGTCGTCAAAAAGCGGTTCGTCGGGACGAATCTTTCGGGTCATGCTATATCGCAAATGAGACTCCATCTCCACACGCGCTCGGTCCGCATCAGCATCGCGAATCGCCTCGAAGATGGATTCATGCGCCAGCACGGCACGCTGGCTGCGTTCCGAATCGTTTTGGCAACTTGCTTTCTGTGCAAACGACACAAAGCCTGCGAGAGCTTCTAACAACACGGGAAAAAGTGGATTGGCAGTCGCTCGGGCAATCTCCAAGTGAAACTCAAGATCAATCGCCTGAGCATTTGTGTTGCCATCGTTCCGCATCGCATCGCGGAAACTTGCCAAGAGTTCTTTCAGACGTTCAAGCTGCTCCGAAGTCCGTCGCCTGGCGGCCTGCGATGCCGTCTGAGATTCAATCGCCAGCCGCACTTCAAAGACTTGGTCGAACGTTTGCTGTCCGCCGCTCGACAGCATCAACGGCAACAAATGGCCTAACGTGACAGCGTCAACCGTTTTGACGCGAGTTCGTTGACCGTGATTGATCTCCAGGACGCCCAAGCCCCTCAGCATCGAAAGGGCTTCGCGGATCGCAATTCGGCTGACACCAAATTGATCGATCAGCGATCGTTCACTTGGAATCTTGGCTCCCGTCTCCCAAATTCCCGACTGAACATTCAGCAACATTTTCTGAAAAACGGTTTGCGTGGAAGTGCTTGCTTCGACCATTCTTGGTCCCAGTCGGTCCAAAAGAATTAAGACTTGGAGCTCGAAGCTCGCCGCCGTCTCATCATACCAGCCGAGGTCGCATTTACAAGAATGGTGAACAAGTCCACCTCATTGATTGATTACGGACTAAGATCTCGCTAGTCTGGTATGACCAGACACTTGCTATGGCATCAGCCGATCAAGTCCCGGGTCCCCCCTTGGATGACGTGATCTGGATAAAGCAAACTCGATCACTCCATCGCGTTCTGCCATCGACGTACGACACCCCACCTAAGTCAATTCTCAAGGCTCTCTCATGCTTGCTCTTCGAGCTTTCGCAGCGTCTGTTTGCATCCTTGCCGTCGCGGGGACAAACGCGGATGAGCGAACGATTCACTCATTCGAATCCAAGCAACTCACTGGCACCTATTTTTCCGAAGGCGCCAATGCGGGCGACATCAACGGTGATGGCGTGGCCGACATCGTCTACGGACCGTACTGGTTTGCTGGACCGGATTACGAAGCAAAGCATGAGATTTACAAGCCGGTCAAGCAGGATGTGAATCGCTACGCCGACAACTTTTTTTCTTGGGTTCACGACTTCAACAAAGACGGATTCAACGACGTATTCGTGGTCGGTTTTCCTGGCACGCCTGCGTACGTCTACGAAAATCCAAAAGCAGATGGGCTGAAGAAACACTGGAAGAAGCATCAAGTTTTCGACTGGGTATCCAACGAGTCTCCGCAACTGATCAACCTGCTGGGCGATGAACAACCCGAACTCGTGTGCACTCGCGATGGATTCTTTGGTTTTGCAACCATCGACTCCAGTGACCCACTGGGCACCTGGGATTTTCATCCGATTTCGCAGCAAGTGACCGCCAAGAAGTTTGGTCACGGACTGGGCATCGGGGACATCAACGGCGACGGACGACAAGACATCATTCACGCGGGCGGTTGGTACGAACAACCGCCATCAAAGGCAGATGCTTCACGCTGGAAACATCACCCTGTGAAACTGACTGTCGGATACGGCGGCGCAGAGATGCATGCCTACGACGTCGATGGAGACGGGGACAACGACGTCATCACCAGCGAACGCGCCCACGAATTTGGTTTGTCCTGGTACGAACAAGTCACCGACGGCGATGCGTTCACTTTCAAACGACATCAGATCATGGGATCGCACCCTTCGGAAAACAAATACGGCGTCCTGTTTAGCGAGCCCCATTCGGTCGCCCTTGCCGACATAGATGGCGACGGACTCAAAGACATCGTGACCGGCAAGACGTACTGGTCCCACCACAAACAAAGCCCGATGTGGGATGCCGGCGCGGTCGTCTATTGGTTCAAACTGGTGCGAGCTGACGATGGCGTTGACTGGGTCCCTTATCTCGCCGACGGCGACGCAGGTATTGGTCGTCAAGTTTCCGTCACGGACGTGAATGCGGATGGGCTGACCGACATCGTTCTTGGCGGTATGAAAGGCGCCCACGTTCTGACTCACAAAACATCGCCAGCAACCCCCGAGCAGTGGAAGGCCGCCCAACCACGCGTCTACACGGGCCCCAAATTGCCTTCGATGAACGGAGCAAAAGCGCTGCGAGGTCCCAAGTCAAAAGTCAACGTTAAGACGGCTCGTGTCGAGGGTGCCATCGAAGGCGAATCGTTGAAGGGACGCACAACCGGTGGTGCTACCAAAGCGCAGGACATGTCTCGATTCAACGGCGACAGCTGGAGCGGCAAATCACAATTGTGGTGGACCGGTGCGAAACCTGGCGACACGCTCACGCTCGAGCTTCCAGCGTTCACGGGCGTCGTCGATCTGGATGTCGTGTTGACATGTGCCAAGGACTACGGCGTCGTGCAATTGTCTTTGGACGACCAACCGTTGGGCGATCCGATCGATCTGTACGAAACCAGCGTCATTACGACTGGAGTGCTTTCGTTTCCCAAGCAGTCGGTTCAAGGAAACAAGCATACTCTTGGCGTGCAGATTATCGGTGCAAATCCCAAGGCCGCTAAATCACACATGTTTGCGATCGACTATCTGCGCATCAAAAAGCCGGACGGCAAATTTGTCGACGCACCTGTTTCGAAACGACCTGCTGGTGAACGAAACGCTGACGCAGGTGAGCGTCCCAAGTCGCGCGACGGACGTGTCCTGAATCTAGGGTTCGAACTTGGGACCTTGGCCGACTGGACCGCAACCGGCGACGGATTTGAAGGCCAGCCGATCAAAGGCGACCTAGCCAAGGTACGTCGCAGCTCGATGCCCAGCAATCATTCGGGCGATTTTTGGATCGGCGGATTCGAAAAGTTTGGTGACGAACGAACCGGAACGTTGACCTCGGAACCTTTCGTCGTTTCGCAGCCGTACGGATCATTTCTTACCAACGGCGGTCAACATGACACAACGCGCGTTGAACTAATTCGCCAAGACACCGGAAAAGTGTTCTTTCAGGTCAATGGAACGAAAACCGAAACCATGCGTCGTGTCGTCGTGGACTTGCGAGGTCATGTCGGCAAAGAGATTCGAATTCGGATTGTCGACGAACACAAGGGCGGATGGGGGCACGTCAACTTTGACAATTTTTTGCTACACGCCAATCGTCCTGCACGTCCGACACCTTCTTTGGTCGCGCTCACGGCCGACGAGTACCCGCACTCGGGTCTTCGTGCCCAGCAAGCGGCCACTGAGATGAAAGTTCCCGATGGGTTCCATGTCACGGTCGGCGCTTCGGAACCCGCCGTCAAACAACCAATCGCGATGGCACTGGACGACCGCGGCCGAGTCTGGATCGCCGAAGCGTACGAGTATCCCGTGCGAGCCAAGGGCGACACGGGCCGCGACCGGATTTTGATTTTTGAAGACACCAACGGTGACGGATCGCTGGACAGCCGCAAAGTGTTTGCCGAAGGCTTGAACTTAGTCAGCGGACTAGAAGTCGGTTTTGGTGGCGTTTGGGTCGGAGCCGCGCCGTATCTGATGTTCATTCCCGACAAAGACGGTGACGATGTCCCCGACGGCGAACCCGAAATTTTGCTCGATGGCTGGGGATTGCAAGACACACACGAAACACTGAACGCCTTTATCTGGGGCCCCGATGGCTGGCTGTATGGATGCCACGGCGTGTTCACGCATTCGCGAGTCGGAAAGCCAGGCACTCCCGATGCCGATCGCATTCCGCTGAACTGCTGTGTGTGGCGTTACCATCCGACGCGGCACGAATTTGATGTGTTTGCCAACGGAACCAGCAATCCATGGGGCGTCGATTTCAATGACCACGGCCAAGCGTTTATTACTGCCTGCGTGATTCCGCACCTCTACCACATCATCCAAGGCGCCCGTTATCAACGCCAAGGTGGGCGGCATTTCAATCCGCATACTTATCGCGATATCGTCACCATTGCCGATCACTTGCATTACCTGGGTGCAACTCCGCATGGCGGCAACAGCAAATCGAATTCAGCCGGCGGTGGTCACGCCCATGCCGGTGCGATGATCTACCTAGGCGATCGTTGGCCACAGAAATACCGCGATCAGATTTTCATGAACAACATTCATGGCCAACGATTGAACGTCGACATTCTGAAACCCAACGGTTCTGGTTACGTGGGATCGCATGGACCAGACTTTCTGCTCGCTCGTGACAATGCATCACAAATTTTGAACCTGCGTTACGGGCCTGACGGCAACGCGTGGATGATCGACTGGTACGACATGCAAGCCTGCCACCATGGCAAAACCAGTTTGCACGACCGCACCAACGGCCGGATTTACAAAATCAGTTACGGCGACCAAGGTTTCGCCGCACCGACGGTGGACCTTGCAAAAGCCAGCGATTTGCAGCTCGCCGAAATGGTCCTGCATCCAAACGACTGGTACGTGCGTCACAGCCGACGCGTGCTTCAAGAGCGTGCCGCCAAACGACCAATCGACGCCGCAGCAATCACGCGACTGACGCAAGTCGCGATCAGCCATGATGACGATACACGTCGACTGCGTGCGGCCTGGGCTTTGCATGTAACCAAATCACTGCACAAAAATCTTTCGACTAAGCTCTGCGATGATGCGAGTGCCTATGTTCGCGGTTGGGCCGTCCAACTGGCGATGGAGACCGCTGGCGACCAACCTTCGGCAAATCAGCTTGCAAAGTTTGCGTCGATGGCCGCCACCGATCCGTCGCCGATCGTGCGACTCTACTTGACATCAGCCACTCAGAAATTGCCGCCGGAATCACGATGGAATCTGCTGAAATCACTGACGTCACACGCCCAGGACGCAACGGACCATAACCTGCCGTTGATGTACTGGTATGCCGCCGAACCGCTCGCCGAAGTCGATCCGTTTCGAGCCCTGGCGCTGGCAATGTCCGCAGGCGAACGGATACCGTTATTGCGAGAATTCATGTTGCGAAGAATCGGCAGTGGCGGGTCCGAATCGTCGTTGGAAGTACTGGTCAAGGGCTTGGGTGATGCCGCGACTCCGGCGCTGAAACTGACCTATCTAAAAGCAATCCGAACGGCTCTCCAAGGCCAACGCAAGGTCGAGGCCCCGCCGATCTGGAGTGACGTTTCCAAATCGCTTTTGGCCAGCGAGAACAGCGAAGTAAGATTGCAATCGACCGCGCTTGGTGTGACCTTTGGGGACCCGGCCGCGATGCAAACGATGCGTTCACAAATCGTTGATCCATCGGGCAGCATCGCAGCCCGAACCACTGCCCTGCAGTCTTTGCTTGATGCGAACGACCGCCGACTGGTGCCAACACTAACACGTTTGCTTGCCGACGCTGCTCCTCTTCGCGAGGCTGCCATTCGTGGTCTTGCGCAATTCGACGATGCATCGGTCGCACCTTCACTGCTGGCAGCCTATTCGGGGCTAACGCCCGACCAACGTCGAATAGCCCTGGGAACACTTTGTTCGCGTCCTGGACCAGCCAGCACCCTGCTAGATGCAATCGAAGCAAAAAAAATTCCCGGCGCTGATCTGACCGCCGACCTTGTCATGCAACTTCAGTTCCTAAACGACAAACAAGTCAATGCGAAACTCAAACGCGTCTGGGGCGCCGCACGCGAATCCGCCGGCGACAAATTGAAATTGATCGCCGAATACAAATCACTGATCGAATCGACTGATCACCCCCAAGCTGAACTGGAAACCGGCCGAGCCGTTTTTGCAAACACGTGCATGAAATGTCACACGCTGTACGGAGTCGGCTTCAAAGTGGGGCCTGATTTGACGGGATCGAACCGAGCGAATTTGGACTATTTGCTCAGCAACATTGTCGATCCCAGCAGCGTGATGGCCAAAGAATACCAACCCACGGTCTTGCTGACAGAGGATGGCCGGATCGTCAGTGGATTGGTCAAAGCCGAAGACAAAAACTCGGTTAGCATTCAAACAACCGATGCGTTGGTAGTCGTTCCAATCGACGAGATCGACGACCGTCGCCTAGGCGACAAATCGATGATGCCCGATGACCAGCTAAAACAATTTACGCCTCATCAAGTGCGATCGCTCGTCGCCTACCTGCGTGGCAAAGAGCAAACGCCGATGGCAGCAACGCCAGAGAATGCCTCCACGTTCTTTAACGGCACGGATCTCACTGGATGGACAGGAACCGACGGACTCTGGTCAGTCGAAAACGGAGAACTGGTCGGCCGAACCGAGGGCCTCAAGCGAAACGAATGGATCGTCAGCGATCTTTCGGCGGACAATTTCCGATTGACTGTCGACGTAAAGCTGGTCGACAACGCGGGCAACAGCGGTATTCAGTTTCGCAGCAAGTCTCATGACGACGAAGTTTCCGGATACCAAGCGGACATTGGAGCTGGGTGGTGGGGAAAACTCTATGAAGAACATGGTCGCGGTTTGCTGTGGGACAAATCGGCCAAACAACATGTTCGCCAAGGCCAGTGGAACCAATACGAAATCATCGCGCAAAACAATCATCTTCGGACGTTAATCAACGGCCATCCTTGTGTGGATCTGATTGACCGCAAAGGCGCTACTCGCGGCATCATCGCTTTCCAGTTGCATAGCGGCGGCAAAACCGAGGTCCGATTCCGAAAAATGAAACTGGAGGTCTTACGTCAAGAGACTCCGCCCGCTGGTGGTCAGCAATAACCACGACGAAATATCATTCGTTAGTTCGACAAATCCCCGTTCCCATTGAAGATCAAAGTTACAGAGAGAATACGACGGCATGCGCACTTTTGCTTTGATACTGACAGCACTCCTTCTAAGTCAAAACGTATCGGCCCAACGCAATCGCGAAGTAAAATGGGTCAACCCTGATATCCCCAGCGTCAAGGGACTCGCACACAAAGTCTTGCCCAGCAAATCGCTTGGGCATGACGTTGGCTACGTGGTTTGGACTCCGCCCAATTTTGATGCCAGCGGCACGACGCGATATCCGGTCGTCTATTTCTTGCACGGTGCCGGCGGATCCGAAGCATCCGACGCGGGCGGCTTTGCCTCTCGTGTGGCAAAAGCGATTCGTCAAGGGAAGTTCCCGGCGGCGATTTGTGTCTTTCCCAACGGTGGAATGAGCGGTTATCGCGGCAAAGTCGCCACGATGATCATCGATGAATTGGTTCCACTGATCGACGCCAACTATCCGACCCAAGCGAACGCATCCGCTCGAGTCATCGCTGGCTTTTCGATGGGCGGCGCTGGTTCGGTGGCGCTGTCGATTCAGCATCCGGAATTGTTCTGTGCCGCAGGCAGTTGGGGCGGCGCACTCTCCCGACGAGGAAGCGGTGAAGACAGTCCGCTGTTGCCCGCTGCAAAGCAAAACGCAGACACGCTGCAACAGAACCATTATTCACTCCTGACGGTCAACGGTGACAAAGATCATCCGGACGGGTTCAAGCCCTTGGCCAAGACACTTGCGTCGCTGGGAATCAACCATAAAAGCGTGACGCTCCCCGATACCAATCACAACCTAGGCAAGTACTACGAACTGGCGGGCGACACCATGATCGCGTTTCTGTCGGAACGCTTGAACGGTCAACTCAGCGTGGACGATCAAACGGGCGACCGTCCGATACGCGTGTTAACGATCGGCAACAGTTTCGCCGGCAACGCCTGCAAGTACCTGAATGAAATCGCTGCCAATGGAGGCGTCGAACTCGTGATCGGAACGGCCAACCTTGGCGGTTGCACCCTGGAACGGCATGCGACGTTGGCAAAACAATCTCAGTCGGATCCAACCAATCGACCCTACAATTGGAAATCCAAATCCGGATCGTCAAAACTGAGCCTACAAGAGTATCTGCAGTTGCAGCCCTGGGATTATGTAACGCTGCAACAAATGAGTGCTTTGAGCCATCGAGAAGAAACCTATCATCCGCACGTCGACGAACTGGTGGCCCTTATTCGCCAGCACGCACCGCAGGCCAAGATTTTAATCCACGAAACGTGGGCGTACCGTCCCGATTCGCCTCTCTTGAAACAATGGAAGATCACCCAAGACGAAATGTACCAAGGACTCTCCCGTGCGTACGCCAACACAGCTAAACAATTTGGCGCGAAGATCATCCCTGTCGGTACAGCTTTTCAGAAAGCCAGGCAAATCCCGGGGCGCGAAATCGTTGTGCCCGATCCCAACTACGATTTCGAGTCTCCTGATCACCCCAAACGACCAGACCAAACAAATTCGCTCGTCACGGGCTGGTACTGGGACAACCGCGAAAGCAAAAAATCACTTCGACTGGATTTCAAACATGCCAATCCGACCGGTTGTTACATGGCGGGCTTAGTCTGGTACGAAACCATAACGGGCAACGACTCCCGCGACATTCAATACGTTCCCAAAGGCGTCAAGAATTCCGATGCATCGTTGATGCGTGAAGTCGCGCACGAAGTCAGTGGACGCAAAAGCCCAGCAACAAAGTAGCAAGGCAATCGGGCTGTGTCCTTCACCACAAAACCTCTCACCAGCGACAGGAAGAACGTTATGTACCGTCCAGCGACTGCATTGATACTGATATTTATCGTCTACGGATCGTCTGCGTGTCACGTCCATGCGGCGGACCAACTAGATGTGGTAATTCGCAACGGCCGGATCGTCGATGGCAGCGGCGCCCCCTGGTATGTGGCTGACATTGGGATTAACGACGGGCTGATTGTTCAGATCGGACGGATTGCTGACAAAGAGGGCAAGCAGGTCATCGACGCGACGGGGCAGGTGGTTGCGCCCGGCTTCATCGACATGATGGGGCAAACAGCATCCCCGATGATCGAAAACCCAAAGTCAGCGATCAACCTGCTGACTCAAGGAATCACTACGATCAACGCCGGGGAAGGTGGCTCTGCTGCACCGCTCAGCCAAGACGATGGCAGACGCCGCGGCTATACGACGATGGCCGAGTACTTCACGCTGGTCGAATCAAAAGGACTGCCAGTCAATGTCGCGCAAACGGTCGGACACACCCAAGTCCGCCGGATCGTGCTCGGTGATGTCGAGCGGCGACCAAGCAGCAAAGAACTGCGGCAGATGCAGGACTTGGTTCGCGAAGGGATGGAAGCGGGCGCGATCGGTGTTTCGACGGCACTGATCTATCCACCAGCCGTGTATGCCCCCACCGAAGAGATCGCTGCTCTGGCAAAAACCGCGGGCAAGTACGGCGGGCGATACTACACGCACATGCGAAACGAGGGCGATCGATTGCTCGAAGCGATCGACGAGGCGATGGTAATCGGACGCGATGGCGGCACGCCGGTTCACATCTTTCACCTGAAAGCTGCGGGCAAGCAAAACTGGGGAAAGATGCAATTGGCAATCGCTCGCATCAAGGCAGCACGAGCAGACGGTCAACAAGTGACGGCCGATATCTACCCGTACATCAACAACGGACTCGGGATCGCTGCCCTGATCCATCCGCGGCATTTCTCCGAAGGCCGTGAGCGACTTTTGGCCAAATTGGATGACCCTGAGTTGCGAAAAACGATCCGCAACGAGATGGAGTCGACCGAAGGCTGGGAGAATTGGTTCCGCCACGCCAGCAACGACTGGGACCGCATCATCATTGGACGTAGCAATCACAAACGCTATCGCGTTCACAACGGTCTGTCGGTAAAGAAGATCGCAGAAGCATTGAACGAAGATCCCTGGGAGACCTTTTTTAACCTAGTCGGCAGTGGCGCCTTTGCACTTCCTCAGACGATGACCGACGCCAACAAGATCCTGGCGATTCAACAAGATTTCGTTTCGTTCTGCACCGACGTTGGACCGGCTGGCGGAAGTAAATCAGCGTCACATCCGCGAGCTTACGGATCATTCCCACGACTGCTTTCCAAGTATGTTCGTGATCTGGGCGCAATTTCGCTCGAACGTGCAGTCGCGCAAGCCAGTGCGGCCGCAGCAAACAACATCATGGCTTATGACCGCGGGCGAATCGCGATCGGTTTAGCCGCCGATATCATCGTGCTGGACTACGAAAATCTTGTCGACCGGGCTGATTTCAAGGATCCTCATTCCCGATCCGAAGGCGTCAAGCATGTCATCGTCAATGGCCAGCTTGTCCTGAAGGACGGACAGTTCACGGGCGCACGCCCCGGTCGTGTCCTGCGAGGCCCTGGGTACGATGCCAAACGCGCCGCGTCCAGTGTGTCCTCCGGCCCGCAAGACAAACGATTCGCAAACTACGATCGGTC
Organism: Stieleria marina; assembly: GCA_007741555.1. Classification (GTDB taxonomy): domain Bacteria; phylum Planctomycetota; class Planctomycetia; order Pirellulales; family Pirellulaceae; genus K23-9. The sequence continues at coordinate 2,913,112 of CP036526.1, read as the reverse complement.
GATGCGGGAATTCATGAAGCAGCATCGGATTCCCGGTGCGTCAATCGCCGTTACAGATCGCGGTCGCGTTGTCTTTGCACGCGGCTATGGATACAGCGACGTCGCCACCCGGGAGCAGGTGGATCCTGAAAGTCTTTTCCGTATCGCCAGCATTTCCAAACCGATCACCGCGGTCGCAATTTTGCAATTGATCGAGAAAGGTAGATTGAATTTGGACGACAAAATCCTCGCGGTGCTAGACTACGAAGACGACATCCACAGCGCGGCGGATGGTTTCGACGAACGATATCGCGAAATCACGATTCGACATCTGCTGGAACATCGCGGTGGCTGGGATCGCGACAAATCGTTTGATGCAATGTTTCAGTCGGTGCGTTTTGCTGAGCAAGTCGGTGTGCCCCCGCCCGCCGATCAAGCAGCAGTCATTAAGGCCATGTTTCAGCAAAAATTGGATTTTGATCCTGGCCAGCGATACGCCTATTCCAATTTTGGCTACTGCTTGCTGGGACGCGTGATTGAGAAACTGAGCGGCCAAACTTACGAAAATTACGTCAGGCAGAATGTCCTTTCACCCATCGGCGTTACATCGATGCGAATCGGCGCGACCCACTTGGCAGGCAGAGCGGATCATGAAGTTCGCTACTACCACCCCGGCACTGGCAAATCGGTTTTCGCAGACGACCTGAACGAAACTGTGCCTTGGACCTACGGTGCCTGGAATTTGGAAGCGATGGATTCGCACGGTGCTTGGATTGCATCGGCGACCGATTTGGCCAAGTTCGCCGCGGCCTTTGACGATCCAGAGAACTGTGCAATCCTCAGCTCCCAGAGCATCGAATTGATGTATGGCCGACCTCCCGGATTGGCTGGTCACGATGAAGACGGCAAGAAGATAAGTCGCTACTATTCGCTCGGCTGGAGCAACCGCGATCTCAGTGACGGTAAGAAAAACCACTGGCACGGCGGTTCGCTCAATGGCACGGCCACCATCATGATTCGCCGGCACGATGGCAAAAACTTCGTCGCACTTCTGAACTCGCGGGTCAGTCCGACCGGCAAATCAGTGGGCGGCGAAATCGATCAGTTGCTCCACAAGATGGCCAACGAAGTGACTGACTGGCCCGAGCAGTGATTGCCCAACGATCCACACGTGATCGATTCGATGCGCGAGCGGATTTACCAAGCCAACAATAATTGACCGGCAACCGAGTTGGGTAAATCCTGCTCCACTTTCTTGCCCTACGTGTTCCCCGCTAACTTCACCAATGCTTCTTGCCTGGCTCTTCGCGGCGCTTGCAAGAACGATCCCGAAACGAGCTCCAATGATTAAGCCACTTTTGTCGATTACCGCAGTCACTGCGTTATTTTTTGCAGCTAATGTCTGCGCGCAATCTACTCATCACAGCGTAGTAAAAGACACGTGTTCGATGGTCAGCGAAATACTTGACGGCGATCGACACTACGCGGTCTATCTTCCGCCGGGCTACTCAACATCGCAGCGCAGCTATCCCGTCCTCTACTTGCTCCATGGCAGCGGCGACGACCAAACCGGCTGGATTCAGTTTGGCGAAGTCCAGCACATTGCAGACAAATCGGTCGCCGACGGCAAAGCCACTCCCATGGTGATCGTGATGCCGGACGCGGACACCGGACGGCGGGGCTACTTCAACGACATTCGCGGCGACTGGGATTACGAAGATTTCTTCTTCAAGGAGTTGATCCCGCACATTGAGAACACTTATCGCGTGAAATCGGACAAACGATACCGTGCGGTCGCTGGACTCTCTATGGGCGGAGGCAGTTCGTTTATGTACGCGCTTCATCATCCCGAATTGTTCTCGTCGGCTTGCCCACTGAGCGCCAGCACCGGACCACGGAATCTGCAAGACGCCAAAAAACGATACAATCGCCCTCGACGAAATGATCCGAACGTCAAGCTGGAACCGGTGGCCGACGACAAGATCGAAGCATACATCAAACGCCACAGCGTTCTGCAACTGGTAGACGACATGCCAGCCAAAGATCTGAAAAGCGTGCGATGGTACATTGACTGTGGCGACGATGATTTTCTGTACGAAGGCAATTCGCTGATTCACATTGCGATGCGAAAACGAGAGATCCCTCATGAATTTCGCGTACGCGACGGCGGACATCGCTGGAGCTATTGGCGATCGGCACTGCCCAACGTGTTAAGCTTCGTATCAGAGTCGTTTCACCAGAACTGATATCTCTGTACGCAGAAAGTTGCGGTCACCGGGCCGTAAAAACCGCGATCGATTCCGACCACGCGATTGCGGGTAACACGCTAGCTGGCTGCCAAAGCGGACCAATGGACATCGGCTGCAGTTGCAGCCGATGACCATTGCCTGATTCAGTGTTGGTGTCCAGCGTGGTCGTGACTGTGCACGACCTTGCCAGTAAACGACTTGCCGTCGATCTGAATCACCACTGCCCCTTCGGCACCAGCATCCAGCCATTCATCAAGCTTTGTGTCCGTGGATGTGAACCGAGCGCTTTGCCCAGAGGTGCTTCCCGGTTCAGGATTGGCGGCCAAATCGAAAGTCGCCACTTGGCCATTGTGCTTCAGACTGATGACAAGGCTCTCGGAAGGAATTGGCACCATTTTGGTTGCGGATCCATCCAGCACATACATCGAAATACCGTCGCCACCATGCACTAGTTCCGCATGAAAGTCTTCTTTGCCTAATTCCACAAGATCGCCACCGTGCGGTCCATGAACCGGATGCCCACCAGCGTCGTCCAGCGTCGGCGGCAATTCGTCCATGACGACCGGTCCACCGGTAGCTTCCGTCGAATCGTTCGTCGATTGGCTGCATCCTGCGAAACCGATCGTCAGTGCGACAAGAGCCAGTCGAGTAAGTGCATTCGTCATAGTGATCTCTTAATGGGTAGGAGAAAGTGCGACACGCAGCGGTGTCTGTCAAAGCTTAAAAGTTGATGGGTGCCAAGGTAGCCGACGTGGCGGTGTTCACCGATCCACCACGAAAACCGTGGGGAACACCAAAGCGGTCTATCCAAAACTTCAACGCGTGGGTGTCAGCGTTCGTGAGTTAGCCTGGAAATGAATCCGTCGCCGCAACTGGCTTTGGGGCGATTTTCAAAACCTGCGAAGACTTGTTCGCCAAAATCTGCTGGCCAGCACCACGGCCAATGGTCCAAAACAAAGCAGGCCGAACGAAAAACTCGGCCAAGGTGCTCGTCAACAATCCGCCGACGATGACGGTCGCGATCGGATACAAAATTTCTTTGCCCGGTTCGCCCGCAGCCATCGCTAGCGGTAGCAGCCCGATCCCGCTGGTCAGTGCCGTCATCAAGACGGGAGCCATGCGTTCCTGGCCGGCGCGTTTTACCATCTCGCGCGTCCACGATTCGCCTTCGTGTTCGACTAAGTGGATGTAGTGGTTCAACAGCAAAATGCCGTTGCGACTGGCGATTCCGCACAGGGAAATGAACCCAACCATCGCGGCGACGGTCAAATTTTGATCCGTGATAACCAGTGCAGCAACTGCCCCGATAAATGCCGTCGGCAACGCTACCAGAACCTGCAATGAAAAGTTGGCGTTCTGAAACAAGGTGTACAAGACCAGAAACATTCCGACGAGCGCGACACACGAAAGGATCGCCAGTCGTCTGGATGCCGACTGCTGACTTTGGAATTGACCGCCGTATTCCAAGAAATAGCCTGGCTCCAATTCCATGTCCGCCAGTTCTGTCTTAATGTCTCCCACCACGTCCACGACACCACGGCCGGACACGTTCGCTTGCAGCACGATGCGCCGACGGACCTGTTCGCGCTTGATCATATTTGGGCCGCCGCTTTCATACACATTGGCAACCGAATCGAGCGGCACGAATCCGCCGTCTGGCAGAGGAACCGCTAGCCGCTGGAGTTTGGAAACGTCTTCGCGAAACGGTTCGTCCAGTCGCACTAACAAGTCGAACGTTCGCTGCCCCAGCAGCACTTGACTGACGACTTGACCATTCATCGCCGTTTCGACTAGCTCCATGACCTGCGCTGGACGGAGTCCGTTTTGCGTCAGTGCTCGGCGATTCAATTCGATTCGCAACTGAGGAATGTTCGTTTGCTGTTCGATCATCACGTCAGCCAAACCGTCGACACCTGCGATACGCAGCTTCATTTCGTCGGCCTTGTTGCGAAGCACATCCAAATCGTCGCCGTAGAGTTTGATGCCGATCTGCGCCTTGACTCCTGAGATCATGTGGCTGATCAAGTGCGCCAACGGCTGTTCAGTGCTGGAGACGACTCCGGGGATTTCTTCCATTGCATGGCGGATTTCGTCGATCGTCTTTTCACGGTCGGCCTTGTCCGCGATTTCCAGAAAGAGTTCCGTCACGTTGACACCTTCGGCATGCTCATCCAATTCAGCGCGTCCCGTCCGGCGAGCAATTGACTTGACGTCTTCGATCTCCATCAAGCGACGCTGCACTGCCTGACCAATCTCGTTGCTTGTTGCCAAAGAGGTGCCGGGAGCAAGCAGCGCGTTGACTTGCACGGCACCTTCGTTGAATGGTGGCAGAAAATCACGTTCCAACTGCGAAACCGAAATCACAGCAAACCCGACCAGCACGGCAGCCACACCAAGCACAGGCCCTGGCAACCGAGTGCTGATAGTGATCGCGGTTCCGACAATTCCCTTCAGTCCTTCCAGCAAACGTCCTTCGGCTGCATCTTCGCCACCCAGCAGGCGTTCCAAGGTTTGAATGACAATCCAGACCACCGGCGTACCGGCGATCGCCCACCAAAGGGGATTTGCAGCTAACTCCACCGGCAAACCCAAGATGTGCACGACTCGCGGCACGACCCAGTACATCGTCAACGCTGAAATGCCAAACGCCAACATCGGCAAGACGACCTGCCAGAATTTTCGACCAACCAGCAGCAGGGATGCCAACACGGGCGTCACCGTCAGCGATATCGCCAGCGACGCAATGAGAGAAACGACGTACCCCAGAGCCAACGGTACGAATAGTTTGCCTTCCATGCCTTCGAGCGCGAACAGCGGCAGAAAAACCAACACCACGATTGCCGTCCCATAAACCACACTGCTTCGGACTTCGATACTGGCGTCATAGACAACCCTCAGAGAAGGCTTTGGATCTCGGGAGTGCCGATTCTCCTTGAGACGCCGAAAAATGTTTTCGACGTCAACGATGGCATCGTCAACTAGCTCTCCAATGGCGACAGCCAATCCGCCTAGCGTCATCGTATTGATCGACAGTCCGAACGCGGCAAAAACGCACGCCGTCACAATGATCGACAACGGAATCGCCGTCAGCGTAATAAACGTCGTGCGAAAGTTCAGTAGAAACAGAAACAAGATTACCAGCACCAACACGCCACCATCGGCAAGTGCTTCGACCACGTTTTCGATGGCTCGATCGATAAAGGACCGCTGCGAATAGACGTTGGCAATACGGATGTCATCTGGCAGCGCGACTTGCATTTCTTTCAACGCTTTTGCAATCGCTTGATCGACCGCCCGCGTATCGCTTCCGGGTTGTTTGTTGATCGTCAACACAACGGCCGGACCACCCTGAACACTCCCGTCCGGGCCGCGGATAAACGCCGACGAGTCACCTCGCATCACTTGAGCACCTTGGACGACGCGGGCAACATCGGCCAGGGTAACGGGACGGTCCGCCCGCATCGCGATGGCGATTCCGCGCAAGTCGTCCAGACTGGTGATCCGCCCCAAACCGCGCACCAACAACTCATTGGGCCCGCGTTCATCCAAATAACCGCCCGTGGCGTTTAGATTCGATTCCGAAACCGCAGTGTGAACGTCACCCATCGTCAAACCGTAGGACCGCAGCGCGTTGGGATCGACTAGCACTTGGTACTGCATTCGACCGCCGCCCATCGTGAACACTTGCGAAACGCCCGGAATGGTCAACAATCGTTGGCGCACCACCCAGTCGGCCAGCGTACGGACCTCCATTGGCTCCGTTTCGCCGCCTTCGCTCCACATGCCATACATCAAAATTTGCCCCATGATGGATGACACGGGAGCAAGTGTCGGTTTGACATTGTCGGGTAGCTGTTCGGCGGCAAGCTGGAGCCGTTCGTTGACAACTTGCCGATCGTTGTAGATATCGGTGTCCCATTCAAATTCGACATAGATCACCGAAAGCCCAATGCCGCTGCTGCTGCGGACCGCTTCGACGCCGCTTGCACCGTTGAATGCCGTTTCAAGTGGAAACGTAATGAGTGCTTCGACTTCCTCGGGAGCCATCCCCGGCGCTTCGGTGATGACTACCACACGAGGCCGATTCAAATTTGGGAAGACATCGATCGGCAACTTGGTCGTTTGCCAAGCACCAAGGCCCATCATGACCAGGGCCGCCATCAGGATGATCAGCCGATTTTGAAGCGAGAACGCGATTATTTTGTCAAGCATGACGTAGTCGGGAAGTTATCCCTAACCCAATGAGAGCGATGTGTAGTTGGTGACGCTTAATTCGTCCAACGATCAATGCGAATGGCCCGCGTGTGGATCGATCGCTCCGCCCGACTTGTTCTTCAACGCCATTTGCAACTGGTGCGCGCCTTTGACCGCAATAAACTGGCCCGGCCAAACTTGTCCATCATTGGCGATTGCAACCGTCACCGAATCTCGAGCAATCACGGCGACAGGAACACGATCAAAGTGGTCTCCGTTTTCTACAAATACGTATCGCTCCGATCCTTCTTCGGCCACCGCGTCTTTGGGGACGACGATCGCGTCATCGATTCGCGAAACAGGCAGCCTGACTGTCAGTCGCTGGCCGGGTTTGAATTGCCAACTGATATAGCGTTTCTTACCGCGTTGTTCGGTGCGTTCGACTTTGTTATCAATCGCGACATAAAATGGCAACGCTCGCGATGTCAGCCCTACTTCGGCACCGATATACACGACTTTCAGTCCATCAACCAACTGGGGACCTTCGCCCGACGAATCAATCACAGCCTGCACGTTGGCTTCTGTATCAGCTGCCCGTTGAAGTGTTTTGCCATCGCGTTGAAACGCGTGCCCCTCGATCAAAATCTGGCTGAAATCCGATAGCTGGGCAAGTTCGTCGCCCGCTTTGACGGATTCGCCACGTCTCGCATTTAGCTCCGTCACCAAAAAATCAGCTTCGATATGGTGAGGATGAGCGTCAGGTACCGGCGGCTGCAGCATGGAGGCATAGCGTTCCCCCGTCGAACCGGACAGTCGATCGTTGGCATGATCAAGCGACTCGTGATGCAGCGAACGATCTTCGTGAAGCGTGGGAGCGTAGACGGTGATTTCGCGGACCAGCACCCGCGAACGCTCGATCCGATTGATCTGCAGTTCGGTCAAACCATGCAGCAACATTGCTTGACGGGCTGCTCTGACGCCAGCCATCAATTTGTCGCGTTCGTACTTCCGGGCGATAAGTGCTTTGCCAGCGATGGCACCCGAGCTCGATATCGTAGAGAGCCGATTGATTTCGGCTTCCTCAACATCCAGCTCACCAAGTTTGGCAAGAAATGTTTCCTGCGTGTTAACCAAATCTTGATGCGTCAGCCGGAGTGTGAACAAGGGTGTTCCGCTTTTCACCAGTTCGCCCCGAGAGATCAAGATCGAATTAAGAACCCCCGTCAGTGGCGACGTGACGGCGACATGGGTTCGACCAGGCCAATTCGTTATCACACCGGGCACTTCGACGTATTGGGTGTACGACCCGACAGCAACTGCCGCCGTACGCAGTCGCATGTTGGACCGTGCCTGCTTGCTCAATTCGACTGATTCGGATTCAGAGTGACCTGAATGAACGGGGTTTGCATGATCGTGGCCCGAATGGTCATCTGCGGCGTGATCGTCTGCCGCGTGGTCATGCCCCTCGTGCGCATCATGATCATGCCCTGAATGATCATCCGCGTTTGCCGCACGTTGTGCATCAATGATTCCCAGCCGAACCGGTAGGTCAGTCAGTGCAAAGGCACCGACGACAACCGCCAGCAAAATGGCGATGATCGTAACGAGGGCGGTACGCAATCGCGCAAGCCAATTTTTTGACGCAGGCATCGTGACAGTCTCCAGCAAGGCGACACATTAGCGTTTCGGACAAACGCTAACATGTATCAACGACCCATGCGTTTCCGCATTCACGATCGTCGGCAATTCAGAACGAGATAAAACAGCGATGTAGTCGCTACTTTAAATCTGCCAAGAACAGTGCAGCGCGCACCGCGAGAGAGAGTCGTCAGAGCCCGAGCTCCCGCCACCGATGTCGGCAAGGTTGCGGGCACGAAGCGACGCCAGCAAAGACAAATCAGTCTGGACAATAACAAATTGAACGAGTCCGCCATCAAGGCAGAACTCAACATTGCTGGCGGGAATGAAGCTGCACTGAACGTCGGAGCAGCAAGCCGAACCACCATGATCACATGGCGTATTTTCGCAACAATCGCAGGTGGCATTTGCCAGCGTGCCCACAGAGCCCAGTGAACCCGCGGAGTACAGCGCACCTATGGAGCCCAGCGTAGCTGCGGAGCTTTGGCCATTGTCATGCTGATGATCATGATGGCAGACTTTTTTGTGATCGGCGTTGCCATCGACGTCTTGGTCATCACGCACTTCAGCGTGTTCGTGACCACAGGAACCAGTGCTCACAGGCTGCGCGACATCGTGCTTCTCGCCATGCAGATGAGTCTGACAGGCGCAAGCATGATCCAGACTGCATCCAAAAACGGAGTGCAGCAGCATCGCGGCGACGGTAAGAAGTTTACACGCGGTAGTCACGCAACGGATTCCTGATTCGGGCTATTCTGTATTATCGACTCTTTATGGACATTGGTAAAGCGGAAACCTTGACAGTTTGCTGCGTTGTCAAATCTGCGATGGTCACCAACATGCGCTCAATTTCCGCAATCGCTCGTTTCGCTTGCGCCGCACTGCCTAATGCACTTAGCTGCGTATTAAACAGGGTGCGCTGAGTTGTAAGCAACTGCAGGTAGTCCGTTTCGCCTGCATTGAAAGCTTGCTTCGCTAGTTTGTCTGTTTCACGCGCACTTTCCAGGACACTGTCATCAATTCGTTCGTACTGTTGCCGTGCGACCTGGAATCGTGCCAGAGCTCCAGCAAGCCTGGATTCTTACAAACTGAACTTGCTCTATGCCGGACGATGCGTTTGCCAATTCGTTCGCCGACGCCACGACGTTCATGACACCACTGGCGTCACAAGCAACGCGATCGCCAGTCGATTGACAGCCTGCGACTGTGCCGAATAGAACCAGCAACTCGAAATGCTGGCGTTGAAACAACGACCTGGCTTTGCACGTGCGCAATGTGTCTTCTCCAGAAAAGCTGACCAGCAGAAGGCTTGGTCGGCATCGCAGACACGTGCGGTTCAGCAAATATCAAACGCCATTTGCTTTGCAGCCAACATTGACCGGACTCAGCCATGTGCCTGGAGCCGGAAAAATCATGCTCGGCAAAAGTCAAACTGGAACTAGGCCGCGAGCAATATTCACCGTCCTCCTCCCCGGGAGAGTGCAGTTGCCGAAGCATTCACAGAAGAACGATTCCGCGGCATCACCCCAATGCAAAAGTCCGCTCTTCGTCAATTCTTTGCACCATTTTCTTCATAGCACGCTAACGATGGAGTTGAACATTTCGCAGCCTCAGAGCGTTGGCGATCACCGACACACTGGACAAGCTCATGGCGGCCGCAGCAATCATCGGACTTAGCATCAGTCCAAAGATCGGATAGAGCACGCCGGCCGCCACGGGAATTCCCAGCGCGTTGTAGACGAACGCAAAGAATAAGTTTTGCCGGATGTTGCTCATCGTCTTGCGACTCAGGTTGCTCGCGGCCGCTACGCCTCGCAAGTCACCGCCCACCAATGTCACGCCTGCCGATTCGATCGCGACACCCGTCCCAGTGCCCATTGCGATCCCCACATTTGCTTCGGCAAGTGCCGGCGCGTCGTTAATTCCATCGCCCGACATCGCAACGATTTTTCCGTCTGACTTCAGCTTACGAATGAATTCGTGCTTTTCCTCTGGCGAAACCCCTGCATGAAATTCGTCGATCCCAAGCTTGACTGCAACCGCTTTTGCCGTCGGCTCTGCGTCACCGGTCAACATCACTACTTTCAAACCAAGTTCGTGAAGCGTTGCAAGTGCTGCCGGCGTGCTTTGTTTGATCGGATCGGTAATGGCCATGATTGCAGCCAATCGTTCGTCGATGGCGATGAAGATGACCGTCGCTCCGCTGGACTGATGTTCGCCCGCTTTTGCACGCCCAGCATCAACGCCAGTCACGCCCTGTTCCACTAGCAAGTCCGCTTTGCCGATCAAAACGGTTCGCCCATCCACGCTACCGCGTACGCCGCCACCGGTGATACTGTCGAACTCGCGGGCTTCGACTTCCCGCCCCCCTGCTTCTTTCCCGCGTCGCACCACCGCTTGTGCCAGCGGATGCTCGCTATGTGTTTCGACAGCGGCTGCCCATTGCAACACATCGCTTTCTGCAAATTCGTCGAATGTCTCCACAGCGGTCACTTCCGGACGGCCTTCGGTCAAGGTGCCAGTCTTGTCAACGACAATCGTGTCAACCTGCTCCATCACCTCCAAGACTTCCGCGTTCTTGATCAACACGCCTTCTTTCGCACCACGACCAACACCGACCATGACGGACATTGGTGTTGCCAGCCCCAACGCACACGGGCAGGCGATAATCAATACCGCCACGGCCGCCACGAATGCATGAGCGAGCTGCGGTTCTGGCCCAAACACCGCCCAGCCGATGAATGCAAAAATGGAACACACAATCACGATCGGCACGAAATAGCGTGCGACCACATCAACCAGTTTTTGGATCGGAGCGCGACTTCGCTGTGCAGCAGCCACCATCTGCACGATTCGGCTGAGCACCGTATCGCCGCCGACGCCGACCGCTTCCATCACAAGTGCCCCTGTCTGATTGAGCGTTCCCCCCGTGACATCATCGCCTTCGGATTTCGTCACCGGCATCGGCTCGCCTGTCAGCATTGACTCATCGACGCTGCTACTGCCGCTTAGAATGCGGCCATCGACGGGAACCTTCTCGCCCGGACGAACTCGCAACTGATCGCCCTGCTGGACCGCGTTCAACGAGACTTCCTCTTCGTCGTCGCCAACAATCCGATGAGCCGTTTCCGGAGCCAGACGCATCAGTTCACGGATCGCGCCGCCGGTTTGCTGACGCGCCCTTAACTCCAGCACCTGGCCGAGTAAAACCAGGGTGATGATCACAGCCGAGGCTTCAAAGTACAGCGGAGGTACCCCGTTCTCATAGAACGCTTCGGGTATCACCCCCGGCAAAAGCACGACCACCAGACTAAAAAAGTAAGCGGCCAAGGAGCCCACGGCGATCAACGAGAACATGTTCAAGTTCATCCCGCGAAACGATTTTGCCCCACGCAACAACAATGGCCAGCCACACCAGAACACCACCGGCGTGGCGAGCGCAAGCTGCAACCATCCAAACGCGGTTTGCGACACCCAGCGTCCGATGTTCAGCCCAACCATCGGCCCCATCGCAATCACCAACAACGGCACTGACAATGCAAGGCCGATCCAGAATCGCCGCTTCACCCTGACGTACTGTCCATCGTCATCATCGGATGTCAAATCGACGACCTTCGGTTCCAAATCCATCCCACAGATCGGACAATCACCGGGCCCAACCTGTTCAATCTCCAGATGCATCGGACAGGTATAGATCGCCGACGAATCCGACTGATTTGCAATCACCTTGGTTGAAGAACTTCCGCGACCATGGCAACAATCGCCTTGCCCCGCTTCGTCTTTCGCTTGATCTTTACGCGTGCGAGCCGCCAAGGTCCCGGCTGGATCGGCATCGAATTTGGTTTGACAACTTCGGCAACAGAAGAAATACGCCCCCCCCTCAAATTCGCTTGCAAGAGCGTCATCGGGATTCACAGTCATTCCGCAAACCGGGTCAACCGCGGACCGTTTCGTCTTCGACATCCTGAAACCTCATCCTGACTATTGGGCAGCCTTCACTATACCCCACTGAAGTACGCAACTTGTGTGCCATCCACTCTCCGACGAAGCCGCAGAATGAACGCATCAACAACGCTTCGGTGGCCCCGTCTGGCTAAGGCACTCAGCCCGGCGCGAGACTTTTCGACTGTTTCGGTCAGGATGAAGTAAGCACCGAAGAGGTAGCCAAAACGTAAAACGTGGCGGGAATCTCAGGAGCTCCGTTCGCGCCCATTTTTTCAACGATCAAGTAACCGCCAGAAAGACACACTATGCTTGCCGCAACGCATTAACGATCGGCACGGTGGCGGCTTGAATAGCGGGAGTAATTCCTGCGACGATGCCGACCAGCAATGACACCCCCGTACCGCTTACCAGCAATGTATAGGACGGCCGAAAGGCAATCGTGGCTCCTTCAGCACCGATCGCAAATCCGCCCACCGCGAGGGCTCCTGTTGCTAACAGTGTGCCTGCGACTCCTCCGGTTAAACACAAGATTGTGCTTTCGGCTAAGACCAGTCGCATGGCACGCAACGGCCGCACGCCGATGGTTTGCAACACGGCATATTCTCTGATCCGATCTTGCACGCTCATTACGGTCGTGGTCGCGACCAACGACAAAACGAGTCCCACGCAGGCATACCCGAGCCAATGCGCGAAACCGATCAAGTCAACCAAGTCCGAAAGCGTGCTCGCTTGAAACGCTCCCTTAGGCCGCGTCTTCGTGGCAATCGAACCTGCACGCAAACTCGCGTCAATCTCCGCTGCAACTCGATCGGCGTCGGCATCTTCGGTCAACAGAACTTCATGCTGCGTAACTAATCCGGCGGCATCAAGTCCGCGTGTGTATTGCAGGAACACTAGGCTCGTATAAATCAGGTTCTCTTCGGATGGAACCGTCGAGGAAAACACGCCCGCGACCTTCACCGAAATTTCGCCGATCGAGAATTGATCGCCTGTTTTCAGCCCGCGCCGCTGTGCGACATTGCGGCCAACAATCGCCGAATCTCGTTGCGACATGAACTGCTGCCAGTCACCGCTCGTAAGTGTGATCGGCCGAGTCTTTTGAATTTGTTTAGGATCGGCGCCGTTGAAAACAACAATATCAAGACTGGCTCGGCAATTATTGGTCCACACCTGAATCGGCATCACTTCGCGAACACCGCGCACTTCGCGAATCTTGCGAGCATAGTCTTCCGGCAATCGACTGCTGGTCGGACAAAACCGACTTTCTTGAAAGACAATCAGGCTGCGGTCCGCATCGGCTCCGGTGGTCAAGCGGTGCAAACCTTCTTGCACTGATCCAACGAAGCAGAACACAAACATCGCCACCGCCGCACCGGTCACAGTGAGTAGCGTTCGCGTGCGGTGACGCCACAAAGTTTTTAAGACGTATTTGAACATTTGCCATTGGAGCCTGAAGGTTAGTTGACAACTAGGACGCAAACACTAGCCATGTTTTTTCATCATCGTTTATCTCCGACGCTGTCGACCACCATTCCGGCACCCCCAACACCTTTCTCCAGAAACTTACCGCGATCCAAAATCAGCTGACGCGAGGCGATGCAGGCGGCGTCACTATCGTGCGTGACCATCAGCATCGTGATGTCCAATTCTCGGTTGAGTCGCTGCAACAGATCCTGCACCTGTTCGCTGGTTTCGGTATCAAGGCTGCCCGTGGGTTCATCCGCAACAACGACTTTGGGATGCGCAACGATCGCTCTGGCAATTCCGACACGTTGCTCCTGACCGCCCGAAAGCTGGCGTGGATAGTGATCGGCGCGATCGTTCAGGCCCACCGCTTCCAAAGCCAGTTCGACTCGCTGTCGCCGCTGCGACGACGTCAACTTTAGCAACAACGTTGGCAGTTCGACGTTCTCGTAGGCGGTAAGTACCGGAATCAAGTTGTGCGTCTGAAAAATGTAGCCCAGGTTCGCGGCTCGCCAATCGGCCAGCTTACTACGAGACAATCCCGTCACGACCGTCCCAGCCACCGAGATTGTTCCGGAGTCCGGCTGGTCAATTCCGCTGACTAAATTCAAGAGCGTGCTTTTGCCCGTACCACTGGGCCCCATCAGCGAAACGAACTCTCCCGCTTCGATTACCAAATCGATGTTGTCCAACGGCGTGATTGTTTCATCACCTTTGCGAAAGCTTTTACTGACGCCACGAAGTTCTACTAATGCCATGCTTGATTTCCAATTATTTACGATCGACCGTCCGCTACTTCGAGTCCCGCAACTACTTCAACCCCAACGTTTGGTCGTCCCCCGTCACCTTCACCCTGCTGCCACTCGATAGTCCATCCACTCCGCCGACAATCAATTTGTCCGTCGCTCGTAGGCCGGATTCAATATGCACCAAACCGTCGGCGCCGACTTTCGCTGGCGTGACCGATCGCCGCTGAGCAAGTTCATCAGCATCAACGATCCAGACGAAGTCGCCTTCGCCGTCGGACTGCACCAGTGATTTTGGAATAAACATCCGCTCGGTCTCCGTGGATTCGGCGACACTGTCTGCCACCATCGGCGCAAGAAACGTGGCTGTCACCAACATTTCGGGACTGACGGTCGACGGCGGGTCGATCAATTCGATTTTGACTTCGAGTGTATTCTTTTGAATATTCGCCGAACTCGTTGCTTGCAGCACTCGCCCGTGGATTACTCCTGCCGATGATGCTGTTTCGATCTCGACTGGTTGACCGCTAATCACCATCGGCACGTCTTCCAACCTGACATCGGCTCGCACCTGCAACCGCGCGGGGTCATACATCTCGACCACCGTGCTGGAGCTTTGTCCCGGCGTGGTGCCAGGTCCCATGACTCGCGTCCCCGGTGAAGCGACGAGCCGGAGAATACGCCCCTTCATCGGAGCCCGGATCGTATTTCGCTCCAGGGTCAACGCCGCCTGACGGACTCGCAATTTCGCATCGTCGCGGAGCGCAGCTGCGGAGATTACCTTGGCTTCGGCTTCGTTCAACTGACGAGTCTCTTCGACCAATAGCTCCAATTGTTTATCGAGCGCGGCTACTTTGTCCTGCAAGGCATCAACCTCTTTCCGCAGATTCGGACCACGCTGCAACAGTTCCTGAAGCGTGGCGTCCGCGGCAGCGTGATTGTTTTCGGATTCCTGCAAAATGCGTCCTGCAATGGCGCCTTTTGCAGCACGTCGCCTCTCCAAACTTCCGCGGGCGAACTTGGCATTCGCCTCGGACGCTTGGATCAAGAACGGCAACTTGGCAAGTTCCGTTTGTGCTTTTGCGAGTGAACTCTGTGCATCAGCCAGTTGGACCTGCAAATGGACGGGATTGTCCAGACGAATCTGAGCCGCATCACGTTCTGCTTTCGTACGATTGAGTTCGCCTTCTCGGATCGCGAGCGAGTTCTTGGCTTGCTCGAGATCCAACTCAGCGTCGATCGTAATCAATCTTGCAATCGGCTCATTATCCTCAACCGATTGCCCCTCGACGACCAAGAGTTCCTCGATTACCCCCGGCGCAAGCGACGCAATCTCAATTGCCGTCGGCCGAGGTTCAATCCAGCCGGGCGATTGAAAGAGCGTCGTCCCGGCTTGTTGAACCGCAGAGCGTTTGACGATCACCGGCGTGACCGTGACGGATTGCGAAGGCAGCATTTGCCGCCCGGCCGCTGCACCTAGCAGGGCAATGAACCCCAGCAAGATCCCCATTGGCAAAACGTACCGAGACAACCACCGCTTTGGTCGCGGCATCTTGGAAGATGATTCACCGGTGGGCGAACGGTCCAGAGCAAGCTGGCTGAGATCGAGTTTTGATTCGTTCATGGTTTTCTAACAAACACGTTCATGGTTTTCTGACAAACACTTTGCTTGCGGCGATGGTGAGGTTGCCTTGCTCATCACGCTTGGCTTTTCCTTCGACAACCACCGTCGAAAGTTCTTTCACACCCAACAATCCGCGCGCGCCTTGAGTGACCGGGTTGCCCCCGTCATCGACGACTTTCACGGTCGCGATGTTGTCTTTGACTTGGTCCTGAGTGCAGCAGTAGTCCCAGGGAGTAGGACAACCTTCGTCCGGCGAACAGTAAGGCACTTTCGGATCGACGATCGTAAACGCGCCGATACCCTCAACAAAAGGATCCGATGACCCACCAATTGTGCCAACCAACGTGATCGTCTGTTCGTCTTCGACCGACTTCCTTGCTTCACCGACGGCGACCGCACCATCGGGTTCGGTTTGCACCACGTACTGCGAATCAACGTTCGTCGAATCGGCATCCTGCGCCGTCTGTGATTTCCCACACCCAACGAAACTCAGGGTTAAGCAAGCAAACGAAACCGCAATCCATCTCAAAATTTTCATCATCGTTCTTCAATCCCATAGAGTGTTAAATCTTCAATCAAAAACCAGCAGTCTTCATTATTCAGACTGCCTTTAAACTGATCGCCACCGATCCACGGAGAGCTTTCAGCGCCGGTGGCAGCGCGCCCAAGACACCTAGTAACAATCCAACGCCGCAACCGATCAAAATCGCAACGCTATCTATCCGCAACACGAACGCTCCCATCGTGAAACGTACCGCCATACCGTTGAGCATGGTTAACGCAATCACACCTGACAGTAACGATCCGGCTGCGGCCAACAGAACGCCTTCTTGAACCAAACTGAGGAGGATCGCTCGGCGGCGATAACCGATCGCCTGCAACGTGGCGATCTCGCGAATACGTCCCGCCACCGCGCCATACATCATGTTTAACCCAGCAAAGATGCCTGCGCCGGACACAAGAATGACGACGAACCATGCCAACAATCGCACGGGCTTGTAGTGCTGCTGAAGCGATGCGTAGTAGTCGGTTTCGCGAATCGCTCTTAGCTCCAAGTCCGTGCGTTCTTTGCAAAACAACGACACTTCGGCCGGCGACTTTCCCGGCGACAACAACATCGCCGCCAGACTCAAATCCTGTCGTTTGGTTGCCGTCTGAAAATCACCCAGTCGGCACCAGACTTCAGATTCATACGCGGCGCCGCCAGCGGCAAAGCGTCCGCTGATTTGCCAATCTCGTCCTTCAAATGCGATGCTCTTGCCGATTGCAACTGCCTCATCTTTACTGCCCATCTTGGCGGCTGCCAATCGTCCAACCATCACTTCGCCCTCTCTGGGCCACTCCCCTTCAATCAGCTTGACGGACCGGCGAACCAGCGGTGCAGTGGTGGTGACGCCACGCACCAAACCGAGACCACCATCATCTTGCTCCGTTGTTACTCGCGTCCCCAAATACAGTTCGGGCGAGACACAGGTGATGCCAAAACGCTTGACCGTGCCATCCAAACTGGCTGTCAGCAGTGCTGGCGTACGAGCTGCAATCGAGGAATTTTCGATGTTCTCTTCCGAGTTGACCGAGTAGACCAGCACGACATCGTCGTCGCCGCTGACCGACAGCGACTGCTCTAGTCCGCGGATAAATCCAACGACGACGAATACCAACATGACGACCGTGGCCAATGCCACGAGCGTCAATGCCGTCCGTACCGGCCGTCGGGCCAGATTGCGAACACCGTATTCCCAAGGAAGAAGCATGAAGTTGGACGTCTGCAGTTTGCGATTGAAACGGAAGAAACTCCTAGGCGGAACTGGCAGAGCGAGGCACCTGCGCGCACTCTCCCGTCCCCAACTTTCTCAAACTATGTCTTTGGTTTGGAAGTAAACGTCCCAACGGGGGTCACCATTTTTTTAGGCGTTTTGCCGATGCTCTCCATGATTTCCCAGCCCCCTCTGGGACTCAACCGAACGCCCTTGGTAGGGATCAGCGTGACGGATTTCTTCTCGATGCTGCATTGCACTTTGGCAATGCCCGTCACGCCATCGAAACGTGCATTAATCTTTTTCACACAACCACCACACATTTCGCCCACCGTCATCAAGGTGTTTGTCTTCTCAGTTCC
This sequence comes from Stieleria marina, assembly GCA_007741555.1. GTDB lineage: Bacteria > Planctomycetota > Planctomycetia > Pirellulales > Pirellulaceae > K23-9. The sequence goes on along the minus strand of CP036526.1, from coordinate 2,895,154 downwards.
CGCCGCCGACGCCACCGAAGGAAACCAAACAGCAACGGCCAGCAAAGCAACAACGATTGACGACGCTGTTCGACGATTCAATAACAACATTCCAACACTCCATTTTGTAAAAGGCAAAGTAGCCCTGAGCCGTGAAGACGAGCGAACGCCGAACGTGCTTCAAACGACTCTTCCAACAGTAAAAAAACAACTTCACGCCCGACGATATTCAACGAACGTCAATGCATCCCGCGCTCGAATGCGAACCAAATTCGGGAATACGATCTTCCTGGGGAAGGAGCAATCGTGTGGTAGGTGACGCCAATCGCGCAACGCAGAAACCGGTTGCACGAAAGGGCAAACACAGATGATTCCGGCGGAAACGAATTCAACGCGGAACTAAAAGTTGCGGTATAGCGAACCGCAGATCAGGTCGTCTAAATCAACCAAGACTGGTACGCAACCAGCGCATCGCGACCGTAGAGAGAACAAAGAGATGGCGGCTCCAAAACATGCAAACGTCGGGACGAAAGTTCACGAACATCTGCGCTGTTCGAATCCGACCGGTCGACGAAGCTGACGAAGTGCGAAACTGGCTCAGGCAACTCAGGGGCAGCCTGGACGGTTGCCCCTTCGCAAATGCAACTGGGACAAGAACATTCGTCGCTCGGAGCGTCCGCAGGCTTTTCGGTTTCGTCCGAATTCCCGGAGTCGTGACAACAAGGGCAAACAGTCGCCGCACAATCTCCGCCGGACGCCGCACCTGCTTGGCAGGAATAACAACGCAACGGGCACGCCAACAAACTGACGCACAACAGGATTGCAAAAACGAGACGTCCCATACTGTTACTATAATTTTGCGAGGGCGCTGGGGCAAGTACATCCTGCCAACCGAGACGCGTTAGGCGGACCGAGCACGGCAACTTTACAGACTTTTGTCCGCGATGATTTCGGTAAAGCGAACTTCTTTTCGTTCCGAAGTTCCCATGCGTTGCCGTGAAAAGTTTCGCGAGCACCGATGCCGCCAATGATCGCCCCCAATCGCGTTTTTGCTTCGACACCAAATTGGGCTAACGCTCCGTCCTCGGCAGGCGGCTAACAGCGAAGAACGCGCGTCCATCGATCGCGGCCGCTCTATTCGCCCCAACGAGCGATCATGCTGTTGTCGATTTGCAGCTGATCCAGAATCCGGCTGACAACAAAATCGACTAATGAATCGAGCGAGTCCACTCCGTGATACCAACCTGGCATCGCTGGTAGCAGGACGGCTCCGGCGACGGAAAGCCGGTGCATGTTCTCCAGCGCGATCGAACTGAGCGGAGTTTCGCGAGGCACCAACACGAGCTTACGGTGTTCTTTTAAATGGACTTCGGCAGCACGCTGGACCAAGTTCGTTGAAGCGGCGCGAGCGATCCCGCTTAGCGTACTACCACTACAGGGACACACGACCATCGCTCGCGTTCGAAAGGATCCGCTGGCAATGGGAGTCATGTAGTCATCGTACTGATGAAAGCGGACACGCTGCGAAATCGCTGTTTCCAACTTTGCTGCATCAGGCTTCGCCACCGAAGACCACTTCGGCACGTGGCTGATTAGCTCGATCAAGTTAGGTTTGCGAACATCGACCGCGAGCCCCGTTTCCTCGCCGATGACGGCTGCACCACTGGGGCTGATCGTCAAATGAATTTCTAAATCACTTCGACACAATGCATCCAGCAGTCGGATGGCATAGATCGCGCCGCTTGCTCCAGTGATTGCCAGGACGATTCGATTCTCGCCATTATCAGGCATTGCTGGATTCACCTGGTTTGAAGCCTTCGTAGATCGTCGCTACGCCAAATGTCATTGACTTGAACCCGACGTTTTTTAGTCCTGCAGCGATCATGCGATCTGCCAACGCTTGCCCGTCGGGAAATTGGCCCACCGATTCAGGCAGATAGCTGTACGCAGACTTGTCGTTGCGTGCGAACAGCTGACCGATTCGAGGCAGGACGTGCGTGAAGTAAAATCCATAAATCTGCCGAAGCCCAATCAAACGCGGCCGGGAAAATTCGAGCACCATCACTTGGCCTCCGGGGCGACAGACTCGCGTCATCTCGGTGATTCCACGATCCGTGTCAGCCACATTTCGCAGACCAAACGCGACCGTCACGCATTGAAATGAATTGTCGTCGAACGGCAACTGCTGCGAATCCGCTTCCAAGAAAACGATGTCGTCGGCAGCTGTCTTTTTACGCGCGATTTCCAGCATCGCAAAACAAAAGTCGGTTCCGACCACGTCGACGTTTTCGGGAGCCTTGCCGGCAATCGCGATCGCCAAGTCACCGGTGCCGGTGCAGGTATCCAGCACGGGGCTACCTGAATTCATTTTTAAGCGACGAACCGCACGCCAGCGCCAGTACTTGTCGACATTCGCCGACAAGACGTGGTTCATCAGATCGTATCGCGGCGCGATCTGACGGAACATTTCTCGGACACGAGAATTGCTTTTATCAAGCTGAGATGCGTTTTCTGAGGGAGGCAGTTGGGCGGTAGCCATAAAATTGCGGTCAGAAAGGATACGGACATAGCGATTGCCTATTGAACCGCATCCGCTGCCAATGCATAACCCCGTTCGCGCCAGCGGCGTTGCTTACGCCAGTTGATCCAGCCGACCGCTGCTGTCACCAATCGATTCGGACGGTGTTCCCATAATGTCCAACATTGACAAAAACAGGTTGCCCATCGGAATTTCGCCGCCGGGTGCAATGTGCCGGTCGGTTTCGATCCGGCCGCCTGCTCCACCAGCCAACACCAAAGGCAAGTCTTCGTGCCGGTGACGATTCCCATCACTGATTCCACTGCCGTACAGGATCATTGATTGGTCCAACAGGGTTCCGTTGGCGTCTTTGATCGAATCCAGCTTGCCCAGGAAATAGGCGAACTGCTCCACCAGATAATGATCAATCTTGGACAGTTTCTCCACCAGCTCGGCTTTGTTGCGGTGGTGGCTCATGCCGTGGTGATCATCGTTGACACCGATTTCTGTGTAGCGGCGGTTACCGCCGGCGCGGTCCAACATCAGCGTGGCCACTCGCGTCGTGTCGGTCTCGAACCCCACCGCCATGATGTCATACATCAGCCGAGCATGTTCGCGGAACGATTCGAGGCGGCCGTGCGGCACGTCCAAATCAGGCATGGCAGCAGCGTCTTGCTGTTCTGATGCCACGATCCGTTGTTCGATTTCGCGGACGCTGGTGAAATACTCGTCCAGTTTTCGTCGGTCGGTCGCGCCCACTCGCTTCATAATTCGCTGCGCGTCGTCGCGAACCACATCCAAGATGCTTTGGCGAACAAAATTTTGCTCGCGTCGATCCCCCACATCACCGCTGGCAAACATTCGATCAAAGGCAGCTCGCGGAGTCACCTCTTTCGGCATGGGAGTCGTCTCGTTGCGCCACGAGATATTGGACGAATATGCACAGCTGTATCCCGAGTCGCAGCTTCCCGCGTTGCGGCTACCAACCAAGCCCAGTTCGATCGATGGCAACCGAGTCTTGCCAACCAACTGAGAAGCAGCAAGTTGATCCACCGAGACACCGATGCGGATGTTGCTGCTAGTTTTGACGGGTCGCGCTGCGGTCAGATACGTGGCGGCACATCGAGCGTGATCGCCGGCGCCATCGCGATGAGCGCGGCCGTTGTCGTGAGCAAGATTGCCCAGCACATTAATCTTTGATTTGTACGGAGCAAGCGGTTTGAGCGTCTTGGAAAGTTTCCATTGATCACCTTTGCCTTTGCCGTCAGGCGTCCAATCCGGAACGATCACGCCATTGGGAAAGAACACACACGCCATTCGCACCGGCGCCGATTCCGGCTTGCCCGCAGCAAACGCACTGCGAGCCATCGGCGTCATCGCTTCAAGCAGCGGCAGCCCAACGGCTAGTCCGGCACCACGCAAGAGCGTGCGCCGATCAACCAGTTTGGGGTCGACATTTTTACGATGCAGAGGCTTCGGATCGTTTGAATTATTCATGATCTTTATTCTACTCGAGTCGAGGTGTGATTGTTTGATGGGGAGAACGTCTTAGTTTTGTAGTGCCAGCGTTTTGTATTGCTGCGCACTAGGATGAAGGGGAGGGCGGTTGCCAATCGTAAAACTGAAACGGACGACTTCTAACGACGGCAAGGATAATGTCGACGTACCGGAAATCATTTGGGCGTGTACCCAAAACAATTTCGTCCACCACGCAGCGATCCGATGGCGAAAGCTCGCGGCCAATCGCAAACGTCAACAAACGTTCGGTCACGGTTTTTGCAAACGCTTCACGCTCGGTTTTTCCCAGCACGTCACTCAATTGAGCGGCCCCGGCAAACTTTCGTCCGCCCGGCAAAACGCCACTCGCATCGACTTTTAGCTTTCCGTCCATCTTCCGGTATCGTCCGATCGCATCGAATTCCTCCAGCCCGAACCCCAGTTGGTCCATGACTCGGTGGCAAGACGAACACGAAGGCGATTCGCGGTGCAGTTCCATTTGTTCACGCAGCGACGCGTTTTGACTTGCCACTTTCGCTTCGTCCAATTCGGGCACGTTGGCTGGTGGATCTGGCGGAGGCGTTCCGAGCACATTTTCTAAAATCCATTTGCCACGTTTGACGGGCGACGTGCGTGTCGGATTACTGGTCAACGTCAGCATGCTGCCGTGAGCCAGGATGCCACGACGAGGCGTTCCCTTCAGTGAGACCTTTTGGAATTCTTCGGCATCCAGTTTCATGCCGTAATGGCGAGCCAAGTCGCCGTTCAAAAACGTGTAATCGGCAGTCAACATTTCAGCGACCGGCTTGTTTTCGCGGACCATATGCATAAACAGCATCTCCGTCTCGCGCGACATCGCACCGATCAGCTTCGGGTCAAAATCTTTGAACGTCATTTTTGTATCGGCTTCGTGTTCCGCCAAATTCCTCAGCCCCAACCATTGTGCGGCAAACTGACTCGATAGCGTCTCGGACTTTGGATCCGCCAACATCCGGCGAACGACCGCGTCCATGTTTTTTTCGTTGAGCCGGTTCTTCCCAGCTTCGGCTAGCAACCAATCATCCGGCGTGCTGCTCCACAAAAAATACGACAACCGCGTGGCAAGTTGGTGCTGAGTCAAAGGAGCGGAGTTGTCGTCACCATCGGCCTTCCAGTCTTCAGGGGGCGTTTCGACTCGAAACAAAAATCGTGGCGAAGTCAGGATCGCACTGACCGCGACCTGCATGCCGCGGTAGTAGCTCTTGTCACGGTCACACATCATCTGAACCAGCTTCGCGTATCGAGCGACTTCTTCGTCACTGACATCCGAACGAAAAGCACGCTGCATCAACGGCTTCAAGCTCTCCTTGGCCGCTTCCTCAACCTTGCTCCATTTTCCTCGCGAATAGCTCGCGGTTCGGCGAATGATCTTTGACTGCGACGGAGGCAGCAGATGAGTTGGCGTCTTGATCGGCCCTTCGACTTCGACACTTCGAAGCATGAACGGAAAATCACTCGGCTCAATATCGCGATCCGGCTTGAGCGGTTTCTTGCGGCGTTCGTGAGCATCACGAACCACTTTTTTGTCCATCGTGTCGAAACGTTTGGAATAAGTCTTGCCTATTTTCAACCCCTCGGGTTTCTCTTCCAAAGGCTCCATCGCGAACCGGTGCTTTCCTTTACTCAAATTGACGTGAAAGCGAAAGGTATCGGCGCGACCACTGCCGCCGTAGTACTCCAAGTCATCCAGTTCGACCAAAGTACCTCGTTCGTCGTACACCGCAACGTTGGTCTTGGGTTTGCCTTTGGACGTCTTACCGCCGCGAACACGAACTTCGTATTCGCCTTTGACCGGTACTGTGACGTCAACCCATGCAAACGCGTCGGGCGCAAGAAAGCGACCGTTGAAACTGCCCGTTCGTGTATCGCCATGAACCAAGATTTGATCCGGTGCAATGGAAAGCTCCATTTGTGGCAAAGTCGCAGGATCGATGATGACTTTTTCGGCAACCGATTCAGCCGCTGCGATGTACTTTTCGATTTGCAGCGGCGAAAGCGAAAGGACGTCGCCGTTGTTGTCAAAACCCGCGCCGACTTCATCGGACGGAAATTTATCGGCGGGACGCAAATCCATTCCAAACAAATCGCGAATCGAATTGTTGTACTCGGCACGGTTCAATCGACGCGCGGTCACTTTGCCCGGTCGTGGACGCATGTCGCACACGACGCTGAACAACGCGCGGTCAATCGACCGCACCATTTCTTTTCGCTCGCTATCGGTTGGCAAATCGGAATCGTCAGGCGGCATCGCACCAAAACGGACCATTTCCAAGACTCGCTGCATCGATGCGCTGGACGAATCCGTTCCGTCAAGATTCTCTAGCAGGCTCAAATCAATTTCGGCTTCTTGGTAGTCAGCGTTGTGACAGTCAATGCAGAATCGCTTGACCATCGGCCAGCCAGTCTTCTTCCAATCGCTGGTCGCTTCCTTGGCAGCCGTCGCTTGAGACACTTCGTCAGCGACGACCGATTGGGTCGTTGGCGTATGAATGCAGAGCATCAACAGGATTGCAGCAAGCAATCGCCGTCGTGCAGCGATCAGGTGATCGATCACGAGTGAGGACATTCCAGGAGGGATAGATCGGCCAGGGAAATTGCTTTGGTCAATCGTCCTAAGTACGAAAAACCAGTCTTGGCCTGTGGGGAGGGATTCTAGGTAGGAGCCAACCGATGCGAAGGTCGCAACTCGTCGACTCGCTTTATTGTAGAAGAACCGTCGAATGATGCCAACTCAGAACTTGGCGAAGTGATCACACGCACACACTCCGCTGAGGGTCAGACCAATCCCCGGCGAGTCAAAACCGCGAAAATTCTGGCGGCAGACGACTTGGGGCTCCGCTGCTGTTAATGCAAGCGATTGTGGAGTCTGCGTCGACAATCAGTTCGTCATCGCGATGGATCTGGTAATGGTGACGGATGCGAACTTTGCGGATTTCGATTGCTTTGGTCGTCAACGTCAACAAATCGTCGAATTCGGCCGCGGCGGAATACCGCACATTCATCTCGGTGACGACCAGCATATTCCCGGCGTCCTCCAAGGCTTTGTAGCTCAATCCGACCGCTCGCAGCATTTCGACACGCCCGCGTTCGAAGTAATTTAGGTAATTGGCGTGATGAACCCGTCGCTGTCCGTCGGTTTCGTGATAGCCGACACGAATTTGAATTTGGTGGGCGGAATACAGTCCCATGCTGCCTTTTTGCGTCATCTGATGCTCCTTCACGCCGGTGCAAGGCCGCGTCGATTGCTCGCCGACCGTGTCTCAATTGACCCTTACCATTGTGGCAGCCTACACTTGCGTCGATTCAGGTACTACCTGACGCCCATGTACGCCCATAACGAAAGAGTTTGTGATGAGTTTTGATAAGGGATCAGGCTCTTCGAGTGGAACTGATTTTGAAACCATTCGCGGTAGAAATTACCCCGCAATACGGCAGTTCACTATCTTCTTAGAAAACCGCGTCGGACAGCTTCTAGAAGTTGTCCGTCGTTTTGAAGGCACCGGAATTCGCATCTGCGCCCTTTCCATTAGCGACGCTGCGGAATGTGCTTTTGTACGGTTTCTGGTCAGCGATGCCGACCGTGGACGTGAGATCCTGGAGCGAAGCGGGCTGGCAATGATCGAAACCGATCTGGTCGGGGTGGAACTGCCCGAAGGCCCTCAACCACTGCTACGCGTTTGCACGGCATTGCTGCAGGCGGAACTGAACATCATCCAGGCGTACCCGTTGATCATTCGGCCCAACGGCAAACCTGCCGTCGCGATCATGGTGGAAAACATCGAAATGGCGATGGAGACGTTGACCGAAGAAGGATTCACCATCATCACCGAAGGCGACCTGGAAGACGACCCAACCGTCGAACAGTGACCCTTATCCAACCAGCGACCTGTGGCCGGCTAGTGAGTCAGGCTCGCTGCTTCGCTACGACTTGCGTTTGAACAAGCCCGTCGCGTCGACTGTCAGCGTGTTGGTCGCTTCCTGGTAAGCGACCTTTCCGCGAACGACCACGGCGTCACCTTTCTTGATACCGAACAACTCTTTGGCATCGACATCAAGCACTTTGCCGTCGTCGTCCTTGAACTGAACGATTGCCTTGGGCGCCTTTTCTAATCGTCGTTTACAAAACGGACAGTTGTCGGCGTGGTCAGGATCGTCGGCACCGTGGCCTTCATCTGGCAACTGCGTCAACATGAACGCGGCTTGACCAGCTTGGAACGGATCAATGTCGCCAGCGTGAATGCGCCCCGCCAACGTGAGCTCGACTGAATCACTGGCCGCTTCGATCGCGTCCGTGGGAGTGATCGCATCGGCAGGCTCCTGTGACAGCATCAACGCATCGCGCTGCTCGTCCAAACCGGTGTCCGTAGACGAATGGCAACCGACGGCCGCCAACAACACGACCGCGAAAAAAGTGCTCGTTCGAAACATGATTTCTATCGTTTACTTAGCGTAACTTTGAAGCGTTTTGATCGCTGACTGGATCTGCTCGGCAACATCCGAGTAGTCTTTTCCCTTACTGGAATCGTGCAGTCGATAGTCGACGTCACCGTAGGCATCCAAGAGTTTTTCGACCGACTGATGAATCGCTTCCTTGGCGTCCGAATCCATCGAAGACTTATTAGCAAGTGCATCGACGCCATCCAGCAAAGCGGACACGCCATGCAACGCCCCGTGATCGTCCTTGATGTCGCCGCTTTTGATTTGCTGCGCGATCTTGGATGACAATTTATCCAGCTCAGCGACAGCGGCGCTGTAACTTTCGGGCAACGGCGGTTCGTCCAGCGACACCAAGTCGTCCGTCGTCAGGCCTGCCGCACTGGCATCGATCTGTTTGGTAGTCGCGTGATCATCGTGCCCGTCTCCATCATGGTCGTGCCCTTCATGATCATGGCCCGCATGCTCATCGTGATCATGACCTTCATGATCATGGTCACCGTGGTCATGATCATGTTCCGAATGCGATTCGGCGACCGGTTCGGTGGCGGTGTCGCCACCGCAACCCGTGAAACCAACCAGGCAAAAGCCCAGCAAAAATGCGTGAGTAACTTGAGTGATTCGCATCGAATGTCCCTGCGTGTGTAAGTGCAAAAAGTGTTGTTGCACTAATGATACGCGATCCGTTCCGTTTGGTTCAGCACGAAAGTTTGTGCCAGGGAATCGGCAAAGCACGCCCTCCGGTTCAAACCCGCAACCACGCTTGCACCTTCGCAAATCGCCCTCTGTGCCTAAGTCGCCAATAAGGACCTAGGACATAAAAACAATCGCGAATTCAAACGCAAAAACTTCGCCCATACGACTATGCGCAGTGGAGCAGTCAAACGGAAAAACCGAGATCAGACTTGCTACTTACGCCGACGCGCTTCGGCCTTGGCGGCGACGATCAGCTTCTTTGAGCAAGATCTTTCGCAGACGAATGTTCTCGGGAGTAATTTCGACGAGCTCGTCTTCTTCGATGTACTCCAAAGCTGCTTCCAAGCCCATGTCGCGCGGCGGCTTCAACGAGACGTTCTCGTCGCTCCCCGAAGCTCGCATGTTGGTCAGCTTCTTTTCCTTGCAGGGATTCACGGTGACGTCTTTGTCACGCGCACTCTCACCCACGATCATTCCTTCGTAGACTTCGACGCCTGGCGGAATCAAAAATTCGCCGCGGTCCTGCAAATTGAACATCGCGAACGGCACCGCTTTTCCGGGGACCATCGAGATGAAGACCCCGTTGGCTCGGCTTGGCAAATCACCCTCGAATGGGCGATAGCTCTCGAACCGGTGATTGATAATCGCTGTTCCGCGAGTCGCGTTCAGCAAACGTGTTCGCAGCCCGATCAATCCACGCGACGGGATCGTAAAACTTAACAAACTATAATCGCCGCGCTGTGCCATCTCGTCCAACTGTCCGCGGCGGTGACCGACCAACTCCATGACTGGGCCCATCGCGTCGGTAGGAACTTCGACTCGCAAAGTTTCAAACGGCTCGTGCTTTTTGCCGTCGACCGTTTTGAAAATCACGCGAGGTTTTCCGACGCTCAGTTCGTAACCTTCGCGGCGCATGGTTTCGATCAAAATCGCCAGGTGCAAAACGCCGCGGCCTTTGACAGCGTACGCTTCGGTGCCTGGCACCATTTCGACTCGCAACGCCACGTTGCGTTCCAGTTCTTTTTCCAAACGTCCTTTGATTTGACGCGTCGTCACATACTTGCCTTCACGACCAACCATGGGTGACGAGTTGACGCTAAACACCATTTCCAAAGTTGGTTCATCGACGGTCAGTCGCGGCAGAGCGTTGTCCGCGTCGACCGCACTAATCGTGTCGCCGATTTCAACGTCCAGCAGACCTTCAATCGAAACAATGTCGCCGGCTTCGGCCTGTTCAGCCGCTGCCCGCCCCAAATTGTCAAACGTGTAGAGCGCGGCGATCTTTTGCTTCTTGGGGCCACCTGTTTGATGCAGTTCGATGGTTTGACCGGCCTGGATCGTGCCTGCATTGATGCGTCCCACCGCGATTCGGCCAACGTACTCGCTCCAGTCCAACGTCGTGACCATCATTTGCAGCGGAGCATCAGCGTCCACTTCAGGCCCGGGCAAGGAGTCGACGATCAAGTCCAGCAACGGACGCATGTCAGTCGTTGGCGATTCGGGATCCGTCGTCGCGTAGCCTTCTTTGGCACTGGTATAGACGTACTTGACGTCATCCAGAATGTCTTCGCCGCCCAAGTCGGCCAGCAATTCCAAGCCTTCATCGAGAGCTTCGGTGGGACGCCCGTCCGGTCGGTCCACTTTGTTAACGACCAAAATCGGCTGCACGCCGGCTTCCAGAGCTTTTTCGAGCACGAAGCGGGTTTGTGGCATCGGGCCTTCGGCGGCGTCGACGAGCACAAGGCAACCGTCGGCCATTTTGACGACCCGTTCGACTTCGCCGCCAAAGTCAGCGTGACCTGGAGTGTCGATCAAGTTGATTTTGACGCCGCGATACGGGATCGCGATGTTTTTGGAAAGAATCGTGATGCCACGTTCGCGTTCCAGGTCGTTCGAATCGAGAATTCGTTCGCCTTTGAGTTCGGTGTCGCGGAACTGGCCACTTTGACGCAGAAGACAATCGACGAGGGTGGTTTTTCCGTGGTCAACGTGGGCGATGATGACGACGTTTCGGATGTCGGTGCGGCGCAACGGACAGGACTCAAATTTTCAAAGGACGCGAACGAATAATCCCCAAGCCGTAAAGTCAGTTTCTCAACGCGAACCGCCAGAGAGCGGCAGGATTTTTGCCTCGTCGCTCGCTGGCGGTTCGCGTCTGAGTTGAAATGGCTGCTCGAGCGGAAATGATCGCTCATGACAGGCATGGGTTTTGGTTCAGAAGTGTGGCGATTCTTGAGCATCTGCGAAATAGCAAGCCAGCGGATGCGACCCAGCGGAGCGTTAACGATCATCACGGGGGCGTGCGTTCACTTAGTGATCAGCTCGCACATATCAACCGCTGCGGCAAATCATTGCAGCGACGCTTCTGATCAGCAGCGCGACCGAAAGGGTGACCTACGGGCGGGTTGCGGGACACCGCAACCAGATACAGGCAAATGGTTGCAATTCGACTGGCAATGCGGCCACTATGCCGTTGCGACTTTTGACTCGCTATGTAATATTTCAAACCTTGCACGCCGATGTGGTGACACACCGAATCGGTCGATGGCGGTTCGCAGGAAGTAGATGTCCGCCCCGATCTTTTTGATGCGTTAAAAAACACGGCAAATCAATGCGATGGAGTGCGGCCGCAGACGTTGCAAACGTTTGATGACTGCCAAGATGAGCCTGATTGGAAGCCCGCTGAGTCGGATGACTCGATATGGCGGGCTTTTGCCCGGAATGACTTTGTGAAATATTTCACAAGCTTTTCCTCCGGCTCGTTTCCTGCATGAAATGCCGTGCCGCTTGTTTGTCGGTGTGCTGTGGTTGATGCACGAAATTCATGCCAATGAGCACGTCGAAACGATGACAGTCATCAAAAAAGGTCTAGACCTTCCTATTACTGGATGCCCTGAGCAGCGGATTGAACCCGCTAAACACGTCACGCGTGTTGGTTTGATCGGCGATGATTACGTCGGCATGAAACCAACCATGCAAGTGACAGTTGGGGACCGCGTAAAATGCGGCCAGGTACTCTTCTCGGACAAAAAAACCGAAGGCGTGGTCTACACCTCGCCTGCCTCGGGAACCGTCAGCGAAGTTAATCGCGGTGAAAAACGCAAGTTCGAATCGATCGTAATCGATGTCGATGGCGATGACCGAATCGAATTTGAAGGTGCCAAAGGCTCCGACCCCGGCGCGATCGGACGCGACGGTGTTACCGAGCGACTGACCACCAGCGGTCTGTGGACCTCGCTCCGGACTCGTCCGTTTGGCCAGATCCCAGCTCCCGGTTCAGTGCCGAGTTCGATCTTCGTTCAGGCAATCGACACCAATCCATTGTGTGCGGACCCCGTCGTTGCGATGGCCGACCGCAAAGATCAATTTAGCCTCGGGCTACGAGCTCTGACTCAGCTGACCGATGGAAAGGTTTTTGTCTGCAAAGGCGAAGGCAGCGAAATCCCCGGTGTCGGCATCGATGGCGTTTCAGTCGAATCATTCAGTGGTCCACACCCAGCCGGTTTGGCGGGCACGCACATCCATATGCTGGATCCCGTCGGCCCGACAAAAACCGTCTGGTACATCAATTATCAAGACGTGGTCGCGATTGGGGCGTTGCTGACACACGGCGTATTGGACACTCGCCGAATCATTTCGCTGGCCGGTCCGATCGTGAACCAGCCTCGGTTGCTAGAGACACGCATCGGGGCTGACATCTCGCAACTGATTGATGGTGAAATCGAAGACGTCAAGTTCCGTCCGATTTCGGGCAGTGTGCTTTGTGGCCGAACGGCCAACGCCCCGCATCAGTTCTTGGGACGTTTTCACAATCAAGTTTCTGTCTTAAAAGAAGGCGACGAACGCGAATTCCTGGGCTGGCAGAAACCCGGTTTTGACAAGTATTCCACGACAAAGATCTTCGCTTCGGCAGGTTTGCCCGGCACCAAGTTCGACATGACCACCACGACCGGTGGCAGCGAACGAGCGATGGTACCAATGGGAACTTACGAAAAAGTCATGCCGTTGGACATCTTGCCGACTCAACTGCTGCGAGCCTTGATTTGTCGTGACACGGATCAAGCTCAAAGTCTGGGCGCATTGGAGTTAGAGGAAGAAGACATCGCACTTTGCACGTTTGTCTGCCCTGGAAAATATGAATACGGATCGTTGCTACGAGACAATCTGACGACGATTCAGCGAGAAGGTTAGACGCGTCAAATCCATTCCTCGTGAACCGACGGCACTCGCCGCGGGATTGCGACATGGAATCGGTTTGGCAAAGGGCACGCTGCTAACGCCAGCGGCTCACCCATACAAATTACACACCATTTAGACCAGTCTGAAATCGGAAAGCTTGGCACATGAAAGCACTCCGCGACGCACTCGACAAAGTCCATCCTTTGGTTGCCAAAGGCGGGCCGCTTGCATTCGCGTATCCGATGTACGAAGCGCTTGATACGTTTCTGTACACACCGGGTGAGATCACTCACGGCACGACACACGTGCGGGATGGCATCGACCTTAAACGAATGATGATTACGGTCGTCTTCGCGTTGATCCCCGTCACGTTGTTCGGCATGTGGAACACCGGATACCAAGCGAACACAGCCATCCAAAGCATGAAAGACGCGGGGATCGATCACGATGGTGATTGGCACCACGACATTCATCACATGATCGGGTTCGAGAACGACCCTGGTAGTATTGCGGACAACTTCACGCTCGGATTGCTTCACTTCCTACCGATCTACATCGTTTGCATGTTTGTCGGGGGACACGTCGAAGCGGTCTTCAGTGTGCTGCGAGGTCACGAAATCAACGAAGGCTTCCTGGTGACGGGGTTACTTTTCCCGCTCACCTTGCCAGCCACGATCCCACTGTGGCAAGTCGCTATCGGGATCACGTTTGGGGTCGTTGTGGCCAAAGAAGTCTTCGGCGGAACCGGTCGTAACTTCTTGAATGTCGCTCTTACTAGTCGCGCGTTTTTGTACTTTGCCTATGCCGGTCAAATCTCCGGTGACAAAGTCTGGACTGCGGCCGATGGATTCAGCGGAGCCACCGCACTGGGCCAAATGGCTGGTGCACCTGCTGTCGCCGAAGGAAACCCAGCGATTGCGTCGCTATCGACCATCGAATACGTCTGGGGTCAAGGCGAACCGATTACCTGGATGAATGCTTTCCTGGGAACGATCCAAGGCTGCATTGGCGAAACCAGTGCATTGCTTTGCTTTGTCGGTGCCGTGATCTTGATCGCCACCGGCATTGGATCCTGGAAAATCATGGCCGGAGTGATCGGTGGCGTCGTTGTGACGGCATCATTGCTAAACGGTATCGCTTCGGACACCAATGCAATGTTGGCCGTTCCTTTCTACTGGCACTTGGTGATCGGTGGACTGGCGTTCGGCCTGGTATTCATGGCGACAGACCCAGTCAGTGCGTCGATGACCGAAACCGGAAAATGGATTTATGGATTCTTGATCGGATTCATGACCATCTTGATTCGTTGTATTAACCCAGCTTTCCCGGAAGGCATCATGTTGGCGATTCTGTTCGGCAACGTCTTTGCTCCGCTGATTGACTGGTTTGTCGTCCAAGCCAACGTACGCCGGAGGGTCGCCCGTTATGCCGCCTAAAGATTCAACCATCGGAACCGTGTTGATCGCGGGAATTTTGTGCGTCGTTTGCTCGCTGGTGGTGAGCGCCGCGGCAGTGGCACTGCGTCCGAAACAAGAAGCTAACAAGATCCTGGATCAACAGAAGAACATTCTGGATGCCACAGGATTGTCGACGGGAGAGTATGGCAAACAAGCCAAAGATCTCAGTCGCGAACAAATCGAAGAACTCAGCCAGTGGATCGAGCCTCGATTGGTCGACCTGGAGACCGGTGAATACACCGACGAGTTCGACATCAAAAAATACGACGCCAAGGAATTCGCCAACAAAGAGAAGGGCGTTTCGATTAACGGCCAAGAACCGTTGTTCGATCCCGGCGAAAAGTACCGCGAGAAAGTCTCGAAGGTTTACTTAGTCAGAAAACCCGGCGAAGAAGGCATTCGACAAGTCGTGTTGCCCGTCTACGGAAAAGGCCTTTGGTCAACACTTCGTGGCTACATGGCTTTGAAGAGTGACTACGAAACGATTCAAGGATTGACGTTTTACGAGCACGGTGAAACTCCGGGCTTGGGCGGTGAAGTCGATAATCCTTCGTGGAAAGCTCAGTGGGAAGGCAAGAAACTCTACGACGACAAAGGCGAACCCGCCGCAGTCGTGTGGAAAGGACCTGCACCATCGGGCAACGAGTATGCCGTCGATGGACTTTCCGGTGCAACGATTACCAGTCGTGGCGTGACAAACTTTTTGCGTTACTGGGCCAGCGATGATGGATTTGGCCCGTACTTGGACAAAATGAAATCAGGTAGCGGAGCAGAGGACAAATAATATGCCTAAAGCAAAAGACGTTCTGCTAGATCCGCTAGTAGATAACAATCCAATCGCCCTACAGATCCTCGGTATCTGTTCGGCACTGGCCGTGACAACCAAGATGGAAACATCGGTTGTAATGTCGATCGCCGTTATCGCGGTGACAGCATTTAGCAACTTGGCCGTCAGTGCGATTCGCCAATTCATCCCCAGCAGCATCCGAATCATCGTGCAGATGACCGTGATCGCATCGCTGGTGATCGTGGTGGATCAAATTTTGAAAGCCTACCTGTTTGATATCAGCAAACAGCTGTCGGTATTCGTCGGACTGATCATCACCAACTGTATCGTGATGGGACGTGCCGAAGGATTCGCGATGAAGAACAATCCGTTCTTGAGCTTCTTGGACGGAATCGGAAACGGACTGGGCTATGGACTAGTTCTGCTGTTTGTTGCTTTCTTCCGCGAACTGTTTGGCAGCGGAACATTGTTTGGCATCCAGATCATGCCCGACGCTTACACCAACAACGGTTTGATGCTGTTGCCACCCAGTGCGTTCTTCTTGATCGGATTCCTAATCTGGATCATCCGCGCGATCAAACCCGCTCAGATTGAGGAAGCTTAAACCATGTTAGAAACACACCTCAGCATTTTCATGAAGGCGGTCTTCGTCGAAAACCTCGCACTGTCCTTCTTCTTGGGCATGTGTACGTTTTTGGCGATCAGCAAAAACGTCAAGACGGCCATTCAGCTTGGCATGGCGGTGATCGTGATCGAAGCGATTACTGTGCCGGCCAACCAAGTGATCTATTCGTGGTTCCTGAAGAAAGGTGCCATGGGATGGGTCAACGACCTGGGCGTGTCGACCGGTTCGATCGACTTTTCCACGGTCGACCTGACCTTCCTGGGCTTCATCAGCTACATCGGCGTGATCGCCGCGATGGTTCAGATTTTGGAAATGTTCCTCGATAAGTACATCCCTGCTCTTTACAACACCCTGGGCATTTTCCTGCCTCTGATCACCGTGAACTGCGCCATCTTGGGTGCATCCCTGTTCATGCAAGAACGCAACTACAACTTCGGTGAATCAATCACCTACGGAGTTGGTTGCGGAATTGGCTGGGCTCTGGCGATCGCGGCACTGGCCGGCATTCGCGAGAAAATGAAATACAGTGACGTTCCCCCACCGCTTCGCGGTTTAGGAATTACGTTTATCACGGTTGGCTTGATGGCTTTGGCCTTCATGTCCTTCAGCGGTATCCAGCTTTAAGAACATTGCCTCCCTTGTGAGCCGCTGGCGCTAGCCACGGGCCTTCCTCACTCTGATTGCCCGCGGCTAGCGCCGTCGGCTCACTTGGGATTGCTGACAACACTGTCGGCGAACAAAAATACTCACAAACAAACAACTTCCTGACGAGCGATTACTGATGGGAACCGTTTTACTTGGCGTCGCGATGTTTACGATCGTCGTGCTCGCGCTGGTCTTTTTGATTTTGGGAGCCAAAAGCCAATTGGTGGCAACTGGCCCGGTCAAAATCATGATCAACGAACAAAAAGAGATCGAAATCCCTGCCGGCGGCAAACTGCTGGGTGCCCTCGCTGACGCGGGAGTGTTCGTCTCCAGTGCCTGCGGTGGTGGTGGTACATGCGCTCAATGCAAAGTCAAAATCTACGAAGGCGGCGGCGAGATTCTGGCGACTGAAAAAGACCACATCAGCAAGAAGGAAGCCGCCGAGGGCGAACGACTTTCTTGCCAGGTGGCGGTCAAGCAAGACATGACGGTTGAAGTGCCCGCCGAAGCATTCGACACGAAGAAATGGACCTGCAAAGTTCGTAGCAATCGCAACGTCGCGACCTTTATCAAAGAGCTGGTACTGGAATTACCAGCTGGCGAAGAAGTTGGCTTCAAAGCGGGTGGATACATCCAAATCGAATGCCCGCCGCACGTTGTCAATTACAAAGACTTTGACATCGAAGAAGAGTATCGCGAAGACTGGGACAAGTACGACGTTTGGCGCTATGTGTCCAAAGTCGATGAAGAAGTCGTCCGTGCCTACTCGATGGCCAACTACCCGGGCGAAGAAGGCATCATCATGCTGAACGTTCGCGTTGCATCGCCACCGCCACGTGCCCCGGAAGGGACTCCGCCAGGCCAGATGAGCAGCTGGATCTTCAATCTGAAGCCAGGTGACGAAGCGGTCATTAGTGGACCTTACGGTGAATTCTTTATCAAAGACACCAAAAGCGAGATGGTCTACATCGGTGGTGGTGCCGGAATGGCTCCGCTGCGAAGTCATATCTTCGAGTTGTTTAAACGCCGAGAGACTGACCGCAAGGTTACCTATTGGTACGGCGGCCGAAGTCTGCGAGAGCTGTTCTACATCGATCACTTCCGTGAAATCGAAGAGAAGTTCCCGAACTTCAAGTTCGAGATTGCGTTGTCGGAACCACTGCCTGAAGACAACTGGAGTGGCCACGTCGGATTTATTCACCAGGTCTTGCTCGATAACTACCTCAGCAAGCACCCGGCCCCTGAAGACATCGAGTACTACATCTGCGGCCCCCCAATGATGAACCAAGCTGTCTTCAAAATGCTGGATGACTTGGGTGTTGAACCCGAGAACATCGCCTTTGATGACTTCGGCGGCTAGTGTCGTTCCCCATGCTGCCATGCAGCGAAACCTAGTGCAGCAACAGCATGACCAATTCAAGAACGCGACGAACGGTACTCTTCGTCGCGTTTTTCCTTGCGCTAACCGCTCACGTGTCGGATGCGTTTGCGCAGGCTCCACTCCGCACCTTCCGCGGACAGACCATGGGCACGACCTACATGGTCAAGATTTTTGGCAGTTCGGACGTCGACGACGACATCCGGATCGCCATCGATGCCGAACTGCGGCAAGTCAACGATCAGATGTCGACGTACTTGAAGACATCCGAACTGAGTCGTTTTAACGCGAGCCTTTCAACCGATTGGTTTGACGTCAGCAGTGACACCGCTAGTGTCGTTGCGTTTGCGCAAGAAGTCGCGAAGAAAACGAACGGGGCCTTCGACGTCACTGTCGGTCCGCTGGTCAACGCGTGGGGATTTGGGCCTGGCGAAAGAACCGGTAAAGCGCCCGATCAGTCTGTCTTAGACGAATTGCAAAAATCGATCGGCTACCAACACTTGCAAGTCCGACTCGATCCGCCGGCGCTGAAGAAGTCCGTTGCTACTTTGAAAGTCGATCTTTCGGCGATCGCCAAGGGCCACGGCGTCGATCGAATCGTTGCCTTGTTGGCCAAGGCCGGGGCGACGGACGTGTTTGTCGAAATCGGAGGCGAGGTGCGAGTAAGCGGCAGCAAAACGGGGAAACCCTGGACCGTCGGAATTCAACTTCCCGACGCCGACGCTGTGACTCCGATGATCGCCCATCCGCTGAGCATTTCCGAGGACGAATCCATGGCCACTTCGGGTGACTATCGCAACTTTTTTGTGGATGAAGAAAAACGATATTCGCATACAATAGATCCTCGCACTGCCAAGCCAATCAGTCACACCTTGGCGTCGGTTTCCGTCGTAACGGAATCCTGCATGATGGCGGACGCGTGGGCTACTGCAATCAACGTGCTCGGCCCTGACGATGGGCTGGAACTGGCAAAGTCCGAACTAATCAGTGTGCTGTTAATCAACCGCAACGAAGGTAAGTACGAACGCATGGGAACTGGAACACTCGCGCAATACGCAACCGAAAAGGCCTCCATCACTGGCGAAGCTGCGATGGCGTTGGGTCAGCAAAACGCGTTGCCGACAATTCTGCTGTCCGCCGTCGTGATGGCACTGATTGTGATGGCCATGGCAGTGGGAGTCATCTTCGGCCGCAAGTCCATCAGCGGATCCTGTGGAGGGCTGGCCAACAAACAGAACGAAGACGGCAGCAGCAGTTGCGCACTGTGCAGCAACCCCTCGGACGCTTGCCAAGAGCTTCGCGAAAAGATGGCAAAGTAGCTCACTCTCGCCATCCAAAATACTGGGCACGTGATGTCACTTGGCAAAGAGAGTGGCGTAGAACGCTACGCTTGCTGGAGCGATACATTTGCTGGAAGGAACCCTCTGCTAGTGCAACGCTTCCCGTTGGAGGCAACGACGCCAATTCCCAATAACGCCCGTTTCCACCGACTCAATCGGACAACCTCTTCCGCAGTCCATCGTGCCGCGAACTCGCGGCACATTCTGACGCATTATTCATGACGGACATTGCGGTCGCGCTCCATCAAGCGCCGCGTGGTAGCTACATTGGTGGATGCCATGATGGACCAAGACGAACCTTCCGAAGAACCGAGCGTTGACGAACCGTTGTACCGGTTTTCGTGGCGCCGCTTTGCCGTGATCGCGACGTCATTGCTTACGCTTCCATTCTGGGCGCCGTGGGTGCATCGCAATGTAGGGCTGCACGAAATGCTGCTGATCATCCCCTTCGTCATCATTTTTGCGTTCTCTGTTTGGTTCATCACATTCATGTTTCCCAATCGGTCAATTCGTCGTGGTAATAAACGCAAGCGTTGGTAAGACCATGAAGCACTGTTTCGTTGGCCTGCTGGCCCTTTCCTGGTCGCTGGCATCGCCCGCCGCCAATGGGCAAGACACTTCTGACAACGCCGCCAAGCTGATCCAGGGCGTTGTCACAGATCGCGAAAATCAACCGATCGAAGGAGCTCAAGTCGCCTGGATGAATTGGTTTTCGCGCGATGAAAAAGGTCCAGTTGCAGCGGTCACCAACGACAAAGGCGTGTTCGAGCTAGAAAAGTCCAAGGCCGAATCCAATCAATACGTCGTGATTCACAAACCGGGGTACGCCGTCGCGGCGCTGAACATGAATTGGCTGCCTGCGCGTGCCCGTGTCTGGCCCATGAAACCGGTAGCCTTGCGGATTGTCGATCAAAAACAAAATCCGGTTGCCAATGCGGTCGTGACGCTGGCCTCGGTTCACTTTCAAGACGAACACTTGATCTCCAACGTGCCCGCTTCGCTGTCGAAGCCAACACAAGCCGTCAGTCGCGAAGACGGCTGGGCGATCTTACGTAGCACGCGCCCGACCGACGTGGGATCGATCGCCGTCACGGTCGACGGCTATGGAAGCCAAACGTTCGCCGCCGACTTATCGAAGGAGCGATTCCACATTCTGCAACTTTGGGAGACGACAAGCATCGACGTCACACTGACGCTGGATGGCGAACCAGCCGTTGACTGGATCGTAGCGGTCGCCAGTGATGGAAACAACTTCGGTGCCGGAAACAATAACGCGGCCGCCAACAATCCGATCAACAAAAACATCTTGCCAGTCGGCGTGGAGTTCCAAGGCAAGTCCGACAGTAGTGGCAAACTGACGATTCCGCATGCCCTGCTGCGTCGCCCCATTGTGATCTATGTGATTGATCCCAAAAAGAAACTCCGCGACACGCAAACGATCGTGCCCGATGGCAGTCCTGAATCAAGTTCGATCGATATGACGATCCGTCCGCCGGCCGGGCAAGCAGGGCAGGCGTTAACAGGACACGTTACTAACACGGATACGAACGAACCGATTCCGGGCATCTCGATCACGTTGGCCAACTACGAATCGGCGCCATATGATCAGATCGAAGTGGTCGCGGACGAACAGGGCCAGATCAGCGTTTCACTGACGCCGGGAACCTGGAACTGGAACATTCCAAAATCGCCGGCGGGTCAAGTCATCAATATGACCAGCGAAAACCGTTTCGTCGTAACAAAGGGCGATACGAAACTGCCCAAACTCAAGGCCTCTGTTTACAAAGCAAAAGCCATCCGCGGTACGATCCAGGACGTCGACTTGGCGATACGCCGTGCCAGATGGATCCATGTCGATTGGACCAGTCCCACCGGCGCTTCGGGAAACCAACGCGGCACTTTCAATCCCGATGGAACGTTTGCAGTGGACATTCCATCCAACGCGGTCGCGGACAGCTACAAAATTGTTGCTGTCGGTGGAGGTAGCGATCCGCTAAGAGTCGTGTCCAAAATTCCGCTTGTGCTGACCAGTGATGCAGCGGCGGAAAACGCAGAAAACTAAGGCCGCGATTTGGCCAATCGAAATGCCCAAGACGGGCACTAGGCCTTCGCCAATATCTCTCTGACATCCATCACGTAAACCTGCCGCCCCCCGTCGTGCGGACTGTCGATGGCGATGAGGTGCCCGTCGTTGCTGGAGCGTGGATGCGTATCACAACGCCATTCACCTCGATAAGCCTTGGGCGAGGGAAAGTGTCCTAGGTCGAACCGTCTGCCGCTGGGAACGTGATACAGAAACACGGTTTGCCGCGACGTTTTCTTGTTTGGATACGTGTCATTCAAAATCCAGTCGCCGTACGGCGCTGGCAAATAGGTGTTGTGCCCGTTGGTTGGCATTTTGTCTTGGCCGACCGCAACCACTTTTCGCGTCCGATCGGTGAACTCGTAAAACCCATTTTTCTGACCAGCGGGCTTGGTCCACATCGTGACCTCGTCATCATCTTTCCAGATGAAGTGCGACGTGTACCCGGAAGGATCCAGAATGTATCGATCGCTACCGTCCATGTTCGCGGTGATCATTCGCGTGACGAAGCCACCTTTGTACTGCAGCGTTTTGGGATCAAATCCTGGTCGGTAGCGATGCAACACGGTGAACCGCGTTCCACTTGGATTGATCAGCAAGTGGTTAAAATAATGCCACGCCGAAGAGTGTTTGTCGCCATCGGGCCAAGCGATCGCAGCGACGTCGGCCAGAGAAATAATCAGTTCGTCTTTGCCAGTCTCCAAATCAACTCGCCAGATGCCTGAATCTGCCGGAGCACGCACCGCCACATTGGGATCTGCCAGGCCGTCGTAACCGTACCCGGGACGCAAGTTATCGATGCGCCGAAAATCGACTGACAAACCTGTCTTGCCGTCGGCGGAAATCGTGTAGATCGGTTTGGGGATCGTACGAACGGATTGATCGGCGACGTTGTAGATTCGACAAACAAACGAGTCGCCGTCACGGTCGTTCCACAACACCTGTTTGCCGTCATTGCCCATCCACTGCAACATGCAACCTTGCTGCCAACCCCATGCGTTGCTGGATCCGATAGCATGCCAAGTATCGTTGTCGGCAGTGTCGACATAACCAACCTTGATTTGATCGTCGCCAGTCGGACTGCGTCCTTCAAAAGAAAGCTGGTTGGCGAGGACCAGTTTGCTGGTCGGATCGAATTCGCGTTTGTCGTAGTAGCCGAACCAGTGGTTCTGCTGGCCACTAGTGATCGCGCGGCAGGGTACGAACGTTTCGAGTGGTCCGGTTTCGGACGCGTTCGCTTTTTGAGTAGGCGGGTTTTGTTCGGCCCAGGCCGAAGATGCTCCAGCGGACAGAACCGCTGCAGAAGAAACTTGGCAAAATTGTCGACGACCAAAACGCATTGCAGATCACTCCAGCAAACAGGCAAGAACGGAATGCTTAGAAGATATCGCCCAGCCCACGTTCATGCTGCGGGATGCTACCGCTGTTCGCGGTAAGTTTTCCAACTCATGAAAACCATGATTCCGCCCAGCACGGCGAACGTTATGTCCATCATGATGCTGGCTGACTGGAGCGGAGCAATGTCCGTCATTCCAGCCATCCCCATGATCGCGTCGGCCAAGAAAAGCACGACGATCAGAATCGACGCGACAAGGCTAATCAGACAGAGAGCCTTGGGCATCAATGAACCTCAGAAAAGTAGATGGGGGGGAAGAGCTGTATTGAAAGAGCGTCGAATCGGATTGGCAGTATAGTTGCTAGCAGGCCTGTTTCCCAAGCCTACGCTTGGTCGCTAGATTACCGTTTTCTCGAAGCCCAAGCGGTTTGTAAGGATTAATCCAAGGATACCAGGATGTCGGCAACGAATCAGACAGCTCAAGCCCCCGCACAGCCTAATTACTCGGCCGCAAATTTCTCACTGAATTCTGCCAGTGATCCTTGGTTGCAGTGGCGGCAGCAGATGCCAATCGCCCAAAAATGGGCTTATCTGGACCACGCAGCCGTCGGACCGCTGCCATCGGTTGCCGCGGCGGCGATCCACGAATTTGCCGATCAGGCGTCCCAGCAAGGCGATACGGTCTGGCCGCAGTGGGCAGCAAAAATCGAAAAACTCCGCAAAAACGCGGCAATTCTGGTCGGCGCCGACGCGGACGAGATCTGCATGGTGCCCAATACCAGTACCGGAATCAATCTGGTCGCCGAAGGCTTTCCCTGGCAAGAAGGCGACAATGTTGTGGTGCCTGAGGGCGAATTCCCCAGCAATTTGTTTCCTTGGATGAATCAGCAAACTCGCGGCGTTCAGCTCCGAACCGTGCCGCGTCGAGGCGAACAGGTGTGCATCGACGACGTGATTTCGCACGTCGACCAATCGACCCGAATGATCGCGGTCAGCTGGGTTGGCTACGCCAGTGGTTACCGGATCGATGTGGACGAACTGGTGCAACGAGCCCACGAAAAAAATGTCCTGGTTTTTCTCGACGCGATCCAAGGTCTCGGGATTTATCCGCTGGATTTGGCCCAAACGCCCGTCGATTTTTTGGCGGCGGACGGTCACAAATGGTTGCTGGGCCCCGAAGGAGCGGGCATCGCGATGATTCGGCGTCAGCATCTGAACCAACTGCGATGTGGCAATGTCGGCTGGGGCAGCGTCAAGAATTCCTTCAATTACAATTCGCCGGAATTCAACCTACGAGACACCGCGGCTCGTTTCGAACCCGGCTCAGCCAACATGGTCGGTATCGCCGCACTTTCGGCCAACTTGGAATTGTTCCTTACCGTGCGTGATCAGCTAGGAGCGTCGGCGATTGGAGACCGGATCATCGACTTGGCCAACTACCTTCACGAACGGTTGCTGACCATCGGAATCACTTCACGGTTGCCCGAAAAACGCCAACATCAAAGCGGCATCGTGACGTTTGATGTCGATGGCGTTGATCCAGCCGAAGTTCGTCAGCGTGGATTGGATCAGCAGATTGTCGTCAGCTGCCGCGGCGGTGGCATCCGAGCCAGTATTCATGCCTACAATAACCACAGCGACTTGGATCGACTGGTCGATGTGGTCGCCCAAGCCACTCGCTAGTCTTGTCTCGTTTCTTTATCAGTTTCCAACCGAACCAAACGCATTTTGATGACTCGACCTCGCACCGCGGTCTACACAGGATCATTTGACCCCGTGACGTTGGGGCATTTGCATGTGATCGAACGCGCCTCCACGCTGTTTGATGATTTGGTCATCGGCATCGGATTCAACGCCGACAAGCGGGCTTTGTTTGATCCCGAGCAACGAGTCGACTTGGTCCAGCGGGTCACTCAGGAAATCGGCAACGTTCGCGTGCGAGTGTTCTCCGGATTGGCGGTTGATTTCGTACGATCTCTGGACGCCAGCATCATGGTACGTGGCATTCGCCCGCTGACCGACATCGCCGGAGAATTCACCATGATGATGGCCAACCATCAGTTAGATCCGGGGGTGGAAACCGTTTTTCTGATGGCTGACGAACGTTTCGCGCATGTCAGTAGTTCGCTGCTAAAACAGATCGCTTCGCTCAGCGATGATGACGAACAGCTCGCCAAGTTTGTTCCTCGCGAAATCATCGCGCCCCTAAGAGAACAATTGCGCGCTCGTCGTTAGTTCATGCTCAGGGCCAATTTACTCCCGAGCGGCTAATCTTCGCTCGGAACAGCACGATCGCGAAAAAAAGTTCTCAATCTAGAACTTTTTTTCGCAGCAGTGAAACGTGTCTCCGGTCGACTCTCACCGCTCTTCTGCGAAATAGATTTCGCTTAACGGAATCCGAAAAAGTTTCGCGAAAAACGGCTTCAATCGCGATCTGACCGAAAATACTGCGGCAGCAATCTCCACGCTGCGACACCGTTTTGGGTGCTCCACTGCTCTCATTCGATGGGCTACGGTCGATTCGGAGCCCGAAATTCCATTTGTGCCCCCCCCTTCAAACGGGTATTCTGCGTTCGGCACATTTGTTGTCTTTACGCCGCTTCTATGCGGCGATTCTACCCTCTCTCGTCATTTTATGAGGATCCGATGAAGATGAAATCCCGTTCCCTTAGGGCAGGCTTTACGCTTGTCGAGCTGCTGGTCGTGATTGCGATCATTGGCATTTTGGTTGGATTGTTACTTCCAGCAGTCCAAGCCGCACGTGAAGCCGCACGCCGAATGAGTTGTAGTAACAACTTCAAAAACATCGGTTTGGCCATTCACAACTACCACTCCGCGTTCAAACAAATCCCTGACCACGGTGGTGGCACCGGGATTGGATTGCAGAACAATCGCTGGTGGCAAACAGGAAACGACGCCGACCACCGCTGCTTGAGTGCATTGGTAGGAATGACTTCGTTTATCGAACAGCAGGGGCTTTGGAGCTCAATCTCTAATCCCAACACACGCACCGTGACAGGAGCTGCTCCCCCGGCGACGACCGGGATCCCAGGTGCTTGGCCTGCGATGGGCCCCAACCCGCGAAACTACTCGCGAAACCCAGGCTACATTCCGTGGTCGACCGAGGTTCCAACCTTCCGTTGCCCAAGTGATCCTGGGCTGGGACTGCCCGCTCTGGGCCGAACCAACTACGGGTTGGCAATGGGTGATTCACCGGGAATCTTCCACAATCGTGCAATGGGTGGAAATCTTAGTCCTGCTACCAACTGGAACGCACGAGCGTTCAACTCAGTCGCACGCGGATTCTTTGCGACTCGTAAAGAAGCCAAGTTCCGGGACGTCCTGGACGGGCTTTCCAACACCATCGCCATGGGCGAAATGATCACTGACCTGGGTGACCGGGACATTCGTTCAACTGCATCTTGGGAACGACGCGGCGGACAAAGCGTCAACAACAACCCGTCCCTTTGTGCTGATGCGGGTCAGATTGACCCCGAGCGTCCTCAGTTCTGGTGCAATGGCGGAACAGGTTGCACGAACCCCACGGTACTCAGTTCAAACAATCACGAAGCTCGTGGCGCCAACTGGGCGAACTTCCGTGGCATGACCACGCAAGTCTTCACCATCCTGCCACCCAACAGCGAATTGTGCGTGGGTGTCTGGATCGACTCTCCGGGAACCATGGCAGTTGCAAGCCGCCACCAAGGTGGTGCACACGTTCTGATGGGTGACGGAGCCGTTATCTTCATGACTGATTCGGTGGAAGCTGGAGATCGTCGCGCTGGTGCCATCCGGCTCAACGGCGGTGCTGCACGAAACCCAGGTTCACGCAGCCCGTACGGTTTGTGGGGTGCTTTAGGAACCAAGGCCAACGGCGAAACGATCGAAGAGCAACTTAACCAGTAGTAAGCTCGGTCAATGCAAAAAAAAACCTCGCACATCTTTGATGTGCGAGGTTTTTTTGTACGCTGATAATTGAGAGAACGCGTTGAAATCCGTGCCGCAAAAGTTGGCAGGTATTCCGCAGCGTGTCGCGCGACTTCGTTGGATCGATCCAACCGTACGCCAGTCGCACATTGCAGATTTGCAAAGCCGATCGACGAACGGTGAAATCCGATCGTGCAAGCGACACAAAACTCAACTACTGCTGCTTCATCGATTCTTCCATCGCTTTGTTGTACTCTTCGTCGCTCATGCCTTCCATTGCAGTCTGCTCTTCACCTGCATCTTCTGGGACAGCAATGACTTCAGTGCCACCTCCGCCACAGCCGCTGATAGCGCACACCGAAAAACAACAAGCGAACGCACACAATAGGGCCAGTTTTTTCATCGAAATCTCTCTTTGACAAATGGTGTAATTTCAGTTCGCGGTCGTCTTAGAAAAGTGACGAGGAGCAAACCACCCATAAATTGTAAACAGCAGCATTAGACATGGTCAAACGGTAACAACGCGGTCGAATCGACATTCCGATAAATCACGGTGGCTTTTTCGGCTAGGGTCCGATGCAACCCAATCACGTTGTCTAGTCGCCTATCTCGATCTAACCGCACAGCACTGCCGAACCGAATCACACTGCCCAATCGGACACCAGGTCCCAAGCAGCACCCCGGACTACATGCGTCCTGCTCGACAGGCACCCTCGTTTATAGGCACCCTCACTTACAGCCTTCGCAATCCGTCTTCTGTCATGGGCGTCGGTATGTCGACATCGACGCTATCGATTCTGGCCATGGTTTGGTCATCAAGTACCAGGTCCTTTGCGGCAAGCGACTGACCGAGTTGTTCCAACGTCGTCGCACCGATGATCGTCGACGCAACAAAATCATGCTGCCGACTCCAAGCAACCGACAAGGCCGTCACCGTCGTGCCAATCGATTTGGCGATCTCAGTCAATCGACGCGTTGTCTCCAAGCTGCGTTCGTTGACGAATCGTTGCGCCATTCGCTTTTGACGATCCTCTCCAGTCTTCAGGTAAGCGGTGAAGCGCGCGCCATCGGGTAGTTCGTCTTGGTACTTACCCGTCAGGACACCGCCCCCGAGCGGCGAGTAAGGCAGCAGGCTGATTCCCTCCTGGCGACAAACCTGTGCCAATTCACTTTCACAACGACGATTGATCAGACTGAAATTGTTTTGCACCGTTTCGTATCGATCCACTCCGCAGACGTCAGCCGCCCAACACGCTTTCATCATTCCCCAACTGGTTTCGTTGCTGGCTCCGATGACTCGAACTTTGCCTTCGTCTCTTAGTTCTGTCAGCACTCCCAGCACTTCTTCGTAGGGCATGCCGTGATCGGGCCAATGCGTCTGGTAGAGATCGATGTAATCCGTGCCCAACCGTCGCAAAGAATCCTCGCACGCTTTGACAATCTGACGTCGATCGAGCGCCGTTTTTCCGTGCCGAACTGGCGGTGTAAACCATCCGTGCCCGGGGCCGGTCACCTTGGTCGCGACAACAACGGCTTCGCGCGGCTTCGTTTTCAACCAACGGCCAAAGATCTCTTCTGTCAAACCGAACTTCTCCGCCGATGGAGGAACGGGATACACTTCCGCCGCGTCGAAAAAATCGATTCCGGATTCCCAAGCAAGATCACAGATCTGATGACTGAGCGGTTCGTCACATTGCTGGCCGAAGGTCATCGTTCCCATGCAGATGTCGCTGACGACCAAACCACTGCTGCCTAAACGTCTTTGTTGCATGTCGTAATTTCCTGCTCGGAGAACTCGTTCATCGACCTAAACTTGGGTTATTGAAGCGATATCATAGCGGCTGGATCGCCGACGTCTTTCCCCTGACCAAATGGATCAGCTGCATCGCAAAGCCCAGGTTCTGCCCCCTCAATCCAACACCACTTTCGATGGTGCAAGTCGGTAGTGAGCCCGGAATTCACTTGCCAAGGACGAACTCATTGATGAGCGCGGCGGCCGCCGCGGCGAATTGGAATGGGGGGCTCCTGCTCACAATGGACCATGTTCTGCTAAGATACAGTTCCCCCACCTCGCTTCCCTCCTCCTGTCGACATTCCCGCCCATGCCCCAGTATTTTGCGCCGTTGTTTTCGTTGACATTGGCCATGCTAGTTCTTTGCAACACTGGCTCCGCTCAGGATCCCCCCCCGCGGAAAGAGAAAGCGGCCCAGGAATACCGACACGGGCCTGATTCGCAAGTGCAGGACGGCGTCCCCAAGGGAAAAGTCACTCAACACGTCGATTTGGAAAGCAAAATTTTTCCCGGGACCAAACGGCGCTACAGTGTTTATGTGCCGGCGCAGTACGACGGTTCCGAGCCAGCTGCGTTGATGGTGTTTCAGGACGGTCATGCGTTTGAAGGCCTGACGGGCGACTTTCGTTTGCCGACGGTTTTTGACAACTTGATCGCCAAAGGGGACATGCCTATCACAATTGCCGTCATGATCGATCCAGGCCACAAAGGCGAACTCCCCGAAAAACGGGGCTGGCGTCCACGACCTGCGAACCGAAGTTTTGAGTACGACAGTGTTTCGGGCGATTACGCTGAGTTCTTGCTGAACGAAATTTTGCCCGAGATCACCAAGGACTTCAAAATTTCGGAAAACCCCGAACTGCGTGCGATCTGCGGCAACAGCTCGGGTGGCATCTGTGCGTTCAGCGTCGCTTGGTTTCGGCCCGACAGCTTTCACAAAGTACTAAGCCACATCGGCAGCTTCACGAATATTCGCGGCGGTCACAACTACGCTGCCATGATTCGCAAGACCGACAAGAAATCGCTGAGAGTGTTTTTGCAGGATGGTGAAAACGATTTAGACAACGAACATGGCAACTGGCCGCTAGCGAATCAGCAACTGGCCAAGTCGCTGGCGTTTAAAGACTACGACTACAAATTTGTGTTTGGGACCGAAGCCCACAATGGCAAACATGGCGGCGCCATCTTCCCAGACTCGTTGCGCTGGCTGTGGCGTGGTTGGAAAAACGAAACTCCGTAACCCTTTCTTTTTGAACTATGGCCGACGGCAAAAGTAAATCGATCGACATCAACTTTTCGGTGCCACTGGTGCATCGTTTAAGAGTGACCAAGGATGTCGCTGGCGCTGACTTTGCGCAGTTGCTTGACGTCTTGCAGCCTGGCGGAAGCGGACCGGCCAAAGTGCTGGTCGTCGCCGAAATGCCTGTCGCGCAGTCAAGTGATCGCGTTGAACAAATTCACCAAAACCTGCTAGCTGACGCGTCCGTCAATCTCGTATCGTTGCCCCTGTTGGTCGACGGCGGAGAAGCGGTCAAGAATTCGACCGAAGTCGTCAAACAGGTACTCGGCGCGATCAACCATTTTGACTTGGATCGTCGCAGCTACATCATCGCCATCGGTGGCGGTGCCATGCTTGACGCAGTCGGCTACGCAGCCGCAGTTGCTCATCGCGGCGTCCGACTGGTTCGTTTACCCACCACGACATTGGCCCAGGGTGACTCGGGAGTTGGCGTCAAAAACGCGATCAACTATTTCGGCAAAAAAAACTGGGTGGGTACATTCGCGGTTCCCTGGGCAGTCATCAACGATGCCGGTTTGCTGACCACGCTATCGGACCGTGATTTCCAAAGTGGATTCAGCGAATCGGTCAAAGTATCGCTGCTAAAAGATCGAGGCGAATTTGACTGGCTCTGCGAGCACGCCGACGCCATTCGGCAACGCGACATGCAAATTGCGGCCCGAGCGATTCATCGGTCTTGCATGTTGCATCTGCTGCACATCACCGAGGGCGGCGATCCGTTTGAAATGCTGGAGGCCAGACCTTTGGATTTTGGTCATTGGTCGGCCCACAAACTGGAACCGCTGACAAACTATGGCATTCGCCATGGTGAAGCGGTCGCGATCGGAGTCGCGATCGACTGCCTGTATTCATCGATGAAGCATGGGCTTCCCAAATCAGACGCCATCAAAGTCTGTGAATGTTTGACTCGCATGGGAATGCGGCTCTGGCACGACGAACTAAATCCCGTCGATCGATTGATGCAGGGACTGGAAGAGTTCCGGCAGCACCTCGGGGGTCGACTGACGATCACGATGCTTAGTGGTGTCGGCGAAGCGATCAATGTCCACGAGATTGACACGCTGGCAATGAAAGACGCCATCAAGCAACTTCAGGGCGTTGCCGCCGACCTTCAGTCGAAACTTGTCGACGTTTGATGCAGTCGTCGCGGTAAATCATCGCTCAACTCAGTGAGCGATCGTAACGCACGTCTTACGCAGCTCGGCGTTTCGATGCGGCTTGCTTGGCCTGTTTGTAGGGATCGATTTTCCCAGCGATGCGGCCGCGAAATCGTTTGTATCCCCAAAGATATTGCGGCGGCGCGATCTTGATAACATCCTCCACGCCCTGATTCAATGCCGACGCGGCGACCAATTCATCCGTCGATGCTATGTCCGGATGCGCCGGTAGATAGTGCAGTCGATAGCCTGCACCACGCGGCAAACGTTCTGCCGCCAAGTAAACCACTTTAGACTGTGACTTGGCCGCCAAACGCGAAACCAGCACCATCGTACGCGCCGAATAGCCAAAGAACGGAGCACGAACGCTGCCTTCGTCGCCAGGATCTTGATCTGGCAAAATACCAGTCATCTGATTCAGCTTGAGCGATTTGCGCAGAGCGCGAACGCCCGAGACATTGGTCGGAACTAGCACAGCACCGAATCGCTCTCGAGCATTTTTAACGAACGCTGCCAAACCGCTTAGACGAGGAGGACGGTAGAGGCTGACGACTTGGTACTCGAGCGAAAGGTGCAAGCCGCTCAGTTCCCAAGCACCGAAATGTGGCACCAACACGATGACACCTTTCCCATGACTGAGTGCCTCGGTGACGTGCTCTTTCCCGCGGATTTCCGTGATCAGATTCGATATCCGGCGTCGGTTCCAACTCCAAAGCGGCCCCAACTCAGTCATCGTCTTGCCCATTTCGGCAAGGTAATCGCGGAGCAAAGTTCGACGCTGACCTTCGGTCTGATTTGGAAACGCAATCCGCAGATTGGTCTCTGCCACGTGTTTCATGTCACTGGCTACAACGGACAATACGCGCCCGACACACGCACCATAGAAATGATTGACACGTAAGAACGTGAAGCTCAACAGCCGAATCGCAACACAAAGCGTCGATGCAATCAAGCGACGTGACAGGCGCGGCGTCACTTGTTCGCTAGTCGACGGTGAGACGCTCATGAACGGCTGTCACATTTAGAAATTGGCCGGCAAAATGAAACGATGACACTGATTTGCGCCGTCGAAACCCTCTTTACCTATCGGCTCGACCGAACCGCCGTCTAAATGAGGTAATTGTCGATTTCGCTTGCAATTGTCTCGTTTTTCCGATTGCTACGATGACGCCAGCGTGAAACCAAACGAATTTCAAACGATTTGCAGTTGCCCTCCGTTTTGCCTCAAGTCAAAGAGGCGTTTGGACGAAAATGGCGCGTGATGCCGATGCGTTCGTCCACTGTCCAACAACAGCCAATTTTGACATGCAAGAAACTACGATCGGCGATGCGATATTAGTGTCCAACAAAGGCTTGCTGACGATGCGACACGTCGAGGACGAAAGCCTTTCCTTCGTTTTTACAGCAGAACAAGTTCTAGAATTGGTGCGATTCCTGACCGCACAAACGCAATCCGAATTCAATCGGCGCGAAGCCTTTCGAGTCCCGCTGTTCGAATCGAGCCAACTGGAAGTCAGAGTCCGGAGCGGTGAAACACAGATCCAAGGCCGTCCAACCAGCATCAGCATGACCGGGATCTTTCTGGCTGTGTCGCCCGCCAACCAAGTGGACGCGGAGCTGGAGGATGAAGTCGAAGTCGTCCTGCAATTTGAGGGAGCCCAGCATTCTCATGTCGGTCTTATCAAACGGATTTCCAACGACGGCTACGGAATCGCATTCCTGGATGCGACCAGCTTAGGACAAGTTGATCCGCCAGCGGACATTGCACGCATCGTCATGAAGCTCCAACGCGAGTGGGTTTCTCGCGGCAACTAACTTTCTTACTGCCGTTGATCAGTTCGGCGAAAAAGCTTCCGGAAGCTGGCCTTGATATCGGGCTTCGGCGAACTTACGGTACCAATCCGCATAGGCTGGCAATAGATCGCCCGCGTGATCGCTGCTGTCGTCTTTCTGTATCGCCTGTCGTTCCAAACGACTGGCAAATTGATGAAGCGTTTCGCTCGGCGATCGTGCGAGCGAAAACTTGCGAAGCTTCCGATCCACACTGGCCAGCATACGGTGGCTTTTGACGTCATCGGGACTAAAGCGATCGTCGCCGCCATGTCGCAATCGTCGCCACAGCAAAAAGATCCCCAGCATCAAGACGGGCCATTGTCCGACCTGAATCAACAGCGTCAGCGGATCCGTCGCACGGTTGGACAGCAACCAACCAATGAATCGGCCAACAATTGACGTTCCGTCGCTCGCGTCGCTTTCTAACTGATTCAAAGAATCGGCAAGCGAGGCACTCTGATTTCCATCGGGCGTGAGTGTCAGATAGGTCCGACCGGGCGTCGATTCGACCGCAAACCATGTCTCGGTGACATCGTCGTAGGCTTCAACCCACGCATGGGCATCGCGGTTTCTCGCGACCCAGCATTCTTCTTCCGCACTTCGTTCATCGGCGATGTAGCCGGTCACGTAGCGAGCCGGCACGTCGACGCTCCGCAGCAAGAGCACCGTCGCCGAAGCAAACAGCTCGCAGTTCGCCGGGTGTTTTGTTCGTAGAAAGTACGCTAATGGATCGTCGCGACCAGGCACCGGCACGCCTTGCAAAGAATACTCGTACTCCGCGTTAAAATAGTTTCGGATCGCGATGGCACACGCAGTGTTGGTCAATTGATCGCCGCAGACTTCTTGGGCAACAGCGCGAACGGTATCTGCTATCGATTCGTCGACGTGGGTCAGAACGGCCCGTCGAGCAGGAGCCAGGGACTCGGTAACCGGCTGAGAACCAACGCCGACGATATAAGGAAAACGGGCGTTGATGCCGTGTTCGATCACACCATGGTTGCTCAAATAAATTCGTCGCGCCCTCGCTTCAACCCATCTCGTCGAAAGCGGACTGAAAAACACGTGTCCCTTGAGCGGATCGTTTTCAATCTGCACCGTCGCGATTCGCGCGTCGTCTTTTTCAAAAAAATCAAACCGTTTCAGATTCGACAGATTGGATCGATATCCTTTCGTCGTGGCTTTGCCGGTCGGATCAATGACCTTGCGATCAAACGATTCGGTATCGCTCACGCGTCCTCGCGATAGGTCACTGACTTCATCCCAACGACCATCTGAATAGGCGTCAAAAGCACTCCCGCGCAAGTATCCCGGGTTGGTATCCGAATGCGCCCGAAACGCAATTTCCGTTGGATCAACGATCATGTGACGCCGAAGCGAACCGAGTCGGCTGCCGCGTACGTAGTGCGAATTCGCTGCACTGATATCTTGCGTCACGGTGTCGAAGGAGGATTTCAGCTGATCGTGTACAACACGCTGCAATTCTGGCAGCACCGAACTCGTTACGTTGGCAACCAAACTAGTGGCCATCAGAAAGATGGAAAGCACCACGGCCGAAACAAGCCAACCGATTTTCAATTGATCGTTCGTCGCCTGTGTTTTTTGCGACGTGGCAGAGGAGTTGATCGCCGAAGATTGACGCGGAAGAAACCTGCTGCCACTGCGTTGCAATCGCAGCGATCGCTGGTCCTGGTACCAGGCGTGCAAAATGTAGCGGGATGCGAACAGAAACGCCATGCACGCCAGAATGGCGACCGTCACCTGGCTAGTCAGCGATTGAGAGGCGGCCCCTGATGCCGCAGAAAGCATCACGACCAACAGCCCCAGCCCCAACAAAACCGGATGCCCAAACAAAGGCCGTTTGACGTAAAACAGCAAACTCAATACGAAGCAAACATGGGCAAAAGCATCGACGAAAAACGCGACCGGATTAAACGTATCGCTATAGTGAGTTTGGAATCGCCACAACGAAACGATCACCGACGCCATCAGCAACAGAAGTCCCCAAGCCAAGTTGCGTGAAAACAGCTTGGACGGTTGCACTTGGTCCGCAGTCGATTCTTGGATCTCGTTCGCACGCTTCAAAGCGACACCACTGAGCACCACAAACAACAAGAACGACACGCTAAACGTGCCAAAAGTCGTGCCCAGGAAAATGCATTCCATCAGCAGCAGCGCAGGCAAGAACCATTGGCTTCGATTCTTCATGATACCGCCTCGTGATCAATGTTCTGCTCTTGTGAATGTTGCGCCACTGATTCGCGAGAGGGTTTCGTGATATTCCCGCCAGGAGACGCCGCGTTTGTCTGAGCTGAGGTGCTTTCAGGACCAACGGCCATCACAGAAACATTTCCGCTCAGATACGCAAACTCAGATTCCTTGCGGCGAGTCAGCAGCAACGTCGGTTCACGTCCGATCCGCTCAATCGCTTGACGGATATTGTCATCCGCGGTTTTGGAATCGATCGGTTGCGACATCGCGAGACGCATCAACTGCGAACTACGATCACCACAGCGAATTTCACCCACCAAATTCAAGCTTCCGGGTGTCGACCGAATCACTGAATTATCAACCGGATCAACACACTCGTCCGACAAGAACATGGCCACGGTGGCCGACGAAGTGGAAAGCAGGTTCAGGACGCTCACTGACATCGACATCAAATACTCAAACGATTCATCCAGATCTCTGACAGACTGAACGTGTTCGTTCGATGAAAGATCCGATGTATCAACAATCAAGTTCATGGACCGCACCGAGGGCGATTTGAATTCACGCACAATCGGTTTTCCGAGTCGAGCCCAGGAGGCAAAATCCCAACGCCGCACCGGCATTCCGGTCGTGTATTCGCGGCTGCCTGCATATTCGCTGGCGTCGCCCATCAACAGACGCCTTGCCCAATCGCCGATCGAAAAAAGAACGCGTCGAGCATCCAGTTCGTCCTGTCCTGCCAAAGGCCTTGGCGTAACGGCGATTTGTGTTTTGACGTCGATCAACGACGTGGATCGAAAGAGATAAAACGGAAACGCCGACTGCACCATCAGTTTCGGCAAGCTCTGCAAACCGCGACGATCGAATTTGACCAGCGATACATATTCGGCCGGCTCGCCAGCGCGTAGCAGAGGATAAAATTCCGGCTCGGATGTTTCTACAACGGGCGGAGTCTGCTTGCTTTTCTTAGGCGGTCTTTTGGGCAGCGTCGCCCAGCCTACCAATGTGTCCAAGGCTGGCAGCCGATTTGTGCTGGTCAAGTGCGCTGTGACGCGAAACGACTGGCCTGCCGGCACACTCCGAGGCAGATTGCAGCCGACGGACAATTTCGCTCTGGTCAGCCAATTGGCAAGCAGGCCGACCATCAGCAACGCAAAACACGCGGCCAACATTCCCGTCCACGGGTAACCCCAGATGATGTTAAACGCCATCAACATGATCAACATCAGTGTGACCGATGCTGACGTCAAACTGTGTTTGGTCGCGACAAAAATGCGCCAAGGTGCGGTCAGCACACTTATCAAAATTCGCAGCAAGAACCTGATCGGACGTTTGCCGTGACGGCGTTTGGGCAGTTCATTCAAACGGGCACCTCCATTTGATTAACCAATTCACGAACAATCTGTGCCGACTCTTCGGACGTCGCCGAAAGATTGCGACTGGCAACCCTGTGCGACAGCACATCAACGGCGACCGCTTGGATGTCATCGGGCAACACATAATCACGCTTCTGCAAAACAGCGCGTGCCTGTGCGGCGCGAAGCAACATCTTGGATCCTCGCGGGCTACAGCCAACGCGTAGTCGCGAATCACGACGTGTGGCGCCCACCAAACTGACCAAATATTCGGCTACTTTGCGATCAAACGAGATGTCGCGAACCTGCTGCTGCAACAACACCAGATCATTGCGTGACATGACAGGCTTAAGCGAATCAGACGGCTCTGCACTTGCCTGATCGATTAACAAAGCGATCTCGCTTTCGACATCGGGATATTTCATCGACATGCGAAAAAGGAAGCGATCGAGCTGCGATTCCGGCAACGGAAACGTCCCTTCAAAACCAGTTGGGTTCTGAGTCGCAATGACGATAAAAGGCAGCGTCAAGGGATAGCGTGTGCCGTCAATGGTGACCTGTGCTTCGGCCATCGCTTCCAACAACGCGCTCTGCGTCCGTGGCGAAGCCCGATTGATTTCATCGGCGATCAACAAATCGCAAAAAATCGGACCGGGCCGAAATTGAAATTCGCCCGTCGCGGGCTGAAAAATTGAACTGCCCAGAATGTCTGCCGGCAACAAGTCGGGCGTACATTGAACGCGTTGAAACTGGAGATCAAACAGCGACGCCAACGACTTTGCCAACGTGGTTTTGCCAACCCCAGGAACGTCCTCCAAAAGCACCGATCCTTCTGCCAAGACCGCCGTCAATACTTGATCGATGACATCAGCTTTGCCGCGGATCACTCGCTGCAATTCGGATCGCACCAACTCGATGCCCTTCATCAATTCCGTTCGACTTGCGTTTTCGCTGGGGCGTGTTTCTGGCATAGCATTTGAATTAGGAGACTGTTGCCCAGATAATGGCGGAGAGCGAAACGCATCGGCTCCCGAATCATGCGGCGGCGTACGATCCGAATTTTCGTTATCGCTGGATGAGTTGTCGCGTGTGAACACTTTGTTAACTCCTGTTCTGAACTCCCGCGGTCCGCACGCAAAAATCATTTGCGTCAATGCAGCCAGCAGGGAAGGCATGGGTATTGAACAATGTTCCACTCAAGCAAAGTTCGCTCAAGCCGTCGAAGCTTCGGGTCGGTTTTCCATCTCACCAACGATTAGACAAGTATTGGTGAGTGTTTCCTGAACTGACACAAGGCAGCAATGTGCGTTTGATTTGTCGCGAGTCGACGGGTTGCGGCAATCGTCGCGTCTGGGTTGCAAGACGACTGAGGTGGCCCGTCGCAAATCTCGTATCCTCCTAATCTATCGGATATCGACGGGTCCTGATAACTCCACTCAAGATCCGATCAACGAGTTTGGTAAAATCAGGCGACGCTCATTCGTGCTCGCCCTCTTTCAAAACGACGAAACGCCGGTTCCTGTTCGGCATATTCCTGGAACAACCCCTTGTAAATCGCAAATCAAACGACGGTGGGAATCCCCATCTCCGCCGTCAAATCGTCTTGAGAAACAAATAGCTTGACCATATGTGAAGATTTCACTCTGGCCCTGAGCGATGCCATTGCCGAACCATCTTTGCCCTACAATAGCGAGCAAATTTTATCGCCTTACATGAATCAGATCCATGCAAAGAATCACGCTGACAACGATTGCCGTTCTGTTTGCAACCATCGGCCTGGCGGATCCCCCCAGCGCTTCGACCGGCGACTCGACGAGTGGCTTAACCAGTGAAGAAACGAAACAGGGGTTTGTTTCACTTTTCAGTGGTCAGGATCTTGATGGGTGGAAACACTCTGGAAACTGGCGTGTAGAAGATGGAGTGATCACCCGCAGCGGAAAGGGTGACTCGTTGGTCTACGAAGCGGCCAAGGTTCCCGATGACTTCGAGTTGCGTTTTGATTGGAAAGTCGGTCAAGGCAGCAACAGCGGCCTGTACTACCGGCCGACTCAGTACGAATACCAAATCTTGGACAACGGGGTTCATCGCGATGGAAAGAACCCGCGAAGCAGCGCGGCCTCGTTGTACTTTTGCATGCAGCCATCCGAAGATGCTACGCGTCCTGTCGGCCAATGGAATGAGGGCCGCGTCGTTTGCAAAGGCAGTGTGATCCAGCACTGGTTGAACGGAAAAAAGGTCGTCGGCTTTGACTACAACGACCCGAAATGGCGTTTCAATGTAGAGATGCTAAAGCAACGAGGAGGCGACTTGGAGGCGCGCGGTGCTCACATCAAACTTCAAGACCATGGAGATCCGGTTTGGTTTCGCAATATTCGGATTCGCGAACTGGGCGAGGACGATGAAATCGATCGCTCGCCGGTCACACCTCAACCGCTTACCGATGCAATGCTGAAAGCCGAAGCCGAAAAACTGGCAGGCATCGTCGCGCGTCGCAACGCAAAGCAAAAGAAAGCGACCAAGGAAAAAGCAAAGTAGGTAGAGCGACGGCGTTACCGGAAATCACTCAGCGGAATTTCGCTGTACAGAGCGATCATACCGCTGGCTTCGTCAATTCGTTTGCGGTCTTCGTTTGTTAGCTTGGGCGTGATCGCGTGCACCGATTTGTACTGCGCCACTTTCACATCCAGCATCAATTCTGATGGGATGTGGCCTTTGGTTGCGATCGCCCGATTCAAGCTCATGCGTCCAAATGGCGGCAGGCCTTGTTTTCGAGCCATGTTCAATCGCAGCGCCCAATCTGCGAACTGAGCAAACTGGCTGGCAGCGTTTTGGTTGGCGGCGGGCTGAGTCGATGTAGTGTATTTGACGTTGCCGAACTGGATACTGAGCCGATCATCCGCGTCGCTATTCACCGTCGCCGAGATGCCGTATTGATCTTTTTTCTTGTTCGTGTCGGCGCTGACTCGCATCTCCGCCGTCATCTTGGTCAGCTGATCGGTGTTGACGACGCAGCGAGATTTGCTCTGCGAATTAAGCAAAACGATTCGTTTCCGATTCGGATCGTAGACGGTGATCGATCCTGGCGTCAGTTCATCAAAGTCATAGACGACGCTTTGGTCAAAAACGACCCGGTGCCGATCAATGGGTTGTTCGTTTCCGACGGCGTAGTTGGTGGTCGTCACTACAAACGAAGCTGGCGATTGCGGTTCATCCGCTTTGCTCTCTGACAATCCGACAGTCGCGGCGCAGTAGGCGATACACATAGCGATCAACAAAGGGGACGGCGTGGCAGGGTGAACGTGCATGATGCAGCTAAGCTTGAGGCAACCAGGCGTTGTGTGAGTTTCGGCGTGTGTGTTTCGACGCGTCGACTAAATGTCGGTCGCTAAATCAAGGCGAATACCTGACGCAATGCCTCAAAACAAGCGAGCGACCTAGACCTTTCCAATGCCGAAAGCGTAGAAATGGTGTTTGGAACGTAAGAAACGACTGTCGCTGACGTCCAGATCAATGTGAATTCGCTTGCATGCCGCAGCCATTTCACTGGCATTTCGCTGGCAAACGGCTCTCCCTCGCTCAGAACTGACCATGCGTCGCACCCTATTACTGATTCCCCACGAAATCGCTGGCTTGCCCGTCTTCGGGTTTGGCTGGATCCTCGGTGCGATCATCGTCGCTGCGATTGCCCGCGTGGTGTTCGCCAAAAAAACCGGTCAAAATGTCGGCCAGTTAGTCGCCAACGAAGGCATCATGTGGGCGATTGCAGCGGCAGCCGTCGCCTTTGTGTTGCCGGCCGTCGAACTGACCAACGTAATGGACGAACCCGTCGGAATGGCAATTCGCGGCTACGGCGTGATGCTGCTGACCGCGGTGGTTGCTGCCGTCGGACTGGCCGCCGTTCGTGCCAAGAACCGCGGCATCGATCCCGAAGTCATCTATTCGCTTGCGCCCTGGGTGTTTGTCGGCGGCATCGCCGGTGCACGCATTTTTTATCTGATCCAGTACCACGACCGATTCATCTGGGATTCGCCCGTCGCCTATCTCAAAAACCTGTTCGCGTTTACCGAAGGCGGCTTGGTCGTCTACGGATCCTTCATTGGCGGGTTCCTAGCGGGGT
This sequence comes from Stieleria marina, assembly GCA_007741555.1. GTDB lineage: Bacteria > Planctomycetota > Planctomycetia > Pirellulales > Pirellulaceae > K23-9. Next base: position 2,854,472 of record CP036526.1, on the reverse strand, counting down.
CGCTGTTCATCGCTCGCAATAAACTGCCGTTACTGCGGCTTGGCGATGCGATCGTGCCGTGCATGTTTTTGGGCGTGTGCCTGGGACGCATCGGGTGCTTCATGAACGGCTGTTGCTACGGAGGACGGTGCGAACCGAATTGGAACTCCGTTCGTTTTCCCGCCGGCAGCGCTGTGTACAACGAACAGCTGATCAGCGGCGAATTGTTGGGCATGAAAGTCAACCAGAAAAAGCACTTGGTCACTAGCGTCGACCCCAGCAGTCTGGCGGACCAAAAAGGCATCTCCAAAGGCGACGAACTCAGCGAAATCACTTTCGCGCCTGCCCCGACCATCGAGGGCATGGCGGACCTGCCCCGCGAAGACGTGCTGCCAGGGGTGATTGCCCGCGTTAATTTGACGGACGAACACTATTGGCCGCCGGCAGAATTGCCGGACCGTGCTTTGCCAGTGCAAGCGGCGCAGTTGATCAGTAGCGGATCCTCGCTGGTTCTATGCGGACTCCTTTGCGGCCTGTCGCTTTGGATACGCCGCGAAGGTGCCATCATGATGATCGGATTGGGCAGCTACGCTGGGCTTCGATTTGTGTTGGAAATGGTCCGAGTCGACGAGGCAGGACAATTCGGAACCGCATTGTCGATCTCTCAATGGGTCAGCGTCTTTGTCGGCTCCGCCGCGATCATTGGTTTGATCTGGGTCATTCGCCGCGAATTGCCCGCGAGTGTTTCCAGCGAAAACCGCCCTGCGTCCGGCGAACCGCACGACGAAGTTTCAGCCTGACATACACTGTACAATTGGCCGTCTCGACTCGTCACAACTTCTCCCTTGCCAGTGGCCCGCATGAAACTTCTCGTTACAGGCGGATGCGGTTTCATCGGCACGAATCTGATACGCCGGCTGTTGCAGTCGGATCATTACGAGATCATCAATCTTGATGCACTCACTTATGCGGCCAATCCCAATTCGCTGCACATGGAAGCAACGCTGAGCGCAGAAGCATTGAATCGCTACCAATTGGTTCGCGGCGACATCGCTGAAAAACAGTTTGTGACCGAGGCTTTTCGCACGCATTCACCCGATGGCGTGATTCACTTGGCAGCTGAATCCCATGTTGATCGCAGCATCGATGGGCCGGCGCAGTTTGTTCAAACGAACGTTGTCGGCACGTTTAATTTGCTCGAAGCAACCAGAGAACATCTCCGCAGCTTGTCGCCCGCGGACGCCTCGGCATTTCGTTTCTTGCATGTTTCGACCGATGAAGTTTACGGATCGCTTGGCGAGACCGGTTTGTTTGCCGAAACAACCGCCTACGATCCTCACTCGCCTTATTCAGCGACCAAGGCTGCGTCGGACCATTTGGCTCGCGCCTGGCACACCACTTACGGTGTGCCCGTCATCGTGACCAATTGTTCCAACAATTACGGGCCCTACCAGTTCCCCGAAAAACTGCTGCCGTTGATGATCATCAAATGCATCGCAGGCGAATCGCTGCCAGTTTATGGAACGGGCCAAAACGTACGCGACTGGTTGCATGTGCAAGACCACGTCGACGCGCTGCTGCGAGTGCTTAGCGCTGGCGTGGCAGGCGAAACGTACAACATCGGCGGCGACTGCCAATTGTCTAACCTGGAACTGGTTCAGCGCGTGTGCGGGATCATGGACGAGATCTATCCGTCAGCGAGCGGCGAATCTCATTCATCGCGAATCGAATTTGTGACCGACCGCCCCGGCCATGATTTTCGCTATGCAATCGACGCCAGCAAAATCAAACGCGATCTTCATTGGCAACCACAGCATTCGATTGAAACAGGCCTGAAAAACGCCGTGCGTTGGTACGTCGAAAACGAACCGTGGTGGAAAGCGATACTCGATGACACGTATCAGCTTCAGCGACTCGGAGAAACCGCTTCAGGAGATCAATCATGAAGGGCATCATCCTGGCCGGCGGCAGCGGCAGCCGACTTGCACCACTGACCACGGCAGTCAGCAAACAGCTATTGCCGGTGTACGACAAACCGATGATCTACTACCCCTTGTCAACGCTGATGCTGGCAGGCATCCGAGAGGTGTTGGTGATCTCGACCCCCGGTCATACAGCGTTATTCGAATCGCTGTTGGGCGACGGCAGCCAATGGGGAATCGACATCCAATACAAAGTGCAACCCCGGCCCGAAGGCTTGGCGCAGGCCTTTGCCTTGGGTGAAAAATTTATCGATGGCAATGCGTGTTGTTTGACCTTGGGTGACAACCTGTTCTACGGCCAGGGTTTGATTCAGCTGTTTCGCCGGTCAGCCGAATTGACATCGGGCGCAAAGATTTTTGCATACGAAGTAAGCGACCCGAGCGCCTACGGTGTCGTCGAATTTGACACGTCCGGCAAAGTGATTTCGCTGGAAGAAAAACCGTCCAAGCCGAAATCCAATTTCGTGGTACCGGGGCTGTATTTTTACGACCACCGCGTCAGTGAATTTGCCAAAACACTGACTCCATCAATACGTGGTGAATTCGAGATCACCGACCTGAATCAAATCTATTTGAACGAAGGGTCGTTGAATATCGAAGTGTTTGGGCGCGGGACTGCGTGGCTTGACACAGGTACTCACGAAAATCTGCACGACGCGAGCAGCTTTGTAGGAGCGATCGAAAAACGGACCGGCCTCAAGGTTTCTTGCCCCGAGGAAATCGCGTTTCGGCAAGATTGGATCGATCGCGAACAGCTGCAACAAAGTATGCCTCGTGCCAGTACGGCGAATACCTCCAGCGACTTCTGCGGCAGTCAAACGTAGCGCGTTAGGCTAGCGGGGAACTTTATCGCAAAGCTCCAGTCCGATGATTTTCGTCTCACTTGCTTCACGGTCAGAGCAGAGCAGAGACTCACCAAGCAAAACGCGTGCTGAATGCCAAAAGCTGCGGAGGGCATGTAAGCCGGGTTCTGTGACGAAACCGAAGTTTCGCCGACGATCATTTATCTGTGCACGACGATTGCTCGTCGCCTCAATCGCAACCTACCCGATTGTCGTAACGCGGCGGACAGCCCCGTGTGACCCACGCTTCTTGCGAAACGCCGTTTCTCTCGAAACACGGCCACTGCAATCTGTTTGGTCTAGCTCCGGATGGGGTTTACCAAGCCGACCAAGTCACCTTGGCCGCTGGTGCGCTCTTACCGCACCGTTTCAGCCTTACCACGCATCGACTAGCTGAAATGAATCAGTCAGCCGACCGTTCGGCGGTCTATTCTCTGTTGCACTATCCCTAACCTCTCGGCCGGTCGACGTTATCGACCATCCTGTCCTGTGGAGCCCGGACTTTCCTCCAGTCACGCAAGCGCAACCAGCGATCGCCCCGCCCTCACGCAGCGGCACCAGCATGATCGACGCGTGTGTTTGCAACAAGGTTCGGCAGCTCTTGCCTTGTCGAAACCCAGTCGATCGCTCGCAAGAAACCGTAGAATGTGGATAATGCTGGCAGAGTCCCCTCTGCAACGCCGTTCAGGCAACATCGCTCGGCCCACCCTTGCCAACAGATCCATCCGGACGTGACCGCCTCTTCCTTTCGAGATCCCGACACGCCGATCGATCCCAATTTTGCTGCATCGATGGGCGGCAAACGCTTTGCATTTGTAGGGCAACTGGGCGGCATGAACCGTCGCGAAGCGCGAAATTTGATCGGTTCGTTCGGAGCGTCCGTCGTCGGAATCAACACCGAACCGATCGATTGCGTTGTCATCGGAGCCGACGAACCACCGCTTTCGGAGACAGAGTTGTTGAGCGATTCGATCTTGTCCAAAGCTGCCGCTGGAGAGCTTGAGATCATCAGCGAAAGCGATCTTTGGCCTCGACTTGGCTTGGTGGACGATCGCCACAACGATCGTCAGCTATACACCCCCGCCATGTTGGCCGACCTATTGAAAGTCTCCGTCGGCGTGATTCGCCGGTGGCATCGCCGAGGGCTGATCACGCCCGTGCAAACATTGCACCGGTTGCCCTACTTTGATTTTCAAGAAGTCGCGACGGCAAGGCGATTGGCTCACTGGATCGCGTCGGGAGCAAGCCCCAAAGCGATCGAGCAGCGTCTGGTCGAACTCGTCGAAGTCCTGCCCAACATCCAACGTCCGCTGGATCAGCTATCGATTCTGGTCGAAGGCAAACAATTGCTGCTCCGACAAGGCGCCGGCCTGCTTGAACTGGGCGGTCAACTAAGGTTCGATTTTGACGCCGTTCATGTAGATCAAACTGCTGAACGCGTCTTATCGCATCAGCCCAGTGTTCACGACGACGACGACAGCCCGCAAGTCATTTCGTTTGCAGATGCACAACTCGGTCATGCCAGCAGTGAAAATCGCCCCAGCGAACCCGAAGTCGACGACCTTTTGCAGGGTGCGTACGATGCCGAAGACGCAGACGATCTGGACACGGCGATCGATTTTTGCCACGCGATTCTTGCTCGCGACGGTGCCCGAGCCGAGATCAGTTTTCAGTTGGCAGAATTGCTTTATCGCTCTGGAGAGCTGATCGCAGCCCGCGAGCGATACTACGCAGCGATCGAAATCGACCCCCGTTTTGTCGAAGCCCGCGCGAGTTTGGGAAACGTGTTGGCCGAAACCGGTCAAGGCGAGCTGTCGCTGGCGGCCTACCGAGGTGCGATTTCGCTGCATCCTGGTTATGTCGAAGCCCATTTTGGCATCGCCAAACTGCTCGACAAGCTCGGCGAAGCGGAGCAGGCCGACGTGTACTGGAAAGAGGTCATCGAACTGTCGCCACACAGCCCGTGGGCAGCCGAAGCCCGCATTCGACTGACTTAATCCTGCGACAACACACTACGGCAACGCGGTTTGACCGGGGCTAAATCCCCGCCCCACCCAACGGAGCCGCATTGGTCCCCTCATAATTTGCGACTTATTTTGCCGGTTTTGCCGACCATTTCACTTGCGTAAACAAATTTCGCATCTAGTATCAATTTTCTGACGCCTTTTGCGAAAACACAAATTCCGTGGAACTTTGTCCACCACGAAAAGTCAAATACGCTCATTCGCATTTACTAACAAGAATTTACATCATGAAAAAGAAACACTGGATCTCCAAGCTTGCCGCAATCGCATTCCTTTCGTTTGCAGTCGCTCAAGTTCACGCGTTCGTGAATACCTCCGAAACCGTCGCTGTTTCTGAAGATTCATCGGCACTGATCGATCGCATTGACTCGATCGCAACGGCTATTGGCGACGAAAGCCTGACTTCGGACGAAGCACTGGTAAAGATCAACGAGATCATCGACGAGATCGACGGTCTGCTTGACACCGAGCCAGCAAACGAAGGCGAATTGCTTGATTTGCGAGATGCCCTGGTCGACATGCGATTGGAAATCTCCGGCCAAGATGCAACTCAAGAGCAAGCCGTTGGCGCTTGTACTAGTTGCGGAACAGCACCAGCTGCTGGTGGATCGATCCTTAGTGGCGGACCAATTGGTGGTGGCAGCATCCTCGGTGGCGGTGGCGGTGGATTCGCTGTCGGTGGCGGCGGTGCTATCGGAGGCGGCGGACTTGCTAGCTTTCTGACTAGCCCTCTTGGAATCGGTGCTATCGCCGGAACAATCGTGGCGGTCACAGCCGGTGGCGACGACGACGACGTGGTCGCATCGATGGGTGCTACTGACGGTGGCAATTAGTTCTCTTGGGCGTCTGACCTCGAGACCAAATGAGTTTGAGCCGCTAACGCAGTCGCGTTAGTGGCTTTTTTTATGCAATCTCGCTTACGAAAGAGTCCTAAACGGCACGATCTTTCGAGAATTCACGGTCACCTCGCGAATCGGCACTTTGGATCCCTAAAGCGTCCCTTTCAGCCGCAATGCCTTGCTATCATTGCACTTGCGATAACTCCATCGCACACAAGGGACACTACACCGCATAGAGCAAACGGGGGACTTGGGAACTTTCTGCGTTTTATGACGCCCAGGGAGTTGCACTGCTCGTATTGCCCGGATATTTTCTTGACAGCCAGCCACCCAAGTTAGGGTTCGCAAGACGACCGCGAAGCGATGGCTACGAACTGCCCACCTGAACAGAGGCCAACAAGAATCATGAACATCAAAAGTCTGCTATCCAAAGCCACCCTTGTCGCATTCCTTGCTTTTGCTGGGGTTCAAGTTCACGCATTCGTGAATCATCAGGAAACGCAGGCTGCTAGCGAAGATTCCACTTTGTTGATGGATAAGATCGAAGCCATCGCTACGAAGATTGCTGATTCATCGCTGACGAATGCAGATGCACTTACTCAGATCAACCAAGTGATCGACGAAATCGACAGTCTCCTGGACAGCGAACCAGCCAACGAGGGCGATCTTTTGGATCTTCGCGATGCATTGGTTGACATGCGATTGGACTTGTCCGAAACAGAAGGCACGCAAACCGAAATCGCTATCGGCGACGGCAACATCATCTCTGACACCTTGATCAGCGAAACTCCACTCTTTAGCGGTGGATCTGTCGGGTCGTATTCAGGTGGCGGATCGTTCGGTGGTGGTGCAATTGGCGGAGGCGGTGCAATCGGTGGCGGAGGCGGCTTGATCAGCTTCCTAACCAGCCCACTTGGCATCGGTGCAATCGCTGGCACAGTTGTCGCAGTGACAGCCGGTGGCGACGACGACGACGAAGTCGCTTCGATGGGTACGGAAGGTTAATAGCCGCATACCCCTCCCCTTAAATGACTACGAAGGCTGACGGTTGTAAGACTGTCAGCCTTTTTTCGTGCGCGGCCGGGAGGCGATTTGGGTAGGCAGCCTGCGAATTCATACTATGCTTGGTTAGAGCACCTGATATGCTACACCACCCGCCGTGGGGGCTATTCGTTTCGGCGAGCATGAACACTGTTCTTGTCTCAAAACAGGTGATGTTCACATTTAGACCAGGGATCGGTCGCCGATAACCGCATCCCATCCTATGTCTTTTTCAGCGAAATCAAATCGGCGAAGCGAGCCGCAAATCGCTCCCAATTCTCAGTGGGTATCGCTGAGGATTTTGGATGCTGCTCGACTACTGTTGATCGCTGCAATCTTCGTCGCTGTCTGGGGGATTGGCGGTTACTATCCCACCGCGCGTTTCGTAACGCTTGCACTCCTCAGTGCCGCTGCCGCGCTCGTATTTTTGGGTGGCCCCAAAGTAGAAACAAGCCCGCGAAATTTAGCCGCGCTGTCACTGATCATTGTCTCTGGATTGCTACTGGGGCTGATCCAGCTGATGCCGCAGTCCGCCTTTTCGTTGATGGAATGGTCGGGTGTACGCGACATGCAAATTCGCTTCGGAGCCGATCCGTCCGATGCCGGACTGACGCAGTCTTTGGTCCCCTGGATGACGCAAAGCTGGTTGGCGATGGCCGTGATTGGCTTTGCTGCATTCTTTCTCGGTTCGCAACTGTTTAACGATGACCGATCACGCATCTTTCTGCTCGTTTCGATTGCAATCTGCGGCGTCGGTCAAGTGCTCTGGGGCATCGCGCAACTGACGACTTACCCCGATATGATTTTTTACGGCGTCGAAAATCCATCGCCTGGAAGTGTGCCGTTTGGCACTTTTTTGAATCGCAATCATGCCGCGGATTTCATCGCAGTTGCGCTGGCTTGTTCGCTGGGAGTTTTCCGGGCTCGTTCGCTTTCCAAGGCACAGCAATGGCGAACAGGCTACGGAGTCACCGGTCAAATTCAATCGATGATCGCCAGTCCTCTAACGCTCGCGATTTCCTTGGGCGTACTTTGCCTGATGCTTGGCTTGGCTCTTTCGATGTCTCGCGGTGGATGGGTGTCTGCCTTTGTTGCAGCGTGCGTCGTCTCACTGTGTTGGAAACGCGCCGGTAAGAAGCGCCGCGTGATGCCGGTCATCGCTGCGATAATCGCAACAACGGTCGTGTTCTTCTCGTTGCAACTTTTCGGTTTTGGCGACCAGATCAGCAACCGTGTTGACGATTTAGATGTCGAAAAAGTGATCGCTGATCCTCGGTTCGATCATTGGGCAGAAGCGATTCCCGCCGTACAACATTTCCTGCCGTTGGGTTCCGGGATGGGAACCTACGGCTATGCGTACCTACCGTTTGAACCGGAGCCAGAGAGTCGCTGGTTTACACACGCTCACAACCAGTATCTCGAAGTACTCGTTGAAGCAGGACTGCCGGGAATCATCCTGGTGTTCTTGGGGCTGTACGTTGCTCTGCACAGCTGCCTGTCACTGTGCAGTAACGAACGCAGTGTCAGTAAACAAGCTCTGGGTGTTGCCGCCATGTCGGCGATCGTACTTCATGCGTTTCATGCGCTGACGGACTTCGGGCTGATGATGCCTGGAAACTTGATTGTCCTCGCAGCACTGGTTGGAGCCGCATGTGCCGCGGTCGACAAACGAACTCCGCGAAAGAAACGTCAACTTCGATCTGTGACTGCGGCGACAGCAGAGAGTGATCCAGCAAGCAGCGACCCAGCCACCAAGCTCCCGTCGAAGGGACTACCGCCGCTTGGGCGTTTGCTTTCGCCGACCACAATGGGGGTCATAGTCTTGCTCGCCCTTTGCGCTGCCCTGTGGCAACAAGGCCGCCACGTCAGTTCAACACGTGTGCTTAAACGCACATCCTTCGCAATGCAGACTCCGTCCCCGACCACCCAAGTGTCGCAGGAAAAGATTGCAGCACTAAGGGGCGAACTCCAACGTTGGCCTGCCTTTGAGCCCGTTCAAAGGCGAATTATCCGATTGGAAACACACCACGCCCGGCGACAGGTCTATGATCAGATTCGTACAAGCGAGGATCCGGACGCCCAACAACTCGATGCAATCGTGGCCTGGAATTCGACCTCTTTGCAAGTAGTCATTGCACGACTATTCGATGACTCTCCTGGTAGCGCTGACGAGAATACGAAGCAGCAAATTCGCGACCAGATGAAGAATAGTGCGCAATTGAGGGAGGCATGGGACGGCCTTCAAAATTCGCTGGTGCTGAATCCAATTCAGCCGCGAACGCATTTGCAAATCGCGCTGCTAGCCGCAGCGACGGGACGATCTTGGCGAGAACCGTTCGATCGTTCCATGAAGCTTTCGGTCGTTAATACCGACCAAACTTTGGGCAACGGATTGCTTGCGTGGGCCGCAAACGACAAACAATCGATGATCCAACAGTGGAAGCAAAATTTATCAACCAACACCGATTCCATCGAGCTGATCTACCAGTTGGCCAAAGTTCGTTTGAACGAAGATGCAATCGTGAAAGATCTCATGCCCAAACGTTGGGTCGTGCCCTTTCGGCTCTCGCAGCTACTGCGTCAACAAGAGGGCACCGATGAAGTGCGTGAAAAATTGCTTCGAAGATCCGAAGAGATTGCCGAGGCGTCGATCGCGGAGCCTAGCTCGCTCTACAAAACGCTGGGAATGATCGCTACAGCGCGTGATGACTTATCGGCAGCATCAGAACATTATGACAAAGCGATAAAGTCCAACCCCGGCAACGCTCATTTGCGGCATCTGGCTGCTGTCGCACTTTACCGTCAGGGTGACGCAAAACATGCTGTGCAGCAGGCGCGTCGTGCAAAAGATCTAGAACCTAAAAATGCTGAATACAGAAAATTCTTTCAGCAAGCAACCAAATTGCATCGTCAGCAATACTCCAACTCACAACTGTTGAATGACTCAAGTCGATCCCAACCTGAATAATCAAACTGCAGACGATTCCGAAGCGCTCGATCTGATCGGCGTCTTGCGACGTCGAATCGGTTTCATCGTGCTGGGCGTGACGCTTGGTTTGATCGCCGCCGGCCTGTACCTCCTGCTAACAACGCCGACCTACCGTGCCGAGATGGAAATCTTGGTGGGCCAAAAATCGGCCGACATGGTCAACGGTGCCAGCTCGAACACATCAGTCGAAGGTGCCAACACAGACGGCGATGTGCTCTCCACTCACATTCAGTTGATGACCAGCCGTCGCATTCTGAAAAAGGCGATCGCGGACCATGAGTTGACCGACATTGCCAGTGTCTCAAATGCAATCGACGAAGGCAAAAATCCACTGGAATACATTCGCGACCACCTGCACGTCACTAAAGGTGGTTTAGGTGTCGCCAAAGATGCTCATACGCTGCAAGCCACGTATGACGATCCATCGCCTGAGGATTGTGCTGTTGTACTACGAGCGATTTTTGACGCCTACGACGTCTATTTGAAAGAACACTTTTCCAGCAACAGTTCGCAAGCGATCGATTTGCTCAGCCAACTTGCCAACGACACGGCTGACGAAGTTCGCGAGGCAGAGCAAAACCTGACCAAGCACCTTGCATCTAGCAAAGTCATGTGGGACGGCAGCAAGACAACCAACATCTACAAAAAGCGGCTTGAATCGATCGAGATCGACCTGCTGGAATTGACCGAGAACGAAGCCCATATCGAATCCCGGCTCGCAGTCATCTCTGACTTTGTAGAGAACGCGGATCCCGAAAAAGTTTCCGACTTTGATCGCTTGGCATTGCTCAGCGAGAAAGAAGTCAATCGCTTGAAAGTTCTCTTCGATGTCACCCGCGGGGACACGATGAGCGAAGCATTTGTTCAAGACAATCCGATCCGGCAAGAGACTGCCAAGGCCGAGTACAACGATTATCTCAACTTGGTGATGCGTGAAAAGAAGCTCACCGAAAACTTCGGCGACGACCACCCCACCGTGGTTTCGATTCGCGAGCAGATCACAATGATGCGAAAATTCATTGACGATAAAGCCGCGGAAGTGGGAGACGGAGCCGTCATCGAAAAAATGAAACCCGATGAAATGCTCCAAACTTACGTGGGGCTTCTGGAGAACGACCTGGCCGGATTGCAACGCGAACGCGAAGTCCTGGTCCGCAGAAGCGAGGCTGAACTGGTATCAGCAAAGAAGCTTGAAGAAGAAGAGATGATGGCTGAATCTTTGAAGCTGGAACTGGTTCGCAAACAAGCTCTGTACGAAAAGATGAGCGACACGCTGAGTGAATTGAACTTTGTTCGCGACTACGCTGGTTTCGACACCGACGTCATTGGCGACGCAGACATTCAAGAACAGTCATCTTGGCCCGACCCCAAAATTGTGCTGCCGCTAGGAATGATCGCCGGTTTGGCTCTGGGTGTGATGCTGGCGTTCATCGCCGACCTTTGCGACACCACGTTTGCGGATCCAGAAGACGTCGAAAAGACCCTCGGTGCTCCGGTGCTTGCTCATGTCAATCGGTTCGCACCGATTCGCCGTAAACGAAATGAACCCGCCTTCGAGATCGATTCCTCAGTTTACGCCTTTCATCGACCACGTAGCCCCGAGGCCGAAATCTACCGGGTGATCCGAACCAGCATGCTGATGTCGGCCAAGGCCAAAGACCAACGCATCATTCAAGTCACTGGTCCGCTTCCAGGTGACGGCAAAAGTACAACCAGCGCAAACTTGGCAGTGGCATTCGCCCAAGCTGGCAAGCGAGTGTTGCTGATTGACGCTGACTTGCGTAAACCACGCGTCGCAAAATTGTTCCGACTAGAAAACACACTCGGCTTGAGTGAGGCCATCGGCGGTCTCGCGGACGCTGCCGATGTGATTTCCGATACCGTCGTCGACAATCTGTGGGCCGTCGGATCCGGTGCGGTTCCCGCAAATCCAGCTGAATTGCTCCAATCTGAAGATTTTGCGAGCCTGCTGAAGCACTGGGCAGAGGAGTTTGACTACGTAATTGTTGACTCACCACCCGTATTGGCAGTATCGGACGCCGCCATTATCAGTCAAAAATGTGATGTAACGCTTTTGGCTTTACGCATCGTCAAAAACGGTCGGCGAATCGCGCATCGCGCAATCACGTTGCTAAGACAGCACGACGCCAACGTTGTCGGATTGGTCATCAACGGCTACCAGAGCTCCAACAAGAACTATGGCTACATCGAAAAATACGACAGCGATTCCTATGGCTACGGCTACGGTCCGACCAGCGGCGGTTACTACCGCTCGGCAGATGCAACAGCCGAGACAGTCAAAGTGTCTTCGCGAGATGCGGAAGAAGCGCCCGTAGCTGCTGGCAGCCGCGTCTAATCGCTTCGCAAAATCCCCACACAATCTTTTCAGGCAAGTTCCTTGGATACCAACGAACCGATCACCAGTCGCAAGGCTGCTGTTGCACGACTAATGGATCCGCTTCTGCATCCATCATCGCGCGTCGGCGTGCTGCTGATCCTGCATGCTGTTTTGTTTTACGCGATCTACGCGATCAGTTACTCAGCACGCTACGACTTTAGCTTGCCACCGCATGCAAAACGATTGATGCTGGCGACAGCGCCGTTCGTTTTGTTGATCAAGATTGCGGCGTTTTATCTTTCGTCGCACTTTCATGGCTGGTGGCGGTACGTCACATTCGCAGACATCAAATCGCTCATCCGGGCGGCCTTCATTGCCATGGTCGTGATCGGGTTTGCCGATTACTTTTTCAGCTATCACTACTACAAGATTCCTCGCGCCGTCATCGTCTTTGACACACTGCTGACGATCATTTTGCTGGGAGGTCTTCGCTGCCTGTGGCGTTTTGCTGACGAACACTTTGGCATCCAGTTCAAACGTGTGGCTACCGAACCGGCACTGCTGATCGGTACAGATCATCGTGCTGGTATCCTTGCCAGTCAGATCAATTCCAATCGCGAAATGCCTTTCCGGATTCGCGCATTGGTTTCGACTCAACCAAGTCCACGTCGCAGAGTCTACGCCGGCATTCCAGTCACCGGTTCGATCGATCAAATCTCCGCCGTAGGTGCTCGCTACAACGCCAAGCACGTGTTCATCCCCTGCGACTCGCTGGGTGGAACTCAAATTCGCGACTTGATCGCCAACTGCAACCGTGCTGGACTGACGGTTCGCGTCTTGCCGAGATTCGAGGACGCTCTAGCGGGAAGTTCAGACATACCGCTTCGCGAAGTCGACATCGACGATTTGCTTAAACGTGATCCTGTCAAACTGGATACCAAACGGATCGATTCGTTGGTCAAAGGCAAACGCGTGATGGTGACCGGTGCTGGCGGTAGCATCGGCAGCGAAATTTGTCGCCAGTTGATGGAATTTGAACCAGCAGAAATCATCTTGCTGGGCCGCGGCGAGAATCGCATTTACACCATCCATCGCGACCTCGGTACCGCCGCTGATGAACACGGCGTCAAACTGAAACGTGTGATCGCTAATATCACCGAAGAAAATTCGATGCGTCGTGCCTTTGAAACCCATCGTCCTGAGATTGTGTTTCATGCAGCCGCGCACAAACATGTTCCGCTAATGGAACTCCATATTCGCGAAGCACTGCTGAACAATGTCGTCGGAACCAACGTGGTTGCCAAACTGGCCGATGAATTTCGGTGTAGCAACTTTGTCATGGTCAGCACCGACAAAGCGGTCAACCCAACCAGTATCATGGGTGCAACCAAGAACATTGCCGAGCGAGTGGTTCATGCGATGTCCGTAAACAGCAAGACGCATTTTTGCGTGGTGCGATTCGGCAACGTTTTGGGTTCGGCCGGAAGTGTCGTGCCGTTGTTTCAAAAGCAGATTCGTGCTGGCGGTCCAATCACCGTCACCGACGCTCGGATGACGCGTTACTTCATGTCCATTCCGGAAGCTGCTCAATTGGTACTGCAAGCAGGAAGCATGGCAAAGGGCGGCGAGATTTTTGTGCTCGACATGGGCGAACCAGTCGAGATCATGCAACTGGCCGAAGACTTGGTCCAACTTTCTGGGCTGAAACCAGGGACGATCGAAATCAAAGAAACCGGAATCCGCGAGGGTGAGAAACTCTACGAGGAACTTTATTTTGATGACGAAGCGACGTTGGAAACGGAGCATCGGAAAGTAAAAGCGGCGTACCATCGACTCCATGAAGGCACGCCGGACGATCGATTGATCTTCGAAGTGGTGGAGAACTTGGAGGCTGACGAAGCGACGCTACGGGGATTGATTTCGCGTTTGGTGCCTGAGTACCACGAGCACACGGAACCGACATCGCAAAAGAGCGAGTTGGTTTCAGTGAATGGTTCTCGTTAGTTCTCACTGCACCCAACACAACCTCCCAATCCACCGTGGCTCAAGTCTCGTGTCTACCAATCTAGGTCAGCCAAAAAAATCAGCGGGTGCGCGAAGGCTTCTTTCTCGCTCTGCGATTTTCGCATTCGGTGACCTACTGACCAAAGGTGCCAAGTACATCACCTTTCCTATTTTTGTGGCCGTACTAACGGTCCAGGAAGTAGGGATGCTGGGTATTTTCCAAGCCGTGTCGATGATTTGCTGGGCAATCGCGACCCTGGGATTTGGTGCTGCTGTGCGGCGTTTTTATCGCAACGGCGATGGTCGAACCGACGAACTCCTGATCGGCCGCTTGTGGCTGATTCGCCTTTTTGTGGCCAGTATCCCGATCAGTGCTGTGGCGTGCTTGGCTTGGTTTTTCGGCGCCAAGTTCTTTACAGCGATGCCAATCACATGGGTGCTGATGGCTATTCTGACGGGCTATCTGCGTGCTGGCACGGATGTTGTTGAATCGTGGTACATCATCCGCGAAGAACCCGTCACGTACCGAACCTTTACGTTCTTCCGATTCCTGAGCACCACCGCGTTGGTCTTGGGCTTAGTCGTTCTTTTTGACCAAGGCGTCTATGGTGCAATCATTGGCGAACTTATCGGAGCTGCCGTTTGGTGCTTTATTGCTGGTTACCTTGCACTCTCTCCCCACAAAGCAACGTCACGCGTGGCAGAACCGGAAGCGGCGTCTCAGTCACTGCAGTTGATTTTTCGATACAGCCTTCCGATCATTTTTCACGCGTCGTTTCTGTGGATGCTAGTCACGCTCGATCGACTGTTACTTCAGCGATACGTGGACAACAGCGCCTTGGGCGTCTACGAAATTGCCTACATGTTCGCGTCGTTGCTGATCGTGGTCGCGACGTCAATCAATTCTGCATGGCTGCCCGATTTTTTCCGCACCGCGGATGATGAAACAGGCCCCAAACGCTTTGCGCGGACCGCAGACCTGTTCTTTTGTTGCGTGATCGGCTGTGCCATTTCGCTCAGCATTCTGTCGTCTGACTTCATCGTGATTCTCACGGGCGGACGAGCAGAGTATGCCGGTGCCGCTTCGCTAAGTCGCATTATCCTGATCGGAACACTCTTTCAGTGTTTCTTCATGGCGTTCGCACAACCGCTATTTTTCACCGGCCGAACATTGACGCTGGCTTGTGTCTCCGGACTGGGAGTCGCCGTGAATGTCGTCTTCGTCCTGTATCTGGCTCCCAGTATGGGAACCATGGGTGCCGCCTGGGCGACTGCTGCAGCCTACGCAGTGATGTTTTTTGCGATGATCGGGATTGTGCATCAGACCTATCGTGTTCCTTGGAATTATTTTGGCATTCTGGGGGCGTCAATTCTCTTCTGGGTGATCACAATCACAACACCGCTGGGCAGTCAGAGCAGTGTCGCCTATGCGGCAGTTCGATGCGTTTGCTGCCTCGTGCTGCTAGGGATCGTCTTTGCGTGGTTCCGTTGGACTAGAGATTCAGAATCCGAAATCGCGTTCTTCACCGCGCCGGAGACCCCAGGAGAGATTCAATGAGTGCTCCCGTCGCCTTGACCACTAGACGAAGCATTCATCCAAACGATTTGCTTCGCCCTGCGTTCATTCTGTTCATCATCTTCCTGACGTGCGGCATCGCTTTTTCCGTCGAAACGACCATGGAAGCAGTGATGGGTGCGATGGCGTCTTTCTGCGCTGTGCTGGCAGTGATGCCGATGCTGGTCAAACGCAAGTACTGCGCGTTTGAACCTGCGACGGTGGTGCTCAGCGTTGTGCTCTTTAGCGTGACCGCAAAGATCTGGATGATTTTTGCTTTTGACAACACCAGTTCTCATATCCAAAAACGTCTGCTGCTGGGCAACGACACATCGGTGTTGTTTGACGGTCTCGTTGTGATGGTGATTGCGCTGGGCGCTTTCTCGCTTGGCTATCTGATACGGACGCCTAATTTTCGTTTGAAACACTTGCTGATGGCGGACAGCCACTCGTGGCACAACGGACGCCTGATCGCCATCTCGCTTTTGCTCTGTCTGTTTGGTCTGGTGTTTTTCGCGTTGTTTGTGCAATCGATTGGGTTTCGCATCGGTGACCAGTTGTCGGCGAAACGATTCGTCGAAGAGGGCACCGGAAGCGGCAATCGAATGTTCGACATGAGCTACTACTACTATCGGTTGGCTGCATTTGTAAAGTTTGCGTTCTACCTGCTGTTTGTGGATTTGCTCGCCCGACGAAGGAGCTGGATATCGCTCCAAGGCATGTTGATGATCGGATCGGGATTGCTCTCAGCCATGATCCCGCTGTTCCTTAACAACCGCGCCGGATTTGCACTGCTGATTCTTGATGCGATTGTGATCCTGTACTTCCTGCGACCCAAGCTAGTGATTCCAGCGTGCGTGCTGGGTGGCCTCGTCATCTTCGCAGGCTTCTTCGTCTTGTTAGCTGCCCGAAAAGGCGATGATCAAACGTTGACGGTCGAAGCGATCGTTGAAGAAACGCTCGGTGGCCGCGACTTGATGGACATCACCAAGACGGCGCACATCGTTCAAGCCGTCCCCGAACGATTGGAATATCGCTACGGCGAAACGCTCTGGGGATGGCTCGCCGCTCCGATCCCTCGTTCGGTATGGCCTGGCAAACCAATGTGGAGCGAACGTGGGACGTATCTGATGCATGCGGTGTACGGCGACATGCTGGGATATGGAGGCGTGCCACCAGGTTTGGTTGCCGAACTTTATTGGAACCTTGGGTGGTACGGCGTCATTATCGGCATGTTTGTCATGGGCGTAGCAATCCACTTGCTCTTCAAAGGTTTCAATGCATACCGCGACCGCCAAACTGCCGTTTTGATATACGCAATTATACTCAATCGCTTGGTCCTCTTTTCATTCGGAAATGACCTAGGCACGGGCATCGTCAAAACCACGTTAGATTTGCTGCCGTTGATGGTGTTTATCTTCATCGTCGCCAAACGCAAGGGCAGCCCACTGTATGGCGGTTATGGCCTGGAGTACCGAGATGAAATCCCGCCAATCGAAACCTCAGCAACTACAGCTGCCCCTAACACGCCCTCCGCGCAGGCGACGTAAGTTCGCCGCCTGCTCGAAGCCCCACTGACCAACCACTCCGACGAATCTACGACAGGTAACGATCGTGTCCAGTCCCAAGTCGCTTAGCCGAGCGACGATCTATTATCGAGCCGTTCAGCGACTGTTCTTGTGGCACTGCTGCACCAAGCGATTGCCACTGTATCCTGTCACTGAGTTTCCCAAGTGTGGTGGCACTTGGTATTGCCAAATGCTGTCCAAGGTTTTGGATCAACCGTTTTCGCGGAACAGCAGCAAGCCCATTTTTGGTCAATCCATTATTCACGGGCACCACTTATTTTCACCACACTTCCACCGTCCCGTTTCCGTGATTCGCGACGGACGTGACGCGATCGTTTCGGCGTACTACCACTTTCTTTTTCGAAACGAAGTTAACTCAAATTACGGAGTGAACCGGACTCGCAAGGCATTGCCGTTCGACGATTACGACAACATCCAGTCCAATCTACCAGCCTTTATCGACTACATGTTTACGGTGTTCAACCAAGGCGGAAAGCGTTTTAGTTGGACCGAATACATCATGGATTGGCACGATAAAGATCGACTAGAAGTCCGCTACGAAGACTTGCTAGTACAACCGGCCGAAGAGTTGCTCCGATCGGCACGCTGGTTCGGATTTGACGACGTTGATTTAGAGCATTGCCAGAACGTTGCCGATCAATTCACGTTCAAAAAAATGAGCGGACGGGCCAGGGGCCAAACCGATTCCAGTTCGTTTATGCGCAAAGGCATCGCCGGGGATTGGATCAATTCGTTCTCGCCATTGGCTCGCGAGCGATTTCATGTTCATGCGGGTGACGCTCTTCAAATCGCAGGCTACGAAACGGACGACTCTTGGGTGACCGCGACCACGGGGGCGGCTAAAGAAGTCGTCGACGCCTAAGAAAAACTAAGCCCGCCGGATCGCATCAACTCCAATCGATCGGTCTCGTTCAACACATTTAAGTCTACTGAAGAGAGTCTCTCGAAATGTCTCCCACATTCATCAACATTGGCCCTGGTCGATGCGCCACGTCTTGGCTGCACGAGATACTGCTGGCGCATCCCGATGTGACGATGGCCAGCGTCAAAGAGACGGAGTATTTTAACAGTAACTTCCACTTGGGCGACAAATGGTACGAAGATCACTTCGCAGACGAAGGCAAAACTGCCTCGGGTGAAATCTCGAACTGCTACTACACCGACCCGGAAGTCGCGAAAAGGATTTTTCAATACAATCCGAAGATGAAGATCATGATCAATGTGCGTGACCCGCATTCGTTGATGCAGTCTTTTCATCAGTTCGGGGTCCGTCGCGGACTGCCCCTGGGGCCGCTGCAAGATTCGCTGGGCGAACACATCGGCAAACTGATGGGCAGTGGATACCAGTATCGACAGCGACGCAACCAATTGACCGAAGGCGACACGATTTCACTGCAGGAATCCGTGCTACTGTCTGTACGGCTTCAATCGTTCTTCGAGACCTTTCCTCGCGACCAAATCTACCTGTTCGTCTACGAACGACTGAAAACGGAACAGGAGCAGGTGCTAGCCGAGATCTACGACTTCATCGGGGTTGATAGCAACTACCAACCACCCGCTGCAAACGAAGTCGTCAACGCGTCGATCACGCCAAAGTCAAAGTCAGTCGCCCGTCTCGCGACGCAAGTGTCGTACTTGCTCCGACGCATGGGCATGTACGGCCTGCTTTCGCGTCTGCACAAATCACGTTTGGTCAAAAAGGTCTTCTATTCGGACACTGCCCTGAAACAAAGCGTCAAAGTGAATCCGCGTGAGGTACTGGATGATCAGGACTGCGACGTACTGAACGAAGAAATCCGACGAATGATCCAGCTTCATCCGTCCCTGGAACCGTGGTGGACCAGATTGCTGGCGGAGTCGACACCCAATTTGCATGCCCCCACGGCAAGTGCAGGAACGTAGCCGTGAGTAGTCAAACGTCCCCGCAAAATTTCTTGATCACTGGAGCGAGCGGCTTCCTGGGCTCCGAGATCGTAAGACAATGCCAACAGCAAGGACTTGCTTTTCGATGCACTGGTCGACGAAGCGAGCTTTCCGGCGTTGAGAGCGAATGCGATTATCGTCAGATCGATTTCGGCAAAGACGAAATTCCTGCGTCGCTATTCGACAACATCGACACCGTGATTCATGTTGCTGGACTGGCACACCAATTCGGAAAACAAGGCGATGATCACGATGCGTTTCAGAGAGTGAACGCCGATGCGGTGGCCAAGATCGCCAGCGCCGCATCGAAGCAGAGAGTGTCACACTTTGTGCTTATAAGTAGCAGCGGCGTCTACGGTGCAGCTCGCGAACATTGCAACGAAGGAGACGAATGCGCCCCCGTCGGATCCTACGCCGAAAGCAAATACGCTGGCGAAAAGGCAGCGACTGATGCGATCGAAAACACAGCGATGCATCTGACGATCCTTCGCATGACGACGCTCTATGGCCCCGGTGACCGCGGAAATGTCGACCGATTGATGAAAGCGATCGACAGCGGAAAGTTCGTCAACATTGGCGATGGTTCGAACGAAAAAAACTTGCTTCACGTCAGCGACGCCGCTCGCGCAACACTTCTTGCAGCGAATCGATCGTCGACTCCGCCAAACGCCATCTACAACGTCGCCATTGAACCAACGAAAATGAGTTCCGTCATTCGGGAACTTCAGTCGCACTTGGGAAAGAAAGTACTGGTAACCGTACCGTCTGGACTGGCATTATTTGGCGCCAAAGCTCTTTCCGTTTTGTGCTTGGGGCGCGGTCCCATTGCAAGAATTCATTCGACGATTGAAAAATGGACCCGCAGCGACACGTTTGACGGCACGAAATTCCGCCAGGTCTTTCGCTTCACGCCTCAACTATCAATCACCGACGGCATCGCCAGCCAGGTCAAACACTACCGAACGAAACACAGCAACACACGGCGCCCCTCGATGGCAAAGACAGTGTTCGACTATTCGCTGGGCTTGTTCCTTCTAATGGTCTTCGCGATCCCTATGACGATCATCGCCGTGCTGGTCAAAGTGACTTCCAAAGGTCCGATCATCTATTGGTCGCGCCGAGCGGGCAGGGCTGGATCCACCTTTCCGATGGCAAAGTTCCGCACGATGCGGACCGACACGCCTGAAGTGGCAACGCATTTGCTGAACGATTCCAAAAGCTACATCACACCGCTGGGAGCGATCCTACGCAAAACGAGTTTGGATGAATTACCGCAGCTGATCAACATCCTAGGCGGCCACATGTCGTTCGTTGGTCCTCGCCCATCACTGCCCAGTCAAGACGAAGTCAATCAACTGCGCGACGTGTTCGGTGTATCGCAGTTAAAACCCGGCATCACCGGATGGGCCGCGATCAATGGCCGCGACGAACTGCACTGTGCGGAAAAAGTCGCATTTGATTCTCAGTATCTCCAGCGGCAAAGCTTCTGGTTTGATATGCAGATCATTTTCCGTACGGCATTTGCGGTGTTCAAAAGCGATGGTATCAAGCAAGCAGATGACGAAGGCGGCGAACCCTATATCGTGTTGACCGAAGGCTCGGAGCGAACTCTTATTTGCACTACTGATGCGGTTGCAGCCGGGTGCTTCGCCACGGACGACCGCAAGTGGAGCGATTCGCGTTTTGTTTCTCTACGCCCGTCCGGCCAGATCGCTTCCTCGGACATCGCTTCCGCAACCGGAAACACGCCTCAAATAATATTCGTCAGCCGCAAGGATTCGGAGAGCGAAGCGTTGATGGTTTTTGACATGATTGGCAAAGAACTTTCTAGCGGCCAAACGTTGCAGCACATCCAACTGCCGTCGCTGAATTCCGACGATTCCGTGAAACATGAACTTTTGCAAAATGCCGAACAGATTCTGAGCAACGACCAAAGCGGCAAGGGATCTTAGCCGTACAACGTCGCAGCCAGTTGCTGAGCAAGCTGGAATTTGACGCTCCGGATCAGTCGCTTTCACAAGGCGATTTCGTTTAGTCAAATTGGTGGCGACGCCATGATGACCGGCATAATCGGAACACAAAAAAAAATACACACAGCGATGCACACTCTGCGGTAGCTCAATACCGGAACAAGATTACAGTAATGTTTGTAGCGAAAAGCGACACGCCGCAGATCAACTTTTAGCACTTGAACTTCACTTTTCATTCGGACGCGACTCATGGGATCATCCCCCAAATTTAAACCTGATGGCAAAACGGTACTGATCACGGGCGGTACCGGATCGTTCGGAAAAACGATGGTCAAGCACTTGCTCTCACGTGGCTACGAAGAGATTCGGATCTTCAGCCGAGACGAATGCAAGCAGGAAGAAATGCGTGTTCAGATGAGTGAACCGCGATTGAAATTCTACATTGGCGACATCCGAAATCGCGAAAGCGTGGATGCCGCCATGGAAGGCGTGGACTTGGTCTTTCACGCTGCGGCGTTGAAACAAGTGCCTTCCTGTGAATTCTTTCCGATGGAAGCCGTCGCGACCAACATCATCGGCAGCAACAACGTTTTGGAATCGGCTGTCAAAGCCAAAGTCGAGTGCGTGGTTTGCTTGGGAACGGACAAAGCCGTTTACCCCGTCAATACGATGGGCATGACTAAAGCGGTCATGGAAAAAGTGGCTCAGTCCGTCGCCAGAAGACTGGACGACCACGAGACGCGCGTCTGCAGTGTTCGCTATGGCAACGTCATGTGTTCGCGTGGATCCGTGATTCCATTGTTCGTTCGTCAGATTCGCGAAGGCAATCCGCTGACATTGACGGATCCCGAGATGACCCGATTCATGCTGCCACTGCGTGATTCAGTCTCATTAGTTGAGTTTGCTTTTGAAAATGCTCAGCAAGGCGACGTCTTCATCAAGAAAGCAGCCGCCTGTTCTTTGATGACACTCGCTCAAGCGATGTTGCAGTTGTTTGAATCCAACAGCGAGATTAAATCCATTGGCGAACGACATGGCGAAAAGATGCACGAAGCTCTCGCCAGCGTGGCTGAGATTCGTCGCAGCGAAGACATGGGCGACTTCCTACGCATTCCAATGGATGACCGCGACTTGAACTACTCGAACTTCTTTACCAAAGGTCAAAAGAGCGATACCAAACTACAGGACTACTCGTCTGATTCGACCGAGCAGCTATCGGTTCAACAGATGAAGGATTTGCTGCTGTCATTGCCTGAGATTCAAGCAGATTTGCGTCAAGATGGACTATTGGTCTAGCCCTGGCACCCGCAAACGAACCTATTCAATCTCAATCGAGTAAATGTGATGACAACTGTTTTGGTCACAGGAAGCGACGGCCTGATCGGCTGGCACTTTCGCTGTTTTTTATCGACGCTTGAAGACGTCAATGTCACGTCCTGCAACCGTTCACAGTTTGCAGACGACGACTACTTAAGCGAAGCGGTTCGCAACGCAGATGTGATCGTTCACTTCGCCGGCATGAACCGAGGTGAAGAGGACGAAATCTACGCGACCAACGTTGCTTTAGCCGAACGCTTGGCGTTGTCCTGCAAATCATCGGGCAACAAGCCGCACGTGATTTACAGTTCGTCGACGCACATTGACGGTCCGACGCGATATGGCGAATCCAAACGCGTTGCTGGCGAAATCCTTGCGAAAAACGCGGCGGAAACGGACAGCACTTGCACCAACCTGATTTTGCCACACGTTTTTGGCGAGCACGGAAAACCATTCTACAACTCGGCGGTTTCCACGTTTGCGCATCAGATCGCCAACGGCGAAACACCTAGCGTGACCGGAGATGGCCAGCTTTCGCTGCTACACACCGGTGACGTTGCCAAGATCGCCTGGAAAGCTGCCCAAGATCGTTACGACGGCGACTTGCGACCAGACGGAACGCCACTAAAAGTAACGGAACTGGCCGAACTGCTCCAACACTTGGCCTCTCGTTACGCCAGCGGGACAGTACCGAATCTGGACAACCTGCTCCACCTACAGATGTTCAATACGTATCGCTCATACATTCCGCATGCGAAACGCCCCGTCGACCTGACACTGCATTCTGATCCACGCGGATCATTGTTCGAAGCGATTCGGTCTGATGGACAAGGCCAAACGTTTTTGTCGACGACCAAGCCGGGAATCACGCGAGGAAACCATTTTCATCTGCACAAAGTCGAACGCTTTTTGGTGGTCCAAGGCAAAGCCAAGATTCGATTACGAAAAGTGCTCACCAACGAAACACATGTCTTCGATGTTGACGGTGAGGTTCCGCAAGCGATTGATATCCCAACCCTTCACACGCACAACATCACCAACGTCGGGGACGAACCGCTGCTGACGTTATTCTGGTCTGCCGAGCTTTTCAATCCGGATGCTCCCGACACTTATTTTTTAGAAGTCGATTTACCACAAGCATCCAACGCTTAGTGCGTCTTTCGCAACCATCCAATTCAATCCACTTGAGCGACAGAGAAAGTCGAATCAAATAATGAGAACGAATCGTCTGAAGATCATGACCATCCTTGGTACGCGACCGGAGATCATCCGATTGGCGCGCGTCATGAATGCGTTGGACCAGCACGCCGATCACGTGATCGTCCACACGGGGCAAAATTACGACTACGAGTTGAACCAGATTTTTTTCGATGATCTAGAGATCCGAAAACCCGATCATTTCCTTGGCGTCGACACGTCGTCGCTGGGCAATGTTCTGGGCGGAACGTTGATCGAAAGCGAAAAAGTACTGCGTTCGGAGAAACCCGATGCGGTCGTAATCTTGGGTGACACCAACAGTGCGTTGGCTGGCATCATGGCTCGACGGTTGAAGATTCCGCTTTATCACATGGAAGCCGGCAACCGTTGCTTTGACATGAATGTCCCCGAAGAAACGAATCGGCGCATCATCGATCACATCAGTGACTTCAATTTGGTTTACACCGAACACGCCCGCCGCCATCTACTGGCCGAAGGTTTTCCGCATCGACGGATCTACGTCACCGGATCGCCGATGCGGGAAGTGCTCGAACACTACGCTGACAAAATCGACGCGTCCAATGCGCTCGCCGACCTGGGGCTCAAACCGCAGCAGTACTTGCTCGTCAGCATGCACCGCGAAGAAAACGTCGACAATCCGGTTCAACTATCCAATCTGCTAGCGGGTCTATCCCAGTTGGCCGATGAACACGGATTTCCCGTCATCGTTTCAACCCACCCACGCACCAAGAAACGGCTTGACGAAGGAAATCTGCTAGACACGCATGATCAAGTGCGATTCATGAAGCCGTTTGGTTTCTGCGATTACAACCGGCTCCAGAAAGATGCATTCTGCGTCATATCCGATAGCGGAACCATCAGCGAAGAATCCAGTCTGTTGGGTTTTCCAGCCGTCACGATTCGAAATGCCATTGAACGGCCCGAAGCTCTCGACACTGGTAGCATCGTCATCACAGGCACTGATCCTGGACGAATCGTCGACTGCGTTCGACTGGTCACGACGGACACCGCAGGATTCCCGCCCGTGCCCGCCGACTACTCGATCGCGAACTGTTCTCAGCGAGTTGTGCGGCTTGTTCTCGGCACTGCAAATCTGACTCATCGCTGGATGGGTATCGAGACACAGGCCTAACCCCGCTATGCCTGATCATCCAGCGATGCCTGAAAACAAAACCGAGTCCCAGATCGCGCCGACTCGAATCACGCTGATCCATCGCTATTTTTGGCCGGACACGTCGCCGTATGGAATTCTGCTCCGCAAGATCGCTGAGCACTTGGCTTCCGAAGGCAATCAGGTCAGCGTGTTCACCGGCCAGCCGACGTATTCCAAGGAATCCGATGCGTCGCAATCGGTTCAGCTGTCCCAAGATTTGGGCGAACACTTAACTGTAAAACGCGTTAAGCTATTGTCGCAGCGTCGGTTTCGCCCGATCTTTCGAGCAATCAACGATCTGATTTTCTGCATCGGAATCATCTGGTTTGTACTACGCAAAAAGCCCCAAGTGGTGATGTGCAGTACCCAACCTCCCGTCATCGGTGCCGCTGCCGCGGGATGGGCGGCCCGACGAGTGGGAGCGAAATTCATCTACCACCTTCAGGACATTCACCCCGAAGTGGTTTGCGAAACGGGACATGTGCGGCATTCCTTTCTGATGAAGCTACTTCAGAAAATTGATGTCCGCACCGTCCAACGTGCGGACCGCATTGTGTTGTTGTCTGAAGACATGCGAGATTCCATGATGGATCGTGTCGCTGGAATTAAGGACAAGATCGAAGTCATTCCGAATTTCAATCTCCCTCGGTTTGACGATCTCAAGTCGCCGCCTGAGGAGTGGATGAAGACTCCCGGCGTTTTTCGCATGATGTTTGCCGGGAACATTGGTCGATTCCAAAACTTGGACTCGATCGTCGATGCCTGCTTGCAAGTGCCAGACAAAACCCCGTTTGAATTTGTCTTGATGGGTGATGGAAAAGCAAAAGAAGAACTTCGGGAAAAGGCCATTGCAGCCAATGACGACCGAATCAAATTCATCGATCGCCAGCCGCTCTCCATGGCCGAGCCGCTGATGGCTGATGCCGATCTCTGTGTGGTCAGCTTGGAGCCCAAAGTGTATCGATACGCGTTCCCTAGCAAACTGGCTTCCTATCTTTCACTCGGAACAGCCGTTTTGGTGGTTTGCGAAAGTGACAGTGAATTGAGTCGGCTGCCGATAGAATTTGGATTTGGATTATCCTGCAACCAATCTCCTGTGGCCGACATTCTGGAGCAGATCCAATACGCGATTGGCCATCCCGACGAAGTTGCTGGAATGCGAGTTAGCGCGGGTGAATTCTTTTCGTCGCATTTCTCTCGCGACCAAGTGATGCCTCAGTGGACGCAATTGCTGCAGCGCGTGTTGGGTTAAAGCCGCGCACCGACGGTTGCCAAGCAAACTTCGCGGTGAACGATACGCGGCAAAAGATCCACGACGCGCCATGCGAGGTGAACCGTGCGTGTCTGGCAAACTTTGACGGTTAGCCGGTTTTGTGGGTTGTTCGGCTCGTAGCCCCCATTCTGTTTCTGTTGCTCATTTGCCGGATGGTTAGACGATTCAGTGCGATAAGACCGTCCACGATGGTTGCTCCCGCTGATCCGAACTCGCACGTTGTAGCGAGCCATCAGGGTTGACGGGATCGTCCAGCGTGGACGCTTTATCCACAAAACGTCGCGTCAATCCCACGGAAGGGACAACGAAATGAAGATTCAACCACACAAGCCGACGGGCTGGTGGACTCACAAACGCCAAATCCTCTGCGGATTGATCCCCGCTTTGGCCATCGGGTGCTTGCTGACGACCGTCGGCTGCTCCTCCATGAGTCAAGGCATGATGGCCCCCTACGGCCAGTCAGGATGCCGGCTTTGTACCGACCTCCGTGCCAAAGCCACCGCACGTGTTCTTTGGAGCGAACAGTACGCTCACTGCTACGGCAATGCAGCGAACTCCAAAGACATCCGCAAAGGCTTTGTCGACGGATTCGTTGCGACGGCTCAAGGCGGCAGCGGCTGCACGCCACTTGTTCCACCGACCTGCTACTGCGGTCTAGGAAAACGGCTGAATGCAAAATGCTGGTTCCAAGGATATCCGCTCGGTGTCGCAGCGGCACAATCCTCTGGAGCGTGCAACTGGTGCAAAATGGCGATCAGCCCCGACCTTGCTGCTTGCATGGCGACCGATCAATGCACGCCCGGATGCGTACCGTGCGCTCAGAACGCCGGCGTGATGCACAACGGAATGGTCCACGATCAGTTCAATGCACCGCCCGTGCCAATGGACGTTTATGCGGATCCGATCATCGACGATCCCAACGCACAGATCCAACAAGATTTCCCAACTCCAGCAGACGATGCATCAACATCGACTTCAGACGAAGCTGCTGAGAATTTGGAAATGACGGAGGATGCTGAGCGGGGCTTCAACAATGAAGGCGAATCGATCGACGCCCCCAAAGGCGAAGCAGTCGATGAACCGTCCGCTGAAGCGATGGACGAAGAGTCCGAAGCGGGCAGCCCGTCGGACCGAAGTATCGTTCCGCCCGCTGCCATTGAACCGATCCAACGAAATGACGACCTGACCAATGCTGCAGCATCTGCTGATCAGCAAATACAGGTGCTGGCGTCTTCGGAACCCATCCCAGTTGCGAGTCCTGTTCAGCAAACGCCCGTCGCTGGCGGCCCGATCACCATGCCAGCCATGGAATCGGCAATTGAAACTGCAGCGGAGGCAGCGGATGCCAACGCACCACCCGTTCCAGTAGCAGTACCAACGAGCGACGCCCAAACATCGACACCCGTTGTCGGTGAACCGGTCCAACTACCCAACATTCAAGTCAGCTTTGATATGGACGGTGTTGATTGGCTGTTCGGTGAAGTCGACATCGCTCAAGCAGTGCTGTCACAGGAATTCCAAGTTCCGCTTTCGCAGTAGAAACCTCTTGGGAGGACAAGCTGCAAGGACGCGGCTTGTCCAAGGAAAGTGTCTTCGCTGGACAGGATGTCTATCGAGACACATGTAGTTGTCGCGCTGCCTGATCAAACACGGGCAGCGCAAGCGACATTGAATAACTCAATCAACTTCAAAATGAATAGCGGAAACGTTGGCGCAGGTCTTCAAACACCCTGCCCCGGCAATTTAGATCACGGATGATCGCAAACAGTGGAAAATACGATGACAAACAAACTATCAAATCACGCCATGAACGATTCCAGTTCATCGACGTGCAAAACAATTTACGCAGTCGTTGCGCTCACGATGCTTGTGACTGCTAGCGGTTGCACTTCAGTGATGTCCCCAATGAGTGGCGTGCCGGTCAAAAGCCTGCCTGCCGAACTGCTGGGGCAATCCAAGAACAATCTAATCCAAGTGCCGTTGGCACTGATGCGGATGCAGAAGCCTGAAGAGTATGTGCTTGCCGAAGGCGACATCTTGGGCATCTACATCGAAGGCGTCATGCCGCCCAAAGCAAACGAAGACCAAGTGGCTGCCGCGCCGCCGGTTCACTTTCCCGAACCGGGCAGCGATTTGCCGCCTAGCGTCGGATTCCCGATCCCCGTACGGGACGACGGAACGCTTCCATTGCCTTTGGTCGAACCAATCTATGTCGAAGGCAAAACGGTTGCCGAAGCAGAAGAATTGATTCGCGAAGCCTATGTCGAAGTCGAAAAGATTCTTCGCCCCGGACGCGACCGTATTTTGGTTTCGCTGATGCGTGAACGCACAAGTCGCGTGATCGTGATTCGCGAAGACGGATCCGACCAAGAACTGGCCATCTCTGGTGGCACCAACACACGTGGTAATACCGCCGAAGTCGTCAGTGGCACGACTCGTCAGGGTGCCGGATTTACTCTGGACATGCCTGCCTACAAGAATGACTTGATGCACGCTTTGGCTGACACTGGCGGTTTGCCAGGACTGAATGCCAAGAACGAAGTCAAAATCATGAAGGCGTCGCGCATTCCCAACGACCGTCGCGAAGAGATGATGATGCAGCTGTTCAATCAAGCTGCCCCATATCAAGATCCTTGTGCTCTGTGCTGTCACGAGCATTTGATCGAAGACCCGTTTTCGATCACGATCCCATTGCGAGTTCGTCCAGGCGAGATGCCACAAATTGATCCTGCGGACGTTGTCCTGGAGGAAGGCGACATCGTGCTGATCGAATCACGCGACACAGAAGTCTTCTACACAGGTGGATTGCTTCCAGGTGGTCAGTATCCAATTCCACGTGACTATGACTTGGACGTCATTTCGGCCATGTCAATCGCCGGAACGGGCCTGGGCGGATCGTCGCAGCGAAGTGGTGGCGGAGCTGCTGGTTCAATTCTTGGAGCTGGCTTCGGTGGATCGGTTCCAACGCAACTCTATGTGATTCGCAAATCCAAATGCGGCCGGGAATTCAACATCGCGATTGATCTTCAGCAGGCGTTGAATGATCCATCGATGCGGATCTTGATTCAGCCCGGTGACTCGTTGATCCTGCGATACAAACCGCACGAAGAGCTGATCAACTTCGGCTTGGTCGCGTTCTTCACCTTTGGAATCCGCGAATTGGTCAATTAATCGATTCCACCGATTGTTTGATCATCCGCTTGCCGCCAGAGAGCCAGAATGCAAATTCATGGTTCACTGGCGGCATTTTTCGTCTTTCCGTCATTCCATCGCCCTTCCAGCCGCAATCCCCCTCGCTTCAAACCGCCGAACCGCCCCGGATCGCGTTGAGTCTTTGCGGACTTTGCTTAGAATGGTGCAGCGTCACCGACACGTGATTTTTCGGCAGTGATCACACGATCATCGAAGCACACGAAGATGCCCTCCGCAGGTTTGGCTACCACGCGATGGGTAAACATTGACAACAGCAATCCCTTTTGTAGACGATCAATATGGCTCACGGCAAAAAATCATCTGGCTCAAAAACGGCAAACATGGACACCAGTCCTGAGGCAGTCAAGGCTCGCCTACGTCAGTCGTTGATGGGTGACCGAAAAGAGCTGCCGGTCGACAAGATTTTCCGTGCGTTGGTCAAACTCGAAGGCTCTGACCTTCACATGAAAGTGGGGCAGCCGCCCATGGTCCGCGTCGGCGGAGAACTCAAACCGCTCAACCGTGGCCCACTGGGCAGAGAAGAGGCGGTTGACCTGTTGGTGCCGATGATGGACGACCGAAACCTAGTTATCTTTGAAGAAGAAGGAGGAGCTGACTTTTCTTACACGTGCGAAGTCGACGGAACCACTTGGCGATTCCGAATCAACATGCTGATGTCCCTGGGCAACATCGGCCTGGTTGCTCGTCGAATTAGCAATTGGATCCCCGATTTCAAAGGTCTCTTTCTGCCTGATTCGATGGAAGAACTGTGTCACTTTGAACAAGGCATGGTTCTACTGGCAGGTGTGACAGGATCCGGAAAAAGTACGACGATCGGATCGATGCTCAACTACATCAACAGCATCTATCGCAAACACATTTTGACGCTCGAAGATCCGATCGAATTCATCTATACCGAAGACAAGTGCCTGATCAACCAAAGGGAGATCGGCCAAGACGTCAAAGACTTTGAGATCGGGATGAAACATGCGGTGCGTGAAGACCCCGACATCATTCTGGTGGGCGAACTTCGTGACGAAGAAACGTTTATGACGGCGATCCACGCTGCAGAAACAGGGCACCTCGTTTTTGGAACAATTCACGCAGCGAGTGCTTCGACGTGCATCGGTCGTATTCTGGACTTGTTCCCCGAAGAAATGCACAATGCGATTCGCGCCGCGATCGCGTTTAACATGAAAGGCATCGTCGCGCAAAAGCTGCTTAAGAGCATTCGCCCGGATGTGTCGCGAGTACCGACGGTTGAAGTCATGACGTTCACACCGATGATCAAAAAACTGGTGCTCGAAGGCCAAGACAATAAGCTACCCGACGCGATCCGTATCGGCGCCGACGACGGGATGCAGGACTTTACGATGAGCCTGAAGCAATTGATTGACGATGAATTGATCGACCGGCCCACCGCATTCGCAGTGGCACCGAACAAGGATTCGCTGAAGATGGCCTTGAAAGGCATCGACGTCAAAGCTCCCGGTATCATCTAACGCCTCGTCGACTTATTCCTCTCCTCCATTCCACTCGATCTACAACAAAGCGAAACGGCCACGATGGCAAAGCAATCAGCAGCGTCCGATGAGCAGCACGTCTGGCAGACGGGCACCCAAGTCGAATTTTCTCCCAAGATCAAAGAGCGAACCGAAGCACAATCGCTGCTGGTCCTCGCTCGCCAAGGTGCCGGCTATGAAGTGGCCAGCGGCTTGCTGGGGCATGCGATTCAGTCACGTTCGACGCATCTGTTGTTGGATTTTTCGCAACGGGGATGC
This sequence comes from Stieleria marina, assembly GCA_007741555.1. GTDB lineage: Bacteria > Planctomycetota > Planctomycetia > Pirellulales > Pirellulaceae > K23-9. The sequence goes on along the minus strand of CP036526.1, from coordinate 2,823,463 downwards.
GCGATCCGGTATCAGATCGATGGTAATTGGGAACAGGTGCCGCCACTTGAACGCGAAACCGCCGACGCAATGCTGTACGCAATCAAACAGCTTTGCCTAATGAATCCAGCGGATCGACGAAGCCAACAGACGGGATCGATCGATATCAAGTGCGTCAAAGACAAGTATGAAGTCAAGGTGCAGTCGCAGGGCGTGCCCACAGGCGAACGCGTGCTGGTCAAGCTAGAAGCCGAAAAGATTGCTTTTGATCGAATGACTGATCTGGGCATGCGCGACAAAATGCTGGAAGCCTACAAAGATCATTTGAACTCCGATGGCACCATCGTTCTGGTGACCGCCCCCAAAAGCGAAGGACTGACGACCAGTTGGGTTCTTTCGCTCAATACCGCCGACCGATTGATTCGTGACTTTCAGTCGTTCGAGGAAGAAGGTTCTGGCGAGCCCGACATCATCAACATCAGCCCGAACTATTACGGCGGCGAAACCGGTAAGAGCCAAGAAGCAGTGGTCAAAAGCGCCTGCCTGAAAGAACCCGACGTCCTGTTGTTTCCCGAGCTTCCGCTTAGTGAATCGATGGACATGGCACTGAATCAAGTCGAAAAGAATGACAAGCAGATCATGACGCGAACCGTCGCGCGAACAGCGACGGAAGGCCTGGTCATGCTGCTGGCAAAGTACCCTGAGCTAGCTCCGCGAATCGCTGCAAAAATCAGGGCCGTCATCGGCCAGCGTCTGATCCGTCGACTGTGTGACAATTGCAAGGTTGGATTTGAACCACCGCCACAGCTGCTGAAACAACTGGGCATCCCAGCAGGTCGTGTCGCCATGCTGTACCAGCCTTTTCTGCTTCCGCCGATCGAACAGCAGGTCGACGAAAACGGAAACCCGGCGCCGATTACGCCTTGTCACGTTTGCAATGGCCGCGGCTACTACGGCCGAATCGCAATCTTTGAACTGCTCGCCCCCGGCGAAAAACTTCGCGACGCGTTGCTGAAAACCAAAGACGTTGCTCAGCTCAATGCCATTGCCAAATCCGAAGGGCATCGCAGCTTGCAGACCGAAGCAGTGCTAACAGTTGCTCGCGGCCTAACCGGCTTGGACGAACTAAAGAAACTGTTTGCCAAAAAGTAAACTCCGGCATCACCGCCGCCAGAAGCCTACTCGCCTTTCTCAGGCACTTTTTCCAATATGTCGAGCAGGACTTGATCCGGATCGACACCTTCGGCCTGTGCTTCAAAGTTCAGCAAGACACGGTGCCGCATCGTCGGGAGATACACCCGGCGAATGTCCTCGAAACTGACGTTGTACCGACCTTCCAACAACGCGCGAACTTTTGATGCCAACGCCAAAGTTTGCGCCCCCCGCGGACTACTTCCCCATCGGACGTAGTCATTGGTGGCCGCCACGCTGTGTGGGCCATCGGGGTGAGTCGCCAAGGTCAGACGGACCAGGTAATCCTGAACGTGTGGCGCCAGGATAACTTCACGAACAAGCGATTGCCATTTGATGATCTCGCTGCCATCCATGACCTTTTCTAGCTTGGCCGTCTCGCCGCGTGTTGTGCGGTCGACGATCATGTTCAAATCCTCGCGGCTGCTGTAGCCCACGACCAGTTTGAACATAAAACGATCCATCTGCGCTTCTGGCAAAGGATACGTTCCTTCTTGTTCGATTGGGTTTTGCGTGGCGAGCACAAAAAACGGCTGATCCAGCATGAACCGTGTGCCGGCCGCCGTCACCGTACCTTCCTGCATGGTTTCCAACATCGCCGACTGCGTCTTCGGCGTCGCTCGGTTGATCTCGTCAGCCAATAAGATCTGAGTGAACACAGGACCACGCTGGAATTCGAACTTCCGTTTTCCCGTGTCATCTTCCACGATCATGTTGGTGCCCAAGATGTCGGCTGGCATCAAATCAGGCGTGAACTGAATGCGGCTGAACTGTAAACTCATTACTTCCGAAAGCGTTCGGACCAACATGGTTTTTCCCAATCCGGGCACGCCTTCCAGCAAGCAGTGGCCGCCGCAAAGCATCGCGGTCAGCACGCCATGAACGATGTCGTCATGACCGACAATGACTCGGCCAATCATTTCGCGGACCGATTCGTAGCGATCTCGAAATTCGTCGGCCTGAGCCTGCATCGATTCAACCGTGGAACTCATTGATATCCGCGCGTGATAAAGTGGAGAAAGACCGATTTGAAACCAGCACAGATAATAGCCGAAAACACAGCGAACGTGTCTGCTGAAGTGGAATCGGATGGGGCGAGATCGAAAACAGCCGATTTCGATGATTGTCGTTTTTTTATCGCGTGCGTCGAAACCGATATCGCAAGTAGTCCAGCAATTTCCATTGCAGCACGACCAATATCACCGGAACCAGCAAGAGCAGGAACTGCATCAACCGGACGTCTCGAGCCCAGTCGGCACCGGACCGGGAGAACGCCCTCAGCACCGCCAAAACCAACGCTCCATTGATGAATAAAAGTCCGCAGGTGATCAGTGCGGAGAACGTTGCAAACAAACAGCCTGCTGGTATGGCCAAACCATGGAGAGTTCGTTTGCGGCTGTGCGGATCTGACATAGCTGGCGTTGCAATTGCGGCGGCCGATTCCGCCTACTCCCATGGAACCCGTTGTCGCTTTATCATGCAACAACCCCCGTTCAACTGTCCTCGATAACCTACCAAACCATGACTGACTTTCGTACCGAACGCGATTCGATGGGCGAAGTGCAAGTTCCTGCCGATGCCTATTACGGCGCCCAAACGCAGCGTGCTGTCGACAACTTCCCAATTAGCGGCTGGCAACTTCCTGCCTCCATGATCAGCGCCATGGGAATGGTCAAATTCGCTTGCGGCGTAGCAAACCGTGACCTGAAGAAATTGACCGAGAGCGGAAAGAACCCACTTTCCAGCGATCAGGTCGACGCGATGCTGCAGGCTGCTCAAGAAGTCGCCGATGGTAAATTGGCCGCACAATTTCCCATTGATGTATTTCAAACGGGAAGTGGTACCAGCAGCAACATGAATGTCAACGAAGTGATCAGCAATCGTGCGATCGAAATCGCCGGCGGTGACCGCACGGACGAAACAAAATCGATTCACCCCAACGATCACGTCAACATGGGACAAAGTACCAATGATACTTTCCCCACCGCGATTCACGTCGCGACCGCCGTTCAGATCGATACAGTTTTGCTGCCAGCACTGCGCCGCATGCACGCATCGCTGTCCAAGAAAGCTGCCGACTGGGACAAGATCATCAAGATTGGTCGCACCCACTTGATGGACGCCACTCCGCTGCGTTTGGGACAAGAGTTCAGCGGATTTGCACGACAACTGGAACTGTCGATCTCGCGAGCAGAAATCGCACGCGACGCCGTCTTGGAACTTCCCGTCGGCGGCACCGCAGTGGGCAGCGGAATCAATACGCACCCTGAATTTGGTGCACGAGTTTCAGCTGAACTTGCCAAAAACACGGGCATTCAATTCATTGACGCCGTCAACCACTTCGAGGCCAATGCGCAGCGTGACGCTTTGGTGCAGTCGCACGGCGAACTGAAGTGTATCGCTCAGACGCTTTTCAACGTCGCAAATAACATTCGATGGCTCGGTAGCGGACCTCGCTGCGGATTCTACGAAGTCAAACTCCCTACACGGCAACCAGGCAGTTCGATTATGCCCGGCAAAGTGAATCCCGTTATGTGCGAATCAATGATGCAGTTGACCGCTCGAGTGATCGGCAACGATACGGCACTGACCATGGCGGGCGCCAGTGGTGGAAATTTCCAGCTAAACATCATGATGCCAATGATGGCGCACACCATCTTGGAATCGATTCACCTACTGGCCAGCGGCACCGAATCGTTTTGTGAATTCTGTGTCGATGACATGGAACCCAACGAACAGGCCTGCGAAGCGGCTGTCGAACAGAGTCTATCGATGTGCACCAGTTTGAATCCGCTGATCGGATACGAACAAGCCGCGAAGCTTGCCAAAGAGGCATTTGCGTCAGGACAAACGATCCGCGAACTGTGCTTGGAGAAAAAGATCTTGCCAGAGGACACGCTGACCGAGGCGCTCGATCCGTGGAGCATGACTGAACCCCAAGCATAGTGCAGCCGATCATCGAACCTTGCTTCGTTGACCAGGGCGTTTCATGCAGCGGAGTCCACGCGACTTAGCGCACATCACGGCGTCGACTTGCTTCGTTGCGATGAATGATGCATGGCAACAGATCGATGCCAACAGATCATTGCCATGCAGCTGAGCAAGTAGCGTCGCTTTCGATCTTCCTTGTCTGCGAATGAGCTGTGGCCAGTCGTGATCAAAGAGCCGCATGCAGCGCGATGCATAACTTCGTCCGCTCAATGACGAATCCACGCCAGTCGCGCAACCGGCGCATCCCTAACAACCGGAATGCCGCATTTTGCGAGACAAAAAAAGCTTGATCCGGTTTGACTTGTAAATAGAATCGGTTTTGTGATGACAACTCTGCCTGCTTGGCTCCGGTGCATCACCACGCGACTTTCTAAAACGTTGTTTGCATCACGCGACTGATGTGGTGCTTTAGCAACGCGTTTTGTGGAGCAAACGCAACAACCGCGTTCTCCGCCACTCTGCGGCTTTTTCTCTAAGTTGCATGCAGCCAACAGCTTGCGGTGATTCCACGTCATTCTTTTTACGGTTGGCACCTCAACTGCTCTTAAGCCACCCCTGAAGCAATCGCTTAATTGTTCGTGGGTCTTAAGGAGAAGTTGATGGGAAAGAAGTTCAGCCGCCGAAGTTTACAAGACGACGCATTCAGTGCGGAAGAATCCATCAGTCGCCGCTCACGAGTCATGGGCCAAGATTTTGCCGATGCCCCTTCCACAGTTGATGCCCCGGCTGACGACCGCCGACGTCGCGACGATTCGATCGCTGACCCCACCGAAGACCCCGTGCGAATGTACTTGATGCAAATGGGACAGATTCCTTTGCTGACGCGAGCACAAGAAGTATCGGCCGCAAAACAGATCGAACGCACCCGCGACCGCTATCGCCACTGGATGCTGGCGACGGACTTCATGCTCCAGGGATCGCTGAAACTGCTCGAGCAAGTTCGCGACAAAAAGCTTCGCCTTGACCGGACAATCGAAGTGAGTGTGACCAACGCTGTCGAAAAGAAAGCGATCATGCAGCGAATCGTTCCGAACTGTCGAACGCTCAAAGCATTGCTAGATCAAAACAACGCCGACTATCTGGCTGCAATCAACAAAAGATTGCCAATGCGACAACGTCGCGCAGCGTGGCGCAACCTGGTTATTCGACGCAACAAGGCCGTTCGCCTGGTCGAAGAAATGAACCTGCGGACCGGCAAACTACAGCCAGTTTTTGAAAAGGTACGCAAAGCATCCGACCGCATGGTCGAGATTCGTCAATTGCTCTCCGAACCCGACGCACTGAACCGCCCGGGCATGCCAACGACCGAAGAACTGCGCGGCGAACTGCATTACTTGATGCGATTGACCTACGAGACACCTATAACGCTTGCTCGTCGCGTGACGAAGTGTGACGGATACCGCGAAGACTACGATGCCGCCAAACGCGTTCTATCAGCGGGCAACCTGCGATTGGTCGTTTCGATCGCCAAGAAGTATCGCAACCGCGGCTTGTCGTTTTTGGATTTGATTCAAGAGGGAAACACGGGTTTGATGCGAGCCGTGGACAAATTCGAGCACGCTCGAGGCTACAAATTCAGCACTTACGCGACGTGGTGGATTCGCCAAGCGATCACGCGAGCAATCGCCGATCAAAGCCGAACGATTCGCGTGCCGGTTCACATGATCGACACCATGAACAAAGTGCGCCAGGTCACGCGTGATTTGGTCCAAGAGTTTGGCCGCGAGCCAACCGCAGAAGAAGTCAGTGCCCGCTGCGGTCTTTCCATCGACGATACACGCGTGATTTTAAAAATGAGCCGGCAGCCATTGTCGTTGGATCAGCCCATTGGCGACCACGAGGACAGCGTATTTGGCGAATTCTTGGAAGATCATCGCGACGATGATCCTTTGCAGGAAACGAATCGCGAGGCCCTGAAAGCCCAGATCGAGATGGCGATGGAAACTCTGAACTACCGTGAACGAGAAATTCTTCGCCTGCGATATGGCCTGGCTGACGGATACACCTACACGCTGGAAGAAGTTGGTCGCATTTTTCAGGTCACACGTGAACGTGTTCGCCAGATCGAAAGCAAGGCGGTTCGCAAGCTACAGCAGCCTTATCGAGCTAAATCGCTCGTCAGCTTCCTGGATGGTGCTGAGCTATCGATGCTGGAGGGCAGCGAGGCTCTCTAGGCACAGAGCACCATGTTCCGCGTTGAGAGCGGCTGTCCTGCTGAAACAGCCGACTTAGCAGATCACTTTCATGGCCAACCGCTCTCCTGGAGCTGCGTAGTCGTCCCCTTTCGCAAACGTTGCTAGTTGTCGAAAATGACGGGCTTTCGTGCTAAATGACGACTACCGCTGGGCGGAGGATGCGCCGATGAAATATGTGATTGTGATTCCCGACGGATGTGCCGACGAACCATTGGAAGCGACTGGCGGCAAGACTGCGCTACAAGCCGCCAACCTGCCTGCCATGGATGCGCTGGCACAACGCGGTTCTCTGGCACTCGCCAACAACACTCCGTCGCACCTTCCCGCCGGGAGCGAAGTGGCCAATCTGTGCTTGTTCGGGTACGACCCTGACAAATACTTCACCGGGCGAGCGCCGTTGGAGGCCGCCGCACAAGGCATCGAACTGGCCCCGCATGATTTCGCGGTTCGCTGCAATCTGGTCACCATTGTCGACCAGATCATGGTCGATTTTACGGCCGATCACATTAGCACCGATGAAGCGACCGAATTGCTTGCGGCGCTGCAAAAAGAGCTTTTGGGTGACAGCGATTTCGATTCGCGACTGGAGTTCGTCCCCGGTGTCAGCTATCGCAATTTGCTGCTTTACCGCGGCGCACCGGACGCCCCCGCACCGTTTAACAGCGAAACGCGAACCAGCGCTCCGCACGACTTGACTGACCTGCCAGTGGGCGACGATTTTCCTCGCGGCCCCGGCAGTGACACTCTGGTGCGATTGATGAACGGTTCAGCCGATCTTTTCGCTAACCATCCGGTCAACCAAAAACGCGAAGCAGCAGGCAAGGGAATCGCCACCAACGTATGGCTCTGGGGCCTGGGCGGCGCCCCCAACATGCCGACGTTTCAAGAACGTTTTGGCGTTCAGGGAGCAATGATTACGGCAGTTGATTTGCTCCGTGGAATCGCGGCACTAGCCGGTTGGCCGCGCATCGAAGTCGACGGCGCGACAGGATACTTGGACACCAACTACGCCGGCAAAGGCCAGGCGGCGGTCAAAGCCCTGGACGAATACGATTTGGTTTGCGTCCACGTTGAAGCGCCCGATGAAGCGTCACACGAAGGACGCCACGACGCAAAGATCCAAGCGATGCAGCAAATCGACACGCACATTGTCTCCCCCATTGTCGAAGCCCTCGAAAAGCACGGCGAGTACCGCATTTTGGTCACGCCTGATCACCCCACTTTTTGCCGCACCAAAAAGCACGCCCACGGGATGGTGCCACTTGTCATGGCTGGTTCGGGAATCGACGCCGACAATCAGTCGACGTACGACGAAGTCGCTGCGGCGGCCAGTGGCCGCCGATTTGACAAGGGCTGGGATTTGATGGACACGTTTGTCAGCCAATAGTTCTCCCAACCGTTTCGCACGCGAAACAAACTTCGGACCCCCATTTTCCGCTCGATACTATAGAAAGCTTGCTTAAAGTTTCATGTCATTGATCGTACAAAAATTCGGCGGCACGAGTGTCGCTGACGTCGAAAAAATTCGTTCAGCAGCTCGCAAAGCGATTCGTGCCCAACGCCAAGGTCACCAGGTTGTAATGGTGGTCAGCGCGATGGGCAAAAACACGGATCGACTGTTGAAACTGGCTGGTGAAGTTAGCAAGACTCCTTCGGCTCGCGAAATGGACATGTTGCTCAGCACGGGCGAGCAAGTCAGCGTGGCACTGGTTGCCATGGCAATCAATGAATTGGGTTCCGAAGCGGTAAGCCTGACTGGCGGGCAGATCGGAATGCACACCGACAGCAGTTTTAGCAAGGCACGCATCCAGTCGATTTCGACCGAGCGAATCGAGCGTTTGCTGAACGATGGAAAAATTGTCGTGGCAGCGGGTTTCCAGGGCATCGATGACGATTTAAACATCACCACGCTGGGGCGCGGCGGCAGTGACACCACGGCGGTCGCTCTGGCAGCGGTGTTGAAAGCCGATGCGTGCGAGATCTATACCGACGTCGACGGCGTTTACACGACCGACCCACGCCTGCTGCCCGAAGCACGCCGGGTCGATGTGATCAGCTACGACGAAATGTTGGAATTGGCCAGTCTAGGTGCCGGCGTGATGCACAATCGCAGCATCGAGTTTGCCAAAAAGTTTGGCGTACCGATTCATGTTCGAAGCAGCTTTTCGGACGCGGAAGGAACCATGATCGTGACGGAGTCGGAGTCGACGTCCGCACCGGTTGGTGGTGCTGCGATGACCCCCGACGAAGCTCGTGTGACGGTTCTGGGTGTCCCGGATGTCCCCGGCAAAAGCCTGCAACTTTTTTCAGCCATCGGTGACAAGAAGATCGCCGTCGACATGGTCGTTCAAAATGTCGGTAGCGAAGGCCGCGCGGACGTTTCATTTACAGTGCCGCGAGACGAACTGACCACGACGCTTGAAGCCATCAACGGTGTCATCGAACAAGTCGGTGCGAGCGGCGTGACACACGACGAAGACGTATCAAAAGTGTCCGTCGTCGGCAGCAATATGGCCAGCCAAACGGGAGTGGCGTCAAAGATGTTTCGCGCGTTGGCGGACGCGGGCGTCAACATCCAGATGATCACAACCAGTGAGATCAAAATTTCGGCGCTCGTGCCTCGCAGCCAAGCTTCCGACGCTCTGCGTGCAGTTCACCAAGCTTTCTTGTTGCACGAACGGCCCGCCGACGCAAAATCTTGGGACGAAATCAAGGCTGATCGCCAGCCCAGCGATGATGTCGCAATGATGGTCCAGCGTCTGCGTGACGATGCCTTGGAAGCACTAACGCTAACCGGAATCAGTGTGCTGGACCGACAGGCCCGCGTGACACTATTTGGCGTCCCGGATAACCAAGGAATCGCAGCGGATATTTTTGAGACAATCGGCGCCGCCGGGATCATGGTCGACATGATCGTGCAAGGATTCGATGGCCACGACGGTTCAACCAGCGTCAGCTTCACGGTCGCGGCCGAGAATTTGCCTGAAAGCCTGACCGTCGCCGAAGAGATTGCCAAACGACATGGAATGCGTGACGTTCAAGGCGGAGGCAGTGTCGCCAAAGTCACGGTCAGCGGAATCGGGCTTCGCAGCCACACCTCCGTCGCATTGGTGCTGTTTCAAGAACTGGCTCAGTCAAACGTAAATGTCGAAATGATTGGGACCAGCGAATTGCAGGTCAACGCAGTGATCGACGAGACTCATGCTGCAAAAGCTCAGAAGGGTCTCGAAAAAGTCTTCGCGGATTCACTCGGCGGCTGCTGAGGTCACACCGCGTTCGAGCCCACGTTTTTGCGGATTTTGCAGGTTTTTCCATCACCGGGGGTGCTACCCCTGCCCCCACGTCCGAATCGAACGGCACGGAACTGCACCAGGACGCGCTCATCTGCCCAACTTCCGCTTGGTTGGCGCCCACCGGCGAAGTATGATTGAGGCAGTGAACGGAGATCGATCGTGATCCTGGGGAATCGTGGCAGCTGCATTTTGCCCGCCGCGTTGGATGTCGATTGATCCGCCTCGTCCGTTGATGTCGGTTTCACCGCGCCGTTGGTCATTGTTTCTTCGACGATGATCGGTGATGTAGTGGATTCTCCGTTTCAATCCACTCGATCAAAACTATCAGAGCCCAACTTTTCAAACGGCGCCGCGCCTGATTTGCTGCGTCTGATTTTGTGATTTAGCGAGAGCTTGCACATTGATCGAGGCCTCGACCAAACGAGGCAACAATCCATTTCAAGGAACACGTAAGTGATCAGCACGACAATCTTTTCAAAACGCATGGCTCGTCGCCACTTTCACACGCTCTCGATCGCCCTAGCTGCGATTGCCCTGTCGACAGTTTCGCTCGACGCGAATGCCGAAGGACGCGCGGGACAAGACGAAACGGTCAACGCCGAGTTCTTTGCCGCCATGGACGCTGGGCAGATCGATGTAAAGTTCATCCCGCGTGACGCAACACAAGCAAACGTGTTAGTTAAGAACCTGACTGACAAGCCACTTCACATCCAACTACCAGCCGCGTTTGCCGGAGTCCCCATCCAAGCTCAAGGCATGGGCGGTATGGGCGGCGGAGGCATGGGTGGCGGCGGAATGGGCGGCGGAGGCGGTGGCGGTGGTCAAGCTGCCGGCGGTGGAATGGGCGGCGGTGGCATGGGCGGCGGCGGAATGGGCGGCGGAGGCATGGGCGGCGGTGGTGGATTCATGCGAGTCCCCCCCGAGCGTATGAAGAAGATGCAAGTCACGACGGTCTGCCTAGAGCACGGCAAACCCGATCCCAATCCAAAAATGGCCTACAAAATTGTGCCTCTGGAAAAGTTCACAAAAGACGAAAACGTTCGCGTTTTGTGCGAAGCACTCGGCAACGGGTTGGTCACGCAGAATACTGCCCAAGCTGCTGCCTGGCACATGCTGGACGACCTGTCTTGGGATTTCTTGGCTAAGAAGAATCGCGTCGAATCCAAGTACACTGGCAATGTTCGGTGGTTCTCAGTCTTTGAACTACGTACCGCGGTCGCTGTCGTAAACGAATCCAAACGAATTGCCGAGGAACGCAAAGCTGCTAACCCAAGCGAATCCGACTACAAGTCGGAAGGCTAATCGCGAAGGCTTCTCAAACAACGAAGCAATTCATATACAAAGCCGCGGCGTGTTACACGTCGCGGCTTTTTTTACATCTACAGCGATAGCCCCAGTCACTCCGATTGGTACATCGCCAAACCCCACGGCTTAAACAACTCTTTTACCGGCAAACCCTTTCATGCAAGTCTGCGAATTAAACCACGTCGCCATTCATGTCCAAGATGTCGCCGCTAGCGTTGCATTCTATCGCGATGGGCTTTGCCTGTCCGTCCTGGATCGACCAGCGTTTGACTTTCCTGGTGCCTGGTTTCGCCTGGGACAAACTCAGGAATTGCATTTGATCGGCGACCGTGAGCAGCCCGTCCACTCTCATCATCGCGGCGGCCATTTTGCGTTGGTCGTCACGGAATTGGATTCATGGGAACAACACCTGGACCAATACGGTGCCATCCGACTGGAGCGCAAGACGCGCCCGGACGGTGCATTGCAAACGTTCGTGCAGGACCCCGACGGACACTGGATCGAATTGTGCGTTCCGCCAAAATCCGCGAACGGCTAAAAGAAGCAATCGACGCTGGAGACAAAGATCTTGCCATCGCCGATTCGGCCGCTTCGCGATACTGCAACGATCTTTTCCAAGATCTCATCGCAACGAGATTCCTCGACCCAGATCTTGATCTCGACTTTCGGTAGAAATGCGGTCGAGTACTCGGTGTCTTGATACTCGTCCAAATAGCTCTTCTGTCGACCGTAACCTTTCACTTCCGTTACGGTCAGGCCCTCTAAGGGTGCGCGGCGCAATGCCCCCAGCACGTTTTCGGCTAAATGTGGGCGAACGACAGTGATGATTTGTTTCAAGGGATTAACCCCGCCGGATTTCGGAACCTTTGAAGTGAACCGTGATTCGGTACACCGTTTTTTGCCGACAGAATACTTCGCCTGTCTCTAAATCAATTCGCTCCGGGATCTCGCTGCGTCGCAATTCGACGGTCGCGTGAAAACCTCGTTCAGAGAAAACGTCGATCAACATTGCCAGAGTCTTCGGATTATCCAGCAAGGGATCTTCTGACCGAATCGTGGATCGACCGGAAATAGCGTGGCAGATGATGATCGGAATCAGCCGTTCGTTGATCAGCTGGATCACATCATGAAACAGTTCGGGATCCTCGATCTCATACGCATCCAATCGCGCCACCAGATCGCGCCGAGCATGCATCACGATATCGCTGGCGACGGGCAATTTCTGCATCGCCAAGAAAGTCCGCGGATCTAGTTCCAGCGAACTCTGATATTCAAGCTCGCGAAGAATGTTGTCTTTGACGACATCCGGCGGAGCTTGAGCATTGATAAAGTGAAAGTGAAAGATCTGTTTCAACGATACCAACGCGTCGTACGTCTTTTCCTTGAACGTACGGTATCGATTCCGAGCCAACGCCTCGTTGAAGTCGGTGGGGCGTTCTTCCCAGAGTTCACCGATTCCGCTGCGGGTTACTTCTTCGTTGTGCGCAATCGTTTGACGACCACGTTTGAGTTGCCTGGCGATACTTTCCGCTTCATCGACAAACAACACCATGATATGAAACGTTGGCTGTTTTAAATGAACTGACTCGGGAGCGTGCGAAAATTCGCGGCGCAACGAGATCATTTTGTCGAAGAGCATTTTCAAGCATTCGACTTGGACTTTGGTGCGTGGAAATCCATCCAGTATCGCACCGGCTTGGTATTCCGGTTTTAGCAATTCGCGGAACACTAGATTGACAACTTCGCGGTCGCCTACCATTTGCCCCCGCGCTTTGACTGCTTTCATCTCCGGCGTGCTGAGCAACTCGCTGACCACGACCGGCTTTCCCGTGATGTCGCGAACTTCGCGGATGTAATCTGTATTGGTGCCCTTACCTGCACCGGGAGCCCCCCCCAAAAGGATCAGCTCCTTGGGAAAACGCAGGCTCGCTCGATCACACTCCGTTTCCAATCTCTTCCACACGGAGGTGAAAATCAGCTGCGCGTCCTTGACCTCCAAATCGGCTGGCTCGGCGGACTTGTCGGAGGCTTTATTGAGATCTGGGTCCACGGGCGTGACATCCGGGAAGCGGCAAGAAATGTTAGAGCCCAATTGTTGCACTTCTGACATTGGCAGAACAGTCCGTGCATTTCGGCGTGTGTGCGACAAATTGATTCAATTCAGCCATCATCTCTGCTAATCTTTGCGAAGACACGAAATGAGGGGTTTGTTGTCTATCAAAGGATCAGGTTTTTTGCGGTCAGGACGGACGCAATCCGCGGTAGTTTTTATTGCTCACACCGTAGCAACGTCGCTGACAGTCGAAATCAATCTACACACTCTGCTTTATGATCTGCCCACAGCATGCCCACTGATGACGAACATCCGTTTTTGACGCCCAATGGTTATCGCATCATGCGAGACCGCAAACGCGTCATGAATTCCGTGCCGGTTGCGTTTCCAAATTATCCGTCGTACGAAATCGACTCTTACGGTCGGCCAGTTCCCCAGATTAGCGCGATTACCAATCCACCCGGCGGTACCCCCATTCCCGGTCTATTACCTACCGGGCAATTCGACGCATTTGGCAATCCGATTTATTCGCAGGTGGGTCCTCCTGCGGTAATCGATGGCAAACCCATTTCGTCCGCAAGCAATTTTGGGTTTCCGCCCGAAGCGGAGCTTCAAAACATATTGCCGGCACGTAAGTTCCCCGATCCATCCGTGCTCGACAGCATGCCAATGACGTCGCACTACGAATCAAGCCTTGTCGCGGATCCTCAAGCAACGGCTTTGCGGGCGATTGGTAAGTTATTGATTCAGGTCTCTCCCGACCGGTCACGCGAGCCAGCGACCGGTTCCGCTTGGATCGCAGGCCCAAGTTTGATCGTCACCAGCGCGCACAACCTGTACGAATTTTCGACGGGCAATTGGTCCACCGGAGTCGAGTTCCATCCGGGATTCGATTACTACTCGCAAAAAGAGCTTCCGACTTGCCGTGTCACGTCGTGCTGTATCCCCAAGGGCTACCTGCAGAACCCGACTACCAACCATGACATCGCGGTCTGTTTTGTCGACAAGAACATCGGCGACATTGTCGGAGCAGAAATCCCGATGCGGCCCGTGGACAGCAACGATCTGTTTGATGGCACTCCCGTCACGATTGTCGGATATCCAGCCGGGAGCGGATTTGATTTTGGAAAACAAATGTGGCGTTCCCGTGGCGACTATCTTTTTGGACGCAGCAATGGCCCTGGCGATGATTATTCGCCCGTCATGGCTACCAATTTCGGAGGCGGATCCAGCGGCTGTCCGTGGTTGATCCAAGATTCCAAAACGAACAAGCTGGTCAGCATCGGCGTTACGTCAGCACATGCAAAATTGAGGTACGGCAAAGGCGAACCAAATTTGATGTCACTGATCTCGCCGTACTTTGGTCCCAAACTGTTCGATAGTTTAAGCCACGACCATGTTTTTCATGAATTTGAAACAGCTTAGGCAGCTCTGCGATTGTTGAAGACTTTGGGTTCACGGTTCAGTGTGCTTCCAACCAATTGTCGCCGGTCCCCATTTCGACCACGATCGGAACATTCATTGGCATCGCCGTTTTCATGGCGTCTTCGATGACCGGCATGACGGTGTCCGCTTCGTCCTTGGGCATGTCAAAAACCAGTTCGTCATGAACAGTCAGCAACATCTTGGTTTTGAAGTCACCTTCGCGAAGAGCGCAATGGACTTTGATCATCGCTAATTTCAACATGTCGGCCGCCGTTCCCTGAATCGGGCTGTTCATGGCTAAACGCTCCGCAGCGTTGACGACCGTTTTGCTTTTGGAATTGATGTCTCGGAGGTAACGCCTGCGTCCGGTGCCCGTCGCGACGTAGCCGTTTTCTTTTGCAAACGCAATCGTGCGGTCGATGTATTCTTGGACGCCCGGATACTTCTCGAAATAGTTGTCGATTAGCTCCTTGGCCTCGCCCCTGGGAATGTTTAGCCGCTGCTGCAATCCGAACGCGGATATCCCGTAGATGATCCCAAAGTTTACTGTCTTGGCTTTGTCACGCATTTCTCGCGTCACATCATCAAGGTCGACTTTGTAGACCTTCGACGCCGTCACTCGGTGGATGTCTTCACCAGAGACGAATGCATCCATCATGCCCTCATCACCACTCAATTCCGCCATCACTCGCAGTTCAATTTGCGAGTAATCTGCCGACAATAGTTGGTGGTCTTCGTCCCTGGCAACAAACGCTGCGCGAATGTCGCGACCGCGTTCCTTACGAATTGGGATCGTTTGCAAGTTCGGATTGTTCGATTGCATTCGTCCGGTCGACGTCCACGCTTGGCTGTAGTGCGTATGCAGCCGTCCAGTTTGTGGATTGACCGATTCGGGTAATTGATCGACGTAGACTGATTTCAGCTTGCGTGCATTGCGATACTCCAAAACGTCACGAATGATTTCGTGTCGGGGTGCCAATCGTTCTAGTTCCGCTTCACGCGTCGAGTACTGTCCGGTGGCTGTCTTTTTCGGTTTGTCTTCGACCTTGAGTTCGTCATACAACACGACTCCCAGCTGCTTGGGCGAATCTACGTTGAACTCGTGGCCCGCTGCTGCGAATATCCGGCTCTGCAAGTCTTCGATTTCCTTGCCCAATTTCACCGAGTACGCATTAAGCGACGGGACATTCAAATTGATCCCTTCAAATTCCATTTCGACCAAAACGGGAATCAGGGGGCATTCAACGTCATAGCAAACCTCTGCGACACCGCGTTCCTTGATGTCCGGCGCGATCGCATCGGCTAACTGCAGCGTGATATCAGCATCTTCGCATGCGTATTCCGACAAAGTGGCCAGATCAACGTCACGCATGTTTTTTTGATCGTCGCCCTTGGGGCCAATCAGATCGCTTGTCGGAATCGGTCTGTAGTTCAGATACAGCGATGCCAAGTAATCCAGCCCGTGCCGCATCTCGGGCTCTTTCATGCTGTGCGCCAGCATCGTGTCCATCAGCGGACCGCGAACTTGGACGCCATGCCACTTCAACAGCGTGATGTCGTATTTCAAGTTATGGCCGACTTTCTGAATCGATTCGTCCCCCATGACATCGGCGAACTCAGACAAGATCGCGATCGCGTTTTCGCGTTCCGCTTTCTCATCCCAGTTCGATTGGACATTGCTTTCACCTGTCGGCGTGATGACGACGTAGTAGGCTTCGTGATTCTTAAACGAGACTGCCAAACCAAGCGGCAATGCACGGCGGGCATCCAAACCCGTGGTCTCGGTGTCAAAACAGAACCGCTGCTGCTGTTTCAACTTGGCAATCAATTCCGATCGGCCCTCCGCCGTATCCACCGTCTGATAGACATGCTTGACGTCAGCGATTGTCTTCTCGTCTGCCGGTTCGTCGAAGAGTGTCGCCTGGATTTCGGTTTCGCGTTTTTCACGGATCACGTCAGCTCGCACCGACGCGGACGAAAACGACTTACCGAACAATCGTTTGCCCAGCGTATCGAACTCCAACTCCATGAAAAGCTCTTTCAGCTTGTCATCATCGTAGGCGGTCCACGCCAACGAATCCAAGTCGATTTCGACCGGCACATCCAACTGAATCGTAACCAGGCGTTTGGACAGCAAGGCTTGATCATGGTTCTCGATGACACGTTCTTTCTGCTTGCCCTTTAGTTCTTCTGCGTGGGCGAGCAAGTTTTCGACGGTGCCGTATTTGGCGATCAGTTTTTGAGCCGTCTTGGGACCGATCCCAGGAATTCCCGGGATATTGTCGCTACTATCTCCCATTAGCCCCAGAATATCGATGACTTGGTCGACCCGCTCGATCTCCCATTTCTTCAAGACGGCTGGGATATCCAGGATTTCTGAATCGCCGCCTTGTCGCCCAGGTTTGTAGACGTGGACGTTGGGACGCACCAATTGGTGATAGTCCTTGTCGGGCGTTACCATCCAGGTCTCGAAGCCCGCTTGGTCGGCCTGCATCGCGACGGTGCCGATAATGTCATCGGCTTCGTAGCCTGGCATGCGAACGGTTTTAATCTTGAAGGCATCGAAAAGCCGATCGATGTACGGCAACTGCTTCGAGATGTCTTCGGGCATCGCGTCACGCTGAGCCTTGTACTCAGGAAACTCGATGTGTCGCTGCGTCGGTTCGGACGTATCGAATGCGACCATCAAATGAGTTGGTTTTTCACGCTTGATGATGTCCGAAACAGCGTTGATCATGCCGAACACCGCCGACGTACATAGCCCACTGGAAGTAAACCGCGGGCTTCGCACCAACGCAAAATGAGCTCGGTAGGTCAACGCCATGCCGTCAAGCAAATAGAGTCGCTTGCCGTGAGCAAAGAGATCATCAGCAGTATCAGGCATCGAAGCATCCAGGCAAAAAAAGAACGAGCAGAGCGAAACAATTTACCGGGCCAGCCCCGTATTGTTTAGCCGTCAAGATCACGGATCGATCCGCCCCGATTTCTACTCGATACAGATGATTTCGTTGATCGTATGTGCGTACAGTCGGCCGCCAGCAAAGCTCAGGCTGGCCCGAGTGAACGAATCGCCCACACTGCCAAGGTCATTGATCGCGACGATCGCCCCTTCGTCAAACGCTTGGGCGGTCGTATCGATGACGTAAACGGTGCCCGACATGGTTGGTACATACAAATGCTTGCCGACAACCGTCGGGACTTGGGAGGCGTGGTGCCCCCACCCGTTTCCGCGAGACCGATCGTCGCCCATCACCACGTGTCCCATTGCGTTCTGGCAAGAATTGGGGGCAAACGCCCACAGTTGGACCGGCAGTGTTTGGGGTGGTTTTCGCTGCGACGTTTTCTGCGCCGCAATCGTCTCATCGGACATTCCATGCCAATCCCAAAGCAGGTCGTCATTCTGTGTGCCAGGCAAGCGACGAAGCTGAACCGGAAACTGCAAGTAGCTGACGTTTCCCATCATCAAATCGACGCGTCCCAACCAAGGCTGGGTGTACGCGCGAAAATAATGGTATCGGCCCGCCAAAACGTTGGACTGCTGAATAAGCCCGCGTGTTTTCTTTCCCAAATCGACCGACACGATTTCGTCGGACCAACTGTCGTCGTCATTGTGTTTGCGAATTGGAACGTCGGCGACGATCGAGGCGCGTAGCTTGATCTTTCCCGTTTTGCCTTCGACCCAAAGATGTTCGTCTGCGTGGAAAAGCACGACGTCACGGCCGATCGTGTGAAACGATTGAGTGCTCATAAACCCCTTCAGTGGCAGCGTCCAAAGTGTGCTGCCATCGTCAGCACTCACCAGCGAAATTCCTTCGGGCTTTTCGGGTGGGGAATGTCCACCGCCCCGTCCCACGACAATCACTTTTCGGCCATCAGAGAACTCCATTGGCAACGACACGCTGCCCATGTTGACACCGCACGTCGTCGCCCAACGGGGCTTGCCTGTCTCCAGATCCAACGCTTGCAACTGGGTCCATTTTGACAACGGCGCGTCTTTGTGCTCATGAGTAAAGTGTCCGTGTTCGTCGGGCATGTAAGATTGCTTGATAAACACCACATTGCCGTCCACCAAGAACGGCTGAGAACGGCCTACCGGCATCATGGTGTTTTGCCAGATTAAATCGCCATCGAAATCAAAGCAGGCGATTCGGCCCGACGCATTGAAGAAACAAATCCGCTGGCCATCGGTCACTGGCGGTGGCGACGAACTGTCGCTGAAACAGCCAGATAGCCGAAGCGGAAAATGACCCGCGACTTCCCGTTTCCAGACTGTGTCGCCAGTCTCCGTGTCGCAGCACCAGGCAACGATGTTTTGCCCCAATTCGCTGTCTTTTGTGACCGGCTCCATGGTGGTAAAAAACAATCGCTTTCCCCACACAACCACGGTGCTTTGGCCTGTTTCGGGAAGCGGCTTTCTCCACCGAATCGAATCGCCCCGCACGACGCTCCATTGCGTCGGTGCTGTGCCATCGGCGACCTCAAAACTCCCCTCGGGGCCACTTCCTTGGGGCCAATTCGAGCGGGTTTCGATTGGATCAGCCGATCGCGCACCACTTGCGAACATCAAGGCGAATACAAGGACAAACGTGAAACGCATTTGGAGCAACCAATCAAGGGCAAAAACGGGCGAACGCGGCAGCCGCCATTGTATCAGGAAGCTATCCCGCCCTACGCCACCGTTTCCCGCCAGAGCGGTTGCCAATCGCTTAGAACCCAATAGAGTGTTTGGGTGGTTTCGTGGCTTTTTCCAAAGCCAGAACGGGCCACCCCAAAAAGACGCTTTGCAACTCCCAAGCAACGCAGCGCTGACCCCAGCGGAGGCTGGAAAATTTAATCGATGACGACTACGGAAATTCAAGTCAAAGGTGCCCGCGAGCACAATCTTCGCGATGTTGATCTAATAATCCCGCGTGGCCAATTGGTCTGCTTTTCCGGAGTTTCCGGAAGCGGCAAATCGTCGTTGGCATTCGACACGCTGTACGCTGAAGGGCAGCGACGGTATGTCGAATCGCTCAGCAACTACGCGCGCCAGTTTATGGGGCAAATGCCCAAACCCGACGTCGATTTTGTCAGTGGACTGAGTCCGTCAATTTCGATCAGCCAAAAGTCCACCGGCAAGAACCCACGCAGTACCGTTGGCACGATCACCGAAATCTACGACTTCTTGCGAGTGCTTTTCGCTCGGGTTGGCACCGGACGCTGTCCGAATTGCCAAGTCGAGATCACAGCGCAAACCCAGGATGCGATCGCGACGCGGATCTTGGCGTTGCCGATCGATGCGACGCTTTGGCTGATGGCTCCGCTGGTGCGCGGACAGAAAGGCGAATTCAAAGAGCTGTTCGAGGATCTTCGCAAACAGGGTTATTCGCGGGCGCGTGTCGACGGCGAAACCATCCGGCTATCCGATCCTCCACCACTGGATCGACAGAAACGTCACGACATCGAACTTGTCATCGACCGCATCGCACCGGATGATCGCGATCGCGGCCGCATCGACGAAGCGATCGAAACGGCTCTGAAGCTGGCCGATTTTACAGTGATCGTGTCCCTGAGTGATGAACACGATGATTTCGCTGGTAAAGCCAAGGACGACATCCTCTATTCGTCAAAGTACTCCTGTGGCTCCTGCGGCAAAAGTTTTAAGCCGCCGACACCACAACTTTTCAGTTTCAATAGCCCGCAAGGCATGTGCCCGTGTTGCGATGGGCTTGGCCAGTTTTACACCTTTGTGCCAGAGCTGCTGATTCCCGACGAAGGGAAATCGATTCGCAAAGGTGCGATCGATCTGCTGGGCAAGTGGGGAGACCTTGGTCGCTATCGCCGCCATGTATATGTTGGTGCAGCCGAAGCGATGGACAAAGCGTTTGATCTCGAAGCTGGCACCATGTTGGAGGGCAAGTGGGAAGATCTGCCCGACGAAGCCAAACATGTCTGGCTCTGGGGAACCGATGAATCCATGGAATTTACGTGGCGGGGCGATCAAGGTTCACGCAAGTACTCCGGTTCGTTCGAAGGGTTCATTCCAGAACTGCTCGAACGCTATCGCACTTCGCGAAACAAAATGCAGCTCGCGCAGTTCGAAAAATACATGAACACGATCCACTGTGTGGATTGCGACGGAGCACGGCTGAACCCACAAGCAGCGGCGGTCACCATTCGCTCCGGTGCGAAATCTTTTGCAGAGCAAAGCGACCTGACGCTTCCGCAGCTTTGTGATTTGTCGATCGATCGTTTGTACGATTTTTTCTCGGACATCGTGCTCAGCGAAATCGACGCGACGATTGCAACCGAAGCCTTGAAGGAAATTCGTACACGGCTCGGATTTTTACTCGGCGTCGGACTGAATTACCTAACGCTTGGACGCACCGCGCCAACGCTTTCCGGCGGCGAATCGCAACGAATTCGCCTGGCTGGACAAATCGGCAGCGGGCTCTGTGGCGTTCTTTACATCTTGGATGAACCGTCGATCGGACTGCACCCGCGTGACAACGACCGGCTAATCGCCACGTTGCTACGACTGCGTGACGCCGGCAACACATTGATCGTAGTGGAGCACGATGAAGACACGATGCGGGCGGCCGACATGATCGTCGACTTCGGCCCGGGCCCTGGCGTGAAGGGGGGCGAAATCGTTGCGATTGGAAACCTGGACACGGTGTTGAAATCCGAACACAGCGTGACGGGGCAATTCCTAAGTGGTCGACGCACCATCGCCGTCCCTACGAATCCACGAACCGTCAATAAAGACACACTGCTGACCGTGCATGGAGCTCGGTTCCACAATCTAAAAGACATCGACGTTTCCATCCCGCTGGGGACCGTGACGTGCGTGACTGGTGTTTCTGGAAGTGGCAAAAGTTCACTGATTGGCGGCATCGTCGAACCGGCCTTGCGCAACGAACTCAACGGCGCCGAAACAGAACCGGGCGAACACGATTCGATCTCCGGACTGGAACATCTGGACAAAACAATCGCGATCGACCAATCACCCATTGGCCGGACACCGCGTAGTAATCCGGCGACGTATGTGAAAGTCTTTGACGAAATCCGTAGTCTTTTCGCAAAACTCCCTGAAGCAAAAACTCGCGGATACACGGCCAGTCGATTCAGTTTCAACGTCGATGGCGGTCGCTGCAGTGCTTGTGACGGCAACGGTGCTTCCAAATTGGAGATGGATTTCTTGGCCGACATCTGGGTTCAATGCCCTGTCTGCCAAGGCGAACGCTACAACCGCGAAACACTGTCGGTAAAATTCAAGGATCAGTCGATCGCAGATGTCTTGAACATGGACATTTCGCAGGCATTGGACTTGTTTGCAAACATCCCCAAAGTGGCCGAAAAACTCCAAACGCTTGTCGACGTTGGATTGGAGTATTTGAAACTCGGACAACCTTCGCCCACGCTGTCCGGCGGCGAGGCGCAGCGCATCAAACTATCGCGTGAACTAAGCAAACGCGAAACCGGCAAAACTCTCTACGTTTTGGATGAGCCGACGACGGGATTGCATTTTGCTGACATCGAAATGCTCTTGAAGGTCATCCACGGCCTGGCCGATCGCGGCAATACGATCGTGATCGTCGAACACAACTTGGACGTTATCAAAACGGCTGACTGGGTGATCGATTTGGGCCCCGAGGGCGGTGAAGGCGGTGGCGTGGTCGTTGCCGAGGGTCGGCCGGAAAAAGTCGCCAAAGCAGCAAAGAGCTACACCGGCGAAGCGCTCGCCAAAATGCTGGGAATCAAACGCAAAGCCGCTAAACAACCTGCTGCGGCAATCCGTGACATCATCGCTCCGCCACCCGCCGCGCGGACACACGTCGTGGTCGAATCGGCAAGCGAACACAACTTAAAATCCGTCAGCGTCAATGTGCCGCGCGATGCGATGACCGTGTTCTGTGGTCCCAGTGGAAGCGGCAAAAGTTCGCTGGCAATGGACACGATTTATGCCGAAGGTCAACGGCGATACGTCGAATCGCTCTCGTCGTATGCACGGCAGTTTATCGGGCAGGTCCAAAAGCCCAAAGTCGAGCGAATCGAAGGCCTATCACCCGCCGTGGCCTTGGAGCAGAAGAACCTCGGGCATTCGCCTCGCAGTACCGTCGGCACGGTAACAGAGATCTACGATTACTTGCGCATTTTGATGGCACGCCTGGGCACAATGCACTGCCCGGATTGTCAGTGCGCCGTGGGAACTCAAACACCCGATCAAATCGTCGACAAAATACTAGCGATGCCCGAAGGCACCCGCGCATTGCTGATGGCCCCGATCGATGTAGTCGCCGGTGACGCATCCAAAGACACGTGGCAATCGCTTCGTAGCCAAGGCTACCAGCGGGTCCGGATTGATGGGACAACCGTCGCACTCGACGATGCACCCAAGCTGGACCCACGTCGCAAACAAACGGTGCAGGTTGTCGTCGACCGGATTGCGATCGACCCTGATGAACGAACACGAATCAGCGACAGTATCGAACAAGCACTATCGCTGGGCGTTGGTGTCATCGAAGTTGCTGAAGCGGACCCGGAACGTGAAGAGCCCGAATGGACTACGCATCGTCATAGCCAGCATTTGGTCTGCGGCGACTGCGGACGTTCCTTCAATCAACTCTCGCCGCACCACTTTTCGTTCAACTCCGCGATCGGCTGGTGTCCGCAATGCGAAGGCCTGGGAACCCAGACGGGCACCAATCCCGCAGCACTGATTAGTTCCCCCACGGCGACGCTCTCCGACGGAGCTTCACTGCTTTGGCCCTCCGTTGACCAAGCGGTATCAACATGGATGCTCAATGCACTCTCGCGCCAAACCGGGATTCCAATCGACTTGGCGTTTGACCAATTGTCCGTCGCCCACCGACGCATCCTTTTCCACGGGCTGGGAAACACCTGGATCGAAGTTCGTCAGAGCGACACCAAACCGACGGCCAAAGCACAGACGGTCTTGTTTCGGTTTCAGTTCAAAGGTTTCTATCCCGCCCTGGAAGAGGCGTCACGACTGACACCCGGTCTACGTGGGAAACTGCAGAAATTTGTTGACGAAATCGATTGTTCATCGTGCGACGGATCTCGATTGCACGAAGACGCCGCGTCTTGCCGATTTCGCGACTTGACGATTGCTGACTTGGTCACGATGCCATTGGATCGACTGAGCACCAACGTCCAGCAATGGAAACTCACGCAGCGCGAACGAAAGATCGCGGGCGAACTGGTGCGCGAAGTCGAATCAAGAGTCCGCTTTTTGTTGGACGTGGGCCTGGACTACCTGACTCTGCATCGGGGTGCAGCGACACTTTCGGGCGGCGAGGCCCAGCGGATCCGATTGGCTGCCCAGCTAGGAAGCGGACTTTGCGGTGTCCTGTACGTTTTGGATGAACCGACGATTGGACTTCACCCACGCGACAACCAACGATTGCTCGGCGCGATGCATCGCCTGCGTGATCAAGGCAACACGTTGCTTGTCGTCGAACATGACCGCGACGTGATTGCCGGCAGCGATTACCTCTGTGACTTCGGCCCCGGGGCCGGTCGCGGCGGGGGGCGAATTGTCGCCGAAGGTGTCCCGCCAGCAATCGAACCTGCCGAAGCATCGGTCACGGCCGGGTACATCACCGGCGAAAAAGAAATCCCGATTCCGTCGTCGCGCCGACCTGTGATCGGACGCAAAGGTCAGCCGTACGTCAATTTCCTGAAAGTCGCCGGGGCAGCAGAAAACAATCTGCAGAACGTGGACTTCGAATTGCCACTTGGCGTTTTCACGGCCGTCACTGGCCCAAGTGGCAGCGGAAAGAGTTCGCTGATCAACGGAATTCTTTATCCCGCACTTGCGCGCCGATTGCATCGCGCCAACGCAAAACCTGGACGACACGAAAAACTCGAAGGCGTTCGGTATATCGACAAAGTCATCCGCGTCGACCAATCGCCGCTCGGCAATTCGCCAAGCAGCAATCCTGCTACCTACACCGGAGCGTTTGACCTCATTCGCAACTTGTTCGCTTCGATTCCCGAAGCAGCCGAGCGGCGTTTTACACAGCGTACGTTTAGCTTCAACGTCCCGGGCGGACGCTGCGAAACTTGCGAAGGCAGTGGTCAACGCAAGATCGAAATGCACTTCCTGCCGGACGTGTGGGTTCCGTGCGAAGAATGCGATAGCCAGCGCTACAACGACGATGTTTTGGAAGTCAAATTCCACGGCCAGTCGATCGCCGATGTGCTCGCAATGCAATGCGGTGAAGCAGTCGAGTTGTTTTCTGATCACACCAAGATCCGCGGGATTCTGCAGACACTTTGTGACGTCGGCTTGGAATACGTCACGCTAGGGCAATCAGCGCCGACTCTGTCTGGTGGTGAAGCACAACGAGTCAAACTGGCCGCCGAACTGGCACGCCCCGTAACAGGCAACACGCTGTATCTGCTGGACGAACCGACGACAGGACTGCATTTCAATGACATCGCCAAGCTGTTGAATGTTTTGCAGCGGCTGGTCGAACTTGGTAACACTGTCGTGGTGATCGAGCACAATTTGGACGTCATCAAGTGCGCTGACTGGGTTGTCGACATGGGTCCGGGCGCTGGCGTTCATGGTGGCGAGATTGTTTTCGCAGGAACGCCAGAAGAGTTGGCCGCCACCGCGAAGTATCCCAGAACGACGAAAGCACATCGCACCAAAGCAATATCGACCGCCGATTTCCTTGCTCCCGTGCTGGGCACGCAGGGCCAGGAGACCTTGGGCGATACACCACAAGTCGAATCGCCCCGCAAACCAAAGCCGCGACGCAAAGCCGCCACGAACAAACGAGCGAACGCGACAACAGCCACCCAATCGGCTGCCGACGCGGTGGCCAAATCAACAGCCCCCAAACGCAAAAACGCAAACGATCCGTGGCACGTATTGGGCCGCCGCTGGCACTCGCTTAGCAAGGGTTTCCCTGAAGGCACCGATCCGCAGTGGCCGCTTGAAATGGCGGAGCGCGTGTTGACGCTAATGCAGCAGATCGCTGGCGATGACTCGCTGGCCTTTGATGATCCAACGCGAGTCCACGTGCGACCGTTTGGAAAAGGAGAACTGTGGGCTGCGGTCGAGACAAAAGAGCCTGAATCATTGAAGGTGACTTTGTCGGGACCAACCGGCAGTGTCGACCCGGACCGCTTGGCAACCCTGGATATTGACGCGCCGATCGACGCGTCACGTGACGACCAAGTGCATGTCACTTTGAACCTGACGGAACTGAAACATGTCCGCAGTCGCAAAATACGCATGTTCCTGAAAGACCATCTGGCACTCGCGTTTGCGAAATAGCGAGACGCAGTCAGAGTCTTCCGGGCGATAAAGGAACTTGCGCACGGAGTGATCTTCGTTTAGTTTTCGCTAATCAGGTGCCTTCAGCATCTGTTTGTGTTCTCGACGACCACAACCTTCTAAACTAGGCACTCCAATTCGGCATTTAAACGACGCACTTGAATAAGGGATGCGCCAGTGAAACCCATCGTCCAAATATCGCTCGACCTGACCAACATTGACGAAGCCCTCGAAACCGCCGCTCTGGCCATGCGAGCAGGCGTGGACTGGCTAGAAGCCGGCACACCATTGATCTTGGCCGAAGGATTGCATGGCGTCCGAAAATTGCGTGAAGCGTTTCCCGATACACCGATCGTGGCTGACCTGAAGACGATGGATGGCGGCTATCTGGAAGCGGAGATGATGGCCAAAGCGGGCGCCACGCACGTGGTTGTGATGGCTCGCGCCCACAGCGAAACGATCAAGTGCGTCGTCAAAGCGGGTGCCGATTTTGGCTGCCAGGTGATGGGTGACAACATGGTCTGCGAAGACATGGTCGCCGGTGCCAAGTTCTTAGAAGACCACGGCTGCGACTTTGTCATTCACCACATTGGATACGACGAACGACGTGGCATTGCGGCGGCGGGACACCCGATGCCGAGCCCAATGGATCAGCTACGTGAAGTCGTTCAAGCAGTTGACGTTCCTGTTCAAGCCGTGGGCGGTTTGTCTTTGGAACAAGCTATCGAGTGCCCCAAGCACGGAGCACCGCTTGTCGTTTTGGGGGCACCGCTGACAATCGATGCCGACAGCTTCAAAACTGCCGATGGTGATATAGAAAGCTCGCTACGAATGATTTGCAAAGCGATTCACGAGCAAGCTTGATCAGCGTGAATTCGACGGCTGCGAATTAAGCCAGAATGTCTTTGATCACGTGCCCATGGACGTTGGTCAGCCGGAAATCAAAGCCTTTGAATCGATAGGTCAGCCGTTTGTGATTGATGCCTAGCAGATGCAATACCGTCGCATGGAAATCGTGCACATGAAACGGGTCGATCGACGGCGCAAATCCAAAGTCATCGGTTTCGCCGTAGCTTGCCCCTGCGTTTACTCCAGCACCAGCCATGAACAGTGCACCGCTCTTGGTATGGTGGTCGCGTCCACTACCGCCTTGCGACATCGGCGTGCGTCCAAATTCGCCGCCCCAGATTACGAGCGTGTCGTCCAGCATGCCGCGCTGTTTCAAATCGGCAATCAATGCCGCCGCGCCTTGATCAGTTTCTTTTGCACGCGACGTAACCCCCTTCACGACCTGCCCATGATGATCCCAGCCTGTATGGTAGAGCTGAATAAATCGAATGCCGCGTTCGGCCATTCTCCGAGCCATCAAGCAATTGGAACCAAAGCTACCATCGGGCTTGTCGCCGACACCGTATGACTCACGCGTCGTGAGAGACTCCGACGAAAAATCGGCCAATTCTGGCACACTGGTCTGCATCTGAAACGCTAGTTCGTACTGATTGATCCGTGTCGTAATCTCTTTGTCGTGAGCCGTCTGTTGATAGAAACGGTTCAGTTCGTTGATCGCATCAATGGTATCACTTTGCGTTTTGCGGCCAATGCCCGCGGGCGACTGCAGGTAGTTCAGCGGTTGCTCGCTGCCATAAAACTCGACTCCCTGGTGCTTGCCCGGTAGAAACCCATTGTGCCATGCCGTCGTTGGAATTGGCTGACCTTCTGGACCAGATCGCATGACCACAAAGCTGGGGAGATTTTGCGAATCATTTCCCAGTCCATACGAAACCCACGATCCCATGCTGGGGCGACCCGCGATGCTGAACCCCGTGTTCATAAACGTATGCGCAGGATCGTGATTGACTTGGTCCGTCATCAAAGTCCGAACCACGCACAATTCGTCGGCAACGTTCTGCAAATTGGGCAGAAGATTGGAAATATTCTGCCCCGACTGACCACACTTCTTAAAACCAACGTCCGTACCAAAACATTTATGCGCTTCGTACTGCAAAAATGCCAGCTTGACTCCTTCGGTCAGCGACTTGGGAATCGGCTGTCCATGCAGCTTCCGCAACATGGGCTTGTCGTCGAACGTTTCAAACTGACTTGGCCCGCCCGCCATGTATAAGTAAATGACTCGTTTGGCTTTCGGTGCGAAATTTGGAAACGTTGTTGCGGCCGCCGCGTCACGGGCCAGCAACGAATGAAGAGCCGCTGCGCCCAGGCCGGTCGCAGTGGACGAAAAGAAATGTCGACGCGTGACGTCGCGCATTCTAGTGAAGATCGAATTCATTTTTTGTGACGACATTCGTTACGACCGATTCAAAAACTCGTGGAGATTCAACAGCGTGCGGGCCAACACAGTCCATGCTGCCAACTCGCAGGCGTCAATATCATCGGGGGTAGGAGACTGCCCAATGGAAATCAGTGATACCGCTGCGTCGGTCTGTCGTCCAAAAAGCTCGCGTTGCTGATCGAGCAAACTGAGCAATGTGGTCGTTTCTCTCGCCGATGGCTTTCGTTGCAAAGCGAAACGATAGGCCGAATCGATACGCTCTTGGTCGCTGCTGGCGTCTGTTTGCATGATTCGGATTGCCATCACACGGGCCGCTTCGACAAACATCGGATCATTCAACAAGGCCAACGCCTGGCCTGGTGTATTCGTGATATTTCGCTTCGCAGTGCATTCCTGTCGCGTGGGCGCGTCAAAAGCCAACATGGTTGGATGGATATTTTGTCGCTTCCAAAACGTGTACATGCTGCGGTGATATTGGCTGGCCGTTCGACTTGTATTCCAATCCAAGTGCCGGCTACCGAACATGACTTTGCTGGAACGCTCCCAGTAATTCAGCGGCTGATACGGATAAAAGCTCTCCAGTGGAATATCCGAGGTTTGCATCAGCAGCCCAGCGGCGGTCAGCGCCGAATCGCGGATCGCTTCAGCTGGCAAACGAAAACGCCCCTGCCGTGCGTGCAATCGATTGCCGGGGTCCGAGCTCTGTGGCACACTGCTCAGGCGATACGCCGTTGTCGATGTCAACAAGCGAACCATGTGATCACGGTTCCATCCGCTATCGCGAAATTCGACTGCCAACCAATTCAGCAGATCCAGGTGCGATGGCCAATCACCCTGCGTGCCAGAGTCTTCCAGAGTTTCGCTCAAACCGCGACCGTAGAATTGGTGCCACAAGCGATTGACATACACGCGGGCCGTGAGCGAGGCTCCTTGATCAAACAGCCAATTGGCCAGATGAAGTCGATTGGCAACTCCAGCGTCCGCCTCGATCGCGCCAAGAAATTCGGGAACAGCCGATTCGACCAAGGGACCTGTTTTATCTGAAAAGTCTCCACGTCCTAACAGCCGAGTCGTCTTACGCTGGCTACTGGAACGCGAAACCAATACCGGCATCGCTTGACTGCGTCGAACGTAGAGCTCGCTTTCGAGGCTGCGAAGTCGATCGAGTAGCTCGGGATGCGATTGCTCACAAAACGCTTCGCGCACAATCTCTCGCTGCAGATCACTGCGCTGATCGGACTTCGTCAACAACGCTTTGCTGACGTACTCGAGTCGCGATTGATACACCTGACGATTCCAGGGCGTTTCATACCACTTTCGAATCGCTGTCTCACCAAGCTGCAGGGCAGTTGCTTTGTCCGTGCGTAACTCCATTCCACTGTCGGCCCAGCGAACGTGCCCTCCGGTTTGTAGCCAAGCCATCCCCGTCGCTTCAAAGGATTGGCCGCCCACCGGCGAAATCCACTGACTCGACGGAACACGCAAGCGCACCCAACCCGATTCCGATGGTAGATCTCCAATTCGCTTGACGCGTTCTGGATCGCTCCACGAATGAGACTGAACTAACGTGCCAGAAGTATCCTCGCCCCAAAGGTAAGTCTCGTAATTAGCTGTTTTCCAGCCGAGTCGCCCGTAGTCACCGTGAGAAACCTGAATGCCTAGCATCTGCGGCCTGTCATCCCGGTCGATCCAAACATCGACAAACCAAGCGTCTTTCTCAGCGTCCGTTTTCTGCGACCTTTCGTAGATGTACCCCGTCATCAGATCCGAAGCATGATGGCGATAAAACGAATTCGCATCGGCTCGGGTTTCGCGTGCGAAAGTGTCGTCAATCTTGATCGAATCAAATTCTCCTTCAACAACTCTCGGCCCCGGCAACTGCGCTGGAATCCACGCAAAATCAACTCTCGTTTCTTTGTCCTTCAGTTTCGCGATCGTCTCCTGCTCCCACTGCAACACTTCAGCATCCGCTGCTGAAATGTCGCCGATGATTTGAGACTTGAACGCGCTGATTTCCGCTGTCAAAACGGCATCGCGAGCCGAGTCAGCCGAGTCGTCGTGCACATAATGAAGCGGCACGCGACGGTCTCCCGGGGTGTACACGCCTGCTTCGACTAAGTCATCCCAAAAAGCTGCCAGGCTGTAGTAGTCCTTCGCCGAAATCGGATCAAATTTATGATCGTGACACTCCGCACAACCGGTGGTCAGTCCCATCCAAACCGTGCCAACCGCACGGACATGTTCACCTTTTAGTTTGTACAGCTGCTCTTCTTCGATCGCGCCCGCTTCACAATTGGTGTTGACGATTCGGTTGTAACCGGACGCGACCAACGAATCGTCGGTCGGATTTTCGATCAGATCGCCAGCCAATTGCATCCTGGAGAATTGATCAAAGGGCATGTTGTTGGCATACGCTTTGATAATCCAAGCCCGGTATGCTCCCGACGCAATCGGTTCATCACTGACAAACCCGCTCGTGTCTGCCCAACGCACCAAGTCCAACCAGCGGACGGCTTGGTGTTCGGCATAAGCCAGTTCGTTCATCCACCGATCACGAATCTCCGCATAGTGGCTCTGCGAAGGATCCGCCTGAAAGTCAGTTACTTCCTTAAGCGTTGGCGGCAGACCACGCAAATCAAAACTCAAACGTCTCATTTGCTCGCGCGCACTAGCTGGCGAAACCGGCTTCACGTCTTCGTCGGCCCATCTTTGCTGCAAAAAGGCATCGATCGCGGCAGCGCCTTCAATCGTCTGCGATTTGATTGTCCCAGGCACTTTTGGCAACTCTAGATTCTGCCACGCCCAGTGATCCTGGTATTCAGCACCTTGGTCAATCCATCGCGCGATCAGTTCACGCTGCGCAGGCGTGATGGTTCGCTCTGATTCGGGAGGCGGCATCAATGTGTCGGGATCGTCCGACAAAATCCGCACCAGCAACTCCGATTCGGACGCGTTGCCCGGAACGATTGCTTGGTAACCACCTAGGTCTTCGATCGCCGCGTCCCGCGTGTCCAGACGCAAGCCTGCTTCGCGGTGATTCTGATCCAGTCCGTGACAGTAAAAACAATTCTGACTCAGAATCGGACGGATGTCGCGATTGAACTGAATGTCACCCTGGGCGGCCAACGGCGATGCGTGACACAGGCAGACAATTGCGACGACAAAAAAATGACGATTGGAGTGCATCGATTGCAGCGATCAAATTGGTTCCGGGCGGTGCGGCATCGTTGCCTACTATGATAAATGAAACAACATCGAAGAGCGTGAAAGATGCTGATCGACTTGGGCAATTATCACAAAACGATTCGCGAACCGCGGAACCGCCAGACACTACTTGATCATCAACTCGACCGGGCAGTGGTCCGATCCATGAATGTCGTCTCGAATCACGGCATCGGTAACCCGATCGGCGAACTTTTGCGAGACAAAAAAGTAGTCCAATCGCCAGCCAATGTTTCGCTCGCGAGCGTTGCTTCGGTAGGTCCACCAACTGTAGTTGTCCGGTTCATCACAAAAGTGACGAAATGAGTCGATGAAACCAGCATCCACCATACGATCGACCCCTTCACGCTCTTCCTGAGTGAAGCCAGCATTCCGCCGGTTTGCTTTTGGATTTGCTAAATCAATTTCTTTATGTGCACAGTTCAGATCGCCGCAAAAGATCACCGGTTTGCGACGATTGAGCTTCTTGACATACGCCAAGAAATCCTTGTCCCATTCTTGGCGGTAGTCCAAACGCAGCAGCCCGCGTTTGGAGTTGGGCGTATACACCGTGACGAGATGAAAATCGTCGAACGTCGTGGTGATCACTCGCCCTTCGTCGTCATGCTCACTGATTCCAATGCCACTGGATTCCTTTTTAATCGGCAGCTTGCTCCAGATTGTTGTGCCACTGTAGCCCCTTTTGGTCGCACAGTTCCACACTTGCTCGTATCCCAAATCGACTGCCCATTGTGTGTCAACTTGCTCGGGTTCTGCTTTGGTTTCTTGTAGGCAGACGATTTCAGGTTGATCGGATTCGATATAGTCGCGGAAGCCCTTTCCCATCGCCGCTCGAATTCCGTTGACGTTCCAAGAAACAAGTTTCATCTGATTGGTTTTCCGTGGCTCGAATTGATCGCTGCAAAAACTACTTGGATGGAAAGGTCGGCCGAACCGCGTGGGTTAAGAAACGGCGGACGCGGCCGCAGCAAAAGACTGCGCAATCATTCGCTCACGCCAATCGCGAAACGGCCCCGTCGACTTTTTAGCCGACTAACTTGAGTAGATGGAAATGATGTTTCCCGAGCTTTCCGCCATAGTTGCCGGCAGAAACGCGGACGACACCTTCACAAAGCTTCGCTGCGCCGATTCCGGCTAGCATCGCAGCGGCGATTGCTGATTCAGAAAGCCCGTCAATCACGATTTCATACACAGCGCCTTCGGAATCACTCAGTGACGTTTCGGCTTGTCCGATCAAAGTAGGACACCACTTGTGGTTCGTACTGGCTTTCAGTGCAGCGTATTTGGATCCTACTTTCGATCCACTTCGCACCATTCCACCTGGAAAAGGCATGATCACATCGGGCACCAATCGAATCGCCGCCACAGCCGCGCGAGTCGCCGCCAATGCCGTGGCCTGATTGGTGCCGCAAAGAATCAAGTTGCCACCGCCGATACCTTTGACGGTTCCAACGACATCTTCACAAACAAATTCGCCATCCATGACCGGGATTCGCCAAAACCGTCGATCATCCAGTTTCTTGCTGAACTGATAGCCGTCACCAAAGAAACGCAATTGCGCACCGACTTTGATGCGATCATCTTTGCTCTCCGATGCAATGCCCGCGTAGCATGCCGTCGTCGGGCAGGTGAGCACGTTTTGACCAACTCGAGCGGTTACGGCAGCTTCGAGTGATTTGCGGTCAAAGGCAAATGCGAGCACGCTGACTCCCGGTCGTCCGTCAGGCGTCTCCGATTCGTCGATCACACGTTCGATGCCCGCCTCGGCGTCACAGCCGATCACGCTGGACGCATTGCCACAAAATTCAGTGGCCGCAATCATCGCCAGTTCAGAATCCAAAGCCGTGATGATCAATCGCGTTCCTCGCATTGGAAACGCTTCGGCAAAAGTATCTTCAATGATCGTCATATCGTTAACACCGCAAGATCGTTTTAGGTGATGAGTCAAGCCAAGCTGTGGCTCGTTCGCTTGCGTGTCCGTCATCACACGCAAGCCTTCGAGTCGTTTAGTTGCCGCTGTCTGTCCATCCAGATTCGCGAGGCCCAAAGAACCTGAGTCCGCGGCAGTGCGTTATGCAGCCCACTCGGAAGAAGAAACCAAACAAAAACTCTACGCAAAACATAGCAGAAACAATTTTGCGTGAAATGCACCGCATCGTGGAGCCAGATCGCTCCATCACTTGGCGTTCCAATCAGTTCTTCACAGCGAGGCCGCGCTGCAGCCATTCAGCTAGCGGCTTACGGAAATTTCGCCGAAACATCGATCTCACAGCAGAATCCCGACCGTCGAGGATGGATTTGCCAAGGAAATCCGAATGCAAAAAAAGCAAGAAGGTTCTGCCGCAGTCGATTTCGCGACCTAGAGCTCTGATGCGACTTAGCTATCGCGGTTTGGCAAGCCTTGCTGGTCGCGTGAAGGGGATCATCACAGCAGCGCCAATTGCATAGGGCGACTAGGCGATTGAATTTCAGTTTAGGGGCAGTGCGCTGACAAAGGATGCTTTACAAGCAGACCGCAATCGCCGAGTCTTGGTCATCGATGACAACCCGGCCATTCACCGTGATTTCCGCAAAATTCTGGTTGCCGATGATCGGCAATTAAAGCTGGACAATGTCGCCGCGGCGTTCTTCGGTGATTCACACGATCAACGCATCAGGCTGGATGTTGATTTGCAATGTGCAAGCCAAGGCAAAGAAGGACGCGACATGGTTTGCAACGCCCTAGCGAATGGCCAACCGTTGTGATGGCCTTCGTCGATATGCGAATGCCGCCCGGCTGGGACGGGCTCAAAACGATCGCCGAGCTTTGGAAAGTCGACCCGGAACTGCAGGTCGTCATCTGCTCGGCCTACTCCGATCAATCGTGGTCAAAAATCCGACAATCGCTCGGCGCATCCGACCGACTACTCATATTGAAAAAACCGTTTGACAGTGCAGAAGTCTCGCAGGTCGCGACGGCCATGACCGAGAAACGACATTTATCAAAACTAGCCAAGGAACAAACCGAAGCTCTCAAGCTACTAGTGGAAGAAAGAACGCAGCATTGGCAACAAGCAAAAGACGAATCGCAACATCTGCTGTCCGCGATCGACACCATGCTGATCGGACTCAACGAAGATGGACAGGTTTCAAGATGGAACCGAAGAGCTGCCGAATTGTATGGACTGACTTGGGAAGAAGTGGCTGGTCGCAAAATGTCCGAGCTCCCCATCAAGTGGTGCAAGTCTTTTGATCGACGCATTTTCCTCGACTCAACGTCCAAACGATTGGAAACGTCATTCATCGACCAAGACGGCAACCGACGAATAATTGGGTTGTCGAACTATCCGGTGATGAACGGTGCCAATCGCAACGGCTTGCTGATCTTGGGAGCTGATCTAACGGAGACGCGGGCACTCGAAGCTCATTTGCAATGGGCGCAAAAGCTAGAGTCGGTCGGACAGTTGGCAGCCGGAGTGGCACACGAGATCAACACGCCGATGCAATACATCGGTGACAACCCGGATTACATCCGCGACCAGATCGGCAGCCTCGAAACAATGGTCGACTCGCTTCGCCGAATAGAGAATTGCGATACTGATATTGATACTGAGACTGAGATCACGCAAGCAAAGATCAAAGACGTGCTTGCTGGCGTTTCGGACCTGCAAAACAATTTGGTACTGACAAAAGTACTGGAAGCAATCGGTGATTCGCGTGACGGCGTGCGGCATGTCTCGACAATCGTCCGCGCGATGAAAGAATTTGCCCATCCCGGCCAGAGCGAAAAGGCCTTGGTGGATGTCAATCATCTATTGGAAAATGCGGTTTCGATTTCGACCAGCGAGTGGAGATATGTCGCAACGATTGATTTGGACTTGGATCCATCGCTACCCAAAATTGAAGCGTTGGCGGTGGAACCCAAGGAACTGTTTGAAGATGCATTGCGAATGGCCGACTCGGATTTAGACAACGTTGGAATCATCATCGAAACAGACTTTGCTGCGGTGCCTCCGATTCAAACTCAGAAACATGATGTGCTGCAAATCTTGGTAAATCTGATCGGCAATGCCAAGCAAGCTTTACAGAGTTCGAATGCCGACCGGAAATCGATTCGACTGATGATTTCGTCTGACCAGGACAGTTTGCGTATGGACGTAGTGGATACTGGAGTCGGAATTCCACCGGAGAACTTAAGCAAGCTGTTTCAGCATGGGTTTACCACCAAGCAAGACGGGCACGGCTTTGGCTTGCACTCGTGTGCGATAGCGGCACAGAAACTGGGCGGGTCCCTGTCTGTCGACAGCGACGGGGTAGGCAAGGGCGCGATGTTCAGCTTGAAACTGCCAACGGTTAAAGATTCTGCGCCGGAAAGCTCAAGACGCCATCCGCAAGAAACAGCTGCTGACACCTTAGCCGGGAACGAACTCGATCCGCTTCGCTACCAGCTGCCACGGACGCACGCAGACAACGATTCACTCCGCGAACACACTGTCCGGCCATTCCATTTGCGGCAACGCACCTGCCTTGCAATAGCGATGCCGAACGGCAATAGCGAGACTACATTCCCGATCGCACAACGCCAAC
This sequence comes from Stieleria marina, assembly GCA_007741555.1. Lineage (GTDB taxonomy): Bacteria > Planctomycetota > Planctomycetia > Pirellulales > Pirellulaceae > K23-9. The sequence goes on along the minus strand of CP036526.1, from coordinate 2,787,660 downwards.
GGCGATGCCGATGACCTTCGCGTCTTTGACGTAGATCGGTTCCATCAATTTGTTGGCTGGCTGCAATCGGATACGATCGCCTTCGGGATGCCAATACTTAAGTGTTTCGCCAGTTGGAGTTTGCGCAACGACTAATTGGCCGGGATCAGCTTTCTCCTGCTTTTGGATGATCACATAGTCACCATCGGTGATGTGCGCATCGATCATCGAATCACCCGAGACTCTCAGGATGAAGCGATCATCCTGAAAGAACATCTCGCTAAAATCAACGCGATTGTTCTTCGCAAACGCCAGCGAAGTAGGGCCTGCTGCAACCATGCCGGCGAGCGGCAGGCTGTTGCCATTTCGGTCAGCGACCTGCGTCAATTCGATCGCTCGAGATTTATTGGGACTCCGGCGGATCAATCCTTTGCGTTCCAATGCTCGCAAGTGACACATCACGCCGTTAGGACTCTTGATCCCAAAGTGCTCGCCGATCTCGCGAACGGTTGGCCCGTATCCACGTCCAACAATCAGTTCGCGAATCATGTCGTATACGTTTTGCTGACGGTCAGTCAGTTGTGCGGGTGCCATAGCGAGCCCTTCTTAGCCTTTTAATTTTTCACGTTTCAGTATCCAACTGCTCTGATTGTACCAAAGCCTAAACGTGCGTCCACAACCATTGGAGGCTACTGACCACCCAAAAGCATGGGTCGCAAGCTAAAGGACGTTTTTCAGTACCAACGTGATCGTAAGTATACCCACTGGGATGCACCACCAGGCGAACAGGTGCAGACGGTCTTGTCGACTCCATCCAATCAGCCATTTGAGAGCAAATATGCCCACAATAAACGCCAAAAAGGCACCGACGCCTAGTTCGGTGAACGAGTGTTTTTGCGGAACTCCGTCTTGAACTTGGTCAACCAGATCTTTGACAGCCAACACGGTCGCTCCCAGGATCGCCGGAATGGCCAAAAGAAAAGAAAATGTGACAGAATCTTCATTTTTTAGGCCCAGCAAACGACCGCCCAGGATCGTGGAACCGCTCCGACTGATTCCAGGCAGCACTGCGACTGCTTGAAAACACCCCACGCAAAACGCACCCACCAACGACATTGATTGGTATTCGCCATCGCGAGGCTTCAATCTTCCCAACACGATCAGCAGTGTGCCGGTGACTAGCAACATTGATCCGGCGAGCAACGGATTGTGCATGATCTCGGGAAACTTCTTTTTGATCGTTAGCCCGACAATGGCCGCTGGAATCGTACCAACGACCAGCATCCAAATCACACGTCGGTCGCGTGTCAGCAGATCCAGAATCTTTCGCCAATAGATCAACAGGATCGAACCCAAGGTACCTGCGTGAAGAATGATCTCCAGCGTTGGTTCGTCACTCTGGACGGCCGCTGTTTGTCCACTGAGTGCCGGAATATTGTCTAAGACGGCACCGAGAATAACCAAGTGCCCCGAAGAACTGATGGGAAGGAACTCGGCGATTCCTTGTACGATTGCCAGGATAACGACGCTGATCACGTGCAGTTGAATTTACGAGAGAAGGGACGTGAACCGCAGGCAATTGGGCCCAACAATTCGAGCGAACGTCAGTCGGAACCGAGTGACGAAGTGTTCAGTTTGGTTGTTGGTGACGGTGCGTAAAGCGGACGACGGTTGTTATCACCAACGTTTGCCGATTTACATTGGGATGTTCGCGTCAGGCCGAATATTCGGATTAAGCGGCGTCGTCATCTTGGCCGCCAATCCGCGCGATTCCCATTGTGATTCCAAACCCCAAACCAATCAGTGCGATCGATGAAGCCACCGTCAACAGATCTGGGCGAAAGTAAACCGTCGGCCAATCATCGGTTTCGACGTTGCCGATCGTCTTCTCTGTCAGTTCGCTGCCTTTGATCACATCGCCAACCTTTGGCGCAATCGCTTGTTGAAAAGGCCATAGCCCAACAGTCGACCCCAGCAGCAATCCGATCAAAGCTCCCAACGTCGCCTTGCGATGATGACGCAGTAACCACTGCAGCAAGTTACCAACCAAAGCCACGCCGATCACGACCCCCAATCCGACGGGCAAGACCACCGTTAGTGCGGGTTCGATCAGCATTTCAAAGTCGCGTGCTTTCAAACCTGCTTTGAATTCATCCACGCCGCGCAAAATCGGCACGTACTGGCCCAGCAACAGCAACAAGTAACCGCCCGATATTCCAGGCAGAATCATGGCACTTGCTCCGGCGAGCCCGCCCACGAATAGCATCACAAAATTCGACCCACCGCTTCCGGTGTAGCCCTTGGCCTGCAACACCGCTAACGCAACCATCACGGCAAACGAGACGACAGCGGCGATGACCAGACGTTTTGACATCGGCCGTGCGAGCTTCCAAACAACAGGCAGCCCGCCGAGTGTCAGCCCGATGAAAAGGCTGTACATGATCCAGCGGTGGTCGACGACCAGGTCTTTTAATGTCCCAGCAAGCAGCAGAATTCCGATTCCAGCAGCCCCCACAACACAGCCAAGCACTAACAGCGAACGAAACCGAAATCGGAAACGCGTCACGTCAGCGACCGCTTCGATAAACCGGGGATAAACACCTGCCGCCAGCAGCATGGTGCCGCCACTGATGCCAGGCACCAAATTTGCCAATCCCATCAAAAAACCGCCAAAAAGCGATCGCGTGACTAGCCCGCTCGGCGCAACGGGGATACCGCCGGGCTCAGACGCAGCGTCAACTGCGCCGCTTTCATCGACGGGCTTTGCCGCCGCATATGGTTGCGAATGATCGGCGTCGTCGGAATGAGAATTCGTTTCGTTGTTCACGCTGAGCTTCGGATGCAGAGGGAGCGGATACTGAGCGAGGGTTCGTACACTTCCTCGGAAGCTGCCAAACTAATTGCCCGATTGATTCTGGGAAGTACAGGCATAAAAAAACCCACTCGCTGAGTACAAGGTGAACTCAACGAGCGGGCAAATGTCTCGACGATATCTATCAAGATGATCGCGAGTGGGGGTCGCCAGTGCCGAAGCTCCAGCCCGCCGACTTTCAGCTACGGGTTACGACCCCGTTGGCAGTACAGCAATAATCCACTTTGATCACCTTCCTTTCGTTCTTGGTTAGACGCTTCATGAACTCAGGTGCCAACCAGAGCGAGTTCTTGAAACGTGCGTAAACAGTCCGTCGCAACGCGTCATTGCGACCCGACGTGAACATTATCGTTGCCCGGCTAGTGCCCGGCAAGAGATATCTGCTCGCCAGAAAGGACGAAAACGCGGCAGAAAGGTTCGCGACCGAGCAAAACGCCCGTGTTTTAGCAATCAAATCGCCGCGGCCGGTTCAAGTCGACATTTAGCCACCCCTGTATCAGCCCTTAAGCCAGCGATCGCTGCTGGCGTTTTGCCAAAACTAAATCAATGGCTTCACGTGTCCATTCTCTGGCGTGTTCGCTAGCCGCCATGCAGATCAAAACCGATGCCGCAGCCACCCAAGGTCCCGCCAGCAACGTCGCAGGCATCATGCTGACGTACAGCAGTGTGCGGTCAAAACGAAAGTCCGTTCGCGACATCGCGACCCAGACGCCCAGCATGACAATGCCATGCGAACAGAGCGTCGATACGACCGCGCCGTGCAATCCCCAAACCGGAAGCAAGAGTGCATTGAGCACAATGTTGGCCGTCAGTCCGATTCCGGTTGCCAAGGCGACCAGTTTTCCTTTTTCGATTACCAACAGGTAACCGTTTGCGACGATGACCATCGCAGCCCAAGTGCAAAAGACAAACGCCATCGGCATCAGTGTCAGCCCGTCGTTATAGCGCCCTTGCAACAGCGTGCCGAACATCCAGGGAGCAATCAACAATGAAAATGCGCCGCCCAATGTGAACACGGCGGACATCGCCAATAGGACACGCCGCATCCGATCACGCACGGCTTGTCGATTGCCATTTTCCCAATCAGCCGACAGGTACGGCATCAGCACACCGCTGATCAACATGCCCAAACTGATTAGCAACACAGGAACGATGCGACCGCTGTGGTACTGCCCCACCGCAGCTTGCCCGATGACTTCGCCGCCAGGAGTGAAATGCAAGATCATGTAGCGATCCGAAAGGTCAAAGACGTTTCCCAGCAAATTGACTGCCCACAGTGCCGCGGCAAACGGCAGCAGACGGCGCCACATCGAAGGTGCCTTGAAAGGTTCTTCGGATACGGGCACCCCGCTCCATCCGCGACACAACACCCACAGTCCGGGTATCAGTGCAATGGATGTCGCAACCGCAAAACTAAGAATTACAGCGTGCAATCCGTAGCCGCCATACAACACCGCTAAGGCGATCGCAGTAAACGAAAGACTTTGCACAAATTGCATCAACGAAACGACTCGAACCTGTCGCAAACCGGACAACAATTCGTTGACAAAGTAGAACGCCGATATAGCGCCGACCGCCGCGGCTACGCAATACACTAGCTGCGTGTCTTGTGGTTCCAGAAATATGAACCACGCCAGCTTTGACGGGACAAATGCGACGGCGACAAAAAAGAGGGCCGTAAAGCCCGCCGTCAGCATCGCTAGTCGGCGAACGAACGCTTTGAGGTGGCCGCGCAGTCGGAAGTGTTCGGTGTAACGCGGCAGTGATCCGGGAATCCCAAGCATCATCACCGGGGTGATCAGCAAGATGAAACCCAACGCCATCGCCCATTGGCCGACGACACTGTCGTCCAGCATTCGGCAGATCCAAATGCCGCGAAAGAACCCCACGCCACGCTGGATGATCGTCATCGCCAGCATGACCAACATGCCCATCGCAAGTGAGTCGGCGGCAAAGCTCTGAGAAGCTCCTTCGCCTGACGATTTTTCGCTGAGATGAGCCACAGGCTGAAGAATTCCAGTCACAGATAAAGAGGTACCAACCAACCATTGCTTGGCAATTGGCACGCTGATTCAGTTTCGTGTTCACACCTGAACAAAACTTGCCGCCGCTGGAAGCGCTTACCGGTCATTCCGAATCTGCGGACAAAAGCCCCAATCACAAGCTTGACAGCCCAGAGAACTCGGTGTACTATCACACCAGTACACAGGACCGAATTCGATTTTCCATCGAGGTTTCCGATGTTCTTTTCCATCGACCCCAACGGCGATGTCCCGATTTACGAACAGATTGTTCGGCAAATCAAATTGGCCGTCGCCGACGAAGTGCTGGTAGGTGGCCAAATGGTGGCCAGCGTTCGCCAGCTTGCCGGCGAACTGGCAATCAATCCCAACACGATCGCTCGTGCGTACCAACAACTGCAATCCGATTTGGTTTTGGAACCGCTTCGTGGACGCGGAATGGTTGTACGACGCGACGCGATCAAACGCTGCACCAAGGCACGCAATTCGATTGTTGCCGACGGTGTTAGTCGTGCACTGGCCGACGCTTTGGCAGGTGGCATGTCCCCCGACGAGCTTCGCGAATTGTTCGAGGCTGAATTGTCCCGGCAGTCTCAGTTGATTCAGTCCAACCAGGCCAACGCCTCCGAAAACGGCACGTCCACGTAGCCGCGTTCTTCCCCCAGACATCCTTTTCCGCCAGCCGATCAGGAACTACCGCATGTCATCCGTGATCACTCTTCATAATGTCTCCAAGCGATTCGGTCGCACACAGGCATTGGACGATGTCAATTTGGAGATTCCTCCTGGGATCGTATTCGCTTTGCTCGGCGAAAATGGCGCGGGCAAAACGACCATGATCCGCATCCTGACGGGCTTTCAAACGCCTGATTCGGGAACCGCTACGGTACTGCGACACGACTGCGTCAAAGGCGGGATGGAGATTCGCCGCGAAATTGGCTACGTCTCCGACGCCCCCGCCCTCTACGACTGGATGACTGCCGACGAAATTGGATGGTTTACGTCAGCGTTTTACGACGAAGCGTTTTCCAATCGGTACCTGGAATTGTTGGCCGCCTTCGATATTCCGTCGGGCACTCGCATCAAAAGCATGAGCAAGGGGCAACGTGCCAAAGTCGCCCTGGCATTGGCAACCGCGCACGATCCGCAGCTGTTGATTTTGGATGAACCGACTAGCGGATTGGACCCCATGGTTCGCCGGCAGTTTTTGGAGTCAATGGTCGATCGCGCAGCGCTGGGCCGAACCGTTTTGTTGAGCAGCCACCAGATCAGCGAAGTCGAACGGGTTGCCGATTGGGTGGGGATCATGCACCAAGGACAATTGAAATTGGTGCAGCCGCTGGACGCATTAAAACAGTCAACGCGAATCGTGACGGCCACGATGGACGATGCTTCAGCGACGATCGCTTTGCCGCCGGGCAATGTGTTGACCGAGTCTCGCAACGGCCGGCAGATGCGTTGGATCGTTCAAGACATGCCGGACAACTGGCAGACAACGTACAGCTGCGAAAGCGGCGTGGAGGATTTGAAATCGGAATCGGCCACGTTGGAAGATATTTTCGTCGCCGTTTGTGATCGCCGAGCGACTCGCCCGGTCGATCATGAAGAAACCAGTCGTCCCGAACCGCAACTGTTTTGAAAGGAGCCCGTTTGATGAGCAATCCAATTTCAGTTTTTCGCAGCCTTTGCTGGAAGGACGCCAAAGCAGTGATGCCGCTGGTGATCATGGCCGGTGCTGGCATCGTCGTTTTCAATCTGCTGGTTTTTGTCGGAAGCCTCGTAGCTGGCAGCCCACTTCGCGCGGACGGCTACATCATGATTTGGGTGCTGATGCCCAACTTGGTGGCATTGGGAGCGCCTGCGCTATTGGTCGGCGGCGAAGAAGAGAGCGGAACACTTGCGTGGCTTCGCACCTTGCCGGTTCGCTGGCAGAACATCGTCGACGCAAAATTTGCAGTTTCCGCAGTCGCTGTGATTGCAACTTGGCTGGCGGCATCATTGGCGATCGCATTGCTAGTGGCGTCGGGCGTCGTTCGACTGCGAGGCGACTACCTTGAGCTGACGATGGTGTTAGGGATCAGCAAACTGCTGTTTTTCAGCGGGCTGCTTCTGGCGGTTAGCTTTGCGTGCGCCTACACGTTTCGATCCCCCATCACGGCGTTGCTCGCTCTCGTTCCATCGATCACGATCATTTATCTCTTTGCGATGAACCTAGGCGAGTATCTGCTCAGCTATCAGTTCCGACGAGATATTCTGGGGCGACTAGAGAGTTACTCCGAACCGGCATCGACCGCGATGTGGATCTTCGTGACCGGACTGGCAATCAGTTTGCTCGTTGCACTGTGGGTGACGCAGCGATGGCTGGGCAAACGCCGGCTAACTCGTCCGGCCGGCGCGATGTCGCTGCCCGCATCGATCTCCCAAAGCATCCAAGAACCTTACCGCCCGCCGATGATCGCCAGTCGCGAACGCCCCTCGCCGATCCGCGCCTTGCATTGGCAACAGCTACGCCAAGCAAGGTGGCCATTGGCAGGACTGACAACCATGGGAGTGATCGCATTGCTGATGATCCGCTGGGAGGAAGCGACAAATTCCATCAACGCGTTGACTCCCTTGGCCGGTCTTGCGTTACTAGTCGCGGCGGTTGGATTGGGCGCTCTCGTATTTTACGGCGACAACTTGAACCACCGCCGCGCGTTTTTTGGGGATCGTGGAATATCGCCCAATCAAGTTTGGTGGACGCGGATACTGTCACCGCTTGCTGCCATGCTGGTGCTCACGATGCTGGCTGTCGTTCTGCTCTATGACGAGAGAGGCTCGCGATATCTCTGGGTGTTCCTGCCGATTGCATTTGCCTGCGGACAAGTCGTTTCGATGTGGGCTTCACGTCCAGTCCTTGGCTTATTCGGTGCCCCCGTGTTTGGCATGCTCTGCGCAGTTCCGCTGTCGTTGTTTTTCGATGCTTACCAAGACTATGCGTGGACCGCGATCCTGTTAGTACCAGTCCTGCTATTTGCCACGTGGTGGATTTGCCGGCGCTGGCTGGAAGGAAAAGTCGACACCGGCTTTCATGTCCGAATGATCGCGATCAGCATTGCCGCCGTGCTCCTGCCGATGGTCTGCGTCCTGGGCCATCGGATCGCAACCACGCCTGCACTGAACAACAATTGGCGAGCCAAAGCGATGGCTGCGACGGCTGGAATAGGTAATTCGAAGTCAACAACGGTCTACAGTTTCAGGCACACGTCTGGGTATGGCTTTCAATGGGGACAAGAATCAGGCGTGTTTGACCTGGAGCAAAACTACGATTCTTTGGCTGACCTCCAAAAGAAAATTCGCGACGACATGGATGACCTTTATTCCAGTTCGATTACGAACGATGACATCGCGATGATTTTCGACCCGAACAAAGCCGGCTGGGAAATGTCGCCAGCAGAACACGCCGAGCTTCGGTACATGACGGTGGAACTTGTGCTCCAACGAATTCAACACGTGCGCGAAGCGGCCATCCAGTACGAAGCTGACCTGGACGACCTCCAAGCTCGTGCCGAAATACCCGAACTAAGCGTCGTTGCGTTACTTAGCAATCAGCCAGAACTCTTTGGCGACGACGAATCGGTCGCGGAACTGGTCGACATGATTTCACCCGTCGAATTGCGGCGAGAATCACGCATCGCTGCCCTCCTGTCAGAATGGCGCCGGTACCAACCTGACTATCGGCGAGCGATGAAAGTCCCAACTGGCTTCTTTGCTCCTCGTACCTTTGCCGGCATCCTCTTGTCTGACTCCCGAATGCTCGGCGTGGAAGGACGCCGCTCCGATCGTTACCTCGATGAATTCGTCCGCGTCGCCTGGAACCAACTCGACAATGGACTGCCGATGTCGGGAACCGCCGAATTCAAACACCGCACCGAGCTTTGGAAACAAGCCCACGCTCCGTACTATGGCTACTGGTGGAGAGCATCGACGCTTCAAGGCTGGACTAAGAACCACGAAATGGACCTTCAGGAATTGCGAAAACGACACACACAGGTCACGACTGCCGATTGATCAGCTCAATACGATGCAATTCTCGTGACTCTGCCCCATCGGGTCCATGGATCGGCAACAATAGGAGTCAGGCCACAATGATCGAGCGGAACGTAAACGCCGCATTCAATCTGGCCAAAGCCCCGCCGTTGGAAAGTTATTGCACCGACCGCGGAGCGCTTGCCCTCATCCAAAAGGAACCGCGTCATGCTTCGCTACGTCACTCTTCTGACGATCGCAACCTTCGTTTCGACGTCTCAAGCCGAGCGTCCGATTTTTTCGGGCCCGCAAATTGGCGAGCCACTGCCTGCTTTCTCCGCCGAATCCGTGTCCGGCAAGAACCGCGGTGAAATGGTGGACTTCATAAAAGAAGTTAGTGACGGGCCCATGATGATCGTGTTTTTTCACGAACGGACTCGGCCCGCGTTTGGGCTGACCAACGCAATCGCCAAATTTGCCAACACTCGAAAAGATCCGGCCATCAAATCGGCAGTCGTTTTCTTGACCGAGGACCCGACCGAAATGCGAAAGTGGACCAAGAACGTCGCCAAGCATTTCTCGCCCAATACAACTTACGCGTTCTCGCCCGATGGGAAAGAAGGTCCTGGCAAGTACGGACTCAATCGCAACGTACAACTGACCGTTCTGGTCGGCGACCAAGGCAAGGTGACCGGTAACTTTGCCATCGTCCAACCGCAACTCCAAGTCGACGGGCCCAAGATCATGAAGGCAATCGTCGACGCCACCGGAGGCGGAGAAGTCCCGGACATCAGCGTGCTAACCCAAGGCGGAGCAAGAATGCGAGCAAAGCGGTCGGAAAAAAAGTAGCTATCGCTAATCAGCCGCTGGCGCTAGCCACGGGCCCCACGCACATCATGCTGAAGCGACTTAGCACGCGGCCAGCACTTATTTGGCCATCGCTTTTACGACGGCGTCACCCATGTCCGCTGGCGTGGGAGCGACGACGATTCCGGCGTCTTCCAAAGCTGCGACTTTTTCGGTGGCCGTTCCTTTGCCTCCGCTAATGATTGCACCAGCATGCCCCATGCGCTTCCCTGGGGGCGCGGTGCGACCGGCGATAAAGGCTGCGACAGGTTTGGTGACGTGTTCTTTGACGTACGCAGCAGCTTCCTCTTCCGCCGTGCCACCGATTTCGCCGATCATTAAAATCGCTTCAGTTTGATCGTCTTGTTCATAAAGTTTGAACAGATCGATAAAGCTGGTTCCGACGATGGGATCACCGCCAAGGCCAACGCAAGTGCTTTGCCCCAGACCAAGATTGCTGGTTTGCCAAACGGCTTCGTAAGTCAACGTACCACTGCGGCTCATCACGCCGACTTTGCCGACGTTGTGAATGTAGCCGGGCATAATGCCGATCTTGCAAGATCCCGGCGTGATTAGACCGGGACAGTTTGGCCCAATCAAAATGCTGTCGCTCGCTTTGACTTTCTCATAAACGCGCACCATGTCGACAACCGGGACACCTTCGGTAATCGCCGCAATGACACCGATACCGGCATCGACCGCTTCTAAGATTGCATCGGCAGTGAACGGTGGCGGCACGAAAATCATCGTGGCGTTTGCACCGGTTTCACTGACGGCTTCTTCGACGGTATCAAATACCGGCATACCTTCGACGTCTTGGCCACCTTTGCCAGGCGTCACGCCTCCGACCATCGCCGTGCCGTATTCGCGACACTTCAACGAGTGAAATGTGCCTGCGTTACCGGTAATCCCTTGGCAGATGACTTTAGTGTTTTCGTCAACCAGAATGCTCATGGCAGAATGCTCGTGACTAATTCAGTCGTATTGAAATTGAATGTTGATGACAGATTGGAATCGACGCGAGGTGTTAGCCTGCCGCTTCGACGATCTTTTTAGCTGCGTCGGTGATGTCGACCGCATTGATGACGGCAACGTCGCTTTCCTCAAGCATTTTGCGGCCTTCTTCGACCTCGGTTCCTTCCAAGCGAACGACAAGCGGAACATCAAAGCCGATTTTTTTGCTCGCTTCGATCAACGCTCCCGCGATCGTCGTGCAGCGGGCAATGCCGCCAAAGATGTTGACCAAGATGCCTTTGCAATTCGGATCCGACAAAATGATCTCAAACGCTTCGGCCACTTGTTCGGCACTGGCGCTTCCGCCGACGTCCAAGAAGTTGGCCGGTTCGCCACCGTGGTACTTGATGATGTCCATGGTCGACATCGCAAGTCCCGCGCCGTTAACCAAACAGCCAATGTTGCCGTCCAGTTTGACGTAGCTCAGGCCGGCGTCGTTAGCTCGTACTTCGCTGGGCTCTTCTTCGGTTAAATCGCGGTACTCGAGCAGATTCTTGTGCCGGAACAGCGCATTGCCGTCGAACGAAATTTTTGCGTCCAACGCGATCATCTGGTCGTCGCCCGTGATCACGAGCGGATTGACTTCGGCCATCTCGCAGTCGTAATCGACAAAGAAACGACACATCGCTGGCAAAAATTTGAAGGCAGCTTTGGCAGCCGCTCCCGAGATGCCCATTTTCTTGCAGATCTTGCGAACCTGAAACGCTTCCAAGCCGATGGCTGGGTCGAAATGTTCTTTAAAAATTAGTTCAGGTGTTTCTTCCGCAACCGTCTCGATTTCGACACCGCCTTCGGTGCTGACCATCAGAACAGGTTTGGCAGCGGCGCGATCAAGCACGACGCCGAGGTACAGTTCACGAGCGATATCGCAACCGGCTTCGACAAAAACCTTGTTGACCGTTTTGCCTTCTTCGCCGGTTTGAATCGTGACCAATGTCTTGCCCAGCAAACCTTCGGCGGCCGCTTTGACTTCATCAGCACTCTTGCACACGACCACGCCGCGTTGGTCCGGGTTGTCTTTGACAGTGCCCTTACCGCGTCCACCCGCATGAATCTGCGACTTGACGACTGCGATCTTGCCGCCCAATTTTTCGTACGCGGCGACAGCCTCGCCGGCGCTTGACGCTACAATTCCTTCCAACACAGGCACGCCTGCTTGGCGGAACAGTTCTTTGCCTTGATATTCGTGAATCTTCATCGGTTCTGACGATGCCTTTGTTGCGATGCACTTGCGTGCGGCGAGGAAGAAAACGTTTCACGTCGTAGAATTGGGAATATACGCCCGGCGCCCGTGTCGCGAAACCACACTCAACATTCAAGGATTAACCGCTTGATGACATCGCTGATTCAATTAGCCGCCAGTGACAACGTAGCGGTGGCAACTCGGGCGATCTCGGCGGGAATCGAAATGTCGCTGCCAACGTGCCGTGTCGTGGCAATCGATGCCATCCAGCCCGGCCACAAAGTCGCCCTCTGCGATATTCACGCGGGCGAAAACATCACCAAGTACGGCCAGCCCATTGGGGTCGCCGCGATCGATATTCGTGCTGGCCAACATGTACACAGCCACAATTGCGACGACCAACATGTCGTTTCGTCGGATTTGAGCGTTATCTCGCCCCCGGATTCGCCCACACCGATCCGTCGGGATTTCTTAGGATTCCATCGCCCCGATGGTCGCGTTGGAACTCGCAACTACGTTTTGCTGCTGTCGACCGTGAACTGCAGTGCGACAGTCTGTCATCGCGTGGCCCAGCTTTTCGACGAAGAACGTATGAAGCGTTGGCCCAACGTCGATGGTGTGTTCGCCGCGACACACACCACCGGCTGTGCCCTGCAATACAACGGGATCAAACACCAGATGCTTGGCCGGACACTGGCTGGCTACGCACAGCATCCCAACGTCGGCGGCGTATTGGTCATCGGGCTCGGATGCGAACAAACGACGTCGGGATACCTGACCGATCATCACAAAATGGTCTCGCTTTACGGCCCCGGTGGCGAGCAGTTGACCCGCGACGACGGTGTGCCGATTTTGACCATGCAAACCGAAGGAGGCACGCGGGCGACGATCAAAAAAGCGGAAGTGCTGCTTGAACAAGTGCTGGATCAGGCCAATCAATTTACGCGTGAAACGGCCGACGCTTCGCATTTGATGTTGGCCATGGAATGCGGTGGCAGCGACGGTTACTCAGGTTTGACCGCCAACCCTGCCGTTGGCGTCGTCTCGGATCGCATCATCGCCTGCGGAGGCACGTCGATCATTTCTGAAACCACCGAACTCTACGGCGCCGAACATCTTTTGGTCGCGCGCAGCCGCAATGAAACGGTGGGCCAATCACTACTTGACCGAATCGATTGGTGGAAAAAACACGTCGCGATGTACGGCGGCAAAATCGACAACAATCCATCGGTTGGCAACAAAGCGGGCGGACTGACCACGATCACCGAAAAATCCTTGGGCGCCGTTTCCAAAAGCGGCTCGACGGCATTGGAAGCCGTTTATAAGTACGCCGAACGAGTCGACACGAAAGGATTGTGTGTGATGGATACTCCCGGATTTGACCCCGCAAGCGTGACAGGCAAAGTCGCCGGCGGCGCCAACTTGGTCCTATTTACGACAGGTCGCGGAAGTTGCTTTGGATGCAAACCGTCACCGGTGATCAAGATCGCTACGAATTCGCCGATGTACGAAACCATGCGTGAAGACATGGACCTCAACGCGGGCAGCGTCATCGACGGCGAAGACCTGCAGACGGTCGGAGATCGCTTCTTCGATTTCACACTGAAAGTTGCCAGTGGCGAAACAACCGCCAGCGAACGACTGGGCGTCGGCGACCATGAGTTTATTCCGTGGACGGTTGGCCCGACGCTGTAGCCTGGCCCGACGCTGTAGCCCTGAGACGTTGCTTGGCTTTGATCTTGAAACACTGTCGCAAGAGAAATCGCAACGTATCGAACGTGCTTTCAAGCAACCAAAGTAAAGTCCTGCGAACGGCGTCGCAGGACTACGCAAAGTGTAATGCCGTGCGAACGGCGTCGCAGGGCTTCAACTACAAACTGAAGCCAGTTCGCTTAGTTGCCAGGACCGAACGGTAGACCACCAGGAGCTTGAAAACTGGGGCCGCCAGCTCCGGGATTGGGTGCGGAAGCAGCTCCTTCTTTTTCAAATAACTCGCTGCGTTTGATTGTCAGCTTGGTGTAAGTTTCTTCGGGAATCACGTAGTACCAATCGGCAAAACGAGCGTTCAGCTCACGCACACGCTTTTGAGCCTTGGACAAACTGTCTTTTCGCTCATCCATCTTGCGCTGGTTTTCTTTCGTGATCTTCTCCTGAGTCGCCTCGAGTCGCTCCTGCTTCTCCTCTTCGGTTTCTTCCAGCTCTTCGGCAGGTTCTTCATCCGCGGGCTTCTCTGCGGCTGGCTCACCCGCAGCTGGTTTCTCTGCAGCCTTCTCATCTGCGGCTGGCTTCGCCTCTTCCTTTATTTCTTTCTTATCCTCAGCAGCAGGCTCCTCAGCTTTCTCGTCTGACTTGTCATCTTCGTCAGCTTCCTGAAAAGCCTGGCCGGTGGCCGTTGCAGATTCCGAACCTTCGGCTTCCGATTCGCCCGTTTTTTCGTCGGCCTTTGCGTCTACCGCTGGCTCGGCGTCATCGCCCTTGCTCGCATCGTCGGATTTTGGTTCTCCGTCGACAGCGCTCTTGGTTTCTTTGGCATCGGCCGGCTTGTCACCAGCCTTATCACCTTCGGTCGATTCGGGCTGCTTTGCATCCTTCATCTCTTCGCTGGCATCTGCCTTATCCGCAGCCACATCGTCACTCTTAGCGGCGTCAGCTGGCTTCTCTTCGGCGACGGGCTCCGTTTTGGCAGGTTCTGCTTTGACTGACTCCGGTTCGACGGGCTCCAATTCAACGGGCAGTTGATTCTTTGCTGCTTCGGCGTCGTCAAGTTTCTGCAAGTCTTTGAAGTCTTGTGGTACTTCCTTCAGCACTGGCACCGGAAACTTTTCTTCGTTGACGCGAGTCGTGACCAACAAATAACGATTCACACCCGTCACACTTTTCTTGCCTTCCTCGCCTACTTCGGCTTCCGCATCGGGGTCTTCTTGGGAGAGCCCTGCGATGTTTCCAAAACGCAGGACATACTCGACTCCGTCTTTCAATCCCACCGACAACTCACCATTGGCAGACAAGATCTCTGTCCCGCTCTCCTGTGTCAGTTGAACGGGGTAAAACCCGCGACCAGCCAACGAAGCCACGGCCTTTTGATCAGACAAAAAGTCTTCACTTGCACGCAAGTTTGCACTCATGCCGTCCGGCTTACGCAAAACGTTGACGATTTTCAAATCGTCCAGTGCGTTCTGGATTTCATTCAGTTTTGCCGTATCAAGTTTTTGATCAGCTTTCACCTCGACATCTTTGGGAGGCGCGGTAGGACGTTTGGGGTCATACTCTTGCAGTTTTGCCAGCGTCCACTGTGCTCCATCTTTTTCAAACTCCGCTGAATAATTGCGTTGCAGCGAGATCTGACCACCTTGGCCCAGCGAAGCGGAGTAGTCCTTCACTTGCATGGCATCCACATCGATGCTGCTCAGTTTCAGCAGATCTTCTTCGATCCAATCCTGAAACCGGGTCGTCAATGGTTTGTCGTCGAGCGCCACGATGTAAACAGGGTCTTGGCCCGGGATGCGAACATTGATTTGCTCTGGAGCGTCCTTCACGGAGTCACCGATGATCAGCGAAGCGACAACTTTCTTGTCAGTGTCGCGGAACGTCACCAAACGGCCGACACCTTCATCGCCGACATTCAGTTCTTCCAACTTCGGTTCAACCACTCCCAAATCATCGTGGTCTTCGCGAGTACATGGGACGACGTCCAGCACTTTCAGCGAGATCAGCGAGTTAGCAGCATTGGTGACCTGTTCCACCGCGTCGGCCGGGTAGCCTTTGCGGCTAACGATGGTCCAGTCGCCTGACTCGGTGTCCTTGGCGACTTCAAAGTTGCTGAGCGTGCCTTCGGCTTCGTCAAAGCTGACGATTTTCATGCTCGCGACCGTCAGCGGATCCTTGAACTTCGGAATCAGTGGTTCGCCCACCAGCTCGCTCAAGCTATTTGGATCTGCGTTGTCCGACGTCGGCCAAGCGATGACGGTGGCGATTAACAACATGACAGCCGTGACTGCCCAGAAGATGCCGGTTTTCTTGAGTTCGTTCACCAGATTTCTCTTGTTGCGTTTACGTTTTTTGAAGGTTGTCTTGTGGGGATACCGCCTTGCGGCGGCGTTTGTTTTCAATGGCGGCAGTCACCACCCAGCCGAGGCGAACCGTCCAGTGACGGCGCCGCGGGCAGCGTTATTTCAACCGCGATTTGCTGATATTTTCGCGTTCACGCAGTCGACGCGATGCAAACACAATGATGCCGACAATCAAAGGGGGAATACACGGCAGCGCGACCGCAAATCCTTTGACCTTGTTCTGGATCGTGGTCACTTTCTGATCCGCGTCCCGTTGAATCGACTGCACATTTCGTTCGCGTTCACGTTCAAACTTTGCACGCTTCACATCCAGCATCCGCTGTTTTTGTTGAGTGATCGTTTGAAACTCCGTCATCTTCGCACGGAGCAACTGCGGTGAAATGCTGCCGTCTTGGCTTTCCTTTTGCAAATCTTCGACTTCGACTCGCAACGTTTTCAGCGACGCGTCCATGTCTTCTTGTGCCTCACGCATTGCTTCGTCAAATTCCGTTTGGAACTGCTGCGAACGTTTGCGGACCGCGGTGCTGGCTTCCTCTTTGACCGAATCGATCATTCGCAAGCTCTCGAAGTGCGGCTCATGCTTGCGAACTTCGATAAATTCGTTTTCGCCGGTCAACCAATCGATCGCATTAAGCAAAAAGGTCACATTCTGAAACTGCAATCGCATGTCGGCGGCACGATTGGGGTCGGCACGGATCTGCAAAAAGACTGGCAACATCATATCGGTGTCAGCCGCATAAACGACTTTGATACCCGGCGTTGAATCGGCGGCTTCTTTGTCCTCGTCGTCTTCGCTAGCGGCAGCCTTGCTCGCTTCGCCTTCGATCGTCATCGCCAAAACTTGCCGCGGCTGAATGCCCTTGATCTCGGACATCACGGTGCCTTGACCCGCCAACACGTTGCGGACTTTATCCATGCCCAACGTGCCGCTCATTTCGCCCGTGGTCAGCAACGGCGTGTGCTTCAGCGTGGCGTCTTCCTTTGCCTCGATCGCACCGGCGTAAAGCATCATCACTTGGCTCAGGCCAGACGTGATTTCGCTGTCCATACTGACGGCTTCGTTGTTTTCGACCCCCGGCGCATTTTGATCCACGAAGACCCACATTGGATCGACGCTCATTTCCAAGTTCGGATAGGGGTTGTAGTCCTGCCAAACCAGAGCTGGTTCGTAGAAACCTTGCATGCCAGGTTTGCCGGGTGATTTCAGTTCCAAGACATCCCACAACTGGCGAATATCGCCTTTGGGTTGCGGTCCACCGCCACCGCCCATCATCGCAGCCATACCACCGGCTTGCTTGGGAGCGCCTGTACCTGGAATGTCTTGGCGTGCGTACGGCAATGGGTCTTCAAAGACCGCGACGGGAACACCGGCTTTGACGGCTTCGACAAAGCGATCGAACTGCGGCGGAGCCAATGACGAAGGCTGCGAAACGACCAAAGCGTCGTACATGCCTGGTTTGACCGGGGCCATCAAATCGACTTCTTCGACTTCGTATTGTTTCGCCAACTCGTCCACGATCGGATCTTTGGGAATCTGCTGAAACGACATGCCTTGCATCACCGAACCGCCCATCATGTTGGCGTCGGTTTTGACAATCCCGATTCTTTTTCGAGTGCCTCGTGCGACTGTGTTGATCGAACGAACCAGTTCGTATTCGACCGGAATGCCATATTCAAAGATGGGCACGGTCACTTTTTCCAAACCTGCTCGGAACGCTGCTCCCAAGATGACTTGCCGCTGCTTGTCTGATCCTTGTTCACGAACCATTCGTGTCACCGGCTCGATTCCAAATCGTTCGGATGCCAGCTGCGCGTCTTCGCTGAACAGTTCGATATTGTCGTGCAAGTTGACTTCGATATCGCGACCTTTGCTGGATGCTTTGCTGCTAAATTCTTTCAGCAAGTTGATCAATTCGTAGCGAGTCCGAGCGTACTGCTCGGGCATGTCGCTGCTGATAAACGCATCGATCTTGATGGGGCGATCGGATTCCAAGTTTTCGATCATTCGCACCGTCGCACCCGACAACGAACTGACTTTTCCTTCGGTCATGTCACTACGCACGACATCCCAGTTGCGAAAAATCACCACGGCGGATCCCGTCACCAACACCAACGCCAAAATTCGGCTTAGGTAATGCCAAGCCATCGTGTTGCCGTCCTTCCCACCGGTCCAGTGACGTCGGCCGATCAACACCATGCAGGCATAGAGCGCGACCGCGGTGACCAAGACAAAATAGACCACCGACGAAATACTGATCACACCTCGGCCAAAGTCATCGAACGTTCTCGCGATGCCGCTATTCTTGACCAACTCGGCAAAGTTGATGCCCCAAATTTCCCGTTCGGGGATCACCGAATCCGACAAGGCAGCGAAGGCAAGCGGAGCGTTGAATAGGGCACCCAGAATAAATCCGACTGTTAAGTTGCCCGTCAAGAATGATGCAACCATACCGATCGCGATCATGGTCAACCCGACAAACCAATAGCCCAAGTAAGTCGTAAAGATTAGCCCCGTGTCCAACCCGCCTTCGGTCAAAATCGCCAGCGTGATGAATGTGCTTAGTTGGCTAAACAAAAGCGACGAAGTGAAGATCGCCGCCGCGGACATGTATTTACCGATCACGATGTCAAAGTCATCGGCCGGTAGTGTCAGCAACAACTCGTCCGTGCCCTGACGTTTTTCCTCGGCCCAGATACTCATGGTGATCGCTGGAATGAACACCAGCATGATCCATGGATACCAATAGTTCAGCTGGTCCAAGGTCGCCAGATTCTGGTTGAAAAATTCGTAAGGCCAGAACGCCGCCAGCGAAGTCAGGAAGACAAAGATACACAAAAACACGTATCCAGTCGGGTTGCTGAAATACGCAAAGAAGTTGCGTTTCATCACCGCAAAGGCGGCACGTTTGGTGCCTGCCAACACAGCGACGATGGCGACCAACGCACACAGGAAAATGGCGTCCAGAACGAGCAGGTTCAGCAGTGCAAAAACGACGTTGTTGAGCGTCATGGTGTTTTTAGTGTGTGGTTACGAGTGCTGAGGATAGGTTGAGACGATGTCGTCGAGAATTCCAGGCAAACAGATTTCTTGCTTGCGGAACTATAGGCGGGAGAGGCGTTTAAGTTGTTAAATCAAAACAACCCGCTGGCTGCTTCTCCCGCTTGATGATCGCCACTAAATGTGAGCGCCCTTGGTCAACGTGTGAAAAGCGTCGTCCAAGGTGACGTCGCCTTTTTGTCGTAGTCCAGCGACATCGCCGTCGTAGACCAAACGTCCTTCGTTAATCATGACAACGCGACTGGCCATCGCTTCGACTTCTTGCAGGATGTGCGTGCTCAAGAGAATCGTTTTGGTTTCGGAAAGTTTTCGCATCGTTTTGCGAACGCCCCGAACTTGGTTTGGATCCAATCCCGCAGTCGGTTCGTCCATGATCAGCACATCGGGCTCGTGCAGCAACGCTTGGCTCATGCCGACCCGCTGCTTGAAACCTTTGGACAATTTGCTGATGGGTTTGTAGACCACCGACGACAGGTCACAGATGTCGATCACCGCATCGATGCGATCTTTCTTGACCGTTTTGGACAGCCCACGAGCGTCTGCGAAAAAATTCAGCATGCCCATCGGCGTCATCTCGTAGTACAGCGGGCCACTTTCGGGCAAGTAGCCCAAGTGTTTGCTGCCTTCGATTCGGTCTTCCATCATGTTGTGACCAGCGATGCGGGCTTCGCCTTCGCTGGGAGCGATGTAGCCGGTCAACATTTTCATGGTCGTGCTTTTGCCGGCACCATTGGGACCGAGAAAGGCAACCAATTCGCCTTCGCGGACCGAAAAATCGACTTCGCGTGCGGCGGCAAATGGTCCGTAGAACTTGCTCAGCCCGACCGCTTCGATCATGGGGCGTCTTGACTCGCCGGCGCGTGATTCGTCGGTTTTTGACTCTGCAGGGGACGTCATCAGTGAATCCGTGGGAGGAAGTCGCCGGAAAAATCGGCGGTGAAAAACTTCAGCATTCTGTTACGACGTTTTTTTGGGGTGGGTTCGCGTTGCCAGATTTTTTTCTGGAGGATTTCGCTCAGGCGTCGACCACAGTGTTCAGGCGTCCACTGCAGGCCGATCCAGCCCATTGCCGGAGACATTCTCCATCTTGCCGCAGACATCAGTCCGATCCCCAAAAGCGTCGACGTGCGAGAGACCGTCGCTGATCGACTTTCAACCCTCGTCCAAAACAACCTAACCAGCTCGTCGCGACCGGTTCGGCACAACTGCGCACCATCGCTTCGACCCGCTACCTACGTTGGGCGATCGCAGAAACGGGTTGTCCCTGCTCCCCAGTTGTGACCGCTAGCGGCTCAAGCTCGTGAACTGAATCCGTGAGCCGGTGTTGGCTGGGTTGGGTTGGCTGCCGTCTCAATTTAGCCGCCGTCAGCGCACACTGAACCAGACGGTTCAGGCAAATCGTGCCACTGCTGCGATATCACCAGCCGATGAATCGGCCATGACGTATGCGAAACAGGGCTTACTCCCAGCCTTCACGCTCGATGATCACGTTGGCACCTGGTGTCAGTTTGCGAAGCTTTCGGATCGCTTCGGCCTTGTCCATCGTGCCTTTTTTGACACGAGCAACAATCATCGCCGTCTTCTTACGGCGTGTTCTAAGTCGACGAATTTCACGGACACGTTCAATTCCAGCAGTCATCATTTTCTCCGAGAGGATCAGTTTTTGAGTGAGCGAGTGGCTCAAGGTTATACGGTTAAACGACTTGCGCCGCTATTCCGCCGTTTTTTTCTTTGCAGCAGCCTTCTTTTTCGCCGGAGCCTTCTTCTTGGCCGGCTTCTTCTTAGCTGCTTTTTTCTTAGCCGGAGCCTTTTTCTTGGCGGCTTTCTTCTTGGCTGGCTTTTTCTTTGCCGCCTTCTTTTTCTTTTTCTTCTTTTTGGTCGGTCCCTTTGCGGCTCGTTCGGCCAACAGGTCCAGAGCCGCCTCGAACGTCATTTCTTTGGCGTCCATTCCCTTACGAAGCGACGCGTTGGTTTCGCCATCGGTCACGTACGGACCGAATCGCCCATCCAAAATCTTGACTTCTTTCTCCGTGATCGGCGATGGCTTTTCGTACAGTTTCAGAGGTTCTTTGGGTGTTCCCCGGCCACGTGTCTTGGGTGCACGCAGCAGTTTAATCGCATCGTCCAAGGTTACTTCCAGCGGCGATACCCCAGCAGGAAGCGACCGCGTGTCTTTTTCGCATTTGACGTAAGGCCCGTAGCGACCATCAAACGCTTGGATCGGCTGTCCATTGTCGGGGAAATCGCCCAGTGTCCGTGGCAATGTCAACAGCTTGCAAGCCATTTCCAAAGTCAGGTCGGCGACCTCCATACCCTTCAGCAGTGACTGATTCCGCTTCTCTTCGTCATCAGGTTCGCCCAACTGGATGTAAGGACCAAAGCGGCCGACCTTGATGAAAATCGGCTTGCCGGTCTCGGGGTGAACCCCGATTGGCTCCTCTTCCACTTCGCTCTGCGACAGCAACTCCATCGCTTTGCCAAGATTCATTTCGTCCGGGGGCAACCCGTCGGGAATCGACGCTTTGCGTTCGCCCTGTTCGATGTACGGACCATATTTGCCAACACGAACAAACACCTCTTCGCGGTGTTCGCCTTCGGTTGGCGTGCCCAGCAAAAACATCGCCGTTTGCTTGGCGTCGATCTTTTCCAGCTTGTCCTTCAGCCGATCCCGCAAACCAACATTGTGTTTGTCATCGGAATTATCGCCAAAGTAAAACTTCTTCAGATACTCCAGGTGCCCCGCTTCTTTGCGACTGATCGAATCGAGGAAGTCTTCCATCTCGGCCGTGAATTCGTAATCCACGAGCGGGCCAAAGTGATCCTCCATCAAACGCGTCACACTAAACGCACGCCAAGACGGAACCAACGCCGACCCTTTTTTGCCGATGTACCCACGTCGTTCGTTGGTGATCGTGCCGATGATCGACGCATAAGTACTCGGGCGACCGATGCCTTTTTCCTCCAGCGTTTTTGTCAGCGATGCCTCGGTAAACCGAGCAGGTGGCTGAGTTGTATGGCTCTTGGGATCCAGATCTTTTGCGTCCAGCGGATCGCTTTCTTCAACGGCCGGTAGCAGACGCTCCTTGTTTGCGAGTTCGGCTTCCGGATTGTCGCTGCCTTCGACGTATGCCCGCAGAAAACCCTCGAACAAAATGCTCGTTCCGCTTGCCGTAAAGACCGCTCCGCCGCCTTCGATGGTCACTGCGATCCGCTGCTTCTTTGCATCCGCCATCTGACAAGCAATCGTTCGCTTCCAAATCAGTTCAAACAATCGGAACTGATCCGAATCCAA
Organism: Stieleria marina; assembly: GCA_007741555.1. Taxonomy (GTDB): domain Bacteria; phylum Planctomycetota; class Planctomycetia; order Pirellulales; family Pirellulaceae; genus K23-9. The sequence goes on along the minus strand of CP036526.1, from coordinate 2,765,317 downwards.
TTCGCCTTTCAGTGTTCCAGGTACTCGAAACGGGGTACCCGCTGGACGAATCGCTTCGTGAGCCTCTTGAGCGTTCTTTTCCTTTGACTTGTACAGTCGCACTTCAGGGTGCAAGAACTTTTCGCCGTACTCGCTACGGACCAAATCGCGTGCCGCGCCGATCGCTTCCTTCGAAAGCGTCGTACTGTCGGTACGCATGTAAGTAATGTAACCATTTTCGTACAACTTCTGAGCCGCACCCATCGTTCGTTTCGCAGTGAACCCTAACTTGCGGTTAGCGTCTTGCTGAAGCGTACTGGTCGTAAACGCAGCTCGCGGGCGTTCGGTAAACGGTTTGACTTCGACCTTGGTGACTTTAAAATCCGCCGCCTTCAATCGTTCGGCCAGTGCCTTCGATTCGGCTTCGTCCATTTGCAACAGAGCCGGCTTTTTCAGCTTGCCTGTCGTCGAATCGAAATCCTTGCCCGATGGAATTTTACGGCCGTCGACGGTCGACAGCGTGGCTTCCAAATTTTCGCCTTTGCCGGTCTGAAAAACCGCTTCCAAATCCCAGTACGTCGAACTGACAAATGCGATTCGCTCGCGTTCGCGTTCGACAATCAATCGCACGGCCACACTTTGCACACGGCCAGCACTGGTACCGCTACCGATTTTTCGCCACAGCAACTGTGACATGTCAAATCCGTACAGACGGTCCAAGATCCGGCGTGTCTCCTGAGCGCGAACCATGCCATCGTCGATGTCGCGGGTGTCCTGAAGAGCATGGGTGATCGCTTCCTTGGTGATCTCATGAAACACCATGCGATGCACCGGCACCTTGGGCTTCAGAATCTCCAGCAAGTGCCAGCTGATCGCCTCTCCTTCGCGGTCTTCGTCCGTCGCGAGGTACAAGTTTTCGCAGCCCTTCAGGGCATCTTTGAGCTTCTTGACCTGCTTCTTCTTTTCCGCCGGAACGATGTAGAGCGGCTCAAAATCGTCGTCCACATTGACGCCCAAGTACGCCCATTCCTCTTTCTTGTATTTTTCGGGGACGTCCTTCTTGCCTTCGGGCAAATCACGGACGTGCCCAATACTCGCTTCGACCTGGTAGCTGTTGCCCAAGTACTTGGAGATCGTTCTTGCCTTGGCCGGGGATTCGACAATAACCAGGCTTTTGCCGGTGCTTTTAGCCATTCAAAACGCGAATATCGAGGGAGCGAAAATGTGAAGTAATCAAATGGTCGCGAAGATACCGAACTTCGACCAATTCGTCTCTATTTAAATATCAACTCTAACTATTCATCAACAGCGATGGAGCAGCATTGCAACGGGCACCACTCCCACGAGCAGCTTCGTCACCAGGCAGTCCTTGATCGGGCAGCCCAAGTGCTGTTGGACGCACACTGCAGACCGATTCCCCCTGAACAACCCATAGCTCCCAGGGTGACATCCTTGCGGATTTGACACCCCGATTCAATGTTGTCTCACCGGATCAGGTGGGCTCGAAAGTCGTCTCGCGACCCGCCAATCCGATTTCCGCCTCAATTCTTGCTTGCCAGTAGCGATCTCGCCTTGACCCTGAAAAACGGGCGGCGATACGCTTTCCGTTTCGCTAGCAGTCAAAACAGTGAGCCGGTTTGCCTCGTCTACCGGTTTGCGAAGATCCCCTATTGGTGCCACACTCACAGATTGGCTCTGATAAGTGACTTCAATTGTTCTGATCTGCAACCAGCAAATGAGGTCCCGATCCTCTGGATGCAACATCCAGTGGGATCTGGTTGGCCAAAAGAGTTGGTCGCGGCAGCCTCGCTGTCAAGGCGACATCCCAAGTTTATCGATCCGAAGCGGTCCGGCCTGAGCTTGCCAACCGTGATCAGATCATCACCTTTCCCGCGCATTACGCCGAAAGTACGCCGTTATGAGTCCCTTTGAGATATTTCGCCGCAATCTCAAGCCAGCAATGGTTGTGCTGGTTGGATTGTCGATGTTCGCCTTCGTCGTACTGCCCGCCATGGAGCAGTACCTGCGATCAGGGGCAAGTGGTGGCGCTGACGCCAAACTTGCCGAAATCGATGGCGTCGCGATCAATCGCAGCCGTGTCGACAACTTCACACGTAACCACCAAACCACCGTCCGATTCCTACGCGAGTTGGCCGAAGAAACCATCCAACGCGGCGGAGCGCCTCGAACACCTGGTTTTGCAATCGACCCGCAAACCAAACGGGTTCAACAAGTCGGTATCAACGACAACCCCAGCGAATTCGGTAGCGTCCGGACCATGCAACTGGCCTCCGAAGCCAACAAAGCAGGCTTCGAACTGGACGATACGGCCATCAAATCTTGGCTCTCCAAGTTCACCGACGGCACCATGTCGGACACCGAAATTATTGGCCTGCTGGCCAAAACGTCGCGCAATAGCATGGGCCAGTTCCACCTGTACGAACAACTTCGCAGCCAACTGCTCGCATCGGTTTACCAACAAAGCGGCACCGCAGGATTGGTCACCAAACAGCAACAAGCTCTGACCACACCGACTCAGCAGTGGTCCAACTTTTTGAAACTCAACCGACAAGCCACTGTCGCTGCCTACGGTTTGCCAGTTCAGGACTTCTACGAAAAAACCAACGCAAACCCTTCGGCATCCGTCATCCAAGCGGTTTACGAAGAGGGCAAAGAACGTTTCCCGAATCGCCAGTCACCTGAACCAGCGTTTCGCAAACGTGATACCGCGACCTTCGAGTTCGTCGCCGCCGACATGAAATCGTTCATCGACCGCGAAGTCGAAAAACTGTCGGACGATGAGATTCGCGCCGAGTACGAAAAGCAGCTCAAAGGCGGCGCGTTTGAGATGCCCAAATTTGATCGCGAAGAAGTCCTCAAGCAAGCCGAAGAAATGAAGGCTGCGATCGAAGCGAAAGCCGCTGCCGAAAAAGAAGCAGCCGCGACCGAAGAATCGCCCGCTGAAAAGTCCACTGAAAAAATGGACGAAGCTAGCGAAACCAAAGCAGACGCAGCCAAAGCGACCGAGCCAGACACCGCGGCAGCGAAAGCGATGCCTGCAGAAGATTCACCTGCAAAGGAATCACCTGCCAAAGAATCGCCAGAAGCTGACGCACCCGCAAAAGCCGATACGGCCGACGCCAAGAAAGCGGCAGCGGACACAAAAGCAAAACTGAAAAAGCAGGTCGACGATTTCCAAAAGGAAATTGAAACGGTCCGCGAAGACGCCGCGGCAGAAGCAGACGCCGATCAGTCCTCCAACACTCGCACTGACAATGGTGTCCGACTCGTCGCTTTCCAAGACGACAAAAAGGAAGCCGAAAAAGCTAGTGATGAAGCTGCCAAGGCCACTGAAAAAGCTGAAGCCGAAGCGGACGACAAAGCTGCGGAGATGAAAGAAGACAGCCAGGCGACTGAGACTGCCAAAGCATCCGACGACGCGAAAGACTCCGGCGACGCCAAAGCGGATGCCGAAAAAGCAGACGACGCCGATGCCAAAGACGCCGAGGCCGACGCGAAGGAGGAAGCTCCCAAAGTCAAACCGTTCGAGGAAGTCCGCGATGAAGTGGCTCGATCAATGGTTCGATTCACCGCCGGCAAAAAACTTGACGAAGCGATGACAAAGGTACGATCCGAAATGCGATTGTATTTCAACAAACGCGCCATCTTCGAATCCAACCAGTCGATCGGACAAGACGGAGAAGCACCTACCAAACCCGATTTGGAAAAGATGGCTGCCGACACCGGTCTGGTCTACGGAAAAATTGGTCCGCACGATGTGTCCAGTATTTCCGACGAACCGATCGCCAGCTCGGTCGAAATGGGCACGTCACTTCGCGACCGTGGACCACCATTCACCGCAATGATGTACGGCCTGCCTTACATGGGACAACAGATGCCCAAACAGCAACTGTATTCGCCACTGGGCACTGTGGACACGCAAGCCGAGCGATCTTACATCACTTGGAAAATCGACGAAAAAGACGCTTACATTCCAGAACTGGATGAAGTCAAAGACGAAGTCATCGCGTCGATCCGAATGGACGAAGCTCGTGACTTGGCTCGCGCTGCTGCCGATGAATTGGTGGACAAAATCGAGAAGGGCGAGAAACTAGAAGACCTCGTCCCCGAAGACAAAGCGTTCATGTACAACACCGACCTGGGACCATTCAGCTGGATGCAGTCGTTCGGTTTCGGTGGTGCATTTTTAGGCAACGTTCCGAAACTGGATTCGGTGGGCGAAGAGTTCATGGAGAAGGTGTTCACGACCGAGCAAGGCAAAGTCGGCGTCGCTGCCAACTTGCCCGAACGAGTCATATACATCGTCCAACCGATCGAGCTCCAGCCAACCTTGGAAGATCTACGTGAACGCTTCAAGCAACCACGCGATCGCATGATGGCATCGACGCTCGGAAACGAAGATGCCGGCACGGTCTACCAAGGATTCTTTGAATCAGCCGACAAGCGAACCGGTTTCGAGTACCAAGTGCCCGAAGAATAGGCCTTGGCCAAGACGACAAATATCTAAAACGCACAACCTACGCGGCCATCGGCCGCGTAGGTTTTTTCGTGCGCTTTCGATTCCATGCCAACGCTGTCCATTCAAGAATCAAACGCATGACCACGCCCAGTCGGAACTGATTGGACTTTCCAATCTCGCGCGCGCACCGACCGCGCACCCGAAGAGCGTAGCGCACGGCGTGCATGGACGCCGCCGGTTTTTCGCCTATCGGTGGCTCGGAATTACCGACCTTTTTGATGTCGCACTTTGCACCGATTTGTGACTGTAGAGATTTCGGGGCTGAAATGGGTGTCGTGCCGAATTGTTGAAAATTTTGGAGAGGACTTGGACTTCATGAAGAACGAAGACATTACCGCCAGCCGTCTCGACGCATTGCATCGGCAGACTGAAAGGTTCGTGCAGTTCGCTGGGGAGCTTGAGCCGGTGACATCGATTAAGTCTCCGATTCTTCTCCAGTACTACAACCACCTTCTCGAACTGGGGATATCTGACTCGTACAAGCGCGACTGTTGGGCAACTGCCAAGCAGATGATTCGATTTGCTTGGGAGCAAGAGATTCTCTCTGACTTACCACGGAACATTGATTCGTTCTCGATCGCGATTGGCTTGCAACAGCTGGTGCTGTTCGAGGGTTACGAGATTCGGATGTTGGTGGACGAATCGTCCGAGCGATCGAAGTTGTTCTGGCTATTGATGCTCAACACCGGGATGCAACAGAAAGACGTGGCGAACTTGAAGCACTCAGAAATCGACCTGGAAGCTCGGACGATCACTCGGAAGCGTGGGAAGACAAAGAAGCACGACAACGTCCCGTCCGTCACCTATGCTCTCTGGGATTGCACAGCGGAGCTGCTGGAGAAGTACGTCACTGAAGGCGAACCAGCTATCAAGAATGTGTCTGGCGGGTCGTTGTACACGGAAGCGACGAAGCCAGACGGGAAGCTCAAGAAGACCGACGCGATCAAGAGCGCCTACTTCCGTGTTTGCAAGAAGACGGGGCGGGCCAAACCGCTGAAGGCGCTACGGAAGTCAACAGCTACGTTCATCGAGAACAACTACGACGAACCGTTGTCTCAGTTGTTCCTCTGCCATGCTCCCAGATCGGTTGCCGGTAAGAACTACGTTGTCCCGTCGATGGATCGGCTGGCGGAAGCTCTACGGTCGGCGGAGGAGCACTTCTTCCCTGAAGTGGAAGCCGAGTCCAGCGAATGAATCAATCGCTGCAATGGCTCGCTGGGAAGCAGGGAATGACTCACTTCAATTACTCCGTCATCGACTCTAGGTGAGACGCCAGCAAGTCCGCCGAGATTGGAAAGCTCTCAGTCCTAACAGGCTCGCCACCTTGGAAGAACACGTACGTCGGGCAGATCGTCCCACCGTACTGTGAGACGAGCTTGGCGTTTGTATTAAAGTCAACTCGTACAACCTTCGCTCGTCCCTCGAACTGTCCGCCCAGATCGACCACTGGCTGTTTCATTTGACGGCATCGCTCGCACTGGTAGTCGACTCCGAACTCAACGAGGACGGGTAGTTCGCTTTCTGCAACGAAGCTCTGCAACTCCGACCCTCTGACTGTCGTAAGCGACGGTGCTTCGGCGACTGTTTCGACGTTGCTGCCGGAGCAACCGACGAACATCGAGGCGAATGTTAAGAAGAGCAGGCAATACAGCAGATTGGTCATGTTTTCCATTCCGTGTAATTGGTTTCTGCTGTTACGCGGCTCGGCAGTGATGGTTCATGGATTCGCTAAAATCATCGGCTGGTCAGTACGGGATCGACACCTAACGACTTCGACCCTTGGCCTGCTTGAGCCCCTTGGCGACGATGTCAGCAGCATCGGCAGCAGACAGGTCTTCCAAGAGATCGAAGAACGTGGCAAGCACACGCTTGGTCTCAGCAGCATTGATGCTGACGCCGTCCGTGTCCGCTTTCCGTGCGACGTTGTTGTACATCTCGTTAAGTGTAAGTGACTTCTTTGCTGCTTTCTTCTTGGCCATTACTTGCTTCCTTGGGTAGTCGGAAAGGCGGTAGTGTAGCAGGGGCTGGTGGTTGCTGGCGATGGCCGCAAGTGCCGGTACAATGTTCGCCGGTCAGATCGATCTGGAGGTACATCGCAATGTCAAAGGTGAGTCTGTGCAAACCTACAAACAGTACATATACGGGCTCATCGACCCGTTGCAGCCGGAAGCCGTTCGCTACGTCGGTCGTACCAACGACATCGAAATGCGTTTGCGCACTCACATCTCCGAAGCGCAGTCTAACTTCACGATCAAGGATGTGTGGCTGAGCTTCGTCTCCTTCAGTACCTCGATGAGCAATACGGTCCGATCGTAAAAGAGGAGACACAGCCAGTGCCAGTACACCGGATAAGCGAACACTCCTCAACGTCGATGGCATTTACCAACAGTTGATACAACGCTTCAACCTGGAGCTGTTCACTGATTCCGCTGGCATCCAGCGGTCACTCTAGCCGTGTGATCGGCGATCTCCCATTCCTTCTAGCAGGGGAGCAATTGCGAACCCGATATTTACTCGTGGGCTTTATCCAGAGCGTACGATAGCTTCGGGAGCCTCCAGCAGAATGGAGACCGTGTCAGAGCGTGATGATCAATTGTGTCCGTCTGCGCCTGAAGTACATGCTTTGCATCTCCAGCCCATTTAAGTGTACTACATGCCGTTTCAATTCCCCAACCACAACGTGAAGTACCCTTACATCGTGGTGATTGTCCGTCGCTGCGCATGCTGACGCCGCCGAATCTCTACCAAGGTTCGGCGGCGTTTTTTCATGCCCTGTCTCAACCCGCATAATCGGACACCCTCCGGAAGGTATACTTCACCTGGAAGCAACCCGTTCGCGACAGGTGCCGGTGGGAGACACCGGCGATGCTTCCTTTCTTCGCCACTGACAGCTTCTCACTGGCTGCGTATTCCAACCAGCTTTCAGCGATGGACTTGTCCGTGACTTCTACGTCTCCGACTCGGATGATCCAGGACCGGGCTTCGCGGAAGTGCTTCCAAGACAGAGAGGAAAATCGGTCACCCAGGTGACCAAAATCAACATAGGTCATGCGACGGGACACTGCAGTTGCCTTCGCCAAACCAAACTCGTCTGCAATTTCCTGATCAGTCCGGCCATGCTCCGCATGCAACTCCTGGAACAACCGGCCTTGCTCCCACTTACACGCACCCTCGGCTTGGAGGGATTGGCGGATCTCCTCCTGGACCTGCTGCTCGGTTCGAGCTTCGGCGGGTTCGTGGATGGCGTTACCTGCCAGACCGAAAGAGAAGGTCTTATGCAATTGCCACCGCGTTCCCAGATGGTTTCCGGTGGCAAAGCCTGAGGGTGGCAGGTTCGGCGATTTTGAATCGCCATAAGCCCATGTGGATAAAGGACTTAAGAATGGGCGTTGAGGGACTCGAACCCCCGACATCTTCGGTGTAAACGAAGCGCTCTAGCCAACTGAGCTAAACGCCCTTTCGCGGTGACACAATAGCTGACGCTTGGCTGTGACACGCTGGGTGGTCGTGAAGTTCGACCACCGATTGCTTTGGTTCACCCATCATCGTCTGAGCAATCGTGATTGCTGAATGTTGATTGGATGCTTTTCGCGGACTTTCGTCTGCAACGTGGCAAATTCTAACGATTGATCTGGTCAGGTGGCAATGGGCGACCCACGCGGTTCGGCGAGTTATTTTGCCGCTCCCAAAAGCCGCCCCGAGCGGAATCGCGATTCACACCGCAAATCCCCCGCTATGGCTGACGCTGCCAGCAGACGCCGCCCAACCTGCAAGGTCGACCTGATCGAGACGACGGGATTGATTGACGACGGAGCGGCGGATGTGGCCGGATTGTTCCGATGCTGGGATTGATCCTGCTTGGTTTCAATTCTTCGGATATTCCATGTCGTCGCTCTCCCCGTCTTCTTCGCTGTCATCGAGCGCTCCCAGCGAAATTGCCCCCGGCCAATTGCTCGATGAACTGGAGCAACGCCAAAACGACGTGCTGGCACAGCTTGACGAACTCGATGCCAAGCTGACCGAAGTGCTCAAGGGACTCGGTGCGACGATGGACGGGGAAGAAAAAGACAGTGACGCAGAAGAGCTACCGATGGCGGCTTAGCGTCAACGGCGGAGCGAGTGGCTGATACGAGCAATTGATTTCGCCGCGGAATCAGACCGCGGCCAGGCGGGCTACAAGCGTCCTTAGTTGTCGTTGTCTCGCGTCAGGTGACCGCTACGGTTAATAGCGATCAACAGCCACATCATCACGGTGACGCTGCCGGTGATTCCGGCGATGCCCATGACGCTCAAATCCTGCATGCCCAGCACCATGGTGTCAGCGAAAAACAGGGGCGGGACTTTCATGGCCAGCATGACCGACGACCCTAGGAAAACGGCGCTGGCCATCAGGCCAAGCACCAAGCGGTTGACGCTGGGTCCCAGACGTTGATGTTCTAAGTTCACACGCACTTCGCCTCGCCGTGCTTGCTGGACCAGCGAGAGCAATTCATCGGGAGCCGTCTCCATAAAGTTCTCGGCTTCCAGATAGATTCGTCTCGCTTGCCGTAGCCTTCGCTGCGGACTCATACGACGAACCATCGTTTTTCGCATAAATGTTTTGACGACATCCAGCGAATCAAAACTCGCATCCAACTCGCGTAGCGTTCCTTCCAGCGAGATCAGCATCTTCAACAGCAGCGCCGACTGATTGGGTAGTTTGATGGCGTGCGCGTGCAGAATTTCGCTGAGTTCATTGAGTGCACCGGTGAGATCAAATTCGCCCAAGTTCTGACGCCCAAAGGTACCGACAAACTCGGCGACGTCGATCGACAGCGCTGAATCGTCCAACGTGGGCGGTGGGTTTCCGATGCGGCGGATCAATCGCGTCAGACGGTTCTGATCGCCTCCGGAGATTGCGACCAGCATTTCTTCGATCGTTTCGCGCAGCGTTTCGCCGATCCGACCGGTCATCCCAAAATCAAGAATGCCAAGGCTGCCGTCCTTGAGCACATAGAGATTGCCACTGTGGGGATCGGCGTGAAAAAGCCCATGATCAAACAGCATGGTCAGATACACATTGGCGATCGTTTCGCTGAGTTGCTTTTTGGTTTTCGCCCGTTCCGTTTGCGCCCAGTCTGACTTGGACGAATCCGTCGTTGCCGAAGCGGTATCCGGCGAGATGCCCGTTTCGCGCCCCGTCTGCGAACCGGTGCTCGCCGCGATCTTTGCATTGGCGCTGGACAGGTTCACATATTGCGCCAGCGGTTGACCATCCAATTCGTCCATCACCAACACACGTCGTGCGCACAGATGCTTGATAGGTCGCGGTACAGTGACAGCGTGTTTGCTTTCCGAAAGCATGTCTGCAAAATGATCCAAGTTTTGACGTTCACGCCCAAAGTCCAGCTCGCGTGTGATCATCGGGGCAAGCTGACCGACAATTTCGGCCGGCGCCCAGGCCGCGAAAGTATCGACGCGTTCAGCCAGTTGAGCGAGACCTCCCAGCACTTCGATGTCTTGCCGGATCGTGTGTTCGATACCATGCCGTTGGACTTTCAAAACCACTTTGCGACCATCGTTCAACGTTGCCCGATGAACTTGCCCGATCGACGCGGTTGCCAGCGGATTGGGATCGATCGATTGAAAGTGCTGCTGGTAGCTTTCGCCCAGTTCGTCTCGCAGTGTTTGCCGTACGGTTTCGATGGAATCCGCGTGAACGTCGCCGCGAAGTTTTTTCAGTTCGTCGCCCAGTTCAGCACCGACCAAATCCGGGCGACCGGCCAGAATCTGACCGAGTTTAATGAAGGTGGGCCCGAGTTCGGTCAGAGCCATCCGGACGCGTTGTTCGCGCGAATACTTTGCCAACGGCACTCCGCCACGGTCTTTAAACGCGTTGCGAAACGGCAAGCGGCGATGCTGGCTGAGCCAATCTGCCAGCCCGTATCGGCGCAGCACTTTTAAGATTTCCCGCCATCGCTTCAGATTGCGATACAGTTGTGGGATTGCGGTAATCTTCATAGGGACGGAACAATTCCTAGCCAGGGATTAGGTCGATCCCGTGTTGGCTGCAAGGTGCTGGTTGAGCGGCGGTGGATGGTGGATGATGTATGATCGCAGTAATGCACTTATAGCCTAATTGTCGAGTTTGTTTGTTTCGTGTCGCTCTTATTGACTATCCAGTTGATGGTCGTCGCCGTGGCGATTGCAACGGTGGTCGGGGTTGTGGGGGCCTGGGCTGCCACGACGGCGAGCGAATCAGGAAGCCGCCTGGGACGCTTCGTCGGCGGCGTCTTTTTTCTTTCGATGGTGATTTGTGCAGCCTGTCCCATGATTTTGCATGCGGCCGCTTGGGAAGCCACGGCCGGTAAATTTGGCTGGCTTCCGCTGACCCAAGTGGGCGCAAGCCAAACGGGATCGCCCTACGGCGGGCTGGGCGGCGTGTTTCGCGGACTGGTTGCCTGCGGCTGGATTCACGGTCTTTTTGGCGGCAGCCTGGTCGCTCTGGCGACTTGGCATGGCACGCGAAAAGTGCCGGGTGCCATTATTCTGCAAAGTCGATTGGAACTGGGCCCCCTGGGATCATGGTGGCGAGTCCGATTGCCGCTGGCGTTTCCTTGGCTCGGTACTGCGATGCTGGCGACAGCCACTTTGGCCGCAACCGAAATGACGGTGGTGGATCTGTATGGCTACCGAACGTTGGCAGATCGTTTCTATCTGCAATACGTCGTCGATCCAACCGCCAACGCGATTTTGCAGACGACCGCGTTTCCCTTGCTGATCGCTGGTATGGGAATGACGTCTTTGTTCTCGCGGCTCAGCTCTTCGCAATCAGTTCAATCGTCGGTTGAATCGCAGTCGGAAAGAGTTTCGGCTAATAGCGAACCGTCGTTTTCCGCCGTCGTCTGGATCGCAGTTTGCGTGGCTGTTTTGATCTCGGCTTTGCTGGTCGCTATTCCGATCCTAGGCATCATTGTCAAAGCGGGACACGAAGTCGTGGTGTCGGGAGCCGATCGCTCGGTCAATTGGTCAGCAAGCCGGTTTGTGCAAAACGTATTGTCAGCGCCAACGACCTTTCATGCGGAATATCGCTGGACACTGGCGTTGGCTGGCATCACTGGCTTGGTTGCGGTCTGCGGCGGTTGGGTCCTGGCAGCGTGCTGGCGAACCAAACTTCGCTTCCGAACCACGATCGATTTGTTGACCATCGTGATGGTGTTGGTTCCTGGACCGATCGTAGGACTGGCGGTGGTGCGTTTGTTTCAGTTTGAATTGCCTGGATTCCGAACCCTTTACCACCAAACGCTCGTTCCTACCGTGATCGGATTGCTCATGCGTGCATTGCCGGTGGCCTACTGGATCATCCGCGCGGGCTACCACAATATCGGCGACGAAGTTTTGAACGCCGCAAGCCTGGACGCGACTCGATGGCAGCGACTGTGGTGGATCGAGCGACCGTTATTGATGCGTTCGTTAACGGCTGCTTTCTTGGCGGCGGCGATGGTCGCTTCGGGCGACGTGCCGGTCATGTTGCCCGTGATCCCGCCGGGAGTCACAACCGTCGGAACCCGATTATTTGAACAGCTTCACAGTGGCGCCCGATACCAGGAAGCGGCTCTGGCGTTTTGGTACGTGCTGGGAATTACCCTGCTGGCGGTGGTTTCGTGTCGTCTAAGTTTGGATCGCCGTGCTAGAATGCCGTAGTGATCTCTTGCCGCGGTGGTTTCCCTGGCATTTCTGACAGTTCTTTTCAATGTGATGGATGGTTATGCCACGGTTGGTGTGTCGACACGCTTTTGTATTGACTTTGGCGGTTCTTGCGCAGTCCTCGGCGCAGTTGCCAGCCGTGGAAACGGTGACATTTCGCGAAACGAAAACGGCCGAACCTGACGAAGCCGACACCGACGATCAAAAACTACGCACCGTCGTGGGCGAATTATTGGTCGAAGCCAAAGATGGCGGACTGATGCTGTTGGCCGACGACGGTCGCATCTGGACGATCCAACCGGAACAGATCCAGCATCGCAAGTCCGACGACACGACGCTTGTCCCGATCGACGACGACGAAATCCAGCGCCGCATGTTGGCCGAAATGCCTGCCGGTTTCAAAGTCTATCGAACGACTAATTACGTCATCGTCCACAACACCAATGTTGACTATGCTCGGCGAGTCGGCGGACTCTTCGAACAGCTCTATCGCAGCTTTTTTTCGTTTTGGAAGAACCAACGCTGGAAGCTTCCCAAACCACGATTTCCGCTGGTGGCGTTGGTACTGAATGACCACGATGATTTTTTGCGATATGGAACTGCCGACGTTGGTGAGACGGCCAAATCGGTGATCGGCTACTATCACTTGGCCAGCAATCGCATGATGACGTTCAACATGCCAAATTTTGAACGCAACATTGCCACGATCATCCACGAAGCGACACACCAACTCGCTTACAACTGCACCATGCAGCGGCGGTTCGCTGACAATCCCATGTGGTTGAGCGAAGGCCTGGCGATGTTTTTTGAGTCTCCCGACACGAGCAACCCACGTGGCTGGCGAGGCATCGGCCGAGTCAATCGCGTCAATCTGAATCGCTGGAATCGCTACCAACGCACTAGACCTGAAGAGTCCTTGGCAACGCTGCTTGCCAACGATGTGCGTTTTCGCAACGCCGCGTCGATGGAAGCCAGCTATGGAGAAGCCTGGGCGCTGACGTATTTTCTGATCAAAACGAAACGCAAACAATACACCCAGTACTTGAAGCAAATCAGCGAAGGGAAGCCATTGGCCGAACTGTCAGCAAAAGAACGAATCGATGATTTCGAGAAAGCATTCGACATGACATTGGTCGAACTGGATAAAGCTTTTGTGACGTACATGCGCCGCATACGCTAAATCAAAAACCTCGCTAATCCGATCCTTTGCTCAAGAAGGTCTCTGATTGCAGTGACCTACCTTCGCCGGAGACGCGGACTAATCCATGCTCCAGCGGATTGCGTCTGTAAGTGCATTGCGACAATCGGCCGGGCGAATCGTTTTTAGACGCACCGGACGGCTCGCGCCGTTCCGCTAGGAGTTGCCCCAGTTTCGAAAAGTGACTCGCCCTGCGGCAATCGGATGTCCAAGCAAACGATGCCAGTTTCCTTGCGGCAATTAGCCCCACGCAGCTCCTAATCGGACTGACTTTCACCGAGCGATGCGCGAGGTCGCTAGCCGACTGCGATCAAAGGCGATAAAGTTTGCCGGATCTACCAATCGATCCCTGAACTGCGAGTAAGAACGATGGCGCTGTGTCGGATTTTGAACGACGATAATCAACCTCAGGCAGCACTTTACGACAACGGTCGCGTTTGCCTGCTAGAAGGCGCTCCGAACGACTGCAGCCTGTTTGACTTGGCCAACCGCCAATTCTCCAGTGTGCCCCAAGATGCGAATTGGCAACCTGCGCCTGGCAAATTCTTGCCGCCAGTTCCAACGCCCGAAAAAGTCATCTGCATCGGCTTGAACTACCGTGATCACGCGATCGAAACGGGGTCAGAAATCCCCTCCGAACCAGTTGTGTTCAACAAGTTTGTCAGCACGATCATCGGCGACCAAGACGCGATCGTATTGCCCAAAGTTTCTGATCAAGTCGACTACGAGGCAGAACTCGTCGTCGTGATTGGCAAGGGTGGCAAACACATCAGCAAAGCGTCGGCGATGGATCACGTTTTTGGATACACGTGCGGTCATGACGTTTCCGCTCGCGACTGGCAAAAAGGCCGACCTGGCGGACAGTGGCTACTGGGCAAGACGTTTGACACTTTCGCACCGATCGGGCCGTGGGTCGTGACGAAAGATGAGATGCCCGACCCAAGTGATGTGCGTGTTCAACTGATTCTCAATGGCGAGACGATGCAGGACAGCACGACGGCGCAATTGATCTTTGACATCCCCGAGCTGATCGAACATGTGTCAAAGATCTGTAAGCTTCAACCAGGCGATCTGATTTTCACCGGAACACCGCCCGGAGTTGGCGCGGCGCGCAAGCCGCCTGTGTTCTTGAAACCGGGCGACATCTGCGAAGTAAAAATTGACGGAATTGGAACACTGACCAACCCCTGTGTCGCTGAGTAAATCGACCTGCGTATTTTGAGCGACGATTTCCAAGCGGCGTGATCGGGATTCCTTAAGCAACGATTTTCAACATCGGTTTGTCCGATGAAATGACCGTCGCGACGCGCACAGCGGGTGGCAGACCAGCGGCGATCAATTCGGAATTCATTTGATCAAGCCGATTCGGATCGATCCCAAACAACAGCCCCCCGCACGTTTGCGGATCGAAAAGTGCTCGATACGAAGCGAGCTCTCGCAACTCTTCGTGCGCATCGACCCAACGCTCAAACCGACGGTTGTCGGGCGCCAGTGTGCTTTGGACACCAGCGTTCAGCAAACGCTCGGTCCCATCAAGCAGCGGGACCTGCTGGAGCGACAATTCAGCTGCGGCGCCGCTTTCACGAAGCATCTCGATCAGATGTCCCGCCAGTCCAAAGCCAGTCACATCGGTCATGGCAGTCGTTTCGTGTGACTTCGCAAACGGAATGTAACCATGCTGTGGAGCCAGCATCGATTCGATGACGCCCAAGTATTCCGAGGCCGAGCAAAGCGACCGCATGTGAGCAGCCAGTAGCACACCAATCCCTAGCGGCTTGGTCAAGCAAAGGACGTCGCCGGATTGCAAATTTGATTTCCGCAGCATGTTGCCATCTGTGCGACCGATGACCGTAAACCCAGCCTCCATTCGCGGGCCAACAATCGTGTGTCCGCCAACAATGTTTGCGCCCACTTCATCAAACTGACGTCGGGCACCGGCCAGGAAATCGGCCAAAGTTCGCTGCTGCGTTGTTTCGTCACCTTCGGACAACACCACATTAGCCAAGGCATGCGTCGGCACCCCACCGCTGGCAATGATGTCACTGGCTGAATGAAGTGCTGCGACGCGTCCAGACAAATACGCATCATCAAACGGCGTGGTAAAGAAATCCGTCGAAGCCAACAGCGTCGATTCACTGTCTTGATGAACAACCGCGGCGTCTTCCAAAGGAATCTTGTCTCCGCCGATCATTGCGATCGCTTTGGCCAGAGGATCGGCGCCCAGCTTGCACCCACAACCACGGCATTGCATTTCGCTATCCGGATCGTCGCTGCTGCCCATCTCCATCGGTCGATACATTTCCATGAAATTGGAATCAATCCGATGCTTCAGCCCCATCACCCAGCGACCTGAAAACGACAGAAATTTCCACTGCCCGATTGCGGTGGAATCGCCACAGTTAAGCAGTTTTAAAAATGATCGCTGTGGACGGTACGTCGTCAAATCCTGGCCACGCAGCAGTCGACGCAGATTTTGCCACAGGACCGGACCTTGGCGAACAGCATAGACGCCGGCTTTGGGCAAATTCTGCGAAACAATCGTTCCCGTGTCGCCGACTGCGAAACAAGGTTTCCCCGATGTACTACGCAGCGTCGCGTCCGTTAGCAGAAAACCGCGATCATCGGTCGGCAAAGCAAATCGTTCCAACGCGTCAGGTGCACTTGCGCCCGTCGCCCAAATCACAATGTCCGCGTGCAGGAGTGAGCCGTTATCTAACTGGATTCCTTGCGGCGTGACGCCAACAACCGTCTGCCCGGTTGTTACTTCGATACCGCGTTGCTGAATCTTTGCCAACGCCTTTTTCCGCATCGAATCGCTGACGCTCGGCAGGACCTGTTTGCTACGCGTGACGATCCGCAAATCAAAGCGACGCTCCGAGTGTTCTTTCAAGAAATTTGGTAGGCAAAGCGAAATCTCCACGCCCGCTACACCACTGCCCACGATCGCAATTTTCAAATTGTCCTGCGTTGCGTCCTTTTCCACACGCCGCACCTGGTCAGCCAGCCGCTGCATGAATGTCTGCATCGGCTTGATCTTGATCAGTGAATCGCTTGCGATGTCAACGTGGTTGGTGGTGGGAACCGATCCGATCCCGATCGACAACGCATCAAACGCGATCGGCGGATGGTCATCCATCAGAACTTCGCGTTTGTGATGGTCGACTCCCCGAACATTACCCAGGATCAAGCGAGCGCCGACCGATTCGCACAAACGAACCAAATCAATTTGCATCTGATCCGGTGGAACCTGCCGAGCCAAAACGGCGGGCATCATTCCCGAATACGTCGCGATGGGAAAATCACTGATGCACGTCAAATCCGTGTCGGGGATCGGATCCATTCCCCACATTCGGACGATGTGCGCATTGGTATGCCCGACACCGACCAAAACAATGTGTTTGCTACAAGACCGATCTCGGTCGCTACTCTGATTCACTGCGCGTGCCCCGATTCCAACTCTGCGAGCGAGTCATTTATTCGACCGGTCAGCAAATTGATTTCCTCGTCAGCAACCGTTCGCAAATCAAGCAACACCGCTCCATCGGTGATCCGGCCTTGCACAGCAGGACGTCCCGATCGCAGAAACTGACAAAGTTGATCGGCGTGGTCCGTTTGAATTTTGATCGCGTGACTTGAAACGCCCACACCGGGCACAGAACCGCCACCAACTTGACTTTCGGACGATACAACAGAAACCGTCGCGGACGATGTCTTGCGAAGCGATTGCACAACCTGTTGGCAGCTGGACTGAATCTCTGCGAGCGGTTTGGACAGCATTTGCATCAGCGGAAGCTCCTGTGTCGCATTGCCAGCCAAGTGAATTTCAGTCGTCGCTTCCAGAGCCGCCAGAGTCATCTTGTCCACGCGAATCGCTCGCATCAGAGGATTCTTGCTCATGCGTCGGATCCAATGCTCACGACCGACGATGATCCCCGCTTGGGGTCCGCCAAACAGTTTGTCGCCGCTAAAGAGCGTTACGTCAGCACCTGCGGCGACACTTGCAATCACATCGGGTTCTTCGATGCCGTATTGGGAAAGATCCCCCACGCAGCCGCTGCCAACGTCGTCAATCACGGGAACCGATTCAGGCCGTTTTGACGAAATCAGCTCCGCGATCGTCGGCTCGGTTACAAAACCAATTTGTGCAAAATTACTGTGATGAACCCGCATGATGGCCGCCGTTTCTTCGCCGATCGCAGCCTCGTAGTCGTGGACATGAGTGCGATTGGTCGTGCCAATTTCGCAGAGCTTCACACCAGCCGCTGAAAAAACATTTGGCAATCGAAACCCACCACCAATCTCCACCAGTTGGCCGCGCGAAATCACGACCTCTTTTCCGCTCGCCATCGTCTGCAAAACAAGCATCGTCGCGGCAGCACAATTATTGACCACCAAAGCTGCTTCGGCCCCCGTCAACTCTTGCAACAATTTCGTCACGCGAAAGCCACGTTTGCTCCGTTTGCCCGAATCAAGGTCCAGTTCGACGTTCGAGAACGCCGACGCCTGCCGAACTCGCTGGATCGCGCGAGCCGCCAACGGAGCGCGACCAAGATTGGTGTGCAGCATGATGCCGGTGGCGTTGATGACATGCTGTAGCGATTCGCGCTGGTTCAAATCGGCTTGCGCGAGGATCATTTCCACAATCGCTTCATGCGACGGGCGTGTGCCTGATTCTTCCGACAGAATCAATTGTCGTTGCGAATCGATGGCCTGCCGAACCCAACCTACTAAACTCTGCCGTGGGCACGACAACGCAAGGTCCTGGATCGCGTCGAAATGCAGGACTTCGTCGACGGAGGGCAATTCGCGGAGCTGCTGCGTTTTATTCATTTGAATCCGCGTTGGGGGCAACATTTTGAAAAGCAAACTGAAGCGAAACCTGTTTTTGATCAGCTAACTTGCCGTTGATTTCGACATGCGGATAAACAAAGTAATTCAGCGGCGGAGAACTTTGTTTGGGCACAAGATCGATGTCGCGTCCTTTCGTAAAACGGATCCGGTCAGGAGAGAGGTTACCAAAGAAGTACTCTTTCAGCTCTGGATGCTTGTCCGCTTCGGAGATGTCGACCGGAAACCAGCCACGGCTTGAATCATAGAAGCTGGCCCAGCAATGATACCCGCCGATTTTTCCAGAAGACTTGTCCGTTGGCAGCGGGAAACCAATCTCGAATCGAGCCGGGATCTTGGAAGCTCGAGCCATTGCGATAAAGAGACTATGAAAATCGGTGCAGTTGCCAAATCGGCTGTCGCAAACCCACAGCACATCGCCATTGCCGTACCCCGGTTCAGACTTGTCGTACCGCACATGTTCATCGACACGGTCATAGATCTGACGTGCGACCGAGAACTTATCCGACGCGATCAACCACTTGATTGGCAGGTCTGCAATCGGAACCATGGCGTTGGGCGACAGGAACAATCGCTCTTCGATTTCGCTCAGCAAATCCTGTTCCTCTGTAGGCGATTCCGCGGTGACTTCGCGGCGCTGGACTTGGTAGCGAATCTTGGCACTGAGCGAACTCTTGTCGCCAACTTTTAATGCCCGGTAAATCATCTTGTTGCCATACTTGGGCTCGCGCGATTCGCTTCCAACGCCCGGCAAGTCACGCGAAAGAATTTCGATTTGCTGATGACGATCGCTTTGCGGAATCGGAAGCCACATTTTGACTTCGTCGCCCTCGTGCAACCCGTCGACTTCAAATCCATAGTCCAACTGAAAGGTGCGACTGCCCGCTTTGCCAGCGGTTGTGTCTCCGCTTGATTCATCCGCGCGAGCAACGGTCTGAAACGGAGCAACATTCCCAGCGACTAGGAACACTGCCGCTAAAAAAACTGCCAGGAAAGAGGTCTTCGTCACGGGGCGTTCCGTCCAATGGATCAGAGGCATGGATCGTAAAAAGTTGGATCATCAAAGGCTGGGCCCCGCGGTTCGCTGATTGCCATCGCGAACCGTCAAGGACATTTTGTCACAGTATTCTAATAAAGGAATGGCGTGTTTCCGCGTGACCTGCCAGCGATCTTTGATTTCGGTCACGGATCGCTCGGCTTGTTCGTCGAAAAGTGCCCGCAGGTCGTCCAGCAGTTCGTGAAAAACGTCGGTTGAAAAGAGGAAGCCTTTGCCCAGATCGGTCAAGATTCGCTGTTGAGTCGCAAATCGCACCGGCGACGAGATCGCATCGGCCGAACAATCCAACTTGACCGCAATTTCCTTTAGAGTCGGCGGCTTGCGAGTGTCTTTGAACAGATCGATTACCTGAGCCATCCTTGCCCGTTGCTTCTTAGACAATTTCGTTTCGTCTGTCGCGATCGCAACATGATGGTTCAACCGCACAATTTGCTTCTCGTCGACCAGTTGGTTGATCACCAACCGAGCGACGGAGGGCGAACCAGTGGATTCAAGTTTTTTGACGAGCGACTCTTCGATCATCCACGCATCTTCAGACAAATCGGCTTGTGTCTTCAGCAATTTCATCGCGTACGCAATCGATCGACTGACCGTTCGACTGCTGACGATGTGTGTCTGGCCTGTCGCTAAAAGATCTCCCGACGCAACTCCTCGCGCAACCAACTGATCAATCGCTGACCGATCGATGCCAAGGTTCAGTTCGATTTGGACGGGATCGATGTCGATCTCGCCCCAATAGTCGCACCATGCAATCAGACGTTTCAAGTGATCTGGTCCGACCAGCGATTGCCCGAGCTCAACAAGTTCACGCTTCTGCGACCGAGGCTGTGTCAGCGAAGCAAGAAATCGGCCGCTGGCGAACGACCCAATTGGGTAGGGACGCCGCAACAGAAACTGCTGACTGTGCGTCGTCACGATTGGCACGTCCGTTTCGATGACCACCACGGCTTGTTCTGCAGGGGACAGCTTGCGAACTCCGGTCAAGCGTGCCTCGCAAGCATTCGTAGCGGTGTGAACCTGCACGGTCGCGGGAATCTTCAACTCCGCCGTGTCACGAAACATATTGATCGCGACCACGTGCTGCGTCGCGGCTTGAAAACTGCCAGCGGCCACCAATTCATTACCGCGACGAAGGTCATTGGCAGAAACGCCCGTGATGTTCATCGCCGTGCGCCGGCCGATTTTGGACGTTTGCACCGACTCGCCGTGGACCTCTAACTCGCGAACTCGCACGTCCGTCGCATCGCCCGCGACTTGCAACAAATCACCGACGTTGATTTTGCCCGACCAGACCGTCCCTGCAACGACACAACCGCGACCTGGAACACTGAACACTCGATCGATCGGCATGCGAAAAAAACCGGATTCGCTGCGAACATCGGTCCGAGCGGCAGATGCCAACGCGTTTTTCAGTTCGTCCAGCCCCGAACCGGTCACGGACGAAATTGGCAAAACAGGAATGTCGTCAAACCCGTAGTCAGCCAAAAAGACTTGCAACTCCTCGGTCAGTTCCGCCAGCGTGTCGGCGTCGGAGAGATCGATGCGAGAAACAGCCACGATCAGTTTTTTGACACCTAGATTTTGCAGGATTGCTGCGTGCTCCAGTGTTTGCTCTTGAATCCCTTGGTCACACGCGACGACCAACAGGCCCAAGTCAATGCTGGAAACACCCGCCAGCAGATTGCCAATGTATTTTTGGTGACCGGGCGCATCGATCAACGCAAATTCGTTGTCGCCCAGTTTGTAGGACGCGAAGCCAAGGTCGATGGTGATTCCACGCCGTTTTTCTTCTGGATGCGTGTCCGTATCGACCCCCGTCAACGCCGCGACCAAAGAAGTCTTGCCGTGATCAATGTGTCCGATTACGCCCACGATCGTGTATGCCATAAGACCAGTTTTGCCGATGAACCAACGTGACGCAATCGCACAGCGACCACGACAGACGCAATTCGCAAAGTCGGTGGGATCACACCAAACCAAGAAAGTTTTACACTGGGCCATCGTCTTACACTGGTATTTTTAACTGGGCACATGCAATTGCCGCTGAGCCGTTGCGTTTGTTCCGCGCGTACCCAAGGAAACGCTGATGACTGCCAACAGTCCTGTTTATCTAATCGCAAGCGGTGATCTTCGGCTGTCGGCCAACCAGACTTGCTGGCCCGCCCAGGAAGCGATGGAAAAACAGTTGATCGAAACCGTCCAGGGCCTGGGTTTTTCCGTCCAACGAGCGCATCAATACAGTGCCGAAACCAAGCATGGTTTCATTGCCAGCCAGCGTGAAGGGTTGGATGTATTCAAGTCGATCGATCCTGAAGCTCCGCTGATTGTCGCCGAAGCCGTCTGGCAATACTCGCACCACATTCTCGCCGGCCTGACGACTCATCGCGGGCCGATCCTGACGGTGGCAAATTGGTCGGGACAGTGGCCCGGATTGGTGGGAATGCTGAATCTAAATGGATCGCTTACCAAAGCAGGTGTGAGTTATTCGACGCTTTGGGGCGAAGATTTTTCGGACGCCAAATTCGTTGACTCGCTGAAGACTTGGCTGCAGTCGGGCGCGATCGTTCATCCGATCAATCACGTCGCGGAAATCCAGCCCGACCGCGTCGATCCACAGTTGGCCGAAACCGGCAAAGAACTGGCATTCGACCTGATGGCAAACAAAGCGATCATGGGCGTTTTTGACGAAGGCTGCATGGGGATGTTCAACGCCATCATTCCTGATCACTTGCTCCACTCGGTCGGTGTTTTCAAAGAGCGGCTCAGTCAATCGGCTCTGTATTTCGAGACGACTCAGGTCAGCGACGAAGAGGCACAGAAGGTCTACCAGTGGTATCTGGAGCAGGGTTTCAAATTCCACATCGGCAGCGATGAAGCAACGGATTTGACGGAGGCGCAAATCTTGTTGCAGTGCAAAATGTACATTGCCGCGGTGCGAATCGCAGACGACTTTGGATGCGACACCATTGGGATCCAGTATCAGCAAGGCCTGAAGGATTTGCTGCCAGCTTCAGATTTGGTCGAAGGCACACTCAATAGTTCCCAACGCCCGCCCGTTCACTCACGTTGTGGAAAACGCGAACTGTACCGCGACAAACCGTTGCCGCATTTCAACGAAGTGGATGAATGCGCTGGATTGGATGCGTTATTGATACAGCGTGTGCACGCCGCTTTGGGGCAACCGATCGAGACCACGTTGCATGACCTAAGGTGGGCAGATTGGGATCAGTCGGGAACGACGAATGAGTATGTTTGGGTTTTCGAGATTTCGGGTTCGGCGCCCGCCGAACATCACGTCGGCGGATGGGCAGGCAGCGAAGGTTTTCGTCAGCCGCCGATGTATTTTCCGTTGGGCGGTTCGACTTTGCGCGGCATCGCGAAAGCAGGCGAGATCGTGTGGTCAAGAATCTTTGTCAAAAACGACCGTTTGCAAATGGACATCGGCCGGGGCAAAGCAATCGACTTGCCAGCCGAAGAAACACAACGACGCTGGGATGCGACCACGCCGCAGTGGCCGATCATGCACGGCGTTTGCTACGGCGTCAGTCGCGATCAAATGATGGCTCGGCATCATGCAAACCACATTCAAGTCGCCTATGGCACCGATGTCGCTAGCGCGGATGCGGCCATGTTCACGCGGGCCGCGATGGCACAAAACTTGGGAATCGAAGTGCATCTGTGTGGCGCTCAGAAGTGCGGCTCCGCTTGGTAAGAAGCGCAGCGTCATTTGGTGTAGGAATTGAATTTGGCAAATTTCAGCCAGCAGGAAAAACCAGCTTCACTTCCGGCCAAGGTGCTGGCCACACGACGCTTGGCATGCAGATTGTCGTAGTGTCTTGCTCGGATTGTGCGATTTTCGCAGGCAATCCCCCCGGTCTAAGCGTCATTGTCAAAATGAACTGGCGGACGGCTTTTGCAATTGCCTATAATAGGACCAATGTTCCCACGCAAAGCACTTTATCGAGCCGGTCGTACAATGCCAGCTATGTTGGCTGCGCTGGCGATATTGTTTTGGCCAGCCCTTGCGACTGCGAACTGTTGCTGCAAACGGGCCGAATTGGCTTCGTTGGCTCTTGCCACGGCGAATGATTGCGAATGCCAATCCGTGTCGTCTTGCTGCAGCGTCAAATCGACTTGCGAATTACCCGCCTCGGGCGACAACATTCAGTCGCAAACATGCCAATGCGGCTTGTCCTGTTGCAAAACACTTTCTGTTCGTCTTTTAGCGCCCGCCGAAAAGAGTCTTTCATCGGGCACGCTAGGCCAAGTCGATTTGGCATTTGATTCGCCGTTCCGGATTGCGTCGATCGACGCGATCCCGTTTGAGCGGCTCTCGTATCGAATAGCGCAGGATCATTGCGCGCAGATTTGTCGTTGGGTGAAATAGCCGCTAGGCGTTTCGACGACACTTTTGCCGACGACAACAATGTCCGCGGCCCATCTATTTTTTTTGATACGAGGAAACCAATATGTCTCGACTATTACTATGTGCTTACTTGTGCCTGCCACTGCTTGCGACAGCGTCGGCGATTCAAAGCTCGTCAGTGGATCAGGCAGCCGATGGCTGTCTATGCGGAGTTTGCGAGGACAATTGCCTGTGCTGCGTGGGCGAAGTTTGCAGCTGTGAAAGCTGTGAGCCCGGGGATTGCGAAGTGTGCGATTCCGCAGCGACAACTTTCACGTCGACGGGATCTGCCGCTTGCGGTGAAGGCGCCTGTTGCGAAAGTGCCTGTGCTGACAGTGCCTGCAGTGACAGCGGCTGCAGTAACGGTGCCTGCAGTGAAAGTGCTTGCGGAGTACTTGCCGGCGACAGCCAGCAGACTTCCACGCTGGACGCCGGCTGCGAGTGCGGACAGTGCGAAGTAGGCTGCGATTGCTGCAACGGCGAAGTGTGCACTTGCGGCGACTGTGTTTGCCCCGCTTGCAAGGCGTAGTGCAATACCAGCACTTGACTGTTGTTAACCGATCAGCCATCTCATCCGAGGTGGCTGATTTTTTTGACGGGTCTCCCGCGTCTTTAAAACGGAAACTCGGCATCCAGCTCTGAATCTGAAAGATCCACGATAAAGTCGGCGACTCGGTCGACGACCACTTTTGTCACTTGGTGGCCTTTTTCGACAGTGGACTGATGAGGATTGCCGGATCCGCAGTTGGTCGTCAGCAGATCCCATTGCCGAGTGATCTGGATCCAGCCTTTGTTTATCGCCTCGAACCGGTTTGCCCGAACATCTCCATCATCGGCCGTCAGTGTTCCGTCCGCATTTTGAGCTACCAAGTGAGGAAAATGCGCAAGCATGAACGAGGTTTCCATTTCACCGGCGTGATCTTCTGGGTGATCAAAAATGGAGTCGTAAACATCGTTGACTAAGCGAAACCAATCGCACAAAAACAACTGGATGTCTTGACCGGCCAGGGTGCGAAGCAGTGGCTTAAAATCGTTTCCACCATGACTGTTGAAAAGCAAAATCTTCTTGACGTTTGATCCGATCAATGAGTGAACGACATCGGTCAAAAACAGATCCAATGTCGCAGGATTGACGTTAATCGCCAAAGGCAGCTTTCGCATGTTGGTCTGGACACCGAACGGAATCGTCGGCAATACGCGAACTTTCGCGCCCGCTGTGTAGGACTGTTCGCCGATGCGGGTCGCAAGTTCCGTCGCTTCGTAGACGTCGGTGCCATACGGCAGATGAAGGTTATGCGGTTCGGTCGCGCCCAAGGGAATCACAGCCACTTCGATATCCGCATCGCGCAGGTCGGCGTAATTGTTTTCCGCCAGCAACCAGGGTCGTCGCTTAGACTGTGTCATCATTGTCTCGATGGTTCAAACGATGGGGCAGGGGAGTTTCGCCAAGCCGACTCAGATGCGAGCCAATTTCTTGGCCGCCTTGGCAGCCAGTTTGGGAACCGATTTTTTGATGCTCGCCCAGGTCGGTTTCGCATCTTTCTTAGGTCGAATGATGATATCGATTCCCGGCGGCACGGACTGCTGTTGCGTGCGATAAGATTCGCGGATCCATCGTTTCCATTGATTACGACAGACTGCGTTGCCGACTTTTTTGGGAATGGTAATCCCCAATCGTGGTCCGGCGTCTGGATCGGACGCGACAGCAAACATCACCAGCACGCCGTCCGCAACGCAGACTCCGCGTCGAATGATCAGCGTAAAATCGTCGCCACGGACGACACGCTGCGATTTTGAAAAGGTTTGCTTCATGACTTTCAGTCTAACGAATCCCAGGACGCACACTCGATAGCGAGATCAGCTGGGCGCCCGCGTTACAACGCCAAGTCGTCGCGCAAAGACTGTGGATTTGCTTCGCTAAACTTACGAATCAAATCTTGTGACGCTTCGTCAATCACGGCTGGCAATTGAATCTGGACTTCGACAATTAAGTCACCAGCTTTGCCCGCTTTGTTTTTGACGCCCTGACCTTTCAGTCGCAAACGCTTGCCGCTGCTCGTCCCTGGTGGGATCGTGAGCGCCACCGTTCCCGCTGGGGTCGGCACTTCGATCTTCGCACCCAACATTGCTTCGCCGATCGTGACGGGCAATTTCAGTTCTAAGTTCTGACCCATTCGGCGAAAATGAGGGTGGTCAGAAATCTTGATCAACAGAATGAGATCGCCACGTGGCCCGCCGTTAGGTGATGGGGTGCCCTGTTCCCGCAGGCGCATCTTTGCGCCCGACGCGACTCCTGGCGGGATAGTGACCGAGAGTTTTTCTCCGTTGACATAAAACTCCGTCTCACCACCGGTGATCGAAAGCTCCAACGGCAACTCAAGCTCGTGACGCAGATTGGCACCTTTCTGCGGCGGTGCTTGACGACTCTGTGGTCTACCTCCGCGGCCTTGCCCACCGCCCATCATCTGTTCAAAAAAATCCGAAAAGCCTCCCTCGAACTCAACTCCGCCACCTCGGCCGCCGCGACCGCGACCGCCGAAAATTTGCTCGATGTCGAGTCCCTCGAATCCAGCGCCGCCCGCCTCCGGATTCCACTGCGTCCCTCTGATTTTCTCGAAATCGGCTCCATAGCGATCGTAGGCGGCCCGTTTGTCTTCGTCGTTTAGTACGTCATAAGCTTCTTGGACGCGTTTGAAACGATCGGCAGCGACTTTGTCGTCGGGGTTTTTGTCAGGATGGAACTTCAGCGCCAGCTTCCGGTGAGCCTTCTTGATGTCGTCTTTGGAGGCATCACGTTTGAGGCCTAACACTTCGTAGAGATCTTCGGACACAGATACACTCGCCACCGCATATCGCGGCTTGGTTGATGGGGAGGAACGGGACTAATGCTGCCAACTTGGCACATCGGCGCGGAAAGGGATAGTCATAGCAAAATCCGAACCAACTCGGATCGACGGCCTAGATCGAGGCCCCAAAAATCACTGTATTTCCGCGACAACCCAGCCTCGAACAGCCAAATGGCATCCAAACGAGGACAAAGTCATGATTCTGCGGATTGAATCGATTCCATCAACTGCACTCCTGAGGATTGCTGTGTGGAAGATCAGGCGAGCCCAACGCCCGGATGCGTGACTTTGTCGGCATTTGGCCTGAGATCGTCGTGCCCAGTGGTACGCTGGAAACGTAACCTCTTCGCCTCCCAGCTCCTGCCACCAATCAGCCGCTGCCATGAAACGACGTGTCGCTTTGCTTTCGATCGCCTGCGTGGCTCTTACGACTCAGATCGCAAGCGGGCAGCTGGCCTTGTCGCAAATCGGTCGGCATCTGAACAGGGAAGCAGGCAAACGGTCCGCACAACCAATCGCGGTCCGGTCATTGGTCTTAACACAGAATGATGGCCATCAAGCCAAGAAAATGGTCCGCGAAATGCCGCGAAGCGAAGCCGAATCAGCCCCAGAGATTTCGGTCCCGAACACGTCGCACACTCGACAAGTCCCAGACAAAAGCGACGCTCAAAACCCGGGTCCGGTGCGGCCGCGATTCGAGATCCGATCTTGGCGAGATCACACCGGCGCGACCATCGCAGTTGGCAAACCGCTCGGCGTCAGCAGCAGCTACATATTGATCACGACCCAAGCGGGAAAGCTGCTCCGCAAACCGCTCAAGGAACTGCATCCGCTCGATCGCCAGTATGCCGAATCCAAACGGCAGTCGATCTTGCGGTATCGCCAGCTGAAAAAACAATCCGGCCGATAGGTTGATCGGCCAGCCCTTCGCTGGCTGATTTGCTTACGGGTGCGACTACGCCTGCGGGCCGGCCGCCAAGACTTCAGCCCGAACACCTTCGGCGTACGTCTTAAAGTTTTCTTGAAATAAGACAACCAGTTTCGCCGCCGTTGCGTCGTAATCGGCCTGACTTTTCCACGTCTGTCGCGGTACCAACAACTCGCTGGGCACGCCTTCGCACTGCGTCACGACATCGAAACCAAAGTTTGGATCCGGTGTAGACGGCGCATCTTTGAGTTGCCCCGAGTGAATCGCATCGATGATGGCCCGAGTGTATTTCAGACTAAAGCGTTCACCGGTGCCGTACGCTCCGCCAGTCCATCCTGTATTGACCAGCCAAACGTTTGCGTTGTGTCGCCCAATTTTTTCCGAAAGCAATTCGGCATACTTCGCCGGATGCCAAACCAAAAACGGGCCGCCGAAACAAGGCGAAAATGCTGCCTGCGGCTCCGTCACGCCCATTTCCGTACCGGCGACTTTGGCCGTGTATCCGCTGATAAAGTGATACTCGGCTTCGGCTGGATTGAGCCGCGAAACCGGCGGCAAAACGCCAAACGCGTCACATGTCAAAAAGATCACGTTGTTGGGGTGCCCGGCCAGGCACGGGATTGCCGAATTGTCGATGTACTCAATCGGATAGGATCCACGCGTGTTTTCGGTGACCGACGTGTTCCGAAAATCCACGTGGTGATCGGCCTGATCGTAAACCACATTTTCCAAAACAGCCCCGAATTTCAGTGCGTCGAAAATCTGCGGCTCTGCTTCGCGTGTCAGGTACACGGCTTTCGCATAACAGCCGCCTTCGATATTAAAAACTCCATCGTCGCTCCAACAGTGCTCGTCATCGCCAATCAATTGTCGGTGGGGATCGGCCGACAAGGTTGTCTTTCCGGTTCCGGAAAGACCAAATAGCACCGTGGCATTTTCGTTGCTGTTGTCGACAGTCGCACTGCAGTGCATCGACAAAACTTCCTGCTTGGGCATCAGATAGTTCATCAACGTGAAAACGGCTTTCTTCATCTCCCCGGCATACTCTGTTCCTAGGATCACGACTTCTCTGGCGTCCAGATCCAGGTCAACACTTGTTTTGGACGTCATCCCGGTCGTGTGCTGATTTGCAGGAAACGCGCCAGCATTCAGGATCGTGCAATCTGGTTTGCCAAAACTTTTCAGCTGTTCCATCGTTGGACGAATCAACATGTTGTGCATGAACAACGCATGGTAGGGACGCGCACAAACAACCCGAACTTTGATTTGGTACTTGGGATCCCAACCCGCGTAGCCATCGACGATGTAAAGTTTTTTGCGAGTGTTCAGATAGTCGATGCCGCGTTCGCGGTTGATGTCGAACCCGTGTTTGTCCAACGGGATGTTGACCGGTCCCCACCAGACATCGCCTTCGGTTTCGGCCGTTCGAACAACTCGTTTGTCGCTGGGCGAACGACCTGTCTTGGATCCGGAGTACGCGATCAAGGCACCGGCATTTGAAATCGCAGTGCCAGGTTCGTCGCGGATCGCTTCTTCGTAGAGCTGCGAAGGGGACGTGTTACGCAGGACTGTCTTGACGGTAATTCCTAGTTCAGCGATGCCCAAATCAACCAAATCTTGCTCATTCAAATCCATCTTGTTTGCCTTCGACTGTTCCCGTGATCCCCGAAACTAAATTTCTATCGAGACGTTATCAGAACGGAAACTCACCGTTCAGTCCACCGACACTTTCAATCGAATCAGCAAGTCCAAATGACTCGCTCGCAGTGTGTCCCCAACGCACATCCAGTTGCCTGTGCAGATGCACCCGATCGCGATCGGAATTGCCGCTTCCAAACTCACAAACCCGATCAACTTGAATCGATTTGGTACCGCCACGCAGCCCGATCAGACCGGTGGCTGGTGTGCGATTTAGTCCTGGGCGATTAAGCCGTGTCGAAGCTGAACACGGCGGCGGTAGTTGTCGCGTAAGGACACCCGTTCACATCTCGGAGCTGCATCTCCCGATTCCGGCCCCCAGTTCCGGCCCCCACATCCCAGTGTGCAACATCCCAGTGTGCAAGTCTGTTCCAGTGTCCAATGTCCCAGCGACCAAAATCCCAGTGCCCGATCCACGGCCCGCGCCCGGGATAGGCCCCGCCAAAACCGAGTCCGTACAGGGGCGTTCTGGCCGGATTTCCCAGACTTTCGCAAACGCGAAAACCTTCGTTTCTATCGTGTTTTAAGGAATTACGTCTCGACATGTAGCAATTGCCCCACCCCCATCTTAACCCTGCCAAGAGTATGACTTAACATTCGTGCCCCGCCCTCTCGATACCATTCTGGCACAGGATTCTGCACCTTGGACTTTTCCGATCTTTTAACACTAACGATGGAGCTTATCGGCGGGCTGGGCATTTTCCTGTTGGGCATGAAAAACATGTCCGAAGGCATGCAAGCGGTCGCTGGAGCTAGTTTGCGACGGATGATCGCGATGGTGACTGGCAACCGCTTCTTCGCCGTCATTGTGGGTGTGATTGTGACCTGCGTGGTTCAGTCCAGTAGCGTGACCACGGTCATGGTTGTTGGATTCGTCAACTCCGGCGTGATGGGTTTGTCTCAAGCGGTCGGCGTGATTATGGGCGCCAATATTGGGACCACGATCACCGGCTGGATCTTGGTGTTGAAAGTGGGCAAATACGGTCTGCCGCTTCTAGGGGCGACCGCGTTCATTTACCTTTTCTCGAAGCGCGAACTTTGGCGTTACTGGGCTCTGGCCCTGATGGGCGTCGGAATGGTTTTCTTTGGCCTGGAGATCATGAAAGATGCCTGCAAGATCATCAAAGAAATGCCGCAGTTTGAAGCTTGGTTTCAAGCGTTTACTGCGGACACGTACTGGGGCGTATTGAAATGCGCATTGGTCGGATGCCTGCTGACGACAATGGTTCAGTCATCATCGGCCACGCTAGGAATCACGATTTCGCTGGCGACCGAAGGCATTATCGGCTACGAAACCGCCGCGGCATTGGTGCTGGGCGAAAACATCGGAACGACCATCACAGCGTTCTTGGCTTCGCTAGGTGCGACGACCAATGCACGCAGGGCAGCCTACTTTCATGTGATCTTTAACATCATCGGCGTGCTTTGGATCACAGCGATTTTCCAGTGGTACGTGAGCTTCATTCCCTGGCTGGTCGAAGGATCCTTTATCAAGGGATCCTTCTTGGAAGGATCTTGGTTGGAGAACTGGTTTCTGCAAGCTGACGTGGGACAAGCGGTCGTCGAGACGAATCCGGACACGGGCAAACAATCAACGACCTACCCCAATACAACAGCGGCAATCGCAGCGACCCACTCTATTTTTAACGTCGTCAATACACTGATGTTCTTGCCGTTCGCGGGCATCCTTGTCCGAATGCTAAATTGGCTGGTGCCGGGCAAAGAGTTCAAGGAGAAAGCTCGTCTGACGGATCTGGATATCCGAATGCTGGAAACGCCACTTTTGGCAATCGAACAATCTCGCAAAGAAATCCAACGCATGGGCGACGGCTGCGACAAGATGCTTGTCTGGCTGAGCGACCTGACACAACAGGACGAACAAGATGCCGCCCTGGGCGATCGATTGAAACAACGCGAGCAAGTTCTCGACTCGATCCACGACGAAATGGCGGTCTTTATCACCAATTTGATCTCCGGAAGCGTGCCGCACTCGGTAGCGGACGAAGCCCGATTGCAGCTTCGGATGGCCGACGAGTACGAATCGATCAGCGATTACATCGTCAATCTGAATCGTTTCGATCGCAAACTGCGGCGAGACGGACTTCGGTATTCCCAGCAACAACGCGATGAGCTGAACCAACTGAATCAGCACTTGGCGGAATACCTGTCGGCGATCAACGCCGCACTAATGTCGGGCAACAAGAATATCGCCGTCAAAAGTGATCCTGCCTCCAAACGCATCAAAGTCGAAATCAAAACGCTTCGACGAACTCACTTGGACGATCTTTCAAATGGCGAGATTGCCCCCCAAGTCAGCGTCGCTTTCTTGGCGGCGTTGAACGCGTACGATCGTGTTCGCGATCACGCCCAGAACATCGCAGAATCCATCTCGGGCGAGAAATAAAGCTGGCAGCCGATGCAGGGCGTGCCCCGCAAGCATTGGTTCAAACCGGATTCCAAACCAGCAGTTCGCCTTTTCCGCTGACGCCCATGTCACCGGCGTAGCGACTGTAAGTCCCGGCCGACACTTTGTATGGCAAGTCAATTCCATACTGAGTCAAGTGCTTGGCGTAAACGTTGACGAACGTCGGATTGTACGCCCCGCTGTACGCGAACGTGGGCATCACCTGCGTCGGCTGACACGAAATGATCGTGCCCCGATTCATCCAAGCTCCCGTGCGAATCTCCGCACCACTCAGCATCACAATCGTGCCGCCTTTCATTTGAAGTCCCGCAAAATCTCGCACGGTTTTGCCGATCACGATTGTGCCGCGTTTCATTCGCATGCCGACTTCCAGCCCCGCTGTTCCGTCGACCAGGATCGTGCCGTTTCGCATCCCTGCCAAACTCCCTCGGTACGCGGCTCCGATCTGTCCGCCGCCGTTGCCGTGAATGCGAATCAGGCCGCCGGTCATTTCCGCACCGATCCAGTCGCTAGCGTTGCCGTTGACCGTGATCGTTCCACCAGACATCTGGGCTCCCAAATGCATGCCCACGTTGCCGGTAATCGACAAACTGCCACGGCTCATTCCTTTGCCGATCATGCGGACACGGTGAAGGTCGCCGTGGATTTCGATGTGCTCTGATTTTTCGCCATCGATATCAAAGAAGTCGTCTAACCGGCAAACACGCTTTCCGTGGTAGACCGTTAGCGCAGCGATTTCCGATCGCGACAAATCGGCAACCGTGTCCGGCGTGATGACCTCCGTTTCCAATGGTACCGAAGGCGATTCTTTTAGCGTTAATGTAATTGTGCTCATTCGACCGGTACGCACTCTTGAATGTCAGGATGCTCGATTCGTTCCATTTCGACGGGATAATTCTCGAACTGCATGGTGTACAGTTCTTCAAAGAGCGGCTGCAGAAACGCTTCGGTATCCGATTCGTATTTCGGCTGAACGATAAATTCACGCCCGTCCGGTGTTTCGCGAATCTCGCCTTCTTCGATCACCACCTCGCCGCCTTTGATCACATAACGCGGGTGACCAAACATGTGTTCAACATCGTCTTCTTGGTTGTAGATCACGATGTCGGCATCGGCACCGATGCCAAGGTTGCCTTTTTGTTTCAATCCCAACGCTCGTGCTGGCCCCGCTGACATAATCGTGGCGATTTCGTACAGCGTGTACTCACGCGTAATCTCTGGAAGCGTGATCTTGTTCATGATCGATACCGGAAGTTTCCGCATGCATTCGTTGCGAAAATCAGCACACATCAACAGCTTCACGATTTCGGGGTATCGCCAAAAACACGCTCCGTTGGGATGGTCCGTCGACAGAAAGACTCGCCACGGATCGTCAATCAACAGCAACAACTCCAGTCCGACAGCCCACTGGACAGCGTTGACCAAGTTGCTGGGCTTGTAGGTGTAGGGAACGATGCCGCAACCGGTTTCGTTTTCCACATCCAAGTTGCCCCACTTGCGACCGGTCAACTTGTACAACAAATGCTGCCAAGGTCCATCGGCTGTGATGGTAACCGTGTCGCCAAACAAAACCGCCCCTGCGTCGGTGGTCATATTGGGGTGTGCGTTGAAATACTCAGCCAACTGAGCCGCCTCGGATCGCATGGTCGTCCAATCGTCACCGCCGTACGCGTGGTACTGAAGGTGAGCCAAGTGAGCGCGATGACCTTCCAAGTGCTTCATCGTTTCGATGGTCGTCGAAATGTTGCCAGGCGCTCCCAGATTGTTGCAGTGCAAGTGGATCGGATGCGGAAAGCCGAGTTCATCGACCAGCTTGGCCAAATTCGTCACCACATTGCCAGGCGTCAGGGTTTTGTAGCCTGAGATTGTCTCGGTCAGCGTCTTGGCATCGTTACCGTATTTCCAAGCTGCGACTCCGCCCGGATTGACCGCTTTGACCCCGTAGGCTTTGGCAGAACTGACGTACCACGCCAGCACTTGCTTAGCACGTTCGAGTTCGCCTTTTTCGATCAAATCCAACAGAATTTCGTTGTTGGCCATCAACACCAACGAACTTTTGTCGACGATTGGAATATCGCTCAGCTCTTCGTGCGTGTGTCGTGCCGACAGCACTGGCACGGCAGCTTCGTTGACCGTCGTGAACCCCATTCCTGCATACAGATACCCTGTGGCAAACGTCGTGGGCGCCATGCCACCGATTCCGCTACGCCGCGTCTTTGTACGAATGAATGCTTGAGTGCGGCGATGGTCTTCGGGCGTCATCGCGCGGGCAAAGTTGATTGATCCCCCCGCGACGTGAGTATGAACATCAACGCCGCCCGGGAATATCACCATGCCCGTGGCATCGATGGTCTTGCCTCCATCGACCGAGCCAACAAAGCGACCTTGGTCGACGCATAGATCGCGCACTTCCCCGTTGATTCCGTTGGCCGGATCAAAAACTTTTCCGCCGGTGACACGCAGCATGTTGAAACTCAGAAAAATGGTTAGGTAAAAGGCGGTCTTAGCTGGCTGCCAAGCGACACGCAGCGTCTGGTCGGACGCCGAGTCGAACAATTTTGTTTAGTGAATCGATTCAGCCTCGTTGGATCGAGGCTTGGCACTTCGGATCGGAACGCGAGGTTGGGTAGTTAACTAATCGGTTGATGTTGGATCGACTGCGGACGTGTTCCCAGCCAATCGGCTTTCTGTGCGACCGCTTCATTGATCCGACGCACAACCTCTTCGTCCGATGGGTACGGCGAATCGATCGCTGGTTTAAGTGGCAGTGGAATTTCGTCCATGCGGTAAGCAGTGCCGGGTGCGGCGATGCCCGCAGGAGCGGTCGTGATGTGGACTTTGGCAAGCTTGCTGGTGTGCGTCACGTGCGGGTCCAACACGATCGTGGGCACCTTGGCCATGTGATCGATCGCTGGCTGCGGCATTGTCGCGCCCGGATCGGCACCAATGATAAATGCACAATCGGTATCACCACGCACCAGCACGTCCACGGTCGAAAATTCGCCCGGATTGTACCGGGGGTATCCGCGGTTGAACGTGATACCGAACGGATAGCCCGTTTGCCATCGCATGATCACATCAGCGCCCGTTACGTTGCCGTGGCCTCGCATCGGCATCGCAACAAATTTGGTAAACGCATTGAGCTCGGCGGCCAGCGTCAGTAGAGCTGCCGAATTCATGTGTTTTCCACGCGTCATGGACAATCCCATGCCAAAGAAAAACACACCGAACTTGGCCGCTTTGGCGCGGTCCAGAAAGTCGACGCATTGTTCTCGTGTGAGTCCAGTTTCGGCAATTTGGTCGTCCGTGACTTTTTGTTCACGCAGCATCGCTCGGAGCAACGTGATCAATTCAAAGTCCTTTCCAGGCCGAACTTGCAAAAAGACATCGGACGCTTTGACGCTTTTGGTTTCGCGAATATCGACCAACACCATCGTGCGGTCTTTGCGGCCCGCCGGTAGGTGCTTGCTCTTTTGCATGAGCGAATATTTAGTGAAGTGACGCGGATGACATTCTGCCGGGTTACCGCCCCAGTAAGTGATGAAGTCAGCACGGTTTTTGACTTCGCCGAGAGTACAAGTGACTTTGCCGCCCAACTGGGCTGCGATTTCGGTCGGACCGTGTCACAACGATGTGTGGCTATCGAGCAGACCACAAAGCTGGTCCGCCAACGCCACACACTCCTTTTGTGCTTCGCAAGTCGTATTGCTCATGCCGTAAACCAACGGCATGTCCGCGTCATAAAGCAAATCCGCCGAGACCTGGATCGCTTCTTCGACCGAAGTTTCTTTGCCATCGACGATCGCGTCGGGATACTTCTTGTCGCCCGTGTGATTTAAGAACCAGGCTTTGCCGAGCACGCAAGCTTTGACTGCTTTGTGAATTCGGTTGCCATCGCTGTGCAGCTGGATATCGTCACACACGCATCCGCAAAAAGTGCACGTCGCGTTGTTGATGATTTTAAGTTCGCTCATGGCTGGCCCAAAAAAGAGTTGCGGCTACTAGGATTCGCGCGTTTGAGATACCGGCCAAATCCAATTCAGGCTCAGTGGAAAAGCCAAATTCGGGGACCAAACTCGAAACGGTTACTGATCGTCACACGTGTTGTCGGCATCCGAACCGGATGCGGGAACGGTGAACGTTCAACCAAGCGCACGGCCATGGCAACTTCCGCGGACTCGTCGCGGCATGAAACGGCCTTCGGCAACTTCTTCCCATCCGTCCACTTTTTCGACCGCGTCGTCCACGCCGGCAGGCAACTGAAAGTGGGGCGAATCGGGACCCGACAGATCCTTTTCTGGTTCTGCTTCGGCATCATTGAGCATGGTGTTTTCCTATTGAACTGGTTCCACGTCGACTTCCCAGCCTTTGCTGGTCGGCATACCGGTACCATCGGTATCGCCGCCCATCAACTTGCACGTCGGTGGACCATACGGAACAAAAACCATCCCTTCGGGCACCTTGCCTTGGACGCACGTAAACTGGGCTTCACCATGTTCAGTGCGAACGCGAACGGAATCGCCATCCGAAACACCAATCGCGGCCATGTCATCGGCATGACAAGTCAGCGTGGTAGTCATTTGGATGTATTCGTCACTGAATTTCCCGATATTGACTTGCACGCCTTGCTTAGCCGTCCGAGTGGGATTGAGCAACAATCGAATGGACGACATGGCGGGCGTAAAACCAAGCGAGAAAAACGGTCACGAATCGTTTCGATATCTTACCGTGACTGCGTGCAGAGGGTCAACGCAAAGCCCGAAACGTAGCTGATCAAATCGAGGCAAGCTGACTAAAGCACCGGGTTGCCGTTAACGATTTTCTCGTTGCGGTAAATTGCCCGCGCTGAATCTTTCCAAAACCATGTCGACGATTTCGAGAGTTTTGGGCCGAATTGTCATCTTTCGGACAGTCATATTCGGTCCCGTTTTGCCGTTGGCTTCGGTTTTACGAATCACCGCCCCGCGACTGGGAGCACCTTCCAGCGTGAACAAGTCTTTCAAAGACGAATAAACGGCTCTCGCGGCGGTTCCTTCGAGCAAGCCTTGTTCGCTGCGAGATCGAAAAACGACTCCGTCCTGCGCTTTCATTTCCCAAGGAGTGCTGATTCCCGGAATGTTGGGACGGTTTTCCATCCCCGGCGCGACCGTCAACTGAAGCGTGTCGCAATCGACTGTAGACTCGCCATCGGAAATGGAATCCATCTGATGCGCATCAAATGTATCTTGCCAATCGACAACTTGCTTGACACCCACACGCACTCCACGCAAGAACGACAGCGATCGATTCGCTAGATCGCCTTGCATCGCTTGGTGGTAGACCAAGTGAACGCCCATCAAACTGCGGCTTTTGGTCGACCCTGCATTGGCTTGGGTCTTCGCATCGGATGGCGACAGCGGGCCTTTTGCATCGGCATACATCCAAGATCGATACCACCCCGGACCAGCACCGATTAGCTTGCCGCCTCCGCCGGGAAGTAGCATTAACCGGGGCGCTTGCATCACATGCCGAGCTTCACGCACTCCGTCGGCTGCGAATTGTTCGGCTTGAACCAGCACCGGCTGATCTTCGCTTTGCAGCAACGTCACTTGTTGGATCGATGCTCCGCGAAGCGACTGGGCTTCGCCGAATTCAATGTTTTCCAGCAGCACTAGTTCCAATCGATCACCGATCATGTGAATCGACCAAGGTTTTCCCTGGTTGACCAATTCCGCCGTAATGTCCACTCCATCGGTCAACACCGCTGTCTTGCCGTCGAAAATCATCTCGCCGTTCCATTTACAGTTCGGCGGTTTGGTCCAACGAACTTTATCCGGGCGGTCACCCGAGAGTGACTGCGGAAGAATGGCACTTGGCATCTGAAACTGCCCGGCGCCTTCGATGCGCACGATATTGTCGCTGGGCCAGATGTTGATTTGGGGACCGATGAAGTAACCGTCGCCGAGCTTGAACTCCGATGGAACACCGGGACGACTTCCCAATTGCAGCACGTCTTTGCCGGCTTCGCTGGTCAAAAGCAATTCACTCCCCGTCAGTTCGGCTGGCAAGGTTTGCCCACCGGCTTCGATGGAATGAATCAGTTCGACATTGCCCGCGACGCTTAGATCCTTGACGCTGACACCGCTTTCATTCATCCGAAGCTTGGCGGCGATTTCGTCGCCGGTGACTTTCGGTATCTTCCTAGCGACAGGCTGTTTCGGTTGATCTTGATCGGTTGGCTGAGCAACCCATTGTCGCAGTGGACTGTTGGGAGCAGGATCCGTTTGACCGTTCGGCTCCGTGATCACTTCTGGATTGGGTTCGTCGACGAAAAAGAGCACCAACCGCTGAGTCTTTGCATTCACGGCGGCATTGTTTAGATGCACGTTGCCGATCGCTTGAAAACGGTCGGGACGAATGGTTTGCTTGGATTCGCTGGTTGCTCCCGCGACGCCCAAACTGCTTGCATCGCTAGGCACCGTGACCGCTCGCAGTACACCATCGATTGCATCGGAACGAAAATCACCGCCATCGGTGAATCGGGCCTGCACGTCACCGCTGACTTGGATCGAGAGATCATTGTCTAACTTGCCGGGCAG
This sequence comes from Stieleria marina, assembly GCA_007741555.1. Classification (GTDB taxonomy): domain Bacteria; phylum Planctomycetota; class Planctomycetia; order Pirellulales; family Pirellulaceae; genus K23-9. Next base: position 2,727,129 of record CP036526.1, on the reverse strand, counting down.
CGGTGTGCCAATCGGCTGTAGTTTGAAGCTGTCTGACCATCGGAACTGGCGAACCGGAAGTTCTGGATCCAGTACGTTGACGATGCCCCAGCCAAACGTGTCGATCGTTCCAATCGCTCCGGGGGTTTCGGGATTGTACTGGTAGGAAAGCTGACTCAATTGAGCAGACAACGTACCACGTCGAATCTCGACGCCTTTACCACCGCTGGCACGTAACAATCCGCCGAGAGCATCAAGTTCAATGCGATCGGCCGTAATACGACAGTCCAGACTGGGCAAGTCAATGACGGCGGGCGTGCCCTGCGCGTCAATTTTGCTAAGCCAGTCCAGGGCGCTGACGCGCGGCAGATTTCGGTTTTCGGGTTCGCGAAAACTCAGCTCCAACGATTCGCATTCAAATTGGTCGTCTGCTACACCGGGTACGTGATGCTGAAGCGAGACGTGCTCCCGCAGTGAAAGCAGGTCCAACGCAAAGTCATACTCAACGCGTCCATCGCAGTTTAGCTTGACAAAGGCGGCGGCTTCCTTGGTGACGACCGCAGTCTCGGGAACCGATCCGAAATCAGCGAGCCGAGTCAGTTCTTTTTCGCCTTCGATGGCCGGCAAAGGCGCAGGTAAATCAAATTGTTTCTGCTGGCTTTTCGCGAGCGAGTTCTTTTCCAACGGAATGATGAACTCGTCTAAGTAAATCAGTTCCATGCGATCCAAAATCGCCGCCGCACCACTGCCACCTTGATCGGATCCGGCCGAAGCGGCCAGATGCAACGTCAAGTCGCGACCGACCATCCGGGTCTCGCCCATTTCTAATCGGATCGGTTCGGTGGTCCATACTTTGCGATTGTCGATTCCAACATTGGACGTGCGAATCAACAGCGGACTCTTATTGGGATCCACCGTGGGACGGCGAATTTCGACGATTCCCATCATGCGTCCGCGTTCGATTGGCGGCGCACCGCCGCTCATCATGTCCAATGATTCGGTAAATCGAATCTCGGCTCCTTCGGCGGCTTCCAGAATGATTGGTTCAGGGTTGGGCTGATCCGTTGTGCCACGGCCGACCACTAACGTGATGGGCCAGAGTTTCCACTGGTCGTCAGCGATTTGTTCCCAATGCTGGAACAGCAGTTCGCCATCGGCCGTCTTAAGTTTCTTGCAGAGTCCGCGTTGCCACGCGCCGTCCGGGAAAATGTCACCCAAGTCGTCGTTGTTTTGTGGTTTGTGATCGACAATTTCAACCGTTTCAACCACCGGCGGCAGTAACCATCGTTTGGAAAACGAATCGTACATCAGCGCGCACGATGACAGCACGACCAGAGCTAAGAAGTAATGAGCAATGTTTCGGAACATGGATGCACTTTCGCGCCGTAGCTAGTGCAACTAGCTGGGCACGCAGGCCTCCCATTGCTTCTTGGCACGCAACAATCGTTCGACTAATTCGCGAACGGCGCCTTCGCCGCCACCAGATTTCAAAATCCAATGAGCAGCGTCACGAGCGTCATTGGCTGCGTCGGCCGGGGCGACGGCTAGCCCTACGTTGTTCATGACCGGAATGTCAGGCAAATCATCGCCGATGTAGCAGACTTGTTCTGCGCTGCAGCCCAGCGAATCCATCATCGACTGAGCGGTGGCGCCTTTTTCGGCATGCCCTTGGGCGACGTGTTTGATGCCAAGCTCTGCCGAGCGTTTTTCGACTATCGTGCTTTGCCGTGACGTCAAAATGCAAAACTCATACCCGCTCTGCATCCACAGCTTGATCCCCAGTCCGTCACGAACGTGAAATTGCTTGCTCTCGACTCCCTTGCCGTCGTAAATGATACGGCCATCGGTCAACACGCCATCGACATCGGAAATGATGCAGGTGATGGAATTAGCGATATCGGAATCGGAACGAAGCAGTGACGGCATGAATGCAAGATCTTAGAAGTGATGTTTGGATGCTGACGATGACGCCCTAACGCGTCGGATTGATCGGAATCGTCGCGGCGTCGCCAGAGTCGTTTAATGACACAAGGTCAGTGATGTCCAGCATTCCGATCGGGCGATTGGCGTGATCAACCACCGGCAACTCGCTGATTTTGCGATGCGACATCAACGCCATCGCTTCGCTGAGGGTTGCACCGGTATTGGTCGTCGATGGCTGGCGGGTCATTTGCGATGCAATTGATTCGTCCAACGCGTTTTCACGTCGCGTTTCTAGCAGTCTGGCCAAATCGCTGTCCGTAAAAATTCCTGCCAGCGAACCGTCGTTATCGACCAACATGACCGCACCGGAGCGACGCCCTGTTTGGGAGCTGGTCACGATGGCCGTGCGAATCGAAACGCTGTCCGATGCGATTCGGCAAGCGTCGATCGGCCGCATCAATTGTTCGACGCGAGCCAGCTTGCGTCCCAGCGAACCACCGGGATGAAATTTTGCGAAATCCTGTGGCGTGAATCGGCGAAGCCGACTGGCCAACAATGCAATCGAATCACCGACCGCCATCATCACCGCCGTGCTGCTGGTTGGTGCTAATCCGTTGTGACAGGCTTCTTGGTGTTTGCCGATTGCGACGACACAGTCCGCCGCGATCGCCAATGGGTTGTCTTCGCCAGCGGTAATCGCGACCAGCGCGGTGGCATGTTCTCGTAAATGATCTGCGATGCGAACCACTTCTTCGCTACGGCCTGAATTGGAAATCGCCCAGACCAAATCGCTTTCGCGTACTCGGCCCAAATCACCGTGAACCGCTTCGGACGGATGCAAAAAGTGTGCGGGCGTGCCTGTGCTGGCGAGAGTCGCGACCAGTTTTTGCCCGACCAAACCCGCCTTGCCGACTCCCGTGACAATCACGCAGCCATCACATTGCGCGGTCATTTCGGCGGCGCGTACCGCTTCGGTGGTCAACGATTTTGCAGCGCGCTCGATCGCTTGCCCTTCGGCCAGTACCGAATTTCGAATCGATCGCAATCGATCGACCATCGTCGTCGGAAACCGATCGCGATCATCGGTAGGTTCATGTTTGACTTGGGCAGACACAGCGAGACCTTCCTTGGTGCGTCGCAATGGATCGGTAGCATCAGAATGACTGCTGGGGATAGTAGCCATAAATCAAAAGCGGCCACAATGCGAATCTGGGAGCAATAGGGCCCATAGAGAAAGGCAGGTTCGCGAATTAGCCCTGTTTTCCGGCAGCCAGAATCTGCTTAAGGAATTTTCCGGTCGCGTTGTCCCGCACGTCCGCGATCGTTTCGGGAGGCCCCTCGGCCAGCAGATAGCCGCCATCTTCGCCGCCCGTCGGCCCCAAATCGACGATCCAATCGCAAGCCGCCAGCAAGTCAAAGTTGTGTTCGATGACGATGACCGTGTTGCCCGCATCGACCAATTGCTGCAGCACACCTAACAAGCGTTCGACATCTGCAAAGTGCAAGCCGGTGGTCGGTTCATCCAACAAATACAACGTGCTTCCGGTCGACGACTTGGCCAATTCAGTCCCCAGTTTGATTCGCTGCGCCTCGCCGCCGCTAAGCGTTGTGCTGGATTGCCCCAAGTGGATGTATCCCAGCCCGACAGCCTGAAGCGATTGAACGAGCCGGAGCACTTTGGGGACGTCCTGAAAGAATTCCACCGATTCGTCGACGGTCATGTCCAAAACATCCGCGATGCTGGCGTCTTTGAAACGAACCTGGAGCGTTTGACGATTGAATCGGCGACCGCCACAGCGTGTACAAGTGACAAACAGATCGCTCAAGAAATTCATCTCGATCCGCTCCGCTCCATGGCCTTTGCAAAGTTCGCAGCGACCATCGGCGGAGTTGAAACTAAATCGCCCGGCTTTAAAGCCACGCGTTTTCGCTTCCCGGGTGGCCGCAAACACTTTGCGAATTTCGTCCAGCACACCTGCATAAGTCGCTGGGCAACTACGAGGACTGCGGCCGATCGGGGCTTGGTCGATCACGATCAGTTTGTCGATGTGCTGACTCCCAAGCAAACTTTTGTGCGGCCCTGGTGCGGGCGCGACAAGGTCCAGTTTCTTGGCCAACGCCGGATACAGCGTGTCGTTGATCAGTGAACTTTTGCCGCTTCCGGACACACCGCTGACACCAATGAGCTGCTCCAGAGGCAGTTTCAGCGTCACGTCTTTCAGATTGTTCGTTCTGACATTTTTGATCGTCAGCCACTTCTTTGACTGAGGCCGACGCGTTGACGGAATCGGAATGCGGCGCGTACCCGACAAGTACTGACCCGTCAGACTTTTTTTATCTGCGGCTATCTCCTGCGGCGTACCGATCCCGATCAGTTGCCCTCCCCCGCTGCCGGCGCCAGGCCCAATGTCGATCAAAACATCGGCTGCCCACATGGTCGCTTCGTCGTGCTCCACCACAACCAACGTGTTGCCTTGCTGTTGCAGATCGCGAATGCACTGAATCAACCGATCATGATCCGCCGGGTGCAGGCCAATCGACGGTTCGTCCAGCACATAGCACACGCCAACCAAGCCGCTCCCGATACTGGTCGCTAATCGCACACGCTGCAATTCGCCGCCGCTCAGTGTATGCGCAGCACGATCAAGAGTCAGATATGAAACGCCGACGCGCTGCAGAAACGTCAACCTCCGCACGACTTCGATACAGATTGGACGTGCAACACGTTGATGAAGCTCTGACAGGCTCGTTTCAATCTCTCCCAACCACTCGGCCGCCCGTGAAAGTGGGAGTGCCGTTAGATCAACGATGGATTTGGAATCGATCGTTACCGCCAAAGCTTCGGCGCGAAGTCGTCCACCTTGGCAGACCGGGCAAACGGTTTCGCGATCTTTTTCGCCGACTTTGCCGATCCCATCACAGCTGGGACACGCACCGTAGGGGCTGTTAAAGCTGAAGGTCCGCGGTTCGATTTCCTCGAAGCTATTGCCGCAATCAGCACAGGCCATCGCTGTGTTGTAGATGGCTTCGTCCCAATCACCCGCGTCGTTTTGAATCAGTGTCGCGATCATGCCGCCGCTCAGTCGCAGTGCCAAGCTGATCGATTCGGTCAAACGCGATTCGATGTCTTCGCGAATCACCAATCGATCAACCACAGCGTCGATGGTGTGGTTCTTTTTGGCAGCCAACGGGGGGATGTCTTCCAACGCGTGGATTTCGCCATCGACACGGGCACGAATCAGGCCCGCCACACGAATCGAATCCAAGATGTCACGGTGCTCGCCGCGACGCCCACGGATCATCGGAGCCATCAAGACCAGTTTGGTACCGTCGGGCAATTCTGCCAGCCGATCGCGAATGACTTCGGAGGATTGTTGCGAGATAGCCGAACCGCACTCAACACAGTGCGGAGTCCCGACACGTGCGTACAGTAGTCGCAAGTAGTCGTAAATTTCGGTGACCGTGGCAACGGTACTGCGAGCGTTGGTAGAACCAGGTTTTTGATCGATGGCAAGCGTCGGAGCCAGGCCGTCAATCGAGTCGACATCGGGACGAGGAATCTGATCTAAAAACTGTCGCGCATAGGCCGAAAGGCTGTCGATGTATTGCCGCTGACCTTCGGCGTACAACGTGTCAAACGCCAGCGAACTCTTGCCGCTACCGGACACCCCGGTGATGACGGTCAAAGCATCGCGAGGAATATCAACGTCGATATTTTGCAAGTTGTTGACGCGAGCACCCCGAATGCGGATCGCGTGAGCGCCTGAGCGGCTCTTAACAGAGGCTCGTTTGCGCCGCGAGGTGGAAGTCGATTTTACTGGCGGCAACGGAGTCTTTCGCGATTGCGTGGTGGTTGGTGTGGGCGTGCGATGCCGGGATCGGTAGAATCGAACAGCATACCCCTTGTCCCTGTTTGCCAAATAGCCCCGCCGCGATTCGCACCTGCCCTGCGGAAATTTCCGCTGGTACTTCGATGTCTGCCCCAAACACTCCCATGATTGACTTGCGACAGTACCAGGAAAGCGAAGAAACGTTTCTGGCTTCTTACGCGATGCACAGCTGCAATTCCAAAGGCCGCGTGCACCCCGAACAGCCACACGCCTACCGCGGCCCCTATGCCCGCGACCGCGACCGGATTCTGCACAGCAGTTCATTTCGTCGCTTGGCCGGCAAAATGCAAGTCTTCACCGGCGAGATGGGTGTCTATCACCGAACACGCCTGACTCATTCGTTTGAAGTCGCTTCTGTTGCGCGAACGATGGCACGAGCCCTTCGACTAAACGAGGATCTGACCGAAGCACTCGCGTTGATGCACGATGTCGGCCATCCGCCGTATGGTCACTGCGGCGAAGACGCACTGAGCGAATGCATGCGGGACGTCGGTGGTTTTTCGCACAATCAGTTTGCCCTGGTCATCGTGCAAGAATTGGAACAGCGGTATTCGGAATTTAGCGGCCTGAATTTGACCGCGGAAACTCTGGGTGGACAGGACGTGAGGGCTCACAAGCAAGAAGCCGCCGTCGGGCGTTCGCCTCTTCTGGAAGTTCAGCTGGTTGATTTGGCCGATTCAATTGCTTATGACGCGCATGACGTCGACGATGCATTGCAGATGGGGCTGTTGTCCTTGGATGAACTTTCCAAATTGGACATTGTCCGGCGAGCTTTAGATGCGATTAGCGATCGCCATGGACGTTTGCCCAAGCAGGAAACGCGTCAAGCGTTGGTGCACGAATTGATCGATCTCCAAGTCAGTGATTTGCTTAGCGGCGCGTTCGACTTGTTGGTGGGCGTCGACGGCTACGACGCTGACGAAGTTTGCGAATCGGGATTGAGGCTCCAGCACAGCGATGAACTGCGATCCGAACGCGGCGAGTTAGAATCATTTCTGTTTAAGACGGTCTATCGCCATCCGCGTTTGATTCCTGTTCGCAACGATGCGTCGCGTCGGCTTCAGGAACTGTTCCAAATTTTAACGCGTTCCCCCAATCGATTACCGCTTCGGTTCCGTGGTCGCACGCAGGATCGCCCCGTCGAACAAGTGGTCGGCGAATACATCGCGGGCATGACGGATCAGTTCTGCGACACTCAGCATCGCTTCGCCGTCAGGAACGAAACCGGCCCCCTAGCCGACTGGTAGGGACGCCGTGAACTGAGAAGACTCCGTTGTCGGATTGCGGGCGGAGCTCGGTCCAGTGCAGGTACTGGCTACTGGCCTCGGGTGCATTGGCAAACTGACGTCATTTGCGGCTAATGTTCAGATGTCGATTACTTCGCCTGCTGGTCGGCTTCGGTCGATTGTGCGAGTTATTCCGAGTCGAATCCTGGGCCGCTGTCGAATCGACCGTGACGGCCCCTGGGGGGGCATCGCTGGCTGATCTAGACTGCCATGATTATCTGTCACGACTGTTTCGTTGCTTTCCGAGTTGGGATGTTGCTTCCATGGCTCTCATTATTCTTCGCTGCATTTTCTTGATCTGCGCTGGTGGCGTTTCCGCTGTGATCAACTCACAGTTGCTACCACAAGAATCCAGCTCCGCCACGCCTTGGCTGGTGTTTGCCGGAATCATGGGACTTGCCCTGGCCGTCGTCGCTGCTGACATCTACGTGCCTCGCAAGCGAATTGACACGATCTCGGCCGTCTATTTTGGCGTGCTGATCGGGATGCTGCTGACGTACATCTTGTGGATTGCCGTCGCGCCGATGCTGGTCAACAGCATCAACAACCCCAGCGCCGTGCAGCTGATCATTGCGCTAGTACTGTGCTATATCTGCGTCAGTGTGCTACTGCAGACCAAAGACGATTTCCGCTTTTTGATTCCGTATGTCGAATTTGTCCGCGAAGTAAAAGGTTTTAAGCCGTTGATCTTGGACACCAGTGTCGTCATCGACGGACGGATCGCCGACCTGGTAGGCACAGGCGTATTTGACAACCAGTTGATCATGCCGCGTTTTGCTTTGACAGAATTGCAGGCGATCGCTGACAGCAGCGACAAACTGCGCCGAACCCGCGGACGTCGCGGGCTCGATGTGCTCAATCGCATGCGTGCCGATGACAATGTCGATTTGATTATTTTCGATCGCGAATTGCCTGAGCTTGCCGGCCAGACGGTGGACCTAAAATTGGTTCTACTGGCCAAGCACCTGGAAGGCAAAGTTGTCACGGGCGATTTCAACTTGAACAAGGTTGCCAAAGTCCAAGGCGTGCCTGTCATCAACCTAAATGAAATCAGCAACGCACTGCGTCCCGCGTATCTGCCGGACGAAGGTTTTCGCGTCAAAATCATCAAGGCTGGCGAAGGCCCCGAGCAAGGTGTGGGCTACCTGGATGATGGCACGATGGTCGTGGTCGAGGGTGCACGGGAGCGAATCGGCGAGGAACTGGAAGTACTGGTCACTAGCACGCTTCAAACCAATGCTGGCAAGATGATCTTCGCCAAAGCTGTCGCGTAGTCGCTAAAACGCATCGACGCCAACGTTACTGGGGCGTTCTTCTGGCGTTCGCATTGACGCTGTCCAAGGGGTTTTGCTAGTTCCATCTTTATGTGGACTCAATCCCCCCGCCAAGCAGCGATTTGCTGCAGCTTGGCGCTGCTATCGATCTGCTTTAAAGACGCGAACGCTCAACAGCAAAACGCGACGATTAATCGTGCGCTCAACAGCGAAGTCCTCAATCAGAGCGACGCGTTGAATGAGCCTGCGTCGACCAGCATGAACACGATCGCCACCGCGACTGCCGAGACCAGCGACGGCGTTGTATTGCTTGCCAATCAAAACGTATTGCGTGGCAAAGCGATTCAACTTGGCAACGAAATCGTCGTCCGACGCTCCGACGGAAGCGAACTGCGGCTGGATCGCCAGCGCGTGCTCTGCTGGGGCCAAACGATGCACGACCTATACCAGTATCGAACCGACAGTCGGCACGCCGATGATCTGGCCGCCCATGCGGACGATATTCAGTGGTGTTTGCAACACCAGCTTCTCGATCGAAAACTCCTGGAGCTTGCCCAGCGAGACTTGGAACACGCACTCCAGGTTTCGCCCCGCGATCCTGTGTTTGTCCGCCTGGCCAACCGACTGGCCCGCGCATGGAAAGGAGCACGATCCGCATCACAGCAAAAGACAACTATCTCCGATGCTGAGCGGAACGCCGTGGCAGAACAAATCAAGTTGGTCGATCACCAGCAAAAACAGCTAGAGGCCGCCGAAGAAGTCGACGCGGCAACCCTGGCCGGATTCGCCAGAAACGTGCAACCGATGCTGCTCAATCGCTGCGGAAGCTGCCACGGGCATACCTCCGACCTTCAATGGAAACTGCTGCTGCCAGCGAGTGGTTCGCGGGCCTCGGCCAGAATTGCCAGACAGAACCTGCTTTCGATCACGCCGTTCATTAACTTTCAATCCGGTTTGGAAAGCGAACTCAGGCTTCGCGCGATTGACGGACACGCCGGAGCAAAACGCTCACTTGGCGTGCGAGACACTCCCGCGTCGCGTGCCTTGGATCAATGGCTCCAATCGGCACGCCCGGCGGGAGCGGCACTCGAAAACGCCAAACGCAATTTAGCTGAAACGTCGTACAAACCTGAATCGGCATCCGACGCGGGCGGAAAACCCACTGCGCCGGATTGGCAAAACGAAGTGCACGAAAACACTAAGCCCCAGATCGAACGACTGCCACAAGTGGCGAACCCCTTCGATCCCGACATTTTCAATCGGCGTCAGCAAATACGCTAAGAGCTATTTGGGAAAACGCAAAAGACCGTATTTACGTTTGCCTTTACGTAACACAATCACGGTTTCACTTGCCAAATCCGGCTCCGTCAACTTCAAGTTCATGTCGCTGATGCGTTCATTGTTGACATAAACGCCGCCGTCTTTGATGGCCCTTCTCGCTTCGCTACTGCTGCCAGCGAGCCCCGCGTTTTGTAACGCTTCGACGATCCACAGTCCTTCGCCACCGAGCGCAGATCGTTCCAATTCGCTGCTAGGAACGTCGGCAAAAATCTCGCTCAGCTGCTGATCCGTCGCGTCGCCAATCTCGCCTCCAAAGAATATCTGAGTCGCTTTCATCGCCGACTCAAGACCATCGTCTCCGTGACAGAACTCGGTCATCCACTGCGCCAATCGTTTCTGAGCCGCTCGTCGGCCCGGGTCTGATTCAGTTTGGCTGGCCAGTTCGTCGTATTCGGCCTTTTCGATTTCGGTCAGGTACGCAATGCAGCGCATCACGTCGGCGTCCGCGACATTCACCCAGTACTGGTAAAAGGCGTACGGACTGGTGCGTGCCGGATCCAGCCAGACCGCACCCCGCTCGGTTTTGCCCATTTTGCGTCCGTCGCTGGTGGTTAGCAACGGAGCTGTCAGGCCGAAGAGTTGTTCGCCCAACATGCGCCGACCTAGATCGATGCCTGCTGTGATATTTCCCCATTGGTCACTCCCACCGGCTTGAATCTTGCAGCCATGTTCTTTGCACAGATGCACAAAGTCGTACGCTTGCAGGAGCATGTAACTGAATTCCGTGTAGCTCAGGCCCGCTTCGCTGTCCAACCGCGAACGCACGGACTCTTTGCCCATCATCGCACCGACAGGAAAACTCTTGCCGACGTCACGCAAGAATTCCAAGTACGAGTATCCCTGCATCCACTGAAAATTATTCAACAGGAGTGCGGCTTGATCGCCCTCGAAATCCAAAAACCGGCGCATCTGCTGGGCGACACCGTCGACATTGGCTTGCAACTGTTCCGCCGAAAGCAAATTGCGTTCCTCGCTCTTGCCGCTCGGATCGCCGATCATTCCGGTCGCGCCGCCGACCAATGCAATCGGGCGGTGCCCGGCTTTTTGAAAACGTCGCAGCATCATCAGTTGCATCAAACCGCCGACGTGCAAACTATCGGCGGTCGGATCAAATCCGATGTAAACCGTCTGCGGTCCCGAAGCCAGTAATTTGGCTAGCCCGGCTTCATCAGTTTGTTGATGGATCAGGCCGCGCCAAGAAAGTTCGTCGATCAAATTTGCTTCAGGCATGATGATTCTGTCGTTGCAGGATTGCGTGTGCAATCGCGAGGTCTTCTGAATGAGTAATCTTGATATTTTCGGCCGAACCGCGCACCAGCGTCACCGCGTGCCCAATTCTCTGGACCAATTCGGCATCGTCCGTTGCGGGGCGTCCGCGATATTTTTCGTACGCTTGCAATAACCATTGGATACGAAACACCTGAGGAGTCAAAGCGATCCACAAGTCACGTCGATCTACGGTTGTCGCAAACTGATTTTCGTCCGACCGTTTAACGCTCCCAGGAATCGGCGTCGCCAAGATCGCGGCTCCGGTCTGGATGGCCGAATCAAACACCCGGTTCAAATCGGCGGCGGATACCAGCGGTCGAGCAGCATCATGGACGGCAACGTATTGAACGGACGGGTCATCTTTCACCAAACCAAGACCGTTTTGAACGCTGTCGGTTCGCTCCTTGCCTCCCGAAACCAATTCAATCTGCAATTCACTCACCAAACCCTGGAACTTATTTGCGAACGCATCTTGGTCCGATGCCGCGACTGCCATCACAATCCGTCCGACCGCACTTTGCTGGCGAAGACGCTGAGCGGCGTGATACCAAATCGGTTTGCCGTCCAACAACGCAAAGAGCTTATTTTCACTTGCTCCGAACCGTTGACCACTTCCACCGGCAGGCAGGATTGCAGCGATGTATCCAGGGACGGGCGGTCGTGAATTAGGATCTGGCATCACTTCGATTCAACGTGGCGTCGACGATTGCGACCGCAACAGCAGCCGCAGCGACCAATATTGGCCGCTCTGAAATGGTCACTCGAACTGGTCGTCCAATACAGGCCGTTCTAACGGGTCGTTCGAGATAGTCGCTCTGAGACTAACGCCGAGCAGCATCGTGCTTCAGTGGCAACCAAGCAGCATCTTGCTCGCTACTGGCAACGCACTGCTGGATAAAATACATCCCTTCGACACCGTCGTAGATATTGGGATAGACCGTGTCACGTCGCTCGACCGTCTGACCATCGCCTCGCAGTGCCATCGCGTCAAACGCGGACGCATAAACATTTGCAAACGCTTCAAAGAACGCTTCCGGATGACCGCTTGGAAGTCGACATGCCGCTGCACCGGAGCCGCTCATATAGGACGCGTTCGGGTCACGAGTATAGATCTGGTGCGCCTTGCCATTCTGACGAAAGATCAGTTCGTTGGGATTTTCTTGACGCCAACGCAGCGAGCCTTTTGTGCCGTCAATTTCGATCTCCAAATCGTTTTCGCGGCCATGGCTAATTTGCGAAGCAGTGACTGTCCCCAGCCCGCCGTTTTCGTAGCGAACCACGGCAGTGCCGTAGTCATCCAAACGTCGACCTTCGACAAATGTTTTCAAGTGACAGCTGACGGTCTCGGGTAACAGCCCGGTCATGTATCGGCCCAAGTTGTAAGCGTGGGTGGCGATGTCACCAAACGCACCAGCAGCACCACTTTTGGATGGGTCGGTCCGCCAAGCTGCTTGCTTCTGATCTTCTGCTTCCAATTGGGTTCGCAGCCATCCTTGGATGTACTGCGTGCGAATGGCGTTGATCTCGCCAAGCTCGCCATTGAGAATCATCTCGCGTGCTTGGCGGACAAGTGGATACCCGGTGTAGTTGTGCGAGACAGCAAACACGACATCTGAATTGCTGACCGTTTCCAACAACGCTTCGGCTTGCGCCAGATCAAACGTCATGGGTTTGTCACAGATCACATTGAAACCTGCTTCGACAGCTGCGCGAGCGATTTCGTAGTGCGTGTGGTTGGGCGTGGTCACGCTGACAAAGTCGATCCGTTCGCCATCGGGCAACTTGGATTCGGCATCAAACATCGCTTCGTAGCTGCCGTAAGCCCGGGATTCGTGGATGTCGTAGTCAGGTGCCGATGCCTTGGACCGCTCGGGGTTGCTGGACAGGGCTCCGGCGGTAACCACTGCGCGATTGTCCAAGCAAGCCGCGATGCTGTGGACACGACCAATGAACGAACCCTGGCCGCCACCGACCAGACCCATGCGGAGTTTACGATTAAGGGGTTCATTGATTGCCATGACGGTCGGTTCACCTATAAAAAAGGGATGATTGGACTAAATTCTCGTTGCCACCACCGCAGTTTGCCTGACCCTCCCGGGGAGAATCGATAACACCGGCGGCAATGAACGTCTGACGGGGTCAGGATTTGAAAAAGCAATCGTAAAGTGACGGGCCAGCGCGTACAATTACGGGCACTGAAGTTTGCGGTAGAGAATGGTCAGAAACGCACCATTTTCCCCGATTCCCTTGCGATCGCATCCACGTTCGCAAGACTTCGATTTCATCGCACTTCGCCCGACAACCTTTTATCTTCGCAGGCCGCGCGAGTGAGCGCTGACAAGGAGCAAGAATCGATGAACGCAGACCCTCAACGTTCAAACCAGAATGGACTCGATGTTTTTTCTACCCCCAACGCATCGTCGTCAGATCTGTCGCTGCCACTAGCCGAATCATCGGCGGCCAGCCCGTGCTGTGGCGGGTTCACCAAGCTGCATTTCGTTGCCAGCGCCTTGGCTGTAACGACGTTGATCGCATTGGGAGCCGCAACGTATTTTGCTGGCCAAGCGTCGGTGGCCAAAACATCCACCGCTAGCGAATCCAAACTAGCTGCCGCCGCCATGCAATTGGAAGGTTTCCAACTGCCATCGATCGACGCCAGCGCGGCGCTTAGCAGTGATAAATTTTCGATGGCGACCGGCAGCGTCGGTGAATCCGGCGAAGGTTTGTTCGTGCTCGATCACAACTCCGGCTTGCTGCAGTGTGCCGTCATGTACCCACGCCTGGCACAGTTCATGGCGTTGTATACCGTCAACGTCAGCGAAGCACTGGCGACCGGCGGCAAAGGCGGCAAGTACATCATGGCGACCGGAGCCTTGGATTTTCCCACCACAAGTGCGCGACCGGCAGCACCTTTGGTCGTCTATGTCTTGGACACATCGACCGGCAACTATGCCTGTTACGGAGTTCCGTTTAACCGGGCTGCCGTCAATTCCGGCAAACCGCAACAGGGCATGATGATCTTGCTTGGAACCGGCACCGCGAACCCCATCGCAGATCGTGATTCGGGTCGGTAAATTTTCAGGCTTCTGATTTTCAATCGCCTGCCTCCTTCGCGGTAGGCTCACGTCTTGGCGTTTTTGCGAACTCCTGACTCCGGTCGGGAGTGGGGTCAGCGTCTGAGCCAAGAAACCTAGGTCGCGTCTTCGATCGCGACACTCAATTTTTTTCCACGAACAAAGCAGAACGAACCACTTATTCATGTCCGATGGAGCGAACCCAAGTCATGGGGACAATCATGGATTGAACGAAGCGCAGGCTGCCGCTGTCAAAACCCTCTCGGGGCCCATGTTGGTTCTGGCAGGGGCAGGCACTGGCAAGACCCGCGTTGTGACTTTCCGCATCGTTAACTTGATTCGTCACGGCACTTCGCCGGAACGAATTCTTGCGGTCACGTTTACCAACAAAGCCGCCGGCGAGATGAAGGAACGCGTCGGTGAGTTGCTGGGGATTCCCAAAGGCCGCGGTGGAAAACGCCGCGGCAAGAACGAAAAAACTCCGCCCGCTCCCACTATCAGCACATTCCACTCACAATGCGTACAGATTCTTCGTCGACATGCCCAAGCATTGGGATATCCGGCCAAATTTTCGATCTACGATCGAGGTGATCAAGAATCACTGGCCCGCGGAATCTTGAGAGAACTGAGGTTGCCGGGAACAGCTCTGAAAGCCAGCGAAATGCTTGCGATCATCGGCGGATGGAAGAATCAATCTGTCAAGCCCGAAGAAGCGGCGCTGGAAGCGGCGACCGACAAAGAGCACTTTGCCGCCGCAGCGTACCGTCGCTACCAAGTCGGACTTTTCACTCGGGGTGCGATGGATTTTGACGATCTGTTGCTAAACACCGAAGTTCTGTTTGACGAACACCCGACCATCCGCGACGAAGAAGCATCAAAATACGATCATGTTTTGGTCGATGAATATCAAGACACGAACGGCAGCCAATACCGCATCACGAAACACCTGACGCTTCGCCATCGCAACCTGTGCGTTGTCGGTGACGACGATCAGTCCATCTACGCTTGGCGCGGTGCCGACGTGACGCACATCTTGAATTTCACCAAAGACTGGCCTGAGGCAAAAGTAGTTTGTCTAGAAGACAACTATCGCAGCACCGGATCGATTCTTGACATGGCCAATCGGTTGATTCAGTACAACACCGAACGCCACGACAAATCGTTACTGCCTAGTCGCCCTGAAGGCCCTCGTCCGCGAATCCAACAGCACAAAGACGAAATAACCGAAGCAAAGTCGGTCGTGGCAGAGATCGCTCACTACATCAACTTCGAGAAGGTCCCACCGCGCGACATCGCCATTTTGTTTCGCACCAACGAACAACCGCGACTATTCGAAACCGAACTTCGCGCGGCCGAAGTTCCTTACGTGATGCTGGGCAGCCAGTCGTTCTTTGACCGCCGCGAAGTAAAAGACATCGTGGCATATTTGAAATGGATCGAGCAGCCCGACGACGAAGTTGCTTTGCTACGTGTGATCAACACGCCTGCGCGAGGCCTCGGTCCGACCGCCGTCAAGTTATTGATGGGTCGCGCTGTCGAGCGGGGCGTTTCAGTCTGGAATGTCATGACGGACGCCAGCGCAATAGAGGATCTTAAACCACGAGCAAAAGAAGGCATCCAACAACTGGCAAGTTTGGCCGACGATGTGCGTCTGCGAGCGGCCAACGATTCTCTGGCCGCTGCACTTCAAACCCTGTACGATCGATCCGCGTACTCGGATGAAATCGTGCGAATGTACGACCAGCCCGAAGAGCGAGAATCGCGCATGGCGTCTTTAGGCGAAGTCAGCAATGCGATCGCTGCGTACGAGGACACGAAAAAGAAGCCCGACTTGACGGGATTTCTTTCGGAAATTGCTCTCGCCGGACGCGAGATGGGTAACGAGAAGGATAAGCTCGCTGCGCAAAATGCAGTGTGGTTGCTGACGATGCACGCCGCAAAGGGACTTGAGTTTCCGATCGTTTACATGGTCGGAATGGAACAAGGACTTTTGCCGCACAGCCGCAGCGTCAAAAGTGGAAACGAAGAGGACATCGCCGAGGAACGCCGGTTGTGTTATGTCGGCGTGACCCGCGCCCAAGAAAACCTGACCCTTTCGATGGCACTGACGCGGCGAAAATGGGGCAAGCCCCGGCCCACAATCCCGAGCCAGTTCTTGTACGAAGTCACCGGCAAGGCTGCGAACCCCAACCAGTACCGGCCAAAGAAAAAGCGTCGACCAATCGGTAAATAGCCAGACTCAAGACTAACCTGCAAGTGCGTGATAGCGACACTCGCGACCAAGCTAAATGACAGAGCTGCCAAGTGATGACATACTTCTTTGACAGGTTTTGATCGCGATGAACATGGACCAGCTCGTAAATTTTCAATGTGTGGCAGAACTAAAAAACTTTACCCACGCCGCGGAACGATTGTGCATTTCGCAGCCCGCATTGAGCAGGTCGATTCAACGACTGGAAGAAGAGCTCGGCCAACCGCTGTTTGATCGCAAGCCTCGATCGGTTGAACTAACCGACGCCGGATTGCTGTTCCAAAATCGAGCGGAACAGATCCTATTTATCGTCGAAGACACCAAAGCCGAAATCGGAGACGATGGAGAGAGCGGTCGCATTCGCATCGGTGCCATCCCAACCGTCGCTCCTTTTTTTCTTCCCGATTTGCTGCGTGAATTTTCGGACAAGTTCCCCAAGGCGACGATCATCGTTCAAGAGGACACGACCGACCACTTGTTGAAACGCTGCAAACAAGGCGAACTGGATTTGGCAATCCTGGCTCTTCCGATACCGACTCGATATGTCGAGTGCGAGGAACTGTTTGAAGAAGAGCTTATCCTTGTGCTGCCACCCAAGCATCCACTTGCCACTAAAAAACAGATTCGCATCAAAGACATCGAACAGTATCCGTTCGTACTCTTAAACGAAGCCCACTGCTTGTCGGACAATGTCACTTCGTTCTGCCAGCAGCGTGCGATTCAACCGGTGGCCGTCGAACGCACCAGCCAACTGGTCATGGTGCAAGAATTGGTTTCGCTTGGGCACGGCATTTCGATGATTCCGGAAATGGCAAAGCGGCTGGACCGAACCGAACGCCGAGTCTACCGTTCAATCAGCGGCACCAAACCCACGCGAACCATCGCAGCCGTTTGGAATCCCTATCGCTTTCAAACACGATTGGTCAGAGAGTTTCGCGAACACATCAAAGACTACTCCAAAACGATCGCTTAGGTCGCAATTCGACGCGGCGATCCTACTCCCGCGATGAATCTGCTGCACGAACGTCCATGCAGCGTTCTTTCCTGCACGCTCACCTCGTGAATCAGATATTCCCGGCGATTCACTCCCTGAGAATGGATAGGTTCGTCAGCGGGCGAATGTTTCGCATCGACAGTGCGCATCGACAGTGCGCATCGGCAGTTCGGATCGGCGAGAAGTCCACGAGCAGGCGTCACTCATTCATTGCTGAACCAGCCTGGATGGCACCGCAATTGGCGACCGATCGGTTCTCGCTGCGGGAATCTCGCCCAATGGAAACGAACCCTTGATCGACCAATAAACTAACGTGTAGGCGTATTGCGTCCGCCCCAGCCATGCATTATTTGCATAGAAGGCATTCGATTAATGCATTGGATCTATCGCTCTTTTATGGCAATAATCTGGCATCTCGATCACGATTCCGCAGCATAAGCGGAATTCTCACCCTCCACCCCAATTGAGACCATGGCTCCAACCCAACTCGCTCGTCCGATAACGAGCCTCGCAGTGTTTTGCATCGCGACATCAGTGTTCGCTGATGATTCCAAGACAACTCCTACGCAAGGGCAGAACGCCATTGCTAAATGCCCCGTCATGAACGCGCCGACCGCCCCGGCGATGCGGCATACCGCGGCAGGCGCGTATTCCAACCGTGACTGGTGGCCCAACCAATTGAATGTGGGAATCCTGCACCAGAATTCGGTCAAAGGAAATCCGATGGGAGCAGATTTTGACTACGCCAAGGAATTCAAAACCCTTGACCTGGATGCTTTAGCAAAAGATGTTGACGAACTGCTGACGTCCTCGCAAGATTGGTGGCCAGCGGATTATGGAAACTACGGCCCGCTCTTCATTCGCATGGCTTGGCACAGCGCGGGCACCTACCGGGTGACCGATGGTCGAGGCGGAGCCAGTTACGGTACCCAGCGATTTGCACCGCTCAACAGCTGGCCCGACAACGGAAACCTAGACAAAGCTCGGCGGTTACTTTGGCCGATCAAACAAAAGTACGGCAACAAGATTTCCTGGGCTGACCTAATGATCTTCGCCGGGAATCGGTCACTCGAAACGATGGGTCTGAAAACTGTCGGCTTCGCTGGTGGACGTGCCGACGTTTGGGAACCGCAGGAAGATGTGTACTGGGGGCCGGAGAGTGAATGGCTGGGCGATAAGCGGTACAGCGAAGGTCGCGAATTAGAAAATCCTTTGGCGGCCGTCCAGATGGGACTGATCTATGTCAATCCAGAAGGTCCCAACGGAAAACCCGACCCGCTGGCCGCCGCAAAAGACATCCGCGACACCTTCGGCCGTATGGCGATGAACGATGAAGAAACGGTCGCCCTGATCGCTGGCGGACACACGTTCGGCAAGGGTCACGGCGCCGCGCCACCCCGCGACAATGTTGGCCCAGCTCCCGAAGGCGCACCGATCGAAGAACAAGGTTTGGGCTGGAAGAACGCGTTTGGTTCTGGCAAAGCGGGCGATACGATCACCAGCGGCTTGGAAGGTGCGTGGACGACGACGCCCACCGAATGGTCCAACGGCTACTTTGACAACCTGTTTAGCTACGATTGGAAACTAACCAAGAGCCCGTCCGGTGCTCAGATCTGGATCCCTCAAGATGAATCGGCAAAAGGCACTGTTCCCGACGCTCACGATCCTGCGAAGGCTCATGCGCCGATCATGTACACGACCGACTTGGCTTTGAAAATGGATCCTATCTATGGGCCAATTTCAAAAAACTTTCACGAGAACCCGGACCAGTTTGCGAAGGCGTTTGCCAAGGCTTGGTACAAACTAACACACCGTGACATGGGTCCAGTTTCTCGTTACCTGGGGCCGCTTGTCCCGGCCGAGCAAGAACTGTGGCAAGACCCGGTGCCCGCAGTCGATCACGACTTGATCGACGATGCTGACATTGCCAACCTGAAATCAAAGCTGATTGGCTCCGACCTTTCGGTTTCCGAATTGGTTTCTACCGCATGGGCGTCCGCGTCAACCTTTCGTGGTTCAGACAAGCGTGGTGGAGCCAACGGAGCTCGAATCCGCTTGGCACCTCAAAAAGACTGGGCCGTCAACAAACCGGTTCAACTGGCGAACGTTTTGAAAAAGCTTCAGCAGATCCAAACCGAATTCAACAGATCGCAAACAACTAGCAAGAAAGTCTCGCTCGCCGATCTGATCGTCTTGGGTGGCAACACTGCCGTTGAACAGTCTGCAAAGAAAGCTGGGCACAATGTAAGCGTGCCCTTCGCTCCAGGTCGCACCGACGCAACTCAGGAACAAACGGACGTAGAATCGGTTGCATTCTTGGAGCCAAGAGCGGATGGATTTCGCAACGCTTTGGGACACTCGATCGATCGCCCCGCGCCGGAACTGCTTGTCGATCGCGCTAGTTTGCTGACACTGAGCGCACCCGAGATGACTGTCTTGGTCGGCGGCCTGCGTGTTCTGGGTGCCAATGCGGATGACTTGGGACTAGGAGTAATGACGAAGCAACCCGAGACACTGACCAACGATTTCTTTGTGAATCTGTTGGACATGAATACGCAGTGGAAAAAGTCGCCCGTCTGCGAACACTTTTTCGAGGGATCCGACCGCAAGACAGGAAAGGCCAAATGGAAAGCAAGTTCCGTGGACCTAGTATTCGGATCGAATTCGCAACTGCGAGCCATCGCGGAAGTCTATGGCAGCAAGAACGCGAGCGAGAAATTCGTCAACGATTTTGTTGCCGCTTGGACCAAGGTCATGAACCTAGATCGCTTTGATCTGCCCTCTCGCAACTAAGCAAGCCGCTGGGGCAAAACAAACAGAGCGACATCGCGTAACGCTTCCCGCAAAAACATTGCCGGAAGCGTTTTTTCTTGCGCCGACCTCAGCACCAAGAATCGCTTCGGCTGTGACGCACAGGAATGCATTCGACCGAAAACCAGAACGACTCGCCGTTCACTTCAAGCCACATTCATTTTGCAACGAATGGTGAAATGCGAAATTGACCTCGATGAACAATGCAAGCGAGAAGCAGTCGTTTGCGTCGCACCATACTGGCATAGCCACAGTGTAGATGCCGCGACAAACGAGTGCTAATCTAAAACCATGTCGCAAAAGCACAGGCAAGAATGCCCTTTGCACTGGTCGTTGACGACCTACTCTTCCATCATTTCGTCGGTGATGTTCAGATTCGTGCTGACGGTCTGCACGTCGTCATGGTCATCGATTGCTTCCAACAGCCGCATCACTTTCTTTGCCGTATCAGCATCCAGATCAACGGACGTCTGTGCGACCATCATGACTTCGCTCATCTCAGTCGGCATTTCAGCAACTTGAAAAGCGTTGGAGAGCGTTTCGTAAGCATCGGGAGGCGAGGTGACTTGAAACCTACCATCGTCGAGCGTTTCGATGTCTTCGGCGCCATTTTCCAGTGCGATTTCCGTCAGCTTCTCTTCATTACATCCTTCGGCGGCAAAGACAAATACGCCTTTACGATCGAACAGATAAGAAACGCAGCCTGACTTTCCAATCTCGCCACCTTGCTTGCCGAAGATCGTTTTCATTTCTGGACCGGTGCGGTTGCGATTATCGGTCAGCGTTTCGCACATGACTGCCACGCCACCGGGGCCGTAGCCCTCGTAGAGCACTTCTTCCATGTCGCCGCCGGCCAACTCACCCGTCCCGCGTTTGATCGCGCGAGCGATGTTGTCCTTGGGCATGCTGACTGCTTTCGCATCGTCAATCGCTTTGCGAAGTCGAAAGTTCGCGTCCGGATCTCCGCCGCCGTGCTTGGCAGCCATGATGATCCCCTTACTTAACTTACTCCACAACTTGCCACGGGCAGCGTCAACACGTCCTTTGCGGTGTTGAATATTCGCCCACTTTGAGTGTCCTGCCATGATTAATCAAACGTAAAATCGAGGGAACCGAAACAAAACTGACGTCACTATATGAACGCCAACCGAGATTAACGCGGCTTGCGTTTGGTGAGCTTGCGATTGGTAGCTTTCTTAGCGCTAGACGAAGCTTTTTTCTTGGCAGGCTTTTTGGCCACCTTCTTTGACGCTGGCTTCTTCGATGCAACTTTCTTTTTTGTTGCTGGTTTCTTTTTTGTTGCTGGCTTCTTTCTAGCAGCTGCCGTTTTCGACGTTGCGGCCGACTTTTTCTTTGAAGGAGTCTTCTTTTTCTTGGCTGGCTCCGCCGCAGCGGACTTTTTGGAAGCGACCTTCTTTTTGGCAGATGTTTCGCCTTGAGCGGCTGCCTTCTTTTTTGCAGCAGTCGATTTAGCTCGCGAGTCTTTCTTGGCGGTCGCTGCGACCTGATCTCTGGCGGTCAACTCTTTCTTTCGCGACGCCGACTTTGCCGCAGCTTTTGCAGCCGCTTTCTTGGCTGCCTTTTCGGCTGCGATTCGAGTGGCTTCACGAGCCGCCGCTGCTGCTGCTTTGGCTTCCGCTTCGTTTCGCTCTTTCTCTTCGGCGCGCCGTTTTACTCCACGTCGCTTAGCGGCTTTGCGAGCGGCAATCCATTCGTCCAACCGATCACTGGATCCTTTGCTGACCGAATCCATCAAAGCGCGAACTGATTTGCTCTTAATGTCTTTATTCAATTCGACGGCAGCAAGGTGCAACAACGTCGAAAACTCAATGCCCTTGGCCTTTGGAATCGCTCTCTCCAGCCCTGGTACTCGCCCATCTTTGGCTTCGGCTTGCGTGGCGATGTCGGTCGCCAACATCAGCACCATGGCCGAATAATCGATTGGGATCGAATGGCCGCCTAGACCGTGCTGCACGGTGTAGCTGAGCACGAACGGCGTCATCGCTGGCATTTTCTCGAACTTGCCGACCGCTTTGCCTAGGTTCTCTTTTTTCAAGTGATCGAGATCGAACGTGTAGAACTCCTCAAACACTGCCTGCAAGTTTTCTTTCAGACGCTGGGCAGCTTTGGCTGAATCAGGCAACCGCGAAAGCACTTGGCTTAGCTCAGAGACAGTCGTGACACGAACTTCGTTCCAATCGAAAAAATCTTGTTCGCATTTTGCAAACCCTTCGTCAGCCAAATCAGCTGGCGCGTCTTCTAGCAAACAGGCATACAGCAAATGCTCCAGAAGCGGACGTGTCGGTTGAGCGGGTGGAGCCTGATACTTCTTCTTCAGCACGGTATGAAGTTTAGTAATCAGTTTTGCGCGGTTACTGGCGGCCATCAGGTTAAAATCGAAAGGGGGAGATCAGGATGCGAGAGGACGACAAGAAAGCGGGTCAAAGACGTTTGACTAGCCGGGCTCGGTCGTGGCATCGTTGGCTGGCGCGGTCTCGTTAGGATCCGGCCGGGAAATGTCAGCTTGCGAGGTTTCGTCTTCCGTAGGAAGCGAACGCTCTTCTTTTTCTTCTCGAATTTTGGCCAGCAATTCGCCGACCGCCATCGCGTTGTCAGCGCCTTTGTTCAAGACGAACTGCAGCCTAGGTATGTAGCGAGATTCGATCTTGTTTGAGATCTGTTGCTGAAGAAATCCAGCGGAGTTCTGCAAACCACGGATCGAATTCTGTTTCTGCTTTTCGCTGCCCATCACGCTGACATGCACTTTTGCTTCGCGCATATCGGGAGCCACATCGACCGAGATGACCGTCACATTTTTGACACGAGGGTCACGTAATTCGGTCAAGATGGCTGAGGCGACCACTTCACGGATCGCTTCGGCAGCTTTTAACAATCGACGACTGGTCACGGCTTGAAAAGTACAAATGAGAGGGAAGGAATAGTCGAACCTACAAAACAAAACACGGCTCAATACGACAGGTCAATGAACTGCATCGAGCATGCTGCGAACCGGCGTTTGGCCGACCGAGCATGCTAGGATCCAAGCGTCCTGCTTATCAAACGCGATGTTAATCAAGCGTACGGGCGACTTCTTCGATGCGATATGCTTCCAGAACATCATCTTGCTTGATGTCATTAAAGCCCTGCAATCGAATACCACACTCCATTCCTCGCGGTACTTCCTTGACGTCTTCTTTGATCCGCTTGAGCGAATCAAGTCCGTAGTCACCAATCGTTCGTCCGTCACGATTGACGCGAATTCGGCAACCACGCTGGATCGAACCCTGCACGACGTAGCAACCAGCAATGGTTCCGACGCGGCTGATTGAAAAGACCTGTTTGACAACGGCACGACCAAGTTCGACGACTTTCTCTTCTGGCTTGAGACGTCCTTCGACCATCGCCTTGATATCGTCAGTCAATTTGTAGATGACTTCATAACGCCGGACTTGGACGTTGCGTTCATCTGCCAACGAACGAGCTTGTTCGTCAGGAATCACATTGAACGCCAAAATGACTGCGTCGGACGCGGACGCCAAAGTAACGTCAGCCAATGTCACCCCGCCGACGCTGCGTTGAAGCACGCGAATTTCGACTTCAGGGTGATCAAACTTAGCAAGCTCTTTGTCGATCGCTTCCAACGAACCTTTCGCATCGGCACGAATGATCACGTTCAACTTGACTCGTTCGTGATCTTGACCAAGTTGGCCATTGAGCAACATGTCTTGGAAATTCTCGAAGGAAACCTTCGTCGTGATTCCCGACAAATTCTCGCGACTCGATTCGTACGATCGGGCTCCCGCAATCTCACGGGCCTGACCAATGTCACTGAGAACATGGAATCGATCGCCCGCGCCAGGTGCTGTGTCCAAACCGATCAGATTCACTGGCGTACTTGGCCCAGCCTCTTCGACTGGTTTTCCGGTCAGTGTATTGGTCATCGCTCGCACACGGCCGTGTGCCGGTCCACAAACCAAAATATCACCGACTCGCATCGTTCCGTTTTGGACGATCAGTTTAGCGACGACACCGCGATCACCTTGCTGCTCCGACTCCAAGCAAACGCCCAGAGCTTCACGATTTGGATTCGCCGTGTACTCGTTCAATTCAGCAACAGTCAGGAGCGTTTCAAGCAGCTCGTCCATTCCGATGCCTTTGGTGGCACTCGTCTGCACGACTTCTACTTCGCCGCCCCATTCACTTGGTGTCAGCTGGTGTTCCGTCAACTGCGTCATGACGCGGTTCGGATCGACGCCTTCGACATCAATCTTGTTCATCGCAACAACGATCGGAACATCGGCGGCCTTGGCGTGGCTGATCGCCTCTTCGGTCTGTGGCATGATGCCGTCGTCGGCCGCGATGACTAGCACCGCAATGTCAGTGACGTTGGCACCGCGAGCACGCATTTCGGTAAATGCTTCGTGACCGGGCGTATCAACAAAGGTGACCGAGCGGCCATCTTTTTCGACTTCGTAAGCGCGAATGTGCTGAGTAATTCCGCCAGCTTCTCCGCTAACTACATTGATGCCAATGAGGTAATCCAGAAGGCTGGTTTTTCCGTGATCGACGTGACCAAGGAAAGTAACGATTGGAGCTCGTGGAACTAGCGAATCAGGATCGTCTTCCTGATTCTCCAGTTCAGTGATCAGCTCGTCTTCGAGTGTTTCGGCTGCTTTCAGCTCGATCGTCAAATCCAGTTCTGCCGCAATCATTTCGGCAGTTTCAAGATCCAATTCCGAGTTGATGTTTACCATCATCTGCATGCCCATCAAGACCTTCAGAACACTCGCAACGGGGATCCCGGCGGCTTCTGAAAAACTACGGATTGTGCAAGGCAACTCCAGTACGACGGCGTCTTTTCGCGGTGCGGCGGTGTTGGTGCCTTTCCGCTTCAGCGTGCGACCACGACCGCGACCTGAATCACGTCCGCCGTAGCCAGAGCGATCCATGCGAGAGTTCTGGCGGCGATTTCCGCGTGAACGTTCCGCACGCACACTGGCCATTCCGCCAATGCCTTTCTTCTTCTGTGGCTTCTCTTCTTCTTCAGTGCCACGCTTCTTTTCGCCGGTGAACCCACTCAGACCACCGCGTTTGACGCGTTTGCTTTCGCTGTCTTCTTTAGCCAACTGCTCCAACGGTGCAGCCATGCCTTGCTTGTGACCCGCGATCGCATCTTTACTCAGCTTGACGTCGGGCTTTTGTGCCTTCGGCTCGTTGGCACCTTTCGCCGCGACTGGCTCTTTGGCTTCGCCCAGCTGAGCCATTTTGATTTTGACTCTTGGCTCGCGTTTCTTTGGCTTCGAATCGTCCGCGTCTTTTTTGCCGCCGGCTGACGGGGATCGATCCAGCGAACGAATTCGTCCGCCGCTTCCACCTTCACTACGAATGGGTGCGACGGGATCATTGGGGCGAATGGGAGCATGCGCGCCCATTTTACTTGCCAAACCACCACCGGAACTTCTTCGCGGAGGAGGAGGAAGCTTGACTTCGGGAGCCTGCGCCTTGGCGACGGGCTCCTTCGGTGCGGGAGGCTTCTCTGCGACCGGAGGCAGGGGCGCCGGGCTACGAACCACCGGAGCTTCGCTCTTGGCAGCAGCTGGACGTGAACTCTGACTGGCGCCGGCTTTGCGGGGCCCCGTCGATCGTCCAATCGAGATGGGTTTTGGCTTCGAACGCTCAGGCTGGACAGATTCGCGCACAGCGACAGGTGCTGTCGATGCGGCTACCGGTTCGGCAGGCTGACTAGAGGATGCGAGATGATCGCGAACTCGTTGGGCTTCTTCGTCGGACAAGCTGGCTAACGCCGAACCTTTTCCGGTGATGCCGACTTTCTTAACGAGATCAACGAGATCCTTGCTATCGAGTTTCAGTTCTTTTGCGAGCGCGTAAATGCGTGCGGGCACGGGGTAAAAATCCTGTCAATTTCAAATGGAACCCGTGGTACTGCTTGCGTATCCACGTCTGGTTCGCTGGCCTGGTTTCGATCACATAAAAAGTTTCCTCCGTCGATTTCGACTGGCTCTGGCAGAACCGACCGAATCGGGGGTCGTTTTTGACGTATAGTTTTTGTCCAAACGGACAGTCGCTTTGGTACCTATCGAATGCTTGTTGAGCCGCACTCAAAAACAATCTGAATGGGGCGAAACCGTTGTCTGCACTCTGTCCTTCGATTCCAAAGGGCCTTTTGGCCACCCATCTTAGCAGGTCAGCTGTGCTGACGAAGCGTTGATCTGGGGGCCTCCAGAATCCGACTGGGGCTACAGGATAGCGAACAACTGGTGTTTCGCAGAGGTCGTACACCGGAGATTCCTGCCGATTCTACGAAAGAACCGTTTAAAACCTCCAGTTTCGGGTGCCCGTTAGCTCTTCGCAGCAGCGTCATCAGCACTGCCCTCTGCGGTCGCGGCCGGGCTTGCGCCATCGTCGCTGGCCGGCGCGTCGCCACTATCGGCTTGCGTAGGTTCGATTTCCGCTACTGCGGGCTCGCCGGCCGATTCGGCAACTGCATCAGCCGCCTCGGATTCGGGGGCAGCTTCAGGAGCCTGGGCAGCTTTCGCTTCGGCTGCTTCTTTCTCCAATTTCTCTCGCTCACGTCGCGTGCGTCGCTCTTCTGCGGCAACTTCCTCCGCTTCTTCGGCACGCTGCTCGGCAATTTCGACGATCTGGTCAATCACTTCCATGGACAAACCGCTCATTTCCATGAACGCGTCTGGTTCGATCACCGACAAATCGTCGTAGGACAAATAGCCCTGCTCGACCAGCGACTGCGAAATTTCTTCGGTCATTCCGGGCAACTGACTGAATCCACCAACCGCCCGTTCGATCTGCTCTTCTAATTCGCCGCCAGTCATGATCTCGATGTCCCAACCGCAAAGCTTGCTGGCCAAGCGGACGTTCTGGCCTCGACGTCCGATCGCGAGCGACAGCTGATCTTCTTGGACCAACACGATCGCGCGACCAATCATGTCGCACAGCAACACCTGTTCGACTTCGGCCGGCTGCAGTGCATTGGGAATCAAAACTTCCGGATCTTCGCTGAACCGAACCACGTCGATGTGCTCGCCAGCCAGTTCTTCGCGAACGGCTTTGATGCGGCTACCGCGATATCCCACGCAAACAGCGATCGGATCGACTTGACTGTCTTCGCTGCTGACGGCCACCTTGCTGCGGTAGCCAGGCTCGCGACTGATCGAGTTGATGGCGATCACGCCTTCGGTCAGCTCGGGGATTTCCTGTTCAAACAAACGCTGAACCAATTGCGGCCGAGTACGGCTAAGCACCACACGAATGCGGTTACCTGTCGCGCGAACTTCAAACACAACCGAACGAACACGTTCGCCCGCGTGAAGCGACTCGCCAGGAATCTGTTCGCTACGTGGCAGAATGGCTTCGACGTTGCCGAGGTTGACCGTTGCGACTCCACCATCGGCACGGCCGATAATGCCTGCGACGATCTCGCCAATCTGTTCGCGATACTCGATCATCAACGAGTCGCGTTCGGCTTCCTTTACCTTTTGAATAATGACTTGCTTGGCGGTCTGAGCACCAATTCGCCCAATCTGATCATCCCCGAGCGGCTCGCCTTCGAGCGTCGCGGTGATCCGACCGTTTTCACGATCCAGCTGAACAGTGATGTCCGCTTCTTCGCCATACTGACGTTTCGCAGCGGTCTGCAGAGCAGCTTCGATTGCCGAGAATACCAGCTCCGTGTCTATATTCTTTTCGCGGTGAAGCGAATCGACGTAGCGAAGAATGTCTTGCGGATTCATGGCGTTTCCCCGGTCGTGCGTATCCGGCGGTGTTTTTCGGTCGTGTATTGGCGAGCATGAATCATTCGAAACACGCAAAAATCGCCGCATCCCTCCGGTCCATTTACGAAAACCGCCCGAACCTTGGGGGCCCGGGCAAGCGCTTGAACCAGTAGGTCCTCAACTCTATCGGTAAGGCCAGTGGGTGTCAACCAAGACTGACGGCCGAATGGGGGTGACGCTGACGGCCTCGAAAACGCCTTCAGTAGGAATCGACAGTTTCACTCGCAGTTCGCCAAAGTCCGGCTTCCCGAGATTGTTTCTCCAATCACTGGTAATCGCCGTCCCCCGTTGCCGAGATCCTTTGTACCGACCGTGAATTCCTCGACGATGTGTCAAGGCCTGGCGGTTGTAAGTCGTTGATCGCAGACCCGTCGCGGGATAGATCGCTGACGACCAGCCGAACAGTGGCCGAAGCTGCTGACGCAGAGGTAGCTTGAAGTGAGCCACGCCTGTTTCGTCAAAGACGACATTCTCCGACCAAGTCAGTGGGCGAGTATCGGCGTCAATGTAGTTGTGAAAATCGCCCGTCGGTACGCGGGGCGTGAGCTGAAACTCGGCTTGCCCGCGAACTTCGATGGCTCGGTCCTGTCGATCGCGAACCACCAATTCAGCTCGCCATCCATCCGGATCAGCGTCTGAATCGAAGTTTGCCAAATGGGCACTCAGTTGCACATAAGCCGGACGACTTGCGGCACGCTGGGTGAGTGACCGCCGCGTGCCATTGCCTTGAACATGGCTTGCCTGCGTAACCGATCCAGAGAACGCTGCTGCAGAATGCGTCGGCGTAATCACATGGGTCGTTCCGTTTAATTCGATCGTCATGGTCGCATGAGAGACCAACGGCCCAGGAACATCCGCTGCAGGCTTGCCATGCCCATTCGCATCTTGCTCAACGAAGTCTGGCTCGGCTGATTCCTTCACACTCGATTCCGCTCGCTCGCCTACTGCCACTGGCTGCGCAATTTGCTCGGCCGCTTTGGATCGACTGCTCAGCAAGATCAAGATCGCGGCGAACAACAGAATGAAAATAGGCCTCCAATGAGACGACGACTCTGACGCCGCGGCACCGCGGCTATCCGCGTTTGTTTCGTCGGCGGTCAGAGCGGTCGGTGAATGGCTGCCGGATGGGCAATTGGATTCGCAGCTAGATGGACAACTGCATGAATTGGTGTGATCGGTGTCTTTCAACGATGTACCTCAAGGAGAGATGGCTCGAATCGAATGAGTCTGACGTGCACGCCAACGCAAACATCAAGCCGAAACCACGCGACTTAAACGAGCGATCGGCTCAACCGAACGGTCCGCTGGGCCTGAAAACCGGCCCCTCAGCACAGAAAACCCTTGTCTGCGAAGCAGAAACATCTAAAGCCTCCTTTTCGCAAACACAACGTCAGCCGATTAGAGGAGCTGGTACTAAACCCCCACAAGTGAGAATCAAACGCAACGTCTGTTTCAAAAAGACAACACGCAATTTGCGTTTGTGCTGTAGCGGTTGACCGGGTCGCAGCAATGCGCGACCAAAAATCATCTGCACAAAAGGTACGTGACATCCCGTTTAGTCCGCTGCCAGTACGTTTTGTCGCGTAGGTTTCATTGCCTCCGATTCGGATCGTATTTCGCAAATGCGAAACCACATTCGAACGGAATCGCAGGCCCCGCGTCGACCACATCCTTGTCGTGACGCATCACGAACCAAACGTCGTCCCCACCTCAAGCAAAACTAATCCAAGGGCAAGACCGATGCAGCGCCGTCTAAGAAAAGGTTTCTCACTGATCGAAATGGTTATTGTCATTTTGATCTTGGGCATCATCGCAGCCGTGGCTGCTCCTCGAATGTTTGACACCGCTACGACCGCGGAGGAAAACACGACGCGGCAGCAGCTTCAAGTCCTACGCAACGCGATCGAAATGTATCGTGCTCGCGACGGCGCGTACCCATTGGCAAACCAACTACCGACCGCCATGTCGACGATGCTCAACGGGCCTTTCCCGGCACCTAGCATCGGGTCACATCGCGGCGACGCGGAAGTCTACTACGATCCCGACACTGATTCGTCGACAGAAGCTGCCCCCTCCGCGTCTTCCAGTGGCGGATGGGCTTACAAGCCAGCCAATGGCAGCCTGAAACTTAACGTCACCGCCACTGATGGCGACGGCCGATTCATCAACTGGTAATCGATTCGCTTGGCAACTTGATTGCCAAGACAGACAGTTCACTGCCGATGCGTTGATCGCCCGGCAGCCGACCTAGACTCTCGTTAGCGAGCCTCTCGGCCTGACTGAAACATGTTGGTGGCGCCTCGCCACAATCGAACAAGCTTTTCAATACCGTAACTTTCAAGGCGAACTTCATGTCACAAACGAAAACTGTTTTGATCGTCGAGGACGATCCTGTTTTCCGTCGCGTGCTGAGCTTCTCGATCGCCAAGAAAGGTATGATCGTCGAAACAGCCAACCACGGCGGTTCGGGGTTCGATCGATTGATGAACGGCGGAATCGATTTCCTGGTGACCGATTTGCAAATGCCACTTTGCTCGGGCATCGAATTGCTAGAGCGATTGCAGGCCGTTAAAGGCTACCAGTGCCCGAGCACCGTTCTATGCACTGCCAAAGGCCTGGAACTGGACCGCAATGATTTGATCGAGCGATTCAATCTTCTCGCCTTGATGCACAAGCCGTTTAGCCCACGCAAACTGACCGAAGTGATCATAAATCACTTTGAAGAAGTCGCCGGCGTCGTTGACAAAGACCAAGAGGCGACCGAGATGATCACCCCAACCTTTGCCATGAATCCAATCGCTCTGCAAGCGGACGTGGGTCACCATGGATAACATGTTGCCGGCAAACGCCCCCACCCTGCCGGCAGCCGCATCTTTCCCGACGGCAATCTCAGCCAGCGGTGATATTCTTGACGGCATTGAGCAGAACTACGCTGCAAAAGACACTGAGTCATCAGAACAATCGATGAACTCAAACGAGTCGGCTGCGACGCGAAAGCTATCCAGCAAGGCCCCGTTGCAACGCAAACGAACGATGTCGATCACGACTCGAGTTGGCCTTCAATTTTTCTTGACAGCCGTTTGCGTCATGGTGTGCGCATTCGCTGCAAGTGCGTTTCCAGATTCACGATCATTTCAAGCATTCATGTGGCTGACATCGGTCGCCACGTGCGCGTTGATTGGGATGACGACCATGCGGACGACGCGAACGCTGCAAACAATCGAATCAGAACTAAATCAAGCCGCCGGCGAACCCGAAGCTTGGAAATCGGTTCGCCCCATCATCGGCAGCGCCCCCATCACTCACAGCTGGAACGAACTGCTTCAGTGTGTCGGCCAATCGCAAATTCCAATTGCAACCGACCGCAACCCAGCCGAACTGAATCACGAAGTCGTCACGCTGGCTCGCGCAATGCGCGGACTACCAGTTGCCTGGGTCATCACGGATCGTGATGGCCGAATCCGATTCATCAGCCCTGCGGCATGTGGATTACTGGCGTTGGATGAAGCCAACGAACACGCAGGAAAGGACTTGCTACAGCGACTCGGCTTGCGCGACGATACCGACGAAAGCGTGCGCGAAATTCGCCAGCGGCTATTGAGCGATCTGCGAATGGTTCGCGAACGACACACCTTGAAGACTGAGTCGCTCACCTTGCAATTACGAATTCGCAGATCGGTCCTGGAAGGCCGAAGCGGTGACGGCCAGGGTCTGGCTTGGATCCTGACCGACGTTACGCAGCAGGACTTGGCCAGCCGATCTCGCGACCAGTTCTTGATGACCGCGACTCACGAACTCCGAACTCCTCTGGGCAACCTCCAGGCGTATGCCGAAGCATTGCAACTGGAAGAAGACCTGGAAGTCGAACAACAAAAAGAATTCTGCAACGTCATTGTTTCCGAAGCCAACCGACTGGGTCGACTCGTTGACCAACTGCTAACGGTCGGGCAAATGGAAGCCGGTTCGATGGTGGCGGTACGCAACGAATTAGAGATGCTGCCGATGGTGCAGTACTCATGGGACCAAATGACGGCGACGGCGGAAAAGAAATCGCAGAGCTTACTGACTGACTTCGCCGCCAAACTTCCTACCGTCTTTGGCGATCGCGAAAAACTGCAAGCGGCCTTGGTCAACCTGGTCGGCAACGCAGTAAAGTACACCCCCGACGGTGGCGAAATCATCGTACGGTGCGGACACGACGACGAATGGATTCGCGTTTCGGTCCAAGACAACGGTCCGGGCATTCCGGCGGATGAACAATCCAAAGTGTTCGACAAATTCTATCGCGGGTCCAACACCGTTGACCTGGATGAACGCGGCAACGGACTCGGACTCGCGTTTACTCGCGAAGTCGCACGCATGCACGGAGGCGATATCGATTTAGAAAGTACGATCGGCGAAGGGTCGACATTTACGATGAGGTTGCCGGTGGGCGGTCAGTCGAGGTCAGGCATTTAGAGACAACCGTCTTTTGCAATGAGAACAACGAGCTGAAAAACGCCATCCAACCAACACGCCGCACAGGGGAAAGTCATGCCGATCGTCAAACGCCAAGGTTCAGTCACCGTCCTTCGACCTGACGGCCCATTGCGCGAAGAAAATCTCGAAATCATCGACGAAGACGTTTCTCCGTATCTCAATGGCGGAGTGCCGTACGTCGTCATCGATTTGACAGACGCACCGCTGATCGATGGTGCCGGACTGGAATGGATTCTGGATCTGGACGAAACCTGTTGCCGGCGCGGCGGATGCGTTCGCCTGTGCAACGTCGGCGAACTCTGCCAAGACCTTTTGCGAATCACTGCCGTGGGCGCCAGCGTTCAGCAGTTTCCGGATTTAACCGCCGCCTTAGGCAGCTTCGCCTAAACCTGGCCTCACGGAGAATCCAATGAATCAGTTCCTGCAAATCGACACCGACGACCAGACGATCCCAAAGATCGTGATGCCTGTCCACGAAGTGTCCGTCGATGATCAAACAACGCAACTAGGTCAACGGCTGGTCGAAGCCGGATTGATCCGCGTCGAACAACTCGAAACGGCACTGGCACACCAGGCCGCCGAGGAAGATCGACTGCGCAGTCTCGAGCGTCAAAGTGGTGACGGTCGTCGCAAGGTTCAGAACATCAAACGCCTGGGCGAAGTCGTCGCCGAACTGGGGCTCGTGGATGAATCCGACCTACTCCCGCTTTTGGGCGAACAACTTGGCGTCGATGGCGTCCGTCTCCGCGAAGGATTGATCGACCCCAACGCTGTCCAACTGGTGCCGCGAGAATATGCCGAACGGTTCCGCATTTTGCCGTTGATGCGAGTGCGCGGCGAGTTAACCGTCGCAATGGCGGATCCGCAAGACCTTGCCGCAATCGACACTTTGGCTCGCGTAAGTGGGTGCCGGATTCGCCCCGTCTTCACGCTGGCGACGGGCATCGATCGTTTGCTCCCGCGTTGTTACGAAGAAGACTTTTCGGTCGATTCGGTTACCGCCGACCTTGATGTCGAACAGTTAGAACTGGATGCCGACGCGATCGACTTGGACCTGCACGGCACCCAGCAGTTGGCCGAAGGCAGTCCGGTCATCAACTTGGTCAACTACGCAATTATTCAGGCCGTGCGTCAGGGCGCGAGCGATATCCATATCGAAGCGGGGCAAAAAAACACGTCCGTCCGCTTTCGAATCGACGGATCACTTCGCGAGGTGATGAAACCGCGAAAAGATATGCACCCCGCAATCGTTTCGCGAATCAAGGTGATGGCAAAGCTAGACATTGCCGAACACCGCCAACCTCAAGACGGCCGGCTTCATGTCCGCATCGCGCGCCGCGATGTCGACTTGCGGGTAAGCACGCTCCCAACAGTCCTTGGCGAAAAAGTGGTGATGCGAGTACTCGATCGCGAGAACGTCACCTTTGACTTGAACCGACTAGGAATGCCAAACGATTCGCTTACCACGATGCGACGCATGCTTTCGCGTCCACACGGCCTGGTGCTGGTTACTGGCCCGACCGGCAGCGGAAAAACAACGACTTTGTACTCAGCCATCGAACTGATCAAAGGTGTTGAACGAAACATGATCACGGTCGAAGACCCTGTCGAATACCAGCTCGAACTGATCAATCAAGTCCAAGTGCAAAACGACAGCGGCGTCACATTCGCACAAGCTTTGCGAAGTATTTTGCGGCAAGACCCTGACGTGATCATGGTTGGCGAGATCCGCGACCGCGAAACCGCCGAAACAGCCATCCAAGCAGCACTTACCGGGCACTTGGTCCTGAGCACACTACACACAAACGATAGCGCGTCGGCAATCACTCGACTGCTGGACATGGG
Source organism: Stieleria marina (assembly GCA_007741555.1). Taxonomy (GTDB): domain Bacteria; phylum Planctomycetota; class Planctomycetia; order Pirellulales; family Pirellulaceae; genus K23-9. The sequence goes on along the minus strand of CP036526.1, from coordinate 2,692,902 downwards.
CATCGAACGGTTCAAAATTGCAGCGTCACTGGTCGGTGTTGTGGCACAGCGATTGATGCGAAACCTTTGCGAAAACTGCCGCGAATCTTACTACCCCTCATCCAAGTTGCTCGAAGAACTGCACTACCAAGGCGACCCTCGTCACACCTTTGCTCGCAGTCGCGGTTGCTCGCAATGCTACGAATCAGGCTACCGAGGACGCAGCGGTGTTTACGAACTCTTCGAATGTACGGCGCAGATTCGCTCGCTAATCAATAGCGATTCCAATTTGGACCAACTCCGTGCCGCCCACGTCGGCCCCACGCTGCTGAGCGAAGGACTGCGACTAGCGGAGTCACGTGCCACCAGCTTGGAAGAAGTCGGTCGCGTTGCATTGTCGGAATAGACACCGCGCAACCTGTTCTTTGTTTCCAAACCACCATACCCGCTAACTCGCCGCATTCATGAATTCCGCGTTTCAGTCAACCGCCAGTCCCCCGCTTCATGCAACATCGCCGTTGCTTGGCGGGATGCCTGCGCAAGGCTATCAGCAGGATTCCGAATCCCAAGACGACCGACACCAATTCGCTAAAAACGCTTCGCGCGGCGCGGTATCTCGCACGAACGATCGATTTCGACGATCGCCCATCATCCCTGTCTCGCCATCTCGAGTGCTCCTGGTACTAAACCAGCTAGCGGTCATGACGCAAAACGGGATCGAACTTGCCGACGCACTGGCAAACGTCGCGCGGCACTGCAACGACGAACGTCTGACCCGTTCGTTGGTAAGAATCCACGAAGCCGTTAGCGGCGGAAATACGTTTTCGGCGGCCGTCGCAACATGCGGGGATTACTTCCCGCCCACACTTTCGCCGATGTTGGCCGCAGCCGAAGCGACCGGCGAAGTCCCTGAAACCCTGGGCAAAGTTTGCGAGCGAATGCGTGGCGAATTGGACATGCGCGGCACACTGGTGGGAGCGATGATTTATCCTGCGATTCTGATCGCTGCCTCAACAATCGTGCTCAGTGCACTGGTGCTTGGTGTGCTACCGCAATTCAGCAAAGTCTTTGGTTCGATGGGACGCCCCATCCCCGCCAGCACGCAAATACTGCTTTCCTTTGGCGATCTCTGCCGAGCCAATTGGTACTGGGTTGTCCCATCGATCACCGCCGCCATGCTGGGTCTATTTTCGATTCGCCATCAACCGATCGTTCGCCAGCCAATTGGCAAACTGTTGATGTACGGACCGTTCATCCGCGATGCCTACCGCCTATTGACCGCGGGTCGCAATTTCCGAACCATTGCCGCGATGGTTCGTGGCGGCGTGCCCTTGATGCAATCCATTCAGCTGGCGAGGCATGCGACACGCGACGCGTACTGGCAAAAACTGCTGCTCCAGATCGAAGACAACTTGATCGATGGGCTCAAGGCCAGCAGTGCCCTCACGAACGTCGACTTTCTCCCGCCCGAAGCCGCGCAGATGATGGCAACGGGCGAACGCACCGGCCGCGTCGGTGAAGTGCTTGAAGACATCGGATCGTTTTATGAACAAGAAGGCGGGCGAAAACTGAAACGTCTAGTCGTCGCGTTTGAACCGTTCATCATCCTGTGCATGGGAGTGGTCGTCGCCGGCATCGTCATGTCCATCATGCTGCCGCTCCTGGATGTCTCCACGATTTCGCGTTAGGCAAAAGCCGAATCGAAATCGTTGCGGCCAGGCCGTTTACGACGATTACACCGGACAGCTTAGGCAACGAACACCCTGCGGCAGCTTTCGGGCAACTTGCGATTTGATCCGCCCTCCTGCGTAACCTAAATCAAACCGCACCATTCTCCTGACACCAAATTTTCAGTCGATCACCGCAAAGCAATGTCTTCAGCCAACTCATCATCCGCGATCACCAAACGGCTTGACCGATTGCGATCCGCGCTGAGCCAGGCTCCCGCCAGTTTTGTGGGCATCGACATCGGTGTTCGTCAAATCACCGTCACGTCGATCGGCACCGGCAACGAAAAAGCTCGGCGAAAGTCCGATCGCAAATCGGCGTTGAAATGGCAATCGATCGTACGGATTCCTTTGCCAGTCGATCCCATTTCGACACCATCGCGGCAGTGGATCCAGCAGACGATTGACACGCTTGTGCAAAAGCTTCCCCGGACGGTCGATGGCCAGCGCATCGTGACATCACTGTCGCTTCCCACCACGTGGATGCACTACCAAGTCACCACGGCCAACAATCTAGAAAACTGCCAGTCGCAGTGTGACGAACTTTTCCAAAATTCGATTTTCAACAGCAACGCGCATCTGGCTCATTGGCCGATGAAACTCGCTGACGCCGAAACCGAACCCACCACGCCGGTTGACAATCAGCCGCCTACGCAAGACGCACTTCAGGTCGTCGCGTCGACGTCCAATAGCGCTGCCATCAAAATCGCGCAAACGATCAATTCACTTGGCTACCAAGTTCACAGCCTTCTCCCACACGGGGCCGCGCTCGTTCATTCTGCTCACGCTCTGACGTCGATCGCCCCTCAGAGCGTCGCCATGTTGAACTTCGACGGCGGATTGGTGGCAATGAATCGCCAGGCTGACGATCGTTCCGCGGAGTGCGGCCTGTGCCGATCCCTACCCGCACTCCCCCACGAAACGCTCCAACAATTGCAAGACAGCGAGCCATCGAACGGACTGTCACTCAACGACATCTATCCTTGGCTTTCGGATATCGCAGCCGAAATCGTTGCCACGACTCAGTACTCGCAGCGAGGCAGCACGACCGTCAACCATCCAGAAATCCTGTTGGTATGTGGCGACATTGCCACGATCTCGGGCGTGGATTCAGCGTTGGCCAAACTGACAAATCTGCCGGTCGCCGTGTGGAGATACTGCGGACGTTCGCGGCCGTACCAGGGAACGAAAACGCACGCGATAGGTTCCGACGGAACCTGTGCGATGTCACTGTCGCTGGCACATCAGGCAGCGATGTCTACACAAGCAAGCGAAGCGAACGCAGCGGAGGCTTCGTCATGACACAAGAATTCAGCACACGGCCGATGCCCCGTTCGCAATCGAAAAAACAGGACACGCCAGACGGGCCGACGACTCATTGTTGGCAATCCTATCAGCTGCTGCCAAAGCTCTACATTCAGCGTGAGAAAGCTAAATCGGTGATCCAATGCTGGGCAGCGATCAACCTTGCGCTGCTTTGCATCCTGTCCGGACTTGCAACGCTGTTTTTGACGCAAGGTCGCAAGCTTCAAACTCAGAACTCCAACGTCATCTCCCTCAGTGCGCCGGTCAATCAACTGAAATCCGAAGTGTCACGGATGACGCACGAAACCAAAACCGGACGCCAGTGGATTGCCGCCGTTGAATCTGCCAAACCCGACGACAGCGTATTGCAGACGCTGTTGGCCATCGCCGAAATGTCCAGCCCTCTGCAAGCTGACATCACGATCGAAACGGTCGAAGTCAAGCTGCCGCTGGAGCATTTGCAGAACGCCGACCAACCAGCTTGGGCCAAAGCCAAGTTGCGAATCGTCGCGTCCACGCCAATGCCCATGAACGAACAAGCCATCGAACTTTGGGCAGACCAGCTTCAACAATCCGAACGCATCCGCACCGCGGAACTTCACGATGTTGACCGCGCATCGGACACGATTTCCCTTGAAATACGGGGCGAACCGGAATCCACCAAGGTGGTGCCATGAACGAAAAAACAATTCCAGAGCGCGTCGAAGACTCCGCAACGGCATCGACTCGGCTGAGCAACTATTTTTCGCAAAGCGTTGTCGGCTGTCACGTGATGTCTGCGTGCGTCGCGGCATGCCTAGCCATCGCCACAGCGTGGGTGTGGCAGAACAGCTATTGGTTTGCCGGCGACAAGCTGCATTCCCAAGAGCAGATTCACGACGCGATCGAACTGATTTCGCAATCCGCTGAGATTCGCCAGCAGCACGCTGCCGCAAAACTTGAAACCGCAGCCCGTTCCGATGATGCCGCAGAAATTCGGCACTGGCTGCCACTGTCCGTCGACTGGGACAAGCAAAAACGATTTCTGGTTCAACTGGCTCAGCAAACGGACGTTGAACTCGTGGATGTGGAAAAGAAACAGGTGCACGTGGGCATGCGAGTCGGAACCGTCACATCGACTTGCCAGATCAATGGCACGTTTGATCAGATTTGCCAGTTTTTGAGCCAGCTGCCGCGGGCGTCGACACCAATTTGGTGTGATGGAGTTAAACTGAAGCGGTCCAGAGAAAAAGCTAATCAGCCCAACCGTTGCCAAGCGACGCTATCCCTGCGATCCCCTTTCACCGGCCAAAAAACGATCGCCGAAAAAATCATCTCGCTGGAGCTCCCCAATGCAACGTGATCCAGCATCAAGTGCGCCGAAAAGCCAGAAGCAGATCGTCATCGCGATTCTACTTTCGATCGGATTAGCGGTCGCACTCGCCACCCAACCTGACCAATCGAAATCCGATTCGTCACAGCCACCCGCCAACACCGAACCGCTCGCGATTACCTCCATAGCGTTGCAGTCGGCCGAAAGCGCCGATTCGGTTGCCAACGACAGCAGCCTTTTTGTCGTCAAAGACCTGCCCCGACGATCGATCCAGATCGCAAAGCAGCACGACCTTTTTTCTGCCACATCGAGACGTCGTCGATTACTTCAGCCCGAACTGCCAATCGAAGACGTTCAGGTGCAAGCGATTTACGGTAACCATCAGTCGCCGCAACACGCGGCACTGAACGGAACTGAAATTCTGCGGACCGGGCAGCGTCTATCGGACGGACGGACGGTGAGTAATGTGTCGACTCAGGGCGTCACCATCACGTCGGCCCCTCACTAGCAACGCATTGCAGTTGCTATCACTCTCTTTGCGATCGGGAATTTCTCAATTCCTGTCGAATTCGTTCGCACTGACGAACTTCGCTAGCCGATGTTCACCCTAAGCGACTGTAATGATTGTGTGGAACAACCGGATTGTTCTTGATTGGATTGACCCGCGATCCAACCCCAAGATGATCACCGCGACAAGCGCGTTCCGCTCGATCGACCGCCCAAAATGGCGGCATCGTCGAACCGATTAGGCAGACAACACAAGCAGCCTGCGCGACGATTTTGGTCTTCGCAGTCGCCGCTGAGGAAGTCCCGCGACCCAAAGTCTATGCGTTACCGATTCCGACAATCGAATTCCGCGACGCCGCCTCTGCGGCGATGGCTCTGCGCGATTGCTGCCCTGACGCTAGCGTCGGTTGCCAGCGCAGTGGATTCCCAAACGCTGACGCCCGCCGACACGTCCAAAATTCACCTGATTCGGCCCAAGCCCATTCGATTGGTCACCGGTAATGTAGAACCGGCTGGACACATCCAGTATGCCCGACCGGCGAACAATGAACTACTGATTCGTCGCTCAGCGTACTTAGTTTTTCCCGAGCAAATCTTGGTCGAAAAACACCTTGCCAACACGCTGGTTCCGCCACCGCTTGGCCGCAACCCCGGTGTGGTCCAACACGCACTCAATGTGTTGTCGACCACCAAGCTTCAAGCCGGTTCGATTCGCACCGTTGAACACTGCGACGCATTCGTCCGCGGCGGACACTCGTCACCCGAAGTTGCACTGCGTCCGGCTCCTGTTCGTCGATCCACGTTCAACCCCAAATTCAATGACAATGGAAACTCCCGCGCACTGACGATCCAGATTTCGGATCAATCTTTCGACCACCAAAGCAAAAGCAGCCGTATTCGACAGGTCCAGGGCACGCTTCAGCCCCCGGTCACTCAAGACGCATTGGTCCGCGAAGAAGCGGAACACTTCTTGCGTCAAGAACCAGCGTTGGTTCCGAACCAAGTCACTCGTGACAGCATTGACTTCGACGACCCCACCGCGGCCGAGAACCTAAATGAAGTCGCAGCCGAAAACTTCGATGAAGTCGTCGTGCCGGTTCAGATAACGCCGGTTGCCAACGACATCACCGTCAACCGAACCGACGGATTGGTCACCCTGATCGCGACGGGCGCGGACCTGCCTGGCGTACTGCGTTTGATTGCGGACCATCACCAACTGAACTTAGTGCTTGGACCCGACATTGCTGGTCCCGTTACGGTCAGCATCCGCGGAGCCCGATTGGACGAAGTGTTGGATGCGATTTTGGGCGTTGCCGGTTTTGCATGGCACCAAGTCGGCAACATGCTTTACGTGACTGGATCCGAATCCGCGAACATGAATCCACGAGTGCAAGGTCGGACGGTCCAGGTCTATCCGCTCAACTATGTTGCGGCGCAAGAGGTCGAAGCGGTTGCCAATCGATTGCTCTCGCCAGTGGGCAATGCGTTTATCAGCGAATCAGCGTTGGATGACCAACGCCGAACTCGCGAAATTTTGGTCGTTGAAGACACGCGGGACGCCCACGCGCGGATCGCTCAGTACATTGCACAAATCGATATCGCGCCCAAACAGGTTCTTGTCGAAGCCCATGTGCTGCAAGTCGCACTGGACAGTTCGGATCGACACGGCATCAATCTGCGTTCGCTGGCCCGCTTGGACGGATCTCGCATCTCTCTGGAAGGAAGCGGATTTGCGGACGAGAATCTCACCGGCCCGTCGCTCGCTCTTCGCTTTGAAGGCACCGACATGGACGGGCTGATTGAATTGATCCAAGAGAACACCAATTCGCGAACCCTGGCGTCGCCCAAACTCTCGGTGGTCAATCACCAGGAAGCCCGCATTCAGATCGGCCAACGCTTGCCTTATTCGGTTGCGACGACGACTCAGACGTCCACGATTCAGACCGTCGAGTTTCTGGATGTTGGAATTGTGCTGACCGTGCAGCCGATCATCACCGACGACGGCAATGTGCTGATGACTGTGCTGCCTAAAGTTTCCGGCGGACGGATCACCGAAAGTGGATTTCCCGAAGAAGACACAACGGAACTATCGACGACGATCCTGATGCCCGATGGCGGCGGGATTGTTATCGGCGGACTGATTCGCGAAGAAACCGGAGACATCGAAGCAAAAGTCCCCGGCCTTAGCCGAATGCCGGTCGTCGGTTCGCTGTTCAAGCGTCGCAGCAACGAGCACCGACGCAACGAATTGGTCATCGCTTTGGTCACCCACGTCTTGCCGGATATCTATTCGGTACGCTCTCAGGAAATGTGCGAACTCGAACAGACGCTTCCTCCGTATGCCAAACAAGATCTGCGACATCCGGGTATGCAAACGCACTCGCCCAGACAATCGGTGATGCACGCCGGCCCGGCTCCCAGAGCGGAGGCGCTGACGCGGCAATCAACTTCTAGCAACGCGCGAACCCAGCCCGCTTCGCTGCGTAGCTCGCAAACTCGCGCCTATCAAACCGGTAGTTCACAAACTCGCATTCGAACGCGACGCTAGCTCTGCTGGCCTGCGTAACGCAGTGATCGAATCAGCATTGCTTTGGCGTCCCCATCGGCGACATCCACCGCCACTTCCATATTGACCGCCCATTCGGGTCTCAACCGTCGATCAAAAACGGTTGCACCGCGGGTCAATTCGCCGGACGTTTCGACTCGGCCTGCCATCATTTCCCAACTGAAAAGATCCGGCTCCAAAACCGCCAACAGCGCCACAGCGTCCTGCAACGGAATCAGTTCGCGACCGAGATGTTGATGCGCGGCTCGAAACGCAAACGGCAACAACCGATGCAGCAAGTCGCCTGCACGCGTGTGCTTTGGCGGAAGTTGCTCCAACAGATCAACCCCGAAAGTCAGTTTTTCCACGACGTCCAGCGGCACAAGACTCTTTGTCGTCGCTGACGCGAACACTTCCATGGCCGCGATGGGGTCAAAGAACATGTTTGATTCTGCGACCGGCGATGCATTGCCAGGATGCTGCAAAGCACCACCACTGATCACGACTTTGTCGATCATCGGCACGACTGCTGCGTGATGCTGGCACAGACGTGCAAGATTGGTAAGCGGCCCCAAACACAAGAGCGTTACTTGGTCAGGATGATTGCGAAGCAGCTCCGAAATCACTTTTTCGCTGGGCAATGAATGCTGACGAATGGAACCGTTGATTCCGCAGCCACCCAGGCCGTCGTCCCCGTTAAGATGAAGGTCGCTCGAAACCGGTGCGTCCTCCAAAACGGTCGCCTTGCCGATCCGCGGATGCTTCGGTGGGTCCAATTGATCGACGATGGCATTTACATTGGACGTTGCCTGGTCTGCGGGGATCGTCCCAGCCGTCCCGGTGATTGCCAACACTTCCAAACGCGGATCGAATAACGCCATGCAAATCGCAATCGCGTCGTCAATTCCGGGGTCACAGTCGATGATGATCTTTCTAGCCATCGCCAGATTGTAATTTCCCGGACCGTTGCCGACGACCCCGCATTTGAACGTCTGCCGCAAAACGCAATCTCGTCTTCGCTGCTATCCCTGAAGCTCCCAATTCCTCCAGATCCAACCATGCCCATGTCTTCATTCCAAACGGCCATCGACCAAGCAAAGCAGGGCAAGGATTTAGGCATTCAACAGACGAGTGACTTGATCGACGCCATGCTCAGCGGGCTCGCCAGCGACGATGAGATCGGCCATTTGCTCTTGGCGCTCAAAGAGAAAGGTGAGGCCGTTGACGAATTGGTCGGTGCAGCCCAAGCGATGCGGCGCCATATGACTCGCATTTCGCATTCGCACGACGTATTACTTGACACCTGCGGAACCGGCGGCAGCGAAAGTCGGACGTTCAACATCAGTACAGCCATCGCGATTGTTGCAGCAGCTTGCGGGATCGCAGTCGCCAAGCACGGCAATCGAAAAGCGACCAGCTTGACGGGTTCGGCCGACGTCCTGGAAGAGCTTGGGGTTCCGATCGAATCGGACGCCGATAGTGTTGCAAAGTCGTTGGATCAGATTGGCATCTGCTTTTGCTTTGCCGTCAAACTGCACCCGGCGATGAAACACGTCGTCGGCGTACGCCGAAAACTCGGGGTCAAAACACTGTTCAACCTGCTCGGCCCACTTTGCAATCCGGCCGGCGCCACGCATCAACTTCTGGGCACATCGTCGACCGACGCGCAAAACAAAGTCGCTGCGGCGATTGCCAAGCTAAACACGCAGCGAGCCTTTGTCGTTCACGGAGCCGATGGGCAAGACGAAGTTTCACTGGATGGATCAACAACCGCGATCGATGTCATCAGCGGAAAACAGACGACGCACGTGTGGACACCCGCTGACTTTGGGTTGCTGCCGGTTGGCCGCGAAGCCTTGACGGCCGAGAACCCGGCCCAGAGTGCTTCGATTATCCGGCGAATCTTTGATGGCGAACCAGGCCCTTGCCGCGACACGGTGGTCGCGGGCACTGCCGCCGCTCTCTTGCTGGTTGAAAAAGCATCGTCACTCTCCGACGCTGCCACGCTGGCCACCGATGCCATCGACAGTGGAGCCGCCAAAGCAAAGCTGGCGGAACTGGCAAAGTAGGTTCGCCCAAGAAGCAACCCTGACGTCGACCGTCTCTGATCGTGATACGTCAACCTGAAGACACGCCATCAACACGGCGATCTATCCACCTGCCTGCGCCGCTTGACCAGCTCAGCTATATCAGCCAGCTATATCAATTCGTGCAAATGAATGAATGTCTTACCCAGGCGGCCGTTGTAATTTCCAGCACTGATTTTCATCAGACCATCCACGGGAGCCGCCGCCGCGATCGCTGCTTTCGTCCCCGCCTTGAGCGCTTCCAAATCTCGCCCGTTAATAATGATCTCCATGATGCTGGCCACACCGTCGGGGACCTTTGAATCTTCGCCCAGTTTGTCTTTCAGTGTTGGACAATACTCGGCGTACGTCGCGGCAATCAGCCCTTCGTAACTGCTACCTGCCTTGGAACCACTCGAAGCCACACCGCCGGGGAATGTCGTAATCACATCAGCAACCGCTTCGGCAGCCGCGGCGGCCTTTTCGGCAGCGTCCAATGCCACCTCTTGATTGGGTCCAAAGAACCAAAGATTGCCCCCCATCACTCCGTCACGAAAACCAAACCGTCGTGAGAGAAAAAATTCGCCGCCCAGAATCGGAATGACCCAAACTTTCTGACCATGGCGTTGATCGCGAAACTGATGTCGATCGCCGAACATCGCTACTTTACGCCCCAGCTTGAAATAGTCTTCGGTATCCAAGCGATTGAAGCAGCTGGTCGTCGGGCACGTCAAAACGTTTTGACTGATCCGGGCCAACATGACCTGTTCCAAATGTTCGCGACGGTCCTTGCGAAAACGCGGCACATGGAATTGCACCACAGCGCCGATTCGGCCGTCAGGCGTCGCCCCCGCGGCAGCTTGTTCCGCGCTGATCCACTGAGACACACCCGCCTCGCAATCACACAGGATCGTGCTCGAAGCGTGACCGGTCACGGCATGCACGCAGTGATCCAGCCACTTTCTGTCGCGCGCCGTAATCAGGACTTCGCCATAGATACTGCGGAACCCTTCCGCGTAAGTGTCTTCGACCAACTCGTTTAAGTTCGGCATCAATTAGTTCCTACCAAGACCTTCGTACACGTTGGTCTCTGTAACGACTTTGTCCATGTAAATGTCATGGTCCTGCATAGGAATTTCGTCGAACATTTGACACTCAAATGCCAACGCGATCAGAGGTGTTTCCGCTCGCGCGTTTTCCAAACACTTGTCGTAGTAGCCTTTTCCGTGACCGGTTCGCCCGCCTTTGGCATCGAACCCAACACCTGGCACCAAAATCAGGTCCAGCTGTTTGACATCAACGCGTTTGGCGGCGACGTCGCGAAGATCAGCGTGGGGCTCCAAAATCTTGTACATGCCGACTTCAAGTTCGTCCATGGACTCAAGATGAAACAATTCCAATTCGCCATCGACGCAATAAGGCACAACAATCTTTTTGCCGCTGGCAACCGCGTCGGGCAATGCGTGTCGAGTCCGCGCTTCGTCGCGAACGTCGACGTACCACATGATCCAGTCTGCTGCTGCATATTCATCCTGCGACATGACGCGATCAGTAATCAGTTTGCTGACGGCGTCTTTGTCCGCTTGAGCCTTTCGAGCGGCGTGCGCCGCGGTGCGAATTTCGTTCTTTCGCTCGTTTAGTTGGTCAGTCGACATAGTGTTGTTTACAAAGAGAAGGAAAGTTGTGTCCGCAAAAACGAAGCGGTACGCCGTCGTCTGGGCAGAACATAATTGTCGTCACATGCCTCGCAAGCCAAAACGTTAGGCTTGCGACGAAAGGGCATCGAATCGAACGGCAGGTTCATCCCAACCGGCAGCGTTCTGCGGCTGATAAGTCACGGCGTCAAAACTGTCGCGTATCAGTTTGCGTGCTTCGGCGATCGACTGAAGCCGGCCAGTACCGATCATCTGAACGGCGATGTTTCCGATCGCCGTCGCTTCGACGGGCCCGGCGACGACCGTTCGTCCACAGGCGTCCGCGGTCATCTGGCACAAGAATGCATTGAGCGAACCACCGCCGACGATGTGAATCGTTTCGATGCGGTTTTCGACAAGCGATTCCAACATGCCCAAGCAGGATCGATAACGCAGCGCCAATCCTTCCAACGCCGCTCGAAACAAAGTGCCATTGCCTTCCGGCTCCGCCTGACCGGTTCGTTTTGCATAGTCAACAATCGCATCGATCATGTCGTGCGGAGCGACAAATTCGCCGGCGTCGGGATCTAGCAACAATGCAAATGGTTTGGCCTGTTTGGCTTGCGTAACCATGTCGTCCCAGGACACATCTTCGCCGCGGCGCTGTAGCGATTTGCGTATCTGCTGAAAGACCCACAGGCCGCCGATATTTTTTAACAATCGCGTGCTGCCCTGAACTCCACCTTCGTTTGTAAAATTGAGTTCCGCGCAGAGGGCGTTGATCTTTGGCTGCGCGACTTCCACGCCCATCAGTGACCAGGTTCCGCTACTGATGTAACACCACGTTGGTTTGTCGGGAGCAAAATCGTCCGTGGGCACCGATACGATCGCGGATGCCGTGTCGTGTGTCGCAGGGACAATCACAGGCACGTTGTCCAGTCCCGTCATAGCAACGACCGATGGCTGGACATTGCCAAGATTGGTTCCCGGCTGGGTTACCGGCGAAAACAGCTTGGTGGGAATCGCAAACTTCGTTAGCAGATCTTCTCGCCACTGCTTGGTGCGTGGGTCAAGCATCTGACTGGTCGAAGCCATCGTTGCTTCGATGCTTTTCTTACCGCTCAGCAGCCAGTGAAAAAAATCTCCCATCATCAAAAACGATTCAGCAATGCCCAGGGTTGCGTCATTGCATTTGACGGCCGTATGCAGCTGAAAAAGGGAATTGATTTCCATAAATTGCAGACCCGTCGCCGCAAAGATCTCGTCGCGCGGAACAATTGCAAAGCCGCTTTCGAGCGAACCTTGATTTCGCGGGTCACGGTAACAGCGAACAGGTCCAGCCAGCTGCTCGGAAGCATCGAGCAGCACGTAGTCGACGCCCCAAGTATCAACGCCAACGGATTCGATTTTGTCGTATTGATCGGCTGCCACACGAAGCCCTTTGACGATATCACGCCAAAGCCCATGGACGTTCCAGTGCAAAGAATCCTGGATCCAGACAGGCTCATTTTCGAACCGGTGGCACTCGTTCAGCCACAATCGGCCTTCATCCAAACCTGCCGCAATGACTCGACCACTGGATGCCCCCAGGTCAACCGCTAGATGAACACTCTGTGATGAATTCATGACCCAAACGTCGAATCTTGGAGGAAAATGGAAATTGGCACCTGCGGCGAGGGCACGACAAACTAGCCGCCCAAAATGAGAGTTGGAAGCCGCCCGGCATTCGCTAGCCTCCAAACCGTAACGAGTTCAGCCAGAAATTTCCTGGCCTCGGGACTGATCGCCCAGATTGCCCGATTCGCCTGATCGGACCACCACCCAAAGCTGTCAAATCCAGCCCACCCACCCCCGGGGGGTGTCTCGAATTCGCGGCTTCCCAAGTCGCCAAAAAACCTAAACCGCATCCGCTCAACACTTTAGCGCGGTTGGGCGCGGACCGGCGAATGAAAACATCATTTCTGCGGTTGACCGACCGGCCGTAGCGCGTAATCTAAGGTGGTCGGTGAGACGAATTGCACTGCGGGGAAACGGCGACTTTCTGAATGCCGAGTCTGTCCCAAGTAATTGACTGTCAACGACTTACAAAGACATTCGTGTGATTGCGACTCAGCCGTAGATCGATTCGATTCGGCAGCGTCTGAGCCCAGCAAACTCACTTCCGCGAGTTCGCCTTGCGTGGGGTTATTTGTGTCAGCTTGCGGCCACGGGCTGACCATTGCGGTGAACATTTCGATGATCACCCAGCTACCTCACGGACCGGGTACAGGATTGTGCCCGGTCGCGAACGCTCGCGTGTGAGAACAGTTTTGACGGCTGCAAAAGCCGTTTCAAAAACCTCGCACAAAACCTCGGCGCCTCTTTGCCATCCGTGCTCGATGTCGCAATCGTCTAAATGCAATTGTCTTGGACGAAGTGACCAGCACCCCCACAAAGAAAAACAGCAGCCCTGTTTTTAGTTGCCAATGCTGATGCGCCACACGCGTGAACTCCATTGTCTGACGAGTCAGCAGCGTCGATGTCACCACCGCGGCGACGCCCAAACCGGCTGCAAGGAAAAACCAGTTCATCCGCCGCACGGCCACGCCATAGATAGCCAACCAAACCATGGCAGCCAGCAACGCCGGCGACATGGCATCAGACTGCGTCACAAAACAATGATGCAACACAGCTGCGATTCCGCCGACTGCAATCAGAGACGCCACCCAACAGCGAATCTTGTAGGCAAACACCGTGTCGAACCGCCAACCGATGAACATAAGGATCAACACCGAACTGGCAATTGCCAATCCAATGGCAATTGGAACCTGTCCACGCTGTTGCCCGGCGAGGACGAACGGAGCACTTGCCAACGCGGCCAACCCGATCCAGCTCCATTCCGTCGCATTTCTTTTGCGGCATCGCAAGAACCAAATGCCGCAAGCAACCACGCTCATCCACCAGCTCTGAAAATGGATCTCGCTCAGCACATCTGGTTCGCGACCGACCACTGCGAGGGCAAAGAACCCCAGGGTTAGCAATGACAGAGCGACTTGGACACCACGCAGCCAAGCGTAGAAATAGAAAAACAACCCGATTAACAAAGCGACGGTCATTCCTGATCCGCCCCACCTCTGCAGTCCCGCGTCAAACGAATAATGCTGCTGCGCGAGCCCTGCTTCGGCGAAACGGTTGATGCCGCACACAAGCAACAACGGAGACAGTGACACGATCGACCTGACGCGTTGATGCTTGCCCTTTGCGATCGCGTCTTCCATCAACAGCGCCACAACTGCTAACAGCAGCGGCATCAACAGCAGCGGTTCAAACTGGATGGGCCCCCGAAGAGAACCAAAGGAGATCCAGATCGCGTGCGAACGAAACGCTGCCAGGACCGCCAGCATGGCAAACGCACTCAATGGAAAAAGGGGCCAACTCCACGGCGTACCGTTGTCTGCTGCCAAGCTCTTGCCACGATGCACCGCCGGAATCAGCAGCAACAGAGCGCCAGCAGCGGCAACGGAAAACAACAAAGGCGTCCAGTTTGCCAATTCGCTATCGCTGGCACGGAACTGACTGGCCAACGCCGGAGACGCATAGAAGACTGTCAGCAGGGCGTAGAAGCTGGCCCGATACCAAAACGCAAATCGAATTCGGCAAAACAGAAAGACGCTTTCGGTCGTCAGGACGGTGCCAACCAATCCCGCCAGCAGGAAAGCTGTCGCCTTTGCCCGATCGCTTAGACAAAGTTCGTCCACCGCGATCGAGTACGCGACTTGTCCGATCACAATGATCAACAGAATCGTTCGCGCGTCTTGCCAAACTTTGGCACAACGAATCACGACGATCGCGGTCAATCCCATCAACAGCGTGTAAAGGGCCAAACTGCCGGTCAGGAAACTCGCTCGCGAGTATTGGTCGCCAACGCTGGCCGCGACTACTTGAAGCCCGTACATCACAAAACCGCAGCTAATCAGATAGAACGGGTTTTCTGTGTACAGACACTTCCCAAGACTTCGGATCTGCGCGCGCAGTGGCGGCGAAGAATTTTCCATCGAGTGCTCCTAGCGATCTTTCGGGGAGAAGAAAGAAAGGCAAGTGAGACACGTCGCAGTGTTTCGTTTTTCCTTATTCGGTGTTCCTCGTCCGCAACCCGCACTCATTGCGCCGCGTCTCAATCAACCGTAAGATTGCGTCGACAATTCTTACGGCGAAGGTTCACCGATGGTTCGCATCGGCGTCGATACGATGGCTCGCAAAACCTGCGAACACTATTGCTTCGACAAGCGATGCACACTGTGCAGTACGGTTGATTCGACCGATGCCGTCGTCAAACTGGCACCGGTTTGATTGGTACCGTTGACTTCTTTGGACCAAACGATCGCCACCAAAATGTCTTCGCCCGATGGCAAACTCACGACGACTTGCTCTCCGATGTCGAGCGGGACTTCGGTGCGCAGACGCAGACCGTGACCAGATGCCTCGACCAGGCTTGCCTGCGAAACAACTTGCCCGCGTTCGATCCGGCAGACACTGACGCGAACCAAGCACTCGTTGCGATCACAGGTCCGGCGGTCGACGATGGCGATCTGGTTCATCATCGCCAACACGTGTGGCGGGAGCTGCTGACCAAATTCACAAACGAATGTCGTGGTGTCGATCGTATGCCGACGAGACGCAGTGACGCGGCCCACGAGTTCGATTTTTTGATCGTCGTCCGTATCCAAAACACGGATCAAAATATCGCGTTGTTTCAGAGTGTAGGAAACGTCGACCCGCAACAGACAATGGTCCTTGCTGAAATCCAACATGAAACAGGGCGTGAACTGCTGACTGCTGTCGCCCGGCAGAATGATCAAGCCGGGAATCAGAGCGTGACGTTTTTGATCAACATCTGTCGTTGCCAAACCGGACGGTGTTCCGGATGGCGGTATTAAAATCTGGTGCATTACGGTTCCGAACCGTTTTCTCTTCTTTGCCGTTAAAACACTAGATCAACTTCGCTTTCTAACGCGGCGGATGCTTTTGCATCCCTTCGCATCGGCCGTGAATCCAGCTCCGCGAAATGGGATTGTAGGCATCGCATGGATTGTCGCTGCGCCATGCCGTGCCAGCCTCCTGTCGGGGCACACACAGCCCGGGGCCACACACACAATCATGCCGTGTCAGCGACTCGCTCCGCAACGCGAAGTTTGGCACTACGGCTGCGCGGATTCGCGGCGACTTCGGCATCGCTGGGACGCAGTGGTTTTTTCGTCAGAATGTTCCAGCGGTCATCGTCGCGAAACGCGTTTTTGACGATTCGATCTTCCAGCGAATGAAAACTGATCACCGCGATTCGTCCGCCACCGGCAATCCAGTTGGGAGCATCGGCCAAGGTCCGTGTTAGGATTTCTAACTCATCGTTGACCGCGATTCGCAATGCTTGAAACGTTCGCGTCGCCGGATGAATGTCATGATTCTTGCTTCGCGGCACACAGCGGCGGCAGATTTCGACCAAGTCGTTGACCGTCCGAACAGGCTTGCGTTCTTTGCCCCTCAAGACGATGGCCCGCGCGATCCGCCGACTGAAACGTTCTTCGCCAAATTGGTAAATCGCGTTGGCAATATCGACCTCTTTATGATTCGCCAACCACTGCGATGCGGGAACGCCATTCTCTGGATCAAACCGCAAATCCAACGGCCCGTCCGTCGTAAAACTAAATCCGCGGTCGCGGTCGGCCAATTGATCGCTGGACAGACCCAAATCCAGCACAAACGCGTCGGCAGATTTGAGCTCCATCGCCGCAAGCGCCTTCGGAGCTTGTTCATAGCTCCCCAAAAACACATCCAACCGCGGGTCGTGCGACTCCGATTCCACCCGCAGGCTCACGGCCGGATCACGATCAAGCCCGATCACGTGCCCTTCGCCAGCGGGCAATTTGTCTAGCAACAGCCGTGAGTGACCACCACCTCCGTAGGTTCCGTCGACGATCACCCGTGGATCACATTCCTGGATCCAGTGGACGATTTCTGACGGCATGACCGAAATGTGGCAAGACTCTGCGGCTTCACCCGTCGATTGATCCATCGCTTCTTGTTCAGCCGACACTCGAAATACTCTTGCTACAGTGCAGCGACTCTTCCAGGTGATCGTTGATTTCTTTCAAACGTTCCAGCCCGCCGCCGCTTACTTCAGCTGCCAGCCAACCAGTGAATTTGATGTCGTGCAACGCTTTTTCAACCGACGGCCAGTTGATATCACCCTCGGTGATCTTGGTGAATTTTCCCTCTGCACGAGAGAAACCTTTGATGTCCAATTTGTGAATGCGTCTGCCAAGTGTGTGGATCCACTCGGCTGGATCGCCGTACTTCCAGTGGTTTCCGATATCGAATTGAACGCCCACCCAAATCGAACGAAACTCGTCCACAAATTTGGCCAATCGATCTGCTGTCTGATCATTGCCACCTTCGTGGTCATAACAAAAATCGTTCCAAACATTTTCGATCACGATCGAAACAAGATTTCTTTCTGCCAGCGGCAGCGCTTCTTCGATGGCCGCGACAGCGCGATCGTATACTTCTTGATCGGTGCCGTCTTTGCCATGACCAGGCACCAACAGCATTGTCCGGCCACCGACAGCGGCGGTGTTTTCGATGCCTTTCTTGAGAAGCTTCATCGCTTCCTTGCGAACCGCTGGGTCAGGGTCGGTGTGCCGCGTTTGCCAGTGGTATTTTCCGACCGTCCCGTCGATGATCAATCCGGTCGCTTTGGAAGCCGCGTTGGCTTCTTCGACATTGACGGTCGGTGCGTTGAGTTCGACACCCTCGAAGCCAGCTTCTTTGGCCAAACGGAATTTGTCTTCCAGCGATCCGTCCTTCAATTTAATCATGCCGATCTTCAGCGTTTTGCGAAGCCAAGGCTTGTCGCCATCGCCGCTGGGCTGGTCCGCAAAACCGTTCTGCCCCAACAAGCCTGTCGTCGTTGCCAGTCCTGCCGCAGCGAGGCCCATCTGACAGAAACGACGTCGATCGGTGGTTAAAATTTTGTTCATCTGGCAATCCGAAGGCGAGCGAGTGGGAAAGGGCGGGGCGTCGAGGGATTCGGCACTGAATTATCCGAAAGTATACGCGGAAACGGACAAAAAGGGCCCGGCGCCTGATAATCGGTCGAAGCCATCAAAAAACAAGGCGTCGGCGGTCGCTTGGTCAGCTTAAATCGACCAAGCGTATTGGTGCAAATTATACTAATGACGGAGAAAACACCGGTTCCCAAGGACTTTCGATACCAAAAACCGGCGGTTTACGCTCCAATATTCGCTGCCTCGGCAGCCTTCGCTGGCAGCAGACCGCGAAATACTTCACAAACAGATCGCGCAACCATCGTCGCAAACACCCACTGGCCCCACCATCGGGCCTTGATGGATGACACGGTGACCGCGAAACCTTGCCACCCGTCCGTGGTTAAAACGACTATGAATACCAAACTCAATATCATTGCTATTGGATGCTGCTTTCTAATTGCGGTTGCCGCCGAAGCCCAACGTGGCGGACCTGGGGGCGACCGAGGTGGAGATAGGGGCGGCGGAGACCGAGGTGGTGGCATGCGTGGCGGTGGCGGAGCTCCCGGTGGCGATCGAGGTGGTCGTGGCGGAGCAGGAGGCCCCGGTGGTGATCGCGGCGGACGCGGTGGCGGTGGCGGTGCAGGTGGTACCCGAGGCGGGTTTGATCCGAGTGGATTTTTGAGCCGATTGGATACTAACGGCAACGGGATCTTGGACCCTGACGAACAAAAAGGCCCCGCGCAATTCATGATCAGTCGGCTTCAGCAATCTGACCCCAGCATCAAAGCTGGCCAGCCGATTTCGATCAAAAAGGTATCGGAGTCGTTCACCAAGATGCGCGAGCAAAGTAGCGGCGATCCGCGTGCTAGCCGTGGAAACACTTCCAGCACGGACGATGATTCGCTGGAAGTTGAATTGCTGGTTCCAGGTTTTGGTATCGAAGAAGAGCCCATGCCGTTGATGGGCTTTGGGGCTGCCGCTGAAATGCTTTCGGTTCCGATTACCGATGCTGACCTAGCCGAAGCTGCCAGCACGATGCAACGTTACGATCGCAACAAAGATGGATTCATTGCCAAGAACGAATTGTCGAGTCGGTTTTCGGGCAACCCAATGGATTTTGACCGCAACAAAGATGGCAAACTGTCGCAAAAAGAACTAGCCGTTCGCTACGCTCGCCGCCGTGAAGGCCGTGAAGAAGCGACTGCCCAAAAAGATCGAAGCCGACGAAGCGATGATCGGCGACGAAGCGACGATGACAAAGAAATCGATGTTTACAACGGACGCAAGTCGTACCGCATGACAAACGGCAAGGCGGTTCCCGAAGGCACGCCAGGCTTCTTTGCAGACAAAGACGCCAACCAGGATGGACAAGTCACGATGGCAGAGTTCGCTTCGGACTGGAATGATGGTGTCGTGGCCGAGTTTTTCAAATCGGATCTCAACAAAGACGGCACCATTACCGCCGCCGAAGCACTTCGCGCGGTCGAACAAGGCGTCAGTGTCTCTGCTCCTGCGTCGACAGGCAGTTCATCGAACGCCATGGCCAGTCGTAGTTCGTCTACCTCACGATCGTCTGGTTCGTCTGGATCCACTTCATCAGGAAGTAGCAAGCCAGCCGCTGGCAGCACGAAACCAGATGACAAACTGGTCCGCTACGCCGAACGCATCATCGGTCGCTATGACAAGAACAAAGACGGCGCACTGGTTGCTTCTGAATGGGGTTCAATGCTGATGAATCCGGCTCCTGCGGACGGTAACCGCGATGGCCGCGTCACGATCGAAGAGTACGCGATCTATCTGCAATCGCGATCGAAGAAGAAATAGCAGCTTCGGGGTGATCACCCGAGGAGCTTGACGACGCCGACCAATAGGTTCGGCGTCTGGATATCAGATGGTCGGTTTCGTATGCTGCTAGGCACAGTCATTGCCCACGCATTCCCCTGACTATCTGCCAATGTCGGATCTCCCATCCATCGCGATCGTTTCAGCTCCAACCGATCCATCGCTGGAACAGTTGGCCGAGTATCTTTCTGACCAATCGTCGCGTTGGTCAAGCGTCTCAGATTGGCCCCTCGACGCGTTGCAAGCCTGCGCGGCCGCTGGCGTGTACCGTTGGTTCATCGAACCGCACCAGGGCGGAGTCGGTTGGAACACCGCTGACCAAACCCGAGGCTATCTGCGTTTGGCACAAGCTGATTTGACGACCACGTTTGTGATTACGCAGTACATGGGTGCGATTCGACGCATCGCTGGCAGCGGTAATCAACCGCTGATCAACCGCTGGCTCCCATCGTTACTGTCGGGCGAATCTTTCGGCACGGTCGGAATCAGCCATTTGACGACTAGTCGACAACACCTCCGCAAACCCGTGATGTCTGCTAGACAGAATGACCACGGCTTCATCCTCAACGGCATGGCTCCTTGGGTGACCGGCGTCGCGCACGCAGACGTCTATGTGGTCGGCGCAGCAATGGACGATGGCCGCGAACTCCTTGCTGCCGTGCCCCGTGACAGCCAAGGCGTCCAGCCCGGCCCCGGCATTTCACTGGTCGCTCTGTCAGCGAGCGTCACCGACCGACTGGAATTCGACCATGTTCAAATCGACGAATCGATGCTGATCGCTGGCCCAGTCCAAAACGTCATGCAGTCGGGCGTTGGCGGCCGAACCGGTGGACTGCAGACTTCAACCCTCGCCATCGGACTGGCTCGAGCAGCCATCACGTTTCTAAGCGAAGAGACTACACGACGCGAGGAACTGACGGCCGCAACCCGTGAATTGACTTCCGAAGTCGATGCGTTGGAATCCTTGCTATTGCTTGCCGTCAGTGGTGCAGCCGACTGTGACACGGCCGACATTCGCGGCAAAGCCAATCGACTGGTACTCCGCAGCACGCAAGCGGCGCTGACGGCCGCCAAAGGAGCTGGCTACGTCAACGGTCACCCCGTCGGTCGCTGGTGCCAACAAGCTCTTTTCTTTTTGGTTTGGAGCTGCCCACAAGCCGTGTCGACGGCCCATCTGTGCGAATTGGCCGGAATCGAATCCTAACGACGAGCATCTTAAAACAATCGCCTTAAAACAAAGGCGCGTTTCCAGCTGCCCTTCGCCAATGCGACAGCTGTGCCAAGTGAAAACCGAAATGCGACGTCAGCAGGTGCGACATCAAATCGCCACGCGTTGCGATCGCGCCGCCTTCCAAAAAGTCAATGCCGTGAGGAACGCTCATGTCGTCCGAACTGGCTTCGGCACACGCCTTGGCTAACTTGGGATAGCCTTCCAAAATCACTTGGTCAAAAACGTCGAACGAGTACTCGTCGGCATTTTGAATCTGATCCGACGATCCCGGACCGAATTTTTCAAGCCATTCGGGATGCGCCATTTCGTCACCAAAACTGGCCAGCCCCAGCTCCGCACAAATTGCCAAATGCCCCAACACCCACACTGGAGGATGCCCGCCACCAGGCGCGGGCTCACCTAGACGCTCGGCTGGAATATCGGCAACGATCTGCTGATAGCTGTCTAACAAAAACCGATTGAGCTGCGTGTCACGATTCGACATGAATTCAAATTCCCTTGTTTAAAACGAAGCCTCAAGCACCGCGCTAACCGATAGCACGCAACTAAAACTTATCCTGCAACAATTGTCGATGGGAAGCCGTCTCGCTTTGCGGTGGGATTGCGTCTGTTAACATCTACGACGGCAAACGATCCCTGCGCTGCTAGCAGGTGTGCAGCTCTAACATGCATCCGCAAGATACTGCCGTGCAACGCGCCGTCAGACTGTGGCTACGAATGACGTGCCCTGCAAATCGGCGTAAGCTGTTTGGCTGAATCAACCTCTCACGAACCATCGCGACACGACCTATGAAAATTGCGATCGCTGGTTGTGGAATCGCTGGCACCGCGACCGGAGCCTTTCTAGCTCGAGACGGTCATGACGTCACGGTTTTTGAACAAGCTGAACAGTGCCAACCGATTGGCGCTGGCATCATGTTGCAACCAAGCGGTCAAGCAATCGCAGACGAGCTCGGCGTCTTGGATTCGATTCAGCAGCGGTCCGCTCGCCTGGACGGTCTTGACGCGTTTCTTACTTCCGGTCGACCTTTGATTCGCTTGCGATACGAAGCGCTCGGACCGAACACGTTCGCGTTGGGAGTGCATCGCGGACGCCTGTTCACAGAACTGCTTCAGGCGTGTGAAAACTCGGGCGCTCGAGTCGTTACGTCGACCGCCATCGCGAGACACCACATCGACAGCGATGCCGTCCATTTGGTCGACGAAGACGGTCAGACGCTGGGGCCGTTCGACTTTGTCATCGCCGCCGACGGGGCACGATCAAAGCTTCGGGCAGCATCGGGAATCCGCCATCACCAAGTCCTGTACCAGTACGCTGCTTTGTGGACAACGGGTCCGTGTACGGGCATCCCTGACCGGCTTTGTCAGGTGATCGACGGTACTCAGCAACTATTGGGACTGCTACCGATCGGTGAAGGGCAGTGCAGCTTTTTCTGGGGCCTGCGATCAACCGACTACGCTTCGTTGATCGATCGCGGATTCGATTCTTGGAAAACCGTTGCCACTCAGGTTTGCCCGCAATCTGCCGAATTGCTGCAAACGATCGATTCGTTCGATCAATTGACATTTAGTGGGTATCGGCACGTGCGAATGAAATCATGGCACACCGATCGTGTGCTGTTCGTGGGCGACGCAGCGCATCCCTCCAGCCCGCATTTAGGCCAAGGCGTAAACTTGGCACTCGAAGACGCCAGCTGTTTTGCCACAGCACTTCGCCAGTGCAATAATTTCGACCAAGCCTGCAAACTGTTCCACAAAAGACGGGCAGCAAAAATCCGCTACTACCAACAGCTCACACGTCTTCTGACACCCTTCTTTCAATCGGATATTCCGCTGTTGGCTCTGGGCCGAAACATCGCACTGCCTTGGTTTCCACGCATTCCTTATGTACGGACACGAATGCTCCAAACACTGTGCGGGATCACTTCTGGCTGGCTAGGTTAACGTCGTTTTTCGTCGATCCGTCGCCGTTTCCTGCGATTGCAGTTCCGCCAACTTCGCACGCAGCATCGACCGCAACGAGTACGCCCGCACCAACATCGCGACGGCAGCGACCGTAAAACCGATCCCAACCGTGCCGACCCAGACAACCGCCATTACGTCGTGACGCCATAGCGACAGCGACACGCCCGTCATAACGAACAGACAACACGCAGCCGTCGCGACCCAAGCGGTAGCCAGTCGATCGATGGCCGTTGGGCAATGCCGCCGGCTCAAGATCCAAGTCAACACAACAATCCACGAAAGGGCAACGCACGACATCAAACCAAAACCCCAGTGCAGTCGATCGGGCAATGGTCGTGGCTCGGTCATCCACAAGGACACAATCGCTGCTAACACAACGCTCACCACCAACAACATCAGGCGATAAAGCCACCGACGTCGTGAAGTCAGTTCGCCACGCACCATCTTTAGCACGGCAGCCTTAGACACGTCTTGGTCCGACAACGCAATCGAATCATTTGCCGTCGAAACTTCATTTACTTTCATCGTTGTTTGATTCCTTTTCCGTTAATTTTTGGCGGAGCGTCGCTCGAGCTCGGAACAACCGAGATTTCACGGTCCCCGGTGGGACATTACAAACCATCGCGACTTCAGCAACATTCAGCTGTTCCAAATAGTGCAGGACAATGACCTCACGTTCCGTCGCATGTAGTTCATCAAGACCGACGCGAACCAGATCCTCTATCTCGATCCGTTCCGCCTCCCGTTCTGCGGATGGACTGCCTTGCTCCGATTCTGCAAATGCCTCTGAAACTGGCTCGCGGTACTGTCGTCGAAGGTGATCCATCACTGACAGCCGAGCGACCCGAAACGCCCAGGCCTCAAATCGTTCTGGAGCTCGCAGTCGATTGAGCGAACGAACGATCCGCAGCCACGCCGTTTGCATCACGTCGTCGGCATTGGCACGATCAACAATCATGTTCACGACGAACCGTGCCAAACGTGGATGCCAACGCTGGACCAATAATTCCCAAGCGTCCGTTTCACCAAGCTGGCAACGAACGACCAGAACGGCGGTAGATGTTTCAAACGATTTCATTGCCTTTCCTTGTTACAGTGGGGTAGTCGCTCGCTGCCCATCACCGGTTCACGCAAAAAGCAAAATCGTTCCACAAAGCCCCAGCCGCCCCAGCTTTTCGGTTGCCTCTTTCCATGCTGCGTTTCCACTTTCACACCGAAAATCGTCTTGTTTTTCAAAGCAGCTTTGTCCACCACGTTCTGTGTCGTGCAGTTCCACGGCGTGTATAACATGCCCACGCTGACAAATTTAAACTAACGCGACAACGGTACTGACAACGGCGGACGCTGCCGGTGCTTGCCGACGAACATCGCCTACAGGCAGAATGGTGGAGCCTCCCATGAACCGACTGACCAAAGTTCTCTTGATTGCCTGCGGGCTACTTTGCGCGACAACAGATTGCTTGGCTCAATCGTTGGATCAACCCAATATTCTGCTGATTTTTTGCGACGACCTGGGTTACGCAGACGTCGGTTTCAATGCCGAACACTTTGGCGTCCAAACCGATGCTGTCACCCCAAACTTGGATGCGCTGGCAAAACACGGCACGCTCTTTTCGCAAGCCTATGTCGCGCATCCCTTCTGCGGTCCCAGTCGAATGGGCCTACTGACCGGACGCAGGCCTCATGTGTTTGGCGGACAAAAGAACCTTCCCGATGTCGCCAAGAATCTGCAAGACTACAACCAGAAAGGCATTCCGGTTACCGAAAAACTCTTCAGCACCGTATTACAGGAAGCCAACTACCGCACGGCGTGCATTGGCAAGTGGCACATGGGGGACGCAAAACCGTTTCACCCAAACACGCGCGGCTTCGACCAGTTCTACGGTTTTCTGGGCGGCGGCCACCAATACTATCCGTCGATCACGGACAAAGTCAAACCGAAGATCAACGACTATCAATATTTCCTTCAGCGAAACGGTACCGACATTCGGTCGCCCGAAGGAGCGTATTTGACGGACACACTTTCGGACGAAGCCGCCAAATTCATTTCCCAACCGAGCGACAAACCGTTCTTCATGTACGTGGCATACAACGCGCCGCATTCGCCGCTTCAGGGAAAAACCGAAGACCTGCAGACACTCTTCCCCAACCACAAACCGTCCGCTCCTGAGAACGGAATCAATTACCGTGATTACGAACGACGACAAAACTTGGTCGCGATGATGCACGCGGTCGATCGCGGTGTCGGGCACATCGTCGACGCGATGAAAGACCCCAACCAAGACGGCAACGATTCCGATTCGATGCTGAACAGCACGCTGATTGTGTTTATGAGTGACAATGGGGGCAAGATTCTGCAAGCCGGTAACAATGCACCGCTGCAGGACGACAAAGGATCAACGCACGAAGGCGGGATTCGCGTTCCCATGTTCATGCATTGGCCCGGTCACGTTCCGACTGCCGCGGTGTTTGACCATCCGGTACTTGCACTTGATCTTTACCCAACCTTCACTGGGCTGGCGGGTGCCACGGTCCCTGAAGGCAAAAAGCTGGACGGCAAAGACATCTGGTCCGACTTTTTGGCCGGACGCAACTCTCACGTGGGCGAAACCATGTACTGGCTGCGACACCATGGCAGCGGTAACGAAGTCGCGATTCGAAATGGCAACCTCAAGGCCTACCGAAAAAACACAGGCAAATGGCAAGTGTTTGACGTCGCCAACGACGTGGGCGAAACAACCGACCTGGCAAAAGCAAACGCGGATTTCCTCAGCAGCCGAATCGCGGATGGTGCCGACTGGGCACGATCGTTAATCGCTCCGCAGTGGCACGACACACAAGCTGCCTTGGATAGCTGGATCGAAAACAAAATGCCGCGGTACGAATCCACATTCCAAGCTCGGTAGACTACTTCCTTGCAACAGATCGCGCCCAAGACCACCTCTCCATCAAAGCACCCGGCATGCAATTCGCAAGTATCCGTTTCTTCGCTCCGTTTCTCTTTTGGATTAGCGCCGCGACTTTCGTGTTTGCACAGAGCGGCGTTGAAGAGACACAACCAGATCGCCCCACTGCTGCACGACAGTGGGATGTTGTCGACCTTCGTTTTCAAGCAGACTCGTTGACCAGCCAACCTGTCGACACGCCGTTTGCGGCAAAGTTCACCGCCAGCGATGGCGACACTTTGCAAGTGCCAGGTTTTTTCAATGGCGCCCACGAGTACGTGATTCGGTTTACACCTCCATCGGCGGGGAATTGGCGTTACATCACGCAGTCACCTCAACCGTCTCTTGACGGCCTACAGGGACAACTAGCGGTCGCAAAAGCTGTCGCAAATCGCAAAGGTGGCATCACCCTGGATGCGCGGAATCCTCGCAACTTCACTTACGCAAACGGCAACAACTATTTTCCGATTGCGTTTGAAGCGGACTGGATCTTTGCACTCGACGCAGAAAACCCAGATGACATCCCGAAGACAAAGAAATTCGTCGACACATTGGCGGACAATGGTTTCAACCAAGTCGTATTGAACGTATTTGCTTACGACGTAAAGTGGAAAAAAGACAAAGCACTCCCAGCGAAACATGACTATGGAAGCCCAAGTGTGTTCCCGTTTGCAGGTGACAACAGCCAACCGGATCACTCACAGCTGAACATCGAGTACTTCCAGCGTCTCGACCGCGTCGTCGACTACTTGGATCAAAACGGCATCGTCGCTCACCTGATGATCTACGTTTGGAACAAGCAAGTAAATTGGCCCGCGGCGAATTCCGCCGAAGACAATCGCTATTTTGATTACACCGTGCGCCGCTACCAGGCTTATCCAAATCTGATCTGGGACATTTCAAAAGAGGCTTTGGGATACGGTCACGACGACGACCACTACATCAGCAGCCGGATCGATCGCTTACGTAAACTGGACGCCTACCAACGTTTGGTAACCGTGCACGACTACAGCTACTGCCGACGATTCTCTGAGAAGGTCGATTTCATTTCCGTCCAAATCTGGGCGTCCGAACTTTACAGCGTGATGCGAAAGATCTTCACCGATTTTAAAGACAAACCCATCTTGAACATCGAACATGGTGGGTACGAAAAAGGTCCGTACGTCGTTTTCACAGGCAGCTACACTTCGCCCGAAGTCTGCCTGGAGAGAGCGTACCAATGCGTCTTTGCCGGAACCTACCCGACGCACTATTGGCAAGGCGCTGCATGGAACGTGATGCTGCCGGACATCGACGCGATGGCGTCCGGCGATCGTCCGCGACTGGAATACTACCGTTTCATGCGGAAGCTGGACGAACAATATCATTTGGCAAATTTAACGGCGGGCGACAAAAAGAGCTCCAGCGGATTCTGCTTGCACAACGACAAGGATTTGTTCGTTTACTATGTGCCCAATGAAAACATCAACATCGGCGTGCGGCTCCCCCAAAACCTGAAGGGTGGCCGCATGACTGGCACTTGGTTTGATCCGCTCAAAGGGACGTTTGCCGATCCTATTGGGCAGGACATCACTCAGTGGCCCAGCTTTGACAAACCCTTCGATGACCAATTTGCAATTCTAGTCGTCAAAATTGATACCGATCCTGCTAAGAACCGTTCCAATTAGTGCTAGTACATTCTGGCAATCAACACCTCACTGACAACAACCACTTTTTAACGAAAGACAAAACATGCAGCGACTTCGAACGATTTCCACCACGCTTGCGATCTTGATTTGCACGACAGCGCTGGCTCAGGACGCAACTGTCAAAGATGCTACGTCAACTGATTCAGCACAGGACGCGACAGAGTGGACAAGCCTGTTCGACGGCAAGTCGATGACTGACTGGGAGAAAGTCGGCAAAAAGGACAGCCACTGGACGGTCGAAGACGGAATGCTGGTCGGGTCAGGAACCCAATCCATGCTCGTCTGTACGAAAGGCCCTTTCAAAAACTATCGCTACCGCACGCAAGTCAAAATCAATGACGGTGGAAACTCAGGCGTCTATTTCCGCGCGACACGGAAACCGTCGTTCAGGGACGGCTACGAAGCTCAGGTCGATAGCACTCACAAAGATCCCATTCGCACCGGATCGCTTTACGGATTTTGCCACGTCTACCAGCAACTGGTCAAACCAGACACGTGGTTCGAATATGAAATCGAAGTCCGTGACGATGTTTGGCGTGGACGTGAAATGACGCGTATCAAGGTCACCGTCGATGGCAATGAACTTTACGAATACATGGACTTCGCTAAAACCAACCCGGCAGGCTACTTCGCTTTTCAGCAACACGACCCCGGCAGCAAAGTTCACATTCGCAAGGTCGAAGTCATGCCACTGGATGATTGATTGCAGCGGTAGCTAAAACCGGCTTTGCCGTTTCAACGCCAAGGATCTTGATCGCGCTAACTTTCTTCGGCCAACAACTCCTTGATCCTTCGTTCAAGTAGCTTTTGGCCGCTGGCGTCATTCCAGTTCAATTCGCCGAACCACCAATAGCGAATTCGGCCTTTCTTGTCGATCAAGTACACCGCGGGCCACATCGAATTGCCCCAGTGATCCCAAGTCTTCTGGTCGGTATCGATCAGAATTGGAAATTGGAAGCCGTGCTCCTTCATGTTCTCGCGAACATTGTTTGGATCGCGTTCCTTCTGAGTTTCTGGAGTGTGGACACCCAGCAGTGTGAATTTCTGCCCTGAAAACGTTTTGTCCCAACCCTTGTACCAAGGGTAATTGCGTACGCAGTTGATTCAGCCAAAAGCAAAGAAATGCAGAGCGACGACTTTTCCGCGCAGGTCACTTAGCTTGCCTCCTTCGGAATTGATCCATTGCCCGCTATCGATCACCTCCGGTGCCTTGAACGCCACTCGACCGAGCGTTGACGGGTCAAAAGGCTTGCCGATCAAAGCGACCAGTTTTCGTTTCTGCGAGTCATTCAGGGCCGCAACTATCGCCTCCTGTTCACGCTTGCGAGCAGCGGCGACCGTTCGCTGCGACGCCTGGTGTTCCTTCTGCCCCTGAAACTCGCGGGACTGAACCGAGCGAATCGTTTCACTTGCGTCTTTGATGGCCGCGTTGATCGTCGCTGTTTGTTCGGCGGTCAACTCCAACTGTTTTGCCGCAGCAGGCACCAGAACAAATGACATGCCCTTGAGCCGGAAAGCGATTTGCTGGATCCGTTCTTGCTGCTTGGCCGAAAAAAGCAGTCCAACCGCGGCCCGCGTCTTGCGCATCACATCGTCGGTTTTCCGCTGGTTCTCTTGCGCATCTTTCTTATTCCGCATGCCGAGCAACGTGCCGTCAAACGACTCATTGATTTCGACCAGTTGCTTCATTTGCGATGCATTCAATCCGAGATCCTTTTGCACCGCGGGTTCACGCAGCAGGAACAAGTACGGATCGGGCATCGCGTCGTAGCCTGTCACGTTTTGCGACGTTGCGACGGGCGACGCGATGAACAGCCCGAAAATGAAGGCAGCTAAACGACGATTCATTTCAAACCTCAGACGATTCAGAAACCAAATGCAACTTTTACTCTGCGCTGACCATTCACGCCAAAGCGACTTGTGTCCAATAGCCGAATCAGCTTACCACAGCCGACTCAGCCCCAACGATTTTGCCGCTGGTTGGTCAAACGTGCCGCCTGCATTCTTACCACGGCAGATGCCAACCGGCACCTGGCACCGATTGGAATTCAGATTCACCAGCGAACATACTCACCAGCGAAACCGATCGTCTAACCTTCGACTAGCTCAGGACGTTGAGGACGGTCCGGACGCGAATCTTTTCCTCGATTGCCGTAGCCGCCACCCCCGCCTCCTGATCCTCCGCGACCGCCTCCACCGCCACGGAAAAGTGATCCAATCCCGCTGGTGAACTCTTCTTTGGAAATGCTCTCGTCGCCATCCTTATCAAGGGTTTTCAAACGATCGGCTATTCGATTGCCTTCCAGTTCCGCCATTGTCACTTTGCCGTCTTTATCGGCATCCATCCCGTTGAACATGGCTAAAGGATCGGGGCGACCGCCGCCGGGGCCTCCACGACCACCAGCAGCACCACCATTTGGCCCGCCACCGCGAGCTCCGCCGCCCGCACCCCCCGGTCCGCGCCCCGATCCGCGCCCGGCTGCTTCTGGGGTCTTATCCGCCGATGCGACCGCCAATTCACGAGGCTTCACCGTGTCACCTTGATCGGTCACACAGTACAGGTGCTTGGAACTTCGCATCAGCAAGCGCCCATCGCTGACCGCAGGCGATCCCCAAAACGTTTCCTTGTCGCTTGTGACTTCATTGACCGCAAGCTGCTCGAAATCGTCGCCAAGACCGAAGACAAACATCTGACCGCTGCCATTGAGATAGTAAAGTCGATCGCCGACAACGATTGGCGAGGGGTAGTCCAGCGAGCCGAATCGTCCGCCGGTTTCCTTGACGCCTTTGAGACGAAGTTGCTTGAGCCGTTTGCCGCTTTCGGCATCGACAATCGTCAACACACCTCGCGACACGACATAAATTTTTGACTCATGGCGAACCGGCGAAGCAAAGCTGGCGTTCTCTGTTCCCGTCCAGATGGTCTTGGAATCACTCACATCACCGCTGCCACCGGCATCCAAGGCAATGCTCCCGCCACCGCGTCCCGTAAAGGCATACACGCGCTTGCCGTCCAAGATCACGCTGGAGTAAGCCTGCTCGGCTCCCGTTGCATCGGCGAACCAACGCAACTTTCCGTTGGCCGGATCCAATCCCCATACTTCCTTGGCGACACACATCACCAAATCAGTTCGGTTGTCGCCAACTTTGACCAACGCGGGCGTGCCCCACATTCCGTCCAAGCCTTTTGCTTCTTGCCGCCAGAGTTCTTTGCCGGTCGTTTTGTCGTAACTGATGATCGCCTGACTCTCAGCCGAAGCCGTCACGATGACCGAATCTTTGTAGACAACGGGACTGGATGACGAACCCCATTTGGCCGGATCGGATTCTTTGCCCGCGTCCGCGTTCCACAAAGCTTTGCCGTCCATGTCAAACGCATGCACGCCGCCTTTGCCAAAGAAAGCGTACACGTTGGTTCCGTCGCAAACCGGCGTATGCGAAGCATACCCGTGAGCCGTCACGCCGATGCCGGAATACGGATCTTCCGGCAACGTTGCCTTGACGTCTTTTTGCCAAAGCTTCTTTCCGGTCTTGACGTCAATGCAGACCAGATGCCGCACCAGGTTTTCGATCTCGCCTGGATCTTCTTGTGTTAATCCGTACCCGGAGTAGCAAGTCACAAACGCCTTGCCACCAACAATGATCGGGCTGGAAGCCCCCGGTCCAGGCAGTTCGGTCTTCCAAGCGACATTGGCATCGGGCGACCAAGCGTCCGGCAACGAACTCGCCTCGCCCGCCACGCCGGAACCAGCGACGCCGCGGAATCGAGGCCAGTCTTCGGCTACCGCCGTCACGTTTGCAAAGGCCAATCCGACGACCAACATCTGAAAGCATCGATTCATTTCACTATCCAACGTTTAAGATTTGGGTACATTCCTACTTGCCCTACGGTAGCAGATCGGCAATTGCGGGGCGTCATGAGGGCAAAGCACTCATCCACTCCATGTCAGCGTGATCGAAAGCAAACTGATGATCAAAACGTTTGATGATGCGTACCGTTTTGTGTTGGACAAGAAAGTTTGCACGGTGTTTGGAAGCAAGAAATCTCCCTACCCGTCTCTATGGGACAACACGGGGCTTTCCGAAGAGAAACCCGACGCGGGTGGGTGGAGTCCCAAGGTCGTCGCGGTTTGGGATTGGAAGACTCGCATTCCGCAGACCTATCCTGAGCAGATCTTTTACGGCAAAGTGGCCGGCGGCGACGCTGTGCTGATGGAAATGCAGCACTTCCGAAACACGCATTACCCCAACGCTTATCAAGACGTCGCTGAGCTGGACACGATCGCACGCGAAGTGTTTGAATTCATTCGCCTGGAACCCGCGTACACGGGAACGCTACGCAAGAAAGCGATCGCGCGACTGGCGTGTACCAAAAGCCAATTCGATACGGCACTTAAAAAACTGCAAGTGAGTTTGAACATCGTTCGCTCGAACGATCCCAAACTGAAGAACGACTTTTGGCTGCCGATGCGCGAGGTCCACTTGGACGTCGCGTTAGCCCGGTCGCAAGATCGCGAATAGCCCGCCAAAAATTGGCACTCTGAAAAGTAACTCGCTGAAAAGCAGCCCGCCGAATTAATCGGCAGTGCTACTTCACAGCCTTAGCTCAACAGCGCTCGTAGCGTGCTGACTACAGCTTGCCATCCAGGCCGCGCTGGTAATATTTGTGCGTGACTTTGTCTTGGTTTTCGAGCAACCAATCGATCGACGGCTCGTTATTCATCGCTTTATGAATCGCTTGCGCCATCGCCTTGCGGTGAATTTCAAACAAAGCTTTGTGGTCCAAGTTCGGTTCGGTCGCCGCACCGGGATTCAACCAAACCGAGCAGATGATTCCCAAGTCATTGGCTTTGTCTTTAGGAATGTCGCCGGCCCGAACGGCATCCAGCACGCCGTTGGCAATCGCTGCCTGCACCGTCCCCATCAGGATGTTTGTGTACGCGCTGCTTTTCACAGTCACTTTGCTGACCATCAACGTGACCGGACGAACTTGAATATCCGTGTCCAAGATCGCGAACACTTTGGAGTGGCCCGCCGCTTGATCACCCGTCAAAGTTGCCAGCGCCGTTCCGACGGGGCCATCGAGTTCGCCAATGACCACTTCGGGTTCGGCAGCGGTAAAGGGAGGTCCACCGGCTACTAGTGACTCACCTGTTCGCATCACAATTCGTTCGCTCATTTCATCCGTCCAGCTTCTGGGAAATTGGTTTAACGCCAGAAGCCTAACGGAGCAGCGCGTACCCGAACAGTTGCGAATGATCCGGACAAAGACAGAACGTGGCCAGCACTTTATCGCCCTCAGGTCGCCTAACCCAGCGAACGACCGGTCTGCGAATCGAATGCGAGTAGTTTTTCGTTCGGGACGTGCAGCGTCAGTGCCTGACCTGACTGGACGCTCTGGCCAGTAATGTCCGCTGCAATACAAACGGCGTCGATTCTCAGCTCCGCAAACAGCCGACCATTGCTGAAATACGTCCGCGACACATTTCCGCTCAACGTCATCCCTTGCCGCGAATCCATGCCCGGATCGCGATCGCCAGCGATCTGACAAGCTTCGGCGCGCACGCCTAAATCAATCTCTCCATTCAAGGCATCACCCTCGCGACGGGGAACTCGAATCACCACTCCCTCTGTCTTGCTTTGGACCTCGCCATCGCGCAGTGTCGCTGGCACAAAACTGATCGGCGGTGTACCCAGCGAAAGCGCGACCGCCTTGGTTGCCGGTGCGTCATAGATTTCGACGGGATTTGCATACTGGATAACGCGTGCCCCCCAAGGTTTGCCGTCACCGCCGATTGCGTCTCCCAGGACTGCGATGCGATCAGCCACTCGCATCGCTTCGTGACCATCGTGCGTGACGTGGATCGTCGTACCGCGATGCGTATGATGCCATGCCAGCAGAGCGTCTTGGATGCCGTGCCGCACGTGCGTATCCAATGCGGATAAAGGCTCGTCCAACAGTCGCACTCCGCAGCGCCGGGCAACCGATTTTGCAATCGCGGCTCGTCGCAATTCACCGCCGCTTAACTTTTCGGGGCGACGGTTCAGCAAAGGGCCAATCCCGGTCATTTGACAAGCTTCATCAATCCGCGATTGCTTCTGGGCCGCTGACATTTTGTGCATCCCCATTGCGATCGATTCGGCAATCGTCAGGTGCGGATACAAACTGTCTCCTTGAAACACAAAAGAAACATCGCGTTTTCGAGGCGGCAAATGGTCCACACTTTTGCCATCGATCGCCACAGAACCTCGGTCCGCTTCCACCAAACCTGCCATGATTTTTAGCAGCGTTGTCTTTCCACACCCGCTGGGACCTAGCAAAACAACGTATTGCCCGGCTTCAACCTGCAGGTCAACGCCGCCCAGAATCGCTGCGCCGCTTTGCGATCGATGGATTTCGCAAAGCTGGACACTACTCATATAATAGGATTCGACGCGGTTTGAACGTGAAAGGGTTTGTCTGGCGGTTCGGCGGAGACCGACGCAATAAAGTCATTTATCAACTGACAGCCGTCCCTCAATTGCTGGTCGCGGAACTATAATGACCGACGCGACTTGGGACGAACGGAATTGACGTTGGCGATTAGTTTACCTACTGAAAGTGATCTGATCCCTTCGACGAACTTGATTTGAAACACAAAGTCTTAGTGAAATGAAAAAAACACGAATTCTGACAATCGATCGCCGACGAGACCTGCTGTCTCTTTTTGTGATCATGGCCGCTACGACGCTCTCGCTGCTGGCGATAACGATCTCCCAAGCGGACGAAAAGGCCGCGACTAAGGCCACCGATGAAAAAACTGCTGCCGCGGAAGAACCCTACCAGCCCAAATCCGAGATCGAATTACGCCGCGAACTTTCAAAGATTCAGTTCTACGTCACGCAAGAAGAAGGTACTGAAAAAGCATTTCGCAATCTGTACTGGAACAACAAGAAAGACGGCGAGTATCACTGCGTGGTCTGCGGTCAGCCACTGTTCACCAGTCGGACGAAGTTCAAATCGGGCACCGGTTGGCCTAGCTTTTACGCTCCGGTCAACAAGCAATCAGTCGGCTTTCGCGAAGACTGGAAGCTTTTCTATTCGCGCACCGAAGTCCACTGCCAACGATGCACGTCACACTTGGGACATGTCTTTAACGATGGCCCCAAGCCCACTGGCAAACGCTACTGCATGAACAGCGCTGCGATGAAGTTCATCGAAAAGTCGGCGGCCAAGAAAGAAACGGCTGAGAGCGAAAAGGAGTAGTTGCTCGCTGTCGATAGAGCGGATTTTATTGTCGAGCAACAATCTGTGCAGGTGGTGAGGGTTGTCGCTTCGCAATCCCTCTCAGCGAGACCCCATGGAGGGGTTGTGACACGAATGACGCCGGTGACAGAACTGTCGCGCACAGCGGTTCTTTCGCGATTCTTGGTTCTAACAAGACCAGCGGTTAGGGCGAGCCGACATCGCGTGAGTGATTTTTCTCTCATGCTCGGTCGAACTGTTACTTCTGTACCAAAACGTTTTGATCGAACCGATGGAGTGAGCGATGGAATCGTCTCAGAGTGAAGTAAGGATACGCCGTCGGCGACTGGCCACCTTGTTGTTGGCCGCAAGTTCGCTGGTTTGCCAATCACCATCTGCATCAGCCGAACAGCCTGGCGGTTTTCTTCTGCCGCCCGCTGCGAATCAGCTGGATGCCGAACTGGGCATCGATCAGATTCTGATCCCGGCCGAGCGAAAGTTCGTGCAAGTCTCGCAGCGACTCAAGTCGCTTCCTGAGGACGAAGATGATGAGGTCCGTCCGGGACTTCGACGCTTTGATCCTGACTCTGACGATTTCGACGACGAAGATGATGACGACAGTCGGAGCGATCGGCGAAACGATGACGAAGACGGCGATGACGAAGATCAGTTTTCGTCGGAGCTTACCGATCAACGGATTTCGCATCTGGACAACGGCCGCTTCGAGCTACCCGCGTTAGTTGCCCCGAAGACAGCCACCGACCTAGTCGGCAACGGGCGAGTTCCGGACGGGTTTCAAGGTGATGTGGTGTCGCCCTCGGTATTGCTGCCCGAGAGTGGCAACGAGCGAAACTTGGATGCCGTCCCCTGGAATTGGGCAGTCAGTCACTGGGCAGCCGCCAACACGTTCTCCAACCCCCGGTACTTTGAAGACCGGATGCTGGAGCGACATGGACACGAGCGGATTCCAGAGCTGCAACCATTTGTCAGCGGAGCCAGGTTTTTTGCCACGGTTCCGATGCTGCCTTACCTGATGACGCTGAGCGATCCTTGCGAATGCGAATCAACCCTCGGCTATTTCCGCTCGGGATCCTGCGCACCAGTTCTTCACCAACAGCCGCCCTGGGATGCCAAAGCTGCGTTTGTCGAAGCGGTGGCAATTGGGTCGGCGATCGCGATTTTCCCGTGATCGGCGACATTTCGGCGGGCTAGACGGCCTGGCTCATTCAAGCAGAACTGCCCCGACAAGCTGGGGCTTTCGATCAGCGGTGAAAAGAGCTAAAAACAAGTCCTGAGATTTCCCTTGTTTGATGGTCACACCATGCACTACGCACTGATTCTGCTTGTCGCCGCCAGCCGTTTTCTGCCTCATCCACCCAACGTGGCTTGTGTAGGTGCGTTGGGTCTGTTCGCGGGCTGTTACCTAGCCGGACGACGTGCGTACCTGGTCCCCGCAGCCGCACTGCTGCTGAGCGACGTCGTCGGCCACCTGATGGGTTTGCCGGGCATGGGGCTCTATTCGATCGTGACCATGGTCGCCGTGTACGCCGGCTTTATTGCCGCTGTTCCGATTGGCCGATTGATCGAAAAGATCGATGGTGTTTGGAAATATCCAGCTTTGTCGCTGGTTGCTTCGACGGCGTTTTTCTTGATCAGTAATTTTGGCGTATGGCTGGGACCTTGGTATCCCAATTCGATCGCTGGGCTGGCAGCCTGTTACTCCAATGCTGTTCCGTTCTTTGGATACACAATCACCGGCGACTTGCTGTTCACCGCAGTCTTGTTCGGCGCGATGGAATTTTCGCGTCGCCCTTCGGTTATGCGAACATTTCTTCCGGCTTTTGCCGCTAAATAGAGCAGCCAATTACGGCCCGCTAGCATTAGTTGAACAAATCACGGCAGCGTGATTTTCTGTTCCAACCTAGCCTAGGCGTCAAAGTCTGACACGACCTTAACGGCTTTGCTACTTCCTCCGAATCTTCGGATGGAATTATTGCCCCGGTTATTCCAGCGGCACGCGTTGCTCGGTCGATAAGGATCGCAACAAAGCTCTCTTGCTGCGCAGTTGTTGGGCTCGGACCAACCACTGCGAAACTTTCGTCTAGGCAATCTTGCCTGGCCAGCAGAGGCAGTTGGCGAACCCGGATCCACTTGGCCATGCGAAAACAAACCCCATCTTGTCGTTCAAAACGGTGTCATCAGCCAGCGGTTTTAAAGTTGGCGACTCAGTCAGTTTCGCAGTTGGTCTTGCGATGCACTCGCGGACTGAAATGGCCATCCGTTGCCAGCCGACGACTGGGGCACGGCGCGATCGCCGCCGCCGCCATCCTTAGTAACGGATGCGGAATGCTGGATCAGCTCAGCAACAAACAACAGCAATCCCAACCGTCATACCACGACAACTACGGACTGCGGATCGAATATCCCCAAGTCCAACAGTGTTCGACGGCGCCCGCGGTCGAAGCCAAAGCGGCCAACGAACCACTGGTGCTGGAAGATCCTTCGACGCTGCAAACGTTTGAGATGACGTTGCAGGAAGCCGTTCAGTTGGCCGTCCAACAAAGTCCGATTTTGCGATCGATTGGCGGAACCATCGTTTCGGCACCGCAAGCAACGGCGTCGATCTACGACCCTGCGTTGACATCCGCCAGCCCGCAACTGGGTACCGAAGCCGCCCTGTCGGCGTTCGACTCGACGTTTACGCAGCAGCTTTTCTGGACCAAAGGCGACGCCCCGAACAACGTGGACAGCGGTGGATTTATCGCGGCGTTCACCCCCGTCGCAACGCAATCCACGGGGGCGACTTATTCGGGTGAACTGGCCAAGCAAACCGCGCAAGGTTCCAGCTTTGCACTTCGCCATATCGTCAACTACGATCGCAACAATCGCCCGGGCCGAGCCTTTCGGAGCGAGTTCAACGGTTGGTTAGAAGCCGAATGGCGTCAACCAATGATGCAAGGCGCCGGCACTCAGTTCAATCGCATCGCCGGACCGAACAGCGGCATCGGACAGTACAACGGCGTTCTGATCGCGCGAGTCAACGAGGACGTCGCACTGGCTGATTTTGAATTAGCAATGATCAACTTGGTGGCTGATGTCGAGCAAGCGTACTGGAATCTGGGGACAGCATATCGAGTATTAGACGCGACGCTCAAAGGCCGCAACGCCGCCCAGCAGACATTCCAGTATCAGCAAGTTCGCCTGGAAGTCGGTGCCGGACGCAGTGACGAAGAAGCCCAGGCACAGTCGCAATTTTATCAGTTCCAAGCACAAGTCGAATCGGCACTTGGTGGCGAAGACGGCCTGTATGCAACAGAGCAACGCTTGCGTTACCTGGTTGGATTGACTGCCACGGACGGACGATTGATCAAGCCGACCAGTGCACCAACGGACGCGAAAGTCGTGTTCGATTGGAACAGCGCGTTGGGCCAAGCACTTGAGCGACGGGTCGAAATTCGTCGTCAAAAATTCAACGTCAAACGTCGTGAACTGGAGATCATCGCAGCCCGCTTGAACCGTCGCCCACGATTGGATTTCTTGGGACAGTATCGCTGGCGCGGACTAGGCGACCACTTGATCGGTTCGTCGGACAAAGAACGTGGCGACAACCTTTACCAGGACATTACCGACGGCAATTATCAAGAGTGGCAAGCCGGACTGGAAATGAACTTCCCTGTCGGCTTACGCGCTGCCAGTGTCGCGGTTTCTCATGCACGACTAAATCTCAATCGTGAGCGTGCCCTGCTGGCCGAATCCGAATTGCGAGTCAGCCACGACCTTTCTGACGCAGCCCGTCAGATCAAACTGGCGCACCAACTGCTTGAGACAAACTACAACCGCTATCTCTCCGATGTGCGGCAAGTTGACGTTCTGCAACGACGCTACCGCGACGGAACTGACAACATCAACTTCCTGTTGCAAGCTCAGCGACAAGTCGTGACAAGCGAACTGGATTTCTATCGCGCTCTGCAGACTTACAACTTGGCGATCCGCGATTTCCACCGGCAAAAAGGATCGCTCCTGGCCTACAACCAAGTGCAATTGGCCGAAGGGGCTTGGAGTGGCGGCGCCGGTGCCGACGCGGCTCACGTGGGCAGATTCTTAGCCCCACAAGAAGATCCGCAATCCGTGTCACGGCCTGCACCGGTTTCAAACGGCAGATTCGATCCATCCGAAGTGCAATCGAATCAGCTCGATCCTACTGCGGTGACTGCCCCCGCGTATCAATCGGTGCCGTCGCCGCTTAGCGAGCCAACGGATTCCGGCGACGACGAAAAACCAATCGAACGTTCGCGGCTGGACGCAGACGAAGACTCCGAATTGCCAGAACCGCCGGAGTCACCTTTGACGCAGTCGGGTCCGTCCAACACGTTTGCTCCCAAACAAGATTTGGTGGCCAAGGCGGCAATCAAAAATAGAACGTTGACGCCAAAGTATTCTTTCCGCAACCGTTCGATCTTGTCCGCCTTTGACGGCATGCTGGAGTAAGCGATGTCGACCGGTGATTGCAGAAAGTGAGTCGAGGCGATCCTGGAATTGCCGCATCGGTTTACATGTCGGCAGAAATAATCGATGCCTGAACACCGCTTACCTTCGGTGACGACGACTTGTCGCCCTAAGCGAATGTCAAACAGGACTGGCGTCATACCGCTGGCGGCCACAGTTGGCCGGTGTGGCGAGGCTGCTTCGCCGATTCTGCATCGCTCTTGTTTAAGTAGGCAGAGCCAGCAGATGTCCGATGAACGAGCGGTAACCTGCGCTGCTCGATGCGTTTCGAGCTTGCTGACCGGCTTAGCGCTTTTCAAATCGAACGCGGTAGACCGGAATGTGGTGCTGGCGACTGCGCCGTTCGAAGTGCGTGTGATAGTCCAAATCGTGCGTTGCCTCGATTTCTTCTTCCGGGATGGGCACACCAAACTCAGGCACCAGTTCGGCAATCATTTCGATCGTCATCTCGAAATAGTCCAACACATCGGTCCAGAAATGAAACCGTCCTCCACTGCGAATCGCTTGGCAGTAATTTCGCACGCTCACTTCGTTGACCACCCGCCGTTTGCGATGACGCTTTTTCCACCAAGGATCGGGGAAATACACATGCACCGCTTCAAGCGACTCGCTGGGGATGCTTTTTTGAAATAACGGCTCGGCGTTGCCCGCCACCATCATTGCATTGGTGTTTTGGCCGCTAGACAAACGCCCTGCTGCGTGGCGAGCGTACTTGGTCGCGATCTCGATGCCCAAAAAATTGTGCAGCGGATTGGCTTGCGATACTGTGGACATAAACAGTCCTTTGCCGGATCCAATTTCGATTTCCAACGGCCGATCATTCTGAAACAGCGTTTGGCTGGTCAATTCAGCGGGCAAATCGTCGGACATGCGGAAATGCGCCGACAAGTCAAGCTCGGGGGATGGGCGGCGAATGGTGCTTCGGGGCATTGCGACGCGTCAATCTGTGCGGGTGACGAAAGAAAAATCGACTCGAACCGCTCATCGTAACTTCGTGTGATTTCTCTACAATGCGGCAACACCATCCGAAGCTTCGTTTTGACGCCCATTCCCTACACACTGCCGTCTCCATGCCTAAGTCCGACGCTGATTTCAACGGACTTCAAGTCGCAGCACTCGAAAGCCGTCGTGCCGACGATCTCAATCGCCTGATCGAACGACACGGGGGCACCGCTCACGTCAGCCCGTCGATGCGTGAAGTTCCCATCGAACCCAACCGCGATGCGATCGATTTTGCGTATCGCGTGATGACCGGTGAGGTTCACATAGTCGTTTTGATGACCGGCGTCGGGTTCCGTTACCTGCTCCGGGCGATCGATCGACATGTTGATACCCAACGTTTTCTGGATTCGCTCTCGGACATCATCACCATCTGCCGCGGGCCCAAACCTGCTGCTGCGATGCGCGAAGTCGGTCTCAAACCGACTCACCGCGCCCCCGAACCCAACACGTGGCGAGAACTCCTGACGACGATCGATCAGAACGTATCGGTCGCCAATCAAGTGATCGGGCTTCAGGAATACGGCATCTCCAATGCTTCGCTGATCGCCGGACTTGAAGCTCGCGGAGCCACCGTGCAGCCACTTCGCGTCTACGGCTGGGAATTTCCTGACAACGCCGGCCCGCTGCAAGAAAACATCCGCTCTCTGGCTGCCGGCCAACGCGACCTCCTGCTGGTGACCAGCGCCCACCAAATCGTCAACATGCTGCGAATGGCCGAAAAAATGCAGATGGTCCAGCAATTGCGAGATGGACTACGCGGAACCGTGATCGCTTCGATCGGCCCGACCACCAGCCAAATGCTTCACGAGTGTGACTTGCAAGTCGATATGGAGCCGAGCCATCCCAAAATGGGACACCTCGTCACCGAATCCGCCAAACGCAGTCACGAACTTGTCAGCGTCAAACAAAGAATCAAAGCCGCCATTACGGCCGGAACCAAATTGCAACCAGGGAAACCACCGATGAGCCATCCGTCCGACGAAAGTCTTTTTATCCGAGCCTGCCGCGGTGAAGCGACAGAGCGAACCCCCGTTTGGCTGATGCGACAAGCCGGTCGTTACATGGCGGAGTACCGCGAAGTTCGCGCGAAGCAATCGTTTTTGGAACTTTGCGCCAACCCAAAACTCTGCAGCGAAATCATGTGCACTGCGGTCGATCGCCTCAAGGTCGACGCGGCGATTATCTTTTCGGATCTGCTGCCCATCCTGGTTCCGATGGGATTTGACTTGGAATTTGTCAAAGGCGACGGGCCAGTCATTCACAATCCAATTCGCAGCAGCGAAGACATCCAACGCGTCAAACAGCTGGATGATCCTGGTGCACTGGGATTCGTCTACGAAACGGTTTCGCAGACCCGCAAAGACTTGCCCGAAGATATCCCGTTGATCGGTTTTGCCGGCGCGCCGTTTACGTTGGCCAGCTACGCCATCGAAGGCGGCGGAAGTCGTCAATACATGCACACAAAGAAACTGATGCATAGCGATGGCGATGCCTGGAACGCACTGATGGAAAGGTTGTCGCATGCAATCACGATTTACTTAAACGAACAGATCGCCGCTGGTGCCCAGTGCGTGCAGTTGTTTGACAGTTGGGCTGGCTGCCTTTCGACGGCCGACTACAGCGAATTTGTGTTGCCATGGATGCGACAGATCATCGCCGGCATCGCACCGCATGTGCCGGTCATCAATTTTGCGACCGGCAACCCAGAACTTCTGCCGCTGTTGCGTGGCGACCAGCGCACCGTTGTGGGCGTTGATTGGCGAATTCAACTAGATGAAGCCTGGCAGCGAATCGGGCATGACTGTGCCGTGCAAGGAAACTTGGATCCAGCAGTCTTGTTGGCCGACCCCGAAACCATCCGCGATCGTGTCGCCAATGTCTTGGAGCAAGCCGCCAACCGACCGGGGCACATCTTTAATCTCGGTCACGGTGTGCTGAAAGAAACGCCCGTCGAAAACGCGATCGCCCTGGTGGATAATGTCAAAGAGCTAAGCCAGCGATAAACGGACGCCGCTTTAGCGAAGGCTCCTTCAGCAGGAGTCAGTTGAATTCAACTGCGTCTCCCATCTGTGCGGCGCAAATCGCGGCGGTGTGATCTTTGTAGCGGCTCCCATCGGCAAGCTGGCGAAAACTAGCTGCAGCCTTTTGCTTTAGCCATCCGACAAAGTCGATGCAGCCGCCTTCATTCAAAGAGAGCACGCGTCGACTAACTTGAGCCGCCTTTCGCGGACTACACGAACTCCACTCTGCAGAGCGGTTCGTGCCAGGCAAAATTCGCGCGCTGCCAACCACGACTGTGTCCCCGTAGCGCAGGCCCCAAACGTTTCACGCAGGATTTTTTCGCAAATTGTTCAAGTTCAGTAATTATCGACTAACAATTTTTTCTTGATAATGTAAAAAGGGCACTGAGAATTGCTCGTAAAGCGGTCTCTTATTCGCCCTTAAACAAAAACTTTTTTTGGAGCCTATCTAAATGACAAAAACCAAGTTTGTTCTCGCTGCTGCTCTTCTCGTCCTTCCTATGTGCTTTGCTGGCTGTGGTGGCTCTGACGAAAACGCCGTCGTGCCGGAAGCCGTCATGACGGAAGAAGAAGAAGCATCCTACGAAGAGCAAAGCTATGGTAGCACCGACGACGCTAGCCAAAACTAGTCGTTTAATAGCTTAAATTCGAGACGATCTTTGGTCTCAATGAACCACTAACCCGCTGAATTGGTGGTGTATCAGGTCAGCTCTATGGATCTTAATTGTCGAGCTGACAGTTTTTTTGTGCGGGATACGCGGACCGGGTCCGCGTTGTTTAATGAGGCGTTTCCCGCCCACTTTTCAAATATGTTGTTTTTCTTTTCTCGGAGATATGTGTATGATACGTTCTCGTTCTTCACGATCTGGTGGTTTTACGTTAGTAGAACTGTTGGTCGTTATTGCCATTATCGGCATTCTTGTTGGGCTTTTGCTTCCAGCTGTTCAAGCTGCTCGTGAAGCCGCTCGGCGAATGAGTTGTAGTAACAACTTCAAAAACATCGGACTCGCCATCCACAACTACCACTCTGCTTACAAGCGTATGGGCATGCAGGCTGGTGGTACTTTCCGCTCTGACAGCGCGGGCGGATACAACAACCAACTGGGTGACAACAACCGTCGTCGCTTGAGCTGGCTGGTTGGCCTTCTGCCATTCATCGAGCAACAAGGTCTCTGGAGCGAAATTTCCAATCCCAAAGACATCGACGGCGATGGCGCGTTGGATTTCTCGGCAATGGGACCACGTCCATGGGCTGGTAACTACGATCCATGGAGAACGCAAGTTCCAACCATTCGCTGCCCTAGCGATCCGGGCGAAGGTCTACCTGCCGCTGCACGTACCAACTACGCATGTAACATCGGAGACTCGTCTGACTGGGTGAACCACGGATACTGGCGCTGGCAAGGTGGTACCTGGAACCAGGGCCACGTCAACTCGGCAAACGCCTCGAACCGCGGATTCTACTACAACCGACGTCAGATGCGTTTCCGCGACATCACCGACGGTCTGTCCAACACCATTGCTGCAGCTGAAATCGCTACTGGCTTGGGTGACCGAGACATCCGAACTGACCCTTACTTCGGTATCGGTTGGGGAACGATTCACAACAACCCAAGTGCATGTATCGATGCAAACTTGATTGACCCTGAGCGCCCAATGTTCTGGGATGCATCGGTTGGCAACGCAAACCCCGGTCTGCGAAACAACAACTGGAAACGTGGTTACCGCTGGGTTGACTCGGTTCCTTGTTACACCAGTTTCACCACGATGACTGGCCCTAACAGTGCCGTTTGTATCGGCGGCGGCGGTGACTTTGACACCGGAAACCTGCCTCCAAGTAGCCGTCACCAAGGTGGCTGCCACGTGCTGATGGGTGACGGAGCAGTCGTCTTCATGACTGACTCAGTCGAAGCCGGCGATGGCCGACACCCAGTCGTCAAAGTAAACCCAGCGGTTCCTGAGTCAACTCCAGGATCGAAAAGCCCTTACGGACTTTGGGGTGCACTGGGTACTCGCGGTGCTTCCGAAGTGGTTGAAGAATCGTTGAATCAGTAA
The DNA here is from genome assembly GCA_007741555.1 of Stieleria marina. Lineage (GTDB taxonomy): Bacteria > Planctomycetota > Planctomycetia > Pirellulales > Pirellulaceae > K23-9. The sequence goes on along the minus strand of CP036526.1, from coordinate 2,648,325 downwards.
ACTGATTTAATCGCTTAGAAATTCTGATCACCTGCTCGCTTGGCTTTCAAGCGAGCAGGTTTTTTATGGAACCAACCATGACCGCCTGGCTTCAATTTCGCTGCCTTCTATTGGCCGGTCTCTCTTGCGTGGTCGTGTCTCCCAATCTGGGCTGCACCTCCAAGGTGCAAGACAAACCCGCAAAAACGCTCAACCTACCCGATGCAGAATCCGCCCTGCGCAGCGGCAATTTGGACCTTGCGGAAAAGATCACCCGGCAAGTCCTGATTCAAAATCCAGATCGACTCGATGCCACTCAGCTGATGGCCCAGATCCTGGTCAGCCAAGACGACTTGGCTTCTGCCGCGGAGCTCCTGATTCGATCCGGCTCGTCGCACCCTGACGAGCGTCCCGGATTACTGGCTGGTGCTGCTGACCTGTTTCTTCAGGCGGGGCAAACGAAGCGAAGCATCGATCTGTTGCAGGACTTAGTCCAGAAACATCCATCGCGGTTAGATATCCGGCGCCAGCTAGCAGGAACCCTCAACGAAGTGGGCTACCGCTTTGACGCCAACGAACATCTACGTTACTTGGCAGCTCGCACAGCTCTGACGCCTCGCGAACTGACCGCTCTGATCAACCCATTTCTAACTTGGAGAAACTTCGCTGACAGACCCAACACGGAAGATGAACAGGCGATTCAGAAAGCGGGACTATTCAATGTAATCGCCGCGCTGCGAGCCAATGGCGAAGCTCGCGCCGCGCTGGAAGTCCTGCAGAACAGCGCCACTTTCAAAGAAGGCGATCCCTATGCGATAGCAGTGCACGGATGGCTTCTATCACTGACCCAGCGCTACGACCAATTAGCTCAGTGGGCCGCCTCTGCCAATCCTGATTGCAAACGCTATCCAGATTACTGGCTAGCGGTTGGCAACCTGATGCTGCATCGCAAAAATGAATCTGCCGTCGACTGCTTTACCGAAGCACTCCGCCGCGAACCGGGATCCGAAGAAGCCGTTCAGGGATTGATCCAATCGCTGTCAGCATCGAAACGGAATCGCCCAGTGGAAATAATTCAGCAACGCAAAAAACTGATCAACGAATCGGCTGCCATCGCTCGAGCGATCTCTTCGTCGCCCGCACGAGCACTTCAACTGGCACCTGAAATGGGCCGAGTCATGAACGACATGGGACGCTACGCCGAGTCGTTGGCGTGGCAGGAGTCGATCATCGCCGCCGTTTCGCCGCAATCCTCCAAGCTGAACTCAATCCGGCAGCACAAACTCGCCACACTCGACAAGTTTTCAGATGGAATGAATGTCGACACCATCGTGTGTGGTCTTGAACAAGGTGATTTGACCAGCCTTGCATCTAGGCTTGCGGATCTACGTAGCGGATCGCAGGAACCATTAACCAACGGTGCCCCGCCGCGACTGGCAGTTGATCGCCCTAAAGCGTCAAAGGCAGTCTTCACCAACGTTGCACCGTCGCTGGGCGTTCGACATCGGCTGAAGAACTCCGACCCACCGGTACAGAAAGAGTTTCGCCTGCACGAAGCACTTGCCAGCGGAGTTGCCTGCCTGGATTTTGACAGAGACGGCAACGTCGATTTGTATCTTGGACAAGCCGGATGCGTGCCACCTGGCGGCGTCAGCATCGTTTCGAATCAGATGTACCGAAACCAAATCGATGCATTCCGCCAATGCACCGAAGCATCAGGCGCATCGGATTTTCACTACACAAACGGAGTCACGGCAGGCGACTGGAACCAAGATGGTTTTCCCGACCTGCTGATCGGCAACATTGGCGTCAACCGTCTGATGCTAAACCAGGGCGACGGGACATTTCTGGAGCTCAAACTGGATCAACCCAGCAAAAACATATCCGACAATGAGTTGCTGGAATGGAACCGCGGCATGTACACGATGTCGGTCGGAATCGCTGACCTGACAGGCGATTCGATTCCCGATATTTTCGAGACAACTTATGTGGACGACCCACATGCCTACGAACCGATCCCCCGCAGGCCCAACGGAAAGCCGGTCAAGTTACCCGGGCCCAAGCATTTCCGCGCGGCTCAAGATCGGCTATTCGTGACTTCGTCGGACGGCAAACTCACCCCAAAGAGCCTCGGCGACCCCGAATCGATTGCCAGCACAGGCATGGGTTTACTAGTGACTGACATCGACGGCGACCGAGACAACGACGTCTTCGTGGCCAACGATCAGAATGCAAATCAATACTGGCGAGGCAGCGAGGCCAACTGGACTGATTCGGCCGCTTTACTGGGATGCGCCTACGGACCGGGCGGACGCCCATACGCATGCATGGGAATTGCGGCCGCCGATTTTGATCGCAACGGACGACTCGACCTGCACATCACCAATTTTTCCAAAGAACCGTCCAACGTTTACTTACAAACCAACGAAGGCGCTTTTCAGGACGCAGCTTTATCACTGAACCTGGACAAGAACACTCTGCCGATGGTGGGCTTTGGCACTCAGGCACTGGATTTTGACAACAACACCACAACGGACTTGATCATCGGCAACGGACACATCGAAGATTTTCGTGATCAAGGCCAGACGTTTCAGATGCCCACTCAGCTTTTCACCCGCTCGAACAATGGATACGTCCAACTTGAAGTAGCCGGGGACGATTATTGGTCGCAAAACCACTTAGCCCGCTCGGTTGCAAAGCTTGACTGGAACGGCGATGGCCGAATCGACCTTGCGATCACGGACCTGATGGAAGAATTTGTACTGCTGGAAAATCGATGTGAAGGCGCGGGCAATTATCTGCAACTGGAATTCGCGGGCACCAAAAGTGAACGCGATGCGATTGGGACTCGGGTCACTTTACACGTTGCGAATCAAAACCATGTCCAAGTGATGCAAACGGGCGATGGCTATCTTTGCAAAAATGAATCCTGCCTGAACTTTGGATTGGGTAACGCAACCACGGTTGCACGGATCGATATACAATGGCCCAGCGGAACCAACGAGACGCTCCACAACGTCGCGGCCAACCAACGATTGCTGGTAATCGAAGAAATCACCGCAAACCACAGTGACAGCGATTGAAGATTGACCACTCGGCGAACCAATCGTTCGGAATCCCAATCCTATTCTCAGCCAAAAGAAACCTTCCACCGCAACGATCGCTGCCACGAAAGTCATCTTGGATCGGACTGCGTGACCGAATGCCAAAATTATCGTGCCCCCCTACGCCTCCGTTTGTTAGACCATGACCAACCTGCTGATTTTCCTTGGCGCGGCTCTATCCTTCGCCATCGGCTTGGTCGCGTACAAAAAAACTCGCAGCCATGCGACTGGCGTCGTCGCATTCATAGTGGCAGCCTGCATCACGTGGCTGTTAGTCCCCAGCGATGTCCCATCGGAGACACCCGAGTCAATTGTTCAGCACGCAACGTCTCGCGCGCAGCAATCGAAACCATCCGAACGTTTGACCGAAGGAACGTCAGGCAAACCGGACGCATCACCGGATGAACGTGCCATTGCTGCGGACGAAACCGCAACCAAAAGCCACTCCGCGAAATCCGCGACTGCAGGAACAACCAAGAGCGATTCCAAACAGCTTACTTTGGCCAACCTTCGAGCTCTTCGTCCTGTGGAACGTCCGACGCACGGATACGTGGGATCGGATGTTTGCCGCGAGTGTCATACCCAACAGCATTCCACGTGGGAGCATTCGTATCATCGCACGATGACACAAGCTGCAACACCTGAATCCGTGCTGGGAAATTTTGATGATGTCGCAGTGACCAGCAGCAACCGTCTTTACGAATTCACACGTCAAGGCGAGGTCTGCACCGTCGAAATGCCAGATGAACACAATCCCTCACAACGAATCCGTGCGCCGATCGTAATGACGACCGGCTCGCACCACATGCAAGTCTACTGGTTTGCCACCGGAAAAAAGCGGCTGATCGGAATGCTGCCGATGGTTCACTTGAACGAGTCCAACGAATGGATTCCACGTGAATCAGCGTTTCTGGTGCCTCCGAATATGCCGCCCTCGTTTGAATTGGGACGATGGAACGAAGCGTGCAGCAGTTGCCATAGTACTCATCGCAAAGGACGACGACTGGCGTCAGGCGAATGGGACACTCATGTTGGTGAATTTGGAATTTCATGCGAAGCCTGCCACGGCCCCGCGGAAGAACACGTCAACATTCGCAGACAGTCGCAGCAGCAAACTGCGGCCGAAGTCCCCGATCCGGTGGACGATCCGATCATCAATCCCGCGGATCTTCCCAAGGCTCTGTCGGCGCAAGTATGCGGACAATGCCACAGTGTTTCCGATGTGCTACGTCCCGACCGAGGCACGATGGAAAATGGCCACCCCTATCGCCCCGGCTTAGACCTGGCCGACACCCACGGCCTTTGGACTAGAGAATCTCCCGAATTCAAACGCACGCAAGAGGCGTTGGGATATGAAGACCTGGACACGCTGTTGGACGAAACATTTTACAACGACGGAATGGTTCGTGTCTCCGGCCGCGAATACACCGGCATGGTACAGTCAAGCTGCTACATCAATGGTGAAATGACGTGTTTGTCCTGTCACAAGATGCACCAAGACTCCCTGGACAGTCGCCCGGTCAAGCAGTGGGCGAACGATCAACTCGACGTTGACGCGATCGGAAACAGTGCCTGCACTGGTTGCCACACACCATCGCAATACGGCACGCAGCACACCCATCATCCCGCCGGATCAAGCGGATCGTCGTGCTACAACTGCCACATGCCTCACACCGCGTATGGGCTGCTCAAAGCAATCCGGAACCATCAAATCAGTAGCCCCAACATAGGCCGCGACCATCAAGCGAAACGCCCGAACGCCTGCAACCAATGCCACTTGGATAAAACGCTGAAATGGTCCGCGGATCATCTGCAAGAGTGGTACGAAATTGAGCCGCCAGAACTGGAAACCAACGAACAAGAAGTCGCCGCGTCACTGCTCTGGCTGCTCAAAGGCAACGCCGCCGAGCGTGCGATTTCAGCTTGGTGCATGGGGTGGTCGGATGCAAAAGCTGCGTCGGGCCAAAGCTGGCAACTGCCTTTCTTGGCGGCAACCCTAGACGATGACTATGACGCGGTTCGACTGGTCGCAAGGCGTTCCATCAAGACCTACGAAAACATGCAAGACTTCAACCTGGATGTCGTTACTTCGACGACTTCACAAGAACGCCAGCAAGCAGCCTTCAAATTGCTGCAAAGTTGGTCTGACTCGGCCGACTTCACAGAAGATCGCCCGGCGTTACTGATCGAAACGAAATTGGGAGTCCAAGTCAGTCGAATCCGCCAACTGATCGACCAACGTGATAACTCCCGCGTGCTGCTAAGCGAATGATTCGATCCGCGGCAGATCGAACGCCCGATTTGGTGCAAATTCCGCAAGAGCCACGCCGCAACTCCTAAATCAAAATTCCAAACCGCACTCGCTCGTGAGACATCGGGAATCCGTATGATCAAGCTCCTTGCCGCAACGCTGTTCACAAGAATTGGAATCCCCGCTCCGGCCCAAGAGAGCGCGCCCGATCGACCGCAAAGGTTTGGTCTACCAAAAATTCTAGTAATCGTGACCGGAATCGCTTTCACATCATCGGCGGCCTGCGTTTCTCTTTATGCAGAATCCAACGAGCGGCCCAACATAGTCGTCATCATTGCCGATGACCTGGGCTATGGCGAAACGGGCATGATGGGCAACCAAGAGATCCCGACGCCAGGCATTGATCAGCTAGCCAAAGACGGGCTGCGATGCTTATCAGGTTATGTGACCGCAGCCTACTGCAGTCCTTCTCGCGCCGGACTAATGACCGGCCGGATCCAGTCTCGGTTTGGATATGATATGAATCCAACCGGCCAGCGAAACTTGCTGCCCATCGCGGGTCTGCCGCTCAGCGAAACAACCTTCGTCCAACGTCTCTCCGATGCCGGCTACCACACCGGGCTCGTCGGCAAATGGCACCTGGGCTCCACTCCCGACAAGCATCCGCTGGCTCGAGGCTTCGATTCGTTCTACGGATTTCTGCACGAAGGACATTACTACGTCCCCGGCCCGCCTTTCAAAGACGTCGTGACGATGATCCGTGATACCTCGCTGCCCAAGGGCGAACGTCAACGGACCGACGATGTCATCCGCGGAAACTATGCACCGATTAGCGAACCAGACTACGACGGTCACAATCCTGTGATGCGAGGCCAACAGCACGTTGTCGAAAAAGAATACTTGACCGACGCGATCTCACGGGAAGCCGCTCAGTACATCGACGATCACCACGCCAATCCGTTCTGCTTGGTCGTTAGCTACAACGCAGTCCATAGTCCGTTGCAAGCAGCGAAATCAGACCTGCAATCTTTGAGCCGCATCGAGGACGAGCAACGTCGTGTTTTCGCGGGGATGCTGGTGGCCATGGATCGAGGCGTAACGGAGATCCGCGAAGCAATTGATCGACACGCTCTGACACGTCGAACATTGCTGGTATTTTTAAGTGACAACGGTGGCCCAACGGAAGAACTGACTAGCAGCAACGCTCCACTGCGAGGCGGCAAAGGCACGCCATACGAAGGCGGCATTCGCATCCCGATGATATGGTCGATGCCGGGTCGTATTCCTGCCGGTCGCGATGAAACACGCGCCGTCCTCAGTTTGGACATCGCCGCGACAGCGCTGGATCTCGCGGGTGCTGCAAAACCAGAACAGACTGACGGCATTAGTTTGCTGAGCTGGATCAATTCGCCTTCGCGAGAATCCGTCCACGACCGTCTTTACTGGCGTTTAGGCCGAGGCAAATCGGCTTTCCGATCTGGGAACTGGAAGATTGTGCGGCCGAAGAAAGGCGAGCCGTTCGAGCTTTATCACTTGGCCAGTGACCCGGGCGAACAACGCGACTTGTCGAACGAATATCCCGCCAAGCTGAGTGAAGTCGTCAACCAGTGGGCGGCGATGGATGCAACCATGAAACCGCCACTCGTTCTTCCCCGATCTCAACCCCAAAGCTCGAAAAGCCAACGCGAACGCGCCGATGCAAAACCAAAGACCGATCGGCAAGTTCTACCAACGAAGTAACGCAGTGCCCCAAGCCAGCCCGGCGCCAAATCCACACAGCAACACGTAGTCACCTCGTTTCAAACGACCACCCTGAACAGCTTCGTCCAGCGCCAATGGAATGCTGGCCCCCGAAGTGTTGCCGTATTCGTCCAAGTTGACGAACACTTTTTCTGCCGTCACGTTCAAACCGGATACCGCCGAATCGATGATCCGCTGGTTTGCTTGGTGCAAAACGACCAGTTCAAGCTGATCCGCACCAACTCCCGCCGCGTCCAAAACTTGCTTCGCGCTTTCGTCAAATACTCGCACCGCCCACTTAAACACACTGCGGCCATCCATCGTCAGGTACTGTTGACCTTCGGCATAAGCGTCCGGAGTCAGCGGCTGACGCGTTCCTCCTGCGGGGATGCACAGCATTTCGCCGCCGCATCCTTCGCTACCAATTTGGTAGGACAGCAGCCCACTGCCGCCTTCGGAATCACTCGCGTCCTGGTCGTCCGGTGTCATGATGACGGCCCCCGCAGCGTCACCGAATAGCGGATACGTTTTGATGTCCTTCGGGTCAACCGTGCGACTCATTAGATCCGCTCCGATGACCAGCACACATTTCGCATTGCCCGCAGCAATGAACTGAGATGCCGTCGTCATCGCATACATAAACCCGGCACAGGCTGCGTTGATATCCATCGCTGGTGCAACTGCCCCCAAACGTCGTTGCAGGTGACACGCTGTCGATGGCGTCGGATGATCCGGAGTGATCGTTGCGACGATGATCAAATCGATTGCACTAGGCGAAACCTTCGCGTTGTCCATGCATCGCAAAGCCGCTTCGTAACACAGATCGCTGGTCGCTTGATTATCCGCAGCACGCCGGCGCCGCAAAATGCCCGTTCGCCGAACGATCCAATCGCTGTCGCAACCCAGCTCCGCCAAGTCTTCGTTGGTTACGATTTGGTCGGGAACATAAGACCCCGTCGCCAACACTCGCACACCAAGTGCAGTCCCCATTCGCCCACGCGTTTCCAACTTCGCCGCGTCGCAAGCGTCCGCGCGTTTTGATTGTCCCGCTTGACCGCCAGTTGATGCGGCGGCATTCAAGTTGTTTTCCATCCCCGACTCTCGGGACGCGGTGGGTGTCGATTCGGACATTCGCAGTTCTGTGTTAGAATCCAAGCGGCGATCGCTGCATCAAACAGATCGATCCTCGCCAATGCTGGCCTGATATTCAATTGGCATGGAGACTCGCGGTGCGTTTGGTTGATCGCTTCTCGCAAGCGTCGCCCTCACAACCGCTGGTGAGCTTGCCATCCAGGCACTGTTTTAGAAGACAGCAGTATAGAACTTCAGGTGGATTTTTGACAGCCAAAGTGTGCCGCAGGTTGGCGTTACCCATGAGCAAAACGATTACTTCGGCAAAAAAACCGGCTCACAAGACCGCAATTTGGCTGACTCTAGCCGTTTCGGCTTGCTCAATCTTGGTTCTGCTGTATTCCCTTGGCAACCAACGCCCTGACTTAGCCCCCAACGCTCAGCAATCTAGCGAGAGAAGCGGCTCGTTCCCATTCCGCATCTCGGGCCCATCAATGGTTCCAACGTTTTTTGGACCGAGCTGCCGTTCGCGATGCGTTCGCTGCCAGCGCATTGACAGAGTGGAACCGCATTTTGATCAACTTCTTGCGCGTCATCAGATCTGCGGTATCTGCGGCGGCCCGTTACATCGCACCGACGAAGTTGCAGGTGACATCGTGGAAATTGTGGCGTTGGACGAAACACAAAAGGCGACTCTCCAGATCGGCGACGTCGTTGCGATCGAATACAACTCCAAACTACGCGCTAAACGAATCGCGGCTTTGCCCGGCGACACGATTTCGATTCGCGACGAACGAATCTTCATCAACGATCAACGACTGGAAGACGCGATCGCAACCACCCGCGCCCCGTTTCCCACGCGCCCGAAACGCTTGATTGTCGACGAAGACAACCGACACGAAATCTCTCGCTGGCAACCAAAACAGAAAAACACATTCTGGAAACGCGACAGCCATTCGCACTGGAGCTACGAACCAAGCAACCTTGTCGGTAGCACTTCGGACAACTCCGGATCAGATAACGTCGTGCCGGACGCCGACGCTCCGCGAGTCAACAACGACTGGCTGGTTTACCGACATCAATACGTCCGCCAACACAACCAACCAAGCTTCGTCGAGGACGACTATGCGTTTAACCTTGGCGTATCCCGGCGGCTCAATGAAGCAAACCGGCTGGTCATATCTTTTGATGCAGAAAGCATCTCGCCGGCATCTGCCCCCTTCACACTGCACGTTGCATTCTGGAATGCAAACGGCGTTGTTTATGCCAAGCATGCGATTGCAAAATCCGGCCCAAACCTGGTCACTTACTATGAAGCTCGCTCGAAACCGAAGCCACTGCCAAAGCGTTCGCCCAGACAGATGACGCAGAGCATTGCCCCCGTCACTCGGGAAGAACCGGTTTCGATCCGATTTTCAAAAATCGCCGCTGCTGTGTCGCTTCCGAAACTCTCGATCGAACGGTTTGTCGAATACCGATTGCGAGATTCGGATCGCGACGATCTCCATCAGCTCAAAATCGGGCCAGGCGAAGTCTTCGTTCTCGGCGACAACGTCCCTGTTTCAGACGACAGTCGACGCTGGGGTCCAATCCCGTTGAATCAAATTTACGGGAAGATTGTCCGAAGCTATCCTCCGGAGTGATTTCAATTCAGCTGCTACGCTCGGCATTAGCTGGGAATGATCTCGCCCCGAACCAAATCCTCAAACGTTTCTCTCTGGCGAATCAACTTTGCTTCGCCGTCTTCGATTAACACCTCTGCCGCACGCATCTTGCTGTTGTAGTTGCTGGCCATCACAAAACCATAGGCTCCGGCATTTTCTAAAATGACGTAGTCACCGACTCGGCACATCGGCAACTTTCGCGTGTCAACGAACCCGCCTTCCCGCTGAGTAAAAATGTCTCCGGATTCGCAAAGCGGCCCGCCGATCACCATGTCGACTTCTTCCCGCTCCGATGCATCGCTCGACTTGCCACAGACCGAGATCGGATGATGCGAACCGTACATGACGGGCCGAGCCAAATCATTGAAGCCCGCGTCGACCAATACAAACAGGTTTTCGCCGACTTGCTTGACGCTGCGTACTTCCGCAATCAACGAACCGCTCTCAGCCGTCAAGAATCGGCCCGGTTCGATTTCAAGCGAAAGACGGTGCCCAAATTCTTTGCTCAGGGTGTTGCGAGTCGTGTCCCACAGTTCAAAGTACTTCGTCAGATCCACGTACGTTTCGTCTTCCTTATACGGAACTGGTAGCCCGCCGCCCGCGCTGATCGTCTTCACGGTTCGGCCAACTTCCATTGCGACGCGTTGCATCGCTTCGCAAACTTCGCCCAGGTGCTCCAGGTCGGTGCCAGACCCAATGTGCATGTGCAGCCCCGTGATCGTCACGCCATGCTGGTCGGCCCGACGCAGGCAATCATCGATTTGCGTGTGCCAAATTCCGTGCTTACTTTGCTGACCGCCAGTATTGGTCTTTTGGCTGTGCCCGTGCCCGAACCCGGGATTGATCCGCAGCGTCACGTCCGCTCCAGGCTTTCGCTCGCCCAATTGGCTGATCATGTCCGGCGAACCGCAATTCACTGGAATCGAGTGCTCCAGAACCAACTCCAATGCTTCGGCATCAAAAATGTCAGCCGTGTAGACAATTTCGTGCTTCTGCGGATCGGTCGAATATCCCGCCGCGATTGCACGCTTAATTTCCCCCGCACTTACCGCGTCCACCAAAACACCCTGGCGACGCATCCGATCCAGGATCGCCAAATTACCACATGCTTTTTGAGCAAAGCGAATGACGTCAAAGGCAGCAAGGTCAGCGATTCGGAGATCGATGATGCTTCGATCGTAAACGTAGAGGGGGGTTCCGAAGCGGCTAACGAGGTCGGCGATTGGCAGCCCAGCGATCTGGTTGCGAGATGTCGAAAAAGTAGGGGAAGAGATCATAGTCAGCTAAGAAATGGTCAGCCAAGAAGAAGGGCAGGGCGGGCACGCGAGTTGAGGTGATCCCGAACCGAGACGGTTCGCACCAGCAAGTTTTTTCACGGCACGCGGCCTACAAAACTGGCTAGCCAAAAGCGATCACTTCGTACGATGCCACCCATTCGCAAAGGGCGGTTGATACGAATCAACAAGTCTAACATTCATGACCGAATTGACCACTGGCGAGTTCACGAAGCGAACCTCTGCGGACACCACCCGAATGGGAGCGCTTTTGTCTCCGATCGTCAACTCGGCCATTGCCGCGACATCATCGCCCATCAAAACAAGCCGCCCGAATTAAAGCGGACGGCTTGATGTTTTTAATATTTTTTGGACATAGCGTCCCGTCGACAGACTAGCCGTCAAGCGACGATGGGGTGATCGGCCCGGGAACTCGCACCTGCGTCAAAGTCGCTGTTGCCTCGGTGTTGTCCACCTTCTTGCGGGGCCCCTGCGGACCAGGGCGGCGTCCGCGACGACGGCCCTGTTGCTCAGGGACGCATCGCGGATCAATCCGCTGTAGCAACTTGCTGATACACAACTTGTTGATGCTCAGATTCATCTCATCTGACTCCGAGCGAAGCGTGTCGTGAAGGCTCTTGGGAAGCCGAATTGTGATCATGCGTTCAGGTTCGGCCGCATCACCTTTGGAGCTGTCTTGGCTGCGTACGGCCGCGACCATTTCTTGCAACTCTCCAAACTCTTTGGAAGTCTCGAAACGACGCATCTCCTCCGACCCTGGAAACAGCTTTCGGACGATCCCATCGACGCCCATGATCTCGCGGTAAAAGACTACCCAGCTACCTGTCTTTGCAAACGCCTCTTGGGCGATCCGAAGTGCTTCGGCTCCTCGCTGCTCGGGCGGCAAGGTACAGTTAGGATGAGAGAGTTGCAGCCGGTGCTCCGACGAAGCTGCCGCTTCGGGGGAGGGATCGCTAGCATAACGGAGCGAATCAGTTTGATCAGTTTGAGTCATCGAAAGTTTGTCCTTCTGAGGAGGTCCATGGACGTGGTGGTCCGTCGTTTGGATCCGATGATTACATGGCGTCAAATGCTGTCACTTAACGTTGCTGGCATAAGCGACTTACGGCTAGCAAAGCACGCCTGCCCACATCTTACGCAGCCCCTTCAAAACACAGGCACTCCGGCAGTGCCTGCAAATCGAGCACGCCTATCATGTGCATTCACCAAGTGTCTAGGTCGGCCCGTCTTTTGATGGCAACGCCCGAAGACGTTCAAAATGCCGTTATTTACGACACTTTAGCAGTAACGACTTTTATTCTACATAAATCCGGCCGGATATCGCGGTCTTGACGATTATTCCATTCCTCCGGATTGCAGGAGTCAACACACACGCCAAGCGACACGCCCGCAATCAATCACCACAAGAGGGGCCCAACGTGGCATTCTGTTGCGCCACCCTGTCACACCGAAGAGTCAACCCCTTAAAACCAACGCTTCGCCGACGTGCATCCCGCCAAGCATGGCGAAGCAAAGCAAAGTGAAAAGACGCAACAGAAGGGCCCCGGACTACCCGTCAAAAAGCCAGATTCGCGGCCTCTCTGCCCTCGCAAGGAACACCCCGCATGGCCAAACCCCTGACACCCGCCAGGGTCTGGCTAGCATCTCCTGCGGCCGCTACTTCGACGCATCCCAGGCTTCAGCGATCAGGTCAACCGACCGATCGATCTGGTCCCGACTGGTCGTCCAGCCGAAGGAGAATCTGGCCGTGCGCCGGATCTGATCGGGCTGCTTGCCAATGGCCTGCAACGAACGGGTCATTTCGTCAGCCGGAGCACTGGACAAGGCGGTCGCAAAGACCAATTCCCGCGCAGATTTCTGTACCAAATTGGCTTCCAAAGGCAGCTCAACTGCCACGGTATTTGGCAACGCTGAAACGTCTTCACAAACAATCACAGGCTCCGGATCGATCACGCATCGCAACCCGCTAATGAATCGATCTCGCAACTGGCGAAGATTCGCTTCTGCATCGACCACGCATTTGCTAGCAAGCCTTGCTGCGGCACCAATTCCGATGCAACCTGGCACATTTTCCGCGCCCGGACGTAGCCCCATTTCGCGGGGCTCGCCGTACGCTATTGGAGCTACCTGCAATCCACGCCGAACGTACAGCGCACCACTGCCTTTGGGACCGTAAAATTTATGCCCGCTTAGAGCCATCGAGTCCGCTCTCATTTGGCTGACGTCGAACGGGATCTTTCCAAACACCTGAGTGGCGTCGCAGTGAAAGTGTACCCCTCTGTTGTGGACCAGGTCTGCGATTTCGCGGATACTTTGAATGGTTCCCGTCACTGGATTCGCTGCCTGGACAGCTACCAAACGCGTGTTTGGCCGCAGCAAACTGGCAACCTGATCGGGATCGACCAAGCCATTACTGTCAGCCGGAATCGTCTCGATTTCCCAGGGCCCATCGGCCAAGCTATCGACTGCCGCCAAGACCGATTCATGCTCCATCGATGACACCAGCAAGTGCCCCGATGCGGTCTGAGCAAGCGAGCCAAGGATCGCCAAGTTATTCGATTCGGTACCGCCGCTGGTAAAAACGACCTCAAATGGATCGCAACCTGCCAACATTGCGACGCCTTCGCGGGCATGATCAAGGGCCTCGCCAATCGCCTGGGCATGGGCGTGTTCTTGGCCAGGAAGCATGAAATGCGTCGACCAGTAGGGCTGCATCGCTTCCTGCACCGACGGGGCAAGCGGCGTGGTGCGGTTATGGTCTAAATAAATAATCGACACACAGAGTCCAAAAACAGCGTGCAAATGAGGTCGATCTTGACCGCGAACTGGCGGACGATCGACTGCCGTGCCCCCAACAAAGAGGCAATTTCTCCGCAATTACGGCGAAATAGCGACGTCTACCATCAAAGAGTAGTCTCACCATCAACGATTTCTATGCAACAGCCACCTGACGCCCGAAAACTCCCGCGAAACGTTGCACCGCTGTTGGGTTGTAAGGTGCCAAACAACGCATTTGCAATGGATCGCCATAAAAGTGATAATATCTAAGGCGTCTTTATCATTCACGGTGGAGCGATTTTTCGACTCGCCAGCGGTTCCCCCTCGTGGGAATTTTGACGATCGCGTGAACGGTGAACCCGGGACGTCTTGGTACCCTTTCAAGATCAACGCTGCATCGCTCGTAACCCGTCGCCACACTTTTTCATTTCGCTGCGTCACCACTCTCTTTTCTTCCACTCTCGCCAGGAGCGCATCCGTCTCATGTCTGTACACCCCACCCGATTGCAATCGAGGGCGTTTACGCTCGTCGAACTGCTAGTTGTCATTGCGATCATCGGCATCCTAGTTGGATTGCTGTTGCCGGCCGTCGGCGCCGCAATCGAAGCCGGTCGCCGGACACAGTGTTTGAACAACTTGCGCAGCATTGGACAAGCAACCACTGGCTACGCGACCGCCAAAGGAGAGTTCCCCGGCTACATGGCGAACTACGGCGTCTTTGCAGGCGCAACCGCCGATCCGGGTGACCCGGGAAGCTTCGGCGGCAATGTGCCACGGCACGTCAAAGTGGGCGGATGGGGCGTTGCATTGCTGTCCAAACTAGATCAGCAACCGGTTTGGGAGCGATGGTCCCAAGATCGTTATCCAGTCATCGCCGGTGCTGGTTCGGAAGACGATGTTTCGCTCGAGCTTTCGGGTGCCGGATTCAGCGCGTTAGCGGCGCCAAACATCAGCGTGTTCTTATGCCCAAGCAGTCCGGTGGAACACGGCAACCTGGGTCGAACAGCTTATGTGCCCAACAACGGCATGTCGTACATGCGCAATAACACGCAGATCTATCCGTTCAATCTGGCGGAAGACAAGAACAACGGCGTCTTCAACGCAAAGTACGTTGGAGTTGGCGGCGCAGCCGATTTCGTTGCCGGACCACGAGTCACACTGGGTGACCTGAAAGATGGCCTCGGGAGCACGCTCCTGTTCACAGAGAACGTTCAAGCAACAGCATGGCATCGCCCCGGCTTCGTCGACGGCTACAACACCGATACCGGCATCCCATCACTTAATGACTGCGTTGGAACCGGGTTGAATGAGCTAGCTTGGTCGAAAGCTCTCGTGTATTCCAAATTCACCAGTGGAATTGTCTGGCACTACGAAGACAAAGACTACGGATCGATGCCTCGACTGATTCCGTCCGACTCAAACACGGCTTGCCTGCAGCTTGATGAACTCCACGCGATTAACGGCGGCGGACAATCAGGGCCAACGGGATTCGTCCAAATGAAGATGCAATTCGATTACTCCAATGGCAACTCGAATGCCATGAACTTGGCTCGACCAACCTCGGTCCACTCGGGAGTCGTCCACGCTGTGTTCGCCGATGGTGCCACACGCACCATGGCCGATTCAATCGACTACCGAGCCTACCAAGCGATCTTGACCCCACGCGGCAAAAGCAGCAACGTTCCGTTTCGCGAATATGTCCTGACCGACGAGATCGCTCAGTA
Source organism: Stieleria marina (assembly GCA_007741555.1). Classification (GTDB taxonomy): domain Bacteria; phylum Planctomycetota; class Planctomycetia; order Pirellulales; family Pirellulaceae; genus K23-9. Next base: position 2,632,719 of record CP036526.1, on the reverse strand, counting down.
ACGCAACGCGACGTTCTTTCTGAAACACGCACGACCGAAGTCGCCCCCGAGCGACTTCGGTTTTTTTACGCGCCCACCCGGACGATCTTGATTGGTCACTGGACCGAAAGTCTGCAGGTCCTGACGATTGGTTCGGTCGCGCGTGCGCCGTAGTAAACTCCGTGAACTTTGCCGGTCAATCGCTTCAGCAAAACAGCAACGCGCGACGATCAACTCTTTGTGGCGACAAGACAGACCAATCCTGCAAGTTCTCTCTGACAATTCCCTCACGTCAGACGCAACTGGACGACCGAATGTCTTGATGGTTCGCAGTAGCAAGCTCCTCGTCGACTTGGCTGCCAGTCACATCGTTGACGCTCTTTTCCGGAGCGTGTTACCAGGCATGGATTGCCTTCGCATCCTTTATCTTGCTTGGCAAACGTCGTATGACCAAAACGATCCCTCACTACTTGCGCGTTCACCACGAGACGGCCTCCAATCAAAACGTTCAGACAAAGGCACCATTGGCCAAAGACTCTGTCAACGATTTCTGGCACGCCTACAACGAAGCGACAGGTTGGCGGATCGATGCGGGAAATGGGTCCCCCTCCATCAAGGCTCGCGTTCAACTGCAGGCTGCTCCCGGCAACGCAAACAGCCGTGACACGAGCGAAACTAAAAACAACACGCCGTTGGTCAACAAACTTTCCGCTCAGCGACTGGCTGATTCGGCAACAGCGCTCGCCCAGCAACTTGCCGACGCACACGAAACAATCCGAATCCAAAATGCAGAGCTTGCGGCTCGTTGCTCCGTTGTTCCCGAATCGTCCCAGCGTGCACTAGCGGATCGATTGAGTGATTCGCTAGCCGATATGGTCACCGCGATGAAATGCGACGCCGCGGCGATCTACCTGCTTGATGACGACACCGAAAATCTGACGATGCGGAGCATGCATGGACTGCCCGACAATCGCCTTGCCGCACCGCCGCGTCAGCTTCAAGGAAGTCGCGGCGATTTGGAAGCGATGGTTCAAGGCGTCGTGATGATCAGCGACCTCCACGAACTTTCATTCGACACTTGGAGCTGCCCTGAAAATGCATCCAGCGCCGCGTGCGCCTCCCTTGTCAGCTCAGGCGTCCCCATCGGAACACTATGGTTTTACTTCAGCGAACAACAGTCACTCGAAGATTCGCACGCGGCGATCGCTCAGCTGGCCGCAAACCAGATTGCGATGCAACTGCAGTCCGCTTCGTCCGACAGTTCTTTACAAACCACGACGCCTGATCACAACGTTGATGACCTGGCCCAATGGCAGTTCGCGGGACTCCCCATGGGCACGCTGCTTGCACCAGACTGGCGAGTCGACGGCATGATCGAATCGCCGCAACCATGGGCAACCGGTTGGCACGCCTGGGACGTGCTGCCAGACGGGACGTTGATGATCGCGATTGCCGAAGCGGAAGATAAATCGATCGCCGGCTCCATGAGCGCCGCCATCGCCCGCGCCGCGTTGGAATCGCATACAGGCTATCGGCACACTCCAGAACAACTGCTGCAACGAGTCAGCGACACCCTTTGGCAAACCAACACAATGGATCAGCTCACGTCGCTGATGTACGTGCGAATCAATCCGGAAACTGGCGAAGGCGAGATCGCATCGGCCGGCAGCATGATCGCTATGATCGCAGGTCGCTACGGCTATCGCCCCGCCATTGCACCAAACGATTCTCCATTGGCCAGTCGCATCGATCTGAATTGCACGGCCACCACGTTCCGAATGTCTGCGGGTGAAGTCCTGATGGCATATGGCGACGGATTTGGCGGCGATGGAATTGACCAAACCACAATCGGCAATCAACTGCGTCAAGCGATGCAGGCGTCCGACAACTGCCCACTTGCATCCGTGCGTCGCCACTTGGTCGACCAGCCGATGAACCACGAACGCGGAGCCGTCACGATCTTACGGCAGTAACTTCTGCGGCGTCCGATCAGAGTTCGCTCTGAAAAATCCCAAACGCGGCGCAAATTCGGCTGCTTTGCCGAATGACGCTTGCGAGTGAAACCGGTTCCCAATCGCTCCCGCTGGGACGATGAATCACGTAAAATGGCGACCTGCCATCACACGGTTTTCATCGACATCGGTTGGGATCTTTTGCAATTATGAATCAGCTCCACCTGCGTGCGTTCGCCATTTGCTTGGCATGGATTGCAATCGCCTTTGCCCATCGCTGCGAATTAGGTGCTAAAGATGCAGTGCCTACGCGGCAGATCCCGTGGCTGGATTCCAAAGTCAAAGGCAGCCCTGATCCGCCCTTGCCTTACAAAGCGACACGCGTTTTTCCCGGTGTGTCACTTGATCGGCCCACCGACGCGGTTTGGGTGCCGACGGCGAAGAAGTGGATCGCGACGCAGAACGCGGGAAAGCTTGTGATGTTTGACAATGATCCCGCCAACGCAGTGGTCAAACCGTTCCTGGACATGAGTGATGCTCATGGTGACCGCGTCTTCAATGCCTACGCGGTTTTGTTTCACCCCGATCAGGAAAAACATCCGTGGTGTTTCGTGACGTATGTGACGAACCCGAAAGATCTAAACGGAGTCAAGCTTGGTCGACTCAAGGTGACCGATCCGACGGTTCCCAGCGTTGACCCAGGTAGCCTGCAAGAACTTCTTAGCTGGAGCAGCAAGGGGCACGCGGGCGGAACGATGCAGTTCGGCCCCGATGGAATGCTGTACTTTTCGGTCGGCGATGGGCAAGGCCCCTATCCGCCCGATGCGGACAATACCGGCCAAGACTTGAGCGATCTGCAAGCCTCCATCGTGCGGATAAACGTTACCAATCCAACGGCTGCCCAGCCGTATCGAACCCCATCGGACAATCCATTCGTCGGCCAACCCAATGCGCGAGAAGAGATCTGGTCGTTTGGACTTCGCAACGCGTGGAAAATTGCGTTCGATCCGGCCAGCGGTGACCTGCTGGCAGCAGACGTTGGATGGGAAATGCGCGAAATGATTCACCGGGTCGTTCGCGGCCGCAATCATGGGTGGAGCATCATGGAGGGAAGCCAGACAGTGAAACAGGGCATCCAACCCAAAGTCCCCATCACGCTCCCACTCTACGAACACACGCACGTCGAATCACGGTCGATCTCCGGCGGACACTTCTGGCAAAGCGATCGTATCCCAGAACTCAAAGGGGCGTACATCTACGGTGATTGGATGACCGGAAAAGTCTGGGCGCTCAAACACCAAGGCGACGAAGTGCTTTGGCAAAAAGAACTTGTCGACACGCCGCATCAAATCATCGGGTTCATGCTGGGCCCCGATGGCGATGTTCTGATTCTGGCCTACGACGGAACCATTTTGCGGCTAGACCCGAATACCATCGAAACCAACCAAGAACCGTTTCCACGTCGATTGGCCGACACCGGCATCTTTTCAAATGTCGCCAAACAAATTCCAGCATTGGGCGTTGCCGAGTACCAGATCAGCGCTCACCACTGGGCCGATGGCGCCCATTCGCGACAGTGGATCGCGGTTCCCGAATCGCAACAACTGGGGCTCTATAACAAAGACAACTGGATGACGGGTGATACCGCGGGGCGGTTCAATTTCCCGCCCGACACGGTACTAGCCAAAACAGTCAGCTACTACACGGACGCCAGCAACCCCGAATCCCAGCGTCACATCGAAACACAGTTGCTGCATCGATACGACGACGATTGGCGTGCTTACAACTACATCTGGAACGACGAACAAACCGATGCTGTTCTGCAGGACGACGTCGCGACGGAACGCAAATTAGTCATCAAAGACCCCGGTGTCGCCGGCGGGTCACGCAGCCAAACGTGGCGCCACGCAAGCCGCAGTGAGTGCCTGCTGTGTCATATCTGGGCGGCAGGGACTGCACACGCCTTTTGGCCAGAGCAATTGAACATTGCCCTGGAAACGGAAAACCAACTCGATCACCTAACCCGACTGGGCCTTTTCCAAAAACACGTTACAGCCAATCCACCCCCGCCGTCACCCTACGACACAACGCATCCATTACAGGACCGCGCTCGGTCGTATTTGGCTTTAAATTGTTCGACTTGCCATCGCAAGCAGGGAGGGGGCACAGCAGACTTTAACTTTGACCTGACCAAGACGCTTGAAGAAAACAATTACATCGATGCGGCGCCCGCCCAGGGGTCCCTCGGACTCGACAACGCATGTGTCGTTGCGTCAGGTGATCCACTGCGAAGCGTGCTCCTCTATCGGGCATTGAAATCGGGTCGCGGCCACATGCCGCAATTTGGATCCAATGTGATCGATATCCAGGGTGTGCAACTGCTGTACGACTGGATCGAATCGCTGCCGCCGAAGTCAGAAGAGAATCAGAGAATCAAAAACGCCATTGCCGCTCTTGCCGATGGCCCTACCTCCGTAGCAGACATTCAATCACTGCTATCGACACTCCCCGGCGCGATGTCACTTTCGATGGCATGCAATGACGAATCGATGGATGCCAACTTAAAGAATCGCGTCGTCAAACTTGCTACGACGCATGATACCCCGTTGGTCCGCGATCTATTTGAGCACTACTTGCCCGAAGACCAACGAATCAAACGACTTGGACCGACCATCGACGCCGACGCTCTCCTGTCAATCAAAGGATCAGCCGAATCCGGACGCCATCTCTTTGAACAAGCCAGCGATATCAACTGCCGTGCCTGCCATCGCATCGGACAAGTGGGCCAAAACGTCGGCCCGGATCTAAGTGGAATTGGATCTCAGCAGCGGCCCGACGAAATCCTTGCCAGCCTCTTGAATCCGTCGACAAAAGTCGCGCCCAATTTTAGATCACGACAGATACTAACCGTCGACGGTAAGGCTTTGACCGGAATTGTCGTGAATGAAACAGACGTGGAATTGACGCTTGTCGATTCAACAGGAAAACAATTCAAAGTTCCTGCCGATGATATCGAAGCGATGCAGCCAGTGGCGAAATCAGCCATGCCCGATCAATTGTTGTCGGGGATGACGGCACAACAAGCCGCTGATTTGCTAAGCTTCCTGTCCGCGCAGAAGAAAATTGGACCGCTTCAGCACAAGCAGGCGCTGATCCTTCGTGCCACCGGCCCGATCGTGATCGATGGCAAACGTGACGAATCACCTTGGGCATCGGCAGCTTCGATCGGCGATTTTGTGTTCACGTGGTCGGACGAAGACGACGGCAATCGACAGCCTACCGACGCACGCATGTTGTGGGACGACGACTATCTTTACGTTTCGTTCCAATGCAGCGACCAAGACGTCCAAGCCAAGCGAAACACGCGAGACAGCAAAGTCTACCGCGATGACTGTGTCGAAGTTTTTGCTTCACCCGAGATCAACCATGCCGAAAACTATTTCAACTTGGAAATGAACGCACTCGGGGCGCAACTGGACGCGTATCGCTCCGCCAGCGTTCCCGGCAAGCCGAGCGATTGGAACCCCGAGGGAATCCAAATCGCCGTCGCTGTCGACGGAAGCATCAATGACTCCAGTGATGTCGATCAGGGTTGGTCGCTGGAAGTCGCGATCCCTTTCAGCCTGTTCAAGCATGTCTTGCCATCCGGCAAACCCAAACCGGGTGACCGCTGGCGCCTGAATCTGAATCGGCTCGAAGACGACCAAAAGGTTTTGAGCCAATGGTCACAAGGCGACCGAAACTTCCCGCGCTTTCACCACCCGGAATATTTCGGGTTCGTGGAGTTCGCCGATTCGAGAGAATAGCCCCAGCGTCGCAAAGCGATACTTAGCCATTTTGAGTCCCAGGCTTCGACTTCCCAAAAATGGATTGAATCGATTTCAATCTCGTGACGATCACCTGCTCGCCTTGGCGACTGCCTTGCCCTTGGAGCGTGACGCCTGTTCCGCAGTGATACGCTAAGTTGAAGTCGTGAAAATCGCGAAACACGACTTCTACTTTCACCGCCGGTTGCCCGTCGACGTCCACGTAAAAGATCTTCGCTTCGTTCAAGTCGTCGGACATTCGTAGTCGCCCTTGCACGGTGACGCTCGTGTCATCCATTCGGACCCAACTCTTGAAGGGACGTTCTTGATACGGCTGAAAATCACTGCCCTTGATTCCTGGCAGCGGCTGCAGCGATCCGCCAAACGCATCGATGTCGACACCAAAGCTGTGCATCAGCGACAGGTGCAAACGGCCCAGTTGCTGGTTCTCCGCATAGCGAACATATCGGCCCGTCTTGATCAGTTCCTTGCCGCCAGCCATGACAATCGGAATCCGCGTTGCCGTGTGGTTATCACTGTGCCCCATGCCGCTTCCGTAAAGCACCAACGTGTTGTCCAGCAACGTCCCGTCACCCTCCGCATGCGATTTTAACTTGGTCAACAGAGAATCAAACTTCTCCATGTGCCAGAGGCTTATCTTCAAAAGCGAATCCAAATTTTCGCGACTAAAGTTGCGGAAAAAGTGCGATAGATAGTGATGCTGCTCTTTGATCCCTAAGAAATCAAACACCATGCGGCTATTACTATTGCCCAACATGTACGTGATGCAGCGTGTCGAATCCGTCCATAGTGCCAACGCGATCAGATCCAGCATCATGTCGACTTGCTCGTCCAAGTTGGCGCCGGTACCAGGCCGCTTAAACGAATCGACGTCAAACTTTGCGTTCGGCTCCACCTGCTGCATCGTCCCGAGCCTTCGCTCCGAATCGCGAACCACTTGCATGTATTCGTCCAACGTCCGTCGGTCCTCTGCACCGGCTTTTCGACCAAGCGAACGCGCGTCTTCCTGCACTCGGTCCAGCACACTCGCCATCTCTTTGCGCTGCTTTGGATTGGCCAGCGGGTTGCGGAACAATCGATCAAAAACCAGCTGCGGATCACTCTCACGCGGAATCGCACCGCCATTTTCGTCGTAAGAGATGTAACTACAGCCGAACTGATTGGGAAACAAACCTTCGGTCGTCAGTTCGATCGATCGATGCGGGGTATCACCGCTGATCTTCTTGGCGATCAATTGGTCGACCGAAGCCGAATTTTTGACAGCGTGATGACCTGACAAAAAACGACGCGTCGAATTGGCATGCGACGAAAAGCCAAAGTCACCCATATTGTCCAGCACCAACAGGTCGTCTTTGTGCTTTTCAAAAGGCTTCATCAAAGGTGACAAACGAAAATCGTACTCCGTGCCCGCATTGATATTCCATGACGGTGGATGAACGCCGTTAGGCTTGAAAAGCGTCATGAATCGTTTGGGCGGCTTGCTATCCGGCGCGGCCAACGCAGAGCCCTTCATCAGATTCAGAAAGGGCAACGGCAGCAGCACACCGGCACCACGCAGCAGAGTGCGTCGGTCGAGTTTCGTTCTTTTTGTCATCACTGATCCCGTTCGGAAAAGATTGCTTTACGAAATGGCACGCTGTGCGTAATTGCGTGTATCAAGTCTCGCCAAGTTCCGTTGTCGTCGGCCATGGTTTGGGTAATCGATTCTACCGTCGGGCGGTCGAACAACTCAAGCTTGCGGCACAGCGCATAAGCAAGAGCCTGACGCACGATGTTTCGGATCACGGCCTTTCGCTGGCTCGTGACCAGAATCTGCTTCAGACCGCCAACATCCTGAAAACGCTCGCCAGTAGGGAGCTGCCCACTCGCGTCAATTTCCTGAACACTGACCAGTGTACCTTTTGACTTGCCCTTCGATTTGGATTGGTAGTTTTCAGCCAGCAAATACTGCCCCCTATCGTCAAACGTCTGCAGCGAAAAACCAAGCGGATCGATTTTGTCGTGGCAAACTGAGCAAGCGTCGCTCGAGCGATGTTGTTCGAATCGTTCGCGAAACGTCAGAGATTCGCCGCGGCGATTTTCGGCAACCTGCCCCACATTCGCAGGCGGATCGGGCAGATGTTGCCCCAGAATACGTTCCAAAATCCAAGTGCCACGAAGAATCGGCCCTCGGTTCATCGCCAGAATGCCCGGCATCGTCAAAACGCCTCCGCGCTCCGTTGAATGCTCCAGTCGAATCTGTTGGTTCGGCACGACTTCGGATTCGATTCCCTTCTGTTTGACATGCTTGTTCAACTGCTTGGCATCCTTGCCGTACATCCTGGCGGTATGCAGGTTGATAAACGAGATATCGGAATCAACCATCTCCATCAGCGGTCGGTCATTCGTCAGCAAAAAATGCATGAAATCCATTGGCTGCGATTTCAAGGCGTCACGAATCGGCGGGTTGTCCGAAGCGAGATCGATTTCGCTTAACGTAAACCATTGACTGACGAAAACTTCAGATAGGCTCCTTGCTTTGGGCGACGCCAGCATGCGATCGACCTCGCCTGCAAGCGTCTTGGGATCAGACAGAGTGCGCGCTTCGGCTTTTGCGACCAGAGTTTGGTCCGGCATATCCGCCCAAAGAAAATACGAAAGACGCTCTGCCAGTTCAAAATCGTCAACGTCCACCGATTGCCCCCGTTCGCCTTCCGCCAAAAACCCACGGTACAGAAACGCTGGCGACATCAGCACGGCTTTCATCTCGAATCGAAGTTTGTCGGCGATCTCTTTGTCATCTTCTTTGTCCAAGCGTGCTACGATTTTTTCGATCGCAGCATCGCTTACTGTGCGGCGATACGCTTTGGGAACAAAACGACGGATCACTTCGCGGGCGTTTTCCAAGGTCAAACCGACGCCTGAATCAATCGGCCCCGCCAGAACCTCTAAATCACTCCGGCGTGATTGCGAAAAGAGTGCTTCCAAACCCACGTTCGCCAAATACGCATACTGCTCCCAGGCAATCATCGTGATCGGATTGGCATGGGTATCGTTGGTAAACCCGCTGGCACCGGGTGGATCCGTCGGCAGCAATTTGACAACCAGCGATCGCTCGCTGTCGGTTTGCTCGGCTTCGATCACGGCCGTTTGCAAATCAAACCCGAGCACTGATCGCAGCGTGTTGCGATATTCGATGACCGATAGCCGTCGGGGGCGCATCACGGCCGGACGCATCTGAACCGATTCAACAAACGTCTGGTACCACATCAGTGCTCGACGACGTTCCTCATCACTCGGTTGCGGGCTATCGCCAGGTGGCATCGTGCGATTCTCCAAATGCCCAGCGACTGATTCCCACAGTTCGAACGCATCATCAATGTTTGATCCACTCGCTGCGAAATCATCAAAATCGACGTCGCCGTTGGCATGTTCGCCGCTATGACACTCCGAGCAATACTGCGACAGCAGCGGTTTCATGTCTTGGTCATAACCGGAACCACGGCATGCCATTGCAAGAATCAACGTGCCCCCGATCGAAAGTAAAACTCTATGCACGAAACCGACGATCGCTCAAAAAGGAATTGCAAATTGGAAGCGAAATCTCGACGTCGATTGTAAACACAACGTTCCTCCATAGGAATCGAAACATCGTCGCGGCGTCCGTTCTATTGCGTAAACGCCCTCACTATCGTTCGCTGGCCGCAATTTCCACGATGCGATCAGTGGTAGCCGCAGCAAGCCGACGATCGTGGAGGTTATGCCCTGAGTAAGCTCTGACTACGCCCTGGGCACACTCAGTTTTGCAGGCAGGTGACTGACGGAGTTCAGCCAGTCAAGCTCCCATTGGTCGCCCGAAAAGTTCAGCCGCGTGATCCCCGTATTTCGAAGTAGTCCGACGCTGCTGGTGTCGAGCACGCCAGCGAAAATTTCGGCCAGCAACAGTTCGATAAAATCGGCGTGCGATACGACCACGACACTTTGCTGAGTTTGACCAAATGTGTCCACGACGCGCTGCCGAACAACTTTCGCTCTTCGCTTTGCTTCCGAATCGGTCTCGCGTGCCTTTCTGTACCACCATCCGTTTTCAGAGATGGTTTCGTCGATCGTCACAAGCGACGGATCACACTGCAAAAAACTGCCGATTTCATTTCGCCCCAAGCCTTCGCCTCCTTGGGTCGCTTGCGGACCATGTCCGCGAAAACAACCGCCGCGTTCAAAAACATCGTGCCAAACATCGATCTGCCTTGGCGATGCGTCGATGAAGTGCTTGATGGTTTGCAGCGCCCGGCGAAAAGGGCTGGTGATCAACACATCGAATTTGAGCGTTTCCAGCCAAGTGGCAAGGTGCTGCGACTGAAGGTGCCCGACTGGCGTCAATCCAGGGTCCTCCACGCGTTGATACGCGGGCTTGGCGTTGTTCTCGCTTTCGGCATGACGTATCAGGTAAAGATGCATAGTACAATTTGCAAACGTGCCAGCGAACAGAAATCCGTTACGAAACCAAGTGGCCGCTTGTTAAATCGGGTGCATCGAAAGAATCGACCAGCGAGCCCCTGGCGTCCGGTGTCTCCATCCTAGCTGAAGGGACGAACCTTGATGACCCAACGCACGAGCAAAGGTGAACACAGCGTATCGGTTCGCGCAGCGACGATTTGGGCTGCTGCTTTTGTCCTGCTTGCTGTTTGGCTGTATCGCCAACCGCTTCTGTTAAACACGTATGCTCGACTCGCTCTGCTGGGGGTTGCCGTTGCGCCTTGCTCGTTGACAGCGCTCTGGATTGTCACAACCAAAGCCTGGTGGCCCATCCGATTGATCGTGCTTGCTTCCGTTTCGGTTGGCTGCTGGCAGCTGGCGATGTTGATCATGGAAGTGGGGCTGCGTGCTCCCGGTGCCGGAGTGCTTGCGGTGATGTTGGTCGTGCATATGACCGCCATTGCGTTTGTGTTGACAACAGCAATGCGAATCGTGCATTCAGGCCCCGATGCCCCACCACTCTTTTCCTTCGACCTGCGGTCCCTTCTGATGGTGGTGACAGCGACGGCGTGTTTCATCGCGTTTCTGAACTATGGTCGAAACAGTTGGCAGTGGCAGTTATGGGCCGATGGCTGGTGGCGTGCGACACTGATGCTTTCGTTGTTCGCTTTCGTCACCGCCGTGACCGCCACGTCCTGCATGTGGGTAATCCAAAGCACAAGCAGACGGCATTTCGCCCTGCGTTTGGCCCTCGTTTCGTTCGCATCAGCTCTTGCGACGTTTCTGGTTTTATCAATCCTTGAAGCGGTTTCCATTGCAACTGCGGAAGCCCAGACATTCTACGTCCCGTTTTTGACCAACGGGGTCATGGTACTGACGGCACTGAAAAGCTGTGTGATCGGACCAGGCACTGAGCCAATGCAAAAAGCGATCGCGAAAGAACAAAGTGCACTGAAAGATCCAAACACGCAACACGATCACCGCTCGCCCGCGGATCCTATCGATGTGGAAACAACTCCAATATCGATTGAAACGTAAGCCGATCGAACTGACCACGACTTGGAAGAAACAGGAACACGAACGGTTCGGGGACGATCATCAATCCTAGCGGTGTGCGATAGCGTTTCACAACGCTTCGATTCCAACGCACGGTTTTAATATCCGCCGCGTTACTTGTCTCGACAATCAAGTGGTCCGGATGCGGCTCCACTTTGACGTGTGCTCCAGCCACCAACCCACACTCCGCCATGCGTTGCTCAGTTGCCCGCTGGGGCTGTCGAATGACGACTTGATAGGCCCAAGCAGATACGCCCATCAGTAGCGGCATCAATAAGAGCGCAGCGAACGAACCGACAAAGAAGACCGCATAGGAAAACGCCACCAAACTAATACCAATCATCACTACCGATACAAGACTGACTGCCCAAGGGCGACAACGAATCAAGTGATGTGATTGCCCGTGCCGCAAATTTCGGTTCGACAATACGAATCGAATTTCATCGATCGGCACACCATCAATTCGCGAGGTTGGCGACTGGGGTGGCTGATAGGGGTTTATGGCGGATGCCGTCATGGGGATAACTCAATTCCAATCGGTGGCGACCAGTTTCCCAGCGGGCAGCGATTCGGGAAGCACAAAACGACACGGCCCTGCGTTTTGACTTTTCGTTAGGCCCCTCGCTACCGTGTCCATTCTACTGAATCGCCAACTGACGACAGCGAACACGCTAATTCCCTATCGCGATCGCCGCGTTTTCGATGAAATCACAGGCGTCATTGGCAGAATGCACGCCCGTTTCAAGCAGCGGAATCCCCGGCGAGGCCCACGAACCAGCCAACAAAATTCGCTGCTCCGGTGTGTGATCGCGACGCAAAAACTCGTGCACCGCTGCCTGTGATTGCGTCGTCACGACTGGACGTTGCAAAGATACTTCCGCCATCACGCTCTCTGGTCGGCAAACCGGATTGATTGTTTGGAAAACATCGAATTCGCTTGTCCAGTCATCGTGGAATCGATTCATCCAAACCGTGCACATCGCTTGGCACGCATCAGCATCAATCGTCATATTAAACGTCGACCAGTCGGATTTTCGCTGAGGCAGAAAACGACGGTCACGGTGGACGACGACATGGACGTTTTCGTACTCGATCGTATCAAGCAGCTGAGAAAATGAATCACGATGCTCGATCAGCCTGGCAGCCGTGTTGGCTTGCGTCGCCACCAACACACAGTCGAAGTCTTCGCTGGATCCATCGGCGAATTGCACCTTCGGTCGATCGCCTTGTTGACGAATTGATCGCACGTCGCAATGCAGCCTGACATCATCAATAGACGCTACCAAGCGTTTGGCAGCGTGTTTCGCGGAATGCCGGAGTCTTAACAATGGTTGTTCAATCGTCATCCGATCCAGCGCGGCAAATACAATGTGCGCAGGGTACCGATCCAGGCTCGCATAACTGCACGTACACACCGTCGACGATAGCGTCGGATACAAAAAGCGTTCACGAAACACGCGCGAGTAGCGGTTGCGACTCAGGTAGTCAGCCAGAGTCTCGTCTGGGTCGATTCCGTTTTTTAAATCGCGATGCCCCTGCGTTTTCAGCCGGAGCGACTCTACCGCGATTTTGCGATTTGCCTCACGAAAGAACTGTGTTCCCAACTTCGGCTGGATCGCACTGCGGAGCGTCAAATATGTCTTCACGTCCACGACAGATTGCTCGGCATCGACGCGCCGATCCAACTGCGAAAAACTCTGCGTCATGTTGACCGGCGAATACTCGATGCCGGCTTTGTCATACAAGGCATGCAAATTCGGCCAGTTCGATGCGTTGAACATCCGGAGCGGCAAATCACCAGTCACTTGCTGCCCGCCTGGGTCGTTCCATTCAAACGTATGAGCCCCCAGTCCAAACTGCCTTTCTCGCTCGATCAGAGTGACATCGAAACCGGGACGCGCCGACAGCCGATACGCTGCGGTCAATCCCGCGATTCCGCTGCCGACGATCGCTATTTTCATCAGACCAAATTCACCCAACCGCGAAAAACACTTCGTCCCAGCCGCTCCCTGTTTAGGTCAACATCGTAGATGCTGATCAAGTCACGATCATCGTCATCACCGTCCAGGCGACCATGGCCAAGAAACCGGCCACGCAGGCGGGCACCAACTGGGTGCGTACATGTTGCATTAGATCGCACCCCGACACCAGGGAACTGAGAATCGTCGTGTCGGAAATCGGCGAACACTGGTCCCCCCAAACGCTGCCGTTTAGAACCGCAGCAAAACAAATCATGACGAACCACTCGCCCGATTCGGGAGCCATGCCCGAAGCAATCGATAGCGAGAGCGGCATCGTCAGTGGAAACGCAATCGCGTAGGTACCAAAACTTGTGCCCGTCGCAAACGCCATCGCTCCGGTCATCACGAACAACACGGCCGGCACAATCAAGTGCGGTGCGTTTTCGCCAATCATTCCCGATACGTACAGTCCGCCACCAAGTTCCTTTGTCAATCCGCCCAGAATCACGGCCATCACAAGAATCACCGAAACGACCGTGACGCTTTTCAGACCGTCTCCGATGCCTTCGATAAGCGACTGCATGCGAAGTCCTCGGCACAACGCGATCATTGCCGCGACAACCAGAGCGGCAGAGAAAGCCCAACGCACTTGCGGCTTGCTGCCCAAGAACCCGGTGCCCACTGCGATAACGATCAATACGATCAGCGGAATAGCAAATTCAAACGCACTGGCGTGGTAACCATCCGCAATCTGTTCGCGGACGTCGCCTTCAAAACCCGTCGGCTCCGTCGTTTCGACTTTCACTGAATTCTCTGTTTTCGAAACGGCATCGTTTGGATGCGATTGCCGTCCCACCTGACGCGACTTTGCGATGGCTTCGCGAAATCGCTTGCCCAATACGGGGGCTTTGTCGATCGAAAGCAGGAATGTGCCCAGCACTGCAAAGATGCTGTAGAAGCTGAGCGGAGCGCACTGAAAAAAGAACCCGATCCGGTCTGATTCGGTTGCCAGATAACTGACACCAGGAACAAAGATTAACGCTCCCACATAAGCAGGCCATGCGTTGAATGCGATAAGCGACGCAATGGGCGATGCAGTCGAATCGACGACGTAGCTTAACTCTTCAGGACTGATGCGGTTGCGATCGGTAATCGGGCGGACCGTGGTGCCAACCAATACGGTGCTGATCGTGCCGCCTTGGAAAAAAAGGATGCCCAATCCCCATGCAACTAATTTCGCAGAACGCGGTCCCCGAACAAACTTTGCGCAGGTCCAGTCCGCAAACGCGAGCGCCGCACCTGTCTTTGCCCAAATCCCAAGTAACCCGCCCAACAGCCACAAATACAACAGCAAGATCCCTGCGGCCGATGTCGACGCCATTGCTGGTAGCAACACGGCATCAGTCAAATCAAATCGGCTCAATATCAACGCGGCTGAAATGATCCCCAACAAGAGAGCAGGCAACGGTTCACGAAAAACCAAACACAATGAAAGCGTTATGATCGCAGGAAGAATGGACCAAATTCCAAAGTGATGTCCGACGGTTAAACGAATCGCATCATCCGTTGGCGTCGCGTCGGCGGGCAATTCCAAGTCAGCGAAGACGACCGCTTCATCCGCGTCCATTTTTTGCTGAACGCGTTGCAATGAACTCGCGTCCAGCACTTGGCTGACCGTGGACTTGCGTTGCTGGATCACCTCCGATTTCAAAATGTCCGTCGCCACCGCGAGCGGTTCCGGGGCAACGTCAGCGTCAGTCGGTTGAACACTGATCTCCCACGTCTCAGTGGCCAGTCGAGACCCAACGAAAGACAACAAGACGGCTGCGACCAAGATCGCTGGAGCGAACAGGCGATGGTGAACGATGGACTGAATGCTTGAAGTGTTGATACCGATTCTCGTTTACCTGTGTGCGTGACGCCAGTGGAAAGCATACGCGATTTGGCTCACGTAGCGTGAGCAAGCCAACTGCCGGTGAAATCGATCGGTCGGATCAATCGACGATTTCGGCTCGTAGCTGAATCGCAGCATCGACAAGTTTATCGCACCCAAAACGATAGACGTCACAAACAGGCACGCCAAAACGCGACTCCATTTCTTGCATTTCAGCCAACGCAGCTTCTTCGGTCAAATGCCTTGTATTGGCTGCCATCCCGATAATTTTGCACGGATGACGCAAGTTCGACATGATTTCGTAAGCGCTATAGATCCGTTCCATTTCGGGGATCACACGGTGATCAAAACCTTTGACATTTTCGCGGCCTGATTCGTAACAGAAGATCAAGCCGTCGGGCGCGCAGCCGTGCAACAGCCCCGCCGTAACGGCCGAATAAGCCGGATGCGAAATACTGCCCTGTCCTTCGATCAACAAGTAATCATGATCCTGATGGGCTAACACCAAACGCTCTGTGGCACCGTTGACGAAGTCAGACACGACGCAATCAATTGGAATGCCGCTTCCGCAGATCATAATTCCGGTTTGGCCAGTCGCCGCAAAACCAGCGTCACACCCGCGCTCCTGCAATCCCTTTTGAATTTCAAGCGTGGTGACCATCTTTCCCAAACTACAGTCGTTGCCGACCGCATGAATGCGCAGACACTCGCGGCGAAAATCAACTGCTTTAGCTGTCTCGTTTTCGTTGTTGCGACGCACGTCGATCAATTTGGCGCCGCGTTCGTGCGCGGCGACAACAAAGGATTCATCGTTACACAAAAAGTCGTGCAATCCCGAAACGACATCCATTCCCAGCCTTAACGCCTCCATCACAATGGGTTTCCACTGGGCCGGAAGTTTTCCGCCTGGAGGTGCAATGCCAATAAACAATGCGTCGGCATCAATTTGATCAAGGCTGTCGACAACCGGAATCGATTCGCCGTAGCCCAGCAACTGCTGCGCCGTTTGGCCAGCATGTTCCTTATCCAAAACCGCAGCGATGTCATCGCCCCGATAGCGCAGCAAACTGATAGCAGTCTTGGCAAGAAAGGGCGTCGAGTAACCGTCCGTTAAGAGGACGATGCGTTTGTACTTGGTAAGCGAATCTTTCAGCATGTTGGTTTCGTCTCAATCATTCCTGCTCGATTAATTTGGCAAGCTTGGCGTGAATCTCGCTAGCCGTTTTAGCGCCCGCTCCGACCTTCACCATCTGAACCTTGCCGTCACGATCAATCAAGACGACGTGAGGAATTCCAGTCACACCAAACTCCGACTGCATCTTGCTGTTTTTGGGCGTGATGATCGTGGGGTGTTGTAGTTCGTGGTGCTTCAGAAACGAAACTAACATTTCACGCTCGTCCTCCGGCGACGCCTTGTCGCCCGAGGGTGCGCGAACAGCACGCTCTGCTTTGTCATCCCACTTGTAGTTGTAGTAGCGCGTGACGCCAACAATCTCGAATCCTTTGTCCTGAAACTCTTCGCGCCACTCGCGTAGATGGGGAAACGTCATGATGCACGGTCCACACCAGACCGACCAAAAGTCAACCAGCACGACCTTCCCCTTCAGCGATTCCAACGTCGTGTCGCCTTCGTTTACCCAAGATTCGATATCGAAATCGGGTGCTGGTTTGCCAACCATCGCCAGCAGTTTTCGTGCGGACTCAATGCGCGTTTCTAAAGAATCAAGCTGCCGAATCCGGGCCGTCAACAGACGATTGCCTTCCCCCTTTTCTTCGATAATTTCTCGCAGACGATCGATCCGCTCCTGAGCCTGATCGGGTGACACACTATAGAGCTGCGAAATCCGTATCACTTCTACTTGAGCATATTCCGTCAACAGAGGCATCGAATCGGGATGCGCCTCGATCGCGCTGGCCAGGAATTGGTCCAGGTCCTCAATCTCAGCTGGTTGAGTGCCAGGAAATCTCGCTTTGGCGGATTTCAACCGAAGCGTGGCGATCAACAAATCAACTTCCTCGTCCGCTCCGACTTCCAACGCATCAAACCGTTGCAATTGATCGGCAAGAATTCCTCTCGCTTTTTCGTAGTCGTCTTCTCCGGTGGCATTGTGATTCGCATTCAAGACAGCAAGTTGCGAGATCGGATCAAGGTACTTACTCGTGTTCTCCTTCGTCGCTGCGTGAACTTTGCGGGCGACATTGGCGAACAGTTCGTCAACTTGGTCTTTTCGCTTTGCCCTCATGCCGTACATTCGCGCCATCGACAACACGGGCACGATCGACGTTAGCTGACTGCGTTTGTCTAAGTTCTCGCTTAGATACTGAACTCGTTTGTCGTACTGTTCGAATGCTTGGCCGTAATTCCGGGACCGAGCAAATCCGGTGGCGATCGTTATTCGCATCGGCTCCAGCTTTGCCGCGTCTCCCGATTCGATGGCTGCGTCCAGTGCTTTTGCGGCGCCAGCAAAATCCTTCTCTGACATTAACTGGCGAATCTTCTCGGCCGGCGTCTTCGGTTTCTTCTTGACTGTTTTCGTATCATTTGATTCTTTCTTCGAATCGCCAGACTTCTTTGCTTCTTTCGGCGCCTTAGGGTTAACCGCTGCACGATTCGCGGTCTTTTCCGCCGACTGTTTCACCTCCGATTTCTTAGCGTCGACCTTGTCTTGCGTAAACGCTCGCTCAACAAGTCCGCCATCAATCAACAGCGCAAATACAAACACCGAGCACAACCATGGAAATCGCATTTTATGTCCCTGCAGGTGGCAACTGACGCCGCGTCAAAGCGAGCGTGATCGAGGTGAACCAAAGCCCAAAGTATACCGGATCGACCGCAGACCTGGAGCCACAAAGCGAGCCCACGTCACTTGGAGTGTTTTTCGATAAATCTCAGCAACAATGGAAAAGCCGGGTCAGCCATTTGCCCATGGTTGTAGCCGTCCAGCTCCATCAGTTCGGCATCGTCGTGCCCGACGACCTGCATCATTCGCCACATGTACGCGTTCTCCTCGTAACGGCCCAGCATTTCCAGCTCGCGGTCCCCTGTGATGAACAGAATCGGTGGGCAATCTTTGCGGACGTAAAAGAGCGGTGCCATTTCATCGACAATGGGTTGCTTGCCATCGATCCCCCGCGATTTTCGTTCCGTGAAATGAGTGATCGTATGTCCGCTAAACGGAATTAATCCGGCGATCGAATCAGCATCGACGCCGTATTTCTGCAACCGGGTTTTGTCCAGTCCAATCATGCTGGTCAAATAGCCGCCCGCTGAATGCCCACTGACAAACACTTTGCTCGGAACCCCACCAAAGTCCGCAATGTGATTGATCGTCCAGGCAACGGCAGCGGCAGCATCGTCGATGCAATCGCCAACGGTAACGTCCGGCGAAAGACGGTAGCTGGCGGCAACAACATTGACTCCGCAGTCTTGCAGACGCTTGGGGATTTCCCGTTTGCCACCCGTCAGACCGCCGCCGTGGAACCAAACCACCGTCGACAGTCCTGTTTTGTTGTCACAATGGTACACATCCAGGCGGCACTTCTGCTGGATCAAAGGATTCGATTCGGATCGATAAGCAACGTCCAATCGAGTCTGGTAGGTAGGGCCGACGCTCGCGGCCGTTTTGTCTTGCGACCAACCAGGATTTAAAAACAGACTAGCTGTGATCAAAAAAGCAAAATGAAATCGAACCACGAACTAGATTCCTTGGTGAGCACACTTGATTGGACGACTGTGAGTGAATGGTCTGATAGTCTACACAACAACCAACACGGACATCGCGTCGGTGGTCGCTTGGGCCGAATCACAAATACGAAGCAGGTTATTCGATCCACGACCGTTGGATTCCAAAGCACCGCGTTTCAAAGGAGACACTCGTTGACGTTTCGACTTTTTATAAGCTTGATCGTGCTGTGGGTCGGCGCGACTGGATTCTGCGAAGAACGAGTGCGCCCCAAGCTAATATTGGATGCCGACACAGCCAACGAAATCGATGACATGTACTCGATCGTTCGGATGCTGCGGCAGGATCATTTCGACGTGCTGGGAGTTTCATCGGCGCAGTGGTTTCATTATCTGGGTGACCCCAATTCGGTTCAGGCAAGCCAGAAGATCAACGAGAGCCTCGCATCTTTACTGGGACGCACAGACCTATCGCTGCCGCTGGGCGCCGACCGCCCCGTTGGAAAACCATGGGGTGGCACGGACGCGAGAGATTCTGCGGCGGCACAGTTCATCATCCAGCACGCGAAATCTTTGCCCGACGGACAGCAACTGCACGTCGTTTGCCTAGGTGCTTCGACCAACTTAGCATCGGCAATCAAACTGGCACCAGAGATCGCCCCCAAGATCAAGGCTTACTTAATGGGGTTTCGATACGATGCGGCCAAGCGAGTTTGGAACAAATCAGAATTCAATGTCCGGCGCGATCTCAACGCAGCCGATTTGTTGCTCGACCAACCCGATCTTGAACTGCACATCATGTCCGCCGACGTGTCGGGGGAATTGAAATTTGATCGCGATGAAACGTTTCGTCGTCAGCAGACCATGGGTGACTTGGGCGAGTTCTTGACGAGCCAGTGGAAAACGAAGTTTGCAAGTTCCAAGACCTGGGTGATGTGGGACCTGGCTGTCGTCGAAGCATTGCTACGCCCCGAACTGGCCAGCGAAAGACAAGTGGATACGCCGCCTGAAAACACGCCGCGCAAAGTCTGGGTCTACGACCACATCGATGTGAAGAAGATGTCGGACGATTACTGGCGCGTCGCTTTGGAGGGAGGCTGAAAACCAATACTAGCGAAGCGATCGGCAACGAACTCTTTCACGCTTCGTGATGCCTCATCCGCCATCAACTTGCCGATTTACCAAACTCGCCAGTCCGAAGGTCCAAGTCAGTCATCGGCTCAGTCACTCAGCGGTTTGCCCAGCCAGTTCCTCCAGCCAGTTCGCCCTCTCAATACCCACGGCGGAAAAGACTATCCGCCAGGTTTCTTGAAAATTGCAATTCGGGCGTGACCGGACGTGTCACGGGCCGATGCGATAGTTCTTTTACCCAAGGGGAGCAACGAGGTCGCAATTTGAGACTCGATGTTCAAAACGGGAGACTCAAGCGGTTTCTTGAGTCGCAGAGTGCTATCAAATTTTGACGACAGATGAATGATGAGACTGGCGACCTTAAGTGAAAACCCGCATTTTCCGGGTTTTTGTTAACTGAGAAACAAAAACGCTCAATTTTCATTTTCTGTTCATCAACTGGTACGCAATTTGTACTTACGGTTATTCGCAAAGTTAGTTTTGTACACAAAATCAGGGAAGTAATAGCTATGTTAGTTTTGAGTCGAAAAGAAGGTGAACAGTTGCGTATCGGTGACGACATCGTTTTGACGGTCAGTCGTATCTCCGGTAACCGCGTCGCGATTGGCATCGAAGCCCCTCGTAGCGTTCGCATTGTTCGCGGAGAATTGGAACCGTTGAAGGTCGTCGGTGGTGTCGCCCCGGTCGCAGCCTCGATGGAAGATTCGACTGTCGCCGTTGCCAGCAAGCCACATAGCTAGTCGCATCGGGAAACACCTTTACGATTCACCCCAGGGCTGAGAAGCAAAGATGACGCCTGGGTTGGTCTACAATGATGACGTCCTGGGCCCAGAACTGGTTAACGGAATTGGTTGCGGCAAATTTCTGTGAAGCCGCATCACAAACAGCCCGTGCTACGAATGACTGCCGCAAGTCTGTTGGGCAGACAAGCTAGTGCCAAAGCGATGATCTGAGAAAGCGTCCCGTTCAGACGAGGAACGGAGACAATTTGCTAATTGTCATGTTGCCTGCAAAGCAAGCCGCCACGTCACGGCCAGGTTGACGTGGTCGCCCGTGAAAGTCCAATTCGAACGAAACCAAACTGCCGTCACGCTTAACCGTCCGCGGAATTGGGCATTGATCGATCTCACATTCGTGAATCGATGGAGCGGCGTTGGGATCAATTGCCGGAAGATTGACGTTCCATAGCGATCCGCTTGTTGCCGACTCCGGCGTCTGGCAATTGTCTCTTGCTGACACAGTCTGAGCTGCAAACTGTTGCAGCGTTTCACGCAGCCACCGACTGCAGTGATCCCACGACTTCGGATAATCGGGGTGTCGATAGTGGCTTACCGCCATTGCTGGCAACCCAATCATTGCCGCCTCTCTGGCAGCCGCGAAGGTTCCGCTTACTGTCAGATTGACGCCCAAATTTGCACCTTGGTTGATCCCCGAAAAAACCAAGTCCGTTTCAGGCATCAACGCATTGAGTGCGACACGCACGCAGTCCACCGGTGTCCCGTCCACGCTGTACCAATTTGGCTTGACGGATCTTAGAGTCAGCGGCCGCGTTTGCGTCACGCTGTGTCCACATTCACTGCGTCCGCGATCCGGAGCAACGACGATGATCTCCGGCGAATAATCGGCAAGCGCTTCGGTCACCGAGCGACAAAGTGCCTGCAGCCCCGGCGCATCGATGCCATCATCATTGGTCAGTACAATTTTCATGTCGGGATCACAGTGCGTTTAAAAATTCCGAATGCTTCCGATTCATCACGACTGATACGACAACATGAAAATTGCCAGCGACAACCGCGACTTTGACCTGATCGTTTGCGGGTCCTGCACAGTCGACGTGTTGGTGCACCCGGTGGATCTGTTGCAGCCGATTGGAGTCGGTCGACTTCATCGCGTCGACCCTATCACATTATCCGTTGGGGGCATCGTTTCCAATGCCGCGATCACGGCGACGCGATTGGGCCTGCAAGCGGCGGGCTTTTCCGCGGTCGGACGTGATCGGTGGGGCGACGTTGTCTTGCATACTTATACTGCCGCCGGAGTCGATTGCAGTGCCATCACTCAGCATGAAACGCTACCGACTAGCGCGACAGTTGTCATGATCGACGCGGATGGGCAACGAAGTTTCGTTCACAGCCAGGGCGCGCCCAAAGCCATGACGGCGGACGACTATCACCGCTCGACGGCATTGTTTAAACGCAGCCGCGCTATGTTGCTGGGATACTATCCCCTGCTTCCCCACATGCTTGATCAACTCGCTGACGTCTTTGCTGCGATTCAGAAAACCGGCTGCCTGACTGCATTGGATTCGGCCGGGGACGGCGGCACCATGGATCCGCTGTCGGATGTCTTGCCCTACGTCGACGTCTATTGCCCCAGCCTGGCCGAAGCCAAACACCAAACGCAGCGTGAAAATCCCCAAGAGATCCTTGCCACCTACCGCGATCATGGAGCAAGGGGAATCGTGGGCGTCAAACTGGGTGCCGAAGGAGCGTTATTGAGCCCAGCGGAGAACGAATACATCGCGATCCCGGCTGCCGTTCCACCGAGTCCGATTGTGGATACGACCGGAGCTGGCGATGTGTTTTTCGCAGCGTTTCTCTCCGCATTGATCAAACGGTGCGATTGTTTTGCCGCCGGAACTATCGCGGCAAAAGTTGCCGCGCATTCAATTACTGCAGCCGGTGCAACGACGGCAAACTTTGATTGGGAGAGCGTCGCAAAAGACACACCGAGTTAGACCGAACCAGAAAGAGCAGCCAACGATCATTGCTGGTTAGCGGTTAACGAAGCCGCTTCACACAGCAAGAGCTCGGAGAGAATACGAAGATTTTCAAAACGGTGTTCGGGAGACTTGCGACAAAGATCGATCAGCTCTGCCGCTTGCTGGAACTGCCCGTTGTGGCTGAACGCCAGTGCCATGACTGATTTTTCAAACAAATCAAATTCCGCAAAACTTCGGTCACCGATTTTTTCGATGACATCGACCGCGTCGCCCGATCGCTGATCGCGTACGAGAGCATACGCCAGGATCGTGGAAAGCCACTCCGTTTCTGAGGGTCGATCAAGAAGCAAGCGTTGATTGACTGTATCAATGATGGCTTTCGCAATTGGCGGGTCCACTCCCGGTCCCAACAGCACCATTCGCGCGGACATGTACGCAAGCGTGTCCTGTCTAATCTCGGACTCAGTCACTCTGCCGCGAATACGATTGAATCCCGGAGTGTCACCCACTGCCAGAGACAACAAGCCCGCGAAAAAATGATCCTCGTCATTCGGTTCGGTTTCCATCGCCAAGACGAAATACTTCCTGGCCTGATCAACACCACCAAGCATCAAATACTTGTGGGCCAATGAACGGTAGGTGTCCGCACTCGTATCGGCCCCCGACTGATCGATCGACGCCAACAACGATTCAATTGCCCGGTGAAGCGGAGCCGCCTCCTGTCGAATTTTCCTGGCTCCCTTAATCCATTCAAACGTTGGGTGCGAAACGAAGTGCTGTCCAACGGGCGGTGAGAGAGCCCGTTTCGAGTTGCTTTTCACATTGATGGGCCAACGCAAGCCCAGCCGTGCAAATTCTGATTGAAAACGAGTCAAGCAGAAAACATGGATCGATCCATCGCGTCCCAGTGCGGCCAGCCTGCTACCACCGGCCGCGAAAACTAGCTTTCGTATGTTGTCACATCCGATGGGAATTTCCAGTTTTTTGTCCCAGGAAATGGTGTCGTACAAATCAATGGTGTTCGCCTCGGTCACAATCGCGACCACATTGGCTGCGGCGCAGGTCGCAATCGGCGCGTCAATCGTTTGATGGTCTCGAGGAATCGTTCGAGCGACCGAAAGCGTTTGAAGATCCCAAAGCTGGTATTCATTGCCACCGCCCAGTAAAAAGCACCGCGATTGGTCGATGAAGGCAACGCTAGTCGCTGCAAAACTGACGTCTGCGGTGGACGATTCATCGTCCAAATCCCAAATGCGTGTGACTCCATCTTGCTTCGACCGCGACCCGGCCAAAAATCGACCGTCCGCAGAAATCGCGATGCAATCGAAACCACCGGCTGCCAATGATTGCGGACGCTCGTCACCCCGCAAGACGACCAATTCCTGCGTGGCTGCCTGGAAAAACGCAACCGTGTTCGCCTGTCTATCGACCACGAGGGGACTGCCATAGTGATGATCCTGAGTGAAATAGCTAAGTGTTTGCCCGCGACAGAATCCTTCGGTTCGATCTCGTACGGATCGAAGGTTGACGCGAAAACGTCCGGAATTGAAGAGAAAATCTCCCGTCACGCACACGTCCGCGCATGGCAATCGATCAATCATCGTCATTGGATTGGCAGCAGGGCCCAAGGGGATCCTCGCCATCCCACCATCGGTCGCAGCAAACAGTAATTTGCCGTCTTCGCTGATCGCGATCGAACGTACGGCTTCACCTGCTTCGGGAATCCGATAGTGCTGGCAAAAACGACTTCGTTCAAGCGAAACGATTCCCAAGCCTGGTGCGTCTGCCGAATCAACCGCAAACGTACCAGCGATTTGGTCGTCGTTTGAAACAAATTTCACGTGCCGCGATGACGTCGCTTTCATCAACAGCTCACCTTTTCTGGGTTCCCAAACCCGGAGAAAGTTTCGATTGCAATGCGTCAAAATCTGATTGCCATTTTGCGAAAACCGAATTCGATCGATGGGGGCGTCATGGGCGTGGAACAGCGCGACGGCCTGGGATAGACCGGCTTGAAAAAGATAGACTTCCTCGTCTGCCGCGACAGCGACTTCGCCCTGCGGGCCCGTGTCCAGATCAGCAATGTCGTCGGGCACATGCCATTGTTCGACCATGGTCCCGTCGGTCAATCGACAGACGGCGACGTCACCGGTATTGGCGTAAGCGATCGCGACGGACTCGCCGTCCGGCAGCACGCTGACAGCGCGTACCCAAGCTGCATCGGGTATCGAAAACCGGCTCAGCTCAGTCCGGTTTTGTAAATCGATATGCTTGATTTCGCCGCTACTGGCATCGGCGACCACAACTCGCTCACCACAGTCAGAAAAGCTCCAACCATGATCGTGGATTCCTTGGGGGATCGAATTGATCAGCTCACCCGATCGAACATCCACGATGGCAAACGGCCGCCGACTATCTGCGTCCGCATCTTTTGGCAATTCATTCATCACCGCCAAAAAGTTTCCATTGCTGGACCAGTCGAGATAGAGAACGGGTTCCTTGGATCCGACATCGAGGTGCGTCTTTTCGCGACCTTCCCGTGTTTTTCCTACAGCCGTTTTCCCGGTAGCTGACAGAGCTTCTTTGAAGTAGATGTCGACGCCACCGGTTGCCGATGCGACCGCGGCCTTTGTCCCGTCCAAAGTGACGTCAAACCCGTGGTGTTGATTACCGGGAACCGACCAAACTTCTTTCATACCATGTTTAAGCAACACCGCAGCAAGTGGCTCGACCAGATCATCGTCAGCACCGTACGTCAGTGCCGTCTCGGTGATCCGATTCAGTGCACGCGATCTCGCATCGGCCTGCAGATTGGGCAGTTCACCCATCACGGTTGAAATGGAACCATGACGAAGCATCTGCATGCTCATCTGACGACGCGCCTGGGTGTCGACAAAAACGACAGAGAACAAAAACGCCAACAAAAGAGCTGCCACCACGGCGCAACTGGTTTTTTTGTAGAGCCGTGCGAACCGTTTGAGTTCGTCCCATGCCGCTGGCGGACGCACCGAGATGGGTTTGCCCGATAGATAGCTGGCTAAGTCCAGCCGCAGTTCGCTGACCGTTTGATAACGATGCTCGGGGAATGGCTGCAGGCATTTTAAAGTAATCGCCAGCAGGTCGGCGCCCATCACTTGGCGATTGTGTTTCGTGTTGATGCCCACCTGATTTTTGATTAGCAACTTTTGTTCTTCGGTTCCGTCGGCATGGAACGCGCGGACGCCTGTCACAGATTCGAACAAGATCATTCCGATCGAAAATACATCGGACTGTTCGTTTGCGTCTTTCAGATCAAGTTGTTCGGGCGACGCATACGCGCGCGTCCCACGCATTCTGTCCACGCTACTGTAAGAATTGACTTCGTCCATTTTTTTGGCGAGTCCAAAATCACTTACGCACCATCTCGATTCGCCATCGAAAAGCACATTCCCTGGCTTCAGATCGCGATGGATGACTCCCAGTGCGTGGGCGGCTTCAACTCCGGCGGCGACCTGTCGGGCCATCTCTGCAGCCTTCCGGCGATCAAAGACTCCTTCGGTTAACAAAATTCTCGCCAAGTTTCCCCCGCTCGCCAATTCCATGGCGATCACCGTTTCGCGTCCAATTTCGTACGAACCGTAAACGCGCGTGATGTGCAGGCAGTTCGCTTCCTGCATGATCCTTGCTTCACGCTTCATCAATTCGCGCGAACGTTCGTAGCCGCGCGCGCCAGTGACCAATGCCTTTAACGCGATTCGGCGTCGGTACCGAACATCGATCGCGTTGTAGACCACCCCAAAGCCGCCTTCGCCGATCACGCCCAACAGGATGAAACGCCCGATGGAACTGGGGTAATCGGCTGGATTATGTGTAGGGGCGCGAATCCCTGTGAAAAGCGTATCCAAACAGGTCGATTCGTTCTCTTGCAACCAAGCGAACGACTGAGTGTCGACCTTGCCGTCGCGTTCGATCTGCGCGGCGCTAACAAGGATGATGGCAGAACGAAATTTGTAGACGTCAAGCTGAAAGGCTTCTGCACTAAATCCTTGCCGCACCAATTCCAAATACAAAACGGCCTCAGCCACTTCTGACTGATTTCCGAAATCAAAGATGCTACTTGTCCCACCGGAAGTACTTCCTTGCTCTGCTCCAGCTTGGGTGATCGGTGTATCCATACCCCTCAGTGTACTACCAAGCTGCCCCCTCGTTCCACCCAAATGCACCGGCAACCACGGAGTCGGTTCAATCAATTTCGCCGCCGCTGTTTGCATTGCGCCGGTAAAGCAGATTCGTTGGCAGACCCTGGCAGGCAAACCGTCAGAAGTTTGGCGCACTCGGTTGGTTTACGTTTGTGTTCCGCGCCAACCATTACGGCGTACGATCCCCCCATCCTAGTGTTGGCACCGCGCATCACGGCGCAGAAAGATGCCATGGCGTACTACGGCGCAGACGACAAACAACGAACAGGCTAAGTTGGTGTCGTTCAGTTGCGACATGCGTGACTGAATTGGGCAGCAAGTTTGGGTAGAACGCTGAGGAGAGACTTCAACGGTGTCAAAGAATGACAGCCAGATTGAGCAGTCTTGGTCGCAATCGCAGGTACGCGCACTGTCGTTCCTGTTAGCAGCTGGCGGTCTAGTCAGCATCGCGAACCCCATCACATTGGGCGGACTCTCTACACCCACGCGATTTTGGATCAGCATCACCACAGGCGTCTGCTTGCTACTTTTGCTGGGAATTTTGCAGCGCACTCGCGCGTTGATTCCTGTTTTGATGATGGGAACACCGGTCGTCTTCATTTGCTTCGCATCGGGATTTGTACTCACTGGCGACTTGTATTACCTCGCCATTGGCATGACCCTCCCGATCGCGGTGGCGTTGTTCGGCGGAACTCGAATCGCCTCGCTCGTCTTGGCAGGCTACGTGCTTTTCCTTTTGGGTATGTCGGCCGCTACCCACATGGGTGTCTGGGTTCCTCCTATCAGCGCCGACGTTTACATGGCAGGACTGATCCCGGAAGCCATCGTGTTGGCGCTGATCACGGTCGCAATCACCGGATCGACAATTTGGAAAGAGCAGGTGGTGGCTCAAGTTCGCGACGCAGAACTGAGTGCCAGCGGCTATGCCCACGCCCAGCAGCGTCGCTTCGAGGCGATTTGCCAGAGCGCCTACGACGGGATCATCGAAACGGACAGCCAAGGGACGGTCGTGTGGGCACAAGGACGATTGATTGGCAAACTGGGATTCGAGCCATCGGATTTGGTCGGCAAAAACGCGTTGCCATTATTGTCCGCTTCTGCACGCCGCAAACTGTTGCGTGAATTGCATCGGACTGAAAACAGCGAGACTAATTTCTGCGTCGAAAGCAAGGTCGACGACAAAACAGGACGAGTTAAATGGCTGCGTTTCTCCGGCGGCAATTTGATCGATGCCCACGGCAATCAAAGATGGGTGATCGCGGTCCAGGATATCGATGATGAAATGGTCAACATGGAGCGAATCCTGGAGCGCTCCAGACTGGAGAGTCTTGGTACCGTCTGCGGCGGTCTTGCGCATGACTTCAACAATCTTTTGACCGTGATCGGGATCTATGGCGAGCTCATTGACAACGAAGAAGTACGCAACGGAATCTTGCAATCGCAAAGGCAGGCATCGGACCTAACCGCCAGCTTGCTGACGTTTGCGCGGAAGCAAGAATTCCGACAACAGAACATCGAAATCAACCGTTTCTTAGAAACGAGCCGTCCCATGATCGAACGATTGGTACCTGCCAATGTCGATTGCCATTGGACAGTGCAAAACCGTGATACCTGGGTTTGCGTCGATCCCGGTCAGTTGCAACAAGTTGTTATCAACCTGGTCAACAATTCGATTCACGCGATGCCTAACGGCGGCCAGCTTTCGATTGAACTTACACTCAAAGACGTCGATCAGCAGGAAGCCATCAGCCACGGGGTTCAGTCGGGTCCGTTCGTGGTCCTGAGCGTGCGAGACAGTGGGTCCGGTATGTCACCTGAAACCGCCGCCAAGTCAGTCGAGCCATTCTTTACGACCAAGCCTCGCGAACAGGGAACTGGGCTAGGATTGGCGACCGCGCACGGCACAGCACGGCACGCGGGTGGCTGGATCAGCGTCACCAGCCAAATCGGACAAGGCACTCAAGTCGACGTTGTGCTGCCGCGGCATCGAAACGAAGCCTTGAAATCCAGTTCACACGAAACAGAAACCACAGTTGATACACCGATACGGCAAGTCCCCAAACGCGTCCTGCTGATCGAAGACCGCGAAACCTTGCGGACAGCCATTGACCAAACACTGACCACCGCGGGACACGAGGTGACTGCCCTGACAACGGGTGAACAAGGCTGGGAATGCTATCGCGAGAAACTACCGTTTGACTTGTTCATTACCGACATCGTACTCCCAGGCATGTCCGGTATTCAGTGGATCCGGCAGGTGCGAAAATCATCGCCCGACGCCAAGGTGATTTTGATTTCCGGTCACCAGCAGGACGATATTTCGATTGTCAACGAACGGCCCGACATCACTTGGTTTCTGCCAAAACCCTTCAACGCTTCGGACCTATTGGCGGTGATGCACCAAATCCAGAACGGCTCGGCCAACCAATGGACCGTCTCGAGCATCATGTCTAAAAACTAAGTTGGCGTCGATAAGACATGCTGCCAGCAAGTTATTGGGCCCAGCATCGATTAAGATATATTGACTCCCCCGCTATCGGTTGCTGGCCTGAACGCTGCAACTGCAAACGCGGCAGCTTTGATCACTGCAACGCGTCGCAGCCCCACCCACGATCAATCCGCTCCCACCGATGGCCGCTACAAGTTCGAGCTCCCAGTGCCTCATTTGCAATCCCCTGTTGTCACTCTGATCCGCACCGCCGTTGCCGTCGTCCTGATTGGCGGCTTTGCGTTGGGCGATTTTTGGGTCGGCGTCTCTCACGCGGCTGAAACCGTTCCGCGGCAAATACTGAATCCGTTTCTTGCCAAGTACTGCGGCGACTGCCATGCCGACGGAGCGGATGAAGGCGGATTGTCGTTGGATGACTTGGGCGACAACTTGAATGACGCCGCGACCTTTGCCAGATGGGAGCGACTCTTTGACCGGGTCGCCGACGGCGAGATGCCGCCGGTCGACAGCGAACAACCGACCATGGACGTTCGTTCTGCGTTTTCAAAAGCACTTGCCTTGTCACTCGCTACAGAGCATGCGAACACAAAAGGCACCGTGCTGCGCAGACTCAATCGCAGCGAATACCAAAACACGATGAACGATCTTTTCGGTACTCGGCTGAAACTAAAAGAACTACTCCCCGAAGATGGCAGATCGCACGAGTTCGAAAACGTCGGCGAATCGCTCAATGTCTCTCTGGTGCAATTGGAACAATACATAGCGGCTGCCGAGGGGGTGCTTGATTCGGCAATTGCGCGCACCTCGCAGAAGCCAACGCCCAAGACAAAAGTAGCGAACTACGCGGAGACACGCGAAGCGGAAAAACACCTTGGTAAAGCGTGGCTGCATGCGGCCGACGGATCGGTTGTGTTTTTCCAAGACCTGGTGTATCCGACCGGGATGCTCCGAACCGCCAATACTCAAGCGGCCGGTCGCTATCGAATCAAAGTCACCGGGTACGCCTATCAGTCAACGAAGCCGATTACGTTTCGTGTCGGGAGCACGACGTTCGCTCGTGGTGCGGAGCGGCCAACGTACGGCTACTATTCGTTCGAACCGGGCGATCCACAAACGATCGAACTGGAAGCGGACATCGAGGATCGCTACATGGTCGAAATCGCGCCGTGGGGAATTTTCGATGACCACTACGAAATAAAAAACAAAGGCATTCAAAACTACCAAGGCCCCGGCTTAGCCATCAAACAGGTCGAGCTTGTCGGCCCTCTGACGGATGAATTTCCTAGCCGCGGACATCAACTTATTTTTGACGGTTTGACGCGAACCGAGGTGGAGCCGAGGAATCCGGAAACGAAAGGTAAGTCGTGGTACGTCCCCGTTTTTGACCTGCAAGCAGACGACGCGCCGAAAGACATTGCAAACGTACTTCAACGAGTGGCCACCGCTGCTTTCCGTCGGCCCACTAAACCAATCGAAGTCGCGGACTTTGTCGAACTATATCAATCACAGATTGACGAAGGCGAGACGATGGAACGCGCGCTGCGAACGGCAGTCGTGGCAATCTTTTCATCGCCAGAGTTTTTGTTCTTGAGTGAACAGAAGGGATGGCTGGATGACTACGCGATCGCGTCTCGACTGGCTTACTTTTTGACCCGCACAACACCGGACCAGCCGTTACTAGATGATGCGGCCAAGTCCTTGTTGTCGCGTGATCCCCAGGTCTTACTTGGCCATGCAACGCGTTTGCTGAACGATGAACGTCATCAACGTTTTATCAACGATTTTACAGATGCATGGTTGAATCTGCGCGATATCGAATTTACGAGCCCTGACAAAAGATTGTATCCCGAATATGACGCGTTTCTGAAGTTTTCGATGCTTAGAGAAACCCGCCGCTTCGTTGATGAATTGATCACGCAAAACTTGCCAGTCCGCAATATCGTCCAGTCGGATTTTGCGATGCTAAACAACCGCTTAGCCAAGCTGTACCAAATCGATGGCGTGGAGGGCCCGCAGATCCGACGCGTTGCGATTCCTGATGGACATGTCCGTGGAGGCTTGCTGACTCAAGCGAGCACACTGAAAGTGTCAGCCAATGGCACCAACACCTCGCCGGTCGTCCGCGGCGTGTGGGTCATGGAACGCATTGTCGGAAAACGTCCCTCGCCACCGCCACCGGGAATTCCGGGCGTCGAACCAGATAGCCGTGGCGCTTCGACACTGCGGGAACTACTGGCCAAACATCGCGACAGTGATTCGTGCCGAAGCTGTCACCGAATGATCGATCCTCCCGGGTTTGCGTTGGAGAGTTTCAATCCGATCGGTGGATGGCGTGATCGCTTTCGTTCGCTCGGTGACGGCGAAAGAGTGGTCAAAGAAATCAACGGTAGAAAAGTCCGCTACAAACTCGGGCCGCCGGTCGACGCGAGCGGCCAACTCGCCAACGGCAAGCAGTTTGACGGGTTTCGTGAATTTCGCGATCTGCTTGCCGACGACGAAGACGCATTGACCAAATCGTTTGTTACGAAGTTATTGACGTTTGCGACCGGCCGAGAGATGGGATTTTCGGATCGTGATGCCATTGGCAAGCTGGTGGCACAGTCCAAAATACGCGGACACGGCGTGGGCGATTTGATAAAACTAGTGGTGACCAGTGATGCGTTTCGACGAAAGTAAACCGTTATGAATATTTCAAAATCCAAGCGACTCAGCCGACGTCATCTTTTGCGTGGTGCCGGTGCCGTAGCGTTTTCGCTTCCGATGCTGGACGCGATGGGGCCCACTTTTGGGCAGCGTGTTTTGGCCGCGACTCCGAGCGACGTTTCTCCCAAGCGATTCGTGGCGATGTGCGCGACATTGGGATTTCACGGGCCGCATTTGTTTCCCACCACCGAAGGCCGAGACTACGAATCAACGCCGTACCTGAAACAGCTGTCTGAAAATCGCGACCACTTCACGGTACTGTCTGGTCTTTCGCACCCCGAACAGCAAGGCAACAACGGCCACGCATCCGAAATGACTTGGCTGACGTCTGCTCAGCGTCCAGGTCTGGCGGGTTTTCGCAATTCGATCTCCGTTGATCAGTTGATCGCACAGCAAGTCGGGCTCGAGACGCGGTATCCGTATTTGGCTGTTTCTACGAGCGGCCGCAGCATGTCATGGACCGCGGGCGGCGTCGAAATCCCTGGCATTTCTTCGCCTGCAAAGATGTTCAAGGCACTGTTTGTCCGCGGCAGCGAAAAGGAAGTCAAGGCAGAGATCGCAAATCTGCGGCGCGGCAGAAGCATTCTGGACACCGTGGGCGCGCGTGCCAAAACTCTCAGCGAAAGACTGGGGCTGCGCGACCAAGACAAATTGGAAGAGTATCTGACGGCAGTGCGGGAACTGGAATCACGACTGCAGCAATCCGAAGGCTGGGTGCAACGCCCCAAACCAAAAGTCGATGCTGAATTGCCTCAGGACATCGCAGCGAAAAACGACGCCATCGCAAAACAACGTTTACTCTATGACATGATCGCGTTGGCGATCCAAACCGATTCCACCCGCACGATCACGTACCAACTAAGTGGCATGAACGCGGTGCCTGTCGTACCGGGAGTCAAGAGCGACTGGCACGGGCTTTCGCATCATGGCAAAGATCCTGAGAAGATCGACGAGCTTAAGAAGATCGAATCCGCGGAGTTCACGGTTTTCAATGAATTCCTGAACAAACTGAAAACGATCCAAGAGAACGGGAGTCCGTTGTTGGATCACACGGCGATCTTGTTCGGGTCCAATCTTGGAAACGCCAGCGCCCATGACTGGCATAATCTGCCGCTGATCGTCGCCGGTGGTGGATTCAAACATGGATCCTATGTCGCGCATGACGCCAAAGCCAACACGCCGCTGGCAAATCTCCTTCTCGCAATGGCTCAGCGAATGGGAGTCGACACGGACCAGTTCGGAAGCAGCACGGCGGCCGGAATTCGCGGGCTGGCTTGATAATCGGCTGGCTAGATCGAGGCCGCCCGGTCTATTGCAGAGTACGGATTGCTTCGGGCAACGCTTCGCATTCACAATCGAATACTCGAGCGGCGAGCGTGTCCGGCGTGTCGCCAGGCAGCACCGGGCAAGTTTTCTGCAAAATGATGGGCCCGTTGTCGTAGTGGTTGTCAACAAAGTGAACCGTGCAACCGCTGATCGTGACACCGCGCTGGATCGCAGCAGCGTGGACGCGACCGCCATACATTCCCTCGCCACCGAACGCGGGTAACAGCGACGGGTGAATATTGATGACGCGATTTTCAAAATCGTCCGGGATCAAGACGTGCTTTAGAAAACCAGCCATCACGACATACTTGGCACCGGACTCTCGCACAGGATCGAACATGGCCGCCGAGTAATCATCTGCACTTGGATGATCTGACTTGCGGACGACCCGTGTTTCGATTCCCGCCGCACGACCGATTTCGACTCCCCGAACTTTGCTACGACTGCTGATGACAAGTCGCACGTCGATCGGCAAACCATGCTGATCGCGATGGGTCAGCAGATTCTCCAGCGTACGTCCTCCACCACTTAGGAAGACCGCGATAGGAAGTAAATTTTGCATGGGCATCGTCAACGATTGAATCTCATCCAGGCCAGCGACCGACTGTTTGCTAACAGTCCTTTTTTACAAAAACTTGTCCCAGATCGGTGTCGACCGCTTCGATCCCATCGATCGATTGCAGCTTCAAAGAATCCGCTAGCGTTTCGCTGCAGATCAATTCTCGATGCTCTTCGATGGCCGAAACCACTTCGGCGTCATCACTTACAACGCCGACTTCGATCCGATCGGTGTACTGGCAGTCGATCTCTTTGCGTTGGCTTTGGATGACTCGGATCAAATCCTTGGCTGTCCCTTCGCGGCGAAGTTCATCGGTGACTTCGGTGTTCAGAACCACTACCGAACCGGGCCCCTGTGCGGCCGCCCAGCCCTGGCGAGCTTTCAATCGGATCTGAATGTCTTCATTGTCCAACTCCAGCTCGCCATCGGGCAAGTCAATTTTCACGACGCCATTGGCCTGTAATTGACTGAGCAATTCATTGCCGTCAGCTTGCGCAAGTGCATTTTTGACCGCTGGAATCTGCTTGCCCACTTTGGGACCTAAACGTTTGAAATTTGGTACGACCGTGTACTGCACGTAGTCGCCGCCGTCCGTCGTGTAATCGACAGCTTTAACATTCAATTCTTCACGCACCAATTCATCGTGACTTTGCAGCCATTCGATGCTTGAATCATCCGCCAAAACGACTTCGACTTTCGATAGCGGCAAACGAACTTTCAGTTTTGCCTCTGCACGTGCGGCGCGTCCCAGCGAAGCGATCTCGCGTAACAGTTTCATCGACACCGACAAATCCGTATCAATGCGATCCGAGAGCGGGGCAGGGTAGTCACACAAATGAACGCTCTTGAGAACCACATCGCCGAACGGCGCCGTCAATTTTTTCCAAAGTGTTTCGGCTAAGAACGGCACAAAGGGAGCGATCAGCTTGGTAAGTTCAACCAGCGATTCGTACAGCGTCCAGTAAGCATCGTGTTTGTCTTGCGATTCTAGACCACTGGCCCAAAAACGATCGCGACTACGACGGACGTACCAATTGCTCAGTCCGTCCACCAACGATGTGATCGCTTGGCAGGCACTGTAGTTATCCAGTGCATCCATGCGACTGACGACCGCTTCGATCGTCTGATTTAGCTCGGACAAGATCCAACGATCGATCTCGCTTCGCTCGCTGGCCGGGCGGTAAGTCGGTGCAGACGCGAGCGACTGGGGGGAAACAAATTCGTCGACCTTTGTGGCTGACGTCGGATCGAAGCCATCGATTTCGGCATAGATGCTGAAGAAGCTGTAGACATTCCATAGCCGCAGCAGAAATTCGGGGATCGAATCCTTGATCGATTGATCTGAATAGACGATCGAATTCCACGGAGCTTGGTTAGCAAAAAAGAACCACCGCATCGCATCGGCACCGTAACGATCAAAGATCTCCGAAGGGCTGCGATAGTTGCGCAGCGACTTCGACATTTTGCCGGTCTTCTTCGTGAACTTCTCGTCGGTGTGCTCTTTCGTATCCGCTTCGGTCAGAGCGATCGTGTCTTTGTTGCCCTCGTACCACTGTGACAGCATCAACCCCAGCACAATGCAGTTGCGATACGGATGCGGGTAGTCAGAATCAGCCAACTGTGCCAACGCCGATGTATCGGGTTTGGGCGAATCGTCTTCGGCGATCGTGGCGCCTTCGCCAAACAACATCGTGCTGATCGCCAATTGGCTGTAGAACCAACCTCGCGTTTGATCCAGTGCTTCGCTGATGAAATCCGCTGGGAACTGATCGCGGAATTTCTGATCATTTTGATGCGGCCATCCCCACTGCGCAAACGGCATCGCACCACTGTCGTACCAACAGTCGATGACTTCGGTGACGCGTTTCATTTTCGCACCGTCGGCAAACGGCGAGTCATATTGCACGGCGTCAATGTACGGTTTGTGAACTTGCAGATCGTCAGGCAGCTCGGGGTTTTTGGCCTTCGCAGCAGCCCAGACTTCGGTGCCCGTCACGCCGGGTTTGGCAAGTAATTCGTCGTAGCAACCAATGGCTTCGCGACGACCGGTTTCTTGACAAACCCAAATCGGAAGCGGTGTTCCCCAATACCGCTCGCGCGACAGTGCCCAGTCAACATTCGACTCTAAGAAGTTTCCGAATCGGCCATCGCGGATATGCTCCGGCTGCCAGCCGATTTGCGAATTGTTCTTCAGCATCAAGTCCTTGAACTTGGTCGTCCGGATAAACCAGCTCCGCCGCGGGTACTGAATCAACGGATCTTTGTCGGCACGCCAACAAAACGGATACTCATGCAAATATTGCTCCTGCAATAGCAGCCGCCCGTTGTCACGCAATGTTCGCGTGATCGCTTTGTCCGCGTCCTTGACCCAAACCCCTTTTTGCTCGGGAAAGTCATCCGTGAACTTTCCGTCCGGTCCTACCGCACACAACAGTTCTGGCTTGCTGCCTTCGGCAAACCGCTTTTGCTCGGCCACCAAAACGTCATGGTCGACTTCACCAAACGCCGGTGCTTGATGAACAATGCCGCTACCGGATTCGGTTGTGACAAAATCGGCTGCGACGACTCGCCAATAGCGATGTTGGCTGCCACCGCTGACCAGTTCGCCGGTGGGATCGTCTTTGCCGCGGTAGGCATCGAAAGGAGGTTCGTAGCGTTCGCCCAACAGCGATTCACCGCTAATGGTGTCGACCACCGTGAATTCTCGCTTAAGCTTTCCGGCGATCGTTTCGACCAGCGCCGACGCGATGACCAGCTCGCGATCCAGTTCTTCGTCGCGGACGACGGTGTATTCCAATTCGGGGTGAACGGCGGCAAACATGTTGCTGGGCAGCGTCCACGGAGTTGTCGTCCAAACGACCAAGCTGCGTCGAGGATTACTGACGAGCGAAAAAAGAACATAGACGCTCGGGTCAGCAACTTCCTTGTAGCCTTGACCGACTTCTCCGGCCGAGAGCGCCGTTCCGCCTTGTGCCCACCACCAAACGATCTTGTGGCCTTCATAAAGCAGGCCTCGATCGAACAGGTTTTTCAAGCTCCACCAAACGCTTTCGACGTAGCTTTGATGGTAGGTCACATAGGCTTCTTCGAGATCGACCCAGAAACCTAGACGCCGAGTCAGTGTTTGCCACTCCTGCATATAGCGCCACACGCTTTGTTGGCACTTCTGGATGAACGGTTCTTCGCCGAACTTTTCGATGTCTTCTTTGGAGTGGATCCCCAGCTCTTTGCCGACTTCGACTTCGACTGGCAAACCATGGGTATCCCAGCCCGCTTTGCGTTCGCAGCGAAAACCACGCATGGTTTTGTAGCGAGGAAACACGTCTTTGATCGCACGTGTCAGGCAGTGCCCGGGGTGCGGCATGCCGTTGGCAGTTGGCGGCCCTTCAAAGAAAACGAACGACGGAGAGTCCGCGCGACGCTTCAGCGATTCGTTGTAGATATCATTGTCGTCCCAAAACTGCAGGATTTCCTTTTCAAGTTCAGGAAATTTGGGACTACCACTCGGGGCACGAAAGGGGCTGACAGATGCGGACATCAGACGAATTTGTGAGGGATCGTGTTAGGAAACGACAGCTTCGGAATCAACAGTGCAACAGTACTTCAACAACCACCGACAGAGAGTCGGCGAGGTGGTGAAAGGTTCAAGCAACGCCAAACGGCGTCGAACGAAGTGATCGGCCACCATCCGGTTCGCCGCGGTAAGTTCACCGGCAATGCGTCGGCACGAATCTACCTTGATCGTTCATCTTGCCCGTTCACTTTGATCGCCCAGCACTGCCGGAGCCACGAAAGAGAAGCGTCGCCCTGTCGGCAAGATTGTACCGACTGTCGCAGAAATTAAGAGGACCGGCCAGTTTGTTGATCCAAGGCCAGTGACCGCTGTGTTTCAAGCGGCCCAGCGGATGCGTCTCAGCGGCCTGAAGGGTCCGTCTCAGCCGCTGCGAAACGCCTATCACCTAGCGGTGCAAATTGTCGAAATCTTCGAAATCGCCAAGATCATCTTCGTCTTTGTCTGGCTTTGGCGGTCCGGTGCTGAGACCGAATTCGTCACTAATTTCGTCGTCGATCTCGATTTCGTAGTCGTCATCGAGTTCTTCCTCGAAATCATCATCGAAGCCGTCGTCAAAGTCGTCTTCGTCGATGTCGTCAAATTCATCTAATTCGTCGTCTTCGTCCAATCCATCGTTGAAGCCGTCGTCGGTGTCCGCTTCGTCGTCATTGCCAAATGAGTCGCTTTCCAGGTCGTCATCGTCATTTTCATCATCGCTTTCCTCGACTTTTTCTTCTTCGTCGTCCGCTGCTCGGGGAGTCGGCAGCTGCGGCGCAGGCACCTGAGGAGCTGGAATAGCCAACGGACTCGCGGAAGCATCGGCGACTACCAAGACATCGGTAGGCAGTCCAATCGATGGCAATGTCGAAACGGGGGAAACAACAGTCATGGGCAGTGTCGTGAAAAACTGTTTTTTGGAGGGAGCGGCAGCGAATTCAGCCGGTTTTTGACGCGACGTTTGAAGAAAACGGGCCGCAATCGCAGCAGACAACAAAATCCAATCACCGGTTGCTGTCAATTCACCAAACGGGAGTTTTCTGACAACGCGGCAAATTACGGGCTTCGGGAAGCCCCGGGGATCTCAACAGAGTTTCTCGCTGCGGTCAGCTTTGTCAACAACTGGTGCCCATAAATACCGATGAAACGACTAAGCCGACTGCGATAACCGCCGCTAATCGTGCAACCGCCACCAAAACGCTTGATTCCGATGCCATTGCGACCTCAACCGGACGGAAGATCGCGGCGAATAGTGCAACCGCCGCGGCGTCGGCCTGATATGGCTGATGATCAGTGCATTTTGGTACGTAATTGAGGCGGTTTCGCTGAACAGCGAGCAACTGCCGGCTCGAAACCACGACATCACACCCAACTACTGAAATCGAAAGAATGACTCAATCGATGACACGGATCACAAAGTTCCATCGACCGTTCCGCCGATTCATGGCCGTCGCCGCCCTCTGCTTGCTAGCCGCTGGATGCGCTGGTCGACAATATGGACACTTGTTGGCCAACGACGACAAAGACATGGTCGGCAGCCACGCTGCGGGGGCCGCGACTTGGAATCCGCTAGTGGACGAATCAGTCGCCAAACTATTGGGCCGATGCCCCACTGCAGTGCGTCCGGTCACGTTTGACAGCGATGGCCTGTCGCAAAACATGACCATTGGATCAGCCGTCCATGCCCCGCTGGCCGTCGGCCCCGCCAACGTGTGTTTCATCGGGATCGAAAACAAAAGCGCCGAAGAAATGCTGGACTTCAAAGACCAACTCTACGAACGCATCGATTCGCAAATCAATTCGGCCGAATCATTTCGCGTCGTCAGCCGCCGCATGGTCGATGCCGCTTTGGTCGAAACTCGCCTGCGTCCGGATTCCCTGTTTTTGCCAAACAATCGAACCGCGTTCGCCAACGCACTGGGACAACAAGGCACTCCGGTCGACTACCTGATGTACGCCACCATCACCAGCGGGACCACGGATCGCAATCGCACCAGTCAACGCGATTATTTGTTGACCCTGGAGATGGTCAACATACACACAGGCGACACCGTCAAAGAGTCCGCAAAAATCCGCAAAGGCTACTCCAAGTCGCGCGTCGGCAAGTGGTGGAACTATGGAGTCGGCGACCAAGCTGACGGGTAACAGTTCTTTCTCCAGAGCAACTTGGCTGCTTCGCTCTCTGACACTGCCAAGAGAGAGCCGAACTGTCCAAGGAATCGATCAATATGTTCGGGCGCAGCATCATCAGCGATCATTCTCGCATC
The DNA here is from genome assembly GCA_007741555.1 of Stieleria marina. GTDB lineage: Bacteria > Planctomycetota > Planctomycetia > Pirellulales > Pirellulaceae > K23-9. Next base: position 2,593,028 of record CP036526.1, on the reverse strand, counting down.
GCGATCCTGTGGGTCGCACTCGGTGTGTTGCTGTGCGGCATGTCAGCCGGCTGCGCGACTTCGCCCAAGACGTTGGACGTCGCGCGCGATGCGTTTGCCGCAGGCGATATTCTGGCCGCCGAAGAAATCTTGGTCGACCTGTCAGGCGACAACAACCGGATCTCGGCGGCAGCGAAGCTGGACCTGGCCATGATCGAACTGGCATCCGGCAAACCCAAAGCCGCGGAAGCCAGCCTGCGACAAATGCGGGGCGAGATTGATGCCTTGCCCAAAGTCGCACCGATCCACGAAGCCGCGTCGATACTGACCGACGATCTCTCGCGAGTGTATCGACCGGCAGGCTACGAAGAAGTCATGATTCGGACAATGCTGGCGGTGTGTTCGCTGTCATCGGATCAAGCGGACGCGGAAAGCTATGCGTTGCAGGCGGCGATGCGGCAATCGGAACTGGCCAGCGCCGCCGAAGCTCGTGGACTGATCGAAGTCGACGAAATGTTTCAGCCGATCGCGATCGCGCCCTACTTGAGAGGAATCCTACGCGAAGCGACTCATCACGATTACGACGACGCGGCCCGAGCTTATCAATTGGTCAGTGATGTGCGTCCGGATTTTGCACCAGTTCACGCGGACATCGCACGCGCAAGTGGCGGTACGCACAGTTCGCCAGGCAACGGAGTGTTGTATGTGTTGGGATGCGTCGGTCGCGGACCTGTCTTAGAAGAAGGCGTTGCCGAAACGACGACCGCGGCTCTGTCGATTGCATCGCAGGCAATCAGCGCGATGCGAAGCAGTCAAAGCAACGACGACGATGGAGAACACGCCACTGCGCTTCCCAATATCGCTTCGGTAAAAGTGCCTCGATTGGTCCTGCCGCCCAGTAGCATTGCCACATTGGCGACGGTCATTGATGGGCAGGCCGCCGGCAACACGCAAACCTTGACCGACGTTTCGCAATTGGCCGCCAATCAAATCTCGGCGGAAATGCCGTGGACGATCGCCCGCGCTGTGGTACGTCGCGCGACCAAAGAAGCCATGGTCGCCAAAGCGGGCCAACAATTGGGTCTGGCCGGTCAATCAGCGTCGATCTTTCAGTTTGCGGCGGGAACCGTCTGGAGCAGCACCGAAAAAGCGGACACGCGTTGCTGGGGCATGCTGCCACGCGAAATTCAAACTCAGAGAATCGAATTGCCCGCCGGGACTCATACCGTGCAGCTGGTTCCCGTCGACAACACAGGGCGTCCGCTTTCTCAGGGGCAAACCCGCAAGATCGAAATCGTCGATGGCAAAAACGAATACCTCGTCGCAATCGCGCCGGATCAATTGGTTTTTCTGGCCAATGACTGACTCCATCACTCGCTTTGCCGCGTCAATTCTTGCGGTGCGGTTCTCCTGAGAAACGTTTGCTAACGCGAGCTGGCTTGTTCAACCAAAGCAAGCTTTTTGCCGACCGTAGGCAACAGCATCACGATGCCCGCAATCAGGACGCCGATGGGCACCAAGTGAATCAGGTTGTCATCCAAAAACATTAGGATGACATTCAACATCGCGGCACCTTCCAAGATCGCTTGGCCGACGATCGTACGTGCTCGCGACGCATTGATTAGTTGATCGACTTGCGGCGGAAACTGCGTCGCGGTGTGGTCGACTTGCTTGATACCTGCAGCGGACAATTGAGCCCGAAAGTGGTTGATGCTGATTCGTTTCATCATGCCACCAACGACCAACGCCGCCACACACGCGCCCACGCCAATCGCAATCCCAAGACCTGGCAAAACCAAGTCGCCCGCGCCGGCTGGTTGCGCTGCCGCCGGCTGAGCTCCGGCAGCAACCCCGTCGTCGCCGTTGAGCATTAAAAACAGCATGATGCCCGTCGCAAAAACGACTCCCTGGACGAGTGCGAACGTGATGATCATTCCGATTCGCACGCGGTCTTTGATGGCTGCGATCCCGATGTCACTGGAATCAACTGCTCCGGGTGCGATGTATGGATTTTGAACAGGATCGTTCACGGGGGTACTTCCTAGATGACTGACGAATAGCCGGTTGATGGCTGACGAAAAGTGGACAGCCTGCTAGTCTAGCAAATTCATCTGGGCGACGACTCAGCGAGAATGCAGGACAGAGCAGGGTAGGGCAGCGATTCAAACAGACGGAGCGATTCATCAAGAGAGCAGGGCACTCGTTCGACCAAGCTATGCGACTTTACTACACCGATCATTTCGAGCTACCACTGCCAGAGAGCCATCGCTTTCCGATGGCAAAGTACCGACTGCTGCGACAGCGCATTGCTCAGAGTGAGATCCACGACTCCGACACGCTCCTGGTCCCGCCCGCTGCTACCGATTTTGAAATTTCGCTCTGCCACACTAGCGAATATCTTCAGGCCGTCGCCGAGGGGACTCTGACGTCCGCGGAAATTCGCCGGATTGGTTTTCCCTGGTCGGCCAAAATGGTCGAGCGTTCAAGACGCAGCACGGGCGCGACAATTGCGGCCTGTCGAGCTGCTCTCTCCGATGGCTTGGCGGCAAATTTGGCTGGCGGCACGCACCATGCCTTTGCCGATGCTGGCGAAGGATATTGCGTGTTCAACGACGCCGCCGTGGCAATTCGCACTCTACAAAACGAAGGTCTGATTCGGCGTGCCTGCGTAATCGACTTGGATGTTCATCAGGGCAACGGGACAGCAGCGATTTTTGCCGACGATCCCGACGTGTTCACGCTGTCAATTCACGGCGTCAAGAATTTTCCGCTTCGCAAAATGCCCAGCGATCTAGACGTCGCGCTGCCCGACGGAACAGGCGACGCGGACTACTTGCACGCAGTAGACGAATCGCTTGAACAACTGGACGCCGACGCGCTGCAAAACGGACCTTTCGATCTGGCAATCTATCTCGCCGGAGCCGATCCGTTTATCGACGACCGTTTGGGGCGTTTACACCTCACCCAGAAAGGTCTCGCTGACCGAGACGCCCGCGTTCTGGGCTGGAGCAAGCAGAAAAACGTCCCCTTGGCGATCGCAATGGCGGGGGGCTACGCCCCTAGAATCGAAGATATCGTTACGATCCACGCAACGACTTTGGCTTTGGCCAGTAATCACTGCAACTCTGGCCATTAGACGTTATCATAGAGTCACGTCACGGACGCTCTTTTCTTTTGCGGTTAGCCATTCACTATGAAGTCGATCACCGAAATCCTCTCGGGCAGCAGCAGTGGCCAAGCAGGCGAAACCGACAAGCTGTTTACGGTGATGTACGATGACCTGCGCCGACTTGCCGGACGGTTCCTTCAGAACGAACCGCTGCGAAATCGACTCAGCTCTTCTTCGCTGGTCCATCAAGCGTATATGCGGATGGTTGACCATTCGCGAATCAACTGGCAGGGCAAAACGCACTTCTTTGCGATCGGAGCGACAGTCATGCGTCGCATTTTGGTCGACCACGCTCGCAAAGTTCACTCGCTTAAACGCGGTGGCGGATGGGAGCGAAGGCAACTGACCGATGAAGTCACGTTTGAATTGAGCCAGGATGCTGATGTCGTTGCCCTGGATGATTTGCTGGTGACACTGGCTGAACTGAATCCACGCCAAGCCAAGATTGTCGAGCTGCGTTTTTTTGGCGGCATGACGATGCGCGAAATCGCTGCCGAAATGAACCTGGGTCTGCGAACGATCGAAAAAGAATGGGCCATGTCGCGCGCTTGGATGCGACGCGAACTTCGACAGAATGCTGGGATCCAAGACAGCGAAGTCGATGCCATGGATTCGACGCCAGAAGCATCGGTTGTCGCACCGAGTGCTGAGAACGGGTGATGGACGCTGCTCGCTACGCACGCATTCGCGAGCTGTTCTTAGACGCCGAAGAGCAGCCGACCGATCAACAAATCTCATTCGTTCATTCCAAAGCCGGCGACGACCACGAACTGGTCGACGAAGTGCTTTCGCTATTAAGTGAACATGACGCTGAATCGGCGCGCCGCGAAGGCGAACTCGCCAAGCCGGTGCGACCGCCCATGATGGCGACCACGCCAACGCCCAAACCGGCGGACAGCGATTACGACTTGGACAGCGACTACGACTTGGACAGTGCTTATGACTCGGGCAGTAACCCGGCGGACCTCGATCGCATCGTTCACGCTGTCGGCCCGACTGCCGACCCGACTGCCGACCCGACTGCCGGCCCGACTGTCGGCCAATCGACTAGCCGCGACAAAGAGCCAAAGCAACGCCAGGGTAAGAATCTCGATTCAACCATCACTCTGCAAAGCAACCAACGTACGCATGCTTCACCACGGTTTGGCGACGAGACAACAAAAGCACCGCAACCACGCAATAGCTTTTGGGACCGTCGGACACGTCGCAACCAACGTCTCAATTCCGGATGGCTCTGGTTGGCCGCCGTACTCCCGACCGCATTGATTGGCTCCTGGACCTACGTCCAAGTCGCAACCAGCCAGCGGGAAGCCAAGCAAAAAGAACTATCCGGTTTAGCAGACAGCGTCACGTTGTCCACCAAAGGATTCTTGGACGACCGAGCCGCATTGGTTGAATCGTGGTCGCGACAACTCGCTGTTCGTCAATCCATTTTGGAACTGGTCGAAATCGCCAAACAAGACGCGCCCAGCGAAGAGCTAAAAAAAGCCGCACAGACCGAACTAATCCGGTCTCAGCTGCAAGAATTGTCGGGCTTTTCCGACGTCAAGTACACGGTCTGGGATCGTGCCGGCACGACCTTGGCCAGCTGGATCCCAGATAAATCGGACGTCGGCACGTCGATCGCGCCCGACGGTGCCGCCAACCTTTCACGAGTCATGCGGGGAGAGCGCGTTCTGTTTGGACCGACGCGATTGCCTCGAGACGAATCCGGGCAAGCGCCCGACACCGAATTGCCCGTGATGGCACACATGGTTCCGGTTCGCAACACAAACGACTTGATTGTGGCTGCCTTGATGGTGCGTGGCATCGATACGTTCAAGGACTTTGATCAGATGTTTAACGAAGTATCTGAAACCTCTGGACTGGACGTCTATTCGGTCGATCGCCGCGGCGTCATGATCACCAACAGTCCCAATGCGGTGACGGCCGCCAACCGTGTCGAACTGGAATTGATGCCCGAAAAGATCGCGGCCAACCTGCGTGTGAGCGACCCGGGATTTACGATTCGCCCAAGCAATGTGGGCAAGATATTGCGCAGTGCGTTGCCGCTGACCATCAGCGTCGCAAGTGCAACCACTGGCAAACCGGATGTCCGCGTCCAAGAATACAACAACTACGTCGGCGTTCCGGTGGTTGGCGCCTGGCGTTGGAACGAACAATGGCAGATCGGTGTCTTGGTCGAACACGACGCCGCCAAAGCGTTCGCGCCGGCGCGCATCGTTCGCTTTTCGTTTTTGATTCTCGGATCGCTTCTGACATTGACGGCGTTTCTAGCGGCAAGGCAAATTGCAAAGCAAACCTCGCGAGCGCACGCGGCGGTTCACCCGCTTAGCCGCTACGAATTGATTAGCGAACTGGGCAGCGGCGGGATGGGAGTGGTCTACCGTGCAAGACACCGACAACTAGGGCGCGAGACAGCCCTGAAAGTCCTGCGTGACGATCGACGGAGCGGCGACGACCGAATGAGGTTTGACCGCGAGGCTCGCTTGGCAGCTTCGCTCAGCAATCCCCACAGCGTAATGATCTACGACTACGGACGCAGCGAAGAGGGCGAAGCATTTTGTGTGATGGAGTTTCTAAGAGGCATCACGCTCTACGAAATTGTGTCGCGAAGTGGGTATCAAGAGATCGGCCGAGTTCTATTGATCCTGAGACAAATCTGCGACGCGCTGGCCGAGGCGCACAACATGTCGCTGCTACATCGCGACATCAAACCTCAGAACGTCATGCTGTCCTTGGACCCATCGGTCGGCGACTGGGCAGTCGTGTTTGACTTCGGATTAGCGAAGCCACTGAATTCAGAATTAGGTTCGTTCCAAACCGCCGAAACAGTATGGGCGGGCACGCCGATGTACATGGCCCCCGAACGTTACCGTGAACCGGGCGGCATGGATCCACGATCTGACATCTACAGCGTCGGCTGCATCGCTTATTTTTTGCTCACTGGACGCCCGCCCTACATGGAATGCGACCCCGAAACGCTCTTTGCGTTAGTCCTTAGCGAAGCTCCGGTAGCCATGAACATTCATCGTGGCGAAGAACTGCCCGCAGCGATCGTCGATCTGGTGGATCGCTGCATGGCAAAGGACCCCGAAGACCGTTTCACAACCGTCGAGGATCTCTCCGCCGTCGTCGACGAACTCCGCAGCGACTATCCATGGTCCACCGACAACGCACGAAAATGGTGGGAAATTCACGGGGAGTGATTCTACCCAAAGCAATCGCCGGTGGATCAACCGAGTAAGTTTGACCAAGTGACGGGCCCCTTCCAAACTCGTTCCCATCGCGATCGTTTCAGCTCCGAACGTGATCCCCCGAACTGATGCCCCCAACGTGATCCATCCTGCCTCAGTCAAGCTCTCAGCAACGACCACAGCATTGGATCGGCCAGCGATTCGGCGACCAAGATTGCACCGCTGAAATCTTGTGACTTGGTGTGTTCACTAGGAATCGCGACCGTCTGGGCACCGGCCGCTACGGCAGCCGCACAACCGTTGCCGCTGTCCTCCAAAACCATCATCGCCTCTGGAGCGATCCCCAGCTTTTCAGCAGCCTTGAGATACATCTCCGGATCAGGTTTGCCATTGACCACGTCGTCTCCCGTCAAAACAAACTGCAACGCTTCTCGCCAAGGAACCGACTCAAAAATACGATCGACAAACTTCCGCCGACTGCTGGTGGCCAATCCAAAGGGCATTTCGATTTGGTCAAGATAATCGATCCACAATTCCAACCCCGGCATGCTATCGGGCGTTTCACCCAAAAGCTCGCTATAAATCTGGTCGGATTCGGCAAGCAGATCCTCAGCGGAATCTTTTAGCGAATGCATTTCGATCATTTGCGCCATCGCCGAAACACCCACGCGGCCCATCATTCGTTGCTGAAGCTCCGCCGAAAATCGAAACCCACGCCGCTGCAAGACGGTGTCGCCGACTTGCCAATACAATTTTTCCGTGTCGAATAGTAGCCCGTCCATGTCCAACGCGACGCCAAGGATGGTTTTGCGTCGATCCTTTGACAAACCATGCGAGGACAGGGAGTCCGACAAATTGCCTGCATCTGATCCGCACATCAATCGAGTTCTCGCAAGTTGGCCAATGGGTGGTTCCGACGCGTTGTCCAATTCTTGGGCGGGCGTCAGCAATTCGGGTGTGATTCGTGACGACGCTGCCCACTGGGCGATCGAGCCGTATGTTCCGATCGAAACACGGACGCTGCAGGAGTACCTGGTCGGTCGCAAAGAACTGGATGCGGCCGCGACTGAGTTGTTCAAGCAGCGTTGTGATCAGATCGAAAACCTAGTTCATCATCGTACCGGATCGTACCACACTCAATTTGCGGATCTCTATTCGTCGCTGGATCCGGACTTGGAAAGTTTGGTCCCCAAGCAAACCGAATCTCATGACGTCGACCTAGAAACGCATCAATTGATGGCGACCTGCGACGAAATTCTGATGCGAGCGGGATATCGCAGGCTGGAACAATCTGAGATCGAAAAATGCGTCGGCGTCGCCAGCCAATGGGGCGTACCGCTGCACGTCAATTTTGAATTGTTTGAACACTTAGCCGTGTACGCCCGCGGCGATGTCGTGGGAACACGCCTCCGCCGCAGACTCCGCAAACTGTACCAGCCGGAACAAGTCGAAGTCCCCATCTATCAACGCATGGTGGTCTTGTTTGAACTTTGTGACGACAGCGCCGTCGGGGAAGAGCTGGCCGCATCTGCTTTGCACTTACGCATGTTCAAAAACATCCCCAAGCTAGACGTCGACATGCTGTTGCCCTGCACACGTGTTCGACTGAGCAAGATTGATCGTGCAAAAATTATCGTGCCCAGCTTGGGCGGCTGGTTGCTTTCGATGCGCAAGATCGCGCAGATCATGTTTCTGTGGTTTGCGTTGGCGTACTATTCCGCTGCCGTGATCGGAATCCTGATTCTGGCGGGAATCGGTTACTTGATCAAAAGCGTTTTCAGTTACCTGCGCACCAAAGACAAGCACCTGTTGGATTTGACTCGCAATCTGTACTTCCAAAAATTGGACACCAACGCCGGCGTCGCCTACCGAATGATCCAGCAGGCCCACCGACAATCGATCGTCGAATCCATGCTGGCATACCACGCCATCGCCACTCACGACGAACCGATCAGCACGCGACGGCTCAGACGCAAATGCGAGCGGATCCTGCGGGAAGCGATCGACGTCGAAATAGCTTTTCAAGTCGACCGAGCTTTGGTGGGGCTTTGCGAAATCAAAGCCATCAAACCAACGCCCGACGGTAAAGCATGGATCGTCCACCGTTGAGACGCGCGAACTCGGATCAAACAAACGGTTGACCGAGGAGCCCTTTGGAAAGCAACGCGGCCTAAAAATACAGTCCGCTGCAAACTCCGCTGCAAAAATTGCCCAACCGTTAAAACCGGATCGCTGCTGACAGCAATCCGACAGTCCGCTTGTCTGGCCGATAATTGCAGGTATGAGCCAGACGGAAAAACCCATCAATCGCGAATTCGGCATCAACCGCGTGGTCCGGGTTCTGCAGCAGTTGCCTGCGCAGGAAGCCGATCGCTTCCTTGATCGGCTTCCGACCAAGCTTGCCAGCTCAATACGCGACCAAATCGGCACGGACGTCTGCGCCCGGGAAACTCACCCCGCCCTGGAAATCGGTTTGGCCAATCGCCTGGAGTACCTAAAACACGTCTCGCAGCCGGTCTTGTTCGCCGCGATTATTCGCGAGCGTCCACAGACCATTGCGGTTTTGCTTAGCATCCTGCCGCCTCAATTGGCTCCCCGAGTCATACGCGCTTTATCGGATCGCCAACGAATCGAAGTCATCAATCGACTTTCGCGGCTCCAGCGTACCGATCACGCAACCGTTTCGTCCTTGCTGGTGGGATTACAGGAGCGGATCGAAAAAACATCCATTCAGCAACGCAGCAAACCCGGTGGGATGCAAAAAGTTGCCAGGATATTGAACGCCTGCGATCACGAAACCGAACGTTCAATCCTGCGATCACTTGGCCACAACCATCGCATTCTCAGGGAAGAGATCGAGCAAATGTTACTGTGCTTCGAAGACATCACCTCGATGGGTGACGACCAAATCTGCACGCTCGCAAAGAACGTGCATGCCGAGACGTGGGCCAGGGCGCTGAAAAGATCGGAATCAGATCTGCGCGAGCGAGTTTTCCAATCGCTTTCGCCGCGAGCCGCTCAACACGTGCGTGCCGAGATGGATTACCTGGGCCAAGTCACGCCCAGCGAAATCGATCTCGCCCAGCAGCAGATCGTCCGCGTCGCAAGGCAATTGCAAGAGCCACAGCCAATCCGCCGCGCTGCTTAGTTGTTGACCGCCAGGCACTAATCCTGATGCCGCAACTTTTCCTGATGCCGCACCTTTCTTACTCGCTCGGCCTCACCCAATAAAACGTCTTTCAAACGCTCTATTTCGGATTCTGCTTCAGCAAGCTCGTTTTTCACCATGACGATTTCACGCTTGAACGACTTGATGATCGCTGTGAGCTTGCCAGGTGCCTCCGCTTGGATTTGCCGCTTCAATTGACTCTGACGAGCTTGCACCTCGTCATCGATCCGCTTGACCGCTGGGTGACTTCGACCGAAGTTGGCTTCGAGCTTACTTCGCTCCATCTTCAATGCTGCAATTGAATTTTCGATTTCAAGGCGTGCCTCCGACTTCACATCGAACCGATCCTTGCCCGCTTTCATGGAAAGCGTTTCAAGATTTTTGGCTGCGACCGTGTTCTCACGAATTTGCCTTTTCAATTCAGCTTTCATTACTTCGATTTCATGATCGAGTGCTCGTACGCTTGGATGTCGCTCGCCGAATTGAGCCGCGTATTTGTTGCGTTCAACGATCAATGGAATCATTTGGTCGTCAATTTTTAGATTGCGAACTTCGCCTTGCTCTCGAACCGTCTCGATCAGTTCCTTGCGCATCGCTTTCAGCTCCGCATCAAGCTGTAGAACAATCGGATCGTTGTCATCGTACATTTGTGCAAGTCGATTTCGCTGAATCATGAGCGGCACAAATAGCTTGTGCGCTTCGCCATTTGATATTTCCCGATCAGGCTCCCCGGCGATTCGTTTCTCGATTGACGACTCGGCAGGCAAGCCGAGCAGTTTCTTAACGACCGTTAAGGCAACCACGGGATCCCTCGCGCTATTTTCGAGCTGCTCAATTTGTGAAAGCGTGATTCGTTTTGATCGCAGATTTTCAAAAATCTCGCTTCTCTTTTTGATTAACTGGAACCGTTTCTTCCGAATCGAATCAAGTTTTGCAGACGCCTCAACGAACTCCTTTTGATCAGGTGATGGCGGCGCCACAACTTCCGTCGTTGACTTCTTCGAAGGCGGTGCGGCGACCTGCTCTGCTTTCACCTGAGCGATCTTTTGTTGCGCGGCTGTACGGCCCAACGCAAACCAAATGGCGCTGCCGATCAATACAACGGCACTGATTTCGGCGATCGTCAACATGTAGCTGCGGAAATTCATTCGCGGTGGTTCAGGCAACGTGACGTGTGGAACATGATGTCGTGGCAGGATGGTTTCCGCGTACGTTCGTAATGCGTTGTCCATGCCGACTTGTTGCTCGACTGCGTTTGGACATCGAGTGCAGTGGGCTAAATGCTCTTGAAACACTTCAAGCTCTGTCGCATCTAGTTCGCTGTCCAAAAACGCGTCGAGCGATTCACAAACATTCTCGTTCATCCGATCGCCTTGGGGTTAGAAGGTTTACTGACCGAATCGCCAAGTCGCTCTCGCATATTTTTGCGGGCGGCGGAAAGATTGGAGCGGACGGCTTGAGCGTTGATCCCAAGAACGTCTGCGATTTCGTGCGTCTTCAATTGTTCGACGACTCGCAAATGCAACACTTGGCTCTGTCGCGGTGGTAGCTCGCCCATCGCGTGCCAAATCTGTTCGCCCAGTTCTTGATCAGACGACAACTTGCCAGGCGACGCCTCGCGGCACGCCAGCGTGCTCGCCTCCAAAGGCTCCCAGCCTCGCTCACCGTGCTGCTTTTGCTGCCGCGCGTATTCGCAAAACGTGTTGTGAGCGATTCGCAGCAACCACGTTCGCAGCGCGGCAGAGTCACGGAGCTGTTCGCGTTTTTGCCAACCGCGAGCAAGCGTCTCTTGCGAGAGATCGCTGGCCGTTTCAACGCTTCCGCTTAAGCGCAGCAGAAACCGATAAATCGGCGGCTGGTTAGCGATGAACAGGTCATCCAAAGGGCACTCGCGGGTTATCGTCTGATCAATCTAAGTTCAACTGACACTTAGATAGATGCAAAACCGCGGTCTGCGCCAAACAGAATCTGAGAATTATTTGGATTTCCAGGCGATGACGCTGCAATCGGCCGTCGGCGTCTTAATAAACGTACTGCAGGCCGAAGTGAATGCCTTGGACGTAGAAGGTTCGGTAGTCGAAGGACTCACGCGGTCGTTGCTGTCCGGTGGGAGGGTCAGATAGATTGACCGCCAAGCTGGGATCGACGGCTCCGGAGACTTGCAGTGCATCGGTCATGGCGGTGATGTGGTAGCCGACCGTGACTTCGTAGCAGGGGAACTTGCGCCATCCCAGTGTCAGATCGATCTCAGGTACCCAGCCGAATGTGTGATCGGTTCGACTGCCGCTGTTCAGATCGCGAACCAGCAAACCTTGGTTATCGACGGCTGTGTTGCCATCGATGCTGGTTCGAGTTTCGCCTTGCAAATCGGCTCGTCGAGCCAGCGACCCGAATCCAGTTTTTGCCAAAGCACTAAACGACCAGCAGCCTTCTCGGTACATCGACGCGACACCGATCTGTCCGCCGTGAAATTCGTTTTCGATATCGAACGAATCGCTAATCGCGATTGTCGAACCAAGTGGCGCGAAATCGTCGTCCAGCGAAACCGACGAACCGCGAATTGCTAGATTTTCGTCCAGCCGCATGAATTGATAACCGTACAGAAAATCAATCGACAGTCCTTCGATGCCGTACCAAAACTGCCGTACCGATACGTCACCTCCGTAGACATTGCTGTCACCGCTGATCGATATCGAACCGGTCGCACGACCAGGAAATGCAATCAGCAACGTGTCTTGTTGTGCGGCTTGGTTATCCGAAACATCTAAGAACGGACGCGTGATGACGCTCTGTCCATTCTGGTCACGAACGAATCCGAATGTCTTTTCACCTGAGAACCAACCGCGAAAGATCAAACTTCGGCACTGCTGATTATCCAACCAAGTGCCCAGTGTCAATCGTCCTCCCGCTGCTACGTCTCTAAAAATAGGATCCCCACCGACGACGGTTTGTGTTCCGGCTTGACCGAGTTCACCGGCCGTATCGGCATCGGTTGACGGGCCAGTGGTCAACAGCGTCGGCAGTCGGTCGCCTTTGCGATACATCAACATCAACTCGATCGAACCGAACCAGCGATCCGGCGAAAAGCTGATGTATCCATTGGGCGAGGGCAAGCAGCGACCACACCGCGGACTTCCGCAACTTCCCGCGGAGTCACAGCCAATTGAGTCACAGCCCATCGCTTCGACGCCGCAAACGGGTTCGGCGCCACAAACGATTTCGCCATCGTATGGGATTGTTTCGTACTGAACGTCGGAGTCCAGGATCACGTCGTTGGCGATTGCGCCACCCACGTAGGGTGCGTCCAGGACGGGTTCATTGAATCGGACGGAGCGAACATTACTGCGTGACTGGGTCGCCGAACTGCGTGACTGAGTCGCCGAGCGGCGCGTGGTTAGACCATTGGCACTTTGCTGCCCAACCCTTGCAGTCGGCATCGGTTGTGCGTCGCGAATGTCGGCTTCGACCAGTTGCTCGCCACGGCGTGCTGCGGGCGCATTGGCGCTCTCTGTTGCATCCACTTGAACCGTCGGTGGCTGGTAAACGCCACGATCGGGTTTCTTGGTGCGAATCTGCCGCTGTCCATGCGCTGCGGCAGGCAGAACGCAAATCGTTGCCAGCACGACCAGAGTGAGCCAGCTAAATCGAGAGCCAGTTCCGCTGAAACTTCGGAGAATCAAGTAGCAGTCCATTGCCTTATCCGCTGTAAAAATCAAAACAGCAACGCAGCGGGCGGTCGCGATAAGCAAACCCAACCCAAAATTCAAAAACGACGACGCACTTCGAAAACCCGTGCGCACTACGTGCCTGAATCAATTGTTCGGCAATTCCGGATAGGACGATTAGCTAAATCTGGCAAACTTTGCGGGCTGCGTGATTCTTGACGCTCTGTCCCTTTGCTAGCGTTCGACAGACTCTCTGGACGCAACGTCATGAAAACAAAGCATGCCACAGACGAAGTCCGCAACAAGAACAGTTGCTCTCCAATCCGAAACGCGCAAGCAAAAACAACGGCTAGCGTCGCGACTGGCCGTCACTCGACACCTGCCAAATCTGACGCGTCTTGACGTCCATTGCCGTTAGCCAACCTCCGCCGTAGCAGTATGTATCCAAACAGATCAGGTGCCCCATATCCAGAATCTCGCCATCGCGATTGGCGGTGTGACCGACGACGCCGCTTTTTCCGTTGACGTGCGGCGCAGGAACTCCTTGCGTCAGTGAATACCAACGAAGCAGCTCCACTGGCTGATGCTTCAACGGCACATCTGGGTCATACGCCGCGTGAGTAAAGAAGAACTCATCCGTCTCGAAATAGTCGCCCAACGAATCAAAGAACGCTTCGTGCTCGGCCGGCAACAGATCGAGATCGCCATCAAAGCCATAGCTATCCAGCGTGTCGACGCCGCCATGCTTGAGCCACTCGTGGTGGGACGCGCCGTTCTGAAGCACTTCCAACATCATCTCTTCGTGGTTGCCTAGCAACGCGACCAAGTGTGTTCGCTCACGCAGTTCGAGCAGCGTGTCGATCACGCCTCGCGAATCGGGACCGCGATCGACGTAGTCCCCCAAAGTCACGACGACGTCGTCTTTGGTCGGAGCGACCAGCTCCAGCAAACGGTCCAATGCAACACGGCAACCATGAATATCGCCGATGGCGATGAGACGCTCAGACACTAAAACCACACCTAGAAAGAAAAAACTCCGTCGAAAACCGGCTCATTCCGCCATGACACCGTCGAGACATCCGCCTGAAAATACCGCATTTCTCGACCTAATCACAGTTGAGTAGCCGCAAAGGCGGGCCAATCGGCGGACATTCTTTATCAGGACGTCGAAACCGCCGATCAGCAGACGTTCCCGCCCATTAGGCAAGATATAATGAAGTGGGAGCCGGTCCAGAGGCCTCGCCAGTGGCGGTCACGTGGCGGAGAAAGGGTGCGTCGGATAACAAAGAAACAGGGTACATCGGCCAATTCAAACCGTTTGAAAGAGAGGACCGAAGCGAAGCAGAATGCTGGTTCCGCGAAACAACGGTGCCCGGTGCGACACTCAAAAACGCCCCCTCCCCCCCGAAAACAACGCTAAACCAAGCTCGAACAAGCCAGCCGGAGGCCGATACACTGAGTCCTGCAATCGATGCTCCCTACGATTGTAGATGCTCTCTACATCGACGCCGACAAACCTCAATCAGCCATCCTCCCTCATTGATCCCAAGCTTCCTTGAGAAACCCTGTGACACCTCCCGAGACTCACCCATCGCATCCGACTGATCAGAGCGTCCACACTGACGCTGAAGTCGATGCGTGGAGCGATGAGGAATTGGAAGAGGAACCAGTCTTTCAGACGGACGAATCATCCGCATTGATTGGTAGCGTGATCGTTCATTTGGTCATCATCTTGGCTTTGGCGCTAGCTCCGCTTCATGAAATCATCGACGAAGAAGCCGTCGTGCTGGTTTCACCGCCAACCACCGAACTGACCGAAGAAATCAAAATCGTCGAAGACGTCACCTACGACGAACCGGCCGATGAAGTCGGAGCGGCCAGTGAGACGGAAACGGCGATGGCCGAAGCGTCAGCACAAGATTTCAGCGAAATCCCTGTCATCACCAACCCGATCGAAATGGAGAAATCGGATTTCGCCGACATCATGGTGACAGAGGTATTCCAGCCCTCGACGGCTCAGTTTGACCGTTTGACTCAGCGGACGGGAAAAACAGGTGTGCAAACCGCCGGAGCCGTGGGTGCGGTGGACCGTTTGAGTTTTGAAATTTTGCAGTCGCTAGAAGAACGCAAAACTCTGGTCGTCTGGTTGTTTGACCAAAGCGGTTCTTTGCATCGTCAACGTCAGCAAATTCGCGATCGCTTTGATCGCATCTACACCGAAGTCGGAATTGCCAACCCCGAAATCGATCGCGCAAAGCAAAAGCGTGGGCTGATGGATCACGACGCGCCTCTGCTGACATCGATCATCGGTTTCGGTGGCCAGCAACCCATGTTGTTTACGGATCCACCGACGCAAGACATCGAAGAGATCAAAACGATCTTGGATGACATCGAAGTCGACACGTCGGGCGTCGAAAACGTATTCACAGCCGTTAAAACCGCTTGCGACAAATACAAGACACTTCGCAAAAGTCGCGGCGGCAATGGCCCGCAGCGAAATGTCATGTTCGTCGTCGTCACGGACGAACGCGGCGATGATGACAACCAATTGGAACCCGCCATCGATGCCTGCCGCCGATCGGGCATTCCCGTTCACGTGATCGGCGTCCCCGCTCCGTTTGGTCGCAAACACACGTTCGTCAAATACGTCGACCCGGACCCAAAATTCGATCAGTCGCCCCAGTTTGCTCAAGTCGACCAGGGCCCTGAATCGTTGATTCCCGAGTACGTGCAGGTTGGATTTACAGCGGATTTCAAAGACGAAAAACCCATCGACAGCGGATTTGGCCCGTACGCGTTGACGCGATTGTGCTACGAAACCAACGGCATCTTTTTCGCAGTGCACCCCAATCGAGCGATGAACCGAACGGTCAGTCGCCGCGAACTTTCGCCGTTTGCATCCGAACTGACAAGGTTCTTTGATGCGGAAGTCATGAAGCCCTACCGGCCCGATTACTTATCACCAGGCGATTATCGAGCCCGAGTCGAAGCCAGCCCACTGCGCCGGGCGTTGGTTACAGCCGCGAACCAATCCAAACCCGTTCAGGGCATCGGCCGACCACGAACACGATTCGTCCAAACCGATGTCGCTCGACTGGCGGGCGAATTGACGATCGCTCAACAAGGTGCTGCCAAGCTGGAGCCGACGCTGCAGCGGTTGGCTCAAATTCTGGAGCCGGGCATGAAACTACGCGACGCAGAGGAAAGCCCTCGCTGGCGTGCCGGCTACGACTTGGCGATGGGCCGCGTGCTGGCGCAAAAAGTACGTACCGAAACTTACAATGCGATGTTGGCCAAAGCCAAACGCGGCATGACGTTTGAAAAAGAAAAGAACAACACTTGGCTGCTAAAACCAGCCGACGAGATCTCCGTGGGCAGTAAATGGGAACGAGAAGCGAAAAAGGCCAGCGACCTTCTGAATAATGTGGTCAGTGAACACGATGGCACGCCGTGGGCGTACTTGGCTCAGCAAGAACTGGCAGTTCCGATCGGCTGGAAATGGGAAGAAACATTCACCGATTTGACACCGCGGCCCAATCGGCCCGCTGGCAATAACAACAATAACAATCCGCCTCAGGACGACAAAAAACGGATGCTAAAAAAAGCTCCCAAGCGTCCGGTGCCAAAGCTGTAGCCGCAGCGATCCCCCTGACCTCAGGGTAGGCACGACGTCCTGTCCGGTACATCGGCGCGTTTCACACGGATTGTTTCACGCGCATCGTCCCCGACACATTCCGCATCGACGACAACCGCTCTGACGCGTTCTCATTGCGTTCGAAACGCGTTTCGACACCTCGGTGCGGCTGACTTGATTGCTCGTATCAATGTCGCAGACTCTCCTCGCCGCGAATCTTCTCTTTCGCTTGCGTATCGATTTTTGTTAGTTCCCCAGACTCTTGATGAAATCTTTCTTCAACGTCACGCGGAACCTGCGCATGTCCTTTGCAACATCACGCCGCCCAGTCTTGTGTTTACTCGCTTTCGCCTTCGCGATCACTCTGGGAAGCGACCACGCCCAAAGTGAAACGCCATCGTTCCTGCAAAAAATGTTTCAGCGTGACGTTTCAGCCGAACTTGGCAACGTCCGTTATGAGCTAACCGAAGAAGACGGCCCTTGGATGATCCTGGGAACGACCTTTGTCGGCGACAATGCCAAGACCCGCGCCGAACGGTCGGCCGAACAAATACGCCGCGAGCTCAAAATGCCCGCCTTCATCTACCACGAAAACTTTGACTTCAAAGGACGCGTCCGAGGCGGCAGTGCAAACAGCCGCCCCATGCGTTTCGCCAACGCGTACGAGTACGAAGCCTACGCGGTCCTGGTCGGTGAGTACGCAACCGTCAACGATGGCAACGTCGACAGCGATCTGAAACGAATCAAATCGTTGCAACTGGATGTGTACAGCGATCCCAACGAAGTTCGCGCCGAACACCGCACCGATTCGCCAGCGACAACGATCAAAGCATTCAGTCAGAAACTGTTTCATTCTCGCAAAGGACACGCCAAGGGCCCCATGGCCAATGCGTTTGTCACGCGAAACCCCATGCTGCCGGAAGAATATTTTTCGGCTCCCGAAGTCGATTCGTTTGTCCGCCAACTGAACGACAACAAAGAATTTGGCGAACACAATTTGCTCAAATGCGACGGCAAATACACCGTCGTCGTATGCACATTTACAGGCTTGGGCACCATCGTCGACGGCAGCAAAGAAAAAGACTTTGTCCCCAGCCGCAAACGCATGGACAAGTTTGCGACCGACGCTCGGAAGATGACATTAAAACTTCGCAAAGACGGCGCCGAAGCCTACCAGTTCCATGACCGCTACCGATCACTGGTCACAATTGGTAGCTTTGATTCGCTGGGAACTCCCATGCCCAACGGAGGATTTCAATACAATCCTGAGATCCGACGTGTGATGCAGAAGTACAGCGCGTTCAACTCGCAGATCGCGCGAACGATTCCTGGCAAAAATGGCATCGCAGCCAATCACGCCGCGATGATTCCGTTCGATGTTCAACCGACCCCGATCGCCGTTCCGAAACCTTCCAAGCGTGTTTTCTTGGGAGCCGTGCGTCGTTAGGCGGCCACTCCCAAGCGTCTGAAGCGAATCCATGTTCGATCTTGTCCTCGGCACTAACAACGCAAAAAAACTGATCGAACTCCGGCTCCTGCTGCCGACCGATCGTATCAACCTGACTTCGTTGGCCGAAATCGATGGCTCGATTGACGTCGACGAAACGGGGACCACGTTCAGCGAAAACGCAGCGTTGAAAGCGACCGAGCAAGCGAAACATCTTTCGCGTTGGGTATTAGCGGAAGACAGCGGACTGACCGTCGACGCCCTGCGTGGCGAACCAGGTGTTTATTCGGCGCGCTATGCCGGCGAACATGGCGACGACGACGCCAACAACCAAAAGCTGCTCAAAGAACTGGACGGAGTGCCGCCCGAAAAACGCGGTGCCAAGTTCAACTGCTACCTTTGCCTATCGGATCCCCAAGGCAACGTCAGGCTGGAAGCCAACGCAGCGTGTGCGGGGCGCATCCGAACGGGATTAAGCGGCACCGCCGGTTTCGGTTATGACCCAATGTTTGAAATCCGAGAGTATCACAAAACGTTTGCCGAACTGGACCTCACGGTCAAACGAGCAATCAGCCATCGATCGCGCGCTCTTCGCATGTTCATCCCAAAGCTATTGCGGCTCGTTCGCATGGAATCCAGCCAGTAGCAGTGCCCCTCTAGTAGCAGTGCCCCTCTAGTAGCAGTGCCCCTGCAGGGCATCTGATTAGCGAATTTAATCCAGCTGCCGACTAGCCAGCTATCTCGAAACAAAGAGTCGCAGTCTGCGATTCAATGGGTGTGGCCTGATTTAAAAAACGCATTTTAAGAAGTGCATTCAAACAGTTTCTTAAGTGCATCGCCAAGTTCCGCGTGCCGCTCCTGGTCGATCAACAACGCCGAATGATCGAGCACAAACGCGGTCGCTCCCAAGTCGTTCGATCGTTCCAACGACATCGGTTTTCGGCAGCGACGTTCACTGCTTTTACCCATCGATCGAAACGCGGCGCCGATTGGCAAGCGAAAATCGCGTGCCGCGGCAACGATGCGGTCGCGTTGTTCCAACGAACCACACTGCCACGCCACTTTGTAGTGTGTCGCGGAGACGTGCGAGTCCGACTGGCTCAGCCAAGTCCATGAACTCAGGCCTGCGATCACCTCAGTTTGCAAAAACTGCACCGTCGCATTGCGCAGGCGATTGCAGTCGCTCAGTCGCGCCAACTGAGGCAACAAAGTGGCTGCCTGAAGCGTCGACAAAGGCTGTGAATCACTTGGCCGATCCAGCAGTGCACCGATTCGCGCCCAGAGACGACGGTCGCTTGTCACGACCGCCCCGCCATTGCCTGCGGTCAGTGGTTTGCTGCCCCCGAAACTGATTGCCCCGAGATCACCAACACTGCCGGCGGCTTTTGCACCGATCGTCATTCCCGGAACTTGGCAAGCGTCTTCGATCAACGTGCATTTTCGTTCGTCACGACTTTGTTCGTCGCACCACCGCCGCAACGATTCGACGGGCGCGGCGCGCCCAAACAAATGCGACACGATGACTGCCTTGATCTTGGCAGCGTCTAATTCATCGCGATGTGCCAACAGTTTCGCAGTGTCAATCGATAGCCCACTGGGTTCCACGTCGACCAGCACCGGGACAGCTCCAACGGCCTCGATCGCGCGAAAGTTTCCGGGATAGTCAAACGCAGCGACCACGACTTCATCGCCAGGTCCCACTCCGGCGGCGCGGAGGCAGATTTCGATAGCTGACGAACCGCTTCCGCACAAACGGACAAACTCCGATCCCGTCAGTGCAGCGATCTGCAAACGCAATTTTTCCTGGCAGAGCGATTTGTATCGGCCCCAATCTCCCGATTCAAACAGCTCCATCGCAGCTTGACGAATCTCGGGCCACTGGGGAGGCCAAATTTCAGGCTGAAAAGTCATGGAGCACCAAGAGAAACATCATTTCGCCATTACTCAGTCAAACAGGGGCTCTGGGCAATCCAGGCAACCGCCGAGTGAACGGTTTTGAGCAAACCGAGTCGTCAAGGCTATCACAAACGGGTTTCCGCGATCGAGCCCGAGGACGGTCTTGGCTGCCACCAGCAGCCGAATCAATCGCTTGATTTGTCGATGAACGGTTTCCAGGAGCATTTAGCGGCAGTATTTAGCCTTTGGAGGAGCGGGCTGGGCTTGTGACTAATTTTTGCCTTCCATATCATTTCCGATTCGCATTTTGGGCTACGACCGATGCGATCCCGCTGTTTTGCAAAGGTGCCAAGAAACTGGCCCTCGCTTTGCTTGATTCGTTTTCCTTTACGGAGTCCAGCATGGCTAGCAAACACGCGATCGGACCGCGTTTTAGCTGTTTTTATGGAGCCATACGCAAGGCACCCCGCCGTTGATCGCCAATTCCCTGACGTTGCTGACAAATCTGACCTGCGGCTTAGCCACCTCGCTGGGGCTGTTTCTTGCGCAGGGGGATGCAGCCGGCGAGGCTGGAGCAGCAGCGGCACCGGCAGCTGAATTGACAGGAATTCAAAAAATATTGGGAAACCCATTGATCTTACCGATCGGATTGTTTTTGATTTTTTACCTGACGTTTCTGGCACCCGAGCGAAAACGCAAAGCGGAGGAAGCCAAATTGATGTCCTCCCTGGAGAAAAACGATCGTGTGATCACGGTCGGCGGCATCCACGGCACTGTGGTATCCACGGGCGAAGGCGTCGTCACACTGAAAATTGACGAAGGCGGCAATACACGGATCAAAATCAATCGTTCCGCGATCGCATCGAAGATCCAAGACAAGAAAGAAGCTGCGAAGTAGTCAAGCAAGTCAAAATACTCCGCGTTGCACAGAACTGGCAGCCGGAGAACCGGTGGCAAGAAAATTCTTTGCCACTACCAACAACCGCTAAGCTTGCTCGAAATAAAACAAGGCCGGTGTCTTACGACGGCGACCACAAAGAAACGACACAACAAAACACATCGCTCGAAAACGCCACGATGGCTGATCGAGTTCCCGAATCCCCTGATTCAGAAAACTAAAACGATGGACTGCTCTTTTTTGGCCGATTGGCTTCCTGCTTTTTCGATCCACGGCAGCAATATGCTCGGTGCGATCACTGATTTCGCCATGCCGCTTGCTCAAGCTGCCGACAACAACGCGGTACTTGAAAAAGTCGCTGTGACATCTGCGGGCGCCGCGCCCGTCGAAGAAGGCATTTCGTGGAAACAATACGGTGCATTGGCCATCGCGTTGGCGGTCATGATTTTGCCATTCATCGTTGGCAGCCGATTGGCCAAGATGTTCAAGATGCCCAATTACGGAACTCGATTCGGGTTCGTAATTCTGGCGATCTTGGCCAGCGTCGTGATCTTGGTCCAGCGATTGCCAGGACTAGGCGTCGACCTCCGGGGTGGAACCATTCTGGTCTACGAGATCGATCCCTCCAAAAACATTGGTGTCGACGGTGATACGGGCACGCGAATCAAATCCGAAGATTTGATCGAACCGCTGACCCGCCGAATTAACCCCAGTGGTACTCGCGAAATCGTTTTGCGTCCTTACGGCGAAACCGAAATCGAAGTCATCGTGCCCGAAGTGGATCAGCGCGAAGTTGATCAAATCAAAATCAAGATGGCCGAAGCCGGCATTTTGCGTTTTGCGATCTTAAACAATCAGCGTGACCACTCACGCCAAATTGACCTCGCTCGCACTCAGGCAGACTCGCCCGAACAAAACTTGCGGACCCAAAGCGTCGTGCAAGACGTCGACGGGACGATCGTCGGGCGCTGGGCAGCCATTGACCGCGAATTGGTCGATGAAGGCGAACTGGCTCCGTTCCGTGTCAACGTCGGCGACGCTGTTGTGCGTAACCCACAAACGGGTGCAATCATTCAAATGCCACCAAGCGTAATGGGCGAAAACGGCGAAACCAAACAAGCTCAGTGGGTCGATCAACAAGGCATGTCCGGGCTAGAAGTCCTGATGATTGTCGATCCCTTGCTAGACGTCAAAGGCGAAGACCTAGCGTTTACCACCAGCACGTACGACCAAAACGGTGCGCCCGCAGTTGCCTTTAACTTGACCGATCAGGGGTCGGGTAAGTTCTTTGCACTGACGACTAACAACGCCCCAACCGGAACATTCCAGCGACAGTTGGGGATCGTACTCGACGACAAACTGCTTTCGGCTCCCAACATCCTGCAGCCCATTCGCAAAGAAGGGCGTATCACGGGACGATTTACTCGCGAAGAAGTCGACAGTTTGGTTGCGATCCTCAAAGCCGGTCAGCTGCCTGCGGCCTTGACCAAACAACCGATCGCCGAAAACCAGATCGACGCGACCTTGGGTGCTGACACGATCAAAAAAGGTGTCTACGCCATCGGAACCTCGCTCGCCTTGGTTCTGGTCTTCATCCTTTTCTATTATCGGTTCGCAGGTGTCGTCGCATGCATCGCACTGATTCTGAACTTGGCGATGATTTTGGCCACGATGGTGCTGATCAATCAGCCGCTGACCTTGCCAGGTCTGGCTGGTTTGGTGCTGACGGTGGGTATGTCGGTCGACGCAAACGTTCTTATCTTCGAACGGATACGCGAAGAACTGAAAAAAGGCGCCGCAGACCGAATGGCGGTCCGAAACGGATTTGCCAAAGCAACCGTAACCATTGTCGACGCAAACCTGACGACGCTGATCACAGCGATTGTTCTCTATGCGATCGGTACCGACCAGATTCGTGGCTTTGCGGTCACGCTGATCTTGGGCATCTTGTTCTCCATGTTCACAGCGATTTACATGTCGCGAACCTTCTTTGATTTTGCCGAGCGTCACGGTTTCTTGACACTCAGCATGTCCGACGGCGTCAACTCGCTCCGATCAGCTGTATCGGGCGACGGCAACCTGGACTTCATTGGCAAAGGCAAACTGACGCTGGCACTTTCCGCCGTACTGATCTGCGTTGGCGTGGGATCCTTGTTCGCACGCGGCAACGGAATCTTGGATATCGATTTCGCAGGCGGTTCGTCCGTGCAATTCAAATTGGACAAACCGACCGATTCGGAAACCGTTCGTAGCATCGTCGGCAAAGTCATGGACAACGGCGACGATGACCCAATCGATTTCACGGTCAACGGCGTTAGCATGGAAGGAGCCGATGCTCAGACGGTCTACAAAGTGGACTCGTCGTTTGAAGAAGTCGACCAGCTCAAAGACGCGATCCGCAAAGCGTTTGAAGAAGACGGTAGCGTCGGACTGGTCAGCTACAACGTGGCGATCAAACCCGCCGACCAATCCAATGCATCTAAGTTCAAGTCTCGCTCTAAGACCAAGAACGGCAATGGCGTCATGCTGACGGCGTTCTATCCACAAGACGATGTCGAAACGGACGCCGCCGCAGATCCCCCGACGGACGAAGCGGACAGCGATTCCGCAGCCTCCGATGATGCGACTGCAGCGGATGCCACCGCCGCTTTGGGCGATGATCCCGAAGGCGATACCGGCAACACTGGTACGGTCGAAACTCCTGGCACGCTGACCTACAGCACGGCCATCATGGAGCTGGGCATCGCCAGCGAAAAAGACGGAGCCGCTGTCAACGAAGCAACCTTGATCGACGAGATTACTCGAGCTGCCGAAACGGCCAGCGTTCCGCTCAACGAAAAGACGATCGAATTGACTCCCCAAGGCGAAGGTGCCGACGAGTGGAGCACAGGTTCATCGCTGACGTTCAGCAAATGGAAAATCCGGCTTCCGATGAAGGCCGAATCGGCTGACAAAATCATGGCCAACCTGGAACAGAACCTAGGCACCGAGCCAGTTTGGATCAGTAGCAGCAAAGTCGGTAAACGAGTTGCTGGCGACATGATCAGCCGTGCGTTGGGTTCGCTGTTTGCCAGCTTGCTTTGCATCATCGGTTACATCTGGTTCCGATTCCAACGAGTGATCTACGGATTGGCAGCTGTCGCGGCCTTGCTTCACGACGTGTTGATCACGTTGGGTGCAATCGCCGTCAGTTACTGGCTTGCAGACGCTTTGGGATTCTTACTGATCGATCCGTTCAAAATCAGTTTAACGGTCGTTGCGGCACTGTTAACAATCATCGGTTATTCGCTCAATGATACGATCGTGGTCTTTGACCGTATCCGCGAAACCAAGGGCAAAGCTCCTCGGCTGACCGGGGAGATGATCAATACCAGCATCAACCAAACACTCAGCCGCACATTGCTGACGTCGGTCACGACGCTGATCGTGGTCGTGCTGCTGTACGCATTCGGCGGCGAAGGCATTCATGCATTCGCGTTTGCTTTGGTGGTGGGTGTTCTGGTCGGTACCTACAGTTCGATCTTTGTTGCCAGCCCGATCTTGCTATGGCTGATCGAGCGTCAAGAAGGCAAAGACGTTGCGGGTGCCTAGTATCTAAGTCCGGACAAGATTGTTCATTCCGGTGTTCACCTGCCCTGTGATTGGCAAGTGAGCATCGGTTTTTTATGCGCCCAAGTGTCGCGTCTGGCATTTGCAGATTCCCACCCCTGCAATCGCAGCGTTACAATTTGCTCAAGGCCCGGCAGGGAGCGGCTTGGCGGAGATGGATGAACCCAACCCATAAGCCGGCGTCCTCCAACGGGAGCCCACTCCCGCTGATAAATTCCAAAACTGAAGACACCGACATTCGCGGTCAACAAGGCAGAAACTCTTGACGCAAAATCATTTGGCACCGGTGTCATCGCGATCACTCCGCGGCATCCTGCAACCCATCGCTTCGCTCCGCACTCTCGAAATTGCATCGATCGCACGCAGCATTTCGCTACTGACGTTACTTGTTTTTGTTAACGCCCCAGCCTTCGCTGATACGCCCGCCAACACGCTCCCCCGCGACGCGGAACCGACGGAAACAATCCGATCGCAGCTTGAGCGTGATGTACGCTACTTGGCCAGCGAAGAACTCCGTGGCCGTGATGTCGGCGATGAAACGATTCATTTGGCGGCCCGCTACGTGGTCGACCGCATGAAAGCGTGCGGTTTGCAGATCGATACGATTGGCGGCACTGCTTACCAAAGCGTGCCTGTTGATTTGGGTGCACAGCCAGGAAGCCCCGACCAGAACTTTGCCAACTTCACATTCGGCGAATCTGACAATCCGCCATTGAGTGCAAAACTAGGCGAATCGATGAACCCGATGGCTGCGGGACCGATTACTGGGTCGATTGCCGATCGCCCAGTGGTTTTTGCCGGCTACGGAATCACTGCGCCCGACCTGAAGTACGATGACTACGCCGGCATCAATGCAAAAGACGCAGTCGTGATTGTCTTACGAAAAGAACCACGCGCGTCGGATCCGCGAAGTCCCTTTGACGGTGTTCGCAACACGCGTCATGCCTACTTCACTACCAAGATAAAGAACGCGGTAGCGCATGGTGCCGCAGCGATACTTTTCGTCAACGATCCCAATAGCGTTGATGAAGCTCAGCGAATCATTCGCTACAAGATTCAGCAAGAAGAAAATCGCGATGCCAATTTGCGAAAACAAATGGCGACGTTGCCTGCCAAAGCAAAGAACAGCCGCAACAAATTTCAAATGCAGATCGACGGAGTGACCGCGTCGATCCAAGCACTGAAACTGGAACGTAACAAAGCCAGTCGAGGACTTCTTGGAATCAGCGAGGCGGGCACCACGACGTTCGAGAACACAAAAATCCCCGTCGTTTCGATTGCACGCGACACGGTCGATCAGTTGATTCGTAATTCTTCGCCCTCGTCGCTGGAGTTGGCTGAAAAGACGATCAACGAACGCTTGCGCCCTGATTCGCGTGTTTTGACCAACGTTACCTGCACGCTCAAGATCAAGCTCAAGCCGACATCGGCCAACAGCCCCAACGTCGTCGGTGTCATTGCTGGCAAAGGCGAACTTGCCAACGAAACGGTAATCGTGGGAGCTCACTACGATCACGTCGGCATGGGCGGCTATGGATCGTTGGCACCAGGCACGGTCGAGATTCACAACGGTGCTGACGACAATGCCAGCGGCGTGGCAACCATGCTGGGCGCGGCAGCGATGCTAGCACCAAAAACGAAGACGCTGCGTTCGCATCGACGCATCGTGTTCATCGCATTTACGGGCGAAGAACGAGGCTTGGTAGGCAGTCGCTATTACGTCGAACACCCGCTTTATTCGCTCGAAACCACCGCTGCGATGATCAACTTGGACATGGTCGGCCGGCTTCGCGACAACGAACTAACCGTTTATGGCACAGGTTCGGCGGAAGGCTTGGATGCGATGGTCGAACAGGTCAATGAAGTGGCCAAATTCAGCTTGTACAAAATCCCGTCTGGCTACGGGCCCAGCGACCACATGTCGTTTTACAAAGCGGGCGTGCCAGTGCTGTTTTACTTCACGGGACTCCACAATGATTACCACCGACCTTCGGACGATTTTGACAAGATTGATTTCGGCGGCATGTCCCGGATAACCGATACGGTCAGTAATGTCACTTTACAACTGGCTGTTCGCAGCCAACGTCCGAGATATGTGGAAACGGAAAACAAGGTCCAAATACGCCGGCAATTGTCGGTCTACATGGGGATCTCGCTCTCTGATCGCAGCGACCATGTCGTCATTTCGTACGTTGGATCGGATAGTCCAGCCAAGCAGAGTGGTTTGATAGCGGGCGATCAGCTCAGTCGAATTGGCCGGCGCCGGATTCGAACATCGACGGATGTCTTTGACTTGTTGCGAAATCACTCTCCCGGTGATTCGCTCCAAGTCCAAGTTCTTCGCCGTGGCAAACCACTTGATGTGGTCGTAAAACTTGGAAAACGTCCGCCAGGCTGACAAAGTTTCGCGTTAACGAACGACTCACCCCAACTCCCTGCGTCCTCCCCAACATTTGGGTCACCTGCGCAGGAAAAGGGATTCGAAACTTTTTTGTCAGACAGCCCTGATCCGACGTTTTCAACCTTTACGCCATAGCGGTGGGGTGACACAATCCGCATCGAATCGAACATGCCGTGGTTACCGATCGGCGTGCCGACGTGAGTGTTTTCCAAGATCAGACGATGGATGTCTGTTGGAGGATTCGCCAAACAAAGCGTCGGTGGTTGGATGCGCACCCAAAACGCAAGGAGAGCGGACGTGCGACTTATTGAGAAATCGGCCATCGTGATGGCCATTGCTGTTGTTAGTGTTATGGCCCCGTCAGTGGCTTCGGCCCAAGATGCGACACGTGTCGCTATTGTTGACGTTGCTTATATCTTCAAAAATCATCCGGGCATCAAAGCTCAGGTGACCAAAGTCGAAGGTGATCTAAAACGCTACGATACCGAACTGAAGGCAAAACGTGATCAACTGAAGTTGGCCGCGGAAAAACTGAAAACTTTTACACCTGGCAGCCCGGACTACTCTGCGCAAGAAGAACAAGTCGCCTCTATGGAATCCAAGCTCCGCTTGGATATGGCTCGCAAGCGCAAAGAACTCGCGGATGCCGAAGCCAAAATCTACTTTGACAACTATCAGCAAATCGCTGCCGGCGTCAAATTCTTGGCCGAGCACAACAAGATCAACTTGGTGCTTCGCTACAACAGCGAAGAGATGAACCAGGGTCAAGGCGATAGCGTGATTCGTGGCGTCATGAAGAACGTCGTCTTTCACGACGATTCGTTGAACATGACCCCCATCGTCATGCAATATCTTGACCGTGCGTTGAAGGTAGCTGGAAACGGCGCTCCTGCAACACAACGATAGAGATCGTTGTTAACGTGCACTGCCAAAGCCATTGTCGTCAATCTTGATGCAATGGCTTGGTGCAGTTCCCGACGCAAATCACCGGCGTCGTCTTGGCGGAGACGCGGCAAACCCACTACTTGTTCGGTCAACATGAGTGTTGAATTCAATCGCAAATGATCTGATCAATTGCGATTGAACAACCTCAAGCAAACCGATTGAACGTTCGATAACAATAGCTGCATTCAAGGATGAATCAGCTAACTGGCAGGGAGGCCACAGCGTGAGCGTTTCGCGCAAAGAACAAACGATCGCAAACGCGTGCAGTGTCAGCGGCCGCGGCTACTGGACTGGCAAACTCGTGTGTGTATCGATCGAACCGGCTCCTGCGGGAACCGGCGTTCGATTGATCCGCAGTGATCTAACCGACCGGCCCAGCTGCACAGCTTCGGCTGCCAACCGTTGCGAAACGCCCCTGCGAACCATCATTCGCGATGGCGATGCACGCTTCGAGATGGTCGAACATCTGATGGCTGCGTTGCACGCACTCCAGATTGACAACTGCTTTGTGTCAATCGATGGCGAAGAATTCCCAGGCCTTGATGGCAGCTGTCTGGCATTCTTTCAAGCTCTGCAAAACGCCGGAATCACCAAGCAATCGACTCAGCGAAAGCGACTAGTGATCCAACAAACCGTTCGCATCGAACTAGCGGACCGTTGGATCCAAGTCGAACCGCTTGATCGCGCGATGCAGAACGCCGGCACGTGTTTTGAATACCGCTTGAGCTTCGATCACGACTGCCCAATCCACGAACAAACGTTCTCATTTCACTGCACCCCCGAAACTTTCGGCAAAGAAGTCGCGGGTGCCCGAACGTTTGTCACGCAATCTCAGGCCGAGATGTTGCGTGCCCAAGGCGTTGCCGGCCATGTCACCAACCAAGACTTACTTGTCTTTGGCGACAACGGCCCCATCGACAATGAATTGCGTTTTGCGGACGAATGCTCGCGCCACAAAACACTCGATCTGATCGGCGACATTGCGTTGGCCGGGTGCGACATTGTTGGCTCCATCGTTTCCTGCCGTGGCGGCCATACGCTCAACGGACGCATGGCAGAACGACTTGCCGCAATCGCTGACGATCAGATACAAGCGACACAACTCAACGACGACGCTGACAGCTCACTTCCCGACCAGCACGCAGCGTAAGACACCGCCATGAATATTGACCACGTCCTTTACACATCTACCGGACAACCGGAGCAACTATGAGTGCGACTATCGCTCCAACGGCCGTCGTCGATCCCCGAGCTCAGATCGGCAATCATGTTCAGATCGGACACTTTTGTGTGATTGGCCCTGATGTCAAAATCGGTGATGGCACACGTGTCGACGAACACGTTGTGCTAACGGGTATCTGCTCGATCGGCGAAGACAACCATATCTTCCCTGGCAGTGTTTTGGGTGCTCACCCTCAGGACACCAGCTACACCGACGCCCCCACCTGCGTGGAAATCGGCGACGGAAATGTTTTTCGCGAACACTGCACCGTCAATCGCGCTACCGAGAAAGAAGACGGTATCACGTTGGTCGGCAACAACAACTACTTCATGGCGGGCACGCACATCGCTCACGACTGCAAAGTTGGTGATCGAATCGTCATCGCCAACAATGGCATGCTTGGCGGACACGTACGCGTTGGAAACGATGTCACGCTGGCGGGCGGCGTTGGCGTCTCGCACTTCGCGTCGATCGGACAGCTCAGCTTTGTCAGTGCGATGAGCCGTGTTTTGCACGATGTCCCGCCCTTTATGATTGTCGACGGTCAGCCCACCAAACCTCGCGCGGTCAACACGATTGGTCTAAAACGCCACGACTATTCGTCGGATGACATCACAGCGTTGACCAAAGCGTTCAAATTGCTCTACCGATCCAAAGTCGGTGTGGAAACAGCTCGCGATCAGCTCTTCAATGAAGGTCCGATTCGCCCTGTCCTAAAACATCTCTTCAATTGCCTTGATCACTCCAGCGGCGGCCGACACGGTCGTGGCCAGGACCGAAGAAAGAAGAAAGCGGCATGAGTCGTCTACGAACTGCAGTTATCGGCGCTGGTCACCTCGGCCGCATCCACGCCAAACTTTTGGGCCAAGTCGACGGCGCCGAACTGGTTGCCATCAGCGACCCATTCGACGCTGCTCGCCAAAATGCCGAAAAACTATTCTCGGTGCCAACGTACGCCGACTATCGTGACGTGATCTCCCAAGTCGACGCGGCTGTCATTGCGGCTCCGACCGACCTGCACTTTGAGATCGCGAAGGACTTCCTAAAAGCTGGCAAACACCTGCTAGTCGAAAAACCACTCACGCCCAGCGGCGAACAAGCCAACCAACTGGCCCTCTTGGCGTCGGCCAAACGGCTGACTTTGCAGGTTGGGCATGTCGAACGCTTCAACCCGGCGTTCACGGCGCTCGGTGACATCGGGGTCGACGTCAAGTATGTCGAAGCGGTCCGCGCATCGCGATTCCCAGGTCGATGCTTGGATGTCGGAGTCGTCATGGACTTGATGATCCACGATTTGGATCTCGTATTGTCGATGACCGACTCCTCCATCACCTCCGTATCGGCTAGTGGCGTTTCAGTCGTCAGCGACCACGAAGACATCGCCGAAACGCGACTTGAGTTCGCTTGTGGTTTGGTTGCCAACTTAAAAGCCTCTCGCGTTAGCCCGACGCCTGCACGACAAATGCAAGTCTACGGCAGCGGCGGGTTTGCAGACATCGATTTTGGGACACCGTCCCTCTCGACCGTCGTGCCTTGCCATACGTTGGTCGATCGTTCGTTTGAACTTTCGCAGGCAACCGAAAACCCACTCGGCTACGCCGACCAATTGTTCAGCCAACGCCTGCAGTGCGATACGCAGGAATTGCAGCCGCGCAACGCAATCCTTGACGAACTACACGACTTTGTCATCAGCGTGCAGACCGGCGTCTCGCCTACGGTCAGCGGCAGCGCCGGAGCGCGTGCAGTGATGGTTGCCGACCAAATCATCACGGCGATCCAAGAACGTCAGTGGTATTCCGACGCACGTCCAACCGAAATTGGACCAAGAGCCTATGCTCGCGAACGCATCGAAACTCGCCTTCGCGGTGAAAATCGTCGCGCTGCGTAGAGATCAAGGCAGCGTAGCAATCGCGGGAATCAAGTAGTCACCAGAATCGCCACCACGGTCGTAACGTCTGTGGTTTGCGATCCGGCAAACTTTTCATGGCGATGCGGATATCTTCCTGGTCCGCGCCATCGACCGGAATCAAAAGCGGCAAGAGTTCCAAGTTTTCAGACTTGCTGCCATTGCGCGACGTCTGGTCAATGGCGGCAAAACCCGGCGAACGCTTCGCGCAGTTTTGCAATCCTGCAAGATACCTTTCGCTCCTCAGAACTGGCGCCAAGCCAATCGATCGTGCAAAGGTGACTTCGTCCATCAATCGATGCGGCGAACTCAGCCGGCCACCGGGGCCCACCGCGTAAAACTCTCCGGGCCAATTCCGGACCAGATCGCCAAAAGCAATTCTGGCACACGCGAGAGGAACAAAATCGATTATCTGCTCGGTCAGCTGAGCGTCTTGCATCGCTTGGTAAAAACGCTGGTCGACTTCCTCAAGCTCAACCTGCTCGTGCAACTCGACGTAGCGAAAAATCGAAGCGTCGATTGTTTCGCGTTCGCTGCCCCAGGCGGTCTGTTCGCTAGACTGCAACACTGCAAAGCGAATCGCGATTCCGCCGTGCGTTTTTTCTGACAGTCCCTGCCAATCTGGATCCGCGTACGTCGATTCGTGCCCATTCACTTCGACCGTGTAACGCCAACGAGGACCGGCAGCTCCATCCAGCGTCGCCTTTGCTAGATGCATCCGGCGAGGACTCGCGAGATTGACCACGTCGGCGAAAAGCGGCGCATGGGCGATCTTCGATTCAGCAGGCAATTCATCAAACCGAAATCCAACTTGCCCCACGTAGCCATCGAGACCGGATTTTCCAGCTGGGCCTGGTAGCTCCAGACGTTCGG
This sequence comes from Stieleria marina, assembly GCA_007741555.1. Taxonomy (GTDB): domain Bacteria; phylum Planctomycetota; class Planctomycetia; order Pirellulales; family Pirellulaceae; genus K23-9. The sequence goes on along the minus strand of CP036526.1, from coordinate 2,561,018 downwards.
CATTCAAAACCGGCCGCTGAAGCACAGTTGAAAGAACGGGGCCAGCGACCAAATCGACCCACACTCGTGCAACGTCAAATAGTGCGGCTGCATGCACTCCGTCGATCCCTACGACACAAGCGGGCAGATCGATGGTCGACACATCGTCGCCCTCGTTGCCGGCCAGCCGTGTGATCACGTGAGCGTGCACCATCTTCGCTGAAGTACGTCGGCCTTCGTTGGCGAAAAGCTCAACACACACAATAGCCTTCCCACCGACCAAGGAAAGTTGGTCGCCTTCTAACTGGATGGGACCAGCCACGTCCTCGGCCTCGTTGGACTGATTCTCGGTCAGCAAGGTCTGGATGTGAACCAGGATCGTCTGCGAATCACTCATTCAATCTTTTGTGTCGCCAACCTGCGAGGGAAAACCATGGGCGCGGAAATAGCATTGAGTAACAGAGGCGGGTCAGCATTCGTTGCAAACTTTTGAAAAACAACCGACGCAATCAGCTCACGTGTCGCTCGCTGGAGGCGCTGCCCCAGCCGTCTTGGCGGCGGCAGCTTCTCATTCGTCGGCCGCACGCGACGCGCCGACTTTCTCTTCCTACTGTGCTGTCTTTCTCTTCCGTTTCTTTCGTGACTCAGGATCAAGCCGCCCAGCATACTCCCATCGACTCTTCCACTGGCCAAAGAAGGGCTTGTACTCGTCCATGTCCATCCAAAACCGCGAAACCGGCTCGCTACGATCAACTTGACCTTCGGGATAGTCTTTGCCATCGGCACTGTGATCGACCGATTCGCTCCACAAAAGCAATTGCTGTCTCATTCGCTGCGCGATGACGGGCTCCTGCTCTGAAATGTTTTTCTTCTCTTTCGGATCTTTTTCTATATCGTACAACTCAAAACCGCCCTCGTTTAACCGATTCGTCACCAGCTTGAATCGATTGTCCACTAGAGCCGCCTTGCCGGTGTGACGAAATGGAATCGGTTTGTGCCGAACTCGCAAATCATCGTCAAACAATTTGGTCAGACTGATTCCGTCGAGTGGTCGATCTGAGTCCGGGTACTCGACGCCCGTTACATCTAAGAGAGTCGGCAAGATATCCAGCACGCTCGCTGGATACAGCGAAGTACGAGGCTGAATCGATGCGGGCCACTCGATGATCCCTGGAACACGCAAACCGCCTTCGTAAACGCTGCCCTTGTTTCCACGCAAACCACCCACCGTGTCGGGCTTAATCTTTGCCAGTCCGCCATTGTCACTGCAAAACCATACGATCGTGTTGTCAGCAACGTTCATCTCGCGAAGCCCCGACCGCAATGTACCGATGCTCCTGTCCATCGCGACCAATTCGCCGTAGTGTTGACGCGAAACGGGATCGAGATCCGCAAACGCTTCGGCGTCGTCGTCCGCTGCCTTAAACGGATCATGCGGTGTTCCATACCACACCACGGCAAAAAACGGCTGCCGGTTCTTGTGTTGTCGACGCATAAACTTCAGTGCTTCATCGATCACAATTTCCGACGAGTCCCCTTCAAACTCCTCGAACTTCCCGCGTCGGCTCAAGATCGGATCACGATCAAAGAAATTGGTAACCGACAGCCAACTTTGAAATCCAAACTTTCCGGGATGATGCGTATCGCCGTGTAACACCGGCACTCCGGGCCCACGAATCCCATTGAGGTGCCACTTGCCGAAGTGCCCCGTCGCGTATCCAGCACCTGCCAACAAACTTGCGATCGTAATTTCTTGTCGTCTCAGAGCGTACCCATGTGACAACACGCCGATGCGGTCGTTGGCCCGGCCTGTCAGCACACACCCCCGAGTCGGCGAACAGACGGGAGCCCCGGCATAGAAACGATCGAACCGTATTCCTGAAGAAGCCATTGCGTCCAAATGCGGCGTTTTCAGAACGGGATGGTTGTAGTAACCCGTTTGGCCCCAGCCTTGATCATCCGCCATTACCAGCACGATGTTAGGGCGTTCTTGTCCAACGACCGCCCAAACAGGCACGAACGAAAGAGCAAGGACAAACAGCGTCGTCCGCATCGCACAAAGGGTGTCAGGCATAGCACTGGGTTCGAAGAGGCAAGAAGAAAACGTCGCACCAGCGCCGGCATGGTGAGCCTCCCATTATGTCAGAGATCGACAGCGCCGGGTGAACTCCCGGTCATTCGCTGCAAACCGATACACAAGTCAAAGCAATCTGCAGACCAATTGGCAGCGAGGAGCAAGCAAGGAATCCCCGCAGAAACGATCCTCAACGCAGTGCGGAGCTCCCGCGACGCGTGGAGCGAAATCCACTGGCGAGCGGCAAAGTCTAACGTGTGGCGATGCGGAACTGGACCGAATCGGACTGTTGCCCGACTTTGCGATACAAATTCTTGGCGACCTCGTTGGCATCGTCCGTGTACCAATACACGCGACTCACTTTCCGCTGCCGCGCCACACCGGCAACCGCTTTGATCAACGAAGTACCGGCGCCCGATTTCCGAAACAACTCCGCTACAAAAAGGTCTTCCAAATAGCAGTAGCCTGTGTCCGTCCACGTGCTGGGATGAAAGAGGTAGGTGACAAAACCAATCACCTTGAGCGAACTGGCTTCGATCGCAACCAAACAATCGTGGCCGCCTGGATTATGAAATTTCTTCCAGGTGTTTGCCGTCGTAGCTGGCGCGATGCCTTCGTTATAAAACGCTAGATAGTCGTTCCAAAGCAGCAACCATTCAGCATGGTCGCTGGACGAAACCGGTCGAATCGGAAACTCCATTACGCCAACTATACCGCTGGCACCGACGACGGTTCAGCAGGTGCCGAAATCGGCACTGCGTCGTCGACGGGGATAAAATCCTTGGACGTCATCTGGCTGTCGCTCAGCGTAAAGATGATGAACAGGCCGACGAACACAAACGAACTGACGAAGATAAAGATGTTGAACGGCTTGTCATGAGCCAAGTGCATAAAGAACGCACCCACCAATGTCGCCTTGATCGTCGCAATAAACATGACAATCAAAACATCGTAGCTTCCAAAATCAAAGCTGGCTTGGCCCACCGTGATGATGGTTAGAACCGTTAGTGCACCAAAAACAGCCAGCAACATAGGCACTGGCATCGGATGTGCGAAATCATGACCGTCGCCATGTGAATCGGTGGAGTGATCAGACATATTTTGTTGACCGATGTATTCGGTGAGCTGAAGTTTTGTTGCCGCGAGGCGTTATCGAATCAGGTAGAGCAGCGGGAACAGGTAGATCCAAATGAGGTCGACCAAGTGCCAGTAGAGTCCGACGTAATCAACGGGGCCGAAGTACTGGCGGTTGAAATCTTGACGAACCGAACGAATCAGCAACCACACCAGTACGGCGATACCCGCCAAAATGTGAATCGCGTGCACGCCCGTCATACAGTAGTAAATACTAAAGAACACACCGGCACGACTTGGAGTCAGGAATTCGCGTTCGACGTCGTTGATGGTGTTGGCAGCGTCATCCGATGTGTTGTACGCAAACGAACCGGACGCTTCTTCGGACTGCCGTACGCGAGCCGCCACGTCGTCTTTCAAACCGGTGTTGGTGGCGTCCGATGCCAAGTGCTCCAGCACATCTAAGTCACCCGAATCTTCCATCGCCAACTGAGCAGCCGATGAATGGGCGTGGTCGTGATCAGCATGATCACCATCGTGATCGTGTGCGTCATCGCCAGCGTGTTCACCGCTAGCATGGTCACCATCAGCATGTGCACCAGCGACTGCATGCGACTCCGATCCGCCACTCTCCAGGTAGGTCCCCAGACCGACACCAGCAAAGAAGCTTAAAGCCACGACCGTGAGCGGTTTCGCACACGCAATGTGGAACTTATTTCCTCGGATCAGCGAGATCACTAACCAGAGAATGGTTCCAATCGCGATCAAGATGAAGGGCATACAGATCCATAACAGATAGTTCGGACCGCCTTCATGATGTGGATGGTTCGGGTCGTACGAGAACAAGCCCGCGGGCAACAATCCCATGTGCCACTTATGCGAGTACTCGATCGCTTTAACACCCAAAAAGATCATTGCACACGAAAGCGTCGCGGCCAGCATGCCGGTCAGCTTCTTGTGCTCTTCTGTCTGCGAACAGCGAACGGCCCATGCCATCGTTAGCGAACTGAAAAGCAGAACGCCCGTGTTGATGGCACCAAGCTTGGTATTCAAAAACTGACTGCAGCCCTCGAAAACCTCTGGACGCAACATCCGAAAGATTGCATAGGCGCAAAACATCCCGCCGAAAAACAAAATCTCGGTAACGAGGAACAACCAAATACCCAGCTTGCCACTGTCGAACTGTTGCTCGGGAGTGTCAAAGTGGTGCGCCAAAAACGGCGGGTGGTCGTGGTCGTGATCGTGATCGTGATCACCACCCGAATTCGTTTCTTCGCCAGCCATAGTCGTGAACGTCGGTTGTTAACGGAATTGAAAAGTCTTTTGGAAATTGAAAAATCCCACTGCCATCGGCGGCGAGATCTTAACCGGCAATCGTTTTCGTCGAAAGCGATTGCCGGGCGTGCCGGTGGATGAGCCTAGTGAGCAGGCACTTCGGACGGTTGTTCATCGGGAACAAGTTTTCGTTCGGGTTCCGTGCTGACATAGCGTTCGTCTTCGCTGTCCCACTCCACGTTGCCGAACTCGTAGGGATCGCCAACCGAGGGTGCTCGTTCAAAGTTGTAAAATGGCGGAGGACTCGTGCAGTGCCACTCCAATGTTGCTCCACCCCATGGATTCGCAGGCGCTCTTTTGCCCCAGATCAGGGAGTACAGCAAAGTGAACAATGCCACTGTCAGCCCCACGCCCAACAGGAGAGCACCGTAAGTACTCATGACGTGCAAGCTTTGGAATTCGGGGTCGTATGTGGCGTAACGACGGGGCATCCCGCGGCTACCCAGCACAAACTGTGGTAGGAACGTCAGGTTGAATCCAAGGAAGACGATCAGGCAGGACAAGCGACCGAAAAGTTCGCTGTACATCTTGCCGAACATCTTTGGCCACCAGTGGAAGACACCACCAATAAATGCCACTAAGGTCCCACCGACCATCACGTAGTGGAAGTGAGCGACGACGAAATAGGTATCGTGCAAGTGCAAGTCGGTTGCAAGTGTTCCCAAGTGAAGTCCGGTCAGACCGCCAATCGTGAACAAGAAGATGAACGAAATCGCATAGCACATCGGCGTCGTCAGGCTAATCGAACCCTTGTACATCGTGGCCAACCAGTTGAACACTTTGATCGCTGATGGCACTGAAACAGTAAATGTCAAAGCACTAAAAATGATCGTCGTCAGCGAGCTCATGCCCGCAGTGAACATGTGGTGTCCCCAAACCAGGAATCCCAGCAATGCAATTGCGATCGACGAGTACGCGATGAAGCGATAGCCAAAGATTCGCTTGTGACTATGCACACTGATCAGATCACTGATCACGCCGAAAGCCGGCAGAATCATGATGTACACAGCGGGGTGGCTGTAGAACCAGAAAAAGTGCTGGAACGTGACTGGGTCACCATTGTATTCCGGGTCGAAGATCCCGATGTGCATTGTTCGTTCGGCGATCAACAACAATAGCGTGATGCCCAAAACGGGCGTCGCTAGAACCTGAATGATACTGGTCGCGTAGGTCGCCCAAAGAAATAGGGGCATACGAAACCAAGTCATTCCTGGCGGCCGCATCGTGTTGATCGTCACTATAAAATTCAGACCAGTGAAGATCGAACTAAAACCAAGAATGAATGCGCCCATCGTCGCCGCGATCACCGACGTATCGGTTGTCGTGCTGTAAGGCGTGTAAAAAGTCCACCCGGTATCGAGCTGACTTCCCAGTAGAGCCATCAAGAAGAAAACTGCTCCAATCATCCACAAGTAAAAACTGCACAGGTTCAGCCGCGGGAACGCTACGTCTTTGGCGCCCAACATGACCGGCACCAGGAAGTTGCCCAGTGCTGCCGGGATACTTGGAATGATGAACAGGAATACCATCACCGCCCCGTGGAGGGTGAAAACCTGGTTGTAGATGTTGTTGGCATTTTCGCCTTTGAACATCGCCCCATCGGGGCTGAGCAAGTGCAAGCGGATCGCCAGCGCAAGCAGACCAGCGAAGGCAAAGGCGCACGTCACACCAATCAGATACATCACGCCGATGCGTTTGTGATCCAGCGTGAAGATCCAGGACATGATGCCCTTGGAATTGGTCAAGTAGTTTTCGCTGTGGGTGGGATACCCTGGATCGCGAATCTGTGCACCCGATGGAATGGATCCGGCAGACATGTTCAATAACCTCGGTTTAACGCAAATGCGTTGGATTCGTATTAGTCAGGACCAGCATTTCGTTGGCCGTGCTCTTAAATTTAGTTTGACAAACGTCGACCCGCCGCGGGACGGAAAAACGTTCTATTCCTTTGTTTCTCCGGCAGCCGATTCGTCCGCTGCTGGTTGGGTCGTCGCTGGCGTTGCAACCGGCGTGTTGGATGACTGAGTCTTGATGAACTCGGTAATCGAGTAGATGTCGTCGTCGCTCAGTTGGCCCTTGAAACTAGGCATCACTGGAGCATAACCCTCGGCCACTTTTGCTTTGGGGTTGATGATCGATTCGCGGACGTAGTTCTCGTCAAACAGGACTTCTTCACCTGTTTGCAGCTTACGCTTAGAGCCATAGGCGTCCTTGTACGATGGACCGCTTAATTTTGATCCATCCAGACTGTGGCAACCTTGACATCCCCGGCGTTCGTAGAGCAACTTGCCCCAAGCTTCCGGAGTCACATCAGATCCACGAGCACTCACTTCTTTGATCCAAGCATCCAATTCTTCTTGCGTTTCGTGGACAACCACGACCGTCTGCATTTCGGAGTGATTGGTACCGCAGTACTCAGTGCAATACAGGTCAAAAAACCGGTAACCATGCTCCGTGAACTGCCACTTTTCGTAGTTCCAACCCTGTCCGCTTTCCTTAGTCCACTGCGTCGCCTTGGCAAGCTCTTCTTCGCTGACTTTCTCGCTCGCAACCGTCGGCTGAAACCACATGTAGTTGTAGCGGCCAGGAACAATGTCTTTCTTTGCGCGAAACGCAGGGATGTACAAACTGTGGATCACGTCGCTGGATTTCATCGTCAACTTGGTAGGTTCGTTGACGACCAAGTGCAATTCCGGATTGTACGTGCCACGGCCGTAATCCATGGTCCAGCCCCACTTAAAAGCTTGAACGCCGATTTCGTAGCTGCCTTCAGGCACGGTACGAATGTCCAAGTAGGCACGAGCACCCAAGTAGAACAACGCGATCAACACGAACGAAGGAGCGATCGACCAGATCAATTCCACCTTCGTGTTGTGAGCCACTTGGCTTTCCGCTTTCGCGCCCTTGGGCTTGCGATAGCGAATGGCAAAGTAGAACAACAGGCCCGCGATAGGAATGAAAAACAGGAAGCAAATGAACGTGATCACCCCGTACAGCCAATCGTTCGTTTCTGCGAACGTCGAAGCTTGTTCGGGGAACCAGGCGTAGTCTTTAAATTGATCGCCTAAAAGCGAAAAGGCACCAGGCAACATGGCAAACATGAGATTGAGGTGAGCTTAATTGAATAGGTTAGTTGGTTTTGTGCGGTCAGATGCCACGGTTGCACCGTCTCGGTCGTCGGAAGATTCTTGATCTTCGATACTGTTCGGCCCCTTCTTGCGGCCAATCCAAAATGGAGCCAAGCAAGCAAGCATCAAACCGATCGTCGCCGCTCCGCCAAGACGCATGATTCGCCAAGCGTAGGGGGTGTACGAATTGGAATCGGGATCGTAGCTGTAGCACCACAATATGAACTGATCCACTTTGGATCCGATCGTTCCATTTCCAGCATCCACCAAAGCAAGTTTCATCTGCTCGGGCGGAAAGTTGATGTCCAATGAGTAACGCGAAATCACTCCGTCTGGAGACACGTAGCACAACATCGCTGGGTGGTTGTATTGCTGATTCGCGCGGTCGTACTTGTATCGAAACCCAACCGAATCGGCCAATCGCGTAATGATCGGTTGCCGAGCCGTGCAAAATGCCCAGCCGTTGACAGCACCGGGTTGATTCGGCAAATCATCGACATACTTCTGTTTTGTTTCGCGGATTCGTTCCGTCGACTCCGTTGGATCGATGCTGACGGTCAACATGTTAAAGTCGCGACCAATCTGCAAATCCAATTTATTGAGCGACTGACAAAGTCGGTTCAACTGCACGTTGCATAGCATCGGACAGTTGCTGTAGTTGAGCGTGATGATCGTGGGCTTCTTGCCATCGATGAAGTAGCCGGTTTTGACCGCGTTGCCTTTCGAATCCTTCAAAGGCAAGTTGAGCGGGACTTCTTCACCCAGCTTTTGATCGACCGTGACACCACGTTGTTCAAACGGAATTGTGTTATTCAGTTCAACATTCGCACCCTCGCGAAGTTGATCCTGTGCGATGGCGCAGTTGCAGACTGATGCAGCAGTCACCATGACTGCGACAGTGGCAAGCGTTCTGATTGTCAAGGCAAAAAGCCCCGTACGATCAGGCATCATCTTTGACCTCTTCCTTATCGCCTTCAGTTTCTGAAGCGTCGTTGTCAGCTTCGCCGGGCTTGTCTTCTTCGCTCTTCTTTTCGGCTTTCTTTTCAGCAGCTTCTTTCTTTTCCTGTTCTGCTTTTTCTTTGGCCGCCTTTTCGTCAGCAGCCTTCTTCTCCATCAGTTCGTCCGCCTTCTTCTGCTCGGCTGCCTTCTTTTCGGCTGCGGCTTTTTCGTCCGCAGCTTTCTTCTCAGCTGCCATTTTCTCTTCAGCCGCTTTCTTGGCTTCTTCAGCTTTCTTGGCCTCTTCAGCCTTCTTTTTCTCCGCTGCCGCCTTCTTATCTTCTTCTGCCTTCATCGCAGCGGCTTTCGCGTCAGCAGCCTTTTTAGCTTCGGCCTTTTTCTTAGCCTCTGCTTCTTTGGCTTTTTCCATCGCTGCTCTGTCTTTGGCGAACTGTTCCTGTTCTGCCTTCAATTTATCCGCAGCCAGCTTATCGTCACTATTATTCGCGACGATCAACTGCATCGCTTCGGAAACCGGGATCGTGACGTTTCCAGTTTCGTCATCGATGCCGTACTGCGAAATCTGATCCGCTTGATCGGCAAGCACTTTGTTTTGCCGTCGGTAGCTGCTTTTTTCGGCCAAATCGACTTCGTGCCACGAAACCAACGAGTAGTACACAACTTGAACCGCCAAAGCGGTCACCGCTGTCACTACGATCGAAAGAATTCCGACGGTGAAAATGCGTTTTGTGTTCAGGTCGTCGTAAGCGGCCATCGTTTGTCTGCTGAAAAAGTTGTGGTTGAATATCGCGTCGGGGAGCGTTCGGAATCGACCGACCGCTGTGTCTAAGTCGTCAAAATTAAATGTTCTCGAAAGCCATCGATTCGCGGAAACGCGGATCGCGGATCGCGGCAACCTTGGTCTGAGTCGCCAATTTCAAAATCACGCCGACCAAAAGTGCTGCCATGCCAACAACACACAGCAGGCTGGAAACGACTCCAATCGCTCCACCAGCCGTGGCATAAGCGTCACCGTGGATTCCAGAGTACGCTTCGGGCATGATCATCCAGTAAACGTCAAAGTAGTGCATCACTAGGATATAGCAGGCCCAACAGAAAACCAAAAACGGTTTGCGGCGAACATGAATGCTCATCGTGCCCAAGAATGGCAACAACCAGTGCAGCCCAATCAACACAAACGCAACCGTCACCCAAGTCTCTTGCTGGCGGACGAAGAACCATTCGGTTTCCTCCGGAATGTTGCCGTACCAGATCAGCATGAATTGGCTGAACGAAATGTAGGTCCAGAAGAAAACAAACCCGAAGATCAGTTTTCCGAGGTCGTGGTAGTGTTCAACCGTGACTTCATCTTTCAGAGCACCTTTGCTTTGCAGCAAGTATGTTCCCGCCGCGATAGCACAGTGGGCTGACAAAATCGAACCGGCGAAAATGTAAACGCCAAACATGGTCGAAAACCACATAGGCGACAGGCTCATCACCCAGTCAAACGCGGCGAACGAAAGAGTTCCCGAAAAAGCCATGACGGCGGGACCGCTCCACCACTGCATTTGATCCGTCGCTGCTTTCTCGCCCGTCTCATCTTGGTCAGTACTCTTCTTAAAGAAGTAGTAGGCAAGGAAACACCAAACGGCGAAGTAAAACACCGCGCGGATCGCAAAGAAGCCTTGGCTGAGGTATCCCGTCTTGTTGGCAACTACTTCGTCAGCGATATGAGCATCAGCCCAAAACGTCGACGAGTCCCAGCGGTACAAAACGCCTTCGCCAGTGAACAATGTCGCCAAGATTGGCAGAAACAAAACGGCCAACGGAACGATCATCATCATCATCAGTTCAGCGACGCGGCGAACCACGACGCTCCAGCCTGCACGACTAAGATGCTGAATCAGCACGAAAAACAACGATCCCATCACGATCGTAAAGCAATACATGAACGCAGTCAGGTACGCCGACATTCCGAACTTGGCGCTCACGCTGGAATATCCCAGCCCAAGACCGACGAACAGAGCGATGGCACCACCAATGCAAAGTGGCAGTCCGAGCGCAGAAAGGGAGGCGGGCAATTTGAAGGCCTCGTGATCGGCCGGCTTCACTACCACAGGTGCGTGTTCAGACATCTTGGTTGAACTGATTTACTTGGTTGCGTTTGAAAATGATTTGGTGGTGAATCTCGCAAGAGATTCCTTCGTTGACAGAATCTTTTGCAAAGATCCATTCAGCTCGCGAACGAGCGTGTGGGTCTGCCCCAGTTAGGCTGGCTTCGGACTGTCTTTCTTTGACTCGCCAGCTTTCTTTTGTGCTTCTTCCGCTTCTTCCTTTAGCCGCTTTTCGACTCCGGCTTTTTCTTTTTCCAAGCTAGCGCGTTTTGCTTGTGGCACCAAGTCAATCGAAGCGTTTTGACTCTGCTGCAGTGCTCGCACATAGGCAACAATTGCCCAGCGATCTTTGGCTTTGATTTGTCCTGCATATCCCGGCATTTTACGAATACCGTTGGTGATCGTGCTAAACAGCTTGCCGTCAGGATATTTGTCACTGTAAAGCGTTTCTTGATGCAGCGATGATGGCTGGATCCAAGTCGACTGCGACAGTTTCTGTGCTCGTTGGTTGACCAGCCCGTTTCCACCGCCATTCATACCGTGGCAGACGGAGCAGTAAATTCCGAATTGTTGTTGACCACGTTCAAGCAAACTGGCGTCCACTTTGCGTGGGTTCTTGTCCAACCAGACGGTCGTATCCATCACACTTTTCTGTGCTGCGCCGCCGGTCGTTTTGCTGTCGTCGGACTCTTGCATAAACGCGACCAAATGCTCGGACGGTTTGGGTGCGTTGCTGCTGAGCTTTTCAATGCCGGTGGTAAAACTCAGGTCCTGCACTTGTCCGCGAGCCACTGTGCCGGGAATGTCCGGTCGGGCGGCACGATTATCGGCAAAGATCGAAGTGGTCTGCTGAGCGTCGCGAGCAGGCGAGAAGTCCATGTCAAAGAAAATATGAAACCGAGGCGACGAACTATTCGTGACTCGCATCTTTGCGACGATCAATAGCGGGATAATCGAAAGCGCGACGCTAACGAGCCAGGCGACGATCAAAAAGCTTGGCACTTTAGTAGGGCTGTCGTCTTCGACCACCGTATCGATGTGTTCGCCACCACAGTCGGCGAACAATCTCTCGACGCCGGCTTGGTCAAATCGCTCGTCTTTGGAGTCGACGAACAAGAAGAACGTATCGTCGGTGACTCGGTCAAACCGCGGATTGGTAAACATCGGGTTGCTGAACCGTGGCAGCCCGTTGAGTGCCCACATTCCGAAAAACGCACCGAACGATGCCAACAAAATTGTCAACTCGAACGCGACCGGGATAAACGCCGGAAGCGAGATGAATGGTTTTCCCGAGATGATGTACGGGTAGTCAATCGCGTTCATCCAAATCTGCATGCACAACGCGACAGTGACTCCCGTCACTCCGCCAATCAGTGCGATCCAAGGCAGCACAGTTGGCTTGATGCCCAATGCCTTGTCGATGCCGTGAACGGCAAACGGCGCGAACGCATCCGTTTTGGTATACCCGGCGTCGCGAACGCGGCGACAAGCAGCCAATAGCGTGTCGACCGACGTAAATTCGGCGGTGACTCCGTGGATCTTCTTTTCGGATTCGCTAACGGTTTCGGTAGCAGTTTCGCTGGCTGACATCTAAATATCGTGTTGAAAAAAGGCAAGTCGACAAGGTTGCTGATCGCGAGCGATCAGAGCGTTGGATTGCCGAAGCAATCCACGACCATCTTCTTAATGTTCGGTAGCAGCCGCATGGTCATCATCGAGATGAGCCATGTGGTATTGCTTGGCTAAAGTTGATTTGGTTTCGGACATGTTGATCACCGGCATCAGTCGGCAGAACAACAGGAACAGTGTAAAGAACAATCCGAACGAACCGATCAGCATGGCCCAGTCCACCCAAGTTGGCGAGAAATACGCCCAAGCACTTGGCAGGTAGTCACGCGAAAGGCTGGTGCAAACGATGACGAATCGTTCAAACCACATTCCGATGTTCACAAATATCGTGATCACAACAATGATCCACGGCGTCGTGCGGAACTTCTTGAACCAGAACAACTGCGGGCTGATCACGTTGCAAGTGACCATCGTCCAATAAGCCCACCAGTACGGTCCGAACGCACGGTTGGTAAACGCGAATTGCTCTTCGCCGACTTGGCCGTACCAAGCGATGAAGAATTCGGTTCCGTAAGCAAGTCCGACGATCGATCCCGTTGCGAGAATGATTTTGCACATGTTGTCCATGTGCCGAATCGTGATCAGTTTTTCGAGCCCCAGCATGCTTCGTGCAGGAACCATCAGAGTCAGCACCATTGCAAAACCACTGAAGATCGCACCGGCGACAAAGTAAGGCGGGAAGATCGTTGTGTGCCAACCGGGAACTTGCGAAACCGCAAAGTCAAACGAAACGATCGTGTGCACCGAAAGCACCAGCGGCGCGGCGAACGCAGCCAGCAAGGCGTAAGCTTTTTCGTAACGCATCCAGTGACGCGATGAACCGGACCACCCAAGCGAAAGCAGGCCATAGGCCATACGTCGCCATTTATTGGTCGACCGGTCACGGAACGTTGCCAAGTCGGGAACCATGCCCATGTACCAAAACAGCAATGAAACCGTTCCGTAAGTACTGACCGCAAAAACGTCCCACAGCAACGGGCTGCGGAATTGAGGCCACATCCATAGATTCAAACTGGGATACGGAGCCAACCAAAATGCCAGCCAAGCACGACCAACGTGGATCCCCGGAAACGTGCCCGCACAGGCGACCGCAAAGATCGTCATCGCTTCGGCAGCACGGTTAATACTGGTGCGCCATTCCTGGCGGAACAGAAACAGGATTGCACTGATCAGTGTTCCCGCGTGACCGATACCGACCCAGAACACGAAGTTCACAATCGGCCAGCCCCAGAAAATCGGCGACCGGTTTCCCCAGACGCCAACACCGGTGTACAGCAGGTACGCGATCGTCAGACCCAGCATTTGCAGCAGGGCAAACGCGACCAGAAAACCAGCGACCCAGCTCTTGCTAGGTGGTCGTTCAGCCACCTGACAAACCGTTTCGGTAATGTCGTGGTAGGTCGTATCGCCAAGCACCAACGGCGCGCGTTGGCCAGGTTTTTCGACGGTGTTATCCAATCCGTTGGGAATGGCTAATGACATGTGTCAAATCTACTGAAAGGAAGTTTCGTTGAGTTCTGCTATACGGGAATTGAAATCTCAATTCCGCAATCGTCGGTACGCTATCCGTGAGCGGCTTCTTTTTTGTGATCATCACCTTCGTGACCATCACCGTCATGGTGCTCATCGCCGTGGTGGTCGTCACCATGATCTCCGTGTCCGCCGTGGTGCGGAGCGGTGATCGTTGCCAAGTCTTTGAGCTGTGCGGCCGTCATCAGCGAACCAGGTGTGTTGCGAACCTTGGCCAAGTACTCGGTACGTGGCTTGACGTTCAACTGGCTCAACATGCCGTAGCTTCGTGGATCAGCGTGCTGCTTTGACACCGCCGATTCAGGATTGGTCAAGTTACCGAACTCGATGGCCTTGGACGGACAAGCCGCTTGGCAAGCCGTCACGACGTCGCCGTCTTCGATCTGGCGACCGCCATCTTTGCGAGTTTCGATTTTGGCTTTTTCGATTCGCTGGACACAGTACGTGCACTTTTCCATGACACCTCGGCCACGCACGGTGACTTCAGGGTTCATCACCAACGCTTGCAATTTGCGATTGGCCGATTCGATGTTGCCGGGGAAAGAATCGACGCCGTAACCGACACCGATGTCCGCGTTGTAATTGAAGTAATTGAATCGACGAACTTTGAACGGGCAGTTATTGGCACAGTAACGAGTACCGATACAACGGTTGTAGGCCATCGCGTTAAGGCCTTCCTTCGTATGAACGGTCGCAGCGACCGGACAAACCTGCTCGCAAGGAGCCGTTTCGCAGTGCATGCAAGCGACAGGCTGCTGAACAATGTCCGCGTTTTCGGCGTCACCTTGGAAATAACGATCCAGTCGCAACCAGTGCATTTCGCGGCTGTTCAAGATCTGTTCGCGGCCCACGATCGGCACATTGTTTTCGCTCTGGCAGGCGACAACACAGGCGTTGCAGCCGACACACTTGCTCAGGTCGATCGCCATGCCCCACTGAGGCAAACGCTCTTCAAATTGGTTTTCGGGCGTCTCTTCGATGTCGTGAATCGGCTCGGTAAACGGCGACTGGTGATCACCTACAAGCGGAACGTGCGGTTCTTTTGGAGGAGCTTCGGCAAACCCTGGCACTTTGTCGAACAAGGCCAACGTTCCCTCGCGAACCAAGTTGAAACTTCGGTCCTCGGTTTCTTGCTTGCCACCTTCGTCGATCGCCCAGTGGTCCTGAGTCGTGGCGATTTCGTACTCGGTGTAATCCGGACGTGCCTCGACGCCCAAAGCAACCAACATCGATTCGCTCGTGCGGATTGGCGACACATCGACGCCCACGATCGGAACGTCTTTATCTGGGTTGCCGCCCACATTGCCCACGACCGTTCGGCCGTAACCCAGCTGGACCGAAATGACGCCGGGTGCGTACCCAGGCATTTCGTAAACAGGCAACTTAACTTTTGCATCGCCGACGCGAATCGCAACCGTCAAACCATGCTTGACGCCAAGCGTCTTGGCCGACGCAGGACTCATGATCGCCGCGTTGTCCCAAGACATTTTTGTCAACGACTGCGGCATCTCTTGCAGCCAGCCATTGTTGGCAAAGCGACCGTCGTACAGACCATCGGCAGGCGTAAAGATCACGTCAAAGTCGTTTTGATCGATGTCGTCGGCGGAGACTGCAACCGGTGCGTCGCTAGTGAGCTCGTTTGCGTCACCACCTACCGACAAGTCACCGGCTTCTCCTTTGATATCGCCTGAAAAACCATCGTGCAGCAAGGCTCGCCACTGGCGATCACTCAGCGAACTTCCAGCCACTTCATCGGCGGTTGCCCGAGTGATATCCAGGCCGCTCGTTTTGTCTTGACCAAGCATCACCGACAAAACTTCGCTGACACTACGTCCACCCAGCAACGGCAGAATTTGCGGCTGACAAACTCCGTAGCTGCCTTGACTGTCGATCACGTCGCCCCACGATTCCAAAGGGTGCGCCAACGGAATCGACCACTTACAGGCGACTCCGGTTTCGTCGTCATACTCACTGAGGTAAATCGACTCAGCGACGTTCGACAGAGCGGCGGCAAAATCGACGTCGCCGGGAGCGGTCGAAATTGGATTGACGCCGATAATCAGCACGCTATCAAGCTCGCCAGCGTTCATCTTGGTGGCCATATCGCTCAGCGATACCGTGTCCCCCAGGTCACCGTCGACTTGTGGGCGGAACGACTGAAGCGATCCGAACGAGCCCAGCGTTTTGTTCATTTGGATGCCAGCGGAAATCGCTTCGGCACCCAAGTGATCGCCGACCACAACGACTGCTTCGCCACCCGCGTCGGCAACATCGTGTGCAACGGCGTCCAAGAATCGTTCCATACGATCCTCGGCGGAAAGCTCATCGTAGGGTTTGCTCTGATCCCCATGACTGTGAGCTTCGCCAGATTTCATCGCAGCCACACGACGACCAAGCTCAGCGATAAACGCCTTCATCTGACTTGGACGAATCGCTAATCGAGCGTCGGCGGTCGCACCCGTTTGTGAATAACCACCTTCGACGACGTACAAACGGTTCATGTCGCCGTTGACGGGATCACGCCGCGTCGAGAACGCACTGGCGTTTTGCACCATGCCAATGTCAGCGCCCAAAATGTCTGCCTGGATCGCGACAATGACCTTTGCCTTGCCCAAATCAAGCACCTGCTGAGCAGGCTTGCCGAGCGTCCTGGTCGTTGCAACTCGCATCGCGTCGCCCCAGACGCCGTCGTAGCGAGCCAAAGTGGACTCAGGCAATCGCTTTTTCAGTGCCTTTAACATCCGCACCGTCGATGGCGAAGAAGTAGGCCCGACGAGCACGCCAAACCGAGCACCGCTGCCGAGCGATTTTACGAGATTGCTGCCGTAAGTATCGAATTCGTCCCAGTTCACTTCAAAACGACGCGTGCCGCCGTCTTTCTTGTGACGCAAGAAACCCTCGTCGCCGCGTGATCGATCCGGATCATAAAGACTGAGGATCGAAGCTTGAGCGTAAGCATCGGTGCCGCCGCCGGTGGGGTGATCGTTATTGGGTTCGATCTTAAGCGGACGACCGTCAACGTTGCTGATCAGCAAGTTGTAGACGCGGTCGGCCAGCTCGAAATTCGTTGCACGCGAATACGACTCACCAGGAATCCGGCCTTCCGGGCGAACAACAAACGGCGCGATGGCTTCCTCGGGGTAGCGACAACCAGCGACGCCAGCCATCGCCATCGAAGCGCCCATCAGTTTCATCCAACGACGCCGCGAGACGCCTTCGGGAAATTCCGATGCCGCGACGGGAAATTCGCGGTGCAGAAAATCGTTTACGAATGTTTCGTCACTGTTCAGCTCCGAAAGACTTCGCCAGTAGCGAGGACGCTCAGTAGTACCGTTGTTTTCCGAAGCGTTAGCCGGTGACGCTTTTGCTTGCGGCAACGCGTTTGCTTGGGGCAACTGAGGTAGTTCGTAAGAGGTCATAACGAAAAGTGACTTCGATGGAGGTGATATGTGTTTCGTTTGCAAAGCAACTGGGCAAAACCGCAGTTGACACTTGCGTCGCTAAATCAGGTTTACTGGTCGCCGTTACCGGTGACAGATCGCACAACTAACTTGCGGATGAATGTTCTGTTCTTCGCGAACTCGCGCTGCGAAGGCTTCTTGGTCCCAATCTGCTGGCGGTTTCCAATCCAGCTTGGTCACAAACTCTTTGGGTCGCAGGTGAGGATCCGGGTTTCGGTGGCAAGTGATGCACCAAGCCATCGACAACTGCTCGTGCTGATAGACGACTTCCATCTGGTCGATACGACCATGACAGGTTTTACAGCTAACGCCGGAGTTCACGTGAGCGGCGTGATTGAAATACACGTACTCGGGCAAGTTGTGCACACGTTTCCATGCCATGCTCTTGCCGGTTTCCCAACTTTCGTGGATGGGAGCCAATTTATCACTGGCGGCATGCACGGCAGCCAAGGCGGTCTGACCTTGATCCGAAGCCGGGCTGTGGCAATTGATACAGGTCGCGGTCGGTGGTATCGCCGCGTGAGCCGCATCAAAGACCGTGTTGTGACAATAGCGACAATCCATTTTTAGTTGCCCCGCGTGGATCGCGTGACTAAATGGAACTGGCTGCTCAGGCTGATAGCCGATGTTCAGCGTCACTGGGTCGGTAACCAAACCGCCCATCGCAGCCGCAAAAAGGCCGCCACCGGCAATGGCAGCACCTAACACGAGCAGGAAAGGATTGGTCCAACGTGGAAACAAAAACCGTTGCATGATGGATAAGAAACCGCGATCAGCGGCCCGAAAATTTCACGAAAAGGGCTATCAAAAATGGCGACCGTGCCAGTTGTCGCACAGTATCATGCGAGGACTATCGTGCTGACAAGGGCAGCATGCATTCAAGCGACATTGTGACGCAGATTATTTCGTCGCAGTTGGTACGCAAGTCGCGACAAGTCGCCGCAGCTTGCGCAATCGTGCGCCAAAAGTGGCCCAATCGGACGCCTTGGAGCTACCGCATCTCGCGAAGTCGACGCAACTTCGCACTCTGCGCAAAGCCAGATCATCTCCACAGTCCGGCTCCAAAATTTCGCCACCTAAATCAACGCAGCGAACGAAAGCAGCGGCCAAAAAGCCAACAGCGGGATGAATTTCACTCCCACCAGCGGCCATCGTCAGTCACCGGCGTGACTTCGCACCGCATCGAGTCCAGCGCTGACACTAGTTCGGTAACCGCCCAAGCCAAATCGTCGACTTCCAGGCGATACTCAGGCCATTCCCATCCGCCGGGCCAAATCTGATGCGGCGCCGGCCAGCGAGTCTCTTCGGTGGCTCGCTGCAGACGCGCCACCAGACGTGGGACGGACGGTGAATTGACCGCATCGCTCGCCGGATCAGCATCTATCGGCAACTTTGGCAAATAAGCCGCAATCCATGGCTGATCGCCGCAGTGTTCGATCGGCTCCCCCAGCGGCAGGTCGCTGTCAGCTGGCCGAACCGCCGCGGGAGCATTGCCCACCACGGGCATCGAGGGTGCCATTGGCGTCGCGGCGTACGTTTGAATGCCATGCTCGTCGGCCAAGCGATCACACAACTCTCCACGCGTCTTTGCATCGCCGCCCACCAAAGCGATCGAAGCATTGCCAGCAGAAACATGCTCCGTCAGCCTTGCCAACGTCCATCCAAAACGCGGGTCGCGGTAGTGTGCCGCCACGTCACAGGCGGGCTTGAGCACAAACTGCCGCGCGGTGTAGCGAGGATGAGGAACAATCAGCCCGGTGCCGCCTCCTACCAATTCGCCATGCAAAACCACGTCCAAATCAATCGAACGTGCCGCCCAGCGACGATGGCGCTGACGCCCCAAATCCAGCTCCAACTCCTGCAACAGAGCCAAGACGTCTCGCGCCGAAGCATCCGTTTCAAAGGCACCTACAGCATTTAGAAAAGGGTCTTGGCCGCCAGGACCGCCGATTGGCGGAGTTTCGAACAGCCGGCTAGTCCGCAACTGGCAACCGCCCAAAATCAGCCCCGATTGGCTGATACGCCTTGCCGCTTCGGCCAACACATCATTCCGATCGCCCAAATTACTCCCAAAGCTGATCAAGCACTGCGAGTGATTCGTCGGAGAAGGGGGCGTCAAAGACGGGCGTTTCGGGGAATCAGATGACATCCCTATCACTGTATGGCGCGACGATTCGTCAAGCAATCAGTTGCCTGGAGCCAAAAAAGTCGACGGTTCGCAAACTCGCCCGCTCAAGGCCCGCCCCTTTAAAGCCCGCCCCTTTAAAGCCCGCCCCTTTAAAGCCCGCCCCTTTAAAGCCCGCCTCTTTAAAGCCCGCCTCTTTAAAGCCCGCCTCTTTAAAGCCCGCCTCTTTAAAGCCCGCTGCACTCGCAGAAGCATCACGGAAGATCGCCAAACTGAACGAGCTCGCTGGACGCCCGAGTTCCCATCGCACCCCAGATGCCAAACGGACTGCGGGTGTTTTCCGTCGGACTGCCTGAGTAAGGCGTCGCGGCAGACTGATCACCGGCGTCGATCGAATCTGAAATGAACCGAATCGAATTGTCGACAAAACACGCCGTCACTCCGCTTTGATGCCGACTACTGGACGAAAACAAACCTGAGCTATCGTCCCGATTGGCGCTTAAGACCAAGGCTCCGTTAGGCGGCAAGATCGTGTTGAACCCGGTAAAAAGCGGCATCCCGTCGGCCCAACGAAAACCTCGACCACCGTCTGTCACGGCAGCCAAAATTGTCTTGGTGCCGACACGCCAAAACTCAGGACGCTCCACATCGACCAAGTCGTTCCCCGTGTACCACCTGGGACTGTCACGCAAAATCGCTTGACCAGGACCGATCGCCGCCGCCGTCCGAAGATCGCGATCGCCCAAGTCAGTCGCCGCTTCCGCGTAAAGCAATGTATTGGCAGCGCCGTCGCGAACGTCCCTGAGCGATGTCACTTGCCGGGGAACAAACACGCCGCGCATGGCGGCATCGCACTGCAACTGACGCTGCTTGTCGATCACAAAGGTGCCTTGGACCGATTTCATTGGCCCCGTATTGATCGCGACCAAGCCGTCGCCCATGCACGCGGCATAATTGCTGCGGCCCATCGACGGCAGCCCGACTCCCGGATCACTTGGACATCGGTAACTTGGAATTTCGATTTGCCACGGGCCGTAGTCCCGACAAAACGGTTCGGGACCACCAGCTAGGTAGTCTTTCGGCTCGCCAGCTTTGGCCCCTTCTTCGTCACCATCGGTCGTCACCCATTGCTGCGTGTCTTCGTCAAAATATTCACCGAACATCCCCATCATGCCCATCTCGTCGCCCCCTGACTTTGCTTGAGCCGTCGCAATGTCATCGGCAACGACCTGCTGTCCCATGAACGGCAAGATCGCGACGAACACACTGAGCCTGCGATCATTGTCGCGACCAGCAACGGTGCTGCCATCTGTGCCAGACAACTGCGTGGGGAATTGCTTGAAACTGGCGTGGTACGCGTGAGTGGCAATGCCGATCTGCATCAGATTGTTTGCGCACGAATGCCGCCGAGCACCCTCGCGTGCCGCCTGCACTGCCGGCAACAACAAACCGACCAATACACCGATAATCGCGACGACGGCGAGCAATTCGACCATCGTGAAAGCGCGCCGCAGAAGCCGTTTGATTCGCACTGATAATCCCGCTCAACGAAAAAGGAATTGACGTTGGCAATTGTAGCAGGAACACACCGACGCCATCGACGCACGGAAACACCACCGCGGCGAAAGCGTCAAAACGGAATCAACCGACGAGCGAGATACTGAACGAGACGCCTTAGGAAACCGCCAAAGCGTCGACGCTTTCACCACTGCGCCAGTTGGTAAAATCGTTTTCGTCACGCTCGATGCGGCGGTAAACCGTATCGCGTTCGATCGGTTCGCGACCGGCTTCGGAAATCAAATCCTTGATCTTGTCGACGGTCAAGAATTGCGGCGTCGTCGCACCGGCGTCGTGATAGATCAGTTCGTGCCTGACGGTACCGTCGATGTCGTCGGCGCCGTAGGCCAGCGCAGTCTGCGCGGTTTCGATTCCCAACATGATCCAATAAGCCTTGATGTGCTGAACATTGTCCAACATCAACCGGCTGACCGCCATCGTTCGCAAATCCATCAGCGCCGATGGTTTCTTGATGTGTGACAGTTTGGTGTTCTCGGGGTGGAACGCCAGCGGAATGAACACTTGAAATCCGCCCGTACGATCTTGCAGTTCACGTAGTCGCAGCAAGTGATCGATTCGATGAAACGCGTTTTCGACGTGCCCGTACAACATGGTGCAGTTTGTTCGCAGCCCGATCTCGTGCGCTGTCCGGTGAATCTCCAGCCACGCATGGGTGTTCGCTTTGTGTTCGCACAACTGATCGCGAACTTCTGGATGAAAGATTTCGGCACCGCCGCCTGGCATGCTGCCTAATCCAGCCGCCTGCAAATCCTTCAGCACCCACTCGATCGTCTTCTTGGTCTGAAACTCAAACCAATTGATCTCGACCGCCGTCCAGCCCTTCAAATGAATCTTGGGATAATGTTCCGTCAACAATTCGATGATGTGGCGATACCACTCGTACGGTTTCTGGTGATGCAGTCCGCCGACGATGTGCATTTCCGTACAACCGTTTTCGGTCGCCTCCTGCCCACGCGCCAGAATCTGCTCGTCGTTCATTGCGTAACCCTTGGGGTCTCGCAAATCACTTCGGAATGCACAAAACCGGCAGCGGTACACGCACACGTTCGTTGGGTTCAAGTGCGTGTTGATGTTGAAATAACCGACGTTGCCATTCATTCGCTCGCGAACCAGGTTGGCCAGCTCGCCGACTTCCTGAAGCGGCACCTTGGGGTCGTACAGAAAGATCCCGTCGTCCAAAGTCAGGCGTTCCTGTGATTCAACTTTGTCACGGATTTCGCGAAATCGAGCGGCGTAGTCGGCAGTATTCATGAGCATCTATTTCGAATCAGAAGTTGAGCTTCGTGGCCCATTAACAGAACCGCGAACGATCGCGGCAAGCAACTTGGGGCTAGACCCAAAAACAGTCAATTGCGCCGACCACCAACAGTGACAAACTAATCGCCGCGTTGGTATCGAAAAAGGCCTGATTGACTCGGTCCAAATCGTCTGGGCGCACCAAAGAATGCTGCCGAATCACTAATCCCGCGACAAACAGCAGCAACAGCCAGAAAACCCAGCCCAATCCCGCCCTATCGCCGACAACCGCTAACAACACCAATGCCAACAACATGACGACGTGCGACGCTGCCGCAATTCGCAGGGCTCCTGCAATTCCAAATTTGGCGGGCACGCTGTGCAAGCCGACTTTGGCATCGTAACTGGCATCTTGGCATGCATAGATGATATCGAATCCCGTCACCCAGGCAGCAACCGAGACTGCCAAAACAAACGGAATCAACAGATCCACCGGATTGGCGACCGACTCCGTGCCACGAATCGCGACCCAAGCACAGAGCGGCGAAAGCGACAGAGCAACGCCCAGCCACAAGTGCGCCGCCGACGTGAACCGCTTCGCTAATGAGTAGCCGCACAAAAACAACAACACGGGAATCGCACCAGCCAATGGCAGCCAATTTGGCAAAAAGATCGCGGTGCTAGCGACAAATCCCAGGCTGCACAAAACAGTAAACACCCAAACACTCTGCCTTGAAAGCACACCGGCTGGCAAATGCCGTTTTTCAGTTCGCGGGTTTGCCGCATCGATCTTGTGGTCGACCAACCGATTGAACGCCATCGCCGCACTTCGCGCAAACACCATGCACAACAAAACGCCCGCGATATCTTGCCAACGAAATGTCGGAGAAATGCCGCTAGGCAACGGAGCAGTAAACGCCATCACCGTTGCGAGTGCCGCAAACGGCAATGCAAAAATCGTATGACTAAACCGAATCAGCCCCAGCCAATCCGATAACGTCGCCGAAGATTGCTGAGAGTGTGTGTTCATCAAAACTGGTGTTCAAAAGCAAAGGGGCGGTCGATGGCATAAGCTGCCTGATTTACCGCAGCCCCGCAACATGGCTAACGAAAAGTGCTGTCTGGTCCACCACAATCGACCGTGCATGTGACGAATACCGGCATGTGATTTACAATACGACAGGCCCGAACATCTGGTGTGCCTAGCTTTCTGAAACGCAACGTGTCGCAGCAAGCGAATTGCCAAGGACATCAACGGGGCATCGACAGCACGATCGACAGGGTTGCCGCCAAGCAAAAACGCGAGTGTTTCCTTACCAACTAAACTGAATGACATGCCCAAGCCAAGCAGCACCAAGAAGGTGAAAACAATCCCGGTCCCAAAGAGCATTCGCATTGATCTAACAGGCCATCAATACGGGCGACTCACGGTGCTGGGTTTCGCGGGCTATCGCGAATCTGCACCGATGTGGAAGTGCCAGTGTGACTGCGGAACGGTGGCTGACTATTACCGCTGCAATCTGCGCAGCGGTACGTCGACGCAGTGCGTCCAATGTCGTCATGCCGACCTGGGTGTTCGCTCAACCACGCATGGCCAATGGGGTTCGCCGGAATACCGAGCCTGGGAAAAGGTTCGCCAGAGCGACAACGTATGCAAACGCTGGCAATCGTACGAAAACTTTCGCAAAGATGTGGGCCCAAAGCCGTCCAAAGATCATCAGCTATCACGCAAGGTAACGACTTCCGCCTGGAAACCCTCGAACGTTCACTGGGTCCACCGCGACAATGTCGTTCAACAGAAATCCAATTCGCACCTCATTCGTTTTAGAGGCCGAACGCAAACGCTAACCGCGTGGGCACGCGAGGTCGATCTTTCGCCTGCCGCACTTCGCTCTCGGCTCGAATCGGGATGGACGGTTCGCGAAGCACTGACAACGGAAGCGTTGCACTGAATCAGCGCCCCAACAAACACAAAAGCCAGCAGCACGCGGCAAGCCAATTCTAGGTAGCCGAGACCGCTTGCATCATGATCGCGCAAATGTACGCCCCGTACGTCCCCACGGCGTAACCCAGGACAGCCAACAGCACTCCCACCGGTGCGAGCGACGGATGAAACGCAGCCGCAACGACCGGCGCGCTAGCTGCACCGCCGATGTTTGCCTTGCTGCCTACGGCCAGAAAAAAGTACGGCGCGCGAATCAGCCACGCCATCGCGATCATCAACGCCACGTGAATCGCCATCCAAATGCCACCCACCGCGAACAACCCCGGGTGGCTTGCGATCGCGCGAATGTCCATCTTCAACCCAATCGTGGCGACCAAGACAAAGATAAACACGGTACCGATCTTCGATGCGCCAACGCCTTCCAATTGGCGCGCTTTGGTAAATGACAACAGGACACCAGCGGTGGTCGCCAACACAATCAGCCAGAAAAACGTCGAGTTCAAGCTGAACTGATTGAGCCAAGGAAGATTCGCTTCGATCCATCGTGCCAAAAACTCTCCGCCAGCGTGACTGACCGCGGTGACACCAAATGCCACGCCCAGCAACACAAAGAGGTCGGTCGCAGTCGGGACTTTGGCAACTCGTTCACTGAATTCCTCCATCTGCTCTTGCAGACGTCGCACGCTGCTCGCGTCCGCTTTTAACTTGGCATCAATCCAATCCGCTTTGCCGACACCCATCAGCAAAAACATCATCCAGATCTCTGCCACGATCACGTCGACGGCGACCATAACGCTGTACAGTGAATCGCTGGGACCAAACACTTCTTTCATCGCGGCTTGATTCGCACCGCCGCCAATCCAGCTGCCCGCGACGGTCGACAGTCCTCGCCAAACCGCTTCGGCATCTTCTCCGCCCACCAAATCTGGCCGTACCGAACCGACGATCAATATCGCTAACGGACCGCCCAACACCACACCAACGGTGCCCGTCAAAAACATCACGATGGCTTTGGGACCAAGCTTCAAAATTTCGCGCAGATCAACGCTGATCGTCAACAACACCAAACTGGCAGGCAGTAGATATCGGCTGGCCATAAAATAGAGCTTCGATTGCTCTGGATCGACCAACTTGGCAAACGTCAGCAGCGAAGGCAGAAAGTAACACAGCAACAGCATCGGAAAGACGGCGTAAAACGTTTTCCAAAAACGATGCGACGAACTGGCGGTCCAGAAAACCAGCCCTAGAATCGCCATCAAAATGCCAAGGACGACGGCATCATTCGTGATCAAAACAGCAGCCGGGGCAACGGCCGGGACAGCATCAGGCGTTTCGGCAATGGCGTTGGCAAGCATCATAAGATCTTATCGAACAAGCACCGTGCGATGGGATGAAACGAAGGAGCGTCAGCGTGAAGTTCGAAAACAGACGAGCCGCTTTCACAAAACAGGAAATGCAACACAGAAAATGCCGCCATCGACAAAGGTCATTTCTGTCGGTAGGTGGCTCGCTCTTTGGCATAGACACTTGCTTCGGGGAGTTCGGCTTCGGCAGGGTCGGACTCTTGCATCATTTTTTCCAAGAACGGCCGGCACCAACCGCAGCCCGTTCCTGCTCCGTAACACTCCGACAACTGACTGGCCTTCTTGGGTCTCTCCGCACGGATAAACTGCATTACCTTGTGACGGGTAACGTGGAAACACAAACAGACGTGATCGTCATCATTCATCGCCGTTTGCTCCGTCGGTGATCAACCAAGTCGCGGCCGCACACGCATCCAAGTAGTCCGCGATGTTCAGTCTCTCGTCGGCGGTATGAATGTTGCGCTGGCCGCAGCCAAGCGTAACGGCTTCGATCCCGTGGCGGAAAAGCCAGTTGGCATCCAATCCGCCGTTTGCAATGTCGACATACGGTTCGCGTCCGACCACTCGCAATGCGTGCATGGCGGCGGCGATCGAAGGATGATCGTCCGCCAACGAAAACGCTTCGTAGTCCACGTTGGACGAAAATTCGCAGGTGCCGGCATACCCCTGATCGTTGGCGACAGATGCGGCAGCCTGTTCGAATGCGGCGCGAATTTCGGCGACGATCTTGGTTCGCATCGCCGCGTCGTGGCTACGAGCTTCGGCTCGAAGCGTGACTTCCGGGGTGACGACGTTCGTTGCTTCACCACCGTTTATCACACCGACGTTTGACGTACCGACACCGCCATCTTGTTCGACTTTCCCCAGCCATCCGCGAGCGTCCAGATCGGCGATCGCTTTGGCCGCCATCACGATCGCGCTGGCGCCTTTTTCGGGTGCCACGCCCGCGTGCGATGGAATGCCAGCCAGTTTGATCGTCATTCGTTCCCCGCCAATCGCGCCCTTGGTGACTTTCTCCAGCGTGCCGCCATCGAAGTTAAACGCACGATCGACGTGCCCAACGCAGCTGACGTCCAAGTTTCGTGCGCCGTGCAACCCGATTTCTTCCTGCACGATAAACGCAATCACCGCCGGCGGAAAATTCTCGTCCCCCCGCTGCAGTCGTTCGATCGCGGCGGTGGCGATCGCCGTGCATCCGCTGCGGTCGTCGGCTCCCAAGCCTGTCGGGGCACTGCTTTTGACTTCATCGCCATCGACCACCGGCTTTGCTCCCACACAAATCGGCACCGTGTCCATGTGAGCAGACAGCAGCGTACGCGGGCCTTTGCCACTGCCTGGCAGCGTCACAATCAAATTGCCGCAGTTCCCAGCCAGAGCCGTCCGCGTTTCAGCGCCGTCGTAACGGATATTGGCTGCATCGACGCCCGCACTCAGAAATAGCTGTTCAATCGCCTTGGCGACGTCCGCTTCCTCGCCGCTACGGCCGGGAATCTGCGTGATCGCCAAGAAACGGTCCAAAGCGGCATCTTTGTTGACTTCGGGTAAAGACATTCTGTGGGTACACTTTCGATAGGTTTTAACGACGACTGTTTCTCGCGAGATTTATTCGAGAGTCGCTGCCGCATCGACAAGACTCCCGACCTTCAGCGTTAACTTACCGCATCGCACTTCTTTTGCCGACACAACCTGCCGTGAACCTTCCCGTTGTCCAGCCGAATTCGACCTCCAGCGAATCCCCTACCGGGGACACGCGTCGTCATCTTTTGGACTTGGATACCGACGACCTTCAGATTTGGTTGAAAGAGAACGGACACCCCGGTTTTCGGGCCAAGCAAGTTCAGAACTGGGTCTACCAACAGCGGGCGACCGACTTTCAGCAGATGACGAATTTGCCGCAACCGCTGCGCGAATTGCTGGAAGCATCGTTTGTGATTTATGCCGCCAGCGAAAGCGAAGCCGTTTCGTCCAGCGATGGAACCGAAAAACTGCTGGTGCGACTGCCCGACGGTGGCGAAGTCGAATGTGTGTTGCTGCGTGATGGGATTCGACGCAGTATCTGTGTCAGTAGCCAAGTCGGCTGCGCAATGGGCTGTGTCTTTTGCGCAAGCGGATTGGACGGTGTCGACCGCAACCTGACGCGAGGCGAGATCCTGGAACAAATGCTTCGCCTGCAGGCCCGCTTGTCAGCAGACGAACGACTGAGCCACATCGTCATGATGGGCATGGGAGAACCCTTGGCGAATCTGGATCGCGTCCTGGGCGCACTGTCCGTGGCAAAATCCCCCGAAGGACTTGGCATCAGCCCGCGGCGGATCACGATCAGCACCGTAGGACTGCCGCCGGCGATCGACCGCCTGGCGGACAGTGGCGTGCCTTACAACTTGGCCGTCAGCCTGCACGCACCCAATGACGATCTGCGAACTCAATTGGTGCCCGTCAACAAAAACATTGGTATCGATGCCGTTCTGGATGCAGCGGACCGGTACTTTGAAGCCAATGGCCGACGCCTGACGTTTGAATATGTATTGCTGGGCGGCCTTAACGATTCCGACGACAACGCCAAAGAACTTGTTTCGATCCTCCGTCATCGCAACGTGATGCTCAACGTGATCCCTTACAACCCTGTCGATGGGCTGCCCTACCAAACGCCAAACAAACAGGCGATCGCTAGTTTTCGCGAAGTGCTAGAAGCGGGCGGCATCAACGTCAAATTCCGACAGCGCAAAGGCGGCGAGATTGATGCGGCCTGTGGACAACTGCGACGCAACCGCGGCAAGGCGATCAGCTAGCTGACCGCTTGGTAGACCGCAAACACCGCCCCAGCTGGATCTTTCAAAACAGCAAATTGCCCCCCGCCAACTTTTGCGATGGGCTTCACGACTTGGCCGCCGGACGCTTGGCATTTGGCGATCGATGCCTGGATGTCGGCAACGGTGATATAGACCAGCCACGTGGTCGGTAGATCCGCGTTGGCACCCTGTGCGTGACAGATCCCCGCGACGACCTGCCCATCCGACGATTGCATGCAGAAATCCTGATAGTCTCCCATGTCGACCGGCTCGTGGGTCCAACCGACAACTTGCTGATAGAAATCTCTGACCTCTTCTGCGTTACTCTCGCCACCAACGGTGAGGTCAACCCAAGAAATGTTGCCGGGAGGATTTGGTTGATCAGTCATGAAAATTCTCGCTCAGTGAATTGGCCAACGGTCGCCATCGAACACTCGCCATGATACACGCGTCTCGAAATGGCATCCGCAAAATCGCTACGAACCGACCAATGGCTACCGTCGCTCTAGAAGCCGGATTCGGAAAGGCTTTTTTAATCCGCAACACCTTAAAGAGCGAGTCATCATTGAACAGTCGATGTATTGCTAGTTCTTTTGACCAAAAGGTGGTTGCTGTGTGTAAACGAATCGTAATGGCCGCTTTGCTTGTTTGCTTTGTCGCCAGCACCGCCAGCGCACAGTTCAACCGCCATCGGCGTCGCGGCACCATCATCGGTGGACTAGCCGGAGCCGCCATTGGCGCGGCAATTGGTGATCGAAATAATCGCGAGGGCGTGGGAGCTGCGATCGGAGGAGTCACCGGTGCCGTGATCGGGAGCAACATTGGAGCAAACAAAGATAGCCGCATCGAACATTCGCAGCACTATCATAACCCGCCACGCTACACCCACCCGCAACCGCCGCACCATTACCCTATCTATCCACAACCTGTGTATCCGCAACCTGCACCGATCATCGTGCCGGTTCCTGTTCCGGTTGCACCGCCCGTCAGCCAAGTTGCGCATCCGATGACGCAGGTCGACGTGCTAAACATGCTACGAAGTGGATTGACCGAATCGATGGTCGCAGCACAAATCCAGCTCAACGGAATGAGCCACGCTCTATCGGTCAACGACATCATTGGCCTGCACCAACAAGGCGTCAGCGAGCGGTTGATTGACTACATGCAAGCCAACGTGGTGCCGTCGCCATCGCAGGTCTATCCGCAGTCTCACTCGTCGTACTCGATGCCGTCGCAGACAACGATTCATTCGCAGCCAAGCATTCATTCACAGCCAACCGGCCAAACGCAACAATCCGTTCAGCTGCATGACGCATCTGGACAGAGCATCATGGCACCCTCGGCTCCGTTTCAGCCGGCCAATTAGGCTGCCCACAGCGGCTGCCGTTGCAATGGGCTGTCGCAGTTGAACGACAAACGCGACGCGATTGAATCAACGTCGTGACCCAATAAAAAACGCCACCCAAATTGGGTGGCGTTTGGTTTTTCAATGGATAGCAGATTTCTTAGCTGCAACCCATGCTGGCACCGCAGTTGTGGCAGAGGTAGCAGTTACCGTTTCGTACTGTGATGCTCCCGCAATTGTCACAGGAGGGAGCATCCATTTGGAAGCGTGCAAACTGATCACCGCGACCGGACTCTTTGCCCTGGCCATTGCCGTTGGTGTGACCGCTGGAGTCACCGTTTTTTGGCTCGGTGAAACTTGCCAACAATGTCGCACGTTCGGCCAATGCGACAGCCGCTCCGGCGTCGGCTTTCAAACCATCCATCACGGGGCTACCGACATTGCCGTTGGTCGTCGCGACGTCGGGCCCGTTACCGCTGCTGGTCGTATCCTGCTTCATCGAAACGCCATCATGGCCGCTCATAAAAGTCAGCCCCAACCAGCGTGCGATGTAATCCACGACACTCTTGGCAATGCGAATGTCCTTGTTCGACGTATGTCCCATCGGCTCGAACCGAGTGTGGCTGAACTTGTTGACCAAGACTTCCACTGGCACGCCGTACTGAAGAGCGATCGACAATGCCGTGCCGAAGCTGTCCATGATGCCGCCGATGGTTGACCCTTCTTTGGCCATCGTGATGAAAATTTCACCCGGTCGACCGTCAGGATAAAGTCCGACGCACAAGTAACCTTCGTGACCAGCGATCGTGAACTTGTGGGTCAAACTCTGACGCGTGTCAGGCAACCGTTCGCGGCGAGGCTTGTAGACGATCTTCTCGACCGTTTTGACCGTGCCTGCTGCCGCTGCACTGCTGTCCTCGCCCTCTTCGCTCTTCGTGTTCAGTGGCTGCGACTGCTTGCTGCCATCGCGGTAGATCGCGATCGCTTTGAGCCCCAGTTCCCAACCCCAGAAGTAAGCGTCGGCGATGTCCTTGGGAGTAACATCGTTTGGCATGTTGACCGTCTTGCTGATCGCACCGGACAAGAACGGCTGCGCGGCCGCCATCATCGTGATGTGAGCTTGCCAGGCGATACTGCGGACACCGTTGGCTGGTTGAAACGCACAATCAAAGACCGACAAGTGCTCGGGATTCAATCCTGGTGCACCTTCGATCGTGTCATTTTCGTCGACGAACTTCAGGATGACGTCGATTTCGGGCTGCGAGTAATTCAGTTTTTGCAGTCCCAATCGAACCGTTTGGTTAACGATCTTTAGCATCCCGCCACCAGCAAGTTGCTTGTACTTCACAAGCGCGATGTCAGGCTCGATGCCGGTCGTATCACAGTCCATCATGAAACTGATCGTACCGGTCGGTGCCAGCACAGTCGCCTGAGCGTTGCGGAAACCATACTTCTCGCCGATTTGCAGAACATCGTCCCACAACTTGCGAGCCGCTTCCTTCAGTTCTGGTGGACCGCTGTCGTTGATTTCTTCGCAAGCTGAGCGGTGCATTTGCATGACGTTCAGCATCGACTTTTCGTTTTCGCTGTAGCCGTCAAACGTGCCGACGACACTGGCCAATTCCGCACTGGTGCGGTTGGCTTCGCCGTGCAGCAAGGCGGTCAGCGATCCGCAAAGACCCCGAGCAGCATCGGAGTCGTAAGCCATGCCACCGGTCATCACAACGCTACCCAAGTTACTGTAGCCAAGGCCCAGTGGTCGGTAAGCGTGTGAATTGCGAGCGATCGGCTCGGTAGGATAACTAGCGTGATCGACCAAAATCTCTTGAGCGATGAAATACAATCGCGATGCAGCACGAAAACGTTCAACATTGAACGAACCATCGGCTTGCAAGAATTTCATCAAGTTGATGGATGCCAAGTTGCAGGCCGTATCGTCCAAGAACATGTATTCGCTACATGGGTTCGACGCGTTGATTGCACCGCTGTTAGGGCAAGTGTGCCACTTGTTGATCGTCGTGTCGTACTGGACGCCGGGGTCACCGCAGTGCCAAGCACACTCAGCCATTTTGTTCAACAATTCGCGAGCATCATACTCGGGGGCTGGCTCGGTCAGTTTGTCGCTGATCCAACAAGTCTGAAAACGTTGGTTGTCGCGAACCGAAGCCATGTAGTCGTCGGTCAAACGCACTGAAAGGTTAGCGTTTTGGAAGCAGACACTGCTGTAAGCTTCACCGTTGAAGTTCGACTCGTAGCCTTCACGAATCAGAGCGTGAGCTTTCTTTTCTTCGGCCCATTTGCACTCGATGAACTCAAGAATATCCGGGTGCCAAACTTTAAGCGATTGCATCTTGGCAGCACGACGAGTCTTGCCGCCGCTTTTGACCACACCAGCGATCGAGTCATAGACACGCATGAACGACAATGGGCCAGACGGAGTTCCGCCGCCCGAGAGACGCTCGCGCTGTGACCGGATGGTCGACAGGTCGGTGCCCGTTCCGGAGCCGAACTTGAACAACATCGCTTCGCTGCAAGCCAACCGCATGATGTCTTCCATGTTGTCATCCACCGACTGGATGAAACAGGCCGACCCCTGCGGGTATTCGTAAGGGTTGTCCGGCTGAGCGGTCGATTGCGTTTCCTGGTCCCAGTACCAGTTGCATTTCGATCCGACGACGCCGTATTGAGCGTGCAGACCGACATTGAACCAAACCGGGCTATTGAACGCACCGTGCTGATGCAGGCACAACCAGGTCAGGTCGCGGTAGAAGTTTTCGCCGTCTTCGGGGGTATCAAAGTAGCCGTCCTGGAGACCCCAGTCAGTCAACGTCCGCGTGACGCGGTGGATCAGCTGGCGAACACTCTTTTCGCGTTCGCCTTCGTTGTTCGGATCGCCGTAAAAGTACTTTGAAACGACGACATTGGTCGCCAATTGGCTCCAATCCGACGGGACTTCGCAGTCGTGCTGTTCAAACAAAGCGTTGCCGCTTTCATCTTTGATCGCAGCGCTTCGTAAATCCCATTCGGTGGTCGCAAAGGGGGTACGTCCGTCGGCAGGACAAAAAGTCGGATCGATCTTCAATCCGGCTCGGTCGCCGCGTAGGCGGGTCCCGAATTGGGAGGACGCGTAGTCGACGCCCTGTTGAGAGTTGACTCGTTCAATCGCAGGGTCGTTGGACAAATCGGTGGCAGTGGAAGAAGGCAATACGGTAGCCATGCTTGAGAGACTCCTTGGGTCATCCGTGCGATTGATCGTGCCGTCAAGTTATTGTTCGCGGTCCTCGCGAAACGGCTCAACCAACCAATTTTAACTGAAGAAATGTGTACGGTTGCTCACGCTCGGATTGCTGTCCCAGATCCTCGGTGGGTCACTGGCATTCCTCATTGAATGCTCCAGGACGCGAATTGAGTGAATCTGTATTGAAAGCACTACCGGTAGTAAGTTGTTTGCCGCAACTAACTACATGTGGGTGAACCGGGGGAATCTTATGATTTACTTTGGCCGTGTCAATCATAACCTCGCCGACGCTTAAGTCCCTTGAAGAGCGACACTTACGTCACGATCGACAACTCGTCACAGCGAAACGCCCGACTGCGTTTTTATCCGTAAACCATTTGGTGTCAGCACCTTACACGCATCACCACGATGCAACTGTCTCAAAAGTGGAAAACATGTTCAAAACGATATTTTCTTACGACTCTCTGCGGTACGCATCAACCTAGGCAAAATAGGCAGCGCAGGAATGCATTTTCCTGGAGATCTGACGCCACTCATGCAAGGAATTCGCCAAGCCAGAATGCCCAGCGCTTCGACCTCCGTCGGTCGACTTCGACCGCCACGAAACGCCCGTCGGCAAAACATTCGCAAATGCCTGCGAAAATCGACATTGGCACCAATCGATGACTTTGCCCCGAGGTGGTCAGGCAGCTGAAAAATCGCAATGATTTACTGACTCAAACGTAATTTTGATGCCCTAATTCTTAACATGGAAATTTTCAGATGGATGAATTGATTCAGCAGCTCACCAGCAAGCTTGGAATTGACGCTTCGACAGCCAACGCAGCGACTGGCAAAGCCATGGCGATGGTCAAAGAACATGCCGGCGAAGACCTGTTCAACAAGATCTCTGGCGCGATCCCTGGTGCAAGCGACGCTGCCGTGGCAGCCGAGAGCGAACAGGCCGCTGGCAGTGATGGAGGGGGCCTGATGGGATCCCTCACCGGCATGGCGTCCGGACTCTTGGGCGACAAGGCAGGGGACGCCCTGGGAATGGCCGCGTCACTGAAATCCGCCGGACTAAACACCGATCAGTTCGGCGGTTTTGCTTCGACGATCGTGGAGTTTATTCAGGACAAAGTCGGCGATGATGTGATGAAACAGATCTTGGACAAAGTGCCCATGCTGAAAAGCTTGATGGGCTAGTCCCGATCGGCTCTGCAAAGAGCGACGCAAATCACCACACAGATAAACGCAGGGCGATCAACATCGTCCTGCGTTTTTGCTGTTAAAAGTCGGCATACAAATTTCGTCGCCAGCGACGGGCCGCCGGATCGCTACTAAGCGTCTTTGGCAATCGCTCGGTGTTCGTCGATGATCCCTTTGATCTGGTCAGGATTTCGCAATCCTGACACATCGATTTCAATGCCGTCTTGGCCAGCACTACTGACCCCGATTCGACCCACATCAAAAATCCGTTGGATAAACGACTGATGCAACTGCACATTGCGAACGTCGCGATGCCAGACTTCGGTGATCGACCGACTCAGCCAACCACGGTGCAACCGTGTGCGCAAGTCAGTCACGGTAAGTTCGGTCGATTTTGATCGGATCCACCACGCCAACATAAATGGCAGTCCGACGCCCACCAAACACAGCACGCAGGTCAACACAAACGCTATCGGGTGGTTACGAAACATCGACGGGGATGCGACGTACACCGTTTTCTCCTCGCGGACGGTTTGGTGATCTTCATCGATCGTTAAGCCATGATCGGAATCAGTAGCGGACATTGTTCTTTGGTTGGTTGGATTGAAACCTGAATTGTCGGTTGCCGACAAAACAGGAGAAGGACTTTCGGGCATTTCTTTGACTGGCATCGGATCGCACTCCAAACAGGGAATTAGGAGCCCTGGGAATGGGAGCCCCAAAGAAGGAGCAATTGACCGGTGGCAAATTCCCAATGACGCTCACCGCCAGCCGAGCAATTCTCGGCTATCTCACAAGGCTGAGCAACGAGCAATAGGGGGCGCGAAATCCGTAAACGAAAGGTTCTTTCCGATTCCCAAGCATTTTGTCGCGATTTACTCACCACTGGACGCCCTTTCGACGCCAGCTAGACACCCGCTAAACGCCTATTTCTGCATCCGCCGGAGCGCTAGTCGCTGAGTCCGATTCTTTTTGATTGACAGTCTCGACGTCAAAGCCTCCTGCCTGCTGTCCGCTCAATTCGGCTTTCAAACCTGTCAGCCGCTCATCCAATTCATCAAGCGAGACGGTAAGGCTGCCGTCCAAATCGAAATAGACAATTTGCTGTTGAATAAACGGCGGCATTTCATCCTGATTCAGCTCGCCATCACCGTCATAGTCGTGCAGAGCAAACATCGTGGTAAAGAACTCGCGATCGTACGACTGGGTTGCTCCATGAGCGCGAAAGTACTCTTCCCGCTGTTCTCGCGTCTCTTCTTCATAGCGACGTCGAGCCGCGTCGTATTCCGCGTACTCTTTGACCGTATGAAACGGAACGAAGCTGTCTGCGATGGGCGAAACTTCATACCGACTTTCAAACTTAAACTTCGCATGGCGATAGAAAAGCTTGCTGGACCCGATGGTCTTAAAAACCGCGTACAGTCGATGCGGACAGCCAGGAAGACCGCCTGAGAAGTCGTAGACTTCGACATACTCTAGGCCGTCACGGAACTCTTCCGCCGGTTCCTTGCCAAGCAACTTACGTACGTCGTCATTCGAAAACGTTTCGCCCGCTTGGCCATTTAGTTTTCGGCTCTCTTGGGTGATCTGATCGTAGGCGGCCGCGACCGCCGGTCTAGCAACCAAGTGGTCGTAGGCCAGAGCTACCCCTCCCACCAACAACACGGAAAATAGAATGGTCTTGCGAATTTTCGCAACCGATAAACTTCCGTCGCTGGGCATCGAGCTGGCCTGATTGAGAGTGATCCACTTCCAAAAAACGCGCGTTCAACTTTGTCGCCTCAAAATTTCAAAAGAGGTTCTAGCACACCAGGCGGGGGAAAGCGCTGCAAAAGTAAAACGCGAACGCAACGGTTGCGGATTGCCTCACTCAGCTTGCCAGGCAACCAACGCCCTCCATCGTCCCCCAAGAAACACCGCCTTGCGATTCAGTTTCCAATCAAGGAATCAACTGCCGTTGCAAGCGATGACGCGTCAGAAGCGGGCTTTCAGCATCTTGCGCGGCGGACAACCGCGGACGGTTAACTTCACCAGACGTGCCGCCCCAACCCAATGATCAAACGACCACTAGATGCACAATTCAACCCCATCGAGATGCCCACGAATTTTTCTGACAAAAGTCAGATGCCCACTGGTGCGACGCCGAGCAGATCACGGCGATTAGATCTTCTGACGTCGATTCTCGGTCACGCCGACGCGAGGCTTCCTTCGAGCAGGCCCGCGATCACGTGGGCAACATGTTTCAAGGATTGCTTTACGACAACAACTTTGCCGAGAGCTTTTTTTCGCACGATGCAACGATGCTCTGAATCAGAGCATCCGCTTGATCGCCGCTCAGAGTGTCGTCGGATTTCTGCAGCACGACAGACAACAGCAACCGCTTCGTGCCTTTACCGTCTTTCTTCTCGTCACGGTAGGTTTCGACGTAAACCAAATCGGCCAAGTCGTCACCTACGGCAGAGCGAACGACGTTTTCCATTTCGCTCCAGCGAACGGATTCGGCCAGCACAAAATTAAGATCGCGCTGCACCGACGGAAAAGCACTGACGCTTTGCTGCTGCGGAACCAACCGAGAAGCGTCCAACAGAGCCGGCAATGACAACTCCGCTGCAACGACTGGATGGGGCAATTTCCATTGTTTCAAAACCTTGGGATCGACCACGCCAAGATAACCCAGCGGTGCGTCACCGAGACTCAACTCAACCGCGCCGCCTTTGGCAAAACCAGGTCGTTCGACCGGAGTGACTTTCGCTGGTTCGCTGATCCCCATTCGCAAAATCAGTGATTCGATGATCCCTTTGAGGTCAAAAAAATCACCGCCTGCGACAAGACCTAGCGAATACTGCTCCGAAGGCAGCGTGTCACCGGCGTCACTTGGCAAGTAGATGTGCGAGATCTCAAACAAGTTGGCTTCGATACTGGCCGTCGCCCAGTTGTTCGCGCGACCTTGCAACAGACTTGGGATCAAAGTCCGGCGAAGTCGTTTGGAGCCTTTCAGCATTTGGGTCTGTGTTTGCAAAGCCGGTTTGTCAGTCCAAGGACTCAGTGAATCATCGACCTTTGCCGTCACAACACTAGGCGTCATCGCCTCGCTCATTCCAGCCGCAGTCAATACGGCACGGACGCGATCCATGGCGACATCAAACGGACGTTTTTCACTCGGCGCGACTGGAATCGGAGCGTCTTCGGGGATTTTGTCGTAACCATAAATCCGCGCGACTTCTTCGATCAGATCAGCTTCGCGTGTTAAATCGTGACGCCAAGTCGGCGGTACGTAGCTGATGCCCTGGTCGCTATCGTCACCGTCTGCTGTGCAACCAAGTTCGTTCAAGATCCGCGTAATTTCTTGCGGGTCGATGTCGATTCCAAGGATACGTTTGACCTGACCGCTACGCAGCGTAATCGATTCACGATCAGCGATTTCGGGCGCAGTATCGATGACTCCCTTGGCAACCTCACCACCGGCCAGCTCCTGGATCAGTTGGCACACACGTCGGCTGGCCCAGTCAACACCGACCGGATCGACTTTACGCTCGAACCGATACGACGACGGGCTGTGTAGTTTTAGTTTTCTCGCTGCGCGGCGCACGACAAGCGGCGTAAACACAGCCGCTTCGATAACCAAATCCGTTGTGCTCTCATCGACTTCGCTTTCCGCTCCGCCCATCACACCCGCGATCGCATCGGCCTGTTTTGCGTCGGCGATGACACACGTCGAATCATCAAGTTGATAATCCTTGTGATCGATCGCGCGGAATTTTTCGTCCTTTTTTCCGGGACGAACGACAATCTTGGCACCAGCGACTTTCGCAAAATCAAACGCGTGCAGCGGCTGACCGCATTCCATTGTCACGTAGTTCGTCGAGTCGACCACGTTGTTCACACTCGCAATGCCCACCGCAGCCAATGCTTCGACCATCCAATCAGGACTCGGCCCAACGCGCACCCCTTTGATGACCCGCGCGGTGTATCGTGGACACGCGTCGATGAATTGATTCTCTACGCTCAGCAATGAATCGACCGCTTCGTCGGACTCGCTGATGACCACTTCTGGTGTCTTAACCGATGTCCCGTAAAGCACCGCGATCTCTCGCGCCACGCCCAGGTGCCCCAGACAGTCTCCACGATTACTGGTGACTTCCAAATCGATGACGGGATCGCCACCGACAATTTCGGTGCCTTCATGATTCAGCCCCGACAGACTTAGGCGTGTCTCCAACTCCTCACGATCCATCGAAAGATCAACGTATTTGGAGAGCCATTTCCAAGAAACAAGCATGAGGACGCAGGGAGCTAAAGGGAGAGGGGCAGGGAGAAAAGCAGGTCGACGCCGAGGCAGTACGCCGAAAGCAAACGCTTGCGGCTGGCAACTGAACGCTTTGCTAAAACTGTCGCAAGAACCGGAGGTCGCCGCTGTACAGATCTCGAATATCGGTAATGCCGTGACGACGCATGCACAGCCGTTCGACGCCTAACCCAAACGCAAAGCCGGACACTTCATCGGGATCGTAACCAACAGCTTTAAACACGTTCGGATCGATCATGCCGGCGCCGCCGAATTCAATCCACGTTCCGTCCCAGAGAAAGTCGACTTCGACACTCGGTTCGGTGAACGGAAAGAACGACGGGCGAAAACGAATCTCGACGTCGTCGCCCAAATAGTTGGTCGCAAACACGCGCAGAACGGTTTTCAGATTCGCCATCGTCACGTTCTTATCGACCAACAACCCTTCCATCTGATGGAACATCGGAAAGTGCGTTGCGTCGGGCTGATCAGGTCGATAGACACGGCCGAGAGAAATGATGCGAATCGGCGGCTGACGTTCTTCCATGATCCGAATCTGGACCGTGCTGGTCTGGCTTCTCAGCAGCTGCTCGCCTTCGACGTTGCGGTCGGCTTTGGCAGCCGCAGCGGTCGCCAAATAAAAGTTATCGAGCGGGTCACGCGCCGGATGGTCTTCGGGGATATTCAGTGCCACAAAGTTGTGCCACGGATCCTCGACCTCGGGGCCTTCAGCGGCCTCGAACCCCATTCGCCCCATGATCTCCATCAAGTGGTTGATCGTCTGCGTGATCGGATGGATGTGCCCGATGATCGGTCGGTTGCCCGGCAAGGTTGGATCAAATGTCGGATCGACACCTGAATCATCACCGCCGCCGAGCCGCGACTGCGCCGTTTCGAGCGCAGTTTGAATCGCCGACTTGACTTCGTTCAGCTTCAGTCCCGCGGTCTTTTTTTCTTCGTTGGGCACAGCGCCCATTTGCTTCTGGACGTCTTTCAGGCGACCTTTTTTGGCGCCCGTAAAGGCAACGCGCGCGGCCTCAAACGATTCAGCGTCATCGGCGGAATCGAAAGCACTTTGGGCATCACACTGGAGCGCATCCAGCGAAGCAAGAAAATCTTGGAGCGACATGATGCCTAGGCTGCCAAGGCCTCTTTGACCTTGTCACAGACATCTTTGAAGCCTGCTTCGTCGTGGATCGCCATCTCTGAAAGAGTCTTGCGGTCCATTTCGATGCCAGCTTTCTTCAGTCCGAAAATGAATTCGCTGTAGCGAATTCCGTGCTGACGAGCGGCGGCATTCAAGCGGATGATCCAGAGCTTGCGGAATTCGCGTTTCTTAACACGACGGTCACGGAACGCATACGCACCACTACGAAGCAACGTTTCTTTGACAGTTCGTGTCAGATTACCACGTCCGCCGCGAAAACCCTTCGCACGTTTGAACAGACGTTTCTTTGACTTAGTACGAGCTGCACCTTTAGTAGTACGCATTGTCTCGAATCCTAGCTTTGAATCTTTGGGGGGAGGTGTGTGGCTCAGGCCCCGGAAATCATGAACAACAGGTGCGATCACCCTTCGTTCATGTCGCCGATGTTTTGCCCAACCATCTCGATTGGAAATTTTCCGTAAGGAAGATACTGCGGATCTTGCCAAAACCCATGTTCGAGCAGATTTCTGACGAAATCCACTCAGGCAAATGGATTAATAGCTGTTGCCGTTCAAGGCAGCGTGGATGGTCTTTTCCATGCACGTAGCAACGGCCTTGGTGCCACGCAAATTACGACGTTGCTTCTTGGACAATCCCCGAGCCAAGTGACTGGTGCCACTTGCACGGTGCATTGCTTTGCCTTTCGCGGTCAAGCGAAAGCGTTTTTTGGTGCCTTTGTGGGTTTTGATTTTATTACCCATCGTTCTTCTTTCTGATCGTTTTTGGGTCTATTTCTGGTCAGCATCCTGCCGCATGGAATCGCGGAGAATACCGAAGAATCGTCGTTTTGGGAAGTGCCAGTTGAGCCTTTCTGGGCAGAGTTTGAGGCTAAACAAGTTGCCCGGGGGCTCTGCGTCGCATTGAACCCGCCGCCGATGACGCAGCCGATTGCGAAACAGCCAGCTGTCACCTCGCGTTTGAACGCGTCAAAGCGTTGATAGATACGCCTAAACCTTGACGATTGTCCCAAGTTGCTGATTCATCTGGTTTGTCGCCGCCTCGACGGCCTGCTGCCACTGTGCATCGCCATACTTTTCGCGAAATTCCTCGCGTTCGTGTGCAAAAATGATGTGCCGGGAGCTGTTCACGACCGCACCGAGTCCTTTCGAATCGAAACCACCCAGCACGTCGTCCGCTGCACCACCCTGGGCACCAAACCCGGGAATCAAGATCCAACTCTGAGGCATCGCTGCTCGCATCGCCACCAATTGCTCCGGATAAGTCGCCCCCACGACAGCCCCCATGGGCCCGTATCCGCATTCACCGATTCGCCCCTGATTCAGCTCCGTCAACAACGCTGCGACGCGTTGATAAACCGTTTGCCCGTCGGTTTCGCGGTCTTGCAGTAATCCGCCGCCAGGGTTCGACGTTTTGACCAGCACAAAGACGCCCGCTTCGCGCTGATCACAGATTTTCACAAACGGCTCCAAGCTGTCTTGCCCCAGGTAAGGACTGACCGTCAAAGAATCGCTTCCCCAAGGACTCCGATCGCCGGCGCCCAGATAGGCCTGTGCGTACGCAGTCGCCGTGCTGCCAATGTCATTGCGCTTGCCGTCGGTAATCACCAGCAAACCTTTTCCATGGGCGTACCGAATCACTTGCCCCAAAGCGACCATCCCCGCCGGCCCAAGCTGTTCAAAAAAAGCCGCCTGAGGTTTCACGCAAGGCACGATGTCTTTGACGACGTCGATGATTTCTTTGCAAAACTGCGTGTACGCTGCCGCCCAGGCGTCCGCCGATTCGTCTGCCACAGAATTGCGAATCACCGCAGGCAACTGAGCCTTACGCGGATCCAAGCCCACACAAGTCACGCTACCGGTACGTTGGACGGCCGCAGCCAATCGGTCTGCAAAATTCATTGACGTTTCTCTTTCGTTTCGACGGCTCGCGTTTCCATCTCACCGCATCAACCGACGCGGTGCGTGCCAAAACGCTACCACGGCTCTCCCGGTACGAAAACCGCACTTCCGCTAGGCCTCGTCCGCCATCGCTGTCGCCACGCGAACCGTCACCGAACGATGGATCAATGCATAAACCAAAACGGCTAGCGCCGAGACAAACGCAGAAATCAGCCACAATTTCCCGGAACCCAATCGAGTCAGAATCTCGCCACCGGCGGGTGCACCGATCGTCAACGCCAATGCGTAACTCATGCTGTAAATCCCAAGGTACCGGCCTCGCAGATTGATCGGAGCCAGCTGAGTCACAATGGCATGCTTGAAAGGAGACTGCAAAATTTCGCCCACCGTCCAGATGCAAATCGTCAACGTCAAAAACGCAATGCCGACGCCCGCTCCGGTGATTCCAAAACCGATCGCGATCAGAATCCCGCCAGCCAGCACCGTCGACATCGCATTGAATCGGCTCAAATACTGCGTCACGGGCAACTGTAAAATGAAGATCAAAATGCCATTGATCGACATCAACAATCCGAATTCCAAATTGCTATATCCGCACGATCGAATGTAGATCGGTAGCGTCGACATGCACTGCATAAACACCAGCGAAATCAAAAGCGTCGCAAAGCAAAATCCCATGAACGGCAAATCAACAACCGCGTGACGAACGGCTTCACGCAGCGTCACTCGCCGGCCACCGCCACGCTGCTCACTCCGTCCGTTTGCCACGCCGGGCTTGGCCGTGGATCGCTTTCCCGTTTCTGACGGCAATGTTTCTGACGGCAATGTTTCTGACGGCAATGCTTCCTTGATCATCAACAATACAATCACGCCGTAGGCTGACATCGTCACCGCATCGCCAACAAACAGAAGCTGGAACGAGTAGGACGCCAAAGCGCCACCCAAAGTCGGCGCGATGGCAAAGCCCAAATTGATCGCGATGTACATCAGTGCAAACGCATGTGCACGCTGCTTGACCGTTACCACGTCGGCAATCATCGCTGACGCGGCGGGCCGGTACATTTCGGCGAGTGAAGAAAACGCTCCGACTGCCAGCATGAACGCCCAACGGTTGGTCTGCCATCCAACGATCAGCAGCATCAACGCGCCACCCAGCAATGCGATCAGCATGACCGTTCGGCGGCCGATCAAATCAGCCAGGTGCCCACCAACGATCGAACCCACCATCGCGCCCAAACCCAGCACACCGACGCAGGCGGTTGCGAACGAAACTCCAAAATTCAGTTGTTCGCTGGCGTAGATCGTCAAAAAGATGACTACAAACGACCCGGCGCGATTGATCAGCGACCCCACGCAAAGGATCCGAACGCTGAGCGGAAGGTCGAAGTAATCGCGAAGCATCCGCGGATCCAAGTTCAGAAGCAATTCACAAAACGTAACGGCGATCAAAACGCACTGCTTTCCCAGACGTCCCACCGGCCCAGTCGGTTCGCTGCCAAGGCCCAACAACCCGGCCAAAGACCTTGGAATCTTTCCCAATAAGTCGGCTAGCGAACCCATCAAGAGTTCATTAGCATCTTGGGGAGTGGTAGAAGTCGCAACGCGGCAACTGCCACAATTTGTGAGCGGGCTGTGGCTCAGCCTGGTAGAGCGCTGCACTGGGGGTGCAGAGGTCGCAGGTTCAAATCCTGTCAGCCCGACTATCTTTCGAAGCGAGCCCTTCGGCCAATCGGTCGAAGGGCTTTCTTGTTGTGACGACTAGACTTACGTCGACGAGAGTGCCGTTCAAACACTCGATTTCGAGGATTCGGCGTTTGGCATCATCTGCCGTAACCCACTTTTCCCGCAGACTTTGAGAAAGTTCAAACGCTTTCACAGCAATGTCGATAGTTTCATTGCGATCTCGGTCGCATGACTTGAACTCACGCTGAAATTCCGCCGTTCGGTCCCACTACTCTTGGTTCTTCGGAGCGAAGGTATCGGCATCCGACGTGATTTCGCGTGGCTTGCTAAACGTCGTCCCGTCGTCGTCGCTAAACATGTAATGGACTGTGTGATAGTTAACGCAGTACAGAAAATGCACGCGTCCCGATTCGGTTTCAACAATCGCCACGGCGTTGTTCACCGTGTCTTTTCCGCAATCTGCGATCCGCTGCGGTGGGGATCACGTGCGCCGACCGTTGGAGCTTCGTGTCAACAGGATTTCGATGCCAGCCCAATCCGATCGGCTCCCGCGCGTGGTTCGCAGTGAGTGAGCACCGTTCCCGAATTCGTCACGACAACACCGGGGACGCGATACGTTTCGTACGCTGCCTGTTTCGCAGTAAACAAGTCCGTCTTATTTAGAAATGGTTCGGCGCCGTCAATCGCCGGACTCGAAACCGCCGCGAGCAGGAAAACGAGTGGGAGCGTTTAGTTCATGAGCAACAAGCCATGTGAGTTGTTATGCAAAAACTTCTTGGATGACTTCGCCACCAAAGACAGTGGGAATTTCGTCACGGTTGTTATGGTTCCAGCTCAACCGGTGCTGGTCGATTCCCATCGCGTGCAAAAGCGTCGCGTGCATGTCGG
Source organism: Stieleria marina (assembly GCA_007741555.1). Lineage (GTDB taxonomy): Bacteria > Planctomycetota > Planctomycetia > Pirellulales > Pirellulaceae > K23-9. The sequence continues at coordinate 2,517,028 of CP036526.1, read as the reverse complement.
CCGGCGTCAGTGGCCGCTCGATAGGAACGTAGCCAAGTTCATCGGTGGCACCGATGATCTGACCGCCGCGAACGCCACCACCTGTCAGCCACATCGTGTAACCGGCTGGCGAATGATCACGGCCGCGGCTCTTTCCGGTTCGTGACCCTTCGATAGTTGGAGTGCGACCGAATTCGCCGCCCCAGACCACCAGTGTCGATTCGAGTAGCCCGCGTTGCTTCAAATCCTGCAACAGCGCGGCGATCGGCTGGTCCGTCCGTTTGCCTCCCTTGAGATGGTTTGACTCCAGACCGCTGTGCGCGTCCCATCCACCGTTGCGAAGTTGAATGCAACGGACTCCGCGTTCGACCAAGCGTCGCGCGAGCAGACAGTGCGTGCCGAATTCGGACGTTTCTTTTTGGTCGAGGCCATACATCTCACGAGTATGCTGAGACTCGCGGGAAAGATCGAACGTTTCCGGTGCAGACGCTTGCATGCGATATCCCAGTTCGTACGACGCAATGCGGGCTTCCAGTTCACTGTCGGGGCCCTGCCGCCCGATGTGGCGATGGTTGAGTTCGCTGATGAAATCAAGTTGTCGCCGGCGATCTGTTTCGGTGTAACCGCTGGGCATGTCGGTGTACGGCACGCCTTTGCGACCGTCGACCAAAGTGCCTTGATACTGGGCCGGCAGAAAACCAGCGCTCCAGCCAGGCAACTGTGGTGGCGGTCCGGTGACGTTTGACAGAAACACCATGAATCCCGGCAAATCCTGAGCTTCGCTGCCGAGACCATAATTCATCCACGCGCCCATGCTCGGGCGGTCCCCTACACCGGTTCCCGTCAGCGCGATGCACTCACCCGGTCCGTGCACAGGAACGCGATGATTCATGGATCGAACGATACACATGTCGTCGACCAACTCCGCCGTGCGCGGATACAGACTAGACACTGGGATGCCGCTTTCGCCGTACTGGCGAAATGAAAACGGGGATGCGAACAGTTTGGAACCAACGCCCGATCGCGGAATATTGGGCACGGTGGCCGCGATCGAATCCGGAACCTGTTGCCCATCCAGTTTCGCGAGCGACGGCTTGGGATCAAAGGTGTCGGTTTGGCCGGGAGCGCCCGACATGAACAAAAAGATAACGCTCTTTGCCGTTGCCGGGTGATGAGCGCCAGGTGCAACGGTGGGACTTGCATCGTTCGCCTGAGCGTCACGAAGCAACATCGAGGTCAGCGCCAGCGAGCCAAAGCCCAGAGCACTTTCCTGCAGCATCCTGCGACGGTGTATCAGCATGTTCGGCTTTCGACAGTGAGGGTCTTATGGAATGTAAACGAATTCGTTCAGGTTCAGCAGCGCGTGACAGAACTGTGTCAGCCGCGAGGCCGAAGCGCCCTTGTTGGCATCTTGCCCCGAGTGTCTTGACGCATCATCGGGCAGAAGAATCTTCTCCGCGAGTTCTCGTTCTCGCGCATCCGGCCCGCGTGAAAGGGTTCGACGGAATGCCACTTCAATCTGTCGTTGCAGATCGTCACCGGACTCCTTCGCGACGACGTTCGCCAGCGCTGCTGCGCGACGAGCCATGAATTGACTGTTCAGCATGAACAGAGGCTGCAGCGCCACGGTGGAAACCGAACGCCGCGAACAACTAGCGATTCCTTCCGGCGCATCAAACATCTCCATCACCGATGGCATGCTGCTGCGCTGTTGGAACAGATAGATGGTGCGACGAAGAGCCTGTTCTTCGCGTTCGGGCGGGATACTCACGCCGCCGACGGTCCTGTCCAGTTCACCGGTCACCACAAGAACCGAGTCGCGGATCGATTCGGCTTCCAAGCGTCGCCGCGGCCAATTCCAAAGCAAACGGTTGCTCGGATCAATACTGGCATTTGCCACGTGGAATTTTCGTTGCTGCTGATAGGTGTTCGACAGAACGATCACTCGGTGAATCGACTTGGTGCTCCAGCCATTGTTGATCAATTCAGACGCCAGCCAGTCGAGCAATTCCGGGTGCGTGGGCTCGGCTCCTTCAACGCCAAAGTCGCTGGCCGTCGGCACGATGCCACTGCCGAAATGGTACTGCCAGATTCGATTGACCCACACGCGAGCAACCAGCGGATTGTCGGGATCGGCCATCCAGTCGGCAAGTTCAGACCGGCGTTTTGTGTCCAGTGAAGTCGGCGTCTTTCCCAACACCTCCGGCCAACCGGGCCGAACGTCTTGACCGGGCATGCCGGCATCACCGCGTATCAGTATCTTTCCACGTGCCTCTTTCAACGCTGCGGGTTGCCAGATGATTGGTTTTCGATTGACAACCGGCAGTCGCTTGATTTCAGGGTCACCGGTCGCTGCCGAAAGAAATCCCCACGTGTGCGGCGTGTCCATCGCTGTGTAAAGCTTCTTACGAACCAGCGTCTTGACCTCCTTTTTGTAGAAATCGTACGCAGGCGTTGGTATCCAATTTCCCAGGTCGACGGGATGGTCCGCATCGGGGTCGCGAAGCGAAAGATTCCCCAGTTGTCCGCGAACAAAAAACGCCTGCAACCGATAGTAGTCCCGCTGGCTGACCGGATCGAACTTGTGGTTGTGGCACTGCGCACATTCCATGGTGAGTCCCAGAATGGCGCTGCTGGTCGCGTTGACGATGTCGACCAGAACATCGTTTCGCTGGATTGCTACGTCTTCCTGATTTCCACTGATGCGAGCAGCACCTAGGAAGCCGGTCGCAATCAGGTTTTCATCTGAATAGGGCTGCAGCTCATCGCCCGCGAGTTGCTCTTTCAGAAACCGGCCGTACGATTTGTCTTTGTTGAACGCGTTGATCACGTAGTCGCGATATCGCCACGCGAACGGCCGAACGATGTCGTGTTGATGCCCCTGGCTTTCGGCCCATCTGGCGAGATCCAACCAGTAACGTCCCCATCGTTCACCGTAATGAGGCGAATCGAGCAGATGTTCCACAAGGTGGTCGATTGCGTTGGGCGATGTGTCTGCCAGCGCGGCATCAAGTTCGGTCGGAGTCGGCGGAAGTCCGATCAGGTCCAAGTACAACCGCCTGACGAGTGTCGCGCGAGCGGCTTCGGGGGCAGGCTCCAGTCCTTCCCTGCGGTGAGCCCGATTGATAAACGCATCGACCGGCGTCTTCACCCAATCGTGATCTGCGGCGCGGGGTATTGCTGGTCGATCGATGGGTTGAAACGCCCAGTGATCAGATTCTCGTCGTGGGGTAGGCAACAGTTCGTCGTCCCACTTCATTCCCTGATCAATCCATGCGGCAAGCATCGCGATTTCTGTGTCACTCAGAGGATCGTCACCGGCGGGCGGCATTCGATCATCCTCGGACTCGGCGGCAACAATATCGATCAGACGGCTGTGGTGACTGCGCCTCGGTTCGGCAAACACTTCGCCACTGCTGTAGCCCAACCATTCGCGAAAAACATCCAAACGATAGCCCGATTCAGGCTTCGCTCCCTCGTGGCAATCGAAACAGCGCGACTTCAACAAAGGGTACACGTCGTGTTTGAAGTCCACGGGCTTGTCCCAAACAATTCCCTTGTAACCGCGAGGAGCGTCCGCTTGGGGCAACAGCGAATCCTCCAGCACACCATTGAATGAATTGCCCAGGGTCAAATTGCGCACGACGATCTGGTCCGAGGCTTCTGTTTTCAGTCCTGTCGAAAATCCGATCCACTGAATCTGACTGATGCTCTGAGCACTGGAGATCGAGGCATCGGGCGAACCAAGGTCTCCCGGGTGCGGGTCGACCCACAAGTCCATTCGCCCATAGTCGGCTCGAGGACCATCGCCGGACTTGGTCAGCCTCGCGACGATCTGGTAAGTGTGGTTGTATTTGAGTTCCACCTTGCTCCACGCGACATTCGCCGCGCCGATGCGAACCATAAAGACGTTCCGGCCCTTCTTGGGCCCGCGATCTGCAAGATGCACACCGATGTTCGGCACGTTCGCGGAATGAGTCGAACGGTCGCCGCCTTCAAGTCGATCGAGCCACAAAACGAGAAACTCGGGATCGACGCCTGTCGGTTTTGTAGAGTTTGATTCCGCTTCGTCAGGTCCCCGGTAATGCAGATCAAATCGGACGTAAACTTCTTTTTGATCCAGCGGTTCGGCGAGCTGACGTCGCATGGGATTGTTGCGCGCCCCGGTTCCCTTGATCGTAACGCCACGATTCTTGTCGCTGCTCTGGGGCCCGCTCTGGAGCCCGCTCTGGAGCCCGCTCTGGAGCCCGCCCAGATTGGTTTGGGCGGGAGACTCTTCCTCGGGATACGGAACGATAAAAGGAATGGCGGCCCGTGACGTTTTCCATGAATTCTTCCACCCGATGCCCGCATCGGCACGGCGCAATGAACCCAGCGGATAGTCGATCACATCAAGGGCGATGACATCATCCGACCCGGCGCACACACCCGTGCAGGGCGCCATGGCAAGCATCAGCACGCAAAGCAGAATAGTAATGCCAGAGTCTTTCATGGGATTCTTTTTCCGGAAGATAACGGTTGCAATCCTGAGATCTCTTTGGGTTCCTGTGTCACTCAGTCCTTTGAGTGCGAATGATCTTCAGCGAGCACTTCTAATTGAATGTTACTGACAACGCATCCGTCACCATTCAAGTCACACAACCAATGAAGAAGTTGTCAGCATAGCGATCGCGGTTCCGCGGAATTGGCTTGCAAATCTCTTGCTTTGTTTTGAAATCTGGCCCGGCAAACCAGTACGGACCATAAACCACATCGGCGACACAGACGCCGTTCACATCTGCCGCACTCGCGGCTTCGGAAAAATAGACGTCAGTGCGTCGCTGACGCTTGAAGGATTGAACTACCGTCTCCTCCGCGAGCGCGAAGGATGTGCTTTGCTGGGGGGCGACAGGGAGCAATCGTTGCAGCATGGACGAAGTCTCCGGGAAGGACATCAGCACAGTCTCGCAAACGCTGAACTCTGCGGGGCTAAACGCCGGAGTCCCACGGGCATCTACCCGCGGCTCGCGATATTGACGAGTGCCTCATGTCGTTGGTGGGAAGATCATTTTATACGGTGTCAACGACACGTGTGAGCGAGGAATCGAATTTCCGTGGGTCAGCGGTGGATTGGGTTTCCCCGGTCATTTTGACCGCAGAAAACCGATCCAGTTTTTGATCATGCTGTGCCGTTCCCAGCAGGCAGCCGAAGTACATGCCGGCCAGCGATCGAATTGTCGGCACAAAACGCTGGTCGCAAACGCGGCATCAGCGTCAGCAAAGTAGCATCCGTCGCTAGCCATCAGCCGGTAAATGATGTGATGCGATGCCGTGAATCAGTGACAACCACCTGCCGGTCGTTCTAGCCCTACCAGATCCTGAACCAGACGCGGTACCCACGTAAGAAAAAAATTTTGAGCGCGCAGCTTCTCTGTGCCAGAGAAAATGCACTGACGCCAGCAGTGCCTGCCCAAATACCAGCCAAAAGTCCCCCGCACCATTCAGGTCGGCTCGCATCACGGTCAATGCTTTGTAGGATTTTGCAATCCGGATCCTCATCGCTCGGCCCCTCTTCACTTGCCAGAGTGTTGGATCTACTTAGCTGCCTTCACGGGGATGTCCGATTCGTTGTTGAAACTCTTGATGGTCTCTCTGGTGAAAACGTAGGTGAGTGGGTTTGGCTTTGAAAAAACTGCCCTCCAGTCTTGGGCTATCGCAGTGCACCAGGTAAGGCTGGGACTCTCTGGATACAAATACAACCGTCGCTGGTGCGCAAAGTGCCTATATAAATACGCACAATGTACGTTCGACTGATTAGCACTTAGGGCTACGATCGGCGAGATGTGGTTTAGTTTTTCCACGTGACGCGACAATGGTGCTGCTACTGCTCCCTGCGGAATTCAAAACCTAATCAGTCCAACGTTCCATGCTGCTCGGGTCCCACGGAATGGGCGAAGCATGGCAAACTAAAATTGACGATGGCACATGATTACGCTCCCTCAGAAAAGACCATGCGGCTGCGCCCGATCGCTCGCGATCAATTGCCGTAGTCTTTCTGGGGACCGAATGGTTGCAAACGTCTACAAACTGATCCAAATCCTCGCCTAGCTTCGAATACGTGACAATGAAAACCACACTTTCCGTTTCGTTGATCGTGATGTTGTCCATCCAATTTTGCCTGGTCAATCACGCCGAAGCGGAAAAAGCAAAAACAGCCGAAGCCGTTTCCCCTGTCGAGAGTCGCCAAACGCTATTCGAATCCGGCGAAGGCGGCTACAAAACGTACCGCATTCCCGCCATCGTAAAATCGACCAGGGACACGCTTCTCGCGTTTGCGGAAGGACGCGTCACTGGCCAGTATTGGATCACGGCGATGTCGATATTGTCCTGAAGCGTTCAATCGACAATGGGCAAACATGCAGCGAAATGCAGATCGTTCGCGACGATGGAAAGCATCAAGCCGGCAATCCATGCCCACTGGTGGATCAACAGTCGGGCAAGATTTTTCTGTTCTATTGCGGCTCGCGTCACAGCGAAGGGCAAGTGCTTGGCGGAGCCGGGTCGCGAGAAGTTTATCTGATAACGTCAACCGATGATGGATTGTCTTGGTCCGAAACTCGCAATCTGTCCGCGTCGGTCAAGAAGCCAAACTGGCGGTGGTATGCGACGGGACCATGTTCGGCGATTCAAATTCAATCCGGAAAGTATGCTGGTCGCTTGATTGTGCCCGCAAACCACAGCATTCATTTCGACGATGGTCGCAAATGGGAATACCGCTGCCATTCGCTTTACTCAGACGATCATGGAGAGACGTGGCAGGTCGGAGCATCGTCCACAGCCGGCGGCAGCGAAACACAAATTGTGGAAGTCGCACCCGACTTGCTGATACAGGACATTCGGATGCAAACGCATCGAAAAGGGCCCCGCGCCGTCCGATTCAGTCGTGATGGCGGTGCAACCTGGGACGCGATTGAATACGACGTTCAGCGTCCTTGCCCGAAATGCCAAGGAAGTATCATTGCGATCCCGGCGGGCGAAGGCGACAACCTGCGTTTGGTCAGCAGCAATCCGGCGGGTAAAGGGCGGACGCATATGGCCGTCTATCAATCCCTGGATGCAGGTAAGAAATGGCAGAAGATCTCGCTGCTCGAAGCGGGCCCAACCGGTTACAGTGATCTCGTCGTGACGGCGGACAATCGGGTGGCCTGCTTCTTTGAAACAGGCTCCAAATCGCCATACGAATCGCTCGTGTTTCAGTTCGTTGATGATTTACGATAAGATTTCGGCGTCGCATTCATTTCGCGTTTGAACGTGCGGCAGAGATTGTGGGAAGTCTGAAATCCCGACTGGCGTGCGATCTGCACGATCGAGTCATCGGTGGTCCGCAAAAGTTGCTTGGCAAGATCAAGGCGAAGTCGTCTTAGTTCTTCCATCGGGGCACGCGGGAAGTTTTCGCGGAACCCTTTTTCGAGCCCAGTTCGTGAAACAGCAACTTGCTTGAGAATTTCGACGACCTGAATTTGCTTGTCAAAATTTTCACGAATGAACTGCAGCGCCTGGGCGACCATGGCATTGCTGACGGCCAGCACATCGGTGCTCATGCATTCAACGATTCGCGTTGGCGGAACATAGATGGTTTTTCCGGAGTCCGGTTTACCGTCCATCAAATCCTGAAGGCGGCGTGATCCCTCAAAGCCAACCTTTCCCAATCGAGAGCGATGCTGGAAAGTGGGCAACGAAGGCACTCACAGACCACTTCATCATTGTCGACTCCCAAAATTGCGACCTGCTCAGGCGATTGAACATTTGCGGCTTCACATGCTTAGATTGCTTCGACCGCCTCAATGTCACGAGCGCAAAACACTGCGTTCGGTTTTGGTAGTTGGGCTAGTCGTTTCACCAACCAGCGGTGCCGTTCTTGACGGTCGTCCTTTTTGTTTCCTCTTTCCTTGCCCCAAGAGAAGACAGTGCATTCAAAACCGGCCTGTTTCAATGTTTGGGCAAAGTAATCGCGCCGAACACGACTGACTCCCAATTCCCACCGGTGAATGAACGTGAAAGTTGAAACCCCAAACTTCGCTGCCATTTCAGCGATCGCTTTGTTGTCGACAGTCACGCGTGGAAGTGTGATTCTTGGTCGGCTCTCGGTCAGATCGATGATGGGGGCTTCGACATTGCGAAGTTGATTCCAAAAGCTGTCCTTCTGTCCCACCAAAGTTACAACTCCGTCTCCTTTTCAGTTTCTTGGAATTGGGTCGTCAAAGTCGGCTGTCAGATGCCATGAATTATCTCGCGCAAATTTCGCAACGCCTCGATGAATGGCAGGGTATTACCAACCGAGAGACAAAAGAACATTTCGATGTGCGTTTTTTTTTTGAGCATTCACGAATGGGCAGATTACCCATACTTGAAGTTTGGGAGTCAATATTTTGGACGTTGCGAACAAAACAAGCCGAAGTTGAAAGTGTACATAAAGATATGGAAAATGTGCACATCACTTTCCCGGGTGCTGGGATAGAATCCCGTTCGGCTTCGGCAATTCCCAGTGCAGAAATCACAAATCCAGTCGTCGCCCGCTGCCTAAGATTTTGTTGAATGTTTCGATTAAGAGAACACGAATGCCAACAGATGAATTCAAGATCTAAAGAACCGCTCGATCAGATGCAGACCGATGGATTTGCAGTCTTCCCCCCAATTCTTCAATCAGGCGGAAATGTCACAATTGCTAAGCAATGTGGAACGGTTTCTCGCTGATGTTGTTCCTAAGATTTCGACGGACCATCTGTTCTACGAAGACAAAGAAGACCCGACTTCGTTGAAGCAAATTCAACAGATGGGTGAGCACGATGAATGGTTTGCCATGTTGTTTAACGATGGTCCGTTTTGCCGAGTGGCCGAAGAGCTTTTGGAAGGTCCCGTTGTCCCCAAATTCATGCAGTGCTTTAACAAGCCTCCGGGCGGGTCCGCGACTCCGCCCCATCAAGATGGATTTTACTTCATGCTAAATCCGTGCGAGGCGGTAACGACGTGGCTTGCGCTCGAAGACGCTGATGAAGAAAACGGCTGTGTGCGCTATGTGCCTGGATCGCATCTGCGACCAATGCGAGAACACGGAAGGACGAAGACGCTTGGGTTTAGCCAGGGAATTGTCGATTATCCAACGCCAGACGACCTCTCCAAAGAAGTCGCTATGCAAGCCGCCCCCGGTGACTTGGTGGTTCTTCACGCCAAGACAATCCACCGAGCAGATGCGAATCGTTCGACTGTACGAACCCGCAAAGCGATGGGCTTTATCTACTACAGCGAAGGAAAACGCAGAGGCTCATGCGGCCTATCAGGAGAATCTTCGGCACGAAATGAAGTCACGCGGAAAGCTATAGCCGCCACTGCGAAAACTCTTGAACAGTCATCGAACAGGTCGCGACTGTCTCTTCAGGCCGATCCACTGTGACCGCACATACTGGACATCCAAGCACTGACATTGCAACACGTTTGGCGATCGCCTCAGCCGAAGTCGGTGCCGACTTAATCGGATCCGTACCCCCAATTTTTCACGGCACGACACTGGGACATGACATTTGAAGGTGCTCGTCGCCATTACGAACAGATACACAACGCGACCGAACTACCATTCATGATCGATTCCTTGGACGGTAGCGTCTCATTGGGCGGTAGCGTCTCATTGGGCGGTAGCGTCGATCCCCTGCGAGATACTGGTTTTTATGATCTGCCCAATGTTTGCGGATTGAATTGCACAGGAGCAAGCTTCTTTTCAGTTCAGCAGCTTGTGCGCAACATTGCTCGACCAATCGTGACGATGAGCGGCTTCGACGAACAGTTTGTTGCGGGCCAATCATCCGGGTTCCGGGCGGGGTTGGGAAAGATTTAATTTTGCGTCCAAAAACCTATCCTGACATCTATGGGCTTTATCACGAACGGAGGGTTACAGAGGCGGCAACCGTTCAGGAATCCAATAGCCGTGTGACTAGCAAAGTGATTTACCTACGTTGCTCATGAACGCTCATTTTTCAGATTTTAGCGGACTCATCAATCGAGCACTTTGCACGCCAAGAAGAGCAAACTGCCAATTGTCGTCGATGAACCCGGTAAGCGATACTTTCGTTTCCTCTCCTTCAATCAATCTGCTTGGTAGTTCCTTATGTTGTCCGATCACTTCGCCAACCGTCAATTGACATCCGCAGAACTCGAGGGCTTTCAACAAAATGGCTACTGTCATCTGGCTGGGCTTTTAAAGCCAGCCGGCATCGAACAAATGCTCAAGGAATGCATGGATGCCTGGGCCGAGGAAAAGGGACCGTATGACCCGAATTCCACATGGCTGAAAAACGCGTTATTGGTTGATATTCACCACAAGTCCAAGCTGGTCCGAGACTACTACTTTGAAGGGCCGCTTGTTGAAATCGCCAACCAGATCAAGGGAGCGACTTCGCAGCTGACTCTTAAGATGCGAGGCAACACAAGTGTTTTTGGCTGGCATCAGGACAATGGCTACGGCGAATTGGCCCCATATAACGCGACGACTTGCTTGGCTGCTTTGGAAGACAACAACGCGGAAACGGGTTGTCTTTGGGTACTGCCGGGAAGCCACAAACAGGGGCAGATCCAAACGCGATGCAATGCCGAAGATCGAGAGAAACTTGGCGAAGTCGTCGTCGACGTCGATGAGAGCCAAGCGATTCCAGTGCCTATGAAAGCAGGCGATTGCTTGCTCCTTGGATGCTGGACGCTTCATAAATCGGAGGGGAACTTTTCCGAGGACCAAGATCGTCGCGTATTGTTTCTGCGTTATGCCGATGCTGACGCTGTTGAAGTCTACAACGACAACCGACCTCGATTAGGGCGTTTGCTCAGCGGCTCAACGATCTTTCCAGAGGTCGCTACATTCGAATCAGAACTGTAGCGGGATCGCTGCCAGTTTCAAGGTGCAGGTTGCAGTTACCTGCCAACTGCCGTCGCGGATCTTGTTTCGCTACGATCTGCAGGATGCAAGACTACCTCCCGCTCGCGATGATCCTGTTCGTGGGCATCTTTGTGCAATCATCCGCTGGCTTTGCCGCTGGATTGATCATCGTGCCGTCGCTGCTGTGGTTCGGGTTTTCGATCCCCGAAGCCCAAGCGTCGCTGCTGATCGCCACCGTCCCGCAAAACATCGCTGGCGTTTGGACGCTTCGCGAATCCATTTCGATCCGGCGAATTGCTCTGCCTGCGTTCACTCGGCTGGTATTCCTCCCAATCGGCGTTTGCCTCCTGGTTTCATTGCAGACTTTTCCGATCGACCGAATCAAACAAGTCGTCGGCCTAGTCGTATTGATCGCGACGCTGGCGATCATATTATTCAAACCCACACCACGGCAATCGCTGCATCCAGCGTGGGCGTGGTTGGCCTTTCCGCTATCCGGACTTTTGCAAGGTCTGGTCGGAATGGGCGGACCCGCGATGGTGTTCTGGGTGCAGGCTCATGACTGGACGCCGCGTCAGATGCGAGGGTTTTTGTTTGCCATGTATCTGATCAGCTTGGCCCCCGGGATGATCGTGCTCTATCTGTTTTTTGGCGATTTGATTGTCCGCCCCGCCGTCTTCGCTGCCCTTGCCATTCCCCTGCTACTACTGGCAACCTACCTTGGCCTAAAATTTGGCGATTGGTTGGGGCGTCAACGACTGCGAAAAGTTACGCTGGGGCTCCTTTTGATCATTGGAATAGCGGGGATCGCTTCCCCCTATTTGCCGATGCATCAGCCGTCCGCCGAAACACCTTCCGAAGCAATAGCTGTGCCTGACCAGGGCGTTTTATCAACGAGCGAATCTTGATGATGGAGATCACGATGACGGGAATGATTCTTGCCAGTGGCGCGGAGCTGGCCGAAAGTGCATCGCTCTTTTCTGCCGACGCGTTGTTCGCATTGCTCACGCTGACCCTGATGGAAATCATTTTGGGCATCGACAACATCGTGTTTATCGCGATCATCACCGGCCGGCTGCCCGAAGAAAAACGTTCCTTCGCCCGCAAGTTTGGTTTGGCACTAGCGATGGGCATGCGAATTTTGTTGCTGCTGATGATCGGCTGGATCATGGGCTTGGGCGGAGCCTTGTTCGAACTAGCTGATTTTGCACCGACCGCTGCAATGGCCCAAAGCCTGGCAGAGGATCACGAAGTCAACGAAGTTTCCACGCGCGATTTGATCCTTTTGTTCGGCGGTCTATTTTTGCTGTACACCGCCGTTCGAGAGATTCACCACAAAATCGAAGGCGGCGAAGAAGAAGCCGATATTGGCAATCTGCCTGGAGATGAAGGAGGCGCACACGACGGGGTCACTCCCGCAGATCAGGCCCGGCCAGGATCGATCACCGTCAGCGGAGTGCTGCTACGAATCGCATTTATGGACATCATCTTTTCGCTCGACAGCGTGATCACCGCCGTCGGCATGGCCAATCAAATCCCCATCATGGTGACGGCCGTCATCATTTCGGTTGGCGTAATGATTATCTTTGCGAATCAGATCAGCGACTTTGTCCAAGAACACCCCACGGTGAAAATGCTGGCACTGTCGTTTTTGATTCTGATTGGCGTCGTCCTGGTGAGCGAAGCCGCGGGCACGCCGGTCAGCAAAGGCTACGTTTACTTTGCGATGGTGTTTTCACTGTTGGTCGAGTTCTTAAACCTGCGAATGCAAACCAAACGCTATCGCCCCAGTCGTGGCGAAGGAGAAACGGGCGGTTTCCGCAAGCGAGACAAGACACAAACGGACCGTTGATTGGCTAGGCCGGCGGAGGGAAAAGCCGCGACATTTCAAACGGCAATTCGCTAGCACCAAAACCGACCTGCCCCAGCACCGGCACGTCCGTGTAGCGGGCGATTTCGGTCGCGTTGTTCGAGACAGACTCGTCGTCATCTGCCTGCACAGAACAAAGGATGATCCCCGTCGGCACGATACCGCGGCACGATGCAGCAGCGCAGGTCGCCAAAGTTTGGTGAATCACTCCCAATCGGTTGGCTGCGACAATGACTAAGCTGGCCGGCTGAAATTGCTTGAACAGATCGACGTTCAACAAACCGTCAGCGAGCGGGCTGAATAGACCTCCGGCACCTTCGACGATTAGCGTGTCGCAAGCATCTTGCCAAACAGTGGCTCCATTTCTCAGCAGCGCGGCATCCACCGTTTTGCCTTCGGCCTGGGCGGCGACATTGGGCGCTAGCGCCGCCGAGAACTTCTGCGGACAGACTGTATCCAAATCCATGGGCTGGCCTGCTGCTTGCCAGAGTTGATCGGCATCAGCAGCAACCAACTTTTCGCCAATTGACCGGCAACCACTCGCGACCGGCTTGTAGACACCGACATTGACGCCAGAATAATGCAGTGTCTTTGCGACCAATGCAGCCACATACGTTTTTCCAACGTCCGTGTCTGTGCCCGCAAAGAAAATCGTTTCGGTCATCAAATGGTTTTTCCAAGGAATTGAACGTGGCACGTAATGTTCGTTTAACGCTTTTGCAAATGCAGAATGCTGGTTCACGTGACGCAGCGATCGAAAAAGTTTCGCAGTGGATCGCAAAGGCAGCTGCCCAAGGTGCTCAGGTTATTTGTTTGCAGGAGTTGTTCAACAGCCCCTATCCTTGCCAGAGCGAAGATCACCGCAATTTTGATCTTGCCGAATCGATTCCAGGCCCAAGCACCGATGCACTTTCGGCGGTCGCGAAGCAGCACGAAGTCGTGATCGTCGTGCCGTTATTCGAACGCCGCGCGCCGGGCGTCTATCACAACACTGCGGTGGTTTTGGACGCGGACGGTTCTATCGCCGGGCGGTATCGCAAAATGCATATCCCTGATGATCCGTTGTTCTACGAAAAATTCTATTTCGCGCCGGGCGATTTGGATTTTGCCCCCATCCAAACTCGCTACGCCAAGCTGGGTGTCGGCATTTGCTGGGATCAATGGTACCCCGAAGCTGCTCGCCTGTTCTCGCTCGCGGGAGCCGAAATCTTGCTTTACCCGACCGCGATCGGCTGGATCGATGACGAGAAAGACGAATTCGGCGCCGGTCAATTGGACGCCTGGCAAACGGCGATGCGAGCCCACGCGATCAGCAATGGCGTCTATGTCGGCGCTCCAAATCGAGTCGGCGTGGAAGGCCGACTTGAATTTTGGGGCAACTCATTTGTCGCGTCACCTCGAGGCGAAGTGATCGCCCAGGGAAGCAGTGCTGAGGAAGAATTGGTGATCACAGATTGTCAGTTGGACGACATCGATCTCGTCCGCACTCACTGGCCCTTTCTTCGCGATCGACGAATCGACGCGTACGACGGTCTGCTCAAACGGTGGATCGACAACTAGCACTTCAAACGGCGATCCCGCGCGAGCGCGTGCTTGGGATTTCAGATATTCGCATGACGCGAAGGCCACTACTTGATCACGGACAACCGGGTTTACGAATCCGACGCGTTACTGTCGATTTCGTCCAACCCGTACTGCTTGATTTTCTTGTGCAGCGTATTGCGATTGATTCCTAAACGACTGGCCGCTTGAGTTTGAACGCCTCGGCAAGCCGCCAACACTTGTGCGATCAATTCCCGCTCGACTCGATCGACGATCATGCTGTGGACGTCATCCGCGTCGCTTCCTGCGTCACTCAAACCTTGCATGACGACATCGCGAGTCAACGAATCAACATCGACGGATTTGATATTCACGCCAATGGGTGCCTGATCGTTGGTCACACAATCGGGAAGCAGGCTGACGCTTAGTTCGTCCGTTTCGGACATTACGACGGCGCGTTCGATGTAGTTTTGTAGTTCACGAACGTTGCCTGGCCAGTGGTAGCTCTTGAGGGCATCCAGCGTGCCATCGCCCATATGAACGACGTATCGATCGTTCACTTCGTTGTAGTACTCCAGAAAATGAGTGACCAATGCGGGAATGTCACTTTGGCGACGTCGCAACGGTGGGATTTCGATTGGCACCACGTTCAAACGCCAATACAAATCTTCGCGAAAATCTCCGGCTCGTACCGACTGCATCAAGTCGCAATTACTGGCCGCGATGACGCGGACGTCGGTCTGCAAGGTGGTAGTATCGCCGACCTTTTCAAATTCCTTTTCCTGAAGCACACGCAACAATTTGACTTGCAAGGTAAGCGACGTGCTATTGATTTCGTCTAGGAAAATCGTGCCCCCATGAGCCGCTTCGAAGCGGCCGGCGCGATTGGCAACCGCCCCTGTATAGGCACCGCGAACGTGACCAAACAATTCGCTCTCAAGCAGGCTTTCGCTCAGCGCCCCGCAGTTGACTCTTACGAACGGACCGCCACTTCGGTGACTCAGTTGGTGAACTGCTCCGGCGATCAACTCTTTGCCCACACCGGTTTCGCCCAGCACCAATACCGATGCGTTGCTTCCAGCGACACGCCTGGTCAAGCGATAGACCTCTTGCATCGCCGCGGACGAACCGATGATGCCCGGTAGCGCAGGGGACGAAGAGTCGTGCGGGGGATTTCCTAGGATTGCCATATGTAACGATGCGAAATCTGACTTCGTCGAACCCTGACTGTCACCTGTCGTCGGCTATCGCCACGCCATTTCCAGGGTCGCTTCCTGCTTGATCAACAGGCGTGTCGAGAACTAGTTGAAAAGAATAGACGTTGCTGAACCATCGATCACAAGCACGATACCGTGATTTCTTCGCACACGATAGCGGGATCGCAAAATCCAGCGACCACCAGTCCAGATAGCAATCTTTCACGCTATTGAACCGAGCTAAGGTAGTCCATTGCGGTTTTCCGAAACTGCTGCCGGTCAATCGCGGTAAGCTCCGGCAATCGATTGACCAGATCCAAATCCAGGAACAAGTTGGTGAACGCCGCAGGGGTCCTGGGCATGGGGATTTGGCGACTGGGCGCATTCCAACGATCCGATTCGAGTCCAGGGATCTGCTTGGCCATCGAAAACTTCTCGGTCCCGACAATCGGCTGATGAAGCACGGGTGGTTTCGGTTTGGCAAAGAACTCATCCTCCTCTTCGTCATCCACCAGATTGGCCACAAACTCGGGGTCCGATGGCCGGATCGGTTCGTTGTAAAAAACGATCGGAACGTTTTGGCCTTTGGGTAGCCGGCGAACACGATCGATCATTTCGACCGGAGGAATGTCCCAAAGCTGAGTCTTGGACAGAATCATGCGTAAGTCACCACCACGTGCTACACAGCGCTCCAAATCAAGCACCGCACCGACGACCTCGGTTTGGAATCCCATCTTTGACAGAATGAGTTCTTGCTGCAAAGCCACCTCGGCTCGCGTTTCCACCAACAACACCAACGGCAAGTTTTGCAGATCGCGCATTTCCGCCAAGCATTTGATGAAATGGCTGGAACCAGCAAACGAGCTGGGAGGATTCAGTCTGGCGATCGCCGCAGCCGCTTCGTAACGAACACGGGGTTCACCATGAAGCGTTGCTCCCACAAGCACGCTGAGCTTTGATTGCGATCCAAACAACAGTCCTTGAACATCGCCCGCCAGGTTCGACCGACCAATCAGTCGCATCAACCCGATCGCAGCGGGATAGTCCTGGTTCTTCAGCGAAAGTGCGATCGCGTCTGACAAATCGATTTCGCCAACTTGATCGGCGAACGACGCATCGATCGATTCCATTTGTTCTACGGTGCCCCAGTCCGGATCAATCATGACGCGATAGCCCATTTGGGATGCCAACACGGCGTCCAACATGCCACGTGAGAGTCCACCGACACGGCGCAGGCGAGACGCGGCATCCACGGCGCCACGATAGGCCCCTATGACAGTGCGTACGGACTGAAAATTGACTGATTTGCGATCCGCACCGATCGACCAAAGTGTGACGGTATCAAAACCGTTTTCGATATCTTGGGCACGCCGTCGCTGACGATTGAGTTCGGTGAATAGAACCCCCTTGGCTTCTGGCAGCGTCGGTAGTGTTTGGGTCAAGGGAGGCAAATTGACTTGTGCAAAACTCTTTTCCTCCGGCGTCGAATCTGCGCCATAGAGAGCCGTCAGCAAATCCGGCAGAGCCGATTTCCGATCGATTCGCGTCAGCGCCCCTGTCGCCCTGGCACGCACCGATCCTTGTCCGTAGATGGCCAATTGCTCGATCGCCTGTCGGCCGCTTTCGCTAATCTTCAACATCGCTCGCAAGATCTCTTCTCGCGGCGCCGTGGGCGATTCGCTTACGGCCGCTGCGACCAGCGCCGCAACCGCTGCATTTCCACCGGTCAACAACCGACGTGCGGATTCCAATCGCTGATCAACCGAATCGGCATCCAACCCATCGATGGCTTGGGCCAGCCTACTCTTGGACTCAGCAAATTTTTGCGCGGCCTGCCCCAGCTTCTCGACCATTTTTTTGGCGTCGGCGCTTATCTGGTCACTCGTTGCTAATCGCAACAAGTTGTCGGCTCCGATTTGCTTTGCAATTCCTGCAAGCTCCGCAGGATCATTCACACCGCTGACGCCATTCTGCAGCCATCGGTCGGCGTCAGACCAGCGATTGATGCGCGTAAACGCATTGAGCGCGGTACCGAGCGAAGTGCCGCCCTGAGCCGCCATCTGATTCAGTTGGATGACTTGATCATCCACAGGTGAGTCTGGCTGAACTTCCACTGCCGTATCGGCGTCAACGAAAGCATCCTGCGCGATCGAATTCGACTGAATTGCGATGAAGCTGCCAGCACACAACAAGCCTGCGCAGAGGTGCCGGAGAACTGACGCGGAAGTGACACGCTGACCGAGGTGACTGCCAGGGGTGAGGTGCGGGTGCATTTCGATTGAACACAGAAGGAATTGGCGAGGTTGAACGGCTGTTCCAATAGCATAATTGGTCAGTGCAACGCGCCCCCACCCAAGTTGGCTGAATCGATGCCGAAACAGCCGCGAAACCGCGTTTTGCGGCTCGATGCAGTCGCCCGCAGGAGTCGCGAGTCTACTTCGCTGGCATTAGTTCGCCCGATTGAGCGAGTTTTTCGCGGAGATTTTCCATCGCTTGAAAACCAATGGAGCCCTTCTCGAAACCATCCTTCACTTTGCCTTCCAGCTCTTGGAGCGATTCCAATTCGGCTTCGAAGTTGGCGATCTTTCGTTCAGCCACTCGCTTGGACTGCTCCGCATCGGGAAGGTTGTCGGGCACTCGATTGCGGATTTCCACTTGCTCGCGAAGGTCTGCTTCGATCTCCCAGATGAAAGCCTTGTACTGATCATCTGACATCCGGTGTTCAGGATCATCCAAGATTTCCTGCGAGATGTTCAGAGGACGTTTGGGCAGATCCGATTTGTCCCACGCAAAGATCGGCTTCTCCGTGCGAAAGGGAACCGAAAACGTCCAGATAATGATCACCAGTGTCAGCAACAGCGACAGCCCGAACCAGATCCTGGACGACGTGTTAAAGGGCTTTACAACGGCGCGATCGACTTTACGGCGTCCGCCTTGGGCGATGCCACCATTGCGTTGGCGACGGTCGACGTTGGAACTCGTCGATTTAGTCGATTTGGTTGACGGCCCAGCCTTGTCGCTGGATGACTTCTTGGAGCTAGCTGATTGGTTGGTTGTTTCTTTGGACATGATTTGTCCCCCGTTGCGTTAAATGTTGCAACGTGATGCTCGCCTCAGAGAGACGAACACCACGCGACGTTCGCGATATGCGATGCTACTTTGTCAAAATGGTTGGCAAGTTGTTTGCGATCTCTTCAAAGATCGCAATCAGTTGGTCACCGTCCGCAGCGTGATAGTGCTTGCCTCCGCCGATCGCAGCAACTTGCTGCATCAGAGCTTGGTCAGCACCTTCGCCAAAAGTAACCGTGTGGATCGTCAGCAAGTACTGGCCCATAAAGCTCTGAGCAACCGTCACAGCGCTATCACCACGATTTTCAATTCCGTCGGTCATCACGACCATGGTCTTAGCAGCAAACGGTCTCGCTTCATTACTCAACAGTGCGTTAATCCCCGACTGCATTCCTCGTCCAATCGCCGTCCATCCATTTGGATAGAGGTCTCCAACTTTGTCGCGGACGACTTGGTGGTCTTTTTCCAACCAGGTATCCAAAGTTGCATAGGTCGAGTAACTGGCCAGTGACACTTGTTCTTCTTGGCTGGTCGTATCGAGCACATCCAAGAACGCGTCGACAGCTGCAACAAGGTCTTGCCATGGCGGTCGTGGAGCAGTTCCGAGATCATAGTGCTCTTCCCATGCCCACTGCTTGTATTCCAATTCGCTGACGCCAGAAGCGTAGTAGTAGGAATATCCTCGGCGGCTGCTATAGCTACGCGTCAGCATTCCAGCGTAGTAACCTGCGGACATCGTCGAGCTGTACCAAGGGGATGTGTTGTTGGGCCAATCGAATTCCACTTCGCCCATCGATCCAGAGCGGTCGATGATCATCGAAATGTCACGATCGACTTGCATGGCAACCGAGGCTTGCGTGGTTCCGAAATCGTATTTATCCAGCAAACCTGGGATGATCAACGGAACACGCCCTGAGAGTGAATTGAAGTCACGAATACCGTTGACGCGTACGGCACTTGCCACCGTACCATTGTCAATTTGTGATGTCGGAATCTTTTCAAAGTGATAACGGCTACTCGTGCCGTCGTACTGGTTTGTTTTTCCAAACTCAATTTCGTTCGCCGAGTCTCCATCGCGGATCTTCAGCGGCTTGCCGTTGACGGTATTCAGTGCGGCAGTCACCTTGGCCGCGTCTTTGGCAGCTGCGACGGTCTGCACTTCACTGAACGCTCGCCCGCCCGCTCGTGCGGCGGCGTCAGTCGCGACGACCAATTCCGTCCGTGTCAGCTGCATGTGGGCCGTGTTAACGCAAAAGGCCGCCAGTAGAGCCAAGACAGGCAATACAAAAGCCATCAGTGTCATGACACTCCCGCGCCGCGACATGGCAGCCGCGCGTGGGGAGCGCCGGTTATTGGTAGTGATATTCATGATGTAGCTTCGTTGGTGATTAACAGTGAAAAGAGAGCTTGGTAGCGAAGAGATTGAAAAAGAGCGGGTGGTGGTCATTTTTATTGTTCGTAGAAACCGTCGTAGCGTTCGGTCCGCATTCGTGCTGTCGTCGAAATCGTTGCACTCGGCAAAAACATTGGTGCGAACAGTGCCACGGCATCCAGATCCACATCAACCGTCACATTGACCATGCCCGACTCTGCATCCAAATCGCTGACATCGACGGTGTAGCCCGTCGTCAACATCGCCCCCATGATCCGTTCTGCTTCTGCCACCGCTTCTTCGGAGGTGGCTCCCGGGACGATTGCGTGTCGAGCTGAAAAGTACGCAGCGTCCTGTGCAAGGTTGCGAACCATGTTCATGCGTGCAAATTCCATGCACGTAAAAATGACAACGAACATGATGTTGGCGATGATTGCAAATTCGACCATCGCCGCACCCTTACGCGAATCACGTCGGGATCGTAATCGACGTGCAGCGTTGGAGCGTCGGGCGGTTCGGTTGTTTGTTCTCATCATAGTGATTCAGTCTTCAGACTTCGCTGCGAGGCAGTTGAGCGACAGAGCGGGCTGTGCAAGGCTTGGCTGTGTAGGGTTTGGCTGTGTAAGGCTTTTCTGGACGGCAATTGGTTGGGTGGTGGATCGCGAGGATCAAGCTTTCAAGCATTAATTGGTCGTAAGGTTCTTGTATTCTTTTCGCATCGTGACAGATGAGGAAACCGTCAACGCATCAAACATTCCCAGCGGAATGATCATGTTGCCAGCGGCAGGTACAGTCACGGTCACGGTGACGTTCTCCAGTGTTTCGGCGGACGTAAAATCTGGCGAACTGAACTGAGTCAGGCCGGCACCGTCAAATTCGATGTCGCGGTCATCCAAGAATTCAATGACTCGAGACGTCACGTCAGCATTGGTTCGTCCACGTCCCACTCCGCGACGAGCTCCTTCGTAAGCCGCGATCGTCACTGATTCCTTCAAGAAGATCAGGGAACACAGATCCATCGTGCCAAGTGTCAACACGATCAACACGGGCAAGCAGATCGCGAACTCAACCGTCGCAACGGCCTTTCGCTGACCTGACTTGCGACGACGTCCTTTGATCGGGCCGCGTTTGAGGTTGAACAGTGATTTCATGGCACTTCTAACGAAGGGTTTGCAAATAGGGGGTGGGGCGTTTCGTGATCGACTGAAGTGATCGATTCCATTTGAAACCTAGCTTACGAATCGGCATGATGCGGAAACTTCACCCAGAAACTGCGGCTTTCCTGCGCAGTGTTGCAGACGGTGTAATCAGCAAGATGCACACCGGGTCCTTCCGACTTTGCAGATAAAGCCGGCGACAATCGCCCCGATGGCTAACACGCGATTACAAAAGCGGACGAGCAAACAGCTCCGACCACGCCATAAAAGAAGGCGCACGGTCTAATCGCGCGTCACGGACCCTAAACCGTGATCGTAAAAGAAAGTTGCCGGTCGAAGTCAGCGCTCGCGACATCCGACAGATCCGTCGCTTCAATTCGCAATGCAAAACTCGTCGAATCTTCGTCGAAAGCTACCGATCTAGCTCAGCAGTTGCGTCAACGCTTCGGCCTTGACCAACTCGCGCGGTTGCTTCAGGTGGTTGTAGACAATCGTCTCCGGCGCGATCCCAAAGCTGTGGTAGATCGTGGCCAGCAATTCCGCTGGATGTACCGGGTCTTCCAATGGCGCTGACGCAGTCTTGTCGCTTTTGCCGTGAACATAGCCGCGCCGAGTCCCTGCACCGGCCATCAGCGCGGTGTAGCAATACGGCCAGTGGTCACGTCCATCGTCGGAATTATTGTTGCCGCTGGTGCTGACCCCACGTTGAGGACTTCGGCCAAACTCTCCAACCGCGACGACCAGTGTTTCGTCCAGCATGCCACGATCGTCCAGGTCTTCGATCAAAGCCGATAACCCGCCGTCCAACATCGGAGCGGATTGATTTTTCATTCGCTTGCTCAGGTCTTTGTGATGGTCCCAAGAATGGTTGTCGCTGTTGGCAACTTTAGGCCAAATGACTTCGACAACTCGGGTTCCCGCTTCAACCAATCGCCGCGCCAACAAACAGCTTTGACCAAAAGTATCGCGACCGTAACGATCTCGCGTGTCGGCTGTTTCCGCATTCAGATTGAACGCCTCTCGGGCTCGCCCCGATACAATCAGCGATAAAGCTCGGTCGTAGTACTCGTCTAACTCAAACGACTCTACCGCTTTGTTGATGTCAGGCATCTGCGCGTTCAGCAACGTCCGCAGTGATGCGCGGCGCTGCAGACGCAAGCTGAAAACCTCTGGCCGCAGTTTCAAGTCGTCAATCTTGATGCGGTCCATTTTGTTCATATCTAGATCGTCGCCGGTCGGATATAGCGTGTAGGGATCGAACGATTTTCCCAAGAAACCAGCGGTGCCACCTTTGCCGATCACGTTGGATTCTTGCAGCGGACGCGGCAGCATCACGAACGGTAACATCGGTTCGTCCACGGGACACATATTGATGATGTTGCTGCCAAAGTTAGGAAAATCTTTGGGCGACGGTGGTTCCAGTTGGCCTGACGGGCTGACCTTGTCGGTCGTGTATCCCGTCATCATTTGGTAGATCGCGGCGGTGTGGTTGAACAAGCCGTTGGGTGTATAAGACATCGATCGGATCGTCGTGAACCGATCATTGATCTGACTTAGCTTGGGCAAATTTTCCGTGAACTTGATGCCCGGCAACTTGGTGCTGATCGGCTTGAAGACGCTTTTGACATTGTCCGGCACGTTCTCTTTGGGGTCCCAAAGATCAAGATGACTGGGGCCACCTTGGAGATACACCAAAATGATACTCTTGGCCTTGCCCCACCCCGGTCCTCCGCTCGATAACCCGCTGGCTGCTTCGCTTGCGCTAGCCGACTGCAATCGCAACAGATTTGGCAGCGACAAACCCAACATGCCAGCCCCACCGACACGCAGGAACGTTCGCCGAGAAGGTGCCAAATGGGGATCGCAGAGGTCTTTTGCTTTAAAGCCTTTGATCGAGAGCATGGCGGGTGTCTTTCAGGGAAGGAGCGTAAATGGAGTCGTGCAATGCAATAGCCTGACGCAATCGACCAAAGTGATCGAACTGTGCGGTGCAACGATTGCGTTTGGAACTAAATCGAGCGTTGTATCAGTGGTTAAACAAAAAGGCCGGGCTGTTGATCAAAGCCCACGTCAAATCTTCTGCGGCGGTCAAGCGAATATTGGCAACTTGCTGTGTGCTTTGCTTGGCGTCCGTTCGCAGTTGGACCAACTGGACGTCGTCAGGCGTTGGCGTCTCCAGCATTTTTTGTCGTGTCTGCAATGCGACCAGGACTGCATCGGGTGGCACCGGTTTGTTGGCGACCGCTAGATCAGCCTTGGCTTTAACAATTGCCTTGTCGGTTCCCCCCACAAATCCCAACAACAGATCGGAATCGGCTTTGGACCGTTGATCCTTGGCGGTGGACAGCGAAGCAGCGATCTCCTCTGAAAAACTGAGTGGAATCTCGCCCTGCGATGTAGTTGCACTGATCCGGAAACGGCCCAGTCGATGATCAGCGGCGTTGTGAAATTGATGCAGCGCGACGTGAACTACACCGCCGTTTTCGTTGGCGATCGGTTTGTCAAACTGGAACGTCGCCCAGTGAGTCTTTCCGGTCGCGCCGGAGACAGCCCAGCCTTTTTGGTCTCGCGTTCGGCCGTCAAACGTTTGCTTGATCGAAAACCCTTGCTGCATAAAATCCGCTTGCGCGCTGGCGATCTTGACACCTGCCAATTTCTTGGGATCGTCCGCTGACGCCACCTTGACCTCCACTTCAGTGACCACAAAGTTGCCGTTCTTCGGCAATCCCGGTCCTTTACTGGGCAGACTGTCATCAGCGATGGCTTCGATTCGCAATCCGGTGATGTTGGTCAGCGAAGTGGGAAACTGCAAGTTGTAGACGGCTTTGTCCTTGTTGCCGCTAACCAGAATCGACCGATCCGAAAGCGGTTTCATCACCGCTTTGTTAGTCGCAGTCAGCACCGATGGTCGCAATGGTACCCATTCCAAAGACCCCTTGGCGAAATCGGCCGAGATCTGATCGATTTTCTTTCCCAGATTCTTCTGCAACTTTTCCAGGGCAGCCGTCGCCGATGCGATTGCCTTTGAACGGTCGGCCGCCAACTTTTGGCGTTCTGCTTTAGTTGCTTCCTTCCGCTGAGCGATTTTCTCTTCAATGGACGTCAGCTTCTCCTGGCGTTGGTTTTCCAAAACCACTCGTCGCTGTTTCCATTTCTGTTCCGCTGCTTCCAATTCGTCAACGATCTCGATGTGGTTGGCTTTGATCATTCCGGCCATCTGACTAAACGCCGCCAACTCCTGCGGGGTGGGCGGTCGACCCAGAGCACGCAAAAAGATTTCCTCGGCCAACACCGCGTCGTCTGGAAGATCGCGAACCAGCTTTTCGAGTTCATTTTTGGGATCCGAGATCGCGGTGCCGATCGTTGGGCCACTGATCAGCGCCATGACAGGTCCGAGCTGCAAATCCGAATTGCGTTCGCACTCACATGCGCTTTCGCGTGCTGGCCGACCGAGGTTTTGCAAGAAACCGTCTGGCAGTCGCACGCCGGAATCCGACAATGCGGCGGCCCGAGTCCCTCGCGGCACGCCGGGGATCGCACTGACGGAGCCAGTTAGAGCGTGAACCGAATCGTAGATCACTTCGGCTGGTAAACGCCGCGGCAATGCGTGGGCGTAATTCTGCGTATCGTCTTCGTTCAACGGCCGCGTCTGCACGCTCAACTGATACGTACGACTGTTGCAAATTTTGCGAAGCACTTCTTGGGTGTCAAAATTCGATTCGATGAAGCATGTCGTCAAATGGTCCAACAACTCGGGATTCGTCGCAGGATTGCCGGCACGAATGTCATCGATCGGTTCGATCAGACCGACGCCCATCAGGTAGCCCCACAGACGATTGACGTAGCTTTTTGCAAAGTACGGGTTATCGGCGTCAGTCATCCACTGAGCGAGTTTTTCCCGTCGGCTACCTTTCGCAGGAGCCTTGTGGGCGACCGGAAACGGAAATCCAGGAACGACGTCTTGGTTGGTTTTGGGGTGTTGGATTTCACCTTTGCCGTCGACAACTTTCTCAAACAATGGCTTGGCACCTTCAACCGCTGTGCCAGCTACCTTGCGATCGCCCGACGCAGGATCATTTTGCAGTTTGACCTGCGCAAAGAAAGCAGACATTTCGTAGTACTGATCCTGCGTCCAACGCTCGAACGGATGATCGTGGCACTTATTGCAGTTGAAACGAATCCCTAAAAAGAGGTGCGTCGTGTTTTCCATCGTCGCATCGGGTTCACGAAGCACCTTGTAGTAGGACGCTGCAGGATTGTCATTATTGGAACCGCTAGCAGTCAGGATCTGCCGCGAGAACTGGTCGTACGGGCGATTTTCGGCGACCGCCGTGCGAATCCATTCACGGAACTTGGTGCTGCCTTCGACCCCCAAAAACTTGCGATTCACTTGCAACAGGTCAGCCCATTTGTTGGTCCAAAAATCAACGTAAGCGTCGTTGCCAAGTAACGAATCAATGACGCGAGCCCGCTTCGTTCGCGTGGGTTCCTGATCGGACAAAAAGGCCCGCACTTGGTCGCTGGATGGAGGCAGCCCAGTCAAATCTAAGTGCACGCGTCGCAAAAATGTCGCGTCGTCGCATAACTGACTTGGCACAACTTTGACACGGTCCCATTTGTCAGCGACCAGATCGTCAATTTTGTCCCAAGATTCGGTCGCGACTTTCTTGTAGCCACGACGATCGCCCATCACCGTCAGAGTCGTTGCAGCGTAGGCGCCTTCGTAGCGAGCCAGAATCGGTGCTTCGCCGCGGCGGAGGGACGACAGCAAGCCGCCGACCGCAGCGGTGGCGACCTCCGTGTTACCGCTTTCGATAAATGCGTCTTGAGTCACATCGCGGCTGGAACCATCGGGATAAAAAGCAACGACGCGGACTTGTTGCTTCGCAGTCGTCGATTCCACGATCGGATTGACCGGAAACACTTCCAACCGCTGCACCTTTTTGGTTTTCAAATCCAACTGACTGCCGTCGGCAATCCACCGGTGCAAAATTACGTGATTGGGATCCCCTGGCGACATCAACGTGCCACCCTGATGCGGGCTCAGCCCAAGCGGTTTGCGAAGCATGATGGATTCGTTTGGCTGAGCCGGATTGATCCTTCGTGCTGACAGGTCATCCGTCAAAGCTCGCAGATCAAAAACGGGGTCGTAGCCACGCAGGGACAGTCGAAAACCGTTCTTCCCCTTTTGCGCTCCGTGACATGTGCCTTGGTTGCATCCGAGTCGGCTAAGCACAGGATTGACGTCGCGAATGAAATCAACTGCGCCGATGGATTCATCTTCGTCGACGGGCAAGATACGACTGGCCGTGAATTGGATCTCCGAAGAATGATCGCCAAAGGAAACCGTGATGACGCCGGTGCCATTGCCTGTCGGGCGAACCAACCCCGACGGCGACACGATTGCCGTATCGGGAACCTGAAACGTCGCTTGCCGTGTCAAATCATTCGTGGCACCATCCACTCCCACCGAAGTCACCACGATCTGAGCGTAGGCATACGGCGAATCCAATTGAATCGTTTGAGGTTCAACGACGATCGACTTGACCGTTGCGGCATCAATCGACACAGCACCTAATGACTCTGGTTCGTCACCCGATGACGCCGTTCGCTTGGAATCGGAAGTCCATTTCTTGGCATCGAAATCAAGTTTTGCAGCTCGCGCGTCGGAGTTGATTTTGGCCGCGGCAAACCGCTTGGTCAGTTTGCCGGTCGCGTCTAAGTGGCAGACATCCCCGTCGTCACCGGCAAAGAAGACGGAATTATCCTTGGCAAAACCTACGGCATAAACCGCCGCGTCTTGCACAGTAAACTTGACCACTTCATCGATCGGTTTGCCGCGATAGTCGCTCACCTTTTTCTTCTCGTCCGCGGATCGATCCGCAACTCGTTTAGCCAATATCGTTTTGATCTCAGCCGGCAACGTCCCGTCAAAGTCGTACTTCCAAACTCGAACCTCGCTTTTCCCCGACAAAGACGCGGCAGCCGCAATCCGCGAACCGTCGGGACTGATCGCGACACTGACGATCCGACCAGGCATTTTTGGCAAAGCGCGAATCAGGTTTGCGTCGTCGCCGATTTTGCGTTCGGTTTCGCGAAACACACGGTAGACCTTTGCAGCTCCATCGGCACCGCCAACAACGATTTCATTTCGCGTCGGATGGGCCACAACGCTGCTAAGGCCACCGGGAAGCGCGCCCGGCGTGATCGAAGTAATGTTGTCGATAAACCTTTCCGTCGCGACTTCGGTCAGCTTGGTCGTCATGTCACGGGCAACCGAAATCACGTGTTTTCCGTCGGGCGTGAACGCCGTATCACGCACCCAGTCATCATGAGCGCCTTGGAACAAAACCTGCTCGCCTGTTTGGGCGTCCACCGCACGCAGCGTATTGTCGGCTGCACCAAACGCAATCATCGAACCATCCGGCGACCAGCTTGCTCCGCTAAGTGTGTCGTAGGTGACCGGTAGGGAGAGTGTTAACGTTGCATCGTCCACGCTCCACACTTGCAGTTCGCCGCTGACCGCGGGAGTGCCACCCGCGGCAACCAACCGTTTACCATCGGGCGAGAAACGCACCGTCTTAATTCGGGGACTCATCCCGACCAAACGCGCACGAGTTTGGTAGCTGTCGGCGTCGATCAATATCACTTCGTGAAAACCTGCCACCGCAATCAACTTTTGATCGGGCGAAACGTCGATCGATGGCAGCGAAGGTGGGCCGACATAAACGGGCGGCTGCTGAGCAGAATACTGCGGCCCCAACTGGGCTGGCGAATCATCTTTTGCACCTTGGGAAATCCACTGCGACACCAATTCCACTTCAACTGCGCTAAGCGGCTTTGCGGGTGACTTCGGCATCTCCGCGTGACCGTCCACGATTCGGATCTGATCCATTAAAAAGCTATCGTCCGGCTTGCCGGGAACGATTGCCGTATTTTCGCTCTCTCCACCTCTGACCATCGCGGTGAAGTTTGTCATCAGGTACGAACCAAGTTGTTTGGCGCCCTGGTGACATCCGAAACAATTACGGCGGAAGATCGGCGTTATTTGTTCGTGATAGCTAACCGGCGGGATGATGGCTTCGGCTTTGCCGGCGCCCGTTTCGGTGTCTTGCTCAGCGGATTGTTGCGGCGATTGCTCAGCTTCTCGCTCGTCGGCCCAACCAAGCGTCGGCAAAACGGACACACAAATGAGTACGAGCAAGAAAGGCAAGTGTCGTGACGGAATAACGGCGGACTTTGCGTGGGGGTTCATAGACGCGAGCGAGTGAGTGGATTGCGGGACGCGGACGCGCGGTTTGACAACCAACGGCATCGCGAGCGGAGGAAACGTTGCATTCAACACCAAGTCGTTCCTTGAGCGGTTCAAGTAACAGGTGGTCAAACAACGCCAATCCAGCAACAGCCAAATAAATCGAACCGATGCGGGTAGCCCAAGAACGGGCAGGCGGGAGGCAAAACAGGCATCTACGGACGCAGGGTTTACCTGGAGGCAGTTTAGTGGCGTCGAATTCTGCCGTCAATCGAAAAGCGATCTCAATCAGGGGCCAGCACTTTTTCAAGCTGAGACAAAGCCGTTTTTGGTAACCCGACGCGGCAGTTGGATCGCCCTGCGGTTTCGTCAGCGGCGGGAACCACGTCGCCTTTCGCTGGTTCCGCTTGCTAGACCCCCGTTTACCAAACCACACGGGGCGGCAAGGGTGGCCGACAGCCGTTACGATTTGCACACCAGGCTGCTGCGTCGGAATCCAACGTCAACCAAGATGAACAAAGCATCGGGCCAAACGCCGTGCCAAGCTTGCTAGGCGATCCTACCCGGCGAATTACTCAGCAAAACGGCTTGGTCACTCAGCAAAACGGCCTCGCCAACCTGTCCGCCGCGGTAGATCGCGTCAGTGCGTTGACGATGCCCATTGTGCCGACTTTCGATTTTGACCTACATGCAACGGCCGCGCTTTTTTCTCCACGCGACGACGGATTTTCTCGGTGATTGATTTCTGGATCGGACTCCCTCTCAACTTGCGATACTTGGTGCTGGCAATCAGTGGCCTCGTCGCAGGTTCCGCCGCCAATTACCTGATCTACACCTGGTGCTATTTTCCTCGGCCGATCAGTCCATGGGCGCCCGCGGACAAAAAAACGCCCACCAGGACGTGGGCAGATCGGCTGCCGGTTTTGGGCTGGATGACTCTGCGACGTGAACGCGAAATCCATGGCACTGGTTTCTGGATTCGACCACTGCTGATCGAACTGGCATTGGCGATCGCGTTTCCGTTGCTCTATTGGTTCGAATCCCAAATCGGCGGTTTGCTTCCTGTAGGTCTGCAAGGAAACGCGCAGCTGGTAAAAGATTTTGAGGCGTGGGGAAGCCAACTAACGGTTGGGCACGCGTTCTTGTTGTTCCTACTGGTCGCCGGAACGTTTATCGATTTCGACGAACAGACGATCCCCGATGTTTTGACGGTGCCGGGAACCATCATCGGTTTGCTGCTGGCGGCGTGTTCGGCTTATTGGTTTTTGCCAGTTGATGTCGCCAACGGAAACGAAACTTGGCTGAGCCCTGCTTACTTCAATCTGCCTTGGGCGCCGCTGGCTCCCAAATGGCGAACCAGTACGGGACTGATGACAGGCTTAGCGATCTGGTCGCTTTGGTGCTTTGCACTGGCTGACCGACGCATTATTACTCGCAAAGGTTTTGCCAAGGCGATCGAATTTTTCTTTGCCGGCTTGGTCCGTTTGCCGACTTGGAAACTTCTGGCCGGAATTTGGGTCGCCGGCGTCATCGGCATCGCCGCCGTGTTTGCAATCGGTGGCGATCGCTGGCACGGATTACTCACTTCGCTGGTGGGATTGGCAGTTGGCGGTGGCATCGTTTGGGCCATTCGCATCGTGGCTTGGGTATCGATGCGCCGCGAAGCAATGGGGTTTGGCGACGTGACACTGATGGCGATGATCGGTGCGTTTTTGGGTTGGCAAGCCGCGTTGACGACGTTCTTTTTGGCACCGTTTACGTCGATTGCGATCGTCACTATCAAGCTTCTGATCACGCGCGAAACCGAGACGCCATTTGGTCCGTACCTCAGCGCCGGTGCGATCTTGACAGTCGCGTTTTGGCCCACGCTTTATCCCAAACTTGCCATCAACTTCGTGTTGCTTGGGCCTGCGGTCCTGCCGTTCGCCGTCGCGATCCTAGCAATCATGGGCGTGATGCTGTTCGCCATTCAGGTCGCCAAAGGCTTCTTTCTTCGCGGCTAGAAAAACGAAACCTTCGTGTCGAACGATCAGTTTTCGACGACCACAATTGAGTCGTCGCCTCTTCGACCGCTGATGATCAGCTGCACGGCGTCGTATGCCGCGTGCGCTGCAATCGGGACCAACAGATTTTCGGTCCAAATCAACAACGCTCCGAAGTACAGCCCCATGATGGCTGCCAGGAGCACATAGAGCTTGGTGATTGGATGAACCATGCCAAATGCGATCGACGATGCCACCAACGCCGCCCCCAACTGAAACGTCGTCGGTCCCCCTTCGCCGCCGGATGCCATGAAATACATCAGCCATCCACGGAACAGCAGTTCTTCGCCAACTCCGGCGCAGATGCTAATTAAAACCAGTTCGATGCCCCGGAGTTCCAAGAGAGCTTTGAAAATCCCATCGTCGCCAAGTCGATCCAGTTGACGCACGCTTTCGAGCGGCAGTCGGCGAACCAAATCAATGAAAATTAAAATTGGAATCGCCGCTAGGCAACCGTATAAAATCCCCGATACAACCGGCCACCAGTTTTCAAGCGTCAACTCGGGAATCATCGCACGAGCGTCCGGCCCCAGGATCCAACCCAAAATCAGCGCCAGCGCTCCAAGTGCCAATTCGAAGACGACCGCCGTCGTGAAAATTTCATCGGGCGTTTGTTGTGGCGGCTCGTCAATCTGGTCCGACAAAGCAAAAGGTCTCTCGAAGTGCGGTGCGAACTCAAGCGAACGTGAATTCAGGAATCTTCTAGATTGTGACGCGATATTTTGATCGCGACAGTCCCGATCGGAGAGCCCAGCTTGTTCTTGATTGCAACGATTCGATTCGCGGCCGATCAATGCGCGTCTTCCGCAGCGGGCCGTACCTCGCCAAAGGCTACGTTTCGCTGCCGACAGCCTGATCCCTGAAGAAACACCGCGATGAAAGATATCGGTGGCGAGATAGGCAGGCTTTCAAAGAGCCGACGGCCGGAGTTGAACCGGCGACCTGCGCATTACGAATGCGACGCTCTACCAACTGAGCTACGTCGGCCTGTAAATCGAAAGATAACAGATGAAACCTGTTTCGACCAAGGACGGGTACCGCCGCCAACAATGTGCTCTCTCCCGCTAAAATCGGAAGGCCTGGTAGCGAAGGCAAGGTTTGGCATCGTTTTTATTCCACCGCAATGGAACCAATCCCACCTCTATTCGGCCGCGAAGTGCCTTTCCTTGCCTTCCGTGCGTTCGCGGTCGACAAAATATATTTTTTCCACTAAAAATCTCAACCTTGAATCGAAATTCCACGCCCAAATTCGCAGCCGCTGCGTCGTAGCGTGTCGATGTCACCGACTGGTTTGATTCAAGCAGCCCTGAAATACAACAGCCCACCACCCGAGAACCCATCGCCCCTAATCTTAGTGGGCAAGGAGACCTGTCTCGATGAATGAAGTCGACCTCGACGTGCTCGACTTGAAAGATGTCATTCTTTCAAATAACTCGTTCGGCCCCGCAGATGTAGGCGAAATCCGTACTGCGATCACCGAAAACTACGGCCATTTTGGCGAACTGCGCGATGCAGTCAACGAAATGCAAGAGAGCGAATCGCTGACACCCGCTGGTAAGACCAAGATGGGTGTGTGCGAATTCTTGCTTGGAAAGTTTGCGGACGCTTTGCAAACTCTGTCCGCTGCCGATGGCAGTGCGATGGCTCTGTTCTACCAGGCGCGATGCAACTTCGAACTTGGACGCTACGAAGACGCGATCAAAGCCTACGAAGCAGCGCAGACTTCGGGATACAACGAAGACCAATGCAAAATTGGGATCGCTGAATCACATCGTTACGCAGGCCGTATCGATGAAGCGATGGCGATCTTGGACAACATCTTCGGACCTGCCGAACAGACCGCCGACTACATGTATCAGCGTGCTGCGACCGTATCAGCCGTCGGCGGGCGACTGGACGAATCCTTGACGTTGTACGAACGTGCAATCCAAACGGACGAGAATCACGCGGGGGCACTGTTTGGCCTGGCGCTCGAAAACGACCGCTTGGGCAACGACGAAGAATCGCTTCGTCTGTACGAACGTGCCGCGAAGGCATTCCCAACCGGGATCGGTGCCCTGATCAACCTGGGCCTGATCTACGAAGACAACAACCAACTGGACAAAGCCCAGGCGTGTTACAAGCGAATCTTGGATAGCCATCCAAGCCATCCGCAGACGCAGCTTTACATGAAAGACGCTGCTGCCACTGGCAACATGCTGTACGACGAAGAAGCCCAGCGTCGCAACGATCGCTTGGCACAGACGTTGAACATGCCTGTGACGAATTTCGAGCTCAGTGTGCGAAGTCGCAACTGTCTGCAAAAGATGGGGATCGACACCATCGGCGATTTGACTCGCACCAGCGAATCCGAATTGCTGTCCAGCAAGAACTTTGGCGAAACCAGCTTGGTCGAAATTCGCGACATGCTACAGGCCAAAGGTTTGTCACTTGGCCAGTTTGCACACGAGAAGAAGAACAACGATCCGCCGATCGACACCAGCCACATGTCTGCTGATGAGCAGGCCATGCTGGATCGTCCGATCGCAGATTTGAACTTGTCGGTTCGTGCACGCAAGTGCATGGCGCGATTGCAGATCAATTCCATTGGCGAACTGATCCGCAAAACAGGCGACGACATGCTGGAGTGCAAAAACTTTGGTGTGACCAGCCTGAACGAAGTTCGCGAGAAGCTGACCGAAATGGGTTTAAAAATGCGAGGCGACTGATTCAATCAGTCGATTTGCAAATCGCTCATGTTCGATTTCCAACTCTCCCACCGCGACGCGACCACTGGGGCGCGTCGCGGTGTTTTTGTAACGCCACACGGTCCTGTCCAGACACCAGGCTTTATGCCTGTCGGTACACAGGGAACTGTCAAAGGCGTCACGATTGACCAAGTCGCCGCGACGGGTGCCCACATGATTTTGGGCAACACGTATCACTTGGCACTGCGGCCAGGTCACGAAACGGTCCGTCGACTTGGCGGTCTGCACGCGATGAGCGGCTGGGACGGCCCGATCTTGACCGACAGTGGCGGGTTTCAAGTTTTCAGTTTGGACGCGATCAACAAAGTAACCGAACAGCAGGTCACTTTTCGCAGCCACATCGATGGTGCGATGATCGAACTGACGCCCGAGTATTCGGTCGAAATCCAAGAAGCACTCGGCAGCGATGTCGTCATGGTGCTGGACCACGTCGTCGCTTTGCCAGCGGAAAAAGAAGTGGTCGTCGACGCGATGGCGCGGTCGATCCGATGGGCCAAACGCTGCTTGGACGCAGCGACTCGCGACGACCAGGCCAGGTTTGCCATTGTGCAGGGTGGATTGGATACCGAACTACGAATGCAGTGCGCCCGAGAACTGTCGGCGATGGATTTCAATGGATACGCCGTGGGAGGGTTAAGTGTGGGCGAAGCCCCCTCGGAAATGTACCGCATCACCGAGGCGACGACGCCAGAACTGCCAGTCGAAAAACCTCGCTACTTGATGGGCGTTGGGCGACCGATTGATTTGCTCGAAAGCGTCGCTCGCGGTATCGATCTGTTCGACTGCGTCATGCCGACACGAAACGGTCGCAATGGGTTTGGCTTTACTGACGCCGGACCGATCAAACTTCGCAATGCGGTTCACCGTGAAGACACACGTCCGCTGGAAGAAGACTGCCCCTGCATCGCTTGTCGTCACAGTCGCGGTTACCTTCGGCACCTGTTCAATGCCAAAGAAATGCTCGGCCCGATCCTGCTTTCAATTCACAACCTGACGTATTACCAACGAGTCATGCAGGGCGCACGCGATGCGATCGAGCAAGATCGTTTTGCGGAATACGTCGCTGACAAAAAGGCTGGCTGGGGCGAGGCATAATGCTCGCACTTGGCCGTCCTGCCCCCATCACGACACGTGCCCCAAACGCGAAGCCAACTGATGGAGACTGCACGATCCCTCAACGTCAATGTTCATTAGAATTTTCGTCCGTCATCGCAATCACCTTTCAAGAAAAAGCCAGCCGATAGACCTATGAAACATGTGCGATGGGGAATCATCGGAACCGGTGATGTTGCTGAGCGAAAAAGTGGTCCCGCGTTTTATCAAGTTGACCGCTCCAAATTGGTCGCCGTCGCCAACCGCAATGTTGCCAAAGCCAAGTCGTTTGCTTCGCGACATGGCAACCCGCAAGTCTTTGACAGCGTCGATGAGATGCTCCGCTGCGACGAAGTCGACGCGGTCTACATCGGTACGCCACCGGACAGCCACTGCGAACTGACGGTTCAGTGTGCTCAAGCCGGCAAACATGTGCTGTGCGAAAAACCGATGGCCCTGTCCACGTCGGATTGTCAAACGATGAACGACGCCTGTGCCCAGCATGGTGTTTCGCTCTCCATCGCGTACTACCGACGTCATTTTCCGGTCGTGCAAAAAATCAAACAGCTACTAAGCGAGCAAGCGATCGGTGATCCGCTGCGCATTTCAGTTTCAACTTATTCGCAATTCGAATCCGATGGGGATCAGCCATGGCGATTGAACAACGCGATTGCTGGCGGCGGATTTTTGATGGACGTGGGAACGCACCGCTTTGACTTGATGGCCTGCTTTTTTGGCAAGCCGCTCAGCGTCCAGGCGATCACAGGCACGCAAACTTTGGCCGCTTCGGTGGAAGACGCTGCATCGGTTGCAATGGAATTTCCCAATGGCGTTCAAGCGGTCGCGTCGTTTCAGTGGAACAGTCCCGTGCCACGCGACACGCTCGAAATAGTCGGAACCCAGGGCATTCTGTGGACAGACAGCCTTTCGGACCAAGGACGCTTGTGGCTGGAGACACCCTCCGGACAAGAAGACTGGACGCTACCGGCCATTGCCCCCGTTCACGGAAATTTGGTCCGTGAATTCGTTACTCATTTGCTGGACGGAACCCCCAATCCGCTCAGCGGAGAATCTGGCAGCATCGCTACCGAAATCTCATTGGCGTGCTACAACGACAATCAATAGTCGCGACGCCTTCCACTCTTAGATAAAGACTTATGACGCCGTTAAAAACCATCGTCACCCATCCAGGCGGCGCCCACAAAGACGACTTCTTGGCCTGCTGCGTTTTGGCTCACTTGCATGGTGCCCCCATTGAGCGCCGTGATCCGACGGACGAGGATTTGGCCAACGTCGAAATCGGCGTCATTGACGTGGGCGGTTCACACGAACCATCGCTCAGCAATTTTGATCATCACCAATTCCCAAAAGATCATCCGCCCTGCTGCGCACTTTCGCTAGTTCTGCAGGACGTGGGGATCTACGAAGACGCGCTGGCATTTTGCAATTGGTTGCGGCCAGCTGAGTGGTTGGATTCCCGCGGCCCTGTCGAAACCGCCAAAGAAATGGGGATTGATCGCGACGCTTTCAACGCATTGCTTTCGCCCATCGACATCACACTGCTTCGTCGTTTCGCATTGCAACAAACATTGACGCCAGATGATCCGATCTACCAAGTGATGGCGATGGTCGGCGAAGACTTGGTCGGCTACGTGCAAAATCTACGCGCCCGCTTGGACCATCTAAAACAGGTCTGTCAGTACTGGACGATTCAATCGGGCGAAAAAACGATCGAAGCGGTTTATCTGCCCCGCGCAGTCACCCCGGACGATGAGCCATCGTTTGGACTTTATCAGTTCATCATCGGCGAAGGCAAGAAAGATGAAATCGTGGCGATGGTCTACCCTGACCGACGTGGAGAGGGCTACGGAATGAGCCGTTTTCAAGACAGCATGCAAGTTGATTTCACCAAGATCGAACACCACGAAGATGTCCGTTTCGCCCACAAACGGGGATTCGTCGCTAAAACCGAATCCAACGATGCGGATCGACTGAAAGAACTGCTTGCCGAAGCCGTTGTTTGACGGACAGCCTAGTGACGTCCAACGTCGGATTGCAAATCGCTCAGTGCAAGTTGCTGAAGCCGGATCGCTTCGATGGCTTCGTTTTGGTCAACCCACTGAAACCGTAGTTGCTGTCCAGGACGAAATTGGGCCAACCGATCCACATCGCAATCAATCACGGTTGCGACGCGCGGGTAGCCGCCCAACGTTCCGCGATCCCGGAGCAACGCCAGCAATCCCGACTGCGTTGCTTGAATCGTTCCGTCTTGCACCGGCGCTGACAGGATGTCATAGGATGGCAGCGGCAGTTTTTTGCCCGCCAATCGTAGTCCGACCGAATTACTTTGCTCTGCGATCTCCCAATGACGATCGGCGATATCGTCCGCCAGGCTGCTTTCAAATTCGGGACCGGGAAGCACGCGGACCACACCAAACTCCGGTGCCCACGACTGCTTACCTACCCGCAATGTGCGGCCGATTTTTGCGGCAAGCGGATTCCCGCGGAATACTCCCGCCGCATCGACGCTAGCATCCAAGTTCGCCTCCACTCCACCGGCCATGCCAACGTAGACGCGGCACCCGGTGGGTCCCAATCGAATTGTCATTTCGCTTCCCGCATTCGCCTGAACGACGGTCCATTCTGGCTGCTCGGCACCGTCAATGCGGCATTCGCACGGCGCGCCGCCCACTACCAAATGGCAATCTTGTTGGATCGTTAACGCCGCCGGTGCCAACGTAAATTCGATCGCACCCGCAAGCGGATCATTGCCCAACAACTGATTTGTCATCTGGCAGGAGAATCGATCCTGCGGTCCACTGGGAGCATAGCCAGCATGCAACCGCGAGTAGTCCGCAGCTTGAACAAAGCGATACATTCCACGATGGACCCGAATCATGGACGCGGTCTCCACTGGTTCATTCGCGCGGCCAATTCGACGGCCGTGGCCCTGTCGCCATGCAAACAGATCGTGTCGCAGGCAATGTCGTAGTAAAGCCCGTCAGCCAGCTGCACGCGACTGCGGAGAGCGATTTCTGCCACTTGATCGATAGCAAGCTTCGGATCGTCGATGACTGCACCAGGCTCCGATCGCGGAACCAGCGTCAGTTGCCCCTGAGCAAACTGGTAACGACGATCAGCAAATGCTTCACGAAGAACTGCGATTTCGCAAGACCGAGCTTCCACCGCGATGTAGCTGTCCGCCGGCGCAATCAGTTCGACAATCCCGGCCGACACGCACCATTTGACCAACTGCCCCGCGAAGTCCACGTCTGTTAGCGAACGGTTGTAGATCGCGCCGTGAAATTTACACGTCGTGATTTCGGGCAACACACTACGCTGCTGGTCCAGCGATCTGCAAAGCGATGTCCACGGCATGTCTAGTTGACGTCGTCCGAATCCTTCACGATCGGGATAACCAGGATGAATCGAAACTTTCTTGCCCTCAGCCGTCGCAAGATCACAAAGCTGACGATTCCAATCCACGTCTCCCGCGTGCGCGCCCAAAGCGATATTGAGAAGGTCGACGTGCTGCAAGAGTTGCAAATCGATTTCGCTACCGGCGTTTGATTCACCAACGTCCGCGTTAATCAACATGTTGATCGCCCACTTGAATCGACGAACTGGACAACGTCACCGACTCGCATCTGGGCACAGGTTTTGCGGCAATCTCGATCAGCGACTTGACCGATCAATTGCCACCCGCCAGGACTCTCGCACGGATAGATACCGGTTTGGTCATTGGCGATCCCCAGTGAGCCCACAGGAACACGAGGCCGCGGCGATGCTTTCCTTGGAGTGGCGATGCCAGCATCCATTCCCCACAGGTACGCAAAATTTGGCATGAAGCCGATCGCCGCGACAGCGTAGTTTCCGTCAACATGACGACGAATGACTTCTGCCGGTGACAGTCCACAATGATCCGAAACGCTAGCCAAATCAGGGCCTTGATAGTCAACTTCAACGACATGCTTATGGACTGTTGCGCCACAGGCCGCGTCGTCGATGCTGAGACATTCGTCCAAAATGCTCAGGATGCTCTCTACTAGCTCTTCGCGATCGAACTGAGGCCGATTCCAATAGAGGCCCAGCGACTGGTAAGAGTTGATGGCACCGTCTGCGATTGACGATTTGCGAATGCGTTCGCCCGCCAATCCAAGTCGTCGAAACAGGGCCGGTTCTAGCACAGCATCCACCACAAACTCGCAGCACGAAATACCATGCCAGAAAAAGGTAACCTCTGGCACTTCGACCTCGGAATCTGCCGGCCGCTGGTTGAATTTAGTCATGGATCAATGACGTTTGGATTCGATGACAACCGTGCCCGCGCTGCTAACAATGTCGATCCCGGCACTGCGAGGGGAGTTTTCCCAAGCCGCGTTGGGGCGATTGAAGTCAGTAAACGAAACCCCATCGGTCGGCGAACGAAATCCTTGCCAGCCACGCCCACCACTGGTGTACGACTTGTCTTGCAAGCGTTTGCGCAAGCCACGAACTTTCACCGTGCCGGTCTGGGTGAAAGCATGCAAGGGTACTCCGACCAAGTCATTCACTTCCAAATCGGGATAGTCATCGGGGACGGCTTGCCCCGACAACCGAATGACGCCACTGTGTGACGCGATGCGATGCGTAGTGTTTTTCAAATTTGCGGCAACGTCGATCTGCGTATTGCCATACTCGTTGAAGACACTGATTTCTCCGCGCAGGTTTCGTAGCGACAAATCAGCGCGGACAAAATGCCCATTCAAATTGCCACCGATATCACCAATCAATGTCGGGTCTGGCGGGGGTGATGACGTCGTCCGCACTCCGCCACTGTGCCGAGTCGATGTGTTGGTCACTTCGTCGGTCTGGATGAATTGCACGTCCCCCTGAATTCCAATGATCCGGCGAATGGGTGCCTGCCGAATCGAGAGATCACCGTCAATGTCGCTCACGTGAAAATCAGCACCGTAACTTCGGTCGAGCGATCCATCGGTCGTTAAAATCAAGTTGGCCTGCACGCTCTTGATGTTCACGGCGACCATGCATCCGCGCACTGCCACATACTGACACTTCGGCACATAGATGGTGACTTTTGCGCTACGGCGCCAATAACCGGACATCGATTTGCCGCCACCTGGCGAAACGATCTCGCCCGTCAAGTGCACGTTGCCTTCCTGGGCGGACAGCCCCACCACTTGCAGTGTGTTGACACGTTGGCCCTGCAAGGGGCGATAAACGCTGTAATGTTCGCGGTTCTTTTCAATCAACTCCTTGCGAAACTTCAGCCCCGCCTCGGTCGCGTCCTTGCCGCTCTTTGATTCCAAAAAGGCATCTTCTTGCTGCTTGCGAACTTCGTCCGTCACACCGACCCAATCATCGGCTGGCCGAACCTCGTGCTCGACCTTGATTGCGTCAAACTCGGCGTCGTCGGGCGACTCGGTTCCCAACACCGCTTTTTCGACAACGCATTTAATGTCGTCTCCGTTCCAACCGCGAAGGTTCACGTCATCGGCAGTGATGACGATTTGATTTGAACTCCCCAGCTGAAAAGACTCCGTCTCACGGCGGCGGTAAACAGTGAAAGGTGAGACAAGAACGGCGGCAGATTCGACCTTGGCTGCCAGTGCAACGAACTTCTTTTCCGCTGCTAAAAATTCCTCCGCCGCCAGCCCCAAGAAATCCGCCGAACGATAACGATTGCGGCGAAGTGATTCGTAGCGATCTTTGGCTGCGACGTACTCCGCCATCAGCTCTTGATCCACGTACAGGCCCCCGGTTGCAGTGCTGCGAAACGAGACGTGATTGGCAGGCGCCTGTGCAGACGCTTTCAATCGATCTTCCGCATCCGCGAAGGGTACCGCGAATGCAAAAAACAGCAGCACTGCTGAAGGGATCCTTGTCATATCGACGGCTCGATTGAGTAATACAGAAAAAGCGAGCCCTACCGAAGGGCCTTATCGCACGTCCAAACACGCGGCCTCTTGGGTGCTGCGAACGAAAATTCGTCCGTCGCTGTACGCAGGCGTCGACCAGCACTTTCCGCTGATTGCTTTGATGCGACCAGTTTCGTTGTAGCCGTCGGGTTTGGCGTCCGCCAACACAACGTCACCGGCATCGCTCAAGACGACCAGTTTGTCGCCGACCTTGATGCAGTTGCCAGGACCGAATCCACGCTGCGACCATTTGATTTCGCCGGTGGCCAATTCGACGCATTGCAGCGGTGCGGTACCGTACTTTTTAAATTCAAACAAACCGTACAAGTGTCCGTCGTGGACGACCGGTGTGCTCCAGTGATTCATCAGTTCATTTGGTTTGAACCAAACTTCATCCGGCTCCGACGATCCATTCACCCGAAATACAGCGGCACCGACGCCGTAGCCAGCTGAACAGTAAACCAAGTTTCCTTCGACAACAGGCGACGCTGCAGTCGAAACACTGAACTTAAAGACTGCTTTCCAAAGTTGTTTTCCGTTCGCCGGATCGATCGAAACAAGGCCAGATTGCATGAAGTAGATCAACTGTTTTTGACCGTCAATCGTCGCCAGAGTTGGCGTGGCATGCGTCATCGTTTCGTCACCGCTTTTCCAGATCACATCACCCGAGTTTTTGTTGATGGCCAGAAACGATTCGCCAGCTCCACCACCGGCCAGATACAACGCATCGCCATCGATGACCGGCGAAGTTGCATTGAGCCACTTGATGTTCCGCCCAGAGTGTTCTGCTTCGATGTCACGCTGCCAAACTTGCTGTCCCGTTTTGGCGTCCAAACAAGTCAGTTTCATGTACGAATCGTAAACGTAAACATGCTTGCCATCGGTCGTCGGCGTCGAACGCGGGCCATCACCGCCTTTGTTGTCTTTCGCCCCGGCATTGCCACCGCCTTGCTTGTATTCACTGGACCCCAGCGGCGCCAACCAAATTTCCTTGCCGGTTGCCGCATCCATTGCAAGACACTGCTCGCGGCCGTCTTTGGCGATCACGGTGAAAGCACGCCCGTCGAAGATCGTAAAAGAACTGAACCCAAGGGGAGTGGGGGATTTCCACAGAACTTTGGGAGCCGATGAAGTCCAACGACTGTTGCCAATCGTTTCGGGCGATTTGCCGTCACCGTCGATGCCGCGGTACTGCGGCCAAGTCTCGGCAGACACTGTGGTGGCCACAAAGAGCACCAAACAACAATTGACAATCAAATTTTTGTTGAACAAGCGAGTCAAGTTCATCATTTAAATCTCAGGCGGGAAAATTAGGGGTGGGCAGCAAAGCGTCCGACGCAGCTGAGATTTTACTGGGTTCGTAGGCGATAGGGCAGCGGCAGGGCAGAGTCGTGTTTTTCGGGTCAAAAATAGCGGCATCGAAGCTCCGTTTACTAATTCGCAGCATTTGGAGTCACGACGAATCTGTTTCGCTGGGTTATTATTTTGACTGTCAATCCGCGGAATTTTGGAGCTATTCATGAAAAGACGTCATTTCTTAGGTGCCACAGCAGGCGCCGCTCTCGCAATCACACGTCCTCAGAGCCTGTTTGCGCTGGATCCTGACAATCGGTACCGAAAGGAAATCGGAATCCAACTTTATACGTTGCGAAACGAAATCAAAAATGATGTCAACGCAACGCTGAAGGCAGTCGCTGACGCAGGTTATCAGCAAGTCGAATGCTATGGATTTCCCAACGCCGAACCGATGATGAAAGCCGCTGCCGACAACGGACTTGCGATTCGATCAACGCACTTT
Source organism: Stieleria marina (assembly GCA_007741555.1). Taxonomy (GTDB): domain Bacteria; phylum Planctomycetota; class Planctomycetia; order Pirellulales; family Pirellulaceae; genus K23-9. The sequence continues at coordinate 2,475,094 of CP036526.1, read as the reverse complement.
GACTGGGACAGCGTGGTCAACCCTGACCAGAAAGGCGTGAAGCCGTTTTCCGAAATTTTGGAAGCAGCAAACAAAGCCGGTCTGAAGCACTTGGTCATTCCCTATCTGGCGGACAAGAATCGTAAGTCGCTCGATGACTACAAAGTGCTTTGTGATCGATGCAACAAGGGCGCCGAGGAAGCCAAGTCGGCGGGCGTTCAACTTTCGTATCACAACCATTCGTTTGAGTTCGAGCCGATGGAAGGCGGCAAGATTGGTTACGACACTCTGATCGAACGATTCTCGCCTGACATGCACTTTGAAGTGGATGTGTTTTGGATTCAGCTCGGCGGGCGCGATCCGGTGGAGATGATCCGACAGCTTAAAGGTCGCGTGTCGCAGCTGCACTTGAAAGACTTGAACAAGGAAATCAAAGCACCGGCGTACAGCGGTATTCCTAAAGAAGCGTTCGAGGAACTTGGTGACGGCGTCATCGCAATGGAACCGATCATCGAAGCGGCCGAAGAAGCTGGCGTGGACATCTGTCATGTCGAACAAGATCACTCGCCACATCCGATCAAGAGCATTCAGCAAAGCATGAAGCACTTGAAATCAATTTCGCTGGCGAAGCGGTAGCCCGCCGGTGTCACGGAGGCAACGTCGGTCACTTTCGGGAGGCGGAAATGACCGGCGCGAATGTTAAGCGGCCGAGCTGCTTTGCACCTAACCGATCGATTACTTGTCAGACTCTTTGTGAGCGTATCGCTCCATGACTTCCGGCATGCCTAACAAGGTGTCGACTACGTCGGCTGCCCACTGTGATCCCCGCCCGCTTTGAAAAATCGAGATTACTTTCTCCAGGCACATTCCCGACCGGTAAGGACGATCGCTGGTCATCGCGTCAAAAGCATCGGCAACGGCCATGATCTGAGCGTCGCGTGGAATGTCGTCGCCCGCCAAGCCATCGGGATATCCAGTGCCATCCCATGATTCGTGGTGATGACGGACGGCTGGCAAGATGTGTGAAAACTGACGGATGCCCTTTAGAATTTCGTATCCCAAAACCGGGTGCTGTTTAATCTGATCAAACTCTTCCTCCGTCAATTTGCCAGGTTTGCAAAGCACCGCATCATCGACGCCGATCTTTCCGATATCGTGTAGGATGCCGCCCATGCGGACGCGAGAAATGCCTTCGTCGCCATAATCCAGTCGCTTCGCCAATTCGACAGTCAGCTCTGACACGCGGGTACTGTGTCCACAGGTGTAAGCGTCTTTGGCGTCCAATGCAGATACCAAAGACTGAATCGTGCCTTCAAACATTTGCTGCAGTTCTAAGAACTGTCGCTGGTTGATCAGGTGCACCCCCAGCATCATCGACGTCGAACGCATCAAGTCACCTTCGGTCGTACCAAATTCTGGCTGGTCCGCCGTGCGAATGGCAATCATTCGCCCAAGCAACTGATTGCGACGATCGATCGGCACGACCACGATGCGAACAAATTTGTCATAGTCGATCGCCAAGCGATTGACGATCGAAATCGACCGTGAGCCGCCCGATACTTCCTCGGAAATCTCTTCGGCTCTGATGGCAAGCTCGTTCAGCCAGTCCATCTCGACCGTTTCGCCGACAACGTGCATCGATGCTTCGCCATTACTGGTATCGTCAGGCTCTAACAAAATGGCCAACGAACTGGCAGACGTACACGGTCGCAATTCATCTAAAAGAGTTTCAACAATGCTCGACGACTCTTCGCCCAACGTCAGACTTTGCGACAAGTCATGAATCAGCGTCAGCTCCTCGAATCGAGCTGCCAGGGCAGAAGCCAGTTGATCGATTTCGTCCTCTAAAACCGCGATCGTGGAATTTGGTTCAGAAGCGACAACTGGGGGCAGGTGCGGAGCAGAATTTAATCCAGTAGTGGCGGGCGTGTGCATTGCGGTGTTCGTATCTGAAGGTGGGGCGAACGCGACGGTTCAAACTAACGAGACGTCCACGATCTCGCTGGACAACCTGCTCTTGAAACGTATCCCACCTATTCACAAGAGAGCCGAGTGCCACCCACCCAGATTGACTTATTCACCGAAACCGATTGCGGCTGGAATAGTCTACGCAGGTCGTACCGGTTGCACCGATGGCGTAGTTTCGCCAGCCTCGGTTGAGGGCAAATCGTCGAGCAAATGATCACCGTCCAGCCGTCCACCAGCGCTCCAGTACAACGAATAGGTCACTGGCACTAAATACAAAACGATGACCGTGGCAAACAGTTCACCAAAGGCAATGCTGGTCGCCATCGGGATCAAGATCTGTGCCTGAATCGAGGACTCCATCAAGATCGGAAAGAGCCCGCCGATGGTCGTGATGGTCGTCAGCAGAACCGGACGAAAACGTCGCACTCCAGATTGCCGGAGCGCGCCGTTGATCGGCACGCCGGCCCGAACGCGCGAGTTGATAAAATCGATCAACACAATCGAATCGTTCACCACAATTCCAGTCAAAGCGATGATGCCGTAGAAGCTAAACAACGTCAGCGGCAACCCCATCACGACGTGTCCGATGACAGCACCGAGGGCACCAAACGGAATGATCAACATCACGAGCGCGGGCTGAATCGCCGATTTAAATTCGATCGCCAGCAACACGAACATGCATAGCATCGCCACCGCGAAACCACGAAACAGACTTCCCATGGATTCGCTACGCTGTTCTTGCTGACCTTCCCAACGTACGCGTATTTTTGGATGGTCTTGTTCCAGCAACGGCATAAAGTTGGATTGCAGGTCGGCCACAATTTCCCCCGCATTGCCCACCGTTTCATCCAAATCCGCCGATACCGTAATCGAACGCGACTGATCGATTCGATTGATTTCGGAATAACTTCGCACAACATCAATTTCAGCGAGTTCCGTAATGGGCCGCTGCACGCCGTCGTCCAAACGCACGCGAATCTCATCAAAATTCGATAGCAGTCTGCGATCTTCTCGCGGATAAGTCACCATGATTTTCACTTCATGGCGACCACGCTGCACCCGCATGACCTCTTCGCCGTAATAAGCCGCGCGAACGGTTTCCGCCAAGTCGGCCGTTCGCACACCCATCGCAAACGCTTCAGGCTTGATGCGAAAACGGTACTCCCATTTTCCCGGCACACTGTCATCTTTGATGTCGAAAACGCCGGGATACTCGGCCAGTTTTTCCTTGCATGCTTCGACGGCTGCTTCCAACGATTCAACATTGGCGGAAGCCGCCAGCAGCTTGAATTCGATCGGAGTTCCTCCCGGCCCAAACGATCGAGTCCCCAAACTCAATTGCTCGGTCCCGACAATCGTCCCGACTTCTTCGCGCCACTGTGCCACGATTGCTCGACTATGAACACCGCGATCTTCCGCACGGACCAATTCGATTTCCACGCTGCCTTTGTGACCACCATTGGCCGACGACATCGATGATCCGCCCGGTCCACTAGACGCAACTGATGCGCCGACAACGCGAAAAGAATTCTTGGCGATCGGCGTGCCCTTCTTTTCGTACCGATCAGCAATGCGCCAAAACGCTTCTTCGCACCGGCGTGTCGCTTCATCCGTTACTGATTCGGGAGTTCCGTCGGGAAAGACAACGGTTGCGTTAAGCGTGTTGCCGTCCACTCGCGGAAAGATACTGAACTTGATCACTCCCGAACGCCACATCCCGGCGACCACGAACAGCGATGCGGCACAAACCGCCGTCACAATCAACCGATTCGCCAGCGACCAATCCAAAGTGGGACGATAAATTTTGTCAACGTAAGCGTCCAGAAGACGTGACGCATGACGATTGGCGAACCTTGCTGGGATCATCAACCAGCGGAACGCATAGAAAACAGTATCGATGATTTTGAAAATCAAACTATCGCTATGTGCCAAGTGACACGGAAGAATCGTGACGCATTCGATCAACGATGCAAACAACATCGCGATGATCGCCGCCGGCATCACAGCGGTGAATTTGCCCATGGTTCCGCTGACAAACAGTAACGGTGCGAATGCGACGATGGTGGTCAGAACCGCGGTGGTCACCGAAGGAATCACTTCGGTGGTGCCATCGATGGCAGCCCGCACAAACGATTTTCCCATTTGCCGATGTGCAAACACATTTTCGCCCACCACGATCGCGTCGTCGACGATGATCCCTAGCGCCATGACAAACGCGAACATGGAGATTTGGTTCAGCGTTTGGCCCGTCATGTACAGAAACATGCCCGACACCAAGAACGAAAAAGGAATCCCAAACGCCACCCAAAACGCCAACTTGGGATCCAAGAACAACATCAACAACACAAAAACGATGATCAATCCTTGCATGCCGTTACGTACCAGCAGATCCAATCGCCCACGCACTTCGACCGATTCATCGCTCCACGTCACGATCTCAAAACCGGGTGGCAGATCGACCGCTGCAACAAACGCTTCGACAGCATCGATCATCTCAAACAAATCTTGCGACGTGCTTCGCTGCACGGACATGGCGAGTGCAGGTCTCCCGTTGATCACATTGATCGCCGTCGTATCCGTGAACTCATCGCGGACGCGGCCAAGATCGCTGACAGTCAAAACGGCCCCGTCGCTTTGAGTCACCAAAGGCAACTTGGCCAGTTCGCTCCCTTCGGTACGACGATTGTTCCCGCGCAGAAGGACCTCTTGCGACCGACTACGAATCGAACCAGCGGGAAGCTCGCGATTTTCGCGGCGAATGATCTCGGCCGCCTGCCGAAGCGTCAGTCCGTAAGAACGCAGCGTTTGTTCGGGAATTTCGATGTCAATCTGATAATCCCGCGCGGCCAAAAAATCGACCTGTGCGATTTCGTTGATCGCCAGCAAGTCGTCGCGAACCTGCTCGGCAACCTCTCGTAGTCGCAATTCCTCGTTCGCTTTCAGCTGAGCCTTGTCGTTTCCGACCGACGAAGGCGCCAAAATCCCGAGTCGAATCGATGGCCTGCGGTTGGTAACCAACGTGATTTGCGGGTCTTCCGCTTCTAACGGAAAGCTGGGAATTCGATCGACTTCGCTGCGAACTTCGTCCAACACACGGTCCGGCATCCGGCCACCCGCGATCAACTCCAGCACCACGTTGCACGCGCCTTCCTGCGCGACGGTGGTGACTTTTTTGATCCCCTCGATCGACCGGACGGCCTCTTCGATCTTTTGCCCAATTCCTTGCTCCACTTCTTGCGGTGCCGCTCCCGGATAAGGAACGACGACCAAGATTCGGTCGAGTTCAAATTCGGGGAACGACTCTCGTCGCATCGCGTACAAGCTGTAGGCTCCCACAGCCATCACCGCCAGCATGCATAGATTCAGCGCCGACCGGTTCGTGATCGATGCGGTAACAATGGATTTCACGATGCAGTATCCTCTTTCGGCACGGCGCGTCCTTCGCGTTCCTTGCTGGAATCAGCATCGGGCCTGCCGCCTTTTGCCGGACCTCCCGCTCGTCGATTTTTGGCTGGCTTGGGCTTTTGTTTTTCAAAATCAGCCAGCAACGTCGCCTTCATTCCTTCGTTCGGGGAAGCCAGAGGTGACACCACAATTTGATCACCAACTTGCAGGCCACCGGGTTGCTCGTAAGCCACGACGTACTCGGCATCCGACGTCGCCACATCAATTTCTTTTCGAACCAGGCTTCCATCGACGACCGTCCAGACCACGTTGCCTGGCTGTAAGGCACGCTGCGGAAGACGCACCAGAGGGATCGGCGGTTTGGCACGCACATGCACTTTGACAAACATGCCGGTCATCAACGTGGGTGGCCTTACCGCAGCGACATCCGTCCTTGATGCGACATCCGATTGCACTCTCGCAGATGTCGGGGAGTCAATGTGCACGCGGCAGGGCACCATGCGAGTTTGATCATCGATGCCAGCTCCGTCGTAGCGATCGATCAGCCCGTCCCACGCGTACACCTTGCCGCCCATTTCGTACGTCACATTCGCAGACGTTGCCGGAAAAGCAGTGGCCAGCGATTGCGTGTCGTCTTCGCTGCCACTTCCGTCGTCGCTTTTGGATTGCCACAGCCAGTGCATCTGTTGCATATGCAACTGACAAGTTACGTCCAAACGCGACGAATCTTGCAAGACGATCACCGTATTGCCCGTCTGAATGTATCCGTCTTGTTCAACACTTTCACTGACAACGACACCATCAATCGGAGAACGAATCTCGGTGCGACTGAGCGCCAAATTTGCCTTTTCCAGGTTGGTTGCGCCCAACGCCTTAGCGCTTTCCAAACGAATGCGTCGTTGATTGATTTGACTTTTCTGATCCTGCAGCGTTTGCAAGTTGCTGCGTGACCCCAGAGCTGTGCGGCGTGACGTATCCAACTCCGTTTCGGACGCCGCGCGACGATCAAAAATTTCCGTCGTTCGCTTCAGCTGCCGCTCGTCCAACTCCAGTTGTTTTTTGGCCGACGCGATTTGATTGTCAATCGTATCCACTTCGGTTTGCAATTCATTTAGCATCGCATCGGCCTGCGTCAATTCTTCCTTCAATCGCTTCGCCTCGAGTTCGTAGTCCTTGGGATCGATTCGAATCAGCAGATCACCTTCGCGAACCGCTTTTCCGGTGCGACATTGCGGTGACTTAGTCTGCACGCGGCCGCTGACTTGCGCAGCAATCTGAATTTGCTTGAAGGGCACGACCGAACCGTCGACGACAATGTCGATCCCTTCGGTGTGCTTCGCCGCGAGGGACGTTTCTACCACGGCCGCATCGGGGCGGTCAGGCTCGCGTGTTTCGACGTGTGGCGTCCCCATCCAAAAGAACGCCGCGATGCCTGCGCCCAAAATCGCCAACGAGAGCACGAAACGGATTGGCGAAGTAGCGCCGTTTTCCGTCGACGAATCATTCATAGGGGTTGCTCGATAAATCTATGTGAACGAACTGAGGCGAACATATTGGTGCCAACGAACGGCTGCGAATCGTGGAAGTACCAGGGCAGTGTAGCAGTGGTCCGGCTGGAGCCACCGAAGGATTCTGCCAGCATCGACAGGTCAGCACTCGCAAACTGCCGTTACCGACTTCGCGAGAGCTCATCCGTCTGGTTGTGCCAACCGATGCGTGAGATAGTCTAGTCAATGAAAGAAATGTTTTTTTGACACGAGGGGTTTCGGCCGTTTTCGAACGGCAATTCCGCGGCCACGATCTGAAAGGCGTAAGACGATGGCGAAAGAGTTCAAGATGATTCCGTCAGACGATGAAATCCAATCGCTTGAGCGAGACTTGCGATTTCATGCGACTGAAAACGACAATCCGTCGTGGCTAACTTCCGATCAGATCGCCGATTTCAATCGGACCGGTTACGTCGCTCCGATTCCTATTTTTGATCTAAACGAGATCGCCGACATTCGCTGCTATTTCGATGATCTACTCGATCAGGTCACGGCACAGGGCGGCAATAGCTACTCGATCAGTTCGGCCCACCTCAAATACGGCCGTGTCCACGATATCCTGACAAACCAGCGAATCGTCGACCACGTCGCTGATCTGCTGGGCGAAAATGTGATTGGTTGGGGATCGCACTTCTTTTGCAAAATGCCTCGCGATGGAAAAGCGGTCGCCTGGCATCAAGACGCCAGTTACTGGCCGCTTTCCCCGTCCAAGGCCGTCACGGTCTGGTTGGCAATTGACGATGCGGATGAACAAAATGCGTGCATGAAGTTTATTGCCGGCTCGCATCATCACGGGCACATGACGTATCGGCCCAGCGGTTCACACGAAGACAACGTGCTGAATCAAACCATCGAAAATCCCCAGCAGTATGGTGACACAGTGTTCAACCCACTGGCCGCGGGAAATGTCTCGATCCATAGCGATCTGTTGCTGCACGGGTCCGAGGCGAACGAATCCGATCGCCGGCGATGTGCCCTGACGCTTCGTTACTGCGCAGCAGATGTCCGAGCCGAACTGGGCTGGAACGAAAAAGGCGTTCAGGTTCGAGGCAAAGACGAAAGTGGTCACTGGAGCAATGTGCCACGGCCTGCCACGGATTGATTCGGATCGACGGCGAAAACAAAGGCGTCGGCACTGATGTTCAGCACCAACGATTCGGCGTCTATCATTCTCAGGTCATGCCACGCCGAGGTTTCAGGAAGCGATTCGTTGTTCCGCCGGCTGGTTTCTAGTTCGGCTGTTCTCCACTCGGCTTTGTTTTAACTCGATTGGCTGCTCGGACGCGGGTCAGCCGGAGCGGCCTCGCGACACTTCTGGCATTTCAGTTTGTAGCCCAACATCGAATCGCGTCCCTCGCTAGTCATGACCCAAGGACGCCGAACCAGCGGTGGGTCGTGGCGCACGTGCTGATTGTGGCCACACGCCAGCTGTGATACCCAGTATCCTTCTTCGTCTTTGTGGTAACCGACAATGGCTGAATTCGTGCTTGACATGCTAGTTCGCCAGCGTCACCAGCATGACGGAATCCTCCAACGCAACTAACGCGTGCGGCTCGCCGGAATCCAAGTACAACAAACTGCCTGCCGTCATTGCATGCGTTTTTTCCAGAGCGGTGAAATCAACTCGGCCACTGACGCACTGAACAACGATTTGTTTGGGTGCGGTATGAGTCGGGAGCTCTTTGCCCTTGGGAAGCACCAAACGCATCAGCCGAAAAGCGTCGCACTTCAACAGCAATTTCGGGTCCGATGTCGAGCCGACATCGGTGACGTCAATCAATTGACCGGGGATAACGGTAGCTGCCATCGAATTGCATCCTGTTGCTGTCTGCGGCTGGAAATTCTGGTTCATTTGTCGTTCGGCAGGACCAAATCATGTGTCGCCCTGGAATTCGTCGTGACACACCCATCATACACCTTCGGGTGCATATTTAACAGGCGGGCTCATGCGGCTTGATGACGCAGATCGCGATCACTGGACAAACATCGCGTACTACTTGACTGCAGCATCGTACGAATCGGAAGTCAGCGTGTTAGAATCTTGGGTTGATCCAGCCAACCAAACTGAAATAGAGAAATCGATTGATGAGATACCTGATTGTCGCTGCGTCCCTGTTTGCGTTCAACGCAGCCGCGACCGCAGAGCCGCTTGTGTACGAAGGCACCGAGGGAATTGGCAAAGGAAAACACATCGTGTTTATCGCCAATGATCACGAATATCGCTCGGAGCAAACTTGCCCGGTATTGGCCAAAATCTTGGCTAAACATCATGGTTTCCGATGCACTGTTCTGTTTGGCATCGACGATCAAGGAGCGATTAAGGCAGGCGCGGCGTCGGTGCCCGGGCTCGACGCACTCAAGGATGCTGACTTGCTCTTTTTCTTTACCCGTTTTATGAACCTGCCTGACGAACAAGCCGACGCGATCGTCGACTACTTCGAACGCGGCGGTCCAGCAGTCGGCGTTCGCACGTCAACGCACTGTTTCAATGGACAAAAAGGGAAATGGGAAAAACTGAACTTTAATTACGACGGCGAAGACTATCGCGGCGGGTTGGGTGAACAAGTCTTCGGTAATACTTGGCACAAGGAGCGCGGACAGTCTCACTACGGAACTAACCACCAGATGGGATGCCGAATCACCGCTGTGGCTGGTGCAGAGAGTCACCCCATCCTCTCGGGTGTTAAAAAAATCCATGCCTATTCGGGCGCTTACGAATCCCGACTGCCGTCGGGCGCAGTACCACTTGTCGAAGTCCAGGTGCTCAACACGTTCGGCCCCAGCGATGAAATCCATCCCGACAAACCAATCGTCAACGCCGGCTGGGCAAGTACACAATACGTGGCGCCATCAGGCGCCAAGAAGCAATCGCGAGTCGTCTACACTTCGTTTGGTGCGTCCGAAGACATGCTTGACGAAGATGCGCGTCGTTTTATGGTCAACGCTTGTCTTTGGGCCGGCGGCTGGGAAAAACAGATTCGCGATGATCTGGACGTCAGTATCGTCGGTGGCTATTTCCCCAGCCCCTACACGTCCAATTCTTTCTTCTATGCCAATATCAAACCATCGGATTTGGCCGGATTCAAAAGCGACGTGATGTCACCATCCGCAGAACTTGGCGGCGTTGGCGATCCAACGACGGCTCGTAAAAAGCAGAAAGTTCTGCAAAACCGACCAGAACTGAAAGCCAAGTTGGCCGCGAAGTATCCGGAACTGTACGGCCCCAACGCACAGCCAACGGGCGACAAGCCACGCAAAAGAAAATCCGCTTTGTCGAAATAGATCGCAGGGTCTGTGGTCCAATCGTTTTAAGCACGGTTGAAACTGAAGGCGTGTTCACAAAGAAGCTGTTGCTGAAATAGCGCCGCTCGTTCGACGCGATTTCAGTCGGGAAATATCAACGTCCGAGCCTGCTTCAGAATTTTTTGCAATCCGCCCGATTCTCGCCAACTCCAGCACGTCGCATTTTGACTAGAATGACGACGTCCTACCTACCAACCTTCACGGCTCTCTGCCAAATCGTAATGAACCGAAACAAATACCCAGCTCAAACTATGCCAACGTATTGCACCCGATTCCTGCTGGTCGTTCTCTCTGTCGTTCTTGCCATGCCAGTGGCGACGGCTCAACAAAAGAAAAAGGGTGCGACGAAGCCGAAACCGAAACGCCAGACCGAAGTAGGCCCCGCTGTGGGCGGCAACACCGCCACCCCCATCGATCGAATCACAGCGGCCGAAGGATTCAAAGTCGAACTGCTCTATTCGGTGCCCGGCACCGACCAGGGTTCGTGGGTCAACCTTTGCACGGACAACAAAGGCCGCTTGCTAGTTAGCGATCAGTTCGGCGGCATGTACCGCATTACTCCACCGCCAGCGGGCCAAGTGATCAGTCAGAGCATGGTTCAACCGGTGGCCGCCGACATCCGTGCGGTCAATGGAATGGTCTGGTTCAAAGACGCGCTCTATGTCGGCGTCAATGATTACGAACAAAAGATCCCTTCGGGCGTCTATCGCATTACCGACAGCAATGGCGACGACAACTTGGACAAAGTGGAATTGCTTCGCGAGATCAAAGCCCGAGGTGACCACGGCGTTCACGCATTGATGCCCACACCCGATGGGGAATCGCTCTATCTGATCACCGGCAACAACGCAAAAGCACCGGAGATCGCCGACAGCTCACCCGTCGCCCAAATCTGGGGCGAAGACCATCTCTTGCCCAGCATGCCTGACGGTCGCGGCCACAATCGCGGCGTCCTGGCGCCCGGCGGAATTGTTTACCGCCTGACCACGGATGGAAAAACGTTTGAAGCCTACGCTTCCGGTTTTCGCAACATCTTTGATGGTGCCGTGAACCACGATGGCGAACTGTTTACGTACGACGCGGACATGGAATACGACTTCAACACGCCTTGGTACCGACCAACACGCATCTGTCACGTTACCAGTGGCGCCGAATTTGGCTGGCGTAACGGTGCCGGAAAACGCATGCCGTTTTACGCAGACAATCTGCCCGGTGCGCTCGACATCGGCCCCGGTTCGCCGACAGGCACCACGTTTGGCTACGGTGCAAAATTCCCCGCCAAATACCAAAGCGCTTTCTACGCTCTGGACTGGAGTTGGGGCAAACTGTACGCCGTGCATTTAAAACCCGAAGGATCGTCCTACACGGCGACCAAAGAAGAGTTCGTCACCGGTGCTCCGCTCCCCATCACAGACGCAATCATTCACCCGGGTGATGGAGCAATGTACTTCACCATCGGCGGCCGACGCGTGCAGTCAGGTCTGTACCGAGTCACTTACGTGGGAAATGAATCGACCGATCCCGCGCCCACCACGCCCAACAGCGTCGGCAGCGAAGAGCGGAAAACCAGGCAAATGCTGGAAGCATTCCACGGCAAACAAGATCCCGCTGCCATCGGTACCGCTTGGCCCTATCTGGCCAACCAAGATCGCTTCATCCGATTCGCAGCTCGCACCATTTTGGAACATCAACCGGTCGCTACTTGGGCGGACAAAGCTTTGTCCGAAACTGATCCCAACAAACAAGTGACCGCACTGTTGGCTCTTGCTAGATCCGCTGGCGTCTGTCCTCAGCATCGCGGCGACAACGCGGCCGCCGTCGATACACAGATGCGAGACAAATTGTTCGGCGCGGTGACTGCAATCGACGCCAAAAGCCTAGGCCTGACGCAGAAGCTTGTTCTTGCACGCACCACGCAGATCATCTTGAACCGTTTTGGCCAGCCCGATGATGCAATGACTCTGCGACTGATCGACAGTCTTGATCCGCTCTTTCCGTCTGACTCAGCGGAGCTGAACTGGCTGCTTTGTGAAACGCTCGCGTTTTTGCAATCACCAACGGCGGCCGCCAAGTCAATCGCGCTGATCGAAGCCGCTCCGACGCAAGAAGAACAGATGCAGTACGCACGAAGCATCCGGATGCTTAAAGCTGGTTGGACGCCCGAGCTGCACAAGAAGTACTTCAATTGGTTTCTGAAGGCAGCGAATTACAAGGGCGGTGCGAGTTTCGATAAATTCATCGAGTTCATTCGCAACGATGCCGTCGCTTCACTTAGCTCCCAGCAGACCGCTTCACTTTCGGAACTGCTGGCCAAAAAGCCGGTTAAGAAGTCCGCCTTGGAGAACCTAGGCGAAGTATTCAAAGGTCGGAGCGAAAAAGAGTGGACGCTAGACGAGTTGTCTGCGGCATCCAAAACGCAACTTGCAAACCGCAATTTCGCCAACGGCCGCAAGATGTTTGCCGCTACCGGCTGCTATGCCTGCCATCGCTTTGGAGATCAAGGTGGAATGACCGGCCCCGACCTGACTTCGGCGGGTCGTCGCTATTCACCGCACGACTTGATCGACCAGGTCATCAACCCCAGTAAAGTCATCAACGAACAGTTTTCGTCGATCAAAGTGCTGACCGATGACGGCGTGATGCACACCGGCGTCGTCGTAAACTTAAGCGGCGACACGTTTACGTTGAACACTGATCTGACCGATCCCAACAAACGTGTCAGCATCGACCGAAAAGAGATCGAGTTGATGGAAGTGTCCAAAGTGTCTGCGATGCCAAAGGGACTGTTCAACCGACTGACCCAGGACGAAATCATGGACCTGTTGGCATATGTCATCAGCGGCGGAAACAGCGAACATGCTTACTTCCAAAAGTAACGCACGCTTCTAGCAAAATGCGAACGCCACAATGTGGCGTGACGCTGATCAGGGGCGGGCGGCATTGGCCGCTAATGCCTCAATCGGCTCGACTTGCTCGTCACAACTCAGTGACCCAACGACTCGTTCATAGACGGGCCGTAGCTGGTCTTCAAAAAGCTCCAAGTAGCTGATATCAAAGACCAAACGGTTGCTGTCCGATTCCAAAACGATCACCGTGCCGACTCGATACCCGAAGTTGTCCCGAGAGCGATGATCCTGCTGAACACCGGAGTAGGCCCCAATTTGAATCGGGCGCATTTCGCCCACACGCGATTGCGAATCAATGCAACTGTCGATCATGTCCGACGCGTAGCCGCCGCCGATTTGCTCGTCACCTGCAACGACCAAAATTCCAAATCGATCATTTTCACCCAGCAATTGATACGCCAAAGGCGATTTGCTTTTTTCGTATCGAATTAGTCCTGTGGGATACTCAAAACTAGCGTTGCCAATCGCCAGTGATTCAGTTCTCCAAGGCAGGTCTGGATTCGCAATTTCAATTTCTGGAGCACAGCCAGCAAACACCAAGCAGCAGGTGAGTAAGGCAGTCAAAGGGTACAGACGCATCAAAATGCCCAAACTTAGAAGGAGAAAAAGAACCGATTTCAGAATCTAGGACGGTCGCCGTGGCGAAGATGCGAATCAATTTGCCGGACGTGCAAAGAAGATCGCCCCGCTGAGCATTCGGAGGATTATCCGGATTGCGGTATCCATTTGCGCCTTCCCGGCGTCACGATCAACTCCAAAGCACATTGAAATCCCCACTGCTCATCTTGGCAAACGCCCTCACAATTGCTGAGTTCAGGGGCACTGGTAGTTTGGTGTTCTCCCTTTCGTAGCTTTCCGTTTCGCCAGCCGGCGTGGACGGGGAGACCAATAGAAGCTTCAACAACAAACGGAAATCCCCCACCTGATGTCCCGCCTCAAGAACAATAATCGATCTCAGAAAACAACCACCGGTTTGCATTCTGCCCTGCGCTCGCACTTGGTGTTTGCGTTCTGCTTTCTTCTAACCTGCGTGTGCGCAATCGCGAACGGCCAAACGGTTCCGTCACAGTCCCCCTCTCAGATCAAACCCCGGGGCTCGCTTCAGGTCGATGCTGACGTGACGGCCAACAGCCAAGCCGAACGCGTCGTTGATCGTGCTACCTTTGAAGTGCTCGTCACGCGTGGTGTGCCCTATGCCCAGGGAATGATTTATCACCCGACAGACCCATCGCGTTGCTATCCCCGAAACTTAACCCTTGACATCTATCAACCGCAGCAGAAAGCGGCTCCCGGACGCCCCGTCGTTTTGCTGGTTCATTCGGGTGGCTTTTGGACAGGGGATTCGTTGATGAGGTCGATGGTGCGTGCCGGCCACTACTTTGCCTCTCGCGGCTGGGTGTGTTTTTCGATCAACTACCGATTACACGGAGACCGAGCGATCGCTCCGGACGGTTGGCCTGCAAACCATCCGACGTACGCAGCTACTCGCGACGCAAAAGCTGCCATTCGCTGGATACGCGCCCACGCCGCTCAGTACAATCTGGATACCGACACGATCATCGCTTACGGAGGATCCGCGGGCGGATACATCGGCACGGCATTGGCTGCGAGCGACGAAGCGGACTTTCGCGATGAACTACTTGTCAACGACAAAGAGCGCCCCTTGCTGGAAGCGACTCACTTAGATCAGTCGTCCAAGGTGCAGGCCGTGGTCAACCATTGGGGATCGGGGTTGTTGCTGGATCTGCTGAAACGGTACGACGGCCGCGAGAGGTTTGACAACGAAGATGCACCGCTGCTGGTCGTCCACGGCACGGACGACAAAGTCGTGCCCTATGATCACGCCGAAGCATTGCTCAAAAACTATCAAGCCGAACTGCTGCATTTCAAATTAGACGGTTTCGGTCATTCGGCATGGAACGCAAAAGTCGACGGCAAGTCGTTGCTGGATGCCGTCTACCCGTTCATGCGAAAAGCACTTCGAAATCAAGCAAAGTGACCTCCGTCTGAATTTGCAATGACCGCGTCGACAATCATCGCGATGACGGCGCAGTTGATCCGATAATTGATCGCAAATTGACGAAACCGGGCAAGCGATTCGCTGTCTTGATATGCTCTAGGCTTCTCCGCAAATCCTAGGAATGCAGCATGCCGCAAATAACTTCAGCCAGTGGGGCACATCACTGTTCGTCTCGACTCCAAGCCATCCGCTCCCCCACTGCGAAACTGATAGCGATCGCCTGCCTCAGCATTTGTGGTTTTGGCATCAAAAGTCATGCCGACGATCCCAACCGCCCCAACGTCGTGATCGTCTACACGGACGACCAGGGCGTCGGTGATGTCAGCGCGCTGAATCCCACTGCGAAGTTTCAGACGCCGAACATCGACCGCTTGGCTCGGGAGGGGATGACCTTTACCGATGGGCACTGCAGCGACACAGTCTGCACGCCTTCGCGATACGGACTTCTGACTGGACGCTACAGCTGGAGAAGTTCGCTGAAGGCAGGTGTGATGGGCGCGGACGTCGAACATGGATTGATCGAAGACGGGCGAATGACCATCGCGTCTTTGTTGCGGGACAAAGGATACCGAACAGGAATGTTTGGTAAGTGGCACCTCGGCATGCAATTCGACGGCAAAGCGGGCCAGCGAGATTGGTCCCAACCATTTCGCGATGGACCGATCGACCATGGATTTGACGAATTTTTTGGCATTCCTGCCTCGATGAACTACGGTGTCCTGACTTGGCTCGAAGGCGACCGCGTCACCAAGCCAGCTGCCATGTGGACGGCCAAAAAACCGGGACTGGTGACGTACGACAAATCCTCCTACCGCATTACGCCGCCGTATGGGTCCGAGCCGAAGAAAAGCCGATTGGGGGGCGCCCTGGAAGTGGCGGACGACTTTGATGACGTGCAGGCTCTAAGCCGATTCACTGACCGTGCGATCCAATTCATCGAACAAAATTCCAAGCATCCGTTTTTCGCCTACGTACCGCTGACGTCACCGCACAAACCAGTGATCCCCGCTCCTGAGTTCGTCGGCAAAACCAAGTGCGGGGCCTACGGCGACTTCATGATCGAAACGGACCACCGATTGGGGCAAATCCTTGACACGCTGGACCGCCTAAAGATCGCGGACAATACGATCGTCGTTTTCACATCAGACAATGGTGCCGAATCGACGTATAAAAAACGCGTCGATGTGTTTCAGCACGATTCAAGCGGTGTGCTTCGCGGTGGCAAGCGAGACCTCTACGAAGGCGGCCATCGGGTGCCATTCTTTATTCGCTGGCCCCGAGTCGTCAAAGCAAATTCGACGACGGATGCTCCCGTCTGCCAAAGTGATCTTTTGGCGACGCTGGCCGAAGTCGTCGGCACCGATCTTCCCGCTGATGCGGGTGAAGACAGCGAAAGCTTTGCGGCAGCACTCCGGGGCAAACCGTTTGATCACGGGCCGTTGGTTCACCACGGCGTGAAGGGACACTTTGCGATACGCGATGGCCGCTGGAAACTGATCCTAGCAGCAGACGGCAACAAACTCTACGACCTCCAGCGTGACCTATCCGAAACCACGAACGTCGCAGAGTCTCATCCTGATTTGGTCGCACAGATGCAAGCGAAACTAACCGCAATCGTCGCGAACGGCCGGAGTACCGCCGGCGAATCACAAACCAATGTGGGCGGAGTCGACTATCGCGATTGGTGCAAATGCTGCCGGGAGAGCCGTTAAACCAGGCGAGACAGACACATTGGCATCAGACGACGATTGCTTTGTTTCTTTTGCAGGCGATCCTCGCAATAGAAACAGGCACGCGACTGCAAGCAGTACAACAGCGACGATCGCTTTGAACCGGTCCGGATCAATGAACTTGCTCACCCAGGCTCCCAACTGGATTCCGACCAGAGTAAAAGGCGTCGCCCAGATTGCGGTGGTCATATCGGACGTCTGGATCAAACCACCCAAAGCCAAGCCCGATACTTTGTAGATGCAGATGACCAAGATGCACTGCGTTACAAAGGACTTGAACCGATCAGCATTCCACCCCTGGTTCAGTGCAAAGGTTGCGACCGGCGGCCCTGCGATGCTAACGGCCCCGCCCAAGAATCCGCTCAGGGCTCCAGCAAAGAACGATGCCAACTGGGAAGCGTGGGCGGAAGGTTTGTGAACTGTCTTTTTCTTTCGCAAGCCATTGAGTGTGGTCGCTAAGATCGCGAGCCCGGTTCCGCGAACGAGCCAATCCATCGACATCCAACTAAACGCCATCAACCCGATTGGCATTAACAATGCTGCTCCCATCAATGCCGGCACAAGAGACGGCCAGTCGATTCCTTTTCGATACGCCCACGCAGCCATCAGCAGCATGGGCAAGCTTGTCAGGGACAGCATGATGTGTGCCATCCGTACATCGATCACCATCGGCAGAAACGCCAACGCGATGATGCCGAATCCAAATCCGATGATGCTGTGTGCGACGCCGGCGACCAAAACGATCGCCGCAATGGCAGCCAGCTCGATAACTAATTCCGGCGTCACTTACTCGGGCAACTCCGTGCCGCGGGTTTCGCGTCCAAACAAAACGACAACGGCACCAAGCAAATACAACGGGCACAGCCAAAGTGCTTGAGTCTCGGGTGCAATCTGAACCAAGAAACCGAACACGAAGAACGCGACCGCTGTTCCCAGTCGCCCCATATTGAAACAAAACCCAGCTCCCGTGCCACGCAGTCTGGTAGGAAACAGCTCCGGAAAATACACCGCATAGCCCGCGTGCATCCCCAGCGTAAAGAACCCGAACACCGGTAGCACCAACGCCAGCACCATCGGCGATGTGTCACTTGGCAGCAGAACTTGAAACAGCAGGATCACCAAGCCAAACGCAATCAAGTGATAAAAAATGAAGGCACCTTTTCGCCCCAGCATGTTGGAAATCCAGCCAAAGAGGACCAGCCCCAGTCCGCCACCGATCGTGTTCAATACCATACTGAGCATCTCTGCTCGCTTGACTCGCGCCTTATTCTCGTCGGTTCCCAACGTCGCTCGCTTGTCGTCTTGAAATGCATCTTTGTCCGCCTGAGCTGCATCGGGTCCTGGGTCGATCACACCGGCTTGCAGCAACACGTCCGCTTGCGCCCGCCTTAGCAGTGCGTTCTTGCCATAAATGTGAATGCCCCAAAACGTGACCAGCCCGATGGTGGCCAAAGTGACGCCGACCAGGGTGGCTCGCAACTGCGGGGCGGCAAACAGTTCGCCAATCCGACCTGGTCTCTGTGTTTCGTCCGCCTTTGCTCGTTCTTGTGCACGCACCCACGAATCAGGTTCGCGAAGTTTCCAACGAATCCAAAGCGTCAAGATCGCTGGCAAGACCCCGATGGCAAATCCAATTCGCCAAGGGTCGTAACCTGCATCAGCGATCTGAGCATTCAGTTCGACGTTACCAATCAACATGGCAATGGTTGCAGCGGCCAACAACGTTCCAAACACGCTGGACGCATGAAAGATCGATCCCATCACAGCCCGAGAACGTGCCGGCATAACTTCGGCGACCATGGCTGACGCCACCGCCCATTCACCACCAACTCCCATCGCAACCAAAAACCGTAGCAACACCATCTGCCAGGCTTCCTGCGCGAACGCGCTGATGCACGTGAACATCGAATAAAACAAGATCGTGTAGATCATCGTCTTGGACCGACCGATCCGATCGCTAATCACACCGAAAACGACTCCTCCTAACGCACCGCCGAGCAAAAAGAAACCGAACGCGATGTTGTTCCAGGCGCTGACCGATTTGTCTTCAGGGTTCACCCCCAAGAGATCCGGCATGGCATCTCGCATCGAAGCAACAAAAATCTGCCCTTCGAAAACATCAAACACCCAGCCCAGCGACGCGATCAGCAGTACCAGCCATTGGTACTTGGATATTCCCTCGTACCACGCAAGCTTGGATTCAGACGGGTTGGAGTCAATGTTCGCCATGTTCTGAAAGTCCGAAAGAGAGAGAGTAACTCGCGAGGGTGCTTCTTGACGTTGTAGTATTTATCGACAAGCCACACAGAATGAATTCGCAGCAAAACGCGGCGAGCAAAACAGCCGTTTATCTGTGAAGCCGTCAATCGGTTAAGTAGCTATTCAGGACAGTCGCGGCCAATGAGTTGGCCCTAACGGACTGGCCAATCAGCTGGGTTGGCCCCAACGGCCAAGGGCACTCGCCCGTTCGGGCGTCGTATCCACACTGCTTTAAGCAACTTGAAACGACTGAGTTTGCATCTGCGCCAACGACGCGACGACTTTTCGTTTTCCAACAAACGAGCGTCTCGCGTGCATCACGACCGTATTGTCGATCAGCACCACATCGCCGACCTGCCAATTCATATCAAAAGTAATTTCGTCGGCGATCGTTGCGGCATGTCGAACGGCATCCGCATCCAACACCGTCCCATCACCATGCCGAATCGCACTCGAAGGATCGTTGCGTTCATCTTTCCAGCCACAGAAAGCTGCGATCAATTGATTGAAAAAAGTTTTGCGTCCGTCCGCCAACTCCATGACCGCGGGTAACGGCGGCGTGGTCGCGCGGAGATCACCGCTGGCGAGCCATTCCCACGAGTAGCCCAATTCCGCCAAACGAGCTTCCGCGGCCTCTTTGTTGTCGACGCCCAACGTACTGGCCCAACTCCGTCCCATCCCAGACGCCGCATCGTCGATTCCGGGCATCACATTGGAGTATTGCAAACCGCGATTTTCGCAAGCCTGGGCAAACTCCGGTCGCTCCTTCAGCAATCGCTCGAACAGCACATCGGACCGACACAGTGGCGTTGCACCACCTTCTTGCGGCGCGATCTCGCAACTAAACAAAATCCACTTCGGAAACAGCGGCGTCTGTGCCATCTCGTGATGAAAAAAAATCTGCACTTCCGGGGGCGCTTCGTTGGCCGAAAAGACTCGCTCGGTACGGTTGACGCGAACGGCGTTGGAGAGCGATTTTTTGTAGGGAAAATTCTCCAGCGACAAGGATGCCACCATCGCATCGAAACCTTCGACACTCTCCACTCCCATGCCGCGGAACAAAACCGCCCCGTGAGTATTAGCCTCCTCTAACAGTCGTTCACGATTCTCGCTTATCCACTGCGTTGCTTGCCCCAATGTGCAAGGTTCGTCCGAGGTGTACGCAAAGGGAAACACGCTCTGCGAATAAGTCTGTTGACCTTCGACAGGAGTCGGTTGAATCGGCATCGTCAGTAGGTGGGGCTTTGAGGAGGGTAGAGGTAAACGCGGGCGGACATCGACAGAAAGGAAAGTGTCTGATCAAGCTTTCCAGCCGGAAACACTAAACCGACGCGAGGCAAAAACACCGAGTCGAAAACTTTTGCGAGCATCTGTGTGCAAACGCCACGAAGTCCAACGCTGCAACGTCTGCCGCGGTAAATTTTGCTGCGGTCCAATTCGTCCATGGTACCGAACTTGGGGGTGGATCAGTCGTAGATGGGAAAAAAGGTATTGAAGGCTTCCTCGCAAAATTCACCGGGATCGTTGAAGCGGCGGTGCCGATCCAAGCCGTTGATGCTTGCCATTTCTTCGGCCGTTAATTCGAAGTCAAACAACGCAGTGTTTTCTTTCAAACGAGATTCGCTGGTGGTCTTGGGCACGATCGCCGTACCACGTTGAACGCCCCAGCGAAGGACGACTTGTGCGGGAGTCTTCGAATAATTGGCGGCGATATCTTTGACAATCGCTTGCTCAATCACGGCCTCATCCGCTTGCGCCATATTCAATTGAAAATAAGACTGTGCTCCCAAGGGTGAAAAACCTGTCACAGCAATCTGTGACTCGCGACAATAACGCACAAGCTTTTCTTGGACCAAATAGGGGTGCAGTTCAACTTGCAACATGGCAGGTTGAACGCTGGCCTGATTGGAAAGATCACGCAAAAGCGATGTGCCGAAATTACAGACTCCAATCTCACGGACCAGGCCCGCCGACACCGACTCTTCCATCGCCTGCCAGGTTTCGATCAACGGCACATGTTCAGGTTTCATGGCCGGAGACGTGGCATCGGGATCGTCGAACCACCCTGGCGGATACCGCGTGTCGAATGGGACATAGGATTGTGCAATCGGGAAGTGCATCAAATACAAATCCAGATAATCGGTTTGTAGATCCGCCAATGTTCGCTCGAGAGCTGGACGCACGTGTTCGGCCCGGTGGTACGTATTCCACAGTTTCGACGTGATCCAAAGATCCTCGCGTTTCACTTTGCCGCCAGCAATCGCCGCCGAAAACCCATCGCCGGCTTCACGTTCATTGCCATAGTCACAGGCCGAATCGAAGTGACGGTAACCGCAATCGATCGCAGTTTGCACCACGCCAGCAGTCAAATCATTGTCGATTTTCCAAAGTCCTAAGCCAACGGAATCCAAGGATCGTCCGCTTGCCAACTGCGTCAGTTCGATTCCGATAGCACCATCTCCTGTTTCAAATCGATTATTGTGTTGTCACGTTTGTCAGTTTCCACAATGTACTCAATTCTTGCCCACCAGTGGGTTATGACAATGAAGCTAATTTGCTTAACAGGCTTGCTCTTTTTGACGCTGTGTTCACAGGCTGAATCCCAAGACGTTACCGACCTGCCTTCGAACCGATTTGCCGATGCAGCGTCACTGCGCGAGCAAGGTTTTTCGCCGCTGTTCACTGGCACCGATCTGGCGTCGTGGAATTTGCAACCAGGTCATCAAGGGCACTGGACCGTGAAAGAAGGCGTCATTCACTACGACGGGGGAGCGACACAAAAAAAGAGTTTTGACAAGAGTCTTTGGACGAACGACGACTACGGCGAATTGGAGTTCTATTGCGAGTGGCGATTAGCATCGAAACCAAAACTAAAAGAACACCCCATCGTGCTGTGGAACGGTGATTTCTTGATGGACCACAATGGCAAACGCATCACTCGCCCTCATCTCGATGCGGGCGACAGCGGCATCTATTTTCGCGGCCACTTTCACTGTCAAGCAAATATCTGGAGCCAGGAACTTGGCAGCGGGGAAATCAATGGATACCGAACCAACAAGCGTCTGCCGATCAAACTTCGCCAGTCGTGCCTTCCTTTCAAAGTCGCCGACCGGCCGCTTGGAGAGTGGAATACTTTTCGCATCACTCTTCAGGACAATCGCCTGTCCGTTCAACTCAATGGACAGCATGTCGTCCACAGCGATCCGCTACCGGACCTTCCACCGCGTGGTCCGATCGGGCTACAACATCACGGCGACCCAATCGAGTTTCGCAACATTTGGATTCGAGAACTTTAGGAAACGATTTTGATGTCAGATAAACCAGTGAAATTTGGACTCGTCGGCTTCGGCGCTTGGGGACAACACCACGCCAATGCGATCACGGTCACCGAGGGAGCCGAATTGGTTGCGATCGCGGCACGCAGCGACGAATCGGTCGCTGCCGCACGTGCGGCGTATCCCAACGCCACTGTCTACAACGACTTTAATGAACTGATTGCTCGCGATGACCTGGAAGTTGTCGATGTAGTCGTCCCCAGTCACCTGCACCACACAGTCGCGTCCGCCGTGCTCTCGGGCGGCAAACACTTGCTGCTCGAAAAACCCATGGGTGTTGCGTTGGATGAGTGCGATGACATGATTCGCATCGCAAAAGAAAATGACCGTCTGTTTTGCGTCGGACACGAACTGCGTTTGTCATCGATGTGGGGCAAGGCGTACCAGATGATTCAAGACGGGTTCATCGGCAAACCGCTCTATACGTTGGTCGAACTTTCGCGGAACCCGTACCGAATGGGTGCCGAAGGATGGCGTTATGACCTTTCGCGAGTCGGAAGCTGGATTTTGGAAGAACCCATTCACTTTTTTGATCTGGCACGTTGGTACATGGAGCCTTCGGGTCAGCCCGAGCGGATCTACGCAACCGCGAACTCAAAACAACAAGACCACCCCGAATTGCATGACAACTTTAGTGCCATCATGCACTTCAGCGGCGGAGGTTACGCAGTCGTCTCTCAAACACTTGCAGCATTTGAGCACCACCAAACCGTCAAGATCACGGGCACCAAGGGAGCGCTTTGGGCCTCGTGGAGCGGAGCGAAGGATCGCACACGCCACCCAACGTTTTCGCTACGAGCATTCGATGGCGAGGAAGTCACAACGGTGCCAATCGACAAACCGACTGGCGAGCTATTTGAATTAGAAGATCAAATTGCCCGCATGGTCGATGCGATTCGCCGAAACGTGCCCCTTCATTGCACGGCCGACGATGGCCGCTGGTCGGTCGCGATGTGCTTGGCCGCCGAAGAATCGGTTCGCGCGGGACAGACGGTTGAAATGAAAAACTATTTGTAAACCGCTGCCTTCACTGTCCCGATGCCCAATTTTGCTGGACAGATTACGGCAGTGAACAGAGGCACCTACCTAGAGGCCCCCATGAAATCACTTCGCTTCATTCTCACTCTCCTTTTTCTCGGAATCGTTTCGGCACAAGCCGACGATGCCACCGAGAAAAAAATCGTTGTCGTCGCCGGAAAACCATCGCACCCGCCTCGCATGCACGAATTCAACGCAGGAGTGCAACTGCTGAGCGAGTCATTGAAGGACGCGCCCGGCGTGGATCTCACCATCGTCTTAAATGGTTGGCCCGCCGACGAAACCGTGTTTGAAGGCGCCGACGCGGTCATCTTTTACATGGACGGTGGCAAGAAACACGAAGTCGTCAAAGAAGAAGGACGCCGACTAAAGATGGTCGACGAGTGGGCCAAAAAAGGCGTTGGGCTGGGCTTTATGCACTACGGGGTCGAAATATTGGCCGAAGACGCAAGTGCGGAGTTCAAACGCTGGATCGGTGGCCACTACGAAAACATGCACTCGTGCAATCCGATGTGGGAACCAAATTTTGTCACCTTTCCAGATCACCCGATTGCCAACGGAGTCAAACCGTTCCAAATCAAAGATGAGTGGTATTTCAACATGCGATTCGCCGCTGGTATCGACGGGACCAACGCCGCCGAAGTCGAAGGCCTTAAGTTCACGCCAATCCTGGTCGCAACTCCGTCCGACGATGTTCGCGATGGTCCGTACGTGTATCCCAAAGGTCCCTATCAACACATTCAAGCATCCAAAGGTCGGGCCGAGGCAATGATGTGGGCCGTTGAGCGACCTGACGGTGGACGTGGCTTCGGTTTTACCGGTGGCCACTATCACGACAACTGGGGCAACGACGATTTTCGCAAAGTCGTGTTGAACGCTTTGCTCTGGGTCGCGAAAGCCGAAGTCCCCGCAAGTGGTGTGGATTCTTCCGTGAGTAAAGACCAACTTGACGCTAACCTTGATCCCAAGAACAAACGATGACCCGAAAGACTGCTTGCCTAGTTTTGGCCTGCCTAGTTGCGTGTAGCTGCGTCGCCGCAAATGCGGCGGGCAACCAACCCAATATCATCTACATCATGTGTGATGATTTAGGATACGGTGATCTGGGTTGCTACGGCCAAAAAGTCATCCAGACGCCTAACATTGATCGACTGGCCACCGAAGGCATGCGTTTCACCGATCACTACTCGGGGCATACCGTCTGCCGACCTTCGCGACTGGTCCTTTGGACCGGTCAACATGTTGGGCACACAGGTCTGATCGGAAATCGATCGCGCAGCCTGACCGGAACCGAAAAGACCGTGGCACGCTCGCTCAAATCAGCAGGTTACGCCACGGGCGGCGTAGGCAAGTGGGCTCTTGGACATGTCGAAACCCCCAATCAGATCAACAACGATGGCCACCCCAACAACAATGGATTTGATTATTGGTTTGGCTACATGAGCCAGAGCAATGCACATAACTTCTATCCGCCTTTTCTCTGGGAAAACAAAACGCAAGTCGTCTTGCCGGGCAACGTAATTGGTGACTTTCCGAAAGGTCGCGGACGCGTTTCAAGCGAGCGAGAAACGTATTCGCATGACGTGATGACGGACCGATCGTTAAGATTCGTTCGCGAGCACAAGGACAACCCTTTCCTGTTGCACATCCACTGGACAATTCCGCATGCCAACAACGAAGGCGGCCGAGTCAGTGGCGACGGGATGGAAGTGCCGGACTATGGACAATACGCCGATCGCGATTGGCCCAATCCAGAGAAAGGTTTTGCGGCCATGATTAGCCGAATGGATGGCGACGTTGGCAAACTGCTGGCGCTGCTTCAAGAACTGTCGCTCGATGAAAAGACCGTGATCTTTTTCACATCCGACAACGGACCTCACCAAGAGGGAGGTCACCAGCACGAGTTCTTTGACTCCAACGGTCCGCTGACCGGATACAAACGTTCGATGCACGATGGCGGCATCCGCGTTCCCCTGATTGCCCGCTGGCCTGGAAAGATTGCAGCTGGATCTGAATCGAACCACCCTTCGGCGTTCTGGGATTATCTGCCGACCGCCTGCGAACTTGCTGGCGTGGACGCTCCTCCGTCGGACGGCATTTCTTATGCGTCCACTTTGATGGGCAAAACGAACCAACAATCAAAGCACGACTATCTGTATTGGGCCAGCAGCGAAGGCACGACTTCGGTCGGTGTGCGCCACGGGAAATGGAAAT
The DNA here is from genome assembly GCA_007741555.1 of Stieleria marina. GTDB lineage: Bacteria > Planctomycetota > Planctomycetia > Pirellulales > Pirellulaceae > K23-9. The sequence continues at coordinate 2,449,390 of CP036526.1, read as the reverse complement.
TGGTGCAATATCGCCCAGCAAAAAAGAAAGCGAAACCACAACCGACAACGAAGCCCGACTGGCGACTCTATGATTTAGAGACTGATATCGGGGAAACTCAGGATGTTGCTAACCAAAACACTCAAGTGGTTCAAAACATCCTCGGTATGCTCAAACGCGATGGCCTGAATCAGTAGTTCGAACTTTTTTATTTACCAGGGTAAGCCTGGCCGCTATTCGAAGGACGACAAAATGGATGCAGTAAGAATTCTTGGCGCGATGCTAAGCCAACGCGCGGCTAGAAACGGCGGACGAGGAGCAGTGCTGGGCCAAGTTCTTAACGGTGTCGCGGAAGCCCACGACGCTCGCATGCACCAGCAACAGCATCGTGACCCACGCTTCGACCACTCCCGGCACCCACCGCTAGAACGAATGGTGCGTGATAGCGTGTCACGCTACCACCACGGAGGAGGCCAACTGTATCCGCCTGGATCGCAGTGGGTCAATCAACACCGTCCCGCCAAGCCGCCTACCGTTCGCGGTGTTCCTCGCCCTCGCCATGATGATCACGATGACCATCGCCATGGCAGCGGACTGGGCTACAACCAGCGTGCTGAACTGCTGACACTGGCCATGATCATGGCGGCCCAAGCCGATGGAAAACTGGACGCTGCCGAACAAGACAACATCGTGCAGCAACTGCAACCGCTCGATCGTGCCGAATCTGATTTTCTGCGTCGCGAATTTGGTCGACGTCATGACGTCCACGATTTCGTACACAACGTTCCGGTGGGAATGGAGTACGAGGTGTACCAGGTATCGCTGATGGCGATGCATTTGGACACGAAACGTGAAGCCGACTACCTGCGTTCGCTGGCCGAGTGCTTGCGCATCGAACCGCAAGTCTGCAACCAAATTCATCAACGCGTCGGCGCACCAACGTTGTACTAAAGATCGAACGCAACGCTGCTCTCCGACGGGAGACGACGCACGTGAACTCGGCTGCTTGATCCTGGCCCAGCGGCTGCAAAGCCGCTGATTGAAACCCCAGCATGTTGATGAGGTTTAAGCGATGCGTCCATTCCTGCTGCTCTGCTTGACGTGCACCTTGGCCCAGGCCGAAACCTGGCCTCGTCACACGGTTGATTCAGCGTTTCAGGGTGCTGATGGCGTCCGGCTTGCTGATTTCAATCACGACAGATTTCCCGACATCGTGACGGGGTGGGAAGAGTCTGGCGTTATTCGGCTGTATCTCAATCCCGGCCATGAACTCGCATCAAGCCCCTGGCCCGCCGTGACGGTAGGCGTTGGCAAGTCGCCAGAGGACGCGGTCGCATTCGACTTTAACAATGACGGGCAACTAGAAATCATCAGTTGCCATGAAGGCAAAACGCGACAGGTGCTCGTCCACTATTGCACGCCAGGTTTCGCCATCGATCAACTACTGGAAAAAGACGCCTGGCAGACCAAGCGAGTGGCCAGTCTGGACGGCCAAATGTGGATGTACGCCATTCCAATCCTATTGCGAGACCATCGGCGTGCCGTTGTCCTTGGCTCCAAAGGCGCCGGTGCATCCATCACGCTGTTGCTGCCACCTCCGGCCGATCCAGCACAGCAATCCATTGCAGCGTTCCCAGTCAGCGATATTCGATTGACCAAAGTGCAGCGAAACGATGCGTCGCTTGCAGACTGGAGTGCCGTCAAACTGCGGTCGGCTGGCTGGATCATGTCACTTGAAATCATCGACATGGACCTTGACGGAGATCACGATGTCGTGGTGAGCGACCGAAAGGGCAAGCAGCGAGGCGTTTTTTGGCTGGAGCAACCCAACAATTCCCCGAGCGATCCCTGGACGGAACACTCGATCGGTGGCAACGAGCATGAAACCATGTTCATCGACGCTGCCGACAATCAAATTCTCGCTACGACCCGCAATCGGCGATGGGTCAAATTTTCGCAGAACAGCCAGTCGTGGATCAAGAACGAGTTTCCCAATCCACCGAACGTGCCGTTCGGAAAATCGATTCGCAAACTGGGCAAGGACGTATTCTTGATGACGGCCAATACCGTGGCTGACAGAATCCAATCACCCAGGCCAGGAATCTGGATCAAGTCAGCAGATCAGCCTTGGACGGCAATTGACCACACACCCCATGCAAAATTTGACCGAATGGAACTGGTCGACCTGGACGGGGACGGCGACCTGGACGTCCTGACCTGTGAAGAGCGCCGGAACCTGGGGGTCATCTGGTACGAAAACCCGGGCATGGGAACTGACTGACGTCTAGCTGCTTAACGAGTGCACAACGATCCTCCAACGTCTCGTGCCAAGCAACGATTCAACGACACCAAGCTATTCGCTTCCGGAAGTCGTTTTGAAAATCAGCTCGCCAGTGACTGACAGATTTACGCGCGACGTCGCCTCCTAAGTCATCATCTCGATAGCGCCCATCCAACGCCTTTCGAAATTGCCCTCCCCAACCTGGCTGCGTTGGATCGGCGGGGACATTGCCGCCTCTGGGCAGAAAGAAAAACCACGACGGGGTGTCGCCTTCTTTCATACAACCGTGTGGATTTGGTGCGGTCCAAGTCTTGATCGGATACAGCGCCCCCAGTGGTCCAGCCGAGCGGACATTTTGCTCGATCCAGTCGCGTGACGTCAGCGATTCATCGCCACCGTAGTACATGCCGCGAAAGCTTGCGTCGCGTTTGTCGGTGCCTTTGGCCGCCTTGCTAACGATGTAAAACATGCCAGGAAATTCGCTGTACATCCAATCGCCAATTCCGTCTTGATCAGCGATGTCATACACGCGAAAACGCTTTACAAATTGCGCCAGCCCCTTTTCACCGCGGTCGCGTTTGACTCGCCAAAGGGCTTGAGCAAGATCCGTCTGGCCGCCCCAAATCGCAATGTTCAGCAGCTTTTTCTCGGTGCCTGCGTCCACTTGCTGAATGATCCAACGCGATCCTTCGGTATCGTGGCCCTCCCCGATGTGATCGCGTCCACGATGCGGGTTGCCCGATTTGATTTTGGCAAAAAGCTGATCGGCAGTGGGCCAACGATCTTCATGTCGCTGCAATTTTGGACGCACCTCTCCATACGCCGCCACGATCGCACGAATCAGATCGGGGCGAACAACTGCCGTTTTCAACTCGCCTGGTGTTCCCGACGCGGTCGCGATGATCCCTTCCGTCTGGAATGCATTTGCGTAAACCATCAGGCGCACCAAGGATTGCTGGTCATCAGGGTCCCCACCGATGTCCGTCAACACAAGCAACCGAGGGCGTGGCTGGGCAGCGTTGACGCTTGAACTGGCGAGCAACAGCAACAGAATTGCGAATGTCCGAATCAACGTCTTGCTCCGAGAGCGGGTAACTAACTGCTGAGCCGTGGTCTTCGCCACCCCCAACATTGTTTAGAACGAAAAACAGCTGTGCTCTGTCGGGTCTTCGCGATCGAGCGACAAAAGTGCCAACATCAAGTATCCGATGCCATCTGCGGCATCGCAACGGTCTACACCAACCCGACTGCGGAACATGCCGCAGTCTTCGACAAAGAGCCGATCGATCGCATGATCTGCAAGCGATTGCGCTCGGTCCATCAGGTCAGCGTTTGCCAAGAGTTTCGATGCACGAACAAGAAAATGAATCGCCCGCCCATAAATTTCTGCGTCTGAATATTCTTCATCGGGGCGTCGCGTCGTCTGCGCAACCGCCTCGCCGATTTGAATCGCCGCATGCTGGCTTGCCTCCGATCCAAGCTGCCCGAAAAACGAAAGCAACGATTCGCCAATCGCCAGTGTCGATCGACTAACCACAAAAGGTGCGGTCGACTTTTCAGAAAATTGCGAGACGATCTGCTCCGCCAGTGCGTCTGCATGTCCCGTCCCCATGGAATTCAAATCTTCGCTCTCTAGCCTGCCAGCATTATCAAGACAGCATACCGCGAATCGGAACGGCAGCGGCGAAACATCACGAGACATTACCCGACGACGGAGATTGGTTGAAGACAAACCATCCTTCAAGAGTCTTTCGATTTGTCGTCGATCGGCCGGATGCGAACCGTCGGTTTTCGTAGCCAGCCAAGCCAATGACACGGTGGCATGGAGAACTTCACGCGGCGTCAGCTGCTTTTCTGTTTGAACCCTCGCTACTTCGCCCCGGATTAAACGCTCCGTATTCTTAGCATCAACGCTCCACATCGTTTCCCAGGCAGGCGTGTGCGAAAAATCGATCCGTTTGTCCAATGGCACGGACCGAAATTGATCACCGGATGCGTGCCAATAGAAACTTTGGAGATCATCCAGATGTGAGTTCTGCCCAATCAGATGCCCCCAAGTGCGCAGATATTCGTTTGCCGAATCGCTGTAGCACTTGCACGCTGAACGTGCAGCGACAGCATGAGCCGCGACTAACATCGGCTGATCAGCGTACCAGTAAGCACCCGGCACATAGCGAATGTCGTTGACCGCTTGCTCGCTTGGCAATTGCAGCATTTCGTTGGTGCCGATGTCCAACGATGCCATCCAGAGCCCCGATCGAGTGGAGCCGTAACGGTCAAGCGAATAGTGAATCAGGCGATCGAAATGAGTTTCGACGCACTCAAAATAGCTCGTCTCTTTTGCGATCGGAACTGGCACAGGCGGCCCCTGCGTAGCCGCCCCCTGTGCAGCGGCCCGGTCGGCCAACATTGTTGCTGCCGAACCACAGACAAATGCCCGACGCGAAATTGCTCCCACAAATTTCCGATCAATGAACTCGGATCGGGATTCCTTGCTGTCCATCATGTGCATCCCAGGTGGCGGCTTTGACAAAGTTTTTTGCGTGAAAACGGATAATACTCAAAGCCTCGGATTCATAAATCTGCTTAGCGGAGTGCTCTGCTCCCGGTACGACAATCCGCCCGTACTTGATCCCCAGTGAGTCCAGAAATTTCATGTAGGCCAAATTGTTTTCGTAATTAATCCCTTTGTCGCCCACAAATAACATCCAGCGGACAACGGGAGTCTTTCGTTTGGCGTAAGTGCGAGCCAGATCCCAAGTGTTGTCGCCCGCGGCGAATCGCAAACCAGGATTTTCGTACCCGTCCTCTTCGCTGATTCGTTTTTCGGCCTCGTAACCGCCACCACCCGCCGCGGCGCTACAAAACAAGCCAGGGTATCGAAGCGACAATCGCATCGTGCCTCGCCCACCCTGGGAAAATCCTTCCAAGGCTCGTCCCGAGCGTTTCGCAACCGTTCGATACGTCGCATCGACATGAGGAATCAGCTCTTTGACAAAAACACTGGCGCCCTGTTTGCTGGGGTCACCGGGCATGTTGTAGTGGCTGACCGGTCCACCGTTGACGAAAACATAGATCGCTTGCGACACGTCGCCGTCATCCATTGCAGCGTAGATCGTGTCTGCCAGCCTGATGCTTTTCAGTTCGTTGCCGGGGCGACCACCATGCAGATAGTAGACGACCGGAAATCGAACATCCGGTGACCGCTGGTAATCCGGGGGCAGCATGATCACGTAGCCGACATCGATGTCCATCGACGAGCTTCGGAAAGTTGCGTGCGTCAGAGCCGCGTGGTGTTTTTCGGGAAGTGGATTCACCCACTGAAACGGCGCTGATGCTTTCTTCTTTTTCGTTTTGGCTTTTGAAGTCGCGTCTTCTTGCGCCGCACAGGTAACCGACAGAAGACCCACTGTGAAGAGGAACGAAGCGACACGTAATGACGAATTCATACAGCGATGCTCAGGCAGGGGACACGAGTCGATCTGATCCAACAACGATGCGGAACCAAGGTTTCACTCCGAGGCACTGTCACCCATTGTCGTATCGGTTGTCGCCGATTCCGTCTCGGGCTCGGCATCCGACTGATCAGCCGGATCATCAACTAGAGATTTTAACGTTCCCTGCTCGAACGATTTGAGCAAACGATCCAAAATCCCGTTTACAAATCGAGTGCTGTCTTTGTTTCCGTAACGCTTGGCCAGCACAATGGCTTCGTTGACTGCGACACGACCGGGAGCTTCGCCAAACAGAATCTCAAACGCTCCCAGACGCAGGACGTTGCGATCGGCGACTGCCATTCGCGGCAATGACCAGTGAGTGGCGACCAATGAAAGATGCCGATCGATCTCGGCGCGTCGTTCGAGAGTTCCCTGGAAAAGCTGAAACGCAAATTCCGTCAAAGCCTTGCGGCCCTGGAGCCGTGAACGGATGAACTTTTTGGCCGCTGCATCTTCGCGACAGTTGTTCATGTCCGCTTCATACAGCAGTTGCAAAACGATTTCGCGAGCACGCCGGCGACTGGACATCTTGTTTCAAATTTTGATTGGGAAAGATCGGTACGTTGAAGCGTGAAGTTTAGAGGGTCGTCGAAAGTCGCAACACCCGGTGCGATTATCAGCGCAGTTGCTCGCAACCTAAACACGACCGCAAATTTGACTGACGCGTCGCTCCTGCCGACAACTGCCGATCGCCCCATCGGCCGACAACCTCTCCCAGGGGGGTGAAGAGGGGAGCCAAAAGCATAGCGCCCAACCGAACACTGGGCTGCCATGTCGCCACTGCCCACCATGATGAACAAAACGCGACCAATACAAAAGGCAGCCTCCGCGCCGCGAGCCATTCGCTGGCACAGGCACTTCACGTGCCCAAGACGTCGCTGCACCGCAGAGGCAATATCTCAAAACAAACAGCCGTCCAGGCTCAGGCTGCAAACGCTTACATCTTGGCCATCAGCCGCAGTAGTTCCAGCACCGCTTCGGCGGATTCGATGCCTTTGTTGCCGACGTTCCCGCCGCTTCGGTGCAGCGCTTGCTCGGTCGTGTTGCATGTCAGCAGCCCGAACGCGATCGGAGTTTGGGTTTCGATCCCCATGTCCATCAGCGCAAGGCTGACGGCACGATTGATGTGTTCATCGTGCGTCGTTTCGCCTTTGATCACACAGCCCAGCGCGATTGCTGCGATGACTTGGGTATCGGCCAGCGTACGTTTGACGATCGCCGGGAGCTCCCAAGCCCCAGGCACACGGATCACGCGGATTGATTCAGCTCCATAGCCAGCAGCCTGCAAGGTTTCGACGCTGCCACGGACCAGCGAATCGCAAATGCCTGCGTTGTAGCGACTGGCGACGATCACGATCGTGCCCTGAGGCAATTCTCCCGCGATGCCAGTGAGTTGGGTAACAGCTTCAGTCGACATCTTTGACACTCATCAGAAATTCGGCGTTATTTTGAGTTTGGCGAAGTTGTTTGACAAGCGATTTCATCGCGTCGGCAGGCGACAGTTCTGCGAGTGCTCGACGCAACGAAGAAACACGTTCAAATTCGTCCTCGTCCAACAACATCTCTTCGCGACGCGTGCCGCTGGCGCTGATATCAATCGCTGGGTAGATCCGCTTGTCGACCAGTTCGCGATCCAGAACGATCTCCAGATTACCGGTGCCTTTGAATTCTTCAAAGATCACGTCGTCCAGTTTGCTGCCCGTGTCGACCAAGGCAGTCGCCAAGATCGTGAGCGAACCACCTTCTTCGACCTTACGCGCGGAACCGAATAACGACTTCGGTTTCTGCAGGGCACCTGCATCCAAACCGCCCGAGAGGAGTTTGCCGGTCGATTCTCCATCACTATTGTGGGCGCGTGCCAGACGCGTGATCGAATCCAAGAAAATCACTACGTCGATGCCCGCTTCGACCATTCGCTTGGCCTTTTCGTTGACCATCTGAGCAACTTGAATGTGTCGCTGCGCGGGTTCGTCAAACGTACTACTGATGACTTCGCATTTCGGACCACGAACTTCCCGTTCCATGTCCGTGACTTCTTCGGGACGTTCGTCGATCAACAGCACAAAGACGTATGCGTCGGGAAAATTCTTCAGCACCGCTTTTGCCATCTGCTGCATCAAGATGGTCTTGCCCGCTCGGGGTGGGCTAACAATCAAGCCACGTTGACCGAATCCGATCGGCGTCAGCATGTCGACGACACGTGTGCTGATTTCTTTGGCGTCGTGCTCCAAGATAATCCGCGTACTTGGATGCAGCGGCGTCAGTTCGTCAAACGGAATCGCAGCACTTTTCTGGGTAGGATCGCGCCGATTGATTGCCTCGATACGAAGCAGCGCAAAGTACCGTTCGTTTTCTTTGGGCGGACGAATTTGCCCCGCAACATGGCTCCCCGTTTGCAAACCAAATCGACGAATTTGGCTGGGCGAAACGTAGATGTCGTCCGGACAAGACAGGTAGTGGTATTCGGCACTGCGAAGAAAGCCGAACCCGTCAGGCAAAATTTCCAACGTGCCTTCGCCATACATCAATCCATCGCTCTTCATGCGATGTTTCAAGATGCTGAAGATCAGCTCTTGCTTGGACACACCACGGATTTCGCTGATGCCTTCGGTTTCCGCCAGTCGCATCAGCTCTTCATGCTGCATGGCTTGAAGCGATGCGATGCTGAACGCTGGTTTTCGTCCGTCAGAATCCGGGATCCCAACTCGCTGGCCAGCCTTGTTGGCTTCGCTAACGATTTCTTCGGGAAGAGAAAGAGGATCACGTTCCGCGTCAAGTTCGCGGACGCGCTGATCGACTTCTTTATCGGGGTGACGAGGACGATGGTTGCTGTTTCGGTAACGCTGATACTCGCGAGGACCTTTCGCGCGCTGGTTACCTCCGTCCCGGGAGGGCCTATCGGATGTCATGAGATTTACGCAGGGAGGCGCAGGAGGAGGATGGAAAAGGAGGGGAAGAGAAAAAGGCGGGATTAGTCTGAGTGGTTAAACCACTATGGGTAGGAAAAGTATCGTCAATCAGAGATTTCGCGCACCAGCGAATCGACCCTAAAACGAAAAGAGCCAAAAGTGAAATGCATCGATCTGCTGCCCAGTCGCCGGCTCTCACTCAGTCGCCTAGACAGTGACCAGGGTCAGGGGTGTCAAATGCTTTCGTTCTTATTGTAACGACATCGGACCAGAGGAGATCGAGCTTTTCGAAGAGTTCGCCCAAGGTGGCCTGATTGTACACGGTTTGGTTGCTAAGGCGGCGTTTTTCAGCGATCCCCAACTGGTTAAATTCGCGGCGATGCAACTCTTCGGCTGTCCAGCCACGTGTCGACGCCCATTGGATCCTGCTTTCGACGGGCGCATCGATGCACCAAATCACGTCACATGACAAATCCCAGTGTGATTCAAACAAGAGTGGAATATCAAGAATCGTGACCGAAGCCTGCTTGTCGGCTGCAACTTTGATTTGGTCGGTAATGCGTTGGCGAGTGATGGGGTGCACAACGGATTCTAAAAATTTGAGCGCAGCATTTTTCTCTGGCTCATCGCCAAAGACTCGCTCGGCCAACCGTGCTCGATCGATCAAGCCGTCATCGCCTAAGATTAAATCGCCAAAACGTTTGACGAGCTGTTCGATGACATCGGATTGAGTCAAAACTTCGCGGGCAGTTAAGTCAGCATTGATCCAGAACGCACCCTTGGATCGCAGGTGCGTCGCGACAGTGGACTTTCCGCTTGCGGGCGTTCCGACAAGGCCAAGTAGGATCATGCTGAACCAATAAAGAACGGGTGGATCGCAGAGGAGGAATTGGCGACGCCGTCATTGGGCCGCTAATTCACACGCAATCATGATAACGACGCATCATTGCGCAATGATTGATCGCATTGAAAAAATGCGGCTCGCTCCCCATCAAACGATCGGCGAAATTCGAATGTCAGTTTCCGCAGGCGACATAGTTTAGATGGACTTCATTGGCCACAAAATTCGGAAGACCATCACCGCACAAAAGCAACTGTTACCTCCCGTCGCTCAATCGCTACACGCGCGACACTAACTGACTCGATTGTCTTCGGAGATGTATAGAAACGCGTTGCAATTGGGACAATTCACCATGATCGATAATCGCAACTGATCCAACACATGAGTGGTCAATGTTTGGTTGCAACCGCCGCAGGAGTCGACTTCCATTGGCGCCAACGCTTCTTCGCCCTTGGATTGCACCAACCGCTTGTAGCTATCCATCGCTGCCGAAGGAATTTTTTTTTCAGCATCAGCTAATTGCGCGTCAACATGGCCAACGTTTTCGCGGACTACGATCAAGCGTTCTTCCACCTCTGTCAAACGAGCTTCTTGGTCATCCTGCTGCTTCTTTAGCTCGGCTTCGGCGGCCGCTAGCTCCTCGTGCAGCACATCAATGCGTTCAAAGGACTCCAGAATTTCGTCGCTTTGAACTTCGTTCGCCTGGTGGTCTGCAGCAATCTGTTCTTTGAACGTGTCAAACTCGCGGTTGCTGGCCGCCATATTCAACTTCGCCTTCAGCTCCTCGATGCGAGCTTCGCGACTTTTTAGCTGAAGCTGTTTTTCGTCGGACGCCAATTTCGCTTTTTTCAGCGATTCCTTGATCACTTCGGTTGCTGCCTGAGCTTTCGCGACCATTGCTTCGCCCGCTTTTAGCTGACGCGGGCCGCGAGCCAGTTGACTGGAAAGTTCATGCTTTTGGCGGTGAATACCGTGCAGCCGACGAAGAAGCTTGGCAGGAAATTCGACTTTTACAGGTGCCATGAAACGATCAGTCGGATGAGAGCAGCGAATTGAAGGAGCGAACGCTTTGTTATATCGCGCCGTTCGCGGCGTGCCACCTAGGTCTGAAATTCGCTGGCGATCACCGCCTCATTCCACTGAGCGATCGCTTTCGGTCGCCGTAAGAATGCTCCCAACATTCGATCGACGACGGGTAAAACCTGTTCACCATCAAAAAAAGGCGACCCGCATCAGCGGGCCGCCTTCCGTATTCACTGTATCCGTCAACGTGTTACGCAGCGACTTTCAAGTACGAACTCAGGCGGTCGGCACGTGACGGGCTTTGCAGTTTGGCAACCGCTTTTGCCTCGATCTGACGAACTCGTTCGCGAGTGACCTTAAAGATTCGGCCGCACTCTTCCAACGTGTAACTGTATCCGTCGACTAAGCCGTAGCGAAGGCGAATGATTTCGCGTTCGCGGAATGTCAGCGTTTTTAGCAATTCGTCAATTTTGCCGCGAAGGATGCCGCCCGCAGCACTTCGAACCGGATTGTCGGTGTCGTTGTCTTCGATAAATTCACCGAAGCTGCTGTCTTCGCCTTCACCCACGGGACGATCGAGGCTGACCGGATGGCGACCGATGTCCATGACGCGAGTCACTTCTTCCAAAGGCACTTCGGTGTCTTTCGCGATTTCATCGTAGGTTGGCTCGCGGCCGAGATCTTGAGTCAAACGTTTCTGTGACTGACGAAGCTTGCTGAGCACATCGATCATGTGAACAGGAATCCGGATCGTCCGTGCTTGATCCGCGATCGCACGCGTGATGGCCTGGCGAATCCACCAAGTCGCATAAGTGCTGAACTTGAATCCGCGGCGGTATTCGTACTTGTCGACCGCTCGCATCAACCCGGTGTTGCCTTCCTGAATCAAGTCCAAGAAAGACAGTCCACGGTTGCGATACTTTTTGGCGATCGAAACAACCAATCGCAAGTTGCCGCTGCTCAGTTCTCGTTTGGTGGTCTCGTATTCTTCAAAGTGCTCGCGTGCCTTGACCATGCGGTTGTGCATGCTGGTTGGGCTCTCTTGAGTCACCATCATCAGCTCGCGAAGCTCTTGCTTCAGGTCCGCGGCTTCATCACGAGCCATCGCATCGGTGCCGAGTTCAGCCAAACGTGCGCGAATGAAATTCATTCGCTGCGAAATCTTTTCCATTTGCCCGAGTAAAGGAGTCACGCGGCGCGAACGCAACGAAAGCTCTTCGACCAGTTCTAGGCTCTTTTTGCGATTGCTGATAAATCGGCGACGAATCTCAGCCTTCAAACGCGGCGAAGTGCTCTTGCGAACCATCGCATCAAAATCGGCTTTGTTCTGGTGAATCAGACGTTCTAGTGTTCGCAAGTTGTGCGGCATGCGAGCGGAAACTTGCTCCTTAGTCAGACGCTCGGTCAGCGAGACTTTGATCGTACGGTCGAAAGGCAGTTCGCCTTCGTGGACCCGCTTGAGAATGCTGACGGTGCTACGAAGTGCGTAGTCGGATCCCAGGAGTGCTCGGCGAAATTGACGACGCGTGATTTCGATTTTCTTAGCCAGGGAGACTTCTTCTTCGCGAGTCAGCAAAGGAATTTCGGCCATTTGGCTCAGGTACATCCGAATAGGATCTTCGCTGGCCTTGGGCATCTCGGTGTGGTTCAGTGCTGCGTCCGCCGAACTAGGCTCGGTTCGCATTTCCACAACATTTGGCTCGGGCTTTTTGCCGGCCGCGACGATGCGTTTCTTTTCAGCGTTTTCGATCAGCCGAATTTTGCGTCGTTCGATCGCCAGAATCAACCGATTCAATTTCTCGGGATTGACGTCTTCATCGGGCAAGTACGCGTTGACTTCGTCGTAGGTCAGATAACCATCTTGGCTGCCACGAGTGATAAGCGTCTTTAGATCTTGGTCCATCAATTGCATCACAAAACCTCATGTTTTGATAGTCGCCGCGATGATCGGCGTCGGGTCGTTTGAAATCCATTTCAACTGTCGAAAGTTGCAAGTGCCGCGGGGCAGTTGCAACAAATGTAAACGTGCTTAGGGCCAATCGCTTGGCCGGGCAAATCCCTCAGTCGTTGGGTTGGACTAATTTCAAGTCAGTGGTTGTTAACGGGGCGGACAACATGTTCGCTTTCTACAATCCTGACAAGTCCATTATGGGTTAAGAAATCGATTGTTCAAAAAGTTTCTTTTGCGTGCAAAGCAAACGCTCTTTGCTAGTATTTACTTTGAGTTCGGACGATGCCGAGCCTTCTCGGCGTCGAAGAGTTGCTGCAACAGCGCGGCCTCTTCGTCTTCGGGCAAAGCTGCCGTTTGAAGCTTTGCGATCACACTGGACTTCTCCGCGTCGGTGGCTCTTTTTGCGTACCGTGCGATCACACCTGCGTAGCGTTCTTCGACACTGATCGACAACTTGCCTTCACGTGCCTGAACACGATCTTGCAAGGTCACGACCTGGCTTTTCAACGTTTCGTTTTCGATCAACAGCAAGACGTTGTCGGCGGTCAGTTCGCGGCCTGCTAAATCAAGGTCTTGATACGCCGACAGCAACATTTTGGCGGCGTTCGTTTCCAACCAATTGGGATCGATCGATTCGACGGCGGTCGCGGCCAAGTCGGGCGATTCAATCAAGAGTTCGAACATCTCACGATCGACGCCTTCGATCGGCCGCAAACTTGCCGGCGTGCTGCGCTGACCACTAGCTTGATTGTTGCCAGCCGTGTTGGTTTGCTGCGACGCAAACGGCGCCCCCGAATCATAGTCGTCGTACTCGCCCGCCTGCGACAAAGCCAGATTGGGATCAAACGAAGTCGAAGCTGTTTTTTGCGGCGTGAACTTTGGCTTGGGCTTGCTAACCGTCCGGCGCGTCCGTTCCAAAGTTTCGTTTAGACGTTCGATTGGCAGCTCAAAAGTGCGTGCCATTCGCATCATCAACTGATCGACTTTCAGGCCGTTGATGCGGGGAGCTTTGGAGATCACGCCCACCATCGTTTCGATCGCTTTCATCACCGCATGCGTATCGCGGGTCACATCGATGCCTTCGGTCAATCGCGACAACTTGTGATCCAACGCATCGGGTGCTCCCGAAACAATCGTTTCAAATTTTTCGCGGCCGTGATCGGCAATAAAATCGGCCGGATCACTGCCATCGGGCAATGTCAAAACTCGAAGATCAACGTCCGCTTTAACAAACAACTCCAACACTTCGTCAGCACGTCGTTGTCCCGCGGCGTCACCGTCCAGAACCAAAACAACTCGCTGTGCGAATCGGTTCAAAACTTTGATATGCGGTTCGGTCAATGCAGTTCCCAAAACCGCAACCACCGGTTCGATCCCCGCTTGTCGAGCAGCCACGACGTCCGTGTAGCCTTCCATGACCAACGCTTCGCCGCCTTTGCGAATCGGTTCGCGAGCAAGCTGCAGCCCGTAGAGGTTAAACGATTTGCGAAATAGCTTTGTCTCGGGACCGTTGATGTATTTGCCACCCGCGTGATCGCCGTGTCGCTCGGCGATCTTTGGAATCACGCGACCGCCCATCGAGATCACGCGATTCTGCAAATCATGAATCGGAAACATCAACCTGCCACGAAACGCATCGACATAACCATCGCCGGATCGTTTTTGAAAAGCCACTCCGGCCGCATGTGCGATCTTGGCGTTCAGTTTGTTCTTGTCCAACAAATCGATGGCAAAACTCCAGCTGTCCGGAGCAAACCCAATCTGAAACCGCTTTCGGTTCTCTTCGTCAACGCCACGCTGTTCCAGATAGTCCCGTGCGATCTTGGCATCGTCGGTCTTGGGATTGTCCAACTGCTGAAAATAAGCGTCGGCAACCAACTTTGTCGCTGCCAGCAACGTCGCCTTGTCGTCTGGACTCCCGGGCGTGGTTTTCTTACCTCGCGTGTACTCTTCAACGGGAATGCCAGCCAATTCCGCAAGCGTTTTCATTGCGGTTGGAAAGTCGACGCCGTCACGTTTCATCACAAAGGAAAAGACATCGCCGCCAATATCACAGGGCCAGCATTTCCAAGTTTGCCGTTCGCGGTTGACGGTCAGTGAAGGTCGCTTGTCGTTATGCCAGGGACATCGGCAAGCCATATTGCGCCCCGCGGGGTGCAACTCCAGCGTCGCGCCGATGACATCCACGATGTCGACGGCTGCACGAACTCGCTCCTTTAAGTCGAAGTCCGCAGGCATGTTCAAGTGTCAGGCTCCTGAAATGGATTCTGCGCCAAGGCGGCGTTCGCAATTGTGATCGTCAGTTCAAGGTAGCAGATCAGGCCATCGACTTAGAAGCGGATGTGCGAATCGCAATTCGCGTCTCTCTTGACGCACGCCTGCGTTATCGGGAGCACGGAATTCCAGGCCATTGCTGGCCTTGCCAGCGTGCTTCGCCACTGCCCCCCGCGTCAATCGGCTAGCCCCATGCCAACATCGCGGCTTTTCGCACCGCGTCCGCGGTCGTGCTGCTTTCGGTTGCCAGCCGTCTTGCGTCATCATCCTCGACGCTCATTCGTTCTTGGCCATCGGGCAAAGTAACGACCTTGGTTTTCACGTCGCCAAATTCAGTCGCGAGAGTTTCGCTGCGACGTGACAATTTGTGACGATCCATCGTTTGGCGACGAATTCCAATCGACGTCGAATGTTGAAAAATCAGTTGCTCCATCAAACCGACTCGGTCAGCCGATGCGATCACTGAAAGCACCACGCCCGAACGTCCTTTTTTCATCGTGGCAGCCGTCTGAAAAACATCCAGCGCCCCCGCATCGATCAACCGTTGCGCACAATCGGCCAACTGCTCGGGCGTGGAATCGTCCAAATTCGTTTCCAGCACCACCACGCGATCCGATTCCACTTTGGTCGCTGCCGTGATCTGATCGTCGGCAATTTCGCCCAACAATACTCGCAGCACGTTCGCTTGCCCGTCCAAATCCATGGTTCCGGCACCATATCCAACCGCATCGATCGTCATCGCAGGCAAACTGCCAAACCCGGTCGCCGTCGCCTTGATGATCGCGGCTCCGGTCGGCGTCGTCAGTTCCGCAGCAATGTCACAAGGCGCAATCGGGACGCCTCGCAAGATTTCAGCTGTTGCCGGTGCCGGGATACTGACTTTTCCGTGCGCGATTGTGACCGTTCCGGTGCCCGTCGGGATGGGCGAACTGATCGTCGATTCGATCCCCAACTGAGTCATCGCGACTGCGGTGCCGACGATATCTGCGATCGAATCAATAGCGCCGACTTCGTGAAAGTGGACCTTTTCGATGGTCGATCCGTGGACTTTGGCCTCGGCGATCGCAACCTGGTGAAAAATTCGCTTTGCCAACGCTTTCGCTGAAGAATCAATCTGATCGGCCCGATCAATCATCTCCGTGATATGGTGCAAGTGGCGGTGAGCATGCTCGGGTGGATGGTCAATATTGACGTAAACAGCTCGAAAACCAGCTTTTTTGACCTCGGTGGAGGTAATCGACAGCTCAGCAAGCCCCATCGACCGGACCGCCGCTTGGATCGCCGACGCTTCCACGCCAAGATCGATCAACGCCCCTAAAGTCATGTCGCCGCTAATACCACTAAGGCAATCAAAATACGCGATTCGTGGCATAATTGGCTGTTTTCCAGGCGAGGAAGGGGCGTTTGGCGTTGAAGGGTGTCGACGAATTGCTATACTCCGCGACCTATCCCGATTGGCAAAAAACCAACCTATCCGATAAATATCAAAAGATCGATCCGATGAAAGTTGTTAGTAGCATTGGTGCGTTGAAGTACCGTCACCCCGACTGCCAAGTCGTTAAACGCCGCGGTCGCATTTATGTGATCTGCAAGAGCAATCCAAAGTTCAAAGTCCGCCAAGGCGGCGCAAAGGTGAAGAAGACTCGTCGCTAGGCGATGGGGATTCCACTTCGATCAAGACAACGACCGGCCTAAGCCGGTCGTTTTTCATGCGCTGATGGTGAATTCCAGACCGGCGTTTTGGTACTTGGGTAATCCATGCAACGGGTAGCCGATCATGACAAAAGCGTTGATCACTGGCGCGAGCGGATTTATCGGCTATCACTTGGTCCGCCAACTGACTGACGACGATGTCGATGTGACTTGCCTGATTCGGCCCACGTCGAATCGCAGCCTGTTGGATCCCCTTGGATGCCAGTTTGCACTTGGCGATGTGACCAATGCCGAATCGGTTGCTGCCGCGTTTACAAAAGGCCCGTTCGACGTCGTCTATCACCTCGCAGGCCTTACCAAAGCACTCAGTGCCGCCAAACTTCTGGCCGTCAACGAAACCGGCGCTGCAAATGTGGCCCAAGTTTGTGCCTCACAGAATCAGCCGCCACAGTTGATTTTGCTCTCGTCTTTGTCAGCCGTGCATCCCGCACACGACCAAGTTGCCATTAACGAACACAGCACACCGGCCCCGATCAGCAGCTACGGCAAGAGCAAGTTGGCTGGCGAGAAGGCAGTGCGTCGGTTCGCCTCGCAAGTCCCAATCACCATCATCAGACCACCGATCGTCTTGGGAGAAGCCGACCCGGTCAGCGTGACGATGTACCAATCGATCGCCAATTTTGGCATCCACTTCAATCCCTGCTGGAGAGACAACTTCTTTTCGGTGGTCCACGCCGCTGATTTGGCCAAGGCCTGCCAACTGACTGCCGAAAGCGGAAGCCGCATCAGCGAGGAAGATCCGACCTCGGGCGTTTATTTTCCGTCAAACGACGACGTCCATTCGTATGCAGAACTGGGCCACATGATTGGCAAATCACTCGGTCGCCAACGGACCTTTGTGTTTCGCCTCCCCGCCCCGTTCGTATGGTGCGTCGCAGGTGTGAACGAAGTTTTTTCACAACTCCGACGTCATCCAACCATCGTCAATTGGGACAAAGCTCGCGAGGCCACTGCCGGATCATGGATCTGCGACAACACACGGCTAAAGAAAGACACAGGGTTCGAAGTCACCACACCGCTAGCTCAACGTTTTGACGACACCGTGAAATGGTATCGCGACAACGGATGGCTGAAACGATAAAAGCTTGAACCAACGTTGCCGGTCGTGCTGCGGCAACAGTGGAAAACTATCAGCTGCCCAAAAAATACCGGCTAAGCAAAACGCAGTTACTCAGCTGCCTCAACGACTGCAGCCTCAACGACGGCTGGTGCCCCGGCAGGCACACCGCGCACTTTGACGAATCCTGAAATGCTAACCACGATCACGGCCAGCAGCACAAGCACTTTGATCCACCTGCCTCGGTTCACTCGAATAGCCGCTAGTTTTTCGCTGCGTCCCACCAACGCTGCCGCTAAAAAGAAAATGCCAACTGCCAACAGCATTTTGGTGCCAATCAAGGCATGGTAGAGCCCGTCGCCTTTGTGCAGCGGAATGGCCCGAAAATAGTTGTAAAAACCAGTGACCAAGAACAGCAGCACACCGAAGTGCACAAAACGTTTCCAACGTCCTGTGATGGCTGCTGCGAACTTCTGATGAGCCTCATCTGCCAACACTTTGGCCGACGGCATCAACACAAAGCAAGTGAAGACACTTCCCCCGACCAACGTAATCGCGGTTAACACATGGACGATACGCGACAAAACATCGATGGCAAACATATTGAAGATCAATCAATTGAAGGCTAGGTCAGCAGAGAATGTCCGCAGAGTACACGAGCATTCATTTTCAGCAAGAACAGGAGAGCGAAATCAAAAATCCGCCGATCTATTTGCGCACGCCTGCAAATTTGCCACGGCTTCTAACCTACACGCCGATTAAATTGCCCACTCTCGATCACCATCCACGGCAACGATGGCGCCAGCACAGATGGTCTTAGCGGATTCGGCAGTGCGATGCTGATAGGGTGATACAATGAAGCCGTTGCGAACTTCCTGCAAAGCCCCAGGTGCTGGTTTTGATTTCTGCCGTGTCCTCACCGCCCTTCGTAACGTCAAGAAACGTGGGCAGCATGATCGTGCTGCTGCTTTGCGTCGCTTGCCCTGGCACTTGCTCCGCGGACTCTTCCCAGCCCAACATCGTTTTGATCGTCTCGGACGATCAGACCTATACGGACTTTGGATTCATGGGGCACACGCGTGTGCAGACCCCGCACTTGGATGCACTGGCACGCCAGTCGGCCGTTTTCACAAATGGATACGTGCCTTCCAGCGTTTGCCGACCGTCGTTGGTGTCAATTTTGACGGGGCTCTATCCGCATCAACACGGCGTCTATTTCAATCATCCACCGCCGGGTTTTGCGAAACTGACTCGTAGCCCGGAAATCGGCAAGCAACAGTTCGACGACTTTCGCGCCAAAGCAGCGGATTCCATTCGCGATCTACCGACGCTTCCGCGCCTCTTGGCCGCAAACGGCTACCGCTGCTTGCAAACGGGCAAGTTCTGGGAAGGGCACTATCGAACCGCCGGTTTCACTGACGGAATGACAACGGCCGAGCCCTCCGGCGGCAAGTATGGAGACAAGGTGTTGGCCAATGGCGATATTGTTGCGCACGGCAACGGCGATCACGGCTTGGCGATCGGACGCGAAACGATGAATCCAATTAAGAATTTCGTTTCCCAGGACTCCGATCAACCGTTCTTTGTTTGGTACGCGCCGTTCCTGCCGCACACTCCTCATGATTCGCCGGAACAGTTCCGTGCCATCTACGACGACCGTGACGATGTGGGCGACCACGAAAGGCCTTACTTTGCAGCGATTTCACAGTTCGACGACACGGTTGGGCAACTACTAAAATTTTTGGACCAACACGAAAAACGTGACAACACGTTGATTGTGTTCGTCGTTGACAACGGCTGGCAGCCTGACGCCAATCGATTCGTCGCCGCGCGTACGGAGTGGGACCACACCAAGAAAAGCAAGCGAGCACCGTTCGACGCCGGTTTGCGAACACCAATCCTATTCGCTTGGCCTGGAAAGGTGGTGGCTTCAAAGCACGATGCTCCGGTAAGCAGTATCGATTTGTTGCCAACCATTTTGTCAGCTGCGTCCATTCCGGCAAAACAAAATTTTGCGGGTGAAGATCTTTGGGATGTCGTCACAGGAAAACGCCGCCCGGCAAAAAACCGCCCCGTTTTCGGAGCCATCTACCCTGGCGACGCGAGCGAACTGGGGAACCCGTCAGCGGATGTCGCTTACAGATGGGTACGGCAGGGACCGCACAAATTGATTGTGCCACAGACTCGGCACGGTAAACCCGCCTGGAACAACTACGCCAACAGCGCGGTCCTCTACGATGTACAGAGCGATCCCTGGGAAACTACGAACTTGATCGACGATCCGATGCGAAAGCAGGATGTGCAGCGATTGAACGATCTCTTGGATCGATGGTGGACGCCGCTGCTTCGATAACTCACCCGACGAAAGGCTGACGATGGAACTTCAACGCAAACGACTGGCTTTGCTCCTGCTTGTTTCGACTCTTTTTGCGACGCCTGTCGGCTCAGCTAGGGCCGATGACCTGGACATCATCGTCGATGTTGCTCGGCAACCTTTGTTTGCCGCCACCGATCGTTTGATCGAATCGATGGACTACACCGGCACGCCCCTTCCTGCAAAAACGATTGCTGACTTGGACGCTGCCAAAGGCTTGGAAAAGGAAGTCGACTCCGTACGACGTGTCCAAGAATTACTTGACCCGCTGTGCATTGCCGAAATCCATATCAACGCCGAAAGCCGCGTGAAGGTAAAAGAAGGTCCCGCCCCGAAAGACCTGATTCAACAAGGTTGGCGGACTGTGCTGGTAAAAGTTCACAACGAAGCTGGCGTGAATCCTGAGCTGATTGTGCAAAGCCCGAACGCTCTGCCCGTGTATCAGCAAGGCAAGTATCCGCGCGAAAAACCGATGAGCGACGAAGATCTCGTGCAGCCCCGCGATGTGCCCGATCGCTGGCTAGATGTTTCCTTGGTCAATCGTCCTCCCATCAAACAGCGTTTGAGTGGCTTGGCTATCGAGTACCGCCCGCTGACGTTGTACAGTCGCGACGTAGGCAAACGAGAAGCTGCGCTGTCGTTTAACATCGGGCAGGGAACCCAGGACATCGGCTTTCGAAATACCGTCGCGATCCTGTTCGACTGTCAGCCAGCGGTCAACATCAAGCTCGACATCAAAGACACCGATGGCGAGCCAACCACCGCTGCGTTTGTCATCCGCGATTCGCTGGGACGCGTTTACCCCAACCCTGCGCGACGACTGGCACCTGACTTTTTCTTTCACCATCAAGTCTATCGACACGATGGTGAATCAATTGCGTTGCCTCCTGGCGAATACCAGATGACGGTAACGCGCGGCCCGGAATACTTGCCGCTGCAACGCGACCTAAAAGTAGCTGCCGGCCAGCACCAGACACTCGACATTCGCCCGCAACGTTGGATTCACATTGCCAAGCACAATTGGTACTCCGGCGATCATCATGTACACGCCGCTGGCTGTGCGCACTACGACAGCCCCACCGAAGGCGTCGGTCCGGAAGACATGATGCGGCACTTGTTGGGCGAAGATTTGAATGTCGGTTGCGTGCTCAGCTGGGGACCGTGTTGGTATACGCAAAAAAGTTTCTTCGAAGGACAGGCTTCAGCGCTTTCGACCAAAAAGAACCTGATGCGTTACGACGTAGAAGTGAGCGGCTTTCCGTCTTCACATGCCGGACATTTGTGTTTGCTGAATCTAAGCGATGACGACTACCCCGGCACGGAAGTCTTGGAGGAATGGCCTAGCTGGACTTTGCCTGTTTTGAAATGGGGAAAATCCCAAGGCGGCGTCGTCGGTTATAGCCACAGCGGCTGGGGCTTGGCATTGCCCGACCACATGCCAGACGGCTCGCGGCAACCACCCAAAGTAAAGTGGGGCGGTGCGCCACAAGACTGGGCTGGCAGTGCCGCGGACACGCTTCCTGATTATGAAGTGCCTCCGTTCGACGGAATTGGTGCCAACGAATTCATCGTCACAGCCGCGCACGATGCTTGCGACTTCATCTCGGCAGTCGACACCCCAGCGATATGGGAATTGAACATTTGGTACCACACGCTCAATTGCGGGATGACATCACGGATCAGCGGTGAAACGGATTTCCCCTGCATCTACGGCGACCGCGTCGGACTAGGACGCGTCTATGTCCAGCTTGATGACGACCAAGAACTGAACTATCAGAACTGGATCGAAGGCCTCCGCGACGGCCGCAGCTACTGTGGTGATGGCATGAGCCATGTGCTGGGATTCTCGGTCAACGGGCAAGAGATGGGCAAAAAACAAACCGGCGATTCTCAGCCCAGCCGCGTTGATTTGGACGCTCCCGCCAGCGTCCAAGTCAAGTTCCAGGCCGCTGCACTGCTAGACAAAAACATGACAGACAAATCGCGTGAAATTCGCGACCGGCGTTTGGACGAAAAACCTTACTGGCACATCGAACGATGCCGATTGGGCGAGAGCCGCAATGTCAACGTCGAGGTAATCGTCAACGGCGAAGTCGCGGCGACACGCGAGCTAGTCGCCGATGGCGACCTGAAAGACTTTGAACTGCCTATCGACATTCAAAAATCATCGTGGGTTGCCGTGCGAATCCTGCCATCAGTCCACACCAATCCGATTTTCGTCCACGTGGACGATCAGCCCATCCGCGCAAATCGCCGAAGCGCCCAATGGTGCATCGACTCGGTCAAGCAATGCTGGCAGTCGAAGCAAAACCAGATTCGCGAACCAGAACGTGACGAGGCAAAGAAAGCGTACGATGAAGCGGAAGCGATCTACGCCCAAATTTTGAGCGAATCAAAGTAGCAAAGGTGCTAGGTCGCGGCCTGCTGTGAATGAAATTCTTCGATCGCAGAAATGATCTCCGTTTTGTCGTCATTAATTGACAGCAGATCACCATAGGGCAACCCGCTGGCCAATTGTTTTAGCAGTGGATAGACGGGCTTGGTTTCCGTCCAATATTGCTTGCCCAAGAAAACCATCGGGCTAATGACGCCCATGCTGTTGTAGTGATTCTGACACGCATCTTGAAAGATTTCTTGAATCGTACCGGCGCTACCAGGTGTAAAAATCACGCCACTTTTGGAGATCGACAGCAGGCCTTCTTCGCGCACACTGTTGGCGAAGTACTTGGCGATCGTCAGCGCAAAGTGAGCCGGTGGTTCGTGACCGTAAAGCCACGTCGGAATACCTAAACTCTGACACGCTTGACGGTCCATGACGGGGTACTTTTCAACGACTGCAAAGGCAGCATCCAGCCAGGGACCAATGGGATCGTATAGCGGCGCGGCAGAGAGAATCGAAACCGCATCGGCAAGTTCGACTTCGCTACGAGTCGCGAAGTAGGCTCCCAGGTGGGCGGCTTCCATCGCTCCGGGACCGCCGCCGGTCGCGACCAAGAATCCGTTATTTGTCAGCGTCCGTCCAATCATCGCGACTTGGCCGTAAAGAGGATCAGATCGCAACATTGAATGCCCCCCCATGACCGCGACCACATGTCGGCCAGCGATGAATTCTTGCATGGCATCGGTGATCGACATGTCGTGCAGCCTACGCGTCAAAGCTTCGACCGCGTCATCAGGGTTGGGACCAACTTCCTTAAAGTGTTGATAGATGCGACCATCGACCGTTTCGTTGTACGATGCTTGGTCGCCCGGACGATAATCGTTCTGCAACTCTTCGGGCGTGTACAACAATCCCCGATACTTAGCGAACGGCGTATCGGGAACATTGGGAAAGATGATCGCCGAAGCGTCAAAGAGTTTCGCTTGCAGCGAATGGGGAATCTCGCACCCCAGCAAGACAGCGTGCTCCAGGTCGGCCGAGTGCAACTGGTCAGCAAAGGGCGACAAGTCGATCCCTTGAAACACGCATAGACGAAGATCATTGCTGGTCGCCAAATGGCTCCGCAGTTTCGCTTGCGTTTCAAACTCAAGACGCATGAACATTTACTCAGTGGGTTGAGAGGTCTTTTGGCGGCAATTTACCAAAACGTGGTGGGTCGTAGTGATGGTTCGGATTGAAACCTAGCCAGAATCGGTTTGCAGAAATTAAGCCAGAATCCGCCATCGGCTTAGCCGCAACGCGAACTAAGTTTGAAAGGCCATTTCTGCCTTCAATACTATCGGGAAATCCGATGCCCCACGTCGAACTCCAATCCGCAAAGTACCTGTCCGGTTCGCCCGGCGCGCCATCGCCAAAGCGAAGACAGCGACGGAAAGAACCAAGTTTCGGAGAGTTTCTCTTTCGACTAGTTCTGATTCTGGGTTTGATTCTAAGCGTTCATTGGTTTTACAAACACCAAGATCCAATCCTGGCAAACATCCGCGAGAATTCGGACCGCTACAGCATCATCTTTACAGACCTTGTCAAACAAGTCCGCGCCGAAGGAACCGATGTTGAGATCGAAGAAGATGATTCGCAGACAAATGAGCTTGCGGCCCCGAAAACTTAAGCGGGCTTTGCGCGGCCGAATCAGTTGATGTAGGGTTGCAGAATTACCCAGCAAACATCAACACGATTGACATTGGATTCTCTGATGCGTCAGCACAGCATCGAACACCGCGTTCGCTATGACGAATGCGACCCCATGGGATTCGTCCATCACTCGATCTATTTGCAATATTTCGAAATGGGACGAACCGAACTACTGCGTGCGTCGGGCGGTTGTTATCGGGACATGGAGGAATCGGGACAGCTGGTCGTCGTCGTGCGAGTGGACTGTCGGTATCGAAGTCCCGCGAAGTACGACGATGTCGTCGTCATTCAAACTCGGATCGATCGCGTTACGGCGGGCAAGATTGTCCACGAGTACGAAATCCTTCGCGGACAGGACAAGCTTGTTGACGCCACCGTGACGCTAGCCGTCATCGACCGCGAAGGAAAACTACAACGCGTTCCCCAAGCATTAATCGATCAATATGGTGACGCTTGAATGGCCACAGTCGATTCGATCTGACGTAAGATAGGGGCCGTCTTGGCGAGCGAACTGCTTCCGCCCTTTTTGTGCCCCTCCCGACTGCCCCTTGTTCGATTCTCAGTGACGCGATCCTTCCACGACCCCGAATCTGCACGCACGCGACATACTTCCGATGCCGGAAGTTTTGCGACCGAAGGCGAATTGGATTGCATTGCCAAGATCGAAGTGTTCGGACGCGATGGTGCCAACGGACGTGATGGTCGCAGCTACTACCAGCCGCCTCGCGGTCCAGGCGTCAATGGCCATCGCGGCGGCGACGCGACCCCAGCAACAAGAGGGCAGAATGCCGGCGCGGTCGATATTCAGCTTGCGTATTCGGGTGGCGATCGAGATTCCGGTCGATTGATTCTTAATGGGATCGTCGACACCGCAGACGATCCGCCGCGAGACGTTTCCACTCCTGTTGCGATTGGCGATTCAGGCTACGTCTATATTTTGGGAATCGGTGGAAAAGGCGGTAACGGTGGCCGAGGAGGCAACGGCCAACCGGGGAGCAAAGGCTATCGCGGACGCAATGCAACACGTTTTTCCAGCGGGGGAAATGGTGGCCCGGGAGGACATGGCGGCAACGCGGGCAATCCAACCGACGGCGTTGACGGAGGGACCGGCGCCGATGTGACGCTGACTGTCGGACAGTGGGACCAGGGTCTGTTGATGTTGGTCAAAGGAAACTTGGCCGGCGGCGACATTGGTTTTGCCGGAGAACAGGGACGTGGCGGCAAGGGCGGAAAAGGGGGTGATGGCGGCAGCAGTTATCACTGGACCGAAACACGAACGTACCGCGATTCGAAAGGCAACACTCGGACACGAACCGTGTTCCGAAGCAACCCGGGAGGACATCGGGGACGTAGCGGAAGCGATGGAGCAGGGTCGATCTATCGAGCCAAAGATGGCAGTCCGGGATGCCCAGGACTTTTGCAAATCGAAGTCACCGACTTGGATGGCCGCGTCGGTCGGTACGATTCACCGTACGACCTGGAATTGAACTCGTTTGACATCGTAGGCGAATACAGCGTCTTGGAACCCGACAGTATCGTGTCCGTCGACAATCTTACGATCCGCAACTGTGGCGGCATGCCGACGCCGCCCAACTATGACCTGCGATTCTTTTTAAATTCGGATCAGTGGATTCTTCACGATGACCAATCCTTGCAACTGCGTCAGTCCATCGCTCCGGGCGGGCGTCACACGTTTGACACACAAGGCTTAAAATTTCGAATCGGTGACCACGTGGTGGATCGTCCGCGTCGACGCCCCTTTCAGTTGCGACACTGGATCGATCCACACGCGACGATGGAGAGCGGAATCAATCGGCCTTTTCGCCAATTCGAAAACGGCGAACTGGCCCGAATTCGCTTCCCAGTCGAACTCACCGCCGTGACTTGTCTGAACAGCCTTGCTCCCGGCGAATCGACTCGCGTGATTTGGGCGATCACCAATGTCGGCGAAGAAACGTTTGACCACAAATACTTGCACCGCGCCATTCAAACAAAGCTCCGATTGCTGGGTGGCGATCTGCAACTCGATTTGCTCCGTTTCTTTGATCACCAAGACCAAGCGTTCGACCTGCTTGATGACGAGCTGAAAGTTCCACTTCGCAATCTAAAACCTGGCGAGACGCGTGTCCTGGAAACCCGTATCGGAGTCAAGGATGATCCGGCAGTGGTCGCTTACCAGGGGTTTGCGATGGGGGTCACATTGGACCAACAGCGTCCGGCGTCCAGTGAGGCCAGCGAGCAATTTCGTTGTGTTGATTATCGCAAAGCCTTTGTTCGCGTAGCCGAACGGTATCTGCGCGAAGAGGGCTCACGGTTCTTGTTGGTGGCCAATCACCGCACCGATGTCAACGACATCAATAAGTGGACTCAAATGGCTGACTACTTTGGCAGCAGTTTGGATGTCTGGGATGTTTCGTACTACGGCTTTTTTGACTTGGTCCGTGCCGTTGAAAAAGACAAGTCATTGCTAGAGCAATGGCGTGGGATGACCATCATCGTCCCCAACAACTACTACGAAACGCCCGCCGGGCAGACAGTCGCGTTTCGACAGCTCGCTAAAGGACAGTTTCTCCGTGCGGCAGCCGACTACGACATCAATTTTTATGTCGTGGGTGATTCGCGAACAGGCGGCGAATCGATGCTGCAATCGGCATTGATTCCCGTCAGTGACGACGAATCGCCCAGCCAACTTAAAACGCAGAAGGACTTTTTGAAACAGATCAAACGCTGGAACAAGTACATCGCCCGCGCAGGCGAAGTGGTCGGCAATAAGACCAAAGATGCCAATAGTTTTGCCGACACCGAATTGGGGTCAGTTCACGAGTTTGATATCGACAAACGCACCATTCTTTTTCAACCCAAGAAAGAGTGGCTTGAAGCTCGTGCCAAAAAGCTGCAACGCAAATTGCAGGCGGAAGATCCGCTGCATCGCTGGGTGGTCGTCCACCGCTACGACACGGGCGATACGGACACAAACTGGGGATTTTTCAAACGAAGGAAAATCGGAAAGCTGGAAGCTCGCCGCACGCTGGATTCCACCAAGGGATCGGCTGTGTTGTACGAAGTCGACGCCATCGATGTTGCCCAAGAGGATTTCATCACAAGCCAACAAAACAAACACGGAATGTTCTTGGCGTTGAAGTTCGAGGATAAAGTGGACCGGCTTATTCGCTTGGTCAGCGAACGCAAATTCCCGCGTTTCAGCGAAAATTATATCGACCGGCCGTTAACCGACGAAGAAATTGCGGACGTCGGCGATGAATTGGTTGATTCGATTTTGGTTGACATCTACAACGAGCAGCACGTCGCGCGAACCAGCAAGACGTGGGGCCGGGGCGGTGCCCGAGCATTGATGCCGAAGCTGAACTACCTGGCCGAACGATCGCTCAACTACGGTGTCACTCACTCACAAATGCAAGAAAACGCTGCGAGCATGGTGTTGCTGTACGACTTGATCGCCAACATCCAGTGGATGGCGCTGGAGTCGATGTCGGTGTGGGACATGGCGATTTTCCCGACGGCGTTCTTCAAACGCAGTCGAGCGGTGTCTAAACACATGCTCAATCGAACCGACCGAATCGTGACCAGCATTTTTGGACGCGAGCCTAGCTGGTGGGACAAAATTTCCGGCCCAGGTGACGACTACGATCCGTTCGGAAATGCAAGAAAGCGGTCACCCGAGGGAATCGAACGCACCGAGGCGGACCGAGAAATTCAACAGCGGCAAGAAGTGCTACAAAAAGACTATCCCCGCATGAAAGGCTACAAAAACATCCAGGACCTGCCTGGATTGACCTACGATCCCGAGCTCATGCCTATGGAGTCGCGCGTGATCGAAGGCAGGAAGTACGACGCGATGGTTCGCCAAGAAGAACTTGCCGATCAAAAACGGTTGGAAACCGAGCACGCCGTCGCTTCGCAGCGCTCGGATCTGCTGGTGCCGCTGGAACAAGCCACCTCGATCTCAACGCGGACCCGAACTGTTTCCGTCACGGCCACTGCCGGTAATTCATCAATCGCTACACCACTCAACGCCCCGACTCAATCGACACAGCCGATCAACACTCCAACACCGACGCCCTAAACCTGCCGACTACTTCAGGACACATTCAAATGTTTCGTAGACTTCCTCTCGCTGTGCTGCTCATTTGCGTTCTCTGCTTGGCCAATCGTGTCGAAGCGGATCGCCCGAACATCGTCGTTTTCCTGGTCGATGACATGGGGGTCATGGATACATCGGTTCCTTTTTTGACGGACGACCATGGCAATGCCAAGCGTTATCCACTGAATGATTATTACCGCACTCCCAACATGCAACGGTTGGCAGATCAGGGGATTCGGTTCAGCAATTTTTATGCGATGAGCGTTTGTTCGCCCACGCGAAATTCAATCATGACGGGACAGAACGCGGCGCGTCACGGAACGACCACGTGGATCAATCCGGAAACCAACAATCGCGGACCGATGGGCCCAGAAAATTGGAATTGGCGCGGACTGCGGAAAGACACCGTCACACTTCCCAAGTTGATGAGCGCGGCAGGTTACACATCGATCCACGTCGGCAAAGCTCACTTTGGCCCGACCGAATTTGACGGCAGCGATCCGCTGCAGATTGGATTCGACATCAACGTTGGCGGAACCGCAATCGGAGCTCCTGCCAGCTATCACGGCGAAAAAAACTATGGCAACGGCCAAGCCAAACGCAGACATCGCGCCGTGCCGCATCTGGAAAAGTATCACGGCACCGCCACGTTTTTGACCGAAGCGTTAACGATCGAAGCGAAACGCCATGTTGCCGATTGTGTTGCAGCTGACAAACCGTTTTATTTGAACATGGCTCACTACGCCGTTCACGCCCCATTCGATTCGGACCCGCGGTTTGCAGCAAACTATGTGGATTCGGGGAAACCCGCCAATGCACAAGCGTTTGCGACCTTAATCGAAGGCATGGACAAATCCTTGGGCGATCTGCTGGATCATTTAAATGACTTGGGCGTCGCCGAAAACACACTCGTCCTGTTTCTGGGCGACAACGGGTCCGACGCCCCCCTGGGGCATCAACATGCAGTCGCGTGCGCGGCGCCTTTGCGAGGCAAAAAGGGGGCACACTACGAAGGAGGCATGCGTGTCCCGTTCATCGCTGCTTGGGCGCAACCAAATCGCGAAAGCAAATTGCAGCAACGGTTGCCGATTCCCAATGGTGTCATCCAATCGGCGATGGGAAACGTCTGCGATTTGATGCCGACCATCATGGACGTTGCTCAGGTGGATGCCCCCAAAGAACACTTGCTCGATGGCTCCCCACTCAATCGACTGATTGCAGGCCAACCTGATCCGGATCACGCCAAATCATTCCTAATGCACTTTCCCCACTCGCCGCACCGTAGCGAGTACTTCACCGTGCTGCGTGACGGCAAATGGAAAGTGATCTACCACTATCACCCCACTGACCAATCCGATGGCGAACGGTACCAACTCTTTGACTTGGAAACCGATCCGTTCGAGCAAACCAACTTGGCGTCATCGCAACCGGAAGCCTTGGCGTCGATGATGAAAAAACTGATCACCGCTCTAGAAGACCATGGGGCACAATACCCGGTCACCAAAGATCGCAGTAGCGAGCTTCGACCAGCCTTGCCCCTTGCCGCCAAAATCACGGACTAGGCTGCACGAGTTGCGGAGAAGTTGCCGGCGTTTGATCGATCTTTGACGGCGCCAGATCGATCGTGGCGGGTGCTGGCGACCGGCCGTGATCATGTCCATCGTGCTCATGGCCGGGCAAGCTTTCGATCAGCACTGCCAACCCAATCCCGATAAAAAGGGCTGTCGTCAGTTTCAGCCGGTCGTGGTCATGAAAAGCGACTTCGGGAAGCAAATCCGAAAGGGCGATGCAGATAAAAAAGCCACCAGAGATTGCTAGTCCCCAACCTAGCACCAGTGAACTTTCGTCCAATTGGTTAACACCAAAGTAAAACAGCAGTGCGCCGATTGGACAGGCAAGCGAAAACGCCAAGTTGACAAAGTTCTGCTGCCCCGGCGACCAACCGCTCGTGTTCATCGTCGACGTGATCGCAAACGCGTCCAGCGGTTTGTGCAGTGCCACGGCCAGAAAGGTTCCCAGTCCGGCCAAGCCTAACCACGCTCCGTGATAGTGTTCGGCCAGTGCACTGGCTGCCAACGCGACGCCATCGACGAAAGTGTGTAGCCACAGGCCAAACAACATTCCAATCCACCCCAGCCCCTTATTCTTGGCAGGAGTTTCCGAATGATTGTGGGCATGATCTTGAGTGGTTTCGTCGAGCTGATGACCACCTTGGATGTGATGTTCGTGGTCACAGTGTGCGTGGGCGTCGTCTCCGGTGGGGCCATGGTGGTGGTGCTCATAAAACGCCCTAAGCAACAGAAACATGGCAACGATTCCGATCAACGTCGCAATCCCAGTATGCGATGCTCCCAGCACTTCGCTGGCGTGCGGCAACAAATGCAGCGTTGCAATTCCAAGCATCAGCCCCCCGACAAAACTCATCAGCAGCTGCGTCCGCAAATGCGTCATACGCATCATCGATGGCAAATGACCGCCGCCGACGGAAGCCAGCACGATCAAGACGCAGTAGACGAACAATAGAGGCTCAACGGCCATGCAGAAACTTTGCAACAACAGGATCGGAAATCGAAAACCAGAGCCACATGTTAGGTGATGGCTGAACTTTCACGAAGTACCGTTCAGGTGGCCACTTCGTCAACTCGATCAAGACTTTTCGCTTGGGATGGGCCGTCCGTGCGGATCCGTATCCGGAGCGTCGGTCACGCGATCCAAGCGATCACGAAGCGGTCGATCCGTAAAATGCTCGAAACGTTCGGCTTTATCATGGATTCGATCGGTTTCTGTGCTGGTTTCGACGACCAAATACTGCTCCCAAAGTCGGTGCGACCGGACCAATTGGCGAGCACGATCACGACCTCGCCCCGTCAAATGAAAATCGCCGCTGACAGCACCGTCGACAGCACCGTCGACAGCACCGCTGACAGCACCGTCGACCGCGATTTCGCCTCGCCGACGGAGCGTGGCAAGTGCTGCCCAAAGCGTCCATGAACTGGCAAACAAATTGTCAGCCAACTCCGCCTTGGATGGACTGCCTGTTTCTCGTTCTTCGCACCGATAGAGCAGAGCAACAATGTCATCGCAAAGGATTCGGAATGACAGAAATTGACGCCTAACCCATTTAACCAAGACTCCATGCTTTGGACCGAACAACGCTGCCAGAAAAAAGAGCCCGCCGGCGCTGACCGCCATCATCGACGCGGTTGTCGTACTTTCAAAACCGAACCACCGCGGGACGACAATGGCCGAACCATGCCCCAGGATCGCCGACGCCGCTGCAATGAACACACTCAACACGATCATCCAAGCCAATCGATCCGTCAGCATATAGGACGCCGCCGCTGGCACAACAAACATCGCCACCACCAATACGCTACCGACACTTTCAAAGCTGGCCACAGCGGTGATCGAAACCAAAACCATCAACAAGTAGTGCATCAACCGAGCCGAAAAACCCATCGTCGTGGCTAGAGCTGGATCAAAAGAACTGATTTTTAGTTCTTTAAAACACAGCACCACGAACAACGCGTTCACGATCGTGACCACACCCAAAATAAGCGCCGCAGGTGGAAGCACACGGCCAAAGATCTCGACCTCGTCGATCGCTGCCGATTCGATCGCTCCATACAAAACACAGTCCGGATCCAGATCCACGTGATCCGACGCTTGCACCAACATCACAAGCCCCAGAGCAAACAGCGACGTAAAGACTACCCCCATCGACGCACCTTCATCGACACGCCCCACTCGCCTAATCCACTCGGTAAACAACGCTGTCAAAACACCGACGATCACAGCCCCAAAAAACATGGGCAAACTGCTTCGGCTATGGCTGATTAAAAATGCCGCTGCAATGCCCGGCAACACTGCATGAGTCACGGCATCACCGAGCATGCTCATGCGACGGAGAACCAAAAAGTTCCCAAGCAGTGCGGACGAAACCGCGCAAAGGATGCCGATGACAACGATCCAGGTATCGTGTTGCTGCCAGTTCAAATCGATTTGTGCATAGATCATGAAGTGCTTCCCCCTGGCTGCGGACCAGCAGATTCAGGGACACCGATTCCGTGCGGACTCTCAGGAATTTCGACCGTCATTTTTTGTTCTTCCAGCAGATCTTCCAATTGATCAACGATCTCGGGACCCAGCACGTGTTCAATGTCGTCGGCTCCGCGATCCACCAGCCCTGGAGCAACATCGGCGTACGCGATCAAGTACATTTCCCACAATCGGTGCTGGCGAGTCAGACGAGCGGCTTCGACAAACCCAGATCTCGTGAAGAAAACATTATCGTCCGTAAATCGCAAAAGCTCGTCTTCCTGAGCCGCGCGAATCGTTGGCAACAATCGCCCCCAACCCCAGCTTCGCATCGGCAACAATTCAGAAACGGTGACCGCCGCTTTCGATTCGAATCGCGAACTCTTCACGCCGGCACCGATCGTGTTGGGTTCCAAATGTTCGTACATCGCGCGAAGCAAATGCTGTCGCGCGATCCGGCGATTCAACCGCCGACGACGATACGTACGAATCACCACGCCACGAGCCGTACCGAACATCATGCTCAGAAAAAAGAAAAACGAACACACCAGCACGATCATCGCGCCCGACGGCAAATTCGGAAACACTGCACTGAGCACCGCACCCAAAACGCATCCCACCGTCCCAATTACGACGCTGTACACAGACATCCGCCAAAGTTCATGTGTCCAAAACCGGGCAGCAGCAGCCGGTATGACCATCAACGCGATCATTAAAATCAACCCGACCGCTTGCAATCCGACGATGGTGATCAATACGACCATGGACATCAGCACGATATCGAGCCACACGATGGGAAAACCACGTGAACCGGCAAACGCTTCATCGAAGCAAAGAATTTTTAACTCCTTGAAGAGCCCCAGGCAAACCACGATCGCGATCGCTGAAGCCACGATGATTAGCTTTGCATCGTTGCTTCCCATCGATGCGGTCTTGCCGTAGATAAAACTCTCCAGCCCAGCCGCCGAACTGTATTGCATCTGCTGGACGATCCCCAGTAGCGCGATTCCCGCACCAAAAAAAACGCTCAGCACGATTCCCAGTGCCGCGTCTTCTTTGAGTCGCGTCTTGTTCCGAATCCATAGAATCGCCGCAACGCCCAGCAGCCCACTGACTGTCGCTCCGGTCAGCAAGTAGCCCAATGATTTGCCGTCGCGTCCAAGTGCACTTGCGATGATAAACGCCATCGCGATTCCCGGCAGGCTGGCATGACTGAGCGCATCGCCCATCAACGCGCGTTTTCGCAGCAGGGTAAAACTGCCCACCAGGCCAGCCCCCGCGCCCAGCACCGAAACCCCAAGCAAAACCACTCGGGTGTTGTAATCTTGCAGCGAAAGGACTCGTTTCCACTGCTGCCATGTCGGCCAAGTCGCCGACGTATCAGCCAGCGAATCAGCGGCAGCGGCGTAACGCGGCGCGGCCGCGAAAAACAAAAACAAACACGCGATCGCCAACAGTCGCAAAGTCGACGAACCAGCATTCGACAGACAGCCCAGCGAAAAGACACTCCTGCCGGACACGTCGGAATCCGTGGTATTACGACTGCCGCGAATCATAACGCCTGCTCCCGGCGACGCATGGCTTCGGTGACTTCATCCAACAAGGTGAGCCGACCACCATATGTCTTCTGCAGGTTTTCAGACGTAAACGTTTCACTGACAGGACCGTGACTGACGACCCGCATGTTCAGCAAAATGACATGATCGAAGTACTCCGGTACGGTCTGCAAATCATGATGGATGACGACGGCCGTCTTCTCTCGCTTTTTTAGATCTCGCAAAATCTCTACGATCGCGCGTTCGGTCGCCGCATCGACTGCCGCAAACGGTTCATCCATCAGATACAGATCCGCATCTTGCACAAGTGCTCGTGCAAGAAACGTCCGCTGCTGCTGGCCACCAGATAACTGGCTGATTTGTCGATTCGCCAAGTCGGCAATTCCGACTCGATCAAGCGCCTCGAGCGCGCGGGCGCGATGCTTCTTTCGAACCGGAAAAAACCAGCCAATGTCATCGTACAGCCCCATCGTGACCACATCCAATGCGCTCACTGGAAACTGCCAGTCGACGCTTTCGCGTTGAGGCACATAGCCGACCCGCTTGCGATTGTGAGCGTAGGTATCGCCAAAGACACGCACCCTGCCTGAAGCACGCGGTATCAAATCCATGATGGCCTTGAGCAACGTACTCTTGCCGGCCCCGTTCGGACCTACCACGCCGATCAACTGCCCCGCCGGCAGATCAAAACCAACGTCCCAAATCACTGGCTTGCGGTGATAGGCCACGGTGAGATCGTAGACCGAAAGCGGGCAAAGTGGATCAGTCGAAAGGCCCGGCGCACTAGAAGTAGACTCACTTGAGGCAAGCGCGTCCCCAAGCTGGCTGCTTGTTTGTTTGTTCATTCTGATTCACCGGCGATCGTCTCTGCTTCTAGTGTGCCGCCAAAACCCTTGGGGTCAGCCTTGCCGCCCAAGGCTCGTGTGACGGTCGTAATGTTATGGTCCAACATTCCGAAATAGGTTCCCTCGTACGACCCCGTTTTTCCCATGGCGTCGCTAAATAACTCTCCGCCGACCACGACATCATGTCCACGACTGCGGGCCCCTTCGATGAGCGCGTCGATGTTTTTTCGCGAAACGCTACTCTCAACAAAAACGGCTTTCACCTTGCGTTGCACCAGCGTGTCGACCAGGTCGTTGATTCGCTGAACCCCCGCTTCCGATTCGGTTGAAAGGCCTTGAACGCCCTGAACTTCGATACCGTAAGCTCGTCCGAAATAATTGAATGCGTCGTGCGATGTCAAAAGCAAACGCCGTTCTTTGGGAACCGTCGCAACGGCCTCCACACCGTACTGATGCAGTTGTGCCAATTTGGCTCGGTACGCTTTGGCGTTGGATTGGTACTGGGTTGCATGCGCGGGATCAAATTCTGACAGGGCTGATTCCACCGCATCGACGCACTGCGACCAGGCGCTGACATCATTCCATACGTGCGGATCAGGGTGCCCGTCAAAGCCATCGGCGGATATCAACAGAGATTTGTCAATCATCTCCGTGACCGCAAAGACAGGTTTCTTCCGAGCGATTTTGACCAGCGTGTCGCTCATTTTCCCTTCCAACATCAGTCCACAATAAAACACGATGTCGCCGGCCATGATTGACTGAATATCGTCCCGAGTGGCTTTGAACAAATGCGGATCCACTCCCGATCCGCAGATCTGATTGACATCAACCTGTTCGCCGCCAACGTTGCGGACAAGGTCAGCGACCATCCCCACCGTTGCGACCGCCTTGATGGGATACTCGCCGCTAAATGCCATCGCCGAACCCGGATCAGTATTCGTTGGCTTGCAACCGACGCTCAGCGGGAAAACACAGGCCAGCAAGATCATCGGGACCAATCGGCCACGGCGTCTTCGAGGCTTCAATGGCCGATGAGGCTTCAATGGCTGTGCGAACGTCAAGAACATAGAAGGGCTCTGCGGAAGAGATTCAAAATTTGGCTTGCACCGACAACACGCCGAATTGTAGCCATTGCTAAACTATCTGCAAGGCAATAGGTTTGGGCCAGCCAGCGTTTCCGGGCGTCTCCCCATCAAGTTGCTTTTCATTCACCGTTTCGAATCTTGGATCACATCCGTGCCCCAAACACCGCCCTTGCACAAGAACCCGTTTCGCCGGACACGCAACGATCATGCACAAGAAACGGCTGAAGACTACGTCGAAGCGGTTTATCAGATTCTCTGCGAACAAGACACTTGCCGAGCCAAAGACCTTGCGTTGGTTTTCGCGGTCAGTCACGTAACAGTGCATCGCATCGTTGCGCGGCTCCAGCGCGAAGGCTTGTTAGAGACCGCGCCCTACCAACCGATCACATTGACAGCCAAGGGGAAACGGTTAGCCAAAAAGGCTCGGCAACGACACGATATCGTCTACCGATTCTTGCTTTCGATTGGTGTCACGCCCGAAGTCGCAGCGAATGATGCCGAGGGAATCGAACACCACGTCAGCCAACAAACACTTGACCGTTTCGAGCAAGCGATTGAGTGAGGCGGACAAGCAACACGAAAGAACTGCCGCTTCCTAATTCCTCGAATCAAACTTCTCACGCAGCTCTCGGACTTCGTGGCGCAGCTGATCAATCTGCTTCCTCAGCTCCTGCATCTCGCCAGAAGCTGCGCGATGATGTGCCTCGCGTTCTGTGACTTGAAACTCTTCAATTTGGCGCTGCCAGACTTCTGCCTGCTCAACGACTCTCCGCGCAATCTCGCCCATGCCGGCTTCACGCAGGTGTTCGGCGGCGGCCCCCGCGTGTTCGACTCGGGGATGCAGATCGTCGATATTTCTGACGTCACGAATCGGCTGGCCACGATCAGCAAGGTCACGCTTTTCAAAGTCACCAACCCCTGGGTCGCGATCGCGCCGGGACTCCCGCTCCCTGCCTTCGTTGCGAATCCGGTGTTTTGACATTCGCGCCTGCTCGTCACGCTGAATGATCGCTTGCAATTTCCTGTGCTCCTCGCGATCACGCTGTGCCCTTGCGTCCTGTGCTCCTGCTTCCTGAGCCTTTCCTTCCTCTTGACTCGGACCTGCGTCACGGTTCAGGCTCCTCGCCTTTGCCGGGTCAGGGTTTGTCGGTTGACGTCGATTTTGCAGTTCATCGGCGACAACCGGTACGAATACCAAGAGGCCGATAGCGATGATCAGCAGGACCAAACGATGCAACATGAAGTCACCTAATTGATTCAACGTAGAAGAATTGCTCGGCGGCGAAACGCCAGCAGGGTGTTGGAACAAAACACGATCTAACCACGCCAGTCTACCAAAACCAATCGATCGATATCCCGCTTTGCCAGCTTGGCTGTACACTGCATTCAGGCGCGCGATGCGGACTCTCCCATCGCATTGGTGGAGTCACGAATGTGGCCGGGGCAGGGCAGAGGAGGGGGGGGCGTGCGACGACGAATAAGTCTCAGAATTTTGCGTTCGCCTTGGATGCATGCTTGTTGCAGTTTCTGGACCTCAGGGCCACCAAAATCCACCCTTAATGGAGACTGCTCCCCCAACAACCAGCGAGGGAGCGCTGAAGACGCGGCCAAGCATCGGCGGCCCCAACCGACAGGCCACGAAGTCACGTTGACCCTGCCAAGCTGCGAGCTATAGTCCAATGGAAACTTCATCGCTGGAGCGGACATCAACTTGATGAAATCGCTTGCTCGATGGCGATCAATCTCTTTGTCGAAGCATCCGAACGATCAACGCTTGCTTCTTTACCGAGAAAATTCTCGGTGCGACGGCCCATGTTGCCGCTAGAGATTCAGGCTTTCTTTTGCGTCTACGATCGCACGCCCTGGCTTGGCCCGGGTGAATTACCCGCTTCATTGGCGGAACGAATCTCTGGAATCATCATGCTGAATTTTTTTCGTCAACAATCAGGTTCTATCAAGAACGACGTTCTTTCGGGTCTAACGGTGGCACTTGCCCTGGTTCCCGAAGCCATCGCGTTCGCGTTTGTTGCTGGTGTTTCACCGTTGATTGGACTGTATAGCGCGTTCTTTATCGGCGTGATCACGGCAATCGTCGGCGGCCGTCCCGGAATGATCTCCGGAGCCACTGGAGCAATGGCGGTGGTGGTTGTGGCGTTGGTCGCGATGCACGGTGTCGAATACCTCTTCCCGACCGTGATCCTTTGCGGCGTTTTGCAGATCATCATCGGCCTTGCAAGACTGGGAAAATTGATCCGCATGGTTCCGCACTCAGTCATGCTTGGGTTCGTCAACGGCCTGGCCATTGTGATCGGACTCGCCCAACTAGGAAGCTTCAAGACGCTCTCCGCGGATGGCAATCTACAACTTCTCTCAGGCACCTCACTGGCTCTGATGCTGGCACTGGTTGCCCTAACGATGGCGATCATCTGGCTGCTGCCAAAACTGACCAGCGCTGTACCGGCGTCCCTCGCGGCGATCCTGACAGTGACACTGCTGGCCGCCGCCATCAACTATTCGTCCGCGACCGATTCCCGTCAAAACCGACTGGCGACCGTGGGCGACATGCTGCTGACCAATACACAGGTCGCTGCGATCAAAGACGCTGCCATCGAAAAAGAACTTCTGACAGAAGATCCCTTGAGCGTGGACGAAAAGCACGTCGCGATGGCTGCCGCGGCCGAAACAGCCACCGGCATCAGCGGCGGATTGCCGCGACTGTACTTTACTCAATACACCGCCGTACCGTTCACCTTTGAAACACTGAAAATCATCTTCCCATTCGCCATTGTCCTCTGCGGCGTGGGATTGATCGAATCACTCATGACGCTGACCTTGATCGATGAAATCACGGAAACCCGTGGTCAAGGCAACCGAGAATGCGTTGGCCAAGGAACAGCCAACGTTATCTGCGGACTGTTTGGCGGAATGGGGGGCTGTGCCATGATCGGCCAATCACTGATCAACGTAAACTCGGGCGGACGCGGTCGACTCTCCGGTATCACCGCAGCTGTCTGTCTGCTGATGTTTGTGCTGTTCCTGGCACCATGGATCGAACAGATTCCGATGGCGGCACTGGTGGGTGTGATGTTCATGGTCGTGATCGGAACCTTCGAATGGGCGTCGCTGAAAATGTTTCAGCGAATGCCAGTCAGCGATGTATTGGTCATGATTCTGGTTTCGGCGTATACGGTTTTCATGCACGACCTGGCGTCGGCAGTGATCTTGGGCGTGGTCGTCTCCGCCCTAGTATTCGCCTGGCAGCACGCCAAGAACATCGGCGCCGATGTTCAGTTCAACGAATTTGGAAGCAAGATCTACCAGCTTCACGGGCCGTTGTTTTTCGCGTCGGTGACGTCCTTCAAAGAAATGTTTGACGTCGCAAATGACCCGGACGATGTCGTCATCGACTTCTACTACACACGGGTTTACGATCAGTCGGGACTCGAAGCGATCAACCAGATGGCAGAGAAATACGAAGCAGCCGGAAAGCGTCTTCACTTGACTCACTTGAGCGAAGAGTGCCGCGGACTGCTGGACCGAGCGGGTGATTTTGTCGAGATCAACGTCTCCGAAGATCCGCAATATCACGTTGCAGCCGACCGCCTGGCGTAATTTCGCTGGCAACAGACCGCCTGCCAAAGAGTTCGACCAATCTCATCTTCGTTTCGCTGCTGGCTCGCCAGCGGTGTCACCGAAGGTTAGCCTGGACGTTTTCTGTGTATCGGCATCGCGATGAATTTCTACCCCAAACCCGCCAAGCTTCACGAGTGCTTCTTGGCCGGACCTGGCAACGACGCTGAGCTGTTTTTGGTCGAAGGCGATTCGGCCTCGAAATCCGTCGCCCGAGCTCGCGACAGCAAAAATCAAGCCGTCTTGCCAATGCAGGGCAAGCCAATGAATGCCGCCAAAGCAAGTAAGAATTCGGTCGCCAAAAACAACCTTTACCAGAATCTGATCGCGTGCTTGGGCGCTGGCTGGGACGACACGTTTGACCTGGACGCCGTTCGTTATCAACGAGTGATCCTGCTGTTCGACCCCGATGCCGACGGGATCCATTGTGGCGCGTTGATGCTGATGTTTTTCTACCGGTGGATGCGTCCGCTTCTCGAGGCCGATCGTTTAAGCGTGGTGCGACCGCCGCTTTATCAAATCACATCGGCTGACTACCGCGACACGATCTACGCTTATAGCGGAGACCATTTCAAACAAGTCCAAACCGCGCTGAAGGCGAAGAACATCATCTACCAAAGCCAGCGGTATCGAGGACTGGCAAGCATGGGCGAACAAACGCTACTGCAGACTTGCTTGGAGCCTGACTCGCGTCACATCTATCCGCTTGGCCGCAAAGACGCCGAAGCCGCGATCGCTGCTTTCGGAGGCAAACTTCGCTGATCGAGCGTTTCTTTTGCCGCCGGCTCCGATCGATTTGACCTTTCGATCGCTTACCGAGCCGTCCAACCGCCATCGACAGTTAGCATGCTACCGGTCATGTAGCTCGCCGCTTCGCTGGCCAAGAAAATTGCGGCGCCTTGAATCTCTTTCAGCTCGCCCCAACGCTCCAGCGCCGTCGCGCCAACAATAAACTGCTTCGCTTCACTGGTTTCGGCGATCGGCAAATTCATCGGGGTCAGGAACGGGCCAGGGCAAATGGCGTTGACCGTAATCTTGTCAGCAGCGAGCTCCAAACCAAGTGCGCGAGTCAACTGCACCACGGCTCCTTTGCTAGTCGCATACGGAGTTCGATTCGCTAAACCAACCAAGCCCAGCGTACTGGCCAAGTTGATAATGCGACCTTGCTGCCGCGGCTTCATCACCGAAGCGACGTGCTTGCAACACAGCCACATGGCATCGACGTTGATGCTCTGGACTTTGCGAAAATCGTCTAGCGAAAGCTCTTCGATCGAACCACGAATATTAATCCCAGCGTTGTTGATCAAAATGTCGATGTTGCCGAACTCCTTTGTAGCATGATCGACCATTGCAATCACTTGCTGCTCGACCGAAACATCCGCCTGCATCCCCACTGCCCGCACGCCGTACTCTTTTTCAATCAAGCTGGCCGCCACCTGAGCTTCTTGTTCGTTGCGACTGACCAAGACCAAGTTCGCGCCCGCCGAAGCCAGGCCTGCCGCCATCGCTTCGCCAAGTCCTTTGGAACCTCCCGTCACGATCGCAACTTTGTCATCCAAACGAAACTGATCAATCCCGGGCCATCGTGTCATACCGAATTCTCTTTTCGTAAAACCAAGTTCAAGCGTCAATAACTGCTGCGGCGGGGAGACTCCAGAAACAGAATAACACGCCCACAGAACACAAGGAATCGAAGACTACATAGACGACAACGTACGCCCACACTAGCAGCCCGCGTCCTGACTAGATCGCTGGCGATGCTGTCTTGATGCAGACCAAGTTTTCGGTTCGGTCGTCGCCCGAACCTACGCCAACCCGCAAATAGATCTCAGTATCAGCAACCGCCGGACTGGCGTAACAATCCGTGCCCACCTGATTCGTTGCAATCGACTGAAACTCGCCGTCGACTGATTTAAACACATGCGTGTTTCCGCTGAGATCGGACACGTAAACGGTATCGTTGCAAACGATGGGCGAAGCACTGAAATTCCCGCCCAAACGTTTTCGCCAAACTTGCTTTCCATCCGTCACGGACCAACAGTTCGCCACCCCGTCATCGCTGACACCGATCAATTCGTCGCCCAACAGAACCATCGACGGTTCATAAATCTTCGTTCGATTGGACCACAAAATCTCGCCTGCCGCGGACAAGCAGACCGTCTCTTTGTCCGGATAGCCGCCACTGGCAAACAACAGGTTGTCCGTCGAAACGATCGTGCCGCAGGTGGCCTCGGAAATGCACTCGGTTCGCCAAAGCTGCTTGCCCGTTGCTGGATCGTAGCTGGTCACAGCATCGCATCCACTGATCAACAACTGATCACGTCCCCCAACATTGGCAACCGTTGGACTGGAATAGCTGCTGATGTTCCCTCGCGCGACCCGCCATGCAATCTCGCCCGTTTGGCCATCCATTGCCGTGATGTAACCGCCTCCCATGTTGTCTGCGGCGACGATCACCAGCGACTTGTACAAAATCGGTGACACGGCGTAGCCAAACTTAGAGACAAACAAGCCAGCTTCTTTCTGCCAAACGATTTCGCCGTCCAAGCCCAACGCCGACACCATGACTTTGTCGTTGTTTAGAAATCCGATGTACAGTCTTTGCCCATCGCAGGCGATCGTTCCATTTGCATTCGTGCTCTTGTTGTGAATCGATCGCTGCGAAGGAAACTGACCGGCGTGGACTTCGCGTCGCCACCGCTGGTCGCCCGTTTTTCGATCATATGCCAGTACAAGCTGTTGCTGCTTGTCGTTGATCGCTGTGGCCAAATAAACAACGTCCCCCACGACAATTGGCGAACCATGACCGCGACCGGGAACGTCTAACTTCCAACGCACGTTTTGCGACTCGCCCCAATTCGTCGCCACTTCACGATCCTCCACCACGCCATCGATCGATCCACCGCGCCACTGGTTCCAATGTAGGGTTGGCAAGTCCGCGCTATCCACCAACGTATCACGAACCTCCACTCCACTTTGCGCCGCCGAGATCTCTTTGACCGGATTCTTTTCCCCGCACCCCACGGCGACCACCAGCATCAGCGTTGAACAAAAACCGGTCAGACGAAATGATAAAGTCATAGTGAAGTCGCGTTCCAAGGGAGGTTAAGTTCTTCAGTGGCAAAGAGAGTTTTACGCAGAGCCAACCGTACCATCCACATCGAATTGACTGAATTGGACACACGCCGCCCAAACAATGCAGAACGCAGCCTATTTGCCCAACGGGATGTATTTGAAACTGCGAATGATCAGTTCGTGCTCCTTGTCATTGTCGGGCCCCTCGACGTAGGGCTTCTGGTCCTTGGGATGAAAGATCCAAAAATTGATGATGGGCACTTCGTCAAGGTCTTTCGGAACGACCGGACCGTTGTAGATGTGGCGAATCGATCTGCCCAAACCTTTGCCTGCCAGCGTTTCCTGCAGCGGATAGCTCGCCTGCGTTCCTTCGGTAAGAAAGCCCTCGAAGCTCTCCCATTGGATCTCGGCCTGCGACCAGCGGAATCGGTGCGTAGTGTTGTCTGTGTTGGGCTTGCTCAAAAAATGCACGCCGGGCGATTTGGTATCCGGATCGTGCGTCGTGAAGAAGTGATTTCCGGGCCCCCAAGCACTTGTAAACTCGATGTCAATTTCGTGAGGCGTGTCGGGCTTTTTGTTGCCAACTTCGCCATCGGTTTGCGACGCGACTCGCGCCGGGGAAAGGTACGTGAACAATCCAACTACCACATTGGAAGCGTAACCATCCCAACGTGACGCCAACTCCCATTGATACGTGCCATACCCAAGTGATTTCGTTAGGGCGACTTGGCTGGACGTCCACTGACCATCGTCACGTTGCGAGATTTTCAAGTGGAGCAAACCGTTCGCATCGATGAAAACGTTTTTGTCAGAACCGGAAAAAAGATTGTTCCCGGGACCTCGACGCTGATCGCCGCTATCACTAACGTTCCATTCGTAGCCCGACCATTCAACGACTCTCTGCCCGCACGCGGTCGCTTGAGGGAGGATCAGCAAGCAGGTCGTGATGGCCGCGTACAGTTTGATCATTCTTGGAATTTAAACTTTGTTGTTGTCATTTGCTGGTCAAGCAGGAACCAGAGGCAGGAAAATACTGTCAGTGATTCTCGGCTGATTTCAAGCCGTATAGGCTAGCAGCTGGGCGTCACATCTTGGGGCAGTCGCCAAGGTATCGCGACGCACAGCGGGTTCGGGATTGCGACGCACTGCGGGATCGCACCAGATTTCGCAAAGCGTTTCAAAACGCAGTCCCCACGAACGATGGCCTGGAGACGCTCTGCAGACAAAACAATGCCGGCCTGGTTGATCCAAAATGCCAACGCATCGGCAAGCCAGTGAGCGAGAGCTGCCGTTGTCAGCCAAGCCAAATGGGCGCAATCTCCCTCCCAGAGTGATATCCCCGCTTCCTGCACCGCCCGTTTGGGTGGTTTCCGGCCGAAAGCTTGGCAAGACCATTGATACGACCGGTCGTGTTTGACTTCAAACCCGAATGTCTCTAACCTTAAAAGCGGTTTGTGGTGACTGGGATCCCTTTGCGGATTACAATCAGCGACACGAACCAATCCCAACCCCACCTTGGTGATCGTCAGTCAACAGACGGCTTTCAACGGTCATTTGCTCAACGCGAAATCACCAAGGCCCGCCTCAAAACGCGTATCCCCTTTCGCGTTCAAACAACACCCGAATGATTCAGGTCGTGTGGAAGTTGATTCAGCTTTCAGCAAAACGGAATTTCTCCACGCGGCTCCCGATCCGTTTAGCTTTAATCGCTGAACTACATTGCAAAGAACTTCAGTCCAGCGATGGCCCCAGGCCGTGGCGGTTTATGAGTTCTCACGACGTTCGTTCCCACCAAATCAATTAGCCGTTGGAGTTAAGCAATGCGTTGCCATGGAAACCCTTTCAGTCGTCGTGGATTTCTAGCTGCCGGAGCGCTCGGCGGACTCGGATTGTCGCTGCCAGAACTGTTGATGCGGCAAGCGATGGCCGAACAAAAAAACTACGACTTTGTCAAAGCCAGGGCAAAGAGCGTCATCCATATCTATTTGCCAGGCGGAATGGCTCAGCAAGAATCGTTTGACCCCAAGCCCTACAGCCCGCTGGAATATCGCGGTGAGCTACGTCCAATCAAAACCAAGACGGGCGAACACTTCTGCGAAACGGTTCCACAACTCGCCAAGAGAAACGATAAGTTCAGCGTCATTCGTTCGATGACACACGGCGAAGCGGCTCACGAGCGCGGCACGCACAACATGTTTACCGGCTACAAGCCAAGCCCCGCGCTTCGCTACCCTAGCTTCGGATCGGTGGTCAGCCACGAATACGGGCCACGCAACAATTTGCCTCCCTACGTGTGCATTCCCAACGTTCCCAATGAATTCGCCGGCACCGGCTACTTGCCTAGCAGCTACGGCGGATTTGCACTGGGCAGCGATCCCGCCCGCAGTGATTTCAAAGTCCGCGACCTGGACTTGGCCGGCGGCGTCACCGACGAACGATTTATGCGACGTAAGGCCGCGTTAGAAATCGTGAACAACAAGTTCGTCAGTTCAACCGGAGCGGACAACGTCGGCGCGATGAACACTTTCTACGAACGTGCC
This sequence comes from Stieleria marina, assembly GCA_007741555.1. GTDB lineage: Bacteria > Planctomycetota > Planctomycetia > Pirellulales > Pirellulaceae > K23-9. The sequence goes on along the minus strand of CP036526.1, from coordinate 2,404,548 downwards.
TACAGTTTGCTGGACACTCCGCAGGCCAAGGAAGCGTTTGATATCGGCAAAGAAGACGCCAAGATGCGTGACCGCTACGGCCGTCATGATGCTGGCCAGCGGCTGCTGATGGCTCGCCGACTGGTCGAAGCCGGCACCCGATTGGTCACTCTGACCTATGGCAGTTGGGACATGCACACCAACATCACGACAGGATTCCGATCGCAAATGCCCAAGCTGGACCAAGGATTGTCTGCATTGATCGATGACTTGTCGTCACGCGGTTTGCTGGACGAAACGCTGGTCATGGTCAGTAGCGAATTCGGACGGACGCCTAAAGTCAACAAGGACGCCGGTCGCGATCACTGGCCAAAAGTCTTCAGCGTCATGCTGGCTGGCGGCGGTATCAAAGGCGGCGTAATCCACGGTGCTTCGGACTCGACGGCAGCGGAACCCGAAGAGGATGCCGTGTCGCCTGCTGATTTGGCCACGACGATGTACCGCCTGATGGGCATTGTCGCGGACAAAGAACTGATGGCTCCCGGCGATCGACCGATCGAAATCGTCGACGGCGGAAAGCTCATCAAGCCATTGATGGTTTAACCAGACGTACGCACCAAGCAATGAGACGCGCGCATCAATGATCCGCGCGAAGCAGGGCATCAAAATGCCCACGGGTTCTTTTTCGTATTCAAACAATCTTGCCAAAAAATGAACGTCATGTTCCGCATCAGCCTGATTGCACTCGCCGTCTTTGCATCGTCGTCACTCGCCACTGCTGCTCTGCCATTAGTAGATCGGCTCGAACCGCTGGGCGTGGTGCGGGGTGAAGAAACAACGGTCACTTTTCATGGGCAACGGATTTCCGACGCCTACCAAGTGTTAGCCGACGTCCCCGGGATCGAGATCTTGGAGGTCAAGGCTGTCGACAACAAGAAGGTCGAAGTCAAACTGAAAACGAACAAAGATCTTGCTCCGGGCTTGTATCCCGTGCGTTTGATCACCAAGAGCGGCATTGCGAATCTACGCTTAATCGGCGTGGGCGCGATGCCTATTGTCAAAGAGGCCGAACCAAATAATGAGTTTGATAAACCTCAGACAATCGAGATCAACAAAACGATCGAAGGCGTCGTGACTCGCGAAGACATCGATCACTACCAAGTCAAACTCACCAAGGGCCAAACCCTCAACATCGAAATCGAAGGCATTCGGCTTGCGTTTTCGCTGAGAAACCAAAACATTCTTGATCCTTACATCGCGATTTTGGACGAAGGACGTTTTGAAGTCGCGACCAGCGACGATTCACCTTTGCTGCAACAAGATGGACTGTGTTCGTTCACGGCCCCCGAAGACGGAACCTACACGATCTTGGTCCGTGACAGTTCTTTTCGGGGCAATCCCATCTGCGGCTATCGATTACACGTGGGTACCTTCCCAAGACCAGTTGCTGTCGTCCCTGCCGGTGGAATGCCCGGTTCGATGATGAAAAGCAAATTGGTCGACATGCACCACGGCGTCACAGAGGCGTCCGTACAGCTCCCCAGTGAGACCAACGATCGCTGGCCAGTCGTAACCGAAAACGAAAACGGCGTTAGCCCTTCGCCAAACTGGGTGCGAGTCAACGAACTGCCGGTCGTGATGGAAAAAGAACCCAACGACGACTATCGCAAAGCCCCCGAGTACACCGCGCCGGCTGCGTTTTGCGGATTGATTGACAAAGCCAACGACTACGATTGCTATGCATTTACTGCCAAAAAAGGAAAGCGGTATCGCATCGAAGCCTTTGCTCGCGAAGTGCTACGCTCCCCGCTTGATGCATACTGCAACGTCTTTGGGCCTGACAACAAAACGATTGCTTCGTCGGACGACAGTCGCGGCAAAGTCGACCCGTTTATGGAATTCACCGCCAAAGCGGACGGCAAGCACACGGTTCGCGTCTACGATCAACTTCGTGGTGGCAGCCCGATTCATAACTATCGGATCGAAGTCACGATGCCCGATCCGACCTTTGCATTGACGCTCAAGGAACTGCGACGTGACGAAGCGCAAGTTGTTTCTGTACCAGCTGGTGGCTCCATCGCAATGGTCGTGACATCGGCCCGGAGTGTCTACAACGGCGAAATTCAAATGGAGCTGGCTGGACTGCCCGAAGGCGTGGCGGCAACCACATTCCCGATCCCACCGGGACGAAACGAAATCCCCGTGGTGCTGACGGCATCCAAAGACGCCAAACAAACCGCTTCACTCTTTGCAGTGGCCGGCCATGGCGATGAAAAGAATTTCAATGTGATGGGACGTCTCTCGCAGACGCACAAATTGGTTTTGGGCCAAAACCGCCGACACATGTGGGCGTACAAAACCAATCGAGCAGCGATGGCAGTCACGGAAAAGGCTCCTTTTTCGATTGAGCTGGTGCAGCCAAAGACTCCGATCGTCCGCAGTGGCAGCAAAAATTTGCTGGTCAAAATCGTGCGTGACGAAGGTTTCGACGGAGTGGTTTCACTGCGAACGCTTTACAACCCTCCCGGAGTTGGCGTGAACAACAGCCGACGAATCGACAAAGGCAAAACCGAAGCGTTGATCCCTATCACCGCCAACGGCAGCGCTGCGATTGGCAAATGGCCAGTCATCATGGTTGCCAGTTACGCCACCAAAAACGGAACCGCTTACATCTCGACGGAGGCCGCCTTGCTGGACGTCCAAAACTCGATTTTCAAATACGAATTCCCCAAGTCCGCCGGCGAACTGGGAAGTGAAGTGTCAGTAGCGCTGAAGATGGAAGTTCTAAGAGAGTACGAGGGAGACGCAGAAGTTCAGCTGGTCGGAATGCCCAACGGTGTTACGAGCCCAACGCCGATCCAGAAAATCAACAAGGACACCAAAGTCGTCACCTTCCCATTGGTGATCGCCGACAACGCCAAGGTCGCGAAGCACAAGACTTTGAATGTCCAATCACGAATCAAAGTTGGCGACGAAACGATCGTTCAAACGACCGGCACCGGGGAACTTCGTGTTGACAAGCCGTTGCCACCGAAGAAGGACGCCCCCAAGGTGGCAAAGAAAGCAGTCGCCAAGAAGCCCGCTGCTCCCAAGGCACTTAGCCGCCTTGAGCAGCTCCGACAAGCGAAAAACTAATTCACCTCACGGACGCGCATTCATCGATTCGCATTCCATCAGGAAGTTCACCGGCCAACTTAGATGAGAAGGCCTGCGAGAATTAAATTATGACTTCAAAAACAACTTCGTCATTCATGTCACTGCGACGATTCGCAATTGCGTCGGCTGTAGCCAGTTTGATTGGCTCATTCACGATTGCTCCCTTAATCGTTGACAGACCGGTCAGTGCGGTCGAACCGGCCGAAGCCGCGGCGACGTCTACGATCGCAAAGAACCCGCCGATTACTCCGGACCTGGCTGTTTATCCTCCCAATATCAAACTGGGATCGGCACGCGATTTCCAATCGTTTGTTGCGGTCATCCGACGCGACGACGGAATCACGGAAGACGCAAGTGAACGAGTTCAGTGGACGGTCGCTGATGCGTCAAAAGTCAAACTAGACGGCTTCTCTTTGTTTCCCATCGCGGATGGCAAAACGGAGCTGATCGGTAAATACAACGGTGCCGTTGTCAAAATTCCTGTGGAAGTTTCAAACGCGACAGCAAAACCGGCGATCAGCTTCGAAAAAGACATCATGCCCGTGCTGACCCGCAGTGGTTGCAACACGGGATCGTGCCACGGTGCCGCACGTGGGAAAGACGGATTCCGAATCAGCTTGTTCGGCTTTGACCCCGAGGGTGACTATCACCGGATCACACGTGAGATCGGTGTCCGGCGCATCAACTTGGCTGTCCCCGAAGAAAGCCTCTTCCTGAAAAAATCGATCGGTTCAGTCCCCCATACAGGCGGAAAACTTTTCGGGACCGATTCAGATTACTACGCAACCGTTTTGGAATGGCTGCAAGATGGTGCCAAACTGGACGCCAAAGACAAGAAACCACCCACCGTCGACTCCGTTGCCATCTATCCGGAGCAAGCCGTGATCGAGGGCGAAGGAACGAAACAACGTTTTGTTGCAGTCGCTAGTTACAGCGACGGAAGCACGCGTGACGTGACGCGTCTTGCTGCCTTTACGTCGAACAATTCCGGAACCGCCGCCATTGATGACAGCGGAAATGTGACCGCAGGTCGTCGCGGTGAAGCTTTCGTAATGGCTCGATTCGATACGCATACGGTGGGAAGCCAAGTGCTGGCGTTACCAGTCGATTTGAAATACACCGAGCCAAAGATCACGGGAGAATACATCGACCAACTCGTCGGGCGAAAGCTTCAGCAATTACGCATCGAACCCAGTGGCCTTTGCAGCGACGAAGAGTTCATTCGCCGTGTCACGATCGACATCACTGGTCAAATGCCGACCGAGCAAGAGTACGATTCCTTTAGCAACGATGCAGGGGCCGACAGACGATCCGCCCTCGTCGATCGTTTGCTGGAGCGAAAAGAGTTTAGCGAAATCTGGGCCATGAAATTTGCTCAGCTTTTGATGATCAAGAGCACCAACCAAGTCAGCTACAAATCGGCGTTTCTGTATGCCAATTGGTTGACCGACAAGTTCGCCCGCAATGTGCCAATCGATCAAATGGTTCGCGAATTGTTGACCAGCACAGGTGGGACGTTTACATCACCGTCGACCAACTTTTATGAAATCGAACGCGACACGCTGAAGACGTCTGAAAACGTCGCGCAGGTTTTCATGGGCATCCGGACTCAGTGCGCACAGTGCCACAACCATCCGTTCGATCGCTGGACCATGAACGACTACTACGGTTTTGCGTCGTTCTTTTCGCAGGTTGGTCGCAAGCAGGCCGAAGACTACCGCGAAAAAATCGTTTACAACCGCTTCAGCGGCGAAGTCAATCACTTGGTGACAAAGAAGCCAGTTCCGCCAACCTTTCTGGGCGGTGCTTCGCCTGAAACCAAAGGCAAAGATCGCCGCGCCGTCTTGGCCGATTGGCTGACAAGCCCCGAGAATCCGTACTTTGCCAAATCGATTGCAAACCGAGTCTGGGCTCACTACATGGGCGTGGGTCTGGTCGATCAAGTCGACGACATCCGCGTCAGCAATCCGCCCAGCAATCCTGAACTGCTGGACAAATTGGGTGAGAAACTGATCGAGTACAAGTATGATTTCCGTCGCTTGGTTCGCGACATTTGCAACAGTGATGCCTACCAGCGCAGCAGTGCCACCAACGACACCAACGCTCACGACCATCGCAATTACGCGCATGCTGTGATTCGTCGTGTACCCGCCGAAAGCTTGCTGGACTGCATTAGCCAAGTAACGGCCTCACCAGACAAATTCACGGGTTTGCCTCTCGGGGCTCGCGCCGTGCAAATCGCTGACGGCAAGACAACCAACTACTTCCTGACGACCTTTGGACGCTCACCACGTGCCAGCGTCTGCGAGTGCGAAGCGACCACCGACCCGTCGCTTTCGCAGGCACTGCACTTGCTAAACGGAAGCAGTGTCAGTGACAAAATCGTCCGCGGCAAACTGATCGATACCTGGCTGAAAGAAGAAAAGCTTTCTCCCGAGGAAATCATTGACCGAATCTACTTGCGCTGCTTGACTCGGAAACCTACCGAAGAAGAGAAGAAGGAATTGGTCAAAAAGCTGGGTGACGACGAAAACAAATCGCCGGCTCTGCAAGACATCTTCTGGGCTGTCCTGAACAGTCGCGAATTCGTCTTCAACCACTAGCGAATCCCCAGTAGCGAACGCCTGACACTGGAATTCGCCAAGCAGTTCCTGCAAAGCGATTCAAACCAGAGATCAATTCCAGCAGGATGCACCTGGATCGAGAATCGACTTCGCACGTCGGGTAACAGTACTTTCCAAACTCAAGAAATATCCACCACGATGTCCGCCATGATCTATCGCACCTGCATCACACTTGGATTGACCCTCGTCTCGCTTTCGCTATCCAGCGCCGAAGAAAAAAAGTCGACTGACGCGGCAAAGAAGGTCACGTTCGAGGACGACGTAAAGCCGATTTTTCGGCAACATTGCAATAGCTGTCACAATGCGGGTGATGCCAAAGGTGGCTTGTCGCTCGATTCTTACACTGCCACCATCGAAGGTGGTGGTTCGGGCGAGATTGTTTTTGATGATGGTGACGCCGACGGAAGTCGACTTTGGCAACTCGTCAATCATGATGACACTCCCGTGATGCCACCCAAGCAAGATAAGTTGGCCGCCGAAAAACTGGCCGTCATTCGCGCCTGGATCGAAGGCGGGATCCTGGAAAACTCGGGCTCCAAAGCAAAGGCCAAAAAGAAGAATGCACTGGCTTTCGTCGCCAGCACAGGCGGCAGACCCGAAGGGCCGCCGCCGATGCCAGAATCGGTACCGCAGAACGTGCCGGTGGTTACGCAGCGTGCTTCGGCGATCACCGCGATTGCTGCGAGTCCTTGGGCGCCACTAATCGCAATCGCCGGACAAAAACAAATCGTGCTGTATCACAGCGACTCCAGCGAACTGCTAGGTGTTTTGCCGTTCGACGAAGGAATCGCACAGTCGCTGCGATTTAGCAAGAACGGACAGTTTTTGATTGCGGGCGGCGGTGAACACAGCGTCAAAGGCATCGCTGCGGTTTACAACATCAAGACCGGTCAGCGTGTCGCTACGGTGGGTGATGAACTGGACACAGTATTTGACGCCGATGCAAATGACACCATGAATCGGATCGCGATGGGCGGCCCACTCAAGTTGCTCCGCATTTTTGACGCGACCTCTGGCGAGCAACTCTTTGAGCTAAAAAAACACACGGACTGGATTTTCACGGTCGCGTTCAGCCCCGATGGAATTCTGATCGCAACCGGCGACCGATCCTCTGGACTGTGCGTTTGGGAAGCCGAAACGGGCCGTCTTTACCTTGATCTTACCGGGCACAAGGGCGCAATTCACCAAGTCGCGTGGCGCGATGACTCCAACGTTTTGGCAAGTGCTAGCGAAGACGGCACGGTCAAATTGTGGGACATGGCCGCCGGCAAACTGGTCAAATCTTTCAACGCTCACGGGGGCGGTGCCACATCAGTCGCGTTCGATCATCAAGGCCGAATCGTCACGGCAGGCAAAGACAACAAAGCAGCCCTCTGGGATGGCAACGGCAAGAAGATCCGTGATTTCCAACCCATGAAAGAAGATGTTCTAGAGGTCGCGATTGCTCACGATGGCAAACACGTCGTCTACGGCGATTGGACCGGTGATGTATTGAGTTCGTCGGCTGATGATCCCAAACAATTCGTTTCACTGGCCGCCAACCCGCCGCCCGTGTCAAAACGGATCGAAGGAGCAAAGACACAGTTGGTTTCGATTCAACAAGAAATCCAACCACTCAAAGCGTCATGGGATGCGGCTCAAAAATCAGTCGTCGCAGCTCAGAACCCGATCAATAATTTGAACGCGAAGATCGCTGCACTTCGCGCCGAATCAAAGAAATCGTCGGAAGCGGCGACTGCAACTCAAAACCAAATCAAAGCTATCGACAGCGAACTTCCCGGGCTGACCAATGCATCGCGTGACTTGCATGACGTCGTCATCGCAGCACGAATCAACCTGAAAACCAAACCCAACGATCTAGAAAGCGTTGCTGCTGCGGAGGCAGGATTGGCCAATTCGCTGACTCAACTCGCTCAGAAACGCCGAGCACGTATTGCATCTGCCAAGGCCGTTGTCGCACATCAACAAGCTTCGAACGCCAAGAAAGCAGAAGCAGACAAGCTTGCCGCTACCCTGACGCCACTTCAGCAAAAACTTGCAGCAGTGACTCAGGTCGCCGCAGCGGCCAAATCCAAACACGACCAGGTCGCAGCAAAGATGCAGGCAGCTAAATCCAAAGTTGATCGGCTTGCTTCTGCAATGAAGTAGAAGCGTCTCCCCTGAGCACGTTTTGCATACGGTCCGATCGACTAACAACGAAATCGTTTGACCAGGCGGCTCCCCCAGGGAATTCATGAACGATTCTCTCGGCTGCATGCGCAACACTCGCGCCGGAAGATTTGACATCGAACAAGCGGTTCTCTTTCGCAACTCGAAGCAGCCGTCCGCTGGAGTGAAGACACAGCTCGGTCATCTTCGCAGCAGGATTACAGCAAGACACAAGCACTGGTGATCCAATTAGCGACTGATTGCAAGAGATACTGGGCAAGGTCGATTTGCGACTCGATTCTGCGATGCTCCTGTTGGACAATCAGATTGCCAAGGATTGTGTTGGCGTAGAAGAACGATGGCCTTAGCGATTCTTCATCGAACCGTTTACAACGCAGTCGGGACAGTCCGGGTAAAACGGAATGCAAAGCAGGGTCAGAACGGCACGCAAACACGTTTCACCTGCTTGGCCACAAGACGTTGAGACAGCACCATCAGCCTCCGCTAGCTATTCCTTAGCATTTGAACGGCGACGCGAAATTTGGCGTCCTCTTTCCCTAGCCCTCAAAATTGGGTGGCAACGACCAGAGCGCGCCGCTCCTACTAGCGAAACCGCCCCGATGCACGGAGCTCGGCGCTCAGCTTTTTGAACTCAGCTTTCTTTTTCTCAGGCAACTCTCGCCAATCAATGTCATGGACGGCACCATAGAGCGCATAGAGACATGCGGCATTACAGCACTTAGCGCTGCGCCCAATCTTTCGGCGCCCTTCCAACATCTGCAGAAATGTTGCCTCAACTCCCAGGTCGATCACATCTTGCGCAACCAGAATATCGACTGCTTTTAGATCAGCCTCGCATGCTGGCCCAAGGTTGCGCATTTCGGAAATCGGTCGTTGATCTCGATGCTCCATTGATTTCTCGATGCAATGTCGGTGCGAATTTCTCAGGACCAGTTCATTGTTGTCATTAACGACTGGACTTCCAAGGTTCGTTCAACCAAAATATTGAGTGGCCGATCGTGCGCAGCATTCGGCAACTTGTCATCTATTGTGGTACTAGTCGTTTCGATGAACTTTCGCGTCAAGTGTTCCAGTTGCCAGTCCGTACTGCAAGTTCCAGAATCGGCCAGAGGCAAAAAGATCAAATGCTCGAAATGCCAATCGATCATGTCGATCCCAACGGCTTCCACCCCGGGCTCCGCACCGAGCCAGCCAGCGGCGGCTGCGGGCCTTAACGTTAAATGCCCTGGATGCCAGTCAACGCTGAAACTCAGCGCGTCCATGGCAGGACGCGTCGTCAAGTGCAGCAAGTGTAGCACCCAACTGAAGATTCCTGGCGGGGCTCCTGCGAGTGGTGTTTCGCCCTCAGCGGCGCCCACCCCCGCCGCTCCCAAGTCGGTGTTTGATGACAGCGATCCGTTTGCGGACCTGCCAACTTCGTCCCCCGCGGCGAATGCCGGAAACCCCGGTGGCGCGGGCGCCTTTCCAGCTGCTCCAGCTCCCGGCGGCTACAACCCGTACGCCCCACCTCCCGCACGCAAAAGTAAATCGAAACGCGGAGGAGCGCAGCGAGGCAACTCCTCTGGCAATTACACGATCCCGGGCCTTTTGATCCTGCTTTGGTCAGCCCTCGGGATCATAGTCGGCATCTTTCAGATTGGGATGGTGGTGTACGTGATCGCGACGGGACAAATCGACATGCAGCAAGTCGATATGCCGCGATTCCTTGGCCAAATGACGGGACGTGTCTTTGCCATCTGCCTCTTTGGTGTGATGGCCACGGGAGGGTTTGCCATGATGCAGAGACAAAATTTGGGCACAGCGAAAGCTGCCGCCGTATTGGCAGCGATCCCATGCTTTGGCTGTTTCGTTTTTCCGTTCGGCATCTGGGCCTGCGTGCAGCTGTTTTCAGACAAAGCTGAACGAGACTTCAGGTAGGGCGTCACAACCACAAGCCCTTCGACTCGATCAGCTGATGCGCACCCCCGAGTGCTGAAGCCCCGAGCCATCACTTCACTGATCTACAACTCAAGTCTTCCCATCACGATTCGACCGCACAGAATCAACGCCTAACCTGCACTGGGCCTGCTCCTAAGTTACGATGCTTGTGCAAAATGTGTTTATACAAAACGTGAACTGCTTCGTCGGTGTCGTTGATAGACAGCTATGCGATGAAGAGTCCTTCTGAAATTTCTTGACAGAGTATCAATTCGATGAAATCGACGTTCACTTTCCTACTGCTCACCGTCTGCTTTTCGCTTCTGTCATCGGCGGAAACCATCAAGCACGATTTCAAAGGCGATGCGACAGCCGAAGTCTTCAAAAAGGCATCGGGTGACGATCTTTGGATCTACCGATTTGATCCGGTCGATCACGACGCCAAGAGCGACAAACGACCAGCAGTCGTATTCTTCTTCGGCGGCGGTTGGAATGGCGGTCAAGTGACACAATTTGAGCAACACGCCAAGTACTTGGCGGCCCGCGGCGCGGTGACTTTCGTTGCGGATTACCGAGTCAAATCTCGGCAGAAAACCGGGCCGGACGCCTGTGTCGCCGACGGCAAGTCTGCGATCCGGTGGGTCCGAAAAAACGCGGCGCGTTTTGGAATTGATCCTAATCGAATCGCCGCTGGTGGCGGATCTGCTGGTGGACATGTCGCGGCTACCACTGGAATCTGCGACGGACTGGATGATCCAGCCGATAGTGATTCCGATGTGAGTTCCAAGTCGAACGCCTTGCTGCTTTTCAATCCAGTCTATGACAACGGTCCGGACGGCTACGGCCACGAACGCGCAAAGAAGTGGTTCCCAGCGATCTCGCCGGCGCACAACATCACAAAAGACGATCCGCCCACGATCGTGTTTCTGGGTTCCAAAGATCAGCTGATTCCAGTTTCGACTGCCAAGAAGTTTGACGCCGACTTACGCGCCGCCGGCGTCAAATCCGAAGTCTGGATCTACGACGGTCAGCCCCACGGTTTCTTTAACGAATCCAAGAGCAAAAAATCTTTCTTGGACACCGTGCTAAAGATGGATGCCTTTCTGGTTTCGATTGGCTGGCTCCAACGAACTGCTGACGAAGCAAAGCTTCATTCGTTGCTTAGAAAGAAGCCAAGCTGATTTCTCGCGTTCGGCCAAAGAGGCGAGTGCTTTTGTTCGCCAATTTTTCTCAGCGGAGCGACGCAGAAAACGGAATCGAGCTCTATGAGCTTAAAAATGATCCCGGCGAACGGCCTAACTTGACACGGAATCCAGAGCGTGCTGCGGAGCCAAAAACCATAGAGGTGCAGCTGCTCGCAGAGCAGCAAGAAGCCGAGTTCGATCGTAATTAGGCGGCAATTCGGGGGAAGCAGAGGCGAAATCGATAGCCCCCCAACCGCGGATTCCCCCCCGCGAAACATCTGTTTCAAACACCTTGTTGCACGCGATTGCGGGATCATCTCCAGCCCAAGTCACCTTCTCTCTGCTCCTAACACCGGCTAACTTTTACCGTTGATCTGGTCGATTTCTCGGCGAGCGTCTGTGGTGGCCAATGGCCGCTAATTATCAATTGTATGAATGCTTAGGAAACGTACGGATGCGGAGCGGAAAAGAATTATTGATTGCCAGTCGGCAGTACGCATCTGAGCAACGATGGAAAAGCTGGTGGCATTTCTTGTCGACCCTGACCCTAGCGTTAGCTTTTTTGGTCGTTGCCTGCCTCGATCTGCCGCTCGGGATTTGCGTCGTCAGCAGCATCTTGGCCAGCCTAGTCATGATTCGCCTGTTCATCATCTACCATGACTTTATGCACGGGACGATTCTGAGCGGTTCGGTGGTCGCAGGCGGAGTCTTGAAACTCTTTGGCACCTTGGTGTTGAGCCCTCCGCATATCTGGAAACACTCGCACGACGAACACCACAAGAATAACGCAAGGCACTTTGGCCCGGTGTTGGGAACGTTTCCTGTGATGAGCACGGCCGACTACGCCAAGGCGTCAACAGGGGAGCGTTTCTACTATGCCCTTTCGCGGCATCCTGTCACATTTCTTCTTGCCTACTTCACAGTCTTCTTTTGGGACATGTGCTTGCATGCCTTCTTGATCAACCCCAAGAAACACTTCGACGGCGGGGTGGCAATCGTGCTTCACGTTAGCCTTGCTGTCGCGCTAAGCTTTATCTCGTTTCAAGCGTTGATCCTGGGACTCTTGATGCCAATGGCTATCATCACGTGCCTGGGATCTTACTTGTTCTATGCCCAGCACAATTTCCCCGGAATGATTCGCCATGAAGGCAGTGAGTGGGATCACGTGCACGCCGCATTGCAATCGTCCAGCTTCATGCAAATGGGCTCGGTCATGCATTGGTTCACTGGCAACATTGGCTACCATCACGTCCACCACTTGAACGCCAAGATTCCCTTCTACCGACTTCCCGAAGCGATGGCCGGGATCGAAGAACTTCAGTCGCCAACGGTTACGACACTCCATCCGTCCGACGTCATCCAATGCTTGAGACTTAAGCTGTGGGATCCGGTCGCAAACCGATTGATGACTTTTAGCGAAGCCGCTGAATTGGCTTAAGTGCGCGTTCGCGAAGGCAGTGCGTAGACGACTGCTCTATGCATCAATGGCTATCGCCAACACAGCAACTGCGTGAGGACCGCGTTCGCTTCCTCTCGCCATTCATCGAGCGATTCAGGAAGCGCATGTTCGCTGTATCGCGGTTCTTTTTCGATGGTGAATCCGGCCGCCAAGAGTGTTTTTTCGATCGACGCAAGTGAATTGACGGCAAGGCTTTCGTCGGTTTCGTGCACTTCCACGTAAAGTGCTTGCACTCGGTCAAGGCAGCCGGCGATTTCTTCGATCACCCGTTGCTCAGCGCCTTCGATATCCAGTTTCAAAAAACTGACGTCTCGATCGGTCAGATACGGCGAAAGCTTGGTGCAACGAACACTCGTCTGTGAACTGCCTTCGCGATCCGCCCACGCGGCTTCCAGCGAGTTGCCTCGCGCGTCAGCAGTTGGCGACAAGTCCCCAAAGAAATCAACCGTGTCGTCGCAATTCGATACCGCCGCGTTGATGCACTCGATTCCGGCGATATCATTCTCGTCGACGTTCGCTTGCAGAATCTCAAATGCAAACGGATCCGGTTCAAAGCAAATGATTTCGGCTTGCGGCCATCGTGTTTTCCATTCCAAAACGGAGACGCCAATGTTTGCTCCGCAGTCGACAATCAACGGTCGGTCCCCAGCGGGCGTAAAGAACGATGGAAATTCATCAATCTGCCTCACCATCGATTCGGCCGCCTCTTGGTTGTTATGAAACAAGTCAAAGCCACGGAACTTCATTCTCTTCATCTGAATTCAAATCGCTATCATGTGGAAAAGGACACTGGCAGTTGTTCAGATGCCGACAAGTGCACGAAAAAGGGTTCTAAACGGAAGCTGGACGTGCGGCAACTGGGCGTCCAACACTCTGTGTCAAATACGAATCGCACACTCAGTGCCGATGGCCAATGCCGTTCGGCAACTTCGTTCGGCAATGTCGATCCGGATCACACGCGCCCGATGGCACCAAAATCTAAATCAAAACAATGAAACTGGAATCCAAACAAGTGTTCATTTCGCTTTTGCTCATGGCAGCTTGCGCTTCGGCAAATGACCAACACATCGTCGTTTCGCATAGCAACGAAAAACAGCTTGCCGTTATGAGCGTTACCGACAATGGCAAATTTAAACTGCAGTCAAAGACTTCTATCGATGCTCGTCCAGCCGCGTGCTCGTTCGATTCGACCGGACGCCATTTATACGTCGCTTGCAGTGGCCCGGACTCGATCGCCGTCCTTCAGGCCAATGACAAAGGACTGACTCCGCTGCAATCCGTCACGACTCCGGCCAAACCATCTGCGATCGCAATCACTCCCTCGGGGCGTTTTCTTGTCGCATCTTATTACAAAACGGGGCAAGTCACGGTGCATGGCATCTTGAGCGATGGCAGGTTGTCCGATTTGCCATTGCATAACTATCAACGCGACCCGCACGCACACGATGTAGCATTCGATCACAGCGGGCATTTCTTGTTTGTGCCACATACTCGCGCAAATTGCATCGATCAGTTTCAAGTGGATGCCGCGACGGGAGCACTGACGCTCAGCACCCCTGCAAAACTGCAGCGGGGTGAATCCATCGGGCCACGGCACTTGCGTTTTCATCCGCACGCCCATTTTGCATACGGCAGCAATGAACAGGGCCTGAGTGTTAGCGTTTATCAATTTGATCCAAAGCGAGGAACCCTGAACGAGATCCAGACGATCGCCAGCATGCCGCCCGAGCACCCTGGAAAGAAGAGCACTTCGCACGTAGAGGTTCACCCATCGGGCAACTACGTCTACGTCGCCAACCGTGGCCATCGCAGTTTGGCTGTTTTCCAGGCAGATCAGACCACCGGCAAGCTCACGTTCCTACAACGAGTGCCCATCGGCTCGCAGACACGATCATTCAATGTTTCGCCGGACGGACGGTTTATCGTTGCGGCGGATCCAAAGTCCGGTGAAACCTACTGCTACCAAGTGACCCGCGATGCGAAAACCGAACGATCCGATGAAGCGAAATCGATACCCGGGAAACTGATTTTGACCGACGCGATCGCAACCGGCCCAGCAAGTTGGTGGGTAGCCTTCTTTCCCGTGGGTAACTAACGCACGTCCTCCACTGCGACCGAGTCCGCCGGTTTGCAAAGGCTGCCACCGCGGTAGACGCTATTCGGCGAGCCGAATCCCAGAAAACTGCCATCGCGTGGCTGCGGGGAAAAAGTTGCGATAGGTGGGGCGAATGTGGCTGCTGTGCGTCGCAACACTGCCGCCGCGCAGCACATGTTGGTCACACATAAATTTTCCGCTGTATTCCCCCACTGCGCCCCTAGCCGGCTGGTAGCCTGGATAACCCAAATAGTTGCTGGCCGTCCATTGCCAAACGCTGCCGCAAAAACCACTCGGCGACCGAGTGGGATGGATCGCTAAATCACGATCGACAAACCAATCGACAAACGGTTCCTCGTTTCCCAAGGGCGCACGTGAAGCAGCCACTTCCCATTCAAACTCGGTGGGCAACCGTTTGCCACGCCAGCGTGCATAGGCATCGGCTTCAAAGAAGCTGACGTGCGTCACCGGCGCGTCCAGATCAAGCGGGCAAAGTCCAGCGAGCGTAAACTGCATCGTTTGATCGTCGACTGACATCCAGTACATCGGCCCCTGCCACTGATTTTGATTAACCGCGGACCAGCCCATCGAAAGCCAGTACTCCGGCCGCTCGTATCCGCCTGCGTCGATAAACTCTCGATACTCGCCGCAGGTGACCAATCGAGACTCCAGCGAACTGGCGGGCAAAAAGACACGATGACATGGCGATTCGTTGTCAAACGAAAACCCCGATCCCGTGTGACCGATCTCGTAAAGACCTTCGTCGATCGTGATCGGTGCGTCTCGTGCCGTTTGCTTTGCCGTGTCTACGGGCAGATCCTGATACTTGGGCCACGTCGGATTGCACGACAGAACGTGCTTGATGTCGGTCAGGATTAACTCCTGATGTTGTTGTTCGTGCTGAATGCCAACTTCGATCAGCGGTCGATACTTGGCGGCAAACTGCGAGCATTCCAGTCGCTGCAATAGTTGTTGATCAACGTGCTTGCGATACGCCAAAATCTGCTCTCTGCCCGGCCGCGATATCAGCCCCCTTTGGCCGCGAGGATACTGCGCTCCAATCGTGTTGTAGTACGAGTTAAATAAAAAATTAAACTGCGGATCAAACGCCTCGTAGCCGGGTTGTTCACACAGCACGAACGTTTCAAAGAACCAGGTCGTGTGCGCAAGGTGCCAGCGAGTAGGACTGACATCGTCCATCGACTGGACCAAGCAGTCTTCGGCCGACAGAGGCGCAACAAGCCGCTCAGTGAAACTTCGTGCGGAGCGAAAATCGTCGGTGATAGAGTCGAGAGTCATACTTGAATGGGAAACTGAACAAAAGCGGGTGTGGCTTACGCCATAGGAATAGCACCTTTGCGATCACGGGCCAAACGACGAAGGTGAGGTATGGTCGAGAACCAAATGCATCACACCGAAATATCCGTCGTCGTCAGTCCAGTGTTTGTGAAGTGAAAAACCAAATTGCGACGCAAACTCCGCGAAATCATCGATCGTATACTTGTGCGAATACTCCGTCAGAATTGCCTCATCTTGATCGAATCGGAATGTCGTGGAACCGATACGCACGGACTGATCGCATTGACTAACGAGTGAAATTTCGATGCGATGCTCTTTCGGGTTGTAGACTGCTCGATGCCGGAAGTTGTCGAGCCGAAAATCACCGCTCAGTTCTGCATTGATTCTCGCAAGCAGATTCAGGTTAAATTCCGCCGTGATGCCGGACTTGTCGTTGTAAGCAGCTTCGATAGTGGAGACGTCTTTCTGCAAATCAATCCCGATCAACAAGCCTCCTTGAGGGCCAAGCATCGACGACATGTTTTTCAGCAAATCCCCCGCCGCCGCGGGAGTAAAATTACCGATCGTAGAACCAGGAAAGTACAACGCCACGTGAGAATACGCCTGATCGGATCGCGGCAACGAAAACGGCTGTGTAAAGTCCGCAACGACCGGCAGTATCTCGGTATCGGGGTACGTCGCTTGTAACTCAGCGGCGGTTCTTAGCAGGTGGTCCTCGGAAATATCGACGGGCACGTAGGCCACCGGCGAGTCCAACGCGTCCAGCAAAATCCGCGTCTTGATACTGCTGCCGCTGCCATATTCGACCAACATGACACGGGTTCCAATTTGATAGGAGATCGATTCAGCATTCCGCTGCATGATGTCGAGCTCGGTTCGCGTGGGATAGTACTCGCCGGTTTCGCAGATCGCGTCGAATAGTTCCGACCCGCGTTCGTCATACAAATACTTGCAGGGCAAAGTTTTTTGCGATTGCGACAAACCATGCTGAACATCACGCAGAAAATTGTCAGTCGGGGACGTCGTGTCGATGATTTGATTCATGAAAACGCTTGCTTGTGGATCGACGAAACGCCGGGAGATCGTACGTTTAGTATTCATAATAGCCGTGTGGCTAGAAGCCCCGGTTTTCCAAGGGCCGATGATCTCTGTGAACAAAGACGCAGGCTGATCGCAAATCCCGCAAAAAAGGCAGTGAATTGCTGCAATTACGCATCAATAAATAGCAGCCGCATGCGGCGCCAACGGTTGACAACGTCACTGGAATCGCAAGCCACCACCGTTCGGAACTCATGCACGCAGTGCTAGAATCTGCGTGCTGCAAAATGCACTCCCGATGATGGCGTTTCAGACCACGGAATTTTTGATGTCGAACGAACTAGCCGACCGCGTTGCCTTTCCATTACTGACCGAACGCGAGATGACGGAACTGGAGCAGATTGGGAGCGCACGAGAGTTCGCGGACGGGGAATCACTTTTTGAAAGCGGACAGAAGGACTATTCGTTCTTTGCGATCCTGTCAGGGGACGTTGTGATCCTGGACAAGTCCGGCGGACAGGCGCGCGAATTGCTGACGCATAAAGCGAATGCGTTTACCGGCGACGAAGCGATGCTTACCGGGCGCCCGGCCAACGTTGCCGCTGTGGCTCGGGGAGATTGCCGGACCATTGAGATCACGGCCTGTCGCATTCGTAAGATGCTGGGCGAGATTCCCACGCTGAGCGACAAGCTGCTGACAGCGTTTCAAGCTCGCCGACAAATGCTAGAAGATTCGGGCTTCCTCGGCATTCGTCTAATCGGTTCGTCTGGCTCCAAAGAAACCATGCGACTGCGGGAGTTCTTTTACAAAAACAAAGTGGTGCACACTTTGTTCGAGGCTGAGTCAGACGAAGGCAAGCAATTGCTGTCCGAATTTGACGCGACCGATTCCGACACACCGATCCTGGCCTGTGGCGAGAATGTCGTGCGAAAGCCATCGCTTGCGAAAGTTGCGGAGTGCCTTGGTATCTCGCGAAAGATCCCCGACGAAGTCTATGACGTGATCATTGTCGGTGCTGGACCGTCCGGGTTAGCGGCCGCTGTCTATGGGGCCTCCGAAGGGCTACGCACTCTGGTCGTCGATCGCGTTGGTCCTGGTGGACAAGCCGGGCAAAGCTCTCGGATCGAAAACTACATGGGATTTCCCTCGGGCATCTCAGGAACCGACCTGGCCAATCAGGGATACCTGCAGGCACTGAAATTCGGTGCTGAATTCACCGCCCCCGTGTCTGTGCTGTCGATGTCACGTGACGAGAGTGGCAATCATGTCCTCAAGTTTTGCACAGGCCAATCGGTTCGCACCAAATCGGTTTTGATCGCGACGGGAGCTTCCTACCGCCGGCTTCCGCTCCCGGAGTGCGAGCAATACGAAGGGATCGGCATCTACTACTCAGCAACTTCGGTCGAAGCACGCGTCTGCCAAGATTCGACAGCAATTGTCGTCGGCGGCGGAAATTCGGCTGGCCAAGCTGCCATGTTTCTTTCCCAGCATTCAAAGCAAGTCCGAGTACTTTTGCGCGGCAGTGATCTGCGCAAATCGATGTCCAGCTACTTGGCTACGCGAATCGAAAACACATCGAATATCGAAGTCGTCCACCACGTAGAAATCAGCGGCCTTTCCGGCGACGCAAGCCTGGAAACCGTTGAAATTCGCAACAATCAAACTAACCAACAAGAACGTGTTGAGTGTGGTGCGGCGTTCATCTTTGTTGGTGCAAAACCCCACACCGAGTGGTTGCCTGATTCGGTGGCACTGGATGATCGCGGCTTTGTGCTAACCGGACCAACAATACGCGATCACGAAAAGTGGCCCTCCACCACACCACCATGTGAACTCGAAACCTCCACGCCAGGCGTGTTCGCGTCGGGCGATGTGCGAAGCGGCACCACCAAACGATGCGCGTTCGCGGTAGGCGACGGAGCCCTGGCGATCACTTGCGTTCATCAGTTCCTCAGCCGCGAAGCAGAACTGGCCGAAGTGTAGAAACCATTTTGTGAGTGACCTCTCACAAAGTGTTAAAACCCTCGACGGACCTATTGATCGGACTCTTCCGATTGGCAATGTGCTGACGATTCACAGTTGGTCGCACACCACCGCCCCCATTGAACTGACAGGCTGACCGCCTGCATCACCCACCAAATCGCTATGGAACAAGCTGCTGCACTGGTCCCGGCAATCTTGTTGTTGGTCATCGGAATCGTGTCAATCGTTTGCATGCGACGCATTGGACTTAGCCCGATCGTCGGGTACATGATCGGCGGATTGCTGATTGGCGAACACGCCCTGGGTCTCATTCACGAGAGCGAATCGGTTCACCTACTAGCTGAACTGGGCGTTGTCTTTCTGCTGTTCGATATTGGATTGCATTTCTCCGTCCGGCATATCTGGGAAGTTCGGCGTGATATCTTCGGGCTCGGCCCCATCCAAATTGCGCTGTGCACTGCCGCATTTGCCGGGATCGCCATCGCATTCGGTTTCTCGCTGGAGATCGCGTTGATTGTCGGCGGTGCGTTGGCTCTTTCATCAACGGCCGTTGTCCAACCAACGCTGGCCGAAAGAAATCAGGTCACGTGCCCCGTGGGGCAAACGTCGACAGCGGTACTGATCTTTCAAGACGTGTTTGCGATCTTTCTGCTTATCCTTGCCGCATCATTGTCCGGAGGCGACGAACCGTCAGTCGTCACGAGCCTGCCGATTACAATTGTGCTGGCAGCCACCAAAGGTCTAGCCGCACTTGCATTGGCAATTATGCTCGGGCGAGTTGCTTTGCGGCCTTTGTTTGCCGCAGTGTCGCGAACCAAGAACGAAGAGATCTTTACTGCGATCGCATTGCTGATCGTTTTGGCGACCGCATCGGCCAGTGGCGCTGCCGGACTCTCGTTGACTCTGGGCGCGTTCCTGGGCGGAATGATGCTTTCGGAAACTCCCTTTCGTCATCTCATTCGTACCGAGGCGAAACCGTTTCGCGACTTGCTGCTGGCGTTCTTCTTTATCTCGATCGGGATGACACTGGACTGGCATATTTTGCTTGGTAGCTGGTGGCAAATCCTGATTTTCACTGGCGTCACCATCGCAATCAAAGCAGCAGCGATCTCGGCTTCGGCCAAGGTGGTGGGATGGTCGGTGCCGGGTTCGCTTCAGCTAGGTTTCATGCTGGCCCAAGGAAGCGAATTCGTTTTTGTAATCGTTTCCATTCCAGCAGTTCGATCCGCGTTTGGCGAGCAAGCAGTCGGCGTCGTCTTTATTGGCGTCGCTATCTCACTGGCTCTCACTCCCACCGTCGCGGAGCTCGGCAGTCGACTTGCACGAGCCGTCAAGAAGCGTTCGTCGAAACCGGTCCCGGAAACCGAAACCACCCGTATCGAAACGATCGCGCCCGTTGTAATTTTCGGCATGGGAACAATTGGGCGTACGGTCGCAAACGCACTGGAAGCTCACAACATTCGATACGAAGCAATCGACAACGATTTTGAGCGGTTCAACCAAGCAAGCGTGGACGGCTTTCAAGTCACTTTTGGAGACTTGAGTGACATACGACTTGCGCACACAATGTCGATGAGCGAACGGGCGTCAATCGTCATTACCAGCGTTCGATTCGATCGCGCCAAAGCGGTCATGCCAATCGTACGCGAACAATTCCCCAACCTGACGCGATTCACTTCGGTCAACAACGAGACGGCGGCCGCCGAAATCGCAGAACTTGGCATGCAGCCAGTAATCGAACGAGACGATGCCCCGGGGCTTGCGATGGCCGAACACGTGCTTCGATCGCAGGGTATCGACGCCCCCACCATTAACGAATGGCTCGAGCGACGTAGGCGCGCCGTCGTGACCGAAAAGCCTCCCGTGACAGCCTGAGCAACAAGACACAGAGCCCATTTCAGCGACCCAATCTCGCATCGGCATAGACTGGACAACGGCTCGCGTCTGCCAAGATAACCTTGAACCGGAGTCCGGTTGGGAAGGGGACCAGTGCAGTTCAATTGAGAAAGCGTCCTAGCTGACATCGGCGTAGACGAAATCAGAAAGCTACCATTCAGGTGGTTGGTCAAGACGAAGTAGTCGAATTGGCTCGAACACCCAGCAAAGCAAAATCGTTCGGCTCCGAAATCTGGCTCGGCGACAAAAACTTGCCCAGCGCTCTTGAGCAATCACTACAGGGCATCGGCAATGTCGCAGCGGACAAGGAACGCCACTTTGCTGACGCGGCAGGCCGCCAACACCAGAGCTGGCAATGATCGATAGGAAAGCTAAACGACAAAAGCTATTGCACTGACGCATTGCTCACCAATCGACGATCCTTATTCACTGATGAACGTGGAACTCGTAACAACCGCTCTCGCAAGGCGGTATGAAAACCAAGGCGGCCTCGTTTGCCAGGGAGTCAGTGTTTGCCGGATCGCTGCTCCAAACACCTGACATGATTCGACAGCACCACTTGCCTGGCCGCATCGCTGACTGGTTTGACCAGGGCAAGATTCGTTGGACGTCCAGCGAATTTCTTTCGCGTATTAATGCCGAAAGTCGAAGAGCAACCCACCGGACTCTCGAAGGTGGTCGCAGCATCGGTAAGATTGTGTAGAAAGGTAGAGCATAGTTCGACGAACTTGCTAACAGTTGCCAACCATCGCAAATGATTTGCAGTGAAATCAATTCCCCCAGCGGAGATTTCCCCGCACAGATTTTCTTGCGAGACTTTCCCCGCTCAGTTTTCTAATCACCTTTATCCAACGAGATTAGCCGTGACCTTCCAAGCAATTGTGCTCGACAAAAGCAGCGACTCCGGGGCTTCCGCCTCAGTGCAGGAGATAGGCCTCGATCGCTTGCCTGCCGGCAACGTGACGGTCGCTGTCGAATACACCACCGTCAATTACAAAGACGGATTGTGCATGCAGGCAAACAGTCAGTTGGTTCGCAACTATCCTCACGTTCCGGGCATCGACTTTGCAGGAACCGTCGAAACATCCGATGATTCTCGATACAAACCGGGCGACAAAGTTGTCTTGACCGGATGGCGCGTGGGCGAAACACATTGGGGCGGTTATTCCCAGAAAGCTCGCGTCAATGCGGATTGGCTCGTCCCATTGCCGGACGGTCTTACGACGAAACAAGCGATGGCGATTGGCACGGCTGGATTGGCGGCGGGGCTGGCTGTGATCGCCCTGGAAGACCACGGAATGAACCCAAGCCAGGGCGAAGTGCTTGTGACCGGAGCTGCCGGCGGAGTGGGCTCCATCGCAACCGCACTGCTAGGCAACCTTGGCTTTGCAGTAGTCGCCGTGACGGGTCGCCCCGAGACAGAGGACTACCTGAAGTCACTTGGGGCCACTCGAATCATTCAGCGAAACGAAATCGACACTGTCGCCAAACGACCTCTGGAATCGGAAACGTGGGCGGGCTGTGTTGACGCGGTCGGTGGCGAGATGCTTGCACGCGTGTTGGGCCAAATGAAGTACGGAGCTTCGGTCGCCGCAGTTGGTCTAGCGGGAGGCGCGTCATTGCCTGCCTCGGTGATTCCGTTCCTACTGCGCGGCGTCAACTTGCTGGGAATCGACACGGTGCTGCACCCCACTCCCAAACGAATAAGGGCTTGGCAGCGAATCGCCAGCAACCTACCGATGGAAAAACTTGATGCAATGATCCGACCAGGCCGCCTGGCCGACATTGCGGATCTCGCTGAGCAGATTCTCCAAGGCCAAGTCCAGGGCCGCGTCGTCATCGATGTAAATGCTGTCTGACAAGAAATTGACAACGACACCGTCGTTCGACCTGTCGCTCTCTAGCGTTTCTTCTTCTTTCGAGCCACCCAGGTTTGGGGTGCACTTAAGAGCAGCGGTTCGTGAAAAACGGTCAGTTGATCGCCCTGTTTATCGATCCAAGCCTTCAGCTCTCTTTCCAGGTCTTGCTGGACGCCCACCAGATCTGCCGTGCCCGCAAGATTATTCAGTTCGCGGGGATCTTTTTGCAAATCAAATAGCTCGTACTCAGCACGACCGTAGTAGCGAGCGAGAACGGATGCCGCGTGCCTATCGGTTTTCGCGGCGGCGATCCACTGCTTGAAGTAGTCGCCCGAGGTTTCTCGCAACAGCAGATCGATGTGGGTTGTGAATGCAAACTCAGGATGCGGGTTCCAAATCAACTTGAATCGATCCGTGCGAACGCTGCGACTAAGGTAAACGTTCATCATCAAATCGCCACTGTGAGTAGTAAATATTCGCTTCCGATGCGAATCGGATTCGCCGCTGAGAACCTTTGCAAAAGAACTTCCATCCAAATCCTTCGGCACGTCGCCTCCGCTGACGTCGATCAGCGTTGGCAAAAGGTCGATCCAGCTAACCATCGCATCGGTCCGCGCGCCCGCTTTGATTTTTCCTGAACGAGCCACGATCAATGGCACACGGATGCCTTCGTCGTAAAGCGTCCACTTGCCAAACGGGAACTGGGCGCCGTGGTCGCTCGAAAAAACAAACAGCTGGTCCTTCGACAAATACTTGTCCGTTATCTCGCGAAGCTCACCCAAGTACGCATCAAGGTTTTTGACCTCCTGCAAATACCGGGAACGCTGTACACGAGTGCGAGGAGTATCGAGCAACTGCACTGGCATCGACATCGCCTCTGGATCAACTGTCGATTCGTTAGGCCATGGCACATGGGGATCGGACACTCCGACAAACAATGCTAGTGGCCGTTTGTCAGTGCGGTTTTCTAGAAACTCTTCAACCGAAACCCGCAGCTCTGAAATCTCCTTTTTCAAATCGTACGTGTCGAAATGATACGCCGGAGCACTACGCTGGTGAGCGACCTTTCCAAACGCAGCGGTCTGGTACCCCAGTTCGTTGAAAATTTTTGGCAATCGGAGCACGTCTTCATGTGGGTACGTGTGATTCTCCTCGGCACCGTTGCGAGCCGGCATCAACCCGGTCAAAAGCGCTGCGCGGCTGACGGCACACGACGGGCTAGCCACAAAGGACCGATTAAAAGTCATCCCGTCTGCGGCCAATCGATCGATGGCCGGGGTTTCAATATTGTTTCCGCCATAAAGGGACAGGTCCGATGCTGACAAATCATCCGCCAAGTAAACAACGATATCTGGCAAGCGGCCCGCATCACTCGCGACCACCAAGCTTGCCGAAGCCAAAAGAATCGCAAATGAAAACAAAAAACGAACGGAATGTCGCATCACACTTTTCCCTAGGGGCATCTCTTGATTTAATTTTGAACGGCGATTGAATCGCTATCGACTCGAATCGCGTCCACAAGAATACAGCAAGTTGGTGTGCGCATCACGTTCGTCCAGCATCTCGATCCCAAGACGCCTGGATCGATCACGCACTGCTAGGCAAGGACCTTATCGACGACGCGGCCGTGCACATCCGTCAGCCGAAAGTCACGTCCCGCGTATCGATAGGTTAAACGCTCGTGATCGAAGCCCATCAATCGCAAAATCGTTGCGTGCAGATCATGCACATGCACCCGATCTTCGACTGCTTGAAAACCAATTTCGTCGGTCGCTCCAATTTTCTGGCCGCCCTTGGTACCGCCACCGGCCATCCACATGGTGAATCCCCAGTGGTTGTGGTCACGTCCATTCATCTTGCCCTGGTTGCTTCCTTTCTTGGGCATTTCAACAACGGGCGTGCGTCCAAACTCGCCACCCCAGATGACCAAAGTTTCGTCAAACAAGCCTAACCGCTTCAGATCCGATAACAGTGCTGCGATCGGCTGGTCAACTTTCTTGGCGAGTTTGGCGTGCCCAGTCGCCAAGTCGTCGTGATTGTCCCATGGCTGACCAGCCCCCGTGTAGAGCTGCACATAGCGCACGCCACGCTCCACCAGTCGCCGCGAAATTAAGGTCTGTCTGGCAAAATCGCCGTCGCCATAAAGTCGCAACGTTTCCTCAGTCTCACGTGACACGTCAAATGCTTCGGCGGCTTCACTTTGCATTCGGTAGGCCAGCTCGAACGATTCGATTCGCGATTCCAGTCGGGGATCATGCGGACGCTGCTTCAGGTGCTGCTGATTGATTTTGTTGAGCAAATCCAACTGCTGCCGCTGATCAACGGGACCGACCGCCGTCGGACGGATATTGTCGATCAGTTTTTCGACGCGTTCGTGACTCGAATCGATGTAGGTGGCTTGGTACTTTCCCGGAAGAAAACCGTTCTGCCAATTCTGCGATTCTTTGATCGGATACCCGCCGGGGCACATCGTCACGAAACCAGGAAGGTTGTCGTTTTCCGTGCCCAGGCCGTAAGTGAGCCAGGAACCGACGCTGGGGCGAACCAAGCGTGACTCCCCTGTGTTCATCAACATCAAGGACGGTTCATGGTTGGGAACGTCTGCTCGCATTGAATGGATCAAACACAGATCATCGATGTGCGCAGCCGTTTTTGAAAACAGTTCGCTGACATGAAACCCGCTTTCACCGTACTGCTGAAATTTAAACGGCGACCCCATCACGTTGCCAGTCGGACGCTCGGTCTTAAGATTCTTGGTCGGTGCCGTCTTGCCGTCAAACTTTTGCAATTCCGGCTTGTAGTCAAACGTATCAACGTGACTGGGACCACCGTTCATGAACAAGTGAATGACGTACTTTGCACGCGGTGGAAAATGCGTCGGTACAGCGCCGTGCGCGGCTTCGCGTCCAAGCATGTCGCTCAGTGCGATCGAGCCAAGCCCTGTCCCGCAAAGACGCAGCAGGTCGCGGCGATTCATATTTGTATTAGAAGGATTCATAATAAAAGCTAGTCAACAAACGCGAATTCGTTACTGATCATCAGGACTTGAACCAACTGCGCCAGCCGATCTAGCTGCTTGTTCGAATCGGTGTCGATCGGACCACTGAAATCTTTGACGCTATCGGCTTCATAGACGCGTCCATCACTGCCAGTCAGCTTGATCCGTGAACGCCAGAAAAACGAATCGTACGACGAGTCTTTGCCGGGTGACGCTACAAAATCGACAAACTGGCCTTCCTGGACTTGGGCAACCAGAGGTCCAAAAGGACGATTATTGCGAACTTGTTTTTCAGTAAAAATCGATCGTCCATGAACCAACATGGTCGCTTGGATGCCGTCGCCCTTCTCACCGCGGTGCCCCATCTGGCCGATCACTCGCAGTGTTCCACTCGCTGGTGCACGCCAGCGCCGGACAGCGCTTTGCCCCTTGGAATTTCCCGGGTGCCCGCCCTCTTTGCCCAAGCTGACATAACCGTTGGCGTCTTTGCTAGGGAACACTCCGCTGGCTTGCCACCGTCCCTTTGCAAAAACTTTGAAGGCCACGAATTTCTTAACCGAAAAGTCATCGTTCACATCCCCAATGCCATACGACCAACGAGACCTTGGGTCAGCGGTCGCTAGAAGCGGCGAGACCGGCGAAACGAGAAATTCTCGCATCAACGCGATTTCATTCGATTCAGGAGCACGCTGCAGAATCTGGCGGTAAGCGGTGCGGATCCTATCGTCGAGATCACTTGATTTGGCTTCCCGCCCTATCGCCATCGATGCACGCCGTGCCAGCTCGCTCGTCTGACGATCATTCAGCAAATAGAGAGCCTGTTGCGGTACTGTCGTAAAGTACCGCATCGGCGAATGAGCATCGGGACTGGCGAAATCAAACGTGCGAAAGAGCGAAGGCAAGTTCTGTCGATCGATCATTGCATACACCGACCGACGTGGCACCGGCGTGGACATCGTAATTTCGACCGGCTCGCCTCCCATTTGACGATCAAGCGAACCTGAAACCATCAACAGCGCATCACGCATCGATTCAAAATCTCGTCGACGCGTATTGGCTCGCGTTAGCAGACGATTCTCTGGGTCGGATCTTTGCACGGCATCACTGGACGTGGACGATTGGCGATAGATTCGTGTCATCACGATGCGACGCACCAGTCGTTTTACACTCCAATGCGACGCAAAGTCGGCGGATAGATCATCCAGGATCTCCGGGATCGCAGGCGGCTCCGTTCGAAACCCAAAGTCACTTGGCGAATCGACCAACGGCTTTCCGATCAGTTGTGCCCAAATGCGATTCACCATGACTCGTGCCGTCAATGGATTGGTCGGATCGGCAATCCGGTCGGCCAACTGCAAGCGGCCGCTACCATCGTCAAACTTCGGTTCGTCCGGTTTCCGCAACGATGTCAAGAACTGCCGTGGCGCCATAGGGCCACGGTTTCCAGGCTGGCCGCGAAGCAAAACGTGTGTGTCATGCGGGTCCTTGTCGACCATCATCAACGGACTTGGCCCATCGGCTTTCTCACTGCTGCTTTGCATGACACCCAGCAACGAGTAGTAGTCTGAAGCGGGAATCGGATCAAACTTGTGATCGTGGCATCGTGCACAGGCAACGGTCATACCTTGCAATCCGCGCGTGATCACATCAATGCGATCATCCCAAGTGTCGTAGCGATTCAGAAAGCGTCGACCGATGGTAAGAAACCCCATCGCATCCAGATTGCCCGACTTATTCTCCGGATCGGTCCGATCGCCGGCAAGCTGGTGCCGAATCATTTCGCTGTAGGGCATGTCGGTGGCAAAGGCATGTATCGTCCAGTCTCGAAAACGATCGCTTCCTTTGATCCGACGTTCCTTTCCGCCCAACGCATAGCCCACTGTGTCGGCATACCTTGCGACGTCCATCCAGTGACGTCCAAAGCGTTCGCCAAAGGCTGGTGAAGCAAGCAGGCGGTCGACCAAACGAGTGTACGCTTCCGGCGCATCCGATCCAACAAACGAATCCACCTGCTGTTTGGTTGGCGGAAGCCCTGTGAGATCAAAACACAATCGTCGAACTAGCGTCTCACCCGGCGCTTCTGCTGCGAGATCAACTTGGGCCTCCGTAGCGCGGGCGGCCGCAAACGCGTCAACTAAATCGTGGTCGCCTTGATTCGCATCTGGGATCATGACCGCGCGTTCAGGTGCCACAAATGCCCAGTGTGTCGCGGGATCACGATCCAGTGGTGAAGATGTCGTCTCTACTGAATTTTCTTGGCGTGGATCCGGCGCGCCCATTTCGATCCAACGCTGAATCAATCCGATCGATTCATCCGAAAGCTTGTTATCGGGGGGCATCTGCAAATTGCGATCGTCGTAGCGGATCACTCGCATCAACATCGTCTTGTCCGCGTCACGTCCGCCGATCAGCGGCCCCCCGGCTCCACCGCGCCGTATCGCAGCGGCGCTATCAACTAGCAGATCGCCTTCCGATTCGCCCGACTCGGTCGAATGGCATTCGTAACAATGATCGATCAGTAGCGGCCTAATTTTGGATTCAAAAAAATCCAATTCGTCTTTTGATGGCTGCACAGCATGGATCGGCGAAACAGAAAGGGTTGCGCAAACAATCAAAAAACCGACGGCCGCAATGCGACTTGGCAAAGATATGTTCATCGAGAGTGATGATGGAGGCAGGGGAAATCAGGCGGGACACGCGAAGTGCAATGATATTGTAACTGAAATACCGGATCCTGCCTCTGCGCATTCAGGGGCACATTTCATCAAAGTTTCCGCCCAGCCAGCAAGAATTGCCAAGTGCAATGACATTGAGCCTTGGTGGATGGATTCAATACCCAATTCAGACCAACAGTCTGACCAAGTGGCACAGCAACACGCAGAGCCTGCTGGAGGCGTATTTCGTTGCCATATTGAATGTGCTTCTCATCGGAGACGGCGCGGCACGCTGGCGGCAAAGACCAATGAAATCCGTTGCAGAACAAACGTTCGATTTTCAGAACGCAAACACGGGCTCGGCAGCCAATTCGCCCCGTGGTCTACGCGGTGGGGTGCCCCCAGCGATCGCAGTGCAGTGTTGCCGGGACAGGGGATTCGTCGTGATGAGCCGTTAACGCGGCAATATAAGCGGCCCGGTCTTCGTCGTTGGTAAATTCAAGCGGGCGCTGTGTTTGCAATTGTCGCAAATCCTGAATGTGATGCTGTTCCATGAAGACCGTCAAACCGTCCAGTAGCGTGCGAATCACATCAGGGCCGTTGCGGTAGATTGCAGACGTGACCATGGCCACATCCGCGCCAGCGAGCAATGATTTGATCAACTGATCCGGCTGCGAAATACCTCCCCCCGCAGCCAATGGCATCGCGGGACAATAGCCGTGCACTTGCATCAACATGTCCAAACCCTCGACATCGTCGCACTCCTTGCTAAGCATCCACCGACTAACAAGCCGCAGGCTATCCAAACAGATGTCGACGCTGGGCGCACGACCGTGCAGAATCAAACCCTGAGCCCCTGACAACAGCTGGCATGCCAGATGCGGAACACTGGTGAAATTGCGACCAAGTTTGACAAACAACGGAATCGTAATTGCTGCATTGACCTCGCGAACGGTATTTAGAATCGTCGCTTCGATCTCCTGCGAACTCGCATACTCTCTCGCTCGTGAATGATGCACATTCAGCTCAATTGCGGCGGCCCCTGCTTCTTCTAACTCGCCAGCAAAATCCGTCCATCCTCCCGCGGTGAACCCATTCAAACTGGCGATGATCGGAATGGACTGCTGCGAACTTGCGCGGTTCACCAACGCCAGATAGGACTCTGCGTTGTCGCATGCCCAATTGTGCCTTGTCTGACTGGCGCGAGAGAGAATCTTTTGCTCTTTCGGCGTCACGATACGGCCGCTGTTCAGCGCCCACAGGATCACCTGTTCCTCGAACAACGATGGCAACACAATCGCCCCCGCGCCTGCCGCTTGCATCGCCGCCCGCGACTGCTCTTGCATCGCCATCGGACAAGCCCCCACGACAATCGGCGACGCTAAAGGAAGACCGCCGAAATCAGTCTGCAAATGAAAACCCATTACGTGTTCCTGGTTTGAGAAGAGACGAAACGTCGTATTCGTGAGAATAACAATTGCCGCCAAGCAGTGGCGGCAAAAACTGATTCATCGACAAATTTTCAGTTTGAGATAGTGTCCCTCCTTGTCGGAAATTCGCGTGCACCAATGGACAATCACCAACACGGAATTGCGGTTGTGATCCCGACATGGCAAGCCAAGGGAAATGCGCAAACTTCTTCTTGCCAACAATGTTCTCAAAGACTGCAACGGTTCTCAAAGACCGCAACGCCCGTCCACTCAAGGCGACTCAAGAGTGATCTCTTCGGCTTCTTGAACGGACGCTGACTTGGGAATGCCATGAATCATGCGATTCCTTGTGATCCAAACACTGCACGGGGCGTGACGCAGCACGTACCTTGTCTTGCTCCCCATCAACATTCGACTTAGACGCGTGCGCGGTGTTTCGCCAATCATCAACAAATTCACATCATTCGCTTCTACGAATCGGACCATGCCTTCGCCGATGTGACCACTTTCAATTACACAGCCTTTCGTGTCAGGCGCGATGCTCTCAATTTGCTTGGCTGCGTTTTCGACCGACTCCGACGACGGCGTTTCGTAGGGGTAGTCGTCGTAGTCTGGACGGTACGCAATCGTGACCAACCGGACCTGGATACTATCGCCCCACTGGAATTCGGCAAATTCTTCGACCGCTGCTTGAGCTGGCCCTGTGTCGTCGTAGCCGATCGCTACTCGCAATCGATGTTTCGCTTCGTTCGGCTCAGTTGCTCGCACGACCAACACGCTACATGGCGCGTGAGTGGCGACATAGTCACTGGTACTTCCCAGCAAGATTCGCTCAACGGTGGTATGGCCTTTCGCGCCGACCACCAATAGCTCTGGGCTCGTTTCATTTGCCACCCCGATGATTGTCTCGGCAGGGTGACCGACGCGAATGATGTGTTTCAACGAAACATTCGCATCGCTAAAGATCGCCGTGACTACCTCGAATGCCTCCTTGGCCTTGGCGGTTGCCCGTGAGACATCGGTATCGGTCCAATCCCCGGTCGCTGAATCAGCATACGTGCCTGATAAATCCAATGCCGAAACAACGGTTAGTTCGATCGGATTGTCATGGGGAAGTTGCGAAAGAAAGGTGGCCGCTTGCTCAGAGTGCGCCGAACCGTCGGTCGCCAGTATTATTTTTTTCATCTCTGCCTCCGTAGTGTTGTAAGAAGTCAGAGCATGCGGAGTGCCAATCAAAAAACGAGGCGAATCGTGGCTAATTCCCGCCATTCGATGTGACTTGGCCGCACAACTGAGCGATGCAGCGCACTTTTCTTGCCCGCTTGGTTGACGGTATTCAGCGGCGAAGGGCCACAACGAGCGAGCTGCAACGAACCGCCAGAGAGCAAACGGACTGAAAACCACACAGCAGGCTGATTGAAAGTCTGCCCGGTAAAAGGCACACTGAGCTTTCAAGACAATGTCGGTTTCCCGCCTTTTTACACAGCTAAGCCACTACCATGCGAACCATTTTCTGTCTCGCGATCGTTTTCGTCGTTGGATGTTCGACTAACGAGACGACTCAGGTTTCGGCTCCGGAATCGACGGCGACCACCGAACCAGCCAACGACTCTTTGTCGCTGGCGGACAAACTGGTCATCGATGTTCGCAGCCAAGAAGAGTGGGACAAAGGACATTTTGAGACGGCGGTTCACATTCCGCACACCGAAATCGCTGAGCGAATCAGCGAAGTGACCGAAGACAAGGACGCCCAGATCGTCCTGTACTGCGCCGTCGGCGGTCGAGCCGGAAAAGCAAAAACAGTCCTGGAAGGTCTAGGGTTCTCCCACGTCGAAAACGCGGGTGGGTTAGATGACCTCCGAAAACTCGCGCAATAAACATGCGTTGCCATCGGTAAACCTGAAATGGCTTCGCGATGACAAAACCTACGCGATGACCTTGTCCAAGACTTCGCCATGCACGTCGGTCAACCGAAAACGGCGGCCTTGATATTTGAACGTCAGTCGTTCGTGGTCGATGCCCATCAAGTGCAGAATCGTAGCATTGAAATCATGAACGTGGACGCCGTTTTCGACCACGTTGTAGCCGAATTCGTCTGTTGATCCATAAGTGATTCCGGGCTTGATGCCACCTCCGGCCATCCAGGTTGTAAAGCAACGGGGGTGATGGTCGCGTCCATAGTTGTCTTTGGTCAGCACACCCTGCGTATAGGATGTGCGGCCAAATTCACCTCCCCAAATCACCAAAGTATCGTCAAGCAAACCACGCTGTTTGAGATCCTTGACTAAGGCCGCCGAAGCTTGGTCGGTTTCCTTCGCTTGCCCTTTGATTTGCTTGGGCAAATTGGAGTGCTGGTCCCAGCCCTGATGATAGAGCTGAATAAACCGCACGTCGCGCTGAGCCAAGCGGCGCGCCAACAGACAATTGGCCGCAAACGTACCAGGCTTGCGGGCGTCTTCTCCGTAAAGCTTGAAGGTAGACTCCGGTTCGTCCGAAAAGTCGGTCGCGTCGGGAACACTCTTCTGCATTCGGTACGCCATTTCGTACTGAGCAATGCGCGATTCGATTTCGGGATCCAGTTCTTTGCCAAATTGATGCTGATTCAATTGGTTGATGGCGTCCAACTGCGCACGACGCCGCGAAGGTGTGATTCCCTTGGGGTCCGAAAGATAAAGCACTGCATCATTCCCACCGCGGAACTGCACGCCCTGGTACTTGGAATCCAGGAAACCATTTCCCCAAAGCCGGGCGTAGAGCGGTTGGCCTCCTTGGCCCGCTGAGACCAAAACAATGAACGCCGGCAAATCTTTGTTTTCGCTTCCCAGTCCATACGAAAGCCACGATCCCAACGAAGGACGCCCGGCGATCTGCGAACCAGTCTGGAACATCGTAATGGCCGGATCATGGTTGATGGCTTCGGTGTGCATCGACTTGATGAAACACACATCGTCGACGATGTCACGATGATGCGGCAACAGTTCGCTGAGCCACGCTCCGGATGATCCGTGCTGGGCAAATTTGAACTGCGATCCGGCCAATGGAAGCGATGATTGATTGACCGACATCCCAGTCAATCGCTGTTCACCACGTACCTCGGGTGGCAATTCTTCGCCATTCATTTTGTTCAGCAACGGCTTGTGATCAAACAAGTCCTGCTGAGCAGGTCCGCCCGATTGAAACAGATAGATGATCCGCTTGGCCTTGGGGGCAAAGTGAGTTGCGTTCAGTGTGTCTGCACCGCTAGCTTCGGTGCCTAGCAGGCTAGCCAAAGCGGCAACGCCGACAGTCGTCGAGCTGTTTTTGAAAAACAGTCGCCGATTGACCGCAAAGGGATCAGTTGGTTTTGAGTTGAAATTCATGACTATCGTTTCCAAATGGTGGCGTCTAAATTCAAAATGGCTTGGCAAACATTGGTCAACGAGGCCAATTCGACCACGTCCACGGTGTCGCCTGACTTGTACTCGCCCGTCGAAACCAATTCTTCAGCGGACTCACGATTCATTAGGTAGTAGGATCGTTCTTCGGTCAGCAGATTCACAAGCAGCGACATCTCGGTGGCATCTGGTTCACGTCCTGTCAGGCTCAAGAACGCGGCGGTGATCCGCGAGTGATCATCGCTTTCTCCCAGCAGCCTAGCGGCCAATGAACGCGATGCTTCGACGAACTGCACGTCATTGAGCAGGACCAGTGCTTGCAGCGGTGTGTTGGTGCGAGATCGCTTGACGCTACAAACTTCACGTGTAGTCGAATCAAAGGCCATCATGTTTGGCAACGGCGCGGTCCGTTTCCAAACCGAATACAACGACCGTCGATAAAGCGATTTTCCGACCGACTGCTGATAGGGAGGCGACATTCCATTGGATTCCTTCCACAGATCCTCTCCGGGTTGATATGGCGACACGGGCGGACCACCGGATTGGGCGTTCAACAATCCGGACGCGGAAAGCGCTAGATCACGTATCTGCTCCGCAGCCAAGCGATAGGCTGGTCCACGGGCGAGCAAGCGGTTCGTGGGATCTCGTTCCAATTGTGTTGCCGTCGCCGCGGAGTCTTGTCGATACGTCGACGAAAGCACGACGCTGCGGCAAAATCGCTTGACGTCCCAACCGTGATCAATGAAGTCTCGAGCCAGCCAATCCAGAAGTTCCGGGTGAGTGGGCAGTTCGCCTTGAGAACCAAAATTCTCCGGCGTGTGGACCAAGGGTGATGCAAAGAAGTTACTCCACAGTCGATTGATCGCTACTCGGGACGTCAACGGATGTCTCGGATCGGTTACCCACTGGGCGAGCCCCAAACGATCCAGCGATGCGTTGCCTGGAAATGGCAATGGGATCCCCGATAAGGTTCGACGATTGACAAGTGAGTCTTGGTTTTTGGGTGCATCATATTCACCCCGAGCCAACACGTGCGCCGGGCGAGGCTGATCCATTTCCCGCATCACGGGAATCTCGTTCATCACCTCCTCTGCCATCACAAACGACTTGCGAGCTTCGGTCAGCTGTGCCAGCAGTGCGCGACACTGAGGATCAACGGCCGAGGCAAAGTACACTGGCGTCGGTTGGATGGGGTCGCCGGTTGCCAGGAAATGCAGTTCGGGCGGGGTCAACTCGCGTGTGTACAAACGAATGTCATCAATCAATCCGCCGCTGAAACCACGAGCGCGAAAACGCTGCCCGACGACAAATTGGCCGCCGTGATCAACGACCACGTTGCAACTCTTTTTTAGTTCGTCACGCAGAACCGTCGTTTCCAAAGGTTCGCCACTGAGCCACAGTTTCAGCCCAGAGGCCTTTGACGCACCATCGTAGGTCGCGGTGATCTGATGCCATTGATCAACGGGGATAGGGTCCACCGTGCGAACTCCGATCGCATTTCCAGGCCACACGCGGTACATCCGTGATTCCAAGTGGCCATCGACGATCGTCAGATCCCAACCGTTGTAACCGCAGTCCGTCCCGCGAGTGTGATGAGCGATCAAGCTTCGTTCGGCGACGCGTTTTGTTTCGCGCAACGTGACAACGATCGACATGGGCAACCAGCGATCAAACGGCTCGATGCCTTCAGTCGTGATACCGCGTTCGCCATCCAGTTTCAATGCTCGACGCGGAGACAATTTGCTGCCCGACGGTTGAACATCTGACTTTTGCGTTTCGGAATCCTTCGCTTCCGGCAAATGATCGTTCGCTTGATCCAGGTCCAGTCGAGCGAACTGCGAATCAGTTACAGGCACCAGATCGGGCATCTTGGACCACGAACGATCCGACTGCGATGGGTGATAAACCTTCTTCAGTTTGTCGCCGAAATCATCGTCAAATGCTAACGCCAGCTGCAGGTCGGGAATCGAAAGTGATTCGCCCGAAATGTCTTTATTCTGAGCGAAACGCTTCTTCGCTGCTAAAACGGCTTGGTCGTACTTCGACTGGGCATTGCTCAGTCGTTCTTTTGCTGCATCCAAATCAGCTTGCTGTTCGGGCGTCGGCAGCAGGACGGAAGGACAAGGAACTTTCGCCGTCCGATCGTAGACACCACTTTCGTCGATCGAATTGAAAAACGCCGAAAGCGAATAGTAGTCTCGCATCGGAATCGGGTCGTACTTGTGATCATGGCATCGACAACATTCCATCGTCAGCCCCAGCACTGCTGTTCCGAAAGTATGGACTCGGTCAGCAGCGTTTTCGATTCGCCATTCTTCAAATACCGCTCCGCCTTCGTTATTCAAACGGTGAATGCGATTGAAAGCCGTGGCGACGAGTTGCTCGCGTGTTGGATTTTCCAACAAGTCGCCAGCCAATTGCCAAGTCAAGAACTTGTCGTAGGGCAGGTTCTGATTCAACGCGTCGACGACCCAATCGCGGTAGGGCCACTGGGTGTTTAGCTTGTCGGATTGATAGCCGTAAGAATCGGCGTAGCGAGCAGCGTCCAACCAGGAAACGGCCATGTGTTCGCCAAACGACGACGATTCCAACAATCGATCGACCGCACTGGCGTAGGCCTGCTCGCTATTCGATTCAATCTCTTTCCTAAATTCAGTGATCTCCGAGCGTGTGGGAGGCAAGCCTGTCAGGTCCAGACTCACACGCCGCAACCATCGCAGGGGGGCCGCTGGCGAACTAGGCTGGAGTGATCCTACTTCTAATTTCGCCAAGACAAACCGGTCAAGCGTCTCGCTGCACCAGTCGTCATTTTTAACTGGAGGCACGGCCACCGATTGCGGCAACAGCTCAAACGCCCAGTGCCCAGCGTAGTTAGCACCTTGGTCGATCCAGCTCTGAATGGTCGTTTTCTCTTTCGCCGTCAGCGACAACTTGGATCCCGGCGGCGGCATCAAGATGTCGGGGTCGTCACTTGTGATCCGGTCGATTAGCTCCCCTGAATCTATCGCATCAGCTGCCTCGCTTCGTGAATCCAAACGCAAACCAGCTTCTTGGTTTGCTTCGTCCGGGCCATGACAAAAGTAGCACTTATCCGACAGGATTGGCCGAATGTCACGATTAAAATCAATGTCTTCTGCCGTGGCTGGTGACACCAGCCAGGAGCCGGCCAAAACACAGAGAACAAGGCAAGAGCGTGCAGTGGGCATGATCAATGGTTGCGAATAAGTAAGGGCGAAAGTCTTTGGCTTGATTGAACATTGTCGGTCAATGCGGCCGCCTTGTCTTGCACGGCGGACCCTTTCCTGTGTATTTTTGCAGCATGAAAAGTACTACTCTACGTGCGGCATTTTTCCGCAAACTTGGCCCCAGCGACCAGGCATTTGCGCTGTTTGATTCGTTGCCAGGCCTGTCTTTTTTTGTCAAAGACAGGAAAGGACGCTTCATGTCGCTCAATCGACGAGGCTGCGAGTACTGCGGCGTCGCCAACGAGGCTGAAGCGATTGGCCGAACCGATCATGACTTTTTCCCCAAGCAACGCGCAGACGAATACCGTGCCGACGATGAAGCCGTCATGGAATCAGGGGAATCAATCATCAATCGGATGGAGAGTGCTCCCGAAGATGCCGGTTCGCCACGGTTGGTGGTCACGTCCAAGGTCCCGCTTCGCGATCAAAAAGGACGCGTGATCGGAGTTGCCGGCATATCGCGACAGATCGAACGCATTCAAACACCATCAGGAACAGCAGATGCCTTCTCCCAAGTGATTGAAATGCTGCATCGTGACTACGCCAAGAATTTGTCGACCGAACAACTGGCATCCAAAGCAGGTTTGTCCGTCAGTCACTTCGAACGGAGATTTCGACGAGCGTTCGGGGCATCGCCTCGACAGTACTTGGTCCGAGTGCGTGTCGAGAACGCGTCGCGTTTGTTGCTTTCGTCCGATCAAACCATTTCGCAGATCGCGCTGGCATGTGGTTTCTATGACCACGCTCATTTCAGCCGCAGCTTTCGACGTGTCATGAACGTCACGCCATCGCAGTACCGAAAAACGAATCCACAAACAGAGAGCTAAGCGAATTCTGATTCCACCACTGCAGCAATGCAATCATCACTCAATTCAGCCGAGGCGTCGCGATCGCGTAAGATTTTAGACCGGTGACTTGCATGA
This sequence comes from Stieleria marina, assembly GCA_007741555.1. Taxonomy (GTDB): domain Bacteria; phylum Planctomycetota; class Planctomycetia; order Pirellulales; family Pirellulaceae; genus K23-9. Next base: position 2,367,265 of record CP036526.1, on the reverse strand, counting down.
AAAACTTAACAACGAAACGACTGTTGCCGATCAAGTAGCGACGCCAAAGACGGCGCGGCTCCATGATCAAACGGAAAAACCACTCCATTCCACTTCGCTGCATCCACGCGGGTGCTTGCCGCACGCGTCCGACGTGAAAATCGAATGCTGCGCCCACGCCGATCACCACCGAGGCATTGAGCACATCGATGTTCTTGGCCATCCATCGCTCTTGTTTAGGAGATCCGAGCCCCACCCAAACAATGTCGGGATTGGCCGCGTTGATGGTATCGACCATCGCACGATTCTCTGATTCACTCAGTGCTTTGTAAGGGGGACTCAGGGTTCCGACCGACTTCATGTCCGGAAAACGCTTTTGCAAATTTTCACTCAGCGTCGGCGCGACGCCTTCGGCACCACCGTAAAAGAAATGCCGATATCCAGGCTTCTGAGAATGATCACAGAGAGTGAGCATCAGGTCGGGACCGTAGACGCGTCGTGCGTCCTTGAAACCAAACCAATTGCAAATCCAGACCACCGGCATGCCATCGGGCGTCACCATTCCGGCCTGATTGAAAATGTCACGAAGATCGTCGTCGTCCTGGCACTCCATCACACTGTGTACTGGCGTAACACAAACGTACTGCGACGCCCCCGACTGGATCCACTGGTCAATCTTTTCGATCGCGACACCCATGTTGATCGCATCAACCGCCACGCCGAGGATATTGACCTTAGAACTCTTGACGGGCATTGCAACAAACCTTTTAGGCATGCATTACGAGGTGACTAGGCAGAGAAAACTGCATACTGATTCTGCATCCCCATCCTTAAGAATTACTGGCAAATCGTAGTCGACGACCACTGGCACCGGTAGAGTCACAATTGCATCGAGCGAAAAAACTACGTGAGTTTCGTGGCGTCTTTTGCACGCTTGAACAAGCGGAAGGGTGCAAGCAGATTATCGCGTAGTCTAACGGTGGTTTCGGTGACCTTACAGACAACCACCGTACTGTCGGTCCCCGAATCCCCCGCCGATTGGTTCGCAGATTGAACTAGACCAATCAGATGCTCCAACCTCGCCAGCGGACAACTGTTGGGAGCATCCTGAAGGGCATCGATCAGCCGCGCGTGCCCCACGATGTTGCCGCCGGGGAATTTTGACTGAGCAAACCCGTTGCCATAGATGACAACGACATCGCCAATTTCCAACTTGGTTTTGATGTGTCGGTACTCTTCTTTTTCAAAAACGCCATCCAACTGACCCTTCTCCGGCGTTCCGTCAGGATCGCTTGGCGAATCGCATTCCCCCAAGAGTGCCTCCCACCGACGTTCGGCCGACCGAAAAACCAATGGGGGAGGGTTGCCGATATTGCACATCACGAAACTGCGTGTCGGCGCGAAGTATGTCGCGACAGAAGCCGTCCCAAAGCCTCCTCGTGCAGCAAACTTCTGAAACTGTTCGGCCACGTTCGCCACCACACGATTCTGCCAGATCGAATTAATGCTGCGAATCAGTCCGTGTCGCATTTCGCACGACAGCTGTTTAAAAACCTCGGACGATCCGACGATATCGGCCAACATGATTCGCGTAATCCGCCCCGACGCACAGGACGACAAAAAGTGCAACTCTCCTCCACCATCCAGGCACTTGTCACAATGCCGACTGTAGATCTGCGTCGATAACCCCGGCATATCATAGCTAGCCTGATACGTCCGCCGTCCTCCCACGACCTCGTGGCATTTTTTCCGCTGGGGAGCGATTTGCATGGTGGCCTCGAAATGACAGTGAAAGAATAAAAAGATAATAGCGACCAGGCAAGCAACGCATCACCAGGCCCCCGCATTGACTAGCTGGGTGGCCAAGGCACGAACGCACTCGTTCGCGCGATGTAACGCCGAAACTCATCGCTACGGTTGCTCAGATCCTTGTCCAACAGTGCGACGCCGCTCACTTTCAGCAGCAGAAACGTCATCAACACTGGGCTGACCAAAAGCCAGCCAGTCGACAGATTCATCGCCAACAAAGTCAGCCCCCACCAGATCAATGCGTTGCCAAAGTAGTTGGGATGACGCGTGTAGCGCCAAAGGCCTTGGTCCATGACCTTGCCTTTGTTGGCAGGATCCATCTTGAAACGAGCGAGCTGATAATCGCCAATCGACTCAAACAGAAATCCGACCAGCCATACCGCGACACCGATGAAGTTTGCAGGCCCCAGATCTTGAACAGATCTTTGCCCGACTTGCACCGGGAGCGAAACGATCCACATGATCGTTCCTTGCAGTAAAAAGACGGTGAAAAAACTAACCCACCAAAATCGTTCTTGATGATGATCCCGCATTGCTCGGTAACGGGAATCTTCGCCGTGACCGAGATTGCGCCAGCAGAGATACCCTGTCAGCCGCAGCCCCCACACTGCCGTCAGTACGGCAACCAATCCACCACGCAGGTCCTGGTTGCCCATCGCGTAGGCAATCGCTGCAATGACGACAAAACCAAACCCCCAAAACAAATCTGCAATGCTGGCGTCTTTCAGCCAAAGACTGACAAGCCAAAGGATTGTGACGGCGACAAAAATCGCGGCAGCCGTCGCGCTCAGAATCTCCCAGGTATCCATCTTATGACCGCCCGTCCGCGGGTTTCTCAAACAGGTAGTGCCCGACGCCCCATTCGTTTCCATCGTTGAATTTGAAGAGCTCGGCACACGCCATGAAAAACATGCGCCACCGTTGGCTCACAACGTCAGCTGCATCAGCACTCTGGCAACTGCCAAGTGCATCACGTACGGCACCTGACTGCTCGTCTTGATTGGAAAGCCAGTTTTCGCAAGTCCGCGCATAGTGACCGCCGTTGATCCACCAGTTCTGAGCAACTTGGAGGTCCTGTTGATATCGCAAAAACAAGTCTTCCGCAGGCATGATGCCGCCGGAAAAGAAATGGCGTCCCATCCAATTTTTCTCACCATCAGTCTCGAAGGCATATGCCAGATTGCGATGACAGAAAATATGCACGAAGAGTTTTCCGTGATCTTCTAACCAAGAGGAGATGCGACGCAGCAAGTTTTCGTGGTTGCGTACATGTTCAAACATTTCGACGCTGACAACGCGGTCAAACCGGAGATAGGTGTCGAAGATCCCAACGTCTTCGGTCAGCACTTGAACATTCTTGAACCCCAGATCTTTACAGCGAGATTGGATAAACTCACGCTGGCTTTTTGAGTTTGAAAGCGAAGTAATCCGACTGTTCGGATAGTGTTCGGCCAACCACAACGTCAGCGAACCCCAACCACACCCCAGATCCAAGATCGACATGCCGTCTTCAATCTGCGCACGACGGCAGGTCAATTCGAGCATCAGGTTTTCAGAGTCCTCCAGCGAGGATTGAGGATTCGCCCACCATCCGCAACTGTATTTCAACCGAGGGCCCAGCACGAGCTGAAAAAATTCGGCCGGGACTTCGTAGTGTTGCTCATTCGCTCGATGAGTATCGATCGTCACCAAACTTTGACGTTGCTGATCGGCAAACCGATCGAGCGCTTCGTCGTAGTCACCGTTTGCTCGCTGTTCCTCGACCTGCAAGCGCTCACGCAACAGACGCCGCATGCCGATTCGGATGACAGGATCAGGGAGCCAGCGTTTTTCGGCAAGCTGAATAAGCGACATGAAACAAAGCCGACTGGGAGGGAGGAGATGAGACTACGGAAACAAAAAGACTAGCTGGCCGAAACACCTTGGGGCGTGCGAAGAAGCATGCGTTCCCAACTGAAGGGATCCGTTTTGAAAAGCTGAATCAACATGTAAGCCGACATCGCAAAATTGCCCAGCAACATGATGCCAACAAACCACCCTGCGCGAGCGACAAGGGATTTCTCCTTGTACGCCACCCAAACGTAGAACGCGATAAAGCCACAGTAGGCGTCTAGCAAGGTCGCGCGAAACCACCAATCAGGCCACAAGTCGTGGCCTGCCTGAAACATGCCGCGTTGAAGAGTGGCTGTCGTGGTAACCGCAGCCATGCTCAGAAAGACGCCCGCGAAGAGAATGATCAGTAGTGTTCGCACAGCTCTACGCTCCTATTTCCGTCAGTCCGGGCAAAGCGATGGGTCGACGGTTGCCGGGCTTTTGCAACAGAACCTGCGACACGCCGATTTGTTTTTCCAGAAAAGCACCTTCGCAATAGCAGAGGTAGTATTCCCACATCCGCAGGAAAGAAGGCGTCATTCCCAATGACAAGATGGCATCGCGATTTGCGTTGAAATTACTTCGCCACAGTTTCAATGTTTTCGCATAGTGCGATGCGAAATCGACTGAGTGCACCCATTGAAAATCGGTCGCACGACCGATCGACGCATTCATCGCGCCCATCGACGGCAGGAACCCACCGGGGAAAATGTAGCGCTGAATAAAATCAACGGAGCGTCGATACGATTCATACCGTTGGCACGGGATTGTAATTGCTTGGTAGGCAAACATTCCATCCTCTTTCAACAAACTATCGCACTTTGCAAAGAACGTGTCTAGAAACTCATGCCCGACTGCTTCGATCATTTCGATGGAAACGAGCTTGTCGAACTTCCCTTCCAGATCACGGTAGTCAGAAAGCTTGAGCGTGATCCGGTCGGACAAACCGGCTGACGCAATCGCCGCGGCAGCGTAGTCAAGCTGTTGCTTGGAGATAGTTGTCGTCGTGACGTGGCATCCGTATTTCGCAGCGGCATGCAGCGCGAACCCTCCCCATCCAGTGCCAATCTCCAGAACTCGATCAGACGCAGTTAATTGCAATTGCTGGCACAAGCGGTCGTACTTGGCTCGCGACGCGTCAGCGAGCGAGGTGCTCGGAGACGCGAAGATGCCACTGGAATAGGTCATCGTTTCGTCTAAGAACAGCGAATAGAATTGGTTACTCAGATCGTAGTGCGACGCGATGTTGCGACGGCTCCCGTCCCGCGTGTTTCGATTCATTCGATGAGTGAATTTGCGGCCCAGATTTGCGATCGCGTTGCCCCATTTGCCAAGACGATCCGAAGTATCCGAGTTGCGGGCGAATAGCTGGATCAGGGTGGTGAGATCGTCACACTCCCACAGACCATCGCAGAAGGCTTCGGCCGCGCCCAAACTGCCACCCGTAGCAACATACCGATAGAACAGTGGGTTTTTCACGTAAATGGTCGCGCGAAGCTCTGAATCAAACTCTCCGAACGCGGTGACCTCGTCTTGATCAACCACGTCCAACCGTCCATGCCGAATGCCGTTCAGACTTGAGAAGAGAGCTTTTCGCAATCCGCGATAGATCAGGCTCACTCCCCCACGGCTTCCGTGGTCTTCGCATTCGCCCGCGCGTTGCGGACGCCGCGTGTCATCGGCATGGCAGCTTGTGTCGCAATCGTCGTCGAACTCTACACGCCGGCCTTGCGAGACACCGCTGGACCGCAGGGCATCGCTTCGCGTGACGCCGCTTCTGGATCCGGATCGATCGTGGTCGGTAGAGGGGCAGGATTCGGTCGGGGAAAAAACTGACATCGCTTCATCCAAAGTCGTAACGCTTGAAAGTAAATTGCCCCGACAATATGAACTGCTGCGATGGGGCGTCGCAGCAAACTTACCAATAGTGCGTGATTCGTCAGTGGCACGCTCTGTAGTCGCAGTAGAGCCTGAAAAATTCGCTTCCCGTCTCGGTCACAACCGAGCGATACGACACATTCATCGCCTGGGGCAGCCGTTTTCCATTGGTACGTCGAATCCATTCCCATGAACGGCGATACATGAAACTCTTTGGCATGCGAGTACCTGTCCTGCGAACCATCGACGCGATTTCCTGCCCACAGAACGTAATAGTGGCGTTCGTTCCAGGGCGTGTTGCTAACCTCGGCGACCTGCACGACCAATTCGTCATCGCGATCAAAACAGTAGTAAAGATTGATCGGACTGAAGTAGACGCCAAAGTGGCTTAACTGTGTCAGTATTCTTATGGGACCGTCAATGATCTGGCCCGTCTTCTGCTCCACCAATTCTCGAATGCTGGACTGCAACGACGTATCTGTGCTGCCCAGGTGATCCGACCGTCGAAAAGCCGCAGGCGAAAAACGACGCCGCCCCAGTAGCCAACTCGAATCAATGATCCCCTCGACTTCGTCTAGATCCAGGTAGACCCACGAAGAAGAATACGTAAAAGCATGCTTTGGACTCTTGCGTCGGTGTCGGACATAGCCGCGGTACAGACAGCTTTTCAAATTCGTTGTCACCATGGGTTCAAGCCGTCACCGATGAGGCACCAGAATCACTCGCCGACGATCCAGAAGCAATCGTCTGAAGCCGGGCACTGGGAGCGCGGCCACTGGATTGCAAGACCGGACGACGCAGATCCTGCAGATCCAGGCCGAATGGTTTAGCTGCCGCCAAGGCACTGTTGACGCCGTCTTCATGGAATCCATAGCCCCAGTACGCACCACAGTAACTGATGCCACGCTGGTGATTGATCTCAGCAAAACGTTGTTGCGATCGGATCGACTCGGCCGAAAAAACCGGATGCTGAAATTCAAAACGACGAATGACTTTGGTTGAATCAATCGAGCAGTTCGGATTCAGAGTCAAACACAACGGGTGACTCAACCCCAGACTTTGCAATCGATTCAGATCGTACGTCACGCTGACACGATCCGATGTTTGTTCAGGGATGTGATAGTTCCAACTAGCCCAGGCACGTTTACGAACCGGCAACACAGACATATCGGTGTGCAGCACCGCTTCGTTGGGCTGATAAGGAAACCCTCCCAGCACCGCTTTTTCCAACGGACTACTGTCTTTCAGCAGATTAAGGGTCTGGTCTGCATGCGTTGCAAAAACAACATGGTCATAATTGCTGACGACTTGGTTTCCACTGGCAAGATCACGCGAAGTCACTTGAACTTGGTTTCCGTCAGCGCTTACGCCGATGATAGGTGTGCGAACGAAGATCTGGCCATCCATCTGCGATGTGAGAGCTGCGACGTAGCGGCGCGACCGTCCTGCGATTGTTAGCCACTGCGGTCGATCGTTGATTTGGAGCAGCCCATGGTTTCGCAGGAAGCCAAGAATAAACTTGGCCGGAAAAGCAGCCATGCCCGCCGGGTCGGTCGACCAGATCGCTGCCGACATGGGATACAAGTACTGCTCGCGAAACTCACGGCCCAAATTGGCGTTGTCCAAAAATCCCCCAAGCGAAAGTCCGCCGTCAGGTGATTCACAAAACTCTCTCGCCAAGGAATTGAAACGGACAATGTCTCGCAGCATTCGATAGAAGGCCGCCCGAATGAGGTTGCGGCGCTGCGCGAAGACTCCGTTCAGGGAGCTCCCTTGGTACTCCAACCCGCTACGGAAGCAACGGACGCTCAAGCTCATGTCGCTCTCCTGCGTGTCGACGCCCAAAATCGACAGCACTTTGCAGAAATTTGGATACGTTCGTCGGTTCAACACCATGAACGCGACGTCGGCGGACACGCCTTGGACTCCAGATCTCCCGCTAGCCTGATGCGGAATGTCGACGTCGACGCTGTGTGCGTGACCCCCGATGTGATCGCCCGCCTCGAAGACATCCACTGCAAACTTTGTTGCCAGCAGACGCGCGATCAACATTCCGCTAATTCCGGTACCTATCACCGCAATCCGCCTTGGATGATCGTCATTTGGGAGCTGCGATTGGGACAATTCTCAGTTTCGTGTTTTGAGTTGAGAGCCGATGTGATTTCAGCCAAGCAAGAAGCACCATTGCGGCTTCTGGCTTGGCGATGTTTCTCCGCAAAATTTATTTTAACGGTGCGGCAAGCCCCAAGTGGATTTGTCATACCCGCAACAGGATTGGATCCTATTGCGAAGACTTTGCCGATTAACACTTGTGAGCCAAACGCCTCATAAGCCGCTAGCAGCCTCTCGTCCGTAAATTCGTTGCAGCCCGATATCGAACCCCGCGGCGGTCGCGGGCAAACCCTCAACGCCGCAAATATCGAAAGGCTCAACAACCCAATGACATAGTGTTCATCCGTAACCGCCCCGAGAGTGTTTCGCTCTGGCTCGCTTGTGTGCCCCATTGTTTGGCTCGAATGGCAAAACCGCGCAAGGTGAAATACGTTGAATGGACTGATTCCTTATGCTGCGTGCATACAAACCCTTTAGCGACTTCGATTCGGCAGCCCAAAGCCTGCTTGATCTATTGCACGAACAGTACGGTTTTTCCCTCTGGATGGTCACGCGCACCGATGGGGTCGACTGGACCGTGCTGCAATCCAAACAGCACACTTACGGTGTGTCCGCAGGCGACGTTTTCTCTTGGACCGATTCCTTTTGCTCGCGGATGGTCCAAGGACTCGGCCCCTGCATCGCACCTGATGCTCGATCTGTTGATGCGTACGCCGATGCGCCAGTCTCCCAGCAACTAGACATAGGCGCCTACATTGGGATTCCTTTGTCACGTCCCGACGGATCCTTGTTCGGCACGCTGTGCGCCATCGACCCCCAACCACAACCGGCAGATTTGGTCGACGAATTACCGCGTTTGATCATGGCCTCGCGAATGCTAAGCACCATCTTGGCAACGGAGCTGAAAGCTGAAGCCGAAATGCGTCGCGCCAATCACGCGGAGGCCGAAGCGGAAACTGACGCACTAACCAATGCATTCAATCGACGCGGTTGGGATCGAATGCTTTCTGCGGAAGAATCTCGCTGCCATCGCTACGGCCACATCGCTTCGATCATCGCAATTGACTTGGACGATTTCAAGAACGTCAACGACTCGCAAGGGCATAGCGCCGGCGACAGAACTTTGATGCAAGTCGCGCAAGCCTTGGAAAGGGCCTCTCGTGCCTGTGATGTCGTTGCGCGAACGGGTGGCGATGAGTTTGCGATCATAGCAGTCGAGTGCGACGAATTTCAGTCGGCCCAGTTCATTCGCCGCATCAAAGAAAACCTTTCGCAATTCAACATCCAAGCCTCGATCGGGACCGCGACACGCAGCCCGACCATGTCACTTGATAAGGCATGGATTCAGGCGGACAAAAACATGTACGAAAAGAAGCAAAATGCCACGGGCATTCTGAGAGCGCTGGGGCATCGCGACGACCACCCGCACGTTTCCCGACCTCCCATCACCCGGTCTCCGATCGTCTAGACAAGCGCCGATCGTCTACGCTAGCGATCGACGACGTTGCTCCGCGTCTTGCTCCGGCGGACGTTTCCAAGCCTACGCCCATGCTTGTTACGACGAGGATCCTTGCGGACCGGCGCCGAATGTTCTTAACATCGCAGGACTTCTGCAGCACGCGTGCGCTGTCCGAACCGCTGGCAGTGAGGTTCTGGGAAATAGCAGGCCCATTGAATTTGCAGTGCAAACGCGTGATAAAACTAGCGTATCACATCGCGTTCTTCTTACTGCACCGTCAACACGTCTTATGGCCGACACGAAGATTGAAAAAGCCAGCTTGGAAACGATCAGCAATCGCATCGCCTCCGAACTAGGATTACCGCCGCGCCAAGTTGCTGCCGCCATTGATCTGCTGAGCGATGGAAACACGATCCCGTTTGTTGCCCGATACCGCAAGGAAGCAACCGGAGGACTGGATGAGGTTGCCCTCCGTGCGATCGAAGACGCATTGGACAAAGCACTCGCTCTGGCCTCGCGAAAATCCACGGTCCTAAAAACCATCACGGATCTTGGTTTCCTCACCGACGCACTCCGCAAGCAGATCGATGAATGCAACGACGCGCGTCAACTGGAAGCGATCTACTTGCCATTCAAACCAAAACGCAGAACACGAGGCGCGATCGCCCGCGAACGAGGATTGCAGCCCCTGGCCGATCTTTTGATTGCACAGAAGAGCCTGAGCAAATCCAAGCAACAGATTTTGAAAGACTACGTCGACACCAAACGCGACGTGCCCGACACACAGGCCGCGCTTCAGGGGGCAATGGACATTGTCGCCGAGCAGTGGTCCGACGAAGCCGACACGAGAGAGTGGCTTTTTAAGGAAGCGTCCAAAAATGGCAAAGTCGCTTCCAAACTGAAACGCGGCAAAAAAGACGCTGCCGAAAAGTACGAGCAATACGTCGACCGCCAGGAATCTGTCAGTCGAATTCCATCGCATCGGTTGCTGGCGATGTTGCGAGGCGAATCCGATGGGGTTTTGAAAGTCACGATTGAGCTAGATGATTCCAATGTGCTTTTTCATTTGAAATCGCGGCTGATCAGCAATCGAGATTTTGAATTTCATCGCGAACTAGTGACAACCGTCGACGATTGTTACCAGCGTCTGCTGCTGCCAGCGACAGCGACAACGGTGCTGCAAGAATTGAAGGAAAAAGCGGACGTCGACGCGATTGCCGTCTTCGGAAAAAATCTCCACGAACTTCTCATGGCAGCCCCCGCCGGACCGCGGACCACCATTGGTATCGACCCAGGTTTTCGCACCGGTTGTAAAGTGGCGGTTGTCGATTCGACCGGAAAATTTTTAGCTCACACCACCATTTATCCAATGCCTCCCAAAAGCGATGTGTCGTCAGCCAGCTCTGCACTTTTGAAACTAATTGGCAAGCACGATGTCGAACTGATTGCAATTGGCAATGGAACCGCCTCACGCGAAACCGATGCCTTTGTGGGGCAACTGGTCAAAGACAATCAATTGGCCGTCACACGAGTGATGGTCAGCGAATCAGGTGCATCGATTTACTCTGCCAGTGAGTTGGCCGGCAAAGAGTTTCCGGATTTGGACATCACGGTCCGTGGCGCGATCAGCATTGCCCGGCGACTGCAAGATCCGCTGGCCGAACTGGTCAAAACGGATCCCAAATCGATTGGAGTCGGGCAGTACCAACACGATGTCAACCAATCAAAACTACGGAGGTGTCTTGATCGGACGGTGGAAAGCTGCGTGAATCAGGTGGGCGTGGATCTGAACATGGCCAGCGTCCCGTTGCTGGCTCGCGTTGCCGGCATTGGCCCCAAATTAGCGCAAAACATCGTTGACTACCGCGACAGTTTTGGCCGTTTTAACAGTCGCAAAGAACTCGCCAAAGTCCCCAAACTAGGTAAGAAAGCCTTTCAACAATCGGCCGGTTTTCTGCGGATCCGCAATGGCAAGGTCCCACTCGATAATTCGGCGGTTCATCCCGAGAGTTATTCGATCGTCAAACGAATGGCCGAAAAGCTAGGGACCGAATCGGAGTCGATGGTGGGCAACGCAACACTGAGTCAAAAACTGAAACCCGAAGATTTCGTTGACGATCAGTTTGGTATACCGACGATCATCGACATCATTGACGAATTGGCCAAACCAGGACGCGATCCGCGGAGTCAATTTCGGGCGGTCAAATTTGATGACTCAGTCAACAAAATCGAAGACTTGAAGGAAGGCATGGTGCTGGAAGGTGTCATTACCAATGTGACGCATTTCGGAGCTTTCACAGACGTCGGCGTCCATCAAGACGCGTTGATCCACGTTTCGCAGTTGGCGAATACCTTTGTCAAAGACCCTAACGACATCGTGTCAGTCGGCGATGTTGTCAAAGTAAAGGTTCTGGAGATCGATGTACCGCGAAAACGCATCTCTGTGACTCGCAAATTCTGACGCTTCTCGCTGCGGAATCTTCATTGAATCCCTAAGCCATCCGGACCGCCAGCGACGAATGAATGAAACGCGGTTCGTTTCACCGCCACCGCAGTTTCGCCACACGGGCAGGTCGCTTAAAGTAGGTTTCGCTAGGCATCACGCTGCCTGGACGCAAGAAATATCGTTGGAAGCCTCGATGAGACACTATGAGCAATCATTCGGAAAACACGCCCGCCGGCGATCCATTGAACCCCAGTTCGTCACACCGAGAGTCGTCGAGCGTTCTGCCACCGGATGATCCAAGCGTCTCCGCAAATCATTCGGCAACTCCCAAGCGGATGTCGGACGATTGGCTGGCCATTCTTTGCGCAGCGACTTTGCTGGCGGTATCATTTGCCGGCGTTCTGATCGCTTCGGGTCGCACGACAAATGATCAAGGCGAGTCTGTCCTTTCCGCGGAGAACCCTTTCGCAGACTGGATCGCCAAACCAGGCAAATGGACAGAAAGTCCCGTTGCGGCGTTTGTGTCATCGACTGCCGACGGCGAAACCAGCTGGTCGGGCTTGATGGGCGTCGTCGGTGCGTTTGTCGTGCTAAGCCTGCTGCTTTCGCTGGCCATACGATTTCGCGATGGCAGTGACAGTGGGCTGCGATTCTTCAAAGGCTTTATCGGAGTCTTCCTGCTAGCCACGTTCTCCTACACACTTGCCGGACAGAGTGTCGTAAAAGCGTACAACCTGGAGTATGCACTTTGGGCGTTGATGGTTGGCTTGATCATTTCCAACACCGTCGGAACACCCGGATGGATGCGTCCGGCGGTACTGACAGAATTTTTTATCAAAACCGGCTTGGTCCTTTTGGGCGCCGAAGTCCTCATGTCTCGCTTGCTGGCACTGGGGATTCCAGGCATCGCGGTGGCTTGGATCGTGACGCCGATTGTCTTGATCAGCACCTATATCTTCGGCCAAAAAATCCTGAAAATGGAATCGCGTTCGCTGAACATGGTCATCTCGGCAGACATGTCTGTTTGCGGTGTTTCCGCGGCGATCGCAGCCGCGGCTGCCTGCAAGGCAAAGAAGGAAGAATTGTCGTTGGCCATCGGCATGTCGCTGTCTTTCACCGTCATCATGATGGTACTGATGCCGATCGCGATCAAAGCGATTGGCTTGAGCGACGTCGTCGGCGGTGCGTGGCTGGGCGGCACCATTGACGCGACCGGAGCCGTCGCTGCGGCGGGTGCCACCTTGGGTGACCGAGCTTTGGAAGTCGCCGCGACGGTCAAGATGATTCAAAATATCTTGATTGGCGTTTCGGCGTTCGGCATTGCCACGTACTGGGTCACTTTTGTCGAAAGAGATTCCACCAGCAAACGAGTCGGCGTCTCGGAAATTTGGAAACGCTTCCCCAGGTTTGTTGTTGGCTTCATCGTCGCGTCAATCTTCTTTTCGATGATCCACGGTTTCATGACCGAAGGACCCGAGCTGGTCAACAGCGTGATCAAAGGGTCAACCAAGACGTTGCGTGGCTGGTTCTTTTGCCTTGCATTTGTCAGCATCGGATTGGAAACCAAATTCAGCGAACTCGCGCCGTACCTGAAAGGCGGCAAGCCGCTGATTCTGTACTTGTGCGGCCAAACATTGAACCTGATCCTGACCCTGGTGATGGCCTATCTGATGTTCGGCATCGTTTTTCGTGACTTCGTACAGTAGACGCCCATGCCCTCCGATCAAACACCAACTACGCTGCGGCCGCGGACACGTCGGTTTTTCCGCTGGCTGGCGTTAACCGGTAGCCTTGGAATCGTCGTATCGATCTGGTGTAGCGTGCTGCCCCGGATCGCTGCAACGCCGCGGATGCGACGCCAACTCGTTTTCTTGGACGAAAGAGGTATCGACCCCAGCGCGATGTTCTACACGGAACTGGACGTGATGGAGTCGATTCTTGACCGTTTGGAGAATCGTTAAACAGCTGTTCGACTGCCTGGGAAACGGATCATCGTTTGGGCGAAGCTGCTAACAGTTTTTCGCGGCAAACCGAGGCCCGAAAACGTTGGGATTCAAGAAGCATTGCTGAACACAATTAGCGTCTTGAAAGCAACACGCTGCCCCTTGCCCGGCTAAGGTGAGGCTGTTCGACTTGGCTCGCACATAACATGTTGTCGTCACAATCGTTGCAGAATGATTGTTTCGCCCGCCAAAGCGGCTCGGCGACGCGAGTTGCCCAATCCAACGGGACGAACTTAAAGGAGGACCAGTTAGCTGAAGCTCTGTCCTTGCGTGCAACCATCACGCGAACGCCAGCAGCATTCGACCGAAGAACTCGACCGATGATTTCGACTACATCATGCGATCACCGTTTCTAACCCAAGTCATTCGACTGTTCATCCTGATCGGCGCGACCACATTCGTGTCGTCCAGTTCGGCGAGTGCTCAGGAGAAGACGAGTTACTGGAATCTAAGCTGGTCCTGGAAAGACGTCGACGTGGAGCAACTGTCCAGCCGACTTTCATCTGTTGGGCTGGACATTCCTGTTTCCGCCCAGGGCAACGCGTCCGTGGACGTCCAAGTAGGGATCCCGCTCAATGCACTGCGTTCCTCAGACAAGTACCAGCTAACGGGAACGATTTCGTCAAAACGATTGCAAGTGGACGAATTGGTCTGGAGCGATTTCGAGGCCGTCATTGATGTCCGCGAAGGAAATGCTTCGCTCCAAAAGATGCGCGGATCACTTGGCTCAAAGAGCATGCAAGGAAGTGGTCGAGTGACGGGTTCCGCCAATTTGCAGTTTGCCCCGATGGGAGACGTTTCAGCAAAACTAGTGATGGAATCGGTAAAAATCAGCCCGCTTCATCAAGTCTATAAATCGGCCATCGGCGATGATTCCGTCTCCACCCTAAGTGGCACGGTAGACGGCAAGATTCAGTTTTCGGCGCCGTACGAATCAATCGGCGATGTGCATCGATGGACGCTCGATGCAGACGTCAGTGTTGATCAGTTTCGCAGCGGCCAATTTCCAGCGGTCAATTTGGCGACGGGCTCGGCTACCATCCGCAACGGCACCCTGGAAGCCAAGAATATGCGAGCGACGGTTGCGGGTGACCAGCCGAGCACGCTGATGGCGGCCGCGCGTGCTGAACTGAGCGGCGAACGTCGCTTTCAGTTGGGTGTGATGGGGGACAATGTACCGCTGACCAAAATTGCGGGCCTCTTCTCCAGCTCCAAAATCCCCTGGGTCACTGGTCAACTTGATGTCGATCTCACGGCCAAAGGACGGCTGGGCGATGGAAAGAACAACTGGGCCGACACGAGCGAATTGAACTGGGAAGTGAACGGAAAGATCGCTTCGCCGGAGATGACCGCCTCAGGAGTTAACCTAGGGCTCATCGAACATCAAATTACTTTTGACAAACACCAGTTCGTGCTGACGCCATTGCTGGAAGTCGGCGACAATGACAAGCTGCTGATCAAGCGAATTGCGGCGAAATACCAGGTTCAGCCCACATCGATTGCTCTGGAACAGCTTGCTGCCGAAGTGTTCGACGGAACGCTTGCCGGCAATGCCGTTTTGTCGACCGACGGAGCTTCACCGCATCACGTCGACCTGAAATGGAACGACCTTGCACTGCAGTTTGACGCAGGCGTTTTTGCTCCGGTCTCGGTAGCTTTCCAAGCATTCGCATCCGGAGCAATCGACTGGACGGTGCCTGCTGCGGGGATCGCAAAAGTCGACCAGCATCGTGGCAAAATTTCGGTCGATTTGGAGCAGATCACCGTTGCAGATGCCAGTGTCGGCGATCTATCGGTCATCGCTGAATCCACGCCGAACTCCATTGTCTTGGAGTCGCAGGGAAAACTGTTCGGGGGCGATTGGTCGATCAAAACAAAAACCGACGTCACCCCCGACTTGACCTTTCAGGATCTCTGGCAGGCCATTACGACGGGGCAAGTGTCTATCGCATCGATGCAGGCCGAGCGAATTATTGCAGTGTTGCCGCCAGCGCTGCGACCCAAACTATTGAATCGACGATGGCGTGGAAAGTTGAATGCGAACGTCGATTTTAAAATGGCCAACGGCAAAGCAGATTCAACAATCAAAGCCGTCGCCAGCAACGTATCACTCGATGGTACGGAACTGACGCGGCGAATGAAGCTGAACGCACGAATCGTGGACAACCGATTGGTCATCGACCAAGCAATCGGCTTGATCGCCGACGGTCGTCTTGAAGCGAGTGGCTTGCTCGTTTTGGAGCCAGGTTCCGCTCAAATCAGAAGCGCCCAGCTAAACGTTCGAGTCGCCAGCGTCGATGCACCGACAATCTTGAATCTCGTCGCGCCGAACGTAGCGGAACAAATCGACGGCCGAGTTTCCGCGCGACTCGTCGTTTCTGGCGGAGACCGAGACCGCCTGGCGATTCGCGGCGCGGTCACATTGAGCGACGCGACCACCTTCGGCATTCGAATCGACGAAGCACACAGTGGCATTTCCGGATACTTAACAACTCGATTGGACCGCTGGGGTTTCAACATCCCATCGATTGCCGGCTCAACGGGCAATGGACGAATCGCAGGATCGCTGAGCTTGAAATCCGCCAACCGTCCGTCAAAAGTCGACATGCGAAGTAAATGGGATTTAAGAAACGTTGATTTCGCCAAAACCTTAGCCAATGCCGAATCATCCTCCGGCATTTTGGGAGAAGGGCGTTTGAGTGGAAAGCTGGTCCTAAACGCCAATCACGTCTCTGGACCGCAGGACTTGTTCGGCAACTTTGATTTCAAACTCAATGGAAGTAGTGGCCGATCGATTCCGGGACTGGACGACGCTCAGAATTTCTTGGGTCCCATCGGTCTGGCTGGCGTGCGATTCGATGAGGGACGCGCACGCGGCGTAATCGGTGCCGGACGGGCAACGTTGCAAGAGTTTTGGCTGCGAAGCCCGCAGTTGATGGTGTGGGCAGAAGGCCCGATTGTGCTCGCAAATCAGCGGCTTGATTTACAAGCAGTCATTTCGACTGGCAATTTCGACACCAGCACGACGTTGATTTCCGCCTTGGGGATGGTCGCGGTCGACTACGCAACACCCATCGGAATTCTGCTGGAAATCAATCAGCTGCTTAGCGACCGAACGATCTTCGTCGATGTCGTCGGCCCGGCAAGCGATCCCAGACTTCGCCTCAAGCCGCTGGAAACGATCCGCGAAGAAACCGCTCAATTCTTTTTGCAGCAATTGCTGCCCGTTCCGTGCCAGTTTGCGCAGCAACAAAATCCCCTGTCGCGGTAAAACGTCGTGCTTGAACGTCCTTGATGCAAGCAACTGTTAAGCCTTGCGTTTTACAGCGTCATTGGGTGTTGCGAAGGCCTTTCGGTGATTTCGCTTCTTACCGGTCATACGAGTTGAAGTCGGTCGATACTTAGAACAACGACCGCTCCTTCAGACCAACTCCAAAGCCAACATGTTTCGCACGCTCCTTCTCATCGTCTGTACCATCGGCGCATGTGGGTGCAGCACTCTTGGGATCACGCTCTATCCCACCGGCCACTTTTTGACGGAACAGTCCGAACAAGTTTTGGAGCGATCGCCGCGCGAAGCCAACCTCCCCAAAGAACTCAGCAAGGGAGTGCTCCCCGTCCATTATTTGGAGCCCGGCGATGTTCTATTGATTGAACCAATCGACTTCGAGAGCAACATTCGCATCCCCGCTGATCAGCATGTTTTGGCTGACGGAAGCGTCGACTTGGGCGGTTTCGGCCGTGCCGTCATCGCCGGCCTGACTCTGGAAGCGGCCGAGCAACTGATCGAACAAACCATCGTGCATAGCGGTGCAAAAGAAACCCAAATCAATATTCGATTGCTCGAAGGCGTGCATCGTTTCTACGTGCTTGGCGAAGTCAATTCTCCGGGCGCCTATCCTTTGGCAGGAAACGAAACCGTACTCGATGCGATCTTGACCGCCGGCGGACTAACAGGCGACGCTTCTCCTTGCAAACTACTGCTCGCACGCCCCACACTTGAGCGATCATGCCGAATCACATTGCCAATTTGTTACCGCGAGATTACACAATTGGGGGATAGTTCGACGAACTACCAACTCCAACCTGGGGATCGCATTTTTGTGGCTTCAAGGACATTCTGCGAAGAACTCAAGTGCTGCCTGGCAAATGAGACCTGCGAGCGCTGTTGCAAGTGCCAATCGCCGTGCCGTGATCCATCACTGGTCCAAAACGGCAATCCGTATCAGCGGGTCGCACCGGAACGCGCTGCAGCAACGTGGAACCCCCGCAATAACGACACAGCCAGCGGCGGCAAGTCCGGCACAAAGAACGGTGAAGCAAACAGCACTGCGAAAGAACTCGCCAATCCGCTCTCCGATGCAACGCCAACCGTCGACAGCGCACTGGGCCAAGATGCTCCCCCGATTCGGCGCATGCCCATGCCCTTCAGCGACGCTGAACAGAGCTTGAATTTGACCAACCCCGAAATGCTTGATTCCGACGTCCCTGCCGTCAGCAATGCACTGGACGGTCAACTGCTACCGTCAATCCATCCGCCATCGATTCCCGACAACTTCGATCCGCAGCAATAAAGACTATTCCTCGGTGATCCCAAGATCTGCTAGAGGAATTGGCGTGCCATCGGCCCAAAGTGACTCCAAATCGTAGTATTCGCGAGTCTCTTCGTCGAACAAGTGAATCACCACGCTGCCGTAATCCAGCACGATCCAGCGGCTTTCTGCGTAGCCCTCGATCCCCATTCGGCAATCGCCAAGCTCTTTCTCCAACTTGTCGTCGATGAGTTCGCTGATCGCGTGAAGCTGTCTACGGCTGGTTCCCGTGACCAGCACAAAGAGATCGAACTCAGCAGACTGGGCGCACACATCGATCACCATGACGTCGAAACCATTGTTTTCGATGGCAACGCGTACGGCAGCTGCGGCGAGCTTGCGACTCTCCTCCGTGCCATGGGGGCGAATGGATCGGGACGGCGCAATCATCGGGTTTGATTCAGCAGCCGAAGGGGTCGAATCAGCTGCAGGAGCGTTTTGCGTGTCCGGCTGGGTGGCCGGATCAGTTTGAGATGGATCAGTCATGCGAAAGAGTCTAGTGAATTTGCTGGTTCTGTCACGCACCGAATTCAATGCGGACGGCGAATGGTCGAATATTGTCGCTCCAAACGCGGATTCGGGACGGATCTAGCCGGCGACAGCCAAGAGAACGCTGCATGCCGGACAGCGAAATCAGGATCTGCCCTCGCTGGTCCGTTTAGGCCACCGTTTCATCTGCCACCGATTCTGCGTCTGAGCGAGACGTTTTTTCGCCAGGGAAAGCTGAACAGCCAAGACCCGCCATCGGGCAGGTCGGTTCCGACGTATCGCTCTCCCCTCTCACGATTCACTCCCAATGCATCCAACCAACTGGCATCCGATGGCACCTAAATAGCGAGAAAACCACGGCCAAATTTCCCCGAAGAAGTCCCCGCGATCAAACCGAAAAACAGGGGTTAGCAGCCAAGCTTGTCCCAGGCTCCCGATCGCTAACTCGCCCCGTTCACCTGCACGGATCCCGATAATCGGCACAACCGGACGCAGGGACCAAACCATCGCCAAATCGAAGGACACGGTGGGCGATTCTGAACTCTTATGCGATCAAGCAACCTATCTGAATGATAGGTGTTTTATAGTCTGCTCGCATTGGGAATCGAATTGTGACAATCAGAGATTTTGTTGACTACTACGAAGTGTTGGAAATTAGTCCCAACGCAAGCGAAGCAACCATCGAACGCGTCTTTCGCTACTTAGCGAAAAAGAACCATCCCGATGCGTCGCCCAGCGCCGACGTCGGAGTTTTCACCCGAATGGTCGAAGCGTTTGAAACACTGCGAGACCCAAAAGCGCGAGCCGCTTACGACATCGAACACGAACGGCAGCAGCAGGCCAAAGGCGAGATCGTCGAAGGTGCTAACGCAGCGTCCGACGATTGCATGGTCCGGTACAAAGTCCTGACCATCCTGTATTCCCAACGGCGGCGTGACTATAAAAAGCCCGGCATCGGTATCGGGACACTTGAAGATCTAGCTCCGTGCCCTCCCGAAGTGCTTCAGTTTCACCTGTGGTACTTCCGCGAAAAAGGCTGGATGGCTCGCGAACAAAGTGGACAAATTGCGATCACGGCAGCCGGCATCGACCACGTCGAATCGATGAACCAACCTTCCGCCTCCAACCAGCTAAAGCTAGAAAACAGATCGGCACGCATGACCGCTCCGACGCCTGTTTAAACAAACGCTTTCAGCACGCCCTACAAGTGATCTAGAATCGTCGCGACGATTCTAGATCAACGCTGTGCGAGAGAAAGAACTGCCGCCACACTTACAGCAAGCGCCGTTCCAAGGATGCTGTGTTGATCTCTGTCGAGGTGAACTCCGTCGACCTCGCTGGTCGCAGTGACATCGCCCGCATCAAAAAACTGACAGTTCTCCGCAACGGCTACGTCTCGAATTGCAGTGTTCAGTCCGACGGATTTGGTTTCCGCATTCAGAAATTTCGCGGCAATCGCTGCTTTGCCAATTTGGATCGGCGGCGGAGCAATCAGCATGATTTCTGGGATTGGCATCCCTGGTTCGACGGGAGCTCTACGAATGGCGGCAACAAGCGATCCCAGTCCCCGAGCCGATTGAACGGCGTTGACGTCATGCATCGACTGGAAGTCATTGGTTCCAAGAAACAGCATGACCAGTGCAAGCGGCGAGTTGACTTCGATCCTCTGTTCCAAGCCGACGAGTCCATTTCGCCCGGGTTTCGACGGATCGTCCAAAGCAGTCCTGCGCCCGTTCAGACAATCTTCGATGACACGTGCGAGATGCCCCTGCCGCAACAACTCTCGCTCCAACACTCCCGGCCAACGATCAGCAAAAGCGAGGCGGTTTCGAGTATTGGGGATGACGCCCCAACTGAGCGAGTCACCGTAGACCAGGATTTGATGCATGAATCAGAGTTTTTAAAAGGCATCGACCATCGCGATTGTGCTTACGAATCGTACGATTCGAGCATGATTTTGACCGCGTTCATCATGGCGGCGTACCACTCGCGCTCCAATTCTTTGCTCCAGTCATCGCCGTGAAAGTCATCAAGGGTCCGCAGCATCGATTCGGCCCAGTCGGTGAAATCGTCTGCGGAGATCCCGCGATCGCGATGGTCTGTTCCCAACAGTCGCAAATAAGGCGACAAACCATCGCCTGCTTTGCTATGCATTGTTTCGACCAAAACGATCGCCGACGTCAACATCGCGGACTGGCGATCCATGTCTACGCCGTCGAAATACTGTTTCAAGTGCGGACACTCCACAAAGAAACGATCGTAGAATTTCCCGCCCAGCAAGTGCTCCGACTCGAGAATTTTACCGACACTTTCGGTGATGTTCATTCCGTCCTCATTCGTTCTGGATGCGTGCGCGGCGGTCGCTCAAACTTAACGCCACTCGCTTCGCAAAGTTCCCTGATGCGTCAGCCACTTGTCATTGGCTGCGATTCACTCGTCACAGCCTGCGTTGGCGATGAGCTGGATCACGCCGAAATCGGCTCTTCAGCATCGATCCCAGTCACAAAATCCTCCGTCACCACTGACCACCAACAATGACGGATCTGCTGGCCTCTGAAAAGGCCGAAGAAAAAGGCACTCGATCTGTGCCGAGGCGAATGCCAACCGCCTCTCACGACATCGTCGAATCGAACGAGACCACTTCCTGCAAAGAAGCGGATTGACACACATTTTTGCGTTGAGTCGAAAACGCGTCTACTTCGACAACTTCGTCGCAGCTGCCTGGGCTTGGCGGCTGTAGTCGATGGATTCGGCCAAAATGCGAGCAGCCTCTTGATCGGCGTGGAAACCTTTGGAGTTTTCGCTGCTGATGTAATCCAATCGCCACATCGCTTTGCGTTGAAGGTCTCGGATCGGCTTCAAA
Source organism: Stieleria marina (assembly GCA_007741555.1). GTDB lineage: Bacteria > Planctomycetota > Planctomycetia > Pirellulales > Pirellulaceae > K23-9. The sequence goes on along the minus strand of CP036526.1, from coordinate 2,345,763 downwards.
TCCTCTTCGCTCGCTTCGGCTTCTTGCGCCGCCAAGATTGCGTCCAACATATCAGTCATTGCGACCGCCGCCCGATCCATCAGAGCACGTGTGCGACCTTGGATGGTTTCAACACGGGCTTTCAACTCATCCTCCGGCACTTTGTGGCACGTCTGGCAAGCTCGATTGACGTTCAACATCGGGCTTCGCACCCAGTGGCTGCTAACCTTTGTCGCTCCCTGTTTTTCGTAGGGCATGTGACAATCACTGCAACTGACACCCGCGCGAGCGTGGATGCCTTGGCTCCAGAGTTCAAACTCAGGGTGCTGGGCCTTGTAGACCTTGGTGCCAGTTTCTTTGTGGACGTAGTCATAAAACTTACCGCCCTCTTTTCCATCTTTGTCTTTCGGAAAGGTCGTTTCGTCCCACTCCTTTTCCAAATCTTCGACCTTCAATCCATTTGACCACGGGAACGTCAACGTCATCTTGTTGGCACAGTAGTACTCAACGTGACACTGACCACAAACGAACGACCGCAACTCTTGTCGCGTCGCGTCTTTATTCGGGTCATACGCTTCGGTGGAACCGGAATCACGCCAAAGCTGAATACTTGGCAAATGCGGCACCGGGTCGTCGCTCTCGGCAAGCTTGGCGATCCCTTGGATAAAACCAGGTCGCGTCACGCGAATCGACATAGTGTCGGGGTCGTGGCAATCAATGCACGACACCGGATGAGCGTCTCCCAAATGGGGATCGCCAGCCTCGGCTTTGACCACGCCATCAGGTGTCTTTGTCAATTCCGCCAACACTTCTTCGTAAGGCAATTGGCTAACCGCCTTGAATCCGGCCATGACGGCTTCTTGGTGAAAACTCTCGCCTAGCGTTTCTTCGGTTGCTTCCAAGCCCATTTTTTCAAAACCGATACGCCGGTACGTCGGCGCGATCGACGCATGGCAATGCAAACAGGCGCCTGCTTGCTGGACATCGGTGACTCGTTTAGTGACCTCTTGATCGCCCAACATAAACGCGTGCCCGCGTGCTTCACGGTAGTCGATGCTAAATGCATAACCGGCGAACAAGCGCTTCAGCCAAGGATCTTTTTCCAGCTTGCTGGGCGGTAACGCATGGTTGCCACCGTATTCAGTTCGCTCAGTATCGGCAGTGCGCAAGTAGCTTTCGTATTGCAGCGGAAAATTAACGCCCCAAGGCTCGGGGTCCGTGCTGATCTCGTTGACTTCGACTAGTCGCGTGAACGGCGTGCGTGCTTCCTGTTTTCGCTCGAAGATATTCATCAACAGCGCAACGACGCCAAATGTCGCCAACGCCACCAACCCAGTTAGCAACAGCAACCAACCGAAACCTTGTTTTTGCGAACTAGCCATTGAACAACAAAAGGGGAGAAGAGTTATCGAAATGCGTGACCGACATCGGAGTGACAATGCACACAAGATTGCATGCCTTCGTCGTCCGTCGCCGGGAGAAGTGAGTGAACAAAATCGTTGTGGCAACTAACACAAGTACTTTGAGTGACTCGTTTGTTGCGCGGTTTGATCTGAATCGGGTCGCGATAGTTTTGCAGCGTGAACGCTAGCGAATGGAAAAATCCGTTATCCGCTTTAGTAACCCATTTTCCGACAAAGTCATGCGGAAGATGGCAGTCATTGCAGACGGCGACATGGTGGTGGCTACTTTGCTGCCACGAATCCATATGGTCTTGCATGACATGGCAATTGACGCACGTCTCGGGGTTATTGCTCAGATAGCTGGCACCCTTGCCGTAGCCAAACGTAAATGTGCCCAAACCCGCCAAAACCCCCAACAACAAAGCCAACAGAAGAGGCAGCTTGCCGATCCGCAGTTTTCGCGGCGGCCGAGCGTCGGTGTTTGATTGGGGCGCAGCGTTACCTTCTTCCGATTCAGCGGTTTCCGGCTTATCCTGCGACATACATGCTTCCTGCGACGAGTAGACTTCCGCGGCAGTGTAGTGATTTCCTTGCGGTCTGCCTTGATCTAAATCAACCGCCGCGTATTTTCCTGAGAATACTTTCGATGCAATCTCGCAGCCCTGGCGACGTCCTTCAATCGTGCGGGCTCTTTCGTGGAATGGATGATCTCCAGCGATCCGTTCTCGAAAACATGTCCCTCATGCGTCACTTCAAAACGGGGGAGCAGTTGTTCTCGCAAGGTGATTCTTGCCCGGGGCTATTCGTGGTCGACGCAGGACTGGTACGCGTGTTTCGCATGGGGCAACAAGGTCAAAAGCATGTACTGCACCTTTGCGGTCCGGGCCAGACGTTTGCAGAGGTCGCCGCATTCGGAGACTTTCCGGTCCCGGCGAGCGCGGTCGCGGCGCAACCTTCGACGTGCCTAATGATTCCCAATGACTTGCTGCAAAAAGAGCTGGTGGCAAATCACGATCTCTGCCGGCAGCTGTTGGTAGGCATGTCTTTTTGGGTTCGTCATTTCGTGCAGTTGCTCGACGACATTGTGTTGCGCGACGCGACCAGCCGCGTCGCTCGATATCTCAACGAATTGCCGCGCGATGCCTCGGGGCGAATCGAATTGCCGGCAACCAAAAAAGACATTGCAAACCACTTGAACTTGTCCAGCGAAACATTCTCGAGAGTCCTGCGTCGTTTGAGCGATGAATCGATTCTTGATTTAACGCAGAGCGGATCCATTCGATTGACCGACGAACAAAGTCTTTCGCACTACGGGCTGTAGTCAAATTTGCGGGCCGGCGTACGGCTCTCCAGAATCCGCCCCGTGCCTCGGCGTTCGCCCTGTGCTTCCGCTATCGGCCCCGTGCTTTGGCTATCGGCCTGTGCTTCCGCTATCGGCCCCGTGCCCGCGATTGCCTGCAGTGATCTTCTCCGCAGATCCATGGCCGGTGAACCTAAACGGTCGCAATCGCCGTGTTTTGCAAGACTCGGGCAACCAGTGCAAATGTTGTTACGATAATGGTTGCCATTGGTAGTCGCTTTTCCTTCTTTTCTGCGTTCGATTGTCATGTCTAAATCCAACACCCCCGCTGCGATCGGGATCGACCTGGGCACCACCTTTTCAGCGGTGGCTTTTCTGGACAACCGAGGACGTCCGGAAACGATTCGCAGTGCCGAAGGAGACATGACGACTCCGAGCGCTGTTTTCTTTGACCGCAAGAACCCCATCGTCGGAACCGAAGCCGTCGAAGCGGGCATGATCGAACCCGAGCGACTGGCTCAATATGCCAAACGCGACGTTGGCGAAGCGGCTTATGAAAAAACAATTCGTGGCGAGACATTTCCTCCGGAAGTGATTCAAGCATTGATTCTGAAAAAGCTGAAAGCGGACGCGGAACTGAAGCTTGGCGAAATCACGAAGGCCGTCGTCACCGTGCCAGCGTTCTTCAACGAACCGTGCCGAAAGGCAACACAAGATGCCGGACGACTGGCGGGACTGGACGTGCTGGACATCATCAATGAACCGACCGCTGCCGCGATCACTTACGGAATCCAGCAAGGTTTTTTAACCGAAAGCGGGAGATCCAAAGAGTTAGAACGCGTGCTCGTCTACGACCTCGGTGGCGGTACGTTTGATGTCACGGTGATGGAGATCCAAGACGCCAAGTACAACACGCTCGCAACAGCAGGCGATGTTTATCTGGGTGGAATCGATTGGGACCGCCGCATTGTTGATTTCATCGCCGAAGCTTTCCATTCGCAACACGGTATCGATCCGCGTGACGACATGCGTGGCGAACAGGAATTGGTACGCAAAGCCAACCAAGCCAAGCACGCACTGACTCAACGAGAATCGGTGTCGATTTCGTTTGCATTCCAAGACAAAAGACTGCGGATCGAATTGACGCAAGCGGAGTTTGCCAAGCTGACCGAAGACTTGGTCGAACGAACATTGATGACGGTGCAACTGGTGCTAGATGATGCCAAGATCGGCTGGTCTGATTTGACGCGTTTGATCCTGGTCGGCGGGTCGACTCGCATGCCAATGATCCGTGACGAATTACACCGACTATCAGGAATCGAACTAGATCGTTCTTTGTCCCCCGACGAAGCGGTCAGTCACGGTGCGGCGTTGTACGCTGGCATGCTGATTGGTGCGCCCGATGGTGACCACGCCAACATCTCGGTGACCAACGTCAATTCAAACGACCTGGGCATCTTGGCGGTCGATCCCAAGACAAGCACTCCGCGTCGCCAAATCATGATCCCACGCAACTCCTCGTTGCCGGCTCAAAAACGTACTCTGTTTCGCACTCACAGCGACAATCAGATCAATGTCAAAATCGTGGTCGTCGAAGGCGGAGACGACAAAGGCGTCAACGCCACGAACATCGGAAAGTGCATCGTCGACAATTTGCCCCCCGAACTTCCCAAAGGTACGCAGGTCGACGTTCGGTTTGACTACGGACAAGACGGACGCCTGACCGTCAGTGCGACACTGCCCGCCGTCGATCGCAAAGTACAGATGACGCTGGACCGAGCAGCCGGACTATCTGACAAACAGATCGAATCTTGGAAACAGCGGATCGCCGACGGTCTAGCCGACCCGCCGGAACTGCCGCAAGATGACAGCGAGCAGCCACAGGCAAGCACAGCAAGAGCGAAGCAAGAGAAACCAACCATTGCGAAGGCGATCGTCGTTTCCAAAGCGACCAAAACCGCGCCAAAGACGGGGATCAATATCCAGCTCAAAACGGACGACACGGACGCATCCCCAGAACCGAAAGGAAAGACAACGGCAGGCAAACCCAACTCCAAGAAACCGTCTCCCAAAAGGCCGATCGTCAAGAGACCTGCCCCGAAAAACGCTGCCCAAGAATCGGCTGTGAGCGACTCGGAAGCTGGTAAACCGACCATCAAGAAACCGACTCTTCAAAAACCAGTGGTAAAGAAACCCACCATCAAACAACCCGCAGCGAAAGCAACCGAACACCAGGACTCGGTCGCAAAGGCGGTTTCCACGGACAAGAAAAAAGCGGTTGTCCCGGCCCCCAAACTGAAGGTCGATGCGCTCCCGACAACAGCAAAGATCAAAGCCAAGCCAGGCGAACCCGATTTTTCAAAATTGATGGGACTGGGTGGCGAATCGAAGCGTGCCTCCACCAAACCGGGCGTACCGGTCATCATCACGACCAACGGCAAAGACAAAACAAAAACAAAAACAGCATCGCCCAAAAAGTCATCGGACCAGTAAAGCTTGGACAGTATGCGAGACACACTCATTGTTTCTGACGGCCGCGAGTTCCATGAGATCGACGCGGATGATTTCGCATCTGCTGCCGATGCAGGTTTCTATCGGCCAGAGATGCAAGGCCGGACAATCGTCGGCGATGGCCGCTATCACTTCGAGATTCCGTCGTGCGATGTTACGAAGGCTTGCGAAAATGGTTTTGTCGATTTGCTTTGCGATCCATCTGCCCCCTCGCAAGCTTCTTCGCAATCAAGCGATCAGCCGGACGCGTCCACGTCGCAGCCCATTCCGTCTCCGCCAGATCAGCCCGGTCGGTTTACACTGCTCGCCGAACTAAATCGAGCCGAACAACTGGCGCAGCAAGACGCCATCGAACAACAAGACGATCTTGAATCGGCAAGTGGCCTGAATTACTACCGCGTTTTTGCTCGACAGTGGTTGGCAGCTAGGCGAGTGTTTCTGGAACGCCAGCTTGGTAGCCATGGAATCAGTATCGCCATTCACGTCGCCATCTTCCTGCTCCTGGCCAGCCTAGTGTTGGTGGACGATCGACAGCAAAAAAGCGTCCTGATTGCGTCGGTATCCCGAACGAGTAACGCGATCGAAGAAATCATCATCGAACCAGAATCACTGGAGATTACGGAACCGAAGGATTCTCAATCCCAAGACTCGCCGCCTGAATCCGAAGAGGTTGAAATTGCGATCACGCAGGAAGTTGCGATTGATTTCATGGGCGCAGTAAGCATCCCCAGCATCAAACCGCCAGCGGCACCATCAAAGACCAATGGCAAAGCAATGGAGGTTCCCAAGAAGACAGCCTCAGCCGTTTTCGGAACCAAGCAAGCCGCCAACGACTACATTTTCGTCATCGACAATTCCAATTCAATGAGCAGAGGTCGATTCGAAACAGCGCTGCACGAATTGATGATCGCCGTCAACGGCCTCAACAAAAAACAACGTTTCTATGTCATTTTCTACAGCGACTGTGCTTATCCGATGATGTATCCCAACTCGGTCACGCAGATGGCTTACGCGACCAATTCCAATAAGCAGCGTCTCTTCTTGTGGCTCAACACCGTCCAGCTCTGCTTGAAGACCAACGGCAAAGAGGCCATTGAAGCTGCCTTCAAAATGGATCCGGACGTGATTTATGTTCTTGGCGATGGTGCGTTTACCGACAAGGCTTCCAGGCACTTTGCTTCGCAACCGCGCGGACGAACGATTTTAAATACGCGCGGGATGCAAGTGGCTCCGAACTTGGCCAAATCCTTCGAGGCGCTCGCCAAGGCGCATGGCGGCGACTACAAAGACGTCGGTGTTCTCCCGGCAGCTGCGGCCAGAGCGAAAGCGTTTCCAATCCCTCGCAACAATAAACGCAATGGTGTTTGGGGACGAAACCTTCCGGTCCAATGAGCGACCGACTTGGTAAACGAATCTTATGAGTCGAACTGGCCAGTGTCCCCGTTGCCATGCGATCTCTCCGTTCCACGACGATGATGTCGGAACGGTCTTCACCTGCCAATGCGCGCAAGCATTGTTCGTTGCCGACTCGGTAGGATTTGAAGAAATCACGGTCTATTGCCAGCAGTGCAATGGCGAGTACGTAGTCGACGGCGCAGGCGCGGGAGAAGCGATTCAATGCGAGTGTGGAAATCAGTTCGTCGTCCCTGACCTGGTACTTACCGAGCCGGTTGCCCAACGCGGTGAAATCCAAGGTCGAGTGCTGAATAAGCATCAATCGAAAGCAGACTTGCCGGCTTTCCATATCGACGCAACCAGCCAGCCAGAGTCGGATGCTGCGAACGAAAGGGAATTGGAACGGCCCAAACAGCAGAATCTCGACCAGCCGAACCCTGACCAGAATCAACAGAATCCCGACCAACCGAATCCGGATTACCAAAGCCACGCCAACACCAATCCCAGCAACCGCCGATCACCCGCCGGACGAAAACGCAAATGGTCTCTCGGCACGCTTCTGGGAATTGGCCTAGTTGCCTTGCTGTTGTTGATATCACTAAGCGTCTATGTAGTGCGGGGCCGTGGCCTGACGAACTTGGCAAACGACGGCGCCGCACCGTCGCCGCCGGCACCAATCAGAGACATCACCGAAGCACCGGCCAGCACGGTTGATCCGACGGACGTCTTTTCGACCGCCAAGGACTTCCCCGAGTTCGATGCGAAAGCCAACGCCCTGCCGTCAATGAAAGCCGCGTCAAAAACCGCCGTTACAAAACCGTTCCCGGTCAAGTCGAGTCCTTCGTTTCCGCCGCCACCGGAAAAACCACTCCCAGCGCCGCAACCCGCCCGCCCCATCGTGGCGATCCCGATCACGCCAATGACGGGATACACCTTTGATCGATCCTATCGTGACGCCTTCACATCATTTACGGAGCTGAATGAACTGGAGCAGAAATCCGGCGGAACGGACGGCGCCGATTACCAAGCGAAGCTGGGCGAAACAATCGCAATGTTGCAGGCGTCACGATCCAAAATTGGCCCAGCACAAACCAAGCAACAAGCCGATGAGATCCGACAGTTGCTGACGTTCTTGTACTTCCGTGCTGGACGGCTTCCAGAAGCCGCTATCTTGGCCGAAGCAGCATTGCGGTGGGGTGATCCCAAGAAAGACGCCACCAAAGAAACGGCGTTGATCGGCTTGGCAGCGATGCAGGAAGCCAACCAAGTCCAATGGGCAAACGCCAACCAAACCGGTGAACTGACACAGATGAAAAACATCATCCACCTGTTTGCCCAGCGATGGCCCGACGATCCGCGTTTGTCGAAGATGCAGATGAGTCTAGCTCAAGCTTTCGATCGATTTGGTGAACATCAACAGGCAGCGGAAGCCTACAACTCCGTTTCCGCAGACGCCAAACTTTACGGCCAAGCTCAGCTTGCTGCCGGTGATGCCAACTGGGTCGAGTACCGAAAGCAAGCGAGCCAACTGAAGCAAGCCAACTCGCAAACTCTGCAACGTTTGAAACCGATTCGCGATCAAGCAAGCAACCATCTTTCTCAGGGCATCAATGCCCTGACTGAAGCCAACAAAGGCCTCAGCCCGGCTGTGATGTCAGCGAAGCTGAACCTTGCCAGAATCGAACTCACCGCAGGTAATCCCGCCGCAGCAGAAAAGTGGCTGACCAAAGGCAAGCTGCCACTCTCGCGTTCCATCGGACTAAAGACCCGCAAAAAGATCGTTGCGATGCCCGACGAATTTATTCGAGTGGTCTACGAAACGCTTTTTTCGATTCAGTTTGAACGCAACGATCTGGCAGCCGCGAAAGTGACTTTGGAAAGGATGTCCAAAACGCTTGGTAAAAAGCACGCCGATCAAGTCAGCAAACTTCATCTTTCCATCGTCACGAAATACGCCAGACAGTTAACGCAGCTTTCGTCCGTTGACCGATCGCAGCTGTCAACACTGGCCAACTTGATCGACCCACTAAAAGCAAATCAAGAGTCGCTGACGGTGCAAAACTTGCTTTGGCTGGGCGAATCCTGGGCGTCGCTGGCTCCCAAAGCGACCGACGAAACATCTAGCAAGCAGTGCCATTTCAAAGCCGCTGCCGCCTACCAGCTAGCGATGGAGCGTGACGATTTCCCAAAAGATTCCACCAATGCCGCCATCGTACGTCGATTGGAATTGCTGCGACAAGCTGGACGCACCAGCGAAGCTCTCGCAGCGATGACTGCACTTCTGCAGCAATCACCCAACGCGTTCGCAATGCAGATCCAAGCGGCACAGGCGACCCAGGATCTAGCAGGTTCCTCGGGAGACTCACGGCTTTATGCGACAGCCTTGGAGGGCGCGGACGACTCGGCGATCTGGGGATGGAATAAGCTTGTCACGGTGCTGCAATCGCAATCCAGTTCGGACCAGACGAATGACCGCGACATCGAACGGCTGATGCAGTGCCGTTGCAACATGCTCCTTTGCCGCTTTGAAATCGCGAACGCGATCGAGGATCAGAAAGTCCGAGCCGATCGCTTGGCTCAATTGAAACCTATCGCAAAACGTCTCAGGACCACCATGAAACCCGGCGTAGAACCCTGGTTTAGCCGATTCGAGGCCCTCCTTAAGAGCTTGGACTATCATTTCTAAATGCCCGTTGCTTTACCCCGTCGACATCACCGTGATGCTCGCAGCGCGGAAAATGACTCTCAGCCGATACGGAGACACCATCCATCGCATAGAATACGTCTCTCACCACCAATGCTCTCGACTTGCAGGACCAAGTAGCAAGACTCCATGGATGCTTCTCCCGACTCACCCGAACCATATCAATTGTGGCTGGACATTCCCGCGGAGTACTGTCCACCGAATCACTATGTGCTGCTGGGCGTCGACGATTTTTCGGACGATGCATCTGCCATCGACGCGGCCGCCAAGTCTCGCGCAGCCTATCTCCATCAAATCGCAGCGGGGCCCAATCGCAAAATCGTTCAACGCCTTCTTGGCGAAGTGGCTGTCGCGAGGCGCACGCTGCTGAACAAATCAGCCAAGACCGAATACGATCAATGGCTTTCGACTCCCGACGATGCCCCTCCAGACGATTCCAACGTCGCCCCTAGCCGCCAAACAGCGCAGAGCGTTTCGGTATCGCCCGCCAAAACTTCGGTCGGATCGACTGGCTCGCCCAACGACAGCGGAACAGACACCAGATCACGCAAATCGACCAGTCGACGACGCACATCGCAATGGGACGCGTACAAGTACCATTTGTTATCCGCTTCGGTACTCGCATGCGCAGTCGGCATTTTTGCTTTCGCCAATCGTGATGGTGGCCGGCGTGCCACCTCGGTGCCCGAACTTTCACCACCCCCAAGTAGTTCAGCACGGCAAGATTCAGCGAATCAAAAATTGGCGACGCAGAGCAAAGTCAACCAACGGCCCAAAGCTGGCACGGCCAAGACTGCGTCTTCGCTGCGCAAACCACCGTCGGGCAGCGACGCTAAACCTGCTACTTCCGGACTCTCTGGGCCGCAGGGTTTGGACATGACGGAATTCATGAATTCCGGATCGGTGGACAGTCTTTCCTATCAACAGCCCGACGAAACGTTAGAGCATACGAAAGCGGTTGCGTGCAAATTGGCACCGAACTGGTGGGACGGCCTTCAGCAAAGAAATGTTTTCAACGACAACTTGGAGACCTTTTTTGCCGACGTCACCCTGACAGAAAAGTCATTCACCGTTCGCAACGGAAAAATTTTTCTGCAGAATGCCCCTGCAAATGAGCGCCACCAAAATCTAGTCGCGGCCTCGAAACGAATTGCAATGGGCGAAGGCATCGCAATCGCTACCACCTTGATCCCTAAGATTGATCCCGAAGTGGTCGTGGGACTGAAGATCGGTGAACGCGAAGTGACGCTGCATTCAACGAAAAGTGGAATTTCGGTTCGAACTCGTGATCAAAGATTCGATGAAAAACGAGAGTACATCGACAATCTGAGAGTGAGCGGCAAGGCAACTCAATCGTCACTGTTCTTGATCCGAGACAAAACAGACGCCAAGGCGATTCATTGGGTGCTCCAGGCTGGCGGGAAAGGACTGCGGGGAACAGTCTTTGCCGATTTGACGGAAAACGAAACGCCGTTTGGAATCACATTCGCTTGCTCAACGACGCCAACTCAAAAAAACGTTTCGATCGCCAACCTACGCGTCGGCTCACTCAAAACCCCGCCCAGTTGGCTGAAATAGCAACCTGTAAAAACGGGGCTATTTTGTCTCCCAAAAATCCAGCACGCGGACTTTATCCAACACAGGCTTGAGCACTTGGACAAACGCTTCGTGATCCGGGTGGGGCAGGTAGGTTTCTCGGCCTTCTTCGGAATCAAACGTCACCATAAAGCAGTGAGTGAATCCGCCATCATGCTTTTCCGGACTGTTGTTCTTCCCCCACTCAAACGCTTTGATCGCATCGATTTTACTTGGTAAAGACGCAAACGCATCTTCGACTTTCGCAACATCAGCTGCCGCGGCGTCGTCCTGGAATTTAAAGAACACCGCATGCTTCAGCTCTTTGTTGATGCCTGAATCACCAGCCTTACCCCAATAGTCGATGACGAATACGCCATCCATGTGCGGCCGCAGAACATCGCCGAATGCTTTGTGTGCTTCGTGAGGCAAGTAAACTTCGCGGCCCTTTTCGTCCGCAAACGTCAAAAGAAAACAGTGAGTGAATCCTTCGTCCAGCTTTTCAGGGCTGTTGTTCACGCCCCACTGAAAATCAATGATCTCAGGAATCTTCGTTGGCAATGCCGCAAACGCATCCGTCACGCTTAAGATGTCTTCGTCCGTTGTCGATTCCTTGAACTTAAAAAACACGGCGTGACGCAAAACGGAGTCTTCGTAGTTCGACAAAATTTTTCTCTCGACAGCCTGGGGAGTTTCAGCAGTAGGGGTTTCTGAGACGGAAGTCGTATTCCCCGATTCTTTCGCCCCCGTCGTCGTATCGGTGTCGACGGTCGCCTGCCCTTGGCAGCCAACCAAAACCACTGAGACAACAGCAAACGTTAAAACAGGCATCAATCGAAAGGCATTCATCGCAGCATTCCAGAAAACTTCGGACAGAACCAAAACCAAACGGGATGATAACAGATTGCGTGCTGCACGGATTCCGTGCAGTGACTCCGCTTCCATGCAGGGACTCCGCGGGGACGATTCAAATCTACGACGTCAAAAGCGTTTCGCTTTAACGCCGGTTTCTCAGCAAGCTCTGACCAGCAATTCTGTGCTGTTCAGTCGCAGGCCACCGTCGCACGAAGAATACGATCCATTTCGGCGCCAACGAGCAATCCCTCATCATGGTCGGGGCAGAAAACGGCGACTTGTTCAAACCGCTCTCCCGAAATCGCCATCCTCAGCAGGTCTTCCGCCGAAAGTGTTTCGCGACCGGCTCGACGTGACAGCACAAACTGCGTCCCCCCCAGACCTTCCAAACTTCGATAGACGACCTCTGTGCAAACCAGCCGATCGCCTCGCGTAAAATCGAAATCAAAGTCGTACGGCTTGCCAACATGCGAAGTCGCTCGCGAAACCGCTTCCGCACACAACAACTTGTCTAACTTTGGCCGAATCACAACGATTGCATCGTTTGAAAATGGCGAATCAAGCGTCCGACGACGGACTCCGTCCGCCTGTGCTTCGACGACTTCGTCACCGCCGATGTAGAACACCGCATGAGGCCAGTAACCGGGCAGGAAGTAGTTAGTCGCTGCGTAAGTTTTTCGCGTCACAAATACATCGCCCGGCTGAATTAGGCCGCGAATTCCATCACAGATGCCCAGCGGGATTCGCGGCACATGCGAAAGCGACGTACTCACACGGCCCACCACACGGCCGCCCCATTCCTGGATTGCATACACAGCACGAACCAATCCCGATTGAATCACTTTGTCGACGACATGTTTCGTGCGATCGCGGGCGCGTGCTCTGATGTAACTGCGATGTTCTACGCGAGTCTTCTCACCGATGAAATCGATGACTCCCAATAGCTTCTGATACGTTTCATTCGTGTCAGCCAGTTTATGCAGATCGGTCAGATGTTCATCAAAAAATCGATTACCCCGTTTGATCCCGATTGCATTGGAAAAATTCGTCAGTGACATTTGGACCGCGTCAAAACTGCCTTCGGCGATGCCAAACAGATCAAACGACTCGTTCAGCTTTCGCCGAACGATTACGTCATCACCAAACAAATCTCGCAGTGTGCGTGCTGCATCGACCAGCACAACAGATGCCGCATAAGCCGCAAGAAACTCACCCGCCGTCTCCTGTGTCGGTTCTCCAACGCTACTCCGAATCGAATCGATCACTTGCAGGAGTGCATTTCTGGCCTGGTGGTACGAAACCCAAAGATGCGTGACCTGTTCGTCTTCCGTCGGGCTGAAATAGCCGCGATCGCCGGTCGCAAACGAATCGCGAAACGTCACCGCGTCTTCACGCAAACGATTCATGTGATCGGCAAGGTCAAGCACGGTTTGCGAAGTTCGTTCAAGCTCAAGGTCGCACATTCACAGATTCCTGAAACAGTTTTGGTAGTCGTCCCTCAGTCAAAGTCGAAATTCTAACGTTGACTATTTACTCAGTGCCCGGCCGGGTGGGCAAAGCGTGCAAAAATCGCTCTGATTACCCATTTCCTTTTCATTCTTACCGAAGGAGCCTTCCCGTGGGCACCAAGAATTCCCCGCACATTCTGGCTTTGGGAACCATGACCGTGTTCTACATTCCCTCGCACAAATTGGACGACCCGCGTTTTTATCATGGTACGCAAACGGCTCGGTCGACCATCCACGAATTCCTGATGCACCGCTATCGGGCCTACACCCAAGCTCCCACGCCGGTGAAAGGTTATTGGATCGACCAAGACAACGAGATGGCTCATGATGTAATGGAGCGATTCGAAGTTTCTTTCAACAACGAAGCCGAGTTTGATCGGCTGATCGAATTCTTGGTCGAAAATTGTCAGCGACTCGACGAAGATGCAATCTATGTCACCCGAGGAAATCGCAGCTACCTGGTGACAAAAAACCCGCAGTAGCCCCAGTTTTCTGGCTGACACTGTGCCACTGCGACACACTACGGTCGCGAAAATCAAATGACCGCTCAAATGCGATTGGACTCTCGTTGTGCCGGTTCTATACTTGGGAACCATGGCATCAAAGAAGAAAACAAAATCGTCGCGAACAAGCAAAAAGTCTCCCGGTACCAAGCAAGCGGGGGATGGCCCAAGAAGATCTAGCGCTGCGTCAGCTCGCAACGGGAAACAAACCGCGACTGTCAAGAAACCGCGCGCGGTAGCGTTGGGCGACACCGTTCCGACTTCGAGCTCCTCGGCCACCGAAAAGTATGTCGTCGACGAATCGATCAGTGCCGCGCAAGAGTCAAAAATCAACGCGGTCAGAGATATCATCAAAGAGGTGCCACCTCACGACGTTGACACGCTAACGCAAGTTCTGAAAGCCATCTTGGACGGCACTTCGATCGATGATGCCGCAGCACTGCGGCAGGCTCTGTTGGAGAATCCCAGCATGGCCCTGCCGTCGGTAGCCCAGCGCCCAGACGATGTGCTCTCATCACGCTGGCGACAAGGTGGATACCCGTACAAAAACTTGATGACGCGCAAGAGCTACGAAAAACAGAAGTACCATCTGCAAGTCGAATTGCTGAAACTGCAACAGTGGGTTCGAGCGACAGGCCAGAAACTAGTGATCTTGTTTGAAGGCCGCGATGCGGCTGGCAAAGGCGGCACAATCAAGCGGTTCATGGAACACTTGAACCCGCGCGGTGCACGCGTGATCGCGTTGGACAAGCCGACCGACAGCGAACGCGGCCAATGGTATTTCCAACGTTACGTCGAACATCTACCAACCGCTGGCGAGATCACACTATTCGATCGGTCTTGGTACAACCGCGCCGGTGTTGAACGTGTGATGGGATTTTGCGACACGGACGAATACAACGAATTTGTACGTCAAGCTCCCGAGTTCGAACGCAATCTGACTCGCAGCGGCATTCACATGATCAAATATTGGTTCTCGGTCAGTCGCAAAGAACAACGGCGGAGATTCAAAGAACGCGAGAAACATCCTTTGAAACAATGGAAACTCTCGCCCGTCGACATGGCATCGTTGGACAAATGGGAGGAATACACTCGCGCAAAAGAAGCGATGTTCTTCTACACCGACACCGCCGACGCGCCTTGGACGGTCGTCAAATCCGACTGCAAGAAACGTGCGAGGCTCAATGCGATGCGATACGTTTTGCATTCGCTGCCGTACACCGGCAAATCGATTGAAACGATTGGCCCCGTCGATCCGCTACTGGTTGGTCGCGCACACGTCGTCTTTGAACGCGGCGAGCATCAAAACAGCCGACACTGATTCCTCGCATCAAGCGTCTGAGCGTGGGCCTCTACTTCACGCCGCCCAGACATCCCAAGTGGTCCCGGGCAATCGAAGCCGAAATCGCCTCCAGGCGAGGCTGCAATGCCGGATCCATCGCAGCGGCTTGCTTTGCGTGCTTGACGGCCAATGCCATCTTCTGGTGTTCCTTGTAACACTGAGCCAGTAAAAGGTGATTGGACGCGGCCGGAGCAACAGCCAGCAGTTCGTGAAACGCTCGCTCTTCCATCCTTCGGTTACTTAGCTGACGTGCGGCAAAGGCAACACCTTTCCAAGCACTCTCCAGACTTTGACGTTTCTGAATCGAATCGGGTTGATCTGCCCAGAACTGAATCGCCATCTGATAACCAATCAGACTTTGCCCCGGATCACCCAGACGTTGAAAACAAAGACCATAGAAATCAAAGCTCGCTGGATGAAACTTGTCCCCTGAAAGCAAAGGCCGGATGGCGATCAGGGCTTCATCAAGATGCTCCAACTGAACCAGGGCTGTCACACGGTTTGCAAGCGATGAAGCCGGCGAACGCGGTGACAATGAGCGACTAGCAACCGCTTCCAGATCAGCAATGCGACTCTGCAATGATTCAATCAATGTCGCAATCGCCACGTCGCCGATGCGGGCTCTCGGACGGAGGTGCCGCAACTTTCTAGCGTAGGCAGCTGCTTTTACGGTACGTTGATTTGACAAAGCCCGATTCAATTGGTTCGTCATCGTTTTGGATACCGAGTCCGTGTAGACGCTCGGCAAGGCAACCGCCATCACGGCAAATAAAAGCCCGACTCTGCGCGAACAGGACAAACCCAATTCGCGGTCTTTACCGATACGAACAACCGATAAGACTGAAATGACAAGCGTTGTCGCTGCAACGGCCAGGAGTCCATGAAACGCAGAGACGCTCAAGCGACTCGCACTCAATAAAGCTCCCGCATCACCATCCGCGTAAACGCACAACACAATCGCAATCGCCGACAAGCCACCCGCAATACCGCGAACCACTTTAGATTGCCTAGCAACTTGCCCAGCAATCAACACTGCGATCGGCAAAGCTGACAGCGTGCAGACTGCTAGCACATCCCAACGACCGAAGATCTTCAATTCGCCATCGCCGAAATCCAGCCCCCAATAGCCCGCACCAAAGACCACACAGGCAGCCAACATTGCGAGCCGGACAAGACTTTGACGTGATGTGCTAGGCCCAATAACCGCCGTCATGTTCCACTCGTAGGCACTGGGGTTCCACCTGGCTTTGGGCCACGTTTCCAAATGATCCCGTCAAAACAGTAATGCCAAAAAGCAACAATCAGGTTGATTGTCACCCACCACTCAACGAATCCAAGCGACAGAATGTAATTGCCCACTCCGATTACAACCACAAAGAAGCACAGGAACAAAAACCAAGCCTGCGACAATTGGCTGAGAGGATTTTCCTTGGGCGATGCAACGGGCTTGCGAACGGTCCACGTCACGATCGACATGTATTCCATCGAATGAAAAATTGCGGAGGCGACAGCCAACTGAATGACCAAATGTGAATTTTGAAAGTGCGCCGCCATCAGCATTGACGTAAAGAGAGTCATCACGCTGATCAAATAAACTACGCTGGCAACTTTGGCCGTTCTGGCCACACAAAGTCGTGCCAACTCTGTGACGACAAAATAAGACGGAATCGCCAACATCAACAGATCGACTGAGGCAAACGCAGATACGGCGTTGATTTGACCGGCCGACGTATCGCCGGCAAAACCGGCTATCGACGAATCGACCATTCCCTCGCCATCGCTCCAACCGAAGCCGGCGACTCTTGCGATCACGTAGAGCATAAAACCACGGAAGAGAGCCTTTCGCAGCAAGCCCGCCAGCTTTGATTCGCGGAACGTCCCCTTACGCTGATAAATGCGAAAAATCCCGTGGTGCTGCGAAGAGAAATGCCAAGCATTCCACACGTAGTCGATCAAACCGAGACACAGAAGTGATCCGGTCCCAAATTGGACGACCAAACAGGCCCCCAGAATCACCAACGCAAGCGAAGCAAACAACCACCGCCGATCTTGGGACCGATGGTGATCGACGGACACCAAGACAATCGTGATCCAGCGATGGGGCGCCGTGACAAAAAAGATTTGCCAGAACAGCATTCCTTCGTGCGCATCCATTCCGCCCGCCCAATCGACCAGCAAGACCAAAGGCCACAAAACATTGGCGACGAACAACCAATCAATTAGTGGCGAAAACAAATAGCCACCTTTCGATTTCTGTGTCACCGATGGATCGGCTCCCGTTGCTGCCGACGAATCGATCGTCGTAGAAACTTGGCGTGTTCCTATGGCTTGATCCCGCTGCTGACGGCTTGGCTGCCGTGTCTTATTCTTTGGTTCAGCAGGATGCGATTGAATCGCTGCAACTGTCATGGCTGCCTCGCTGGACTGGCGTCCGCTGATTGGACGATACGACTAGGATCCTCTGCGTCATCGCCCGCGTCATGGACGCGAATGTAGTGATCGTGAAAAGCAATCTCACCCGTCCATTGGACTCTTGGCATATGGCATTCGACGCAGTCCCCGCGCGGCCGCGAAGTGCATCGCGCCGACGAAGTTGGCTGATGACACTCTTGGCACTGAGCCACATAGACGTCCCGATCCAAAGAAACAGCATCGTGCGGATCGTGGCAAGTCGAACAAGTTATGGGAGTCTCGGATTCAAGATAGCACTTGCTTCGCTTTAAACCGTAAGGCTGAAAACGCACTCGGTCACTCTCGGGTGTTTCGGCACGCACCGTCGTCTCGTCGCGGTGACACGCACTGCATGTCCGCATGTATTGCTCGGGATCCTCCCAACCGATCATCGGTTTGACCTCGTCGGCCCGTCCGGATTTTGCCAATATCGCATGCGATTTGCGCGGACCATGACACCGTTCGCATCCCACATTGGAAATCATGACAGCCGAATCAAGCGGCAATTCCTTGGGCGGAATCACCGTCGAATGACATCCCAAGCATGATCGCACGTCGGCGACGTCCATCGGACGCCCAAAACACTCCTCACTAGCCGCCCGGAATGAATCGAAGCGATCGTGATGGGGTGTCAACCCAATCGTGCGGTCCGTGCCGAATGCACTTAAGCGAATCTCAACGCCTTCTGTGCCCGCTGAATTCGTCGCAATTGGCGTTTGTGCATGCTGACCTGATCCGACCAACCAATTGACGCCAATGGTTTGATGAGCGTGGAGCATGCGGAACTTGCCTTCGTAAATCTTGAATCGAAAAGTTTGACTGCGACGCGAATCCTGATAGGTACCTTGGCTTGTAAGCTCTTTCGCAAATTCGGTGGCTCCCATCGGCGTCAGAGTATGTGAATGCCCTGACCGTTGATGGGCTTCGAACTGCATCGGATGACACGACTTGCATGCCTGATCGCCCGCAAACTGAGCGGGAATGAACTGATTCCACTGCTCCGTCCGTTGCTTCGTTTGCAGCGTAGGTCCTGCAAGTGGAGTGCCCGGATTCGATTCAGCGTACCGATTAGAACGTTCGATCGTTTGCACCGAAGAACGGGACGACCTGCTTGACACTACTGAGATACGTGGGCTGGTTAAATACACCATGCCGCCCAATGAGCTAAACAAAACCACAATGCAAGTTCCCAAGAAAGACTTTTGATTCACAAGCGAGGGTCTGCTCTGAGGTGAGTTAAACGAAGGACGCAGCACGACACCCAAAGAGCATCCCTGCTGCGGCCACAAAACTATCTGATTAGCAGCCCCGCGAAGCATTTCGGCGGTCCACCTAACAAGTGTTGCCTCGAAAGCACACGGAACGGAGGGGTTTGCTCTTCCGCAAATGAAAACGCAACCCGACGGCGGATTCCAGAACGATTTGCTCTGGTCCGCCTGTCGTCCTATCCGCCGCACTAAGTCAACGGCGCGTCCTTGATTTTCCAATCCCCATCGACCTGTTGGAGCGTCCACTTTTTGTGAATCTCACTTTGACTGGATGGCTTTCTTCCCGCACGATCGCCTTGAGCCGAATCGTAGACGCCGCCAAAAATCGTAACTGGAATCACGGCTGTATCGCCCTCGAATGTCGCCACACCGCCAATGTCGTAGCCGAACTTTGTGTAGTCCTTGCGATTTTCAGGCAGGCTTCCCGGCACAAATGCTTCGGAAAACGCAGACTCGTCCGACGCGACATCTCCAAGTCCCGTGACGCGTGCGTAGGCGTTCTGTTGATCCGTGGATGTCAGGGCCTCAGATGATCCACAGCCGGTGACACAAGCCAAAACTGGCAACAAGACGAAGAGTAGCTCTGCGGTTAGATTGATTTTTTTCATTGAATTGCTTTGTAGTTAAATGATAAAGCTTTGTAGTTGAGCGTTGAAATCGAATGGGGCGAAAGCGACAAAACACTTTCGCTGAAACCGTCGGAATCGAATCCTCCGCGGGTCATTCGATGGTGATGACCTCACTGTTCTGCGCGGTGCCCATCGGTTGCCAGATGCTAATGTTGTCGACCGATTCGGACACAAACCGAACAGAGCCGTCAGCCATAAGCGTATTGACGCCGCCCACGTGATGGCTTCGCGACGCGGCGTAAACATCCGCCGTATCACGCACTTGCAAACATTCCATGTAGGGCTGATTGATTCCGGTAATCGTGTCGTCACATGCCGCCAACGTGTCTTTCTCCTTCGCGTTAGGATTCAAGAAAGTTGAAAAGATGCTGGCTCCCATCGCTGGCGACATCCATACGCCGCGGATGTCGGTCGCCGGCAATGAGCCGCCGCCCACGTCGGACGCGACGATCTCACTCAGCGCAATCGTATTGCTCAGCCCGTCCAGAAAATCACGGCTCTTCATGCCATTGCGTTGCTGAAACCGATCGCCCGCTGCAACCGTGCTTCCTACGCCAGGCTTGATGATCTTGTCTTGGTGAACGTAGTACGTTCCAAACGCGCCACGCGTTTCGGACGATTCCCATGACAACATGTTTCCAGATCCCCACGATGCGGCGTAGTTGCAGCCTTTGGCGAGCGATTCCAGACCGTAGGTCCCATCGGTGAATTGAGTGACCGGAGCAGGAGCCGAGGGGCAACTGATAAAACCTCCCAGTTGATCGCGTCCGAAGTGGTTGTTGGACGCCATGTACTCGCAGTGGTCGCAGGGGTTCGATGTGTGGTCATCGGCCCGATCGTCTTCGCAAATATTTACCTGCTGCCAAAGCCCAGGTTGTTCGATGAAGGGGAACAACATTGGCAACCAAGTCCATCCCAATTCGTTTTGACCGTGTTGCCATCCACCTGTTTTGAATCGGTTTCCACTTTCGTCGTAGTTGACGTTTCCAGGAGGAAACGCTCCGTGGGTGGCCATGTGGTTATGCATGGCCAGTCCCAACTGCTTCATATTATTCTGGCACTGCATCCTTCGAGCAGCCTCGCGTGCGGACTGAACAGCCGGCAAAAGCAAACCGACGAGAATGCCAATGATCGCGATCACAACTAACAGTTCGACTAACGTAAACGCGTTGCGTTTTGCAACTTCGTTTCGGGAGCCAAGGGACTCCTTCACTGGCAGGCCGCAGCGTTCTTGGGAACGCTTGGATTGCGACGCCAAGCCGAGTGTGTTTTGCATCTGTTTACTCTCTCGTTTTGTGTAGAGCGGTACGGAAAAGGAACTAAACCTCAATCGAAACCAGCACGACGGCATGTATGTGACAGACCCACACGCCTAGCAGAATGAATCCCACTCGTTGGCTCGATCGGCCAGGATTAGAGCGATGCTTTATTTAGATTGCGTAGCGAGAGTGTTAGAAAATGATGCAGAGATCACTTTAGTCAGATTCGCGCGGCGCAACGCACCTAGAGACGTCCGTTGCAAAACTCAGAATGGGGAACTTGCCTCCCCTAGTCGCAATGTGAAAACCAGATGAACGCGTGGCAAACCAAGACGAGGTAACAGTGCCACCATCGCATCAGCGAAACGCATTTCTCAAGTGCGAAAACATTTCCATTCCCAACAACTCACCGCAGGCAATTAGCTTGGCCGATTCACCGGATCGACCAAGTGGTAGGCATCAATCACCGCTTGCTCGCCTGCGATTGTTTTGGATGCGTTGCTGTGCTCCATGCCGATGATTCCGTCGTATCCTTTCCCGGCCAAATGCTGAAAGACATTGGCGTAGTTGATCTCTCCGGTACCAGGTTCTTTTCGTCCGGGATTGTCCGCACATTGGATGTAAGCGATTTCGTCCCAGCATCGATCGAGATTAGGAATCAAGTTGCCTTCGGTGATCTGCTGGTGGTAGATATCAAACAGCAATTTGCAAGAACTTCGATTCACCGCTTTGCAGATCAAATAGCCGTGCGGCGATTCGGACAAAAAGACGCCCGGGTGGTTGCGTTTGCGATTCAATGGTTCCAGAACCATCACCATTCCGTGCGGCTGGACGATGTCGCAACAACGCTTGAGCAAATCAATGCAGTTAGCAGTTTGATAACCAATGGGGAGCTTGGGATCTAACAGACCGCAGACGACCGTCAAGTAAGTCGCATTGACTCGTTTGGCAACTTCCACCACCGACTTCATCCGCGACAAAACTTCGTCTCGCAGATCTTGATCATCCCCCGCGAAATTGACTTGTTTCCACATTCCTTTCAGCGCACTGATCACACCCATCTCAATTTTCAACCTCTCCATCTCTCGGGCGATTTCGGTCTGCACCGCGACATCACGGTCCATCATTGGGTTGTCTTCCCAAGCCCTAAATCCATGACTTGCAGCGAAACGCAATTGATCCAGCAAATCATCTCCGGCGGACTTTTCAAACATCGCGAAATGCGGGGCGTATCTCAACGTAAATGCGTCCGCAGCTGGCTGCGCGCTGGCAGTCCCAAGAACGGCAACCGAAGCGGCAACTCCGTTCGAAACGATGAATTCACGACGCTTCATAATTGCTCCAAGTCAAACGACACGCCAAAGACTGCGTTTACACGGTCATCCAACCAAGGAACCTAAGTTGGCTCCCCGTCGGACATGTGATTGCAGAACAGGACTCACACGACTTTCGTGACTCCGGGAATCGCCACCCGATACGATCCGTCGCTGAGCGGCTTGATCGGCGTGTCGGCGTCCCACGATTCAGCATCCGTTGTAAGACGCTTCTCCGAATTGAAGGCTTCATCCCAAGTGATTTCCTTACCGCTGTAGGTGGCCAATCGCCCCATGATCGCGGTCATCGTACTGCTTGCGCCGTAATCGGTTTCGTTGTGTTGACGGTCGGTCAAAATTGACTCGACCAGTTCGTTCCATTCGACTTGATAGGGGCTGACGTAATCGTCGCCCCGTTTTCGTGGGGTACGCCATACTTCTTTTCCGCGGCCCATTAGCACACACGATCCCGTCCCTAGCTCTGCAGTTCCTTCGGTGCAATCGATTTGCTCGGCAACCAAATTTTCGCATCCTCGCATTTGACGACAGTAGCTGTGCATTTTGGTGCCGTCGGCGTACGTGTAGACAACGGCATGGTGGTCAAAGATATTGCCAAATCGTTTATCCGTCCGCACTTGCCTGCCGCCCATTCCGACCGCCAAAACCGGATGAACTCCTTTGACCCAATTGCAGATATCCAAGTTGTGGATGTGCTGTTCACAAATGTGATCGCCACTGAGCCAATCAAAGAAATACCAATTGCGAACTTGGTACTCCAATTCGGTTTTGTCTTCGCGCGGAATCGCTGACTTGGCCGGCGGCCCGCCATTCCAAAAACATCGCATCGACACCACGTCGCCAATTTCGCCCGCGTGGATCCGCCGAATGGCTTCTTGGTAAGTCGCTTGATGGTGACGCTGGAGCCCAACACCGACCTTCAAGTTTTTCTCGCGTGCGATCTCGTTCGCTGCAAGAATGCGCCGTACCCCATGCGGATCCGACGCCAGTGGCTTTTCCATGAACACATGTTTGCCCGCTTTAGCGGCATATTCAAAGTGCAATGGCCGATACCCGGGAGGGCCCGTCAAAATCACCAAGTCGACGTCGGAATCGATGATACGGCGATATGCATCCAGCCCGACATAACGCCTATCGCGCGGCACATCCAGCAAGCCCCCAAATCCGTTGCCCTTCTGAACCTTGGACTTGCCAGCTTTGCCACGGGCCAGAGAACTGTGACTGCTTTCCAGACGGTCATCAAAGGCATCCGCCATCGCTCGGATGCGTACGTTTTCGCCAGTGGACATCGCGTGCGCGGCCGCACCGGTCCCACGCCCTCCGCAGCCAATCAACCCCACTTTGATTTCGTCCGAACCGGCCGCGTAAGCTCGCGACGATAGCGTGGCGGGAATCACGGCTCCCGCAGCGAGTGACGTCTTTATGCAACGGCGTCGGGAAACAGACGGTTGATCAATCGGTCGTTGATCCATCGATGTGCCTCACTTAGAAACTGAGTGGTCCAGAAGGACGCATTCTATCGTGCGGCGCAGCATCATTGTGAAAAGGGCAGTGTGAATCCGATAGCATCACCGAATTGGGAGCCAACGCTTGTACCGCCTGCGTTTACACTTCCCACGCAATGTCCATCAACGCGGCGTCCCACGGCTCCAACGCATCGTCTTCTTCATCGTCGTCGGACCAATCAGACAAGAATGAACGTGCTTCAGTCGAGGCACTTACCGGTGCTGCCTGTTCGGCGAGGTAGTTGATCACAGCCAGTGCATCGGCCGGTGATGTTTTGCCGTCGCCATTGGTATCGGTCATCGCAGACGATGCAGCCGATTCACCGTGGGCGCCCGCAGCTTGTTGGCTCAACCCATCGAACACGAGCAGCAAATCGAGCGGAGTGACTCCATCATGTCCATTCACATCGAGTGGATTGAGAGGATTGCTGTTAACCGAAGCGACGGATGGGGGATTGAGCACATTGACGAGCGCAGGTGTCGTAAATTCGGAGGTATTTCCATTCGCGTCAGTGACGGTTGCCGTGCCGTGCGTCACGCCAGCAAGCCCTGTCATCGAACTGGTCACGACCGTGTAGTTCGTGCCTCCGTTAGCGAAATCACTCGCCTGAAACTCATCAAAGCCAACAAAAATCTCACCCTGCACCGTATCCGGATTGGCCGGATCAAACACGGCCGAGAAGAATTCGACGCGCAGCGGATAGGCAACTTCCGACGGATCGGAATCGACGAAGTAATCGATGCTGATGCTTAGACTCGAAGCACTAACGATCGTTACATCTACCGCAAGCGATGTCGCTGAATTTTGAAGCTCATTCGCACCGGTGTCAGCATCGCCGGCATCGTTGGGGTTGAGCGCGTTGCCGGGAGGCAACAGGTCGATTCCAAAACCATTGTCGAACAGGGAGTTCTCTGTGATCGTGTTTTCGACCGTGTTGCTGCCAGTCACTTGGATCGCTCGAGCACTATTGAAACCGATGGAGTTTCCTGGTCCGAGTGTGTTTTCGTGAGCACCATTTGTCACGCGAATGCCGGTGGTCATGCCAAAATCAAAAAAGCCATCACTTCCAATGTAGTTGTTGGCAATGGAGTTATTGCTTGCACTGGGCTGCGAGAGTGTAATTCCTGTGGCTGAGCCACCGATAAAATTCGCTTCGCTTATGGTTGCTCCGCCAACCGTGTTTCCAGGCGACTGGATAAAGATTGCGTTGCTGCCACCGGGAACGACAGCCCCGAAATCATCCAAACCGATCAAGTTGGATGCGACCACATTGTTCGTCGTCGACGCCCCCGCGATCAATAGCTGCGTCCCCGGGTTACCAGCGATCGAATTTCCACGGATTTGAGTATTGTTGGCCCCCGCACGCAGGAATATCCCAGTCGAACCATTGGGAAGCGCGTCATCACGATTTCCATTCAAACCGATCGCATTGCCTTCCACGACGTTTCCGCTGGCATTGGTTGCGATCGCGACACCGGATCCGCCATTCCCAGAAACCACGTTGCCTTCTTCAAGGAATGCGCCGCCGATCGTGTTATTATTCGCGCCGGTAACGAAGATACCGAAAGCCGAATTAGGCACCGCGACACTGCCGTCATCATTGGTGCCGATGTAATTACCTTGCACCACGTTGTTATTCGCCGAAGGCCCGCTCAAGACCAAACCGGAACGTCCATTCCCGGAAATCGTGTTTCCAAATCCCGGTTCACCGATTGTGTTGTTGGATGACCGCACGAGAATCCCGAACGACGAATTGCCAGAATTCGCTCCCGAATAGTCAGTGCCGACATAGTTGCCGACCAGCCGATTCAGATCGGCGGTGGGATCGGTGATCGCGATACCGACATTTTGGTTGCCAACGACTTGATTGGCGATCAGCGTGTTTAACGCCGAAGCGATTTGGATTCCAAAGGTTCCGTTTCCTTCCGGAGTGGATAACGAATCGAAAGTATTTTGACCAACCGAGTTGGCAACCAAAACGTTGCCCGTCGACGTGGCACCGACGATTTGGATACCGGCTTTGCCATTGTCCAACACTTGGTTGCCCTCCACCGAAGAGTCAGCTGTCTGATTCAGTCGAATGCCGTTGGCGCCGTTATCAAACACCAAGTTAGAAAACAGCGTCGATGCCTGACTCCCCGAGATATCGATTCCATCGCCGGGGAAATTAGAAATCGCAAATCCTTCTAGCCCCACGCTGTCACCGGTGATCCGCAAACCATCCGTCGCGCCACCCGAAACGTTCAGCCCGTCGATTTGAAGGGGAGGAAAATTCAGGGCAAAGAGACCGTAGGCTGTAGCAAACACGGGCTCCATGATCGCCGGAAGCGGCGTCGCTGGCTGAATCATGTACCGGCCCGTTGTGGGGTCAGGTACGGCAAACGGATTGGAGACGTCGAGGGGATTTTCAAAATCAAAAACAATTTCGACAATCGAATCATCACCACCGACCGCATTGGATTCTTCGATGGCTGCCCGCAGCGTCGTCATACCGGTTGCGTCTTCCGCAAAACCATCGCCGGGATTTGTGTCGCCGCTGTCATCCGTTGAATTGACGATAAACAGATATTCGTCCGGAGCATCTCCGATGATCAAATCGTAAAATCCGATCGAGTCTCCAGCAGTCGCGCCTGATCCAGTTACCGGGTCGTAGCTGATATTGCTGAAACTGGAAACGCCGACGTAATACGTAGCGGTACTTGGTGCTTCAAACGTCAAAAATGCTTCGAGATCGCCATACTCAAGCCCCGGTCCACGCGAAGCGTCATCTTCGGCCAATTCGTTTCCGGCTCCATCGAAAACGCGTATCGCTGCATCCACGTAATCAATCGAATCGATGTCGATACCAATCGTTTGACCTGCCAAAAGATCAACGGACCACATGTCAACGTCCAGCGGGTTGTCGATTTCCGCTGTATTCACACCGATCACGGCAGGGATTGCTTCGGAGATCTCATTGTCGCCTACTAACAACCGACGCGATTCCAAGGGCTGCAGCAACAACCGGCGCCGCGAAGACCGATGGGGGGGCGTTGACAGGCGGGCACTGCGACGTGCATTTTTTGATCGTGGCATTGGTAATCCTAAAGTAGCAAATGTGCATCCGGTTGTGAAAACAGGCCGCCAAATTCCATGGAACCGTCATTCTGGGGGATGAGTGTAACGCGAAGAATGCGAGGTTGAATAGCAAACATTCCGGAACGCAATAAATTGACTCAAAAAGCGATTCTGGCCAAATTCGCTCGCCAAGTCAGACCGCAGATCAGCCGGCAGCAAAACATCGATCCGCGTCTGGGCAAGCAGCAAATCTGGTAGCCAGCACCGAACAGAGAGTCGTGTATTGATAAGCACGGTGTGTCCCTAAGCACGCCGTGCTCAGAAGAACACTAGGCAGGCCCCAAAGCACAAACTTGCCGACGCACTCCCTAGAGCGACAGCAGAAATGCGAACAAATCTTGCGACGCCGCGTCGGTCAGGGATTCCGAAAAGTTGTCGGGCATGGCCGAGCGATGAGTTGCCTTGGTTTGGACGATCACGTCGGAATCAATCGCGATCTCTTTTCCTTGGCTGTCCACCATCACCGTTTGCTTGCCCTCGGTCCGTTTGATCAGACCTGTGTAAACGTGCCCGTCATCGGTCAACACTAAAGACGATTTAAATGCCACGTCAACGTTTCGGTTCGGCATAAAAACATCTTCAGTCAAACGCTCAAGCCCTCGCTTACCGATCCCGTCCAGGTTTGGCCCCACCTGCTGGCCCACCCCGGCGACTTGATGACAAACACCGCATTGCTGTTTGAACAGCGCCGCCCCCTTTGGAACCGATCCCAGCCGCCGGGCAAGTAACTTCCGTTTGGCTGCAATGCGAATTTCAAGCGTCTTGTTGTTTGGTGGCAATGATTCACGGACCGTGGCAAGCTGCTGGCGGTCCACTGAATTCAGAAGGGTCGTCAGCTTTGCGTCGATTTCGCCATCGCGAATCAGATCCCGCGATGCAGCCCCTGATTCAATCAAATCAAGCAATAAAGCCGCACCGATTGGGTCATTGCAAAGCTGGGACGCAACAAGCCGTTGGTCATCAAAACTCGCAATCGAAACGGCTTTCGCAATGAGTTTGCGCGCGATTGGCTTTTGCTTCTCGCGTTGATCTGTGTTCGCGGAAAGAATCTCCGCCACGATGGCGGTCCGTGTGGCGGCATCCACCCCATCGACCGCCAACAAACTTGCGATGGCGTTGGCATACGAATCATCGCGGCCACTAGCAGCAATCGTGGCTTGGGCGACCGCAACGGCCGTGGTGGAATCAAGTGAGTCGAGTTGGAGCAGAATAGCCATCGTGTCACGCATCGCTACCAGACCAAACTCTTTCACCACATCGGCGGCCAAATGAAAGTCTTCCGTCGATCGACTGGGATTCAAACGCGGTTCGGAGAATCGCCCCACGGCCAGCCAAGCGTATGCTGATGCGGAATCGCCGTCGATCAATTTAACAAACACCTTCTTACCTGCGTCTTGATCGGTCTGCCAAGTGACCAATTGCGCCGTGTCGTTTCGCGGCGGGCTCCACAACTTCAGTGTCTGCCCAGTAGAGGCGTCACAAATCTGCACCCTGTTTTTGTTTTGCATCGGCTTGCTGGGGTGTCCGTCATGTCCTGCCACATAAAACGTGAAACGCATTGGCAAAACAAAGTCGTCGCTCCTGAGCACCCCAGTTTGCTGCTCACCACCAGGAAAACTACTGTGCAGCAAACTACTTTGCTGTCCATCGGCCGAACTGCGTTTACTGGACAGGGACCAACATTCAGCGGGCTCGTCTCCATTCGATTTGGCGACGGGCTTCCAGGCAATTGGAGGCACGTATTGCAACGCGGTCGGATTCAACGTTTTGGTATCGATGCCTAGTTTCCTGGCCACCCAACGGGAGCCCCATTCCTTTAAGACCGCCGGAAGGGTGTCGCCCCGCTGCTGGATGCCAGCGCGGATCGCTCGCATCAACTCCAACTGCAACGCCAAGTCATTGGAGAACCGGTCCTGCGCCAAATCAATCACGCTGGCAAGCTGATCTCGCTTGGCGTAGCGAGATGCAAACGTCAGGTACTCTTTCAATATACTTGTGTCGGCGTCACTGATTGTATCGAGGTGGTCGACCAAAAACTGACCTGCCGCAGCAGTCTTGATCGCCAAGCACAGACTGGTAGTAAGCTCACTTTCGGGGGCACTCAGATTCTGTGTCGCGGCTTCAAACCAACGGTCATTGTACAAGTGATCGCGGAGTGCCATTTTGGTCGCGTGCGACAAATGCACATCGCCGACTGGTGTTTGCCGATGTAGCTGCATCAACAACTTGATGGACGATTGCCGCAAATGTTGACTCGATGCCGACACGGCTGCGCGTCGAACTCTGGCATCCGGATCGGCAAAGCCACTTTGCAAAACGGTTGTCCACTGTGCCGCCAGTTCATCGCGTGATTCCAAGATTCGATACGCGTGCAGACGGACGCGATACGCCGGTGACTGAACCAGACGTTGCAACATCGAATCATTAAGTTTCTGCAGCCGTTCCAATCCCCAGGCAAGCCCCACGATTTCGTCCGGGTTGTCGGCATGCTCCAAACGATCCTGGATCAAAGCAACCGATTTTGAATGATGCTGGTCCACTAGTGCATCAACGGCAGCGAGTCGTTTTGGCAAGTTTGCTGAACGCAAATCCGCCATCGCTTGGTCAACCGAGGGACAGTCGGAGGAGATGCCAATGGCGTTGATTGCCGGCGTCGGTTGCAAACGACTTCCGCCATCCCTTCGATCGTCCGATCCCGTGTACACGATTCGCCAAATGCGTCCTCGTTTTCGGTCGCGTCCCGGGTGTGTCAAAGGAACTTCGTAGTGGCCAATAATTCGGTTGTAAAAATCGGCAACGTACAACGCTCCGTCCGGACCGACTTGAAGATCCACCGGACGAAACCATGGGTCGCCCGACACCAACAAATCAGGTTCTTCTGTGGCCACGATCGTCGATCCCTCGTTGCGAATCGAGTTGCGATTGATTCGGCTGGTCATCACATTGCCGCCGAATGCGTTGCCGCGAAACACATCTGGAAAACGCGTGTCGTGATAGATGGCGACGCCCCCGACTCCGGTCGAGCCGTGCAAATGCTGCATGACTTCGGGCACAAACCCAACACCGTCATGAGGTTTTCCGAAACTGGGATAAAACCCGCCACGAAGCAACAACGAAAGCGGCTTGGTGTGGCAATCGGCCGTCAGCAGATCGCCGTCGGGTGTCAGGGCCATGCCAAAGGGATTCACTTGCCCATGAGTAAAATGCTCGATCCGCGAACCGTCTAATCGCATTCGAAAGGTATTGCCGGACTGCATCGTGATCTTGTGTCCGTCGGTACCTGCCACGGACGATTGATTGTTGAAACCATGGCAGGCATAGAGCCAACCGTCGAACCCTCGCGTAAAAGCGTTGCACAAACCGTGGGTGTCTCGCGACGTATCCATTGGCCCATAAAGAACATCGCGTTGGTCCGCTCGATCGTCGCCATCGGTGTCTCGCAAAAACAGAACATTTGGAATGCTGAAGCAGATCACTCCGTCTCGATACGGATACAAACCGATCGGGATATTTAGACCGTCCGCAAAAGTCATCACGCGATCGGCGTGCCCGTCCCCGGTCGTATCTTCCAAAATCTTGATCGTGTCACGCGGTTTTTCATCGCCGGATGCTGCGTAGGGATACTCTTCGCTGCTGCTAACCCACAATCGGCCACGCGCATCGAAAGCCATGTTCATGGGTTTGGCAATGTCCGGTTCGGCCGAAAAGAGCTGCACTTCGAATCCATCGGGTAGCACAAAGGTGGCCAACTCTTCGGTTGGCGATAACGCTTCGGTTGCGCGAACAGCCAGCGACATCTGGTTCGACCCGACCAACGAAAAAGGCTGGTCGCTCTCTGGCAGCCCCTTTCCCGCGACGCCCGTGTTAAGACTGACGAACGTGCCTAGCTTGTTCCCAACAATGACGTCGACGTGGCCGTTGCGATCGACGTCCTTCAAAGTCACCTGCGTGCCGACACCGCTTCGAGAATGAATCAGATGCGGATCGAATTCGACACCAGCGTCGCCGCGTACCGTCCGCAGCCACACCAACACAGGCAACTCGTACGCGCCGGGGTCCTTTCCGCCGTGTGCGAAAAAGCGTTTGCCAGTCACGATGTCTTTGACACCGTCACCATCCATGTCCGCCAGTCCCATGGCGTGCATCTGGGACAGTGCGAGTCCCCGCGAATTGTCGTCGCTGTCGTCCGAAAGGATGGCGTGCTCGACGAATAGAAAATCGTCGTCTCGATTGCCGCGACGTTCGAACCAGCTCAATCCGAATCCATGTGCGTTTTGCACCGAGACGACGTCGTTATCACCATCTCCGTCGAAATCGTACGCAAACATTTGCGATCCGCCCGACGCTGCAAACTTTTGGGCATGAAACTGGAACTGGTTGTCTTCGTCATCCGTTCGCTGCCACCATCCGTTGGACTCCAACAAATCCAGCCGACCGTCGCCATCGACGTCGCCGATACCAAGCCCGTGTGTAAAACGGGAAAGTCGCCGGCCGTGCGAAATAGCGGTAAACTCCCACTCTGAAGTGGGGTCGTGGAGCTGTGGCGAAGCATACCCCAGCTCGCCGGCGTGAATACAAATCAAGTCAGCCGTTCCGTCGCCGTTGAAATCAGCCAACAAAGGGGATTCGTTGTCGACGCTTTGCAGAGCGACGTGGCGTTGCCATTGAGCCGCGTCGGTCAGGCCTGCATTGCCAGGGTTTTGAAACCAGACGCCTTGGCCACCGGGAATCGGTATCGAGAAGATATCCGTGTGGCCGTCGTGATTGAAATCACCCGCAAACGAAAAGAAGTGATCCGAGTAGGCCTTGATCGAATAATCTTTTTGCGACGTATACGAGCGACGCCGATCAAAATCGGGGCCGGCATACCAGAATGGCCCCGACACAATGTCCGAAATTCCGTCGCCGTCGATATCGGCTACCGTTGCACCTTCACTTTGAAAAGTCTCGTCCAGAACAAGCGTTCTGAACCGCGAGTCCGTCGCAGGCTGCGCCTGAGCCGAGATTGCCCCACAGCACGTAAACGCTAGAAAAACAGTGCATCGCAACATCGCCAATTCTCTCAGGGGTCGAACTTAGAAAAGCATGCGTCTCTGGCGGCAAACTTGTAAATCGCACAGGCTGAAAGGATAGTCGGTCGATTCAGCATAGAACGCGTGTGCCACGCCTGTTAGAATAAGTGCGGCCGCCGGCCGTGTGCCACGGTCCCGCCAGAATATCCTTCCTCACTGAATTTTTGCGATGTCTAGTGCTGATCCGCGCCGACGTTTGTTTTTGAAAGCAGCGGGTGTATCGATTGCTTTACCTGCCCTGGAGACCACGCAACGCACAAAAGCTGCTGCCCCCAGCACCGAGGCTCCGATGCGCATGGTTTGCATCGGCAACGAATTCGGCATGTACCCCGGTGCATTTTGGCCCAAGACTGACGGCGCAGACTATCAATTGTCGCCTCTGCTGCAGCCGCTGGAGAACCATCGCGACGACATGACGCTGTTTTCGCACTTGGATCACGGACAGAAAGGCGGCCACTTCGCGGTGCACACTTTTTTGACCGGCGTCAAAGCGACCGAGGCACGGGGAATGCCCGATGGCGGAATCAGTCTGGATCAGCGTGCGGCCGAGCATGTTGGTTCACAAACACGTTTTCCATCGCTGACCATCGGTAGCGAAGATGGTCTTCACGGCGGATGTCGAATCAGTTGGACGCGAACGGGAACCCGTGTTCCACCGATCACCGGTCCGCGAGACCTTTTTCGTCAGTTGTTTATCGATGGCACAGCGAGCGACAAACGAAAAGCTTCGGACCAGATCGCTCTGAAAAAATCGATCCTTGATTCGGTACTGGGCGACGCCAAGTCACTTGGCCGGCGTATCAGCAAAAATGATCAACGTAAACTTGATGATTACCTTGCATCGGTTCGGCAAGTCGAATCAAAACTAAAATTGGACGAACACTGGCAGACGATCCCAAAGCCTCAGCCGCATGTCGACGAACCGGAGGACGAAGGCCTAACCCATGATTTGCCAAAACTGTACGACTTGATCGCACTCGCACTTGAGTCCGATTCCACGCGAGTTGCAACGCTGGAAGTTGGCGGCAGCTTTGCTGCGTCCGATCTGGGAATCCGCAAGAGCTACCACGGACTTTCGCACCACGGACAGGTTCAGGACAGCATCGATTTGCTAGTCCAGATCGAAACGTATCAGGTTCAGCAGTTTGCGAGATTTCTGAAAACGCTAAAGTCCATTGAGCAGCCTGGTAGCGACAAGACGTTGCTGGACAACACGATGGCCTTGTTTGGAAGTGGCATGGGCAACGCCAATTCACACACCAATACGGACCTGCCAATTGTTTTAGCAGGTGGCGGTTTTCAGCACGGCACGCACAAACAGTACCCGTCAGAATCCAAACAGCGCGTCCCGCTTTGCAACTTGTTCACGACGATGCTGCAGCAGTTCGGTGTAGAAACGGATCGCTTTGCGAACAGCACCGGCACTCTGGATTGGGCATGATGCAAGTGAGAACTTTTTTGGTCGGGCTTGCGTGCGCGTACTGCGCCGTCGTTGGTGCAAAATCGATTGCCGCAGACCAGCGATCAAACCAAGCCAGTGCCGGTTTTAAATCGGACATTGCGCCCTTCTTGTCGACACACTGCATGCGGTGCCACGGCGCTGACGCACAGAAAGGGGACCGTCGTTTTGACTGGCTCGACGGATCGATTGCCGACGAGAACGTGTTGGTGGATTACCAAGACATCCTGGACCAATTGAATCTGGGAGAAATGCCTCCCGCCGACGAAAAACAACCTTCGGACACGTCACGTCGTCGCGTTATTCAATGGTTAACACGTCGCATCGAGATGCATCACCAAATGCGTTCGACGGCCCACGGCGTAACGGCACTTCGACGATTGAATGCAAGGGAATACAGCAACACGGTTCGTGATCTCCTGCATCTGAACATGCAAATGTTCGACCCGACCGCAACGTTTCCCAAGGACGAAACCGTCGAACACTTGGACAACAATGGCGAAGCCTTGGTCACATCAGGCTATCTGCTGTCGCGTTATTTGACGGCAGCAGATCAAGTCGTCCAGCGTGCGATCGGTCCGATCGATCAACCCAAGCCGCAAACGTGGACGTTTCGCAGTGGCTTTCGCCAGCAGCCCGAGATCGATCAAGTTCACCGCAAGACGAATAAATTTTCGCACATGACGTTGTATGATGTCATCGGTGCCGACAAACATGAGGGTGCGTACGGTCCCATCGATCAGTTCCGCGACGGAGTGCCGATCGATGGTTTTTATGAAATCAAAATCAAAGCAGAAGCCGTCAATCGCTTTCATCCCTACGATGACGAGTTCTTGGGGACCGACCGCGCCGAACCGCTGCGACTTGGCATCCGGCCTGGCAACCGCAGAGTGGGCAAACTGCATTTGCCACAACCGATCGAACCACTGTTGGCCGAGATTGAACTAGCCGACGAACAGAAGTGGTACACGACTCGGGTCTGGTTAGACAAAGGATTCACGCCGCGATTTACGTTTCGCAACGGCTTGATGGACGCTCGCAGCCTGTGGACGAAACTGATCAAAAAATATCCTGATCAATTCCCCGACAACATCGCCAACGGGATCGTTGCCAAACGTTTCAATGCCATTCAACACGGCAAGCTTCCTCAGATCCGACTGCACGAAATCGAAATCCGAGGGCCACTGTTTTCCCAATGGCCCACACGCAGCCAGAGAGAATTACTGGGCAAGGATCTCGAGAACGCTGCCAGTGGCGCCGATTTGCAGACTGACAAACTGCGAGAACATCTCGTCCGCTTCATGACGCGTGCCTACCGGCGACCAGTCAAAAGTGATGAATTAGATCGCGTGCTGACATTGATCAAGAGCCGAAAGTCGGGTGGACGCAACTCGCTACAAGCTTTTGGCGATGGCATCAAAGCGGTGTTGTGTTCCCCCAGCTTTCTTTATCTGGATGAAGGTGAACGCAAAACGCTTAGCAACCACGCGCTCGCTTCACGACTAGCGTATTTTTTGTGGTCCAGCATGCCCGACCAGCGACTGACCGACCTAGCCGAATCCGGTGAGCTTGCCGACAATGGAACCTTGCGTCGCGAAGTGGACCGTTTGCTGAATGCCCCACAGTCCGACGCGATGATTCATGGATTTCTAGATAGCTGGCTCACGCTTCGCGACCTGGGTGCGGCTCCGCCAGACCGCGGAATCTTTAGGGAATACTACCAATACGACCTGGTGACTGCGATGCGAACCGAATCACAGCTGTTCGCACGCCACTTGATCGACCAGGATCTTAGTTTGGTCAATTTCATCGATTCAAATTTCAGCTTTGCCAACAAGCGGTTGGCGATGATGTACGGAATCGATGCTCCCCCTGGCCCTGATTTTCAGCGAGTCCTCTTTGACGACGATCGCCGGGGCGGGCTACTAGGACAAGCCAGCGTGCTGACAGTGTCAGCGAATGGGATCGACACATCCCCGGTCGTTCGCGGCGTCTGGGTGTTGGAAAACTTCCTGGGCACGCCTCCGTCACCGCCGCCGCCCGATGTCGAACCGCTCGATCCGGATACGCGCAACGCAAAAACGATTCGCGAACAACTGCAAAAGCACCGCAAAATCGCCAGTTGCAATGACTGCCATCGCAAGATCGACCCGCTGGGATTTGCTTTGGAGAACTACGACCCCATTGGTCGTTGGCGAACCCACTACCGTCGCACACCGATTGATGCTTCGGGAAAGCTGCCGGACGGACAATCGTTTGACGACATCGTTGGGCTGAAGGCGTTGCTAATGCAGCGGCAGCGTCCGTTTGCAAAATCGCTAACCGAAAAACTGCTCGCCTATGCAATGGGCCGATCCGTCACGGCGAACGATCGACCCGACGTGGAGCAAATTTTGAACCGCGTGGAATCGTCGGACTGGGGATTCAGAGAACTGATCCACCAGATTGTTCAAAGCGATTCTTTCCACCAAAAGTAGCCCAAAATCGCCGGCGTGCCCCGCGGCCTATCGAAGCCCTGGCAGCCTTCTTGGGCAAACGCCGCCAACTGCGACGGATGTCTTGTACGGCGGTGTCAAAAATGCGCTATGATTTGAGCTGAATTCATTACTCGCAGGGAAATGACTGTGGCCGCGTCGCCAAAATCTGAATCGATTATCGATATCGATCAAGCGTTGACGTTCACGGGCGGAGATCCGGAAATGCTTCTTTCCGTGGCGGAACTTTTTTCCGAAGAAGGTCCCCTGCAACTCCAGGCCATCGGTCAAAGCATCGACGACGTCGATGCAGCGGGCATTCAGCGGACTGCTCATCAATTGAAAGGATCGGTCGTTATTTTCGGGGCTGATCGAACTGCCAAGGCCGCGTTGGACGTGGAAATGATGGCACGAAGCGGCGACCTTTCGGAAATCTCGAATGCCTGGATGGCCCTTCAAAGCGAGATGAAGAAATTGTTTGCCGAACTGAAAGAGTTGCCCGATCGTTTGGCGTCGTCTAACGAGGACCAGATCAAATGAAAGTGTTGATTGCAGACGACAATCCGATGTGGACCAAATTGCTGGCCAAAACCGTCGAGCGATACGACTTCGAATCCGTGACGGTCGACAATGGTCGCGACGCGTTGCGAGAGCTTAATGACGAAGACCCGCCGCGGATCGTTTTTCTCGATTGGCAAATGCCGGACATCGATGGGCTATCCCTGTGTCGCAAGATCAAGCAAAGTGATAAACGGCCTTTTACCTACGTCGTGATTTTGACCAGCCGCGACGCCGAACAGGACATGATCGCGGGTCTGGAAGCCGGCGCGGATGACTACCTGACCAAGCCCGTCGAATCCGTTGTGATTCGCAGTCGGCTATTTGCCGCCAAACGAATCATCGAAGCGATCCCGCCTGCAGAGTGGTCAAAACCTCAGGTACCAGGCTACGAAGTTCACCGCGTCGTCGGTAAAGGCGCCTTCGCAACTGTCTGGGAAGCAACACAGCTGGAGACTCAGCGTGTTGTGGCGATGAAGCTGATTCGAGTCGACTTGGCTACCGAGCAAGTCTTCAGTCGGTTTGCACGAGAGATCGAAGTGATGAAACGCATGGATCATCCCAACGTGGCACATGTCTACGACGCGGAGATCAACAGCAAGCTAGGCTACATCGCAATGGATATGGTCAAAGGCGTCACGCTGCAAACTCACATTCGCAAAAACAAGCCGTCGCCGTTGGAGTTGATCAAACTAGCCGCGTCGGTTTGTGACGGACTGCAGCATGCACACGATCATGGCGTCGTCCACCGTGACCTGAAGCCATCGAATATCATGGTCGACAATGAAAACCAACCCAAAATCCTGGACTTTGGATTGTGCAAATCGATGTTTGGAGCGACCAGCCCCGAGGATTCTGCAGAATCGGTAGACGGACTTTTGATCGGGTCGCCACTTTTCATGGCGCCTGAACAAGCCAAAGGCAAGAATGATGAAGTCAACCCGCGAAGCGACATTTATTCGCTTGGCGTCACCATCTACATGACGCTGCTACGTCGCCACCCCGTCGTCGTATCGACCGACGATCGATCAGCCGCAATCAAGGAAGCCGCCTCGGGCAGCGTCGAGCGGCCAACGAAATTGAATCCCAATTTCAGCAAGACGCTGGAGAAAATACTACTGAAGTCACTCGCCCACGATCCCGATGATCGCTATGCATCAGCAGCCGACTTTGCAGACGACTTGCGAGCGTTCGCGTCAAATCGCGAAAACAAAGCAGCGGAAGCGAACACGCCGCTCTAATCGGCACCTCGATTGGTGAAGCAGGTTCAAGTGTCGAAACCTCGACGTGTTGGACAAAACACGCACCAGCGGTCTCGCCCCAATCTCGGCTACCGAATAAGGCTTTCATTTTTCGATTGCAAACGTCGCCAAGAAGCTACTTCGGCAGATAGGCGTCCAACCAGCCTCGAGCACCCTGCGGCGAAAGCGAGTCTGCCAAGTCGGTACCGTCGGCCAAGGTGAACGAAATCGCGAGCGGAAACTTGCCCGGTGGCGGGTTCCGAGTGTACGGTCCTTCGCCCCAGCATTTGCCGAGCGCCACGACATCAAAGCGAATAACCGATCCGTCGGCGACTTCGATGACTCCTCGGATTTCGGCGTCATAACCACGATCATTGTTCGACGAATGAATCAGAGCTGATCCAGTGAACTGACCATCGGCAAGATCCATTTTAATTCGCTTGACTTCGTCTGGCTTCCACATCAACGGTTCGCCACGCGTGTTATCGACTAAATGAAACCGTGCGATGCGGTGGAGCAGTGAATCGGGGACCTTTCCTTGCACGATCGACTTGTGTTCGACAGCAGAAATCCAAAGATTGTCGCGTGACAACGCCGACTGAAAGATCTCTCGCCAAGGATCATCTGTCGGCGGATACCCGCCCAAAACCTTGGCTTGAACACGTACAACCAGCCCTCCCTTCGGCGATTGGAATCCATAACGCTGGTCGACCTTATCTTCAGATTCGCTCTCACGATCTGATTGAAGAACTACAGGCGACGCCCCGGCCTGGTCCTGTTGGCTTGAAGCGAACTCACGAAGTTTTTCGTTCATCAAACGCAACATTTTCCCTGGGTCGCGATTGTTGTTGTATAGCAACAGTTCGCCCGATGCCGTCGCGATGTAAAAACCCTGGGTCGTTCGACTGATCGCCGACTTTGCGTTTCTGGTTGACAGCCCAAAGGCAGAATGCTGTATCGCAAGCTGCCGGTAAAAGTCCCCTTCGGAGTCTTGCTGACGCCGCGTGTCGGCCTGGTCGAGCGCGACGGGGACGAACTTTTCTTTCAAGAGACGGACGATCTGCGGATGAGCGAATGTCGACGCACGGTCGAGCACACCATTGTTTCACGTACAGCCCAATGGATGACCATCCATCGCCCAAATGAAAATCGGCCTGTTCTGCTGACCAGCCTTCCGGCGAGCGACCAGTAGATCGGTGTTCCACGGTATCGTTCGCCACAGCGCCGCGTCATCGGCCTGAAGCTCGCGGTGCAACTGCGTGAATCGCTCGGAAGTCAGTTCGGCGGAAACCGCAGCCTGAGCCGCAATAATGACGGAGACCAGCATCACGAAGAAACCAAGAAATCTAAATGCCATGACTGATTCTTTTTGCGTCGTTTGATAAAGAGGGAAGAGCGCTGGGCTCAAATAAGGCCCGAGCTGGATTCAGAAAAAATCCTCGCGCTAAGTACCAAGCGCTTTGCGTAGCTCTTGATGCACAACTGGGATTTTGGCGTACGGGTCCTTGTCTTCGTACTCCACGATCACAAAACCTTGGTAGCCGCCATCACGCAAGATTCGTCCGATTCGCGGGATGTCAGCATCGTAGTGTTTGCCGTCAGGCGTTTTCATGCCAACCTTGACTTGCACATTGACGGCATACGGCACACACCGTTCCAAGTCTCCGTATGGGTCGTCACTTTGAAAGTTGCCCGTGTCCAGATTGATGCCAACCCAGGGGCTTTCGACTCGCTCCATGATCTGCAGCATTTGATCGGACGACAGTTTCCCATGGTTTTCGACCCCGAGAAAAATGCCCTTCGATGCCGCGTGTTCGGCGCACTGGTTGATGGCGGCAGCGGCTTCATCCAATCGCTTCGGGTCACTGGCGAGCTGCTTTCCGGTCCCCGCAAAAAAGCGAATGTGTGGCGCCCCCAATGCGTCGGCGCGATCGATCCAAGCAATCGCTTTCTGGATCTCTTCATCTAATTTTGGCCCCGCGCCGACTGTAAAATTGTTACCAATCGCTGTTCCGGCGATCGTGACGCCACGGGTGAATGCATGTCGTTTTAGATTTCGATAGTACGCGTCGTCTGCGTCAGGTTTGAAAAAGTAACTGGTCAGTTCCGCCGCATCAAAACCATTCTGCGCACAGTAGTCCAGGAACCCGACCATATCGATGTGCGGACCATCATCCTTGGGCGGACGAGCCTTGCCTTTCATAAACGAAAAGTACTCGCGCAGCGAATAGGCTGCCAAACCAACCTGAAACCTTGGCGGTCCGCTTCGCACGATGGGTTCGCGAGCCGACAGTCGCGTTGACGCGCCGGTAGCTGCCAGTGTCATTCCGCTAGCAGCAGTGAGCTGCAAGAATTTGCGCCGCTGCATCGATGTAATCCGCATAAACTTTAGTCTGCCTTGTTTGAGTCTGACGCGTTGGATGAGAAGCTCCCCCCTGCGAATAAAATCACGCCCTAGATTAATCACGTTTAACATAACAACGCGCAGAATCGCGTGCGCGGCCTCAAATCCACGCAAATTTAGATCGCTGCCAAACGAACCGCAGCGGATCAGCAGCCGGCATCACGCCGTTGCTCCTCGCCCCTTCTAGCCACTTTCTCCCACCGCTCGGATAGCCCAAGTTTCATGCCGCAACAGCAACGCGATCGGGTCCGCCAAACGCTCGACCAATTGCGATCCGAACTGCTCGCCGAACGAACGCCGCAAGGTCATTGGACCGGTGAATTGTCGGCTTCGGCACTGAGCACGGCCACGGCAGTCAGCGCGTTGTCGGCCGTCAGTATCCACCAGCCGACCACTCGCGAAGCAACTATCGACCTGATTCGGCGTGGTGTCGATTACTTGCGAACGCAGCAAAACGACGACGGCGGCTTTGGCGACACCGACTTGAGCCACAGCAACATTGCGACCAGCTATCTGGTATTGGCAGCCACGACACTTGCCGAAAAAGCCTGCGGTGAAAGCTTGGACGCAGATCGCAAACGTAACTTGGCAGCCTACATTGAGCGACAGGGCGCGACCGATGGACTGCGACGTCGCTACGGAAAAGACAAAACATTTGTCGTCCCGATCTTGACCAACTTGGCTATCGCTGGCTTGGTCGACTGGAACGATGTCCAGGCGTTGCCGTTCGAGGCGGCGGTATTTCCACAATCGATGTATCGATTTTTGCAGATCCCGGTCGTCAGCTACGCGATCCCGGCGTTGGTCGCGATCGGACAGGCAAGGCATTTTCATGGACGACGTGCGTTTGCCCTCCTGCGATGGATTCGCAGCGCAAGCGTCGGCCGGACGATGAACAAGCTGGTCGAGATTCAGCCCGCGAGTGGCGGTTACTTAGAAGCGACACCGCTGACGGCATTTGTCGTGATGAGCTTGGCGGCAACGGGACGCGCCGATCATCAAGTCAGCCAAAAGGGAAGCCGTTTCCTGGAGAACTCCATTCGCGACGATGGCAGTTGGCCGATCGACACGAACCTTGCCACGTGGGTGACATCCCTTTCGGTCGGCGCGCTGGCTTGCGATCCGGACGACGACGGTAACTGGTGCAATAATCAACTCGTTGATTGGCACTTGAGCTGCCAACTGCAGGAGCGTCATCCGTTTACGGGTGCCGATCCGGGCGGCTGGGGCTGGACGGATTTAAGTGGATCGGTGCCCGACGGCGACGACACTCCCGGCGCCATGCTGGCGATCAAGCAACATCGCAAGTGGGTCGACGCCAAATGGCACAGCGAACTTGATCAAGCATTTGACAATGGCGAGCGTTTTTTGCATGGACTTCAGAATCGCGATGGAGGATGGCCAACCTTTTGCCGCGGTTGGGGCAAGCTGCCGTTTGATCGCAGCAGTGTGGATTTGACGGCACACGCACTGCGAGCGATCGGCGACAGAATCGAGCCCGCAAAACGAGCCAAGGCGGTGCAGTTTATCCATCAGCAACAGCTTCCCGACGGATCTTGGTTGCCACTGTGGTTTGGCAACCAAGATTTGCCCGATGAAACCAACCCAGTCTACGGAACTTCACGTGTACTGATCGCTGGATGCGTCAGCCCGGAATCTTCCCAACGGGGAATCCGGTTTTTGCTCAAAACGCAAAATGACGATGGCGGCTGGGGGGGTGGTCCGTCAGTGCGAGACAAACTCGTTGGTTCGGCTCCGCAGAATGGGCCCGCTCCCGACCAAAATTTGGCCAGCACGGTGGAAGAAACGGCACTGGCAGTCGAAGCACTGACCACATTCGTGTTATTCCAGCGAGACTTAGGGGCCGATGCAGGTGTTCAAAGTAACCGTCGCGCGGCAGAAGACGGCTTTTTCGTTAAAAACGAAAGCTTGCGGGGTGCTGGTGACGGCGAAAAAGACGAAAGCGAAAACACGGCACGGATTGGCGCCGGGACGAATGAGTTGCCAGAGGCTATAATCTCGGGCGTCGATTTCTTGCTTCGTAGTGTCGATGACGGTCGTCACCGAATTGCGTGGCCGATCGGATTCTACTTTGCGAAACTTTGGTACCACGAAAAACTTTACCCGCTGGTGTTTACAGTGGCGGCACTGGGAAAGTACTTGCGTGCCACGGCGGAAGAACACCAATTGAATTGGCCGAAATAGTAACGCGTCCTAATCGGTCGCGACAAAGCAAGCATCGCCTTTTACCCACCTGAGCCACCCAAGAGGAACGCGGTTTGTCGACAGGATTTAGCCCCACCGAATCGTCTGCCACAACCGCCAGCGCGACCAGCGGACAAGACGCCCCGAGGAAGACTCGTCGTAAAACGAGTCACTTGAAGGACGTGCCGCAATCGCTGGCGATGCGAGAGAGCTTGCGCGATCGCTGCGCCGAAATTGCGGAGCATCTGCCGCGCGATGTCCCGATGACCAAGGACGAAATGGAACAGGTCGCACGACGAACGCTCGCCGAAGCCGATCTGCCCGAAGGCTATTTGGGCTGGATGATGGTGATGATTAGCAGCGCGTTTTGGCGTGAATCGCTCAAAGCGGTTCCGCCGGAGCGACGCCTGTTTTTGTTGCCGCACTGCTTAAAACATGCCGAAGGCTGCCCAGCGGAATACGATCAGTTTGGCATGAACTGCAAAGAGTGTGGTGCTTGCAGTATCGCCGATTTTCGCGGATTGGCCGAAGAGATGGGCTACCGAGTCTTGGTTGCCGAAGGTTCGCCAGTCGTGCTGAAGATTATCGTCGGCGGATACGTCGACGCAGTGGTGGGCGTTGCATGTTTGAATGTTTTGGAAAAAGCCATCGACAAAGTTTTGTTGGCTGGCATTCCCTGCATGGCTGTGCCGCTGCTGAGCAGCGATTGTCGGAACACAAAGGTCGACGAATCATGGGTCGACCAAATGATCCGAACTCCCTACGAACCAGCCTCGCAAAAAACCAAAAGCTACGTTCACTTGATGCGTGCGGCCGGCGATTTATTTTCGACTCCGACGCT
Organism: Stieleria marina; assembly: GCA_007741555.1. Classification (GTDB taxonomy): domain Bacteria; phylum Planctomycetota; class Planctomycetia; order Pirellulales; family Pirellulaceae; genus K23-9. The sequence goes on along the minus strand of CP036526.1, from coordinate 2,302,873 downwards.
TGATCGCCTTTCCCCGCGAATTCGTTCGCAAGAACCACTGATCGAAACGGCGGCAAACCTGGATTCGATCGCGGGCATGGACACGATCGCTGCGACAGAACACATCGCCTACGATTTCATGGCTCGCGGTGGCAAGCATTCGCGTCCCTTTATCACGCTGGCGGCTTATGACGCACTGACGGGTGGCGCATGCACGGGAGCAACCGCCGAGGAAACCATCGCGGCGATCCCCGATTCGGTACGCCGCGCGGCGATGAGCATCGAGACGTTTCACAAAGCCAGTTTGGTCCATGACGACATCGAAGACGACGATGGCTTTCGCTACGGACAACCTGCCGTGCATCGCCGGTTTGGTTCGCCGACGGCGATCAATGTGGGTGACTACTTGATTGGACTGGGCTATCGCTTGCTTAGTCGATCCGATGACGGCGATAGCGTGCCAGCAGAAGCGAGGGTGGATGTACTCGATTCGCTAGCGACCGCACACCTGCGACTTTCCGAAGGGCAGGGTGCCGAACTGCTTTGGCGCGACACCAAGGATCGCCGCCTGAAACCGCTGGATGCACTGAAGGTCTACGCGTTGAAAACTTCGCCAGCGTTTGAGGCCGCCTTGTACAGTGGAATGCGGCTCGCCGGAGATGCCGAACCGTATCGCAAATCGATTCGCACGTTTAGCCGAAACCTGGGCGTTGCGTTTCAAATCCTGAACGACTTGAGCGACTTTAGCGACGACGAAACCAACAAAGTCACCGCTGGCGGTGACACAATTGGCGGACGCCCGACGGTGCTCTGGGCTCTCGCACTGGATGCTTTAGATGAAGCAGGCCAAGAGCAATTACTACAGCTGGCTGAACCCTCCAACGAGCTTTCGGAAGAACAAAGATTCGCGCGAGTTCGCCAGATTTATCATTCGACAGGCGTGTTTGATACAGCGCTGCGTTTGGTCGACAAACACCAAGAACGCGCCGAAAAGGTCGCTGACGAAATCGAGCCCGAAGCACTTCGGCGACTATTTTACTTTTTGGTCGACACGGTTCTGGAACGTCCTGAGATCCCGTCACCTGCAGTTGTGTCATTGGGAGTGACCGCCGCAGGATTGAGCCAATCGAACGAAACGACTGCTTGAGGAATCAATACGGATGGCTGGCCCGGTTTCAAAAGAAGATTCGAAAGTCAAAATCGAGGAGCTTCTGGCGGAGTTCTACGGTGCCCCTGCGGACTTCGCGCAGCTAGGTGATTTCTGTAGCACCGACACCGTCCCTGCGCCCTTCGATACGTTGCTCAATCACAACGAGCACATGACCGTGACGGTCGAGTCGTTTTATGGCGACAAAGTGACTGTTGATGTCCACCGGACAGCCTACGACGGCGACTGGTACGCTCGCGAAATCACGCTGGCGACCGAAAAAACCGGCCGGATTGTTCAGTACGGAATCGTACGGTTGAACACAAAATCACTCGATCCAGTCGTGTGGCAGCGGATCGAAAGCCAAGAGGTGCCGCTGGGACGGGTATTAATCGAGCACAACGTTTTGCGCGAAGTACAATTGTGCGAATTATGGCGTGTCACGGCCGGGCAATCCTTGTCCGAGTTACTTCACGTCCCCGTAGGCGAAACGGTGTATGGCCGAACGGCGTTGATTTTCTGCGATGGCGAACCTGCAATCGAGTTGCTGGAAATCGTCACCTCGCAGCTTGGCTGAGTCCGTTGTGGATGACGCCCTGGCGCCCAGGGCACACTCCGCTCCGTGTCTGCTTCGAATTGATTGATCCTAAATTGCTTGGGTGGCTTGATGGATCGTAGAGCTCTCGCATCCTTTAGGTATTTTGAAATGAAGTTGTCTTTGCTTACTGGCTTTGCCGTACTGATCTTTGCTTTCGCGGATGCCGACCAGTCGACCTGCCAGGCACAATCGGTGTCTTCTCTGCGAGCGACCTCCCTGAGCGCTTTGATGAAAGGCGATCGCGAAACGGCAATCGCGTCCGCTGATCGGATGATCAAGGCGTACCCAGACGACACGCGAGCGACGCTGCTGGCCGCCGATATCTACTTGCGTTCGGCCAAGCCGCTCTGGGCGACACGAATGTTTGACCGATACTTGGAAGACAAACCCGAGGTCAAAGCAGAATTATGGCAGCGAGGAATTGCGCTGTACTTTATCGGTGAACACGCTAAAGCTGCCGAGCAATTTGCAGAACATCGACGCGTCAATCCGAACGATGTCGAAAACGCAGCCTGGCACTTTCTGTGTGTCGCCAAGGCAGAAAGTTTTGCTCAAGCTCGCGAAAAACTTCTGCCCGCCCCCGATGACCCACGGGTACCAATGAAACAGGTGTTGGCTCTTCTAAAGACAGGCAACACAGATGATGTCAACAGAGCCGTCAATGCAACGAAGGTTGACACGTCGGATCGACAGATCGCTCAGTTCTATGGCGATTTTTACTTGGGGCTGTACGCCGATGCAAAAGGCAATCGCAAAGAAGCGTACCGGCTGATGAGCCGAGCAGTCGAAGACGCACCACGTAACTACATGGGCGACGTCGCCAGAGTGTACGCGGACTACCTGGGCGACAAATTAGTCGTCGACCCAAAGAAAGAGAAGCTGGAACTTCCGGTTCCCAAAAAGAGCGACGACGACAGCGAAGCATAGCTTCGCAGACGCTGGGCCCCAGAGCTAAATCGCGCAGTCGCCCTTAAAGCGAACCAGTGCTGGACTGCTAAGCCGGTAGTGGGCGATTAAGCCGACTTGGTGCACGTCGCTTTCATGATGGTGAACAGCGACAACGGGTTGGGCTTGTAGCGATCATCGAGCACGAGCGGAAATTCGCGAACAACTTCGCTCAACTCCAGGTCTGTTCGCCAGCCAAGCCGCTTCGTGATATTTCCAGCCGAATCGACCACCCGAGCGATCAAGGGATTGTCGCTACGAAAGTGATTGATGATCAGGATCTGTCCGCCGGGCTTACAAACACGCACGACTTCGCCCATCATTTTTCGTGGATCGGATACAACCGTGATAGTGTGAAATGATGTCACGACATCGAACGTCGAATCATCAAACTCCAACTTCTCCGCATTCATCGGTAGCACGTTGATGCGGTCCCAGTGCTTGTCTTGGATTAACTGCGTCGCTTCTGCCAGCATCGACTCAGAAAGGTCGACGCCCGTGATATCGATGTTCTTGGGGTAGCTTTGCAGCGACATCCCCGTCCCCACACCGACTTCAAGAACATTGGCGTTAGGCTGAATTCCTAGCGACGAGATTCCTTGTGCAATTCGTTTTCGAGCGATCGCGGGCCAGAACGCCTGATAGGCCGGAACTAGGTTGTGATACAGCCGACTGGCATGCGGGACATGCAGCGTTTCGTCGTCGCTGCTTCGCGCTGACTGCTTGGCGGTTCGCTTTGTTTCCTGATGCTTCGATGCCTGCTGTTTAGCAGCAGAGCGTTCTGGTTTTCGCTCGCGAATTGAGTGCCCGCTGTGCGCCGGAGCCTTCGATACAGAACCGGTTTCGCACTCTTGCTCCATCGTATGATTGCCGTCACTAATCATGCCTTGCTGGTTCTCCGGGTGTAAAACAAAGTGTCGTCGCGGCGGCTACATGGCAAGCATCTTTGCTCGTCGTCGGCAAACACCGCCAGAGCATCGATTCTCGGCACGCGGAGCGTCCAAGCTCCGTCAGTAAGGATTACAAACTGAACGCAATTGTCAAATACCCCGCGTTTTGAACGCTTCGCAAGAATACTTGACGGTAGATCCAATCCCGTTGCACTGCAACTTAGATGTTTAAGTGCCTTTCCTGGGCCCAAGGACGGCGCGGCCAAAGCGTTTTCGAGAATTTTATTACAAGGCCGATACAATTAGTCGGGTCAGCGGTCGAAAAAACCTGCCTATCCCCTCAAATCTGCTAATTGAAGCCAGTGCCGCGGTAAATCGCTGCACCCAGCACCAACCCCGGGCAAACCACAAGCAAAGCCAGGGCGATGGAGCGATTATTCGGAGCCCGGCGAAGTTGATTTGTCGACAGCGATTTCTTCGGCAGACGCCTCATTCGTTTCTGGCTCGTCATCCGATTCGATCACCTTGTCAGGCTGTTCCTGAACGGGCGAAGCTGACCATTGACGTTTTGCCAACGACCGAATGGGCGACGCAAATGCAAAGTAGGACAGCACAAGCGGCAACGCCAACCAATGCAGCAAAAAAATCCCGAACAGGGCAAAGAGAGCTTGTCCAATTTGGTGCATTGGACGCCGTCCACGAATCCATTGCTGGAAAATATGCGGGTACTGATAGCGCGAGACCATCAAGTAGGCCAACACCAATGCCAGAATTGGAATGACGTAATGCGACGCTTCCAAACAATTTTGCGCCAACCAACGGATGCGTTCGGGATACAGTGCATCGGCGGCAACGGAATTCAATTCTGGAATCGCGATCGCAAAAGCGGCGACCGTTCCAGCGGCGGCCGGACTGGGTAGCCCCTCGAAGCCATCGTGCGGATCGTCTTCGCCAGTTTCGACATTGAACCGAGCCAACCGAATCAAGACGCACAGAGTAAACAGCACGCCGATGCCCCACGTCAATCGTTGCGGGAGCACATCACTCAGGCGCCAGATCAGCACAGCGGGAGCGGTACCAAAAGTAACAGCGTCGCACAAACTATCCAACTCCGCACCAAACTGACTGGCTTGGCCCGTCATCCGGGCCGCCGAGCCGTCCAAGGCGTCGAACAACATGCCTCCGTAAATCAACAATCCTGCGACAAACAGTTTCTGTTCAGGCACCCATGCCAGTGATTCCGAATTGCTAACCAAAATCGCGATCGCAGCGAGCCCGCAAACCGCATTGCCTAACGTCAACAACGTTGGCAAAACGGCCAGCGTCAATCGACGAGGCTTTTTCTTTCGTTTGCGCTTTTTACGACGCCGGCTATTGCTGGATCCTGTCAAAACACGCTCATTGGTTTTCGATTGATTTCCTTCGACTTCAACATTCTCGTTTTCTGCAGCACTATCCACCGAATCTGCGTCGGTGCTGTGCTGTCGTCGTGGGAACAGTTCGTGTTTAAGTTCGCTCACAACTTGAGTCCTGAATACTGCTTTGCCGTCATGTAAAAAGGTATGCCAGTTCGACGATGAACGATCGGACCACCGCTAACGCCACTCACGGGCAAACCCACTAAGTCGACTCGGCGACAAAGTCGTCACCAATTCGTGTTTGATACTTTCCAAGGATAGTCGTCCCGGCAGCCAACTTGTCACCGATTTTGGCAACGATTTCTAGATTCGGATCATCGGGCACGATCAGTTCGGTTCGCGACCCCAATTTGATCATCCCAAACATCTCGCCATGAGCCAGTACGTCACCGGTTCGCACCCAACAAACAATTCGCCGGGCGAACTGGCCGGTGATCTGCCGAATCCGAAAGTAACGCTGCGGAGGTTGCGAACACTTCATCACCACGTCGAGGTTCTCATTTTCACGAGCCGATTCGGGCTTAAGTGCATTGAGAAACTTGCCCGGGCGATAGCGAACCGAAACGACGCGTCCCGCCAACGAAGCGCGATTGGCGTGGACATTGAATATCGAAAGAAAAATGCCATACTGAACACAGGAGCCCAATTCAGGATCTTCGATACGGTCTATCTGAACTAATTTTCCATCGGCTGGCGAAAGCACACAGTTCGGGTCGGAAGGAGCTTCGCGATTTGGGCTGCGAAAGAACCACGCGACCAGTCCCGCCAGCGCCCACATAGGAATCGCCAGCGGCCACCAAAGCCATCCCAAGACCGCTGCCAAAACAAGAAACATACCGCCAATCAAAATCAATTCAGCCAATCCCACGCGGACAAATCCCAGCGAGTCGCGCCAACTGAAGCGGTCGTCGCCGTCGGCCCACCAGTAGGTTGGTTGGTTTCGGTAATATTTCAGATCACGCGAATCGACTGGATCAAACGGCAGCGTCCCTTGTTGTCCTTGACGTGCTTCCAGCATTCGCTTGACGTAGCCTGGCCGTACGGCACGCAGCAGCATGCGACGAATCTTTCCCCAGAACAGTTCGATCGACATCACCACCCCGCCGCCGGGCTGAATCGTTGTCAATTGCGGATCCATTTCTTCCGCGATCACAATTTCGGGAGCGGCAAGTTGTGTGGGCACGGCGGGTTCGGGTGCTTCTTGCGATAAAGGAGTGGGCAGAGACGAGAGGTCAGCCGTTAGAAGCGGCCCCATCGACAGACGGCTAACTTGCCTCGGCTTTCCAATTTGCCACGGGTTTCCAACTTGATCGTAGCTCCGAGCCGCCAGACTACTCGTTGACTCGGATTTTGCTGCGATTCGGGGCTCAGGCCAATCAGGCGACGAAACTGTGCGTCCTGATTATCAAATAGGGTATCCGCTATAACATTCAGGTGTCGATACGCCGGACTATCATCCGGTGGTGGGCGTGATTTGGTCGGAGACCCGTCGGACGGGCCACTCTTGACCGCAAAATCGACCACCAACTTTGGCATTCTCCGCTACTGCGTCGTCGTTTTTTTCTCCAACTTTGATAAGTAGGTTTTTCGTTCAAATGATGACGCCTCGATATCTACTGCCGTTTGATTCTCGCCGCGCTTTGCACCGATTCACCGACGTGTTGATCATCGGAAGCGGCGTCGCAGGATTGCGAGCAGCCAATTCGGTCGATCCGCACCTATCCGTTTTGGTCGTCACCAAGGATTCGCTCCGAGAATCCAACAGCACTTATGCTCAAGGCGGTATCGCCGGCGTGTTGGATCCCGATGACCGATTCGAACATCACATCAACGACACGTTGGCCGCCGGCGGAAATCTGTGCAATCAGGCCATCGTCGATATGGTCATCCGGCAAGCGCCGCAGCGCATCTCGGAATTAGTTCGCTGGGGAACCGATTTCGATCGCGAAAATGGCGACTGGGCACTCGGACGCGAAGGCGGTCACAGCCAAGAGCGAATCGTCCATGCACGTGGCGATGCCACCGGCGCCGAAATCATGCGTGCCATCATCGCGCGGACTCGGGCGATGCCGCACATTGATATTTGGGAAAACGCTTTTACGGTGGACCTACTGACTCACGAAGGACGCTGCCGCGGAGCCGTAATCGTGGGCATGGACGGTCGACCGCAAATGGTCTGGGCCAAAGAAACCATCTTGTGCACGGGCGGCGTCGGCCAAGTCTTTCGCGAATCAACTAACCCGTCCGTTGCGACCGGCGATGGAACTTCGTTGGCGTACCGCGCCGGCGTAGAACTTCGCGACATGGAATTTATCCAGTTCCATCCAACCGTTCTGTACATCGCTGGTTCTTCCCGCTCATTGATTAGCGAAGCGGTCCGAGGCGAAGGGGCTCATCTGGTTGATGTCACCGGACAGCGATTCATGAGCCAGTACGATTCACGTGCGGAACTTGCGCCGCGTGATGTCGTCAGCCAGTCGATCATCCGACAGATGGCCGCCACCAAACACCCGAGCGTTTATCTGGACCTGTCTCACTTGGATGCCGACCGAGTAATGAATCGGTTTCCAGGAATCGCGCATACGTGTTCGACCTTTGGCTTGGACATTACGCGCGATCGGATCCCTGTCCGGCCAGGTGCTCACTACATGATCGGCGGTGTCACCGTTGATCGTCAGGGACTCACCAGCATGCCGGGCCTGTGGGCTGCGGGAGAATCCACAAGCAGTGGGTTGCATGGCGCCAATCGACTGGCCAGCAATAGTCTGCTGGAGGGACTGGTGTACGGTGCCCATGCTGGCGAAGCGGCATCTCGGGCCGCCCAGGAAGAGGGCAGCAAAATGGTCGCGTTGCCGATCCGTCATTCGGCGCATGAATCGAACGAATCATTTGATGTCGCGGACGTTCGCGTGTCACTCAAGAGCCTGATGGGTCGACTTGCGGGAGTCGAACGCGACGCCGGTGGCCTGCAAGAAGCAGCCGATTCGATCAGTTCGTTTGCGGCGTACGTGATGCGGCACCAGTTTGACAGTGTGGAAGGCTGGGAATTGCAAAACTTGCTGACCACGGCCGCGTGCATTGTCAACGCTTCTCTGGCCAGAACAGAATCACGAGGCGTGCATTTCCGAATCGACCACCCAGAACCCGATGACGAAAATTGGCGTCGCCATTTGACGATTCAGATCAACGTCAATGCGGGACACCCCCAGCTTACCGAAATGCTGGATCCCGCCGAAGCCACGCCCGCGACGTTCTCGGTCGATACCGACGAGTAGCGATCCGAATCTGCGGCAGCTTGCAACTGCCAAGTGCACGTTGCAGCAACCCTCAACCGTGTTATCTTCTTAACTCTGATTCAATCCGTACGCGAACCTCGCTTACGACTTCTGGTCGACAAAAAGAAGGGCCACTGGACTGATGGAAAATCCCGTCGGCAAGATGATTCAAGAACACGACGAAGTTCCTTTGGTCGTTCACTCCAATGTGACGACGCCCATCAAGGAGCTGAGTTTCTTGCGTAAGTCGCTATTGTTCGCCGAACTAGCGATGATCGCCTACAACAGCCAAGCCGAAGCAACCGTGGCTGCGGCGATGGCCGGTTTCCCGGACGTGACGTTTTATGATCGCGACGGATCGCAAGCCTACCGATTCCGCAACGATCACGATTGCGTCATCGCTTGCCGAGGCACCGAACCGAACGAATGGAACGACATCAAAGCGGATGCCAACGCACGAAGTGTGTTGGCCGAAACCGCTGGCAAAGTTCACCGCGGGTTCAAACAAGAAGTCGACGATTTGTGGCCGATGGTCGAAACGGCGTTGATCGATAATGGACACGAGCTTTGGTTTTGCGGCCATTCACTCGGCGGCGCGATGGCGACCATTTCTGCCGGCCGGTGCTATCTGTCGCACATTCCCAGCAATCCGATGGGACTGTTTACCTATGGCAGTCCACGTGTCGGCGACAAACGCTACATCAATTACGTCCAATTGGATCACTATCGCTTTGTCAACAACAACGACATCGTAACGCGAGTCCCCCCCCCGTTCCTGGGCTACCGACACTGCGGCAGTGAGGTCTACATCAATCGTAAAGGGCAGTTCGCCAAACTGGGACTGATCATGAAACGACGTGATCGCTGGCGAGGCTTTCTACGCAGCCTAAAGCTTTGGAAAATTGATCACTTCACTGACCATTCGATTCATCGCTACATCGACGCGATTCTTGGCGAATTAATTGCAGACGAAGAAGATATCGCTAACGGTGGCCAGGCCGCGACTGCAGAAGAAATTGCAAACGTCGCCGAAGAGCCTGCTTCCGATCCACCCCACCCCGATTCGACTTCCGAATCAACCGATGCAAAGTAACCAGGACTTAGCTTGTGACTGATTCGCAGAACGACGATGAAGACCCTTCGGCGGGCGCCGCAGAAGCATTGCCCCGATCCATCGAAGTCGATGGAGTTTCTCTGCGACTGGCCAAGCCGTTCCAAGGTCCGGGACAGTGGATTGGGCAACAAGAAATCCTGATGCAGCTTTTGGCGTGTTGGATCACTGTAGACGACGCCGACTTGCCTTTGACGCCTCGCCTGCTGGGTTCGCCTGGCGTCGGCAAAACTCAGCTCGCCATTGCGGGCGCCGCCGCGCAAGGCCGTCCCCTGTTTATCTATCAGTGCACCGCAGACACACGCCCCGAAGACCTCTTGATCACGCCGGTGCTAAGCCAAGGTGGCGAGATCGCTTACCACGCGTCTCCGCTGGTCACGGCGATGCTCTGTGGTGGCGTTTGCGTGCTGGACGAAGGCAACCGAATGAACGAAAAGTCGTGGGCATCGCTTGCCCCACTTTTCGATTCGCGTCGGTATGTCGAATCGATTGTCGCTGGCATCACCATTGCCGCGGACAGCCGATTTCGTGCCGCCGTGACGATGAACCAAGACGAATCAACGTTTGAGATTCCCGACTACATCCTGAGCCGTTTGCAACCAACTTTGGAAGTCGGTTTTCCCAACAAACAAGACGAGATGGCGATCCTGCAGTACCACCTGCCGTTCGCCGAAGCCGACATGCTGGCCATGACCGTGGACTTTTTGCAGGAGTCCCATCGGCTGAAATTAGACTTTTCGCCGCGGGATGGAATCAGCCTTTTGCGATACGCGTTGAAGCGAATGATGCAAGATTCGACTCATCCGGTGTCCAAAGACGCCGCTTGGCAAGAATCTCTGGCAAAATGTCTGGGAGAAGACGCGATCGATTTAGAAGCATTAGCCCAGCGTCAGCGACGGACATTGGGGGGGGATGCCGTTCCGCTGGGTTTGGCGGACCTTTTCTTTGATCAGGACGATCCCCTGCACCCGGATTTGTCGGATGATGATGACGGCCTGGACGGCGATGACGACAGTGATGGCGATTCGTCACCGTTTATGGACGATCCCCCGTATTAGCGGCAGACCTGATGCAATCGAGCCACAAAAACTCGATTTGACGGCAAATTTGCGTCTCCTCCGATCGGTCCCCAGGCAGCCAGACAAAACGCTCAAGCGTTCTGATTTGCAGGCAAAAGCAGATTCTCAAGGCGACCGAGCCACGTTCGGCCGGTAAACGGCTTGAGACAGGCCAGCAAAACCCGGATTTTGGGAACTATTCGACGTCTTAGGCGTCAAATGCCGCAAGCGAGATTGTGGTCGCACGACAGGGCTCGTACTCTCCGGCAGGGGGGTGAAAGCTCGTGTTCATGCGAACGTCATTGTCGTTACGACTAGCCCAAATTTCCCTCCGTTTTGCGTTCGTTTCGTAACCTAGGTTAACGATGTATTTGCGGGTTTTTCGGGCCTAACTATACTCAGCGACGTGTTTGGCGCTGCAACACAGCTCCACCATGATTCGCCATTTATGACCCTATTCCCACCCAACTCATTGCTGCAGCTTTGGCGTTGGGCTGGTCCTTTTACACATTCACCCCCACCTGTTCAAAAGTTCGGCATGGAATTCGCTTGCTTTAGGACATTGCTTGGAAGGTACGGTCTATGACCTCGCGTAAGCGAAAAAATACGACGCGCTCATCTGATTTAATGCGTCGACTTCGTCGGGATAACACCACCGGCTCCAAACGTACTGCCCGCCGCAAGCATCTCCTGGAGACGCTGGAATCGCGACAGCTTCTGGCTGGACCGCAACTGATCGGGATCCAACCCAATCAAGGTGCGTTGATCGAAGACGGCACGCAGCGCGACACCGCGCCGCGCGTGCTGACATTCGGTTTTGACGAAGCACAGCGGATCGATACCGACACAACCGACGGAATCCGTATCACTCGAAGTGGCCCTGACGGCACCTTCAATACGGCTGACGATGTGCGCATCAATCCGGGTCTGGTGACACTGGGTGATCCCAACGAAAACGAGGTCGTGGTTCGATTCGTCGAAGCGCTGCCGGACGACAACTATCGCATCGAAGTCTTCGGATATGACGACGATGCTCTGGGAGTCAAAGGACTAAGAAATCTTGACAACGAATTCTTCATGCCAAGCGATCCAAGCTTGCGCAGCGAAGTCATTGATTTTGAACTGAAGCTCGGTGGCTTGGTCGAATCGGTTGTGCCTCAGCCCGTGATTCGACTTGCCGATGGTTCCCTGTCACAGAACCGAAATGAGATTGTCGTCTACTTCAACGAAGACCAACTCTTCGTCGAAGACGACGCCAATGGAAACCCGACTGCGCGAAGTGCAGAGAACACTCGCTTCTATCAGTTGCTGTTCACACAAGAGACGGTACGGACGACGGATGATTTGCGAATCGAACCGATCGACGTGGTCTACGATGCTGCGACTCATACGTCGCGATTGATCTTTGCTGACGACATCAATGAACTCTCCGGCAATCCCGGCGGCGGCACCTGGCGTCTGCGAATTGGTACTGCGGTCGACAATGACGTCGACCTGATTCTGGTGCCGTTCGAGCAAGACGTCCTGGCATCGGCAGTCACTGATTTTCAGCATCCAGGGCTGCGAGTCAGTTTCGAGGCGAATGCTGCAAACGGCATTGGCGAAAACAGCGGCGGCTTCAATGTTAGCTTCGTAGACAGCGCCGTTGGCGGGTTGACCGCAACGGTCGATGTCAATGGCAACGTCGTGTTTGATTTTGGTGGCAGCACGCCCACCGTCAGTGATTTGAAAACAGTCGCCGCCAACACTGCGGCAGTAGCGAACAAGATCGTTGTCAACTTTGCCGTCGATAGCGACACGGCGCAGGGTGGCGACTTGATCGTGCCTCGAAGTGTCATTGGCGCCGCGGCGCTGCAATTGAATGCAGCGGGCGATACGTTGAGCACTTCGTTGGACGTCGGTGTGTTCGGTCAGCTGGACCCGACGACCAATACGGCGCTGAAAAGCATCGTGCTGAGCGAATCGATTTCGCCCAAGCCTTACGCAATCGAACTGGCCGGTGGGCAAGACGATCCGGGTCACACCGACGAAGTCGAACACATCAATTCGCAGTTCGGCGCTGATGCCGTCAATGGTGTCACCGAGGTTGCGTACAACTTCAATCGCATCTTTGACACCGATGGATCTGGCAACGAATTTCTGAACCAGATTACCGACCGTCAGAAAGTTCGTATTCGCGAAGCGTTGAACCTCTGGTCCAAAGAGATCGGTGTTCAGTTCCGCGAAACGCAGGCCGAAGGCATCACGTTTGCGCTCGGCGACACAGACGATCTTCAAAATCGTGGTACGGTCCGAGCGACCGATGCGCGTGCACTGGATGCCGCGGTTCGCGTCGATCCGGACTTTGTCGATTCGGCATTGGTGTTCAGCAACCAAGTCGTCTTCGGCACTGCGTACGGTGAAGACTTCACTCGGAAAGCCGTCGCGGGCATTGGATTGTTGTTGGGTCTGAATCAGTCCAACGATCTGGAAGCGCCTACGATCATGAGTTTTGATCCGTCGTTTTTGGACATCGGCGCGACTTCGTCGATCGATTCGCTCACGGATCTGGAACCTGTCTTTCCTGGTAACGTGGACGTGTTGCACGGACAGTTTGTGCACCGTACGGACAGCATCGACGTCGACCTCTACCGCTTCGAGGTCGATTTAGGCGACCCAGACAAAGTCGGCGACCTGACTGCCGAAACCTTTGCAGAACGCCTGCCCGATTCCAGCTTGCTGGACACATCGCTGACGTTGTTCCAAGAAGTCTCCGCAACGGCCAACACCAGCCTTGGCTTGGGGCCGGAACTGAACGTTCAGATCACTTCGATGTTGCCGGGCCTTAGCGGCAATAACTCGCAGTTGCAATTCATCCAGACCGATCGATTCGCCAACGACATCGGCGTCAAGATCCGTGTGCCGTTGGATTCGACTGGACAGCGCATCGCCAATGCCGTGATCATCGATCTGCCACGCATCGGTCCCAATGTCGCGACTCTCTCAGCAGCCCAAGTCGTCGCTGCGATCAACTCCGATCCTTTGTCCAGTTCGCTGTTCCGTGCCGAAATTCTGAATGGCCAGACCGAGCTTCTGCGCGCTGGCGAGATTGATTATTCACCTCTGCTGCTAGATGGTGGCGGGCTGGTCAAACTGAGCCGAAACGATGACTACTTTAGCGAAGATTCGCGAATCAAAGCATCGCTTGGCGAAGGCGTCTATTTCATTGGCGTATCAGCAAGCGGCAACGACCAGTATGACCCAACGATTCCTGACAGTGGATTCGGAGGCAGAACTCAGGGCCGGTACGACCTGCACCTGAAGTTTGAACCGCAGGTCGATGAAGTCGATGTGATTCGCGACCTCGATAGCGATCGTACCGATGTCCCTGGCACTGCTTTGGATGGCGACGGCGACGGTGTACCGGGAGGAGTCCACAACTTCTGGTTCCAAACTCGTCCGCTGAATCGGATCGTCGAATTCACTGACAGCGGCGATGCAATCGTGCCGGGTCAGACCGTCCGCTTGGTTGGTGCCAATGGCGTGGTGCGTACGTTCGAATTCACTCCGATCGGTTCGTCACCGACCGCTGGCAATATCGAAGTCAGCTACACGCCAGGTGGAATCGGCTTCCCAACACCTCCTGGTAACTTGGCCGCCGCTCTTCAAGCCGCCATCAATTCGCGGGCAGGCGAAACCGGTGTGACCGTGTCTCGCGATGGGGCGACGCTGGAATTCACGGGCGACCGAAGCGTTAATTTCTCGACGAATTTCCGCGGTGCCAATGCCCTTGGGCGAAACATCTTTGTCGACAAAACAGCCGGGCCTCAAGCCGACGGTAGTTTGGCTCGTCCGTTCAATAACATCACCAACCCTGTCGTCGCGAACGCATTTGGAAGTGCAATCGAAGGCGACATTGTGCGCATCGTCGGCAACGGCGGTTTGGACAATCAGCTAGCGACCGAAGAAGACAACTTCAGCTACCAAATCGGCGTTAGCGACACCGGCGGCACCACGTTGGAAGACGGCCGTAACATGGAAGTCCCCAAAGGCGTGACAACGATTATCGATGCCGGCGCGATCTTGAAATTGCGCAATTCGTTCATCGGAATCGGCAGTAGCACGTTGCAAGTGGACCGTAGCGGCGGTGTCTTGCAAGTCTTGGGAACACCGCGTTTGGTTCAGCTAAGCGCCGAAGGCGACCCTGTAACGACAACCCTGATTAGCGGCGAAAACGTCGAAGCTCCGGGCTACGACGACGGCAGTGTCATCTTCACCAGCACGCGTGACCGACAGGCCGATGCTAATGCGTCGGGAATCAGTGCAGCAGCGACGCCAGGCAACTGGGGCGGCATCATTTATCGCCGTGACTTGGACCAAGCCCAAGGTCGACGAGACCACGAAGATGAAGGCATTTTCCTGCAGCGGGTCAACCACGCGGAAATCCGTTACGGCGGTGGTAGCAATGTCTTGATTGACTCGGTCCAACAGTTGGTCAATCCAATTCAAATCGTGAATATGCGGCCGACGGTCACGTTCAACGAAATCACTCAGAGTGCCGACTCGGCAATCAGCGCCGCGCCAAACAGCTTCGAGGAAACCAGTTACCAGGCACCTGAGTTCCAGCAAGCCGGTGCGTTTACCGCCGACTACGATCGCGTCGGCCCAGAGATGCACAGCAATCAGCTGGTCGACAACAGTGTCAACGGAGTGTTCATTCGCGCGACCACCACGCCGACCGAACGTCCCAAAGAATTTACGATCGCGGGACGTTTCGATGACATCGACGTCGTCCACTACGTCTCCGAAAATCTGGTCGTCGCAGCAGAACCAGGCGGATCAATCGTTGACGGAATCGCTCCGTCAATGGCCTTGGTATCCGGACAAGTCTTGGCCGGAGGCGTGCTTGCGCCCGGGACTTATCAGTACAAAATGACCTTCGTTGACGACGACGGTTTCGAATCGTTGGCCAGCGCCGACTCGTTCAGCATCACCGTCACGAACCCTCTTTCCAGCGTTCAACTGTCGACATTGGTGCAAGTCGAAGCGGACACCGACTACGTGTCGCGGCGTCTGTATCGCGCGGATGCTTCGGGCCAATTCAGATTGGTTGCCGATCTAGACGCATCATCATCCGGATTCGTCGATGGTGGCGAAGAAGGCGAAGCCATCTTGGACCTCACGCGCCAAGGTGTGCGTGGTCGACTGGATGCTTCACTGGTTCTTGATCCAGGTTTGATCGTCAAACTACGCGGTGCACGCATTGAACTGGGACACGGCACGCAGCTATTGGCCGAAGGTTTGGGCAGCAATCCGGTCGTCTTCACCAGCTCGCTGGACGACCGTTTCGGTACCGGCGGTACTTTCGACACCAACAATGACGGCATCACCGGCGACTCGCTCGCGCGGCGTGGCGACTGGTCAGGTATTTACGCCGGGCCGGGTGCAAATGTCAGCTTGGATCACGCACAGGTTTCGTATGCAGGTGGTATCAGCCTGATCGAAGGCGGACTGGCCCGAGGATTCTTGGCGCTGGAACTGCAACAGGCAGATGGCCGCATCACGAACTCCACGTTTGAGTTCAATGATGACGGCCAAGACGGCGCTGGACCTGCCGGTCGTCTGGGACGATTGGCGGTTACCGAAGCCACGATCATGGTTCGCGGATCGCAGCCGATCATTGCCGGCAACACCTTCGTGGACAACCGCGGATCAGTGATCGATATCGACATCGAATCGCTCAACGGCGACTACAACATTGACCTTGGTCGCCAGACGGGTGACATCGATCGATATGCCGTTTTGGATGACAACCATGGGCCAGCCATCCGATTCAATCGCTTCTTGAATCTGCCCGTTGATCTGAGCGATCCAGGCATTCAATTGTCTGGTTTGGAAGTTCGTGCGGGAACGATTTCGACGGAAACGATTTTTGACGACACCGACATTGCACACTTGTTGTTTGACAACATCGAAGTTGGCAATTTCCACAGCTCGGGCGGACTCCGTTTGCTGAGCCGTCCTGACGAAAGCTTGGTCGTGAAGTTCTCGGGCCCCGGCGGTCCCAACAGCGCGACCGAAGGCACCGGCATTACCGCGACCGGATCGACCGCCAGCATCGACGATCGCATCGGCGGCAGTGTCCACATCATCGGACTGCCCGGCAGCCCGGTCATCTTGACCAGTCTAGAAGACGACACGGCCGGCGCTGGCTTGAAGCCGGACGGATCGCAGTTCACTGACCACGACGGCGACGGACTGTTCTCGCGTCCGTTTGCCAATGACTGGCGTGGCATTCTGTTGGACCAATACAGCAATGATTACAACGTGCCTGTCTTGCCAGAATTGGAACTTTCGACCGAAGTCGCTCCTGGACTGAACGCAACCGTCGAAAACGCTCAGTTCTTAGGCGAACTGGCTGCCGATGTGAACACGGGCGACCATGTCCGTCGTTTGGGTTTTGAAGTCGAAGGCTTCTTGAGTGGAACGACCGATGTGGATGTTTACAGTTTCATCGGATCACCGGGCACCGAAGTCTGGATTGACATCGACAAAACCAGCTTAGGATTGGACACCGTCATCGAACTGCTGGACGAAACCGGTGCAGTGCTTGCACGGAGCGACGACAGCTCCGCCGAAACGGCACTCGTCTCACCAACGCCATTGACCGTCCTGGACCCTGATTTGCAAGGCGTCACGACGTCATTGCAAGCTGGCAACGAACAGTACACCGAACGCGGAGCAGGCGGACTTTACGAAGACTTTGGTTCGACAAACACGCGTGATGCTGGAATTCACTTCCGACTCGCTGGCAACACATCGGCCGGTTCTCGAAGCGTTTACTTCTTCCGTGTTCGTAGTGCCTCCATCAACCCTGACGACGCACAAGGCGGAATCACGGGCGGCAATTATCGCGTCCAAGCACGTTTGACCGAAGCGCAACAATTCCCCGGCAGCGTTGTTCGCTATAGCGACATTCGCTACGCCAACACCGGTATTCACGTACAAGGCCTGATGAGCTCGTCCCCACTGTTGGGTGAAGCTCAGGAAAACGAAAACGGCAACTTCTTTGCCGGTAACGATACGCCAGTCGGCACTGTCCCAGGATCCGGCGGTCAATACGTCGGAAACCTAGTCGATGGCAATCGCAATGTGATCAGCGTCGGCGGAACATTGGCATCGGCCAGCGACGTGGACTTCTATCACTTCGAGGTAGACTACGCGAACGGCACCGGTGTCCAATCAACGATCTTTGACATTGATTATGCCGCTGGCTTCAATCGTCCCGATACTAACATCAGTATCTTTTATGACCCTGATGGAATTCCTCAGTACGGCGGAACTGGCAGCTTTGAACCACGACTGGTTTTCTTTGGCAGCAGCAGTAACATCGCCGATGACTTGACCAGCCCTGGCGGCGAAAACAGCGCGATCGAAAAACTGATCCGAGGATCGGTGTCCGATGGCGACCCGTTCATTGGCCCGGTTGCCCTTCCCGAAGGCACCTACTTTGTCGCCGTGACATCCGATGGCGTCAGTCCCACTGCTTTGCTCAACACACTTCGCGAACCGATCAACTCGGTTGACCGATTGGTTGAAGATCGCGTTGACCGTGCAAACCCAGAATCTTACAGCACCAAGAATGACCCCAGCATCGATCGATTGTTCAGCGATTCATCGTTGGTAGGATCGGGTTTCTCGATCGCGACGGATAGTTCGCTGGGCCACGGAAAACCGAACCACTTCGACGGTACCACGGGACCGAATTTCATCAGCGGTGCACCGCGAATCTCTGAGTTTACGGTCACCGGTGGCAACGACGCCGAAAGCGACATCATTTTCGGTCAGGCGTTCAGCGCTGACTTGGAATCGCAAAACTGGTCCCTCGCGGACGATTTTTCAATCGGCGGAAATGCACAGGGCTTCGGCGCTGAGAGCACCGCCACCACGATTCCGCATGTTTCGATCACTGGCAATCTGGCAAACGACGCGGCAGATTTCTACCAATTCATTGTTCCGACCACCAACGGCCAGAACATCTCCCAGCGTGTCATCTTGGACATCGACAATGGCTACGACACGTCGGGTGAAATCGACGACGATGGCGATCCGGTGACTCCACCTGTCAATTTCGATCAGTCCAGCGTCGACGCGACGCTACTACTCTTGGAAGAAGACCCAAACAATCCGGGCACACTGCGCGAAGCACTCAATGCTTTTTCCAATCCAAACACCGATTCGTTCAGTTTGAACAACGGTGCGGGTGGCAGTAATTCGCTGCTGGATCCGTACATAAGCGCCACGTTGCAACCCGGTGTTTACTACGTCGGTGTGCTGGAAGAAGGCACGACCTACGCAATTGATGCGACTGGCGTCAGAACGACCAATGACGCGGTTACCGGTGGACTGCAGAGCTATACGTTGCACGTTTCGGTCGGCAACCACGTCTTGCCGCCAAGTGCGACACAAATCTCCAATGGTCAAGAAGTCATTGCGTTTGACCGAATCGCTAATGCGGTTCCCGGTTCAGTTCTGAGCGAAGCGTTTGATCTGAGCGGATATGTCCCCGAAGACCTGCCAACGCTTTATCTGAATCGTCTGTTCCAGCCTGTCCCGGGCCCCGGCGGCATCGGCGACGACAGTGCGACCCTATCGATCGTGACTGACAGTGATCCTGTCGGAACACAGATCCATGTGTTCTCAAGCGATAACGACGCAGGCAACAACGTGGCTGACGACTGGCGTCAGTTGCGATTATCGCTGGGAGATTTTGCCGGCGAATCGGGCGTTCGACTTCGAGTCGATTATGTCACTAACGGACTGATCGCGGACTCGAGCCCGCAAAGTACCGAGCGCGGATTATTCCTGGATGACTTCATTGTTGGATTCGCCGAACGTGGTGAAACGATCTTCAATTCCAGCTCCGATGCATCGTTCATCGGCACCGGATTTGGTGCGGTATCGGGCGAATATCAGCTGGAGATGCGTCACGGCACCGACTACGCCACGGCAACCGGTGGTGGCAACACGCAGTTGGACTTTAGCTTTGACACCAACGATCGTCACAACCGCAGCGTGACATTGGTAGCTCCCGATGGAACACAGATTTCAGACGGGCAAACATTTGTCATCGGCGATGGGGCATCGAATCAAACGTTTGAATTCTCTACCGATGCCAACGTGACGTTTGGAAACACACGCGTTTCATTCGCGGTCACGGACACGGCGGCGCAAGTCGCTCAGTCGATACGCACCGCACTGAACAGCCAAACGGCGATCAATATCGAAGCTTCTACGTCAGGTGGCTTGGATGTCCAAAGTGCGACGGACGGCCGATTGGCGCTAAGCGGAAATGCGACGGGCACCTTCCAGGCATTGACCACGGCGAATGACGCACCGGCAACGGGCACAGCTTTGACGACCGGACCGGATGGCAACTTGCTGATTCCGGCTGTTCTGCACGACGGCGTCGGTGACGAAAACTTCCTTCGCACCCAGGGACAGATCATTGTTGAAAACAACGTGATCAGTGATGTCCGCGGCATCGGCGTTTGGTCCGAACCGGGACAACGTCAAGTTGACCCAAGCCACAACTTTGACAATCCCTACCTGGACACGCTCCATCTGGGCAACTCATCCCCAGGTGCCGTCAGGAATTTGCCAACACTAAATGACAGTGTGCTGGGTGGATTGGCTCCAGGGATCGTGATCCAGAACAACACCATCGATCAGGCCGAATTCGCTGGCGTCAAGATTGATGGAGACATCAATCCGTTTATGATCATCCCGCCGGTCGACGCGCTGGTTACGACCGGAACGACAACTGAATTTTTCGGTTCAGGCGACTTTATCACTGATGGTTCGACCTTTGCAATTGATGCTGGTGGAACACGCGTTGTGTTTGAATTTGAGGACATTAGCCAGGGCGACATTCCTACGAATCACCCAGCACCATTCGGTAGTCTTACCGATGGTGGTGATGGCGTCCGAGATGGACACGTCCCGGTCTACATTCGTCACACCGACAGCAACCCTGCGTCGCAGTATCTTCGTCGGGTCACACCGTACACTGCGGTAGAAGTCGCTAATTCAATTCGCGAATCAATTCAGGGCAGTATCTTGATGTCCAATTCGCTAGCCGAATTGGTTGAAGTTGAGATTGGCCCGTCGCTGTTTGGTACACCGACCGGCACGGACGTGGATTTCTCGTCACCCGCCGTTTACATCTTTGGTGCAAGTGGTATTTATCAAGATTTCCGTGATGGCCGAAGCTTTGGTGAGTTAACGATCACTCAGGCTCCTCTAGCCCAGGCTCCCCAACCGTTTGCTCGGATCGTCAACAATACAATCTACGGCGACGACGGAACTGAATCCAATTTCCCAGGCGACCCGCTGGCCGAACCAAACGATTTTCTCTCGCAAGCGGTCGACACCAAACTTGGCAGCAGTCATCGCGGGCCTTTCTTTGCCGATTCAGGCCCGGGCAGTACGCCTGCAGCATTGGAGAGCGTTTCCGATGTGGATTTCTACCGCGTCTACTTAGAAGTCGGTGATCGTCTGGTTGTCGATATCGACACTCTCGATGCGGATCCCAATGATCCCAATGTCATTCAGGGACCTGACACCGCAGTAAGAATTTTTGACTCCAGTGGAGTTGCGGTTGGATTCCTGGATCAGTCGGGCACTTTTGTCACGATCAGCAGCAACGATACCGCCCCAAATCACTTGGACCCCCGTGAGTCGGCCGCTGTCGTTCGCCGTGCCTTGGACCCGAACATTCAGGATGTAAATCTGCCAAATGTACCGGGCTCGATTTTGGGTGTGGATGCCGTCAATGATCGCGATCCGTTTGTCGACTTCAGGGCGTCTGAAACGGGTACCTATTTCGTCGGCGTCAGCAGTGAAGGCAATGTCGAATATGATCCGTTCTCTTCGTCCGGCCGAGTGCCAGGCACCGGAGGCGGTGGGTTGTACGACATCGGGATCGAGGTCTACGCACCGCGTTCCTTCGTGATCAGTGCGAACCACGACAACAATGGTCGAACAGCCAATCCACCTACTTACACGGACGAAAGCGACCGCGACGGCATCCGAGGATCCGATGTGATTGGAACGACGTTCACGATCACTCAGATTCCTGACCTGGTAAATCTAGATCAGGGCGATGATTACTCCGTTGATGGTGAGTTCTTTGAACCCAACGAGATCATTTTCCTATTCGTCCAGGGCACGCAAGTCGGGCGGGTCGTTTCGCCAGTGCCGGGTTCCTCGGAACCAGAGGGTTATGTCGAAATTGATGTCGACGCTGACTACCGACTGCCGGACATCATGGAAGCGATCGAAAACATGGTTGGCTCGATCTACGTCGGGAACAATCAGCCAACGATCCCGAACGATGTGATCGACCAAGGCCCCATTCCGCGAGCCAAAGCAGCGGCCGCCGGCGGAATCGATGGTTCCAGCGCGTTCATCGCTGACTTGGGTCCACGGACATTCCTCAGCAGCGAAGGAATCGTTGACAACGAGTTATTCTACCCACTTGATTTCAACACATTCGGATTCGGGCACCGGATGACTCTGGGCTCGACTGAGCAGTACGCTTTAATCGAAAACGTGGCTGAAATCACGCTTAGTCCCGAAGCGATTGCAGCAGGTCTTCGACTGGACCCGCAGCCTAATCGCGACACGGATCAATTGATTAACGAGACGGGTGTGATGGTTGCTGGTGGCGCTAGCCCCACTCTGCTTAACAACGTTTTCTTGAACTTGCACGAAAGCGTTGTTCGTGAGGAAACTCGCTTCGACGGATTTGGCGAGGCTCGACGTGGGTCGGACCAGCATCCTAAACCTATGGAAGTGATTGTCGTCGGGTCCGTGTTCCAGCACGACGAGCCGAGAATGACTCAGCACAACCAGGATCTGACGTTCTCTCGCTACACGATCGGCACGGGTGGCACGGGACTGACAACGTCTGCTGCACCAAGCAACGTGAACGGCGGCACCGATGACTTCAATGTCACGCTTGGCGACAATGATCCTGCGGTCCGTTATGCCGAAGGTAGCAATTTCCAGCCCGCTGACGGTGCCGTCCTGATTGATTCGTCCGTTAGCTCACTGGTCGAACGTGACGCACTGGTGAATCTGAAGAACTCGATTGGATTGCCGATCAGTAATATCCTGGCACCCAATATCGATGTCGCCGGAATCCTGCGTGCTGACAATCCGAACTTTGCCCCTCCCGGTGGTATCGGGGCATCGATCTTCATCGACCGCGGTTCCAGTGAACTAGCTGACTTTGTCGGTCCGATCGCGATTGCCGAAGCACCGCGTGACAACGACGCCGATGGCGTGGATGCCGATCCGGCGATCAGCTTCATTGACTTAACGAGCGGCGTGTACGACGAATTCCGCATTCAATTGCGAGACACGGGCGACGCTTCAGACCCATTCGCCGGTATCGGAATCGATGATTCGACCGTCGTCGTACCAGCGATTCCTGGCGTTCGTCCATCGGGTGCAAACATTTCGTTGTTTGAAAACGACACGCTACTGACCGAAGGCATCCAGTACACGTTCAACTACGACGAGACCAAAAACATCATCACCCTGACTCCGCTGGCCGGAATCTGGAAGAACGATGCTTCGTATCGTATCTCATTGAACAACCAAGACCGCACCGTGGTGACGGCAGCTGCTCCGGCTGACATTCGCGATGGTGATCAGTTTTCGATCGCCGATTCCGATGGCGGCACGGTCGTGTTTGAATTTGAAACCGGCTACCAACTGCAACTGCCCGAACCACTGACATTGGTTGTCCCACGCGAAGGCACCAATTCCGGCGGCATCCGCGATGGCGATATCTTTGTCATCAACGATGGCGTCAATCCTTCAGTTGTCTTTGAATACAACAGCGACACTGCCAAGCTGCCCGGTACCGTTGCGGTACCTTTGCCAGCGACGGCGACGCCGTTGGATGCTGACCAGTTGCAAATCTTCTTGGAAGAAATCGCACTGAGCACAGCCACTGTGATTTCCAACGAAGTCACTGCGGGACGATTGGACGTGGATGTCCGAGTCGTTGGCGAACAGTTGATTATGGGTGCCGAACGTGGCGCCACCGTCACGACCAACAGCACCGGCCTGCAACAGCTTTCACGCACCTTAGGATTGCTGGTCCCCAATGCGGGATCAGACCCTGTCAACGGAGTCGTTGATGGCGACACCTTCACGCTGGACAATGGCAGCACCGCGGTCACGTTTGAATTCAGCGATGGCACCGGAACACCCAACCCTGCCAACACGATCGTCAATATCGCTGGCAATGCTTCGTTGACGACCGCTCAGGTGGCAACAGCCATTCTGCAAAGCGTCGTTTCGGCCAATCTGGGATTGAACCCTCAGATCATCGGCAACACGGTTTACCTGGACCTACCGGCAGCCGGTTCGCTTGCGGTTTCCAGCGGACGTCTGTCTGCTGTGGGCGTCGCACGACCACCTGCTGATGGTGACACACTGACGCTGACGCCAAACGACGGCAGCGCACCGGTCGTCTTAGAAATTGATCGCATTGATCAACGTGACGTCAACGGCGACTTGATTCCTCCGGGCGTGTCCGGATCGAACATCCCAATCAGCGGCATCGAACGATCGACCACGTCCTTGGATCTTGCCAATGCGTTGGCCGATGCGATCACTGGCGTTGCTGGACCTACCAACACTGGCATTGCCGGCCTAGACGCTAACTCGATTAGCGTTGTTGGCGGCGGCCGCTTGGTGATCGGTGGACAGCAAGGACTGGGACTATCGCTCAACAGCAATTCACTCAGCGTGGCTGGCTCGCCGGCTGTCGCTGGAGCATCAACGATCCAAGTCTTTGGACCGCTGCTCTTGAACATGCCTACCGTCGGTGGTGGTGCGATCATGTCGGGCGAAGTGCTGATCGTGAAAGATCAGTTTGGCAACGACGTGCTGTTTGAATTCGTTTCCAATCAAGGCGGTGTGCAGACGCTTGACGGCGGCTTCAACACCGACGGCTCCCAGCGACCACTGTCCATCGTGGTTCCTTTCAACACGTTTGACACCGATGCACAAATTGCGACGACTCTGCAGGGTCTGATCAACGCTCAGAACATCGGCTTGAACGCTCAACTGGCAGGAGTCGGTCAAGTTTCATTGGGCCGGGTCGACGCCAGCCGTGTCAACACAGCGGGCGATCCTGCCAACGGCATTTCTGGCATCAACCAGGTCACCGTGCAACGCGGAATCGTGGCGGACCAAGAACTGCTGATTATCCGTCAAGGCACCAACGAAGTTCGCTTTGAATTTGAAGAAGCAACCGTCGGCGGCGGAGTCACTTCCGGAAACGTTCAAGTGGCATTCCAAGCTGGCAGTTCGGTCTTTGATGTCGCGCAAGCTTTGGCGGCAGCGATTAACAACAACGCTGGTACTTTACGTTTCACCGGCCTAGCAGTTGCCACGCCAGAGGGCGAAGTCATTCTGAATGACGTACCTGGAACCGTGGTGGACGTCAGTGCGGCTCCGACTCTGAACATCGTCGGTGTTCCAGGTGGAGCTCAACCGGTTTTGATCTCGCCATCGTTTACAGCAACGGAAGTCAAACTAGCAATCCTAGAAGCCATCAACGGTGTCAACCGATCGGGACAGCTTCCGTTCACGACCTTGATGGCGCGCGATCGTGGTGGCGACACCCTGTTTGTCGAAAACGCTCTGAGCTTCGCTGGCAATGGCATTTCGACTTACTTCTTGCCTGCGATCAAAGACCTCTCAGGCAACCCGTTGGAAGCAAACCGCGAGGACCTTTCAACGCAGTTCACAATCTTGATGCCGGTTTCGGCCGTCGACTTCGGCGATGCACCGGATCCGGTTTCCAACGTTCCTGGGCGTTACCCCACTCTGTTTGCAAACAACGGTCCACGCCACGTCATTGGCACGGACTTGACGCTCGGCCGCACGGTCGATGTCGACCTCGATGGACGTCCCACGCCACTGGCTAACGGCGACGACCAAGTCATCTCCGTCGTCAGCAGCGGTTCCACGTTTACGACCAGCGTCGTCAACGGCATTGCCAACATCGAAATCTCCCAGACGCTCGCTCTTAACGGCGACGGGGACACGATCACGATCGACACAGGCGTCGATTCGGCCATCTTGGAATTGGATCTGGACGGCATCTTCGATGAAGACAGCTTCGCGATCCGACCAACGTTGCCACTCACAACTGCATCGATTGCCGACGCAATCAACGTAGCCATCGCGGAAAGCCCTCTTCGACCTGCGACGACAGTAAAAGTCGGCGTGGACGAAGTTTCCGCGACTGCCGCTTTTGGATCGACTTTTACAACTTCGATTGCTGGCGGTGTAGCCGACATCCAAATTGACGCGTCCAACGCGGCGGACGGTGACACGGTCACCATCACCGTAGGAACAGGCGATGATGCTTATCAAGCAACGTTGGAACTGGACTTCGACAACGTGGCCACCGAAGGTCGAATTGCGATTCGACCTACCGAGTCAATCTCCAATGCTTCCATCGGAGCCGCTTTGGCTCGTGCGATCGCATCAAGCGACTTGAGCCAAGCAAAGATCTCGATTGACTCCGTCTTGCTGCCCAACGCCAATTCGCTACAGATCATCGCCGACGATGAAGACGGCGTAAAACTGACCAGCGAATTGAACCCTGGTGGTGTCCTGAACAAGGGTGCCGAAACGCCAATCGAAGTGAGCGTGTACGGCTCGGGCGTCTTGCAGGCTTGGATTGACTTCAATGCCGATGGCGACTGGGACGATCCGGGCGAATTGGTCATCGATCCATCGTTGCGAAACTCCACTGATCCGCTGGTTCAGGCCAACGGCCAAAACGCGGTGTTTGTTGATCCGACCGGCAGTGGTGTCACGAAAACGTTTACGATTGCAGTGCCCGACACGACTCCTGTCCCCCCGTCCAAGTTGACGACGTATGCCCGATTCCGAGTCTCTCGCGAAGGCGGCTTGTTGCCAACCGGATTAGCACTCAGCGGAGAAGTCGAAGATTACTCGCTGTTGATTCTGCCAGGTGGCCCACCAACGTTGACGGACGCCCAAGCAAATCGCACTTACAATGTCAGCGAAGGCGGAACGCTTTCGGCCCTGGACAGCGACGGTACTCTGACACCGTTGACGACCAACGACGACGGATTGCTGAACACCGTCATCGATCCGGATGGCGATCAAGTCGAAATCTTTGCTGACGACGTCGGCACGTTCACATTGTTCTCCGGCAGCACCAAAGCCGGTGACCTGACGATTTTTGACAACGGTACATTCACGTTTGCATCGGTCGGCGAATTCAATGGCGAAGTCAAATTCACCACGCGAGTAACCGACGTTCGTCCGTTGGATCCAACTTCGCAGATTGTCAACAATCGAGCGATCACAACCACGATCAACGTCACGCCGATCAACGATCCACCGCGATTGTTGGCCACACCGACTACGGTCTTGGACGGAGCCGATGCGATCGACGAAGACACTCCATTGTTGATCGAAAAAGCAACCTTGATCGATCCGTTTTACGTAGCTGGCCCTGCCAACGAACTTGACCAGCCACTGGTGATCCAGTCCGTCCGCAGTTTGGACAACAACATCAATGGCGAATCCACCGAGGGTGGATCTGTCGAAATCCTTAACGGAGGAACAACGGTTCGATACACCCCACGACTTAACTTCAACGGCACGGACACGTTTGTGTACGTGGTCGCTGATGTTCCTGGCGCGGGGCAATTGAGCCAAGCGTCGCCGGTCTTGGGCACCGTGACGATCGAAGTCAAACCAGTCAACGATGCTCCAATCGCTGGTGAAGATCTACGATCGATTCAAGAACGCCAAACATTGACGTTTGGGATCAATTCGGCGACTGGCCAATCAGTGTTATTGGACAATGACCTGCCTGGACCATCGAATGAATCCGACCAGACGATCAGCCTGACAGCGACTCAATCGGGATCGTTCCAAGGCGGAACCGTGACAACTGATGCGGCCGGTGAAATCACTTACACACCACCAGCATTCTTCAGCGGAACCGACAGTTTCACTTACACCATCACGGACAGTGGCACACCAAACCAAACGAGCACGGGCGTCGTCACGATTTCGGTTGGCGGTGAAAACGACAACCCAATCTTTGTTGGCATCAATGGTGACCCGCAACTTCAAAGTCTGACATTTGACGAGAGCAAAGAGACTGAGCAGTCATTCACCTACGATTTGTCGACTTGGTTCCGTGATCCAGAAGGCGACGCATTGTCGTTCACAGTCAGTTCCGACAATCCAGCGTTGTTGATTGCAACCGAAGCGAACAACATCCTGCGATTGCGCCTGCCATCGTTTGCCTCGGGCGATACGAACTTGCAAGTAACCGCATCGGACGGAAACGGTGGTGTGCTCACCACGACGGTTCCTGTTTCGATCACGCCGACTCCCGATCCACCTCGCGTCATTGCCGGATCCGATCCGTACGTGGGATCCGAAGACCAAAACTTGGTCGTCGACTTGCGATCGATCTTCACTGACCCCGACATGGAGCCGTTGACGTATCGTTTTGTCTCGCTGGACAACTTGCAGAATCCGACTCAGGCTCAGCTGGATGCTCATCCACTGATTCAATCGGTTGGACCAAGAAATCTGACGGACAATGACCCCAACAATGATGGTGTCATTGTTGGCAACAATCTGATCATCACCCCCAAACCGAACCAGTTCGGCACGGCAACGATTGTGCTTTCCGCTAGCGACGGGATTCAGACGGTCAGCTATGTAATGACGGTCGACTTTGAATCCGTCCAAGACAGGCCGATCGCATTTGGCGATTCGTACAACGTACCAGTACGGTCAACGCTTCAAGTCCTCAACCCAGCCAATGGCCTGCTGCGTGTCGGATCAAATGTCGCTGACTTTGACCCCGATGGCGACGCAGTTCGGGTCGACCTCAGCACGGTTACTGATCCAATGTTCGGATCGGTCTCGGTTGCTGCCGACGGAACCTTTACCTACGTCAGCAACGCACTTGGCTCGGTCGGTTTGGTCGATACATTCCAGTACCGAGTGCTGGATGATTCCAATGCTGGGCTAGCAAGCACGTTTGTGACTGTCTCGCTGACATTGAATCAATCGGCTTACCAGAATCCGCTCGCTGATATGCAAGCCGACGTGACGGCCGACGGAGTCATTTCGCCGATCGACATTTTGCGTGTCATCAACTTCTTGGCCGAAAATGGAGACACGCCGGTCAGCGATACGACCAAGTTCTCGTCTCCTCCACCAGATTACTTGGACGTCACGGGCAACGGCGTCATCACGCCAGCTGACATTCTGGCTGTTATCAACGCGCTGGCGGATCAAAATGCTCGTGGGCAAGGTGAATTGCTCGCCGGTGCTGCTCAGGGCGAATTGATCGCCGATGCGGCTCAGGGCGAATTGATCGCCGATGCGGCTCAGGGCGAATTGATCGCTGGACCAACGGGGGGCGTCGAGAGCCGATTTGCCGTCACGACCGCCTTTGCCACATCAAATCCCATAAATCTGCCGTTCTCCAACCGGTCCAAAGTTGAAGAACCAGCCCCTTCAGAGAATGCTGACGATGCTCGCGACCAATTGTTGACGAGCGGGATTTCACTTTCAAGCTCGCGTTTGGAAGCAGTGGATTCGCTACTGAGCCCCGAGACCGATGCTGATCCAATCGAAAACCAGAAGTCGGTGGACGAGGCCTTGGACGGTCTGCTGGACGAGTTTTCAACGAATTCGCTCTTCGCTGAGGGAACTCAGTGAGACGCAACACGTTTAATACCCAGACGTACATCAGAGATAATCTCCTTGGATGATCCGCTGATTAGGCTGCCCAAGCGGCCTTTTTACCCTCGATTTTACGAACCGACTTGAGAGTTTGACTCTCAAGCCGGTTTTCTGCTGCGATCGCAGCATTGCAATTTTTCAACGCATTTCGCTTAGGTCAGGTCAACTATGACCCTGAAACGACAACCTCGACGTAAACCTTCCCGCACTCGCTCGCCCCACAAGTCGGATCGCCGTCTCAGCCATGAAACGCTGGAACGCCGCGAACTACTTGCCGCTGGTCTTGGCATCGATGAAGGCCCGCGACTGATTGCCGTGTCCGCCAATTCGGGCGAGCAGTTTGGCCTGGAATCCAACAATCAATTGTCAGTCGCTCCGACTGAATTGACGTTGCGATTCGGTGGCGATTTGATTGACGAATCCACCCTCGCGGGAATCCAATTCCGTCGCGCCGGTGGCGATGGTTCATCCGATCCAATCGTTGTCTCGCCTGGGTTCATCGGCTTTGAACAAGACAACGGTTCCAACATCATCGTCGCGCGTTTCGCCGAAACGCTCCCCGATGGTCAGTACACGATCGACATCGCGGGCTTTGACGATACCAACGCAGGCATCGTCGGACTGCGAGACATTGACGGCGATCTGCTGTGCCCTCCCAATGCATTGGACGAAGTTCGGCCCAGCCAGTTGGTTCGTTTCAACGTCGAAGTCGGACCGCGTGTTGTTGGCGTCGTTCCGCAACCTGTCGAAACCATCGGCGGAACCCGAGTCCAACGTCGCGACCAAGTCTGGGTATTCTTCAACGACGATCCGTTGTCCAACCCCAACGCTCCGCCCGTGTCGTTCTTGGGCGGCAGCACGCTGCCGGTCGTCAATCCTCAGTTGTACAAACTGATTCTGACCAATGGCACCATCGAAAACACCGACGACGGCGCTCCGTTCATTCCTCAGGATGTCTTGTACGACCCCACGCTCAATCGTGCGGTCCTGACATTCGACCAAGATCTGTCGGAACTGGTGCCTGTCGCTGCCAATGGCAATACGGGAACGTTTCGATTGCGAATCGGTAGCGGCGATGCGCTGCCCACCGCGCCTTTATCACTTAGTGCAGCAGGCGGCTCCGGCGACCTCTTCAGCCAAGCGATGCCTTTGGGTGTCACGTTCAGCGCAGGCACGCAGAGTGTCGTGGTGAGCGACGGGTTGATTCAAGCCAGCGAACCGTTTGTGTCGCAGTGGCCCGGTTCCACCGACGCAGTGGGTTCGCGCGATCAGCGTCGTGACACGGCATTGGTCGGCCGCGTCGATACGCACACCGGCATCAATGTATTTCCCTACAACTTTGCGACGCTGTACGGCACCGATCCTCAGTTAAATAACGCCACCAACGCAATCACCGATGCGCAAAAAGACCGCGCTCGTGAAGTGCTGGACCTTTATTCCGAGCGATTGGGCGTGACGTTCATCGAAACGGAAAACGAAGGCCTTCAGATCGTCACCGGTGACCTTCGTACGATCGTGATCACCGCCGACACGGGTGCGGGTGCCGATACGCCACTGAGCATTTACCGCGTCAACGAATCAGATCCGTCGCAGGGCGTCTTGGTCATGGACGCGGGCGAAAACTGGTACGACGCTGCTTATGGCCTGTCGCCAGACAGTCGGCCCAGCTGGTTTGTCGAAGCCGTGCGCGGCATCGGTAGCTTGCTTGGCATCGGCAATCTTTTTGAACTGCCCGAAGGCGTCGGTGCGGGGGGATCATCACCTGATGAACCGAACGCAGTTGTGTTTTCCAATCAGTTCTATCCCGACCTGCCGGTCGAACCATCGTTCATCAGCCATAGCGATATCACGCTGGGCCAAGCACTGCATCGACCGGAAAGCAACGATGTTGATTTCTATTCGTTCAACGCCACGTCCGACGGCCACTTGGATGCCGAAACGATTGCCGAACGGCTTGATGGCAGCAGCCTGCTGGATACTCACATCAATGTGTATCAAGAGATCAATGGCAGCTTTGAACTGATCGCACGCAACGACGATTTCTACAGCGACGATTCGTTCGTCGGGATCGACTTGACGGCTGGCCAGTACATCATCGGTGTCAGCGCATCGGGCAACGAAAACTACAACGGCGAAGTTTCCGGTTCGGGTTTGGGTGGCGTTTCAGAAGGCCGCTACGAATTGCGAGTGACATTCACCGCAGCGAATGGCAGCACGATTCTGGATTCGACGGGCACCAAATTGGATGGTGACGCAGACGGAAACGAAGGCGGCGACTTCAACTTCTGGTTCCGCACCGCACGTGATATTTCCACGGCTTCGGCCAACCAAGCGCGAACGATCTTTGTCGACAAACTGGGCGACAACGCAAACGACGGTTCATTGGGAGCACCGCTACGAACCATTTCTGCGGCGATCGCCAAATCGACCGAAGGCGACATCATTCGCTTGCTGCCTAATGGTGGTGCAGACGGGCTGATCAGCACGACCAACGACAACTTGGCATACGAAATCGGCCGCAATGGTTCGACCGTGCTGCGTGACGGTGCCGAATTTGAAGTGCCCAAGGGTGTCACCGTCATGATCGATGCTGGATCGATTTTGAAACTTCAACGTGCCAAAATCAGCGTCGGCAGTGAGTCGGTCGATGAAGACCGATCGCAAGCGGCTCTTCAAGTCCTGGGCCAACCGAATCGTTTCGATGACAACGGCAACTTGACCTACCAAGGTGAGGTCATCTTTACCAGCTACAACAACGAAGCCATCGGGTTCGACACGAACCCTGCTCCCACGACGCCACAAAAAGGCAACTGGGCAGGAATCGAATTCCGCAACGACTTTGACTTTGCCGAAGGCCAACCGGTCTGGGAGACCGAAGGCATTTTCTTGGACTATGTATCCCACGCCAACATGAGTTACGGCGGCGGCTCGGTGGACTTGAATGATCCGTTGATCGTCAATCCGTTGCACATGGCTTCCAGCCGACCGACCTTGATCTACAACACGATCACGGACAGTGCCGACGCGGCGATCAGCGCTGACCCCAACAGTTTCCGCGAAACGAATTTCCACGCGCCGATTTACCAACGTTCGTCGTTGCACACGTCGGATTACGGTCGCGTGGGGCCCGAAATTTCGGGCAACACGCTGCTAAACAACAGTTTCAACAGTTTGTTTGTACGCGTGGAAACTCCCGCCGCGGGCCAACGAGAGCAACTGACCGTTAGCGGGCGATTTGACGATACCGATATCGTTCACACTCTGAGCGAAGTCCTGGAAGTCAGAGGACAGGCTGGTGGCCCCGTGCTACTGGAAGTACGTCCTAACGTCCTGAGCGCCATCCTGACCACTGGAGCCGCCGACCCGACGTTGACCGGCACCTTGGCCCCAGGCCAGTACGACTACCGCGTGACATTTGTCGACGAACTCGGCAACGAATCGCTTGCAAGTTTGCCGACCGAACGCGAATCGGCATCCGGCGATGGATTGATAACGATCGACAATTTGCCGACCGCTCCCAGTGAGTACGCCGGACGTCGGTTGTATCGTCTGGACCCAGGCACGACCGATTACATTTTCGTCACGCAGTTGGATCGCGACACAACGACCTACGTTGATGATGGCGAAACTCGCGGTGGCTTGTTACGAAGCGAACAACGTCCTGACGGATCGGGTGTATTGCTCTCGACTGGCCTAACCTCCGGTACTTTGTTCCCGGGCGATGCTTATTCGTACCGTTTCACGTTCGTCGATTCGATCGGTGGTGAAACACAAGCGAGTGCTGCGACTAGCACCTTGGTCGCACCGAATAGCGGTTCAATCAATCTTGCGAACTTGCCAACGATCCCGGACGGTTTCGTTGGACTGAACGTCTACCGAATTGATCCGGCGACAACGGATTACTTCTTGGCCGCAACGCTGGACAGCACCACGTCAACGTTCAGCGACACTGGCGCGCAAACCGCTAGCTTGCTGGTCAATGACGGCGGTAACGGGACATTGCTCAGCCCACGATTAAACGCTCGGCTGTCGATCGATCCTGGCACGATCATCAAAATGCAAAACGCCCGAATCGAAGTCGGTGCGGGTGCGAATTTCTATGCCGAAGGTCGTGATGGTCAAGAAATCATTTTCACCAGTCGCTTGGACGACTCCGTTGGTGCCGGTGGAACGTTCGACACGAACAACGATGCGATCGGCGACAATGCGGCAGCGGGCGACTGGGCCGGATTGGTCTTTCGCCAAGACGCCAACGTCAGCTTGGACTATGTTGACATCAGCAATGGTGGTGGATTCACTGCCAACAACGGTGTGTTTACATCGTTCAACGCGATCGAAATCCTGCAAGCCGATGTACGAATCACGAATTCGAACATCCATGACAACGCCAGCGGATTTGGTGTGGCAAGCACTCGCGATGGCATCGGATTCAATGACGACGCAGCAATCTTTGTTCGTGGCAGCCAACCCGTCATCTTGAACAACACGATTCAGGCCAACTTGGGTGCTGCGATCAGCATCAACCCGAACGCGTTGGACTACAACGACGTGCTTGATGGTGGACGGTCGACGGGTTTGATCGACTTGATCGATACGGACCAAGACAACCAGGGCCCCCTGATTCACGGCAACCGGTTGGACGACAACACGATCAATGGACTGCGTGTTCGCAGCGAAATCCTGACGACCGAAAGCGTCTGGGACGATACGGACATTGTACACGTGGTCGACGGACAGATCGTCAGCCTGACTCACCATTTCCGTAGTGGCCTGCGATTGCAAAGTGATCCAGAACAAGGGTTGGTCGTCAAATTCGGCCCTGCCGGTCAATTGATTGCCGACGGTATTCCGTTGGACATCGAAGACCGAATCGGCGGAACGTTGCAGGTCATCGGAACACCGGGTAACCCCGTGATTCTAACGTCCATCAATGACGACACCGTCGGCGCCGGCTTTACGCCAGATGGGCGACCAATGATCGACACACTTAGTACCGACGGCGCGGGAACCGCTGCCGTCGCCGGTGATTGGCTTGGTCTGACGATCGACACATTCGCCAATGATCGTAATGTTGCGCATGTTTTGGAAACCGAAGCCGCAGTGGCAGCAGCCAATGCCGAAAACGCGACCGCCAACAACGCTCAACGCATCGGCGACTTGGCAGATCACCAGTACGCCGGTGATGAAAACGAACGCCTTGGATTCAATGTTCGCGGCACGCTGGCTGACCCAGCGGATGTCGACGTCTATAGTTTCACCGCATCGGGCGGAACGACGGTCTACTTGGACATCGACGACACGACGATCGGTTTCGACTCGGTACTTGAGTTAGTCGACGTCAATGACGTGGTTCTGGCACGCAGCGACGATTCGTTTGCCGAAGGCACTGATCGATCGACCCTGCAAAACCTGTCAGTCTCTCAAGGCACGGTCATTCAACCGTTGTTCTTGACGGGCGTGGGAAATCAAGAGGGCCCGAATCCGATGGATGCGGGCATGCGAGTCATCTTGCCTGGTTCGTCCAGCAGCGAAAACGTGTACTACGTTCGCGTCCGTAGCGCAAGCGGCCTGACGTCCGGCCAATACACTTTGTCAGCGCGACTTTTGGAAGCCGACGAAGTATCGGGGTCTACTGTTCAGTTTGCCGACATTCGCTATGCGACCAATGCGATCACCGTCACCGGTGCCCCACTGCACTCACCATTGACGGTGGATGCGCAAGAAAGCCTGGACTACTCGACGATCATCGACCCGACTCCAGGCAACGGGCAAAGCGGCGACGAATTCACCCAAGAGACAGCCAACAATCGACTCGTATTTGCCGACGCCCAAGCCGACCGACTTGGCAACTTGGCGACCTCCGATCGCGGATCTCTCTCCGTGTCCGGTAACATCGGCAACCTCAGTTCGTTCAATACCAACATTCGTTTGGAAGACGTCGACGTCTATCAAGTCGATGTATTCAGCCAACAAATCGAACCCGACGTCTTCGATAGCGAGAATCGTTTTGTCACGGTCTCGTTTGACGTCGACTACGCCGATGGATTGGGGCGTCCCAACACCTCTCTGGCTGTCTACAACTCGTTTGGCCAGCTGGTTCTACACGGCCGTGATTCCAACATCGCCGATGATGTGGGACGACCGTTGCAGGGAGTCGATTCAACCAATCTGTCTGCGGGATCCGCCGGCGTTTTGGACGCTCACATTGGCCCCGTCGAAGTCCCCGAAGGTTCGTACTTTGTCGTCGTCAGTAACGCCGCGGCGATCCCAGCGACGTTGGACCAGTTCTTTAACGAAGCTCCCGTTGAATCAACCGTCCGCCTGCAACCGATCAACTCGGTTCGACGGCTGATTGATGACTCACTCGATGGCCTGGGCTACACAGCCGAAGCCGCGCAAACCGACTTCCTGGACACATCCGTTTTCGGTCCGGTCGTCAACTTTACGAACGAATCGATCGTTCCCTACAAGCTGGACGACATTCGACTATTCGTCAGCTTGGACACAGGAATCTCTGGAAACAACCAATCCACTTTGGCCAGTTTCAATCCGTTCACTGGCACGATGGAACGACTGATCGGTCAGTCACTTGAACAAACAGGTGACTTAGCGATCCGCGACGACGGCCAACTGTATTCGTACGGCTACGGCCCACCCACGGGACAGTTCAATGACGGTGATGTCGGCGATGAATTGCTGATGAGTCCTGTCGATGGCAGCGCGTCCGTATCGGGAACCGACGCGATTACTTTCAGCAGCAATAACGCTGCTGGCACTGCTGTTGCGGCCGACAACCAAGCGTTCTTGCTGACCACTGCGATTGCGTTCCCAACGACGCCAGGTTCCACCGTCCGCAATGCGAACTTCTCTGACAATGCGCCTGGTTACATCATCGGTGTGCGTGGAAACGGCAACCGGTTTGTAAATCCCACGACGGGCAGGCTTACGAGCGACCAGGGCATTGCGTTTGAGATTCCCGAGTCCTTGACACGCAACCTGTTCTATACGACGCGAGTGGGAGACGGCAACGTTTCGAGTCGCGGCAGTTTCAACGGAAATGCGCATCGCATGTTCCCCGGAAACACGCCTTACAACACATCCTTCGGGCCGGCTTCGGGCGACAGAGAATTTGGCATCGTTGACACTGGATTCATTTTCAACACCGGCGGCGATGGTGGCGACATCACGGGCATGACGTTCGACCCGAACGGCGGAAGCAGCGACTTCATTGGCGTGACCAACGGAGGCGGTGTTCACTCGTTTGATTATCGCACGACCGTTGCTGCGCCGGCATCCAGCGATGCATTCGGTTACGACGGCGTCATTCCGACGACCTTTCACGGAACCGCAACACGCGACCCTGCCCACGCTGGCAGCGGCGCTCCTGTGTTCACTGGCATGACACTGGGCCCGCCGACCATCGAAGACGGCGTTTACGAGAACGTCATCTTTGCGACGACCATCGACGGATGGTTGTATGCACTGGAGATTGATCAGACCGGTCAAGTCCAAGCGTCGAACGTCTTTTACAATGGTAAATCCGCGATTCCATTGACCTTCATTGATGGATTCGAAATCGGAGTTCCTACAACGGGTGCAGCCTTCACCCACTTGGAAACAAATCCGTGGCACCTTACCGGTGACCGATTCGACAACGATGGACACGGAATCGACGCTCCGTTCGATCAAAGCCGTGGATTGGTCAATGGAGGCACATCGCTTTACTACGGTTTTGAAGTCGATGGCAACACAGCAAACAACACCATCTCGCGGGGCGATGGAGATGGGTTTGGCGAATTGGCACCTGGCGGATCACAGGGTTCAGTCATCTCGCAACCGATCAACCTGGAAGGCTACAGTTCAGCTGACAAACCGACGTTGTACTTCAGCTACTTGCTGGATGTCGAAGCTGACGATGACTACCTGCGTGCTGTTCGATTGCAAAACGACAGCTTCCGCGTGTTCGGCGCCGGCGACGACGGCGAGTGGCAATTGTTGGCGACCAACGATGACTATCGTGAATTGCCATTTGACGATGAATACGACCACTTTAACGACACCAATATTCCCGTCCAAGAGTTGTTCGACAGTGGCGACGCGGGCGAAACGACTCAGTGGCGCCAGGCCCGTGTCGATCTAGGGCCTCTAGCTGGTAGCGAAAATGTACGCATTCGATTCGATTTCTCGACTGCGGGATCGATGCGAGTCCACCATGGTGCGATTGACTTTGTTGCCGTCCCCGGTGACGAAGTCGTCGATAACGAAGAACTGCGTTTCCAAACCGATTTTGTCGACGTTTCGTTTGAAACCATTGTCGGTCGCGACATTGTTCTCCCCGCTGGTTCAGAACTGAATGACGGCGATCAATTCAGCGTGACAGGTCCTGAAGGCCCGTTTGTCGTTACGTTCAATACCGTTGGCAACACGACCGGCGTGGTTGGCGAAGTTGTCTTTGCGGCTACCGATACGGCTGCTGACATCAGTGCGGCTGTCTTTGCCGTGCTGCCGACATCGCTGAATCCCCTGGATAACAACGACGGCACAATCGATGTGCTGGCTGCAACCGATTTTGAAGCCTTGGGCGATGCCGTCATCGGCCAGTCCAACCCCATCCAGTTCAACCCAAGCGGAGCCTTTGGGGCACCCACGACGCAACTGGCTATCCCTGCGATCGAAGACTTGGTCGACGGAGAGATCATTCGACTCTTCCCCGCCAACGTGCTCTTCGATTTTGACTTTGACAATGACGGCATCGACTTTGGAATCGATGCTGACTTCCAATTTGGCACGGACGTGGATGGCAACGGGGTCGAAGATTCGTTCGACCTGCTGTCCACCGAAATGCAATTCGTGCGTGTTCCTACCGGTGCTCCGGGCGAAATCGCCTTCAGTGCAACGGACACTGTTGATGACATTGCCGCACGAATCCTCGCGGAGATTCCATCAAGCTATTCGGCGGTCTACGCAGGCAATGGACTGATTTCGTTCATCAACACAGTCGACATCGATGTTCAGTTTGGCCCCACTCTGATCCAGACGGCCAACAGTGTTAGCGTCATGGAGCACCGTGCAACGATCCTTACCGAAGACGGCGACGACCTGACCAACGGATCAACGCTGGAGATTGACTCCAACGATGGCACATCGTTCACGCTGACTTTCATCGACAACCCAAATCTGATCGCCCCTGGCCGAGTCTTCTTCGCTGCGGGTGAAACCGCCGATACGATCGCACCACGTATCGTCACTGCACTCCCAGCGCGCTACGGCGCTGTGGTGGAAGCCGACGGAACCACTGTATCGCTATTGGCCGAAAACCTGCGTTCTGGCGGTGGTGCATTGGACACAGGTGTGACTCCATCGATCCGAGTGACCGCACCGGACGGTGACAACTTGATCGACGGCGAAATCCTGCGAATTTCAACCGACTCGGGACCACTAGACATCACGTTTGTCGCCAGCCCCGCCGTCGCACCGATCGACACGGTTCACTTCCAACCAGGCGACACGGCTTCGGTAATTCAAGGTCGCTTGGTGGCAGCAATCAATGCAGGCTCGCGCCAAGTCGACGCTGCCATTTCGGGCACGAGTGTCCTCTTGTTCGGTGTCGTGGATGCGTCTAGCGATCAAGCGACGTCGCAGATCACCCGCGTCAGTGAAGGTGCATTTCATCTAACCGTGCCGGACGGCATAGGGATGACCAACAACGACACGTTAGAGGTGACGGTTAGCGGCACCACAACGATCATTACGTTTGTCGAATCAGCTGGACCGGCTGGACCGAACGAAGTGATCTACCAGCTGACGGACACGGCTGCTGACATCGCATTGCGTGCGCAAGCTGTCCTGGCAACGATTACTCCTGACGCAGTGGTAGCAAGTGGTGCGGGCGACACGGTTTTCTTCGATGCGAATGCGACTTTCTACGCACCTGGTGGAACCGGCCTAACCGTTGCGTTTGACTATTCAGCGTTCGATGTCACAAACCTGGACATCCCGGACGCATTTGAACTGCGCAACGGGGAACAGGTCACGATTGACCTGCCTGGTTTCCAAACCGAAATCATCACCTTCATTCGTTCCGGCACAAACGTATCGGACATCGGCACGGTGCCAGTTTTCTACAACGAAACTGACACAGCAGCGGATCTCTACCAACAGATCATCGACGCCCTGGCGTTGACGACAACGGCTTACGTCAGTCCGGATGGGAACGGAATCTATTCGCGTGAAGCAACCGACGCGAACGTCACGTTGAATCCTGATCAGACGTTGACGCAGACAACGACGATCAACGAATCAGCCGTACCGCTAACCATTCCCGCCGGTGCCAACATCACCGACGGCGAAACCATTACGTTCACGCTGAAAGATCTCAGTACAGTAACGATCGAACTAGTTGCTCCTGTATCGGTCACCGGGGCAGCAAACGAAGTCGTCTTTGAACCCACCGACAGTGCCGCTGATGTCGCTGCGAGCGTGGTTTCGCAGCTGCCAGTCAGCTTGCGAGCATTCCTGACCAACACGCGTGAAATCTTGTTGCTCAACGTGGCTTCGGTTTCGTCCAACGCCGGTTCGTCGTTCATCAGTTTCGAGTCGATCACCGATGCGACGTCCATCATTGTCAATTCAAAAATGACAACGCAGGAAGTCGCTGCGGCAATTCAACTTGGTTTTGCCGATGGATTTGGTCGAGCAAGTGCGACGGACAACGTGTCAACCGCCAGCGCTGACAACTACAAAATCTATGGTGGCGATCGAATCCGACTGTACAACACGACGCCGATTGCAGCCGGTAGTTTTGGATCGTCCAGCTATGACCAGGACGATTTCCGTTTTGACCAGTCGACGTTCAACATCGTCCCTGTCAGTAGCCCAGTACCGGGCGATTTGTTTGGCGAAGATGCACCGATCGCGATTGCCACCAATCAAATCAAACAGAATGGCGCCCAGAACAACCAGGTCGAAGGTGTCTACCTAGACGACATCATTGTTGGTTTCGCCGAACGTGGCGAAATGGTCTTGAACGCTCCGACCGGCAATCGCGATTTCGTTTTCAATCCGGAAACACTTCCCGATTCGCATCCTGCCGCGATCCAGCCAGAACGTCAGAACGAAACGCTCTTGGGCGGCTACAACTTGGAGATCCGCACCAGCGACGAATATGGAGTCCCGCAAGACTACGATCCAGTCAATCTGTTCCTTTACGACACGATCAGTGCGGGACGGTCCTTCGATACGAATGACCGACTGGTTGATGGTGCTGTAACGATCATCGCCCAACCGGCGTACACGTTGGTTGACGGCGACTTCTTCACGCTTAGTGATGGCGATCGTCAAATGAAGTTTGAGTTTGACCTGTTCTCTGACGGAACAGTGGACTCAGGCAGCGTTCGAGTTCCGTTCAACCCAGCCAACACCGACCCAGCATTTGTCGCGCGTTCGATCCGCGATGCGATCAATTCGCAGCAAGTCCAGGGAGTCCTGAACATCACGGCAGCTACCAGTGACGGATTGGAACTGGCTGTGCCAACAGGCAACCGCGTCGAATTGTTTGGCGACAACATTAGTGTCAACCACACCGGCGGTCGCTACATCAAGCTCGACTTGGTTGCTGAAGAGACTTTCCAAGGCCGCGAAACATCCAAGCAGATTCCGCAAGTCGATCACACCGTGGAATCGGTCGTCGACACGAATTTCGGTAGCCAGCTGGCTCGATCTTCCGTCACTAGCTTTGTCGATGGCAGTGTCGACACGCTTGTCGCGGTGGGAAAAATCGGTGACGAAGTCAACACGGGCGTCGTTCCATCGAACCTACAAGACGGTGCCATCATTCAATCCTCGGTTCCTGAATTTGATTTTGATTCGGTACGGATCTTTGTCCAAGCCAACCAAACGATTGACATTGACGTCGACACCGTTGGGTTTACCAAGGCAGGTACTGCCGGAGGAGCATACACCTCGTCCAGCCTGCTGACGTTGCCGGTAATTTCAGTTCTTGCATCTCAGGACTTTGGCGCTACCGCCCAACAAACGACTCTGCAGCAGACGTCGATCATTACGCCAACGGGTGCCCCCGGGGAATCCGACTTGGCGGCGTTCATGAAGTTCACCGCACCGGAAACAGGCTACTACGATGTGGTCGTTTCGTCGGCGACGTTGTTCGGCGGCAGCGGTGGCTCGGGCGAATATCAGCTAACGATTCGCCCCGATGCTCTGTCATCGGCTGCCGTTCCTGATCGCGACGTGATCATGACCGATTTCCAATTTGGAATCGGCGATGCCAACCGCGTCAGCCCGCAGGGACAGATCATTGTTTCGGGCAACTTCATTAGCGATTCACAGAATGCCGGCATTCTGGCGACCAACAGCGCTCGCGGTGCAACACGGGTCAACAACAATGGAGCCATCCAAGGCGACCTGTTGCCACGTCCTGGATCCGCCGCACTGCTGCGAAACGAAAATAGCGACGAACTGATTCCGGGTGTGGTGATTAGCAATAATGTGGTTGCGACCTCCGGCACTGTGGGCATTTCGTTTGGCGGGGACATCAGTACGAACGGCACGGTTGCCGCCCCCACTTTGTTTGGCCGCATTATCAACAATACAGTGGTCGGCACTGGAGCGGGCGACGGAATCCGCATCAGCGGATCGGCAAGCCCAACGGTCCTGAACAACGTGATTTCGTACGTCGACCAGGGACTGGTTGCGACAGCGAACCAGACCGGCGAGATTGTTGCGGGCGGCAATGCGTTCCAAAACAACGCGACCGATTCGACTGAGGGTGTCGCGAATTCTTCGTTCGTCATTCCGGATGACGTGGATTTGTTCCAAGACCTGGCACGTCAGATTTACATTCCAGCAGCCGGCTCGGACATCATCGATAGTTCGTTTGCTTCGCTGACGGATCGCAGTAATTTCTTGCAAACGGTCAAACAGCCAATCGGCATCTCGCCGTCACCGATCATCGCGCCAGGACAAGACGCCTACGGGCAAGTCCGAGTTGATGATCCTCTTGTGACGACTCCCGGTGGTGTTGGTCTGAATGTCTTTATTGACCGCGGAGCGATTGACCGCGCCGATGATGAGCGGCCTGTTGCCGTGTTGGTTGGACCACAGGATGCAACCGGATTCGTGGTCCCCGGTGGCGATCAAGACGTCGATTCGTCGTTCGTCCGCTTGGCCGATGGCATCGTCGAGTTCTTTGAAGTCCAGTTGATCGATGAATCAGGCACGGGGCCGGACACCGACACCATCACTTCAGAAAACGTGATCCTGACCGAAAACGGTCAACTGCTGACGCCGGACGTGGATTACATCTTTGGCTACAGCGCCAACAACCGCACCCTTCGCTTGACACCGATTTCCGGTTTGTGGCGACCTGACGCGGTGTATGAAATCACGCTCAACAATCAACCCAGCGTGAAGGTTCCTTTCCCAGGTGGAGATGGAATTCTGGATGGCGATCAAGTCATCATCCAGGACACTAACGGCGGCGTGGTAACATTCGAATTCGATAGCGGGTTCTCGCTAACAGTTCCTCAGTCGACTTTGCTAACGGTGTCTGGGACCAATGCCGATGTCGTCGACGGTGAAACGCTGACCATCGCTCTGACTGGCGGCGAAACACGCACGCTGGAAATCAACCGCTCCGGTGGTGTGACGGCTGGCAACATCGCTGTCGAAGTTGGCAGTGCCGGCACGGTCCTTGAATTGCGTGATGCGATTCTTGCCGCGTTGAATTCAGTGGACTCTGCTTTGTCGCCGTTGACGGTCGCCGAAGCTCTTGACTTGGCACCGGTTGCGATTGGCAGCAGCCAAATCCAGCTCGGCACACTGGCCGATCACGTGATCACAGGCGGATTTAGCCAAGTGGCCAGAAGCGGTCAGGTTGCGACGTCTGGCGATGGAGACCTCTTTACTTACTCCACCGCATCAGCGACCACCACGTTCGAGCTGACCACGGATGCATTGGTCAGTGACCCGGCCTTTACGCCAATCGCCATTACGCGTTTGGATACTCCGGACCAAATCGCTCAGAGAATCCGCGACGCGATTTCGGCCGACCCCAACTTGGGATTGAACGAAGTTCGTGCCATTGGCGAAGGCAAAGTGGCAATTGGCGGCGACTCCGGCGACAGTTTGACCGTAACAGCCGTGACCACCAATTCGCTACTCACCAGCGGAGAACCGGGCAACACGTCCGGAACAACGCCGATCACGTTTATCCCATCGGCTCAGTTCACACCGGCGGCGACAGCAGCGGCGATCCAAACCGCCCTGAACGATTCCAGCTCTGCGGCTCAGACAATAAGCCCTGGCAACGGCCAATTGCTGATCTCCAATGCTCAGTCGGTCCTAGCCACGTTCGGCGGCACACCGGTTACAGCCATTGGCAGCCAGTTGGGAGCAGTGTCGGACTTGGCTGGTAATCCAGTTCGCGAAACTCGCGTCAATCAAGAAACTCGTTTCACGATCATCATGCCTGATGTCGTGTTTGATTTCGGTGACGCACCTGATTCCTATGGAACGCTTGACGCCAGCAACGGCGCACGACACACCGTGGCTGCCGACCGAACGCCACGACTGGGACGTTACCTGGACACCGAAACAGACGGTGCCCCTGATGTCGACAATGATCCCACCACAGGCGGTGACGACGCTCCGCCAACAGTGACAGTTTCTGAAAACAGCGCGATCTTCACTCTGTCGACTCCGTCGGCAACGGAAACGGTGATCGCCATCGAAAACGTTGTCGCTGCTGGCGGTGAAATACTGCAGGTCAATGTCAACGGCAGCGTCACAACTTTCCAGTTGACGCTTGCTAACACGACGCCGCTGATCGGCAGTATCCCAATCCCGTATTCGCCAAGTGACACTCCGGCCCAAGTGGCCGAGAACATTGCTCTGGAACTTCGGGGTCAGATCACAGAGATCGACGAATCGGTCATCATGACGTTCGACGCGACCAACGCAACAATTTCGCTTGAAGCGGTCGACGACGAAGACGGTGTATCGATCGGTATCTATGTGCCTAATTTTGCGACGGGCATTGGACCACTTTATGTCTTCACCGATCCAAACGACGCGACACCGCGAACCGTTGACGCCGAAGACGTTCTTGGATTCATCAACCCGCTGGATCCAGCCGGCACCACGATGGCCGTCAACG
Source organism: Stieleria marina (assembly GCA_007741555.1). Lineage (GTDB taxonomy): Bacteria > Planctomycetota > Planctomycetia > Pirellulales > Pirellulaceae > K23-9. The sequence continues at coordinate 2,258,455 of CP036526.1, read as the reverse complement.
TGGTCGGTTCAGGTCTCTTGGATGCGTGGGTCGACTACGACCGCAACGGCATCTTTGAAGACGACGAACAAGTGCTGACCAACGAACCGGTCGCTGAGGGTGTCGATGGTGACAACCGCGTCACTTTCCGATCGCCGATCGACGCAACCGCCGGTGACACTTGGATGCGAGTTCGCATCAGTGAATCAGGCAACCTGACTCCAACCGGCGTTGGTGTCGGTGGTGAAGTCGAAGATTACCAAATCTCCGTCCAACCGCTGGCTCTTCCTGTGCCAATGGACGATGCCTACACGGTACTGGAAGACAACAGCCTGACGGTTGCTGGCACTTCCGACACATCGACGACAAGCAGTGGCATCATCGTCAATGACCCGACTGGCACCCAAGTTTTGCCAGTCCGTTTCTTTGTTGTTGATCAACCGCAGAACGGAACGGTCGTCGTCACCAACAACGAAGATCCCGGTGAGTTCATCTACACACCGAACCCAGATTTTTACGGGACCGACACGTTCACCTATCGCTTGAGCACCCAGCAAAACGGCGATGCTTCCCCGCCGGACAATCCAGTCACCGCTACGGTGACGATTACGGTGGAACCGGACAATGATGCTCCCGCAGCCCAGAACCAGTTGGTTTCGGCGATCGAAGACACCGAGCAAGAGTACTTAGCTTCGGACTTGCTTGCCGGTGCCGTCGGACACGCTTCCCCGGGAGCAGGAGTCACTGCGCCGCTTGATGAATCCAACCAAACCGTGAACATCGTTTCGATTTCAGCGGATGGTTTCAACCAAATCGTCAGTGACGGCCAAGAACAGATTACGCCGCAAGGGGGACGTCTGCGTGCAGCATTCTCCGGTGGTTTTGTAACGTCAGTGTTCTACACCCCCGGATTCCGCAGCAACCCTGACGCGACGGATTTCAACTCGGACATTGCGGACATCCTGGACACGTTCCAGTTTACCGTTCAGGACGATGGTGCCGTCGAATTTGAAAACGGGACATTGGGCGCGGCACTGCCGGTCGAAAACTCGCAGAATCCGCAAGCAACGGTCAGCATCCGCGTTGAACCGGTCAACGACACGCCAGCTCTGACCAGCGAAACAATCGCCAGCGACGACGCAAACTACTTGGCCTACTACTCAGGATTGGGACAAACCGCTCCGATCCCGACCGAGGACAACTCGCTCGTCATCCCAGAAGCGTTCTTGCTGAGCAATGACGCCAGCGGACCGGCGACCGCCATCGATGAAGTCAACTTCTTGAAAGGCAATGACGCACCTCTTCAAATCGTCGGCGTTTCGTTGGCCAACCCATCGTTGGGCCAAATCTCACTGCTACCTAGCGGCGACGTTTCCTTTGTCCCCGCTGCCAATGTGTTTGGACGCGTCGACTTTGTTTACGAAGTCGAAGACTTGGGAATCGACCGTGCCCTCGATGGAACAGCAACCCTGCGTCCGGTTCGTCAGAGCATTACGTCGTCGATCGTTTTGGAACCGACTAACGATGCACCGGTCGCCTACGACCGTGCTCTGACGATCGCCGAAACTGTCGAACCCGCCGCTGCCGCCCAGCTACCATTTACCGCTGGCACACTGATCAGCGGCCTTGGCACCAGCGTGACATCACCAATCACGATCAATGGCACTGACATTGTGGTTGTCGATGGCGCATCGATGATCGACGGCAACACACTGCGACTGACCCGAGCTGATGGACTGACAACGGTTGTTGAATTCAGCACGACAGCCACTCCATCGACCGGAACCGATGTACTGATCCAATACACGACGACTGACACGGCTGCTCAGATTGCCACCTCGTTGGCAACCTCACTGACCGCAGTCGGTGTCGGCGGAACACCTACCAATGACACGGTCTCATTCGCTTCGGTCAACAGCATTGCAACCGGCGTGTTCACGACCAGCGTTGTCGCTGACGCGACTTCGGTAACCGTCGTCGACGGTGCAAGCTTGACTGGTGGTGAAACCATCACGGTTACTGATGCTGCAGGTCGCACGACTGTCTTTGAGTTCTCCGAAACAGGTTTTTCGGTGGACAACGCCGACGTGCTTGTTGCTTACACGGACGCTGATGACGCAACCACCGTCGCTAATTCGCTTCGTGCGGCCTTTGCCAACAATGGCATCGGCAGCATTGTTCAAGCAGGCGTGGGCAACCAATCGATCGTCCAGTTCGTTTCGCTAGTCGTCTCGGTCGATGATGCGGCGACACAAATCACTCGCTCCGGCGATGTGCTAACTCTTCCGGATGGCGCCAACTTTATCAACGGCGAAACCATTACGGTCGACGATGGTTCGGGCGGCGTTAGCGTGATCGAATTCAACACGACTGGCACCCCCAGTGCGGGCACCGACTTTGTTGTCATCGTGACCGACACTGACCCTGGCAATGTGGTTGCAAGTAACTTGGTCGCCGTGCTGCAGAATCAGTTCTTTGGTGCGACCGCCAATGGCGCCGACGTCACGTTCCACACGGTGACAAACGCTGTTGCCGCCCCACCGGCAACCGCTATCGTCACGACCTCATCGTCGTTGACACTTCCAGCGGGACGTCGTCTGGTTGATGGCGAAACAGTGACCTTGACGTTGTCCGACAGCACCCCGGTCGTGGTCGAATTCAATACGACTGGAGTCGCATCGACTGGCACTGACTTTGTTGTCCAGTACGCTCCGGCGGACATTGCGGATTCGATTGCGACACGCGTCGAAGTCGCTCTTCGTGCTGCCGGCTTCGGGGTCACCGCATCCGGTGCGGAGCTGACATTTACCAATGTCAACACTGCCGCATTGACCGAACTTGCATCGGCACCGGGCGAATTCAACGCCACGCTGAGCACGCCGTTTAACGAAGACGATCAAAACCTAAGAGTGGTCGCATTCTCGACAGCTCTCGGCACCATCGACGCTTTGGTCGATGGCGACGGAACTCATACTTTGCCGACGATCGAAGGTGGCCAGATCACCGTGACGTTCAACGGAGGAGCCTTTACCACAGGTTTCTACGCTCCCGCCACGGACTACAACGAACTGGCACCATTCCAGCCCAATGACTTCTTCACGTACATCGTCGAAGACGAAGACCAAGGACAGACCGTTGTCACTGGCACGGGGCGGACCGTTGATTTGCCATCGGATCGATCCCTATTCCCTGGAACCGTCACGATCACGGTCACAGCGACAAACGACACACCGACGTTTACGTCGCCAAGTGTTATCGAAATCGCTGAAGACTCCGCTGGCGGCACGGTTGACAACGTGATTCAAAATGTGCTTCCGTCGATGGCGACTGCCTTGGACGAAGTCGCAAACCAAACCGTCACGTTCAGCATCGACCCACTGTTGTCCAATGTTCCTGTTGGATTGATGACGCAGTTGCCGACGATCGACAGCGCTGGCGGGCTGACTTTCTTCCCCGCTCCCGACGCGGTCGGAACAGCGACGTACGTTGTTCGCGGCACGGACGACGGCGTCACGCCGCAAAGTACCGACGCGACGATCACCGTTCATGTTCGTCCGATCAATGACGCACCTCGCTTTAACACCGACGTGGTCGGTCAGCCAGGCGATCCTTTGGTCAGCGATATCAACAATGAGGATGACGCTTACGCGATCGGCCGCGAAGTCGATCCGATAACGGGCCGTGTCTCGCTAGCACCGATCACTTACACGCTTCGCGAAGACAACTCGCAGCCAGTCGGCGCAGCACCACAACCGTACTACATCCCATTCCGCCAAGACCCGAACATCGTCGGATACAACCGACCTGGTTTGTTGGACGTGTTTATGTCAGGTCCAGACAACGAACTTGATGGAACGCTAGGCGGCGATCAAACGCTTCGCTTCTTTACAGGTCTGCCTGCAACGACCGCCTTTGGTGGCCAGTTGACTCCTGTGATCGTCAACAGCGAAGTCGTCGGCGTGAACTACACACCGCCGTTGAATTACAACAATGAAATCGGCGGCGGCGGAACGGACTCGTTCGTCTATACCGTTCGTGATAACAGCACTGTGGGTGGCGAGACTTACAACCTGGACTCAGGCAATCTCGAAGACGATCAATTGACGGCGTTCAACACCGTTTTGTTCGATTTGAATCCCGTCAACGACCGACCGGAATTCACGATCGCCAACCCGAGCCCCGAAGCTCCCGAGGATGCTGGCCGAGTCGAATTCCCGAACTTTGCCTTTAACATCTCCGCTGGACCTGTGGCGACCGCGTTTGACGAAGTCGACGTGACGACCGGACAACCTGTCGTGTTCAGCCTGACGTCACTGACAGTTCCGGCAACCCAGTCGCAACAGTTCTTTGACGAGTTCCCGACGATCTCGCCTGATGGAACTTTAGCGTTCGAAGCTGCCGAGAATGTCTTCGGCAAATTTGAGTTCCGAGTCTTCCTGAATGACGAAGGCCCGGGCAACGACACTCGTGGCGACTTGATTTCATCGATTCCGTCAACCATCACGATCACGATCCAACCAGAGAACGATGCTCCGGTAGTCGACCCGAATGCGGATCCGCTGACGTTCACATTGCGTGAAGACGGCACGATCGACATTCCTGTCAACGGTGATTCGCAGTCCAACGGATTGCTGAAGCCATTCTTGCCGGGCCCCGCCAACGAATCCGAAGACATTACACCGGGCGGAAATCAAACCGTTTCGCTAGCGACACCAATCACGGCGTCGACTTCCGAACTGGGCACGCTGACTCAAGTCCTTGACCCGAACACAAATGAACTGATCGCGCTGAGGTACACCCCTCGCGAGAACTTCGTCGGCACCGATTCGTTCATCTACACGGTGACCGATGACGGAATCACCGTGGACATCGGAACCAATTCGACTGAAACCAGCGATCCCAAATTCGCTGGAAACACCGTGACGTTGAACGTGACGCCCATCAATGACGAGCCACTGTTCAGTGGAGCCGGCAACGTTGTTTCGCAAGAAGACGAAGGATTGATTTCAATTCCTCAGTGGGCGACCAATGTTCAAGCTGGGCCGCCAACAGCTTCCGATGAAGCCCAGTCACAATCGCTCTCGTTTACGATCACTCAAGTAAACGGCGATCCAAATTTGTTTACGACCCCACCGACTGCCGCAGTCGTTGGCAGCAATGCCACGTTGACTTACCAAGCCGCTCCTGACGCAAACGGAGTTGCAACGTTTGAAGTATTTGTCGTCGACACGGGCCCTAACAACCTGTCAATCAACGATGACAATACGAGCGAGACGAAGACGTTTACGATTCGCGTCAACGCCATCAATGATCCACCGAGCTTTGTGCCCGGTGGCGTCATCAACATCAACGAAGATCTGGGCCAGTACAACGACGTGCAACCGTGGGCAACCGACGTATCGGCGGGCCCGAATGATGAAGCGTTGCAAACGGTTCGTTTCGAGGTCATCACGCCTGCCAGTGTCAGTGACCTGTTCCAAACAGCACCGACGATTGACGACAACGGATTCCTGCGTTTCACCACCGCGACCAACGCTGTGGGCACTGCAAATCTGCAGGTCACTGCGATCGATTCCGATGGCGAACGATCCGAAACTGCGACGTTGCAAATCGTCATCGGCGAAGTCAACGACGTGCCGCTCGCTCGGACCGATGTAATCGACACCAACGAAGACGCGGTGTTGATCATTCCTTCGTCACAACTGCTAGCCAACGACATCGACCCTGACTTGGCGACGAATCCAAACGAGGTGCTCCGCGTGCTTCTGTCCGCGTCGCAGTTCTCCTTCAACGGTGCTTCGCTGTCGTACAATGAAACGACCGGCGACATCACCTATGACCCACGCAACTCGGATCTGTTGCAGGGTCTTCGCGAAGGCCAACTGCTCGTCGACAGCTTCTCGTACGCTGCTCAAGACGCAAGTGGATTCTCTAGCAATTCGGTGACAGTCAGCCTGAATATCACTGGCATCAATGACGCACCAAAATTGGTCGCTGACACGCCGACGTTGAATCCAGCAGGTGTGACGATCATTCGACCACTGGAGAACGATTCCGACATTGATGGTCAAATCGACCCAACATCGATCGTGATCACGCTGCAACCAGCGTTTGGATCTCTGGACATCAGCGACGGCGGTATCATTAGTTACACGCCGTTTGGAAACTTCTCGACCGAAGACACATTCCGCTACACCGTGGCCGATGACCTTGGGCTGCGAAGCGAACCGGCTACGATCACCATTTCGGCCAACGCGGCTCCCATTGCTCGCGACGACGTGGGCGGATCGTTTATCAACGAAGCGTTCGTCATCGATGTCGCGGCCAACGACTTTGATCCTGACAGCCCAAACACGGCCCCCAACCGTGGGCTAAACCTGAACAGCATCATCATCGCCGGTCAACCGATCCGCGGGAATGTCGAAGTGCTTAGCGGTGGAAGCATCCGCTACACACCTGATGCTGACTTTGTCGGTGCGGATCAGTTCCAGTACTCGATCGCTGACATCAACGGTCGATACAGTGAACCAGCGACGGTCGACGTCCGATTCTCCAACAGCCGTTTACAAAACGCAGTTCGATTCCATGACGTCAACGCGGACGGAGACATTTCGCCTCTCGACGCCTTGCTGGTAATCAACTTGCTGGCGGAAGAAGGCGGGGAAATCCCAAACATTTCACCCGATGTTCGATCGGACCTTTACCAGTCCAACGGCGTTCCGGTCCACTACTACGATGCCAACGGCGACCAGAAAATTTCGCCTGCTGACATCCTGTTCGTGATCAACCAATTGGCGGAACAAGCCGCGAATGATCGTGGCCAGAGCGAATTAATTTCCTCCGAAATTCTCACTTCGACGGAACCAACCAACGAACGCATCGTCCAAGTGGATTCGCTGCTCACTCAGGATTCGGCTACCAAGGTCGTTGACGCATCCGTCGTCGGGTCCGACAGCGAAACGCAAGACAACCTTGATTTCATCGACCTGATCGTTGATTCGGACGATGAAACCGACCAGGATGATCGTCTTAGCGCGTTGGACGCCGCCTTTGGAGATTTGATTTAGAACACTTCGCGTTCACAAACTCATTCACGCCGGACGCCCCCCGTCCGGCGAATTCATCTCTACGATTCGCCACCTCTTCAAGGTGACGATTCTTCTTTCGCGTATCGCACCTGCGATGCGTCAGCGCCATTGCGCTTTCAGGGCCACTAAAGCTTCCGGTGCGTACGAATGTCACGCGCGCGGGAGGTTTCGTTTTTGCGCCGCAAAATGTTGATCACCGCAAGTTGATTGTGTTCAAACATGTCGTTAACGGTGTATTATGGGCGTCGATATTATTGGCCCAGCTTAGGCCACAAATGCTTCCTTGCGGGTCGCTATGGCAACCAACTGCTGCCGTAGCCATTTTTCCGCATTGTAAATACATCATCGAATACCTCCTTAGTCATTGCGTCGCTTTATGAACAAACGACAACTTCGCCGCCGTACACTTCGTGACAATCTAAAGACTCGACGTGATTCTTCGCGCAAGTTACATCACGAGACACTGGAGCGACGCGAACTGCTTGCTGCGGAATTGATGGACGTCGCGTTTGCACCAGGAACACCGCAAGCAGATATCGACCGCTGGTATCAACAGCGTGCACTGGACACTGCCGGCCAAGGCCAACAGGCAGCCAATCTTGGAACCGCCGACGCGCGTTGGCGAACTTCGGCCAGCGGTGCTAGTCCTGACATCGGCGATGCAGCGACGATCACGTGGAGCATCGTGCCAGACGGCACATCTGTTACCGGGCTGGCCACGAATGAAACGAGCGACTTGATTGCGTTCTTGGATGGCATCTACGGCAACGGTGGCGCGACTGCGACCGACCCCGTCGAATCACGACCCTGGTTTGGGCTAATCCAACAATCGTTTGACGCATGGGAAAATGTCAGCGGCATCGACTTTGTTTACGAACCCAACGACGACGGCGCTGCGCAAGGTGGCAGTGGCCCCGGCTTGCTTGGCACGCGTGGCGACATCCGAATCGGCGGTGGTGACAACAGCGCCAATCCAACCAACCTTGCCTTTGCGCAACTACCGGTCAACGGCGGTAACTTTGGCTTGGATGGTGACATGGTCGTCAATACGAGCAGTGGTTTTTACGCCGCTAATTCCGATGGTCCAACTGGGCTGAACCTCGGACTGCGAAACACGCTTGCGCACGAAATCGGCCACGCGGTTGGTATCTCGCATGTCATTCCCGATCAGACCGGAACGGCATTGATGGAACCCACCGTTCCATTGTCGATCGATGGTCCTCAGCACGATGACATTCTGGGAGCCCAAACGCTGTATGGCGATGTCAACGGAGACAATGACATCCAGACCCACGCGACTCCCATCGGAACGCTTAGCAGTTCGATCGCCAGCGTTTCTGGTGTATCGATTGACAACGAAACGGACGTCGACTGGTACAGTTTTGAGGCGACCGCGGGCCAGTTCTTTGGGATGTCGCTCACTCCCGATGGAGAAGTCTATGACATCGGTCCGCAAAACGGCGTGGTTAGCACCGTAGATAGTCGTCGTAACAGTGACCTTCGATTCGACGTTTTCGACCCGCTGGGCAACCTAGTTACCAGCCAATCAAGCCAAACACTTGGTGCGACCGAAGCAGCTTTCGCCGTCCCCTTGTCAGCATCGGGCACTTACACCGTTTCGGTTTCTGGCGCCAGCCCGCTGGGGCCAGCGACTGGCACCGTGACTCCGACGCAACTCTACACGTTGTCGTTGAGCGAGGAGATCTTTACGGGCCCGCAGTTGATCGCGATTCGCCCCGATGCCGATGGATTGCTCAATGACGGCGACACATTGAACGTTGCTCCCAGCGAATTCAATTTATTCTTCAAAGGCGGAGCCGGGCTGGACGAATCCACCATCAATTCCGACACCATCAAACTGGTTCGCAGTGGCGGCGATGGTGTGTTTGGCAACAGCGACGACGTCGAAGTCTCACTTGGCTTTGTGGGCCTGAATAATCCGGGCAGCACTGATCCGACCGATTTAGCGCACATCGTTTTACGGCCCGCCAGCAGCGCAGGCTTTAATTCGAAGAGTGACACCAACCAATTCCCCGACGATTTCTATCAAATTCAAATCATCGGCGACGGAGCTTCCACGCTCAGTAACTTGGCTGGCGAAGCAGTCAACAACGGCAACAATCTGATCACCAACTTTCACTTGGATCGCGGTGCGCTCGTCGTCAGTGTCGTGCCACAACCAGTCACTCGCAGCGGCAACACACTGTCGCAAGACAACAAAGTAATTGAGGTCTACTTTGACAATCAAGAGCTGGAACAGGCTGACGCCGAAAACGTCAACTTCTATCGTTTGTATGACGCGGATACGAAATCTCCTGCTGCCGAATCGACTCCGAGTTCGGTCGTCTACGACGCCGCGAACAACAAAGCCACGCTGACATTTACAAACGATATTCCCGAAGGCTCGTTCCGTCTGGACATCGGCCAAGCCGTCGATAGCGACCCGCTAGTGAACGATCGCGGCAACTTGGGTGTTAACGACATTAGTGTCAGCTTCGACACCGCGATTCCGTTGGGCACGGTCAATGCCGGCGCACTGGCTGACACGTCAATCCGATTGGCAGGTCGAATTGAACCCCAAACCTCCATCGCTCTGCCACCGCTGCCTGGCGGTGAAGACGATCCTGGCCACCGCGAAATCCAACGGGAGCAACATGTCGCTTCCACTGGAACAACGCCTACGATTCCGACCGCAATCCGGACAGTCCAGTACCACTTCCCACTGGTGCTGGGTGAGTTCGTTTCGGGCGACCCTAACAACCCAGGTCAGTATTTGAATCTGATCACGGAAACTGAGAAGCAAATCGTTCGCGATATCTTTGAGATCTACGCCAAGGAATCAGGATTCGAGTTTATTGAATCCACCAATGAAATTGGCCTTAGCATTGGTAAAGGTGACTTGCGAGCGCTTGATTCAGACATTGGCCCGAACGACGGCGTCGCCGGACTTGGCGGACCGGGGCGAGTGGTTCTTAACGGAACTGGATTCAACCAGTCCAACCGATTTTACGGCGACGGATTCACGGGCGTGATGTTCCACGAGATCGGACATGCGCTTTCGCTGAGCCATGCCTACGATCAACCTGCTGTCCAAGGTCAAGGCCCGATCGCTAACGAAGTCTTGCCAGGCGACAACGACATCCTGCATTTACAAAGGATCTCTGCGCCCAACAGCACCGACATCGACGTCTACTCCTTTTCTTTGCCAACGGCTGGACGGCTAAGTGCAGAGATTTTTGCAGAGCGTTTGACGCTCGCAGACGACTTGAAAGAACCCAGCCTGCTGAACAGCGCGCTGTCGCTTTACCGATTTGATACGACAACGGGAGATCGAGTCCTTGTCGCACGAAATGACCAGTACTTTGGCGCCGATGCATTTTTAGACATCGAACTCGAAAGCGGAACGTACTTCATCGGCGTCTCCAGCGCCGGAAACACTGCTTATGACCTGAACGTGCCTAATTCTGGATTTGGCGGTACCACAGACGGTGAGTACGAACTGGCACTGAATTTCAAACCTGACGCCGTGGCCGAACTGCGTGACACACGCGGCACCGCACTCGACGGTGATGCGGACGGGACACCGGGAGGCGTGCATCAATTTTGGTTCCAGTCGACAGCTCCTGGCAACACCATTTTCGTCGACAAACTGGCTGACACGCTCCAAGCTCCAGGACAGGGCCTAGGAACATTGGCCAGCCCCTTTGAATCGATCAGCCAGGGCTTAGAGGCGGCCGCGGCACGAGTCGGCACAAGTATCACGTCACCAACTATCGTGCGAATCGTGGGAAACGGTGGTCTTGATGGTGATGTAAGTACGCTGGCAGACAACCGGGCTTACTTAGTGGGTACCGCGATCGGCGGCGCGACGTTGCCTGATGGCGCTGAGTTCCGCGTCCCGGCTGGTGTCACCGTGATGCTGGACGCTGGCACGCTGATCAAAATGCGCAAAGCAAACATTGACGCTGGGTCAACGGCAGCGGGAATCAACCGTGCCGGTGGTTCGATTCAAGTCCTGGGCACGCCGACTCACTCAGTCTTCCTGCGCTCCTATCACGACGATACAGCAGGCGGAAACAGCGACGGCGGAATCACCACACCTGACGCTGGTGACTTTGGCGGCATCGTGTTCCGCGACGATTCGGACCGCGAAGCCAACGGCATTTTCTTGAATCATGTCAATCATGCGGACATCAAACATGGTGGCGGAAAAGTCTTTGTCGACAGTAACGAGTTGACGTTCACATCGATCCACATCACCAATGCGCGGCCAACGCTGTCGTACAACTTGATCTCCGAAGGTGCAACATCTGCGATCTCCGCCAGCCCGGATAGTTTTGATGACTCCCTGCGCCGAATCGGGCCAGACATCCAGGGCAACTATCTAGTAGGTAACTCGATCAATGGCTTGGCCATCCGAATCGATACGCCAAGCGGTTCCGGACTGACCAAACTGCAAGTATCCGGTCGTTTCGACGACACTGACATCACGCACGTGCTGAGCGAAAACCTCATCATCGCCGGTGGATCGGGCGGTGCGATCGTTGACGGATCGGGAAATCTTGTGGCACGTCCCGCCGGTCGTTTGCAAATTGATCCGGGCGTGGTGATCAAATTGAACCGATCACGTATCGAGGTCGAACGCGGGGCGGGCACACTGATCGCCGAAGGCACGGTGGGGCGACCAGTTGTTTTCACCGCTCAGGACGACAAACGCTACGGCGGCAGCGGTTCGTTTGACACTAACCAGTCACCCAATAGCGTCGCACAACCCGCGGCCTGGGGCGGTCTGTACTTTGGCGAAGGAACCAGCGGCAGCATCGACCAAGCGATCATCACTTTCGGTGGTGGCAACACGGGTATCGAAGGCAGCGATTTTCCGTTCAATGCACTCGAAATCCATCAATCCGACGTTCGCGTCGTCAACAGTCTTTTTCAAGACAACGCGGCGACATCCGCGGTCAGCGACAGCCGACGAAACGGCCGCGGATCCAATGGTGTTTCGACGATTTATGTGCGTGGCGCGCAGCCCGTCTTGATCAACAATACGATCAAGAACAACGAAGGCACGCCGATCAGCATCAACGCCAATTCGATGTTGGCAGAAATTCAGCGAGACTACGGTCGCGCGACGGGCCCTGCCGAACCGTTCACGTTGTTTGACGACAACTACGGCCCACTGATTCGGCTCAACAGCCTCGAAAACAACGGCGGCAGCAATGGTGCCGTCAACGGGATGCTGGTTCGCGGTGAAGAAGTCACCGTCGAAAGCGTCTGGGACGATACCGACATGGTGCATGTGCTTCAGAACGAAGTATCGGTCGATAACTTGCACACGCTTGGTGGACTGACACTGCAAAGTAGCAATTCAGAAAGCTTGGTGATCAAACTAAGCGGTGCCGACGCTGGCTTTACCGCAACGGGCACTCCTGCCGAGATCATCGATCGCATCGGTGGAACGATTCACGTCCTTGGAACGGTTGGACACCCCGTCATTTTCACTTCGGTCAACGACGACTCCGTTGGCGCTGGATTTACACCAAGTGGAATTGTCAATCGAAACACCAACAACAGCGTCGGAACGACAACCGGTACGCCGGGTGACTGGCGTGGGTTGGTGTTTGACGAATACAGCAACGATCGCAACGTCGCCATCGTGCGCGAGCTAGAGAACCCGTTGACTAACCGGCAGAACGTCAACGGAACACCGACTCAGGCTCAGAACATCGGTGTTTTAGCCCCCAACATTGCTTCTGCGGCGACGCCGACTCCCGCCCAAAAATCGGGTGATGACAACCGCCGACTTGGGTTCGAGATCCATGGCTTTATCAGCCCTGACGACGGTAGCGATACCGACGTGTATAGCTTTACGGGAACCAATGGCACGCCGATCTGGATTGACATCGACCGTACCGATTCAACGCATGATTTGGTGATCGAACTGATCGACGCCACCAGTGGAATCAGTTTGGTCAGCTCCAGTGGCCCCGATCAGTTCGGTGGCGTCGGTGCGGCAACACTGACTCAAAACATCCTTCGCGGAGGCGACTACTACTCACAAAACTACCGGGACCCTGGGTTCTACTACGTTCTGAATCAGCCCAACGCGGCGATTGGAACCGAAGGAACTTTCTTTATCCGCGTTAGCAGCAAGACTGCAGCGGCGGGTAACGAGCAAAGTCGCGGCAAGTACCAGTTGCAAATCCGCACGCAACAGCTTGATGAGTTCCCTGGTTCGACCGTTCGCTTTTCGGACATTCGATTCGCAGACACCGGAATCGATGTCCGTGGGTTGCCGGCACACAGTCCATTGATCGCAGAAGCTGGCGAAGTGCTGGCCGCAAATGGATCCGATGTCAATGATTCATTCGCCAACGCTTCCACGCTCGTAAACTTGCTGGAAACCGATGCAGCAGCCATCGGGCTTTCCGGAGCATTGGGCAGCGAGACGGACGTCGATTGGTACCAATTTGATTTGGATCAAACCGGTGTCCAAGTCATCGGCGGCGTCAATGACGGTGCGGGTGCGATCGCTGTGGTGCTGGACATCGACTACGCCGATGGTGCAGTCAGCGCAGACACGACGGTCGCGGTCTACGACCAAAATCAACGGTTGGTCTACATCGGACGCGAATCAGACATCACCGATGACCAACGTCCCGACGGCGTACTCAGTGTCAATGATTTGACACGCGGGTCGTTGGCAAAGAAGGACAGCTACATCGGTCCGATCCACCTGACTCCTGGCTTGGGGGGTCAAACTTACTATGTCGCTGTGATGAGCAATCGCCAACAGCCTTCGGCGCTGAACGGCATCTTCCAGTCCAGCGTCTCCAACGCGACTGCACAAACACGCTTGGAACCGGTCAATTCGGTCACGCGAATCGTCGAAGACCACCTTGGATTGGTCGGCTACAACTCCAACGGCGTAACAATTTCGCCGACGACTGGCGCGCTCTTTGATGTAACCAATCCCAATACTGAAATCCAAGGACTGACCCTGGGCGACGTGGGGCTGTACGTCGCCACGGACGTCGCTGGCAACACTGGACAAGCGGGCGCCAACGACAGTCTTTATACATACAATCCGTTCACGGGCGGGACCTACGTGACCCGTGTCAGCACCAACATCTCGACGGGCGGTTCAGGATTTGATGATGTCCAAGACATTGTCGTTCGGAGTGACGGGCGGATGTTTGGCTACCAACGCCAAATCCCAAACCAACCTCTGAACCAGCCCAACTTCAGCGTGCCTGACCGCGTGGGGCAATTGGTCGAAATCGACCCAGCGACTGGGCAAGTCATCGCGGGCTCCCAATCCAACGACAACATCGCTGGGCCCGTTATCGGCACGGCTGGGCTAACCGTCCCCAACACGGCCACCTTGGCTGACAACATCGGCACCCACTTGGAACGCGCTGACGAGTTCACTCTGTCAGACGAAGTCGATGCGTTTACCTTTGAACGTCGGGATCAAGGCGGCCCAGCGGATGCTCCCGTGCCTATCTATGACACCTACTTCTCGGTTCGCGAGTCGGACATTGCATCGCGATTGTACCGCGGCGATGGTGACGGAAATGCCGCTCCTGTAAATGCAGGTGCAAATCCCGATTATGGCGTCATTGGTGATATCCAACCGGCTGGCGTGACGTTTGCAACGCAAACGTTTGAAGCGATCCAACCGGTCCCAATGGCCCCCCCAAACATCAGCGAGATCCGCATCAAATCTCGCGACGCGGGCAGTGTTGGAAATTTCAGACTGGAATTTGCAACTCGCCCCAACAATTTGAACATGGTGGTCGGCGCAAACATTGACTTTGACGCCAATACCGGCGTGTCGACACGAGTGATCACCCTGACGATTGGTGCCGTTCTCAATAACATGGGCATGATCACCAATGCCCCCAGCGCGGCCGCCATCACGCATGCGATCAACAGCCACCCAACGGCCAAAACTTGGGTTACTGCGATTATCGCCGGTGGTAATCAAAACGCTCCGTTCGGCGACGGAGCTGATGGAATTCCAGCAATCGGATTCACGCCCAGTGCCACGACAACCGTTGTAGGCTCGGACGGGTTTGATCCCTACGGACCACTTCGTGGGCGTGTAACGGGCCTGTCGTTTGGCGGCTATGACGGTTCCGGCAACCACACCGGTCCTCTTTATGGCGTGACCACCGCTGGCGAACTGATCACGATCGATCCCGATACAGCAGAAGTCACCAACATCTTGGAGTCCGGCGACGCGTTTGGGGTCGAAAACTTAGATTTCCAAGGATTGTCGCTGGGACCTCAAAGCGTTGAAGGCGGGCGTTACCGCAATACGTTGTTTGCTGTGACAGGCGACGGCGAGATCGTTGCATTCAATACGGCGACGCAATTGAGTGATCCGGTTTTCGATACGGATGTCGTAACTCAAACCATTACCGTTGCCGGCGGCACGCCAAACGTCGGCTACTTCACGATTACCTCGGATGCTGGAACTGGCGCCGATCCGCGTGCTCGTTTTACTACCGTTCCGATCGCAGACGACGCCCCTGCAACATTGACGGTCAACGAAAGCCAGATTCTTGATACGACTGGCTACTCCAGTGTGACATCGGGACTGCAAAGCACATTCACGCTTTCCCTGGTCGATGACCAAGGCGCGATCACTAGCTTGAGCGCCAATAACACAAACAACAACAATCCGGTGAATGTGATCAGTGCCACTGACACGATCATCCCCGTCGAAAGCGTTGCTGGATTTCCAGCACCAGGGGTCACTGGAACGCCGTTCGTTATCCAAATCGACAACGAACAGATGCGAGTCACGACTGTCGGCAGCAATTCACTCACCGTCGATCGCGGCTGGAACGGGACAACTGCCGTCAGTCATGACGATACCGCAACCGTGTTTGAAATCGTCAAAACCGAACTTGCGGTGCCAGCGTCCATCCCGAGCAACGGATCGACACTGAGTGCATCCATTGACGATCAAAACACCTCCACCGTGGTACCGGTCGCCAACGCATCGCCATTCAGCATCGGCGACATTATCCGAATCGGTGACGAAGAGATGATTGTCAACGGCGTCAGTCTGATTCCGTCTCAGTTGACCGTGTCCCGTGGTGTCGGCGGAACCACCAGCACGCACCACAACCCGACGTCAGTCGCGCCCAGTTCAACGCCAACCGCGGTAACGATTGTCAGCGATACTCTTTCGGTTCAAGACGCCTTGCCATTCGCTTTGGCGGATCGCTTGCGGATTGGTAATGAAGACATGCGGATCCTGAGTTTCAACACCGGATTCAATACGGTACGTGTCGTTCGCGGAGTCAACGGCACGGCCCTGGGGGCTCATGCAGCAGGAACCGCTACGTTCAAACTGGACACGACAGCACCGATCGATATCAATGCAACACTGACGACCGTGCAGGCCGCAATCGAAGCCTTGCCAAGTGTGGGAAGCGGAAACGTGTTGGTCGAAGGCGGCCGTCTATCGGGCGACGCTTTTGACACCGATGACGTGCTGACGACCGCCGACCTGACCAGAAATCCCGAAACCATCACGTTCCTGGGTGACCTGAAGGGCAAGGACCTGCAACCGCTGACGACCGACACAACTAACTTGGTCGGCGACGAGATCCAAACGATTTCGTTGGATACAAACATCAACCACGGCAACTTCCGACTGGATTTCTATCCCAGTACAGGGGGTGTCCAGACAACGGCCGACATCCCATTTGATGCATCCGCTTCTCAAGTCCAACAAGCTTTGGAGTCGCTCTCATCGATCGGTGTTGGCAACGTCGTAGTCACAGGCAGTCAGCTTCCTGGCGGCCCGCTGAGTGTCCAATTTGTCAACGAACTAGGAGACCAGGACGTCAACCAATTGGTGGTCGACCGAGGGGCACTGAACGATTTCGAGGTTCACACGATCACTTTGGCAGGTACGCCGATCAGCGGCGACTATCGATTGTCAATCAACGACGCAGCAAACGGCATTTTCGGTACCACCAACCCAATTTCGTTCGATGCGACCGCCGCCCAAGTCCAAACAGCGATCATCAATGGCGTCCCTGCGCTAAACAACACGAACGTGGTCGTCACGGGTGGCCCATCGCCGACGACGCCATTTAGTGTGCAGTTCATTGGTAATCTGGCGGGCAACCATGTCACGCCTTTCCGTCTTGCCGAAGACGACAACACTTTGGCACCGTTGACGGACAACGGGGTATCATTTGACGTTCGCGCCGTCGCGCCCAACACCGTCCAAAAGCTGGAACTGTCCAACATCACTAGCTTTGGTTCATTCCAACTGACGCTCAGTGATCCCAATCTGGGTACAGGAACGACGGCCAACCTGCAGTACAACGCCACCGCAACCCAAGTGCAAAACGCGCTGCAAGGCGCGCTGCCCCAGTTGGCGGGCAATTTAAACGTGACGGGCGGTCCTGTGCATACCACGCCAATCCTGATTGAGTTTACGAATGAACTTGCAGGGCTGCCGGTGGCTCAGATTCAAGTTGTCGGCGCACCTGCCTTTACGCCAGCGGCGACACTGTCGACGTCGATGGATCAATTCGCGATTGTCAGCGCTCGCAACGAGATTCAATCGATCGAACTGACGGGCACACCGACAGGTGGAACCTTCCGATTGACATTGAATGATCCTGCCAATGGTTTCTTCAACGCACAGTCAGACTTAATTGATTTCAATGCAGATGCTGCCGCGATCCAGGCGGCACTGATCAGTGGAATCCCCGATCTCGCTACCGGCGGCGCCAACAATATCTTTGTCGAAGGCGGCCCCGTAGACAGCGCACCAATCCGGATCGAATTCATCCGTGGATTGTCTCGCGTTGAGATCGCTGAATTCACAGTCGAATTCGTCGACAACTTGCTCCTGCCACCGACGCAAAACACAGTCGAGATCGTCGAGGTTCAAGCCGCTGCGAATCCGCTGTCGATCAACGAAATCCAACAGATCGTATTGACCGGTGCCAATGCGACCGCCGGACAGTTCACGCTTTCGTTGGAAGTCCCGGCCGAACAGGGCGCGACCTTGAATGCCAGGGTCGTCAAAACTTCCAGCGTGATCAATTACAACGACAACGCGGTCCAAATCGTCAACAAGATCGTGGCTGGCATCCCCGAATTGGCAGGGCAGATCCTTGTCACGGGCGGACCGCTTTCGCAAGCCAATACCAACGGCCCAGCGATCACGATCGAATTTATCAATGACTATGCCGGATTTGATGTCAGCCTTTTCGATCTCGCCATTACGACTGCCGTTGCTCCAGGTGGTGCCAGTATCGATCTATCGACACCGCGAAATTCAGTGCCGCAGACGCCGACGATAGGAACCACCCGTGACGGGATCGAAGTCTTTGCCCCAATCACCGAAGAAAACGACGGCGTACTGAGCGTGTTTGATGCATTGGATGCATTGCCGAACTTAGGCGTCAACGGGGCAGGCGTAAGCAACATTCGTGTCTCGGGCGATCTGCAAAACCCTGGATCGACGGTTAGCTTTGCAGACAATCTGGCAACGGTCGACGTGAATGATTTCAACATCAACAACTTCTTGATGCAGAATGTCCCACCGTTTGTCTCCGACGTCCCAGCCCCTTACAACGGCACGAACACGACGATAGCGTTCCTGTCGAACACATCATCAATCAGTGACGGTTTTGCAGACAGCCCGATCATGACAATCGATGGCTACGAAAGCGGCCCTAATCAGGGCAACCAGCGTCCTATCGGTTTGGCGTTTTCGCCGTTTGACTTCAATCTTTGGCACCCGACGACACGTCGCGGCAACGACGCCGGTCACGGGATCAATTTTGCTGACGATCTGAGCCGCTCTCCCGGCAATCCAGATGTTGTCATCTCCCTGGACGGCGTCAGTGATGACCGCAGGTTCAAAGAAAGTGCGGGTGGCGTCAGCTTGTACTTTGGGCTGGAACCTTGGCTACGAAACGAATTGGTCGGCAGCGAGTCGTACCTGACCTACACGGACGGCGTCAACGCGCAGCTTGGTATTGCCAGCACGGCGATTCACCAGGACCTTAGCAGCAACCCTGCCATCGTGACCGGAGTAGGAGAAACTGGAACGGGTTCATACAACCTCCCCGGTGGTGCGGCCGGATCCATCAAAAGCCAATCGTTCGACTTGACCGGTTCCGAAGCGACGGACCGACCGACGTTGTATTTCAACTACTACTTGGAAACAGAGAACCACTCCGGCTCCACTCGTAATTCGGACGGCAACAACCCCTTCCGCGACTCGGCTCGCGTATGGGCGTCACGCGATGGAAAGGCTGACGATGATCCCACGAAAGAGTGGGAACTGTTGGCGACAAATAACTCAACTCTAAGTGCTGACAATGTCTCTGACTCTCCCGGCACGTCGGAGCTGGGCAGTTTCTTGTCACACTTGTCGGATGCAGGTTTGCAGAGCTCAAATCCACGCAGCACAACTCAGCAGATCCGTCAGGAATTGTTTGACAACAGTTCGCAGTGGCGTCAGGCCCGCGTTGACTTGTCAACGTTTGCCGGCGAAGCAGACGTGCAACTACGGTTCGACTTCGCGACTTCGGGTGCCATGAACGACCCAACGCTGAACAGTGGCGCGTCGGGCAATATCGATGGAACGTTTGGAGAATTCTCCGACAACGAACGGTCGATTCGCGGACTTGCCAACCAATTCGAAGGGTTCTATATCGATGACATTGTTGTCGGCTTCGCTGAACGCGGTGAGATGGTCACCGGTGCATCAGGCGATTCGGGAATCACCGACCTGAATGCGTCGGCTCGTACCAACAACACCGACCCCTTCCGAGGTGCCTCAATTTTGTCGGGCCCGTACCAGCTGGAAATCCGTCGCACCGGCGAATATCAAAACTGGCGGTCGACCGCGCAGAACACAAGTGTTGGAGTTACGTACGACACGAACGATCGTCACATTATCGATTTGACCGAAGTCGCTACTGTCGACTTCGAATCGGCCGGTTTCCCTAGCAACACTCCCATCGATGCGACGCAGATCAACGGCGTCCCCGGTTTTGGCGGTGTCATTCCCGTGTTTACTCGTACAACGACCAACCCACAAACGGGAGCCTGGTCGCTCGAGGCAAGCAATCCGTATTCGGCGTACCAAGTCACAACAACGCAGCTAGGTGGATCAGCGACTGAAGCAGGCGTGATCGAGTTCACCTATAGCGTCGATACTTCGATCGATCCAGACGTCGACGACGGCATGTATTTCCTGATCGATGGCGTTCCGCAGAACCTAGTGGCTCCCGATCCAGACTTCCCCAATTCAAGCGATTCTCTGCTGGCGAAAGGCGAACTGAGCTACCGAACTGTTCGCTTTAACTTGCCATCCGGCCCCCACACGCTGACATGGGTATTCGATGGTACCTTCGGCACCGGAACCGCCTTCATTGACAACATCGTTCTACTGCAAGGTGGAACAGGCCTGTTGGCGGACTCGAATCGCGAACGCGAACAAGGGCAGTTCGTCATCGAATCGAACTTCATCACTGATTCGGCCAATCGCGGAATCAATGTTCAGCCCGGGCAAGAGCAGGGGACCCTGGGAGGCGTTTCGCACCCTGGATCGCTAATTAATTTCCCACAAACCAATGCGGACCGCTTGGTACCCGGCATCGTGATTACCAATAACGTCGTGGTTGGATCTGGCACCGGGATTCGTTTCGCTGGCGAAACAACGTCCAACCCGCAACGTCCCGTTCCGTTTGGCCGCATTGTCAACAACACCCTGTCCGGTGTTAGCCGTAGCGGAACCGGAGTCGAAATCGCCGGCATCGCCAGCCCGACCTTGATGAACAACTTGTTCACGGATCTGGGCACCAGCATCGTCAACAACAGCACTGCCGTCGCCAACTCTAGCGAAGCACCGATCATTCGATCGAACTTCTTCCAGAGCAACAACAATGACCCGAACCTAGGCACTGCGTTCATCGACGCTGGCAACACAGGTTCACCGTTTGTGGATGCCGCAAACCGAAACTACTATCCCGTCGACGGCTCTGCCGCGATCGATAGTGGCCAAGACAACGAACAAGACCGCGCTGACTACAAGACGTTTAAAGTCGAACTTGGCATTCCCGAGTCCGCGATTATCGCTCCCACGCGAGACGTCTACGGTCAATTGCGAATCGATGGCAGCGGTTCCCCCAGCGGTGGTGGATCAAGTGTCTTTATCGACCGCGGAGCGGTCGACCGCAGTGACGAAGACGCACCGTTCGCTGTCATTCTGAACCCGTTGGACGACAATGCCGTCGATCGCGACCCGAATGAAACCATCGTCCACATGACGGATTCCTTGCTGGAAAACTTCAGGATTTTGTTAGGTGATGGCCGTGGACCGAATTCGCCGTTTGAAGGAACTGGCGTCGATGGGCTGACCGTCAACGACCCAAGCGATCCGAACGTTTCGCGTCGGGCTGTAAAAATAGAACAAGACGGCATCCAGTTGGAGCAGGGCGTTGATTACGAACTGGGCTACAACGAACTCTCGGGCGTATTGCTACTGACGCCACTGTCAACGCTTTGGGAAAAATCCAGCGTCTACAAAATCTCGCTCGACAACACTCAGATTGCCGATCGCGCTGGCAATCGATTGCGTCCCAACCAGCCGGATGCTACGACCGAATTCGTGATCATCATTCCCGAAGTCGATATCGATTTTGGAGACGCACCGGCCAGCTACGGCAGTTTGCTTGATGACAATGGTGCTCGGCACGCTGGCATCAATGAAAACACTCCGCGATTTGGCACGTACTTGGACGGCGAACCTGATTCAGCGGGCGTTGGCACCGACGACCTGCCATCGGTGGTTACCGTGGACGGAAACGTGCAAGACACCGGCAGCGGCCCGTTTGCGATCAACAACGTGGCGGGCACTACGACCGTCGTTTTGTCTTCAATGCCCAGCGTGGGTGACAACTTGCAAGTCGGCGCCAATGGACGGTCGATCAATTACGAATTCGTTCTTACTGGAGCAACGGCTTCGGCTGGCCGCGTTCCTGTCTATTACGAAGCGACCGATACGCTTGCGGAAATCACCGCGGCGTTGACCACCGTCATGCAGTCGACCTTGCCTGCCCAGAACGTACAAGCCAGCGTCAACCAAGCCGATTCAGCGGTGGCTGAACTGACGATTGTTGGTTTGGATGACGAAGATGGTATTTTGATCGGCCAAGCGATCGTCGACGGCATTCCTGTCGATGGGTTGTTCTTGGATCCCGAATGGAATCCAGGCGTTGATTCGCCCGAAGAACAGATCCTTAGCTACTTGAATCCCTTGTCGGCCGACGGCGCCGAACTGGTGATCAACACCACGGGCGGCGGATTCCTGGATCTCTGGATTGACTTCAATGACGACGGCGACTTCTTGGACATCGACGAACGAGTGTTGACCCGCTCGTTGGTTCTTGACGGAGAAAACCGAATCCTGATCGCGACTCCGGCCATGCCAGGCGTACTTCCTGGCGGCGAAGGAACGAGCGAATTGACTTGGGCTCGTTTCCGAATTAGCCCCAACGGAAGCCCATCGCACGATGGCTTGGTCGTCGGTGGCGAAGTCGAGGATTATCAAGTCCGCGTCGCTGCAGCCCGCACACCTGAACCTGGAATTGGCGGTGATCAATTCGGATTTGCCGAAGGCCTGCTCGAAGACACCGCGTTCACGGTCGACGGCCTCGTTTCGACGATCGATGGAACCGTCGCGATCGGCGACAACGATGAATTCAACGGTGCTGAAAACACGTCGTTCGTTTTGGAAGACGATGTAAGCAACGGCACACTGGTCTTTGGCGACGATGGCTCCATCGATTACACGCCGGACCCTGAGTTCTACGGATTCGATTACTTCACATATCGCATCGAGGGAACGCAGAAAGTTGATGTCAACGGAACCATCGTCGATTTGCCTGTTCGCAGCAGTCGTGTCGGCACCGTTACCCTCACGGTCAACGCGGTCAATGACCCGCCAACCGCCGAGAACAAGGACGATTCGACGACGATCACGACCGAACCGACGGACACCAACACGTCGACGGCGCTGACATTTACCGCCGATCAATTGTTGCAAGGAGCGACACCGCACGCCGACGTTGCTGCCCTTGGAAACACCTCCACGATCCGCAATCCCTACAACGAGAGCGAGCAGATTCTGAAAGTGATTCAGATCGCGGTTCTCGATGCGACGGGAACATCGACGCCCGTCATCGCTGCGGCAAACATGGCGGATCCGCTGACGCCCAATAATGGAACTTACACCGCGACGACGCACATCAACGGCACCGCAGGATATGTACCGGCCGGAACAGTGACCGTGACCGCATTCGACGGCAAGGTGACGATGGTCGTGTACCAGCCCAATGATGACTACAACGATTCCAATCCGTTCGCTGCGGGCGGAGCGTTGTCGTCGGATCAGTTTGTCTACACCGTTGCCGATGACGGCAGAAGTTCGTTGCCGGACGGTTCACTGGCTTCACCACAGCCGGCTCCCAAAACTGTCGACGCAATGGTGACGCTACATGTGCGTCCGCAAAACGATTCGCCGACGGCCGTTGCAGATTCGATCGACAGCGTGACGTTTGTCGGACGACCTTTATTGGAAGATGTCGAATTTGCGATTCCGCGATCGTTCCTGCTGGCAAATGACTTTGCTGGTGTAACGACAACAGATGACGAGAGCACCGGAATCAACGATGGATTCCTTTCGATCGTTACCGACGCGGGAACCGACCCGTTGTTCCCAACCGATTTCCAAGCGTACCCATTGACGACCGCTCAAGGCGGAACGGTTACGATTGACCCAATCAGCGGCGACTTAATTTACAAATCGGCACAGGACTACTACGGCCCGGATTCGTTTGAGTATTTCATCGTCGATCAAGGCGTCAGCATTTCTGCCGACGGCACTTCAGTCGTGCAACCGAAGTACCACAGTGCGACTGTTTCGCTGGTGGTCGACCCCGTCAATGACGCGCCGTCAGCGGCCGACAAGTCGTACACGGTTACCGAGGACATTCGGACGCCGCTGGTCATCACCAACGCTGACTTGATCGTCGGTGCCACCGGACACGCCGCCCCCGCTCTTGGCGCACCGTTTGACGAAAGCATCCAAGATGCACCGAACACAAACGTCACCGAAGTCGTCATCGGTGGTGTGGCTGTCAACGCCGCGAATGTCTCGACATTCACGTTGCCTCTCCCGACCAGTACAGACCCAGCGAATCCCCGGGGTTATGTCACGGCAATTAGCTTCACAGCGGGCGGCATCCTGGACCAGCTGGAATACTTGCCGGCTGAAAACTACAACAGCGACAATCCATTGGTGGCCGGAGTTCGGTCCTTTGATTCGCTGACGTTCTATGTGACTGACGATGACAACGCAGTGCTTCCGCAAGGCGGCAATGCAATCGTCACGCCAGAGAAATCGACCGTGCCAGCTACGGTAACGATCAACGTCACGCCTCAGAATGATGCCCCCGTGCCGGATGACGACATCGTCGCAACGGGCAACGCAAACTGGACGGCGTTTTCATCGGACAATCCGACCGAAGATCAAGCGATCACCATCCCACTGGCTTTCTTGCTGGATGGTGACACCAACGGACCTGCCGTCGCCCCAATCAATACGCAGGGCCTTGGGCTTCCAGCCAACGACGAACTGGATCTGACCAACGATGTTTCACCGTTGGTATTGGATTCGTTCGATCTGGTTACCGCAGAGGGCGGTACCGTAGAACTGCTGCCAAGCGGCGATCTGCTGTACACGCCGCCTGCCAACGTCTTTGGTTTGGACACGTTTGTGTACACGGTCATTGACGCGGGCATCAACGAAGATGTCAGCGGCAATCGTGTTGTGACCCCGCTGACTTCGCCGGCGACGATTTCCATTTTGCTGGATCCGGTCAATGATCCACCGACGTCGGAGAACCGCTTCTTTGACGACACGACCAATTCGGAAGACGACGTCATTGCGTTTAGCAAAGACGACTTATTGTTCAACGCCTTTACGCCGCCAGCCGTTGCTTCGGATGCGGATCCCGCACCGGTATCACCGTTTAACGAAGATGACCAAGATCTGCACATTGTCGTCATCACCGTCGCAGGCGAAACGATTGACGCAGGTACTCCGGCAAACCACGCCGAATTGGATGTCAGCGGAACGGGCCAGATCGTCCGCAGCATCGGCGCGTCGGGCAGCGAATTTGAGTTCAACTTTACCGACGGAAAATTCACGAATGGTTTCTTCCGCCCTGGACCTGACTACAACAGCCGCACGCCGTTTGCACCGATCGAATCATTCACGTTTGTGATTGAAGATGACGACAACGGCAGCACATTTGTGCCGGGTTCGACTCAAATTTACTCACCTGCCCCAGCGCCAACCTACGACTTACCAGCGTTGCGAAGCACACCGGTGACGGTCAACTTCGCGTTGGCGGCGGTCAACGACGAGCCGACGTTCCAAAATGCTCAGCGAACGATCAACTTCCTCGAAGACGATTTCAATTCCGAGATTGTGGTCACTCCTTGGGCCACGGACATCTATCCGGGCAACGTGACTTCGCTGGATGAAGATCAACGTGAAAGCGTCTTGTTCACCTTTGCCCCCGGCATGTCGGTCATTGATGCAGGGCTCTTCCGATTGGATCCAATCATCAACGTTGATCCGATTAGCCGCGAAGCAACTCTACTGCTGTACCCAAGCCCTGATGCGGTCGGGACAGCGACGGTTGTGATGGAAGTGCGGGACGTGGATAACGTGACACCAGGATTTGTGCCTCAAGTGCGGTTCGAGACGTTCACGGTCAACGTGCAACCTGTCAACGACGCCCCTGTGGTCGATCTCACCACGGTTACGACATCGGCCGACGACGGTCAGTCTCCACCTGACGAAGCCTATTCGGTCCTCAGCGATGGACGAATCACCTACACGCTGAAAGAAGACAACACCACGACCAACGGAAACACATCTCCGTATTACATTCCGCTACGCCAAGATGGCAGCGCGACGGGCTACTCGCCGATCGGTCTGCTGGATGTATTCCGAGTCGGCCCAAGCAACGAAGCCGACGGCACGGTCGGTGGATCGCAGACTCTTCAGCTGTCAAGTTTCCCGACACAGACTGTCCAAGGCGGAAGCTTGACGCCGGTCTTTGACGGTACGGGTGAATTGATCGGACTGAACTATCTGCCGCCGGTCGATGACAACAACCGTGTTGGACAGGACGACACGTTCATCTATGCCGCCACGGACACGAATACCGCTGGGCAGACCTACAACCTGCAAACTGGATTACTTGAGCAAGATCCGTTGACCGTGTTCAATCAGGTTCGGTTCAACTTGCTACCGGTCAACGATGCTCCTGTCTTTGGTGTCAGCACCACAGAGGTCGACGCAACAGAAGACAGTGGACTGCAAACGATCAATGGATATGCGTTGAACATTGCCCCGGCACGATCGACTGCGACGGACGAGACCAGCACAACCATTGGTCAGACGACGTCATTCCAACTGACGCCAACAAACTTCACGGCCCCGATTTCGTCGCTCTTCAGTGTCGCGCCGTCGATCGACGCGACTTCGGGCGCCCTGACATTCCAGTCAGCTCCGGACGTATTTGGAGCCTACACATTCGATGTAGTGCTCATTGACAGCGGGGCCGATGACAACGCACGCGGCGACATCAATCGTTCCGTCGTGCGATCGCTGACAATCGACATCGCGCCAGTCAATGATTTGCCAACGGCCGGAAACCGCACGTTCGAGTCCAACACGTATGTCGAAGATGTCGACATTTCGTTTACCAAGGACCAACTCCTCAACGGTTTCTCGCCAATCGCGGTTCCTTCGGATTCCACACCGGTACCGATCGCACCATTCGATGAAACCGACCAGAATCTGAAAATCGTCGCCTTCGCAACCGGAAGCGAATCGATCGATGCGGGCCGTCCCGAAAACCACAGCGAACTGGACGCCAACGGTACCGGCACCATCACGCTGAGCAGCGGGTCGTTCGGCGGCACGTTTGAATTTAGCTTTGCCAACGGTGATTTCACCAGCGGTGTTTACCGACCTGGACCGGACTACAACGGCCGCACGCCGTTTGCATCTGCCGAAGTATTCAGTTTTGTCATCGAGGACGAAGACAATGCCAACACGGCCGCGCCGGGCACCACGCAGGTCTATGACTTGCCAGCTGCACGCAGCGAACCAGTCACGGTCGAATTCAAACTGAAATCGGTTAACGATCCGGTCACGTTTGAAAATGCACTCTCCGTTGTCAATGTGCTCGAAAACGACAACAACTTGCCAGTCATCGTCCGTCCGTGGGCGACGGAGGTTTATCCCGGCAACCGAACTTCGCTGGATGAACTTCAGCGTGAGACGGTTGTCTTTACCTACCTGCCATCGCAATCGACGGTGCCGGCTGGACTGTTCCGTTTGCCGCCTGAAATCAGCGTCAATCCGACGACGCGCCAAGCAAGCCTGACGGTGCACCCAAGCCCTGACGTAATCGGCACCGCTACCATCGTCATGCAGGTGCAGGATGCTGACACGGTAACTCCTGGATTCGTACCCGAGACCCAACTGGTCACGCTGACGGTCAATGTCCGTCCGGTCAACGACGCCCCCGTAATTGATCTGGGGAACATCAACACCAGCGACGACGATGGCAACTCGCCTGTCAACGAAGCGTATTCGGTCGCCAGCAATGGCACGATCACATACACGCTGAAGGAAGACAACACATCGTCAGGCGGTGTGACGTCCGAGTACAAAATCCCACTTCGATCCAGTGGCACCGGCTATCAGCCGATCGGACTGTTGGATGTCTTCTCGGTTGGCCCCGAAAACGAGTCCGATGGCTCCGAAGGCGGATCGCAGGTTCTGAATCTGTCGAATTTCCCATCGCAAACGAGCCAAGGCGGAAGCTTGGAACTGCGTGCGGATTCCAACGGTGACATGGCGCTGTTCTATACACCGCCAACGGATGACAACAATACGATCGGCCTGGATGATTCATTCATCTATGTCGTCAGCGACTCCAACGTCGACGGACAGACTTACAATCCGTTTAACAGTCAACTGGAAGCGGATCCGTTGACCCGAAGCAACGAAGTTCGCTTTAATCTGCTGCCCGTCAATGACCAACCGGTCTTTGAAGTCAGCACGAACGAAGTGCGTACCGCGGAAGACGCCACTATCCAAAATGTGGCTGGCTTCGCCTTTAACATCGCTGCTGGATCGCCAACTGCGACCGACGAAAACAGCTTCGCCAACGGACAGAGCAAGGCGTTTACGCTGAACCTGACCAATTCAAGTGAGCCAGTATCAACGTTCTTTAGTGTCGCGCCGCGAATTGACGCCAATACCGGAGTGCTGACCTACCAGCCAGCCGCGGATGTCTTTGGCAAATTCGTCTTCAACGTTGTCTTGGACGACGATGGAACCGACGACGTCGTTCGCGGGGACATCGACAAATCGATCACTCAGATTCTGACGATCGACGTTCGCCCTCAAAACGATGCCCCGGTCATCAACGCCGCAGCAGTTGGCAGCTTGTCGTTCGACACCAAAGAAGGTGAGACCCTGGTTATCGCCGCGAGTGGAGCTTCCGTCCAAGGTGACTTGTTGGGTGCCTTCGATGCAGGACCGACTAATGAATCGGCCGATATTGCACCGGCTCCTGGCGGAAACCAATCGATCACGCTTGGCTCTGTGCCTACGACGACGGTTGAAGGTGGCACGCTGACTCCTTTGACTGACACCAACGGCAACGTGACTGACTACCGGTACACGCCGCCAATCGGATTCGTTGGCCAAGACTCATTCAGTTACGAAATTGTCGACAACGGCGAAACCGTCCTGATAGGCTCGACTGGGACACCAATCCCCGATGCCCAGACATTGGTCGTCAACATCACCATCGACGTGGCCGCTGTTAATAACGGCCCCACGTTTACGGGTGGCGACGATATCGTCCTGGAAGAAGACGCTGGAGCGATTTCGATTCCAAACTGGGTGACCGGATTGCTACCGGGACCTGCTGGCGCAGCCGATGAAATCGCAAACCAGCAAATCACCTCGATCTCGATTGTCAAAGTCGGCGGCGACAATGTGCTGGTGGCTGATCCAATCGCAGTGCGATCGGGCGACGCGTTGACCTTGCAGTTTGAAACGGCTGCCGAAGCCAGCGGCCTTGCGATGTATGAACTGATCTTGGTTGACAACGGACCAAACGATCCGGGCAACAACGATGTCAACACGACTCGCCATCCGTTCCAGGTCGTCGTCGGAATCGACAATGACCCGCCGACGTTCACCGCCGGCCCCAACGTTACCGTGGTAGAAAGTTCGGGCCCCTACACTGCACTGTGGGCGACCAACATCTTGCCAGGGCCGGCAAACGAATCCGATCAGGAAGTCGAGCGTTTTGAACTGACGGTTCCTGCGGACAAAGCGGTGCTATTCTCCTCGCTGCCTGCGATTGATCCGTCGACCGGAATCTTGACGTTCACTCCGGCGACCTTTGCAAGTGGAGTGATTGATGTCCAAGTCGTCGCGGTTGACGACCTGTCCGAACGATCGGTTCCGCCTGTGACGTTGCAGATCACGATCACGCCAGTCAATGATGTACCGACGCCGTTTGACGACAACATCAGCACTGACGAAGACACGGTCCTTCAGATCGAACCGTCGGACTTGTTGGCAAACGACACTGATCCCGACACCCCGTTTGATCCATCCGAAACGATCGTGATCACGTCGACATTGGCTGCAACGTCCACGCTGGGCGCAGCACTTTCATTCGACAACAGTGGCAATATCATCTACGACCCAACCAATTCGGTTGCGTTGCAGGCCATGTCGCCTACTGATTCGTTGCAAGACGAATTCGTTTACTTCGTCACTAACCCCGATGCTCCGGGATCGCCTGCAGAACAACCTGCCACGGTGACCCTGACCGTCCAGGGACTGAATGACCGGCCTGATGTCCAACCAGATTCCGCCAGCGTATTCCCTGGTCAATCCGTCGAAATCGACGTCGTCGGACAACCAGGCGACCCGGGACAGGACACAGACCGAGACGGCGAAATCGATCGCAATTCGATCATCGTGACCCTGCAACCGGCCAATGGATCGGTCCGACTTAATCCAAGCGGAACGTTGACGTACACCGCTCAGGAAGGATTCACGGGATCGGATACATTCAGCTACACCGTTGCGGACAACCTTGGCCAACAAAGTGTGCCAACGAAGGTCACCATCAACGTCAGTGATTTCCCGTTTGCCAATCCTGACGTCGGCGGAAACGTTGACGCCGAGGCGGGCGAATCGTTCGTCCTTGATGTGCTGTCCAACGATCGCGGCGACTTAGATTTGTCATCGATTTTGATCGACACCAGTCCGCAGAACGGCACCGTTGACGTCCAGGCCGATGGCACCCTGCTTTACACGCCATCAGAACGGTTCAACGGACAAGACACGTTCAGCTACACGGTCGCTGACAACCAAGGACGCCGAAGTGCACCTGGTTTTGTCACCGTACCTAACGTTGCGAGCGGTCGACAAAACCCAGCGAACTTCTCCGATGTCAACGCCGATGGCGATGTCACTCCGGATGACGCACTGCGTGTCATCAACAAACTGGCTCGCGACGGACGTGATTCAAACGGCATTGTTTTGCCAAACGGAATTCCGATTGCTGCTGGCGATATGGGACCTGATTACTGGGATGCCAACGGCAGCCAGTCCATCACTCCCGCAGACATCCTGTACGTCTTGATTCAATTGGCCGAAAACGCCGCCAACGATCCGAACGCTGAGTTCGTCCAACCAAGCGGCGAATTTGTGCCGACGGACAGAATCGACGTCGGAACCAACTTGAATCGCAACGGTGATACTTTCGAGCCTGCAATGTCGGTCGAAGATTCGACCGACAAAGTCGTCGGTGCTTCGACTCTGGAGCCAGCAATCGATACTGAATGGATTGATCTGATCGCAGAAGAGGAAGAAAGCACCGACGACGATGTGTCCGCGATCGATGCAGCTTTGTCGAATCTGTTCTAGACGCCGGCGTCCAGATCGTCATATCGATCTGACGTGGACTGAAACACTTAAAACGGTGACGCCCCATTGGCTATCACCGTTTTTTATTGCCCACCGTGTTGGAATCTGCTGTAGCGTTTCGCGTCGCCATGGACCTGGCGGCGTATCGGGACGAAGCGATTCGCTTGGTCTTGGAGGGCGTTTCCTTGTGTTTACACGATATGTTTAGTTTCTGGACCAAAACTTGCTCTAATGAGATGGCCTGCTCTTCTCCTTTTCTCGTCCAGGATGACTATCATGCTTCGCGCTAGCACTCCACACCGAGACAGACGCACTGCTTGGCCACTAACTCTTCTGAGTACAACATTGATAGTGCTGTCGGCGGGAACGGTTGATGCAGACGACCTTGCCCAGCATGTGGGCAGCGGCGAAGAGGTTTCGGCGACGAAAACGGCTAGCAACATTACGCCGGGTGACTACGCCAACGAAGTCATCGCGAATTCGACCCGAGGTGAAGGCGCCGCGGGCGGAAGCTCAATGGCGGATTTTGATTCGCTGATGCAGCTAGTCGAAACCACCGTCGTGCCAGATACGTGGGAAGCACTTGGCGGCCCGAGCACCATGGCGCCTTATCCCCAGGGCGTCTACGTCGACGCCAACGGAACGCTTCGACCTTGCACGACGATCGCCAAATCGGCTGCCGCCGACCAATTTGCGGCACTCTTGAAACGACAAGCCGCTGGAAACGCGGATACGACGACGGTCGATTGGCACCAAGCGTCGCCGATGCGATTCGTATCACTGAAGCGACTGAATGATCATGTGGCAAAACAGAATTGCTTTGGCCAACAGCCCTCCGCCGAACTGTTGAATCTAGCGGGACTTTCACGCGTCCAGTACGTCATCCTGAGCGACGACGACATCGTATTGGCTGGCCCGGTCGGCGGTGTCGAATTGATCGATGGCTGGTATCGCGACCGAGCCACCAGCATGAATACGCTGCGAAGCGATTTTCTTTTGACGTGTCTTTCGGCGGCTCTGCACCACGATCACTTCGGATGCACGATCGATCCAACACCGCAAGGAATGCAGAATGCGGCAGCGGTCGCCGCATCCGTTCAATCCAAAGCAATTCCTGTCGGCCAAGCCGCTGAAAAGCTGCAACAAGCCCTTGGCTTGCAAAGAGTCGAGGTGTTTGGCACCGCTGGCGACACTCCGATCGGCTACGTGATGGTCGAAGCAGATCGCCACATGAAACAGCTGGCTTTGGGAAAAGCCGACATGCCCGAGGGCGTCAAAAACTACTTAGATGCAATTGATGACTTCATCGCCCAAGGCCCCCCCAATCAATTGTTGCTGCGACTGTGGTTTACGGCCGAGCCTCGTGCGATCCGCGCTGACACCGACAAACAGGTTTTTGAAATTGCAGGCACCCCCATCCGCTTGAGCGGCCAAAACCAACGGGCACTCTCTGACGGACAACGTGGCGCGGTAACGGGTGATGTGCGGACCGAAGCATTTGTTGCGGAATTCAACAAACACTGGAGCAGCATCCGATCACAGTATCCGATCTATGGATCGTTGGAATCAATCTATCGCGTCGCATCGGTGGGAGCTTTGCTGGATCGTTTCGCAGAAATGCCCGCCCACCGAACGCTCCTGCAATCACTTGCCGCCGAAGCATCGCTGTCGGCCTGGATCATGCGCACGCCGCGCCAAGTCGATTCGATTGCAAGTTACCACCGCATTAAGCGTGGTCGACAAATTCACCACGTCGTCTTGGCCAGCGGCGGCGTTTCTGTCGATGTCATGCAATTGATCCGATCGGACGTGATCGATTACCCTGCTTTGGCATCGATAGCCAACCCAGGCCAGACAAAGCCGAAACTGGTGCAGCGTTGGTGGTGGGACGCGAAGTAGTCGCTCGATGGGATACTCCGCTGCGCAGATTTACTTTGGCAGCCGAACTTCCGCAACCAAGAAACGCGTAAGACTAAAGAGGCGGCCGAAACGCTTTGCGAACTCTACACTTCAAAATCGGTCCACTGCCCATCGCACAGACGTTGCTGCGGGCCGAACCTCGCCTTGTAGTTGAGGTGTGAATTGTCAGCGACGTACATTCCGAGATAAACGAACTGTCGATTCGTCTGGGCTGCCCACTGAGCTTGCTTCAAGATGCCATACGTCCCCAAGCTGTAGCGACTTTCCTTGGGATCAAAGTGCGTGTAGACCGCTGAGATACTGTTTTCGCCGACATCGATCACGGAAACTGAAACCAGCTTTTGATCTCGGTAGACAGACAGCTCCAGCGTATCGCAGCAAGTATCGTTTAGAAACGCGCCGTAGGAATACTCATCTACTGGTTCGCCGCTGCCCAAATTACGATGCAAACGATGCTGATTGAACATGGCGACGCGTTCTTGATCAATCTGCGGCGGGCCCCATTTGTGCGTCAATTCTCGATCGCCACGCTTCAACACGCGACGCATCGAACTGGTCAGTTTGAAAGTCGCGACTGGTACGCGAGTTGGCTTGCATTCGCTGCAAGTTGGGCACTGAGTGCGATAAACAAAATCACCACTGCGCCGGTAGCCCATCGCGAGTAGTTCGTCCGTGATCTGCGGTGTCACGTCTCCCACCGGAAGCCGCAGGGGCATCCGCGCAGTCGTGTCGGCAAGGTACGGGCATTCTTGCAACTGATCCTGCACCACAACCAGCTTGCATTTCCCGCTGGTCTGTCGGAGCGGCTGATCGGCATCCAGATAGTTCATTCGCTACTTCTCCCACGAAAATGGTAAGCGTGCATCATACGCTCCGGATGAACGACAAGCAGTCTTTTCGCGTAGTAGATTGTACCGCATGCCGACGTTATCCCCGACGCTAAATATCCACATCGCCGGTGAACTGCCGCAATACTTCATCCCGACAAGGCATCCCAAGATGGCTGATGTGTCGCCAAACCAGACGCCGTGCGACCAAGGCACTGGGATTGGGCCGCGTCTGTCGCGAGCGGCACAAACAAGCTGCCTAATGCTAGTTTTTGTTCTCTCGCTTTTAAGTTTTCCAAGCGTGACACCTTGGATGATTGCGTGGTGGACGGGATGGTCAGTCCTGCAGATTGTCCGCGGCAAACCCGGCTGGCTTCCCATCGTCGCTTGTCTCGCAACGCTCCTGATCCGTCCGGTCGCGATGACGCCAGCCATGGTAGTGTTGTTGCTTGCTTTTGCACTCGCTGCCGCGCTTCTTTTTCGTTGCCCACCGCAGTCACGTCATTCGCTTCGCCGACTGGTCATCGCCGTGATGATTCTGAACTGGGCAGCCATGTACTGGGAATGGCAAACGATCCAACAGTGCAGTCAGCCCGCTGAGTTCGACGTGACACGTCCCGTCGTCTGCTTGGGCGACAGTTTGACCGAGGGTCTGCGCCCCGACCGCGGCTACCCAGATGCCTTGAAGCAACTGATCGCCCCCGAAGTAATCAACTTGGGTTTTTCGGGAATCGCAACTCGCCAGGGCCTGGACCAGATCGACCGAGTACTGAAACATCACCCGCAAGTTGTCATTATCGAACTGGGAGGCCACGATTTTTTGAAAGGTCACTCACGTCGCGAAACGCGTGACAATTTGAGATCGATGATTCGATCTTGCCGCGAACACGGCAGCGACGTGATCCTGATGGAGATTCCGCGTGGGTTCATCTTCGATCCATTCCGCAGCATCGAAAGGCAAGTCGCGTATGAAGAAGACGTCCAGCTCATTTCCGACACATGGCTGCGCCAGATTGTCCTACAAAGCCCTATCGCGCCGCCGGGGAAATGGATGTCAAAAGAAACACACCTCAGCAGCGATGGCATTCACAGTAACAAACGTGGCAGCCAAAAGATTGCTGCCCGCGTCGCCGCGACACTACAAAAAATGTATGGCAAGCAATTGGCCCGCTAGTTGATTGGCCAAGTAACTTCTGTATCCAATTCGACGTCCTCGAACCGATAGTCGTTCGCGGCAACATTGCTGGGGGAGTAGTCCTGACGAAGTAGGTCAGGGCGAAGCAACCTGTATTCGGCAGGCACATGATTGACATAAACGGCGTATTTTTGGTTTGGCGGAACCTCGAATCGATACTCGCCATTGGCTCCTGTCTTTGCCAATCGATAGTGGGGCTCCGGAAGTGACATCATGCCTTGCTGTGGACTAGCACTTCTCATCTTGCTCAAAACCATCTCGACATCTGGAGCCGGAATTCCGTTTGCATTCACCTTGCCTTGTAAGACCCAAGCTTTTTCAAGCTTAACGACGATTGGTCGCGTCTCCGGGCCACTCAGAACAACGTCGCCATACCACTTGCGACCTCCAATCACGGCAGAGACAAAAAGTCTGCCTGAAACCCAAGAATCCGATGACATTTTCAGGCGACACAATCCTGTGGCGTCAGACTTTGACAGACCGTCGACCGATCGTTTCTGCGCCGGCAGGTGCGGAACGTAATTAGGCATGATGACATGCTGTTGGTTTCCTCTAGTTTGCTCACGAAACGCCGACTCGATGCTGGCGTTCGGAACGGGACTGCCGACGTCGTCAGTCACTAAAATCTCCAAGTCACCGATCGGTTCAACCAAAATCGGCTTCAACTCCAAATTCTCGTTGGCGACATCCAGTGCCCTCAAGAGGTCGCTGCGATCCTGATCACTCAAAGCTCGAAATGCCTGTTTGGGTATTCGATAGCCTGGCCGCGAACCAGCGACCTGAACTCGGCACTGACCGCTTGGTACCTTAAATCGATAAGCACCAAGGCTGTCAGTAAAGACCCGAAATCGCTTCGGCTGACGACGGCCTTCAGAAAACACCGCAAATTCGACCGGCATACTGGCGATCGGTTGCTGAGTTGATTTGTTCTGGACGATTCCGAACACGGTGACTCGAGGGTCTTGTTCAAAACGCACCTTCACCGGACCGGCATTGTAAAACTGGTCGACAGGAAACTCCTGCTTTGTTGGCATCCAACCATCGACCAACCCTTCCTGCTTCAACTTGACAACTTCGGGACTGAAGGTCTCGCGCCACTCACGAGACACGATCCATTCAAACTTTCCGTCTGCATCCGTGGTCGCGTAGCCTGCATTTGGAAACAGTCGAATGCGAGCGCTTTTGATTGGATCGCCAGCACTGTCTGTTGCGACGACTTCAGCACGATCAAACCGCGTCTGAACAATCCGCAAAGGTTGATCGCAAGCGTGAATTTTTTGCGAGTACCGTGACGGCATTTCGCGTCCAGGCCGCTTGTATGATTCAAGCGTCACGTTGGTGGCAG
The DNA here is from genome assembly GCA_007741555.1 of Stieleria marina. Taxonomy (GTDB): domain Bacteria; phylum Planctomycetota; class Planctomycetia; order Pirellulales; family Pirellulaceae; genus K23-9. Next base: position 2,221,992 of record CP036526.1, on the reverse strand, counting down.
TGTTAACGAATTGCGTGCGAAAGAATTCTCCATCAGTCAGTAACAATCTGCCGACGCAGCCCGCCGGCAGACCTCGAATTTGAAAGCCGCCATTCGCATCCGTTCGAACCGTTGGCTGAAGCGCACTGCCGCGAAGCGACATCCAGCGACCACTCGATGTTACAACGGGGCGTGGGCGTTTGCTGCCACTTGAACGAGAGCTCGTTTGGACAATTCCATTGTGAATCGGCGATCCGTGCCCAGCGTGTTCCAAGACGCTCAACTTGACGACAGCGTCGGCGATTGGTTCACCATCGGAACTGACGAACCTGCCACGCACATCCGTTACGGGAACGAGGTTGATGTCGAAACGGGCATGATCAAAATCAGGGACACACCTACCGTTTGTCCAGCCAACGCGACCAGATTCGTCGGCAGCAACGACTTCAAAGAAATCGACGTGCAGAGGAATTGCGACATCGTCAAAATAAAAACGACCAAACGAGTCAGTTTTCGTTCGGGCAAACGCGTTCGGCGAAACGTGACTGGCTTTGGAACGCCGATCCACTTGCGAAAACTCAGTAATGAAGTCACGAGTGTTGTGCGTTTGCAATACAACCCAAATATCAGCAGCTCGCTTTCCTACGGTGTCACGGACAATTCCACCAACGCGGAGAGTTTGTGTGGGGCCACTCGATTTGGTTAGCTCCAGTTTTTCCATGCGTTCAAAAAACGTGCCCCCGAGCAGATCGTCATGGGGAGAAGCCGCTTGCCCATCGCAGACAGCGGGAACCACAAAAACAAAGCAAAACATCGTGAGTGCGCTGATCGCTGCGCGGCGTATCTCAAAAACTTTGCCCCTACTCATCACTGCCCCCGGCCGAAGAATGATTTCTCGAAACGCTATAGATCTAGCTCCAACTCCATTCTAAGCGTTTCGCTCCACCTGGTCATTGCCGACTAACGTCGCGTTTGAGACCTGCGGGCGCACGAAAAAATCCGGCGAGCCGATGGCAGCTCGCCGGATTCTTGGTTGTTTAAGAAACGGTCGCGTCTCAGTCCCACCACCATTGGCCATCGGCTAGATCCGATGGTCCGGCGGTCTTCTTGACTTGATCGTTTTCGCCCGTCGTGTCGACGGTCAATCGGTCGGGGTTCAATGCCAAACGCGGCTGCATGTGAACGCCGCCACCCAGCGGAGTCATCAAGGTGTTGCCACGCCAAATGGCGTTGACAGCCGTTTCGACTTGCTCAGGAGCAGTGTAGATCTCCACGGCAACTTTCGATTCGTCGCCCAGTACGGACATGTCCCAATTGGCTTGAGTGTAAAAATCTTGCTGCTGGATGTAGGCCGCAGCGATGGCGACATCGACCAACTGACGAAGTTCGGCGTAGATCCGAACCTTGTCGGCAATCAAACCAAACTTGTCGGTAAAGTCTTGGCAGAAAGCTTGGCTGGCTTTGTTTCCGCGTCCAGCGACTCGTTTGCCGCCGTTGGCGACACGCTCAGCAGCGCCAACCAATTGCACGCCGCGTTCCTTGATTTTCATCGCCAACCCGTCTTCGCTGACAGCGATGCCGTCATAACGAGGCTGGAAATACCAACGTTCCATTGCATTGGCTGCAACGGCATTGGGGTTCGCACGATCAACATAGCTTTGCATTCGCACTGGCAAACGCTCCAAGCCAATGCCAATCAATTTCATCCGATAGTCGGCTTCGACCAACACGCGGGCAAAGTGAGACGACTCGGGAATGCCTTTGATCGAAACCGTTTGCAGTCCCAGATTGTCTTTGAGTCCTTTGGCCAAACGACTCGCATCGTTTGGCCCGACGCGCCCGCGAACCGAAGCAAGGAACTGCTGCATGCGAGCAAGTCCTTCCGTTGTGGGATCAATCGAAACGCTGATTACTGAGTTGGCTTTGCCGCCGGGGCCGTAGGCACGCAGAGCCGTGACAAGGTCTTCCAAGAGAACGACAGGACGTCCCGATTTGATTCCGACCAATCGATCGGTCGGATCGGCGACGAAACCTTCGGAAGGCCCGGCGATCACGATGTCGTTTGTGTCAGGATAGAAAAAGACGTACTCGACGGCGGTCAAACCTGCCAAACCACGAAACTCATCATTGAGCGGTTGGCCACTGGCTTGAGCCGCGACGATCGCTTTTTCAAGACGATTCAGCGAAACCTTGCGCAGCTTGCTGGACCGCATTAGGTTGCTGTCTTCGTTTTGACGAGCCGCAGCAAGCCGCTGATTGAACAATCGAGGATCGAATTGACGGACCTTCAACACGCCGGTCGCGTCGACATCCACACCAGCGATGGGATTGTTAATTTGAGCGTACGAGGGAGACACAACCAAAGTGGTTGCGGCAAAAGCAAGCATCGCCAGCAGGCAATTTCGAAAACCGATGGCGGTAGGAGCAAAATTCATGTTGAAAATCTGCACGTTGCACTAAGTGCGAAAGCGAACGAAATGCTCGACATTTACGGATGTTTGAGCGTGACAAGGTCCAAAAGGAGTCTAGTTGACGATCAGGGCACCCTCAACAAAAAACCATGGTATCTGCTGCCACTGACCATCGATTAATGCGGTTAAACGCATACCACCCCATTCCTCAGGCGACAGCAGGCCCAAAAGAGCACGAATCGCTAGTTAGAATCGGTGCAATCCTATCCATCGCTGCAACGTTTTTAGCTGTAAAAACAGGTTGCGTCGATGAAATCCTCGCGATGTGAACGGTTCGAGGCCGGATACGAACGATCCGAGGCCACCGGAGTCCTGGGCGGAGCAGTGGAGATCGATTCAGGCGGCTTGGAGGCCCCTGACGGCTTCAACACGATTTGCCGCCTATCGCTCTCGTTTTGAACCTTTAAAATCGCGGCTCGCAGCGGACCGCGATTCGTTGCTCAGGGACGACCAGAACCCTATTCTGGCGTCTCAGCAGATCGCAAATGGTTCGATTGGCAAACCTCTGACTCCAACAAATAAGAAAAACAAGATGAGTGGTGATTGTGATTTTGGCCTAATCGGCTTGGCAGTAATGGGCGAAAACCTGGCACTGAATGTTGAGAGTCGTGGATACAAGGTAGCGGTCTACAACCGCACGACCAGCAAAGTCGACGCGCTGATGGAAGGCCGTGCAAAAGGCAAAAATTTCGTCGGCACGCACACCATCGAAGAGTTTGTCAAATCAGTCAAACGCCCGCGAAAACTGATGATGCTGGTCAAAGCTGGCCCCGCCGTGGACGCATTGATCGAACAACTGCTGCCGCACTGCGAACCCGGCGACATCATCATCGACGGTGGAAATGAGCAATACCAAAACACCGAACGACGCACCAAACAGGTCGAAGCAGCAGGACTGCTATACGTTGGCTGCGGTGTTTCCGGTGGCGAAGAAGGTGCCCTGAAAGGCCCCAGTCTGATGCCCGGCGGTAGCGCCGACGCTTGGCCGCACATCAAAGAGATGTTTCAGTCGATCGCTGCAAAGGTTGGCCCCAACAACGACATTCCTTGCTGCGAATGGTTAGGCAGTGGTGGTGCTGGCAACTATGTCAAAATGGTTCACAACGGCATCGAATACGGCGACATGCAGCTGATCTGCGAAGCCTATCAGATGTTGCGGGAACTTGGCGGCCTGACCAACGATGAACTTTACGACGTTTTTGATGACTGGAACAAAGGCGATTTGCAGAGCTACCTGATCGAAATCACACGCGATATTTTCAGCGTGAAAGACGATCAAGGTGGCGACGATTTTATGGTCGATAAAATCCAGGATGTTGCCGGTGCAAAGGGCACCGGAAAATGGATGAGCCAACTGGCGTTGGACCTGGGTGTTCCTAGCACTTTGGTGACCACCGCGGTATTTGCTCGTGGATTGTCGGCTCAAAAAGAAGCCCGCGTCCGTGCATCAAAAAGCCTGGACGGTCCTTCGGCTTCATCGAACCCCGAAATGCAGGCGATCGCAAAATCGCTCGTCGGCGATCGGGCTGAATTTGTCGAAGCAGTCCGCCAGGCGTTGTACGCGTCAAAAATCGTCTCCTACGCTCAAGGCTTCGTGCAGCTGCAAGCTGCGTCAGCCGAGCATGGCTGGGGACTCGACTACGGTGCTGCGGCTCTCCTATGGCGAGGTGGTTGCATCATCCGCGCTCAGTTCCTGGATCGCATCAAGGAAGCGTTTGACGCCGATCCGAACTTGGAAAACTTGTTGCTGACCGAGTTTTTCGAAAAAGCCGTCGAAAACTCGCAAGAGAAGTGGCGTAAGGTCGTTGCAGTTGCATCGATCATGGGCATTCCCGTCCCAGCGTTCAGCGCCGCACTGTGCTACTACGATGGCTACCGCATGGAACGCCTGCCAGCGAACCTGTTGCAAGCTCAGCGTGATTACTTCGGTGCTCACACGTACAAACGCACCGACAAAGAAGGCACGTTCCACACGGAGTGGATCCAGCTTCGCAAAGAGCCTTCACAGGCTTAGTCGGCGACCCAAATCGCTGGCTAAGCGGTCATAAACCGCAGATATTCGACAAAAGCACCGGGATCATTTGGGTCCTGGTGCTTTTTTTGTGTCTCGATCAATTGCTTGACCGCGGCACGAAACGCGTGAGTCGAAACCTCAACGCGATCAGCGACCTGAGTGATCACTTGAAACAACTTTTCAGATGCATGACCGCTGGGCGTTTTGCCAACTAGACAACCTCGCAAGGCCGCCAGCACAACCACGTCCTGGCCCGCGTCTCGTGTGATGTCGGCCAAACGCAGGATCTCTGCGGTAACCAAGTCAACGACATCCACGCGTGCGGCAGCAGGCGTCTGCGTTCCTACGTCGCTCGGCGACTTTCCCGCGGACGATTCCGCCAAGCGTTGGCGACGACGGCGATCCGCCGCTTTAAGTTTTTGCTTGAGTCCCTTGGACTTTGCCATCGTGCATTGGCCGTTAATCAGAATGCTGAAGCCCCGTTTCACTAACGCGAAAAACGCCTACCGAACCGCCGCACAAAATTTCGATTTGCAATAACTCTTTGTCGAAACGCCGCGAACCGGGAGGGGCACAAAAAAACGGATCGCCCGCAGGTGCGAACGATCCGTGATTAGTTCTCGATCAACGGACGGGGCGGAAAAGAAACTGCCCCGACGTTGAATATGCGCCGGTCTATGACTTTGGCTTGGTCATCGACTCCAATTCACCATCAAGCTCGGCGACTCGCAAATTGTGACGAACCATCTTTCCGTTGCGATCAATCAACATCATGGTCGGCAACGTTTGCACGCCAAACTCGTTTGACAACGGGCTAGACTCCAACCCACCGTCCTCGAACAACTGAGTCCATGGCAACTCGTTTTCTTTCAGGAAACCAACGGCCAAGTCGCGTGTCGTGTCGACATTGACGCCAACCAACTGGAGACCTGGGTATCGAGCACGCATGCGACGCAGGGCTTTCATGTCCTGTTTGCAGGGTTCGCACCAAGTCGCCCAGTAGTGAATCACGACTGGATTGCCACGCAATTTGGAAAGCGAAAACTGCTTGCCGTCGATGGTCGCACCTTCAAATTCGATCCGTCGACCTTCGGATTCCAATCGCCGAACAGCACCGGCGGCTTTGCGGCCAGCGTCGGTGTTGGCAAAATCGCTTGCCACACGTCGGTAATTGCGAATCGCTTCGCGGGTTTTGTCCTCAAACTCCTTGCTTAGCGCCAGCTGCAACAAAGCCTGAGCCGTCTCGGGAGTTTTGGGATAGCGGTCAATGAAATCGTTCAGCGTTTTCAGATACCACTCTTGGACCTTCGGAAAATCAGCGTCTTTTGTCTGCCGCGTGACATACTCGGTCCCAATCGACTGAAACTCCGCATAGGCACTCAAGCCTTCGTTTCCACGGCAAAACTTGCTGGCCACTTTGCTCAACCGGCTCAGACCATCGGGATAGCTACCGCTTTGGACGGCGACCGTGACGGTGTCGACCAGCTGCCGCACCCAAGTCTCTTTTTCTTCTTTGGAACCGGCCGTTTCAATCAGACTTTCGACGATTTCGGCACGTTGATCATGCAATTTTGCCAGGGTCGATACTTTGGTATCGGGCGTCGTAGCCGTCAGAGCGGCGTCGATTTTCTCCAGCTTGACGACCAATTCCTGGGTCGCTTCTCCGATGCCGTTCCGGCCACCGGCCGACGCCATCGACGCACTGCCAGGCGTAAAGAAATGCCCGTTGCCTTGTGCAACACCCTCGCCTTCAGCACCGATCGACGGTAAATCGACCAAACGCCACGCATCGCCTACTCGGACGATCGTGCCAACAAGTAGCTGGCCGCTCTTGTCGTCTTGTTCAAACATTGCGACGGCGTTTTCGTAGACCAGAACGTCTTTGGTGGACCCGTCGGTGCCCGAAGGGACGATTCCCGGTGTCGACGATGCAAACTGAACCCACTTTGCATTGGGGCCAACCGCATTTTGTCGCTTGGCCAATTGCCCAAAGCTGCGTGCCGCGCGAGCGGCTTTTTCGGACAGATCCTTGGCTTTTTCTTCGCCCAAGCCGATCGAACGCAGTTCACGCTCAGTGGCCAACATCCGAGCAAATCGCGATTCATCGCCTTCGCGGACCGCTGCGACGACTTCGGCGGAAACTTCTTCCACGGAAATTCGCTGCCATCGATCGATCTTGCCGTCTTCGTTTTCGTCTAATCCCCAGCGAGTTCCGCTGGTACCGAGCCACTGATATTGGTCGGCTTTCCCGTTGAAATCGGCGTCAACGTCGCGGTAAACCTCGATTCCGAAGTTGTAATATGACCAAAGGTCGATTTTTTTGTCTTTGTTGGTGTCGGCAAATCGTCGCAGCATGGTGCCGTCGCCAGCGACGACTTCCCAGCCCGTCCACTTGGGGTGGTCAATGTCGCGAACTTCGCATTTTGCCACGTCCGCGGCAGGTACTTTTTCGTACGTCACCTCGTCCTGCACAGGCTCAAGCGACAATGCCGCTTTGGGGCTGGGAGTGTCGGCCAACGCGGTGGAGGGCACGACAAGCGCGGACAGCAGAAACGCCACGCTTGCTAGGGTTTGCACTGAAAGTGCTTTCTCGGTTCGATCCATGATGCCGTTTGAGTCCCGTGATTTCCGGTGAAAGTGTGGAGTGTATTGTGTTTGTGATGACGAAGTTAGACGAGCCAAGGGCAAAGTCACCGCAACCACCGCACTAACGACTAGTCTCCCGATCGTCGCATGAGCGGAATTAGCCAACAGTAGGCGGCTGGCCTTTAACGGCTGACAACCAAGAGCTGTCCGACTGAATCGGTAGCCATGTCGTAGCAGCCTGCGTAACCAGTCTTGATGCTGCCCTATTTTGCACGAACCTTGCCCCCTAAGAAAACGTCGATTCATGCTTGGGAGGGCCAATGGACGAAAAAAAACGCTTAAGAGGTCGCTCAGTAAGCAACTTCCCTTTGACAGCCCAAGCAGTTCGCGTAAACTCTGCCCCTCCGAAACGAGAAATTCGGGCGTATAGCTCAGTTGGTTAGAGCGCGTCGCTGATAACGACGAGGTCCCAGATTCGAATTCTGGTACGCCCATTGACTGCTTGGTGGTCAATTTGAGATACTTTGCAAACTCTGAGATTTCAAATTTGAAATCTTAAACACGCCGCATGCGGTGTTCCCGGGGGTATAGCTCAGTTGGGAGAGCGCTGCCTTTGCAAGGCAGATGTCGTCGGTTCAAGTCCGTCTACCTCCACTTTCTAGCCACTTGCCTGTTCCAGGCAAGTGGCTTTTTTTGTTGGGAATCACATGGCGGTCGCCAGTTCATCGACTTTCTGTAGGCCCCGTCGATTTAGGTGGTTCCGATGAATGCTTCGATAAGAAACCAGCTTGGCAGCTGAATGCTCCGAAAAGGCAGGGAGCCACTGAACACGTGGCCCCTCGCGAACAAGCGAGTCACCTGCTGGCAGCTCGCCATCTTCGGTCGCAATTGATCCGGCAGAATTGAATTGGGCAATCTGGATCAGCCGCTCGCGACCAGCACGGATAGCGAAATCTCTTGCTCCATTTTGTTGCGACGACAAATCAGAACCGAGTGATACAGCACTGCAGGCTCTCTCTGCGACGCGGATGGCTGTTCAGACGCGGACGCCTGACGAGAACGTGCTTTCGAACAGATTGATTTTGATTGCGTTATTCTATCGCTCGAACTCGCGTCGTTGCCCTGCACAGGAATGATCAAAACATGCCAAGGTCTGCTTCCACAAGAATCGTTTCGTTGGTGATCGGTATCATCGTCTTACTCGGCGGTGAGCTCCGGGTTCGTGCCGAGGACGCTAAGCCGATCTTTCGGGCGGGCGCTGCAAAAAGCAATATCACGCCGCCTTTGGGCGAGTCCATTGTTGGCGGATGGAAACCGATTCCGGCGATCAACATTCATGACGAGCTCTACGCGCGTTGCCTCGTGCTGGACGACGGCCAGGTCAAGCTGGCCATCGTGCTCTGCGACAACGTTGGCATCCCCGCAGAAGTGTTTGACTTAGCGAAACAACAGCTATACGAAACGACCGGTCTGCCAGCTTCGCATTTGCTGATGGCGGCCACCCACACGCATTCGGCGACGACCGCTCGAGGGCCGTTGAAAACACTGCCCGAGACCGACCTGACTGACTACCAGCAGTTTGTTGCCCGCCGCATCTCCGACGGAGTTCGTCGTGCACTCGCGCAAATGGAACCGGCACGAATTGGTTGGGGAACGATCGATGAACCATCCGAAGTCTTTAACCGCCGCTGGTTCGTCACCGACGCAAGCTTGTTGAGCAATCCGTTCGACGGTCTCGATCAAGTCCGAACGAATCCGCCGCGCGGCAGTTCCAAACTCGACCGACCGGCTGGCCCCACCGATCCTGAAATCAGCTTTGTGTCGGTGCAAAGTCTTGATGGTCGCGCGATCGCACTGCTGGCCAACTATTCGCTCCATTACGTCGGCGGCGTGCGATCCGGAGACGTCTCGGCTGACTACTTCGGTTACTTCGCGAAGTTCATCGGGGACAAACTCGAAGCGAACGACCAATCGCCACCGTTCGTCGGCATGCTTTCCAACGGTACCAGTGGCGATGTGAACAATATCAACTTTCCCCAAAAGTCCACGCGAAAGTACCAGCGCTACGAGAAGATGCAGGAGGTGGCAGGCAAGGTAGCCAGTCGCGTGTTTGAAGCACATCAAAAGATCGATTTCCAAGACTGGGTTCCGTTGGCCGCCCAGCACGTGAACTTGACGTTAAAGACCAGGCAGCCCACACCGGAGATGATCGCGCACTTTGAAAAGGTGACAACTGGCAAAGACGATGATCCGGGACGCCGCCACAGTCGCGAAGAGATCTATGCGGATCGAATTGCGAAGATCCAGACGGCTCCCAAGGAAATTCAAATTCAACTGCAGGCCCTTCGCATCGGAGACTTAGGAATCGCAGCGATCCCATTCGAAACGTTTACCGAAACGGGATTGGAACTGAAGGACCGCAGCCCCTTCGGAGACACATTTACGATTGAACTCGCCAACGGCTCTTACGGTTATTTGCCGACTCCCCGGCAGCATCGTTTGGGCGGATACGAAACTTGGCTGGGAACCAGTTACGTTGAACAAGAAGCAACCACAAAAATCGTTGCAGCGTTGTTAGAGATGTTTCAAAGTCTGCAGCAGGACAACGAACGCAACTAACACTTGCCGCGTTGCTCGACGATCCCAAAAACTGATTGCGCAGTGAAACGCCCCCCCGTAGAAAATCACTTCCAAAAGCGACAGCGATGAGAAAACTTTTTGTAGCAACCATGATGATTGGACTTTCGGCGTTCTGCGGCCCGACCGCTTCGGCGGCGGATGTGGAGGATGGATTCACCTCCCTTTTTAACGGCATTGACATGGCCGGTTGGGTCAAGCGTGGTGGATCAGCGGAGTACAAAGTCGAAGACGGTTCGATCGTGGGAACTTGCGCTGCCGATACGCCGGGCAACACGTTCCTCTGTTCGGAAAAAGAACTCGGCAACTTCGTGCTGAAGCTGCAATACAAATTCCTCGAAGCCGGCAATTCCGGAATCCAGTTCCGCTCGGCCGCGCGCTCCGAAGGCGATCGACAACGTGTTTACGGCTATCAATACGAAATGCGTCCCGCTGGCGACATGACCGGTCGCATCTACGACGAAGGGCGGCGAGGCCACAAATTTGGCATCATTTGGCTCGACGCACGCACACCGCAGGATCGTTTGGACGCTGCTCAGCAAAGCTGCCAGGAAGCAGACCAGAAAGGAGAGTGGAACGATGTTGAAATTCAATGCGTCGGGCCGTCCATCAAGACGTGGCTGAACGGCAAGCTAGTCGTCGACATGTTCGACAGTTTCTCAATGAAGGGATTCCTGGGACTGCAGATTCACGCTGGGAAATCCGGCTCCGTCGCCTGGAGGAATATCCGCGTTAAGGATCTGGGCGAGAGCAAATGGGAGTCATTCTTTGTCAAAGGCGACGACGGCAGCTACCAACTCGCTAATGCCAAGTTCGTTCTGCCAGAAGAATGGTCCTTCACCCAGGACGGCGTTCTGCACGGCGCCCATTCCAAGAGCCAGGGCAAGGACGGGCTCGTCATTTCCACCAAGAACTACGACAACTTCATCGCTCGCGTCACTTATCGGATGCGTGGCGGCAACAGTGCCTTGTATTTCCGCGCCGAAGAAACCAGTGCCCCGTGGGTTCTGCGCGGATTTCAAAACGAAATCGCCAACAACAGCAAGGATTCAGCTCTCTGGCACACCGCCGGCATTGTTGACGGCAAGAAGATCCCCGGTCGCGGCTGGGTCGTCACGAACGACGAGCTAGTGGAAAAGGTTCGCAACAGGGACGACCAGTGGAACACGACCTGCACCGCTGCTTATGGCGATCGCTTGGTCCAGACGCTCAACGGATTTTGCACGTCGGATCTCGTCGACGAAGCGTGCGAAAAGACGGGCAAGCTGGGCCTGCAAATGCACGGTGGCACCGACTGCGAAATGTTCTTCAAAGATTTCCAGGTCATGCCAATCACGGACGACATGATGAAGTTAATCGAACGAACACGGTGAAACCACAGCCATGACGAAACAACTTTTTTGTCTGTTCTCGCTCACGCTCGGTTGCGTCGTCTTGCAAACGAACCTCTCAGCAGACGAATTTTCGGTTCAGCATTTACGACGCGTGAGCATCGCCGAAGCGCACCAGGCTGTGGCCGTCGATGAGTCGTCGTTCTACGCAATTTCAAACCGCACGATCGCTCGCTATGACAAGCAATCGGCCAAACGGCTTGTTCGCTGGGACGCGCCGGCAAAGTCCGGGATTCAGCATCTCAATAGTGGCGTCGTCGTCAGTCAACGCCTGTATTGCGCGAACTCCAACTGGCCCGCGAAACCTCTGAAGAACACAATCGAGATCTTTGGTGCGGAGACTTTGAAACACCTTGAATCAAAACCTTTTTCCGAGACACAGGGAGCCATCAATTGGATCGATCGACATCAGGGTGCGTGGTGGATCGTGTTTGCGTTCTATGGTGAGGGCGAAGTTCGCCGGACCAAACTGGTTCGCTTTGATGACGATTGGAAGGAAACGGGAATGTGGACGTTCCCCGAATCGGTGGTTCAGCGTTTTCTTCCCAACAGCAATTCTGGCGGCGCGTTTGGGCCAGGTGGGCGACTGTTCGTAACCGGGCATGACCACGCGGAGCTCTATGTCCTGGACGTTTCTGCTAACGACAGCGAACTTGAACACGTCGCCACTGTGCCAGCACCGATTGCGGGCCAGGGAATCGCTTGGGATCACGATGATCCAGGCACCCTGCTGGGAATCATTCGTGCCCGCCAAGAAGTCGTCTTCATGCGATGGTTGACCACACCCTGAGCCGGTGTTCCGGCGGATCTTACATTCAAACCGAGGCTTGCTATGAATCATCACGTGCTTGTTGCCGTTTTGGCAATCGTTTGCCTTTCGCATGTGTCTGGTGCGTGCCAAGCCAATGAACCGTTGGCGATCGTTGCCGACTTTGAAGGAGCTTCCGTTCGCGACGTCGCAATTGACCAGCAAGAGCGGAGTGTTAGTTTCATGCCGGGCGGGGATCCCCAACGTGGTTGGCCCTGCTGGTGGTACTTCCGCATCGACGGGATCGGAATCGATGAAGAGATCACGTTGCGGCTGCGCGGATCCAGCGCCACGATTGAGAAGCAAAAACCATTGTCAGCGTTTTGGGCAATGCCAGCTCAGGCAACCTATTCGATTGATGGCAAGTCTTGGCGACACACGGCGCGGGGCGAACGCCAGGGCGAGTGGATGACTTACAATCTAAAACCGAATGCACCATCGGTGTACGTCGCCTGGGGTCCGCCCTACACACCAAAGACCGCGGAGAGATTTGTGCGGGAGACTGGCAAACGTTCGTCTCATGCAACTGCGACGGAACTGTGCCGTTCGCGCGACGGTCGCACGGTGCCAATGCTCCATGTACGAGAGGGCCAGCGGGAGTCAAAAGATCGCTTCGGTGTCTGGGTTCAAGCTCGTCAACATGCGTGGGAGAGCGGTTCAAGCTGGGTGGCACAAGGATTCGCCCAGTGGATCATCGGTGACGATCCCAGTGCAGCTTGGCTCCGGCAGCATGCCGATATTTATGTCATTCCCATTATGGACGTGGACAACACCGCGACCGGCAACGGCGGCAAGAACGCACTTCCACATGACCACAATCGCGACTGGTCACCCAAACCTCATTGGAACGAGACGATGGCCGCCCAGCGCATGGTCTTGGACTTGATTGCTGACGACCGCATGGATGTATTTCTGGACCTGCACAATCCCGCGCCCGGCGATCCGTGTTTCTTCTACATCCTTCCCGAAGAGCTCATCAAAGAGCCGATGATTGGTCTCCGCAACCGATTCATTGATTTGGCCTACGCAAAGATTCGTCAGATCAAACCCATGATCCCAATGAGTAACAAACCCAAGATAACCGGCGTGAATTATCATCCACTCTGGCGACAGATCAGCGCCAATTGGGTCAGCATGAACGGAAACGCGGACACCGTAAGCTTGTGCTTAGAGACGGCGTGGAACTTACCAAGCAGCACAACGGCAGGGTACCAGGCAGTCGGTGCAAGTCTGGCCGCTACAGTGGATGAGTATCTCGCCGAACGACCCGAGCTACCATAACGGCAAGCGATTCGGCTTGGACCAACGAATCCTTGCCAGCAACACGTCGCCTCGGTAGCCGTCCTGAGGCATCCATTCTCCGACTGTCACCCAAGACTCCTGTGGACTTGCGTGCGTGACGTGAAAGTTGCCCATCAGTGCCACTTTATTAGGCGCATCGATTCCATCGCCCACCAATGGCAGAACCAATTGTTCGGTTGACTTGATCAGGCAACGCTTGTCGGTATCGACTTGTGCGACCCACAGCGGTGATCGCCAACGCATCACCTTCTCGTTGGATTGATCCTGCCGCGTGTACACCAGGAACAAGCCATCGCTATGCGTCAACCAATGTTGCTGCGTCGTTGACATCTCGATCGGGGTTCCATCGTCCCATGCCCAAGCTTGCTTCGCTTCATAGTTGAGCCCGTCGTCGCTGACGCTGACATAGCCACGGTTATCCTCCGCCCGCATGGTGATCCAGAACTTCCCATCGAATTCGGTCACACTCGGCTCCAGCAAACCCCGTCCTTTGTCATTGCGCAGAGCCGGACCAACTTCTTTTACCTTCAACCGTTCACCATCAAACGAAGCGTGCACTCCGGAAACCATCCGATTGATCTCCTTCGGACCAAAGGTGAACGACAACAGCACATCTCCGTTTGGTAGAACAACACGCTGGCCACAACCGTTCGAGTAAATATTGCTGCCACGTGGATCGTCCCACTGTAGGATTTTGCGTTCTGACCAAGTCCCATCCTGGTCGCGAGTCACGTAAACGGGATAACGCGAGAGTTGTTCCTTGCGGGCAAAGTAGTCTCCTTTGTAAAATACGACATGCCCCATCGCCAGCAGTGATTTTGCGATGGGATCATACTGAGGCACGACATCACACACGGCAGCTTTCAGATCATCATCGTGGCCAGGAACCGGGGCGCGACCGAGTGCTGCAATCGGTTTTGGATCGCTCCAAGTCTGGCCAAGATCGCTCGACGTCGACCAGTGAACCTGGCCAAAGTAGTCCGAGCCTCCAATTTGCTGCAGGGTCATCAGCGCCACCGGTTTTCCATCGACTCCCGGCATCATGCAGGCACGCGGATGAAACCAAGTCTGGCTCTTGCCATCGCGATTTCGCCACAGCGTTTCCTTCGAGATCGATGCGATCAGCGTTTCGTCGGCAATGACTCGCTGATCCGATGCGAGATCAATTTGCCGATGGACTTCCTGGACAATGTCTCTTTCGAGCGCCGGCGCCCACGCAGCGGGCAGCCCGTAGTAAACCATTGCCCCGCCACCTTCATAGCCACCCTCGCGGAGCACCCGCCGTGACGGAATGTAAGCCATCACGTCGTTTGCGTAGCCGGCCACCCATGTTCCCGTTCCCGCCAATTCGCTTTTCAGACGGATGGCATAATCGACGACCACTTCACCTCCAAGTGCTACCCACTTAAGGTCATCGCCAATCGACCAGGCACTGATGGGATACGGGTACGTTTGACTGAGAGGGACACCGCCTTCGATTTGCTCCCTCAGCATTGTCGCTCGAGCTACCTCGTAGCGATTCGCGGACTTTGAATTGAGCTCAATCTCCTCGCGTGTTGGCAGCGTATCGAACGGCAGATCGATCTCAGCGTACGTTGTCCGCAACGTTCCCTGGACGGGATGCATTTGCGATGTCATCAACACCGAATCCACGGCGGTTGCCAATCGCTGGCCGTAGTGCTTCGCCAACTGGACGGTTTTGCGCGGCAGCGGATTTTGGTCAGCGCCACAACCGGCAAAGAACAATGCGACGCAGCCGGGATGCTCTTTTTCCAATTCAATCTGAGCGTATCCCGGATAGTCACCTGACCACTGAAAGCCGCTCAGGGTCGTTGCGTGGCATGCATATCCAAATAGAACGGCGATCAGGTTCTCGTCCGCGTCTCGAACGGCGAGCACGGGAACATCATGGTCGCTGAAACCTTGCAGTTTTCCTTCGGTTCGCAACTGGGGCACCGACGCCGCCGAGTTATCGCGGCGATTGACCGCGAACGTCGCCGTGCCGCTTCCCCACCTTAACTCGCTCGGGGCGAGCCTGCCGATCGCTTCGCCAACCAGAGCAACGACTTGTTTCTGAAACGTAGAGACCCAAGCATCTACCGCGCGTTGCTGAGGTTCCGCGAGCAGCCGATAGTGCAGCGGCGCAAGATTCTGGCCGACAACAGGACCACTATGAGTGTGCGAAGTGCAGATGACAATTTGCTCGCGCGGCAGACTGTATTGCTCTTTCAACGAGTCACAGATTGCTTGCGAGAGAGTGCGATCGATGCCGACCAAGTCCAGAGTAACGACAACACCGCGGTTGCCTTGCTGGTCCTCTAACACAAGCGATTTCGCCCACAGCTCCGTCAGCTTGCCGTCGGCCGGACGAGTGCGTGCAGCATAGCCAGCCATCCACATCGGTTGCTCGGGCGTGATCGCGACTTTCGCGGCACCAGCCTTCCAGGCAAAGTCAGCGCCCGTTGCCACTGCCGTAAACAACAGAAAGGGTATCGCTAAAACAAACAGTCTGCGGTCCATGAGGTCATTCCAAATTGAATCAACGCGTTCGGCAGGGCCAAAAACAAGGGACAAGAACAACAGCCTGGGTTGCCTTGCGTCCCCTACAATATCCAAGTTCGCATCGCGCGAGGGAGAAGCCAAAAGATTTTTAGCAGATAGATCAACCGCCCCATGAAAACTCTTGTACTCCAACTCTTGCTTGCCTGCTGCACGACGGTCGCTCTGGCTGACGGCGCAGTGTTCGCACCTGCCCCATCGGGTTCGTTTACGATCGCCGTCATTCCGGATACGCAGGCGTATCGAGGACGCGGCACAAAGTCCGAACCGGAAAGCGACGAGGAAGTTCGCAACCCGGTTTTCCAAACGATTACGGATTGGATTGTGAAAAATCGTGCGCGGCAGAAGATTGTTTTTGTCAGTCACGTTGGTGACATCGTGGACAAGAACGTCCCCGAACAATGGGTGGTGGCTCGCTGGTGCATGGATCGGATCCACGGCGTCATCCCATACGGCATCACCGTCGGAAATCATGACATGGTGAGTTCCGGCGACTCGTCGTTGTTTCAGACATACTTTGCTGAGTCGCGTTTTCAGGACTTTGACTGGTACGGAGGCTCGTTTCATCCGGATCGTTCCGAGCCAGCGGTTTCCGGGAACAATGCCAATAGTGTCCAGAAATTCCGAGCAGGGAATCTGGACTTTTTGTTTCTGCATCTGGAATGCAACGCGCCGGATGATGTGCTGGCATGGGCCAACGAGACCATTGCCAGCCATCCGATGCACCGAGTCATCGTCACGACACACATGGATCTGGGTCCCACCAAACGTCCAACGACGAGCCAGGGTTACATCGATGATCCGAAGGGGCGCATGGAATGGAAAAAGTGCCACTCACGGCGAGGCAACACATCCGTGCAAATGTGGGACAAGTGTTTCAAGCGACACAAGAACCTGTTTCTGATTTGTTCCGGTGATCAAAGTCGGAGTCAAGCCATGCATCTTTCCGCACTGGGAGATCACGGCAACGTTGTGCATTCTTGCCTGTCCGACTACAGCAGTGATGGATCGTTGCGGCTCTACCGTTTCGTTCCCCGCAAAAACCGTGTGCACGTGATTACTTACAACACCGATCGCAATACCCTGACCCGAACCACCAAGCTGGTTCCTGACGAAAGCGATCATCAGTTTTCGTTTGAGTACTCAATGCAGTAGCCGAATTCGATCGATCCAGGAGCCCCTTGAAAGCCGGCAGACGCACGACAAACTCACCTGCATCCACGCATGTTCGACAATCTAATTCGCAGTTGATAATCAGGGCTGCGAAGCCATCGGTCCGATGTACTTTTTCGCAATCACCACGTTGTCGATAAAAACGTGCTGGTCATGCGGCGAGGGAGTCGTCCCGCCGTGGTAGAGATTCATCCAAACTTGCTCAATTCGTAGTTCGTCGGTCAAGCGAAAACGAACGTCGGTCTTTTCGAATGCGAGGTGGCCATCGACCCAGGCCCGGAGGACACCGTTCTTTTCGCCGGGAGTGTTCAGACGACAATGTTGTTCGATGGCGTACCAGCGATTGGTTGTCAAATATCCGCGATAGCCTTTGCTCCAAAGCCAGTTCGTTCCATACGATCCGTCCATGTCGGCGTGATAGCAGTAAAACCCAACGGGCGTTCTTCCTGCCAATGGGTTTCCTTGCGGAACGGTCATTCTGAACAGTCCTCGCGCCGACCATCCGTCTTTGCCGTTGCTTTTTCGTCCCCCCCAGCCTGCTCGGCCATAGGTCCCGCTGATCCCAGGCAACTTGCCTCCCTGAACCGTTTGATTCCAGTCATCCGCGAAACGCAAATAGTACCGAAAGAAAATTTCTTCGGGCTCCTTTCCGGTTTGTTCAGCGAATTTGAACAGCGTGTTCAGTCCCGTCATCTCTCCCTTGGCGATTCGACAACGCAGTGCCTTGCCTTGCAGCGGCACGAACTTTTGAAATTGCGTCTCGGCCTCGATCGTGTCGATCCTGTCCAACGGCGCGGCCCGCGTCCATTCGCTCTGCCAATTCGCTCGTTCGAAACCAGTGGCAAAAACCACATCGGGATCATCGCTCATTTGCCGATCATTTTCGTACCGTGCGGCAATTCCTAAAACGGGCACCGACGCCGGTTCGTGATGTCCCTGACGGCAGCGAAAAATGCCAATGCTGGCGGTGCCAAATTGCTTTGTCGTTTGAAGGACCAAGGTGGCTTTCGACAACTCCCCGACTCGGGCCGCCTCTTTCAGATCGAATCGTATCAGCACGTGATCCGGCGCAGCGGACACGCGCAGCTCGTCAGTTTGGCCCTGACAACGGTAAGTCGACTTGCTGAGGTACGTGTCTGCGACGGGATCAAGACTGACCGTCGCGGTTTCGCCAGTCAGCTCTAGCTTGGGACGCAGTGTCACATCCGTACTTTCACGACTCGCAAAGATGATCGTGCCGCGGCCATCGGTGATGCGTAGAAACATGCCCTGATTGGGTTGCAAACCATCGGCCCACTCCCTCACCAGCGTCGTGACATCCCAGCGAACGGGTTTGCGCGTATCGCTGTCTGCGACCTCTGCAACGGCATAGGCGGCCGCTCCTTGTTCTGCATCACTCGCGTCGCGCCAATCGCCCATGAAGTTCTTCCATGGCAAATTCGCGCCCGCGTTGTAGTATTCGCGATTAGCACCGTCATTGTGCTGCGGGGAACCTGCAGCCCAATTTGCCAGCCCGCTCGTTTGCTCTTCTATGTGACCGCCTACCTCCTGGCCCAACGCCGGACAGACCATATTGAAAACAAAAAACATCCAGACAATCAAATTGGACTTCATAAGACTTCTACAAACTCAGATGGATAAATGGGCGTGGGATCATGGCTTGGTTTTTACGGATTCGGTGATGGCTGGTTTCATGCGGTGCGAGAGCGACCGAGCCATATAGTCGTCCAATCTTTCGAGCTCGAATTCCGCGATCATCGCATCAATGCTGATCGTGTCGTGTTCGCTTGCGATCAGCACCGATCCTAGCTCGCCCGGGTCGGTGATTTTCACTTTAGGACCGTACTTCGCCTTCATCGCGCTCAGCCGGCCCCAGTTTTCGTCCAGATGAACCAATGCACAATCCAGGTTGATTCTCGCGACGGCATGGTCAAAGTAGTTGGTGTTGGACGCGACGACGATTCCCAGTGGA
Organism: Stieleria marina; assembly: GCA_007741555.1. Classification (GTDB taxonomy): domain Bacteria; phylum Planctomycetota; class Planctomycetia; order Pirellulales; family Pirellulaceae; genus K23-9. The sequence continues at coordinate 2,203,100 of CP036526.1, read as the reverse complement.
TTTCGGATTTGCGATGGCGTGGCTCGTCCTGCGATCGCACCGACAAAATGGCATCGGCACGAATAGGCCCAGTATTGCTGCATCATCCCGCCATGATACATCGATGAAAACAAGATCAAATCCGGCTGGGCTTCGACATACTGCTGCCGGAGTTCGTCGAAATTTAAGTCAAAGCAAATCGCCATCGCCACGCGACCAAAATCGCACTCCACGATAGGAGCTTTGTTGCCACAGAGAATGCCCTTGTCGATCTCGCCAATCGTCGGATGGTTTTTGTCGTAGATGCCAGCGACATTGCCCTGGCGATCAAGCATCATGCTGGAATTACGCCACGTCCCGTCGTCCATGGCTCGCTTGGCGGAATACACGATGTAGCAATGGTTCTCGCGGGCAACCGTTGCAAAGAATTCCTGCACCTGAGTTCCCCGGGTGATGAAGTATTGGTCTTGCGCCTCGGGAGAAAGCCCTCGTGGACGATCGCACACTTCGGGAACCACAATCAGGTCTGGCCGGTCCGGCAGTACGCGACTGAACTGATTTCGCCAGTGAGCGATCACTCTGTCAACCACTTTCTGCGGCTTGGTGTCGCCCGAAACCGTCAGCGGAGACGCGCCGATCGTGGCGACGGTGATGAATCCCTTTTTCTTGCCATCCTGTGCTTTTGCGGGTGCCGACACGAGGACCATCGTCGCCAATACCATGGCGGCAAAAACACGTAGTGGGAGATTCATAGATAGCCCTCTGATCCTAAAGACGTTACGAAGCGATTCGTTGGAGATTGCGGCAATAAAACAGGAACACGCGTCTCTGCTCAGCAAGCCATGTCGCGATGGACGATTCGGCGTAATCGCTCCTTAAAAAAACCGCAACACGACGACGGCGTTCCGACGACCTTCAAACATACAGACACAAACTCGATAGAAAACGTTAAGGTACGCGAACCACCATTTGATCACCGATACTTGCTTTGAGAGCTCACTGCAGATGTTGATTCGACCGCCAGAACACGTTGACCTTAACACGTCGCTTGGCCCGATGCGCACGCACTTGTTCCGTCCCAGCATCGATCGGCCGGTGCCTGCCGTGGTGCTGTATTCAGAAATCTACCAGATGACGGGCCCGATCGCTCGAACAGCCGCGATGCTTGCGGGGCTCGGATACTTGGTGGCAGTCCCAGAGGTGTATCACGAATTTGAATCCGCAGGAACTTCGCTCAACTATGACGCCGAAGGGACTGAACGTGGGAACACTTTGAAAACAACCAAGCAACTCGCCAGCTACGACGAAGATGCTCGGGTTGCCATCGACTTTCTGTGCCAAGACTCGCAGTCCAATGGACGCGTGGGTGCCATCGGAATTTGTCTGGGCGGACACTTGGCCTATCGCGCGGCGCTGGATAGCCGGATTCTTGCGACGGCGTGTTTGTACCCGACCGACATCCATCAACACAGTCTCGGGGCCGGCATGAACGATGACTCGTTGGCCAGAATGGGCGAAATCCAAGGCGAGCTGATGTTCATCTGGGGACGGCAAGACCCTCACATTCCCGTGGAAGGTCGTCAACAAATCCATCAGTCGCTGATCACTTCTAACCGTAATTTTACGTGGCATGAATTCAACGGCCAACACGCGTTCATGCGCGACGAAGGTCACCGATACGACCCCGCCATCGCTAACATTGTTTATGCGATGATCGAAGAGCTTTTCTCTCGCGTGTTACGCTAGCATCTCGTTGTCCCTCTCAGTTGAACAAGTCTTCGGTGTGACATGGAACTCGTTTTTGAATATTGCTTTTACGTCGGGGTGCTCCTGATCCTCTGCGGTGGCATTTGGCTGCTGCGTTCGATGATGAAACGCTCCGGTCGTTCGATTGCGAGTGCCGTCGGCATGGTTCTGCTGGGGGTGGCCTTGATCGTCGGGCCCGCTGTGATCTCGCGAATGATCGAGGTCGACTTGGGACCGCGTGAAGTCATCGTACAAGGCGAACGCCACCTTTCTCTGACAGGATGGGACGGTGATGACTATCGCTGGCTAGCCAACAAACCGGACACGGTCATTTTGCAAATGGGCAACGCGGATGTTACCGACGAAACGTTGCAGTGGCTGACGCCAATGAGCCAGCTTCGCGAACTCGACCTCAACGATTCGGCCATCACCGACAGCGGCCTCGCCCGTCTTGCGAAAATGCCGTCACTAAAGTCCTTACGCATTCGTGGCACGAAAATCACTGACCAGGGTTTCCGCCAGCATCTGATGACGCTGGAAAACCTGCGCAACGTCGACGTCCGGCAGACGGCTGTGTCGGAAGCGACCATGGATGAGTGGAAAACACAGCAGCCTGGACGAAGAGCCTTTCAATGACATTCCTCACGATCCTTGTAAGTTGCATCGCATTCGTTGCCATCGTTTGGTGTCTGTTCCAAGTTTCGCGTTGGTGGCTAGGACGCCCATCCGGAAGCGATGGCTTGTCGGCACCGCGTACGTCGCTTGACGATGCATTCAAGCTGGACGCACAGAGTGGCCCGGTGCTTGACGTCAGCGGCGGTCAGCATACTCCTTTCCAAGGCCACTATTTGGCGACCGCTTGCGACTTGGCTTATCTGCCGGAGGCCGAAGCTCGTGTCCGATTCCGAGACGAGTTGAACCTGGATGCACGTTTGATCTCGGTGGACAACACGCAGGTCTATGTTTGCCAAAACGCAGAGTCCATTGTGGTCGCCTTTCGAGGCTCCGAAATCCCTGGCAGCATCGATGGGTTCAAGGATTGGCTGCTGACCAATGCTCGAAATTTCCTAGTGATTCCCGAAGGACGATTGGGAACGGACTTTGCTGCTGCGGGCGTGGGCGCACGCTTCCATCGTGGGTTCATGGAGGCACTCGCGGAAGTCTGGAATCCATTGCATCAAGCGGTTGACGAAGCCATGCGGTTTCGCGAGCGACCGTTGTGGATCACGGGGCACAGCCTGGGTGGTGCGATCGCACTGATGGCAGCGTGGCGCCTGCACCAACACTTTATTCCCGTCCATCAGATTTGCACGTTTGGTGCACCGATGGTCGGCAATGCCAAAGCGGCGGAGGCGTATGCCAAGGAATTCCCAGGTAAAATCGTACGCTATGTCGACTTCAATGACATGGTGCCCAAACTCCCAACGATGAGCTTGTTTAGCAATCAGTACAACCACGTCCAACGCGAACTTGTTTTGGGCGAGCAAGAGGACGCTGACGCAGTTCGCTTGGCAGGACCGGCTATCGCGTCGCCGGACGGACCGATCAGTCAATCGGTCGCGGATGAGGTCTGGGGTAATGTTCAATCGCGAATTGCGTCGCATCTGATGGGCAACTACTTAGCCCAGATCAATCGACAATTAAGTTAGCCGGGGCCAATCGGTCCGCGAACTCGGCTCTCCTGACTTTCGACGCTTCCAACCTTGGGGCGTTCCGCCGACTAGCAACCGACGCCGGACGACGAAGCCGATGTAGTCTCGGTGGCGGCGTGATAGACATTTCTTTCTTCGGACAAGACCAGCAGTTGGACGTCGATTTGATCGCATTTCCGAAACATCTCGGGCACGGTATCAGCAACCATAGAGACACGAGAATCCTGTACATCATTTCCTGCAACTAGCGTGGTCCCACAAACGGTCAGCTGCTTGTGAACAGCTTGTGTTGGCTGGATTCTTCTACTTCACTTTTGAAGTAGATGTCGTCGGGACCTTTGCCGAGAAGAAAAACAGGGATTGCCAATACCGTGTCCGAAGCAACGAGTCGGTTGACGATGCAAGGAAAAACTCGAAGCGTGGACAGTCGACTACAACGAACAATTTACCGATAACGCTTTGGGCGACCTGCCCCCCAAAGCGCTGTGGGGATGATGTCCGTTGTAGTCCACTCGCCAACCGCAGGGGTCGGGCTGTCATTTACCTTTGCGAAGGTAGTCGCCTGTGCCTATGATCAGGTAGTGAACCCCTACAACTGACAGGCACATGGATCAGAAAACGTCTGGCAAAGACACGTCGCAAAGCCCTAGGTCTGTGACCCGCAAAGATGCGCGACAAGTGAGGTCGTCGATTCGCGAAGTCCACACTCATTTAGATGGTGAAGCACTAGGGAGCATTGGTCGATATGATCTGTTGCGTGAGATCGGTCGAGGTGGTTTTGGAATTGTCTATCTGGCGAACGATTCACAACTCCAACGTCAGGTCGCGATCAAAGTTGCAAGACCGGAAGTCGTGTCCGATGAAACGGGTGTCGAACGATTTCAACGTGAATTTCAGGCCGCCGCAGCGCTTGATCATGACGGCATCGTTCGCGTGTTTGACTGCGGAAACGAAGATGGCCTGCATTACTATGTGATGTCGTATTTGGATTGTCAGAATCTTGACCAGTGGTTTTCCAAACAGCCGAAGCCACTCGATGAACGGTTGGCCGCTCAATTAGTATTATCGATCGCCCAGGCGATTCAGTTTGGCCATGACGTCGGTATCGTTCACCGAGATTTAAAACCACAAAACGTCCTTGTGCGTCCTTCAGCAATTAGCTCCATAGGAATTGCTCCCGTTGTCCTTGACTTTGGACTTTGCGGGCTCGTCGACTCGGGTGAAATCTCCACCAGTTTGATGGCCGGCACGCCCTGTTACATGGCTCCCGAACAGTCGTTGTTTGGCAACAGTCGTGTTAGCAACCGGTCTGACATTTATTCGCTCGGGGCGATTCTCTATCAGTTGCTCACCGGAACCCCTCCTCATCAGCCAGCTTCCATTGCCGAAGCAGTGCTGATGCATCACGGCACTCCCATTGTTCCGCCACGAAACCATCGACCAGATCTTTCCTCGCAGCTGCAAGCGATCTGTCTTAAATGCTTACGCAAGGACGCGGCTCGCAGATACGCGTCGGGCAAATTGCTGGTAGACGATTTGCAAAACTATCTCAGCGGCAAACCGATCTCTGCACGCAACGCTGGAATTTTGGAGAAGGCGGACTTCGCAATTCGGCTGGGCGGCTGGGAATCGCGTTTAGGGCGAACCGTGATCGCGATGAACGCAACGAACGCGATCTGGACGTTTGTCAGCACGCTGCTGATGCGAGTTCGACTTGCAGACAATCCAAATATCGTGGCTGGATTTTCAGAGATGTTGTGGTTCCTAGCTATCTTTGCAGCACCACTGCATTTGATGGGACTCTATCTCGGGTGGGTCATGACGAAACGGACAAAGCACGTCGGTCGATTGGCTACCGGTGCCGTGATCAGTGCCATTTGGGCAATCTATCTTTGGGGTGTTCTTTGGTTTGGAAGTGAGCAGTCTTACATGACCATTTACCACGGACAAAGCGTCGCGCAGCTAATGGTGTTTCTGTTGATTGCGACCGGGTACACGATCCAATCGATTTCACTGGCCATCGGATCCTGGGCAGCGAAATCGCGATTGAGCTGATCCGCCAAGCCGTCCGGCTGTTCTTTGTACAGAACGAACAGAGCGACGCGGACTCTCCTTGCTCCGCTACACGCACTTTGCTGGGCAGCATGGGCGAACGCTTCTCAGGAGCCAGGCCTGAACTTCGAGATAACAATGAGGTCGGCTATTTTCTCAAGGATGCCGAGCAATCAAAAGGCCTGCTGCCGTTTCTGCATTCATTCAGGCGTTTTCCCCCAGACGGCTACTTCTTTTTAAGGGCGGCCTTTGCCTTTTCTTTCTCTGCTTTTACACGAGCGGCGTGGCCACTGGCCAACCACTTTGGGAGCTGCTTTTGTTGTTCAGCAGTTAAGACATTGACGATCGCGTATCGATAGTCATTCCAGACTCTGCCGACCTTGGACTGGGCCGTGGCTTGCTGCTTGGTGTAGCCGACTTCCTTGCTGGCTTGGGCAGAAAGTTTCTTGCCCTTGAGACCCTTGGCCTTCAATTTTTCGTAGGCTTCAAGGCGTTGCTTTGACATTTTCCACGTGATGCTTGCGGACTCCAAGAGAGCCTTTTCCTGAGCGACGGCTTTCTTTTGAAGTGCTTCGAGCTTTTCTTTTTGAACGTCCGTTAAATCCTTAACGGCTTCCTTGATCGCGGCCATGGATTTGGGGCGATCTGCGGGTTTCGTTTTCTTCTCCGTTTTCACAGCCGCGTTTTGAGCGATCACGCTTGGGGTGCCGGCACCAGTTGCGATGAAAGCGATGCTGGTGATAAGGATTACGCGAATGAACATGAATGACCTCTGGAGAAAGAACGCAATGGAGCAACGGAAAGTTGGAACGAAACGAGTTGGACAACGCCACCAACAGATGGATTCTATCGTAGTTTGCTGAATGCTAAGAAATAGAGGCCTGAAATCGAAAATCCATTCCCAAGAGTGCTAAACGTGATAGCGTTCAAACAGCGCATACAGAATGAACATCCGTGAACCGGCGGCCTTTGGCTGCAAACCAGTCGACGTTAGGCATCTGCAATTCAGTGGCGTCGTAACATCCAACGTCGCCGTGGCCCAGATCGTCGGCAAGGCCAGAACGACACTGGGCGGTTGCAAGGCTCCCGTCCGTTGCGATTCACTTCGCAGAAATCGCTTTGGCGGAATAAGGTTCGGATGTGTCGGCTTGCGTTTTCACGCGCGGGTAGCTGACGAGGAAGTGGTTTTCGTCAATTAGGTTGAAGACGTAGTGCGTTGCGTTGTTGGGTAGCCGCGCGGTGACTTTGTTCCCACCGGCAACTTTTGCAGGCAGGCGATACCATTCCTCGTACTTGTGATTTCCGTTGTCCGTGTAGATCAGATTGGCGTCGACTACTTTCGCTCCGTTTTCGCGGTACGTGACCCAAACGTCGTTGCCTTGACGACCGTGTTCCTGAGCTGTGCAGACTTTGTCCTTGGCGAACAACTTGGCTTTGCAAGTTGGGTTCAAAAATGGCGGACTGGCTTGCATCTCGTCCAAGTGCGTTTGCAATACGGTGTTCAGATCCCGCGCCTTCTCCGGCATCGACTCGGCAAGGTTCTTGGACTCTTCGATGTCGACTCGCTCTCCACTGGCGTCGTACAACTCGTAAAGCTCTAGAGCGGGACGATTGGGCAGCAGGTATTGGCTCCAGTTGCGAATCAGCTTGAATCGGCCTTGGCGGATGGTCGACTGCATCGAAGAATGCGGAAAGTGCCACACCATCGCGTCACGAGGCTTGCCATCGGCGCCGGCAATCAGGTCGCTGTCGGTTAAATCGGACTTCAAAAACGGGGCCAAGTCGAGGCCGTCTAGTTGTTGAGTTTCTGGCTTGCTCGTACCCGTCCAGCTCAAAATGGTTGGATAGAAGTCGAGTCCATTGATCATCGCGTCGGATTCCGCGCCGGACTTCAGGCCTGGTCCCGTGATGATCAGTGGCACTCGGACACCACCTTCCTTGGCGTTGATCTTGCCTTTGTCCAACGGATAGTTGTCGGTGATGACTTCGCCAGGATGTTGTTCCATGCCGCCGTTGTCGGACGTAAAAATGATGTACGTGTTTTCAACCAGCTTATGGCCAGGCCAACGTGGGTCATCGGTTTGTCGAAGGTAAGTCAGTAGTTCGCCGACGTAATGGTCAAGCAGTTCAACCATCGCCGCATAGTAAGGATTTTTTTGTCCTTCCTTCGCCCAACCCTTTGGATCGGTGGGGAACGGCACGCCTAGTTTCTCGCAATACTTCCGCAGCAAGGCTTCAGTGCGAGAATGAATCGGCGTGTGGACCAGCCAGGTACAGTAGTACAGAAAAAACGGATCGCCTTTGTGCTGCTCAACGAAGTCCCGAGCGTCGATGGAATTCTGATGACGCGGAATGCCATTTCCATCAAGTCGATAAGGATCATCCTTCGCGCTGGTCGCAAAGCCGGTCAGCCGATGCGGCTTCATCTTGGCGGTAACCCCGATATCCATCCGTGCGAAATCGAAACCTTGGTCGGTTGGCTGCGGAAAAGCGTGATGACTAATCGCACAGTGCCATTTGCCGACGGCGCCCGTGGTGTAGCCGTTCGTCTTGAGTGCCTCGGCGATCGTGATTTCACTCACGTTCATTCGGCCGCTGTACCAAGGCGAGATGACCGCGCTGTTTTCCTTGTAGGGTGCCGGTGGTCCGCCACCAACGACGTGTGTCTTCTGTGACCGCGCCGGATGATTGCCAGAGAGAATCGCAACGCGTGATGGGGCACAGGTCGGTGCGGGCGAATAGGCCTGCCAAAACTTGAAGCCCTCTTTAGCAAGCTGGTCGATGTTGGGCGTCTCATACGGTGACGGCTCATCGACGTCATAGCAGCCAACATCCTGCCAACCAAGATCGTCGGTAAGAATCAGAACAATGTTGGGTTTGGCTGGACGAGGAATTTCCGCCATCGCGGTTGAAAGCGTTCCGCAGACAATCAACGAAGCACAGAGCGTGGAGATTAGTTTGTTTTTCATGGATTCAAAATTTCATTCTGCGTGAGTTCGTGCCGATGACGGCTAGAAGCCACCACTACTGGTTCGCCCACCGATCATTTTTTCTTCTTTCGCGGGTCTGGCAACCGATCAGACTTCCCTAGGATCTGCTTATCAATCAGCAGTCGCTCCCTGAGCTTTTTGTAGTCGACCGATTGAACACTCGTCTCATCATCCAACGCGATACAAGCCGCTGTTGCGCCACTTTGTGCCAAGATCATAAAGACGGGCTCCATCCGAACTGAACCGTATGCCACGTGAGAACAAGAGGCCGCGACAGGAACAATTAAGTTACTGACCTCCTCTTCCTTGGGGACAATCACGTCATAAGGAATCGTGTAATCTCCAACGTGCACACCCACGTCGCCTTCGTTTTGAACATAGCCATCCGCATCAACGAATCGCTGGATGTTGTGCGAATCGATCCCATAGGACCCCATGCCGATTGGCTTTTTCGTTTTCGATTTCAGATCGCCTAACAAGTCGCGCTCGGTAATCACATACTGACCGACCATTCGTCGGGCCTCGCGGACATAGAGCTGATGCGACCAATTGCCGTTGTCGACAAATTCATCCTTGGGCAGCCCCCACTTCTGCATTTTCTCCTGCAGCTGTTTCGGTACGCGTGGATCGTGACTGATGAAATAAAGCATGCCTAGCTGATAGGCCTTGTGCTCCTGGATGATTTCCTTCCGCCGCTCGTAACTGGCCTCTGGATAATCAAAGTTCATGCCGAGGTTGTCAAAACTAAACGGCCCGTGGTTGTTCGTGTCCGTTTTGTTGTTGGGAACGGGATCGAACTTTTGAAACACGTACATCGGATCCATGACCTCAAAGATCCGAAGCAACAACTCATATTGCGTCGGGTCGTAATTCTGGGGCTTTGGAATCGCGACGCGGATGTCGGGATCGTTGGTCAAGCACATCCGAAAACAGTAGGCCTGCACCTTGTCATCGCCTGTTCCATTTGGCTCCAGAGCGTCCGTCGATATCCGAGCCAAGACGCCGCTGGACGGATCATCCTTTACTTTGTAGGCAGAGATCTTCAGGCCATCAAAATGATGCTTGTGGTGAAAGACACCTTGTTGCACTCCATTCCACTTCTCGCCATAGACAGAATTTGCTTCGCGCCCAACGTGATAACTCACTCCGGCCGCCGCCATCAAATCGCCTTCGTAGGTCGCATCGATGAAGACTTTCCCTCGGAAGACTTTGCCGCTTAATGTGGTGATTGATTGGATGCGGTCCATGTCCTTTTTGACGCCATGTTCGCGGTCGAGCCACTCATCCCTGAACAGAGGAATGTTGTTGTCCGAAATGAACTGATCGAAGATCGCTTCTGCGACATGCGGTTCGAACACCCATCGGGTGCTTTCGCCCTCCCACATTTTTCGCCAGCCAATCTTCTTTTGAGCGAAAACATCGGGCGTTTCTTGAGTCCAGGCTTCTGGCTTGTCGTAATGCTGATAAACCTGTTCATAGAACTCGCGTGCGAGACCGCCGACGGTTAAACGGTTGCCGATGTCCGTGAACCCAAGTCCGCCCGAAGATAGCCCACCGAGATGCTTGTCGGGACTGACAAGCACCACCGACTTTCCCATCCGATGCGACTGAACCGCCGCCATGACGGCAGCCGACGTACCGCCATAAATGACGACATCATGCTCGGGAACTGGTTCGGAAGCCCAGCTTGGCACCGCCATGAGAACAGAAAACAGAACACTCAGAATCAAAAACTTCATGGCTTTCAGGACCTACGGTGTCATACGTGGCGGGATTTGATGTGGGATAGGCTTCCAGACTGTGGTTTAAGCCATGCCAGACTGGAAGCCTACTCCACTTGCTGTGTATTGTACTTGTCCGGGTACTTGTCCGGAAAAAATCACCGAACCGCTTGTTTCCAAGTTGTGGGGATCAGTTGCCGGACGCAAAATTTTGTCCGTCATTTGACGAGCTGCTGAATGAGTTCTTCGTCGGAAATGTCTTGAACAGATTTATCGTTTTTGATCGCCAGCGCGGCCTCTAATCGCGGATGGCTGCCCGAGCATCACGTGGACCGAATTCCATACGGTTGGATTCATCGACGCTGCGCGAGGCGAAGATGCAGGTTGTCACGAGCCAGAAAAAGGGCCAGGCCTGAATGGGAAAGAGAATCATCACGACGCCGGCAAACGAAGCCCCCCGTCAACGTTCACTTCCACGAACGCGTCACATCATGTTGGCGCATTGATATCGCAACAAAGAAAGCCACTCAATTCGAGTGGCTTTCCTGTCAACTAGACGCTTCCCGCTATCGATCCACGGATGGCAAATTCAAGCACTTGCCATGTGCTACTGAGCACGGAGGGCTACTCTTCACTTTCCTCATCGTAATTGCCTTCTCCGTTCGCTTTCGCCAGATCAGCTTCGTACTTAGCGAAGTCGTCTGCGGTCAAATCGTCGGTTATTACCGTGTTTTCTTCGTTCCCGCTACAACCTGCTACGGTAAGAGTGAAACAGCAAGCGAGCAGAAAAAGGTGGGTGATTTTCATTCCTGATATCCTGACTTGTGTGAAACTTTGATTTCTAAAAGCCTTCACACAACCAAAGCTACGTGGAGGCATGAGTGATTTCGACTATTGGTTCAATTGTTCTTCGATGGTCTCGCTATTAGCGCGAGTGCCAAGAGCTCCCCACAAACCGTACGGGCTCTTTGCCCCCGGTGCGTTATCGCCCGTGCCGTTATGCCAAACCATCGGGGCACGCGAATCGCCGGCTTCGACCGAGTCAGTCATGAAAATGACGGCTCCATCGCCCATTAGAACGTGAGCGCCACCTTGGTGCCGACTTGAGACCGTTGCCACTAGCCTTGTCCCCAAGGCATTGTATCGACCGCACGCTTCACGATTTGGCGGAAGAACGATTAGGACAGTCGACATGATTGGCAAGCAGTCAGCCCAGCGATGCCCCCGAGCGAAGTTGCGCCGGTTCTGCTGTTGCCACTGGGGGAGATAGAACAATGGCCGCTCCGGATCAATGTATCCGTTGTCAGTACAGAGGCTGGGATTGTTCCGTAACGCGGCATGGCCGAACGGTCCCGAGTTGCCTCCATTGTTGGCAACGCCGTTACCACGCTTGTCGCCATCTTGCAACGCAGTAATGATCTCGCCCATTGCAATCGTGTTGGACAAACCGTCCAGAATGTCACGAAACTTGGCATGGTTCGCCGTGACGAAAATACCCCGGCAGGCGGCGCGGCCATTTCTTGATGTGTTGTTGGTTGGGTCCCTGCGACGCACGTCTTTAAAACCCAGTTCCATTTGCCACATCGAGTCGCCCAGGCAAGCCGCATAGTTCGTGCGACCCAAAGCGGGCAAGCCTATTCCTGGATCACTGGGGCACCGGTAGGTAGGGACCTCAGTGACCCAAGGCCTGTATTGAATCTGATCGGGAGTGGGGCCCATCGCATTCCAAGGATTGGTGGGAGTACCAATCGCAGCCGCCGTGTTGCCGTCAGACCGCTCTGCATTTGGATTGGAATTTTGCGACCACAGCCCTTGTTGTTCCATGAAAGGTAACCATGCCTCCCAGCTTTCGCGGTAGCGCAAAAGCCTGCGCTCAGAATCACGTCTTCTGAGGGAAGATAGGTAATCTGAAGCGAGAGCAAGCCGCGGCGCATTGAGAAAGCAAAACGCGGTCGCCTAAGACTGGTGGGCGATTCCTAGCCAAGCAAATGAGGCATGTCGATGACGTTGGCCATGGCAACACCTAGCATCGCGGCGTCGGAAGGCGTGCCGTTTGCGTCGAGCGCGAATAACATCCAAGTGCCAGGGACCATGATGTTGGCACCCAGTGTGGTGACTTCGATGGTGTCGCCGTCGATCACGGTGAAATTGAGTTCGACAAAACGATTGTCGCTGTTGACGGCGTGCGTCAGCGCGTCACTGCAAACGGCCGTGATTCGATCGACCGCGTTGGCGTTGTCCACGTTGATCGTGAATCTATCGCTATTGTTGACGTTGGATGGGGCAGCGGTGATCATTGGGCGATCTGCCAACGTGCCATCGGCGTTGTACAAGTAACTTGGTGCGTTGAACTCTGCATTCAAATTGGTTAGTGGCCCCGGAGCGCCACCACCGGCTGCCCAGATCGTTCCATTGGGCAATAGCAAGTGGGTTGAGTGATAAAGTCGCCCCAGTTCGATGTCCTCGACTACTTCGACTTCGTTTATGGCCGGATCCCAAATCTCGGTCGCGTAGACGGCGGTGCCCAGAACATTGAACTGTGTGCTGCCACCGGTGATGATGACGCGACCGTCTGGCAGCATACTCATTCCGCCGTCACGTCGCGCCGACAGAACAACGGCTACGGCAGTGAACGTTGGGTTCGTAAAACTGAGGTCTCCGACGTAGATCTTTGCGATCGTGCCAACGAAGGCGATTTTGTCGACGTCGTACATGACACCGGGCGACGTGTTGGAATGCGGGACGCCAGCCGTTCCAATTTGTAGTGCGCTTCCGGTACCGGCTGTGTTGATCCGGTAGATGGATCCACTGTTGGACATCACGACGACGCTACCGTTACTGGTCACCCACATTTTGGGATAGCAATAGTTGATGTTCATGTTGACGCCGGTTAGCGTTCGCCAACCGGTCGTCGCGTTGAACACTTCGGGGATATCTTCTCCGCCGCCTGTGCCGCCCAAGCCCATGATCTCGCCATTGGGAAGCGTCATGCTGCTGCCGTACCAGCGGTCGTATTCCATTTCGCCTTGTGTCGCGTCGCGAATCGTCATGTCCGTGTAGTCAAACACCAGGACATCGTTGACGGGGCCGTTGACTGGCCCACCTTCGCCTCGCGCGTCACCGCCGAAGATCATCACGCTGCCGGTAATTGGATCGAGCGACATGTTCGAGCAGAAAATATCGGTGTCGGTCGTGTTGGGCAAAATCACTTCCACACCAGTTTCTGGATCGTAGATGCTGTAAATGAACTCGGCACTTTGCATTTCAAGTGCAGTCGTGCCGAAGCTGAATACTTTGCCATCAGGCAGCACGATTGCGTGGATCGGAATAAGTCCCAATGGTTCCACATCGCTCCACTCTCCGTCACCGTCGGCATCGGTGTCGACCAAATAGCTGGCGTCGGAAAACTGAAAGTAACCGTTAACGTGAAGCGTTTCCGACTCGCGGAATCCAGGCGTGATGCCATCGGCCGGTTTCCAGGTGCCGGTGGAGTAAACGGTGGGGCTTTCCGTTTGACAGGCCTTTCCGTCCACGGAAAAGATATCAACTTCCAGATTGGCATCGACGCCCTGTGCTGGATTGTACTGGTTGTTGATGAATTGAACGCGGATGTCAGCAGGAGTGACCGTCGCGGAATGCGTGTAGGTGAAAGTCTGGTAGTCACCGGACGCCGTCGTAAAGGTGCGGGCGACTTCGCCATCGATCACCAGATCAAAACGTTCCGTGCCTTCTTGTCCACGAGCGCGAATCTGGATCTGGGAGCCATCATTGGTGGTGCCAGCGAATTGAAAACAGCCTTTGGTATGCAGTTTTTCGCCGCGCCCAAATCCGGGCACGATGCCGTCGGCGCCGTCGGCCGCAGTCCAGGTGCCGGTCGAGTAGACGGAAGGATCTTCGGCTTGGAAATTCTCGCCGTCGATGGTGATGTAGTCAACGGTCAGATTTTCATCGATGCCGTTGGCAGGATCCCATCCTTCGCTGGTAAACTAAATTCGAACGTCATCGGCGACCACTTCCGTATCGTGCGTTTAGGCAAACGTTTGGTTCTGCGTTGTCGCCACAAACGTCGCAACACTCTGGCCATTGATCAGCAGGTCGAATTGTTCGGTTCCCTCGTCGCCACGAGCGACCACTTCAATTTCGGAACCGCTATTTGCGACGACGTTGGGATACTGAAAATAGCCATCAGAGTGAAGAGTTTCGCTTTCTCGAAAACCAGGCACGATTCCATCTTCGGGTTTCCAAGTTCCAGTCGAAAACACGTCGGGCGATTCGGTTTGCAGCGTCACTCCCTCGATCGTCACGCTATCGACACGAAGATTGCGGTCGGTGCCGGTCGCTTCATCAAACAAATCATTGGTAAAGACGGCGCGGATCTGACTGGAACTGGCATCGCTGGCCGTCTGAAACGTAAAGTCTTGCAACGCCGTTCCGATACTCTCGAACGTCGCAACGGTGGTGCCGTCAATTTGCAACGCCATGTTTTCGTCACCGGTCGTTCCTTGGGCGCGAATTGTGATCGGCATCACGGCGGAGTAGTTCTGTCGCGCGGCCGCATCGAAGGCCAAACCGGCTTCGATCGTGCCAACCGTGCGTTCCAAGATCCAGTCGCCATTGAGCGATTCGGCACCGGTCTTGTCCGTCGATGCGGCTACGTCAGCGCCCGTCAGCTTGGCAACTTGGTCGATCGAGTTCCGACCGCTAGCGTCCGCGCCGGTTTCACAGCCGTAGATCAGAATGCCTGCTGATTCGGTCAGCGAATTCGACCAACCACGCAAAGCAGTGTGTCGCTGCTGAATTGTTTCGGCGTCGACCAACTGATTGCCCTATTGAATCTGACCTGCTTGACCATGAGCAACGATGTGGATGCTCTGCACATTGCTGCGCTGCGAAAGCACCTGAGAAATTTGATCCAAGCCGTTCTGATTGGGCTGTAGCAACACCAACTCGTGTCCCGCTGAAAGGCCGTTCATCAATTGATTGATATCGTCGATGCTGGAGTCGACAAAAACGATTTGCGTCGACCGCATTTGGGCAACGCATGCCTCGGGAATTTGGACCATGTCGCTGACGGGAGCAACCTCCGCTCCGCGACTGATCGCAGCACCACAGTTGGCTGCCAGCATCAGTCGTTTTTCGAGCGTGTCGACATTCCAACTTGGGGATCGACGTAAGCGAGCAGATGACTTTTTGGAAAAGATGCGTGGTGATAGAATCGTTGTTGCCAGTATTGTCGTTTTCATTTTGCCACTACGGATACGGTCGCGAGCGAAACAGGGACTCGCTGGAGCAGTTCGACACGTTTAAAAGGGAGGTCGCGGCTGCGAGGTGTTCAATGGTACTTCAATGCCCCCAGGTTGCTGATCCTGCACCACGCAATAACGAATCTGCTTCAAAGATTCGCTGTTTCGAGACAAACACCTGCTACTCAGGTGTCATTCGTTGAAGGAAAAGGCCTGAGTGACTTACTTCTTAGCCTTCGCAGAAACTCGCGATAAGCGGCGTTCAAGTTCTTTGCGGCCCCGTTCGCGAAGATTGCCGACGCTTGCTTCGATTTCATTCAGTTTGGACAACATTGCGGTGGCGCGATCAGGCATCTGTGAAACGAGATTAGATTGCTCGCCGATGTCGCTGCTTAAGTCAAACAGTTCGACCAGGTCTTCGTCGATCCACTGGATGATTTTGAAATTGCCTTCGATGTACGAGAGCGCCCGTGTGTCACCAGTGCTGTCGGGACGTGCCTGCCATTTGTACCAGAACATTCCATCACGTTGATACGATTCGCCGTGCATCGCTTTCACATAACTGCGTCCATCGAGGTGCTGTTTTGGGCGCAGCGGGGCACCAGCGATCTCTAGCATCGTCGGGTAATGATCCGTTCCGGTGACTTGTACTGGGGAAGTGGATCCGGGCATGACTTTGCCGGGCCACTTGACGATCAATGGCACTCGCGTGCCGCCTTCAAAGATGGATCCTTTTCCTTGGCGAAGTGGAGCATTGGAGGTTGCCAAGCCGCGTTTGCTGTCCTTTCCTCGCGTAGACAATCCCCCGTGATCGGATGTCAGAATGATCGCTGTGTTGTTCTCGATACCAGCATCATCGAGCGCCTTGATGATCCGCCCGAGACTGTCGTCGGTTCGCTCGATCATTCCAGCATAAGTGGGATTGTTTTGGATCGTCTTCGTCTTGCTCTGGCGGTCGACGACCAAGTCAGCATCGTCACGTTTGCCGCCCACGGCCACGCCCATTTTGCGCAGTTTCTTCGCGTACTTCTTCGTGACCTCTTCGGGCGCCTCGATCGGTGTGTGGACGGCATAGTGTGCCATCACCATCAGAAACGGCGCGTCATGTTTTTGTTTGACGTACTCGACGGCTTTATCGGTCATGCGATCGACCAAGTAGTCGCCCTCTTTACCGTCGATGGGGTTTTCAACGCGGTGTCCCTTTTCGACCGTAAAGGGATAAAAGAAACTGCCCGTTGCCCCAGCCGAACCAGCATGAATCACGGTATCGAAACCCTGGGCTCCCGGATCGCCGCCATCGTGCCCCAAGTGCCACTTGCCGATGTAGCAGGTTCTGTATCCAAACTCTTTCAACGCTTCGCCAAACGAAGTTTCACCTAACGGAAGATGGTGTTCGCGGCCCGCCGCCTGTTGTGATTCGTAGGTCAACCGGCAAGGATACTTGCCTGAGAGCAAACCCTGCCGCGAGGGAACGCAGCGGGGATAAGCGGAATACGCATCCGTGAATCTCATCCCCTCGGCTGCCAGTTGATCCATCTGCGGAGTCTCGTACAGCTCGCTGCCATAACACGAAAGATCTCGCTGACCAAAGTCATCCACTAAGAACAAAACAATATTCGGTTTTGCGGACGTGTCGGCGGCAACGGCAGCAGAGCCGTCCCAGCCAGCCAACACGACCGACAAACAAACGACGCATTTCAAAAATGGTTTCATAATTTTCCACAAGGTTCAAAAACAGGTGCCAACGAAGCCGCTTGATTGTAGCCTGTAGCTGTGCTCGAAGCAGAACGCGAAGTCCCTTAGCCGCGGACGGGAGGATGGGGGCAATCGTGTATGAGGATACGCTTCGCAGATTTCAGTGTTGGCCTTCGCTTTTGGCCGGGAGGAAAAAAGTGCGCGGACTCTTTCTAACATTTTTAAAGGTTGCGTTGGCTCTCGATGCGTGTTTTGGGTGGCAGCATTGCGTGTCGGCAGCCGAAGCCGGTTGTTCTTTCCCGGCGACAATAGTCGATCATGGCTTCCTCTCGTGGCCCGACCGTGTCGTGACTCATCTCGATGGCATGCATTCGTCGCTCCTGCTCTTCGGCCGACGCATTACGCAGCAGGGCACGTGACGATTGCCAATCGTTACAATGCCCGCTTGGTCGGCGATGCTAAGTGGATTGAACGTGGGACAGAGAACAGATTTGTGCCGGTCATCGCAGGCCAATGCCGGCGTTCTTCGCAGTGCGTTGAATGCCGTGCGAATTTTTGAATTGCGCATCCTGTATTAGCCCAACGAAAAGAGAATCGCCGATGTATCGAGAATGCCGCACGCAATCGTGCTTGATCGGTTTGATAATTGCGTTCTTCCCCTTGGGGATGCCAGTCTTGTTCAATACCGGGCCAGCCTATTCGCAAGAAATGAATAAGATCGCTGCGCCGCAACCCGATTCGGTGGTCGCGATCGTGGGCGGAAAATTGATTGACGGAAATGGTGGACGTCCGCTGCAAAATTCCTGCATCGTGATCCGGGGCAACCAGATCGTTGCCGTGGGGTCTCGTCACGAAACACCTATTCCAAAGGGAGCGAAAGTGTTTGATGCCGGCGGCAAGTCTGTTTTGCCTGGATTGATCGACACGCACTTTCACTCACGCGATTCGGTGGAACAACCGGTGAATTTCGAACTTCACAACGGGGTCACTTCGTTCCGCGATCCGGGGCATCCATTCAAGTACTACACGACGCTGCTTGCCAGTGATGCAAGGATTCCGAGAGTCTTTCTGTGCGGAGGACATCTCGATGCGCCGCCGGTGGTCTGGCCCGATCAGGCCGCCGTCATCACGACCGAGGACGAGGCCAGACAGGCGGTCGCCAGTCATGTGGATCGGGGGGCTTCGGCGATCAAAGTCTATTTCCGCTTGCCGATCGAACACATTCGGGCAGCATGCCAGGCGGCCCACGATCGGCACGTACCGGTCACTGCGCACTTGGAGCTGGTGGATGCCGATGATGCCATCGAAGCGGGCGTGAGCGGCATCGAGCATATCACCAGTTTTGGCACGTCGATTGGGACAAGCGATCAAGTGAAGCAGTTTAAGTCGATGGTTTCAGCCGATTCGGGTGCCCGGCGCGAGTGGCGATACCGACTGTGGGCACAGGTGCAGCTGGAGAAGAATCCGCGGGTGGGCGAGTTGATCGATTTGATTGTACAGCGAGGTGTGTTTGTGTCGCCGACCTTGGCAGTCTTTGAAAGACGGGCGGGCAAGAAAGATGCGACAGCCGCCGAGGCGGCCGGGTTTAAAAACATGCTGTCGTTTTCGGGACGCTGTCATAAGGCCGGTGCGAAACTAGTGGTCGGGTCCCATACCTGGGTTCCTTTCGCGGCTCAAGGCAAAGCCTATTTACGCGAGGTCGAATTGCTGGTCGAAGCCGGAATGAAACCGTTGGACGTCTTAACCTCGGCAACCAAAACGGGTGCTGAATTCCTGGGCGTGGATGATCGACTGGGGACCATCGAAACGGGAAAGCTGGCCGATTTGATTGTCGTCGACGGCGATCCGACAACAAAGATCAGCGACCTGGGTCGTGTAACCAAAGTCATGCTCAATGGTCAGTGGGTCGATCTTCCATCCCAATGACAACATGTAGGCCGCTTGCCAAGCATATCATCTCTTGTTCAATCGCTAGAGCCCGGTGGATGCAGCGGGGTGGTGCAACCAGACGAGGCCACTGTCGGCTCACTGACCGGCGGGCGAATCGTGTTTCTGACAGACGCGTGAGAAGATCTCGCCCGAACGCGGGAACATCTGAGAATCATTAGCAGTCCACCAAGGAAAAGCCATGAAGTATTCGCATCTCGTTCCTGCAATCGTCCTGCTGCTGTTTTTTGTTGATGCGACCTGCGTATCAGCTGTTGAATCACCCGTCCTGCGCGCGGGAGCGGCGTCGGTGGATATCTCTCCCGAGACCCTGCCTGCAATACAGAATGGTGGATTCTTGCAACGCAGCGTGGATCGCGTGCTGGATCCACTTCACGCGCGATCGTTGGTTCTCAGTGACGCGAAGGAAACCATCGCGATCGTAATTGTGGATTCGTGTATGTGCCCCACAACCGTGTGCGATGAAATCAAGCGACTGGCGTCGAAGGAAACCGGGATCCCGACCAATCGAATTTTGATCAGCGCAACGCATACTCACATGGCGCCCTCCGTCATGGAGAGGTGCCTGGGCAGTTCGGCCGACGACGCCTACGTAAAATTCGTGCCGGCCCGAGTTGCCCAGTCGATCGTGGAGGCTCACCAGAATCTTCAAGCGGCAAAAATTGGTTGGTCGATCGTCGACGGGGCCGACCTGACCAACTGCAGGCGTTGGATCACGCGCAGCGACAAAATGGGGACCGATCCCTTCGGTCGGCAGACAGTCCGCGCGATGATGCATCCGGGCTACCAAAACCCAAATTACACCAGCCCAGCCGGGCCGATCGATCCGTGGCTGTCGGTGCTAAGCGTTGTGTCTGCGAAAGATGATTCGCCGATTTGTGTGATGGGCAATCTGTCGATGCACTACTTCGGCGGCGCCGGTTTTTCGGCCGACTACTTTGGCGAAGTCGCGCGAATACTGCAGATGCGTGTCGGCAAGGACAGCGGGACTGCATCGGCAGGCGTTGTGGGCATCATGTCCCAGGGAACCAGTGGCGATCTGCACTGGATGGATTACAGCAAACCCCGTCAGGGAATCAAGCGGCAGGAGTATTCTCAACGCGTCGCCGATCGTGTCCTGGAAGCCTGGAAGACGATTGAACATCGATCGGATCATTCGCTTGCGATGGCCGAGAAACGCTTGACAATCGACCGGCGGACTCCGTCACAGGATCGCCGCCAGTGGGCTCGGCCCATCAACGCGGGTCGTGGCAATCTTCCCCCGCGAAATCGCGCCGAAGTTTACGCTCAACAGGCTCAGTGGATTCACAAAAATCCCAAGGCCGAAGTCGTGCTGCAGGCCGTTCGCATCGGCGAACTGGGAATCACCGCGATTCCCAACGAAGTTTATGGGATCACCGGGCTGAAACTGAAAAGGCAGAGTCCGCTCAAAGCAACCTTTAATCTTGAACTTGCCAACGGAGCGGCGGGCTACATTCCGCCGCCGGAGCAACATCGCCTGGGCGGTTACACAACCTGGCCCGCGCGCACGGCGGGACTGGACGAACAAGCCGAACCGCTGATCGTCGAAACGTTGTTGAGTTTGCTGGAAACGGTCGCGGAGAAAAAGCGTCGCGAGCTGGTGCATTCGGACACGCCGTACGCCCAAGCGGTCACCAGTAGAAAGCCGATCGCGTACTGGCGTCTAGACGAGATGGTTTCGACGCAGGCCAAAGACTCCGTTGCGGAGAATCATGCTCAATACCGCGGCGGTGTTGCGTTGTTTTTACCGGGCCCCGATGGCCGGGGCTTCGATGGTCCGGGCTTCGAATCGGCAGACTACGGAAACCGATCTGTCTACCTTGCTGGCGGACATGTGGACGCAACTCTGAATCACGCACCCGGCAATTCGGCAGGAGAATCACCCAGCGAATACAGTTTGGCGATGTGGTTCCTCAATGCGCTGCCTGCGGACACACGCGACACCACGGGCGTCCTGCTTTCAACGGGATCAGAAACGTTGCTGATTGCCGGTACAGACGCTGGCGACCAATTGGGAAAGTTGGTTTTGCATTCCGGTCAACACACCTTTGTCGGCAAGACCCCCTTGTCTACCCAGCACTGGCAACAGGTAACGATCACAAGAGACAAACAGCGAGTACGCGTCTATCTGGACGGCAGGGCGGAACCAGAGATTGATGCAGAGATCGGATCGCCCAAACCGATCGATCGATTGTTGATAGGCAGCGACGGAACTTCAGCAGCGACGTTTGATGGAAAAGTCGACGAGGTAGCGTTGTTCGATCGCGTGTTGGCGGCCGACGATATTGTCGAGATGTACAAAGCGTCCGGCATGACTGCTCCTCCAACTCCCAAACCGACCATCGTTTTGGGCCCCAAACCAACGGACGATGATTCACGCCGGAAATACGCGGACGTCATCCTGTCATCAAAACCTGTCGCATTCTGGCGACTACACGATCAGCTAAATCAGACCGCGAAAGATTCGGCCGGTCCGCACGACGCGAACTACGAACCCGGAGCGTTACCGTTTCAGGCAGGAGCCGGGAAACAGAACTTTACGGGCGGCCGAGTGAAGGCGTCTTTGCCCAAACTGCACAACACGTATAGCGTCGAACTTTGGTGCCGAAATGAATTGCCCGTCGATTCGCGTCCGGTAGCCGCGTACCTGTTTTCCCGAGCCATTGACGGAGTGGAAGGTGCGTTTGGCGATAACTTGGGAATTGGCGGCACGCATTCCAACATGGGCAGGCTAATCGTGTTCAACGGCAACAAGCGGAGCGAGATGGTCGCCGGCCACACACGTATCCCAATGGGTAGCTGGTCGCACGTGGTCATGGTTCGGCAGCAACAGAGAATCACGGTGTACCTCAATGGCGATCCGACGCCGGAGATCGCAGCCGATCTACCGGTTGGGTATCCCGAAGGATGCAACGAGCTTTTGATTGGGGGCCGCACTGACAACTTCGCGAATCTGCAAGGCATGCTGGAGGAAGTTGCTCTGTACGATCGCGCCCTGACGCCGCAGGAAGTCGCAGCCCATTTCGGCGCCGCAGGTGCCAAACAAGTGAGTCTCCTTTCGGGGCCCGAAACAAAGCCCGGAACAAAGAACGACAACCACGCAGAGCCAACTCCCACCGAAGTTGGCAAAGCTCTCCAGACGATCCACGTCCCCAATGGTTTCGAGGTGCAGTTGGTCGCGGCCGAACCGCTGGTGATGGATCCTGTGGCCATCGACTGGGGCCCGGACGGCAAACTGTGGGTGGTGGAAATGGCTGACTATCCGCTGGGCATGGACGGCCAAGGCCAATCCGGCGGACGCGTACGGTTCTTGGAAGACACTGACGACGATGGACGCTACGACAAGTCCACGCTATTTGCCCAGGGGCTAAGTTTTCCTACGGGAGTTTTGGCTTGGGGCCAAGGCATCCTGGTGACAGCGGCTCCGCAGATCGTCTATTTGGAGGATCGTTCCGGCGATGGAAAAGCCGATGTCCGCAAAGTTTTGTATTCGGGCTTTTTGGAAGGCAATCAGCAACTGCGAGTGAACGGACTGCGTTATGGGCTGGACAACTGGGTGTACTGCGCCAGTGGCAGCCATCACGGCGGTTACGGCAAAGACAGCCAAATCACTTCGCACCTGACCGAAACGAAGCAGCAAGTCGGCAGCCGTGACTTTCGTATTCGCCCCGATACCGGAGCGATTGACCCGCAAAGTGGACCGTCGCAATACGGCAGAAACCGCGACGACTGGGGCAATTGGTTTGGCGTGCAGAATAGTCATCCGCTTTGGCACTATGTGCTGGCTGACCACCACATTCGACGCAACCCGCACTTCGCTCCGCCTGATCCCAAACACCAGGTTGTTACGCCGTCGAATCCGCGCGTCTATCCAGCCAGCCAACTGCAAAAACGATTTCACAATTTCACTCAGTCAGGCCGATTTACGTCAGCCTGTTCCGCGATGATTTACCGTGACGATCACTTGTTCGATTCAGGCAACGAGCAGCACGCTTTTACCTGCGAACCCTTCCACAATCTGGTGCAGCACAACTTGATCGCAGAGGATGGCGTCAGCTTCAAGTTCCGTCGCGATCCCGCCGAACACAAGCTGGACTTCTTTACCAGCGAAGACCGCTGGTGTCGCCCAGTGATGGCACGAACCGGTCCCGATGGAGCTCTGTGGGTCGTCGACATGTATCGCTACATGATCGAACATCCACAGTGGCTGCCCAAAAATGGCCAGGACGAACTTCGTCCGTGGTTCCGATCCGGCGAAAACCGGGGACGAATCTACCGCGTTGTTCGCAGTGATGCGGCAGATCGCAAAATTCCTCGGCTCGCTAATCTGTCAGCACAAGCACTTGTCGCCGCACTCGAAAGCCCCAACGGCTGGCAACGTGATACAGCACAGCGATTGATGGTCCGTGGAAAACATCAAGCTGCCACTAGACCGTTGAAAGACATGGTGGCCAACAGCGAACAACCGCTGGCTCGGCTACACGCACTCTGGACACTCGACGGTCTCAACGCACTTTCGACCAACACACTTCAAACGGCTCTCACAGACACCCATCCCGGCGTGCGGCGAAACGCCGTGAGGATCGCCGCACAGCACAAGGTCAACGTCGACCGTCTGGCGTCGCTGGTTGATGATCCCGATGCAAAGGTCCGCCTGGAACTTGCGACCGCGCTGGGCGCGTATGATTCTCCGCCTGCCAGTGCGGCCCTCGCCAAAATTGTCAGTGAATCCGGTGATGATCGATACCTTAGGGCCGCGGTCATGAGTTCATTGAAGCCGCAAAACGTGTTTGCCGTATTGACGGAGGTCTATCAGTCGCCAAAACGTACTGGCACTGAGTCTATTACGCACAACACTTCGGAACTGATCACACAAACAGTAGCGATGGGCGACAAGGAAACCATCGGGCAGCTCGTTGAGCTGGTCATCGGCCGAGAGCTTGAGACAAAAGGCAAGCTCGAAGCCCTAGGACGGATTCTCGACGGTTTGCGTTCGCGCAAAATGACTTTGGCTGCATTGCCTGGAATCACGGCGAACCAAATTGAAAGCACGATCCAACAGGCTCGCGTCGCCGTAACCGACCAACGCGAATCGGTCGGCGTCCGCATCGCGTCTGCCTCACTCCTGGGACGTGAACAGGCAAGCCGTCAAGAAGATTTCAAGCTGATGCAGGAGCTACTCGTCCCTCAGTCGCCCGTCCTTCTTCAACGAGCTGTCGTGGCGCATCTCGCGCGGCGCAGCGAAGATTCGGTCGGCGAAATCCTGCTCGCGGGGTGGCGATCTCACAGCCCGGAATTACGCAGCCAGATATTGGACGTGCTCGCAAGTCGCCCGCCGTGGGCCGAGTCGCTTCGCGGGCGTCTGGAAGCCGGAACGATCGGCGTCAGTGAGCTGAGTGCGACCGTTCGACAGCGATTCTTGGATCGCAGCAAAAACGCACCGCGGTGGCAAAAGGCATTGGCCAGCAAAGCATCGACGAATCGCGCGGATGTTCTGCAAAATTTTCAGCCCGCTCTGAAACTGAATGGTGACAGCACACGTGGCGGCCAGGTGTTTCGCAAATCGTGCATCAACTGTCACAAGGTCAAAGACGAAGGGCACGAAGTAGGCCCGCAGCTTGCCTCCATCACCAACAAAACGAAGGAAGCTCTTCTGATCGCAATTCTCGACCCCAGCGCCTCGGTCGACGCCAAGTATTTTAACTACTCGATCCTTACCGAAGACGGCCAGAGTTTCAGCGGAAAGCTGGAAACCGAGACCGGTACCAGCATCACCTTGCTGGCCGCCGAAGGGAAACGAAAAACCGTCCTCCGCCGTGACATCGAAATCCTGCAAGCAACCAGCAAGTCAATCATGCCTGAAGGCTTGGAACAGGAACTGAAACCTCAAGACATGGCCGATCTGATTCAGTTCGTTCGTGAAACGTTTCGTTGAGGGCATCCGAGCGTTCGCTCTGTCAAAGATGCACTCTCCCGGCAATCACTTCAATCCGGCGTGTCTTGCCTGGTTCTGATTGGGTGCAATCTCAGATTGCCCACTTGTCTGATCGGTTTGTCCAACCGCTGCAAAGTGATCCGCCGGTAGAGTGCCGTTGAGTCAACAGGCAGAAGGGCATTGTCGTAGAATGACGTGGCACTCTGTCCGCCAGCCTGAAACCGTCACCTACAAAATGAAATCTCTCTTCGCCACATCCGCAATCACCTTTCTGATTCATCTGCCCGCAGTTGCCCAAATCGCAGTTACACAGCCCGCAATTACACAGCCCGCAGTTGACCAGGCAAATCCAGCCTCCCTCGTGGATCGTTTCGCGGACCTGAGTGCGGCTGAGCAGACAGCGTTGTCGGATTCGATCCAAGGAAAAAAGTGGCGCAGGCTCAGTCCCGAACAACGAATCGAATTACAGAAAGCGGCGGTCAGTTATTCCGAGCGTGTCTTGGGACGTGACGCGCAGGGCGATCTAAAAGTCGTCAAAAATGAAGCTGGCAAACAGCTCCTGAAAATCGCGGGGGACTATCTGCACAAGCTTTCGCCCGGCGAAGTTCCCGCCCACGCAGCGGCACAGGCTCTGTATGGATCGATCCCCGCGGCCGCGAAACGGGGCACCGGCGTGGCGGAGATCAACCCTCGGCGAGTGCGGATGCACTCCACGGGATTCTATGCGGCTCCCGGCGAAGTCGTGGTCGTCGAAGTCCCCGAGGAATGGACGCAGCGCGGTTTGAAAATTTGGGTGTCGGGGCATCGTGACAACATCCCGCTTAAGAAAGCACTGTTGCGTACACCGCGCAGTCCCGCCCGCCAGTTCTCTGTCGACAAGGCTAGTACCGAAGTGGCTGCGACTTACGGCGGGGCCGTTTACATCGACACTGGCAACACACCCATCGACGCGGATCCCTTCCTTGTCAACTTCCAGAACGCATTGCCTGCGCCGATGTATGTGCACGGCAAGACGACATTGGATGATTGGCAGAAAACCCAACGCAGCCACCCGGCGCCCTACGCGGAACTGGTAGGCCGGAATGTGGCGATTTCGTTTCCCTCCCAGTGGATTCGGGAATTGGACGACCCGGCATCACTGATGGACTACTGGGATGGAGTCGTTGAGCTGCACGATCAACTGGGCGGTTACACCGAACTGCGAAAAATGCCGGAACGCGTCAATGTGGATTGCCAGATATCCGTCGGGCTTTTCCATGCTGGCTATCCAACTCAAGGCCCTCAAAAACAATGCCGCGGAGTGGTTGATCTGCCCCAACTGACTTCGACAGGCAATTGGGGATGGTTTCATGAACTGGGGCACGAAGCCCAGCGTCGCCCAGACAAAGCTTGGAGCTGGAACAATCCGTACACATTCGACGGATCAATCGAAGTCACCGTGAATTTGTTTTCGGCACACGCCTTCGATCAACTCGGAATGCGAGAGAGAAAAGGCTGGACGTGGACAGCCAGTGCCGAGGCCGTCGAGGACAAAGCGACAAGTTTTCTAGCGCAGAGCAAGACCTACGCAGACGGGAATGCGGGCGAAAAACTGGCGATGCATCTTCAAATTCGCCATGCCTATGGATGGGATGTCTATCGAGAAGTCCTTGCTGGCTATAGCAAGCTGCAGGACGACGACCCGAGCCAGCTTCCCAAGGACGGACAGGCCAAGCGCGATGCCTGGCTGGTCCGAATGTCACAATCCACCGGCCGCAATCTGGCTCCGTTCTACGGCAAGATTTGGGGCATTCCGCTAAGTCCGTCAGCCATTGAAAAAGTCGGCCATCTTCCTGCTTGGAGTGGCGGGGAGACCGAAAACTGATGCGATCCTTCGGTCGGTCTTAGTGCGTTTATCGAATGCGAAATGAGAATCAGAGCAATTCGCTTTTTGAATTTGCGCAACTCGGATCAAACGGCGAATTCCGAATCCTGCACCTCGCGAGCGCATGCTTCGTCCACGCTAGAAAGGCGTCAGCAAACCGAAACGATGTTTAGTCATTGCCTGACAGTTTTGCTGTGCTGCTGGCCCCGCCGTTAAGCTAAAATCATGCCAGTTCGCGTCAAGCACTTAACCCGACAAACTAAACAGCAAGGTCAATGCGATGATGGATTTCAAGCGGCGTGGATTTTTGGCGGCCACGGCAGCTGGCCTGGGCTTGGACGGTGTGCTCGGTTCGCTGAATCCACTCTCAGCCGACGAAATCAGACTTGGTGATGGCAGTGTTCGCTTTACGGCCGACATCGATCCGCTTGTCCGCTTTTTGGAAGACACACCGCGTGAGCGCGTGATCGAAGAAACCGCGCGTCGTGTTAAAGCAGGGCTGAGCTATCGCGAACTTTTGGCGGCTCTGCTGTTGGCAGGAGTCCGAAATGTGCAACCAAGGCCCTCGGTTGGTTTCAAGTTCCATGCCGTCTTGGTTGTCAATTCAGCACACCTTGCCAGCGTCAGCGGAGTCGATGAAGAGCGTTGGCTGCCAATTTTCTGGGCAATCGACAACTTCAAAAGTTCTCAAGCACGCGATGTAAAAGAAGGCAACTGGACGATGGCGGCAGTGGACGAATCTCGTTTACCCGCAGGCCATCTTGCCGAAAAACAGCTGCGTCGTGCTCTTGATGAATGGGACGAATCCGCCGCGGATGCTGCGGTGATTGCAATGGTGCGAAACGCGGGCGGAAATCGCGTCTACGAGACACTCGCGAAATATGCCGCGCGTGATTTTCGCAGCATCGGCCACAAGGTCATCTATCTCTCCAACGCCTTTCGAACGCTACAGACAATCGGCTGGGAATATGCCGAACCGGTAATGCGCAGCCTTGTCTATGCAATGCTGAACCACAATGGCGAACCCAATCCAGCACAAAGCGATCTCAGTGCGGATCGATCGGGACGCGCCAACCGCAAACTTGCCAGTGAGTTGGCGCCAAGGCTTCAGGCCGGAAAGATCGACGAGTCGGCAACACGCGACTTAGTCCGCGCTCTCCACAGTGCGTCGCCGGACGAGTCGAGCAGCATGATCATTGAAATGATGCAGCGCGGCGTCGCAGTTCAATCGATCTGGGATGGTTTGTTTTGCTCAGCCGGTGAGCTGTTGATGCGTCAACCTGGAATCGTTGCGCTACACTCGGTGACAACGACCAATGCGATTCGCCACGCTTTCAACAAAAGCGGCGACCAGGAAACCCGCGCTTTCTTATTGCTTCAAAACGCGTCCTTCCTGCCGATGTTTCGCAAAGCAGCACAAGATCGGGGCAAGTTGGCTGACAGACGAATCGACGAACTGGCCGGCAGCGAATTGGTCAACGCTGAATCCAAGTCGCTTTCAACCGTTCCGGAAGTGTTCCAGTTGATGGGGAAGAGCCGCAGCGAGGCGTCCGAAGGGCTTTACCGGTTCCTGTCCGCAGGCGGCGACGCGCAATCGGTCGTTGATCACGCTCGGCGACTGGTGTTCCTGAAAGGGAATGATTCGCATGACTACAAATTCAGTTCCGCGGCCCTAGAAGACTACCGCGGTCTGACGCCGCAATGGCGAAATCGCTTCCTCGCCGCGTCCATGTTTCAATTGAATAGCCCAACGGATCGAACACGACCGTTGGTGAAGCGGATTCACGACGCAATCGGCTGAACGAATACGAGGGGTGAGAGCGTCTAGAAGGTGTCATCTTCTATTAAATCCTACCCGCCGACACATCCACGATCCCGAAGAGATGTAGGCCTGAGCTTTAGAAAAGCACCGTCACTAGCAGCCAATTGCGGTTCCCACCAAGAACCGAGATGCAAATTCAAAGACTCTTGCGATCCGTTCTCACATCTCGTGCCGATCGGTCGCAGGTGTTCAAGTCTGGCTAGAAAATCCAAGCAGCGCGATGTCGCTGAGCGAGACCGCGCCGACGTGCTTAATCTCTCACGCGGCACAAAGCACCTTCAATTTCTATGCTTGTGCATTGCAAGGTCCTGCAACAAACATGCTGTCCTTCCTGAGTACCTCGATTAACTCGCATTCCGTTGTAAATCTGAACTTGCGTTAGCAGACATGACCAGTTTATGCACCGAACTTCTAAAGCGCAAGCAGAACGCGGATCTGACCGGTAACGGAATCAATCCCCCAAACGATTTCGACCATCGTATTTACGCCTCAGAGATCGCCGCATTGCTGATCAAACAATCGCCGAGAGCTGCTCCGGTGTCGGCCGCGAATGGCACGTAGTTATTTCCTAGGTCCTTTGAGGATTTGACGTTTCGCTTCATGCCGATGCACGTGCAAAAAATCATGATGCTTTCGAGAGGGTTGCTTTATCTTCCTCGATTCAATGCGGTTTGGCCTGTCTCCGACTCGGTGTACTGCAACCGACTCGATCAATTGGTCATATATCTGCTGCCGAAAGTCGGACGAGCAACAATTTGCAAGAATTGGTTGGAACGCCTTCAGTGTCTGTAGTGTGGTTTTGAAACTGATCGTGCGTGGTTCCACGTCGTAGTCATCAGCTGCTCTTGCCATGATCGTGTGAATCAAGTTGTACGCGAGCACGTGAGTCCAGATTTCCTTGCGAACAAGCTCTGGTGTCTTGCAACGCAGGCGATCCATCTGCAGCGTCTGTTTAAGTGATCGGATATCTAACTCCACATTCCAGCGTTCTCGGTATAACGAAGCGAGTTCTTCTTTCGGGTATTCAATTGGATCAAAGAGTGTCGTAGCAACAACAAGAACTTTGTCGCGAAACCCTGGTCGAGCAATTCGTATCCGACAAACTCGAACCCGCAAGCTATCTGGCAGGTCCTTGCGATAGGCGCTGTCAGCCTTTGAGCGAGCATACCGCTTTGGCCAACTCACGATTTGATCGTCTTTACCGAGGCGTTGACCGCGACGAAAATCGAGCTTGCGAGTAGAAGCGTGTCTCACGACAAAATCAACACCTCGGCACTGAAGTGCTGTCAGCTCAACCCATGAACACATCAACCGATCCGCAACCATTACATCGCCGGGTCGAAACGCATCAAGTAAGCGTCGAAGCAATCCGAGTTCGCTTTGTCCTTTGCCCGAGTACGCGCCAATTGCCATGTCGACGATGGCTCCGCACGAAAGCGAAACGAGGACACAAACTCTTGCCATCGGGTGGCCTAATCCTGGACGCTGATAGGAGGGTTGAGGATATTCGGATTGGTTTGCAGGAGTGTCAGGCATCGTTACCGTCGAGCCATCGTAGAGATAAACCCGACGACCATGCCATAACCAATCAGCCTTGGCAGCATCATCCAGAGCACGCCCTGCTCGGCGCGCAACATCCGAAAAGAACTTCTCAGGTAGGCGTTTTCGTGCCTGGCAGTAGGCTGAAGTCTCTGAAGAACATGAGTTCTGATTGCGCGAAACCCTGTGAGCAATTAGCCGTGCAACGGCCGACGCACACGACTGGTCGGTACAGAGAATCTGTCCAAGAAACACCCACAGAGTTGTGAGTGGCGTGTAGATCCGGTCTTTCCAACAGACGCCATTCTGCGTCAGTGCATCGGAAATAGACTGTTCCGAAAGAACGTCGGTGAATGGCAGGCCGCCGTCCTGTAAAAACTGCCGACGCAAGAATCTGATCTGTTCGCGGAACCGACGATTGTTCAAACTGCTCATCACAGAGGCCTCCTTGCCGAAGATGAAGTTGTGGTAAACCCATCTACGCAAGTGAGGCCTTTCTTGTATATGTCGTTTCAACAATCCGGAGTACGGTTGGGGGCCCACGGGTCGGTTCATGTGGACGCGTTATGGCAGAAGAGCGTCTGGTGAAACATTGGGTGAGGAGTTTTTGCGGGAAGCGCAAACGAACCCTAGCTGGCCAGGCCTTCAGGAGGGATTCTTTGGCGGTGACGCTGCGAAACTGGCCAAATGCATCCGAGACTTTGAGTCTTTCATCGCTAAAGTCCGTGCATCGCACCCGCGATACTTTTAATCGTGAGACTGCTTCGACGAAACGCCGTTGTGCTCGGAGGTAATGAAGCCGATTTGAGTTCGGGCGTTCGCTCCGGTGGCCGACGCCGCTTCAAGTCTTCTTTCGTCCTGCACGCTCCGGCTTCATCGACCGGCCTCCGTTACTCTGGTATCGACGTAGTGCAAGATCGTTCGGGCCATGTTGATGACCAGCGCGGCTTCAGCTGGGTCGAGTAGATCCTTGTTGGGATGCGCCATGCTTCCCTCGTTGCGTATGGGATTCATCGCATCCATAATCCTGGACATACCACGAAAAACTTGGTTGAGGTCGTCTTTTCGCGGCCCCTCGTTGCTGAAGGCAGGGTGTTGCCTACGGAGCAGCCCAAAAAGCCCGCTCATGAGCATTTTCTCCCCGTAGCTGATTCCCGCGTCGTCACACAGTGCCCGCAGATATCCGTGCAGCATTGTGTGCACACGGTCCACTGCGCTCGTAGCTCCCGATTTCTCGATGAGTTGCTCCGCGTCAGCGATCGCACGTTCAACGGTCGCGCTGGTAATCTTCGGTTTCTTAGATGGAACCGGTGCAGTGCCTTCCAGGCGATCAGCGACAGTTGAAAGTTCGTCGTGTAGTGATTGTGTGCGAGTCTTCCACCGTTCAGGGTCGGGAGGGTGGAACTCCAATGCACCACGTAAAATGGACGCTTGAATGCTTGGTTGGGACGTATCAAGAATTTGCTCGAACTTTGCGCGGTTCGTCCCTTCATAGGCACGAGGATCTACATCCAGACCACATTCAGCGTAAAGTCGCTCCAATGCCCCGATGTTGTCAAAATCCCCGAGATAGCCCCCTTGCACACCGAGGTACAGTTTCAGTAGTCGCCTCTTTTCAAGGTCCGTCATTCCGTTCATTGTTGCTCTCCGAATAGGTTGCCTACGCTAAAACGAAGGACACAGGTTGCTCCTCCAAGGTTCTTGAAGGCATTGTGTTGACATGTCAGATGCCACTGTCAAGACCGTGACCGCACATTTAATCGCGCTGTGCGCGCTGCCGCTCGACATGTGAGTAGGTCGTGGCTCTAAACAGACTCGCGAAACCACGCTTCAGCCCGACGCTCCGGTTTCATCGACCGGTGGCATGCATTCGCCGCGCGGTCTGCGAGACCGGTTTCATCGGCCAGTTCACTTTGGTGTCGGCCACCGGAGTGTTGAAACAATCGATCGGCCCTGTCCGAAGCGGGTTACGAATCTACCGAGAACGATGACTTAAAAACTGCCTATTCCTCAGCAGTGGCTTCCGACGC
Source organism: Stieleria marina (assembly GCA_007741555.1). GTDB lineage: Bacteria > Planctomycetota > Planctomycetia > Pirellulales > Pirellulaceae > K23-9. The sequence goes on along the minus strand of CP036526.1, from coordinate 2,170,864 downwards.
ATCCGGCTCGGGACTCTCCAGCACAATGTCCAACGCGACCGCAATTTTTTTCAATATGGTCTTGCGGTCGTCGGAGGACGAACCGAAAACATCGTTAAGTGTTTGGCTCAGAGTTTCCTTATCGTGATCGGGTGTATTGGGCCACCACGCAGGACTATCTACAACGACGTCCGCTAACCATTCATGAGCCAGATCGTCGCCTTCTTGCAGAATTGGAATCAGAGCGTTTCGTAGAAAAGACTCTTCTGAATGACCGAGTGCAGCAGATTTAAGCGGTTCATAACAAAGCGGAATCGCTTTCCAAAGCAACTTTCCAGGAGCGTCAGATGATTCCACGACTCTGCTGGCTCGAGTCATGCGTTGGTTCTCAGGGATTGCATCGAGAACAACACTCCAGTCGTCTGGGACTGGATTGATTGCTGTTTCTCCATCGATCGTTTCGTTAAGAATTGACTCCAACCCTTCACTGGCTGCTTCACCTAATGTGAAGTCCCCAATCTGCCTCCGGACAGCAACGAGCAGCTGATACCTATCGTCCTGGGACTTTATCGATTTAACCCAGTCATCAGATGTGATTTGGTTTAAGAACTCACAGATAGTGTCACGGAAAGTCACGTTCTTTGATAACGCATCTCGATTCGTCAAACGAATGATGCCAGGTAGATTGTCATCGGTTGGTTTCAACTTGCTCAAGTTTTCGACGAACCATTCCGTCTGGAGCAATTCGTCAGTGAACTCATCGATTCCTGGATTTGCTTTCGCCGAGCAATGAGTTTCAATATCCGGAACTCTGTTAACGTAGCAATTTGGACCCAGAACAAGCCCCAGTTCGTCTCGCTTTCGCAAAGCATCAATTACGTGCCCGACAAATTGCGGGATTACGTTTACTTCGCAAAGAATTGAGTTGAGCAGGTAGTTGCTATCACCGGTTGTCAATTGATTGAGGACAGGCTTGACTGCAATTTCGTATTCAGCCGGATTCGTCGCGATCTTCGCCGCAAGATCGTATCCTTCTGGAGCATTGGTGGGTGCTGATGGTCGCTTGCTAAACGAGTAGAAGCGAATTGACCAGCGAAAGAGTTCTCCCACCGGTCGTGAGTCAAGCTTCTTTTCACAATTCTTGATTCGTCGGAAAAGTATCGCGTCTTCTGCAAGCTTCTGAATCGCTTCGATGTGGCCGAAGCGGGATTCCAAATCCACAAGCACATTAACGTGACGATCAATTTCGGGCTTTGTAAGCTCCTCTTCGTTCCGCAGACGCGCCGCAACAGCGTTTGAAGTAGATTCAACACTGATTCCGGATGACGGAATTGAAATCAGCCCGCGAATTGCATCAGCATTCGCTCGGGTAAACTCAACAGTTGGTGCTGGAGCAATCCCATCGACTAGCTCACCCGCCGACCCGGAAACCTTAATCATGGAGGCGACGTTTCTTCGACTCGATGGATCAAGCGATCCCAACTTGCTCAGCAGCTTTGTTGAATCATCGGACGCGGTGAGCGTCACTTGGGCGTCAAACGATCGTTCCAGATCCTCGGACGAGCATTCTGTGGCGATCCACTGCATACCGCTGATCCATTCATCGACATCGAGTTCCGACAAGTCTTCTTTCGATGTCAAGCTTGCAAGTCGCCCAAGGGCAGCCTGAACGATGCTGTGAGCAAGGCCAAGCCGGTGGGCAATGGCAATGCCTTCACTTGTGTTTTTGTCAAGTTTGTTCCATTTTGCTTCCGCAACCAATGACTCCAAGAATCGTTTCAACGCGGCTGTTTCTTGCTGAGTTGATGTAAGTAGATCGCTGGATTCAACCGCCGCGAGAGAATTCACCACGCGGGCATCTTCCGTACCGAATGTTGATGCCGATTCGCCACAGACTATCTCCATCACTGGCCAGAAACCATGGACTTTGGATAGCTGGTTTAGGTCATCACTCTTACCATTTGCTAGAGCAGCTTCGATAGGCGATCGAAGCAACAAGTCACGCGCTCGTTCGCGATCAGTAGTGCCAAACACCATCGCACAGAGAGATAGCATGAAGTCGTCGTCGTTTAGTTTTTGCTCAAAGAGTTCATGCTCCTCCTTCGCATTCAGCAACCACGCTCTGACGTCACGCCCCTGACGTCGTAGAATCGTGTACAGAGCCATGTGTGACACGGGGAACTTTCCATCAAAACGCCTGCATAGTGCACCGACGTCGTTCACGTACAGCTTTAAGTGGCGAGGTGTCGGGGGCCTCCGCTTCTGTTCGGCAAGATACCGCGAAAGCAGATAAACTTTGTGAACCTCTGTTTCGTCACTCGCAGTATCTCCAAGTGCCGTGAAGACTAATTCGCAGAGGTAGTCTTTCCAGTCTTCTAAGAGCAGTGGTGGCACGTCGAATCGAATTTGGAATGTCTTGTCTAAAAAAGCTGCTGAAAGCTTCGGCACTGAAGGAGCGTTGGCATCGTCTGGTTCGTTTTCGTGCTCGAATTCGCTCTGCAGCCCGTCGTCCCAGAGCCTGCGAGCGGATGCGGGGTCATAAGGAACAACGAACCACACCCTGCCTGCCCATGACTCGTTCTCTTTGTTCTCGCAGCATTCGGCAAAGACACGAAGCGTCGACCACAAAGAGCGGGCTGTTTCCGTGGGCACCCGATCGAGATTGTCTAGGACAAGAACCAGCTTCCTGTCAGGTTGCGCAAGGTACTCGGCAAGCAGGTCACAGAAAAACCTTTGAAATTCTATGGAAGTTGGCCCAAGGGTTTCGTGAGTCGTTGTGCTCGTCGTTTCGTCGATCTTCTTTGCGTAAAGCGAGATCATGCGTCCCGCATCTGCCAGTTTTTTCTTTTGCTGTCGTGGTGGGTTGATCCACTCAAACTTGTCAGAGAGTTTCTTCTTTGCCTTTGTTAATAGCGGCCACTGCACGCAGTAAGCGAAGAGCACGAGCATTAAACCCGGGACGCACAAAGCAACAAATAGAGCGACGATCAGAATCGATTGTTCATACTGATCGAGCTGATTTCTGCGAAATAGCCCCGCGACAATCGCAAGAGCGACCGGGAACAACGTAAGCAGGGCGAGCGCAGCGAGTGGCCAAGGTGATCGCAGCACCGGAACCGACGTCTGATCAGTTTCGCGTGACTTTCCGACGATCTCTGTGCGTGTGCGGTTGTCCCAGTGCTCGGTGCGGCTAGAATCAAGGTCAGTCCTGCAATAGGTCATCAACTGCTCGAGGAATACTCGGCGAAGTGGATCGCCTTCGTGAGACCAAGCGTCGAATACCAATACCCGCGTGGTGCCCTTCGTTCTGTCAGCAAGTTTCTTGCTGAGCATTTCAACGACGCTGGATTTTCCGGAACCCCAGCCGCCTTCCAGGGCAACTGCTTTGCCTCCTTGTTCAGATTCAATCAGGTCAGCGATTGTGTCGGCTAATCGCTGGTGAGCTCCAAAAGCATCTTTCGGTGTCGGTACATCTTCGAGGAGCGTTATAGACGGCCGTCGGATTTGTCCATTCTTTTCGTCATCATCATTGGTGCGTTTCATGCTGTCTCACTAGTTCATGCCGTACTTCTCTTCTCGCTCCTTCGTGCCCTGGCAACGAGTTGATCGAGCGTTTCGCAATGTTTCATCGTCAAACTTGACCTGGACCATGCCGCCATCGTTTCCGTCGTTCCCAATCTTGCGGTCTGCTTGCATCGAACGCTGTGACCTTGCTTGATCATCCCGCTCGCTCCCCGATTTAAGACTCGATTATACCAAACTAACGGAACCACAAACTATCCGACGACGATGTTCTCTGGTTCGTCGCCAAAACTATTGCAGGATTCTTGATCGGATTCCTCTTTTCGGCGAATCATGCGGGACGGAGGACGGCGGTCATTTTTCGCTTCGCACTTGCGGCGCACCGGTGGCCGACACCGGAGGCTCTGTTGACGTCTACTTGGCCCGCACCGGTTTCATCGACCGTTGGTTCTCTGGCCTTCGCTGGGCACGCTTTGCCAACGCCTGACCGCGACATGTCATCGTCGCAGCCCGCTTTCACGAACTCTATTTGGCATCTCGCTCGGAAGCGTACTTGAGCTTCCTTGGTGGCTGGCCTTCGCCTATTTCGTCTCGCAAGCTTTCGATGGCGCGGTCTAGCTGGCGGTCGATTCCTTGGGGGATCTCGGCTGGCTTTGGCCAGATGACTTCGTGCGGTAGGCAGCCGTTTCGTTCCATGTCTTCGCCATCGCCGAGCAAGAACCAGCCGCGAAACGGCACTCGAATTCGACCGACGTCATTGATCGTGGCCGATCCTGTGCTGACGACACCGCCCGCGGTTTGAACTCCGATGACTTTGCCTCGACCCAAGGTCTTGATGGCGTGCGAGAAGATTTCTGCGTTGCTGTAGCTGTTCTGATTGCACAGCACGATGATTGGCTTTGACCATGATGCAAAGACGGCTCGGTCATGCGGATAGCCTTGGCCTCCGCCGCGCGGCTGAGTGATCGCGTGACGCGGTTGGGTCAGGGCGGTCAACAAGAGGTCGGTCGTTGATCCTCCGCCGTTGTCGCGGACATCAATCACCAATCCCTCCCGACCGTATCCCACGTTGTAAAGCTGACGCTCGAATTCGTAGAAGCTGGACATGTTCATCGCACGGATATGCAGGTAGCCAATCTTGCCGTCGCTACCTTTTTCGACCATCGCACGATTGTGATCCAACCAATGCTCGTAAAGAAGCGAACGGGCGGCTGCGTAGGAGATCGGACGAATCGCAACGTCGAATTCTGCGTCGTCGTTCTTGTGCTCTTCATCTTCTTTGTCTTCTGCGTCATCGTTGTCATCTTCCTTATCTGCGTCCTTCCCTGCGTCGGGGCCTTTGCCCTCGCGTTTCACGCTCAGTGTGATGTCGCGATCAAGTCGGCCGTTCAAGCGTGTGGTTAGGTCCATCGCTGGATCGACGGCTGTGCCATCAATCGAGAGAATGACATCGCCGGCGGCAAGGCGACTCTGTGCACGATCAGCGGGGCCATCTTTCAAGACGTCACGGATCATCAAGCCTGGGCCTTGAAAGTCGTCCTGGAATCTCACGCCCAAATGCGCCGTGACGTCCTCCCATCCCTCGACTTTGTTTTCCGGAGATGCATCCCTGGGGTAGAAGCCTAAGTGCGAACCATTCAGTTCGCCCAGCATCAGCTGGACCACTTGCTCCAGCCCTGCCGTGTCGTGCATTTGTGCGGCGACAGGAGCATACTTACGCCGAATTTGATCCCAGTTGTGGTTGGCGAACCGATCGTCGTACCAGGCTTCCCGCATCGTCAGCCAAGCTTTTTCAAAACCGGCTTTCAACCATCCTGAACGCGCAGCCAGCTGAGGCACCTTAAAAGCGTACGTCTCCAGCTTGCCGGACTTGTCAATTTTGGCCGGCGAGCCATTGCGCAAGAACAAGATGCCGTCCGCTTTCTTGAACCAAACCGCTGACGATCCGGTGTTGGTGGTCAGTAGCTTCGGTTTCATCTCTTTGGGAAATTCGACGGTGTACCAACCGTCCTTGCCATCGATCCTGGCACGAAACGCCAGCTTTTGCCCCTCGGGCGCGAACAACAGACCACCCTCGGAGCTATTGGAGATCGAGACCTTTCGTAGACGCTCGTGAATGCGATCCAAGTCGACGTGGATTTTTTCTTGATCCTTATTTTCTTCGCCGAGGGTATCATCGGCATCTTCATCTTTGTCCGATGATTCATCATCGTCGCTGGACGACTTCTCCTTGGCGTCTTCCTTATCCGACGCATTCGTTTTCGAGTTGCCCTTCTTCTTCGCTAGCTCTTTCTTGCGACTCTTTTCGATCAATTCAACGGCTTCGTCGATCTTTCGTTCACGCGATGTTTCATCATCGTCGGCTTCTTGAAGGTACACGTAGTAGATGTCCACTTCCGAATCGACGCGGCGTCCGGTAAAGGCGAGCAGCTTTCCATCGGCAGAGAATTTGGGATTGCGATCGTTGTCGGGATGCCGAGAAACATTTACCGGATCGATGCTGCCATCCAGTTTGGAGATCCAAATCTCGCGGTTAAAATTGTCGTCTTCTTGGGAGTAAGCAATCCAGCGACCGTCGGGCGATAGGTCAAAGTCGATACCACTAAAACCCTTGACCAGTGAAGACTTTTTCTTGAACTCCAGATCCATGGAGACAAGATTACCGCGTCCTTGTTGCATCACCAGATGCTTGCCATCGGGCGTGAACCGCAGATCACTTTCGACATGGGCGTCGTGCGTCATTTCCTCCAGCTGGAATTCGTCGTTCTGCCACCAATACTTTTCGCTGTCCGTTCGAGTGGCTCGGTAGATGTCAGGCTGACCGTCGGTGGTCGCAACGAACCAGAGTTCGTTTCCGTCGGGGGAGAACTGAATGTCTTCTTCATAGCCATCGGTCGACGTCACGCGCCGCGGTTCTCTTAAGACGGTGTCCATCACCCAAACATCACCGCCGGCAATGAATGCGATTTCCAAACCGTCCTTTGTAAAGGCGACATCGGTTGCGTCAGACCACTCACGACGCAGCTGTTGTGCTGGCAGATCGACATCATCACTGACCGACAGCTCGATCTTGCTGGGTTGATCTGCACGCTGATCACCCTTGTTGAGGTCCATTGAATACAGATCAAAGAGATGGCGGAACACCAGCGTGTCACCGTCACTGGAAATCGCCGGGAAGACGATTGAATCATCCGCAAAGGCGTGGATGGATTTTTGCTTGCCGGGTTTACTGGCCTTCTTTGCAAAGCGGTAATGCCACAAGTCCGATCCATGCAGCGTGCCCTTCGTAAAATAGAACCCCTTGCTATCCGCCATCCAAGTTGGCCACATGCATTCCACGTTCTCACGGATGACTTCGCTGAATTCTCCAGACATCAGGTCCAGCATCCAGATTTGGGAGGATCGTGCGCCTTCGTAGCCCTTCCGCCACCAACGTTCGCCTTCTCGCGTGAACAAGATTTTCTTGCCGTTGGGCGAAACTCGTGCGTACTCCGCCATCGCATTGGCCAGGACGACTTCTTGCTTTCTCTCTTGCACGTTGACTTTGATCATCCGCGTCGCATCACGATAGAAGTGATCGCGACTTCCGAGCGCCAATACATGCTTTCCATCTGGAAACCAATCACTCAGTTCGTAGCCGGCCGAGTGAAACGTCGCTTGCCGTACGCCGGAACCGTCGGATGACATGACAAAGATCTGCTTCGAACCGGTACGATCGCTAACAAAGGCGATTCGATCCCCGTCGGGCGAAAAGATCGGCTGGCCCTCGGTCGCGTCATTCACGGTCAGACGCTGAACATCGCTGCCGTCGATGTTGGCCGACCAAATCTCGCCAATCCACGAGAACGCAATGCGACCGCCATCAGGCGACACACTCGGATTGCCAACCATGCGAATCGGGTGCACGGACGGTGATTCTTGAGCGAACAGATTAAGTGTCCCCAGACCAAATAGACAGAGCCCAAATGAACAGAGCCCAAGGAAACTCAGCCACACTGCAGAGAACACAAATACAAACTTGAATCGGATTTTCGTCATGCGATGGCTTTAGACTGGTCGGGGTGTATCGGTCGATTCGTGATTCTGATCATGATCCGCGCCCGTTCGCTTTTCAAGTAGCATTACGTCATTGCAGGTGTTGAAACACGGGAGACAGTAGAGCCCATTTTCCAACGGCACCGGTCTCTCGTACGCTCGCTTTGACACCAGCCCCGGCGATGGCCTGAGCACGACTACAAAGGTTGAAACCTGCGCGAACGGACGGAAGTCACCGATGCCGCCGGTGACCGGGCAGACACAGATCAAGAGTCCGGCGTTCGGCCAACACACATCGAATCCCAATACGAATCGAATCATCCTGGGGTCCCAGATGTACAGCCCCGATTTTGCCTTCAAGTTGACTGGCGCTCGGAATCAGACACAATGATGACTGGCACGGGGGTTCCCGCTGACGAGCAACGATCTTCGTTGCGCCCCCCTGGGCCAAGAATCAATGGCAGGTGGGTTCATGAATCAGTCCGTTTTTGCGTTCGCTTTTCTGTTGCTGTTGATTCTGGGACCGGCGCATGCATTAGCCGATCCACTCCGTGATCGGCTGGACCTAGCGGGTGACAATCGAGACGAGATTGCGCGAGCGATTGCCGAGGCACCGATTCAATCGCGCAAAGGCATGGAGTTTTTGGTGCTCCATATGCCCGTGCAAGATCTACAGTCCTTGAGTGCCGATTTTCTGCTCGAGAACACACGGCTCGCGTATCTGTCTCGCCAAACCGACGCGTGGGCTCGGGATGTCCCGCTTGAACTGTTCCTCAATGATGTGCTGCCGTATGCAAGTATCAATGAGCGCCGCGACAACTGGCGAGCCGACTTTCGCAAACGCTGCTTGCCCATGGTAAAGGACGCGAAGAACGCATCCGAAGCAGCAGCGATGATCAACCAAAAACTGTTCAAGCAAATCGGAGTGAAGTATTCGACCAAACGAGTTAAAGCTGACCAAAGCCCAATGGAATCCATTGAATGTGGCCTAGCGTCTTGCACCGGTTTGTCGGTGATTTTGATTGATGCTTGTCGTTCGGTAGGGATCCCAGCACGATTCGTTGGCACACCGATGTGGTCCAATGGGTCGGGCAACCATTCGTGGGTCGAAATTTGGGACAACGGCTGGCACTTCACGGGCGCCGCAGAACCGACGGGCACCGAATTGGACAAGGGCTGGTTTGTAGCTCGCGCAGCCAAAGCTGACAGGGCATCCGCGGCGAATGCGATCTATGCAACAAGCTTCAAAGACACGCCCCTGTCGTTTCCTTGCGTGTGGAACCGCAGGATCAAATTCATTCCCGCCGTCAATGTGACCGATCGTTACGTGGCACTTCAAAAAGATTTGCCAAAAGGATCCGTCGACGCACTCTTTGTCGTCTACGGATCAGACCGTCAACGTATCTGTTCGCCACTTCGAATTATGGATGGAAACGACATCGTCTTCGACGGCAAAACCAACGACGACGGGTTCGACACGAACGACCATCTTCATGTTCCCCTGAAACAAAACCACACGTACACGATTTTGCTCGGCGACGGGCCTGACGCGAAGAGCGAAACCATCACCCCCAAAACGAATCAACAACTGCATTCCTTCCAGATGACTGGCACGGACGCGCCGCCAGAATCGCAATCACGCCCCACGAAATCGAAGAAGATCCGATCAACCAACAAAGCGTCGGCGGATGCCGTGGAATCGCTAGCGACGTTTCTGACCACCGCCGTTGACGACCGGGGAGAGATCACCAGAGAGCCGTTTGCCAAAGTCGCATTGACCAGCGAAGACGCCGCCACGGTTCGAGGCCTGCTGGCAGAGGATCGATTAAAGGATCTCCGCAAGTCGCGTGCGGAAGAAATGAAGGCACGCATGTTGACGCACGGTGAATTTAGAATGCCCTTTCACTATGAAGTGTTCGGCGAGAAACCTGTCGGTGGTCGCAGTCTGTACATTTCCATGCATGGCGGCGGCGGAGCCCCCAAAACCGTGAACGACCGACAATGGGAAAACCAAAAACGGCTTTATCAACCCACTGAAGGAGTGTACGTCGCGCCGCGTGGCCCGACCGACACATGGAACCTCTGGCATCAGGGGCACATCGACCCGTTATTTGTACGACTGATTGAAAACATGGTTGCGTTGGAGGATGTCAGCTGGGATCGCGTGTACTTGATGGGTTATTCGGCGGGCGGCGACGGCGTCTACCAACTTGCGCCGCGCATGTCTGACCGCTGGGCAGCGGCCTCGATGATGGCCGGGCATCCCAACGAAACTTCGCCGCTTGGATTGCGAAACGTTCCGTTCGCGCTCCAGGTCGGTGGCAAGGACTCCGCTTACAAGCGAAACACGATCGCTGCGAACTGGAAGACGAAACTAGCCGAACTTCACAAGGCAGACCCCGACGGCTACCAGCATTTCGCAAAAATCTACCCTGACAAAGGCCACTGGATGGATCGCGAAGACGCTGTCGCACTTGCTTGGATGGCAAAGCACACTCGCAATACGACGCCAAAGAAGATCGTGTGGGTGCAAGACGACGTGACGCATTCAAATTTCTACTGGCTGGGCGTCGATGCAAAAGATGCCAAGAAGGGAACGCAGTTAGTCGCCCAAGCAAGCGAGCAAACCATCCAACTGACGGCTTCGAATGCGATGCCGGTCGATGTCTACCTGGACGACCAATTCATCGACCTTGGCAAACCGGTCACAGTCAAGTGCGGCGACCAAGTGCTGTACGATGGTTTGGTCGAGCGGACCATCGCAACGTTGTCAAAGACGTTGCAGCAGCGCGGCGATCCGCGACTCAGTTTCTCAAGCGTGGTGAACGTCAGTGTTCCTGCCCCATCTGCAGTATCGCCACCTGCTAAATCGCCATCTTCAGAACTGCAGTTTCCAGAGTCGCTGGTTCCAGCCCAAGACTTGCCTCGCTATTCGGCTCGGCGTGCGACGACTGCCCCCATCATCGATGGTCGCCTGGATGACGCCGTTTGGAAGACTTGCGAGAAGACGTCGCCGTTCGTCGACTTGATCAGCGGTAAAGAAACGATGCACGACACCCGGGCTGCGATTTTGTGGGACGACGACTATTTGTACGTTGGCTTTTGGATCAATGAACCCAATGTTGATGCCAAGTATCTCAAGCGTGATGCCCCCATCTACTACGATAATGATGTGGAAGTCTTCATTGCCGGAAAGGACTCCTACTACGAATTTGAAATCAATGCCCACGCAACGGTCTACGAGGGCTTTTTCGTGTGGCAAGACGCCTACCTGCGTGACGGGTATGACCAGGATCCTCAACTGAAAGCCGATGCTCCCAAGAAACAGATCTTTGATGGTGTGGGTCTGAAGAACCATCCCCGCGGCAAGCGGCTAGCCTTTCTGGGTTACGACTTTCCCAATTTCAAATCGGCCGTGCACATCAATGGAACACTGAACGACGATTCGGACGTCGACCAGGGCTGGACCGTCGAGCTTGCGTTTCCTTGGCAGGAGATGAAGTGGTTAGCCAAAGGCGACAACCGAGCTTTACCGCCAAAGCCGGGTGACAAGTGGGGCATCGATCTGTTTCGGTTTAACAAATACAAGGCCGCCAAGCCTGCCGTCGATTCGGGCGGTTGGGCTCTGGGAAAGCACGGAGTCTGGGACTCGCACATTCCCGAGATTTTTCCAATCATCACGTTCGTCGAAAATTGAGAGGCAGTGATGAAACTCTCCGTCAACGCAATGCACATGATGATCACGCTTTTGCCGTTTCAAAAACGCGGTCTCGCCTGGGTTGCTCTTGCAGCCTGTTGTTTCTGTTCGCTGCCAGTCGAATCGGCTGATTTCGACCGAGTCCTTTGGACGGAATCTCGCGTCGTCGGTTTTCCCGATCCGCCACCGCCGCTGGAGACGACTCAGGTCTTCACACACCTCGACTTTCCTAAACCGATGAGTGTCACGGCTTTGCCCGGCACGAAGGACTTGCTGGTGCATGTCCACAAAGGAGACTACGGAGGGCCGGGGCGTTTGCTGCGGTTCACGCCAGACGATCCAAGCAGTCAGTTGTCGGAGTTCCTGGTGCTGGACGACATCATCTACGGAGTCGCTTTTCATCCGGACTTTCAGCAGAACGGATTCATGTACGTCGGTTGCAATGGACGGTCCGCTGCGTTGGACAAAGTATGCACTCGGGTGCTGCGATTTCACGTGTCGCGAACCGCACCATTTGACTGTCAGCCCGAATCGCAAACGACGATCATCGAATGGCCCTCGAACGGGCACAACGGTGGCGATTTGGTTTTTGCGAAAGACGGCATGCTTTTTGTATCAACGGGCGACGGCACATCCGATTCGGACGCAAACCACGCCGGTCAAGATCTTACGACGTTGCCGGGATCAATGTTGCGGATTGACGTCGATCAGCCAACCGCAGAAAAGCCGTATTCCATTCCAACGGACAACCCGTTTCTAACGATCAAGGACGCGCGGCCGGAAATCTGGGCCTACGGTTTGCGTAACCCGTGGCGAATTTCTATCGACACAAAGACGGGTGATCTATGGGCTGGAATCAACGGCCAGGATCTCTGGGAAACCGTACAAGTCGTTCGTCGAGGAGAAAACTACGGTTGGAGCATCACCGAAGGCAGCCAACCGTTTCAACCGAATCGCCAGCGCGGACCAACGCCGATCGTGGTGCCGACGATCGAACACCCCCATTCCGAAGCACGGTCATTGACCGGCGGCCATGTCTACTACGGAAAGGCCCATCCACTGCTTTACGGCCACTACGTCTACGGTGACTATTCAACCGGTATGATTTGGGCAGCGAAGTGGGACGGCAAATCGGTGACGTCCCATTTCTTGGTCGCAAGAACGTCTCTCCAGATCGCTGGCTTCGGCATCGATCACGACGGCGAACTGCTGATTGCCGACCACGGCAGCGGCCTGTATCGACTGGTGCCATCAAAGCAAAAACAATCCAGCGACTTTCCACGTCTGCTAAGCCAAACCGGCGTCTATGAATCCACGGTAAAAAATCGCGTTCACCCGGGCCTGATTCCGTACACAATCAATTCACCGCTGTGGTCCGATGGAGCCAGCAAGGAACGATTCATCGGATTACCGGGAGACAAAACCGTTGAGTTTCAAACAGCGAAGAGCTGGGACTTCCCCGATGGAACCGTTTTGGTGAAAACCTTTGCGTTGCCGATTGCTAGTCGCAACAACGGAGCACTGACTCGGATCGAAACTCGGTTGCTTGCTCGCCAGGGCGGTGAGTGGTACGGCTATTCCTATGAGTGGAACGAACAACAGACCGATGCGGTCTTGGTTGATGCGTCGGGCATCGATCGCAAATTCGATGTGCGTTCGCCGGAATCCGACGGCGGCGTGTCGCGTCAAACATGGCACTATCCCAGTCGAGCAGAATGCATGGTGTGCCACAGCCGTGCCCAAGACTATGTATTGGGGCTGTCGGTGCAGCAAACAAATCTGGACCTACAGATCGACGGACACGCCGTGCCGCAACTGGAACGTTTTAAACAGCTTGGGTTGTTTCATAGTGCGGCAGACAAAGAGGATGCGCAAACCAAAACCAGCTCGGTCGAAAAAGCGGCACCTTTTGAATTTTCAACATCGTTTCACGAGATGCCAAGACTGCCCAAGCCCACCGATACGACCGAGCCACTGGAAACGCGCGTGCGTTCCTATCTACACGCCAACTGCGCCAACTGTCATGTCAAGGAAGGCGGCGGCAATTCAGATCTTGTGCTGTCCTTCGCGACGTCGCTTGATAAGACGCGCACGGTAAATACGGTTCCCCTTCACGGTTCATTTGACCTGCCGGATGCAAAGCTGATCAAGCCATCCGACCCCATGGCGTCCGTGCTGCTGCACCGAATCAATCAGCGTGGTCGCGGCCAGATGCCTCCACTGTCGACATCAGTCGTTGACCGCGAGGCTGTAAAGATGATCGCTCAGTGGATTCAGACGTTGCAGATCAAGCCTCTGACACACGAAGACGATTCAACCGACGCATCCCAACTAACGCCATAAGCTTTCCGTTGCATCATTGCTGGTTGAAGATGATCTGAAAGCATCCGTTGGCCTGGGTTTTCGTGGCCAACTGAATTCTTTTTCATCGACTGAGACTGCATTGCCAGACAATGGAGCTCGCCGCAACCAAACGACCTCCCGCCGCCTAACCTGAGTCACTGATCCATGCGTTTTCCTCGACAGCGACGTCCGATCGTTGCACTTGTTTCGATCGCCATCATTTGGCTTGCAGATTGTCCGCCATCCGCTGTTGCTGACGATGATTTGCCTACCGTGCGAGTGGAAAATGTGCGACAAGTGTTTCACAATGGTGAACACAACGCATTTACGGATCTGATCCGCTGGCAGGGAAAATACTGGCTCACGTTCCGAAGTTGCCCGGACGGGCACATGGTGTCGTCAACCTCATCGATCGTTGTGCTTAGCAGCAATGATGCAAAGACCTGGCAAACTGCGCATCGATTTTCCGTTCCCCTGCGTGACACCCGCGATCCACATTTCTTGTCCTTTAAGGGAAAACTCTTCATCTACACCGGCACTTGGTACAGCGGGGACGGCAAGCTGGCTCGCGACAAATATGACGTTAACAAACACCTCGGCTTTGCCGTATGGACTGACGACGGCAAGACGTGGAACGGTCCGCAACAACTTGAAGGCACCTACGGTCATTACATTTGGCGGGCCGTGACGGATGGAGACACGGCTTACCTTTGTGCGAGACGTAAGAGTGGATACTCCGAAGCCGAATCTGGCGCGGGAGGCGCGTCGATTTTGGAAGGTGCTCTGTTAGCGAGCAATGATGGACTCAATTGGCGATTCCGGTCGCTCTTCCAGACGCAAAAGGGAAACGAGACGGCGTTTCAGATGCTCTCGGACAAAACCATTCTGGCACTGAGTCGCGAGAAAGGGGCGACGTCACAGTTGGCGCGGTCCCGGCCGCCATACGTGACGTGGAAGCGAGGGCAATTGCCGCTTTTTGTGGGAGGGCCGTTGTTGGCGAAGTGGGGAGACCAACTGCTGGTTGGCGGACGTCGCAACACGGATGCGGGGCCAAAGATGGCGCTCTACTGGTTGGTCGACAATGACTTGAAGTCGATCGCAGAACTTCCCAGCGGTGGCGACAATTCGTATCCCGGATTCGTCCAAATCGACTCCAAACACGGTCTGGTGTCTTGGTATTCCAGCCACGAAAGCAAAGACGGCCGAACGATTACGGCCGTCTATCTGGCGGATGTTGTAAAAGAATAGATGGTGAGCATCACTGCCGAGCGAGCATTGATGATGCTGAGCCTTACTTTGTTGGGCTGAGTTCGACTGGACTTGATTGAGTTGTGCTGGCGCGCTCCGTTTGTTTTTCGCGCAGACGTTTGGCAAGGTACTTGGCCGTTGCGTCGGCGATCACATTGTATCCCGCCAAGTTGGGGTGCCGATCCGAATACCAGCCCGGCAATCCGCCCAGAATGGCATCCAGTTCGTTGCCCATTACTTCCACCTTCGCGCCGTGCACAAACGGCTGGACCAACTCGCGATACTTGGCAGGGATTTTGTCCAAGGCGTAGCGACGGTAATTGAGCATATTGGGGCCTTTGCTCAACTCTTGGGCGTAGCGAGGGTAAATGTCAAAGACCTCCAAGTGTCTCTCAGCTGCGGCTTGGCGAATCAGGTTGTTAATCTCTTCGCTGGCGGCTTCACTAGAGAACGGGATCACGGTCATCGGGATCAGTTCAGCGCTGGGATGATCCTTGCGCAATCGTTCGCACAGTTCAGCAAAGTGCTTGGGGAAATTCTCGACGAAATTTTCAATCTTCGCTCGATCGTTGATCCCGTAGCGAATGAAAATGTAGTCCAGCCCTGGCAATTCTGCTCCGTTGCGTTCGTAGCGTCCGGAATCCAATAGTCGGCGGATCGTTTCGCCACCTTGGCTCGAATTGATGACTTGGCACGCAGGCAAATCGTCTTCGGCTGCCAATAGGTGCTCCAGCACTTGCTCTAGATGAGGCCCCTCGGGCTTCAATCGCCGCGGCACGCTGCCTTCCGTGGTGCTATCGCCGAGCAACAGAATTTGGAGTTCTCCATCATGCTCGGCCTGAGCGCTGAGCGGTAATCCCGCGATTGCAAAAACGAACCCGCCAAGCAGAAGATGTGCAGCAAGCGACTGCCACTGAAAGCGACCAAATATCATGAGTTGTTTTCCGACTTTTGAAGCACATTGATTGGTTCAAGGGATCCCCCCCGGCGAATCAATTTAGCATGTGCCGACAGGACTCTGGGAACCTATTTCCCGTATCGGCAGGTCGGTCAGCGCGGGAACGATCGATTGGGCACAGCGAATGGCAGGCAATGCCCCCGATGTCGTTACAATCACACGAACCATGCTCGCCTCTTCGTCGGCCTCTTCGTCGGCCCCTTCGTCGGCCCCTTTCGTCGGCCCGTCGACTGAACAGTCGTCGCGACCAAGTGCCCAAGGCTACAGACACTCAATCCATGCTCCATCAAATACATATCCCCAAGCACGCTGTCTGGCTGATCGCTTTTGTTGCGAGCGCAGCTGTGCAGCCGTCCAGTTTCCACAACAAGACCAGTGCTAGCGAGCCGCGCTACTACGAACAGAGGGAGCCGGGGCAGTCCAAATTGATCGAGTGCGATGTTGCCGTGTACGGTGGGACTCCGGCGGGAGTGACGGCTGCCATTCAGGCCGCGCGGGAAGGCAAGGCCACGGTTCTGTTTTCATTTAACCGCCACGTTGGAGGAATGACGTCCGGCGGATTGACGGCCACGGATCTGGGCAGGAAAGATTCGATCGGCGGGTTGGCCTTGGAATTCTACAACCGCATCGGCAAAGCTCGCGACTATCGTCCGTCGGCGGCGGAAACTCTGTTCCGAAAAATGCTGGATGAAGCGGGGGTCAAGGTACTTCTGAAACGCGCATTGCAGTCAGTGGAAATGCAGCAGAACCGGCTGGTGTCCGCCACGATGGAAACCGGCGAGACCGTGCGTGCGGCCATGTTTATTGACAGTACGTATGAAGGCGATCTGCTGGCCGCAGCGAGTGTTTCCTACCGCGTGGGCCGAGAACCCGCGTCAGCTTATGACGAATCTTTGGGCGGGCAATGGCAGACAGTGTCGTGGAAAAACGTTTACCAGTTTTGCCGACTTCCGCTGAGCCCCTTTGTGATTCCTGATGATCCGGCATCAGGGCTGTTGCCCGAAATCGCCTCTGAGACTGCTGGAAAACGGGGCGACGGCGACTTCAAAGTGCAGGCTTACAATTTCCGAATTCAACTTTCACGCGGCGACGACAGAATCGCATTCCCGAAACCTCGTGGCTACGACGCGGAACGCTACGCCTTGTTGGCCCATTTTCTGAATTTCGATGAACGCGTCGAGTGGCGTTTGGACTACACAACGGCTGCGTTGACCGATGGGCCTGTGCAGATGCGAAGAGGCGACAGCAACAACGCCGGTAGTTTCTCGTCGGACTATGTCGGCGGCAATTATCGCTGGCCCGACGGCACCTACCTGCCAGGTTCGTTTGCAAAAACATCTCCACCACGCCGCGGACTTCCGATGCCGCCGCGCGAATTGTACGAACTGCGTGAACGCATTTTCCAGGACCACGTCAACTACCAGCAAGGATTGATGTACTTCCTGGCAAACGATCCTCGCGTCCCGGATGAACTGCGGACACGAGTGCGTGCCTGGGGACTCGACCCGCAGGAGTTTAAGGAAACGGGATTCTGGCCGCATCAATTGTATGTACGGGAAGGCCGACGCATGGTGTCTGACTATGTCGTCACCCAGGCGGACTGCGAATCACGGCGGGTCGTTACCGATTCCGTGGGTCTGGCGTCGTACCCAATGGATTCTCACTTTTGTCAGCGCGTCGTCATCGAAGAAAACGGAGTCCAGACAGTGCGAAAAGAAGGCGGTTTTGGGCATGGCTTCGCGAAGCCGTATCCCGTTTCGTACCGCGCGATCGTTCCACGAGAAAGTGAATGCGACAACCTATTGGTGCCGGTTTGTCTTTCGTCGTCGCACGTTGCATATGGATCGATTCGGATGGAACCGGTGTTCATGATTTTGGGCCAAAGTGCCGGTACGGCTGCAGCAATGGCGATTACCGAAAAGATCGCTGTGCAGAAAGTGGACTATCCAGCGTTAAGGGCCAAACTGGCACGCGACGCCCAGCGACTGACATGGGATCAAACGCCCGTGCACAAACCTGCCAAAATGCTTACCGGCCTAGTGACCGATGACAAGGATGCACAAACTGCCGGAGCATGGACGGCCGGCACGCTGTCTCCTGTCTTTGGCCCGGCCTACCTTCATGATGGCAACACTGGAAAGGGCGAGAAAACGGCGACCTTCAAAATCAGTGTCCCGCAACCTGGCACCTACGAAGTCAACCTGCTGTATGTTGCGTCTTCCAACCGATCCACTACGACTCCGGTGACGGTTTCGGTGGGCGACGAGGCGAAAGAGCTGACGGTCAACCAACGCAAAGCCACGGCGGTCGGTTCGTCACTGGGCAAGTTTCGTGTCAACGATTGCCTGATGGTGACCGTATCGAATCGAAACACGGATGGCTTCGTGGTCGTCGACGGCGTGCAGCTTTTACTGCAACCGCAGTAGTGTTGACTCGGTGACGAAATTCAAACTCCCGCGGGTTGAATCACGAAAACGATGCGCGGCGGCACATTGACAGCCAAGAATCTCAATCGTTAGCAGTTGGCTGGGTGACTTGAGGAATGGGCTGCAAGTCGACGGACTGTGGGACGTCATCCAATCCATAGTATTGATGCCGAATGTGATCTTCATGCACCGTCACAATCCGAAACCCCGAAGCATCGTTTCCAAGCGGCTTGCCCACGGGTCCGGTCGTGATCATCTCCAGCGTTCCTGCTTGACCGTGGGAGTTGCGATGATAATGTCCCGCAAAAACAGCACGCACGTCTTCCATCTGCAACTTCTTTACTAGCGGAGTGCGGCGGACAAGCGGAATATTGAAGTACTGATCGGCTTCGTCCGGCTGATTCAAGAACAGCGGATGATGTTGAAAGACAAAGATGTGCTTCGCCTCGGCTTTCCTCGCAGCAGCCAGCTGCAGGTCCAGCCACTCGTGCTGTGCAGTCAGGACGTTGGGGGCTCCCGACGGATCCTTCAGGACGCTCGAATTCAACACAATGTTGAAGGCGCCACCAACCCAAAATGAGAAATAGTCGTCGCCAAAATTCTGATTGTAAATCGTGATCGAATCTGGTGTCGGTCGGTTACCGATGTCGTGATTTCCGCAAACACAAACCAGAGGGATGTCTTCGTCTATCGCCGAAAAGTCTTGTTTGTACTGAGAGACTTGCGCGTCGTAGCGAGCGTGTTTCGGTGTCGCGTTCGTTAGATCACCGCATACGATGACGTATCGTGGTCGGAGGCGATTGATGTGTTCAACCGCCTGTTGCGAAAGGGCCGCTTCTTTTTCAGAGCCCATGTTTCCAGTGAGCATTCCGTATTGCGTATCGGCAAGCTGCAGAAAAAAGTAAGTCCCCCGCCAGTTTCGTTCTGACTGAGCATCGAATGATTGGAACGTATGGTCACGGGCCTGCCTGAATCGGTCACTGGCGATAGCCGTTGGCTCATCGGCAGTGCATACGGCGGGCACAAAAATGGCGGCAGCAGTCAGCAGAAGGAGTATCCCTTGGAAAACAGGCATCGTATGACTCGGAGAGCAGGACATCGATATGGAGTGTGTCTGTCAACGCACCGCTGTCAGGCTTGTGGTGTCAGCCGAAGTGCGATGTCGTTGGAAAAGTATGGCGATTTGACTTGCCTGCTACCACCTTCGTGTTGAAAGGATTCGCGTTTGACGATCTCCCCGGTTTTCGTGTCCAGCCATTCTGCACGCCACTTGCCAGCAGGTAGATCAATCGTCGCCAAAGTTTTGTATGTCTCGCCTTAACAGCGACTTCAAATCTTTGGGCTTGCTGGGAAGTGGAACGTGAAAGTAAATGGCGTACGCTTTGCCCTTTTGCGCAAGCGTGTAGGTCGACAGTTTCGGCTCAACAGCGCGCACAAGAGAACCATTCGGCTTCATTCGGATGAAATCAAAGCCACTTAGGAAGCGTTTTAGAATCCCCAGTTGCTGTCTCAGTTGGACACTGCCGCCCCCAGGCGACTTGTAGTCTCGCAGTGTTCCGGTTGGATGTTTTGCGGTGAAGGAGTAATCAAGATTGTTGTACAACGCTCCGCCAGCGAGCAGGAAACCCCAGGCTTCGGTGCGATACAGCACATCGGCAGAGCCACGAAAACCGGTTTCGTTTTCTCCGATGACCTTGTTCAGCCCGTAGTTCATCGCAACCGTATCGGGCGGTACACAGTAGTGGAAATTGAAGATAGACACGGCCGGATGAGGCTCCTTCACTTTGCTGCGACCGTTGGCGATGTTCATTGAAATCAGATGACGCTGAGCGAAGTCTTTTTCCGTGTTCACGATCGCGTCGACGATGCGATGCTGCCATGCCATCGTGACGCCACCGAAATAAGGTTCGTTACAAACCTCGTAGTACAGATTGTCGAACTCTTCGAGTTCCTGCACAATTTTTCGCGTGGTTGCGATCTGAATCGCCAGCAGATCGTTGTGTTTCAGTGTAAAGGCTTCTTCTCGTGGCACGGCACCGATGCCATGGACATTATTGACGGCGTTCATCGGGCAGATGTCCCACGTCTGATCGTCATACATGGGGCAAAACAACGTGAGCTCTACCACAATGCCACGGTCGCTCGCTTGCCGCAACAAGTCTTTCACTCGCTCGAACCACGCGGGATCCCATTTCATCAAATCAAATCGATTGCGGCCATGTGCCTTCCCCGGCTCGCTGCTTCTGGCCCACGGACTGATGTAGCGTCCTGGCTTTGGAGCGAGAACGTTTTCGGTAATTCCGAACGCGCCTTCGTTTTCTCGATAGGTCCCCGCGAAAACTCGTGTGTGATTCAAGCCATGAGCTTTCAATTCATCGAAGTACTGAACGTAGTCAAAGTCCAAATTCAGCAAAGCGCCGTAGTGTTCGCCCGACGTCACCAGGATGGTGGGCTTGCCACGCCACTGAAAGTAATGCTGATTCTCGGGGTGAAGCGAAATCGGAGCCCTTTCGCCTTCCGCCGAAACCGCAATCGGTGCAGCAAAGAGTGTCAGGCTAAAAAGAAGAAGGATTCGCATCGTCATAGCCAAACCTGAAAATGGAGGATGAACTGAAATCGGTTGCCGAACGGGGCAAAAAATCAAACGCAAGCTTCCACACAGCAAGGGAAGGGACGCTCAAGGAGAAACGATGGCGGCGACCCAGTTGTCGGTACCGGGCGATGAAAGTTTGACAAGGCCGCCGCCGGTGACTTTCTTCCGCGCGCCAAACTCGCCGGTGTTGATGTTGATCCAATGAACTGTCAGCGGCCCTCTGGTCGCCGCCAAGTCCAATTCAACTTCGCCGCCGGCGGGCAAATACACGGCACACGATCCCCCGCTTTTAGCCGCAACATACGCTTCGTTGGCATCCCGCTGAGAAAGCAAATCGTCAGCCGGTTCGACGGACCACAGCGGGATCAAGGACTCTAACTTGCGGGCCGCTTTGATGCAGGCGACCGCTCTGTCGTTTAAGCCCAGACCGGAATCCGGCCGATGAAAACGAATGGACGCCGCTCCGGCCAGTAGGTGTCGCCAGAACCGTTCGATCGCATCCTGATCATTGTGGCCGAATTTGTTGCCGGTCGCTCCGTACGTCTTGGTCGTGTTCATCGGACGCGGCTGGTCTGCTAGATACTTCCGCACATGCAGGAAATTGTCCCAGTGCTTCTGACCTTTGTTGTGGTTGTTCTGCGAAACATCGACGAAGTCATACAGTTCGGGATGATCAAAGGTTCGCTTGTGTTCTTCATCTGCGAGATTCCAGTTGTCCCACATTTCGGTGGCGAAGATTGTCTTGTTCTCTTTGGCCGCTCGTTGTTTGACAAACTGAGCCCAGTAGCGGCCCCATTCCTCTTGGCCATTAGTTTCGTTGTCCATGCAATACAGCACGTGACCAAACTTCAGCGAATGATCCAGCAGTTTGTTTACAAAACGTTGCTGATGCTTCAGTACAACCACGTTGTTGCGTTGCTTGGGAGTCGTGAAAAAGAACGGCTGCTTGTTGGCTCCTGGGTGGTCGGGATACCGCGGAGCAAACCCAGATTCATCGTACGTGTAGTTCACATTGTTGCGTGGATTGTATGGATGAATCTGCCAGCGATCGGGACCTTTCTGGTCGACATAGTCGAAGCGATCCCAGATTTCGATTTGCACAAAGATATTGCGTTTGGCCGTTTCGCTCAGCATCCGTTGGAATCGAGCCCAATACTCGTCGTCCCATTGGTTTAGATCGTACTTACCGTTGTCAATTTGCTTGAAGGGATACAGCTCGAAGTCCTTGTCCTTCCGGTCGCTCATTGTGTTGCGAATGACATTGCCGCCGGCGTCTGCCAGTCGGTCAAGCTGCGGTAGAAGTTTTTCCTCGGGCCACTGAAACAGATTGTCGTCATCGCTGCCGCCAAGCAGCAGCACGGGCTTGTCGTGGAAACTCCAGTACCACGCATTGCCCGCCCACGGCCGCAAAGCTTCCTCGGCAGAAGAAACACTGGTGAACAACCAGACAATGGTGAGTGCTGCAATTCGTAGTGCGTTGGAGTTCATGAATAGATTTTTTTAGATTGACGAACGTTCTTCATTGCGTGTGACTATTTCGCGATCGCGTTTGCGTGTTGTAGCGTCGCAGTTCGGTGTCGCTGGATCTCTGCTTCGAAATCGCCGAGGCTGTGACAGTGCATTGGTTTGTTCAAATCCATTTCGGCAACCGCGACAGTTCCCCAATCTGATGCCTGGGCCAGCGGTTTACCGTCGTGACCGTAGATGGCGGAAATTATCGCGTCGGCGGACACGTCAGTGTAAGTGCTGCTGATGATGTAAGTGTGGTTTTCGCAAGCCCGCGCCGCAGTTACCTAAGCTCACTTGCGACTTCGGGAAAGAAACCTTGCGGCGTTTGGAATCGTCATTAGACCTACTCATCGTATCAGATAGTCCCTAACCACTAATTGACACCATGGACGAGGACAGCGTTGAGTACGACGTGAGTTATCTGACGGCTGCTGGCAGTCGCGAAGTGAGCGATCTGAAGGGCGATATTCTGGAAGGACGCTATTCCGTTATCCGCTCTCAGTTGGCGTACATCGCGCATCATGTCGTCCGATCGTCATCACTTGAAGAAGTTCGTAATTGTCCAAAACAAAAAATGGCGATGTACTGGAAGCCTTGGGCCGGTTCCCGCTGCAGCTTCGAGCCAACGAAGTCGACTTGGGCAAGAAACCGCGCGTGATCATTCCTTGGCTAAAGAGCGACCGCAACTCCGAGCGTCCAATGGGAGGAATGGCGAAGAGGCGAAACAGTTCAATCCTCGCGACGGGCACGAGACGCCGTTCCCTTGGTGTTTTCCTCGACATGCATGTGACATTTCACCGCGGCAAAGCTCCCTGCTTTCATTGCATACACTCAGGTACAGTATTCGGCGGGATGAATTGCACACGATTCATTCGCCTGGAGCTTCAACATGATTGCTCGCGAACTTGGCGTTCAAACGCTGATCAATACAACATTAACGCCTGCCAACGTCGACCAGATCGAAGCGATGGGCGATCGCTTCGGCAAGCTGGACATTGCTCTGTGGTCGGTGTTCTTTTTGATACCCGACTGCAACTATCTCCTTCCCGCCTTTCAAGGATCTGCCCTATGCCCTTGAACGGGCCCTCCACCGTCACTCATCAACGCGTCATTCATCAACGCGCCGCCGTCATTGGCGGCGGCATCTCTGGCCTCGCCACGGCACATCAACTTCGCAGACTCGATCCAACGGTCGACGTTCAATTGTTCGAGTCGAGCGATCGATTGGGCGGCATGATCAAGACAACCGAGCAAGACGGGTTCTTGATCGAATGAGCCGCTGACAACTTCATCACCACGTCGCCGACCGCTATCGAACTGTGCCGAGACCTTGGCCTAGGGGACGAGTTGATCCAGACGAATTCCGGTGGCGGCGGAGCCATGGTTGTCCGCAACGGCAAACTCGAACCGATTCCGCCGGGCTTCATGGTGATGGCTCCTTCACGAATCCGGCCGATCTTGGCGACGAAGATACTGTCGCCCATGGGCAAGCTGCGGTCGGGGATCGAACTGTTTGTGCCACGCAAGAAAGTGACGAACGATGAGTCGTTGAAATCGTTTATCTGTCGCCGCTTTGGCAATGAGATGTTTGAACGATTGGTGCAGCCGTTGGTCGGAGGTATCTACACGGCTGACCCAGCCCGGCTAAGCGTAGCGGCGACAATGCCTCGGTTCTTGGACATCGAACGGAAGTACGGCAGTTTGATTCGCGGCAGGATGGCAGGACGCCGAAAGCAAAAGCAAGCGGCCGAAAACCGGGGCGGGGCACGGTACAGCCAATTCATGAGTCTGCGCGGTGGCATGTCACGCTTGATCAGTGCTTTGGGAGACAGCTTGCCCAGCGGATCGGTTCATTTGAATTCTCCGATTTCAAATCTGACCAAAACGAGATCGGCTTGGTTGATTGAGGATCGAAACGGTCGCCGGTCGACTGCTGATGCGGTCGTGGTTGCATCGCCCGCTCATCACGCTGCTGCGATGTTGCAGTGTGTCGATGCGAACATGACGCGGCGGCTCGGGCGAATCGCGTACGCCAGCTGCGCGGTCGTTTCGTTTGCGTTTCGCCGCGACCAAATCAAGACGCCAATGAACTCATTTGGCTTTGTGGTTCCGAGCGTTGAAAACCGCCGGATCCTTTCGTGTAGTTTTTCGAGTCAGAAGCATGAAGGCCGAGCACCAGAGGGCACGGTGTTAATGAGAGTGTTCGTTGGTGGTGCGATGCAGCCGGAGTTGCTTCGCCTGCCTGATCAGCAATTGATCGAATTGGCTCATGCCGAACTCGCTGACTTGTTGCAAATCGGCGGCGCCCCGCTGCTGAGTCATCTCACTCGCCAGTCAAACGCGATGCCGCAATACCACGTTGGCCACCAAGAACGGATTGCGGAGATCAATGAACAACTGATGCATCATTCAACGTTGGCTTTGGCAGGAAGTTTCCTGTCGGGTGTCGGCGTACCCGGATGCATTGAAAGCGGGCAGAAGGCGGCGGTTCGCATTCTCGCGGGCTTGAGAGAATCTGCCGCTGAGACGCAAGAGCCAGTGAGACATGGGGAAACACATTCACATTCCAATGCCTCGGTTTCCGTTTATTAAAACCATGAGTACGGTCATCCCCAACATCGCGAAGTAGATGCCAGCACAACCAGCCACCAAACTAAAACCGAAGGAACATGGTGCTTACGCGATCCTTGGGATTCCAATGATCACGTCGTTGGTCCTGGCTGGCACCACCCTGGCTGGACTTTGTGTTGCCGTCGCCTCTGTGGCGGGATTCTTGGCCCACGAACCCCTGTTGGTCGCGATCGGACATCGCGGCAATCGTGCTCAGCGATCAACACCTACCGCGCGTAGGCGACTTGGCTTGCTACTTGCCGCGACATTGACTTGTGGCGTGATCGCGATGACGGAGGGAACCACTAGCGTGCATTGGTCCCTGATTGGATGTGGCGTGCTTGCAGCGGCTAGTTTTGCACTTGCGATCGCCGGCAACCATCGCACACTTGGCAGGCAGCTTTGGGGTGTCATCGCGTTGTCCGCTCCATGCATGCCGATCTTGCTGGCAGGTGACCTTTCCACATCGTCAACCATGGAAGCTTGGTGCGATTGGCTGATCGGTTTTGCGGCGACGACGATGACCGTCCGCGGCGTGATCGCGGCACAGAAACGTCAGTCAAGAATGATTCACTGGATTGCCGTAGCTGGGCTTTCGATTCTAGTTGGCTATCTGACCTTTCGTGCGTTTGCGTTGCCGATTGCAACGCTGCCGATGCTCTTGATGTCTTGGCACCTCATGCACGATCCGCCTCACGCCAAACAACTCAAACGCGTTGGATGGACCTTGGTGGCTGGAACCATCGCCTCGGCCATCTGGATGACAATTACTCTCTAAGAAAGCAAAGCGAAATGACAGGCACAACTGCTGCCGGTCAATTGATCGACCTTCACGACATCGGCACCAACGACCAGCCGAAACCAAAGCTGCTCATTAAGACCGAGCCGATGAACGTAATGCGGCTGGTGCTGACAGCCGGCAAAGCGATCCCCGAACACAAGGCGGCCAAGGACATCACCGTTCAGTGCGTGGCCGGGAAAGTCGAGTTCACGACGATGGGCGAAACCCACACGATGACGCCCGGCACGATGCTGTTTCTTCCTCCGGAGGAGCTGCACAGCCTGAATGCGATTGAAGACTCCATCATGGTGGTGACCAAACCAAATTGAAGTTGTTCTGGATCACCCAACAACGGTGAAACAAGATGGCATTGCAATCGACGCAAGCCTTCGCTGACGAAGCTCCGGGTTCACATGAACTGCCTGGCAAGATTCTCCGCGCCGTCCGATGGCTCTCGACTCAGTGTCAAATGAGCCGACTGGAGCGCAAGGCTGAGCCGTGCCAAGCATCGGGCTCAGCCGAAGTCTTAAGTGGCCATTCACACGCATTCGCTGCACAAACCCCACTGTTGCACAAGATCCACTGTAGCGATCCGCGACGATCAGCTTGACCACTGCTTTCGGTGCAGCAATTTTCCATTCAAATCGACAATGCGAATGTCAAGCGTTGCCCGACTAACGTTTTGCGTCGTATCAACAACGGTCAGCGTAGCCTGCTCCGGCTTTGGACCACCGCCCACAAATTGACAGACAGGCATGTCGTCGGTTGCCGCGTCCAGACGATCGCGGTGCATGTGTCCCGAGAGCACAGCCTGAAATCCGGCCTCGTTGAGTGTCGGCAGCCAGAGCTTTGCACCGAAACCGCTGTAGTAGGCATGTCCGTCGAGCGTTGTGCCGTCGTTGTGACCTTCGAGGCCTCGCAAGGGAATATGACTGGTTGCGATTTTGAAGGGAGCCGAACGGAGGTGCGGTTGCGCGGCGACGAGCTTCAGCCAAGACGCTTGCTGCTCACGATAAGGCTGATACGCAGCAGTTCCCGCAAACACAGGATGCTGGTCCGGCTTGTCTTCGCCGGTGTCGAGCGTCACGACGACCAGCGGGCCAAATCGAAGTGCTTGGTTGTAGGGCAACTCCTGCGATTCCGGACAACCGACGAACGACCGTGCCGCTTCTCTGGCACGTTCACCGCGAACATCGTGATTGCCGTTGGAAAACAGCAGCGGTCGGGTACTCGCCCAACTCAAAGCGAGATCGTTGGCGGGATTCAAAAGGATTTGTTCGGTTGCTTTCGGCGCGTTGAAGTCGTTGCACGTGTCCCCGTTCCAGATCAGCAAGTCAGGGTCGAGTTTTTCAATCTCTGCATGAAGCCGTGTGATTGTCGGCAAATTTTCATGCGTGTCATTAATGGACACCACACGCAATTGTTTTGCCGCCGGGTCGGGCAAACGCAGAGCATAGGTCGGAGTCGCTTGTATCTCACCGCGTTTTAATTGATACGCGCTGATGTATTTCAGCGGTTGCACGACGACGCGATAATAGATCGGTCGATCCGTTGGCAGGATGTCGGCATGATTCACGCGAACATGCAGCACCTTGTTGTCTGCTTGGATCAAGCCATGATGGCTAGCAGATGCCGTGAAACGCAGATCACCTTGGGAGAATCCATACTCAACCCACGCGGTCGCCAATCCAGCGACGGCCACGCTAACACCAAAGCTTTTGGCGCGCGGGTTCTGAACCACCGGCGGACTGGCGATCAAGGGTCGGTTTGGCGCTTCACTCGGTGCACGCCCCTGCGATTGATCTGACTGTGCGGCATGAGCGCCCGTCATGGCAATCGCACTAGCAGGAATGACACCGACGAAATTTCGGCGACTGATCATGTCTTTTTTCCGACAAGAATTGATTTAGTAAACGTGGAAACTTATTGTCGCGTCGCAATCCGGGCGATGCAATCATGCATCGCCCCCCTTCAAGCGTTGCCGTGCATCTGGCTGAATATTCTGCTCGGCTCGCTTGCTGAGTGTTGCTTGCCAGCTAGATGAAAGCGACGTCACAGTCGTGAGCCGAGCTGCGGCGATCGTCCAACTGAGCTCAGGCCGCTGGGTCAGCGTCATCGACATTCCGCTTTGTACCTGCCCCTGACGCATCAACGGGCGAGATAGTTGAATCCGCCGTGTTGACTTTCGTTTTTTTCCCGACAGCAAACGACAACGATGACGACGCTGAATGTGCCAACCGTTGTGGTCCCCTAGCAGACGATTAGACTGGTCGGTCCCACCGAACATCCCACCTCCAAACCAAGTCCCCCGATATGAATCCGCACTTTGGTGGCAACACTTCGTTGCTAAGGACTGCATTCGTTGTTCTCACGATTGCTGCCACTGCGTCTTCCGCGCAAGTTCCCGATCCAATTGCAAAACTGCAAGCTGATGCAGTCGCAACGCGACAATCCGACTGGGGGTACTGGGGGCCGAACCCCGACACCTACTCCAGCTGGAAAACGCACAGCAACCGCCTGATCCCGGTTTATACATTCGGTACCGACCTCCGGTCAGTGAGCGGTGAAAGAAGCCTGTATCGCGATGCGGCGGCCATCGAAAAACTCTACGGCTATCTGCCCGACAACACACTGAACCCAAAGGCTGAGTACTTTGACCAGACCGATGTTTTTCGTCTCCAGGAGCAGGCCGTCGAATCGGGAAAGAAACGTGTCATCTTGTTTGTCTTTGACGGCATGGATTGGGAAATCACGCGAGCTGCGGCGATCGCAAAACTAGGCAAAGCGGCCTATCGCGAAGGGCGGGGCAAAGGCCTTCATTTCCAAGACTATCGCGGTGCAGAAACCGACTTCGGCTACTGCGTCACGAGTCCGCACAACGATGGGACTTCCGTCAACGTCGACAAACAGACGGTGACGAACCCGGACGGAAAGGTTCGCGGTGGCTACGATCCAGAGCTTGGTGGCGATGCGCCCTGGAAGCCTCACGATGACCCCGACTACTTGACCGGCAAAAGCAAGAAAACCAAGCATGCCTATACGGATTCGGCATCGTCGGCAACTTCGTTGACCAGCGGCATTAAAACTTACAACGCGGCGATGAACGTGGATTCGATGGGACGCGAGGCAACGCCGATTGCCCGCACTTTGCAAGACCAAGGCTTCGCAGTCGGTGTAGTTACAAGTGTGCCGATCAGCCATGCGACGCCTGGCTGTGCCTATGCGAGCAACGTCCATCGAAACGACTACCAAGATTTGACTCGCGATTTGATCGGGCAACCGTCCATCTACCACCCCGGCGGTTTGCCCGGCGTTGATGTGCTGATCGGCGGTGGCTGGGGAATCGACTTGGACAAAGATCCCGCACAAGGCAAAAACTACGTCCCAGGCAACCGGTACATTGCCCCAGACGACTTGGCCGCAATCGATGCCCAGAACGGAGGCAAATACGTCGTCGCACAGCGCAAAAGTGGTGTTGCGGGGGCGGAAGCACTGCGTGCCGGCGTGCAGGCAGCGAAAGCGAATCGTCAACGGCTGTTTGGTTTTTTCGGTGCACAAGGTGGACACTTGCCGTTTCGTACCGCCGATGGAAACTACGACCCAGTGGTCAGCTATGGGACCCCCGAACCTGCGAAAGCAGAGGTGTATAGCGAGGCCGATCTGCACGAGAGCGTTAAACTGAGCGAGATGGCGATCGCCGCGATCGACGTGCTTGATTCGCGTAGCGAACGATGGTGGTTGATGGTCGAATCAGGAGACGTGGACTGGGCGAACCACTCCAACAACATTGACAACTCCATCGGCGCGGTCTTCAGTGGCGACGACGCCTTTGCAGCTGTCGTCAACTGGATCGAACAAAACGGTGGCTGGGATGAAACCGCACTGATCCTCACTGCCGACCACGGTCACTACTTCAACCTCGTTCGGCCCGAAGCACTCATCTCGAACTCCCCACTCATCTCGAACTCCAACGATTAGACAAATCGAGGAAGCAAGTTTCAAATGCTAAGATTCAAAGCAGAGCTATTCGCATTGTTGGCCGTGGTCGCTCCTCTTAACCTGTTTGCCGAGCAGTGGGCAAACGTGGCGGCAGACAGCAGCCTGCCTCAAGGCAAGGGACTAGCGGATCGATTCGTAGCCGATGCTGGGATTGCCGGTAACTCGAGCGTTATTTTTGCAGAAGACTTCGAGCAATCCGATTACCAGAAAAATTGGCAAGACGTTCGGGATGACGGTGGTGTGCTCACATTAGTCACTGCGCCCAGCTCATTTCGCTCAGACGCCCCGGCCAATGAACGCTTTGCTCCGGTGGGAAAACGATCGTTACAAGTCACGGCTCGCTTGACGAAGAACACCGGAGGCGGCCTGACGAAGTGGTTTGAATCGAACGATCGATTATTCATTCGCTTCTATGTTCGATTCGACAAAGACGTCGACTACATTCATCATTTCTGCACCCTGCGAGCCAACAAAGCAACACACGGCAAAGACGCATGGAGCGGGTTCGGTGGTGCGGGGCTTAAACCACTTGGCAGCGACCGCTTCTCGACGGCATTGGAACCGTGGGGCAATTGGGGCAAAAACCCGGCGCCAGGCAAGTGGCATTTCTATAGCTATTGGCAAGACATGAAGCCAAGCCCTGATGGCAACTATTGGGGCAACGCGTTTGACGCTGAGGATGAGCGGCCAATCAAAAAAGAGGAATGGATCTGCGCAGAATTCATGTTGAAACACAACACTCCTGGCAAACCGGATGGAGAGCAAGCGTGGTGGATCGATGGTAAGCTGATCGGTCACTTCAAGGGAATCAACTGGCGTGCCTCGGGAGACCTGTGGGCAAACGCCTTCACTCTGGAAAGCTACGTAACCGATCGCTGGACAAAACAAGAAACCAATCGGGTTTGGTTTGACAACGTGGTCATCGCTCGCGATTACATTGGCCCCGCAGGTCTTTGACCCGGATTTTTCATTCGCCCTTTTGATGTAAACAGGCGCATCCAAACGAGTTGCCGGAGTGCTGCAAAATCCCATGAATAATCGGGGCTAAGCTGATACACACCAGACGCTCGACTAACAACAAGACACCCAACGCAAGTCACTCTTCGAAATTGGGGCAACTGGTAGCCGAACGGCGCGAGCCATCCGGTGCGTCAACGAACGGCTGGCTCGCGCCAATCCGCTAGAAACAAACCTCCTTTCTTTAAAAAGTGATTCGCCCTGACAAGACGCCAGGCGACTTCCATTTCGCATTCTCGTCACGTCCATCCTCCTTCGCATTCAGGCCAATCCATGACAAAATTCTCGTTGATCGCTGCTGTTGCTGTTTTGTCCATGATCAACGTCGCGTCTTGGAACACGGTCTCGGCCGAACCGATTCGGTTGCGTGTACTCAGCTACAACATTCACCATGGCGAAGGCGTCGACGGCAAGCGGGACCTGCCGCGGATCGCCAATGTGATTCGGTCGGTGCAACCCGACTTGGTGGCGCTGCAAGAAGTGGATCAAAACGCGAAGCGTTCTGGTAATGTCGACCAACCCCAGAAACTGGGGCGTTTGACACAGATGAATGTCGCTTTTGGCCCAAACATCAAACTCCAGGGCGGTCATTACGGCAACGCAATTCTTTCACGTTTTCCGATCGCGACACATGCCAATCACCGACTTCCTAATTTGGACGATGGCGAACAACGTGGCGTACTGGCGGCGGAAATATCGGTTCCAAAAATTGCGGAAAAACTGCTCATACTGGCCACGCACTTTGACCATCGCCGCAACCAAGACGAACGCATTCAGTCTGCCCAGGCGATCAACGTTTTGCTCAAAGACGATCCTCGCCCAGCACTCTTGATAGGCGATCTGAACGATGTCCTGGGCAGCGAACCACTTGGGCTGTTAAGAAAACAATGGACGGTTACCAACGCCGACGCGATGCCGACGATTCCGGTTGCCAAACCAACTCGCCAGATTGATTTTATCTTGTTCCGTCCTGGGAAGCGTTGGCGAGCGATCGAAACGACGGTCTTGCACGAAGCCGTCGCATCGGATCATCGAGCGATCTTCAGCGTGCTGGAACTATCGCTGTAGCCACCACGTTGGATAGTCAGTTCAGTTCAGTGGCGTTCGCAACACGAGAGACTTGCGCGTTACACCGCACCACAGAGTGCCTACAATGCGGCGCACGAAACCGCATTGGATGTATCGTCGCTGAAGCCAGAGAAGCTTGATTGGTGTCGATGCGATGCCGAATTTGACGCCCTCCGCAAGACCTTCCTCGCCGCAGTCGGTGCGGACCGCGCACCCAAGCGATATCATCTTCACACGGCCGGCCACGACGAACGGAGGCTTCCATGTGGAAGTGGTGACGAAATGGCTTTGGACGCGTGACGGTGGCCACGAAGGCGGTGTCATCGTCATGTGTGATCGTCTGTTCCCAATTAAATCCAGCAGTACCGAATACCTGCTTTTGTAGATCTCAGGCGGGCGACCAAACGTGTGCCGCCTGCATTTTGCCGAATGCTACTTATATCCCCGTTTAACGACCAAGCTCTAAGGAATTCTGAATATGAAACCACTCGCTCTCGTTGCATGCCTTTTAGTCAGCATCACGGTCGCCCATGCTCAGGAGCCAAAGGAGCAACACAAGGCTCCAGTTACGGAGATCCGCCAGTCCGCGGTCGCCTTCCTTGAAGGTCTGAGCCCCGAACTGCGAAAGCAAGCCATGTTCACGCTCGATGACAAAGAACGTCGAGCTTGGAGCAATCTCCCGGCAACTTCTTTCAAACGCGAAGGAGTCAGCTTTAAGGAAATGTCGCCTGAACAAAAATCACTCGCTCATCAGTTGCTGCAAAGCACTCTTAGTAGCCAGGGCTATCTAAAGACAACCGGGATCATGCACCTTGATGAGATCCTTAAGAGCTTGGCGGAGAAGCGTCGCCCAAATAATACTCCGATGTTTGGACATGACCTTTACTGGATCGGTATCTTCGGCGATCCCGCGAAGGACAAATCCTGGGGCTGGCAATTAGACGGCCATCACCTCGCGCTCAACATTACGGTGGTTGGGGACGAAGTTTCGGTCCGCCCCGCGTTCATGGGTTCCGACCCAGCGAGGCTGCCCGAGGGAACGTATTCGGGGTGGAACGTCCAAGGGGCTGAGGATGAAAAAGGCAAGCGGCTTTTCGCGTCGCTGGACGACAAACAGCGTTCCAAAGCGGTGATTGACAAGGTGGCACCACGCGATGTGATCACCGGCCCGACGCGCGGTGACCAGCTGAAGACGCCAACGGGTTTGCCGGCATCGGATCTGAACGCGGGCCAACGACGCCTCTTGATGTCTTTGATCGACGAATACGTTCACAATTACGAGCACAACATTGCTCACATCCAACTGGATCGAATCTTGAAATCAGGTTTGGACAAGATTCATTTTGCTTGGGCCGGCACTGGAGAGGGAAAGCCCTATTACTATCGAATCCACGGCCCCACCGTCATCATCGAATTCGACAACCACTTTCCTCCAGGACGCAGTTCTGGTCCCGTCAACCACATTCACACCGTGTTTCGCGAACCAGGCAACGACTACGGTGAGGATCTGCTGAAGAAGCACCTACTGGAAAGCCCTCATCACCAAAACCAACCGTGACACGCGAGCCCTAGATGAGCCACGCCTTCGATTGAGGAACTCTCATCTCAATCCTGCGTTCGCATCCCGCGACACATGAATACTCGTCAGACTTCTGTTCGCCCCACAGCGAACTTTCAGTGGTTGCTAACCGGGTTGGTTGGCTTGCTCGTGTCGGGTGAGAGTTCTGCCGCAGAAGTTTGTGTGTCCGTCGATGGCCATACTCAGGCCGATGGCTGTATTGAGAATACAATCGGAGCGACTCACGACGCGGTGCGTGCTGCACGGGCGTTGCATGCCGCAGGAAATTGCGACTCGGCAGTGATCGACCTATTGCCAGCGGGGTGGGTCGATAACTGGCAGGAAGCGACTGGCGTCCCTGGCGGAACTGCCTGCAAAAACGAGGGGAAGGAAACGCATGGGCAGCCGAAATGTCTGCTGACCTAGGATAGTAGGATCCAGATTCAGTGATCGGCAAATAAACCAGAGCCACGAAAACGATGAAATCTAAAATGTTCAAACAGGCAGAGAGTTTGGTGCGAATGAACTACTTCTTGCTGCTCATTTTTCTCACGTTGGCCCCTACTGCTTTGGCGATAGCCGACGAAGGTACTGGATCGGTAGACGAGGCCAAGCCATTCGTTCATCCCGGCCTGCTTCACAGCCACGCCGAACTGAAGTTCATCCAACAGAAGATCAACACGAGTCAGCAACCGTGGAAGTCCGCCTGGGAGCAATTGCAAGCGGCCGAAGAAGCTGCGCTCGATTACACGCCCAAGCCGTTTGCCAACGTTGTACGCGGCGTGAGGAACAATCCGAACATTGGCAGTTCGGATATGTCCCGCGACGCCGCGGCGGCTTATGCCCACGCTTTGCAGTGGGGCCTGACGCACAAAGAGGCACACGCGAGAAAGGCGATCGAAATTCTTAACGCCTGGGCCACCACGCTCCAGTCCGTTTCGGGCCACGATGCTCGGCTGCTGGTAGGCATGGATGGAGTGGTGTTTTGCAATGCTGCGGAACTGCTTCGACACACTAGCCCCCTGTGGCCGGACGCGGATCAGAAGCAATTTGAGCGAATGCTTCGTCAGGTCTTTTATCCGGTGATCAAGGACTTCTATCCCACTGCCAACGGCAACTGGGACGCCTCGATGATCCAAACCATGATTGCGATGGGAATCTTCCTTGATGATCGCGCGATGTTTGATCGCGCGGCGAAATACTACGTAGCTGGCACAGGCAACGGCGCCATCGAAAAGTATTTCAACGAGTTTGGAGAATGCCAAGAAAGCGGTCGAGATCAGTCGCACGTCCAGATGGGGATGGGGTTCCTCGCCTGTGCGTGCGAGATGGCTTGGAGACAAGGTGTCGATCTGTATGCGGCCGCCGACAATCGGCTTGCACGGGGATTTGAATACACTGCCAAATACAACCTCGGTGAAGACGTTCCTTACCAACGCTATCGCAGCGTAGGTGACAGATACGATTACCGGGCCATTTCAGCAAAAGGCAGAGGATGTTTCCGTCCGATCTATGAGCGAATCGTTCATCACTACCACGATCGGATGGGCCTGGATATGGCTTACAGCCGGCGAGTCGCAGACCAAGAACGGCCTGAAGGATCG
Organism: Stieleria marina; assembly: GCA_007741555.1. GTDB lineage: Bacteria > Planctomycetota > Planctomycetia > Pirellulales > Pirellulaceae > K23-9. The sequence goes on along the minus strand of CP036526.1, from coordinate 2,135,917 downwards.
CATCGCCAACACATGTCATGGGGCACCCTGACGTCCTACGGTTTGCCGGTGCGGGGAAAATTAGTTGTCGCCGGAAAGAATCCAGCGGTGCTTGGTCACGGAGTGGGCATGTTTAAAATCGGGGCGCAACTTGCCCAGGATGATTTTGAAAGCCTCAACAACTGGGTCATCCAAATTCAGGAGCGATCGGGGTTCGCACCGGCCAAAGTCGCAGCACGAAACCAATCGCTTGACTGCCGATTGCCGGGACGCGGATGCACGGCGTGGTTTAAGCAGAAGCTGCCTACTCGCGTGGCGATCACGTATCAGGTCGTCTGCCCGACGCCGAAACCAGCGATCAAAGGATTGCAGCCTCGCGACATCAACCATTTCTGGATGGCGACCGATCCGCTTGATCCCGACCAGGGTCTGTTCGATTCGAACCGGTACAACGGCAAGTTCTCTTCGTATGACAAGATCCACGGTTATTACGCTAGCACGGGAGGCGGCGGAGCGGTCGCCAACCGGACGACTCGAATGCGGCGATACCCGCGTGAAGTAGACGGCAAACCAGCCGAACATTTGGCGTTCACCGACAAGGACGGACGCCCCGGCTACTTGATCACGCCGGACAAGGTGATGGCGGTACAACTCGTCGCGTACGACGATCTCATTCAGTACATCGTCGACGGTAAACTGATCTATCAGATCGCACGGGACGACCGGATCAAAATCGAAGGCCGTGACAGTCAGGGCGAGTTGACGATCCGCGAAGCCGACTACGATCTCGATCGCTTTCCTATTTATCGCGAAGGCTACTTCGGATTTCGCATGGTCGGGACTCACCACATCTATACGAATTTCAGAGTGGTTGCCTTGGAACCGGAAGTCAGCACCGCAGCAGCACTCGGCAGCGAACCTTGGACCGCTCCGCCCAACAAGCATGCTGACGAACGTTAGAGCTTCAATACGGAATTGCGCGCGGCCGTGCAAACGATTGTCGTCAGACCGAAACGCTGTGCATTCATGGAATCTCCCGAGGGAGCCAGAGACTTTCCGTATTCGGGCTGCAACAAACATCGCTCCAACTCCCAGAGCCCCTTGCTGAGGGGACATTTTAATAAGGCAATTCGTCAGAGGCAGTCGGAGGGCAGGGCAGGGCAGGGGCGATCGCTAAAGGATTTGCAGAGCGATCGGGGCCGACAACTCCGAAGTGTTGCCCAAATCGTCGGTCGCCGTCGCTACACCGACTTGCAGTGGGACATCGTTGATAGCGACACCGCTGATCGTGACCGTCTTGTTTCCGGCCAATTGATCGACCTCTAAATAAACATCGCTGCCGATATAGAACGCCTCTTTGCCATTGCCGTCACTGAAGAAAAAGTCGATCAACAATGGATACGTCGCGTTCAAAGGATCCGAATCAACGGCATACACGATCGTGACGTCCGCCAAATCGCCGCCCGTCGGACTTATCAGAATCGTCCCGATGCCAATTGGCGTATTTTGGTACTGGTTTGGACCAGTATCACTATCGCCCGGATCGTTGACGGCGTTTCCGTTGCCACCCAAGTCGATGGCGGTGTGATTGCTGTAGAGAGTGTTACGCGAAAACAAATTGCCGACGCCACCGTTGGGCGACCGAATCGCGTCCCCGCTGCAGTAAGCAATCACGTTTTCGGTAATAAAGTTCTCTTTGGCGCCTTGCAGGAATTGAACGCCATTGACCATCCCATGGTTGGCACCTCGAGGCACTTGATCGTCGGTACCGATTCGATTGTTTTGAATCAGATTGCCGGAAGCGGTGACACCGTTGAGGCTGATTCCCGTCGTGCTGCCGGTGATGAAGTTTGCGTCGGTTGCCAACGGTCCACCGATGGTATTGCCGGGCGATTTCACCAGAATCGAATTGATGCCGCCACTGAATTGCGCAAAATCGGTCCCGAACCCAAGGTGATTGGAGCGGATGGTGTTGCCGGTCGTGTTGGCGGCAACCAACGCAATCTGACTGCCTGCATTTGCGGCGACAAAGTTACTGACGACCAAATTATTGACCGCACCGGCTCGCAGATAAATTCCGTTGCCACCATTCGCGATCGCAATCGTCCCCGACACATCCAGGCCGATCAAATTGTTCTCGACAGTCGTGTTGGAACTGCCACTGCTAATCGAGACTCCCGAACCGCCGTTGCCTGAAACCAGGTTGCGATCCACCGAATCCGGTCCGCCGATAAGATTACCATTTGCGCTGGCAACGATGATCCCAAACGCACCATTTGGCACCGCCGCAGTACCACTGGCATTGGTGCCGATCCGATTCCCCTGAACTTGGTTACCCGACGCATTGACACCGCTGATGACCAAACCAGTTCGCGTGTTTCCGGAGATCACATTGTCGGTGACAAAGTTCTCACTCGCGAGAATCTGAACGCCAAACGCACCGTTGCCGGCCGGTGAATCATCTTCGACAAGACCGATGCGATTTCCGGAAATGTGGTTCCCTTGCGCGGGCGTTGCCCCCACGACTTGCACACCGGAGGATCCATTTCCGACGATCACCGAATCCATTAAATGACTGTTCGTTGCGTTGTTTAGCCGGATCCCGGCACCGCCATTGTCGGCCGCCAAAACCGAATCAATCACCACGCCGTCAGCCAACCTGACTTCGATCGCGTCACTGGTAAAGTTCACGATGTCTAGGTTTGATACTTTGACGGCGTCCGCCTCGACACGAAATCCATCGACAATTCCAGTCGTAATGGCCGCGCCGTCGATTACGACATTGGGCCTCGCTTGCATCGCGTCATCGATTTGAATTCCGTCTAGCTGAATCAACGACGTTACCTTCGGCAATGCGGACTGCACCGCCACCACCACCGCTTCGCCAGATGCTGTGGGCACTTCAAATCGCACTTGATTGACCGTGTTAGCCGGCGTGGCATTCGCTTGCATGATCGCGGCACGCAGCGACACATTGCCATCTTCATCACGAGGAATTCCGTCACTTAAATCAACATCGGGTTTGTCGCCGACCGTGTTGACAACATATTGATTGACGGCATCACCATGGATCGTCAGCACCACGCTGACGTCGACACTGCCGCCTTGGTCGTCGCTGATAGTGACGACATAATTTTCGGTAATCGATTCGCCCGCAGCCAGAAACTGAATCGCCGAATTGTCGACGGAGTAGTCCCACGTGACTTCGCCACTGGGCGTCACACCGGAAACCGCTGCATTCAAAGCCCCTAGCTGCGACGAATGAGTGGACGAAACAAACGTCGTCGTCGCGGTGTGCGAATCGCTCACGTCTGGATCAGCAAAGCCAATCACGCCGCCAGTCGTTACCAAAGCGTTCTTATTGACCGCCGCGGTTTCGCCCAAGCTAGTTGTCGTTGGAGCGACGTTGATCCGCGGATCAAAAAAGAAATCCAAGCGATCCACGTCAGCCGATGACAGGCCAACCAGTGTGATGCTGTCCCCCTGGAATTCGATCAACACACCTGTGGGTCCATCGGTGATGACCAAATCTTCGACGGCATGCAGCCCGGCGATCCCGCGCACGTCCAGTTTTTCGGCGCCGTCATTGGCAAAATCCGAAACGGTATCATGCCCCCAGCCCGGAGCAAAGATAAAGCGGTCGTTTCCTGCACCGCCGGTCAACCAATCGTCGCCCAATCCGCCGGTCAGTCGATCGTTACCGTCTTGCCCGTCAAGCGTGTCAGCGCCAGCACCGCCTTCGATACCGTCGTTTCCGAAGCCACCTAAGATTCCGTTTGCAGCTGTGTCGCCGACCAATGTGTCATTGAAATCCGAGCCGACTAAATTTTCGATACTGTCGTAAGTGTCACCGTCAGCAATGCCGTTATTGTCCTGGGGATTTGCCAGATACACACGAACAATGCTGGTCGCATCCGCATACGATGCGGCATCCACTCCATCACCGCCGAGCAAAGCATCGGCGCCACGTCCTCCTTGCAGCACATCATTTCCGCCGCCGCCTCGAAGCGTATCGCTACCGCCGCGCCCATCGACAAAATCATCTCCCTCTCCGGCTTGAAAATTATTCACGCCACCGTTGCCGGCAATCACGTCAGCAAATGCAGTCGCGACGTAGCTTTCGACCGCGATGAACGTGTCCCCCGCCGCGTCTCCCAGGTTGGCGGAGAGATCTTCCAGATCAATCGTCACGCCAGCGGTGGATGCCGCGTAAGTCACCACATCCGATCCAGCACCACCGTTTAACACGTCTGCCCCCGCACCACCGACCAATGTGTCATCGCCGTCGCCACCGGACAAAATGTCATCGCCGCCGCGCCCGTCCAGCAGATCGTTTCCGACAAAACCAGCTAGCTCATTTTCCGCCAGGTCGCCCAACAGAGAGTCTTCAAAATCGGTACCGTCAATGTCTTCGATGTCTGTAAAAACATCGCCCGCGGCCTCGCCCGTCGATCCCAGCGTCGACGTCAAATCCGCTACCACTCCGGACAATGCGTCACGATATGACGCCACATCAACGCCTTCGCCGCCCTGCAAATCATCCGCACCTTCGCCGCCAGAAAGTTTGTCGTCGCCGCCGCCTCCTTGAAGCGTGTCGTCGCCCGCCAGACCGCTAAGCATGTCGTCGCCGAATCCGCCGACCAACAGGTTGCCAATTTCGTCACCGAAAAGAATGTCATTGAAATCAGTCCCGATCAAATTTTCGATACTGTCAAACACATCACCGACAGCAACGCCTTTGTTCAACAGCGAATCGAAAAGGTAAGCACGGACAAACGTCGCGCCTCCTGCATAGCTCGCCGCATCAATTCCGCTGCCGCCGTGCAACTGGTCGGCGCCAGTGTCGCCTTCCAAAACGTCATCTCCTTCGCCTCCCATCAACGTATCGGGCCCACCGCGTCCATTCAGAAAATCATTGCCCGCGCCGCCCATCAATACATTGCCACCCAAGCTGCCCAGAAAAACATCATCCCAATCGCTACCGATGAATTGCTCGATGGAAAAGAACGTGTCGCCAAATGCTTCGCCGGCATTTGACGCTGGCGTGATCAAATCAATCGTGACCCCCGATCCTGCACGTGCGTAGGTCGCGACATCGCTGCCCAAGCCGCCGTTGATCACATCAGCACCACTCCCACCGTCCAACGTGTCATCGCCATCGCCGGCAATCAAAACGTCATCGCCGCCGCGTCCAAACAACCAATCATCACCTAAATCACCGACGACTTCGTTGACTCCCTCATCGCCGTACAAGCTGTCCGCGAAGAGTGATCCGCCAATGTTTTCGACGTCGGTAAATAAGTCGCCAGCGGCTTCACCGGCGTTCGACACCAGCGCCAATAGATCAACCACCACCCCGGCGCCCGCACTCTGATAGTCAGCCCGATCAATGCCGTCCCCGCCGCGCAGATCGTCCGCCCCCAGCCCGCCAATCAATTTGTCCTCACCGTCGCCGCCGAGCAATAAGTCGTCGCCGCCAAAACCGCGCAATTCGTCTCTGCCCAAGCCACCGGACAGAATATTTGCCGACGCGTCGCCTTCCAATGTGTCATTAAAATCGGTGCCGCTGAGGTTTTCGATGTCTTCGAGAGTGTCACCGATCGCCGCGCCCTCATTGAACAATGGATCGGACAAAGATGCCTTTACCCAGCCGTTTCCACTGACATAAGTCGCCGTATCAATTCCTTCACCGCCGCGAATCACATCGCTGCCGATGCCGCCCTCCAGAACATCATCTCCCTGGCCGCCTTCTAAAATATCGTCACCACCGCGTCCATTCAGATTGTCGTCGCCCGCTCCCCCGATGAAAATCTCGACCGCTCCGCTGCCCCACAGCTGATCCGAATGGCTGGTCGCAACAATTCGCTCGACGGCAAAGTACTGGTCCCCCGCAGCATCACCTGTGTTGGTCGACAACGACTCAATGTCAATCGTCACCCCCGTTAACGAATCAGCGTAGCTGGCTGTATCGACACCATCGTTGCCGCGCAGTTCATCCGCGCCCGGACCACCAATCAACGTGTCATCGCCTTCGGCTCCGTTGACCGTATCGTCACCATCGCGGCCGTAGAGAATGTCATTCCCGTTTTCACCGTTGAGCCAGTTGTCTTGGCCGCTGCCAAACAAAACATCGGCAAGAGCTGTGCCGTACAAATCTTCCACTGCAACGTAAGTATCACCGACCGCATCGGCGCCCAGATTCAACGTCGGATCCAGCAAATCGACCGTGATGCCTGTCACGGCATTGCGATAATCTGCGATGTCGCGGCCATCACCGCCATCCAACACATCGCTGCCAAGACCACCTTTGAGATTGTCATCGCCAATGCCACCACTTAGCTGGTCATTCCCTTCGCCACCATCCAACGAATCATCGCCATCGCCTCCATCGATGGTGTCGTTACCCGCATCACCGCGAAGCGTATCGTCGCCATCTTCGCCCGACACCCAATCATTTCCGTCGCCGCCGTAAACCACATCGGTCCCCAGTCCGCCCGACACCGTGTCGTTGCCTTCTTCGCCGGAAACAAAATCATCATCGTCTCCACCATCTAACTGGTCGGCGCCCAGTCCACCTTGAATCAGATCGTCACCGCTTCCACCCAAGATCGTGTCGCTGCCGCCTTCGCCCTGAAGCTGATCCACGCCAGCCCCGCCACTGATACTGTCGTCCCCGCCGATCCCACGAACCGTATCATCGCCATCGCCTGCCATGATCGTGTCGTGACCTTGCCCACCGATAATCGTGTCCGATCCGGTGCCGCCATCGAGCTGGTCATCACCGTCGCCACCACTCAAATAATCCGCGTCCTCACCGCCTGTCAAAACGTCTGCTCCGTCTTGACCAAACAGCTCATCAACGCCCATCCCACCGACCAAATGATCGTCGTCATCGCCTCCGATCAGATAGTCGTCGCCCGCGCCGCCATCAATCGTGTCATCTCCGTTTTCGCCCGAGAGTAAATCGGCTCCGTCATCACCCTCGATCCAATCATTGCCGTCACGTCCTTGCAGCCAATCGTCTCCACCTTCACCGACGATGATGTCAGCGAAAACCGTTCCGACAATCGCGTCGGCGTCTACTGTGCCATCGATCGCGTTTGATTCAGGCGTTCCCGCACTCTGCGTTGTATTCGCACTGGTCACCACAGGCGTTTGGCTGTCGCCATAGTTCACGAACTCATTGCCGCTGATGCTGAACATAGAGATCGCCGCGTTGATTCCGTAATGGTCCGCTACGCCAGTCGCTCCATCGCTTCGCCCCAGCGAATCAAACTGGCTGTTATTGATCGCGATGTTATTGCCTTGCTGAATAAACACATCCGAAAAAGCGATCAGATCGCCATCCCCGTTGACCGCTGAATGGATGTTACGGCCCGCCTGCTTAGTCGCCGCGTTTTCGACGGTGATGTTCTCGGTTCGGAAAGCTTTGATCACCGTCGTCGAAACCGAAACCCCCGCATCCGTCACGTCCAAAACTTCGCCGATTGCGAAGCGGTTGCCGCCGGTGTCCTTCACCCAGATTCGCCCGGGATAAACCTGAAAGACTTCGGCAGTTGTTCCCGACGTGACACCAACAATCTGCTGCCCTTGCACAAACCCCGCTTCGCTGACCACATCGATCGCCTGCCCACTGCCGCCGATGTTAAAGGCATGCGCATCGGGATTGTCGATCGTCACGTCAGTCAAAACGACGTTCCTGGATCCCCACGAAACCGTCAGTCCGTTTTCGCCCCCGTTCAACGATTCCACGTTGGTCAGCGTTGCGTTATGGACTCCCTGAATCGCAATTTGATCGGCTGTAAAAGGATTATTTACGCCGTGTGCGCCGCCGACTTTTCCGCCCAGTCCGTCCGGTTGCCCACCATCGACCAAGAGATTCGTGACCGTTAATCCGTCGACCCACTGGCCATTGGCACCAGGGCGATTCGTCACCGTCAGGGGATACTCGACGAAAGTGGAATGAGGCTCCGTGATCTCCAAATTCGCAATCGTCAAATTACTGGCCGCGACATCCACGGTCGACGCAAAAAACACTCCGTATTGCCAGCCAACCACCCTCAATTTTGCTGGATCCAGCCCGGTGGCGTCCACATTGCCGATCACCGCGTCATGCATAGCCACGCCGTAAATGCCTTGACGCGAGTTGCCTGCAAAATCCAACGTGCCCGATCCCGTCACGCCCGATCCCGTCGTGTTGTTCAAACGAATCGCTGGCCCACCGTTGATCAAGTCCGACGGATCCAGATACGTATCCAGCGTCAACGTGACACCGTCCTGGATGTTCAAAACGATGTCGTCCTGGAGACGCAGTGACTCGGAAAACGCCGTGCTTTGCGACACAGTCACCATCCCACGATCGACCGTCGGGGTTGCATCGATGTAGCTGGCCAAACAAGTGATTGAATCGGCAATCAAGCTTCCGTCGTCCACATCCACGGTGGCCAGCAAGCCGACTTCGACCACGGTGCACGCTGTGTTTGCCGATGGCTCAGGTGCCGCCTGGGTAAACGTCTCGGACTGACTAATCGCCTCCAAGCGTTCCGAACGCTCAGACCGATTCATGGCCGCTAACTCGTTGAGCACTTCCAAAAGATCGACGGGCGATACCGCCCCATCACCATCCACGTCCGGAAAAAAGCCTTGACCACCATTGGTTTTGGGAGCGGTCAAATCGGCCTGCACGCTCACCGGGCTCGCCAAATAATTGATCGTGTTGAGCGCATCGAGCGGAGTGACCGCATTGTCGGCGTTCACATCGAAACGGTTGTGCAAATTCTGCATTGGCGTCTGCACAGCCGAAGTCGGAATTAGCTCTCCCACTGTGTATTGCTGAATCATTTGAACGTCACTCTGCAGCCCAACCTCGGCCGCAGCCGGCAACCAATCCGCTGCCAACAATTGCCTTCGCTCCAGATTCTGCGCGACCATCATACGCCGCTGCCGACGCACCACCTGCTGCGAAACCACCTGCTGCGAAACCACCGTCCAGCGCTGAACGAAACAGCCCCAAACGCCTCGCAAAATCCACCCAAAACCGAAGCGAATACGACTGCCCCCCGAACCTCCGATAGCGAGACGCAGAGCGGCCCGCGTGCGCGACCGCCAAGCGTCACGAATGTCGCTTTGACTCAGCATTTTACGACTTAAACGACCGATCCGGCACGAAACGCGACGGTACGAAGATGCCTGTTTTTGCACCGGTGAATCGGTGCGATTGCGGCGAGATGACATGTAAAGACTTTGCTGAAACAGACTCGATCGACACGTCGAACTGCGAACTATTGAGATGAATCCTGGCCTGCTCAAACCCCTTCGCGATGCTCGTGCCCACCAAACAAAACGCAATGGGGGAGGTGCAAACAGACCGCCAGAAACCAAATCTAATCGACACATTGCCTTGAAAACAGATCGAAGCGACTGCACCATCGCCAAAACGCCTTACTTTCAGCCGAACCTCTAAACATCGATGCCTGACCGCAGACCAAACGGGGCAATCCGAAAGCACCACCAACACAAAAGCACGCCCGCGGAAAGAAAATACTCAACATCAAAGGCCTCCGATGAAAACAAAGTGCGGCCATATCCGACCTCACCAATACTCCGTCTCACGGTTCACCGGCACAGCCGCCGATGGGTCATCGCACCTCAAAGCCAGTCGAACCGCTGCCAAATCTGGTTGCATGGCCGCCGTAAAACGTCACCAACCGTGAAAACCTACGAAAGCTAGAGAAGATGTCAGGCTTACGGCCTGAAAAAGCCGATGAGACTCACTCGGCAAAACACGGGAAAAGTGTTTTTATCTCAAAGATTGTCCCAAGAGGTGTTGACCCGAAACCGCAGATCGCTATCTTTCTCTTCTCGCAAGCAAGTCACCTCCGCGACACGGACTGACAAGCTTGCAGCTCGAGTCTTGCCAGGCTTCGATCGAGGTAACAAACTCAGTCGAATGACCGCGAAAGACTCGGAGGCAGTCGCCAAGAAAATCATTTGAGAATTATCTCACCTGACACTTGACGACAGGATTTAGCATCGCTATCTTCCCGCCTCACTTGTTGTGAACAACCGGCTGACTTCGTTGTTTGAAGTCGCCCGGCTGCTCACCGCAGCGTCCCTTGTTGGGATCTGGCCTCCGGGTCTGCTGATCAACAAGTAATTGATTTTTAACAATTTGGTTGTTTGGTAATTGGCATCTGATTGAGCAATATGCTTATGAGATGAACCAAGACTTAGGTCGAGGTGAATCGATTGAGTTTGTTGTTTTTAAAGATACAAGTTCTTTAAGTAGCGTCGTTGAGTCACTTCACAATTTGTGATTCAACGCAAATGTATTCTTATAGGATTCTGTGCAACGTGGTTACCTTGAGGCTTTGAGTTACTCCTGCTGGATATCTCAAAGACGTCGTCGGTCTTAGGTCCGACATGATTGGTAACCAACACATGTGATATCGTTCAGTAATGAAACTGCTCGCGATTGCGATTTTGGTGCTTAAGTCACTTGGCTTAAGTATTGAGTTCGGGATTTCGACGGCCAAATTACTAAGGGCACATGGGGGATGTCTTGGCATTAAAAGTGAGAAGGGCGTGGAAGTCTGCGAAATGCCTGGGGGAGCTGACAAACAAGCTATGATCCCGGGATTCCTGAAAACGGCCTGCTGAATACATAGGCAGGCACGTAACAACCTGGTGAACTGAAACATCTAAGTAACCAGAGGAAGAGAAAGAAAAATCGATTCCGTAAGTAGCGGCGAGCGAAAGCGGAACAGCCCAAACCTTGGAGGTTTCCTCCGAGGGGTTGTAGGACTCCAACATCTGATTGATTGCTGCTAGTAGAAGATTCTGGAAAGGATCACCACAGAGGGTAACAGTCCCGTATACGAAAGTAAGTAGTCACAGTAGGAGCACCTGAGTAGGTCCAGTCACGTGAAACCTGGACTGAATCCACGGAGACCATTCCGTAAGGCTAAATACTCTTTAATGACCGATAGCGAACCAGTAGCGTGAGTGAATGGTGAGAAGAACCCCGTCTAGGGGAGGATAGTGAACCTGAAACCATGTGCCTACAAGCGGTCGGAGCCCTATGGCGTTTACGTCACGGGTGACGGCGTGCCTTTTGCATAATGATCCGGCGAGTTGTGGTATGCGGCTTGGTTAAGTCTTTACGGGACGAAGCCCAAGGGAAACCGAGTCTGAATAGGGCGAAAATTGGTCGTATGCTGCAGACGCGAAAGCTGTGTGATCTACCCATGAGCAGGTTGAAGCGCGGGTTAAACTGCGTGGAGGACCGAACCCACTTAGGTTGAAAACTGAGGGGATGACTTGTGGGGAGGACTGAAAGTGTAATCAAACCAGCAGATAGCTCGTTCTCTCCGAAATATCTTGAGGGATAGCGTCGAGCCACTATTTACCGGGGGTAGAGATACTGAATCGGATGGGGGCCCTTCCCGGGGTACCTCACCGAACCAAACTCCGAATACCGGTAAAATTATCTCGGCAGTCAGTCCCTGGGGGATAAGCTCCAGGGTCGAGAGGGAAACAACCCAGATCGCCTGCTAAGGTCCCGAAGGACTACTTAGTCACTAAGGAAGTTGAAGTGCCGTGACAGCTGGGATGTTGGCTTAGAAGCAGCCACCATTTAAAAAGTGCGTAACAGCTTACCAGTCGAGCATTTCTGCGCCGATAATGAACGGGAGTAAGTAGTACACCGAAGCAGCGGATTCTAGATTTATCTAGAGTGGTAGGAGAGCGCCGATAGACAGAAACAAGCCATACGGTAACGAGTGGTGTCGGGTCTATCGGGTGATTATGCCGGAATGAGTAACGATAAAACAGGTGAGAATCCTGTTCGCCGAAAGCCTAAGGTTTCCTGGGGAAGGCAATTCCGCCCAGGGTTAGCCGGTCCCTTAGTCAAGGCCGAAAGGCGTAGACGATGGATAGCAGGTCAACATTCCTGCGCTGGCTGTATGTTCGATGCTGGGACGGCGTCCGAAAAGTGAGCGGTACGACTAGAAATGTCCGTAGCGAAAACTGAGGTGTTGGGGACTAAATCACCCGACATAAGCCAAGGTTGAGCTCGAGAGCGTTTAAGTTCTCGAAGTCATTGGAAGGACGTCCAAGAAAAGCAGCTAAGTTATGCATACAGCTAACCGTACTAAAACTGACACAGGTAGGCGAGATGAGAATTCTAAGGCGCTCGGGAGAACGGTGGTTAAGGAACTCTGCAAAATGGCCCCGTAAGTTCGCGATAAGGGGCGCCTCTTTTGGTTCACGCTGAGAGAGGCCACAGAAAATCGGCTCTAACGACTGTTTATCAAAAACACAGGTCTCTGCTAACACGCAAGTGGATGTATAGAGACTGACGCCTGCCCGGTGCTGGTAGGTTAAGGAAGAGAGTTAGCCCTTCGGGGCGAAGCCCGCGACCGAAGCCCCAGTAAACGGCGGCCCTAACTATGAGGGTCCTAAGGTAGCGAAGTTCCTTGTCGGGTAAGTTCCGACCTGCATGAAAGGCGTAACGATTTGAGCACTGTCTCAACCACCGACCCGGTGAAATTGTAGTCGTGGTGAAGATGCCACGTACCCGCGGTTAGACGGAAAGACCCCGTGAACCTTTACTGTAGGCTGATATTGGGTTGAGATATGTTCTGTGTAGGATAGCTGGGAGACTTTGAGATCGGCACGCTAGTGTCGAAGGAGTCGTTGTTGAAATACCAGCCTGGTCATATTTTAATTCTAACTTCGATCCCCTGAATCGGGGCGAAGGACAGTGTCAGTCGGGCAGTTTGACTGGGGCGGTCTCCTCCCAAAGAGTAACGGAGGAGTACAAAGGTACACTCAGCCTGGTCGGCAATCAGGCGTAGAGCGTAAAGGTAGAAGTGTGCTTGACTGCGAGACTCATAAGTCGAGCAGGAACGAAAGTTGGTCTTAGTGATCCGGTAATCCCGAATGGAAGGGTTATCGCTCATCAGATAAAAGGTACTCCGGGGATAACAGGCTTATCGCATCCGAGCGTCCACAGCGGCGATGCGGTTTGGCACCTCGATGTCGGCTCATCACATCCTGGGGGTGTAGAAGCTCCCAAGGGTTTGGCTGTTCGCCAATGAAAGTGGTACGTGAGCTGGGTTCAGACCGTCGTGAGACAGGTCGGTCCCTATCTGCCGTGGGCGTTCGAGTCTTGAGGAGATTCAACTTTAGTACGAGAGGATTTAGTTGGACGAAGCTCTGGTGTACCAGTTGTCGCGCTAGCGGCACGGCTGGATAGCTAACTTCGGAAAGGATAAACGCTGAAAGCATCTAAGCGTGAAGCCCACTCCAAGATTAGGACTCGTTGTTCAATAGAACGAGAGCCCCCTGGAAGACTACCAGGTTGATAGGCTGGACGTGTACGCTGGGTAACCAGTTAAGCTAACCAGTACTAACGGGCGAAGATTTGGCCGTCGATATCCCGCACTCAAAGTCCTAACCGACTTTGGATCGTATAAGGATACAGACAGCTGCTAGAAGGGCTTAAGTCTCAATCGCAAATATCAATTACCAAACACCGGCTTGTCGGTGGCGAAATATCCGTCGGCAAGTCTTTCTGGCGACCATATCGGAAAGGTCCCACCTGTTCCCATCCCGAACACAGTAGTTAAGCTTTCCGAGCCGATGATAGTGCACACCAGCGTGAAAGTAGGTATTGCCAGATTTTTAAAACCCCTTTGTTGTTTCGACAACAAAGGGGTTTTTTTCGTGCGCGCATTGCACCGTTTGTTTGCGATATGTCGCGTCCCGGCCTGGTTCGCCCCATTGATGATGGTCGCCGACACGGTCGTCATACTTCCGTTGCGATCATCGTCAAGAGTTTCGGCCTGGCTAGATGAATCACCTCCGATCCGATTCGGACCGCATTCGGCACAGGGCACCAACGGAACACTAATCGACCGAACATAAATACATGCAACGGTAGACCCTGCCCGGATCAACATCGTCCTCTCGTCGAATGACGTACTGACGCAAAACAGGCAGACCGAACATTGACAACAGCAATCGCCATTCTTGGTCCGAACGAAACACGCCACCAGGCTGGTGCTTATGATTTCGATCATGCCAACTGGCGGCGTAGTCAATCCCAGTGAGATCTTCTCCTATCAAGACGTACCGAGCAGCAATCTCTTTCACCTGCCGCAAAATCGGCAGGGCATTCTCAGCTGCATGATGCAGCACAAAGTTCAAGATCACCAAGTCAAACGTCTCCCCAGCAGGAAAGGGTAACGTGCGACCGTCATACGTCATTCCGCCACCGTGATAGCCGCCCGTTCCAGTGCGCTGCGGTGATGCGAGATTCAGCATCGTGTATTCGATGCCTTGCTCCTGACAAAAAGATTGATACTCGTTACCACCAATATCCAGTATCCGCTCCCCGCCATCACTAGCGATCAACTCACTGATGATCGCTTGCGTGCGTATTTTTCGGTCCGCGATCCGATTTGTAACCGGCAAGTAGACGACACGAGATCCATCTTCATGGAAACACTCGTGCTCTTCGACAGGATTGTCATTTTGATCACCGAGCGACATCAACTCCGCCTTTGTTCTTTCCAGATTGTCAGCCGCTTTTCGGCGGCAATTGTGCTTGCAAACGAATATTGAAATACTGCCTCGGCGTTTCACTTGGCGAAAGCTTCCATCCATGCACAACCCACTATCATTCTCGTGTGACACTGATTTCAGGCTATCCTGAAACTACAACGTCACTTTTCTGAGGGCGTTCGACAACCTTACTGCAAATCTACGCGAGCCGTGTCACACAGAACAACAATCATAGCGTGGAGCAGTGCTTATAGATGAAGGTGTGCTGACCGTTGCCTACTTAGTTCCCTCGGAGTCAAGGCTCGTGAACTTGGTGAATACGAAACACTCCTCTTCAAACTCGGTGATGAAGACGACGGCGCTAGATGTATTTCAGATCCCACGAAGCTGCAACAACGGAGAGCAACACAAACCAAAGCTGCCCGACAGCAAGCGATTGCGATCTCACTCGATCCAGTTGGCAATAAGGCGTAGTTGCGAGGCTCAGAAATGAGTTTCTCAGAAAGCAGAATCTTACCACGGCAACTGATAAGCCCCCGACGATTTCAGACCATAGCTCTGTGCCCATCTCGCCTAAAACGAGAGATCTTACGTCTGTGTAAGCCGACTACCGCTCAGGCAGTTCCGACGCGTCGGCTTCTTGCTTTGGCAGTAGTCTCGAGGCACTACGCCGACGGCGATTCAATAGCACCACACCTCCAATCGCAAGGAACCCCAAAGACGCAGGCTCAGGCACTGCCGTCACACTAAAACTCGTCAAGCTATAGTCTCCCCCGGAGGCCTCAAGGACAAACGACTGCCCCACAGCCACTTCATTTGATGACGAAAAATTGAACGTATCTATAGCGTCTCCGGTATCATCAAGCGATATCTGAGGACTTAAACCGATCGTCGCAAGAATCTGCTCGGTAGTACTTAGATTCGTCGCAACCACCTGAGTCACATTCACAACTTGGTCAAACGTAATCGTAAGCACTTCATTACCACCAATTGCATCACCATTATTTGCCGAGGTATTGTTGCCGTCGCTAATGCCGAACGTCATTGCATTCGAGTTGAGATTATCCGATCCTGCGTCAAATGTCGCGGTGATGCCACCAACTGTCAACATTGCCGTCGAGTTGTTGTCGAAGGTTCCGGGTTGACCGAACAAATTGAATACGATGGCAGCTTCCGTGCTACACGCGAAAAGGGAAACCGCTAGAGCAACAAGTGCGGGTCGAAACGCCTGCAGGGAAAGCATTGTTTCTCTTTCAACGAGAAGGAACACGGAATCTATTCTACTACCAATTCTATGCAAAAAATCGCCGGTGCTGAAGGACTAAGACGGGCAAAAAAACGTCCCGAAGTAGATTTTCCCTCACGTACAACGCCGTTCGCTGCAGCCAAATTGTCATTGCCTGCTACCACACAATCGCAGCGCCCCCAAACAACGCGGTTTCGGCCTGTTACTGATTCCGCGAGTATTTTTCGCTGAAACATTTCCAATAGCCCAGAACTATTCAACGATGAACCTCTACTGCGACTGTGGCAAAGAACTTCGTGTCTCGGATCAATATGCTGGCCGCCGAGTTCGCTGCCCATCCTGCCAATCGGTTCTGGACGTGCCTGAAACGGAGATCGCCATTGCCGAGGCGATTGTGACGTCGAGACCCAGCCGACAGTATTGTCACGAAGTTGATTACGAAATCGTGGGCGACGATATGCAGATGGTGATCGTCGAACTGGATCCGGCCGAAACAGTGATCGCCGAAGCGGGTGCGATGACCTACATGGAAGAGGGCATTCATTTTGAAACTAAGATGGGTGATGGCTCCGAACCCGAACAAGGGTTCTTTGGCAAAGTGCTTAGTGCGGGAAAACGCGCGGTCACGGGCGAGTCTATTTTCATGACTCACTTTACGCACCAAGGCCAAGGTAAAAGTCATGTTGCATTCGCGGCACCGTATCCCGGTAAGATCATTCCCATCGATTTGGCTTCGATCGCAGGCAACGATCTTTTGTGTCAGAAGGATGCGTTTCTTTGCGCGGCGCACGGCACCAAAGTCACGATCGCATTCAACAAGAAAATTGGCGCGGGACTTTTCGGCGGCGAAGGCTTCATCCTGCAAAAACTGGTCGGCGACGGGATGGCATTTATCCACGCCGGCGGCACGGTGATCGAGCGCGAACTGAACAACGAAACCTTGCGAGTCGACACGGGCTGCTTGGTCGCATTTGAACCACACATTCAGTACGACATCGAACGAGCCGGAAATCTAAAGAGCATGTTCTTCGGCGGTGAAGGTCTCTTCCTGGCGACACTTCGCGGCACCGGCCGCGTCTGGCTACAGAGCCTGCCGTTCTCAAGACTCGCTGGTCGCGTCCTGATGAACGCCGGTAGCGGCGGCAAAGGCGAAGGTTCCATCTTAGGCTCGCTCGGTGGTCTAATCGATGGCGACAATTTTTAGACGATCGGACTCTGCACCTAGGATCTGCTGACTTTGCTGCCAACCCCGCGGCGAAGTTGCTGATAGCCTCGACAGTATTCCCTTAACCCCGAACTGAATTGAAAACCAACTGGTCAGCTTCTTGGTCCGGTTTCAAGTAAGTCCGGCCGATGACGATTCATGTTTTGCTCAGCCTACTGCTTTGCAGTGCCCTGAGTTTATCCCCAGCGATGAATGTTCGGATTGTGCAACACTCGTCGTTTCTATTCATGCAAGATTTTAGACAAGCGTCACGTTGTTGACCCATTGAAGTTCTTTTGTCACTCGACCTGGGTATTCGCTCAGCGGTTGAAAACAAATCAACTTTTTTTTTACTCCGTGCGTTCAAGGAACATTGCATCCATTGACGGAATCGTGACGGACGTCGATCCGTGGGAGATCGTTTTTTCGGATTCAGAAAGGTTCGCATAGATGGAGTAGTGCTCAAACTCTCGTTGCAGAATATCGTCTGCCAACGTATAGGTTCCGAGCGGTAATCCGATTGCCAGCTGCCGCTCAACGGGGAAGTCTTCTAACTCCGCGGTCGTATAAAAATCATCGACGCCAAACTTGAAATACGATTGCCCAGGCACCCAGCCCATCAGAAAACACGCGTACGCGAATCGGCCCATCCGCACTGTTCGCGTCTGATCACCGTCGTGATAGACGTTGGTTTTCATCAACAGAACTTTGTCGTCAGCAAGTTGCATCAGATCAATGTCGTCAAGCAACGAGGATCGAAGCATGCCGAAAGGTTCGATCGCGAATGATTCGTTCAGCGCTCCGTCGGTGTATGCCAATTGGAATGTGTCGCGATCCGCCCCACGCAGGTTCGACTGACCGATGCCATTGAAAATAACGGAGTAGCCCTGCGAATTTAACAATGTCTTCGTATCCTGAAGCAAGGATGCGAGCCCTGCATTCCAAGCATCGATTTCGGTTTGACCGCCTAACAAATCTTGCCAGAAAGTAGCTTCGCCGTAGTCGCCGATCGGGCCAGCGGAATCAAAAGCGATTCCGTCATAGAGCCCCGTGTCCAGCCAAAGTGCGATCGTGGCCAAAATCCAAGCACGGCATTCGGGGTTTCTTAAATCGTAATAGTTGGCGTCCGAACGATCGGTCGAAATACGAACCAAATTTCCGCCAGCGTCTTTGAGCAGCCAGTCTTCGTCGGGCGTCGTCCCCCAACGGCTTTCGACGAACCAGTGTTTCGCGTTGAAATAGGGCAGTACTTTCAGTTCCGAATTGCGTTGTCTGAGCAGTTCCGTTTCTTCGTTGTGAGTTTCGATATCGAAGAATGCGTGAAATTTTGCCAACACGACAAATTTGGTATTGGTCGCAATCGCGTCCAGTTCCGCATCGGTAAACCGTCGCCCAAATGTGCCAATCCAGGCAAAACTACTAGCTGGATCGATAGGTGCGGGAATGACCAGATGATCGTCATCTAGAATTCGAATCGTTGTGCGAATTCGATCGGCCTCTGGATCGTCCAACACAAGTTCTGCGTTGGAAGGATTGCGCATGTACAAATAGAACTGCTGCCGCCCCTCCAGATCCGAATCGGGAACGAGGTTGACCACGTAATTGAAAACAATTCCCGCGGATTGAAAGAGCACGCGCTGGGCAACGGGCGAAAACTCAAGTTCCGTTGCCGTATTGGGGGCGGTGTGAACGGTGAACCGAATTTTCTTTTCGCTACGATGGCTTAGCCGGACGCGAATGTTCGCCTTCGTGATGCCGCCATTTGTTCCTTCGACAAAAGACTGAACGGTGCGATCAAAACGAATCGTCGGCTCGGCGTCATTGTCACGGATCGTCACACGAGCTCGATTCGATACCAAATCCACTCGTTGTGGATTGCGAAAGAAGACCCAAAAGAACTGGTCTGGTTCATCGATATCATCTTCTTTGGTCTGGAAAGACACTGACATTTCAGTAACGCCGGGCGCAAAGGTAATCCTTTGGGACTTGGAGGCAAAATCGCGGCCGGAAATCGCGTTTCCAAATCGAGTCGATGCAGTTAGACGTACCGGATGAGAGGAGGGTGCAGATAACCGCAGCTGTAACGTAACCGCTTCCCCTTCATTGACGACGACGTCATCAAACAAGAGTGTTGGCAATTCGTCGCCACTCGCGGTGGATAAACTAACGAAAAGCAGTAATAGAAACAGTGACAACTGACGACACATTGAAAACACCTGAATCACAAACGAAACAAAGGCCCATGGAAGGAACACTGTAATTTAGCGGCGGAATATATCCATAGCCGCCGGTGCCGTTTCAAGCACAGGGCGAATCAATTTCCGAAGAGTCGAGGTTTGTTTTTAGCGAAATAGCACAAGCCATCCAGTCTTTGACGCACCGGACGGCTCGCGCCGTTCCGCTAGCAGTTGCCCCATTTTCAAAAAGTGACTTGCCCTGGTTCAAGCCGTCGGCTGTGGAGAAAAAGGCGAAATACTGATACGCTGACGGCATGAATTTCCTTTGCCATGCGATGCCTTATTTTGACACTCCGTTGTTGGCTTCTTGTACGGCGGTGCCGGACTGGTTAAGTGTGGTGGATCGCAAGATTCGCGCACGCGGCAAATTAGCCTCGCAGTTTCTCGATAGCGACGATGAATCGCTTCGACTGGTTGCTTCGGGAATCATTCGTCATATCGAAGACGACAAGTGGTTCCACGGCACGCAAGCGTTTGTCGAAACAAACATGCGGCTGGCAGTTGAACTACGTGACCTGTTGCCCGGTGACGCTGGATTCCGGCCTACCTTTGTCGGCCACATTCTGATTGAAATGCTGCTGGACGCGTTTTGGATTCGCGATGATCCATCGATCGGCGAGCGGTACTATGCGATGCTTGATGACGTCTCGCACCAGGACATTCAGCGATGCGTGAATCAGATCACGGGTAAGCCAACCGACGAACTACAAGCAACGGTGGGGCGTTTTGTGGAGATGCGGTTCCTGTTCGACTACCTAGAGCACGACCGGCTTCTGTTTCGTCTGAACCAAGTGATGAAGCGAGTGAAATTGGCACCGCTTCCTGATTCCCTACTCGACTGGCTCCCTGGAGCGTCGAAACTGATAGAATCTCGTCGAGAACGATTGTTAACGCCGCCAGATGGGTCGGTTCCCTTCGCGGCTTTTTTCTGAATAATTTGCTCGTGAGCCGACGGTGAGTCCCCCAGGTGTTGGTGGATAGCCCGTGGCTAGCGCCAGCGGCTCACGTTATCCAATGATTTTTTTGTGAGAGACGAATGAAATACGGAATGAACTTGTTGCTTTGGTCCGGCGAAGTCACCGATGAACTACTGCCAGTTTGCAAACAACTGAAAGACGTCGGCTACGATGGCGTCGAATTGCCGATGTTCAACTTGGATTTGGACTACGCCGGGTTGGGAAAACACCTCGACGACATGGGGCTAGGCCGCACCGCGGTGACAATTCGTGGCGAAGAAGACAACCCGATTTCACCGGACGCAGCGATTCGCGCCAAAGGGGTGGAGCTGACTAAAAAGACTCTCGACTGTTGTGCTGCGGCGGGTGTTGAGACACTTGTTGGCCCTTACCATTCCGCGATCGGATACTTCAGCGGCGAAGGCCCGACCGAAGACGAATGGAAATGGGGCGTCGAAAGCATGCGGGCTGTCGCTGAGCATGCGGGCAAAGTCGGCGTGCAATTGGGCGTCGAAGCACTGAACCGATTTGAGTGTTACTTCTTGAACACGCATGCCGACTCGGCGCGTTTTGTGCGCGAAGTCGATCACCCTGCCTGCGGCATGATGTACGACACTTTCCACAGCAATATCGAAGAAAAATCGATTGCCGATGCGGTCAGTGCTGGCGGTGACAAACTGGTCCACATCCACATCAGCGAAAATGATCGCAGCACCCCAGGTGCGGGCATCGTACGATGGGATGACAACTTTGATGCGATCAGCAAAAGCGGCTACGATAGCTGGATGGTGATCGAAGCGTTCGGGTTGTCACTTCCCGAAATTGCTGCCGCAACCAAAATCTGGCGTCGGATGTACAAGGACGAAATCACGCTGGCCAGCGAAGGTTTGAAGTTCATGAAGGGCGAAGTCGAGAAACGTGCTTAAGTGAACGAGCAACCCCACCCCCAAACGCCCGAAGCAGATTTTTCGGGCGTTGTTGTCTTCCTTTCCGGCGATTTGATGTTTGCCTCGCGTGTGCGCGGAGCGGCCGAAAATGCGGGACTGGAATTCAAATTGAGCGGACGATTGCCCGAAGATGCAGGGGGCGTTATTCGCTACGTGATTTTGGACTTGGCAACGATGAGCAAACTGACTGGCGATTTGCCAGAGCAGTGTGCCAATCTGTGTGCCGACGCCAAGGTGATCGCCTACGGGCCGCACGTGCAGGTGGCCAAATTAGATGCCGCCAAATCGGCTGGGATCGAATCGGTGCTGACACGAGGACAGTTTGACCGCATGTTGCCGACGCTGTTTCAATCATAATGGCGGCCAGCCTACGGATCTCGACGTAAGTTGCCACGGTACGCGGTCAATTTTGCGGCGAAATATTCACGCCACGCCTGCTGATTGAAACCGTAGTCAACATCGGGTTCGATCATTTTCAGCAGCGTCAACGCATCCGTGTTTTTCCGCCGGACAGGTTTGGGTTTGTTGTCAGACCCCGTCGTGAAACCGCTGCTGCCGGTGTCGCTAAACCCGGTCGAAATGCCGGGGCCCTGGGGCACGACTTGCATGTGCGTGGTGATCAACGCATTGACGTAAGTCATCGCGAGGTGGGACTGAGGAAAATACGTCAAACCTCTCAGCGCACGTCGCACATTGTCGCTGCTGTTCTTGGGCGCCAACATGGGTACGTACGTGGCGATCGCAGAGTCCCAGCCGTATTTTTTTAGTTCCGCCAACGCAGCTTCGCGCACGACGGCATCGGGTTCATCGATTCCGGCAAGCACCAATGAACGCACCGAGACTGAGTTGCGAAAACGTCCCAGCAGTTTGACCCATTCCAAACGCAGTGCACGGGGCTGGATATTTTTGCCACGCGATTTTTCAAACTCGCCCGCAATCGCCCCTGCGGCAAGCGGGTCGCGAATGCCCTGGATCTCTTGCCAGGCTTCTTGCTGTTTCTTGCCTCGCCCCAGAAACTGGCTTCGCAGCTGCGCGACTTGCTTGATCCACTTGCTGGCCTTCACATTGGCTTCATCTTGAAACCGATCCTTGGCAACCACTTCGGGAAATTTCCAGCCACCCTTGGCCCAGATCAATCCGCGATTCCGCTGTTGGACGGCGTAGGGGATCCAGTTTCCGCGCTCGTCACGGACGTAGTCCAATGCCGCGCGAGCCAGATTGTGTTCGGGATTTAATGTGATCGCGCGCTGATAGTGAAACAACCGCTGCTGCGACAAATGATTTGCAGTGCACCATTTCCCCAATAAATAGTGCTTCTCTGGGTCGTCTCCGGCGGCTTCTGCGAGCTGTGAGTACTTCGCAAGCTCGTCCGCCGTCCGTACCCGTGTAACGCGAGCCTTTTCGATCGCGACACTGATCCCGTCATCGACCTGCACGGACACGAACCCGCCTTCGGGCGTTTCGACTTGTCGCAGGACTTTGCCGGCGAGTTGCCCGCCGCCGCGCAGCTCAATCGTATCGGTAGGAGGCAGCTCGGCGTTCAGCGTCGACGGACAGCCGATGCCGGCGATCCACAGACTGGAGATGGACGTTGCAATGATGAGCGGCGAAAACGCGGCTGAAGCTAGTCGTGACATAAAAAAGAGCCGATTAGAAGTAGTGCGAAACCTGCAAATCACCTTCCTCAAGAGTCCAACTTAGACGCCCCGAGCCGGCTTGGCGCGTGCAAATTGGCTCCAAAACGTGGTTAAGCCCCTCGATCGAGCCAAAATCGCTCAATTGGCGGGGCACCGTGGCCGATGAACATACTTGACTAATGTGATCATGTTTGTACTGTATCACTCATTGCGAGCCGATTGAAGAATTTTGGATGTCTGCCGCACGTTATCGTCAAATACTCTCGTCCACACGCCTTTCGGCCATTGAGCCCACTATGAGCGAGTCGAAGATTCCGGTGCCGCAAAGCGGTAACGCCAAGCCAACCCAACCAGCTTCACTCAATGTGCTGTCCCCAGATGATGACGGCGAGCCTCGAGGGGCGTTGGCCGCGGATCCACCGTTGGTTCCCACCGATGAGTTCCTGGCTGAGTTGGCGGCCGATAGCGACAAGCTGGAATCGTCGACGCCGCAGGAAGTTTTGAGCTGGGCGGTTGAGCGTTTTGCGCCCAAGTTCACGATGGCGACTGCGTTTGGCCCAGAGGGCATGACCATCATCCACATGCTGTCCAAGATCGCCCCCGAGACACCGATCTTTAATTTGGAAACAGGATATCAGTTCGACGAAACACTCGAGCTTCGCGAAACTGTCAAGCAGCGTTACGGCATCGAAGTCGAATTCAAGTACCCAGATCAAACGGTCCAAGAGTACGAAGCCGCCAACGGTGGCCCGGTCTACAAGACGGATCCAACACGTTGCTGCGGTGATCGCAAGCTAAAAGTACTCCGCGAGTCAGCCAAAGGTTGGCATGCGTGGGCGAGTGCGATTCGCCGGGACCAAAGTGAGTTTCGCGCGAAAGCTCCTATCGTGGGTTGGGACAGCAAGTTCCAGCTGGTCAAGATCAGCCCGCTTGCGAATTGGACCAAGAAAGACGTTTGGAGTCTGATCACCAAAGAAAACATTCCGTACAACCCACTGCACGACAAAGGCTATCCAAGCGTTGGCTGCTGGCCGTGCACACGCGCCGTGACGCTAGGCGAAGATGAGCGAGCGGGCCGGTGGGCCGGATTTAAGAAAACCGAATGTGGACTCCACGACTAGAGGTCAAATATGGTGATTTCTGCTCGAGTCCATTACGCTTGCTTGGCAATGCTGGAGCTGTCGGTTCGCGCTGGCGATGACGCGCCGGTCGCGGTTCGTGAGATCACGGATCGTCACGGAGTGCCGGGCCCCTTTCTGGTTCAAATCCTGCGCACGCTGCGATCTGTCGGATGGGTTCAGAGCATCCGCGGCAGCCAGGGAGGCTACCGATTGGCCGTTGATCCTAACGAAATCACTTTGCTCGATATCGCCGAAGCGGTCGGTTGCCAGGAATCAGGTTGCCAGACGGGAACCAAAACGACCAAGGCTGGCGAACTGCTGCAACGGTCGTGGGAAGAAGCAGCCGAGGCATCACGCGGCGTTCTCGAACGCGTCACGCTGGGCGACTTGGTTGAACGCAGTCGCCATGGTGATGAAACCATGTTTTACATCTAGCGTTTGATGAAAGACATCAGAACGACTCAATCCTGCACGCTTCGCTTTTGAAATTCGGCCAGTCCGTGCAACGCGTGATAGAGCACACCGCATTCCAGATCGATGCCTTCGCATTGGTCTAAGATTTCGCACAAGCGTCTGGCGGTACGTTCAATCCAAGGCTGACTGAGCGTTTCTTGAGGGGCAGCGATCGCCAAAAGCTCAAGCACATGCCCGGTCGTTCCTAGCGATTCGCCCAAATCCCTGGTCCAGCCTTGTCGATGAAAATAGGACGTGGAATAGGATCCGTCGGGGTTCTGGTTCTGCCTTGCGACTTCGATCGCGTCGCTGACGACTTGCTCAGCTTCTGCCCATACGCCATCCATTGGCAGCTTCTCGGCGCGGCGTTTATTCAGTGCCATCGCGATTCCGATCAAGCGGTGAGTTCCGCCACAAGCGCCTGACTGAGCACTTTCTTGATACTGCTGAACTTCGGACTGCAACAACAGTTCGGTGCTGTACGTCTCTCCGTCTCGGGCGACCCAGGTTTGAGTCGTAGGGTCCAGTGCGGTGAGCGCTATCAACGTCCAGCTAAACTCCGTTTCCAAATTCAGCGGAACGTCGAATTGCGTTTGATTGATCCAATCGCGAATCGTGTAGTCACCATCAACCGTGGTGATCGAGTCGTCTTCGCTGACACCGCTTTGCAAAATTACGGCCAACCACTGATCGCGGTGGCCTTGTCCAATCTTGCTGTCAGGCTGCAATTCGACTCGCACGCCACGACGCGGGGGCGATCCGATCATGTCACCTGCCCGCGGATTAAAACCATCCAATGCACCACCGCTGAGCAGATAGTCGACCGCAGGCTGCGATCCCCGACCGGTTTGTAAAGTAAAGTCTTGGCCGTAAGCCAGGATGCCATGCAGAACCTGCCAGGCTCCATGCAGCTCCGTCGACAAGCCTCGCTTTGCAAGATTATCGCTCAGCGATTGCTGCACATGCGCAGCCACCGGGGCGGCATCTTCCTTCGCTGAAACCTTGGAAGCATCGCCGATCATCGAGATCGCAGAAGGAGACGACGGGCAACCGACAAGAGAGATTGCGGCTGCAGCAGCTAGTAGAGTGAGTATTCGCATGGCGACTGAGATTTTGGTCGCTCAGTCGTCAAAGTCAACTACTTAGCGTTTCTTTGGTCGGACCAAATCGATTTTGACTTGTCTTCGTCCTCGCTCTCTTCTTGCTTGGTCATCCCATCGCGATAGTAGGTCCGCAGTGGCTTGGGCAGCGGATTGAGGGCCAATTGGTCGCTCATGCAACCTTTGTCCTTGGCCGCTCTCAGGACTGAAACCACGTCGCCATAGCCGCCTCCCACGCCCACAATCGCCTTGACCAACGCGGAGACGGAATTATCAGCAATGACTCGTTGATCGTCTTGCCCGGGGCTAAAACGGCTCACGCGAATTTTATTTGGGTTAGAAGGTTCCGGTTTCAGGATGAATCCCCCCGGTCCCATCAGATAGCGATCAATTTGAATCGGCGCGACATCTCCGAACAAGACGACTTCGGGAGCTTCATTCAGCGACAGTACCACTGCTGGCGGTGC
This sequence comes from Stieleria marina, assembly GCA_007741555.1. GTDB lineage: Bacteria > Planctomycetota > Planctomycetia > Pirellulales > Pirellulaceae > K23-9. Next base: position 2,110,002 of record CP036526.1, on the reverse strand, counting down.
ATCGCTTTCGATCTGATACAGACGCAGTGCCTGACCGATCATCTCGCCATCAAGTTTTCGTCGTCCATCATCGCGACGACGAATCGAAACGAACGCGCCGTAGCGTGTTTCTAAACTTGACTGAGCGAAAAGATTCTTCAACGAATCAACCGCGCTGGGGTGCGGCATGTTTTGCAGTGCCGACAAAGCCGCGTATCGAAACGCTGGAATTTCCCGAGCGGCTTCTTCCAACGGCGCGATGCCTTCGGTGCGATCCAGGTAGGCCAACGATTGGGCGGCAAAGAACCGCAGCTCTGGGTTTTCGGATTTCAGACCAGCCAGCAATGTTGGGATTGCGTTTTCGCCAATCGCTTCCAACTGCAACGCCGCGTCAGATGCGGTGGCAGGGTCACGTAACTTATCAGCCAACTCACTTAGTCGTTGCTGCGATTCAGCGGATCCCGCTTTTGCACCGAGCGCCAAGATCACGGACATCAGCCGGTACTCATTGCCACGATAGCGTGGATGCACTTCGACTTCGATGTAATCGTCTTCTTTCGCCGTAGCGATACCACGTCGTGTTGATCCGTCAAAGAAAAAGAACCGATCATTGATCGCGGCTGTCAAGCCCTTGGCCATTTTGTAGTGCTGGTAATCCGGTCGTAAAACCAATCCCAAGTTTCGGTCATTCTGAACACGACCACCCGACAAAATCCTTGCTTCCGTTTTGAGCGAATTGTCTTTACCGGCTTCGTGGTCGGCGCGTGTTAGCACCGGACCAATCGACATCGCCATCACGTCGCTTTGCCGCACTGCACTTTGCAATACTTGCTGGTGCCGCATTCGAGTTTCTAACAGCCATCCACCGTGCAAATCTTTGACACGGCTTCGGGGAGGAGAGATCAACATCAGATCAATCGGCTCGCCGCGCCGCGCTCCAGGCGGGATCAACGCGCGAACTCGGACCAATGCTGTTTCGGACAACTCCAAAAACTGATTCGGTTTGACAACGTCGTTGCGTTTCATTTCTTCGAGCAGTTGATCGCGAAACGGCGATGGATCCGCTGGGCCGCCCGTTCCTGGCAAGCCGTTGACCACTCCGACACCTTCGACCACGATCGATTGCATCCCACGTGGCACCGCTGCTTGGCGAATCAATTCCGGAGCGTTGGGGACGTTGTGCATCAGTTCATTGAGACGTTCGTCATCCGTCTTTTCAGACTTGTCGCCCCACATCGATGCGCAACCTTGGCACAAAAAGGCTGCGGCGATCACGGCTACGCTGAGTCCGCGAGAGATTCGATGAGGCTTCTTGCCAAACATAACTGTTCCTAATGCAAGTCGTTTGCAATGGATGAGAACGTCGATATCTCTGACTGATAGCGAAGATTTCGCTGCGAGAGCAATAGAGGAGCTGCAAAGAATTGCTAGCGAGACGCTTTTTTTGTCAACCTATCAGAGCAACTTAGGATTGTTGCGATGGCGATCGCCGTCTCGCTTGGTCTTTTTGTCCAAGTTACGGCGAAGTGCATCGGTCAAGTCGATTCCGGATTGATTGGCCAAACAGATCGTGACAAACATCACATCGGCGAGCTCGTCCGCCAAGTCGCCGGGCGATTCACCGTCTTTGCAAGATTGCTCGCCGCACGTTCGGGACAGAATGCGCGCCACTTCGCCGACCTCTTCGACCAATTGGGCCAAATTCGTCAGTTCGCCAAAGTACCTGACACCGATCGTTTGAATCCACTGGTCAACGGTGTCCTGAGCTTGGCGGATAGTCAGCGGGTCGCTTGGGATCGGATCACTCATTTGGCCAACAGCAGGTGAGTGCCACTCTTGCCCGCGACCGCTAAATCGATTTTGGAATCTCCATTAAGATCCTTGGCAACGATTTGCAAACCCGAACCGACGTGACCTTCTTCAATCGTGTGCCGACTGAATTTCTTTTCTTTCGCATCCCATGTGTAGTAGTACATGCAAGGCATTTCCATTCCGCCAGGGTCTTTTCCGTTGTGTGCGTAGTAGCGCTTGCCGGTAATCAAATCTTCGTTGCCGTCCCCGTCGATGTCGGCCCAGAGCAAACAGTGGGGTTGTGAAAAACTCTTGTCGATTTCGTGTTCGTTGAAATTTATTTTGCCTTCGTCATCGCGGCCGTCGTTTTCCCACCACGACAAACCAAAATCGTGACCTTCGCCCAGAATCAAATCGTTGTCACCATCGTTATCTAGATCGACCACCACCATTGGCAAACTGGAGTGCACATCCCAGTTACGCCGGAACGTCCAAGGTTTTGACCAAGCGTCATTTGCGGGTTGTTCGTACCAACCTTGGCCGACCAACAGATCTTTCCGGCCATCACCGTTGATGTCACCGACGGCGACGCCATGCCCATTGCCACGTTCACCGACTTGATGGGGCACAAGTTCGTACTTTGGATTTCCGTCCGACGCCTTTTTCTTTTCGGGAGCCTTTTTACCTTTTGCGCTGGGGTCTGCTGTGGGCTTCGGTGTTTTTTCGACCAACCGATAGATAAAAGCAGGCGTATCTTTTTTCCAACTATTGACGATCCATTCGGGTCGACCATCGCCATCGATATCTTCCATCATCTGGCCTTCGTTTTGCGATTGCCCGGTGTCCAGCAAAAGATGCTTGGGCCACATCTTGCCCAAGCGAAGCGCTTCGTCGCCCGGATTCTCGTACCAGTGGACTTCGGTCGGCAAAAACGATCCGGCGATGACATCCAAACGACCGTCACCATTAACGTCGAACAAATAGTCGCCGTTACTTTCCACGTATCCATTCCAATCGTCGATCGTTCGTAGCGGACGGGGAACCCATTCACCTGACTTGTACCAGTTTCGCCCTGCGACTAAATCCAGCGATCCGTCGCCGTCGATGTCTCCCGCAGCCATGCCCTCATTGCCATCGATCGTTAGCTGCCGGACGGTGAATTGCACGGTCTCATCAGCGATCGCCGATGAAACGCTAGCGAACAGAACGGCAAGAAGCACGAAAGGAAACGCGGTATTTTTCATGGACGATGTGACCGTAGGCGGGAGGGGAGTGGGAAGCAAGCAACTGAATTTTAGCTCCAAAGCCCCCTGACGTGTTGGCTTGATCAGCAGCAACACTTGTCTAATCCGAAGTGAGACGATCGACCGACCATTTTTTCGCTTTGAAAACTAAAAAAGGCCTTTTGGGGCCGTCTTATGGAAGGCATCATGGAGACAGCGCTTGGCCGCCGCTTTTGCAACGTCCCACTTAGGTAATTAAACCTTGGATCCAAAAACTGAACCCGACCTGCTGTACTTCGAGGACTTGAAAGTCGGTGCGTCGTGGGTAAGCGATTGGCGTGAAGTTTCGGGCGATGACGTGGCCGATTTTGCTCAGCTGACCGGCGACCACGATCCGTTGCACACGGACCAAGGTTCAAATTCACCATTCGGAAAACCGGTCGCCCACGGACTGTTGGGACTGAGCATTCTGGCCGGAATGAGCACTACCCACCCGCGCGTCGCAACTTTGGCCCTGGTCAGTTTGGCGGATTGGGAATTCAAGTCGCCGGTATTCTTCGGTGACCAAGTTCATGTGGCAACCGAAGTGGAATCGATCGAACCGCACGGCCGCCGCGCGTGCCGCGTCGTTTGGTTTCGTAAGTTGATCAACCAAGACAACCGAGTCGTACAGCAAGGTCGCTTCATCTCGCTTGTGTCGGGTAAGAACCGTGTTAAACGCTTGTCCGCAAATGAAGAAGATTCGACGCAGCGCGGATCACTTCCGCCAAGGTAAATTGGAAGCGTCGATCGTGACGCCAACCCGCAAAGTGGATGCGGAAGGCTTGTAGCACGACCTTTGTTCGGTTCACGAACCGAAATGAGGCGATGACATTCGCTCATGAGCGGCATCAAATCGAACAGACACGATTCGATCGAGCCGAGTGAGGTTGATCACGTCGCATGCAAAATCACTTGCATTGGAAATAACAACGCACTGTTCGAATCGTCTTGCTTCTAGGTGCAGACGAATCAGGCGATCAATCGCATGACTGGAAATCCATTGCACTAGCGAACAATCAATGACGATCTCTGGCGTGTCGAGATCACCAATTCGATACTGAGCCTCATCGATCAGACGTTCAAACGTCTCGTCAATTGCCGATACAGCAGGCTTGTGTGAAAGCGATAGGGAGAACACCATTTTCTAGCTCACTGATGCGCCGCGGTAGGTCATTTTCGGACGCTTGCGCAGAAAGCGTCTTGCAATCTCAGGTAAATCATCTTGGTGCCCCAGAACGATGACGACGTCACCGGGCACAAGTTTCAAACTGGTCTTTGGGTTCAATTGAACTTTGCCGTCCGTATGACGGACTCCAACGACTAAAAAGCTGTGGTTGCCGCGGATTTCGACTTCGCTAAGCGGATGATTCGCAAGATCCGAGTCGGGGTGCACTTCTAGTTCATTGAACTGCAAGCCGATCTGGCCGAGGTCGTCCAACAGAGTGCTTTGGTCCTCTATCTGTTGCAGAATGTTCTCTGCGGTCGGCCTCGTGATTAGCTGAGCGACCTTTTGAGCGCCAATCGCGGTTGGCAAAACAACATTGTTCGCTCCACAACCAAGAAGCTTCTTCTCGGTACGTGGATTCTCGCCACGTGCGATGATGGTGACGTCGGAGTTCATGTCACGCGCGGTGATCGTGACGAAAACGTTGCTCGCGTCGAGTGACATCATAGCGGCGACAACCGAAGCACGATTGATCCCCGCCTGTTCTAGGATTTCTTCTTCGGTCGCATCGCCGTGCAGGACGAGGTAGCCGCGTTCTTCGGCGTCCTTGAGTCGCTCCAAGTCTGAATCGATGACGACAAACGGCATCGCGGACTTGTGCAGCTCGCTTGCCAAAATGCTACCCAAGCGACCGATGCCGCAAATGATTGTGTGCTCGCTCAAGCGTTCGATACCTTTAGTCATTCGCCTGGCTCCCATCGCGCGGTTCAGTTCGCCATCGACAACCATTTGCATGAATCCGCCGACTGTATAGATCACTGCACCGTAGCCGGCGATGATGACCATGATGGTCAATGCGCGTAGTCCGGCCGATTCGATCGGTTGGACTTCGCCATAACCAACGCCAAAGATCGTGATCACAACCATGTAGATTGCGTCGTCGACTCTCCAGCCCGCTGCCACGTAGCCCGAAACGGCGATCACGCAGACGAACAGAAAAAGCACAGCCCCAGTGATGATCCGGCGAATGGGTCGCGAGATATCTAGAGGAGCAATGTCGATTTTGCCGTCGCCGGGTGAACGGCTGATGTTTCGATTCGATTCCACGCTGAATCACGGATCGACTGCGTATGAGGAGACGTAAACTGACTTGGATGAGCAGACAGACCAAAGGTCTTCTTCGACAGAAACGTGAACGCAGATCAATATGCAGAAAGCGTGCCACGGATCGCAAAATTCGCGTGATGAATGTTATGGACGCAACGGCGCCGCTTGTCCGCAGCAAGGGGAGGTTCGCTTCCGTAGTGTTTGCGCAAGTAAGTAAGAGGTGCGGCACCGCTGCGCAGAATTGCTTAAGAAACTGGCAACAGCTAAATGCTTACGCAGGCTGATACTCGAAGTAGTTCTTGCTCTTGATTACTTCAGCCACTTCGCCGGGAACCATCGATTCCCAGCTTTCATCGCCCGCTTTGATTTTGCCAAGCACTTCACGTGAGAAAATCGAAAGACAATCTTCGCTAAAATTGTCCAATGCGTTGATGCAACCACGATCTTTTAGGTAGCCGTAAAGTTGCCGCAATTCGGATTTAATCTCCAGATTATCGCACGTTGTCAGTTCACCTGACTCCGGGTCGCGCAGCGGGTAGACGTACAGCTTCAGGTCGTTCTTGAAAAGTCGCCCAAATGATTCGAGCACGCCGCCGGCGAGCCCGGTGTAGTACTTTTCATCGAAAAGCTGAATCAAGCTTCCCGCACCCATCGTGATGGCGATGCTTTCTTTGGTGTAGTGCGACAAATAGGCGGCCAGGCGGTAGTACTGAAAGTAATCAGAAATCAGCACCGGCATGCCGCATGCTGCCATCACGTCTGCTCGAGCCAGAAAGTCACGTAAGTCGATTTCGCCTTCCGCTTTCAAGTTGTTCATGGTGACTTCCATCACCTGAACGACTTCCTTGCCTTGGACGCTTGGAAGCTGCGAAAACTTTTCATTAGCGCACCGCAGCATGTCCAGATTGACGTTGCAGACGGGGCGAAAGCTGCCCCGTTCGACCAGAATCGGTTTGCGATAGAAAAACTCCGATGGCTGTAGAACTTCGCCACTTGCGGCAAACATCGCGGCGCCACTCAGGCCAAGTTCGACTAGCTTCAGGCTCATCAATCGTTTGTCGACGTGCCGAAATGCGATACCGGAGAACTCGATCATGTCGATTTCGATCCGCGAGGTGGAAAGGCCATCGAGCAACGAATCAACCAATAGTTCGGGCTCGTGGTTGAGTGCAAATGCACCGTGAACCAAGTTAACGCCGACGATCCCCAGCGCTTCCTGCTGAAGCGCTGCTTCCTGATCGAGCATACGGACATGGAGAATGATCTGACTGTCATCGTCGCGAGGATGAGCTTGAAACTTGATCCCCATCCAGCCATGGCATTCATTGGTGCCTCGGTAGTTTCTTGCTGAAACGGTGTCCGCGAAAGCAAAGAACGCCGTGGTGTCGCCGCGGACATCTTTCAGCCGATCGATGTTCAACGCATGTTCGTAGTCCAACATCGCTTGCAGTCGTTCGCGGCAAACGTACCGTTTCGCTCGGCCATAGATCGCGTCGCTAACAGTCATGTCATAGGCCGACATGCTCTTGGCAATCGTTCCGGCACCCGCTCCAACGCGAAAAAACCAACGAACAACTTCTTGACCGGCACCAATTTCGGCGAAGGTGCCATACCTTCGTGAATCCAGATTGACCTGGAGCGCTTTCTGATGGGTGTCGATCATTTCGACGGCGGGATTGGACTGCTTAGAAAGTGGCATTGGCATGGTTGATGATCTAGGTGCTGGGAGGGACGGCTTTCCTAGACAGCACAAATCATGCCGCGACGGTTTCGCCACCGCGTGGATCCGTATTGGCGGACGGCGGCTCTCGGAGCCAACCTTGAGTGCCTGCGAATCGCGCGATTGAAATGCCAACGTGCCTGTTGCACTAGCACGTCGTGCCTCAATGTGTCCCTGGTTCGATCATCTTCAGCTTGCGCCAATTACCAGATCGAATCCAACGCTTCGACGCTTCAGTTTTGATGATTTAATCAAACTCGTCGGTTTTCCCCGTCAAACGACCACCCAATACGCTGTTTGGTCGCGGTTGGTCAGTCGTCTTTCTGAAGTGCCCAGTCATTGTGGCACAGGGTTTGCGAAATGAGGTTGGCTCAACAGCAAATCGAGCAATCGACCGAAGACGAGTCTTTCAATCAATGAGACTTCGTCGTGCGGGTTGATGTTCGAGACGGAAAGCTGTTCGCTGACCAGGGATGGGTCGTTTAGGACGCGTTTGGACCTGATGCATCCATCAGGCACTTGCGTTTCGTTTTAGTTATGTTCGATCTCCGCCCACTCACTGACAAGGCAAACGCTTATGAGCACTACGCTCACCCCCAGTAAATCCACAACGCAACCTTCTGGTTCGGCATCTGGAAAAGCTCACTCATCATCCGGAACATCGACACGTCAAGCAGCGATCGCCGCCGTTACCAACTACTCGGTTAATTCGCCTCCTATCCAGTTCGCCGACACGCCGGCTCAAGACTACTACTCGGTAAACGTCTTCAACAAATCGGTGATGAAAGAACGCTTACCCAAAGCAGTCTTCAAGTCGCTGATCAGTACGATCGAGTCTGGCGAGAAGTTAGACCCGAATGTTGCTGACATCGTTGCGTCTGCCATGAAGGACTGGGCCATCGAAAAAGGTGCGACCCACTACGCTCACATTTTCTATCCGTTGACGGGTGCAACGGCGGAGAAGCACGATAGCTTTTTGTCGCCGACATCCGATGGCAGCACGCTTTCGGAATTCAGCGGGAAGCAACTGATCCAGGGCGAACCTGACGGTTCCAGCTTTCCAACCGGTGGCATCCGAGTCACTTCGCAAGCACGTGGCTACACCATTTGGGACGTGACAAGCCCCGCGTACTTGATGGAGAATCCAAACGGTACCACGCTTTGCATTCCCACCGCGTTCGTTTCGTGGACCGGGGAAGCACTCGACAAGAAAACGCCAGTCTTGCGATCGATGCAGGCGCTGAACAAACAGGCTCAGCGAATCCTCAAGCTCTTTGGCCATCAAGATGGTGCGTTTGTGGCTTCGACGGCTGGTCCAGAGCAGGAGTATTTCCTGGTTGATCGTCACTTTTACTTCGCGCGACCGGATTTGCTCAACGCAGGACGGACGCTCTTTGGTTGCAAACCTCCCAAGGGGCAAGAGTTTGACGATCACTACTTCGGTGCGATTCCAGAACGCGTTCTGGCATTCATGCTGGATGCGGAACGCGAGTTGTTCAAGCTGGGCATTCCGGTCAAGACGCGTCACAACGAAGTCGCTCCCGGGCAATTTGAGATCGCTCCGGTTTTCGAGTCGGCTAACTTGGCGGCTGACCACCAGCAGCTGATGATGATCACGCTGGACCGGATCGCCAAGAAATACGGCATGGCGTGCTTGATGCACGAAAAACCATTTGCTGGAGTCAACGGTTCCGGTAAACACGTCAACTGGTCGATGGGAAGCAGTTCTCAAGGCAATCTGTTGGATCCAGGTGACACGCCGCACGATAACGCTCAGTTCTTGGTGTTCTGCGCGGCGGTGATTCGCGCGGTTCATTTACATCAAGGCCTGCTACGTGCTGTCGTCGCAACGGCTGGCAACGATCATCGTTTGGGTGCGAACGAAGCTCCTCCGGCGATCATCTCGATTTTCTTGGGTGATCAGTTGTCGGATATCTTCGACCAAATCAAGGCTGGCGGTGCTAGCTCGTCGATTGATTCCGGTACGTTGACGGTTGGTGTCGACACATTGCCTTTGTTTGCAAAAGACGCGGGCGACCGCAACCGAACCAGCCCGTTTGCATTTACTGGAAATCGTTTCGAGTTCCGAGCTGTCGGGTCGAATCAGTCGATCGCCGGGCCACTGGTCGCAATGAATACGATCATTGCTGAATCTGTCGACTTCTGTGCAACGAAACTGGAGTTAGCCACGCAAGGTGATCCAGACAAGTTGAACGGGGCAATTCAGGAATTGCTGACAGAGATCATCAACGATCACTCAGCGATCATTTTCAATGGCGATGGTTATTCGGACGAATGGCATGCCGAAGCAGCCGAACGAGGCTTGCTGAACTTGAAATCGACGCCTGATGCGTTGCCCGCTTTGCAGACGCCTGAAACGCTGGCAATGTTTGAGAAGTATGAGGTGCTTTCCGAACGCGAGTTGGAGAGCCGCCTTGAAACGTATCTCGAACAGTATTGTCTGACCGTTGATGTCGAAGCGAATTTGACGATCAGCATGGCGAAGAAACTGATTTTCCCGGCCGCGATTCGTTATCAAAGTGAGCTAGCGTCGACCTGTGCGAATCTGAAACTGGTCGGCTATGACTTCGATACCGACACGTTGGATACAGTGACAATGCTTGTCAAATCACTTCAAGACAGCATCAGTCGATTGGAATATGCCGTTGCCGATGAGTCGCCAACGACGTCATTGGACGAAGCTCGCCATCGTTGTGACGCGGTACTGACGTCCATGTTGGCGGTTCGCAATTGCGTCGATCAACTCGAAGGAATTGTTGCTGATGATTTGTGGCCACTGCCAACGTACCAAGAGATGTTGTTCATCAAGTAGACGTTGAGCAAACGTTTTCACGAAACGATTGGCCAGGACGAACTCGTGCGAGTTTGTTCTGGCCTTTTCTTTTGTGTGGATGGCTCAGGGTGAAAGAAACGCTTCACGTTCTGCAGCAATGATCTGCTGGTACTCCTGCATCCGAACCGGCTTGTTCAACCGGCGAAGATTTTCCGCAAGGACCACGTTGTCGGCGACTCGAAGGAATCTTTCGAATTGTGCCCGGGTTTCTTGCTCGTCGGGACGGAACTGTCGTTGTTCCGATTCTTGTTTGTACTTCGTGTATTGAGGATGGTCCTGGACGGCGTCAACGAATTCCTTGTGCCGCGTCGTCAGTAGTGCGATGCTGACAGGATTCATGGTGTTTGCCAGCTCTGGCCAACGTTTTTGAAGGTCGGCGGCGATTGTGTTCTTCAGTTCAGAGGAAGGTGTGGTCCGACGGCCTCGTCGTCGCCGATCGACTCGCGTCTTTTGCCAGGCATCGACCAAGCGGTTGTCTCCCTCGAGTTGCAATTTTTCCGATAGCTTCGTCAGCACCGCTTTTTGGACGGGCGATGCATATTGCATCACGACGCTATACGGTTCGTCGTTCTGAAGCAGGTCACCTTTGCCGTCGCCGAATTTGCTCGCATTGCCAAGGTACTCACCGGACGTTTTCACAGGGACGTCGATCGTGTCGGCGTGCAGAATTGTGTAGGCATGGGCTTCCTCGAGCGAGACATGTCCATCTTTGTCGTAATCCGGTGAATCGATCGGGTTCCCCAACCGGTCGATGCCCGCGATCGCTGCCCAAAAGTACGTACTGTATTCCACGTAATTGGCTTCATCGACACTGGGTGTGCAGCCAGCGGCGGGGCGATCATGCACGGTCGCGTAAAAGCCGACTCGCCGCTGCGGTGACAATCCATTGGCTGGATCTCCGCCTCGGTACATCAGGTGCGAAAACCCACCTGTGTAGCATTGCACCATCACCACGACGACGTCGACTTTGGGGTCAAGTCGATCAAGCAGTCGTGCAAAATCAGTCATCTGAATCGCGGAGTTTCCCCACATGGCGATCGACGTGTTGTACTCACGATTACGGTCGCGACTGCGGTGCCCGTGAGCAGTCACGTAGATCGTCAGCTTGTCGCCGGCCTTCATTCGCGGGCCCACCTTTGCGAACCAAGATTTGATTTCGCCGGGTCTGGATACGCCGCGAACATTTTCAACACGATGATTTCGATAGGTCAGTCCAAGGTCACGGGTGCTCCCAAACAGTTCGGCCATCAAGCGGTTGGGCAGCGGCACCTGGCTGGGGTCATGCTCCTGAAGGTCTTTCGCTGCGTTTTGACCGTCAGCAAAAAACACATCGTGTTGTTCGATGTCACCCGAATGTCCCGCTAGGACACGCTGGAACAGGAGCACATTCTTTTCCAACGACGCTTGATTGCCTTCGGGCGCGTAACCGCCCCCAATCGTCAGCACAAAATTCTTGGCGTTGGCAGCTTGGTGACCCAGCAGGCCAATTAATAAGAAGACAACGCTCACACGATAGTTGGTCACTACAGTCTATTCCTCAAAGCAATTCGGCTGGACGAGCGGTCGGTGTTTTGGCCAATGACGGCGCGCAGCAACAGCCGGCCTGAAGATTGAACCCGCCGAAAGTGCATTAGGTTCGCCAATTAATCGAAAAGCACGGGGCGCATGGCGTCTTCGCGTGCGACAAGATCGAGCGAGAAGGGGAGACCGGCAAACAGAATTCGCCCAAAACGGATCCGCTCAAGCCAGCAACCAATCGAAAACACCGCTGTTGCCAGCGGTGTGTTGTTTGTGATTTCGACGGCAATTTGGTTCGCTGCCAATCTGTCGAAATAGCCAATCCGTCGAAGTGGATCGACCGTCTTTTTTCTGACGGGCGCTAGACCGCCGCGGCAACCGGCAAATCGGCAACTTGGTACGCCCGCGAGCGGAACAAGAAATCGATGATGTTGCCTTCGTGCGGCTGCAACCAGTTGAGTCGATTTGTAGGAATCGGCCCAATGTTCACGCGATCGATGTGAGTGCAGGCGCCAGCCGCTGCGATCAGCTGCTTGTCCGCCGTGATGACGGTGCCTACCAAGGTCGGTCCAATCCGGCGGAGCATCTCAGCCTGCGGACACTCGACGACCGAAACAAATGGGAACATGTATTCTTTGGACGCCACCGCTCGATCCGGTGAATCGGCGTGGACAACCATTGGCCGCAAGTATGCACAATGATCGCGTTCGATCAGTTTGTCACCAAATTCAGCCGTCAAATCGGTGACGCCTGATTCAGCCAAATCTTGCTGGACCATCCCGTACGTGCCGGTTGCCATCGCCGCGACAGTAAAGGCGGCCAACTGAGAGTCCGGGTCCGTAGGTGGTTTGACATCGACCGGGCCAATTTCTTTGGCGATTGCCGCTGCAATCTCACGCGTGTGTCGACTGGCCCAGATGCCACTGCAGTTGATGCAGCTACGACCCGAGTTGCTGAGCACGCTTTCGACCATGACGTCCAAGTAGCTTTCCCAATCGTCGACGATGTCATCGCCGAGCAGAATCTTGGAGAAGCCAGGACCATGAGCTTGGACGCGGGGATTGCCTGCGTGCTGTGCGACCGTTTGCGCACTGCCGAAGATCATGCTGCGTTCTGTCTTTGTCATGATCGCACCACCGGCATCGTGGCCGCCTGGGTACAAACCGAAAGCTTCGGCTGGCACACCAGCGGCGATGTAGGCCGACACCATTCGATAGGGCGTCCAAGGCTCCTGCGATCCAGGCTTAAGCGCTAGTCCAATTTGCAGCGGAATCGCGGGTAACCAAAGCGTATGCACGCCCGGGGAGTTGTTGGGCAGAACGGCGCCCAGAATGGGCGTCTGAGCTTGGTAGCTGACGATCACACCACGGCCTTCTTCGCCGTAACCGTTGGACAAGATCGAAAGGTCCAAACCGCGTGTCAAACAGTCGAGAATCTGCCCCATGTTTTTCAACACAAAACTGTTCTTGACCATATTGGATCGACACATGTGCTCGGGCAGCCCGGTGCTAGCGGACTGCTGGTGCACAAAGTCGTCAACGGATTGCTGTGAATCACCGACCGACAAGGTGCCGTTCTCGAACAGCTCCGCGGCTTTGATCGACATCTCGATCAACTCACCCGTTGAATATTTCAACAAGGCTTCACGAGCTTTATACGCTTTGCGCAAATCCTTCGCGACGACACCGCCGCCGACTTGCCCCACTTTGGCGATTGGCGCGCCAGTGTCAAAGTGAACGACGTCGTGAAAATCAAGCGATTCGTAGGGTTTGCCCCAACGTAACGGACTGAGAGTAATCATTGAAAATTTAGTTTGCCTTTGCGGGCCAGTAGGACTTGTGAGAATCGACAGCCGCGATGCGAAACGATTCGCGGCCGTACTTTGATTGAATGGGTTTTAGTAAACGCCAACCGTCGTCGCCGTTGCCAATTCGTGAAAGGGACGGACTCCGCTGACGCCATCCCAAGGGAATTTCGCAAACGGCATTTCGCGTTCCCCTTCGTCTCGCTCCATAAATCCAGGGACAAAAAACTCGTCCGTCAGCGTGTAAAGTTTGACTCGGCCCGTTTTGCCATAGCCCACAACTTGGTTGTAGTCATCAAATTCGACGACTTCAGTTGCAGCACGTGGCTGCGGAGCGTGATAGCTGATCTTGTATCCATCCGCTGCCGTGATCGGCTTGCTACAGGCGAGCCCCATCAGGGTGTTGCCGTAGGTAGGAGTCATAAAAACGCCACCGTCTTCGGCAGGACCACCCAGCATTTCTTCGACACAAAAGCGGGTCCATTGAGGCGTGAATTCGGTGCCACCGGAGAAGATGCCTTTGATGCCGACTTCTTGGATGCTGGTGCCACGTTCTTCCAAGGCTTCGCTGAGCGATTCAAGCAACTTAGGTGTTGTGAACATGCACTTGATGTCGTGACCAGCGGTAAGAACCGTGACGGCTTGGTCGACACAATGCTTCTTGTATTCTTCCAAGTGTTCCATCCAGCCCTTCTTGATCAATTTGACGACCCAGCGTGGATCCAAATCGATACAGAAACAGATTCCATCACGGTGTTGTGCCAAGTGTTCGACGGCTAGTCGCAATCGACGCGGGCCACTCGGGCCAAGCATTAGCCAGTTTGAACCACGCGGAAAATGTTCATCTGGAAGCGTGTCGCTGAAAAGCTCATAGTCTTTCCAGTGATCTTCGATGACGACACGGCTCTTGGGCACGCCAGTCGTACCGCCCGTTTCGAAGACGTAAGTTGGCTTGCCCGCGTGACCTTGGGGAACCCAGCGTCGAACGGGTCCACCACGCAACCAATCGTCTTCAAAGAGCGGAAATTTTTTCAGATCATCAAAGGACTTCACGTCAGTCAACGGATCGAAATTGAGCTCTGCTTTCTTCTCGAGCCAAAACGGGCTCCCAGTATCGTCGCTAAAGTGCCAGTGCACTGTTTTGAGCGTGTGTTCGTTGAGGCGATCGAGGGCCTCGGCAGCTTGACTGGCTATTTCCGGGCTGACTTGAGAATCGACAGACGTCATCAATAAGTCTCTTGGTTGGTAGAGTTTTCAACCGCGGCAGCGGCATGGGAGGGCCCCACATAATATCACGATCGAAACGAAGCGAAATCGTAGAACGCAAGAATCAACCGCGGCACGGACTTTTCATGCCCATTATCGACGATAGGGAAGCCCGTAACGACTGCGGACGCGTGCACGATGAACACAAAAAAAGCCGCGACTGTTGCCAGTCACGGCTTTCTAATAACTCTAAGAGGTCGTCTTTGCTGCTCTAGTTAGCCGGAACAACGGGACTGGCTACAGGAGCTGGGACAACAACGTCATCGTCGTCGCCCGATGTGGCTGCTGCAATGATTCCGCCGATTCCGGCCAAACCAGCGATTCCACGCAAACCGCCACCGCCGCCGCCACCAGCGATTCCGCCACCACCAGCAAATCCGCCGCCGCCACCGCCAGCGATGCCACCACCGTTGACCATGCCGCCGCCGTTGATGATTCCGCCGTCAGCGATAATTCCGCCGTCAGCGATTCCACCTTGCATGATCGGCTGTTCGCTAATCACGGTGTCAGAGATGATGTTTTCGACGTTTTGCACAGGGGCAACCTGCATTGCAAATGTATTGCATCCACAAGGTGCCTGAACAAAAGTCTTTCCGTCAGTCGTTGTCATCACGTTGCCAGCGACTTCGCTAACCAATTCAAAGCCAACCAGTCCAAGACCATCAGCACCGACAGCCATCAGTGAGTAGTTTCCGGCACCGATCGAGGCGATTTCAAATTCGCCAGCTTCGTTCGTGACTGTACGAGCAATTTCAACGCCATCTTGCATGATGAAAACGTTGGTAAGTTGAACGGTATCAAGGTTTTCGCCACGAGTACCAGCTTTCAGCAGACGGCCTTTCATGCCGCCGCGGAACTGATTGACGCGAAACGCTTCGTCGCCACAAACTCGTGAAGCCAGAGCGTCCAGCTTTGCACCTTTGATCGAAACGTTCTTAATTTGTTTCGCTGTAGGAGGCATGTAGCGAATGATCGCTGTTTTGACGGTGGTGAAATCCACGTTAGCGGCAGCAACTTCTGCCGACTGAGGGAATTCACGCTCGCCGACCAGATCGCTGTCCAAAACGTGCATAGCACAAACAGCGAAAACGTAGTCAGCACGTGCTGTCAGCGAGTAAACGCCTGGCTGAACGCCGGGAATCGAAAACTCACCCTTCGCATTTGTCTTGGCTTGTGCACGAAAAACTTCGCCATCGTTGCTACGAATAGCGACTTCGGCGTTTTCGACGGCGACTGTGGTTCCGTTTTCAGCAGGAACAACGATCTTGCCCTGCAAAACACCGTCCTGGCTGGGTTGAACCCACTGATTGACGGTCAAAGGCGTGACGGTTGTTTGAGCGTTTGTGGCCTGAGCAGCGGTAAAGCTAACTGAGAACGCTGCTAATAGAGCGATAAATTTTTTCATGTGTTGCGACCTCTCGCGTTTGAATCCCCCCCGTCGTGCGATACTCCCGCGCGAAACTAGGCAATTCATAACTATTAGGATATTAGATAAAGGCTACCCGCCATTCAACATCTTTGATTGCTAAAACTTGACTTTTGTCTGGCTTGGCAGATCTGCCCCGATGATGGGGATGTTCGTAGTGGTTAGGCGTGCATAATCGGCGCCAAACACGTCAAATTGTTTGAATTTGCGGATCCGAGGAATCAGCGAGCGCGCAGGTTCCTTATCCTTCGTTCGATAGCCTGTAGCTTATAGTCATGCCGAATCCCTATTCCGCTGCAACGAATATCCCATCTGAGCAAGGGATTTTCGCAGAATCAGCTGACTTACTCCGGTCGGCCTTTTTGTACCGGATGATCCGAGTCCATGATCCGAATCAGGGCAGCAGTCCTGCGGCGGGGGAAACGGAGAGCGAATTCGGTAATGCGAGCCGCAACGGCACACTGATCACTTATTCAGGCTGGTGGTTTTGGCAGCGTGTCGTCGTCGACAATCGTCGGGTTTGGTCCAAAGTCAGCTGGGTGGCGCTCAATCGCGAAATCACATTCAGAATCCCAAGCACTGAATCCTCGGCACAGCGATCTGCTGCCGATGAACGATCCGGACGAATCGAAATTGATTTCGGGCCGGGCCTGCGGATTCGCCGATTCCGAGTTTGGGTTGATGCCGAAATCATTTTTGACGAAATCAAATAGCCGCGGCGGATCTTTTCAATACGCCAGCCCAGCTAACGCAGCTCAGCTGGAGTCTGCCATCGCGGATTATTCGCCCACTGCCTGGCAATCACATTTTGGCAGACGCAATTTTGACGTTTGGTTCTGACGCTTGATAATACTGCTGCGGTAGTCTTCGCTCCGCGATGGCTTATTTGCACTATCGTTCGCCAATCTAAAACACTCGTGTTATCCTGGACGGACTCAACGCGCCCAGTGTCTTCTCAGTCCATTGGTGCCGAGACCTTGGGGCTTTCGCCCGCACAACGGCTTCTACAAAACTTCCCTTTGCCCACCCTCTGGAGAACCACTCGATGAAAGACGCTTCCCGTCGTAATTTCCTCAAAGCATCCGGTGCCGTCGCTGCCACCGCGTCGACCGTTGCATTGACGGCCAAGCAAACGCAAGCCGCTGCCGGTTCAAATGACCGACTGCGAATTGGATTCATCGGCCCGGGTGGTCGTGGTTTCGGTGCCCATGTCAAAAAGCTTTGCAAGCTGCATGAAGAGGGCCGCAAAATCGATTTGGTCGGCGTCGCCGAAGTCTACAAAAACCAGCGTGACAAAGTCGCCGACTACATCAAGAAAAGTACCGGCACCGATCCTGGTCGTTACGTTGACTACAACGAGATGATCGAAAAGGAAAACCTCGATGCGGTCTGTATCGGTACCCCGGACCACTGGCACCACAAGCAAACCGTCGACTCGCTCAAAGCTGGCTTGCACGTCTACTGCGAAAAGCCGATGACCAAAACCGTCGAAGAAGCGTTCGACGTCGAAAGGGTCTGGAAAGAAAGCGGCAAAGTCATGCAGGTCGGAGTTCAATCGACCAGCCTGGAAGTCTGGGATCAAGTGCGTGATTTGCTGCAAGACGGAAAGCTGGGCAAGGTACTCGGTTTTCAGACGGAGTATTTCCGTAACAGCGACATGGGGCAGTGGCGTTACTACAAACTTGAAAAAGAGATGACGCCCAAGTCGATCGATTGGGATCGTTGGCTTGGCAAAAACGAAGGCCTCGGGCCGGACTTGCCATTTGATCGCGAAGTCTACAAACAATGGCGGCGATTTTGGCCATTCGGCAGCGGCATGTTTACGGACCTTTTCGTTCACAGAACCACCGCCATGTTGAAAGGCACCGGATTGCGTTTGCCTCGACGGGTGGTCGGTGCTGGCGGGTTGTTCCTGGAGTACGACGGCCGTGATGTTCCGGACGTTGCAACCGTGGTTGCGGACTTTGACGAAGGCGTCGAAGGCTTGATCACTGCGACGATGTGCAATCAAGAATCACGTATCAATCAATTGATTCGTGGTCACTTTGGTACGTTTGCGTTTGGAAACGGCGAAGGATTTGATGGATTTGATTTCGTCGCCGAACGTCCGCAAGTCACGCACGTTCGTGATTACAACAGCGAACGGATCAGCACAAACCCCGTGCCGGATACGACCAAAGCGCACTTCGCAAATTGGTTGAATGCGGTCGAAGCTGGTGAGCCGATGAAGTGCAACAATCCGCCTGACCTTGGTGCAGCGGCTATCGCCGTGGTCATCCTGGGAGCACAAAGTTACCGCAACGGCGAAGTGTATTTCATCAACCAAGAGACTCGCGAGATCAGCACCAAGGATCCGGGCTGGGCCAAGCAGTGGGAGGACCTGTCGGAGAAACGCGCCGATGTGCGTCACATCCCTGGTTGGAAAGCTGGCGACTTTGGGAGCAAGTTGATCGAGCCCGAATACATGGACCTTGCAGGGCCTTGGGTCGACGGCAAAGACCCCAGCGCGTCATAACCTGAGCGTCATCACGGCGACCAACTCTGACAAGAGCATTTCGCAGCCCCGGCAGTCCACTGCCGGGGCTGTTTTCGTTGAGCTCTCTGGCTACGAATCAATTGTCACGACAACGCCTTGAGGGCCCGCATTCAACACGATGCTCGGACCGACTTTGACTTGCTTGCCCCAATCGCTGTGGATGTGCCCGCAAACGACCAGCGTCGGTTTCCTTGAACGAACGGATTCAAGAATGGCCTGACTGCCGCGAACACGTCCCGCACTATCATGGTCCACCGTATCGCGTGGCGGCGAATGGACGACCAAAACCGCATGATCGGGACAGCCATGCAGCATGTCAGCGGCCTGTTGTTCATCAAAGTCGTAGCTCCAATCGCCAAACGGAGTCACGGGGATCCCACCGCCGACGCCCCAAAACTCAGTGCCCGCAATGCAGATGCCGTTGCCGTGCAGCACCGAAGCGCTGGGCCAATCGGCGGTCGCTTCGCGAAGTTCATCAACGGTTTCGCCATTGCCGGGGACCAGCACAGATGGTTTTGTGATTGCCGAAAGAATGTCGATCGTGTCCGCAATGCCGCGATGTTGATTTGCAAAATCGCCCGCTCCGATCACGACGTCGATCTCATCTGCGAGATGGACCAGGCGTCTGGCCGCATCTTTGTCGCAGTGAAGATCACTAAAACAGAGGAACTTCATCGCTACCAATCTGCAAAACGGAGTGGGAAGGTTATTCTGTAAGACTTCTCTGCCAAAAGGCTAACAGACAAAGCCAACGAGTTCCATGAATCGCAAACACGTCATTCAGCTTTCGCCCGAAAGCCAAGCCCGCCGCGCGATGGTGCTCTTTCTTTCGATCGGCTTGCTTGTCGGAGCACTGCTGGCTTGGTGGTTTGGTGACAAAACCTGGTCGACGTTTGCGTCCGCCGCGATGGGCCGAATTGGTTTGGTCATGGCCGCGTTGTGGTTGGCTTGGCCGTCGCTGACTCGGCCCGCCAGATGGTTGCCACCTGGAATCGCGGTTGCCTGCGTTCTGGGGCTAATTGTCTTGGCGGCTCAACCCAGGCTAGTTGTTTTTGTTTTGCCCGCGATCGGCGTGTTGACGTTTTTAGCGACGATCGCGCGCGGGATTCGTGGACGAAAATAGACGTAAAACACGTCGGCTATCGAGTTTCAAAGAGCGTGAAATCGACAGTGAAACACGTCCGCTTGCTAGCACGGACATCCGACAACTTCGGAATCATCAACAAAATCCGAAAAAACCTACCTTCACCACCTCGAAATCGCCGAAACAACCCACAACGCCGGTCTGGAAGATCGTTCGTATGCCAGCCAGGTGAGTGCTGCGTCACTGTGATCAATTCATTTTGATTTGTTTCGCAAGCAAAGCACTCACGGTTTTTTAGTGCATCGAGATCGTTTCATTCACGAGGCGAAACAGAACTGTAGGGAGGCATTTCCAATGCGACGCAAATACTTAGCGATGGTGATCGTTGCTGCTGCCACTTTCGGGCCATCGTTGGCTTGGGGTGGTGACCGCGAGATTGCTGAACAGATCATCCAACGATTGCAAACCAATCGAGAATCGGGTGCTTTAAAAGACTTCACCTTGGACATGAAAGTGGACAAAGGCGTGGTCATGTTCCGAGGCAACGTGAACGCTCCGGAGCAAAAACTACTGGTACTGCAAACCGCCAGGGACATCGAAGGCATCAATGATGTCGTCGATCACCTGACCGTGACTGCAGCACCTGAAATCGTGAAACCTCAGGTTATGAAACCTGCGGCGGCATCCAATGCCATGGTGCATCAAGCCGTGACGAGCGAGTCACAGGCTGATTTTTCACTGCGTGAAGCGCTTGCCGAAGAGGCACGTCAAATCATGCAGGAAGACAATTCAGGAGCTCGCGTTGCTCCCGTCGAATTGGCTACGACACCCATCAGTGGCTTCGCGGGCGATGTTCGTCCAGTTGCCAATGTCGAGTTCGCAGCACCCGGCGGAAACCGCAGCGATGACGACATCCAAAACAGTGTGATCGGCGCTCTCAGCCGAGCTCAAAAGTCCGGTGCCCTGAAGGGTTTCGGAGTGGACGTCAAAAGCAGCGATGGAGTGGTTTGGTTGAAAGGCCGTGCTGCATCATCCGCTCAGCGATCACGTATCCTGCAAATCGCCGAGGCAACTCCCGGCGTGCAACATGTGCGAAACTCGATTCGCATTCCAGAGATGGACGCATCGGCTCAGTTGCCTGAACCGCCAGCATTGCGGAGCGTTTCGACGCCGGCACGCTCGGTCAGCACTCGTCTGTCACCCGTTGCCGTCGATCCGGTTCCTCAACCGATTCGCGACAATGCACTGCCACGCCAATCGATGCACGTTGCTCAGCCGATTCAAGCTAGCCCTGCACCGTACCGCATGACACAGCAAATGCAGGCTCAACCAGTGCAAGCCACGATGGGTGCACCGATGATGGGTGCCCCTTCGATGGGCGCACCAGTCATGGGACAGCCTGTTCCAGTCGGCGGATACAGTGGCGGTGGTGGAGCACCTCGCTACGATTCACCGAACTTGCCGAACTACGCTTGGCCAGGTTATGCAGCGAGCCCAAACTACGCTGCGTTGACTTATCCTCAGCAGTACAGCCCTTCGGCATGGCCTTACATTGGCCCCTTCTATCCTTACCCACAAGTTCCTTTGGGATGGCGTAAGGTATCGTTGGAATGGGACGACGGCTGGTGGCAACTGGACTTCTCGGATCGTTAAACCGACCGACAAGTCGCCCCAAATGTGTCGGCGGGTCTCTAATGGACTCGCCTCACGTTGCCGATCATCAGCCTAAACCGTTGGGCAACGTGCCAACAGTTCTGAATCATGTGCCGCGAACAGCATGCCTGTTCGCGGCTTTTTTTCTGCGCGGACGCGACACGACGCATTGCTAGCGTCCAGCTTCAAGTTCGCAGAGACGGACTTTCCTGGAATCTTCGGAATTACCCGCAAGATCCTCCCAAGTTCACACGATAACACTCTTACACAGAGGATCGTTCGCGTTCTGATCGCGACATCCCGTCAGTTTGATGGCCATGGAAGGTTGCTAGTGATGACCACTTTGCAAAAGACAGCACACACCGCACCCGGAAACACAATGCGTAAACACGTCAATCGAATGCTGCTCAGCACGTTCGCTCTGTTGGCCGTGTCGACCACCGGTTGCTTTGGAATCGGGACCGGCACGTATAACCTGGGCCTGCTCGGGTTTCCCATTCCAGTTAGCCCGTACTACCAGCACAAACAAGAAGAAAAGTTCTGGAAGCACGAACGATACGAGCGTGTTCCCATCTTGGGCCCGATCACTTCGGGTGGTCCTGTCGTCGCTCTTGACCCACCGTCGGACGACGAAGTCATGCACGCTTTGGAAACAGCACGTCCTGTTCAAGGTGGCATCCCATTGATCTACGAAAAGCAGCGTAACGGCGTTCGCATCATCAAAGAAAAGATCGCCGACTACATTGACCCACCACGGTTCTACCCGCTGATCGGTCCTGCTCAACTGCACCACGCTCACTACAAGTGCACGATCTACTTCGACGAGAAAACCACCGTCGGCTATCCAGTGCCACATACTCTGCACGACCGCGAAGCAATCGAAGTCGTCTACATCGACCACAACCACTTCCACATGGTCGGCGACGTCGAGCCTTACAAGACACCCAACCTGTAAGCAACCAAGTCATCACTGCAAAACAAAAACGCTTCGTGCCAAATGGTACGAAGCGTTTTTTTGTGTCTGTCCGTCGACCGAAACATCCATCGCAGCAAAACTCACTCGCGGTGATATCCAAGCTTCGGTGTTCAAGCTGCGGCGTTCAAGCTGCGATGCTTAAGCTTCGATGCTGGCTCCTGAAACGACACCTGGCATCGTGATCGCTGCTACGGCTGGAGACACCCTGTCGCGTTGGGCGGCAATCTCTTGGATCAACTCTTCCATCGTGTCATCGTACTGCTGTGGTGTCAGTCGCTTGCCGTTTTGGGCAGCGCGATACACACCATCGATCAACTGTTCGTAACCTTGCACCATGACTTCGACGGAGAATCGCTCGCAAACCAGCTTGCGTCCTTTGACTCCCATGGCGGCACCTCGATCCTCACTCGACAACACCTTCAGCATCGATTCAGCCAGAGCGTCGACGTTGTTCGCTTCGTAGAGGTAGCCTGTTTCGCCTTCGACGACGGTGTCCGGCAACGAGCCTACGTTGGGAGCGACCACGGGCAAACCGCAAGCGTTCGCTTCCAGGGTTGACGCGGGATTGGCCTCCATACGTGACGAAAGCACTTTCAAATCCAATCCGGCTAGAACTTCGGGCACATCGTGACGCATGCCCAGCATTCGCACGTTGTCTTCTAATCCAAGTTCGGCCGTTGCTTGTTCGATCGCTTCACGTTCGACGCCGTCGCCGATCACGACCAGAACCGCATTGGGCAGTTGCTGAACGACTTTGGCCCATGACTGAACCAACATGACATGCTGCTTTTCGGGGCGCAGGGCAGCCACGATGCCGGCAGTCGGCACATTTGCATCGATACCGATACGTGCACGCATTTCGGCCTTGTCACGTGGCTGAAAACGATCGACGTCGACACCATTCCAGACCGTGAATACTTTGTTTTCGGGACAGCCTTCGCCTTGGACCAGGAACTCCGAATGAGTCCGGGCACAGCCGATGAACCCATCGGTAATGGGTGAGAGCATTCGATTCATGCGTTCGACTTTCATCGGATAGCCGGTGGCATGAAGTGCCGAAAGGATGACCGGCACATTGGCACGCCAAGCCGCCAGTCGTCCCCAGAACATGCGATCGCCACCGGTGCCGACCGTGACGACGGCGTCGGTCTTGCGATCCTTTAAAAGCTGCGTCAATCGACCGAGAACTTTGACGTCGTACTTGTTCTCCAGCAGCCCCACATGAGTCGGGATTTCTTTGGCAATGACTTCGCCAAGCTCGGAGAGTTGTTTCAAACAAACCAATTCGGGCTCGAAACGCGCGCGGTCCATCTTGCGAATGATCTCCAACAACAACGTTTCAGCGCCGCCAACGACGACTTCTGTATGAACAAACATCACACGCAGTGGATCACGGTTTTCGGGCATCGTTGGATGAGCGACTTTTCGTTGAAACATTTTGGGCACGTCTATGAAGGTTGTTGCAGGGGAGTGGTGGTGGGCAAGCAATTGATCGGGGCCGCCGGAGTGGCTTCATTCGATCCGATGCTGCGATCTTGGTAGTAGTCCAAGGCGGCTTGAACAGCCGGTCCCTGGGTTTCCAGTTTGTATTTTTCTTTTCGCACGTGGCGTGGATCAAACGTGACCGCATTGCGGATGCGTTCTAGTTCGGGGTCTCCGTGGCAGCGTTGCAAATGAAACGAGTCTTGACCGGGCTTGTTGTAACCACCGTAAGCACTGACGACCGCTTCGACACCGTCGGCTCGGGCCATCGCTGCGGCCGCGTGATTCAAGTTGGTTTTCAATCCGTACGGAAAGGCGAAGTAACGGATTGGCAGCTTCAAAAGTTCCGCCAGTTCGCGTCGGGCGAGCACAATTTCGCCGTAGATGTCGGCGAAATTGTAGACTTCGCCTAGATTGGGATGAGTCCGGGTGTGGGCACCGATTTCGATTCCCTGGCCTGCCAAATCCTTGAGTTCGTCGATCGTGTTGACCGGAAAGTCGTAACCCGCTTTGGCATCATGTTCGAAGGGCCGCTGATTGGAGGTGTGATCGAGCGTGACGAAGTAGGTGCAAGGGATCTTTCGTTCGATCAGCAGCGGAAGAGCTTCGTCGCAGTTTTCGGCATATCCATCATCGAAGGTGATGTGCATAGCTGGACGCGAATTGCCGTTGTCCATGCGGCGTCGCAGTTCATCCATCGACACCATGTCAAAATTTTGTTCCAGCCAATCGATTTGCCGACGAAATTGCCGATTCGTCATCGACCACGCCGTCGGATCTCGGTCAGCGACGCGGTGGTAATACAGCATCATCAAAGGAGTCTGACGCTGCTGCCGCGCGGCATGGGCGCACCAAAGCCGGTAGGGAATCGTCGCGCGTCGAAAGACGCCGAAAGCGGCAGTTTTCAGGTAATTGGACATGAAAGTTCAGGAATGTTCCAGCAACGCTGCGAGTGTAGAGCTTTGGTGAAACGTAGGTTCCAGCTGGCAACAAGCAAATATTTTCTGCGAAATCACGTCGCAAGCACGCCAAGCACTGGGGTGTGACGTAGCGTTGGCTGTACGCCGCCGGTGCGCCCGTCCTGGACCACCAGCAGCGATTTCCATTCACTGCTGCGCAATTCACTGTTGTCGTCCAGGCAACTGTTTCATCCAACCATCTGCACCGTTTCCCGCATGTCGACCAACACTCACCTAAACAGCGCAGTTGCTTTTGCGGCACCCATCGTGGTTCCTCCGACAACGTTGCGTGTATTGCAGGTCGTCAACGGGCAGTACTACGCAGGTGCAGGACGGGTGCAAGATCTACTGGCCATGCACTTGCCAGAATTTAATTGCGAAAGCGATTTCGTCTGCGTCAAACCCGACGTGTTTCCGGCCAAACGTCAAAGTCAGCGATCCAAGTTGCACGAAATCCCGCTGCCTCACCCTTGGTCCAAACCGGCGATCGCGCAGATCGCCGACGTGGTCAACAATGGCGATTACGACGTGATTCACTGCCATACACCACGCAGCAGTTGGGCAGCACTCTCGGCCGGGCAACTGACCGGACGTCCGGTGGTCCACACAATGCACGACGTCTTCTTTTCGCTCGGTGGAAACATCACCAAGCGTTTGCAAAACAGATACTCCATTGCCCGATTGCGGGACGCCGACTTCGTGACAACCGTTTCCCCCGAATCCATGCGACTGGCCGAAGAACTTGATCTTGGCAAGACACGCCGCATGATCGCCAACGGAGTGCCCAAAGCATCGCCGCCAATCGAACGGACTCGTCCTGCGAAAGAGTGGACGCTTGGAATCGTCGGCCTGATTCGGCCCTGCAAAGGCATCGAAATTTTGATTCGCGGTGTCGGGGAACTTCGCGATCGAGGCTGCGACGTAAAGCTAGTGGTCGTCGGGACGTTTTACGAAAACGAATATGAGCACGAGATCAACGAGCTGGTTTCATCGTTGGATGCCGAACGTTTAATCGAGTTTGTGGGTTTCACCAGCGACGTGCCTGCTCAGCTGCGGCGTCTGGATTTGTTCGTCATGCCCAGCGTCGGCCCCGAGGGTTTGCCGATGGTACTGCTTGAAGCGATGGCACACGGACTTCCCGCGATCGGTTCCGACGTTCCGGGCATTTCCGATACCATTCGGCACGGCCGAGACGGTTTGATTTTTCCTAACCGCGACCACGCGAAACTGGCGGACGCGGTCGAATCGTTCATCGACGGCCGAGCAGACTACCTGCAAATGAGCCGGACCGTGCAAGCACGCCACGCTGCGGAATTCTCTGCTTCGCGCATGGCTGGCGAATTCGCAGACGTCTATCGCGAAGTCAGCCGCGGATAGAGCAACGCGTTTTAAAGTCACGCAAGTTAGGTTGCAACGCGTTGGCCGGTTTCGACCGAGGCGCCTACGGGGTCAATGCGTCTGCTTGGTCCACCTGCCGTGCCATGGCATGCTGGCGAGCAATCAACATCGGAACAATCGTCAGCGACATTTGCAAAGTCGTCACGCCTGCGAACCAAAACCCGTTGAAAAGCAACGGGGCAAAGGGAGACAAAACCAGATAGACGATGCCGCCCATCGGCGCGACGAAAGCAAACGTCATGACGCGCGAAAGCAAGCTTGCGTTGCCGAGCGAAATTCGAATCGCGGTCAGTGTGATTGCGGCAGTACCGGCGCCGCCGACCAGTAAAACCAACGCCAGCACAATGCCTGAGCTGAACGGAGGCAAAATTCGCAAGGCGGCCCAAATCAAAAGCATCATCGTGGCCACAACCAACCAGCCAAGTACCGACAGAACATTGGCGTTGGCGAACGAACGCGGCGACAGATTCGGATCTGCAATCGTCTTGCCCATGAATCGCTGAACCGCAAATGCAACGGCCAGGAATGCCAACTGCGCGACGTGCACCTGCGCCATTTGCCACAGCAAGAAGCGGTCCCAGAAGAACATACCTGCGACAAGCCCAGCGATGCAGAGCATCCCTGCGAATCGATGGCCCCAATTCAGCGTCCCTGCAGCAAACCAAATCGCTAGTAGCCCCACCAACGCCGCGGTAATCGAAAAAACAAACATCAATCCGACGGTCGGGTCATCAAACGACGCACTGATGCTCAAGTGCCAGCACAGCGACACGATGGCGACGATCAGGTAGGCGCCGATGACGAGGATCAGCTTGATGGCCAGATCGCGTGAAAACCCTGCCAGCAGCCTATCTTGCATCGTCAACGCACCAACGGGAGGTTGATACGGGTTGACGTTGGATCGGGAGACTTCTTTGGCCATGCTTTCACTGCTGGCTATTGGCTTTCACTACTGGCTATTGGTAGGTGCGATTCCAACCGCCGTTGACGTTTAGCGTTTGCCCTGTCGCGAAGGTGTTCGCCGGATCCGCGAGATACAAGATCGCTCTGGCAACGTCTTCGACACTACCCCAGCGATTCATCAACGCTTGTTCTTTGGCTCGCGCATCCCAGTATTCGCCCGTGGATTCGCCCCACTTGGTCTGTATCCAGCCTGGCGCGACGGTATTGATTCGGATCAACGGCGCGACTTCTTGTGCCAGACTTTTCGCAAACGCCATCACGGCCGCTTTCACCGGACCAAACATTTGTCCGGCGTCGCCTTCCATGCCCTCGGGTGCTTGGTCCCATCCGATGAAAGTCATTGAGGGTGGTTTCGCAAGTCGCTGAGAACCAATCCGAATCGCGACTTTACGCGACAACGCAATCGTGCCCATCACGTCGACGGCCATCAACCGCTGCAACTTGGTGTCGAAATCTGCATCCGCAATCTCGCCGGTCAAAACATCCAAGCCTGCGTTGTTGACCCAAGTGTGAATCAGGCTCAAATCTTTCCAGGCAAACTCAATCAGCGCATCACGCTGCGCTGCATCGCTCAAATCTCCCGAATGCACGACGGCTTGGCTGCCCGCTTCACGAACCCGCTCCGCGGTTTCGTTGGCACCGTCCTCATTACGATGAAAGTGAATCAGCACACGCTGCGCACCGGCCTTCGCCAAAGCGATAGCGGTCGCCTGGCCGATGCCGCTGGAGGCACCGGTAACGACGGCATTTGTGTTGGCAAAGGATTTCACAGCGGAAATATCGCTCTAGGCTTTTTCGTATTCTTTCAAGAACCCAACAAACTCGCGGCGATGATGCTGCTCGTCCGCCAACAGCGTGATGCACATGTCTTGGGTGACATAGTCGTAGCCATCACACAGCTTGATGATTTTGTTGTACTGATTGATCGCAGCTTCCTCGGCGTCGATCACACCTTTGATTACGGTCACCACATCAGTGGTATCCGCTGGCGGCTGCAGAGTGGTCTGTCCGGCAGAAAACTGCTGACTGCCCGGCACGACGCCGTCGATGGTTTTGATCCGGTTTGCGATTTGGGTCGCATGGTTCATCTCTTCGGTGACATCTGCTGCCAGCGACTTTTTGATTTCTTCGGCACGCACGCCGTCCAGATTCACACTGTTGGCCAAGTAGTTCAGAACCGTCTCCAGCTCCATCCAATAGGCCTTGATAAGCTCGGCGACGATTTCGCTGTCTTTGTTTTCGTCTGTCATCTTCGTGTCTTCTCGAACGTTTTAGGGGAAAGTCACAATGCGTGATGCTTGCTTGGGTGCCTCATTCGGAGGCGGTCGCTGCTCGTTTCGAATCTGCCTTTGAAGCAGTTTAACGGGACTTCAAGGACGGCTTGATTCGCAAAACGGGAGGCACGCCAACGGTGTGGCAACTTAAAGGGGGCAGAATTAACCTACATTCGCGTCGCCCTTGCCGTTTTTGGACGTCGGAGGCTACTCTATAGGCTTCCCTGAATTACCTTAAATCGCCTAAACGGCCAGCGAATCGCCGACGAATGGACACCTCGACGCCTCTGCGTCGCCTGTCACGTCGACGCTCATTGGCGTTCGGCTCGTCGCCTTTCGCGTTTGCTATCGCATCGCACCTAGCGTCCGAGTTGGCAAGTTGCGTCCGAGTCAGCACATTGGTGCTCCGGCCCGACATGTCCTGTTATGACGGCACTTACACAAGGAAACAATATGTCGGACTCCAAAACGGTCGCCCAAGCTGAAATCGAAAATCAAATCGGTGAGCTTCAAAAAGGAGATCAGCCGGTCGATATCGATGTGGCAGAAACTCAAGAATGGCTCTCTTCGCTTGACTACGTTTTGAAGAGCAAAGGAGCGGATCGCGTTCAATTTTTGATCGAACAGCTTCGCGACCGCGCTGCCGAAGAAGGCATCCAGTGTGCCGAAGACACAATCACGCCGTACGTCAACACGATTCCTGCCAAGGATCAGCCGGCCTTTCCAGGCAACCGCGATCTGGAACGTCGTCTAAAATCCATCGTCCGCTGGAATGCGATGGCGATGGTCGTCCGAGCCAACAAGCGTCCCGGCGGCGTCGGCGGTCACATCAGTACGTTCGCTTCGAGCGCGACGCTCTACGAAGTCGCGTTCAATCACTTTTTCAAAGGTCGCGGCGAAGACGGCTACAGCGGCGATTCGATTTACTTCCAAGGCCACGCCTCGCCCGGCATGTACAGCCGAGCGTTTTTGGAAGGCCGTATCAACGAACAGAACCTGGAGAATTTTCGTCGCGAACTCGAAGGCGGCGGTGGACTGTCCAGTTACCCGCACCCCTGGTTGATGCCCAATTTCTGGGAATACCCCACCGTATCGATGGGGCTGGGGCCAATCATGGCGATCTACCAAGCTCGCTTCAATGAATACCTAAACGATCGCGGAATCAAAAACACCAAGGGCCAGAAGGTCTGGGCGTTTCTAGGTGACGGTGAATGCGACGAACCCGAAACACTCGGCGCCATCGGATTGGCTGCTCGCGAGCGGTTGGACAACCTGATCTTTGTCGTGAACTGCAACTTGCAACGACTTGATGGACCGGTTCGCGGAAACGGCAAAATCATCCAAGAGTTGGAAGGCATCTTCCGCGGTGCCGGATGGAATGTGATCAAAGTCATCTGGGGTGACGACTGGGATGAACTTTTGGCCAAAGACGTAACAGGATTGCTGGCCAAGCGCATGAACGAAGTCGTTGACGGACAGTATCAAAAGTACGTCGGCATGCCCGGCAGTTACATCCGCGAACACTTCTTCGGCAAGTACCCCGAACTGCTCAAATTGGTCGAAAACTACAGCGACGAAAAGCTGGAAAAACTGAACCGTGGCGGCCACGACCCAGAAAAAGTCTATGCCGCTTACAAAGCTGCGATGGATTCCGACAACGGTCGCCCGAACGTGATCCTGGCCAAAACGATCAAGGGCTACGGATTGGGCGAAGCCGGCGAAGGACGGAACATTGCTCACAACCAAAAGAAGATGAACGAGCAAGAGCTGCTGGAATTCCGAACTCGCTTTGGAATCCCCATCAGCGACGAAGAAGTCGGCACGGCACCGTTTTACAAGCCGCCGGCAAACAGCGCCGAACTGACGTACATGAAGGAACGCCGCGAGACCCTTGGTGGTAGCGTTCCGAGTCGTCCGACCGAGCATCCCAAATTGGAAGTGCCGTCGCTGGACACATTCCAGAAACTGATCGACCGATTGGGCAACGGCAAGAACTGCAGCACAACGTTTGCTGTCGTTCAAATGCTGATCGCTCTTTGCCGTGACAAACAAATCGGCAAATTCATGGTGCCAATCGTTCCTGACGAATCGCGCACCTTCGGTATGGAAGGCATGTTCAAGCAATTCGGCATCTACGCGCATGCGGGCCAACTGTACGAACCGATCGATTCGGCAATCACGTTTTCTTACAAAGAAGCCCAAGACGGCCAGATCTTGGAAGAAGGCATCACCGAATGTGGTTCGATGAGCAGTTTCAATGCTGCGGGAACCGCTTACAGCTGCCACGGAGTCAACATGATTCCGTTTTACATCTACTACAGCATGTTCGGTTTTCAGCGCGTCGGAGATTCGATCTGGGCCGCGGCGGACATGCGTGCCAAAGGATTCTTGGTCGGCGGTACTGCCGGACGAACGTCGCTTAATGGCGAAGGCCTGCAACACCAGGACGGCCACAGTTTGCTGAATGCAATCGCCTTCCCGACCGTTCGCGCCTACGACCCTGCGTTTGCTTACGAAGTCATCGTGATCATCCAAGAAGGCCTGAAGCGGATGTTCCAAGAGGGCGAAGAATGCATCTATTACATCACCGCCGAAAACGACGCCTATGACCACCCTTCGATGCCCGAAGACTGTGCCGAAGGGATCGTCAAAGGCATGTACAAGTTCCGCAGTCGCGACGTGAAATCGGCCAAAGCTCGAGTTCAACTTTTCGGCAGCGGTGCTATCCTGAACAGTGCTCTGCGAGCCCAAGAAATCTTGGCCGACGACTATGGAATCGCCAGCGATGTTTGGAGCGTGACCAGCTACACCCAACTGCGACGCGAAGCAGCAACGTGCGAACGCTGGAACATGCTGCATCCAACCGAGACTCCTAAGAAAAGCTACTTGGAAGAAACACTCGAAGGCGTCGAAGGTCCGTTCATCTCGGCGAGCGACTACGTCAAGGCACTCGGCGAACAGCTCACACCTTGGATTCCTGGCGACTACTATTGCCTGGGAACCGATGGCATGGGCCGCAGCGAAACCCGCGAAGCTCTGCGACGTCACTTTGAAGTCGATGCAGAATCGATCACGCTTGCAACGCTTAGTCGTTTGGCCAAAGCCGACGTGTTTACTGCCAAAGACGTCGCCAACGCGATCAAAGACTTGGGTTACGACGCGGAAAAAACAAACCCGTACTTCGCCTAACGGCTTACGATAGCTGGACCAGACTTTCGCTCTGCTCTCCGACCAGGAGAGGCATGCCAGAGCGAAGCGAAGGCATTCCAGTACAGAGATTCCCCTCGCTTCGGCGAGCCCCTCTGCAAAAGAGGGCAACACCTTGCTTCTCCCTTCACCGAAGCACGTCCAACCAACCTCCACGCAACTTCACTTATCAATATGGCAACCGAAGTAAAACTTCCTGAATTGGGCGACGGTATCGAATCCGGCGATGTACTTGAAATTTTCGTCAGCGTTGGCGACGTGGTCAGCGAAGGCGACGACATCGTCGAAATGGAAACCGACAAAGCAACGGTCCCCGTGCCAGCATCGGTGGGTGGCAAAGTCAGCAAGATCTCGGTAGCCGAAGGCGACACTGTCCCCATCGGTGGCGTGCTGATCGAAATCGAGGCGACCGAGGGCGCTTCGGCTCCTGAACCGTCCACACCAGCTCCCGAAAAAGCAGCCGAACAAGCTTCTGAACCGGCTGCTCAAACACCTCCTCCGGCAGCTGCGTCCGCTACGCCGCAGCCAGCCGCTCCAGCACCTATTTCTCCGCCGCCTGTATCTCCAGCCCCCGCTACTGCGGCACCTGTCGCAGCAACATCGACCGAAGTCATCCCGGCCGGACCTGCGGTTCGCCGGTTCGCTCGCGAAGTCGGCGTCGACTTGGCCAGCGTTTCCGGATCCGGCGAAGGCGGGCGAATCACTCGCGAAGATGTGATGGCTGTCGTACGCAATGCCAACGAAGCTCGGACTGCTGGCGGAAACAGTACTGCTGCAAAGCCGACCGCTGGCAACGCGGCAGGCGCTGCAAAATCGGGCGCGTCGACCTCCGGCGCACCGCGTCCCGGCACCGCCGATGCCGATGACTTTGGGCCGATTTCTGTCGAACGGATGAGCAAAATCCGCAAGACGATTTCGCGTCAGATGCACACCAGTTGGTCAACCGTTCCACGCGTCACCAACTTCGACGATGCGGACATCACCGACCTGGAACGTCTGCGCCAAAGCAGCAAAGAAGACTACGCCGCGCAGGGGCTGAAACTGACCACGATGCCGTTTTTGATCAAAGCGATCGCCACGGCTCTGCGTCACCACCCGTCGATCAATGCGATCATCGACGAAGAGAACGAACAGATTATCTACAAGGAGTACGTCAACGTCGGCATTGCGGTGGACACCGAACGCGGACTGGTTGTTCCTGTGATGCAGGACGCCGACCGGATGGGTGTTCCGGAAATCACGCGTTCGCTAGCCGAAATGGCGGGCAAAGTTCGCGGCGGACAGTTTGGCGTCAACGATCTGAAAGGCGGAACGTTTACGATCAGTAACCTGGGTGCGATCGGCGGACAGTATTCCACGCCAATCGTCAATGTTCCCGAAGTCGCCATCTTGCTGGTTGGCCGGTCACGCAAGTTGCCTGTCGTCATGCCCGATGATTCGATTCAGCCACGCCTAATGATGCCGCTCAGCCTCTCTTACGATCACCGCTTGGTCGACGGAGGCACTGCTGCAAGATTCCTCAATGACGTGATCGGATACTTGGAAGCCCCCAGCCGATTGCTGCTGGCTCTTTAGTCTGCCGCGTACAGGTAGCCACGTGCAAACAGCCCTTGCCTGCGTTTGTTCTGCTAAACTTTCGTCGACGCCCCATCGTTGCAACGATCGTTTCAGAACAAGCGCGCCATGTACATTTTTGAAAACCCGGTCCTTCAGCGTGAACTGCTGGTCAACTTAAGGACCAACCGCGCGTTTCTGTTGCTCGCCGTGTACCAGCTTTTACTCGCTGGTGTTGTTCTCCTGGCCTGGCCAAGTGCCCAGCGATTGGATCTGACCAGCAACCCGCCATCGGCGACCAAGCTGGTCAACCTTTTCTTCCTGGGCCAATACGTCATCGCGTCTTTGATGGCCCCCAGTTTTGCAGCCGGTGCAATCACCGGAGAAAAAGAACGCAAAACCTACGAGATGCTGTTGGCCAGCCCACTGCGCCCCGGCGCAATCGTGCTGGGCAAAATGGTTGCCTCCCTGACTCACTTGGGCATGCTGATCCTGGCATCGCTCCCCATCATCGTGCTTTGCTTGCCGCTGGGCGGTGTCAGTTTGTACGAAGTCCTTGCGGCCTACATGGGGCTGATTGTTTCCGTCATCTTATTCGGAGCGATTGGCGTTTTCTGCAGCAGCTACTTTTCGCGAACCAGTAGTTCGCTGGTTGTCAGCTACTTGGTGATTTTGCCGTTGGTAATCCTGGCGGTAATGTTTTGGCAATCGCTGGAAGGCGACGGCGAACTGCGACTGAAACTGGCGGTGTTGGTCGTACCAGCGTTTTTGCTGTCCGCCGTGATTCTGATGTGCGCCGCCGCAGCGGGCCGCATGCTCTACCCACCGGACGTTGGGAGCGAAGGCAAAGAAGTCATCGACCTAGAGAAAGAGGCCGAAGAAGCCGTCGGGTTGGTCATCCAGCCGGACCAATTTCCGGATCGACTCTTTGCACCACCCAAAAAACAAGAGTTAATGCCGGATGGTTCCAACCCTGTCTACGATAAAGAAATTCACAGCGAGATTTTCAGCCAAGGCACGCTGATGCTGCGTCTGGTCATTCAGATCAGCATGCTATTGGCGATTCCCTTGATGGGAGTTTTTCTGTTTTGGCAAATCGAAAAAGCACCCTGGTTTCCCGTCTATGTGATCGTGTTCAACATGTTGGTCGGCCCGGTGTTTTTAGCCGGCAGCATGACCAGCGAACGCGAACGGCAAACGCTGGACCTCTTGCTGACGACTGTACTGACACCGTTCCAGATTCTGTCGGGAAAGTTTGTCGTCGGGTTCCGCATTTCCGCAGTGCTGACATCGTTTCTGCTTTGGCCGCTTGTGCTTGGCACACTGCTTAATCGCGTGTTCTATTCCAACTGGGCCAGCGTGTTGGGCATGTTTGCGATCGTGCTGATGGTCTGCCTGGTCAACGCAACCATTGCATTGGTTTGCTCTCTGTACCAAAAGAAGACTTCGATCGCGTTGCTGAGCACGTATTCGGTGCTTTTGCTGCTGTATGTCTTGCCACCGGCGATGATCGCATTGATGACGATTCTGGAATTTGATCCATCCAAAATTGTCAGTGCACAGTGGTTTGGCGTGACCAGTCCGTTTTCGGCACTCTTTGCGTTGCCGTTGGATGCGCAGATGAAGCAGGATTTTGACGACAAACCAGTCAACATCGGCAACTTGAAAATCGTATTCGGCTACTTCGCGTTTAGCGTCGGCCTGCTGGCGGTGTCGGCTGCGGCGATGTTTATCCGACTGAAGTCTCGTCGCGGTCTGTCGGAATAGCGACCGGAGACCTAACGCAGGTTCAAAATGCGGCGAATCTTAAGCACGATCTTCTGATCGGGTTCGTCAATCAATCGCAGACGCAGCTCCTTGCGAACCTGCGGATCAAGCATCCGACCGAGGGCATCGACGGCGGCTAGTTTGACTTCGCGAGTGTTGTCTTGCAGCATCAGCAGCAGCCAAGGTCGTGCATCAATGGTTTGCTGATCAACAAGCTGCCGGATCAGTTCGACCCGGTAGGCAGCGTCCGAAGTAGCGATCGCCACGGCCACCGACAGTTCAGTGTCGCTGAAACCTCGATGCAGCAGTTCCGCCTTGGCCTGCTGACGCACTACTTCCTGCGGACTTCCCAGCACTTTGATGATCGACACAGTGTCAATCGAATTCCAGTTTCCTATCGTAGCCCGTTCACCCGCAACTTGTTCGGCGGCAACCTGTTCAGACGCAGATTCGATTGCCAACGTTTGGTCCGCCGGCTGAACGAAACCACTTTGAGCGACAATGGGATCGCCGCCAAGCGTTTCAGCTGACGTCAAACGCACGCCCGATTCGGGCATTGGCTCTGGCTGGATCTGTCGTTCTGGCTGAGCGATAGCGCCAGCTGCGATTGCCGTGGGAAGCGAAAGACTTGCCTGCGCGACTGGCTCCTGCGCGACTGGCTTCTGCGTAACTGGCTCCTGCGCAACTGGAATACTGGCCATCGGTGTTTCCGCAACTGTCGCTGGAGCCACGCTCATCGATGCGGCCACCGGCATCGTGATCGCGGATTCGCGTGAACGGACATCGGTGATGCTGATCGATGGAAACGAAAGTTCATCCTGTTCTGCCATCATTGATTCCGCTGCTACCGTTTCAGGTTGCAGCACGGTCGGTCGCTGTGGCGGCCAATCCGTCCAAGATTGCCCGTCCGACGCAACACTCAGGGGCAACGGCTGTGGCACGCCAGATGGCATCTTCATCGAAACGGACTTGGAATCGTCAAACGCTTGCGTCGCATTCCGCCCGGCATGGGAGAGACTAGCCAAAGCATTGTTGGCGGCTTCAAAGATTTGCCTCGAAGCGTGATCGGTTTCATCAACACATTCAACGATCGTTTGGTTCAGCAAATCGGCTGCCCATCCCTGCTGTTCCTCTGGCAGTCGATTCGCGGACTTTCCCACCGCGTTGACCAACGCTAACTGACGCGGTGCGGATTCGGCCCTGGGCATGGTTGTCCACTGAGCCTGCAGGTCACGAATCAACGCGATCGTCGCATCGGACACTTCTGAATCCGGATCGGCAAGTCCAGCCATCAAGGGTTCAATCCCGGGGAGACCTAGCTGCGAAAGCTGAACCAATCGAGATTGTTTCTGCTGAGAGTCCAGCGAATCAAACCCTTTGCTCAATCGATTTGCTAACCAGCCAGGACCACGACTGGTCACGACAAGCAACACGACCAAAGCAACCACCGTGACGGCAAAGACCTTGGCGGCTGACACCAAGCGTGGTTTTTCCCATCGGCGTGCCGAATCGGGCGCAAACGGGTTAGGAAGGTCCGATAGGTCGCGCTTGTTCATGGAAAATCAGAGAGCAGGGTATCGATTGGAAACTGCAACAGAATGCTGATCGCGGGAAATCAACAGCGAATTGTCGCGAGCGACCCGATCGCAGAGCAAGATCATTTGAAACACCGTAAAACGCCGCATTTTTCGATCACGAACGGCGATTCACCGAAATCGATTTCAGTGTTGCTGCTGTCGCGCGACTTCAGCATTCAAAACTGATTGGTAGGTCGATTCGTCGCTCTGCCACTGCGATCGTAACCGGGCGGGTACATCCACCCCGTCAATGAGATCGCCAACGACTCGGCCCAATCGAGCGATTGAATCAATCGAAACGCTATCTTGGATCCATACGATTCGGGCGTCACGACTGATCACCACCAATTGCCCCGACGCGGCGCCGACGGTTTGCTGCACAGTGACACCCGTGTCGACTTCGGCGTCGATAAAGAGTGGGGCAGGGCAGTCACGGGGCAGCCGGCGAAATGCTGTTTCGTCGGTCACGATTCCAACGGCAACTTTTGTCCGCATGTCTGCAGGCATCGCGACCGCCCATTGAATCAGATTCGCCGCCGACACCAAATCCGAGGGGCGATCGTTGGCAAACAACAAGAGAGTGAAGTCGACGCCATCGATCCCGCGGTGCGTCATCGTAATTCGGCCGCTCTGATCACGAATTTTGAACGATGCCAACCGCGTGTCTAGTGTCTCCGATGGCTGATCCGGCGGCAGCGGAATGAAGTGACTTACAAACCGAGGCAATCGAGGCAGCGGCTCCAAGGTCGGCTGGTCTTGTGGCGATTCGAACGTTGCGCCAGCAAGATCAAGCGTCAAGCGTATTGGGCTGGATTCGCTGGCATCACCCGCTGTCTGATACCGCACCGGTGCACGCAGCGACGGCAGCTGAACCTGACGTATCACTCCGCTTCGTTCCTCGATCGCAAATCGGTAAGCATCCTCGTCGGCTTGCACCACCACGACGACACACTCTTGTTGTTCAAAGGTGACCGGCTTTCCAAACGCGATTTGGTACGGCCCGTCAAAAAGTCGCTCCATCGGCTCAGCCGCAAACAACCATTCCAACTGAGGAGGCGGCCCCGCCAATCCTGCCGCGATGCGTTCTCGGAGCACAGTGTCGGACAACATCGCGTGAATCGCCGGACGCCCGGATTGCGAATCCGTCCGCACGACTTGTGAGTCAAAATTTCGGGTCGTCGGATCTGTGATCCACGCGGTCAGATTCTGCGGCGTGCTTCGCAGATGAACATCGTACGCATTGAGATAAAGCGAATCGCGATCAAACCAAACGCTTAGTGGAGCCACTTCGCTTTGAGTCTTTCCACCCGAGCGATAATTCAATCGAACCTGCCCGCGGTCGCGATAAGATTCGGCGTTGCGGTATCGAGAAAACACCGAACGCAGAAACTGTTCGGCATTCATTCCCTGATGTTCCGTGAGGATGGAATCTTCACCCACCCGATCCGATTGGCGACCGCACCCGATTGTTAGCACCACGGAAAGCACCACCGCCAACCATCCTGATGCAACGATCACGCAGCGAAATGGCCGCTTGGATTGGGGACTGCGAATCGTGGCAGATAGCGGCGGAAGTAAGGCGATCACAGGAATGTCGATCAAAGGCATGGAATGCGTCAGAAATCCAACCGCACTAGCATCACACAGTGGCAGGCGGATAGGCCCACACTTATGCAGACTAGCTCAGCGTACTAAAACAATAGGGTGGGTCACAATCGCAACGAATTGCCCAAACTGAATCTACCTTTCTCTACGACGCTCAATCAGCATGAATCCGGAACCTTCCCAACAAGTTCGCGTGAATGATCTGACAGCATCGCTTGAAGCGAAAAAGGTGTGGGAATTTGATTCTGGCACAAAAACGGTCTGCAAAGATGTCGCTGGCCAAACTCACGCCACGCTTCAATCTCCCTTAGGCTTTCCGTCTATCGAAGCCGCGATTGTTGCCGGTGATCGGGTCGCGTTGGCGGTCGATCCGAATGTGCCACAGATCGCCGAAGTCATTGTCGGCATTTTAAAAACGCTCGCCATGTCCGAAGCCGGCGATATCGATATCGTGCTTTGGGACGAAGCGTCCGATGCCACGATCACGGCGATCAAGGACGTGGCAGGCGAAACAGTAAGCGTTCACAAACACAAGTCGTCGCAACGTGATTCGCTCCGGTACTTAGCCGCCGATGTCGAAGCGACGCCCATCTATCTCAATCGCCTGCTAGTCGACGCCGACTTTGTATTGCCAGTCGTGTCATCACGCCAGATTGATATCACCGGCGATCGTGATCTGACCGGCGTGTTTCCTGCGCTGGCTGATTCGGCGACTCGACTGCGGCATCAACGACGCGTGATCGACGCCGCAGCGTCCCAGAACGAAGAAGAACTGCAAATCCCTTGGCTCCTAGGCGTGCATTTGATCGTGGCAGTGACGGCAAATGATGACGGGGTCGCTGGCGAAATCTTGGCAGGCACACCGGATGCAATTCGCAAACAACTGGCCAGCAAGAATCCCGCAAACGATCAATTTACAAAGGGGCAAGCGGCAACATCGCAAAACGCCAGCGAGCCGACCAAGGGCGATTCGTTTCCGCCGCTTGCGGACTTAGTCATCGCATCGATTGACGGCGATCAGCAACAGCAAACGTGGGCCAATGCCGCACGTGCGTTGGCAGCGTCAAGCCGTCATGTTTCTGACGAAGGGACGATCGTTTTGTGGACGGCGATCGACGAACCGCCTCGCGGAATGCTGGCCCGCTTGGACGATTTTGACGAACCGTTTTCGCTACTCGATCAACATGTGCAAGAAACACAGGGCGATGAGAACGAAAACGATTTTCCGCTCT
Organism: Stieleria marina; assembly: GCA_007741555.1. Lineage (GTDB taxonomy): Bacteria > Planctomycetota > Planctomycetia > Pirellulales > Pirellulaceae > K23-9. The sequence continues at coordinate 2,070,840 of CP036526.1, read as the reverse complement.
GGGATGCACAACTCGGCGCCGCATCAACTTTCACTCGAGTACTGGCTGAACATCGAGTCGTATTGCGAAGTCTACTGACAAGAGAGCAGATCGAACCGCTCGGCGTCGGTGTGATCGCAGATCAATCCGAACTCACGCGGTTAAGCCAATCGTTTGTAACCTGTGGAATCATCCGATCGGCACAGTTCGCTGACGGAGCCGTTGACGCTCCTCACCTAAGCGGTACGTCCGACCAAAGTGACGCGCCCAGCGCTGACGATGATGCGGTTGCCGACACAGACTGACGACGCCTTGGTTGCTGCCTATCTGAAATATCCCCCATGCACCCTTTGTCATGACGACCGAATCAAATCCAATTGAGTCCGTCTACCGCTTCTGTCCCAGATGCGGCGCGGAGTCACGGGACGTCGGCTCAGTTCCCTTTCGATGCCATTCGTGTCAGTTCTCATTGTTCTTTGGTCCGGTGGCTGCGGTGGGCGGACTGGTCGTCGATGCGGAGCAACGGTTGCTTTTGGTACGACGATCACGTGACCCTGGCAAAGGTTTGTGGGGACTGCCGGGCGGTTTCGTGGACCGTGACGAGAATGTCGAAGAAGCATTGGCTCGCGAAGTCATCGAGGAAACGCAGCTAGTCGTAACCAGCAGCAAACTTCTGATGACTGGCCCCAATCAGTACAACTACCAAGGCGTCGTTTCGCCGGTGATTGACTTGTTCTATCTTTGCGAAGTCGCCGATTCGACGGTGATCAACTTGGCTGCCGACGAGTTGGACCAATTTGTCTGGGTCCAGCCGGGACCGGAGTACCTGGAGTCGATGGCGTTTGAATCCAACCGGCGAGCCGTCGAATTCTGGCTCGCATCGCTCAAACGGCGGTAGCCACCCCCCGCCTCTTTCTGTGGAATCTGCGATAAATGCCATGATTCCTCGGAATAACAAGGCTTCACTCCTTGAATCCACCGTCGCTTCCGGGCAAACTTTGCTGAGAATGGTTCTCAACACCAGCAAGCTGTTTGCTTCGTAACGTTGATTACCACTCACCGACTACGCAGCAAGCCAGAGTCGCGTTGATCCCGTGTGATTTCACACCGGCGGTGCTACACAGCACCGCACTGATCACGTTTGATTCCCAGCCAGCCACGCATCGGCCATGCCATCCGCGTTCAAGTCGAACGCACATACTTCTGTCTGGCATTCCCGTTTTTCCGCTAGCGATCTGGTATCGAAATGAATTTGCTGAAACTCACTCACGGAAACACGCGACGCCCAGTCCAAAACGGATTGAAGTCCCAACGCGGATTTACGCTGGTCGAACTGCTCGTGGTGATTGCGATCATCGGAATTTTGGTCGGCCTACTGCTTCCTGCCGTTCAAGCAGCTCGCGAAGCCGCGCGTCGAATGAGCTGCACCAATAATTTGCATCAAGTCCTGCTGGCGGTTCACAACTACGAATCAGCCTACAAACGGACTCCGCCTGCGTGGACGCAACCTGCTCTTAGTGGCGATGGCTGGTCAGCCCAAGCACGCATCCTCCCGTTTGTCGAAGCCGTTGGCCTGTCCTCCAGTATCGACTTTGCGGCCGGATATGGCGCATCGACGATTCACGTGGACGGCGAAGACATCAAGGTTTCCAGCTTTCGAGTTCCGGTTTACCTTTGCCCCAGCGATCCACAAGGCGACCAAGAACGTTTTGATTCCAACGGCGACCCGTACCATCATCCGCTGAACTATGCGTACAACGCTGGTCCGTGGTTCGTCTACAACCCAAACAATCAAACGGTCGGTGAAGGTTCTTTCGTGGCCAACCGCATGTCGCGTTTTCGCGACGTCCTAGACGGCCTATCCAACACACTCGCCTTTTCCGAAGTCAAATCGTGGCGTCCGTACTATCGTGACGCTGAAACATTTGGTTCGATCGACATGCCAACCGAACCAGTCGAAATCTGTGCCTTGGGAGGATCATTTAAATCCAACTCGGGACACACCGAATGGGTCGATGGCCGAGTGCATCAAAGTGGTTTCACGACGACGTTTTCGCCAAACAAAAAAATCCTTTGTCCCGTCAGTGGAATCGAACATGACGTCGATTTCACCAACATGCGAGAAGGCAAAACGACAACGGCGCTCACCTACGCTGCAGTCACATCACGTAGCTTTCACCAAGGCGGGGTCAATGCTTCGTTGATGGACGGGTCCGTGCGTTTCGTGTCTGATTCTATTGACATGAAAGTGTGGCAAGGCATGTCGACGCGAGCTGGCAACGAAATCGTCGCCGTGCCGGAATAGGCGTGCGAACGGGATGACTCCCCGTGACGCCCCCCTCTAGCTTGCCGACGTCTGAAACTCGATCAATCTCCTGCGACTCGATTTAAAAACGCAATCAGCTGCCGACGAGAAGGCCCCTGCGCGATATCATTGGGATCGCAGCACCGACTGGTGCTGCACCAGTTCGCCAGAGCCACCCCCTGCCATCTCGGGACGACGCATGTTTCGCGCCATCAGTACCGTTCACAATGCAAGCCGATTTCCCCAGCCACTGGCTCCCCGGCGACAGGCTTTGCTAGCCGGGCTTGCGTTAGCGTTTGTTTGCTCTGGCTGCAGCATGTCCGAAGACACCTCCATCGACAATCCGCCCGATTTAGACGCGGATCCCTCCGGTCAAATGGCGTCGCAACTGATCCAGCCGACGACATCGACTAACCCCGACTTTGCCCCGACGCACTCGCAAGCCCCCGAGCGTGGCGAAGAATTCATGCCTCCCGCTCTCGATGCGACGTCGACGGATATGACTCCCATTCAAGGTGGAGAGCCGTCCGACACCGGCATCGTCGGCGATGAACCAGAACCGTATCGGTCGCCGCTGACGATCGCCCCCGCGGAAGACGAAACAGCCGAAACCGAGGACCAGACCGAACCGCTTCAACTGGCAGCGGATTTGTCGCCGCAGGAGCTGATCATCTTTCTCGGCAAAGCCGACCAGTACATGCAATTGCTGTTTTCGGGACGCGGGATATCGGACCGAAACGAAGCGTTCAAAGAGATGAACCGAGTCGCGAAAACCAAGCTCGAAGCTTCTCGCCGCCTAATTGAACATCCGGACGCCGATGCGACGCAACAGATCGAAGGCGCACGCGGCGAAATGCAGTCACTGTCACACTTGGCCGCTCAGGGAAACCTAAAAGCCGCCGAGGATCTTGCTACGCTGGCCAAAAAGAACTTTCAGTCCAATGACCGTCTGCTGGTGGCTGACAGCCGTGTTGTGCTGATCGGATTTGCCATCGAATCGCTGCAAGCTGGCAAGGAGGGTGCCGCGGATCAGATTGTATCGCTCGTTGAATCCGTCGATTCTTCTGATGACCAGCCCGATGTGCCTGCGTTGATGATGATGGGTCACGCCCGTGGCCTGCTGGCACAGTACGAATTCGACGAACAGGCCGTCAAAGTACGCCAGCGGATCCTAGATTTGTTTGCGGACTCCTCCAATCCTGAGATAGCAAAAATGGCGGCGCAGGCGGCGGGCAATGTCCGCTTCGATGTCGTCGAAAGAATGCGTGCTTCGATCGTCGCGGGCAAATCAGTTACTAAAAATCAATGGATCGAATCGGTCGACGAATTGATCAACGATGCCCCCGACCTTGTCACCGTGCAGTATTTGGCAGGAGCGGCACTTGAATTTGAAGCTTCAGGAGCCGATTCGCTGGCGACTGTGACGTATCAAATCATGCAAGACCGTTTCAAGAATCCCAAAACCGCCACCGGTCGCGAAGTAAGTGTGGCATTGGAAGCACGTGCAGCTCGCCAGCGTGTGATCGGGAATGTTTACGCACCCGACCTGCCGTCGACTAGCGGCAATTCGATGCCGCTTTCAAACCACGATGGCAAAGTCATCTTGATGCCATTTTGGGCGACCGGTTTTCCCGAATCGCTGCAAGTGATTCCTATGCTCAAACGCATTCAAAACGAACATCCCGACGACGTCGTCATTGTGGGCATGAACCTGGATCCCGCCGATACACGCGTCGACGAATTCGAGCCCGACAAGAAGCTGGGCTTTCCCAGTTACCGGAGCGAATCGTCTGCCGATCAAGGCATGGGGAATCCGGTGGCCGCGCAATTCGGCATGGTATCGATGCCTTTCGTCGCCATCTTGGACCAACAGCAGCGCATCGTTGCCCTGGATTTCACTGGTAGCAAGCTTGAGCCGACCGTCACCGAGCTGCTAGAGAAGTGAGATGGTCCGTGGTGCTTGGCACCAACAGACTGCGCATCGATTCGGCACGCAGACGATGCTCTAAGCTACTGCTGCAGCGGCAAGTTTGATGGACTTCATTGCAGTCAGGTTTTCATCGTGAAAGGGCAAACAAATGGCCGATGGCCGACGTTCGTTCGTTTCTGACAGCAAGCGGCCAATGAAACGTTCGCCATCAAGGTGTTCGTCATAGTAAGTCGACACACGCTCGCTTATCGCGGCAATTACATCCCGATCCATCGCGTCGATTCGTTCGATCGCGGCATGCAATCCTTGACGTCCACGGTAGGTGATTGCGTTCTGGCCATCGATCAACATTGGGCAAAACCGCTCGGGGTACTCAACCACAGGAATCACCCCAACACTCATCGCTTCGATGATGTTGTGACACATTGGCTGAGCGATACCAGGACAACACAAAAAGAACTGATGCTGCGCCAACGTGGGTAGCCATTGATCGGTGGAGATGGGAACTGCTGCATCACCAGCCTCCGTCGGCGGCAAAATAATCGGCATGCGATCCGCAGACTGAACTTCACTTCGCTGGGTGACAATGCGTTGTTCGTACGTCTGACGCACACAATCCAGGATCTCCAAGCGGTTCAGCACATCAAAGCCTTTTCGCATCACATCGCGACCATACTTGGCACGTTGACTGCCTGCGAAAAAAAGACCTGAGCGATTCGACGTCGCTCGACTAGCTAACAAACAACTGCGGTCAGCGAATTTCAAAATCGCGGGGTGCATTGGATAAGGCATCACGGAACCGGCCGGCGCGATGTCATCGCCAATCATGAAGTCCTTTCCGATCAACATCGTCGTGATCGGCTGACCATTCAAACGGCGTGTGACGTCACGATTGGCCACGTCCGTCATGACGACTGCGTTTGCCGGCACCAACTGATCGTCACCGACCCAGGATACGTTTTGCATCTCCAGGGCTTGAGTCCCAAATGGTTTATGCGCGATCGCTGCCAGCAACAGTCGTTGACAACGAATGATCAACGCCGACTGATGTTGTGCGGCGTAGTGTGCGATCGAGGCGAAGTGCCGACCACAGTCAATCAGTAAATCCGGCGTGTACAGATCCAGAACGATCGGACGGTTGCCGAAAACCGATGTGCCTGCGGATCGGTCGCTGAGCCGGTTTTTGGCCCGTGCAATATCGATCGGATAGCGAAGGTAGTGCCGAATCTTCATTTCAATCTACTCTGATAGTTGCGTTACGACGCCATTCGATGCTGTGCATTGACGACCGGCATGCCCATTTGCTTGATCGTGTTGGCTCCGGTGTGCCGCTTGCGCATGACGTCTGCGTAACGTTGCGACCGATCACGCAAAGCAACGTAGTCGCCACGAATTCGCTGCAACAGACTCGGGATCTGATCGATTGTGCGATAGCGATATCCGATCGCCCCATCGCCGCCGGCCACTTGTAGCTGATCGTCTAACCAGCATTTTTCAGGAACGACAACGGGAACGCCCGCCACCATCATTTCCAATAACACGCCGCTGCAACGGGCTTCGTATCGGACCGGATCATACAGAAAGAGCCCGACATCAGCGGTCCCCAGCCATTGGTGATACTCTTGCCCAGGCAAATCGGACGAGACAATTTCCAGCGGGCTAACCGTGTCAGCCGAATGACGATCAACAGCCGCGTGATAGGCGGGATGCAATTCCGACGGGATCAATCGCTTCCACGTGTCGGGACGCACTTGCAGCGAAAAGCGATACTGATTGTCCGCAAGAAACGGACGATGAATTGCCGAAAGCAGCGTCGCGATCTTGTCACGTCCTTTTTCAGCACGCGGCATACCGGCCATCAAGATTTTCAGTGGCTGCTCTGCGTTCCGTTTTTCATGCCGCATGACCGACTGCCGCGAACGCGTTGGATAGGGCACCGGAGCAGCATCAACGCCCACGGCTTCAAGCTGACTAGACAGAGAATGAGTGGTTGCGAAAAGCGAAATCGAATGCGGCTGACTGGCCTGGACCGCAGCATTGACCTGCTGCCCAAATTCTCGCGCTCGTCGCGTGATTTTGTTGGACGCAAAGAGAGCAAAGTGAAAAATCGCACTAACACTCAGCGGCGTCGATGATTTGTATTGCTGCAGCGCGTTTGACAGAGCCAGCATGACAAAATCATCAGCGGTGTTTACCAATATCTGGTCCGCAGCTTCGGGCTTCCAATCGTTTATCAATTTTAGAAAACCATCGGACCACTGTTGGATCATTCGCTGTGGGTTGCGTTGACGACGGGACAGGGCATCACGAACTTGTTGAGACGCGCGAAGTGGGAAACTGGCACCAACAGGCCGAGCCATTCCAGCACGCTGCACAAGCGAATTGCCATCTACCCCCAACGACCAAGCATTCATTCGTCGCGGCTCAAACACACTACGAATATCGCAGTGCAATTCAGACGCTTTGCCTTGATCAAAGGACTGATTGGTGGCCAGCGTCGGACGATACCCATGCTGCTTTGCCCCCTGCATCAACAACTGAGCAAGTTCCAAATAGTGCCCCCCCGAATCGCGGATGTTTTCATCAATCAACAACATCCGCGCACCCGAATTCTGATTTGTCGATGAATGCATAAGGCGCCGCACGGAGTTGGGTAGTAGGTCAAGCAATGAGCCCCTTAGCTACCAAACCCAACCTACCTAAGTCCACCCGAAAACACGGTCCAGTTCAGTTGAAACTCAGCGAGCAATTGCCCGCGAAAACGGACTATCTGGCCCTGCAATGTCAAGAAAAAAACGATGAAATCCAAGTATCGACAATCACTGCCAATTAGGGAATCTGATCTCGATTTGTGAAGTAGACTGTAGGGTGCAATCGATGTTCACGGGATACTTTTCGTCTAAGAAGAGCTTTCGGAATGAACGTTTCTTTTGCAATCAAAAGATCAAACCGCCACAACAGATCCTTAGGTATAGCGAAGATGCAGTTCATCGAATTAACAGGCAAGACCTTGCTGGATATCGTCAACGAAGGCGAAATTGATTTCAAGGAATTGCACGACGCGGGCGTGAAGAGCGATTCGATTATCCGCATCAACAAATTCGGAGAGATCGAACTACGCGGCGCGGATCAGTGGACCATGATCGGCGGCCTGATCGGCAACTTTGAAGAACGCCTCAAAGACATGACCGGTCTGAACTGGGCTTAGAGACAGTTCGCACGCATTGGCCCCAGAAGTTGGACGCAGCGTCTTACGACGCCGCATCATCCGCGGCAATTGCTTTGCGTTTGCCCATCGTGTCAGACCAAAGTTTCAGGCGTTCTGACGACAACGAAGAAGTGCGATTCTGATCACAGGCGTCCCCTCGAATCCCGATGCAGTGAGGATCGATGCGATTTGCCAAGAGTTGCTCTAGGTGCGACAACTTGATCGAACCGGCTAGCGTCCACCAAATGCCTCGGCTACGGGCCAGGGTCGCAAGCCTTCGCAAGCGTTCGATCCCCAAAGCGTCAAGAGTTGCGACGCCCGTTTTTGTAAACGTGTCAAGCAAGCAGCGTTTCATCCCACGTTGGCTGGCCAATTCAAAAACTTCTTCGGGTGGCAAACAGGCGGCGTTTCCGTAATCGGCATAGGCCACCGCAACCAGTTCGACGCTAGCAGGCAAACGCTGTGCGGCGTCATCCCAGAGCTGCAAAAGGTCTTGCGGCGAATCACACTGACTGGGGCCGACTTTGGCAAATGCAAACGACGGCGGCACCGAGCTGGCGATTTGCAACATGTCACTACGTTCCCCAAGGGCAGCCGACAATTCAAAGGCTGCCGAATCCGTCGCCGCCGAAGTACTCGATTGCAAACGGGCGGCCTGTTGCCAAATCTGCGGGTCGACCGGAGCGAGCGCGCCTTTGCGAGGTTCTTTGAAATCGACGATATCTACGCCATAGCTTGCCGCGAGCGAAAATTCGACTTCGTTTCTGACGCTGACCAACCAGGCCATTGGGGCGGCGAGGACCGTCTGTGAATCCCGATCTCGCCCAGGCTGCGGCAAAATGTTTTCAGGTGGAGTGCGATTTGTCACGTTTGGTTGGATAGGCGATAAGTATCAGGGCGGTTACAGTCATTGTTCGCCCTATGGACGACCTTTTCGATGCCTTTTTGAATGTCAGCGTAACGTTGAAACACGAGTATATAAACACAGCCGCCGGCTTGGACGATCTCTGCACTGAACTAGCCAAGCAGAAAGTCATCGCCTTTGACACCGAATTTGTCTCCGAAGACTGCTACCGGCCCCAATTGTGCCTCGTGCAAGTCGCTGCCGGAGACATTTTGGCCATCATCGATCCGATGCCCATCGGAGATACGCAGCCGTTTTGGGATCTGATCGCCGAACCGGGTCGAACCGTGATTGCACACGCAGCACGAGAAGAGTCGCGTTTTTGCTACCGATTTACAGGGAAGCCAATCGGCGGTCTTTTCGATACTCAGCTGGCAGCTGGATTCGTGGGCATGGAATATCCCGCGTCTCTAGGAAATCTGGTCAATCGGCTTTGCAACAAAACGCTGCCGAAAGGGCAAACACGCACCAACTGGCGTCATCGCCCACTCAATAAAGACCAAATCATCTACGCATTGCACGATGTGACTGAGCTGGAAGAGATGTACCGCAAGCTCAGCACGATGATCGACAAACTGGATCGCAAGGAGTGGGTCGACGAAGAAGCTGCGTCGAAGCAGCAGGCCGTCATCGATGCCGAAAACCGTGAAAACTGGCGACGCGTCAGCGGTTCATCGGGACTCAATGCAAGACAGCTAGAAATCGTCAGACACCTTTGGCGGTGGCGTGAAAATCGAGCCAAGGCAACCGACCGGCTGACCAAACGTGTGATGCGTGACGACTTGATCGTCGAGCTTGCCAAGGTCGGCTCGTCAGATGAAAAAAAGATCCGCAACATTCGCGGGCTCGATCGACGCGGATTTACAGACCACTACGAAGATATCGCCACAGCGATTGGCGACGCGTTGGCAGTTCCCGAAGACGACTTGCCCAAACGTTCGCGCGGCACACGACGTGTGGTATCGCCGATGCTCAGCCAGTTTCTTTCGACGTCGATCGCTTGCATCAGCCGCCAACAAAAACTGGCACCGCCCATTGTCGGAAACGCCGAAGACGTCCGAGAACTGCTTGGCTACGAACTTGATCGCCGCAAGAGCGATACGGAACCGTCCCTGCTAAAAGGCTGGCGAGGCGAAATCGTCGGCAAGACCTTTCGTCGTATCCTGGCCGGTGAACTCGCCATCCGCGTCGCGGACGTAACCGAAACGCAGCCGCTGGAATTCATTGACGTGAAGTAGACGCGTCCCGCCTGCGCACAAAAAACGCACCGGATCCTATCCGATGCGTTTTGTTTTTTGTCAGGCTCAGTCTCGTCTAGCGAGTTTGTGTGTCGCCGCTGCGACGACTGACACGATCACTCTTGGGGTTCATGTAGTGCGTCGCTTCTTCGGAGACCAGGATCGTATCGCCCGAGCGAATTTCGCTGCGGAAACGGTGGTGTCCAGGACGTGCTGCATTGGCGACTACCTTCAAGCGAACTTCTTCGCCGGCACCGATGCGTGCAATCGGATCAAACAGAACTTGTCCGGTCAGCATTTCGCCGCTGTGACCTTCGACGCGACGGGGTTCGATTCCATGGCTGAACTGTGCGATCGCACGAACGTCGGTCGCTGCTTTGCTGCCGCGGTTACGAATCGTGATTTCGTAAGTCACGTCGGCACCAACGGGAGCCGGTGCAGCAGGGTCATTGATCGTCATGACCAAGTCAGCGATCGATTCGACTCGTGTGACCAGCGAAACCTTCGCCGCCCCCGCTGCCGAACCCTTGCACTCAAACGCAAACGCTTGTTCGCCGGTCGCGTTCATTTTGCACTGGAACTGGTAGTTGCGAACGGCCGACGGTGGCAATGAACTGACTTGCCACTGCAACTGGGAGCCCCGCTGAACAGCTTTGTCCAAACCACCGACGTATTTCACACCAGCTGGCAGGCGAAGCGTCGCGACAATGTCTTCGCTGGTCGCAACTCCCTTGTTCTGAATCTCCAAGTTGTAAGACCCTTCGGTGTCTTGGTACTTCAACTCAGGTCCGGTCAACATGGCTTCCAGTCGAGCTGCCGAAACACGAATTGTCTTTGACGCTTCGGCTCTAAGCTCCAAGTCACCCGATGCTAGGCCGGCAATTTTCAGGTCGCCTAGATCCTGTGCGGTAAGTTCGACTTCAAACTGAGCTTCCTTACCAGGAGGGATGTTGCCGATTCGTTGTGTCTGAGGAGTCGGGGAGTTTGGCGACAACGTGAAGACCACGTTGGGAGCCATTCCGTCACCGGGATTCAGCACGCGAACGCGATAAGTTTGTGACTGACCAAAGACGACTTCTTCGGGGCCTTCAATGGTCAATTCCAAACGTGGCTCACGAACTTCGATTTGAGTCACGCTCTTTTGAGGCATCAACGTCCAGTCAACATCCAGGCCGTGAGTACCACTTCGTTCTGCCTTGAGACGGACCAACATCTTTTCAGATGCTCCGGCCGGCAGCTCGTCGATCGTCCAAACAAGACGTTCCTTGCCAGCGTTTTTATCCGGAGCAATGCCACCACGACTTGCACTTTGACCAAGCACTTCGGCCCAGTCTGGGATCATCGCACGCACCATGACGCCTTCGGCATCGATCGATCCGCGATTTTCAACGCGAATTTCAAACTGGTGTGATTGACGGATCATGATCTGCTTCGGACCGTGGGTCACGACGCGAATCCCAGGTAACTCCGATGCAACGACCGAGTTGCCAGTATCGACGACTCGTTTGGTCGGTGCAGGAACCGCAGCCGCTTGGGCTGGCTGCGAAGGACGCATTTCATTTGCAATCGTGCGTCGTTCACGCGGCTGAAAATTGGATTCAACTTGAATCGCCGGGGCAGCCTCTTGCGTTCGCATCGGGCGAGTCACGCCTTGTGTTTGCGGCATGTACGGACCATTGCTGTATTGCTGTCCGAATTGCTGCCCAACGAACTGATCGCCGCCCAGTTGTGCACCAGCACTTTGGTTGCCATCGAATTGGCTGACCGCTGGCTGAGGATCCAAATACTGGTTGCCCATGTACGGGTCACGGCTGTAGGTGCGATCGTAAGTTTGCGAAGTCGCGGGAGCCTGAGCAATTCGCGGAGCAGAAACTTGATCAGGTGATGCGTAAGGCGAGCTCGATGGGGAACCGTTTTCGATCGGAGCGATCACGCCCGAACCAATTGCAGTCAGTTTCGGAGTCGAATTGGCCATCGAGGTTTGCTGGTCAAACGCGTTAGCAGGCGGTCCTGAGAAATGCGTCTCACCACGATGAGCTGTTACCGACGAAGGTGCCTTCACGTTCAAGACTGGCTTGGACTTCGCAATCGCAGGAGTTGGACTGACGGCCGGAGCCATCAGTTGCGTGGTGGCTTCCGTTTTCTTTTCGGCTGGCAACGGTGCAGCGGATGTAGTCACATCCAACTTCATCGGGGCAGGCTTCTTCAGCTTGGCGATTCCAGGGGCAGCAAGCGTCTGGGCGGAACCATCCGTTGCAGCAGACAATTTCGCCGCCGAAGCAGCGAGAGCCGATGCGGCTGGAGTTGGCTGGGCGGTAACCGCAACGGACTTTGCTTTGGCGGGTGCCGGAGAGAGACTCATCGGAATCTCTGCTGACGGCGATACTTTGGCTTGCACCTTGTCAGCAACCGATGACTTGATCGCGGCCAGATCCTGCGCCGCGTCTTGGAGTGCCGATTTCGCAGCCTCGGCTTTGGAAGCAGCCAGATCGGCAGCAGCCTTTTTTGCAGTTTCAACAGCAGCAACTTTCTTCGCGGAAGCAGCGGCGTCAACAATCATGCGCCGCGGAGCTTTTGGAACTAAGTCTTCGTCCAATTTTGTATCGGCTGCCACGGCGTCAGGTGTTGTCGAAGCGGCAGCAATTTCCGATGGATCCAACGCATCAATGACGCGGCGGCCTGAACGTCGGCTACTGCTGGTCGATGACAATACGTTGGTTTCGCGGCGATCGACGATGATCGGTTTGGCATCTTTGAGAGATTGTGGACGACTGACGACGGCTCCTGATCCACTGATGCGACTGCTCGCTGGCATCGCCTGAAGTGCCGGTTTAGTTGTCGACCGAGTCATGATCGATTGACTTCCGGCGATCGAACGCCCAGTTGAAACTGAAACGCTCGTTTGTGGCGTCGCTGCCGGACGCGGCAAAGTTGCGACCTGAGCTGCGGGTGCCTGACTTGGATCGCGAATGGGTCCGCGCTGCAACGAAGCAGTATCACGACTGGGCTTATGAAATGGGATACCGTCCCAGTTCGGTGCGATTTGCTGGCGATGATTGCGGGCAGCTGTGTTCGTGGACTTGTTTGCAGGCTTGATTGCTTCGACCAACCCGTCCAGCACACCAGCGGCAGGCACAACAGCTGATCCATGCGAACGATGGGCGTTCGCCGTCGTTCGGGTAGGCGCCGCAGTTCGCACGTTGGTTGACGCTTGAGCGTTGCCGCCGCTGAAGGCGTGCAAGATGCCTCCGGTCAACCCTGTGTCGTTGGAAGTACCGGCAACTTGGCGAACACTCTGTCGTGTCACAGGTGCGTGGTGACCATGATTGTGATGGCCGGTTGGCTGATTGGCCGTCGATTGAGTCGACTTTGTCGCCGGCTTGCGGAAGATCGCAGGCAAACGCAAACCCGTCTTTCCTGCATTTCCTTCTCCACTTTGGGAAGCCTTTGCGGAAGTACGGTGTGCTGCCTTGTAGGGCGGAGCGCCAGTGGAAAATGATCCCAGCAGGATCGCCAAAGGGAGTGTAAGAATGATCGAAGCTACGATGATTCTGCGGTTGCCGCGGTTCATCCGTAAATCTCGCGTGTATGCGTAAGGGGAGTCCATCAATCTTGATATCGGCCCGTCCTCATGTAACAGTTGAACTGAATTTGACGATTATTCCGATTCTGCGACTCTTCACCGCTTGGGTACCATTTCCCGAATCGTGAAACTGGCTGATAATCGACGCTCAGCAACCGCATGACGAATCCCCTCATTCAACTGACTCTGCTTACTATGTCGCGACGCGAAAAAATCTTGGCCATGTTGGCCGACGATCCCACCGATACTTTCCTGCGTTACAGCTTGGCCATGGAATTGCGAAGCGAAGGTTCGCACGACGATAGCATTGCGAAGCTGCAAGAGCTGACCAAAGACGCGACGCCGTACGTCCCAGCGTTTTTCATGGCCGCGCAACAACTTGCTGACTTGGATCGAGTGGACGAAGCAAGAGAGTTCTTACGAGACGGAATTGAGCAAGCTCGATCACAAGGCGACTCCCATGCAGCGGCAGAGATGAGCGAGTTGCTTGCTTCATTGGGTGAACTCGGAGAACTGTAGTCGGAGAACTGTAGTCATCGGCACGACGACACCGATCATCGCTCAGCGGTACGTGTCTTCGCTGTGGGTGTGCCGTGAAACGACCGGCTGGGAAACTGCGCTCAAAATGGAAATTGCCGCTGCCCGCCCGAAGATACGAACCAATTCGTTTCTCTTAAGAAGGTGCCCCTGCATCCGTGGCCGCTGAACAAACGACCGCAATCGTCCTGCGCACGATCGAATTTAGCGAGACAAGTCTGATCGTCACTCTGTTGTCGCGTGACTTTGGGCAAATGGCGGCGATCGCCAAAGGAGCACGCCGGCCCAAAGGCCCCTTCGAAGGCTCGCTTGACCTGCTGGCCGTTTGTCGTGTAGTCGTCATTCGTAAGAACGCCGATGCGCTCGATCTTTTGACCGAAGCGAAACTGCAAAAGCGGTTTCGCGGTGCTGAGCGTTCACTTCAACAACTGTATGCAGGCTACTACATCGCCGAAATGCTGCGGTTGTTGACCGACAAACACGACCCCCATCCCGACGTTTACGACTTGGCAATCGCGACCCTCGCTCAAATCGACTGCGGATTGAAAAAACCCGCTACCACCATCGCTGCGGCGATGCTGTTCTTCGATGCGCAGATTTTGCGAATGCTAGGGCACGCGCCCTCGACGACGACGTGTACCGGCTGCGACAAAATCGTGCCGCGAACGAAACGAATGGCCTTTGCACTGATCGGCGGCGGTGTGGTCTGCAACGCTTGCCGATCACGCGAACACCAGACTCTCTCGGTCTCCTGTGATTCAATCGACGAACTACAGAGACTGCTATCCACCGACGTGCGATTTCCTCTTTCCGTTGATGCAACCGTCTACGGCGAACTGAGGGCTGTGATGAATCGCTATTTCCAGGCACTGCTGGGCACTCAACCCCGCATGCAGTCCTTCTTGCCAACCGCGATCCGGAAGGAACCGAACGCATGATGTCCCCTCGTGATGTTCTAAACAGCCACTTACATAGTTCCAGCAAATGGATGCTGCTTGCTGGTTTGGCCATTGCGCTGACTGGCTGTCAGTCGCTGCGCAAATCACAGGCATCCGACTTTGGTGATACGCCCTTGGAATTGATTTCCCAAGGCGACAGCCAATCCGGCTCCAGTGTCACACTGGCCAGTGGCGAATCCACTCAGGGAGGAGTCGTGACCGCAGGTGCCACCGAATCCCCATCACAAGCCAACCCGGTGGTTCAAGCCGACGGTGACGCAGCGGCTTACACCGACGCCGACGGCGGCAATCGAGTCGTCAGTTTTTTGACATCGTGGAAAGAAGATCCCGCGACGGCCAAGAGCATGTACAAAAAAGCCGACGCAGCGTTTCGCTTAGCAAAAAGAAAGCCGAACGGTAAATCATCCAGCGAATATTCCGCGGCGGCCAAATTCTTTCGAAAAGCGGGCAATGCCGCGCCGGGGTCTGCACTGCAACAAGACGCCCTATTCATGCAGGCAGAGAGTCATTTCTTTGCAAATGAACTCAACGACGCAACCAAGACTTACCAAAAGCTCCAAAAAGATTTCCCACGCAACCGGCACAACGACCGTGTCGCAGCGAGACTTTTTGACATCAGCAAGTACTGGATCGCAACCAGTCGAGCTGGCGGGGACGCTTGGTACAAAGTCAATCTGTTCGATCATAAACGTCCGGGTTACGACTCCAAAGGTCACGCCATCAAAGTGCTCGATCAAATTCGCTACGACGACCCCACCGGGCGACTGGCGGACGATGCGACCATGGCGGCCGCGGCTGAGTACATTCGCCAAAATGAATTTGAAAAAGCGGATGAATTCTTAACCGATTTGCGAGAAACGTTTACCGATAGCGACCATATGTTCCTGGCTCATTTGCTTGGCATTCGCTGTAAGTTGGAAGTCTACGCAGGCCCAAACTACAGCGGACTGGTTCTGGAAGAATCCGAAAAACTGATCAAGCAAACTCGTCAACGCTTCCCCGACAAATTGCAAAAGCAAGAGTACAACGAAATGTTGGCTCGCGCTACACGCGAAGTGGCTTATCACCAAGCCGAGCGATTGGCTCATCGAGCACGCTACCGGGAAAAACGCGAAGAGTACGGAGCGGCGACCGCGCAGTACCAACAGATTTTGCGTGACCATCCCAGCGCACCGCAGGCCAAGATCGCTCGTTCACGATTGCAGGAAACTCAAAAGCTGCCCGCCGTGCCGCAGAAGAAGTTGGCGTTTTTGACCAAAGTGTTCCCTGATTCACGTCAATCATCGCCGTTGGTTCCTGCAAAAATGCAAAGGAAACAGACTCCAGCCAACCAGTCGCCGGCGAACCAGTCTCCCGCCAACCAACCGCTGACAAACGAAACGCCTACCAATCAACCAACCACCAATCGTGGGACGATGCTGCGTTGATCAAAAACCGCAAAATTCGATTGGTGCTGATGTGCCTTTTGCCGATCGTCGCCTGGCTGACATCCGCTGGAGGTTGCGCGTCGTATCAGTATGGCAACGATGCGTTGTTCCCCGTTGGCGTGACCACCGTTCATGTGCCGATTGTTCAGAACGACACGTACCGGCACAGCCTGGGTCCTCAGCTGTCCGAAGCGATCGTCAAAGAGATCCAAGATCGCACCAACTACGTTGTCACCGGTGACCCCAATGCGGATAGCACTTTACGAGTCCGTATCGTGGCTGAATCGAAGCGAGTGCTGACCGAAGCCAGTACCGATGACCCGCGTGCATTGGACGCGGCCGTCAGCGTGCGTGCGGATTGGGTGTCGCGAAACGGTCAGCCGCTGATGCAAAACAGTTTGATTCCAATGAGTGACACCGCTATTTCGTTTGGCCAAAACATTCGGTTCGTTCCCGAAGCTGGCCAGTCAGTGGACACGGCGATGCAACAAGCAATCGATCAGCTAGCAGCAAGAATCGTTTCTCAAATGGAAATGCGTTGGTAGCGATCCGTGACAAAACCGTGGAACCTAGGTCGCCGCCAGCTGGAATTGAATGAACGTCCGCTGGTAATGGGCATTCTAAATGTCACGCCCGATAGTTTTTCGGACGGCGGCCAACATTGCGATGTCGACGTGGCCGTCCAAACCGCTCTTCAGATGCAATCCGACGGCGCCGACATTATCGACATCGGTGGCGAGAGCACGCGTCCGTATTCAACCGCTGTATCGGCCGCGGAGGAAACGGACCGCATCGCGCCTGTGATCGAACGGTTATCGCAAGAACTACAAATCCCAATCAGTATCGACACCAGCAAAGCATCGGTCGCCAAAGTTGCGATTCAGCTTGGTGCCGAAATCATCAATGATGTCACCGGATTGAAAGGCGATCGTGAGATGCCAAGCGTAGCGGTCGACAGCGGCGTCGGCGTGTGTGTCATGCACATGCAGGGCACGCCGCAATCGATGCAAGATAATCCGATGTACGAAAACGTCGTCGACGAAATCTGCGACTACTTGATCCAACGGCGAAACGCTTGCTTGGAATTGGGAATCGGCGAAGACCGGATCTGCTTGGATCCCGGTATCGGATTTGGCAAAACGCATCAGCACAATCTGCAACTGCTGCAAGCCACACGGCGGCTGGCAAATCTCGGTTCGCCGATTTTGATCGGGCATTCTCGCAAAGGGTTTATCGCCCACGTTTTGAACGATCGCGACGCTGATCGAACAGTGGGAACGATCGGCGTTTCCCTGGCAGTTGCGGCGGCTGGGGCACACATCATCCGCGTGCATGACGTCAAATCCAACGTGGATGCGTTGCGGCTTTTCCGGGTTTGCGGCGCAATTGGCCGTTTTGACGGCTAACCCTCGCGAGCTCTTGATTCTCATCTGCAGAGGGGATAAAAGCCTGCCTTTTGCAGCCAAACTCTCTTTCGGCAATCCGCAGGATTTACGCCGGACATTGCCGTCTTTTTGCGTCATCGACCTGACGCCGTCGCTTATGCGTCCGCTTCGCTTTTTGTGGGGTAAATATTACTGGGGCTGTTCGCGAACTGAACAAAACACCCCGAGGCCAAACCGTATCCAGATGTCTTGCAATCACCTATCGGATTGCTGCAGCGGTCTGCTTTGACGACTGCAATCGAGATCCTGGCGCCACCCACTCTTCCAAAGAGTGCAAAAACAAACGAAATGACAACATCACAATCCGATGCCAACCGGTGTATCGGCTAAAGGGCAAATTCCCATGGACGCATTCGCGCAGTACGGAGTCACGACCGACTTGCTTGAAGAAGCTTTCCCCTTCTTCATTGCATGCGATCCTGATTTTCGAATTACGATGTTAGGTGCATCCATCCAACGTCTTAATCGGGATGTTGCAATTGGCAGTCGCCTGATGGAGCAAGTCACGATTCGGCATGAATCGTCTCAGCAAGAAATTACGTCGGCTGCTGACTCCAGCAAGATCGCTGCGCACACGGACCAGACCGTCAAGGTGGACTGGCTGCCAAGCGGGCTTCAATTGGTTGGGCGAATGTCGTCTCGCGCGCACGGCTTTCTTTTCTTGGTTAGTCCATCGAACCAGGATCACTGCGACCGTGAAATACATCTCTGGAATCCCGAAGCTGCTCATTCCGACAAATTCCAAAGTGAATCAAGGGAGCTGAATCCTTCGGCCTCAGGCGAGGATATCAAGCACTACGAACTCAAGAAACTGGTGCTTCGCTTAGAACGCGCTGCAAGAGACAAAGAACAACGTCACATGACGGAAAAGGAACTCATCGGTGACCTGGAAGCCGCCGGTGACTTGTGCATTCACTTCGATGCCAATCGCATCATCGTCGACATCAAAGCAGCATCCCAATCCTATCTGGGTACCAACCCTGCTCGTTTCGTCACTCAAACGATCACCAACTGCCTCCCGTCGATCGAAAGCGTACTCGCCGAAGCGATCAAGACACTCGATGAAGACGACGTTCCCAAAGTCGTCTCCTTTCAACTGGGCGAAAATTCCAACGGCTATCAATTCGATGCCCGCTTGGCGCGTTCGGGAAGCGAAAACTATGTCCTGCTGGCGCGTGATGTAACCGAACGATGCGAATTGGAAGAACGTCTGCAACATCGCACGTTGCATGACACGCTAACCGGACTCGCCAACCGAAAGCAGTTTCAACTCAATGCGTGCCACGCGCTGCAGGCCGGCAAGAACATCGCGATTCTGTTGGCAGACATGGACGACTTCAAGTCGATCAATGACAGTCTGGGAGAGGACTTTGGCGATTCCATGCTCCGTATTCTTGGTGATCGAATCCGAGCGTTCACACGTGATTCCGACACCGCGTTTCGTACTGGCGCTGACGAATTCGCCATCCTGCTTAGCTCCGACTGCCCGCTTGAATTCGCCGAATCGGTCGCTTATCGGCTGACCGAAGAACTCTGCCAGCCTATCAAAATCAACGGCGTCGAAGTCGAACCGCAAGTCAGCATCGGCCTCGCGCTGGGCGCAATCGGACAAACGTTCGACGCCACCATTCGGGATGCCGGTTTTGCACTGGAACTGGCAAAGGTACACAAACGGTCAAGCGTAGTCGTCTGCGACGATGCGGTTCGTGACCAGCTTCAAGAACGAAACACGATGAAACGTGAGATCTCCCGCGCGATTCGCCAGCGAGAATTTGTCGCGTTCTATCAACCGATCATCGATTTGCAATCTAAACGGATCGTAGGATTCGAATCGCTCGTGCGTTGGGATCATCCCACACGAGGAATGCTGTCTCCGTTTTTCTTTCTGGAGATCGCCGAAGAAACAGGTGCGATTGTCGAAATCGGCGAATTGATTTTGGAACAGGCATGCCGAGATCTCCAGGAATTGACGACGCTGTTCCCGAGCATTCCGCTGAAAGTCAACGTAAACCTGGCCTCTCAGCAGGTACAAGATTTGCGATTGATCACCGTCATCAACGATGTCTTGGAACGAACTCAACTGGATCCCAAGCACCTGACACTGGAGATCACGGAAACAGCGTTGATCGACGACTTCGAGAAAGCCAAACGCGTCATCTCAAATGTGCGCAAACGTGGTATTCAAGTAGCATTGGATGATTTTGGTGCTGGGCACTCTTCGCTCACTTATCTGCAACAACTTCCGATCGATTACCTGAAACTCGATCGCGCGCTCATTAGCAGTGTCTGCGAATCAGAGAGCCAGCACGCGATCACGGACTGCGTCACGCGATTGGGCAAAGCACTTAACCTGAAGGTCGTGGCCGAAGGGATTGAGACGTCGGATCAGGACCAGGCCGTTACGAAGCTTGGTTGTGATATGGCCCAAGGCTTTCTGTTCTCCAAGCCAGTGCCATTGGATCAAGCCATCGAATTGCTCGTCAAAGAATTGGCGGTAGGGGCCTTCGCAGCGCTTTCAACGACGCCAGCACTACCAGCCATCCAAGAGCCCTCTCCATGTGACGCAATGGCTTAAGCAGCGACCGGATTGCTGCACATCAATGACGGCAGTGAAACACAACTGATTGGGCTGAGCGAAACCCATCGGGCGTAACGCAGAATCTTGGCCGCTCACGGCCCAACGGCCGACCGCAAGGGCTCACTACACCGGCCCTCGCTTGCCTACGAATTGACTGCGACACAGCATCGGTGCTTACCGAAGTTTCGGCGTGATTACGAAACGGTTGCTCCGCTCCTGGTCTCTATTGCAACAGCTTTTGCAAAAGCGAAGGGACCTTGCGCGTGAAAGCACGGTTCGAATGCCCGCCACGTGGAGGTCGCCTTGCAACCTCAATGGAAAGAATGCGGCGGCGCACCAAGCCAAATTGCCTATGCCGAATTGCCGAGGCCGACTTACTTGGCTTTCGCCATTCGATCTTCTGTCCGCTTGGGCTGCGACTCTTGCTGACGCTCTTCGACAACCTGCAGTTTGGTCGTGTCGACGATGCCGCCAGGATTGACGTTGAACGTTTGCTTCAATCCGTGAACGGACTCAATCGTAAAGGTTGTTGAGTTGAACATCGTAAAGTGTCACTGTTGGAGACGTCGTAAAGTATTGCTTGATGTGGATTGGGCACCGGTGCCATTCATTCCACAAGTGAAGTATTGGCCGAATCGCATCTGATCACTGCGTCTTTTCTCAGCCGAAGTCGTTAAGATGTCCAGCGGTTGTTTTGTTGTTACGAATATTCCGTTTGCAGCGGCCGTGGTTACAAGATCATCCGCAGGCGACAGCCACCCAACGGACGATTCACTGCCACTAGAGACCATCAACGACGTGCGCACTGCTTTAAAACACATTCGATCCGGTTATGCGGATCGCCTGCTGAGCTGTCTTCCAATGGCTGCCCTGAGCATTCTGTGCTTCGCCAACCACTTAGAAGCACAGACCCCGCAGAGGTTCGCTGATCCGATCCAGCGGAATATCGAAGGCTGGACGGTTTTCATTTCTCCCGAAGTCGTCGCGCAGCCACATCGTTCGACTGGCGAAGAGTGCTTGAGCGCGTTGGCCAATCACCTGCAAAGGGTCAGGTGGATCGTTTCGCCAGAGCGTCTCGCAGAGCTTCAGCAAGTTGGCATCTGGGTTCATTGGGACCACACACTGGAGAACCTGCAGTATCACCCGAGCCGCGGTTGGCTATTAGCAAACGATCATGATCCGCGATTGGCCAAGCACGTGCACGTCGGTCGTGCCAAGAATCTTATCGATCGCCGGCAATGGACCAAACATCCTTACGCGATTCTGCACGAACTGGCGCACGCGTACCACGATCAAAAGCTTGGTTTCGACTATCCGCCGGTTCGGAGTGCCTATGAAAAGATGAAGCAAAGCGGCACCTACGACAAAGTCCTTTCCCACAAAGCGAAACACGTCAAGCATTACGCATTGAACAACCACAAAGAGTATTTCGCCGAATCCACCGAGGCCTATTTTGGCGTGAATGACTTCTTTCCGTTCGTTCGCGCCGAATTAAAGGAGCATGATCCGGACATGCACCAGCTGATGGAAACGATCTGGGGAAAAATCCCTTAGTCCCGCCGTCTGATTTCGCGGTCACCTCGTTGTCATAGCCGTGCCAAAGCCCATGCTCATGTTCGTCGCCAACAATCCCATCTAGAAGTTTTATGCGTGTCGATTTTGTCATCACCGAGATGTACGTAAGTGGTGCGGAACGCTGCTTGACGCAGCTTGCAAAAGGATTGGCCGAAAGCGGCGATTCGGTGCGAGTGTTTTCGTTTGCCAACTTCCCCACCGGCGATCAAAGCTTGTTGGTCGATCAACTGAGAGACGCAGGCATTCCAGTAGCATCGGCGCACGCCGATCACGTTTCGTCGTTTTTGAGTGCGTCGGCAAAGCTGCGATCTTGGCTGGTCGAATCTCCACCAGACATTTGCCAAACGTTTTTGTTTCATGCCAATGTCCTGGGAACCCTGGCTGCGAAAAAAGCTGGCGTCAAGATCCGCGTGGGAGGAGCCCGCATTGCGGAAAAACGCTGGTTTCGCAATCGCATCGAACGTCATGCCGTCAAACAAATGAGTTCGCTGATTTGCGTCAGCCACGGTGTGCAAGAATTTGCGGCGACGCATCTGAATTGCCCGACCACCAAGTCGCTTGTCATTCCCAACGGCGTCGATGTGCTGCGTTTTTCGACCGCAACTCCCATGGCCTGGTCCGAGATCGGATGGCCCGACGATTCGAAGGTTTCTCTGTTTGTCGGTCGGCTGCATCCCCAAAAAGGAATTCAGCTTCTGCAGTCACAAATCGATTCCTTGGCACCAGCACAATCGGACCGACGACTGCTGATCGTCGGCAGCGGTCCGCTGCAGAGCGAGCTGAAGTCCTGGGCCAACGACATCGGCCCCGATCGCGTCAAGATGATCCCATGGCAGAAAGAGATCGCCCCGATCATCAAAGCCTGTCGTCTACTGGTTTTGCCCAGCTATTACGAAGGCATGCCCAATGTGGTGCTTGAAGCAATGGCTGCTGCCAAACCGGTGGTGTGCAGTAGTGTGCAAGGAAGTCTGGAATTGCTCAGCCACGATCGAGATCGGCAAGTATTCCCGATCGGTGATGACGCGGCAATGAGAAAACTCGTCGAACCATTTCTAGCCGACGAGTTGATTTGCGATGATGTCGGACGTCGAAATCAAGAACGAGTCAAACTGGATTTCTCCGTTCCCGCCATGGTCGACGCCTACCGATCGTTCTATCGACGATTGGTCGTGTGACCGTAACCCGAGTATCCGGCCGATGAGTGTCGCTGCCCCGTCGTTTGACGGCGAACCGAATCGGAGGACTTCACTTGCTGAGGGGCAGTGAACTGACGAGGAGCGGGAGCAGGTGAGAACTGCGGATTTGACCGGCGCGAACTTGCGGCCGTTCGAGAATGCTGGTGCGAAACCTGGCGAGTCGCGACACGGATTGGAGGGCTCGCCTGGCTATAGCTACGGAACGAACTTCCCGTGCGAAGCGGAACTGCCTTTCGATGGGACGTCGCGACGTGTCGGTGCGCAGAGCTGGACGAACGCGCCAGCGACGGTGCACGACTAGAGCGATGCTGCAACGCTGCTTTGGCTGTGCGTTGTTGCGTCTGCGTGCGAACGCTTGCTTGCGGTGCCCCCAACCGAATCGGCTGACTCAGTTGAGTCTTGCGATAGTTGCTCGGCTGAATCGTCGGACGACTTCGTGGCAAGACTCTTACATCGTCGCCAAACGGATCGTCCAACGCATCGAACAATCCGCCGCCATCATTCTTGGGCGCGGGAGTCTTTGGTGCGGGTGCCGCCGGACGAACCGCTGGGGCTTCAAATGCGTTGGGAGCCGGATCGGGTGAAGGTGTGCGATCAATGGTGGGCAACCGGTCAATCGGTGCCGAAGCTCTGGGAGTGGACCGCGGTGTCGTGACTCGCGGCGTACTGGTGCGAGGCGTACTGGTGCGAGGCGTACTGGTGCGAGGCGTTGACATCGACGGCGCTGCTTCAAAGCTGGAATCTAGTTGCGATTCCAGATTGTCGAATTCCATTTGGTCGCTTTGAACCGGCGCTGATTGATGCGGAGCGGCATGTGGCGACACGATGGTCGGTTCGGACATGCGAAACTGAGGATGCCGCGGCGCTGCCATACGGGGCGCGGCCATGCGAGGCGTTGCGATCGGCGGCAAGGGAGCCGAATAAGCAGGTGCAGGCGAATGAACGTGCTGATGCACATGCGTGTTGGTGGGAGCCATTTCGACAGGCGCCATTGGCATCATCATTTCGCCCGACATCATCGATCCGCAACCACCGTCGCACGACATGCTGTCACAGGAAAGGCTGTCGCAGCCACAGCTGCTTTGGCCGCATTTGTCAAAGCCCATCAATCTTTCGACGCCACCAGCGACTGCATCCAGAGCGCGAAACACGCCGCCACGAACCATCTTGCAGCCGCCGCCGATCGCGTCACAGCCAATGCCGTCACACCCCATCGCATCGCAGCTCATGCCGTCGCAAGCCGCGCAATTGACTTCCACACTGTCGCAGTAATCACAAGCTTGGCTGACTTGAGCCTGCGTTGCCATGCCAGCGACTGCTACCAGTCCCAACACGATGCGGCCAAGAAGTCGTCGTTTTCGGTTCGTCGTCGAAACGCGACTGGTCAGATTGTGTTTGATTTGGGACATCGGGGTATCGTTGCGGGAAGGGCGTTTCATCAGAAACCTCATTGGAATTGCGGCGTGATGCTTTGATGTATCGACCCGAAAGATTCGGAATGACCAAGAGAACCCGAAACATCGGCAAACTGGACGTCTTTTGCCTATCTTTCGCATCTCCCCAGCTGCCATTGCCTGCGAAAAAACGCCGCCCCCAGACAATCAGATCGCAAATCGCTAAACTTTCGGCTCGACGACTTCCTGCCCAAACAGCCGCTAATACGAGAATACAACGTGAGTTTCGATCCATTTGGAGCACGCGATCAGTTCGACACTGGTCATGGAAAAGCAACCATTTATCGCCTCAGCAAATTGCAAGACGCTGGCCTCGGCCAGATCGACCAACTGCCGTTCTCGATCCGCGTTTTGCTGGAATCAGTGCTGCGAAACTGCGACGATTTTCTGGTCAGCCAAGACGATGTCAAAAACCTTGCAGCGTGGAACGCCGCCGCGCCAGCAAAGCAGGAAGTCCCTTTCAAGCCGTACCGAGTCGTCCTCCAAGACTTCACGGGCGTCCCAGCCGTTGTCGACCTCGCAGCGATGCGATCCGCAATGGCTCGTCTGGGCGGTGACCCCGAAAAAATCAATCCGTTGATTCCCGTCGACCTCGTGATCGACCACAGCGTGCAAGTCGATTTCTTTGGCAGCGATGGTGCGTTGGTCAAAAACGTCGACATGGAATTCAAACGCAACAAAGAACGCTACGAATTCCTGCGTTGGGGCCAGCAGGCGTTTGACAATTTCCGCGTGGTCCCCCCCAACGTTGGCATCGTCCACCAAGTAAACCTGGAGTACCTAGCAAGCGTTGTCGCGCTGCATGACACTCCCGATGGTCCCGTTGCCGTTCCGGATACTTTGGTCGGAACCGACAGCCACACCACCATGATCAATGGACTGGGCGTATTGGGCTGGGGAGTCGGTGGTATCGAAGCCGAAGCGAACATGCTGGGTCAGCCGCTCTACATGCTGATGCCCGAAGTGGTCGGATTCGAATTGACCGGCAGCTTGCCCGCCGGCGCGACCGCGACGGACATGGTGTTGCAAGTTGTCGAAATTCTTCGCGACGAAGGAGTGGTTGGTAAGTTTGTTGAATTCTTTGGCGCCGGGATGAACGCAATGAGCGTTGCTGACCGAGCTACGATCGCAAACATGGCACCTGAATACGGTGCGACAATGGGATTCTTTCCGGTCGACGACGTCACGCTGCAGTACATGCGTCAAACCGGACGGACGGCCCAGCAAGTCGAATTGGTCGAACGATACACCAAGGAACAAGGTTTGTTCCGCACCGACGACGGCCCATCGCTCACGTACACCAAAACGCTGTCGCTGGACCTCGGAACCGTTGTACCCAGCATGGCTGGTCCCAAGCGGCCTCAAGATCGCATCGCCCTAACGGACATGAAAGCGGCTTTCAACAAATCGTTGACCGCACCGATCGGAGCATCTGGTTTTGGGTTGGAAACAACCGATTTGGACCGCAAAGCGACCGTTCAAAACAACGGCCAAAGCAACGACATTACTCACGGCGCCGTCGTGATCGCCGCGATCACTTCTTGCACCAACACCAGTAATCCATCCGTCATGATCGGCGCTGGATTGTTGGCCAAAAAAGCTGCTGAACGTGGCTTGAAAGTCTCGCCGCACGTCAAAACTTCGCTCGCACCTGGCTCCCGAGTCGTGACAGACTACTTGGACAAAGCCGGTTTGACCGACAGCCTGCGTGCGCTTGGATTCCACACGGTTGGCTATGGCTGTACGACCTGCATCGGCAACAGCGGCCCCCTCCCAGAGCCCGTCGCCAACGCGATTAAGTCAGGCGACTTGATCGCATCTGCTGTCTTGAGCGGTAACCGAAACTTCGAAGGACGCGTGAACCCACTGACCAAAGCCAATTACTTGGCGAGTCCGCCGCTGGTTGTTGCCTATGCACTCGCAGGCACAACGGACATCGATTTGGCGACCGAGCCGATCGGCCAAGATGGCGAGGGCAACGATGTGTTCTTGAAAGAAATCTGGCCGACGGCCGAAGAGATCGCCAGCACGATTGCGACGTCAATCGAACCGGAGATGTTCATCAACCAGTACGAAAGTGGCGTCACCGACAACCAACTTTGGAACGCCATCGAAGTCGCCGGGGGAGCAATTTATCCTTGGGATGAATCCAGTACTTACATTCACCACCCGCCATTCTTGGACAGCGTGACCGGCGAATCGGTCCCCGATATCACGCCAATCAAAGGTGCAAGAGTCTTGGCGTTGTTAAACGATAGCGTCACGACCGACCACATTTCACCAGCTGGTGCGATCGCATCGGACGGGCCGGCCGGGCGTTACCTGCAAGAAAACGGCGTGGAGATTCGTGAGTTCAACAGCTTTGGTTCGCGACGTGGCAACGACCGCGTGATGGTACGCGGAACGTTCGGCAACATCCGCATTCGCAACCAACTGGCACCGGGCACCGAAGGCGGCGTGACGCGTTACCTGCCAACCGACGAAGTCATGAGCATCTACGACGCGTCTATGAAGTACCAAGCTGACGGCGTGCCGCTAGTTGTCTTGGCTGGCACAGAGTACGGCACCGGAAGTAGCCGTGACTGGGCCGCCAAAGGCACGATGATGTTGGGTGTAAAAGCCGTTATCACCACCAGCTACGAACGCATCCACCGCAGCAACTTGGTCGGAATGGGCGTGTTGCCATTGGAATTTGCCGATGGCGCTACCTGGCAATCACTGGGATTGACCGGCGAAGAAACCATCGACATCCCAGGTCTATCAAATGACCTGCAGCCTCGATCGACCATCAACGTGACAGCTACTGCTGCTGACGGCAAAGTCACCGAGATTCCGTGTGTAGTACGAATCGACACTCCTGTCGAAATGCAGTACTACCAAAACGGGGGCATCCTCAACACGGTGCTGCGGAACCTGTCGCAGAAATAGGCTCGGTTAGCGTCGACTATCGTCACTTCCCTCTCCCGCGTGCGGGAGAGCCGGTCGCTTGCAGGAGTGCAGACCGCTCAGGACTGGCGAGGCGACTTGTGGTTTAATCGGTGGGGCTGCTTTCGCTCCAAATCCGCTCCAGCAACTCGGCGTTTGCGCCATTCCCATTTGCGCGAGCAGAGAAAACGCACATCAGGCACGATTGCCCTTCACGTCGCGGCAAGACAAACAGCGCTGTCTCCCTTACGGATTGGACGGCGGCGTGCCGTCTGAATCTTCCGGCCGGGATTTTTTTTGTTCGTCTACCAAAATCCTCATCGGCGGCGAATCTAAATCGTCGTATTGACCGTCACGAATGCAGTAGACGCAGGCGGTCACGCCGGCAGCTCCTAGCAACAGGGCAAGCGGCAAGGCGATAAAAAGTACGCTCATGAGGATTGCTTGCCAAAAATTGGGCAGAGAAGAGTGAGAGCCAGGACCGACACACTGCTGATCGGCATCAAAACGGCTGCGACCAACGGGCTAATGTAACCAGTCATCGCAAGTGCGACCGCGACCACATTGTAACCCAGCGAGACCGCAAACGTCGCGATAATCAACCACCGCGTTCGCTTCGCACCATCGATCAATTCGACGATGCTGCCCAAATGACCCGACGAAATAAAAACCGGCGCGGCCTGCAGGCTCACTTCAGCGCCACCGCGAACGGCAATCCCCACATCCGCAGCAGCCAATGCCGCCGCATCGTTGGCTCCGTCGCCCACCATGACAACTTGTCCGGGCTGAGCTTTCTTGATGCATTCCAATTTGTCTTCAGGCGAAAGCCCCCCCAGCGCGTTCTCCTTGCTGATCCCAAGCGTCTCTGCGACACGGTCGACAATGGCCGGGTGATCTCCCGAAAGCATGCCAACTTGCCAACCACGTTTAGTCAATTCGCTGATCGTGCGGATCGCGTCCGGCTTGATGTTGTCAGTAACCGTCAACACCGCTTCGGCTTGACCATCGATGGCAACGACTACGGGGGTCGTGCCATGATCAAGGCAGCGATTGATTGCGTCTAGCATGGCCGTATCGATCGTCACGTCATTACTACGCAGAAACCCAAGGCTACCGATATAAACTCCACGTCCATCGCAACGACCAACCACGCCCCCCACTTCGATACCACAAAGTTCGGCTTGGTCGAAAATCACCAAGCCTTGCTGTTTTGCTGCTCTCACAATGGCCTCAGCAATCGGATGGACACAATGAGCCTCCACCGACGCAGCCACTGCAAAGGCATCTCGATTCCCATGCACAAACTCCGCCCGCATACGGCCTTCCGTCAACGTTCCGGTTTTGTCGAACCAGATCGTGTCTCCTCGCGAAAGGTGCTGCAAAGTCTGTCCGTCGCGAACCAAAATTCGCCGCTTCGCAGATCGTCCAATGGCAACCGCAATCGCAAGTGGTGTTGCCAGCGCCAACGCACAGGGACATGCCACGATCAACAGCGACGTGGCATTTCCCATCGCCACCGACACGCTTTCTTTCGACCAAAACAAAAATGTTGCCAAGGCGAGTAGCGTGACCGTGACGACAAAGACGCCACCAATCCGATCAGCCAACTGGACAATGGGGGTCTTTGTAATCGCGGCCGCTTCGACCGACTGCATCACTTTACCAATGCGAGTTTCTTGTCCAATCGCGTCCACCGAAATTTCGATCGGACGCATTAGATTGACTGTGCCAGCGGCCACCGAGTCACCTTCGGTAACGGCGACACCACGACTTTCTCCGGTCAACAACGAACGATCAATCATCGAATCACCGCTCAGCACTTTGCCGTCGACAGGGATGCTTTCGCCGGCCAACACCAAAACTTGATCGTCCGTCGTCAAACGCTGCCAAGGCACCAAGTCGTTCGTTCCATCCCGATTTACACGACGAGCGTGCTGAGGAGTGATCCGCATCAACAGATCCACCGACTGAGCCGCCCGGTGCTGCTGGCGAAACTGAATCCATCGCCCCAGCAACAAAAGAAACACCAACACGGCCAGAGAATCAAAATAGACCTCACCGCGTCCCGTGACGGCATTGACCGCACCTGCCAGCGTTCCAACGCTTAACCCTAGAGCGACGGGAAGATCCATATGAGGTGTGCGAGTACGAATCGCCGCCATCGCTCCGGCAAAGAAAGTCCTGCCAGGAAAAACCACGGCGACAATGCCCAGGACAGTGCCAAAGGCTCGGAGGTAAATGCGATGACTCTCTGCGATCCCCCAAGCTTCGCCGGCGTACAGACCAATCGCGATCCACATCGCGTTCGCTGCACAGAAACCAGCGACAGCGATATTCGTAAGCAGTCGCCGATTTTCGATCCAGAAATGCTGATCGGGCACTTCCGTCAACGGGGCGACTTCATATCCCAACTTTGACAACAGCGCTGCGATGCGACTCAGGGGGATCTCCACTGGGTTGTAACTCACACAAACCGTGTGGTCGCTCATCTTCACGCGTGCCGACTCCCAACCGGGTGTTCGCCCCGCAGCGTTTTCAATCAACCAAGCACAAGCCCCACAGTGCAGCCCATGGATCGCGAGATTCGATAGCTTGCGGCCGTCAGGTTGATCGACCGGCTTAGAACGCCCCAAAAACTCTTCGCGATCAAACTCATTGAACCGCGTGACATCGCTGCGAACTTGGTCCGGCGCCGTCGACGAAACCTGGTCCCGCAGAGCGTAAAAGTCGTCCAGTCCCCAACCGTGGATAAGTTGATAGGCGCCCAAACATCCGTTGCAGCAAAAGACCGTTTGCGGATCCGTACCTTCACCGCAAGGCGTCGCCAATCCACAGTGAACGCAGGGCAGCGATCGCGTCGTCGACTCGGAGGACGCTGGCTCGGAGGACGCTGGCTCGATTGTCGACATGAATCAGTCGTCCAACTTCAGACTGGTTGCGTTGTCCACGTCCAAATTGCCCACATCCAAACTCGCCGCGTCCAACACGCCGGTTTCCGGGCTCTCGGCAGACGACACTGCACATTCTTCCTCTTCGCAGCAACAGGGCAATGGTTGATCGCCCGCGGATGTTGCCTGTTGCACCAACGCGGCTGTGTCACTGCCGCTGGGAGATAGCGATTCGAGCGAAGTCAGGCCTGCGAACCCCCGTCCAGAAGCGGTAAAACCGCCTCCAACAATCAACAGGACTGCGGCAGCCGTGGGGACCAGCAAACCCAGTGGCTGAGATAGCAATCGTGTTCCTGCGATCAGTCCGGTCAACGCTGGCACCGTTCCAATCCAAAAAGCGAACATCACCACAGGTCCCATCAGCAGGCTGCCTGTTCCAGCAGCAATCAAAGCGAACAGGTACAACCAGCCACATGGCAGCAGCGTGGTCAGCATTCCAGTGAACAACCCTCGTGCTGGAATCGGCAGACGAAACAGAAACGGGCGAGCCTTGACCAGCAAGCCGCCGATCGTCGATGGTTTGACGGTCTTCGTTTTCTGCGATGCTGGACCGACCAGTTGATAGAGCCGCACCAACCCGACCACGATCATGATTCCGCCGACGACCCGAGCCGCCATGACTTGGTAGCCCAGCCATTCGCCACCGATCTCGACGGCGCTGCCAATGAAACCGGCGATCAAACCAGCAATCAGATAAGTGATTAATCGACCGACGTGATACAGCAACGTCGCAACGGCAACCGTGCGTTTCTGCGCCGAATCACCCGCACCGCTGGCCCAAATCGCGAGCGGACCGCACATGCCGACGCAGTGCATGCTACCGAGCAAACTGGCCGTCGCTACAGCTGAAATCAAAATCCACACTAGCCAATTTCCTTTTCGTAATCAGCACGATTTAAAAAATGCTGGTCGCACAATCACTGGATCACCTCAATCGTTCGCCGCAGCGTAATCGGCTCGTCGGCTCCCGCGATGTCGATCTCCAAGTTCCAGATTCCCGATCGCCCCAGCGGAGCCAGGGTCATATAGTTTCCGTTTCCAACTGAATCGACCGAGAACTTTCGGATGTCCGTCGCCGCGGCATGATGATAGGCCGTGGCATGCAAACTGAGGTTGTCGATTGTCTTCCCGTTTTCGTCTCGCACCGCGATTTCGACCGCCCGGCGACCTTGTCCGTCGGCGACATCCGACGCCACCAAGTCAATTTCCCAGCCCAGTCGATCGGCCGCAGTGGAGACGTACTTCTGTTGGTCCCAATTCAAAGCAGTTTTGTGGTACTCCGGAATCACCGACACCGTCGGATCGCTGGTGGCCAAGTGAATCGAGAAAAAGCCAATGACTAACTGAATGCCAAGCAGCGTCACCACCAACGAAACCCAAAAATACTTGGCGCGTCGCTCGGCGGATCTCTGGACTGCCGGATCAAGCTGATAAAACGAATCGTTGGTGGTCATCTTTATTGTCTTGGACCTAAAAGTTTGAAATTAACGAGTCGCTCGTTGTCACTTCCGTCTTTGATTCTCAGTACCGCTTCCGACTTTCCGCCCTGATTGGTCAGGGTATTGGGAAAGCGAATGCTAATGGGCACCAAAGCAGTCATGCCGCCGTCAAGCGTCAAGCCTTCGTCATCAACGACCTCCAAAGAAGCACCTTCGGGCGACGCGACCGAAATTACGTACTGTTGCTCATCGTCGGTTCGGTTGACCAGACGCATGTTAAACGAGTTCATGATTTGGCGTGACTGCATCATCGTAAATGGAGCACCGCGACCGCGTATCAGCCTAGCATCGAAACTGGATTTGGACCGTATCGCCAACCCGAACGCGGACAGAACGCCGATTAGCAAAATCGGATAGATAATCGTTCGACCCCGAAACAGCTTTTTAGGTTTGCGAGCGATGGCATCTTGCGAACTGTAACGAATCAAACCGCGCGGTTTTCCGACGCGATCCATGACACTGTCGCACGCATCGATGCACTGAGTGCAATTAATGCACTCCATCTGCAGGCCTTCGCGAATGTCGATTCCCGTTGGGCAAACGACGACACACTGATGGCAATCCACGCAGTCGCCTTTGTTGTCCCCTTCGACTCGTTTCCCTTTGATCCGTGGTTCTCCGCGAACAGGATCATAGCCGACGATCATCGACTGTTCGTCCAACATCACCGATTGAAAACGGCCATATGGGCACGCAATCAGACACATCTGTTCGCGGAAATACAAAAAGTCGAACATCATCGCGGCAGTGGTTCCCGCCATCACCAAAAACGCCATTGGGTGCGTCAAAGGAGAACTCCGCACCCAAACAGCCAAACGCTCCGTGCCGACAAAGTAGGCCAGAAACGTATGAGCCAAAAACATCGACAAGACCAGATACACAGCAACTCGAGCGACCTGCCAAATGGCAGCTTTCTTTTTAGGCTTGCCGCCTTTACCAACCGTGCCTTCGAAGAACCGATCAATCGGGCGAAACAAAAATTCCATGTACACCGTTTGAGGACATGCCCAGCCGCACCACGCGCGGCCCGCGACGGCAGTGACCAGCACGATCGTGATGAACACACTGAGCATCAAGAACGCGAGCACCACCGTATCGGTTGGCAGAAAAGTTTTTCCCAAGACAGTAAATTTACGCGCTGCAATATCCAGCAACACAAGCGGCTTGCCGTTCACGCGAAGATGTGGCACCGCAACAAAGACGGCCATCAAAACGTAGGCGACGACGCGGCGGCGTTTCCACCAATGCCCCGTCGACAACTTGGGACGCAGCCAACGACGGCTACCGTCTTTTTCAAGCGTACTGAGGACGTGATCGGGCGTCTCCAACAAAGCTTCATTGGCGCGACCAGACGATGGATTGTTTCCGGCTGCTTCTTTCCTGGGTGGTTTTCCACCGGGTAATACCGGCAGTGACGATCCGTTATCGGGGGGCGGCTGATTCATAGTTTATGTTTCTCGTGCACATTTCGGCGGATAGACCGCGATGGTCTTCGCTCGCCAAGCACGCCGATGGCAATTGCCAACGGCATCGACTTGGCATCCAAATTCGTCTTCACGCAAAAAGAGAAACATCACTGCCGGATCCGACCGGCACTGCTTAGTCGCTAGAAAGACGGGATAGCACTCATGGCTCCCATCGAACAGCTACGATTTCTCCTTTTCGTCTTCAACCTCTTCTTCAGGTGGCGGCTCTGGCCACGCGGCGATCTTGTTTCCTTCGGGTGGCCGTCCACCTTCGGCATTCGTCCCACGCAAACTGGCGACAAACGCCGACACCATGACCACTTCATTGACATGCAAACGGTGTGACCATTTTGGCATCGCGCCGTTACCAGCACCGTTGTTAATCACTTTGGCAATGTCGCCCAATGTCTTCACGTTTTTGTAGGAATCGTCGGTCAAGTTCGGCCCAACTTTTCCTTCTCCTTCACGACCGTGGCAAGAGATGCAATTCGCTCGAAAAACCGACTTG
This sequence comes from Stieleria marina, assembly GCA_007741555.1. GTDB lineage: Bacteria > Planctomycetota > Planctomycetia > Pirellulales > Pirellulaceae > K23-9. The sequence continues at coordinate 2,037,176 of CP036526.1, read as the reverse complement.
CCAACTTTCACCCAACTGTCTTTGCCCATGAACTTTGCCACCGTCGCAGTGTCGGGTTGCAAGTCACCGATTTCGGCAAACTGAAGACGAGTATTCTCTGCAAGTGCGATGCCAAATTGATCTTCGACAGATCGCCCTTCGGCACCTCCGTGGTAATACACCCAGTAGAAGGGCGCAAAAACGATCGTTGCAATGAACAACCATTTCCACCAACCCGGTAGTGGATTGTCGTACTCTTCGATGCCATCGTAGGCATGATCTGTTTTGGGGGCTTCGCTCATCGTGGGTCCTCCACTTTGTCGCTAATTGGAATCGAGGCAAAACGGTCGGCGGCTTTTTTACTTAACCGCATTGCGCCGAAAACAATAAACACGAATGCGATCACGAACAGCCCCAGGGCCAATTCGGCAAAGTCGGAGTAGTCAAGTGAGCTAACGAGGTCTCTTATCATCAGCAATCAAGTCCGTAAAAATGAGGTGGTTTGTCCAGCAAGAATCGAAACTACTGAGCATCCTCAGTCGCTTCGTTCCCTGTCGTCCCAGCTTCGCTGTCCGCCGCCGCCGCTTCACCATCGCCAGGCGAATCGGCCGGCGTTTTCGCAGCTGGCTCAGGTGTTTTGAACAGATCGGTACCGACTCGCTGCAAGTACGCAATCAGCGCGATGGCCTGCTTGTCGTACATCGCCGCCGGACCGCCTTGTGCGACGATCTCAGCCGCAATGACCTCCGACTGCTTACGAGCAACTGCTTCGGTGTTATTCAATTCTTCCTCCGAATACTCGGCTCCCAAAAAGGCTGCCGCGCGGACGTGAGGTGCGATCGCGTTGAATTTCAGGTCATCGTCAAGCAAGTGTTGGTAGCTTGGCATCACACTGCCAGGCGACACGTCCGTCGGATTCTCGAAGTGACGCCAGTGCCAGAAACTACTCTGCTTGCCGCCTTCACGCGCCAAGTCAGGCCCGATGCGACGACTGCCCCACTGGAACGGGCGATCGTAGATGAATTCGCCCGGTTTGCTGTATTCGCCGTAACGCTTGGTTTCGGCAACGATCGGACGGATCATTTGACTGTGGCAGTTGTAGCAGCCTTCGGAAACGTAAATGTGTCGTCCAGCAAGCTCCAACGGTGTGTACGGCGTCACGGTCGCAATCGTCGGAACGTTCGATCGGATCAGGAACGTGGGCACCAATTCAAAGAGTGTTGCTACCAACACCGCAGCAGTCGTCAGCACAGTGAACTTGACCGGCAAACGCTCCCAACGACGGTGCCAATTCATTTTGCCAAGAACGCTGAGCTTTTTGCCAGCTTCCAACATCGGAACATCTTTCAGATCCGACTCGGTTGCCGGTTCGTCCGGGTAATCCTTAGACAATCGAGGGGCTGTGTAGACAGGAATGTCGTAAACCGCAGGCCGAGTCGTCCAAGTCATAAAGGCATTGAACGCAAGCATGACGACACCACTGACGTACAGCGTGCCACCGACGACTCGCAACCACCATAGCGGCACGACCGATTGAATCGTTTCGATAAATTCGGGATAGACCAAGTGGCCTGTGTCGTCCATTGCACGCCACATCAGGCCCTGCATCAGACCGGCTGCATAAATCGGAATGATGTAAAGCAGAATGCCAATGGTGCCTGTCCAAAAGTGCAAGCTCATCAGCTTTTTGCTCCAAAGCTTGGTTTGATAGAGAACCGGCAGCAGCCAGTAGATCATTCCAAACGCCATGAAACCGTTCCAACCCAGAGCACCGGAGTGCACGTGTGCGATCGTCCAATCGGTGTAGTGACTCAGTGCATTGACGGCCTTGATCGAAAGCATCGGACCTTCGAAAGTCGACATGCCGTAGAACGTGATACCGACCACAAAGAATTTCAAAACAGGATCAGCGGCGACTTTGTGCCACGCTCCGCGCAGTGTCAGCAAGCCATTGATCATGCCGCCCCAGCTTGGCATCCAAAGCATCAAGCTAAATAGCATGCCCAGGCTACATGCCCACTCTGGCAGCGCGGTGTAGTGTAAGTGGTGCGGTCCCGCCCAAATGTAGATGAACACCAGGGACCAAAAGTGAATGATGCTCAGTCGATAACTAAATACCGGACGCTCAGCAGCCTTTGGCAAAAAGTAGTACATCAGTCCCAAGAACGGCGTCGTCAAAAAGAACGCCACCGCATTGTGCCCGTACCACCACTGCATAAACGCGTCTTGGACACCAGCGTAAACGCTGTAGCCTTTGAACCAGCCTGCGGGAATCACCAAGTTATTGAAGACGTGCAGCAACGCAACCGTGACGATGGTGGCGATATAAAACCACAACGCCACATACATGTGACGTTCACGCCGATGAATCAGCGTCATCAAGAAGTTGCCACCAAAGATGAACAACCAAACCACTGCGATCAAAATATCGATTGGCCATTCCAGTTCCGCGTACTCGCGACTCTGGGTAATGCCCAGCGGCAGTGTAATGGCTGCCGCAACAATAATCAGCTGCCAGCCCCAAAAGTGAAGTTGGCTAAGTGTGTCGCTCCACATCCGTGCTTTGCAAAGACGCTGAGTGCTGTAATACACGGCTGCAAAAATGGCGTTACCAGCGAACGCAAAAATGGCTGCATTGGTATGAAGCGGGCGCAGACGCCCGAACGAAATATACGGCAGTCCGCCGCTCAATGACGGCATCACCAACAGCAAGGCGACGACTAGGCCAACCAGCGTTGCTACCAATGCCCAGAGGATCGTCGCGGTTACGAACAGGCGTACGATTTTGTCGTCGTAGCTAAACTGATCAGGCTCCAAAGAGTCCTGGGCGCTGCTGGTGGATGAGTCGATGGTTGCTTCCATGGTCCGGTCGAATTGGTTCGCGTGAGAGAAATTCGATTAAAGATGGTTGATAAGTCGTTTGTCGAAATCACCTGCATTGCAATCGGATGCAACTTGGCAATTACGAAATACTGCTGTAGCTGTTTCTATGATGCTTCGGAGATCCCAACGCTATTCAAATGCAGTGCCAAACTCGATTCGATTTGAACGTACACGAACTAGCGAAATCTGTTCACTCATCTTAGCGCCCCAACGGCACTTTCCCGCCCCCTTGCGTCCATCGGTCGCAGCAGGAATCAAGCGTTTTAAAAAGTAGCGGAAAATCTGCCTCCTCGCCTGTGCCAAAACGCACACGCCGCCAGCCAACCTGTGCCGTAACGCACGCGATGAGCTCCACCAACCCATTCTCGCGAAACGCTGCCACGCTATAAATTCACTTTCAAGACCACGTCTGGCCATTAAGCGGCTGGAAGGTCTCAAATGCTGAAGTATAAAACTGGCAGTCGATTCCCTATTATCGCGCTTCGGTCACTGGCTTTTTGCCCGGTCGCTTGGCTTGACAGTCGAGTGGCTTCACGGCCCCTGAACTTGTCTCCTGCGAATCAGTCAGATCGGAATTCTATCAGAACCACTCCTATCGTCGAACGCCGGAATCGAAAGCCCCCCTCGCGATCGCAGAAACACCTCTTACGAAACGAAAAAGATGATGTCCAAAGCCAATAGCGAACTGTTTGACCGACTTGGAGGCGCCACCAAACTTGCGCAAATCGTCGACAACATGTACGAACGCGTTCTCTCCGACCCGGACTTGGCCGACTTCTTCGAAGGAATTGGCGTCAAAAGACTGCGACAAATGCAGTTCCAGTTTCTTGCATCGGCCTTCGGTGGCCCGGTCAATTACACCGGTGCCGAATTGACCCAAATCCACGCCAAACACGCCATCTCCGGTAAGCACTTCGCGAAGTTTTGCGGACATTTCGCGGACGCGTTGGAAGCCAACGACATCGCACCCCGCGACGTCGATGACGCGCTGGGTCGTTTAGCGATGTACAAAGACAAAGTCACCGGCGAAACCAACGTCGATGGATGACTCCACTCGACGCAGCTGAATGATTGCTTGAATTTGCAGGTTGTTCTACCGCGGTGATGCAGCCGGACGGACAGAGCTTGATGGCAAATCAGCCGATGATGAATGCACTGGCACTCGGCGCACTTGTTCTGGCCCCGATTCAACACTTTTGTCATTGGACTGAGGCCACTGCGACGGAATCAAAGACACGTTGTCCCGAGGCTCTATCCCAGCGACTCGCAGTGAGTCCCGAACGTGATCGTGGCACTGGATACAGGTGGTCGTCATCTGAAGGTACACAAATGTGACGCCCTCATGGTTGCGTCGACTCGCTAGCGATTCCAGTTGGCTGCATTGCCGACGAAATTCGGCACTGAAATGCTCGTACACATTGTCGCGAGCCCGCGGCCATTCGGCTGCTTCGCTGATGCGTTTCATTTCGCGAGCCCCACTGGCGATCTGGTCAAAGTCTTTCCGCAGAAGACCTTCCAAGACCTTTTGCGAACGCCCCAGCTTCGCTTTCATCAGTGCACTCGAAGCAGCAGTCGGTGATGCCACCAAAACCGGGGCTCCTGACGATGCCGAATCTGCCTCGATGCGTGCCGTTTGCCCCGGCTGCTGAGCCGGCAGCCATAAGCACATGATGGTTCCTAGAAAAAAACTAAGCGTCAAGATCGCGACTGGATGTCTCATTGGATTTGCCTCCTGCAAAATCGTGTTGAACCTCATCGATACTCAATTACAACTCTCGTGCCAATGCGAGACTTTGAACGTCGCAGCGGCTGGGCAACGAAGATTGTCGACCGACGACGCCAGCGAGCGATAACGCACATCTAACTGCGACAATAGAGCTACAAACGTGCCCGCCCGCTCACTTCGCATTTCCTCCGCATTGAACTCGATTTTTGGCCACGCCGAAGCGATTTCTATGAAGGACCACCAAGCGTTGGCCAAACGCACTCGCCAGCGTGTTCGTTCTTCATTCGTTGGCAACCAGCCAAAACTCATCCGGCAACGGCCCCACTGATTCAACGGTCAGTTGGTATCGAACTTGCGTTCGAGTGCTTCCAAGCAGAGCTGAAGGGCTGGCCAGTTTTGAAACTGATCACCTTTCTTCGCAGCGTCCTAGTGCAATTTATTCGACAGAAATTCCGTCGGACGTTGCGCGTCCCGGCGCTGTAGATCTGCCTCCAAACAAAGTGTGCTTGGCAGCGCGTAGTCGCCGGCAACGAGCAAAAGCACCGCAGCCTACTGCGACCAGCCACGATGACCGGTTGAAAATTTCACGACGAGCAAGCAGATGGCCAAAGGTAACGCGGTGAGATCCAAGACAGCAACAAAGAAAGCCGCTGCGAAGACAATGACAAAAGCCAGCAAACCGCCAACGAAAAAGAAGACAACTGCAAAAAAGAAGGCGGCACGAAAAGCAACGACGTTGACTCGAAAGAAGCCAGCGACCAAACGTTCCAACAAAGCGCGTTCGCGGAAAGCCACTTCAGCGAAGCAGTTTCATGTCATCACCGATGGAACGGGCGGACTTCCGCGACACTTTCTGAAGGCGATTCTGACTCAGTTTCCTGACTTACACAGCCAACCGATGTATCACGTTTTCTGTGACACACCGGAAAAGATCCTGAAGCTCTTCAAAAAAACCATCCCGAAGAACGCATTTGTAGTTCACTCTCTCGCCTGTGAACAAACCAAAGCGACTCTCCAAGAGCAAGCCGACGCACGTGGGATCGACAGCTATGACATGACCGGTGGTGCGGTCGCGTTTGTTTCGCAGCAAGTTCAGCAGCAGCCCATCGAAGACCTTGATTCGGTGCACACTCAAAACGCTGCTTACTTTGATCGAATCGACGCTTGGGAATTCACCATGCAGCATGACGATAGCCGGCGGCTTGATTCGATCAACAAAGCGGACATCGTTTTGCTGGGCATCAGCCGAGTCAGCAAAACTCCCACCGCGGCCTTCTTGGGGTGGCTTGGACATCGCGTTGCCAACGTGTCGTTTGCGCCCGAACAGGGTGTGCCTGCTGAAATCAAAGCTTGTCGTAGCCGAGTGGTCGCGTTGACGATGGCGCCCAAAAACCTTTCTGAAATTCGCAACCGACGTCTGCGAGTAAATGGATTCGCGGACAAAATCCTGAAGAAGCCCGACGCCAATTTTCGCTACGCAGCTGTTCGCGATACGATCCGCGAAGTGATGGCAGCCGAACAAATCTACAAACGTCTGAGAGTTCCCATCGTTGATGTGACAGACGCGACGGTAGAAGAAACGGCAGCAAGAGTGTTGCAAAGATTGGAACTCGAATAAGCGTGCTCACACAACACGCTTGCTGACACCCACCGCGACATTGGCCTCGAAACGGCTGCGAGTGACAAAGATAATCCGTTCCAGTTCATGCACGTCCAACGCGTTCTTTCTGGTGTAGGCGTTCGCGCCCGCGGCCTCACAGGCCAGACCGGTCGAAGTATCACCAAAGCCTGACAGCACCACCAACGGGCTAGTTGAATCGACTTGTCTGACTGCGTGCACGGTTTCGATTCCCATGCTGTCCGGCAATTGCAGGTCCAGCAAAATCAGATCAAATGCAATCGGTCCTGTCAGCAATTCGGTCGCCTCTGCCAACGTGCTCGCTTCGTGAACCACCACGGAATGATTCATCTCGCCAAGCATCCGGGTCGTCAGCACCACGTCGTCGGCGTTGTCTTCGATCAAAAGCACCTGAACGCTGGGCGAATTATGCGAATCGGAATCATCCGACAGCGACAAAATCGCTGCGATGACATCGTCCCAAGCCTGAAAGCGATCAGCTGGATCGTAGGCTGTCATCCGTTCCAAAATTTTCATCGCACGCGGTGGAATCAGGCCGTCTTTGATCGGAATAAAATTCCGATCAACTAAGAGTGCCGTCAACTGTTCCTTCAGGTTGCTACCGGACAAATGCGAGTGGCCAGCGAGTAGGTAGTACCAAGTCGCACCGAGCCCGAAGATGTCGGAACGAACGTCCGCCGAAGCAAGTGACTTGGCTTGTTCAGGCGCCATAAATTCCAGCGTCCCTACAACGGCTGCATCGCGAGTGATGCAATTGGACAGCGAATCTCGATCAGCTGTTTTGAAGACCGCCAGACCAAGGTCCGTCAGCTTCAAGACATTGTCGCGATGCTGGATTAGATTGCCCGGTTTGACGTCACGGTGTGTCAGCCCACGTTCGTCGGCATGCGAAAGGGCACGCGCGGCTTGCAACATCCAATTCAACGAAGTCACATAGGGAACAGGCCCTTCATCGCGGACGTGCGCATGCAAGTCGGTCCCCGAGAGCAGTTCCATCACGATGTAGGGCACGCCACAGTGCTCGTCGACTTCATAGGCGACCACGATATTGGGGTGAGCCAACTTCTGAACCAGTGACATTTCGCGACGAAAACGCGAGTCGAGCTTTCGCGATTTCAAGATCTTCAATGCGACTAACTGATCGCTCTCGTTGTGACTGGCAACATAGACGCGGCCGCCACCACCCTGATTCAACAATTTTTCGATCGTGTATTGTCCCACCTGACTGCCTGGTGGCAAAAGATCGGCCACATCGCTTTCGCGTTTGAAAACGGCTCGCTTCAAGGAATCGTCGATCAACTGCAACTGATCTTGATCGAAGTCCCCTGCAACGCCGATCGTCTGAACCAGCTCTTCGACCTCGGTCGCTTCCAAACTGAATCGAGAGTGTTGAATCTTGTCCACGTTGCCCGCGTGCAAACCAATACTCGAGTGCATGTCCGTCGCGTCGAGCATCTCGATATCGTCGGCCAATTCAAACGTCATCTGCGAATCATTTGCAGATTCGCTCTGTTGTCCCACATCTTGCGCTGCGACCGACAGCGGCGAGACATCCGCGACAGGGAAACGAATTTGACCAGCCTCGTGGGCTTCTTTTTGCAATCGCATGATCGCCTGCATCATCAGCACCAAACAGGCTGCGACCCAAGCCACCGACGGCCCCGAAAAAACCTGAGTCCAGGTGGGCCCTGTCTCGCCGGCCATGCCCCACGCATCGCTGATAGCTCCGGTGAAAACGAAACCGGTCGCAACAATCGTCGCCAAAAGCGCTAGCGACCAGCACACCCAGAATCGTCGTTTGCCTGAGTACGCCATCAAGGACAACGTCCCCATCAAAAGAATCGCAACCTCGATTCGCATGGTTGCGATGACCGCGACAGCCAAGCCGTAACAAAGCAGCAACGAAGCGAGCTCAAGAAGTGAATCTTCTTTGGCTTCAATCGACTTGTGCATAAAATTGTCTACTTCCGAATAGCAATTCGATCCACCAAATGATCATTCAATCAGTTGGGATACCAAACGCCCCGCATCGCAGAGGGACAAACATCCATACGTTACGCACTGCTTTCCACAGGGGAGTGACTTCCTGGAACAACCGCTTCCAGGGAGAGCGGCCCCCATTATTGTGGTTTACCACCCCGCTGCAAGTCTTTCCTTACACTACGTACCAAACGTTCACTGCCACGAGTTCCTATAAACCGCGTCACCGACATATCCTATGGGCTGCGTACCACGGCACAAAAATCACGAGTTCCTTTTCCGCAACTCAGACGCCGCAAGTGTCCACAAACCAGACGCAAGATTGCGGGACGTGATTGCGATATTCTTAAACAAGAGAAAAGCGGACACGGACTGATTGCCGATCGATAACGAAGTGTTCCTTCACACGACAAGCATCCGCTGGGCAACAGCGCCTCGTATTTTCCTCACCGAACAACGGTGATTTGCTCACAGGTTTTACTGGGCCTTTCTGATGTCCGATTCAAATTCTCAATCGATCGAATCACTCAAGCTTCAACTTCGCAGGTTACGCGAACACTGTGACCGCACCGAAGCAATCCTTGCCACACATGTCACGATTTCGTCCGACGCGATCGTGAACTTACGTGACGGGCAACTTATCGCCGAATTCAATGCCCAGGCCGAGGATCTGTTTGGTTGGAAACGAGAGCAAGTGATAGGCGAACCGATCGTCGACCTCATCATCCACGAACAAGACCGCGACGTGCTGTTACGCCAAATCAATCGCGTTTCGGGACGCATGCCTTTTGCCGAAAAAATCGCCCTCGGTCCACCACAAGATTCGACGCACTATTCGACGACGATGTCGACAACCATCATCGACCGCCAAGGTCAATTGCTCCCAATGCAGGTCACCCTGATCGGCAACGAAGACGACTCCAGCGGCAAATGCAGCATGGTCTTTCATGCGACAACCATTCACGACGATGTGCTAACGGCACTACTGGGGCCCGACAGTCAAACCCAGTCTTTGTTGCAATTCACGACCGAAGGAATCTACGGGGTCGACCAGGCAGGCCTCTGTACATTTGCCAATAAAGCCGCGACCAATCTGCTTGGCTACCAGAGTTCGACGTTGCTTGTGGGCAAACCCATCCACGATCTGATCCACCAAACTCAAAAAGACGGTACAAAATGGACGATTGAGAATTGCCGGATTCGTCAAGCGTCCGAAAAAGGCGAAGGTTCTTTTGTCGATGATGAAATCTTCTGGAAACAAGACGGGACTTCGATTCCCGTGGAATACCGCTCGATTCCGGTTCGTCGCGACGGGCAGTGGGTTGGCTCTGTCGTCACATTCACCGATACCACGGACCGTCGACAGCAAAAACAAAAGGAGATGCAGGTTCATCGCGATTTGGAACACCAAGTCAACGCAAGTAAGAACGAACTGGCGAATGCCAAAGAACGTTTCGATTTAGCAGTGACGCGTGCCAACGTTGGGCTCTGGGATTGGAATGCCAAAACCGACGAAGTCTATTATTCACCCACCTACAAATCGCAGTTGGGATTTCCCGAAGACGTCGATTGTCACGACTTTGAATTTTGGCGTTCCAGCTTGCACCCCGAAGACATCGAAGGAGCTTTGCGGCGAGTCGACGAGTATTTTCAACGCAAGGTCACCGACTACCGGTCAACATTTCGCATGCGATGTGCGGACGGCAGCTACCGATGGTTTCTAGCGCAAGGCAACGCGGATTTTGACGCCGACGGCAAGCCGAAGCGGATGATAGGCGTTCATGTTGACATTACAGATCAGGTCAACAGTGAACGGGAGATGGCCCGATTAAACGAAGCATTGTCGACGACAAACGAAGCCCTCCGCGAAAGCAACTTCGAGCTTCAACAATTTGCTTCCGTCGCATCGCATGACTTACAAGCACCGCTGCGAGCCATCACCGGATTTGCTCAGTTCTTGCTTGACGATTACGGCGGCAAACTTGATGACAACGCCGACGACTACCTCAATCGCATTGTCCGCAATTCAAAACGGATGCAGCGATTGATCGACGATCTACTGACGTTTTCGCGGGTCGAGTCCCGATCAGCTCCTCACGAAAAGGTTGACCTCAACGAATCACTTGAAGATGCCCTACAACTTCTCAAAGCCGATCTCGAAACGGCCGATGCGATCGTGACCTTTGACAAACTGCCCACCGTCGACGGCGACAAAGCACTGCTTACTCAGCTATTCCAAAACTTGATCGCCAACGGAATCAAGTATCACGACCAAGGATCACCCCGCGTTGAGATCTCAGCCGAATCGTCACAGGATGACTCGGGCGAGAGACCCGAACAACAATGGACGATTCGCGTCAAAGACAACGGCATCGGAATCGATCCCAAACACCAAGAACGCATTTTCGAGATTTTTCGTCGCCTGCACACGCAAAGCACTTACACCGGATCAGGCATCGGTTTGGCATTGTGCCGCCGCATTGCCACGCGGCATGGAGGATCGATCGGTGTTGAATCGCAGCCGGGCCAGGGCAGCACGTTTTACTTTTCGATCCCGCGTGCCCCCGTTTTGCCGCAAGACATGACCTAGCCAACTTCTTTGGGCTGAACCTGTCGCAGTTGCAGCGAGTCGATGATCTTGTCATTTGCCAGCGCGTTGGTAATCACTACCAACCAGTCTTCATCGTGAACCCAGCCGCCTTCTTTAAGACAGGCCAAGGCTTTGCCGATCGTCAACTCGGGATCCTCCGAAAAGTCCAACAAAAAGGGCTCAACTCCCCACGGCAACAAGCAATGCCGAAAGATGTCTTCTTGATCGGTAAACGCAAAGATAGGAACACCGCGCGGCCGAAGCGCTGCTAAGACGTACGCCAAAAAACCGCTGCGAGTGAAGACGATGATTCCCGATTGTTTCAAATCCTGTGCTAGTACTGCCGCAGAGCGAAGCATCTTGGCTTTGGGTTCGCGCAGCACAATCTGATCGTTCAGCGCCGCACTGACACTGGGTTCGATGCTGCAGATGATGTTCTTCAGCACCTCGACGGACTCGATTGGATAGGCTCCCGTCGTTGTTTCGCCCGATAGCATGACCGCATCGGCTTGTTCGCGAACCGCATTGCATACGTCTGAAATCTCTGCTCGCGTAGGCATCGGCGAAACGATCATCGATTCCAACAGATGCGTCGCAATGATGACTGGCTTGCCTTCGCGTTGGCAGGCAACCACCAATTCAGATTGAATCAACGGCAATCGGTGATAATCGATTTCGATTCCCAAGTCGCCACGTGCAACCATGATCGCGTCACTCTCGCGAACGATCTCTTGCATATTCGCGACGCCAGTATGCTCTTCGATCTTGGCAATAATTTTTGCCGTGGACCCCAGCTCTGTCAGCAGCTCTTGAAGCTGCAGCACGTCGGAACCGTGACGCACGAATGACAACGCCACAAAATCGATCCCCGCCGCGACACCATCCTTCAGGTCTGCCACATCCTTTTCGGTAAGAGCGGGAAGACTGACTTCGACTCCTGGCAAATTGATATGTCGCCGCGACCCCATCATCCCGTCGGTCAAGACTTCGCAAAGAACTCCATTTTCGTCGATCGATAAGACCTTCATTCGCAACAGGCCGCTGTCGACCAATACGATGGCATCAATTTCAATATCGCGTCCCAGCGCAGGGTAATTGACCGTCACCGAATAGACCAGTTTCCCCTCGGCAGTCGGAGACGGCAGGGCAGTCGCCGACGGATCCGTCATCAAAAATACGCGGTCACCAGTTTTGAGTTCGATCGGCGTGTCGACCACACCGGTGCGAATTTCAGGACCCTTGATGTCCATCATCACCGCAACATGTCGCGACACTTCGGCTGACACTTGGCGTATCCGCGCGACGACTTCCCGAGCCCATTGCCCCGTGCCATGCGCCATATTGAGCCGCACGACATCGACGCCCGACAGGATCAGTTCACGAAGCTGCAAAGCGGACTCCGTAGCGGGGCCAATCGTCGCAATGATTTTGGTGTGCCGGTGAGCTCCGGCGTTGCTTTTTTCTTGAGTCAACTTCTTTTGAACTCTCGGTGTTGCAGTTGGCTAAATAGGTAGAATGTGGCTGTTGAGTGGAGCGACTTGCAAAATGTGACCGTGCCCGGTGAGCTAGCCGTCAGACGCGGACGTTTCGATTCGTTGCTAACACGCGCGCTCGCATCCTGACGACGCAATTGTCGTTCCACGCGATATCAGCTGGCGTTGATGCGAAAAATGCCGCCAACGCCGACCATTCGTCTTCCTTCGGTTTGTAACATTTGCCAAATAATTGATCGACTTGCTCAAAACCTGAGCAAGTCGATCCCAGTTCGCTTGCGATGCAAATTCGCCTGGCCGCTGAGAATGTTCGATAAACGATCCAAAAACTGAAGCAGCCGGTTTTCCCGAACGAAAGCCGGCTTCAACCGTCTGTGCAAGCATTCCGAGCCGTCTCACGCAGGCTAGCGAAACTGTTTCCGGTCGAATCCGAAGCATTCTTACGAGGTTGATTGGACGGAACTGCCTTGACGTGCCGAATACCGTTGGACTATTGGAACGCCGATTGCATACGTCACCTCAATCTCACCCCGAAGTGAATTACTCGAGAGCGAATCATGTTTTCAAAACCCCAACTGTTCATTCAGACCGTCCACGGACTTAGCTTCCCCGTCTACAGTCCAGCCAACAGTCATTCTGACAACTCAGGCGGATCTAACTTTGATCAGCCAAGCAATCAGTTGACGAGCGAATCGTACCAGCGTAAAGACGGGTCTCAGGATTCTGGCACGAAATAGGTGGTTCTCGCCATCAAGGGTCGGTTCTGGAACCGCATGTCTCGCTAGCGTGGCTACCCGCTAGCATTTGTGCCGGTGAAATAGTCCCCCAATCGGGTCGACATGATAGCTGGCAACAGAGTGGAAACACCGATCCACGCTAACAGCAATAGCCCCATCATGAAGAACGCAAATCGCTGCGTCGGTAGGAACGGCGATAGTCCATAGACGAGTAGCGAGAGGCTACAAACGATGGTGGTCTGAAGCATTGCCCATCCACAGTGACGTAGCGCCAGGACCGCAGCTGCTATGCGGCTTTGCTCCGTTGCCCGTACACGCCGGTACTGGGCCAACAGGTGAATCGAATCGTCCACGGCAATTCCTAGTGCGACAGATGCCGTCATCACGGACCCAATGTCCAGCGGCCATCGCAGCCACCCCATGGCACCGAACAGAATCAGCGTCGGCATAAAATTGGGAAGCATCGCAAAGAGTCCGCCTCGGATGCTGCGAAGGTAGATCGACATCAAAATCGCGATCACACCAAAGGCTGCCAAAAAGCTGGTGAACAAATCTTTTAGCAACAGCTGCTGCGAACCATCGATGATCACAACGTGGCCGGTCATCTTGATTTTGACATCCGATTCCTGCTTTGGCGATTCATCTGCAGCAACCAGGAGGGCTTCTCGAGCGGTTTGTTCGATCAATTCAATCGAGTCACCGAAATCGTATTCGTGAGTTTGAAACAACCGTAGCGATATTCGCCAAGTCTGCTCATCCTTCGCACGGTCGACGTAGGCTAGCTGGTGGATCACCGAGTTCTCATCAGCGACTTGGGCACGGATTACCGAACGCGAAATCGTTCCCGAAACGCTGCGAGATTTCGACGGAATGGGCAAAAAACTAGCGGCAGACAAACCGCCTCCCACCGCAGGCAGATCGACAACCGCAGCATGCACACGCATCACTTGACGCAGTTGCTTGATCGCGGCGTCGCCTTTTCTTACGCTCGGATCTCGATTAGCTCGGTCCTCGCGGAGCGGATCGTCAAACGACAAAAGCAACTCCGCGGTCATTGTTGCACCAACGTTGCTCTCATACCAAACGTAGCTCTGCCGCAGTTCGCTCTCCGGATGGAACATTTTGGGAACGCTGACGGACGTGGTCAGCCGACCAAAGCCAACGACCGCCGAACTGGATAACGCAGCGAAGATCAGCAGGATCCAAAAGGGGCGTAGCCAGAAAGGTGACGCCTTTGAAGCGATCGATTGCGTCATGACAGGCGTATCGGCGGACGGCTGCTTAGTCGAAACTCGCGCCAACAACATCGCGCCGGGCAACATCATGATCATCAACGCCAGTGTCGAAAGCACACCGATCGAACCGATCATGCCAAACATTCGCACGGGCTCCAGGCGAACCAAATACAACGACATCAAACCGACAACCGTCGTGAAGGTCGCTATCAAACAAGGTGGCACGCCGATTCGCATGGCTTGCTGGGCCGCGACGATTCGTGAAACTTGCCGATCACGGGCGAAGTCAAAGTAGTAGTTGCTTAGATGGATACCCGACGAAACCGTCAAGACGAACACGAGCGGCGGCAAGACAATCAAGATCGCATTCATCGGCGTCCCAAAATAGAACACCGTCGCCAGCACCATGCCTTGTCCAACCGTCGCGATGCTCAAAATCGTGAACGTCAACGGAATCGATCGCAAACATAGCCAGCACAATACGGCTGCCAAAACGGACGACGGAATGGTGTATTTTTCGATCGACGCAATCGCTTCGTTGTCGACCGCCGCGCCATTCACGCAGGCTCCTACAAAAACAACCTCTTCCGCTGGGCGCCGCAGCATTTCGGCGATCGCATTTTGCATCAGCGGTAGCAACTGCCGATGGTGAGATCCGGAGGATTCAGCGAACGAAGCCAACACGCAAGTTTTTTGTCCATCGGGTCCGACGAACGTTCCCTTCAACCGGCGCGTTGCCGACCGATCACTCAGGCTTAGCGGTCGTCGCATCATCGAATCGCGTATCTCTGTGCCACTGCGAACCCAGACCAACGGGGTGGCATCATCACACATCGCCCTCGCGTCTTTCCAAAAGGTGCGGATCGCATCGGGTACCGATTCCGAGTCAAATTGGTCCAGCGGCGTCAAGGGTTCGCTGTCATCCAAAGGTTCGGCGACTTCCGTGGACATCCCGCGCAGAAGCATGGCGACGCTCTGAACTTCGTCGTCATCCAGCCTGGCTCCCGGCCACGAGATAAACAGAACATCCGAGTGGCCAAAGCGACGAATATACTCCGCAAAATCTTGCTTCAGAGGCAAACTTGACGGCAGCCATTGATCCGGAATATTTCGTAGCGTCGCAATGGCAGCGGCAGAGTGAACTGACGCAGGTATTGCCAACAAAAGCAAAATGGCGAGCCCAAATTTCCAGCGACGAAGATACCGCCGACGAAGCAGATCAAGTTCGCTGGAGGTAGCGTTGAGCGATGAATCAGAAACAAAGGACACGTGGAAAACTTAAACGCTTGAGCACGGAAATTACAGATGCCGCCCCAGAACGCCGCTGGACTGGCCTAAACACCCCAGGCGACTTCGCCTCTGGTTTGCTGGCACCGCACGAACAAAACGCGTCACGGCGCAGAAGCGTTTTCTCGGTCACTCGCAGCGCATGCGAGCACGAAGACGGTTTCCTCGCTCACGCTTCGGGTTACGATCTGCATCGGCCTGGCAGCGTAAAGCTCTCTCTTTGCGTTGCCCTCATTTGATAACTTCCCCGCAGTCGATCCAGACGGGGGCAAGAGCTTGATCCATCAGAATCTTGTAATACTCGCTGCCAACGAACATCGCGCAAGCGAATTCGGACATTCCCCCTGACCTCGGACACGGTTCCTCCAGACACAGCAATGCCTAGAGCCAACAGCAGCGACTCCAGCACCGGCCAGTCCGTCTGGTTCAGCCAATTGACGGACACAGCGGCCCCCGGAGCGATCGTTTGTTTGCCATACGCCGGCATGGGGAGTGCAGCGTTCAGCGGTTGGCGCAATTCAAAGTTCGATGCAGCGGACATCTTCGCGGCCCAGCTCCCCGGGCGCGACGGGCGACTACATGATCCCCCAATCGACAATGCCGTTGAGTTGGCAGGGCATCTGGCCGATGCCGTTTCCGGTAGCCCATTGGCGGACCGTCCGTTGACACTTCTCGGCTGCAGTTTTGGCGGAGTGGTTGCCTACGAACTTGCATGTCAGCTACGTCTTCGCGGACGAAACATCCAACACTTGGTCGTCGCAGCCTGTCGCCCTCCCAGTGCCCTGAGCGTGACGGATCCAGTCGCATCGCTGCCCGATCAAGACATGATTTCCAAGCTACAGGATTGGTATGACGCGATTCCACCCGAAATTGGTAACAACCCAGACATCCTGGAACTGGTACTCCCCGCGATCCGCGCCGACATGCATGTCTACGAAACCTACGCGTACCGCGATGCCGAACCGCTCGCTTGCCCAATCACCGCCATCGGAGGCTCGGATGATCGCATGGTGTCGATCAATGATCTCCATGGGTGGCAAAAAGAGACCTCTGCCAAGTTCAGTTGTCGGCAGTTCGCAGGCAATCACTTCTTTGTGAACAACCAATTCGCAACCGTGCTTCGTTACCTCCAACGACAAATCGGTCCTCGCTGACAAAGACCACTTAATCTTTCGCGACGTCTGGCTTTGCAACGCTGGCGGCATGTTCGACAATCTGTTTCAACATTGGTTCGGGGACCGTGCGAAGATGCAGATCGCGTTGTGGGAACGAGATTTCAATTTTTGCTTCGGCAAAGAGATCGTTGACCGCGGTATGCAAATCGTGCGATACATGAAAACGCTTTTCGTACGACTTGATGTAAACGCGTAGTTTGTAGTTCAAACTGTTGTCACCGAACTGTTCAAACGATGCGATTGGCGGCGGTTCCGAAAGCACTTCGGTGTGGTCATTGGCAGCCTTCAACAACAGGTCGCGAGCCAAATTGGTGTTGGCTCCGTAGGCAATGCCGACCTCTAAGGTCAGCCGAGCAATTTCGTCACTGCGAGTCCAGTTTAGAAGCTTGCCGGTGATAAATTCTTTGTTGGGGACGATGTAATCTTTGCGATCCCAGCTTGTGATGGTTGTCGCTCGGATGCGAATCCGCGATACAACGCCGGTCACGCCATCGATCTCGACAACATCGCCGACTCGGATCGGTTGTTCAAACAGAATGATGATGCCAGCGATAAAATTGGCAAACATTTCTTGCAATCCAAACGCCAATCCAAACGTCAGCGCCGTTGCCATCCATTGGATTTGATTCCATCGCAAACCGATTCCATAGCAGCAGACAATCAGCCCCAGCATGGCGATCAAGTAGGTTGTCAGGGATGTGATCGCGTAGCGCGTCGATCGATCGAATGGAAGGCGCCTGAGGACGGCAAAGTCCAACAAACCAGGCAGGTCACGAATCGCTACGATCATCAGCCCAAACGACAGCAGTGAAAAACCAACATCGGCGATCGTAATTTTCTCGGGCACATCGCGCGTCCTTGTAATCGACCCTCCATCGTCGGTGGGCACGATTTCGGAAATTGTTTTGGTCGATTCCCAAAGCGGCCATCGATCGAACAGCCCGAGTGCGGGAACCACATCTTTCCACACAACCCACAGCCAGGCCAACCCGAAAACGATCATCGCGGTTTGCAGAATCTGTCGTGTCTGTTGAACTTGGCTACTCAAGTCGATGCTGTTTTCGTCCAGCAATTCAGGTGGTGCGTCCGAATTGGCAGCAGATTCTGCTGCGGCAGCACGGCGTTGACGCAGTTCATCAATTTTGAGCTGTCGACGGCGCAACATCGCCCAGCGCAGGACTAGTAGCGACACCACAGACAGAATCGACAACGCCACGGTACTGCGATACAGACGCCAGCCCAACTGTTGGCTAGTGAAGTAGTAGCCGACCAACGCCAAGATCGCCAACGCAACTGGCAAACCGATCAACAACGGATACCAAACAAAAACCAGTCGCGCAGCCCACCCCGTTGGTCGCGAACGAATGAACTGCGAAAACACGCCGTGCTGCGGATTAAACAGCCTCGCCACGATCAATGCCAAAGCAATCATCGCCGCAATGAAGAAACATCTGGTCAATGTGTCGCGTCCAAAAGCCAAGCCGCTTGTATCAAGAAAACTAGCAGCGGTTAGCAGGGGAATCACGATGAACAGGATCAAACGCATGTTTCGTCGCACGATTGCGACCTTGTTGCTGGGCAGCGCAAAGTGACTTTCGGCCAGCCCTTTGGGACGGCAAATTTGACGCAAGATTTCCGCCGGAAAGTAACCCAGTGCAAACGCGAACGCGGCTCGCGAGAGCGCGTTCATGCCCGTAATGCCGCCCGCAACCGCGTGGAGCCGCCAGCTGAGAAACGCAAAAATCAAAAACAACGGAGCCGCCGTCAGGACGGTCAGCAGAATGGTTTTCATCGTGGGGCCAAATCGGGTGTAGCCCGCTTGGCTGACCTGATGCCCCAAATCAGCGATTTCTTTTCGCAGCGACACTCGCAATCGCAACAGCGCGATCAGCGCCACGACCGACGCAAGCCACAAAAAGAATCGACGTTTGACTTCGTCAAACAATCGCTGCCAAGCACCATCCCAGGCCGCCGAATGCAAGAACCACCCTTCGTCCGAAGATGGCATCAGCTGCGATGCTTCAGGTTCGCGATTCTGAAACCACTGCGACAGTTGCGACGTAAGTGGTTTGGTGCTTCGCACCCACAAAACGCGTTCGTCGACATACAGACGAATGCTCTCGACCGTTTTTAAAATCTGTTGCTCAACCGTTGAAAGCGAGACTAGAGCGTTGAAGTAATTGGTCTGCGTCCGAATCGCGGGATCCAAAAAATCGGCGCGTTGCTGCTGCAATAGTTCTTTCGCTTCACCGCTAAGGTCTGCCCGTTGCTGCAGACTCATGGGAGGATTGGCGGTGGCAAAGATCTGATCGACCATGAGCTCCAAGCGTTTGTTACGCAAATCCGTCAACTCAAAAAGTTCATACTGAGTGTCATTGATCAGCGTCTGTCGCTCTGCTGCTCGCAAATGAAACTCGCCAGCGCTAGGCAACCCCTGTTTCAAATTACGCAACATCGCCCCGACCGCATCGGTTAGTCCGACCGTATCGACACGGGTTTCGGCTTGCTTGAGCGACGACTCCAACTGTTCCAATTTGAGCGTGCGTTCTTCCAGCAAAAGTCGGACGGCTTCGATGTCTTTGGCAAGCGTCTGGCTATCTTTGGCCAGCTTTTTATTCTTTTCGCCAATCGGCTGAAGCGCCGGATGCAATGTCGCAAGTTGTTCATTGGCGGACTCGACTCGTTTGGCGGCTTCGACGGCACGTTTCTTTTCGACCGCGGTTTTGATTAGATCGTTCTGAGCCTGCAGGTTCTCTGATTGACGGACTGCCACATCACGTCGCAGTTGGGGCATGTTGGCCGCGACTTCGGCAGCCAGCAACGCTGCTTCGGCATTGAGTGCTGCAATTCGTGCGGTGACCAGTTTGACTGCGACCTGGGTTTCGGCCCGCTTGGCTTGGGCCAGCAGGGAAGCAGCTTTTTCGGCATCGCTTGCTTCGTCTTTGACCGTCAAGGTGGTCAATTTTTCTTGGAGCGCCGGCAGCTCCGTTTCGATCTCGCGGTGCCGACCGGTAGCACGTGCCATGGCAGTTTCGGCATCGGAGGCGGCTTTTTTTGCAATCACCAATTCCGCGTCGGCGTTGGCCAACTGAACTTCCAAATTTGGCAGCGTCTGATCCTCTGGCAACGCAGGTTTGAATTTCGTCAGTTCGCTTAGTTTTTCCGTTAGCTTTTTTGCTCGCTGTGGGACGATCGACAATGTATCGGTCCGCTCGTCGACGAGTTTTTGCTGCGTCTGTATTTCTGCCAACTGCGACTCGCCTTGCGCGATCGTCGCTAGAGTCGCCGCCTTGTCCTCGTCGCTCAGCTGCGATTGTTCGACCCGACTAGCCAGAGTCTTAAAAACGGCCCCGGTGTCTGCCGGTGCAGCGACCACCGGCTTATCGTCTTCACCAGACGTCGCCGCTTCGGCCTTTGGCTTGGCATCCAATTTGGATTCCGTAGATTCGTCGCTTTCCCGCTGCGGCGAATTCAGGAAAGGCGCCAGCACTTGCCCGTTGGCTGGGTTGGAACCAAGGGGCAAAGCGGAAAAGAAAACCAATAGGGCGGCAATTGCCAGGCGAGAATCAGCCGCAAGCTCGCTCGCCCCCGGCACACCGACGCAACGAAACGGACTGACACGCCGAAACTCCGTGAGATTCGGCACCGTTATCTGGGCTGACATCTGCCGCAAAAGCGACCGAACTCGAAGAAATCGACGGCAGGCAGGTGCGCGGCAGAGCAATTTCATAGCAATCAATTTTGCGTATCGCAGACGCGGTAGAAGAAAAAAACGACAAGCCACGGCCCAAGGATGACAGTTTGCTGACCTTCATGGCTCGTTGCAGTGCGTACCTTCGGCGTTAATTCAGATCAGAGACGTTGCATTGACCAAGATCTCCAATCCGTGTCGTATTGTAGGGCTGGAAGTCTGTTCCCCGTTAGGCCACCGCTTGCGGATATCAGCGTTCCAACAAAGAAAGACTGTGAAACCAACCACTCGTATTCATCGCCAAACAGGTAATATAAGGCGACCCCGACTGGCGGACGGGCATTTTAAAAGACACCGAGTCGTTTTCGTGCAGCCCATGCACTGAAGTCGACGGACGCACCTAAAAGCGAAAGCTGCCATGTCCTTTCAATCGCAATCGAGTGCCCCGATATCGCAGTCAGCCACGGTTGATGCGATGGGAAATCCGCTACCGGCTTTGTCCGGATATGATTCCGGAAACTTCTTTGATGAACTCGTATCGTCGGACAATGTTGCTCGCGTCGATGCGTCGATGCTGGTCCACCTGATCAACCAGATGGGAGTGGCCGAACTGGGGCGGCGACAGACGGCGATTGAGCGCGCTTTGTACCGAATGGGCATTACCTTTACGGTTTACGGAGACAATCAAGGCACCGAAAAAATCATGCCTTTCGATGTCGTGCCACGAATCGTGTCGGCCAATCTTTGGCAGCGCATCGATGCCGGACTTCAACAGCGTATCCGAGCGCTCAATCGTTTTTTGGACGATATCTATAACGAACGAAACATCATCCGCGATGGCGTGATCCCCGCGGATCTGATCGACTCGGCCACTGCATATCTGCCGCAGTGCAAAGGGCTTAAGCCGCCCAATGGCGTCTGGTGCCACATCACTGGCACGGACTTGGTGCGTGACAATTCCGGCAATGTATTTGTTTTAGAAGACAACCTGCGTTGTCCTTCGGGCGTGTCATACGTGCTGCAAAATCGCCACGTCATGAAACGCAACTTCCCTGAAGTGTTCGGTGCGTCACGGGTTCGCCCGGTAGCGGACTACCCGGCGCGGTTGTACTCGATGCTCAAAGCAGTGGCTCCCAGCGGCATCACGGACCCGATGGTTGCACTGCTGACACCAGGAGTATTCAACAGCGCATACTACGAACACTCGTTTTTGGCTCAGCAAATGGGCATCGAGCTCGTCGAAGGCCGCGACCTGACCGTTGAAAACGAGAAGGTCTACATGCGGACCACGGCGGGTTTGCAACAAGTCCATGTGATCTACCGCCGCGTCGACGATACTTTCATCGACCCCGAAGTGTTCAACCCAGATTCGTTGCTGGGCGTCGCCGGTTTGATGAAAGCGTACCAAGCCGGCAATGTGACATTGGCGAACGCTCCGGGAACCGGGGTCGCGGACGACAAAGTCATTTACGCGTTTGTTCCCAATATGATCAAGTACTATTTGGGCGAAGAAATGATTTTGCCTAACGTTTCGACTTACCTTTGCTCGCGTGACGAAGACCGAGAGTACGTCTTGAATCACTTGGACGAATTGGTGGTCAAAGCAGCCGCGGAATCGG
Source organism: Stieleria marina (assembly GCA_007741555.1). Taxonomy (GTDB): domain Bacteria; phylum Planctomycetota; class Planctomycetia; order Pirellulales; family Pirellulaceae; genus K23-9. Next base: position 2,015,142 of record CP036526.1, on the reverse strand, counting down.
GCGGGTACGGAATTTTGATCGGCCCGCATGCAAGCGAAAAGGAACGTGGCGAATTTGCGGACAACATCCGCAAAAATCCTCGCAATTGGATCGCCCAGCCAACCTTGCAGCTCTCGCGTGTACCAACGATCGTCGATGGACAAATGGAGGGCCGCCACGTTGACCTGCGCCCTTACATCCTTTGCAGCAGCCCGGACGATGTTTGGGTTTTGCCCGGCGGTTTGACACGCGTGGCCCTGCGAAAAGGTTCGCTGGTCGTCAATTCATCACAAGGCGGCGGCAGCAAAGATACCTGGGTGGCTGCCGATGATGGCCAACCCACCGCCTCGACTTAAGATCACCTCGACCTAAGACAATGGGGCCGAGATCCATCTTTGGTCACTCATGGCTTCTGGCCCTCCACCATTCGCTTTTTAAACAAAGGCAATTCGATGCTATCCCGCGTCGCTGAATCAATCTATTGGATGTCCCGACAAGTCGAACGGGCTGAAAACCACGCTCGTTTTCTGGAAGTCACGCTGCACATGATCTTGGATCAACCTGAAAACATGGTTGATCCTTGGGAGCCATTGGTGCGCGTTACCGGTGACAACGAATGGTACGAAGAACACTACGCGACCATCGATGCCCATTCGGTCGTGACGTTTTTGGCGTTTGACCTGAACTACCACAGTTCCATGTTGACTTGTTTGCGTGCCGCTCGTGAAAACGCCAAGTCGGTGCGTGAATCGCTCTCAACCGAAGTCTTTGAAGAACTGAATGACTTTTATCACTTTGTCAACGATTCGACCGCAGCACAGTTAACCGACCCGACAGCTGAGTTCTTTGATCAAGTCCGCAAACATGCGCTGATGTGGACCGGAATCATCGACAGCACAATGACGCACGATCTGCGCTGGCATTTTCTCAATGTGGGGCGTTTACTGGAACGCGCCGACAAGACGTCGCGAATCTTGGACGTCAAGTATTTCAACCTTCTGCCACGACTAGAAGACGTCGGAACCGTCGTGGACGAATTGCAGTGGTCCGAATTATTGGCCGCCATCAGTGGTTTTGAAGCGTATCGCCGTGAACATCAAGTCATCAGCGTCAAAAAGGTCATCGAGTTCTTTTTGTTTCATCCCGAATTCCCGCGATCCATTCGATCCTGCGTCGCTGGGGCCGACTGGTCGCTTCGCCAGATCGAGAAGACATCTTGCACACACACGCTTCGCGATGCCCCCAAACAGGTTGCGGCGCTTCGACACCGATTGGCACACACCAGCGTCAAAGAAGTCATTGCAGGCGGCATGCATGAATTCATTGACATGATTCAAGTCGAGTTAAATGCCGCTAGTGCATCGCTCCATCAAGATTACTTCAACTCACCAGTTAACGCATGACGATCCGCGTCGCACTTCGGCACCACACAAGCTATCACTACGATCGCTTCATTTCGCTCGGCCCGCAATTGGTGCGTTTAAAGCCCGCCTACCACGGCCGCACCGAAATCACGGCCTACGATTTTCGTATCGAACCGGAAGAGCACTTTCTGAACTGGCAACAAGATCCGTTTGCCAATCCAGTCGCTCGACTTGTGTTCCCCAAACCAACGGATCGGTTCGTCGTCAAAGTTGACTTGATCGCCGAGATGACGGTGATCAATCCGTTCGACTTTTTCGTCGACGATACCGCTAGCTTCTGGCCGTTCGACTACGACCACGATTTGAAAGTGCAGCTTGCGCCGTACTTGGAAGCCGAGCCGATCACGCCACTTTTGCAGCAATGGGTCAAAACGCTGCCAACCAAAAGTGAAAAGGTCATTGACTTTCTGGTCGACGTCAATCGAGCCGCTCAGGCCCAAGTCGACTACACCGTCCGCATGGAACCGGGCGTGCAAACCCCGGAGGAAACGCTCAAGATCGGCAGTGGTTCCTGTCGCGATTCAGCATGGCTATTGGTTCAAGCATTTCGCCACTTAGGCATGGCTTCGCGATTCGTTTCGGGATACTTGATCCAGCTAGCCCCTGACCAAAAACCGGTCGATGGCCCCGAAGGCCCTACCGATGACTTCTGTGACTTGCATGCTTGGACGGAAGTGTATTTGCCCGGCGCCGGCTGGGTCGGACTGGACCCAACCAGCGGATTGATGGCTGGCGAAGGACACATTCCGTTGGCCTGCACGCCTTCGTACTCCGGTGCAGCCCCGATCACCGGCGGACACGAAGCCTGTGAAGTGACGTTTGGACATGAGATGTCCGTCACGCGAGTTCAAAGCGAGACTCGCGTCAGCAAACCGTACAGCGACGCCCAATGGGCCGAAGTCATGCGGGTCGGTGCCGACGTCGACAAACGCTTGGTCGACAGCGATGTCCGTCTCACGATGGGCGGCGAACCGACGTTCATCGCAATCGACAATGCCGACGATCCGCAATGGAACACCGACGCGGTGGGCGAAGACAAACGTGTCCGTAGCAACATGCTGCTGATGCGACTGCGAGAGAAATATGGTTTTGGTGCGATGCTGCACTACGGCCAGGGTAAATGGTACCCCGGCGAATCGTTGCCACGCTGGGCGCTGACTTGTCTGTGGCGCCGTGATGGCGAACCGGTTTGGCAGAACCCCGCTTTGATCGCCGATGAAGGCGTCGACTACGGGCACGACCATACCGACGCCAAACGATTTACCAAGCACTTGGCCGAAGAACTGGGTGTAAACGTCAAATGCAGTTTCCCGGTTTACGAAGACACGTTTCACTACCTTTGGCGTGAACAACGACTGCCGGTCGATACCGAACCAACCAAGGCAGAGCTGGAAGATCCCAATGAACGTGAGATGATGGTTCGCACGTTCACTCGCGGACTTGGAAAACCCGTAGGCTACGTGATGCCGCTTCGCCGCGCGTGGTGGCAAGCCAAGGCTCCTTGGGAAAGCAGCCGCTGGCCCGTGCGGAGTCAGAAGCTGTTTTTGGTTCCAGGCAATTCGCCCATCGGATTGCGATTGCCGCTAGACACATTGCCTGGCAAGGCAATCAACACGACGGCAAACAGTTCGTACATCGATCCGTTTGCAACACGTGAACCGCTGTCGCAGGCCAGGACGATTCTGCAAGACCGGTACAGCGACGACATCCTCACCGACGAAGAAAAATTGGTGAACGATCCGCTCCGCAAGCAGCTTCAAAAGGAAGCGGAAGAACACGCCAAAGAACTGAAAAAGATTCTTCACGAAAATGATGCGAACGATGAAGACGATGACTTTGGCGATCCCGGCGAAGCCATCACGGGCGAAGTGATCCCAACGGCTCTCTGCGTCGAAGCTCGCTATGGACGGCTCTACATTTTCTTGCCGCCGACCCAGCGCATCGAAGACTACCTGGATCTAATCACTGCGATCGAACAAACCTGCAGCGACCTGAACTTGCCAGTTATCCTGGAAGGCTATTTGCCACCCACCGATGATCGACTGGAATACTTCAAAATCACGCCCGACCCGGGCGTCATCGAAGTCAACGTGCAGCCGTCGGGATCGTGGGACCAACTGGTCGATTTGGTCGAAACGATGTACGACGAAGCCCGGCACTGTCGATTGGGAGCGGACAAGTTTGACTTGGACGGACTTCACACCGGCACCGGCGGCGGTGCGCACATAGTCATGGGCGGCAGCACCCCGGCGGACAGTCCGTTTGTACGTCGACCGGATCTGCTCGGCAGTATGATTCGCTTTTGGCACAACCACCCCGCGATGTCGTATTTGTTCAGCGGCAAATTCATCGGCCCAACCAGCCAAGCGCCGCGGATGGACGAAGCTCGCCCGGACGCCGTCAACGAAATGGACATCGCGTTGGCCCAGTTGGACAAACTGACGCCCGCCGAACCACCGTGGATGGTGGATCGATTGTTCCGCGATCTGCTGGTCGACTTGACGGGCAATACTCACCGCGCCGAAATCTGCATCGACAAGCTTTATTCCCCCGATTCACCCACCGGACGACTGGGGCTGCTGGAACTACGCGCGTTTGAAATGCCTCCGCACGCTCAGATGAATTTGGTTCAACAGTTGCTGATTCGATCGATCGTAGCTGCCTTTTGGGATTCGCCTTTGCACACACCGCTGACGCGGTGGGGCACGGGTATCTACGACCGATACTTGTTACCGCACTTTGTCTGGAACGACATGGTCAACCTGATCGGTGAGTTAAATGATCGCGGGATCGCGATGGACGCCGAGTGGTTTGTACCTCAGTTCAATTTCCGTTTCGCCAAGATTGGCGAAATGACACGTGACGGAGTGAATCTGGAACTTCGATCGGCCATTGAACCGTGGTTTCTGATGGGCGAAGAACCCGCCGGAGGCGGTACGGCACGCTATGTCGATGCGTCGATGGAACGGCTGCAAGTGACCGTCGACGGATTTGATCCCAATCGGCACGCCATTCTTTGCCAGGGGCATCAAGTTCCCATGCATGAAACGGACATCGCCGGCCGATTCATCGCTGGCGTCAAATACCGTGCTTGGCAGCCTCCGCGGTGCCTGCACCCAACGATTGCGGTCGATACGCCGCTCCAATTTGATATTGTTGACCGCAATCGACGTCATAGCGTCGGTGGCTGTCGATATCATGTGTCGCACCCAGCTGGTTTGACATACGATAAGCTTCCGATCAACGCTAGCGAAGCAGAAACGCGGCGTGCGACCCGTTTCACAGCTGGCACGGTGACCGGCGGCGTTGTCGATGTGCCACCTTTGCCACCGACGATCAGCCCAAATGAATACCCTGTCACTTTTGATTTGCGAAAAGTAACTTAGGGCGAGCCGGAGCGTTTCAGTTGCGAAGCCTAGCGAAGGTTGCCATTTCATCCCGAAGCGAATTCTTGTCGAACGATTTTGTCATTGAACCCTGAGCTTGCGAATCAGTTGACTCCCGATCAACCAGCCGCCAATCAACCAACCGCCAATCAGAAGGCGATTGTGCAGAGCTACCAAACGCTGCCCAATCGCTACGACGAAATGGTTGGCAACGATGGAACCATGCGCGGGCACTGGGCGATGTGCGCAAGAGAAATGGATTCGCTCGGCTGGGAAGGCCTCAATCGGCGAGCACAAGCAGTCGAAAAACTGGTACGAGAGAACGGCACGACGTTCCAAATTGACGGCGACGCCGATCAACAACCGCGTCCCTGGCAGCTTTCAAGCACCCCGGTGGTGATCGACTCCGCCAGCTGGAGCATTGTCGAAGCGGGTTTGAAACAGCGAACGCGTTTGCTTAGCAAAGTGCTGGACGATTTGCTCGGTGAACAGCGTCTTCTCCGCGAAGGAATCATCCCGGCAGACCTGCTGTGGTCCAATCCCTATTTCCATCGCGTTTATCATTCGCTGCAGACTTCGACGCATCGGCTGCACATCACTGCGACGGAAATTGCTCGCGAAGCCAACGGCAACTGGCTGGTTCAAAGCGACCGCACGCGGGCGCCAAGTGGACTGGGCTACCTGCTCGAAAACCGGATCATCACCAGCCGGATTTATCCGCACTTGATTCGAAATACGAAAACCAAACGGATCGCCAGTTTTTTCAACTCGCTCCGCGATCACCTGCGATCCTTAGCGGTCCGCGAACGCGAAAACCCCCGCGTCGCGCTGCTGACGCCAACCTCCGGTGACTACCGACAATTCGAAGACGCGTATCTATCTCGCTACCTTGGATTTACTTTGGTCAAAGGGGCTGACTTGGCGGTTCGCGGTGGTGAACTGAATCTCAAGACGCTCGGAGGCTTGCTGCCGATTCAAGTGCTTTGGCGGCATATTTCCGATCGCAACTGCGATCCATTAGAGCTCGCCCCCGAATCCGCCGACGGTGTGACCGGGCTGGTGGGCTGTTTACGCAGTGGCCGCATTGCGCTAACAAATGGACTCGGCAGCGTGCTGGTCCAAGCTCCGGCATTGATGCCGTACCTGTCGGCCGCGTGCGAGTATTTTTTCAAAGAACCACTACGCCTTCAAAACGTTAAGACCTATTGGTGCGGTAGCCCGACCGACTTGCAGTACGTCAAAGACAACTTGGATCAGCTGCTGATTCGCCCGGCCTATCATATCGTCGGCGATGCTCCGGTGTCGGCCGCCAATCTTTCGGCCGCCGCACGAAGCGAACTGCTGGCCGCCATCGAACACCGACCGCACAACTACGTCGCTCAGCAGCACCCGACTTACTCAACTGCGCCTGTGTGGCACAACAATCGATTAGAACCCTGGCACGTTTCGATGCGTTGCTTCCAGCTCAGCACCGCCAACGACGTCGAAGTTCTCCCTGGTGCTTTGGCACGGCTCAGCGACGATGAAAACGACTTGGACCAAACGCCGGCATCCGGACGCTTGACCCAAGACTGCTGGGTCCTTGGCGAAGAAACGGCGGACGACCAAAACTCGCTTCTACACCCTGCATCGGCCCCTGTCTCGCTGCGTCGCAGTGGTGACGAACTGCCTAGTCGTGTCGCCGAACACTTGTTCTGGATGGGCCGCTATGCCGAACGGGCCGAAGCCATCGCCCGACTTTTGCGCACCGTGCTGCTCAGGCTCAACGGAGAACGCAACGCTGACGAATTAAACGAACTTCCGCGTTTAGTCGCGGCCCTCGCTGCGATGGGACAGATCGATCCGGATTACGCGATTGATTTCTTAAACACAAACTTCCCACGTCCCGAAGACATTCTCCCGCGATCGGTTTTTGATCCCAGCCAGCCGCGCGGTTTGGTTCGGACCATCGAACTGATGCAGCGAAGTGCTATGTCGGTTCGCGACCGCTTGTCGCTGGACGCTTATCGCATCGTGCAGCGGATTTCGGATCTTGCAAAATTGCCCATCGATGTCGATGACGACGGCGCGAATTTGATCCGCTTAGACGAATTGATTTCGGCCTTTCTGGCACTCGCCGGCGTAACGGCCGAAAGCTTCGTGCGAACCCACGCGAGACAGTTTCTGGAACTCGGTCGTCGCATTGAGCGTTCCGACCATACATCCGAATTACTGCTTGCCACCATTTCTTGGCCGGCCAAAGACGATCGTGTTGTCTGCGAATCAGTGCTTGAAACTTGCGATTCGCTGATGACGTACCGCTCGCGTTACATGAACCTAGTACGCCTCGCCCCGGTGATCGACCTTTTGGTAACCGACGATACCAATCCACGATCGTTGCGATTTCAGATGGACGAAATCGTCGAACTGCTTACTTCGCTGCCATCCGTTTCACGTACGGTCGGCGCTGGCCCCGACGAACGAATCGCTTTGGCGCTGAAACATGAATTGGTCATGGCAATCCCTGCAGAACTTAGCAAACGGTCACCCAACGGGACGCTTCGACAACTGGAAGATAAACTGCGACGAATCATTGATGACCTGCCAACACTATCCGATGCCATTTCCGCGCGTTATTTGATTCACACTGGCCAACAGCAGACTTTGACCGGGGTGGCCACGGTTTTACCGGGGGAATGAGATGACCGTTATGCAGAACCAAAATTCCGAAGTGCGCTATCGCATCGAACACAAGACGTCGTACGCGTACAGCGAACCGGTCGCGGTGTGTCAAAACCAAGTCCGCATGATGCCAGCTCCACGGCCGAACCTGACTTGCCATTTCACACGATTAGACATCTTGCCGCTGCCCGATAGCAGCGAAGAACATCAAGACTACTTTGGCAATCGCGTTTTGACGTTCGCCATTGAATCAACGCATCAATCACTCGAAATCGTTGCCCATAGCGACGTGACTGTTCACGCCCCCACCGTGACACTGATCGGCCCACCGACCAATACTGTCGGCCCGGGAAAATCGAACATAAGTGATGTCGGCCAACCCTGGGAATTGATCGCTCAACAGATCCAATCGGCCGACACATTCGATGCAATGATCGATCAACAACGGTTTGATTCCCCCAGGATCCGCCGCGTGCAGCCGTTTGCGGACTACGCTTTCAAATCCTTCACACCAGGACGCGGAATCCTGGAAGCCGCCTTGGATTTCACGCGCAGAATCTACACCGACTTTCGCTACGACACGTCGGCAACTAACGTCGACACGCTCCCCGAAGAAGCGTTTGCGGCCCGCGCAGGTGTTTGCCAAGACTTTGCTCAATTCGCGATTGCGTGCCTGCGTTCCATTGGCCTGTCGGCCAAGTATGTCAGCGGATATTTGCGGACTCTCCCGCCAGTCGGTGCACCGCGGTTAATCGGCGCGGACGAATCACATGCTTGGTTCAGTATTTACTCGGGCCCTCGACACGGCTGGGTCGGATTTGATCCAACAAACGGCACTGTTGCCGGAACAGACCACATTCCGATTTCGATCGGACGCGATTACGGCGATATCAGCCCGATGTGTGGCGTCGTGCTCGGTGGCGGCCAGACTACGCTGAAAGTCAGCGTGGATGTACAACCGATCGCGATGCAGCAACAACAAGCTATGCAGCAATGACTTAACCCATATCATGATGGCCGTTTTATTTCAGGCCTACAAACACGGTGTCGGTGCAGCGTCAATTCCTTTTTATTCGACGCTCTACCATCCCCTGAAACCTCCTCTTAAGCGTTTGACCAAGTTATGCCAGACACTAAACAATCAAAATCGACAAACCATGCTCTCCTGGGTCCTCTACCAACGGAGCTTCGTCGACACCTGCTCCACACGCTGGGTCAAAACGAAAAAGACATCAGCCCCAATTATTCGTACCAAGCCGCTGCGATCGCTGTTCGAGATCGGATCAGTCAGCCATGGCTCGATACTCGCGAAAAATTCGCAGAAACCGACGGGCGTCGCGTTCGGTATCTCTCGCTTGAATTTCTACTGGGGCGATCGCTCAACAATGCCGTCCAAAACCTAGAATTGGATGGCTCCATCCGCGAAGCACTGAATCAGTACTCACTGGAACTCGAAGAAGTCGTCGAACAAGAACACGACGCCGGCCTGGGCAACGGTGGTTTGGGACGGCTTGCAGCTTGTTTCTTGGACAGCTGTGCCAATCTTCGCCTGCCGGTTGCGGGCTACGGCATCCGGTACGAATTCGGCATGTTCCATCAACACATCGAAAACGGCCACCAAGTCGAAGCTCCCGACCATTGGCTGCGAAACGGCAATGCTTGGGAAATTGAGCGAGCCGAGGACACCAAGAAGGTAAAACTTTACGGTCACACAGAGCGTTACCGTGATGAAGATGGCGTAACACGCAGCCGCTGGGTCGGCAGCCACGACCTCCTGGCCGTCCCATACGACATGCCGATTCCTGGCTACCGAAACAACACGGTCAACACACTCCGACTTTGGAAGGCCGCGGCGACGGATGTGTTCGACCTAAAAGAATTCAACGCCGGCAGTTACCCCGAAGCCGTCGCTGCACAGAACAATGCCGAACAAATTTCGATGGTGTTGTATCCCAACGACGCTAGTGAAAACGGCAAAGAACTGCGACTCAAACAGCAGTACTTCTTGGTCTCCGCTAGTCTGCAAGATGTCTTGCAGGAATGGGTGTCCAAACACGGCAGTGACTTCACCGACTTTGCTGAAAAGAACTGCTTCCAACTCAATGACACGCACCCCGCGTGCGCCGTTCCTGAATTGATGCGGTTGCTGGTCGACGAGCACCACTTGGACTGGGACGATGCTTGGTCGATCACGTCCAACTGCATGGCATACACGAACCACACGCTCCTTCCAGAAGCCCTGGAGCGATGGTCGGTCGCTCTGTTCAGTAGCCTGCTGCCTCGACTGCTTGAAATCATCTACGAGATCAACGAGCGATTCTTGTCGCAAGTCGCCAAGCAATACCCCGGCGACAATGACTTGCTCAAACGAATCTCGCTGATCGAAGAAGGCGACCAGCCGCATGTACAGATGGCTTACCTCAGCATCGTCGGCAGCTTTTCGGTCAACGGCGTTGCCGCCCTCCACACTGAATTGCTCAAAGACGGACTCTTCGCTGACTTCTATCGCATTTGGCCTGACAAGTTCAACAACAAGACCAATGGCGTGACCCAGCGACGATGGCTGTCGCACTGCAACCCCGGTCTGCGTGATCTGTTAAACGACACGATCGGCACGGAGTGGGAAGCTAACTTGGAAGGCATCTCCGAACTCGCAAAGCATGCTGACGATGCAGCGTTTCGCAAGCGTTGGCTAGCAGTCAAACAGCACAACAAAGAACGATTGGCCGACTACGTGTTCAAGAACACAGGAGTCAAATTCGATCCGTCCGCGTTGTTCGATGTCCAAGTCAAACGAATCCACGAGTACAAACGGCAACTGCTAAACGTCTTGCACGTCGTCCATCTCTATGACCGCATCTTGCGAGGAGAAACCAAGGGCATGGTTCCTCGCTGCGTACTGATTGGAGGTAAAGCAGCCCCTGGTTATCACCTGGCAAAATTGATCGTCAAACTGATCAACAATGTCGGCAGTGTGATCAACAACGATCCGAAAGCCAACGAACTGCTGAAACTGGTTTTCTTCCCCAACTACCGCGTTTCGGCGATGGAAGTCATCTGTCCCGGCACAGAACTCTCCGAGCAAATTTCAACCGCGGGCAAAGAAGCCTCCGGCACCGGAAACATGAAATTCATGATGAACGGTGCTCTGACAATCGGCACATTAGATGGAGCCAACATCGAGATTCGCGAAAAAGCCGGCGAAGAAAACTTCTTCTTGTTCGGCCTGGACGCTGCCGAAGTGGTCGAGCTGAAAATGGACTACGATCCCAACGCGATCATTTCCGCTGACGCGGAAATCCACCGGGTCATGGAGATGATCGAAGGAGGCACGTTCAATAAGGACGAACCAGGCATCTTCAATGTCCTGACCAACGGCCTTCGCAATCCTCAAGATCAGTGGCTCACGATCGCGGACCTGCGTAGTTACATCGATGCACAACGCGAAGTCAACGATGCCTACCAAGACGTCGAAAAATGGAACCGCATGAGCATCCTGAACACCGCCACAAGTGGATGGTTCTCCAGCGATCGCACGATCGGTCAGTACGCTGACGAAATTTGGAAAGTGAAGCCACTCCCCAAATCGTAGGCCTCTACTGCGACTGTAAGCGAACAGACCCGCTGGCGAGAATCCGCCGGTGGTTGACGATTCAATAACAGGCGGTGATGAACCGTCTCGCATCTCACGAGAAATTACCGATGGCACTTCACGAATTGGCTGGCAAACCAGCACCACTCGATCTGCTGGTCAACATTCCTCAGTTGGTTTCGGCGTACTACACGCAGCGGCCCGACCCAAACGATTCGACCCAAAAGGTCAGCTTTGGCACGTCCGGCCACCGTGGAAGTTCGCTTTCCAACACGTTTAACGAAACACATATCGCTGCGATCTGCCAAGCGATTTGCGAATTTCGAATCGAAAACAAAATTGACGGACCTTTGTTTTGCGGGAAAGACACTCACGCGCTGTCGGAACCCGCCTTCCAAACCGCCATCGAAGTCTTCGCTGCCAACGGTGTCGACGTCGTGATCCAAGAGGGACTGGGTTACACGCCTACGCCCGTGATTTCTCACGCGATTTTGGGTCACAACCGTCAGAGCGGTAGTAAGTTGGCCGATGGCGTTGTGATCACGCCGTCACACAATCCGCCCCAAGACGGTGGCTTTAAATACAACGGTACCAACGGCGGCCCCGCTGATACCAAAACAACCACTCAGATTCAGAACCGCGCCAATCAGATCGTCGCGTCGGGATCCACCGATGTAAAACGATTGCCTTTCCAGCAAGCACTTGCCGCCGCCACGACTCACTCGCGCGACTACATCACGCCCTACGTGGATGACCTTGATTCCGTCGTGGACATGAAAGCCATCGCGGCGTCTGACTTAAAAATCGGCGTCGATCCGCTGGGCGGCTCTGGCATTGGCTACTGGGAGCCAATTGCTGCAAAGTACGGAATCGATTTGCAAATCGTGAACCCCAAAGTGGATCCCACGTTTGCGTTTATGACGGTCGACAAAGATGGCAAGATCCGCATGGATTGCTCATCACCGTACGCGATGGCAGGTTTGATTCAGTGGAAAGACAAATTCGACATTGCCTTTGGAAATGACCCGGATTTTGACCGTCACGGGATCGTGACTCGATCTGGACTGATGAACCCCAACCACTACTTGGCGGTCGCGATTGACTACCTCTTCCAACATCGACCGCAGTGGGGCGACGACGTTGCAGTCGGCAAAACGCTGGTATCAAGTTCAATGATCGATCGCGTCGCGAAACGACTTGGTCGCCGGCTTTGCGAAGTTCCCGTTGGATTCAAATGGTTCGTCGACGGGCTGCTTGATGGCTCGCTCGGTTTTGGTGGTGAAGAAAGTGCCGGAGCTTCGTTTCTTCGCAAAGACGGCACCGTTTGGTCGACTGACAAAGACGGCATGATCCTGGCATTATTGGCGGCCGAGATCACTGCGACGACAGGCAAGAACCCGTCGGAGCACTACAAAGCACTTCAGGCTGAATTTGGCAGCCCCGATTACGCTCGTATCGATGCCCCCGCGACGCCCGCCGAAAAGGCCGCGCTGTCATCTCTATCGCCTGAAGCAGTTCAGTCGACCGAACTGGCGGGCGAAGCCATTACTCAAAAGCTGACCGAAGCTCCCGGCAACCACGCGGCAATCGGTGGACTAAAAGTCGTCACCGAAAACGGATGGTTCGCAGCAAGACCATCGGGAACCGAAGACATCTACAAAATCTATGCCGAGAGCTTTCGCGGCGAATCACACTTGGCAACCATTCAAGAGGAAGCGAAGCAGATCGTGACCGCCGCGCTGAATGCGTAGTACCGTTTCGATCCCCCAAAGCGCCGCCTGGGTTTTCCAGTGCGGTGAACGGCAAATGCCGCGAGCCCTGTTCACGAACGGCAAGGCTCTGTCGTGGCACTGCATTAACCACATGTTTACTCGGCAGCTTGATTTAGGCGGCGTTCGCTTGGCTGCTTTTCTCCCGACAGTGTTTCACCCGCCTGCGGTTTTGCAGATCGGTTTTGCTCAGCATCGCTCGACGTACGATTGGTGCCCGACGCGTCCTCTGCTGGTTCGTCATCTTGCTCCGGGACGGGTAAATTGCCTGGCCCGGGATGATCCGACGGCGGCATGGCATCGACGGTGGTGGCTTGTGCCAGCGGATCCAACCCCATGGTTGCCTGCAATTCTGCCAAGGCGGAAAACCATTGCTGCTGTGCCTGAATCAGCTTGATTTCGGTTTCGTACGCTTTGGTTTCAATCAGATTCAAATACAGCAGGTCCACCTTGCCCTTGGTAAACGCAAAGCGATAGCGGTCTAGCGTATCGAACGCTGCACGCAGTGACAAATCAGATTGCTCAACCACTTGGGCATACAGCTCCAACGAAGCAAAACCTGTCCGCAGATCCGTGACCACTTTGTCCGTCTGCAAACGAATCTTCTGATCCAGCTGAGCCATCTTGGCCGTCGTTTGCTGGATTTTTCCGCGTGCTTTTCGACGTTGAATTGGCAACTCGCCCTGCAGTCCCAGAATGACCAAGAACTCGTCCTTGTCATCCTTCGACGAAGCGTCCGCGCCCATGTCCTGAGAAGCTTCTGCGATCAGGTCCACCTGTGGCAGTGTTTGGTTGCAGGCGAGCTGGTAGTCGTACTGCAACTGCTGACGCTTCAAACGCAACAACTGAAACTCCGGACGTCGCTCAATCGACGCCATCACAGACGATTCAAAATCCGGTCTCGCTGGAACCTCGGTGACAGGGAATTCTTCGGGCAACCAAGTATCCTCCGGCATCATCGGCTTGCCCATTTCGTCTCGCAAGAAGAGGGACAGCTTGAATGCGGCTGCCTGGTATTTCCGACGCACTTCCAACACTTTGGCTTGTCGCTCGGCAAGCAACTGCTGATTTAGGATCAGGTCGATCTCAGGAAACTTGCCGGCACGAACGCCAACTACAAACTGCTCATTTCGCTTTTGAGCCAACTCAAGCAGCTCGCGCTGAGCTTTCAACACGGTGCCTTCAGCAACCCACTTCCAGTAGGCCAGTGCGGCATCACGCGATGTTTCGATGATGATTTGCTGCACTTGTGGCGCGGCCGCCTTGCGACTGACCGACGCTTGAAACACTTCGACGCGTTGCGGATCGATCGCCCGTCCTTGCAGCAATGCCTGTTGCCATGATGCCTTTAGTTCGCCCGCTTTGTCGGTCTCACGCTCTTTGTACCAAGGTTGAAATTCTCCTCGGCCAATGCGATAGCCTGCCGAAAGATATCCGCCCCACCATGTCTGTCGTGCGACGCCGATACCGTGCCGGTAATTTTCATAATAACCAGTTGGCTCGTTGAGCGTGTATCCTTTTACTTTCGTGTCGTACCATCCGTACGCTGATTTCAACTGGCCATTGGCAATTTGGTACTCCAGTTTCGACGACGCCACTTCTGGGTACGCGTGGTAGACGCTGGCAATCACGTCCGCCAGCTTCAAAGGCCCGTTTGCATCGCTCGCATCAACCGCAATCGGCACTTCAGCAGCATGCGTCGTAAGATCGTTGTCCGGTTCGACGTCAAGTGCTTCCACCGGAACGCTGACCAACGGATTGGACTCGGAGTTCGCCCTTACCTCGGCCTGACGATTCACCGGAAACGCGATCGCACTTTGTGGTGCGTCTGGCAACCCTGCCGAATCGCCCTCTTCGATCAAACCATCGCTTGCGCGAAGCGCCTCGATTGGCGTCGTCTGCGCGGTCGCCCGCAACCCCGATGGTGGCTGCTCAGCAACAGTTTGCGATGCACATAAAGCCAGCCACGCGGCCGTGAAAGCCGAAGGCAATTGTCGAAGAATCAAGGAGCGTTGACGGAGCATCTGTGCTAGCAAATCACCAATGAACGGCCCATGAAAAGCAGAGGGCGGTAGGTCAATGATCGGCAAACCAACAAGACGCTCTGAGCCTATCAATCGTTCTAACCCGTCACAAACGCAAACTTTCACACGCGCATGTGTCCGACGTGTTAGGCCAGGAAATCCACGTCGACTTTGACGGCCGATTCCTAAGAGGCTTCGCTTTCAAAGCCATCTAAGCTTTAGGCAGTTTCACCTTGCTGCCCTTGTCGTCCTTGGGTGCCTTGTCGTTGACGGTTGGCGGAAATCCATTCAGTTGCCGCCAGACTTCGTATCCAAGTGCGACTTCGTCCAACAGCACCCAACCGTTGGCCCGTACGCCCTGACGCAGATAACGTCGATCGGGCCACGCACTGTCGCTTTCACCGCTGGTGTCGGGCGTAACGACTACACGAAAGTTCCCGACCCCATCATCGGTCGGAAACACACGATTCACGCGTCCACCGAACGTCCCGACGGCGACCGATGGCCAACCGACAAATTGCACCGCTGGCCAACCTTCAAACTGAAGTCGGACGCGGTCGCCTTCGGCAATCAAGGGCATGTCATTGCCGCTCACTTTCATTTCGACCGCCAGTTCATCCGTGTCCGGTACGATCACAAACAATCGATCGCCTTCCTTTACCGAGTCGCTTCCGGCTTGCCCCAACCAGCTTTGGATCAGTCCGCTCCGCGGTGCTCGCACATCCAATCGATCGAGTTCACCGCGTTTGTTACGCAGGTCGATCAACTCTTTTTCGATCGTACGAAGCTTGCTGATCACTTCCAACACTTTTTGGTTGGCGGACCGATTCTTGATGTCGATTTCTTGTTTCTTCGATTCGATCTCTTCTTCCTTTGCCGCCAAAGTTCGATAGGCCTCTTCGACGGCACTTTCAGATTTCAATACTTTTGCTAACTGCGATTCGACGGCTCGACGTTTGGAAAACAACTCTTCGCGAGACACCAATCCCTTTGCCGCGACTTCTTCCGCGATACGCAATTGGTTGCGTTTGTCGTCAAGTTCAGCCTGCAACGCGACCACCTCGTTTTTGGACTGCTCCCATTTCTGGCTCGACGACAAATACTCTTGATTGAGCGATTCGGCCAAACTTTGCCCGCTGCTAATCTGCAATTTCGCGGCCTGTTCAGCTACTTCCAAGCTGGAATTGCCAATCGCCAATTTGGATTCGATTGCCATGACTTGCGTATCGATCTGCTGCACCCCTTCTGCTGCATACGGTGTCAACCGAAGCACCAGTTCATCTTTTTCGACATAGCTGCCTTCGCGAAGCCCCGGTTTGACATAGCTGATCACTCCTTTGGACTGACTGTGGACCGGTTGCGGACGTTCTTGCGGATCCAACGCAACAACCACGCCGGTCCCCGCTGCGGTCTGACGCCACGGCACAAACACGAGCGCCACGATCGACACGACCAACATCAGCGTCGTCAACTTGCCAACCAATCGCACCACACGACCGGTGCGCACCAATTGCAGAGCCGGAAATTCACTAAACAACGTTTGCTGCTTACTCATGCCTTTACCCTCACAGTCACTCGATCACGACAAAGGTCAGCGACATCTTGGCGATTGGTCGAAACGATCAAAGTCCAAGGTTTATCGTCACCGCTGATGGCTTCCCACACGCGTCTCCTGGGGGCATCACCAAGCGGATCTAAGAGTCCGTCAATCAACACCACCGAAGGTTCGCTTGCGATTGCGCGGGCGATCATTAGCAAACTGGCCTGAGTCTTGGTCAGCGGATAACCGCCGGTCTGCAGGATCGATTCAACACCGTCGGACAGTCTCAGCACACCATCCCAAAGCCCAATGTCTTGCAGAACTTTTCGGATTCGATCTCGCCCCACATCATTACGGCCCAGAGCCACATTCTGACGCAGCGTACCATTAAAAATCTCGACATCACCGGCAAAACCCACGATTTGCCCTTCACCACTTGGACCAGCCTGCAATGCATCGGCACCCGCGATTTCGGCTAGCCCACGTTGTGGTTTTACAAGCCCGGCCAAAACACGCATCAACGCTGATTTGCCGTGCGGACATTCACCAACGACTGCCACTCGGCTGCCTGGCTGGATCTCCGTTTCGGGGATTTCGATCGTCTGAGCACCCGCGACCAATGTCAGCGTATCCCACCGGACTGCCCCCGCGCCGTCGGGCTGCAGGACGCTTTCGCGTCGATCATCGATGGGAACATCCAACAAGTGCCCGACCTTATCAATGCCTGCCATCAAGTCGTAGAACTTCTCCAGCGACTTGCCTGCTTTTGCAAACGCGCCCACCACGACGGTCACCACCAATTCGCTGGCAACAAGCTGCCCGAGCGTCAATTGCCCACGAATGACCAGCCATCCTCCCAGCCCCAACAGCACGGTCGACGCGACGACTTGAAGCCCAACAGCGAACACGACCTGCCGCAAAATCACTCGAAACTGACTCTTCCGCGCGATCAAATAGTCCGTAGCAAGTCGGTTGGCGTGATCAATTGCATATGTTTCGCCCCCGTTTACCTTAAATGCAGTCGGCAGTGCGATCACGTCTTGAAGCCAAGCCACGATTCGGTACTTCGTGATGGACTCTTCGATCGCCGTCCGCACACCACCACGCCCCAGCACCACCAACACAATGATCATGGTCAGCAGCAGGACAAGATCAAAGCCCAGAAGAAAGGGGTGGTAAAACGCCAATAGCAACAGCCCCAACATGGTTGTCAGAGCCAGCGAAACGCCATCCATCAACAACACGGACGTTGCTTTTTGAATCGTCATGATGTCGAACACGCGATTGGCAAGCTCGCGAGGATAACTGCCTTGCAGTGCTTGTTGATTGGCACGCGGGAAACGATGGGCTAGATCGCCGACGATCCGAACTAATTGTCGTCGCTGAATGATCTCAGTCACCACTGTCTGCAAAATCTTCATGATGCCCGACAGTCCCAAACACGTCAGCAACAACAGCGACAGCACCAACAGCGGCTGCCAATAAGTGCCCCAGCTGACTACATTGACAAGGGATTCGATTGCAAGCGGAGTCGCCAACGAAAGCACGCCGCCGACGAGAGCGAACAACGCCACCATCCACAAATCTCGACGATCCAAATTCAGCAATCCCATGAATCGCTGAAGCGGCGACATATGATCGTGATCATCATCGCCACCAGGCGTCACCATGCCCAACGATGACAATGTTGCACATTCGAGCTCCTGTTTGGCGACCAGCATTCGCTGCCCGCTGCTGGCCTTCAGAAGTCGGCTGAGCCGCCTCCGAGAATAGCTCTCTACCTGATTCGATGGCAACGATACGCCGTCCAACTTTCGACCGGTTCGCGACTTAAGAACATGAACCGCCTGACTCCCATCGCAGATCAAGACGGGATATCCTTCGGAGATTAAGTCAAAGATCTGGTTCGCGTTGATCAGCTTGGCTTCTTTGATCGAAATCCCAGCGTGACGCCCCGCGATCATCAATCGCTCTAGCTGATCGTCCGTATCGGCTGCCTTGCCCAACCCATCAGCAGAGAACCCGCTCCGTTCGACAGGGATCCCCAACGCATGGCCCAGCTGCGACACAACCATGTAGATGGTGGCATCACTGATCGCCTGCCGCATGCCCGTCGCAGATGGTGAATCTGGCTGCAAAGAATTTGCTTGATTCATCAGTCGCAGTTTTCCTAATTTCTCCCTCAACGAAACAAATACCTTCCCTCGTCCGCCTCAGAGCAGAATCGACGCAAACGAAATCCTCAATCAGGAAAACTGCGCCAAGATGCTCGGAGCACGCCAGAAAATCGTTCAGCTACTGTTTTTCTGCCGTGTTCCACCAGATTTTCAGGTCAGAAAGCTGCGGCGATCCTTCACGGAGAAAATTGCCCACAGCAATATCCAAATCGCCATCGTCGTCAAAATCCCCCGACTCAACCGAAAGGTGCTGGTGCGTTTTTGCTTCGATCTGAAAGGGGCTGAATTTAAATTTTGGCTGCTGCCGAAGCAAAACCACCGACGACGTATCTCGGCCCTTCAGCGAATCCCTCACTGGTTTGGCCAGCAACGATACCGCAACGACATCCTGGTCTCCGTCGCCATCGAAATCGCCTGCGGTAGCATTCAGCACGCCCGGCATCAGCGCCAGCGAATGATGCTGGTACGGAAACGAACCTTGGTTTTCCAACCACTGAACCGAATGGTACGGCTTGGGACCACGATCAAAGGAATCGCCGTTGGTATACAACACGTCCAAGTCGCCGTCGCCGTCCATGTCGACCAGTTCAATTCCACTGGAACCATAAGCCGGATCGGGTGCCTGATACAGGACGTGGTCTTCAAATTTGCCGGTTCCATCATTGATAAACGCAGCGACCACCTCCTGGTCCTGGCTGATCAAAGCGACGAAATCCAAATGTCCATCGTTGTTCAAATCGACCGGCGGAACATGCACCGGCCCGTGGCGATCATCCACTTCGCGAAGGCTAAACGGTTTGTCTTTTTTCTGGTCGACCCCTTCATTTTGCAACAAGAAGGTGCGGCCTGTTTTTCGCCATCCAAAGGCGGCCACCAGCAAATCGATATCACCGTCGCCGTCGAAATCACCCGGCCGAACATCGCTGACGCGGCTAAGTCCATCTTGCAAAACGATTTTTTCAAACCTCTCTTCCCCATCAACACGCCGAAGCCAAATGACTTGCCCAAGATCGCTATCGTCCGCATTGAATTCGCCGATGTCAGCGACGATCAAATCCAAATTCCCATCGGCGTCCAGATCACACGCTTCGACGTGAACCGGTTGAAACAACGTCGCCAATCGCAGCGTCGGCGCGCCCTCTTCTTGAGGCCAATGTGCTTTCACCGCCCCCGTCCCGATGTCGCAGTACACAATCGCAGGCGAGTCCTTCATGCCAATCTCCATCCACTTCAGATTGGTGATTCCCGATGGACGCGAATCCTTAAAAAACACTTCGCTCACACGCATCGCAATGGGCGAGGGCGGATAGTCGTCGATCGACACGGGCAACTCAAGTCGCTTTGGGGCCTGCAGCTGAAAGTACTTCAACACATCATCCTGATCAGGCACTTCCAAGTCCTTGCGGCCTGATGTGCGGTAGAGCATAAAACCTTGCTCGACTTCATCACGCCACTCGGCCTGAGAAGAACTGGTCGGGCGTGGTGGAACATGACAATCACCACAAAATGCGTTTACTTTGGGACGCATCAACGCCACGAACTGCTCCACCTCCGCGTCGCTCATCAGCGCAGCGACCGCGGGCGTGATCGCTAGATCATTGCCGCTCTCCGCTAGGGCAACTGCTGACTCATTTGCATGGGATGCAGTGTCGCTTGTGTCGTCAGCCGAATCAGCAGAGGCAGATGAACTAGCAGCAGCTGGCTTCTCAGGAGACGACGATCGATCTACAGAACTCTTGCCAGAGCACCCCATAACGACAACCAGCGGCAAAGCGGCAAAGAAACACAGTGTTTTCATAGACCCGTTTTTCAGCGACCCAGAATAATTAGTCTTCTAACGAACACTGACATAGTAACGTGTTGACCAGCTTTGCCGCAGCAAGGAGGTCAAACAAAACGCCGGCCTACTGCTGAACCGCCTCCCGGCTTCCCGCGGACGGCATCTATGTGACAATACAACAGAATTGCGTAGCGTTTTCTTTCGTCGCAGACCGTGCCTGCATGGAAGATGCCCAATCAAACATCTCTCCGCGGACGATTCCCTGAATGCCAGACGCCACTGACATTGCCGCCTCGGTCCGTCAACCGCCATCGAGCCCTTCAGAGATCAGCTGCCAAGCGGTTTCGGTCACGTTTGCCAGTGGAACCACAGCAGTTGACGATGTGTCGTTGCAGCTGGAGGCCGGAAAGATTCACTCGCTCATCGGCGCAAGCGGCTGTGGCAAAACGACCCTTCTAAGATCGATCGCCGGACTGCAAGCGTGTACCAAGGGCCGTATTGAGTTGTCGCCACCTGCCATCAGCGAGCGTGGGGAAATTGGTTTTGTGTTCCAGCAACCGTCTTTATTGCCTTGGTTGACGACGGTCGAAAACGTCATGCTCCCACTGGAATTGCTTGGTGCCTACTCACGCGACGAACGACGAAAGAGGGCAACCGAAATATTGCACTCAGTACGACTTGCCGACGCCGCCGACCGCATGCCCAACCAACTCTCAGGCGGCATGAAAATGCGAGTGTCCATTGCAAGAGCTCTGATCACACGGCCCAGCGTGCTGCTGCTGGACGAACCTTTTGCGGCACTTGATGACCTGCTCCGCGAACAGCTCGGTCAACTGTTGCGGTCGCTATGGAATCAGTATCAGTTCACCGCCGTCCTGGTCACTCATAACATTGCCGAATCGATACTGCTTTCGCACCAGATCGTGCTGATGCACGATGGCAAAGTCCAACAAATCATCACCAACTCGCTCCCGGAACCACGTGTCCGATCCATCCGCACGTCCCCTGAGTTCGGCAGATTCTATGGCCAAGTTAGCGACCAACTTCGCGCAACGGCAGATTGGGAATCCAGTGATTTAGACTCAAATGCCCGGAACAATGGGCCACAGGACAACGATGAATTAAATAACACCGGGGAGACATTCCAGTGAACCGCCCCAAGCAACTTGCAACCAACGTCCTCTGGGTCATCAGCGTCGCAGCTGTGGGGATCGTGATCTGGTGTTGCGTCATTAAGTTTTTCGGTCTGTCAAAGATCTTACTGCCCAATCCTGTCCAAGTTGCCACCGCGGCAATCGAGCATCGTTCAGAACTTTGGCAGGGCACGATTGCGACAGGCTTGGCTGCAGCGATCGGATTGACTTTTGCTGTCGCGATCGGGTTTCTGATCGCCGTCGTGTTTAGCCTCTCGCGAAAGATCCGCATGGCATTCTTTCCCTACGTCGTCTTTTTGCAAACCGTCCCGATCGTCGCCATCGCTCCGTTGCTGATCATCTGGAGCGGCTATCGATTTCGCACGGTAGTTATGATCACGGTCATCATTTGTTTGTTTCCGATCATCAACAACGTGACGGCCGGGTTACTTGCAGTCGACCGCGAACTGTCCGATCTGTTTCGGCTTTACGGAGCGGGCCGCAGCAAGAAACTTCTCCGACTGCAGATCCCGACCGCTGTTCCTCACCTGATGGTCGGCGCCAAAACCAGCAGCGGACTCGCCGTGATTGGTGCAATCGTGGCGGAGTTTTTTATCGGCAATGGACAGAACGCGTCGGGACTGGGCGCTCTGATGCAAGACTGGCAGGCGTACTACAAAACGGACGCCTTGATTGCCGCTCTTTTTGCGTCCATGTTGGTAGGACTGATCCTGTTCGGCGGCGTGCGGTTGATCGGCGCGACCCTACTACGGAGATGGATGTGGGTCAGCGGCGCCATCGAGAAAACATAGTCGGCACGTTCAAACTACAACGCAGCGCGTTAACACGGTGCAACCGAATCATGAAATTCCTTTCGTTCCACTTTGCCGTTGCTCTAGCAATCACTTTGGCATCAGGATGCAGCCGGTCCACCGCGCCGCCGATGTCGACCACTCGATCGATCGTGACGGTGCAATTGAATTGGAAAGCCGAATCGGAGCATGGCGGACTTTACCAAGCACAAGCTGACGAACTTTATACGCAAGCTGGTTTGACCGTCGCGATTACTCCGGGTGGCATTAACGCACCAATTGGCCCAGAATTGGAACTCGGACGCTGCCAGTTTGCGATGGCAAATGCCGACGATGTCGTGCTACTGCGCAACGAAGGCGTCGACATCGTCGCTGTGCTGGCTGCCATGCAAAATCATCCTCGCTGCATCATGGTTCGTGCTGACAGCGACGTCCAAACGTTCAAAGATTTACGCGGCACGACGTTCCAACACGGCCCCAGGCCGTACGTCGAATTTATGCGTTCGCAAGGGTTGCTCGACCAAGTCAACGAAGTGCCTTACCAAGGCAGCGTTGCCCCGCTGGTAGCCGACGCTAACGTCGTGATCCAAGGCTACTCGTTTTCGGAACCTCTGCTAGCAGCCGAGCAAGGCGTCGAAGTTCGGACCATGATGGCCAGTGAACTCGGTTTCAATCCGTATTCCAGCGTTTTGGTGACCACTGGCAAACTGATTCGCGAGAACCCAACGCTTGTTCAACAGTTCGTCACCGCAACGCGAACCGGCTGGCAGAACTACTTAACCGATCCAGCAAAAGGCAATGCCTTGATCTTGGCTGACAATCAGCAGATGACTGGCGCGACACTGAATCGTGGCATGAAAGAACTACGCAAACTTGCTCGCCCCGATGATCTGCCGCTCAAATCCGTCGGGCAAATGTCGCCCGAACGCTGGTCCACACTGGTTGAGCAACTGATCGAATTGAAGCTAGTTGATGCGGACAAAGTGATAGCATCAGACTGCTACAACATCGATTTTCTGTAGCAGATAGGCTGACGAGCCACGCCGCGCGATGGACACAAACTAAGCCGCGCGACGGACATTGCCAGTGCCACGATGAATGCTTGGCGAAGGACCGATGTGGTGCCCCAGCGTATCGATCTCCAACCGCAATAGTCGCTCTGTAACATCGGCTGCCGACGGCCGCGACGACGGATCTTCGCTGACCATTTCTTCGACCAGTTGGGCGACCGGAGCGAGTACGACGTCATTGGCGAGTTCGATGTGCGTCAGACACTTCCACAAAATCCGTCCAAGCGAAAACACATCTGCCGCCGGCATCGCCGCCATGTTTCCCTTCATCACCTCAGGCGCGGCGTACTCGGGTGTTCCTCGAAATTGACTGCTATCAACTCGATGAATCTGGGAGGCAAACCCCAGATCGATGACGGTGACATGGCCACGCGGGCCGACGATCGTATTTTCGGGTTTTACATCGCCATGAATCCATCCCGTCGCATGCAGGGCGGTTAGTGCTTGTGCGATTTGGCGAGTAATCCACAGCGCGACGGGCAGCGGCTTGGCCACTCCGGCCAGACTCTCTTGCAACGTCACGCCTTCGATAAGCGGCGTTACCAAATAGGGCGATGTCCCAGTTGCCGAAGCATCGAGAACCGGAACTAAATTTGGGTTGGAGACTTTCTCTGACGCGGCAGCGAACTGAACAATCTGACGAACGTTCTCCGCGTTGTTCGTCGTGTCGACGGCACGCTTGAGCACGTAGTCCCATCGCGGACTGCCTTCCGCATCAGCGGGCTGCGCGAGCGTTAGCTCGGAAGTTCTGCCAGAATGAATCTCACGTCCCAATCGCCAAATCCCCAGCAGTGCGGGGCGTGTCGATGCGGATACCTGAGTGGGGGTCTGATTTGGATTCACGGCAAATTCGTCATGGCGAGAAAAGAAACCGCTGCCTACCGAACGAGCCATCGCAGAGTTTGGCGTCCGTCGATCGAGTCGTGCAGCACAGATTCTGCATCGACGCTTGGGCAATGCCGATCGAACCTAGCTATGTTAAGCGTTAAAGTCTTCGGAATTGAAACGACCGCCAATTCGTGCTCTCAATCGATCTGCAGCGAAATTCCATAAAACTCGCAATCACGTCTCAAACGCCCGCGTGGACCATTGGTCCCAACAACTAAGTTGACTTTGACGATTGGGTTGTTTGATCAAACAACCAACTGAAAGCCCTCGAACTGAAAAGCTGCAGCTGATCACAATGCCTAACCATTCCCCAGCTCAACCAAGCGACTTCAATCCCTATCAGACAACGCTAACCAATGCCGACCCAAAGGATCAGTTCGGTGACCTTAGTTTTGTTATGCTCACGATCGAAAAGCTGGCGACTTGGCAAAAGATCACAGCATCCGCGATGACGCTTTTCACGGTGTTGATGGGATTCTACTTTGTTGCCATGCTGGGCATCGGAGGTGGAATCGGTGTCATGGAAATACTGGCAATGATGGTCACGATTGCGATCTACTTTCTGACACTTTGTCTGCCAACGTTTCTACTTTGGAAAGCTTGCTTTGCGACAACTCGCTACGCCCGAACTGGCACGTTAGAAGACCAAACTCAATTTGCCGCCGCACAACTACGGTTTTGGCGTTCGATCGCTCTCGTCGCGGCGATCAGTATTGCGTTCATACTGTTTTCGTTCGTGATGACGATGATCGCGTTTAACAGTAACTTTTGACAACTCGCTTTTGTAAATACATGCGATGGCAAAACCGTCTCATCCGAGCACCGCAGCCCCCACCCTGGTTGCGCACCGCGGAGCTTCACACCAGTATCCCGAAAACACGCTTATCGCATATGAGTCCGCCGTAGCCGCGGGGGCAAAGTTCGTCGAACTCGATGTCCAGCTCTCCCAAGATCAGGTTCCCATCCTGCATCACGACCAAGACCTCTTGCGGATGACGGGGCGCGCCGGCGATATCACACAACTCTCTGCCGCTAAAGTGCTCAGCCATCCCGCAGGTTATCCCGAACGGTTCGGCGAAACGTTTCAGCACAATCGTCTTGTATCACTCGCTGACTTTTCCCAGTGGATGTTGCAGCATCCACACGTCACCACCTTTGTCGAGATCAAACGTCAAAGCGTCGAATTTTTTGGTGCGGAGCTTGTTGCCAATCAGGTGCTTGCCGCGATGGAACCAATTCGTGATCAGTGCGTCGTGATTTCGTTCAATGAAGAAGTCCTTGCTGCCGTCAAATCGATCCGCAGCAGCATGCCGATCGGATTGGTCCTGCGTCAGTACGACGACAGCCACCATCAAATCGCCCAAAATTTGCGACCAAGCTATCTGTTTTGCAAAACCACCCGCGTTCCAACCTCGCGTACTGTCTGGGAGGGCAACTGGCAATGGGTGCTCTATAACACAGAAACCATTGATGACGTGCTAGACTTTTATCACAGCGGTTTCGACATGTTAGAAACCAACCGCATCGTCGATTTACTCGGCCACGCCCAACTGAATGCGAATGCCTGACTCTGCCCCCGACCAAACGACCAAATCGAAATACGGTTCCGCAGGAAACGTCAATTCGGCCAACCAGTCCTCCGCCACGGTTAAACCTCACTATGACGTGCTCGTTATTGGTGGCGGCATTCACGGAGTCGGCGTGGCACAAGCCGCTGCTGCTGATGGTTACAGCGTGGCCGTGCTAGAAAAATCACGTCTTGCCGAAGGCACGTCCAGTCGCAGTAGCAAGCTGATCCACGGCGGACTGCGATATCTGGAAAGCTTTGAAATATCGTTGGTCTGGGAGAGTCTTCGTGAGCGGGAACTGCTCTTTCAACTTGCTCCAAACCTGGTCCGCCGCCAAGCGTTTTTCATCCCCGTTTACGATCGCACCAGTCGCAAACCATGGGTCATGAAACTAGGTTTGCTGATCTATTCCATCCTTGCCGGCGGTCAGAAAAACACTCGATTCCGAACCGTACCCAAAAGCGAATGGGACTCGCTCGATGGGATTGATCAAAAAGGCCTGAGAAAAGTCCTGCAATACTGGGATGGCCAAACCGATGACGCTGCTTTGACTCGCGCAGTAATGCAATCGGCGCAGGACTTGGGAGCGGACCTTTTCTACCCTGCGCATTTTCAACAAGCGACGATCGATGCCGATGGCGTTTCCGTCGAAATTGCCTTGGGCGAAGACGCAGCCGAAAAAACCGTATCCACCCGAGCAAGCGTCATCGTCAATGCCGCTGGCCCTTGGGCTAACGATGTTCTTTCTCGGATCACGCCCAAACAAGAGCCCTTTGCCGTCGACAATATCCAAGGCGCGCACATCGAGTGTCCCGGCGACATCGACAAAGGATGCTATTACGTCGAAGCCAAAGACAAGCGGGTGGTGTTCGTGATGCCATGGAAGGGGCGAACGATGATTGGCACGACCGAAGCAAAGTACG
The DNA here is from genome assembly GCA_007741555.1 of Stieleria marina. Lineage (GTDB taxonomy): Bacteria > Planctomycetota > Planctomycetia > Pirellulales > Pirellulaceae > K23-9. The sequence goes on along the minus strand of CP036526.1, from coordinate 1,988,416 downwards.
ATGAAGATCCTGACAAAGTCGCCGCGTTGGACCGCGAAATTGCGTACTTGAAAGAAGTCTATGAGACTCATTTCCCCAACCGCGACTCGACCGTGATTAATCACTGGGCCGGTTTAAGAGTCTTGCCAGCTGCTACGGGGGCAGCATTCAAACGATCACGCGAAACCCAGTTGCCGACCAATAACTCGTCGAATCCACGCACACTTTCAATATTTGGTGGAAAACTAACTGGCTATCGAGCGACGGGTGAAAAAGTAATGAAGATCCTCAAACGCACTCTGCCCAACCAAACGCCTATCGCCAGCACACGAAAACTACCGCTTCGAGATCCAGCATCAAATTAGGTGTCCAATTCCAAACGGTCTTTCACTCAACTACGATTGAGCGTCTTCAAAATACTCTCCTCGAAACAGGCGAAAACATGGATTCAAAAAACGCGATTAAAGCTGCGATGGATTTAAGCTCGATGGTCTACAGAGGCTATCTATCTGACCTGGACGATGCAGAGATGCTTCAGCGTCCCAGTGACGGCTGCAATCACTTCGCCTGGCAAACCGGTCACTTGATCGCTTCGGAAGTTGGACTGCTAGAGAGCATCTGCCCCGGCAAAGCCGCGACTTTACCTGACGGCTTTGAAGAAGCGCACGCCAAGGAAGCAGCCGCTTCGGACGACGCTTCGCAGTTTAAAAGTCGTGATGAATACATGCAGCTTTGGGATTCGGTTCGCGCTTCGACCGTTGCCGCACTTGATGGGCTGTCCGCTGAAGATCTGGACGCGGAATCACCTGAACACATGCGTGACTTCTGTCCCACCGTGGGCCATATGTTCGTGCTAATTGGCACGCACCCGATGATGCACGCCGGTCAAGCTGTGCCACTGCGTCGAAAGACGGGCAAGCCGGTGATGTTCTAATCGAATTGCGATTCGTTCCCACGCAATGCGTGGGAACGACATTCGCATACTTGACTTACAGCCCCAGCTGTTTCAGCTTCGGCTCTAGAGCTTTCGCCCAACGCTCATAGCCTTGAGGGCTGAGGTGAAGTAAATCAGGCATAATCGTTTTGCTGATTGTGCCGTCGGCTTCCAAGAACTGATCGCCGACTTCCAAGTACTGAACTCGCTCACCATCGGCCAAGCGTCGAATCTGTTGGTTGATCGCGATATTGTTCAGGCGTTTCAAGTCCAACGGCCCAGCACCGCGTGGAAAGATTCCGTGCAAGACGACTTTGGTCTCCGGCAATCGTTCGGCCAAGATATCTAAAATCTTTTTCACCCCCGCCGCGACTTCGCTCGGCTCTTGCTGAAAATGACCGGTGTTGTTGGTACCGATCATTAGCACCGCAACCTTGGGTTTGATCTTGCCGAGGTTGCCATGCGTTAAACGCCAGATCACGTGCTCTGTCCGATCGCCACCGATCCCAAGATTAATCGCCTTTCGGCTACCGTAGAATTTGTCCCAAGTAGCTTTCCCGCGACCTTCCCAGCCTTGTGTAATCGAGTCGCCGATAAAAGCCAAATCAAACTCGCCGGTTCGGGCCAGTTTGGTCATTGATGCGTCACGCTCTCGCCAGCGAGGTTCATCACCCCGCGTGGCCGGAATCGTGGCGGTGTTTACATCGTAGAAAGTGCGAAGATCTCGGTAGCGTTTTTGCATTCCCGCCAAAATATCGGCGTACTGCGGATCGGCGTGCACTGTCTTCATTTCTTGCGGATCGGTTTCCAAATCAAACAGATTCCACTCGCGAGATCGCGGAAAGAACATCAGCTTGTAGCGATCGGTTCGGACGCCATCATGAACAGGCACATTGTGGACGGCAGCATTTTCATAGTACGCGTAGTAGATTGCGTCACGCCACGATGCTGACGGTTTGCCCTGGTCCTTCAGCATCGGCACCATACTACGCCCCTGCATCTCCGCAGGCACATCGGCTCCGGCGGCTTCCAGAAAGGTTGGCCCATAATCGATGTTTTGGATCAACGCGTCCGAATCGACGCCCGGGTTGATCACACCAGGCCAACGAATCAAGAACGGCATCAACAACGATTCTTCAAACATCCATCGCTTGTCGTACCAGCCGTGTTCGCCCAGATAAAATCCCTGATCACTGCTGTAGGTCACGATCGTATTGTCGGTCAACTTGGCTTCGTCCAGGTAATCCAGCATGCGACCCACACCATCATCAACGGCTTGGATACAACGCAAATAATCTTTGATGTAGCGCTGGTACTTCCACTGCAAAACTTGCTTGTCGTTGAGTTCGCCCGACTTCATACGGCGAATGAACTCGTCATTTTCAGGCTGGTATGCCGCGTCCCAATCTGCTTTTTGCTGATCAGTCATGCGGTTGTACTCGCCGTTTTGATGGCGGGAAGCAAAGAATTTCGGGAACGGAGTGTCCCCGTGGAACTTCATATCGTGGCCCCAGTGAAAGTGCTTCTCCAACGACATCTCGTTTTGCTGCAATAGCGAACTGCGGTTGGCATAGTCGTCAAACAAAGTGTCCGGTTCGGCCACATCCGTGTCTTTGTAAAGCGAAAAGTGACGCTTCGGCGGTGACCAATTTCGATGCGGCGCTTTGTGTTGGCACATCAGGATGAACGGCTTGTCGGGATCACGCTCTTCTTTCAGCCAAGCCAACGCATTGTCCGTAATGATATCGGTGCAATAGCCGTCGTACCGTTTGCGTTTTCCATCCATCTGAATCAGATCGGGGTTGTAGTAACTGCCTTGCCCTGGCAGCACTTCCCAATGATCAAATCCCACGGGGTCGGACGACAAATGCCACTTGCCGATGATCGCTGTCTGATAGCCGACGTCTTTCATCAGCTGCGGGAATGTCAATTGATTCCCGTCAAACTTGTTTCCGTTTCGCAAGAATCCGTTCAGGTGACTGTGCTTGCCAGTCAGAATGCACGCGCGCGAGGGGCCGCATATCGAATTGGCGCAAAAAGAGTTGCGAAAGATCGCCCCTTCCTTTGCAATCCGGTCCAAGTTGGGCGTCTGATTGATCTTCGATCCGTAAGCGCCAATGGCCTGCGGAGCGTGGTCATCTGAAAAGATAAACAGAATGTTGGGCTGTTTTGCCTGACAAAGCGAGGGAACCGAAAGGCAACCAGTCAGCATCAAAACGATCTTGAGCAGCCAATTTGAACGGATTGGAGGCATGAGGGGCGAGCCTGGAAGGGGAGGGACTGAAGCAGGTGGTTGCCGATAAGGATAATTGTGCGGACCGCGCCGATCCAGCGGTCCCAGAAATCTGGCACAGAAAGCCACGTTTAAAGGCAGGCGATGCCCGGTTTGGGCAGCAATGAACACCTCTGTCGGTGCGTGAGTGCGGACGTCATCACCGTGCTAATTCCTGAGGATTTGCTAACGGAAAATTAACGTCGCCTTCATCCAGCAGCGGTTTAAGCGCTGTAGTGTGTCGCTCGTCGGGACGGGCATTTTGCCCAGCCAGAAGGCCTTGGGATGGTTCGATGTCAAACGTTTTAAAGCCGCAAACCTCGCCTGAGTTAAACGAGGAGACTCGGAACTATGTTCGCTGCGCCCTGCAGTCGGGCTTGGTTCAGCTAGATGATCTGAAAAAGATCGTCGCTTCGTTGCTAATTGAGAGCCCGGACATCTCTCCCAAACGTTTGTCCGACGGACTGATCGGAGGAGGTCTGCTGACTCAGTGGCAAGCCAACAAATTACTGGCGGGCAAAAAACGCGGCTTCTATCTTGGCAGCTACCGCTTGCTGCGACCGCTAGGCAGAGGAGGCATGGGCGTCGTCTACTTGGGGGAACACGATGTGATGTGTCGGCTGATGGCGCTCAAAATCCTGCCTCCAGAAGCGACACAAGACGCGCGGCGGATCGAACGATTTAAACAAGAAGCTCGCGCGGCTGCCCAACTGGATCACCCCAACATCGTTCGCGCCTATGACTTTGCCGATTCAGGAGGCAAACTATTTATCGCGATGGAGTATGTCGATGGCATCGATCTGCACCAAGCGGTTCTGCGCGATGGCAATCTATCTGTGTCCGCCGCGATCGACGTTCTAAACCAAGCCACACTTGGGCTGGCGCACGCTCACGATCGCGGCATTGTTCACCGCGATATCAAGCCATCCAATCTTTTGCTGCGAACCGATGGAATTGTCAAACTAAGCGATATGGGGTTGGCTCGTGTTGGATGGGACGACGTCGCGGCCAGCGAGAGAACCCGCTTAATGGGATCGATCGACTTCATGGCCCCCGAGCAAGCCATCAACAGCGCCGGCGTGGATGCCCGGGCTGACATCTACTCGCTTGGCTGCACCCTGTATTTTTTGCTGACCGGCGAAGTCCCTTTTTCCGGCGTGACATCCGATCAAAAGCTGGCCAAACATCAGACCACGCCGGCACCTGATGTGCGCATACAGTGTCCAGCCTGTCCCCCTGCGGTTGCCGAATTGCTGATGCGGATGATGGCCAAGCGTCCCGACGATCGGCCCAAATCAGCTGGCGCTCTTTTGGCATGGATCAAACAGATCAATTCTGGCAACCAGCTACCTTGTGAAGATAACCAGCCACTTCAGAGCATCGCTCCCGCTGGCGATACCGCGTGCGAAACGCAACTGTTCCAAAATACAATTGGCGATTCATCGCTTCTGTCAGGCGATTCGACGGCAGGATCCTTGGGTGCCGACGATCCGCCGTGGGACGAACTGAACCTGGGAGAGTTGCCTTCATTTGACGAACACGTTTCGTCTAACGCTTCCAATCCAGCCCAGGCCAAAAGTGCATCGGCGAGCGATCTGTCCAATACGTCGTCCAGCGTCTTTTCCGATCCGAAACGACAAGCGCAGAGGGAGCCCCAGGCAACGCCGACATCCAGTCATAAGACAGTCTCGATGCTCGGATTCGCATTTGCCGTGCTGGTTCTCGTTGTCGTGCTATCGATGGTCGGCTATTCAGCGATTGGCCCGTCGGATCCACACATGCCCAAGTTCCAAGATGTGAGTGATGGCAAGGGGCGCCACATGATCATTGTTCACGAATAAGTGCCCCGACCGTCTCGTATCCGAAAGTCAATTTTGCTCAGAAAACCTGCCGCGCCATTGTCGACCATCAAACTGATCCTCAACAACTCGGAAGACCGCGTCGAAGCCCCCATCTTCGTCGGCTACTACTTGCTTGGGCGGGACAAAGAATGTCAGATTCGGCCCAAAAGCACTTCGATTGCTGACCGGCATTGTCTACTGGAGCATCGACAGGGACTGCTGCGCGTTTTCGATTTAGATAGCCGTACAGGAACGTTTGTAAATGGAGAGAAAATTGCACCGCACCAATGGCATTTTCTTAACGACGACGACCGGCTTCGATGTGGAAAACTTGAGTTTTTGATCTGCGTCGAAAGCATCCAAGAATTTGCGTCTGCTGAGATAGATGATTTAGCCCAGGCAGAGGAATCTGCCGATTCGGATTTCGATTCCGATGTGTTCTCAATTCTTGAGGAAGCCGACAGCAAGCTGGAGTCGGTCGCCAAACCGATCCAAAAGTTAGGTGCTTTGTTAAATGAACTAAGTGACGATTCAGGCGACGTGGCTCGGTCAACCATTCGCTCACTTACCGAAGAAATGGACGACGGAAAGAAAGCAGCGATCAAAAAACCAAAGCCTCAGAAGCCGCTGAAAATCCCCAAAGGCAAACCGCTGAAGTCGAGCAAGGTTCGCGCACCACTTTTAACGAGAGTCGATCTTTCTGACCAAGAATCGATCAAAATGGTCGGCTCGTTGGTGCTGATCCTCGCCGCGATATCACTGTTTGGCTATCAGTTCTACAAATTTTCTTCGCCCACGCCGCCACGCATTGTCAGCGAAGAGTACGACGCTCCGTAGGCATCAGAAACTGCCCCAGCAAAGCCAAGCGAACACTACAGTGTGGGGGGCTGCCAAACTGGAATCCCTTTTTCGGCAAGCTGTTTGTTGTAACGCACTGCTTGAGGTTGTTCGGGGGCAAATACGGCATCTTCGTTGACCATCAACGGCAGCGTGTCCGACCACCAACGGCTGTACGCTTGACGCAGATCAGCGATCACATCGGGGTGATCCTCTGCTACGTCGTTGGATTCATACGGATCTGCGACGATGTCATAGAGTTCCTTGTTGTTGACGAATCGCCAACGCTGCGTTCGCACCGCATAATCACGGAGCTTCGATTCATTGGGGGCAACGCCTTTTTCCCATCGACCTAAGTGAACAAACAAGTGTCTATCATCCCAAGGAGCCGCAGGGTTTTCCAAAAGCGGAAGCATCGATCGTCCGTCGATCGCCTGGGCGCTATCGGGCACCACAACGCCGGCAAGGTCGCAAAACGTTTTGTAAAGGTCGATGTGAGCCGTCAACGCATTGATATCGACGCCCGCGCCAAGCTTGCCTTTCCAACGCCAAAACGCCGGAACATGCGTGCCGCCTTCATACGGAGAATTTTTGCCCGTCTTGAACCCGGCCGTGTGCAAGCCGACTCGCTTGCCATTCTGTTTTCCGCTCCTTCCGGCCTGGCCGTTGTCAGTCATGAAGATCAACAGGGTGTTGTCCCAGGCGTTCCACTGATCCAGCTTTTGCATCAATGCCCCAAAGTTATCATCAATGTTCTCGATCATGCCGTATCGACCGGCCGTATTCTGATCCCAGCCATCGTCCAAGAATCGTTTCTTGTAACTCTCTGGCGCAAGCATCGGGCCGTGTGGTGCGTTCGTCGTGACATACGCAAAATACGGAGTTTTGGATTCGTGATTTTTCTTGACCCAGCCCAACGCAGCCTGAAAAAACACATCCGTGCAAAAGCCTTCGGTTTGGACGATCGTGTCGTTGTGCAAAATCGCGTTGTCAAAGTACCGCCCTTTCTTAGCTCGATTGGGCGGGAAATCGGCACAGCTTCCCACAAACGCTTGCCCGATTCCGCCCGCACCGTGAATAAAGGTTTCGCTAAATCCGCGGTTGTAAGGCTGATACGCATCTTCGTCGCCCAAATGCCATTTGCCAAAAATGCCCGTCTCGTACCCTGACTTGTGAAGCAGTTCGACAAACGTGGTCGTGGACAATGCCATGCGTTCGCGTTCTTTGATCGTATGCGTCACGCCGTTGCGAAACTCATGGCGTCCGCTGAAGATTGCTGACCGTGTCGGTGCACAAGTCGGACTGACGTGGAACTCGGTAAACCGCGTCGACATCGCATGAAATCGATCCAGATTCGGAGTCCGCAGCACTTGGTTTCCTAGACACGACAAGTCACCCATCCCTTGATCGTCTGTCATGACCAAAATAATGTTCGGCCGGGAGCCAGCGAGCCCGTCCGCTGCAATCGCCTCCCGCGGCGGAGACATGGCCAGCAATGCAAAGAGAAAACCAGCGATACAAAGGCGTTCAGCAAGCTTCATGGGGTGAGTCTCACGAAAGCGAAAGTTGACATGGGTGCAGATCAACCATGTTAACAAGACTCAAGACGTTCCGATGAGCTTGGCCGCGCCGACAAAGCGTTAGGGCAATCTAATTTTTTCTATCGATGTCAACTCGGGACTGCCGCCGCGGTTCCCACTCCCCGACGCTGTGTACAGAAAGTCATTGACAATCGCAAAGCCGCTGCCATGACGACCGCGACGTAGTTTGGGCCAGTTCGTCCATTTCTTTGAGTCGGTGTCAAATGCTTCGACTTCTTTGTGCGCTGTCTTTTGCGTACCGCTTTCGCCGCCACCAACCAGCAATTGATTTTTCCACGCAATCGCCATATTGCCAGCACGCGGAGTCGGCAGGACTGGGCAATCTTGCACGCCCAGCCATTGCTTGGTTTTAAAATCGTAGACATCACACGCAGCAATCGTTTGGCTGAACGTTTTCTTAGTCTTTTGCGATGTCATTCGACCGCCTAACGCATACAAGCGGTCGCCCAAGACGACGGCTGGAAAATGATCACGTGCGTGCGGTGCGTCTTCCAATTGCGTCCACTCGCCGGTCCGCGGATCATACTCATCCAGCCACGATTGGAACCCATCAACGTGACCGTTGGTGATCCCTCCAACCAAATAAATCTTGCCGTCGTAAAGCACCGCACCTGCGCCGCCTCGACGACGCCCCGATGGAATCACGTGCTTGAAATCGAATCGATCGTCTTTGGGGTAGTAGACAACAATTTTTTCAAGCGGAACTTCGTTGGGGTACGGTCCCGTCATCGCTCCCATCAAATAAATCGCGTCGCCCAGCACAACCGCCTGGAAATGATGCAGCTCCTGGGGTGTTTCAGAATTTGCGGTCCAAGCATTCGTCTTCGGATCAAAAACATCGACGGGATTGATGCGTCGTCCACCGATCAGATAGAGCTTGGATTCAAAGTCGACCAACGTCGCTTCATGCCGCGCCGTGGGCTGGCCTGTCGCCGCGATGGTTTCCCATTCGTGCGTGGGCATCGCCGGTGCTTGAGCATTGGCTGAATTCAAAAGGCTTACCGCAAAGCAGCATGCCATCCCAAAGGTACGGAACATCAGAGTCACTTTTCTTCGTGCAGTATTTCAGTTAGCGACCCAGCCAGGCGATGTATCGCATCGATCGACGGGGAAATCCATGGGGAACTTGAACGCTAGAATACTGCAACCGAGTAAATCTTCTACTGCCGCTTGGTCGATTTACGTTACGTCGGACGTTTTGCGATGATGCCGCGAAATCCAAACACTGGTCGTCGAATGCCGGAGCACGTATTTCGACACGCTCCCCAGCAGCAACTTCCCTAAGAATCCACGGCCGGTATCTCCCATGACAATCAGATTGCTGTCCGATTCGGCGGCGTTGGCGATGATCGTTTCGCCGATATGCTCGCCGGTGGCAACTTGCGCGGTTGGCTGCGCGACGCACCCAGCCAAGGTGGCGACTAACTGCTCACCTTTTTTCCTGGCTTCGTCGACCGCAACTTCGTTGTGCTGGTCCAGAAGAACCGGATACTCTGACAAAAGCAAAACTGGAGCGGTGACAACCGAGAGCACATTAACGCTGCAGCATTGGGGCCAATCAAAGTGTTGAAGCTCGTCGACGGCGGCGGTTGAGCTCTCAGACCCATCATAAGCCAGTGTGATTCGGCAGGTGCCAGGTTCAGTATTTGCATCCTCCGATTCAGGACGAACAATCAAGACGGAGCACGTCGCATGAGTCGCCACGGAATCCGAAACGCTACCCAGCAAAATGCGTCCCACCGCGGAATGCCCGCATGCACCCAACACGATCAAATCCGCGTCGATCTGTTCGGCGAGTTTCAAAATCTCGTGAGCCGCCGCGCCATCAACATGGACGAAGTGTGTCTTGCTGCCAAGCGGCTCTAGCAAATCACGCAGTAAATTGTGATGGCTTGTGACCCGTTCATACTCCAGCTTTCGCCATTCGGGAAACCAAGCCTGCGACTGAGTCCCTCCAATGCGGTCAGGCGCGTAAGTGGTCGTTAGCACCGTCAGCGAAATAGGTTCCTTGCACTGAAGCGTCGACAAGAATTGCGCCGCGTGAATCGCGTCTTTGGAACCGTCGGTAGCAAGCAAAACATTCATCATCGACTCCCAGCATCAGGGTGCACAGAACAAACCGTAGCGAAAGCGATCGACTATCCAAGGCCCAATCAATGTAACACTGACTAGCCGCTGGACAATCTCCGCACAGCGAACTACTCAGGAGCCGCGTCGGCAAACTCGCCCAAGACATCCATCGTCGACACAATGCCGACTAAGTGATCTTTTGCGTCGACCACCGGCAGGTGATGAACTCGATTGCGCAGCATTTCTTGCGTCGCCTTTGCCAGGGTTGTCTCAGCATCGATGGTCGCAACTGTCTCGCTCATAAACGACTGCACACTTTCATTGCCCATACTGTGCATCAACTTGTCAAGCAAAAAGCGACGACTGGTGGGGTCTACCAAATCAAGGTGATAAAGATCGTCGTCCACGTCGCGCGTCATGTCGACCAAATCGGAGGTCGACAAAATACCGACACAGTGGTTATGCGAATCGATGACCGGCAATGCGGAAACGCGATTTTCCCCCATCAGTGTGAGGGCTTCATGGATTGTGTCGCCAGCGCTCAAGGTAACCACATCGCGACTCATGATTTCTTTGATTCGTCGGTCGTAGATCGAAGCTGGTTTGGCAGTAGTCATCGTCGTGAAGCCTTTGATTCAAGCGAAGTTGATTGATGGATGTCACGCGAATTCCGAGGGTCGAAACCGACGCGAATGACACCAGCTTGCTAAAGCAGATCGCGTGCCGATTCGCAAAAACGACACGCATACGCCGTGTGCGAAAAAGAAAGTGCGATAACGCACAGGGCTAAAACCAAACCGAGACGCAGCGACACGCGTTTTTGTCACGCTCTTTCGGCATCGGCCAAATAGCCAAGAAGTTCGACGACATTGATGGGCTTTTGCAAGACTGCCGTGGCACCGATGTTCAATGCATCCTGTGCTCCCGTGCTACCGGCATAGGCCGTGATCAAAAACGCGGTGACGGCCTTTTGTTTTTGCTTAATGATCCGCAACAGGGCTGCACCGTTCATATCGGGCATTTGATAATCCAACAGAACCACATCAAACGGCGTCAGATCCACCTGTTCAAGAGCGTCGTTTGCGTTGCCAGTCACCACTACTTCGTAACCGACGTCGTCCAAAATGTCGCGCATACTTGCGCAGATATCCTGGTGATCGTCGACGATCAAGATTCGGTTGTGTTTTGCGGACAAGTGCCTATCCCAATCATTGCGGTTGCTAGGTATTAAGAAACTTGCCAGTGTCAGGCTTTTCAGCCGCAGAGCCATCGGTCGACCTGTTCGCCACCGGCAGAACGATCGTGAACGTACTGCCGTCTCCCATACTGCTAGCGACTTCCAAGCGACCACGATTCTTATCTAAAATCGCCTTCGTGATTGCCAGTCCCAGCCCCATCCCGGCTTGCTTGGTGGAAAAGAGTGGCTCGGTGATGCGGGACATGTTCTCGGCAGAAATCCCACACCCAGTATCCTTGATCGAAATCGACAGTTCGTCATTATTCGCGAGTGCAGACAACGTCATCGTTCCGCCATCTGGCATCGAATCGCGGGCGTTTCGAATGATATTGCGAATCACGATCGGAATCTGTTTGGTATCGAATAGAGCATTCGGAAACGTGACGGGTAATTGATCATCGATCAAGACCTGCGACGGCAGAGACGTTTCACGGACGACTTCGCGGACGATGGGCCGTAAATCGCACGACTCGACATGGGGATCGGGCAACCGCGCGACGTCCGACAATGCGGTCACGACATGATCAATCGACGAAACCTGTCGGTCAATTCGTTCGAGATGCTCCGCTACTTTCTCCGGAGTCGCATGCTTAGCGTTGAGCAAATAGTAAGCCGACGTTTTGATGGCGTTGAGTGGATTGCGTATTTCGTGCGCGATCCCGCCCGAGACTTGACCAAGCGTTGCCAGTTTTTCAACTCGAATCAAGTCCGCTTGAGCTGCGTGCAACTCGGCTGTTCGTTCTTGCACTCGTTGCTCCAAGACATCGTTCATTTCCTGAAGCTTGGTTTCGGCGGCTTTGAGATGGGTGATATCACGAATGATTCCCGCAAACAGCCTTTGGCCATCCACGCTTATTTCGCTGACCGCTAAGTGCAGCGGAAATTCGCTTCCGTCTTTTCGCCGACCGATCACCTCGCGCCCAATCCCAATGATTTTGGCGACACCGGTAGTCAGATAGTTCCGCAAGTAGCCGTCGTGTGCCTCTTGGTGCGGGGTCGGCATCAAAACGTTGACGTTCTGTCCGACCAAGTCAGCAACAACGACACCAAATAGGGCTTCGGTGGCCGGGTTTGCCAGCTGAACAATGCCAGCCGAATCGATAACAATGATGGAATCAACGGCTGTCTCCATAATTGCGGCTAGCAGGGCTCGTGACTGCTTATCCATTGACACTTTTCCATTGCGAAATACTCACTGGCTGTCCAACGTGTTTTTCTTTTTTGATGACGGCAGACGAATCGTCAGAACAGCTCCCGAAGCAGACGGCGTCTGGGCGGCGATCGTCCCTTGATGAGCCAAGACAATTCGTTGGACAATGGCCATCCCCAGCCCCGTCCCGGCGCTCTTGGTTGTAAAAAACGGCTCGAAAATCCGCTGCTGTTGCTCGTGGCTGAGCCCCGGCCCATTGTCGGAAATGGTGATGCTTACGTCGCCGTTGGTTTCTTTGGCCCCCGCTACACTCACCACGACAGGATCCGTTCCAGCAGCAATGGCGTTTTCAAACAGGTTGCGGAAGACCTGTTCCATGCGAAGCTCGTCAACCAACGCGATCAGCTCGTCCTCGCCCGATTGTTGCACCAGCTGCACGTCGCGACCTTGACGACTGGACTCCAAATCTCGCCAGCATCGCTGCCAGATTTGCACCAAACTGATCGGCTTGCAGTGTAAAACGATCGGTGCGGCGTAAGACCGGACTTCTTCCAGCAGTGAATTGAGATCCCGAGTCGCGCGACCGATCTTGGCAAGATCTTCTTGGCACTCAGGCTGATCGGTCAGTTCCAACGACAGCAGTTCCAGGCTGGATTGAATTCTTTGCAACGCGTTGCGACTCTCGTGCGCCAAGCCTGCCATCGTTTGCCCGATGGTCGCTAGACGCTCGGCGTGAAGAGCCCGATCGCGAGCCGCAATGTACGCAGTGACATCGACGCCAACAGACAGCACCGCATTGGTATTGCCCCAATCGTCCACCAGTGTTGTATTGGCCCAGCGGATTGAGCGACGTTTGCCGTCACGAGTTCGGACCTCGTTTACAATGCCGCTGGTGTCGACGTCGTGCGTTGTTTGCATAAAGACTTTCCGAATACTCGCAACATCTTCTGCCGGAATGAAGTGTCGGAACCAGTCCTTCCCAATCAACTCCGACAACGGCCACTGGGTCAGACGAGCAAAAAACGGATTGTAATCGACAATGGTTCCATCCAGATTAAGAACCAAAATCACGGCTTCGGCCGTACGCAAAACGCGCTCGGCAAATTGCTGTTCTCCCCGCAGTTCGCGTTCCATTCGCCGCCGCTGGCTGATTCGATTCAGACTCGCACGCAGTGCTTCCGGATTGATGGGTTTCAGAATGTAGTCGCTTGCGCCGTACCGCAAAGCGGCGATCGTGCTTTCGATATCGGCGAAGCCCGTCACGATGATGATGTCGCCAAACGGAATCAACTCACGCAATTCGGGCAGCAACTGGTCGGCGTTGGCATCGGGCAATTTCCGATCCAAAATGATCGCGTCCGGGACAGTCTGCTTCGCCAAAAGGCGGCCTTCAGCTGCGGTGCCTGCAACCTGGATGTCGTAGCCGTCCAAGTCCAGAATGTCACTCAGATTGACTTGCGTATCCGCATCGTCTTCGATCAATAGGACCCGTAGGCGACAATCGTTTGATGGTTCAATTCGCGTCATGGATTAAGTTTCGTCCGGCGGATTGTTTCTAGCAAACGCCCGTTTAGGTTGATCGTTCCGTTTTGCAACTCGCCGTCAGCGTCGGCCAAAGTATCTGGTTTTCGAGTTCGATTCAGCACATCCAGACTAGCTGGACGTCTTGTCTTCCGGCATTTCAATCATCAAATCACACGCTGACAAGGCTACCGCGCTCGCTGAGTCACTTACTGATCCAACCGGAGTGCGACCGTGCGTATTTGTCACAGCCGTGCGTTTTAAGCGTACCAGTGATTCGTACCCGGCATGTGTTGGCCGAATTACAAATCATCCATCGACTTTGAAACAGGCCGTTAGCGGCGTTTACCGGCCGTTAGCAGACACAATTCCCCCGGCAACCGCCATTACCGGACTCAGCCGAGGTTTTCGGACAACGGGCATTCAATGCAACGGCACCGATTCGTTGGCCGATTCTGTAATGGTACATGATTCGCTTCTTGGGTTTGATTGATGGCTATTGGTGACGGCAAAGGTCTCCCAGTAGCTGCTACGCCGATTCATGGACGCCGAACAAAGTCGATTAAGAGACATCGCCCAATGACTGACACCGTACTAAACCTTTTGATCGTCGAGGACGAAGACGATTTTCGCGAGAGTTGCGCTCGCTGGATGCAACGTAAAGGTCACCGGGTGACTGCGGTGGGCAGCGGTGCCGAGGCGCTGGGACTTTGCGAGACGCAGGATTTTGATGTCGCGGTGTTTGATATGAACATGCCGGGCATGTCGGGGCTGGAATTGTTGCAACGCGTTCATACGTTGGACATTCCGATGGAAGTCATCATTTTGACGGGGCAGGGCACCATTGAAACTGCCGTGGCGTCGATGAAATTGGGGGCATGTGATTTTTTGACCAAACCCTGCTCACTGGGTGACCTGGAACACCACTGCCTATTGGCATCGAATCGCGGCCAGTTGCGAAAAGAGAATCGTCAACTCAAGGCACTCATCTCGCGCCAGCGTCCGGCGATGGATTTGATTGGTGATTCGCCTGCGATGAACCAGATATCGCGACTGATCACCAAGGTCGCACCAACTGACAAACCTGTTCTAATCCAAGGCGAAAGCGGTACAGGCAAAGAGGTCGTTGCGCGCGCAATTCAGCAAAACAGTCTGTTGGCAGACAAGCCGTTTGTGACAATTAACTGCGCCGCGTTGCCAGAACAGTTGGTCGAAAGCGAACTGTTTGGCCACCAGAAGGGCGCGTTTACCGGCGCCGTGACTGAAAAACCAGGGCTGTTTGAAATCGCCGATGGCGGCACGCTGTTCATTGACGAAATTGGCGAACTACCTTTGTCGCTTCAACCAAAATTGTTGCGAGTTTTAGAAGACGGATCGATGCGGCGCATTGGTTCGCACAAAGAACGCATTGTCAAAGTTCGCATCATCGCGGCGACAAATCGCAATTTGACTGACGAAGTCAAAGAGGGCAATTTCCGCGAAGATCTTTTTTACCGTATCAATGTCCTGTCGCTTCAACTGCCGCCACTTCGCGAACGAGCCGGTGACGTCGATCGGCTGGTCGATCACTTTACACCCGCTGTCTGGCAAGTAGACGATGCCGTTCGGGCGGCGTTGAACCGCTGTCCTTGGCCAGGCAACGTTCGGCAGCTGATCAACGTGCTGCAGCGTGCAATGATTCTGGCTGACGGAAATGAAATCACGATCGACGACCTGCCTGCGGAAATCGTCGACGGGCGTGCTGGTCGACGCATCGATCCGGGATCACCATCTCAATTGATGCCGCTTGATGCAGCCGCAACCTCACGACGTACTGGCATGCTGTCTACCAAGTTGGATGACATCGCCAAAGCTCACGTTCTGGAAGTGCTTGCGGCCGAAAAGAACAACAAGGCGCGGGCCGCTCGTAAGCTGGGCATCCATCGCCGAAAACTGTACCGGCTGCTGGATCGATTTGCTAAAGACGAGGCGGCTGATTCATCGAAAGCAGAATGCGAATTGGCGCCAAACGAAGCCAGTCCAGCAACGTAGAATGATGGCCGCCGGCCACTCTTTTCTCGTAGCTGCCGCGTCCACCTCACTTCTGCCATCTTCTGACAAGCCGGCCACGACGATCACCCATGACAACCCCCCTGCAACGAGTCGGTCGAGGAGCGATTTTCCTGTGTCTCGTGGTGGGCGTCTCCGTCGTCGGATTTCGCTACTTGGAAGGCTACGACTGGATTGAATCGCTCTGGCTGGTCGTCGTGACGATATCGACCGTCGGTTTTGGCGAACATAGTACACTCTCGCCCACATCGCAGTTGCTTGTCGTATTGTTGATCCTGCTGGGAATGTCTGCCGCGGTGTATACGATCGGCGGCTTCATCCAGTTAATGTTGGAAGGCGAAATCGAAAACCTACTGGGAAAACGACGCATGGACCAAGAAATCAGTCGCCTCTCCGGCCACGTGTTGCTGTGTGGCTACGGTCGCATCGGCCAAAGCTTGGCTGCAGAACTACGAACCGGAGGCAAGGAAGTCGTGGTGTTGGAAACCAATCGAGACGTTCAAGAGGAAGCGGTCGCCAACGGATTCCTTTGCGTAATCGGCGATGCAACCGACGAGTCTGTTTTGACGGAAGTGGGAATCTGCCGAGCCGGCGCGATCGTGACTGCATTGCCAAGTGACGCAGAAAATGTGTTCGTGACGCTGACCGCACGAAACATGAACTGCGATCTCCAAATCATCGCCCGAGCCGAGATGCCCTCCACCGAAAAAAAGTTGCTGCAAGCGGGTGCGAATCAAGTGGTGATGCCAAGTCTGGTCGGCGCACGACTGATGTCGCGAATGATCACTCGCCCAACGACAGCCGACCTGTTCGATTTGGTAACGCACAGCGGATACGAAGATTTGGAACTCGATGAGATCAGTGTCACCGCGGGAAGCAATATCATCGGAGCCACTGTCGCGGAAACGGAGGCGCATCGCAAACACAAATTACTGGTGGTTGCGTTAAAACCCAAAGACGGTGAATTGCTATTCAATCCCGGTGCTGACCAAGTTTTCCAACAGGATGACACCGCGATCGTCATGGGAAACGCCAAGGACATCAGCCGTTTTCGCCAAGTGTATGGCCTGGCTTAAGACGCCGACTGCGTGGGCAGATCCGACCGCGGCGTTTCAACGATCAGCCTTCGTTTGACTCAACTGGCAAACGTCCTCTTCAAATACATCACGGCATTCACCCCGGCAGTTCAGCTCGCCGCGACCTGCTTGCCGCTGAGCCCCCACCGACTCGGTATTAATGGGCACAGTCAACTGAAATCCAGTCAATTGATAATCAGTCGACTCGTTGTCAGTCATCTGATAGTCAGTCACCTGACAGGCACTGCCGTCATCGACCAACTGATAGACAACCGTCTGACGGTTCACTTCGCGTGATTGAACCGTAAAAACCGCCTGACCAATCAACAGCCGATCGCTGGGCCGCAGCCCGAGCAATCGGCCCTGAGTCGGCGAGATGCGAATGCGATCTCTGCCCGCCCAAGACCGAATCAATCCACAAACCGAGTGAAAGTGAGACACAGCCATGCACTCCCCCAGCGCTAGTTGGACGTCGCTGACTTAAGACGTTCAAGCTCTTCATTGAGCTTGCCTTCGCGTTCCTGCTTCTCAAACTGCCTCGCTAGTTCGGCTGCATCCGGGTCTTTGCCGTCAAGCCGATCCCACGCCTCGCTCATGGCCTCCTCTCGATCGACTTTCTCTTCCAAGCGATTGAACTGAGCAAACGCAGACTTGCTGTGCGTACGGTCCAACGTTTGATTGATCTTCTGCGACGACGCCGCACGGGTGATTCGTGCGGTCAACAGTGTCTTCTTTTGTTTTGCCTGGCGAATTTTGTCTTCTAAATCAATGACACTGTGCTGCAGTTTTTCGACTTCGCTTTTCTGACGCTGGTGGTCGTCTCCAAATCGCTCGGCTCGTTGTTGGGCGGCCAACTTCTGAGCCAGTGCGGACTTCGCAGCCGACTCATCGCCCCGCTTCATCGCCTCTTCGGCTCGCTGCATCCACTGCTGTGAATCACTTTGCTCTCGGGCAGTGCGTTTGCGAAGCTGAATTTCGTCCGCAACCGCCTCGGCGACACTGCCGCGTACACGGTCGAGTTCTTCTTCCATATCGATCAAAAGCTGGTGCAACATTCGTTCGGGATCTTCGACCTTTTCTCGCAGTGAAGTCATGCTGGACCGCATTACAAGAGAGAATTGATTAAGCCATTGCATGGTTCGTTTCCTTGAAGAGTAGTTAGTTAAAAAGGGATTCGTTTCAAAACATCCATTAGTTCCAAGTCGCCAGTTCGGCGGACAACATCCGGATTCGGCTGAGCAGATTCTCGCGATGATTTTCGCAGAAAGCCGCCAAAGCGATGACGCCGACTCCGAGCACCACGCCGCAGATCCAGAGGAGATTGACGTTGTGAATCGTTGACCGAATGACCATGGCGACCAAGTCCGTTAGCAAGAACGCTGATCCTGCATACACAAGCGAGCGCATCCGTAGCCCGATCGCCGCCAAGATCACGACCACGCTGAGCACCATCAGAGCGAAAATGTGCCCCCAGCTTCCGCCAATCACTTCGGGCAATGGCGAACAGAGCACCGTCAGCAGGCCGATGTAATGCAGAGGCGTGTGTGCGACTTTGGGTAGTTCTTTTTTCATGACTTCGGCAAAGCCCAAAATCGAAATGCCGATGGGCACCAAGTACAACTCAGGTGCATTCCAGCTAAGTGATTTCCAGAGCAAAAAGGCACCTGCGTTGGCAATCACCAAAGCCGGCAAACACAAATAGGAGCGTCGCAACACCATTGCTTGATGAAAATAAATCCCAGCAGCGATCATCAGCGACAAGGCATTGAGCGCCGTCAGCGAGGAATACACGCCAGAGAATTCACGGAACATTGCCAAACAGGCAACCAGAGCAGGCAGCGACTGACCAATGATCGACATTGGACGGCGAAGCACCGCGATGGAAGGATGGCGCTGCGAAAGATGGGCAACCGAAAACCCGACGACTGATAGCGTCAGCAGCACCAATTGGCTGATGCCCACGCCAAAAGAAATGATTTCATGTTGGTACAGGAAAAGGGCCGCAGCTCCACCGATCAAGCAGGCCGTCCAGACTCTCCACTCCGAAACTCGTTTCAGGGCCTGAGCTAGCTCGGTCGTGATCAGAGCACCGAAGCCTACCATCACGAGCACGACGGATACCCAATCCAACTGATCCAACAGGAACGCCCCCAGCATCAGAGGAATCAATGAGATTCGCAAAACCGTTGCCCATTGGCCAGCCAGCTTGTTTGCGTACCAACGGGCAGGCATTTCAAAAGCCAGGACGGATGCACATCCAACAAAGAACACCTGCGGCAAAGCTGCCAGGACAATTGTCCCGCTCAGTCCCGGCAGCACCCAACCGCTACACCCACCAACGCCTGCAGCAAACAAGAGCACGTTGACATTGGCCAGAATGGCAAGGTTGCACTGTTTGAATTGATCCCACCGTCCGATGAAGGAAATTACCAGGGAAGCAATGCTGATCAATGCAACGATTCGCATTGGCATGTCAAACGAAAGGCAGCTGATCGCCAGTAATCCCACGCACCAAACGCGGCCGACTTGCATAACCGCGGTGATGCCGGAAGCATCTTCAAGACGGACGAGTAATCGGTGGCTAAAAACCGTCAACGCACACTGAACGGTTGCCCAAACCAAAAACAATTCAGTCACACCGCTCAAAAAACCAGCCGTAATCAACGTCGAGCTGACAACCAAAGGCAACAACATCGCGGCGATCACCCCAAAGGCACGATCACGATTGACCGCCGCGAACGTGAACAACCAAGCCAGAATCGCGGTGGTCGACCACCCAAAGTTACTTAAGTCAGCGGTCTGCAAACCCATTAACGCAGCATGTTGAATGATTACCGCCGGGATATAAACCAACCCAACCAGACTGCAGAGCACGATGGTGCTGAGATCAAATACCGGCAAGCTGAACGCAGCCATACTTTTCACAAAACCGCTGCCAACATTGTTCGGTCCAGCTTTCACCCCACTTTCCAGAGGAGATCCCAGCCCCAGCCAACGACGCATTTGGCCCAAAGATTCCGTCCCTGATGCCGACTGCAAATACTTCAGCAGACCAAAGCTGACAATCGAAATGCCAACCAACGCGTAGACGCTGCAACTGACCAGATCGACCGCTTCGATCCCTGTGCCAGCCGCCATCCGTAGCGTCGCGTATCCCGACAGCACCCACACACTGGCGGCCGGAAAATAGTGCGATTCGCGAATCGTGTACCTGACCAGTGCGGCCATCAAAAAACCAAATTGCAACACCGCCGGAAGAGTCAAAGCTTCGCTAAACATCATCGCCGTGCTGACGATCCAGTGGATCGCCAGGGCCACCGCCAATACGCAACCGGTTAGACGGATCACTTTCCGGTTCGCTCCGTTGACCGCCCTCCCTGACTGATCGTTGCACACTGCAATTCGATTGACCAAACGGTCGGGCCACGCAGTCACATTCATCAACAAAGCGACACCCGCCAAGACTGTCGGAACCCACGACAGCGAAAGGTCCGTGTACTGCATTTGGTTCATCGCTGGAATGGCCGTCCCGCAAGCAACCACAAACGCCAGTGTTGCAGGAATGCTGTAACGGCGATCCCGAAACACGATAGCGTACGCCAGGAAGGCGACCGAATTGGCCGATGAAACCAAGAACGGCGAGATGAATTTCAGCGATACGATATCTGCCAGAGCAACACAAAAAAGACCTGCCGACACCACGGTAACAAATTGCTTGACGGGAACATAAAATTCCAATCGCTTTTGATCTGCAAATCGCCGTCCGATCAACGCCAGTCCGCCCAGCAGCGGCAAATACGTCAGGCCGTACATCGACAGTGGCACGCGAGATTGATTGATCGCATCGGCTGTCGCACTCTTTGCCATTTGCACCAAGTCCGCGAACAAAGTGGGCGAGCACTGGTAAGCTAAAGCAACGACTGCCAGGGTTGCCCACACCAACGCGGGATGGCGTGTGTCACGAGCCACCATTGCCATCAGGATGGCAACCACGATCGACGTTGGAATCACGGCGTAGGTTGTTGATCCGACGTAAGAAAACCCAATCAGGGACAGCCCCAAACCAGTGACTGCCGCGATGAGTCCAACAAATAGCGGAACGGCGATCGCCCAAGGCAGCGGGCGGACCAGATCACCAGTGCGCTGACGAAAGACGTCCGCTACGGTTCGCGTTGTCATCAAAATCGTCGCTGCAACCATGGCGACAGCGAATCCAATCCAGTGCGCCGGCAACATTGCTCCGGCTTTGACACCGACCAAAGTCACAAGTTGGAGGCCCAGCATAGCGATGGGCAAAAAACCAAAGATCCGCGG
The DNA here is from genome assembly GCA_007741555.1 of Stieleria marina. Lineage (GTDB taxonomy): Bacteria > Planctomycetota > Planctomycetia > Pirellulales > Pirellulaceae > K23-9. The sequence continues at coordinate 1,967,535 of CP036526.1, read as the reverse complement.
TAGTTGATGCTGTTCGGCAAGCCAAAACGTATGGCGGTTTACTTTCACCACACCGACGGTAAAGACGCACCAGCAGATCGCCACGAAGACAAACGCCAAAGCGGGCGATGCGATCGCTGGCAAAGCGCCGGCGATACACAACAGCCCAAAGCTGATCAAAAACGTCGTCTGTCGACCTCGTAGCCAATGATCCAAGATCGTGGTCGATGCCAGCCAAAGCAGTGCAATCGCTGGCAACAGCAATCCCAGATACTTCAGCGAATGCAGGTTTGCCTGAACGGCCGTGCCGGCCGACAACCACGTCAGCGACAGAAAACAAACCGGCAACAGCAACAGCGTCAGCGATTGCAAAACGTGATAGGTCGCCGATAACTTCAAACGACGCCGAGTGATTTCAGCGGCAAAAAAGATCGCACTGGTGTAGCCGACAATCGTCAAGTATTTCAAAGCAACAGACCAATCGGGCCAGGCTTTGGTGACCAACATCAAGGAAGAACCAAACACGATCGCGGCGCCAACAATCAGCATCCACTTGATGTTCTTTTCTTGAAAAAAGCTGTGAAAGAACGTTTCAAACCAAGACGACGAACTGTTCTCCGGCGACTGGGTGGGTGTTGGATAGCGAGTGGAAGACGCCGAATCGTCGATCGTTTGAGACATGGCCGGTACCCGAATTTCCGTGTAATGATGCGGGACACCCTGGATGACAAGGTGCCTTCACGACTACAGAGCCTCCACCAGAGCAGTGGTTGCGCGGTGATCGGCTGAATTGCCAAGTGATTGGGAGCGATTCGACGTGTCCTGTCCCACCCCTGATCACACAACTCGCTAGACCTTGCTGCGCCTCCAGGCCTGGATGCGAACCCATCTCACGGCTTTGCCAATAACGAATTGGACCGATCGTATCGGGCGGGTTTCTCACTAGAATGGCAGTTCGTTCCCTACTTCCTTACGCAACCTTCAACCTCATCTCGCCCAACCATGAAAGAATCGGCCTCGTACCTATTGCCGATTTTGGTATTCGTAGCGACCATCCTGACATTCGGCACGATGGGCTACTTGGTGATCGAAGACAACATTTCGATCAGCGACGCGTTTTACATGGCCGTCACGGCGATCACCCCCACTCAGTTTGACGAAGTCCACCAGTTGTCGGTGCCCGGCCGGTATTTCACGGTGCTGTTGGTCTTCTGTGGTTTCGGCGCTGTGGTTGCGTTCGCCACGCAGTTTGCCCGCCTAATCATTCAAAGCGAATTGGAAGGCGTCGGCGTTATCACTCGAAAGCAGATGAGTCGAAGGATCAGTCGCATGAAAAATCATTACATCGTTTGTGGCTACGGCGAAATCGGCAGCGCGATTTGCGGCGAACTCCGCGATCAACAATTCCCGTTCGTGGTCATTACCAACGACGAAACCGCTAAAGCCGCCATCTCGCGCGAAGGCTATGCGTCGGTGACAGGTAACCCGACCGCCGACACGTCGCTAAAAGAAGCCGGCATCGAACGCGCCGTCGGCGTGATCGCAATCCTGACCGATGACGCGGACAATCTTTTCATCGCTTTGGCTGCCCGTGAACTGAATCCCAAAATCCTGATCATCGCGCGCGGCGAGGATTCGGGAGTGGAAGACCGTATCCTACGTGCCGGCGCTGACATCGTTGTATCACCGATGAAATTGGGCGGACAACAAATTGCCCAATTGATCAAGCAGCAAGCCGGCGAATTGCCCGATGCCGAAAAGTTGCTGACGACCAATAGCGTGATGGGCTTGCAACTGACAACCTATCGACATCATCGCAGCGAACCGACCACGGCCGCAGCGATCATGCTGGCTAACGAAGCCATCGGGATTGCGGGAATCCGGCGTGACGAAGGCGTGCTGAAACCTTGCCCAAGTGGTACCGAGGTCCGCGAAAACGATGCCTTGGTACTGATCCGACAAGTCAACGAATCCGGCGAGACATTTCATAAACCGCCCACTGGAAAGACGATTTTGTTGGCGGACGACCACCGCGCATTGCGGCTGCTTTTTTCGCGAAAACTCTCTGCCGCTGGGCACGATGTGATCCAAGCAGCGACTGGCGACGAAGCGGTCAGACTGGCGAATTCACGCGAACCTGATTTGATCGTGCTGGATGTGAACATGCCCGGTCGCGACGGATTTGAAGTCTGTCAGACGATTCGCCAAACGCGTCGCTTATCGACGATTCCCATCATCCTGTACTCCGGCCAAGACAACTTTGAGTTTTCGGCGCGTGGAAAACAGGTTGGCGCGGACCTTTGCATTCGCAAGACCAGCAAGAGTGCTGCCTTGTTGGAACAGATTGAAGAGGTTTTCACCAACAATTTTGCACACGAGGAACCGACCGTCCCTGACCCCAATGCCAGGACCACGCCATCGTTTGATTTGCAAATTGCTTTGGAAAACGTCGGCAACGACCGAAAGTTGCTGCGCGACTTGGTCGTCGTCCTTCACGAAGAAACGCCCTCGTTGATGCAAGAGATCTCGACAGCGATCGACCAACACGATCCTTTTGGCCTGCAAAGTGTCGCACACACGCTGAAGGGGTCCGTGATGGTAGTCGGTGCAACCGATGCCGTTGCCACAGCGTTGAAACTGGAACAAGCCGATAGCGGTTCCGATTGGCCCGCGATAACCAAGCTACGAGACCAGTTAAAAATCGAGATCGACGCGTTGCTAACCGAACTGGACCTGCTTTCTCTATCCACGTTGGACTAAGCAGACGGCTGGAGCCTAAAGGGCGAATTCAGGTTTTGTGCTGCGCAGAATCTCCCGAATCGCAACACGATCTTCGCTGGACAAATGCGAGTATTTCTCCCGCACATCTACACCGTTAAGCACCGCGGCAAGACGCTTGATTGACTGCGTTTTCACTTGCTCTGGCAAAGCAGCAAACGAATCACTGTAGATCAGATAACTGCAAGGGTATCGAAACAAGCGACGTTGCAAATCGAGCGTTCGCAGCGATTTGCCCTTCGCGCTAACCGGCCCAATCGCGGAAAACTCTTTGCCGAATTGGCTGCTGCCTAAGACCGGCTCACTGAACTTCAATGCACCAACCATCAACAGCGTATCGACCAAGTCTTCGGCCAGTTGATCGATCATGATGATTTCTTCCGCCGTCAAAAACGATTTAACGCGGCCTTGTTCTTGATTTGTGATCTCTGCTGAACGAATCAAATGACGCACGCGATGGTTGGTATCGGTAAGTCGATTGTGCATCGTGACTTGATGTTCCAGCACCATCAATGCGACCAGATCACTGTGCGGCGACGGGTACGTTGTCACATCAAACCACTTGGACAACTCGCTTACATTGCCGTTATTCAATTCGATGTCATCGGTAACAATGTCGCCCGAATCGATCATCAAATTACCCAGGTGAGATTGTTGTCCGTGTGTCCCTGTTGCAAACCACCCACCCCAACGCGTCTGGAGTGGGCCACTGGATTTCGGCCAGATCGAATCGACGGGCATCACGCGGTGTCCATCAAGATCCGTGTAAGTACTTTGCATCAACAATCCAGGCACGCGTCCGGTGTCGCTAGACGCGTGGCAAAAAAGACACCGTTCTGTCCGCCTGGAAATTCGCATTTGCCGACGCGGGCTGTACTGTTCGATCGTGTAAAAGGTCGTGCCTAACATCGGATCGGTCGACGAGATTTCGATGACTTCGCCATGCGGTACCCAACCCACGTAAGTCTGATCGTTGAAATAGATCGCCCTTGGATTGGCCGGCGAAATAAGATGCCGCTGCATGCTGGTTTTGGAGAAGACCAACGTTTGTGACGAAAGCGGAATCTGAAGTACTTCAAGCAGTGCTGGCAGGTAGCCAAATTTGGCATCTCGCTGCAAAACCAAATCGCCGCTCGCGACTTTCGCATTCAGCTTGGCGACGGGATCCGTCGGCGCGGTGGTGGAGTATTCGATGGGTGGAAGATCAAACGACAGTTGAGCCACTGCAATTTGGCTTGCCATCATCAATGCTGCAGCCACAATCATTCGGAACATCAGGTCCACGGTTGTCAGAGTGATGAATGGCAAGCAGGGCCAGCTGAAATCGATTTATGCAGTATAGGCAAACCCTGCTCGCGCTGAAACAAATCCGCCGCCGATTCGAACGACGAAAAGCTCGAGGCATCTTGCAGATGCAACTCGAGCTGTTCGTGTACGAGGGTCAGGGTTCCCGACGCGTATGGGTAACCCTCGCAATGCCTCCGCCCTACGGATGGATTGGTGCTTTGGTCCGAAGACCTATTAACGAGGCAGAGGACGGCGGCGGACTGGTGACGGTGCATTTTCAACACCGATGTCTCCCGCCTGATAGCTGACCTGGTCCACTCGTCCTTCTGATGGCAAGACGGTTTCGACCGCAGGAGCATTCAAGATACTTTCGCCAGTACCCTGGATCGTCGGATTCCCGAGAGGCATCGTTCGACGCTGCATGTCTTCCAGCTCCATTTCGTCTGGCACGATGTTTTCGATTTGCACGTCGGTCGTGCTTGGCGAGAACATTTCCTGAGGCGTGCCCATGTCGCTCAGTGGCACACTGTCGATGATGGCTGGCTCGGACCGACGCAGACTTTCGGATCCAAAGTGCGAAGGAATTTGTTCGTGGATGATTTCGTCGGAGTACTGCTGAATGTCTCTTTGCTGCACAGGTGCAAGACCTGCCCCGATGGTTTGACCGAGTGTCGGCTTTTGACGAGCCATCAAGTCCAAGGCCCCGGCTGCATCGCGAACCGGTCCCGTGCGGACGACACTAGGCCGGGTCACACCGTACTGCATTTCTTTGCCAGCACTTCGTTCACGTGCTCGCTCCAATGCGTCGCAGTAGGCTTTGGAATTCCAAGGCCCCTCGGCCAATGTGATGCCACTATTAACCAGCATCGTGCCCTTGAGGTAGTCGACGTAGTTCAGTGATTTGTTGTATTCGCCCAGGGCTCGGTAGTACGCGACTTGTGCGTCGGCTTTTCGCTGCTGACTTTGCAGAACGACGTTGACGGGACTGCGACCAGTTTCAAATTCAGCCAATCGTGCTTCGACTTCGCGTTCGGCGGCTTGCCAACGCTGCGAATGCGTTTCCATCAAACGGTAGTGTGTCGCCGTTTTTGCAACCGCATCACTTAGCTGACTGACCAAGAGTCGCTCTGACTCTTGCAAGTATCCTTTTTCGCGAACGAGTCGCAGTTGTGCATTGCGAATGCGAGCCAGTTCTCGGCGTCCACCGAAAGCAGGAGGCGTGATTTCCAAACGAATCGCACCTTCTTGGTAGTCGCCGCTGGTGAAACTACTTAGTGCACTACTCCCACGCTGTACTTCGCGAACATCGCTTCCATTGGGAGGCCCCAGTGTGTCGCCGACACCGACGCCGCGGTACAACAGCGAAAGATTGACTTCTGGCAAGATCTGGTTTTTGGCTGACATCAGCTCCAGTTCGTTTTGCTTGATGCGAACTTTCTTGCTGCGTAGTTCGGGGCTCAGATACAACGCTTGAGCAACCGATTCGCACCAATCAAATTCGACGTGAGCGACCGAAGGTTCATCGATCGGACGAATCAAACGCCCGTCGGTTGGAGCAAGTCCCATCAGTTCGCGAAGTGCTCGTTCGCGACCGTAGACGCCGAATCGGTCATCCAAGTTGGATCCCGCCAATGCGCCTTCCAGGCGAGCCCGGAATTGATAGTACTGTTCTTCGGCTTGTGCCAGTTCTTGAACGGTGCCGGTGCCGTTTTCCAGATTCAAACGTGCAAACTGGGCGGTAGCGATCGCACTGTTGCGACCGATGGTGGTTGTCGCGACATTTCGGTACGCGACATACAGGTCCCAGTAGTTGTTTTCGACGTCGCGAACCAAGTTACGAACCTGTGCTTCAAATTCTGCGATCGAGATATCTTCGTTCAGGCTGGCCAAGACAACGGGAATTCGGTTGATCAGTGTGCCGCGATTTCGCATCAACGGGTGCTGAACCTGTGCTTCCAAAACGGCGGTGTAGTCGCTTGGGACTGAACGGCCGAAGTTGGAAATCTGAGCGTTGCTGTCGGAATAGATGATTTGTTGACGCAAAGTGAAAACGCCACCCGTTGCACCGCGTTTGCTGATCGCGGCTTGCTGCGTCATGTTCTGAGTCCGAGACTCAACCGGATTGATCGTGTTGCCAATACCAACGTTTTGAGGACGGTCGGTGGTGGAGTAGTTGATAAAGCCACTTGCCTGAGCATCAAATTCTGCCAGAGCGTCTTCGACACCGCCGACTTGGTTAGCTCGGACAACGTTTCGTGGCAACAAACGGTTGCCGCTGCCATCGACTGTCAGCGGGACCGACTGAGTGGTTGATTGCTGGACCGGAACGTCATAGATGCTGCCGAACTGGTCTGCCGTTCCGCTGACGAATTGAGCAGCAATGTTTTGACGCGACTCGGCGTTGCCACTGGTCGTGACAAAGAACTTTGCATTGGCCAATGCGATCGAAACGCACTCTTCCAGGGTCACGTCCCAGAACTGGTAGTCGTGATTGCCAATAGTAAGGGGGCGCATCGACTGCGTCGTTTCCGCCAACGAATCGATGTTCACATCGGGATATTCGATGGACGTCGCAGTGTTGAGATAGTGCTGCAGGTCGGGCGACTCGTTCATGAAGAACGGTTGAGTCGGGGCGCAGCCCGTCGCCAACAGGATCATCATCCCGAGTTGCAGATATACAGTAATGCGAAACAACGAGCGGTTCATGCTCTAGGCTTCCCTGAGTCGCCGCCGCTTGACCCGCCAAAAACGCTTGGCAAGTTTCACGAGCAGTCTGATTGGAAAGCCCCCCTTCGAGGAATCGTCTTTGAGATGTGAAACGTGAGTCTCGCATCTGTCAGCCGAATCCTCGCCCAAGTGTTTTATCGGCGCGGTTCTGGGTAAACTTTGCCGGTTATCTCAAAAAAACGCAATTAGTTTTCTGACTTGCTACTGATTCGCTGGACCGCTGATTTTCAAACGCTCTTTGATCCTTTGCAAACCACTGCCGATCGCTTCACGCGGCGACTGCCGGGGAGCATCCAAAGTGGCCGATGGCGGAGCATTCAGTTCGGCAGAGGAACCATCGTCAGGCTGAAGATCCGATGGCGAGGAAAGCGGCTCTGGAAGCGTGTCCACTTCTTCAGGGGGCGAATCGACAATCGTGTTGTCTGCCTTTTCATCCGCGTCTGTCCGCGAATCGTTGTCAGTCTGGTCATTGCCGGCGTTGTCTTCGTCATCCGATAGAGCCATCGGATCGGTATCGCCATTGCTCGCGTCGTAATTTCCCGGCGCCAGCGGAAGAGCCTGCCCTTGAGCCATTGGTTTCAGCGCGGCATTTTGATCGATCTGGGAGGTGCGCCGGGGCCCGACTTTGAGCGCTTCCCAAGGTTTGGGGTACATGAATCGCTTTTCGATGCGGCACGCGTCATTTGCGTAAGCCCCTTCGTGGTCAGCGTGATGCCAGGCAATCGCTTCTTGGCTGGTCGGCGCGATTGCGTAGGCCAGTTTCCCGGCCAGGAAACGCGGACGATTGAGTTCGCGGCGATACGAGGGACGGAAATTGTTGCCCAGTGGCCCGATCAAATCGCCCCGCGGGCGAACCGTCTGGCGTTCACGGTCTGGGTGATGCGCCATCGCTGGCTGAAACATCCAAACAGCTGTGAAACTGAAAACCAACCAACCAGCAGTGCATCGGACCATCGTTCGCTCCTTCGGGAAGAGTTTCACGCCGGAGTAAATCCGCGCAAAACCTTAGTGTTCATCGGCTGCCATCCTCGCCGCCGGTTTTGATGTCATCGTCGGAAGTCCTCCGCAAAACAAATTGGCGAACGAATAAGACGGATGGAACGGCGGTCGTCGGGTTTGCGTTCGGGTTGTACCGAATGATTCCTAGGACGATCCGTGCCCTTAGCGCATGCGATAATGGTGCCCCAACGTGACTAGGCTGATCAACCACATCGTCCCGAACAACAACGGCGCCACATTCATCAAAAACGCGCTGAGAACTGCGACCAGCAAAAATGCGATGCCAATGATCGCTGATCCACCCCAGACATGGCCGCTCATCGCAATGAAGCCAAAACCACTCAGCGCCGCAGCGATCGGAAACAACGCGTCGCGATCAATGCCACCGATCACAAGAAGCAGATTCACAACCCCCAACGCGGCCAAGTAGCCGAGCCAAATCGACCACACGGGACGTTCGGCCACCGTTCGCGGACGAAGCGAACCGCCGCGAACCCAATAGATCAGAATCGCAATGGTCGCCAACATCGTAAAACGTGGCGTCCAGTAAGCAGCCCAGCGTGGCAGCTGCATCGCATCCAGAATGAAGATGATCAGATGCGTAAAGAAAATGATGCCGCCCAACGCGTAAATCGTTTGCCCCCACGCACCAAAGACGCTTTCGTGCTGATCTCGCCGAATCTCTCGCGCCACTCGGTCGATCAATCCGCTGGCAGCAGCAGAAGTATCCTCGCCGGCTAGAAAACGGTTCAAATCGTCGGCAAACGCGTCGGCGGTAGCATACCGTTCGTGCGGTTCGTAGCGAATCGCCTTCAGACAAATGTTCTCCAGATCCAAAGGAACTTCGCGGCGAATCTTGCGTGGTGATTCCGGTTCATCTTGCAAAACACTTCGCAGTACTTCGGCTGCCGAAGGACCAATGTGCGGCGGTTGCCCGGTTAATAGCGCATACAAAATCGCTCCCAACGAGTACACATCCGTCCCCGCATCGCCGTCCCCGCGACCACACGCCTGTTCGGGACTCATGTAGTTGGGCGTCCCCAGTACTTGGCCCGTCCGCGTGATCATGCTGCCTTCGCGATGCCATTTGGCCAAGCCAAAATCCGTGACCAGCGGATGATCACCATGACTGAGCAGGATGTTGTCGGGTTTCAAATCTCGGTGCACGATGCCCGCTCGGTGCGCGTAGCCCACGGCGCGAGCAATGTCGCGGACGATTCGAGCTGATTCGGCGTCATCAAACTGGTTGTCGTCGACGCGTTTTTGAAGTGTGGGACCTTCGATCAACGTCATCGAAAAGTATTCGTAGCCCTGCCAGGATCCGATTTCATGAATCGCAATGATCCCCGGATGATCTAATCTCGCCGCGGCCTCGGCTTCGATGCGAAAGCGTTTGCGTTCCTCTTCGCCCGCTAGCAATCCACTGGAGATCAGTTTCAAAGCAACGGGACGCTCCAGCCCTTGTTGCCGTGCATGGTAGACAACGCCCATTCCACCACGCGCGATTTCGCAATCAATTTGGTAGGGGCCGATTTGAGTACCGATCAACGAAGAAGCCTTGGCTTCCGGAGTATCCCCCAACCAATGGTGATTGCGAAAAAAGGTTTTCAAATCTTTCGCATACTGGGGATGGGCCGTCAAATAAGCATCGACATTGGGCCGTTCGCCCGCTTCGATCCGCTGCAAATAGTCGGCCATGATCGAATCGAGCGGATCTAAATCGTCCTCTTTGCCAGAATCAGGCGTGCCATCGCTGTTGTTTGCTGTCGGGGAACTCATGCCGAGCAATATAGTCGATCCAACCGTCGGGATAACGGGCGTTGCCCTTTGGTATCGCCCGCAAGAGCGGCAGCAAGACATTGCCTGTCGGTGCTGTCTGACTGCGGAGTCGAAAGAATGCGGCGTCAAAAGTACGTCGGCGACGATCACTGACCTTTACGCACCCCAGAGCGATTGGCGATAAGTTCAGAATCCCCCATTCCCTCTATTGCAGGCAGGGCAGCTTATTGTGAATTCCATCTGTTTGTCCGTCAGTCAACGCTTGCCAGCTGCAGTTTTGGTGTGCCTACTGGCATCTTGGTCCGGGGCAGCTGACTTGGCGGATGCCCCCTCGCAAACTCGATCGCCGATACCGCCATATCCCTCGATTCGTCTCTCCAGCATTTTGATGCAGTCGACCAGCGTTGACGGGCAGGTCAGCCACGGATTGAACATGCCACGGCTGGACGAAGTGCTCAATAACCTGCATCGCCACGCGGCAAGTTACCCCACGCGATTTGCAAACGAACAGGACCAAGCACGGGCTCGCGACGACGCCACCAAACTGTCGGTGTTCTTTGACACCTTGGATCAACCTGATCAAAAAGATGGCGGAATGCTTTTGCGATCCGCGATGCTCAATGCAATGGCTCATCATCTTGATATTGCCGGTTCGATGTCCAAAGCCGACCAATACTTCGAGCGATTGATCCAGCTGAAACCTGATGCCGCCAATGCACATCAACAATACGGTCTGTTCTTGGCCAGTTCGGCGCGATCCAAGCAAGCGGTCAAGCATCTGACGCAGGCGAAGCTGTTGGGTGCTCGCGTCGGGTTTCCCCTGGCAATGGCGCATTTCGCAACCGGCGATCGGAATGCTGCGATCGAACAACTCAATCTCTATTTGCAGAATCAGCCCCACGACCAAAAGGCCCGGCGAATGCTTGCAGCGATTCAAGACAATCGAGCGTTCGTGAAATCCAAGTAGATTAAGTGGAACAAGTCGGTCGTGAAACTCAGTTTCACTCGCAATGCTCTGCATTGGTGGGCACGGTCTCATACCGGTGCTCGTCGCCGGACCGAACCAAAGCTGGAATGGGCTTGCCGCGGGAATGGGGAACTTGGGACAAAGGGCTGAATCACTGTGATGGCCTATTGCTTCCCTAAAACGTGACGACGACGTGACGAAGATCGATCGCTACATCCTGCTGCTCTTCTTTCGCACAGTCTTTGTTTGTTTCTGTTCGATCGCTGGCATCTTTGTCGTCTTTCATGCTTTTACAAAAATGGACGACTTCGTCGAACTCGGACGCGAACAAGACGGCATGCTCGCCGTCATGCTGCGTTTCTACGGCCCCTACATGGTGTTGCTGTTTGACATGACGGGCACCATCATCACGCTGCTGGCGTTGCTGTTTGTTGTTGGATGGCTACGTAAAAGCGGCGAACTGACGGCGATGCTGGCCGCCGGAATATCTCACGGTCGCATTTTCAAACCAATGATCATCGCCTCGCTGATCATCATCTCGTCTCAGTTGGCAATACGCGAACTTGCACTCCCACGACTGCGCGATGCCTTGGACATGAAAGCCAAGAACGTCAAAGGAATCGCCGAAGTGGCGGTGTTGCCCGAGTACGATAAAACCAGCGGCATTTTGTTTGAAGGACAAGCGATGGTGCCGAAAACACAAACGATCATCCAACCAAGCTTTCGTCTCTACGGCGATTATCAAGGCTACGGAGATCTAATGATGGCGGAAGAAGCCGTCTGGATCGAAACCACTCCGGAGCATCCCTCGGGCTATCTATTGGACCGAGTCAAGCGACCGCAAAACATCGACCAACTACCGTCGATTGGCACCCAGCAACGTGCAATCCTGCTTACTAGCCGCGATCAAAACTGGCTCTCACCGGGTCAGTGTTTCGTCGCCACGACCATTTCGCCACAGCTGCTGTCTAAAGATCAGTCGTCCACCAAACTATCATCGGTGATCGAACTGGCCGCGCGGGTTCGCAATCCGGCGGTCCGTACCAGCACCAGTTTGCACGTCATGCTGCATGAACGAGTGGTCCGCCTGCCCTTGGATTTCGCATTGATTCTGCTGGGCTTGCCATTGGTGGTCAACCGACGACAAAGGAACATGTTCGTCATGATTGCGTTTGCGATCCTGACCGTCCTGTTCTTCTTTGTGCTTAAAACGTTCGCCAGCGTGATGGGCGGAAACGGCTATCTAATTTCGCCCGCGATTGCGGCTTGGGTGCCACTGCTTGTCATTGGACCGGTTGCCTATGTGCGTCTACGCGACGTCCAAACGGTATGAATCCGAGCGACATCTCCGTCGTGATCCCAGCCCTGAATGAACAAGATTCAATCGGGGCCTGTATCCAAAGTGCATTTGCAGCCGGGGCAACCGAAGTCATCGTCGCGGACGGTGGCAGTCAAGACGCGACGGCGACTCGCGCCACCGAAGCGGGTGCAACCAAGGTGATTCGCTCGTTGCCGGGACGTGGAACCCAACTAAATTCGGGAGCCACTTTCGCCAGCAAGGAATACGTCCTGTTTCTCCACGCCGACAATCGGCTGAGCGAAAACTGCTTGCAGCAAATCTGCCTGTGCACGGATGTCGTCTGGGGTGCCTTTGGGCAATCGATTGATTCCGACCGATTCGTGTTCCGCCTGTTAGAAAAGGGCAATGCACTCCGAGTCAAATGGCGTGGCCTACCGTTTGGCGATCAAGCAATTTTTGTTCGGCGTAGCACCTACAAACAGCAAGGCGGTTTTGACGAAATCCCACTGATGGAAGACGTGCAATTTTCAAAACTGATGCGCCGAATTGCGAAACCGACATTTTTGCCAGGCCCCATCACAATCAGTGCCAGACGCTGGCAAAAGACCGGCGTCGTTCGACAAACACTACGCAACTGGAAAATTCAACTGGCGCATCGTTGCGGCGTTTCGCCCCAGCGACTGCGCAAGTGGTATCGCTGATCAACGGGCGTTAAGGTTCGACCTGATGGCATCATCTTCGATTAAAAGAATCGAACGCCGCTCAATCCGGTCCAGTTGCCTGAACGTAAGATCCAAGTTCTAGTGACTCGCTTAGTATCTCTGCACAATGCGATCTGCACAATGCGAAACGCCCATGACTGATCAAGAACTCAATGCCACGGCGTATCACGAAGCGGGCCACGCCGTGATGGCATTTTCGCTCGGGCGACCAGTCGAAAAGGTAACGATTGTTCCCGGCAAGATGCAATTTGGTGGGACTCGGCTGGGAGCGTGCAAGATTCAAAAAGGACGCACGAAATCAACCAAAGACTGGCTAGAAGACGAAGCGATAATCTTGCTGGCCGGCATGGTTGCTGAGTCGCACTTCACAGGCAAGTATTGCACCGCCGGAGCGGCGCAGGACCTCCGTGCGGTCGAACGACTGGCCGAATCACGTCTGGGCAGCAGTTTTGGCAACCAACGTCAATTCGATCGATTGATCAAACGTTGGATCGACAAAACCCACTACATCTTGGAAGACGAGATCTATCAAAAAGCAATCCGCTGGATCGCGGAAGAACTGATCGAAAAGTCGACCGTCAGCGGACGTGCTGTGCGACACTTTTTCAATCAAGCAAATCGCTCGAAATGAAATCGTCTCAGTTGGCTCTCGGGTGCGCTCGCTCGTACGCCTGCCGCAGATTCGCAGCGCTAACGTGAGTGTAAATCTGAGTTGTCGCCAAACTCTTGTGGCCTAACAATTCTTGTACGCTCCGGATATCAGCGCCATGATCCAACAAATGCGTCGCAAAACTATGCCGCAGTGTGTGGGGACTGGTCCGCGAATCGAGATCCGCCAACGCGATGTATTTTTCCAGCATTCGCCCCACGCTGCGGGTCGTCAGAATGTTGCCAAAGCGATTGACGAAAATGGGCGCATCTCGCCCAAGCGATTCCGCCTTGGGACTGCGAACTCGTTTGCGAGAATAGGCATCCACGGCCTTGATGGCATATGATCCCAGCGGACTGATGCGTTCTTTACGACCTTTTCCGCGAACACGAATGATTTGCTCGTCACAATCCACATCCCGTTCGCGCAAGCCCACCAGTTCACTGACACGCAGGCCCGCGGAATACATCGTTTCCAGAATCGCACGATCTCGCAGTCCAGCGATACTTTCGCGCGGTGGTGCTTCCAATAGCCGCCCGACTTCGTCATTGCTCAGAACATGAGGCAGCTTTCGCTGACGCCGTGGGTTTCGCAAAGGCTTTGCGGGATTCGACGCAGCAATGCCTTCGCGCATCAAAAACTTGTAAAAGCTCCGCAGCGATGCCAGTTTTCGCGAAATGGTCGTGCGAGCGTACTCGGCTTCTTGCAACGCGGCTTGGAAAGTCCGCAGATCTTGAGGCGCCAGCGAACTGGGATGCGGCACATTGCCGCGCGTCGCTTCTAGCCAATCGACTAACCCCATTAGGTCTTCGCGATAGGCTTTGATCGTCAAATCCGAAGCGTTACGTTCGGTCGCCAAGTATCTCAGAAACTGTGCTATCGAACTTCGCATCGGGAAACTGTCCAAATCGTTAGAAACTGACAAAGGCTCTTAAGAAAAACGAAGCAGCGGAAATCGTCAAACTCTTGATAGCAGGCGAACGCGAATCAAAAGCTTGACGACTCCCGCTACAACGAAAGCCTGGGCAGATAGGTCAACGGATCAATGAAAGTCCTCAATCGAAAGGCTGTCAAATTCATCGTTGGCCAGTAGATCTTCGTCGCTGGGGACTGCATCGCGAATCTTTCGACTCAGCATTGCGGCGTCGTACCAGGTAAATTCCAACTCAGGATCCGCAGCAAACCTCGCTAATTGACGCAAGGTTTCATCACGGTTGTCGTCATCAAACAGAAAGATAAATCTTTCTTCGCCTTTGACCAATGCTAGAACGTTGATCTCTTTGTCCATTGATGGGAACCGCTTGAATATTGATTAATGGAAAATGACTCTCGCTTGGAAATCCCGTCGAGTGGAAATCCTATCGAGTCACGATCAGCATGTTGGCTGAACGATCGAATCGCTGTTGGTGTTTGTATCGGACGGTTTTTCGTTCGATGTTGAGATCGGTTTCGCTGTTGGTGTGTCTGAACAGATCGTTTCTTGTTGTCGCGAGTGACAATGCAAACGAGTCACACGACTGCTACCGCATCGATAATCGCGCCAAGTGTTCACGTGCGCATGACCTGTCCATTTGATGATGCGATAGCCCGTCGCCTTGGCAGTGTTTGACTGCATCAAGTTGAAGATTGCGCGACGCAAATTTGCTCTCAAGGAGATTCGGACGAGACATGCGTTCGGAGCCATGCAGTGGCCGCTGCAGAAAGAATTCACTGACTTGCGATTCATCAACTATTCGCGTGAACCGTGCCAGGTAAGCGGCTATTTTTTTGCGGCGAGAGACACCGTCAAGCCTGTAGAGCAGAACCAACCAAAAGTTCAGCCGACAGCGATCAAGTCCCGGTGCCTTACGGCCCACGGCTGATTCTTAGGAGCAGAACTGCCCGAGCTTGAAGCCAACGCCAGTTCAACGCGGATCGCACACAACGCGGATGGCATTCAACGCAGATGGAACAGCGGCCTGACCCCGAACGCTGAGCCGCAAAGAAGGGTCGGAAATAATTCCGACGGTCGCGGTGCCGAAAGAAAGCCGCGACTAGCGGACTCGCGAATAAACCGGCACGTAGATTGTCCGGCGGTAGTTGTAGCGGCTGGACATCATTGGAACCGAGTTCCAAGTCGGGCGAAGCGGTTCGTAGCCGATCCAGGCATTGCGTTCCAAACGCTCAATTCGTTGCTGAGAACGGTACAGAGCTCGAGCCTGACGCAGTTCAACGGCTCGCTCCGCACGAATCTGTGCCGGGTCCGTCGACAATGACGATCGTGGCGATTTTTCGGAATCATCGAACAAGCCGCTTCGTGAATTGGCTTCGGCTTCCTTTGATTCCTGGGCGAAACTACCACTGGCGGCCACGAATGCGCTTGATAGCACCATTACGAAAGCGATTGCTGATACCCGTACGTTCATTTGATTTTGCCAGTGGGAAATGCGAGAGGCCGCTCATGGCCATGTAGTTGGAATCGGCAGTCAAATTCACTCCAAGTAACACGATTCGAATTGTTCGCAAGAGATCTGCAGAAACGTCGCGAAGGTGCGGATTATTTGGATGATGCCTCTTTCCTTTCTCGCAAAAGTGATTCCACTATAGGTGCAGTCATTGTCAGCTTTTGCGGTGACGATGTTCCTTGCACCGGTTGACGCTGAACTGATAGCGAAAAACGCTGCCCGCCAACCTCGCCCCTCCTAGAGATCCAATCAAATGTTGAACACTATCCGAATCACTGTGTTGTCCGTTGCTTCGATTGCTTTGTTGACACTGACGACCGGCTGCCAGCCTGCACCGAACACCAGCACGTCGACATCGACGTCGGTCACGTCCAACACAACCGGCAACACGACCACTGGCGTAGAGACTCCCAACGGAAACACTACCGCAGCTAGCGAAACTCCCGCAGGCGAAACTCCCTAGTTTCAAGCCATCGATCGCAGCTGATTATGAAATCGCGAATTGCCCAGATCTCATCACTTGATGAGACCTGGGCATTTTTTTTTCAACAAAGATGGGCACCGCAGTCTCATAGAACGCAGTGTCATCGTTTTGCAATCAGCACCAGCCACTTAGGACAGACTTTTTCAATCAAGCTGCGATTGCGACAGGGTATCATTGATCAAAATCTCTAAAGGTGATTCGTCGCCGACCAATTCCAAATCAATCGCAATCGCCCCGAGCGGTTTGCCACCGATGCGATCCGAACAGATTTTGACAAGATCTTTGTGCGTGCAAACGACTTGGTCAATCGAATCGCCCATCGTTTGAATCCATTCTCGCACCTCGGCCATCGTTTCGGGCGAGTAGCGATCATGATCAGGCAGTGCTTTGGACTGCACAATCACGGCCCCACAATCTCGGATGGTGTGCATGAATGCGTCGGGATTTCCAATTGCGCAAAGTGCAGCGACGTTCTCTTCTGCGAGGCTATCAATCGATTGCTGATCGCTAGGGTATTGCAACAGCGTTTTTGCAACATGATTGCTGCGCACGATGGGAACCTCCGGGTGAACACGATGCACCTGCGATTCGATGTTTGCCAAGGCTTCTGAATCCACATTGTCACAGCGTGATATCAAAACCAAGTCCGCGCGAGTGACATTTCCGATCGGTTCACGCAACAATCCCCGCGGTAGCAAATGCCCGTAGCCAAACGGACACGTCGCATCAATGACAACAATGTTCTTGTCGCGATGCAGCCTGCGATGCTGAAACCCGTCGTCCATCAAAATCACTTCGGCTTCTAGTTCTTCGACCGCAATTCGCGCTGCTTCGACGCGATCGGGATCTTGAACGTGCGGGACATCGGGCAATCGAGCGTGCAACTCCATCGCTTCGTCGTTTTCGTCCGCTTCACCACGTCCGAATCCGCGACTGACGATCGCAACACGCACTCCTCGATCACGCAATTGTTTTGCCAGGAAACAAACGATGGGTGTTTTGCCCGTTCCGCCTGTGGTTAGATTCCCCACGCTAATCACCGGAACACCACAGCGGACCGTTTCGCGCTGGCCAGATTCAAACTGCCGGTTTCGCCATTGCACGCCCCAACCATACGGAACGCTGGCAAATCGCAGCACCAGCCGCGTCATGATCGCCAGCGGATCGCGGCGCTCACCATTGAGCACGGGTCGAAAATCAAATACCATCAATGCTTGCCTACGAACTGGCGACTATCCAACACTACGAATTACGGCGACCGATTTCCGTCAGTTCATCCATTTCACTGCCACTCTGTGAAAGCATCTCATCGGTACTTTCCGGGTCAATGTTGCGGCAGGTTTCAGTCAGTTTTTCGGCTATGTCGTCGAGCGGATCTTCCCAGGTTTCCACGGTCGTTTCGGCCGGCGGCACATTGGCCATTTCATCCAACAGCAAGATCATTCGCAGGCAATGACGAAACAGGATGCCTTCGTCCTTTTGCAGTTTTTTTGTGGTGACGTACTTATTAAAATCGCCGCCGTATTGGAGCAAGTCTCCGACGATCCAAACCGGGCGCACATCAACATTGTGAACTCTCGGAAATTCGCTGCGGAATAGTCGCAAGATTTTTTCGCCGATCGTAAGCGGCCACACTCGCGGTTCGTCAAACATTACGCGACCAAAACCACGATCGGTGACCTCTTCGTCTTCGGATTCGCTGACCGCGCCAAGCTCTTCGGCTGTCGCCAATCCTAACTGCAAAAGACGCGGATCCAAACGCGTGGTCGCCAACGTGCCCGGCGGCATTTCGTCAATTCGCGGCATGCGGGTAAATCTCGCGACGGTCCCGGGAACCAACAGCACGGACTCCAACGCAGCAATCCGCTCATCGGGATCAGCAATCGCTAACTGATCCGCCAAGTAGACGCCAAACAGCGGATTGATACTTCGCAGATGAACCAATCGTTCCAGGCGATCGGTAGGCGTCGCCGTCACTGGTTTGTAGCTATCGACTTCATAGCCACGGCTTTCGATCAGCTCTGGATCATCGTTGTCTTCGCTCTCGCCTGCGTCGGCAGGTTCATCACCCCGCATTTTATCCAAAAGTTCGCCAAACAAACCTGCCGTCGCCTGAGCCGCATCAGCTTTCTGCTTGTCGCCCTTCTTGGGCGGTCCTTTCTTTGGTGCGGCAGCCTTGGGTTTCGGATCCAGTTCGACATACCCGGCTGACCACAACGTAATCAGCATGCGATTCAGATCCCGCTGCGCTTCTTCAATTCGCTGCGGCGTCAGCAAACGTCTGCCCACCATGTCGCGGATCGGCTGGACCGCAGGATCTTTGCCAAACAAATAGGCCAGCAACCGCCAAGGCAGTCGGCCTCGGCTAGAGAGATTCGCCGATTCGGCTTCGTACAGTTGCACAAACTGTTGCTGCGTCCAATACGATTCGCCACTTCGCCGCTTGGGCATCTTCTTTTTCAGCTGTTTCTTTGCCTTCAGCAGCCCCGGATCTTTCGTGTCTTCGGGAATCGAATCGTATTTTTCACGCCAACGATTGATCTTCACATCGTCTTCGTGTGCTAGCGCAAAGACGTATCCTCGATCGTCAAATTGTGGTCGGCCGGCGCGGCCAAAGATCTGTTGCGCCGAAGCTGTTTCGACCAATTTCTTTTTATCACGCGGCCCCTTCAACAGGTTCGGCAGCACAACGCTCCTAGCAGGTAGATTGATACCGGCGGCCAGTGTTTCGGTGCAAACACAAACGCTCAATAATTTGCGTTGAAATAACTCTTCGACCATTCGTCGATAGCGAGGCAAAACGCCGGCATGGTGCACCCCCACGCCTCGCATCAGGATTTGCTTCAATTTTGGCCCCGCCCCACGCGACATGTCGGCCGCGTTCAAGTAATCGGCCAATTCGCCTTGGCGTTCTTTGTCGATCAGTTTTTTTCCCTTCAACAGTTCAGCGTTCGTCCAACACTGCGAACGGCTGAAGCAAAACATCAGGGAAGGGGTGCGACGTTGTTCGTCATCGCCTGCGGCAATCTTCTCTGCAAAATCACCCAGGATTTCATCGTCAATCCATTCATATTGCAGCGGCACTTTGCGTTCCGTGCCCGATACCAATTGGAGTCGCCGGTTGTGGGCTCGCGAAAGCCAGGATGTAAATTCCAGAGCATTGCCCACGGTCGCACTCAATAGCATGGTTCGCACATGCGGCGGCAACAGAGCCAACGTCAACTCCCACACGATGCCGCGTTCGGGATCATTGAACGAGTGAAATTCATCCATCACGACGGAGGATACTTCGGCAAAATCAAACGCTTCGGGATTCAACAAACGGTTCAGCAAGATCTCTGCCACGACAACCAACACCGGTGCATTGGCGTTGACCGTTCGGTTCCCGGTGACCAACCCCACTTGATCCTCTGCAAACCCCCACCGCACAGCCGATTCACGAAGCTCGTCCAGTTTTTGGTCCGTCAGTGCAATCAGCGGCGTCGTGTAATACATCCGCTTACCGGTCCGCAGCGCTTCGTAGACGGCGGCTTCAGCAATCAGCGTTTTGCCGGTTCCGGTCGGGGCGCAAACCAAGACGCCTTGGTCACCGGTAAAATAGGCCAGCAGCGATTCTTCCTGCACCGGGTACGGTTCAAACGGCAACAAGTCAAAGTACTCGCTTGCCAATGCGTCCCGATCAGGCGTATCGTTTTGTTCGCTCATAGTGCTATCGTTGTAGCAGTCCGCCGCGACAGGTCCAACCTACCGCGGTTACGCCGGCAGGGACAAACCATGCCGCTTTGTCGTTTCGCCCAGTCATATCCCCCGGTCATTTGACATGCCCACTTCCGATTCCCAAGTCAGCCGAGACGCCGTTTCGATTTGGAATGCATCAGTTGACGCCGTCCGGGCGCGACCACTGGTCAGCAGCGTCGTGCACGTCGACGGCCAACACTTGATCATTGGCAAGCAACGCTGGGATCTGTCCCAGTTCAAGCGAATCGTGGTCGTCGGTGCCGGCAAAGCCGCCACCGCGATGGCCAGCGGACTAACCGATGCACTCGCTGGCTGCCTGCCGACGATTGGCTGGATCAATGTGCCTGAAGGAACCGAAACGCCAATGAATTCGATCACGGTCCATCCCGCTCGGCCTGCCGGTGTGAATGAACCGACCCAAGCCGGCGTGACAGGGACCCAAGCGATTTTGGATTTAGTGCAAACCGCCGATCAAACCGACTTGTGTATCGCGTTGATTTCCGGCGGCGGCAGCGCGCTGCTGCCGGCTCCCGCGAACGGAATTTCGTTAGCCGACAAACAGTCCGTAACGCGATTTCTGAGCGGTGCGGGTGCCAACATTGGCGAACTCAATACTGTTCGCAAACACCTGAGCCGTATCAAGGGAGGCGGACTGCTAAGAGCCTGCCGCGCAGGCGAATTGATCACACTGGTGTTGTCCGATGTGCTGGGCGATCCGCTTGACTTGATCGCGTCGGGCCCGACCGTCCCTGATACGTCAACGGCACAAGACGCCATCAACGTCTTGGACCGGTACGACAAAGCCCATTCTTTGCCAGCGAACATTCGTCGGGTTTTAGAAACAGCCACCACCACATCATCGCCACAGTCGACCTACGCCACCACTCTGGTAATCGGCAACAACCAAGTCGCCGTCGGTGCCGCAGGCGAACTCGCGGTCGAATTGGGATATGAAACCCAAACCAGTTCAGCAGACCAATGCGAAGGCGAAGCGGAGTCTTTGGGTCAAGATTTGGCCGAAGAAGTCTTGAAGCTGCTGGACCGAGAGGACTTCACCCAACCGATCTGCCAAGTCTCTGGCGGCGAGCCGACCGTAATTTTGGCCGACAGCAGCATTCGCGGAAAAGGAGGACGCAATCAACAACTGGTTTTGGCCGCGTACTTGCATTTGCAAAAACAAGATCTAACACCGGAACAGTGGAACCGCATCGCAATCCTTTCGGGCGGAACCGATGGCGAAGACGGTCCCACGGACGCCGCGGGTGCCTTCATCAATGCAGCCGTCCACCAACAAATCGTCCAGCAGCGACTCGATGGGCAAGATTTCCTGCGCCGCAATGATGCGTACCACTTCTTTCAATCCGTCGGCGGACTACTGACCACCGGACCGACCGGAACCAACGTGTGTGATGTACGAGTGCTGATCGTGCTGCCCGCGTAAGCGACCACGAAAGTACTGAATGCCTAGCACTCCCACGGCTAACCCAACGGCGATGGAAGTGTTGAGCGATACGATGGGCGTTTCGATTAACCCGGGTGACAGTTCTCGAGTGTCGGTCCAATCGCCCGTTAAATTCCAGGCCCCCGAATCGATCGGTACGGAAACATTGGCGACGGCATCACCGAACTGCGTCTGCATTCCGGCAAAATCGAATGCCCGATACATTCCGATGCCAGCAGCCCATGGCCGAGGCACCTCGTCGCTCTCTGCATCCAACTCGATACCCGAACTAGCCGACAGACCGGCGTTGGGTTCGATTCGAATCATTTCGCTGATCGAGTTGAGCCAGGCATTGTTCGATGAAGAGGTCACTCGGTCGTAGATTTCGCCACCGACGGACCTAGCAGCGCCCCCAGGCTGTGCGGAATCCGCTTGGCTCAACTGCTCGATCAAATCGTCCAAATCCGCCAAACCAAATTCCGTGGCTTCGGATTGGTCCAACCAAGAATCGATTCCCGATTGGCGTATCGCTTCATCAATTCTCCTTAAAAACCCCGATCCTCGGTTCGTTTGCGACGCGGCATCTAGACTGTCGCCGCCCAGCCCCTCGGTAGTGAGAGCCCCCGTCTCAAACGAGAACTTCCCCCAATCGCTTTGGGTCAGGGATACCAAGACCACTTCGTTCGTGGCGCTGATTCGACTCAATGCAGATGCCGTTTCACTCGACGTGTCAATGGAGAGATCAGACGCGACCGCCTGCCGCTCCGGACTCTCAGTCGAAAGTCGCCCCTCAGTAGAGAGTGGTCCGTCACTGGGCGGTTGCCCATCGCGTTGTACTTCGTCCCGTTCCGAGTTCGGCGCGACGAATTCTCCCTGCGGCGATGACTGCAAAGTGCTACCTGTCAAACCGCCCGAACCCAAGGAAAGTATTTCATTACTGTTCGGACCGGACGACGAAACCACGATGGCATTGTTCGTTGGAGCAAGGCCGCTAACGCCAAACGTATTCTCCGAGCCGATCGATCTTGCTTGAGATACCGGAGTGAAAACGTACACAACCAATACGCTATTAGTTGGCTGGTGATTCTGCGAACGGGACGGATGGCTTAGCGGTTGCCCGTGCGATGGACGCTCCTGGTGTAACGAAACGCCTTCACGAAAGACTCGGTCCGCACGTTGCGAATCGACCGCCGTATCGTTGGGCGAAAGACGACTTGCGTTCTCCAAACCGCGAAACTGCCGCGACTGCAATTGTTGGCTATCGGTTCGGCCCCTGGTTTGATCCACTTGCCGTGCTGCGGATTCAAACGCGCGATCATAATTCAACGGTTGGTCGCCCATCCAACCAAACGCGTCGGCACTCATCAGCGCGCGGCCTTCCAAACGTTCTAGTCGCAGTCGGCGTCGCGATTGAATTTGGTTTCTCATTGGGTTACCTCGCTGGCGTTTGAATGCGTCAGCCTGCGTCGCAAATCCGCAGGCATCAACCGGCCTGCTTCGGCCAAATCTTGCCGAAAGACCGCCATATCCCCCGGTGTTTGACTGGCGATGTCATGGTAAGCCTTCGTCGTGGCAGCCAATTCATGCCAACGCTCTAAACGCAGTTGGCACTTCAAAAGTTGGGAGTAGTGCTGCCCCAAGAAAACCCTTGCACTCGATAGCGTGGGTGAATCAACCAGTGCGGCGTTTTGCTGTTTGATCGCTTCCTTGAACAACCGTTCGGCATTCGCTAACTGCTCCAATGCCAATGCCGAAATCGCTTGGTTGTGCAGCATCGCTCCCAGCCGACTTTGATCCGCGGCGGATCGCTTGTCGCCGCCCAAAAATCCTCCCTGAAGCGACAACGCTTCGGTGATCAGATCGGCGGCTTCGGAGTGGCGTGACTGCTTTTGCCGCGTCATCGCTAAGTTATTCAGGCTGATCGCCAAGGCACGTCCGTGATCACTGGCCAACGGTGCGATCGCATGCAATTTGCGTTGCAGACCGATGGCACGCCGGTAGGCGATGTCGGCCTGGTCGACGTTTCCAATCGATGAATAGGCCGAAGCCAGATTGTTGTACAGCGCCGCAATCTCTTGCGAGACACGTAGTCGGTGACTTGATGTCAGCGCAAGTGATGCCTGAATGGCGATCGCTTGTTCAAGCAAACCGATCGCCAATTTTGGCTTTGTGTCCAACAGAACCGAACTGGCATTGGCAAGTGCTGCGGACTGCGTTCGAAGCGTCTTGTCGTCGACCAATTGACCATTCGCTTTGCATCGTTCCACAAGGGATTCGAGCTGGTCATTGGCGTCAGCAAACCACTGCCGAGCCGATTCGAGATCGCCTTGGTGACGAGCCAACAAACCGGTGTTGTTCTTAATCAAAGCCAACTGTGTCGCAAAATCGATATTGCCAGGTTGCTTGTCGACCAGTGACTGCTGAATCGCCCGAGCTTGAGCATAAGCCTTGGCTCCCTCGGCTGTCCGAGCAACGTCGACCAAAGCGAGACCAAGCGAATTGAGGTTTTCAGCAGACTGATGCAGGATTTCATCGTCAATCAAATCTGAATCGGCGTCGATGACCTGTGCGTACAGATCTACGCTGCGCTGAAAGTGCGGCACCGCTTGCTGAGACGAGTGCAGTTCGGTGGTAAGCACACCGATCCGGTGATAAGTCCGTGCCAGATCTCCCACGGCGCTCGGGTCGTGGGACGCTTGTGCAACAAACTGTTCGTAGTACTGCAGCGTATCGTGCAGCAGGTCTTGTCGAATCCGTTCGGCTCCGGGCACCGATGCAAGCCGAGTCGCGACGTCGGTCCCTAGGTGGTCGACGGTCGCGCGTGCCTGGTTGAAATACTGCTGCGCCTGCATGCCGCTGGTTTTTGCTTTTTGACTTTCGCTCAGGATCATCGCGCTGCCGACGATCAATCCAATGCACGCCGCCACAGTCGCCAAAACACTTGCGGTGACGACTCGCTTGTGCCGCGCAGCGTAGCGCCCCGTCAAACTGATCCACGATGGTGGTCTCGCGACGGTGGCGCGGCCGTCTAGTACGGCTCGCAAATCGACTGCAAACTGGTCCGCTGTGAAGTAGCGATCATCCTTGGAATTCGCCATCGCCTTTTGCAACACCACACTCAGATCCGTTGGCAGATCACTTCGAATGGAGGTTAGCTTCCGGGTTGATTCAGAAGCGATCTTGCTTAACAACGACGGTCCATTTTCACCTTCGACGGCTGGTTCCAACGTTAGCAGTTCGAACAGAGTGGCTGCCAACGAATAGATATCCGTGCGGTGATCAATCAGTTCGCTGTGACCGGTCGCCTGTTCGGGACTCATGTAGCGAATGGTGCCCAGCAAATCACCGCTATGCGTCAATGCCTGTTGAACACGATCCCGCTTTGCACCGGACTGTTGCGGATTGCCACTGTCTAAGCTGGCCCGATTCCCCAATGTTTGGTTCGTGTGAAAACGTGCGAGACCGAAATCAGTGACCCAGATTTTGTCACTGGCATCCAAAATCAAGTTCGATGGTTTGATATCGCGGTGAACGATTCCGTTTTCGTGAGCACAGTGCAATGCGTCGGCCGCGTGGATGGCCCATGTCACACAGCGACGCCAATCGACGCGGCTGTTTGATTCGCAGCGATCACGTTCCTGCTGAATCCAGGCATCAATCGGCGTGCCGTCGATCAACTGCATGGTGTAGTAGTGAATACCCTGGTCCGAACCAACACTGAACACCGACACGATGTGCGGATGCTGAAGCTGACCGGCGGCCCGCGATTCGTTCTTAAATCGCGACAACTGGCGTTCATCCAACATCGACGCCATCGGCAAAATCTTTAGCGCGACGCGGCGATTGATCGACTGTTGGTGTGCTTCGTAGACGATCCCCATGCCACCGCGGCCTAGTTCGCGGATGATCTTGAAATCATCGAGCTGAAAATCACGAAACGTTCGATCAGAACCTTCGGCACCGACGTTTTCGCAGGCTGCTGCTTCGATCGCGGCAGCACCACGCATCCCGGCGGCAAAGCCATACAGTTTTTTTATCGTGACCAAGTACGCTTGGATGGCGTCCGCCAAATCTGGATTCGCTTCGCAAATTTCGTCAACGTTTCGCGAAACACCGTTCTCTAACCCAGCCAAGTAATCGTCCAACAAGTAAGTCAAACGCTGCTGTTGCTGATCAGTCAGCTGCGCACTTGCGCGACTCAAGGCGTCATCCCTTGGCAGGGCATCGCATTGGGATCCCAAATTTGACAACTGTTCGCTAGTTTTCATCAGTTACCTCGCATTGCTTTCTGAACGACTCCAACGCCCGCAACCACAACATGCGAACGGCTCCGCTGCTGCGTTGCATCTGCAAACCGATCTCGTCAAACGACAACCCTTGCAACACTCGGAATACAATCACATCGCGGTACGGTGCCGACAAACATTCCAATTGATTGGCAAGCGAAACGGCGTCTTCACGGGCTTGCATCGGACCGCTGGGCGATTCGCAAGTCGCTGGCAAAATCGCGGCAAGGTTGCAAGCCGATTCTTCGACCCCCATCGAAAATTCGTCCAAGGAAAGCTCGCGACGCACATCTCGCTTTTCCGCGGCAAAATGCCGGGCAAACATTCGGTGCAGTGTGTGAATCAAAATCTGACGAAGCCAGCCAAGCAGTTCGCCCTGGCTGCCGCCGCGAAAATCGCCAAAGTCGCGATGCGCGGCCAACATCGCCTCTTGGACCACATCCGACGAATTCATCCGACCACGAAGACGCCGATCCATCTGCGACGATGCCAGGATGCTTAAGTAATTGACGTACCACTGAAGCAGTTTTCCAAGAGCATCAAGATCGCCCGACCGCGCACGCGAAAGTAAGTCGCAGAACAATTGCGAATTGTCGTGATAAAAGCGGTTCGAATTGTCAGGGACGCTGCCAGAGGAGCTGGTGACCATTTTGGCGGTCTTTAGGAGCGTTTTTTGATAAGGAGAAGAGGCTTTTAAGTTTAGTGCCGGAAAGGTCCGTTGTCGCAGCCGAACTGTTGATTCAGCTTGTGAAACTAATCACGAGCGCCGAACAATTCAGGCACTTCTATTTTAAACGTGCGGGCGCGAAATGAATCCACAGCGTCCTGCTGCTTTTCTGCGAAAACATGGCTGCGACAGGCTTTCCTTCGCAAAACCCGCCGTTTCTTGCAGTTCGACGCCGACTGTTAAAAACAAAAGAACAGCAATGAGGGTGGTACACAAAGCTGAAACGACGCAGTGATTTTCCGTCCGAATTGCCTACGAAAACGCGAACGTCCCGCCGACAACCGCGTCTTTGTTGTCGCCCGGTTGGAATGCGTGACCCCCGGTCCCGCCAAGACACTTTGTTTTTCAAACAGCACCGTTGCGACCGGCAGTTTTCATTGGCAGCAAATTCTGTTTGCTGCTCGACCGTTTTCTTTCACTTGCACCACAGGAGGTTGCGATGAGTCCTAAGCACAAGTTAATCACGACCGTGTGGTGTTCGATCACCATGGTCGCGACGATGGTCCTTTCGCATGGTCACTTGATCTTGCGTGAGGTGATGACGCACTGGCCCGAGCAAGAATCGTGGGAAGGTCGTTTCGAAACGGCCTTGTACACGCAAGGTGGCTTGGTCTTTGTAGCAAGCTTTGTTGTCGGCGGCGCTCTTTTGATCCGCAGCTACTTTACGCGAATGAGCGACGAGGAGTTGAAGCGAAAGGAGTTGGCTCAACGCGAAAAGCACGAGCGAGCAACCGCGACTCGGCACGAAGCCTTGATGGGAACGTTGGCGAATTCCGTCAACGCAAAGGCGTCAGTTGTCGGCAGCGATCAGCGTTCTGCGTCAAAAAAGTCGCACGCCTCTGGAGCCAGGCCAAGGTAAACTACGCGCGATTCTCAATCGGTTACCGATTGGCCCGACTCGCGCTTGCGATCCTTTCTCCCGAGGCAACGTTGGCGGAAGTCACGCTGATGTTTATCAGTTGGCTTTGCCAGCGTGGGCCACCCATCGAACCCTAACGGGATTGATTCAATCGGGCCAGCGGGAACACCACCCGCTGGCCCTTTTTTGTTGCCGTCTGCTTACTGCGTGCTGCCAGCAACGAACGGTATTCAGCAGCACCAAAGGGCAAGGTGACGCGTCCAACGGGCCGCTGCGTTGGGTGTGGTTTTGATACAATGCGTTTCGACTGACAACGTTTCCATTCTCCCAAGCCATCAGACTGTGCCCAACGATCACATCACATCGAACATCCGCGGCAATCGCATTCAATCGGGATTGCTCATCTTTGGAATGGCCTGCGTCGTTGCGCTGATCGGCTATGTATTGGGCGGACCGCTGGGATTTGGGTTAGCCATCGCGACTTGCTTGGCCATGGCGTTCCTTTCCCCTCGCGTGTCGCCGCAGTTGGTCTTGAAGATGTACAAGGCCCAGGAAATCCCTCGCTCATCGTCACCCGAGTTGATTGACCTATTCGCTCAGTTGGTCCAGCGAGCAGAATTGCCGGTTTCCCCCAAGCTGTACTACATTCCGTCGCGGACGTTGAATGCGTTTGCCGTCGGCAGCCAACGCGATAGTGCAGTCGCGATCACCGATGGCTTGCTACGGATTTTGAATCCCCGCGAAGTCGCCGGTGTGCTGGCTCACGAAGTCAGCCACATTCGCCACAAAGACATGCGAGTGCTGGGAATTGCGGATGGCGTTTCGCGAATCACCGGCGGGCTTTCGCAAATGGGACAACTGATGCTGTTCTTGGCGGTGCCCTCGGCGATGATGAATGGTGGCTACATGCTGTTGCTGGTTGCGATCCTTCTGATCAGTGCTCCGATGATCAACAACTTGATGCAGCTTGCTTTGTCACGGGCGCGCGAATTCAATGCCGACTTGGGCGCGGTCGCTCTCACTGGCGATGCGGGCGGCCTAGCGTCCGCGCTGACGAAACTTGAACGTGCGACATCCGGCGGAGGCTTTCCGTGGATTTTCGCGGGGCGCAAGACACAAACCACTCCGGCCATGCTGCGGACTCACCCGCCCACCGATGAACGTGTCCGCCGAATCATCGCAGCCGGCGAATCCTTTTTGGCCGACCAATCGGTTTTGCCGCAACTGCAGCACACTCCACGTCCGCGACAACGTTTGGCACCGCATGACCAGAACCGCGTTCGCAAGGGGCCTCGCTGGCATGTCGCAGGATTGTGGTACTGATCGGATTCGCACGAAGAGCATCGCAGGAAAGCTAAATTTTGCTGTCGCGGAGTACCGATTCCGCTAGAATGGAGGTCCCTCCTGACGGCCAACCCGCCGCCCCTGCCTCCCCTCCCTGAATTTGCAATCACCGTGCACTTTACACGCTTGATTTCCCGGTCGGTTTCATTGCGTCTAGCAGTTTCGTTGTGCCTGGCGGTCTCATTTTGCCTGGCAGTCTTCTGCCTGCCTGCCAGCGCCAACGAACAACAAGACCAGCAAATTGAGTTCTTTGAACGCAAGATTCGCCCGGTATTGGTTCAGCACTGCTACGAGTGCCACTCCGGCGATTCGGACGTCATCCAAGGCGGACTGCGACTGGATCACCCCGACGCAATGGTTCGCGGCGGCGACAATGGCGCCGCAGTGATGCCCGGCGAACCAGAAAAGAGTTTGCTGCTGGCGGCGATTCGTTACGAAGAAATGGAGATGCCACCGGACGGAAAACTGAGCGAAGCGGTCGCCCAAGATTTTGAAAAATGGATCGCACTAGGGGCCGCCGATCCGCGCGCCAACGATTCGCTTCCCCAGTCCAACCCTGCCAGCGACATCGACTGGGACCAAGCCAGAGCGTTTTGGTCGTTTCAAGAACCCATCAAGCACCAACCACCGTCGGCGAAAGCGACAGACTGGGCCGCGGGCAAAATCGATGCGTTCGTGCTCCATCGACTCGAATCCGCTGGCATCGCCCCCAACGCCGCCGCCGACCGCCAAACTCTGATTCGGCGCGTAACGTTTGATTTGACCGGATTGCCACCGACGCCCCGCGATGTTGAGCGTTTTTTGTCCGATGATTCGCCCACTTCGTATCAACGCCTAATCGAGCGTCTTTTGAGCGATCCACGTCGTGCCGAACGCTGGAGCCGCATGTGGCTGGATGTCGTGCGGTATGCCGAAGACCAAGCTCACATTGTCGGCGGCAACGATTCGCTAACGTATCCCAACGCGTACCGATACCGCGACTGGGTCATCAGCGCGCTGGCGGGCGACATGCCGTTTGATCAATTCATCAAACTGCAGCTGGCCGCGGACCTGATCGTTCCGGACGACCAAGACGCACACCTTGCTCTGGGGTTACTTGGCCTTGGCCCCAAGTACTATCGCCGCAACGACCCGACCGTGATGGCCGACGAATGGGAAGACCGCATTGATACGGTATCGCGAGGCCTGATCGGTTTGACCGTCGCCTGTGCACGCTGCCACGATCATAAATTCGATCCAATCCCCACGTCGGACTACTACGCCTTGGCAGGAGTCTTTGCCGGCACCGAGATGTTTAATCGCCCCATCAATGACACGGTCGAAAAACAAACCGGCAAGAAGAAAAAGGGCGAAGCCAAGAAACCGCAAGACGCCGTCCACATCGTCCGCGAAGGAAAGCCGACCGACATTGCGATTCAGATCCGTGGCGACGCAACGAACAAAGGCCCCTTGGTTGAACGGACCTTTTTGACCGTGCTAAGCAAACAACCCATCCCGCTCAGCAACGGGAGCGGCCGAGGCGATTTGGCAAACGCGATCGCGGATCGCAAAAACCCACTGACCGCGCGTGTGATCGTCAATCGCATTTGGATGCAATTGATGGGAGCCCCGTTGGTCGCAACGCCCAGCAATTTTGGAAAGTTTGGTTCCCGCCCGACTCATCCTCAACTGCTAGACGATCTTTCGGTACGGTTCATGGAAAACGATTGGTCCTTGAAATGGCTGCAACGCGAGATTGTCCTTTCGTCGACTTATCGCCAATCCAGTGACATCGATCCCGCCAAAGCCGCCATCGATCCTGAAAACACACTTCGCTGGCGGATGAATCGTCGACGGCTAAGCGCCGAAGGATACCGCGATGCATTGTTGGCCGTGGCCGGACGAATGGAAACTAGCATCGGTGGCGTTTCCATTGAGCCCGACACGAAAGATTCAAGGCGGCGGACGCTTTACAGCAAAATCAGTCGCCTGGGCCTGAATCCGCTTTTGGCACGTTTCGATTTCCCGGATCCCAATGCGCACAGTGCCAAACGGCACGAGACAACGACGCCGCTGCAAAAACTGTTTTTGCTGAACAGCCCCTTTTTGATTGCCCAATCCACGGCGTTGTCCGACCGCATCCCAATCACCAGCCAGTCGCACCAGTCGGCGATTCAAACCGCGTATCAAACTCTTTACGCCCGGCAGCCAACCCGCCAGGAGATCACGCTTGGCGAAAACTATCTCCTCGACGGTAGCCAGCAGGCGTGGCCACAGTACCTGCAAGCGTTATTGATCAGCAACGAAATGTTCATGATCGATTGAGCCGCCCCGCCGCCTTTTATTCCCACGATTTTCCATGACGCATGATCAACCACAACGACGCGACTTTTTTCGCACCGCCGGCGCGGGGTTCGGCACCGTAGGATTGCTCGGTGCGATGTCGGCTCAGCAATCGCTCGGGTCCGACGGCAAGACACCCGCAACAAATGGGCTGCATCATCCGGCTCGCGCCAAACGGGTCATCTTTTTGTTTATGAACGGAGCGCCGTCACACGTCGATACGTTCGACCCCAAACCAGCACTGGCCAAACACGAAGGCAAGGCACCCGACCAAGAACTTTTCAATGCCAATCGCGCGGCGGGATACATGCCGTCGCCTTTCAAATTTGCTGCACACGGCGAAAGCGGCATGGAGATGAGCGAATTGTTCCCGCGATTGTCTCAGCACGCCGATGATCTTTGCAACATTCGGTCGATGCATACCGACGTCCCCAATCATGAACCCGGACTACTATTGATGCAGTCCGGCAATCAGCAGCCCATCCGCCCCAGCATGGGTTCGTGGTTGTCGTATGGCCTGGGCAGTGAAAACGAAAACCTCCCTTCGTTTGTCGCGCTCGCACCGGGGCAGCCCGTCGTCGGTCCGCAGCTTTGGTCCAATGCGTTTCTGCCTGGCCAGCATCAAGGCGTCGAGGTCGACACCAATCATCGCGACATCGAAAAATTGATCGCAAACATTCGTCACCCCAGCATGAACCGCTCCACGCAGCGTCGACAACTGGATCTAATTCAGACGCTGAACAAAAAACACTTGGCCGACCGCCCCGGCGAAGCTGCTTTGGAGACGCACATCCGCGCGATGGAGATGGCTTTCAAAATGCAGTCCGAAGCCTCCGAGGCGTTTGATTTGAAAAACGAATCTCAGGCCACGCGCGAATCCTACGGCGACAGCGAATTTGGACGCAGTTGTCTACTGGCCCGTCGATTGCTGGAACGGGGCGTGCGAGTCGTCCAGTGTTTTTATGTCAAAAAAGGCAGCAAGCAACCTTGGGACACTCACAAGAACAACAACTCAGGGCACCAAACGCTCTGCGCCGACAGCGACCGGGCGACCGCAGCGCTGCTTACCGATCTGAAACAACGCGGAATGCTGGAGGACACACTGGTCATTTGGGGCGGCGAATTTGGACGCACACCGTACGCACAGATCGACAAATCAAAAGACCTCAAGAAAGCCGGCCGCGATCATCACAACACGGGCTTTTCCATGCTGCTTGCTGGCGGCGGCGTGCGAGGCGGCCTGACCTATGGGGCCACCGACGAATTCGGCATGCACGCGATCGACAAACGTGTTCATGTGCATGACCTGCACGCCACGGTTTTGCACCTGATGGGGATCGACCACAAACGCCTTACGTTCCGCTATTCTGGCCGCGACTACCGCCTGACCGACGTGCACGGCCGGGTCGTCAGTGACTTGTTCGCCTAACATCGCTGGCGACTACAATATCGCCTCTCCTGTCCTCTTGTCTTCTGAGTCAAACATGAATCCATTGCTACGTACTGGGCTGTGTGTCCTCCTACTGACGTCATCTGCGATTGCTGCCGATCGTCCCAACATTTTGTGGATCACCAGTGAAGACAATGGTCCGCAATTGGGGTGCTACGGCGACGAGTATGCGGACACGCCAAACTTGGATGCGTTGGCACAGAAATCACTGCGTTACAAAATGTGCTGGTCCAATGCGCCCGTCTGTGCCCCCGCACGAACAACGCTGATTTCCGGTATGCACGCAACCAGCTTGGGCGGCCATCACATGCGTAGCGGGGTCAAACTGCCAGCCGACTTGAAACTGTATCCCCAGGTATTAAAGGAAGCCGGCTACTACTGCACTAACAATTCCAAGACCGACTACAACTTTGCCAACGGCGACGTCGACTGGGACCAAAGCAGCAAGAAAGCTCATTGGCGTGACCGCCCCAGCAAGCAGACGCCTTTCTTTTCGATCTTCAATATCACGATCAGCCACGAAAGTAAGATTCGCAGCAAGCCGCATACGTTGATCCATGATCCCGCCAATGCTCGCGTTCCCGCTTATCAACCAGACGTTTACGAAGTCCGTCGCGACTGGGCCCAGTACTACGACAAAATGACGGAGATGGACGCGCAGGTGGGCAAAGTCCTAAAACAGTTGGATAAAGACGGGCTGGCTGATTCGACAATTGTGTTTTACTACGGCGATCACGGCAGCGGCATGCCGCGCAGCAAACGCTGGCCGTTTAATTCGGGGCTGCATGTGCCGTTCATCTTGCACGTCCCGGCGAAATTCAAAGATTTGGCGCCGGCCGACTATCAAAGCGGCGCGATGTCCAATCGCTTGACGTCGTTTGTGGACATGGGGCCAACCGCGATCAGCTTGGCTGGAGTCAAACCGCCAACGAACATGCAGGGAGTTCCGTTTGCAGGCAAGTTCAGTGGTAAAAGCAAATCGTACTTGTTCGGATACCGCGGCCGAATGGACGAACGCATCGACATGGTCCGGTCCTGCACCGACGGCCGCTATGTCTACATGAAACATTTCTACCCACACCGGCCTTACCTAAAGTACGTCGACTACATGTTCCAAACGACGACGACACGTCTTTGGAAAGAAATGTTCGATGCGGGCAAGTTAAACGACGCGCAAGCCAAAGTCTGGAAAACCAAACCGACCGAAGAGTTGTTCGACTTGGAAAGCGATCCGGACGAAACAATCAATCTGGCAACCAAACCAGAGCACGCCGAGCGAGTCGCAACCATGCGTCAGGCAGTCCGCGACTGGATGATCGACACTCGCGACATGGGCGTCTTTCCCGAAGCCGAAATGCACCGCCGCAGTGGCAGCCTGTCACCGCTTGAATATGCTCGTTCGGGTGAAGTGCCTTTCGAGCAAATCGTTGACGCAGCGATGGGAACGAACATTTCCCTGGATGACAGGGATAGCGTCGTTCGGTTCTGGTCTGTCAAAAATGCCCCGTCCGACATTCAACGGCTGCTCCATTCCTATGGACCGAATCATCCCCAGGTCAAAGCGATGGAAGCCGAAAAGGCGGCAAGGCTAAAATTGATGGCCGCGGACGAATCTCCCAGCGTCGCCATCGCTGCCTGCGACGAACTACTGCTAGCCAAACTGGAGCAGAAATTTGCCACGAACCGACTCATCGAACTTGCCAATGTCAACGACTACGGTCATTACGCTGCCATCGAGGCGCTCAATGTGCTGGACATGAACGCCGACTTGAACGATGCCGTTACGGCGGCGATCAAAACGCTTCCGCGCCAAGCCGCCAAGCCCCCTGTTCGACTTGGCAAATACGTTGGTCACCTTATCAATCACGCGACCAAAGCGCCCGCGAAATAGACCACCGATTGATCGCGAGTGACTTCGGCCAAGGGCTTGCCTGCGTTTCGTGGACGGTCCCTCCGGTCGACAAAAACGATCGAACTGGCGAAACTGGTTTCAGAACGCTGGTTTACCAGCGTGACGTACTAATGCTGGCCGCAGCCGCGGCAATTGTCCCGTTTTGCAGTGCGTTGCTAAAACGGTTGTGGACTACAAGAGAATACAAATGGAAATTTTGGGTGGACCACTTTATTCGGTCGCCGGCGCCGGCGAATCGCATGGGCCTGCTATCAGCGCGATCATATTTGGCTGCCCGGCGGGTTACTACCTGCGCCGCAGCGATGTGCAGCCATTCTTGGATCGGCGACGCCCCGGTGGCAACAAGCACGGCACGCCACGCAACGAAAAAGACAAAGTGATCTTCCTGTCAGGCATCTACCAGGACGACCACGACAAACTTTTGGGCGGCAGTCAGCTGTCGGTCAACGTCGACGGACAGTCCTTTCAGACCGAGGGTTACGAGGAAGGCTATACGACGGGCGAACCGATTGCCGCGATCGTTTTGTCGACCTCCAAAAAATCGGGAGACTACACGCAGTTCACAGGCGAACAAGGAGAAGTTCGACCGGGACACACGGACTTGGTCAAATTCCACAAGTCATCGGGGTTTGTCGATGTGCGCGGAGGCGGGCGATCAAGTTATCGGTCGACGATCGCGGATGTGATCGGTGGTTCGATCGCACGACTGTATTTGCAAGAGACGTTCGGCACGGTGCTGCTGTCGTCAATCTGCCAGGTCGGTTCGTTGACATCCAAGACGACGCTTTCGGATCATTTTCAAAACATCATCACCGATACAGGAAAATTATCGATCGACCAATCCGAGATCCAATCGGTGCAACAGAAAATGCAGTCGGCGGAAATCCACAGCCTCGACACCACGTTTGCCGACGAAGCTGCCCAGCTGATTAAGAGCACTCGCAAAGAGGGCGATTCGATCGGCGCGGCCGTCGAAATTGTGGCGTTGAACGTTCCGCCGCTGTTGGGCGAACCGCTTTATCAAAGTCTAAAAGCGCGAATCATGGGGATGCTTGGTGGGCTCAACGCCGTGCAGTCTTGTGAAGTAGGATCGGGGCTGGACGTGATCGCACGAACAGGCAGCGAAAACAACGATCCCATTCGATCAAGCGGCTACGTCAGCAACACGCATGGCGGATTGATCGGCGGCATCACGACCGGCATGCCGCTGGTCTTCCGCGTTGGATTTAAACCCACCTCGACGATCAATAAACCACAAAAATCAATCCGCAAGAATTTGAAAGAGATCGATTTCGAGCTCGAAAAGGGTCGTCACGATCCGTGCGTTGGTGTACGTGCCGGCGTGACCTTAGAATCAAGAGTCGCAATTGAAGTTCTGAACGCAGCTTTGGTCCAGCGGTCGCACAGCCTAAGCGACGGGCTCAAGAAGATCTTTTAGTCCTTTACCTTCAGTCCAAACTCTGGGCAACTTGCCCGTTGCCCCGGCGGCCGTCGAAAACGTCTGCTGCCAAACGCGTTAATCGCCGAGCCGATCCTTTACAATTTCCTCTGTCATCCAGCCCTGGGCAAAATCGGCTCCCCGTTCAAAAGAGATTTCCAGTGACAAAGGCCACCGCGATCGTCGCATCCGCGATTCTCTTTTCTTGTTCACTCCCTCCGGCAGCATCGGCCGATGAACTGGATCCCAACCGGATCACCCACCCTGTTCCCACGGGCGATTTTTTGTTGACCGTGACCGACGAAACCGGCAAACCACTCCAGGGAGTGCGGGTCATTGGAACTGGCCTGCGAGTCAAAGAGGATCCAGGCAGTCACTACGGCTGGCCGACATCGAACGTTGGAAAACGCCCGGAAGTCTTTACCGATGCAATGGGCAAAGCGACATTCAAAGTCCCCGAAAAATTCGGCAGGCATCCCGACTGGGTTCACACCACGGTGGTCACGTATTCGCTTTCGCATGCCGAATTCATTTCGCGGCGCGTCGAAACTCCCTGCGCCGCCGTCCCTTGTACCGAACAGATGGTTCCCGGTTGCGAACTGATTGTTTCAGCCGTCGATCCCCAACGTCAAATCATCCCCAACTTGAGCGTGTTGATCGCGGGTAACCAACCCAAATTCATCGCGGGCGAAGGCCCCGGTGTGCTGCGTTCGCGATCCATTCCACGCGGTCGCCGCCAGACCATGTTAGTGCGCGCCGATCGCGAACAGCAGCGACATTTGTTTAGCCGAGTTCTGTCGCTCAACTTTGCCGAATCAAAGAAGGTCTCTCTGCGTGGACTGGCCCTCAAGAATGGGCTGGAAATATTCGGCACGCTTTCGGATGACGTGAAACGGCCCGTCACGAATGGCGTTGTGATTTCGTGGTCGATTCCCAAACCCGATGGTAACGTTCACGCCAAGGAAAATGCGTCGATCGGCTGGAAAGATTTTGCTGAAATTCGCCCCGATGGATCGTATCATTTCCCGTCGTTGCCGCCGACCGGCAAGCTTCAGTTCATCGCGATTTGCGACGGATGGATAATCGACAGTAAAGGACCGGGTGGTTTCTTTACCCGTGGAATCACCCACGATCTGGACGAAAAAGAATTTGACGATGACGGATCCGGCCATGACGTTTGGGACGACTTGGAAATCCCGATGACGCCAACCGCGTCAATCCAGGTGAGCGTCAAAACACCCGACGGAAAACCGCTGCCTGGAGCGAAGCTTGCGACGTGGCCGAATCAGCTATTTGAGATGTCGGGATCGCAATGGCTTGGTGCCATCTACCCCACCGCCGATTTTCTTGATCGTGATTGGACTCCCAAACCGCACCGGCTTTGTAAGTCGCCCCAGCGATACGAGAGCACGTCCGACAAAGACGGGGTGGCAATCCTAAGCGACGTGCCCTTGGGGAAAATGTCGATCAGTGTTTCGCATGACGATTACCAGGTGCCCAAGGAAAAGGAGCTGCGAGACCGCAACGTTTCGGTAACGCTCACCGAACCGGGCAAAAAACGAATCGAAGTCGTCATGGAACTGATCCCTCGCGAATCCGAATAACCGGACTCCCGTGCCCTGTTGGATTCGGATTTATCGCCATAACCC
Source organism: Stieleria marina (assembly GCA_007741555.1). GTDB lineage: Bacteria > Planctomycetota > Planctomycetia > Pirellulales > Pirellulaceae > K23-9. The sequence continues at coordinate 1,930,254 of CP036526.1, read as the reverse complement.
GGCACGCTTGTGGGTGTTTGTTCACGCCCCGAACGCGCGTGTGCAAAACGGAAGCTAGGGTTTCCTTGGTACCCCACCGCGGAACTGCGAGGGGGAGGGCCAGTTCCAGCCTTTGTATTCCGACGATTCGTTCCCCATGCGTACTCTGCTTTCCTGGCTTTCGGTCGCTCTCGTCAGCATGTTTGCACAACTACTTACCTTTGTCCTGTCCGGAATCGGACTGGGCTACGGTTTTGGCGCGTTGCAGATGTACAAGCTGAAAAAATTCGAGGCGGCACGTGACATCCTTGGTTCTGATCTGGTCGGCGGCGAAGAAGCTGCGCACTTGGTGACCGGGCTGAACGACAGCGACTGGGTGCCGCTGAAAGAATCCTTGATGGCCTGGGATATCGAAACCGCCCTGACGCAGATGCCCATTCTGGGTTGGTACTTTGTCACTGGTTTCTTTATCGGTGGAACTCTAAGTGTTCTGATCATCAACGTCGCGACGATCTATCACCTACGACGCTTGGCCCAAGGCGGCCGCGCGATGGCAGAAAAACTTGGCGCATTGCCGCTGGACCAATCCGCCCCTGGTGAATTGCAGGCACTGCCCAACATCGTGCGTGAACTGTCTGATCAATTTGGATTGCCCGTCCCTGCGCTGTACCTGCTGTCCAGCGAAGAGGGCATGAACGCATTTGTCGTCGGACGCAAACGCAACCAGTCCGTGCTGGTCGTCACGCGTGGACTGCGACACATGAGCCGTCAGCAACTGCGCGGCATCATCGCTCACGAACTGGCTCACATCCGCAATGGTGACATGGTTCACAACATGCGACTGTTGGCCGTCGAACTGGGCATCAATAGCGTTCGGCACACCGCCGAATGGATGCTTCGCAAAGGCACCGGACTGCTGTTTGGATCGTCAAGCAATTACCGTTTTGCGATGATGAGTTTGCAGTGGGGATTTTTCCTGACCGTGCTGGGCGTCGCGTTGTGGCCGATGGGACTGATTTCGTCACTGGTGGGCGCCGCCGTCATGGCGATGACCAATCGCAAACGCGAAATGCGCGCCGACCGTTTGGCTTCCAAAATCCTGGGCTCCTGGGAACCCATTGGCGACGCGCTGAAACGAATCTTGGGACACGATACTCACGGCCGGATTGCCGGTCCGGACGGTCGCAAACTGGGACACTTGATGTTTGCCCAAGCCAATGGCAAATCAGGTGGCCTGCTCGATACCCACCCCAAGCTCGAAAGACGGATCAAAAAGGCGGACCGGCGTTGGGATGGAGTGCCTTTGTACGAAAGCGAAGATGACAAACAACCTCAACGTGCCAGTGGCGACGACACATCGATGATGCGTTCGCTGGCCGACCTTCCCGTCCAAACGATGGAGCTGTTCCTAGACCCCGCTGCCGTCATGCTAACGGTACCTGCGTTGCTGTTGTTTCCTGAATCCCACCGCCCCATCGCAGCCACCATCCAGGACGGCAAAATGAGCGGCCCCATCGAATCGCTCTGGTCGATGATTGGCAACGTCACTGACGAAGAATGGTTCGCGTTGCTGGAACTAACCCTGAAACACGTCCATAACGACCAAAACGCAAGTGTCCAAGAAACGCTGAAGCAGATTCAGGCTGCAGCTGCGCCCAATGATTGGGAACTGCAGTGCTGGTTGTCGGTGTTTTTGGAGGCGTACGCTGGCAAGCGGAAGGGCGTTAAAGTGAAGTACAAGAATTTCCGAACCCTCTTTGCCGAAGCATTGCAGGTGATTTCGATCGGAGTGACGATGGGAGACCAAGGGCTAGGCGAACTGCGGTTCCAACGCATGTGGGGTTTTACCGGTTTGGGCCCCGTCGGGTTGATGGACATCGAACCGTTCGACATGAATGACTTAGAAGAAGCCGTCGCAACACTCAATCTGGTGCCCCGACGACAGCGCGAAGCGATGGCGGAAGGCTTCGCAGAGAGTTTGCTGAACCGAAATCACATGGCTACCGCGGAAGCCGTTTTTCTGAAATACCTGTGCCAACGTTGGGACGTCGCCACACGCGCATCCATCAGCCCCGGTTCTCGCAATCCCACGTAAGGCAACCTAGGGGCGGCGTTCAATCCGCTGATTGTTTTTCCGTAGTCATCGGTGCGCGAAAACGATGGTTGCCCGCTTTGGCCGCTTGGTGCGACTGCGGCGTATCCTGCTGAGCTCCGGGATCTCCCTGAGATTTCATCCAACGATCCAGCTCCTGGCTCAATTCCGATTTGATCTCAGCGGCCGCGGGACTGCTTGCCAGATTCCGTAATTCGTACGGATCCATCTGCGTGTGGTAGAGCTCTTCGGCAGGCCGCTGCATGTAGCGTTGCACCAATCGATAAGCCCCGGGATTGCTGCCGGAATCAAAGATCCATTGTTGCCAGTAAGGATTATTCAGCTGGCCGTTGCCCTTGATCCCCATCAAGTGTTTTTCGATGTACAAATTGTCGCTCTGCAAATTTCGGATGTACCGGTACTGGCCGTTCGTGACCGTTCGAATCGGATAGGCCGGTCCTTCGGGAATATTGTTGTGCGTCCCGTAGGCGTACTTACGATGCGAATGAGCGTTGCCTTTCAGCACGCCGGCAAAACTGCTGCCGTCCAATTCGCTTTCACCGGGCTTGTTGCCCGCCAATTCCAACAGAGTCGGCAACACGTCGGCGTACTGAACGATCGCGTCGGTGCGTTTTCCCGCCGGCACGACGCCCGGGTAACGCGCGACCAACGCCGTGTGCAGACCGGTGTCCCAATTGGTCCATTTGCATCCGGGAAACTGCGCCCCCTGTTCGGACGTGAACAGGACCAGTGTGTCGTCGTCATGCTCCGTTTCCGCCAGAGTCCGCATCAACGTGCCGACTTGGCCGTCCATGTAAGTAATCTCAGCCAAGTACCGGCTGAACGCTTCCCGGGTCTTGGGCGTGGACGCCAGGTTGGCGGGCAGTTTGATTTGCTTGGGCGGATACGCCGACGCATCGCCCATCACCCAAGGAACATGTGGTTCGACGAGCGCCACCACCAAGCAAAACGGCTGCTCGCTGGACCGTGACATGAACTCTCGCACCGAACCAGGGTCGCAGGCCTGAGTCGGATTGCGCACACAGTTGGAATCGAACCCGCCAACCTTTTCAAACGGAAACGCCTGCTTGGGGAGCACGTGAACTTTGCCGGCGATCCCGACTCGGTAGCCGACTTTTCCCAAGTGCTGCGGCATGCTGGTTGTCTGCGGCAAACTGGCGGAGTGGTTCCAATTGCAACCGTTCCGCATCGGAAACAGCCCCGAAAACAGTTCGGCGCGACACGGCTGGCACATCGCTTCGGAAAGGTACGCATGCTCAAACGTCAAACCTTGCGACGCGATTTGATCGATGTGAGGCGTCCGGGCATTCCGACCACCATAAAGAGGCAAATCGCTGAACGTGCAATCATCCGCCATGATGATCAATACGTTCGGCTGATCAGCCGCAAACGCAGCACCGATAAACGCCGGGCCGAAAACCAGAAAAACAACGATCGCAGAGAGTCGCATCAATAACCTGCAGCAAAAGCGGTGGAGGAACGAACAGCAAACGCACAAGGACCAACCGATTCTAAGCGCTCCGCCAGCCGCAGGGTATCTGTACAAGCCCAACCACCCTCGCCAGCCGCCGCCGTCACCCGCCCCATCAGCTGCTGGCGCTAGCCACGGGCACACCAGCAAACTTCCCAACAACGGGCCCGTGGCTAGCGCCAGCGGCTAACGATTCGGCACCACGACAGGTGCTTTTCCGAACCGAACCATTTGTCAAATCGCAGATCGTCTCAAACGCCACCGGCTCACCGATGATCCATGATCATCCGTGACCAGGTGCGCCCTCGGGTCGTTCCGGTGATCAACAACCGGCGGTGGTCGGATTGACCGGGCGAAAGTGAGACGCCGTTGGCGGCAGCTTTGCCGACCGACACGGGACCGTCGTCGACGAACGCGCCGCGACTGATTTCGACCGCGTCACCGCGATCCGCGGCGGCTTGGTAGCCGGGATTCCAGGGAGCCAAGCACACATCATCGCTGCCGACGGCGCCCATTTCGGCTCGGTTGTCGATGACACCGTCAAAGTCATCATCAAGTTCAGCTTGGCCGGGCAACTCATCGGGGCCGGGAGCCAGCAAGACAATCGCATTGGGATCAAACGACAATTGTGTGATCACCGACGCGTCGTACAAACGCTCAGCGACCAAGACCGCGGAAGTAGCCGCCGCCGCACCTCGCAGGAGATACAAACGAGTCACCGAAGCCGCAACCACGGTCACCGAGAGCAAGATCGAATGCGACCGTTTCATGTCAACTCTTCCAAGGATGCTTGGCGACTCATTGCACAACCACCAGCCGCTTTATCGCACGCCGCTGATCTAACTGACGTCTAATCACGGTGAACAACCGACGCCTGCCGAATCAAACGGGTGGACGGATTCTCAATTCGGATGGTGACACGAATGGCTTCGGGTCTGTCAATAAATGGCGGCAACGTTTCACGCTCATCCACGTCATCAGCACCTGCATTTACGTCACCGTCGATGCCATCGGCTCCCAAGTCAACCAAACTAATGTCCGTAACATCTCGCCACTGAGAACCATTCGCGCTGGGCACAGCGCCTTGCAACATGCCGTCCACTTCGTATGCCGTCGTGTAAGTATCAAAGGCGGGCTGGAAAAGACGAATGTTCCCTGAGGCGTCAGAGATCAGTCGTCCACTGCGCTGCAATGCATCAGACAGGATATACGCCGACGTACTGGATTGTGAAACGCCAGAGAACGGCGTATTGAGGTAGTTATTGGTAGTTCCCACCGCCAACGTGGTCGCGGTGGCTTGACTATCAGCCAAACGCGGTCGCCATCCGCGTAGAGAACCGCCCGCTAGGATTGGATAGGCGAGATCAACAAAACCACCTTGCGAGGTTTCCCTAACAGGAGTGCTTCCCGATGTCACCGCAGCAATTTTTTCCAGAACCGCTTGGCGATAGCCGGAGTCGTTCGGCCCCACGACTAAACCGTTGCTTGTTGAAAACTGTGTAACCTGAGGATCGTAAATTTGAACATCGAAGGCCAACGCATTGTTGGTCAGCAAGTCTTCACCTAGCCGTTCGCTTCCCCAAGCGTCCCCGGCTACCTCACGATGCGCAACATTCGTCCCCAATACGAATTCGGGCCGAATGAATCCACTGAATTGGTAGGGCGTCAACACACTGGATTCGCCCGTCGGGATCACTGGGCCAAGCGGCGGAGGAACTTGATCACTCCCTGTCGTCGCCGCACCCAGCACCGCTGGTGGACCGCCCAAGGCAAGAATTGGCATTGATGTAATCGCCGATCCGGACCCGCCAATTGCAGCACTCGGAACACGAATATGGCCAAACCGATTGTGTGGTTTGGAAAGATCCGATAACGAGTTGGCTGCCACTGTTGGCAAGTGCTGACCGGTGGCATCGAACCGCCGACGCAGCGAAAGATCACACTGCTGATGAACACCGGCCATTCCATATTGCCATGCTGCCGGATCGGTAGCAGGAGCCAGATTGGTCGTATGCACCGTTGTATTTCCGATGGGCCAATCGTCTGCCCGCATCCAACGCAGGGCGGTTGCGCCCGTGACAACCGGATAGACTGCCAGCGCCCCCTCCGTTCCCACAGCATCGGTGGGCGACGTCAAAACAAGATCCGGACGAATCAATAAGACACGGCGATGAAGATTAAGCCGATCCGGGAGCAAATTGTTGTCGTCGTCAACAAAGACCGGCGCGGTCGACAATGAACTGACAACGTACTCAGGACTCGCAAAGTAAACGAGCTCCGCGTATTTCGATTCAATGACGATCGGATCGAGTGGCAAGCCCGGGAATTGAGTAGGGTCATACGCAACATCGTTGGTCGTGCTAGCGTCCTGATTCACAGGCAACAAATCGACCTTCTTCATATCCAGCAAAAACCGAGGGACTTTGCCAGTAAACCAACTATTGCCTTTTGCAACCGCCGTGAAGGCAAGGTAGTCATCAAAATCACCGTATCGCGCGTCAATCAGATTGCCATCGGCATCTGGAGTGGCGCGAAAAACAGAAGAAGTCACATCAGTGACTGGCCCCTCTGAGTAGAGGAAATATCCCAATGGATCATCGGTTTCTACCGCAGGCTGAAGCGAAACGGTGCATCGTTTTAATTCGTCGGCCAACCGCGCATTAATATCCACTAGACGACCGGACATTTCCACGTCGGCGCGACTGTCTTTGACAGCCTCCCCTACGAATCCGAAGGCACGCGCAAGTGCGGCCATCATCAGCATCGTGATCGCCATTGCGACCAACATTTCTACCAGCGTAAACGCCGTAGATTTCTTTTGGTTGTGCAAGTGCATCATTGGTCATAACTCTCAAAAACGATAGTTTCGCGAACGTTCAAATCTTGACCGGGAGAAAACCCAACCGGTCGCGAACGGTCGATAATGAACATCGCGCCATAACGATCACTCTGGCCGACATCCGCTTTGTATTCCGCTCCCACGCTGTCAATGTTTCCAGCGTCGACTTCAAAGAAACCCATTTTCATTCGCATCAAAAACATCTGCGAATTATTAGATGCCAAGTTAGGCATCCTCATCGCCGTCTGATAGCGAATGAACGGGTTGCGATCTCGATTCATATGCAGCTCTGTTGCCGACGTCGGAAGCGGAGCCTGTGTCGCGCTGCGAACAAACATTTGTGCGGTCGTCGGTGGGCCAGCAGCAGGATCACTTGTATCCACGGTTCCAGACCCTCGCAGTACTGTGCCGTTTACTTCCCTCCTGCGGAGTAAGTCGGTGTCTGCTGCCGAGCGAAGCAATGGAGCGTAGATCGCATCGGTTCCGGGTTTGTAGACGCCGGCAAACTGAGTGGGAAACCGCGGATCAAATTTATTCGGATTGTAGTTGTAGCCAGTGGTTGGTCGTGGTGCGTTTACAAACGCGCTTGGCGTCGTTCCAACGGCATAGCCTCTTCGATTCAACAGAAAACTTTCAAACGACAACACTCCGCCGGCCAAGGCGGGTGACGTGAACTCGGGATCATTCAAATGGCCCTGCATCAGCCCCGCCCAAACTTGAAATTCAGCCAGGGTGTTCAAGTTCACACGGCCTTGACGCAGATTGTCGTAAGAGAAATTAAATGGCGGCGCAAGCAGCGTCCTCATGCGAGCCAGTTCGGCTTGCTGGGCCGTGGTGCCTCCCGCTAGCTGGGCTGGTGTGATCATGTCGACTTCGCCTCGAAAACGAGGAAGCGTATGAACGAAATCAAACAAGCGACCGAACTCAGCAACCGAAGAGCCTTCATCACTGCTGTGGAAGAAATTCAACAAGTGCCGAAAAGGAGCATTGAACACGACAGGATCATCCGCACCAGAGCCTGCTGTATCGGGGTATACATCAGGATCGCCACCCAGGTTGTGCGTGTACTCTTCTAAGAGCCGCGTCTGAGAACAGGCGGGCACCATCATCAGTTCAAGATGCGAAGCAAACGGTCGATTCAGCCATGGATGCAACGAAAAAGGCTGGATCGGCAAGTTGCGATCGTTCGTTGTCACACCGGCCGGACTTTGACTGCCAATGCTTGGCTGGAACCCTACAAAGCCGGGGTTACTGCGTCCGTTGCGCCTATCAACCACGTTGTTTATATCGCCGCGATTGAGTGCTCCGGTTGTCGCCGTATTCAAAAAGCTAAGGGAGTTCTGAATAAATGGGCTTGTTCCTGAGAACGAAAAATAATCATCACTGGTCAGAGTCGTTCCGGCAGATACAGTTGGCGCCGTTTCGTAGGAGAAAAGCGCGCCAGCGGCTGTTGTTGATGAAGTCCCGCCGGAATCAAAAGTGCGAATGAAACCGTTTCGCTGCCGAGAACTGGTGGCGTAACTTGCTCCGCCAGTATTGATGTTCTCGTCTCGGTCTTCACCCGTAAAAACTGTCAGATCGATTGAAATCAAGTCAACTGTGCGGTACGGATTTGTGACGACATTGTAGGGAAGGGTAGGGTCAGCCAATCGCTGAAGATAAGCGGTTCTAAACTGGGGAATCGTGCCTAGGTCAGGTTCAGCACCACCTCCAACTGTAGGGATGATTCCATACGTCAAGTCGAGTGGTGTATCCCGCGACGACGTGCTGGGATCGCTGTAATTGAAATAGGCATCCAAAAGCTCGTAGTCAGGGTTGCCATCGCCGTCGTTGTCCAGCGTCGAATCATTGTAGGTGGTTAGCGGCTGCGGATAGTAAGTTGCATTACCCAATTCGTCGCGAGGCAAAGGCTCCGACACGTTCAGCCCCACATATCCATCCTCGAACGTTGCGATCGGCCAAGTATCTGGACGAAATGTCCCGATGATCAATGGGAGAGCAGGTGTGTAGTTTTCAGCGGCACCAAAGTCAGGTGTTGTTCGCGCCCCCAATCCCATGTTGGACGCAGCAATTCCCTGTTCAAATTGCACGACGCCTTGAGTGGCATCCACTTCAAAACGCTGTTGGCTTGGAGCTCCTGGGAAAGTCCCCAACGGAACCTCCTTGGAACCGAGGTGGGTTTTCTTCCTTGGTGCAATCGCCATGTACTGTCCTGGCAACAACGTTTTCGTAACGTTCATCGCGTTGCCCAGACGCAAATCTGAATTGGGCGTAAAGAACACTTCATTTGAGCCCATATCGGTAATGCCCGAATTGGTGATCAAGTCTCGAATGTCTTGCTGATTGTCGAAGTGACGAAAAAAGATAAACCGCTCCAAATCCAATCCATTGCCAGCCCCCAGCGACGCATCGATTTCTCGATCCTGCAATGACTCTGGTGCAAGAGCAGCAAAATCAGGCTCGGCATCACGGAGCGTCATCGGATCCAAATTCTCTTTTCCAGTACCGATTGCATGTGGCTCGCTGATCGCGATTCGCCATACCGGCAGATCGTTGGGATTCGCTTTCAGTAGATCCAGGGCTCCAGATGCGTCGTATAGTTCCTGCGGAAAACTTGGCTGAGCCGATTCGTCTGTGATCGGAGGATTCGGCGGAACAGCAGCGAGCGACGAAATCGTTGGGTGGGCGCAAACCAATTCCAAAAACAATGATCCCTGTGGAATACGAACTTGGTCTGAATCGGCGTCGCCACTCATCTTGTCGTCGCCACCACCGTTGTCGTCAGTACCGTCGTTGAGTCTTGTGTCATGCAAAGCAAGACTTTCGCTGAACAACAACGCAGGCGCCTCGACACCCCAAACGGTGTTTTCGACAGTTGCCGCCCCGGGGTTCCAACCGTCAAATGGATTGGGGTCAAACACAAAGCGAGTCATGATCGCATCTGGGTCGCGATAGTCCACGACATTGACCGCCCACTGGGCAAGCCGACGAGCCTTGTACGCATCGGCGTCCGCAGCTGAAAACGCTGTCCCTGTCACCGATGGAAAATCAAATCCGTCGTCGATTAGCAGACGCATCAAAACGTAAAGATTCCGTGCCAGCAGATCACGGCCGCTCGAGGCGGTCGTCGAATCAGCTTGATAAGTGGGCTGTGACAGAGGCAAGGAAGTTTGAAAGCCAACCGGAACAGCTTGATTTGCAACGGTACCGACGGAATTGGTTTCGCTGAAAACCTCACCCGGCTCGTCGATGATCGTGTTGCCGTTGTCATCGACTCGATTTCCGAAGGATCGATTCACATCGATTTTGCGACCGAGTCGAAATTCGGCCGGTACCACTTCAGGAATTTGCGCCGGCGTTAAAAAAGGTGCAGTCGCCGGGGGCGTTAGTTGCGCTGTCGCAAGGTCCTGCGCACGTTCCAAGAAACCGATCAAGGCAGTCGATTCGCCTAGCGTCGGCGGACCGTCATGGGAAACGCTTGCCGTCGTTACCACTCGGCTGTATTCAGGAGCGAGCGACAACAGCCGTAGCAGTCGGTCACGAAGTTCTTGGGGTAATAATTCAGAGCTAAAGTCATTCGATCGAAGAATGGTTTCTAGTTCAGCGAACGTGAAAGGGGCATCCTGACCTAATTTGGCCGCTGGGTCCATTTCGTAGGGATCGTTGTAACTTTCATTGACGTAGGAAGCAGGAGTGGTGCTAACGATTACTCCAGAATCAGAGGCCACTAAATCTCCGCCACGTCCAATTCCGATTCCGCCTCGGCCAAACGGATCCTGCGAACGACCAAAACCGGATCGCCCCGTGTGTTGAACCGGACGGTAGCCATGACGAATAGTATCCAACGCATCAACGGCTACTGTGTTAAACGCGTTCGAATCCGCACCAGGCATTGCGTCAGCGCCGTATCGATCACCTAGCAAACGCGCAATGTCTTGCAGAACATTACCGTTGGTGATCAGCCCACTGCCGGTCGAAAGCGTCGGCAACATAATATCCGCAGGTCCGTATCCAATGCCTCGAAACGCATTTCTGCGATTCGCGACTGATTGGAAAACATTTCGCGTCCCGGCCCACATTGCATTTGGGTTGTTTCGCACACCCGCAGTGATCGAATTCAGTTGTGAATTTCCGATCGCATTCAGATTCAAACGCCCTGAGAGGTCTTCGATCATGACCGCGACAAGAGGCTGAATCAGCTTGCCTTCGGGTGATGTGATCTGCGGCAAACCAATGTCAATCCAAATGCTGTCAGGTTGACCATCGCCGTCGTTGTCGACATCAAAATCGTTGATTAACGCTTTGGCGACTTGATCTAACCGCGCTGCACCACCGGCTTGCCGCATCAACAAGGGCGTTCGCAATGCGAAGTTTGCGTTGCCTCCTGTGAAGCGAGGATTCACCGCTGGGCTGGGTGTACCTGCATCAAACTGACCTGCTGCGATGGGCAACGGCCGCATGGTGCTTCTGGCCAAACTAGCAACCACATCCGCAAAATCGACATCTGTCGCAGACGACCAATCCATTTCATTCAGGATGTAGTTGATCACCGAAGGACGATGAAACGACGGGATAACGGTCCCATCAGGATGACGAAATGCGAGAAACCAGTTCTGAGCATCAGGAGCATCGTAGGCTTCGTCAAATCCTGGCGATGTAGTTAGTTTGTCGAATGTCGCTCCCAATTGAGGAAGATGATTTGGCTGAAGTGAAACAGGCAAGTCAGCGAAGCCACGTCCTTGTTGCATCGACGCAGTAGCAACAGTCGCATCAAGGTTACCGCCGCTGAGTCCAACTCCCGGTGAATTTTGCGGCACACCGTTGAGCCGAAAAGCGTAGCCGCCAGACGTGAGGTCCGATGGGTTACGGTAGAAAAGAGACTGGATCAACACATTGCCTGACGGATCCCAATCTTTACTCTCGAGCTCAATGTACAGATTGTCGTAGGCCGGCAACGGCGGAACAGCCAACGGAGCGCCAGGGTCGTAGATCGACTTGACTACCCGAAAGGTACGATTGGCAAGCGGCCCTTGCCTAAACGTGATGTACCGTCCGGTCATCAAATCGTCAGCGATGTAGAGGGCAAACGCGCGAGTCGGTGTTGCCGTTTGCCGAACGGCAGGAAAGCGAACAAATCCTTTCCCCAAATTAAAAGGGCCAACCGCAAAACTATTGACGTGATGCGCTCGCATATTGACACCATCGCCCCCCCAATAATCGTCCAGCAGGCTTTCACCACGAAAAGGACTATTGGGATCGCTAGGTCCGCGCACCAATGTCAGCATCGCCTGCTCTATCAGTTCATTCACATCGGGCGACCTTGTCGTCCGGATGTTCATTGCAAACGCCGACTGGCGCGATTGGCTGCTGAACACCAGGTACGTCACAACCAGCAAGCTGAAGAATGTCAGACTGGTCAACACAACCAAAAGAATGATGCCCGAGCGACGTGGCGCTGTGGCGAACTTTGGTTGACGGAAGAAAAGTGAATGGCGGTTCATAATGGGAACTCGCTGAGCGAAAGCAATGAAGAGAAGAATTGCGAGGCGAAATCAAAAAACGCAGTGAATAGGCTATAAGTCAGAAAGCAAAATCGTCCGCTCAGTGACTGACACAACGCCTTGCACCAGCGTTACGTAGGTGTTATTGGCTAATGCCAAAGCACGAGATCCGGCACTCGCATCATCTTCGTGTCCAAAGATCCAGTCGGGACCATCCAGAAGAGCCTTGTGCTGCCACACGACAATGTTGTTGGTTGGATTGACCGGATCAGGCTGCTGAATCTCGGTCGCTTTTCCATCAATCCCAACAACGCGATACCATCGGTGGAATGTCTCCGTTCCCGTATTGCGAGAGAGCATGACCCAATCGTTGGAGCGGACGCGTGATACTGTTGCTGTTGAGCTGTTTAAATGAACCACTCCACCGGCACCGCCACGAAACCCCGACGCGTAGTTGATATAGGCGACACGTTCACCTAAAGCGTTGTCCTCCACACTGTTGGCACCGGTGTTTATCTGCGGGGCAACGAAGCTACGCTCCCGATCTTTGATGATGACGACCGAGACGGACGCATACGCACCGTCAGGGAGCGGATTCACTGTGGCAACCCAAGAGAACACGCTATCGGGAACACGCTTGCCGTACGCAAGTCCGCCCGATGTACCTTGCAAAGCTTTGAACGTCGCTGGCTGCGATCGATCGCTTGGCCGAACAATCCAAAGGTCATCGGGGCTTTCGACGATTCGAAGTGCTTGTTCGACATCGACAAACGCAGGCCCAATGGGATCGCCCGAACCATCAACAGGAATCGTCGGAGACGAAAACGGGCTCGCGATCCCTACGCGATCCATTCGTGGTTGCAGAGCAGGCCACGTGGACGACGAACCGGAAAGTGGATCGATGTACGGGTGATGAATTTGCTTGTAGTAGGGAAACGCTTTTTGATCGTAACCGTTTGGTGTGGCCGGGAGTGTCGTCGTCGTCAGGTTGCCTTCGCTCTGTTCATAGCCCGAACAGAACATGGGGTCGATGATAAACGAACTGTTGCTGTCGACAGCCGAAGTCACCGTCGTGTAGTCGAACCGTCGCAGCTGACCGTTTGACATAAATTTGTGTGCGACCAATTCATCAAAAACCGATTCAGCCAGTGCCGCTCCGCTATTGAGACTGATCGAATCGTCCGCGCGGCGTCCTGCCAGCGGCAGCACCGACAACAGCCCTAGCAATCCGACCAGCACAACGCCAACCGAAAAGATGACCTCGATCAGAGTTACGGCGCGACGCATGCGATATTTCATGGTGTTCGTTAAAGACTGAATCATTTGTCATCCACCGTATCGGATAAAAACGCGAAGAACCGTGCTTGATTGATCGCTGGAGCCAATGCGGCATCCGCCGGATCGGTAATGGTTGCTGTCGATGGAGCTACCGATGCAAATGGCGACGACACAACCCGTCCCGTACTTGGATTGATGACAATCCAAATCGACTGCAAATCCATTAAGTTTGCGGGAGCACGTTCGTCATTGCTCAAAAGCGAATCGCTGCGCAGTCCGTCGGTGGTACCGAGGCACAAGAAGATCAGACCGCTTGGTTTGAGCGACACACCAGCCGCATTGTTGACCTGTGATACCCGACCATCCGCGCTGAAAGTAATCGAGATGTGGTTATTGAAAATCGACAGCCCGGGGGTAGCCGCACTGGGAACCGGTGCGAATTGATTTCCAAACGCCCCCATGCCCGAGTAATTCAAATCGATCGCCAAGCCTCGCGGCAGATCCAGCGGTGCGGTCGTCGATCGGGCTGGCCGACGATGAATTTTGTAGGTTGTTTTCTGAACCACATCGTCTGCCGTTCCGATTGCTCCGTCTGGCCCAGCATTTGCCAAGTCAACCACGAATCCGTTGGAATCAATCACGACCACGCCAGCGCTTCGCGCTGGCCGTTTGACGATGTGATTGGTTGCGGGAAATCGATCCGTCGACTGTCCTGTCGACGAATTGAAGGCCGCAGAATCCTCTAAATCAAAGTTAACTTTGACTCGGTCGACGCCCCCGTCGACGAACGCGATCAATCGTCCAATCCGAGCAATTCGACCGCCCGGAAATTCGATCGGATCATTGATCGCGACCGGAGGGTTCAGTTCCGAATTTGCAATCATCCTCGCGCTCAGAAACAAAAGTTGATTGTCGCTGGCATTGAAAACGGCCGTGTCGATTTTCAGTGGATCTGGATCTGGATCGCCCGTATTGGGGCGAGTGACGTGGCCGACGGCTGGCCAATTGCTGTCGGCTTTGAGTTCGGCAAACGAATTGGAGCTTTCGCCCGCATAGGACGGCACTCCAACAAGTTGCCGAACGCGTAGCGATGCACCACGGTCTGGACTAAGCGGACCGTCATCACGAGTGAGACGTTCGACCAATACCCCCATGGGGCGGCCCTCTGCGATCGCACGACGCCGCGTAGCGTCGATAAAGGCCGAAATCGAACGGGATGTGTTTGCACCTTTCTGTTCTGACACCAAGCTCCTCACCAACGGTAAGGAGATTGCGGCCAGTACCGAAAAAATGGACAACACGATCAAGATCTCAACTAGCGTGAACGCTGGACGATCCGACGAGATTCGACGCGAGTTTGTTTTGCCGTGAATCAACATTAGTTGTCCGCCTGCAGGTCATAGTTGGTCATGTTGTCAACGCGATCTTCCAAAGCGGTTGATGTTGGCAGCACCTGGCCAGGCAAGCGACCAACGAAAACGCCGCTGCTCTGATTGTTGGCGACGAAGTTACGCAAATAAGGGTCAGGAAACGGATGCGTTGTGTGCGTCGCAGCACCAATTCCAGCGCCACGCCCCGGCAACTCCGAACCATAGTGATCCGCATCGACCGCCCATCCCCATTGGCTGCGGTAATCAAACGCGGTCAACTCGGACGCTGAATTCCAAGGATTGGCGGAAATGCCAAATTCACCATCGGAACCGGCTGACGCAATCAAAGGACGAATTGACCAAGGTCGGACCTTTCCCCCACCTTCGACACTGGTGGCTTGCGCCGAACTAACCGGTGGGGAGCCCGTGTCTGCATAGGCGTAATCGCTACGAAACAAATCAAAATCATCCGCCGTTGTTCGATCAACAACTCCGCTTGGATCGACATATCCAACCGGCCAACGCACGAACATCAACGGGCGTCCCCAGCCGTCAAGAATCTCTGGCATGAGATCGCCATCGGTATCACCGATATTGGTATCCGGAATCGCATCGATTGCTGGCGTCCCGCCGACAAAACTGGTTGACATGATCAGAAACAAGCATTCGGCGCCTTGATGTTCAACCGTAGGAACCGTCGTCACACGACTTCGGTATGCCGCCAGCTGACTCGGGACGTTCGCCGAATCAGCCGTATTTGTGTTGACCCTGTCGATACCAAACCAGCTGACGTTCATCATGCGCCGGCTTGCCGGACTACTACGTGCTCCCACAACATTGCCGCCAACTGTCACCACGGGACTGACTGCCGCTCGAAGCCGGACTGGATCGCCGGTTCCTACGACAATGTCGGACCAACGATCGGGCATTTCCATTTTCTGTAGATCGCGACTCATCATCAAACGTATTCGCGACGCTTCGGTTGCCAATGTTTCAAACCCGACCTCTGTGCCTGTCTGGTTTCCTGGCTGAAACATGTCCGGAATTTCGACTGGCAATGGTCGGTACTTGTACGATTCGTACTTTTCCTGAATCACACTATCGATCGTCGCAATGATCGATCGCGTGCGAGCTTCACGGGAGGCATTGGCAACGCCCTGATAAGACGCGCTAACCATCCCCGCCAATAGTCCCAGCAATGCAATGACGATCAGCAACTCAACCAACGTGAAACCACAATGGTTAGGTGCCAGCCGATTGGAGCCGGTTCTCGGTCGTTTAGTGATGAGTTTCATAATAGATTCAAGTACGATTGGGTCGTCAAAGCAGACGTTACGTGCAGCACCGAATCACTGCTTCACATCATCGACCAGTTTTGCTTTTGCAAAGCTAGCGATGTTGTCCAGCTGCGCGCTTTCGATTTGGTTTGGAAATCCAGTTTCCTGAAATCCATTGACTCCCGTGATCAGCAGTTGACCAGGCGTCCCCACATCAGTGCGCGGCGCCGCGGCTTGGCCAGTTGGATACTGAAAGTAAACAGGTTCGGCATACGTATCGCTGTCGACGTTGAAACTGACGACGTTGCCGAAGCTTCCATCCAAACCGGGGGCAACCAGCTGAAAGGTGTCGCTGTTAACAAAACGCCAAGCGTTTACGGCAGCTATGTCGGTTGCATAGTTGGCGCCCGACGGATTGGCGACTGCTTCAGTGGAAATGTACGGACGAACGCCGCCAAAATCAGTACTTCCATATCCATTGAAGTCACCAACTCCACCATTGATATTGGGATCAAAGTGGGCATAGGTCCGTGAGTCGAAGTAAACGAACGGGCCACCTTCAGTCACTGATGCATACGTGAGCACCAAATCACCATCGTCGGTGGATGTGTACTTATTGGCTCCGGTCAGAGCTGCTGACGCATTCACAGACGACAATGACAATCGGCCCGGATCAAAATCGTGAAGCGAATTCACTCTGTCACTGTTAATCTGGTAGTTGACTGGATTCTGCTGGGCAGCGTTGACCTGCGTAGGATTCGAGGCTCCCGCCGGGGCCGCATAACTATCTGAACCATTTCCGACCCAAGCCAACGGACCCCCGGGGCCAGTAAAGGGATGCTGAACATCTTCGCTGTATGCACCAAGCGTCCAGACAATCGCCTCGGCACGATCGATCGCTACCGGATTAAAAACGCCACTGACATGAGTCATGTTTTGCAACAACAGCATCTCATTGGCCGCCATCCGCGGGAACAATTTGCGATAGTGACGTTGTACAACCGCCCAATTTGAAAAGTCCGGCGGATAGTCACCGTACTTTTGCTGGTAGCGTTCAGTTGCACTGGAAAGCGACTCCATTTCAAGCCGTATCGCAGTAACGCTGGAGGTTTCGATTGCCGTCCGGATCGCCGGCAGGGCTAAGCCCACCAGGATACCGATGATGGTGATGACAACCAACAGTTCCACCAACGTAAAGCCGCGGCGGAGGATCGTTTGGGGGTTGGGTTTCACTGGAGCGTTCATGCTTTGACCAATGTTTGCTCGGATGGATCGTGAATGAAAGGTTGCCGTGGATGACATGCGTGATTCGTTTCGTTTTTGTCTGGGCAGCCATTCGCTGACAAGACTCTGTTTGACTCGGGATCCCGCCAGGGGCTGACAGGAAAACGGTTTCGTGTATCGAGTGAGTAAGTGAGGTGTTGGCTTGGTTGCCGTGCGGCTAGCGACTATGGCCAACGCCCGCGGCTAACCGGGGTTTCTTGGTCTCGCCAAACGCTTCGCACGTTTGACGAGACCGTGGGTTTGCGGTCCTGGGTTATGACAGTCCACTAATCAGGGAGACCAATGGCATGAACAAACTGACCACGATGAATCCAACCGCCAGCCCCAGGAACACAATCATCAGTGGTTCCATCAATGCGGTCAGAGCATCGGTCAAAACACGGACTTCTTCGTCGTAAGTGTCAGCGACCTTGTACAACATCGTGTCCAACTCACCGGTCTCCTCGCCGACGTCGACCATGTTGACCACCAAGTCATCGACGATGCGAGATTTAATTTTCATGCCGTAGTAGACGAGTGCAAAAAACACGCCCAGCGCGATCGCGTAGAGCGCCGTGAACTGCAGCGTCTGGACCATTCCGTCTTTGTCCAACTTGGTACCGGTCGCGGTCAGGGCAACGGACATCAACATGATGCCGGGAAACGCGCCAAAGAGCGCGAAGATCACGGCCGTCATCGGATGGAATCCCAACGTGCTGCCTTCACGCAGCGGTTTGCTGATCACTTCACCTTCGCGAATCGATACGTTGACCTGTGAAAACAGTGTTTCAAATTTGCCGTTGCCGGCCGTTTCACGAGTAATGTTGACGGCTTCCAAGATCGGCACACCACTGGAAATCAGTGTTCCCAAGGTTCGCGTGGTCCGTGCCAAAATGTTCTTTTCGATCAAGCTGCCGAAGATCGGCACACGGATAATGAACATGTCAAATCCCATCCGTCCGTGCCGGAATTTGCGAATCAGTTTGACCATCAACAGGAAACAGATCGGCATGATGATCAGCAAGAACCAGTAGTCCGCGATGTAGTTACTCATCGCAATCAACAACTGCGTCGGCACCGGCAGTTTCAACCCGAACTCTTCGAACATCTTTTCAAATGTCGGCACGATGAAAATCATGATGAACGCCAGAATGCTACACGCGACCATCACCACGATGACCGGATAGATCAATGCACCTTTGACTTTTCGCTTGAGCGATTCAGCCCGTTCCAAGAACTCGGCCAGACGCTGGAGAATGGTCTCCAAAGCACCACCGGCTTCACCGGCTTTGATCATGTTGACGTACAACCGACCGAACACTTTGGGACACTTGCCCATCGCTTCGCTCAGCGTGGCTCCGCCTTCGATTTCGTCGCAGACGTCCATCAACGCGTTTTTCAGTTTGCCGGGCTTTTCGTTTTGTTCCAAAATTTTCAGACTGCGCAGGATCGGCAACCCGGCGTCTTGCAAGATCGATAGCTGACGTGTGAACGCACAAATTTGTTTGGTTTTGGCACCGCCCATCGCGAACGGGCGTTTACGTTTGCCGGTACTGTCAACCGTGGCGGCTTGCTTCTTGACGGAGATCTTCGTGACGAAGTATCCCATCTGCCGAATCGTGGTTTGCGCCTCTTCTTCGTTGGCAGCATCGATCTCGTCCCGGATTTCCTGCCCGGTCGCATCCATCGCTTCAAATTGATAAATCGGCATGGGAAAAGTTTGAAGTTGGAAGGGTGAATTTTGAAAGGTGCATGATCGCCGTGGCGATCGTGATGACTTGGTTGTCTAACTGCGTTGTCGCACCGTGATGGCGGCGCGACGTCGCAGGGCGGTTAATCTTGAACGGTTTCGCGAATCACTTCGTCCAGCGTCGTGACTCCGTCGGCGGCCAGGTTCATGCCAAATTCTCGCAGCGTGACCATGCCATCCGATTCGGCTTCGTCACGCAGTTCGTCGGTGGATGAATTGCCCATGACCATTTCACGAATCTTGTCGTTCATGATCATCAGTTCAAACATCGCGATTCGACCTTTGTATCCCGTGTTGTTGCACTGATCGCAGCCAGTGCCTTTGAAGAACTTTTTGTCTTCCAGGTCTTCGCGTTCCATGTTCAGTTCAAACAGCATCTCGGCTGAGATGCGAGTTTCTTCGCGGCATTTGGTACAGATGCGGCGCACCAATCGTTGAGCCAAAATGGCTTCGACGGTGGCACAGATCATGAACGTCGGAATGCCCATGTCTTTTAGACGCGTCACCGTTGCCGGGGCACTGTTGGTGTGCAGCGTGCTGAAAACCAAGTGACCGGTCAGCGCGGCCTGGATCGCGATTTCGGCCGTTTCCAAGTCACGGATCTCGCCGACCAGAATCGTGTCGGGGTCCTGCCGCAGGATCGCTCGCAAACAACTGGCAAAGGTCACGCCGGCGTCGTGATCGATGGGAATCTGGATGATGCCGTCGATGTCGTATTCGACGGGGTCTTCCGTCGTGATCAATTTGTCTTCGGGTTTGTTCATTTCCGACAGCGACGAATACAGCGTCGTGGTTTTGCCGGATCCCGTCGGGCCGGTCACCAAGATAATTCCGTTGGGTCGGTCGATGACACTCCGGAACGTCGACATTGTCTTTTCGTCCATGCCGACATTTTCTAGCGACAAGTTCACGACGCTCCGGTCCAACACTCGCATGACGACGCTCTCGCCAAAAATCGTCGGCAGAACGCTGACGCGAAGGTCGACTGGGTGACCACCGACCATCAATTCGATTCGGCCGTCCTGTGGCATGCGGCGTTCGGCGATATCCAGGTTGGCCATCACTTTGATTCGCGTCGTGATCGCAAACGCCAAGTGACGTGGGGGGGGAACCATTTCGTACAACACGCCTTCGGCTTTGATCCGAATCCGGAATTCATCCTCGAACGGTTCAAAGTGAATGTCACTGGCGTGATCCTTGATCGCCAGCAGCAGCACCATGTTCAACAGTTTGCGAACCGGCGCAGCATCGGACAACGCGGCGGCGTCGGCGATGTTGAATTTTTCGCTCTCCATCGCCGTGATCGCGGCCTTGAGGTCTTCGTCATTGGCCAGTTCGGCGACCAATTTTTCGACACTCTCGGATTCGCTGTCGTAGTGACGTGTCAGCGTCTGCATGATGTCGCGTTCGGTCGCGATCACCATCGACACTTCCATGCCCAAGAACGTTCGTAGTTCGTCTTGGATGGTCAGGTTCTGGGGGTCACACGTGGCGATCGTTAACACCTGGCGATCTTCGTCGAACCGAATGGGCACGATGCGATACAGCTGTGCCATCGTTTCGGTGACCCTCTCCAACAACTCTGGCTGCAGATCGGCCTCTTCGAGCGACACGGTCTGCATCGCCATTTGTTCGGCGAGCGCCTGAATCAATTGCTCGTCCGTGATCAACTGCATGTCTTCGGCAATTTTGCCCAACAACGCACCGGGTTGCTGCTCTTGTTCTTCGAGCACAATCTCCAGTTGTTCGTCGGTCAAGAAACCAAGGTCGACGAGGATCTGTCCAATGCGACGTGGTGCCATGAGGAATGCTTTTTAAAAAGTGGGGGGAGGTGTCGGTATGTTCGCTGTCAATCAATTCGGTGCATCAATCACTCTTCTGGCACAGGAACCTGCTCGTCTTCTAATCCGCGTCGTGCCTGGACGATTCGCTTTGCCAAGTCATCGGGACGCTGCGCTTTTGACAAAGCGTCTTCGACGGTAATGCGTTCTGCTTGCCAGTGATTGAACAAGGCGTCGTCCATCAACTGCATGCCAAATTTGGCACCAGTCTGCATTGAACTATTGATTCGGAACGTTTTGTTTTCGCGAATCAGGTTGGAGATACCCGGAGTCACGTTCAGGACTTCATAAGCTGCACACCGGCCGCCGCCAATTTTGGGCAACAGCGTTTGCGCGACCACGCCGATCAACGTACTGGCCAGCTGCGTTCGGATCTGATCCTGCAAGTTGCCCGGGAACGCATCGATAATCCGGTTCACCGTTCCTTGAGCACTGTTGGTGTGCAACGTGCCAAAAACCACGTGCCCAGTTTCGGCCGCACTAATGGCTGCTTCGATCGTTTCCAAGTCACGAAGTTCGCCAACCAGGATCACATCGGGGTCTTGCCGCAAAGCACGACGGATCGCTTCGGAGAAACTTGGCACATCCACGCCGACTTCACGCTGATTGATCGTGCTTTCGATATGGTCGTGATAAAATTCGATCGGGTCTTCGATCGTGATAATGTGGTGGTCAATCGTTTCGTTGATCAAGTTGATCAAACTGGCCAGCGTGGTACTTTTTCCCGATCCCGTTGGGCCGGTGACCAAGAACAACCCGCGTGGTCGGTGGACCATTTTCACGACGGCTTCTGGCAACCCAAGCTGCTCGGGCGTCAGTTTGTCGTTGGGAATCTGACGCAGCACCATGGAAATGAAACCACGCTGCTTGAACACCGACACTCGGAATCGCGCGGCATCGCCGAACGCAAAACCAAAGTCACAGGAACCGGTTTCCTGCAGTTCGCGCTGACAGCGCTCGGGCGTGATGCTCTTCATCAGCCCGACCGAATCTTCGGCCTCGAGCGTCTTTGTCTCCAGTTTTCGCATCCGGCCATGCAATCGAAAGACCGGTGGCTGCCCGACAACGATGTGAATATCGCTGACGCCCTGCTTTACGGCTGCCTGGAGCAGCTTGTCAATCAGTACCGTTGCCAAGAGATCATCTCCAAAATTGGCGTGGTTTCGGCCTCGTTCTCAAAAGCTGGGCTTCACGCGAATCCGCCAACTGGATCAACCGGGTTCGCAAAGGAACCGGGACGAAACACTGCACTGGAGGAATCTTGAAACGGAGCGAGTTGTGAAAGGAGGAACAGAAAAAAGTGGATAAGTATATTTTGATCAGCCAAAAATTCGCGGAAGGCAATAAGGAAGACAAGTTCCGCTGGTGGCTTGATAACGCATGCTTTTAAGGTTTCGAGACTGAATTGCCGCTGAAAAGTGCTGGGCGACCGAGCTCTCGTTTGTGTCAGACAGCAGCATTATCACTCGCAAACGCTCAAAGACCAAAAAAACCGCCCAAGAGACCAACTATTGGTCCCCGAGGCTGCCATAACCCCACCCCTGCTGCAAACTGGCCAGCCGCCGAAACGGACGCTCGGCCGATGCCCTCTAGAAGCAATCCTAAACACCCCACACGGGGTAACCCAGGCAAGGCCTGACAGGCGCGGATTCGCACGTCCAAAGACGTGCCGGACGCGTTCGATGCGGGCTAAACTTGCCGAGCAGATTTGCCACCAAACCGCTTACAGCGAGTCCAAATCGTCGACGATGTGCTGCATCGCCAGGCCTTCTTGCTCCGTCTTTTTGGCCACCCGGTAGACCTCTTCAAACGTCGTGATTCCGCGAATCACTTTCAGCATGCCGTCGGCGTAAAGTGTTGACATACCGTTATTTATCGCTGCTTCGCGAATCTCCTTGGTAGGAGCGGCCTTGAACATAAACTCGCGCAATTTGGTGTTGATCATCATCAACTCGTAAATGCCGATTCGACCGCGGTAACCACTCCTGGCGCAGTACGGGCAACCCTTGCCTCGACAGAACTCTGCCTGCTTCACCATCTCCGGCGGAAGCCCCGAATCGGCAATCACACTTTCGGACGGTTTGTACTTAACCTTACAGCGGGGGCAAATAGTTCGCACAAGACGCTGAGCCAGGACCGCAATCACACTACTTGCCACCATGTAGGAGGGAACACCGATGTCCACCATACGTGATATGGCACTGGGCGCATCGTTCGTGTGCAGGGTACTGAATACCAGGTGTCCAGTTAGTGAAGCCTGGATTCCCATCGATGCGGTCTCGTGGTCACGCATTTCGCCGACCAGAATAATATTGGGTGCTTGGCGAAGCATCGCGCGAATGATCAAGCCAAAGTCCAGCCCAATCTGGTGCCTGACTTCGACCTGATTGATGCCTGGCAAGTAGTACTCGACCGGGTCCTCCGCTGTGATGACTTTGCGGTCCGGCCGGTTCAAGGCGTTCAGTGATGCGTACAGGGTGGTGGTCTTTCCGGACCCCGTCGGACCTGTCACCAAAATGATTCCATTGGGACGGCGGATCAGCGAATTGAAATTTCGGAAATCACGCTCGGAGAGCCCCAACTGCCGGACGCCGACTTTGATGTTGTCTTTGTCCAAGAGCCGCATCACGCAGGACTGGCCGTGGTTGGTTGGAATGACACTCACCCGAAGGTCTAGCTTCTTATCCCCCACAGTGATGGTGATTCGTCCGTCGGTTGGACGCCGTTTTTCGGAGATGTCGATCTTTGATAGCACTTTGATACGAGCAATGATCGCCGATAGCATTCGCCGGGGGGCGCTTTCGCGTTCGACGCACACGCCATCGATTCGATAGCGGATCCGGACTCGCTCTTCAAACGGTTCGACGTGGATGTCGCTGGCCCGCAGCTGAACGGCTTCGGCGATCATCAGATTGACCAAGCGAATGACCGGAGCGGAACTGTCATCGACGGTTTCTTCTTCCGACGTTTCGCCGCTTTCGGTTTCGGTAAAGTCGATCGCCGTATCCGTAAATTCCTGGAGCATCGAGTCAGCGGATTCACCTTCGACCTGCCCGTAGTACTGGTTGATCGCCCCCTGAATAGCCTCTTTGGGTGCCAGGGCAGTCTCGATCTTGCGGTTGAGAATGAACCGCAGCTTTTCGATGGTTTCCAAGTCAAACGGGTCGGCAATCAGAATCCGGAGGGCACCGTCTTCATCGCTGAAGGGCAGCACCATGTTCTCGCGGGCGACCGATTCAGGCACCAATTCGATGACTTCGTCGGGAATGCGTTCTTCCCGAAGGTCCACGAAGGGGATTTTATGGAATTCGGCCAGCGCCAACGCGACTTCCTCGGGCGTTGCGTACTCCTGCTGAACCAGGACTTCTCCAATATCCACCTTGGTGTCTTTGGAGATCTGCTCCGCATCGGAAAGCTGATCGAGGCTGATGACGCCTTTTTTGAGAAGCAGGTCGGTGAATTCTTGCACACTGGCCATGCGAAGGTCCTAAATTTGCCGCAATATGTAAATGAGATGAGCTATCAAGCAGGATACCATCCACCTGTTAGAACCGCATTAGGAAAGCCAGGGGAAATCAGGCTGGCAGGGCAAGCTGGTCCGAAGAGAACGGCAAAACCACTGGATGCCGTTGGGTACTGCCTGTGAACGGGAGCTGATTGCCGGTGAACTGGGCCATTAATGCTGGCCCTGAAAGCCGAGAACGAACCTGAAAGCTGGCCCCCGAATTCGGGGCCTGCCTTCTTGCCTGCAGCCCGGACCGCGATCAGGCCCTGGTCAGTTGCTCCGACGTGTTCTTGCTGCGACGGCCTAGCCCTTCTTTTGAAGCGTCGTCATGTATTCGACGATATTGATCAGGCCCTGTTGATCAAAGCTGTGATGCAGATTTTCGGGCATGATCGACTTCTCGCTCTTTTTGAGCTGTTCGATGTCGCCGCTGGGGATCTTGCGATCGATAGCTTCGGCCGTGCGGATCACGACTTCGTCAGCGGTTTCGCTCACTTTGATCCCCACAATGACTTGGCCCGATTCGGTCAGCACGCTGTAGTTTTCGTAGTTGTGACTGATCCCGGCACTGGGGTCCAGAATGGATGTCAGCATGGCTTCGCGAGACAGCTTGCTGCCGATTTCGGAAAGATTGGGGCCGACTTCTTTGCCAAAATCACCGACGACGTGGCAATTGGAGCAGGTCGCTGCCGATCGAAACAATTTCATTCCCGCGTCGGCGCTCCCTTTCAACGTGGCCAAGCGATCAATGGGCGGCAGTGGTTTTTGATTCTTGGACGCTGGCTGCGGCAAAATCTTGGCAGCCTGCTGCTTGATCCCTGCATCTGCCGATCGGGCCAACAACGCCCCCGCCAACAAACGGGTGTCACCGACCAGTTTTTTGGACTTCGCGATTTCCAGCAGCGTTTTCTGACCTCCCTGGCTTTTGGTCAAACCGACCACGGCGGCGCGGCGCACGTCGTACCCGATTCTTTCGTCACTAGCGTAATCGCTCAAGATTCGACTCGACCGGCCATTGCCCAAGAATCCCAATACTTCGGCGACACGTGCGGCTGCGGCGGTGTCATCGCTGCGCAGCAATGCACGCAAACGATTGGGACCGTCGGGCATCTCGCCCATCATTTTGGCGGCTTCGACGGCTGCCGAATTGTTGCCGGCAAACAGCAGGCTCTCGATTTTTTGCTTCATGCCGTCGGGTCGAAATCGCTGCAGCAACGAAAGGTATTCCGGAGTACCAGCCATTCGATCGATGTGACGGGCAATAGCGGCCTTGACTTTATCGTTGCTACTGAAATCATAGCCCTGCATGCGTTCGATCGCGCGAACGACAATGGCGTCCTGGCGAGCCTGGTCGGCGAGGGCAGGAATCGATTGAATAGACAGTAGCGCTGTGATTGCAATAAGGATGCGATTCATGGTTGATCGGTGTCGTACGAAATGAAGTGAAATGGGTACGAGCCTGGGGCGGTGAACACACAGGCTGGACTGAAAAAACGTCGGCGCGGTAGATCGCGACATGCGACATTCGCCGACGCAGGAAAGCGACAGCGAAATCAGGGCAGGAGAGTTTCCAGTGCGGCGGTTCGCGTGGCAGCGTCGTGGTATTCCAGCGACCGAAAGTACCGATTGGTATCTTCCAATTTCAGATTCGGGTCAGCGATGATCGACACGATCGCGCTGGCTGCATCGGGAGCCCGCACGCGCCAAACGATGTCTCGGCCGGCGGCGGTTTTCCAATTCCCGCCAGCAGCGACCCAAGCTTCAAAACACTCCTGGGCGCGGACGTCGCTACCGATCCCCAGTGCTTCCAGGTACCAACGATCTTTGCCGTCGTGCGACTGAGCAAGTTTGGCCCATACGGCGGGCATGTCGGCCGATTTGTCAAACCGAAGTGCGACGGCCAATTCACGGCGGACCGCAGACGACGAATCACTAGCAAGCGACGCCAATGCATCCGATGGCACCAACCCAATTTGCTTGGCCAGACGAATGCCAGTGATGCGAATATTGGGGTCGGCATCATTGATCGCCGCTTGAACATAATGATCACCGCGACCATCGATTTTGCCAAGCAGCCACAACGCACGTGCTCGTAAACGCGGCTCTGGATCGTTCCACAAATTCAGCAGTTCGCTCTCGGCGCCGGCGCCCATCTGGTGCAGCGCGGTCCAGGCACGGTAGCGCACCGACAAATTGCAATTCCTTAGCGCGGCAACCGCCCCCGCAGCGGTCGAATAATCAAACTTGGGAACGACATACTTTGCCCCCGGTGGTGCGATCCGAAACAATCGCCCACGGTCGCTGTCACCTTGCTTGTGTCCGCCGACCCCCGGGTCGTACCAGTCACTGACAAACAAAGATCCATCCGGGGCAACGCAGACGTCGGCCGGGCGGAACCACTTGTCCGTGGTCCCGGTCATCAATGGAGCGATGGTGGCTTGGTAGCCGGCGCCATCGGGCTGCGACGGGTACGCACGAACGACGTTGGGGCCGGGATCACAGTGGACAATCTGATCCCAAAAACGCTTGGGCAGCAGGCGGCCTTCGTAAAAACAGATTCCGCTGGGCGACCCCGCGCCGGTCTGCAGCATATTGGGCACGACACCGGGATCGTTTAAATGCCAGTGCTGCAGCGGGATCTCGTCTTCCATAGTGATTCGCGAATCACGCCATCCCGCACCGGTCAGTTCGTCGCGATAGCCGTAGTTGCCTTGCTCCATCACAAAGTTGATACGCGTGCCACGGTTTCCGTCGTCGTCATTATCGCTTTGCCAGAGCGTGCCAAACGAATCGACCGTCGTCTCCCAGTTATTGCGAAAGTTGTGCGCCAAGACTTCAAAATTGGATCCATCCATGTCACAGCGAAAGGGCATGCCGCCGTAGAGCGGCTTGCCATTGTCGACAACAGGACGACCGTGAATATCAATCACCGTGTCGCCGTTGGCATCTTTGACTTGTTGACCGGTGTTGCCAAAATTCCAATAGAGTTTTCCGTCTGGGCCGAACAAAAACGAGTGCGCCGAATGGTCATGCTGTGGCTGGCCGGTTTCGGTAAAGATTGCCTCCTTTTTGTCAGGAACATCATCCCCATCGGTGTCTGTGAATCGCCACACCGTGGGCGTCGCCGTCACGATGACTTGGTTGCCCAGCACGCAGATGCCCATCGCGGTATCGATGTCGCTGCCTTGGTAATACGTTTTAACATCGTCCATGACACCGTCGCCGGTCGTGTCCTCCAAGATCAAAATGCGGTCGCCTTCGGGGCGTGATCCAGCGTTTCTGCGGTAGTTCATCACATCGCAAACCCAGACGCGGCCACGATCATCGACGTCCAGATTGGTCAGGCTTTTTAAATGGGGTTCGCTGGCGCAGAGCGTGGCCTGCAAGCCATCGGCAACTTCGATTCCGGCCAAGGCGTTTTCTGGTTTTCGCTGATCCATCGCGTCGGAAACCAGTTTATCTGAACCAGAAACGTTGACTTTGGCCGAGTCGCCGACCGGGATCGAAAACTTCTTGATCGTTTCTTGCAAATTGAATTTTGGCTTGGGTTCGTAATCTTGATTTTCTAACAATCGATCAATGTCGACGTCTTCACTAGCCAGTGACGAGCCGTTCTTTTCAATTTCATCGCCAGCCGTCCAGCGAATCGCATTGCTGACCAAACGGAGCATGTCGTCATTGGCCCAGTTCCAATGAAAATGGCCGCCCGTAAACCCAAACGAACGCCCTCCATCGGGTCGATCAAATGCCCAGGCAACGACTTGTTGTTCGCCTTGCTCGACGCTTTTGCGAACAGCCGGGTTGCCGCTGTGTGCGCCATCCCGGCGGCTCATCGTTGCGGGCGGAGCAACTGCCGAAAGAATGGGCGTGACCTTGCCTTGATCGCTAAATCGCAGATGAAAGTACCACTCATCGTTGGTTTTGAACGGTTTGACACCGTTGGTGATCGGGTGCGTCGGAAGCGAAACAAAATCGGCGTCCCAATGCGGATTCACGCTCCAATTGATCTCGAAGTGACCGCCCAGCATCGCGACCCAATCGTCGCCCGATTCGCCAGGAATCATTTCGACGGCGTAGTGAATGCAAACCAATCCGCATCCATCGGCCAGTTTCTTTTTCAGAGCGTCGCGGTGATTCATCGCAGTGTGCCGTTTGCCGCCATCGCAGTAGATGACGATCGAATCGGCCGCGTCGATGACCGATTGATCCGACGGCCAGCCTTTGACGACCGTCACATCGACGGCATCGGTGCTGCCCTGGATGGCTTCCTGCAGAATTTTCAAACCGGCGTAATGTTCGTGGGCTCCGTAATTATGCGATGGAGTGCCGGCGATCATGAGAATATTCTTCTTGGCCAACGCGTCACTGGCGCCAAGAAACGCAGAGAGCACAATTGCCAGTAAAACACAGCAACGAAGATGCATGGAGAGACCTGTCCGAGGTGGGAGGGGCGGGATCGGAGAACGCAATAGTCTAACAAGAATCAGCAGCGGTTTATCAATTCGTCGGCCAAAGCCTGTGACTGCGTTGGCTAAACCAGGCGACTGCGTCGGCTAAACACCAGGCCGCAATTGCGGTAAATTGCGTGACACAAATTACCCGCCCGTTTTTCATCTTTCCTTCTTCCGTAGCGAACGTCCTTTGAAAGCCTCCATTATCCTGCTGCCCGGTGACGGGATCGGTCCCGAAATCGTCGCACAAGCCCGCTTGGTCCTTGAGAACGTAGCCAGTCAGTTTGGACACGAATTCGGTTTTGCATCGCATCCGATCGGCGGCATCGCAATCGATGAATTTGGCGACCCGCTGCCGCAAGCCACCATTGATGCGTGCAAAACATCCGACGCGATCATGCTGGGTGCCGTGGGTGGCCCCAAATGGGACGATCCGTCGGCCAAGACTCGCCCCGAAGCAGGTTTGCTAAAAATCCGCAAAGAACTGGGCCTATTTGCCAACTTGCGACCGATCCGCCTGTTTGCCGAACTGGTCGACGCGTCGCCGCTGAAGCGTGAGATCATCGAAGGCACGGACATTCTGTTTCTGCGTGAATTGACCGGCGGAATTTACTTTGGCGAATCAGGACGTTCCGGATCAGGCAAAGACGAAGCGGCCTTTCAATCGATGATCTACAGCGTCGGTGAAGTCGAACGGATTGTCCGATTGGCTGCCAAAGCCGCTCAAGGTCGCGACGGACGTCTGACCAGCGTCGACAAAGCCAACGTGTTGGAGCCAAGTCGTCTGTGGCGACAAACGGCGGCTCGTGTGATGGCAGACGAATTTCCGGACGTGAAATACGACGTTGTATTGGTCGACGCGATGGCGATGCACTTGATCAATCGCCCCAAGGATTTTGATGTCGTGGTGACCGGCAATATGTTTGGCGACATCCTGACGGATGCCGCATCGATGTTGCCCGGATCGCTTGGCATGCTGCCCAGCGCTTCGCTTGGCGACGGCGGCCCAGGACTGTACGAACCGATTCACGGGTCGGCACCTGACATCGCCGGCAAAGGCATCGCCAATCCACTGGCAACCATTTTGGCTGCCGCGATGATGCTGCGTCATTCGCTGAACCTGAACGCCGAAGCGGAAGCGATCGAAGCGGCTGTGCAACAAGTTTTGGCCGATGGTCTTCGCACCGCTGACATTGCTCGCGGCGGTGAAGCAACCAGCACCGAAGCAATGGGCGCGGCCGTGGTGCAACGACTGGCTGGTGCGCAGGTTTAGATCTGCACACGTTTAGGCTGCACAGGTCAAACTTGCACAGGTCAAACTTGCACAGGTCAAACTTGCACAGGTCAAACTTGCACAGGTCCAACTCGTTCCGGACTGCAACGTCCGCGATTATTTCTGTCGGCAACCATCGAGACCTTTCCATCACCTCCCCTCGAAACTGTTTACGCCCATGCCCGCAACCCGATCATCGACAGCCGAATTGCCGATGATGCTGGTTACCCACACCGAATGGTTAAGCGCGAATACGTATGTTTTGCTGGCTGTGATCTTGGCCACGCTGGGGATTGCGTCGATCGTCGGCTTCCTGCTGTCGCGACGCGAAAACCTGGGCGTCGAATCCCCCTTGCTGCGGCGATTCAACCACAAACTACGCGTGTGGTGGATGATGGCAGCGATTCTGGTGATCGGTTTTCTGATGCACCGAATCGGAGTCGTGATTCTGTTCGGGCTGGTTTCGTTTTGGGCGCTGCGTGAATTCATCACGATGACGCCGACGCGTCGAGGCGACCACCGAACACTCTTTTGGGTGTTCTTTATTTTCACTCCGCTGCAGTACATTTTCATTGCGTTGGGCAGTAACCCGCCGTCGTGGCTGGGCAGACTCAGCACGATCGATTACTACGGTTTGTACAGCATCATGATCCCGGTCTACGCCAGCCTTTTTATCCCGGCGCGGGCGGCTATTGCCGGTGATTACAAACGATTTTTAGAACGCAGCGCCAAGATCCAATTCGGATTGCTGATTTGCGTCTACTCGCTCAGCTACGCGCCGGCATTGCTGGATTTGCAGTACGTGCCAACGGGTTCGACGACTCCATGGACCGGCAGTAACGTCAGCGTACTGGTGTTCTTTGTGTTGATCGCTCAATTGGCCACCGTGATGGAGCGAGCCTGGGGACGCCTGGCGGGACGGCATGTGATCGCCGAACGCATCAACGCATCGCGAACCTGGGAAGGCTTCTTGGGGTCCATGGTGACGACCGGCTTGATTGCCGCGGCACTGTTCTGGGCGACTCCGTTTTATCCTTGGGAAGCCGGCGTCTTGGGCGCGGTCGTCACCGTGATGGCGTGTGCGGGAACGATGACTATGAGCGCCATCAAACGTGACCGCGGCGTCACTGATACGGGCACACTGGTTCAAGGTCACGCCGGAGTGCTAGATCAAATCGACAACGTTTGTTTTGCCGCCCCGGTTTTCTATCACGTCTCCAAGTTTTTCTTCTCCTAATGACTCTTGAACTATTCGATACCCACGCCCACTTAAACGTCAAAGCGTTTGACGACAACGTCGACGAAGTGGTCCAACGATCCAAGGATGCCGGACTAGTTGGCATTGCGGTCATCGGTATTGATGTTGCAACCAGTCGTCGTGCGTGCGAATTGGCGGCGGAGTATCCGGGCTATCTTCACGCGGTCGTTGGCATACAGCCCAACAGCGCGGCCGAAGCGGCGGACGGTGATTTTGCGATCGTCAAAGAACTAGCGTCAGCGCCGGGTGTTTGCGGCATCGGCGAAACCGGCTTGGACTGCTACTGGGATGATACGCCCATGCAGATGCAGCAAGAGTTTTTTGATCGCCACCTGGAACTGTGCCGACAAACGTCGCTGCCGATGGTCATTCATATGCGAGAGAGCGGTGACCTGATCGCAGAGCAATTACAGCGGCAAAGTAGCGTTCCGCCTGGCATCATGCATTCGTTTACCGGCGACATGCCGCTTGCGAAAACCTGTCTGGGCATGGGATTGCACATCAGTTTTGCGGGCATGGTGACATTTAAAAAGAGCGATGAATTACGTGCGGTCGCCAAAATGGTGCCCGAAGACAAGCTGCTGGTCGAAACCGACTCACCGTACTTGAGCCCCGAACCACTGCGCGGGCGACGCCCCAATGAGCCCGCTCGCGTCGAACACACGCTGCGCTGCCTTGCCGAAGTACGTGGTGTCAGCGCCGAACACTTGGCCGGAGCGACGACTCAGAATGCACGACGATTGTTTCAGCTGAGCTGACAATTCACTTCCGGGTGTCCAATGACACTCCATTTTCGTTTTGCCCCATCTCCCAAACGGGTGTCTTGGATTGGCGGCCTTCGATCTCACGCACGTACGTCGGCACGGCGTAACCGGGCAGCAAACTGCGGAGCTGTTGGACCAAATCGAATCCGACATTTTCATCGACTTCGAAGTGAGCCGCTCCTTTGACGCGGTCCAGTTGGTGCAGATAGTACGGCTGGACGCGGTGATTGATCAAGACATTGGAGAGATCCGCCAATGCACGGACATCATCATTCACGCCGCGTAACAGCACCGCTTGGTTCAGCACGGGGATGCCCGCGTCGACCAGTTTTGCAATCGCGTCTGCAACCGCAGCGTCCCATTCGTTGGTGTGATTCATATGAATGACAAACCAAACCGCTAAACAACTTTGCTGCAATCGCGCGACCAATTCCGAAGTGACTCGCTGAGGAATTACGATCGGCATGCGGCTATGAATCCGCAGTCGTTTGACATGATCAATCGATTCGATCTGCGAAATCAATTCAAAGAGTTTTTCGTCGACTAGCGTCAGCGGATCACCGCCGCTTAATAGAACTTCATCGATCGACGCATCGCTGCGAATATAATCAATGACCTGGGCGTACGATTCTTTGGCATTACCGGCTTCGGAATACGGAAATTCGCGGCGAAAACAGTAGCGGCAATGCACTCCGCACGCCCCCGTGGTCACCACCAACGCACGGCCATCGTATTTGTGCAGGACACCCGATGCGGGCATCGACTGGAGGTCACCGACTGGATCCCCCGCGAAACCGTCGACTTCAAGGCTTTCAGCTTCTACCGGCAAAACCTGTCGCAGCAGCGGGTCATCCAGCTGCCCAGGTTGGATGCGGCGAAGGAATTCCAGAGGCACAAACGTTGGAAATTCAGATTCCGCGGCGACTTGGGCCAAGTTTGCGTTCAATGGCGGCAACCCCAGCGTTTTTCGCAAAACCGAACCGCTACGAATCGCCCGTTTCATCGCGGTTTGCCAATCCACGGCTGCTGATTGGGTAGGGGCAGGGCTGCCAGATGGTTGGTCCCGCACTTCATCGCCCGAAGCGGTGCGGACAAGATTCGCGTGGGGCGTTAAACTCTGGGCTTGTTGCATGGACGGGATCGTTCGTGCTGGGGAGGAATCCCCGTAAAAGAGGTCCTTTGGCGGCTCGCGGCGACCCAAACAAAGCGGACCTTCGAATCACCGACAACTCATTTTGACTCGTACAACGGAGCCATTTCTTCATGGCTACTTATAACACAAGTGACTTTCGCAAAGGGCTGAAGGTCGAAATCGATGGCGAACCTTACTTGATGACTGACATGACATTTGTCAAACCAGGTAAAGGCAACGCGTTCTACAAATGCCGCTTAAAGAACTTGGTCCGCGGAACCAGTTTTGACAAAACCTACAAAGGCGGCGATTCGCTGGAATCCGCCGATGTAGAAACCACGGACGTATCGTTCTTGTACCGACAAGGCGAAGACTACGTGTTCATGCACGGGGAAACATTCGAACAATACGACGTCACTGCCGAAGTGGCCGGCGACATCTGGAAATACCTCAAGGATGGCATGAAATGCGTGATGACGTTGTACAACGGCAACGCCATCATCGTTGAACCGCCGACCATGGTCGAATTGGAAATCACCGACTGCGCTCCGGGTGCAAAAGGCGACACCGCGACGAACGTGACGAAACCTGCCACGACCGAAACCAACGCAGAATTCATCGTGCCGGGATTTATCAAAATCGGCAACGTAATCAAAGTCGATTCGCGCACCGGCGAGTACGTCGAACGTGTCAGCAATTGATTTTGCGATAGATTGCCATGGTCAACACACTCCTGCTTCCCGAACTTCGCGAGATGTTGGCCGATGACAATCAGGCCGAACTGGTCGAGTTTTGCAATGCGCTGAACCCGGGTCGCACCGCGGAGTTTATGGAGGGACTGAAGGACCGCGAAATTTGGCGAGTCCTGCAGTTCGCTGAACCCGATCGGCGCGCGGAGATCTTTGGTTATTTGGATGAAGAACGCCAAGTGGCCATGTTGGATCAGAACGATCCCGCCGAAGTTGCGCAGTTGTTGGAAGAAATTGCCGACGACGACCGCGTTGACTTGCTGCAAGATCTGGAAAGCCCTCGCGTCGACGCAATCTTGCCATTGCTGCCCGTCGATGTCCGTCGCAACATCCAACGGCTGAGATCCTACGCCGAAGAAACGGCGGGTGGCTTAATGACGACGCAGGTCGCCATGCTGGCCGAACGGTTGACCGTTCGCGAAGCGTTGGACGAACTGAGCCGTCAGTCCGATGAACTGGAAACGATCTACTACTTGTATGTCGTCGACGA
Source organism: Stieleria marina (assembly GCA_007741555.1). GTDB lineage: Bacteria > Planctomycetota > Planctomycetia > Pirellulales > Pirellulaceae > K23-9. Next base: position 1,895,950 of record CP036526.1, on the reverse strand, counting down.
TGACAACTTGTTGCGGGGGATCGTTTCAACACGCCAACTGGTTTCGTCGCTGCGAACGCCCGATCTAACGTTGGGCGACATGATGGAAACGGATGTCGTCGTTGCACTGGTCAGCGAAGACCAGGAAACCGTCGCCGAAAAAGTCGAACGATTCAACTTATTGGCGATCCCGGTCGTCGATTCAGGGCGGCAAATGCTGGGCATCATCACGCACGACGACGTGATCGATGTTGTCCGAGACGAACTGACTGAAGACGCCCAACGGATTGCCGCGGTCGAACCACTTGACGATGGTTATTTGCGAATCGCCCTAATAACGCTTTCCTGGAAACGCGGACTGTGGCTGACCATTTTGTTTATCGCCGCGCTGCTGACCGCGTTTGCACTGCTGCACTATCACGATGTTTTGGAACAAGAAAAGTACCGCTGGCTGGTCTGGTTCATTCCCCTGATCATCTCGGCGGGCGGCAATTCGGGCAGCCAATCGGCAACCCTTGTGATCACCGCGATGACCGGCGGCGAAGTTCACTACAGCGATTACCCGACCGTGATTCGCCGCGAAGCGGTGGTGTCGCTCATGCTGGGCGTATTCCTGTCGTTGATTGGATTTGTCGTCGCCGCGTTTATCGCCCCCAGTGTCCAAGCCGCGACGGTCATCCCGTTGACTCTGCTGTCTGTGATCGTGGCGGGCTGTTTTTTCGGTGCATCGCTTCCGCTGCTGTTTAAACGCATTGGCTTGGACCCAGCTATGATGAGCAATCCGTTCGTCGCTGGCTTGGTCGACATTCTGGGCATCGTCATTTACGTCAACATTGCCAAGGTAGTGTTGGGCTAAGTCCGTCGCTCTCTTTAAACGTTCGCTCCCATTTATGAACCAGCCTTCGTACGTTTTGGTGGTCGATGATGAACCGGCGATTTGCTGGGGTTTCGAGCAATTGCTGGGTGATCAGGGCCATACGGTCGTCACCGCATCCAGCGCCGAAGAAGGTCTTCAAAAAGCGACGCTACATCGCTATTCGCTCGTGCTACTCGACGTGCGGCTCCCCGGTGAAGACGGCATCAGCGCGCTGCCCAAGTTTCGCGAAGCCACCAGCGAAGCCCCCATCATCGTGATGACTGCCTTTGGCGATTTGCAAACCGCGGTCGGCGCGGTGCAAAACGGCGCAACGGATTACTTGACCAAGCCGTTTCGCCTGGACGACGCCGACAAAGTCTGTCGCCAAGCAATGCAAACAACGAAAGTCGAAACCGACGACCAACCAGCCAGCCAACTGGCTTCGGATGCGTCCTTGCTGGTGGGACAATCCGCGGTGATGCAGCAAGTGTTTCATCAGATCGCTTTGGTTGCCGATAGTGATCTCCCGGTTTTGATCACCGGCGAATCGGGCACAGGAAAAGAACTAGTTGCGTCAGCCGTTCACCGTCATTCACAGCGCAGCGACCAAGCATTTTTGACCGTCGCCCCGGTAAGCCCGGACGACGCCGTGATCGAAAGCGAACTATTCGGACACGTGCAGGGTGCGTTTACCGGTGCCGGCGTCAACCGACCGGGCGTATTCGCTTTGGCAGATTCGGGCACGCTGGTAATGGATGAGGTCGACCGCCTGCCACTGGCTCTGCAAGTCAAACTGTTGCGCGTGTTGGAACGGTCCGAATACACGGCGGTCGGCGACGTGAAACCGCAAAAATGCAACGTGCGTTGCATCGCAACCACCAGCTGCGACCTTGAACAAGCCGTGCGTGAAGGACGATTCCGCGAAGACCTATTCCGTCGCCTGTCGGCGGTGTCCATCGAAGTTCGCCCGCTTCGCTCGCGCCCCGAAGACATCCCGCTGCTTTGCAATTACTTCCTGCGTCGACTAGGTGCCGGATCATCGTCAAGCCTGATCGACGCCGACGCAATGCAGCAACTGCAACAGCAAAAGTGGCACGGCAATGTTCGCGAATTACAGGTCGCGATCGAGCATGCTTCGTTGGCCGCGCGTGGCCGCCAAATCGTGGCCAGTGATTTCCCGTTGCCTCAAAATCCGATCGGACAACGCAGCCAACAAAACGGCGATTCGATCGGTGACGCGATCCAGGCCTGGGCCATCCAGCAGCTAGGCGACGACACGAGCGGCATGACCGATTTGCACGAAAAATTTTTGGCCGTCGTCGAACCGTCACTGTTGAAAGTAGTGCTGCAACATACCGACGGAAATCGCGCCGCGGCGGCAGAACTGCTAGGTATTCACCGTGGAACACTTCGCGACCGACTTAAACGCTACGGCGTCGACTGACTGCGAATTCGCTAACCGTCGAAAAGCGTTTCACCTGGCGGCATCGTTTCGTCAATTTCATGACGTTCGGCGATGCTGGTCCGAACATGTTTGATCTGCCGAAGCAACTCACTTGCCGAACGCGGACGTTGCTCTGGCTGCTTGGCCATCATTCGCGACAACAGATCGACCAATCCGGTCGGACAGTCACTGCGGATCGCTCGAACATCCGGAATCTCGGCGACTTGATGCTTGGCCAGTTGCCGGTCCACATCATCATCGGGAAAGGGCGGTTGCCCCGTCAGCAAAAAGTACAGTGTGCAGCCCAACGCATACAGGTCCGCTCGCGCGTCCACACCGGAACTGTTCACGATTTGCTCAGGCGCCACATAGTCCGCGGTCCCGAGCAGCCGACTGGGATCCAGCCCCTCGAATTCGTCGTTCTCCGCCTTGGCCAGCCCCATGTCGATGATCTTGATCGCGCCATCGGTGCTAAGCAAAATATTGGTCGGTTTCAAATCTCGGTGCACTATATTTCGTTCGTGAACATGAGCCAGCCCAATGGCAACCTGGTGGCAAATCTCCAACGCGTACAAATACGACATGGCTCCACCACGCTTCACCGCTTCATGAAGGTTACCGCCCTCGACGTATTCCATCGCCAGAAACGACTTCTTTTCACAAACACCGAATTCGTACACGCAAACTACATTGGGATGGTTCAATTGCGATGCGATCCGAGCTTCCCGCTGAAACCGCGACGCAACAGCCGCTTTGGAAGTCTCGTCAGCTGGCAAAATCTTCAGTGCCACCGAGCGCTTCATGATCTGGTGCGTAGCAAGGTAAACAACGCATTGCCCGCCACGACCAAGCGGTTTACGAAGCAGAAAGTCCCCCAGAAAGAAACCGCGTTTCTTGCCGCGCCGCAGCTGCTCGCTTTGCCAGTGCGACAACGCGCCGGCATGCACAAACGCTTTGGCGACATGCTTGGAGGAAAAATCATCCCCCTCTGCATGGAGCAGCCCCATGATGCGGCGCAGATCTTCGATCTTGACCAACTGTGACTTGATCGCACTGGCCAGAAAGACTCGCGTGTCTTCCTGCAGCTCTGGTAGCGATTCGAGTGAAAAGTTGTCGGTCATTTCGGTCGAGTTTTACGTGGCAAGTCTGCCATCAATCTTGAGGATGTTTCACCAAATAACGCGAAAGTTCGTCCAGGCCAATGCGACCATCCTTGTTCAAATCCGCTTCGGGCAAAATGTCTTTGGACAGTTTGCCCTTGGCCGCGGAATCGTGCAACTCGCTCGGTTCGATATGCTTGCTCTTGTTTGCGTCGTGACGTTGAATCAAACGCACCGCTACGTTGAACTGCTTGGGCCCATACCCACGATTTTTACGCACTGCGGCGAAATGTGTTTCAATCTCTTGCAGGGTAATCTCACCATCTTTGTCGGCGTCAAACTTGGTGAACTGCTCAGAACTCTCGTTGCCAAAAATTTGAAGCTCTCTGTCAGCCAGTTTGCCATCGCCATCAAAATCTCGCTGCATCAGCGAATTGATTTTCTTCTGGTCCGGGACCGTCAAACCTAAATCGCGACGATGACGCGAAAACAAAGTGGCCACCTCCATGATACTCAGTCGATCGTCACCGTCGTCATCAAATCGCGACGCGGACAACGGTAATCGAGCCCCAACACGCTCATTAACATCCAATTTCTTGTCATTGTCCGCATCATTTCGTTTGACGATGCTTATCGCCCGGGTCTGATCAACCGATTCAATCCCCATCTCGCGTCGCAACCCGCGCATGAATGCAAACTGCCGAGCCATTTCTTCGGAAGTGATCACTCCGTTTTTATCGGCGTCAAAATCGCTGGGTTCGTCAGGCCACCCCTTGGCAATCTCGTCAGGATCCAGCTGCCCATTTCGATTGGCGTCGTGCCGGCGCAAATACACTTTGACATTGTTCAAATCAAACTCGGTGATGCCGGCCCCGTCACGCAACTTGGCTTGCCGCACAGCCAACTCTAAATGAGTCAGCTTTCCGTCGCGGTTCATGTCGTAATCTTTGACAGAGTCGCGCCACTGGAGCGTCGACTGTTCCTGTGCATCAATGAAACCGTCTTCATTGGGATCGTGGACCGTCATCTGCCGACCGGCAACACTCAGGTCTCCCGCAACCAACGTCAGTGCAAACAGATCGACTTCGGCGTCGGTATCCACTGGCGTCTGCGGTCTCGCCGTCGACGGAAACAACGCGACGACACACGCGAACGTTCCTGCCAACGAAATTACCATCAGCGGAAACGCAGAAACCCGGAAACGATTGAGATCGCACATGCTCGGTCCTATGTCCAATTGAGAATCAATGTTGGTATCCCTTGCCAGCATTATAGAGGGCTCAAAGATCGACTGCGTTGCGAGAATCCTGTGAAGCCGATGGACCACGCAAAGGCTCCCAGCTAGTTCGTGAAAATCGCCGCTGGTATTCAGCCGGCGGTAGACTGGCGACAACAGTCGCAGCGGAACTTGGTGTTCATCCAGACGCCGCTGACAAGCTAGATTATCAGGTCAAGCGGCCACGGATTGGCATTTTGGCGCACGTACTTTTTTCCTCCATCGAATTGCCGGACAATATTATGACGCGTTTTCAAATCCTGGCGTTTGATGGTGGCGGAATTCGCGGAGCCTTTGGGCTGGGATTTTTGCAAGAACTGGAATCGCTGACGAACGCCAAGGTCCGCGACTGCTTCGATATGATCGCAGGAACCTCGACCGGCGGAATCACCGCGTTGGGTCTGGGAATCGGATTGGGTGGCCAGGAGTTGGTCGAGTTTTACGAAGAAAGTGGGCGTGCCATTTTTACGCCGCGGCCTCCGTACGCGCCTCGCAAACGATGGCTAAAACCGGTTTACCCTTGGCTGAAAAAGATGGCGTTGACCAAATCGGGCAACAACATCGACCACTTCTTTATTTCGCGGTACTGCCCGCATGCGCTGCGTGACGCGCTGCACGGAGGATTTGGCGACCTCCGCATGAAAGATATCAGCGGACCGCGCATTATTGCCCCTAGCATCAACCTGACGGCGGGCTGCCCGTATGTGTTTGGCACTCCGCACATTCCGATGCATTTGCCAGACGCAGAAATCCCGGTCCTGGATGTCTTGTTGGCAACGACGGCAGCACCGACGTATTTTCCACACCATGAAATGCCAAACGGATGCTCGTACGCCGATGGCGGTCTTTGGGCAGGCAGCCCTGGACTGCTCGGTCTAGCCGAAGCTCTTCGCGTGCGGCAGCTTTGCTTGTGCGACGACGTCACGCCATCGTTTAGTACCGACGAAATTTTCATGCTGACCATCGGAACAGGCACGACTCAGTATTCATTGACACCGCCCGGTGGTGATGCGGGAGCACTTTACTGGGCTTCGCGGATCGCCGATGTGATGATGTCGTCGCAGGTGCAGGGACTGACGATTCCACTGAAATTTCTACTATCCGATCGCGTCAAGTCGATCAACTTTGCACTCCCCGATGATTCATGGAAGCTGGACGCGGTGGACCACATGGAAGAAATGTTTGACCTGGGACGGCAAGCCGCTCGCGAAAACGCAGACGATCTATCCGCCATGTTCTTAAATCACCAAGCAGCGCCTTACGTGCCCGCCAAAAGCGATTCCGAACTAGGCGCCAGCGACATCGGGCTCCAGCGATATTCGCTGTAGGCCATTCACGGCCGATGCGCCGCTGGCACATGCCGGCAGACAAAGACCGGCCGACAAAGCCCGGCCTCGCCCCCCCCGAAGTCCGAGCGGGGTCGGTGGCGACAGTGCTGATTAACTAGCACGCTGGACATCACGCAGGAGATCGCAAATCGGTGGTTGCCAGCCGGATGTTCGTGCTGACTGTCCTGGCTGACTTTGCAACCTTTCACGGTCAGTCCACTCTTAGGGGGCAGATCACCTCGCAAGCGAATTGTCCTGCGAATCAGGCCAATCACGCTCACTTTGCTCCTACCGCATCAGCCGGCGTTCGTGTACTTTTACTGATGAAATGAGTCTTCGGAGCAAACACAGCTCTGAAATTATGCGGCTTTGTCGGCCGATACCCTTTGAGAATGACGACGCAATTGACGTCGACAAACGTTCTCTCAACCGGCTCATCAAGCGACAGGACTTCCGATACGTTCTCCGGCGTGAGAGTGGGCTTTGCCCCGAACACGCAGTGATTTGATCAGAACGGACAGTGTGAATGAAGCGGCGTCGCTCTTAGTGTTTTTTAAATTTGATGCGACCGCCCCAACACCTCTTGCGCCTTCCGCGTGAGCTTGATGCATTCGCACGGCCATGAATCGTCAGGTTTGACATTCGCGGTCATCAACTATGGAATTTCGATTGATGTCTGAAGACAACTCCCCAAAAGTGGTCGCTGCTGAAGTTGCGCCCGAATCCTCTCCTGAATCATCCAGCAGCCCGGCCGCTCAACAAGCCGACCGCGTGGAATGGCTTTCTGAATCGGTAGTCGAACTGCAGGCCCCTTTGGGTGCCGCACAACCGACCGCGCCGCAAGTCAGCGTTCCCGCAGAACCGGTCGTGAGCGAGCAGCCAACAACCGAATCGCCAGTCGTTGCAGAACCTGTTGCTGTGGCACCAGTCGCTGCGGAACCAGTCGCAGAGCAGCCAGTTGCTGTGGCACCAGTCGTGACCGAACCCGTTGCAACGGCGCCAGTCGTTAGCGAGCCAGCGGCTGAAGCAGTCGCGCCCATCGCTGTCGTTTCCGAGCCAGCCAAAGTGGTTGCCGAACCAGTTGCGGTTGATCAAACTACGCCGGCCGTCCGAGCCACCCCCGAGACACCGGTTGCGAAAACGGAAATCCCCGTCGCAACCGCCGAAGAGCACATCGCTCCTGTTGTCAAAACAGGCCCCACGTTTGCCGACTTGCCACTGAAGAGTGAAGTGCAAGAAGCAATCGTTGACTCGGGTTACGAAATCCCTACTGAGATTCAATCCGAGATCATTCCTCACATGCTGGACGGCCGCGATGTGCTGGCCCAATCACAAACGGGAACCGGAAAAACAGCCGCCTTCGCGCTTCCTATCCTTTCGCGAATCAAAATCAAAAAGCGCAGCCCGCAAGTATTGGTCCTGGCACCGACTCGCGAACTGGCCATTCAAGTTGCCAAGTCTTTCAAGACTTACGCTTCGGGAATGCCAAAATTCAGCGTGCTGCCGATCTACGGTGGTCAGGACTACGATCCACAACTGCGTGCTCTTCGGCGCGGTGTGCATGTTGTTGTCGGAACCCCCGGCCGAGTCATCGACCATATCAAGCGTGGCACGCTTGACCTGAGCGGAATCGACACGTTGGTTTTGGACGAAGCCGATGAGATGCTGAACATGGGTTTCTTGGAGGACGTCGAATTCGTTCTCAACAAAGCGCCCGCGAAACGACAGGTCGCTTTATTCTCGGCAACCTTGCCAGCACCGATCCGTAAGATCTCGGAGCGTTACCTGACTGATCCGGTGACGATCACGATCAAGAAGAAAACGATGACGGCCGATTCGATCCGTCAGCGAGCACTCTTTGTTGCTCCTAAGAACAAGATCACAATTCTGAAAACGTTCTTGGAAGCAGAAGAAACCGATGGCGTGATCGTCTTTACCAAGACAAAAGACGCCACGGTCCAAGTCGCCGAAAAACTCAATCGCGAAGGCCTGTCCGCCGTCGCCCTCAACGGTGACATGCCGCAAAGAACTCGTGAACGCACCATCGAGCAACTAAAAAGTGGCAAGCTGGACATCCTAGTCGCCACCGACGTTGCGGCGCGCGGACTGGACGTTAGCCGGATCAGCCACGTCATCAACTTTGATTTGCCGCACGACACGGAATCTTACATTCACCGCATTGGACGTACCGGTCGGGCCGGACGCAAAGGCGAAGCGGTGATCTTTTTGACCTACTCCCAGCGTCACAAGCTTCGCAACATCGAACGTGTTACCAAGCATACGATAGAAGTTGTGGATCCTCCCACTGCAGACGACATCAACGCCAAACGCATCGCCGAGTTCAAACAGCGAATCACGGACGTGACCAGCGGCCGCGACCTAACGATGTTCAAAGAATTGATCTCCGAGTACGCTGCCGAAACCGGCAAGCCGATGGACATGATCGCCGCCGCGCTGGCTCAGATTTCGCAACAAGGTCGTTCGTTCTTGATGCGTGATTTGCCTAAGCCTGTCGCTCGCGAACGTGAAGATCGCAAAGGCAAACGTCGCGAGAAATTTGACCGTGACGATCGTAGTTCCGATCGCCCCTACGGCAAAAAGAGCGAAAGCAAATTCGGCGGCCGTGATCGTCAACTGGGTCCCCCTGAAGACGGCATGCAGCGTTACCGCATCGAAGTCGGCCGACAGGATGGCGTCAAACCTGGCAACATCGTCGGTGCAGTCGCCAATGAAGCCGGTATCGATGGCGAATTCATCGGGCCCATCAAGATCCACGACTCCTACAGCACAGTCGATTTGCCCGAAGGCATGCCCAAGGACGTCTATCAATCGCTGAGCAGAACTTGGGTTTCTGGCAAGCAACTGAATATCAAGACCGACACAGGCGGCGAGACGGTGCGTCACGCAAAGCCAAAGTTCAAGAAGGACTTCAGCAAGGACGGCGGCAAGCCGCATCACAAAGGTAAAGCCAAGCGAGCCAAACTGAAGGCCGGTAAAGGCGCCGGAGCACGTACCAGTTTCCACGGGCCCGGTGCGGGCGCCAACAAAAACAAGAAACGCAGCTCAAAGTAAGCGTTGCGTTTTTGTCTGACGGGTTGAACGCGTCAAACAATGATTGAACCAAAAGGCCATTTGGCGGCCGACGCTTGCGTCGGCCGCTGATCGGCCTTTTTTTTTGCAACAGTGTTATCCGGCATCAGTGCCAAGCTGATGCAAACGGTGATCCGTCATGTGCAGATCAAAGCTCGCAAACCAATACTGCGCGGTATCCTCATCCTTAGCGATACACAATTCACTCAGCGATACAGAACAGGTGTTGCTCGCCGCGAATAAACAATTCGTTGTCCACCGGAGCTGGCGTGGCGTCCACGGTTTCTCCGACGCTGTTGGTCGCCAACACTTTCAGTGTGTCGGCTTCTTCGATCACGGTCGTCGTACCGCTTCGTCCCGTGATGTACACCTTGCCTCCTGCGGCAATCGGCGACGCATAGGTGCTCTTGATGCCAGGGATTCGCTCGGCACTGTAGAACGGCTTGCCGGTTTTGGCGTCGACGCAAGTGAACTGACCACTTTTGCCTTTGTGAAAGTAAAGCCGACCACGCGAAAGCAGCGGCGAAGCGATATCGGGACAGTCACGATCAATCGTCCATGCAACGTTGGGGGAGTTTTCGATATTGCCGCTACCGCCCAGTCGAAACGCGCCCATAAAGTTGCCGCGAAAACCACTGCCGATGTACACCATGTCACCCACTGAGACGGCCGACGCGACGGGGCGTTGAGTTTGGCCACCGCATCGCCAAAGTTCTTTGCCGGACTCCAAGTCGTAGCAACGCGCGCTGGTCTGTCCATTCATCACCACTTGTTTTTGACCATTGTGCTGCACGACCAGTGGCGTAGCCCAACAAGTCGGTTCGTCACGGGCTGTCTTCCAAATGTCTTTGCCGGTCGTTTTGTCCAACGCATAGAGAAAAGAACTTCCCTCGTGATCCCAAGGCACCAGAATCTTGTCGTCAACAATCGTCGGTGAAGCGCCTTCGCCAAAATTGTTTCGCGTGTCCATCTTGCCAAAATCATTCCGCTGCCAAACCAGCTGCCCGTCCATGGTGTAACAGTGCAAACCGCGTGAACCAAAAAACGCGTAGACGTGCTGTCCGTCAGTGCACGGCGATCCCGATGCAAAACCATTGGTCGAGTGCGTTTCTTGGTGCGGCGTTGCGACAATGGCCGTCTGCTCCCAAAGCTTTTCTCCGTTGGCGCGATTAAAGGAAAGCAGCTTGAAGTTCAACTGCGGTAGCCGTCCGCCGGAACTACCTTCGGGAACCGCGGTCACCACAAAGACTTGGTTTTCCCAAATGACCGGTGATCCCGAACCCTTGCCGGGGATGGCGACTTTCCATTTGACGTTTTCCGTATCGCTCCACGTTGTCGGTGGGTTGGCAGCGGCTGCGACACCGTTGCCCGCGGGGCCTCGCCAGTGAGCCCAATTGTCGGCGGAAACTTGCGAGTGGCACACGATCGATGCGACGATTGTGAGCAGAAGGACATTTTTCATTATTCAAATCTCGTAGCGGTGTTTGTAGTGGAGCAAAAATCGGAAGGGGGAGGTTTCGATACTCGAAATGGCTAGTAGCACGCAACGCTAGCGATTGGATTCCAGCCATGACAGCGGAAACGTCTTTAACGTAATGGTCTTGTAGTCACTTTTTTCATAGAGCAGCCCAATGCGGTTGTCCGGTAGCTCTATCAGATTGCTATACGCGGAATCATCCGAATCGATTTGCTTGGAGATGGGCCATGTCTTGCCTTCGTCATAGCTAAGCCAGACATGAATGTCGCGTCGTTTTTTTCCTTTCGGACTAGCGAATAGCAAACGACTCTTGCTGCCTTTCGCCTGGGCGTCGGCAAACGAGTAGCGAATCAAACTGGCTTGGCAAACCGGTGTATCCAGCTGGGCATCCAAGTACAAGTCACTCCACGTCTTGCCGCCATCGTTGCTGGTCGACATCGCACGTTGGTTGGTGCGGTGATACGAACGCATCGCTTGCAAGATCGAACCGTCACTCCGCTCGGCGACTGCCGATTCATTGGTTTTGTCCTCGTGAACGCCCCCCAGTTGCCACGTCGCGCCGTGATCATCGGACCAAAAAACATGACTGCGGTAAGGATGAAAGGCTGGATCGGAGTGATCGGAATGATTGGCCGGAATCACCAAGCGTCCCGCGTGTTCGCCGCGAGTCAACTGGATCGCGTTGCCCGGACCCGTCGCGTACCAGCGCCAGTGATCCTTGCGAACTGTTGATGAGATTTCCGTAGGCGGTGCCCAAGTCAGCCCGTCGTCTGTCGAATGCGTGATGTAAACACGGCGAGGATACTTGCTGGTCCCCGCCTTGATTTTGCCTTCGTGGTCGCTGCCAAGGTTCCAAGTCATCGGCAACCAGATGGTGCCCGTCGATTGATCGACGACGGGAGTCGCGTTGCCACACGTGTTGTCGCCATCATCCCAAACCAAAATAGAATCGGACCAAGTTCGTCCGTTGTCGGTCGACCGTCGCAGCACCAAATCAATGTTGCCGGTATCGCTTCTGCTTTCTTTTCTCGCTTCACAAAAAGCGAGCAGCGTTCCCGACTTGGATGAAACGATCGCCGGTATTCGGTACGAATGGTAGCCATCGGACTGGCTGGTAAAAACATCGATCGACGTCATGGACGATCCAGCAGCCGGGTCTTGTGCTGCTACCAAACCAATCGGCAGTGCAACGAACAAGACGGCAAGCATTGCAACCGAGCAGTGTCTTATTTTCATTTGATCAATCAGTATTTGGTTCGTGTACAAGGAAGGTCTTTTCTGCGACAGTTCTCCCGCCCAATTCTAGCGTTAGCCGCCATGGCCCAAGCTTGTCAGCAACGGGCTCCCAGATTGTATCGCCCAAGAAAAAGTGCCAGTCATTCGTTTTCACAAAAACGACACCATCAAAGGCACTTCGGCGTTGCCCCTGCGCGTCCAAGATGCCTGGATGATCGATGCAGAATGTCAGTTCACTATTCTTGGCCCACTTGATGTTGACGATGAACCCAAATTCAATGTCAATCTCGGCGGGAATCTCCGTCGTGACCTCGACTAAATCCGGCAGTTCCTTGGAGCTTGATTCCCACTTCGAATAAACACCGTAGGATCGCATTCGGACTTCTGGTTTTCGTCTTGCCATCAGTTTTTTGCCTGCCCGATCGGCGCCCAAACAGAAAGCTGCTGGCTTGCAACATCTCCTAATTCGTCGTCTTGGCTGGCCAGTTCCCTCAGCAGAGCGATGGATGAATCCGAGCCGATATGCGACAGCACCGACACAATGCGTTTGGCAACTCCCAGACGCATGCTTCGCTTGTTGCTGGCCGCCATCTTCATTAACAATGCACGACGTCGGTCACGTTCGCCGACCGCCGAACCACTGATCATCCGGCCCAAGTTGGTGAGTTTGCGCGACGCTGGCAAACGCTCACGAAGCAACGGCACCGCAGTGTCGCCGGCATCGACCAGCGCCCACCATGCCGTGTACGACTCGGGTCCATTGGCATGCACCAACGAATCGGCATGCTCACTGAGCGAGCGAACCGTGATTTCGGGTCGCAGATTCCACAGCAGCGACGTGCTGGCGGCGCCGGATACGAGCGTGCGGTTATCACCGGAAAACTGAATGTCGTAGACGTGTTTTTCGTGCCCGTCGAACTCAAATAACATCGTCTCTTCCGCGTCATTGCCCACCGACCAGGGATCCCAAATCTGAATTTTGCCGCTGCCGCCCGTTGCAAACCACAAACCATCGGGGGAGAAGCAGGACGAGCCAAAGGTAAATCCTCCATCGATGCGAATGCCGCCGCGTTCTATCAAATCGTCCAAGTTCCAGAACAGTACCCGCCGCATCAACTGGGTGGTCGCAAACATTTCTCCCGACGGATCAACTTCAACGGTATACATACGCTCGTCGCCGTTTCCGGGGCTCTCGGGAATCTCAAACGCCGTCGCTTCGTTGGCGGTGGGCAGATCCCAGCAACGCACCTTTTTGTCCCACCCTGCCGTCAACAACTTGTCGCTCGCCGGCGTGAAAGAAAGCCCATAGACATCCTTGTGCTTTAGCTTTGCGACCTGCTTTCCGGTCGACAACTCCCAGAGGTACGCTGCATCTTGGCGGAACGATGCGGCAGCGAGGAATCGACCATCACGAGAGAATTCGATTTCCTGGATTCCCGAATTCGAATCCTTGCCTTTGGGCCAAAGCCAATGACTGGTGCATTTGCCGGATGCGATCTCCCAGACGCTCACTTGCACTTTGTCGCCGGCTCCGCCACCTGCCAGAAGTTGACCGTCATGCGAAAATGCCAGGGTCTCACAACCACCGTGAGTCGACTTCCACTTTCGAACTTCTTTTCCACTGGCCTTATCGATCAAGTACACCATGTCTTTTTGATCAACGTGAGCGAGCCATTTCCCATCGTGCGATGCCGCGACAACGCTGGTTCCAAGTACGGCGCCTGGTACGGGCATTTGCTCTAACGTCTCCACGTCCCAGCGATGCACAATGCCGCCCCAGCCTGACGAGTACAGCGTCGTGCTATCGGACGAAAACGCGACCGCCCAAGGATTCCAAGAGTGACCTTGAAACGAACCGATCAGCTTTCCGCTGCGAGCATCCAATAGCACCAGTCGTTGCTGGCGTTCGGCAACCGCTAGATGCTTGCCGTCGGGGCTGAACTTGATGGCCGATGTATAAGTCTCTGTTGTACGATCCACGTCGAGCGTGGTTTCCCAGACAAGATCGCCAGTGGATACGTCGTACATCCGGATCGAGGTATCGCGTTGAGTGATCGCGATCCGTTTTGAGTCGGGGGAAAAATCCATTCGCACTGCGTTGGCTTTGCACTGAATCGTTTGCTCCGCCTGGCCCGTTTCAGCGTTGAGCAAGAAAACCTTTTTCGGATCGCCGCACGCGTGTTTTGCAAGGATTTTCGCGTCCGGCGAAAAAATGCCGTAGTGAAACGGGCCACCAAAAAACAATCGGTCCCGACGACCTCGAGCATCCTTGGCATTGGGATCAAGTTGGCCAAAATTTTCTTCGATATCGAACAGTGCCTCTCCAGCTCGGTTCTGAATCCGGAGTTTCCTTCCATTGCCGACAGCAAACAGCTTGCCGTCCGATGACACATCGATGGCGGAGACTGCACCAAACATGCCACCACTGTCTGCCGCCGCGTGAATTTCCGTGGGCTCGGATTTCCCAGTGCGAACATCCCAGAACAAAACGTCGCCCCCGGGACCTTGCGTGACCACATGCATGCCATCCGGCATCGCGTCAATACAACGCACCCCGTAAGACGTCGTCAGTCGATTGCCCATCGCCCGGCTCGATTGCCGCCAAAGCTGCTTTCCGGTTTCAGCATCCCAAGCCGTCAAATAATCTCCAGCCGTCACGAGCACACGGTCGTTATCGGCCAGCACCATGTCGTAGATGACCCCTGGCGAACGGAACCGTTCCGTTCCCATCCGCAACAATGCTCGGGACGGCAGCGGATCACCTAAGTTGTCAACGCGGGCAACTTCTTGCGATTGCGACGCCGCTACCAATGCAAACGACACCATTCCAACGAACGCAACAAAGCGGATTGATCGAGAACGCATGTTTTCAACTTCAACATCGTGTTACGAATAGTAGCCGATAGATTTTCCTGTCATTCTAACAAGTCACCCAGCGCTCACCGACATTACAATGGTCGTTCTACTGCCGATCCACCAATGGGAATTAAATCATGCCCGTCGTCCTTCGGACCATCGCCGGTTGCTGCGTTCTTTTGATCGCGACGTCGGCGTTTTCGGATAACGTCACTGCGCAGGATTCCTCGCATACTGAACTTGTGTTACGTCTGCCGCCGAAACCAGGCAATCCTCGCAACAGCGAAGGCGATTTCGTAGGACTGCAGGATGACAAAATTTTGTTTGTGTATTCGCGTTTTCGTGGCGGAAGTGACCACGATGCTGCGGATTTGGTCAGCCGTTTATCAAGCGATGGTGGTGCCACTTGGTCCACGACAGACGAATTGGTTGTCCCAAATGATGGTGGCATGAACGTGATGTCCGTTTCACTTCTGCGACTGCATGACGGCCGCATCGCTCTTTTTTACTTGCTGAAAAATTCGCTAACCGACTGCCGGCCCGTTGTCCGTTTTTCGACCGACGAAGCGAAAACTTGGAGCGAGCCGCGACTGATCCCGGACAAAGACGACGTTGGTTATTTCGTCGTCAACAACGACCGCGTGGTCCAATTGCAATCGGGACGTTTGATCGTTCCCGCTGCGTTGCATCATCGACCAGCGTGGGAGAAACCGGACTGGCGCGGCGAAATCTCTTGTTACATTTCCGACGATTCCGGCATGACTTGGCGACTGGGTAGTCCCTGGCAAAAAGGCCTGAACGAGAAGGGCGAGCGGATCATGGCACAAGAACCAGGAGTCGTGGAGTTGCCCGACGGGCGGTTGATGATGTTTATCCGAACCAACCAAGGAACGCAGTACCAGTCCTTCTCGTCGGACCAAGGCGATTCATGGACGCCGATGACCGCGTCCAACATTGCATCGCCACAATCGCCGGCATCCATCGAACGCATTCCTGGCGCGAACGACTTGCTGATGATCTGGAACGATCACCACGACCTGCCAATTGAGCAGCGAAAACTGCGAACCCCACTGACCCTGGCCCGATCATCCGACAAAGCAGGCACTTGGCAAAAACTAGCCGTGCTTCGCGACGACCCTGACGGCTGGTACTGCTACACCGCAATGCATTTCACCAAGGCACATGTGTTGGCCGGATACATCGCAGGCCAGCAAAAGAAAGACCTTTATCTGTCGGCGACGGAGATCAAGCGAATCCCATTGGCTGCGTTTTCAAAATCAACCACTGCAAATTCAGCCAAGTGACACGCTCGATTGCGCCAGCGACGGAGCTATGAAAACCAGCCTGAAAAAGTTTTCGGGCGATCAAAACCCCAGCTCGATGCCAACGCGTCGGCGGCTTCTTCGCGATCCGCAATTTCTTGCCATCCGCCATTACGAAGGTAAGCGTGCGCAAATTCGTGAGCGATCACGTACCAAGCAAACGCTTCATCACAATGAGCCAACTTGGGCTTCAAAACAACGCACCGGCTACCGCTGCCATCTGGTCCTGGCAGATCCATCACCAGAGTCCAGCCTTTGCCTATTTGATAGTTGTCGACTGTTACTTGGAATCTGGCATCGGTGACAAAGTCGTCCTTCACTTCGCTAGGCAGCAACTGCAGCACATGCATCATGCGGTCGCCCAACAAAGGGTGATCAACGAATGCGGCAAGATACTTGCTGAACGGCATAAAAATTCATCGTCGAAAACTAAAAAGGTTTGTCACCGCTTCGCATCAAGGATCGATCGCGGAAACGATTCATCAACTCGGCAAGATCTTCGGCATCGATTCCAAAGGTGTCGGACAGCGAACCCGAAGCCCCTGACAGGCCACGATTCATTCTTCCAAGCACGCTTTTGTCTTTCGCTACATCAAAACAGACGAGCGAATTGTACTGGTGCTTCCAAACAAAAAATTCCGACACTTCGTTCCACTGGTACCGAAACCGACGCCCCAACACCGATTGTTCAAAACGATCCGCATGCAGCGTCAAATGAGCCCGTCTGCTCAAAATCATAGCGAGTCCGACCGCAGCGACGAGCCCGAAAAACGCGAGAACCAGCCAGGACATGAGACCAGGCTGCTGGATTACCAAAAGCACACCGCCACAGCAAAACAAAATGCCGACGCCGAACACAAACGCCCATTTCTTAGGCGACGGATGCAACGTCATCTCTTCTGGCAGTGGCATTTTTTTTTGCAGGGGCACAGCTGATATCTGAACGAGTAACCGTTACCGCTGGACTTACGCTTCGGCCACGTTAACAAATACTTTCAGCGCATTCTTGTCTTCGACCAACAACCGCATCATCTCGGCGTAGTTGTCCAACCCATCGACGCCGTGTGTCAGGATTTTTTGCAGCACGCCGGGGTACATCACATCACCCAACGCCAGGTCGCGGATCCCCATCTCAAAGTGACCGCGGTTCGCGTTGACGCTGCCGAGCAGAAGTTTATTTCCGAGCACCCAGTTCAGATTGATATTGTCCGATGGCACTTCGGTTTTTTTGTCACCACCGGTGATCCCAGTCCAGACGACCACTCCGTTGTGGCCAATGTGTTCCATCGCCTCGAACGCCAACTTGCTGCTGCCGGTTGCATCGACGATCAAATCGGGTTTGCCGGTTTCTTTGACCAAAGCCGCCAAAGACTTATCCTTGGTGCTGACGTAGGTGGCTTCCATTCCATCGACGATTTCAGCTTTCAAGTTCGGTGCTTCGCCGCGAGCGAGCGTGTAAACCTCCAAGCCTTTTAATTTCAAAACCAACGTCGTCAGCAAACCGATCTGTCCGGCGCCCAACACATAAGCGACTTTGGGACTCCAGACCTTTAATCGGCGCTGCGCCTCGTAGGCTTGGTAAACCGCTTTGGCCGCACAGCTCATCGGCTCTTGCAAAACGTGCAAGTGCTTTAGGCCTTCGGGAACACGGACGATGTACTCTTCTTCATCGACGAAGTACTCCGTCAAAAATCCGTGCCGCAGATTGATCCCGCGCTCGTAGTACGTCTCTTCGCTGGTCATGTCATTGGTACCGATCAAATCGTAGATCGAATTTCCAGGACGTCGGACCGTGGCAGTGACGTAGTCGCCCGGTTTGATTCGCTTGACGTTTTCACCGACCGCTTCGACGATGCCAAACGACTCATGACCGATGACCAGATGTTTATCGCCCTCGGGTGCGTTGCCATATTGCGCTTCGTTGATCTCGCGATCTGTCGCGTCCACTCCGACTTTGAGCACCTTGACCAGAACTCCTAGTCCATCGGCAATTTGATCCAACGACGGTGCTGGAATGTCTTCTAGGTGGACGCTGTTGGGAGTGCCAGGAGTAACTGCAACGGCTTTCATTTTGGACTCGTCGGAAGCTTTTTAGGTGGTTTTGGTCATTTCGCGCCGGGCAGACGACTTTTCTCAAAGGGAAATGTATCAGCCCAAAACGCTCTGCGTGAGGGGCCGAAATTCGCCGCGAGCCGAGTTTTATTGCCACCTAAACCAAAACACAGCCGGATGTTACGCCATTAGCCCCGTTTTTTGACAACACCCGTTGTCAAAAAGGGGTTCATCCCTACTATTACGTTAATGACCAACCCGCCGACCACTTGCAATAAACCCAACGAGATCCGGTCCATTGACCGCGATTTGCTGGTCGCGATGCGTCAATTGACTGTTGGTCAAACTGATTCAGTCGGTGTGGGTGAGTTGACTGAGTTGCTGGGCGTGACGGCTACGGCGATTCGGCAGCGAATCGAGCGACTGCTGGCGATGGGATTGATCGATCGCGAAAAAGTCTCGGCCGGTCGTGGCCGTCCGACTTTTCGATACCGATTGACCGTCGCGGGCCACCGCAGTGTCGGGGCCAATGCCACGGCGTTGGCGGATGCAATGTGGCGAGAGATATTGGAACTGGATGACCCAGTCGCTCGCGATCATCTGTTAGCAGGAATCGCGACTCGTCTTGGCAAGCAATACGCCGCTGATGTTCGTGCTGCCGCTGCCGAATCCGATGGCGAATCATTCAACACACGTATGCAGCGATTGTCCGATCTGTTGACCAATCGGCAGATGATCACGCACATTACCCAAACGGGCGAGTTGCCAGTGCTTGATATTGGTGCATGCCCCTATCCGACGCTTACCGATGTTTCTGATGACCGTTCGATGTGTCGGCTGGAAGAACAAATGTTCTCCGAAGCACTGGGACAGAAAGTCGAACTTAGCAGTTGTCGTCTGGATGGCGATTCCTGCTGTCAGTTTTCGCCCGTCGAGCAGGCAACCCAGCCGGCGGTCGAGACGACCAAGTAATCCAATTTTCCTAATTAGACAAATCCGTTTTAACTTTTGAATCTGCGATCCATGACACACGTTCTTAAAATCGAAGGGCTTCACGTTTCAGTTGGCGACAAGCCGATTCTTCGTGGCGTCGACTTGACGATCAACCACGGTGAAACCCACGCCCTGATGGGACCAAACGGCAGCGGCAAGAGCACGCTGGGTTTGGCGATCATGGGGCACCCTGGCTATACAGTCACCGGCGGAAGCATTTCGCTTGACGGTGAAGACGTCTTGGCGATGGCCCCGGACGAACGGGCCCGTGCAGGCATTTTCATGGCGTTTCAACGCCCGATGGCGATCCCTGGCGTCAAGATGGCTGACTTCCTGCGCCACGCGACGACCAACGTTCGTCGTCCCGATCGCAAGGAAGGCGAAGAGCTGATTCCGATGCGTGAATTCCGCAAAGAGCTGAAAGAGAAGATGGCTCACTTGCGAATGGATACCGAATTTGCACGTCGTTACGTCAACGACGGTTTCTCGGGTGGCGAAATGAAACGTGCAGAAATTTTGCAATTGGCAATGCTGCAACCCAAGTTTGCTGTCTTGGACGAAACCGACAGTGGACTGGACGCGGACGCCGTGCGATTGGCCAGCGAATCGATCGCCGATATCGGTCGCGAAAAAATGGGCCTTCTGATTATCACGCACCACGACAAACTGCTGGTCCACAATCCGCCAGAATTCACGCACGTGATGTTGGGCGGCCGACTGGTCGAAACTGGCGGCAAAGAATTGGCCGCAGAGTTGCACGAAAGTGGTTACGACCGCATTCGTTCGGCTTACCCCGATGCCGAAGCCGTCAACCAAGAAATGCTGGCCGAAGAAGCCAGCGTGTAGTCTGCGACCCTCCCTTTGACTTTACTCTCCCGGCCTCGGGAGGGTCGGACGCAGTAGCGACCGGGGAGACAGCAACGACTTAGAATTCATTAAAGAATCATCTCATCTGACTGAGAAACTTATATGTCCACCGACGTGACAGAATCAGCCGAAATCGGCGAAATCAACAAGTACAACTTCCGCACCGAAACCACCGGCGTCTTTAAAGCACGCAAAGGCATCGATGCGGAAATCGTCAACCAGATCTCCGACATCAAAAGCGAACCGGACTGGATGCGGAAGTTCCGCTTGGACGCGTTGGAAATTTTCGAGTCAAAGCCAATGCCGAAATGGGGCGGCGCGATCGACTTGGATTTTCAGGACATTTTCTATTATCTGAAACCAACCAGTCAGCAGGAAAAGTCCTGGGACGATGTTCCTGACGAGATCAAGGAAACGTTCGAGAAACTTGGCATCCCCGAAGCGGAACGAAAGTTTCTCTCCGGCGTGAAAGCACAGTTCGAGAGCGAAGTGGTGTATGGATCGCTCGAAGAAGACCTTGCAAAATTGGGCGTGATTTTCACGGACACAGATACCGCTGTCCGCGAGCATCCCGATTTGCTGCGTGAGTACTTCGGAAAGATCATTCCGTCGGAAGACAACAAATTTGCGGCCCTGAACAGTGCTGTTTGGTCGGGTGGATCGTTTATCTACATCCCTAAGGGAGTCACGATCCCTTTCCCACTGCAAGCGTATTTCCGCATCAATGCAGAGAACATGGGACAGTTCGAACGCACACTGATCATCGTCGACGAAGGTGCCAACGTGCACTACGTCGAAGGCTGCACCGCTCCGATGTACAGCAGCGAAAGCTTGCACAGCGCGGTCGTCGAAGTGGTCGTCAAACGTAACGCACGTTGTCGCTACACCACGATCCAAAACTGGGCCAACAACATCTACAACCTCGTCACCAAGCGTGCTTACGCATACGGCGACGCGACGATGGAGTGGGTCGACGGAAACTTGGGTAGCAAACTGACGATGAAGTACCCTGCGGTTCACATGATGGAACCGGGTGCTCGCGGCGAGATTTTGTCGATCGCGTTTTCCAGTGCCGGCCAGCATCAAGACGCGGGTGCCAAATTGGTTCACGCGGCTCCTAATACGACCGGCCAAATCATCAGCAAGAGTATCAGCAAGAATGGTGGTCGCGGTAGCTATCGTGGACTCGTTCGCGTCGAACCGGGTGCTCACGGCAGCAAGAACAACGTCGTTTGCGACGCATTGATCTTGGATCCCGAAAGCCGCAGCGACACGTACCCGTACATCGAAGTGCTAGAACAGGATTGCCAGATCGGTCACGAAGCAAGTGTTTCGCGAATCGGTGAAGAGCAAATGTTTTACTTGCTCAGCCGCGGCCTGACCGAGCAAGAAGCCAGCACGATGATCGTCAACGGTTTCATCGAACCTTTGGTCAAAGAACTGCCAATGGAATATGCGGTCGAAATGAACCGTTTGATCCAACTGCAAATGGAAGGCAGTGTGGGCTAAACACCAGCTCACTTACGCCGCAGCCTCGCGACGCCGTTCGCGACGCCAAATTGGCGGCAACCAATTTGCCACTCCTAACAAAGACGCCCAATGGGCGTCACGCCCTGCGAATCGCGTCGCAGGTCTACCTATTCGCCGAACTGCACATCACAGACTCTCATGCCGCAAACAATCACCCATCAATTTGACGCCGCTGGTTTCGATGCATTTGTTGAATCCCGCAACGAGCCTTCTTGGCTGACCGATCTTCGTCGCGAAGCGTGGGATCATGCCGACGCGATGGCTTGGCCGGACCGACGTCACGAAGAATGGATTCGCACGGACAATCGTATTTTTCAGTTAAAAAAGTACGGTTTGCCGGCAGTGACTTCTCCCGACGTCGCGCCCAAGCCTCAGATGAAAGAAGGCGTCGAACTGGGCGGCAGTATCGAAACCGCAGACAGCTTTACGGTCAGTGAGTCGCTTGATCCGGAATTGGCAGCCAAAGGGGTAATCTTCGGCGACCTTTCGCGATTGAGCGAAGAGCACGAAATACTGATTCGCGAGCATTTGTTCACAGCATTTGATCCCGACTACGACAAGTTCGCCGCACTGCACGCAGCGTTCTTTTCCGGCGGACAATTTTTGTATGTCCCGCGCGGTGTCGTGATCGAAAGGCCTTTGCACATCGGATCGATGTTGTCCGATGGCGGGACCGACACAACCCACACGCTGATCGTCTTGGACGAAGGCGCCCAAGCGACGGTGCTTCACGAATCCAATGGTGTCACTGCCGATGCCGGCGGCTTGCACATCGGAGCGGTCGAACTGATCCAAAAAGCCGGATCAAACCTGCGCTACGTGAACCTGCAAGAGTGGGGCCACAAGACGTACCACTTCGCACACCAAAAAGCGATCATCGGTCGCGATGCGAATCTGCAGTGGACGATCGCCGCGATGGGTTCAGGGCTTTCCAAAGTCAATCAATCGGTCGACATGGTGGGTCCGGGAGCAGACAGCCAAGTCAACGGCGTGATGTTCACCGAAGGCCGACAGCACTTGGCTTATCACACTCAGCAGTATCACCGCGCCCCCAGCTGTCACAGTGACTTTCTGTACAAAGCAGCACAGCAAGACAAAAGCCGCACCGTTTGGCGTGGCATGATCAAAGTTGACAAAGACGCTCAGAAGACCGACGGCTACCAGCGAAACGACAACCTCGTTTTGTCGCAAACATCGCGTGCCGATTCGATTCCCGGCCTGGAGATCGAAGCTGACGATGTGCGTTGCACGCACGGGAGCACGACGTCCAAGGTCGATGAAGAACAGATTTTCTACGCTCAGTGCCGAGGCTTTACTCGCAAAGAAGCGACACGAATGATCGTCATCGGATTCTTTCAACAGATTTTCGATCGAATCACAATCGATAGTGTTCGCGACGCCCTCAGTGACGCTATCGCGAGACAAGTTCGCGAGTACGAATAGGACAGTTGCATCGTCAGCCGCTGGCAAAAGCCAAGGGCCCGTCATCGGTGGCTCAACGATGCCCCTTAAATTACGGGCTGAAAGCCTGCCTCAGCTGCTAACAAAACCAACAACCAACGCAAACGATTTTACCGAAGGAAACCACCATGGCGCTTGCCGAAGACACCGTGCGTGAAGCACTCAAGCAGGTCATCGACCCCGAACTCTACGTAAACATTGTCGATCTCGGCCTCATTTATGTCGTTGCCGTCGGCGACGAAAAAGAAGATGGCCGCCACGATGTGAACATCGAAATGACCATGACCAGCCCGATGTGCCCCGCTGGCCCACAATTAGTCGCCGGAACCAAAGGTGCCGCCGAAGGCTTGGACGAAGTAGACACTTGCGAAGTCAAAGTCGTCATGGAACCAGCTTGGTCACCCGACTTGATGACCGACGAAGCACGTGATCATTTAGGCATCTTTTAAAAAACCGACGCATCGGTAACGATTAGTAGACCAATGGTTTGGCGTCTCATCTCAGGGTGAAACCCGCGCCTAAGTTGACTCAGTTCGGTTTGGCGGCCTCCGCCACGGTGAGTTAAGTTAATGGAATCGCTTGGTTGGCTGACCAGCGGTATTCTCGTTTATGTCACTGCACCCGGGGTTGAATCGATGCGAGTTTTTGTCGGTGAATACGTCTGCGGTGGAGGACTGCTACAGAACGCGCCATTGGCGATTCCGACCAGCCTGCGAACCGAGGGCGAAGCGATGCTGCAAGCAATCGTGAGCGACATCTCGTTTTTCGCTGACGCGGTGATCCCCATCGACCCAAGACTAGGTCTGGACATCGCAGCCCAAACGGTCGAAATCGAACCCGCTACTGCGCCATGGGCCCAGTGGGCAGCCGCAGCGAAACAATGTGACAGCGCCCTGATCGTGGCTCCCGAGAGTGACGGTACTTTGGCCAAAGGAGTCGCAATGCTGCGTGCCGCAGGCGTCGACGTGATCGCCAGCAGCGGTGATTTCCTCAGGGTCGCCAGCGACAAACTGCAAACCGCTAAAGCTTTGCACGATGCATCGGTCGCTCACCCACTGTTTATGTCGCTTTCGGATCGTCGATTCGAATCGGACCTCCAAGGCTGCGATTCTTTTGTAGTCAAACCACGCGATGGATGCGGCACCCAAGAAATCAGGACGTTTGATTCGTTCGCCGAAGCCCGCGATGAATTGCGAGAAGAACTGATTTTGCAGCAATGGCGACCAGGCCGGGCCGTTTCGGTATCGCTGATCGCATCGGGCAATCATCACACGTATTTGCCTGCGGTTGCTCAAATTTTGCGTCAATCAACCTGCCAGTACGATGGCGGCTGTGGACCGCTACCCGATGATGACCAACGACGTGCCACATCACTTGCGTCGCGGGCGATCGCTGCAATGCCTCCGACCCCACGCGGTTTTGTCGGCTTGGACCTGCTGTTGGCTGATCGCCCAAGCGAAGACTGCGTGATCGAGATCAATCCCCGTTTGACGACCAGTTATGTTGGTCTGCGGCGGATGATCAAAGGCAATTTGGCGGCTCGACTGTTTGAAATCGAAACAGGACCAGTGCACTGCGCCACCGCGGTGGATGGCGTCCGCTGGACTCCGGATGGCCAAGTCTGGGTCAACGACGTTGTGGCAGATGGTGTGTGAACAAGATCGCCCCCGCAAACGATGAACGCAGCTTCAAACGCACTGTCGGAGTTGATATCGGTGGTGCGAATCTGAAATACGTCTCCTACGAAGACACCGAAGCACTGGCATCGAATTTTCCGATGTGGCGTCAAGCTGATCAGCTATCCGACGCCATGGTGAAGGACGTTCAGCAGTTCGGCCATGTCGATTCGCTAGCCGTCACGATGACGGGAGAGCTGGCGGATTGTTTTGTCGATCGCCAGCAAGGTGTGGAGCACATTGTCGACCACGTTCTTGCCATGGCGCAAAGACTGTCCATCTCCCACGTCTGCTTTTATGGTGTCGATGGTAAATTTCACGATGCCGCGTGGGCGGTCGCAAACGCCGACGTCATTGCGGCGGCCAACTGGCACGCGTTGGCCAACTACATTGGGCAAACCATTCGATCAGACGCCTTGCTGATTGACATCGGGTCAACGACGACAGACCTGATTCCAATTAGCGCTGGCCAAGTTGCAACGGAAGCCCAAACCGACCACGACCGATTAGTCGAAGGATCACTCGTCTATGTCGGGCGGCGCCGCACCCCGGTTTGTGGCCTTGTCGACCACCTAGCATTTCGTGGAACCGAAGCAACGGTGATGAACGAATTTTTCGCCACCATCGATGACGCCTTGATCGTGCTCGGTCGAACCGAGCCACTGGAAAACGATTGCGATTCGGCTGATGGGAAGCCGAGAACGATCGCGTTTGCGGCCAATCGCTTAGCAAGAATGATCGGACTTGACCGGCGAACGGTTTCCGAACAAGACGCCCAAGATTTGGCGACCCAAGTAGTCGATGCCGCCAACAAACGCATCGTCGACGGCATTACTCGGCTTGGCTTGGATATTGGCACAATGGATATTGTGTTGAGTGGGCATGGACCGAACTTACTGAACAAGAATGCATTCGACTTGCCAGGCAAACCGAGTCGAACAATGATGGAGGACATCATTGGCGAAGCCGTTTGTCGGGCAGCTCCAGCGTTTGCGGTAGCGGCCCTTTTGGCTGCCCAGACGCAGCAGAACTCTACTTAAAGCAAAGACGATCTCTCAGTGCGTCGCGTAATCAAAATTGGTGGCAGCCTGCTTTTGCGAGGGGACTTTCCGCAAGCGATGCATCAATGGCTTGCCCGACAGACACCAGCAGAGAATGTTGTGATCGTCGGCGGCGGCGAACTGATCGAAGCGGTCCGTCGACGGGACTCGGTTCGCCCCGGTGATGCTGCCGATGTTCACTGGCGATGCATCGATCTCCTGACAACGACCTTCCAGACAGCCGGCGACTGGTTCCCCAAATGGCAGCAGATTGATTCCTCGGAAGGCTTTCAACGCTGCGTCGACTTTGGATTTTCCAGCAGCTATCCGACGCTCGTCAAAGTCGCGTCGTTCTATCGTCGTTCACACGCCCAAGAACTGCCACTTGATTGGCGCACTACGACCGACGCAATCGCAGTACTGCTGGGCAACCGAAGCCGTGCCGACGAAGTCGTTTTATTGAAATCCTGCGACGTTGATCCGGCCTGGAGCATCGATCAATTGACCGCCCAAGGCATCATCGACGAAGCGGTCCCCATGATCAAACAGCACTTCAAGACGTTTCGCGTTGAGAAATTGGACGCTTAATTCGCTTCGTCTTTCTCTGCCTTAGATAGCAGCCGAGCTCGAATCCGGTTGCCGTGTTCTTGCGGAGCCCCTGACGTTTTGTAGAGCTCGATCGCTTTTTCCGAATCGCCCATCAGCTCGTTGGCTCGCGCCAAGTTGTATCGCGCAGCGGGCTCCCAGTGCGATTGCTGACTGGCCACCAAGACACGCTTGCGAAGCCAGTTCGCTGCCGTCTCGATACGCCCATCGTCAAACTGAACCAGGCTTAACCAATAACTTGCAGTACGTTTGCCCAACCGCATCATCACCTGGATGGTCGACAGTTGCTGCTGATACTGTTCACGCGTCAGTCCCAGTTCGCGGCGAAAGTACTTTTTCTGGAGTTCCGGATCGATCGCCATGTCTTGAATCTCAAACTCAGGGGCTCGCAACTGCATGTAAAGAGTTCGAGCACCATCCGTATTCTCTTCTTTGTCGTCCGAAAACTGACCGTGCAAGTGACGCCAACGACCGAGCGACAATTGGCGAGACGATTCGTCGCCTCCATCCAAGATCGACCAACGCGACAGATACCAAAACGCAAACATTGGATCCAGTTCCACCTGCCTAGCCATCGCCAGTGCATAGATCTCTGCCTTCAGCGGCATGTCCCAAATGCGAACTCCGCTGATCCCGGTCGCGGCATCCCAAAGTTCCGCTTCGGCATCGGCGTTAGCAAAGACTTGCATGCGTCGATCGCCGGTCAGGCCGTTTTGCAGCAACTTCATCCGCGGGCTGATTGTTTCGGGCAACAGATTCAGCAGCGCCGTACATTGCTGCACGTCTTCTTTGGAAAAGGGATACTGAAACTCGTCGAACCCCGCAACGCTCAATCGCCGCGTGATCAAAGCGTCTTTGCGAGCCTGTTTCAGAGTCGCGATTCCAATCTGATCGGGCCCCGGAATGTAGGTTCCCAATTCTGGTTCGAATAGATAGACCTCACCATCGATCAGCACACCGACGCACCATGGCGTCAACTCGGCGGCAGCCGTCGACTGCGTTGCCAAGATCGCGGCAGGAATCGAATTTTGCCGGCAAAGCTGCGCAAAGACTCCCGCACGTTGCAACGAATCTCCGGTTCCACGCCAAACCGATTGATAGTCTGTCTGACGATAGCCCGCGCCGTCGACTTCCATCCCATACGGCATCGGCGGGCTCGGCGGACGAGTACCAGGAGGATTGCCGGTCTCGAAAGCAACATTGCGAACCGTCCAATCGAACAGCCGACAGGCCGAACGCAGTTGATCGAACTGCTTGCCCGATAGCTGAGATTCTTTT
The DNA here is from genome assembly GCA_007741555.1 of Stieleria marina. Taxonomy (GTDB): domain Bacteria; phylum Planctomycetota; class Planctomycetia; order Pirellulales; family Pirellulaceae; genus K23-9. Next base: position 1,868,483 of record CP036526.1, on the reverse strand, counting down.
TCCTTGAGCCAATCAGCCAACAAAGGATCATCGTTTCGCGGCGAATCAATCCACCGATTGATGGCGCGAAACAAATAGCAATCTCGTAGGTGATTGACATCCTCGGCTACGAACTGATTTTTCATCACGCGAGCCGTCACGGCGTCATCTGGCAGCACATTGCGGATGTTTTTCAGCAGCGTGGTTGGCTGCCCAAGATCAGCATTGCCTTTTCGCGATTGCCGCCACTGATTCAAGTGATAGATGATCTGCCGATCGGCCCGCTCGCGATTGAGTTCAACGAGCTGGCTCAACAGCAAAAACAGTTCTTGCAAGTGATCCTGCTGAGATTCAGCTTGCAGACGCTCTTGGCGACGGGCTTGGATTTCGCGGATCGCCGCGCTATCGTCGCTGCAACCGCCTACCAGCATCAAAATCAAAAGGAGGGCAACAACAGGTTTGGAAAATAATTGCATCGGGTAGGGCAGGGCGAGCCGAATGGATGGAGAAACCGAATCAAGTGCCAATTTCATTCACGGCACATCTCAGACGCAGTAGGCGGTCCATCATGGACTCGAAATCGGCCAGATGAATCATATTCGCACCATCGCTTGGTGAAGTCATCGGGTCAGGATGAGTCTCGAAAAACAATGCGTCGGTACCGATTGCTACGGCTGCGCGAGCCAATGGTTCGACCATTTCTCGGTTTCCCCCGGTCGCGCCGCCCAACCCGCCGGGACGCTGGACGCTGTGAGTCGCGTCAAACACGACAGGTACTCCCAATGACCGCATGATTGGCAACGACTGCATGTCATTTACTAGCCGGCCGTACCCAAAGAACGTGCCGCGTTCGCAAAGCAAGACGCCGCCATCACCGCTCCCACGGACTTTCTGGATGACATATTGCATGTCTTCGGGCGACATAAATTGGCCTTTTTTGACATTCACGGCCTTTCCCGTCGCGGCCGCAGCCACCAACAGATCCGTCTGCCGGGCCAAGAAAGCAGGGATCTGCAGCAGATCGCAAACTTCCCCCACTGCTGCGGCTTGCTCTGGCAAATGCAAATCGGTCGTAACGGGCAACCCCGTTTGCTTGGCCACGTCGCTTAGCATCTGCAGCCCCTGTTCCAAGCCCGGCCCACGTTCGGCCGCCAAGCTAGTGCGATTGGCTTTATCGAACGACGCTTTGAAAACGACGTTCACGTCGGCCGATTCATTCACACGCAGCAATGTTTCGGCGATTTGCTCGGTGATCGGACCGGATTGTAGAACGCACGGCCCCGCGATCAACAGCAGCGGCTGGCCAGGGCCACAGAGATAGGGACCAATTTTGACGGGTGCTATTTCAGCGTTTTTTGAAGTTGTCATGCCGCAATCTTGGTGGATTGCAGCCGACAGGGCAATCGGGATCGCGGGCAGTGTTTTTTCACGGCTGGTTCACCGCAGGCAGCAACAGATGCACACGTCGCGGCAGAACTTCGATCGACAGCGGCAACCGACCGACATAGTCACCATCTAGTTGATAAGGAATCCGTTCATCGGAATCCAACAGCACGGTTTTGACTCGCCGGCACATCACGTCCGAAAATCGTTTGTGCCAACCAGCCACCACGCCGGTGAAATACCGCAGCCCGCTGGCAATCGAACACCGACGAAAAGCAATCAAATCAAGTTGACCGTCTGTGCCAACCGCATCCGGTTCGATCATCAATCCACCGCCGTAGCGAGGCAGATTAAACACCATCGCCCACCCAAATCGATCCAGTCCTCCAGAATCTGCCGGCTGTTCACGTTCTTCCAAACTTGGTTTTGAAACCGTATCGGGAGCATCTGCGCTTACTTGAGGCACACTGTATTCTTGCGCCATCCTGTCCGTCGTGACGCGAATCTTTGGAAAGCGATACTTGACCAGCGCACGCAATACCGGGCGCGCGTAGCTAAATCGATTGATGTGCCCCTGACGTTTCAGATGCACCCCGCGCACGACTTCGGCATCAAACCCGCACGAAGCCATCACCAAGAACAACTTGCCATTGCCCCGTCCTGCATCGATACGATGACTTTTGCCTCTGCAAATCGAGTCGAACATGCACTGGGCGGTTGGCTGATATCCAAAATAGCGTGCCAACAAGTTTTCCGTTCCGAAGGGCATCGGGATCACGGGTACGTTTGGATCAATGTTGTCAGCCACCAACGAGAGTGTTCCGTCGCCACCGGCGGCCACGACCACGCGGGCAAACGGCGTGGCCTCGGGCGAATCCTGTTGCTGCAGCAAGGATTTCATTTCCGGGATCGATGACGTTTGCAGTACCGCGATGCCGGCGGCGGCCAACAGTTCACGCAGTACTGGCAACTGGTCGCGATGCGCTCCTGTACCAGCTTTAGGACTAGCCACGATAATGACTTGCTGGACTTCCGATGCGCGGTTCTTGGCGGAGTCGATAGTGGGCCACACGCAGGGGATAGAGGAATCGGGAGAGCGAGTTTTGACTTGAGCTGGGACGGTTTGTGAAACGCAAAGTGTCTTTCAACATCCAAGCTTTCAATAGCATATCGCCCGTTCGAGTTTCACACAGATCGTTGCACGCGCCGACGCCGATCTCAATGAGCCCGCAAAACAGCTGTTGAATCGCGATTTCCGAAAAACTTCTTCGTCTGCTGAATTTTCGCTCAATATTGCGACCCAAACCACCTTGTGGTCCCCGGCTGGACTTTCGTAGTTACCGATGCAGCGCGGTGGACGAATCCCTCCACACCGCGCATCGACAGAACAGAGCCAATCGCTACGTTCCCACAAAAATATGATCGATCGATTTCGTAACCTAATCGTTGACCTCCTCCCTAGCGGGACCGCTGCTCCATCGGCTGCAGCGAATCGCCCGCTAGTTGGGATCGTGTTCGCCATCGTTTTGACGCTTGGCGTAAGCACGTACAGCACTCCCGCCCTGGCGCAATTTGGCGGCGGAGGAATGGGCGGTGGTGGCGCCGGTGGTCCCGGCGGAGCGAGTGCACCGGGCGCCGAGATCAAACCCAAGTTCCGCGATCACATTCACTCTCAAGACGGGATGAACCTGCATCGCGAGAAAGGCGACACGATGGTTTTGTCGGTACAGATCACTGGCAATCGTAACATCAGCTCTCACGAAATCATCCAACAGCTGCAAACTCGCAAGGGTCGCTTTTACGATTACGAAACCGTGCTGGGCGACGTACGTCGACTCAATGACATGGGTTCGTTCGACCACGTGACTTTCAAGACGAAAGAATATCCCGAACAAAACGGCGTCTCCGTCGCATTCCTGGTGCACGAACGCGCGATCATCAAACAAGTCATCTTCCACGGCAATCGCGCGCTCAACGATCGTGAACTCAAAGGCCGTGCGGGTTTAAACGTCAATGATCCGCTGAGCGAATTCGCTATCGAATCAGCCCGCCGCAGAATGCTGGACTACTACCGCGAAGAAGGATTCAACCAAGCGTCGCTCAGTGTTGTCACAGGTGCCCGATCAAAACCAGGCGTTGTGGAATTCCGAATCAACGAAGGTCCATTGGAACGGATCTGGAGCATCACGATCGAAGGCAACACGATCCTGACCAGTGCACGGCTTAAGAAACTGATTAAAAGTCGTGGCCCGGCCGTCGGCGTGATTCCGTACCTGAACAACAAAGCCGATCTGCGAAAGATCGACAAAGACGTCGACATTCTTGCCGCAACGTATCACAACCTGGGATACCTGACCGCGACTGTCGGGCGGCGAATTTCCTATGACGACGACGGCAAATGGATGTACGTCACCTTTGTCATCAACGAAGGCCCCCGATTCAAGATCAACAACATCCAGATCGAAGGCAACCAGTTCGTTACCGTCAAATCGGTTCGCGACAAACTGACGCTCAAAGCGGGCGACATGTTCGACGGCACCTTGCTGCGACGAGACGTCGGCGAAATCGTCTACGGCTATGGCGAACTTGGATTTATCTATGCCGAAGTCAAACCGCAAACCGTGATGCGTGACGACAGCAACACCGTCGACCTGATCTACAAAATCGAAGAAGGCGATCGCTGGCGCATCAATCAAATCCGCGTCAACATCGAAGGCGAACCGCATCTGATGCGAGAGACGACGATGCTGAACATGCTGGAACTACGTGAAGGTGACTTCATCGATCGTCGGCTACTGGAAATCGCTCGACGTCGGATTACCAGCAGCCAACTTTTGGAAGTCAATCCGCAGATCGCCGATCCACCGGACATCATTGTTCAACCCAACGACGAACGCTGATGAGCTTCGTGCCACCGACTGAATTTCCCCGCTAACGCAAATTCGACGCACACAGACCGAATGACTATCTCCCACAACACCACGAACCGCCGCGCCAGCCAAGGCCCGACCGCCAGCATGACTTGCGTCGCTGTGAGTTGTGCATTGCTCGGCTTGATCGCGTCGCAGGTCGGATGTTCGCAACTGTCACAGCGTCCCTCAGAACACCTGTCGCTGGGCGACTGGATGCGTGGAAACCACCGGCCACTGACTCCCGATGAGTCGGCGTTTTACTCGCCGCCTGCAGTGGCGTCGGTATCTACCAACTTGGACGCTTCCGCCGTTCACCTAGATGGATCCGTCCCGCCCGAAACCAACTTGTCGGATCGATACGCCGCCAATCAATCCAGCGTTGATGGATCGCAGCGATACGCTGCGTTTCAGTTCCCCGGCAACTACCAGGTCGTTTCACCCGGCCAGCCGACTGCGAATGCCAACAATTCCGCAATCAGCAGCATGCCTTCACAAGTAACTTCGCCGCAGCCGTTTCAGTTTTCTGCTCCGCAAGGTCCCCCGCTGCCCCCCGGGTCCACTGTCGATCCCAACCAGCGTCCCGCGATCGGACAAACCAACAACTACGCAGCGCCCCAACCAGCGGCCCCCCAGTACTCCAACAACCAGTATTCGGGTGGGCCGTACTCCGGCAACCCGTCGCAGTTCCAAGGCGGCGTCAATCAGTCCTTTCAAAATCCTGGCGCACAATCGCAGCCCAACCCCTACGCGGGTCAAAACGGTGGCGTCCAGTACACCCCCAACACGACGCCATTCAATGCAGCTCCCTACAATCAGGGAAACATGCAACCTGGCTTTGCTCCGCCTGGACCTTTCCAAACAGGCCCCAGCGCGCCGACCTTTGTCCCCGGCGATGGAACCAACTATCCGCCGCAGGGCTACGAACCAATCTACACGCCGACGTTGCGTGACGCTGATTTGATCATCAATGGTTTTCCAGCCAGAACTGGTCGCATCATGTTCGGTGGTGCGGTCAACAGTGATGCCGGTGTGACCGGCCAGATCACGGTTGACGAACGAAACTTTGACATCCGGCGTTGGCCGACCTCGTTTCAACAGCTCTTTACGGGACAAGCTTTTCGCGGTGCAGGCGAAACGTTCCGAATCGAAGCCGCACCCGGCAGCGATTTTGACCGCTACACCGTGCAGTGGGCTACACCCAACTTATTCAACTACCTGCCGTTTAGTTTTTCCGTCAGTGGATTTCTGTTTGACCGTCGTTTCAACGACTGGGACGAACACCGTGGCGGAGCACGCACCAGCCTGGGCTACCGGATCACGCCCGACCTTTCACTCAGCGTCGGAATCAGTGGGCAACGCGTCGACATGACGAACCCTACCAGCACACTATCGCCACAACTCAACCGAGCGTTGGGAAAAAGCGATTTGTACACTGGGAGTATCTCGCTGAAACATGACACCCGAAACAGCCCCATCCAAGCTAGCGAAGGACACTACTTTGAAGCCACCTTCGAGGAGTCCTTTGGCGACTTTGACTACTCGCGTTTCGAGATGGAATTTCGCCAGTACTGGAAACTAAGCGAACGAATCGACGGTTCCGGAAAGCAAACGCTTTCCTATTCGACCAAACTAGGATTCAGCGGCGACGAAACTCCCGTGTACGAGAATTTCTTTGCCGGCGGTTACGCAACGATCCGTGGCTTTGATTTCCGTGGCGCCAGTCCCGTCGAAAACGGCGTCGAAGTCGGCGGACGGTTCCAATGGCTCAACACACTGGAATACATGTTCCCGATTACTGCCGACGATGCCTTCCGCGGAGTCGCGTTTGTCGACTTCGGCACAGTTGAATCGGACATCGAAATCAACGAAGACAATTTCCGCGTCGCACCTGGCGTTGGTGTCCGCGTTGCGATTCCTGCCCTTGGCCCCGCACCACTGGCATTCGACTTTGCGTTTCCAGTTGCCAAAGCCGACACGGACAACGAACGCATCTTCAGTTTTTACATGAGCCTGATTCGGTAATCGTAGGAATCCGGCTTGGGTACTCGCCTGAGCCTTTCGCCACGCTCAAGACTCTTCTTTTTTTCGATGAATCCAGTCGTGGCTGGTCGCGCGGTACACCGTGTCACGACCTAGCCGATCAGCCAATTCATCCACAACGCTATCTACCTTTTGCTGCGACTGATTGTCCTCGGTCAATTCAAACAGCGACATTTGCTCGGCTTGGTCGCCAGTCGTCAGGCTTCCCGCGGAAACACCGATCAGCCGCACTGGCCGCGGCTGAGCCTGTCGCATTTCGGCAAGCAATTCCATGGCCACCGCCATGATCTGCGACGTCGAATCGGTCACCGTTGCCAGTGTTCGCGAACGGCTGTACGTCCGAAAATCCTCGCGGCGGTACTTCAGCGTCACCGTTTTGCATCGCCTGTGATGATGTCGCAAACGATGACAAACTTGTTCGCACAAGTGGCTTACCACGGCGCGAAGCATTTCGACATCGGTCATGTCAACCGAAAACGTGCGTTCGTGGCTGATCTGTTTCGCGGTGCGGTCTGGCACTACGCCACGCGGATCAATTGCATTGGCCAGCTTCCAAATGTGGTCGCCCCAACTCCCAAACCGTCGCACCAAACCATCGCGATCACTGCGACGAATATCACCGATCCGGTGAAGCCCTGATTGCTTCAAGTTCGCTTGCCCGACACGACCAACGCCCCAAAGCCGCTTGATGGGCAACGGATCCAAAAACGCGATCACGTCATCGGGCCGCACCACGACAAATCCATTGGGTTTTTCTAAGTCACTGGCAATCTTGGCGACGAATTTCAGCGGCGCGACACCGACACTAGCGACCAAATTCAATTCCTTGGCGATCGCCTGCTTGATCGCGTGACCGATCGTCACCCCGTCGCCGTGCAATCGTGCCGAACCGGTCACATCCAAAAACGCTTCGTCCAGCGACAACGGCTGCACCAGCGGCGTGTATCGATGAAAGATTTCGCGGACTTGGCGTCCGACCGCAGCGTAGTGATCGATCCTGCCGCGGACAAAAATCGCGTCCGGACAAAGCTGCGCTGCGCGTCGGCCCGGCATGGCGCTATGAATACCAAAGCGGCGTGCTTCATAACTGGCCGCCGCGACAACTCCGCGTCCTGTCTTGCTGCCACCGACCACGACCGGTTTGCCTCGCAACTCCGGCTGATCGCGTTGTTCGATGGCCGCATAAAAAGCGTCCATGTCGATGTGCAGAATCATTGCAATAGTAGATCCAACACCGCGTCAGTATTGGACAAGTCATCCAACACCACATCTGGTTTTTCCGCTTCCAACTTTTCGCGGTCGTGGCTGCCAGTGCAAACGGCGATGACCTTGGCCCCGATCACGCGACCGCAACGGACATCCGCCACGGTGTCGCCGATCACCACCACGTCGTCCGCCGCCGTATCGCCGTGACGATCGGCAATGATCTTGGCCGTCCGGCGAGCCAAGTCGTCGCGGTGTTCATCGAACTGTCCGCCAGAAGTCCAGTGAACGTATTTCAGCAGATCGAAGTGCCGGAGTTTTTCTTCGCCCGTTTCGGTCAGGTTTCCTGTCATCGCACAAGTTCGCGCAAGAGGCTCTCCGTGCAGGCGATCCAACAGCCCTCGCACGCCCGCCATGACTTCACCGCCGCACTGGCTGAGCACTTCGGGGAACACCGACAAATACCGCCGCCGAAGTCGCTCGCGAAGTTCGTCTTGATCCGGCAAACCATTGATCGTCAGTAATTCGGCCAACAGCGATCGGTCTGTCCTGCCACCAAACGAAACATCGATGCGAGCGGCCAGCAAATCAAACTCTTGCTCCAACGCCAACCGCAGCGCATTGCTCCCACCGTTGTGTGTCAGCAGAAGCGTGCCATCGATATCAAAAAGTAAAGTTCGCATGCCCCTATCGTAACAGGCCAGCTGCGTTCTGCCGTCCGGCTGCCCTTTGGCATTCTGCGTCGTCTACACGGCACGCTGGAGTCGGCTACTCCTTGGTCAAAAACCAGCCCTCGGGCGGATCCGGAAGATCGAACGCTTCGTGATACTCTCGCTGCATTCGTTCGATCCACATGGCCGTTTGCTTGTGCAGTTTGGTCGGCTGTCGTCGAATCGCTTTGCGAGCGAGTGTTTTTGCCGTTGAAAAATCCTGTGCCGCCGCCGCCGCTAACGCCAAATTGTGGACCGCGGCGATCTGCAGTGAATGATCTTCGGCGGCTTGAGTCCAAATCCGTTTGGCTTCATCCCATCGTCCGGCCCGCGCTGCCATGTTTCCTTGGCGTACCTCGGCACTTCCCGGCATCAAATAGGGAATCGCAAGGGTCACTTCATCGCGGCGAGTCGAAGGCGTAAAGAGCCGATAAGTGTCACGCACTGCGGCTGTCGCCAAAACGACCTCTTCATCGGCGACCAGTCCCAAGTCAGGATAACGTTGGATGGCGGATTCGCGGTCCACCACGACCGGAGCACCTCGCGCCCGTCGCTGATCCGCTGAACGGGATTGCGAATCCCCCAGTTCGGACAGTCTCCAGGAAACCGTCAAACGTTTTCCGTTGGCCTGAACACTCGGTGGTCTTCGGTCCTTCAAGATTTCGCCACGCAGCACATAGTCGTAACCTTCCAGCGACGCCGCTGCCTGCAATGCAATGTCGCTGGGGGCGTCTTCGGTGGCCGAAACCAAGCGAATGGCTTCACTTTGTTCTAACTGAACGGGCTGCGAAACAATGGTCGTTCGCCCCGTGTCACTGGGCACGCCCACGATCAGCTTTTCTCGCAACAGGTCGGCCGTCTTTTTCGGACCGGCGACTTCCGATAGCACGACCTTTTTGCCTACTGTCGATTCGATCAACGGTGGCTGCCAGACGTGGATGGGTGCCGACATCCGACACCCAACCGGCGATGCCAGCACCAGTCCCAAGAGCAAACCATTTCGCAGTCGGCGCAGCGTCGACCACCGGCCACCTGAGGTGGCTGGCCAGTGGAAATCGATCATCGCGATCCTTCTCATCGTTTGATCTGTAACCACCGCGTCGCGTGCAGATCAAGTTCAATCCGACTTGCGGCGTGCCAACCATTGTAAAACGGTCAAAAAGAGCCGTGAAACACGCCAAATGCGTCCACCTTACGCAGCCGCGCCCATTCAATAGAATTTGCACTTCGCGAACCACTCCCCTCCTGCACCGCTCTCGAACGACATGCCTCGCTACAACCCAAACGAAATCGAGCCTCGCTGGCAAACCTACTGGGAAACCAATCGCACGTTCGCGACGCCCGAGATGCCCGGCAAAAAGAAACGCTACGTGCTGGACATGTTCCCGTACCCCAGCGGCGATGGACTGCACGTCGGACACCCCGAAGGCTATACGGCGACGGACATTGTCGCTCGATTCGCGCGGGCTCGCGGTGAAAGCGTCTTGCATCCGATGGGCTTCGACGCGTTTGGATTGCCCGCCGAAGAGCACGCGATCAAAACGGGCGAACACCCGCGGATTCAAACCCAAAGCAATATCGACAACTTCACCCGGCAACTGAAAAGCCTGGGTTTCAGCTACGACTGGGACCGCGTGTTGTCGACCACCGACGAAGACTACTATCGCTGGACACAGTTCATCTTCCTGGTCCTGTACGACACCTGGTTCGACGAAGAGAAACAGGTAGGTCGCCCGATCGACGAACTGCCGATTCCCGACGACGTCACCCAAAGTGGCCGCGAAGCCATCGAAGCGTACCGAGATTCGCATCGCTTGGCCTATGAAGACGCAGCTTTGGTCAACTGGTGCCCCAACTTGGGCACCGTCTTGGCAAACGAAGAAGTCATCGACGGCAAAAGTGACCGCGGTGATCATCCCGTCCAGCGCATTCCGCTGCGACAGTGGATGCTGCGAATCACGTCCTACGCAGAACGCTTGCTGGACGGTTTGGATGAACTGGAGTGGCCCACCGGCATCAAGAAACTGCAGCAAGACTGGATCGGTCGCAGCACGGGTGCGGAAGTCGATTTCTACATCGGCAGCGACTCGGATCGGGAAGCATGGAAGTCCGATCGTGCGGCATCCGGCTTTCCAGCAGAAGCAGGTGATTCGGCGCTGCGTGTTTACACGACTCGGCCCGATACATTGTTCGGGGCGACCTACATGGTCGTCGCGCCTGAACACCCTACCGTGGGTGCATTGACGACCGATCAGTACGCCGATCAAGTCAAACAGTACTGCGAGAAAGCGTCGTTCAAAAGCGATCGCGAGCGGACCGACGGGAGTGACAAAGGAAAAACCGGCGTCTTTACCGGCAGTTACGCAATCAACCCGGTCAACGGAAAACCCGTCCCCATTTGGATCGCCGACTACGTGCTGGCCGGCTACGGCACCGGTGCGATCATGGCGGTCCCGGCGCACGACGAACGCGACTTCGAATTTGCCAAGACATTTAATCTAGACATCATTCCCGTCGTCGACCCGCCAGCGGATCATCAACAACACGCCGAAATATTGTCGGGCGATGTTTGTTTTGTCGCGGAAGGAAAAGCGATCAACAGCGGTCAGTTCGATGGACAATCCACCGCCGAAGTCAAAGCCGCCGTCACCCAATCGCTTAACGAAGCAGGGCAGGGCAGCGAAGCGGTTAACTACAAACTTCGCGATTGGCTATTCAGTCGCCAACGATTCTGGGGCGAACCGTTTCCGATCTTGCACGAACTGGACGCCGACGGAAACGCGACCGGCATCCGCCGCGCCGTTGACGTCGCCGATTTGCCTGTTCGTCTGCCCGATTTAAAAGACTACCAGCCGCACGGTCGTCCTGAACCGTTGTTGGCAAAAGCCGATGACGAATGGTTGCACGTCACGATCGATGGCACGCGTTACCGACGCGAAACCAATACGATGCCGCAGTGGGCCGGTTCGTGCTGGTACTACCTGCGTTACATCGACAACAAAAACAGCGACGCATTGATCGATCCGGCCAAAGAAAAAGCCTGGATGCCAGTCGATCTGTACGTTGGCGGTGCCGAGCACGCCGTGCTGCACCTGCTGTACTCGCGATTTTGGCACAAGGTGCTGTTCGATCGCGGACACGTCAGCTGTGCCGAACCGTTCGGCCGCCTGGTCAATCAAGGCATGATTCTGGGGTCGCCCCAGTTCCACGTTACCGAAGATGAATTCAGCAAAGCCCAGTCCAAGTTGGCAGAACTGGGCATCGACGGTGCGCGAGTCGAAGACGGCGAAAAGACGACCGTGATTTTGAAATCCGCCGGCAGCACCGATGATCTTTCGGACGAACAAACCGAAAAACGCAAAGGTCAGACGTTCGTCAAAGGCACGGACGTCAAAGTGCTTGCCAAAGCCGATAAAATGTCAAAGAGCCGCGGTAATGTGGTCAACCCGGATGTGATCGTGCGTGAATTTGGCGCCGATTCGCTCCGTCTGTACGAGATGTTCATGGGGCCGCTGGAAGCCACCAAGCCTTGGGTGATGACCGGCGTCGGTGGCGTTCGGAACTTCCTGGATCGCGTTTGGCGAATGACCATCGACCACGAAGCAGACGAGATCGTGTTGAACGCAGCACTCACCGACGGCGAGTGTGATGAAGAACAAAATCGGGTGCTTCACCAAACGATTAAAAAGGTGACCGAAGACACCGAGGCGATGAGCTTTAACACGGCGATAGCGCGGATGATGGAGTTCACCAACCACTTTACGCGATCGAAGCAACGCCCCAAATCAGCCATCAAGACGTTTCTGATTTTGCTGTCGCCCTACGCGCCGCACATCAGCGAAGAACTGTGGAGCATCTTGGGCGAAAAAGAGTCGATCGCACTGCAAGCGTGGCCAACCTGGGACGAATCGGCCTTGGTTCAAGACACGATCGAAGTCCCCGTGCAGATCAACGGCAAAGTCAAAGCGAAGATCAGCGTGGCAGCAGACATCAGCAAAGACGCGATGATCGTAGCCGCCTTGGCCGATGAAGCGATCAAGAAACAGACCGAAGGAAAAACCATCGTCAAACAGATCGCCGTCCCAGGCCGATTGGTCAACCTGGTGGTCAAATAGTCGCCGGCGCCAGGTGCTGGTTTGCGCGTGCAGGCTCTTACAGTGATGGCCGGCGCGAGACTGAAGTGGACTCCGGCGTTCGACCTAAGCATGCGTGGTCGATCGGATCGCAAGCCAGTCGTCGCGTGACTTCTACGCGACTCGTTTCAACTGGCCGACTTCGCTTTGTTTGTAGAACACGCCTTCGAGCTGAACGAATTGTCCGGTGCGTGCGTCAGCAAACACGCCGCCGACACACATCATGCAATAGCCCAGGCTCTCGAGATACTCGACCATTTCAGGAAACAGCGTTTCGCCATCGTATAGGGGCGTCAAAGCCATTTCGGCTTGGAGCCCCACTACGCGGTCCATCGAGTTGAGCGCGCCTTCGAGCACGTCTTTCTCGAACCCCTGAACGTCCAGTTTCAAAAAACAACGGTCGTCTGGTTTGCTGTATTGATCGATGATGGAATCGAGTTTGCGGATTTCGACCGTCTCGGTACCAATCGTTTTCGACGTCGGAGCGGCATCGGTGTGCGCAGACGTGATTTCGCGAAACGAACTGCTTTGCGAATTGCCAGCGATGTTGATATCAGCTTGACCATCAGTTGCCCCCAACCCGACATTGACGGCCTGCCAATTAGGAAACGGCCGCGCGTTGGACTGCAGTTTTCGAAAGGCCGATGACAACGGCTCGAATGACACGAGCGGCCTACGCCAACCCATCGATGTCATCTGCCGACCGTATTGGCCATTGTTCGCGCCGACATCAAACACGACATCGATTCCGTACTTGTTCAACAACGAGGCCGAGTGATCCGGCCGGTGCTTGCCGCCCAGGGGGGTTCTGCCTAATGGGGATCGCTGAACCATCCCGCGAACGTAGGCTTTGATATCGTAAGTTGACACGCCAGAATCCTTTCCGAAGTCCTAAATTGACTAGCGGAGTGTATCTGGAGGGCAGACAACTCTCCAACAGCGAAAACGCCCGTAAATATGAACGTTTCGAGGCCAAAAGCAGCTTTTGCCAGCTACCCGCGGCCAAACCGGCCTATTTATCGTGGACATCAACGCCAAACGAACGCAGCTCTTTGGTAGCCGCTGCCTTGTCTTTTTCGTCAATCGGATTGCCGCCTAAATAGACGTCCAAATACGGCGCGAACCGTCGTTCTCCCTCAGCGTCTTTGCGACACATCTCGACCAGTGGTTTCAAATCGCTGACCTGGTTCTTGGACATAATCAGCATGTCCAAATCATCCAGTTGCGACAAAGGCGCGAGCGATTCGATCTGATTGCCGACGATCTTCAAAGTCGTCAACCAACCCAATTTGCTGACCGGTGAGAGATCTTTCAGTTGGTTGCCCGATGCATCAAGGGTCCACAGTTTGGTCAAACCAGCAATCGGCGAAAGATCTTTTAGTTGATTGTCGGCAACGTACAACGTTCGCAGGTTCGACATTTTCTTCAGCGCCGACAGATCCGCAATTTCGTTTTGCGACAAATCCAACAACTGCATCGCTGTCAAGTTTTCGATCGGCTTCAGATCTTTGATCTTGTTGCCTGCCAGAGTCACCGACTGCAAACGCTTCAGATCTGCGATTGGCTTGAGATCAGTAATTTCGTTGTCAGCCAAGTCGATCAACATCAACACGCGGCAGTGCTGCAAGCCTTCCAAGCTCTTGATCTTCTTTCCCGTGCCAACCACACGCGAAATGTTGGCAACGTCTTCGGCGGTGATGGGCTGCTTGTTGTATCGTTTTTCAAAAACTTCGTGCCTAACAGCCTCTTCCAGAGCTTTGTCCGGAAAAGCGGAAACCATCTTCTTTGGCTCCTCTTTCTTCTTTTCGGCCGGCTTCTTCATCTCCTTCTTGTCGGCGGCTTTCTTCGCTGCGGCCTTTTTGTCGGCTGCCTTTTTCTCGGCGGCTTTGTCCGCTGGCTTCTTTTCTGCTGGCGTGGCGTCCTTCTTTGCTTTTGGAGTCGCGGTCTCTGCGGCAGCTGGCTTCTGTTTCGCAGATTCGTCGGCCGGCTTATCGTCGGCGCGAAGCGCGGGAGTCGTTACCAACGCGAACACAAACACCAAACAAAAGAATTGGCGATCGAAGGGGGGCATGCGAGTTCTCGAATGCTAGAGGTGCGAAAACGGGGAACAGAGATTCCCAAGATTTTAGTCACACCAACTGGTCCGTGCATGCCCTGTACAGCTGACAGCACCGTTTCGGTCACACTTTGCAGGCCTACCGACCTAGAGCCCAAGAGACAAGAGAGCTTGGGCGCAGACGTTTTAGCCCAAGCTATTTAGAAACCAGCATCTTAGAATCGCTCGCGGGGATCTGTCAGTCCATCGGCCAAACGCCGGAGGGCTTCCGTTTCGATCTGTCGCACACGCTCTCGCGTCAGCCCTAGTTCGGCACCGATTTCTTTCAAGGTTTTTGGCTCGGTTCCGCCCAGGCCGAAACGCAGTCGCAAAACGGTTTCTTCGCGTTCGTCCAAATCGCCCAACAACTCCATCGCGTGACGCAAAATGTCGTGGTCCAACATCGCTTCGTCGGGCGCCTTGAGACGCTCGTCTTGAACCATCTCGCCGAGCGACCAACCCGATTCGCTCTGATCGCTTTGAGGCGTGCTGTTGCTGATGCGTATCGCTTTGCGAATGATCGGCAGCTTTTTCTTGGGCAACCCAAGTACTCGGGCAACTTCTTCATTGGTGGGCGTTCGACCAAGTTCTTCGTTCAATCGCGCCGTCGCACGCCGCCACTTACTGAGCAGTTCCACCATGTAGGCGGGAATACGGATCGTCTTGGCACTGTTGATCAACGCTCGCTTGATCGACTGCTTGATCCAGTAGCTGGCGTAAGTGCTAAACCGAGTTCCCACGGTCGGATCAAACCCTTCGACGGCACGCAGCAGTCCCAGGTTGCCTTCTTCGATCAAATCCTGCAGCCCCAGCCCTTTGCCGGTGTAGCCACGCGAAATATTGACCACGAGCCGCAGATTGGCACGCACCATTCGGTCGCGAGCTTCCACGTCACCCTGTTCAATTCGACCAGCCAGCTCCTGCTCTTCTTGCGCGCTCAGCAGCGCGGTCTCGTTAATTTCACGCAGATACGTCTCCAGCGGAGACTGAGCCGCGCTGCTTTTACGAGTCGTCTTGGCTCGCGATGACTTTGCTGGAACTTCGGCGACTGCTTCGGTGGCGACCGGAGTAGCGATCGAAACGACGTCGTCAGACTTGGGAGTAGCAGGCATGGACATCTCGTGGACGCTGCCGACCACGTATTCAGAGGAACATGACAATGCGATCAGGCGCCGGCAAGGACGACATTCAGGACGATCGCACCTCAGATTCCTCAGCCGTGGTCGGCGAGAGGGAATTGGGTACAAAAAAGTAATCGTCACTTTTGATAGCAACCTTCATCGACTCGCTTATCGTCGCGGGTGTGCGGACGATGCCGGTTGTAGGCCGAGCGAACAACTCCCCGGACGCCAGACGTCCGATTTTCTACAAAGCCGTCATTCTCGCGACAAAGGCTTAGCCCGTTTTTTGCGGTGAATTGGCAGCTCGAGCGTTTCGATCTATGATCTCCGAACTCATCAATTCTCACACATTGCCGCAAACATGAAGCTGATCGACAGCCACCACCACCTTTGGAAATACTCGCCCGAGCAATACGGTTGGATCAGCAATGAAATGGCCGTTTTGCGGAAGGATTTCCTCGCCGCACAGCTTCGTCAAATCGCCCAGCAAAGTGGCGTCGACGGGTTTGTCTCGGTTCAAGCTCGCCAAACCCTGGCGGAAACAGACGAGTTGCTCGCACTTGCCAAAGAAGAGCCCCTGATCCAAGCCGTGGTCGGTTGGCTCCCTTTGGCCGATCCCAGTATCGACCAAATTCTGCAGCGATACGCCGATCAACCCAAACTCAAGGGCGTCCGGCACGTGGTCCAAGACGAAGCCGACGATCGCTTCATCATGGGCGATGATTTCAACCGGGGTGTCGCGCTGCTGAAAGAACAGAACCTGATCTATGACGTGCTGATTTTTGCCAAGCAACTGCCCGCGTCGATCGAATTTGTCGATCGGCACAGCGATTTGCCAATGGTGCTTGACCACATCGCCAAACCGACGATTCAAGCGGACAAGTGGGATAGCGAATGGGAAAAACACTTCCGCGAAATCGCACGCCGCGAAAACATCAGCTGCAAGTTCTCCGGCGTCACCACAGAAATCCGTGACGAACATTGGACGATCGAAACAATTCGCCCTTACTGGGACGTCGCGTTAGAAACGTTCACTCCCAAACGACTCCTGTTCGGCAGCGACTGGCCCGTCTGTTTGCTCCAGACCCAGCACTCCGATTGGCTGAACCTTGTTCGTGAACTCGCCAGCAAACTGAGCGACGACGAACAAGCAGCGTTTTTCGGCGGAAACGCCACTCGCGTCTATGGACTCGACAACTAAACCTTCGCGGCACCAGCCACCGCGAATTATTGACCGCTCCTCAGCGACCAACCACTAGCTCCTAGCCCCAAGCATTTTCCATGCGTGCCATACAAATTTCCGAAGTCAAAACGCTCAAACCAATCGAGATCGATGAACCATCGGCGCCGGGCCCCGGCGAAGCTCACGTGCGCACTCACCGCATGGGAGTCTGTGGTACGGACATCAGTTGCTACTTAGGCAAGTTTCCGTTCTTCGATTTCCCACGCATCCCGGGCCATGAACTTGGCGTAGAAGTCGTGGCCGTTGGCGATGGCGTCACCAACGTATCCGTCGGTGACAAATGCAGTATCGAACCCTACATGCACTGCGGAGAGTGTTACGCATGCCGACGCGGCGCGATCAACTGCTGCCAAAACCTAAAAGTCATCGGCGTGATGATGGACGGCGGGCTGTGCGAATCATTTCTCGTCCGTGCCGAAAAACTCCATCCATCGGCCAAACTGAATTACGATCAATTGGCTTTGGTCGAAACGTTGGCGATCGGCTGTCACGCCAATGATCGCGGCAATCCGCAAGGCGGCGACCACGCGCTGATCATCGGCATGGGTCCAATCGGACTGGCAACGCTGGAGTTTGCACGATTGACCAACGCGACGATTAGCGTGATGGACATGAATGAAGCTCGCTTAGACTTTGTGCGGAAAACGTACGGCATCGAAAACACGGTGCTATTCAAAGGCGACGGCAGCGAAGTCGACCGAATGAAAGAAATTACCGGCGGCGACATGTACCAAGTCATCACGGACGCAACCGGCAACAAACACTCGATGTCCGGCGCGCTGCAGTACATCGCTCCGACTGGGTCATTGGTTTATGTCGGCATCACGACCGACGAATTGACGTTCAAACATCCGGTCATGCATCGCCCCGAAGCGTCCATTGTGGCATCGCGAAACGCATTGCCGCCTGACTTCACACGAATCATTGGCTTGATCGAAGACGGCACCATCAATACCGATCCGTGGATCACCCACCGCACCGATTTTCACGCCGTCCTGGACGACTTCGAATCGTTCACCAAACCTGAAACGGGTGTCATCAAAGCCATCATTGAAGTCGTCTGATACGACTTTCGATTCCCACCAGCCTGTTGCATCCATTCGGCAATGGGCTGCGACGAACAATGCCGCAATACCGCGGCCGATCAAAATCTAACTCCCCTCTCCCTCGAAAACATTCACAATCTCAATGTCAAAAAAATGTGTAGCACTTGGACTGAAACCTAGCTTTGGTTTTGGCGATCGCACCGGACTGGCCACACCAGGTCACGTCGCTTCGATGAAACGTTGCGGCAGCGGAATCGCAGCGATCTACCCGCAACAATCGATTCGCGAAATGACGCGAACACAGCGCACTCCCGAAGGTGTGATGGCTGATGCGATGAACGCGGCCGAAGCTGCTGGCTGGACCGATGACATCGGCGCTGATGCCGATCACTTGAAAGTCCCCAACGATGTCGACATCACGGCCGCGGCCGGATTTACATTCTTTACGATCGACCCGTCTGACGACGTGGACCAAAAAGCTGACGACTACGACGAAACGACTTTGCGGGACAAATTTTCGTCCTGCCAAGACGACGCCAAGTGGTACGACGGCTACCTAGGCAAATCGATCAAGCTAGGGACGGGCACCACGATCGACCTCGACGAAGAAGCCTGCATGCGAGCAGCCGTCAAATACGGCAAAGCGATCAAGCGAGCCTTGGACTTGGGCGACTACATCAAGAAAGTCAATGAAGAAGCCGGCAACGATTACGAAATCGAATTGTCGGTCGACGAAACCGATCAGCCCACAACGCTGGCTGAGCACTACATCATCGCCGACCAATGTTTGCAGGGCGGCATGAAACTCGTTTCGCTCGCACCGCGCTTCATTGGCGATTTCGAGAAAGGCATCGACTTCATCGGTGACCTGGCAGCTTTGGAGCTTTCACTGAAAGATCACGCCGCTGTTTCCGAAGCGTTGGGCCCCTACAAAATCAGCCTGCACTCCGGCAGTGACAAAGTTTCGATGTACGGCATCTTAGCCAGCTCAACGGGCGGCAAGTTCCACGTCAAAACTGCTGGCACCAGTTACCTGGAAGCCTTGCGTGTCGTCGCTCGTCACGACAGTGCCTCGTTCCGCGAAATCATCGACTTTTCGCGAGGCCGCTACGAAACCGACAAAGCGACCTATCACGTTTCCGCGACGCTAGCAGACGCACCGGAGACTGCCGATGCAGACGATGCTACGCTGGAAAGCGAGTACTTGGAAATGTGGGCCGACGTCCCCGTTGGCAAAGGTTTCACCAAACCGGGCCGCCAAATCCTGCACTGCACATTTGGATCAGTCCTGACTGACGACAAGCTTGGCAAGATTGTACATGACTGCCTGAAGTCGCACCCTGAGACTTACATCGAAGTATTAGACGACCACTTTGGCCGTCACCTTGATGCCCTCAAAAGCGGCATGTGATCAAGCAAGCTAACGATCTGAACAGCGGCTCCTCTCACGGCCGACCACTCCAGCAAAAATTACTGGAGAACATCGACTACTGCACATTGATTGGGTCGGTCGTAATGTGCTGCATGTTCGATCCATAGTCTCGTCCGACAAAGGCAGACACCCGCACCGAATCCAGATCGGGAATGTTGAATTTAATTTCGGCATCCCCGGTACCGCTGATCGTCACGACCTCGCGCTGCACGCGTTTCCCACTGGCGTCTTTCAAAGTCACGTGCAGCTGCTGCGTTCCGATTTTCTTTGGCAATTGGTGGTGAATGCGAATCGTAGCGGCCCCTGGGGAGATCGATCCGATGGGCGCGAAAGAAATGACTTTCGCCGAACCTTGCTTTCGATTGCCTTTCGACTTTCTTTTCTTCCCAGCCTTCGCCTTGACGGTCCGCTCGTCCTCGGCAGCCATAAACGCTTCGCGCAGCGCATCGTTCTGATGATCGGCAACAAGTGGTGCAACAGGGTCGGCTAATCGCGTCAACGAAGTGGCCAACTGTTTGCGCAACCGTTCGATTGTGGCGGCTTGCCCGGGGCTGTCGATCAAGTTAATCAAACAGTCTTGGTCAGCAGCCGTGTGATAAAACTCCTCGACCACACGATGGTCAAATAGATCCAACCGCGCCGCGACATCGGATTCCTCCGGAGCGCGAGCGACCATCTGCCGGTAGGTGGCGGTGCCCGTGGTCGCGGTCGCAAACTTGCGATGGCCATCGCTCCACGGGTTGTACAAATACAGAAATCCCTTGGTTTGGATGCCGCGCATCGGATGGCGGTTGCGGCCCGAGTTTTCGTTGTACTGAACAATGACAAAATCGCGATCCGGTTGACTTTGCCCCTGCAAAATCGGTGCAAATGATCGGCCATGCAGCGACTCCGGTGCGGGATGCTCTGCCTGCATCACGTCCAGCAACGTCGGCAAAAAATCAATCGCCGAAACCATGTGTGCGTCATCGACATCGCCTTGCTTTGTCACTCCAGGCCAACGCACCATCAGCGGAGTATGCAGCGAATGGTAATACAGCTGCGTCTTGGCGAACGGCAATGGCATCCCGTGATCAGACAAAAACATGACGAACGTGTTGTCTTTTTCACCCGACTGATCAAGTGATTTCATGACCGACAAAAAACAATCGTCGGCTCGACGAACCGAAGAATAGTACTCCGCTAACTCACTGCGAATGATTTTGTCGCTGGGCAAGAATCCTGGCACCGGAACTTCGTCGGCAGTGAACACACGCGACGGCTGATGCGGATCAGTCGGTCCTGCATAAAACGGTTTGTGAGGATCCGAGATATTTACCATCAAACAAAACGGTTGGTCGTTCTCTTTGGCAAGACGAATCGCTTTGGACGTCGACTCTCCGTAGCTGGCGATGTCCTTGACGCTGTACTTTTTGCCGTCAGCCGCCGTGTCTAAGTTTGCATCCCAGGGGTATGGGTGATAGGGCGTTGAGTGAGACGCTTTGCCACGAATCGCTGTGAAGTACCCCGCACGCTTGGCTAAGTCACAAAGCACGGGATAACTGGGCTGTGTGTTTTGCTGAAAACCCTCGACGCCGTTGACATGCGAATACAGCCCCGACCACATGATGTTGCGTCCGGGCATGCAGTTGCCAACCAAACTGAACGCGTGATTGAACTTGAACGCCGTTTTGGCAAACGCATCGATACCGGGCGACGTGTTGGCTAGCTCGCACCCGAACGCTCCCAGCGAATCAGCACTCATGTCGTCGACGGTCACGATCAGAATATTCGGTTTCTCCGCAGCAACGCGGTGCACGCAGCAGGAAGCTATACAAAGAACCACCGGCAAAATCGTTCGGGAGCGACGCATGATCAGAACTCTGTTTTGTAAGTGTTAAATCCGTAGACGAACCGGAACCGAGAAGTCTAACTCGCACGCCCGGCAAGAAGAAACTTCCTGCCCCAATCGAAGGTCGATATCATCGTTTTCCGCCCGATGCCCCAATGCCGCTAGAGATGTCGACCGCTTGCTGACCAAGATAGATCTCTCTTGAGCCGCACTTTGGGGCTTAGCAAGCCGTAGGCCAAGTTCCCCTCCAGCATGCAACTTCCGTCATCACCAAGGCACTGCCGATCGTCGGTCGAATCACTCAGTTGCAGTTGCCGGAGACCAAAAACACGACCTCAGAAAGAATTGAAAGTAGTGCTGGCTACTTGCATTACGGGCCCATTCGAAACAGAATGAGGCAATAGGACAGGTCCATTACCCCTCTTTTACGAACGAGCAATTTTAATGCCACGCTTAACCTACTCACTCATGTTTGCCTTTTGCCTTTCGATCGTTTCCTTCACAGCGGTTGGTTGTGGCGAGTCAAACACAGTCATCGAAGACACTCGATCTGAAGCTGATGTTGTCCAAGAGGAAGAAGATTACGAAAAGCAGATGCAAGAAATGGAGTCATCCGACATCTCCAAATAGTCATCAATTGCTAAAGGTTCCGTTATATTTCACGGCGGTCTTTGATGGCTCGACGAAGAAAGCAATTGCACGCCGCTGGTCAAGAACTTGAGACTCCGGAGACACCCCCTGGAGACTCGGCCTCGGCACAACGGTCTTTCTTTGCGACACTCCTAGCGAGCATCTGTGTGCTCGCTTTTTTCCTGCGCTTCATGAACGTCTTGCAGACGATTGAAGTGCCCACCCTGGTTGAATTGCTGGGGGACGCCAAAGGCTATTTTGACTGGGCTGTCAAAATCAGTGATGGTGATTGGTACGGCACCGAAACGTTCTATCAGGCGCCGCTTTACCCCTATTTCTTGGCTGTTCTGATCAAGATCTTTGGTCCCAGCATCACTCTGATTCGAGTGGTTCAGATGCTGTTGGGCGTTGCCGGCGTGTGGTTGATCGGTCTAGCGGGACGCAGGCTGTTTTCAGAACGCATTGGCCTGGTGTCGGCACTGATGCTGGCCGCCTATCCGCCTGCTATTTACTACGATGGCATTATCCAAAAAGCTGCCGTGGCGACTTTTCTGCTGTGCGCCTTGATTGCTTCCTGCGTCTATCTTCAAAGCGAGAAACGCTGGTGGTACGCGGTGATGACGGGCGCATCACTTGGATTGCTGGTGCTGGCCAGAGAAAACGCGTTGCTGTGGACCCCGGTGATCCCGATTTGGATTCTGCTGGCGCTGCGCGAATCGAACCGGCACCGATGGACATTGGTCGGTTGTTACGTAGGCGGCCTTGCTTTGATTCTGCTGCCGGTCGCAGCGCGAAACGCTTCACTGGGAGGTGAGTGGTCGCCAACGACGTTTCAGGCGGGGCCCAATTTTTACATCGGCAACAATCTACAAGCGACCGGAATCTACGTGCCCCTAGTGCCCGGCCACGGAACGCCAATGTACGAGCGTGCCGACGCCGAACGCTTGGCCGAACAAGCAGTCGGCCACGAACTGTCCGCCCGCGAAGTCTCTCAGTTCTGGATGTCGCGATCCTGGCAAGAAATTCGGCAGTCACCTAGTCGCTGGCTACAACTGATGCTCGCTAAGACATTCATGGTGTTCAATCGCTATGAAGTGCCCGATGTCGAAAGCATGTACATCTTTCGCGAGTACTCCGCCCCGTTGAAACTGAGCCGAATTTGGCACTTTGGCATTCTGTGCCCACTGGGAATCTGGGGCGTGATCGCGACCCGGCGAAACTGGCGAAAACTGTGGCTGTATTACTTACTGTTGCTGACGATGATCGCTGCTGTTGTGCTGTTTTTCATCTTGGGTCGATATCGCAACCCGGTCGCAATCTTGATCATTCCGTTTGCAGCCGCCGGCGCGGTTGACCTCTTCGTTCGCATCAAAGAGCGAAAAGGGCAGATGCTGCGCGTAGCCGCCGTTTTGTTGCTGTCAGGAATTCTCTGCAACATTCGGGTCCACGAGGAACGATCACTCCATGCCAGTTGCTCCATGAATATGGGGATTTCGGCCTGCAAGGCGGGCAATCTCCCCGCGGGGATTCAGTTGTTGCGAAGTGCCATTGCCGAGTTTCCCGAAATGGCGGAAGGCTACTTAAATCTCGGCCGGGCCTACATGTTGAATCAACAGCCAGACCGGGCAGCAAGGTGCTTCCAGAACGCCCTAATCCTCGATCCGCGGCTGCAAGGAGTTCATTTCCAGCTTGGCGAAGCACTGGAGTACTCCGGTCAGCGACAGCAAGCGATCGAGCAGTATCAACGTGCTTTGACAGAAAACTCATCTGATGCACGAGCTCGGAATGCCCTCAGCCGAATCCGCCTACCCTCTCCTCCAGGGTAAACTCAGCGTATCTCGAGTTTAACTTGGCCAATCGCCTCGTAAAAAACGGGAAATTGCGACTTTTTAACGGACTAGTCTCCCACAACACTACCCTGTGCCGATACCCTATTGGGATACAAAGGTGAGGATTGTGCCTCAATTTGATGAATTTTTCTATATCTAGGAGTTTCAGTATGCAGAAGGTTCGCTCTTCGCGATCAGGTTTCACCTTGGTGGAACTGTTGGTCGTTATCGCCATCATTGGCATTCTCGTTGGCCTATTATTGCCAGCAGTTCAAGCAGCTCGCGAAGCCGCACGGCGTATGTCGTGCAGTAACAACTTCAAGAACATCGGGCTCGCGATTCACAACTATCACAGCGCGTTCAAGCAGATTCCAACGACCGGTACTGGCTCTGCACGTTCGCCGTCAACGCCTAACGGAACGAATGACTGCAATCGGCTTTTCCTAAGCTGGCTTGTTCCTGTCCTTCCTTACATGGAGCAACAAGGACTGTGGAGTCAAATTAGCAACCCTAGCACCGAAGC
This sequence comes from Stieleria marina, assembly GCA_007741555.1. Taxonomy (GTDB): domain Bacteria; phylum Planctomycetota; class Planctomycetia; order Pirellulales; family Pirellulaceae; genus K23-9. Next base: position 1,844,373 of record CP036526.1, on the reverse strand, counting down.
GACGCCTGGCCAAACCGTGGCAGCAACAGGCGGTGTTTGGCAACCGATGGGCCCCTGCCCGTGGCAAACTCGTTACATCCCTTGGGTAACTCAGGTTCCTGCCTTCCGTTGTCCTAGCGACCCTGCTCAGGCTCTCGGCCCCGGCCAACTAGCACGTACCAACTACGCTGCTAACCTTGGCGACGCAGTAGACCGATCCCACAACGGTGGTCGAAATGATTTTGGCTTCTTCGGAAACCAGAATAACCGTGACGAAAACTGGGCTGTCGAACGTGCACGTGCCGCACAGCGTGGTTTCTTCTGGAATCGTAACGAAATGAAATTCCGCGACGTGCTGGATGGACTTTCTAACACGATTGCTGCTGGCGAAGTTTGTACTTCGGGCGGCAAGCGTGAAGTCAGAGCCGACTTTGTGCGTAACATTAACACCATGGAGGCGGCCGGTAACGCCGCTCTGATCCCAGCACGCTGTAAAGCTGGTGTTCACATCGACCCTGAGAAGCCAGAGTTCTACGCTCAAACTGCAACGGTAAGCGGAAGCTTGTCGCAGTCGAAGCACGCTCGCTGGGCTGATAGCCGTGCTTACTACACTGGTTTCCACACGATGCTGCCACCTAACGGCCCAAACTGTAACGTTGGCAACAACGATGGAAATCACTCTGGTATTATCTCGACCGCAGGTAGTCGCCACCAAGGTGGTGCACACATCCTGATGGGCGACGGTGCCGTGATCTTCATGACAGACAGTGTTGACGGTGGTGACCCTGAGTTGCCAAGCGTATGCGTGCAGCGTTCCGGCACGATCTTCCCTGTCACCGCTTTGCCTGGTAGCGTCAGCCCTTACGGACTGTGGGGTGCTCTTGGCACACGTGACTCGAGCGAAGTCATCGAAGAACAGCTCAACCAGTAGGTTCAAAGCAACCTATCAATAGTCTGAACCTCGTCCGCAAATCGCGGGCGAGGTTTTTTTGTGAAAACAACGCTCCAGGTTTCGAGCAATTCGACAACCAAACGCTGCAGCCGGTTAACAAACCGTTGAGGTATTTAAACAAAACCGCTGAGGCCTCACCGTTCAGAGAAATCACATTTCAGAACGCCCAGACATACTCGTTTCCGCCTGACCAGACTGCGAACTGCAGCCAGACGCTTCCAGCAGCTCAAGCCATGCACTTGGCAATCGGATCCCTGCACTTGGCAATCCGATCCCTGCACCTGCTATCGGCCCACTAGCACTTGGCAATCGGCATTCTGCGAACTCCTTCAGCTCGCTTCAGTACCAATCGCTGCCGAAGCTCAGTCCTTGCTCTTCAAGCCGCTCATGAATCGCTGAGTTGCCATCTCATCGACTCGGATGTGATGATCGCGAAGAGGTGGGAACACATCGCCCTCGATGCTTTCCAAACGCAACCTTTCGGTCGGGCGCCGGGGCATGTGACAGTCGACGCAGTTCCCGGCAAAGTCGACGCCTTGCTGAGGAAAGAAGCCGCAATCACTTTCGTTTTCGTGACAGGTCATACAGCGGCTCGAAAACAGCCTTCCATTCCCACGCTCGTTGTGGTGTGGATCATGGCAATCACTACAGGTCATCTGCGATTGCAGAAAGCATGCGCTTTGCGACAAACGATTGATTTGATTGCTGGTGTGCACGCTATTCTTCACTTCAAGCTCGTCGTCAGGCGGCAGGTAGTGGTCATCCAGTCGATCGCCGGGCCGAAAACTCAGGGCATCGCCCTTTAAACCTCTCGATCCTCCGTGGCACTGACCGCAGATATCCATCTGGATTTGCCGCTCCAGGTCGGCCGGATTGGTGATTCCGACTGCCTCGAGAGCGTCTTTGTTGTCGCGGTGAAAGCCCACGTGTTGCTCGGCCGGTCCGTGACAGCGCTCGCAAGTCACGCCCATGATCAAGGACCCTGGTGTGTAGCGGTTCTTTTTGCCGCGGAAATCGAAATACGTCATGTGGCAATCCAGGCAGCGCTGCGGAATCGGGCGGGCGTAGGCAGCGTCGCCGTCAATATATCCGGGACTGTTGATCCACTGATTGCCATCGGTGATGTGCGTGACGTTGTCCTGATACAGACCGTCTTCGTGCCAATACAGATAGGTCTGAGCCATTTTGGACGATCCCATGATGATTTCCATCGGGACGTCAAAGCTCCAGTCAAAAAAATGCACTCGCTGAAGAAAGTCATCACCTCGGTGAAGCATTTCAAACGACATGTTGCGGTCGGACGTCTGAAATGTATTGGAGCCGGGTTCAAAATTCCCGTCGATCGTCGTTTCATTCACCGGCCGGCTTGTTTTGAAGTGTGCTGTATCGAGAAACGAATCGTATTTGTCTCGATGGCACTCCTGGCACTCCTGAGGACCGACAAATCCTGGATTTTGATGCTGGGGATTCACGTCGGCGCTCTTTTCGGGAAACAGGCCGGGACGAAACGGAATTTCGATTCCGCCGCCGTCTTCGTATTTCCCGACAAACCAAATATTCCCCGGAATCTCATTCACCACCATGCCTCTGGGCGGTTCGGGAAGAGACGGCCCCACCGATTCGCCGACTTGTCGCTGTTGCTGTGCCTTCGTCAGATCACGCATCAGCTCTTCATCGCGATTCCCTTGCATCGAATCGTAGCCAACCCAGGCGACGACAGCGACGATCAAAATGAGTGCTAACCAGCGTTTGGGATTCAAGGTCGCATTTCCTATAGCAAAGATCTCTCAGCAGAACTCGATTGGATCAAACGAACCAGAAAATGACCGCACTCGATCCGCATCGGTTTCCTAACAACTTACCTTAGCCGGACGCCGATCGATATCAGCTAAATGACAAGGGCGACCAGAGGCCACAGGTCCCCAGCGCCGAAGAACAGCCAATCAAGGCGCCCGGATCAAACCCGACCGTATCTGCTTACGTGCGTTGGCCGAAGCCGACAGAACACTCAGGCGGTTCAAATGAGGTAGTCACCATAAAAGACTCTGTGCCATGGGCATCAGCTAGCTGCTGGCCAGCCGAAGGGTACGAGATGGCTTTTTGCTGGTCGTGCGTTTATGTTTTGATGCTCGGGATTGCTCTCCGTGCCGTTACTTTTCGAGCAATCAGTTGTTCCCCAAAAGTTAGAACGTTGCCAAAGTCAAAAAAAACGAACAGCCAGCAGAATCAAGCCGGGGACGATCAAGCTACTAGCGCGTCGCCCTCTCGACAGGGGCTTTCGCGACGGGGACTTTCTCGACGCCGCAAGATCGTCTTCGGCCTATTCACCGTGATCGTGTTTTTTGCGATCGCCGAAGGAATGCTTCGCTTTGCCGGCTTCCGAGTCGAACAGCGTGTCGAACACATGCAGTTTTCATTCCCGATCGACGACTACAACAACAATTCCCCGCAGCCATTTCTGCAACGAGACCCGGTGCTCTTTTGGAAGCCCACGGCAGGAATCTTGGGACACAACTCGCTGGGTTGTTACGGCCCCGAATTCTCGAAAGAGAAACCCGCTGAAAAAACCCGTGTCCTTTGCTTAGGTGATTCCTGCACCCATTTCGGGCCAATCTCCTACCCCGACATTCTTCGCGCTACGTTAGAGAAAACAGCCCCTGGTGAATATGAAGTGATCAATGCCGGCGTGATCGGGTATACGTCGTACCAAGGAAAAACGCTCCTTGAATCTGTCGCGTCGGATTGGTCGCCCGATATTGTCACCGTCTACTTCGGTTGGAACGATCACTGGTTGTCAGTAGGCGTTGAGGACAAGAACCAGCACGGCGGGCAAGCGTCGCCTGTCACAGACACGCTGGGCGGACTAAGACTGTTTCAAGTTGCCCGAATGCTCAAGAGCAACCAGAGAGACGCGTCGTCCAAGCAGTTCCGCGTTTCGTTGACGGACTACGAAAAGAACTTGCGAAGCATTTCCGATTGGTGCCGCAGCAACAATGCCCAGCCGTGTTACCTGACTGCGCCGCACGCTTTTGATCTCGGCATTCCACCCTACCTAGTTCAGTCGGGTGAAATTACTGACGAAGCATCCTTGATACCACTGCATCAGAGCTACAACGAAGTGGTCCGCAAAGTTGCCAAGGAATCCAGCGTCCCGCTCATCGACTTGGCAGTTGAAATGCAGACGATGGATAAGCAGAAACTGTTTATCGAAGACCACATCCACCTTTCAGAGTCGGGTCGCGTCCACGTCGCACGACGGATCAAGGAAGTTTTGGAAAACATCCAAAGGTGAACCGGACGCCCCACCTCTTACGCATCTCCCAAGCAACGCCTGACTTCAAGCCCTCAGCAGACACCCCCATCATGATCAAATCGCTTTCCATCGCACTTATTTGCGTGCTGGCAACCGCCGTCGTCGCGGATGACCGACCGAACATTATTTTTTTGATGTCCGATGATCAAGCGACGTATTCGATGGGGTGCTACGGCACGCCCGGGGCAAAGACGCCGAACTTAGATCAGCTGGCCAAAGACGGCATGATTTTTGATCGCCACTACGACACCACTGCGATCTGCATGGCCAGCCGCGCTAATGTCTTTACCGGCAAATACGAATACAAGACTGGCTGCAACTTTGAACACGGCCCAATGATGCAAGAGATCTGGGCACAGAGTTACCCGGTGCTGCTGCGCAGAGCCGGCTACAAAACCGCCTTCGCTGGAAAATTTGGCCTCGAAGTTCTTCCCACCGAACAACAAAACCAGAAGAAGTCACGCCTCCCCGAAGAAGACTTTGACGTCTGGGGCGGCGGCCCGGGCCAGACGTCATATGCGACCAAGAAAAACGTTTCGATGGCCAAGTACGCAAAGGAATTCCCGCATTCGACGCGTTCCTATGGCGCGTTTGGCCGCGATTTCATCCAAGACTCCGCCACTGGCGACCAACCCTTTTGCCTGTCAATCAGTTTCAAAGCACCTCATCATCCGGTCCAACCTGACCCAAATTTTGACGACGTTTACCGTGGCGCAAAGTTCACCAAACCGGCAAACTATGGACGCCAGGCCGGCAGCCATCTTTCGCTACAAAGTCGCGAGGGCCGCCAATACGAACGGTTCCACAGCTGGAACTACGCCGACGATTACGACACGGTGATGGCAAAGTACTATCAGCAAATTTACGCCATCGACGTTGCCGTTGGCATGATCCGCCAAGCCATCGATGATGCGGGCGTCGCGGACAACACCGTCATCATTTACACGTCTGACAATGGCTTCATGAACGGATCCCATGGCTACGGATCGAAAGTCATTCCGTACGAAGAATCCAGCCGAGTGCCGTTGATTATTTTTGATCCGCGGCATCCCAATAGCGGCAAGGAATTTCGCTGCGACGAATTGACTGGCAATGTCGATTTTCAACCGACGATCCTAAAGCTGGCAGGGCTGCCGGTCGCCGATGAGGTTGATGGCAAGGACCTGATGCCGCTGTACCAGGATCCGAAAACGGCGATTCGAACATCACTGCCACTGATCAATGTATGGGGCCCCAAGAAAGTGCACAGCTTTGGCGTCGTCACCAAAAACTGGAAGTACGTTTACTGGCCTTACGACGACGGGGACTTCGAGAAATCGGAAGAGCTTTTTGACATGGTCAACGACACCGGTGAAATGAAAAATCTCGCGGATGTAACCTCAGACACTCCCGAGCTTCAATCGATGCGAAAACGTTACGACCGCGCGGTCAATCATTGGCAACAAAACGCCGTTCCCTACCACAACTACCAGCCCTTCGCCGAATTGTTTCGGCGCCGCTAGTTTGCTCACACGTCGACGGATCATTGTGCGCACCAGTGCGATTGGAAGCTAAAGAGGCAAACGCAGCGCCCCCGCGTGGCCCTAGGGCAAGTCACTTTTTGAAACGGGGTCAACAGTCAGCGGAACGGCGCCAGCCGTTCGGTGCGTCAAACCCCCGATGGCTTGCGTCATTGCGCTAAAAACAAACCTCCTCTCTTGCAGCAGTGATTCGCCTGCGTGTAGACCGCGGCTGCTGCACGCAGTCGCGTCGGCTTGCATGCCAGCGACTAATGAAAACCGGTACACTCGCGCGACCAACGGCGCTGGACGTTAGAATTCGGCCCGTCCATCACACGCCAGTTCAGCCCCTTCAGCCGGAGACATCCCATTTCACTCGCGACGATCGATCTTGCCGTACTGGTTCTTTACATCTGTGGCATGATCGGATTTGGATGCTGGTTTGTTCGCAAGAGCAGCACCACGAGCGAATTCATGTCCGCCGGCGGCTCGCTCCCCGGCTGGGCGGTAGGCATGTCGATCTTTGGCACGTACTTGAGCAGCAACACGTTCCTTGGCAATCCAGGCAAGTCCTACGCAGGAAACTACAACGCCTATGTCTTCACGCTTTCGCTGCCTGTCGCCGCCTGGATCGCCACCAAGTACTTCGTGCCGTTTTACAGGCAGTCGGGCGAAATATCGGCCTACCATCACCTGGAAGAACGATTCGGCCTTTGGGCCCGAACGTATGCCATGGCCTGCTATGTGCTTTCGCAGATCGCGCGAATGGGAACCATCATGTTCGGCGTCGCGCTGGGGCTCAATGCACTGACTGGCTGGGACATTGCGTCGATCATTGTGGTCACGGGCATGTTGGTGACTTTGTACACATTGCTCGGTGGCATCGAAGCCGTGATCTGGACCGACGTGGTTCAATCGATCGTCTTGATGGGCGGCGCGATCCTGATTTTTGCAATGCTATTGTTCAGCATGCCCGACGGCCCCTCGCAAGCGTTTTCGATCGCGGGTCAGCAAGACAAGATATCACTAGGTAGCTGGAGGCTCGATTTCACCAGTAGTACGATCTGGGTCGTTTTCCTATTCGGCCTTTTCATTAACCTGACAAACTTTGGCATCGACCAGAGTTTTGTACAACGCTATCACACCGCCAAAACCGAGCGAGACGCGCAGCGATCGATTTGGATTGGCGTCGTTTTTTATGTGCCGATCTCGTTGCTGTTCTTTGCAATCGGTTCGGCTTTGTTTTCCTACTACCAAGTGCAGCCGGACTTGCGTACCGAAGTCATGCAACAAGTCGCCGCGGAACAACTGGGACTGCCGATCAATGCCCCGGAGGTGACAGCAAAAGTCGCCAGCATGACTCCGGCTGACTATGGTGACAAAGTGTTACCGCATTTCATCGCCAACAAACTGCCTGTCGGACTCGCAGGGCTCCTGATCGCAGCGATCTTTGCTGCGGCGATGAGCAGTATCGACACGTCGCTGAATTCATCCGCGACGGTTTTTTTGAAAGACATCTACGGTCGCTACATTGACCGTGACGTGTCCGAACGCCATGCAATGTTAGTCCTACGATCCGCCACCGTCGTCATCGGAATCATTGGCACCGGGATTGCCGTCGTGTTGATTGGCCAAAAGAGCATTTTGGATGCGTGGTGGCAACTCCAAGGCATTTTTGCTGGCGGCATGCTGGGGCTGTTTTTGCTGGGCATGGTCGCACGAACCGCCAACGGCGGAATCGCCCTGATCTCCGTGATCATTGGTGTCCTGACAATCGGCTGGATGACGTTCTATCCAGTCATCGAAGGACAACCTCGATGGCTGCGAAACCCGCTACACACCAACATGACCATCGTAATTGGGACGCTAGCGATCTTTTTGGTCGGATTGCTGCTAAGCCAGTTCGTGCGGAGTCCGCCAAACGATACCGAATCGACCTGAGTTGACGCTACAATGATCGCCTCACCTAACACCTACTCCCCACCAAGGAAATTTTCACTATGCAACGTCGACAATTCTTACAAGCTGCTTTGGCTGCAACTTCAGCAGCAGCGTTGGCACCGCAAATGTCATTCGCGGATCATCATGAAGGCCATGCACCTTTCAAAATTTCGCTCGCTGAGTGGTCGCTTCACAAAACGCTGCGCGACAAGTCTAAGAACTTGACGAACTTGGATTTCCCCCGTGTCACCAAAGAAGAGTTTGGCATCGATGCAGTGGAATACGTCAATCAATTCTTTGCCGACAAAGCTAAAGACGCTAAGTACTTGGCCGAACTGAATCAGCGCTGCGACGATGCGGGCGTTAAGAGCCTGCTGATCATGGTGGACCGTGAAGGACGATTGGGCGATCCTGATGATGCCGCGCGGACCAAAGCAGTTGAGAATCACTACCAATGGGTCGATGCGGCCAAAACGCTTGGCTGTCACAGCATTCGCGTCAACGCTGGCAGCAAAGGCGAATACAAAGAACAGCAAAAACTGGCAGCCGACGGCCTCCGCCGCGTTAGCGAATACGCCAAGCCAATGGGATTGAATGTCATCGTCGAAAATCACGGCGGCCTAAGCAGCAACGGTGCATGGCTGGCCGGCACGATCAAACAGGTCGGATTGGACAACTGCGGAACGTTGCCAGACTTTGGAAACTTCAAAGTCAGTAATGACGAAATGTATGATCGCTACAAAGGCGTCGAAGAATTGATGCCTTACGCAAAAGCCGTCAGTGCAAAAGCACATGACTTCGATGACGAAGGAAACGAAACGGCGACCGACTATTTCAAGATGATGGACATCGTCTTGAAGCACGGTTACCACGGCTACGTCGGAATCGAATACGAAGGAAAAGTGCTTGGCGAATACGAAGGCATCAAGAAAACGAAGGCCTTGTTAGAAAAAGTCGCCGCTGCAGTTTCCGCCAAAAGCCTAAAAAAAGCAGGCTAGGGCGAAGTGACGCGTTGAGTCCAGGACTTATTCAATAGACCCAAGGGCGGGCTTGCTTGATGGCAAGCTTGCCTTTTTTTGTAATCTTGAATTCGATCTCCATGGCGAACGGATCGTTTTCACCCACTCCGTAGAGCTTCGCAAAACGACCGTGAATTTTGGCCAAGCACTTACTTAGCTCCGCCAAGTGTTGCGACGAAACGACCTGTTGGCCGGGATCGACGCGATTGGATGTCTGCATGATCTGCGTCTTGCCTTCGTCCCACCAATCCAACAGAACTTCTTCGGGAACCGACTGCTGCTGTGGATTTGTCACCAAGTCTTCGCCGACCTGTGCGTTGATGTAGTAGTTACCTTTGGTCAAGTAAAGCACATCGTCGGTGACCGCGACGCCATTGGCTTGTTCGTCAGAGAAATTTGGGTGGATCAAAACGCCCATCGCCGCGGCGAAGTGATCGATCCGATAGAACTCGCGTTCTTCAAACGCGCGGTAGTTCCAAAGGCTCGCAAACACTTGCTTGATCGACTTTGACAAATGCCCCTCGTCGGCATGGTGTGTGAATGAACCGTACAAACCGGCACCGCTAAAACCAGGCAAGTCCTCGTTGTTGGTACTGCTCCGGCAGCGTAACGAACTGCCTGCCGGAAACTGCTTGTGCACAGAGTCCAATTGTTTCTGCATCCATGCCGGCGTCTTCCCTTTCTTGATCAACGAGCGAAGTTTCTGCAGCTCGAATTCTTGACGATCACGATTCGATTGAAACTCGCGGGAACTCAGCATTTTTCTGGCTTGGTCGTAGAACCCGTTGTGCTTCATGTACTGGTCATAAAAGTAAAAAGGAACGGCGAACCCATCTGGGATCGTGCCTTCGTCGAATCCAAACGTATGCATCGTCGCGACGTTCGCGGCCTTCACGCCAAAGCTCTTGGAATCTTTAAATCCGATTTCTTGGAGACTACGAATTGACCGCACTGAGAGATCGCGAATGGGAATCTGCGGCTTATCGGGCCGGAGATCGGCGTAGTGCTGTTCAATTTCCTTGGAGGATGCTTCACGGATTTCAAAGCCCTGGTCCGTCACGCGGTAAAAGACATTTTTTCCAATCAGCGGCTTGATCCTGGCATGATTGGACGCATCGACAATGAACGCATTGGGCACATTGTCTTGGATGGCCCGCAAATTGACGTGCGACAAAGGTGTCTGGCGAACTTCGGTAATGATACCTCCGACGCGCGGCATTTCGTTGGGCAGTGACTTGTAGATCACGACGTCGCGTTGTGAAGGACGCTCTTGCAATTCCATCACGCGCAGCAAACCGTAAGATCCCGAAACATTGAGCGGCAAAAAACCGATGTCGTCGTAAAACTCACTTTCCAGCAGCACCGGCAAGTTACCGTCGCTGTATTGCATTTCTTCCTCGTAAAACCGCAGCTCTGAGCGGGGACGCGGCGTGTAGGCCAATCTTCCTTTGAGAAACGGCGCCTTTTCGATCAGTTTGTCGAACGACACTTTGACTTCAGCATACGCGTAGTTGTCGTTGGGCTCGTATTCGAATGTGTACAAACCTGGCTGACCGTTGGGCGCTTTCAAAAGTGGACGGTATACCAGTACGCCTCGCATTGATCCTTGCCCGTGCCCAATGTTGACGACCTGCATGAACTTCGGATGCGCACGGTGCGTCTTGGTATTGATGAAGTACACCAACGGCTTGCCCTTACTGGCGTCTTCAATCTGAAACTTGACGAACTGCCAATCCGCCAAGTTTTGGTCAATCATGACCTGAGTACCTTGGTAAGAAAGTTTGCCGAACGTTTCTTCGTCCTGGATTTGGTCCACGCCGTCTTTGAAATCAAGGTCAGTCGGCGCGATCCGCGGCCCAGACGGTTCGCCTCGAAAACCACCAAACGGAGGCTGAGCGAATGTTTCTCCTAATCCCCCGATCAACAAAACACCGGTTAGAAACAGCAACGCTGATGATGTTTTCATAGAGTTGGATAATTCGTGAAGTAGAGGAATTTGCGTTTAGCAAGGAAATTGTGTGCAGTGCCGATGTACTACCGGGCTACTCGCCGCAGCGGACTAGCCCCAACAATCGGCAACTGTGAACGTATTTGGAGCAACGGCTGGCTCGAACCGCGAGCGGACTCAGCAGGCGTCGAAGCTGCTGCTCACTGCCCACTGCTGTCTTGCCTTCAACAACCACGAAGTCGCCCATGGTCGCGGGAAAACTAGTGTTGATGCGTGACTTGCTGAACTGGTCATAAAACGTCAAGGCATAATCCATTGTCAGACGGATGCTTCGGTCCGGTGTGACAAAATGCTCGCGGCAATACTGCACGATCGAGACGGGCTGGGGATACCCAGCAAACGCTCCGACAAATCGCTCCGGCAAACTAGCGCGAATCGATCGTCGCAGAGTTCGGAAATTCAATTCAGCCAAATCAATCGGTGACGTCAGGTGCAAACGATGTTTACCGGTTGTTCGATTGCGGCGCCATTTGATTTCCAAATAGGCTTTGCGTTTGGGTTGCAACGAATCGTACCAACGCAAACGCACTTTGGTACGGACACCCAATCCATCCAGATTGGCGTGACACGCGGCGAACGATTCGTTATCAAAATAGACACTGCGAACCCAGGAAACAGGTTCGTGATGAACGATCCGCTTGCAACGCTGCTGCAACACTTGGCGAATCGCCCCCACGTCGCCGCGATCAAAGGTAAATTTCAGTTCTTTGCGAACCGCCAAATCCTGTCGCGTCGTACCTTCGTCCCACGCGTCGATCGCAGCGGTTGGTTGCAACGCCGAAGTCTCCATTAGACGCTCGCATCCAAATTCACGTAGGAAATTTCGCAATCTGGCAGCCGCTGCCGCAGCGCGGCGACCAGACTCATCGTGTCGCTCTCTGCTCGACGTCCGAGGGAAACTCGCAATTGACCACGATCACTTTCGACATCTAGTCGCTGCAACGTAAAGCTACCAGCGACTTCTTCGATCGCAGCCGCAGCCGCGGGTTTGTCGCCCGAGAAATACTGTTTGGCATCGCCCGACACTGTCAGCAACAAATTGTTCTCGCGACGAAGCCGACCATCGGCGTGCATAATTAGCACAAAGATGGTTGATACGGCGACCAAAGACACTGCGATCAGCGGGAGTTCGGCTCCCAACGATAAGCCAACCGCGATACACAAAAACAGGTAGCACAGTTCCTCGGGCTCTTTGATCGCGGCTCGAAAACGAACAATCGACAAAGCCCCTACCAAACCGAGCGATAGGGCAAGCGAAGATTTGACGATCGCGATGACCGCTGCGGTGATTATGACCAACAGCGGAAAGACTCGCGTGATCGAATCGGTGTCCGACGGAGAGCTGCTGAACCGGCGGTACAACCACCGGATGTAGAGCGAAAGACATCCGCCGATCAGCATGTAAAACGCCAACGCGATGGCTGACGAATCTCCCTGTGATGAAACGGAGAGTTCGACTTGACGCCACGCGTCAACAAATTTGTCCATGAAATGCGAAACAATGAGGTGAGAGGAGGTAGCCCAATTCAACACCATAAATTAACACAAGTTTCGCACTTGCTGTGAACGCACGTCGTGCCGCGATGGCTTCACCGAATCAATCAACCATTTTGAAAGCAGGCCAGTTCGGCCATCGAATCTTTCAGCTGGCTGTATAGATTGCGATACACAGGAAACAAGCGATCGTATGCTTTCACAGCCTTCCTGTCTGGCGGTGTCTGATCGGCCACTTCGATGGTCGCCGCGCATGCCGATTCGATGGAGCGGAAAGCCCCATCGCCGACCGCTGCCAACAATGCGACTCCGTAGGCGGGCCCTTGTTCGACTTTCAGCGTCGTGATTTTTTTGCCAAACACGTCGGCCTGCATTTGACGCCACAGTGGGTTCTTACTGCCGCCGCCAGACGCACGAATCTGCTTGACCGGCACGTCGAGCGACTCGATGATGGCCAAACTATCCCGGAGTGCGAACGTGATCCCCTCCATGACGCTTCGTGTCATGTGCCCGCGTTGATGCGTCAGGTTCATTCCGACAAAGCTGCCGCGTGCATTGGGGTCGGCATGGGGTGTGCGTTCGCCATTTAGATAGGGCAAAAAGAGCAGCCCGTCACTTCCAGCAGCGACTTTGGCAGCTTCAGCCGTCGCGGCTTCGTACCGTTTCTTGTCGCTGATGCCGGCAAGTCCTTGCAAAATATTGTCGACCCACCACTGCAATGATCCGCCGCTGGTCAAGTTCACGCCCATCATATGCCACTTGCCGTTGACCGCATGACAGAACGTATGCAGCCGTCCCGATGCGTCATACTGCGGTTCGTCGCTATGAACAAACATCACGCCGCTGGTGCCAATCGAAGTGCTCAACACACCTTTTTTGACGACACCATTTCCGACGGCACCTGCCGCACAATCGCCCGCTCCGCCAACGACTTTGCAATCCGTTGTTAGCCCAAGCTTCTTCGCAGCTTCGGCAGTCAACGTCCCGGTCACTTCATCGCTTTCGACGACGTCGGGCAGCAAGTCCGCATCAAGACCGATCTTGCTGAGCAATTTGGTTGACCATTTACGCTTGACGACATCCAGCAGCAACGTGCCGCTCGCGTCGCTCACTTCCGAAACGTAACCGCCGGTCAGCCGACGACGAATCTCGTCTTTGGGAAGTAGAACTTTGGCAAGCTTATCGAAGTTGCGTTTTTCGTTGTTTCGCAGCCAAAGAATCTTGGGAGCCTGGAACCCCGTCAGTGCCGGATTGGCCACCATTTTGATCAACGCTTTGCGACCACCGGCAGCCGAAGTGATTTCATCGCATTCGGCGGCAGTACGCTGGTCATTCCAAAGCAGAGCAGGGCGGATGACCTGATCTTTCTTGTCCAAGAACACCGAACCGTGCATCTGGCCGCTCAAACCAATCGCTTTGACCTCGGCGGGCTTGAGCTTCGATTTTCGCATCACGGCTTTGACCGTTTTCACTGTCGCAGTCCACCAAGATTCGGGATCCTGCTGCGTCCAACCGGGCTTGGGCTGATCGAGCGGATATTCGGCGTTGGCTTCAGCGATCACGGCACCGTCGGCGCGGACTAACAGCGTTTTTGTGCCGCTCGTGCCAATGTCAATTCCTAGGTAGTAACTCATATTTTGATGATCGCTGAATCGGAGGACTTGAACCAGTAAGCTGTAAACTAATTGGTCGAACTAGCCAGGGCCAGTGTGCGTAACGCTGTTGTTGCGATCTGCGGGCCAAGTGGCACACAGATCCTTTTGATTTCCCAGCGTCGGCCACCCAGCGGCCTCTCACTCTAACGAGCCGATCATCGTGCCATACGAAGCGACGACCACTCCTTCATCGCGGACTCCTTGTCGCCGCGAAATCTTGGCTGCGGGGATCGCAGCGGTAGGTGCCACGACGCTTTTTCCCGGCTGCCGCAACGCGACGGATTCAACCAACTCTCCCGCGGTGCGAACCGATGTTCCGCTCAGGCTACTTTGGCTGGGGACGCAGGCCGACGCCGATATCATCAAACGAAAATGGGAAGCGATCGCGCCACAGCCGCTGCAAATATCCGTTACACCTGTTGATCGCAGCGATTGCGCCGGCATCATCAAGACGATCCTAGATCAATACAAATCGAACGACTTGATCGCCTATCCGTTGCTGGCCGCAGCAGAACTATTCGCGGAGGGTGCAGTGGTCCACAAAGACGATTCGCTGCTCGGTGAAACGAGTACAACTGCCCCAAACGAAGATGCGCCCGCCTCCATCAGCCGTCTCTATCCCGCCCTACGGAACAACGCGGCACAGTTTGCCGGGGAAGCGACCGGGCTGCCACTGGGAGCGAAGATTCCAGCAGTTCTTTCGACCGATCCTATCGAACCGCTTGCCTCGTGGTCGGACTATCACACTTGGGTTGCTGAAGACCTGAAAGGCCAAGCGGCCGAACCGCTTGCGCCGGGGTGGGCCGGACAAATGTTTCTGTGGAGAGCCAGCACCACAGTCGAGTCACAGTGGCTGTTTGCCGGCAAAGAGTTCACGCCGCAAATCGATCAGTCGGAATTTGTAGATGTGCTGAAACAGATGGTGGCGACCGCCAAACAATACAAAGCAGGCCCCAAGTCGCCGTCAGAAATTTGGCAAAGCTTGGTTGATGGCGATGTGCTTGGCGGCATTGGTTGGGAGATGCCCATCGAAAACGACAGCGTCGAAATCTCGCTCAGCGATCTCCCTGGCGATAGCGACGATGGTTCGCGACTACTCCTAGATGCGTTTACACCGTTGATTTCAATTTCGGCCGGTTGCCGACAAAGCGGTGCTTCAAACGACTTTTTGAAATGGATTTCATCAGGCGAAGGAAACGACAGCCTTCAAGGACAGGTAAGCGTGATGACTCCGATTCGAATCAACTCGGACAGCTCATCAACTGCCTCCAGATCATCAAGCCGCAGCCCGTACCAACGTTGGCTTCGCAAGCGACTTCAATCGCCACTAGCGCGGCCCAATCTGCAACTGGTCAGCGGAGATCGATACTACGCGGCATTGGACAGCCAGATCAGCCGCTGCCTGAACGGCAAAGCCAAACCCGCCGAAGCACTGGCGGAAGCCGCGTCGGTATGGAACGAGCTGAACGCAGAAGTCACCACTGCAGAACAAGAACGAACCTGGCGAATGGCGCAAGGGTCGCGCGGCTAACGGCGCCCGCAAGGCTCGCGAATAGGGGCAACCAGCCGCTATGCAACATGCATGCCCTGCTAGTACTTGCGCGCGTGCGATCGCAGTTGTTCTGCAGACTTTCCGCACTACACCTGCCGCGACCAGGTGACTCCAGGCCAACAAAAAACCCACGCTATTTGTAGCGTGGGTTTGATGTCTCGATTTCCGAAAGAGCAGCTTACGACTTGTCGTCAGCTTTCTCTTCTTTGCTTGGAGCTTCCGCTTTTTCGTCGGACTTGGAAGCCGCGGCTTCTTCCGTCTTCTTCGCTGGAGCCGCATCTTCAAATGAAGGCTTGGCCGACTTTTGCGATACTCGGTCGTTGTTCCCGACCAATTCCAAAACGGCTCGCACGCCATTGTCACCCAACCGTGGTGTGGCCAATCGCATGATGCGAGTGTATCCACCCGGACGATCCGTGTAGCGTTCTGCGATGACGTCAAACAGAATCTTGGTGGCTTGCTTGTCACCAATCAACTGCACAACACGGCGTTGGGCAGCGACCACTGGAGCGCGAGCGGCTGCCCACTTCTGCCAGTCATCACTCTTACGCCACTTCTTGTAAGCATCCGTACCACGATCGCCATCGTGGGCAAATTTCTGAGCCTCAGCAGCCGACGGCATCGACTTTTTGGCTAGCGTAATGCACTTTTCAACCAGAGGACGAACCTCTTTAGCTTTGTGCAGCGTGGTGGTAATTCGGCCAGGAATCTTTGGGGCGTTGTCATCAAGCTCAGCGTCGCGTTCTGTTAAAAACAGAGCGCTTGCCAAGTTCTTGAGCAATGCCTTGCGATGGCTAGGACTGCGTCCTAGCGTGCGGCCTTTTCTACGGTGTCGCATGGCGGAAAATCCGTCAGGGGTCTAGTTAAACGTTGATATAAAGGGGAAGCCAGCTGTTTTTAAAACAGCGGCTGATTTGGCACTCGCATGCCAAGGTGCAATCCGTACTGAGCGAGCTTTTCACGCACTTCGTTCAGAGTTGTATCGCCAAAGTTGCGAACTTCCAACAACGAATCTTCGTTACGTTGGACAAGGTCGCGAATGGTTTGAATGTTTTCGCTTTCCAAACAATTGTTGGCTCGCACCGACAATCGCATTTCAGCCAAAGTCATGTTCAGTTTTGCTTCCAACTGAGCTTCTGGCGATCCGGCACCACCACGAGCAGCCGAGAAAATACTCGGTCCGATTTCGCGGTACTGGACGAATGGATTGAGATGCTTTCGGAGGATTTTTGCGGCTTCGACCATCGCCAATTCAGGAGTAATCGTGCCATCGGTCCAAACTTCGATATTCAGTTTATCGAAGTTTGTCTTTTGGCCCACTCGAGTCTCTTCGACGTCGTAGCGAACGCGAACGATCGGGCTGAAAACAGCATCGATCGGAATGATGCCGATTTCGTGATCGACGGCACTGTGTTCCGTGCTTGGAACATAGCCGCGGCCATTTTCGACGACCATTTCCATCATGAAAGGAACGTCCGAAGTCAGCGTCGCGATGACGTGATCTTTGTTGATGACTTCCACGTCCGAGTCTGTCTGAACATCAGCACCAGTGATTACACCGGCCGTGTCACGTTCGACCGTGATCACGCGAGTCGCTTCGCTGTGGTTGCGAACAACCAAGCTTTTGACATTCAGAACGATCTCAGTGACGTCTTCCATCACACCTTCGATCGACGTGAACTCGTGCTGAGCGCCACGGATCTTGATCTGGGTGACAGCACTTCCCATTAGGCTGCTTAGCAGCACGCGACGGAGACTGTTACCGATACTGGAACCGAAACCACGCTCAAAGGGTTCAGCTGAAAATTTGCCGTAGGATGATGTGAGTGTATCACGATCGACTTCGACGGTACTGGGCAATTCCATACCGCGCCAACGGATGTGCATAGTCATTGAACCTCGATTCTGGGTAGCAGAGGTTGGAGTGATTGGCTGTGTGGGAGGTGCAATGCTTAACGGGAGCGAAAGACTGTGAACGATTCGCTGATTCTAAAAAGCGGTGTCCAATGAAACTCGATCGCGATAAATCAACGTCGGGGTTTCGCAAACAGTCTCTGCGATTGATCACGATCAGCGATTGCAACTGATCGTCACCAACAGGACCAGCCTGTTTGTCAAAGCAACAAACAGGACCGACACAGATAAACTAAACGCGTCGCTTCTTTCGAGGACGGCAGCCGTTGTGCGGGATTGGCGTCACGTCTTCGATCAACTTCACGTTCAAACCAGCAGCCTGAAGTGCGGTGATTGCGCTTTCGCGTCCGCTGCCAGGGCCTTTCACACGAACTTCAACATCACGCATACCGAACTTACTGGCCTTTTCAGCAGCCTGTTGAGCCGCACATTGACCTGCAAACGGAGTGCTTTTACGCGAGCCTTTAAAACCGCTCGTACCAGCACTGGCCCAGCAAAGCGTGTCGCCTTTGGGGTCGGTGATCGTGACGGTCGTGTTATTGAACGTCGCGTGAACGTGAGCCACGCCATTGGAGACGTTGCGTCGAACACGCTTCTTCTTATTGGACTTTGCCACGGCAAAGGGTCTCTAACTGATAGGGTAATACTGAATGAATGGTTGGCAAAGCCGAACGCAAACTGAAACAGGCTATCGTACCCAGCACCCATTGGATGCTCGGCAAACCTGAAAACAGCTTTTAGCGCAAGTCCTTGACGCCTTTTTTCCCGGCAACTGTCTTCTTAGGACCTTTGCGGGTTCGGGCATTTGTTTTGGTGCGTTGACCGCGAACAGGCAAACCGACACGGTGACGCATGCCACGATAGGCTCGCACTTCACGGAGACGGCTGATGTTCTGGGTTACCTGACGACGAAGTGGACCCTCGACCGTGTAGTCTTGCTCGAGCAACGCAGCGATCTGACCCAATTCGTCCTCGCCCAAATCTTTGGCGGCACGAGTGGGATCAATGTTCAGTTTTTCGCAAACTTCGCGTGCGGAGTACAAACCGACTCCGTACAAGTACGTCAGCGAATACTGAATCTGTTTGTCGTTCGGGACGTCGACGCCCATCAAACGAGGCATAGCGAGACTCCTAAAGTCAGCAACTTGGCGGCAAAAATCCGGTTGAACCCGCCTGAATGCGGGCCATTGCAGGAGCCATCAAAGCAAAATGGGGGCACTGCGTCCGGTGAAGGATCAGGGAATATAGCGTCTGGCCCCCTTTTTGCTCAATGGCCACTTTGCATCAAATTCTCAGGAATTTTGCCTTCGTAGCCGAATGAATTCAGTTGGCACGTCGTCGCGAGCCGTTGCAGGCAGCCGAGTTGACTCAATTTTCGCAAATTCCGACGTGTTTAATGACAGCGTCGTATCGCCAACCACGTTGGACCAGACTCGCGTGAGGCAGACTTCGCCGCACAATGGCAGCATTAGGTTGTAAATTTGAGCACCACCAACCACAAAAGCCGCATCGCTGCCAACCAGTCCCATCGCTTCTTCCACCCCCCCCGCAAGTTGCACGCCTTCACAGGACCAGTCGGCATTGCGCGAAATCACGACGGTGCGACGACCTGGAAGCGGCCGGCCGATTGAATCAAAAGTTTTTCGCCCCATGATCAACACGCCGCCCATGGTCAATTTTTTGAACCGACGCAGGTCGCTGCTCAGACGCCAGGGCATATCGCCGTCCAGGCCGATGACGCCCGCAGGAGTCATGGCGACGACGGCGGTCAGAGTGGAAGAACAGGGCATGCAAACGTCACCTTGGTTGGCGTCAAAACGCTAGACCGCGACAGGCGCTTTGATCCGTGGATGCGGGTCGTAATCCGTTAACCGAAAATCGTCGTACTCGAATTGGTCGATCGATTCGGGCGTTTTGGTGATCGTCATCTTCGGCAACGGCTTTGGCTCGCGCGATAGCTGCTGGCGTGCTTGGTCAAAGTGATTGTTGTAAAGATGCAAATCACCAAACGTATGCACAAAGTCACCCGGTTCCAAACCAGTGACTTTGGCCATCATCATCGTCAGCAAAGCGTAGCTGGCGATGTTGAACGGAACTCCCAAAAAGATGTCGGCGCTGCGTTGGTACAACTGGCAAGACAGCCGCCCCTGCGAAACATAAAACTGAAAGAGCAAATGGCAAGGCGGCAAAGCCATGCTTTCGACATCGGCCACATTCCACGCACTGACAATCAGTCGACGTGATTCGGGATTGGTGCGAATCTGATCCTGCACCCGCGCTATCTGATCGATGGTGCCACCGTCGGGCGTAGGCCAAGAACGCCACTGGTGTCCGTAAACGGGGCCGAGATCGCCGTTTTCGTCAGCCCACTCATCCCAAATCGAAACGCCGTTTTCTTTGAGCCATTTGATGTTGGTGTCGCCACGCAGGAACCAGAGCAGTTCGTAGAAAATCGATCGCACATGCAGCTTTTTCGTTGTCAACAACGGAAAGCCCTTGCTGAGATCAAAACGAATTTGCCGCCCGAAACAACCGCGTGTCCCCACCCCTGTGCGGTCTTCGCGATCGATTCCGCTTTCCATTACTTCTTCTAACAGTCTCAAATACTCGATCATCGCGAATCCATCGTTGCTTGGTGGCAGGCGTTAGCGGCCTTCAATTCAGATCGGCTCTGGCCAACGGAATTCAGGTTGGCTTTTGGCAATCGATTGTCCAGTGCCGATCGCTACTCATTTGAACGTGCTCGGCGTCGATGCCAAAGCCCCCGGCGATTTCGCGAATCTCATCCAACGTCAGCGCAGCGTGAAACGATTGCCGCAATAACTGCTGGGCAAAACCCGACTCTCCTTCGGCGTACAACGCGACCAGTTTTTCGACCTCGGCGTCAGTCCCTGGACGCACCAAATCGCGAAGAAACAATCGCCCTTCGTCTCGGCATAAATAAAACGCCGCTTCCAGACCGTGCTTGGGGTCAGCCAAATGATGCAGCAGCGAATTGGAGATCACGGTGTCAGCTGCCGACTCTTGAAATTCGTCGATAGCCTTGGCGTCACCTTGCTCCAGAAAAATGCGGTCCAACATTCCGGCGTAGTCGACTTCAACTTTGGCGATCTCCAGCATCGAAATCGATGAATCAACGCCAATGACTCGCACGTCATCCAACCGCTGGCACAATTGGATCGGAATCGCGGCCGTCCCACATCCCAAGTCGATTACTTGCAGACCGATGTCGCCACCTGCGACCAGATCATCGACAAATTGACGGTTCACGGCCGAGTGATCCATTTGACCGTATTGCTGGGCCTCTTCCTGGGACTCCATCGACTCGGGTTCCAAGGTACGCGGCAGTGGAACGAGCGGCTGAGACATGAACGATTTACCGGTGGGTGCGGAGGCGAAAGTGGCCGGGAATGAACGTAGTAATTGCTTCACAATCTATCGATTCCCCTTCGACTGGATAAAGACAACCGGAAATTTGATGCAGATCGCCCATCGACTTCACGCGTCTACAGACACAGAGAAGGGATTTTGCCGTATTTGCGGGCACCGGGCGAAATCAGCGAGGGGAGCCGATTGCTCCAAAATCGCCGAATTCCCCCACCGCATGGACGGTTGAAAACCAAGGAGATTGGCTTGGCGTCAAAAAAAACATCCGATTCACCACCCTAAAACCCATTCTCGGCGCTACCTGCCCACTTTGCCCGAAAAACCCGAAAAGGTGGTATGAACCAACCTAGTTCGCTGATTACAACTATTACGCTGGTGAATCTGGCGGAAACAGGCTGGTGGAGTATTTACTTTAGGGGGAGCTGGGAGATCTGGGTCAGGAATCCTGATTTAACCAGAATCGGCACCTCCAACTCGAACTTCCAATTCTCCAACGAACCCTAAAGACAAAGAGTCATTATTGTGGAACGGCGACCAGTAGAAATGATGGCGAGCGCAACGCTTTCCGACATCATTCGCACTATCAATGACCGGCGCAAGTCTTTCATTGCGACTTTCCTGATCACGTCCGCAGTCCTGGCAACATTGGTCTTTGCATGGCCCAATCGTTACGGAAGCGACGGACTGATGTTTGTCCGCCTGGGTCGGGGAGCGGTTTCGATCGACCCAACTGCTCAGAGCTCCAAAACGATTTCGCTGATGGAGAGCCGCAAGTCGGAAGTCGTCAGCGTGGCGCGAATGCTTAGCAGCCGAGAAATCGCTGAACGCGTTGTTAACAGTGTCGGCATCGACGAAATCAACCAGCCACGCACTTGGATCGAAAAGGGTGTCAATAATCTCACCAGTTTCATCCCCTCTTTGCCGGGAGCCAAAAGCTCCGTCGAAACCGAAGAATACGACAACCAGATCGCTCTCGAAGAAGCGATCCAACGGGTCCAGAACTGGGTGGACGTTGCAGTTCCGAAAGACACCTACACGGTCACGGTTTTTGGCGAAGGTTCCGACCCGATTTTGGTCCGCAAAATCGTCCAAACCTTGATGGACGAATACAAACGCTTTCACGTCGAAGCTCACCAAGCGACTGGCTCTTTGGAGTTCTTTGAAAAAGAAGTCGACGACAGCCGAAAATCCGCGATCGCGAGCCAACAACTACTGCAGGGCACCAAAGCCAAGATGGGTTGGCTTAGCGTTAAAGCCGCCGAAGAAGCTTTGAGCACACGCATCAGTTCGCTGGAACTGAGCCGCGACGAAGCACAAAGTGCATTTGCCGAAGCCGACAGTCACGCGAGTGCTTTGAAAATCCGCCTCGCTCAAGTCGAACAGTGGGTGCCCACGTCCGTCACCAAAGGCATCGCCAGCAAAGCAGGCGAAGACATGCGGACAGCACTTTACTCTGCACAGATCGCCAACAGCGAAGCGATGGCCAAGCTAAAGCCTTCGCATCCCAAGTACCGCCTGGTGCAAAAGACGATGTCGGGCAGCCAGGACATCCTGGACAACGAAGACAAGGATCGCGAACAGTCGCTGGAAGCGATCAACCCGGTGTATCAAAAACTACAAGGCGAGTACGAAGCCACGTTTGCAAAAGCAGCTGGACTGAAAAGTCGCTACGAATCGCTCGCTGCCGCTGTCGATCACGCTAACACTGACTTGGTGCGATTAAACACCGACGGAATTGAATTGGCCGAACTGCAGTGGGCAAGTGATGTCGCTGAGAAGAACTTTTTGGCTCACTCCAAAAGCCTGGAAGAAGCACGAATCGTGTCGGCACTCGACACGCAAGAACTGTCCGACGTGGCAGTGATTCAGCCAGCTTCCTTGAACCTCAAGAAAGTCGGCCCACCACGCTTGACGCTTTTGGTTCTGGCCGGAGCCTTGGGATTGTTGGCGGCTGCTCTGCAAGCAATTTTGCGACAGACAGCACTGCCGATGTGGTCGGAAACGTTTTCGCATCAGCGCCGAAATGGCCGCACCAAACATGAACCGTTTCCAGTGGGACCGGTCGAAAGCCTGTAAGGGCTGCAACGACAGAGATTTGATTTATACAACGTGTTTTTTTGGGCGTCTGCGGGAAAGCAGCCCTGATTTTCAACTTGAGAAGATGGCTACGCGACAGGAATCGTGTTGACATCTTAAACGGGATATTAAACGTGCTCGGAGCCTTGGTTAGCGAATGGACCGGACTAGGTAATCGACAGGGACAAGACCTGTTGCTTACGACCGGCGAATTCAACCGCGAGATTGCTAGAGAGAGGATGCGCGCGACACGTCGCTCGATTCCTTTCTGCGTCTTGACACTTGAATTGGTCGGTAGCATTCAGAAGCGCCGCCGAAAACGATTGCTCGTTCGCTTGTTGCACCGCAACGTGCGCATGACCGATCAGAAAGGTGTCCTGAGCGCAAACAAGTTTGGCATCCTGTTGGTCGACACTCCAGAGATGGGCGGCCGTGCGGTCTTGGATCGTCTGACAGCGGAGACCCAGCGTCTGAATCTGAATGTCAAATTGGACTTGAAGGTTCACGACCCCGAAGGTTTTGATTCCGACGATTTTCCAAGCGGCAAAAAGCAGCGACTCGGTGATGATCCGTCACAGCGATGGTTGCGTGTCGATGAAGCCAACGTACAGGTTTCTGGCGAAGACCCAATGGTTCCGCGTCCGATGATGAGAATGGCCGTCAAGCGGTCGTTGGATATCTTTGGCGCTTCGGTGGGGCTGACCCTCGGTAGCCCGATTATTCTGGGCAGCATGGCCATGGTGAAATTCACCAGCCCCGGCCCGGCGTTGTTCACACAGACTCGCGAAGGCCTACGCGGTCGTCCATTCAAAATCTACAAAATGCGATCGATGGTCGTGGATGCGGAAGCTCGCAAGGCTGAATTGAGCGACGCCAACCACCGCGACGGACCGGCTTTTAAAGTCGACAAGGATCCTCGCGTGACAAAAGTGGGACGCTTCCTGCGTGCATCCTGCATCGATGAACTACCACAGCTCTGGAACGTCCTCAAAGGCGACATGTCACTGGTCGGTCCGCGGCCGCTGCCTTGGCATGAAAGTCGTGCTTGCAACAATTGGCACCGACGTCGACTGGACGCCAAACCGGGCATGACCTGCAACTGGCAAGTTAATAAAGCCAAGGCCAAGACCTTTGACGAATGGATGCGAATGGATTTGCAGTACATCGACCGCATCGGATTGATTCGCGACCTGCGACTGATCGCCCTTACGTTTCTGGTCCCGTTGACGGGTCGCGGAAGCGAATAGACTCGGGGAACAACAGGCGAACGATTTTCTCGCTGCCGACTGCTGACAACAGTCGCGCGCAGCAAAACGACAAGTAATGATGTGAGTCAAAAAAAGAAAATCGCCAGCATCTCGCTGGACTTCGACAACAAGTGGGCCTACCTGCGAGCCGCCGGACGAGACGACTGGGCGGAGCAAAGCAGTTACCTGCCGCTGGCAGCCGATCGAATCGTCGAAACTCTGGGCGAGCTGAATCTTCCGCTCACGGTCTTTATCGTCGGCCGCGACTTGGCCGACGACCAAAACATCGCCGCAGCCCGGTCATTTGACCGCCTTCCCAATTGGGAACCCGCCAATCACTCGCTCAATCACCTCCCGTGGATGCACACGATGGAGCCTAGCGAGATTACGGCGGAGATCGAAACGACGGACCAACGAATTCGCGACCACCTGGGGCGACGGCCGCTTGGTTTTCGCGGTCCGGGATTCAGCTGCCCCGATCAAGTACTAAGAGTTTTGGCAAAAAACGACTACGTCTACGACGCTTCTATTTTTCCCACTTCGATGGCGCCGATTGCTCGCGCAGTGTTTCTGATGCGCACGAAACTGCAGGGTGAACAGCGTGAAAAAGCCAAACAGCTGTACGGCGGATTCAAGTCGATGAGGCATCCCAATCGCCCGTTCCAACGCTCCGTTGCCGGTAATGACGACCGCCAAGCGACGAATCTCTGGGAAGTTCCTGTAACGGTGCTTCCATTCGCCCGGACCCCGATTCACTTTAGTTACTTCACGTATCTAGCAAGTTTTTCGACGCTGGCAGCCAAGGCATACTTTTCCACTGCACTGCGACTTTGCCGCATGACGGGCACGCCGCCTTCGCTGCTGTTGCATCCGCCGGATTTTATGGGCCGCGAAGATGATTCGGACATGGCCTACTTTCCAGCCATGAACATGGCTCGTGCCGACAAAATTGCCATCGTACGCTGGGCACTGAAAAAATACGCCGAGTCGTTTGACGTTCGCTGCATGATTGACCAAGTTGCAGCGTTGGACCCCAACATTGATCGCGATTCGTCACTCGATACAGATCATCCGGCCGCAGACGCTGCTATCGCTGCTCGCTAAGACGCCCCCATCCAGTCGCCACGCAAACCAATCACCCCTCGGATTTCCTAAACTTCCATGATCGACAAAGGCCAACACAGCGTCCTGGGCATTGATGTCAACGCGATTGACTACGAAGCCGCCGTGGACCGTGTCATCACGGCTGGTAAAAAACGCGAAAGCATGGCTGTGACTGCGCTGGCTGTTCACGGTGTGATGACGGGCGTGAAGGACAATGCACACAACTTCCGGCTCAATCAGTTTGACCTGGTTTGCCCGGACGGCCAACCGGTTCGCTGGGCGTTGAACTGGCTGTATGGAACCGAGCTAAAGGATCGCGTGTACGGACCGGAGCTAACGCTGCGAATCTGCCAAGCCGCTGCCAAGGAAGGAGTCCCTGTCTTTCTGTTTGGCGCCACCCAAGAAATGCTGGACAAGTTTGCCGAGCGTCTTTGCGAAAAATTCGACGGCTTGCAAGTCGCTGGCAGCCAAGCGTCCAAGTTCCGGACTCTTTCCGAACAGGAACGCGATGAGCTGGCCGCAACGATCAACGACAGCGGCGCCGGAATCTGTTTCGTCGGTCTAGGATGCCCGCGTCAAGAAGTATTTGCCTACGAGATGCGTGACCGTCTGAATATGCCATTGATTGCCGTTGGCGCTGCGTTCGCCTTTCACGCTGGCTTGCTGGAACAGGCTCCACCATGGATGCAAAAGCGTGGACTGGAATGGCTTTTCCGCCTCACACGCGAACCCGGACGTTTGTGGAAACGCTACCTGACTACCAACCCCGCGTTCCTCACGCGGTTGGTCTTACAGAAAATCGGCTTACTCAAAGGTCGCACCGATACAGGCAAGAAGCCAAGTGAAGAGATTTTGTTCGGCTAGCGTGATCTGGACGGGCGACCATCAGGCTCATCTGCCTGTGGGCAATCGGCGACTTCTTTTGCGGTGCATGACCAATAGCAAGACACACCCCAGAATTCCAGCGATCCCCATTCCGGCGATGATCAACTTGCCGACAAAGACGCCTGCTGGATTCCCCATTACATGGTGCGGTGATCGGTCGATTTCATCATCATCCAGATCGACGGAGACCGGCGGCAATCGAAAAGCCTCAGCGAACCGCGCATCGACGTCTTCATCATCCGCGATCCACTCGGCTTCTTTCTTCGCCACATTGGCAAACCATTCGTCGGCATCGCGTTGCTCGGAATCGAATCTCGCATTGACCATCTCGACTGAGATCGGCTCGTCCGTATTGCCTCTCTGATATTGCCCGTCAATTACACGCGACGCAAACAGTTCGTATGCGTTTCTTGCCGATTCGTCCTCGCTGGCCAAAGCCGCTTTGCGATAGCTGCGGTACGCCAGACGTTTGTGCCCGAGCGCCTGCAAGATTTCGCCCAGCACTTCCAACAACACCGGATGATCATGACGCGAAAACCGCATCATTCCGGTCACCCCCTCCAACGCAGCCAAAAGCTCTGCCTTGTCAAGCGAGGTGGCTTCTCCGTCGCTCAGTTCAATCGCTGCAAAACGAACGAACAGATAGTTGTACCAAAAAGACTTCTCATCGATCCGACTGCTTGCAAGCGGCAATTCATATTTGCCGTCGCTGGACTTCAGCAACAAGTACTTCACTAAGAGTCGTTGGTATTTTTCACGTCCAAAATGCGCATCAGGATTCACCTCGATAGCTTGCTCGATATACCCGAGCCCCTCTTCCAATTGGCCATCATGAATCAAAAACGTTCCCAGGTTGGCCAGTGTTTCGTAACGCTTGGGCTGTCGTGCCAACTGAGATCGGGCAGCTGCGATTGCATCGCCGTGCCGTCCCAACTTCTCATACGCAACAGCAAGGTCGTCGATCAAGGCATCGTTCTGCGGCTCGGACTCTAACTTTTTCAACCGATCTTTTCGTCGCCACTCATAGTAGGCATCCGAATGTCGCGGAAATTTTCCAACGATGACCTCCAACGTTGACGGCGCAAATCCTCGCTCCTGCCATAGCGTCTCTGTGTCCCACAAACAGGCGTACGACGTGACGCACACGCAGCACGCAAACAGAACGACCGAAAAACGTAGCAATCTGGACGACATCGAGCTGCTCCCGTGCGAGGTGGATTGCCTTTAATCTTAGGTGTTGGCGGGATCCCGACGCAAACAATCCGAACCGCAGCCACAACGATTTGGCTGACGGTACACTCCCGCGGCTATCTCTTCTAAGATGGGGTGCTCCCCATCTCCCTCCCCGCCCCTTGAAGAGATTTCGTTTCATGCGTTTCGTTCGACTACGTTCTTTTCGACTGTATTTTGCAGCATCAATTTGCTTAGCCGCTCTGGCAATCACTGGCTTGAAAGTCAGCGATCCCCCCGGTGTTCAGGCAAAAACGTTTGCCGATTCGTTTCTGAGTTCCCTGGACGAAGATCAAAAAGCCAAAGCGATCGTTCCCTACGATTCAGATCAACGCGTCGACTGGCACTTCATCCCCAAAAAGACCCGCAAGGGTTTGGCACTGCGGGACATGAATTCCGCTCAACGGAGTTCCGCACTGCGACTGATTCGTGCAACACTTAGCGAAGCCGGCTACGACAAAGCCAGCAAGACCATGCTGATGGAAGCGGTCGTGCGTGAACTGGAAGGCGAAAAGCGCAACTGGGAACGCGACCCCCAAAAGTACTTCGTCACCTTCTTTGGCCAACCCAGCGACAAGGATCCGTGGGGACTGAGTATCGAAGGGCATCACCTGTCACTCAATTTCAGTTATCGCGATGGAAAAGTTGCCGATAGCACTCCTCAGTTCTTTGGCGCAAATCCTGGCGAAGTCAAAACCGATGTTCCTGGGCCGTTCGGTAAAGGCACTCGAGTCCTGAAAAGCGAGGAGCAGATCGGATTCAAACTGATCAACGCCCTTAGCAAGGAGAATCAAGCCAAGGCCATCATCGACAAAGACGCTCCGAAGGAACTGCGTTTCGCGGGCGACGCCCAAGTCGATGTCGAAGAACCAGTCGGAATCGCACTGAGCGAGCTTTCCGAAGAAAACCAAAAAACGCTGAAGCGACTTGTCCGAGTCTACACAGACATCGTCCCCGAGCCCCTGGCAAAGGGTCGTCGAAGTCTGATCAACCAAGACGGCTGGGACGACGTACACTTTGCTTGGTCCGGAGCCAAAAAGCCCGGCATCGGACACTACTATCGAATCCGCGGCAAGCGTTTTCTGATCGAGTTTGTCAACACGCAAGCCGACGCCGAAGGCAACCCAGCCAATCACATCCACTGCTGTTGGCGAGATGTGTCGGGCGACTTTGACTTGCCAGCTGGCAAATAATTAGTCGGTCACAACATTAACGTTGTGGTGCCCTCCGATTTTTTATTCGCAGCTGACTGAGCAAAGCCCCCCCATGTCCTGGATCAAACATCTACGCGAGCGCTGGCACAACTGGGTGGGCGATCACGACATGGAACGGGCTATTCGCCGCCATCTAACCACCGACGGTTATTTTGGCGGCACAGCCAAACTGCGAAACGTCCGGTTGGTCGCCGTGCAGCGGCCCGGCTGGCTGCAAATTTTTCGCTTCGAGGCGACCGCGCGGGTGGATCGTAGTAACGCCAACGCCGACGAACCTGCCCCGGACGCAGAGTATCACGAACTCTTTGGACTGGTCCGCGAAGATGCTCGCAAGGACCAAAGCAGCGTCCGCGTTTTCCGAAACAATGCTGACCGCGGCGAGCTATTCAAGCAGTGGAGTGAAGACCTGATTTGCTTGCGTGGTGCCCAAGGTCTGAGCCCCAATGCGTAGAAGCGAGTCATCGCGGCTGCCAATTAGCGGCCGTGGCTGAAAGAATCGATCTGCGCCGCCAATCCAGCGATAAAACGCTAAGATTCTGTTCTAAGGCCAATACTGACTTTTTTCATCACGGAAGCCACGATGTTCAAAACATCCGTCCAATATTCGTTGTTCGCGCTGTGCCTGACGTTTGCATTTCAATTGCAGGCTCAGGAAAAACCTGCCGCCACCAATCCGCACGCCGATCCTCATGCGGCACTCTCGGACGAAGATAAAGCAAAAGTCGCGGCCGCAGCCGCCAAACGGGAAGCCGAACTGCTGACCAACCGACGGCGTCTGACCTTTGAAGGGCGTCGTGCTGGCGAAGGATATTTCAGTGCCGATGGTCGCCGGATGGTTTTTCAAAGTGAACGGGATCCGGCCAATCCTTTCTATCAAATTTACGTGACGGATCTGGAAACCGGCGACATCGAAAAAGTCTCACCGGGACTTGGTAAAACCACGTGTGCGTGGATTCACCCGCAAGGCGACCGCATCCTTTTCTCAAGCACCCACGACGATCCGCAAGCCGCGCAGAAACAATCCGACGAACTCGCGTTTCGCGAATCCGGAAAAGAACGTCGCTATTCGTGGGACTACGACAACGAGTACGAAATCTACGAACGCGGCGACGACGGCCAGTACAAACGACTGACCAACGCCAAGGGATACGACGCCGAAGCGAGCTATAGCCCGGACGGTTCGCAAATCGTTTTTGCTTCGAATCGAAACGTTTTCACAAAGGAGCTCAGCCAGCGCGAAAAGGAAATGTTCGAACGTGAGCCGTCTTACATGATCGATCTTTTCATCATGAACGCCGACGGCACCAATGTTCGCCAACTGACCGACGTGCGAGGCTACGACGGTGGACCGTTCTTTTCGCCCGACGGCAAGCGAATTTGTTGGCGACGCTTCGCTGAAAACGGCGCGACCGCCGAGATCTACACCATGAACGTCGACGGAACCGATGTTCGCCGACTGACAGAACTCAACGCCATGAGCTGGGCTCCGTTCTTTCACCCGAGCGGGGACTACCTCGTGTTTACGACCAACCATGATTTCGTGAACGGCGGAATGAATTTTGCCAATTTCGAATTGAGCTGTGTTCGCGCCGATGGAGCGAGTGAACCACAACGGGTCACGTTCACGGATGGATTCGACGGGCTGCCTGTGTTTTTGCCAAACGGAAAACAACTTTCCTGGACCAGCAATCGGCACAAGAAACAATCACAGATCTACGTGGCCGATTGGAACGACACGGAGATGCGAAAACGCCTGGGGCTAAGCGACCAAGCCTCGCAACCAGGCAACGAAGATCAAGATGCGGCCTTGGCGGCCGCTCACGAAACTTCGCCCGAATTTTCGCCGACTGACATCATGCGACACGTCGATTACCTCACTCGCCCCGAACTGGGCGGACGACTAACCGGCACCGAGGGCGAGCGACGGGCCACGGCGTATGTTGCTGCCTATTTGGAAAGCCTGGGATACTTGCCCGCGGGCGATGACGGCACTTTTTTCCACTCGTTCGATTTCCCGGCCGGTTCGACTTTGACTGCCCAAAACAAGGTAACGCTTGGCGACGAAGCACTCGAAATCCGCCAAGACTGGCTGCCACTTTCGTTTTCTAAAAACGGCGAGATCGAAGCGACCGGCGTTGTCTTTGCTGGTTACGGAATGAAAATTCCCGGAGGCGACGATGTCGAAGAGTACGACAGCTACGTGCACCTCGATGTCACGGACAAATGGGTCATGGTGCTGCGCGATTTGCCTCAGGAAATCACTCCCGAACGACGTCAGCAATTGGCCCGCTACAGCGCACCGCGCCGCAAAGCGACGATCGCACGTGACCTGGGCGCTAAAGGAATCATTTTCGTAGCTGGTCCAACGAGCAAGTACAAAAACGATTTGATTCGCTTCGACTCCGACGCTTCGCAAGCCGAAGTCAGCATCGCTGGCATAACCATCTCGGACGCAGTCGCGTCAAAGATTTTCAAACTAGCCGGAGACGATTTGGCCAAAACACAGGCCGGGATCGACGACGGCCAGATGGCGATGGGCATGCAACTGGGCGAAGTAAAAATCGCTGCCAACATCGACATCAAACGGAACCGAGGGACGGGACGAAACGTGATTGCACGATTGCCTGCCGGCGACCAACCCAACGAATCCGGACAAGCCGTGGTGTTGGGCGCACACATTGACCACTTAGGAAAAGGCGGCGGCAGCAATTCACTTGCCAAAGACGACGAACGCGACCAGGTCCACGTCGGAGCGGACGACAATGCGAGCGGGGTCGGGTCGATGCTTGAAATCGCCCAGTACTTGGCCAGCGAAAAATCGGCCGGTCGCTTCAAGGCCAAACGCGATTTGATCGTGGCCGCCTGGAGCGGCGAAGAATTGGGACTGTTTGGATCACAAGCGTATGTCAAAGATTTTTACAGGCTCTATCCCAACGCTCCCAAGAATGCCGCGTCCCAAACGAACAATGAACAGAAAGCCGCGCACGCACACGGTACGTCGACCGACGCCGAACCACTGACCGCAGCGATCGCGACCTATCTGAACCTGGACATGGTGGGTCGGCTTCGCGAAAAACTAGTGATTCAAGGAATCGGTTCGTCCCCAGGTTTCGAAGGCGAAGTGCAACGTCGAAATGTGCCGGTTGGGCTGGCCCTGACGCTGGACAAAACAAGCACGCGCTTGCCAACGGACGCATCTGCGTTTGTTGCGCGTGACGTACCAATTCTGGCGGCTTTCACGGGAGCACACGAGGACTATCACACACCGCGCGACACACCTGACAAACTGAACTATGACGGAGCCGCCAAAATTTCGCGACTCTTTGCGCTGCTCGCACGCGGCGTGATGACTTCCGACAAAGCACCGAAATTCGAGCTGGACGAAAACGCTGAACAAGTCGACCAACCACGTGTCCGGCTGACCGCTTATCTAGGAACGATTCCGGATTATGTAGCAGGCGACATCAAGGGATTGAAACTCAGTGGCGTAGCGGGAAAAGGCCCCGCTGCCAAAGCCGGTGTCCAAGGCGGGGACATTATCATCAAACTGGCTGGCAAAAAAATCGAAGACATCTATGACTACACCTATGCCATCGAAGCGCTAAAGATTGGTCAGGAGACCGAAATGGATGTCCGCAGGGGCGACAAAGTCCTCACTTTGAAAGTGACCCCGTCGGCTCGGGAATAAGCGGGACAGCGACCAAAGACCGTACTTTTCACCATTGGCGCGGCACTTGCATTGTATGTGCTGGATGAGTCTGACTGCCGATTTGGCGGCAAGCACTTTTTGCTGAAATACTAATCTGCGGGATCAACCGCATTGTTGAAGGATAAACATTACGATGATGATGTACCTTGTTTTTGTGATTCCCCCGATGCTGCTAGGCATGTACGCCCAGTGGCGGGTGAAGTCTGCTTTTTCGTCGATGAGCCAAGTTCCAGCCCGAATGTCGGGCGCTGAATCGGCTCGCCGAATGCTGGACTCGGCTGGTTTGACGAATGTTGGAATCGAACAAGTCGGCGGGCGACTGAGCGATCACTACGACCCAAGAGCCAAGGTCCTGCGCCTAAGCAGCGACGTTTACAACGGTCGCTCGATGGCCGCATTGGGTGTGGCCTGCCACGAAGCGGGACACGCTTTCCAAGATGCGCAAGGCTACATGCCGCTGAAGATTCGCGCCGCCGCCGTTCCCGCAGCCAGCTTTGGCAGCGGAGCAGGCATGTACATGTTGTTTGGCGGAATGCTGTTTAATTTTCAACCGCTGATGATCATCGGCGTGATTGTATTTTCGGCAGTGGTGTTTTTTCAGCTCATCACGCTGCCGGTCGAATTCGATGCAAGCCGCCGGGCCCGTCAGCAATTGGTTGACCAGGGGATGATCGCTGGGGCGGAAGAACGCTATGTCGCCAAAGTCCTCAATGCCGCCGCGCTGACGTACGTTGCCGCAACTCTGCAGTCGGTAATGACGCTGCTTTACTACGTGATGATCATCATGAGTCGCCGCGATTGATGCGAAACTCTCCCGTCTGCGAGACCCCTAACGGTTTCTCTCGCGGGGGCCCGTGACACTTTGTAGCGAAGTAGGTGATACGCCTGCCTTTATGGTTGGCGTCGGGCGGTTCCCTTGCCATAATAGGCGACCCGATGGCACTTTTTGGCCATTTTGAGCCCTTCCTTGGGTGGGTCGACTCGCATTGGTCCCCCCATCTCTTTCGGAGTACCTTCTTCGTGCGAAATATTCTGCTGTTCCCATTGCGGCTTTGCGTCGGGTGGGGACTCTCGCCACGTTTACTTGGCCTCATTGGTGCCACCATGTTGGTGCTGCTACGGCTAACAGTTGGATGGCATTTCTATAGTGAAGGATTGGACAAGTACCAGAAAGGCAACTGGGACGCTGCTCCGTTCTTTGCAAACGCACGCGGCCCCTTGGCCGACCATTTCCAAAAACTGGTTTGGGACTCCGACGGCAACATTCGTCGCGACATGGACCAGAGCATGCTTTACCTGGCAATGTTTCGGGACCAAGTTGCGAACCACTATGGTTTTGACGAAAAGCAGATCAACCAGGCTCAGAAAAACTACGCCACCGTCGTTGAACTGCAACAACAGGTGTTTGTGGACTATAAACAGGATCTGGATGAATACGATCTGGGCGCCCTGCGTGAGGAAGCCATGGATGCCGATCCAATGCGTGACGGCGTGGCCAGTTTGCGAGGCCAGCGTGACACGATTCGCCGTGAACGGGTCGGCAAACTGAAACCGGCATTGGCCGAAATTTCGCAACTGTGGGAAAACTACGAAGCCAACCAAAACGCCGTCGCAACGCCAGCCCAACAAGAAGCCAGCGGGTACCTGCAGTTCGAGGCCCCCCTGGGAATGCACACTGGAACCATCAATCGCTTTGTTCCGTATTTTGATATCGCCGTTGGCCTTTGCCTCTTGCTTGGCTTTTTCACGCCGGTTGCTGCGTTAGCCGCGGCAGGTTTTCTCGGTTCTGTATTCCTGAGCCAGTATCCGCCCGTCACGGGGCCTGCATCCAGCAACTACCAATTGATCGAGTGCATGGCTTGCCTAGTCCTGGCCGGAACAGCGGCCGGTCGATTTGCCGGCTTGGACTACTTCCTGCACCTGATCATTCGCAAAACCTACGGCCACCGGGTGGAAGTCGAGTGATCTGCATTTGAGAGTTTTTTGCGGCCCACTACGGGCCGGGCTCTTACAATGAATGCGGACGACATCCATTCCGATCCGACGAAAACAATTAGCCTGTCGCAGTGATTCGCACTCTCAAGTGCCTGCGAGCGGCCCCCCAATAAAACACCTCAACGCGTAAGCAAACCGAATTCATCAAGGACTCAACCATGGTCGATAAGCTCTCCCCCGAAGAACGCGAAGTGGGCTTGGACAACTACTATTCCGCCATCGGAAGCTACTACGATGTGAACCGGCGAGATTTTCTTCGCGGCATCGTCGGCGCCGGTGCCGTCAGTGGTGCTGGACTGGGCGCGGCTTACTTTGGCTATGGCAAAGTCAACGATCCCGTCCGCGTGGCCGTCATCGGAACGGGCGACGAAGGCAACGTGTTGATCGGCGGATGCAATCCCGAATACGTCGATGTCAAAGCGATTTGCGACATCCGCCCCTTCGGTCAACGCCGCGCGTTTCACGGTGATTGGAGCAGCCCATCCGCACTCGGTCGACGCCCTGGTTTGATCAATGTTGCTGGCTACAAAAACGAAGCCGAAGCTCGCAAGAATGTCAAAGTCTACGACGGCAGCAATGGCGGGATCATGGCCTGCTTGGACGACAAAGACATCGAAGCGGTGATCATCGCGCTTCCGCTTTGGCTGCACGCTCCGGTAGCAGCGCAGGCAATGAAGCGAGGTCTGCATGTGCTTACCGAAAAACTAATGGCTCACAATGTCGCACAGTGCAAAGTCATGTCACGCATGGCCGGCACGATGAAAGACAAGGATGACAACCCGATCCATTTGGCCACCGGCCACCAACGTCACTACAACGTCAAGTACGACAACGCCGTCAACTTGATCAAATGGGGCCTGCTTGGACAACTGCATCACATTCGTGCTCAGTGGCACCGCGGTAACCTGCCCGGTGGAGACAGCTGGAAGATGCCGCTGCCTGGATCGAATAAAGTCGCCGGCGACCTTCGCAACCGCGTGAACGCACTAAAGAATGCCAGTGCTAGCGACGTCGAACGATTGACTCAAGAAGTCGCTTTGTGGACGGCATGGCAAGCCGATGGAAACGTCGACGCGTCGAAGTTCGGCTACCAAGATTTTTCCGTGGGCGAAAATATGTTCACGGCAGAAGAAGAACTGCATCGCTGGCGTTTGTTCCAGCGTACCGGTGCAGGCTTGATGGCCGAACTGGGCAGTCACCAGCTGGACGCCGTCAGTATTTTCTTGACGTCACTCCGCGAAGATGGCAAGAAAGTTCACCCGCTAAGCGTTCATGCTGTCGGCGGTCGTCACATCATGCCGGTCGACCGCGAAGTCGGTGACCATGTTTACTGTGCCTTTGAATTCCCTGGCCCCGAGTATCCCGAAACGTTTGACGTTGGTTACGAAGACAAGGCGTTGAAGTATCCAAGCGGCGGCGTCCCTGGTTACGAACAGGATCCCAACAAGAAAGTGGTCGTGACTTACTCGTCCATCAACGGCAACGGATTCGGCGGTTGGGGCGAAGTTGTGATGGGTACCAAAGGCACGTTGATCTTGGACAAAGAAACCGATGTGCTGCTTTATCGAAACAGCGACACCAGCAGCAAAGTCGGCGTCAAGAAAAGCGGTGGCGGTTACGCACTGGACACCAGTGCCAGCGGAGACGTTGCCGCTCCGGTTGCGCAGGCAGCTGACTCCGGACCGGTCAGCCGCGGATACCGCGAAGAGATCGAGCACTGGGCTTACTGCATTCGTAACCCAAGCAAGGAAAACCACCCACGCTGCTATCCGGAAGTCGCTTTGGGCGATGCCGTGATCGCATTGGCAACCAATGTCGCCCTGAAGAACGCGAATGACCCGAAATCGGAAACAGGCGGCTTCTTGCGATTCAAAGAAGACTGGTTCGATATCGACAACGATGCCACGCCAGACGGCAGCGATATCAAATCGGCAACCGAGTTTATGGAAAAACCTGTCGCCTAGCGGCACGCCGAAGCGGGGCACTGCGACGTCAATCGCAGCGGCGTTACGTCATTCGCAGTGGCGATGCTGAACGCGTCCAAGTTGTCGACCACCAGACTCCAGTCATTTGCACGCTCTCAAGCGCGATTCCCAACAGGGAATCGCCCTTTCTTCGTTTCGGACGTTTTTGCTATTCCAGAGGTATAATCGAGGGTCAGGAGACTCTCTTTGCCCCGCGAAAACGACATGTCCGATACGACCACTCCCAATACCGTTGCCGACGCAACGAGTGTTCCGGTGATCGTTCCGCCTCCACTGGCGGCTTCGCTGCAAAGAGCGGCAAACGCAAACGCGGCCCCCGAAACGGCCCCCTTGCTGGCCGTCTCGCAATCAGATGCGGACTCGCCAAAACTCTTCCGGCAAGGACAGATTCAATCCTGCTTAGTGAGCACGATTGTGCACCTGATCGCTTTGCTGATCTTTGCCATTGTCACGTACTCGGCCAGCCAAGTGTCGCCGACGATGATCTCGCTTTGGGGCCGTCAGGTCGAACCCACCGCCACCGTGACGCTGGAAGTCGCCAAAGATCACTCCGAACTTGAGAACCAACTTTCTTCCGACGCAGAAAAACCTGTTGATGTGACGATCGCGCAGAGTGACGCCAGCGCGATCCAGTCGCCTTTGATCATGGAGTCGCAATCGGCGATCCTGGAATCATCCGAACTGGGCCAGATCAAAGCGGGATCAACGGCCGCTAGCTCAGCCCAGCTGATTCGTCTGCCGGGCGGAGGGCTCTCGGGGCGCACTCCGCAAGGCCGCAAAGAACTGGGCGAAAAATACGGCGCCACCGCGCAGAGCGAAGCCGCCGTCGAAGCCGCACTGCAGTGGCTCGCCTTGCACCAACGTCCCAACGGCAGCTGGTCGTTTAACCTGGACGTCGATCCCTGCAACGGCCGTTGTCGCCATAGCCGCATCTCAGGCGATTCGCCCACACCATCGACGGGAGCGACCGGACTAGCCCTCTTAGCATTTCTTGGCGCTGGCCACACGCATCACACCGGCGAACACAGCGAAACGGTTCGCCGCGGTATCTATTACTTGCGTGGCATCGCCAGTGAATCCGAGCACGGCCTGGATTGGCAAAGCGGCAGCATGTATTCGCACGGCATTGTGCTGATGGCGTTGGGCGAAGCACTGACCATGACTCGCGTGGATGACAAATACGACTCCGATCTGATGGACCTGGTGCGACGCGGCAGCTATTTCACAAGCGTCGCGCAACACTACAACGGTTCATGGGGTTACGTTCCGGGGAGCCCCGGTGACACGACCCTGACTGGCTGGCAAGTCATGTCGCTGCTGGCCGCCAAACGCAACGGCATTCACTTCCGCGGCAATGAGCTGCCGATGGCCAAGGAATTCCTGATGAGCGTCAAAGAAGAAACCGACTGGACGTTTGGCTACAAAACACCTCAAGGCGAACCGACGATGGACGCCATCGCCTTGACGCTGCTGTTGTATTTGGGCCACGCGCCGGGCCATACACTATTCGATCAAGCAATCGACCGAATTGCCGACCGCGGACCGACACTGACCAACGTCTACCACGACTACTACGCATCGCTGGCCCTGCATCACACGCGACATCGCGACTGGGACAAATTCAACAGCAAATTGCGTGACCACTTGGTTCGCTCGCAAGCCACCCAGGGCCATGAAAGCGGCAGTTGGCATTTCAAAGATAAGTGGGGCGACGTGGGCGGTCGGCTCTACACCACGGCCATGTCAGCGATGATCTTAGAAATCTACTATCGCTACCTACCGCTGTACGACAAGATCGAAGAGTTCCCGCTGTAAGACGCAGATTTTCTGCGTCAGGCTGCAGTACTGAATGCACACCAGTAATGTTCAAGTGCACCGATCGCTCAATCGCTTCCTTAACCGATCTCGCCGCGATCCCCGGTCGTCCCTGACGCGATGTCCGACGCGTAGCATTCGATCAAAGACGACTGATTCGCACTTCGATCCACTTCTCGAAGCGCACGCACACTGCGGTCCAGTCGATTCAGCGTAAACGGATGCACTCCGTCGGCCGCAGCACTGGCACGAAGCTCTCGACGGTAAAACTGAACTGCCATCGAAAACACATCTCTCATCGCGCCCCGCCGCTTTGACGCATCCTTGCCAGCCTCATCGACGCGTTTGGTGATGATTCGGCTAATCGCAACCGGATCGGGCGCGGCCGCAGCAAGCTGGCTATCAAACGCCCCCCGAAACTCATCCGTCGTATCGCTCAGAATTCGCAGCGCGACATGCATGTCACCCGCTGAAACTTCCAAAGCCGCAGCCACTTCTTCGTCCGTCGATTCAACTTGATGGACTTCGCGCATCAATCGCGATGCATCATCTGTGTTGAGCGGTGCAAAGCGAATGATCTGGCACCGCGACCGGATCGTCGGCAACTGTTTCTGTTCGCTTGTGCCAATCAACAAGACGACGGCGTTGGGCGGAGGCTCTTCGAGAGTTTTCAGCAGGCAGTTGGCTCCCTCTTCGTTCAAAAAATCCGCGTCCTCCAGGATGGCGATTTTCCGCGTTCCGGCAAAAGGTTTCAGGCGAATGTCCCGGCAAAACCCTTCTTGCATCCGGACTTCGGGCCGGCCGATCAGCAAATCCAGCGG
Organism: Stieleria marina; assembly: GCA_007741555.1. Taxonomy (GTDB): domain Bacteria; phylum Planctomycetota; class Planctomycetia; order Pirellulales; family Pirellulaceae; genus K23-9. Next base: position 1,805,579 of record CP036526.1, on the reverse strand, counting down.
AATAAAACTCTTATCCTTGGGTTTGGAAAGGCGAATGACGTCGGGGTGGGTTTGCGCCAAAACTTGCACGCACCCTTCGCAGACACCACACGGCTGCATTTCTAGTTCGGGGCTCTTTTGACAAAGCAAAGTCTGCGCTAACAAGTTCGCGACAGTTAGTTTGCCAACACCTGGCGATCCAACCAGCAGAAAGCTGCCTGTGAATCGACCTCGCCGAATTGCTGTCGAAAACCAATCACGAATGCGTGAGTGGCCGATCAGTTGGGACCAGTTAGTTGTCACGCCACTTTGTTTTCAAAAAACGTTTTCAAAGAAGAACTGCTGCGATGATTCAATTCGATTTTCCGTTGGACATCGACTGCTCCAACATGACGATCTTGTTGACGCGATTTTCATGACGTCCGCCATCGAACTTCGTTGCCAACCACATCAGCACGAGATCATCGATCGGCCGTTCACCGATGAGATCACCGGGAAGGCACAGGACGTTTACATCGTTGTGCCGGCGACTCATTTCGACCATGACTTCGTCGTAGCAAGGTGCAGCACGCACGCCGGTAAATTTGTTTGCCGCTATCGACATTCCGATTCCTGTGCCGCAGATCAAAATGCCGCGATCCGCTTCGCCACAGCTGACTTTTCGCGCGACCTGTTGAGCCACATCGGGATAATCGACCGCTTCGTCGGTGCAAGTTCCTTCATCGCTGACATCAAACCCATTGCTGGTCAACGTTTGCACCAGCCGAGCCTTGATCCGAACGCCACGGTGGTCGCTTCCCAAACAGATCCGCATGCTCATACGCTGTCCTCCGATTGACCATTGCTTGGATTGCCTTCTTGCGAATCCGTTGTTTCGGGCAGAAAGTTGTCACCGAGTTTCTGCAGCCACTGCGTCAATTCTTGATCGATCTGGTCGGCACATTGCTGGTAAACCTCCACTGGTCTCCCGACGGGATCGGAGATATCGCCTCCGTCGTGTCGCAACGTGAACACACGGTCATGCATGTTCGGCCAAGCCGCCAAGATTGCGGACTGATGGCCGCGAGTCATCGTCAAGATGAGATCGGCAACATTCAGAATTGAATCATCCAATTGCTGAGAGCTGTGACCGGTCAAATCCAAACCACGCTCGCCCATGACTTCCACTGCTTGGGGGCTCGCACCGCTGCCAGCACCTGCAGCAACACCAGCCGACAGGACTCGCACTGCGTCTTCGCTACCGAATTGTTCGCGTACTTTTTCACGCAGCAACGTCTCGGCCATCGGGCTTCGACACGTATTGCCGGTGCAGACCAAAGCGATGACAGGTTTGGTAAATTGGTTCATAGCAGCTCGTTCAATTACACCTTCTCGGAGTAGCTCCCAGCGATTGTCGCGGACTCGCACAACCGTCGAAGCACCACCATAACGAGTCGGACCGTCATCTAGCAGCAGTGGGATCATCGTCCCAAGTTGCTCCACGACGCCTGATGCTTCACTTTGAGCGGGTTTTCCCGACACATTTGCACTGGTCAGTACCAGTGGGGCAGCCAAAAAGCGGTGGATATACGACAAAATCCGATGGTCCACCACTCGAAAACCAACACAGTTTCCTTCGCTCATGATTCGCTGCCGAACCCCAAGAGGCAACTGCATGATCGCCGAACCAGCCGTATCGCACGGCGTGACCATCGTCACTGGACCGGGCCAGCATCGCTGCGACAATCGTCGTGCCAGCGGCGAAACGTTTCCAAACAAATCTCCGGCAGCATCTCGGCTACGCACCGAAATCGCGAGCGGCGCCAATTGGTCGCGGCCTTTGATTTCGCACAATCGGTCGACGGCGTCTTCACAGAGCGCGTGCGCCGCCAGCCCGTAGACCGTATCGGTCGGCACCCCGACGACCTGACCTTCCACCAGCGCCTGGACCGTGCGATGCACGATATCGCGAGGATCTTCTGAAGTTTGTAAGTCCAGTACCGTGACCATAGAGCGTCTTTGCAGCGATCAACATCGAAATCCCAGGCGACTCGCCAATGCATGCGATCAAGTCTGAGCGTAGGAACAAAATCAAGAGTACATTGTAGGAACTAGCGATTCTGATTCACAAGTCGACACCCTAACATGAATCCCTCTCCCCCACGGCGTCTCGAGTTGGCGAAAACATCCAAACCTGACCGACGAAGATTTTTACGCACAGCTGCCGCAGGGCTAGCGATGTCGTCGTTGCCAGTCGGCGGATGCGTTCCGCTGGGAACTGGGTCCCAGCCACAGTTGGTGTGGGGACGTCGAGGAATGAGCGAAGGTCGTTTTCTGAAACCTCGTGCAATCACGATCGACCATCAAGACAATCTCTATATTGTCGACACAACGGGCCGCATTCAAGTGTTTGATCCCGACGGGCAGCTGCTTCGCTGGTGGTCGACTCCCGAAACCGCCAACGGTCGGCCGACAGGCATGGCAACCAGTGCGTCGATCGGCCCCAATGGTGAACCAAGGCTATTTGTGGCCGACACGCACTACTACCGAATGCTGGCTTATCGAACCGATGGCACACTGATCCCCGAAGAACAGATCGGCGGGGTTGCTGGCCATTCGCCAGGTGAGTTTGCGTTTGTTACGGATGCCGTATGCGACGACGACGGATTTTTCTACATCGGTGAATACGGAGACAGCGACCGAATCCAGAAATTTTCACCCGACGGCGATTTCATCACGCAGTGGGGAGGGACGGGACACGATGTAGGCAAATTCGTGCGACCACAAAGTTTGGTCGTCAACAAAAAAGTACTGTCCATCGTAGATGCCGGCAATCATCGTATCCAACGGTTCGATGTCAGCGAAGAAACACCACGCTTGATCGATGTATGGGGCAAAGAAGGAAAACAAAAAGGCCAGTTCTACTATCCCTACGATATTGCGATTGCCAGTGACGACAGTGTGCTCGTTTGCGAATACGGTAACCAGCGTCTGCAACGTTTTGATCCCACCGGCAAATGGATCGCGTCGTGGGGAGGTCCTGGGTTTGATCCAGGGCAACTTTATCAACCTTGGGGAGTCGTGATCGATTCGACAGACCGCGTCCACATCTTGGACAGCAACAATCACCGCGTCCAGCGAATCGCGCTGCCCAGCTAAATCACATCACAAAGCCAATTCCAACTGCCGATGCAACGTGACTTCGGCAAGCGACGTTCGCTCAACACAGTTACTCACAACGTTCTCGTTTTTCCAAATCAACTCATGCCAACACTGCGTCAATTTCAAACCGTCGCCTGCGCCACAGCAACTGCTTTGCTTTTCGTTTCGACGTCTCCCGCCCAAGATTTGATCAAGCCCGTCGGCGATGTCGTGGAAGTTGCCGCCGGTTTTGCTTTCACCGAAGGACCGGCTTGGGATCCGTCGGACAGTTCGCTGTACTTCACCGACATTCCCAATACGACGATCTACCAACTGGATGCTTCCGGCAAGTTGTCAAAGTTCACGACCGATTCCAAACACACCAACGGATTGCTGATCACGTCGGACGGGCGACTGCTTGGCTGCCAAATGGATGGCCAAGTCGTTCAGTACGACAAAGCCACGGGCAACGCGACGGTATTGGCTAACAAGTTCGACGGCACGCGGTTCAACGCTCCCAACGACTTAATCATCGATCGCCAAGGAGGAATCTATTTCACCGACCCTCTATTCCGGGCTCCGATGCCGTTGCCACAAGGCATCCAAGCGGTCTACTACATCAGCCAGTCGGGCGAAGTGACTCGAGTGACCGAGTCGATTGCGGCCCCCAATGGAATCGGACTATCGCCCGACGGCAAACGCTTGTACGTCTGCCCGTCACAACAATCCGAAATGTTGGTCTACGATGTCGCGGCAGGTGGAAAACTGGAAAACGGACGGACGTTTTGCAAAGTGAAACAGCCCGCCGGCAAATCTGACACTGGCGCGGACGGAATCGTTTTGGATCAAGAAGGCAACGTCTACATTACGACTCATCTGGGCGTCGAAATTTTTTCACCTGCGGGAAAGAGCCTCGGCTTGGTCGAATTTCCCCAGCAACCTGCCAACGTCACTCTGGGTGGCAAAGACGGCAAGACAATGTACGTAACCGCAAGAACGGCCCTCTACAAAGTCACCATGCCACGCTCGGGACTGAAGCCGAACTAGCTCAATGGCACGCGGTCGCTCTGCAACAGCACGCGTTCGTCAGAAAAACGGCTTTACGCGGGCGGGTCAGGCTGCTGCCAAACACTCATTCCGCCATCGACCAAAATCGTTTGGCCGTGAACGTGCGTCGCCGCATCGGAAAGCAAAAACACAACAGCGCCCGCACAGACATCGGGCTCGGGCACTTTGCCATTGGGTGTGTGCAGCTTCATCCATTCGTCCAAAGTTTCGTCTTGATTCAACACATCCGTCAGCGGCGTGCGTACCAATCCCGGTGCCATTGAATTGACTCTGATTCCGTGGGGCGCCAGCGAAACACAGAGTGATTTGACCATCGCTGTCACAGCACCTTTGCTGGTGTCGTACGCTGTGTGAGTCGGTTCTGCCAAGAAGCCGTTGACCGACCCAGTAAAGACGACGCGGCCGCCGACATTGTTTTTGACCCATCGCTTGGCATACGCCTGGGTCAAAAAGTAACCCGCAGTGACATTTAGCTGCATGGTTTTCCAATACCGCTGAAAATCCATCTCCAAGAAAGGCACATCGATGTAGGTGCCCACGTTGTTGACCAACAAATCAATCTCAGGCATCCGCTGGTCGACGTTGCTAATCAAGTCGTCCAAGTATTGGTCCGGCTCCTGCGCCATGTCCGCCGTCACCAATTCGACACGCCCCCCAAACTCACAGCAAGCCCGTATCGTTTCCTGCGCAGCGGCGTCATCGGTTAAGCCCACCAGTGTCACGTCGGCTCCCGCACACGCCACGGCAATTGCAATCGCTCCACCAACACCTTGCGTGCCGCCAGTGATCAGCGCGCGATGACCAGTTAAATCAAATGGATTGGATCGTACTGCCACTCTATCTCTCTTGAAAGTTAACTGCGCGATCGAAGAAGCAAACCTTTTCGCTCATTGTCCGCGCCGGATCACTACCGCGGTTACTATTTCAACGGCGGACGACCAGCAGTGTGATAAGCCTGGGAATCACTCCGAGCGACTTCCAGATCAAACGTGTCTTGGTAAATCACAACGCGGTAGTTCAGACGGATCGTTTTTCCCTCTAGCAACGTGATGGCTCGACGCTTCTTGCCACCAATGAAATCCGAACGCCCAAAGGGATTGGCTGCAAACAAGCCGTAGGTACGCACATGCCAGCGAGTGGGAAAGCCAAAGCTGCTGGGGTGATTGTGAATCGTGACGCCGACCATTTCGTCATCGACTGGTCCGGAGTAATCGACCCACGGAGACTCCTTGCCCCAGGCATCTTTATTGGTTTGCCGGTCCGCATTAGTAATCAGACCGCCTTTCTTGGCATCAACCTTAAGCGAGGCGGCCAAACGCATTCCGAAGGAGCCTTCTTTGGTATCGCCAAACTTGACGTCGCCATCGGTCGCTTTGAGCAGAAAATCACAGTCGATGATGTGCCGTTTCGCTCCCACCGAAAATTCAAATCGGCGTGTATCCGATAAAAGGCGTTTTCCGTCAGGCCCCAGCCAATCATTCTGGGTAACCAACACGGCCGTATCGTCGTCCGTGATCTCTGCGGTGCCACTGCGATGCACGACCGTGCCGCAGCCATCATCGTCCGCCCAAAAATCAATTCCGTTGACGTCGCCATGCGACAACCACATGGAACGATGGTGATCATGGTCACCGCGTTCCATCCCATAGCTTTTTTTCATCGGAAAATTGCGTGTCATCGCATGACCGCCGGGACCATGAACCGGATACACAATCGGTTTGCCACCGCTATCGATCAGATACCCAGCGAACAGTTTTTTCCCCGCGAAGACATCCCATCCCTGCCCATCGACTTTCTCGACACGCAGCGTGCTGTCCGATCGCGTCTTGGCATCCTGTGATTCCGTCGCCACTGTCTGCGCCGTCGCCGGCGAAAGAAATGAAGCGGGCAGTGCCGTGGTAACTGCGATCAATGCCCCCCAAACGGGAACCCTCGAAGCAATACACCGCGCTGTGAAAAATGAAATTTTGGTTTTGAACATCCGAGTATCAATATGTGGCCAAGTAGCGTTTCAATTAGATCACTGCAGCGGAGTTGCCATTTCCAAATCGACACCAATCCATCGCAACCTCTATCGGGGGATCACTCGCCCACAAGCTGCAATGGAATTGGATCACGGAAATCGCAGGCATGGCTGGCAATGAGTGTCTCACAACCGGATCACTTCCTCACGAATCCGTCTGATTCCTACGACCGGCGTGACCCGATCTCACCTTAGGCAAGCCCCGAAGGGAAAATACCTACCATCAATTCCCTCTGATCGACTATGATAGTGACTCGCTGGAATTGCTACAGCGCCACCTCTTCTCTTGCAGACTTTCCGCTGGGAAACCTGCGAATCGCCGTCTAAGCCGCGAGTGTGACATGATGCGCCCTTCCGATTGGAATCCACTTTTTCATCGATCCCTCAAGATCGTAATTTGCACGGCATTTTTGGCGATGCCTTCGGTGGCATTCGCCCAAAAGAAACGTAGCAAGCCGGCCCCTAAAAAGGCCAAGATTCGACTGCCAGAAAGTGTTCGACAACCGGGCAAAGTCGACATGGATGTGAAGCCGGTCAAACACAGCCTGCGCAGCTCGGTCAAGTCAGCGGCCAATCGATTGGATGGCCTGATCGAAAATAAACTTATCAGCGAAGGCGGCACACCGAACGACTTGGCAAGCGATGAGGTTTTTCTGCGACGCGTGTACTTGGATGTGGCGGGGCGGATCCCAACGCTGAAGGAAGCAACTGATTTCTTAGCGTCCGATGCCCCCGACCGCCGCGAGAACTTGATCGACGAATTGCTTGGCAGCCCCGACTATGTCAGCAACATGTACAACTTTTGGGCTGACACGTTGCGTTTGGTCGACCGACCGACCAACAACATCATCGGCGAGCCGTTTTTGCACTACGTCAAAGAATCCATTTGCACGAACAAACCGTACGACAAATGGGTCTACGAGATGTTAACCGCAGAAGGAAAGTCTTGGGAAAACCCAGCCGTCGGCTACCAGCTGCGTGACGACGGCATGCCGCTCCCATACATCGACAACACGGTGCGTGTTTTTCTTGGCACGCAAATCGGTTGCGCTCAATGCCATGACCACCCGTTTGACCAATGGACGCAGTATCAGTTTTACGAACTGGCTGCCTTCACCACTGGCACTCGCACTCGCATCGTCAAAGGCGACCCAGGATTCACCAAAACGAATCCAGCCAACGCGATGATCACAGAAGCACGCAAGCACTATGACAAAGGCCGAGTCCCCGGCCACATGCAGCGACTGATTCGCGCGAACAGCTATCGCGTCAGCGAAGCTCCGCGGGCCATGCGTCTGCCGCACGATTACGCGTACGAAGATGCTAAGCCAAAAGAAGTCGTTCCCGCCGCAGTCCTCTGGGGCGAAGTTCCGACGTCCGCCAAAAACAGCTCTCCCCGACAGAAATTCGCTGCGTGGCTGACTAGTCCCGAAAATCCACAGTTCAGTAATACAATCGTCAATCGTCTCTGGAAACGATTCATGGGCGTGGGCATGGTCGAACCCATCGACGACTTTCGCGATGAACATCCCTGTGTCAACAAAAAGGCGATGGCCTTCCTGGGCGAGGAACTGATTCGCGGCGGTTTCGACTTAAAGGAACTCACACGATTAATCCTTTACAGCGAAACCTATCAACGTGTCGCGACCGACTACACGCTGACCAGCGGCGAGCCTTACTATTTCCCTGGCCCGACGGTTCGACGAATGACCGCGGAACAAGTCTGGGATTCGCTACTGACAATGGCTGTGCAAAACCCATGGCCTTTCCAACGTCCCACGACTCAAGAGTTTGCCGATGTAATCGATCTCGATTTTGCGACCGCGACCTACGAAACAGCCGCGGAAAAAGCCGAACGATTTCTCTCCACAGTCGATCTGGGAGCGCGACGAAAACTCGAACGCACCCACTCTTACCAGGGAAACACCTTGTGTCGCGCCAGCGAACTGGTTTCGCCCGTCCCGGCAAGCCATTTCCTTCGTCAATTCGGCCAAGGCGACCGCGAAACAATTAATGGATCGCAGCAAGAAGCCACTGTGCCTCAGATTCTTGCAATGTTCAACGGTCCGATCACGCACGTGATGCTGGAGCCGGGTTCGTCGATTGTCGATAACATCCTTGCGATCGAAAAAACAAAGGACCGCATCGATGCGATCTTCTTGAGCGTGCTCGCACGACGGCCGATTCCAAAAGATCGCGTCATCGCTGCGAGAGAGCTTTCGCAACAGACCAATGACAATGTGGGGTACGGGAATATCCTTTGGGCGCTTTTGAACACACGAGAATTCTTGTTCATTCAGTAGCCTTTGCCTCAGCAACTCTTTAGCACACTTCACCGACAGCGAGTAAACAACATGTCACGTCCCGAATATTGCACCGAAGATCGTCGGTCGTTTATGAAAACGGCCGCCAAGAATTGCCTCGGCGTTTCGTTCGCCGGAGCCGTCGGATCCCAGGCACTGTTTGGCGATGAACCGACTGCAGCGCCCGCCGCTGGCAAAGCCAAACACATCATCTATCTGTTTATGGATGGAGCGATGACACATTTGGACACGTTCGATCCCAAAATCGGTGTCGAAGAAGCGGGCGAAACGACGCCGATCCAAACGCGCGTTCCCGGCATGCAGTTTGGAAACATGTTTCCAAAACTCGCGTACCTCTCCGGTGCAATGGCTGTGGTGCGTTCGCTGAGCACGGAAACGGGTGCTCACGACAAAGGCAAGTACCTGATGCGAACTGCCTACAAGAAACTCAACAGCATCCAGCACCCAGCTATGGGAGCATGGATGGTGGCAGAAAAAGGTCGCTTGAACCGAGACCTTCCAGGCAACTACGTCATCGGCAGTGGCAACGGACACCCTGGAGCCGGATTTCTGGAACCATCGTTGTCGCCTGTGCCAATTTCAAACGCGAGCGCAGGTTTACAAAACACTTCCCTGCCAAAATACCTGCACGAAGAATTGTTCGGTCGCCGACTGACATTGGCCAGCAAGTTCGACGAGGTTTTCCAGCGGACTCGAAAGAACCCGAACGTCGAAGCCTACAACCAACTCTACTTAGAAGCCCGACGGTTGATGGGCAGCCCTCACTTGAAAGTCTTCGATATCAAGGAAGAACCACAAGCTGTCCGCGATGCCTATGGCAACAACCAACTTGGCCAGGCGCTGCTCCTGTCGCGACGATTGGTGCAAAGCGGTGCTCGATTCATCGAAGTCAATTATGGTGGCTGGGACATGCACCAAGACATTTACACACGCCTGAAGGACAAAGGCGGCGACCTGGACACGGGGCTGAGCAGCCTGATGCGTGACCTGCACAGCAAGGGGCTTTTGAAAGATACCCTGATCGTATTGACCACCGAATTTGGCCGCAAACCAAAGCTCAATGTCAACGGCGGCCGCGATCACCACCCCGGTGCATTCAGCAGTCTTTTGATCGGTGCCGGAATCAAGGGCGGCCAAGTGTATGGTGCCAGTGACAAGACGGGTTTTTCAGTCGACAAGGATCACATCTCTGTCTCGGCGTTCAACAAAACCATTGCCGCCGCTGCGGGACTGCCGCTGACCGAAGAACGGTTCGCTCCCAATGGTCGCCCCTTCAAAATCGGCGGCGATGCCAGTCCCGTCAAAGAACTTTTGGCGTAGACGAGCGTCTCGCGTCGCTCCAAACGATCCAGCCATCTGGCTTGGATCTGGGTTAAGACTTGGTTTTCAACTGTTCTTGTGCCTGCTGCAAAAACTGCATGGCCTCGATCGGCGTCATGCTGTTGACGTCCAATTTTTGCATCTCGTCGATCAGCGGGTGATCGGCGTAGCCGAAAAGGGTCAGCTGATAGTTGTTACTACCATTTTCTTTTGGCGGTGCCACCGTCGGTCGATCAAACGCATCGCGGTGGTCCGATTCCAACTGAGCCAACACATCCTTGGCTCGTTCATTTACGCTGGCAGGAATCCCCGCTAATCGCGCCACGTGAATGCCGTAGCTCTTGTCCGCGCCGCCCGCAACGATGCGGTGTAAGAACACAACCTGTTCGTCCCATTCTTTGACGGCAACATTCATGTTCGCTACCCGCGGCAGCGACTCTTCCAATTGAGTCAGTTCGTGGTAGTGCGTTGCAAATAAGGTTCGGCAACCAATCTGTTCGTGAAGATGTTCCGTGATCGCCCACGCCAGTGACAGCCCGTCATAAGTGCTGGTGCCGCGCCCGATCTCATCCAGAATCACAAGGCTTCGTGAAGTCGCAGTGTTCAGGATCCGAGCGGTTTCAACCATTTCGACCATAAACGTACTTTGGCCGCGACTCAATTCATCGCTCGCTCCGACTCGGGCAAAGATGCGATCCGCAACTCCGATCACGGCATTCTTGGCAGGCACATACGATCCCGCTTGAGCTAGCAAAGTGATCAAAGCGATTTGACGAATGTACGTACTCTTACCCGCCATGTTGGGGCCCGTGATCAAATGGATCATGCCGCCGTCGGGTGACATCACACAATCGTTGGGCACAAACTCTCCCTGCGGCAGCGTGACGTCCAACACGGGGTGTCGGCCAGCTTCGATTTTCAGAACCGAATCGTCGGTCAGCTCCGGCCGCACCCAACCGCGAACCGCCGCTAATTCTCCTAAAGCGGCCAGAACATCCAGCTCGGCCATGGCGGCAGCAACTTCCTGCAACGTTGACAACTGGCGATGTGTCTTAGCTCGTAAATCTTGGAAGATCAATTGTTCGCGCGACGCGGCTTTTTCGTCCGCCTCAAGTACTTTTTCTTCGTACTCCTTCAGCTCCGGCGTGATGTAACGCTCCGCATTCTTGAGCGTCTGTTTGCGAATAAAGAAATCTGGGACTTTGTCTTTCTGAGCGTTCGAAACCTCTAGGAAGTATCCGAACACACGGTTGTAACCAACCTTTAGATTCGTGATGCCGGTTTCGTCCATCTGCTTTTGCTGATACGCGGCAATCCATTGTTTTCCGCCGCGAGCCAACTCCCGGAGTTCGTCCAATTCCTCATCGAAACCGACGCGAATGAAGTTGCCGTCGCCCGCGTTAAGAGGACATTCATCCGCCAACGCGGCATCCAACTGACTGCGAAGTTCGGGACAGAGATGCAGGTGTTGTTCGATGCTTTGCAATCGATCCGCATTACGCTGTGTCAGCCGGGCTTTTAGCTTGGGAAGCCCGGCCAGCGTCGTCGCTACTTGCTGCAAATCGCGGGGGCCCGTCCGCCCGGTTGCAAGTCGTGCCAACAAACGACTTAGATCGTAAGTGTCCCGCAGTGTCGACCTCACATCCGTCCGCAGCGATTGGTCGCCCGATAGTTCGGCAACGGCATCATGCCGCATTCCGATTGCCGCCGGATCGACCAGCGGTGCTGCAATCCAATCGGCCAACAATCGCGATCCCATCGGACTACAGGTCTCGTCGATGACGTCCAGCAGTGACCCTTCGCGCGACGCCGTTCGCAGGGTACGAGTTATCTCCAGGCTGCGGCGCGTCGACGCGTCGATTTGCAAAACCGGTGTTTTGCGATGCGACGTGAGCGTGCGAAAGTGATCGAGACCACCGCGCTGTGTCTCCTGCAAATAAGTCAGTACTCCCCCAGCAGCCCGAATCGCGGGAGCGTCATCATCGCCGAACCCAAAGCCTTCTAAATTGTGCACCGAAAACTGCTTGCACAGAGCTTCGCGTGCTGCATCCTGAGCGAACGACCAAGCCGGTCGCGAAGTCCACGACCAAGTCGCCGTCGTATCGGGGCTGAAATGAGCATCGTCTTCGCGGTAGATCACTTCGGCCGGGCCAATGCGTTCCAATTCGTCTTCGATCCGCGATTTGGGAAAGGTCCCTGCTTCGAAACGGCCGCTGGAAAGTTCCGCCCACGCGATTCCAACCTGCGGCGCCGCGCCACTCTTAGCCGCCTTTTTGTCATGCAGCACATACACAGACGCGACATAATTGGCTTGCCTTGGATCAAGCAAACCGTCGTCCGTCAGCGTTCCGGCACTGACCACGCGGGTGATTTCCCGTTTGACCAAACCCTTGGCCTTCTTGGGATCTTCGACCTGCTCACAAACCGCGGCGCGAAAACCTGCCTGAATCAATTTATGCAGGTACGAATCCAGCTGGTGATGCGGAAATCCCGCCATCGCCGTTGGATTTTCGCTGTCCTTGTCACGACTGGTCAGCGTCAGACCAAGAATCTTGGCGGCGACCTTAGCGTCGTCCAAGAACAGTTCGTAGAAATCGCCCATGCGAAAGAAAAGCAATGCGTCGCCGCAAGCGTCTTTCGCCTCATGGTATTGTCGCATCATTGGAGTCATGTGCGAAATCCTAACGCCAAGAAAGGCGACCGGACAGTCGCCCAAAAACCAGTTTCAAAACCTTTCCGAAGTCGCCGATCATGCCGTGACATCTGGGCGAAGTTTGCGGAAAACATCGACCGTCAGTTGTGTCCCTCCCCGACCAGCAACGACATCCACCATCACATTTGCGAATAGGGCTTCGCAACCATGATGTAGGTATCAATTTTGCTGACGGTTCCGGCGTACTTGGCGACTTTGCTCAGGACTTTCCAGTCGGGATGCGCCCGGAACGCGCCCCAAGCTTTTTTGCGAGCACCATCATCGGGGTAGACGGTCAAATAGGTCAGGTTCGGAGTCTGCGGACCCAAAATCGATTGCCCGATGAAAACAGGCTTGATCCCGCAGTCCAAGAAAATGGGGACTTCACCGTTGTTAAACATGTCCACCTTCAGGTTGCCCAATCGGGCATTCGGACTTTCGTACAAACGCAACTCGTACACCCGTTCGTCGTTTTGCAAACTGGCTTGGTCGACAACAACCTTGGGCCAACAATCCATCGCAACCAATAGTTCACTGGTGACCCGTTGGTAGGGAGCATCCGATTTGCCGCCGCTTTCAAATTTTGCGGCCGCTGCCAAGTAGTCAGCACTTTGACAGACCTGATCGCGAATTGCTGTCAGATCGTTAGGAGATTTCAACGGAATGACAACGACGACCCGATGGCTGCCGCTTTTGTCATTTTCGGCATTGCCGAGAACGCCAACCGGACCGATTCCCGCCCGCTGCAGGGCTGGCAAAAGGGCCTGGCTCAGATATTGATCGACTGCCTTTTCGTCGCCTTTGTCACCCAGCACATAGCTACGCACTTCGTAGTACTGATGGTTGGAATCGGTTTCTTCAGCTCGCAACGCTGGGGTTAAAACGCAAGCGATGGATGCCAAGACGCAGCAGCAAACGATTTTCATGGATTTACACACATTGGAGAAAGGCGGGCCAATGGACCGCCAGATTTATCAGGTCAGCAGTGGTGTGGCCTGTTTTGTCGCCTGACATCATAATCCTGCACAGGCTGGCGGTGCCACTGCCTCGCGGACGACGCGAAACAGGACGTTTTTACTTCGATACGTCCCACTTCGCTGGAATCTCCAATCACCTGCATCAATGCTTGACGGATCTACACGATGATTGACCTGATCGAATTCACCGCCGGAATCTTTGGCAACGTTTCTCCTGCCATCTCGCTGATTGCCGATGCGATCACGCCGTTAGCGAATGCCGCAGCTCCGCTGGCCGAAGCAACGCTGCACAGTGACATCGCTGAATCCGCTGCGGAACCGTCCAACGAAAGTCTCTTCTCCGTCGCTGGCGTTTTCACACTGGGAATGTTGATTCTGCTGCAAGTCGTCTTAGGTTTTGACAACTTGCTTTACATTTCGATCGAAAGCAAACGGGTCCCAAAAGAGAGCCAGTCCAAAGTCCGCAAACTGGGAATTGGCTTAGCGATCATCTTTCGGATTGTATTGCTATTCGTCGTGGTCAATTTGATTGCCCTTCTTGAAGACGCGTTTGTGAGCGTCGACACCTTCTTTGTCAAAGCCGACATCTCCGGCCATAGCCTGATCGTCTTGTTCGGCGGCGGCTTTATTTTGTACACCGCACTTAAAGAGATTTATCACCTCCTGTCGGTTCCAAATCTTGACCACGAAGGCGAATCCGGAGGTGGCAGCACCGTGGGCAAAGCGGTCGCGATGATCGTGGTCATGAACTTGGTGTTTTCGTTTGACTCGATTCTCAGCGCGATGGCGCTCACCGAAAACCTGGTCATTATGGCGACCGCGATCATTTTCAGCGGGATCATGATGATTTGGCTGGCGGACCACGTCGCGGAATTCCTCAAGAAGAATCGCATGTATGAAGTGCTAGGATTGTTCGTTTTGTTCATCGTGGGTGTGATGCTGGTTAGCGAAGGCGGCCACCTAGCCGACCTGCAACTGTTTGGACATCACGTCATGCCAATGGCAAAGAGCACGTTCTACTTTGTTTTGGCGGTCTTGATCGTGGTGGACGTCGTCCAAGCAAGATTCCAGAAGAAACTATTGGCCCAGCAAGAAGCCAACGAAGTGGCCAACCACGCCTAAGGCTTGTTGAGTTAGGCTTGTTAAGTTAGGCACGTCGAGTTAGACACACTGCGTTGGACGCGCTGCTAAAACACCGCGGCGCGGCAAGCTCGCGTCTTGGTCAAGCCGGAGTCAACTGACTTCGGTATTCCGGTTGATGTTGAATAGGTGACCTGCTCAACACTCCGGTCAGCCCATCGCCCACGATCGCTTCGCTCCGACTCCATCATCGCATGCGAACCATTGGGTCCAAGCACACTAGAGCTGCCAGCATGTGGCATAATGCAAGCGGCAACGCGACCAAATCAACCGCGACTGGCATGAGGTTCATCGATTGAGGCCGGTCGATTGAAAGCCAGTTCTTCACCAGCCAATCACGCCGTTTAAGACATCTCGTCCAGCAGCGAATCCAGCGATGCGTCGACGCCATCCGCAAAATCAGCGTCCGCCATCTCCACTTGCTCTTGCAAATCATCCGACGCTATCGCGCGGTTCTGTGAAGGCAAAGTATCCTGCTGTGTCCCTTTGAAAGCGATACGACTGCGCTGCTTAGGCAGTAGATCCTCGGCCGCATCCTCATTCAGATTATCGTCTTCCGAAGGAGTTGTGTCGGCGATCTGATCGCTCGGCACAATTAACTCGCCACTGGGTTCTTCGCCGCCGACAGTGTTGTTTTGCTGCTGCCGAATCGCATCCAATTCATTGAGCACCAACAAGATGTCCAACGGTGACACGACGCCGTCGCCGTTAACGTCAAAGTTAAATCGCGGCTCAACGTTGGTGATCTCGCCGACGCCATTTTCGTTGATGTAGTTGATGATGATCAACGCATCCAGCGGCGAAACCTCGCCCGACGCGTCTACGTCAAACGGATTGGAATCATTGTGAAACGGCGTAGAGTTTTCTTCGACTTGGATAATCAACGTCTGAGAAATTGAATCAAATACTCCACCAACATCTTGGACGTTGACGGTCAATTGGATCTCTTCCTGGTCAGCACGGTCCACCCATTGGTCGTCGACCAGTTTAAGCGTCGAACCATCAATCTCGAATCGCGAATCATCCACGGTCGCGGTGTAGCCGCTGCCGAACAGGTTTCCATCGACGATCAGGTCTCCTACCAATTCGCCAGGCGACAATTCCAGGACGGTATAGTTGGAAAGAGTGACTTCGCTGGCTCGCTCGATTTCGTCAACCACGTTGATCAAAATTGGCTCGGTCTTTGAATCTTCCGGCCCGGTCACGGTGACGTTCACGGTGACGGTCGGCGTGGCTTCAAAATCGAGCGACACACCAGGTGCTAACAACAGTTGCTCGCCAACAACGATGAACCGGTCGTCGTCAACCGTGATGGTGCGAACTTCGTCGATGTCTTCGTCATAGATAAACAAGTCGGCAACGATCTGGTCAAACCGATTCTCTTCGACTTGTGCAAAATCGGGTTCGATGTACGCCGTCGGATCGTTTTGATCAGCGACGGGAACCGTGTACGTCGCACTGGTGGTGTACTGAGAATCGTAGATCGTAATTTCGATCGACGGCTCTTCCTCAAAGTTAATGATTCCTGGGCCGACAAATACTAACTGTCCATCTTCCACCACGAATCGAGGATCGTCGACATCCAGTTCATTCACTTGGCCGACGTCAGGATCGATGATAACGACCGGCCCAAGCACCGTTCCGACAGGAATGTTTTCGGCTATTTGGTCGACTTGCAATGCAATCACGGGCGGATCGTCGACAGGGTTTACATCCACCTGAATCGACACGACCTCTGATGCACCGCGGCCATCGTGCAAAATGACCGGCAGCGTATCAACACCGTTGAAGTTCAAATCCGGCGAGTACTGGATGTCGCCATGAACCGTCACGATCGCGGTGCCTTGTGACGGAGTTCCAACTGGCAACAAGACCAAATGATCGTCGTCTGGGTCCGATGCGTTCTGCATCGGCCCCGGTGTTGGAGCGTACAGGACCGAATCTTCGTCAATCGAATACGATGGCGGCGGATTAAACGCCGGCAGTTCATTGTCGCCTTGAGTCGTCACTCCAAACGCGATGGGTTCGCTATCGCTGCCACCGACCAGCGTGACGTGGTTCGCGGCAGGTTTCACCAGCGAAACTCGCGACGTGCCTTTATTGCCCAGCAAAACCAACGAATCCGATTCTTGGACTCGGATCGAACCAATCTCACCGATATCGTCGACATTCAGAGCGAGTTCGGCGACTGACTGGCCATCGTAAGCATCGATCAATTTCAAGGTCGACGCGGACGCCGACATCGTCACCAGTAAGTCGCGTTCTCCGTCAATGGCGACGGGCCCCGTTACTTCGGGAAGTGAAACCAGCAAAGCAAAGTCGGCGTTGGCATCATAAAGCGAAACACCGCCATCCGCCGTCCGCAACGCAAGCAATCCCGACACATCGTCGTAGTCGACCAACTCCGTCACGTCCGCCAAGCGAGTCGGCAGGTACGTAATCGGCGAACCTGTCGCGTTGCTCCACAACGACAGTTCCAACCCACTTTGCGTGCCGAATTCGTCGGTCCATTGCCCGCCCCATGCTACGACCGAGCGATTGCCTTTGAGCGACGCCAACACTTGGGCGTCCGTGGGAAACATGTAACCGTTGTCCGTGACGACAACGCCCGCATCAGCATCCGAAGCGTCAACGCGTCGAACCAAGGTCGCGTCGTCGGTTTGCTGCAACAGCAAGCCGCGACCATTTTCATCGATCGCCAAGTCGGACCAGACGATCGACGTTCCGTCACCGGAGAGATCGATCGGCGTCAGAGCGCTTGTCGTAGGATCGACTAGCCAAGCCGAATCCGACGACCCGTCTCCGCCTACGACCAAGTAGTCACCGCTGGGAAGCTGTTCGGCGGCGACGGGCGAATTGCCAATTACCAAACTGGTAGCCGTACCATCGGAATAGTTGCCGATGGTCAAAGTCGATTCCGCCAAAACCGCGACATCGGTCCCGCTGGTGGTCAGATCAAAACCACTGGCGACCATGATCGGCGAACCGTCTCGAGTCGCCGCAACCGGAGTCACCTGCGTTTGGGAAGTCGACCCATCGTACAAGCGAATTTGATACTCACCGTCAGGAAGCCCCGTGAACGCAAACCCGCCGGCGTCATCGGTCAGTGCAAACGGCTCGCCAGTGTCGATCGAAGCATTCTGATTGACGTCGACATAAACCAAGCGATCCGGAAGCGACTGTTCGCCCGCTTCTTGGCGATACGAATGATCGATGTCGCCGAAGACCGTTCCAGTGATGGCTGCCAGCACGCGGCGGTCGGTAAGCCTTTCCAAGACCAAGCGTCGACGGAGTTTCGTCCGTTTCTTGCCCCGCCCGGTTAGAGCAGTGTTGTAGCGACGATGGGGACGGTGATCCATGAGCAGCAGATAGACCGGTTTGTTGTCATTTCGACGTAATCTCTGGCGCGAACACCTTCCAAGCAATCCGTAGCCATGCGTGACTTGGACGACCTACCGGTGGATCGGTTCCCTAAAAAACCCGATCAAACGGCATTTCGGACGGCGAGACGCCCCGCAAAAAAAGGACGCCGAGCCACTGATTTTGGCTGCTCTAAGTGGTTTTCGCACCCACTGGCAAAAGCTTAGCGTCTATCATACGCAGTGACGGGCACGTCGGCTGGTCAAAATCTCGATCCAGACCTCTAAATTTCCCGTTTTGACGCTCTATTGCTGCTCTAAACCATCAAACTGCCGCGGAAACAGTCCGCACGACATTTGACCTGGAAAGTCCTCATGAATAGCCCTCTTCCGCGACTCCTCTCCGTCACCATTCGTATCGACGCGATCTCGCTGAAAACGGCCTTTGCCCTGCTGACTTGCTTCGTGCTTCTGCAGTGCCAGCCCGTGACCACATCGGCCCAGGATGCGATGGACCAAGAGATGGAGATGAGCATGGAGGACGACATGAGCATGGAAATGGAAATGGATATGGGCATGGAGGACGACATGTACATGGACGACGGCTATGGAATGCAAGGCGGATCAAACCGACGCAGCGCCGGTGGAACCCCGCAGCAAGCTCTCGGACAGGCCGTACAAAATTCGTTAGCGACGCTGGTTTCCAGCATGGACCTCAGCCCGTTATCGGCGAGTCCCGAATCGCTGGGCACCAACATCGAAGCAGGTCCTGAATTGGGCCGTGATGCAGAAGTGGCCTACCAATCGGGCAATTATCCTGCCGCACTTCAACTGCATTTCGCTCACATGGTGACCGAGTACAACCAGGCTCGGGTGCCACTCCAAACCGTCAAATACAGCCAGCTATTTCGCCGCCCTGTCTGGCAAATCCGCTGGGGCGTTTCCTACACCCTGCATGGCGACGATGTCACGGATGCCTCCCCCATCTTAGAAGGCAAAACCACTCCGATGTCCGGCGGCGGTCGCAATCCCAGAGGGATGGACCAAGGCATGGAGATGGGAATGGACATGGAGATGGGCCGTGAACAAGAGATGGGAATGGACATGGAAATGGGGATGGGCATGGAGGACGAAATGAACATGGAAATGGAGATGGGCATGGAGATGGGCATGGAGATGGGCATGGGCGGTGAGCGCCCAGGTGGGCGACGGCCCAATCCGGCCGCACCCGTCACCATTACACGCACCATGATCAATGCCGCCGCTCAGGAGCAAATGAAGAAATACCTCGGCTTGGTCGCTCAAGTTGTCGAAGAAGAGTTTGGCAAACGCTACCGACAGGGCGACTATGGCCTCGCTTTGTGCACGGTCAGTGCTGGGCCGGTTGGACTGGATGACGTGGCTCCCGCAAATCAACGTCCCGCTGTGAATGCCGCTCCCATGAGCACTCCACGCGGCCCCGTCGATGACTTGCTGGGCGCCAGCCCTGAGACGCCACCACTTTGGATTCCCGGCCTGATGTTCCTGGGCCCTGGTTCGGTCAAAGACATGGTTCAGGTTGCCAAAGAAGAGCACATCGATCTGCTCCTGCATTTTGAAATCGCGTTGAAAACGAATCGCAATCAGCAGACCCAAAACATCTCGCGATGCCGCTTGATGAGTGTTCCGGCCAACAAGTCTCTGGTCGTGTCCAAAGCAATGGACAGCCTAGAAGTCGCCCAACTGGTTCGAGCCGGCCGCACCAACGAACGTGATTACGTCAAAGAACAACTCGCCAATTTGTTCATGGTGATCGATCGACAGATCAAAACGACGGATATGCCAAAGCTGACCGCGGAAGTGGCGCGTCGCCGCATTGGGACTTTGCTTTCGGCTTCGCCCGCCAATCGGCTGCTCGCCCTTTCGGAAGTACGCCTCTACCAAGCACAAGAGTTGCTGACCGAAGAAGACATCGAAACCGCGTTCGAGATCGTTGGTGGCCAGGAAGGATTAGCGATTCTACACGGCCCGCAAGAAGAGAGGCTCTCGATTGCTCGTGACTGGGTGCTAGCTGCCCTGGGTTCCGGCAAGTAGTCCATTTCGTATCAGCAAGCGACTGGGTTACCTCCAAGGGAACCTAGATTGTTTCCGCCGCCTGCTACCAGCAAGTTTACGCAGCAACTAGGCAAGACAGAGTTCTGCCTGTCCCAGCGAAGTGCCTGCGTTGGCAGATGCGATTGGTTCGGCGTACAACGGCATCGGCATCAGAACTTCGGTTGATGGAATCAGACGCACATTCTCGCAGCGAGAAAGCTGGAATTGGCGTGGTGCTTCGCGGCACAGGCAAAGCCCCAGAAAACGCTCGGCGCCGACAAACCGAATTGGGCTGACAACGCGTCGTGTTCGCTTGCCACTGGCGTCGCAGTATTCCATTTCGATGACATAGTTGTCGGAATCTTGCATGGCTCGTCGAAGGATACTTTTCATTTTGGATGCCTTTGTGGACAGACGAATGGATGCTGTGCGAAGCGAATGCCTTCGGACGTTTTGTCCCCTGGTTGCTTCATTAACAGTATTCGTCGCTGGCATGACACGTTCGGTCACGGACAGACAAAACAGGCAAAAAACCGCTGTTTCAGCCGTCAAAACAGCGATGCCGCGCCCACAAGACACGCTCAGAACGAGCTAGCAGCGTTAAAATATTCTGTCTGCGCAAGAAAAAAGCTCCCGGAGAGTACAGAGTCCTAGGGGGGCGGAGGACAACGCGCTCAAGTTCCGGGAGCCGGTGGTTCTTTAAAGTGTTCGACGACCGTTAAAAGCATCCTTGCTTTTTAACCGTCGAACCACACATCGCACTTGTTGATTTGGCACTCTTTGGTTGCTTCCGTGCAATGGAGCACCAACAAGTTTGCTGCGTCACGCTGATGGCCTGTTTCCATTCCGATCAGTGCTGGGCGAAGAATAGGGACTAGCTTTTGGCGCGGTCAAGGCGGATTCGGAGCGAATCGAAAGATTGCGTCCTCAATGAGTTTCACGCGCAAACGATCGTTGCGAAACAAGCATGCAAACGGTTTTTCACCAACCAAGTTTCACAAAAGATTCGATCGTTTCTTTGCTGCGGACGCCGCCGCCATAACCTGAAAAAGCAAAACGGTTGACGAACGAACACCGCAACGAACGAATTCAAAACTCAATATCGATTTCCATTCGACTCGCAACGCTTCGCATCAATGCCGAGCCACCAGTGGACGAAGGCCAAAGGCGATCTAACGAACACTTCGCCGCGGTCAGTAAGTGTCTTAATCATTCAGCACGGTGAAATCGGACCAAGTGTTGCACCAAACAGACGCTCAATTTCGCACTGCAGCACACAGAATGCTTGCAACCTTTTATGGCTGCCAAATTCACTTTGTTGACTGAATCTGCCAGATTCACGTAGCCAGATTCTTAATGATGTGTGATATTTTCGATAGCGACGATCGAAAAGACGGTAGCACGGATCACGCGTTCAGGTTTTCCTCTTGTGACAACCGGCAAAAATGGAATGACCGATGCGGAACGGTTGTATCAATGTGAATCATCGATTCTCTCACGGAAAGAAACGTTATGACGACAGCACAACACGAAATCACCCTGCTGGCCTCCAACGAGCTTGCTCAAAGCTCGATCAGCGAACTACGCCAGCTTCGCGTCGATTGCGCAGCTGACACACTTCAAATCAGCGGCAAAGTTCGCAGCTTTTACCACAAGCAATTGGCTCAAGAAGCCGTACGACGAGTCGTCGCGGGTGCTTCCGTGGACAATCAAGTCCACGTGTGCCCCTGATCAAAACGCCCCATCAGCCGAATAACCATCAGCTGAATAACTTCGCCTGATGAAATCGAGCTACCGATCAAATACCAGGCACCGGATAAACACGGGCCTGATGCAGAAGAAGGGCCTGACGCAAAACACAGGCCTGACGCAGAAGACGGGGCCTCATCTTAAAACCAGGCTTCCCGAGGCGGATTCCACTGAGGGGAAAACCTTGGTTCTCCCTCTGTCTCGCCCATGCAATGACTAGAGCCGTCGTCGCTTGATCTTGCGATGCATCGGATTCAGCTTCTTTTTCACCACCGGTTCTCCGGCGGCATCTTCGACTGCGGTCGGCTGTGGCTTGGGCATTGGCTCAAACCCCTCAATCGTATCTCGAATCAGCTCTTTGTTGATCCGCTGCTCGATGCTGGTTAGCACATCGCCTTCGCCGGGCACGACAAATGTGTACGCCACCCCGTCGCGTCCCATTCGCCCGGTACGCCCAACACGGTGCACATAATCATCGCAATCTTGCGGCACATCGTAGTTGAAAATGTGAGAAATCGTGCTGATATCGATTCCACGCCCCACGACATCGGTCGCTACCAAAATCTTCAATTTTCGGTCGCGCAAACTCTGCAACACGCGATCTCTTTCTCGCTGCTGCATATCACCGTGCATGCTGCCGCAAGCATCGTAAGACCGAGCCAATTTTCGGTACAAACGGTCCGTGCCGCGTTTGGTTCGGCAAAACACGATCGCTTGCTCGGGCTTTTCGCGATCCAAAAGTCGCTCCAGCAGTTCGCCTTTGCGGTCTTGCGCGACGGTAAAGTAGCGTTGTTCGATGGTCTCGACCGCCATCTCGTTCTTACAGCAGTCAATCACCGTTGGCTTATGCATGTACGATTCAGCCAATCGCTGAACCGTCGGTGGCAACGTCGCCGACAGCAACAATGTCTGACGATCGCGAGGACACTTGCGCAAGATACGCTCGATTTGCGGCCTAAACCCAATGTCAAGCATTCGGTCGGCTTCGTCTAAAACGACGCACCATACGTTGTTGGTTCTCAGCGTTCCGCGTTGCAGGTGATCGTGCAGTCGCCCGGGCGTACCGACGACAACCTGCACACCATTTTCTAATTGGCGCAGCTGCTTGTTCATGTTTTTGCCGCCCGAAAGCACGGCCACTTCAGTGGGCACGCCCTCGGCCAACCGCTGCGTTTCCACAGCGACTTGGTCAGCCAACTCTCGCGTCGGCACCACAATGATCGCCTGAGGATCACGACATTCCTCCAGCGGATCCAGCTGCTCAAGGATCGGGATTGCAAAAGCGGCTGTTTTACCCGTGCCGGTTCTGGCCTGCCCAATCACATCCATACCATCGAGCGCTAAGGGAATCAGCTCGCCTTGGATGGGGGACGGTTTAGTAAAGCCCGCTTTGGCAACGGCGCGTCGCATAACGGGCGACAGATCCAGTTCGTCAAAAGACTGGACTTCCGGTTCGTTTGTTTCAGCTTCCATGCCCGGCAGTGTAACCCGATCGAGCCGATTGCACTACGCGACGTTGCCGCGCAAAACCGTCCTGAACCCCGGATTTACGGACTATTCTTCCGCAGCCTGCCTAGCACGCGCCGCCGCACGACGCTGAGCCGCAAACCGTTTGACGACTTCGTCAGCAATCACGCCCAGCAGAATCACCGCTCCAATGATCGCAAACTCCAATTTATCGGAGATCTTCATCAGGACAATCAAGTTGTAGAGCGTCTGCATCACCGCGGTACCGATCACCACCCCGACGATGCCCCCTTCGCCTCCTCGCAGCGAACATCCGCCCAGAACGGCGGCCGCGATAGCGTAGAGTTCGTAAAAATTGCCAAAACTGGACGGAGAGATTGAATTGCTGTCCAACGCGAACAGCATGCCGCCAACCGCTGCCAAAACAGCCGAGATCACATAGGCAATCATCGTGACGCGGTTGGTGTTGATCCCTGAATATCGAGCGGCTTCTTCATTACGTCCCAACGCCAGCATGTAGCGTCCCCACACCGTTCGGTTCAAAAAAATGATCGCCACGATGGCTACGATCAGCAGCACAAAGAACGGATAGGGAATCCCGAATGAATCACTGCCGTCGGCCGCCTGCCACACCTGCAGCTTGCCAGTGCCCAGCAAACGCAAACTGTTGTCGTATTCATCGGCGAATCCCATCGTTTGGTCGTCGACCATCCACCGCGAAAAACCTCGGTAGAACAGCAGCCCACACAAAGTGACCACGAATGGCTGCAGTTTTAATCGTGTGACCAAAACGCCATGCAGTAGCCCCAGAAACAAAGCAATGCCAAGCACCATCGCCAATGCGATCGGAATCGGGAATCGCTGCCGACGTTCCAATGGGACCGCAAACCATTCCGTTCCGAAATCACCTAGGGTGTCGTTGACCGTGATGGCCGTTTGTCCGTCCGTCGCGCCCGCGTCGACAATCTTCAGTTGTTTTAGCCCCCTGGTCGGATGAACAAACAAAACTTGGTCGCGTGCCGCCAGCTTCAATAAAGCTTGCCCAAGATTCACTTCAGGCAACTGCTTGTTCTCGCTCGTTCCGGCGTCACCTTTTTCGTAAGAAACGACGCTCACCAGTTTCGCGATGTTACCGTCGGAATCGTCGCGTGTGGGCTTTTGGTCGATCGTCAATTTGCTTGCCGTTGTGCCATCGTCAAGCTGCACGCTTTCGACTTTCGTCACCTGGGCTACCAAATTGCGCGCACGCCTGCCTCCGTAATAACGAATCGGATCTCCCACATCGAAGTCCGCTTGACCACGCAATGTGATCGATTGCTGATCTGCATTGACGGCGCTGACCTGATACAGATCATACGGGCGATAATCGACTTGCAAAAACGACGCCAGCAGACAGCCAACCAGACAAACCAACGAGCCCACCGACAGATCGATCCCGCTGGTGATGATCACAAACGCGACGCCGATTCCTAAAATCCCATACATCGATGTACGGCGAAGCAGGTTCTCAATGTTGTTGCCCTTCAAGAAAGACTCGGGCGTATAGATCGACAAAAATCCACACAGGGCGAGCAGAAGAGCAAAGATACCGATGACTTTGGCGTTCATAAAATTCGCTGTAGCTGAAAATGCGTTTCGCGTGTGGGCAACGAGTCTAACTCAGCAAGCGGCCAGCGGGTTCCCAGTCGCCAATTGCATGACCGATTCTTCGCTCAATTGATCTCGCAAAAGCTCGCCCGAAATTTGTCCTTCGTGCATCACCAACACACGATCGCTCATCCCCAAAATCTCTTCCATCTCGCTGGACACAAAAAAAACCGCCATCCCCTCGGCAGCCAATTGTTCCATCAACCGATAAATTTCTTCTTTGGCTCCCACATCAATGCCTCGCGTGGGTTCATCCAGCAACAGAATCCGCGGCCCCACCGAAAGCCATTTTCCGATCACGACTTTTTGCTGATTACCACCGGAGAGATACTGCACGACCTGGCCGTCGCTGGGCGTCCTGACCCGCATCTTTTCGATCATCTGTGTGCTGTCTGATTTTTCTTTTTGACGATTTAGAAAACCACCCGCAAGCGAATTACGGGACAGGCCAGCGAGCCCCATGTTGTGCAGCACTGACATCTCAAGCACCAACCCGTGCTGCTTTCGATCTTCGGGAACCAATGCCATCCCGGCTTCGATTGCGTCGGCAGGCCTGGACACTGCGACCGCTTTGCCATCGACCAGGATCCGGCCGCCAACTCGTTTGTCAATTCCGAACAGCACCTGCAGCATTTCGGTACGCCCGGCTCCGACCAATCCCGCAACGCCGACAATCTCGCCGGCGCTAATTTTGAAATTCAGTTTGTGCTGGGGCCAAGCCGGGGTGATCAAATCCTGTACTTCCAAACGCACATCACCAATCTCATGGTGCTCGCGAGCGTAAAACTGCGACACGTCACGACCGACCATCAAGTTGACCATTTGGTCGTGCGTGATTTCGTCACGTGACAAGTCGCCAGCATTTTGCCCGTCTCGCAACACCGTCACTCGGTCTGCCAGTTCACGCACCTCCCCCAACCGATGCGAAATGTAGATGACACTCACGCCTCGCGAACGCAAATCTTTGACCACGTCAAAAAGAGCTTCTGTTTCTTTGGACGACAGACTGCTGGTCGGCTCGTCCATGATCAGCACACGCGCACTGACGGAGAGAGCCTTTGCAATTTCGACCAACTGCTGCTTGCCGATTGGAAGCGTGTCGACAATGGTTTCAGGGGCAACCTCCAATCCAACACGCTGCAAAAACACCTTGGATTCTTGATAAATCCTGCGGCGATCGATCAGCCCACCTCTCCGCGGTTCTCGCCCCAAAAAAATATTGGACCCGACATCTAGGTTGTCCGCCAAGTTCAGCTCTTGGTGAATCAAAACGACGCCCAACTCCATCGCAGCCCTCGTCGAATCGATCCGTACTGGTTTTGCATCGATGAACACCTGCCCTGAATCGGGCTCTTGCACGCCCGCCAAGATCTTCATCATCGTGCTCTTGCCAGCGCCGTTTTCGCCAATCACTGCCAGCACTTCGCCGGCCTGCAATGCAAAACTCACTTCCTGGAGCGCGCGGACGCCCGGAAAACTCTTCGTCACATTTTGGACGTCTAGCAAAGGTACTGCAGACAACGAATTTTCAGACATCGACGCTCTAGAATTTGGCATGCCGCCCAATCGAAAAACACACAGAGGAACAATCCGATCAACAAATAATCAGTGGCGACGGAGGGATCAGCTGCCCATTTTGGATTTCAAGTCATCCCAAAACTCATCAACGTTTTCCTTCGTGATCGCGCGTGCGGGGATATCGACAAACTTGCCTTCTGGAATGACAGAATTATCGCCATCCAAGATCGCCTTGAGCACTTCGACCGACTTGTAGCCATAACTGTAAGGGTCTTGAACCACAGTCCCCGTGACCGTTCCGTCCTTGATCCCCTGCAAAGTGATTTCGTCTTCATCGAATCCAATGATTTTGATGTCGGGGCGATTTTGCGATTTGATGGCCTGCAAAAGAGCAGGCGGGTTGTAAGCGAACAAACCTACCATCGCTGCGATTTTGGGATATGTCGTGATTGCGTCTTCCGCTTTCTGTTTTGCCACCGTACTGACGCCTTGGTCCAACAGAGTGTCCAAGATCGTGTACTTGCCGGCTTTGATCACGTCGCCCGTTGGGTCACATGATTCGGGCATCGAATCGCGGCCAACCAAAACATCGATCACGCCTTGCCGACGACGCTTTGAATTGTCTTGCGCCAACCGCCCAATCGTCAGCATGATCTCGCCGCCCTCGGGCAACGCTTTCTTGATTAGCTCACCACACATTCGGCCGGCCGTGTAGTTGTCCATCCCGATGTACATCAAACGATTGCTTTCGGGGGCATCCGAATCGTGAGTCACCAAAGGGATTTTTTCGGCCCAGTTGTTTAGCAGTTCAATCTGGTTGTCCGCATCGATTGGACTGATCGCCAATGCATCGATACCACCAGAGATCAGATCCTCCACGATGCGTTTTTGCTCCACCGCAGTCGCATCGGCGGGCATTCGCACGTCGACGTCCACGTCAAAATCCTTTCCGGCGTCTTCGGCACCGACTTTGGCGATGTTCCAGAAACTGGCGATCTGATTGGTGACAAAAGCGATCTTTGCCCGATCACCCTCGTCGGCTGTGCTAGTCGTCGAAGATGAACTATCCGATCCGCAACCGTTCAAGGTGAGAACGAAACAAGCGAACATCAAACAAACAAGGCGACGGTAAACTCGACCGCGAACTCGAAAAGAAACCATGGACGTCTCAGGGGGCAACTGGCGAAAGGGCGAAGTAAAAATGAGAAACCTGATTCGGTTTCCGAGCAACATCTTAAAGCATTTGCGATCGTGCCGTCGCCGATGCGAGTCAGTTACCTGTCGCCCCAACAGGCGATTTGCCGCGAACGGTCCACAACGGCGATGAGGAAAGGAGTGCCGAATAAAACGCAATTTCCGACCAGGATGCCTTTTCCATCTGGCCAATCAATTCCGGCCCACGTTACGACACTCGTGAACGTGTTCTCCTTCATCACTGCTGCCTACAGATGCGGTTCGCCACGGCACCGCCGTGACGATGCGGCACGGTGAAATCACCTGGGAAATCACCTGGGAAATCACCTGGGAAATCACCTGGGAAATCACCTGGGAAATCACCTGGGAAATCACCTGGGAAATCACCTGGTGGCATTTGGCTGAACCTATGATCCACACAAATGGCATGGCCCGCCCAAGATTTTGTGGAGCAGACCAGCGACGTGCACTTTGCATGTTCAAGCTACCTGCGAAATGACGAACCCAAAATAGTTCGTATCAAAGAAATGCCAATCCTGCTCGCGTTTGCTTGCCGGAAAAGCATTCACCGGCGGTCCGCTTCGTTCTTGGACTTTGCAATTCAGTCTCTTCGCGTCAATTCTCGATGCGCAGGGATGAACACGAGATATACCATGGCAAATGTGCACGCTTCCTTTTCACCAGTCCACTCCGTCAAGCAATCGGTCGCGTTGCCGGCGCGTGATGCCAAACAGCCGTCTGCGACCGTGACCGAAAGCGCAATCCGGATGGTCAGCGAAACCGCGCACGACATCCGCGCGCCGCTTGCCGCTGTCCGTGAATCTGTCCGCCTGATTCATGACGGCGAACTGGGCGAACTAAACCAAGACCAAAAGAACTGCCTGCAAGACGCTATCGACCAATGCAATTGCGTCAACCAGATGGTCGGCGAAATGGTCCAACTGGAACGGCTTCGAAACGGAGTGCCTCGTGTCCATCGCCAGTGGATTAACATTGCTACGATTCGGCACGGAATCCAGCAAACCGTCAAGCCATGGGTCACGACACGCAAAATCAATGTCATCTGGGATATCCAAGCGGAACATGACACGGCGGTGTTTGGTGACGTGTCGATGATCCGAAGGCTGATTGTCAATTTGGTCGCCAACGCAGTGCGAGAAACTCCCGAAGGCGGATCGATATTGGTTGCCGTGAATCGAATCGCGAGCACTGAATCGTTGCAATGGTCAGTCGTGGACAGTGGTCGCGGGATCACCGAGAACGAAATGCGAGAGATCGCAGCGAGACAAATATCGCACTCTGGTAGCGAAGGCCTAGGCCTGAGCATCTGCCGACAACTTGCAGCATTGCATTTTTCCCCACTGCGAATTGAATCGCGAGCGGGCACCGGCACTTCGGTCAGTTTTCGTACCGCAGCGGGCGGGCCAGCATCGGTCGCAGAACGGTGGGCTCAGTGGCGTGTCAACCAACGCGAACCTTTACGCACACCGATCAGTCGCGCTGAAAAACGTACAGCCATGACGGAACCGCCCAACAAGCAACAGATTCGTGTCGATGCGCCATCGATTACGATCCAGTTGGAATGCGAAGGTGCCAAACCCAAAATCGACGACCGCGCCCTGGCAGGCACCGTCGCACTTGGTGCAGCGATGCCAGCGGATGCCGCGGATGCGTTTGACGCGTTCCTTCAGAAACAAGCTGGCATGTTCGACCTGGTGTACCGAACCGACACACGAACGTGGGTGTGGGTTTTCGATGCCAACGTGCAGCAAGCAGACCAATTGATCGACGAACTCAGCGCCAAAGCTCAATCCGAAATCAACGGCATTCGCCTTTCGTGGACCGACCCGCAATCCATCCCACTTGATGGACGACGCACGGTCGTGCAGCTCACCGAGATGATCGTGCGAAATTCGTTAAACACCGAAACCGCGTACGCCAACCCAAGCTCCGATGACCCTGGCGAGGCTCTGTCGGAATCGGACAATGGCGTTACAGCCATTCGTCTGGACAAACAATTGAACTGGCTCAGCAGACGCATGAGCAGCCAAAGCACCACGATGCAAGCTCAGTCTGATCGAATCAAACCGAAGTCAACGACTGGTTCGCCACGACCACACCTTCTCCCAGGCGACACCATGCAAGTCGAAGAAATGCCAAGCAACGAGACCGCTTCGCTCCGACTGGAACGCGACGTTCAACTGCTGACGTCGAAGATGAGAGGTCAGTCACGAGTCATTATCGACCAAGCACATCGGCTCAAACCGCCCGCGTGAGCAGGCTTTCAAGACTCGGAACTGATTGACGCGAGCCCAATTAGCGCGGGCCGAATCGAATCAGCTCCTGAGAAACGGGCCGTGAGAACAGGTCCTGATTCGGCGGACCTCGGAAGCCCCAGGCTTTCCTATTACGGCTTCAAGATGTCTTCCAACTTGTCGCCCTTCTGAGTCTTCTCGCCGTCGTTTTTGTAAAGCGACGGCAAGTCCGAAGGCAGTCGTGTTGACCCGCGTCGGCTTAGTGGACCGAAGTCCTCGGATCGAACGGCCGAACCCAATGGTGTGGTCACCGAGTCATCGATTGTTTTCAAGTAAGCCTGCAATTTCCAAGCAGGGATCACCGTCAAACCCAACTCAGTGGCTTTCTCTTTGATTCGCCCCATCGCTGCGGCAGTTCGTGCGGCTTGCTCAGCAGATGCTGAATCAGCTTTTTCGCTAATCTCAGGTGCTTGGCCAATCACCAAAAACCGGATCGTTGCATCAAGCACACCATCAACCGTGCCATCGCTTGCAACCGTCGCTGCGACTTGAGCACCTGCGGACGTGATCATGCCTTTGATCTGCTCGTTGTCCGCTTTGCCATCGTCGTCGATGTCGATGTCGCCAGCCAATGCAATTTTGACCGTCACGCCCGATTTCCAAAACGGCGAGTAGATTTTGTCGCCATCGATAATCGGCGATGAAACCAGTGGCAACGCAACCACGCGTGCTTCGGCCACGTGTGCTCCGCGAATCTTTGTCACTTGGATCGTGGCTTTGACTTTGGCATCGTCCAACCGAGTCTCGTCCGCATCGATCACGCCGAACGTCACACCGGGACGCAAATCATCCGCGGCACCGAGATTGATCGTACAAACATTGCCACCCTGGCTGACAAAAACCACTTCGCCCTGGGTGCTTTCAAACTTGTCACTTCGCAATCGATTCAGCTGGGTACGCTGAGTTTCGATCGTGTTGACTAGCTGGTCGGATCGCTGTTTCAGTTTGGCTTGTTCATCGGCAGACTTCTTTCGATAGCCCGTGAATTCGCGAACCGTTTTGGTCAAACTGTCACGTGTCTCTTCCTTCTCTTGATTCATTCGCTCACGATCTTGCGTAAACAAATCGACTTCGTCTTTTAGCTTTTTGTCAGCAGACTTCCGATTGTCTTCGGCAACTTGCTGAGCCTTACGAGCGTTTTGGACGTCACTATCGGCTTGCGAACGAATCTGTTGCTGTTCTTTTGTGGCAGTGGTGTATTGAGCCGTCCGATCGCGGACCGCGTTGACAAAGAACTCTGGCAGCTCGCTGTAGTTGCGTTGCTGGGCGGCAACGTCGGCTGGAAAGTACGACATGTCGCGGACGAAGTTCTTTGCAATCAGATCCATGTCTGCGTCACCACTGCTGGTCGACGCAAGCGATTTGAATTTGTCTTCGCTCATCTGTCGCACGCCAAGCATTTCGTGCAGCGTGAGCAGCTTGCCCTCTTGCTCGCGGATCAACGTACTTGCGTTGTCGTATTTGGTTTTGATGTCGCCGGCTTCGATGGACTGCACGTTGCCCCAACGCCAGAAAAAGTAGTTCAGAGCCAGAGAGAGGACCAACAAGATCATGCAGGCAATCAAACTGCCGCGGATGACTGAATCGTCGCGAGCCGCCATGGTTTCTTTTGTGGGAAAGCGAGGTACTGAAAAGAGAAGGACAATCCGTGCAGCAGAGCTTAGTCAGCGTGGTTGCATCCGTGCTGGAAAAGACCGTTTTCACAGCTTATTTGCCGACGAACACCATTCTACCTACGTTCTTCAAGAATCGGACTTCTGCGGCTCGGTTTCGAGTACTTTTGCCGGTTATTCGGTTCTTAACTCAGTTTGCACGCTAAACAATGCGATCTAGCGAGCGTCATGCGAACAAAAACGGGCCGTTTTGCCAGCAGATTGACGTGTTTCACAAGCATTTTAGGTTCAGGAGTGTAGATTACGACCTGAAAGACCCCCATCAGACATTCACTAGCATTGATCAGTCTTGCTCAGACATTCAGCCCGCCAGACATTTAGCCCGCCAGGCAATCAGCCGCTCAGACGATCCGCCGCTCATTGGACGACGAAACCTTCCCAACTTGAGAGGGTTAGAATACAAGTGCAGTCGATCACACCTTGAATCCGCTCGATAAACTAGTTCGACGAACCAGTTCGACCCTTGAATGGTTTCCAGATGGTCGTTTTGAGCTGGTCTACAATAAATTCGGTCAAAATCGTCGACGCCGACGACTTGATCACCATTACTCCATTTCAATCCCCACCGAATCCTTCCGATGCGATACACCCAAAACGCCCGCCGTTCGTTTTCCCGTCAATCTTCTTCCCGCACTCGCCGCGGTTTCACGTTGCTGGAACTTTTGCTCGTGCTGGCAATTTTGGTCGTCTTGGGCGGCATTGTCGGAGGAAACATGCTCGGAGCCAAGAAATCTGCCGACGCGGACGCTACTCGAGTCCAGATGGACCAGCTGAAAACCACTCTTCAGATGTATCAGCTGAAAATGAATGGTCTGCCAGAAACTCTGGAGATGCTTCGTGACGGCCCCAGCGACGCTGCCAAAAAAGCGAAGTGGATCGATCCGATGATGAAGGACATTCCAAATGACGCTTGGGGCAATGCCTTTGTCTACGCCGTCAATGGCAATGGCTTCGAGCTTCGCAGTGGCGGAATCGACGGACAAGTCAACACGGATGACGACATCATTGTGACCGACTGATTCGATTTCGATCGATCCAGTTCTCGACGTTTCGGCCGCGGTTATTTCAACCGCGCCGAATCAGTTGCGACAATGAAGGTCAGTCGCGAAAAAGAAAGTCTGCTGCGAAATATTAATCGCGGCAATTTAATCGCGGCGGGGGGATGTTTCTGCGGGGATGATTGCTTTCAGCTTCGGGTCGGTCACGTGATCATTCCCACCCTGTCCATTGCTGCGCCAACTCCGTACCCAATCCTTGAAAATCTCTCTTCATCCTAACCGTCAAGCATTCACTCTCCTGGAATTGCTGCTTTCGATCGCAATCATCGCGGCTCTGACAGCCGTGACGCTTCCGCAGATCGGGTTGGTCTTGGGTGATCGTCGTCTAATCCGCGGCGCCGATCTGGTCCGCATTCACATGACGGAACTGCGTTTGCAG
Source organism: Stieleria marina (assembly GCA_007741555.1). Lineage (GTDB taxonomy): Bacteria > Planctomycetota > Planctomycetia > Pirellulales > Pirellulaceae > K23-9. Next base: position 1,772,504 of record CP036526.1, on the reverse strand, counting down.
GCGATGCGCGAAGGCCGCGTCATGATGATGGACGCAATGCTGGAACAAGGTCAACTGCGGACGCGTCCGTATTTTTCCATGAGCGATGCCGTCGAAGCATCCGATATGACGGGGTCGCAATCGGGAATGCTTAGCGGTGCCGACTCGGGCACCATGGTCGCCATCCCCGTCGACCAGGAAGCGGCCAAAGAGATTGAACTTCCAGAAGAAATCGCCATCCAAACCGTGGCCGTTGTGTCCGCAGCACGGGCTTTCGAAATCGAGCAACAAACCGCTGGCGATCAATCATCTGGCTGGAGCCAACCGGTTCTATTCTATCCCGACGGAACCACCAGTACCGCCGCTGTCGTCCTCACGCATCCAGTCCACGGGCGCATCACCGTCAAACTGCGTGGCATCACGGGCGAAGTCAACATTGGCCAAGTGGAGGCAGCTCAGTGAGTGATCGACCACCAACGAACCGCCTCCAAGCCAATCCACACCGCGATAATCCATCCCGCGCCAACCGACAACGCCCCGATCAATACGTCGCCAGTCGGTACCGACGCGTTGGTCGCCGTGGTTTTTCGTTGCTAGAAATCATGCTGGCTTTGGCGATCCTGGGCGCATCACTGGCCATTATCGCTCAGATCGCGGACACCGGAGTCGATGCGGCGCGAGAAGCACGCGACCTTTCGCTGGCACGCATCCTATGCCAAGCCAAACTCTCCGAAGTGTTGCTTGATGCGACATTGGGTCAGACACCGCAACCTGTTTTTGAAGTTCCCGCTGATCCGTTTGACTCCGCCTCGCTCACTGTGTTTACGTACAACGTCGAAGTTCAGCCAGCCAGCATGGACGGGCTGTTGATGATCCGGGTTTCGGCGATCGCGTCGGACAGCGCAGGCAGCCCCATTGCCACTTATGCATTGGACCGCTGGATGATTGACCCAGAGTTGGGTTTGGCAGAAGCCGAATTGGAAGAGGAAGCCGCCAAGGAAGAAGCCGCTGGAACCGCGACGGAGCCATCATGATGCCAGCGACCAATTCAAACCCTGCATTTCGCGTGCAAACGTCGGCTCAAGCTCGGCGTGGTTTTTCGCTGCTGGAAGTATTGCTGACGATGGCGATGGCGGTCGTTTTGATGGGTCTGATCGGGTGGGCGTTTCAGTTTTACACTCGTGACATGAATGGAGCTCACTTAGAAATCCAACAGACTCAGCTTGCATCGGCCATCATTCAAATGATCGAAGACGACTTGCGTGCCACGCTGCACCCAGAGCCCGTGGACATGTCCGCGCTCGAAACCGTTTTGGCCGCGCAAGGTGGTGGCGAAGCCACTGGCGAACAAGACCCTGGTTTGGAAGCCGCCGGAATCACCGATGTCGAAATGACCGAGCCGGCCGTCGAAGCCCCCGATTTGACTTCAGGCACCGCCATTTTGGAAACACCTGGACTGATCGGCAACCAATTTCAGATTCAAATCGACACCAGCCGGTTGCCTCGCTTAGAGGAATACAACCAAATGATGGACCAGGACTCGGCCAATATCGACGACGTGCCCAGCGACATCAAAACCGTCACCTACTTTGTCCAGTCGCCTGGCGCCGGTGTCACGGATCCTCTCGATTCGATCAACCCCGAAACGACTGTTTCTACCGAAAACGCTTTGACGGGCGGATTAGTCCGCCGCGTCCTGGACCGCACCGTCACCAAGTACGCCGCGGAAACTGGCAACCTAAGCCAGCTCGCTCAAACCGGCGAACTCCTTGCTCCTGAAGTCGCGGCCATCGAGTTTCAGTACTACGACGGCATCATCTGGCAACTGGAATGGAGTAGCGATGAACTGGTTGAATTGCCGCTCGCGATTCGGATTGATTTGACGATGACCAATGCCGCTGCGATTGCGGCGGGACTAAGCATCGGCGACGAAGGTGCCACGCGGGTGTTTTCGCATATTGTCCGATTGCCAATGGCCAAACCGATCGAGGAAGAGGAAGAACTTACAGACGAAGGAGCGGCGATATGATCCACAAAGTCTCGAAACGACGTGGCTTCTTCTTGGTATTGGTGCTGATCGTGATCGTGATCGCGACCATGGCCGTGCAGTCCTTTACGGGATTGATGGTTGCGTTTGACAAATCCGCATATCTGTCCGGCGACTTGGTCCAAGCTCGTGTAGCAGCCGAATCAGGCTCCGAAGTCATCCGTTTGATCTTGGCCGACCCACCGGAAGCCCGCGTCGACTCTGGCGGTGTTTTTAACAACGCCAATCTTTTCCAAGCTGTTCCCGTATCGATGGGGATCGATGGTGCGACACCCTGCAATTTTTCAGTGGTCGCGCCCAGCTTGAATGAATACGGACAACTTGCCGGGCTGCGATTTGGATTGCAAAACGAATCGGCCCGGCTGAATGTAAATGCGTTGCCGATCATCGAAGCCAACTCGGACGCGCTCACTGCGATTTTGACACTCACCGCCGACCCCGACGATGCGCCCGTCGAGACCGACAACTTGGCCGTCACTATGCTGATGTCACTCCCTGGGATGACCGAAGACACCGCCGCGGCCATCTTGGATTGGCTGGACGAAGACGATGAACCCCGCGATCCCAACGGCTGTGAAGCCGACTACTACGCTGGTTTGAACACGCGTTACGCGCCGACCAACGGGCCCATCCTGAGTGTCGAAGAACTGTTGCTCGTTCGCGGCGTCACTCCGTCGCTGCTCTTCGGTGCCGACAGCAACCGAAACGGCGTGTTGGATCCGGACGAACAACAGCGATACTCTGCGACCGTCGAAACGCCTGGCGCCCTTGGTTGGGCACAATACTTGACGATCCATGGCGGCGAAGCCAGCAAAACGTTTGCCGGTGCCTTGCGAATCAACGTCAACAACGATGACTTAGAAACGCTCTACGAAACCCTGGTCACCCAACTGGGCGATGAGTCGATGGCCAGCTACATCGTTGCCTACCGAATCGCCGGTCAATCAACCGCCGCAAATGCGGCAGCGGCTGGAAACAATAACAACGCAGCCGCGCAGTCTGGCGGCGAGTGGTCGGCCGATTTGCTGGATCAACTGGATCTCAGCGGAGGCGGCGGTGTCAAACTGAATCAAATCCTGGACTTGGTCGGATCAACCGTGACGGTCGGCCAAGGCGACCAGGCCCGCAGCTACAATTCGCCGTTTGCCGACAATCCAATTGCGATGGCCGTCTATTTGCCCATCATCATGGATGCCCTAACGACCCAGGAAGGCGATTTCATGCCGGGTCGTTTGAACATCAACGAATGCCCCGTCGAACTCCTCTACGGCCTGTCACTGCTGACCGAAGAACAAGTTCAAGCGATCATGGATACTCGCGAAGTCGATTCGGACGACCCGAATCGGCGGCACGAAACGTGGCTGATGACCGAAGGCATCGTGACGCTTGACGAAATGCGTACCTTGGTGCCCCTGCTGACGTGCGGCGGCGATGTTTTTCGAGCACAAATCGTCGGCTATTTTGAAAAAGGCGGTGCAGCACATCGCAGCGAATACATCATTGACGCCACCACCGTGAATCCCAAAGTCGTCTTCTGGCGCGACCTAACGCACCTCGGACGCGGCTTTGATCTGTCGGTACTGGGACTGCGTTCGGCCGTCGATGCCGCAACCGCGCAATGATCGCGCAGTGACAACACCAAGACAAACTCAACTCGACACAAATTTTCACTGATCCCGCATCCGGCTTGATTAAGATACATCCATGCCAAAAAAATTAGCCATCGACTGGGACGAGTCCGAACTTCGACTCGTCGCTGCGCAGTGCTCCGGCACGACGGTCAAAATCACCGACGCAGCGGTCATCCCCATCATTGACGGAGCGATCACACCGACGCTTCAAAAAGCCATCCAAGACCGCGGGCTCGAAAAGACCGAAGCCCTGATCGCGATCGGTCGTGGCAAAGCGGAACTGCGCGATCTGGAGCTACCAGAAGTTCCCGACGACGAACTTCCCGACATGGTCCGTTTCCAGGCCATTCGCTCGTTTGCATCCGCAGGCGAAAGCGCGACCGTCGACTACCTAGTCACCAAACGCGAAAACAACACGATTTCGATGCTGGCTGCTGCCGTCGGGCCAGGCAGCCTGAAAGAAATCCAGCACATCTGCCAAGTCGCTGACCTGACGACCAAGCGAATTGCCCTGCGACCGCTAGCCGCTGCATCGCTTTACTTGGCCAACAACAAAACGATCAAAGGCGAAACCGTCCTGGTCGACCTGTTGTCCGAAGAAGCCGAAATCGTCGTCGCTCGCGACCGCAAGGTGGTATTTGTTCGCACCGTTCGGCTACCAACCAATCCTCAATCACGATCCACAGCATTAGTCGGCGAATTACGACGCAGCCTGATGGCCTGCGGCTCGACTGGCTCACCCGATCAAGTGATCCTCTGGGGACGCGCTGACATCCATCAAGATGATGTCGTGCAGCTGACCGAAGCCACCGGCGCCAACGTCTCGGTGGTCAACCCGTTTGATTTGGTGAACACCGGTGGCGACGTCAAATCCAAATTGCCACAACACGTTGGCCGCTTGGCTCCGCTGGTTGGTTTGCTGCAATGTGATGAAGTCGGCAGTCATCGGCTGATCGATTTCATGAATCCTCGCAAACGAGTGATCAAAGAAACCAGCCGACTCAAACGTGCCCTGATGATTGGCGGACCGATTGCAGCGGTGTTGCTGATCGGTTTCTTTGCCTACAAGCGTTTGAGTGACTTGGATGCCGAGATCGCCGTCATCAAACAAGCCAATGCCGAAATGGCCAATCCGGTCAAGGAAGCAGGAAAGAGCGTGGAGCGAACCGAACGTGTCGATCAATTCTTAGATGGCGACGTGAACTGGCTGGACGAACTGCGACGTTTGGTTGCGTTGATGCCTGATTCGGACAGCATGATCGTTCGATCCGTTTCCGGTACAACCGACCAACGAAACGGCGGTGGAACGCTGACGCTAGTAGGCGGCGTGACCGATCCCAAAGTCATCGACGAATTCGAGGCTGCCGTTCGCGACGAATCCCACCAAATCGTTGGCGACGGATCCAAAGCCGACGAGCGGGCCAAAGACAAGTATCGGTGGAACTACACCGAGAAAGTCACTGTGCCATCGGACTACGTTCGCCAACTTCGATACGCCGGATTGAAACCGCCCGAATCGGATAATGCCGAGCCAGATAGTCCAGAATCAGGTGGCACCGAGACCGACAAGTCGACGGGAATCGAAGCTGACACGACGACTAACGATTCCGATTCCAACCAAGAAACAGAAACAACGACGGAGGCACAAGTATGACTCAACGTGAACGTGTCTTAGCGATTGCCGTCGGTGGCCTGCTGGTTTTCATGGTGATCTATTGGGGTTTCAATAAATACCGTGGCGCGGTCGAAATGCGTCAAAACCAAATCACGTCGCTGCAAAAGCGAAAATTGGAGCTGTTGCAAGAACAGTTCGAAGGCGCTCGCGCCGACGGCCAGATGGGCGAATACTACATTCGCTCGCTACCGGGCAACATCGAACGGGCTCGCAGCGAGTATTCGAAATGGTTGCTCGACATGGTCCAAGCAAACCGTTTGTCGGCGGCCAATGTCGACCCATCGACTTCGTTGCCAGTGGGCGACCTGTACAACAAACACAGTTTTCGGGTGACCGGAAATGCCGGCTTACAAAATATCCTTGACCTTCTGCACTCGTTTTACGCCAAGGATTACCTGCACCGCATTCGCCAGATGAATCTGAAGCCACGTAAAGAAGGTGGCTTCGATCTGGAGCTTAACGTCGATGCGATCAGCTTGAACAACGTGCCCGTCGATTCGCCCAAACCAGGTAGTTTGTCGTGGCGGGTCGATCCCGATCCCGTTGCTTACAGCGACCCGATCCTGAATCGCAACCTATTTGAACCAACCAATCAAGCACCCAAATTCACAGGCAAAGAATCGGTCGAAGCTTATGTGAACAAAGCCACGCCGATTCCGCTGACCTTCAAAGATCCCGAAAACCATCGCGTGACCTACGAATTGGTCGAAGGTCCCGAAGGCGTTGTCCGGTTGGACGAACGAAGCGGGACGCTGCAAATCAATTCGAGCGAAAAAAACGCGTTTGAAGTCATCGTTCGCGCGATGGACTCGGGCTACCCGCGTCGTACGGTCGACCAAAAACTGAGTGTCCGGATTGTCGACCCGCCCAAGGTCACACCGCCCACGATCAAACCCAAGTTCGACGACGCGTCGCAAACCGTCCTGACTGGCTTGGTGCAAGGACGTGACGATTGGACTGCGTGGATGAATGTCCGCACGCGAGGCAAAACGCTTAAATTACGAGTCGATGACGAATTCCAAATCGGCAGCGTCAACGGAAAAGTCACCGAGATCACGGCCAAATACGTCGAGATCGAATTGGACGGCAAGCGATTTAAACTAAGCCCCAACGGTATTCTGGGTGACGCGGCCAATGAAGTTCGTCAAGAAGATCAGGACCAGCCAGCTGAAGACAAAGCAGCGGCTGATAGTTCGGACGATTCGCCTGAAGATGCTCCTGAAGCGTAAGTATTCGCCCCCAGGTCATCACCCTCTGCCGCGAAACACGACGGCGTGAGCCTGGTCTTGCGTCAGTCGTTCCAACCACTGGGCTACATCTTCATCACGGTAGCCTAGCATCGCGGCCGCGTATTCGCTGTCACTAAAACAGCGACCGTAGTGGATCAGCGATGCACTGGCCTCGCTGGTGTACTCGCCGGCATCGGGATCATGCATTTCGATGCTGCCTCGGATAGTGTCACGAACATAATCCAACCACTCTCGTGACCGTAGCTCGTCGCTCTCGATCAGCTTCCAGAATGCCTCCAAAACTCGCTCCGGTTCAGCACTGGTTTGGGCGACCAAACCGGCGTACCCACCATCGGGATGAGTGGCGCTGATAAATTCCGGCGAGTACGCCAACCGCGAATCTTCACGCACCAACCGTTGCAACGGAGAACCAAGATCACCCGCAGAAAAGACGTCCGACAAAAAATCCCATTCCAATAGCTTGCTCTCGCCCTGATCAAGCGACTCGATCGGAAACAGCAGGTACACCACCGAATCGTCGTGTGGCATATCAACCTGCGTTTTCGCGCCGGCTTGCCAGTCGGGCAATTCACCGTACTTGGCCGCAGATTTGCGCGTGCTGATGTCCCCCTTGGGCAACCGTTCGATGTGTTTGCCGACCACATCAATTAATTCGGACTTGGGTAAATTGCCCGCAACAAACACAGCGCAGCGACCGCGGGAATAACCCAACTGATGAGCCTGACGGAGTAACGCCGGATCGATGCCGGCCAAAGTGTCACGCGTCCCCAGCTGATCGTGTCCCAGTGGATGCCCGGGCCAAAGGACTTCAGGCAACTGACACAACGAGTGTGACGAGGGCCCTGAATGCCATTCGTCGATCTCCTGCAAAATGATTTCGCGCTCCGCTTCGATGTCGCTTGTCCGCAGCAGCGGGCGTCCCATCATATCGACCAACACGTCCAGCGCTTCGGCCCAAACCCGCCGAGGCACATCTGCACTGAACGACGTGTGCGTGTAGCCCGTCTCGGCATCGGCCGCACCACCGTGCCGGACCAGTCTGGCTTCCGTATCTCGGTAACCACCAGGGAATTTTTCGGTGCCACGCGACGGTAAGTGTTCAAACCAATGATAGATCCCATGACCACCGCCTACGTCATCATCGGCGCTTCCGACAAACATCACCAGATTCAGCGAGACAGTATTGACGTTCAGATGCTGAAAATAAATTGGCACTCCGAACGGCCCGTCGATCAACTCAAAATCAATCATCTGAACCCAACCCTGGAATCAACGAAGCATGTTCTTTGGAAAGCACTCGCGCCATGTCCAACCAAATTCGATTGACAAATCGGTACGCGTAGTACGCCAAAAACATGCCCGCGCCACTTGCGACCACCGCACTAAACACCACGTTTTTTTCTTCATTGTCGCTATAGGTCAGCAGCGCGACGCCGACCAAAGGGACCGCGACCGCCGCCCACATAAAACGTTCACTTTGACGAACGACTAACGAAAACCGATCCGAAAAAGCCGTGTCCTGCATCGAATTTTTGATCAATCGCGGATAGTAAATCAACGTCCCCAGAATCGTCATTCCAAAATACGGATAGATCGCCGCGACACCGCCACAGATCACCAACGAAAAGAAAAAACGAACCGCTTCGCCCATCTCTAGATCGGGGAACCGGGTCAGCAAAGTGAAAGGGTAAACCAGACCTGCAATCGCCCAAAGCGTGCCGCCAATTAACGCCCCATTTTGGCCCAAGTTCATAATCGAACGAATCGAACGTTCGCCAGCAGGTTCTCCCGACTCAGCGTTTCGGATGGCCGCGACAAATGCCTTGGTCAGTTTGACCATGAAGTAGATGCCGACACCTAAACAAACCGCAGACACCCAAAAGGCAAAGCTTTCAAAAAATTCTCTTAGCCCCGGGATGTAATCGTCGGGTTTGTCCCGATCGCCATGCTTCCCCAACAGCGCATAGTAGTTGTAGACAAAGTTGAATAGCATGACGAACAAATTGGGTACGAGCACCACCGTCATGGGCACCATCCACGGCGACCACTGAAGAATCTTGTAACGCCACGTCTCTTTGCCTGGATCAAACAGTTTTGCCGCGTCGGGATGCAACGCCAGCGTCAGCCGACCGGCCATCTCGGCCCCCGACAACAAACGATCTTCTGGGTCAAACGCCAACGCTTTGCGTAGCGTCGATTCCAAAACTCGCTCAGGCGCAGTGCCGATGCGTTGTGGTTCCGACGGCGGATCGCCTCGTGAATTCAGCTGCTGCCATACCGCTTCGCTCCACGACGACGGCGATGCATCGGCGACAAACGGCCGCTGGCCCTGCCACAATTCCCACAGCAATATCGCCAACGAATACAAATCAGCTTTCTCACGCACCTCTTCCGGTTCATCCATCAGCCGCGCGCTGATCGCTCGCAAATGCTCCGGCGACATGTACCCGATAGAACCGCCAAAACTGGCTGCCGCCCCCGCACGCCCAGCCGCGCCCGCGTAGCTGACATTAAAATCCGCCAACTTGGGAATGCCTTCGTTGGACAGCAAAACGTTGGCTGGTTTGACGTCCCGGTGCATCACGTCGCGGCCGTGCGCATCATCGAGTGCCCGTGCCAATTGAATGCCAAGCCACGCCACCACGATCGGCCACGGTGCCTCGCTCAGCCATTTGCGTACCGATGAACGCTCGGGAACAATCTGAGCCAGTTTCAAAAGTTGCTCATCGACCGTCTCCAGCAGTAGCGTGCCGTCGCGCTGATTCGCTTCAACGCCTCGAACCGCCCGGACCACTTCTGCCAAGGTGCCACCGGGATGAAATTGCATGTACAGCAAATGCACCGATGGCTGATCCAATTCGCGTTGATCAAACACCCTGACGATATTGGGATGATCAAACTGCGACAGAGCACGCGGTTCGTCACCGGTACCACGCGACACCTTTAGCGCCACCAGCCGAGCCATTGAAAGTTGTCTGGCCAGATAAACATGCGCAAACGCTCCGCTTCCCAACGTCTGCACAATCAAAAAGTCGTCGATCTGGCTGCCGATCTCTAATTCCGGTGGCGCCGCGCGATTCTTGACCGCCGCTGTCGCCTCCGCCACGCCTACCAGCTGCACAATGACCGAATCAAACTGCGGAAACCGATTTTTGTATTCATCTTGCGTGGGCGTCTCGCCCGACTCACGTCGCAGCTGCACCTCCTCCATCACCAAATCAACCGGGACTTCGCCGCTTGGTAAAAACTCTGGCAGCGCTTCTAAGTAAAATTCGATCGGTGGCACCGTGCCGGTTTCCGACACCATCGCCATATCTAACTTGATCAACTCGATCAAAACGAACTTGACCGTTTGCGGATCCGCTTCGGGAAGGTAACGCCGTAGCTGCGAAAGATCTCGCAATGGAGCCACCTCGGCAAATCGCTCCAAGCACCGTTCCAAAATCACGTCGATTTCGGCAGGATCGCACGGTGATAGACCGGAGGCTGGCGGTGGCCCTCCGTTCACTGCTTCATCTTTCATCGGCAAATCCCTGGAGGTGTCTGGCGATGGATCCGACATGAACGGCCAGGGGAAAAAAACGAAAACGGGCAATCATTGCTGTCACAATTCTAAACACTTCTCGCTTGCAGAGAACTCCCAACTCATTTACCCGTTCTATACTAAGAATCGGCCTGAGAATGACGATTCGGTTTTCAAAGCAAGATCATTGGTCCGGACGATCTTCTTGCGAGTTCTTTCTCATCGCCGTAGCTGCCAAATCCACCGCCCAAGGACGACATCGACATGAATCAATCGCCCCCAACCCCGCCGAACGATGCCGACGATGCCGACGCCGGCGACTTTGATGCCGATTTGGTCCAACGTATCAAACAACGTGATCCGCAAGCACTGGCCGAATTAATCAATCAAAACCGCGACCGCCTGGCCGGTTTCATCCGCTCGATCACGGGCGAACATTTATTGGCGGTGGTCGAGATCGATGACTTGGTCCAAGAAGTATCTGCCACTGCCCTGACCAGTTTACCGACCGCGCCGATGGAAGAATACGAACCGTACCAATGGCTGCAGCAAATCGCCCGCCGCCGCGTCGTCGATGCACACCGCTTTCATTTCGATGCCCAACGTCGCGACGTCAGCCGACAACAATCGATCAACAGCAATTCAGGTGGAAGTGGTGCCAGTTCATCGTTGGGCATGGAGGCGCTGCTTTCGGCCAGTATGACGTCGCCCAGTGCCGCAGTTAGCCGCGACATCCGCATGGTACGAATGAACGAAGCCATTTCGGAACTAAGCGAAGAACAAAAAAGAGCCGTTCGAATGCGATACGCCGAAGGCAAACCGACCAAGGAAATCGCAAAAGCGCTCGGCAAAACTGACGTCGCCATCCGCGTCCTCCTAAGCCGCAGCATGCGAGTGCTCGAAAAACAGCTCGAAGACGTCCGCCCCACACGCGGCTAAATGGGCCGGCCCAGACGTTGGGCCCAGCCGCAATATTTCAACCCAACGTACCCGCGTTGTCATTTAGCGGATTGCGATGTAGCGGATTGCCAGCGTCTAAAGCCTCTCGCTAACACTGGCGGGCAATCCCCAACGAGCCATCAGTCAACGCTACTTCAGCACACCGGCTTGCTTCAGATGTTCCACTGCCGACGATTTGATCAGGCCTTTTTCCTGCAACACTTTTTCCATCTTTTCGATTGCGGTCGTGCAAAGAATCTTGGTGGCTAAATCGTCTTGGGGATCATGCAGTGCGCTCAGCTTTCCTGCAAACGCAAACCGGCCATCGACATAAACAAACGAAACCAAGCTGAAACCGCTCGTTGCGCCCGGGCGGACCATCCGCAGCGAATACAACGGCGTCGGTTTGGTCATTCGCTGAAGTGCTGCGTTCTGCCAGCCCGTCGCCGTGGGGTCGATGGCCTTGGTATGCATGGCAAGTTCCAAGTTGGTCTTTCCCTGAGCCTTTTGTTTGGCGACCAAGTTCCCGATGCCAGAGTACATCGACGCTGCTTGACGATACTCAGTTTTCAAAGCCCGCGCAGTTTCGGCGTCGAAGTGCTCATCAAACCATTTCAAAGGAACTAGCACATCGCCTTGGGGATTGGCGACATAGGCGTTTACCCAAGTGCGAAACTCTTCCAAGCTCTTTGTGCCAGCAACGCTGGACGCCGTTTGATTGGCCCGTTCCAACACCTGCCCAATGCCGGACAACTGAGCCGAAACCGTCGTGCACGGAATCAAGAACATCAAAAACACAACGAGTCCTGCCTGCCTTACTACCGACTTCATCAAACTATCTCCGACGCAGAAAGAAAAAACACCGATCCAAGCCAGAGTCTAACACGTGTGCCAGCGAATAGCTTGGTTTGCCAAGTTCACCTCCGTTTCGGTACCGCGCATTTTTGCTCCCGTTTGCAGATCAATACGCCTTTACTTTGTGCTAATGCATCCGTCGGATCAAAATGCGAACCAAGATTTTTTTTACTCAGACGCCCCCCTTTCATGCTTGCGAAACGCATGCAGAACACCTCGCCAGATTGGCGTAGAATGGCGACGCATCTTGTCCTCCCGCCTCAGCCCCTCCACCGATCAAATCACATGAATGTCACTCAGCCAGGTTTCTATTCAAAGCTTCTTGCTGGATTATGTCTGTTGGCAACCTGCCTGCTTGCCTCGCCCGCTGCGCTTATGGCAGACGATCCCGAGCGCCCTTTGTTTGCCTACGTCGGAACGTTCAGCTCGCCGCTCAAAGACACCCTGCCGACTCAAGTAGATCTTCCTCCCGGCAACGGAGCAGGCATTCACATTTTCGAAGTGAATCGGAGCACCGGCGCACTCGTTCCACGTGGGACATTCCCGCTGGGAACCAGCCCAAGTCATCTTGCGATCAACTCGGACGGCACTCGGCTTTATTCAGCCAACGAAACGGATCGGTTCGGAAAGGACAAGCATGGTTCGATCAGCTCCTTTGAAATCAACCCGACCGACGGAAACCTCCGGCCACTGGGCACCGTGGATGCCGGTGGCGCGGGCCCGACTTACGTTAGCATTCACCCGAGTGGCAAATACCTCTTTGCGGCGAACTACTTTGCAGGCTCCGTGTCGGTACTCCCGATTCAGTCCGATGGCAGTTTGGGAAACGCGACCGATATCCAGAATGACTCCGGTCCAATCGGCCCCACCCGAGCGACCAATGCTCCTCAGGGCAGCTTTGCATTTAGCGGCCATGACCGCACGCACGCCCACATGATTCAGTCCGATCCCAGCGGTCAGTTCGTGATTCATGTCGACCTGGGATTAGACAAAATCTATGTCTGGAAATTCAACGCCGTCGACGGAACACTCTCGCCCGGCAAAAACCACGTCGTCAGTCTTCCGCCTGGAGATGGCCCGCGTCATTTTCATTTTCATCCTCACGGGCGTTGGTTCTATTCGATTCAAGAAGAGGGTTCGACGATCGCGCTCTTTGATTACGAATCCTCCACCGGAAAACTCACCAATCGCCAGACGATCTCGACCCTGCCACCCACGTACGCAGGCAGTAATTTCTGTTCCGAGATTCTTGTTTCCCAAGATGGCAAGTTCGTCTACGCCGGCAATCGACTTCACGACAGTATCGGAATCTTCGCCGTGGGCGCTGATGGCCAATTGCAATTCGTTGACTACACCTGGACGCGAGGCAACTATCCTCGCAGTTTCGCCTTTGATCCCAGTGGCGAGTTTCTCTACTCGTGCAATCAGCGAGCAGACAACATCGCTATCTTCCAAGTCAACCAAGACAGCGGCAAACTCAAATTCACAGAGCAGTACGTCCCGGTCGGCAATCCATCCTGCATTGTCTTTCTCCAGCCCAAGAAGCAATAGAAACCGAGAACAAAAAACACACCGACTAAATACGTCGATTCGAACCTGAATCGATTCGCGTCGCTGGGATTTCAGCACGGCGACGTCGAACGATGCCAAAACGCCGTTTCGCATTAGGAATCTAGTCAACTCGCTGAAGCACCATTGTGCCACCGCCCCCTGCAAGACCTAGCTTCACTGTCTTTGCGTCTTGCGAAAGAATGGTGTACGTCACCGGCGGTGCCTTTTTCGCAATCGCGGTTTCAAATGTCTCGCGTGTTACGGCCGATGTTGCGGACTTAAATTCGACCAGTTTGCTCTCCTTTTCTGTCAAGCAAATCTCTTTTCCCTGTTGAGTCCATGTCCCCTGCTCGCGACTAGTCACGGTGTAAACCTGCTTTCCAGTTGCTGCAATTAACACGGTCAAAGTGGAGTAGACTTCGTAGGTCTTGTCGGTGGCAAACCGATAGGTGCTACGGCTCTTTCCGATGTTCCCACTGCCATACGAATCTTCTGCCTGTATCTGCCACCGACCTATCAGACCGGCGGCCTGCTTGTTTATGTCAGCGCTGTTGCCTTCCCCGCTGCCACCCAGGGCGCTGCCAACTTGGGCGCGATCCATGGCGATCGTTTGGGGGCGCCCCTCTGATTTGGCAGGTTGGCCAGCAGACGAATCCGCAGGCTTGCCCGCGGATTCCGCCAAAGGCAGATCGATCATCCGCATTTCTGTGTCAGAGACGACGTAGGTGAAGTGGCCCGCCTGGAGCGGAGCACCCAATCCGCTGTACCGGGCGACCTTCGCACCGCTGCGCCAGTCGACCAGACTGCTGCCATCGATCAAAACGTATTTGTCGTCGCAAAAGATCGCTCCGTTGCTGGTGCCAACGCCGCTTACGTCTATATCTTGAATCCACCGGTTGCTCTGCAAATCCAAAATCAGCACGCGCCCGATCGATGACAGATACAGTTTGTCTTCACTGGGATTGAACGAAAGCTTGGGATAGCTGATACGCCCAAGTACACTCAGCGGCTGCGAACCGACAATCTTGCCATCGGAAAGATCGACGATGACAAGTTGCGTCGCCGATGCGATGGCCAACCGAGATTGGTCTTCCGTCGTGTGCCAGTAAGGCGGCGACCCCATTTCGATTTGCCACATCGCTCGTCGACTTGGCATCTCCCAGGCCACCACATGGCCACCTTTGCTGCAGGTGATCAGACTGTTTCCGGGGCCTGCCGTCGCAAACCGTATGGTACTGTTGCGTCGGTCAGCGTAGGGCGTCCAGATTTCGCCCCGCTGAAGCACACCGTTTTTGACGCGCCAGGATTGCAGGTCCGCCGTCGAAGTTGTCCCGTCTTTTCCTGTCCCAACCATCACGATCGTGGTCCCGTCTCCCAGAAGGGCAACCGGGTGCATCGCTGCACCGGTTTCTGGTGGTAGCTCGGTCAGTTCCCCCGATCGAAAGTCGCCGACCAAGAGGCGTGTCTGAGCGGATGCGCCCGAACCGCTCACATCGCTGACGGCGGCTTTCCTAAACAGACCATTGATCGCATGAGGCTGTCGGCGGCCATGTGGCTTCGGCAAACTGATCGTACGTGACCCGTTGCTCGGCGATTGCGCACTGGCAACTTTGACGTTCCAGATGGGCTGAGAGTAGTCCAAACGGCGGGCCGAACCGAGACTCAGTTTTGAATCAACAGGCTTCTGCGGACCGTCAATCAGACTTTCTGTTGAAAGTGGTTTCGCGTCGCCTTCCGCAGGCGTTTTCAACTGCTTTAGATAGGTTTGGTTTGCTTTGCTAAGACGGGCGATAGGAATTTCGATCGTCCGTCCGTCGCTCTTCTTCAGAACGACCTGCGTCGGATCTTTCCGAATCAGTTTCGCCTTCACCTGGAAGCGACCGGTCGAATCCGTCCACAGTCGCTCCGAGCTTGAAAGTCCATCCTGAGCACCGACGGACACCAACCAGAACGTGAGTGACCAAACAATCCCAACTGCTACGCGATACATGCGTTCTCCCTACCGATCCGGCGCAAATGCCCCATCGAACTATTCGTGAAAACGCTCATTGTAACTGAGCCAACGAATCGCGTTTCCTCGCGGTTTGTGGTCAACAAAGCCGGTAGGAATATCGCAAAACCGCTGTTAAAAGGGGCAACTCACTTTCAATCACAACTTGAGGTCGTCGGAGCCAAGCGATCTAACGAATGCCATAAGTACATCCGCCGCATCATCGCATCCCGCGCCGGCAAAACGAATCGCAAAGACAGGCCAGAAGACAATCGACTCGCCCTCCGGTGATTTGCATGGTTCGCCGCTCACGAGGATTCGACGCCAAATGTTTCCATGGCGGATGCGTGGACTGTTGCTGAATTCAGTTTTTGGGAGGCTGCGAGAATCATTGACTCGTCTCCACCCACGTCCCACATCGTCACAAACCGCTCACCTGATCGTGGCCCGAAAACACCGTCGTGTTCAACGTCGATCAAGACATCGAGTATCGTATTAAAAACCGCAGTTGCCTCAAGGCTTTCGTTGTCGCATCGGCGTTCTGAGATCAGTGAAGTGAGTTCATTGAATTTGGCATCAAACATTTGCGTCCCAATGGACTGCCATTGCGGCGGGAAATGCGCATTCAGTCCCAGGGAATCGGTTGCACATTTCTGCAACGCGGACGCGCGCTGATAGGCCGGAAAGATGTGCTCGAAATACGGAGGCGCACAAATCGCATAACCGCAGATGTCGCCGAACTGTTGCGTAAGGTCCGCATAGTTCGACGTGATGAGGGCCCGCAGTTGCGACCGCAGTTCTGCTAAAAGCTCTGTGTTGTCCAACGTATTCCTTTCGGCAAAAAAAGACGCTGACCGAGCGACGCCATTGTGGCTTCCCCTCTCCAAAACGCCCTGCCCGCGACTTCGATCCATCGCATGGATCTGCTTTTCGATTTACTACGGCGGTATGGCAAAGTGGGACGCAAGCAAGAAGGTTAGCAGTGTCGATGTCTCGATGCAAATTCGGCGCGAAAAGCGTGCTCCTGCATACGCACGCGAAAGTAAAGACGTAACAAGCAGCAACGAAAACGCGGCCAAGCAAAGGTGTTCGACGTGCGCCAACGAAAGCGGCCCTAGTGAACGACTGTGCCAAATCGCGGGGAAACCTGCCGGCAGCATCACTATCAGCCAGAACAACTGCCAGACGTAGTGAAAAACAAGAAAGGTTGTGACAACAACACGAAGCACGGTGCCATCGTCCGGGGCTACGAATTGCCAATCGCAATAGCGTGAAGGATCGGCCATGCCACCTGAGCGTGCCAGAAAGACCGAAGCAAATGACAACACGCTGTAATGCACAGCAACACTCGCGATCGCAATCAACGCTCCGAATGCGCCGAACCACATCATGAATGCAGAGAACGCAATCAGCGCCAGCAGCGTCTGAATCCCGAACAAGAACGGCAAACTGGCTCGGCGGCGAATTCTCATGTGGCGAAGAGCAATCCTTGAATAGCAGAACGACCGGCGTCACTGAGCACGGCTTAGGTGGCTTCTATTTGCTAACTTCCCATGCTGTGTTTCACTGCACGCCATAGGCCCACTCTTATTCGCACGCACACAGACGCGTCTTCGACCACTTGATGCGAAGTGATGCCTAGTCGTTTGGCTCCGACCATGGAGCCGGTTCAGTCACGGTAGCGATCAAATAGAAACCGTCGGTAGCGGTCAGACTTGCAACAAGAACAGGCTCGCCAAGTTTGAACGAATAAGTGCCCTGGGCAGTCACATTCCTAACCGATGGCTGGGCTCCAACTTTGCATTTGTCCGCTAAGCTCGCGGTCGTATAGTCCAGCTGCATGAGGATATCAGACGATTTACGTTGCGTGGTGAACTGCATCGTCGTCCCCACTTCTACGAATGCTAAATCACCGTCCTTGCCCGACGCCGGATTTGGAAAACCAACACGCTCACCAGCGCGAAAAATGGCTGGGCAATCAGTGAGTGTTGGTACCCGGATCGTTCTGACGGGCTTTGCATCTCCTTGAAGAAGTAGGCCAAGTATGACGGTGGACGAGGCATTGGGCGGCGGATTGAGCTCAGTTCGGTACTCGGCAACCGTCACAACCAATCTCGATGAGGCGTCCTCCGATGAGCTCTGTGAAAACCCAGGCGTCGTGATCAATAATGAGATTCCAAACAGCAGGCATCGACTTGAAGCAGGGCTGATTCGCATGGCTCTGGTCTCGTTGGAGTAACGTTGGGCGCAGCCGCGCGGCGACGGCTGACGTTGATTTAATTTTGCGTGATTCGCCACACCGCTTCACGCGCTCAATATTCGAGGATTTTTCCGTTACGCGGTTCGGAGGATTTTGTCCATCTTCCGACCCTTGGCAAGCTCGTCGACAAGTTTGTCCATGTATCGGGTCTGTCGGGTCAACGGAGTCTCTATCTCCTCGATACGGTATCCGCAAATTGTCCCAGTAATCAGGGTTGCATTAGGATTGATCGTTGCCGCAGCGAAGAATTGCTCAAACGTTGCCTCACTATCAATAAGCTTCTGCAATTTCCTGATGTCGAATCCAGTCAGCCATTCAATGACTTGGTGAAGTTCCTCTTGGGTCCGTCCCTTCTTTTCGACTTTCGCGATGTAATGTGGATAGACGGAGGCAAATGTCATTTTGGCGATTCGATCGTCATGCGTTTTCGTGGTCGTCATCTCGGATTCCTCCTTCCGCTAAAAGCGGCACATAGAACATTTTCACGGCAGCACTCTTAGTCAGATAACTCGCGAAGTTGCTGTGCAGATTCCCAAAATCTTGATCGCGCGGTTCGGTGCATGCAATCGTTCGCCGGTCTCTTCCTTCAGGCGGTAGGCTACCTCTTTTTTAACAAATCAATGACACCGTCATACGGCTGACCATCCCAAAAACGCCGCTGAGCAAAATCCAGCGCGGTATCCCCTTCGCTGTTAACAGCCAGTGGGTCAGCCCCCAAGTCAAGCAAACATGCGGTTGCTTCAAGAAAGCCTTCTGCAGCAGCGACCATCAGCGAAGTACATTCGTAGCCCTGCACGGGCCCTTTTTCGTTCGGCAAGTTGATCACAGCACATGCCTCGGTTCGGCTATCAACTTCGACACCTTCGGACACAAAGAATTCTATCATTTCAATGCGACTGGACATCGCGACGAGGTGAATTGGCCTGAATCCGTCCAAAGGAGAGACTGCGTTCAGGTTAGCCCCAGCTGCAGCGAGTGCTTGAGCTACCGGCACACGCTCCTTGTTAAATCCCCAAAGCGATGCCATATGGATGGGATTCCAAGGGAGATAGTCCTGGCCGATCGCGTCATCTTCCCAGCCGAAATACGCGACCTTTTTAAAGTTGCGGTTCACGTCATCGCCGTGTTCCACCAGGAATTGAATCACTTCGGGTCGCCCAGCGGTGATCGCAAACTGGATCGGAAAGTAGGTATCAACTTGATCACTCACCCCCACAGGGCGGTCGCGCAAAAGGTATTGAATGCGTTCGGTCATGCCCAACCCACAGGCTGAATGCAAATCGACTTTGGCACCGTGATCAATCAACAACTTTGACGGGTGCCCGGGTTTGCGCTCTCTGATCGATGCGAGCTGCAAAAGAGTCATGCCGAAACCAATCGAGTGGTTGGTTGGCCGTCTGGCCGCGATCAACGCGACAAGCGGTTCGTCGCCGTTGCAAGAGCGAAGTAGCTGCGCCAATCGAGCGTCATCGCCGCTTGTGATGGCCTCGATATAGTCGTGTTCGTTTAGCATGCTGCAAAGTCGACGTTTTCGTACGCCGCCCGAAAATGTTGGACATGATCGAGCAAGCGCGGTTAATGTACCGATTGCAAAGCCCCGGATCGCGCACTCTGGCCATGTCAGGGTTCGTCGTCATGGCTGGTCGGCTTCAATCTTTTCGCCACCGACGAGAAGATTGTAGCGTATCAGAAATTCAAGCCGCTCCAGATTCGACTTCAGGCGTTCAAACGCGTGTTTCGTTTCCACCGATCCAGTTGCCTGAACCCATTTCTGCTTGGTTCCCGATGGTGCCATGAACTCAAGGTCTACGCCCGACAACTCGGGATCCGTATTGAGTTCGCGTTGGATCGATCGAACTCGCCGTTGAATGTCGGCCATTGTAGCCATGAATGGATAATCGGCAAAGCAAGCTTTAGGAAACGCAACGGGAGCAAGCGTCAGCACAGCCAGCAGTCCACAAATACACGCGGATAGACGCTTGCCTTCGGACAGAGCACGAACTGAGCAAGCAACCGCCAGCGCGCTTACCATCCCGAAAAACGAAAATAAAATCGCTCCATAGAAGTCCAGCAAAACGAAGCCACGAACCAAGGCGAAGCCGAGGATCGATGCCGAGGTAGCGACAAGCATCGTAGAGCGTTTCATTATGCATTGATTTCGGGCATGCTTATCGACGTACCCCAGCGATCACCGAATCCGGATGGTCGATCTTCCAATTCACAACGCAGGCAAGCCGGACTGCGGTGCATCACACTGGCTATCCGCGATTGTAGCGGGCAGAAGCAAATCGATGCCCCGGCCAGTTTGTTTAGCGGCGGAGCAAGAACCACATGAGCCCGATCCCGGGGACGGCCCCTAGGATCGCAAGCGTAACGCACATCATCATCCAACCGGCTGCGAATCGTGGTTTCGCTGACTCTGAACTGTACGCGACAACCTCACCCTCCATGTTGAGCTCGCAACTGCAATTTGGGCAACGATATCCGCCCTGAGTCCACTGACGCTTCGTTTTGCTGAAGGGGGATTGAATCAGCGATGTTGCACGCTGGCATCCAGGGCAGTGTCGCCGTAGCTTGCGACAGAGGTACAAGACCCAAAGCAAAAAGAATGCGAAAGGCGACTGAATCAGAATCACATCAAGAATTTATGCGTCGCCGGATAGTGGATTGCAAAACGTAAAAGCGCGATGCACCTCGTGGAATTCATCCGGAAAACGGCAGGGTTCACCGAGTCCGCACGGTCGATCTTTTAATTCAAATTGCATGCATTCCTGGCGTCGGCGTATCAAATTGGCTATCCACCTTCCGAGACTTGGTCAGTCATGTCAGTTGAAGCTTCAAGCATTGAGAAATCAGGAGACCGTTCTTTCGATTGGTAGGGTGTGTAGGCTATCCACGTTCCATCGTAGTGCTTTGGAACAGACCAACGTTTCGCAATGGATAGGCAACCAGCGATCGAGAGAAAAAGAATGATCGCAGGCCCTAAAACCGACCATTGGTCGGCTAAGTGAGAGCTTGAATAATATGTCCTTGCAACCCATCTCCATGCAAAAAAGACGCTAGCAGCAGCAAATGGCAAGATGACTAGCGTAACGCCAGCCCAACTGGCTGGCGCGTCAATAACTTTTCGACGCGGCCCTATTGGCAGTGTGCGCTTGATGATCGCGTAAAGACCAAAGCCGATGCAGGCGAGTAAAACCGCGATAAGTTGCATTTGCGCAGATTGTGCCCGGTGCGTGTTTCGGTCGCGTAAACAATCTATGAAGCGTGTGGCTTGAGGCAAGTCGGCTGGATTTCCCTACTGACCGAGCCGTGATCGTTTCCCTGAGACGTCACAGTCAGACATTCCAACTTCTTACACCTCTATGATGATCCTTTCGATGGACCTGGGCAAGTTCAACACGGCTTGCTCCCTCTGCACTCCCCAGAATCGCAAACATTGACTTGAGACGTTCGTGACCAAGCGATCGCATGCGGATCTTTTGCTGGACTCGCACTCTGCCAACTTGGTCGTGATGGAAACCAGGAGACAGTTAGCATGGATCAGTAAAGAATGCCGGGAACGTGGAGTTAAAACCATCCAGGGCAGCACCAACGACGGGGCGTGGTGCCGGTTGAACACAAAGCGAAAAACCGATCGACGATCGTCCGGTTTCCCCGCGGTCGAGCGACAAAGCAACGATGGTCAAACCGCCTTTTTGAATGCTCCGTAAGCTACGGATCGCTACACGCCGAGCGTTCTCTCCGACAAGTAAACCGGCTACTAGAGCATTTTTACTTTTTCTGTGCGATGTAGCCTGAGTTGCGAAACCAATTGAGGCAATCAGCAGGTGTAACTGTGTCGATCGCTTTACCGATTGCGTTGTAAAGTTTGCGTTCGGTGCGAACAGCTAGACGACGTAGATGAGCTTTGATCTTGGAGAAGATCTGCTCGATGGGATTGAGGTCCGGTGAGTAGGGTGGCAAGAATTGAACTTCCGCACCCGTTGCGCGAATCTTCTCGAGCACGGCCCCGCCTTTGTGACTCGACAGATTGTCCATGATCAGGATATCGCCGGGACGCAGAGCGGGAGCCAACAACCAGTCCACATAGGCTTCGAAGACCCACGCGTTGGTCGGTCCGTTGGTGATTGTCGACGCTCGACTGCCACGACAATCAATCGCGTGGATCAGTGTTGTCGTCTCCCAGTGCCCGTGCGAAACTAAATCCATCACTCGCTCATCACTTGGGCCCCAGCCATAGCGACGCGTCATGTTCGTTTTGGCACCTGTCTCGTCCAGAAACACAAGCTTGCTGATCTCCAGTCGACTTTGCTGCTTTTTCCAGCTTATCCTTCGTTCTTTGACGTCACTTCGCTCTTGCTCGCTGGCATGCAAGGTCTCTTTTTATGCGTATGTCCCTGCCGCCGTAGCTCCATCCAGATCGTCTTCAAACAGCAGTCCACACGCAGTTTCGTACGAAGCTGCTCAAGCGTTAGGCTTGGATCATCGCGGACAAACTTATCAAGTCGCTCGCACTGCTTGTCCGTCAATAATCGTTTCCGCCCAACCTTGTGTTGTCTGAGGCTCAAGCGTCCCCATGTCACGCCATTGATACTCGAGCTTCTGAACCATCTTGTGACTCACCAAAAACCGGATCGCGATCTTCGGCATGCTCTCCTTACCTTCGTGAACGGCTGCCAAGATCCGTTCCCGCAAATCCATACTCAACGCTCTCATCTGTGCACCTCCATGAACGAGAAGCGCACAATTTATCGCCGGGAAAAGAATCGACCTATATCAATTTGCAAAATGCTCTAGGGTTGAAAAGCACCCAATTTCGGAGCCCCGAGCTGCCTTGCGGTCGGTTTGCTGGGATTTCGTTGCCAGGGCAAGCCTTGACGCCTAAGCCCCTTGGCCGGGTGCACGGCGTTGTCACGGAAAAGAAGCAATCAGCTCGGGATGATAAACACATCATCGTCCGTGATGGCGAAGGCCAGACGAATCGGATCACATTCTTGCCGGAACACGCCGTGGATGGGTTAAAACGGCAGATAGCGACCGCTCAGCTTAGCGATTCTTCGTTTGCGATCGCTTGCAGCATGCCTTTGGCCTTCGCCCACGTTTCGGCTTCTTCGGCAGACGGAATGCTACGCGCCGTGATGCCGCCGCCGACAGGAATTTGCCAGTGGTGCTGGGTCGCCGTAATCGTGCGAATCAAGATATTGAAATCCGCATTTCCGCCGCAACTGATGTACCCCAACGAACCACAATAAGGGCCTCGCGGATTGGGTTCCAATTCGGCAATCACTCGCATCGCTTCGATCTTGGGCGCTCCAGTGATGCTGCCACCTGGAAAACACGCTTCTAGCAAATCCACCACGCTGGCATCCTCGCGTATGTAACCTTGGACGACCGACACAAGGTGCTGCACATACTGGTAGCGTTCGACTTGGCAAAGCTGAGTCACGGTGACGCTCTCGTCGGTGCAGACTCGCGAAAGATCGTTGCGCATCAGATCGACAATCATCACGTTCTCCGCGCGATCTTTGGCGCTATCGCGAAGTTGTTCTGCAAGCAGGGCGTCCAAATGAGCGTTGCCCGTGCGCGAGATCGTGCCTTTGATCGGACGAGTTTCAACCAACGAACCACGCACGCTCAGGAAGCCTTCGGGCGAACTACTTAGCACCGTAAAATCGCCGCCGTCGTAGTAGCCGCCAAAGGGAGCTGGATTGGTTTTTCGCAGACGTTGGTAAAGTTCGCTAGGTGGACAGTCGACATCGCGCAGTAGCCGCTGCGCCAAGTTGACCTGAAAACAGTCTCCTTTGCGAATGCGGCCGACGATGTCAGCCACGGCACCGCGAAATGATTCGCTTGTGAAATTACTGGGCGTGTCGGCGGCGTAGTCTGGCGTTTGTAGGGTGGATCGATCGACGGCTTTGGAATTAGCGTCGTCGGAGCCTTCACTTTCGCGACAATCACTTAACAGGGTCTCGATCTGATCGGCTCGTTGGACAGCGACATCCAACGAAGTGGTGCCGTCGACGCAGAGGCCTTGGCAAATCAAACTCGCTTTGCCTTGTTCGTGATCGACGGCAATGGTCCAGTCGTAGAGACCAACCGACAGGGCTGCGGTTGGCAGATCGTTGTCCGCGGCGATGTTGACGTCTTCGAGCCAAGCTCCCGCTTCGTACCCGATCAGCCCCGCGAGACCACCTTGGAATGGCGGCAGATCGCTGCGTGATTGGTTAGGCAATTCGCTGGCCCATTGATGCAACTGAGGCCAAGGATTCGGATCGCCGATCGAAGCGACCAGCCGCCGAATGGGGTCAGCGGTAATGAACGAATAGCGATCCAAATGCGGCTGATCCCCGGAGCGGCCGGGGATGCTTCGCGAAGCTGAATCAAACCATATGCAACCAGGCAGCTGTGAGAGAACCGCGAACCCTTTTTCGATCGAAAAGTTCGCAGGCAGCTCGCGGACATAGGGAAGCTGGTTTGTCGGAAGGCTCATAGTTGCCAAATTAGCAGGCTGAGTCATTTCAAGCAGCCGGGTGTAGTGCAGATGCTAAAAGAGCCGCGTTGTTCTAGCCGCGACTGTCAGCAGAGTTGATTTTAAGGGCGAGTTCAGTTGCGGTGCCGGCTGCTTCGCTTGATTCGGTGGAGGTCCTCGTCCTTGGTCAGCAAGCCCCAATCGAGTGCTTGATCTTGTTCATACTGTTTACCCAATGTGAGAGCGATCGATGCTTTGGCCATTTCGTAGCCTAGATAAAATGCATGCCCTGAGTCGACGTTGGCGGAGCTGCTTTCTTGTAGCAGCCGATCAAACAATGCGAACGGATCGGCGTCGCTGAGATGAAGCTGTGAAGCCAGCAGATGAACTTCGCCGTCTTGCGCAAACAAGCGATAGTTGTTGTCTTTTAATGAATCGGCAAGCGATTGCAGCAACGCGGGTGAATAGGGTCTGAGTTTGGCGTCACGTAGCATGACTAATTCTTGCGAAAGTCGCTTGGGTGGAATCTGGTGCTTCACCGCGTAGTACGTCAGACGGCGTGCTGCATCGCATTCGCGCACGGACGTCCGCGCCCAGTTGATCACCTGCGTCGTCAGCACGCTATGAATGCCCAATTCTTGACAGATCCCCAATAACATCAGGTTCACGCCCGCCGAATCCACGTCCGTCAATTCGGTCAAGTTGCCGATGCCCATCATCATGCCAACATCGGGATAACGTTTGCGACAATTCAAGTAACGCTGCAAGCTGGCGGCAAAGCCCGACCCGATGGGTTCCAAAATGGGGTCCAAACGCATCGCGACGTCTTTGCTGGCCAAAAACTCGACCGTTTCATGCAAACTTTTTTCATCATCCGGACTATCCGGGATCACCACGACTTCGCAGCCCCAGTCGGCGGCTTGTTGGCGGTTGGACGAATTAACCGACAACACCAACGACGCGCCCGCAGCTATACCTTGCTGTGCTTCCCATGGGTCGAACGTATCAATCGAAATGCGGTGTCCTGCGTCCGTCAAAGCCGCAACATATTCGCCGAGACGGTCGCACCGCGCGACAGGATCGCAACCAAAATCAATGACGTCGGCGCCGTCGTTTTTCAATGCGCTGGCGTACTGCAACACTTGCTCCACCGTCATCCGTGGTGCGTGATTGATTTCGGCGATGATCTGGATGTCGTGCTGCCCGAAATCATCCTTCAGCGGTTTGCCGCCAAACCATTCGCTAATCGCACGGCAATCGTTGGGGCCGCAAATCACGGGAATATCAAGAGCGTCAGACAATTCGCCGATGCCTGTTTCGCAGTAGCCTGGCACGATCACATGCGTGGCGTCCGCCGGAATCGCGACCTCCGGTTTTGCAAACTGCCGTATCAACCACCGCGGTGTCATCAGCGCGGCGACTGTGATCGGCATCGTACCGATCGTGTGCGCAAAACCGTGTTGTTGTGCTAGCGCCGAAACAATCTCGCGCATCGCTGGTGCAGCCAAACGCCCAGTGACGAAATGGTAGTGATGATTCGGCTGCGGATTGAATGAAGAAGCCATCACGACGCATCTTGATTGATGATGGAGGCGCAGTACAAGCCAAAGCGATTGAATTCGCGCGGATTAACGACCATTGATCGAATTTGTTGCGCAAAAACGGCTTCGCATCGCGATGCGTGCGCTCAATTTTATTTCTGCAAACGCCTTGTCGCTCTTGACGAATGGTTGTCAACCCTTACAACATATTCAGCGAGAGATTCGTGAACGGTTCGTTGCTTCGGCGACAAACCTTTCGTGGCCGGAATCTCTTGCTTTTTTTATGCGCTAACGCAGCACCTCGGTTCCCTCATTTTGAATCATGAACGCGATCAAAATCCTTCATGATGGCGGATCGTTTCTTGCGGTTTCCAAACCTGCGGGTTTGTCGACTCAAGCGCCCCACGGTGCAGAGAGTTTAGAAAGCCGACTGCGAGAACAAATCCGCGATCGCAGCAATTATGCCGCGTTTCCTCACCGATTGGACCGTCCCGTCAGCGGCGTGATCCTGGTGGCACTCACCAAACGCGCCGCACGTTTGTTAAGTGATCAGTTTGCGGCTCGCAAAGTCCGTAAAACGTATCTCGCCTGGGTCGTCGGCAACGCGACCGACGCCACATCGACTTGGAAAGACTGGTTACGCAAAATTCCAGATCAACCGCGTGGCGAAGTCTGCAGTGAATCGGCCGACGGAGCCAAACTTGCACAAACACAGGTTCAGACCGTAGGTTTTGATCCTGCAACCAACCGCACCTTGCTGAAACTTTGCCCGATCACTGGTCGCATGCACCAATTGCGCATCCAGGCAGCTCAGAGAGGGCACGTGATCGTGGGCGATCACCAGTACGGGGCTGAATTTCCGGCGACGGTTCCCTCGAAACCCGCCGATTCGATTGAAGAGCCTGCGAAGCGAATCTGGCTTCACGCTGACAGAATTACCTTCCACGACCCGAAAAATGGTCGTGAGACGACCGTTGAGTGCCCCGACGACGATTTTCGCTTCGCAGTGTAAAATTCGGCAAACGTTATGCGGGGCCAGTCTTTTGCGGTAAAGGAAGCGTGCCGAATGCGGTTTTCCGCATGTTGGTGACTTACAGCGGCTGTGGATTCTTCGTGAACTTTCCTCTTTGGGAAATTGAACGGGGCGGTCCGAGATGGCTTGCAAACGGGAACGTCAAACTGGCGACAATATACATCCGTCTGCCACGCACTAGATCGTACCCGCAGTAACCGCACACTTAGTAACCGCACACTTAGTAATCGCACACTTAGTAATCGCAGACTCGTATTTGGCCACCCAGGCACCCGATTTCTTTCTTTGTCACTAGAAACATGATCCGCATTGGCGCCGTATCGTATCTGAACACCAAGCCGCTGATCTGTGGTTTGCGCGAACGTTTGAGCGGCATTGGCAAGCTGTCGCTGAATTTGCCCAGCCGGCTGGCGCAAGACCTCGCCGCGGGACGTTTAGACGTCGCGCTGATTCCGTCGGTCGAGTACTTTCGGGCAACCGGTTATTCAATCGTGTCGAACGCAGTGATCGGTTGCCGCGGTCCCGTCTGGAGCGTCCGGCTGCTAAGCCGCGTACCTATCCAACAAATCAAGCGACTGGCACTGGACGAAGGCAGTCGCACCAGCGCCGCGATGGTACGCGTTTTGTTAAGCGAGATGCATGGGCTGAGTCCGGAAACGATTCCGCTAGCGATCGACCAGACCCCCGAAACGGTTGATGCCGATGCGATTTTGGTGATCGGCGATCGTGCGATGCATCCCGAGCACGGCGTGTACGAAGAAATCTGGGATTTAGGCGATCGCTGGTGCCGATGGACGGAGCTTCCTTTTGTGTTTGCGATGTGGGTGGCCCGGCCAGGCGTGGACACCACAGGACTGGCAGAGATTTTGCAGGCCAGCCGCGATGAGGGGCTAAGGTCGTTGGAAACGATTGCCAGCCGCGAGGCTGCAACGCACGGGCTAACCAACGAAGACTTGCACCGTTATTTTGTAGAAAACCTCCACTTTCATCTGGGGCCCGGCGAACGAGCGGGGCTGCAAGCGTTTCAAGAGAAAGCAACGGCATTGGGTTTGGTAGACACACCCAAATCAACGCTTTAAAAAAACGATCGATTTACTCAAAGACACACCATGATTGCTTCCGCCCCCGACGCTTCGATCCGTGACATTCTCGACAAAGCCGTCGCGGGAGAACGACTTTCCGCCGCTGACGGCCTGCAGCTTTTGCAAAGCCATGATCTGGCCGCGATTGGTGCCGCTGCCGATAAGGTTTCGCGGCGAATGCACCCGGAACCGTACCGGACATACAACGTCGATCGAAACATCAACTACACCAACATCTGCACCGCGGTCTGTAATTTCTGCGCCTTCTACCGCGGCCCCAAGAGCGACGAAGGTTATGTATTGCCCAGAGCCGAGTTGCTCAAGAAAGTCGAAGAGACGGTCGCACTAGGCGGCAATCAAATTTTGATGCAGGGCGGACTGCACCCCAAGTACAAGTTGGAGTGGTACGAAGAACTGCTCAGCGATATCACGACGGCGTTTCCCAGCGTGAATGTGCATGGATTCAGCCCGCCTGAGCTGCATCACTTTACCAAGGTCAACAACTTGTCGATCAAGGAAGTGTTGACGCGTTTGAAAGCCGCCGGACTGGGGAGTATTCCAGGTGGCGGAGCTGAGATACTGGTCGACCGCGTACGCAACGAACTGACTCGCGGCAAAGTCATGACGGATGATTGGTTGAACGTCATGCGTGTCTGGCACCAACTCGGTGGCATCAGCACCGCGACGATGATGTTTGGCCACGTCGAAACCTTGGCCGAGCGCATCGAACACCTGGAACGTGTGCGTGACCTTCAAGATGAAACAAGTGGCTTTACGGCCTTCATTTGCTGGACGTTCCAACCAGACAATACGGAGCTAGATCACGTGGCTCCTGCGGGCTCGTTTGAGTATCTGAAGACGCAAGCGATTTCGCGGCTGTTCCTTGACAACGTCCCCAACATTCAAAGCAGCTGGGTCACGCAGGGACTGAAAATGGGGCAGTTGGCCATGCTCTTTGGAGCCAACGACATGGGCAGTTTGATGATCGAAGAAAACGTGGTCGCCGAAGCGGGTACGGTGCACTTTCTATCGCTGGATCAAATCCGCGAAGCGATCGAAGAACTCGGGTTCCAGCCGCGTCAGCGAGACGTCTTCTACAATTTGGTCGACGCCGAACTGGAACAAAAAGCGATCGAAGCAAACCGCAACCAAGGCCCCAAGGACTTGGTTGAACTGACAGCGTCGCCCAAGTAGCGTTCGGCTTGAGCTTCATTGCCCAAGTCAGTTGCAACCGTTGCCGGATTTCGGATCGCAGCCGAACGTCGTTCATTGAACGCTCCTGACCGCGATCCGATGTCTTCCGACAGTCTGACGCAAAACCGGCAACCAATACAAAGGCGACTCGGCACTAGAGGACTGACTCAGCAGGAGTTGCAGCGTTCAGCTTTTGCATGGCCGACTGCAATTCATCCGCGGCGGGCGCCGTACCGACGCTCGGGGCAGTTGCAGGCATCGCATTCGTCGCTGGAGTCGGCGTCGTGGATGACACCGAAGCCGACTGCTGCCCTGCCGATGTCTCTACCGACAACGCTGGCGTGACCGTCGTTGCCGCCATAGGAATCGAAGCGAGGTCAAACACTTTGATATTGTTCGCTTCGTTGTTTTCCACGAACTGATCGAAACTATCGACCGCGACCAACAAGCGGCGAAAACCCACAAGCGTGCCGTTGTGGTTCCCCATCGAAAGCGCTTCGACGGGTAATTGCACGTGCACTTCGATGGACTGACCGGCGCAGATTTTTTCGACCTTTACCACCGACGTGGGCGACGTGGAACGGATGCGACCCAACAGTGCCACCGCCGAAACGCGAGGCCCACAGACTTCTCGGGTGCTGTTGTTTCGTAGCACCACAGCGAACTTGGGCCCACAGGCTGGATCGCTATGCGGCATCGACGTGACTTGCATCAGCTCCAAGTCACCGATGTCAGTGCTGGAGATCGCCATCGGTCCAAAACCAGCGTTGTGGACGATCCCTGCCGAATAGTTATCGACACGATTATTGATGCCATGTCGCATCACCAAGTTGATGACGTGGTCACAGGTTTGACCGTGGCCCAACACGCGAGCCAAATCGACTTCGTCGGCCTTTACGCACGACATTGTCGTGCAAAATGCGGCTGCGAGCACAGCGCCGTAAATGATTTTTTTCATCGGTTTGCTTTCGTAAATGATTGATTCGTGTTTGCAAAAAAAGCTTGGCGACCGCGTTGAGTCGCAGATCGCCAAGCTTTGGTTGATGACAAGCAGGTTGTCAGGTTCGGCGTAGAGCATCGTGAGATGCTTATTGATTACCAGCATCCCCAGTAGCTGGTGTACACAGGTGTGTAGTAGCTGTACGTCACCGGTGTGTAGTGATAGGTCGGAGCACAGTAGCGGTAGCTGTGGTACACGGGGGTGTAGTAGTTGTGGTACCGGTAGTTGCTGTAGCTGTTGTACGAACGACAGTAGTTGTAGCCGTATCCGACGCGGCGGAAGCAGGCGGCCACGGCATCCTCGCTACTCTTGTCTTCGTCGTCGCCAAGCAGTGCATCGACGTCGGCTTGGCCAAAGTCATCGGCGTCGGCCACTTCGGCTGCATTGGCGGCGGCGTCGTTGACGTCCAACTTGGCCAGTCGTGACATCAAGTTGTCTTCGGCCATCACGGAAGTAGCGACCAACATCAGCGGGGCAACTGCAAATAGAATTCGTTTCAACATCGTTCTGTTCTCCAAAGGCGGCAGGTTTGATTGAAAAGGAAACAGTGAGCTTGCCGCGGCTCGTCGTTTCCGTGGTTGTTGTTGACTAAGAGACCAAGCGACGAGCATCGAAATGTGTTACCGAAAAAAAACAAAGAGCTTTGATTGGCAGCTACCGCACGCTCTTTTGCCTGGATTGGCCATAACATTCGGATGCCGACCGTGCGGAACGATTGCCAAGCGTTCGATCGATACTGGCAAGCAATTGCAGCGACCGGAGAAATGGGCGAGCGTCGGCGACACGAATTCATAAGGGGAAAAAGCAACGATGTAACAAACGGTGTCTTTTGACGCTCAGGAAAAGAGACGAACGCCAGAATCGATCGTCGCCCTTTGTGCCATCCCTTCGTTTTGAGGTCACCGCTGCCATGCGTGTCACGTTTGCAATCGCCACCCTGCTCGCAATCCTATTTGCGTCAAAAATTATCCACCCGACGATCGCCCATGCCAAGGACGACCTGTTTTCGGAAATTTCAATGGCCGCAGTCTTTGAAAGCTCCACGAAACTCGCCGAGCAAACGACCAGCGCCGACGCAAGGAAGCCCCAGCGAAAAATCAATATTCAGTCGCTGATCAATCCATCCTCGCCTCCCCTACCGACCGTCGTAAAAGCAAAGACGGACGCGGTCAAAACGAGAGCTGAAGTCCCAAAACTGACTTTGGTTGGGACTTGGTCAGCAGCCATCAGCAGCACCGAAGCGTTTGCAATCGCAATCACGGCTGATCGCAAATTTCAGCTTGTCCACCAAAAGAACGGCCAATCGCACGTCTCAGTGGGGACAGCAGCCAAATCGGGCAACCGATTGACCCTGACCGGCAATGACAAAACATCAATCGCCGGGACCGTCACGCAAACCGATAACCAAGCGTTTCGTCTGGAAGTCTCCCCCAGCTTGGCATTGAACTTCAAAAAGGCTCGGTGAAAACACTGCCGATTTTTGCCGGCCCGTTTTTTTCTGTAACACGGCCACACGGATCACGCTTTCAAAGGAGAGTCAAACCATCCAGCGGCGGATCAACCGCCGCGAGCCATCCCCCAAGAGCGAGAAAAACCAATGTTAACGCCCAAAATCGACCGAAAGCTGCTGATCTGCGTTTGCGGCCTTGCTGTGCTGCTGAGCCTCCCAGCGAGCGTTTACGCGGATGCAGAAAACTACCAAAAAGCGCTTCCTTCGACAGTTTGGATCATCACCGCCGACGCCGATGACCAAACATCGAGCGGAACAGGCGTGCTGGTGAACGCCGAAAAACGCTTGGTCATCACCAACGCACATGTTGTAGGAGATAGCCGAAACGCCGTTATCTTCTTTCCCGAAATGAAGGGCGACCTGCCAACCGTGAAACGCAAGAGCTACTTGGACAACATCCTCAAGCTTGGCAAACAAGGCAAAGTCGTCGCAGTCGATCGCAAACGTGATCTAGCCTTGATTCAATTGCCCGAACTTCCCGAGGGGGCCCAAGCGATCGAATTGGCCCAGTCCAGCACCAAGCCAGGTACGGCAGTCGATTTGATTGGAAACCCCGGCGGCAGTGATGTGCTGTGGGTCTACTCCTCGGGAACGGTCCGCGCCGTCTACGACAAAAAATTCGACTCGGACCACGGCGAACATGATTTTAAAGTCGTCGAAACACAGACGGCGATTCGGCGTGGCGACAGCGGCGGACCGGTCGTCAACAGCGATGGCGAACTGGTCGCAATCGCTCAATCGTTTTCGCCGACGGCCGGTGCAGTCAGCTTTTGCGTGGACATCAGCGAGATCAAAGCTCTGATCGATGGGACGTGGAAAGAGTCACCGCTGCCTACCAAAGTAGTCCTGGATAACGCCGAAATTCAGTACACGCTCCATAGCACAGGCAATTATTTGATCCAGCGTGAAGTCGCAAAGGACAAAACCCAGTCTGTTTTTGTCACGAAGAAAACCGAGTACTACCGATTGGCCGACGTCCGACGCATTTGGTCGCTGGTTTCCACATCTACCAAAGCCCCCGATACGAAATTGATGATGCGACTGATGCGTCAGAGCTCGGCCACCAAGATTGGATCTTGGGCGATCGAAAAGAATTCGGCAGGCGAGTACCTGATCCTTTTTGTGGCCAAGCTTGATGCCACCGCATCGGACGACGCGTTGGAAGCGACAGTGGAATACGTCGCACGCATCGCCAACGCGATGGAAAAAGAACTGGCTCCGCAAAAAGCGACCAAGACAGCCGAAGAAACCCTGGCGTCATGGCTCGCTGACTGACCTGAATACTTGATTCGAGGATGGCTCGGCGGGGACGTGGGCGTGAGGTTTTGCAGTTTTGTGAAACCAAAACGAACCGCGTTCCCGTTTTTTCGTGAAATGCCGTAACAGTTTGAACCGTGCCCCGCTTGGATATTTAGCAACGCAGTCATCCCACTGAGTGCAAAACCGAAATCCATCCACTGAAAACACTTTTTGGAGCGAAACAATGAATCGTCAGCTTAAATCAACCATCCTGGTCGTCGCCGCTCTTGCCGGAATCGTTGCCAACACTCTCCCCGCCTCTGCGTGCGGTGGACGTGGCGGTGGGTTCGGCGGATTTGGGGGCGGCTTCGGCGGCGGACTCAGCCGGTCCTTTCCGCGGCCATCCATCTCGCGTCCATCGATGAACTTTCGCCGCCCGACGGTGAAGTACCAGACATCCCAAGCCACCAGCGTATACTCGCAACCCTCCTACGCTCAACCGCAGTACTCGCAGCCCGTTTATTCACAATCCGTTCACTCGCAAAGCGTCTACGTACAGCCCACGCAACCGCAGACGATTTACTCGCAGCCTGCTTCCAGCCAAGTCACTTATCAGCAACCGTCTACGCCATCGATCTCGGCACAGGCGGTGCCCCAGCCAACGACACAAAGCACAGTGCCACAACGGTCTATGCCTGTGGTCAGCCAAACAACCAATCAACAGCCTTCAGCGACCTCTTCGCTCAGAACACAAACGATGGCAAGCACGATCACTGGCCAGACAAATTCGGTAAACCCTGCCAACGTCGCCACACCGGCTACCTCACCTGCCGCCCAACCGGCAACCACCCAAACGCCAGCTCAGAAGTCGGCTCCAACAACGGCTCAGCAAAGTGCTTTGCAGGCTCTAGCGTCGATCTCAAAAGCTGGCGGCGAAGCGACCAAAGTGACTCCGGAAACAACTACAACCATTCCGCAGTTCACCGCAGCGACGGCTACTCTGCCGAACACGACAGCAGGACACGTGGGAACTTGGCGGGTCAGTCTCCCCGGCAGCCAATCGGTTGAACTCAACTTGGCATCGGATGGCACGTTCACATGGACGGCAACCAAGAATGGCAAATCCAGCAAATTCGACGGCGAGTACCGACTAGCCCAAGGACGCCTGACTCTAGTGCGTTCCGCTGACCTTCAGCAGATGGTTGGCGACTGGACGGCCAATGATTCCGGATTCGCTTTCAAGCTGGATGGCACCAAGACGGGCGGCCTGAACTTTAAACGCAGCTAGTGCAAAGACAGCTGGATGCTCCCACTTGACGCTCGTAGCTAACACCAGCTGCGAGCGTTTTTTCGTTGCCAATTGCTACTGCGCCGAAGCGTGATCCTTTTGGGCTCAGTCGTTGTCCGCTTGCACTTGATCATCCAATTCCGCGATGACCCGTTTGTTTTCGTATCCGATAAACCATGCCAAAAAACACCACGCGATGGCAATCGGAATGATGCACCAAGACAACGTCGTCATCGCGATCCCCCAGCTTTCTCGCATCAATCGATAAACGGTTCCGACCGAAGCATCACCACTTCGTCGCACGATCGTGTCGATGAAACTCTTGGCTTTGTATCGATCCTCGCGACGTACCGCCGTAAAGAGCACTTCGCGTGCTGGGTTCGCGATCGCGTATTCGGCTGACCGCCCCGTCACAGAAATAACAGCAAGCACTGCCAGCGTTGGGGCGATCGCCAGCGAAGTGATACCGCAAATGTAGGCGATCGGCAAAATCGCCAAGGTCAGGCCAAGTCCAAAGCGTTTCATCAGTCGCCCCACGACTGCCGTCTGAAGAACCAGCGTCAATACCTGCACCGCAAAGTTGATCATTGCGAAGTACTTCGTCTTGGCTTCTTTTGTGTCAAACGCGGCTTCGACAATCTCTGACTGCTGAAAATAGATCGTGGTGCCGCAGGTCGCTAAAAACAATCCATATAAACAAATTGCGAACAGATACCGAGAACTGAATACCGCCGTGAACCCTGCAAACGGATTTCCCCCCGTCGGCTTTCCGCTGCTTGATGGTAAGGCAACAGCGCTCGCTTGCTGACTCTCCCAGGCCTTTTCAAGTCGAAAGTAAACCAAGAGTCCGACGACCAACAAAACGACTGGAATCAAGAGCAGGTTTTCTTGTCCCAATTCATCGACCATGAATGTGGCAACCAACGATGCGATCATTCCGCCCGCCGTTCCACCGCCCGCAATCATTCCATACAAACGTCGCCCCTGCTCCGGTGCAAGCATGTCGCCGACGACGCTCCAAAAGAACGAAACGATGAACAAACCGTAAACGCTGATCCAAATGAAAAGAAACCTCGCCACCCATTCGAGCGTCGGAGTGCCACCAATCATGGCCGTCTTCGGAACAAAGGACATTGCCGCCCAAAAAAACAACAACGCAACACAAAAGAATGCGTAGATGCTAGGTACAAGTTTTCTTCGGTGAAACTTTGACACCAGCAACGAGTAGGTTGGAATCGCGATCAACATCGTCGCCAAGGTCGCGTAAAACAACCAAGACAGATTCTTGATGCCATATTCGGTGCTGATCTGTTCGCGAATCGGCCGCAGAATGTAGTACCCGAACAGCACCAAAAAAAACCAAGCGGCGCTACAGCGAAGCGTCGTCCTCTCGTGATCCGTTAGTTCGCCGACGATATGGTTTTCGAATCGTTGCAGGATCGACATAAGCAGAGCGGACACATTCCAATTGGGTCATTGACTGCCCGCCAAGAATGCCGCCAGCGATCCTCTACGATGCGGCGGCCTACTTTGGAATCAGATTCACGTTGGCAGGCGGTTTCAAAGCGGGAATGTACCATGAAATCTTGGCGTCTTTCTGCTGCCCGACCAACTGCCCAAACAAGGCATCCGTTGCATCACGTCGCAGCTGCGATTGGTCCGTCAAATCCTCGAAACCGCTTTCGCTTTTTTCGTGATCATGCACAAACACCACGTGCAGCCCAAGCGGCGACTGCACCGGTTCGCTCACCTTGCCCACCGGGGTCGACCGGACCGCCGCCATCACACTACCGGGCAAATCACCGTTGGATTGCACCCTGCCGATTCGTCCTCCCGCCAACGCCGCACTACCTTCGCTGTGCTTGCGAGCCGCAGCGGCAAACGATACTTCGGGTGCATCGGACTGGCGAAGCTCCAAGATCAGCGGGGCAAGTCGCTCACGAACGGCATCCCGCGACGCCTGATCAGCAGGATCGATTTTCAAAAAGATCTGCGACACATCCCACCGACCGCCAACGTACTTGGATTGATTGCGCGCGAAGTACGTTCGCAGGTTCTTGTCCGTCATACGGCTCTTCAGATACCCCTTCCAAGCGATCTGCCACGCCAATGTTTCTCTCAGCGAAGCTTCGTCACTACTGCGTTGTTTGGCGTGATCCTGCAAATTGCTCCCCCGGCGTTCTAAGTCCTTCTGCAAATCACTGATCGAACGGTCGATGATCCGCTGAAGGTTTTCTCCTCCCTGTATCCGAAGTGACTTCATCGCTAAATGCTGACGCACCAAGGTCGCCGCGATGGCCTGTTGAACTTGCGGCGTCGCTTTGCTGACGTCCCGTATTTTCAGTCGATCGACGACGACCAAATTCAATTCGCCCAGAAAAATAGGCTTACCATCCACCGACGCAATGGGATCATCGGGCTGCAGGTTTTCTTGAGCAACTAAATCGGTGCCCAAGCCCAGAATCAGGCAGACGCCAAGGAAAAATCGAATCACGGCAATTTGATGTCCTGTATCACAAAATTAACTTCGTTGTTGACCACTGCGGTCGGCGACTCGTAGACCAGCGTGGCTTCGGAGTAGCTGTCACCAAGCTCAAAGAGGTACCCAATACCGACACCGTCTTTGGACTGTCGATAAGTCTCGTAACCGAGATGCTCAGCACGCGAACCATCTTTCAGTCGAACGTACAGCGGGTTTTCAAAAATCCAATGCCGGTGACTTTCCAAGGATCGATCCGGATCCACCAGTTTCAATCCAACACGCACTTCGTGCAGCGTGCCGTTTTTACGGATCTCTTCGACTTCGACCGTCAACGCATCGATCGTTTTTTTGGGATTCGGTTCTTTCAACGGCAGCTCAAACGTCTGTGTCTTGCCGGGCAACAGCGCCTCGATCGTTCCCGAAAGTGATTTAATTTTGCCGGGGCGTCCCACAGGGAGTTCCAATGGCAAGTAAAACTCGCTGAACGCCAAATCGGCGTTGGTCGCGATGTCGATTTTCTCGCCGGACTCTTGCGGCTTGATGCTGTTACCGTCATCCAGTTTTCCGGACAACTGCGAGATCGGAATCGTCAAACCGATCGGCGTCATACGTGGTTCCCAGGCAATCTCCATCGCCACGTTCATTCCACTTTGCGATGGCTGATTAAGAACACGCCGCGAATTTACGGACATCGGCTCGATTCGATACACGCCTGTGTAAGCCGCCGAATCGACTCGCGAAGTCCGACCTTCCTCGCGTGGCTGGAGTGCCAAGACACCTCGATCACCGCCGTAAAAGTTGACGTCCAAGTTGGCTTGATCCAGAACCAAATCCAATGCATGCCAAAACGACAACGGCGTCGCAACGGGATCGATCTTTTGCGATTCGTCGGCCTGGTGCTCAAATTCGACGCCCGAGTCCCGACTGATCGCTTCGAGTGCTTCGCCAAGATCAGCCACGTCGTTCAATCGAATCGTGATGGCAGACGACTGAGTCTGTGTCTTGGACATCATCAGCGCCTTGCGCACGCGTACTAATCGTTCGATGGCTTCGATCGAAACGCCCGCTTTCTTTTCCGGCAAATACTTCAGCGCGTCGGCGCCGGCTTCGATCAATCGCTTTTCCGCCAGTTTTCGTTTGCTCAGGCTAGGTGCATCCAATTGATCGACCCACTCCAAGACATCGGCCTTTAGCTCAGCCGCGTCATCGGCATCGGCTCCGGAGTCAACTTCGTTTTGCTCGGTCGCAACCTCCTTGGCCTCCTGGCTGGTCGCCGACGATGCCGCAAAAGTTGCCAGACCGACCACTAGCAAACCAAACAGATTGCGAAAGAAAGGGCGTGCAGTTCCCATTTGATTTGACGGCATGTTTGTCATTGTCCTCATAACCGGACTCCTTTTGTCGGATTCGCTGATCGCATTCGCACATTGAAGGCTGAAACAGGCAACCCACATTTCGCAGCTGAAATTCTAACCTAGCCTTCAGTCGTCCGTCCCAACCGATGTGTCCTCAGAGTGTCAGAATTGATGACAAAAGCAACGTTTCCAACCGCACGCCCGGCAACCCGCGACTTCGTTTTTGCGTCACGCCGCCCGGCCATCGCTGTCCTAGCAGTCGTCGTCGCCTTGGTGATCGGCTGGATTCCAAGCGACTGTTCTGCTCAGACGACCGGGATGGTCGAATTTTTTTCCGCCGGAAAACAACACCAGGGAATGGCGTTGGTCGAACTGGCACACGAGATGATCGTGCTCGGACGTGACGGAAGCATTCACTCGGTGGATCCGCGAAAAGGAAACAACGTGCGGCGTATCCGAGACGCCTACGAGCCCATGCCAGTGACGGAGCTTCGCAACCAGTTACGAGCCGAATATGGTCCGGAGTATGAAGTCACGTCGACGAAAAATTTCTTGGTCGTGCAACCCAAAGGCCGCGGCGATCGTTGGCCACAGCTGTTCGAACAGTCACACCGATCGTTTACTGCGTACATGACCAAACGCGGCGTCAACGTTCGCGAAGGCCGCTTCCCGATGGTCGCGGTTGTCTTTCCCGATCAGCAAGCCATGTACAGAGAGTTTCGCAAACTGAAAATCGATGTGTCGCGAGTCGCCGGTGTCTATTCCAACGAATCCAATCGCGTGCTGACGCACGACGGCGGACACTTGTCGCTGATCGCGGCCACCGTGCGTCATGAAGCGGCTCATCAATCGGCATTCAACTCCGGTGTTCATTCCCGGGTCACCGATACGCCCAAATGGATTACCGAAGGCATCGGACAAATGTTCGAATCGCCGGCGATGACCAGCCGGCAATCAGGCTCCCGGGCAAGCAATCGAGCCAATACCGACAGCATCAACTTGATCCGATCCACCCTAAGCGATCGAAACGAAGTCCACTTTTACAAAGCGGTCGTGCAACTCATCGGCGACGACATGTTGTTTGACAGCGACAAAACCGTCGACAAGGCCTACGCGGTCAGCTGGGCGATGATGTTTTATCTGGCGGAACGTCAGCCGCGAGAATTTGCCAAATGGATGAATCACACCGCCAAGCGACCAGCTTTTCGCAATTACGAAAAAGCTGACCGAATCCGAGACTTCGAGCAAATCGTGGGACTCAACCCCCTGGATTTCAGCAAACGGGTGCAGTGGTTCATCGAATCGCTCTAAGGATCCGAGTCGCCTGATACACGGCAAATAACGCTGCTTTCGACTCACCGAAAATTAAATACAGAAAACCTGTACTTAGTTGGCGGACATGTTTGTCGAATTCTCCTCTACCAATTGGGGCAGATCTGCTGGGTCAGCGGCAGATTTTTTTAACTCCCAGTGATTGCCATTGGCGGCTGCGGTCGACGTTTGGGGCATTTCTCGACCTGCGAGGAAACGCGACCGCAGCCGCTTCAATGCTCTGGTGGACATTCTTTCAGCGTCACGCGAGTTTGCGGCGAGCTGCGGCTCACACTAATCCGGTGCAGCCCCAGCCGTTCTCACAGCGGCGGGCGACGATGATTCGCGAACTTGATAAAGTAGTCCGCACTGTCTTCGGTCGACTTCGCCCCTCGTTTTCTGAAACATTCGTGACAACTGACGAGAGCCATGACAGTGTGCTGAGCCCATCCGACCGATCGTTGGTCGTGCAGGTTCGTGATGGCGACGAAGAAGCCGCGACGATTCTGTACGAACGATATGCACGGCGCATCTTTGGGCTGGTCCGATCAAATCTGGGCGAAAAGTTGGCCGCGTCAACCGAACCGGAAGACATTGTGCAATCGGTTTTCAAAAGTGTGTTTCGCGGGATGCAATCAGGCAACTACGAAGCTCCTCCCGGGGCGACGCTGTGGAACCTGATGGCTGTGATCGCAATGAACAAATTGCGCAGCAAAGCAGTCCATCACCAAGCCCAACGACGCGACACTGAACGCAATGTCCCCCTCGAACAGATGGATTGCATTGACGCGGTGCCAAGCGATCAATCATCGATCGAATTCTTCGAGATCTGTGTCCGAGAAACTCTCGAGCTATTAAGACCTCTTGATCGGGAAGTCCTCAGTTTGCGAATCCAAGGGCACGCTGTTGATGAAATCAGCGAGTTGGTTAATCGAAGCTGTCGATCGGTCGAACGCAGCTTGCAAAATAGTCGCCGACGTCTCGCAGGAATCCTGCTGAACGAATGAGTTTGGCCGATGCAATCTGCATTTTAAAAACTCTTGCGAATTATCAAAAATAGGTGGCGGTCAAACGCCACCTATTTGCCTCTACCTAATTAAATAGCACGTTTCGTTCGCCAACGTGCTCTTCTAACAATGCGTCACGACAAGGCTTTGGGTATCACGATGATCAATCGCACTATGAATGACAGCTTGGACGAAGCCATCGACCAGTTCGAGGAAAACTGGACGCCTGATTCACGATCAACGATCAGTCCGTTGCTGACCGAGCATGGACTCAAAGGCGACCACGATGCCCTCACCGAACTGATTCGGATTGACATCGAACTCCGGTACAAACATGGCCTGTCTCTCAAACTGAACGAGTACTTTGAACAGTGGAATGATCTGCTGGATCGTCCCGCCAATGTCGCTGACATCGCCTTTGAAGACTTTCGCGCGAGGTCCGCCCATGGCCATGACATCTTTGTTTCGCGTTGGCGTGATCTGCCGGGTGTCAAAGACGAACAGTGGTTTCAACGACTGGTGAACAATTCACCACGTCCGCTACCAGGAACAGGTTCCATCCGACCATTTTCGGGCGGAACGCCGACCGATGCGAACGGAAATTTCGATTCAGAATTTCGCGAGGCAATTGAATCGTCGGGATTCCAGATCGTGCACGAAATCGCCACAGGTGCATTTAGCAAAGTGTATCTAGCGACGCAGCTTGAATTGGCGGATCGCTACGTGGTGTTGAAAGTCGTTGACGATGATCTTCGCGAATCGCGGAGCATGGCGATGCTACAGCACACCAACATTGTGCCTCTGTATAGCGTTCATCGAATCCACTCGCGAACGGTCATTTGCATGCCTTACGCGGGCAGCGTGACACTCAATGACGTCCTGGGCGGCCAAGCAGACGATGAATCCTCGGCGGGTCAAAGCCTGATCGACACAGTGGAAGCTCGCATCGACAAGACGATGTCGGACTTTCAACAGGATTCGTTTCCGCAGTCGCTTTCGCTTGCCCCCGCGGCCGACGAACAAGCGGCTTTGAAGCCTTTGGAAAGCCTCCGACACCTGGATCGCAACGCACTGACGACGTGGATCTTTGTCCGGCTCGCTTCGGCCCTGGCTCATTCCCACGCGAGAGGAATTTTGCACGGCGACCTTAAACCCAGCAACGTGCTGATACGCAATGACGGCGAACCAGCTTTGTTGGACTTCAACTTGGCTCAATCACTCAACCACAACCTCAGTCGTGTCGTCGGCGGAACGTTGCCCTACATGGCTCCCGAGTCCTACCGATCGTTCTTGCTGCAAGAATCCGAAGCGGTGAAAGAGTCGGACATCTACGCGTTGGGCGTGATGATGTTTCAGTTTGTCACAGGACGGTTACCGCACACGACGCCTCCGTCGATGGCGCCGACCGATCTACAACGTGCCATCGAAGAAAGAAAACAGCCGCCTGCGTGGCAAGCCAGCGATGAAGTTTCGGCGTCTTTGAAATGCGTGATCAACCGATGCTTGGAATTTTCGGGACAACAACGTTACACGTCGGCCGAAGATCTGCGTATCGATCTGGAAAACGAAAACGCTAGCCGTTCGCTGGCGATCGCCGAAGAACCGATCGGTTCGAGGGTCAAAAAATGGCTTCGACGTAATCCCCAACTCACTTCGGCCGGAACAGTCGCAGCTTTATTGTTGGCGATTTCGATACCGCCTGCCTACGTAGCTTTGCAGTGGCGTCAAACATCACAGCAGATGATGGTGGCAGAACGCTCTCGTGATTTCTTGGCCCAGTCGGCTGCCACGCTGATGCGAATCAACGCTGACCCTGCCCGCGAGAGCCTTCGTAATATCGAAGATGGTATCGAAGTACTGCGATCTAACGGGCTTTTCGATCCCGACGGCTACACAAAACTGATTTCAAGTCAGGCATCACCGCCGCAGCGCACTGAAATGCTAGAGAGTGTCCAGCGTCATGCTTTACAAATCGGCCGACTGGAAGCGAGACGACTGTGGGTGAAATCAACCGACACGCGACTTGCCGATTCAGATTTCCAACGACTTGACCAGTTGATTGCAGCTGCAGAATACTTGCCACTGCCAGGCGACTCTCGCTCCCTGTTTTTCTTGAAAGCCAGGCGTGCATCACTGGGCAGAGACTCCAGCATGGGAGAGTATCTCCAGAAGGCCGAGCAAACTGCGGCAGTCACTGATTCGGAACGCTACTTGGAAGCGGTCCGGCTGATGACTCAACACAAACACCGTCAAGCGATGCAGTTTTTCAACACACTGAACGATTCAAAGATCGTTCCGTCCGTCTCGCTTTGGACGCTGAAGGCGCGCTCGCAATACGCCGACGAGCAGTATGAAAATGCGAAACTCTCGCTCACGAGGTCGATTCTGCATGCCCCGGACTCTTCCGATCTGCATGTCCTTCGTGGCCGCTGTCATCAACGACTAGGTAAACGTCAGTTCGCGCTCCTGGATTTTGACAAAGCCATTGAACTGGATCCCAACAATGTCCGCGCCTGGAACGCGCGGGCCACGAACTATCTGAATTGGAAAAAATACAAGGAAGCGATCAAAGATTATTCAGAAGTGCAACGTCGGTCACCCGGAAATGTTTTTTCCTTGGTCAAGAGAGCGAAGGCACATGAAGCCATGGGGCACAGCGAACTCGCCGCGAAAGATCTTGAAGCAGCGAAAC
Source organism: Stieleria marina (assembly GCA_007741555.1). Classification (GTDB taxonomy): domain Bacteria; phylum Planctomycetota; class Planctomycetia; order Pirellulales; family Pirellulaceae; genus K23-9. Next base: position 1,729,598 of record CP036526.1, on the reverse strand, counting down.
AGAGCAGTGAGCTTTCCGTTGACGCGTTGGTTTCCCGCGCACTGGCCATCGACGAACAAGAACCTCTCTGTTCGTTGGCAGACCTGCAACGTGCTCTGCAGCTTGACCCTGACAATCCGATGATCCTTCGCAACATCGCCAAAGTCTATTCCGTCAATTTAAAGCAATATCCGGAGTCCATTGAAGCATTCGACCAGTCCCTCAAGATTGAACCGACGAACGAGCGAGCCTTGATCGATCGCGCGATTCAATACGCTCGGTTGGCGCGATTCGATGAAGCGATTGGTTCGCTGGAACTAGCAATCCAGGAACCCAATGATCCAAGGACGTATTACCAGGCAGCATGCACCTATGCACTGATGCCCGGCAAAGTGAACCACCAACGCGGACTCATGTTTCTAGCAAAAGCGGTTCACGCGGGGTACGAAGTCAAGCGTTTCGACGACGACGAAGACCTCAACAATTTGCGGTCGTTGGAAGGCTACAAGCACGTTCGAACGGCCTACTCAATTTCCCGACGCAGCCGGACGCCTAACCCGACGCGCAGCCAACTGTAATTGGAATCGTCGACTGCAATTCCCTCCCGCCACGCTCTCTATTGCCTCAGTTTTAGAAATTACCCTATGTCCGCCAAGAACCGCTCAAAAACCAAATCGATTTCGGTCGAATCCCTTGAATCCCGTCGTTTACTTGCCGCGTTTGGCACGCCCTGGCCAGAAGCAAGAGACCTTTCGATCAGCTTCCCAGCCGACGGAGTTGCGGTCGGCCAGTATGAAAACGACTTGCATCAAACGCTGGATCAAGTTGCCGACCGACACGAATGGCAAGAACTGGCGCTGCGTGCTTACCAAACATGGGCGATTCACGCTGACATCAACATTGGGCTTCGAAACGACTTTGACGTCCGATTCGGTGCCCCCGGGTTGATGACCGACGACCCTCGATTTGGAGAATTCCGAATTGGAGCGATTCCCCAGCAAGGCCTGCTGGCAAACTCGCTGCCGTTTCAAGCCGTCGCTGGAACCTATTCCGGTGACTTGGTTCTCAATTCAAACGAAACCTTTACTTATCACGACTGGGCCGATGACACAGGGCCTGACCCAGATTCAATCAACGAAGGTGACCGAGACCTTTTCAGCCTCGTGCTGCATGAAGCAGGCAACACTCTCGGAATCGACGACAATCTCGACACCCTGTCGATCATGTTCCGGCAGTACACGGCGCCTAAGGGAATTCTTACGCAACCCGACATCGACGCGATTCAGTCGTTGTATGGACAGCGTAGCGATCCATACGAATCAATCAGCAATGATCAATTGACGATGGCCACAACAATCCCGACTCCAGTCGGTTTTGAATCGTCAGCTAACGTGATCCGAGTTCGCGGTAGCCTTGCCAGTAATACGGATGTCGACCACTACGAAATTACTCCCATCGCAGGCCGAGAGAGTGTTTCGGTTCGCCTGCGAGCCGCGGGCATCAGTTTGCTGAACTCACGTATGGAAGTGGTCGACGAAAACGGAAACGTGTTGGCCCAGTCCGCGTCGGCTTCCGTATATGACAATGACCATAGCATCGAAATCGAAAACCTTGGCAATTACAGCAAGTTGTATTTGCGAATCGCGGCCGCAGATTCGGATGACATCTATTCAGTAGGTGACTACAGCATCGAAGTCGACTATCGCGATTCTGTAACCCAACAATTGGACTTCGCCCCGCAATCGTATGATGCGGGGGCGGATGCGATTTTCTCGAACTTTGGTTTGGCCGACACCGAAAACAATCCCACTGACACGATCCTCAACGCAGTGGAGATGGACGCGAGTGTTTCGGGTATTGCGAACCGATACGAAACGACCTCGTCATCGAGCGACTTGGCCGACGTTGATCACTGGAAAGTGACTGCACCGGCACAGCCTGATGGAATGCTGCGGGTCAATGTCGTCGGCGTCGGTGCAGAGCATCCCGGTCTGAAAGTGAACTTGCTTTCGGCGGAGGGCAACCATGCCGGAGCCATCGGGCGTCTGCATTCCGATGGAACGTGGACGATGGAAGTTCAACATCCCCAGCCCAACGCCGAATATGTCATTCGCGTTAGTGTCGATCCCAATTCGGCAGTCAGTGTTGGCAACTACCTGGTCACGGCCGAGTTTGAAACTCCCTCGGCCCAAATGAACCACATGATGGACGGTCAACTGGATGGATCAGTTGACAAGTTCGTGCGTTGGACCGCGGGCAAAACCAAGTTGTTCCGATTCGATCTCGCAGCCGGAGGAGTTCCTTCGGGCGATAGTGTTCGGCTGATTATCTACGATGCCCACACGCAAGAAATCCGAATGACTCTGCGGACTGATACCGGTGCGAGCCGAAGTGCCTTTGCGCTGTTGCAGCAGGGTGACTACATCCTGAGATTCACCGCTCTCTCGGATGATCCCAACACGTCTCCCACGCTTTCCTATTCGCTGTCCTGTGACGGACTGTCGGATGACCAAGACGACGACGATGACGAGCCAGACGATAACCAAGACGGATACAGCTACGAAGACGAAGACGGAAGCGACGATGGTTACACCTACGAAGACCAATCAGGTTACAGCTACTACTACAACTACTATTACGAATATTAGCATTCTTGGGGTGTTGTAAAGACGCCCCCTTCGTCGTCCCCAAATTGATTTGCAGCCGATGATCGGTTGCAAATCAACGTAGGGCAGAATCTTGTCGCGGACTTAGCTTTCCAATTTGGCTGACGCGACTACCAATTTTTTTCAACCAAACTGGTACCGACGCTACCGGTATGCGCCGACGGAGACCGAACCATGCAAACATCACTTCGAATGGAACCGCGAAAACTGGAAAGACTGTTTGCAAAACTATGCGACCAGTCACGAAGTTCGTCCAGCCAATCACATCAGTCAATTGTCCAGCAGTCAAAGCAACGTCTGGGCGGCAAGCGTTTTGATGCGATCGCAGTCAACGTCGTTGCAGCAAACGATTTGATCCGCAATCGTCCGGAGAAATCGCTTCAGCGTTTGGAACAGTCATCCAACGACTGGATACAGAACTCGGACAGTAGCCAGATCGCGGGTTTTGCGTGCGTATTAACCAAGCAGTTCCAGCAAGCACACGAACACCTTTCACGCTGCGTCAAACTGGACCCACATCGTCCTGATTGCTGGACCTTGCTGGGGAAACTCTCCGAACAGAGCGGCCAGGAATCTTGGGCAATTGAATATTACGAACGCGCGATCGTGCTGGACGAATCGTCCTTCGATTCCGCAATTGCCCTGTCGCAAATTTACGCTAAGAAGAACGATCTCCGCAGTGCTATCCACACGCTACGTGTCTGCCTCCTGCGAGACTCGCGTTCGGCCAAACTGAACATCGCATTGGCGAGACTACTGCTACGACGCGCCGCGATACTGAAACGCAAACGCAAACACATCCAAAGTGTTCGACTGTCCCATGAAGCACTTGACTGCTATTGCACGGCCAACGCGCGTGCTCCGCACACACGGTCGCTGATAGCGCAGGGAGTGCTCCAACAAAAGCTGAACCAATTCCACGCAGCAAAAGAGTCGTTCACGCAGGCTCTCCAGCGCGAACCTCAGTCCGCCTCTGCGCTAACGATGCTGGCAATCTCCAATGTCGACTGCGGCGATCTATCAACCGCGATTTCGCTCTTTCGAGCTGCCCTGCAAATCGATCCCCAGCGAGCACTTACTCATTTCAGATATTCACGCGCCCAAAAATTCAGCGAAGGAACCGAATCACGCACCTACATCGCCTCACTACGGGCACTGCTTGATCAGCCCGACGTGAAACGGTCCGCCCGCGTGCTACTGAACTTCGCTTTGGCGAAAGTACTTGAAGACACCGGATCCTACGACGAAGCATGGCACCACTATGACCAAGCCAACCGTCTTAAGTCAGCTCTCGCGACTTCCAAATCGGCAAGCCCCAGTGTCAAGGCGGAGACTGCTAGCAGCCGAACGTCCAACAAGATTAACGCCTTCACGCCAGCGTCCTTCCATGCCTTTTCAAGCGTCGGGAACTCCAGCGACACACCGATTTTCATCGTCGGCATGCCGCGTTCAGGCACCACGCTGACCGAGCAAATTCTTAGCAGCCATCCAAGCGTTTCAGGTGCCGGCGAACTTCATTTGATGGATCATGTTTACCATGACATGATGCAGTCCAGGAGCGTTGACACGTTGCGAGAAATGACGTCTGAGTGCTTCCGAAAAGCAGCTGAGTTTTATCTGCAGCAGATCCAGCCTTATCGCCATGGCCTGCAGCATATCACTGACAAGATGCCCACCAATTTCATGCACTTGGGCCTGATCGCGACACTTTTTCCAAACGCAAAAATCATTCACTGCAGTCGCAACCCAATGGACATCTTTGTCTCTAGCTATTGCCAAAACCTGAATGCGCCGTTTTGTGATCTCGAGCAACTCGTCGACTACTACCACAACTATCGCCGGTTAATGCACCACTGGCAAAGTGTCTTGCCGACCAAGATCCACACCGTGCAGTACGAATCATTGACAGCTGATCCCACGCGCCATTCACGCGACTTGATCCAGCACTGCGGACTGGAGTGGGCCCCTGAATGCTTGGATTTCCATAAAAACGACCGAGCCGTCCATACACCCAGCAAGTGGCAAGTGCGTCAGCCAATGTACCGTTCATCCGTCGAAAAATGGCGTCGCTACGAACAGCAACTGCAGCCAATCGCGGAGAAAGTCCAAGCGATTCGCGACGAATTCGATCAATAGTCGGGCGCCCTATGACGACTTCACCAGTTGGCTAACCGCTTTGAACTCCGGACGGTCTGCGGTCGACAACCATTCAAACAAAATTGATTCGGTCGTCGTCAAAATTACACCGCAGTCCCGCATTCGCTGCAGCGCAATGTCGTGATCCAATTCTCGGCGCGCCCCAACAGCGTCGACCGGAATGACGGGACGCAAGCCTTCGGCCAATAGATCCAAGGCGGTCTGCTGAACGCAAACGTGTGTTTCGATTCCGACTAAGACAATCTGGTCGCGGCCTTCGGTTGCCCACTGGGCGAGGGCACCGCGACATACCGCTGAACTGAAATCCAATTTCTCTTCCGCATTCGGAAACCGTTCCGCAAGCGGTGAAACGAGCCCGCCCAACCCCTTGGGATATTGCACTGTCGCGGCATTAGGAACGCCCAGCAACTGCGAAGCCTGCCGAAGTCGCTCCGCGATCGCAACAAGTTGATCGCCTCCTGGAATCACTGGCACCAGCTTTTGCTGCAGATCGATCACCAAGACGGCGCTGCGTTCTGCATGAAGCCTGAGTGGCGACCGAACGTGTGGCATGATTTCTTATCCTGTTCCGCTTCGATTCAACAGCGAACGATAATGCGGCACCGTAATGCTAACACCGTGCTACGTCTGCCGACACAGAAGAGAGCGAGGCCTTGGCCCTCGCTGGGCTACGCGCAATCATCGTTGACGGCAAACCTGCGACCGAGTTTTAGTCGGACTTCTTTTTACTGCTTTTGGGATCGGACGATTTTGCATCGGACTTCTTGCTATCGGATTTCTTTTCCGACTTGGACTCACTGTCTTTCTTCGCGGCCTGCTTGTAGCCTTCGCTGCGGTAGTCGGTCTGATAAAAACCGCTGCCTTTGAACACGATCGCGGCGCCCGTGCCGAACTGGCGTTTCAGCTTGTTCTTCTTGCACTCTGGACACTTCTTTTTAACAAGGTCATTGATACCTTGGAAAATCTCCAAGGCATGACCGCAGGCTTCACATTCGTAATCGTAGGTGGGCATGGCTGATCGAACAGTTGAAAGTGGCCGAACGCTCCGCGGTCGGGAAGTGAAAGAACCGATCGCAGAGCGTTCGGCGAAGTAAATGATTAAGAAGGCGATCCGGTACTGACAACGACTTGGCTAGGGCGAATCACACGTTCATGCATTTGAAAACCCGTCGCAGCGACGTGCGCCACCATGCCCTCGGCGTGATCCGCACTGGGCATTTGCGAGATCGCTTCGTGATAATTGGGATCAAACAGCTCGCCAGCAGCCGGGATCTCTTTGACCCCGTGCTTGGCAAGTTGATCGTCCAACTGCTTGGCAACCATGGCGACGCCTTCTTTCAGGCCCGCGTTGTCCTCTGCTGACTGGGCAGCTTCCAATGCACGCCACAAGTTATCGCGTACTTGAAGGATGTCGTTGACCAGTGGGACGGCTGCGTATTTCAGCTGGTCTTCGTAATCACGACGCATCCGTTTGCGAAAGTTCTCCGCTTCCGCCTGCGCCATCAACACGCGTTTATCGGCTGAATCGGCAGCTTCGCGCAACCGATCCATTTCCTCATCGCGTGTTTCCACTTCGTCGATATCGCCCGATGCAAACGCGTCGTCCGTTGCATTGGATTCATCGTCAATTGGTTCGTCGATTTCGTTCTCACTCATCGCTTCACTCATGTTTCTTGCGGTTGTGTGTCGGTGTCAAAAAACGTCTTCAGCTTCTCAACAAATGATTTTCGATGTGGCAAAACATCTTGGTGTTCTAGGTCTGCCAACTCTCGCAGCAGCTTTTCCTGTTCGGCCGCCAGCTTCTTTGGCACTTCGATGAACACTTGAATCATCAAGTCGCCAGCAGGGCCGCCGCGTGGATCGACCACGCCTTTTCCTTTCAATGTGAACACTTCGCCGGTTTGAGTTCCAGCTGCAACGGTCAGTTGCTCGGGACCGTCCAAGGTGGGCACTTCGATGTTCGCCCCCAACGCTGCCTGTGTGTACGAAATCGGTAGCTGCAGTATCAGATGGCTGCCGTCACGTTTGAACAAATCGTGCGGGCGCACGGTGATAAAACAGTAGCAGTCACCACGTGGTCCGCCATCGGGACTGGCTTCGCCTTCGCCCTGCACTCGGACTCGCATACCATCGTCGACACCGGCCGGGATCTCGACCGTCAGCTCGGCCTTTTTGTTCTCCAGCCCCGTTCCGCGGCAATCGCCACAGGGTTCACTGATTTGTTGTCCCGCGCCATTGCAGTTGGGACACGCAGTTTGGACACGCAAAATGCCCGCTGACTGAATCACTTGTCCGCGACCGCCACAGGTGTTGCAAGTGACGGGCTGGCTGCCGGGTGCTGCTCCGCTGCCTTCGCAGGATTCGCACAAAACGCGTCGGCGAAAGGAAATGTCTTTACTGGTTCCGCGAGCGGCTTCTTCCAAAGTCAGCGTGACGTTACAGCGAATGTCCGCGCCACGTCGCGATCGACGACCGCCTCCGCTTCTGCGTCCGCCACCACCGAACAGGTCGCCGAAGATGCTTCCGCCACCACCGCCGCCGCCAAACAAGTCACCAAAGGCCTCGAAGATGTCTTCGACGTCGTTGAACTGGTGACCACCGCCTTCTAATCCCGCGTGGCCATACTGATCGTAGCGAGCACGTTTTTCGGCGTCAGAGAGAACTTCGTAAGCTTCGGAGGCTTCCTTGAATTTCTCGACCGCGTTTTCGTCCTTGCTGCTATCCGGATGATATTTGATCGCAAGTTTACGGTACGCGCGATCGAGGTCCGGCTTCGACGCAGTTCGTTCGACGTAAAGGATTTCGTAGTAGTCGCGTTTATCTGCCATGATGGTGCGTCGGCGAATGAATATCGAAAACGGGTCGCTGCCAATGGCGAGCGACCCGTTATGTGTGATCGTGAACTTGATCGTAGGCCAGGACTGCGTTGGCGGCTCTCATCTGGAGCCGCCGGCGCTAGCCACGGGCCTTCTCACCGCTATCGGACCGCAAGGCCCGTGGCTAACGCCAGCGGCTAAAACAAATGCTCTAACTAACGACGCCTTCGACAGGTCGCTTGTCTTTGTCATCGTCCTCGAAGTTGGTCACCAAGGAATTGGTGGTCAGCAACAAGGCAGCGATACTGCCAGCATTGGCCAGTGCGGTACGCACGACTTTGACCGGGTCGATGACGCCTTCTTTGAGCATGTCGCCGTACTCGCCGGTGTGAGCATTGAACCCGATGTTCGTGCCCTTCTGGCTGACTTCGTCGACAACAACGCTGCCGTCGATGCCGCCATTGTCGGCGATCTGACGCATGGGAGCGTCCAGAGCACTCAAGACAATGTCGACGCCGATTTTCTCGTCGCCTTTGGCCTTCTTCTTGGACTCTTCGACCGCTTCGCGGCAACGAACCAGAGCGACACCGCCACCTGGCAAGATGCCTTCTTCGACTGCTGCACGAGTTGCGTGCAGGGCGTCTTCCAGGCGAGCCTTGGTTTGCTTCATTTCAGCTTCGGTTTCGGCACCGACGCTAATTACAGCAACACCACCGGCAAGTTTTGCCAAACGCTCTTGGTACTTCTCTTTGTCGTACTCGCTATCGGTTTGATCGATTTGAGCACGGATCTGAGCGACGCGTTTATCGATGTCGCCGCGTTTTCCGCCGCCTTCGATCATCGTCGTACTACTCTTGTCGACGGTGACATTCTTGGCACGGCCAAGTTGTTCCAGCGTGACGTTTTCCAATTGGATGCCCAAGTCATCGCTGATCAACGTTCCGCCCGTCAATGTGGCGATGTCGCCCAACATGGCTTTGCGGCGATCGCCGAAACCAGGAGCTTTCACAGCACAAACATTCAGTGTGCCACGCAGTTTGTTGACAACCAAAAGAGTCAAAGCTTCGGCGTCGACGTCTTCAGCGATGATCAACAACGGCTGACCGGTTTGAGCTGACTTTTCCAACAACGGAACCAAGTCACGGATGTTGCTGATCTTCTTCTCGTACAACAGCACCAAAGCGTTTTCGAGATTCGCTTCCATCGTGCCGGGGTCGGTGATGAAGTAAGGCGAGATGTAGCCTTTGTCGAACTGCATTCCGTCGACGTAGTTGACCTCGGTGTCGCGGCTTTTGCCTTCTTCGACCGTTATCACGCCGTCTTTGCCGACTCGCTCAAGCGCGTCAGCCAGCAGTCCACCGATTTCGTTGTCGTTGTTGGCACTGATCGCACCGACGTTGGCAACTTGCTCTTTGTTCTTGACCGGTTTGGCCATCGACATCAAGTGCTCAGTTGCGGCAGCGACAGCATGATCGATACCGCGACGAATCGCAGCAGGATTGCTACCAGCGACGATGTTTCGCAGACCTTCTTTGAAGATCGCACGAGCCAAAACGGTCGCGGTTGTAGTTCCGTCACCAGCCAAGTCACTCGTTTTCTGAGCGACTTCCATGACCAGTTTGGCACCCATGTTCTCGAAGCGATCTTCGAGTTCGATTTCTTTTGCAACGGTGACACCGTCCTTCGTCACGGTTGGACCGCCGAAAGATTTGTCGATGATCACGTTGCGACCGGTTGGGCCCATCGTCGTTGCGACAGCTTTGGCCAGCTTTTCGACACCAGCAAGCATGCGAGCACGTGCGTGGTCGTCAAATAAGAGTTGTTTTGCCACGAGAAAATTCCTCGATTGTTTGTGTGGTTTGTAAGAGAGTTTTGCAGGTCAGGTCGAACTACAGAACCTTTGCCAAGATGTCGCTCTCGCGGAGAATCTTCATGTCTTGGCCGTCCACTTCGATTTCGCTTCCGCCGTACTTGCCGTAGATCACGGTATCGCCGACATCGACGCTCAGTTCGCCACGGTTACCGCTATCAAGCAATTTGCCTGGGCCCACGGCAACGATCTTGCCACGCTGTGGTTTTTCTTGAGCCGAATCAGGAAGCACGATTCCGCCAGCAGTGGTTTCTTCGGCAGCTTCGGGCTGAACAACAACGCGGTCGTCGAGAGGTCGCAAGTTAAGTTTTGCCATCGTTTGGATCTTCTTCTATTGAATGTTGGTTTGTTGGTTTGTTTTGCAAGGCCGACCCGCGGGCGAGTCGGCCAAATAGCACTTCGATTACTTGTTGGCCCTTGGCACTAGCCTCGAGCCCTTATCGGAATGACGAGTCTTGGTGAAAAGACCCGTGGCGAGCGCCAACGGCTCACCAACGGGATCGCAGAGCGGCTTACATCATGCCGCCCATGCCTCCCATTCCGCCCATGCCACCCATATCCATGCCACCCATGCCGCCGCCCATTCCGCCCATGCCACCGCCGTGGTCATGATGGTGATCGCCGCCTTCTTCCTCTTCTTGCGAAGGAATCTCGGTGACAAGCGATTCGGTCGTCAGCAACAGTGATGCAACACTGGCAGCGTTGGTCAGCGAAGTCCGCACGACTTTGGCTGGATCAACAATTCCAGCAGCAACCAAGTCACAGTACTTCTCGGCGTTGGCGTCGTAACCATCGGTCTTGCCTTTCATTTGCAAGACGCGGTTCACGACAACGGCTCCATCCAAACCAGCATTGTTTGCGATCGCTCGTAGAGGTTGATCCAAACAGTTGCGGATGATCCGAACACCCATTTTCTGGTCGCCTTCGGTCGCTTTTTCAAGCTTGTCGATTGCGGCGCGACAGCGGAGCAGGGCAGTACCGCCGCCAGGAACGATGCCTTCTTCGAGTGCTGCTTGAGTCGCTGCACGAGCATCGTCGATCAGAGCTTTACGCTCTTTCATTTCGGTTTCAGTTGCAGCACCGACGTTGATCTGTGCAACACCGCCAGCCAATTTGGCCAAACGTTCTTGCAGCTTCTCTTTGTCGTACTCGCTGTCCGTCGCTTCAATTTCGCGGCGGATCTGTTCGACACGGCCTTCGATGTCAGCTTTCTTGCCAGCACCGCCAACCATGGTGGTCGCTTCACTGGTGATGCGGATCTTCTTGGCACGGCCCAAGTCGGTCAGCTTGACGCTTTCCAAATCGATGCCCAAGTCTTTGAAAATCGCTTTGCCGCCAGTCAAGACAGCGATGTCACCCAAGATGGCTTTGCGGCGATCGCCGTAGCCGGGAGCTTTGACGGCACAAGCCGACAGGATGCCACGCATTTTGTTGACAACCAAAGTCGCCAAGGCTTCGCCTTCGGTGTCTTCGGCGATGATCAACAAAGGTTTCTTTGCTTTGCTGACAGCTTCCAACAAAGGAATCATCTTTTTGTTGTTGCTGATCTTTTCCTCGAACAACAACACATAGCAGTCTTCCAATTCGACCGACACGTCGTCTTGGTTGGTGACGAAGTGTGGCGAAAGGAATCCGCGATCAAACTGCATGCCTTCGACGACGTCGACGTAGGTTTCGTTTGAGCGGCCTTCTTCGACCGTGATGACACCGTTCTTGCCGACCTTGGTAAAGGCGTCTGCAAGTACTTCGCCGATCGTAGGATCATTGTTGCCAGCGATCGTGGCGACTTGCTTGATGTCGTTCTTTTTCTTCTCGTTGATCGGAGTCGAAAGTTTTTCGATCTGAGCGACGCAAGTTTCGACGGCTTTGCTGATGCCGCGAGTGAGAGCCATTGGGTCGGCACCAGTGGCAACCATTTTCAGACCTTCGCGATAAATCGCTTCAGCCAAAACGGTTGCTGTAGTGGTTCCGTCGCCGGCAACATCGTTGGTTTTGCTGGCAGCTTCTTTAACAAGCTGAGCACCCAAATTTTCAAACGGGTCATCCAGTTCGATGTCTTCTGCAACGGTCACACCATCTTTGGTGACCTTGGGCGAGCCCCAGCCTTTGTCCAGCACCGCGTTACGGCCGCGAGGGCCAAGCGTGCTGCGGACGGCTCGCGCCAATTTGCTCACACCAGCCAACAATGGCCCGCGTGCGTCGTCGTCGAAAACGATTTGCTTTGCCACGACGTTTGTCTCCTGTGGTTCGTCAGTAGGGGATCGGTGAGAGCCAAAGTCGCTTGGCAGTCCCGATAGTTAATTTGAATGGTTCTGTGATGTCCGGATCATGTCGGGAAATCCCGAGTGCAACTCTGCGCCGCAGCCTTTCGACAGCGCACCGCTGGCAGGGCCATCATTGATGTCCCCACTAGAGCAACCTGTGTGCCAATGGCATTTCGCCAGACCCACATTGTGCCGCAAGTCGCGACAAGCCAACGATTTAGCAGCTGCCTATCCATACCAGCCCGGGCCGAGATCCTAGCGGCTGTGCCAGCTTGGCAGAAGGGGCGGAAACCACAACTGAGCCGCCGGCGCGGACCAAGGACCGCCCAAGTTGTGAGCCGCTGGCGCTAGCCACGGACATTTAGGGACATCAATCTGCCTGCCAAAAACCTGCTTGGCAAAGGCCGAGACAGATGGGGCCGGGCGTTCTTGAAGCGCCCCGTCTTACTACGCCCCGACCTTGGTGCGACCTGATGACGCACCGCAACAAAACACGGATTGAGAGTTCTGGAAATGGAGAGTGCTGGATGATGGGCCCGTGGCTAGCGCCAGCGGCCCACCGCGTTTCACGCTTCTCCCCGGTTTTGCTTTCATTTCGCTCCAATCGTTTTGTCCAAGTCGGCGACAAAATCATTCGGCACAACCCGCCCAGCCGGTTTATCCGCTGCGGGACGGCCCAAAAACTTTTCCAAGCTGCCCAGCGACACTCATGTTTCGTTGACCAAACCCTAGCTGCGGCGTTCATTTACAACGGAACTCTGCTGGAACCGTCCGTGCGGAGTTCGCTGGCGTGCTTTTGCGCCGTGAAACTCACACCTGCATGGGATTTGGTCGATGTCGACTCGACACCTTTCAGCCGTACTGCTCACCCTCGCCACCTCGTTTGTCGCTGCCAGCTCAGCTGACGCAGGTTTTGGCGATTGGCTTTTCGGCAGAACCCCCACGACTTACGCCGCTGGATACGCGCCCACGGCCGTGGTCCCCATGGGCGCTGCTCCGGTGGGTGTCTCCCCAGTCGCGGGTTACCAGGCCCAAATGCAGACGTACGACAATCCGTCGGTTTACACCGGACGCCCCGTTGTCAGTGGCTACGGTACACCGAGTGGCTATGGTGCGAATCGAACTGCGTATCAATTGCCGCCTAGCGGAACTGTCGCTCCCGTTAGCAACTGGACGCCTTTGAATCCGGCGGGCAGCGGCTATGCAGCCAATTACGGTGCGCAGCCAACTTTGCCGCCAGCGGCAGCCGCACCGACACCGTGGGCAGTCACCAATACGACTGTCGGCCCACCTGTGGGCGCACAGCCGTTCAACACGGTTCCGACGATGGCGGCTCCTGCACTTTCGTACCGTCCGTCGTTAGTTCAGCCATCATTGGCTCAGCCGGCTTTCGGTCGCCCCAATGTTGGTGGTGAAGTCCCGATTGCTCGCGCACTCCGCGGCGCCAACACGACTTCGAATCCGTTTTACGGAACTGGCAACGTTTACCCCAACACCTTCGGAGCGGTGCCACAGCCGTACGCAGCTGGATACGGCACTTCGCAAATCACCCCCGCGGCATCGCTGAACGGCCCTGTCATTGATCCCCTGTTTCCGAATGCACCGCGCCCACGCGTCGGTGGCCTGGCCCGATTCTTTGGATCGCTACTGGGAACCAACTACCAGTCGTCGTACTACCGAGCTCCCATCACCTATTACCGTCCAATGACGGCCGTTGACCCGATCACCGGCACCACGGTCACGACCCAGCAAGCGTGCAGCTCCTACGTACAACAACTTCAGCGCACTCCCTACAACAGCTTTCAGCCTGGCGGTGGACTACTGCCTGGCGGCTTCGGCAACCAAGGCACGACTGTCACTCCCATTGGACCACCGATGCCCTGCGGAAGCGGCGGTTGCGGGATAGCTGCGAGCCCAGCTCCGCAGCCTTACGGCCCCAATCCGTATGCGGCTAATCCTGGCTACGCACAAAATCCAAACTACGCTCCGGCACCCAACTACGGACCACAGTTCGACAACTCCAGTTCATTCGACAACCAAGGCGCGGTTGGTCAAGTTGGCGGAATCGATTCGCCCAACGATCGCGATGTGATCCCCATTCCATCGACCGAACCACGCGGTGGTTACTACCAACAAAACACCCAGCCACTTACCGGACGCCCCGAGTCGTCAGCCCGTGGAACTGACCAAGACAACGTTGGACAGCCTCGTCTTGAATCGGCACGCCCACGCAACGACGAAGACACCTACCGCGACGGCTTGTATCGCCGCGACGTGACGCCGTACGCCGACGAAGATTTCAACAAGAAAGAGGACGTCGACCAAAGCTCGTATTACAAGTCACCCATCGACGACGAGCCGGTCGATCTGAACGGCCCTTTGGGACGCAGTCGCTATCAAGCACAACCTCGCTACACGCCCGAGCCACGTCAATCGCGAGAGCAAAGCTACACGCAGCTTGCCCCTGTTGCTCCCCCGCTGTCACAACCACGCGCACAACAACCTGTCAGTCGCACCGAAGCAACTGCAGAACGACCCGTCGCGCCAGCCTACAGCACGCTGCGTCCGATCCCGGATCCCAATCCTGAACCATCGCCTTTTCGCCAACGCGACGCCGAAGCCAATCGCGTCACTCAGCCAAGCTTTGACATCACACCTCGCTACGAATCCAAGATGCCAGGCCCCAATAGCGAAAGTCCCAATAGCGAAAGTCTCGGCATCCAAGCCCCAAGTGTTCGCGATCTCGATATTCGAGCTCCAAAACTTCCGCCCGCCACCGAGCAACCATCCGCCGACGACGGCTGGTACAAACGTGGCACCGCCAACAGTGCTTCGGCTCGCGTTCGTGTTCCCGTCCGCGAAGCCAATCTTTCGCTCAAGCAGTTCCAAGGCAAGCGGCCCTCAGCACCAGCCAAATCGATCGAGCCGATCTTGCGAGACACCGACGGCTGGCTGCCGCTGTAATCGCAACCAGGCCGGTTCACAGTGGAGGACAGAGACTTTGTGATAGACTGACATCGTTACTGTTTCGATTGCCTATCATTTCCGAAATTCGCCCGTGATCTCACCGTCGCGAACACGACGCCGACTGCTGCCGTACTTCGCCTCGATCGCGGTAATCCTGCCGGTCTACTTCGGCACAAGCTACTTCGCTGGCCAACCGATGCTGGGAGTTGCTTTGGCCGCCCTGTCTTCGCTGAGCGTGTTCATTCTTGTTCGGCTGTTTCAACTACGCGGCAAGCTGACTTTGTCGCTGACCGTCTTTGGATTCCCACTTTTGATCGCGTTGGGGTTCGCTTGCTTTGCGGCCCTTGATCCGTTTTTTAAATTGCAACGTCACGCGAACATGCTTCGCGACGCTGGCTTGACTTTTCGCGGGCGCGCCCCCGACGAACTGGGTGAATGGAAACGCACACACGACGGGGTCATGCTGCCCACCTGGCTGGCCAACCGGATCGGCCCGGACTGCATGACAAAGATCTCGTCCATCCATGGCGATATAGGGCGTTTACAAAGCATCCCCTTTCGAGAATTGGGATCGTCTATCCGATCGCTGAACCTGCGACGCGATGAGCGCGCACCTGCGGTCTCGCCAGAACTGGTCGACTGGCTGAATAAACTCGAAGAGCCGAGACTTTTCTTTTCCATCGACCACTATTCGGACGAAGATGGCAAGGCACTGAGCAAACTGCAGCACAGGTACAGCAACTTCTCACTTTCGATCAACAACCGCACAGGCGATCTTTCAAAACTGGGCCGAGTGAGCAACCTGAATCTCCAAGGCGACGTGCTGACATCAGTTCAAGCAAAACAAATCTCCGCCCTCCCAAGCCTCTACACACTTGAGCTAAACCTAATTGAACATTCCGCTGATTCTCTCCAAGCCCTAGAAATCGGTAGCGGCTACGGCAATCTGCGTATCAAATCGGGCCACTTGAGCGACGCGGCGTGGAACGCTCTTGCCGGTGTGCCCTGCCAAGGCCTTGATCTACAGGCGATCGACCTGCAAAACGTGCCGGAACGAACGGACGAATCTCCTCGCGTTCCCCCTGTCGACGTAAGCGGGTTCGCTTGGCGTCTGACGACCTCAAACAGCAGCACCGACAAACTAAGAAAAGCAATCCGTTTCTTTGGCCGCACACACTTAAGACTGAATGACCCCATCACAGAAGCCAGGGTGAATGAACTTTGGGGATCCAACAACCTTAGGTTCATTCAATTCCGAGCACCTGGCAGCGACACATGGAAAGTAGTGGAAAGGCCAGCAGCATTTGACTAACGCGAAACCATCCAAAAGACGCTGCGAAAGTGCGTTTACTGGCTGACTCCCGAATCGACGGGAGTTCGGTTAATCTTAAACGCCTCGGAAAGCAAACAAGCCACGACACCGACTGGCACACCACGTACCGGAATAATCAAGCAGTGGACAACGCAGCGATCGCAAGTGTGTTTGAGGAGATGGCAGAGCTACTCGAGTTCAAAGGAGAAAATCCGTTTCGCATTCGAGCGTACCAAAACGGGGCCAAAGCGATCCGCGAACTGGACGAATCGGTGGCTGACATCTTGGCGGATGCGTCGCGCAAACTTTCAGACGTTCCTGGCATCGGCAAAACGCTGGTCGAAAAGACGCAAGTATTGGTCGACACGGGCAACTTGCCACAACTAGAAAAACTCCGCGGTGAAGTTCCTGAGATCGTCATCGTGATGGCTCGCATTCCAGGACTGGGTGCAAAGAAAGCTGCCAAGATTCACGCGGAGCTAGGCATCGAATCGCTCGACGACCTAAAACGTGCTTGCCAAGAAGGCACCGTGGGCAAGCTGAAAGGCTTTGGCAAGAAAACCGAAGACTCCATCCTGGAAGGCATCGCGATCGCCAAACAAGCCGGCGAGCGAATCTACTGGGCCACCGGCGATGAACTCGCTCACCATATCAGCGATCACATGTCGCGGTGCAGCGGCATCGAAAAGATGCAGTGGGCGGGCAGCTACCGCCGCGGTCGCGACACGATCGGCGACTTGGATCTGCTGATCGTTGCGGACGATCGCATCGCAGCCATGGATCACCTGGAAGCTTACCCCGATAGAAGCCAAACGATCGGACGCGGCGACACAAAGATCTCGATTCGCGTCGGCAAAGCTTTCCAGGTCGACATGCGATGCGTCGAAGCAGACCAGTTCGGCGCGGCACTTCAGTATTTCACCGGCTCGCAGGCGCACAACATTCACACGCGGAAGATCGCCAAAGAAAAAGGCATGAAGATCAACGAGTACGGCGTGTTTCGCACCGACGATGAAACGAAAGTCGCTGGCGAAACCGAAGAGGACGTGTACGCAGCGATCGGGCTTCCGTGGATCGCACCGGAATTGCGAGAAGACCGCATCGAATTCAAAGCGGCAGAGCAGGGCAGTCTGCCAGATTTGATCGAGCTATCAGACATCTGCGGTGACTTGCACATGCACACCACGGCGACAGACGGCAAAGGCACGATTCGCGACATGGCCGATGCCGCGATCGAACGCGGCATGAAGTACATCGCGATTACCGACCACAGCCAGCGCGTCTCGATGGCGATGGGACTGACTCCCGAGCGTCTGCTGGCGCAATGGAATTCAATTGACGAAATCCGCCCTGAGTACGAAGGCCGACTCGTCATTCTCAAAGGCATCGAATGTGACATTCTGGAAGCCGGCGGCATGGATCTGCCGGATGATGTGCTGGCACAAGCCGACTGGGTGCTGGCCAGTGTTCACTACGGGCAGAAACAGCCTCGCGACCAAATCACCGATCGCATTTTGGGAGCCGTCGAAAATCCTCACGTCACTTGCATCGCGCATCCGACCGGTCGCCTACTCAACCGCCGACCTCCCTACGAAGTTGACATGGACGCGGTGATGAAAGCCGCCAAGGAACACGGCACGCTAATGGAGTTAAACGCCAATCCAGCACGCTTGGATTTAAACGAATTGCATCTTGCCGCCGCCAAGCGAATGGGCATCCCAATCGTCATCAGTACCGACGCACACAGCACCGACGGCATGGACGTGATGCAGTACGGAATCAAGCAAGCCAGACGAGGCGGTTTGACAGCCAGCGACGTCGTAAACACCAAGTCGTGGGAAGAGTTCCAGAGTATCCTGTAGTCACGCGACGCGCTGATTGATTAGCCGCTAGCTTTAGCCACGGGCATTTGTCAAGAAGTGACTTGGATTTGCAAACCGCAAAGCGCCCGTGGTGAGCGCCAACGGCTAACAGAATCGAAACGAACAGGAAAAATCAAATGTTGGAATCGAGCCATGTTTACTTTCACCAAGCTGCGGATGTCCTGGGGCTAACGCCGAAACTACGCGACATTCTGCTGGCCCCGTTTCGGATCGTCAAAGTCGTCATCGTGACGGAAGGCGACGACGATAAACTGAAACACCACTACGGTTACCGCGTCCAACACAACCGGGCTCGCGGGCCGATGAAAGGCGGGCTGCGGTTTCACCCCAGCGTCAACGAAGACGAATCCATTGCGTTGGCGAATCTGATGACTTGGAAAACCGCCGTCGTGAACGTGCCCTACGGCGGTGCCAAAGGCGGGATCAATTGTGATCCAAGTCAGTTAAGCATCAAAGAACTCGACGCGATCACGCGAACCTTTGTCGGCCAAATCAAAGAAGTCATCGGTCCAACGATCGACATTCCCGCGCCGGACGTTAACACCAATGCTCAAGTCATGGGCTGGATCATGGACGAGTACTCCAAGTACGCCGGTTTTTCTCCGGGTGTCGTGACCGGCAAACCCCTGCATTTGTTCGGCAGCGAAGGCCGCGAGGAAGCCACTGGCCGCGGCGTCACGATCGTCTTGGAAGAGGCCCTCAAGGAGCAAAACAAAACGCTGGCCGATGTTACTGTCGCGATGCAAGGATTCGGCAACGTCGGTAGTTTTGCCGCGAAGCTGATGGCCGCAGCGGGCGCGAAGATCGTCGCCGTCGGTGACCACTTGGGCGGAACGTCCCGTGCCGAAGGGCTCGATGTCGAAGCACTTAGCACGTGGGTTCGCGAACACCGTAGCGTCAAAGGTTTCCCCGGTGGTGATGCCTTCCACAGCAGCGATGTTTTGACCTGGGACGCAGACGTTTTGATTCCGGCCGCGCTGGGCGACGTGCTCACAGAAGAAAATGCGAAGGATGTGCGTGCCAAGATTATCGTCGAAGCCGCGAATGCTCCCACGACGCCCGAAGCCGACGCGATTTTTCGCCAACGTGGAATCCTGGTCGTGCCTGACATCCTGGCCAACGCTGGCGGTGTGACGGTCAGCTACTTCGAATGGGCGCAAAACATCCAGCAGTTTTGCTGGGACATTGATCGTGTTCGCATTGAGTTAACCAATCACATGCAAAAAGCTTACCACTCGGTTGCCGCGGCAGCTAAGAAACACAAAGTCGATCTTCGCACCGCCGCGTTCGTATTGGGAACGCAGCGGGTCGGCAAAGCGGCGATGTCGCGCCGCCATTACGCCGAAGCCCGAGATTTCGTTTAGTGATGGACGATGAGCAACGTCGCAAACGCATCGAAAAATCCATCCTGCTAGCGGTCATCCTTGGCCCGCTAACGCTCTGGGCGTTCAGAAGCGGGTTCTACCTGACAGTATTTGATTGGTCACGCTGGGGCACGGCGACCACGACGTTTTTCATCATCAGCCTACTTTCGTCTTTTCTGATTGGCTTGGCGCTGCTGTTAACCTGGCGCAGTCCCATGTCTGTTCGCCGCGTCGGTGCCATTGCGCTAGCGGGCACATGTGCGATCCTTGGCATCCCTGCCGTCAAGGAAATCGCAGCAGCCGCGATCTACCCCGAAAACATCCAATGGCCTTGGTTGCTGAGCGTCGACGGGTACGCCTATCTGACTCTCGAGTTCATTGTCCTGGCCGTCACTTTGGCATGCTTTGCCCTGCTGCGACGAACATTTGGGCTGTGCATTGTCGACGAAGACGTACGTGAACTTCCGCCCAAATCGCCGCTATCAATCGCGGAGTTGCTTTATTGGACATCTGGGTTTGCTGTTGTCTTTTCGCTCGTGCCGCTCCTGAACGAATATGTCGAACGTTCCGGAAGCACGTGGCCGTACTGGATGCTGGTTCTGGCCTTTGCGATTGGATGCCTGAGCCGCATCGCACCTGTTTTAGTTTTGGCAGTCGTCCCGGGGCATCTGTTGGTTCGCATAGCACTCGCAACCTTTTGCGTCGTCATCGCTAACGTTAGCCAACTGTATCTGGCTTGCCGCTACGCGGGTTTTCCGTTTGCCATTGATTTCGGGCAGCAATTGATCGATGCCCTCTTGTCGGTCGCCGGCGCCAGCTTGGCACTGTTTTGGTTTTGGTGGCAGGGCGAGCGACTGTTCCGTTTGCAGCGGAAAGCCCCCTCTTCAATGAGCGATTGATTCCCAAGCAATTGTGCCAGCAGAGCAGACTGTCGCCATGACGGACCACTACTCATCTGCCAGCGACCGCAATGCCGTCGCCATCGGCCCTACGCTTTGAATCAATTTTTCGACCAGCGGTTCAAGAGCTTCGACCGACCGAGCGTCGTGCACGCACTCCATGCTTTTCAGTTCCAACTGCAAAGCGTCTTGCTCTACTTCCGAGGCACCAAAAATACCCGCGGAACCTTTCAGGGTGTGCGCACTTCGGTGCACCAACTGCACATCGTTTGCGGCCATCGCGGTCCGCAAATCATCAATCAAGGAGGACGATTCGCTCAGCAATGACGTAGCCAACCGCCGAACTCGGACATCATCTTGCTGACAAAGCCGTCGAACGGCCACCAAATCGATCGCACTAGGAATGGAGCTAGGACCTGGAATCGAGCTAGGACTGGGTGTGCCGAGCGAAGATTCCAATTCGTTTGTTGCTGCCAAGACGCTGGCCGGAGCTTCCTTTGCGCCAACATACTGATCGATCGTTGTATACAGCAAATCCGGATTGATGGGCTTGGAGAGGTAAGCATCCATCCCGACTTCCAAACAACGTTGCTCGTCGCCTTTCATTGCGCCGGCGGTCATGGCGATGATCGGAATCCGTTTCGCCGTCGCCTGCTCGGACTCGCGAATTTTCTGCGTCGCTTCCAACCCGTCCATATTGGGCATCTGGACGTCCATCAAAACCAAGTCGAACTCACCGGCACCAATCGCATCGACAGCTTCCTGACCATCATTGGCTACCGTGACATCATGACCATTTCGTTTCAGCAACCCGACCGCGACTTGCTGATTCACCTTGCCGTCCTCCGCCAACAAAATTTTCAACCCGGTCGCAAATTGCTGGCTGTCCGCGGCCGATCGGGGCGTCTGTTTTAGCCCAGCGATTTCAAGAATCGTTTCCAGCAGCTCTGTCTGCACGACTGGCTTTTGCATGTAACGCGAAACGGCCAAATCACGGCACCGCTGGACATCGCCTGCTTGCACGGCGGGTGAGAGCATAATGATTTTGCAGTCGGAGATCGCTTCTTCGTGGCGTATCTGCTTGGCCAATTCAAACCCGTGCATCAGCGGCATGACGCAGTCGATGATTACGACGCCAAATGGTTTTCCGGCGGAGCGAGCCGCTCGCATTCTTGCCAACGCATCGTCGCCACACGAAACCGCATCGGGCGAAAGATTCCAGCGGTTCAGCATGCCAGATAAGATCACGCGATTGCGGGCATTGTCATCAACCACCAATACGTGTGTATCCCGAATCGAACTGAGCTGTAAAACAGGTTTATGACGTGCCACCACCTTGAAGTCCGCCGCAAAATGAAACGTGGAACCTTGCCCCGCCAAGCTATCGACAGCCAAATCGCCGTTCATCATTTCGACCAATTGCAGCGAGATCGCCAGCCCCAATCCGGTGCCGCCGTACTTGCGCGTCGTGGAAGCATCCGCTTGGCGAAACGATTCAAAAATTTTTTGTTGCTGCTCCTTAGGAATTCCAATCCCAGTGTCGCGAACGGCAAACCGAAGTCGGATCCGATCATCGACAAGCACATCTTGCGTGACACTCAGTTCGACTTCGCCGCTTTGCGTGAATTTCACCGCGTTGCCGACCAGGTTGACGATTACCTGAGAGAGTCGACCGGGATCACCCAAGAGGACATCCGGCAACTCGGGATCAATCGAGCACAGCAAATCCAAACACTTCTCGCCGGCCGGTCCGCTGAGCGTTTGAATGGCGTGACCAACACAGTCTCGCAAATCGAATTCACTATTCTCCAGATCTAGCTTGCCAGCTTCGATTTTAGAGAAATCCAAAATGTCATTTAGCAATCGCAACAGCGAATGCGCCGACTGCTTGATGATGTTCAAGTAACCGCGTTGGTCAGGCGTCGGCGATGTGCTGCGAAGCAGCTCCGTCATGCCGATGATGCCATTCATTGGCGTGCGAATTTCGTGACTCATGTTTGCCAAGAATTCGCTTTTCGCTTGGCTAGCTTGTTCGGCCAAATCGCGTGC
The DNA here is from genome assembly GCA_007741555.1 of Stieleria marina. GTDB lineage: Bacteria > Planctomycetota > Planctomycetia > Pirellulales > Pirellulaceae > K23-9. The sequence goes on along the minus strand of CP036526.1, from coordinate 1,707,372 downwards.
GATTCGAACCTGTTCTTCGGCAAGCTTTCGCTGAGTGACATCCCAAAACATGATTTGGACGCCGTTGATGTTGCCTTGCGAATCGCGGTTGGGTCCTTTGAAAATCTCGACAAACACCCGCTCGCCATCGGAATTCTGATGTTCTTCGACATCGTTAAACACTTGCCCGGTCGCGATCACTCGGCGGTCATCGTCCACGTACTTTTGCGCTAGATCGGGCGGGAACAAATCAAAGTCCGTTTTGCCGATCACTTCGTCCAGCGGCAATCCGATTGCTTCACAGTAACGTTGATTGCCAAATTCCACCTCGAAATTCGTGTTCTTGCGGATGATGTGCAGCGGAAGATTCTCGACCAGCGACGAATACATCGCCTCGGATTCCCGAATCGCAGTGATGTCCGTTCCGATGCCGCCCACATACAACGGCCGGCCCTCTTCGTCTTGCACCACGCTGATTCGGTCGTGCAGCCAGACCACCGATCCGTCGGGGCGAACAATGCGGTACTCCTGTTCGATCTGCTGACGTTTCATCAGGTCGTTTAAATTCATCAGCACCGCCGAACGATCATCCGGATGAATGGCTTCGACCCAATAGTCCGGATTCGATTTCAGCACCTCGAATGGCTGACCATAGATCCGAGCCGCCACCGGATTGGCGTAAAGCAACCGTCGGCCGCTAAGCGACGTGCACCAGACCAAGTGATCCGCGGAATTGATCAACGTGGCTAGCAACTCGCCGGTGGGCGGATGATCGCCGTGAGAGGCCTGGCCGTCAGTTTGATCGGAATCCGATGAGGCCATGAACGACTCAGTAGACAAAAGAGGATTGGCAATGCGAACGCATGTCGCGAAACTTCATCGCAATGCGTCCGTCCAATCTAGGACGCTCTCGCTCCCAGTTCAACTTAATGGCTGAAGCATCCGCAATTCAAATGCGGATGCGATGACCTGATTCGACACTACGACGAGCCTGCGCCAGAATCGAAGCGGCGCGGTAGGCGTCATTCAGATCGGCCAGATTGCGAACCAAACTGGTGACCGCGCGGTGAAACTGGGTGAGCAACTGTTCGCCGACAGGTGATTCCGTATCGAGTGACTCCATGTGCCGGCCCGCTTCATCGAACCATGTAATGGTGGACGGAAGATCAATGAACGCCACGCCACGTTGGCAACAAATCTGCATCGCAGCAGGCGGTCGAAAATTGACGGCCTCGGACCACTTCCGCGGAATGTAGCTGCCGCAGCTGATCTGCGCCGTAACCGATGACAGGTCGCCCTGAGCGGGAAACTGAAGACTAAGGCACTGGTAATCCGACGTGGGTTCCCCCGCTGTCGTTTCTCCCGACGTTGCTGCGCCCGATGACGGGCCTGTGCTGGATGACGGACCTGTGCTGGACAACCTGTTGGTTTGCTCGACGCCCTGTGAGTTCCCTCCGACTGCGTTGCCACCCACAAGCTCGCCACCCATTGTCTCGCTGGCAAACTGGGTCGCGCTAGCGTGAGAGACGCAGCTCACTTCGTTTGGCTCGCGACCGACGACGTACCGACACCAATCCACCAATTCGACCAGCTCTTGTTCGACCAGATTGAACTTGTTGTCGGTACGGGTTGTCGCTTTTTCGGCCAGTTGAAGACGGCGATGGCAAAAAATCAATTTCGGCGGCCCGAGACGCGTCGCGATCAATTCTTTCAGCCGCAACGTCGCCGGCGCGAACCGACGCGGAAACTCGGTCATGAAAGCAACGCCCGACGTTTCGATAGCTTTCCGCACGTCTTCGTCTTGATGCGGGTCAAAATCTAAATCGCCCGCCCAATACACCGCCTTGCCAAATTCACAGGCCGCCAGAACCGGCAACCACCCCAACCAAGACCGCTCCAAAATCAGCACCGCGTCAATGTCCGAACGCGACAGCAGGGTTCGGTATCCGTCGACCGCGTCAGCCTGAAACTCGGCAGCCGAGTTTTCCGCCAGTTTTGAGATCGTGCTGAAGACCGCGCGAACATCGAATCGTTCGTGCAATACTCTTAACGCAGGGCGGTGCCTGGTTTGCCAGGCATCTCCGAGTCCGATCAGTCCGATGCGAAGCTTCATGCAGAAATACTTGTCGCTTCGATGGGTGTTGGAAGAAACGATGGAAATCAGTTTGCGCCGGCGAAACGAAATCCTCGCAAAACGGCTAGCCTAAATCATTGGAAATATTTCGACGTGCGACGAGGGGGGCGACGCTTCAATGAACCCAGAAATGACATAGAAACGTCTGACAAAGGCGTTTTCTGACGACAGCTTCGTTTGCTCACAACCATTCGTAATCCATTCGAATGCACGCACAGCCTGGCCAGCGAAGCTTCGGTCCGTCGCACTTGGTAAGCAGCTCCTCGCCTCCTTCGGGAAGACACACCAAATGAGAGCTTAGGAAGCGTAAAACCGACCTCTTTATCGGCTACAAAATCAAAATCTTTTGCAAACTGCCCATACCCCCAGGCTGGTCGGTGAAACAATTTGCCGCATGCCTTTGGCACATCCACAAACTCTTTCTATGAAACAGCTTAGCGTCTCTGGAGCAGCGTGACATCTTGCTGCCTACAGTTTTAAATAAATTCTAAAAGATTCAATCTGGGGAATTCTTGATCCTGACCCTTGCTGGGCTCAAGTGCAGCCATATACTCCGCCCAACTTACGCCTGCCGCATGATCGGAAATGCTTTGCTAGCTAACCGTAATCGGCAGTTTTGAGTTAGGGCCGTTTTCCTACGCATCCGAGCCGATCGTAGAAAGTATGGCCCGCACGTTGCCCCGCTTCGCCATGGTATGGCGAACGAAAACGTTGAAGGACCGATGCAGGGTGACGAGGAAGATTAGACGCCTGAGTAGTTCTTATCTGGGTTCTGGATCACCACTTTTCGATTCTTGTGGTCCTAATCATCCACGCCGACATGGTGTCGGTCACTGCTAGGGAAGGTCCATCCTCGATACAAGGAGTTAGGAATGGTTTCGTTGCTTTTGGCTGCCGTTCTCGCGAGTGTAACAAGCGAGCCGACGAACACTCACGACTACAAGACTGCGTACAAAGAGTCAGTTGCTCAGCAAAAACCACTGATGGTGGTTGTGGGAGCCGAATGGTGCACTGCCTGCAATGTCCTCAAGGACACAACAATCCGCCCCATGGTCCAAACCGGCGAGCTAGACAGCGTCAGCGTGGCTGTAGTGGATCGTGACGCCGAACCTGAATTGTGCGAACAGTTGTGCAAGGGCGAAAAAATGCTTCCCCAAATCATCGTCTTCACGCAAAACGCCGAAGGCAAATGGGAACGCCAGAAGCTGATGGGCTACCAACCCAAGCAGCCGGTACGCAAACTGGTCAAACGAGCAATCGACAAACGTCGCGGTTAATCAGCCAAATCCCAATCGATCAAAATTCCGAAGCGTCGGCGGCGAAATCTATTTCCGCCCGACGCTTTTTTTTGCGCGATGGGTTATCCTTGGGGCGACGATTTGCACCCTGCAAAACTGAATCCTGCACAATAGATCCGCGATGAGCTTTCCTGACGACCTGCAACATCTGATTCGCGCCGACGAACCGCTCGGCCCTCACGTTTGGCTTGGAATTGGCGGCCCAGCACGCTATTTCGCCGAACCCGTCGATCAAGATGAATTGGTCCGGATCATTCAGGCGGCCCACGAAGCCAAAATTGCCACGCGCATCTTGGGTGGTGGCAGCAATGTGCTGGTCCGCGAAGCAGGATTTGATGGAATCGTCATCTCGTTGGCCGCCGCGCCAACGAGCCAGCTCACCATCGACGCCAATCGGCTGACCGCCGGAGCGGGTGCAAAGCTATCGCATGCGGTGATCAAAGCAGTCGGTGCGGGCCTGGGCGGACTGGAGCACCTTGTCGGTATCCCTGGCAGCGTTGGCGCCGCCGTTGTTGGCAATGTTTCCAGCGATGGTCGTGATATCGGTTCGGCTGTGCATAGCGTGGTCGTTTTGGAAAAAGACGGCACAAGTCGCACGATCCCTCAGTCGGAAGTCGGTTTTTCGCACCGCAAAACGTCGCTGAGCGGACTGACTGTCTTGGAAGTGATTTTCGAGATGGAGCAGCGAGAGGCTCCCGCATTGACCAAACGGCTACAAAAACTCTGGATCAGCCGCAACGCGTCGCGGCCGTCTGAAGAACGACGGATCGCGATGCCGTTTATCGATCCTGACGGAATGCCAGCAAAAGACTTGATCCAAAACGTTGGGTTGGCTGGCGTACGCGAAGGCGACGTGTCGCTCGACTCAAAAGAACCGCACTATCTGATTTCGCATGAAGGCGCCACCAGCGAACAGTGCGTGCGATTGATCCAGCGAGTTCGCGAGCAAGTGTTGATGCAAAGCGGGATCGACTTGCAACTGAATCTGCAGATTTGGTAGTGGAAGGCTTGGAAGCAGTTGCATCGACGAAAATTGTCGATTCATCCGCGTTTGAGGCCCGAAACTAACCAATCGCCGAGGCACACGTGGGGATGAGATCGGACGAGCCAGATAATCGGCCAATTCGTAGCTTAATGCGCCGACTGATTCGTGCTCCGGCCATGCTATCGTTTGTTTGGCCCGCCATGCTGATCATCGGCGGCTATGTCGCCTGGCACCAATGGGGCGCCGAGTACATGAACAGCAAGTACTACGGCGTTGCGGCAACCCAGTTTCAAGTTTCCGAGCCACCAAAGTACGTGCGCAGCGACATCGTGCAGACGGTCTATCAAGACACGGCGATGGAGAATCTGTCACTGCTGGACACACAGGCGACTTCCAAAATCGCGTCCGCCTTTGCGACTCATCCTTGGGTGCGGCAGGTCAACAGCGTGCGCAAGTTGCCAGGCGGTCAAATCGATGTCCGGCTGGACTACCGAAAACCGGTCGCCATGGTTCGTGTGATCAGCAAACACCCTGACGTTCGTGGCAGCTCCTTCTTTGCCGTCGATGGCGAAGGCGTCCTGCTGCCACCGAGCGAATTTTCACGCGAAGAAACCAGCCAGTACGTCCACATCGCGGTACCGGATACGTACCCGCGTGGATCTGTCGGCCGAAAATTTGGAGACTTTCGGGTCGAAGCCGCCGCGAAAGTTGCCGCAATCATTGCTCCGTACAACCAACACGCGGCCGCCAATCGGCAGGTCACAATCAAAACGATCGGCGTCCATGGCGATCCGCGTCAGACCACGGTTCCCCAATTGGAATTGGAAACCGCATCGGGCAAAAAGAAGTTCTGGGGAAGTTCGCCCGGCATGGAATTGCCCGGCGAACCGACCGCCGAAATGAAACTTCGTGTGCTTGTCTCCAGCGGCGACGAAAACATTGACTTGCGGATCGCACGGCTACCTGCCAACGAAACGCACTAGCGGATCACGCTCTAAACGCAATCCGCTTCTGACGCATCCATTTTCAAAGCGGCTCGGCTTTATCGCAGCCCGCTTTCGTCTCGGGCGATTTGTTCGATTCGCCGATTCGGTATCGCCAAACGCTCCAAGCCTATGCGGCCCAGGTGCTGATTGGCCAGTCGAATCTGATCATCGCTTAACCCACGTGCAATCGATTGCCAGTGCCTTGAATCATTGACCAACATGGTCGCCAATGATTCGGGCGTGTCATTTTCGACTCGCTTCAACCGACGCCGTATCGATTGCATGCGATCGTTCTGTTCGCAGCTCAATTGATTTGCATCGATCAAATCGATGATCGGAATCACCGGCGTACCCCAACGCAGGAGCTGCTTCGATGCCGCAAATCGCACCGATCGCCGTGACGCCCCCAGTCGTTCGACACAATCAAGCACCTCGTCACGACTGACAGCGATCAGGTCGTCATTCTGGACTTGCCGGATCATCGCTGCGGTGGTTTCCGCTTCGATCTGGCGAAGCGAACGTCCCTGCATCAAACACTTGAAAATCACTCCACAATGCAGCCGAAAACCAACGGGATCGGCTTGGTGGATGTGCAACAAAGTCGGGCCTTCGTATTCATCCTTCAAATCGCCACGGGCGACCGTCCAAGTCACTGGGCCTGACTCAGGTTGCTCCAAAACCGCTCGGTCGCCTGTCTCAGGCAAATACGATTCGATTCGCAACTTTGTCGCCTCGGCAACACTGAGCGTCAGTTGTTGCTTGTCGGTTTGACACACGTAGTGAACCGAAGGAATGCCGCGTGAGGCTGTGACCGTGATACTCTCGTAGATTCCGTTTTGGTCCAGACTCTGTGAACCTTTGCGATGCCGAGGAGCATCAAGCTGCAAGCGGCCTTCGATCAGCTGAAAGCGGACCACTCCGGCAGTGGCAAAATAGCCCGCCCCGCCTTCTTCAAGATATCCTGAGCCTGGTCGCCTTGATGCAAGACGTTCAGCCTCGCCCTGTCTCGGAGCCCCAATCTGCTGGGCGAAAGACACTGCGTCCGTGACGGACAAGCCGAGTATGACGGCAAAACTTAAACACCACCTCATCCTGAGAACCCTCCCTGTTAGCACGACTCATTCGTGCGGGTATTGGGCAAAGCGGGTTCGATCGTCGCGCCGTCTGGCTCAGTGGTCGCTAGTTGCGGTCAATAAGTCTGCGTAGGTGAAACGATGTGCTCAAGGCTGAGCGGTCAAACCCACCTCGGGAACTTGTGCTTTGATTCGCAGAGCCATTGCGGCGCCAACGAATCGCCGCCGCAAGTACGGTGGACGTTCGGGCCGAACCTCTTCGGGCGCAGCCCGACGAGTCCATAATTTAGATGTCGGATAAATCTGTCCACCGATTGAAGAGTGATTCCCGAAAAAATCACGAATGGCGACAAACAGGCCCTCAAGTCATCGCAAAGTCGGGCCGGTCGTTGCCCGCAAAGCAGTCACGCGGCCACCGCAGCAGACGACTGCCCCTGCTGGTCAACATAGCCGCCAAACCCAGCGTCAAACTCTGGCGTCAAAGCTAGCGTTTGCGGTACATGATGCGGACATCATCGCCAAAGCTATCAACTCCCTGCCGCACCCAGACGCTCGCGTCCGCCAGCGCAGCCACACCGTCACCGCCGATTGGCCCCGGCGCCGCATTGCCGCCAAACAGTTTGGCCCCGATGTAGACATGACATTCGTCCACTTCGTCGGCCTCAAAAAAACTGCCCAGTAGTTCGCCGCCGCCTTCTACCATCACGTTCGTCATCATGTCGCAACCGAGATGGTGAATCGCTTTTTGAATCATTTCCGTGCGATTGTGAGTTCCCAGCATGACTACCGCAGCGCCGCTACCTCTTTGGCAATCAACCTGTTCCGCCGCGATTAGGTCGCTCACAAAAAGCCGAACGGGACTGTCAGTGGCCGTACGAATGAGTTTGCTCTTCACATCCGGAAGCCGACTGCGACAAAAAACTCCGCGAATCTGGGGGCGTGGTCCTGGCGGCCGAGCCGTCAACATCGGATCGTCAGCGATGACCGTTCCCATCCCAGCCAGCACCGCGTCGACGCGTCCTCTTAAGCGGTGGACTTCGGCACGTGATTCTTTGCCGGTGATCCACTGGCTCTCGCCTATTGTCGTTGCGATTTTTCCATCGATTGTCATCGCCCACTTCGCGATGACCCAAGGCTTGCCAGTCCGCACTTGCTTGACAAACGGCGCGACAATTTCACTGGCCTCGTCGGCCAGGATTCCCAACGTAGTCTCGATACCAGCATCGCTCAGACGATCTAATCCGCCGCCGTCGACTTTAGGAAACGGATCCTTCATGGCCACGACGACGCGAGCAATCCCGGCTTCGATCAGGGCGTCGGCACAGGGCGGCGTTTTGCCGTGATGACAACACGGTTCTAGCGTTACGTAAGCCGTCGCACCTCGAGCCTGATCCAGGGAGCCAAGCGAACGAAGAGCCATGATTTCCGCATGGGGTCCGCCGAATCGTTCGTGATGACCTTGGCCGATCAATTCGCCATCACGAGCAATAACACAGCCGACCATCGGGTTGGGCTCGACGTAGCCGTGTCCCAAGCGAGCCGCATTGAGCGCGACCCGCATCCAAGCTTCGTCGACCGAATCGACGGACTGAGAGTGAGTGGAATCGGACATTCCGATCAGTCCATCCCTGGCACCCAAAGCTTGCTGCCACCGCCGTCACCGGCTGGCTTGCTTGCCGGGGCCGACCCACCGCCATCTGGTGTCCACAGCTCGCCGCCTCCGCCTGCCGACGGTCCGCCAGCGACTGCGCCAGCTGGCTGAGGGGGTCCTTGAGCAGGCGATCCATCGGGCCGAATCAACCCATATTGCACCAGCATTTGCTGTAGCTGCGCCATGACTTCAGGCTCGTTGCCATGCTTGCTGGTCAATTCGCCTAGCGTACGTTGGAAACCTTCACCGTCACCAGCTTGCAATCGCAAACTGACTTCGCTGAGCAACAAGTTGGCCGTCGACAGGTTCTTCTCCGCAGCGAACGCTTTTGCTTCTTCGAGCGTTTTCAGAGCAGCCGTGCTATTGGTCGACGCATTCATCAACGTCATGTAAGCCACCATTTTGGCCGGCATTTGCTCTTCGGTAAGCTCCGCACCAATCAGCGATTGGGCGAAAACACGAATCGCAGGAGTCGCCGCAACTTGCTGCGAACGTTGCAGCAGATAGATCAGCGATTCCGCATTCAATTTCGAAGGATTCACACGATTGAGGTCTTCATTGGCGATCTTTTCGATCTCGTCATCCGTTGGTTCAATCGCGGCGGGTGCCTCGATTTTTGCCAGCCGATAAACCTCTTCAATCACATTGGTGCCCTTGCTGATGATCGCATCGTATTGCTCGACAACGCGAATCACAGCGGTTCGTTCCAGTCGTTTGGAATCGTCATCGGCAGTGCTCAGAAGCGATCCACCACCAAGAATGGGCAACTCAGCGGACGCGATCGCTGCTGGTGCGCGCTTGGCATTGATCTCCTGCTGCAAAGCTTCCGCTTCATCTGGCTTGGCTTGATAACGAATCATCGCAACTGGCGGTTGGCTAGCGACCAACAGCGGCAACGCATCGCCGGGCTCTTGCTTGAACTCCGCTTTTTCGACGACCTTGCCAAGCAGTTCGCGCACTTGGTCAGCGTCTTGAGTCCTTACGTCCAACACTTCCACCCGAGCAGCTCGGTCAGTTTGTTTTCCGTACACAAACGCAATCGCTTTTGCTTCGGGCACGTCGTCGGCAGCAGGCAACTTGTCCAACGATTCGGGCTTATCACGATCCAGAATCTGAAAACCAGCTCTTGGCGGCACGTCGTCTTCGTTGACCCGCATTTGGCTCAGCATTTCGGCAGGCAAAGCAACGAATCGCGAATCCGCTGTCATCGCCATTTCTATTTCGTCTGCCTTTTCGATTTCGGCTTCCAATTTCAAGACGCCGACGGACAGTTCAGGCATCTCGGGGTCGACCAACGCCGACATTGCTCGGTAGCGAACACGTTCCTCGAAGTCCAAAGACTCACACGCCGAAAGCTTCTTCAACAGTTCGCTTTGCTTTTCGACATCGCCACTCCAAATCGCACACGTCAGCAAACCTGACAGCACAGCAGGTTGCCCAGCGGCAGTACGCTGAAGCGATTCAAACTTAGTTTCCGCCATCGCGACTTTGTTACTTCGCAGCAACGATGACGCTTCGTCGTATCGTTCTCCCCAGTCAGCATCCGCTGGTCGTTCGATGGTCGGCGGGATTGCTTTGAGGAGTTGGTTGATCGACGGAGCTGAGTTCAGTTGACGCAGCACGGAGACCGCTGTTTGTCCGCCTTCATAGCCAGACGCCATCATCGCAAGCGTTGCGTAAACACGCGCGGTCAAGAAACGTCCGCTTTGCGCCAGCGTGTACGCAAGCACGGACGAAACGTCCAAGACAAATGCGTCGACGTCTTGGCCGCTTTCGGTCAGCGCTTCCAACATCGTCGTGGTGGCAGCGTCGACATCGCCTTTGAAAATACTTGCGGCGGCACGCTGCGTCAGAGCCAGCGGATTACTGGGCTGCAAGCGGATGAAACGATCGGCATTTTCCGAAAGCGAATCGTACTCACGCAAGTCCAACAACAAACGCCCACGGATCGCCAACGCCCAGGCGGCGTCCGGGTGTTCCTGCAAAATATTGGCCAGCCGATCGAGCGCCGGCACGACTTGTCCGCCTTCGACCATTTTGAGAACTTTATCAAGCTCCCCGACCGAATCTTTACATTTACAAAACTTGATTTTTTTGCCGCTGCCACAAGGACAGACTGCGTAGGTGTCGACGGACATCGATGATTCGCCAAGGCTGAGATGGGTTTCTGGAGATCGCGATCACGCCGCTGGCAAATCCCATTGGACTTGCGCGCCGAACCACGATTACGGACGTAAAAACTTACCATGCGTAGTGCATCATTCCCAACCCCTCGCAGTTGAGCCCTCTGCCGACTCCACGACGGGCAAAGCAATCCAGCTGGCCAGCGTATTGATTCAGCGATCCGCCAGGAAGGATCTAGCGATACGCTCTCAGTTTTTGCTGTCGTCGCTTGCCGCCTTTTCAGATAGCCACTGGGACAATTCCGACTTCGCCGGTAGCGGCTCCAGTCCATGACGCGTCTGGCGGTCCAGTTCCTTGTAGCGAATTTTGACAAGGTCCGAGATCTCCTCAAACGCATCCTTGACTCGCTCTCGAACCAGTCCGTTGACCAGCTCCTCGCTGACTTGCTGGTCGGCTGGCAACTCGTGCTGAAAACGACTCGTTGCCTTCAGCTTCTCAGCAAACAATTTTCGCAACATCGGATGAGTCGACAAACGCACATGATCAAACTCGTGCTGCACGATCGAATCGCTCCAAAAGTCGTCGGCTGCGGGAGGACGACGAAACCAAATCACGTGCACCACTTTCAATTCGGCAGCACTGAATCGCACGGAAATCCAAACGATCTTTTTGCCTCGCTCGCGACGCTCCCGCCAACGCATGCGACTCTTGTAGTCGTACTTAAACTCGGCCCGGGTTTCGGCCGCCAATCGATACCGCGTGCCCGCGACACCTGTGCGATCGCGAGCATCACGCATCTCACTCCAAGGTATCCTGCCCGTGCAAAACGAAACCGCTCCTTCGTCGATCAACGCCGCAAGCTCCGCGGCTGGTTTCGGCAAATCGTCAAGCTCAATCGCTTTGGTCGAAACGGCTTTCGCACGAAGTTCGGCAGAGGCTTGTTCCCGCTCGCCAACTCCCTGGCCACCGACCTGTCTGTCTCCTGCTTCCTGCGCAGAAATTTCCTGCGCAGCAATGTCGCTGGCAACAAGGGGCAACTCTGCGACGCTCAGTCCCACCACCAACACACCGACAAACATCGGCGAGGAAAAACAAGGACGTGTTTCCAATAATTTCAAACCAGGTTTCTCGTTGTGTCAGCGAAATGCCGTGTCGGCCAAGCAGAAGAATCGGACCGCAAAATGTCTTGCTGGCGACATGAAAAGAGTACAAAGAAGACGCTTCCATCATACCGCCCCGATCATTCTCGCCGTGCGCAAATCAGGCGTCGTCCCGTGCAATATTCTTGCGTTATTCCTGAGTTTGCACCTAAATCTTGGGTGTCCCCGCATTTGGCTCCGCGTTTGATTGCCCCTTTTCACTGCCGCCAGGTGAATCCTTGTGATCGAGCCGAAGGTCTTTATCGCTCTTTACACACCGGCACTGGATTTGTTAGCTCCGACTCATCGTTCGTAGGGGTACGCGCAAATCGAACCGGAGTCAAAGACATGAATTTGATGACGACCATCGCAGGCTTGCTGGTGATAAGTGTCGCTCCCGACGCGATCGAAGCCCCTTCCGTCGCTCGCCAACGCGTCGACATGATCGAACTGAATCACTTCATCGACGATCAAGGCCGCGAAGTGTTTCGCCAAGTCATTTTCTATGACTGGTCCAAACCCGAAAAACAATTCCACGTCCGTGCGTGGCGACTGATCAAAAAACCATCGCAACTACCCGAGCGGCGGTGGAATCCCGATCAGTATCAATGCACCTGGCACGACGAAGGCATCTTGCGACATGTCTGGGCACCGTCGATGAGAGAAACCTGGACCCAGCGCGATCCCGAACGCGTCAACCGCGCCTTGTTACCCGAAGACCAGCGCATCCCCCTGTGGACTCCCAAAATCGCTACTAAGCAGCCTACGACACGATAGCGTTCCCGCCGGAATGAATCGATGAATCTCGCGATCGTCAGTGGGCGCCGCGCTACGATGGCCCGCATCATGCCAAAGCACTCTTGAAGATTGCTTCGCCAGAAACAATCGAAAGCGGGAATGCCCCGGTTCAACAACGAAGTTGCCGTGCGGAAGTTGTGTACAGGTTCGACTTCGCGGGTTCGACGATCTATAATCTGGTTCCCGCCTCCTATCCCACCAATTCCCTCCCTCCCCTTGATTCGCCGATGCCCGTCGCGCGAAATTGCCGATCACTCTTGGTCGCTTGGTTGCTGCTGGTCTTCCTGTCTTCGTCGACGCCGCCGCTGTCACTAGCGGACGAGCCCGATGCGAAGAGTGCTTGGGAGAAACGGTATCTCGACCAAGTCTTGCCAATCTTGCGCGACCGCTGCGCAGAATGCCACGCCGGAGAGGAAGCGGATGGCCCCTTTGATCTGGATAAATTCGCAAAAGCGACGCACTTTGATTCGCAAGCCGATGTGTGGGAACAAGTCGGCAAACGTCTGCGACTAAACGAGATGCCGCCCGAAGGCAGCCCGGGTTTGAACGATCCACAAAAAGCGATCGTACACGGCTGGATTGACGCTACTCCCAAACAAGATCTCTGCTCGCAACTAGCCACCGACGAAACGAAAGCGTGGTACCGAGGCTACGTCATGAGCCGCCGACTGACGCGAACAGAATACAGCAACGCGATCTATGATTTGGTAGGCATCTCGGTTCCCAGCTCCGCGGCCATTCCTTCGGACGGTTCCGGCGGCGAAGGATTCGATACCGCCGGTGACGCACTATTCACTTCAGCGGTGCACGTGCAGCGCTACCTGGAAGTTGCCACCCAGATAATCGATCAAGCTCTTTCGGAAAAACCGGGCGTTCGCGACCGCCTGCTTGGTGACGCAGCGAGTGTTGCAAGCGACCAACTCCAACGCACGCACACCGTCGAGGTCGTCAATCAATTTGCGCGGAAAGCCTGGCGTCGCCCCGTATCAGTGGATGAATCAAAACGTCTGATGTCATTGTTCGACGAATCACTTTCGCAGGGCAATGATTTCACCGCAGCAGTCGCGCAACCGCTGAAAGCAATTTTGATTTCGCCAAATTTTCTGTTTGTGGTCGAAACCGAAACACCCCAGGGCGGTGTGCAGCGACTGACCGATCACCAAATGGCCACTCGGCTGGCCCTGTTCCTCTGGTCCTCCATTCCTGACGAAGCATTGCTGGCTGCGGCTGACCGAGGCGAACTTCAAAGCGAGGATCAAATCCTGGCACAAACGCAGCGAATGTTGGCCGACGATCGTGCTCGTGCGTTGGGCAAAAACTTTGGTCTGCAGTGGTTGGGCTTGAACCGGTTTGAAACCAAGGTCAAACCTGACGCAGAAGTCTTTCCCCATTTTGATCCATCGATATCCAGCGATCTCACCGAAGAAGCGGTTCGTCTGGTCGCGGGTATTTTTCGTCAAGATCGCAGCGTGCTGGAACTGATCGACAGCGATCAAGTGCAGCTGAACGGCAAACTGGCGGCCTACTATGGCTACGACTTGCCACCGGACGCTGATTGGCAGTCGGTCGACAACCACGACCACCGCCGCGGCGGAGTACTGACGCTGGGCGCGGTTTTGATGTCGGCATCCTACCCACGTCGAACCAGCCCGGTGTTGCGAGGACGTTGGGTACTCGAAGAACTGCTGGGCGGACACGTCCCCCCGCCGCCACCGGGCGTACCAGCGCTCGAAGAATCCGTTGTCGCAGAACACCAGACACTTCGTGAACGATTGGAGGAACATCGCAAAAACCCGGCCTGCGCTGCGTGTCACAACCGCATGGACCCGCTGGGTTTTGGGCTCGAAAACTACGACGCTTTGGGACGCTGGCGCGACTCGGATGCTGGACAACCGATTGATGCCTCCGGCAAACTCCCGGCCGGCGAATCATTCAGCGGACCGGTTCAGCTGAAACAGATTCTGCTGCAACGTTCCGACGAATTCGAGAAACATCTAGCCACCAAAATGCTTGGCTTTGCATTGGGCCGCCAACTCAACAAATTTGATGACTGTGTGATCGACGACTGCCTTGAACTGCTTTCGCAACGGCACCATCGTTCGTCGGCCATCATCGATACGATTGTCACCAGCTATCCGTTTCAGCACCGTTTCTTTAAACCTGCAGTGTCGGCATCGAAGTAGTCCCGCCAACCGTGTTGCGAGACGATTTGATTGCGATCCTCCCTACCGAAAATTCGTCCGATGAAACGACCACAACCTGCAACGCGACGACAATTCCTACGCGGCACCGGAGCCGCCCTGGGCATCCCATTCCTACCGTCACTGGCTGCTGCTAGCGGTGAAACGCCGCCAAAACCACCCCTCCGAACTGCCTTTGTGTATTTTCCCAACGGTGTCTGGGAAAAAGACTGGGTGCCCAACCAAACCGGGGCGGACTACGAATTGTCACCGTCCCTTGCACCACTGAAATCGGTCAAAGACGACTTCTCGGTGCTTTCGGGGTTGGACAAAAAGAACAGCCATGGCGGCGACGGACACTATGCCAAGACGGCTAACTTTCTGACCGGAATGCCGGTCGCAAAGACCACCGGCAAGGACATCAGCAGCGGCGGCGTTTCGGCCGACCAATTGATCGCCCAACATTTTGCGGACCAAACACCGATCCCTTCGTTGGAACTAGGCACCGAACCGGTCATCAGTGGCATCGACAGCAATGTCGGCTACACGCGACTGTACGGGTCGCACATTTCTTGGCAAACCGCAACGCGGCCGATGGCCAAAGAAATCAATCCGCGCGTCGTCTACGATCGACTGTTTGGGCAACGAAACAAGGAGAACGCGGACAAAGCAAAGTCGTACCGAAATCTGTTGGACTTTGTCATGGAAGACGCCCGAGACATTCGCAAACGACTCGGACGTGATGATCAATTCAAAATGGACGAGTACCTCGATTCCGTCCGCAGCGTGGAAAAGCAAATCGAATTTGCAAGCAGCAATCAGCCGCGATCTTGGCAGCCCAGCGAATCGGAAAAGGCGCTCGCCAATTTGGCCCCCGGAATCCCCTCGGAGTTTCCGCAGCACATCGACTTGATGCTGGACCTGATAATTCTGGCGTTCCGAACCGATTCGACACGAGTCGCATCGTTTATGTTTGCAAACGATGTTTCCGGCCGCAACTTTTCTTTCTTGGACGGCGTGAAGGGATCACACCACGAACTTTCGCATCATGAAAACAACGAAAAAAAGATTGCCCAGTACCAGAAGATCAATCAGTGGCACGTCGCACGCTTCGCACGAATGCTGGAAAAAATGAAAGCGATCACCGAGGGCGACGGAACCCTTCTGGACAACAGCATGGTGATGTTCGGCTCCAGTTTCTCCGACGGAAACCGACACGATCCCGACAACTTGCCAATCCTGTTAGCCGGGAAAGCGGGCGGGGCAATCAAATCAGGCCAGCACCTGGCTGCCGAAGGACAAGTGCCGCTATGCAACTTGTATCAATCCATGCTGAAAGCAAACGGCATCGAACTAGAGAGTTTCGGCGACAGCAACGGAGAGTTCTTGGAGCTTGCTGGCGAATTGGCTTGATCGCTGCCATCATGCAGCGCACTGCGTAGAATCCCCCAAGGCCCCGAGGGTCTTGAGGGGAGCTTAAAGGTGAACCGGGAGTCTCCATCCGCACACCGGGATCACAAAAGCTGGCCGCAGCTGATCGAATCCAATGCCGGTTTGCTTCGACGACAAAAGTCGACGATCCGCCAGCCCATTCGCTACACTCGATCGATTGGCATAACGAGAACTTGGCGACTCTCCCCCCAAACCTGCGAGCTCAAACGTGAATCAACCGTTGCGTTTTTTTCGATCACTGGCCTGCCTGGCGTGCATTTCAATTTTTGTCACGCCAGCGTTTTCGCAAGACGGCCCCGAGCGTCGTGAACTCATGAAGCTGGAGTTGATTCCTTACGATTTGAAGGAAGCGACTCGAACGATGACGGTCTACGACCGCGATGACAACGGCGCGATGGACCAATCTGAATTAGAGCGGTTGCAATGGAGCGCTGAAGCCGCCGATTTCGACCTCGATAAAAACGGCGAGTTGACGCACTTAGAGGTCGGTATTCGTCAGGCTTATCTGCGTTCGCGGGACGACATTACAGAAGCCGACATTAATAACGTGAATATGTTTTTGTCTCGTTACGACAAAAATCGCAACGGACAACTTGATCAAGACGAAGTCCAGGTAGCCGACTTGCCGGCAGGCCCCGACGAATTTGATTCGAATCGTGATGGAATCATCACAGCTCGTGAACTGGCGGTTCAGCTTGCGTTTGATCGAGTCCTGCGGAGTGAAATGGGGATCGACCCCGTCGATCAAAACCGCGCCAACCGTGTGGTCAAACATTTTGACACCGATGCAGACAAGCGTCTGAGCACGGAAGAGGCAAGTCAATCACCGCTTCCCAAACCTGCCTCCGAATTTGACGAGGATGATGACCAATTGAGCCTGATGGAATTGGCGACCATGTATGCCGTCCACCGACGAGACATGGGCTTGTCAAAATTCGATACAAAAAAGGTTCACGGCATCTTCGTACGGCACGACCCTGACGGAGACGGAAAGATACTGATTGGGCCTAGCAAGGAGCAAATGGAGAAACAAAGGGAACAGACCGAAAAACAATTTGGCAAAGGAGCCAAGGTCTCGTTGGCTGAATCCCCATTGACGCTCCAATTAAAAAACACACTTGGCAAGTTTGACGCGAACAAAGACAACGTCGTGACGATCGCCGAGGTCGAGGCTCGATTGGCGGAAATCCGCAAAGGGCTGGGCTACGCTCAGGCCGAGTACCAAAAAGCTCGTCAGTTGATCACTCGATACGATTCGGATCGATCAAAACATATCGAGACAGCCGAACTAGATGCGGCGGTCTCTGCAGGTCAATTACCCAAAAATTTATTTGCAGTCGCAGACGCAAACAAGGATGGGAAAATCACACTCGAAGAACTTGCTGCGCATTTTGGTGCCAACAAGTAAGCAAACTTAGTTAGCAGGCCCAACTTACACGGCGTTGCTTCAGGTCGACGTTGATCCTGAGCTCCAACTTTCAGTCTTGTTTAACGGGGCCGAACATGGTGTCGACGAAGGACTTGGTGTGGTCCAGGACCTGTTCGTAGCTGAGTGGTTCGATGTCTTCGCCGATCAATTCAACTTCCAAAGGACCTTTGAATTGGTGATCGGAAAGTAGCCCGAGAATTTCGCGGATCGGCACACAGCCTTGTCCCAACAAGCAGCGATTCATTTCGCCGTGAGGACTGTGCCGCGCGTCACCGAGCTGAACTAGATGCAGGTGGGGCATCACGTCGGGCAACCAACGCAACGCTTCCTCATCCATGCCGACGTGGTAGGTGTCCAAAACCATGCCCAGCGAAGGACTGTTGACGGTTTCGATGATGTCCAGCGTCGACTGCAAATCGTTGACGAACGACCACTCTTCACCACAACCGGGATGGATTGGTTCAAGCGAAATACGCACGTCGTAATCTTCGGCGACTCTAGCGATCGCTTTGAGCGCCTTGCAAAGCGTCTTGCGGGCGTGATTACGAATGTGGTTATTGCGTCCGCCCGCTAACACGATCAATGTTTCGGCTTGCAAGTTCGCTGCGTCACTGACCGCATCCATGGCATCACTCACGGCTTCGTCATAACCGCGTCCATCGCTGCCGGTAAAACCGCCGACCCACGAGAGCGATGTGACGGAGAGTTCGTAGTCGGCCAACAATTCGACCGTTCGATCGATGCCAAAATCTTCTAACTTGGGACGGTAGATTCCGATCCCGCCGAAGCCACGTCGTGAATAGGCCGCGGCGTCTTCTTGAATGCTCCAGCGGAGCGTCGAGAGTTGGCTGATGGCAAGCGTGTTCATCCGTGGCGGCCTGCTGAAAAAGAAGAACAAAGAAGTAGCGAGCGGCAGATTGTACAGAAACACATCACTGATGTTGCGGGGCTTGACACCCATTTTCTGAAACGATTTTTCAGCCGTCTTCTTCTTCGTTTTTCATGTGCGGCAAACGACGCCCTTGCGACCGCGCGGTCGCTAATTGCTGGCTCAAAGCGTCCATCGTCATGGGCACAATCGGGATCGTCATCAATGCTTGCGGATCGATCTCGCTACTCATTCTTCGCTTTGCTAGCGTTTCAACTTCTTCTTCCAACGCGTCCAGCCAAGCCGGCACGTCCAGGCCGACGCCAGTGGGATGACGTGTCAGCAATTCGGCTTCTTGCTCCAACAATTCAAACTTGGGACTCTCGCGATTCGCTTCGGCGTCACGCATCGCCGGGCCTACCAGAGCACGCATGCGCGCGATCGTCATCGGCTGCACAAAACGCTCCAAGATCCGATCGGCGACGGTCGGCATTCGCATCGCGTAGTCGCGTTGCAGTTCGCGAAGTTTTTCGACGTACCTTTCGGCTTCGCTACCGATTCGCTCGCTCAATGATCGGCGCCACATCATCGCGGCGTTTTCAAGTCCACTGCGCACCAGCACTTCGTGAGCCCACATCACCGGCTTCAGATTCCATGCGATGCGTTCGTAGCGTGTTCGCAAACGCAAGAAATCCATGAACATGTAAATCAGGTCACCGCGGTCGCTTTGCGTCGTCGTACTGTTGTAGTCCAGGTACTCGCTGTGGTGATCGATGACGGTTTCGTAAACCAGCGAAATCCAACGGTCGGCTTGTTTAAAACTAAGCAGCCCCGACTCCAGATCAGCCACCAACTGTGTATCGCAAAACTGATCGTCGCCTTCTTCGATCGCACGTTCCAACCAAGGCCCGACGCCTTGATGCAATACCGCGCGAACATTGCCAAGCTGCAAAAACATTTGCGTAAAAATCGGATCGCCATAATCGGTAACAAACCTGACAAACAGATCCCACTTTTTGGGATCCGTTACCGTTTCCAGCGGCGAAAGTCGCAGCGTCTGACTATGCGCCAACCAACTGGCAAGCAAAATTTCCGTCAAATGCTCCAACTGGGGAATCAACTCTTTAGCGATTATTTTCTCGTCGTCCGCTTGGCCATCACGCGCGAACAATTGCCGCGTGGATTCGACCAACGACGCCACCAATGATCGAAACCCTGCACGAAACAGGCTGTCAAATTCAGTCACCGCTCCGATGCCGATCGAGTTCTGTTGCTCCATCATGCGAGCCGTTTCGATCAACTGGCACGCCTGCGAGATCAATCCTCGACGCGGCAACCAGTGCATCAGGTGACGCAGAACTCGCTGACGCAAACGCGCGACATAGATCTTGACTGGATCGCCCCCGCGCGAGAGCGGAATGTACAGCAAGTTTTTGTCGCGTAATTCGCCCAGAAACGTCGGAAACACTTCTTCGATTGCCTGGGCGTCGCCCGCAATCAAGGCCGCAAACATTTGCACGGCTTGCAAATCCTCGGCCGCCATCTCTTCGATGTGCTGCTGCGAACTTCCATTGCCCGTGGCTTTTTGATGAGCCAACAACGCACCACAAACGAGACGTCTGGAGTCGGACATTTCGACAGCTGTGCCGATGATGCGTTCCATCAACGAATCACGCAGCACGCGATGCCGGTCGTAGCTGCGCATCGAATCTTTGTCGCTACCGGCTGGTTTGACGGTATAGCTACGAACCGCGTCGAGAAGTTCGAGTAGCCCGATGCGATTTTGACACGCGCGGTCGGCCCACGACTGCAACGCGTGTAGACGGCTTTGAGCATTTTCGGGATTGCTATCGGCGATCGCGATATCGGCCGCAACCGCCCACATTCTGGCGAGCGATTGCAAGAAGATCAGGTGTTCGACAAGACGCTTGGATTCACTTTCCAATTCGTCGCTTCCGCCGTCATCACCAAATTCAAAGATCGCGCCATCATTGCCGTCATCGGTCGTGTCGCGGTACGTCATGCCTTCGTAAGCAGCGTCGAACAAACCTCCGTCGTCATCCTCAGATTCTTCGGCGGCCGTTAGCTCGCGATCCCAGTCTCGCTTGGGCGGCTTGCTCCGTCCGAGCATAAAGGTCGGAGCCGACCAATACACTTCCGCGTTGGCTTCCAGATAGTCGAAGCACTTGCGGACCATCGGCCAGATTTCCGACGTGTCACGATCCTTGGATTGATCGATCGACGGTTCGCCGTACTCATCCAGTTCGTCACCGATCGACGCGCGAAGTCGCAACAGCCAACGCTCGGCCAATCGCGGCAATGAGTTGCCTCCCTGCCGCAGTCCGATGGTTTCTGCGTTGCCCAACCAATGAATCAACAACGCCATCGCGGGTACAAAATCACGCCGTTCCAGCAGAGCGGTGATCACCAACGCGTAAGCACGTGGCGAATCAAACAGATCCGCATGCGGCGCCCAAAACGCGACGTCCCCGGCTGCCGCGCCGCCTTTGTGCCAAACCCTCAACGCATGGGCGACCAGCTTGGCGGAATCATACGACTCCAAAGGGTCAGCCGCTTCGATCGATTCGATGGTATGCGCCGCATACGTCCGCCACCAATCAGCGATGTCGCGATACTGTTGCCCGACTTTGTCGTAGATCTGCTGATCATCCTGTGCGGCAGCGTCGCTCCAAAGCCGCGCCATGTAGCTAAACAGTTGCTCCACCAGATGCAGAATTTCGTCGACGCGTGAATCATGGACACCGCTTTCGGGGCCAGGATACAGGCTAAAGTTCCCGCCGAACGCCAGCATGTCCCACGGATCAATCAACGCACCACAATCGATTCCGCGGCGAATCAGGCCGTAGACTTCACCGGGAATCACTGCGGCGGATTTCAAGTCGCCCGCGCGCAGGGCACGCAGGCCCATCGTCATTACACAATCGATCCGGCACATCATTCGCGCCGATGTCGCTGGAACGGTGTCGGACTGCCGCTTGGCTGCATCCGGATATCCCATTCGCGCGTACAACCGTGCAAGCTGAACGTGCTGCAGTTGCGCCGCGCGTCGTTCGGCAAGAGCCGCATTCAGGTGCTGACGGGCGGCACCGAAAGGCTGACGCCGGAGTTGCTGCTCCTTTGCCAGTCGAGCCGCATGGTCGCCTTCGATCTGGTTCAGCCGATCGTTGTAGAAAGCATCGCGGTAGGTCGCGATGGGTTTCATCAGCGAACCAATCGTAATGTCGCTTCCGTAAGCTCCCGGGCCCCAACCGCAGATTCCCGAACCCATCAAGATGGTGCCGGCCAGGACCGACGCGGCTTCGACGAGCAATTCGTACGGTTCGACTTCGCCTGTCGCATAGGTCCGGCTAAGCAAAGCGTCCAACGTCACCTGACGCAGCACATAGCGTTTGTAGTAGCCATCGTTACCAACACAACGCATGTCCCATTCACCAAAGTGATAATTGGGGCGGCGATTGACGGGGTGATCAAAATCGTAGGCCCGCGGGTCCAGAGCCAGTTCGTCCAACTGCTCTAAATCAAACGACGCCGCACGCAAAACGTCGGGATCGGTTTTCCTAAGAATCGCGATCGCTTCGGTGATGACATCTTTGTACGGCCCTGCAGTCACGCCGGCATCGCGGATGAACAACGGAATCGGGCGTACGAATTCGTGCGGATACGGTTCGCAGCGTCTGTTCTCTAACACCGCGACCGGTCGATAGCCCGTAAAATCATTGAGCTGGTCGATCGCTTGCGAAACAATCGCGTCGTTTTCACCCCCCAAGTCGAGGCCGAGAATGACCTCAGAGGCTCGTGCTAAAAAGAAACCGTTGAACAACACCTCGGGTTCTTGGTGAAACAGCAGGTCCCGATGGAAGTCAGCATAGGCCGGCAGGAATTCGCTCCACAGCAATCGCACGACCCGGCGTGCCTGCGTGACATCACGAAACGCGGACTCTGATTCTTTCAGCCGACGAAGGGTTTCGTTCAGCCAATCCTTGAGCACCAACCAAGGCGCCGGTCCCGATAGCGGGTCGCCCATCGTTGCTTCGGCGTAGACACGGTTCCACGCTGTCATCGTCGCGGGGTCGCAGGCACCCGACGAAAAATTCAAGTAGCCAGCCAGCCGCTGGAGCGAATCGCTCAATGCGTCGGGCGCTGGGAAACTGGACATGATTTAGGTGGGGATGTGTTGGTAGTCCTGCGACGCCGTTCGCCGCCCATGACGACCACAGGGTCGTTTACGCTGGACGGGCGAAGTGGCTGGCGTCAATTTGGACTCGCGAACGGCATCGCGAGACGACGATTGCGTTCGAATCGACTACTTCTTTTTCTTCGCGGCGGGCTTCTTCTTCGCAGCCTTTTTCTTAGCAGACTTCTTCGCTGCTTGTTTCTTTGTCACTTTTTTTGCAGCAGCCTTCTTCTTGGTCGCCTTTTTCTTGGTCGGTGCTTTCTTGGTCGGTGCTTTCTTGGTCGGTGCTTTCTTAGCGACCTTCTTCTTGGCAGTCTTTTTCTTCGTCGCTTTCTTCTTGGCTGCCTTCTTGGTCAGTTTTTTGGCCGCCTTCTTCTTCGTCGTCGACTTGCCGCTACCAAAAGCTGCTCCCCAGCCATCGGAGTATTTCCCAGTAGCGCCTATTCGTAAAATCGTCATCGGTATCCCTTTGTCGTTCGACGTGTATTTCAAAATGAGTTCGCTAAAGTGCCGCCATTCGCCGACAACCGTTCAATGAACGAAACTGCCTGGGGCGGTGCACCATACGATGTCCAGCTAATCAGCCGGCGTGAATGCTCTTGTATCTTGCTTGCTTGACAGCGTCGGGGTCTTCCCCCATTCGCTCACGCAGTCCGCGTTCGTAGGTGTCAAAGTTACCTTCGCACCAAGTGAGTTTTCCGTCGCCTTCGAACGCAAGGATATGCGTCGCGAGCCGATCCAGGAACCAGCGGTCGTGCGATGTCACCACAACGCAGCCTGCAAAGTTTGCAATCGCCTCTTCTAAGGCCCTCAACGTATCGACGTCCAAATCGTTCGTCGGTTCGTCCAGCAGCAGGACGTTGCAGCCCCGGTGCAACAGCTTTGCCAAGTGAACGCGGTTGCGTTCTCCCCCCGACAAATTGCCGACCTTCTTTTCTTGGTCTGTCTTTTTGAAATTAAACCGGGAGACATAAGCACGCGACGATACGTTTCGGCCGCCGACGACAATCGTGTCGGTGCCGCCGCTGATTTCTTGGTAAACGGTTTTGTCGCCGTTAAGCGAATCGCGACTCTGGTCGATGTAACCCAGGTCAACCGTTTCGCCGACACGGATCTGGCCGCTATCGGGTTCTTCCTGGCCGGTCAGCATGCGAAAGAGAGTTGTTTTGCCCGCACCGTTGGGCCCAATTACGCCAACGATACCACCAGCCGGCAAACGGAACGACAAATCGTCCATCAAGACTTTGTCGCCAAATCCTTTGTGAATATTGATGCCCTCGATGACCAAATCGCCCAACTTTTGGCCGACAGGAATCTGGATTTCCAACTCCTCCGTGCGATCTTCGGATTGCTGAGCCGCCAATTTTTCGTAAGCACTGATCCGCGCCTTACTCTTGGACTGCCTTGCCTTGGGACTCATGCGAATCCATTCCAGCTCTTGCGACAACGTTCGCTGACGTGCCTTGGACTGGCTTTTTTCGATCGCCATTCGTTTTTCGCGAGCTTCCAACCAACCGGTGTAGTTGCCCTCAAACGGAATGCCTTGGCCGCGGTCGATTTCCAAAATCCACTGCGCAACATTGTCCAAGAAATAACGGTCGTGCGTTACGGCAACGACGGTTCCGGCGTAGCGAGCCAAGTGCTGCTCCAACCAAGAAACCGATTCGGCATCCAAGTGGTTGGTCGGTTCGTCCAGTAGCAGCAAGTCTGGCTGACGAATCAAAAGCTGGCACATCGCGACACGACGTCGTTCACCACCGGACAGTTTCGTCACGTCGGCGTCACCGGGCGGCAGATTCATCACCGCCATCGACATTTCGACTTGGCGATCCAGCTCCCACAAGTTTTGAGTGTCGATCACATCTTGGAGCTTTGCCATTTCATCGCAAAGCTTGGTCATCTGTTTGTCATCGGTCACGTCGCCCAGCATCATGCTGATTTCATTGAACCGATCCAACACTGCTTGCCGATCGGCAACGGCATCCTGAACGTTCTCGAAAACAGTTTTCGTCGCATCCAGCGGTGGTTCTTGTTCCAGATATCCGACCGTGAAACCTTTGGACAGCCGAGCTTCGCCTTCGAATTCAGTGTCGTGGCCGGCCATGATTTTCAGCAGCGTGGATTTACCCGCACCGTTTGGTCCGAGCACACCAATTTTGGCTCCCGGATAAAACGCCAAGTTGACGCCTTCGAGAATCGTTTTTTGACCGTGCTTCTTTGTCAGGTCCGTGACCTGATAGATAAATTGTTGACCCATGTTCTCTTATTCCCATTCAATCGTGGCAGGAGGTTTGCTGCTGATGTCGTAGCAAACCCGATTGACTCCTTTGACTTCGTTAATGATGCGCGTGCTGATTTTGGCCAGCAAATCGTATGGCAGACGGCTCCAATCGGCCGTCATAAAATCGTCTGTGTTGACGCTGCGAACCGCGATCGCGTTGTCATAGGTTCTTGCGTCGCCCATGACGCCAACGCTTTGCACGGGCAACAGCACGGCAAACGACTGGCTGGTTTCGCGGTACAACCCGGCCGCTTCGATCTCGGCGACGACAATCGAGTCGGCTTCGCGAAGCACATCCAGTTTTTCTTTGGTGACTTCGCCCAGACAACGCACTGCCAACCCAGGACCTGGGAAAGGATGACGCCAAACCAAGATCTCCGGCAGGCCTAATTCCAAACCAAGTCGACGAACTTCGTCTTTGAACAAATCTCGTAGCGGTTCGATCAGTTCAAACCCCAACTCTTCGGGCAATCCGCCCACGTTGTGATGCAGTTTGATGGTCGCGGCTGGCCCGTCCGGGTCGGCACCGCTTTCGATCACGTCGGGATACAGCGTGCCTTGAGCCAGGAAGTGCGCGTCTTCGATCTTTTCGGCTTCGGCCTTGAAACACTCGATAAAGTCGTGGCCGATGCGGCGACGCTTCTCTTGCGGTTCGTCGATGCCAGCGAGCGACGCCAGGAAACGATCTTCGGCTTCAACGACATGCAAGTCCGTCTTGAAATGATTGCTGAATTCGTTGATGACGATGTCTTGTTCGTTTTTACGCAGCAGTCCGTTGTCGACCAGGATGCAAGTCAACTGCGGCCCGATTGCTTTGTAGAGCAGGGCTGCGACGACGGACGAATCCACGCCGCCACTGAGCCCGCAGATCACACGTCGGTCGCCTACTTGCTCGCGTACTCGAGCGATGGTCGCTTCCGCAAAATCACTCAGTTGCCAACTCGCTTCGCAGCCGCAAACACCGATCACAAAGTTGCGCAGAATCTGACCGCCCAGCGGCGTGTGCGTGACTTCGGGGTGAAACTGCATCGCGTAGATCGGCAGTTCGCGATGCTTGACCGCGGCGTAGGGGCACGTGCCGGTTTGAGCGAGCGGTTCAAATTGGTCGGAGATCGCGGAGACTTGGTCCCCGTGACTCATCCAGACTTCCATGTCGTCGGGCATTCCGGCGAAGAGCGATTCGTGATTGGTGATTTTGCACGCAGCGCGGCCATATTCCCGGCTGGGAGTGTTGTCGACTTTGCCGCCCAACGCTTCGCAAGTCAGTTGCATGCCGTAGCAAATTCCCATCACGGGAATGCCCAGCTTGAACAGCCCCGGATCGCACTTGGGCGCGCCGTCTTCGTAAACGCTGTTGGGGCCGCCCGACAGGATAATTCCCTTGGGAGCCAATTCAGCGATGCGATCGGCTGACAAGTCATGCCGGACGATCTGACAGTAAACGTTCTGTTCGCGGACACGACGGGCAATCAGCTGTGCGTATTGCGAGCCGAAATCCAGCACGATGACGCGCTGTTCGGTCAGCTCGTCTGGCAACTCGCCCGAGAGAGCTTCGGCGGTGGTGTCGGCGGCGTCTGCGGAGAAAGTGTCTGATCCAACCATTCGCTTTGTTTCTTACCCGAAGGGATTCAAGAGGTGTCGCGAAATGCAATCACGAAGTGTAGAAAATGACCGTGCGAATCCCAAGGGGCCGTGCAGGTTGGTCCTGAGGCCCCGTGCAGGTTGGTCCTGAGGGGGCCGTGCAGGTTGGCTCCACCACGTAGTCTCGCGACGCCGCTCGCGAGCCCAAAGAAGCGTCAACTGCTTTCCACATCCGATATCCAAGTGACAAACGTCATCCGGACCTGCGAACGGCGTCGCGGGACTGCTAGGAACAACAAACCATGCGAATCCTGCTGACCAACGACGACGGCGTTTTCGCCCCCGGACTGGCCGCTTTGGAACAACAGCTTCGCCATTTGGGTGAAGTCGTCGTGATTGCCCCGGCCACCGAACAGAGCGGTGTGGGCCATTCGATCACGTATTTGACGCCGCTAACTTGCAAATCCATCCACCGCGACGGCCGCCATTGGGCCTGGGCCGTGGACGGATCGCCGGCGGATTGCTCCAAACTGGCCATCACCGAACTGCTGCGAGACAACCCCGTCGATCTGGTTGTCAGCGGCATCAACAGTGGACTAAACGCCGGAATCAACGTGCTTTACAGCGGCACCGTCGCAGCCGCCATCGAAGCCGCCTTCTTTGGAATCACCAGCGTGGCGGTCTCTCTGGAATACAGCGAAGACGCTGACTTTCAGTCGGCCGCCGTGATCGCCCGAAACGTCATCGGCGGACTGGTCAAACACCCCGGTGCGGCTGGGAAACTATTCAACCTAAACGTTCCCACCGCCGCCACGGTCGCCCCGGCCGAGCTAAAAATCGTGCCGATGGGACTGGCCCAGTACGGCAACTCCTATGAAAAACGCACCGACCCTGGCGGCCGCGACTACTACTGGGCGTTATGGAGCGAACCAGAAAAACCGCCCGCCGAACGAACCGATCTGACCGAACTGAGAAAAGGCAACGTGACGCTGACGCCGCTCAATTTTGACCTAGCCAACCACCAATTGCTGGGGGAAATGGATTCGTGGAACCTGAAACTTTAGGGCACCAAGTTAGCGAAGACATCAAGCTAACCGACTAGGCAATCCATGCCGGTAAGTCGCCTAAGCAAGCAGCCCGCAGAGGTAAGCTGGGCGTAGCACTTTTCGGAAGAAAGCAGGTTTGTTTGCAGCGGAATGGGGCGAGCCAGCCGGTCTTTGACGCACCGGACGGCTCGCGTCGTTCCGCTAACCGTTGATTCAGATTCAAAGAGTGACTTGCCCCTGCAGAGGTTTCCTAACACTGCGAAACGGCGTCTTAAGTCGCCATCGAATCGAATCGAATCGTCAATCCAACAATCGACGCATCGCCTGGCAGAGAGTTGGTCCGCCGATGGGCTTTTGCAACATCAGAAAATTGTCGTGGTTCTTAATGAAACTTGGCGGGGAAAGGGAATAACCGCTGAGCAAAATGATTTTGGCGTGCTCGTTGGTTTTCAAAATCGAATCCACCATCGCCACGCCATCCATCTCCGGCATGACCGTGTCAGACACCACCAGTGAAATTTCGTCTGAGTGCACTTGGTATTGCTGAAGAGCTTCGACACCGTTGCTGGCGGTAAGCACTCGATAGCCGGCAATCATCAGCAACTCTTTGAACGATTCTCGCACGATTTCTTCGTCGTCGACCAACAGAATCATCTCGCCGCCACCGTCCGCTACGGACATTTTGGCGGAAGTGAGAATCTCCTGGTCCGTAGCGATCGGAATGTAAACGCGAAACTCAGTTCCGTCGCCAAGCTCACTGGTTACTTCGATAAAACCGCCAAACTGCTGGACCGTCCCGTAAGCAACTGACAACCCAAGCCCCGTGCCTTCGCCAACTGCCTTCGTCGTAAAAAACGGCTCGAAAATGCGATCCTGCACCTCCGGGCTCATTCCACAGCCATTGTCTCGGACCTCGACGACCGCAAATTCGCCCGGCTCAATCTCCGGGTACAGATCCAAGCGTTTTTTGCTCAGCAACTCCCGTCCGCACCGGACTTGAATCACGCCGCCGCTAGGCACAGCGTCACGCGCGTTCAAACACATGTTCAAGATGACTTGGCTGACCAAACTCTCATCGACGAACACAACGGGAGGCGGCGAAGCAGTACTGACCGATATTTCAGCTCGCCCGTCAAGCACCGGCTTGGCCATTGTGACGACCGATTCACAGACCTGACCCAGATTGACGTTCTTTTGATGCGACGCTTGTTTTCGCGAAAAACTAAGCAACTGCCGCGTCAGACCGTGCGCTCGATCGGTCGCCAGCAGCACTCCGTCCAAATTTCCTTGCACCGAATCTTGCCCCTTGATCTTCAGTTTTGCGACTTGGGTAAGACCAACGATCGCTTGCAGCGAATTGTTAAAATCATGAGCAATGCCCGAAGCGAGCCGGCCGATTGCCTCCATCTTTTGCGAAAAATGAATCTGATGCTCGAGATGTTGACGATCGATCGCCGCCCCCAACGCCACCGCCGCAGCAAACAACGCATCAAACTCAGCACGGGACCACTCACGCAAACTTTCGCAATCATCAAACCCAAGAAACCCGACCAACTGCCCCTGCGAAAACACTGGCATCGCAATTAGCGACTGTATGTCCTGCGACTCCAGAATGGCCTGCTCGGCTTTGGGAAAACTGGAGATCAAACCGTGGATCGGCTTGCGATCGTTCATCACGTCCACCCACCGGAGCAATCCCAACTCTTGGTAAGACAGATTCTGGAGCGCTTCGTTGTCGATTTGCGGTTGGATCCCCGGCGCAGCCCATTCCGCGAGCTGACTCGTCAGCACATCGCCATCGTCTCGCAAGTGGTTTTCAAAGAAATACGCCCGATTCGCACGAGTTGCCTGACCAAGTTGCTGCAACGCATTTTCCAACGCGTCCTGCCAGTTCGCTGACTGCAGAAAGAGGCTCGACGCAAATCCGACCGCGGCCAGGATATCGTTGCAGCGCTGAATGGTTTCGGAATAGGTTTCGACTGGCCGATTCAAGCGGAGATTCCCTGAAAAACGACAACGGCGGGGTGCAGACACGACAAATCAATTTACAGCCAACCAAGTGGACGCACGCCCCCCGTCCCGGCAAGGAAAACAATACCCCCCATCCGCCACGTTGCTCACACAATTCATCAGAATATCGCGCCGGATCATGCAATTGCAAAATTCTGACCAAAAATAACGTCGCCGACCGAGCGGCCATTTCAGCAACGCGCAATCGCGAGATTCGCAAAAAATCGCTCACCGAGAGCCCATTTTCCAGGCGTAGATATCCGGCGACAAGATTGCAAACGGGCTCAGAAAACGCACCTGGCATTGATCGACGCCAACCGATTTCCAACAGAATCCGCCGATCCATCCCTATCGCATGTCACGACCGAGGCCCTGCGAACTGGTTCGCGGCAAGACTGATCCGCAGCCCTTTCCGCTGGAACCGCAAATCATTACGCTTTCGCCTACGTTTCGGGTGATTTTTTCGTTTCCTTGTCTGAGTGAACACGCTGATGGCCGTTGCATCGACTGATATTCAAAACACTGCTGTTGATACCATTCGCGCCTTGAGCATGGACGGCGTCCAAACCGCAAACAGCGGCCACCCCGGAACGCCGATGGCCCTGGCGCCGATCGCGTACCAGCTGTTCAACCACGCGATGGACTACGACCCAGACCAACCGCTATGGCCTAACCGCGACCGGTTCGTCTTGTCTTGTGGGCACGCATCGATGCTGCTTTACAGCACATTGCACCTGGCTGGCGTCAAAGCCGTCGACTTCAAAACTGGCAAAGTCTCGGCCGACGAACTGTCGATCAAGCTGGACGACATCAAGAATTTTCGCCAAATCGGCAGCGTCTGTGCTGGCCACCCGGAATACAAAGAAGCCGCCGGGATCGAAACTACCACCGGCCCACTCGGCGCAGGCGTCAGCAACAGCGTCGGCATGGCGATGGCCCAAAAATGGCTCGCAGCCAACTACAACACCGCCGACCACAAACTCTTTGACTTCAACACGTACGTGATCTGCAGCGATGGCGACCTGATGGAAGGCATCGCAACCGAAGCCGCTTCGGTCGCCGGTCACCTAAGGCTCGATAACCTCTGCTGGTTCTACGACGACAACTCGATCACGATCGAAGGCGACACCGACCTGGCGTTCAGCGAAGACATCGGTGCAAAATTCGAGGCGATGGGCTGGAATGTCGTCCACGTCAGCGACGCCAACGACCTGGGATCGCTGCAAAAAGCCGTCGATTCGTTCAAAGCCTGCAACGACAAGCCGACCATCGTTGTCGTCAAAAGCATCATCGGCTGGGGTGCCCCCAACAAGCAAAACACCCACGGGGCTCACGGAGCTCCCTTGGGCTGGGACGAAGTCGAATTGGCCAAAAAAGCCTACGGTTTCCCGCCTGAAGAAAAGTTTTACGTCCCCGAAGGCGTCAAAGAGCACTTCCAGTCCAACTTGGGCCAGCGTGGTGCCGCGGCTTACTCGCAGTGGTCCGATACTTGGAAATCCTACCAAGCGGCCAATCCAGAGAAAGCTGCTGAGCTGCAGTCAATGTTTGACGGCGAACTGCCAGCTGGCTGGGACAAAGACATCCCTGTGTTCGATGCCGACGAGAAAGGTGACGCGACTCGCAACAGCAGCGGCAAAGTCCTCAACGCGATCGCGCAAAACATCCCTTTCATGATCGGCGGCAGTGCTGACTTGGCACCAAGCAATAAGTCGGACCTGAAGTTCGACGGAGCCGGCGAATTCCTGCCGGGCCAGTACGCAGGACGCAACTTACACTTTGGCATTCGCGAACATGCCATGGCCGGCATCGTCAACGGATTGTCACTTTCGGGACTGAAGGCCTACGGTGCGACTTTCTTTGTCTTCACCGACTACATGCGTGGCGGCATGCGTTTGGCCAGCATCATGCACCAACCAGTGATCTACATCCTGACTCACGACAGTATTGGCGTTGGCGAAGACGGACCGACTCACCAACCCGTCGAACACTTGACCGCCTGCCGAGCGATTCCTGGCCTGAATGTCTTTCGTCCAGGTGATTCCAACGAAGTCGCTGAGTGCTACCGCACCGCCATGCAGATTGACGACCATCCCGCAGCCTTCGTTTTGTCACGTCAAAACATGCCCACGCTGTGCCGCACCAAGTATGCGTCGGCAGACAACTGCTCCAAAGGCGGTTACGTGCTGGCCGACTGCGAAGGCACACCGGATGTGATCCTGATGGGCAGTGGCAGCGAGCTAGGTCTTTGCGTGACCGCGGCCGAAACGTTGACTGCCGAAGGCAAAAAAGTTCGTGTCGTTAGCATGCCGTGCATGGACATCTTCGCTGAACAGAGCCAAGCGTACCGCGATCAAGTCTTGCCACCAGCAGTGACCAACCGAGTCGCAGCCGAAGCCGGCATTCGGATGTCCTGGGACCGCTGGATCGGTAGCGAAGGCAAGTTCGTCGGCATGAGTGGTTACGGAGCCAGTGGCCCGTACGATCAAGTCTACGAGCACTTTGGCATCAACGCCGATGCAGTCGTAGCGGCCGCCAAAGCGTAACGCTGTTTTCCGGCCAATCTCGATAGCGTCGCGTGCCATTGCAAACGACGCAGTGCCGCTCCAGTCGCGCGTGATCAACGCGCAAGAAAAAACCCGATGTTGCTTTAGCAACATCGGGCAGAGTTTCTTGTCGTAGCGTTTCTTGTCGTAGAGTCGTGCCACTGAAGCCGACTCCGATGGAATCAATACAGCCGGGATTAATACAGCCGCTTAGCTTCAAGCTCAGCCTGTTTGATCCGCACGCTCCGCAGCACTAAGTGCCTGGATTAGCGTCTTTGACGGCTTTTTCCATCACCTTGATGGCGGGTGCCGTGTACCGTTCGTACTCGTTCCAGAAGTGATTCATCGCCGCTTCATCGGCAAAGAAGAACATGCGATTGTGAGTTGGATCCTTCAGCCCCCACTCGCGTTTGCCAGGAACAATTCGGCGTTCCTCGAAGTATCGCACGACGTCGATTTCGTTCAGCACGGGTGTGTAAGGCACAGGATCCGCCAGAAACGTCTCCATCGCGTCGGCATTGGCAAACAAGTAGAGCTTTCCTAGGTGAACCACACCCATTTTCGGATTGCCTTCGACCCACTCATCTTTTTTGATCACGGTGACAGGACAGTAGCCCTGCATCGCCAACTGAGGAGTCGCCGACGAAGATTTCGCTTTGGCGATCGATTCGTTCGACGGCATTTTGGCCGAAACGGTTTTCGCCGGAACTTTGATTCCTTCAGTCGCAGCCGATTCGGGCGACTTGGTGCCAGCCTTTGCAGAAGCAAACTGATTAACTTGCGGGCCATCGCCAACGTGATTTGATTTGACTTGAACCGGCATCTGAATGCTGGAACTGGCAGGCGGCGTGGCAGCCGATACTTGCGATGCCCCAGGCTTGGCAGCAACGTTGACTTTTGATGCTTGCATTGCTCCGTTCAGCATCGCGACGAATCTAGCGGGGTCTTGTGGGCTGACGGTGTGCGACAAAGTCGTCCCATCAGCTCTGACAACCACGTCGGTCGGATACTTGGTCACCTTGAACATGCTGGTCAGATGAGTGTTGTTTCCGCCATGAATTTTGACGGGAACGAACTGCCGACTGATTGCTTCACCGACTTGCGGTGACTTGAAAGACCCTGCTTCCAATCGATCGCAGAATACGCAGTTATCACTGTAAAAGTGCAACAGCAGCAACTTGCCTTCTGTTTTGGCTTGCGCGTGAGCTGCTTGCAAATTCGTTTGCCAAGCAATCTGTCCTTGTGCAACACTGGCTGTGGTGGCCACGAGGGCAACAAGGGCTAGCACAGCAGGGAATTGGGCGACGGTTCGCATCGAGCCTGTCCTGTAATTCGTCTAAAAAGGTTCTTGAATGGGATTTGTCTTGCGCGTCCAACTCGTGACTGTCCAACGCTGCCACGACTGGAGACTCGCGGGGCCAGAACCCCCAAATCAGCGTTACATCGTCATTATTCGGCCACATCGACAATTCGGCTTGATCGGAAAGTACAAATTGCGTCAACTTTGACGCCAGGGGAATTTTTGCGGCGAAGCCCCCCTCTACGGAGAGAAAAGACGGTTTTCTTGCTTGACAACTATCTCCAGAGGGCTATATTTCGGCTGAACACGATAGATCGCTAAATTGACGTTAGTGGTCTTCCCCGGACGAAATTTGATCGCGTCCTTCTCTGGGAACCTTGCTTTCATGGATCCGATTCCACTGTGGTGGAGAAACATCCAAGGCAGAAATGATGGTTTCAATGGGTGGCATTCACTGACAATTCGTGAAGCTACGCCTTGTAAACCTCACCATGGGAAAATCCCTTGGCCAAGAGAAAATCTGAGTGCGAGAGTTTGTCGCTTAGCGAAACCTCGGACCAGGGATCGATCATCCCCGATGATGAGCCGTAGTGCTCGCTCTGTTGCCAATCAGAGCCACCTAAAATTCAAACAACCATTGGCTTGGAAAAATAGATGCCCTCAGGGCGTACGAGTCCCACTGGCTAAACAAGTGAAACTTGCTACCCAATCTATCTACTGCCGCTTAGGAAGTCTCTCATTGCTGAAATGACTTCTGCCCGATTCGGCCCCCAATCTACAAGATTTAACTCAACTGTCTGATCGATCCTTAGACGTTACCGCTGTCCATCAGCTCGATCCTTCGCAACCTCACCACGCGGTATTTCTTTAATCACGCTGACAATCTGGATTGACTAATTCGCAGACAATGCGATTCGTTCAATGCGGTTTTAAAAGCCTGCAACAGATCTCCCTTCAACACAAACATGATTGTGGTTGGCACCACTGAATGCCAACCGCTTGAGTGCGAAACGGAGCTCGCTGCAGTCGGCCAAACCGCTGCAAGAACGATTGAATTGTCGATGACTTAGTCGACCTAAACAAAGAACCGTCAGCTCTTCTGGATGACACATGGCGAAAAAGAAACGGAATAGTCGCGGTCGCGGCTCGGGTGGCCAAGGCTCAGGTGGCGGCCAAAACGGCGGCGGCAGCGGCAGCAACAACGGAAAACCCCGTACATCACGACGCCGAAGACGCGGCGGCGGTGGTGGTGGTGGCGGCCAAGGTGGTCAGGGCGGTGGGAACCACAATGGTGAACCAGCGGACATCCCTAGCGACGCACCGCTCGAAGAAGGTGCCGGCATTCTGGAAATGCACCCCAATGGCTACGGCTTTCTTCGCGGTGAAGACAACAACTATTCGCGAGAACGAAGTGATCCGTTTGTCCCTGGCACGATGATCGAGCGATTCGGTCTTCGCCAAGGCGTGAAGATCAAAGCAATGGTCCAGCAAGCACGTCGCCAACAGGGACCTCGCGTTCGCGAGATCCTGGACGTCGACGGCTTAAAACCCGAAGAGTACACCGAAGTCAAAGCGTTCGACACGCTCACCGCCATCAACCCTGAAGAGTGGCTGAAGCTGGAACGCGGCAAGAAACCGTTGACCAATCGTGTGATCGACCTTTTGGCACCGCTCGGGAAAGGCCAGCGTGCACTGATTGTTGCTCCGCCTCGCAGCGGTAAAACGATTATGCTGCAAGATATCGCCAGCGGAATCTCCGAGAATCATCCCGAGCTGACGCTGATGGTTCTACTGATCGACGAACGTCCTGAAGAAGTCACGGACATGCGGCGAAATGTGCTCGGTGGCGAAGTGATTGCCAGCAGCTTGGACATGGACGTGGAATCCCACGTACGACTGAGCCAATTGGTAATCGACCGCGCACGACGACTCGCCGAAAAAGGCGAAGATGTGTTCCTGATGCTCGATTCGATCACTCGACTTGCTCGTGCGTTTAACAAATGGGTCGGACGTGGTGGGCGCGGCGGAGCAACGATGTCCGGTGGTCTGGACATCAAAGCGATGGACATTCCCAAAAAGTTGTTCGCAACCGCTCGTGCTTTCCAAGAAGGCGGATCGCTCACAATTGTCGGCACAGCGCTGGTCGATACCAACAGTCGGATGGACGAAGCGATTTTCCAGGAATTTAAGGGCACCGGTAACATGGAGCTTGTTCTGGATCGCAAATTAGCCGACCGACGCGTTTGGCCGGCGATCGACATCAGCCAAAGTGGAACTCGCCGCGAAGAACTGCTTCACGACGAAGAAACCTACGAAGCGGTCACAATGCTGCGGCGAACGCTCAGCAGCATGCACCCGTGCGACGCAATGGAACAACTGACTAAACAGCTTGGGCGATTTGAATCGAACGACGAATTCATTAAGCTAATTAGCGGTGCCAAGACGTCCTTGTAAAAAAACAAGACGACAGCGTACACTTAGCCAATCGAAACGGATTCAAAACGTTTGATTCTGTTTCAACCGGAGGATAAGCGAATTGGTGAGCGGCCTCACTGGAACTGAGGTACCCCGCAAGGGGCTGCGAGTTCGAGTCTCGTGTCCTCCGCTATCGAAAAACACCGCCTGAAACAATTAGTTTGAGGCGGTGTTTTTTTTATTGCGCTCGCGGAACCGCTGAACTCATGGAACGACCGGGCGCCCAGACCGCGGGCGAAAATTGTCGCGTTGAACGCTCATCGACCACCCTGGTTGAGATTTACCCAAAGTGTCGCGCCGCCGGAGCGGATCGCTGAATAAATCCCCGCAGCACATCGGCGAAAGCCTTCGCAATCACCGTCGATCCCGTCTGCATTGATTAGCCGTCAAATCCCCGGCACGGCATCTGCTCTTACACTCGTTCGCTCTTCAAGCCCGCGTTGGCTTTTGCAACGAGTTCTTCCGAGCCTTGCCACTTAAACCAACACTGCCAACGCCTTCGCTGGGTGTCGCGAATCTACAAGTCAGCGTGGGACACGATTCCATCGACTCATACCGTTCTTTCAGCAACCATAACGACAAGCATTTTTTGGCAAACATGACAACGACCGAAGCCGAACAACCACGAATCATTCGAACAACGATGACCGTGATCGGACTTGTCATCGCAACAATGCTCGTGCTCGGACTCATTGTCGTTGCTCGCAACATTCTGATGCTGATATTCGGTGCGATCCTGATTGCTGTCGTCGTCAACCGAGTCGCCAAGGTCTTTGGCAGACTTGTGCCATGGGATCTAAAGCGAGTGCACCGAGTCGGCATTGTGATCTTATTCGCGATACTGATCGTAGTTGGTGGAGCCTTCGGCTTTACCAATTCGATCAACGATCAAGTTGTGAAGCTAACTGATCGCATCGACAATTCGGCGTCACGGGTGCTCGAAGCGGCGAAGGAACAACCGATCGTGCAGCGTCTGCGCGAAGAAATCAGCCTGCAATCCGTGATGCCATCATCCGGACGGTCCCTTGGACTTGTTCAAACGCTTTTTGCATCAACGTTTGGCGCGCTAACCGATGTCTTGATTCTGATAATCCTGGCCGCGTACTTTTCGATTTCACCAAAAGTTTACCGGACTGGATGCTTACGACTGGTTCCAGTGGATTGGCGGACTCGACTTTCAGATCTCTTCGACGAATCCGCCGACTCGCTTTGGCACTGGATGTTAGGACGCCTACTGGCAATGACGATCGTAGGGATCAGCTTTGGAATTGGGCTGGCCGTCCTGGGCGTACCGATGCCCGTGGAACTGGCGATTTTTGCGGGGCTGGTGACGTTCGTTCCCAACCTTGGCGGCATTGCTGCCGTTATCCCAGCAATGTTGCTGGCAAGCAACGAAGGGTCCCACACCGTTGCCGGTGTGCTCGCCCTGTACTTGATGATTCAGTTTGCAGAGAGCTACCTAATCACACCGCTCGTCCAACAACGCCAGGTCAACCTACCACCGGCGATGGTCATCCTTTCGCAGGTGATCGCCGGTCTGCTCTTCGGCGTCTGGGGAATCATGTTCGCAACCCCCTTGGTCGCGCTCGCTCTGCTTTGGATTCGCAAATTGTACGTAGAAGACTATTTGGAATCAGCTTCCGCAAAAACCTACGGCGTCGTCTCGGGAAAGGTGCGGAATCAGCACTAGCAGCCTTCGGCGGTCGCCCCGGTTCTTCGAATTGGCATACCCACCGCCAATGGCACCTACAAACAGGTTCGGTCTGCCACAACGCGTGACAGAGAGTGAACTGGCTGCGACTGGGCAAGCGTTCTCCCACCCTAAACGTTTGGAGCTGATTGCCAATCAGCCATCCTGGTAGTTCGCCAGTCGGTATCGATCACGACTTCTCCGATAAACACCGAAGTAAGCGACGACAAGAACTACGGCACGAACTACGGCACGATGTTTGCGTTTCCCTCTGCCGCCAATTGGCTCCCCTTCGTCTTCTGACTTCTACCAAATACGGAAACCACCCAATGAACAATACAAACCCTGAAATCGAAGAGCAACTCAGTAAACTGACAGACATTTGCTGCAAAGCTCTCGACAGCCAAACCCCTGACATCACAGCCGAAACGGAAGCCGTGTTGAGAGCCCTGGTAATGAGCGGCTTCGCTCGCATGGAAGGTGCCCCTCTGCAGGTCCAAATTGAAAACCGCGTGAACTCGCGATGCGAATCTTCAGCGATGAACCGCGGAGGAGCTTTGACGAGTATTACTGGCCAGCTGCAATCCAAATTTGACAACCTCGTTCGCTGGGAATCGCAACAACCTGATAGCCAGACTCAGTCAAAAGCAGCCAATATCAGCTCGGCTACGAAATCCTAATCTCAATCTTTAAGTCGCCTAGGAATGGCTCCCGTCAACTAACTGCGCAGTGACATGCAAACGCGTTATTCACGACGCCGATCTGCGGTTACCCCGACTGGCCAATAGGCAAAGACTCTGGCCAACCTTGTAACAAATAATCTACCGGCTCGGAGACCACCAACATGGACGTCAGAGAAAAGCTAGTGGTCCTGGCCGACGCGGCAAAATACGATGCGTCTTGCGCCAGCAGTGGGTCGAAATCGACTCGCCCAGGAGCCAAGATCGGCAGCACGGAGGGCATGGGAATTTGTCACAGCTATACGCCCGACGGTCGGTGCATCTCGCTGCTCAAAATCCTCCTCACCAATTACTGCATCTACGATTGCCAGTACTGTGTGAATCGAATCAGCAGTGACACGCCACGAGCGAGGTTCACCGTCGACGAAGTTGTCTCGCTGACGATGGAGTTTTACAAACGCAACTACATCGAAGGATTATTTCTGAGCTCGGGCATCATTCAAAACTCCGACTACACCATGGAGCAGTTGATCGCGGTGGCTAAGTCACTGCGCAATGATCACAAATACGGCGGTTACATCCATCTGAAAACCATCCCCAACGCGGCTCAAACTTTGATTGAAGAAGCAGGTCGTTGGGCGGATCGACTGAGCGTTAATATCGAACTGCCGACGGACCAGGATCTGCAAACTTTAGCACCCGAGAAAAAGAAGCCGCAGATCGTCGGTGCCATGGATGGGATACGCGACAAAATCACCGAAACGAAACAAGAAAAGAAAGCTGGCTTTAAGCCGCCGCGATTCGCGCCAGCCGGCCAGAGTACCCAGATGATTGTCGGAGCGACTGAGACCCCCGACGCGGATGTCTTGCAAACGGCATCTCAACTGTATTTGGGGCAAGGTCTGCGACGAGTCTACTATTCCGCTTACAGTCCGATCCCGCATGCCGATGCGCGGCTGCCAGGAAAGTCGCCGCCGTTAGTGCGTGAACATCGGCTGTACCAGGCTGACTGGCTGATTCGGTTTTATGGGTTCGGAGCAAACGAAATCGTTTCTGGCGAAGACCGCAATCTTTCGCTGGAAGTCGATCCGAAACTTGCCTGGGCGTTGGCGAATCGCCACTACTTTCCGATCGATGTGAATCGAGCCAGCCGTGAACAGCTACTTCGAGTCCCTGGCATCGGTGTGCGAAACGTCAAACGCATCTTAAAGATTCGTCGCCACCAAAGTCTTCGCATAGAAGACTTGAAGAAGCTGCGTGTCGCTTGGAACCGCACCAAGGTGTTTGTAATCACTGCCGATCACAACCCCGCCTTGGGCGATCTTGACATTCTTAATCTGCAAAAGAAAGTGCAGCCGAAGAATAAGCAATTGATGCTTTTCGACGCCGCAACCTCTGCGATCACAGGCGAGGTGTAGTCGCACATGCAATTCATCGAAGCCGAAACGTTTGATCAATGGCGTGCCGCAGCCCGCGCGCTCATCGCATCAACGACTCCCCCCGACCAAGTCAGCTGGAACGGTGATGCGAATCAACCGTCGCTGTTTTCCTCCGACGACGAAGACAGAAATTTGGCGGAGCGGGAGAAGGCACCTGCGTTTACGGTCCCAAAGAATTTCATCGAACTTGCCAAGATCGTCGCCTGCCATAAAGATCCGCAGCGGTGGGAACTGCTGTACCGCACTCTTTGGCGTATCAAACATGGCGAACCTCATTTGTTGGTAGTCGAAACCGACGATGATGTGCATCGACTTGGGCAAATGCGAAAAGCGGTCTCGCGCGACGTACACAAGATGAAAGCCTTTGTCCGCTTTCGCCGATTGGAGCACAACGACGATATCGAAGCCTACGTCGCTTGGCATCGCCCCGATCACCGCATTGTCCGTCTAGCCGCCCCCTTTTTTGCTCGCCGATTCAAGGCGATGAACTGGGCGATTTTCACGCCCGAAGAATCCGCTTCGTGGGACCAAACCACGCTGACTTATGGCGACGGTGTGCCGTCTAGCGAGACGCCGGATGCGGACGTTTTGGAGGACTTATGGAAAGCGTACTATGCTTCGATCTTCAATCCCGCACGGGTAAAGGTTGCGACGATGAAACGCGAGATGCCTGTCCGCCATTGGCCAACACTCCCCGAAACGGAATTGATTCCGGAACTGCTACGGCAGGCTTCTTCCCGCGTCGAAACCATGATCGAGACGCATGAAGGATTTGCATCGACCGCAACCAGTTTTCTGCCCACTGATCGCTCGCTTCATTCGTTGGCAAACGCTGCCGAATGTTGCCGGGCCTGCGATCTCCACCAACATGCCACACAAACTGTTTTTGGCCGGGGCCCCATCGATGCGAAAGTCGTGCTAGTTGGCGAACAACCAGGCGACCAAGAAGACATCGCCGGCGAGCCGTTCATCGGTCCCGCTGGCCGACTTTTAAACATTGTGCTCGAAGAATCCGGTATCGCTCGTAGCGACATCTACCTCACCAATGTGGTCAAACACTTTAAGTTCACCCAACAGGAAACCTCTCGGGGAAAGCGGCGACTGCACAAGAAGCCCGATTCACGCGAAATATTCGCGTGTCGGCCTTGGCTGGAAGCGGAGCTGCAAAGCATCAAGCCACAAGCAATCGTCTGCCTCGGTGCTACTTCTGCGCAAGCTTTGTTTGGTCGTGATTTTCGCATCACGCAGCAACGTGGACTGGTGACGGCGACGGAGTGGAGCAAGCGAACGATCGCCACTTGGCATCCCGCCGCTGTGTTGCGAATGCCCGACGAAACCCGTCGCCAGCAAATGCGAAACCAAATGGTCAACGATCTACAGTTAGTCGGAGGCTGACGGTTTCCTGTCGGTCTTCGGAGCCTGAAGACAGTGTTCTGCACAAGTACTGCCATTGCAACGTTCGAACGAAGAAATGTTATCTCAACCCATCCTGCAGACGACTGATTCGGGACTTTACTGCGCAGCGGGCGACTTCTACGTCGATCCTCGCCGCCCCGTCGATCGCGCAGTGACCAGCCACGCGCATACCGATCACGCTCGCTGGGGCTGCCGACGGTACCTCGCTGCTGCACCCAGCGAACACTTGCTACGTATGCGGATGAATGAGAATGCCGAATTTCAGTTTCTGCCTTATGGAGAAACCATCACGATCGGCGGCGTGAAGATCAGTTTTCATCCGGCCGGACACATGCTCGGATCCGCACAGATTCGTTTGGAACATCAAGGGCAAGTCGCCGTCGTCACCGGCGATTACAAACTGGAAACCGACCCGACTTGCCAAACATGGCAGCCCGTGAAATGCCATTTATTGGTGACCGAATCGACCTTCGGATTGCCGGTTTATCGCTGGTCGCCGCCGGAAACAATCGCGGCGGACATCAATCAATGGTGGAAAGAAAGCCGCGACCAGGACAAATGCTGCGTGCTGTATGGCTATGCCGTCGGCAAAAGCCAACGACTGATCGCGAGCTTGGATCCCAGCATCGGCCCCATCTACTGCCACGGAGCGGTGCAGAAAGGAAACGATGCGTATCGCCGATCGGGCGTCCAACTACCCGAGACAATTTACGTGGGTGACATCGCGGGCAAACATGACTGGCGCGGCGCGATGGTTGTGGCCGTACCGAGTGCTCACGGCAGTCCTTGGATGAAAAAGTTTGGCCGCGTCAGCACTGCGATGGCGAGCGGTTGGATGGCGGTGCGCGGAGCCCGTCGCCGCCGCAGCGTCGATCGCGGCTTCATCTTAAGCGATCATGTCGACTGGCCGTCTCTAATGACTGCCGTCGAAGCTTGCGCCCCCCAAACGACTTGGGTTACCCACGGTTATTCTGCCGTCGTCGCACGATACCTTAACGAACAAGGCCGCGACGCCATCGCCATCGACAACCGATCACGTGGCGAAGACGAAGAGGATACGACCGCTGAAATTCCAGAGGCAACGTCATGATTCGCTTTGCCGAACTTTACCACGCACTGGATTCGACCACGAAGACAAACGATAAGATCGCGGCGATGAAGGACTATTTCACCGACGCGTCACCCGCCGACGCCGCTTGGGCAGTGCACTTCTTGTCAGGCAAAAAACTCAAGCAGCCTGTTCCCCGAAAACTTCTGCGCCGGTGGGCTGCCGACGAAGCGGGGATCCCGTCTTGGCTGTTTGATGAATCCTATCACGCTGTCGGTGATTTGGCAGAAGCAATGTCGCTCGTCGTACCGCAAGGTGAAAGCACCGACGACAGATCGTTGACGTCTTGGATCGAAGACCGACTGATGCCGCTACGGGAGATGAACGAGGACCATCAGCGGCAAGCGGTCATCGACCTCTGGCGGCAGACGCCGGCGCTGACTCGCTTGGTTGTGATGAAACTGATCACGGGAGGATTTCGCGTCGGAGTTAGCAAGCGATTAGTCACTCGCTCCGTCGCACTCGCATCGGGGATTGCGCCGGAAGTGGTGGCACACCGCCTGATGGGCAACTGGGAACCAACCGCGGAGTTCTTCCTGCGGCTCACTGACCCGGACGCCCAGGATACGATCGTCAGCCAACCGTATCCGTTTTGTTTGGCTCATCCGTTGGATCCAGACGCTGGTCCCAAACCGTTGGGAGACATTGACCAATACGTTGCCGAATGGAAATGGGACGGCATCCGCGGACAAGTCATCCGTCGATCCGGCCAAACTTTCATCTGGTCGCGCGGCGAGGATTTGATGGAAAATCGTTGGCCTGAAATAGAAGCCGCTTCCGAGTTATTGCCAGATGGCACGGTTTTGGACGGTGAAATCTTGGCGTGTTTGCCCGATGGAGAGGTCCTGTCGTTTGGCGAATTACAACGACGGATTGGTCGTAAGACAGTCGGCAAAAAATTGCTGACAGAAGTCCCCGTCGTCTTCCATGCCTTCGACCTGCTGGAGCATGGCGGAAGAGACGTTCGTGAATTGCCGTTTAGCCAGCGCCGGGAACAATTGCAAAACCTGCTATGCGACATCACTCATCCCAACCTGCGAATCACCGAACTGATCCCTGCAACAAAGTGGCAAGACTGGCAGGAAATTCGCCAGACCAGTCGCGAACGCAATTCCGAAGGACTGATGCTGAAAAGAAAGGATGCGGTCTATGACGTCGGCCGTGTACGTGGGACTTGGTGGAAATGGAAAGTCGCACCATACACGATCGATGCCGTGCTCATCTACGCTCAGAAAGGTCACGGGAAACGAGCAAGCTTGTTTACGGACTACACATTCGCATTGTGGGACGGTGAAGCGTTGGTGCCGTTTGCCAAAGCCTACAGCGGACTCGACGATGCCGAAATTCGCAAAGTCGATCACTACGTCCGCCGAAATACGAAAGAAAAGTTTGGCCCGGTCCGAAGTGTCACGCCCACCCTGGTCATGGAACTGGCGTTTGAAGGGCTCCAGAAAAGCAAGCGACACAAAAGCGGCATCGCGACTCGCTTTCCGAGGATTCTGCGATGGCGACACGACAAGAATCCCAAAGACGCGAACTCACTTGACGAATTACTGGAACTGCTCCCGGAGTAGCCCTGAATTGAATCGCTCGTTCGCCATCGAACTAGCAAAGAACTCCACTCAGCAGAGCGAACAGCACTCGGGTCGCACAACTAATCATTCACCATGCCAGACACCATCACCCCCAAATCACCGCGAGCCCGCCCGCCGAAGCCTCGGCACGAAGTCCAGCGGTTCTTTGATGCATTGGGGTGGAAGGCGTTTCGATTTCAACGTTCGACTTGGCGTTCGTACCTAGACGGTTCGAGCGGGTTGGTGCACTCAGCCACAGGCACAGGCAAGACGCTCGCTGTTTGGATGGGCCCGATTCTGAAATGGTTAAAAGACAATCCCGATCGGCAAAAATGGAATCCTAAACGACCACCGCCTTTGAAAGTAATTTGGATCACACCTCAGCGCGCTCTTGCCGGTGACACCGAACAATCGCTGCGTGCTCCACTTGACTTTCTAAATCTGCCTTGGCGACTGGAGTCACGAACGAGCGACAGCAAGGCCAGTGCCAAAGCACGTCAGCTAAAAAAGTTGCCCACCGCATTGGTAACAACCCCCGAAAGCCTGTCGTTGATGCTGACCCATCAAAATCTGCTGGAACAACTTGCCGGCGTCGAGGCGGTCATTGTCGATGAGTGGCATGAACTGCTCGGTACCAAACGAGGCATCCAAACCGAACTGGCTCTGTCGCGTCTGAGGAAGCTGAATCCGCAACTACGAACCTGGGGTGTTTCGGCGACCCTTGGAAATTTGGAAGAAGCTCGTGATGCTTTGGTTGGCAGACAGCCTGCTGGTGAAGTTCGTATTATCGAGGGCTATAAGAACAAGAAGACCAAACTTGAATCGATCATTCCGGCCAAGATTGAAAGCTTCCCGTGGTCCGGTCACATCGGCACAAAGATGGTTCCGCAAGTCGCCGAGCGATTGGAACATGTCC
This sequence comes from Stieleria marina, assembly GCA_007741555.1. GTDB lineage: Bacteria > Planctomycetota > Planctomycetia > Pirellulales > Pirellulaceae > K23-9. Next base: position 1,663,022 of record CP036526.1, on the reverse strand, counting down.
ACAGCGCGCTGGTTTTCGCAAATACGCGTTCGCAAACCGAAATCTGGTATCAGCACTTACTTAAGCAACGCCCCGACTGGGCTGGCAAAATCGCTCTGCATCACGGATCGCTCGACCGCAGTGTTCGTTCATGGGTGGAATCGGGGCTCCGCGCTGGATCGCTGCGGGCAGTCGTTTGCACTAGCAGCTTGGATCTGGGCGTTGACTTTACCGCCGTTGATTTGGTGGTGCAGATTGGCAGTCCTAAAGGAGCGGCGCGTTTGTTGCAGCGTGCCGGTCGCAGTGGTCATCAGCCCGACGCGACCAGTCGATTAGCATTTGTTCCGACCAACGCATTGGAACTTATTGAGCTTGCCGCCGCGCAGGATGCGATTCGCGCCGGACGCTTGGAATCGCGACCGCTTCTTGGCAAACCGCTCGATGTGCTGGCTCAGCATGTCGTCACAGTCGCCATCGGCGGTGGATTCACATCACAAGAGTTGCTGAACGAAGTTCGCAGCACGCTTGCGTATCAGTCACTGACCGACGATGAATGGCAATGGGTTCTCGATTTTGTTGTGCAGGGCGGAAGTTCACTGACCGCGTACCCGGAGTACCATCGCGTCAAGGTCAATGGAGATACGTATCAAGTGACTGAGCGTCGAACCGCATCGATGCACCGCATGAATATCGGAACGATTGTCTCCGACGCGTCGATGCAGGTGAAATACATGAAAGGTGCGACGCTCGGGAGGGTCGAGGAGTACTTTTTGTCTCGACTGAACCCAGGTGACAAGTTTCTGTTCGCGGGAAAGTTGGTACAACTCGTTCGCGTCCAAGACAACGCGGCGTACGTACGGCGTGCCAAAGGCACACCCGACACTGTGCCACGCTGGATGGGCGGACGAATGCCCTTGTCCAGTGAACTGAGTGACGCATTGCGAAACAAGCTTCAGGAAGCCGCCGATGGAAAGCTGATCGGTCGTGAGATGAAGGCGTTGAAGCGACTATTCCAGATCCAAGAACGCTGGAGTGCGATTCCGGGGCAGAATGAACTTCTGATCGAACGCATTCAGACCAAGGGCGGTCATCAGCTGTTTGTCTTTCCGTTTGAGGGCCGCCTCGTTCATGAGGGCTTGGCAGCACTATGGGCGTATCGCATCTCGCGATTGCAAAAGATTACCTTTACGATGGCGTGCAATGATTACGGAGTCGTTCTGCAATCACCTCAGCCAATCCCAATCGACGAAGCGATACGGTCGGGACTTTTTTCGACCGACGATCTTTTGCCTGACATTCTGGCGAGTTTGAATTCGACGGAAATGGCGAAGCGACAGTTTCGTCAGATCGCTCGAGTCGCTGGGCTGGTCCATCCAGGTTATCCCAACAGTCGCAAATCGAACAAGAACTTGCAAGCCAGCAGCAATCTGTTCTTCGACGTCTTCGCTCAGTACGATCCAGAAAATCTGTTGTTGCTGCAAAGTCGCCGCGAGGTTCTGGAACAACAATTAGAAACCTCACGCATGGTTTCGGCCTTGGAGCGGATTGGACGATCACGGATCGTGGTCACCGATCCACCCAAAGTAACACCGCTGGCGTTTCCGCTATTGGTCGACAAACTGCGTGAAAGAGTCAGCAGCGAAAGCCTGGAAGACCGGATCGCGCGTCTGCAGGCGCAGTGCGAGAAAGCTGCCTTGAAAGATTAAGCTACCGTCGGGCGCCGCGACGCTGGCCTGCTGATTTACGAACCACTGCCGAATCTCGCCAGACCGCGGATCGATCGCTTAAAGAATCCATGTCAAAATTTATCGAAACAAGGATCGCGGGAATTGAGTTGATGCTGTTGGGAGACCGCGGTGTGTACTGGGATGCACATCGAACACTTTTCATTGCGGACACTCATTTCGGTAAGGAAGCGACTTTTCGCCGCAACGGCATGCCCGTTCCTCGCGGTAGCACGGTCGGAACTTTGAAGACAATCTGCCGGATGATGGACCGCACAGAATCCGAACGATTGGTGATCTTGGGTGATATGTTTCATGCGCGATCATCCCTCTCACCGGATGTCTGCGAATCAGTGGAGGCACTGTTCTCGCGCTACCCGAAAGTCGAATTCACATTGGTGCCAGGAAACCACGACGCTCACGTCGGACACCTTCCCCAGCGATGGCCAATCGATGTGATCGAGTCGGGCAAGATCATTGACGGTATCTCGCTTGCCCATCACCCCGGTGAAAAACCTAGCACCGCAAAACTGATGATGTGCGGCCATCTGCACCCCGCCGTTCGCTTTGAGTCAGACACTGACCGGCTTGGCAAGTTGCCGTGTTTTTGGCTCAGCAAAGGGTGCTTGGTATTGCCTGCAGTGGGCGAGTTCACGGGAACGCACCGCGTCCATCCCAAACCCGAAGATCAAACCTGGCTAGTTTTGGAAGACGAATTATTGGAGTACCGACAACGACCGAACGCAAAACGATCACGCTGATTGTTTGCCAAGCAACGTTAAGGAAACGTCTGACGGAATAAGCGAACAAATGTCGAACCTGCTTACTGGCACCAACCGTTCGGCATGCGATCTGCTACTGGAGGTTCGACGTGCAGCACAGCAATCGCAGCACAGCCATCACGCGATCGATGCACAACGCGCCAGCACCGGCATCGAAAACCATCAGCTTCCAAAAATGCTAACATCCCCCGGTAGAAACTGGCCATGACCGCTCCTTTGAACAAAACCGAATGCCCCAATTGCGGCAGAAAGGTCGATGATCGTGCCCCCGCCTGCCCAAGTTGCGGCGAGAAAATTTACGTCATCAGTCCCGGAGACATCACTCCCACCAAACATCCTCCATTAGAACAGAGCACCAATGACATTGCCCCTCAATAGAACGTTGTCGCTTGCCGTGATCACCTTGGCGATCACGTGCAACGCATTTGCCGATCCGGCTCCAACGGAAAACCCCGGACGCGTTTTGTTCGCCTTCGATCGTCCGGACTCACACAAGCAATGGCAGATTGTCAACGATGGCGTTATGGGTGGAAGGTCCAACAGCAGCCTTTCGACGGCCAGCGATGGCCATGTTCAATTCGATGGCAATCTCTCTCTGGAGAACAACGGCGGGTTCGCATCGGTGCGGTCCAAGCCTGCACCAATTCATCTAAACCACGGCGACGAAATAGTGCTGCGAGTCAAAGGTGATGGGCGAAAGTACATTCTGAATTTGTACGTTCCAAATCGCCAAATGGCATTTTCATTTCAATCCGAGTTTGAAACATCAAAAAACCAGTGGACAACTGTAAAATTGCCTCTGACCAAGTTTGCCGCGACCTCTTTCGGTCGTCGTGTGGACGGGATGAACCTGGCCCCAAGCAAGATAAATTCGCTGGGCGTCATGCTGGCTGATAAGAACGCTGGTCCTTTTACGTTATTGCTTGACTGGATTAAGGTTGATTCCAAGAAGTGAGTGCCCAATCACCATGCCCGTCGATGGCAACGCCACTATTTCTAAAACGCACTTTACTAGCGGTCTTTCTGCTAGTTCCGATCGTCAACTTTGGAGTTTTCTTGCTCCCTGGCGGCGACCGACAATTTGCCAACATGGTCTCTACACGGGTCGATGCCGCGGGATACGCATTTAGTATTTGGGGAATCATCTTTGCGATGATGATCGCCTTTAGCATCCTGGTCCAACGTCTAACTGAGTCATCAAAGTCATTGACCGCTGCCACTGCGGCACTGATCATCGCCGGTATCGCGTCAATTTTTTTCGTACCGATCAGTCTCTATGCGAGCCAGACAATTGGCTGGCTTGATATCGTTTTGCACCTAGTTGCCTTGATCGCCGCATTGGTATTCCTGCGTCGGCATTGCCATGCCGTATCAGTCGTCAACGGACGCTGGTCTTTTGTCGGGCCATCGATGTATTGTGGTTGGATTAGTGCTGCGACATTGATCAGCACTGCGTTGATGCTTCAGGAAAACGGCGTTGACGTCTCCGACCAAATCGCGACGGGAATTGCTATCGGTGCACTTGCCTTGATCACCACGATCGCGAGCTTGATGACTTGGTCACGTGACCCTGTCTACGGTGGAACGATCGCGTGGGCATTGATTGCGATCGGCGTGCAACAATCCGCTTTTCCGTTGATCCGATGGACCGCTTGGCTGGGAGCCGCCGCGCTCACTGTTTTCATTATCACTTTTATGATCCTCAATCGATCTTTCTACGCGGCAGCGGATGCTTTGCGATTGCCAAAGAAGTAGTTCCCAGCAGCATCGATGCGTTCGCGAGATGCTAACGCAGAAGCTTCAAACGCAGAGAATCGCCGTGTCTGTGCTTTTCTTTTCTCGCCGAAACGTTTTGATGCAGCCCGGCACGGCAAGATTGTCAACGCGAGCCCACACGGGCAAATTTTTGCACTCTTGGTATGATGTCGCCTTGGACATCGCGTGCCCGTTCCGCGTGTCGGTAAAAATCAAAATTGTTGATCTAGTCAAGAAGCGACCATGACAGGCGATAATCCAAACGCATTGAACGAATCGTTAAGCAAAAAGTCTGGCGAAACCACGGAATCGTCGGACCAGATCGCCAAACTGTTCCGTCTGCACGCGACGCTGGCAGTTCCGCTCGCAGGCACGCAGTCGCTGCAAGCAATCTTTCAGTTCTCCTGCCAGCAGATCGTCGAGATCCTGGATCTGGCCTTTGCACAGATCTGGACTTTCAATGAACAAGATCAAACGCTCGAGCTAGTTTCCCAAGCCGGTGCGCCCGTCGAAAAACCAGGGTTTGATTCCCCAGTTCCCATCGGCGAATCAGCGATTGGTCAAGTTGCGTCCCAGCAGCAAGCAGTCTTGGCCAACGATCCGGCCAGCGAGAACTTGCAGTGGGAATCGAACGGGTTTTCTGCGTACATGGCTCATCCGCTTCTGGTGGACGGTCAAGCAGTCGGCGTCGTCGCACTGTTTGCTACGCATCAAATTTCACGCGACCTTTTTGAAAATCTGCGACCGATGGCAGACGCGCTCGCGCAAGTCGTCGCGAGAAAACGTTCGGAGCAAAACTTAGTCGATTGGGAACGCGAACTGCGACTGGCTCTGGACACCGGCCGGCTTGGTACGTGGAAATGGGAAACGGGCAGCGACCGAATCAGTTGGTCCCAGCAACTTTACGAGATTTTTGGGTACACGGAAAAACAGTTTGTCCATACCAGTGATGGGTTCCTATCAATCATCCATCCTGATGATCGTGATGAAGTCAAACGTCGGCTGGACTGTGTCTTTAGCGGAACCTGCGAAACCTACACTTTGGAATTCCGCATCATCCGCGGAGACAACGGACAGACAGTCTGGACAACCGGACGCGGCGTGATCGCTCGCGACGCAAGCGGCCATCCAACGTCTATCACAGCCGTCGCCAGCGACATTACCGAACGCAAATCGATGGAGCTACGATTGGCGGAGCGGGAAGCAGATCTCCGCCGTGTGATCGACAACATGATTGGTTTCGTCGGCATCCTGGCGACCGACGGTACACTCCTCGATGCAAACGAAACGGCCTTGATCGGAGGCGGAATTAAACGCGAAGACGTGGTCGGCAAAAAATTCTGGGATTGCCATTGGTGGAACTTTGATGACGCGACCGTCGCTCGGTTAAAAGACTCCGTCAAGCGCGCTGCCGCCGGCGAACCCGTCCGCTATGACGAAGAAGTGAGAATGGCGGGCGACTCGCGGATGGTAATCGACTTCATGCTTTTCCCGGTTCATGACATTGAAGGAAAGGTCACGCATTTGATCCCCTCGGGAATGGACATCAGTGAACGCAAAATGGCAGAAGCGGCTGCGATCCAGCGCGAACGACATCTGAACCTTGCTTTGGAAGCCGGTCGGATGGGCAGTTGGGAATGGAATGTCGCCGAGGACAGTATCACTTGGTCCGATCACTTGTACGAAGTATTCGGCTACGGCCGTGACGAATTCAAACGAACGACGGCGGGATTCTTAGAAATCGTCGTCCCCGAGGACCACCAAATCGTCGAAGCAGTGATTGATTCGGTGCTCCATAGCCAATCCGAACGCGAAGAGTTTGAATGCCGCACAATTCGCGGTTACGACCAGCAACAGATCCTGGTGCAATGCCATGGGATCGTCGACCGAGACTCTACTGGCAAGCCGCTGATGGTGACCGGATTTGCTGTCGACATCACCCAGCGCAAACGGCACGAATCCAATATCGCGTTTGTCGCCCAACTCCAATCCGCGCTAGCACCGCTGGCGTCGGTCGAAGAGATATCGAGTGTGTCGACCAAGATGATTGCCGACTACATAGATCTATCACATTGCATTTTGGTCGACTTAGATGAAAAAGCCGAAACCGCCATCGCATTTTTTGATCACCGCGCAGATGATTTGCCAAGCTTGCTGGGCATCTATCAAATGTCCGACTTTTTCAACGACGATGATCGACGCAAACTAGTCGATGGTGGCATGTTGGTTTTAAACGATACGCGCAGCGATGCCGTTTCCAACGCAGCGAGTGATCAGTTTGCCGATTTGCAAATTGGCGCGATCATCAACAGTGCTTACGTCAGCGATCGACGGCTCGAATTCATGCTGACTGCGACGCGGCAGCAGCCGTATCAGTGGCGTGAAGATGAAATTCAATTGCTGCGAGAAATTTCGGGCAATGTACACCTGCGTCTCGAGCGCGCACGTGCCGAAGAAGCGTTGCGTGAAAGCGACGAATTTAACCGTACGATCATCGAAAGCAGTCCCGACTGCGTCAACGTTTTGGATCTCGATGGATGTTTGCTCAGCATGAACACCGCCGGACTGGCGGCGTTTGAGATCCCAGATTTCTTGCACCTGAAGGACAAACAGTGGCATTCATTGTGGCCAGACGATAGCCGGGCTGCGGCCCAGCGTGCGATCGAAGATGCAAAAGAATTTGGCAAAGGTAGTTTTCAAACACCGTCCAGCACGCCGAGTGGAATTACGAAGTGGTGGGATGTGCTTGTCACGCCTGTCCGAGATTCTTCGCAACAAGTCAATCGTTTGGTAGCAGTATCGCGTGATGTGACCGAACAACGCGACAACCAAGATCGCTTAAAGATGGCACTTAGTGCCGGCGGAATGGCGGCCTGGGAATGGACGCCGGCGCACAGCGTCTGGACCGAAGCCCTCTACGAAATGCTTGGCCTTTCGACCGACGAACATGCATCACCCGAAACGTTCTTTCGATTCGTGCACAAAGATGACCGGGCTGAGTTACATGAAATCTGGGGCGCGGCGACTCGGGGCGAAAAGCCGTACTCTCACGAATTTAGGATTGTCCGAAGTGACGGAGAGATTCGTTGGGTCGCCGCCGCCGGAGAATTCGAGCAAAACGAAGCAGGCAATGTGACGCGAGTCTATGGCCTGAACTGGGACATCACCGAACGCAAAAAGAGTGACCTTCGCCGAGTTCGCACCGCCAAATTCGAGCACTTTTTGCTCCAGGCTAGCTCCGTGCTGACGTCTTCGATGGACTACCAAAAAACGCTCGCCAATGCAACCGATCTTTGTGTTCCCACATTGGCGGACTGGGCTTTCATCGACTTGCTTGATGACGAAGGAACCACCCACCGCGTTCACGTTTCGCATGCCGACCCGAAAGACGACGAACTTGCGCGCAGGGTTGCGAAGTTTTCAGCCAAACCTGATTCGATCGAACATCCACCTGCACAGGGTTTATTCGGCGAGCAAGTTCTACTGATCCGCGATTTCACTGACAAGATGTTGGTCAAAGCCGCACAAAACGAAGAGCACCAAGCCGTCATGCGAGCAGTCGCACCGCGGTCATTCATTGTCGTTCCACTGATTTCGCGCAGCGTTTGCCTGGGTGCTTTGACGCTCATCACAACCGATTCGCGCCGACGTTACACAAAGAACGACGTCAAAGTGGCAAAAGAACTCGCCCAGCAAGCCGCTACGGCGGTCGACAATGCTCGGCTTTTCAATGCAGCTCAGCAGGCCAACATCGCCAAAAGCGAATTCCTGGCCAATATGAGTCACGAAATTCGCACACCGATGACAGCAGTGCTCGGGTATACCGATCTGTTGCGCGAACGGATCGACGATCCAGAATCGGGCGAGCATCTCACGATCATCCGCCGTAATGGCGAATTCTTACTCGACATCATCAACGACATTCTGGACATCTCGAAAATCGAAGCCGGAAAGCTGGAAGTCGCACCGGAGCGTTTTTCGCTGGCAAGACTGGTCGAAGATGTGCGCAGCGTGATGGAGGTCCGAGCTCAGGAAACGGGACTGCGATTGGAAGTCAAATACCTAACCAAAATCCCGAGAGAAATTGAGAGCGATCCGAAACGGCTGAAGCAAATTTTGATCAACTTGGTTGGAAACGCGATCAAATTCACTCGGCAAGGTCACGTTCGGCTGGAAGTCCAGTTCGACGCCGACCAGCAGCCACCTCTGCAAATCAAGATCGTCGACACAGGCATCGGCATCTCACACGATAAACGAAACCAGCTATTCAAACCTTTCTCCCAGGGCGATGCATCGGTCACCCGCGAGTTTGGTGGTACAGGATTGGGCTTGGTGATTAGCCGCCGGCTCGCTGTCTTGTTGGGCGGCAACATTGTCGTCGAAAGCGAAGTCGGACACGGCAGCGAATTCTCTATATCGATCTCAGTCGGCGACATTGCTGGCGTCCCCATGATCTTTCCGAAAAAGGCTCCGACTGTTCCGCAAACCGCAGTCCCCGACCATGCCGTCGTGTTAAATTCACATATCTTGATTGTCGACGACCGCCGAGACATTCGCTTCCTAGGCAAACGACTTCTTACTAAAGCTGGTGCGACAGTTGACGAAGCCGAAGACGGGCTACTGGCAGTCCAATATATGCGCAATCGCATCACAGACGGACAAACGCCTGATCTAATTCTTTTAGACATGCAGATGCCAAATCTAGACGGCTATCAAACGGCGCAACAAATACGAGCGTTAGGCTACGAGGGGCCAATCATTGCGTTGACTGCCGACGCGATGCAGGGCGATATGAAACGCTGTATCGAATGTGGCTGCAACGACTATCTAAGCAAACCCATCGACGCGACGCGGTTAGTCAAACTGGTCGCGGAGTTGACCAGTGGACCGCTTTAAGCGAATCCGTTGCCCCAGCACAGCGAACTGAACTGCTCCGCTGACTTGCATATCGCGGTCTTGAAGACGTAGTCGAACCGTCGCGATGAATTGGCGTAAAAATTGCTTACTTAATGGCAAGCATATTTTCCTCATGATTCCCGCACGAAAAAGTTCGATCAGCATGTTTGAAAAATGGATCAGCGTCGACTCAAATGAACTCGCCATGGTGTTTCTGTCGACCGGAGCGACTTACATTGCCATCCTGATCTACACGAGGTTGGTCGGTTTACGAAGTTTCTCGAAAATGTCTGCGACGGACTTTGCAATGACGGTCGCCGTGGGCTCGCTATTCGCGTCGACGATCTCATCGCCTAGCCCATCGCTGTTTTTAGGTTTATTCGCGATCGCGAGTCTCTACCTAGGGCAATGGACATTCGCTTGGCTTCGTTGCCAATCAAACTGGCTGTCGCGTGCGGTCGACAACGAACCACTGCTACTGATGGCTGGCAGTGATTTTATCGAAGAAAATTTGAACAAAGCCAATGTCACCAAATCCGATATTTACGGAAAGCTTCGCGAATCCAATACGCTGAACTACGAACAAGTTCTTGCTGTCGTGTTCGAAACGACCGGAGATATATCGGTCCTCCACTCTAGCGATCAAGAGGCAAACCTGGAGGCTGATTTTTTGAGCAGTGTCCGTGGCTCCGATCGATTGTTCCCCGCAAAAAACTAATCCCCAGCCCTGATTCACTGCCGTGATTTCCAGCCCAGCAGCACGAGGGATTTCTCAGTGACGCTGGCTGATGAATCAAGTCTGGTACGAGGACCCAGCGTGCCTCATTAATACGCAATGGCACGTCCTGCTTGCCCTTCCCGCACGCCGGGAAGGGCGATCGTCCTACACACTACGCTGTCTGCTGGCTGTGCTTTCCTTCGGCAAACTCCTCCACTGCTTTTTCGCAAAACGCAGGTAGATCGTCGGGGTTGCGACTCGTTACTAGCCCCTCGTCGCAAACGCATTCTTCGTCGACCCATTGCGCTCCAGCGTTGATCAGGTCAGTACGGACGCTGGGCCAGGACGTCACCCTGCGCCCCTGCACGACGTCAGCTTCGACTAACAACCAAGGCCCGTGACACACCGCGGCAACAGGCTTGTGCTGTTTGAAAAAGTCACGCACAAAATCCACCGCAGTTTCGTTGACTCGAAGCGCGTCCGGGTTGAAGACTCCGCCAGGCAAGACCAAGCCGTCGTAGTCCGATGCTGAAACGGTGTCTACCGTCTTGTCAACATCGAACATTTCGCCCTTTTCGTCGTGGTGAACGCCCTGGATCTGGCCTCTCTTGAGCGACACCAACTCAACGGTGGCGCCGGCGGCTTGGATCGCATCCCAGGGCTTTGTCAGCTCCACTTGTTCGAAACCATCAGTCGCCAAAAATGCAATCTTCTTGTTGTTCAATCGCTTACTCATGTGTACTTCCTTTGGGAGTTTGCTGAAGTTTTGACAGGCAACGCCAGGGGCGACGTGCCAAACGATCTGCAAACACGAACGCAAAACCTATGCCAAGCCATCTAGAGCAACCCCAAATGAATTCGTCGGCCGAAGCAATCCGTTTTTAGCGCACGCAACATAATTCAAAGCAAACTGCGCCGACTGATCGCAAAGAGTTCGCACTGGCTGGTTTCCTGCCAGCGACATTTGTTTCACATGCCTAGTACGACAAATCCGCTTAAGATCGAACGCCGTTATCCGATTGGCACACGAGGTGCGTTGATGGGACCTCAACTTCTTTCTCGCACAATCTCGGTCAAGGCATCTCCATGCGATTCTCTCCCTATCTCCTCGCGGTCCTGTTGATTCTGTTTATCTCACCCGTATCGACAGCAAGTGCCCAGGCAAACGAAAGCCGCAGATGGTCAGATGCAAGCGGTCAATTTGGAGTGGAGGGAAAGCTGATCAGCACCGACACCGACCTGATCGTGCTAGAAAATAAAAGTGGCGATCTAATTGCTCTTCGCCGCGAGCAACTCTCCAGCGTTGATCAGAAGTTTGTAGACCAGTTCGATGCAAAGCAAAAATCATCTTCCGTGCGTAAGATCGATTCCGAGTGGAAACTTGGCGATGGCGACGTGGTAGCTGGGCGTTTGATGGGATTCGGTAGCCAGGACTTGATCGTCAAACGCGAGCGAGGGGACATTTGGGTGAACAATCGACGTCTGGATAATCTTCCTGCTGCATACCGGAAAATCCTTCCGAACGTGGTTCAAGCGATCGACAAGAAACGAATCGAAGACGTTGATGACCTCGAAAGACATCTCGTCGCGATCGGGGCTGGCCCGTATGAGTACTCTGTCGAAGGAGTTCAGATCGACCTGAAGACCTGGGGAACGATTACGATCCCGCTCAGCCTACTGACGACCGATGAGGCCGCTGAGATCGCACCTGGTTTCAAGCGTTGGAAAGCTTCGCAGGAGGAAGATGTCAGTGAGCAAGATCGTTACGAAACGGCAAACCGCGAGCGATTGGCGCTGCAGGGCCGAGATCGTCTTCGGCAGCAAAAGCGATCCGCACGCCAACGCCAGATGCAGATGATGGAGCTGAGCCTTCTGTCGGCAGCCTCGGGAGTATCGGACATCTGGGAAGTTCAGATTCGATCGCCGTATCAGTATGGCTACGGCAGAACCGTCTTGGTCAACGCCCAAAACAGCTTGCAAGCGAAGCAGTTGGTCGCTCAAAAGTATGCACGATGGCAGATCGGCGCGATCGCAAAACGTAGTTACTAGCCAAAGACTTGCGGAGCGTCTGCGTTCGCTTGCCCCATGCCATCTTTCACAGGAGGGGACGCCGACCACTGATGGCTCCCTTGTGCTTGGCACGCCGATTCAGATGTCGTCCACTACCACGCAGCGAAAAGTGATGAGCCACGTTCCCAAACGATACACTGAAAAATCATGATCACGACAGCCACAGACCAGGCAATCAATCACTCCAACTGCTTTGCCGAATCAAAGCTCACAGCTAGACTCGAGCAGTGGATGCGTGATTTACTAGACGACGGCGCACTGCATCAATTGGTGGAAACGCATGGCTCGCCGCTGAATGTTGTTTCCACCGGGCCGATGGCACGAAACATTGACGAGTTGATGGAAGTTGCTTCGGCTCGCAGCTTGGATCTACAGATCTTCTTTGCCCGGAAATCGAACAAGTGTCTTTCTTTCATACAGCAAGCGTTCGATCGTGGAATCGGTGTCGATACTGCGAGCGAAAACGAAGTGATTCAATCGCTCGAAATCGGGATGCCAGCCGAACGCGTGATCTGTACTGCCGCAGTCAAATCGGCGGCATTGATCGATCGATGTATCCGCGAAAACGTTTTGGTCGTTGTCGACAATCACGACGAACTGCAGGTAATCTGCGAACGTGCCATCGCGGCCGGCAAAACCGCATCGATCGCAATTCGCCTGGGTGGATTTCTCCATGAAGGTCAAAAATTAGTTACGCGATTCGGGTTTGATGTAGACCGAGACGCTGATCTGGCGATTCAACTTGGCGATCTTCTAGTCAAGGTTGAAGGGGTGCACTTTCATCTTGACGGATACGACGCTTCCCAGCGGATCACCGCAATCCGCGATTCGATAGCTTGGTTGGACCGGTTGCGTGCAAATGGCCATCAGCCATCGTTTCTCGATATGGGCGGTGGATTTCCGATGTCCTATTTGGACGACGCGCAGCAGTGGAACGAGTTCTGGGCTGAGTTGCGGCAGGCGATCTTGGGGAAACGCGATCCGATCACCTATCGCAACCATTCGCTCGGACTGACCACCGTGAATGGCGAAGTCCATGGCAGCCCCAACAGTTACCCGTACTTTCAAGAACCCTCTCGCGCACCATGGTTTGCAAGCATCCTGGACGCCAGTTGTGATGCAGGCAATACAGTCGCTGAAGCGTTAAGCTCGCGAGGTCTGCAACTTCGCTGCGAACCAGGTCGTAGCTTGATGGACGGTTGCGGTATGACAGTGGCCCAAGTCGAGTTCCGCAAACAAAACGCCGAAGGAGACTGGCTAATCGGATTGTCGATGAATCGAACCCAATGCCGAACTTCCAGCGACGACTTTTTGGTTGATCCCATCCTGGTTTCGAAGGACAACGATCCCAAAGCCGCGATGACGGGATTTCTGGTCGGGGCGTACTGCACCGAATCCGAACTGCTGTCGTTGCGTCGGTTGCATTTCCCAAACGGAATCCAACGCGGTGATTTAGTCGTCTTTCCTAACACCGCAGGGTATCTGATGCACTTTCTGGAAAGTCGTTCTCATCAGCTTCCACTCGCTCGCAATGTCGTCTTCGAGTCTCGCGAAATTGCTTTGCAACTCGACCCCATCGATCGATAGCGACAGACGCAGATTTCTTACTCCGTCGGGACTTGGATCGGCACGGTTGTTGCTATTCGATATATGATCGCAACGTCGCGATGTGAATCGAACCACAAAGGTCTAACGATGTCAGTCACTGTCCTCTCCGATAAATCAACATCAAACCACTCCAGCAAAAAACAACTCGGCATGGGACCACTGCCGCATGCAAACGGCGTCGCGTTCCGCGTGTGGGCCCCCAACGCTGATTCGGTGAGCGTCGTTGGCGATTTCAACGACTGGAAACAAGATGTGACGCCGCTGGAGAGAGAGGATGGTGGCAACTGGTACGTCGACGTAAGCGACGCGACACCAGGCCAACGCTACAAGTTTCATCTCACCAATGGCGACAGCGCCTTTGATCACATCGACCCTCGTGTCCGCGAAGTGACAAACTCCGTTGGCGAGGGCATCATTCACGACCCAGACTTCGATTGGCAGGATGACTCATTTGCGATGCCTGCCTGGAACGAGATCGTCATCTACGAAACTCACATCGGAACGTTCAATCGTAGCGATGACGACACCGTGGGAACGTTCGATGACTACCAAAAAAAGTTTGATCACCTTCGTGAACTAGGCGTCAACGCCCTGCAAATCATGCCGGTCGCTGAATTTGCCGGCGATGTTTCGTGGGGATACAACCCGGCACACCCCTTTGCGATCGAGTCAGCGTACGGTGGTGCAGAAGGGTTCAAACGTTTTGTCCGCGAAGCGCACACGAACGGTTTTGCGATCATTCTGGACGTCGTGTATAACCATTTTGGACCATCGGATTTGGACTTATGGCAATTCGATGGTTGGTCGGAAAACAACAAGGGTGGCATCTACTTCTACAACGATCATCGTTCCAGCACACCGTGGGGAGACACGCGTCCGGACTATGGCCGCGGCGAAGTACGAACCTACATTCGCGACAATGCGATGATGTGGTTGAAAGATTACCACGTTGATGGTTTACGATACGACATGACGCTGTACATCCGAAGTGTCGATGGAGCGACTGAGATTCCCGAAGGCTGGGGACTGACTCAGTGGGTCAACCGTGATGTGCATGAATTTAAGCCAGACGCTCTAACGGTCGCAGAAGACTTGCAGAACAATCCGTATCTCACAAAATCCAGCATCGAAGGCGGAGCTGATTTTTCGACTCAGTGGGATGCCGGTTTCGTGCATCCGATACGCGATGTTTTGACCGTAGCCGACGATGCGGATCGCGACATGCAAAAGGTCTGTGACGCATTGCATCACAATTACAACATGGACGCTTTTCAGCGTGTGATCTACACCGAATCTCACGATGAAGTCGCGAACGGAAAATCACGTGTGCCGACCGAAATCGATTCGGAAAACGGGGACGATCGCTTTGCGCAGAAACGCGCCGTGCTAGGTGCTGCGTTGGTGATGACTGCACCGGGAATCCCAATGCTGTTTCAGGGGCAAGAACTGCTTCAAGACGGGTGGTTTCAAGACACCGAAGAACTGGACTGGAAAAACAGCAGGGAGTACGCAGGCATCAAGAAAGTGTTTAGTGATTTGGTTGCTCATCGACTGAATCGCGCCGGCACCACGTCTGGGTTGACGGGACAAGGCCTGCACGTTTTCCATGTCAATCACGAGGACAAAGTGATTGCGTTTCAACGCTCCAGAGACGGAGGTCCCGGCGACGACACACTTGTCGTCGCGAACTTCGGAAATCGTTCGTTCGATCGCTATCGAATCGGCTTGCCAACGCCCGGCACTTGGAAACTTCGATTAAACACTGACTTTGATGGCTACAGCGAAGCATTCGACGGACATCCCGTCGGTGTTCTAGTCAGTGAGGATCACGGCTACGACGGTATGCCATATTCCGCCGAAACAAATCTTGGCGCGTACGCTGCACTGATCCTTTCGCAAGACCAAGAGCAGTAACATCGCGATTCAGGAAGTAACAGTTGCTCGGCCGCACGCGTTATCTGGCCACACAGTTTTTGCCGGCCGCCTTAGCACGATACAACGCTTCATCTGCTTTAGTGATCAAGGAAAGAAGACTGGCAGTTTCGCTGTTCTGGCTTGCGAAGTCGACGCTGGCAACGCCAATGCTGATCGTCGGGCGCAAGGCGATGCCGTCTTTCTGAAACCCTGCTGTCTGCACTGATTCACGAATGTTTTCAGCTATGGTGCAGGCGGAAGCGAGGTCATATCCGGGCAAAAAAGCACTGAATTCATCGCCGCCAAATCGACAGGCTTCACCATACCGTCCCAGCACGGTCGAGATTGATTTTCCGGTCTCGCCGATGACGTGTGCCCCGTAAAGGTGTCCGTGCGTGTCGTTGATTTGCTTTACGCCATCCATGTCCATCATCAGAACCGTCAGGGGCATCTTGTTACGCGTTGCGTTTTGAATCGCGAAGTCAAGCGATTCATCGAACCGACGCTTCGACGGCAGACCGGTCAGCGGATCAGTTCCAACCAATGTGGCAACCTCGCTGTGAAAGTCGACGTCAAACTCGTCGGCTAGCGAAAAGCGAATGACGGTTTCGCCCATGATGATCTTCTCACCATCGCTGAGCGATTGCGGACCAACGACCGCGAATCCACCAACCTTCGTACCATTGGTCGAACCCAAATCCTCTAACACAAATTCGCCACTGGTAGTTGGCGTAATTGCCGCGTGACGTCCCGAAACTTTGTGATCATGAAGTGTGAAACTGCACGCCGGGCTGCGGCCAATGATTGTTATTCCTTGCAAAAACGAGTGGACACCTATGTCGGCGCGACTGCGGATGACAGTTAAAAAACCACGCTTGCTGACCGGGACTTGTGTCGGTGTAAATCCTTCGTCATCTCGAAGAGTACCTCCGTCCAAGGCCGGTGAATAGGATTGCATTTTGCTCGGTTCTTTGTAGTTCAGATTCATTTTAAATCAGATGCTTGCAAGAGAACTTAAAACAGTCGCTGCGTGGTTCAATTCAGCTTTATCAAGAACGTCCTGCCCAAGTCACCAGCGAATCAACTGACAAGGTGACGGACAGCCTGAAAGTAGCATGTTCACACTGGCGTTTGGCCCGCCGCTTTGTCGAGGTCATTCAAGTGGTGCACGTAGCCGTAGCATTGCGATACAACACCGGCAGTCAAACTTTGTTCTGCGGCTGCAAGCGTTTGCATCGCAGTATCCTCCAGGAGTTTCACATGGCTGACCAAAGGTTCATCGATGACGCAACACGGCTGACCTGGGACCGCCCCAAACGCGTGCTCATCGCAAACGCAGCCGATGGCACGCCGATAAAATCGCAGCGATACGAGATTCAGTATCGCCATCCCGCTTGCAGTACCACCGCATCGTCAAGTTTTAGTTCCGTGTCGTCCCGTTCGAATTCGATTCGTCGACCAAAAGCGTAGCCAGTTTCTGCAAACCAGCCTCCACCGCCATCGACAACCTTTTCGATACCGGCTGTCAATCGAAAGTCTCGCAAAGAGAGTTCATCCGCGCGAGAGTTTGCTCGCGTAACTGCCCACGTGTTTCCGCCCAGACCGCCTGCCAAGTACGTCCAAACCTCGCTACGACCGATGTCTTTGGCGATCCGGCGTGAAATGGTCGCAACCGGAAACCGCAAATCGACTTTGGTATCGGGGTCCGGTTTCCACAACACGCCAATGGCTGGCACCACCGGCAAATCAGCACGCCCCAGGTAGACAACACCACCGGAGAGGGTTAGGCGACCAGGGATGCATTCCCAATTCAACAGCCCGAGTGCAAACACACGGAACGCGTTGTCACTAGTCGTCAGGTCGCTGCGAATCGAAGGGGAAACAATCGCCATGGCAGACAATCGTTTGCTGATGGGGCGCCGATAGAAAAACTGAATCTCGAACTGATAAAGTTCGTCCGGCACATCGATTCCCGCATCCGCATCGATCCAATCGATTCGGAATCCGGGAGTCACGCCAACAATGTTGTCAAAACTTCCTAGCGGAATGCCAGTGCCGACCGACAACTCCAGATTGCTGCTACTGAGCAGCCCATCACCGACGTCACCGAGAAACCCACCCGAAACGGAAACACTCTGCAAAGCCTGTTTCTTGAATCGCGAAAGTTCAATTTCGTCGCTAACTCGATCGCAGGATTCATCGACACTCTGCACAAGCGAACCTGGCGAGAATTCGATCAGCCCTGGCAGTGATTCTTGCGCAGCGCAAAAAGCACAGGCGAGCAGACTGAGAATCGAGAGAAAGTAACGCATCATGTAGAGCATCGTGCCAGAGCGAAAATTCTTATCAACACCATTTACCGGACAGAACAAGTACCGTTTGTGCAGAGCAGACCGATTTCATACGTATCGAAATTTACCCTTGCGCCGCAAGTTGTCTCGTGAAACATTCCATTTCACGATCAGAGACCAACGGTGTTCATGCAGAGTCCATCTTCGACAAGAAGGCCTCGGCATTGGCTAGATGTTTTTCACGTTTCTGTTCGTCCATCTTCCTAGCCATGCTGCACATCATGGCCCAGCGCGGATTCTTTGCCAATTCATCCGCATGATTCCAAATCCAACGCCAATACAAACCATCCCAAACATCACACCAGGGACCTCTCTTGTAATGGCTCATTTTCCGCACATACGATGATCCAGAAAAATAGGGTTTTGTTGTGATCGCGCCCCCGTCGGCATGCTGGCTCATGGCATAAACATTGGGCACCATCACCCAGTCGTAGCTGTCGACAAACAGCTCCATAAACCACCGGTAAATATCATCCGGATCAATCTCGCAAAGGAACATGAACCCTCCCAAGACCATGAGTCGTTCGATGTGATGACAATACCCCGTGTCCAGAATCCGCCGAATGGCATCATCGATCGGCTCGACACCAGTCGTGCCGTCATAAAAACCATCCGGGATTGCGCGATGATGCTTCCAGTGGTTCGTCGTCCGCATTGGGACGCCAAGGTCTTCGTAGGTTGCACGTATAAATTCGCGCCACCCAATTATCTGACGAACAAAACCTTCCAGCGAATTAATCGGCACGTTCTGCTGCTTGGCAAAACGTACGGCGGTGTCGACCACCTGATCCGGCGTCAGTAGCCCGATATTCAATGCCGGCGTCAAAACACTGTGCCACAACCACGACTCTCCTTCGACGATCGCATCCTCGAAATCACCGAATCGATCGAACCTCTCCGCCAAGAAGTGATGAAGCCACTTTTCAGCCGAAGCATGCGAACTGGGGTAATGCAGCTGTTCGATCCGGCCAGGGTTATCGGCAAAACAACGCCCCACATACTCTGCCGCTTCCAAATCAATCGCATCTCGTTTTAAGCTCAGGTTCTCGGGAATCGCTGCAAGCATTTTCTTGGGCACCTTCTTGCGATTGTCTTCGTCAAAACTCCATTGCCCGCCCAAGGGTTCGCCGTCGTCCATCAGCACGTCAAGCCGCTTGCGTTGCCACTTATAAAAATCGGCCATGAACCAGCGTTTCTTGCCAGCTCGATATTGCTGATTCTGCTCCGGTGTATTCAAGAAACCTGGATGAGGCAGATATTCACACTCAACTCCGTGCTCTTCACAGCTCGCGAGAAGGCGTTTTTCAAGAATAAAATCGGTCGGATTCACAACGCACAGTTTCTCGCCGCGTTTCCCTAAATCCGCAAGCGTCTCCGCTAACCGATGCTTCAAGGCAGGCTTCCGCGCGTCGTAGTCGATGTAGGCCGTGTCAAATCCGCGATCGTTCAGACTAGATTCATATCTTTTCATCGTCGCACGATGCAACCAGAGCTTTTGCTTGTGAAATTGCATCGGATAACGCTTGTCACCAAAGAACAATGAATCTTCCAGCAATATCACTGCCGACGGATTGAGCTGCAGACCAGGATGATCCGCGAAAAGTTGGTTGGGAAAAATCAGTAAATTCACGCCAAATCCGTCAGTGTTTCTGGACTGCATTATCGAAGGTGAGGGCACGCCACCTGACTCAATGATAGAGACATGCCTATCCCCTGCGATCCGTGCCCGTTCGCATTCGACCGCCGATCGATCGTTTCGGTTTAGGCATCACTTATTCCAGTCACTTTCCCAGGCAACCAAGCTGAATATGCCGCCCCTCAAGAATGTACTACCGTCTCTTCCTGCGAGACTTGCCGAACGAGTTCGCGAGGTTCACAGTGGATCGTCACCCGAAAATGAAACGTCTGCCATCGGCGAATTCGTTTTGTACTGGATGCGAACCGCTGTGCGCAGTTGCGACAACCAGGCGCTCTCGGTGGCAATCCACGCAGCCAATGAATGGCAGTTGCCTGTACTGGTCTATCAAGGCGTGTCCGAGCGATATCCTTTTGCTTCAGATCGCCATCACAGCTTTCTGCTGCAAGGTGCTCGCGATGTGCAGCAACAATTGGCCGAGAGAAAGATTGCGTACGCGTTGCACGTCGAAAGCCCGGGAAACCGCGGCCCCCATTTGAAATCGCTCGCACAGCGCGCGTCCATGGTCGTGACCGAAGACATGCCGACCGAACCATTGCGGCGTTGGACACGTTTGCTTTGCCGCGAAGTAGACTGCCCGGTGATCGCCGTCGATTGCGCCTGCGTGGTGCCAATGTCTCTGGTCGGCAAAGCCTACGATCGGGCGTTTGAATTCCGCGACGCGACCAAGCAACTCTACGTCGACCGCATTCAGACCGAACCGTTGCAGGAGATTGCACCGCAGTTTGATTTGCCGGAAACAATCGATCTGCGCTTCGATCCGGTCGACCTGCAAAATACGAACATCGCTAACTTAGTAGCCGAGTGCGAAATCGACCACTCGATTGGCCCGGTAGCGTCGACCGTCGGTGGTTCCAAGTCTGGCTATGAACGCTGGGAAGCATTCAAACTCAACGGACTCTCTTTGTACGATCGCCAACGCAACGACGCCTTGATCGATGGTGTTAGCCGGATGTCAGCGTATTTGCACTATGGAATGGTTTCTCCCCTGCGGATTGCTCGGGAAGCGGCTGCCGAACAATCCAGCGGGGCCAAAAAGTATCTGGATGAATTACTCATCTGGCGAGAACTTGCATACGGCTTTTGCTTTTACAGACGGGACCATGGCCGAATGTCTGCGATACCGGATTGGGCGATCGAGACGCTCTCGAATCACGAAAGCGACGAACGCCCCGAGTTACTCTCGTGGGAAACATTAGCACGCGGTCGCTCCGGCAATGCGCTGTGGGACGCTGCCCAGCGGTCATTGTTGATCCACGGCGAACTCCATAACAACGTACGAATGACCTGGGGCAAGGCGATCTTGAACTGGACGCCGAACGCAAAGAAAGCGTTGGCCCAAATCATCGACTTGAACCATCGCTATGCGTTGGATGGACGAGACCCGGCGTCGTATGGTGGAATCCTCTGGTGCCTGGGACAGTTTGACCGTCCGTTTTCGCCCGAACAGCCGGTCTTTGGAACAGTCCGAACTCGTTCGCCCCAACAGCATGCGCGTCGTCTGGATCCCAGTGCGTACCAAAACAAGATCAACCCAAGGCAAACTCAGTCGGCGCCGACGGTCGCAGTTGTCGGAGCGGGATTATCGGGACTCATTTGCGCTCGCACGCTGATGGATCAGGGATTCGATGTCACGGTGTTCGAGAAGAGCGGCGGCATGGGCGGACGAATGGCCACCCGGCGAGTCAACGCGAATTTGAGCTTCGATCACGGCGCCCAGTACTTCACGGCGAGAGACGAACGATTCAAACGATACGTTCGCTCGTGGGTGCAAGACGAAATCGTTCAGCCTTGGCAAGGACGCATCGTCGTTTTGGAACAGGGAAACGTGAAAGAGGAAAAACGGGGAACGGATCGGTTTGTAGCGACACCAACCATGAATGCGATCGGCAAACATCTGGCAGCAGAAATCGACGTCAACATCCGAACGCGAGTTGCCAGCCTGAAACAAACCGCCAAAGGATCCGGCAAACAATCCGGCAAGCAATGGTCGCTGGCATCTGATAGCGGCGATGACTTGGGCCAATTCGATGCGGCCGTGGTTGCCGTGCCAGCCGGGCAAGCCGCCAAACTGCTGTCCAGCGTTCCCTGCCTTGCCGATCAGGCCGAGGCGACAAAAATGAGTGGTTGCTGGGCAGTCATGCTGGCCACCGATACGACTTCCGCACTGGATTTCGACGCGGCATTTGTGCAGCACTCACCGTTGTCTTGGATTGCGCTGAACAACACCAAGCCAGGTCGCGACGGTGATCAGAGTGCCTGGACGTTGCATGCGACCGCCGAATGGACGGAACAACACATCAACGCGTCTGCGGCCGAAGTCGAAGAACTGCTGGTGAATGAATTTTGGAATGCGGTCGGCCTTTCGCCGTCAAAGCCCGTTCACGCCCAGGCCCATCTGTGGCGTTTTGCGTTGCCGCAAAATCCGCTACCAACCAGCTGCCTATTTGATCGCGATTTGCAGATCGGTGCCTGCGGCGATTGGTGCGGAGGCCCGCGCGTTGAAGGCGCGTTTTTAAGCGGGATGTCGATGGCCGGACGCATCATGTCGCTTGCGGGGTCAACAAACGATGAAGTTTGAGCGAGCCCGAGCCAACGGATGACCGGCCCGCGTATACGAATGAGCAGGACCAAAAACGGATGCAAATTGGCGTCAAACCGATTATTTAGAGCGATTAAACTGCCACGAACCTCCGTCCGGGCGAAACGCTCCAGATTCTTCAGACGATCGCCAGAGTTCGGTTGCACGTTCGCAGGAAAAAGTAGCTAAGCTAATAGCCCCTCCTAAACGCCACGTCCCACCTGCGTTTTTCGGCTCTCCATGCGACATTATCCCCCCTCCCGCGCGCTAGCTGTAAGCAGACCGTTGCTTCCAAGCTTGTCATCACAATGCCAGCTGATTGCCTGCTTGTGTGTTTTGCTGTGCGCAGCCAGCGTCGCAGCGGAACAACCAGCCAACGATAACGTTGCATCCGTCGGGGAGGTCAGCGATTACGCCCCCATCAGTTTTGAGTTGGATGTCCAGCCAATCATGACGGCCCGAGGTTGCAACCAGGGCGCTTGCCATGGCAAACAACGCGGACAAAACGGTTTTCAACTTTCGCTGTTGGGATTCGATTCCGACTACGATTTTCATGCTTTGGGCACAAACGCACGAAGCCGACGTCTTTCGTTCGCATCACCAGAATCAAGTCTTCTGCTGCGAAAAGCCACGGCTCAGGTGCCGCATGGTGGCGGCCGCAAAATCGAAATCGATTCGCCTGACTACGAAACACTGGTGAATTGGATTTCTCAAGGAGCACCGCGGCGACTTCCCAACGAACCAACGCTTCAACGCGTTGAACTGAGCAAAGAGATCTACTCGCTTAAGCCAGACCAGAGTGTTGCACAGAAAGTCACCGCTTATTACAGCGATTCAACCTCCCGCGATGTGACGCTGTCGACATCGTACTTGTCCAACGACGCGGCCATCGTCAGTGTGGACGACCGCGGACGATTGACCGCTGGGCCGCTCCCAGGCGAAACCGCTGTGATGGCTCGCTACATGAATCACATTTGCGTTGCGCGGGTCAGCATCCCGCAGACAGAAATGCTGCCCGAAGGGTTCTTTAGCAAGTTGCCTCAGGCCAATTTCATTGACAAACTGATTTATGCCAAACTAGAAAAGCTAGGTGTCAAACCTTCGCAGCCAGCCGCCGACGCGACGTTTATGCGACGCGTCTACACCGATATCATCGGTCGGCTCCCCACGGTCGCCGAAGCAGAAGCGTTCCTGGATTCGAGCTTGGAAAACAAACGCGAACTGCTCGTCGACCAACTGCTGGATCGCCCTGAATACACGGATCACTGGGCCAATCATTGGGCGGATTTACTACGGCCAAATCCGTACCGGGTCGGCATTAAAGCGGTGCTGAACTACGACGCTTGGATCCGCAAACAGTTTCGCGACGATGTGTCCTACGATGAATTTGCCCGCCAGATCATTACCGCCCGGGGGAGCACTTGGCAAAACGGGCCGGCCACGCTTTACCGCGACCGACGTACGCCGGACGAAGTCGCGACGATGATCAGCCAGCTGTTCCTGGGTGTTCGATTGGAATGCGCCAAGTGCCATCATCATCCGTTTGAAAAGTACAGCCAAGCAGATTTCTACTCATTCGCCGCCTTCTTTGGCCGCGTCGGGCGCAAGGGCAAAGGCCTGTCGCCACCGATATCTGGCGGCGAAGAAATCGTTTTCACATCCACCAAGGGCGATGTCAAACATCCCGTCACTGGCGAAGTATTACCTCCACGCCCGTTGTTTGGAAAAGCAGACCTGGACGACCACTCCGATCCCCGCGAGGCGTTAGCGGATTGGATGACGTCACCGGAAAATGAGTTTTTTGCCCAAGTTCAAGTCAATCGAGTTTGGGCTCAATTGATGGGGCGAGGATTGGTCGATCCCGTCGATGATTTGCGAAGCACCAACCCGGCGACAAACCCTGAACTACTGGACGCTTTGGCGAAACACTTTCAAGACAGCGGGTACCGTCAAAAAGAATTGATCAAAACGATCACGCTCTCGAACGTTTATTCGCTCTCGTCAACTCCCGACGAAACAAACTCCGGTGACCGACTGAACTATTCACGGCACTACCGAGGCAGGTTGCGAGCGGAGGTCCTGATGGATGCAATTGCTGACATCACCGGATCGAACAAGAATTTGGATGCGATGCCGCCTGGTTCACGAGCGAACCAAGTCTGGACTCACCGAATCGATTCGGTGTTTTTGGATACGTTTGGTAGACCCAACGAAAACCAAGACCCGCCTTGCGAGCGGCTACCCGATTCGTCCGTCACTCAGACGCTTCACTTGATGAATTCACAAGAATTGAACGATCGCATTCGCAAAGATGGCAGCCGAGCGGACACTCTGGCCAAGAGCAAGCTGACGGCAGAAGAAGTTGCCGACGAATTGTATCTGTCCATTTTTTCTCGCTGGCCAAACCAGCGAGAACAGGACTACGCTGCAAAGTTGATTCGCCTGGCTGGTGACGAACGACGATCCGCGATCGAAGACTTGATGTGGGCCATGCTGAACGCTCCCGAATTTACGATTCAAAACTAGGAAACTGATTCGATGTCTAATAGTTGGCGAAATTGTGAAGGCGTCTCGCGTCGCGATTGCATCCGCATGGGACTGAGCGGATTGGTCGCGGGCGGGCTGTCAGGTGCGCTGCGTAGCCGTGGCATGGCATCTGAATCCAAACCGTCGCAATCCACAACGCGACAGGCCGATGCCTGCATCCTGGTGTGGCAGGACGGAGGCCCAAGCCACTACGAAACCTTCGACCCCAAACCAGAAGCTCCGGTCGAAATCCGCGGATCTTACGGGACGATTCAGACACAGACACCGGGCATCCATTTTTCGCAGCCGATGAAGAAACTGGCTGCTTTGTCCGACGATTTGGCAATCGTGCGATCGATCCGTCACGACCAAGGAAACCATGGCGCAGGCAATCACTACATGATGACTGGCGCGCCGCCACGAATCCCGGTGGGCTGCGGCGCATTTGTCAGTTTTCATCCCAGCTTGGGCAGCGTGGTTTCTAAAGAAATCGGAGCGCCGCATGGTATTCCTGCGTATTTTTCGATTCCAAACATGTCTCGCAGCGGCGGGCCCAATTTCCTTGGCAGCCGCTACGCACCGTTTGTCGTTCCCGACAGCCCCAATAGCAGCAGCTTTCGTGTTCGCGATGTCACCATCCCCAAATCACTCAGCGAAGATCGCTACGATTCGCGTCAGGCGATCCGAGCGCAGGTCGATCAAATGCTGCGTATCAATGACGCCGCCGCAGGGGACCCGACGTTGGCGGTTGACCAGTTCTACGAACAAAGTCTGCAGATCATTAGCAGCCCTGAGGCGCAAGCTGCTTTTGACATCCACAAAGAACCCGATTCGGTCCGCGATGCCTACGGCCGCGATTCGTTTGGTCAAAGAGCGTTGCTGGCCCGTCGTCTTGTGGGAGCAGGCGTCCCGTTTGTGACGCTCTATCACGGTGGTTGGGATCATCACGAAAAGATCTTTTCAGCACTCGACAAAAAGCTGCCCCCATTTGAAGCTTCCGTGGCAGCGTTGATCGCAGATTTGAAACAACAAGGCATGCTAGAACGAACCCTGGTGGTTGTGCTGGGTGAATTTGGACGCACGCCTAAGATCAATGAACGCGGGGGACGCGACCACTGGTCCAACGCCATGAGCGTTTTGTTTGCGGGCGGTGGCACACGAGGCGGTCAAGTGATTGGGGCAACCGACAAACAAGGTTACGCCGCGATCGAGCGAGTTTTGTCTCCAGAGAACTTCGTTTCAACGATCTACCGCAAACTGGGCATCGATCCTGGCCAAATGATGCACACCCCCGACGGACGCCCCGTTCACTTGGTTAGCAATGAAGATCCGATCACCGAGCTGATGGGGTAGTCGTCTTGCGCTTGAAACTCACCGGATCCGGCGGTCGCCATGCGACCAGCCTTCTTACTGTTCTTGCAACCTTGTGCTGGTTCAACGACGCGCAGGCACAAATCAAGCTAGATCGGTTTTATCCCCCCGTGGTTGCGTCGGGCACCGAAACGATCGTCGTCGCCGAAGGTAAGTTCCCCGATTGGCCGTCGGCGTACTCGTGCGACCGCCAGGAAGTCAAGTTGACCGCCGAGAAAGAGGCCGGCAAATTCAAAGTGGCAGTGGACGCCAATTCCGTCCCCGGAGTCGCCTGGGTTCGATTTCACGATAAAACATCTGCCAGCAATCTTGTCCCGATCTTGATTGGCCAAGGGTCGATCACCAACGAAGTCGAACCCAACAATCAGAATCATGAAGCGACAAAACTGACGTTGCCAACGACGGTCACTGGCAAACTTCATAAAGGTGGCGAGATCGACACCTTTGCGATTTCCCTTAAGGCAGGTCAGCAACTGGTTGCTTCTCTCACAGCGCATCAAACGCTTCGTTCTCCCATGGACGGGGTCCTGCAGTTGACCGATGCGGATGGCAACGTGATCCGGCAAAGTGAAGATGTCCGTGGACTGGACCCGCAGATCATTCACCGTGTTAAATCAAACCAAGACCTACTGCTGCGGCTGTTCGCGTTTCCAGAAGTCCCCACCGGCACCGTTGGCTTTGCCGGTTCGGCCGCGTTTGTTTACACCATCGACGTCACGACGGGCCCTTTTCTAGATCACGTTTTGATTGACGACGATGATCAACCAAGTGGCTTCGGATCAAATTTGTCAGAGGAGTCAAAGCTACAAGTCTATCCCGCCACAGAGCTTTCTCCTGCGTCGGCTGCCGCAAGCAATGCACTGGGATGGTCGTGGTTACCGAACCTTGTTCCCGATGACGCGCACAGAATCAGCTCTGGCGACACTGCAAAGCAATTGCCTGCCGTCGCGATGGGACATATCACAGCCAAGGGACAAGTTGACCGATTCCGATTCAGTGCCAAAAAGGGCAGAAAATACCGCATCGAATCTTGGTCCAAGGCTGCGGGTTTCTTGCTTGATTCAGAACTAAAACTGATCGATCCTGAAACCGACAAGCAGCTTGCCATCAACGACGACCAGACACGCGGCCAGTACGATTCGGTCTTGGAGTACACCGCAAAGTCCGACGGAGAACTCATCGTTGAACTTCGTGACCTTGTCGACAATTGGGGGCCGCGCCACGCTTACCAGTTGCTCCTTGCCGAATCATCGCCAAGTGCAAACTTGTCGGTGGCGGCTGATCATTTCGTGGTCGAAAAAGACAAGCCACTGGAGATCGACATCGCGGTAAATCGTGACCGCGGCTTTGATTCCAAGATCCGCTTTTCAGCGGCAGACCTGCCCGACGGGATTCAATGCGACGAAGTCACCGTGGACGCGAAGGCGAAGTCAGCGAAGCTGAAATTGGTTTGCAAGAATGACAAACCTTTCCAAGGTGCATTCAGGATCGAAGCACAAAGACTGGACAAAGACGACATGCCCGCCGACACCAAACTACCTGTCATCTACCAACTGCGTCCCGAAGTCGCGGTGAAAAAGCTCTGGCTGACTTGTCAATAGAAACCCCGCAAGGCTCTCCTTGCAGAGAGCCTATTGTGATTCTCGCTTAAAGTTCACTACGGACGGCTGCGGCCATCCGCTTTGATTTCTTCCAGCCTTGCCAACATGGCCTGCAACTTTTCGGGATTGGCTCTGGCCAAGTTGTTCTTTTCGCTTGGATCATCAACCAAGTGATAGAGTTCGTATTTCCCTTCGCCTTTTTCGTATGTCAGTTTCTTGTGCGGTGCAGTCTTTTCGTAGGAAAGAACCTTCCAATCGCCAACCCGAAGTGCCAACGTCGGCCCCTTGTTGGGTTGTTGCAATAGGTGATCGCGTCCCTTGGCGTCCGACTTACCCAGCAACGCTGGCAAGACATCGAAACTATCCGGGCAAGCGTCCTCAGGTAGTGACTGGCCAACCATTGACGCCATGCTGGCGGGCAAATCGACGGTGCACACGATTTTGTCTGACGTCCCGGGTTTGATTTTCCCAGGCCAGGTGGTGATGAAAGGTGTTCGCGTGCCGCCTTCGTAGATGCTGTATTTTCCTCCGCGGTAAATGCCCGCCGGTTTATGGTCGCCCAATTTAGTAATCGCGCCGTCTTGATAACCGTCGTCCAGCACGGGGCCATTGTCACTGCAAAAAACGATCAACGTGTTGTCGGTCAATTTCAGTCGATCGAGTGTTTTCGTCAGTTCACCGACGCACCAATCCAGTTGAATAATCGAATCGCCACGGAAACCCAGTTTTGTCATACCTTGAAAACGCTCGTGCGGCATTCGAGGCACATGCAAATCGTGCGACGCGAAAAACAAAAAGAAAGGATCATCCTTGTTCTTTTCGATCCACTCGACAGATTTCTCTACCCATTTGTCAGCCAAATCTTCGTCTCGCCAACGCGCCTTGTGACCGCCCGTGTAATAGCCAATTCGTCCGATACCATTGTGGACGGTGTTGTTGTGCCCGTGACTCCAATCCATCTTCAACTTGGCTCGCACATCGGGGTCTGTGCCCGTCGGATGATCGGGAGTGGGTTTCTTGCGTCCCACCCAAAGTGGGTCCGCAGGATCAAGATTCACGACGCGATGATTCTCCACATACACACTAGGCACGCGGTCGTTGGTCGTTGGCAACAGGTAGCAATAGTCAAACCCGATCTCCAACGGTCCGGGATTCAATTCGCCATTCCAATCCGGCGCGTCGCCACCGCCGATGCCCAGGTGCCATTTGCCGACCACAGCGGTTTTGTATCCGGCACCTTTCAATAGCGACGCGATCGTGTCGGTCCCCGGTTGGATCAGCGCTGTCGCATTGGGCGGAGCGATGCCGGCGCCCGGTTGGCGAAAAGCATACTTGCCAGTGAGAAACGAAAACCGCGTCGGCGTACACGTTGACGCGCTGCAGTAGCCTTGCGTGAACCGAAGCCCGCGTTCTGCCAACGCATCAATGTTGGGCGTCGACAATTCGGTTGCACCGTAGCAGCTAATGTCGCCGTAACCCAAGTCGTCGGCCATGATCACAATGACGTTGGGTTTGTCCGCAGCGGACAGATTCGCGGCGTAACTGACCGCAAGAATCGCTAGCGTGAGTGTAATTTTTTGCATCAAGGATCAAGTCACATAGAGTAAAAGAGAAACATCACTAGAAGTGCCAGGCAGTTTACCAAGTCCGCCGCAGCAAGGCATTACGATTGCCAACAACTGCAGTCAGCAGCGAACTGGTGTGAATCGCGGAACATGACGGTGTATCGCGGAAGACTGGCAATCGCTCAAGACTGGCTAACGCTGAATATCGTACTCGGAAATTTTGCGATAGGCGGTCGCACGACTGATGCCCAATAGCTTGGCGGCATCATGGACGCTCCCCGAAGTACGCCGGAGCGCTTTGTCGATCAGGCGTTTCTCCCATTCGTCAATCCGCAGCGTATCGAGTCGACTGAGACCGGCATCACGTAGTCCCAGATCCTCCGGCATTATTTCGGGATCGTCTGCCATGACGACGGCGCTGTCGATCACATTGCGCAGCTGACGAACATTGCCCGGCCAAGCGTAGTCGAGCAAGCGTTGGAGCGTGTCGTCGGACAGCCCCAACGATCCGCGCCCGTGCTGAACACGGAAATGATGCAGGAAGTGCTGAACCAACAATTCGATATCATCGCCCCGCTCACGAAGCGGCGGCACGACTAATTCAAACACGCTTAGTCGGTAAAAGAGATCCTCACGAAATTTTTTCTCGCGCACAAACTCTGCGAGATCCCGGTTGGTTGCCGCGATGACTCGTACATCCACCAAGACTTCTTCGGTCGCCCCGACGGGCAGAAACGGGTGGCCTTCGAGAATTCGGAGCAGCTTCGCTTGTCCTTCCAGAGTCAGCTCGCCGATTTCGTCCAGAAATAACGTGCCAGTATGTGCCTGTTGAAACCAGCCGATGTGATCGCTGTCGGCACCTGTGAACGATCCCTTCTTGTGCCCAAACAGTTGGCTTTCGATCAAGCTTTGCGGGATGGCTGCGCAGTTGACTGTCAGCATGGGCCGCATCGCGCGATTGCTTTGCCGATACACCGCGCGGGCAACAAGTTCTTTGCCCGAACCGCTTTCGCCACGGACCAGAACACTTCCGCTCGCTTGACCGACCCGGGCGATTTTTTCTTTCAGTTTGGCCATCGTCGCGCTTGAGCCAATCAATTCGTCCGTGTCGGCATTGCGCTGAGCGATGCGTTTGCTTTCTACTTTCAATGAATCTGACTTGAGAGCTCGCGACAGAGCGACCGCCAACAGTCGCCCCGCAGCAACCGCCAGTTCGAAGTCTGCTTCATTGAATGATGGCTCGCGTCGATACAAATGCAAAACGCCTAGATTGTTTTCTCCACTGTCCAACGGCACATAGATCGCGTCGGACCAGTGTTCACTATTGGCCAAATCCGAATCGCTATCGTCTTGCCTGGTTCGGTCTCCTGTCCAAATGGCTTCCCCTTTGCCGACCACTCGCCTGATGAGCGAGCGGCTAAGTTTGACCGCTTTGACTAAATCAGCCGGAACCACTTGATGCGGCTTGTAC
The DNA here is from genome assembly GCA_007741555.1 of Stieleria marina. Classification (GTDB taxonomy): domain Bacteria; phylum Planctomycetota; class Planctomycetia; order Pirellulales; family Pirellulaceae; genus K23-9. The sequence goes on along the minus strand of CP036526.1, from coordinate 1,632,414 downwards.
CGCCCATCGCCTGAGTCAAACGATAGCCCCACGGCGTCGGCGCCCGAACGATCTAGCAAAAGCCGCAGCACACTCTCGCTCACGTCATTGGCATCATCCGAACGCAACAAACTGAGGCTTAGCGAATAGAGATCCAACAAGTGCCCCGTGTCTGAAAGATGCCCCAGCGGATCCAGGTCTTGATCGGGTTCGCGGTCCGCTGCAACACCTTGAATGACCGTTCGGTTTGACTCGTCATCACTGTCGGGATCTACCTCCGGTTCGATCAATCGCAATTCCGTGCTACCGATTCGCAACACTGCCTGATCCAGCATGCGTGCGTGCTGTGCCTTCTGCCCGTTGACGAATGTCCCATTACTGCTGCTGGTGTCACGTAAATGCCAATTGCCGTCCTCGAAATACACGACGGCATGGAACCGAGAGCTGATCGGATCCGAAAGCATGATTTCGCACGTCGACCCACGACCGATGTGCATCGGACGTTCTGGGTCGAGCGGAAAGTGTTTTCCCTTCTCCGGACCTGATTGGACCGTCAAGTAGGTGACCATAGGAGATAAGCTGTGTCTAAAATCGAGATAGGGTACAGGCCGTTATTTAAGGAACAATTCGGCTGTCTGTCTCATTTTAGGGCGCCGAGCGAGTTAGCGGGTGCGCGCCGAGAAATTTTTAAGCGCCCCCCTCCCAGTCCGCTTCGGTCCTACGAACCTGCCCTCGCAATTCCAACCTCAGCCATATCGCGATCCGAACGTTGCATCCCCCCCAATCGACAAACCCGCCCCACGGTCCCGCGGATCGATTGCTGACGCTTGATGCGGTCCGCGGTTTTGCATTGCTAGGCATTCTGGTGATGAACATCCAGGCTTTTTCGATGATCGGGGCTGCCTACCTGAATCCTGTCGCAACGCCGGAACTAGCCGCTCAGATGACTGGGCTGAACTACGTCGTCTGGTACATCGGACATGTATTCTTCGATGCAAAATTCATGTCTCAGTTTTCGATTCTGTTTGGCGCAGGAATCTTGCTGATGGCACAGCGATGTGAAGCGACCGGGCGCAGTCCTGCTGGCGTCCACTATCGGCGGCTACTTGGTCTTTTGGTGTTCGGGCTGATTCACGCCTATTTTTTTTGGTCCGGCGACATTCTGGTGACATACGCCCTGTGCGGCGCCGTGCTGTACCCGTTCTGGCGTTGCCGCAATCGGGTGCGTCTCGCCACGGCAGGTTGCCTGTTCTTAATGGGAAGCTTGATCATTTCTCTCACAGGTTTGTCGATGCCCTACTGGCCGGAATCCGAACTGATCTCAATGAAGCAGGAGATGTGGCAACCCAGTACAGAAATGGTAGACGCCGAGATCGAAGCCTACTCCGGCCCTTGGTGGAACCAATTCTTGGACCGCGCAAGAATGACGTTCGAGTTCCAAATCGTGGGCATCCCCATGCTTCTGTTTTGGCAAGTCACCGCACTAATGTTGATTGGCATGACGCTTTTGGAAACGGGCGTCCTGACAGGAAAACTTTCCAAACGACTGTACGCGATCATCACACTGCTAGGCTTCGGCGTCGGGCTGCCCCTGGTCATTTGGGGCCTCCATCAAAACGAAAGCCACGACTGGGACATGCAGTACTCGATCTTACTCGGGACGCAGTTCAACTATTTCGGCAGCCTCCTGATGGCGATGGGCTACATCGGATTCTGGGGGCTCATTCTGAAGAGTGCCACCGGACAGAAACTGGGCCGTCTACTAGCGCCCGTGGGCCGAATGGCTCTGACCAACTACCTGATGCAAACACTGATTTGCACCACCATTTTCTACGGCCATGGCTTCGGATACTTCATGAGTATTCAACGGTCAGGACAAGCCCTGATTGTGGTTGCGATCTGGTGTTTTCAAATCGTTTTTTCACACTGTTGGCTGCAGCGACACCGATTTGGTCCGGCGGAATCAGTGTGGCGAGTGATGACCTACGGAAAACCAACGCGTTGACGTGGAAAAAACGGGGCATCAGTTTTCTGTGCAGAGTGCCCCACGGGAGATTGGGACGGCATGTCGAACGGGCACGCACATGAAACCCAACCGTAAGGAACTGCAGCTTGGTCACGTTGGAAACTGGGTTCGTTCATGCTATCGCATGGAGTTGAAAGCTACATTCGCGTGGTGGCGTTCGCTGCCGTGGCTCTGGAAATGATCAATCAAAATCCGTCAGATCGATGCCGACGTCAGCAGAAGGCTGCGCTTTGAGAGGCTGCAACTGCTTGCCAAGTTGCTTGAGCGCCATCGGCATCGCGACCGGATGGGCCACTTGATTTCGCCACCACTCATCAACGACTTTGGCGGCACCAATTTGCCCCACGCCCCAAAGACGCATGGCCGTCTCCGTGGCGTTTTGCGAAGAATTGATCAGTCCCAAATCGGCTGCGGCGGCCAGCGTGATGGAGATGGTTGCGATCGACCAAGGCAGCGAGGTAATTCCGTCGGTGGTGCGTTCAAGTGTGTGCGTGTCGATCGCCAACTGCGTAATCAGGTAAGCCAACCGCAGGACTTCGGGCACCGCGGGATCGACGTCCGTCAGCACCGCTTCGATCCAAATGCGGCTTGTTTCGGCATCGTAGCCTCCCGCTCCGCCACGCATCGGTTGCACCAGCAAAGCGTCGACGCGTCGTGGCCACCAATCGGTCGGCGGGCTATCGATCCAAATCAATTTTGCAATCGCGGCCAGCAAACCCGTGCCATAGGTTTCCCATTGATCTCGCATCGGACGACCACGCAACTGCAACTGGTCGGATAATTTAGGAAACCGTCCTTGAAAAGCCATTCGACTTTCGCCAAGCCGATTGACGATCACTCGAGCAATCTGTTCGACCTGGAGTTCGCTACACCCCGATGCGGTCAATGCTATTAAGCAGGCTTGCTCAGGCGGCGACTGATAAAGCGTTTCGGAAAGCAATCGCTGCCAAAACATTGAGATATCCAAAGACGCCGAAAGCAGCCGGTTGTTGATGTCCGAGATCGGCCCCGCCAAAGCTTGTTCGGTTTTTCGATCGTTGCAAACCGCCCCCGTCGCGACAGCATGCGCGGCATGGATCGCGCTGAGCGGCGAATCAGTTTGCCATCGAATCGAAACTTTGCCGGCCATCGGACCTATTCCTCCGCCAGATGATTGTGAATCCACTCTTCCAATTCAGCGAAATCAACCGGAGGCAGCTTCGAGAGGTCGGGCCGCAACTTGACGGCACCGTGCAAGTAAACGTGATTGATCTCTGCTTGCAACTTATCGGTGTTCCAGTGCAGCAGAACGCGAATGCACAGTGGCAGCGATTTTTCGACTGTAATCTCGTAGCCGCACAGCAAAGGAACTTCCAACCAACCAAGCTGTCGGGCGGCGACCGCCGGAAACTCGGCGGTCAGGTCTTTGGTGACGGTGAACGTGGCACTGGCGATGTCGACCGAATCGATGTCGTTGCGACGGATCATCAGCGCTAGCAATTGCCGCGTCGCCATCAAAATTTGGTCGCGGTCGTTTGCATCGACGGTAGTGGCACCGCGGACGCCTCGGCAAACGGTCATTCGACGATCTCTTTCAATTGAGCACTTTCACTAGAGCATTTTCATCAGATTCAATTCACCACCTCAGCCGAATCGCCTCGGTCGGTTTCACGCGAGCAAAAAAATGCCCGCCCGCGAGGGAATCAACCCCCGGCAATCAGCCATTTTTTGCATTTCGTGACAGGCACTCGGGTGTCCGCCTGCCACAGTCACACTCTCGTCATATTCCGTTCGCTGGCAAGCGATACTATAGAATACGATCGGCCCGGTCGATAATCCGTGCAAGCCGCCCAATTTGTCACTTCGATCAGATTCAATCGCATGGACATTCGGGCAGACCCAAAAATTCGTCGACAGACGTGCAAGCTTTTCGCATCTGCTTCCCGCTCGCTCTCGTTTTTAAGTGAACCGTCAATCATGGCCAACCATAGCCGACATCAAGAAAAAATCATCAAGAGCTACTACCAAAACCGCGATGCGATTGGCGTGCAGAAGGCTCAAGAAGCCGTTTCGGAGTTATTTTTGAGCGAAGGCAAGAAGCGAGTCCAAGTCTGGAAACGCCTTGTGGGCCATTTGGAAAAGGCTGGCATGAAACCGGCTCAAATCAAACATTTGCAAGAGAAAGACGATCCCAGTTTGGTCGCCGAGGCGATTGCCAAACTGGTCTAGAAGCACGTCGCAAAGTTTTACCGGTGATTCTCACGGCAGCTTGGGGCCCCTATCATGTGGGTTCTAAATCGATCCTGAATCAAGCTCACCCAGATTGCTTGGTGCCAGCCTTCGATTTGGTCGCATGTTCGTGTCTGCTTGCCTGAAGGATTTTCGCGATGCTGCCCGTCACAAACTCATTCGATTCGGTTTCCATCTTACCTTTGCAGATTGGTTATGACTCAATCTCGCTGGGTCTGATTGGTCAAGCCACCAGTCCTGCTGCCATCATCGCGATGGCCGTTGGTTTGCTGGTCGTATTCCTGATTGCGGTGCTCGGATTTTTCTTCGTTCGCTACGGTAAGCTCTGGTTCCAAGCCTACATGTCGGTTGCCGACGTTAGTTTGGTCAGCTTGATCCGAATGCACTTCACCAAAGTCAATCCAAATGTGATTGTGCAAGCCAAAGTCATGTCGGCGCAGGCCGGGTTGAACATCAGCCGCGCAAACGGAATCAGTACCGCACGCTTGGAAGCCCACTACTTGGCAGGCGGCAACGTGATGAATGTGATTCACGCGATTATCGCAGCCCACCGTGCAGAAATCCCCTTGGACTTTGATCAAGCGTCCGCGATCGACTTGGCAGGACGGGACGTTTTGGACGCTGTTCAAACCAGCGTCTATCCCAAAGTGATCGACTGTCCCGATCCGGCAAGAAGCGGCAAAACAACGCTGAGTGCGATCACAAAAAACGGGATCGAACTTCGTGTGCGTGCTCGCGTCACCGTCCGAACCAATATTGAACAGCTGATCGGTGGAGCCACCGAAGACACGATCATTGCTCGTGTCGGCGAGGCCATCATTAGCTCTATCGGTTCGGCCGATACTCACTTCAAGGTGCTGGAAAATCCTGACATGATCACGCGAGTCGTGCTTTCGCGTGGACTGGACGCTCAAACGGCGTTTGAGATCGTTTCGATTGACATCGGTGACATTGATGTCGGCGAAAACATTGGTGCTCGTTTGCAAAGCGATCAAGCGGAAGCCGACACACGAGTCGCACGGGCCAAAGCAGAACGTCGTCGGGCCGAAGCGATCGCCGAAGAACAAAAGATGAAAGCCAAAGTCGCTGAGAACAAATCCCAACTGGTGCTTGCCGAAGCCGAGGTGCCAATGGCGATGGCCGAAGCGTTCAAGGCTGGACGTATCAACGCTCCCGATGCGTAGCTCGATTTCTTGGCCGTGACACGTAAATCTTATCGCGTAAAGTTTCTTGGCGGCGATGGTTCGTCAATGCTCGCCGGCATCATCGATCGTCCGGAAAACTCATCAGCCGCCAATTCCCCTGCCAATCTTCCGGTCGACCATCGACCGTCAGGCGAGGTGGAAAACTGGCCCGTGGTTGTGTTCAGCCACTGCTTTACTTGCAACAAAGATCTGAAGTCAACAGTTCGCATCGCGCGGGCGTTGGCAGATCGCGGTATTGCTGTGCTGCGGTTTGACATGACAGGGCTGGGCGGCAGCCAAGGCGACTTTTCTCAGTCCAATTTTTCGACCAACCTAGCTGATCTTTCGGCCGCGATTCGTTTTGCAACCGATGAACTGGGACCTGTCGGCGGTTTACTGGGGCACAGTTTCGGCGGCGCTGCCTCTTTGGCGATCGCGTCGCAAGCTTCGAGTGACGGTCTGCAACCAATTCGCGCCGTCGTATCTTTGGCTGCACCAAGCGACACCACTCACTTAGCGGATCTACTGTCTTCCATGAATCCCGCGATTCAGCGTGAGGGATTCGGAAAGGTGACAATCGGCGGCTTGGAGTGGACGATTCGGCGCGAGATGCTCGATGACTTTCGCAATCATGATCTGCCCAAACGCATCAGCGAGATCAACTGCCCAGTGCTGCTGCTGCATTCGCCAGTCGACAAAACTGTCCGTTTCGACCACGCGTTGCGGATCATGAGTCTGATTAATTCTAGCAGCTCACTCGAAGCGTCAGTCAGCCTAGCCTCTCTGAGCGAGGCTGATCATTTGCTGGCAGGAAATCCAGCGGACATCCAGTATGTGGCATCACTGGCAAGTGCATTCTTTCGTCGTTTCTGTGCGTGAAGCAAAGCGGCGTGTGGACAATTGACGTGTTCGTCACGATTGCTCCAATCACCATGATCGGTCTAAGTTCCTCCGAAGTGAGGGCAATGACTGTTTCGTGCAGTCGTAAACCGCGCGACCCTGAGGATCGTGACATAGGTTTCCAGTGATCCATCTCTTAGAGTCTCCCCACTGGTATCCCATGCTCACCTACGGAAACCAAAACCGCCGCACTTTGCGAAACTCGGCTTCACAGCCTCCTACTTCGCGGCGTTCCGCTCGCATGGGCGCAGCCGTGGTTGAACTTGCCGTTTGCATTCCGATCCTGGTGATCGTCGTGGTCGCCACCACCGATGCGTGCACGATGTTTCATGTTCAGCAGAACCTGAAAGTGGCTGCTTACGAAGGTGCTCGCGTGGGGATCGTGCCGCAAGCCGAAGCCGAAAACGTCAGCTACCAGTGCGAATCACTGTTAGATGCCCAAGGTGTAAACGGCTTCAGCATCGCAATGGAGCCCAGTGACCCAGGCACGCTGAAAGCTGGCGACTATTTCACCGTCACAATCTCGGCGGACTTCAAAGACAACGCGTTAGTGGGCGGACTATTCGCAGACAAAACACTGACTCGATCGGTCACGCTCCGTGCGGAATAAGTTCCCCGCAAGTGCACGTGTGACTGATCCTTTTTTTCTGAGAAACCCCTATGCGAACTCATCCACGTTATCGCCGCGCAGCCACCATGGTTTTGGTCGCGGTTTTGCTTCCCGCTTTGTTCGCGCTGTCGGCTCTGGCCATCAACATCGCACACATGGAATCGGCAAGCACCGACATTCAAATTGCAGCTGACGCGGCCGTGCGCGCGGCAAGCCGCGAGTACGTTTTGACTGGCGACGAACAAAGCTCGCTTGCTGCGGCACGCGACCTGGCCGCTCGAAATCCAATCGGCAATTTTGTCTTGCCCGTCAATAGTGGCGATCTTGAATTCGGCATCAGCGATCGAGCATCCGCCAACACACCGTACACCTTCACGCCATCGGGAGCGGGAAATGCCGTCCGACTGACGACCAGAACCCTGGCGTCTCCGGGCGAGGGCATTGATCCGGTTTTTCCGTTCTTTGGTTCGGCATTTCAAATTGGTCCCACCAAGTCAGCCGTCAGCACCCAAGGGGTCATCGACATTGCCTTGGTAATCGACCGCAGTGGATCGATGGCCTACAGCGCATCGGAAGTTGCCGAGTACCCGCCGGCTCCCGCGTCGGCGCCACCGGGCTGGGACTTTGGTGATCCTGTTCCTCAAAACGCACGATGGTTGGACCTGATCGCATCGACCCAAGTCTTTATCAACGAACTCAATGATTCCCCGGTTCAGGAATTTCTGTCACTGACGATCTACGACCACGAAAGTTACACGCCCGTTCAGCTTTCGACGGACTACGACGCCGTCAAAACCAAACTGATCAACATCTCGTCCAGCTACGAAGCTGGCGGCACCAACATCGGCGGCGGAATGTACCAAGGACGTTCTGCGCTGCTGAACACGACCTACAGCCGTTCGCATGCCTCGAAAGTCATCGTGTTGATGACCGATGGTGTTCACAACTATGGAACGCATCCGATGTCTGCAGCTTACTCCGTGGCCAATTCTGGAATCACCTTGTTTGCGATTACGTTCAGCGATGAAGCCGACCAGTATTTGATGCAAGACGTTGCCGATCGTTGCGGCGGCCAGCACTACCACGCCGTCACAGCGACTCAGCTCCAAGAAGCCTTCCGATCGATCGCCCGTAGCCTTCCGACGATGCTGACCAAGTAGATCCCCACCAAGCCACGCAGCGTGAGACCGAGAGATAGCATGACACGACCTTTTCAAAAACGACGCGGAACCACAGCAGTGGAGTTTGCAATGGCGCTCCCTGTCTTGGTGCTCTTGATCTTTGGCGGCATCGAACTTTCGCGGGTTGCCATGCTCCGACACACTGCCAATCGAGCAGCTTACATCGCGGCGCGTGACGGAATTGTCCCGGGTGCGGAAGCTTCACAAGTCATTCTAAACGCTCAAAACCATTTGGACGTGATCGGTGTCAAGGATGCCGTAATCTCCATCAATCCGGCCACCATTGATGATTCCACCAAATCGGTCGAAGTCACGGTGACGTTTCCCGTCGCGAGCAACTCACTTGTCATTCCAAATTTTGCATCCGGCGATGTGGTCGGGAAAGCGCGTCTGATGACCGAACGATCAGGGTCGCAGATGTCGGCGAACTTGCCTGAGCCTCCTCCCCCGCCGCCGCCACCTCCACCGCCGCCCTCTGATGACGATGGTGACGACGACGATGGTGATGGAGGTGATGACGACGAGCCGTCTGAACCTCCTCCTCCCCCACCACCGCCACCAATGCTGTAGAAGCCCATGCTTCACACGCTTGCGGGGTCGGCACCCAACTGGAGAGCACCGGTATTTTCGTCATCTCCGGAACCCTCCTGTCGGAAAATGCAATTGGATCTTGGTGCAATGCGGCAAACCACCGACCAAGCCCTGGACATGACCTAGCTTTGGAAAAGTTCTTTCTTTTCCACGTCAATCCGATGGTCAAAAACCGTGCGCCACGCTGCTCAACAGAAACGCAATTTGCAACGAAGAAAACGCCGAGCAGTCGCCGTCGTTGAACTCGCGGTTTGCTTGCCGGTTCTGGCAATTGTCACGATGGCCACCATCGAAGCGTGCGCGATGTTGCATCTTCAGCAAAATGCAGCCGTGACGGCCTACGAAGGAGCACGTATCGGAATCTTGCCGGGAACCGACCAGAACTTGGTTATCCAGCAATGCCAAATGCTGTTGGACGATCGCGGGATCGAAAACTACAGCATCGCCATGAACCCTGCTGATCCAACATCCATGGTGCCGGGTGAACTGTTTACCGTCACGGTTGACGTCAACTGCGCTGACAACGCCGTCTTCGGTGGCTTTCTGTACGAAGGCAAACAACTCTCCGAATCCGTTGTAATGCGAGCTGAATAAGCCTGCCGTTTCGCCAGCCAACTAACCACCTTTTCGCTTGCCCCCTTTTATCGAGGCACTCCTATGAACCGATCCATTCCAAACCGTCGCGGATCGACCATGGTTTTCGTGGTGATTATGCTGCCCATCATTTTTGCCCTGGCAGGAATGGCGGTCAACTATTCGTACATTCAAGTCTGCAAAACCAAAATGCAGATTGTCGCGGATGCCTCAGTTCGTGCGGCAGGACGCGAATACGTCGACTCAGGTGACCGAGACTTAGCTTTAGCAGCAGCTCAAAACATGTCCAACCTTAACCCCGTGGGAACCACCACCATCGCATTGTCATCAGGCGACTTGGAGTTTGGATCCAGTTACAAATTCGGCTCCAACCAAAAGTACTCTTTTAATCCAACAACCGGACAGGGCAACGCGGTTCGGTTGACGACCAATACATTTGCCGGCGGTGGCGGTGACGCGCCGATTCCATTCTTTGCGGTGTTGGGTTCCAACTTTGAAATCCGCCCCACTCTGACAGCCACCAATACTCAATCCACTTTGGATGTTGCATTGGTTGTCGATCGCAGCGGATCGATGCGATCACCTGCTGATCCAGCCGAAGCCCAAATCCCCGGTTCCGAACCCGACGATGTCCCTCTCAATTCGCGATGGCTGGACCTGGTCGATGCGGTCGACATCTTCCTGAACGAACTGAATTCGTCCGCCAGTACGGAGAAAGCCTCCTTGGTGAGCTACTCCGACAATGCGTCCGACGATGTCAATCTGAGTTCGAATTATTCTGCGATCCGCAGTCAAATGGATGCATTTTCGGATTCCTTCCCAGGCGGATACACCAACATTCACGAAGGAATCATGTTCGGAATTAACTCGGTCACCAAGAGCGGTTATAGCCGCAGTTGGGCGACACGGGCGATCGTATTGATGAGCGATGGAAACGCGACTGCCGGTGACGATCCACTATTGGCCGCTGCACAAGCCGCTTCGCTTGAGATCCCCATCTACACGGTGAGTTTTTCTCAAGAAGCGGACCAAATTTTAATGGAACAAATCGCTGCAGACACAGGCGGTCGACACTTTCATGCCGACACGGGCGCGCAGCTTGAAGACGCGTTCCGCAGTATCGCCCAAGCCATTCCTTCGCTGTTGACGCAGTAAGAAAACGGCAGCTATCGACACTCTTTCTTGACACCACCCACCCACTGACGAATCATGTTCCGACCCTCAACTATCAGGCGTTCAACGATTGGCGGCCACACAAAAAGTCGCCGGCCAAGCGACTGCCGTGTGAGCGATCGCCGCGTTAAGGAACGACGCGGGGCGGCCATGGTCGAATTTGCCGTTGCAGCAACCGTCTTGATGATGATTTTGTTTGCGATGATCGAATTTGTCAGACTGAGCATCGTCGCGCACACGGTGGAGGACGCATCTTATGCAGGTGCGCGCACGGCAATTATTTATGGAGCGACGACTGCCGAAGTCCAAGCTGCCGTGGAAAACCAACTCGCTATCTTCGACGTCAATGACGCCGACATCACGGTTTCGCCCAACCCGCTCAGTGACGACACCGGGATGGTAACCGTCACCGTCAGTGCAGCCATGTCGGACAATTCTTGGATCACACCCACGTTCTTTACCGGGACCGTTTCGGGCCAAACCCGTATGCTGGCGGAACGTTCCGCCGAAGAAATGCGATCTGCCGCGGCTGCCGCTAGCGGATCAAGCTCTTGATCACCGTCGCGGCAATGTGACGCAAATTGGTTCGCCCTGCCGTTCACTTCTCCCGGCTGTCGCAAATGTCAGCATCGCCGATTGTTGCAGCCCAAGCAGCCGGCCCATTCAGCCTCCTGGGATCTTTTGTTCGTGCAGGCACGACGGCCCAAGCATTCTTTGACGTCGCGAAAGGCTCTCGTCTTGCGGCTCGATTGACAGCCAGGACCGAAGTCAATCACGCCCTCCGCTGCTTGCCGACGTCCTCGGCGAGCTTGCCATCGCGTGAATCCAATTGACCGTTGGGCAGCTTCGTCTATGTTTGATCGCATTCCTGCTTTCAACGCCCTTCGCAACTTCCGGGTCCAACTTGTCCAAGACCGCTCGCTATGTCGTCATTGGAATCGTCACACTGTTCATCGCGGGAGTGCTTGCTTGGCAACTGCGCCCTGTTTCGCACCGTGTCCATACCGTGCAAACGCATCAGTTCGACCTTCAAGTCAGCTACGACAAGTTTCGCCAGATCATGGTCCGCAAGAACGCCACCAAGGCGATCGTTAGCCACGGGGGCATGAAGATTATCAGCGAAGGCGTCGAAGATCTGAAACTGGATTTGTCGGCAGATGATCGACCGCTCTTAAATGCGATTCGCGGCAAGTCCAAAGCGGCAGTGGATGCAACTAAAATGCTTACCGTGGAAATCAACAACGAACAAGTTGACACAGAACAACTCACCTTGCGCAGCCGCGCCCAAGTCAATGCTGATCGATTGCATGTCGAATCAAAAGCAGTGGGTCAACAAGGTCAAATCAAAGACTATGTGACCATCATTTCGGCGTCCCCCAAAGAAGATGCCACTCACATCGAGTTGTCCTTGGAAATGGAAATCGAGATTCGCGTTCCCAGCGTTTTCACCGGCCGTGCCGACAGCGAAGTCGCAAAGGCAGCGATCGAATCTCTCGCTCAACAGCAAGAAGCCATCACTGCCTTCGTCATCGAACATGCCAGCGAACGCATCGTGTTACCCGAGCTGAATTGAAGCTCCGTCTCGCAAGGGAGTCCAGGAGCAAATAGCACTGCGCGCCCCCCCTACAGTACTGAACGCTAGTATACAGGCGTCGTGCCCGTTTTAATGATCGCAACGATTTTTAGGTTTGTGATTATTGGGAGCGCGGGCGATGAGACGGACGCAACTTTGGATGCTGCTGTTTGCAGCAGGACTACTCTCGTACGATCGAGCGGCCGAGGCCGCCATCTTGGTCGACACTGCCGCGTCACAGGAGAACTCGGACCTAAACCCACTCGCGGGGTTCAATACTTGGGCGGGTCAGTCGTTTACACCGGCACAGTCAAATGTGGCCGGCGCTCGGATTGGTGTGAGACTAAGAGCTGGCGAGACGGTGGACGGCCATAGCTTTGAACTGGAACTACGAAACACGGTCAATGGAACGCCCATACTCGGTGGCATCCAATCGACAACCGAAATCAAGTCCGACACGATGATTTTCGGAGCGGATGATTTTATCGAATTCACTTTCGATACCCCGATCATGGTGACGCCCGACGACACCTATTACTGGGCGTTCAGAGAAGTAAACACACCTAGCTCGACCATTCCACGAGGCGACTTTCTCGGTCAGAATCCTGGGACATACGCTGGCGGCAATTCCTTCACGGGCATGGGAAATTCCTCACCGACTAGCTTCAATTTTGACTATCAATTCCAGACGCTCTATGACAGTTCCGTCACTGCAGTGCCTGAGCCTTCGACTTTTTTCTTACTAGCCGTATCGATGTCTGCCATTGGACTGCGACGCAGGCAGCGTTAGTTCTGTTTGCTGCGAATTACGCGGCGCGACGACTTGGTGTTTTGACGAGTGCGATTTCGCGACGAACTTTTGTCGCCTCTTGTGGATCGTGCTGCTGCTCTAGTTTTTCCAACTGGGTCTCGATGCGTTTGGCAAACCCATCCAGTTTTTCGCCTTTGCGTTGAAACATCGGTTCGACAAAGAACGCGTCGATCGTTCCAAACGGCAGCGGAATCTGCAAACGGTCCCATGCCTTGGACAAAATGATTCGCCGGTTGGTGATCACTAAAACCGGCAAGACGCCCGCTCCTGACTTTCTAGCTAATACACCGATCCCCTTGTGAACCGTGCCGCGGGGGCCGCGAGGTCCGTCGACAGCCAGGATCACAGGTGTCCCGACGCCTAAGTATTCGACCAAGGCTTTCAGAGCAGTCGCACCGCCTTTTTCAGCTCGACCGCCGCTTCCTCGCACCGGCACATGGCCGTTCGCCCGCAGTGCAGGAACGATAATTTGCCCATCAGCACTACGCGACACCATCGCGCCGGTGCCCGGGTCGGCACTCACCATCGCCGCCACTTGGTGCGCATGCAGCGCCGCAAAAACATGCGGAACTCCAGCTTGGGTCATCGTCTGACGCGGGTCATTGTGCACGCGCACGCGGCACGTCCAACGAACCAGCAACGAATAGCCTGCCACAAAATACGGCAACAAACGCTTCATCATGAATCTTTAAACACAGTGATTGAATTGCTATCACTTCCCAATCCAACGATTGCACCGTCGGCCGAGTCAGCTTGGTTTATCAATACGAACTGACCTGAACATCTGCAATGCGGATGCGTGATTTTCGAGCGACTAGCATCCGCCCGATCAGTTGGTCACCGGGAGGTATGGCGGTAGTTCCCTGGGGTTTTGCCGACTTCGCGTTTAAATACGACGCTGAAGTATTCCGAATGTTTGAAGCCGGTCAGCGTCGCAATTTGGGTCAAATTCAAGTCCGTGTCCAACAACAGCTGGCAGGCACGTTTGACTTGGACCGCGCGAATCTCCGCTTGGGGAGATCGTCCTACCAATTTGCGAAACCGGCGTTCCAGCGAACTCCGAGCCAGCGGCACTTCTTTCAAAATGTCGCCCACCGTCAGACCAGCGCAGGCTTGATCGCGGATCATTTGCAAGGCAGCCACAATATCCACGTCGTCGATCGCCAAAACTTCCGTGGACTGTCGTTCGGCCACACCAAGTGGCTCGATTAACAACCGTTTGCTCGGGATCGATTCACCACGCATCAACTGGTCCAACATGCCAGCGGCTTCAAAGCCGATTCGCTCAGCAGCCGGCATCACACTTGAAAGCGGCGGGTTACAAAAATCACAAAGCACATGATCATTGTCCACCCCCACCACGGCGATCTCGTCTGGCACGGACATCCCGTTTGCTTGGCAAGCTTCCAAGACATGTTGCCCACGAAAATCATTGCACGCCATCACTCCGACGGGCTTGGGTAGCTGATCAATCCATTGGACCAGTTCACTTTGCTGAGCTCCCCAACCAACTTGTCGCGAGTGCGACCAATCCGACGAATGATCGTCGACAAAAAAGCCGCGTTTCTGAAGTTCATCGCGAAATCCCGCTAAGCGAATCGACGACCAATCGTGATCCGCAAAACCACAGTAGCCAAATCGCGTCAGCCCCTTCGCCATTAAGTGCTGCGCCGCAACACGCCCGATTTTTTCGTGGTCGTTCAACACCGACGGCAATCCTTGATCGCCAAACACATCGGTCAGGTTGACTGTTGGAATTCCCCACTGCGAGATCAGTTCGGCCATCTGGGGTGTCGTCGATCGCGTGATAATGCCATCGCCCTCCCAGTCACGAAGCCAGGCGGGAGGCGTCGCAAGCAGCTCTCGCAAATCCAACTGAACCGACCAGGGCGGATTCTGCACCAAATAGCGGCTAATCCCTTCCAGCACTGATCGACCAAATGCCATTGATGTTTCGACAATCAACAGCACGTGCGGTCGGTCACCTCGCTCGATCTTGTTGGCAGGGCTAGATCGTCTGCTGCTTTCGTTCGTCCCGGCGGTCGGTGGATTGTCGCTCACGAATCGTGCCCCTGATGACGCGACTGCGAGTGGCGTGGATCTGTCTTTCGTATGATTTCGCTGACCCCGGTCTGATTAAATCCCTTGAAACCATCGTTACGTTCCAGGATTTCGAGATGCGAACCGACCGCGCCGTCGCGTTCGAACGATTCAGCCTGCTGGCGTGTTATCCAGCCCTCCTGCAAAGCGAGCTGGATTCGTGGTGAAGCCACCGGCCAGATTTCCCCGCGCGTAAATGCCTGACGTAGATGGGGAAAATCAGTAAACGGCTCCATGGTCTCGATTCCCAATTCAGCCAACTGGCGGCGTGCCACATCAAAGTCAAACTGGCATTCCAAATGATGCATGCCGGCTTTCAAAAAAGCTTCACCATGCAACTGACACCACAGACCAACCGTGCCGAGCTTCGGGTTGGGCTGCAGGCCATCGTGAGAAAAATCGACCGTCAATTCTTCTGGCGATAGGTCGACATCTGCAAAGATCACGATTCCCGTGTTGGTTTGTTCCAAGACTTGAGCCCCCCAGCCAGCCTGACCTCCCGCATAAAATCGCTCGCGGCAGACGAAACCGAACAGTTCCAAACACTCGATCAGTTCAGCAAAGTGGGCGCGACTACTTCGGTAGGTGTGGTGGTCGTGATTTCCCCAACCAAGGCCCAGTCGGTCCTGACGTTCGCGTTGGATTCGCGCAGCTTGATTGCGATTTTGCCAATACTCTCGCTCGGCCGAAAGGAACAAGTCGCAAGCCCAGTCCGCTCCGATCTTGGCGACGGCACCTTGGATCAACTGTTTGGTCGAATCAAAGTTTTGTCGCGGGCGTGATTGAAAACCGCAGGCCAATTCCCCGGCGAGCAAAACTTGTTCATCTGTGGCTTCGGAAGTTTGCCAATTGGTCCAACCATGACGTTGGCATACAAACAACTTCGCGGCGCTGCCAAGACTGGACGACTGCGCGGTTGATTCTCCAACCAGTGACTTGCGAAACGGAGAGCCAGCCTGACCAGTGATCTCCCGTTGCATCTGATGAGCCTTTAAGAACGCATCAACACAGTCCACCTTGATTGCCAATCGAAAACAATCGTCGTCACCAATTACGACGGCTGGAAATAGCCCCCCGCGATGTTGCAGCCAGTGACCATCGCGATCGTTGCGCAGCGTCACAAAACCGACATCAACAAGAGCGGTTTCCGCTTTCACTCCGTCAATCGTTGCGTCTTGACAGATGCCGATATGGTCGAGCCAATCGATCAAACGCGTACCGGTGTGGTCTCGCATAGCCAATCGCAGACGCTCCGCAAATGGGCTTTGGCAAGAGAACTGCCGCACCAACTGGCCGACGATTTGCGATGCGCGTGGATGTCGCTGCCAATGATAGGAATTGTCGTCGAAATCGGTTTCAGCTGAGACAGGTTTGTTGGTCGACATGTTTATTCACCCTAATACCCAACTGCACCAACGAGGACGAATCGCGTTGCAGCAACATTCGCAGTGCTCATGAAACGAGCCGCGAAAAATATGCTGTGAAATTATTCTCAAAGCCACTGATTCAATTTATCCGTCGATGCGGGCCCACACAAACCGTTTTGGCACAAACAACCGTATTTCGAGACCAATCAGCAGGCACCGGTGGGGTGGGGCGGGTGACAATATCTCTCATTCGAAGTACGGCGATTCTCATTGGCTTATGATGGTTTACCTGCCAGAATGGAGGTAGTGCTGTCCTGTCTTGCGCGTTTGCAAACGCGTCGCGGCACATTGATTCTGATGACGTAGATTGCTTGCTGCTCGATCGTGCCGCAAACAACCCCATTGCCCATCCAAACGATCTCTTTCCCTTGAGTTCAAACATGGAAGCCATGCTGCCGCTGAAACGGACTGCCATTCAATTTCGTTGTGCACTGATGTTCTTGTTCACGATTGGGGCAACCAGCGGATTGTCGAACTCGGCAGCGCAGGAGTCCAAAGTTGATTTCATCAAAGATGTCCAGCCGATACTGGCGAAGAAATGCTTCGCTTGTCACGGACCTGACGAAGCCGAAGGTGGTCTTCGTTTTACTTCCAAAGAAGCTGCCTTCGCCGAAACCGAATCGGGCGAACACGCCTTGGTCAGCGGTGACGTGGAAGCTAGCGCCTTGATTGCTCGCATCACGACCGATGATGAATTCGAACGCATGCCTCCCGAAGGCGACGCGGTCAGCCCGGAGGAAGTGGAAACGTTGACGCGATGGATTCAGCAAGGCGCGAAATGGGACAAACACTGGGCGTTCCTGCCAATGCAGCGGCACGAACCACCCCAAGTCGATGATCGGGCGTGGAATAAGAATCCGATTGATGCATTCGTGTACGCTTCGCTGGCCGAACAGCAACTGACCCCCAATCCACCTGCGGACCGCACACATTTGCTCCGCCGCGCTTACTACGATTTGATCGGACTACCGCCCACCCAGTCGCAAATCGAATCGTTTGCAAACGATACATCGCCCAGTGCGTTCTCCGATTCGGTCAATCAGCTGCTCGATTCACAGCACTACGGCGAACGCTTTGCACGCTATTGGTTGGACTTGGTGCGGTACGCCGAAACCAATTCGTACGAACGCGACAGTGTAAAACCCAATGCGTGGAAGTACCGCGATTATGTCATCAAATCGTTCAACGACGACAAACCATACGATCAATTTGTCCGTGAACAGATTGCTGGCGACGAACTAGACGATGTCACGATGGAATCGCTGACTGCGACCGGCTATTACCGCTTGGGAGTCTGGGATGACGAACCGGTCGATGAAGCGCAAGCCAGGTTTGATGCGTTGGACGACATCATCATGACCACCGGTCAGGCATTCTTAGGCCTGACGATCAATTGCGCTCGCTGCCATGATCACAAGATCGACCCAATCCCGCAGGCTGACTACTACAGCATGCTGTCGTTTCTGGAAGACCTGACGCCGTACGCGAACCGTCGCGATCTACGGACGTTCAACCAAATCGACATTTCCAGCGGGGACCTTCGTGCCAAGTACGCTGCCAACACAGAAGAAAAACGCGGCATCGAAACGGCGATGGAGAAAATCGAACAAGCTGGCATCGTCAAAATGCCTGCCCCCGACCAACGTGCAACCGAAGGCACAAAACGTGATCGCAATCGCGTGTTGAAAGAAAAGCTGAGAGACCATTTGGACGACGGTCAGTGGGCCAAATACCAAAAGCTGAAACGGAAACTTAAAAGCAACGCTCAAGCACTACAAAAACTGCCGCCCCGCGAATCGGTAATGGGGTTGGCCAAATACCGAAAAGTCGACAAACCAACGTTTGTTCTTTTCCGAGGCAACCCGGGTTCTCCCAGCGACGAAGTCACCCCGTCCTTTCCGACGATCTTTGATGCAGAAAAACCTGCGTTTCCTAGCCAAGTCAACGACGCCGACACATCGTCAGGACGACGGCGTGTTTTGGCTGATTGGATCGCCAGTGAAGAAAACATGCTGACGGCGCGAGTGATGGCCAACCGGATTTGGCAATATCACTTTGGGCGTGGGATCGTTCGCAGCAGCAACAACTTCGGACAGCTTGGTTCGCCGCCCACCCACCCCGAGTTGCTTGATTGGCTGGCTTACAAATTGATCGATAGTGGTTGGAGACTAAAACCCATTCATCGCCTGATCATGAGTAGCCAAACCTACCAAATGTCGTCGGCCGCAAACGATGATGGAATCGCCAAAGACCCCAACAACAGCTTGTTCTGGCGGTTCAATCCGCGACGCTTGAGTGCCGAGGAAGTTCGTGATTCGATCTTGGTCTCCAATGGATCGTTGAATCGCAAAGTTTACGGGCCAAGCATGTATCCGACGTTGTCCAAAGAGGTCGTCGCAAGTCAATCAAAACCAGGCGACGGCTGGGGCAAATCAACGCCGGAGCAAGAGAATCGCCGCAGTATTTATATTCACGTCAAACGGTCCTTGGTGACTCCGCTGCTGTCGGCATTTGATTTCCCCGATCCCGACCTGACTTGCGAAGCTCGATTCATGACGCTTCAACCCGGCCAGGCTCTTTCGATGATGAACAGCGATTTCATCCATGCCCAAGCCGACCGTTTATTGACGCATGTCGGCGGCAGCGAGCAGGCCAACGAACAGATTGTCCGACAGACGGTTCAAGCAGTTTTGGGCCGCGATGCTTCGGAAAAAGAAATCGCCGAAGGCAACCAATTGATCACCAGCCTGGAATCCAAAGAAGGCGTTTCACGAAAACGGGCCGCGCAGCTTTATTGCCTGACCGTCATCAACTGGAATGAGTTTTTGTTTATCGATTAATCGACGCTCCGAATAGCTAGTCGAATTAGCCAGCCGAACCAATTCATCTCAACACACAACTAAGTGCCATGTCAAATTCATCGAAACGAAACTTTTGCGGACGCACGCGACGCGAATTCCTGTGGCAAACAGGAGGTGGTTTTGGCGCAGCCGCATTGACGTCCATGCTTTCGGGTGACGGATTTTTTGGAAGTGCCAATGCAGCGGAAGCTTCTTTCCAAAGTCCTCTCTCCGCGAAACTGCCACATTTTGCCCCGAAAGCGAAGACCGTTATTTTCCTGTTCATGTATGGCGGTCCCAGCCATATGGATACGTTCGACTACAAGCCAAAGATGAAAGGCATGGATGGCAAAACGGTCGAAGTAAAAACATTTGGCCGTGGGGGCCACAAACCGGGCGGACGTATCGTTGAACCGCGTTGGGATTTCAAGCAGCACGGCGAATGCGGCAAGTGGGTCAGTTCGCTGTTTCCGAATGTGGCCAAGCATGTCGACGACATCGCATTTCTGCATTCGATGACAGCTGATTCGCCGATCCACGGATCGGCGATGTTGATGATGAACAGCGGCAAAATTCTCTCGGGCAGCCCCGCGATGGGTTCATGGGTCAACTATGGCCTTGGCACCGTCAATGAAGACTTGCCAGGCTTTGTCGTGATGTTGCAGCCGGTTGGTGGTCCCATTAGCGGCGCCAAGAACTGGAGCAGCGGTTACATGCCGGCAACGTACGCGGGCACTGTATTCAAAGGCAAAGGGGCACCGATCCTAGATTTAGCAGCTCCCAAAGATCTTCCCGAAGGCGTCCAACGCGAGCTGCTTGATTCCATTCAAAACGCTAACACTCGCCACCTGCAATCCCGCGGCGGCAACAGCGATCTAGCTTCGCGAATCGCCAGCTACGAACTTGCCTACAACATGCAATCGACTGCCCCCGAAGCCGTTGACCTGGGGCAAGAAGACCAGCGAACCTTGGACATGTATGGTGTCGGTAACGCTCCGACGGATGATTTTGGTCGGCGATGTTTGATCGCACGCCGACTGGCTCAGCGGGGCGTCCGTTTCATTCAGCTATACAGTGGCGGCGCGCACAATGATGACAACTGGGACGCGCACGGCGATTTGGAAGTCAACCACAATCGACACGCAGGTGCGACCGATCAACCGGTCGCTGCTTTGCTGGCTGACCTGAAACAACGTGGCATGCTGGACGAAACGCTCGTCGTTTGGGGCGGCGAATTTGGTCGTCAGCCAACCGCCGAATACGCGAAAGGATCCGGTCGCGATCACAATGCCTACGGGTTCACAATGTGGATGGCCGGCGGCGGAATCAAAGGCGGTGTGTCCCATGGAACCACTGACGAACTCGGTTCCAGAGCCGTCGAAAACCCGTTGCATGTCAGAAACATGCACGCCACGATTCTTCATCAGCTGGGCTTGGATCCCAATCGACTGTCGTATTTCTACAGTGGTTTGGAGCAAAAACTGGTCGGCGTCGAAGAAGTCGAACCAATCCACGAGATCATCGCGTAGCGAAAAGATTCGGGTCAGATGAAAGACTCCAGCTACCCAAAAACCGCTTGACTCGGCATGGGCGACTGGATACTTTGCAATGCAAAGCATCCAGAACCAGCACGAACCGAGGGAGCGTTTATGAAACTCGACGAAGCCTTGGAGCACCTCGATGCAATCAAGTCGGTGGCCAACCGCTCCAACACGTTTGAGGGCCTACGCGCATTTCCGACGGCGCTAACCAGCTTAGTCGCGATCGCGGCGGCTTGCCTGCAATCTGGCATCGTGGCTCAATCGACCGATCCGACGCGAGCTTTTCTGATGCTCTGGGTCTCGGTTGCTGCGATTGCGTTGGTGATCGTTTTGGCGGACATGGTGTTGCGATACTATCGCGATCCAACCGCGCGGGAACGACGAATGACGCTTGACGTGCTGGCTCGGCTATCACCTGCCATCATCGTTGGTGCGTCGATCACTACCGTAGTGTTTTTTACTGCGATCGAAATCGCCTGGGTGCTGCCAGGTTTGTGGGCGGCATTGTTGGGCATGGGCGTCTTTGCGGCGTCCTCTCTCTTGCCCAGCTCGTTGCAAAAAGTTGGCATTTGGTACATCGGCTGCGGACTTGCGGTTCTGATCCTGGGCCAAGGCGACTGGGTAATGCATCCACTAACAATGGCCATTCCCTTCGGTGGCGGTCAAGTGTTAGCGGCAGGCTTGATGCACATCAACACTGCCAACGGGGAGGCAATCTGATGGCACGAAAACCAAAATCGAAGCAGACCGCTAGCGTCGAAGGGCCTTCAGGAAGATTTTCTTATGACGGCTTGGACCGCGTCATGCACGAGAAAGCGCGATTGGGATTGATGACGTGTTTGGCCGGTGCCGACGAAGGTCTCACGTTTGGCGAACTGAAACAACTTTGCGATTTGACCGACGGCAATCTCAATCGCCATCTCAAACACCTCACCGACGCGAGCCTGGTTCGATTGGTCCGCGATGACTCCGCAGGTCGACCGCAAACAACCTGTTTTCTGACCGACGCCGGACGCGAACGCTTCTTGGAATACTTGAGTGAGTTGCAGCGCGTCATCGGCGATGCGCAAAACCAAATGGGAACGCTGCCAAACACGACGCGACGCAGCCAAAATTCGCCAAATCGATTGGCAGGCCAATAGACCGCACGTCCTTTTTATTTCACCCCAAGCTTTGCATTGCAAAGCCAAAGAGCAAAGAGAGAGAGCACCAATGACACAGATCATACGAGCCGAACACATGGGATTTTGCTTTGGCGTGCGAGATGCTTTTCAGGCTGCCCAACAAGCTACTCAGCCGCAAAAGACCGCCATATACGGTGAATTGGTGCACAACACAGACGTCACCGACGCCCTTGAGCAGCGCGAATTTCAGTTGCTAGGCGAATCCGACCGCGATTCGATTCCCGAGCGGCCGATCGTCATGGTAACCGCCCACGGCATCAGTGATCGCCGGCGCAATCTGCTGCAATCGTCGGGCAAGGAATTGCTTGACACGACGTGTCCGCTGGTTCGCCGAGTCCATCAAGCGGCGACGGCACTGATCGATCGCGACCACTTCGTCGTGCTCATTGGCAGCCGCAATCACGTCGAAGTCCAAGGCATCATCGAAGACTTGCCCGCGAATCGCTGCGCTGTCGTCGCCGATGCCAGCGAAGTCGCCAACTACGGCACGCCCAAAATCGGCATCATTGCTCAGACGACGATCCCCGATTCGATCGCTCAGGAATGTCGCGACGAAATTGCAAAGCAAAACCACCAAGCATCCATTCGTTGGACCAACACGATCTGTCGACCGACTCGCCAACGCCAAAACGCGGTGGATCAACTGTGCCAAAAAGTCGGGCTGGTCATTGTCGTTGGCGGCAAGAATTCAAACAACACTCAGCGTCTGCTGCAACGTTGTTTGTCGCACAACGTCGAGGCCTACCACGTGCAATCCGCTGACGAACTGCGAACCGATTGGTTTGTCGGCCATCAACGAATCGGACTGACAGCCGGAACATCAACTCCCGATACGACGATTGATGCCGTCGAACAAGAATTGCGACGAATCACCAGCGTGCGAGGCCGACGCATGCAACGCGATCAGGTGTGGTGCGATGCGTGGAGCAATCGTGATTGGGCGGATTACTTTTACGACAACATGAACCATCCACCTACCGTTGCATGGTCAAAGACGCCGACGCTATCGGCCACTGAAAAAGCTGCTGTGATCGCGTCGATCCAAACGTTTCAACTTGGTGAAAGCGGCGAGGGCAGGCACATTTGCCGAGCGGCGAAAAATTGGACCGATCGCGGTGGTGACGAAGACTACCTGTCTGCCTTGAAACTTTTTCTACAAGAAGAAAACTGCCACGCAGCTTGGCTAGAAAAATTCTTGCAACAAGAAGGCGAAGCGATCCTTACCCACCATTGGTCAGACCATTGCTTTCGTTCGGTCCGACATTTGGCGGGGCTTCGCACGTCGATCATGGTGCTGCTGACCGCTGAAATTCTGGCACAGGTCTACTACCTTGCACTGCTGCGGTCGACCGATTCGCCCACTTTGCGAACCATCTGCCAACGAATTTTGCGTGACGAGCGCGCCCATGTGCAATTCCAGCAAAACCAAGCCAACGTCCTGGCAAGCCGCTGGAGTCGGGGTCGGCGATGGTTGGTCTCGCAGGCCGAATCCATCGGATTTCAAATCGCGCGTCGCATCGTTTGGCACGACCATCGCAGCGTGTTTGTGGCCGCCGGTATGAACTGGAAAGCATACCGCGACCGGACTTCTCGCCGTTGGCTCTCTGCGCGGCGGGTTCGTTAAAACAGTGTTGTGTTTCCAAATCACGTATCGACGTCCGTATCCGATACGGGCGGCTGATAGGGATTGCCGGTTTCAGATATCGCGTTGGTGTAGCGGCGCATTGGTTTCGCGGACCTCTGCGGTCGATTCGCTGATGCTGGCCCAATGGCGTAGCCCGTTCGTGCAAATAGCGCGGTGACTAGGTAAGTCATAAAGCCACCAGCCACGATTCCCACGCCATTCATCGTCACTAATACCAAGCAAATGACGACGAACGCGGATACAGATGCAATCCTCAACGAACGTGCGTCTGGTTTGTAGACGCCACTGCTCGCGTCCCTCCGTGACCAGACAAATCCGGCAATTGCGCTGCCCAGCCAGATAGACGGGATCACCAGAGCAAACATTTCAACAGGGCTGATACCAAACATCAATCGCTCGTGGGGTGCTTTAAGGCCTAGCACAGGGGGCATCGTCAAAAGGCACTATCAAAGAGGATCGTCGAATGGATTTTTTAACATCACAGCCAACCCGAGTTGTCGACTAAGATCTAGTGTATCGATCCCCATGATTGCCCAAGGGGAATTCGATTCTAATCTACGCAACTTATTGCTGCACATCTGATGCAACTCATTCGAATCGCCCCGGCATGTTTCATTCCGTTCGTCGCGTTCCTTTTTCTTGCCATCGGCACACTGACTTGTCAGGCCGAAGACTCTCGATATGAAGCCGCGTTTCAGCAACAGTTGCTTCCGCTTCTGCGCACCTATTGCCTTGACTGCCATGATTCGGGCAGCGAGATTTCGCTCGAAGAGGACTCATCGGCTGCCGCAGTCTTGAAGAACCGCAAACTGTGGGTCAGCGCGCTCAACCATGTTCGTGCTGGTTCGATGCCGCCCGAAGACGGCGAACGCATGGACGCTGCCACACGTAAACGCATGGAACAGCTGATCGATGGATTGGCCAATGCGGTCAATTGCGTTCAAAATCCCAACGCCGGAAAAGTGGCTCTGCGGCGATTGAATCGACACGAGTACCGCAACACAATTCGCGATCTGACGGGCGTCGACTACGAACCGGCAACAGGTTTTCCAGGGGACGACGTGGGCTACGGATTTGACAACATCGGCGACGTGCTTTCCTTGCCGCCAATCTTGTTTGAAAAGTACCTGGACGCGGCGGAGTACATCACAGGCCAAGCGATCTACACTCCGCCACCCGCCGAAATCTATGAAACCAGCTTTGCAGCCAGTTCGCTTATCGGCGCCGAAAACTACGTTGGCAATGGCCGGCTCACCATGGCTAGCAATGGCACGGTGGGAATGGAGGTCCAAGTGCCGTTTGGAGGCAGATTCAAACTGATCCTGGCCGCCGCGGGCGATCAAGGCGGCGACGAACCGGTCAAAGTCGAAATCAGAACGGGGAGCACAAAAAAAGTCCTGGAGATTCCATCCAGCACCGAGGAAGAATACACCGTCGAATTTCGCCTTGGTCGCGGCAAACGAAAAATCGAAATTTCGTTCCTCAATGACTTTTACGTCAAAAACAAAATCGATCGCAATTTCCATCTGTACAACGTGTATCTCACCGGCGAGCAACGCAAACTATTGCAGCCCAGCGATAACGATCTGCCCACGAGTCACCGCAAATTAATCTTCGTCAAGCCAAACCAAAAAACGTCCGTCGAATCTGCAACCGCGCAAGTGATTGGACGTCTGGCGAGCCGAGCCTTTCGTCGACCTGCGACGAATGACGAAGTCAATCGACTCAGCGGCTTGGCGGCAAAGGTTCGCGGCGATGGAGGCACGTACGAAGAATCAATTCAGGTCGCATTGCAGGCGATCTTGGTTTCACCGCACTTTATTTTTCGTGTCGAACAACCCAGATCTCCAACGCAGGGCGGTCCGATGCCGCCTGTCAGCGAATACGAATTGGCGACCCGCATTTCCTATTTCCTGTGGAGCAGCATGCCGGACGACGAGCTATTGCTAATGGCTCATCGCGGGCAACTTCGTGACCCAAAACTTTTGCTCAAAAAGGTCGGTCGCATGATCAATGATCGGCGATCCAATCGGTTCGTAGAAAGCTTTGCCTCTCAGTGGTTGCAGCTTCGCAACTTGGACATCGTCGATCCTGACACGCGAATCTACCGCACGTTTGATGACGACATCCGAAAACTGATGCGACGCGAAACGCTTACATTCTTTTTGGGGGTGATGCGAGACAATCGCCCGGTCACCGATCTCCTGGACGCAAACTTCACTTATTTGAACGAACCGCTGGCCAAATACTATGGAATCCGTGGCGTCAGTGGCGAGCAATTCCGCCGCGTGTCGCTCGAAGGAACCCAGCGTGGTGGCTTGCTAACTCATGCCAGCGTCTTGACGGTCACTAGCAATCCAACGCGAACCAGTCCGGTCAAACGCGGTAAATGGATCCTGGACAACTTGCTGAACCTGCCGCCGCCTCCCGCTCCCGCCGACGTCCCTGAACTGGAAAAGAGTAAGCTGGTGGGGACGCTTCGCGAACGCATGGAACAGCACCGCGAAAGCCCGGCGTGTGCGGCGTGCCACAACGTCATGGACCCGCTTGGTTTTGCGTTGGAAAATTTTGACGCCGTGGGACTTTGGCGTGACCGAGACGGAAAGGATGCGGTCGACGCACGCGGCGAACTCCCCGATGGCACGCAGTTCGACGGAGCAGCCGATCTACGTCGCGTTCTTTCAACAACACGGCGCGAACAGTTTGTACGCTGCATCGCCGAAAAGATGTTGATCTATTCGCTCGGCCGCGGCACCGAATACTATGACAAATGTGCCATCGACCGGATTGTCGCTGGCATCAAACGTTACGACTACAAATTCGCGTACTTGATCGCTGCGATCATCCAAAGCGATCCGTTTC
Source organism: Stieleria marina (assembly GCA_007741555.1). Classification (GTDB taxonomy): domain Bacteria; phylum Planctomycetota; class Planctomycetia; order Pirellulales; family Pirellulaceae; genus K23-9. Next base: position 1,605,964 of record CP036526.1, on the reverse strand, counting down.
AGAAACAAGGTTTCCGAGAATAGTTAAAATGAATTGCCAAACATTCTCCCGCAGAACCCTGCTGCGCGGCATGGGAACCGCAGTTGCCTTGCCGATGATGAACGTCATGTCGCCAACGCGTCTACTAGCTGCCGCGGCCACCGAGACTCCCGTGCCGCTGCGAATGGGGTTCTTCTACGTGCCCAACGGCGCTCACATGCCAGACTGGACCCCCAGGGATGAAGGAAGCCGCTACCAGCTTTCTAAAACCATTGAGCGTCTGAAGGACCACCGAGACAAGTTCAATGTACTGAGCGGACTGACGCTGGACGGCGCGCGAGCGCATGGCGACGGTGGTGGCGACCACGCGCGAAGCGTCGCTGCTTTTCTGACGGGTGCTCATCCCCGCAAAACAAATGGCGCGGACATCCAAAACGGCATTTCCGTCGACCAAGCGACCGCACAGCAAGTGGGCAATGCCACACGATTTGCTTCGCTGGAACTGGGTTTAGAAACCAGTTCTCAGGCCGGCAATTGTGACAGCGGGTACAGCTGTGCCTATGCATCAAACATGTCGTGGCGCGGACCAGCCAACCCGATGGCAAAAGAGATCGATCCCGGTGCGTTGTTTGACCGTTTGTTCGCTGGCGATAGCGTCAAGCAAACTCGCCAAGCCAAGTCGGTACGTGAAAAGTACCGCAAAAGCGTTTTGGATTTTGTGCTCGATGATGCCAAACGCTTGCACAAAATCCTGCCATCAGTCGATCAGCGAAAACTTGACGAGTACCTGTATTCGGTTCGCGACGTCGAAAGACGTTTGGGCAGCACAGAACTGCTGCGTGTCGGCGAAGACGGTGTACCAGATTATCCTCGCCCCAAGGGTGTCCCACGAGGCTTGGACAAGCACAGTGAATTGATGATGGACATGATCACCCTTGCGATGCAAACCGACAGCACGCGAATTGTTTCGTTTATGTTTACCAACGCAGGCAGCAACCGCAGCTACAGCGACATTGGTGTCAGCGAAGGCCATCATGAGCTTTCGCATCACGGCAAAAGTGCCCACAAGCAGGAGCAGATCGCAACGATCAATCGCTATCACATCGATCGATTTGGCTACTTGATCAATCGGATGAGTTCGATTCGCGAAGGCGAAGGAAGCCTGCTAGACAACAGTATGATCATCTACGGAAGTGGGATCAGTGATGGCGATCGCCACAACCACGATGACCTGCCGATACTATTGGCTGGAAATGCTGGCGGCAAAATTCAATCCGGTCGACACATTCGTTACAAGAATGGCACACCGCTGTGCAATCTTTACTTGTGGATGATGCAACAAATGGGAGCCAAAGCAGACCAGTTTGGCGATAGCAACGGCCTGATCGACAAACTGGCTTAGGTGTACCGGTGCACCGAAGGCTATCGCGTTACCAAGCCAGCTTGACACCCGGAGCTTGCCTGGCGACTTGCAAACCAATTTGTTTGGCTTTTTGCGGCACGATGCTGAATTGGTATCTTCCACGGCCAAAGCGAACGATCCATCCCAATCGCTGCATGCCTAGAAATTCGAAAGCTCGGATCGATTTTTGATTGGTCCAATCGATCATCGTCAGATAGGCCCGGGCCCCAAGAACTCGATTTCGCAACGACCAGCTCAGCAGCGATGCGATCAGACGTCGACCACGATGTTCCGGCGCCGTCCAAGCATCGTAGACAAAGACGGTTCCATCGGGCATCGCAATGGACGTCCCCAAGTGTTCGGACCGACTGTAGTTGTCGCGGCTATCAACGGCGTCGTTCGCGATCCAGAGATACGAAACGACTTGGCCGCCGTGAAAGGCCGCGACCAATGCGCGACGCGGATCAGCCAGACTGGCCTTTTTGCTCGCTAGTTCATCAATAAACCCCGCCTGTTCCCATTCGTCCAGTTCCGCAGAATTGACGATGCGGATGGTGTATTCGCCGGAGCAGACCGATGCCGATTCTTTTTCAGCTGGAAGATGAAACAGTTGCGTCACGTCGACAATCCGTAGGCGACGGACGATGACGTACAAGAATCGAAAGAGGCTTTGCATTCGAGTGGACGGATACGAAGATGAAGGTGGGGCCAGACGCGCAATGCGGGGGTGAAGGGACCACCATAGCATCACTTTTGTGCCAACCACCCGCGCAAGCAAACACCCCGTCAAGTAAACCTGGCGAGGTGTTCGTGTTGTAGCGTCTGTGACGTTTGTTGGACGACAAACTAATCGGCGACGTTTCGCGTGATTGATATGTGCCCTTTCGTCGAGCGTCGCCCCCGAATCAACCTTCCTTGTCACCCAGGATTTTGACGCTGGTAATGACGATGGGTTCGACTGGCACGTCTCGCATCAGCATGGCTGGAAACGCGGGGTTGGGCTGCGGCTGAGTGGCGACTTCGTTGATCTTGTCGACGACTTCCTGGCCTTTGACGACTCTGCCAAACACCGCATAGCCATAGCCGTCTTCTGCTTCGTCGCGATTGAGGAAATGGTTGTCGCCAGTGTTAATAAAGAACTGACTGGTCGCGCTATTGGGATCGCTTGTTCGCGCCATCGCGACGGTGTACTTGGCGTTCTTCAGACCATTGGCGGCTTCATTGGGCACCGGGGCCAGAGTCGGTTTCTCTTTCAGAAATTTATCGAGTCCTCCTCCTTGCGCCATGAAGCCCTCGATCACTCGGTGAAATACAGTGTCGTTGTAGTGGCCCTTGCGAGCGTAAGTGACAAAGTTCTTGACCGACTGGGGAGCCTTTTGGGCATCCAACTCCATCACAACCGTTCCCAGGTTGGTGGTCATTTCGACAGTGACGGCCGCATCGGCCTTGAGTTCGTCCGCGGCATTGGCGACCGCGATAACACTGCCAAGTACGATTGCGCCGGTGGCGCAGAGAGCACGGTAATTCATTGCTAGAACACTTCTCCTGAAATGGTTCCGCGTTGACATGCGGTATTGAGCACAGCGTCGAGCGACTGACTCGCCAAGGCCCAAACTTTGGTGGGGGTGGTTCGCAGAACAAGAGAATGTGTGCTGGACGCGATTCCCATTTGCAATTCTGCAACTGACTGTGCTGCGGTGTAAGCTATTGATCCGTGCGACGTAAAGTGAGAACAGGGCACCGGTGTATGGCTGGGCCGTCTGCGCAAAATGCGTCCACGTTTCGGTAGGTTTGCTAGCGTATTTCTGAAGTGGATTTTGACATATGAGACGATATGGTTCGGTTCGATCAGTAGCGGCATTGGTCGCCTTGTTCGCGGTGTGTTCTTGGTTGCCGAAGGTTTCCGCGCAAGATACTGGCAAAGTTTCCTCAAAGACGGTGAACAGCGATTCCCGACGCAGCGAAGCCGGAGAATGGATCTGGTTTGAAAAAAAGGCTGACAACCAAACGGTCTATCTGCGCACCACATTTGATCTGATCGGCAAAGTTCAATCCGCCAGCGTATCGGCATCGGCGGACAACCAGTTCACGCTGTTCGTCAACGGCGAGCGTGTCATGAGTGGCAAAGCATGGGAGCAGCTTGAGACGGCGGATCTGACCTCCCACTTGAAAGAGGGCAAGAACGTATTTGCGGTGCAAGCAGCCAACCAAGGTGGCATCGCTGCGTTTACCTTGCGTGCCGACGTGACCAGGCGCGACGGCACTGAAACCCGTGTCGTCACATCGGGCAAATGGAAAGCTTCGCCTGCGGCAACGAAAGGCTGGAAGACAGCTGGCTTTGACGATTCGCAGTGGAGCCAAGCGGTTTCGCTGGGAACCGTTGGCGAAAAGTCGCTTCCGTGGTCGGGACGCATCAACGCGCAGGCTTTCGTCAACGCAGCCGATGCGGGCAAGGGCGATTTTTTGCCTCAGCCTGTCGCGGGCGCCCAAACAATGGACGGATTCAAACTGGAAAGACTGGTCTACGTTCCACGACAAATGGGATCCTGGGTTTCCTTGACCACCGCGGACAACGGAACCTTGATCGCATCGGACCAAGGCAAAGCGGGCCTGTATCGGATCACTCCGAGTGTCGACGGGGGAGAGTCCAAGGTACAGAAACTGCCCGTCAAACTCAGTAGTGCTCAAGGTTTGTTGTGGGCATTTGATTCGCTCTACGCAGTCGTCAACGGAGGAGAGCAATCGGGGCTACACCGCATTACGGACACCGACGGCGATGGTGAACTGGACACTGCCGAGCATTTGAAATTTATCCGAGGTGGTGGCGAACACGGTCCGCACGCCGTGATCTTGTCCCCAGACAAACAGTCGCTTTTCGTCTGCTGTGGCAATCACACCGAACTGCCCGACCCGATTTCCGACAGCAAAATTCCTCGCAACTGGGCCGAAGATCACTTGCTGCCCCGACGTTGGGACGCCAATGGACACGCCGCCGGCAAACTAGCGCCGGGCGGATGGATTTGCCAAGTCGACCGAGACGGCAAGGACTGGACCGTTTACAGCATGGGATACCGCAACGAGTACGACATTGCGTTCAACGCCGACGGCGAACTGTTCAGCTACGACGCGGACATGGAGTGGGACTTGGGCTCGCCGTGGTACCGTCCCACGCGAGTTGTTCATGCGACCAGCGGAAGCGAATTTGGCTGGCGAAGCGGCACCGGCAAGTGGCCAACGTACTACGAAGATTCGTTGCCGCCATCGGTCGACATCGGCCCCGGCTCTCCCGTGGGAATCGTTTTTGGATACGGTGCAAAATTCCCTGCCAAGTATCAACGAGCGTTATTCATTTTGGATTGGACGTATAGCACGATTTACGCGGTGCATTTGTCGCCCGAAGGATCGACGTACCGCGGCAAAAAAGAAGATTTCGTTTCGGCCCAACCGCTGCAAGTCACCGACGCGACGATTGGAACCGACGGAGCACTTTATTTCACCGCCGGCGGCCGCGGCACACAATCATCCCTCTATCGCGTGACCTACACCGGCGACGAGCCTTCCGATGCGATCGACGCCAGTGATGAAGCGGGAAAAGCCGATCGGCAACTGCGACGGCAATTGGAATCGTGGCACGGAGAAAACCAAGCATCAAATCGGGAGCCACTTGACCAAATAATGGCCCAACTGGGCAACCAAGATCGCTTCATTCGTTACGCAGCCCGCGTGGCTTTGGAAACACGTCCTGTCGATAGTTGGCGCAACCGACTAAGTGAGCTGGATAGTGCGTGGGCCATCATCAGCGGCGTCATTGCGATTTCGCATCAGGGTTCCAACAGCGACCGCGAACTGGCACTGACGATGCTCGCGTCAGTGGGCAACAAAAACTTAGATCCCGCAGAAGAGCTCGGAGCGCTGCGAGCATTGCAACTTATTTTTACGCGACTGGGCGAACCGACTAACGCAGAGCGACGGGCCGTCATAGCCGCACTGAGCCCGCTGTACCCGAGTGATTCCGACGCGATCAATGCGGAACTTGTCCAGCTGTTGGTTTACTTGGACGATCCAACCGTCGTCGACAAAACGCTTTCGCTAATGGACAACTTAGGCGACGAACCTGCTCCGGACTGGGGCTACCTCGTTGAGCGGCACAAGGGATACGGCGGAACGGTGGGCAAACTGCTGGAAAACATGCCACCAGCGCGTGGGATCCACTTTGCTTTTATGCTTCGCAACCAAAAGAGCGGCTGGACGCTTCAGAGCCGGCGCAAGTACTTGCAGTTCTTTATCGACGCGTCGGATTTTCCTGGTGGCAATAGCTACGGAAAATTCCTTTCGCAGTTTCGCGACGACGCGCTACTGCTGTGTTCGCCGACCGAACGAGTCCAATTGGAAGACCTAGCCAGCGTTTCGCTGATGCAAGCCGCTCCGAAAGTTGAACCACCGAAGGGGCCGGGACGCAAATGGACTCGTCAAGAAGCGTTGCCACTGGTCACGAATCTGCGCAAACGGGATTTAGCAAAAGGCCGCGATCTTTTTCATGCGACATCGTGCGCCAAGTGCCATCGACTGGGCGGGGAAGGTGGCGCGATCGGCCCGGATCTATCGACTGCCGGTCGCAAGTATCCGCTCCCTGATTTGCTTGATGCGGTGATCGAACCCAGCAAAGCGATTTCGGATCAGTACGGAAGCGAAAAAATCCTCACCACCGATGGCGATACGCTTGTCGGACGCGTCGTGCGAATCGATGACAAACTGCACGTTTATACGATCGACGCTGACGCCGAACCCAAAGTGATCGACGAAGACGACGTGGAACAAATCGCACCGTCCAAGCTATCGCAGATGCCAACCGGATTGATCGATACGCTCAACGAGGAAGAGCTCAAAGATCTGATCGCGTACCTGCTGTCCGGCGGAAACCGAAAAGACAAGGTCTACAAGTAGCTGGCTGGTCCTGCGCAAACGACGCAAGAAACCAAATTCCTCAAGAAAAGACGCGGCGAATTGGGATCATGCGAATTCGACTTTGGCGTCCTGGCGTTCTGTTGACGTTTCACTTGGCATTTCGATGCCAAGTAAAACGGCAATTTCACCCAGTGATGCATCGTATCGACGACTGACTTTGAAATCCTGTTTTTGGTCGCCGTCGTAAAAAGTGATCGTGTGCATTACCCAGCCGCGACGCAGCGTCGGCGGCGTCGTGCTCCCTGCGATTGTGTGATTGCTTGACGGCATCCACCAATTCGCTTCGTTCAACGTCCAGCTGTCTCCATCGCGACAAATCCTCAAACGACTTTTGGCTGCGAACGGCCCGCAAGCATCCTTGGGAAAGACGACGATCGAACCGCCGGGGCAGGCCCCATAGTTGCTCCAAAGTTTCGCAACCACCGGATCCATGACCATCGTGCGATAATAACGAACCTGGCGACTGACCCAACGAAAGACGACCAACGCGCAGAGCAAGATCACGACGTTGATGATCGTAGCGATCGTGGGGCTAAACGCGTAAACGGCCATCAGTGCGGCGCAAACCGTTTTGTTGCAAACTTCAAAGATCGCATCGAGGGCAGGGATCGGTGTCAACCAAACAAGAAATTCAAAAAAGAACTTCACCGTATTGACCACGATGATATTGATTGCCATCGCGATCATCAGCAGAGTATCGGCGGCGACACTAAACACGCCCAACTGTACCATCGCAATTTCCGTCGTTTGATCCGCGCCCGCACCGACATCAGCAAGGACTTTGATGGCCAGCAAAATGATGATCACGCTGTACGTTTCCAGTTGATCCATCGCCTGAGCAAACGGTTTGCTGACTTTGCTTAGACGAGGCAAACTGGTCAGCAATGTCAGGATGATGAATACAACAAACAGCCATTCGTTTTGCAGTGGCCCGGATGCTCCCAGCAGAGCATTGTTGGTCACCCAGTCAGGACCGTAGAGCGCAAGTCCCGAAAGGCACGCCATTCCAAAAAACGGTGAAAGTGCAACGGGAGCGAGCGGGCCCAGCCAATCCGCCAACTGCAACGACTGTGCCCAAGAGTTAGCAGCAGAGATATCTTCTGCGCGAAAGTCGCCTTCCAAATTGTCTTGAACGCTCTGGAGACTCAATCCCGACGAAGGATCGGCTTGGGAATCAGACTGCTGGGCAAAGAGGTTTGATCCAATGAACCCAACCAAGATCGTAAGACAGATAACTTGTCGCATATTTAATCCAAAATCGTATCGCGTCATTTCCTGCGATGTTTAAATTCATCACGCGGCTTTGCAGCACATTTGATTCTACCGGATCAGGGCGTTTTGTTCTGCGTCCCCAAGTGTCCGGCTCGTCCGGTTGCCCAACGATGCAGGCCTTCGAGTCGCTGTTTTCCGCGGGCGTAGTAAGCTTCGTCGAGCGACTGGAGATGTTGATGAGCCAATTTCTGATAGACAAGATCAGCGTTTTTTTCCGATGGAGGCCAAACGTTTGCAGACAACAACGATGCAATTTGTGCGGCGATGATCTGGTGTGACGCGATGGTCGGATGAAGGTGATCGGCAAAACGCTCGGGGTCGGGGATTTGGTCGGGCACCCTCTGGCCACTTGGTCCGCTTCGATCCAACAATGTCTCCGTATCGACTAACATCACGCCGTTTTGCTTGCCCACAAGATGGGTCGCATTGACGATGGCCGACGTCGCTCGCAAAGGACAAACGTCAAAGTCGCGTGCAGCGATCAAGTGCGGACGTGCCGCTGCCGACTTGCCGGATTGATAAAGCAGTCGGCCTACGATGTAGTGCGATCCGCAATGTTGATCGTCGATGGCAAGACAAACCTTTGCTGCGGCGATGCGATCGGGCACGCCAGCAGTATTGTCGCTGGCAGTTTTAAACGCCTTTTCAAATCGGGCCTGCTGGTCCTTGCTCAATCCAGACTTGAGTTGCGATTTGATGGGCGGCGTGTCGACGATGTCCGACGCCGGTGTGCACAGAACCAGCGGAACGCCTGCATCGCGAACCGCATCGATCATATCGGACAGTTTCGATTGGAAATGCTGTTCGACTGCCGTGTTCCAGATTGGATCGCGTTGGTAACTTTCCAGTCCGTCGGAGTGATCCAACCTTGCGTCCACTTCGGCGGCGATCGCGGGCCTTTGTCTGTCAGCGAAGAACTGTCGCTTGATCCAGCCAACCGTTCTCAGTTGGGCAGCAAGCATGTTGATCAAACGGGTCGGCAAGCTGTCGCTGCGGACGTCGGCGTAAGTTCGATCTTCCAAAAATTCATTGTGTCCGGTGTAAAGCACGATTGCGTCCGGCTGATGCCGCAAAACCTCTTGCAAGATTTTTGCGACCCGGTAGCTGGCGTACGAAACACCGCCGCAGTTGATGACTTCGTAATTCCACTGCGGACCAGCGGCCTGCAATCGAAATTTCAACCAAGTCGAAAAAGCCGTTTCGGTGCTGTATGGTCGCCCCTGGACCGTCGACCCACCCAGCACAAAAACCCGCCGAGTCTGGGCCGATTTTTCGACCGGAAACGATTCAGGCCGGAAGAAGTTGTAGCGGCTCGGCGGGATTTCCCATCGCCCCGTCGAATCGTCCAATTCGAACAGCGGCCGCAGTTGATGCAGATCGACGTAGGGGTCGTGGTCGATGTTTTCGACCGCAGTGGGCGGATCGACAAACAGCCTCACACCCAACTCCAACAGCACGAATGGCAGGCAAGCCAAGGCGATCGCTGCGAGTCGAAATTTCCAACCGCGAGATTCGCTCTCGGCGGATTGGGTGCGTCGGCTAGCTCGTGGCGGCGTGGCGACTGTGTTAGGCTCGTGGTTCAAAGCACATTCTGTTGACGATACACCCAGCGATCTGATTGACGATGAATCAGGAATCACACCAGCATATTTACTTGACCGGGTACCGCGGAACTGGAAAGTCATCCGTCGGCCGAATTCTTGCCCAGCGAATGACGCGAACTTTGGTCGATCTGGATGATCGAATCGAATCGGCCGCCGGCAAAACGATCCGCGAGATTTTCGACGACGGCGGCGAGGCTGCGTTTCGCGATTGGGAAACGAAGTGCCTGGAATTGGTCGTAGCCGAAGCCAATGAGGTCGTAGCCTTAGGGGGCGGGGCGATTTTGCGGCAACAGAACCGGCAGCTCATTGCTGACAGCGGCCTATGCGTGTGGCTGGACGCGGATGCCAACACGCTTGCCCAACGCATCTTTGCAGACGAATCAACCGCCGACCGCAGACCGTCGCTCACGCAGCTGAGTCCTGCCGACGAAATCCGCCAAATGCTCGATCAGAGAGCTCCGCTGTACCAAGAAGCTTCGCACTACCGCGTCGACACGGGGGGAAAAACTCCCGAAGAAATCGCTGCCGAGATCATTCATTTGTTATCCACCTAGTCCGCCCGGAATTGCAGCAAACCGCACTACGCTTGGGAGACGCATCTCGGTAAGCTGTGCGTTCTAAGTTAAGTGGGTGGGCCGGAATCCGGTGCCACGAAATGATTGCAAATAGAGAAAGGACGCATCGTGTTTGTTGCAGCTTCGACTGAGTGTTGGCCCGAGATGGAGTTGCAGGAGTCGATCGAGGCATTGTCAGACCTCGAATTCACTGCCGTCGAAATCGCCATTCGTGAATCAGGCAAAGTCAAACCAAGCGAATTGCTGGCGGACCTCGACCGCGGTGTTCAGCTACTGCGCCACACACACCGCTTGGATATCGCAGGTTACTGCGTCGAACTCGATTCGACCGGTGAGCAGCACTACACGGATTTCAAAGACATCTGCCGGATTGCCAAGGCAACCAAAGTCGTCAATATCACGGTGCCCTCTGCGGAAAAAGGCACGCCATTTAATGAAGAGGTCGAACACCTTCGCAAGCTAGTCGAAGTGGCCGAAACCGAAGGTGTCCGCGTGAGTGTTCGCAGCCAACTGGGCTGCATGAGCGAAGACCCCGACACATTGATGGTGCTGTGCAACAATTGTGACGGCCTGGGCATTACGTTTGACCCAAGCGTGTACATTGCGACCGGCACCGACGATAAAAACGTCGACAAGATCCTGAAATTTGTTTGCAATACACACCTGCGTGATTCACGCCCAGACGCATTTCAGGTCAGCGTCGGACAAGGCGAAGTCGACTACGGAAAAATCGTCACGCAGCTGGAACGTGAAAAGTACGATCGCGCTCTGACCGTTCACATGACGCCCAGCGATGACTTGGATCACCGCGTTGAACTGAGAAAACTGCGTCGTCTGCTCGAAACGTTGATCTAGTCATGGCAGAACGGTGGGCTGATCCGAATCTAGGCGACTATTTGAGCCGGCGGATCGCCAGCAGCGTTGGCCATCTAAAAAAGTCGTCTTTTTCACCTGCTTTGGCGTATGGACGACATCGTGGTCCGGCCGATGCATTAGCTCAGGGCTCGTTGCGACACGCCGCCGTGCTGATTGCGATGAACTATGTCGACGGTCAGTGGGTGCTACCGCTGACGTTGCGGCCGATGACGTTAAGCCATCATGGCGGACAAATTTGTCTGCCTGGGGGCCGAATCGAACTGGACGAGACGCCTTTGGATGCAGCCCTGCGAGAATACGAAGAAGAATTGGGGATTGCGGCAACCGTCGACAACATTTGCGGTGAGCTTCGCCAACAATACGTGTTTGGCAGTGACAATCGTGTCCACCCGATGGTCATCACAGCACAAATGCCAGACAGCGACTGGATGCCCGATCCGGTCGAAGTCGACGAAGTCGTTTCGCTGCCACTGAGAACACTTTTGCAGCCGGACAGTCACACCGTGGTCCCCAAATCCCGCCCCGTACGCCAAGATGGCAACATTGTCGGCGAGCTCGCTTTTTCTGCACCAGCGATTCAATTGGACAATCATGTGATTTGGGGCGCAACTGCGATGATCCTGGGTGATTTGGCCCATTTATTGCATTAGCTTCCTGATCTTAACGCCAACAGGCAAATTGACACTTTCGGCGGTCACTCTACAATTCGGCTGCCACGCCGGTTGTGGCCTCAATTCGACCAGCCTTTAACAAACACTTTCATAGACGAAGGAAAGAACCATGGCTTCCGATGCAGTAAAAGAATTTACCGACGACAACTTCGACAGCGAAGTTCTCCAGTCGGACAGTCCGGTCTTGGTCGACTTCTGGGCACCTTGGTGTGGGCCTTGCCGTCAGATCGCTCCCATGATCGACGAATTGGCTGGCGAAAACCCATCCATCAAGATCGGCAAAGTCAACATCGACGACAATCCTGGCATCGCTCAGAAATTTGGCATCACCAGCATTCCAACGCTGTTGGTTTTCAAAGGTGGCGAAGTCAACGAAAGCTTTGTCGGCGTGCGTCCTAAAACGGCTTTGCAAGAAGCACTTGATTCGGCCATCGCGTAACGCTCCGATCAACGATGACAATCCAAAGGCACCGTGTCAGCACGGTGCCTTTTTTTATGCGCGAACGGTTGACCTAGCGATGTTTTCTGAACCGCCGCGGAGCTCGCCATTGGCTGTGAACCGCGGGCGTTTGCGGCCTAGAGTCAACGGCCTAATCTGACAACGCGCGCTGACAGCGACCTACAAACGTGCTTCGCCAATTCGCCTCCGCTAGACTACAGCTCCCGTCCAACTTTCCTGGGAGCATCGACAAGTGCGGATCACAACTTTTTTACTATTTGCCACCTGCCTGACAATCGCGTCCGCTGACGATCCGCTTCCGAACATTGTCCTGATGATGGCCGATGACATGGGCATGGGCGACACAAGTGCGTACCAAAACATCACTGGCAATTCCGATCAGTGGCAAATCCACACGCCCAGCATGGAACGCTTGGCACGAATGGGAATGCGATTCACCGACGCCCACACACCCACATCACGTTGCACTGGTACGCGTTACGGTTTGATGACCGGACGATATCCGTGGCGCAATCGACTGAAACACTTCGTGCTCTTTGGCGCACAAGGTGATCCAATGATCGAACGTGATCGGCCAACGATCGCCACGCTTTTGAAAGACAGCGGTTACAGCACCGGGATGGTCGGCAAGTGGCACATCGGACTTCGCTACCGACGGTCCGACGGCAAACCGGCCGCGGGCTGGGAAGACGCTGATCTGACGCAGCCGATTTTCGATGGCCCAACCGATCACGGATTCGACTATTGCCGATTCACATCACGTTCCCACGGGACGTCCGGTGTCTCGCCGGGAAACAAAAAGGCCAAGAACGATCCGAATCAGTCCGTCGGCCCTGGGCATATTCATGGACGAATCGTCGTCAGTGCCACCGGTGACGGTAAACGACTGAAACAACCATCCGATCCGGACGCGTATGTATTGGACAAACTTGGCAGCCGCCACAGCGATCACTCGATTCAATTCATGACGCAGTGTGTGACCGGCGAGAGTCAACCGAAACCGTTCTTTCTGTACTACGCCAGCAACTCCAATCATTCGCCGTACACACCTGACGACCAGATCGGCGGGCAAGCCGTCAGCGGCGCAGCACGCAATGTCGCCGGAAAACCCATGGCGGCTTGGAAAAACAAGAAATCCAAGAAGCCATCACCAAAGACCGATCTGCGTCACGATTTCATTTTCGAAAACGACGTCGTGCTGGGGCGAATGATCGACTACTTGCAGCGAACCGATGACCCCCGACGTCCCGGGCACACTCTGATCGAAAACACGATCGTGATCTTCACCAGCGACAATGGCGCCGAACGAAATGCCGACTACGCGACCGGTCCGTTTCGCAGCAACAAAGGTTCGGCGTACGAAGGCGGGCATCGCGTGCCATTGATGGTCGCATGGCCGGCCGGTCAAGTCGGCGATGGCAACGACCAGACGCCGGGGCGTTCCAGCGATCAACTGACCGGCCTGCAAGACATGTTCGCGACCTTCAGCGATGTCTTGGGCAAGCCATTGCCGGATTTACGGCGCGGCCAAAAAGGCGGCGAAGACAGCACCAGCATGCTGGCCGCTTGGCGCGGTGAAACGATTCAGCGCGGCCCGCTTTTTCATAACGATCATAACGAAGCAAAAGACAAAGCCGCGATGGCGATGCGAATAGACAATCCAGTTGTCGATGGCGCAGTGGTACCGGGCAAGTGGAAACTATTTTGTGATGCCACTTTGATTCGCAGTGGGAACATTGAGCCAACGGAACTATATGACTTGATCGCCGACCCACAGGAACAGAACAACGTCGTCAACGACGCATCCCGCAAGCCACTTGCCGAACAACTTGCTAGTACCGCTGCACTGCATCGCCACTGCGGCGGCCACCGAATGGTATCGTTGGCGAATCACGCAAGCGTGACGCTTGCGTGGGCCGATGCCTATCAAGATGACGATTCAATTAGTTTGGCGGCGGGAACACAGTCCGCACCGACGGCTTTCTTCTCGGTAGACCTATCCCATAATGGGCCGCCGGTCACGATGAACCTGACAGCCTTTCGACGTGAAACCAAACTCGAAAAAGCGACGTTCGACGTCAACAGTCGCGGACTGGGCATCGTCGGCGGCAAGGTCGCTCAAGTTGACTACCGTGAAGCCATCGTGCTGACATTCAGCAAAGACGTATTGATCCAGTCCGTCGCGATCGTGGCTGGCAATGGTCAGGCAGGCGGCTTCTATCAAGTCGGCGACAAAGCTCCGCTGGCAATCTATTGCACCGACGACGACATTGATTTCAACGACCAATCGGGTGTCATCAGCGATATTGGCGTGGTCAAAGCAGGCGAAACCCTGCGTCTAGATAGCAGTCCTCACTATGGTGTCGAGGCGCCAGGACGATGGCGACTGGGAGCATTAACCTTGCGACAACTTGACTGACAAATTGTCGTCAGCTGCCATGGAACGACAAATTCCCGTGAACTTCCACGGAAAAACTGGCGTCAATTGATCGGGATTGACGTTCCTACTCCGATGACGCCATTCTTGGGTGATCGATTCTCCGCATCCGTAACGCGGGGACGAAACCCTCACGACGCTTATTTCCGAGTTCCTGATGAGTACTGCTTCTGCTGCCGACGCCAACGTAAAAGTTCAACTGCCCGATGGAACCATCGCCGAGCATCCATCCGACACCACGTCGCTAGACATCGCCAAGGGCATCAGTGAAGGCCTGGCCCGTGGCGTTATCGCTGCTGAAATCGACGGTAAGATCGTCGACGCAGTGCGGCCCCTGAGCGATTTTGCAGAAGGCGACACGCCGGTCGCGTTGAAATTGCTTACCAGTCGAGACTCAGACTCGCTGGACGTCCTGCGACACTCGTCGGCGCACGTGATGGCGCAGGCAGTGATGCGTCTTTACGAAGGTGTCTCGTTGGCGTTCGGTCCGACCACCGACGGCGGCTTCTACTACGACTTTGACATTCCCGAAACGATCAGCGAAGAAGATTTTCCCAAGATCGAAGCGGAAATCAAAAAGATCATCAAGGCCAAGGAGCCTTTCGAGCGGCAAGTGCTTGATCGCGACGAAGCACGAAAACTCTGTGCAGATCTGAATCAAGATCTGAAAGTCGAACACATCGACACCGGCCTTTCCGAACAAGCCACTGTTAGTTTTTATCGCCAAGGCGAGTTCGTTGACCTTTGCCGCGGACCGCATATTCCCGACACGGGCAAGATCAAAGCGATCAAGCTGATGAGCGTCGCGGGTTCGCACTGGAAGGGCGACGTCTCCGGTCGCCCACTCCAGCGACTCTACGGCACCGCGTTTTTTGACAAGAAAGAACTCAAAGCCTATTTGGAACGCCTGGAAGAAGCCAAACGCCGCGATCATCGCGTACTGGGCAAACAACACGGTCTATTCGCGATCAACCCTGAAGTCGGTTCCGGCCTGGCACTCTGGCTACCCAAAGGCGCACGTGTCCGTGTGACCTTGGAAGACTTCCTGCGAAAGGAACTCCTCTCGCGCGGCTACGATCCGGTCTACAGCCCGCACATCGGCCGCGTCGAGCTTTACGAAACCAGCGGTCACTTTCCGTACTACCGTGACAGCCAATTCGCACCTTTGTTCGGCAGCGAAGTCGGTGGTCTGCTGGACGCCTGGAGCACTCGGCTTGAGAAAGGCGAATTGGATCAAGACGGCGAAGACAAACTGATGGCTGCCGTGGAAGTCTTGGGCGTGGAACTGCCCGGCTACAAGCCGTCCGCTTCGACCGAAGACAAACAACGCGTGCTGCACGATTGGCAAAAAGAAAACGAGCGTTACTTGCTCAAGCCGATGAACTGCCCGCATCACTGCCACATTTTCAAAGCCCAGCAGCGTTCGTATCGGCAATTGCCACTGCGTCTTTTTGAATTCGGCACCGTGTATCGCCACGAACAAACTGGCGAGCTAAATGGATTGCTTCGCGTTCGCGGACTGACGCAAGACGACGCGCACATTTTCTGCACGGCTGACCAAGTCGAAGAAGAATTCCGCGCGACGATCAACCTTACCAAATTCGTGCTCGAATCGGTCGGCCTGAA
The DNA here is from genome assembly GCA_007741555.1 of Stieleria marina. Classification (GTDB taxonomy): domain Bacteria; phylum Planctomycetota; class Planctomycetia; order Pirellulales; family Pirellulaceae; genus K23-9. The sequence continues at coordinate 1,590,097 of CP036526.1, read as the reverse complement.
CAACTATCGCGTGCAATTGTCACTGCGTGATCCCGACAGCAGCAAGTACGTCGGCAGCGAAGAGAACTGGGACAACGCCGAAGGTGCTCTGCGCGGAGTGTTGCAAGATTCCGGACTGGATTTCAACGAAGAGCCCGGCGAGGCGGCTTTCTACGGCCCCAAGGCCGATTTCATGGTCAGCGACTGCATTGGTCGATCGTGGCAACTAGGCACCGTGCAGTTGGACTACAACTTGCCCGACCGTTTCAAGCTGGAATACAACGGCAGCGACAATCAAGCTCACCGGCCTGTCATGATCCACCGTGCACCATTCGGTTCGCTCGAACGATTCACGGGCATGCTGATCGAACACTTCGCCGGTGCGTTCCCGATGTGGTTGTCACCCGAGCAAGTGCGTGTTTGCCCGCTCAGTGACAAGTCGATCGAATACGCTGTCCAAGTCGGCAAGCAACTGAGTGACGAAGGCATCAAGGTCACCGTCGATACCAGCGGCGGCAAAGTGCAAGCGAAGATCCGCAACGCGCAGCTGGACTTGGTCAACTACATGGCCGTGGTGGGACCGAAGGAAGCGGAGTCGGGCGCTCTAGCCTTGCGCGATCGCATCGACGGCGACCTGGGTTCCATGCCTGTCGCCCAAGCCGTGGCGAAGCTGAAGAAAGAAATCGAAGAGCGAACTGTTCGTCAGGTCTACCAGGGCAGCGGCGAAGCGGCACCCGCGATCGAAGGCGACGCCAAAGGCAACGAGTACTAGTAGACATCGCCGTGCCTGTGACCTTGGCGTGAATTAGATCACGCTGAAGCGAATCACTGGGCCCAACAGATCGACTCCTGGCGTCAGGCTCGAGATCTGAAGGTCAAATGTGCCCGTCGATGTTGTGCCTGCAAAGGGAACATTGAAGGGCACGCGGAGCTGATCTTCACGCATGACGACAGTTCCAGATTCTTGTGCGAGCGGGAAATCATCGACCGTCGGCGTGGCGGTCCACTGTAGCGTCGACGCACTATCCAGTTCGCCGAATCGATCTAACCGCACGGTAACAAATCCCTGAGATGCTTGGACAATAGCGCTCGTTGTGAACACTCGCACGTCGCCTGGGTCATCGACGCCAAACTGCACAAATCCGTTCTCATTGAGAAGCAAAGAAGCAAAACCATCGTAGGATCCGGTCGTCTCGATGGTTTGCGGACTGGCTTGGTGTAGTCGCCCGTCGATTTCGATGGACGCCACACGAAGATTGCGATCCTGCCCTTGATCATCGATTCCATCGTTGATGAATTCCAGTCGCACATCTTTGTCGTCGACGACTTCATCTAAATCCAAAACACGTGATTCACCGACAGTAAATGTCGCTCGTTTTTCGCCGCGAATGAAAACATCGTACTGCTCTGTTCCAGTCGACCCGAACACATTGAATGCGATTCGTGAACTTTCTTGGAACTCGAAATAGCCGTTGGCAAACAAGGTGTCGCCCCGGCCAAACCCGGGCTGCACTCCATCTGCCTCAAGATACACGCCCGTCGAAAACGTCTGATTGTCGATCGCAGTCGTACGTTGAATCCGTCCCGTGTCCAGGTTTTCGACCAGGACTCCACCGATCTGCACGTTGCGATCTTGACCAAATTCGTCTGATCCATCACTGACAAACTCCAGTCGAATGTCCTCCAGCTGGATATCCCGATCAGTGCTAATCACGAATTGTCGAAATGCGGGTGAGTAGCGAGTCGGAAAACCTCGGTCGACTTCCACTTCGCCCAGCACCTCGCCAGTTCGAGTGGTGACTCGGATAATTTGGCTTTCCGTGGTGCCCTTAGCATCAAAGCGAATTTGTGTTCCCAATTGCGTGGGGTCATCGTCCTGTACTTGTAAATAGCCGTTGGAGTTCAGCGTATTGCCACGACCAAACCCATCAGCGATACCGTCCGCCTGAAGGTGCGTGCCGGTCGAAAACACGTTCGCACTGACGGGGCTGATCGTTTCGCCGTTGACGTCGTAGGACTGAATAACCAAGTTGCGATCGACTCCGTTTCCGGGATCGAAAAGATCGTTGACAAATGCAATTTGCACGCGATCAGCCGACACGTCGTTTTCGATCGCAACGTTGTACGTATTGAATGCCGTCCCAACGTTGAACTCGCCCACGACGTTGCCGTCGACCCGGATCTGGAAAACTTCGCCCCCAGTATCTCCGCGAGCTTCTACCGAAACCTGGCCATCTGATTGCGATCCGCCGTCGCTGGAGTAAGTGAAAATGCTGTTGATGTTCAGCGTCTCGGTATCATAGTTCCCCGGTCCGGTTAGACCGTCACGCCAAATTCCGGTGCTGAACGTGGATGAGTCTTCGGTTTCAAACGTGACACCTCCGAGCACCATCTTGTCGACGACCAAATTGCGATCGCGACCGGTCGCAGAATCGTAAGCGTCATTTCCAAACGCAACCGAGACCTGATCGGCAGACACTGGCGCATCCGTTTCATAAACGAATCGCTCGAATTGTCGCTGGTCGACGTTGCCTCCAACTGCGTAATACGTGGTCACGAAGTTCTGGTCGATGAAAATATCCAGGCTTTCTTCGCCGGTTTGCCCCGCCGCATAGATCTCGATCGTTTGCGAACGAACATCGCTGTTCAATACGCCGTCGTAACGTTGCAGTGGCGCGGAACGAAAAGCCAATGCCGTTTCAATTTCTCCGACTCGGTGCTCTAAATCCCAATCGGCTCCGCGTAACTCGCTACCGGTAACATCGTCCGAGGAAGCGACGTCTGCCCCAGTAAGACGTGCAAGTTCAGCAACAAACGCTTTTCCGCTGACCGAGGAAGCGACGTTGCAACCATAAAGCAAAATATCAGCGCCGTCGGCAAGCGAGTGACGCCACTGTGCAATCTGACCGGCGCGACGCTGCAACGATTCTGCATCAAGTTGAGCCGTGCCTAGTTGCACTGCTCCGTCACTTCCGTGCGTGACCAAGTGGATGCTCTCCACTCTCGAGCGGTTCGCCAAGACTCTGCTAATCTGTTCGATCCCGTCGGCGTCAGGGGAAAGCAACACTATCTCGGACAAAGCGTCCGCTACGCCCACAAGCAACGTACCAACGTCATCTAGCGACTGGTCGACAAAAACAATCGATCGCGATTCTGTTTGCACAAGCGATTCGCTGGCCGGCGGGCAAACATCCCCAGCAACTTGTGCTGCGACCTGTGTTCCAGTATCGGCGGCTAACATCAGGCGCGGCTCGAGCGCGTTGACGGTCCACAGCTGAGTGCGATTGTGAACTCGGTTTCGTTTCTTGAGAGAGCGAATCATCGTTTTAATCAGCGGAGGAATAAGCAAAGTTAGTACGTCATGACGCGCAGCAAAGTGCTGTCGTCTCGTTGGGCCACACCGCCTGGAGAGCGACGAAACATTGTAGTTGCGAAACTATTGGACTTGAATGATTGCCAAGCCGGCGATCAAGTTCACGCCGGGTGTCAAACTGACCAGATCGACTTCAAGAGTGCCGGTCGATGTCGTGTTTTCAAACGGGACTGTGAACTCCGTGAATCTCTGGTCATCACGCATCGAAACCGTTCCCGAGCTGACTGCGACCGGAATGACTCCGGGCTGTGACTCTCTTACGGTCCACTGAAGCTGAACGACGCCATCCCGTTCGCCATCGCGTCGGATGCCAAACGTGTAGCTGCCTTCAGATGCAAACGTGGTCCCTCTCGCAGGAGGCAACAGCCCAGCTCCCAGACCACCTCCGTTTTCATTCAGGATCCGAATGGATCCCGGATCTTCTATTCCGAACTGAGCAAAGCCGTTTTCGTAGAGAACAAGCGAGGAGGGAAGTGGATCTTGTGGCTCCGATGCAACCACGGTTTTGGGCGTCACACTATGTAGGCGACCATCGATCGTAATGGAACTCAACCTCAAGTTGCGATCGACACCCGATTCATCCACGCCGTCGTTGATGAATTCAATCCGTACGTCTCGGTCCGTGACAGCGTCATCGATATCAAGGACTCGCTCTTCATCGGCTGTAAACGTCGCACGCTTTTCACCGCGAATGAAGACGTCGTACATGGCTCCCCCACCGCCGTAAACACTGAACACGATGCGAGAGCTTTCTTGAAATTCAAAGTACCCACTATCGACCAGCGTATCGCCGAGACCAAAACCGGATTGCACACCGTCCTCTTCGCTGAAAACGCCCGTCGCGAAAGTTTGGTTGTCCAGCACAGATGATCGTTGCACACGATCGCTGTCGAGATCCTCCACCACAATTCCTGAGAATTGAACTTCGCGATCTCTGCCAAATTCGTCCACTTGGCCATCGTCAATGAACTCAAGACGAAGATCCTCCAGAGCCAAATCCTTCTGGGTATAGATCACGAACTCACGAAAAATCGGCAGGAACCGCGTGCTGACTCCCTGATCCACCACGACTCCTTTGACCAGTTCGCCACTGCGCGTCGTCACCCGCACCGTTTGTTCGCTGGTACTGCCTTTCGCAAAAAATCGAATCAAAGTTCCCTGGCTCAACGGCCCCTGATCGCCCGCTTGAAAATAGCCATTGGTGTGCAGAGTGTTTCCACGGCCATATCCATCCGTTATGCCGTCGACTGCTAAGAAAGTTCCGTTGGAGAAGACGTTCTCGCTGGCCGGATCAAATTGGGTTCCATTCACATCGTATGACTGAACGATTAAGTTGCGATCGATGCCATTGTCCGGATCATAGAAATCGTTAGCAAATACGATTTGCACACGGTCAGCTGTAACGCCGTTCTCCACCGCGACAAAGTAGGTATTGAGACTAGTATCGACCTCGAATTCGCCCCGCAAGCTACCGTCGACGTGAATCTGGAGTACTTCATCACCGTTGTCCCCTCGAGCTTCAACCGAAATCTGCCCGGCTGGCTGCGAGTCGCTATCACTCGAGTAGGTAAAAATACTGTTGATGTTCAGTGTTTCGGTTTCGTAGTTGCCGGGACCGGTCAATCCGTCTCGCCAAATCCCGGTGCTAAAGGTGGCTGGGTCCTCGGTTTCAAATGCGACCCCGCCGAGCACCATTCGGTCGACGACCAAATTGCGATCAATGCCAACTGCAGGGACATACAGATCGTTGCCGAATGCGACGGAGACCTGATCGGCCGAAACCGGCGAATCCGTTTCGTAAACGAACCGCTCGAATTGTCGCTGGCCTACATTGCCGCCCACGCCATAGAACGTGGTGACATAGTTTTGGTCGATAAAGATGTCCAAGTTCTCTTCGCCGGTCTGCCCCGCCGCATAGATCTCGATCGTTTGCGATTGCACATTGCTAATTAGCAGTCCTTGAAAACGTTGAAGCGGTGCGGCTTGAAACGCCAATGCTGTTTCGATGTCACCCAATCGATGTTCCAAGTCCCAGTCAGCACCATTTAACGGGCTGCCCGTGACATCATCCGACGATGCAACATCGGCCCCGGTCAGTTGTGCAAGCTGAGCAACAAGTGCTTTCCCGGACGCTCCCGCAGCGACGTTGCAACCATACAGTAGAATGTCCGCATCGGCAGCAAGCGAGTTTCGCCAAGCCACTATTTGATCGCCACGGTGCCGCAGCGTTTGGGCGTCAAGCTGAGTTGAACCGAGTTGAACGACGCCGTCGCTGCCATGTGTGACCAAATGAATGCTCCGAACATCGGAGCGTCCCGATAAGACGCGGCTGATCTGTGCAACGCCGTCCGCATCGGGAGAGAGCAAAATGATTTCGGCCGACGGATCCGCAACACCCGCCAACAGCGTATCAACATCGTCCAGCGACGAATCGACAAACACAATCGACGGCGACGCGTCCTGTAATCGCAATTCTCCAACTGGCGCGGATGCCTCCCCACCAACTTGTGCACCCGCAACTTGTGTAGCCGCAACCTGCACCCCCGCATCGGCAGCCAACATCAGCCGAGGCTCCAGAGCGTTGAGACTCCAACGCTGGTTGCGATTCCGCGTGCGGCTTGGTTTATGAAATCGTTTTCTGAGCGAGCGAATCATGTTGCGTTGCGTGAAATAAAGAGGCAATTCCGGTCAGTCAAGTTGCGGCTCAAATTGTAGTCCGATTGGCTTGCGACACGAAGCGAGAAGAAGCAATCCTCCGCAGAGATGAAGGAGGCGAAAACGCACGTAAAGCGTCGTCTACTTGGCCGACTGCTGGATTCTGTGAGTGACGCCGTCGATATTGTCGTTGTAGTTGGCAACGTTTTGGACCTTGCCATTCGCATCGACCACGACTGTGATCTGTTTGGAATAGCCGGGGTACGACGATCGAGTGGCTCCCCCGTGAAGACGATCGCCTGATGGTTGATCCAATGCGACGACGCAGTCCAAATCACGCAACACGGCTAGCTTCGCCACGCTGGACGCACGAAGCGGGGGACTGAAGATCGCGATGACGTGTGTGTCGTCCTTCCCCGCAAATGCCTCATTCATTCGGCGCAGCGCTGGCAGAGCGCTGCGAAAATCGTTTTCGTCGGCTGGCATGAAGACCAATAGCAGCCGCTTGCCCTTCAGGTCCGGCGCATCGATCGTGCGTCCGCCGCGAATCCAAGACTGTATTTGCAGCTGGGGTGCCGGATCACCGTAACGCATCACTGGCTCGGCGGCGTCGCGAGGCGTCTTCACTTCGCCAATGCGTGCGATCAAATCCAAACAATCGGTTGTGATGCTGGTGTGTCGCCCACGTCGCGAAACTTGGTCGCGTTCAATCGCTCGTTCGTCAAAAACGCTCGTGCCAGCGGGCACACTCATGCCGAAAGTCTCCGGCGGAATGCTATCTAGCAATTGCACGTCATCGATAAAGAAAACTTTTGCTCGACTCAATTTCCCATCGCGATAGTCACCGCTCACAATGACCCTTGGAATCGACAAAGCTCCCACTTGAAACGGTGCCAACTGCCAGCGACTCTCGCCGCCATTGGCGTGCAAGTATTCACGCAGATGAACCAACCCGCTGGTCGCGTCTTGTTCGATGCGAAAGCTGCCGCCCTGAATCTCTTTTGAATAGACCAAGCGATCATTCTCGCGCGTCATCTCCTCGGTACCGGGCGGAATCGGTCGCGAGAGAATACTAAATACACTTGGCAAATGGATTCGCGATTTCCCGGACATGTAGACATTGCACTGACGATTAAATGCACCACAACGAATTTCGTTCACGCCATCGTCTAGATGCCGATCGATAACCTTCCCCGTTTCATACAAGAAAGTCCGATCCACGCGACGACGACCTACGTCCTGCGTCAGAGTGATCTCGCTCGTTGGGATTTCACCGAAAAACTCACGAAGTGCTCGTTCAGCTTCGTTCGCGTCGAGATGAACAAGTTTGTTGATCGCATCTCGAAACTCGGCCTGCGTAATGTCCTTTTCCAAGCTATTGTTTGCTCGGTATCGATAAATTCCCCGCAGCGTCCGTTCGGTATAACGTGGATCTGGCGTGGGCCCCTTGGCCACCGTCTCATCGCGCTGTGTTGACGACGCAAATACCAGTTCCGTTGAATCGCTAATTTGCTGAATCGAACCGTCATCGTCGGCAATTCGAATCGCGACCGCATCGAGCGGCAGGACAGCGGCAATGATCCCGTCCGCTTCCGTCTTGGCGTATTCCGTGTAGCTCCCCTGCGTCGGTACCGGATCCCAAGTGACTTGGTCGCTCGTGTACTCAAACGCAACTCCCGCCGCGGGTACGTCGCCACGCATTGCCTTGAGCTGCACTTTTTTCGCCGGCAACAGATCCCAAGTCAGCTTATCGCCCGCCTTCTGTTCGTCATCGACCAGCAGCACGTTTGTTGTGACCCAGTATTGGTCGCCCGCGGGCGGAACGATGCGCAGCTGGTAATTACCCTGGAAGATGCGGATATTGGCCAACCCCGAATCATCTGCCGTGCCGACGGAGTTGTGCTGTATCGTACGAGCCCCCATCAGTTCAAACTTCGTTCCCGGCACCAATTTACCTGTGACCGGATCGGTTGCTCCAACTGCAAGCGTGTTGCCCAAGTTGACTGACACATCCAATTGACCATCCGGACCGATCAGAACTCTGCGGCCAGGCCCTGGCGTGGTCGCAACTTGCTTGGAAACATGCGACAGAAAACTGGGATGTGAAAAACTCATCGACATCCCGATGCCATCGGGAATGGAACCAAAACGGTACTCGCCCTTCGCGTCGGTCTGCGTCATCCGCAAGTCTTCGGGAATCAGCGGCATCGTGGGGTAGCCCAGATTGGCCAATGGGCCGTCCTTGCCGAAGCTAAAACTGGTCGAGCGCGGCAGATCGTCGGGCCCATCATTGCTACGGTTGACCAATCCGGCGCGAACCGTCACGCCTGCGATCGGGTTGCCGTTTTGGTCGGTGATTTGTCCGTGCAATGCAATTGCAGGCCCGAAGACCAACTTGACCGCGATCGCTTCGCCGCTGAAAAACACCTTGCCCTCTTCATCTTCAAACGTCTTGCCCGGACGCTTGCCTGGTCGAAACTGAAACTCGCGGCACCAAGTGAGTCCGTGATTTCCAGCGATGCCAATCAGTTGCAACGGTGTGCGCAGCGGGATGCTATCGGGGTTATTGCCGACGCGTTTGAACGCGGGAACGATTAAATCCTCGACAAGAAAACTGCCGGCGTCGTCGGTTTTGACACGAGCGATTTCAAACTGAAACTCCTGCTTCTCGCCAGCCTGATCAGTTCCGCTGATGCGATTCCAATCCGCAATCCCCACGATGATGGTCGCGCCGGCCACCGGCTCATCATTCAGATTTTTCGCCATGCCAGAGAGCGAGATTCGGTGCAGTTCGATTTCGCCATTGCGACCGGCGAGCGTTTTCACCCATGAGGCCGGCTTTGCTTCGCCAAGCGATTCGGCTTCCTGCCCGCAAGCGTGTCGCGAGTCGATGCTCAACGCAAACACTGCTAACGTCAAGCAACGAGTCAAACTAGGAAAACGCATTGAAAGGGTCACTCCTGGCGCGGGCTTGAAATGGATTGATTCGGCCCTACGTCGCGGCTGCACAAATCGCTCCCGCTCCGAATGAGAACGCTCGGCCCGATCGTTCAATCCTGATAGACGAAGCATACCCCTTTTTCGATGTGGTATCGAATTCGACTCTTCCAAAGCAACCCATCGAACGCCCTGAACGCCATTGGTCCACGGCTGACAGAAACAAAGACGATCTACTGAACCTGCATCGGACACCGCAGAGTTCTCGCGACTCGCTGATCGTTTTATACCTGGCGGATCAATTTCGATACAATGATCAACTTCAATGTTTGCTGAATTGTTCACTCGACGGCGATGGAGGAGGCAATGGACATGCAAAAATTGACGGGGATCTTCTTCTACCTGACTGTGTGCCTGGCCGGTTCGGCGGCCCACTCAGGCGGTTCTTCGTTTTCCATCGATGGCAAAACGGGACTGGAAACACGCGGTCAATCGATTGACGATCCAACGGCAACGCCGATTCCCTTTCACGGGAACCTCGAGCGACAGGAGCTAGAGGTTCGCTGGTCTCCGATCAAGACCGATGCGCTCGGAAACGAATTGATCCTCTCGGGCAAGTTGTTGCATGTCGAAGAAACCGATACGGCAAGACCACTCTGCAACCAGCCATTTTCGATCTACCTAGCTAGACAAAGCGACAAGCGTCTCGATTGGTCAAAGAAGGCGATCTACAGCGAGACCATGATGGTCGACGGTTTTAGCGACAAGGAAGGAAACTTCGTTGGATCGGCCGATCTTTCAAAGACGAGCTTGGCTCTCGATAATCATGGTACGGTCCAAGTTGCCATCGCGTCAGCGAGCGCTGGCAGAAGAGGCCGGGAACGCTGGGTTTTCCGCCGGAATGATCGGCCTGGGATTTCGTCCAGCGTCAAGATGTTGAAACTGCCCCCGGCACCGAAGTTGGCTCCGGCCACTGACGAACTGAATCGGTTACGCAGTTGGCCCGATGATGACCTCGATGGAACACAGTTGCTTCGTACCGCGATGTCGTTGCAGAAAGCAGGGAAGGACTCGGCACTGGATGCAATCGACGCGTTCATCAATGTCCGAATCGGCGATCGTCAATGGCGAACTGGGGACTTCGACGACGAACGCGTGGTCGGAATGATCACGCACTTGGTCTTTGAGTCCAAGGATGGAAGCCCGCCTCCGCCGAGTTACATTTGCTTCTTTGATTTTGCGGGCGGTGACGATGGCGAAGCTCTCAAAAAGCAGTGGCCGAATGGATCCGTCATGTTCTCAAGTGGCATCCCATTCGTTGCCGGTCGGCAAAGAGGTGGATTTGCGGGAGTGATGCCGCCGATTGATCGTTTCTCCAATTGGATCAAGGAACACGGTCGACTTCGCAATCAGCCATTTGAACCGACAGTTGATCCGTTGAACGCCGCTGAAAGACTACTCAATAGCCCAATCATCAAGGCCATCACGGACAAGACTGAAGAGCCATTTTCTGGCTCGGTTCAAATCAACTATATCCGTCGGCAAGCCTTGGCGATGGTTGGCCTACCCATCAACCCTGAGCAACCGCACTACGCAGGACCGGAAATTCCCGAGGATCTCTGGCGTCGTCTAATCGAAGTGGCAAAATCGACTCCCATCGCTTGGGACTCAAAACTGCAGCGATTCGATGCGAGGCGAAGCAGCCCTCGCTATCAAGAACTCATCGACGAAGCGATGAAGTCGAAAATGGAGCCTTGCGACAAGTAAAAAAAATAGCTGTCCTTAGCCGCATTGCTCCTCTCTTTCAAGCAATGTCTTTGCTCGAGTCGATGGGAATGCCACTCGGTACCGCCTCGATTTGCTAAGTTCCCAATGAAGGAACGATCAACGCACTGGCGAAGCAGAAACGTGATGTGATTCGTCACCGCACTGATCGACTCAGCGATCTTCTCCACCGGCATTCGCCGCATTGGGGGTGGGTTTGGTTGAGGTCTCGCTTCTAGTTTCGGGGTGGAAGATCCTTTGCGTGTCGGATCTTTAACAAGATCCACTACGGGGAAGTTTGGCTAGCGGGATTACTCTTGCTCAGTTACTTCGCTGCCATTTTTGCTATATCCCGGACGACCATGAGGGTAAACACGGAGCGAAGCGAAGACTCCAGGGACAGGTAGCCAGTAAAGTGCTAGGGTAAGTGATCTCTTGGGCATCGGCCACTTGGTTCTACTCAGAACCCGCATGCTCCAGAACGCTAGCTAAGTCACAAACGGAGCCCCTCTTTGATCAGACCTGCTGTGTCCGTGGGTTCGATCATCGAAGCTTCGTCGGCGACGGAGTTCACCGCGTTGTGGGATCGTGACGCTGAATGGGATCGGCGGATAGAGATGATCGCGACGGCGCGTTCTTTCTTACACCTGTCGACGCTGTATGTGGAATGGGATGAAGTTGGACGCGAGGCTTTGGCCGAATTGCTCAAAGCGCAGCAACGCGGCGTCGCGACCATCCTCCTGATAGATCGCTTCGGCCAGCGACTTGGCGGCTACCTCATGACCAGGACCGATCGAGCACGGCTGCGCGATAAGCTGAACGAACTCAGGAGAGCGGGTGGCCAGGTGGTGATGTACTCACCCAAGCATGTGATCGATCGGTATGTGGGGTGCGGACATCACATCAAGATTCAGCTTTCTGATCGAGGGGAAGCGATCTTCGGAAGCAGCAACCTCTCGCGAAGCTCGTTCAAAGAATGGAATGAATTCTCCGTCGCGCTGCGTGGCCCCATCGTGGACGTGTTGTCGCGAAACTTCAACGAGTTGCTTGGATCATCGGTTCCGGCAAGCACTCCTTTGCCAAGCAAGCCATCCCTGCCCTCGCAGAACATCCCGATGGACTATTGGTCGTATAACCCGACCGAGGACCCGTGTCGTTGGGGTGCGTTCCATCGCTGCCAGACGAATCCGCTTACCGCGATGTTGGCCGACAAGATCCGCAACGCTCAACACACCATCCGGCTTACCAGTTTTTACTACAAACCAGCCCGCGTGATCGTCGAAGCGCTCAAAGAGGCCACTTCGCGTGGTGTGACGGTAGACATTTTTCACTCCAATGCTTCGTCCCTCAATACGCCACTGCCATGGTTGGCTGCCGCGACCGGCTATGAATCTCTGGTGCGACAGGGTGCCAACATCTACGAGAATCAACACGGCGAACACTCCAAAATCATTCTGATCGACGACAAATGGACCGCGTTTGGGAGTTACAACTTTGAAGATGCGGCCGACAGTCGATGGGCAGAAGCGATGCTCACAACAAAGGATCCGTCGATTCTGGCTGTGATCCGAGCTATCTTTCAGGGGCTTGATTCTGATCCAGACAATGAACTTGTGACAGCCGAAGAGCTCAACAAGTGGCCTCTGATGCAGCGAGTTTCGACCAAACTCTTTCGCCCAATCAAGGGCTGGTTTTGAAGCAACGCTGCTTACGTTGGCTAGCTCTGCTGCTGACGCCGGCCCAATTCGGGGCGGATTCGCATGAGATTTCTCGAGGAAATGGTTGTACTTCAAAGATCCCTTGCGCGTCGGATCTTTAACAAGATTCACTCCCCGGAAACTATGCTACGCGAGATTACGGCTGCTGCACTTCGTCTCGGGTCAGTGTGCCGTCGCTGTCTTTGTCCAGTTCGTCGAAGATCGGGTGGATCTTTTTGGGCGTGTCCGACTTCTGCAACTTGCCATCATTGTCGGTGTCTAGTTTGTCAAAGGTTTTCAGTCTTGCAGCGATCTCGGCCATCCGAAGGGCTCGCTGACGCACGGTCATCCCGGACTTTCCTGCTGACGCGGATGATCTGGGAACGGCGTAGTTGAAATAGCCGATCATCATTTCGTCCCAAGTTTGGTCTCCCCAGCGAACGGTATCGGTGGGATCGGGATTGTTCAAATTGTCTTCGCTGTTGTCGAACACCGCGGTGCACAAAAATCGGCTGCCAGCGGGAACCGCCATCGGCTGCTGGAGCACGTAACTGGTTTGCCAATTAAAATCGTAGGCAGGAATTTCCAAAATCGTTGTCTGCTTGCCGCCTGTCACCAATTCGTACTGAAACGATTTGCCGCGAACGTGCATGTGGGGACTCATGCTTAGCAAGGTCGCCTTGTCTGGAAACGGGGGGCTGTTGGCGGTGGTGGTGTAATCCGATTCACCCGGCGGAATTTTTAGCCGAGTCTGGAGGGCGCTGGTCGTGACGACTTCGTGAGTGATCGATTCAGCATCGGCAAAGCAAAGCCCAAGCTGACTTTGGTCCTGCTGCTCCGTCCCGACCGGTGTATAGTGAACTTGAAAGACCAATTCGCTCCCCGCTGGGATCAACTTCGCGTGCCCGCTGGGCCAAATGTCGGGACTTTGGCCGGGAACGTAACCGACCAGAAAGCCGCGAGCGCCGTCGAGGCGGTCGTAGTTTCCTTTGGGAACAGCAAACGCCAAAATATGGTGCACGACTTCGCGGTTACCTGGTTTCAGTTCGGCGGCTTCTAACCAAACGTCTTCGGTAAAACCTGGATCAAACTTGAAGTACTGATAGCGAACCGCGCCGGCAGCTGGCACATCGAAGGGTGTGGGACTGACCGGAATGATCCGATCGGGTTGGCGGGGCAGGCGCCAGTTGGCGACCTTCTCCGGAGGCAACGGCAAATCGGTCAGGTCGCCCGAGGGCGCGCCAGCATCGGCCCATGCGTAAAGTGTTTCTTTTTCTTCCTGTGACATGCCACGATCATTGGCAAACGTGGCATGGTCATCGGTGGCGTGCCACGGTGGCATGCGGCCGTCACGAACGACTTCGGCAATCATGTCTGACCATCCAGCGACTTCTTCGTAGTCAGTCAATGCGAACGGAGCGATCTCACCTTCGCGATGGCATGAAACGCATCGGTTGTTCAGAATCTTGGCAACCTCAGCGCCATAGGTGACCGTACTCTGGGGGTCCGTTGTTTTGGTGCGTCCGATGAGGCAGCCGACGGCTTGAGTCGACGGCACGCTGACATCTTGCCCGAACGTCAGTTCATTCAGCGTGATGCGGAGATCCTTGCGTCGTGGCTCGTCGCGCACATAGCCGATCCCGTACTGGTCATCGACGCGGCCTTGGTAGCGAAGTTTGCGTTTGGCGTCGTAAACAAAAATTTCGGGCGTGCGCTTAGCGCTGACGGAATCGGCAAAAGCATTGCCCGCGTCTTTCAAGACCGGAAAGTCGATTTTCTGTCTGGCAACGAACGCGCCGATTTCTTCGAGCGAATCTTGCCGGTTGCTCATCACAGCGACGACGCGAACCCCATTGGCTTGGTAGTCTTTCGCGATTTCCCCCAGCCGGACAGCGTACAGTTTCGCCAGAGGGCACTCGGTCCCCAAGAACGCCACCACCAAAATCGAATCATCGGAAAATTCGTCCAGCGTCCACTGCTTTCCGCGATGATCGACAAGGTTCAAACTATCCAGCGTCTGGGCGGAAGACGGAAGCACAATGCAAAGTGACAACAGGATAAACAGAGGGTATCGCATGTGATTCACTACAAGAGACAAGGTGAGTGACGCGGGAAAAATCCGCGCCGGAATGCTATGGTCAAGGATGATGCCCCGCCGCTGTCGCCAACGCTGTGCTGAGCTGAGGGCTCTGCGGCAAAACATTCTGCGTGCTCGGCGACCGAGCACCGATGACCGTCCTTGGGGCGACAGGATTGATTCGCTGAAACAGTTTATCACGATTGGCCAGACGTTACGCTATCTTCCATGCTTGAAATTCAATCCGCCCTCGATGTCCTGCTGCCCGAATCGGTGCTCGTGATCGACGTTTGCGATGTCGCCGGCGGGTGCATTAGCGAGGCTTACGGGGTAGCGGTCCGAGATGAGAGCGGCGAACGCATGTTGTTTTTGAAAAGCAACAAACCGTTATTCGAGGAGAATTTTCAGTGCGAAGCCGAAGGATTGGCCCAGCTAGCAAACGTCGAGGCAGTCCGTGTCCCCAAGTTGGCCGCCCAGGGGCTCGCGGTCGGCAAGTCCTGGCTGGTCACGGATTGGGTCAAAAAGGGGCCACAATCGGGCGACTTTTTTGCAAAATTTGGCAGCCAACTAGCCCGGCTTCATCGGGACAGCCGCGGTGACGAAATTGGCTGGCACCGAGACAACTACTTGGGTAGTAGCAAGCAGATCAATGCGTCTCGGTCGGGCTGGGCTGAGTTTTTTGCTTCGCAGCGAATCGAGCATCAACTGCGTTGGGCCGTCGACCAAGGATTAGTCGACGCAGCATTTCGCCAAAACGTCGGTCAAATTGTCCGCAGGATGCCGGAGCTACTCCACGGCCGCGACGACTACACATCGCTATTGCATGGTGACCTATGGAGCGGAAACTACCTTTGCGATAGGAGCGGCGAACCCGTGCTGATTGACCCGGCCGTGTACCGAGGTTGTCGCGAAGCCGAATTTGGGATGCTGCAGCTGTTTGGTTCGTGCCCCGCTTCGTTTTACGAATCTTATCAAGCCGCCTGGCCGATGCCGGACGATTGGGAACGCCGAGTGGCCGTGTACGTCCTGTATCACTTGCTCAATCATCTAAATTTGTTTGGACAAGGATATCTACCACAGTGCCGGTCCGTCGCGGCAGAGGTTCTGCGTAGCTAAACGCTCGGCAGTAAATGCACTGCAGCTAAACCGGCAGCAGGGCTAAAGCTGCGGTTGGGCTAAAGCGGCAGGTGGGCGAAACCGACAAAGGCGCGAAACAGCTGCTGGCCGGGACCTCGCACCACTTCGCCAGTACCACCTCGGCTTGCGCTTTTGCAGCGAGATGATTACGATGGAAGCGGAATTTCCGTTTTCTCTCACGTACCATCATCATGCTTGCTGCACGCGTCATCCCCTGTTTGGACGTCCATGAAGGCCGTGTCGTGAAGGGCACAAATTTCGTTAATCTTCGGGACGCAGGTGATCCCGTCGAAGTCGCGCGGCGATACGAAGCCGAAGGCGCCGACGAATTGGTTTTCCTCGACATCACGGCCAGCCACGAACAACGCGACACCATCATCGATGTGGTGCGACGAACAGCCGAACAGGTATTCATGCCGTTGACTGTCGGCGGCGGAGTGCGAACCGTCGACGATGTGCGGGCTCTTTTGTCCGCTGGCTGTGACAAGGTGTCGATCAATTCGGCCGCCTGCAAAGACCCGGATTTTGTACGTCGCGCAGCGGATCGATTTGGCAGCCAATGCATCGTGGTCAACATTGACCCCAAGCGAGTGCAGAAGGACGGCGAAGAGTTTTGGGAAGTCCATATCAACGGTGGACGAAAGCCGACGGGCCTGCAAGCAGTCGAGTGGGCACTGGAAGTCGAAAAGCTCGGCGCGGGCGAAATCGTGTTGACCAGCATGGACGCGGACGGAACGCGAGACGGTTTTGACCTTCCGATCACCGCAGCGGTCAGCGAAGCCGTTTCGATCCCGGTCGTTGCCAGTGGTGGTGCCGGGCACCCGAGCCACCTTGCCGATGCGATTGTCAAAGGCAAAGCGGACGCGGCGTTAGCGGCAAGCATTTTTCACTTTGGCGAATTCACGATCGCCGAAACAAAACAGATCATGCGAGACGCTGGCATCGCCGTCCGGCTGTAGCAGGCGTTTGAATACCCTCAAAAAGTCCCGCCAGAGAGCCTCGCAGCAAAGGCGTTTTGGCAGCTAATAAGTCACAACGGGCCGGCATGCCCATCCGGCTTTTCGGCGACGTAGCAACGCCGGGGATCGCGACTGTCCGAGCCAATGGCGGACAATCTCAGTACCATCACGCACGATTTGACCGCCACGAACGGCGTTTAATCGCTGGGCAACATGGCGTTTGATCGCTGGGCTAGTTGACCAAAGGCGGGCTGGGCGATTAGAAAACCACGTCGAAAGTGCCGTTTTTCCACCCTCCTCTTTGAAGTCTTGAACCGTGTCCGATGCCACCGAAGCGGAAGTCGTTCCCGTCCAAAATGCACTGATCAGCGTCAGCGACAAAATGGGACTGGCTGATCTGGCCGCTGGACTGCAGCGCGCGGGCGTGACGATCTACAGCACCGGCGGAACCCGTCGACACCTGGAACAGTCTGGAATCGAAGTTCTGGACGTCGCCGACTACACCGGCTTTCCCGAAATGCTCGATGGCCGCGTGAAGACGCTGCATCCAAAAATCTTCGGCGGGATCCTGGCAATTCGCGACCGCGACGATCACATGGATGCCATCGACGAACACGATATCGTTCCGATGGACTTGGTCATTGTCAATCTTTATCCGTTCGCAGCCACGGCGGCACGCCCCGGCGCGACGCGCGAAGAATGTGTCGAACAGATTGATATCGGTGGGCCAAGCCTAGTTCGCGCTGCCGCAAAGAATCACGTCGACGTTGCAGTATCGACCAGCCCTCAACAATACGGGCAACTGCTAGAACAGCTGGACGATCTCGGCGGAACAACGCTTGAGTTTCGCGAAAAGCTAGCTGCCGAAGCGTTTGAGCACACCGCCAGCTACGACCGTGCGATCGCTGACTTCATGCGTGGCGAATCAATCGCCGGTGAATTTCCATCCAGCATGCATTTGTCGCTGCGTCGCAAAGCCCAGCTGCGATACGGCGAAAATCCTCATCAACGCGCCGCGGTCTATTCGGATCCAACCGTTCGCAGCGCCAGCGTGGTTGCCGCCCGGCAGCTCAGTGGCAAAGAATTGTCCTACAACAATCTGTTGGACTTGGATGCCGCACTGGAAATCGTCCGCGGCTTTGCACGGCCCGCCGTGTCGGTGATGAAACACAACAATCCTTGTGGTGCAGCGACCGATGATTCGCTCGCCCAGGCGTGTCGCAAAGCACTTGCCGGTGATCCGCTCAGCGCGTTTGGATCAGTCCTCGGGTTTAACCGAACGGTCGATGAAGAAACAGCCGAAATGCTGTGCGAGCCCGGACTGTTTATCGAAGCGATTGTCGCGCCAGACTTTTCCGCCGGTGCAGTGGGCATGCTGACGACACGGCCTCGCTGGCGAGAAAACGTTCGACTGATGCAGGTCGGACGCCTTGATCTGCCGGCCCCCGCGACGCAGCTGCGGTTTATCAGCGGCGGAATGCTGGCTCAGGACGCCGACCGAATGACCAGTTCGCCGCTTCAGTGGTCGACTCCCACCAAAACAAAAGTCTCGAGCGAAATGTGGGACGACATTTCCTTTGGCTGGGAAATGGTTCGGCACGTCAAAAGCAACGCAATCGTGCTGGCCAAAGACACTTCTCTGATCGGCGTTGGTGCGGGACAGATGAGCCGGGTCGATAGCGTCGAAATTTCGATCGACAAAGCGGGCGACCGATCAACGGGATCGATCCTGGCATCAGACGCTTTCTTTCCGTTTCCCGATTCGATCGAAGCGGCTGCCGAAGCCGGTGTCGTTGCCGTGGTTCAACCGGGCGGCTCCCGTCGCGATCAAGAAGTAATCGATGCGTGTGACGAGCACGGCATTCCCATGGTCCTGACCGGTCGCCGGCACTTCAAGCACTAATGACAATTCTGGACGACATCCTTGTCAAGACACGCGAAACGATCCAAACGGATCGGTCCAAGGTGCCTGCGTCAGAATTAGAAGCGGCGATCAAAGACCTGCCACCTTGCCGCGACTTTCATGAGGCGCTGGCGACAGGCGACTTCGTCAATTTGATCGCCGAAGTCAAACGTGCCAGCCCTTCGGCAGGATTGATACGCCAAGATTTTGATCCCGTCACCATCGCACGATCCTACGAACAAGGCGGAGCATCGTGCATCAGCGTGCTGACGGACGAACCGTTTTTTCAAGGGTCACTGGAATTTTTGAAAGCGATTCGCGCGGCGGTGGAGTTGCCGCTTCTGCGTAAAGACTTCATTGTCGATCGATACCAACTGCTGCAAGCTCGACAGGCTGGGGCAGATTGCGTTTTGCTGATCGCCGAATGCCTGACGCCCAGCCAACTGCGAGAGCTTCACGACCAGGCCGCCGAATTGGGCCTGCAGACGCTGATCGAATTGTTCGACGCCCATAATCTGGAAGCTGTCTTGGCCACCGGCACCTCTTTGGTCGGCATCAACAATCGGGATCTGCGGACGTTTCATACCACGCTGCAGCACACCCTGGATCTGTGCCCATCGGTTCCCACAGACCGCCTGATCGTCGGCGAAAGTGGGATTCGCAGCCATGATGACCTGGTCCTTTTGCGGAGCGGGGGCGTCAAAGCAGTCCTGGTGGGCGAATCATTGATGCTGCAGGATGATATTGTTTCAGCGACTCGTCGACTGCTGACCGGGAAATAGCATTCCAAATCGAGATTCTTCGCCAAGTTTTGGAAGTCGGGTTTGACTTTGGGAACACGGCCAATTGTGATCAAAGTTATTGTTGGCGACATCTGATCGCGGGCAGACCAAATGAATTTATTCCCCAGAGACAGCCCGCGATGAGTCCCGAAGGCGAGCGATTTGGCGTCTACGACCATCGATTGACGATTATCGGATTGCTGCTGATCGCGTTTAGTGTCGCGTTGGGTGGTTACCGCGCGATCACCAAATACCAAGTACCAGGGCCGTTTTCGCACGATAACGCAGGCTTCTGTGACTTTCACAACGGGCTGTATTTTCCAACCGCGGCGTTGATCGAAGGCATCTCGCCTTACGGCGAAGTCTACGCGACGACCTATCCGGTCGACCGACAAGTCCCGTTCTTTTCGCCCGGCTTTTTCGCGATGCATGCACCTCTTGCGATACTGCCGCTGCGAATTGCAGAAGTCGCCTACTTCGTCCTGATCGTGCTGACCGCGCTTGCGATCGGCTTTTTTGTCGCCTCGATGGTGGGCCGGTATCGACGCTGGGATCTGATACTGATGATCACCGGACTGCTGCTGCTGTCACGTGGCGGGCAATCGACTTTGTATGTCGGCTATTTTACGATGGAAATCGTGCTGGCCACTTTGCTGGCGATCCACTGGGCACCGCGGCGACCTTGGTTGGCGGCATTGGCTCTGGTGATCGTATCAGCGAAACCAACGTACATTTTGCCACTGGGCTTCTTGATGCTGGCACGCGGCAACTACAAAGCACTGGCCATTGGGGCTGTCCTGAGTCTCGTTGCAGCCGGGATTCCGTTTGCTTGGTTGGCCGCCCATGCCAGCGAAGGAAACCTGATCACCGGGGTCTGGGAAATTGCCGAAGACATCCGCGCGACACAGGATGTGCACATGCTGGTTGCCGACGAAATGCCTGTGAACACATGGACGCGAATCGACTTGCCCGCCATCGTCGCCAAATGGATGCAGGCTGACCCAAGCCAAGCGAAACTGGTCGGCATCATGTTTTTTGTTTTGGCATTGCCGATGGTTGTGCTTTTCCGCCGAAACAAGGCGGGCGTCGACGACGGGGCAGCGGGGCTGACTGGGCTTCTGATTCTCAGTGCGTTCCTGGCCAGCATCTATCACCAATCCTATGACGCGATGGTGTTGATCGCTCCGCTGGTGGGAATTTTGATCGGATCACCCGCAATCTGGCGGCGTGCTGAAGGCCACAAGAGATGGAAACTACTGACGATTGCTGGACTGATCGTGCTTCCGCTGTACAGTTTTTATTCGACTCGAATTTTGCTCGGTCGCGCTGATCCGGCCCCGGTTGTGCTGCGAGTTTTGACGAGCGTATCTGGTGTCAGCGTCGCCGTCCTGATGCTACTTGCGTGCTGGATGGCCTGGAAGCAATTGGGCCAGGATAGCGAAAACACCGATCGAACCATCCCGGCGGTCTCGACGTAAAGGTGGGATCCTAACGGTTATCCGGTTCTTTGGGGTTACCCACTCGGAATCAGGCAGACCGGCATATCCATTGCCAAAGTAGCAGTTGTTCAAGGCGTTACAGGTAGTAATATGTATGCACTTGCCCGTCACGACACCACCTTGTCAGGTGTGATATCCACTGTGACCGGCATGGCCTGTTGTTGCCCACCTAGATTGCCCACTGAGACGAAGCATGCCACAGCCGTCAGAAAACGAATTTTTTCAACCCGCAAAAGCGTCTCTGGAGCCGAGCGAACAGCTCAAAGCGTCCAAGGACTCCGTGCGTTTTCGCCCCGCCAAAGTCATCATGGCGTTGCCGGCCTACAACGAACAAGAATCGCTTCCTGAACTGCTCGAACGAATTGGCGAAGCATTTGCCGACAGCAACTTGCCCTACGAAGTGGTGATCGTCGACGACGGCAGCAGCGACGACACGGCAAAGATCGCGTCACAAATGTCGTTTCAAATGCCGATCCACTTGCTTCAGCACGAACAAAACGCTGGCTTGGGCGTGACGATTCGCGATGGTCTTCGCGAAGCCGTCGACCGTGCTGGCGAACGCGACATCATCGTGACGATGGATGCCGACAACACGCACCCGCCGGGATTGATCAACCGCATGGTGCAAATGATCCACGAAGGCTGCGACGTCGTCATCGCATCTCGCTTTGAAAGCGGCGGCTGTGCGGTTGGCGTTCCCTTTGAACGCGTGCTCCTTAGCTTAGGTGCAAGAGCACTGTTCACCGTCATGTTCCCCACACGCGGTGTGCGTGATTACACGTCCGGCTATCGCGCCTACCGCGCTTCGGTGATCCGCCAAGGTTTCGCTGACCACGGCGACGACTTGGTCGGCGAAAAAGGATTCTCTTGCATGGCAGACATCCTGCTGAAACTGCGAAAGCAAGGCGTCCTGTTCGGCGAAGCTCCCCTGCGTTTGCGTTACGATCGCAAAGGCGGCGAAAGCAAGATGCAAGTCTTCAAGACCATTTGGTTGACACTTAAATTGCTCGCCCGTAATCGCTTCGGGATTAAGAAGTAGTCCTGTGAGCACCAATCCGAAGAGCAAGTGGCTGGTCGTCGGCGGCGGCGTCATGGGTCTCAAAATTGCCAAGGACTTGGTAGCCAAAGGACAAGACGTCACGATCGCCGAAGCGGCCCCGAAATTTGGCGGACTTGCGAGTGCCTGGAAACTGGGTGACATCACCTGGGACCGGTTTTATCACGTGACGTTGCTGAGTGATTCATACCTTCGTGAGTTACTGGACGAACTTGGCCTGGAAAAAGAACTCGACTGGGTCGAAACTCGAACCGGGTTCTACGCCGGTGGCGAATTGCTTTCGATGAGCAATACGGCTGAGTTTCTGAAGTTCCCACCGCTATCGATGTTTGAGCGGTTACGTCTGGGCGGCACCATTTTTTACGCCTCCAAGATTCGCAATTGGCGAAGAATGGAAAAGCTGTCGGTCGAAAAATGGCTTCGTCGCTGGTCAGGCAATGGGGCGTTTGAAAAAGTATGGCTGCCGCTGCTCAAAGCAAAACTAGGCGAAGCCTACAAACAGACGTCGGCCGCTTTTATCTGGGCACACACGGCGCGAATGTACAAAGCCCGACGCAGTGGCGCCAAAAAGGAAATGTTCGGTTACGTGCCCGGTGGATACGCACGCATCCTAGAACGTTTCTGCGAATACTTGACGGATAAAGGCGTTCGTTTGCTGGCAGGGCATCCCGTCACATCGGTCCGCCAGTGCAATGATGGTTCGCCCAGTGGACAACTGGAAGTCGATTTTGGCGAAGGCCGCATTGAACGTTTTGACAATGTTGTCTCGACAATCGCGTCCCCGCTGATCGCGAAACAATGCGAAGAACTGAGCGATCAAGAGAAACAAGAACTCAACGGCATCAAATACATCGGCGTCGTCTGTGCATCGATGCTGTTGAAGAAGCCGATCAGCCCCTATTACGTCACGAACATTACCGATACTTGGGTTCCCCTGACGGCTGTGATCGAAATGTCGACGATCGTCGATTCCCAGACACAGCTAGACGGACAACACTTGGTCTATCTGCCCAAGTACCTGCCGGACGACCATGACGGCCTGCAGGAGAGTGACGAAGACTACAAGGAGAAATGCCTTTCGACGCTGGAGAAAATGTACGATCATTTTTCGCGAGACAACGTCACAGCATTTCAGATCGCCCGCGCCAAATACGTCGCGGCACTCGCAACGATCGACTATAGCACTCGTCTTCCACCGATCGTCACCAGCGTCCCAGGATTCTACGCTTTGAATTCAGCGCACATCTTGGAAGGCAATCTGAATGTCAACGAGACGATCCGTTTAGGTGAAGACAAGCTGGCGGGCGAAGTCTGGACGGACTACCTGTCTCGTTGCAAAGCCGAATCGGCCTGAACGAAAACGCGTGACAGTCACCCAGTCGGCTGAACCCACACCGCGTTAGAAACATTGCGGCAGAAACATTGCGGCAGAAACATTGCGGCAGAAACATTGCGGCGAGACGAATCTACTGTTCCGAGCCACTGGCACTAGGCGGTTTGAACGCGATCTCTTGCCACTTGATGCCTTTGTCCATGGGCTCAATCTGCAACATCAAGAACCCGTCTTGGTAAAGACGCACGGTGCCTGTCGATTGACTGACGGCCACGGCGATGGCCTTGGTTCGCCGCGTGATCGCCGCGGCGGCCCAGTGACGCGATCCAAGGCCCTTGGACATATTCAATTCTTCGTGCAGCACTTCCAGCATCTGCCGGCTACGTTCGATGACGCCGTCGCTGGTCACCACAAAGGCACCGTCCAACTGCGCGATCTCTTTCGCATCCTCTTGAACCTTGGGGTCCATCAGACTGCGTTCTTTGCGGTTGTAGCCGCGAAACGGATCGCAACCGGAGTAACTGGCGTGATCCAGCACCTTGCGAGTATCGCCGATGACGAACAAGGCCCCGACGGGCTTGCCCTCGCGCCCCTCCAAACCAATCTGCACCGCTAAATCGACCACAGTCTTGATGGTCTTCAGCGGAACGCTGCTTTCCAGCATCTGCAGATCACGCGTGGTTAGACGACGCATCCGTTCGTCTAGCTTTAGGTGGCTGATCGAATCGAGTCGACCTTGCTGAAAACCACCATACAGTGCAATCACTTCGCCGTTAATCTTGATCATTTCGTCCGCAGCGGCTTCCAAGAGAGCATGCTGCAAACGTTCCAGCAGAGGAGCTTTTTCTTTGTTAAGAGCGAGCGGCCGGAGGCCAGCTTCTGCCGCCCCTTCCAAATCGTCCGAAGAATCGACTGCCACGATCACAGGCTTATCCAGCTCCATATCGCTGGACATTTGCGAGATTTTTTTCCAGTCCGTATGACCATCCAGAAGTACTAAGAGAGCATCAGCGCTCAAATCCTTCTGCAACTCAAAAGCGGCCCTCAACATGGCCGTGTTGTGTTTGGTTAGTCGCTGGTTCGCCATCGGTGGCAACGGAGGTCGAAAGGATGCAAATCAAGAAGCATCTTTTTAGCTCATTCGCGTCATCTGCAATAGCCAACCGAAGCGAATTTGCCTCCGAAACCCGTCGATCTTTGGGCAAAACGACCGCGAATATCTCGCTGGATCAGCGTTTCGATCCATAGGTCGACGGATGCTTGGCAATCGAATCAGGACGGTACGCAGGTCCAGACTTGAATACCCGATCGTGGTACATCGCCAAAGAACGAAGTGCGTGGCCTTTGGGACCAATTTTCCAGTCGTGGCCCAGGTCGCGATTCATCGAATTCAACAAGAATGCGATGCCGCGGACGAGCCGCGGATCTTGCAACTGAGAATCCGGAGTCGTCGTCAGCAGAAACTCGACCATGTGGCCGGTCGTCTGGATTTTTCGATCAACGTCTCCACTGTCGCCGCGGCCTTCGTACCAGTTCGTGCCCATCGATCCATCGCGATTTTGCAACGAATAGGTGTAGTTCACAAAGTCACGTACGTACTTTTCGGCTCGCGCCCACTGACCAGTGATCGGCTTTCCTTCGGCACGTCGATTTCTCAGTGCGTGGGCGTAACCCATCAAACGGTGCGAACCACCACACGCGGCACCCACGATCGGCTGGCGAAGCTCTTCGCGGATCAGTCGCTCGAAGTCCCAACGCTGCCCATCTGAGGCAATCCATTGGTCGTCGGTATTGAGATAGTGCGAAAGCCCGATCAATGTGAACGTGAGCTCCTCGCCACTTTTGCACGCCAATTTCTCTTGTTCGATGATGTCTTGCATCGAGTAGCGGACGTTGTCGGCGTAAATCGGGTAGTTCGACGGAACATCGCACAGTGATAACACCGTTAACAGCTGTGCCTGGTGACCTTGAAGCCCCACTCCGCTCTTGACTTGGATTCTGCCGCCCTGCGAGGTAAACAGTCGTTGTCCACGACAAACATTGTTGCCGGCAATCCAAGCGATCGTGCTGTAGTGACGACTGCCCACCGCACAACGCGTGTTGACGCCGTACACCATGATGGAGTGCATCATGCCCCAGTTGCTTCGCCCGGCCGCCTTTTCAGGTCGATCGTGATAGTACTGAAGCACTCGTGCGATGCCGGGCTGCATTCGCTGAACGTAGGGAGTGATTTGAATCGGTGTCGCAGGCATGCCGACGTAGTCCAACGTGACCGATTGTTCGGCGGAGCTGCCAGACTGCGGCGAAGATGTGTCCAAGTCACCAACGCGGCTGCTGCCACGACTGGCCGTTTCTTGTCGCGAAAGCGAAGCACTCGCTGACGCCTTTGCGGGATCTCTTCGAATCTCAGAGCGTTTGGCCACGCGAGGCGCGTCAGTCTTGTTGGCGGCTTCCAACCGTTCTTGCTGGCGTTTTGCCTCCTTGGCAAGCTCTTCGCGAATATCGTCCTTCGCTCTTTCTGCTTCGGACGGCTCCGTGGACGACTCTGACTTTTCACGCAGGGCAACGTCAGCCGCGGGAACGCTCTTGGGAGCCAGACGCTCGACGGGCTTTTTCGCCAGCGGAGCAAGCCTCATCGGCTCATTTAGTGTCTCGTTCGCGGGCGGCACCAGCTGTTCCAGTCGCTCAAGCGCTTCGGCGATCTGATCGTTGGTGCTAGATTGCGATTTTGTCTTTGGACTTTCCAATCGCGGCGCCGGCTGCTTTTTAAAACTGAGCACACTTCGCCCCGGTTCGACAGCCTGCACTTGATCATCCACTTGCAAGTCCACACGCTCGCTGGCACGCAGATCGGCCGGTGGCGTCAAGGAAGGCGGATCAACCTGTGGAGCGCGAGTTTTGAATTCCAGCGTCGATGCGACAGGACGTCGGGGCTCGATCGCACGAGGTTCAATGGCGTGAGGCTCGCTCAAACGAGGCGAGATCGTGCGAGGCTCCCGCGCGCTAGGTTCAGCCAAACGGGGATCGGCGGATCGCTGATCCCTTGCCGCACTCCCCACGTCGCCGACTGCATACCGGCGTTCCGCCTCCGCGCGATTCTCGCTGGCATAGCTTGGCGTGTAGCTTTCCGCCGACCGCGCATTGGGATCTCGCAAAGGCTGCGAACCTTGTGTTCCGTTTCGTGATACCCAACCACCGGTCTCAGTATGACGAAGCGTCTGCTCAGCGACTCGGGCACTCGGTGCGTTGGCTGCCGCGACCGAACGAGGCGGTTGCGGCAAGTTTTGCGGCGCGCGGGTGGCGCCGGATTGGCTCGGTTGCTGGTGCTTGTGGTTGGAAGCCGGATGCTGGTTCGTGCGGCCTCGCAATCGAAACAGCGGCTGCCCGTTTCGATTTCCTCGCCCAAAGATTGGCCCCGCTACAGGCTGCATTTTCAACGTGCTTTGCACACCACGGTAAGTAGCGTTCTGCGTCGGGACGGCACTCATCGATCGCTGTGTATTATTTCGCACCGATGCGGTCGACTGTTTCGTCTGAGCAGGCACGGGCTTTCGCACCGCGACGTCCTTGGCAGTGTCCTTGACGACTTCTGCTTCAAGGACAGACTCTCGTTCAGCCACCTCTGCGGCCGGGTTCAGCAATTTCAGCGGGCCGATTACTTCAGTATTTTCCGGAGCATTCTTGGGCGGTATCAAATGCAACGTTGACCGTTGCTCGGCAAACGAAGTCGCCGGCGTCAACGTGGTCGCTGCTAACAGCGCCGCGAAGAGAGAAAGACGACGGGTTTGACGACGAACAGATATCTGATGATGTGTTGCGGGCACAACTGACTCCATAGCTTGCGAGAGACTCTCTCAGTGCTATCGGACTTCAGGTGGCGCGAATTGACCCCGAGTTGACGGGTGAAAAGGGCCGCAAGCTACGTCAACTTTAACATCACCATTTTGATCTTTGCGGCAAAGTCACGCGATTGACTAAAGGTCAAATTCTTCGAGCGAATCGAGCAAATCATCCAGCTTGTCTTTGGGCTTCACCGCCAAATTTTCCTGCCGACGTTTCAGCTGATCATCGATACCAACAGCGTCTCGCCCCGTTAAAAGCAGCTGTTCGTCTCGTTCACGCGCGGCCGTGGCGATCGGATCATCTCCTCCGGCCGGAGCGCCAAAGAGCTGCGACAGGTCAATCTTGAATCCTTCTTCGCCATCAACCTGGGCACCAGCAATTGCTGGCGCTTTGTGCTGTGGAAAAATGATGGCATTCTCGGGACAGACTCGACTGCACGCGGGACAACCTTTTCGGCAGTTGTCAGGTTGCTCCACCAAAATGTTCTCGGCACCATCGACACCGTAGACACCAAAGAGGCAAAAATCGACGCACTCCATGCAATTGGTGCAGCGACTGAAATCAATCACAGGGTACCAGCGTCGCGAAGTCGTTTCGTCGACTTGAACGATCTTGCCACCAATAACAGGCAGACTGACGAGCTCGTCGCTGGGCAGTCCCACAATCCGCAGAATCTCTTCTAGATACGGCCCGGCTTTGTCAGTGAGTTTCAGATCCAAACAATGAATCGATCGATCAGGCCGCGGATACAAATCCACGACTCGGTCGACTGCTTCAGTTTCAGGAGCGTCCGGTGCGGGAGGCTCTTCTGCGTCATCATCCTCGTCGCCCATCATCACTTCGCCCGACTGCCCTTGCACGCCGTTGCGATCCAAAACCCAGTGCGCAGCACGCGAATAAATCCACGACACAAAAACAATATCGCCTTCGACTTCGGCAAGCCGCTGATACGACTCGCTGGACCTGGGCAGGTCGTACAAGTGGGGAATGACGATCACGTCCACGCCTGCCATTTTTTCAGCCGCGTCGACGATCGCTTGTTCCAAATCTCGCTTCTTGGGATTGCGGGACTGTCCCCGCGAAACAACCAAGGTCGTCGTCGAAACATCAGGAGTTGCGGCTGAGATCATATTTGGCTGCGAGGAGGAGGAAGGGAGTTCGCGTTGGCAGGAGAGTGATATGCTACCAGTCAAGCGGCTTGAGCCACTCACTTTTCGCTGCTGACACGCTCACATCTAACGTGACGTTTCCGCCCTGGGTGATTGTCAGCTGGTCGCCTGATTCGATTGTACCTAGTCGAGCAACTGGAATCCCGGCATCGGTGAAACGCTTTTGAAATTCGGCCGCGTTTTCAGGTGTCGTTTCAACCAGGAATCGCGTGTTCGATTCGCTGAACAGCACTTCGGTGGTGGACAATTTGCCACCGATTCCATCGATAGCAAGCTTCATCCCAAGCCCGCCAGCCATGGCCATTTCGACCGCAGCGGCTGCCAGCCCACCTTCGCTCAAATCGTGGCAGGATCGTAGCAGCCCCGACGATATCGCGCCGTGAACAGTTGCGAACGTTGTTTTCGCTACCATGGCGTCAACCGTTGGGACCTGCCCGCCGCTGAGACCGTTGACCAAACAAAGGTGGGATCCACCCAGTTCACTTTTCGTTGCTCCGACTTGGAAAACCACGTTGCCCGCTTCCTTGGCGTCCATGGTGACACTTTGCGACACGTCGGCGATCTGGCCCATCGCGCTGATCAACAAGGTCGGAGGAATTGCAATCGTGTTCTTCGTGCCATCGTCATCAAAGTAGCTGAATTCGTTATTCAGACTGTCTTTGCCACTGATGAATGGCGTCCCGAGCGCTATTGCCAAGTCTTGGCAAGCAATCGCGGACCGGACGAGCGAGCCGAGTGTTTCGGCGCGGTCGGTGTAGCCCCAACAGAAATTGTCCAAGATGGCGATCTTCGATGGATCCGCTCCCACAGCCACTGCGTTTCGCATCGCTTCGTCGATCGCCGACGCAGCCATGTGGTAAGTGTCAAAGTCGCCGTAATGTGGGTTCATTCCACAGGAGATGACCAGTCCACGCCTACTGCTGACCAACGGACGAATGACGGCGGCGTCGCCTGGGCCATCACATTGCGGACCGACCAGAGGCTTGACCACGCTACCCCCTTGGACCTCGTGATCGTACTGACGAATCACCCAGTGCTTACTGGCAACATTGTAGCTGCCCATGATCGACAGCAACGCATCGCGGTGATCATCACTGGACATCGCTGGCAAATCGACAGCCACCGTTTCCGGTGGTGAATAGACGGCATCGCGGATGATCGGCGGCCTGCCGTCGTGCATGAATTGCATGGACAAGTCACCGACGGTTTCACCGTGGTAAGTCAATTGCAGTCGGCCGGTTGGCGCAAAACGTCCGATGACCGCGGCCTCAACACCTTCGCTTTCGCAAAGTTGAATTAATTCGTCTACCGATTCCTGCGGAACAGCAAACACCATTCGCTCTTGCGCTTCGGAAATCCAAATCTCGGTGTAGGTCAGGCCGTCATATTTCAGAGGACACTTTTCCAGCCAAACTTCGGCGCCCAACTCTTCGCCCATTTCGCCGACCGCACTGGAAAATCCACCGGCTCCGCAGTCCGTCACCGCGTTGTAGAGTCCGCGGTCTCGTGCTTGCAACAAAACATCCAACACCATTTTTTCGGTGATGGCGTTTCCGATTTGAACAGCGCCGCCAGAGAGCGATTCGGACTCGCTGGTCAGCTCAGCCGAACTGAACGTGGCACCATGAATGCCATCACGCCCGGTTCGTCCCCCCATCGCGACGATCAAATCGTCTGGCTTGACTTCTTTTTCTTCCATGCCAACCGGAATCATGCCGACGTTGCCGGCGTAGACCAACGGATTACCCAGATAGCGTTCGTCGAAGTAGACCGCACCGTTGACGGTCGGGATTCCCATCCGATTGCCGTAGTCACGTACACCGGCCACGACGCCTTTCATGACGCGACGTGGATGCAACACGCCAGGCGGCAGGGAATCCACATCGGTCTCCGGCGGAGCAAAGCAAAATACGTCCGTATTGCAGACTGGCTTTGCTCCCATCCCGGTGCCCATCGGGTCGCGAATCACACCACCAATCCCCGTGTTCGCACCGCCGTACGGCTCCAACGCCGAAGGGTGGTTGTGGGTTTCGACTTTAAAGCAGGCGTGAAATTCATCGTCAAAGGTCACAACGCCGGCGTTGTCTTTAAAAACGCTAACGCACCAGTCATCGTCGCCCAGATTCTTTCGGATTTGCTGCGTGGCGGCAAAGATCGTTTCCTTCAGCATGTTGTCGTATTGACGTTCATCGCCGTTGGGCGATCCATCCGCCCCAGGGCCGCGGTAGTGAATGCGGCCGGCCAGCGTTTTGTGGCTGCAATGTTCGGACCAAGTTTGTGCGATCGTTTCCAATTCAATGTCCGTCGGCTCGCGACCAATCGAATTGAAGTGATCGCGAATCGTCTGCATTTCGACCAACGTCAAATACAACTGGCCATCACGCGAAAGCGTTTCCAAGCCTGCGTCATCCAGCCCACTCATCGGAACCGTGGTCAATTCGAAATCATAGGGCGCGCCTACGTCAAGCTGATCCATCTCCAAAGGTCCGACGACCACTTGTTCGATTGAATCGTTCGACAGAGCTTTCTTGCAAATCGATTCCAACGCCGCATCATCGACGGCTTTGTCCAACCAATACTTGCGCATCGTCCGCACCGCGTCGACTTCGATGCCCGCGTCTTTGGCTGCTCCCAGCGTACTGGCAGCAACGGGATCCATCACTCCTGGTTTGGGCAGCACATTGACCAAGCGCGAACCGGCACCCGCGTCGCTACTGAACTGCGGCGGCTGATTCAAATCTGCTTGCCCAGCAATCGCCACGACCGTACGCTCGGTCACCGAATCCGAAAGGAGCGTGCTGGCTAAACGCACGGCATCGTCGCGATTGAAATTGCCTTGAACCAAAAAGCTACGTGCAAAGATAACGTCGACCTGTTCGCCGAGCCCCAGCTCGCGAATCTCTTCGCTGGTACGGTCGCCTTCGCGGTCAACTTGTCCCTCGGCGGGATAGATATCGATTTGCCAAAGCGGCATAGCGGTTACTCGTTTTCGTACTTAAAAGAAAGGGATTTCGCAAACAGGTTTTTGGTCACTTACGCTTCTCGTCACTCAGTAGCTTGCTTCAGCATTTGTGCTTCGCGGAGCCATTCGTGCAATCGTTGGTCGTCGGCGTTTCGCAAAATGGCCGTCAGACTTTCGACGTCGTCCGTCAGTCGTTTGAGCTGCTCTAAAATGGCCAGACGATTTTCGCTACAGATCGCCGTCCACAGCGTTGGATCTCCCGCCGCGACGCGTGTGATATCGCGCCAGCCAGAGCCAACCAAATCGCCCGCCGCATCGGGCAGCAGCCTTGCCACCAGCGACGACATCAAGTGTGGCACGTGACTGACGGCTGCCAAGTGGGCATCGTGTTCGGCCGGGCTCAGCTGAACGGTTCGGCCTCCAGTGAGCTGCCAAAACTGTTCACAAGCCTGCAGCTTTGCCGAATCGGTCATCGGCCCCGGCGTAATCACGATCAACTTGCCGTCAAACAGCTCCGCCGTTGCGTTCTGGGCCCCGGTCTTTTCGCTGCCAGCGATAGGGTGCGCGGCAACAAAATTCGGCAGTGAAATGGCATCGACGATGGTTGCCTTGGTGCTACCCACATCCGTGATCAAACAATCTGGCGGTGCCGCAGCCGCCGCCAAGTTGGCCACTTCGGCAATTTTGTCGACGGGTGCGGCGACGACAATCACATCGGAGTGATCACTGGCCTCTTCGATAGACGGTGCCGCTACGTCGATCACCCCCAAGTCGATCGCGAGTCGACGTTTCGCTTCGCTACGCGAGTAGCCAACAAATTGCGTTTGCGGCAATTTCCGGCGCAGTGAAAGAGCCAGGCTGCCACCCAACAGTCCGACGCCAAGAATCGCGACGCGTTTCGGTAAAAAGGGTGGAGTCATTTCAAAACATCAAGGTGTCGAATCGAATTCTCGCGTCGTCAATATCTCGCGTCGTCAAAGCGGGCCCACGTTTGTCACGGGGACCGACGTTGAGTTGTCCGGCGTAGAGTTGTCCGACGTAGACGGAGGCCACATCAAACTGGCCTACATTTCTGGCAAATTATGGCCCATCTTCTGGCGTTTGGTTTCCAGGTAACTCTTATTGTGCTCGTTGACCGCAGACACGATGGGCACTTGGTCGACAACGTTTAGGTCGAAGCCTCGCAAGTTGAAGGCTTCGGTTTTCTTTGGGTTGTTCGTTAACAGGCGAACGTCGCTCAGCCCCAAGTCTTTCAGAATCTGCAAACCAATGCCGTAGTCACGCATGTCCGCTTTGAACCCCAGTGCGTGATTGGCTTCGACCGTATCCATCCCTTCGTCTTGCAACGCGTAGGCGCGAATTTTTTGTGCCAGCCCGATCCCGCGTCCTTCTTGCGGCAAGTACACCAGCGCACCACGACCTTCGCTACTGATCATGTTGAGCGCCATGTGCAATTGATCGCCACAATCACAACGCAGCGAATTGATCAGGTCGCCGGTAAAGCAACTGCTGTGCATCCGAACCAACGGCGCAGTCCCTGGTGCCGTCAGATCGCCAAAGACCAATGCGATCGGCTCTTGAGCTTCATACTCGACCGAGAATACAACGATCTGGAAATCACCGTACTTCGTTGGCAGCTTGGATTCAGCCGCCCGGCGGATCAGTTTTTCGCTGACGCGTCGGTGGGCAATCAACTGCTCGATGCTAATGATCTTCAGATCGTGTTTTTTTGCGATTGCGACCAGCCCGTCACGCGATGCTCGGTCTCCCGAATCATCCAACACTTCACAGAGCACGCCCGCCGGCGCCAATCCAGCCATGCGTGACAAATCCATGGCGGCTTCGGTATGTCCGGCGCGACGAAGCACACCGCCTTGTTTCGCCAACAACGGATACACATGCCCGGGTCGAACGAAATCGTCGGTCGTGCAATCCGGCGATGCCAGTCGGCGGATGGTTTCACTGCGTTCGCTGGCCGTGATCCCCGTTTTGGCTTCGCGAATATCCACCGGAGTCATAAACGCGGTTTTAAGTGGCGCGTCGTTCTGTGCGACCACCGGCAACAACTCCAGTCGTTTGCAGACTTCTGGTAGCACGCTGACACATAGCTGACCACGCCCGGACAGCATAAAATTGATCGTCTCGGGCGTAGCCTTTTCAGCTGCGCAGATAAAATCGCCTTCGTTTTCACGATCTTCGGCATCGACGACAATAATGACTTCGCCGCCACGAATCGCATCAACGGCTTCGGGCACCGAATTGAGCTCGACCGGCATGGTTTAGCTTTTTTGGTAAAAGGGTTGCGGGGACCAAGTTGGTCGCGGGTCCTATTATACGGCTGAACCCAGATCAGCCCACCGCCCCATTTTTCATGCTGCGACGACGTGCTAGCCCCACAAGGCGACTTTCTACCGATGCTTATGAGAACCAATGTGCCAACGACTGACCGCATGAGCCCCCGGATCCTAGCGATCATCGCTGTCTGGGTTGTGGGGGGGCAAACCTGTCTTGCCCAGCCAAACCCGCTGACGACCAAGGTTGCCGTGAAATGCTTGGCTGACCTGAAGTACAGCGACGCGGAAGGCAAAGCTGGCCTGTGTGACGTGTATCTGCCAAAGCCCGCGTTGGTTAGCGAAGAACAGTCGCCAAAAGTGACTCAAAAACGGCCCGCCGTGGTAATCGTCCACGGGGGGGCATGGATGACCGGCGACAAATGGACTTTGGAAGGCTACTCGCGCCTGCTGGCCAGCCACGGCATTGTGGTCGTTACCATCAACTATCGCCTGGCGCCCAAGCATAAGTTCCCGCGTCAGGTCGACGACGTTCGGCAAGCTTTGATCTGGACGGCCCAACACGCTGACGAGTTCGCAATTGACTTGGAGCGTCTAGGACTGTTTGGCTATTCGGCCGGTGGACATCTATCGACTCTGGTCGCAATGTTGGCCGACGAACCGGCCGCCACCCAGCAAGCTGCCAGTGAATGGAAAGCGAACGACCCGCGTTGGAACCAAGTTCCCACCGTCCATGCGGTTTGTGCCGGCGGGCCGCCCTGCGACTTTCGTACTTTGCCAATCGACAATACGGGCATGTCGTATTTCCTGGGAGGTTCGCGCCGCGAAAAAAGCGACGTCTACACCGCTGCCTCCCCCACCGCGCACGCGTCGGCAGGTGATCCACCCATGCAAATCATTCACGGCGAATCAGATTTCATGGTCCCAATCGCCAGCAGCCGCTCGCTCCGTCGAAAACTACTAAACGCTGGCTGCGACGTTCGCTTCCTGGCGCTGGCCGGCCAAGGCCATATGGTCACGTTCCTTGATCCGCGAACTCGGCAAGCAGCGCTGGAGTTCTTCCAAAGCGTTTTCATCAAACCATCGCTGTCGGTTTGGGACATGCGACGACTTGGCCGATCCCCCCAAGCAACATGGATCGACCAAGCCAAACCGATTCGCGAATTGATCTACAAAGGCGAAACCGTTGACGGCGTGCCAACCGATGTGTTCGCGTTTTACGCCACGCCTGGATCGATCGCAAACGATCCGTCACTGGACAAAAATCTGCCCTGCGTCGTATTGGTCCACGGTGGAGGCGGCACTGCGTTTGCTCCTTGGGTTTGGAAGTGGGCGAAACGAGGTTATGCAGCAATCGCAATGGATCTAGCAGGCCATCGACCGCAGTCTCCCAAATTTGATGCCGGGGAATTGGTCGTCGACATGCGAGCCGGCCGTAAACGACTTGAAAACGGCGGCCCCAATCAAGGACACGCCGAGAAATTCTCCAGCGTCGGAGGCACACTCCAAGACGACTGGCCCTTTCATGCCATCGGCAACGTCATTCGCGCTCATTCACTCGTACGCAGCTTTCCCGAAATCGACGCCGACAGAACGGCCATTACCGGCATCAGCTGGGGCGGATACACGACGTGCATCACAGCCTCGATCGACGACCGTTTCAAAGCGGCGGTGCCGGTTTATGGTTGCGGATTTTTGCACGACGGAGAATCGGTGCAGCGCCCGCTGATCGATGCGTTGCCCCCGGCACAACGCGAGCAATGGATTCAACAGTACGATCCGTCCAGCCATTTGGCCAATTGCCGGGTACCGATTTTCTTTGTCAATGGAACGAATGACAAACATTACCCACTACCAAGCTATTCTCGCAGCTTTGATTTGGTGCCGGATCAAAACTCGATTCGTATCGCACCCAACATGAAACACAGTCATCAAGCGGGATGGGAGCCCAAAGAAATCGACTCCTTCATCGACAGCCAGTTAAACGGCGATTTACCACTGCCGAAGCTGAGCGATGCAGAAATCCAAGACAACGCATTGCAAGTCGCTTTTTCCAGCGAATCAAAACTAAAATCTGCTCGACTTCATCTCACCAATGACAAAGGACTGTTTCGTGAGCGAAAGTGGCTCAGCCAAGCGGCCACGATCGAAGGTTCAAAGATCAAAGCGACGGCCGACTTCGCCAACGCGACGGCTTGGTTCGTCACGGCGACAGATGAACGCGGCGCCATGGTCAGCACCAAGGCAACTTGTAAAACAGCTGCAAACACCGACACTGAATCACAGTGACGACGCCCGAAAAACAGCGTGCCGAAGAAACAGCGTCGGCCGATTTGGTTCAGTGAGCGGAGCAAACTTCGCCGGATCGTGCACTATGCTGATGACCGAGTGTCTCATTCCAGCCCGAACTGATTCCATAATTGACATGCCGTTTATCCCTCCCGATCACTACGACGAACAAACGGCACAACTCTTTGTTTCGTCGCTCGAAAAGACTCCCACACTGACGATCGAGGACTGGCTTGACCAAGCAGACGGTCCATCAAACGCCGATGTGATCGAAACGATAGTGAAAGCCGACATGGCGTTTCGCTGGCAAAAAATCAGCTTCGCAGGACCGGTCGAAATTGAACAAGCAACCTACGTCAAACCACCCACCGTCGAAACGTACGCCGAACGTTTCTCACTGCTCAGCGCGCCGGAGATTCTGAAGCGATTGGCGAAGTGGGAACTTCTGCTCCGGCAAAAAATCGGCGACAAACCGTCGATTCCCGAGTATTCCAAACGGTTTGCGCAACTGGGAGACCCCAATGACTGGTTGGTCGACGACCTGAACGCTAACCACCTTGCTCAAGGCAACGATCGATTGATCGGGTCGACGGTGGGAACGTTTAAAATTGTTTCCAAAATCAGCGACGGCAGTTTCAGCGTCAGCTACCAAGCAACCCAGTTCCGTCCAACTCGCCAGCAGGTGGTGATCAAATTTCTCAAACGCGAGTTCGATTCGGCTGACGTCTTGAATCGATTTCGCTTTGAACAACAGTCCATGGAAATCATGGACCACCCTCACATCGTCGGCGTGTCCGAAGCCGCGACGACGCCGGACGGATCGACTTATTTCGCGACGCCTTGGATCAGCGGTGTGCCGATCACCCAATGGTCCATCGACAACGCATGTTCCTTTGACGAACGCGTCGATGTTTTCATCCAGGCCTGTGATGCCGTGCAGCACGCACATCAAAAAGGCATCATCCATCGCGACTTAAGACCGTCCAAAATACTGGTCGCCGAACAAGACCAACAGCCACACACCAACGTGATCGACTTCGGAATCTCGCGAGCAATCGGCAGCCAACTCGGGCAACAGACCGTGGCGACTCACTACGGCGGATCGACGGCATCGCTCCAATACATCAGCCCCGAACAAGCTTCCTTCAAACCATCGGACGTGGATACTCGCAGCGACGTTTACTCGCTCGGAGTCGTGCTTTACGAAATGCTGGTCGGGGAACCGCCCTTTACTCAGGCCGACTTGAGCACCAAAGCAATCGACCAAACGCTCAGAATCATTCGGCAAACGGAACCTGACGCGCCCGGCACTCGCGTGGAACAACTACCGCGCGAACTGGAATGGATTGTTTTGCACGCCTTGAAAAAAGACCGAAAGCATCGCTACCAGTCCCCCGGTGATCTCGCTGACGACCTGCGGCGCTATCGCGATGGACGTGCCGTGACCGTCGCGCCAAGATCGTGGATCTACGATGTCGGGCATTATTCAAAACAGAACCCTGTGTCGATTGTTTTGATGATCGTCTTTGCGATCCTGTTCTTTGCCGCCGGTGTTGCTGCGACGTGGTGGATGCAATCGACCAACCCGTCTGCGCAATTCTTCCCGAGCCACTCCATAAATTTGGCATCGGAAAAAGGAATCTTCCTGCAATGATTGGAATCACGATCAACGGCCCGAATCAGCAAGAGAAGCTGGCGGCGATCAAACTACCTTGCGGTTTTGGTCGCCAAGCTGACCCGGCCAATCCCGAACTGAGCGTTGCCGATCCGTTCGTTTCACGTCGACAAGTCGAATTGGAATCCACCGAAGACGAAAACAGTTTGTTAGTCCGGTGCGTTGGCAGCAGCGCGATCACATTGGCATCGGGCGAAACGATCGAATCGACCAACCAGCGAGTGCTCCCATTGCCTGCTGACCTACGAATCGGCCGCACCGATATCCGCATCGAAACGTTGGATATCGGCATCAGTTTCTTGAAACCTCCGGCCACTCAAGTGATCGAAGGCCGCGAACGAAAACCCGTCGGCACGCTCGCGTTGTCCACTCAAGGAGAGATTTCCCCGGAGTGTTTGGTCGAATGGTTCGAGGGGCTCATTTCACTTCAAGAATCAGCCTCGGGCGCCTCGGGATTTTACGAACAAGCTGCACGTGCGGTTGTCGAAATGATCGGCCTGGACCGCTGTGTTGTGGTCAACTGTGACGGAGAATGGAAAGTCGAAGTTCAGTACGGAAGCGAAAGCCCCGATGGCACGGTCTACAGCCACAACGTGGTCGGGCATGTTCTGGCGTATCGGCAAACTGTTTTTGCGGATGCCCCCCAATTCGCATCTGCCAAAAGTCTCAGCAGCGTATCAGCATTTGTGGGCGCGCCTATTTTTGACAGTGACGGCGCAGTGGTGGCTTGCCTGTTTGGCGCGCGTGATGTCAACGAACATTCTCACTGCGATGGCATTCGGCCTTTGGAAGCGCAGCTTGTGCAGGTGGCTGCGGGAATCGTCGGCAGCCGCTTGGCTCGACTGACCGCCGAAGCGGAACAAACTCGTACTCAGGTTCAACTGGAACAATTTGCGTCGCCACAATTGGTGCGTGAGATGCAAAATAATCCGCAGTGGCTGGAAGCCCAAGAACGCGAACTCACTTTGCTGTTTGGTGACATTCGCGGGTTTTCCAAATTGGGTGAACAACTCGAAGCTCACGAGATCTATTCGTTTGTTCGTGAAGTAATGGACTGCATGACGCACGTGATTCATGACCACGGCGGTTTTGTGTTTAACTTCGCTGGCGATGGCATCGCAGCGATGTGGAATGCGCCAGGCCGAACAAAAACGCATGCCA
Source organism: Stieleria marina (assembly GCA_007741555.1). Lineage (GTDB taxonomy): Bacteria > Planctomycetota > Planctomycetia > Pirellulales > Pirellulaceae > K23-9. The sequence continues at coordinate 1,551,555 of CP036526.1, read as the reverse complement.
GAGAAGCTTGTTTGGCAGCCATCGACATTCAGACCGCCCTGCGCGAAATCGATCAACGTTGGCACCAGAGGATTGGCCGAGCCGTAAAAGTCGGGCTCGGCATCAACACCGGCTCCGCGTTGGTCGGTAACTCCGGCAGCAAGGCACGACTGAAATACTCCCCGCTGGGACATGCCGTTAACTTGGCCAGCCGTGTCGAGGGTGCGACCAAATCGTTTGGCGTCCCCATTCTGATCACCCAAGCCACCCGCGAACGAATGGGAGACGGATTTTGTGTTCGCGATTTAGGCGAGATCGTCGTGGTCGGCATCGACCATCCCACGCGAGTCTTTCAGCTGGCCCCGCTCGATTCGGCGGCGGACAACACTTGGTGGTCACAGTACGAATCGGTAGTGCGAACGTTTGAGCAGGCAAAACACGCCCAAGCCCGAGCGGCTGTCGAACAGCTTTCGCGACAATTTCCCGACGACCGCCCCCTGCAAATCCTCGCTGATCGAATTGATCGTTCCGACGGAACGTACGGCCCTTGGGTGCTCTCCGGAAAATAGTTTGGCTTGAGAAAAGTTGCGTGACTTCGTGATCGATCGATTGCGGCGACTTTTCCGAGACGCATCCAACCGGCGTGAGCGGCAAAATCGCGATCACGTGATACCGGTCCAACGAACCACCGCAGGAGAACGGAGTTTATGCGTTCTTTTGCTCGCAAACCTCCGATTGGACAAGAGACAAGTATCGTTGCAAGTAAAACGCTGCGCGGTTTCGTTTCCCATTCAATTCCTTCGCCGGAGCTATCCACGTGCAGTCTGCCCGAGTTCGGAAAGCGCGTACGACATGGTTTTGGCGAAACGTCGATTCAATGGGCGAAGCCGTCGTTGGACGGCTAAACGAATACTTGGATCTATTTGGGATCGTCGCGCAAGCCGTTCCCGAGTTGATGATGAACTATCACCGCCGAAGTGTGCGAAGCGTGTTTTGGCGACAACTGTTGTTTACGTTTGTAGACGCCGTGCCGGTGGCGATTCGCATTTCGACAGCGGCCGGACTGTTGTTGATTGTGCAAACAGCGATGTGGACCGAATCGATTGGCGGCAGCATGCAAGCGGCATGGCCGCTGATTGTTGGCATTACGATTCGAGATTTGGCACCGATGATTGCTTCGTTGATCGTGATTGGGCGAAGTGCCAGTGCGATGGCGACGGAACTGTCGCTAATGGAAGTCACGGGAGAAACGGATGTAATCGAATCGCACGGTATCGACCCGATGTCCTATTTGGTTATGCCGCGGATCATCAGCACCATGCTGTCAGTCCCGTTTCTGGCAGCGATTATTTTGTTGGTGATGTTCGCAAGTGGCTATGTCGTAGGATTGGCAATCAATGTCGTCCGCGTCGGACCACTGGCCTATTTGGACGAAATCGCCCGGGCAATTAGCCTGGATGACGCGTGGTTTTTCCTTCCCAAAACCTTTGTAGCTGGTGCGTTCATTGGCGCGATCTGCTGCATCGAAGGCCTGGGGGTAAAAACCGCGATTACCGAAACGCCCCGCGTGGCGAGCCGCGCGAGCGTGAGAAGTTTGACAGCAGTCTTTGTGATCTCTGCCCTGCTATCGTTTTTGATTTACGGCAAGGTATTGGTCTTCGACCTGTTTTAGAAAAGTAAATGGCAAAGGACGCAGCTAGCGAAAAGCCAAAACGTATTCCAGTCATGGAAATGCGGGATGTGACCTTGCGCGAATTTGGCCGCGAATCAAGACTGCGACGAATCAATCTCCAGCTCTACGCCGGTGAGCTGGCGTTTATTTTGAGGCCAACTGGCCCCACCAAGCAGTTGCTACCCGGTGGCGCCTTGGGGCTGATCACGCCGCGACGCGGCGAAGTTCGATTCAGCGAAGTACGTTGGCGATCGGCCAGCAGAGAAAAGCAGCGAGAAATGCGTGCCAAGATAGGTCGCGTTTTTGATCATTCGGGTTGGCTGCAAAACCTAAGTGTGATCGACAACATTTTATTGGCCCAGCGTCATCACACCGACCGAAGCGAACACGAACTGTTTGCTCACGCACGCAGCCTGGTCGGCGAACTGGGGGTTCCTTTTCCTGACCGTCGCCCCGCATTTGTTGACGCTTGGAAACTGCGGCTTTATCAATGGGTGCGAGCGCTCATTTGTCAGCCCCTACTGCTGATTGCCGAACGTCCGTTTGCAGGTGTTCCCAAAGAATTTCGCGAACGTGTTTTCGCTGTCGAAAAACGTTTCCGCGAGCGTGGCGGTGCAACGATCTGGGTGACCGACAATCGCAACCTTTGGAACAAGGTCCATTCCACTCACTTGGCCAAATACGAAATCATCGATGAACGCTTCATCCCTCAAACGGGAGCCGCGTGATGACAGAGGTCTTTCGCCAGCGTAACGCGCAGCGCATTGTCGGAACCAGCATTTTGCTGCTTCTGATCGTTGCGGCCGCGACCATTTTGCTTTTGCTGCACAAGAACGAATTTTTCAGTGAAAGCAATGAGTACTACTTACAAGCAGATCAGTCGCAGTTGCGTGGGCTGCGAAAATCGATGGACGTTCGCATTTTGGGCGAACCCGTGGGAACCGTGAATGACATTTCCTATGTGGGCAGTTCCAACGAAGTTCGACTGACGATGCAAGTGAAAGTCCACGAAGACGACACTAAAAACGTCATCTGGGAAAACTCGCAAATCGTCGTCGCGCGCAGCTTCGGGATCGGCGAACCCTACCTCGAAATTGAACGCGGCATCGATTTGCTGGGAGCAATCGTTTCGAACCTGCTGGACCAAGAAGCAAACGCGATTCGGACGGCTGGCGCCAAAGCACGCGGGGTAAAAATCCAACGCTTAGTCGAAGGCAGCCCGGCGCAACAAGCCGAGCTCAAAAAAGGCGACATCATCACCAGTTTCAACGGTGCGCCCGTCAACAACCTGGGCGAACTGTACGACTACATGTCGCGGGTTGCTCGCGGGAGCCAATTGTTTGTGGGCATTCACGGCCGAGAATACCCCGTCGCGGTGACCGCCAAATTGGTCGAACCCAAGCGACTGGAAGCCGGCGGCACGATCATTCAGTTCCAGCCTGAACCAGACCGACTGGAAGAACTCACCAGCAAACTTTCGCTCGTGCAAGAATCGATCGCCAATGTCGAAAGCAGTATGGTCGATACGCTGGGTGAAACGAACAAGAACATGACCGATTCGCTGGTGCCCACACTTAACCAGTTCATGAAGACCGGTGAATCGCTTGAAAAAACGAGCGACGACGTACGCGACAAGACGCTTAAACGCGTTGGCGAAACTCTGGCACGGATCGACGAATCGACCCGAGTTTTCAACGACAAATTGGACCAAATCGCTCAATCATTCAACGGACTCGTCGACGAACGCGCGGGACCGGCGTTTGACAGTTTTAATCAGGCGTCAGAGCAATTTGGTGAGGCGTCCAGCAGCCTGAAAGAAACGTCCGACACGATTGGCACCGAAACCACAGTCGCGATGAAAGATCTGCAAAAGGCCGCGCAGACGCTGAACGAGGTCTTGGATCAAAGCCGCGAAGTCGTTGACGTTTTGCAAAGCGAAGTCAATCAACTGCCCGGAACCGCCGCCAAAATCAATCGCGCCGCTGGCCAAGCCAACATGGCGATCAATGGTGCCAACGATGTCATCGACGGTGTCAAAGATCACTGGTTGATTCGTCGCTCAGTCAAACGAAACCAGGAAAAAAAGGCTGGCGTTAAACGGACCGGCCCGCTCCGATCGCTCTTTGGCCATTGACTACACAAAGGAAATCCAATGCACACCCACGACCAAGAATCTCCCAGCAACCTGGATAACTTTCTGGCCAGTGTTGCATCGCTGAAACAAGCATCGCCCGCGCCAAGATTTGATGAGGGCGGCCAGTCGCTCAATCGCGGGGTCGGAGTCTTGTGCCCCAAATGCCAGTGCGAATTGCAAATCGGTGAGTTAGCGGGGTGCCAGTTCGCAGGCTGCCCGTCGTGCCAAAGTATGCTGTTTCAGCAAGACGTATTCGCAATGCTAATCCAGCACCTTCGGGCATCAAAAAAAGACTCGGGCATCATGCCTGAACCGATGGATGCGTCCCAATTGCAAGTGCGGCGAATTTGTCCGACGTGCACCAGTCTGTTCGAGACTCACGCCTATGGCGGTCCCGGCAACGCCGTGATCGACACGTGCACCACATGCGCAGTCGTTTTTCTGGATCAAGGCGAATTAACAAAGCTGGCCAATGCACCGGGCCGTAGATAGCTCACATTCGCATGCCGCGAGGGAGCGTCCAACAACCTGCGACAGCCGACCTAACGGTTAAAAAGTTTGTCAAAGCTTTTGATGCTTTTGAATCCGCCTTCGAGATTCTTAAAGCTCTTGTTGATGCCCTGCATGCCTTTGTCCAATTGCCCCTGGAGCAAATCGTTTACGGTTTTCTGTGCGACGTTCGCAGCCGCCTGAGTTCCTAGTTGAGTCAGCACGTCGCTGATGCCGCCATGGTCCAGAGTAGGACGACTGAGGGTGCCTGTGATTGGCAAAGAAACCGAATTTCCAGCCAGTCCTTTGAGGTCGCTGCCAAGCCAATTTTCGTCCAGCTCAACTTGAGCAACTAGATCGACTCGTGAATCCAGGCTGACTTGACCGCTGGACATCATCTTTGCGCGATCGATGTCAAAAAACAGTCGTTGATGACTGACGACGCCATTTTCCAAAGCAAAGTCCACGGTTTGGGCTGGCAAAGTGATTAACGTCGACGGATCGCGTGCTTCACCGGGCACCGACATCTGAGCAAGTGATTTGAGTTGCTCCAAACCACCGATGATTTGCGACGTCAGCGGCCCGCTGGTCATTCGAGCTTGTTCGATATTGATGCGTCCCTTCACTCGGCTCAGATTAGGCGTGTCGATGATCACAATCGCTTCATCTAATTCGACGCTCATCGTGCCGTCCACTTGCGCTGCATCCGCCGCCAGCGGTGCCAAATACTTGAGCCATCGGCGTGTCATGTCAGGCGTCAGCCGCAAGTTGGTCGCAACGGTTCCGGGCCTCGCACGCAAGTAGACTGGTCCGGGACGATAAAAAACTTCGCCCGCCAAATTCACTTGCCCTTGGCCTACCGGGACAGTCGCAGGCGAAATCTCCACGGTCGTTTCGGTCAGCTGTACCGGCACCGTTGCACCGCCAAACTGGACCCCAGCGATTTCACCCAGATCCCAGCCCAAGTTTCCTTGCACGGTGAAAGCAACATTGCCAACATTGTCTCGGGCGGCGTGGATCTCCAGTGGCGTTTCATGAACGCCTTCCACGGCGATGGCTGTTCCGGTCAGAGTGGTCAGACGTTTTGAAATCTCGTCCATCTTGAAGCCAGCGGGGCCTTTCAAAACCACGTCCCCGACGGATTCATTCCAGATCGCATGGCCGGTCAACGTCGTGGCGAACCAGTCGCCGACGATGCGAACTCCATCGGCGTTGATTTTTCCGTTTTGGCGGTTCAGGCGAATCGGTCCGCTGACGGAAACATTTGGTTCGGACCAAACGACCCGCGAATGAAGGCGTCCTGGCGAGCGACCTTGATTGGATTGCCGTGGCATAGGACCGACGGTGTATGACTGGGCGCTGGCATCGGGTGGCTGAATCACGGACACGTTCTTGCCCGTCGAATTGGAGTCGATGCTGAGCACGTCTCCGTTGCTTTTGACGCTGAAGTTTCCTTCGCAATCTCCTGTGACCAGCCAATCGTCGGATTGCGCAACTTCGCGAGCCGTGTTTGCTTGATAGCCAACGTGTCGAAAAACGCTTTCGTTGTCTTTGCTGCGTGACTTGGCCACCACGGGTTTTTCTCGACGCCAATTCGCCACGCGTTTCCGCACGCTGCCTTGAATCCGATCCAACTTTGCTCGCCACGCTACTTCCAAGTCAACATTTTTAGTTGTTGCCTGACCTTTCATCGCAAGCGAAACGGCATCACCGGCAACCGTTAGCGAACGACTGTAGAAATCGCCCGACGGCCAATTCAGCTCGCCACTAAAATCCACTTTGACGTCTTTCTGACTGAACCAGCGGTCCGCATAAGCGACGCGTGGGTCAGTAAATTGTGCTGTCGTGTCGCTTAGCAGTACTGCGACGGTGGAAAATTCGCCCTGGGAACGAATATCAAAACCACCTTGGACATCGTGCAATTCGGCAGGCAGCCATGGCCCAAGCGTTTCAGCAAGTGTTTCCATGCGACCATTCGCGGTCAGTTTGATCGGCAGAGGAATGGTGCCGCTTGGGTTTTGAACCGAACCAGATAGTTCGGCATCCAAGTTCAAACCACTGCTACTGAATGACGCTTTTGCGCGGGTCAATTCTTCCAGCGAATTGCCACCCCATCGGCCCACGGCCTCGAGAGTCCCACGAAGCGACTGACGCTTTAGACTTTGCCCGCTTGGCAAGGTGACCAGCAAATTCGAAGCGTCGGCATCTCCGCTGAGTCGCCAGACGTTTTGATTCGATGCGTTCCATTGAAAGTTCCCTTTCGCTGAACCACCCAGGCTGGTGTCGGACATATCGACGATCGGCTGCAGGATCGCAGAAAGACGTCCAAAATCGATTTGGAAATCTGCGCGGCCCGCTTGAAAATCACCTTCGCCAACCGCGCTGGCAAAGGAACTGGTTAGCTGAAACGATTCAGCCCGAACATTGCCTTGTTCATCCAGGACGGTCGTGTTGATAGTGATCGGCTGGAGAACGATTGCACGTCCGCGAGCCCGAGCGTGCAAAGCATCGCTCTGGATCGTCAATCGGCTACGTCGTCCATGGACAGCGGACTGCGAATTGATTTGTGCGGTCGCGCGGCCCTTAATGATTTGTGTTTCGTCGCGAAGCGGTAGCAACCCCGGCAGCGCTGCGTCCAAGAGTGCCAAATCGATTTCCGCTTGGGCACTTCCGTCCAAAGCTTCCAGCCACCTCATGGGGTTGTTGCTTTCCCCGGCCAAAGTGATCGATCGCGAAAATGCGCCGTTGAGAGTTGCCGTTGCAAAGTCGGCTTGCGCGGTAAGGTCCCGGCCGATGACGCGGTTGCCGGCCAAAACAAGGTCGCCGTCGAAGGTTGCCAATTTGTTTTTCCAAACGCGCGCAGCACGTTCGTCGCCCAACTGACGCGGTTCGGTGGCATTCAGGTTGCGAATCTGCAGTGTGCTGAGGGTTGCCTGGATGTTTCCGTTTGCTTGTCCAGTGGCGCGAATCGCGCCGGTGGCATCGCCGCTCAAATCAGTTGGCATCCCGGCAGTTTCCGAGGGAAACCGACGACACAGCAGCGTTACGACCGATAGCGGGAGTGATTCGCTGTCGAGGTTCAAATCCCATGCGGCCGCTTCAGCGAGTGCGTTGCCCGAGTTAGCATTCGTCAGCGAGTAAGAAAGGCTGCCCTGGATAGCACCGCCGCCGCCGGCGGGCTCGTTTAGAACCCCAGCGAACGTGGTGCGAATTTCGATGGGTGTCAGGGCGACGGTCGCGTTGGACTGAGCCAACTGCCACGCCTGACCAGTTTGCACGTCGGTGACTACAACCGATGCGTCATGAATCTCCACGGAGCCTTCGACGGGATCGCTTGGCTGGTCCGATGGAGCGAGAAGCTGCTGCAGATCGTCTTCCAGGCTGCATCGCCCGTCTTGCATACTGCACGTCACATCAATGCCACGCAAAACCACATCACCAAAATTGGAGGCGTTTGCGGATATCAATTCGCGGACGGTTAAGGTCGTATCCACTTCATCGATCAACACTTGGCTTCCACTTTGTGTGCCGATGACTTGGATTCCTTGAAAGCTCAAAGGAGTGATCCAACCGACACTCATCGAATCCACTTCGACGTCCAGTCCATAGCTTGCTGCCGTCCGCTTCACCATCGACCGGCCCAGCGGAGACTGGCTAACAAACGTCGGCGTCGACAGCACGATCAAGCCCAGCAGAGCAATCCCGATAAAAAGATAGATGCGGCGGCGGGCCGCGCGACCGCGTCGTCGTCGACGCGTATGATTGCGTTGCGATCGTTCGACTTCGTCAAGCAAATAATCGTCGGTGGCCACAGTCACATCCTTGTCAAACTAATCCAGCGGAAAACCGTCACCCGAGTGGGCCGTGTTTTCGCGTGCTTATCCGTGCATACTTCGTTGGCACAATTCCAACGCCCGCGTAATTTCGTTCGCCAACGCAATTGTCCGCCAGCTACGATTCATTGGTCCGCCATCGACAGCCATACTGCTCGGCGCGTTAGACAAGTCCGTTCAACGCAGCAGGCAAGTCGGTCATTGGTCTGGAGTCTAGCGATTTGACCTCGCCGATCCCAAGATGAATTCTGCGACGATTCGTCCACATTTGGTTTTCGTTGCCGATAAGCCTTGCAGAGTTCGCCGAATGCAAGCAAGCTTTTGAAACGATTGGACGTCGTGTTTCACGATCACTCACTTGGCCGCCAAGCACTGCATTCATTAAAAGCGACATGAAAGTTTTCGTTACAGGGGGCACAGGACTACTGGGAAACACCATCCTGCGTCAGCTTGCCGCCGACGGCCATGAATCGGTCGCACTGTTACGCAACGGCAAAGACACCCAGCCGTTTTGTGAACTTCAGCCCGAATTTGTAGTCGGAGACCTCTCCGACACGCAGCTGATTGACGATGCGATCGGTCGCTGCGATGCCGTCATTCATTCAGCGGCCCTGATTCACTTGGGCTGGAAAAAACGTGACGAATCGATGCGAGTCAATCGCGATGGCACCAAAGCGATCGTGGATGCTTGCTTGAAACACGACCGCAAACTGGTCGCTGTTGGCACCGTCAATACGCTGGCGGTTGGATCTCGCGAAGCAATTGCCGATGAAGAAACCTCCCTCGATCACGCCGGCGGACAAGTTCCTTGTTCGTACATTGTCAGCAAACGAGCCGGCGTCGCGGAAGTCTTGAAGGGTGTTTCTCAAGGTCTACGTGCAAGCATTGTTCACCCAGGCTTCATGCTCGGCCCTTGGGATTGGAAACCCAGCAGCGGGCGAATGATTTTGGAACTGGCTCGCAACTGGACTCCGATTGCGCCTTCGGGTGGCTGCAGCGTTTGTGATTCGCGGGATGTGGCAGCGGGAGTGATCTCCGCGATTGAAAAGGGTCGTGATGACGGGCGGCAATACATTTTGGCGGGTCACAATTGGATGTACCGCAAACTCTGGGACGAAATGAGCGAGAGAATCGGCACGCAAAAATCCTTCATGAGAGCAGGACCGCTGCAACGGCTGATCGGAGCCGTCGCGGGTGATTGCTGGAGCAAATTGACCGGCCACGAAGTCGACATGAACAGCGCTAACGTGAAAATCAGTAGTCAGTATCACTGGTACGACAGCTCCCGCGCGATCCACGAACTGGGTTACCAAATTCGTCCTGCCGACGAGAGTTTGGACGCTTCGGTTGAATGGATAAAATCGATGCACCTCTAAATCAGCTGCCGAGCGAAATGCTCAGACGTAACGCCCAGGCAGAGAGAATCGCCCGGGCAGAGAGCGAGGCCCGGGCAGGAAATATCGCCCTTAGAATCGCAGCCGGACTCCATAGATCATGCCGTCCAGCGTCGTGCCGCCAATTTCGTAGCGGTTGTAGCCGGCAAACCACTCGACGGATTCGACTTGGCAACCAAGCGTCAGTTGGCAATGCGAATAGTCAGCCGTCCCCAGTGTTCCCAGATCAACCTCGCCACTGACGACCAGTGGATCAAGGTGCAAGTCGAATCCAGCGGTGAAGTTCACGCCTGCTTCGAAACCTTCGCGATCGCCCAACCAATTCATTCCCAGTCCAAAGCGTGTTCGCAGTGCTCCGGTGACCGGTTCGACCATCAAGTTGGCGTCTCCGATCCAAAGCGAATCACGAAAGTGGCCATCTTCTTCACGAAACATCATCGCACTCAGATCTAACCCTAAACCGCCGGGCTGCTGAGCCAACCAAGCGAATTGTGCCTGTTCGAGATCATCAAAATCCGTGCCACCGAAGAGCGTGACTCGGTGGCTCCATGCATCAAGCTGCTGACGGATCGGAGCAGGTGCCGGTTGCGGAGCCGAAATGATTTCGTCCACCACATAGCTGTCAGCGGTGTAACAGCCATCTAGATTCTGATTGGACTGTGCACTGGGGCATTGCACTCGCAATGGCTGGCAAGTCGAACGACAGTCATCCGCTGAGTAGAACGAGATTCCGAACTGATTGGAGTTTGACGCGCGATGGCGTGAGCGAGTCGAGCCCCGACGCTTGCCAGAGTGGCGGTGATCGTCATCGTCGTCGTCTTGATCATCATCGTGATCACGCGAAGACGACTTGTGTTTGGATGGACGAGGTTTTCGTGTTGCATCGCGCACACTGCTGAGTTTCCCGGCGTGCAACGCCGGCACCATCAGCGAAAAGCAAATCGACACGGCGATACTGATTAAAAACAACTGTTTCATCGTTGCCGATCCATGGCTTGGTTGTCCAACTTGATTGAGAATCTGGTCAGACAGTCAACGCATGCAGCGTGCCAAACGATTTGTCATCGTCGGCTTTCTACTTGATTGGTACGACGTCCCGCTCGATGCACGCCGTTGGCGCATGCGTGTCGGTGCAAACGGTTAAAACGCGATTGCTAGCAGCGTCGTCGTCGTGATAGCGCGCCGACAAAATGAACACAGTTGTTGGCAGTGTTTGGGAAGTGTTTTGGCAGTGCCGTCTTCCACAGGTGGGCTCCCAGCGGGTGATGACAACACCAACGCTTCATCGATTTTTTGGGATCGCCAACGTCGGCTGGTTTCACCGGCCGAGGTGGGCGATCGGAGTTGCCACACGTGTCAGGCGACGACTCAGGGCCAAACAAAGCCTGGATCAAAAGATTCAACAATTTTTTAACGGCGGTTATCTCCACATTGTGGTAATCACTCCTACGCAGAACACGGGAATCGCAGGAATCACTCCTTCGCAGCGACCCGCCCCATCGGGTGGATAGCTATTTCGGCTCGATTGACAAGCTTGGCTCTCCCTACACACGCTACTTGCCCGACTAAGTAGCATCTTGGGCGGAAAGAACCGATTTGACTGTTGGCGAACGGATTTGATTCGTTTGACCAACATTTGTTGACTCAGTGAGACCACTTGCATGTCGAAAGACAAGCTACAAACGATTCGCGACGCCGCGCCAGCGGTCCTGCCTAGTTTATTGATGTGCGACTTTGGTGATTTGAAAACCGAAGTCCAGCGTCTCGAGGCAGCCGGAACGCGAGTGTTGCACCTGGATGTGATGGACGGGCACTTTGTTCCCAACCTCACCTATGGCATGCCGATCATTGAAGGTCTGCGAAAGCACACCGACATGCCGTTGGACGTGCACCTGATGATTAGCGATCCGCTGAAGTACGCCAAACCGATGGTAGATGCCGGCGCTGATCTGCTGACGTTTCATGTCGAAGCGGTTGAAGACGCTCAATCGGTTGCCCAGCAGATCCGCGACTTAGGAGTTGCCGTGGGCGTGGCCTTGAACCCTGGCACCCCCATGGAAAAGCTCGACGGCTGCCTTGATGCCGTCGACATGGCGCTGGTGATGAGCGTGGAAGCCGGCTTTGGCGGTCAATCGTTCAACCCCATCGCGCTGGAACGACTTCGTACCCTTCGTGCGTCTCACCCAGATCTGCTGCTCGAAATCGACGGCGGAATCAATGAACAAACCATCGGTCAAGCTGCGGCGGCCGGCTGCGATTTGTTTGTGGTGGGTTCTGCCATTTTTGGCAAACAGGACTACGCCGCAGCGATTGGATCTCTGGATCAAGCAATTTCGGCGGCTGGAAAAGCCGGGGAGGTCAGCGGATCATGATTTTGAAATCACCTTCCCTCGCCCACGTTTTGATCATTCGTCCCGGGTCAACTGAGTTTGACGATCAACAGCGCATTAAAGGGTCGTTGGACATGCCGCTCAGCGTGCATGGCGAACAACAAGTTGACCGGATGGCTCGCGAACTGGCCGATGTCCATATCGACGTTGTCTACTGTGCCCCCGATGAATCGGCCCGACAATCAGCCCAGCGGCTGGCAAAAGGACGCGAAACTCGTGTCAAAGTCGTCGATGCGTTTCGCAATGTGGATCACGGATTGTGGCACGGCAAACTGATTGATGAAGTTCGCCGCAACCACCCGCGGATCTATCGCCAAGGCATCGATTCGCCCGAAGACGTCTGCCCACCCGAAGGCGAACCGATCCACGAAGCACGCGAGCGTGTGACGAAATCGTTGAAGAAATGCCTTCGCCGTCACCGCGACCGTGTAATCGCTATTGTCGCTGCCGACCCCATGGCAGCGGTGCTGGACAGTCTGATCAGCGGCAAAGAACTCCACGACTTGTGGGCTTCGGAGCTGGATGACGGAAGCTGGAATCTGATCGATCGCCAGCAATAGGCAGAATCGGAATGACGCGGACCAGAGGGCGTAAATCCCCTCCGATGCGGTGTTTCAGAGGATCGAACTGCTCTTTGAGCGGCTAAAATCGTTGGAATAGAATGCAGACGGGTACATTTCGTACCTGCCGCCGTTCTTGCTTTAGACGATTCATCTCTCTAGGACACCGCCCGACATGACGCGATCAGTGCTCTCATTGGCCTCCCTCTTGCTTTGCTTGGCGGCATTTCCGGCTCATTCGGTGGCAACCGCAGCGGGTCCCGCTTTGCCAGCTCAGGTCGAAAAGATCAATCAGGCCATCGAGCAGGGCTGGGCTGATTACGAAATCCGCCCGGCCAAAGAAGTCGACGATTTGACTTGGTGCCGACGCGTCCATTTAGACATCATCGGTCGAATCCCCACCGCCACCGAATTGGACCAATTCGCATCGACGCGTGGCGTCGACAAACGCTCCAAGCTGATCGACAAGCTGCTGCATGACGACCAGTACACCGAAGAATATGCCAATCACTGGGCCACGGTTTGGACCAATTTGTTGATCGGTCGCTCGGGCGGCAACGACCGGCGTGACCTGACCAGTCGGGACGGCATGCAAAAGTATCTGCGTGATTCGTTTGCACGCAACAAACCCTACAACACGATGGCGTTTGAATTGGTCAGCGCGACCGGAGGAAGCAAACCCGGCACGCCGGACTTCAACGGTGCCGTGAATTTTCTGATCAACAAGGTCAACGATGAAAAAGCGGTCCTGGCAGCCAGCAGCACGTCGCGGATTTTCTTGGGCCAGCAAGTCCAATGCACCCAGTGCCACAACCACCCGTTCAACCAGTGGAAACAGCAAAAGTTCTGGGAGTTCAATTCGTTCTTTCGTCAGACCCGAGCGCTTCGCAAGTTCGTCGATGGAACGCGTGACATCGCATCTGCTGAATTAGTCAACGAGGACTTCAAGGGTGAATCCAACGAACCCGAAGACGCAGTGGTTTTTTATGAACTACGAAACGGATTGACCAAAGTTGCGTATCCGGTTTTCACCGACGGCACGGCGATCAAAGTCAGTGGCTTTGTCAGCGATGTGAATCGCCGCGAAGAATTGGGCCGGCTCATGCTGGAGAGCGAGTATCTGGACAAGATGATCGTCAACCGAATGTGGTCCCTGTTCATGGGCCATGGTTTCACCAAACCGATCGATGATTTGGGCCCCCACAATCCATCGTCGCATCCAGAACTGCTGGATGCACTGGGCAAAGAGTTTCGCCAGTCCAGTTACGACCTGAAACAACTGATCACTTGGATCACGTTGAGCAAGCCGTACAACTTGGCTCCGGTCCTGGGTGGCAACAACAAGATCGACGATCCATCGATTGGCGAGATGCCAAAATTCTCGCGATTCTACTTGCGTCAGATGAGCGCCGAACAACTCTATCAATCACTTGTCACCGCAACCAAAGCGACGGCAGCTGGCAGTTATGAAGAGCAAGAACAACAGCGCCGACGTTGGCTTCAGCAGTTTGTCGTTGCCTTTGGCACGGACGAAGGCGACGAGGCGACTACGTTCAATGGATCCATCCCGCAAGCATTGATGTTGTTCAATGGTGAACTGACCAAAAACGCTACCGACACCAAGACTGGCGGCTTTATTGACCGAATTTACAAAGGTGGCAAGTCTCCCACGGACCGAGTCACTGACCTGTTTATGTCGGGGCTTGCCCGCAGACCAACGACCAAAGAAATCGGTATCGCCCGACAATTGTTGATGGCTCGCAAAGGAAATGAAAAAGAAATGATGCAAGACCTCTGGTGGGCCATCATCAACAGCAACGAATTCATCATGCAGCACTAGCCTGCCACAATCACATCCGACCGTGTCGCATGAACACCAAAACTCTAGTCACCGCCGCAAAGGTATTCTCTCTATGATTTCAACTTGGCAAACACCCGCAGGCATGTCTCGCCGGCACTTCATGAATCACCTCGCTGGTTCGTCGGCGGTCGTCGGTGCATCGGCATTGATGGGCGGTTCGATTCAAGCGCACGCCGAAACACTTCGCAAAAACCGTAAGAGCGCCATCCTGCTATGGATGGGTGGCGGTCCGCCAACGATCGACCTCTGGGACCTCAAACCTGGAGCGCCCACCGGCGGCGAGTTCAATCCAATCTCGACGACCGGCGACATGCAAATCTGCGAACACCTGCCTCAGGTCGCTCAGCAGATGAAACACTTGTCGATCGTGCGGAGCATGTCGACTCGCGAAGCAGATCACAATCGCGGCCGGTACTACATGCACACCGGTTACGTCCCCAACCCCAACATCGAACACCCCAGCTACGGCAGCGTGCTTTCGCACGAACTGATGAGCCAGCGGCCTGAGTTGGAAATCCCACCATTCGTCTCGATCGGTGGCGCCAGCGCCGGACCGGGTTTTCTGGGCATGGCTTGGGCTCCGTTTTCGGTGACCAGCAACGGCCGTATTCGCAATCTGGACATGCGACTGGATGACCGTCGTTTGCTGCAACGCATGGCGGCGCTTCAAACGATCGAATCAGGGTTCGCAGCCAAAACGCGTGACACCCCGGCCAGCGAGCACGCCAAAGTGCTGGACAAGACGCTCGCGTTGATGACTAGCGATCAGATGAAAGCGTTCAAAGTCGACGAAGAACCTCAGGCCGTGAAAGAACGCTACGGAACAACGGGTTTTGGACAAGGCTGTTTGCTCGCGCGACGGTTGGTCGAAGCGGGCGTGCCATTTATCGAAGTGGATCTGGGCGGCTGGGACTTGCACCAAAATGTTCACGCAACTCTGAAAAACACCAAACTGCCGGAGCTGGACAAAGCGATGAGTGCCTTGGTCGAAGACTTGGCTCAACGCGAACTGATCGACGATACGGTCGTGATGTGGATGGGCGAATTCGGTCGAACACCACGCATCAATGCAAACGCAGGACGCGATCACTGGGCACGTAGTTGGTCATGTGTGGTCGGCGGCGGTGGAATCAAAGGCGGCATCGCTGTAGGTGATACCGGACGTGACGGAACCGCGGTCGAATCAGAACCATTTAGCAGCGAAGACCTGATGACAACGGTTTGCAAAGGCCTGGGCATTTCGACGGAAACCACCTTTACCAGCAAAAACGGTCGCCCCATGAAGATCGCGGGTGGTGGTAAGTTGATCAGCGAACTTGTTTCGTAGCGTCATTTTCCCCGGACACATCCTCTACCGGACAAGCGTCAATTACGGAGGGACTGTTGCCCGAGCCAAATCCAACGCACTTCGCCGACGAACATTCCGACCCGTCTTCGTCTGCGAATAAATCATCGACGACTCGCGACACCGTGCCCCAGTACCGCGATCAACCTGTGCAGAGTGACCAACCTGCGCAATTCGATCAGCTCGCGCCGGGCGAGTTGATCCAGCAGCATCAACGCGGTGTCTGGCGATATCTGCGCATGTTGGGCTGCGATGATTCCACAGCGGACGATTTGACGCAGGAGACGTTTTTGCGAGTACTCCGGCGCGAAAATTTCGTTCAACACAGTAGTGCGGCGACGTCCGCCTATTTGCGACGAACGGCCTACAACCTGCTGGTGTCCGATCACCGCAAACATGGACGAATGCAGACGGTGGCGGAGCCCGCCGTGCTGGACGAAGAGTGGTGTCGTTGGGCCGGGAAAGACCTAACCGGCGACGCAGCTGTCGAAGCTCTGCGACTTTGTTTGTCAAAGTTGACCGAGCGGGCTCAACTGGCTTTACAAATGAGATTCGCACAGCAAGCCAGCCGGGTCGACATTGGCAAGGCACTGAACATCACGGACCACGGCGCGAGAAATTTGATGCAGCGAGCAAAGCAGCAGCTTCGCACCTGCGTTGATGAACAATTGAAAACCGAAACCGAAACATGAATCAAAAACGATGAACGACGCCTCACCTCATCCTGACGATGCTCCTCAAGGCGCGTCCGGCGACTTAGCTGCCTTGCAAGAGCAAGCGATCGACGCGTTGATCGGTGAAGTGCTGCAAAACAACAGCCCACCTGATTTGACAGCGACCATCTTGTCGCAACTAAATCACGCCCCTTCTGCCAGCGATTCGTCTGCCAGTGAGCCGTCAGCCGGTGATTCCAGCATTCGAATCGCAGCCAGCCCATCACCAGCCCGCGGCCGCTCCGGCAAGCGAAGTTATTTTGTCTTTGCCGCCGCGCTCGGAGCGATCGCCGCTTCGCTTGCGTTGATTGTGTTTTTGGCTGGGCCGGCCCAGCCAAATCCGATCGCCGAAGGCACCAGTCGGGTTGATAATGAATCGATGGCCAAAGTCGATAACGACATCGCATCCCAAGATCGAACCTCTGAAAACACGGACACAAATCGTTCGCCCCAACTGGCCGATCATGATGCACCACTGCGTGCGGATTCAGAATCCGCACCGGACAAAGGCGGTGACGACAGACGCGACAATTCGGTTGCACGCGGCGTCCCGATGATCGTATCCAGCGACAATCCATCGCCAAATCGAACGTTGGTGGATGATTTGCAAGGACAGTCACCGAACCCGAATCCATCCCATCGGATTGAACCGATTCAACAGGTTGCCGCGACGCTTAACCAGAAATGGCAAGGTTACTGGAAAGCTGCTGGCGTAACTCCGACCGAGGAAGCTAGTGCCGACGTGGTAACGCGTCGTTTGGCGGAAACGTTGGGCATCCAGCTTTCATCCGCTGCGGTTGGCGATCCACGAAAACTGCAAGCCGAGCTTGTTTCGCATTCGGCTTCACAGAAAGTCGCCCAGCGATGGCTCGACCAAATCACAGGGGGTGGCCTGGGTAAACTCAAGAATGACCAACTCCGTTCGCTTGTCGATCAGGCAGCCAAGGCATTCCGATCCGAACAACCTTTGGACCAAGAACTAGTCGCCTGGATCAGCGGCAATAGCCCACAAGCGTCATCGTTTTACTCGGCGGCGTCTTCGCGTGGACATGACGCGATGGTACTCCGCTTGGCGTCGGTGACGATGGGCGTCGATCTTCGTTGCACAAAATGCCATGACGCTTTGATTGAAGGCAACGGGCGGCAAAACTCGTTCTGGGCATTTTCCAGTTTCCTGACGCAGGGCGTTCAACGAACTCGTGACGGAGCCTGGTCGGTGGTTTCGCGAGACCAATTTTCCAGCCAGCCTTCGTTTTACGAATTGCCAGACGGTCGACAACGGTTTGTCCAAGCCGCCGTCGATCCTGCTTGGGTATCCCAGCGTCCGGCCGATGACGTGGCTGCCTGGGCGACAAACCTGAAGCGTTCGCCGGAGCTTGCCAGAGGAGTTGTGGATTCGATTTGGCAGCTGGTCCACGGCCGACCGTTGCAAAGCCATGTGATCGATACGATTGCGGCGCCTCATCACAAACTATTGGATGACGTGCAAAACCAGCTGGCATCGGATTTGATCGCGTCGGACTTTGACGCTGCTCGAACACTTGCTCTCATCATTGCGTCGCCGCCAACTCATCGAGCGGTGCCTGATGCTTTACTACCAAAAAACCAATTGATGGCGTCCGATCAATCCATTCGCAATTCGATGCATGCGGTCGATGCGTTCGCCGCCGCCCAGCCGCTGAATCGCGATTTGCCGCTGTCACGGCGGTTGGCGGTTGCTCTTAAATCTGTCGGTGCTTCGGTGAAAGACCTGGACGGCAGTGAGCTGTTGGCAAATATCGGAACATCGATCGCGAGCGATGCAGGATCGCGGAAAGCGGATGCAGCTCGCGACAATTCGATGTCGCATTCATTGGACGACGTTGACTTTCCCAGCAAAGCCAGTCAATTGCCGGTCCAGTGGCTTTCATCGATTGATTCCTACCAAAATCGAGTTCAACACCTGGGCTATCTAGCGGGCCAATCCCAGTTGCCTGACGCCATCTTGCAAGCTGCCGATGTACTGCATGAAGGGCAGGCCGACGACAACTTGGCGCTTCACCGTGTCTGGTGGCTAATCCGTCCCTAGGAATCGGGCTGAGACAACAGGCAGGTCGACGCGAATCGACTATAATAATGTGGTGCGTGGAAGGATCCGGCACCTGACTTGTCGACCACTATTCGCTCAGCCTCTTCTATTCAGGACTCCATCAATGGGCGTTCGTTTTGCATGCCATCGCTGTGGCAAGCATCTGAATATCAAACAGGAACTCGCCGGACGGCGTGGAATCTGCCCGAACTGCGCGACTCGCTTTCGCATTCCGCTTCAGGATGCGGCGCAATCATGCCCCATCGAATCATCCCATGCTTCGCCCGCAACAACGGCGACGGCACAGGTTGCCGACGGTGCAGTGCATCGCGGCGGCACGCATGCGGCAGCCGTCGCGACAAAAATGCCCGTTACATCGGCGGCCGGTATAACGGCGTCTGGTACCGTAGCCCCAATTGTTGCATCGCCCGGCGTATCGTCGCTTGATCTACTGACCGGTGACCCCGAAGCAACTTGGTACGTTCGACCTCCTACCGGCGGACAGTACGGGCCCGCCGACGCGGAAGTTTTGCGACAATGGATCAGCGAAGGACGCGTTGCATCGACTGCGTTGCTGTGGCGTGACGGATGGCCGCAATGGCGAGAGGCCTCCGAAGCATTGCCAGAACTGGCAGCCCAGTTTCCCGATGTCGCCGCAAAGGGAACCACGTCGGACGCAAACGGATCGGCTACCGCCAAGACCTTGCCCGTGGCAGTTTCAGCACAGCAGCCGAGCAATGGCCAAGCGAATCCGGGCACAGTTAACCCGGCCAATGAAACGGCCCACGTGGTCGAATCGAGTCAAAGCGATGCATCGGCGAACCAATCCGCGTCAGTTGAAAGCAGCAAATTCGGCTACGAGGATTCCGATTTCGCTAATGGCGTCCCGTATACAACGCTCACCACTGAATCCCCCAAATTGAAGGGACGCGATGACGTGGGTTCGGTGCGCCGCGATCGTACTAGCAAACGGACGCAATCGATTATCTGGCTGGGATTGGTTGCCTTGGTGCTTGTGGTTGCGATTATCTATTTGGTGATACGCTAAGCCGCCGCGAGTGTCCTTCAAAAAAACGTCGACCAGGAATTTCGCAAGGAAATTTCGTCCGCGACTTTCGCCCAGATTTGCCGTCTCGCACGGGCATCGCGGGTCTGACAGCCCGACCGATGGTTCCGCAATTGGCCTCCCTTACGCTAGATTACTGTTCAGTCGGAGCGCTAAGTCGACGTCGACTTTGACACCGTCACGCTCTCGCTGCTTGAGCCCTGTACCACAACCCATTGGACTGAAATATGTTTCACCGTTCGCACTTGATCACATCACTCGTAGCGTCCCTTTTCGTCTTGTCCTGCCCACTGGGATCGCTGGCTGAGGAAGCCACTGCAAAGAAAACCGAAACCATCAATGTTTTTGGTGAAGGCACGCTTTCAGTACCAGCCGACTTTCAACGCACCAAACCCAAGTCATCGATCATCCAGCACGAATTCGTAGCCAAAGCTGGCGAAGGCGACGATGCCAAGACGGCACGGGTCACGATGATGGGAGCCAGCGGCGGGGTTGAGGCCAACATTACGCGTTGGAAGGGACAGTTCGCCGGCGGCAAAGAAGAAGACCAAAAAACCGAAGCGATGGAACTTGGTGATTGGAAAGTGCACTTAGTGGACGTCAATGGCACCTACGCCGAAAGCATGCGAGGCGGTCCATTCGCGCCCGGCAAAACCGTCAAGCGAGAAAACTATGCGATGGCCGGAGCAATCATCGCGCACAAACAAGGCCGAACCTTTTTTGTCAAAATGATCGGCCCCCAAGAAGTGATCACAAAGAACCGCAAGGCTTTTGTAAAAATGATCAAGAGCATCGAAAAATAAGCATCAAGAATCGCTGCCATACCATTGGCAATGTTCTCTGACTGCGTCCCACTGCGATAAACCTCCACGATACGACACCTGCTGATGAATATTCAAAGCTTTCTGGAACACCACGGAATCGTCCGCAATCCGTTTGCCGAAGAAGACGCGCAAACGGACCAGGTGTTCAAGGAATACTGCATTAGCAGCGCGTACCATCCGGTTTGGGACAAAGTCTACGGCGACCCGAAAGATCCATCGACGGCAATCGTGTTTGGCCCCAAAGGTTCGGGCAAAACCGCGATGCGTTTGCAGATCGACCAGCACTTGCAAAAGTACAACAAAGACAATCCAGCCGAGCAAGTTTTTATCATTCGGTACGATGATTTCAATCCGTTCTTGGATCACTTCTGTGAACGCATGAGTCGCCGCACGACGCGTAAACCAGAGAAAGTGCTGGACGCATGGAAGCTCTGGGATCACATGGATTCCCTGCTGTGCTTGGGCGTTACGAACTTTGTCGATGACGTGGTGGACGCTGGCAAACCGGACTCAAAAAGTTCGATCGATCCCGCCAAGCTGAAGAAGCTCGACCGTACAGCGGCCCGCGACATGCTGCTGCTGGCGTCCTGCTACGATCAATCAACTGACTCCGCATTTGTCACACGATGGAATTCGCTGCGAAAGAAACTTCGCTACGGAAACTGGCGCGCCAAGTGGAGCTGTATTCTTGCTTGGGTCTGGTCGATCCTGGTCATTCTGTTTTTTGCGTTGCTATTTCTGCGTCCCGCGGCCGATTCCGATTCGGGTGATGCAGCCGAAGCAAACGTGGTGAGGGCGCAGGAGCATTTTGCCAGCGTTTATCCCTCCGCGACGAGCGTGCTTGCCACAGATTCACAGGTCGCCCCCTTCAGTTCGACAGATGCGTTCCCATTGAAAACGGGCCACACGCTTGTCGCTGAAAAAACAGATGAACCAGCAGGCGACGTCGCTGCCGCGGGAGAATCCGCTGGCTTCTTTGACTGGTTCAATTCCGTTTTTCAAACTCGCCCCGCTTGGAAATGGCTTTGGCTTGCTCCACTGGTCATCTTGCTCGGCTGCTTGCCGTATTTGATTCGCTGGGTGAAATGCCATTTGATCGCGTTGGGCATCAAAAAGCACATGCGAGTCGGCAAACGCGAAGTCGGCTCGATTCGTCGGGTCTTGATGGGGATCCCGGCCAAAGAGTTGGCATCTCAGCCACTTCCGCGTTTCGATCGCACGGATGATCGCTACGAATTGTTGAACAAGTTCCAAGCCATCTTGGAGCAGATGGGCTACACCGGAACGGTTGTCTTGATGGACCGTGTTGACGAACCCCATTTGACTGGCGGAAAACCGGAACTGATGCGGCGATTTGTGTGGCCGTTGTTGGACAACAAACTGCTAAAACACCCGGGACTGGGTTTCAAGATGATGCTGCCGCAAGAATTGCATCGCGACATGGAACGCGAGTCTCGCGAATTTCACGAACGAGCTCGCTTGGACAAACAGAATGTGATCCCAGCTTTTCAGTGGACGGGCGAGTCGCTCTACGATTTGACGCGTGCTCGGATGATGGCATGTGCCGCCGACGGAGCTTCGCCGGAACCGAAACACTTGTTTGCAGATGACTTGGAGTACAAGCGGCTAATCTCAGCGTTTCGAACGTTGCGAGTGCCCCGTCACCTGTTTCGTTTCTTGTACCGCGTGTTGGTCGACCACTGCAATCGTTACACCGACTCAGAACCAGAGTTCCAAATTAAAGCCGAGACGTTCGAGACGGTTCATGCGGTGTACGACCGAGAAGCCAATCCGACGGCTGGCTAAGTCAACTGCTAGTTAGAACACGTGCCCCCGTTTGGACAGTCGTCTGATCACATGCCCTTTTGGATCCAGCATCGACTGACGATCGCGCTGGTGGCTCCACTGGCAGCTTTCTTTTTGATTGGATCGGTGTTTGAAAATTTCTTTCCCTACCAGATCTCTGGCAGGGAATCGGAGCCCGGGATAAACGCGATGCGTTACTTGGCGCTGGTGGCTGCTCGAGTCGCTGGGATGGGAGCGATTATCGCAGCGTTTTCACCGATCTACATTCAGTCGTTCCCGCTCAGAGCCGGGCGTGAATTAGAGCCTGCATTCGAGTCCAGCCCGACTCACTGGCCAGACTACTGGGGCGTCATTACAGGTGTGATCGGCGCAGCGATTTGGATCAGCGTTTGCCACCTACAGATCGAGACCACGGTGCTTTCCTGGGTCGGTTTGGCCGGCGACGCATTGGGGCAGCGCGACGCCGCCAACCCCTTTTTGCTTTATCGAGAACCGGAAATGCTGGGCGGTTTTTTGTTTGTGCGATTCGCCTTGCTGGTCGTCGCGGTGCCGATCGCCGAAGAGCTGTTTCTTCGCGGGTTTCTGATGCGAGCAGTCGATTCCCAGGATTGGCAATCGATGCCGCTGACAAAAATCGGCTCGAGTGGCCTGATGGCAGGCACTGTCTATGGCGTCGCTGCACACCCGAACGAAGCGGTCGCGGCGGCGATCTGGTTTTCCCTAGTAACTGTCATGATGGTCAAAACCGGCAAGTTCTGGAACTGCGTGCTTGCCCATTCGATCACCAACCTGATCCTGGGTGTTTACGTCTGCCAGACCGAAAACTGGCATCTGTGGTAGGCAATGGCGGCCCTGTTTATCCGGAAATTACGGTCAAAAACCGCCCAAGTCGCCGACAAGTCGCTCTGCACCACCATTTCGTCTTGCTCGAAACGATGGTTTTGGTAAGGTAGCGGGTTCGCGGCGATCGCCATTGTCGGTAGATTTCGCGACCCAAACGCACAACATTACATTTCGCATTTTAGCTTTCGGACGCCACGACGCATCCGATCAACCGACTGGAGAGCACACTAGGTGGGTACCAAACGAACAGGCAAGGGACGACGCAAGGTAGGACGGAAAAAGCGACGCATGCGAGCAAAGATTCGCCACCGTAAGAAATAACGGTCTGGTCCTGCATTGATTCGCCATGACATGGTTCATGGCGTGCCCTGGTCAAGCAAACGCTTGGCCTTTTTTATGCGCCGTGTTGGCGTGTTTTTCAGCATGCTGGGATCCGGGTCACTGCATCGGTACCAGCGGTCGCGACGTCGATCAATCTTCTGCTAAACCGAGCATCGCCAACCAGCGTCGCTTGCCTTTGCCGCCTGACTTCAGATCGGCTTCGGTTTCTCGGCGATGATGAATCAGTTGCTCTTCCAGCTCGGTGTTTTGACGAGCCAGCTCGCGACGTTCACGCGAAAGTCTTGCGCGTTCAAGCGAAGCGGCGATTTCGGTTTCGCGGAAACGTTCTTCCCATTCACGTTGCTGCTGTTGCAACTGCTCGCGTTCGTCGCGAATCAGAGCATCCACATCAACCAAGTCTTCGATCGCTACTGTGCCTTGCTCAATTCCTGACTGCGTGGAGTTCTTCGCCAGGGTCAGCTGTGCATGCAGCTCCTGCACTTCTTGATCGCGTGTCGTCAATTCATCTCGCATCCGTTGTAGTTCGTCGTTCAGTCGCGAAACGTATTCCACTGGACTGAGCTCTTCATCGTTGTCAACGAATTCGCTATCCGGTTCGCTCTGAAGGCTTTCAACAAACGATTCGGCGTCAAACGAATCGTCTTCCATCTGCTGGAGCATCTGTTCTTTGCGTTGCTCCCAGGTCATCACGCCGGCGTTCGTGGGGTCCGGACCAGAAGTCACTTGCTCGCTGCCTCGATTGGCTTTCGCCTGACTAAGCTCTTCGGCCAACTGATCGTTTCGGGACCAAGCATCATCCAGTTGCTGCTGAAGATCGATTTGTTTTTGATCAGCGTCGGCAACTTGCTGGTACAAGTTTTCCACTTGCTCACTTGTTCGCTGCAACTCCTCCATCAGATCCGCGTTGGCTCGAAGCTGATCTTGATCAACTGGGGCCTCCACACTTCTGGTTTGATGCATGAGTTCGATGTGCTGGACAACTTGCTGTAAAACAGCTGTATTCGCGGCAATGATGTCACCAATCGGCTGCGATGAATCAGCCGCTACCCGCACCACATCTGCCTCGGCCTGAGCGAGCAAACTTTGAGCAAGCTCGTCGACTGCAAGTTCTTCCGCGACGCTTTCTTTCGCAGCCGCTTCCTCGAACGCTACGTGCTCGAACGCTACTTCTTCCACAACTGCTTCTTCAGCGCGAACCTCCTCGTCAGCCGCCACTTGCTGATCTACGCACCGACCAAGCTCAACCTCGTCAGCGGTCGACTCCAGAGTGTCATTCGACGCGATGCCATGTCCTTCACCCGGAGCTGGCAATTCCAGTACAAGATCGTCGTTGATCAGTTCAGGTGCCTCGGGCTGCATTTGCTCGGCTCGTGCCTGCTCAGCAACCGCTTCATCGACCGCTTTGACCATGGCGTCAAGCTGTTCGTTGATGGATTCACACAGCTGCTCGGAAAGTTCATCCGATGCAGCTTCTGGCTCGGTGTCATTCGTTTTCTTCTGTGAGTCCCGAAGACGGTTTCGCTCGGCTGATTGAGAACTTGCCCCTGACTCGTCGAGGGTTGCTGCACTCTGATTGGGCTCGTCGCCTTGATCGGCACTTATTTGATCGATCGTTGCTGGCACGAATGGGACGGCGTCTACGGCTTCCCTTGTTGGCTCGTCTACCACTGCCGTTGCTGAGGTTGCCAAACGGGCTAAATCGAGAGCGTTCTTGTCCGCATTCGACTTGTCTTTCACACCCACTGACTCAGCAGCGCGGCCTTGCGGATTGCGTGATTTACGCTTGCGTTTGCGGTTCTTGCGTGCCATGGGGGGGCTTGGCTTTATGTTGACTAGTGACGTTACAATCAGCCGATTCGCTACAGGCGAACCGACGAGGGCTGCAAATTCGTACAGTGTGGTGCAGTGACGCCGGTAGAAAACGCCACTACTATTCCCTAGGTTGCTGACACGCGGTTGTCAAAAGAAACTAGCTCGGCAACCTTAAGATTTCTTGCACGCATCGCTGCAGGTCTAAGGCCAACGCAACCATCGGATCCCAAAGCGACCAACGACCAATATGGCAAAGAAAAAACGAACCGCTTCCTCGGAGGCCCCTGAATCTGATATCGAGTTTGAGGAAGCGTTGGCCGAAGTCGAAGAGATCGTCGACGAATTGGAAAGCGGCGACGCCGGACTGACACAGTCGCTGGCGTTCTACGAAACCGGCATCAAACGGCTAAAGCAATGCCATGGTCTGTTACAGAAAGCCGAACGCCGCATTTCGTTGCTCTCCGGTTTTGATGCGGATGGCAACCCTATAACGGAGCCTTTTGAGGACGACGACGCAGCTTCTGGCAGTGCCCCGGTCGAAGCGAAACGAAAGTCGCGGTCTGCAAGACGCCCTAGCGATGCCCCGACTAAGAAACGCAAACGCCCCGCAAAAGCTGAACCACCCGAGAGTTCCGGTGACAGCGCAGACGATGATTCCACCGTGGACGATTCACCGGGCCTTTTTTAAGCTCTAAAGAACCAAATTTTCAGCGGAGCCGTTGGTTTCCGTGACCTTGTTTTTGCATTCCCCTTGGACATGACTAAAGCCGTGACCGACCCTTCTTCCGCGGACACATCGAACTCTCCCGCCGACGCCAAAGCGGCGATGGATGATCTGCGTCAGGGGATCGAACAGGCGCTGCGCGATGCAACCCAGTTCGACTCGGGATGCCCAGACGAACTCGGTTCGGCGATCCGCTACGCGTTGCTTGCTCCCGGCAAACGCCTGCGTCCGGCCTTGGTATTGATGGCCGCCGAAGCCTGTGGCGGATCCATTGATGACGCGATGCCGGGTGCCGTTGCCGTGGAAATGATTCACGCTTATTCGCTGATCCACGACGACCTGCCCGCGATGGATGACGATGACTTGCGTCGTGGTCGACCGACGGTACACATCGCCTTTGACGAATCCACGGCGATCTTGGCGGGCGACGCGCTCCAGCCACAAGCGTTTTTGCACTTGAGCGAAAATGTCTCTGATCCCGTCCGAGCGATCGAAGCGGTTCGAGTGTTGGCAAAAGCAGCCGGAGCCGAACGGTTGGTCGGCGGCCAGGCAGACGATTTGGCAGCCGAATCACGTGACCATTCCCGCAACGGCGAACCGATTGAGGGCGACGACCGTAGTCTTCAACAACTCGAATCGATTCACCGTCGCAAGACAGGTGCGTTGTTTGCAGCATCCTTGGAACTGGGAGCCGTTCTTTCAGGGGCGTCAGAACAGGCCCGAAATGCGGTCGTGGACTACGCCAATGACTTGGGGCTAGCATTCCAGGTAGTTGACGATTTGTTGGATTACGAGGCCGACGAGAGCCGCCTGGGAAAACGGGCTGGCAAAGACGCTGAACGGGGAAAACTGACGTATCCGGGTTTGCTAGGGATCGAAGCGGCGAGGGAAAAAGCCCGCGAATTGATCGAATCGGCGCAATCACACGTCAAGTTATTCGGGGACGCCGCTTGGCGGTTAAACACCCTGGCAAACTTCGTGCTCCAGCGAACGCACTGAATCGCGCCGAGAGCCTGTTTTTAACCGAGCTTCCGCGAACACAGCCCCACTGATTAGACTGCGAGAGGCGGCAAAAGCCCCGCGCCCGCTTCCATTATCCGCGATGAACCACTGGACCGAGTTTTGACTAAAGCACCACAACACCCACTGCTGGCAAGCCTTGACGATGCCTTGCCGCTCCGGGATTTTTCGCTGGAACAGCTCGAATCGACGGCAGCCGAAATCCGCGACGTCCTGTGCAATCTGCTAGCGACCCGCACCGCTCACTTCGCATCCAACTTGGGCGTAGTCGAATTGTGTTTGGCGCTGCACTGCGAATTTGATTTTCGCACGGACCGTTTGATTTGGGATACCGGACACCAAATCTACCCTCATAAATTGGTCACCGGTCGTTACCACCAATTCGAAACGATTCGCACAGCCGGCGGCCTGATGGGTTACCCCAATCCCGCCGAAAGCGAGTACGACCTGTTCATGACCGGCCACGCGGGATGCAGCGTCAGTACCGCGGTTGGATTGCGCAGTGGTGATGTCGTCGGTGGCAACGCGGATCGCCGGACCGTCGCCGTGATTGGTGATGGTGCTTTCCCCAGCGGCATCGTGTTTGAAGCGATGAACAATGCCGGTGAACTAGAAGACGATCTAACGATCATTTTAAACGACAACAAAATGTCGATCTGTCCGCGCGTCGGCAGCGTTGCAAATTACCTGGACCGTCTTCGCAGCAACCCGTTTTACACCGGACTGAAACACGAAGTCGTCCGTCTGTTGGACAAAGTCCCAATGTTTGGTGACCCGGCCGAACGACTCTTGGCGCAGATGAAAGAAGGCGTCAAAGCAGGCCTGTTGGGCGGCATGCTTTTTGAAGAACTCAACATCCACTACATCGGCCCGATCGATGGGCACGACATCGCTTTGATGCGAAAGTATCTGGCGATGGTTCGCGACATGAAGGGACCTGTATTGCTGCACGTCGTGACGGAGAAAGGGCACGGTTACAAACCGGCTGCCGCGGATCCCGTTTACTTTCACACGCCGCCAGCTTTTAAAGACAACGATGGCGACCCCATCACCCAAAGCAGCGATGGGCTTCCGCCATTTACCGTCCACGCTCGCGATGCCATTCGCGATCAAATGACTGATGACAAACGAGTGACAGTCATCACGGCGGCCATGTGCCAAGGCACCAAACTGGAACCAGTTCGCGAACAGTTCCCGGATCGTTTCTTTGATGTTGGCATTTGCGAATCACATGCTGTCGCCTTTGCAGCGGGCCAATGCAAAACCGGCCTGCGTCCGATCGTTGATATCTACAGCACGTTTTTGCAGCGAAGCTACGACCAGATTTTTCAAGAAGTCGCCCTTCAAGATTTACCGGTTGTGTTCATGCTCGATCGGGCCGGACTAACTGGACCAGATGGGCCAACGCACCATGGTCTTTTCGATATCGGCTACATGCGATTGTTTCCTAACATCGTGATGATGGCCCCCGGCTACGCGGGCGAATTGGCACCAATGCTCTCTGCCGCTCTGGCACACGATCATCCGTCAGGCATCCGCTACCCAAAAGCATCCGCCTTGCAGCTTGACCGGATTCCTGCCCCGGTCGAAATCGGCAAGAGCGAAACAATCCGTGACGGCGCCGACGGCACGATCGTGGCGTTTGGCGCGATGTTGGACCAAGCCTTGGCGGCGGCTGATTTGTTAGCCGCCGATGGGTTGGAGGTTGGTGTCGTCAACGCTCGCTTTGTAAAACCGATCGACGAAGAAATGGTTGCCCGAACGGTCCCAAACGGCCGCTTTGTCGTGACCGTCGAAGAAGGTGCAAAGATGGGCGGCTTCGGATCGGCTTTCCTGGAATGTGCCAACGAACAGCGTCTGGACACTCGCGTGATCACCACGCTGGCACTGCCGGATGAATTCATCAATCACGGCGATCGCAACCACTTATTGCACGAACATGGGCTTTCTCCCGAAGCAATCGCGCAGACCTGTCGCGATGCAGCAGGTGTGGCAGTCGTCTAATCCTTTCTCGTTCTCGGATGATTTACCGATCGTCGATCAACGCGTCGACGGGCAATTGCACTAGACTGAGGCTCGACTGTTTCCGACCGCTCGATCGAAATTGCAAAGCCGACTGATGAGCCAATCCAACGACCCGCCAAGCCCATCCCGCGGACGCACTTCGCGGTGGATTCTTGGTGAACGCGAAGTGCCTCGCGTGGCGATTCTGGGAGCACCAAATCGCGATCGAGTTCGCAGCGAACTAGAGCGATTGCGACCAGTGATTGCAGCGACCGCCGACATTGTTGTCGAAGACCTGGATTTCGCTCACGACTTCGAATCGACCGATCAAGATCTGGTCATCGTGCTCGGTGGCGATGGGTCGATCTTGCAAGCAGCACGGCAGATGGGTGAAAAACAGACGCCCGTGTTGGGCGTGAACTGCGGGAACTTGGGTTTTCTTGCCGCGTTATCGCCGGACGATTTCATCAACACGTGGCCCGATGTCTGTTGCGGCGGATTCGATGTGATCGACCACCTCATGCTGGACGCGAGACTGATCCGCAGCGGAAAAGAAATTCGCAAACAGTTAGCGCTCAACGAAATTGCCATCTTGGGCGGTCCGCCTTACACCATCTTGGACATCGATCTGTACGCCGATGGACATTTGGCAACGCGGTATCGCTGTGATGGATTGATCATCGCAACTCCAGTAGGTTCGACAGCACACAACTTGTCCGCCGGTGGCCCGATCTTGCGGCGAAATTTGGACGCGATGGTGATTTCGCCAATCAGCCCCCATACGCTGACTTACCGTCCCTTGGTCGATTCGGGCGAAACGCGATTGGAACTGGAAGTCATGCATCCACAGGAATCGACCAGCGTCGTTGCTGATGGCCGCATCATTGATAGCCTTCAAGCAGGCGACCGGATCAAAGTGCAGCGAGCTCCCAGCAGTTTCCGCATGCTGTCCGTCCCTGGTCAAAACGACTACCGGACATTGCGCGACAAACTCGGTTGGGGCGGCAGCGTCGCCGCAAAGAACCACGTGTAAAGCCGCGTTTCTAACCGCCACTCAACGCAAGCACGCGAACTGCCTGCAAGGTATTTCCATCGCCAAGTGATCTCGGCGGCGACGGCTATTTCATCGAAAATCGTTGCCGAACTGGTGCCGGCCAGATTTCTCTTGCCCTCGATTGGCGAATCTGCGAGTTTCACGCTCCCAAGCCCATTTCAAGTCTGTGTAGGGAGACCGTGATCGTGTGCCGAATGATTCTGCCAGCTCTGTTGATGTTCCTGTTATCGCCGCCAGTCCTCGCGGACGACGCCAAACAATCAGCAGTTAGCCAGCCAACGACTAATCAGCCGACCTACCTGTTGCGATACAAGCTGCAGCCGTCTCAGCAGCTTCACTACGAAGTCACGCACGTTGCCAAGACAAAGACTCGGATCAACGGCAGCGAAGAAATCACAAACGTCCACACCGTCAGCCGTCGACACTGGGATGTCAGCAAAGTAGCTGACGGCGAAATGACATTCGACCATGTCATCGACAGCGTCGACATGACGCAGCAACAAGACGACAAAGAAGAAAAACGCTGGAATAGCGATTCTGGCGAAGAAGCCCCGGCTATCTTTGAACGCGTCGCCGAGCAAATCGGAAAGAAACTATCCACTCTGACCGTCAACGCCCGCGGGCAAGAAACGACCCGTGAAAACCATGGCGGCACCAAAGCCTCCCTCGGCATGGGCTCGCTCACGTTGGCGCTTCCCGAAAAGGCCATCACCATCGGTCACTCCTGGGCGGTCCCTCGCGAAATCAAAACTCGCACCGAAGACGGGCTGATCAAACCGATCAAAATCCGCGAACTCTACACTTTAGAAAAAGTCAAAACCGGCGTCGCCACGCTATCGATTCGTAGCGAGCCGCTGACACCAATTGACGACGAATCCGTTAAAGCACAGGTCGTTCAACAACTGAGCAATGGCGAGATCCGCTTTGACATGGACAACGGCCACATGCTCAGCAAACAACTGGACTGGGACGAAACCGTGGTGGGTTTTCAGGGAGCAACCAGCTTGATGGAGTATCGAGCTCGGATGACCGAAAAGTTGATCGACGGCATCCAACGAACTGCCAAGCTGGACAAGTAAACCAGCGGCAAACGACGCCGAAATCTGACCTGCCATGTGGTCCGGCACCGGGCAGGTTGCCGGATGATCACTCGGCAGACGAAGGCGCCGGCGACTGGGCAAACTTTGGCAAACAACTGGGGGCAATCAGATGCGGGTAGCGATCATCGGTGGCGGTACGGCTGGGCACATGGCTTTGGCACACCTGTCCAAACAATGGCCGAATGCTCAGTTGGTTCATCTGTATGATCGCGACCGGCCAACCATTGGTGTTGGCGAAGGAACGACGCCGGACTTTGTCAATTGGCTCTCAACGATCGGCATCACGTTCGACGATCTGGTAAATCACTGCAACGTGACTCGCAAACGTGGCATCAGCTTTCATGGCTGGGGAACACGCGAAAGTGATTTTGAACACGAATTTTTGCCACGGTCTCAGCAAGCCGTGCATTTCTCCGCCGCTCGGCTTCCCGAGCTATTGGCCAGTCGCAGTTCGTTTGATCACATCAACGATTCGGTTGAATCGATCGACACATCGGGCGACCGTTCAATCATCACGACGCATCGCGGACGGCAAATCGATGCCGACTTAGTGATCGATGCCCGAGGGTTTCCCTGCCCATCGGAAACCGAAATCCATCGATTCGATTGGATCCCGACGAATAGCGCCCTGGTGACCAAGTCTCCTTTTGCCGACGGCGAGACGATCACCAAAGCGATCGCCCGACCGCTGGGATGGGTGTTTCGCATTCCGCTAAAAAACGAAACATCTTGGGGTTATGTCTACAATTCACAGCTAACCACGCGAAGCGGCATCGAACGGGACTTTCTGGCATTTCTGAAGGAGACAGGCGTCTCCGGGCACAATCCGTTTCGTCAGTTGGACTTCCCGAATTTTGCCCGTCGGCGTGTCTTTGACCAAGGCGTTTTTCACATCGGCAACTGCGCCTCATTCCTGGAGCCACTCGAAGCAACCGCGATCAGTGTCATCACGCTACAGTTGCACTTGCTGTCGCACTGGAAAACGCTGCAAGATCAAGGCCTGCCATTGGTCCTAGCGACTGATCGAATCAATCGAATCCACGAAGACACCCTGATCAAAATCTCGATTTTCATCGCTTGGCACTACGCCGCTGGATCTCAGTACGACACGCCGTTTTGGCAGACTGCAAAGCAGCGATTTCAGCAAGTCACCCAAGCCCCAGAGCTTGGCCAGATCTTTCGGCAGTTTGACGAACTACTAGCCCAATCAAACTCGGTTTCAGCTGCCGCGCTGGCTGAATTAAACACGCCGACGGATCTAGAACGCTGGGGAATGAATGGTCCCGCCCAACCTAATTTTGGCGGGTACAACAAACTCAGTTTTTCACAACTCGCTGCCGGACTGAGAGAGACATCCCCCAGTATCGGCCCTCACTTCAACTTGGATCCATCGGCTCGGCCTTCAAGATCCGTTTAACGCTCGGTCCATTGTCGCATCACGATCGAAACCGCAATGATCAGTGACATGACAATCGCCACAGGCAAACCAATCGCCAACAGCACTCGACCTGCGTGAAGCGTTTTCTTGGGCTGCTGAGTATCGCGTTTGGCGTCGTCTGAAATCGATCCGACGGGAATCTGGATCGGACCAGAAAGTTGGTGGGCCGAATTATCGACAAACACAATTTCGTTTCCCAGCGATTGTTGCCAGTTCGTGTCCAGCAGAATATCAACGCCCGGGTTCAACGATTTCATGGTGCAACTGCATTGGCCAACCAAGTAGTTGCAAGCAGAAACAATGGTATCGTCGGTCAACTGATCGGCCCGAAGTGGTTCGATCATTCGTCCGCGTCCGAACACAGGAAACGCATAGGGCGCTGAAACGTTCTCGGCAAACCCTTGGATCATCGCGCGAAACGCTAACTCATTGCTCTGCGAACCGAGCCGTCGAACTTTGAACTCGATTCTCAACGGTACATCACTTCGGAGCACGTCATCCATCGATGCATCGGGATGAGTTTTAAAATACTCGGCTGCGTTGGCGCGAAGGATCACCCCATCAGCGAGAGTGATCGACTGCGATGCCAGGTCGAGGCTCCGGCGGAGCTCGACCGCGAACTTGTCATTGGCAGCAGGTTCTTTCCCGTCGACGATCACCCAAACGGCTGAAACCCCTGACTGCAAATCCTTGGCGATGTCGTTTCGCAACGACGACGATTGCCAAGCCGACAAGTTTGCCGTGGACAGTTCCCCCTGCCAGCAGAGCTTTCGTTGTCCATTGCGTTCGGGATAGAAAACTTGCAACGTCGGCGATTCGATTTCCTGCCCGCCGCCTTCCAGTTGCCAAAGGTCCGCTTCGCTCAAAGAGCTCAAATCAATGACCTCCACCACCGTGTTCGCTGGAGACTGCTTCAGTTTTTCGATCGCGGACTGATGCTCTTCGTTCAATGGCCCCGAACTGGTTACCACCACTCGGTAGTTGTCGGCTTGCCAGCGTTCCAATGCGTAGCGAAAGACTGGCACTTTGCACGCGTGAGCCACGCTGACACCAATCAAACAAATGGCAACAAATGCGGCTGCGATTCGTCCGCGGATCACGGCAGCGACTCCGGTGCGAACGCGTAGATGTGCCCTTTGCCTGTGCTGACCAACAGTCGCCCGTCGCTAACAGCCAGCCCGTGCGCGATGCCATTCAGCGGATTCGACCAAAGGGTTTGGCCAGTGACGGCCGACAACACGCGGACTTGGTTAGACAGACCAATCACGAGTTTGTCGCCAGCTTTGATAAACCCTTGGGGCGTCGCACACTTGACTTCCCAGCGCCAAGCAGCGGCTTGATCAGCCTTTGCGGCTGCCAATGCGTTTTGCGCCGCTTCGGTGGGCGGTTTTTCTAATTTTACTTTTGCCGCTGCCGCATCAATGGCTGCTTGCGCATCGACGTAAGCCTTTCGATCAAGCATTCGAAGCTTGCCGTCCGTGGGCACCCAGGCTTGCGTGCCATCGATCAAGATACGGTTCGCCCCGCCAAAGGTGGCCAGTTTCCGCCGACTGCTTCCATCAGCGATGCGAATTTGGTTGTCGGCCGACTTCTGATCTGCTGGCCCGGCGACTAGCAATTCATCTTCGGTCAGCACGCAGAACACACCGCCCGCTTCGCCGATGGCGCCTTGCGATTTGCCGCTCGCGATATCGAACGCCAACGGCGCCGCTCGACCTTGGGGCAAATAAAGGCGATCAGAGGAAGCCAACATCGCGCCCTGCAAAGTGACTTCTGCAACTTCACGCCGGAAACAATCGTCCGCCAAATGATTGCCTGTGAGCGCATCGACTTTCCACAATACCGACGTTTCCCAAGGGACGAGTGATCCCGCAAAAAACGCATGCCCTTCGTGAACCAGAACTCCGGTTCGCACGGGCCACGTCGAAATGATTTTGCGATTGCTGGTGATCGCTCGGTTTTCTGGCCCCGCGTTTTTCTTCCAAACGAGTTCACCACTCGCTTGATCACAGCAGCAAACAGTTCCGTCGTCGCTGCCAAAGTAAGCCCAACCGGCATGCAACGTGGGCGGAAAACGTACGGCAGCACCGGTGAAGAACACCCACTGTTCGGCTCCCGTTGCCAGATCAACGGCATGCACCGCGTCATCGACGGATGAACCATAGAAGACACGGCCTTCGCTGGCAGTCACGAAAAAGCACGGATCAAAATTCCGCATCGATTGCAAATCACGGTTGCCCGCCCAAGCATCCCATTTCGCTGGCCCTGTCCAAGCAGGATCAGGCGGATGCAGTGATTGGTTGACCCAGGACTGAGCCAGCGGAAGGGTGAGCGTTTCGTCAGTGACGCCGCTGCGTCGAATGTCGTGCTGGTACGTCGGCCAGTCGCCGTACGTGGTACTCAACATCCCAAGCAACAAAACTGCACTCAGTAGTCCAGCCTTTGCAGTGTGCGGATTCAGACCCAGCATTAGCGAATCTCCTTTGCTTGGCGGTTCACCGCTCGCATGTTGGGTTCAAAACCGATCGACGTTTCCATCCAACCTCCGCACGAGCATCCCCCACCGCCCTCGGGAGAAAACAACATCCCCTGTGCCGGAATCGTGCTGAGCCAACAACTTGGCCGCAGACGCGCAAATTCGGTGGGCTTGTCATCCTTAAGCGACCAAAGTGACAACGGTCCGGTGCCACCACGATAAATCACAAAGTTGCCAGCTCCGACAGGCGTTGCGCAGCCGCGTCGTTTGCCAAGCGTGTCGGACTGCAAAATGGCACCTGTCTTTGCATCGATGATATGCGGCTGGACAAATAATTTGTCGTTCATCAACACGGCGTGTTGCATGTGACCACCATGATTGTCTTCGGGCCACGCCACGCTGCGCGACCAACGTGACTTGCCAGAATCCGCGTCGAAGGCGGCAAAGTGAAACTCGTTTTCACCGGACGTTTCCAGCAGGTACTGAGACGCGTCGGCCAATCCAAAGCTAACGATCACTTGATCCTTCTGCTTCGCCACTGGCTGCTCCCAAAGCGGTTGGCCTGTTTGCAAGTCGAGACAAACAACCAAAGCTTTTTGCCAGATCTGTTTGTTTTCTAGTTTTCCGGTGGGTTGGTCCTTTAAAGACGGATCATCAACCTTGACGAAATACACTCGCCCGTCTGCAATGGCGATGGTCGAATGAACAATTGCATCGGCAGGATACTGCCATTTAATGGCGCCATATTGTTTTTCGTACGCGATCAAGGATTGGCCACACACCTTCGCTGTCGCGGCGTCATCCTTGCCATCGTACCAAGACGCCTTGCCCCAAAAGCTGTCGTAATCGCTCCCGGATTTCATCGACGTTCCCAGCAAGACATCGTCGGCAACCGCGATGTATCCCCAATCAAGGTTCGCGTCCTCGCTGTCCGGTAATTCGAACGTTTGTTTCATCTGGCCGCTCGCGGCGTCGATTAACCAAGCGCGGTCTCCGATCGCGGCGTAGACCGTGTCTTCATCGGCACACCAATTTGCGCTGTCGCGGGGAACGTTGACGCGGCGGAGATCGGGGATTTCCAGCGACCACAACACGGCGCCGTTGTACGCATCCAGAGCAATCATTCGATTCATGCCTTGGTGAAACAGACGACCGCCGGTAGCCAGCGGTGCCGGCATCCGCGGATTTCTGTCGATTCCAAAGTCAGCCCCGGGACGACCGATCCATTTCATCGCCAAATCGGATGCTTTGTCGACCCCGCGAAGTGTCTCGCCAGAAAATGAGGCATTGCCAGTTGAACCGTACTGATGTCCCCATTGAGCAAGTGCCTGGCTCTCGATTGCGTCACCCAGAAACACTCCCTCGCTCAGCTCAGTCCACTCGAAACCCGGTGCGGTCGGTTTTCCGCCTACCGACACGATTTGCCCCGACGAAGAGACGTATGCCGCGGCGTCCTTGAAGTTCTCAAGCGGCGTGATGATCAAATTGGCAAACGACTTCGGCAGTGTATTGATCAGACGCGACGACAATCGCGGTCCATAAATCGCTCGCTGGTACCAGTCCCGCCGAAGTTGATCGACTGCAGCCGGATCACTCTTGGCGGCAACGACCGACAGCGTGGTCTTTGCCGCCAAGCTTTCTGCCCAGGCTCGATCGATCGACTCAAACAGCACGGCAAAGCCACCGTTCTGTTTTAAATGAGAAACGATCGCCTTCATTACTTCGGCTGCCTCTCCGGTCGTCGTGCTGCTAGGCATTGTCGCAGGCATGTAATTCATGCTGGCATCGAATTGGTAAAACGGACTAAAAACCATTTTGCCGTTTTGCTTCTTGCCGAATCGGTACCAGTACATTTGACCAAGCTGCACATCGTCGATCACGACACGATGCGATGTGCCGTTGACGTCCGACTGAGCAAACCGCCCGAGCTTTTTGCTCGGACCATAGGCAACCGTGCAGGGCCCAGCCTTTGTGGTTTCCCATCGAATTTCCGCCGACGACGCACTCACAAAACGTACGCCCGCGTGCACTGCAAACGGCGGCGATTCTTCGGCAGCAATGCGGCCGACGCCTAGACTGGTGCAGCCGATCACAATTCCGATCGACAATAGATTGACAGGATTCATGTATACATCAAACGTAATGAGTCGTAGGAATCACGAGTATAGACGTTCGATCGTCCCGAGCCACTCGTTCAAGCAACCAAGCACTGATTCGCGACCGATGTCTTCAAAAAGATCATGTCGCATTTCAGGAAAGCCACGGCTGCTTGCATTGTCACCGATTCGCAACGCGACATTGCGACACGCCGTCGTGTCGATCAATGGATCGTCATCACCATAGAGAACCAGTGTACGGACGTCACAATCGCGAGCATGATCCAGAGCCCAGCGTCCTTCAGCGAGAATTTGCGTGGCCAAATAGAGCGACACACGTTCGTGGCGCAGCTCATCTGATTGAATCGCAGCCGCGCGATCCTTGTCACGCGAAAGAGAATCGATCGGCACTGGACTGTTGAAGCAAACCCATCGCATCGCGATCCCGGTCAACCAAGCAGCCAAAATCTGAGGACGCGGCGGTGGATTCTTTGGCAACAATATCGGGGCACAGAGAACGAGCCCGGCCAAGGGATGATCGCTCTCATCAAATTCGTCCGCCCGAATCGCATAGTTGAGAGCCAAGTTGCCGCCCATACTGTGGCCGACCAAGACCTGGGGTAGATGTGGAAATTGCTTTCTTAAGTCAATTCGAGCGCGAGCAATGTCATGGATCAGTCCATCGTAAGATTCAACTTGCCCACGTTTGCCCGGCGATCGACCGTGGCCAGGAAAGTCGAATGCTGCAACGATCCAGCCGTTTGCCGCGAACTCAGCGGCCAACTTTCTGAAACGTCCACCATGATCCCCTAGGCCATGCAGAAACAGCAGGACGCGGTGTGCTTGGACCTCTTCGTCACGCCAAACACGTCCATCGAGTTTGCCACTGCGGCCGGTCAAAAAGAACGTTTCGTGCAAGGGTGCCTTCTCCGTCCCGCATCAAAAACCAAGTGGCGTTTCTTCTCTGCTGACACCGGATTCCTTGACCGGCCCCAGCGAAAAGCGGGCTACTCGACGGCCCATTTCCAGCCATTTGCGAGAATCGCTTTCCATTTGGGATCCTGCATCGTTTCGTTGTGATGCCCAAGCGAGATGCCGAAGACGCGCGTCCCATTGATTTCGTTTTTCCAGATCACCGGTTCGTCTTTTTTGGTCTCTTGGCTGTAAACCGTTGCCAGCACCTTCGCTGTCGGCCAAACGTTTTCGATGATGTAGAGTTCCCCGTTTGGCGTCGTCCACTTGTCGCCCATCCCCGCGAGGATTGGATCAGACTTGCCGGCATCCGTGGGCACGACGTCTAGAGGGTGCTTTTTCTTTTCGTGACGAACGCTGGTCACTCCCAACAGAGAACGCCACGCATCGGCCGTGGGAGCTTTGCGATACGAGTGCATCGAACAATGAACCACAATCGCAGGCACCTTGCTCTTCAAGTGGGCATCGACGATTCCGTTGACAAAATCGCCGTCCGTCACTCCGCCGAAACACTCGTTGTGAATAACGATATCGTAACCTTCGATCCAATCGCCGCTTTTGTAGATATCAGGTTCGATCTCTCGCTTGTCCCCGTAGTGCAGAATCGTCCAGTCGATGTCGCCAATTTTTTCAGAAAGTGCATCGCTGATGATTTGTTTTTGGTTTTGATAGTCGTGGCAGCAGCCGCCCGTCACCAGCAGAGCCCGCACGTTTTTTGCGCCCTTGGTCCCATCGGTGTCAGCCTTGGACTGAGCGAGGAGGCTTCCGGAAAAACCTCCGGTCGTAACGATTACGGCCAACGCGATCAGCCAAATCGGCTTGGTAATCTGGCAAAAAGGACGAATCAGCGACATGTCTGGCTTCCTACAGGCTCTGGTTGATTGGCACGAAATCTGCGTGACTGGTAGTTTAACCAAGTCGACAATGCCAAGGTGACGGGATCATCGGCGAATCGTCTGACAAATACACCTTTTGGATTTTCAATATCATGTTCTTTCGGCTCTTGGCCGCTTTCATCGTTGTTCCGTTGGTAGAGCTTTATCTGCTGCTGCAGGTGGCCGATGCAACCAGCGTTGCGACGACGTTTTTGATCGTCATCGGAACGGGGATCCTAGGATCGTGGCTGGCTCGCCGCGAAGGCGCCATGGCTTGGTATCGATTCCAAGAAGCTCTTGGGCAAGGCCGCGCTCCCAGCAAAGAAATTCAAGACGGATTGATGATCGTGTTTGCTGCCGCGTTGCTTTTGACGCCGGGACTACTGACAGACGCAGTCGGTTTTACGCTTTTGATTCCGCCAGGACGCGCCTTGGTCCGTCGCTTTGTATTGTCACGCTACTTGCGTGGATTCAAAGTTCAGGTTGGCCCCGGAGCTGGCAACGCCAGCGAAGAACAGCCAGCTAGTTTTCGCGACAATGCCCGGCCGGGAGACGACGGGTTTACGATCGACGCCAAAGCGGTGCATCGTAGCTGACCTGCAACGCTCGGTCGTCTCATTGAGACACCGTTGATCAATGAAACGATGTTGATGAAACGTCCCTAAGCGGGTTTGGTTTCCGTTTCGGCCGACAGGGCAGAGTCATTGGCCGGGACTCGCCCCCACGAAACTTTGTTGCAACCTCGTTCGAAGAAGTAGAACAGAAAAAACCCGCTCACGTTCATCGCGATCGCGTAGGTAATCGGACGACTGGTAGGCATCCACGTCAAAACCGTGAAGCTATTCAGTACGGCCAGAAACCGCCAAGCAAAAGATTTAGAAACGCTACGCGCGCGGGTTTCAACAAAATTGTCTATCACTGAGATTGTCCCAACAGGAGGGCGAGATAGGTCACTCGCAGACGTTGTCATTTGCAGTAAAACGACGCCCGAAAAACATCGTTCCGATCACCCTGGCCATTGCGCTAAGTATTGGCTTGGCCCTTGATCGTCTTTTGAGCCACGTCCCATGCCGTGATCAAATGGTCCGCATATTGGTCGGGGTCCAGCAGCACTTTTGCAAATTCGTCGGTCGCTGCGATTTCGATCAACCAGCCTTCGCCATAACAATCGGCATTGATGATCGCGGGATCCGACAGAGCCAGATCGTTGACCGCGACGAGGTTGCCTTGCACCGGTGAAAACAAATCGCTTTCGGCTTTTTTACTTTCGATCGAACCGATATGCGCACGATGGGCCACGGGAGAATCAGGCTCTACCAACCAATCCAAAAAGTAGACGTCCTGCAGCAGTCGCACAGCGTACGCGGTCAGCCCAAAACGCCAACGATCTGGCTGAACGCACAAAGCCCACATGTGATTTTTTGCGTAGCTGCGATCCGTTGGGAATTCCGCCGTAAAATCCCCCATCGCAAATTCAAATCGCTGGCTCTCGTCGATACCCATTAGGTGTAGCGAACACCTTGATGCTCGGGTTCAAAGAAGGCCGGTAACATGGCATCGACTCGAAGCAATCCATCACGCGTCAAACGAATGGTGTCGCCATCAATCGTCGCCCATTCGTCTTTGATGTAGCCATCCCACTGCTCGCGCCAATGATCGACGATATCGACACCGAATTTGTCACGAAAATAGCCGACGTCCAAGTAGCCGCGTTTGAGCAACAAGACCATCTCGCGAACCAGTCGCTGGTGGTCCGTCGGAACGAACCCACGTCCCAACGGCAATTCGCCTGATTCGATCGTTGACAGATATTGCTCCAAATCGGGCAGGTTCTGGTAATGCACGCCGCTGGCGTGCCCAAAACTAGCGATGCCAGTCGCCAACAAATCGGCGCCTTGCCAGAGATTGTCACGGTAGGAGAAATTCACTTTCGACGGATCTTTGACGACCGTGTAGGCGCTGCTGACTGCGTAGCCCGCTTTGATAAATTCGTCAAACGCGTAGCTCACCCAGTCACGCTTGGTTTGCCAATCGGCGACCGGGCTTTCGACTTTGTTGCCCAAAATGTCTTTGCTGTAAACGGTGTTGAACGGCAACTCCATTTGATAGATCGTCACGCTCTCGGGTGACAACTCCAAAGTGCGACGAATGTTTTCGCGCCAGTTGTCCCAAGTCTCACCGACCATCCCGGAGATCAAGTCGATATTGACGTTGGGAAAATCCGCCGCGGTGATCCAATCCCAAGCGTTGAAGACTTGTTTGGAAAGGTGAGCTCGCCCGTTCTCTTCGAGCAGTTTGTCCGAGAAGTTTTCGATCCCCAAACTGATTCGCGTCACGCCCA
Organism: Stieleria marina; assembly: GCA_007741555.1. Classification (GTDB taxonomy): domain Bacteria; phylum Planctomycetota; class Planctomycetia; order Pirellulales; family Pirellulaceae; genus K23-9. The sequence continues at coordinate 1,510,324 of CP036526.1, read as the reverse complement.
ATTGGTCACGCAGCGTTTTGACTTTGGTTTCACTCAGCGTGCCCGGTTCGCACTCGAACGTCACCTCTTCGGCTCCGTCCCATGTGATGTGTTGCCGCAATCGGTCCGCCAACTTCGTCAGCTGTTTGGGTGACAAAAAGCTGGGCGTGCCTCCGCCAAAGTAAACGAACCGAAACGGTCGATCGCCCATCACTGGCAATTCGCTGACCATCGAAATTTCGTTGCAGAGCGCATCGACGTAACGCTGAACTTCGGGAGCCTTTACATCAGTAAAGACTTTGAAATAGCAGAACTTGCAACGCTTGCGACAAAACGGAATGTGCAAGTACAGCCCCAGCGGCGTATCGTCCTTGGCCGTTTCGCCCAACGCGGATTTCACCGCGGGCAGTTCCTCTTTGTTCCACTGGCTATACGGAGGGTAGTTCGAGATGAAGTAACTACCGACTTCGGTTTTCTTTTTGTCGCTGGCTGCCGATGACATGAGCGGTCTTTATTTAAATGAACTGCAAGGAATCGTTGCAGATAGTCTAGTGTAAGCGAGGCGGTTCGCCATGGTCGCTAAAACGCGTCAGTCGGCCGCGTGGACAAGGATTATCCCGCTAGCTGGCCGAAACTTAGCCAGCACGCTGGCCAAAGCATCGCACGATGCCTTCGTCGTCCGCGATGAACAACTGGCCCCCGGCGATTCCGGGAGCACCGATGAACGAACCCTTGACTTCATAGTGCCATTTTTCTTTTCCGTCTTTCAACCCAAGTCGAACCAATCGGCCGTCGGTTGCCGCGACCCAGACATCGTTGCCCGCAATCACAGGCGACGCATCGGCCCGACGCTTTAAAGTATGTCGCCAGACTCGTTTGCCCGTCGCAATCGAAATCGCATCGATCTGTTTGTACTGGCTGCTGACGATGACATAATCTCCCGAAACCGCAGCGCTGGCACGATACTCTTGCGAACGCTCTTCATCTTCGTAACGCCATTGCTGCGAGTGTTTTTTCCAATCGAACATCAGCACCGCCCCTTCCATGGTCGGCAAAAACGCGTGGTCACCGCTGACCGCCGGGGTACTGCCCGTTGGACCGCCCAGTGGCAACGATTCGCAAACCGACTTGCCGGTTTTGACATCTACAATGTGTAACTGTCCATCGCATCCGCCAAGAAAAGTCCGGCTATTCGCCAGGGCCGGACTGCAGCGGATCTGGTCGCCGGTTTCGTATTTCCAAGCAAGTGTTCCGTCGCTCAGTTCGAAGCAATACAAACTGCCGTCCTGGCTGGTGACCAAAACCGTGTCTTGATAGAAGGCAGCCGACCCGCTGATTTCGCCATCGGTCGTTTGTTTCCAACGCTGTGCACCATCGGCGGTGTTGATCGCATAAAGATTGCCTTCGACATCGCCAATCACCATCAGGTCATTTTTGACGGCGGGCGAAGCCAGGAAACCGGTGTCGTAGTTTTTCTGCCAAAGCTCTTTTCCTGTTTTCCGATCGACCGCATAAAGCCGGCCCATCACGTCGCTCAACAGCACCCGATCGCCAACGATAGCGGGAGTCGATTCGATTGCCTCGGCCGCTTTGTACTCCCAAAGCACCTCTAAGTCGTCGGGCAATTGATGCGCGGTCGATCCGGAAGCCCCCGCGTCTCCACGCGGCAACGACCAGTCGTTTTGCACTGAATCGCTCTGGCCGCTCGTCGGAACTACCGAGGACGATTCGGCTGGTGAGGGTGCGACGGGTGGTGAGGGCGCAACGGGCGAACCACTGTCTTGCGCGACCAACTGAGCCGATGGCACATCGGGTCGCATCAATAACAACAGGCCCAGGCAAATCACCAACGGATTGTTAACCCCTGCGAAAGCCAATTTGTTGTTCATGAGCAAGTTCACTGCCGAAGTAATGAGAGACAATCAATGCGAAATGGCGAGAAAGCGATTGGCAGAGTCCGACGACTTTTCGCGTTAAGTGCATTGTTAGGGATGGAATTCAACAAACAACCGCAGTGAGTTCAAAAACCTACACAAACCCCTCTGCCAGGGATGGTTTCGCTGTCTATTATAAGCGTCATTATAGACAAAACTACGCAACTCGCCTCGAACCTTCGCAAATGCGAAGCGAACCGGCCTAGAGCGAACCGAACCGAACAGTCCCCGTCTCTTTCCCTAGCCGGTTGCTGATTGGCAAATCGCCGACGGGCCAAGCTACTGGGGCTTGAGCTTCGACCCTTCATTCTCAACTCAATTTCAAAATACATGATCTGCGTTAGCCTAGGCCGATCCCGACACAAGCGAATGATCGCCGAGCACAAGTACTTGGTCGAACAAGGGGCCCAACTTGTCGAACTGCGTCTGGACTACATCGGTCGCGCCATCAACCTGGGGCGTCTGCTGAACGATCGCCCTGGCCCTGTCGTCATCACCGCACGTCGACGCGAAGACGGCGGACGCTGGATGCGCAGCGAAGACGAGCGACTGACCGTGTTGCGATCGTCCATCGCCGCAGGTGCCGACTATGTCGACATCGAAGCCGATGTGGCATCTCAAATCCCGCGTTACGGCAACACCAAACGCATTATCAGCTACCACGATTTTTCGGGCACTCCGGATAACTTGAAAGAGTTGCACGAAGCGATGTCAGAGGAAGACGCCGACATCGTCAAAATTGCGTCGATGGCAAACACGTTCGACGACAACCTTCGCATGATGAACTTGGTTCAAAATGCCAAGGTGCCCACGATCGGTATCTGCATGGGCGAAATGGGGATGGTCACACGCATCTTGGCCAACCGCGTTGGATCGCCGTTTACTTATGCGACCTTCAGCGTTGACAAAAAGATGGCGCCGGGCCAATTGAACTGGAAAGAGATGAACGATCTCTATCACTACGAAGAGATCAACCAAGACACTGCCATCTTTGGAGTCATCGCGGATCCGGTCGCTCACAGTCACAGCCCGTTGATTCACAACGCTGCTTTCCGCGATGCCAATATAAACGCTTGCTATCTGCCGTTTCGAGTTGCCGCAGATGACCTGCCTTGTTTCATGGAAAATTGCGCAGGACTGGGCGTCCATGGAATCAGCATCACGATTCCGCACAAGGAAAAGTCGATCGAATATTGCACTCAGGCCGAATCGAGTGCGACCGGCATCGGTGCGATCAACACGATGGTGTTTCATGACGACGACAAATTGGGCTACAACACCGACTACCGCGCAGCGATGGACTGCATCGAACAAACGTTTGACGTCGAACGTGGTGCAGAAGAATCGCTCAAAGGAAAGAAAACTCTTATCCTAGGCGCGGGCGGCGTCGCACGGGCGCTCGCTTGGGGACTACGCCAACGGCACGCCGAAGTCACGCTGACTTCGCGTACTTTCGAACGAGCTCAAATCTTGGCTGCCGAAATTGGTTGTCGATCCATCGAATGGGAAGAACGCCACTCCCTCAAGCCGCACTTGCTGGTCAACTGCACGCCGGTGGGAATGCACCCGGACGTCGACCGATCGCCCTACGATGCCGCTCAGCTAAACGAGTACATGGTCGTTTTTGACACCGTCTACAATCCCGAAAACACGTTGCTAATCAAACACGCTAAACAAGCCAACAGCCGGTTCATCACGGGCGTGGACATGTTTGTGCGACAAGCGGCGTATCAATTCAAACTGTTCACCGGCAAAGAAGCCCCTTCATTGTTGATGCGTCAAACTATCAAACAGGCGACCAACCCGGTGCAGCTGCACTGAACCAGCCCGATGTCCCAATCTACGAAAAAACTCCCCGACAACATTTCGATCCGACAAGCGTTGCCCAGCGATGCGGCATCGATCCACGCACTGATGAGACCCTTCGTTGCTCAGCACTTGTTGCTTGATCGCACCGAAGCAGAAGTCATCGAACTGACGCGTCACGGATTCGTTGCGACCATCAACATCGATGATCGCGAACGATGCATTGGGTTTGCAGCGATTGAGGTCTACAGCCCCAAACTGGCCGAACTTCAGTGTCTCGCTGTGTCCACAGAATACCAACGCGATGGAGTGGGCCGGTCACTGGTTCAGAAATGCGTCGACCGAGCACGCGAACTCAATGTGATGGAAGTGCTGGCGATTAGTTCGTCAGAAGATTTCCTGCACAACTGCGGCTTCGACTACTCGTTGCCAGACCAGAAAAAGGCACTCTTTTGCCAGCTTCGACCTCGCCATCCCGAGTGAATCAGCCAGAGCTGAACTGGCCAATTTTCTGATTGATTGGCCAGCGGGTCACTCCGCGGATCGACCCGCGCTGTCTTGCGTTTTACCGTCGTCAGCGTGACTCTCGAGAGTCATCCCAATCGCCCGGCATCACTTTTTCAGCAGCCGGCTCGTCTGTACCAGGCTTTTCTTCAGTCGGCTTTTCTTCAGTCGGCTTTTCTTCGGTCGGTTCATCTTCGGTGCCGAAAGAAATTCTCTCCGGCTTGGACGGGGGCTCGCGCAGCCAGGCTGGCGACGCCAACGCGGCAGCAGCCCAAAGTAAGATCACCCAATGCGAAGTTTCGTCGCTCGGCCAGAAAGCAGCACCGTGAAGGCGCCGCCAAAGCACGATCTGCAACGTCAATGCGATCGGCATCGCCAACGAAAAAAAACCGAACATGTCGGATTGCAAACGGACGACTTTCCGTAGCAAGAGCGCGATCAACGACGCGACCACGACGACCGCTGGAATTACTTGCCACCCAACCACCACGGCGGGGACGGCAATCACGACGACCAAGTCCAGTAGCCGCGTTGTACCTTGCCCTAGTGGATCCAGTTTGGGATCAGCGGTCGGACAAAGCCCCGATGCCAAAGACCGACCAAGAAGTCCGGCAGCGACTAGCGCCGACACGACTCGCATCACAGCCTCAATGTGCAGTCCGTCTGGAATCCAACCACTTGGCCGAGCGGTTTGCCACGGAACAATCATCAGCGTCGGGTAAGCCAACATTGGCACCACGACTGCCAGCAACGCAAACACAGTCAAGTTCACGGGCAACCTTTGCTTGTCCAACCGAACCAGCCCCAACGCCCATGACGTGGCTACTGCGACGGCGTGATAGATCAGCACAATGATCACAAAACGATCGACCACGGGAGCCCAAAACGGACCGCCATGCCAATGGTTCCATTGATGCGGGATCGCCAACCGGTACAGTTCAGCAATCCCGACCAAAGCCAGAGATACTCCCACCGCGGCTTCGACAATCGGATAGCGAGGAGAGATCGGAAGCTTGCACATTCGGCATCGCCCGCCCAACATCAGCCATCCGAGCACGGGAAAGTTGTCGCGTGGTTTCAAGGCAGTTTCGCAACGCGGGCACCGCGAACGACCATTGATACTGACGCCTCGCGGCATTCTCCAGGCAACGACGTTCAAAAAACTGCCGATTGCAGAACCAATCCAAAGCAACCACAGCGTGATCAATACATCGATGCTGCGTGGCACCCAAAGCTCATCGGCGCCGAAAAACGCTGCATCGCGACTTTGCCACCACGCCATGCCAAAGATGTAGGCAAGAGCGACGATCGCGACCGACGATATCACTAATAGAAAAGGCAAACGAGAACGAAAACGCCGGCGATTCAAAGCGTCAAATCCGTGGTTAAAAGAAGGTGCTCGGAGCAGTTGCGATCTCAGCCACCCGGGACCATCTCGCTGTGACAGTGTCGACTCTTTTTCGCCCCAAAGCAATTCACCTGCAAGCTTCGCCGTGTGAAATGTCGCCCGCGAGGACGTGTTCACAGCGGTTCATTCGATGGGGGTTCATTCGAAGGGGTCCACCGGTCAGCCTATGGCGGCCCTGCCCACACGGCATCCGCCCCAAACGCCACACGCTTCAATTCAATAGGCTACCATGTTAGAGCGTATCGTTTCGTTCCCGATGGCCGGTTAAGTTCTGTGGCTGAGGCGGGAACTTCAGTTCGTTTGCACGTCCATTTCCCAAGTCAATGCCCGCATCTGACAAAGTCCTTGTTGTTGACGACAGCCCCACGCAACGGGAGCTGTTGAAAATTCTGCTGGAAGAAAATGACTTCCAAGTGCAGACGGCAGCCAACGGAGAAGAGGCTCTCAAATCTGCACTGGCCGATCCGCCGATCATCGTCATCACAGATCTGCAAATGCCGGGCATGGACGGGCTGGAGCTAACCGAACAGCTCAAAATGCAGCTGCCACTGGTCCCGGTGGTGCTGACGACCAGCCAGGGCAGCGAAGAAATCGCCGCCGCAGCACTTCAGCGAGGTGCCGCGAGCTATGTGCCCAAACGTGATCTCGCTCGCGCCTTGGCTCCAACCATTCGCCAAGTCCTTTCGCTCATCCACGGCAACTTGGAAATCCGGTCGGTCTTGCCCTACACGACGGCAATGACATTGGAACTGAGAGTCGAAAACGATGATTCGCTGGTTCCCGGAGTGATCGCTCGCTTGGAACAAGCCGCGCGCGAACTGGAGCTCTTTGACGAATCCGAATGGATGCAAGTCGCCATGGCTTTGGGCGAATCTCTGCTCAACGCCATGATTCACGGCAACTTGGAAGTATCGTCGGAATTGCGTGAAAAAGACGACGGCCAGGCTTACATCAAAATGATCGGCCAACGACGGAGCGAATCGCCGTACTGCGACCGCCGAGTACTGGTGCGATTGGATGCCACCAAAGACGTCGCAGAATTCCTGATTCGCGACGAAGGACCTGGCTTTGATGCGTCCGCTCTGGGAGACCCCACCGACCCTGAAAATCTTGAAAGCGTCGGTGGCCGCGGCTTACTTTTGATCAATGCGTTTATGGACTCCGTCCAGCACAACGAAACGGGCAACGAAATCATGATGGTCAAGAGCAAGCCCGAAGCGGTGCAGGCGTGACAGCCCCAACCCCGTGACAGCCCAAACCGATTGCCCCGCACGTATGCTCTGATGGCGTAACGCGTCCGGCGAGTGCACATCACGCGCGTTCACGTCACGCAAATCCACGTCACGAGGCCACCGACCTCCATCGGTCGTGCTTTCTTACTTTCACTGCAATTCTCAGGCAATTTCGTGCCCATCCCTAGTATTCGTCACCGCTACGCCAACGATCACGCGGTCCGCGAAGATGGCGACTACGTCTTGTACTGGATGATCGCCTTTCGCCGGACTCGCTACAACTTTGCGCTTCAGCATGCCGTCGATCGTGCCAAACAATTCGGCAAACCTCTTCTTATCCTGGAACCTCTGCGTGTTCGGTACCAATGGGCCAGCGACCGTTTGCACCGGTTCATTATTCAGGGAATGCGTGACAACGCCGCGGCCCTGGCCAAGAAACCGGTAACGTACTTTCCGTACGTGGAACCCAAACCGGGCGCTGGCACACCGCTGCTGCATCAACTGGCAGGCAAAGCGTGCACGGTGGTCACCGATGAATATCCCTGTTTCTTTTTGCCGACGATGATCGATGCCGTCAAGGATCGGATTCCGGCACGCCTGGAGCTGGTCGACAGCAACGGCGTCATGCCGCTACGTCACGCCGAACGGACATTCACCGTCGCACACAGTTATCGGCGATGGATGCAAAAGAACATCCTAGATGTACTTTTAGAGGGGCCCAAAGCGGACCCGCTATCGCGAATCAAACTACCAACGCTTTCTGGCGTCCCGGCAGCCATTCAAAAAAAATGGCCCGCGGCTGACCTCGACGCCTTACTGGAAACCGATGGTCTTTCCAAAATCCCCATCGACCACACAGTTAAGCCCAACCCCAACCTTTCAGGCGGCCCCGTCGAAGCAGGCAAACGACTGAAGACATTCGTCACCGCAACTCTGGCACGCTATGGCGACGACCGAAATCATCCTGACGAACACGCGACGACGGGCCTGAGCCCACATCTGCACTTTGGCCATATTTCGGCGCACGAGATTGTTACGTCCGTTCTGGATCAGGAGTCTTGGACGCCCGACCAAACAAGCCAAGCGAACGGCAAGAATCACTCATTTTGGAATACCAGCGAACAAGCCGAAGCGTTCTTGGATCAAGTCCTGACCTGGCGTGAGATGGGGTTCAATCTGTCGTCCCGAGAACCTGATGCCTACGACAAATTTGAATCCCTTCCCAACTGGGCTCAGAAAACGCTTTCGGACGAAACAGCCACGCCACGGCCCTATCGCTATTTGCTGGAGCAGTTCGAGCAGGCCGAAACGCACGACGAACTCTGGAACGCGGCTCAGACCGAACTGGTCCGAACAGGGGTCATGCACAACTACATGCGGATGCTTTGGGGCAAAAAAATCTTGCACTGGACTGCGACGCCCCATGAAGCCTTGGAGATCATGATTCACCTGAACAACAAATATGGCTTGGACGGGCGTGACCCTAATTCATATAGCGGGATTTTCTGGGTGCTGGGCCGCTACGACCGGGCTTGGGGCCCCAAACGCCCTATATTTGGCAGTGTTCGCTACATGACCAGCGACAGCGCACGAAAGAAGCTGCGGCTTAAAAAGTACCTGCAGCAGTTCAATTCCCAAGACGGTTGAATCGGAGCGGACGGGCATCGACATGAAATCCCCGTAATTCCCGCCGAAAGGCCTTGCCCAGTTTCAGGTCGGTCGATAAGTTCCTGGATTCCCTGAGGGCCATTTTCGCTTTCCGTTGACGCGAAGACAGAGTCCCGGGCGTGTTTAGACATTCGATACTTTCCTCCCAAAGTCAGTTCTGTGGCGGTTCAATCAACATTCATGGCCAAAGCCGGCCAAGTCGAAAAGCAGTGGCACATCGTCGACGCAAGTGATGAAGTGCTCGGTCGACTCGCAAGCGACATCGCCGTCGTTTTGATGGGCAAGCATCGCCCGCAGTACACTCCACACGTCGATTGCGGCGATTTCGTTGTCGTTATCAACGCGGAAAAAGTCGCGATGACGGGACGCAAAATGGACGCTCGTCACTACACGTGGTACACCGGTTATCCCGGGCTGAAACTGGAAAGCTACGGCGATCGCCAACAGCGCAAACCAGAAGACCTGATCTACCACGCTGTACGTCGCATGTTGCCAAAGAACAAATTGGCCAGCCAGGTGATCAAGAAATTGAAAATCTACTCCGGCCCCGATCACCCCCACTCGGCACAACAGCCCGCCGAATTGGAACGAACCAGCAAGAAAGTTTGATTGCTTCGGCAGTTAAACTCGCAAATCACTCTGCAAAATGAATTCGGGTTCTTAAGGGATCCGAATGCCAACAATACAATTTCACCTCATTTAACAAACCCGATTTGATTCATGGTTGCGGTCAAAAAAGACAAAATTAACGGCGATGCACTGGGAACCGGCCGACGCAAAAGCAGCGTTGCACGAGTCCGCATCCGTCCCGGTAGTGGCAAAATCACGATCAACCGCAAGCCATTGGAAGAGTACTTCGTGAACGACCAAGATCGCCTTGCGATCACGTCCACGCTGACTGCTGTTGAATTTGGCGACAAAGTCGACGTGCTCGTTCGCGTCAACGGTGGCGGAACAACCGGTCAAAGCGGTGCTGTACGAATGGGACTTGCCCGTGCGCTGGTCAGCTACGATGAAGCTCTCCACGAAGACTTGCGTGAAGGTGGTTACCTGACGCGAGATTCGCGAATGAAAGAACGAAAGAAACCAGGTCTACGTGGTGCCCGTCGTGGTGTCCAGTTTAGCAAACGCTAAATCACTGGTTTTTGGCCGCAACCACTCCCGAGAGTGGCTGTTGGCATACCAAATGCATCACTTACGTTTGAAGCATCAACCTGGGCTGCCAACCTGGCATTTTCCGTTTGGTGCTTTTAATCAAGTGATTTGCAATGATCGATAAGATCAGGGTAATTTAAAGTCTTCCCGACTGGCTTAATTTGGCTGCAGAACCTGCAGTACGGTCGCCGGGGAATCAGCAATCAAGGTTTAGGTTTTGGGAAAAAAAGAAGAAGCTTTTGAAGTCGAGGGTACAGTTACCCAGGCACTCGCCAACACTCGATTCCGGGTCCAATTGGAAACCGGCAGCGAAGTGATGGCTCACGTTGCAGGTCGAATGCGTAAACACTTTATTCGTATCGTTCCAGGCGACAAAGTCCGTGTTGAACTATCGCCTTACGATTTGACCAAAGGTCGGATTACCTATCGCGAACGGTAGTCAGCCTCGGCGTTTTGCGAGCACGCCCGTCATTCGACGACCAGACTCGCTTTCTTCTCGGCGCAGCTTTCTTCGCTTCGCTTGCCCTCCGATTCGGCCGCTGCAGACCGAATCGACTGAACGTCAGTTCATGTCGCTTGCTTCGCAGAGCCACATTCGCTCCACCGCACGCCCAGCACCAAGCTCCACCGCGCGGGACCTACGAGCCCTGCAATGCTGGCGAGTGAACGAAATTTTTGTGTCCGGTTGTCGTTCTTTGACGCAATTATGAAACTACACGGACTTGCTTTGGGTAAACACTATTGAGGAGTTTGCTGCGACGGAAGCAGCACTTCCTTATGCCAGTACTCCTGTTCGCCGACCTATAAACTAGCGCCTCGTTGCCAGAGCTTTTCGGCCTTCAGTCGAACCGCTTCCTAGTCGCCAACAATCCTGCGATCAATTTTGTCCAAGAAAACCTTGGCCGCTTTGTTTGCTTCCTACTTAGTCCCAAAAAGGATGACTTCAATATGGGTTTCTCGAATCTCTCGATTCGCAACCGAATCACGTCGTTTGTAATCGCCATCACGATGGGTGCGTTGCTTTCGCCCAGCAGCCTGCCTGCTCAAGAAAAACTCCAGCCTGCCGGTGCAGCCCTGGGTGTCGATAACGCACCTGTTGTCGTAGTAACCGTGGCGTCGATCAATAAATTGATGCAAGACGTGAACTATCTTTCTAGCCTCGCCGGACAACCGCAAGCAGGCGGAATGTTCCAGATGATGGCAGGTACCTTCACCCAAGGTATCGACATGACACAGCCCATCGCTGTCTTGGTCCCAATGGTCAACGGCATGCCCGAACCCATTGCAGTGATCCCAACCGCCAACGTCAAAACAGTTCTTAAGAGGCTTGAAGCACAGACGGGACCTGTCGACGAACTAGACGATGGCACCTTGGTGATCGCGGTTGGACCAAACGTTGTCTACATCCGGCAAGTCGGCAACTGGGCTATCGCTGCTCGCTCGCGCGACGTGCTCAGCATGGCACCGGCCGATCCAACCACCCTTTTCACTGGAATGGGCAATAGCTATGACTTGGCATTTCGCGTCAAGATGCAGCAAATCCCCGCTGAAACACGCGACATGCTGACGGCTCAACTGCGCCAGGGCTTTGAACAAGCCATGGCTCAACAGAGCGAAGAGGAAGCCGAAGCGACTCGCAAGATGGCCGAAGGCACGCTGGATCAGATTCAGATGATGATCGAACAGAGTGACGAAATCAATTTTGGTTGGAACGTCGACCAGACCGCCAAAGAAATGGTCATCGATTTTTCTTACACCGCCCTGCAAGGCACCAAACTGGCGTCCCTGTACGGCAACCAAAAACCGATCCCATCCGCTTTTGGATCGGTGATTCGCGACGACGCTGCCGGATACATGCACGTTGCCTCGTCGATCAGTCCCGAAGCGGTCGAAATGACGCGATCGAGCCTGAACAATTCACTCGGTGCAGTGCGAAGTGCAATCGAAAACTCCGACGAGATGACTCCCGATCAACAGGCCAAATTTGTTGAACTAATCAATCGATTGGCTGACTTGTATGTCGACTCCGTGTCCGAAGGAAAAGTCGACATGGGTGGCATGCTGCTGGCCAACGAAGATGATTTTCGTTTCGTATTCGGCGGTTTTGTGTCTGACGGAAACGAAGCCGCTCAAATCGTAAAGGACTTGGCTGCCGAAGTCGAAAAAGAAGTCGCTGGCAAACCTGATGCGCCACGATTCAAGTTCGACCAAGGTCAGTACAACGGTGTCACAATGCACGTGATCGAAGCAGACGTGCCAGCACGTGAAGAGGAAGCACGCCGCGTCTTTGGCGAAATGCTTCAGGTTCACATTGGAACAGGTCCAAAAGCAGTTTACCTAGCCGTCGGTAAAGACAGCGAATCGACGCTGAAAAAGCTGATCGATGCAGGTGGCCAAGACGCAGGTGCCGGCAATCGTCCGCTTGGACAAGTTCGCATAAAACTGCTGCCGATTCTTCAGTTTGCCCAATCCGTTGACGACAACGAAGCGGTTGCCGCGATGATCACCACGCTGACTGGCGCCGCTGACCCCGGCGTCGTAACAGTTATCAGCGATGGCATCGCCAATGGAACGAAATCGCGTTTCACTGTCGGCGAAGGCCTGATCAAAGCGATCGGCGCGGCAGCTGCACAGGCTCAGCAGCAAAAAGCTGCCGCTCGCGGTTTCTAGTTCGATTAGTTTTTGAATTTTGCCGCTCGACTTGCTCGCAAGTCGAGCGGTTTTCGTTTTGTCATAGCGCAAGCAAAATCGACAACGAGAGATCAATCGTGAAACGAAAAAAATCACGCACAGCTGCACTGGCCATTTGCGCCATGATCGTCGGCGGATACCTGGCCGTCAGACTGCAACGCGGCACAAGTGTGGCGAGCACCACCGGTGCCCCGACGGACCTGTCGGCGACGTCCATGACAACCGACCAAGCGACGATGTCCGATGTCTTGGACACGGCGATCGCAGCACGCCAGCACATCTCTTCCTCACTGAACGACTACACGGCGACTTTTGTCAAACAAGAAGCCGACTCCAATGGAGTGTTGGGCGAAGAAACAGTCATCGAGATGAAAATCCAGACGCGGCTTCGCAACGAAACGGACGACGCTCCGATGCGTGTCTACCTAAAGTTCGTCAAGCCAGAAGCCAACCAAGGACGCGAAGTTCTCTGGGGCGAAGATCTTTACGATGGCAAAATGGGTGTCCACGAAGTTGGCTTTTTAGTCGGACTGAAATCCGCTTGGATCGACCCCAACGGTATGCTTGCGATGCAAGGCCAGCGGTATCCGATCAGCGAGATCGGTTTAACCAAACTGGTCGAAAAACTCATTGAGCGTGGCGAAGTCGACCGCACCAATCCCGATGTGCGAGTCAAGATACTCTACGAACATGAAATTGATGGAACACCGGCTCACTTGATTCAAGTTCACCGAGCCAAACCCAGCGGGGACAAAGAAGAAGATTTTTCGCTCGCTGAAATTTCCATCGATCCGGTCCGCCAAGTTATCTTGCAGTACCGCAGTTTTGGATGGCCGGCAAACGAAAGCGATCCACCGCCGCTGCAAGAGTCGTACACTTATAAGAACCTAAAGACCAATGTTGGTCTGACCGAAGCAGATTTTGACTACAAGAATCCTGCTTACACTTTTCCGTGAGCTAAGCCTCACACCTTTTCTCTTCTCTGGAAATGTCATGCGTCCTGTTTACTTGCTTCTCGTCTTTTCGCTCCTCACTCCCCTTGCCGTTGGTGAAGAAAAACTGCTCGAAGACTTCCAGTATGGCGGCTGCTTTTCCGTAGCTGACTGGGCCAACACGTTTGAAGACGCCGACGGTCGTGCCAATGAAGCGATCGTGTCGTCCAAAGTCGCACGCGTGTCATGGGCGACCAAATGGAGCGGCATTCCGTCGACGGGCGAGAGCCACGATTTTTCGAAGTTCAAGACTTATCAAGTCGACGTTATGGTCGAAAAAGGCCAGCCGGTGGAAGAAAACGCCAACTTCTATTTCCAATTGATCAACCAAACTGACGCAGGCTATTCGTACTGGGAAGTCTTTGTGCCGCAGACCATGGTGCCTGCCGATGGCCAGTGGCACCGAGTCCAAGTACCAATCAAATCGATGGTCAAAGGAAGCGGCGATGGCGGTGAAGATCCCAGCGATTTCACAACCATCATCGGAACATGCAGCGGCATGACATTCGACGAGACAGGAGACAAATTCAAGTTCAAGCGGGCGTTCTTTGATAACGTCACGCTGTCGACCGAGAGCGTCGAAAAGGCGAAAGCCGACAAACGCGAGAAACCAAAGACGGAATCGGCCGAAGTTTCATCGTCCAAATAAAGACGCGATCGAAAACGCCACCGCTCCAATCAACTAGAATGGCGGGTCACGCAGCCGTGCGTGCCCCGCCTTTTTTTGTTTGAGCGAATGCTGCGATGCCCTCCTGCCCCAAGCCATTCTCCTTCGCATTGATTTTTGGATTGCTGGCTGGAGCTAGCGTCTGCTGTGCCGATGATCTGAATTTCAATCGGGACATCCGCCCCTTGCTGTCGGAGGCGTGTTTCCACTGCCACGGCCCCGACCGAGCCACTCGCGAATCAGGCCTGCGATTGGACCAGGAAGAATCAGCGATGACGGTCATCGCTCCGGGCGACGTCGAAGGCAGCGATTTAGTCCAACGAATCTCGTCGACGGATGCTGACGTTCAAATGCCACCGCCCGACAGCGGCAAGACGCTCAGCAAACAACAACGAGATCTTTTGAAACGCTGGGTCGCCGAAGGCGCCGTGTTTGACCGCCATTGGTCGTTCATTCCTCCCCAACAAGTCTCTCCGCCAGCGCGGAATGCGGCGGATGATTTTTCGTCCAATCCAATCGATCGGTTTGTACTGCATCGAATGCACAAAGCGGGACTTTCGCCTTCACCAAAAGCCGATCGCGAAGAACTGATTCGCCGCGTTTGTTTTGACCTAACGGGCTTGCCCCCCACGCCTGGTCAGGTTGATACGTTCCAACACAATCAGTCGCCTGACGCATTTGCAACGCTGATCGATTCGCTGATGGCGTCACCACGCTACGGCGAACACATGGCGGTGCCCTGGTTGGAAGCGGCACGTTACGCAGACACCGACGGCTATCAAAACGACCGCTATCGATATCAACACGTTTGGCGCGACTGGGTCATCGACGCATTGAATCAAAACATGCCGTACGACCAGTTCATCACAGAACAGATCGCGGGCGACATGCTGCCCAATGCAACTTTGCGGCAACAGATTGCGTCCGGCTTTGGCCGCAACCACCGGATCAACAGCGAAGACGGATCTATCCCAGAGGAATGGCGAATCGCCAACGTCGTTGACCGCGTCGATACATTTGGAACGGTATTTTTGGGGCTAACCATTGAATGCTCGCGTTGCCACGATCACAAATACGATCCTGTTTCGCAGCAAGAGTACTACCAACTGTTTTCCTACTTCAACAACGTCGCCGAATGGGGCGTCGGTCCCAACAACGGAAATAGTCCACCGTTTATTGAAGTGCCTGAGAGCTGGCCGCTGCTTTCCCCCGATCAAGATCGCCTTATCCCTCCCGATCCCGTCAAACTTACCAACGCCAGAAAGACGAAGGGAAATGGATTGCGCCGTCCGCAAGCCGGACCACCGTCGACGGTCATGGTGATGCACGAACTGGATCGCCCCCGTGAGACGTTTGTACTGCTTCGCGGACAGTACAACATGCCGGACAAATCAAACCCACTGTCGCCCGCCGTCCCCGCTGCATTTGACAGCCGCGACTCCACCACACCGACGCCATCGAATCGGCTTGAGCTGGCAAGATGGCTTATCGCCCCCGATCATCCTTTGACGGCGCGAGTCGCAGTCAACCGAATCTGGCAACAGTTCTTTGGCAGGGGGTTGGTTGCGACGAGCGAAAATTTTGGTTCGCAAGGCACTCCTCCCAGCCACCCCGAGTTGCTGGACTACCTCGCGATCGAATTGATTCGCAGTGACTGGGATCTGCGAAGGATCCAAAGACTGATCTTAGACAGCAGCACCTACCAACAATCATCCGCTGCAACGACGAAAAAGATCCAAGCAGACCCAAAGAACATCTACCTGTCGCGTGGTCCTCGGATTCGATTGCCCGGGTTCGCTTTGCGTGACCAAGCACTTTCGATCAGTGGACTGTTGACGAATCAGATCGGCGGCCCTTCAGCCAAACCCTACATGCCACCCAAAATCTGGAGTTCCATTTCCAACAACAAATACGAACAAGATGCCGGCCAAGATCTCTATCGCCGCAGTATCTACACGTATTGGCGCCGCACGATTCCGCCGCCAACGATGATGAACTTCAACGCAGCGGCGCGAGAAGTTTGCATCGTCCGCACGCAGCGCACCAACACACCGCTTCAGGCGCTCACGTTGATGAACAACAAATTGTTCGTTGAAGCGGCCCGCGGTCTCGCTCAGCGAATGATCCTAGAATCGTCCGGCAGCGATGCCTCCAGCCAAATCAAGCTCGGCTTTCAGCTTGCATGCGGACGAATTCCAACGGCCCCGGAAAAGGAGATTTTGACACAGTCTCACGAAAAGTTCCTTCAGCAATTTCAATCGCAGCCGTCCGCCGCAAAAGAGCTGCTGGCGATCGGCGATTCAAAACGCAATGCGTCGATCGCCCCGATCCAGCATGCCGCCATGACAATGACCGCGTCGTTGTTGATGAACCTTGACGAAACGATCACCAAGGAATAATGCCATGAACCGCAACAGGAACTCCCGGAGAGCGTTTATCCAGAACGCGACGGCCGCCGGCATGCCTTTCTTGGGATCCGTCGGACTGTCATCGTTGCTGCAAGGTTCTGCATCGGCCGCCCAAACAAGCGAAAAATCACTTCCGCATTACGCCCCCAAAGCCAAACGCGTGATTTACCTGTTTCAGTCAGGTGGACCGGCACAGATGGATTTGTTCGATTACAAACCCAATCTGAAAGAGCAATTCGGCAAAGAAGTGCCGCGCAGCGTCTATCCTGACGATCGCAAGACGACGATGAGTTCTGCGCAAGCCTCGTTTCCGGTTGCACCATCTACATTCAAATTCAAACGCGCCGGCCAAGCCGGAACTTGGATGACCGAAAGCTTGCCGCACTTGGCAAACGTCGCTGACGATCTTTGCGTGATTCGATCGATGCACACCGATGCGATCAACCACGATCCCGCTATCACGTTTCAGCAAACCGGATCTCAGATTCCAGGTCGCCCCAGCATCGGATCATGGCTCAGCTATGGACTGGGGAGCGAAAATGAGAACCTGCCCGCCTTTGTCGCGATGAGCAGCAAAGGAAGTGCCAAACAAGGCCAACCACTCTACGATCGATTGTGGGGCAGCGGATTCTTGCCGACTCGTTTTCAAGGCGTCAAGTTTCGCAATCAAGGCGATCCGGTTTTGGACATTAGCGATCCAAGTGGCGTGTCGCGGTCTACACGGCGGACGATGCTTGATTCGCTCGCTCAATTGAACCAACAGAAATACGAAGCAGTCGGCGACCCAGAAATCCAGACTCGAATTGCCCAATACGAACTGGCCTACCGAATGCAAATGTCGGTGCCTGATCTACTGGACTTTTCCGACGAACCACAGCATGTCTTGGATCAATACGGCGACGACGTCAGTAAGCCGGGCAAGTATGCGTTCAACTGCTTGATCGCGCGACGGTTAGTGGAGCGTGGGGTTCGCTTCGTCCAGCTTTTTCATCAAGGTTGGGACCAACATGTTAATTTGCCAAATCAAATCGCCAAACAGTGCCAAGACACCGATCAAGCCACCGCCGGACTGATCAATGATCTGCGACAACGCGGCATGCTGGATGACACACTGATCATTTGGGGTGGTGAGTTTGGACGCACCATCTACTCGCAAGGCAAACTGACCGACAAAGTCTACGGACGCGATCACCACCCCGGTTGCTTTACGATGTGGATGGCCGGTGGCGGTGTGCATGGCGGAACAGACTACGGTCAGACAGACGACTACAGCGTCAACGTTGCCGAAAATCCAGTGAGCGTCCACGACTTGCATGCGACCGTTATGCATCTGCTGGGCGTCGATCACGAACGATTCATTTACAAATACCAAGGTCGCGATTTTCGGCTCACCGATGTTCACGGCCAAGTTGTCAAACCGTTGCTAACGTAGTTCTGCTGCACCGCTTTCCAGCAAACACGCTTGCAGGTCCAAGGAAACTCCTCATGCTAAACAATCTGTCATCGCTCACTCTGCTCACTTCGCTAGCCTTCCTGCTTGCACCGGCAGTCCGCGCGGACGATTTTCCCCAGCCCGTTAACACCGAACCACTCTCCGAAGAGACGTTACTTTCGCCTCAAGAGGCGGCTGACAAGTTCCAACTCCCAGAAGGCTTCAACGTCAGTGTTTTTGCGGCCGAACCGGATGTTCAAAACCCGATCGCAATGTCTTGGGATCAGAAAGGTCGACTCTGGGTCGCCGAAAACTACACCTACGCGCAGCGAAGCCAACGCTTTCGATTGGACCTGCGAGATCGTGTCGTCATTTTTGATAACACGACCGGCGACCAATTCAAGAAGCGAACTGTGTTTACCGACAACGTCCAAATGCTGACAGGTATCGCAGTGGGCAAGGGCGGCGTTTGGCTGATGTGCCCGCCGAAATTGATTTTTATTCCGGATGCCGATGGCGATGATGTGCCCGATGGCGAAGGCACGGTCGTACTGGACGGATTCACGGTCGCTCAAGCGAACTACCACAATTTTGCCAACGGACTGAAATTTGGTCCCGACGGCTGGCTGTATGGTCGGTGCGGCGGATCATGCCCCGGCCGAATTGGCGTGCCCGGAACCCCCGATCAAAATCGATTGGCGATGGAAGGCGGCATCTGGCGTTACCACCCCGTTCGCAAGACCGTGGAAGTTCTGACATCAGGCACGACCAACCCGTGGGGGCACGACTGGAACGGCGTCGGTGAAATGTTTTTCTGCAACACCGTCAACGGTCACCTTTGGCACATGATGCCTGGCGCGCACTTCACACGACCATTTCTTCTGGATCCGAATCGTCGGACATACAAGCTGATCGATTTTCACGCCGATCACTGGCACTTTGATACAGGGCAGAGCTGGACAAAATCACGCGACGGCGCAGCCAACCACTTGGGCGGCGGGCACGCACACATCGGCACGATGATTTATCAGGGCCAAAACTGGCCCGAGCAATACCGGGGAAAACTCTTCACGCTAAACCAACACGGTCGCCGCGCGAACCAGGAAATCCTGGAACGCGAAGGCAGCGGGTACGTCGCCAAGCACGGAAAAGACATGTTGCTCTCAGGTGACATTTGGTTTCAAGGCATCGATTTGGACAGTGGTCCCGATGGCAGCGTGTTTGTGCTGGACTGGAGCGACACCGGCGAGTGCCACGAACACACCGGTGTCCACCGAACGAGTGGCCGGATTTTCAAAGTGTCCTACGCCGACACGAGTGGCGACACGGTATCCGACTTATCCAAGCTTTCCTTTCCAGAAAAAGCGTCGTTGCTGACACACAAGAACGCCTGGGTTCGCCGGCAAGCAAGATTGGCTGTCGCTGACATTGCGAATGAAGTCTCTGCCGACACCTTTCTATCAAAGCTATCGGATCACAACGCCACTTCGACTGATCGCGTGCAAGCCGCCTTCGCGATGCATTCACTCGGAAAAACGAATGAATCATTTTGGCTGAAACAACTTGATCACTCAGACGAACACGTCCGAGCCTGGGCGATCCGTTTCTTAACCGACCACTGGCCAATCGACGACACGCATGGGCCAGGCTGGAAAACGAACACGCAGCTCAAAGACACCACCACGTCCGCCCAGCAATTGCTTCCCAGACTCGTTCAAATCGCTTCGGAAGACGACTCGGCCTTGGTGCGTTTGACTTTAGCATCCACGTTACAGCGGTTGCCGGTTTCGATGCGTGCGGACTTGGCCAAGCCACTGGTTGCGCACGCCGAAGACGCTGACGATCACAATTTGCCCATGATGATTTGGTACGGATTGATTCCGGTTGCCCAAGGTCATGCCGCTGAATTAGCCGATGTCGCGGCCGTCTGCCAATTGCCCGATACGCTGCGTTGCATTTCAAGATGCTTGGCAGAAGAGATCGAAAAACAGCCCGCTGCCATCAACTCACTGATCGCCAGTGCCGCTGCATCGTCGGACTTGGCGCATCAAACCAACGTACTCAATGGAATCAATGTAGGACTGCAAGGTTGGGCCCGCGCACCAAAACCCGCTGCGTGGGACCAAATGGCGAAACTAGATACAGCCGAACTCTCCCAGTACATCCGTCAACTGAGCGTCGTTTTCGGCGACGGCCGAGCACTCGATGACCTGAAAGCGATCGCGTTGGGCAAAACCGATGCGGACGATTCGTTGCGTCTGGACGCACTGCGAACGCTGATTCAAAGCAACCCGGCTGATCTGCGAGACATCTGCGAAAAATTGCTGACTGATAATCGCATGAACGTCACTGCCGCGCAGGGATTGGCGAAATTTGACGATCCCGCCATTGGCGACGCACTTGTTGCGCGTTACGGAAAATTCCGCGCACCGTTCCGCCCGCAAGTCATCTCAATTTTGTCGTCCCGCAAGTCCTTCGCAACGTCACTGCTGACGGCAATCAAAAAGGGCCGAATCCCACGCGATGATTTATCTGCTTATCAAGTTCGCCAAATCAATAGTTTTGCAGACAAAGAACTCTCGTCGCTGGTCCGCAACGTCTGGGGAGAAGTGCGTGAAACATCCGCCGAAAAGCAGCAGACGATCAACCAGATCAAAACAACGCTCACTCGCACCGTTCTTGACGGTGCGGATCGCAGCAATGGCCGACGGCTGTTCGCCAAGTCCTGCCAGACGTGCCATCTCCTGTATGGCGAAGGCGGAAAAGTCGGCCCGGACCTGACAGGATCAAACCGTGACAACATGGACTACCTACTTAGCAACATCGTTGATCCCAGCGGTGTCGTCGACAAAGATTTTCGCATGACGATCTTGATGCTAGACGATGGCCGTGTGATTAGTGGAATGGTCACGGACGAAACCGATCGAACGATCAAAATTCAGACTGCCACGGAAGCCTTGACTCTATCGAAAGACGCGATCGAGCAACGAAAAATCACTGACAAATCGCCCATGCCCGAAGGCATGTTAGACAATTTGACGGCCAATCAAATCCGCGACCTGATCAGCTATCTGGCACATCCCAGCCAAGTGCCATTGAGCGTCGATTGACCATTTCTGGCTCACCAGCGACAATCCGCGCCCGCCAAACGGCCAATCTCGGCCATCTTGCTTGACTCCTGCGGAAATACGACTCGCATCGAAAGACTGATCCAACGAATGGGAATTGCAATCCCGCTGCTTCTGATTCTGTTTACCTGCCTAATCATTTGGCGTGCCTGCGACGGCTTTGAGATTGCGTCAGAGTATGTTGGCCGCAATATGTCCGAAGGCGTGCGCGGCGGAACAATCAATGCAATTTCTAGCTCGATCCCGGAGCTGTTTACGACGTTGATCGCTCTGTTTGTGTTGCGTGACGAGGAAGGATTTTCGATTGGCCTGGGAACCACGGCTGGCAGTGCGCTTTTCAACGGCATGATCATCCCCGCTCTTTGCATCATGTTTGTTGTCGGCAAAGCAGTCCGCGGCAAACGAGTCGACAGCGTTAACGTGTCCACTAAAGTCATCCTGCGTGATGGATTGTCACTGATATTTTGCAACGTCGTGCTGATACTTCTGATCAACGGCACTGCGTTGCACTGGTGGCAGGGGCTCGTACTGATGCTGCTGTATTTTGCATACTTCAGCTACATGCTGCTTTCGATGAAACGAACCGAAAGCGATCAAGACATCGACTCCGAGGAGGTGGACGATGAAGGGGAAGAATCCGAGCAACCCGGATTCATCGGATCGATGATTTACTGGATTTCGGGCGGTCCGCTGCTAGATTTCGAGCGGATTTTTGTTCGCAATCATCACCGACAAAAGATGAAAGACGAAACGTGGAATGCGTGGCCACTGTTGCTTTCGTCAACCGCGTTCATCGGCATCGCATGTTGGCTGTTGGTGATCGCCTGCGAATGGCTGGGCACGGGACCGGCCAATCAAGCTCACCCGAACTACTCGCTGCTGGACCAAACGTTTACCGGCATCGGGATGCCGGCCATGTTTGTCGCCGTGATCTTTGCGGCAATGGCGACCAGTGTTCCCGACACGATCATGTCAATTCGTGACGCACGCGATGGAGACTATGACGATGCGGTGGCCAATGCCTTGGGCAGCAATGTTTTTGACATTTGCTTTGCCCTGGGCTTTCCGCTTTTTGTCTACACGTGTTTGTTTGGTTCGATCGAAATGGCCCCCGAAGTCGTGAAGCAAAGTAGCGAGATACGATTGCTATTGCTGTTTTTTACGATCCTGGGCTTCTGCGTTTATTTCTTTGGGCAACGCGGCATCGCTGATGACGGCACGACGTACGTCGAAATGCGCCGCGGCAAAGCGTTGCTGCTGTTGCTGATCTACCTTACTTTTGTCGCTTTCATCATCGGCCGCAGCGCTGATCATCAGTGGGTGACAGGCGTTTCAAGCCTGTTGCAAGAAATGCTTAACATTCTTCCCAAGTGGGGATAACTATTGCGTCCTTTTAGGCAAGTCGACTATGCGATATCCATGACGTTTTGACACATACAAACGTCAGTAAATGTTGAACGCTGCAGTTATCTAAGACCTGCGAACACGACGAAAAACCGCTGCCCGCTAGAGTTCTTCGATTTGATTTCGCGTCGACGCTGACAATTTGCTTGCCGCCGCTAGATCGATCACCAATGTGGTCGCCGCGTGGTCGTTCAGGATGCTGGCGGGAACCTCCGGACAAACGTCGCCCTCCAAAGTCGCTTTTACCGCATCGGCTTTGCGTCGATCTGGAACGCTACAGATAATCGATGCCGTTTTCATGATCTGACGAATGGACATGCTGATGGCATGAGTCGGAACATCCGTCAACGACGCGAACCACCCTTCGCCTACTTGCTGCTCGCGACACGGCAGATCCAGCTCGACGATCAGATACGGTTCCTCGGTTTCAAAATCGGCTGGCGGATCGTTAAACGCCAAGTGCCCGTTCTCGCCAATCCCAACCAATGCGACATCAATCGCTGTCTTGCTCAAGATCACGCCAACCGAAGCGATCGTCTTCTGCGGATCTTTATCACCAGAGAGATAGTGAAATGCAGCCAAGTTGACGTGATCGACGAACCGCTCTTTCAGGTAACGACAGAACGACGCTGGATGCTCGATCGATAGCCCAACATATTCATCTAAGTGGAAGCCATGGACTTTCGACCAATCAATTCCTTCGGCCGCGACGAGATGACCGAGCACTTCAAATTGCGAAGCTCCGGTTGCAACAATCAAATTGGCTTGCCCGCGTTCTTCGATCGCTTCTTTCAGTGCTTTCGCAGCCAAGTTCGCTGCCACTCGTCCCATCGATTCGCTGTCCGCGGTTAAAATCGTGTGCATCGTTCGACTCTGATCCTTAATTCGATTGCTACAAAGTTAGTTTTGGCGACGCCATTGTTGGCAGAAATGCCCGCGAAAGCGAGTGGCTTGTCATTGAGAGTTGATATTCCCTTTTTCACATGACAGAGGTGCAGGGTGTTATTTCGATGGATGCTGACGGTCGGCTTTGTTTCGGCAGTGCTTTGCACGGATTTGACCGCACAAGAGGCAGCAAAAAGCGATGCTGACCAGTCTTCACTAGCTTCTTCGTTGCGCGTTTTGCCTGCCGATACAGTGCCGGATGACAAACGCCTGGGTGAGCTAAAAACGCTCAATGGTCACTTTCCATTCAAAGTGCCCGACAATCCTGGACAGTGGTACGCACGCGCTGATGAATTGCGGCAACGCGTTTTGATCGCCAACGGTCTTTGGCCAATGCCGGCCAAGACTCCGCTTCAGGCTGTCTTGCATGGAAAAGTCAAACGGCCTGGTTTCACGGTTGAACGAGTCTATTTTCAAAGCCTACCCGGACACTACGTAACGGGGCTACTGTTCCGCCCTCAAATGCCATCGGCTGACCCAAGACCTGGCGTTTTATCGCCACACGGACACGGCGGTCGACAAATGCAATTGTCTGACGAAGCGATCCAGCAACAACTGCAGATTGGTGGCGAGCATTTCGCGGCTTCAGGCAGCATGCCCAAACTGGCTCGGTGTGCGCAACTAGCTCGCATGGGCTGCGTCACGTTTATCTTTGACATGCTTGGGTACGAGGATTCGATCCAAATCGAATTCGAAGCTGCGCACCGCCACGCGTCAGCGAGACCCAACGAAGCGCGCAGCGAGGGAGCTGGCGACTGGGTGTTCTTTAGCCCCGATGCGGATTTGCATTTGCAGTCGATCATGGGTCTTCAAACGTGGAACGCGATTCGAGCGTTGGACTTTCTAGCGTCGCTTCCCGATGTCGACGCCGATCGATTAGCAGTGACGGGCGGCAGCGGTGGCGGAACTCAATCCATTTTGCTAGGAGCGATAGATGATCGCATTAAAGTTTCCTTTCCAAACGGAATGGTTTCGACCTCAATGCAAGGCGGCTGCTATTGCGAAAACTGCAACTTCCTACGAGTCGGTACGGGGAACGTCGAACTAGCCGCGTTATTTGCTCCCAAGCCGCAGGCCATGACGGCGGCCGATGACTGGACACGCGACATGATGAAAGACGGATACCCTGAATTGCGATGGCTCTATGCAATGCTGGGCAATGAAGAAGACGTGTACTGCCGCGAAATGTTGCACTTCAAACACAACTACAACTACGTGACTCGCGCGACGATGTACCATTGGATGAATCGTCACTTAAAGCTTGGCTTGGATGATCCCGTTATTGAAAGCGATTACAAACCGCTAGCCAAAGCTGAAACAACGGTTTGGACCGACGTTCATGCGGCACCTTTAAAGAAAGGTCCAGAGCACGAGCGCGAAGTCTGCCGCTGGTTGTACGAACAGGCCCAAGCGGAAATCAGAAAATGGGAGCCGACCAAAATTCGCGACACCGCATTGCCAACCTTGTTCGGCGTTGATCGGCCTCCAATGCGTCTGGGTTTTGCAGGCAACGATGAATTGAAATTCCAGTCGGTCGGTAAAGCGAACATCGATTCGCTAGTCGTCGAGCGCGGACTGCTCAGCAATTCCAACCGAGGATCGAAATTGCCTATGCTGGTCGTTCGCGGAAACAATTCGGCAGCGAAACGCGTCGTTGTCTGGACACACGGACGAGGCAAGAATGCGGCGTTTGACGAAGCGGGCAAACCGTCGACAACCCTGAAAACACTTTGTGAAACGGCAACCGTCCTGCTACCGGATTTGCTAGGCCAAGGCGAATTCAATGCATCCGAAGACTCCGTCACTCACCAGCGGTTGATCGATGACAAACGCTCCTATTCCGCGTTTACATTTGGCTACAACCGGACGCTGGTATCGCAACGTGTCAACGATTTGTTCGATGTCATTGGATTCGCACATCAGACCAAGGGAGCTTCCGTACGACTGATGGCCAGCGGAGGCGCGGTGCCTTGGGCGGCCGCTGCGGCCGCTTTCTTATCGGATCAACAATTGTCAAAAACGCTCTTCGACACACAGGACTTTCGCTTTGGCGATGTCCAGACTTATCGCGACGCAAATTTTGTTCCCGGCAGCGTCAAGTACGGTGACTTGCCCGTTTTGCTGGAACTGTGTCCAGGCGAATTACGAACAGAGAAAGACGATAGTAGCACTGATTTTGACTCGGCCGATAATCTGAAGTGGTTGGCGAGTTAAGTATCGCCCTTCTACTTTTGCGGCCAGCCAGGCAACTTGAATTTTAATTTCACGTTTGCCGTGTGCTCGCTGTAGTGGCGGTCCATTTGCTTTAGCAAACCGCGCGGCGCCCATCGACTTGATGGCGCCTTTTCATCAAGCGGCATGTCCTTCAACAGATAGGAATATCGTCGGACGTACGCTGTCACACGTTCCATCTGCCTGGCCTCTTCTGCACCTGTCCAATCCGGGTGTTTGGCTTGGTAGTCGGGCGGCATCTGCTTGGGATTCAAATCAATCACTGGGATGGTAGCGTCTTTCGCATGAAAAATCTGCGAAAAGAAAAGCAACTCGCGGCCCATCATGTGCTCCGCATTCCAACGAGGCGTATGAGAACCGTTTGCGGGACGAAAATTCATTTGCTGAACCGATAGTTCAGCAAACACTTTCTGCGAAGCACGGCAAGACGCTTCTTTTCGCTCTATCAAATCGGTGATCTCATTGGAAAGCACCACCGATTCTTCACCCAACGTGATCACCTGCACTTCGGCTTCCTGCGTTGCCTTCGCAGAAAGTGGCATCGTATTGCCGGCCCAAGTCGTTGCACCGTCAATTTTCATTTCTGGCCCTACAACCAGTCTTTTTGCGGCGGCTTGTTTTGCTAGTTTCAATGTCTCTTGAGCCTCCGTCCCGAATGCCACCAACGCATCGCAATGCCTGATTTTATCGAGCCGCTCTTTCCCTAGTTTTGCCGAAGAAACAATCGCGATTCGCACGCCATCGACTTCTATCAAACCAAATTCGCTAGCCCCTTGAACAAGAAACGCATTGTCCGAAGGCTGCACGTTTTCTGTCGCCGGTTTCCAAGTGGGTGTATCGGCATTGGGCATTCGATCCCAAACGTGATTTAGATTGAGCTGGCCATCGATCTGCAACAGCACATGCGGCGAATCAACCTTCTGGTCGGCAGCAGAATGCACCAGGATGACCGACGGCAACGTAACAGCCGCACTTTGCACATCCCTGGCAAGCACGACTGAAAGCCCTCCCATCGATTCAACTTTAATTCCGCCTCCCGGCAATCGAATCAGCGCGACGGGATCGCCCGATTCTGCATGAGCCACCGAAGCCACAATGCATGACAAAAAGAGGGCGATAAACGAAATTTGACGTGACATATTATTGGACTCCCAAGTCCGGAAAGCGGTGTTTTGAATGGACTTCGACAAAATCGACGAGTGCCCCCTAAGATATCGCGAGAGCATCCGTTGTGTTGTTAGCCTCCATTTGCCAGGGCGAATCACTTTTCAAACATAGCAGGCTGTTTTTTTGGCGGACTGACGCAAGCCATCCGGTCTTAGACGCACCGGACGGCTCGCGCCGTTTCGCTCACAGTTGCCCCAGTTTCAAAAAGTGACATGCTCTGCTCCATTTGCCCACAATCTGGCGACGAGGGGAACTGTGCTTTTCTACACGCATCCAACCTGCCTGACTTCTCTGAATCGGACCGAAGGATATCTGCCCGTGACTTTTCGACGAATCCTGACGACTTGCTTGCTTCTGTTCACCGTTGCTGCCGCGGCGTTCACCTATTCGATCGCGGCTGACCCCACCACCGCTGGGTGGAAAGCGGTCCGCGAGGCAATCAACAAAGGCTTACCGAAATCGGCGATAGAAAAACTCGATCCGATCATCACCGCTGCGCGTGATGCGGGCCGCTATGACGAAGCGATTCGAGCCATCAGTTTGAAGATTGCATTGGAAGGAAACATCCAAGGCAACAAACCCGAAGAAAAAATCACTCGTATGAAAGCCGAGATCGCGGCGGCTCCCAACGAGATGAAACCGGTTCTCAATGCGATTCTTGCCAATTGGTACTGGCACTACTTCCAACAAAATCGCTGGCGGTTTATGCAACGAACACAAACCGCCGCACCACCGGGAGAGGACTTCACGACCTGGGATTTGAGCCGCATTTTGGCCGAAATCGACCAGCAGTTTCAGCGGACGCTGACCGGCGCTGAAACACTGAAGCAAACGCCTGTCGCCGACTATGACGACTTGCTGGACAAAGGCACGGCGCCCGATGCGTATCGGCCAACCATGTACGACGTCTTGGTGCACAACGCACTGGAGTTTTATTCTGCGGGCGAGCAAGCCGGCGGTCGCAGCATGGATGCCTATGATTTGCCGGCTGACAGTCCTGTTTTTTCATCGGCGAATGATTTCATCGCGTGGAAACCGGATTCGACGGACCAAGAATCTCCCACGCTCAAGGCGATCTTGCTTTATCAAGAGTTGCTTTCATTCCATGCCGATGACGACGATCGATCTGCATTCCTGGACGCGGATTTACAGCGTTTGATCTTTGCAAAAAACATGGCGTTTGGCGAAGAGAAAACGGCCCGGTTCGAATCAGCGATAAAGCGAATGATGGAGGGTCACAACGATCACAACATCTCATCTCGCGCGGCCCATCAACTTGCCACTTCGGTCCACTCCGGTGGCGATTGGGTCAAAGCACGCGAAATCGCAAAAGCTGGCATGCAGTTGTTTCCCGGCAGTGTCGGGTCCAATCTTTGCTACAACCTGATCCAACAAATCGAATCTCGCGAAGGCTCCGTCAATACAGAGCGAGTTTGGAATCAATCCGCAGCAACGATCGACGTAACGTATCGCAACGTCACGAAATTTCATTTTCGCTTGGTCCGATTCGATTTCGATGGATTCATTCGATCGAATCTTTGGTCGCCCGAACAAATGTCGCGTGAACAACGGGCAGCCCTCTTGGCAGCGCGTCCGATCAAATCGTGGGTATCAGATCTTCCGCAGACCGACGACTTTAAGCAGCGGGTCCACTCCGTGCCCCCGCCTGAAGACATTCCTGCTGGCAGTTACTATCTGATGGCAAGTCACAAAGCTGATTTTTCGGAAGCCGACAATGTGGTTAGCTTCACACAAATCTGGGTCAGCGAACTTGCACTGATCACACGCAACCACAATGGCAAAGGGGTTGTCGATGGCTTCATTCTCAATGCAAAGTCGGGGGAGCCGATTGTCGGCGCGACAGTCAAGGCGTGGGCGCGAAGCAATCAGAATCAACGGCTTGCTCAGCCAGCGACCACCACTGATCGCAACGGCATGTTTCGATTTGCTGTGAACAACAATCGCCAGCTGATGTTTTACGCCAGCAAGGATGGCCAACAACTTGCGACCGCCAACTACATTTCCAGCTACTCCGGTCGTCAAAACAAACCCTATCAACAGACTCAGTTTTTTACGGATCGTGCCATTTATCGGCCTGGACAAACGATTCACTACAAAGGCATTTGCCTGAATGTAAACAAAGCCAAGGACGACTATCAAACCATCGCCAATCGTGAACTGACCATTCAATTCACGGACGTCAATGGAAAGGAAATCGAGACTCGAAAACACCGCACCAATGACTACGGCAGCTTTAGCGGCAGTGTGACCGCGCCTCGCGATCGGTTGATGGGCAGAATGCGGATCGTCGTAAAGGGCGGACCGACCGGGCAAACACAGTTTCGCGTCGAAGAGTACAAGCGGCCCAAGTTTCAAGTCGAAGTCGATCCGCCCATCGAACCAGCCAAATTGGGCGGCCTTGTAAAACTGACAGGCAAAGCGACTGCGTACACCGGTGCAGCGATCAACGACGCCAAAGTGGCGTACCGAGTCGTTCGCGGTGTCCACTATCCGGCCTGGTGGTTTCGACGCTGTTGGTGGATGCCCGCGACTGGAAATAGCAATCAAGAAATCTCGCACGGCGTTTTGACAACCAAGGCGGACGGAACCTTTGACATCCAGTTTGACGCTCTGCCAGATTTATCGATTCCCCAGGAAAGCGAACCGACGTTTCATTACACGGTTTACGCCGACGTCACCGATACAACGGGAGAGACTCGATCGAACCAGCGAATGGTGCCGGTGGGCTACACATCGCTGTCAGCAACCGTTTCGGCGGACCGCTGGTTGACTGACAACAAACCCGTCCAGCTTACGATTCGAACAACGACGCTCAGCGGGCAAGGTGAAAGTGCCAAAGGCGTCGTCAAAGTCTATTCATTGCAACAACCTGAGCGAGTCGCACGGCCACCGTTGCGCCGACGTTACTACAGCTATCGCGGCTACGGCAATCCGCCTTCACCAGACCCATCGAATCCGGATTCGTGGGAGCTTGGCGAAGTTGTTTTTGAAAAGCAATTCGAGACCGATGCCAGCGGAAACATCAAGATCCCTGTCGAACTTACCGCAGGAATGTTCCGATCCACGGTGCAAACACAGGACCAGTTTGGCAAAAAGGTCACCGCCGAAACTCAGTTGCGTGTCATCGCGCCCGAATCGAAAACGTTTTCCATCAAGATCCCACATCTTTTTGATGCCGAAAAATCAACCGTTGAAGTGGGCGAGCAGTACAAGGCGGTTTGGGGAAGCGGCTATCACCAAGCCCGGGCCTTCATCGAAATCATCCACCGCGGCAAAGTGCTGAAGAGTTACTGGACCGCTCCCGACGTGACGCAGGCCGTCATCGAGCAAAACGCGGACGAATCGATGCGTGGCGGATTCAACGTTCGCTGCACGATGGTACGGGAAAACCGGGCTTACCTGACCTCCAACTATGTTCCGGTTCCCTGGTCCAATAAGAAGCTGAACATCAAGTGGGAACGTTTTGTTTCCAAGCTGAAGCCGGGCGCCAAAGAACGTTGGACGGCGATTGTCTCGGGTCCCGATGCCCAGCTTGCAGCTGCCGAAATGGTTGCGACGCTCTATGACGCGTCACTTGATGCGTACGCCAGCCACAACTGGATCAGTGGATTCAATGTTTTCCGGCGTGACTACGCGTCCGTCAATGCACACTTCGAGAATCAACTGCGCGGTCTGCAACGAATCCACGGAAATTGGCGACGCGATTCACGCCACACTTCCTGGACGTATCGCCGTTTCCCTGGAGAGATCATCCAGAATTTCTATGGATACCAGTTCGGCCGTCGCGGCCGCGCGTTCGGCCGCGGTGGCATGATGGGGATGGGAATGGCCGACAACATGAGGATGGAAATGGACAGTGCCGAAGGAATGGACATGGGCATGGCGATGACCAAATCAGCTCCGATGTCTGCACTGGCCGTGACTAGCGACGACAAGTCCGGTGCAATCGTCAATGAACCCGGAAGCAGAAACGACGACGGCAAGGCGGGAGGGCAACAGACGCCCAACATCGACTTGGAGAATGTTACCGCTCGTAAAAATCTAAACGAAACCGCGTTCTTCTTTCCCCATTTGACTGCCGGACAAGATGGCTCCGTCAAGATGGAATTCACGATGCCCGAAGCATTGACCAAGTGGAAATTCATAGGCTTTGCACACGACCGCGAACTTCGTGGCGGTGCGATCACGGGAACCACCGTCACCGCCAAGGACTTGATGGTCCAGCCCAATCCGCCGCGATTCATCCGCGAAGGCGACATGCTGGAGTTCACGGCCAAAGTCAGCAATCAATCCCCAAAGCGGCAAACCGGAACAATCCGACTGGCTCTGTCTGATGCTCGAACAGGCGACAGCGTGGACGACCTATTGAAAAACGTCGAGCGTGAACAATCATTTGAAGTCGCAGCAGGAGAGTCAAAGTCCTACGCGTGGAAAATTAGCGTTCCCGACGGACTTGGGTTTCTAACTTACAAAGTCATCGGGTCGACGGGCCGACTCTCTGACGGCGAAGAAGGCTATCTGCCGGTACTCTCGCGTCGCCTCCTGGTGACCGAATCGCTGCCGTTGCCGATTCGCGGAAAGCAAACCAAAGACTTTGAATTTAAAAAGCTACTTGAATCAGGCAACTCCGATTCACTGAAGCATCAGTCGCTGACGGTTCAAATGGTCAGCAATCCATCGTGGTATGCCGTGATGGCACTGCCATACTTAATGGAGTATCCGCATGAATGTGCCGAGCAGACTTTTAACCGACTGTATGCCAATTCCATTGCGCAGCACATCGCCGGTAGCGATCCGAAAATCCACCGCGTGTTTGACCAATGGCGAAACACGCCTGCACTGGATAGCCCGCTGGAGAAAAACGAAGATCTAAAATCTGTGATGCTCCAAGAAACCCCTTGGGTTCGCCAAGCCGAAGCAGAAAGCCAAGCACGTCGCAATGTCGGCATCCTGTTTGACGACAATCGATTGGCAAGTGAAACGCAGCGGTTGACCCGGCGAATATCGGATCTGCAGTATCCCAGCGGCGCTTGGCCTTGGTTCCCCGGCGGCCCCGAAAGCGAGTACATCACTCTTTACATCACGACTGGTTTTGGACGGATGCGGCATTTAGGTGTCGACATTGATCCGGCTGCAGCGATCAAATCGCTGGACCGTCTGGATGCTTGGGCCACGAATCGATATCGCGAAATCAAGCCCGCCAACCGCGATGGCAACCATCTATCGACGACGATGGCTTTCTACGTTTACGGTCGTTCATTCTTTCTGCAAGACAAACCCATCGCACCGCAGCACAAGGAAGCCGTCGACTATTGGCTCAGTCAATCGCGCAAGTACTGGTTGGATCTCGCACACCGCCAATCGCAAGCTCACCTGGCAATCGCACTGAAACGATTTGGCGATTTAAAAAACGCGCAAGCCATCATGGCGTCCATCAAGGAACGCAGCGTCAGCGACGAAGAGATGGGCATGTTTTGGCGTGACACGGAACTGTCCTGGTGGTGGTACCGCGCCCCGATCGAAACTCAAGCAATGATGATCGAAGCGTTCGATGAAGTCATGAACGACGCGCAAGCGGTCGAAGATTGCAAGGTTTGGCTGATCAAGCAAAAGCAAACACAAGACTGGAAAACCACCAAAGCAACGGCTGATGCAGTCTACGCTTTGCTCCTACGCGGCACCGATGTGCTTGCGTCGGATGCTTTGGTCGAAGTTTCACTTGCTGATACCAAACTACAGCCCGACAAAGTCGAAGCTGGCACAGGATTTTTTGAGCAGCGTTTCGTTGGAAAACAAATCACGCCTGAACTGGGGAAAGTACGTTTGACCAAAGTGGACGATGGTGTCGCTTGGGGCAGCCTGCATTGGCAGTATCTGGAAGACGTTAGCAAGGTCACGCCGCACCAGGACACACCACTGAAACTGACCAAGCAACTGTTCGTCAAAAAGAATACGGACAAAGGCCCAACGCTGGTCGCCGTCGACGGCCCTGTCGACGTTGGCGATGAACTGGTCGTCCGGGTCGTACTGCGAACCGATCGCGACATGGAGTACGTTCACTTGAAAGACGGCCGTGGCAGCGGTACCGAACCGGTCAATGTACTCTCTCGCTACAAATTCCAAGATGGATTGGGCTACTACGAATCGACTCGTGACACGGCAAGCCATTTTTTCATCGACTACCTGCCCAAAGGGGTCTACGTATTCGAGTACTCGACGAGGGTTCAGTTACGCGGGCAGTACCAAACAGGCATCGCAAGTGTTCAGTGCATGTACGCACCCGAATTCAATAGTCATAGCGAAAGCCTGCCGATCGAGGCCAAGTAAAGACTGCATTTGTGTTGTCTTTTTTCCGATGATGAATTGGTGGTACGATGCTACCTGAAATTTCACGATGCCTTGCCTCTTGAGCTTGCCGGAACAGTAACGCCCTTATGGACGAAACGATTACACGATCGCTGTTCGTTGGACTCGTCGGCGAAGAACTACAAGAAGTACTCGATGCGTTTGAATCACGCAGTTTCCAAGCTGGTGAGACGATCGTCAAAATGGGCGACGAAGGCGACGAGCTGTTCCTAATCGTGACCGGGAAGGTTCGCGTCTGGACGGGCGACGGACCGGCATCGAACGAGCGAACGCTGAGCGTGATGGGACCAGGCGAACACTTCGGTGAAGCGTCCATGATTTCTGGCAAACCGCGTAGCGCGACCGTGACCGCGCTGACCTATTTGGATACTTTGGTTCTGCGCCGCGAAGGCTACCAACGGCTACTCCCCAAGCATCCCGAATTGCTGCACAACATCAGTCGATCGCTCACCCGGCGACTGACCACGATGAACACCTTTACGAATCAGAAAGGCAATGCCAAACGCGGTATTCACTCGTTGGCGATTCTGGTCGACACCGATCAGGGCTGGGCGCTGGGCGCGGCAATGCTGGGACAGCTTCGTCGGCAGGGTATGATTCTTCATCCTCTCATCGTGTCTGACGGTGAACTGCCGTTCGACGCGAAAGAGATCGACAACGACGCGATCCTGGTTTCGAGCGATGAACTTGCCATAAAGGTTGCCCAGCACGCGGGCGATATTTCACTGGCCGTGGCGATCGCCTACGGCCAGACATCGATTCAAGCGGCCGCCAAAGAATGCGACCGTGTGATTCTGGCGATCGACGATCCAAAACGATTGTCCGGCGCGATCGGCAAGGTAGTCGAATTGATCCCATTGCACCGACGCCCGATTGTTGCGATTGTTCACCCATCGGATCAGGACGGTTCGCCTCCGGAACTGATACAAAGCGATCAGTTTCGCTGCATGCGAGTGTCGTTTTCCCGCAGTGAACGCCGCAAGCCTCACGAAGTTCAACTGGACCAGCCCGGCGTCGTCCGGGTCGCTCGATACTTGTCAGGTGTCCGAATTGGGCTGGCCCTGGGCGGAGGAGGCGCACGCGGGATCGCGCACGTGGGAGTGACCCAAGTGTTTGCTGAGCACGGAATCGTGTTTGATTCCATTGCAGCGACCAGTGCAGGAGCCATCGTGGGCGGCGCGTTGGCAGCCGGTTACACCCCGCAAGCTGTCGGGCAGTTTTTTCGCGACGATATGATTCCGCCGCGAATCTTTGCCAGTCGCCCCGCGTTGCGACGCGCCCATTTGCTGCACAGTTTTCGCGGCGGTAGATTCGAGAAAAAGTTACGGCGTTATCTCCACCAACTTGCGTTTGGGCACATGGATTTGCCACTGGCAATTACGACGCTGGATTTGATCAGCGGTGTGCAATTGATTCGCAGGCAAGGCGACGTTGTGCATTCGATTTTGCAAAGCATCAATCATCCTGTTTTTGGCAGCCCCATCATTCACGGCAAAGAAATGCTGGTCGACGGGGGAGTTCTGATGAACGTCCCTGCATCAGTACTGCGTGAAGAAGGATGTGACTTTGTGATTTCGATCGATGTGGGATCCACGTTGGCAACTGATTTTGCGACCGGCAAAAACGGCAAGTTGTACAAACCCAGCTATCTGTCAACTTTGCTCCGCACCATGGAATTGAGCCGCCGACACTCCAGCGAACTGCATGCTTTGGACAGTGATATGATTGTTGTCCCCGAAACGCAGGATTTTCGCATCGAAGATTTTCACGCAGTCGATCCCTTGATTGAAGCTGGGATTGCCGCCGGTGAAAAATCATACACCGACGTGATCAAACTGATCGAAAGCGTTACTCCGATGGTGGCGCCGTAGAACAATGTACCGCAGAAGCCTGCCCGAATTTTTCTGCCTCGGTTTCGCAGCGTATTGCCAAGGAACGGTTGATCACAGCGAATAACTAACTCGGCAAAGTCGCCTTCTACCATCCATGACGCTCCGCAAAATTGACTTCCATGACTGACCCGAAGAAAAAGTCCCATGATGCCGATGCGTACTTGGTCGACAAGATTCGGCAAGGCGATTCGGAAGCTTGGCAGTCGTTGATTGACCGATATGAAGGCCGGCTTCTGGCCTACACCGACAGCCGAATCCGCAATCGTGCGTCAAGTGAAGATATTGTCCAAGAAGCATTTGTGGGTTTTTTGATTAGCCTGCCTAACTACGACGGATCCCGTCCGCTGGAGAGCTATCTCTTTTCCATCTGTGCCTACAAACTGACCGACCATTTGCGTCGCGAAGGCCGGCGTCCAACGATCCAGATGCATGGGCGCGCGAGTTCAAACGGTGGCGATATCGAACCGCCGGGAGTTGGCCGTGGCGCAAGTTCGATCGTCCGCAGTGTCGAACGCAAACGAATTGAAGAAGAAGCCATTCAAGCGGCTCTGGCCGAACAGGTCGATCGGTGGAAACGCAACGGTGACTGGCAAAAACTGCGTGCCATTGAGATGATCTTCGTCCGCGGAGTGGCCAATAAAGACGTGGCAACTCACTGCAATCTGACGGAACAGCAAGTCGCCAATTATAAGAGCGATTTTCAAATTCGATTGCGTTCCATTGTCAAACGAATGGAGTTGGACGAAAGCGTTTTTCCAGAACTTGCTTCTTAACGTTCGATCGACGGTCTACAGATCGTTCATTTCTTCGTAAAGCATTTTGATTGCCTTGCGTTCTTCTTCGATAGCAGCTTCGTACTGCCGAATTCGTTGCTTGCGATCCCGCAAGTTTTTTTTGACCTCCGCCCACTTTTCAGCCTTACGGTCTGCGTCAGCTTGAAAGGGATCGACGAATGCGATGACCTTTGCCTGGTTGTACGTGCAACTGGCTCTGGCATCGACGGCCCAGTGTTCTTTGTTGTTTCTGTCGATCAACGCGACAGCGTCAATTTCATTCCAGCCAGCGGATCGTTTGCAGTCAACATAAATGCGAATCCGGTCAATCGTGACGTCGCTGGACAGGGCGAATTTACTGGTCCCCATCGCCGCACTGGCAGGCGTGGGATCAGTTCCTTTCCAGAGAACGATTTCCTTGGCGTCGACGAATCCAGTGATTTGATAGACCGCACCGGGAGAGCAGTTTTCGTAGATGTGAATCTCCGTTGCCA
Source organism: Stieleria marina (assembly GCA_007741555.1). Taxonomy (GTDB): domain Bacteria; phylum Planctomycetota; class Planctomycetia; order Pirellulales; family Pirellulaceae; genus K23-9. The sequence goes on along the minus strand of CP036526.1, from coordinate 1,474,026 downwards.
CAATCGCTTCGCCAAAATCAACTTCGGCCCAGACCTTTCCATCATCGATTTTGCCCGGCGCCCAGGCGGTGATTTGGTCGCCAGGTTGCAGCGTATCGGGCCGACCGATCATTTGTTTAGCGTCCCAATGAGGAACGTTTTTCAATGGCGCGACGTTCGGGGGAACAGCGACTTCACCGGCAATGTTGGTTTGCCAGATGTACCAATGCGGATACACGTAGACCCAGTGTCCGGCAGGTAAGTCTTTGTGCTGGAAGTAAGACTTACCGGCCCAGTTGCCAAAATCTTGAAACGCGCCATAGCTCTTCCAATCAGTTTCGACCTTCAGTTTCGCCAACAGGTTGGTGTACTTACCATCAACGCTCGCCTTCTGCTGGGCTTCATCGTCTGGCAATGGGTCGGGCGGAAACTGCTTCTGAACCACCGCATCGATTAAGCGGACCTTGTCAGTTCCTAGCCAATGCGTTGGTCGATCGCTGTAGTCCTGAGACTGAATCAGCAATTCGGGCTTGCCAAGTTCACTTATGCGCTGACTGAGCACGCGGCCAATCGCCCACTTCTGATTGGGTTTGGCCAAGACGAACTGACCGAACTTGTATTGGAGAATTTGCTTTTGCTTGGCCGCGCCAGTCAGAATCGGATCGCGGCGCGTCGTCGCCAATTGAAACTCCTCTGGAAGCTGATGCGACGCAAAACCGCTTCGCTGTCGTTCAAAAAAACGCATCGCCTCTTTCACTTCGACGGCCGTTTCACCTAGCGTGACCGCTCCATCGACATTCACGTCGCTCAGGGGATGCCCGCTTAGAGCTTCGACCAAGCTTAGCGTGAAGGTCCAGTTGCTCGTCGATAGATTATCGACACCCGCCGACGACAGGCTGGCGGCACGAAAACCGCTTTCGCCCAGTTGTTTGGCGACATCCTGCAGCTTGCCCGAGTAACAACAGTCTGCGAACAGCAAGACATTGTCACCGCCAAAATTTGACTTGATTGACTCAGCCAAACGATCATGACACCAACCAGTCTGAGCCATTTGCTGTGTATCGATATCGAAGCAGGCAAAAACTCCTTTCCCGTCGTGCGTCATGCCGTGGCCGGCGTAGTAGATGATCAATGTCGAATCTTCGCCGGCCCTTTTTGCAACCGACGTGACGGCAGTCTCGATTGCATCGCGTGTCGCGGCTTGATCAAGCAATACCGTGACATTTTCGGCGGGAACCCCGATCGCTGCCAACTGTTGCTGTAGTGCCACGTCTTGGCGTCGTTCAGCCGGGTACTCGGTCAGCGATTTTTCCTGCCACGTCAGTACGCCCACGATCACAGCATAGGTTTGGCCTGGAATTAGTTTGCCGACTTCATCGCTGTTGGCGCTAGTACAGACGGTCAGCACGAGCCACAAACAGACAAACAATCTCATCGATCGACGCTCCTGAATCGGAAGGGACGACTTCGATGATAGCCGACTGACAAATGACTTGCGATTATTTGAACCACAGTGAGTCAACGGCACAAAAAAACTACCTCGACTGGCATCCTGCCTAACCGAGGTAGTTTTGGTTCGCAAGTGGTTTGTCAACGAAATCGTTCGTGTGACAGCATTGCGTCTTAAGCTTCTACGAGTTTCAGATCGATCTGATTATCACCGGACGCCACTTCAAACTCTTTAGGTTCGAGTGAAATTTCGCCCGGTGGTTTTCCGCCGCGTCGTGGAGGACGTTTCAATCCAGGATCACCTGGTTGTGCCTTTGCAATCTCGAAGCGAATGCGGTGCTTTCCGAGCAATGCTCCGGGTTGCCCCGGCAAGTAAAACATCTCGAACTTTCCCGTTTCATCCGAAAGCGCAAGCGAAGGACGGCCGCCTTCGATGGGAATGAACTCGATGCTGCCGTTCTTCACGGGTTCACCGTCAAACGTCAGTACACCTGTAACAGCGGCAAGCTCAGGACCGCTGGGTCCACAGCCTGCAACCGCGATCAGTGACAACCCGGCAAGCAGAACGCTCAGTTTCTTTTTGGCGGTGAATAAGGTTGTTGGTGGAGAGTAAATCATGGTTCAGCTATTCCTCTTATCGATGGGCAAATGAGTTTTTGGTTGTGGGCGTCGATTAATAGTCTTGGTCGAAAACGAAGCTGTCGTCGCGACCGTTCAGAGCCGTGAAAATATTGTCAAAGTCAATACTGTCACTGACAAACCGGACTGAACCATCTCCCATCAGGAACTGCACTCCACCCACGTGCTGCGATCGAAATCCGTTGTGCAACGTGTGTTCGCGGTTTTGAGTCCAGTTGCCGGAGAACAAACTATTGTTGGGATAGCGCGGCACGGTAACGTTGGCCGTCATGCCATACCACGATCCCCATTCAAACCAAGCCGTACGTGCGGCCCACATGCCACCGGGTCCGCGTCCAGGCCGAGTGTCTTCGCGTGTGCCGTCGAAATGAACCATCTCGGCACCGTGTTCGCCAACAGCAAGCGTGTTGGTAAGTCCGTCGGTGATACTTGAAAATCGCCTGCGTCGAAATTGATTGTTGTTGATCGCAAGAAAACCGTTGTCCTGCAACCATCCCCACGACCAAGTTGCTTTGTTGGCATAGTACCGATCCCAAGAGAATGTCGTGGATCCCGGCGGGTTGTAGTAGCCTACGCTGGCAACATAGTCCGGAATCTGAACATCGTAGGTGTCCGGAGACCCAAATGCTTTGGTCGCTTCACTCGCCTCGTGAATCCGTTGCTTTGGCAAAGCACTGGAGGGACAGTTGTAAGAGGGCACTTTGGTTTGCGACATGATTTCCCAATTCTCATTGGCAGTCGATGTCGTGTCCGCAAAATCGGTCCCGACTCCGAATTTCAATCGATTGAATACATGCCCTTGTTCGATCTGAGGCAAAATTGCGACCATCCATGACGGGCCGCTCACCCAGGCTTGCCCGGAAACGGGTTTCTTTTTGGTTCCCTGATTGGCCGGCAACTGCCGAAAGGTGTCGTGGTAGTTGTGAATCGCTAGTCCCATCTGTTTTAGGTTGTTGGAACACTGCATCCGACGAGCCGCTTCGCGAGCTGATTGAACAGCTGGTAGAAGCAACCCAACTAGGATGCCGATGATTGCGATGACAACGAGCAGTTCGACAAGTGTGAAACCTTGCGTCTTGCTCTGCCGCCCAGCATCTTGTCGTCGTGTGTTGCACGATTGGCTAGATGGAGCCGATAGGTTTCTTGTTCGTGAATCCATTGGAGGTCTGCGCTTACGCTTGATGTTGGAGTTGGATCTGCCACTCTTTCAGTAATCTCCATTGACCACTGTTTGCAGATCGCAGTTGGTACATCGGCTTTGCACGCAGCGTTCCAAACCGCGCAAACTGGTTCTCGAAGTGCTCCGAACCTCGATGTGCTCGGTCGGCTTTTGGTAAGACTCCAGCGCCTTAGCCAGCTTGCGCGGCTAGGCTTCCAACCCGAGTGGCATCTGAACTTTTTGCTTGAATCGTTTCAAGATTCTTTTTGGCGATGCCGACCGATCCCCCACCCGCAGTATTAGACGCGACTACGATTCAAGCAGCCTGCCGAGCAAGTTGCACAAGTGTTGCGCATCGCACGACTCCAAGCAGATCTGTTCGATCGCAACGGCGACCTAGAATGCGAAAACGCACTTTGCGATGGAAAACTTGACCGTAATCCACCGCACTGGCGATCAAAGAAGGCAGTACTCGTGGCGTGTCGGTGTGCTGAAAAACACGCCCACCGCGTTTGCTTGATTCCTGAGCAGGCCACAAGCACCCGCGTGAATCTGCGGAGTGCCGCTACACAGAGGCTAAATCGCTTACTTGGATTTGCCTTTGGCTTCGATTTTTCCCCAAGAGTCACGAAGCGGAACGATTCGATTGAACACCAACTTGCCATCCGTACTGTCGGAATCCACGACATAGTAGCCCAGGCGTTCAAACTGAACTCGGTCGCCTACGTTTGCCGTTGAAAGCTCTGGTTCGACATAAGCAGTGAGAACATTAAGCGAGTCAGGATTCATGTGATCCAGAAACGTTTTGCCGTCATCGTTTGAATCCGGGTTCTCTGCGGTAAACAATCGGTCGTAATTTCGCACCTCGACTTCTGCAGCGTGGTCGGCGCTGACCCAGTGGATGGTCCCTTTGACTTTGCGACCCGATGTATCTTCGCCGCTTCTTGTTTCGGGATCATACGTGCATAGGATTTCGGTAATGTTTCCATCGTCATCCTTGACCACATCGGTGCAGTCGACGATGTATCCGGCACGAAGCCGAACGGCCCCGCCTTTCTTCAGGCGAAAGAACTTGCGGGGAGCTTCTTCGCGAAAATCATCGCGTTCGATCCAAAGGTTGCCCGAAAACGGGATTTGGCGCGAACCGGCGTCTTCATTGCCCTGAATGTTGACGGCTTCATTGGTGTCGACTTTATCCTTGGGCCAATTTGTGATCGTTAGCTTGACGGGATTGAGCACCGCCATGCGCCGCGGAGCCACTTGGTTTAAGTGATTGCGAATTGCGTTTTCCAACCTCACAAAATCAATCGTGCTATTGAATTTGGCCACGCCAACGTCGGCGCAGAAATCGCGAATCGACTCGGGCGTGTAGCCCCGTCTTCGCAAACCGCTAATGGTTGGCATGCGAGGATCATCCCATCCGTTGACGTGATTTTCCTTGACCAACTGCAACAGCTTTCGCTTGCTCATCACCGTGTAGTTGATATTCAACCTTGCGAATTCGATCTGTCGCGGGTGATGAATTTCCAGCGATTTGCAGAACCAATCGTAAAGCGGGCGATGGTGCTCGAATTCCAGCGTGCAAATCGAAAACGAAATATTTTCCATCGAATCACTTTGCCCATGTGCCCAATCGTACATCGGGTACATGCACCATTTGTCACCAGTACGATGATGGTGCGCCCGCAAAATCCGGTACATCACGGGATCTCGCATGTTGAAATTGGGCGACGCCATATCGATTTTGGCACGCAGAGTCCGCGATCCGTCCTCGAACTCGCCGGCTTTCATGCGGCGAAAGAGATCAAGATTTTCCTCCGCCGAACGGTCTCGATGAGGGCTATTTTTTCCCGGCTCCGTCAGCGTCCCGCGGTACTCGCGAGTTTCTTCGGGCGTAAGATCACACACGTAGGCGTGACCGCCCTGGATTAGTTGCTCTGCCCAATCGTAGAGATGGTCAAAATAGTCGCTGGCAAAGTGCAGATTGTCCCACTCAAATCCCAACCAACGGACGTCTTCTTTGATCGATTCGACGTACTCGGTTTCCTCTTTGGACGGGTTCGTGTCATCGAATCGTAGATTGCAAGTACCGCCATAAGTCTTGGCGAGCCCAAAATTCAAGCAAATGCTTTTTGCGTGACCAATGTGCAGATAACCATTGGGCTCGGGCGGAAACCGCGTAAAGACCCCGGACGCTTTGCCAGCGGCCAAATCGGCTTCGATGGCTTGTTCGATGAAATGCTTGGAGGGACGTTTTTCGGACGACTCACTCATGGCGATGGGCTCCGTGCCTTGGCAGGCTGTGCAAAAGTTAGTGGTTCGGTAGCAGAGAGCTTACCGAAAGTCAGAAAGTTCACGTAGGCCGCGTTGCTGGAGCAATTTCCAAGCCAAAATGTCAGCCGGCGGCCACTCCGAACGCTGCTGGTTGCCAGTAGGTTCTGCCCAAAATGATCTCGCAGCGACGAACTAGGCAGAACGGGCGTCTAGAACGGGCCGATGCGAGCCCGCGGCAACTGCCACGATCCGGCTGACGCCGAATCGTTGATCGAAATAGCGAGCCGCAGGGACTATTTCGCTGCGGTTTGCTGTGGCTCCGGCTGAGCCGGCGTGGACTCGTCGACTACCGGAGCAACCTGCACAGAGCGGATGAAATTGATCAAGTGCCAGACGTCGTCTTCCTCAAACTGCCCTTCAACAAAGGTAGCTGCCGGCATCGGTGATCCGGCAATTCCAGCCACGATGCGACGATAAAGATCTTCTGCTTTTGCACCGCCACGGAAGACGCCTTCGGCAAAGTTTCGCGGCTTGGCGTTCAACGGCGGCAATGCCCCGCGAGCCAACAGTGGGACCAAGCTATCCATGTCTTCGGGTTTTAGACCGACACGCGTGGTCCAATCTTTGGTCCAGTCGTCGTAGTCATTGGTCGTACCGTCGCCGAGCCCCTTTTCTCCGTGGCATTTGCTACAGGAAGCGATTTTGCCGACGAACAATTTTTGGCCTCGCTCGATTGACTTTTTCATCGCGTCCGCCTGATCGCCATTTTTTAATTCGACGAACTCCGCATACGAGTTAGCAACAGGAATGTCGGCGGGCGGCTCGGGAACTTCGATGATCTCGTCTTCAGCTTCCAACCAGGCGTCGGCCGTATCTAAAACGATGTCCTCGGCAGCTTCCCACGACTCCAAGCAAAAGTCGATTTGCTCCAGCATTTCTTCGGCCCGTTCTGACCAAGTCGGTGGTACTGCTTCCTTGTCATCGGCGTCGTCTTCGTCCGAATCATCCATGTCGACCGGCGGCGTTGCCTTGTACTTTGATTCATAGGTCGTCACCAATGACTTCAGATCGTTCAGCTCTTGCGCCACGGTTTGGCCTGGAACAATCCACTGGGCCATTTCTTTGATGTCGCGAAAATCATCGAAGACGTCTTCGTCGATTTCCTGATTGTCGATCACCAAATCCTCTGGCGCGAATTCCGGAGCTTCGTAGTCTTCAGGTACTTCGCCTTTTGCGGATCGCTGCTTGGCTTCTGCCTTGATCCAGCCAAAGAGCTGATAGTCCAACACGCGATCACCTGATTCAAGATCCAAGTCCTGACTGGCGTAATCGATCAGGGAGCGTTCCAGTTCGCCACGAATCGAAAGGTACACCACGTAGTCAGCGAGTGCTTCGACATCATCGTCCTTCAATTCGGGAATCTTCTTCATTGCCGTCCCGTCGATTCCATTGGCAATCAGATGCACCATATCGGCGCGCGTCGGCTTGGCACTTCGCGAAGTCGATTTGAATTTGAACACACCCATTCGATAGTCACGTGGGTACGGATTCAGGATTGCCGAAGTCGTCCCGCGACCGTTGCCGGTGATTCCGTGGCAAGTTGCACAGTACTGGCGATACAAACCGCGGCCTTCCGCAAAAGGGCCGGCAGCTTGATCCAGACGCTCCAACGAAACCAAATCGCCGTAGTCTTCCTCGTCAGTGATCACCTTGGGCAACTTTGGCTCATCCGGCGTTCCAAACATCTTGTCGACGACCCAATTGGCGTCTTGGAGTGCTTGGTCGTACGAGACATCGTCTTTGATCTGGTATTTCATCGCGTGAACCATGTTCGGTTCAAACGCAGCCGGTTTGGGTTCTCCCTGGGAGCACCCCACAAACAAAACGAGTCCGCCAACAAGGCACGTCAGCGAGCAGAAACGAAAACGGGTAGCGGGGGAAGCGTTTGGCTTGAGCATAGTTTTTCCGGCGAAAACAAGTCGATTTGATCAACTGCATTATCTGCAAGATCAACACGCTGAACAGGCAGAAAAGTGCACCTTGGGACGCTTTGGCGCGCGTCAGTTTGTCGCGGCGTGAACGATCGCGGCATCAATGCGTGCGATCACTTTCTCTTTACCGAGAACGGCCAGCGTTTCAAACATCCCAAATCCCGCGGGCACGCCAGTCGTTGCGATTCGTAAAGCGTGAATGATCTGTTTTAACTCGATCGACTCACCTTCGCAAAAATCCTTGATATGTGTCTCGCAGGCTGCCGCGTCAAAATCGGTTACGTCGGCGAAGTGCTTTGCCAATTTGCCTAGCAAATCACAGGCATCATCGGGTTTGAGAATTCGTTTTTTGAAAGCTTTTTCGTTGTAGGCCACTTCATCGGTGAAGCAATAATCGAAGTCGATGATATCGCCAGCCATCTTCAGTCGGTCGCCAGCTCCGTCGACCACAGCGACCAATTTGGCAGTGCCGTCCTCATCGGACAAATAGCCTGCTTTTTGCGCAAATGGCGTCACGGCAGCAAGTTTGTCGTCGGCGCTGAGCGCTGCGAACGCATCGGCCTGAAACGACAGCAGTTTTTGCGGATCAAACGATGCGGGCGAGCTGTTGACTCGCTCTAGCTTGAACAGCTCGATCATTTCAGCCACCGTAAACTTTTCTCGCTCGCCATCAAGCGACCAGCCTAGCAGCAGCAAGTAATTCAAAATCGCCTCGGGCAAGAATCCGATCTCGCGATAGAAGTCGACGATCACCGGATTGAATGTATCTGCCTCGGTCGTGAGCCCGCATCGTTCGGCAATCGCTCGCCCATGAGCCAACAAATCTGCGAAGTCTTTGTTCTTTTCGTATTTAGCTAGTTTGCGTTTGCTTAACTTTGCCGTCCCACTGGGCTCTGCGACGTACGGCAAATGAGCGTACTGCGGTCGGTCATAGCCGAGCGATTCCAAGATAAAAATCTGCCGTGGCGTGTTGGGCAAGTGTTCTTCGGCGCGAACGACGTGCGTGATTTCCATATCTCCGTCATCGACAACGGTGGCCAAGTGATACAGACAGCTTCCATCGCCGCGTTGAATGACATGGTCGGCTTCGGAAGCCCACTGGACTCGCACTTCACCGCGGACAAGGTCATCGATGACACATTCGCCGTCGCGTGGCATCTTCAAACGCACGACCGCCGACCGCCCTTCGGCTTCGAATGCCGCTGCCGCTGCGTCGTCGACTGCCATCCACTTGCGATCGTAAACAAATGGTTCGCCCGCTGCCTTGGCTGCTTCCCGCTGCGCCGCGAATTCATCGGGCGTGCAATAGTCGCGGTAAGCGTGACCACTTGCGAGCAGCTTTGCGGCGGCGTCTTTGTGGGCGTCAGCCCGCTGCGACTGGAAGTAAGGAGCGTGCGGCCCCTCCACACCAGGCCCTTCGTCCCAATCCATTCCCAGAAAGCGGAAGCCGTCCAAAATCGGCTCGATCGCTTCGGCAACGTTTCGTTCGGCGTCTGTGTCGTCGATCCGCAGGACGAACTGGCCACCGGTCCGCTTGGCGAGCAACCAATTAAAAAGAGCTGTACGGACGCCGCCAATGTGGAGGTAACCGGTAGGACTGGGTGCGAAACGAGTGCGAATCATGGTTGCTCAGGGGGTAACGACGTCGTGGTGGGAGGCCGGAAGAATACCCGATGCCCCCGCCGAAGTTGAGCAGGCTCCTTTTTTGATCAAGTGGCTCCATCGAATTGTTTGAAGCCCCGCTGATCAAGAGGATCGTCGCATTTGCAAAGCCCCTGCATCGCCAGGGCCCGATGCACGATTGACCAGTTTCGGGGCCTGTTTTGCAGTCGCTCGCTCGATACTTGCTCGATACCAACACTCGGTCCGCTTTGGCACGGCGACAAACACCAGTTGGTGATATCCACCAGCTGAGGGGCAGCGTTAGGCGGCGCGGCCTTGTCGCTTGATTTTCTTTCGAAGCCGTCGACGCTCTGATTTACTGAGCGAATCCCAATCGATTTCATCTTCGTCGATATAGTCGTCTTGTGAAGCAGCGGCATCTTGGCCGCCGGATTGCCGTGCTGCCGACGATAGCGGAGACGATTCGGCAAATTCTTCATCCTGCTGCTGATCGTCAGACTGCTCGTCTTCCGCAGCGTCAGTGGCATCAACAGGCTTCTTTTTCTTTCGCCAAGACAGACCGAATCGGCGTTTCTTGGGCGCTGCTTGTTCATCTTCCTGATTCGTATCGACGGATTCTTCGCTGTCCTCTTGGACCGAATCATCATCTTCGGATTCGTTTAGCTCCGTCGGGTCCAATCGAAGTCCAAATCGGCGTTTCTTTTTCCGGCTCCGAGGCGCTGGCTCGGTGGCTTCGGCTGGTTCCTCTTCATCGGTCTCTTCGTCCGTCCGGGCCGCATCCTCCCTGGCGGCTCGCAAACCAAACCAACGACGTTTTTTACGCAGCGGCTTCACATCGTTGTCTGCGTTGACTTCGGATTCGTCTGTTTCGTCGGAATCATCGGCTGGCTCGCCGGCGTCGGCGTCAACGTCGCGATCGGATTGCCAAGGATCAGCGGCGGTTTCGCCTGCAAACATTCGGCGCCGGAGATTCCCCATCCGCTGCGTAAATGTCTCGGTTTCGACGATTCCGCGGACGTCGCGATAGAGCATTCGCAAGTAGCCGCCGACTGCCAAGAACAGGGCGGTGTAGCCAAGCAGGGGTGCGGCCGTAACGAGCACCCAACGGTTAATTGTTTCGATTTCCAAAAGCTGCCACTTGGTCGCTTCGGGGAGCGCGAGCAAACCGCAGGCGATTGCAATGAATGCCAGCGCCCACCGAGAACGTCGCAATTCCGCGATCATGCGGATGGCCAAAACCACACCGCCGACGCCCAAGAAAATCCGGAGCCAGTCGTAGCCCGAAAAAGCGACTCGTTTTCCCACCAGCGCGTCCAGCAGTGATCCGCACCACGAGACAGCCGAAACGAGTGTATTGATACTGGCAAGCAATAGCACCACGATGACGATTCGCCACAGTCGGTAGTGTCCGGCATAGTCGTCATTGCGGTGACGGCGCAGTTGATAAATCAGCAGCGAAGCACCCGATGAGGCAGCCAAGATGGCGCAAGTGAACCATCGCCCAAAACTATCGGCACGATCCAATCGCAACGGCCGCGCGATGTCGGGTTGATAGACCAGCGAAGGCCAAGTGACCGCTGCGTAATGTGCAAAAGTAAGCAGCAGGGCAGTCAATGCGATGCAGCTGGAGGCGATGGCAAGCGACGATCGGGAGACGGGCACGAGCGAAAACCAGCGACCGCGCAGGCGCCGCTGGACTTTGGCTCCATACGCTTTGACCGGCTGACGGGCTTCGCGCAGTTTCTCCTTCGCTCGGCGGCTGGCTGCCGTCGGGCGTGACGAACTGGCGTTTTGAGCCGAGTAAAGTACTCGGCGTCGCCGTCCTGTCGTGGTGCGTCGTTCGGGAGGCATCCTTGCCAAATGGTTTGCGTTTTTGGTCCGCGCTCTCGCCGCGGTACGATGCGGCAAGCTCTGTAGATACGGAAATCCCAGTATCGGGGTCAACCGAGCTGCCCAGTGCCTTCCCGCTGCCAGTGCCTTCGCGACAAAAGCGTTGCTGATTCCGCGTTTCGCCAGAAAAACGACGTCCAGCGTGCTCGACAGCCTTGGGTCGGCGTCCGGCGCAAGCAATCAGCTTTCCCCTCTGGACCACTCAGCAGCTAGCAAATCACCCTCAAAAGTCGCGTTCATATGGCCTCGGGAATCTCACCCAATCTTTAAAAGACAGTTAGTCTGACCGCTCAACTGCGAACCCTCCGCCCGTTTTTGCGTGTCGAGACTACTGCCAACCGCCGAGGTTTTCGGTGTTTGGCCGCCGCTAGATGCGGACTTCTGTTTGCGCCGGATTTGTGAGGCGCCTAAAATAATGTTCTACCTGACTGGCCACACGTGCTACCGCGTTCAATAAGGCAGAGGGATCTAAACGCAATGTCACAAAGCTTGCTTGAAACGAATGTCCTAGTTCTCAATCGTTTTTACATGGCGATCCGCGTCATCAATGTGCGTCGCGCGTTGACACTGTTGTATCGCGAATGCGCAGAAGTGATCGCAAATGAAAACGGCCAATTCGTCAGTTACGATTTCGACACTTGGTGCGAACTGAGCAAATTGGCTTCGCTGGAAAAGCAGCCTGGCGAAGACTACATCCGTGCGGTGGGATTTGAATTGCAGGTGCCACGCATCGCGCGGTTGACTCGGTTTGATCGGATGCCGATGCAGACCGTGCGATTCAACCGCAAAAACTTGTTCGCACGCGATGACCATCAATGTCAGTACTGTGGAAAAGTCCAGGCGACTCACAAGCTTAGCTTGGACCACGTGGTACCTCGGTCTCACGGTGGCCCAACCACTTGGGAAAACATCGTGTGCTGCTGTTTGCGATGCAACAGTCGCAAGGGTGGGCGTACGCCCAAGCAGGCCAGGATGGATCTGTTGCGTGTCCCCGAAAAACCTCGCGTGAATCCGATGCTGGTTCAGTCAGCCGAAGACCCGCGTTACGAATGCTGGAAGACTTTTTTGCCAACCATTTAGTGTTAGCCCGCGGCGTGTTCTGAATGGTTGAGTGCGCGGTCGCTGATACGCCGAGGCCTAACCAGACAGCATGCCATGGCTGTGAACGCTTTCCGGCATGAAAGCCTTCACGCAAAAATAAAAAAAGCCCGTCGCGTTTAAAATCGCGGCGGGCTTTTTCGTTATCAGTATCAACTGACACGAATCAATCGTCTGCCAATGGCTCTTTCTTTTCAGTGATGACTTCACACTCTTCGGACTTCGTTGCGTTCAGTTCCGTATAGCTCTTCCATTCCTCGGGCACGTTGTCTTCGTGGAAGATCGCTTCGACGGGACATTCGGGAACGCACGCTTCACAGTCGATGCATTCTTCGGGGTGGATGTACAGCATCTGATCGCCTTCGTAGAAACACTCCACGGGGCAGACCACTACGCAGTCGGTGTATTTGCATCCCGAGCATGGCTCGGCTACGACGTGAGTCATGATTTAGACCTTTCTCAAAAACGCTCCAAGGGAAGGTTTGCGATCGACAGGGAGCCAAACGATGACAGCTTCTTTTCGCAAACACACTGCCTTGAATATATCGGTCGACCAAGTGGCCGACTAAACCTCAAACATCCTGATTGTTACGTCTTAACATTGATTGGGCGAGCGGCCTGGGTCGTTTGCGAGGCCGTTTCTTGGCCTTGAATCCGTTTTTTTTAGCTCGGCGGCCTTTGTTGAGAACGTGTCGCAATTGCAGGGCGTTCTCTGAGCCAACGAGAGCGTTTTTGCCCCACGTTCTGCAAACGGTCGCCATGCGTCATTCTGCGATGATTGAAATATACTTCCGTGGTGCCCAAACTTCCTTGCTACGCCCGCTTCCTGAGTGACTGAGCTGTCTAAGTGACCCAATCTGAATCGAACAATGACCAATCGGCCGACAACCAGGAAAGTTCATCACTGGATATTCCGGTCGAATTGCGATTGAAACCCAATCGACAATTCCCTTTTCTCGCGCGACATCCCTGGGTGCATGCTCATGCGTTGGCAGAAAACGGTCATGATTTGACCTGTGGACAAGTCGTTGATGTGATTGACCATGACGGTAATTGGGTCGGTCGCGGAGTGGTTAATCCGCAAAGTCGCCTGCGGGTTCGCCTTTACGGTTTCGATCAGTCGGTCACGATTGACGACGATCTGTGGCGATGTCGCATCGATGCAGCCATCGCCCGACGACGTATGCACAGCGAATTTGAAGCGACCGGCGCCGAACGCCTGATGTTCAGCGAGTCTGATTTGCTAAGCGGATTGATCGTTGATCGCTACGCGGATTGCCTCAGTATCCAGTTCACCGCTGGCGGTTTGCTAAGGTGGAAAGAACCGATCCTGGAACACTTAAAATCCGCGGTCTCCGCCCAGCACATCATGGTTCGCGTGGACCCCAAAACGGCCAAACACGAAGGAATCGAGCCGATTGAAGAGTGGTATCAAGACAACGCACCCGATACTGCCATCCACTACCAGCTCAACGGATTGCAACTGTCAGTCGACTTGCGTGCCGGCCAAAAAACAGGCGGTTATCTCGACCAGCGGCTAAACCATGTTGCCGCTGCTAAGTACTTCAAAGACAAAAATGTACTGGACGTGTGCTGCTACACCGGTGGTTTTGGGTTGGTCGCCGCCAAACACGGCGCGGCGTCGATCACGGGAGTCGATAGCAGCCAGCCAGCACTTGATTCCGCTGCGGCGACCGCAGCTGCCAACGGAATCACGAACCTGCAGCTGGTCAAAGAAGACTGTTTTGATGCGTTAAAACGCCTGGGCGACGCCGGGGACAAATTTGACGCGATCATCCTGGATCCACCACGTTTTGCCGGATCGCGCCACCAAATCGACTCGGCCATGCGAGCCTACCGACGTCTCAATTCGCTGGCAGTGGACCTTTTGACGCCGGGGGGAATCCTGGTGACTTGCAGTTGTTCAGGACGCGTTTCGCGAGCCGAATTTTTGAACATGCTATTGGACGTGGGACGTCGTCGGCGGCGTGATTTGATCATCATGGAGAGCCTCGGGCCTGCACCAGACCACCCTGTGGCGGTTTCGTGCCCGGAGAGCAACTATCTGAAATGCATCATCGCGCAGGTTAACTAAGGGCTGGGTCGACTGACGGCTGGGCCGACTGAGAGCGGGGTTATCTGGTGTTCCCGTTAATTGATGGGTTTGCCCAGCCAAGGCGTTTTGACTGCCAGCACACGCTCGGTATCCTGCAATCCGCACCCTGCAATTGGGAGGCAGGCTGTTTGGTACAGGCGGTTTAATTTGACCGATAAACCACTAAGTCGGAATTTTGCCAGCTAGCCTGAGCAGGATGTGGCAGACTTTGGTCGCCAAGGTGCTTATACTCAGGTGACTGTTTCTGCGGCGGCTTCTCCAAAAACGCTGAAGGCCGACAGGTCCTTTCTCATCATGCAAACCCTTTCAGGTCTGGGTGTCTCATGTCGACAGCCGTGACGCTTAAAATTCTGCACGGCGCCGACCGTGGTAAAGTTTACGATGAACTCACGCCTCCGCTAACGGTTGGTCGTGAAGAAGGCAATGACATCCAGCTGAACGACGAACGAGTCAGCCGTTGTCATTTCAAGCTACAGCGCGACAACGACCGCTTGGTGCTTACCGATTTGGACAGCACCAACGGTACGAAAGTCAACGGAACCGAGTGCCAGTTAAAAATCCTTCGCTGCGGTGATTTGATCGCAGTCGGCCGGAGTTTGATGTTGGTCGGCAGCGAAGAAGAGATCGCGGCTCGACTTGCGGCGCTGGGCACGGATAACCCGACTCTGTCACGCGACATATCGTCTTCGGATAGTTCGATCGCCTTGGTATTGGAAAACGAACCCAAGTCACCGTTTCCTGCCGAGATTCTTCAGCTGAATGAAGTGCCTTCAATTCCGGACAACTTGAGCCCGGGACAGAAAGCTCAGTTCTGCGAAGTGCTGGACTATCTGCAATCGCGACTGCACCGCTTGATCGAATCTGCTCGCAATGAAGATGGAAAGAGTGACGTCAGCTTGAAACTGGATGCGTGGCAACGCCTACTAGACGCCCAAGCTCGCTTGGCCAGCATGGCACGCGAAGTCGCTGACCCTGATTGGTCCAAGTGACCCTGATTGGTCCAATCAATCCTGCACAACCAGATTCGCCTTCGACCAAGCTTGATTCCAACACGGCTGAATCAAGCTCGCGGATGATATTGCTGATGCACTTTCTTAAGCCGTGAGTGTTCGACGTGCGTATAGATTTGCGTGGTCTGGATACTGGCGTGACCTAACATCTCTTGGACTTGTCGCAAATCGGCACCGCCAGCCAACAAGTGCGTTGCAAAACTGTGACGCAAACTGTGGGGACTGATCGTGTCATCGATGCCGGCTTTTCGCGCGTAGTGTTTTACCAATCGCCACAGCTGAACTCGGTCCAAAGCCCGTCCGCCACGCGACAGAAAAAGCGTCTCGACGGGATGCGGATTCTTTTCGGCCAATTCCCCACGAAGTTCTTCCAGGTAGCGATTGATCGCGGCGATCGCTTGACTTCCGATCGGCACCATCCGTTGCTTGCCGCCTTTGCCTTCACAACGAAGGTGTCGTTCTTCGAGAGAAAGGTCACGCGTCCGCAAATTACAGACTTCCGATGCACGGCATCCGGTCGCGTACAACACTTCCAACATCGCGATATCGCGTTGCCAAAACCGGTCGGATTTTCGGGGGGCTGAAAGAAACTGGTCGATCTGCCGCCGCGTCAAAACTCCAGGAACACGTTGCCACATCTTTTGCGTGGCAAGTAATTCGGCGGGGTTTTCGGTGACCACGCCTTCGAGCTGTAAGTATTTAAAAAAAGTACGAACGGCCACGATATTGCGTGCGACCGACGCCGGAGCCAGGCCTTCTTCTTGAAGCGATTCGATGAAGCGTCCCAGGTCTTTGACCTTCAGTTTGCTCAACGGCCGTTTCTCCAACCACGCGACAAAGCGATTCATATCGCGTCCGTACGCGGAAATCGTATTGGCCGCCAAATGGCATTCCCCGCGCAAATAGCTCAAAAAATCCTCGCAAATCGACTCCATCGCCGGGCCCGTCTTGGTCGCCGGGCCGGCTTTCTGCAGCATCTGCAATTTGGTGGGTCGTTTCGCCAAGGGGGGCTCACAGCGTGATGAGGAGGAGAATGGAGAGGCAGAAATGTCCTGGCTGCGAATCGCCTTGGTTTCTATGCTGTCTATCGCTTCGTATCCTGTTGATCGACCTCGAAGCGATTTTGCCCTGAACATTTACTTCAAGAGATAAAACATGAACGTCATGGTTGTCGGCGGTGCCGGTTACATCGGTTCTCACGCAGTGCGACTCCTATTGGACGCCGGGCACGGTGTCACCGTTTATGACAACCTCTCCCGAGGCCATGCGTCGGCGGTTCCCGATGGAATGCTGGTCCACGGCGAATTATCGGACCGCGCAAAAGTCGTCGCGACTTTGCGGGAGAAAAAAATCGACGCGGTTATGCACTTCGCAGCGTTTGCTTTGGTCAACGAATCCGTCAACGATCCAGCGATCTATTACCGCAACAATGTCGTCGACGCGATTGAGTTGCTCGACGCGATGCGCGAAGCGGACGTCAAGAAGATTGTGTTTAGCAGCACCACGGCTACTTACGGCGAACCCGACATTGTTCCCATTGCCGAAACCACTTTGCAGCAACCTATCAATCCGTATGGTTTTACCAAGCTCGTTTTTGAAAATGCGCTAGCCGACTACGCCAAAGCCTACGGGTTCGCCTACGCAGCGCTTCGCTACTTCAACGCCGCCGGCGCTCGACCGGATGGGTCGATTGGCGAAGACCACGATCCCGAATCACACATCATTCCGATCGTCTTGCAAGTTGCACTCGGCCAACGTGACAAGATCACCATCTTTGGTGACGACTACGCCACTCCCGACGGCACCTGTGTTCGCGACTACATCCATGTCGACGACCTCGGCGCTGCTCACTTGCTGGCCTTGGACAAACTCGAAAGCGGCAAAGGGCTGTGTGTGAATCTGGGAACGGGACGGGGCACCAGTGTTCGCGAAATTGTGGAAGCCTGCCGCGAAGTCACGGGTCACGCGATTCCCGAAGTAATGGGGGAGCGACGCGAAGGTGATCCGCCTAAGTTGATCGCCGATGCGACGCTGGCCGGCCAACTGCTTGGCTGGAAACCGCAGTACATGGATGCTCGTTCGATCATCGAAACCGCCTGGAACTGGCATCGGAATCATCCGAACGGTTACGCAACAAAAGCCGTTTGATCCGACGAAACAAGCGGGAAATCAAAGTTGGGTACTTTATACTCGGCTAGTGCGTTCGAATACGTGAAGACGTCGCTTTCGTTGAGTTTTCTTGGATACCCCATGCGTTTATTTTCTAGCCTGGCCATTGCCGTTGCATGCTGCGTGATCACACACGCAGCGGAACTCTCGTCGCGTGAAAAGTCGATCGTCGCGTCGGTCAACACCAGCGTCAAAAACGCTGGCGCCGACTACGCAGCGGGCAAATTCGACTCGGCCGGGCAGCACGTTCGTTCGGCCATGAACAAAATCGACGTCGGAATGAAAGCGGGTTCCGCCGACTTGTACGAGGCGCTCGCCCCCGCGATGAAACGAATTTCCAAGGCGCATGCCATGTTGGATTTCGAGGGCGTTTCGCTTCCGCCGTTTCGTCGCCCCAAAATGCCGGCGGCAAGCACGATGAAGTCCAGTGCTGAATCACCGCAACCTGATTCTCCCCTCGCTGGTTCGCCGGGACTCAGTCAAGAGGGAATCAGTTTTACCAAACAAGTTGCTCCGATTCTGACCGCGCGCTGTGGTCGTTGTCACATCGAAGGATCCAAAGGCCAATTCAACCTGGGCACCTTCGCCAGTCTGATGAAGGGTCCTCCCGAAGGAGTCGTCGTTTTCGCGGGCGATACGGTGGCCAGCCGCTTGATCCAAACCATCGTCACGGGCGATATGCCACGCGGCGGAGGGAAAGTGACTCCACCAGAGTTGGCGATCTTGAATGGCTGGATCATCCAGGGAGCCAAGTTTGACGGCGCAGACCCGACTGCTTCGATCGCCAGCGGCATGACACCCGCACCGGCTGCTGAAAATCCACGCGCCGAAGTTAAACGTGCGACGGGAAATGAAACCGTCAGTTTCGCCCGCGATGTGGCTCCAATATTGGTAGGCAATTGCAACGGCTGTCATATCAATGCGATGCAAGTGCGTGGCGGCTTGCGCATGGATAGCTTCAATCAAATTTTCCGCGGCGGTGACAGTGGTGAAATCATCGTGCCCGGCAAATCAGCCGACAGCTTATTGATCAAAAAGATCAAAGGAATGGGAATCGAAGGCGAACGAATGCCCGCTGGCGGACGCCCCGCGCTTTCCGACGCCGATATCACCCTGATTTCGACTTGGATCGACGAGGGAGCCACTCTCGATGGTGCCAGTGAAACGCAACCGATCTCGGTCATGGCGCAATTGGCTTGGGCGGCAAATGCTTCGGCAGCCGAAATGAGTAGCAAACGTCAAAGCCTTGCCAGCGAAAATCTTGCCCTCGTGGCCAATGCCACCAACCCCGTTAGTGTTGTCGTCACCGATCACTTCTACGTCACCGGCACGTCCTCGAAAGCAACTCTGGAAACGGTAGGGGCAGCGGCCGAACAGAAAATGAAGGACGTCCAGTCGGTCGTAAGTGGAAAACCCGGCGAAGATTTTTTCCACGGGAGAGCCAGCATTTTTGTTCTACCGCAACGTTACGACTACAGTGAGTTTGCCAAGATGGTCGAACAGCGAAGCGTCCCCACGTCTTGGACCAGCCACTGGAAATTCAATGGAGTAGACGCGTACGTCGCGGTTGTCGCGTCGGACCGCGAGGAAGAGGACACGATTTCCGACCGACTGCTTTCGCCGATCGCCTCGCTGGCCGTTGCGACACGCGGCAATGACGTGCCACGCTGGTTTGCCGAAGGCGTCGGGACAGCCGTGGATTTGCGAGGCTCGTCACAGGACCGCATCGCCAAGTCGCAACGGGAGGCCGAGATAAGAGAAGCGGTGGCCGCGTGCAAAGATGCCAAGGGATTCCTCGGTGGTAAACTGAGCCCGGTTCACACCGATCGAATGGGAGCTGCCATGGTGGCGACTTTGATGGACCGCCAGAACCGAAAGCGATTTGACGCCTGCCTGCAAGCTCTGGACTCAGGAAAACCGTTCAATGCTGCCTTCGCTGCAGCCTTTCAGTCTCCCGTAAACACCTGGGTCAACAATTGGCTGAACTGGGCCAAGGGATCTTAATCGACAGATGCTGATGCTTAGCATTCTAATGAGCACAGCGTTCTAACGACGTCGTCGCGGTGGACTGCTCCATCCGGCTAACAACATGACGCATGCATAGGCCAGACAGGCATCAAGGCATTGGCGAATCATGGGACTCTGTCCGATTTGACTGAGGAAAACAATTCTCGATCACCACCATAGAATTGCCAACCGTCAATTTGCCCGGCCAGCGATTCGCATGGCCACCAATTTCCCCTGCCAGCGATTCACCCGACGAATCAGCCCAATCGCTTAGCCATCGCTCAAGTCGTAGCACATCAATCGATCTTGATCATGAAGGTACAGACGTTTTCCTGCGACGACGGGATGTGCCCAGGCGTTTTTGTCGCTGCGGTCACTTTGTTTGAAACGTCCTTTCTCGCGGTACTCATCCGGTGTCGCTTCGACCAGCGCGACTTCGCCTTTCTCGCCTCGAACGTACAAGTGATTTTCGGCCAGAGTCACTGAGCCTTTGCCGACACACCGATTCTGCCATTGGAGGGCGCCGTTTCTCCAATCCAGGCACAACAGCACGCTATTATTGGTCCCGTAAATGTAGCCCTCATGAAGAATAAATCCGCCGTGATGATTCTCCATCTTCTTTACGAAATAGTCTTCCTTCACATTCCACGTTCGACCATTGCGAGTCAGCGTCGCGCGGCCACCACCGGTACCGTAGGCGCTCGCTGCGAACACATTGTTTCCCGACACAACGGACGTCGAACAATTTGCGGTGCTATTTGCGGGTGAATCGTATCGCCAAAGCGGAGTTCCTGTTTTGGCGTCGACACTAACGACGCCTCCGTGCAAAAAGGCAATGTACTGCCGCGTCCCCAGTATGTCGGCTGCGATCGTGGACGCATAACCGGCCGTCACATAACCGCCGTCGGCAAAGTTTCCGATCGGTGATTTCCAAATCGGGACGCCGCTAGTTTTGTTGAGCGCGACAATCGTCTGCGTACCTCCGCCAGGCGTGCAGATCAGTTTTCGCCCGTCGATCAGCGGTGACTCGGCGTACTCCCAGTGACCAGGAGCCCCACCGAAATCTTGCTTCAAGTTTTTCGCCCAGACGAGGTTTCCGTCATCGCGTCTAAGACAAGCAAGGGTTCCATCACAGCCAATCGCGAACAACAATTCGCCATCGATCGTGGGTGTGCCTTTTGGCCCGGAAAATCCACCACCTCCGCCTTTGCTACCCAGCGGGGCCTTCCAAAGCTGACGCCCATCGTCACGGGATAGCGCCAGCACGAAGGCAGCATCGTCTTCGGTCCCCAGCAGATAGATTGTCTCGCCGACGACGGCAGGAGTTGAGTAGCCTTCGCCAAGTCCACGAATCTGCCAAAGCAAGTCTGGCCCGGCATCCGGCCACTTGGACATCAAACCGCTAGCGTGACTCTTACCGTCACGATTGGCACCACGCCACTGGGGCCAATTCGCAGTTGCAGCCCCGGTTTGCGTCGCGCGGTTTCGCGACGGGATCGATGGTGGAGTATTTGGTGGGGCAGCAACTGGCATCTTCAAAAATGCCCGGTCCTGCGTCGAAAGTCTTGCCATGGAAAACGTCACGATTTTACCGTTGTCTTCACGCTGCAAGCGAACTTCGGCACCGCTTTGCTGAACCAGCTTTAAGCGGGTGCCACTGCGTTTGCCGTCACTGGTCGTCCAGTGCCGAAACCCGCCGCGAGAATCGCCCGCAACGACTTCTCGTGCATTTTCTTGTGCCACTGCTGAGCTGCTAACCGTCCACGAATCCATCGCAGCCGACAACATGACCGCTCCAGCGAGAATGAAACACGTGATACGAATCAAAGCGGTTTTCGCGGAGGGCATGCCAATAATTTCTGAGTAGGTGCCATCGGTGGATGAAGAGTACGACGCTCACCATACGCCAAATCACGCCTCGATATGCTTCTCGAAACGAGAACAGTCGTGCCACTTCAACAATGGCTTGCGAAAACTGTCTTTGGCGATCCGCTCCCCACTGGCAGCCTGGCAGCCGCTTTCCCCTGTGTCCGCTACAAGTCGCACAACCGGTTAGAGGAACTAGGCAAAGCGAGACAGTCAGAAGCGATGCCCCCCCAAATGCTAACCGTGTCGTACTGTTTTTTGTTAGGCGACGCGTCGACAGGTACTTGCCTATCAATAACTCACCAGTTGAATCGACACTTGATTGGGAAGCTGCCTCTGGTGGCTGTAAGCAATATGAAGAATCTATCCAGAACTCGATTTCGTTGCTTGGCAATCGTCTGCTTCTTACAGATGACGTGTCAAACGGCGACTTCAGCGACGATCGACTTCATGCCAACCTTGGATGCTTCGGTGGTAGGCACCAACACAAGCGCGAGCATCCGTTACGACTCGAATTCAACCAGCGGTGCAGTTGGCATCCCGGATGCAAGCGTCCCGAGCTATTCGGATACCTTCTTCTTTGCCGATGGGTCCACCGGAATTGAATTCCAGTTCGACATCACTTGGACAGCCAGCCCAACCAGCGGAGGGCCGGTAGAGTTTCTTGATGGCGACTCCAACTCACTGGGCGTGGGAACCAGCGGTTCAATCCAGGACACCGAAACACTGACCGTCGCGGTTTCCAACTTGTCGGTCGGATTCGACAATTACATTTCGGGCTCGGTCGGCGGGATCACCAATCCTCAACTGGACAGTTCCTCTGTTTCGCTACACGATGTCACGTTTGACGACCGAGATTACGGAATTCTGGGGCTCCTGGGAATTCTGCCCGGTCCCAATCAATCGTTGATCGACATCACGTCCGGCGGATCAACCGTCACGTGGGGCGACGACGCTGGTGAGTGGGGAAGTGGCAACGACACCTTTGAATTCGGCACCGATGGGTTAACGACCTCGGAATCAACCGTCTTGCTGGAACACAACTCAACTGCGTTAGGTGATCTTGACTTTACATTGGCGTCCACTTCGTTTCGAGTTTCAGCGAATATCTCGCAAGGAACCGTAACCGCTGTGCCGGAGCCATCTTCCTTTGCACTGCTTGGCGTAGCGATGCTTTGCGGATTCACGCGGCGCAAACGACGCCGGGCCAACTAACAGGGCTCCAGCGATCCCCCGATTGATTGATGCCATCGTTTTGGGCGACACTGTTGATTCGCAAATCATGCCCAGAGAATCATCATGTCAGCTCAAGATCGCACGCTGGACCAGTACCACGAATTTATGCAGGTCAATGCAGTTTCGCATCTAATGCGAACCGCACGACAAGTGGGAATCATCGATCAACTTCGCAAAGGTCAGCACACCGCCGGCGAACTTGCCGACACGCTCTCGCTGCAAACTGGCACGCTGGCCTTGATGTTGGATGCGTTGGTAGCTATTGGAACTGTCGAACGATACGACGACGACTATGCGTTGTCACGGGCAGCCGCGCTGCTTTGCCAGTACGACGAAGACCTAGGCGACCAACGTTGGCGACGCTTGGCGGATGCCTTGCAGAAAAGCGGTAGCGACATCGACGATGCTGCGCACCATGCTTACGTCGCAGCAACGCAGTGGGTGCATACGCCCTCTGCAATCCAAGCGGCTGAGATTCTGAATATCGGTGGCGAGGATGAAATTTTGGGTCCGAAGATTCTGGACATCGGTGGTGGATCGGCGGTGTGGAGCTGTGCAATGGCTCATCAAGACGCCCAAGCCAACCTTACCGTTGTCGATCAAGAAAACGCCATCGAAGCAGCTCGGACGATGGCCAATTCGATTGACTTGATGGATCGTTTTGACGCGGTCGTGGGCGACCCAATGACCACGGAACTAGGATCGGACAAGTTTGACATCGCGGTCATCGCGCAACGCGTCTCGGCTTTGGGAGATGACGCCGCGGCCAAAATGATGAAACGCGCAGTCCAGGCTGTCCGGCCGGGGGGGCGGGTCGTGGTGATTGACTTGTTTCGGCTCCCAACCAAACCCAATTTGTCAGAGGCGATCGAGGCCCTGAAACTGAATTTGGAAACCCAGCAGGGCCACATGCGGAGCCTTGAACAGGGCAAAGAACTCTTTGCAGAAGCCGGCTTGGGGCTGGTGCAATTTTCCTTTTTGGCGGCCAGTCGGACCAATTTGGGGCTGATGGTGGGTGTCAAACCAAGCTCCGAAGCCACTGCTTGAAGTTAAAAGAGGGCTTTTGGGGCTCTTTTGGCAAAAAGAGGGCTCGGTTGCGTTGACGAAAATGCCCTCTGTTTTCTACGATACGCGGCTTGAACAGTTCTCACCTCTCGTTAGAAATGGTTTGCAGCGATGGCTGTCCCTAAAAGAAAACATTCCAACAGCCGCAGCGGTAAACGTCGTAGCCACGATCGCGTCAAGAAACGACAGATCGGCTACTGCCCGCAGTGCAGCAACGCAGTGCCGACGCACACGATCTGCCCGAAGTGTGGCTACTACCAAGGCCGCACCGTGACACCTCAAGCCGACGAATAAGCCTCCGGCAATTCGCGTTTGAATTTCTCTTTGCAACTCTCATGCGGTAGTCGCTGGCTGGTGATCGGATTTGTCCGATCACGCCGGTTCGATGCTGGCACGCCGTCACGGCATGCCCATGTTGTGCGATGCCGCCCATCTAAGGAGCCGTCGCATGACAGCGACCACCTCTCACGCCAACGTCTCACTGGAAGTTGATTCCGCTGCCATCGTTTTTCCGGGCCAAGGCGCGCAGGCTCCTGGCATGGGCAAGTGGCTTGCCGAAAACTACCCGACGGCCAGAGAACTTTTCGACACGGCCAACGATGTGCTTGGCTACGACCTGGCGGATCTGTGTTTTAACGGTCCGGCTGAAAAACTAAACGAAACAGAATTCAGTCAGCCGGCTCTGTTTGTCGTCGGCATGGCGGCAGCCAGCGTACTGAAAGAACAACAGCCTGAGCTGGTCGCCAAGATCAAGGCCGCTGCCGGACTGAGCCTTGGTGAATACACGGCCGTCTGTTTTGCAGGTGGACTGACTTTCTCCGATGGACTGCGACTAGTGCAACGCCGCGGCCAAGCCATGCAGGCAGCCGCCGACGCCGTGCAAAGCGGCATGGCCAGCGTGGTTGGAATGGAGCTCGAAACACTAACTCAGCTCTGTGACGACATTCGCGGCGACGGAGAAGTCCTCCAGCCAGCGAATTTGCTGTGCCCTGGCAACATCGCCGTTTCGGGACATACGGCCGCCATCGATCGACTGGAGCCAGCCGCTACCGAAGCAGGCGCAAAACTGGTGGTTCGACTGGCTGTCGCAGGTGCCTTTCACACTTCGCTGATGCAGCCCGCGGTAGCCGCCTTGAAAGAGGCGCTCGATGAAATCCCTCTCCAGGAAACAAGCATTCCTGTGTACAGCAACGTGGACGCCTGCCCGCACAATTCAGCCGACGAAATCCGCGATTTACTCTCACGTCAAGTCGTCGGCCCCGTGCTTTGGGAAAAGTCCGTTGCCGCAATGTTGGGCGATGGAGTCGAAGGTTTCCTGGAAGCTGGTACGGGCCGCGTTTTGCGTGGCACTCTCAAACGCATTCAACGCAAACTGCCAACCGCGGGATTCGGCGACGAAGCCTAAAGCGTTTACACAAACGGGACAAAACCACCCGTTTTAACGCTGCCCATTCACCGCACCGATTCACTAAACTTGCGACTGCGTATTCAGAAGTCGCCTTTCTCATTTGAAGCTGTCATGGAACTTTCAATCAAAACCGACCTTTCTGGCCAAGTTGCATTCGTTACGGGTGCATCGCAAGGCCTGGGCAAATCCATCGCCATTGCCTTGGGACAAAACGGCGCCAAAGTTCTGTGTGTCGCTCGAAACGCGGACAAACTGGCGGCCACGGTCAAGGAAGTCGAAGCCGCTGGCGGAACTGCCGAAGCGGTCGTCTGTGACGTCACCGATCGCGCCGCTGCCAAAGCCGCAATCGAAGCCGCCAAAGAAAATCACGGTCGCCTGGACATCTTGGTCAACAACGCCGGGATCACGCGAGACAAGTTGATGCGTGGCATGTCCGACGAAGAGTGGGACAGCGTGATTGCAACCAACTTGACCAGCTGCTTTGTCTGCTGCCGCGCCGCCGCAGGCATCATGCGTCGCCAAAAGTATGGCCGGATCATCAACATGGCCAGTATTTCGGGGCTCATCGGAAACCCGGGGCAAGCCAACTACTCGGCTTCCAAGGCAGGCATGATTGGCCTGACCCGGACGCTTAGCAAAGAACTGATCAGCCGAGGCGTGACCGTCAATGCGATCGCCCCCGGTTTCATTGCCAGCGAAATGACGGCAGAGCTGGGCGATGTTGTGATGGAAGAAGTCAAGAAGCGAATCCCCGCGAAACGGGTCGGCCAGCCCGAAGATGTCGCCGCCGCGGCAGTCTTTTTGGCGTGCAAAGGCGCTGGCTATATCTCCGGTCAAACCATCGTGGTCGATGGCGGAATGACTGGCTAAGCCCTCGCAAAGTTGATTCGGTGGCAGAATTCATCGAAAAAATGCGTTCTGTCGATCCAAGACTTAAAAATTCCTCTACGCCAACACGAAGTTTTCGGCGGTGTATTGACGCCTTTTGCTTGTTTCACCTATCTTTTCACCGAAGCAACTTGGCCCACTGGGGCACTATATTTCCTGTTGTGAACATTCGTTGCGTGTTGAACCTGTTCGGCACGCAGCACACCACCATACTTGCTGCAGAAACCGGAGAAGCTTATGGCTACCGTCGAAGAACGCGTGGTCGATATCGTGTCTGAACAACTCGGCGTCGATAAAGACAAAATCTCTCGCGAAACTTCGTTCGTCAATGACTTGGGTGCCGATTCGTTGGACACCGTGGAATTGGTGATGGAATTAGAAGAAGAGTTCGACATTAGCATCCCCGACGAAGCCGCTGAAAAAATTCAGAAGGTCGGTGAAGCAGTCGACTTCATCGAGAGCACTAAAGGCGACGACGCTTAATTCGATTCTCGAATCGATTCAGGTGCAAATAGGATTGCCGCCCTCGAATCCGACCAACGTTTTACCCCGGTGAAACGTGGCGTTTCTCGGGCGGCATTTTTTTTGCATTGACCCAACCGCTGCGTTCGCGGCGCTTATCAAACAACCTTGACGACTGGTTCGATTAATCAGCACGTCACGTTCGACCAATCCGCGCCGCTCATCACAACGCAAGCGTGTTTTGCGATCACCCCCATAGATAAAGATCCCGAGGACAGTCTGATGGCAGACGGTAACCAAGCAAAAAACAACCAACGAAGAATTGTCGTTACCGGCGTTGGCGTTGTCACACCGTTGGCTGTCGATGTCGATAGCTTTTGGAAACGTCTGATTGCGGGCGAAAGCGGCATTCACGACCTGACGACTTTGGACACGACCAAATACAAAGTTCACTTCGGCGGTGACATCCCCGATTTCGATACCGCCGATTACGTTTCGGCCAAGGATGCCAAGCGGCTCGATCGTTTTACCCAGTTCGCAGTGCACGCGGGCGGACAAGCAATCGCCGACGCTGGCTTGAATTTCGATGGCATCGATCGAACCAAGTGCGGAGTGATTCTCGGTAGTGGCATCGGCGGTCTGATGGAGATCGAAAATCAAATCGAACGCATGCTGACCAAGGGGCCCGACCGCGTCAGCCCGTTCACCGTCCCCAAGATGATGGTCAACGCCGCAGGCGGAAACATCTCAATCACCTATGGACTGAAAGGTCCTAACTACGCGGTAGCAACCGCCTGTGCCAGTGCCACCAATGCTCAGGGCGATGCCCTGCGTAGCATTCGCCTTGGCGAAACCGACTTGGTCATCACCGGCGGCAGCGAAGCGGCGATCACGCGGATGGGACTGGCAGCTTTCCAAAACATGAAAGCGCTTTCGACCCGCAACGATGATCCCGCCAAAGCGAGTCGCCCGTTCGACGCGAATCGTGACGGATTTGTACTCGGCGAAGGCGCGGGCGTTTTGGTCTTTGAAGAACTGGAGCACGCCAAAGCACGCGGTGCAAAAATCTACGCCGAAGTGCTCGGCTACGGCACGACCAGCGACGCCGGTCACATCACAGCACCCGATCCAGAAGGCACCGGCGCTGCTGCAGCGATGCAGGCGGCCATCGATGACGCTGGCGTCGACCCAAGCGATGTCGACTACATCAACGCCCACGGCACAAGCACGCCGTTGGGTGACAAAGCAGAGACGCAGGCAATCAAGCGAGTGTTTGGCGAACATGCCAAGAGCGTGGCAATCAGCAGCACCAAGGGTGCGTTAGGCCACTCTCTCGGTGCCAGCGGTGGTATCGAAGCGGTGATTCTGAGCAAATCGCTGCAAACGTCGCTGATCGCACCGACGATCAACCTTCACACTCCCGATCCGGCCTGCGACTTGGATTACACGCCCAACGAAGCGAAAGAGTTGGATGTGAAGATCGCCATGAGCAACAGCTTTGGTTTCGGCGGCCACAACGCGTGTATCGTCTTTGGCCGGTACGACGGTTAATTCGATTTTGGCATATCGTTCTGTTCGCAAATTTGGCCTCGCCTCATTTGCGAACGGGTGACCAACCGGTGAACGCCGACTGGCAATCAATCCCCCGTCATCGGCGTGCCGTCAGTCTCGCAGTGACAGTGATCGGTTAGGATAAGTACATGTCCAACCCAGAACCAGCTTCGCCCAACCTGCTCCCAAGAGACGAATACGTCGAACAAGCTCACTTGTACGGCCTCCTACGTCAGCGCGGACAAGAGTCGATGCCGATCCAGGAACTACTGGACGAGCTGCGTCATGAAATTTTGATTACGACGAAGCTTCCAATGGCGATGGACTATCTGCTGACGGAAGTAAAGCACTCCGGTTTGCTCGCTCCTGCGATGTACAAACTCAGGCATTATTTCACTGATTTCCAGACGTATCTGATCCGAGAGTCCGAAGCGGATACGGGCCGCTTCATGATGAGCACGGCGTTGCAAATTTTAGAAGCCGACGCCAAGTATCGGCTCGATTCGGTCACACCGGAGGGCATGTTCTTTTTTCAATTCGAGGCCCTCTGTCGCAACCGGCTTAGCTACGATCGCGGGCTGGCAGCGATGAGCAACGATCCGCTCTACAACGATGAATGGACCAAGTGGATTTTGAATCTACGTGCGCAAGTCGGCCTGGTCGATTTCGCCGATTTGATATTTTTGGCGAGCGAAGAATACAAGCGGCGCATGATCGAAGCAGGGCAGTCGATCGAAGACAAAGGTCCGTTTCTGTTTGGCGACAAAGAAGGCCGCATTGCGTTTGCCAATCGTCGCAAAGATCCGTTGTTCTTATTCAGCGCTGTCCAGCGGCACTTAGGCTATCCCAAAGTGCCACGTCCCATTCCCGCCGATGAAACAAGCGAGATAATCCCGCAACTGTTGCGCCGTGTCGAACGAGTCGAAGCTCGACTGAAGATCCTTGACGACGAGCGTCGCGGCGGAATGGACATCACACGGTTCTACGAAAAAAACAAAGACAAACCGAACTTCAAGCTACCGGAATTGCCGGAGTGAAATCCATTGGCACAGGAACTGGACCGCCAACGACCTAGGGCTTCAAACAAAGCAGGCGTTCAATAGCGGCAGCTTGACACTACCGTGCAGGCATCAGGACGCCGTAGAGGTCTACTGTTTGACCGAACTCGTTTACGTCACCTTGGCCACGAGCCAACAAATTCCGATAGACGCCCGTGTCGTCTTTCTGCCGGAAACGAATTTGATATGACGCTCCGTTTTGCATCGCCATGGTAATCGCGTCATTTAGTATCAAACGATCATCGGGATGGACAAGATTCATCAACTCCCTCAGGCTGGGCGCCCCTTTTGCGGGGTCGCGGCCAGTGATGCGGTACGTTTCGCTGGACCATCGAATTTCGTCCGCAACGGGGTCGTAGGACCATGTACCTAGCCCGGCCAAACGCTGGAGATCTTTCAGTCTTTGACGACTCTGCTCGAGATCCCGCTCGATTTCACGACGCTTTGAAATATCACGGATCGTCGAAAGCAGCATCTCTTCGCCGCCGACTTCGACCGTGCGGGCGCTGATCAGAACATCGATTGGCTGTGCGATCATGATCCCTTCGGGCATCATTCCGTCCGGTCCCACACCGTCTGACTCTGCGCCACTCAACTCTGCACCATCGGCTGTCCGCTGCTTGTTCAACGCGAACTTTTCGCACTCGGGATCTTGCATCGTTGCGCAACGATGCAAAAACTGCGTTTCAAAATTGTCGATGCGTCCGTTCTTTGCCAATTCTTCGACGAAGATCTGCCGGCGACTCGGACACGCCCATATCGTCAACTTCGAGATAACCTGACCGACGAGCTCTTCTTTTTCGTAGCCCAACAATTCCGTACAAGCATCGTTGACTTCGATCACCACTTTGTCGGACCAGCGAATCAACAACCCAGCTTCTGGCGAGAAAGTAAACAGTGCCGAAAATTTCGCCTGATTCTCTCGTGCTTTATCGCGACGGTCACGATCGGCGCGTATCCGAGCAGCGGCTTCGCTTTCGCCTTCCCCCGCCGATTCATAAAGTCGAATCGACAAATCCAAGTCACCCTGATTGGCAGCAATTCGTGCAAAATCAACTTGCAATCGACGAAGCGTTTCGGCGGCGCGTCGGTTTTCTGGCCAAAGCTCCATGGCCTCGTTGGTCAGCGTGATCGCGCTACCGAGTTTTTCGTAGGGATCGTCCGAATCCTCAGGCGGCGTATCCCACGCGCGACGCTTTGCACGCCGCACCAATCGTTCGCTTTCTTCGTGAGTTCTCCGGATTTCGATCGCGGCGACGAAATCTTCGACCGACGCGTAACGGTCTTCGGGACGTGTTGCCATCGCACGCAACGCGACGTCAACCAACTCACCTTGCGCATCCGTCGAACGGATGTCATTTCGCGCCGCCGCTTGAATGCAGTCCAGCAAATTGCTGCCGTGATGCGGCGGATGGCCCGAAAGGATCTGATACAAAATGGCGCCAAGCAAATACACATCTGTCGCAAAACCGAGCGACGCGACATTCCCGCTTGCCAATTCCGGCGACATGTAAGCTGGCGTCCCACCAATTGCCGAGCTGGCTTGCGCGACTAAGTGCTCGCGATGCTCTTGGTGAGGAAAACAATTCACGGCCAATCCCCAGTCAGCCACCAAGACTTCGCCGAACCGCCCCAACATCACGTTCTCTGGTTTCAAATCGCGGTGAATCCAACCTTGTGAATGCGCGTAGCGGATCGCATCGGCGACACGCAGCAAGATACTGAGATTCTTCTCAACATCCATCTCATCGATTTGCAGATCCCAGCTGGTCCCATCGATGCGTTTCATCGCATAAAAAAGCTGCCCTTTGTCATCGATACATAAATCATGCAACGCGATCACATTGGGGTGATCCAACGCACCGATCACGCGAGCTTCGGCCAAAAATCGCGAACGACTTGATGGATCGGCTGCCAACTCGCTTCGCAGCACTTTGATCGCGACTTCACGATCGATCGCCCTTTGATGGGCTTGGTAGACGATCCCCGTTCCGCCGCTTCCAAGTTTGCCAATCAATCGATACTCAACATCATCGTCGTCATCGTTGGCAGCATCATTGAGCGATCGAATTCGTCGCGGCGGTACAAAGCCGTCATCGATGGGCTTGGCACCCTCGATCGGTCCACCATCAATTGTTTCGTTCAGCGAATCGGTGTCCACTTCGCTAAAGAGCGGGAGCTGTTCATCGTCCGCCCACGAGGGATGCTGCAGCGTATTACGAAACTGCGAAATGGCCAACGTAATCGTTTTCGCGTCCGCAGGCATTTCGGCCAGGCGTTTCGCCAGCGAACCATCGTCATCAATCGTGTCTAACAGGCTACGCATGAGGCACCAGCTTTGAAAAAAAATGGCTGTGCGAAGGGAGTCCGCATCAGTCGTTTATTCTAATCCAGACAACGAATCTTGGGCATTACGCACGGAATCCAGAATCGGCTCGGGGGGGATCCGTCGTCGCCGCATTCATTGCGAATTCCCACCCGCATTTTCGAGCAAATCCGGTTAGACTAAGACTAGATCACCAACGTTTGAGCTACTTTTTCGTCAAAAACAATCATGCAACCACAAAATTTCGATCGGCTAAAAACAGACTGGGCCAGACGCACCTTTTTGTCACGGTCCTTTGCTGGAATTGGGTCGTTCGCCCTGGCGTCTCTGCTCGGCGACAAACCACTCGCTGCGGCAAGCGATGGTCCAGCACATCCCTGGCCAACGCTACCGGGATTCCCCAATCATGCCCCCAAAGCCAAGCGGATTGTTCACCTCTGCATGGCAGGTGGACCGTCGCATGTTGAATCACTGGACCCCAAACCAGAACTAGATCGAATTGACGGCCAAGCTTTTCCGTCATCTTTTACCGAAGGCCAACAACTGGCACAGCTCCAGAACACGGAACTGAAGGCTCGAAAATCGTTCGTCAAATTCAAAAAATGGGGCGAATCGGGCATTGAAATGTCAGAACTGTTCCCGCATACCGGCAAGCTGGCCGACGACCTGTGCGTGGTTCGGTCCATGACCACCGAGCAAATCAATCACGACACAGCCCACGCATTTATGAACAGTGGGTCGATCATCAAAGGCCGTCCGTGCATGGGTTCCTGGTTGCTGTACGGATTGGGGGCGGAGACCGCCAATCTGCCTGGCTACGTAGTGATGACTTCGTCCGGCCCCGGCGCCCAACCGGTTTCTGCACGGCAGTGGAGCGCAGGATTCTTGCCTAGCAAATTCCAAGGCGTCGCGTTTCAATCCAGCGGTGCACCGGTGCACTACATCGGAAACCCCGATGGTGTTTGCCAATCCACGCAGCGACAAGTCATCGACGAAGTCCAACGGCTTAACGGCATGTTGGCGCAGCAGCACTCCGATCCGGAAATCGATACGCGAATCGCCCAGTACGAAATGGCGTTTAAAATGCAGTCGGCCGTTCCGGAATTGACCGACATGACGCAGGAATCAAAGCAAACGCTGGAAGCCTACGGTGTCAAAAAACCTGGCGACGGATCCTACGCTTCCAACTGCTTGCTCGCGCGTCGATTGCTGGAGCGAGGCGTGCGTTTCGTTCAGCTTTACCATCGGGGTTGGGATCACCACAGCAACTTGATCCCCAACTTTACGACTTCGGCAAAAGCCACCGACCAACCCACAGCGGCTTTGGTCCAAGACCTCAAAGATCGCGGCATGCTCGAAGACACGCTGGTAATTTGGGGCGGCGAGTTTGGTCGAACACCAATGGCGCAAGGTTCCGGGCGTGACCACCACATCAATGCGTTCAGCATTTGGATGGCCGGTGGTGGTGTCAAATCCGGCATGACGTACGGTGCCACCGACGAACTGGGATACCGCAGCGTCGAAAACACCGTTTCGGTTCACGACCTGCACGCCACCATGCTGCACCTTTTTGGCGTCGACCATGAAAAGCTACGGGTTCAATTCCAAGGCCTCGATTTGAAACTCACCGGCGTCGAACCTTCTCGAGTGGTCAAAGACATCTTGGCTTAACGACCTGCTGAGATCCATTCCATCGTACGACACAGCACAACTTTCCCCCCAAACCGCCATTTAGCACCCGCTAGTGGTGGATCAGCGCGACATATCGCCGCTCAAATAACCTTACCGTTTTCATCAAAACATGATTCATAAAGCAACAACACTTTGTTTGGCGATCGTTATTTCCGCTTGCTGGTTGGTGGTGCCAAGCCGATCTGAAGAAGCCGGAACACTAGTATCAAAGTCAGTAGAAAAGACGCTGCCTGAAACGGTCAGCTTCAATGCACACATTCGTCCGCTGATGTCCAACACGTGCTTCACGTGCCATGGTCCCGACGAAGAAGACAACGAGAGCGAATTTCGCATCGATTCGTTCGCGTCGGCAACCAGCAAACTGCCGTCAGACGATGATCTCGTCGGCATCGTTCCCGGCGACCCAATGGCATCGGAAGTCTATTTGCGAATCATCGGCGAAAGCGATGGCGAACAGATGCCGCCCGAAGAGTTTCGCCATCATTTGACCGACTACGACAAAGCACTCTTCCATCGATGGATTCAGCAAGGGGCCAAATACGAACAGCACTGGTCGTACGCGCCAATCCTTCAAACCGGCCTACCTTCGCTGAGCAAGCACGCAGACAAAGTAGCCAATGAGATCGACGCGTTTGTCTTGGCCAAACTGGAAGCCAACGATATCGCCCCCGCGCCCCTGGCCGAAAAGTCGACCTTGCTACGACGGTTGAGCTTGGATCTGACAGGACTGCCACCAACGGTCCAGGAACTAAAATCGTTCGTCGCCGACACTTCCGACAACGCTTACGAAAAACAAGTCGAGCGTCTCTTAGAATCTCCACACTATGGCGAACGGATGGCGAGTTCGTGGCTGGATGCCGTTCGGTTTGCCGACACCGTTGGTTTTCACGGCGACCAAAACTTACGAAATGCGCCCTACCGAACCTATGTGATCGATTCGTTCAACAAGAACAAACCCTTTGACGTTTTCACACGCGAACAAATTGCAGGCGATCTGTTGCCGGATCCAACGCCGGAGCAACTGACTGCGACAGGCGCGCTGCGGCTGAACATGGTCACTCGCGAAGGCGGCGCGCAACCGGGCGAATATCTGGCCAAGTACAAAGCCGATCGCGTCCGAACCCTCGGCACCGCTTGGCTCGGGTCGACGTTGGCCTGTTGCGAATGCCACAACCACAAATACGATCCGTTTTCGATCAAAGACTTTTATTCGTTCGGTGCGTTCTTTGACGATCTACGTCAGTGGGGCGTTTATTCATCCTACGGGTACACACCGAATCCAGACTTGGCTGGGTTCAACAACAATTATCCCTTCCCACCCGAGATGCGAGTCGAAAGCCCCGCGTCAAAGGCAGAGATCCGGTATCTACAGAACGAACGCAGCGCTAAACTGCTCGCCGAATTAGGCAGCCAGACGATCGAATCCGACGAGTTTCGTTTGTGGGCAAAATCGCTGACCCAAACGCTGCAGCAATATCCCAACGGATGGATTCCGGCCAACGTAACCGACGTGACGACGGCTGAAAAAACCAACTCCAAAGTCCTGGCGGACGGCAGCGTTCTTCTGACAGGCAAAGGCGATTCCGACGAAACCATTCGCATCGTGACCGAGTACCAGGCTCCGACAACGATCAACGCCATTCGCTTGGAAGTGTTACCGGACGACAAAAACGATGGTTTCATCGGCCGCGCCGATGACGGACGATTCACATTAGGCTTGTCAGCCAGCATCGAAAGTGTGAAGCAGGCCAAGGCCAAGAAGGTCGCAAACCGTCCTCGCTATGTCCGCGTCCAGCTAAAAGGTGCAAAGAAAATCTTGTCCCTTGCCGAATTGCAAGTCTTTGTCAAAGACGACAACGGCTCTCTGAAAAACACTGCTCTCCAAGGCAAAGCGTCGCAGTCGACCAACTACAAATCGGCTGCTCGAGCGGAACTTGCCATCGACGGTGTTACCGACGGCGATTACTACAAATCCAAATCGGTGACGCACACCAGCCTGGACGGATCAGATCCTTGGTGGGAAGTCGACTTGGGGAGCCAGCAGAAGATCGAAAAGATCGTGGTGTGGAGTCGCACCGATGGCAACTACTTGCAACGGCTGAAGGGATTCGAGCTGGTTCTGTTGGATGACAACCGCAAAACACTTCACGTTGCCCATCCAGCCACACCCAAACCGACAACGACCGTAAGCGTGCCCGACCAAGTCTCGCCCGAGTCGACGAGTCCGCTGAATTTTGCTTGGTCCGAAGCCGACCGGAGGGATCCACCTAGTTACAGCAATGGCCGTCCGCCGCTGACGTTGGGCGACAAGTGGCAGAGCGGTCCAGAACGATGGCAACTACCGTCGGACGAAAACAAAATGCTCCACACAGCTGTCTACCATCTGGACCAGCCGGTATCGATCAAAGCAGACGAACGTCTGGTGGTGCTGATCCAAAGCGGAGACGTAGGACGCGTTCGACTTTCGGTCACACCAGTTGGGCATGCAATCGCCGGCTGGGACGCCGCGTCCGCCCAGCTCTCCGAATCGCTTCGCAAACCCAGCAATGAACTTTCGCAGACGGACAAGGCTGCTTTGGTTGGTGGTTTTCACCTCTCGACAACATCGTTTGCGAAGCAATCCGCCACCGCGACGGCATACCGTGATCGCATCCTCGCGTTGCATTCGGGAATGGAAATGACGCTGGTATCACAACCGCTACCGAAGGATCAGATTCCGGTTAGCCGAATTTTGCCACGCGGCAACTGGCTGGACACAAACGGCGACCTTGCGCCTCCCAGTTTTCCTGATTTCCTTCCTAAACCTAAGCACGATACCGACGAGCGACTAAGTCGATTGGACTTGGCCAACTGGATCGTTTCGAGAGAAAATCCGCTGACGTCACGTCACTTCGTCAATCGACTTTGGAAACAGTTTTTCGGTGCGGGTCTGTCTGGAATCTTGGACGACCTTGGCAATCAAGGCGAATGGCCAAGTCATCCGCTGTTGCTGGACTGGTTGGCTTCGGAATTTGTCGACAGCGGCTGGGATGTCAAACACGTGGTGCGCAAGATCGTGATGAGCCGCACGTATCGTCAAGCCGCCGCGGTACGCGACGACTTACGCGACCTTGACCCCTACAACCGCATGTTGGCCCAACAGTCCGCCCGCCGTTTACCGGCAGAACTGGTGCGTGACAACGCCTTGGCGATTTCGGGGTTGCTGCAAGCCGACTACATCGGCGGACCGAGTTTCCAACCGTATCAGCCCGCTGGTCACTACTCCAACCTGCAATTCCCTAGTCGAAAATACAAGAACACATCCGACGGGCGTCAGTATCGGCGTGGTGTCTACATGCACTGGCAGCGAACGTTCTTGCATCCCATGCTGGTCAACTTTGACGCCCCCGCGCGGGACGAATGTTCGGCTGATCGGACGCAAAGCAATAGCCCGCAGCAGGCGTTGACGCTATTGAACGACCCGCAGTTCGTCGAAGCCGCCGTGGCAATGGCCAATCGTCTGCTACGTGAAAACGCCGATGGCGAATTCGACGACCTACTTGATCAAGCGTTCCTGATTGCGCTGTCGCGGTCGCCGAGCGACGTCGAACGCGATGCACTGAGCAAGTTGTTTCAGACGCAGACGGAGTATTTCAAGAACAACTCCGAAGACATGAACAAGACGCTGGCCGTCGATAGAAAGTCAGCGTATCGTCCAGCCGATCCAATCCAGCACGCCGCGTTGGCACAGGTCTGCCGAGTGATTTTGAATTTGCACGAGACGATCACGAGGTATTGATCGTCGAATTTTCGATCTAAAATGCGAGAGTCGGACAAGGCAACCACGTTGTCCGACGCGTCACACCCGGTGTATCAAACGGAGCGTGTTTGGCAGGTCAAATCGTCGGATCCTGCCATCGGCGCTGCAGCACCATCACAAAAAACGCCGCAGTCACAAATTGTGACTGCGGCGTTTTTGTTTAAGTCGTCAGCTGGTCGTCGCCTGTTTACGCACTCTTGGTGGTAGGCATCTGAAATAGCTTGCGCGATCCCAGGACAACGCTCTCGTCAATGGTGTAAACCGTTCCCTCTTCTTGGTCAGGGAGGTCGTACATGATGTCCAGCATGACTTCTTCCAAGATCCCGCGAAGCCCTCGGGCACCGACGCCCTTTTCGAGTGCTCTCGCAGCGATCTGATGGAGTGCGCCATCGGTGAACTTCAACTCGCAGTTCTCCATAGCAAAGAGAGCTTGGTACTGTTTGGTGAGCGAGTTTTTAGGCTCCGTCATCACATTGACCAATCCGTCTTCGTCCAATGGTTGCAGATAGCTGACCACAGGCAAACGTCCGACAAGTTCAGGGATCAATCCGAACTGCAGGATGTCTTCGGTTTGCACTTGAGCCAGTAATTCCGCGGTGGACTGCTCATTTCTGTCACCCATACCGCCGCCGAAACCGAGCGTTTTATGTCCAAGTCGTTTACGGATGATTTCTTCGATGCCGACGAAGGTACCGCCTACGATGAACAAGATATTGCTCGTGTCCAATTGGATGTACTGCTGCTCAGGATGTTTCCGTCCGCCTTGCGGAGGAACATTTGCAACAGTGCCTTCCAACATTTTCAGCAAACTCTGCTGAACCCCTTCGCCTGAGACATCACGGGTGATCGAGACATTGGCACTTGTCTTTCCGATCTTGTCGACCTCGTCGATATACAAGATGCCTCGCTGTGCCGCTTCGACATCAAAGTCAGCCGCATGCAACAGTTTCAGCAACAAGTTCTCAACGTCTTCGCCAACATAACCCGCTTCGGTCAGAGTCGTCGCATCACCGATTGCAAAGGGAACATTCAGCATTCGGGCAAGTGATCGAGCAAGCAATGTTTTTCCGCTACCCGTTGGGCCAGCTAGCAGAATATTGCTCTTTTCGATTTCGACCTCGCCACCGCCGTCCCATTCACTGGTCAGGCGTTTGTAGTGATTGTGAACGGCAACCGCCAAGACACGCTTGGCGGACCCTTGTCCAATCACATACTCATCAAGATGCTCGACGATTTCCCTGGGAGCAGGGATTTCGCCAAACAACGACTTACTTGGGCCACGTCGCTTGGATTCTTGATCCAAGATCGACTGGCATAGCTCGATACACTCGTTGCAGATGTAGACATCGCCAGGGCCTTCGACCAAGGGTCCGACGTCGCGATAACTTTTTCGACAGAACGAACAAAAGGCGTTCTTTTTGTTGGATGTGCCACTGCTGCGGCGTGAGCTGGGGGTATCTTTCGAGGGCATACGCGACTCCTGATTAACAGCAATGACAATCCTGTGTTGGACATCGGTCCGTGTGACTTCATGAACATTGCTGTTCGCACACTTACCGAAACCAAACACGAGACACATTGCCGCGCTACGGTTCGGGCCACTGCTCGAATGCTTTCCCAGTTCGCGTATGCTTTGAAGAAGAGGGCTAACACAGTGTGCTAGACATCGCCTTCAGAGCGGGAGGTGCGACCGGGATGGAACATCCTTATCCTCGAAAGCTCGAGCTGATCGTGGTTTATAAAATCAAAACAAAGTGGTATCGGTTTTTCCGAAGCCGTGGCCCGTAGTGTTGGGAGGGCAGCGATTCAGAAATAGGTAGTTCGCCGTTTTTCACATTCAAGCGTCGTCAATCCGACCGCCGAACCGATTGAGTGCACAACGTGACTAGGTGAAGCCAAACTTGGGAAGGAACGTGGCCGGAATAAGTTGGAGCCGGCTGATTCAGTTTTGCGTTGGTTCG
The DNA here is from genome assembly GCA_007741555.1 of Stieleria marina. Taxonomy (GTDB): domain Bacteria; phylum Planctomycetota; class Planctomycetia; order Pirellulales; family Pirellulaceae; genus K23-9. The sequence continues at coordinate 1,435,310 of CP036526.1, read as the reverse complement.
TCAGAGTCGTTGGTTGATTCGGTTTGGTCTTCTGAGTGATCAGAAGAGGTCAGGTCGTTTGCCTTGGCTTGGGTGTGAGTCTGGTTTGCTAGTTTTATTACTCGGAATTCTTCGTCGGTGATGTCACCTCGCAGATGCATTTCTTTCAAGTTTGCAAGCATCTGTTCGGCGTCTTGCTGGTCTTCGTCGGCAGAGTCGCGCAAACTTCGCGCGACATAAAACACAATCGCGCATCCACCGGCAATGACCAAAAAGGCGCCCGCAGCTACGACCATTGGGTCATCTAATAAATCACGCATAACCCGGTGTCAGAGAAGCGGTTGGCAAGCGGTCGATTCAATGTGCGTTGCAAAGTCTTGTTTGTCTCGTGACAGCGGGAGATAGTTTGATCCTCGGCGACGTTTCGACCAAGAGCATTCTGCGGAATATGTCGCTTACTTGCTTTGGCTGATAAACGAATGATAGGGGTGTCCAGTAAGCGTGGTCCAGCTTTGAGAACCCGAAACCCCGCTTTTTTCGTGTTTCACGGATGAAACGCCCCTGAACAAGGCTCCCCGTGACCTGACAACGGCTCGGCCGCATCGGTAGACATTCCCGATAACAGACAAGTCCCAGCAGCCAGAAGAACCTAGAGCTTTGCCCAAGCTTCGCGCGCGATCTCTAAACCTCGCTCGCTCTGCCCGTCGATCTGCACGATCATTGGAACCAGAATCTCTTGCCGCCGAATCGACTGAACCACTCGACTGAGATCGACCCGTCCAGGCAGATCGGACACGCTTGCCGCATTACGAGACGCTACAGACGTGGTTTCAGGATCGGTTAAAAACACACAAGCCAGTTCGGACGCGTTGAGTGCCAATCGTTCACCGATCGGAAACTCGCCACCGATCATCATCTGGGCCGTGTCGGCAGCCAAGTACAGACGATGTGGCCCACCGAGCCATTGGCATAGCCGCTGAAAATGAGTGACTTTTGCGATCACATTTCCTGTGCGAGGACGAATCGCCAATCGCAATCCGCGGCTGTCAGCTTGCCGAAGCAACGTATCGATTTGAAAAGCCAAACGCTCCAGCGGTTCTTCGTCCGCAGACTTACCGCCCGCCAGTTCGATCCCGGTGCCTGCGTCCTTACTTAGTCCGCCCGTGTCGGCCGACGTGTTGCTCTTGCCAGATTCGATGACCAAGATCACGTCGTCGCTGATGTAATCGCGTGCGACCTGCATGCAAATATCAATCCAGGCTTTCGCCTTCGCCGATTCGCCAATGTCGGCACTCGCCAAGCTGGCATCGCACAAGAAGGGTGCCTGTGTCTCCAAGACGACTTGGACGTCCAAGCGTTTCGCCGCATCACCAAAACACTGCATGCTTTCGACAACGTGCTTGGCGTAGGGATTCAGACCACTTAGCCGAGGACGAATTGCCACGGACGTATATCCCATGGCCGCCAGCTCTTTTACTGCCGTCGTTTCGTCGTGCAGCAATAAACTAACCGTGTGAAAACCAAGACTCATGTGACTCGCAATCGTTTGGCCAAGATGATGGCGGGAACCACTAATGCAAACACACAGATCGCTGCAATGCGTCCCGCTCCCAGCAACGCCACCGCCGATGCAAGTGGAATAATCGACAAGATGCCTGCGCGGATCGCGTTCTGAATGTTCTTGGGTGTCGGGGCGGTCTGAATTTTCAGCGCCCGCAAAGCAACCGGCAACGAAATCAACCCGACCAGTATCGGGTAAGCATTGTGCGGGTCCATTCGCCAATTGACTTGATCACCGGAGACACTCGGGCCAAACGCGATGATCCCCATCCCGACCAACATGACGACGAATCCGGTTGTAATGTTCAAACCAGCCCAGGCACCGGTTTCGCCCACCGCTTCGCGTCTCGCCATCGTGGTAATGCCCATGATGTACACGCCAAATCCCAAGGCGATTGCCATCACGTGCTGAGGAAAAAGTGCTTCGCCCGCAACCATCGCGATGCACGGTGAAGCGCCCAGGAGAAAACTGAGCACACGGCAGCTACCCATTGCCGCGGGTGCAAGCGGTGTTTTTTTCAGTGGACCGTCGTACAAAACAATCATGACTGCCAACACCAGCGCAACGAGACCTGGCAGCCATGTCACGGCGAACTGCGATGACGAGATCAAACCCGAAGCTGCCGCCAGCACGATTCCGGCAATCAACAAAGTCCAGCCCGCGATCGTGGCTTGGGAAATCGAAATGTCACCTGCAGGGATCGGGCGTGTCGGTCGTTCCTGACGGTCTCGCTCGACGTCAAAAACGTCATTGAGCACCATGCCGGCCCAGTAAAGCAATACTCCAGCGATCAGCACACAGGCGAACCTTCCCAACGGAAATGGGCCGTGAGCCACCAACAGGAACGCAGCGCTGACGTCAGCCAAGACAGTGAACAGGTTGGGCAATCGCACCAACTGTGTCCAAGCGGCCAGGGATGATCGGGGCTGGACAGGAGAATCAGAGGTCAGGGAACTAGTGGTCAAGGATCTAGATGGGCACCAGAGGAAGTCGAGCTACTTGAGAGGACGGGTGCGATCCATTGTAACCGTTAACGACGTAGTTGTTTTCGTTGACTGTCGGTCAATCGCACGCCGTAGCGTCGCAGGTAGCGATCGGTTTCGTTGATGATCTTGATCGAATAGTCCTGCGTCTCGAATCGGAACCGCTCGACCGGCGGAGCATCAATGGCACGGACGCTATAGATTTCCAAGAGCGAAATCAGTCTTCCTTCGGGATGATCTGGCTGACTGGAATCGTCCCCGATCACTGGATCGCTCCAAAACTCAATCCTGACCGGCAAACCTTGGCCAAAGTTTGTATTGGGAAGCGGCTCTGCAGCGATCGCGATCATGATCCGGGTCGGCAACAGGGTAGGCCAGTCCTTTGCACCACTTTCCAAAAGCGTTCGCTTTCGGGCTTCACTGCTGAGTGTGCCTGAGATGCCCAGCAGAGGTGCGGACCTGATTTTGCCCATTTTCAGATCGTAGTCGCGTTGGATCATGTCCAACATCTCTGTCAGCGCGCCGACTTTCAATTTCGGTGGTACATACGTAGGTGACGTATTCTCTTGACGTGAAGCATCACGAACCCATTCGTTTAGCCGTCCGACGTCGACGCGACGTAAAGTAATCTTGTCGCTAATCACGGATCGTGTCCAAGCCAGGCGGCCATCGCTGATCTGTTGCAACGTGTGTTTGCCATCACCGTCGTGCATGGTGACTTGCATATTAAACCGACCGGTTCCGCCGCCCGCCTGTTCGTAAGTCCCCACTCCGACCATTTCGCGTCCCGCTGTCCAAATGCGATGACGGATCTTGGCATCAAACGGTCGCCCAAAAGCCAACCGGTGGATGACTTGCTGAATCAGTTGTTGGGCTGCTTCCTGAGTGGCCTGTTGAGCAACTTGCTGGCTTTCCGAGTCGCCATTCAGATCGAATTCTGAATCCAGTGCCACGCCGGAGGGTTTTTCGGTCGCGACATCGATTGTCGATTCGTTGCTTTGCAGCGGTGGCGACTGCGTGATCGCTGGCGTGCCTTGGAGCGGGTTTTCTTGGGCAAGTAACGGGAAATCACTTGTCAGAAAGATCGCTAGCAACGCGACCGACGCGAGTTTCACGGACCGTTGGCTTGTTGGAAAACTATGCCGATGAATCTTCATGGTCCGGTTATGCCGATTTTTTCAAAGATACAGGTCGTAAGTGCCGATGAGTTCCTACGGAGTCGGTCTGCCCGCGAGCGTGCGGATCGTAAAGAAGTGCATGCAGGCACGTCTAGCCGGATCATTGGTCCGGCGGATGGCCGAGTTTGCATTCAGATCGACGCCCGCAAGATTTCATCGGCTTCGCTAGATCCGATTTACACAGAGCAAACCAGCCTAAGACCCGGCGCCGTCACCGCAAACTACGCGAGTGGGACGCCGAGCACCACCGAAGGGAACGAGGCAACAGATGAAACGATTCATCACTCATTTATCGCTGCTGGCGGCTGTGGCAGTGATTGCCACTGGCTGTGCACCGACACGTCACAATCTGCCACCTGAGCAGCACATGATGCAGCCCGGTCCTGGCGTCGGAGGCCCTGGCCCCGGAGTTTTGGGACCACAACAGTACGGCGGTCGCCCGCCAATGCCCGGCCAACCTCACTTTGGCCAGTATGGCGTCAACAAAGTATCCGGTGAGTTCGGCATGCCGAGTGCTCCTCTGCCAGGGTCGGCGATGCCTGGTGGCGACGCAGTCAAACTTGCCACGGCTCCTCAGCCAATGAGCAAAAAATCCGACAGCGGTGTCATGCAAGTCGGCTTCAGCAGTTGCGGACCTGCCTGTCAGGGATGCAACGGCGGCGGTTGCTTTGGCGACCCCGGAGTTGGCAGTCAGATTCCCGCCGGCGGCGGCATCATCAATGCGGGCATGATGCCTGGCATGGGAATGGGTGGCGGACCAGCAACGACGGCGCAAGTCACGTTCGGTCGTCCCGAAGGCATGCAAGTTCGCTACGATCAATCCGGTAGCGGAATGTTCGACAGTGAGCCGTTGATCGTGCCTGCTCGTCAAAACTTTCCACAAGGTGCGTTGTACCGTGTGAAGTTGACGAACATCCCGAACCGCGAAGGCGTCGAACTGTACCCGACCATCGAGCTGGCTTATGCCAACCCTCGTACAGGTGCTTACCTCGCTCACAACTCAATTCCGATTCAATTCACCGAAGAAGACTTTGACCAGGTTGTCACTGGCAACTTTGTCACCAAAGTCATCTACCTTCCAGATCCCGACTTCCAAGGCCCTGCTTTGGCTGGCATCGACACGCTTGTTAGCACGCGTCTTGATCCGGGCATCGATCCCATCGTCGAAGCAGATCGTCGCGGTTCCATTCTTGCCATCATCCGCTTGGGTGACAAAGACATCGAAATGCCCGGCACTGCTCGCCTAGGCATGGGTGCCAACGGCGGAATGATGGGACCTCCGATCGCTGGCTTGCCTGCTCCATTCGCTCCGGCGATGACCGAAGGCTGTGGCGGACCAATGGGCGGCGGACCAGGGTGCTCAACCACTCCTCCGCAACTGCCCGGCATGATCTCCGGTGTCAACGCTCCTCAGTATGGCATGCCCATCACAGGAACACCGATCGGATTGCCTGGACCACCTCACATTCCTTTGGGTGCACCTGCTGGCTTGACCAAGCACGTGATTCGCAACCACACACCGATGCACATTCCGCGTCCGGTCGACAAAATGCGAATCGATGTTCGGCACCAACCTGGATACAGCTATCCCAACCCGGTTAGCCGCGTGAAGATCACCGAGCAGAACATCCACCCGGGTGTTCCAGCAGGACGGGGACTTTACCAGCACCGTAGCCAAGCGGTCGATCCGAACTGCCAACCGTAGAGTGGCCATCGGATAAACAAAACGAAACGCGGCCCAAACGAAAACGATGGGCCGCGTTTTTTTGATTTTAAAAATGACACAACGCATGCAAGCCAATGTCAAACGAAGCCCCTAAAACGACCACCAAAGCCATCACACCGACGAGGCGATTCGAACGCCCCCTCCGGCTTTGGCTGCTGTTGGCGATCTGCGTCGCGGCTTACTTTCTGTGCTCATCGGCCAGTGCCGCGGATCCCTCGGACTTTTTGCCACCGGATCAACAGCATGCTTTGTATAGCGCTGACATGCCGGCAGGCGTTGTCGGGCGAGCCCGTCTGACACGACGTGGACCGGTCGCTAATTACTACCAACCGGTGAAATTCGTTGGCCCCGAAGGAACGATGTTTGCCTTGCCTCAAGGCGCGGCGATCTCCCGCGGCGAACCCAATTTGATGGCGGGACTGTTGATCGGCGGTGTTTATCGTTTCCGCGTCACCGGAATCCCAAATGCCGAAGGCGCCGAACTGTATCCAACGGTCGAACTGATCGATCGCATGTATCCGCCCGATGGATTGGCGACGTCGTATCCGATCGTGCTGAAGATTGACGAAATCGACATGCAAGCCGCACTGGACGGAAAATTGGTCACCCGGGTCGTCTACTTAGAAGATCCACAAACAGCCATTCCCCTGGTGCAAACCGACCGCCAAGCCAACGTCATGGACATTGGCGAACATCAAGATGCACTCGGCGTGGCCGATCACTTCGGGCGCGCTGTCGCAATCATTCGCATTGGTTCACTAGCACCTCCACGTGCTCCGTCCCTCATGCCAGAATTTTACTTTGGCTATCCGTCTTGGGCCCCCATATTCCAGCCCGAAAACGATCAACCGACAGCGGTTGAGTATCAGTAGTCACTTGCGACCTCTGTAGCCGCTCCGAAACGAACCGACTCGCCCCGACCCCAACAGTACGAACTATGAAACGTTCATTCTTTGAAACGACGACCGTTTGCGCGTTGGTGTGCCTGTTTCTGGTGGGCTGCCAAACCAGCAATCCGTCGGCAATGGGACCTGGCTCTTTCGGGACGCCGCTGATTGCACCGCAGGCCTCGCTGCACGCACCGCAGGCCTCCAATGATGCGCAGCAGAACGTGGAACTTTCGGCTCCTGCCGCTGCGGGTGTAACGCAGGTCGCGTTTGAACAATCCGTGCCGGTCGAAACGGTCGGGTTTGCCAATGGACCACTTCGCGTGGCCGTCGGCGCCCTCGCGAATCGCGGTGCAAACTGCAATACCAATCAACACGCCAGCGAATGCCAGTCATGCAATTCGGGCGCATGTGGTCCTAAAACCGGTGATTGCCAAACTTGTGGTCCGCAAGGATACGTGGAATACGTGCCACAAGGATGGAATGCGTTTGGAGTCGATCCGCAAGAATTCATTTGTGACGGCGGCGACCACGAACCCAAGGCACGCCTGACACGCGACGATCAAATCAACGGGCTTCAGCCAGAAGACACGGTGGTTCATTACACCAGCGAAGCGGGCGACATCAAATTCCAGCCCAGTAATCGAGTGTGCGTCTATTCGCCTCGATTTGCATCAATTCGCAAAATCACCGGAGCCGTCGCGGGCGAAAAAGTAACCGGTCTGAATCAAGTCGATCGACCACTGGGTACCGAAGGCATCAACAAAGACCTTCCTGGTTTGGTCATGCGAGACACTACCGAATTGGCTCGCGCCGACATGGTCAAACGGCTGGATTTCATTCGCGATCGCAATCGGGGCGTCCGCGTCGAAGGCGATCTGGCACCGATCCAAAGAAGCAATGTGCTGGAGATGATGACGACCATTTCCGCATTGGAATTGAACTTGTTGCTTGACGAGCAAAAAGCTCTCTTGGAAGAACATGCCTCCGCGGCCATTGCCTGGACCATCGGCGAATCGGTCCAAGTCGCTATCGAGGACATGAAGCCGCCCGTTCTGACTCGCGATGACAGCGTCGAAGCGTTCACCGTTTATGAATTCCCAGATGCTGGCCGACTGCGAATTATCAAGATGGCCGACAAAGCTCACGCTCAACCCGGCGAGGAAGTTGGTTTTGTGATTCGAGTTCAAAATGTCGGTGATTCGACCGTCAACAACGTCGTCATCACGGACAACTTGGTGTCTCGCTTGGAGTACGTCGCCGAGAGTCAAACCACCGACTTGAAAGCGGACTTCGAAGCGTTCCCCAACTCGAGCGAATCGTTGCGATTGGAATGGCGGCTCTCTCAAGAGCTGAAAGTAGGCGAGAGCCTGCTGATCGAATTCCGCTGCAAGATGCGTTAAGTGTCTGCACGACATCGCAGTATTTTCAACTGACAAAGGCCGAAGAGATTTTTCTCTTCGGCCTTTTGCTATTCATGGCTGTCTCTCCGCAGAGACTAGGCTTTGGCCATCGCGTTCTTGATCAAGCCAACCACTGCCAACACCGCTCCGCCGCCGACGCCGCCCGAGCCGATGCTGCCAACAAGATTCGCTATGTCCAGCGTTCCTTCGCCTCCTCCACCTAAACCAAGCATCCCCAAGACGCCTGCTCCGATTCCGCCACCGACAACACCAGCGACCGAATTCCCGAGCGTGCCCAGGTTCAGGTTCTTAAAAATGGCCGCGACGCCATTTCCACCTACGGCGCCGCAAACCAGATTGATCAACAAAGGAACTAAACTCATACAACTTCTCCAATAGATAGTGACGTGGCGAACCCACGTTCTGCCCTCATTAGACGCATGCACGTTTGTCCAGGTTCCGATATTAGCCAGCAAGGGCTCGCTGCAACAATCAGCATTGATCTGCCCAGTCCCGCAATTCGTTACGTTTTGCAGCTCAAACGGCAATGGCGACAAAAAATCGCTCCGATCTTTCGATCGTCGGACACGTGGTGTGCGAACGCAAAGTCAGACGATTGCCAGAGCAACTCGCCGTGATCGGTTTTGATGGCGACAGCCGACGATTCTGACAGAGATCAAAAACGGTACGCGACTAACCATATTCCCATTGGATTAAGTTGCAGTCAGTGGATCCGATGCGACATCAAACCCAACGAACAGGAACGATGGACTGCTCTAACAACAAAACACCCGCGTGATTCGCTACGCTGCTTTTTGTCGCCTTCAAGTGACGAAAGTGTTCGAGCGATGCAGAAGGTGCCTGACCAGGACCGAAACCCAGGCTTGTTTGCGAAACCGAGTACAAGAGTCGACGACGAGAAAAAAATGAAACAACGAAACATCGTTTGCGTTTTACTTGCAGTGGGCTTCTTACTAAGCGTCACGTCATCCTGCACTCGCCATCGCGAGGACCTGGACTATTCATATGACGTCGTCCAAACGTGGAGCCTACCAGAACTACAACACGGGGAAATCATTCAGTTCGACACTGTCTTTTGGGAACCGGACGACACCGTTTCGCTTCGCAAGCTGATTGTCGACGACTCGATTTGTACAGGAAGGAGCGTGCTGGAAATTGGCACGGGAACCGGCCTGGTCGCAATCCTCTGCGCTCAGAACGGAGCCGATTCAGTGGTTGCAACGGACATCAATCCGGCAGCGGTTGCGAACGCGCGCTACAACGCTGCGATGCTTGCCGAAGAAATGGAATTAGAAGTCCGTAGTGTGTCGACTGACGCGCCAACCGCCTTTGCGGTCATCAAGGACAAAGAAAAATTTGATCTGATCATTTCCAATCCCCCCTGGGAAGACGGAAAGATCGCGAAACCGGCAGACCATGCGTTCTACGACCCCGACTTTGAATTGATGGACTCGCTACTGGATGGATTGCCCAAGCACCTGAATCCGGGAGGGCGATGCCTGTTGGCGTATGGACACGCACCGGCGATCGTCCGATTGAGAGATCAAGCTAAGCAGCGCGGATTCGATTTCAAAATCTTGGACGACCGCAAGCTTGACGAACTCGACAAGGACTTCTTGCCGGGCATGCTGGTGGAAATACGAATTCCGATGAAGCTACCCACAGCCAAACCCTGATTTGAGCTGCCCGGGTGGTGAGTTGCCACAAAGTGTCCATTCATTCCATCACTTTTGGCCTCGAACGGAAAACATGAATCGTTGACGCCCCAAGTTGCGCGATCACCGGCCTAGTCATCAAGTTGCTCAACGGCCTCCCGAACTTGTCTCCGACTAGAAACCCTTGCGACATCGACTGAACGCTAAGGAAGATCAAACTCCAAAGCAGACGGCTAGTGCCGCAATGCATTTCCACAGTGGAGTGGGCTCTACGCGCCGTGCCCCCGCACATTGGTTTGAATCGCAAACGGGTTTTACCACAGTCACCCACTGACGGTGTGAATCCAACCCATCGGTGGCAGACGCCTGACCTAGGTGTTGGGAACAGTGGTGTCAAGCAGCAAAATTAGTTTCAAAAACCACTCAAAAAGCGATGGCGATTTGACTTGCACACCGTAGTTCGGCGTCACTAACATGAGAGTTATTCACACCGTCTTTGTGGCCTATTTATTTGATCGCGCGTTGTCGCCGATCACGTTGTGAATCTACTCACCGCAGCGGAAATGGTTTCGGATGATCCACTACACCTGCGATCGATGTAAACGTAACATCGATACAACTTGTCAAACTCGATACGTCGTGAAGATCGAAGTCCAAACGGCGCATGAAGATTGCTCGCCGGATTTTGATGACGATGTTGATCACCTCTCCGAACTTCATCAAGTCTTAGAAGGCCTGACCGATGACGAGATCGATGACGCGCAGTCGGACACTTGCCTCAGTGGTGATTACGATCTGTGCCCCGAGTGCCACAAGCAGTATTTAAAAAACCCCCTAGGCCGCGACGCTTTGTTGCCACTTGGTTTCAGCAACAACTGATTCAGTCGATCGCGTTTCAATGAAATCGCGTTGCAGGACAACGCGACGCCCCGCAGACCCGAATTTCTGTTCCGCTGCGGTTAGCTCCCTTGGGTCGCCGATGCGACTGCCAAGCGACTGAACTCCCTCTTCTTGTCGTGATACTCAATCGCGGCAACTCGGACCTTCATCGGTAAACGACTGATCTCGCGATCCAAGTATGGGTCTGCTTGGCCGGTGGTAAGACGATTGATCCAGCCGTTGGTCGGTGGTGGCGAATCCAAATCAAGTTTCGCAGCAACGTGTCGCAGCATTGATGGAAGCGTCGACGGTTTCTTCTGATGATTGACATGCTCGCTGATTCGACGCAGTCGTTGTTCGGCCGAAGCAAACTCCGACGCCCGCTGTCCCGCTTCGGCATCACCCGCCCGGTAGGTGGCGACGACGAACTTGGCAGCACCAATCGTTTTGATGTGCGTGTCCAGTCGGCCAAAGCTTTGCACGGCTGACTGCGCCGTAACATCCACGTCGATCAAACCACCGCGCCAAGAAACTGGCACCCGCATCGACAGCGTAAACACTTTCTCGCCTTCAAGAACCTGCGTCGCCGTCCAGCGTAATTTGAAGTAAACACCGCGACCACGATCGATGGTGCCAGCAGCGGTAACGGCTTGGACAGCGGCAACCTGCTTGTATTGCTTGGTCACCAAGTTCTTGGTCCCCACATCCGCACCAAGACTGCCATCAACCACACCGCAGTAGTCGCCGTTGAGCGACATTCCCAGCGAACGCGATTCTTCATCGGTGATTTTGAATTCGACCGGGCCTTCCAATGCACTTCTGGTCTCGGTGCGTGGGGCGTAGTCGGTGATGTGCATCTCGAAGTCGCGGGGTGTGCATCGAACCAACCATTGATCAATGCGCGGCAGCGAAGGCGATGCAACCAGAGAGGACAGTCTCAATTGACACTGCACGATTTTGAGTTCAGCGTTGCTACTGTCGGCGATCGAGTCGCCTGTGTTGACCTGGGTCGCTACGACGGTCGACGGCATGTCAAAACGAATGGCATCTTCGTCTGCCACCACTGTCGAAGCGAACAAGACAGCTATCACGATTGGATAAGCGTTTCGCAGATGCATGCGCAACATTTGGGTTTCCTTTCACGGGCGAATCAAGTGATCGTAACAACTGGCTAACGCAAGTCTTGCGCCAAGCCTGTCCGGATCATCCGGGAGTTTGCCGCGAATCGCTCGCCGCAAACACCGCTTCCGTCCTGGGAAGGGGCCAACAAAACCGGCTCTGGGTCGACCGCGACTCAGCCGCTTGGTCGGTCACCGGTTCTGATGGCAGTAGAACAATAGAAACGTCATGGTCGTGGGCAATGCGACACCCACACGTGGCAAACACATTGCAGATCGGTGCTCAATCGTGAAACCGATGCAAAGAATCGGCGAGACGCGCCGCGCGACGATGCGTGAAACTGGCTACGAGTGCATTCGCACGAGATCGCAGCCGGCAGCAATGATTTCGGCCTCGCTGGCGGACAGTTGGTCGAGCCGCTCTCGGACGACTTCTCGACTGGCAAACTCTTCGGCGAGCCTGACGTAAGTCGTGTGGTGACGTGCTTCACTCTCGAACAGACTGCCGTAAAAACCAGCAAGCTTTGCATCGCGATCTTTCAGATGACCCGATAGCAAACTGAATCGTTCACAGCTGCGAGCTTCAATCAGCGAGGCGGTCAAAAGTCGATCAACCGCGCGATCGGGTTCGGTTTTGCGAATCAACGAATTCAGTTTGCGACCATATGGGGCGCTACCTTGCCGGCGAAATACGATTTTGCGTTCATCAAGGATCTCAATCACCATATGAAAGTGCTCGAGTTCTTCGTTGATGATCACCGTCATTTCCCGCGTGATGGCTCGGTTGTCAGTGTACGCATCCATCAAGTTCATGGCCGTCGAAGCGGCTTTTCGTTCGCAGTGCGCATGATCGATCAGGATTTCGTCCAAATGGGCGTCGACTTGCCCGAGCCATTGCGTGGTCGATTCAGATTGCAGGTGGAGCATGGAACAACTAGTAGGAAGGCAACGAGCGAGTGTTAGGATTGAGCAAAGAGAGCTTTTGCGAACATTGCCGGATCGAACTGAGCGATATCGTCGATGCCTTCGCCCAGCCCCACAAACTTGACCGGCAACTGAAACTGTTCACGAATGGGCAGCACCACACCGCCTTTGGCCGATCCATCTAGTTTTGCCAACACTATGCCTGTGCATCCCGCCGCTTCGCTAAATCCACGCGCCTGGCTAATCGCGTTTTGACCTGCGGTTGCATCCAAGACTAATAGGACTTCGTGCGGCGCGTCGTCGACTTTCTTGGAGATCACTCGGCGAATCTTATCAAGCTCTTGCATCAAGTTCGTTTGTGTTTGCAAACGACCCGCCGTGTCGATGATCGCGATGTCGGCTCCGATTTCGACGGCTTTGTCGACGGTTTGGAAGGCAACACTGGCCGGATCCGCTTCGTGTTTGCCAGTGACAATGTCGCAGCCGATGCGGCCGGCCCAGATGGTCAATTGTTCCACCGCGGCGGCGCGGAAGGTATCGCCAGCGCCCAGGACGATTTTGTGTCCGGCTTTGGAAAGGTGGTTTGCCAATTTGCCAATCGAAGTCGTTTTGCCACTGCCGTTGACGCCCACCACCAGGATCACGGTCGGTTTGGATTCGGACATCTGAATCTCAGCCGACTCTTGTTGCAGCATCAACTGAGTCTGCTGGGTGATCGTTTCCAGAATTTCTTCCAAATGGACGACACGACCGCGAAAGCGTTTGGCCACATCATCGCGGATGGTTTCCGCTGGTCCGGTTCCCATGTCCGTGCGAATCAATCGGGCAAACAACTCGCCCAGGAAATCCTCGTCGACCAAGCGTCCTTCGCTCTTAAAGAGGTCGCGGATATCGGTATTGAGTGCGCGGCGCGTCTTCTGCAGACTCTGACGCATTTTGGAAAAGAGCCCGCCACCGGGCGATTGGCTTTCCGCTGCGCCGTCGACTTCTTTGGAGACCTGGGGCGTTTCGTCAGCCGGTTCACTCGCGGCGACATCGCGGGATCCTTCGGAATCGCTGGAATCATCCGGTGCAGAATCGTTTTTCTTTTTGGATCGCCAAAACGCCATTGGTGTTCTCAATATCTCAGGAGGACAGCGTCGCTGTCTCAAAATGCTCATGGCCACGCGAAATGCGGCACAACCGTCTAGCTTGAAGGGGCTGATTTTGAACCAACCGCCCGTTCAAGGGTAGGCGGCTCATTCTCGGCCATAGAGAGGTGAACGCATGCCCCTATCTTGGCCGCAAAAACCGGCAGCATTGAGCTAATCGACAATCCTTTACTCAGCGGCAGCGGCTACGCCACTGTTGATAGCGGTACCGTCGCTACGACAGGATTGGGCGGCACGACCGACGAGTAATTGATGCAAACAAAGAGCGTTTTGGCATTAATTCGCTGCAATTGCAAAACTGTTCTCCGATATCAAACCCTGACGGAAGGATCAGGATGCTGAACACCGTACGGGAAGGAAGCACTGGAAATGCTTTGTGAAGTCAGGCAGGCGGATTCACAAATCAGTTCCATCGTTTCAACCACACGGTCCATCATTGTTGGATTGGCTACACGAGTTGTCGTAGCCGGTGCTTCACATCAAACACTAAACCCAATACGGATATTCGGGAGCGAATAAAACGATGAATCTTAAGAAAATTGCTTTGGCCGCCGCAATTGCCTGCGTTAGCTACACAGGAAACGCAATGGCACAGGAAGGACCGATTCAATTGGTCTCCGGCTGTGCCGACACAAGTTGTGCAGCAGCGCCTTGCGGATGCGGACAACCAGCCTGCGGATGCGAAAGCGTCGGTGGACTCGCTGGACTTGGATGCCTAGGCGGCGACAGCTGTGACGGTGGTTGCGACAGCGGCTGCGACAGTGCCTGTGGCAGCTGCTTGGGCGATTGCGATCTAGGTGACCCTTGGACATTGTTCGGCGAACACTGTGGCTGGACCGCTGGTGGCTGGTTGTCGATGGGTTATCACGACAAAGGCAACGGCCTGTTCAACAGTCGTCCCGATGAATTCCAAGTTCACCAGGCTTGGATGTACATCGAGAAAGAAGCTGACGGCAGCGATGGGCTTGGCTTTGGTGGTCGTTTCGACGCCATGTACGGTACTGACTCCCAAGACACTCAATCCTTCGGTGCAGACCGTGGATGGGATAATGGTTTTGACAACGGACCTGACTACGGTTTCGCATTGCCACAGGCATACATCGAAGCTGCTTACGGCGACACTTCCGTAAAAATTGGACAGTTCTACACCATCATCGGTTGGGAAGTCGTGACCGCCCCGGACAACTTCTTCTACAGCCACGCTTACACTATGTACAACAGCGAGCCCTTCACACACACCGGTGTATTGGCAACTCACAACGCCAGCGATGACCTGACGGTTTGGGGTGGTTACACATTCGGTTGGGACAGTGGTTTCAACGACAATGGCGACTGCTTCTTGGGTGGATTCTCGGCAACCTTGACTGACAAGCTTGCTTTGACCTACGCCACGACAATCGGTCGCTTCGGCGAAGCTCGTTTCAATGGTGTCGAGAAAGGCTACATGCACTCGATCGTCACTGACTACGCTGTCACCGACAGCTTGCAGTGGATCGGCCAGAGTGACTACCTGAGCAGCGAAGACGGTGACGGAGTGGCTGTTCGCGATACTTTTGGTATCAACAACTACTTGATCAAATCGATCAACGACTGCACTTCTGTCGGAGCACGCTTCGAGTGGTGGAATGCTGAATTCGGCGGAACGGGTGACAGCGATGTCTACGCCCTGACCCTGGGTGTAAACCACCGTCCACACGCCAACGTCATCGTTCGCCCTGAAGTCCGCTGGGACTGGGACGACGATCAGATCACTGGCTTGGAAGATGGCGATGATCAAACCACGTTCGGCATCGACACGATCTTCACTTTCTAAGGTGAAGCACAGCTAAAACGTTCGTCCGGGAAAGACGAAACGAACCTTAAACCCCCTTTGTTGCCAATGGTAGCAAAGGGGGTTTTTTCGTGTTTGCTGCGGAGAGTCAACCTAACCGGCACGGATTAACAGCCGAAGGCTATTTCGATCAAAACGACTCTGCGGGTTGTACATGTTGTGTGGATGTTTCGGATTATCTGGCCCGATAAGGCATGATGTAATTGGTTCGATGTCACCTCACGCCCTTGCGGGGTCCTGCGGCAACGCGGGAAACCCACGGCGGACGAGCAGATGGCGGCGTGTGCATGGAAGCAATTACGAACCCTAATTGTTCCGTCCGGACGCTTGCCTTTCGTGCAGGATGTTTCGCGACTTCTCGCGCCATCACTGGATACGCAATCGAAATGAAATTCCACAACCTAGCGGCAACCTTGCTGTTAACAGCTTTTGCATCGGGCCTGACCGCCCAAAACTCTGCTCAAGCACAGTACCAACATGCATCCAACCGATACCAGGTCCGGCAAGCGATTCCTGTCGCAGGCCTGCAAGGCCGTGTCGCGCAAGTGAACTGCTGCAGTGCGGCTCCCAACTGTGGGTGCGATATGTCGCCCGGTTGCGGCGTCGATGGTCCGGCTTGTGGGATGGAAGTGGCTCCAGAGCCAAGCTGTGGAGTAGTCGGAGGCGGCATCCTTGGTGGCGGTTTCCCAAGTTGTGGAAACGCCCAATGCAACGACCCCGGTTGTGCAGCGGCGCCATCATGCGAAATGGGGCCAAGTTGTGGCGCTCAGCCAAGCTGCGGCGTACCGTCATGCGGATGTGAACTGGGCGTCGGCTGTGGCTCCGCTTTTGGTGGCGGATGTGGCGGTGGCTGCCCGCTAAGTTGCGGCAGTTGCAACCTGGGTGACCCGTTGTCGCTGTTCGGCGAAACCTGTGGGCTTTCCGCCGGTGGCTGGGTATCAATCGGTTACCACTCCAAGAATCTGCCGCTATTCAATTCGCACGCTGACCGAGTCAACGTTCATCAGGCTTGGCTGTACGCAGAAAAAGAAGCCGACGGCTCCAACGGACTGGGCTTGGGCGGACGCATCGACTATGTCTACGGCGTGGACGCACAAGACACTCAGTCATTTGGCATCGCCAACAACCATTGGGACAACGATTGGGATCACGGTATCTACGGCAGTGCATTGCCACAATTGTATATGGAAGCCGCTTATGGAAACTTGTCCGTCAAAGCAGGGCACTTCTTCACCATCATTGGCTGGGAAGTCGTTACAGCCCCGGACAACTTTTTCTACTCGCATGCCTACACGATGTACAACAGCGAGCCATTCACCCACACCGGTGTCCTTGCCACGTTGACCGCCAGCGAAGACCTGACCTTTTATGGGGGCTACACGTTGGGCTGGGACAGTGGATTCGAGGACAATGGCGATTCATTCTTGGGTGGCGTGTCGGTTTCGCTGACCGACAAACTTTCGCTGACCTACGCTTCGACCGGCGGACGTTTTGCAGACAGTCCTAACGGAACGCTCGAAAAAGGCTACATGCACTCGCTGGTAGCCGACTTGGCCGTGACCGATTCATTGCAGTACATCATGCAAAGTGATTTGCTCGATACAGAGAACAACGCCGGTGAAACGGTCCGCGACACCATCGGCTTGAACAACTACCTGATCTACAGCGTCAACGATTGTCTGTCCTTGGGTGCCCGTTACGAATGGTGGAACGTCAGTGCTGATAGCCAAGGTTTCTACGGTGACGCTGCCCCCGCTGGCCTAGCCAATGTCGCGACAGGTGACTTTGATGTGACCGCGCTTACGCTTGGTTTGAATTACAAGCCACACGCCAATGTAATTGTCCGACCCGAAATTCGATGGGACTGGATCGATGGCGACATGAATGCGTTGGCCTTGGCGGACAACACCATCTTGGAAGACGCCGATGACAGCCAAACGACGTTCGGCATCGACACGATCTTCACTTTCTAAAGCGACTGCCGCTCGAATCGATTCCCGCTTGGCCGCCTCCCTGATTCAGGAAGGCGGCCTTTTTTCGGTTCAGGCAAACTCGGTTACGTCCTTCTGGTGACATTCAGTCGAATGTCACTCCGTTGATCAAGGGCTTTGGATAAAAGAACGGTCAGCGCGAAGAAACGACGCAAAAAACGCCTGCGCGAATGCCGCCTCTACGCCCCATTGGCAGCTTCCTGACACGCTCGGTTTCAAATCGACGGCCGTCATTTCGTCTTTGAGCCGTATGGCAGTCTTGCGGATGCCACCTCACCGCAGTGCCTAAAAGATGCGCAGGGGGTACTTCAAAGATGCGCAGTGTTCATGCATCCAGATGGGATTTCGTTTGGCATGAACGGACCCGTGACCACCTAACGATTTTTTTAAGTCCTTACCGATGCAGTGTTTGCGTTCCAATCCAACGTCCCACGACGTGGTTTGGCACCCTCCTTGCATAGAGATCAATTACCAAACTCAATCTCTCAATGATCTACCTGCCATTGCTCCGCCATCACCCGAGCCGCCTTCGGATGGTGGCGGAGCACCTGGTTGGCAGGATATCCCAAGCCTTTCTGGCTTCTCGGTCCCTCACGGGGCCGGAAGATTCCCCATACGGCTCGAGTAGACGTCCGCCTCGTCTGCTCGGGTCGGGGTTTTTACTCATCGTTAAGGGTGACAGGGGCCTACTGGTGCCAACGGAAAGTATTTTCGCGACAGGATCCGCTCAACCGAATTTGATTCCCGCGAATGAATCGTCAGAGTTCTTGCCAGCTCTTTTCCTTTGAGTACGATTCGCTACGGTATGACGGTCCAGTAGGAAACAGTGTTGTCCTGTTTGCCTAAAACTCGGCCGTACCGAAACTCGTCGCTGCTTTTCGTGATCATGAAGCTAATCATCGCCATCATTCAGCCGTCGAAGTTGGATGCGGTCAAAAAAGCACTGACCGACGTGGACGTGCACCGTCTGACCGTCGTCGACTGCCAAGGATTTGGTCGCCAGAAAGGCCACACCGGCGTCTACCGCGGTCATGAATTCTCAGTCAACTTGCTGCGTAAAGTGCAATTGCAAATTGCAGTCAACGAAGAATTCGTTCAGCCGACCGTCGAAGCCATCTTAGAAGGCGGCCGCTCGGGCGAAGCAGGTGAAATTGGCGACGGCAAGATCTTTGTGTTGCCAATGGACGATTGTGTCCGCATCCGTACCGGCGAACGCGGCAGCGACGCGATTTGACGTTTTCGCCAAATCCATTCTCTCGCCACCCTTTGCCTTCCAACTCCGCCGGTAGCCACTCCATGTCCGATCCCAACTTGCCACTCTCCGGCCAACGCGTCTTGATTTTGGTCGGCGAGATCTACGAAGACTTGGAACTCTGGTACCCCAAACTTCGACTCGAAGAAGCCGGTGCAACCGTGACGGTCGCCGGCCCCCAAGCTGACACTCATTACAACGGCAAGCATGGCTATCCTTGTACCAGCGACACCGCCATCGACCAGATGCGTCACTCGGACTTCGAATCCCTGGTCGTCCCGGGCGGATTCATGCCCGACAAACTCCGCCGCGACAAAACGGTTCTCGATCTAGTAGCGGCCTTTGACACCGCCAAAAAACCGATCGCAACGATTTGTCATGGTGGCTGGATCCCGATATCGGCTGGGGTTTACCGAGGCGTCAAAGTGACCGGATCACCCGGCATCAAAGACGACCTCGTCAACGCCGGTGCCATCTACCAAGACGCGGCCGTCGTCGTCGACGGTCACCACATAAGCAGCCGCCGACCGGACGATTTGCCAGATTTTTGCCGAGCCCTCATCGCAGTGATGTCCACCTAGCATTGTTGAATCGTAACGCTGCTGAAAAGTGCAGTCAGTCCGAAGGATGCCTGGCAAAGCGACTGGCGTTGCCCCTAGGCTTGGTTGGACTCACCCGTGTTGGACTCATCCGTTGGCGGAGCGATCTGCGTGTCCACTTCCAGGCCTAGACTTTGCATTCGTCGGGCCCATTTCTCCCGAGCGACTTTGCGCATGTCGACCGCACTATCGGCTTCGTCAACGATCTCGATGCCAATGAGCGTTTCGACAACGTCTTCCAACGTCACGACGCCCTCCATGCCACCGTACTTGTCGACCACCAACAAGATGTGCTCGCGGTTGTCCAACAGATTCTCAAGCACGGTGCTCAAACGAGTCGAATCGAGCACGCCGCGCAACTCGCGTTTCGGAAAATCCTTTAGCGCCGTCGTACCACCGTTGCGAATGTCATCGATCAACAAATCTGTTTTCAGCACGAAGCCTTTGATCTGGTCACGATTTTCACCGAAGATCGGGATGCGTGAAAAGAACAGCTTGTCGTGTTTTTCCAAAACTTGTCGCGACATCAGATCTTGTTGCAAGGCAAAGACCACCGTACTGGGAGTCATGATGTCTTCGGCACACAGGTCTGGAAATTGAAACAGATTGCGCAAGATCCGAGATTCTTTTTCATCCAAATGCCCGCCGGCGGCGCCGATTTCGGCCATTGCCGCGAACTCGGCGCGATTAAACGCATGGTGACTGTGCCCGCCGGTCAACCAACGAGTGATCAATTCGGATGCAAAAATAAACGGGTACAGCACGAAGCTCAGAAATTGAATGAATCGCGCCGTCAGCGGCGCCAGACCTCGCCAGTAAAGTGCGCCGATGGTTTTGGGAATGATCTCTGAAACAAAGAGGATCAAGAGCGTCAGGATGATCATGGCGATGCCCACCGCGCCGGCACCCCAGTACTTGGCCGCGTACGCACCTGCACCACCGGAGCCGATCGTGTGAGCGATTGTGTTGAGCGTCAAAATCGCGGCCAGCGAACGATCCACGTTCGACTTCACGTGCTTGATTCGCTTTGCGTCCTTTTGACCGCTGCTTTCCAAATTAGCGACGTAGGACGGCGAAACGCTCAGTAAAACCGCTTCGGCCACCGAGCACAGCGACGAAAAGAGCAGGGCGATCGCAGCGTAGAGTACGCAGAGGAATAGATCGGTCGGATTGCCGGAGCCTTCCGCGTCTCCTGTCGCAGCAACACCCGCTGCCAACGCATCGGATGGGCAAAGCAAAGCGAACAGAAGCACGACACAGAAGAGAATCGTTGTGCGTTTCATAGATAGACCAGAGCATAAAACAAATGCCTTGCGAAAAACCGCATCGGCGACGCCAGAGAGTCTAACGTCTTTGCGGCATTCCTCGCAGTCCGCTGGCTTTAATCCCGAAGTGTCAGACGAACCGCGTCGATGATGATCTCGACCGGCGCCGCACGATCTTTCAGTCCCACCGTGACATAGCGAATCTGAGAAAGGTCCATTTCCCGATCTCGTGGACCACTGAGAATCTCATCGCGAGTGATGGTGATGTGTTCGACTTTGCCCCGCCGAAGCGTCCAGGGCTTTTCAAACAAGTCGGTCACATAGTTCTTGTGGTGCCGATCAACCACGCTCAAGAGGACCATCAATTCCTCAGGTTCCTGACCGTCAATAGCTTGCTGACCATCCGGCCTGCCGGGGAATAGCAAATCCATCTGCAACGATTCGACGTCGGTCCAGTCAGCGTTCATTTCAACCAGCGTGACGCTGGATTGATCCTGAGGAAACGTCACAAGCATCGCGTAGCTGCCGTCGGTGGCTCCCGATTCGGTCAGCTTCGCGGAACTTTCGCGAAAATACCAACGACTGATTTCAGCCTTGGAATCGAACGATGACAACATTGGAAACTCAGAACGCATTTTTTGATGATCGATCAGCATCACGATCGGACCGGACCAAGCCACAACGAGCGCTGCCAACACCGCTCCCACGAACCATCGTTTAACGTGTCGGTTGCCGGGCCAGACCACATCACGCTTGATCAGCAAAAAAGTCGACGCGCCGATCAGCACTCCCATGCCATTGGCAACGGCATCGTGAATCGCCGCGGTTCGACCTGCAAAGTGCTGAACCAGTTCCATCCCGACACCAAAGACAAACAGCGATAGCCCCAAAATCCAACAGCGCGAAAGAACTCGGCGACGATTCTGCCCCGCTGGCTTCACTTTTTCCAGCAGCAAGAGCGTGATGATCGTCAGCCCAAAGAACAAAGGCGTATGAAATAAATCGCCCAACGAGCTGTAGAACCGGCCGCCAGCGGGCACCGGCATCAACAACAAACCGATCGCCAGAGCAATCAACGCAGCGGCTGCGGCAATGGCTCTTCGTCGGAGGTCGTTCATCGATCGGTTCGCGGGTCGAGAAAAAATGGAACGACTCTTAACTGAGCCAGCACGAATGGGACACTAAACTGGGCACTGAACGAAACACCCAGCGAGGCACTAAGAAACAAATCTTCCAGTTTGCACCAACCAAGTAACAGACGTTCGAAAGGCCAAAGCACAGTCGCCGCTGCCTCTCAAGCTGGTTGCCGGTTTGCCGATGATCGTATCCGAACTTCGCCGGCGAAGCAGCCGCACAACTATTTTGCCGCAAGTCGATTTTGCCGCACACCAACCTTGCCAATCAACGCGAAGCCCGTGCCGAGATCGACCAGCGGCGTCCCGTGACGCATCCGTGTCAGCTAGATTAACAGCATTGCTCGCCCGACCGAAACTCGCCCACCGTATTCTGGCCCCACTACGCCGTTTCGTGCCAAGCATGGTTTCGCACCAAGCACCGTTTCGCACCGCGCATATTGCTGCGTAAATCGTCGCCCACTTTGCCGTGGGCGCTGTCGTTCAAAGGAACTCCATGGGACTGCTCTACTCAAGTCTTCGACTGCTGCTTAATGCAAAACAACAAGGCTGCGTCTTTGACAAAGTAGTCACGATCGGCCGGCAGCAGCTGTTCTTATGGCCCGAAGAAGCGACGCAGCTGGCGAGAGAGTTTTCCGACAATGAATCCAGCCATGACCTAGTAGAGGCACAGAAGCTTTCGACATGGGCGGGTTTCGCAGAGCCGTTTTTGGAACGTGCCTTGAAGTCTGAATCGATCGATTCAATTGATTTCAGTGACTTCGAACAAGCGACGCTCGTTCACGATCTGAATCAGCCCATTCCCTGCGAATGGGAAAACCGTTTCGACGCGGTGATCGATGGAGGCACGCTGGAACACATTTTCAACGTCCCGGTCGCGTTAGCCAATTACATGAAAATGGTTCGCGTGGGCGGATGTGTTTTGATTTGCACCAACGCCAACAACCACTGCGGGCATGGATTTTACCAATTCTCGCCGGAACTATTTTGCCGCGTTTTCAGCGTGCAAAACGGATTCGAGCTGCTCGACTTGGTCTTGGTCGAACATCCTTTTCCCGGCGCCGAATTGTCCCCCCAACAAACGTGCTACTCCGTCGTCGACCCCGACGCGGTCAATCAGCGAGTCGGTTTGGTATCGAACCGTCCGGCCATGGTGATGGTGCTCGCACGAAGGACTTCGGACCAAGAAATTTTTCGGCCAAGTCCACAGCAGAGCGACTACCAAACAAAGTGGCAGGCCGCCGCGGACGCCAATGTTCAAGCAACCGTAGCGGATGAAGTGCCCAAAACGTTGATTGGAAAGACGCGAAGGTTCGTCGGCAACGCAAAGCGACGATTCGCCAAAGCTCTACCGATAACAGTTCGGCATTGGATCAACGGCAAACAACAGCGTTCAGATTATTCGCTCAGCAATCGAGCGTTCTACCAACCGTGGCAGCCACGGCCCGCGGCTAGCAACCGCGAAAGAAAGAAAAAGTGAGGGCGCTGGGACTCGAACCCAGGACCATTCGATTAAAAGTCGAATGCTCTACCAACTGAGCTACGCCCTCATCTTTTTGGCATTGCTGCCGAAGTTTGACCGAAAATTCTTGAACTGCCTAGACATCACTGCCGTGCCGTTCATCTGCGAGGCTCAGTCCTCACAGTAATTCCAGTCGTATCTCTCGTCTGTGTTTTTTTAAGTCTGCGTCTGCTTTTTATTCTGTGTCTCTCGTCAAGCGGAGCGGACAGGATTCGAACCTGCGGAAGGGTTTGACCCCTTCACCGAATTAGCAATCCGGCGCTTTCGACCACTCAGCCACCGCTCCTTTTCCAAAGGCCTGTCCGATGAAATACAATCGCTTTACATCAGAACGGGGCCTGCTGAGAACAAACCTTCACATTGACTTTCGCCCTTGCGTTTTCTCTCTGGAGGGCAGATTGTGCAGAATCACCACCGGGAACGCAACCCACTCTCTGTTGGACAACCAGGATAAAGTTGGGACCAATTGACGGTCGGGTGGGTTCGGTCGATTCTGAAGTTTGATGTTGGACGACCCGGAAGCCGGAACTGGACGCTGTAAGCTACGTGACTGGGTGCCGGATTGTCGCCCGAAGCGATCTTTTCCGCACTGCATTCTGCCCCAAACTGGAATACATCCGCCGATGACGGACCCAGGAATTCTGACCACGCTGACCCACCGTGCGATGGCGACTGAATTTGTGGTCCTGCTTCCAGCCCACGAGGCGGCCAAGGCGGATGGAGCACTCGAAGCACTGGAAATGGTGGACCAGATCGAATCGGATCTCACGATTTACCAGCCGACCAGCCAAATCGCGGCCGTGAACCGCGAGGCATCCCGTGGCCCAGTAAGCGTCTCGCCCAGCGTTTTTGGCATCCTTCAAAGGGCGATTCACTGGAGTCGGCAGACTGACGGCGCGTTTGACATCTCGGCGGGCCCGCTGGTTCAGGCCTGGGGATTTACGAAGCGAACCGGACGCAAACCGTCGGCTCAAGAGATCCAAACCGCCCGAGCGTGCGTTGGTTTTGAGCATCTGATTTTGGACGAAGCCCGTCAGACGGTGGAATTTGGCCTGCCCGGAATGTCAATCAACCTGGGCGGTATCGGCAAAGGCTATGCGTTGGACCAGTTGGCACAAAAGCTGGAAAGCAGCGGGATCGAAAACTTTCTGCTCCATGGGGGCCAAAGCAGCGTGGTCGCCCGCGGCGATCAGACGCATGGCAGCGAACAGGGCTGGGCGGTGGGAATCGCGCACCCCACCAAACCACAGCGTCGCGCCGCTGGAATCTGGCTGCACAACATGGCCTTGGGGACCAGCGGCAGCGGCAAGCAGTTTTTTCACCACCAGGGTCGGCGGTACGGACATGTCATTGACCCGCGAACCGGTTTCCCGGCGGGTGACCTGCTTTCGTTGACCGTGCTGACGCGGTCGGCCGCGGACGCTGATGCAGGCGCGACGGGATACTTTGTGGCTGGATCGCAAGTGATCGCGAATCTGCATTCTGAATCGGCTTCGCAACGATCAGCCGATTCGCAGCGTGGAATGCTGGACGATGGAATGCTGGGGGTCGGGATGCTGGCGATCGCGCCGGCAAAACGACAAGACGAGATCCAGCTGCAGTCGTATGGCAAGATCGATTGGGTGCAGGACTGATCCGGAAACGCACCCTGTGAAACAGCGATGCCGAGATTTGCCGGCAATTTGGCCTGCAGCACCGTCCCGGGCAGCATTGTTTGCCGTTGCAAATCACTACGCCTGGTTTATCCATAGGCTTTCCGCACTGGTCTTTCTGCACTGGACTTGGTTTCCGGTGATTATCTAAAAGGGCAGTGACCGGTGAGTTGAACGCTTTCGAATTTCATCACGACAAACCACTATTCGCGTGGAGCGACAAATGAATGCCAATATGAATCTCTTTGAATGGGTCCGCGACAGTGTGCGGCGTTCGGTGCTACTGGGATTTAGCGACGCCGTGGAGCAAATCGGACTGCCATCGACCGACGAAGAAATCCATCCCAATGTCTCGGCACTGCTGCAAGTTGGCGATGCAGCTGGAAAAACCAAGGCCCGGAAAACACGCGGTAGTGGCCGCAAACGACTGGGGAAAACGCTGAAAGAAATGAACGCCGAAGAGTAAGCGGCTCCTCTGTTTTTGTAGGCGATTCTGGCATCAATGGCCGGAATCAGACATGATGAGGGCTGCACTTCTACAATCGTTCATTCGTGAAAGCAGCCCTCAGGCAATCCCAACGTCCATGCAACATGTCCGCGTCAAAGTCCACGCCGGAGTGGCGACGATCACCATGGATCGTCCCGATTCTCGAAACGCTTTGGATATAAACCTGATCACAGATTTGCAAACCGCGTTTTCGGATGTTCATCAAGAGAAGCGAGTCAAAGCGATCGTTTTCGTTGGGTCGGGAAATGACTTCTGCTCCGGAATCGACCTCAAAGTCCTCGCCGAAATCGCCGCGTTGCCTCAGCACGAATCACTTGAGCAGTGGTTTGCTCTTTGGCGGGAGTTCACCGAACTCCTGGAACAAATTCTGCGTTGTCCGAAAGTCGTCGTCGCAGCGATCGACGGCACTGCGTGTGGTGCGGGACTCGCTCTCGCACTTGCTTCAGACATGATGGTGCTGTCGCAGCGGGCAAAATTGTCAGCCAACGCCGTTAACTTGGGATTGGTCGGTGGTGCCACGACGACGTTGCTTGAGTTTCGCCTGGGAGGCGCGATCGCATCCCGCTTGGCACTCAGCGGCGACGAAATCGATGCGGACCGGACCTTTGCCATGGGTGTCTGCGATACGCCGGTGCCGGTTGACCAAATTTGGGTAGCCGCCAATGAACTGGCCACACGATGCACCGAAGCACCGCTGGAAGCCATTCAGGCGAATAAGCGTTTGTTAAACGAAGGCGTCGGCGAACGATTATTTTCGCAGCTTTCGGCAGCCGCTGCTGACAGCGCGACAGCTTGTACGACCGAGTCAGCGACCGAAGGCATACGCGCATTCTTGGAAAACCGCCCTCCGCAGTGGCCGTAGTGCCCAGGCGGCGTCTGCTCTGGGGTCGGGCTGGAGCCCCCAGTAGAATGCTCGGCTGGAGAATGCTCAGCTCACGCAGGCAATCTCAGCTGACGCGGGAATTTCACTGGTTCACCCAGGAAAATCTCGGCCGGCTTGGCCCGATATCCGCCGAAACCTGCAAAACCCCTCCGCTAAGGCGGAAAAACACTATGCCAAACCTTCGCGATAGGCCTATCCGACTGGACCTTGACCCGCTAGGCTGTGCGGCTCGAATGATCGAAAATTCGCTCGCACAGTCGTCCCTGACGGCGTTGCCGGCGTCCCATAAAAAAGTATTTGTGAGTCAGAATTATGTATGCCATCATCGTCGACGGTGGTCGTCAGTACCGAGTTGAACCTGGAATGGAAGTTGATGTCGATTTTCGTGACATCGAAGCTGGCGAGAGCATTACGTTTGAAAAAGTCCTCGCAGTCAGCAATGACGGCGGCATGACGCTCGGTGCCCCCACCGTTTCGGGAGCTTCTGTAAAAGCTTCTGTCGTGGGTGTTGAGCAAGACAAAAAGATCTACGTCCAAAAGTTCCGTCGTCGTAAACACAGCAAGTCGCGGATCGGTCACCGACAAAAGCACTTGCGAATTCGCATCGAAGAAATCGCGGGCGCATAGCGTCGCTCGTTGCGATCCACTCGTTGCGATCCAAGGGTTGCTGCAGCAAAAGCTGCTGCGATAGATCCGCTTCTGCGGCAACTCATCAAGTCTTCACAAAGCGTTTCGGTATCACCGGAACGCTTTTGTTGTTGGCATCGAGCGCGATGGACTAAAATGCAACGGTAGATAAGCAACCCATCGATTTGTTTGGCTGTCAGGTGTCTCCCAAAATATGTCGACCGAATTAATCGACCGATACGAACTGGGTGACACAATCGGCGTGGGCGCTGCCGGGATCATTCATCGTGCAACCGACCGCGAATCTGGCGAAGTCGTTGCGCTCAAAACGCTGAATTCGCACGCCGCTGCCAACCCTATGATTCGGGCGCGTTTTCGCCGTGAAATCAATATTCTTCAGCGGCTGCGTCACCCCAACATCATCGCGCTGAAAGACGCCGGTGGAAAAACCGTGCTGTATTACAGCATGGAATTGGTTGACGGCGGCACGGTCAAATCGCTGCTGGACAACGGAGGTCGTTTGCCTTGGCCGGTGGTTGCCGACCTAGGAATTCAGTTGTGCAGTGCGTTGCAGTGTGCGCACAACAACGGTGTGATTCACCGCGATCTAAAACCGGGCAACCTCTTTTTGACGTCCGACGGCGTCCTGAAATTGGCTGACTTTGGGATTGCACGCGATTTGACTAGCCAGGATTTGACCGAAAAAGGCCAGACGGTCGGAACCCACGCTTACATGGCCCCAGAACAAATTCGCGGGGAGCAATCGGTATCAGAAAAAGCCGACCTGTACGCGTTGGGATGCTGCTTGTTTGAGATGCTGACTCATCGCAAACCGTTTCTCGCCGACAACCACCGCGAACTCTACGACCAGCACCTAAAAGTAATCCCACCGCGAGTAAGCGATTTTTGTCGCGACTGCCCCCCCGAGCTGGACTTACTGGTCGATCAGCTACTTAGCAAAACGCCTGATCAACGTCCCTTCAATGCGCGACAGGTTCAGGCAAAACTGTTGCAACTGTTCAGTTCAGAACAAAATCAGCTGCCAAATCCCCGAGCCAATGGCCTGCAATCAACGGACTCGCAAAGGAAAGACCCGCTCACTGAAAACCTGCCTGTTGACGCAGATTCGGAACCTCAGGGAACGGTAGACGTCCGCGAACAGGGGCGTCAGATATTGATCGACCGCATTCGCAACCCACATTTAGGCAGCCCCCAGGCAGCGATTTCTTGGCAGCGACTGGTCGTGGTGGCGGCTGTCGTGCTCGCAATCGCCGCCGCCGCATTCGTGCTCAAGGAATAGGCTGCACCGCAGCGCAGTGGCAACATTGGGCTGTACCGCGAGATAAAGTGACATTGGACCATGACGCGAGGACTGGGCCGCACGACGACGATTACTTAGGCCCGCGTCATTTCGACGGCCAACAATTGGCGACGCTTTGGTGGTGTTTGCAAATTTAAACGCGTTTACGTTACAGGCCCCTGCTGAAATGGAAGTCGGCTGGTATCCTTTTACCGCTGTCTCCGAGCAACTTTGGGCCAATTAGATATCCCACGGTTAGGCGGCAGTCCGAATCGAAATGAATCGCGACGGCTCTCCCCAACGCATGGATGCCCATTGCAAACACTGGCACCAGTGTTCCAGTTGGTTTGTCCCACACGACTTATCGAGTACCGACCCAAGCGTCGCGGCTCTATGAGCAACTCACTTAGGAAATACGATTGATGTCATTACGAACTATTGGCGTGGCTCTTGCTGTCGTCTCCCTCACCATTTCAGCAGGTCAGGCCATGGGCCAAGATAAAAAAGCAAACAAAGCCGCCGCTTCAGAAAACCCGATGGGCTACTTCCTGGGAGTCTCCGTGGGCCAGCAAATGGCTCAGCAGGGATTCAAAAACGGTGACTTCGACGTTAGTTCGCTCGCCGCAGGTGTCGCCGATGGCTTGGAAAAGCTGGAGCCCGCCTTGTCGGCCGAAGAATTGAAAAAAGTCCAGGAAGACATCGAAAAGTTGCTTCGCAAACGTCAAGAAGAAATGATGGCGGAGCAAAAGAAGGCGGGAGCCTTGAACAAAGAGAAGGGCGAACTGTGGCTGAAACAGAATGCTAAGAAAGAAGGCGTCAAAGAAATCGAAGGTGGAGTTCAGTACAAAGTACTGAAAGCCGGCAAAGGCGGTTCACCATCGGAATCCGATACCGTCCGAGTTCACTACACCGGCACGTTGACCAACGGCAAAGAATTTGACAGCAGTGTCAAACGAGGAGAGCCAGCTGAATTCCGCGTCGGCCAAGTCATCAAAGGCTGGCAAATGGCACTGCAGAAAATGAAAGTCGGCGACAAGTGGATGCTGTACATCCCATCCGACCTGGCCTACGGCGAACGCGGTAGCCGCGGCGCAATCGGCCCCAACGAAGTTCTGGTATTCGAAGTGGAACTGTTGGGCATCAACTAGTCCGGCGTTTCAAAAACGTAAACGCCTGGGCTGATTCTATGCCGCAGCCTGGGCGTCGGTGGCGACCGGTAACCGAATGATAAATGCGGTGCCGACGCCAACGGAACTCTCTACCCGAATTCGCCCTTGATGCGAATCGATGATTTCTTTGCACGCGGCCAACCCCAATCCGGTGCCGCCTTTGCCCGATTCGTCCGGCCCGTCTTTGGTCGAATAAAACGCATCGAAAATATTCGGCAGCTTTTCGCGCGGAATGCCTTGGCCCGAATCACGCACAATCAGCTCGACAAACCCCGCTTCGCTACTGGGTGTTAATCGCACTAGGATCGTGCCGCCTTCGGACATCGCTTGCCGAGCGTTGATCAGTAGATTCAAGAGCACTCGCTGAATCTGATTGCCACTTGCCATCGCGTCGGGCGTCGCTTCGTCGATTTCGATTTCGACGGCAACGCGGTATTTGCGCATCTCACGCTCCAACAACACCATCGAATCGCGAATGATGCTTTCCAGATTGGTCGGCTCCATGGCCTCGCTACGGTTTCGAGCTTGCGCAAGAATCGTGCTGGTGATTTTGGCTGCGCGTTCGGACGCGCTCAAAATCTTGCTCAGTGCTTTGTCGCGACTGGCATCGTCACGGTTGCGAATGCCTAGCTTGGCATAGTTGATCACCGTCATCAGCACGTTATTGAACTCGTGCGTCGCGGTACTGGTCAGTTCGCCCAACGCTGCCAACGCCTGCATTTTGCGAAGCTCATTTTTCAAATGAGCGATGTACGCGTCTTGATCTTGCCGACTGCTAACAGCTGCCTGCTCAGAAGGATTGGCTGGCACACTGGTGGCTGTCGGAACGTGCGAGGTGTGTTGCGAAGTCGCGTTTTGCTGAGATTGCATTTTGGATTTTGTTTGTACGATTCGGATGGCACGAACACATTGGGTGATGCACTTTTGATGTATCGTCGTGACCGCCTAATCTGCTAGATGTTGCCCTGCAACTCCCGCACAGATTGCCTCGCTAGTCCAGCGTCTGAAACCGACTACGCGAATCCGGTTAGGCAACTTATTTGGGCTGCGTTCGCTTTCCAGAGTGGGCAGCGGGGC
The DNA here is from genome assembly GCA_007741555.1 of Stieleria marina. GTDB lineage: Bacteria > Planctomycetota > Planctomycetia > Pirellulales > Pirellulaceae > K23-9. The sequence goes on along the minus strand of CP036526.1, from coordinate 1,405,036 downwards.
GCAGAAAAAACACCGCAAGCGTCTTTCATTTCGCGAGATGAACTAAACATGTCCAACGTGGTCGAGCGGCTCAATCAACGCATTGCCGAAGTAAAGCAGATGGGCTTTCGAGTCCGCACAGAACTACTCGATGGCCCCGCAGCGAATTGGTGCTTACTGGGTCGACAGAAAGTGGTCTTCTTGGATCTTTCGCACAGTGCCAGCGAACAACTGTTGCAGCTGGACGAATCCATAGCGTCGTATTTGGCTCAAACGCAAGCAAAACCGACCACTACAGATCAACAAGTCGCCTAAAGTCTTTTCGCCAAGTCAGGCAGGATTTTTGGGGGAACTGGAGTTGGATTCGCATCTCTGGTCTTTCAATGCTGCTATAGCCCAGACCACAATAGAGGTCGGTCGACACCGCTCTCTTCGATTAGAAACGCCGCGTTTCGACTGTTTCGTCACGGGAAATTCTCACCCGGGCACCTAGCGAACTTCATTAGGCAATACTGCGTGTTCTCGAAACGGATGGGCCTCGCGGCTGCGGCTACTTTCTGTCGACGTCTTGGGATCAGTCTCAAGGCGGGCGCCGATCTATTGGCTGTGCTCGATTCGGAATCCAAGCATGGGCCAAAGAAGCACCGAGAAGCGATGCAAATGCTGAGGCAGGGTGCCAAAGAGGGGCGGCAACTCAGCGAGACCATGAAGTCACGCGACAAGTACTTTCCACCGCTTCTGATTTCGATGACACGCGTCGGTGAAGCTACCGGTCGAATCGAACGAACGCTGCTGACCTTGGCCGATCACTACGACCAGCAACTCAAACTACGTCGTTCTTTTGTTTCCTCCATCATTTGGCCGGGGATCCAGCTGTTTGGGGGAATTGCCGCGATATCGTTGTTGATCTGGATCATGGGAATCCTGCGTCCAGCAACGGGCGGCCAGATGACGGATATCCTGGGCTTTGGGCTACGGGGTCCCAAAGGAGTACTGATTTTCTGGGCGTATATCGGCGGATTTTTTGCCATCATCGGTGCGTTGATCTGGGGCTTTAAAAACAACATCGGCGGCTCGCAAAACATCATTCCACTATTCTACATGGTGCCCGTTGTCGGTCCGGCGATTCAAACAATCACGCTGGCACGATTTTCGTGGACGCTCGCCCTGTCGCTCGACGCTGGGCTGGATCCCATTCGATCCATTGGACTGGCGCTCGACAGTACTGATAGCGATTACTATCGCGCCGGAACCGAAGACGCCAAACTTTCGATTCGAGATCAAGGTGCAACACTGGCCGGCGGTTTAGAAGCGACCGACATCTTTCCCGACGAATACATCGCGCGTATCGAGATGGCTGAATTGTCGGGCACCGATGCCGAATCGACTGAAGGATTGGCGCGAGAATATGACGAACGCGCAAAGATTGCGATGAAAACCATCTCCGGGTTTGCAACCGGCGTGGTCTGGATGACAGTCGGAGGAGCACTGATCTTTATCATTTTCCGAATGATCATGACCATTGCGGGCGAGTACAGCAAAGCGCTCGAAGGACTGTAAACGCGCTGGAACCAGCGACGTGGCAACTCCCCAATCTATTGTCAAACTTTTCCGCCTAGCGACTTTCTTCGGCTTGCGTCGTCGCTCAGGGTGCTGCCGCTAATCGTGGTGCTGCGGAGTAAGACCCGGCGGAACTGTTAGGTTCGGTCTCTTCGGCGCTTGCGGCTTATCCGTGACCACCCGGTGGACCGATTTACCCCTTACGACGACCCGGTTCCCTAGAACTAAGTCCGTTTCGATCGCATTACCCCAGTTGCAACGAACGATCTTGTTGTGCGGTGACTGTTCCTGATTCGCAAATTGTGAATCAGAAACGCCACCTCCAAACGTTTGGTGTCCACGGAAGAACCCGATGATTCATAACAAACTCCAATCTGCTATTCCAAACACCGATGCTGCCACATCAGTGCATCGCGGAGGTGCAGAAGGTCTTTCGAACCAGCGTCGGGCATTTCTTTGTATTGCGATCGCGTGGGTAATTGGCACTTTGGTTTTTGAGCTAACCGCCAACGGTAGCGAAGCAGCGCCGTCGACAAAGCCTGACAAGGTGTCGCACAAGAGTTCGCCAACGCATGTCAGTGACTTTGTCCAGCGAATGCAGCATAAACATGCATTGAACGAAGCACTGACCAGCAACATGGACTCGCTGCTGGGGCTGTCCAAAAATGATGAATTGATCGCCCGCTGCGACGCCGTGATTGCGGACGCCAGTAAAACGGCGGTGTCCGATAAGAAATCCTCCCCCAATGAATCATCAAGCAAACTTGCCACTCAAACGACCGCGAATCTTAAACAAGCTGCGAAAAACGTCGCCAACCATCCGCCTCAGCACCAGCCCGCCGACGCCAAAGCGATGGTCCCCGATTCGATGAGAGTCGATCCCATCCTGGACGTCATGCCGGTCTCCCGGTGGATCACTCAAGTCGCTTACCAACAGCTCGAAAAACGAAGTCGGCCCATCGGACTGCGCGCCGTATCCGTAAAACGCTTGACGCTGGACCAAGCCCGTACCAGTGCGATTCCCGGACTCATGCGTTTGCTGGTGTCCAATCAATCGGGAGTCACATTCGGTCGAAACACCTCAAGCTCCGACATAGCCGACTCTGATGTCCAACAAAGTGACGTGGTTATCCAAACCGTTTCCGGTTCCCTTTCAACAGCCAACGTCGTATCGAACGACGCTGGACTGCCTTCGCAGTTGGTGCCAACGATTGCTCAACCGATGACTTCCGACGCAGCGATCACTGCTATCCCCGCGTCATCAGAAACCGTCAACGTCAGCATGGCAGCTCAGCGTTCTCGCAGCGCGATGGGGTCCATGGCCGCAAAGCGTGCCTCCCAAACAATTTCTCACACGCCCAAACTGAACGCTCCCTCCGATCAAATCGCAGTTCAGAAAACGGAAGCCATCAGGACAGCGACTGCTTCACCAGCTAAGTCAACATCGAAAACAGCCAGTTCACAGCCGATCGTTGCAATTGCTCCGCCGATTCGCGATCCGCTCATCGAATCGATTCCGCAGCCAACTCCGGCTCCAACTCAGCCATTAACTCCCACGGTGGCTAAGCAACCGATCGCTAGCTCAGCACCGGCCCTGGTCGTTGCTGCAAATCCCGCTGCAAACACAACGGTTGCCAACACAACGGTTGCCAACAACACGCCCAGTCAACCCGCGACCGCGGAGATCTCACGCCCCAGCACAACCGTCGATGCACCGGCAGCTACTGAGGAAGCCGATTTGCGAATCGCCCAGTGGCCGTTTAAGAAAAGCGAACCAGCTCATGCCGAGGGAGCCAATGTTTCGCTGAATGTCCAAAACACAGACGTGCGAAGCGTGCTGGAAATGCTTGCCCGTGGATATGGAATGAACATCCTAATTTCACCGGACGTCGAAGGCGTCGTCACCGCAAACATTGGTGGACTGAGCCCGGAGAAAACATTGCAAAGTGTTTTGAAACTTTGCAATCTACGCGCCCAAGTCGATGGCGATGCGGTCTTCATTTATCCCGCTGCGTCCCTTCCCCAAGAAGCTCGTGTGGTTCGGCACTTCGTTCTGGACTACGCTCGCGCCGAATTCGTTGAACCCGCCATCACGGGTCTTTTGTCGCCCGTCGGCACCGCCCACATCAACAAGATCGAAGCGACGGACAACTTGCAGACTAGAGAAGCCGTCGTGGTGGTTGATACGCCCGAAGCGGTTGCCCGCGTCGAAAGCTATCTGTACCAAGTCGATCAGGCACCGCGTCAGGTAATGATTGAAGCACGAATCTTAGAAGTCGAACTCGGCGACGACATGGCTCACGGTGTCGATCTAGGATCACTGGTTCGAGGCGACCTTACCGTCGGAGCCAATGGCCTTTCGGGCGCCGTCTCATCAACGACCAACCCGCTATTCTTTGCCCAAGTCGAAGGTTCACGCATCGACGCGATCATTCGCTTGCTAGAAACAACGACGGATGCCAAGACGTTGGCGACACCCAAGGTAATGGTTGTCAACGGGCAAGACGCTCGCATCCAAGTCGGACAACAGCTGGGTTTCAAAGTCGCTACGACCACTCAAACTTCGACCATCGAAGATGTCCAGTTCCTGGAAACGGGTGTCGTGCTGAGTGTCACGCCTACGATTAGCCGCGACAATACAATCATGATGAAAGTCAAACCGGAGGTCAGCAACGGACAAATCAATCCGACCACCAGTTTGCCCGAAGAAGAAACTCGCGAGCTAGAAACGTCTGTCCTGCTGGGCAACCACCAGGGCGTGGTCATCGGTGGATTGATTCAAGAGAATGACCGAACGGTGATTCGCAAATTGCCATGGCTGGGTGATGTAAAACACGTCGGAAAACTGTTCCAACGACGCGAAGCCACGCGATCCCGCACGGAAGTCATTATCGCCCTGGTCCCGCACATCATCGAACTGGACGAGCATCCCGAACGAGATTGTCTGGACCACGAAGGCTGGCACACCGACTACGATCGCACGAACGGACCGCTGTTTTATGGCCCGCTACAACGTGCCTGCCGACCGTGGGAAGCACGACTGCCCGACTCGGCCGCCAACCACAGCCACTTGGATGTGGATCGCATCAACAAAGCATTGCCGTAAAACGATCGTCGAAACGTCGGCCGCTAGTGCAACAACGTGAGGCGAGATTTTCTGGTGCAGACAAAGCGGGCAGGAGAGAGCTAAGCTGAACGCTCCTCCAAGCGGTTCACCCAACGAATAATTGTTCATGCACCAGTGCGCTCAGCATCCCGCCCCCGCCAGTTACGGTCGCGCGTTCGCGATCGGTATCTTGTTGAATGTGGTGTTCGTGGTTGTCGAAGCCGGCTTCGGGTTTGCCACCAATTCGCTGGCGCTATTGGCTGATGCTGGTCACAATCTCAGCGACGTGCTGGGATTGTTGATGGCCTGGGGTGGCTACGCTCTGGCGAAGGTCGCCCCCAGTCCCAAACGAACTTACGGCTGGCGTGGATCCACGATCCTGGCCGCGTTGTTCAACGCGTTGCTCCTAATGGTGGCCATCGGCGGCATTACCTGGGAAGCCATCGGGCGATTTTCGGACCCTGCCGAAGTCACGGCGCCGGTGATCATCGGAGTCGCTTTGATAGGTGTTGTCATCAATACCGCCACGGCACTGCTGTTTGTCAAAGGTCGCAAAGGTGATCTGAATATCCGTGGCGCGTACTTACATATGGCAGCAGACGCGTTGCTTTCGCTCGGCGTAGTCGTCGCTGGGATCGTCATCGCAATGACATCCTGGCAATGGGTCGACCCGTTGACCAGCCTTTTGATTGCCGCCGTCATATTGTTTGGCACGTGGGGATTGTTCAAAGAGTCGATCAACTTGGCGGTCGCTGGCGTGCCCGACAAAATTGACCCGGCGGACGTCCAAGACTTTTTGACAAGCATTCCCGGAGTCACGGCGGTTCATGATCTGCATATCTGGGCAATGAGCACAACGGAGATCGCGTTGACGGCGCACCTGGTCAAACCGGACGCTGACGACGAAGATAGTTTGCTCAAGGAAACGGCTTCCGAACTCCATCACTTGTTTGACATCAGCCACACAACGATCCAAATCGAACGTTGTGTGGACGCAACCAACTGCGGCCAAGCTGCCGATGGAACGCTGTAGGCGATCAGACCTTGATCCGCGTGGAGTGATGAATCATCGTCGGCCAGCCTCCGGACGGCTGGCCCTGCGACCCAACACGTCAGCGCGGCAGTAGCCACGCCCTAATCACCCCGGCTCTGCTACTCGCCGCCAAACGAGCGAAAGAACTTTTGCAGCAAACCTGTCGCAGCCGGTTTTTGGTCGACATTCCGCATGGACACGGTGACGCTGACATCGTCTGCCTCCACTTTCACGTCCTCCACAGCAGTCAATGTTGGCCGACCGGTGTAGCGTTCGGATGCGTCGAAGTGCTCGGACTTCAGCCGGTAATGGCCCGAAGGAATGTGCACAAACTCAAACTCCCCGGCCGCATCCGAAGTCGTCGCGTCATACGAATCGGTTTCGCCATCGATGGACAACTGGATAAGGCAATCGGCAATGGGCTTGCCTGCTTCATTGGCAACAACACCTTTGACTGACTGCCCCGCAGGAAGCATCATTTCGTGAGTGAATGTTTGCCCCGGTTCAAGCACTACGGTTTGTGAATTCAACGAAACTGAGCGACTCATCTGCGTACCGGGAAACTGATAGCGAAACGAGCGACTGAGTTGGTATCGGCCGGCCCCCACACCACCAAAATCAAACTCGCCCTTGGAATTGGTTGCCAGCTGACCCGACACGCCATACCCGATCGAATAACTATCGCGATGCCCGGAGGCGGCATCGTCGTTGGCTGATTCGCCCAATTTGCGAAGCTGAACCTTGGCATTGCTCATCGGCGAACCGGCCTGCATGACACGGCCTTTCAAACGACAAGGACGCGGGAATGCCAACGTAATCAGTTTTTCGGAGCCCGCTGCTGTCGTTGTCATTTCAGAGGCTACACGACTGTAGCGTCCGATCGGCGATGCTCCGTCCTTGGACACCAATGCGATTGCTGTCTCTTCCGGTTTCGCTGGCACCGACAAAATCACCTGCCCCTGAGCATTGCTGATGGCAAAAGTCCCAGTAAAGTTTCCGTCTTGAATGCAGGTCCACAAGGAACGGTAGTCGACATAGTTCGATCGCAAAGGATCCTCGCCACTAAACAACGCCACGGCGACGTTTGAAAGCGGTTTCTTCGTTTGATCGTCAACAACGACCGCCGTAAACGTGCTGGCTTTCTGCATCTCGATGTCAATCGAAATCGCTTCACGACACTGCGCTGGAATTTTTGCGATTGCATCCTGAAACCCAGGTGCTCTGAAACGCCAAAGCGAAGTGTATGTGGTGTTTTCATCCCCCGGGATCGTCATCACCCCCGAAAGCTTGTCAAAGTAACGCTCCGCTTCATAGCGACCGGATTGCCAGGACGGACGTGCCCCCTGCTGCCACAAGTACCCGCGGTTGATCGTTAGCCCCGGCACCCTGTCGCCGGTTTCGGCAACGCGAACGGAAATCCGGTGAGTGAGCACGGGCCGGAGCTCTACCTCCACTCGATCACCGCCGGTAACCATCAAATTCCGTTGACTGATAAATTCACGCTTCAACACGTGCACTTCCGTCGGCGTATCCGGCATGTTTTGCAACGTGAATTCGCCACGACTGTTGGTGTACGTGTCCCTTGCAAACATCCGGTGAGAGTTCCACGTATCGCAGACCAAATGTGCGTCTGCCACCGGATCACCATCCTCATCCGTGACAACTCCGGTGACGTGTTTGCCAGTCGAAAGTTCAAAATCAGCGGTCGCGGCAACGCCTTGCTTGACCGAAACAATTTGCAACTGCGGTGCATGTCGATCACTGATGGCATGCAGGACGACGGTGCCGTGAGCAAGATTCTGAAGTTTGAATCGTCCGGTCAAATCGGACGTGGTTTCGGGGACATTGCTGGTGAATCGACTCGTGCCGGCGACCACCATGGCTCCCGCGATCGGCTTGTTCGTTGCTGCATCGACAATCGTTCCAGCGATCTCGGCAGCCGTCTGTAACGTCCAGCGAACATCGGTCGGGCCATCTGGATCGAGCGACTGCTGAAAACCTTGCTGTGTGACATAGCCATCGCAACTAACCATCGGGCGCAGTGTTTGCAGACTTTGATTAAGACTGACGATCTCAAAACGCCCCTGCGAGTCTGTCATGACGATGGGACGATAGCCACCGGTGTGGCCAACGTCGACCTTGGCTCCCGGCAGCGGCAAACCAGCTTTATCCACCACCGTGCCGCGAAGCACTTTACCGCCACGGTTCAGCTTGACCGTGTGGAGATTTCCAAACGGAAACACAGCGTACACGACCTTAGCGGCGAAACCCTCCGCGACTGCAAACATCCGCCACTGCATCGGGCTCACACCGTCAACCGAAAGGTGTCCAGTGTCATCCGCCTTGTTGACCGACATGCCGTCGTCTTCGACAAAAGCCCGTGCATTTGGAATGGCTTTGCCGGTGGCATTGTCAATCAATCGCAACCGAAATGGCGACGACGCCTGCAAGTGAACGATGGGGCGACGATGATGGATGTCCACCCAATCATAGGTTTCGTCGATCGGCTTCATCCCGACGGGGTTGGCAGTAAGCCGAACTTTGGCAGGCTCTCTTTCGCCACGGGTGCCATTGGCTCGGATGGATGCTTGAGCACTCTCTGGCAGCGTGGCAAAGAGCGAATAGACACCACGCTTGTCATCCGCCGTGCCTTCGCGATAACCGCCGCAATGATGTGTCGCCAAGACTCGGTCGCGTTGGTCCAACAGCGTGACCGTGAACTTAGGAAAGCGATCGGAGTTGTTGTTGGGAAGACATCGAAAAGACAGCAACGGATCGGCGACATCGACCGGTCGAAAACGAGCAGCCACTTCCCAACTGTGCGTGCCTTGACCGACTCTCAGCAAAAGCGTGTTCAGGCCTTTCTGCACCGTCACTCGTTTCAACAACGAATCCGTCGTCGCGTTGCCGCGATCTTCGCTCCGACAGACTTCTTCTCCATTAAGCCATCCGCGTACTTCGTCATCATGGGCCAAACCAAGCAGAAGTTGCTGTTGCATAGGGCTGATGAATTCCGTGTATGCATACGCCACCATGTGTTCGCCGTCTTTGCCCCACCGTCGAAACGCGTCACGAAAACCGACACCGGGCTTGTCATCGCTTTTCCAAACAAAAACTTGATTGTCAAATAGCCGAACGTACCCGGCGCGAAGTTTCTCTTCGTCAGCAAAGAACTCTTCCGTCAAACCTGAGCTTTCCACCTGCGATTTCGGAAAAGGTCCCATCACGTGCCATTGCCGCAGAAAAACGTTGGGTTGCAGCACCTGCGTTTCAGCACTTTTGACAATGCCGCACGAGGCAATGAGGCCAACCATCACCGTCAAAGCGAAGACGCATTGCCTACACCAAAACCCCAGGCGGCGTCGATTACAACTATTCTGTTTCATCGTTGCTCGCTCACGATTCCAGGCCAAGACGTCTGCGAAATTTCACCCAAGTCACACTCGCTGGCCCCTCACGGCTCTGCGTGGCCAATCGAAACTGACCTGGCTTATCCGAAAAATCGTGACTGCCCAGAAGCCGTGTTTTTCCATCGTGGGAATAAATTAGAAACACAGTCTTTTGAATTCTGATCAAGCGAAGATCAACGAACTGCGGACCACGCCGAATCACCACAGGTTCGTCATCGGTCAGCAAAACGTCGCTTCCGATGCGAAGGTTTCCATCGGCCAAAGCAGACAAATCGACTTGCATCTGCTGCTGATCGCTAATCGAAAACTGCAGCGCCGCGTTCCCCGACCGAAGTTCCTCGGCATTGAGCGTGACCGACACGTCAAAGTCGCCTTGAACCGGTGGCTTCCAGGTCAGAACTGACGATTGAGTCGCACCGGGCGATGTGGTCACTAGCCCGTCGTCGGTCACGACGGCATGCCCCGACATATCGAAATCAGGAATCCCGAAAACGGAGAACGTTCGCGAGTTGACATCTTTTAGTCGATGAAGGTAGGTCTCAAGACCTGAGATTCGCAGGTCACGGTTCTTCGCTTCGGCTTGGCTGTTGGAGCGAAGCAGCAATGACTTGAGAAGTACCGATGTTGAACCGCCGCCGGCGTTTTTGACAAACACTTCAAGTCGTACGACGCTGTCGGCCGACAACATCGGCTGGCTTCCGCACCAATGAAAATTTGGAGAATCCTGGTGCGAAATCAGCATGTGGCACATGTCGCCTCGACGGATAAGTCGCAACCTGCCGCTGGTCGATTCGTCACGAAGTCCCTTGTAAGCAGTCGCCCACTCCCCGTCAGGCATTTGCTGATCCAGCTTGGCATAGAAGTGCTGGTTCGATTTGTGCTTCTGACGGGTGGCTTTAAATTCCTGTCCCGATGAATCGATCGCACGTAATTCCATGTCGAGATAGTCGGACGTCCCAAACTGAAAACGCAGCTCCTCGAACGACAAAGTCGCATCAAAATCACCATAGATCGGCGTGGCAAGTTGCAAACAAATTCTTCGCCACGTTCCGTCGGCAACCGGGGTAACTCGAACGCCCGCAAATTCCTCCTCGACGTTCTTGTTGACAGTCCCACCGACTAAATTGAACCGCTTCTTCGGCACACCAAGGGCTGCAAAGTCGTGCTTGATCCATTCGGTCAATCCCTCCAGCCCGGCCAGACATTCATGCGGTGATTCGGCCAACTCCTGATCGGCGAGTGCTGGCAATTGCGTTGCCCAACTTCCTTTCCAAGTGATATCGCGAACGCGTGCATCGGTTTGGTCGGCGAAGTGGAACAGACCAAACGTGCGCCGATTCGATGACGACAACTCAAGCGTTTTGACAGCTTGACCATTGATCAACAACTTGGCTGTATCGCCGACAAACGACACGACCGCTTTGTTCCACTGCCCCACGTGAAGCGACAGTTTCTTTGCTGGGGCGGCAGAGAGTGACTCGATGCGACTGCCAGCCTGATCAGTGCGATGAAGCCGCACGCTAGATTCGTCGATCAGCAACACAGTATCTCCGATCGCCGGATGTACGATCGAAGTCTGCAGTTCATAAAAAAACTCGTACCCAATCTCGCCGTCTTCTAACACGGGACGGTGGTAATACAAAAGGCTGGGCGCATAAACGCCAGATCGAAATTCCGCGATACGATCGGAGACCAATTCACCATCGGCCCCATCGGTCTGCCTCCACGAGTCGCTGGAGTGGAACGATTTCCAGGATCGCAAATCACTGCCACTGAGCAAATTGATTTTCGTTGGGATTGTCGGGTTGCCTGTGATCCGCACGTTTCGAAAACGGCTTTTGTCCATCCAACTGTTTCGCATCGACAACCAAGGATCGCAGTCCTGAGTGACGGAGTACTGCTGAACCAATCGCCCATTCCACCACACCGACACGATCTGGTCTTTTACCACCATGCGATACCGAGACCATTCGTCCATCTCGGTCAACGGTTGCGGCAGGACAATGGGCTGATCCTCGGACGAATAGCCTCCCGTCCGCACTTGGTTGATGTCGGATACGGCAACCCAGTCGCCACCCCAGGCAAAGTGCCCACGAGCGAAAGGAGAACTCGACACCTCGGCCTCGACCTGGAAATCCCCTCGCAAAGGCACCGCGTAGTACAGACTTTCGCACTCGTGGCTACTGGTGCACGTGACTTGCCCGCCGCTTGTTTCCCAACGTCCCAAAGGGCGACCACTTGAGAGACTGGTTTCTCCCACGCGATCGACGGCGTGCCAATTTCTAAGCTCACGTTTTTCGTCGGCATCGCCTTTCCCGTTGTTCACGGACCTGCGAAATCCCCTGATCTCCGACAACAGGCGAAGTAAGTGCGCCGCTTCCACGCTGTCGCTGTCGGCTCGCGCCTTGGGCTGCAACTCTAGCAGCAATTCTTCCATCGCAGCACGCGATGACTCTAGAGATTCCACAGGGATGTCCGGCGTTGTTTCCGAAACCGCGTTAGCAATCATTTGTGACAGACGTTGAGCGACTAACAACTCAGGCCAACAGTCGTGCAGCGGTTGATCCGAATGGTCCAATAAGGCCTCGATAGGCGCCAGACAATGATTGGGGGATTCAGTTTCGAGAGCCAACAGAGCCAAGAGCGCTGCTTGGCTTCGTCGATCAGCCTGCGTCGGCGCCGACGCCCCCGCGATCTTCTGGGTGAGTTCTTTTTGTCGGCCAGTTTCGACGGCCGACCGGACCAAAGCGAGCGATGTCGACTCGGGTTCGCCGCCGACCAGCAGGCGGTTGCCCTGTACAGGATCCCTTTTGCGGACACGCGAATCGGAAAACCATCCTTGCACCCGAAACCCATGCAACTTCGTCGGCAACACCCAGCGAACGAGCGTTTCGAAACGTTCGTCGGGAAGAAGTTGATTTGCGTCGCGAAGCACCCGAGGCCCATTCTTCGCGAGAACCGATTCAGGAAATAGCGTCGCCGAAACCAAGTCACTAGCCCGTAGTCGTACCGCCGAAGGCCCCAGAATGCCAGCTACAATCAGCATCAGTCCGATCGCATTGACGACTTGGCGACTCATAAGCAATTTCCTCCGTGCCGTTACAAAGATTCCCACACCATAAAAGTCGCTCCGGCGAAATAAATCACGCGGACTTTTTCCGATTCGCAGTGCTACGCTTGCAAAGAAATCACTGCAATGCTGTATAGCCGGAGGGCATTTCCAAAACACCTGCCATCTGGTCATTGCAGTGACAGGCCTCACTCCTTCGCACGTCTCATGGACCACCGCCTCGCACATACGAAAAAAGGGCGACCAACATCAAGGATGGTCGCCCTATGAACGGAGGCAATCGAAACGCGACCGGTTCGATTTTCGCGTTAGACGATTTCCGGCACTTTGTAACCCTTACGGTAATCTCGCTTGAGGAACTGGTTGCCCGATTCTGCGTTGTCACCGACAAACTGTTCGGTTTCCGGATCCAATTCCAACACGTTGCTCAGGCTGATCTCGCCACCATCCAACTTCATACCGTGGGCTCCTAAATGAGATTCCATTTCCTTTAGCAACGAATTCCACTCAGGAATGTCGATTGCTTTGGCATCATCAAAGGAAAAATTGCTTTCGGTTCGAGCAGCAATGTTGGCCAAGTTGCACCAGCCCGTGCTGTCGTTGCCGACTGCGATTTCGGCGTTTTGGATCGAACGATCATGCTGCCTTACGGCATCGATGAAGTTCGCCATGTGAACGACGTTGCCGGCGTTACCTTTGAACTGTTTAATCTTTTTTCCGTCGTTATCGTACGCCGCGCCGCCACCACGTTGGCCTTCAAAACGCCCCCCTTCGCAGTAAGCCACGTAGCCGCTGCTAGGACCAGGATGCGCCGGGCTTTTCTTGCCACCAGGAGCTGCTGGCAAGTTCGATAGTCCGATCACAACGGGAATCGATCCGGTGTCGAAATAACAGAAATGAACGTTCGGAGTCTCGCCAGCGTCTCCCAGCCCGACTCGTCCGCCACCGCCAAAAATGCGTTTGGGAAGTGACACGCTGTCTTGGAAAATGTTGTTGCGACAATCATCCAAGACGTGAACGCCCCAGTTGCCCATTTCTCCCGAACCGGTGTTCCAATCCCAGTGCCAATCGTAGTGCAAGGATTTGCGATAAATGGGTTCGTCTTGAGCTGGGCCAAGCCACAAGTCGTAGGCGATGTTCTTTTCGATCTCCAGCGGCTTGTCCAATTTGCCGATCGACGGACGCACACCGTAGCGGTTCACACGAGCCGACTTGATTTCGCCAAGCCCCTTTTCTTCGTGCAAGAACTTTTTGATTTCTGCTTGCATCGGATCGCTTCGTTGCTGCGTTCCGATCTGGCAAATTCGGTTGTACTTCCTGGCAGCGGCAACCGTCTGCTTACCTTCCCATTGACTGTGCGAAAGAGGTTTTTCGACGTAGACGTGTTTGCCGGCTTCCATCGCCCAAATGGCGGCTAAGCAGTGCCAGTGATTGCAGGTCGAAACAACGACCGCATCGATGTTGGCATTGGACAGCATGTCTCGCATGTCGGTCCATGTATCGGCCTTGGAGTACTTTTTCTTTGCACCCGCCACGCGTTTTTCGTCGACGTCACAAAGTCCCGCGATGTTGACGCCCGACACGTTGCTGAATTGTCCCATCAGTCCATTTGCACGACCGCCACAACTGATAAAACCTAGATTGATTTCACCGTTAGGATTGGCGGCTCGAAGTGGTTTGGCTGGCAACGAAGTCATCACGCCAGCTGCCACACCGGCAGAGAGAATTTGGCGACGATTTAGCTTGGTCATTCTGATCTCGAAATTTGGAGAGAATATCTGATTTGGTGGGTCAAGATTTTAATCGATATCGTAGCCGCCTGCGCAGTCAATTTTGATATCCGTCTTTGCCCGACCGATGACTCATCAAATCCAACGTATTCGCACGAATCCGTGCGAATACGACACGCCCAGGGGACTTTCTGCGACTGCCTCGCTGACGGGAACGAAGCGAATGCTACGGCTGATTTGTTGGTCCCGCACCGGGCGGATTCAATTCCGATTCGCTAAACGGAGCAGCAATCACATAGCCAGCCCAAAAAAACGGCTGGTCACCGCTAAGTTCGGTGATTTCCTGATCCGCTTTGGTCAGCAATGGCTCAGCCGCCGGGTCCAATTCACTGCGTCTGAGAATTGCCCTGGCTCGAGTCCATGAGGCCAGCATTCCAGAAAACGGCAGCTCCTGCAGCATTTCGCGGAGTGCGATCGCCGTAGACTCGCCGCCCACGATCCAACGACTGATCATCACGTTGCGAACTCCGGCCGACTGCAGTGCACAAATCGTCAAAAACAGTTCTTCACCACCGCCCAATTTGGCGCCATCCGCTGCCGATCGAAAACCAGGAAGCAAGACGGACTCCGGTACTTTGGCGGGGAAACGCATCCAAGCTCCCAGCGTTCCATCGGGCAGTTTTTGGTCATACGTTGCGACACTGATGGCAAACGGACTGGAAAGATTTGGCACACTGGGGGCCGTCACCAACAAGTGCCCTACTTTGTCCGTCAGCAAGCCGGTCGGCAAATTCAGATCCTGTGGAAGCCGGATCGAATCCGTTACGGCATCGGCCAGCGATTGAGTCATCGATTCATTGAGTTCGATGTCGCGTGGTGCAAAGAACTTGTCGGCTGCGATCGCAACCACATCACTGGTCGCGGGCATGCCGGTCGGGTGAAATGCCAGCCCCGGCGTCGCGGCATAACGGACACTGATTTGGTCGCCGATCAAATCCGATGTCTCGTCCCCCAGCGGCAACATCTCAAACGGCAAGTACCACAGCGAACTGTCTGGCACGATCACCAGATGCTTGAATTTTTGCGTCGTAATGGTCATGTCGTCAGGGAACAAATGTCGCCGCAGCTTCACGGCATCCTTTCGCCACGAATCGTCCTCGGGCATTCGGTTTCCTCGCAGCTTGCCAACACCGACGGCTTTCAACAAACGCCCAATCTCTGCGGGGATTCGATTGACGCTTCCTACGGACCAAAACTGAACCTTTCCTTCGGCGGCCAACGTTGCGTACAAGCGTTTGTTGACACTTAAAAAGGTCAACAAACCGGTGTCGCGGGGAATGCGCGCGATCGCAGTCTTGTACTGCAGCGGAGGCAACATCGTGTCTGGCAAATTAATCCGGCTCAGTGCCACTTGAGTCGCCAAAGACTCCATTTGTCTGGCAGCCAACATGACGCCATCCACTCCAGCGGGCGGGGGCGCCAAAACTGCTGCCCGAAGCGTCTTGATCCCACCGGTTGCCTTGTTGCGGAAACTAGCGGCCTCTTTTCCGATCGTAGCGTCATCACCGCGAGCCAGGGAACGCACCTGAGTCAGACGGCCGCCGAGAGCAAGCCGCCGTTCGAACCGATGGCGAAGCAAGTCGTCCATCCTGGCCAATACTTCGGGCCCCATTTTGCCAGCCGCAGCGATTTCCAGCCTGGCAGTATTTGGCAACGTGCGGTCGATCATCATGGATGACAACGCATCGACAGGATCTCGTCGCCAAAGTTCGATCGGGGGATTGTGGCAGTATTTTTCCAGCAGCCTATCACTTGATTCACCGCCCAACTGTTTGCCAATGGATTGCCCAATCATTTGCAACTGGTAAATCCGCGGCATCGAAATCAGCGGACGATTGCGATTCTTTCGGTTCAGTGCAAACTCACGCATCAAAGCCATCGCTTTGTCCACTTCGGACGCTTGGTTAACGCCGATCGAACCTCCCTGAGCCGCCGCGATGCGGGCGGCGACATAAGCCCCGTAGGCTTGCAGACGCGGTTGCACCACATCACGCCTGGCCGCCATTGCTTGAGCCTCGGCCAGCATTTTTTCGGCAGAGTTGAGATCCGCCGCAGTCACCGCGGCATCGGCGCCGGCGATCATGCAATGCATCGATGCAAGTCGTGATTTGCGCAGTAGGGCAGTTGCCGCGACTGCCGACGCATCACGAATTGTTCCTGCCTGTGTTTCGTCGACGCAACCAGCAGCCAACTGCATCGCTTCGCCAACATATTCGTACTGCCCCAAATTGGCAGCCATGTTCGCCACGCCGACAGCGAGCGGGACGGCCATGACAGGCTTGTCGCTTTCCGCGATCACGGACGCTTGGCAAAGCATCGCCAGGGGTGACAACGGATGCGCACTGTTGTTAAACACGCTGGACTTCGACGCATCAGCTAGGCACTGCTTGTCATCGTGGTTGGAAAACCGTTCGGTCGCTCGCATCGCACCAATCAACGTCCGCGCAACCGGAATCTGAAGTCCTGCGGGATACTTGGTTGAATCCAAGGCTTCGCTTGTCAGCGGATCTTGTTCGGCAAGCGGCCCTAGTAGCATTCGGCGGCGATACGATGCGACGGCCAGACCACGCATGATTTCGACGACGTTGACGATCTTGATATTCCGCTCTTCGATTCTGCCGCCACGAGCGATGACCTGCTCCGTAAGCAATTCACCCGACATGAATTTCAATCGACTTTTAATTGGCAATCGATTGACCGCGGTCGCTGCAGGCCAGAGACCAGGCGGACGTGATGTAACAGCGCCGCCTTGCAATACCGATGCCCATTCGGGTTGACCAAGCCAACCGCGATGCGCAACGGCTAACCGGTAAACGTTGTCCAAGTTCTGGTGCGCCGCAGCCAGGTCGCCTAAATGCCAGTTGCATTCGGCCATCATTGCGTAGACAGGAATCGCGTCGATCCATCGCCCGTTGATGTCTAGCCGCGTATCCCTCAGCGCTGCGTCGAAGGCACGAACCGCCGTTGGCAAATCTCCGTCGCGATAGTACTGCAAGCCTTCGAAGTAGGTGTCCGACGGATACGACGAACTGGGCTCAAACCCACCCAATCCTCCTCCCAGCCCGCCACCCTGGGCCAGTAAAGAAACCGCACAAGTGGCATGTAGGACCGTCAGCAGGACGCCAGCGGTAAAGAGCCGGGGGAGCCCTAGGAGCGACAGTTGCTCGGGCTCTAGGTGCTTGGCTTCAGGAAAAGATTGCATCGCAGGTTAGATCGCTGGCTAATTTGTGAAGCGGCAAGATGGGAAGCGTCAATTGCATTAGGTGCGCACAAACCCGCCGAACACTCTGGGTTGGCAAACACACTCTGGTGGGAGGTTCACCCGGAATCTGGAGGTTCACCAGGGATACAGTGAGCAAGAAAAGACAACGCTTATCTTAAGCGTGCTCCGCTCGGTCGTCGAATTGATGGCCAAATCAGAAAGCTGTCACCTCGCAAAATCAAAGCAAGGGCCCTGCAAACGTTCAGTAAAGCTTCAGCTGCTTCGCGACCAACATTGAATCAACGAGCCGCCCAAACCCCCTATCTTCGCAGCGAGCTGTCGCGTGGGTTCTCCAACAGCTCTGGCCAGCGATGCCGTTGCCGTCCGCTTGGCCAAATGTTTCGCAGGCCGGTACGCTGATTTACTGGGACGAAAGCTTCGATTCGACGACAAAAGACTCTCGAATCCGGCCCGACAGGCTTGCTGCGATACGCCCCAAACCATTGCCGCTACACAAGTTAGGCGACAGCGGAGAAAACGTTCTGCCGCCCGGCCGACGACTTGTCGAAAACCGTCCCGACGAGCATCCAATCTGATCTAAAAACATTGGTACACATGGTTCAGCGAGTGACGCTCAAACGCAGTTGACCGGTTTTCCTAGAACACCTAACCTTAATCCCTGGAGTCATTTAGGGACACCATTTGGATCGCGCGCAGGAACACCTTGGACCTACGTCGCGAACGCCCGCCCCAGCGGCAATGGTAGCTTTCTCTCGGCAAGAACAAAGATCAATCGACGTCGAAAAATGAACCTGAGTTCGGCAGCAAAAGTCGATAGGCAAGACTGCTGATGTTGGAGCGAATAGTTTGACAGACGGTTCGCCAGATTTTCGGTTCGATAGCCAACACGGTTTTGCTTTCGACCGGCTGGCGACTGCCGCTACCGAAACGTAATTGACGATTTTCACTAGAACGATTGTTTAGCGGCGTCTTCTGAGTTGCTAAGCCAAATTTTCACCGACCTTGCACTTGCGATCACCGTCGCGAGCAACACACACATATGTCATTTCTCGAAAGACTCTGGGATCTAGTAGGCCTCTTTTTTGGTGGCCTATTTGGATCGTTCGACCGAGCCATTACTCGCGTTTTCGGTTCAGCCAACGAACGCCATGTGGCACGACTTCGTCAGCGCGTGGGAGCAATCAACGATCTGGAGACGAAGTATGCCGCGATGAGCGATGACGAACTTCGTGGCCAAACCGAAGTGCTGCGCAAACGATTGCGCGAAGGCGAAACGCTTGACGACATTTTGTCGGATGCCTTTGCCGTTTGCCGCGAAGGAGGCAAGCGGTTTTTGAACATGCGTCACTACGATGTCCAAATGATCGGTGGCATGGTTTTGCATGGCGGTGGCATCGCTGAAATGGTGACCGGTGAAGGTAAAACTTTGGTGGCAACTTTGCCCGCCTACCTCAATGCGCTCGAAGGCAAAGGCGTTCACGTGATCACGGTCAATGATTACTTGGCTCGCCGTGACATGGAGTGGATGGCTCCGCTTTATATGAACCTGGGTTTGACGGTCAACGCAATCCAGTCGGGCATGTCCACCGCCGCCAAACAAGACGCCTACCAGTGTGATTTGACGTACGGCACTAACAACGAATTTGGCTTCGACTACTTGCGTGACAACATGCGTCCCGCAGCGAAGGGCGACGATCGCTTTCCACGCGATGCGCAACAGTGCCAAGGCCCGTTGAACTACGCAATCATCGACGAAGTTGACAATATCCTGATCGACGAAGCGCGAACTCCTTTGATCATCAGCGGCCCTGCCGACTTGGATCTTGGCCGCTACAGCGAAGCCGACCGAGTCGCACGTCAATTGGTCAAAGAAGAGCATTTCACTGTCGACGAAAAACAGCACAACGTCACGCTGACCGACGAAGGTGTGCGTGCAGCAGAAACACTCGCCGGGGTGGAGAGTTTCTATACAGCCGGCAACATGGAATGGCCGCACCTGATCGACAATTCGCTGAAGGCACATTTCCTGTACAAGGTAGACGTCAACTACGTCGTCAAAGATCGCCAGATCGTCATCGTCGATGAGTTCACCGGACGCCTGATGGACGGCCGGCAATGGAGCGATGGTCTGCACCAAGCAGTCGAGGCAAAAGAAGGCGTTCCGATCAAACAGGAGACGCAGACATTTGCCACAGCATCGCTGCAAAACATTTTCAAAATGTACAAGAAGCTGTCCGGTATGACCGGTACCGCGATGACTGAAGCCAACGAGTTTCGCAAGATCTACGACTTGGATGTGGTCGCGATTCCGACGAACCGCGAAATGCAGCGAATCGAACATCCCGATTTGATTTACTTGACGGAAAAAGACAAGTTCAAAGCACTGGCTGCGGAAGTCGAACGTCATCACAAATGGGATGTTTTGGTCCTAAAAGATGGCAGCGAAATTTGGGGCACCATCGAAAGCGAATCGGACAGCGAAGTGGTTATCGCTGAAAAGGAACAGCGCATCCCCGAGCACATTCCGCGAACCAAAATCGACGCGATCGAAAAAGCCGGACGCCCTGTTTTGGTCGGTACCGTGAGTATCGAAAAAAGCGAACGTCTCTCCGAATTGCTCGAACGTCGAGGCATCCCGCATTCGGTTCTCAACGCAAAACAGCACGGTCGCGAAGCGGAAATTGTTTCGCAGGCTGGCCGTATCGGTGCCGTCACGATCGCAACCAACATGGCTGGTCGTGGTACCGACATTATCCTGGGCGGAAACCCCGAAACGATGGCTTGGGCACAACTGCAACACAAGTATCCGACTCGACTGGAAGTCCCCGACGATGAATGGAACGCGTTGGTCAAAGAGATCGACGATCGAGAAAAGATGAGCGAAGAAGGCCTTGTGGTTCGCGAAATTGGCGGCCTCTGTGTGGTTGGTACCGAGCGTCACGAATCACGCCGAATTGACTTGCAACTTCGCGGTCGATGTGGACGTCAAGGCGACCCCGGTGGCAGCCGGTTCTTTTTGTCGTTGGAAGACGACCTGATGCGAATTTTTGCCGGCGATTTTGTCAAAAGCATGATGGAACGCCTGGGCATGAAGGAAGGCGAAGCGATCGAATCCAAATTGGTCACTCGGCGAATCGCTGCGGCTCAAAAGAAAGTGGAAGAACGCAACTACGAGATCCGCAAAAGCTTGCTGGACTATGACGAAGTCATGGACGAACAACGCAAACGCGTCTACCAGTACCGCCAAAACCTGTTGGACGGACACAGTTCGCGAAAGATGGTTCTGGAATTGATCCGTGGGCAGATCGACAAGTACGTCGAAACGTTTTTGGATCAGCATTACGGTGTCGACACGTTCGCCACTTACGCGGGAAAACAGCTGGACTGCAAATTGGAGCCCCGTGATTTTCTGAACATGGATCTTCAGATGGCAGAAGTCTACGCGCGTGATCAAGCAGAACGTGCGGCTGAAGTGACCGTCGATGACATCATCGAAGAAAACTTGCCCGAGAGCATGGAAGACGAATGGAACTGGAAGGCTCTGGCCAACTGGTCCAACACCACGCTGGGCACCAACTACAAAGATCATCAGTTGCAGCGAATGCAACGCGAAGAGATGAATCAGGAGCTGATCAAAAAGGCTCACGAGAAAATCAAAAAGGCCGACCTCAGTGAAGGCGAACCATTTCTGTCAGCCGATTTCGGACTGCAAACGATGTGCGCCTGGATGCGGCACAAATTCGGAATCGAAACGACGCCCGATGAATTTCGCGACGAAGAAGACGTACGCAAAGTTTCCGACACGTTGATGCAGCGGGCCGAAGAAGAGTATGCGTCCAAAGAGTCGGAGTATCCCGTCCTGGCCGGAATTTCGAGATTCACCAATCAGCAAGGCGATCAGGTCGCACTGGATCGTGAAGGCTTGGTTGATTGGGTGAAACGTCGCTTTGATGTGGACCTGGATATCGATGACATTCGGCTCAACCGCGACGAACTGAAAGTTCAACTGGTTCAGTACAGTCGCCAGACGGGAGACGCTGCCGAAGCGAAATATCAAGTCGCTGAAGACAAGTTGCAATCCGTGTTTGGAAAATCCGATCCTGGCACGACTGCTGCAGTGGCCTGCGGTGACAGTGGCGAATTGGAATCGCTAGTTCAGTGGCTACACGACGAACTGAACTACAAGACACAAAAGGAAGATTTGTCACGGATGAACCGCCACGAGTTGGCTTTGGCGCTCGATGGTGCGGTGGACGATCGCTTTCACCCCGAAATGCGACGAATGGAACGTCAAATTTTGCTCAGCATCGTTGACGATGCCTGGAAGAACCACTTGCTGACAATGGACCACCTGCGCAGCAGTGTCGGTCTCAAGGGCTACGCTCAGATGGACCCCAAGGTCGAATACAAACGCGAAGGCATGCGTATGTTTGACACCATGTGGGAATCGGTCGGGGAACGAGTCACCGATTTGATTTTCCGAATGGAGTCCTTCAACGAAGACTTCATTCGCAGCACCTGGGTCGATGGCGAAGCCAAGCATGAAGATGCAGCATCCACGTCACGAATCCAAATGGATTCGGATACGGAAGCTCAACAGGCTGCCGACGCCAGCAATCAAAGCACAGAGACAAAGATTGAAACGATCCGCAACACGACTCCTCGGGTAGGACGAAACGATCCTTGCCCGTGTGGAAGCGGAAAGAAGTACAAAGCTTGCCACATGCGTAAGTAAGACAACGGACGGCAAGTCGACCGACGACTAGCTTCAGCCCTTTGCTGCGGCGTTTGGTCTGCGAAGCCAAACGTGCGGATTTCGTCGCGGGGTTAGCCGCTCGGAGTTCAGGCGTATGAGCTTGGCAGCGGGGGACGACTTGCCAACCTGTGATGACGAACAATACGGGAACGGATTCCGATGCTTGCCAATCTGATCTACTCGCTAGCGCTGTTTTTGGCTTCCCCCGTGGTCGCCTACCGGATCATTCGCCACGGGCGTTATCGTCGCGGTGTCGCCAACAAATTGCTGGGGCTCTCGCCCAGCGGCGCTCAAAAGATTCACGAAGCTGCCAAACTGAATGCAAATTCCAAACAGTGTTTTTGGTTGCATGCGGTCAGTGTCGGCGAAGTAAACTTGCTGCCTTCGCTGGTAGAAAAGCTAAGAGCACGCAGCCCCGACACTGTTTTTGCGATCAGCACGTCGACGGACACTGGGTACGACGTAGCTGTCAAACATTTCGGTGAAGACGCTGTGTTCTTTTGCCCGCTCGATTTCACTTGGGCCGTGCGTCGCACTCTCCGTAATCTGAAGCCGTCAAAATTGATTTTGGCTGAGCTGGAACTATGGCCTAACTTGATCCGAATCGCCGACGAATCGCAGCTACCGATCATGGTAGTAAACGCCAGGCTGAGCGAAAAAAGCGCCCGCGGCTATCAAAAATTCTCGAAACTGACTCGTTCTACTTTCGCAAGATTGACCTGGGTCGGTAGCCAAGACCAAACCTGTGCCGAGCGATTCGAATCGTGTGGAACTCCTGCGAAGAACATCGCCGTGACCGGTTCGATCAAATTTGATGACGCTCCCACGGATCGCAATACTCCGGATGTTGCTTCCCGGCAGCAGTGGGCGGGCATTGACCCGTGGCAGCGTGTCTGGATGTTTGGCAGCACACAGGAGGGCGAAGAAGAACTCGGACTGAGTGTCTATCAAGAACTGAAAACCTTGCATCCCGAATTGCGTCTGATACTTGTCCCCAGGCATCCCGAACGTTTCGATACCGTTGCTCGCCTGGTCGAAGCCCACGGAATGAAAGCCCACCGAAGATCGACCGACCATTCACTCTACGACAGCCAGTGGGATGCAGACACCGCGATTTTGATTGACACCATCGGCGAACTGCCGCACTGGTGGGGCGTTTGTCAAATTGCCACGGTCGGAGGTAGTTTTGGTGATCGTGGCGGACAAAATATGCTGGAGCCAGCGGGATACGGGTGTGCCGTTTCGTTTGGGCCCAACACCAAAAACTTTGCCGAGATCGCAGAACGCCTGATCGATGGCCATGGTGCTGTGCGAGTCGCCGACAAGGCGGAACTAACCGACTTTGTTCGCCGATGCGTCAGTGACGTGCCTGCCGCCGATTCACTGGGCCGTGCCGCGCGGCAAGTGATCGACGAACACTGCGGTGCGACGGACAAAACCGTCGCAGCGTTGATAGTCGTGTCCAATTCACATCGCGCTGCTGCGTAAGCGCCATCGACGCGATCGATGGCCTGGCTTAGCTCGTCATGCTACGAACGAGTTGTTTCTGCGCATAAAAAGCGGGGTGAGTTTTCAACGAAAACTCACCCCTATCGGCACGGCGGAGCGCTTCGCCGCGATTCCGAATTCAATTCAGTTGTGTCGCCCGATAGGCGGCAAACTCAGTTCGACTTGTAGTCGACTCGCGGCCTACTCTTCAGCAGCTGGTCGACCGCCGCGTCCGCCACGATCTCCGCCACCGCGTCCGCCACGATCTCCGCCGCGATCAGCACCGCCACCGCGGCCACCACCACCAGCGCCGCCGCGGCCACCACCACCAGCGCCGCCGCGGCCACCACCACCAGCGCCGCCGCGTCCGCCGCCTCGGCGTGCGCTCTCAGGCATTTCAAATGGTTCACCCTTCATGTCTTCAAACTGCTTCTTTTGATCCGCCGTCAGAACGTCCATCATTCCCTTGTCGGCTTCCTTCTTCAGCTCATCGCGAGCCTTGGTCATTCCCTCGAACATTTTCTCGCGGTCACCCGATTCGCGAAGATCAGCCATGCGACTCATCATTTTCTCTTGCATGCCTTCGCCAACTTTTTTCAGATTAGCCGTTTGCGCTGTCGAAATCTTCAGGGTTTTGATCACCTTTTCGTCCATCAACGCTCCGACGCCACGCTGTTGCAAAGCGATTTGGTCCAGGCGATCGAGTTGCTCAGGCAGCAAAATTTCTTCCAATTGAGCGCGGGCCTTCGCCGTTGCTTCGTCTCGCTGCTTTCGCATTTTTTCAAAGAACTCGTTTCGCTCTTCTTCGCTCGCGTTTCGGAAATCAAAATTGGGGCGTTCCTGGTTGCCACGGTTCGAGGCGATCTTTTCCAAGGCCTCTTCTTGGTCAGGCATCAATTCGATTTCTTCGCGCACCTCTTCGATGCGAAGCAATCCAGCGACAGCGTCTCCGCCGCCTCCACCGCCACGACCACCACCGAAACCGCCGCCTCCAAAACCTCCGCCACCCCCTGGGCCTCCTCTTCCTCCTCCTCCTCCTCCTTGTCGTCCACCGTCGCCGCCAGGACGTCCGCCACCACGTTGAGCCATCACATCGGTAGCAATGAATGCCAGTAGAGCCAAAGCGAACAACCCAGTCGCCGCGCGTGAAATTTTCATCAAATCAGTATCCGAAAAGGTTAAAAAGAGAATTGTGGGCCGAAAATCGCCGAGAAAGTCGACCGACTGTCTTGTCATGATATGAAACCAAGAGCCGCTCGGTGGGTTTCGCAAATGGTAAGAAAAGCGACCATTTTCCTACGAAAGCAGCCCAAAGCAACGGGCGACCTGGCGGCTGGCACAGAATGTGAGGGCTATTGCTGCAGGGCAAAAAGAACCAAATTCCCGACGATTTGGGCTGCCGTTTTCGTATCGTACCCCGGACATTGAACCGAATTGCTGCTCTCCAGGGCACAACTAAGGTCCAACGGCGAAAAGAAAACATTCGCCACGCCATCGATTTCGGCGTATTCCAAGACGGGATGCGATTGCCGGCGGTTGATGCTTTGACCACCGCCACCGAGCACAGGTTTGCGAACTGTGACACGACGCACATCATCACCGTCAAAAGAGGGGGTAAAGGCAGGATGCTCCGGAGGCATCTTCAGCAGTGGCGAACCGGGCAAAATTCGTTTTATTTCCTCTCGAAATGAAGCGGCAAATGCTTCGTTGCCGCAAATCGCGCTCGCGATGATCACGCCATCGTTTTGCACATACTCCCGCAGCACCTCTCGTTGCTGGATCGTGAATTGAAATTCAGTGCGTCCATGAATCCAAAGCACAAACACATCCTTCAGTTCGTCGGCGTCGAACGACACAGGTTCCGGGGACGGAGCGAGTCGAACAAACGCGCGTTTACCGATGATGGCCGCTGCATTGGGAAGGGCTCGTCGTGCTTCCTCCCCGCCCGCATCCAAGCTCAGATAGGCCAAGCGAACAGTGCCCCGATCCGACTTGATCGATGGCCCGCTATCGAGAACCACTCGTTTATCAAGCTTGTCCTTCAACTCGCGGCCCGTTGCATACGCAATGATGTTTTGGCCAATCCGTACCGACGTATCTAGCTGGCCTGTCACAGACGCCGATACTTCGTTTCGCCGCATCAGCAAATCGCTTAGCTCCCAGCGACACGACAGCGAACGGGGAACATAGAACACAGATGTCCGACAGCACGCCTGAACACCGTACACCCAAAAGTCATCCCCCATCACTCCGGCGTCGATGCCGCCAATGTCGACCTTACGCTCGGCAAACCAAACCGGGTGAGTCGGCGGCAACTTGGCAAGCGTGGTCCCGCCAAACCATTGCCGGCAAATTTCGTTGACATTCTTTTCAAACGCCGATGCATCGCCACAGCCATCGCCACCGTCGGCTTCAAACAGAATCGTTCCACCTTGGTCGATGTATTGCTTCAAACGCTCCAGGGCTTCATTCGTCAATTGCAAAGACTGACTGTCACTGATCACCAACACTGGCGTTTGCAGCAGATCGGCAACACTGGCATCTTTGCCCTGGATGGTTTGCCAAGTCAGATCGCGCCGCCAAGCTTTTTCGACATGACGCACCAGCTGGCGCATTCCATCGGGATGCTGCTGCCAATTGCGGCTCTTGCCATCGCCATGCTGGAATTGGCCGATCACGACTTGACGTTTTCCTTTGCTCAAAAAAAGCAATGCGAACGCTGTCGTAATGTTGCGATCCTCCTCCCAGCCACCTCCTGCCCAAAAACCCTGAAAGTTGTCTTGCTGATCCAGCAGTTGTTCGGCCCCTTCGCGGTACCAATCATGGTCTCCGATGAATCGCCGCCCCGACAGTCGACCGACTCGTTCGAGCGCATAGAGAAAGTAAAAGTAGGTTCCTAGATGGCCGCCAGGATTCACCGTTACCGAAAACGAATCGGTAAGCCAATCGACGCCCTTTTGAACGGGATCGTCGTCCGCATCCGCGCCACCGCAGCAGCGAATCTGATCGCCGGTGATCTGCGAACTGCCTTTTGATAACCGGCCTTGCGCGATGATCACCGACGCTATCCCAGCGCACGTCATGCTGCCTGATGCGGAAGTCCCGCCCCCGTACCCCCAACCACCCTTTGGATTTTGCCGCGAAAGCCAGTATTTTAACGAACGTTCGAATACAGCCGAATCAACCTCGATCCCACGGTCCTGCGCGGCACCGAGTGCCAGCAATGCGAACTGCGTATTGGACGGATCGCCACCGAGACGATCACCGCCGTAACCCCAAGCACCCGAGCGTTTTGCAAACGCGCCGTCTTTGACCTGTTCTCGAACCAAGACTTGAACATTGCGTCGAATCCGCGGCAGATCTCCGGCAGCGCCTAGCTGGCAATACACCAACGTCTGCAAAGACACCGAATATGTTTCACTCGGCTCGATATTGCGCAAATAACGCATCGCGCGAGTCAGATCGGGATCGTCTCGCGAAACGCCGGAGTTCAAAAGTGCCAACGTACACAGCGACGATGCTCCGCACGATTGTCCGCTGAACTCTTCCCAGCCGCCGCGATCGGATTGTGTTTTGCGAAGATAGGCAACCCCGCGATCGATCGAACGTTGCACGGAAGTCGCATCCACTTCGGCGCTGGCCGCATGCTGTGATTGCACCAGGCTAATGCCGACGACGCAAACACCGACGGCCAACAGCAACATTAAACCGGGCACCCCCTTTCGCGAATCTCCGGTCGCTCGCGTAAGATAGTGCCATGACTTTCGAGCGAACCCTTTGGGGATTGGATCGATTGACATCCATGAACTCTCGCCAGCCTGTTTGCCAACTACCCGGTTTTGCTTTTCGATCATGAGCGGTTCTCCTACTCCCCCACCAAAACCAAGTGCCAGTCGCAATATCGGCGACGTGCTGCGCGAGTTTGCCGAACACCAGCAAACGATGCGAGCCGAATTGGCCAAAGTCATTGTGGGTCAAAGCGACACCATCGAGCAACTGCTGGTTGCCATTTTTACGCGAGGCCATTGTCTTTTGGAGGGCGTTCCGGGACTGGCAAAGACGTTGATGGTCAGCACGCTCGCTGAAATCCTGGATGTATCGTTCAAGCGAATTCAGTTTACCCCTGACCTGATGCCTTCGGATATTACTGGCACCCAGGTCTTGGAAGAGGACGAATCGGGCAAACGTTCGTTTCGTTTTGTCGAAGGCCCGATCTTTACCAATATTTTGCTGGCCGACGAAATTAACCGAACGCCTCCGAAAACCCAGGCCGCTCTCTTAGAAGCGATGCAGGAGCGGCAAGTGACGGTCGGACGCGATACATTCGATTTGGCGGCACCGTTTTTTACGATCGCGACACAGAACCCCATTGAGCAAGAGGGCACGTATCCGTTGCCCGAAGCCCAATTGGACCGGTTCATGTTCAACATCAAAGTGGGTTACCCCACGGCGGACGAAGAAGAACAGATTTTGACGGTGACCACTCGAGGCGAAAAGCAAATTGTCAACAAAGTGCTGTCGGCCAAAGCGATTTTGAATGTTCAAAAATTGGTCTCCAGCGTCGCGGTCAATCCATTCGTCATTCGCTACGCATCGCAGCTCGTCCGCGCGACGCGGCCAGGCAACGAAACGGCCCCTCAATACGTCAAGGACTTGGTCGACTGGGGCGCCGGACCGCGCGCGGGTCAAAACCTAATCGCGGGCGCGAAAGCACTCGCGGCCATGGACGGCCGATTCAGCGTCGACCCCAGCGATATAAAAAAGATCGCCAAACCGGTACTTCGGCACCGGATCGCCACTAATTTTCAAGCCCAGGCCGAAGGCATGGACACCGACGCGGTGATCGACCGTCTGCTAACAGATGTGCTGCCGCCTGAACCCGAAAAGCTGAAAGCCTAACGTAGACTGCCTCCAATGTCCGCACTTCTTTCGCCTGCGTCGCTTCAGCAAATCAAACGTTTGGATTTGCGTGCGCGAATGGTGGTACGAGGTTTCTTGCAAGGTTTGCACAGCAGCCCGGCGCAAGGATTCTCGGTGCAGTTTAGCGAACACCGGCGATACAACCGCGGCGACGATCCCAAACTGATTGATTGGTTAGTGTATGCCAAAACCGACAAGTACTACACCAAACGCTATGAAGCGGAAACGAACTTAACCGGCTACCTGGTCATGGACCTTTCTTCATCGATGGGGTTCACCGAAAGCCAGACGATGACCAAGTTTGAATACTCGACCTGCCTGGCGGCGTCGCTGACTTACTTGATGAACATGCAACAAGACCCGGTGGGACTAATCACGTTTGACGAAAAAATGCGAGCCAGACTGCCAGCACGAAGTCGGCGGGGGCACCTTAGCGATGTGATGGCGCAGCTTTCGACGCTTAAACCAGAAGGCAACACCGACTTGCCCAAGTGCATCACCCAAGTCGCGGCGATGTTGAAACAACATTCGCTGGTGATGTTGTTTTCGGATCTCTTGTCGGATCCCGAGGAAGTCCTGTCGTCTCTGGCCCGCCTGCGCCACGGCGGGCATGACGTGATCCTATTTCATGTACTGGATGCAGCCGAAGTCGACTTTCCGTACGAAGGCCCCGTGCAATTCGAGGACGCTGAAACCGGCGAAACCATTTCGGTCGATGCCACCGGCTTTCGCAGCGAGTACTTGCAGCAACTGGATGAGTTTCGCGACGCGTTTCGATCCGGCTGCGCAAACTTGCAGATCGACTACGTTCCGCTGGATACCAGCATGCCGTTCGACAAAGCGTTGACAGAATACTTGATCCAGCGCCAAAGCCGTTTTTAAGCGACCGATCTTACGACGAGCTTTTTGTCCGCCCCTCTTAACCGATTCGCTAGTGACCTTTCTTAATGCCAGTCTGATTTTCGCTGTGATGGCTGTCGCTATCCCGATCGTGCTGCATTTGGTTGCGCGCCGGGAACCCAAGAAAGTGGTTTTTCCGTCCATCCGTTTCTTGACCAAGAAATACGAAAACAATCGCAGCAAGCTGCAAGTTCGTCGTTGGTGGCTATTGGCTTTGCGAATCGCGGCACTGGCTTTATTGGCACTCGCCTTGGCTCGGCCCGCTATTCACCAAGCCCTATCGCTGACTTGGTTGACGATTGGAATCCTGGCCCTGGTCGGGATCGTGCTTTTAGGGATGGCAACCCTGGCTCTGTCACGCGGGCAGTCACGGGGACTGACTTACGGACTGACTGCGACTGCAATCGCGTTTTTGTTGGGTTCGATTGGATGGGGAGCCTACACATCTGCGTCGGGCCAACGGCCTGCGATTGACAATGCATCGCCCGCCGCGATCGCAATTGTGTTGGACAATTCGCCGACCGCTGCTTGGAAAACGGCCGAAGACGATCGGCTGGTCCGAATCAAACAGATTGCACACTGGATGATCTCGCGTTTGCCGCCCACCAGTCGCATAGCCATCGTGGATCGATCCAACGTGCCGGTAACGTTTGCCATGGATCCGTCCAGCGCGATAGCCAAAGTCGATCAGCTTCGCACCACCGAAGTCACACAACCGATCTCCAACCGCATCGATGCAGCAGTTCGTTTGGTTCGCACCAGTGAATTAGAAAATCGTCAGCTGTTGATTATCAGTGATCTGGCAGAACCGACTTGGGGAGAATCAGCTCTCGATCCGCAGTTGTCGACCACGATTGCTGAATCGCCGACCGTCCCGGTCACTTTTTTTGACCTCGGCGTTTTCAAGGAATCCAATCGTTCGCTTGGCGTACCAACCATACAAGACACGACGCCTCCTGCTGGCGTACCGGTCAAACTCACGACCGTGCTTTCGCTTTCGGCTGCCCAAACGACGACTCCACCGACGGACTCATCCGCGGGGGAGGTTTTGCCAACCGCCAATTCGTCCGCAGACCAACCGCTGCAAACAAATCAGCAGATCGCAGGCACGCAATCGGTAACCGCCGAATTGTCGCTCTACGAAAGCGACCCAGCGTTGCCCGTTGTTCGCAACGGCAAAGTCGTCCGACCAGCACTGAAGCAGGTCGATCGAAAGAACGCTGAAATCACGGTGGGTGAAAGCCGCGAGTTGGTGCTGACGATCCCGCCACTTGCCACGGGAATCCACCACGGCACGATCGAATTGATCGGCGAAGATGCCCTCGGCTTGGACGACAAACGGTACTTCACAGTCGAAGTCTTGCCACCGTCACAAGTGCTGCTTGTCGGTGATGACACCGAGCAAGCCGACCAGATCGCCGAAGTGATCACGTCTCCTTACTCGGTTGACGACCCCAACGCCGAGTACCAAATCCAACGCATCGGCTACGACGATTTGCCCGTCGTGCAACTCACCAACTTTAATGCCGCACTGCTTTTGGATCCGCCAACGGAGACTCTGACCGATGAGTCACTTGCACAGTATGTCACTGACGGAGGCAACGTGTTTGTCTGTGTGGGACCGGCGGCCGGCTTGGCTTCCGTTCGCAGCGATGCCTTGCCAACTTTATTGCGACCATGGCGAGTCCCTGAACCCTACACGTTTCTAAACGTCGTTCAATCAGCGCATCCGATCCTGGCGATCTTCTCCGAGATTTCCGATGGTGTTCCCTGGGCAGACTTTCGAGTTCGGCAGTACTGGCAAGTAGAAACACAACCGAGCGATCGAGTCTTGATGCGTTACGCAGGCACCAAACACCCGGCGTTGATTCAGCGGATCGTTCAAAATTCCGGCGATGCGAGCAGTTCGGGTACTACGAAAACAGGCAGTTGGGTGATGTTGACGACTCCCATCCCCGACACCGGTGACTTTAAAAAGCAGTGGAACGATCTTTTTGGTGCCGAAGCTTGGCCCGCGTTTCTATTGGTCAGGTTCATCGCCGAATCACTGACAGGCCGCAGTTCCCACAACTGGATGCCGACCGTCGGGCAGCCTCAGTTAGTCAAAATCGGCAACGCCACCGACGGAATCGCGACGAACGAAACGAACACATCGGAAGAAACGGACAACTTGCGTTTGCAGCTTTTTCCGCCTGGCAACTCGTTGCCCGTGCCGATTGACGTTGATCCAGCTGCTCAGGAAGTCGTGATCGCTGATGTCGCTCGCGGAGGAACCTATTGGCTGCGTGGCGGTAAAAACACCGGAGGCTTTAGCGCGAATCTGCCTGCCGCTCTGACTCGCTTAAAAAGGATTGACGTCGCTGCTTTGAGTGACTGGTTTGGCCCCGATTTCTACGCCGTCGCGACCAATCAGGATGAAGTGGAACTAGCCGAAGTCGCAACGTCTCACCGAGTATCGCTCCGCTCGCCGCTACTGCTATTGGCTTTGGCGGTGTTTTTGCTGGAACTGATTTTGGGCAATCGGTTCTATGCATCACCACGACGTCAATCCAGCGGCGTGTCCCGTCGGAGCGCGACCGCATGACCCAGTTTGGCTTCGAACCGATCTATGGCTCCATCGTTCTAGCGATCGTATGCGCGGTTGCTGTCGTCGCGGTGATCGCGTTGGTCACACCACCGACAAAGACTTCGTCGCAACGCTACTGGTTGATTGCACTTCGCTCATGCGCCGCGCTCACACTCTTGCTGGCCGTTCTGCGTCCTTCTCTGATTCGCACCGACAACCTGCCGGCAGAAGCAGTGCTGATAGTCGCCGCGGATACGTCGCAAAGCATGACGCTCCCCGATCGCGACGGCCGTGATCGCTGGACAACTCAGCAACAAGTGTGGAAGCAGTTATCACAAGGCCTGAGCGGAGGCGACACTTCCTTAGAAATCAAGTTGCTGACGTATGACCGAGACGTTCGCCAATTGACGGCCAATGCCAGTGATGCGTTGGAGCAACTGTCGCCCAGCGGTGATCTGACGGACCTGAACTTGGCGGCTTCAAAAGCGATTCAGTCCGCTGCAGGAAAACCGATCGCCGGCATCGTCTTGATCGGCGATGGGGCACAGACCGCGCCGCTCGCGTCCAACGGCAGCGACGAAACGCAAACCACCGGTCGCATCGGGGTCGAACGATCTATCGAGACACTCAACTCGCTCGGTGCACCGTTTTGGCCGATTCCGATTGGACCTTCCGGTGGCGGCGACGCCGGACGTGATGCGGACGTCAGCGCGCTGAACGAAAGTTATCAGTTGTTTGCCGACAACGGTTTCGATGTTTCATTCCAAGTGCAGGCACGAGGTCTTTCGGGGATCGAAATACCGATCGAACTGGCTTGGATTGATGCCTCAGGCAAGTCGACCGAAGCGGCTCAGCGGGCCGTGGTTCCTGAGCGGTCGTCGGAAGTGTTTTCGTTGAAAGTCCCGCTCACCGCGCCTTCACCTGGCCAGTACCGGTTGGTCGTCAGCGTGCCAACCCAAGCGGGCGAATTGGTTGAAAACAACAATCGGCAAATCGCGTTTGTGGATGTTCGCGAAGGCGGCGGGCGGATTCTTTACTTGGAAGGTACCGCTCGAGAAGAACAACGTTTTTTGCGTCGATCCCTTCGGCGATCACCCGACTTGTTCCTGACCTACGACCTTTTACGGACCGATCGCAGTTGGCCAGTCGATCTGGGAACTGTTTTCAAACCTGGAAAATTTGATGTCTACATTATCGGTGATTTGGATTCGGCGGCGTTGGGCAATCAACAGCTGGAACAATTGACAGAAGTAGTGGGGCAGGGCGCTGGCTTAGTCATGCTTGGCGGGTTCAACACCTATGGCCCCGGCGGCTATGCCGACACACCTTTGGCCGCGGCGATACCGATTCAAATGGATGGATCCACTCGAAATGATGCACGCCGTCAGGGTGTCAACCTAAATCTGGATTTGCTTCCGGGGCAACTTACCGGTCCCGTGCAAGCGATCTTGGCTCGCAACCATCCGATCACTCAGTTGGGTGGCCAAGATCCGGCGAAGACTTGGTCCGAATTGCCACCGATGAAAGGCGTCAACCGATTTGGCAAAACTAAATCGACACCAGGTGTGCAGGTGCTGCTGCAATCCGACAAAGATCAGCCTCTGTTGGTCACTGGCGAATACGGTAGCGGGCGAGTCGCGGCGTTGGCTTTCGATTCGACCTACCAATGGTGGCGAGCCGGCAAAAGCGAATTGCACCGTCGATTTTGGCGTCAACTGGTTTTGTGGTTGCTCGCTCGCGAAGAAAGTGGTGGCGACGAGATCGTGATCAAAATGGACGCGCGGCGTTTTTCGATCGACAAACCACCTGAATTCAGCGGACGAGTCGAATCAATCGGCAGCGACACCTCCGAACTGGATTTGATCACCGAAATCATTGATTCAGCAGGCCAAGTCACCTCCGTTAGCGGAGTTACCAAATCATCCGCCGACGGAAACATCTCGGTCGCAGGTCGCTTGCCCAAGCTGCCTGCTGGGTTCTTTCATCTTCAAGTGCGACCGTCCGACGATCGGTCAAATCTCCAGCCCAAGCAACTTGCGTTTCAGGTGATCGACGAGAGTCGCGAAATGGCGCGTGTGATGGCGGATCCCGTTTACCTAAAACAACTTGCTGATCTCACGTCGGATCATGGAGGGCGTGCGTTTTCGTCCGATGAGATAGGCGAATTGATCTCGACGATCAAGCAGCGTCGTCGGAAAGCCGAAACGCCGGTCGTCGAAAAGCATCGATTGGGCGACGGTCCCCTGAGCGGTTGGATCGTCTTTCTTCTTTTCGCCGGATGCCTCAGCAGCGAATGGTTTCTCCGTCGCAAATGGGGCATGGCGTAAGTTCCCTCGTACGTGCAGCCGCCCACGGACGCATCAGCTTGATCCCGACTAATCGGCACATCCGGTTCACTCGGTCTTCAGATCGCGGATGCACCGAAGAATCGTCTTTGTGGACGAACGGGGTGCCCCTCCGCAGCGTTACTCGCAAGCTAGTTTTCGGGGTTCATCGATCCACTTGCCATGTTAACGATATGCAAACTCAAATCGCAGACGCTCAGGATTTTGGCCCCTCACTGGGAGTCATCGAATCCACCTCCGAAAAAGTTCAGCTGGTCATCTGCGGCGTAGCTGTCGTTACTGGCTTTGCGGCTTCCATGCTGAAGGAATCGCCGACAGTCATGTTTGCAACGGTTCTTGGCATCGGACTGGCAGTCTTTGTCTGCTACTTGGTCTGCAAAAAGACACGGCGGTTTTCCGAGCGTCTGGAAGTCTTTCCCGAAGGCGTCCGGCTGAACTTGAGGGGCACCGAAGACGCGTTTCGTTTTACCGATCTCAGAGAGTTCAAAATTTCCGAAACGGATCATCACGCCAATGGAATGTACATCGGCACGCGTGCTCGCCTGCACTTCGTGATCGATGGTCGCATTCGGCCGATCAGTTGCGAACTTGAACATAAACGGCACAAGTCGACCGGAGGCGTGATGGCGCGTTTAGCGGAATCGTCCGTCGCAGCCATTCGCAATCATCTGAGTTCCGTATTGGAAAGCGAAGGCGAACTACTGTGGACGCCCGAGGTTTACTTGACCATGGATGCACTGCGGATTCACGATGGTCCCAACGGCAACGTGCGATCGATCCCCATCGAAGACATCACACAGTGCACCGTGGCTGACAACCAAATGAAGTTCGCAAAATGCGGCGAAGCGATGCCGTTCTTAGTGCTGTCGACTGATCATGTAAACTTCTTTTCCATTGCAGAGTTGTTCCGATCGCTTCACGCGTGCTATCGCCAAGAAGAATCCGTCGCCTCGGCGAGCTCCGAATTGCACCTGCAAAGCGTTTAGGTCGTTTCCCCGCCACAAGCCACCGCAGCACGGCAGTCCAGCGACAACTTCGATCCCGAATCGCGGACTCAGGCCTGTGTTTCATGCTTCCTCTCGCCGCAAACTGCCGTGATCGACGACGCAGGTAGTGAACCTTTGCTCACGCATCATTCACTGCCTGAACCGCAAAACACAGCGGCGTTCTTGGCCGCTTCGTGCCGCCACTGATCGGAAATTTTTCGGCCCGATCAGCTTGGCCTGCAGGACGTTTACATTGTCATGAGTCGGCCGAACATCATTTTTGAAAATGGTTCGGTTTTCATCGTCACAAAATGCGTTCTTTGACGCTGTAGAAACATTCCGTTTCAACCTTTTACCGATCTGCCTCATGTTTAGCCAAGTGAAACTTCAGTTCGCGATTGCCTGTATCGTCGCGACCATGACAACCTCCGTCACCCATGCTCAGGACGGCTACTTGTTTGGCGGAGTCGCCGCCGGGGGCCTGTCGCAAGGGCTTCCGTTGGGAATACCGCCGTCGCCAGGAGATACTCGCATGTTGTCGGTGCCTCCGGATGATGTGGGGGCCTATGTGACGTGGAGCCGAGTGGTCGCTCCCCAAGCCAACAGTAAAAATCGCACCGAACGTTTGCTGGCCGAGCCAGAGATCCAGGCCTTGTTCGGGCATGTGATGAAAAACTATCGCGATGCGGCGATTCGGGTCGGAAAGAAAGATCCTTCGGCGGGTGCGATCGCCGTGATCGGGTCCCAGTTTCTAAATGCGATTCTGTCGCATGAAACCGCCCTCTACCTTCGGATCAACGAAGGAAGTCTTGCAGGCGGCTTGGTCTGTGACCTGGGTGAAGATGCTGGCCAGCTGAACTTAGCACTTCGTTCACTTGCCAAAATGAGCGGCGATCAATTGGTGCCAAGCGTGCTAGAAACGTTGGACGTTTACTCGTTCAAGGACGCACCGTTGCCAGCTCAAGTGACGATCGGCAACCGCTTCATGATCCTGGCCGTGGGCGAAAACGAACTAGCGACCATTATTTCGCGTCTAAAAACTCCCGCGGGCGGGCAAACGAGCGTCGCGTCTTGGCTGAAAACAGCTCGAAAACAAGTCGACGTTCCGCGTCTGGCTAACCTTTCTTTTGTCAACGTCCAGCATTTTGCCAAGGCGTTGAATGGTGGATCGCAGATGCCGCCAGAACTGGCTGCACTTGATATCGACGGATTACGTTCGATGGTGTGTGCGACTGGCTTAGATGAAAACGGAATCGTCGTTCGAACACACTTTGACTGCGACGACGCTCTTTTGAACAAGCTAAAGCAATGGGGCGGCACACTCCAGGATTCCGATGCAGCCTTGGTACCCGCGGACGCCACGCTGTGGTCGGCACTCAAGTACAACGCGATGGCGACAACGGAATCGGCGATGCAGGCGTTTGAACTGATTGAACCGGGTGCGAATGAGCAGATCGAAGAATTCGTCCGGGAAGCGACCGGCGTGGATCTTCGTGAAGAACTGATTCCAGCGTTGGGCGATTCGATCCAATTCTATTCGTCGCCTAGCGAAGGCGGTCGCCTCCTGACCGGTTGGACGGGCGCGATCAAATTGAATGATCAAAGTGTTTTCGAGAAAGCAATCGAAAAGCTGCAAGGGCGACTTGCCGAAGCAGGCGTCCCGTTTCGCATCCAAAGCCGCGAAGTTAGCGGCAAAACGGTTTCGTATTTGACGAACCAGCGGCCGCAGGGTCGTTATCGTCGCGGCCCCGGTCTCGGGTTAGTACCAGCTTGGTGTCTGGATGATAATCGACTCATTGTTTCAACCTTTCCGCAAAACATCTATGCGTTGCTGGACCGCACGAGCCAATCCGACAACACGAAACCTGTCTTCGGCGACGACCACTTGAGCGGTGCGGCGCGAATCCAGCTGAATGAAAAAGCGATTGCCGAAATCGCGTATCCATTTCTTCAGATCGGCGCGGCACTGGCAATCAGCGAACTGGATGATGATCTGACGCAATTGGTGGAGATCGACTATGGATTTTTGCCTTCGCTACCCACCGTTACCAAGCACATGTCCGCAGCATCGCTAACCGTGCAGTTGGATGACGGCATTGACCTGGTTCGCCGGCAAACGCTTCCCCCCACGGGCGCAGCGACGGTCGTAATGGGCGTGCTGATCGCCGATCCGCTCGATGATCTAATCACTGCTTCGATTGACAAGAGTAATCCCGTTCGCGCTGTCAGTCGGCAAATGCGAAACCTCCTGTTCGCGATACAAGACCACAATGATTTCAACGGCGGGTTGCCAACGGACATTCGCAGCGCAGAGGGAAAACGACTGTTGAGCTGGCGAGTCGAATTGTTACCGATGTTGGGCGAACAATCCTTGTACGAGCAATTCAAAAGGGATCAGCCATGGGACAGTCCCGCCAACCGCCCACTGATTAACAAAATGCCCGGCGTCTTCCGCTCGATCGATACAAAAGAGGCGATTGGAAAAACAAGCTACTTGGCGGTTCGACATCCGAAATCTTCGATGCCCAGCGACCAAAAACTGAACATGAAACGCTTTGATTTCAAGAAAGGAGAAACCGTCATGCTGCTTGAGGCAAGCGATGCCGAGGCAGTTGAATGGACCAAACCTCAAGATCTGACGTACCAGGACGGGTCAAATCTATCCTTGCATTTGCGACAAAGAGATCAGGGACTGGTCATCGGATTTGCCAACGGTGCGGTCAAAACCGTTAGCGTCCCCATCAGCACCGAAGGGTGGGCCACTCTGGTCAAACGGGAAGAAAGCGATTTCGTTCCAGTAACGGACAAGCAGACGGAGAGCAAGCCGGACGAAGACGCCGCGCCCGCAGCACTTCCGACCGCAGCGACGAGAGACGAATCGACCGAAATGCCGGTCGACGCCGCGATAGGCAATTCGCTGCCTGCTATGACTTTGCTGAATCCTATTCCGATTGGATCTCCGCTAGCGAATGAATCCTCACTGGCGCGTGCGAAAGAGTTGGAGAAAGCCGGCAAGTTTTGGGAGGCGATCATTGAGTACACCAAAGTGACGGTCGCAGACCCAAATCATTTCCGTGCCAATCTTGGACTGGCCGGCGCAAAGTACGAACTGAAGCAATACAAAGAAGCCGAAGAAGCATTCGCCAAATGCATCCAACTGCAACCAAAAGATCACCGAAGCTACCTGGGGCACGGAATGAGTGTTTGGGTGCAAGATCGCAACGAAGATTCCCTCCCGTTTTTTGAACAAGCGTTCAAGATTGAACCCGCGTCGGCGAAGGCTTGGCTCTACCATGGGTTGGCTAACAATTCGCTCGGTAACCACGAACAAGCGATCGCTTCACTGACGAAGTCGTTGGACTTAGATCCCGCTCAGTGGCTTGGCACCTACATGCGGGCCAATGCGTACTATGCGCTAAAACGTAATCCAGAAGCCATCGTTGACTACAGCAAAGCCATCCAACTGCAACCGAAATCCTCGGAGCCGTATCTCTATCGGGCTTTTGTATATCGGCGTCTGGGAGAATCAAAGAAGGCGATCGCAGATTTCACTTCACGGCTAAAGTCCAATCCCTTAGACAAAACGGCCTTGGAGTATCGGGGCGATGAATACCTTGCTAACGGCCAGCCAAAACTTGCCGTCCGCGACTACGATTCATTGATCGGCTTGGATCCTGACCACGTTGCTGCTCTCCGTGGTCGCGGCAGTGCTCTCATCGACATGGAAGACTACGAGCAATCGGTTGCCGCTTACACACGCGTTATCGCGATGGAACCTACCAAGTATGACTTCGCAAACCGAGCGATTGGCTGGAAAGAACTGGACCGGTTCGACAATGCGGTGGACGACTACACGAGTGCATTGAAGCTGGACCCAAAGTACGGCTACGCGCTCACCTGGCGTGCGTCGGCCTACATGACCCTGAAACGGTTTACTCTCTCAAAGGCCGACTTCGAATCCGCTGTTGCCGTCGTCGGTGAAGATGACAGTGACCTTTTGGGAAACTTTTCTTGGCTACTGGCGGCTTGTCCTGACGACCAGATCCGCGACGGACAACTTGCTTTGAAATACGCTACCAAAGCGAGTGAGGCGACCGAGTGGAAAGAAGCCTGGATTATCGACAACGTGGCGGCTGCTCACGCCGAGCTAGGAAATTTTAAAGAAGCGATTCGCTTTGCCCAAAAGGCGATGGAGGTCGCCACTTCGGATTCGGTTCGCGATGACATCAAGACGCGATTGACCGAATACCAGTCCAACAAACCGGCGCGTTTTTGACGGCGACCGGTTGGACAATCCGTGTCACGCGTTATCAGGATCAGACGCCGCTGCCTCATCCAAGTCGTCCAACTCGTCCAGAGCGGGTGTCGCGGTCTCTTCGCCAGATTCGACTTCCGCGGCATCGGTTTTTTCGGTCGGCTTCAACGTCAAAATCACTTTATCACCTTCGATGCGGATGTCCTTGAACCGCCGCATCGTCTTGGCGTTTTCGGGATTCTTATACATTTCCTTGGCAAGGTTTTCTTGCGCCATGGCGTCAATGAATTTCTGAGGCAGTTTTTCGCCGTTGACCTCGGCATCGACCAACGTCACGATCAAAACTCCGCTCTCCATCGATGCGTCCAGCGTCGCCGAGCCGTTGAAATACCTCTCCGATCCGCCGGGAACCATGTCGGCGGGAACACTGACATCGCCGGTCACTTGTCCGTCTGCGATCCTGACAAAAACCTTGCCTTTGAGTGTTTTTTCGTTCGCGATCAGTGCGTTGATGTCATCGGCTGAGAGCTCCATTTCTTGTGATGAAATTTCACCGCCTTCGACCGCGGTTTCAAACGATTTCAAGCGATCTTGCAATGCCGAAAGTTCCTCGGGGGCATATTCGACTTGAGGCAAATCCAGTGGCGCGTCGGCCGTGTATTTTTCGACTTGGCTGGTAAAAAACCAATACCCGCCGATCCCCGTACAAAGGACGGCTCCAAACACCAATCCAACGGCGACTAGGCAGCCAAAGAGACAACCGCGGGTATTTCCGGTGGACTGCGGAGCTGCTTGCGGCTGGTCTTCATACATGGTGTTGGACATCGTCAATTTCCCTTTCGTCGTCGATCGCGGTTTGGTTGATTAACAGTATGGCACAGCCATTTACAAAACAGGGCGCGATTTCGGCAAACTTCCTGGCGGTCATGCCTGACCAGATGCTCACCGAAAAATCATCCGTCGGACGGGAATATGAATTCTGGCCCGACGACGGTCACCAAAATCACTAAGGTCAAGAAAAGCAACAGCGACACAACGCGTGGAACCCATTTCGACCGCGTCGCACTCGTCGACTCGTTTCGCAATCCTCTTGCCCAAAGCACGAACGAAGCGCCGATCATGATGGTCAGAACATTAACAGTCACTAACAGAATGGGGCCTCCGATCGGCAGAACCCCAGCGGGTACTTGCGACGGATCCAAGTTGCCCCAAATCCCAAATGCGATTTGCAGTCCTGCCGTAGAGATGGGCGGCACCAGCGCCGCGGCAATCGCGGCACCGGCCAGCGCGGACGAGAGATGCTTTCGAGTCTGTGCATAAGACGCCGCGAGGCCACCGACTAACCCGACACAAAAATCGAGCGGCGAAGGACGGCAACGCGACCACATTTCGGGGGTAATCCAATCTAAATGATTATCGCTCGCCGGCCGAACCAACAGCACCAGCCATCCGAACAGAATGCTCGCACCGAGTGCTCCGACAAACCCAAGCAAAATGGTTAGCAACGAAGATTTAAACAGCGGGCGATTTCCATACGAAAGAGAAAGTCCCGCACCCAGAATGGGTGTCATCAAAGGAGCGATCAACATTGCACCGATGATCACCGCCGCAGAATCCTGCAGCAGTCCAAACGCGGCCAACATGGACGACGCCGAAATCAGACCAAGAAACTCCAGATTCGGTACCGAGCCCGTCTCCAAATTCTGCACCAATGTGACTCGCTCATCGCGTTCCATGGGCGGGGCGATGGTCGATACCCACATCGTGATTCGTTCGGAAAGCGACCGAGTGATTGCCTGCGAAAAAGAATCTCCGTCACTGATCAGCGCGATCGAAGCGGGCAGGTCCGAACTCATCAGAACTTTGCCAAATTGAAATGCCACATCGTTCTGATCCGGCGTCTCGACTCCGATGCAAAGCAGGTCGTGCTGCGTGTAGCCCTCCGCTTTGAGGTCTTCGATTGCACAACCAATATGCTCCTGTCGATTGGTATCGGCGGCGTTTCGATCATCGGAAATCAGCTGGTCACAGACAATTTTGCTGGGAATCAATCCGAGCAATTTTTCGGTGATTCGGTTCGTCGTCGGATGGGTTTCCGCCATCACGCTGAAAACATGTTCGCGTTCGACCGGAGGTGATTCGTTGGTCGACAGCAAAACAACGATGTGGCGCGATTGCCGAAAGAT
This sequence comes from Stieleria marina, assembly GCA_007741555.1. Taxonomy (GTDB): domain Bacteria; phylum Planctomycetota; class Planctomycetia; order Pirellulales; family Pirellulaceae; genus K23-9. The sequence continues at coordinate 1,363,463 of CP036526.1, read as the reverse complement.
TGCCCATTGCAATTCATCGCCATCGGACCGGATCATCAGAACGTTTCGGCATCCAATGGAGTCGGCATGCCGCAGGATGGTTTTGGCATCCGCAGCGATCTGTGTGACCGACGGCTTTTTGATCGGCGAATCAAACTGTTCCAAATGAGACGCGACGCTCAGCTGAGCATGCTTCAACAGAACTTTTCGATCGTCGCCGACCACAACCAAATGAAAATCCGATTGGGTTTCGGTCGCGAATCGCAAGCACCAAGGCATGCCCACGCGCAACTGGTCATCGGAGTCAACAACAAAAAGAATGCTCATCAGCGAGTTTGACTCAATCGGGGCGACTGCATCGCAAACGACAGCGATCTAGAATTCGATCGGCCTAGTCTAGCAATCGACACCTCAGCGGTCATTGCACCGCGCACCACGCTCAGAATTCCGGTAAAAGTCACCTACCTGCATCGAGCTCGACGTTCCGCTAGATTGTATCCTCCCCGGTTGCCGATTCGGCCTAGCGTTATATCGCAGATCATTTCCCATCAACGAACACCATGACTGCGATTCTTGGCGTCTCAGCTTTTTATCACGATTCAGCTGCCGCACTGATTGTCGATGGCGAAATCGTCGCGGCAGCTCAAGAAGAACGCTTTACCCGGAAAAAGCACGATGCCAGTTTTCCGCAGCACGCTGTGGAGTACTGTTTGTCCCAAGCGGACATCTCGGCGGACGAACTGGATCAAGTTGGGTTTTACGAAAAACCGCTGCTTAAATTTGATCGATTGCTGGAGACTTATCTAAGTTTTGCACCGCGAGGCTATCGTTCGTTTTTGAAAGCGATGCCGCAGTGGGTCGGACAAAAACTACACCTTCGACGTGAAATCCGCAGTGGACTGGGCGGACAGTACAAACGTCGCATCGTTTTTTGCCAACACCACGAATCGCACGCAGCCAGTGCGTTTTATCCGTCGCCTTTTGACGAATCCGCGATCTTGTCGATGGATGGCGTAGGTGAATGGGCCACGACCAGCCTGGGCGTTGGCCGCGGCAATCAGATCGAATTGAACCAAGAGATTCGGTTTCCTCATTCGATTGGGCTGCTCTATTCCGCGTTTACTTTTTACACCGGATTTCGTGTCAATTCGGGTGAATACAAATTGATGGGTTTGGCGCCGTACGGCCAGCCAATCTATGCCGATGCCATCCGCGAAAAGCTGATTACGATTCGCGACGACGGCTCGTTCCGTTTGAACTTGGAGTATTTCAACTACTGCCAAGGTCTCACGATGACGTCGCAGCGGTTTCATCAGCTCTTTGGCCGTCCGCCTCGGCAAAGCGAAACTCCGATCAGTCAGCTGGACATGGACTTGGCAGCGTCAATTCAGGTGGTGACCGAAGAAGTGGTCTTGAAGACTGCTAGGCATCTGCGCCAGACGACGGGGATGCGAAACCTTTGTCTCTCCGGAGGGGTTGCTTTGAACTGCGTCGCCAACGGAAAGCTGATCAGCGAAGGAATCTTTGACGATGTTTGGATACAACCCGCTGCCGGGGACGCGGGCGGTGCATTAGGCGTCGCGATGTTGATCTGGCATCAGTTGATGAACAAACCACGCATCGCAAATAGCAACACGGATCAACAATCCGGAAGCTTGTTGGGACCGTCGTTTGGAAATTCACACATCAAAGAATCCTTGGATCAGCTGGGTGCCAAGTACGAATTCTACGACGACCAAGAGCAACTATGCGAAACCGTCGCCGAAGAATTGGCGAACGAAAAAGTGATTGGCCGATTCCAGGGGCGAATGGAATTTGGACCGCGAGCTCTGGGAAATCGAAGTATTTTGGGCGACCCACGGAGTGCCAAAATGCAGTCGATCATGAATCTGAAGATCAAGTTTCGCGAATCGTTTCGGCCCTTTGCCCCGATGATACTGGCGGACCACGCGCAAGAATATTTCGACATGCCCGATGGAGTCGACAGCCCCTACATGCTTTGTGTGTTTGACGTTGCACAGCGACATCAAATCAGGAACGACGAGGCAGGCGAATCAGGCTTGCAAAAAGTGCGTGAAATCCGCAGCACGGTCCCCGCGATCACGCACGTTGATTTTTCGGCTCGCGTGCAAACAGTCGATCGAGATCGAAATCCACTGCTAGAAGGCTTGCTCCAAGCGTTCTTTCGTCGAACCGGTTGTCCGCTGTTGATCAACACCAGTTTCAATGTGCGTGGTGAACCGATCGTTTGCACTCCGGAAGATGCCTTTCGGTGTTTTATGGCGACCAACATGGATGTGTTGGTGGTGGAAGGTTTTTTGCTACGCAAAGCCGATCAACCCGAAGCAACGCGTCACGAAATCGACCATCACCTTTCTAAGTTTGATCTGGACTGAGCTGGATTTTCCAAACATGTTTCAACGTGAACTCAACGATCAACAACTACGCTACTTCGGAGCTTCTCTGGCCGGATTGTTCGTCGCGTTTGGCGCGGTGGCATATTGGAATTGGCAAGCTAACTCGGTGGCCGCCGGGTTGACTGCTTTTGGTGTCATCTTAGCGGCCATTTACTACCTCGCTCCAAATACTCGGCGTCCGATTTACCGAGGTTTTGCGGCGGTAACGAAGCCAATCCAAGTGGTGGCGACCATCATTATCCTGGCGATCGTCTATTATGGAATTCTGACACCGATCGGTGTGATCCTGCAATGCAGTGGACGTGGATTGCGTAGCGACGCCCCACACAGCGATTCGTTTTGGACTGATTGCAAAACTGCGTCAAAGCCTTCTCGCTACTTTGACACCTATTAACAAGACGCTGAATACCATGAACTCCCCTGACGATTCATCGAAAAACTCGTCCGACACGAATGACGCCGACGATTTCGAGAGCCTCTCGCAGGATACGGACCCCGGTATCGTCCGTGAATTCATTGACTTTTTGACGAACAACAAAAAGTGGTGGCTCGCGCCGATCTTGGTGATCACGCTACTACTGATCGGACTGGCGTTTCTGTCCGCGTCGCCCGCAGCACCATTCATCTACTCGCTTTTTTAGATCAAGCAAAGTCGCATCATTTGTTCGTCGAAACAGCCGCTTTGCTGTCCGCGACCATCTGGCGGATCAGGTCCGCCAGTTGTTGCCCCACCGCGTTGATCGAGTGATTTTGATCTAAGAAATCACTCGCGAATTGGTGGTCATAATTTGCACCACCATTCCAATAGTCGCGAATGGCGGCGGCGGCTTTTTCGACCGAACCGTCTGCCACCGTTCCGCTGCGACTATCGGAAATGAAACCGGAAAAGTCATCCAACGACACGATCGGCTTTCTGACGGACATGGCATGCAGCAGTACTGCCGGAAACCCCTCGTACTGAGCGTTTCCGGTGGAAAGAAAGACACGCGCTCGCCCAAACTGCTCAGGCATCTTGTCAAAGGCTACGTAGTCCGTCGTTTGCACATTGGCTGGCAGATTCTTGTGAACCTCTCGGCGGACCTGTTCATCCGATTCGTTGATGATCATGCGAAACGGAACTTCGGGCACCAGACGAGCGATTTCCAATGCCAGATGCGGACGTTTGTGAAAACGATCGTAGCGGCCGACCCACAAAACGTAGTCTCCCTCGGTGCGGGCCGCGTCTCGCCACGGACCGGGATCGGTGGAATTTGGCAGCAGCACGCTTTCGCGGCCAAAGTGTTTGGCGAGCATTTCCTGTTGATGCTTGGTCTGGCATGCAATCACGGTGGCATTCCGGAGTGCGTAAACACAGTGTTCGCCCAACTCCCCGTAGGCGCTGCGCTGCTGTGGACTACTGATGAAGGTCGGGTCGACATCATTATTGGATTGGAGCAACAACAGCGAAGGTTTGTTTTGCTCGATCGCCGTAGCAACCACCCCCGCACTTTCGCGACTCGCCCCCAACGCGATCCACACATCCGTCGGATACTTGCGAAGTCGATCGTCTGGTGACAGGGGTTCTGGATCGGGCGTTCGCCACGGCCAGCTTAGCGCCAGGTATGGGATCTGCCATAGCAACTTTGGCGAAAACCGTTTCAGACGAACTCCATTGTCGATTTGAATGCACGCCGACACGCTCCTGCGCACGTTCTCTCGACGATGTGCGATCATGGAAACACGAACGTCATCGATCGTTCGTTCTTCGTTTCGCCAGTCAGAGCGAGCAATAATGCGAACATCCATGTCGCTGTGAACGGCCAGCGCCTTGCTCCATTTCCAGGCAGCTAATTCAAGGCCGCCGACGTTGCGTGCAGAATCAGTCAGGATTGCAGGCAGCGATTGCCAAGCCACGACGGTCACGTGCAAAGGTCGCGCAAAATCGCCACAAGGCTCGTTGTCGGGCACGACTTTGCTAATCCTATTGATGCAGTCGAAGAGCTTTCAGCGGCGATTAGGTCGCCATTTCCAATCCCGTCATCGTACCTGTACTGGTTGCAAAAGTATCCACGGGCATGCCCATTCTTTGCAAAATCGAAACATACAAATTGGGCAGCGGATAGTTATTCTTTTGATCAAACGCCAAGTGCTGACCGTGGCGGAAACCACCACCGGCCAACAGCACAGGCATGTTTCGATTGTCATGATTGGACGAATTGCCAAGGTTGCTGGTCATGAAAACCGCTGTGTTGCCGAGCAAATTTCCGGTCGCTTCGTTGGTCGACTGTAGGTCTCTTAAGAAATCCGCCCAGGCATTGATCATTTCGGTTTCGATCAACGCTAACTGTGACAATTTTTCTTCGTCGCGTCCGTGATGGCTCAAACCGTGATAGCCTTCGTCAACACCTTTGATTGGGATCACGCCGCCGGCACCGGGGATGTGGTAGGTGATGTAGCGACTGCTGTCGGTTTGCAAAGCCAGCTTGATGACAGAAGACATCATGCGTTGCCGTCCGATCAGATCACTGCCGTTGCCGATGTCGACGGGCCGTTTGGCGTCCACTTTGGGCTTGGGCATCTTGGCCCAGCGTTCGTTCGCTGCCATGCGTTTTTCCAAGTCACGCACGCTGGTAAAATAGGCGTCCAATCGATCTCGGTCGCCGGAACCCAATTCACGCGAGAGTGACTTTGCGTCTTCGCCCACCAAGTCCATGATGCTGCGACCTTGACGAACCCGATCAGCTTGCAGATCACGTTGTCGGGCAGAGTTGTCGATAAACAGTTTTGCAAACAGTGCCGAAGGCGAATCCTCCGGCGGGATCATCGATCCGTTTTCCGTGTACGACGGACTGGTGCTGCCTCCGTTGCTAAGCACCAAGGAAGGGAATCGGGTTGCGTCGCCAAGATGCTTGGCAAGGTACTGGTCCAGCGAAATCGTATTGCGTACCAATCCGGCCGAACCCATTGCCGTGGCCGTCAAAATGCTGGCTTCGGCTCGGTGCCCGCCTTTGACGCCAGGATGCGAACTGCCGGAGACCACGGTGATCTGATCACGAAGATCTTGCGCTGATTTTAAGTAACGCGAAGGTTTGTAGTCGCGACCTGCAATCGCCGGATTCAAGTTGTCACCGATCAACCCGAGCCCCAATGTCATCGCAACAAACCGCTTGGGTGCAGCGGACTTTTCATCAGGTTTGCCAGCGAATGCAGGCGTCATCGACGACAGCCACGGCAAAGCCATCGAGACGCCGGTGCCTTGCAGCAAAGTCCGTCGCTCCAGACGACGCCGAAAACTAAAGTGAACGCATTTCACGATGGGCACCAACTATTTGGAGAGGAAAATTGAACTGGTCACGACGGACGTTAGCAACGAACGCACGCCGTACTTACTACTACGGTTCTGTTCAACGATTCGATCAATTTCTTCGCGGTCTGCAAAGCTAATCGCTGCGCCGGTTCCGTACACAATCAGTTTTTCGACAAAATTTCGCGCCAGTGGCTCTGGCTTCGCCGCGATCAGATCACGGAATTGATCAAACCCATCAAATTCGCGGCCATCGAGCAAAACATCCGCCGACTCGATCGGTAGCCCTTTGCCCCTAACACGAAAGTATCGGTCACGCCATTTTCCCGCAGCATCAAAATGCTCCAAAGCAAATCCAGCGGGGTCGATTTTTCGGTGGCAACTAGCGCACGAGTCACTTTCGCGGTGCTTTGCCAACATTTGCCGGATGGTTTTGGCGCCGCGAATATCAGGTTCAATGGCTGGCACGTTGGAGGGTGGCGGCGGAATCGGAGTGCCAAGAATCCGGTCGGCTAACCACACGCCACGCAGCACCGGTGATGTATTGGTGCCGTTGGCGGTGACTTTCAAAATCGCACCTTGAGCCAACAAACCGCCTCGATGCGAATCTTTTGTCAAGGAAACTTTTCGCAGTTGGTCGCCCTGGACTCCATCGATATCGTAGTAGCGAGCCAACCGGCTGTTTAAAAACGTATGCCGCGATTTGATCAGCTCACTCACCGGAGCGTCTCGCTGGAGCATACTGGCGAGATACGCGCGAGTTTCGCCCAGCATGGCATCCTGAACGATCACGTCAAAATCACCATGCCGTTTGCGATCGGGTTCGGTAAAGTTGATGTCGATCAGGTCCAACCAGTGGTCCGTAAAGTCAGTCACAAACTGTTTGCCGCGACGAGTCGCCAACATCCGGTCGACCAGCGAAGCGACCGTACCGGGATCACGAAGCTTGCCCTCTTTGGACAGACCAAACAGTTTCCAGTCCGGCATGCTATTCCAAAACAAATAACTCAGTCGCGACGCGACGGCATAGTCGTCCAGTTCACCAGGAGTTTCGGAGAAATACATGAATCGCGGCGAGCAGAGGACGGCTCGGTAAGTCGAATACAACGATTCGGAGACTGACACTCCATCGGCGATGGATTCGTGCAACATCTTCAAGTACGGCTGCAGCTGAATTTCTTCGACGGGCCGGCGAAACGCTCGTCGGGCGAAGCGACGCAGCTGTTTCGATGCCGCATGCTTTGGATCGTCGTAAGAAACCTTCAAACTTCGGCTTCGCTTTTGGTTAGCAAATTTGGCATCGTCTCCAAACAGTACGTCGCGGATTCGTTGAACATCGCCAAACGGTCGAATCTCCTCCAGCTGCATCGAATGGAGTGCGAGGCCCGAGATGTTCTGCGGTGTACCTTCGCCTGCACCAACTTGGCCCCCCTGGAAGCGACCTTTCTTTAACGTTGAATCCGCGGGCCGAATTTCCAGCATGTGACCTTCCGGTATCCACGCCTCCATCGTCATCGTCTTGGGTTCTTCGGTGGCCTCAAACGATCCCACTGACGCCAGCAACGGAGCTCCCGAAGTGCATTGACCGGTACGCACACTACACCACACGCCATGATCTTTCGGAGAATTCAAGGCCGACGCCGTGAACGTAAAGCGGTACCAAGCTCCGCGGCGGGCCATCGTCATCGGCAGGCGGCCGTAGAAAATCGGACCACCGGACCAGACGACAGCCTTGCCTCCCAACGACTCCGGCTCGCGACATCTTCGGCGAGGGTTGTTGCGGCAAAGTTCTCGCGCTGAAAAGTTCTTCAGAAAAAGAGGCCGCTCGCTGGTAGCTCGACCGAATGCGGCGTCCAATGCCGCATCGACCACCTGCAAGTGAGTCTCCAACTGGAAATGCGAGATCGACTGAGTGTCCGCGATATTGGTGAATCCTTCGGTCCGCTGTTCTTCGGGCATCATGCTGGCGAGCGGTAAATCGACTGCCAACAAATCCTGAAGTGTTCGTTCGAGCTGAAGGTTGGTCAGTCGTCGAGCTTGAACTCGCCCCAAGTCGGCGTGGTTACGTTTTTGATGCGATCGAAGCCAATCGCCTACTTCTCCGACAAAGGCAACTTTCTCTTTCGCATCCACTTCACCGTAATCCGCTGGTGGCATTTCGCCTGAATTCACACGGTCAACGATTTTGATCCACGCAGCGATGGAACTTTCACTGGACAGGTCTCGTTTGATTTTGGAAACGTCAAACGCAGCTTCGGCAGATTCACCATCATGACAGTCCAGGCAATTGGTGCGCAAGAAATCCGCAGCCATCTCGGGCTTCGCAGCCTGGGCGACGGTTGAGAGACCGACGGACGACAAGGCGATACAACCAACCAACAGGCAGCTGAAAATCACTCCAACGAAGGTCATCTTCGGACGACACGAAAACTGAAAACGAACAGTAAAGTTCATCATCGGATGCAAGAACACATTGGGAGGTGGGGTAAAAGGCGGGACCTCTAGTGTAGATCAGTGGACCGATTTGATCGAGGTTGGAAATCAGGCTAGATCCTCAAACATTCCTCAGCGGCATGCCCAAACCGAGACAATTCCAGTCGCCAAGCGACCATTTATTGCGGGAGATCTCTGATAAGCTACTTTGTCGCAGCCAATCGGAGACCAAAACCCAATTGCGATAAAGCGAAATATTCCAGCAATTGCTCAGACACCCGGCCGATTTCCTGGACTCGATCCTCTAGGCATTCCAATGAATTTATACTGCCTCGCATCATGGCGACTGCTGGCGATGGCCTTGCTAGTTGCCTCTTCCAGTTCCCATTTGGTTGCCCAAGTGAACGATCAAAATCCAAAGAACGAAACTGTGTTGGCCGATGGCGATTTTGTCGAAGTCGTTGTCCCGACCGTCGACGGCACGCTTGTCTGGAAAGATGTTTCTACCAGTCTCGCAAGTTCGCTTAGTCTGGACGCACCATCGGTGGAACGAATGTTTCCCACCGGCAGCCTGGATCTGCGATCGCCAACCACGATGCTGGCGTTGTTCGGAATTGATTTGGCCCTGGGTGAAGCAATCTCGATCCAGATGACCCAAGATGCAGCCGGCATGCCAGCGTTGCGGTTTCGTTGCAACAAAAAATCACTTGGGTTCATCACGCCCCAGGTCAAACAGATACGTCCGGCCAACATCCAGTTGGACCACGACTGGAAAACGCGAACGGAAAAATTGCCGTTAGTCGTTTGTTTTCACGGATTGAAAAGCCGGCCGGCTAAGTTCGACGAATTTCGCAACTTCATCCGCCAATCCGGTTTTGCTACCGCCGCAGTCAGCTACGACGACCACCAATCGATTGCCGATTCGGCGGGCGAAATCTACAAGCTTGCGCAACAGCTTTTTGATGACGCGCCACCCGCGTTGGTTCTGATTGGTCACAGCATGGGAGGATTGGTCGCACGCGAGCTGACAGAAAACCCCAAGTACGCTGGACCGAAAATCAAATCGCTAATCACCGTGGCAACGCCCCACGGCGGTTCCAATTGGGCAAGCCTACCGCCGTTGTTGGACTTGTTCGCTGAGGGCAAGGTGGATTCAGGTGATCTTGTTGACGTGATCCTGCATCGACCGTCGGCGCCCGGCCTGCGTGACTTAGCGCCACAGTCTCCGTACCTGACAGAATTGCATCAGCGAAAAATCCGACCAAACATCCGCTACACAACCATCATCGGCACCGGCAGTCCGGTAACCCAAGACGAAGTCAATCGCTTGCGATCGACGCTGCTAAAATTGGATCAAGACGGCAGTGTCGTTCGATTGATTCGCCCGCGAATTCAGCCATTGCTGCATAGCTTCGACGAATTGGTGCAAGGCAAAGGGGATGGCGTGGTCGCTGCGGTACACGCCACGATCCAGGGCGTCGACGACATCGTCACCGTTCCGCTTTCACATGTCGACATGTTTACTCCTCTCCAGGGCAATCAGCCGCAACCAGTGTGGTCGGCGATTTTGGAAAGGATTGAACAGTAACTCAAAGTGCTTGCAATTTTGTCCGCTCCGGGTTCACGCGGCGATGTGAATCCGATGATCGCAATCGGCGAAGAACTCCGGCAGCGCGGATTTGATGTGGTGATCTCTATCTCGCAGCCTTACGCGTCCATCGCAGAGAGATCCGGGCTGCAAACTGAAGTCATCATCAGCGAAGCACAATTCCACGAAATGGTGGGCGATCCGGCAGTCTGGAAAACCGTCCGCGGCGTACGCCGAGTTCTACGCGCAATGGCGGATCATTTTGTTGTTCCGCATCACGACGTCATTCGCAAACACTATCGCGCCGGCGAAACGGTCTTGGTTTCGCATCCGCTAGATTTCGCATCACGCGTTGTGCGCGAAGCCGACGAAAACGCGAAGCTTGCCGCCGTGCATTTGCAGCCTGTTTTGCTGCGCACTCCCGACGACCCGCCGCGTCTGACACCTTGGCCGATTGAGCCCACCGGACCACCATGGTTGATTCGTGCGGGCTACTATCTGGCAGATCACTTGGGACTGGATCCCGTGATTCGTCCGCCAGTCAATCGACTGCGTGCACAATACGATCTGCCACCTATTCGCCGCGTGTTGGACCAATGGTGGCTGTCTCCAGACCGGGTGATTGGCATGTATCCCCAGTGGTTTGCACCGGCTACGGACCTGTTCCAACCGCGATTGGTTCATGCGGGTTTTCCGCTAGCCGATCACGATGATGCTCCGTTCGATCCTCCAAAGGATCGGCCGATTGTTTTCACAATGGGCACGGCGCACTATCACAGTCGGCAGTTCTTTCAGCGTGCCGCCAAAGCTTGCCAGTCGCTCGATCACCCTGGCATCTTGCTCTCGTCGCACTCCGAAAATTTTCCCGCTCAATTGCCAGCACAAGTCCGAACCTGCCCCTACGTGTCATTGCAAAAGCTGTTGCCGCACTGTGCCGCGATCGTGCACCACGGAGGCATCGGCACTACGTCCCAAGCACTTGCCGCGGGCGTCCCCCAAATCATTCGACCAATGGCATTCGACCAGTTTGACAACGCCCGGCGGGTCGAAAACCTTCGCTGTGGTCACTGGCTCCGGCGTGACGCAAAGCTCGGTAACATGCTCAGCCACGTGTTAGCGAATGCGACCATGACGGACACGTGCTCGCTGATCGCTTCAAAACTGAAAGAGCCCGCTGGAGCCAAGATTGCTGCCGATCAGATCGTCGCTCTGTTGTAGCTTGCAAAATGCAGTTTTCCGTGGCAGGTTACACACGGAGAAGTCAGGTCCGACAGTTTTGACCAGCAAACGATCGGAATTCGATCCGTGTCTTGATCACCCAACATGTCATTCGTGCAACCGCAAGATCACTTTGAATCCGGCTGGTAACCTGTCGACATTTCCTTCAGCACGACATCCAGCAACTCGTCCGCTCCGATGGCACCGTTGTGGCGGAAGACGACTTTACCGCCCGGAGCGACCAACACGCTATGCGGCTGCGGCCCCTCCCACGCGGGATCCAATGCTTCGATCAAATCACTCATGCTGGGATCGGTGTAGAGATAGTTATTGGACTTGCGACCTTCGGCTTCCAGCGACTTAGCGAGTCGCTTTGGCAACACGGCGCGATTGCGGCTGAGAAACTGAGTCACTGCGGCGCGATCCTTCGGCAAGTCGGTGCTGATCGTAATCAATTCAAACTTGCGAAGCCCCATTCGTCGTGATACTTGCGTCAGACCAGGGAATTCTTCGACACACGGCACGCAGGTGGTCGACCAAACGTTGAACAAACGGAACTTGTCCGTGTCGTTGGCGACCAGCTTGGCGATTCCGCCTGCGTCGATGTCGTCAAGCGTCACGTCGGCGCTGGCCCAATTTTTGTCGTCTTGTTTGACCAACGAGATTTTTTCGCGCCATTTTGTTGAGCAACCAAACGGTTTCGTTACTGCGACCGTGACGGGTTTGCCGCTCAGCATTTCGAGCAGGGCGTTGCGTGTGGACTGTTTCTTGACGGTCGACGGATCGGGGTAACGCGAATCGTCAAACGCTCCCTTGTATTGCAGTTTGCGATCTTGATCAAACAAGAAGACATGAGAAGTCGCCAAGCATCCGTATTTCTTGGCCGTCGCTTGTGTCTCGCCGTCGTACAAGTACGGAAACGTGAAGCCTTCGTCTTTGGCATAGGGAGTCATGTCGTCGAAGCTATCGTCATACTTGGAGTAGCCCAGTTCATCCAACCGCAATCCGTCACCCGAGTTTGGGTTGATGGCAACGACCGAAACGGGTTTCCCCTTTAGTTCCGCCAGCAGTTTGACCAACCGTGGATCGTGCGCGTGACAGACGGGACAATGATTACTGGTGAAATAAACCATCAAGATTTGGGCGTCGGAAAAATCCGCTAACGACCAATCCCGCCCGTCGATTCCAGGCAGCTTAAAAACAGGAGCGGCATCACCAATCGCCAGCTCATTGAACCCGGGCGGATGAGCTGCCACCAGATCGCTTGCCAACAGCATACTAGCCGCTAGACCAAGCAGCATTACGATACGATTCATCAACCAGCTCCTGATTTAACCAATGTGGATTTAACCGCCGATTCGCCTTCTAAATCTTGCTGACTATTCGTAGTCCCATTTCATGATCCACGGATCGTCCATGTCTTTTTGCATCTGCTTCAGCTTTGCCTTGTAGGCTTCCAAGACATCTTTGTGACCATCGCTAGCGGCTAAGTTCGTCGACTCATCCGGATCATTGGCGATGTCGAACAACTCAAACTGCGGGCGTTGAACATACTGCCCGACGGTCTTCGTTCCGTAAGGTGCATCCTTGCCCTTGGCCCATTGCGCCTGCCAGCTACTAGCGGCCCACAAGTCCGACGCAAAAGGATAGGGCAGTGGATGAGCGATGTTCCAAATCAGCTTGTACTTTGCGTCTCGAACGACTCGCATTGGGTAGTACATCTGGATTTCATGGAAAGTGTGTGACGCGAAGATGGCGTCGTGGTGGTCATCCTTGGGACTTGCCAAGCAGTGCATCCATGATTTGCCGTGGTAGCTGTCGAACTTCTTGTTCCCGTTGCGATTCTCTTTGACCGCTTCGCCCCGTTTCTTCCAAAACTGATCGGCATTGAGCATGTCTTTGGGGGCGTTCTTTTTGGTGTCCAACCCACCCGCAAAATCCAATAGCGTAGGCGTGATGTCGATATGACTGATCAACGCATCGGACTTGGCGCCGCGGTTTTTCTGATACGGATCACGCACCACCATCGGAACACGCAGCCCACCTTCGTAGACGGTCGTCTTGCCGCCTGCGAACGCCATTCCGTGATCACTGGTAAAGACGATCATGGTTTTGTCGTACAAGTCGGCTTCTTTGAGAATTTTGACAAGACGCCCCACACCTTGGTCGATGCGAGCACAGGACTGGTAGTACTGAGCCAGTTCCTCACGCGTGTCGGGCGTGTCGGGCAAAAATGGTGGCACCACAACTTCGGCCGGATCAAAGAAGACTTCGTCGACACCTTCAAAGGCACCGCGACCGGGTTTGTTGCCGAAAAGGTTGGGTTTGAGTTCGCGTGAGGATGTCTTGTCGTTTCCACCACCGCGATGAGGATCGGAGGTTCCGAAATACAAAAAGAAAGGACGATCGTCGGACTTGCTTGTCAAAAATTCGCGACATTTCTCTGCCATCCCGACTGCGTTGCGACCGTCGCCTTTCAAATACGTTTCGTATTGATAGACCGTTTCGGGTGCGACGTGATACTTTCCGATGTGGCCGGTGCGATAGCCGGCACGCTGCATCACGCGAGGCAACGAGAGCGAAACGACATTATGAAAGGATGCAAATTTGTGATAATGGTGCTGGTGCCCAAACTGACCATTCCGATGATTATGCAAACCGCTCATCACCACACTTCGCGATGCGCTACACGACGCTGTGGTCGCAAACGCATTGCGAAACAGCATTCCGTCGGCAGCCACCGCGTCGATCGCGGGTGAAACAGCGGCGGTGTCACCGTAACAGCCTAGTGTCGGGCTCTCGTCGTCGGTGATGATGAATAAAACGTTTTTCTCTGCCGCGTTGACGTTACTTTCGGCGAAAAATCCAGTCACAATAAGGATCGCCGTGGTGATCGCGGTAATCAATCCAGTAAATCGTTGCATCGACATAAGGTTGTGCTTTGAAAAAATGCAGTGCGTACGGAGTGGAGACGAAGTTGGACAAGCAGTTTAGCTTGAAAGCGTCCTTCACGCAGGCTTGGCTGGGCTCTCTGGCGTTGAGCTTGGTGTTCGTAGGCGGCATCCGTGCCGAAGCCGCCGATCGCACTTCGTTTTTTGTCCCCCGAGACGGCAATTCGGTCGCCCAGCCAATTCCGGCAAACGCCGTGTTTGCTGACCAAGCGTTCGGTGACGGCGCAAGCGATGGCTGGAAAGCCTATCTGCGGCTTTGGCGGGCTCATCACGATGATCCATCCAGTGAACCAATCAGACAGTTTCTGGGACTGCCGGTCACGGGCACGACCGAAGCCAAAATCGCTCGCGGTCGATCCGCGCCTCGTTGGTTGCAATGGTCAGCCGGTTCGTACCAGCAAGTCACGACGCCTCACTTCACCGTCTACTCTCGCGCAGAAGATGACTTTAGCAGAGAGATGGCAAATGACTTGGAGGTTTGCTACTGGATCTGGACGCAAATGTTTTTTCCGATGTGGGAAGCTCGTGCGCAGGTAGCGACAAACTTGGCGGGACTCAACCAGCAAGACGTCAGTGCGTATTTGAAAAGCCAACCAGGTCGCATCACAATTCGTCGCAAAATGCGGGTCGTTCTCTTTCGTGATTCGGCCGAATATCAGCAAACACTTGGCGGTGAAATCCCAGGCATCGAACAGTCGACGGGTTTTTACAACGATGACAAGCAAACGATTTTCTTGTACGCATCGAATGACGATGATGTGGCAACACGCCGACACGAACTCGTGCACCAATTGTTTCGCGAAGCCACTCGATCAAAACTGGGGCGTGCCAAACCCGGCGACGACAACGGGTTTTGGATCGTCGAAGGCATTGCAGGGTACTTTGAATCATTGCGAATCGGTACTTCGATCGCGACAGTCGGCGGATGGGATGCACCTCGGTTACAATTTGCGCGCTACCGCATGTTGGTTCACAACGACCTGATGCCAATTGGCGAGCTTCGTGCCGACGGGCGGCTGGCAGCGCAAGGACGTGCGGACATTGCCAGATGGTATGCGCACGCGATCGCGCAAACACATCATTTGCTGGACAGTGGCGATACCAAGCAACGCGTCGCGATTTATCAACTTCTGAATCAACGCTATGCGACCGGAGCCAAGATCGCTGGCGGAGCGATCGATCGTGGTGTCGAGCAACGTTTGCGCCGTTTCTTGTCGATCGATGACAAGGTGATCGAGGCGAATCCGATTTCGCATCCGCTGTCGCAACTTTGTTTGGCTGGATGCGAAGTCACCGACGAGACGCTTGGCCAGATACCGCCGTCGCCTAGATTGCGATGGCTGGACCTGTCACGGCAACCCATCAGCAATGACGCGATCAGGCGGCTGGCACCGAGCCCCGAATCGGTGGAGCAACTGACGCTGGAACTGACCAAAGTCGATCCAGATTTGCAAAACTGGCTGGGGCAAGCAACGTCGCTCCGCGAACTGGATCTCAGTCACACGCCGATGGACGATGGTGTGATGCAGGCCATTTCGTCGGCAAAATTCCTGGAAGTGCTTTGGATGACGGGTACAAAATTGACGGACCAGAGTATCGACACGATCGCCGGTTTGCCAAAACTACAGATGGTAAACTTGCAGCAGTCCGCTGTTACGCAAACTGGACTTCGGAGTCTGAAAACGCACAAGCCCAACCTGAAAGTCAACGAATAGGACGCCCTGGGCGAGATCTTTTCAGTGCGTCTTTCACAGCTTGCGTGCATCGGTCTCTTCAAACGATAATACCGACCGCGTCTTATTGCCGACGAATACATCCCGCCAGATGCTTTGGGGCGGTATTGTTCTCGTCGTCCTCGTCCTGTTCGTCACCATCAACGCGAAATTGCCAAGCGAAATTGCCAAACAACGCGAACTCGTCAAACGCCCCTGAATTGCCCGGCGAGTCTCCCGCAGGAGGACAGCCATCGTGTTTGTCTGCGCAAATCGCGTCCCGCTACCAATGCCATTTGGCCCCGGATTTGGCGGATTGGTTTGACAGCGGCGTTTGGAAACAAACCGGACTGAGCGAGTATTGCGACCCCGTCGATCCTCAGGAATTGCTCAGCGACGCGCCCGAAGTGATTTGGCCAGGATTGATGCCGTGTGATTTTCTGCCGCTCATTGGCAGCCACGCCGGGGACTGGCTGGGTGTGAAGTTTGACCGAAACAACCAGGCAAGCGAAATCATTCAGTGGTATCACGGAGGTGGTGACTGGATCCCGTGGGGAAAGAAGATCAGCGAAGCCATTGTGTTCGGCGCGGTTTGCAATCGCTTGCCGGGTCCACGAAGACGCCACGCGATTCCCGCGGATGATTTTCGCGAATCAACGTCGAACACCGCCGACGACCCGCTACTTCGTTGGGCATCGGATCATGTGACCATCGAGCATCATCAATTGCAGGACGGTGCTTTAAGCGGCGAAGAACTGGCCTGCGTGCTGTTGGAGCACGGCGTTGCCGAAGTAGCTGTTCGCTGCGAACTGGTGCAATCGGCGCTTGCGGAATCGCTGAGCGAAGTTTTGAATCATCGCACCGCACAGTCGATCGGCATCGATTGGCCCACCGCCGTCAGCTGGATGTTCGACAACGAACTCATCCCTGAACCAAAACTACATCAGTTGGAATCAAGGTACGGCTACAAGGTTGGCCCAGCACAAAACTGGCAACTGGCCCAGCAGCACGCTCAAGCGGTCACGGACTCATTTGCGGACATCACTTGGGGCTGGGATCTGCTGGGTTACTGCCACGAAAAAACGCAGCGAATCGACCAGGCTACTGCTGCCTACCGACAAGGCGTCACCCAATCAGTCTTTGCGGATCAGTCGGTGAAGCTTCGCACGCACTGGACGGCACATACCGCGGCAAAATTTTCTGCAGCAAGATTGGCGGTCATCTCGGCCGACTCTCATTCCGATCAGCCCTTGAGCATGCCTGCTGATTATCTCGACGCACTTACCAACGGCACGCAAGAACAACGGCGAATCGCGGTCAAAGAGTATTGGCTGGCTGTGGCCCAACAAAGCTCGAATCCGGCTGACAGATTCGATGCCTACCTGGCTGCTGGATGGGATTTGGGCGCCGAACCGATCACTGCGTTTGCGGACATCCTGTCGAAACTGTCGCAATCCGATGCATCACAAACCGCTCGCACTGCGTTGGCCAAAACGCATCGCGAATGCTTGAGCCAACGCTACGGAATCTGAGTCGAAGAATTCAGTCATCAGTTTCGTTATCGGACCATTCCGCAGGATGAGCTTTCAGTTCCGACAAAACTTGCTTGGCTCTTTCCGCGTCGCATTCCAACGTCTGAACGCTGACCCAACCGGGGGCTTCGGCGACAAACCCTGCGGTAAATCCCCCCGTGGCGACAGCTTTGATGTTTTCATCGGCCAATACAGCGACAAGCATCATGGCTTCGGCTTCCGTCGCCCGCTTAGCAACTTCCACTAGCTTGGCGTCGTCCAAATTTTCGTCGGCATTGGGATTGGATGGATTCATAGTGAGGCATTCGTTTTCGAGGCACTGGTCTTGGCAATCGATCGAGATTTTTATCCCGCCGGTTGTTCGCGATCTAGTTTGGCAGCTTTGGAAGAGGCAGTGGCGTTGGAAGCGGTGCCACCCAAATGTCTTCGATTTCCTGCCCCCCCGCTTCACGTCGCATCATCAGATAAACACCACCGACCAGTGCCCAGAACAAGGTGAGCGTGACGACCGTAGGAAAGCAAGCCAACAAGAATTGGACACCTGTGACAGAATGCGTCGATGCACCAGCCAATTCCAACGCTGATGTGGTAATCGTTGACGCTGCCATTGCGATGCCGCCGGCGACCAATGCGATGAGCATCAGTATCACGGTTGCGACGAAACAAGCGACGACCAGATGAAGCGGTCGGCGGTAGAGGTATTCGTAACCGCGACTAAGTGAATCCAATGGATCAGCGTCTTTTTCGTTAACCAATGAGGCCCAGCCCAGTGGCACGGCGACGTTTGCACCGAACGCCAATAATCCGCATAGGATACCGACCAAAGCAATCGGCAGTGCAGCGACCATCGCGATCCAATCATGGATTCGGCCAAGCCATCCCAGCAATGCAATCCCGATCGCGATGAACAGAACGCAAACGAGCGGGACGAAGGCGATCACAAACGCGTAGGGAAATCGGCGGACGGCGTGTTTTAATCCATCGACGATTCCCATCATCGGACGACCAGCTGTCAGAAGTGCTCCTTGGCGGACCAACAACAGCGTGACTGGCATCCAAACAAACAACGCCCAAAAAATCGCGGCAATGGTTTGCCAACCGAACCCTTCTGCGATCGAGTCAAAAACCCGCGTGGGAATCATCATTCGTATCGGCAACTCTGCACGGTCAATTGACGATGCGATTGGCAGCGACTGGGGCGCGGCTTGAAAACTACTGGATTGCAGCATTGCACTTTGGTCACCGACTTCCGGGCCGAATGACGGATCAAACCAATTGGAATGCCCGGCCAGCCAAATCGCGAACGTCAGCGCGACCAACAGCACCAGCGGAGGCGAAGCGGCAACTCGCATGGTTCGCACCAACCTTAGCCAGGGAAGCAAGTCCGTCCATTCACGAGCGCGAGACAAGAAACCGGTCTCGAAGTCGTAACCGCGGTGGACCTGGTCGGTAGAGTTCGCTTGGGACGCTACGTCGTCAGGCGAATCGTTTGAGTTACTGCTGAGCATCGGTGCTGAATATCGTTGCTGAGTATCAGGGCAGGGTGCGACCAAAATCGCAATTGCAGAATGGCCAGTCAGTTCGCGGCATCGGATCTATCGAAAATCGACTCTCAACCACTGCGATGGATTTGGCAGCACAGAGTCTTCCGCTGTCCCTGCTTTCACACAACGCGATCGAAGCAGCCAGCTTTGCCCGGGGATGATCGGCAAATCGGTCAGGTCGCGGCGTTGGATCGCAATTTCAAAGTTGACGAACGTCTGGTTTCGGTCCGCAGCAATGTACCACGTGGGATTGAACTGTCGGTGACCGTCGATCGCATCGTGCGTCCGCCCCGCATCGGTTGCCGTAAACTGCATCGACGTGATCAAATCCTGATCGGTATCCAGCGCCAATTCGATGCGGTCCGATGATTGAAGTTGATGATCGCGAACGCGAGACGTTTGTTGCTGCGTGCCCGGATCGCGATCGATTTCGTCGGCGGAAAACTGAACAGCGATGTAAACAAAATCGTCATCGTAGGCGATTTGCGGCAGCGGTTTCGCTCCGGCACGAGCCAACGCGGGGGAACGCCAAACTGGTTCGTCAAGTTTGCCGTCCAGATTGGGCCGAGTCGGCGTTCGCAATGCAACGATCGTGTTTCCGCGACCCGTCGCTGATCGATCCACCAAGCGTCTCCAATCCACCGCGCGGCTGTCATCGATCAGACGTTTCAAGTTGCTGGACTCTTCCTCAGCGACCTGCAATCCATCGCCATCACCTCGATTGCGTGATGCATCACGCGCCATCAACACCAACGGATGAAACTCCCATGCCAAGTCGACTCCAGCGGTTGGCTGCGGACTGGTTTTCTGCCGAATCATCCTCGGTTTGGGCACCAACAATGGCGAAGTCGCTGATGCCTGAACCACTCGATTTTCATTGCTTTGAAACGGAGACACCGCAACGATCTCGGAGGCTTGCTTGATTCGTTGCGTTTCACCGACTTTGCCTGATCGACTCGCTTGCAGAAAAGAGGTTGTCGTCGCCATTCGCAAACGATTCCATTCCAGCCCGTTTTCGATGGCAGTCAATCTTAGCCGCGCCCATTTGCCCGCCGATCGATGAGCGAAACGGTCCGCGATCACGGCCAGCCAACTGGTTTCCAAGTCAGCAGTTCGGTCTTCGATCAACTGAATTTGTTGCCTTACACTCCAAGCGAGTCGAAACTGATCTTCCTTGGACGTTTGATCCAAAATCGCAGTCAGCCCCGTCGCAAATTCGTCACTTGTTGGACTGGTGCGAATCAAATTGGCGATTCGAGTGGGTTGCGCAAGCCGACCTTGCAGAATTTGCAGATGGCGCCGCGACACCACCTTGGACTGCGATGCCAACTTTTGCCCCTCGTCTACGGCGCATCCGATCAGCACTGATTCGCCACGCAGATTGTCGCCGTTTTTGTCGTACAGACTTGTCAGCGAAATCGATGTGGGCATCGCTTGGTTGGGCGCGACCAACTGCAGGGCGTCTTGCCAAAGATCGCGAGCCAACACGCCGGTGGTTGGCAACAGCGCGCTGCTATGTAGCATTTTGTCGCCCCCAGATTCGCCCACCGAACCGATCGTGTATCCCAAAACGCGGTCGACGTTTTGGCTGATCGCTGTCTCCATGATCAAACCGCGCAGTGCCGACGGCAAAGTCTGGTCAACGACGATCGCGGTAGGGCGATGGATTGCGACCCACGATTGGATCAACTCGGCAGATCGTGTGATCTCTGGCGTTGAGCTGGTTCGCTGCATTCGTTCGCTGTTGACATTTAGCAAATCGACATTGGACGCTCCCAATGCCACGGCAGCTTGGCGAATTCGGTCGATCGGTTGGCCGACTGCAGGATCCGGACTGGGATCTTTCGTTGCGGCTATCAAAACTGAAACGCGGTGCCGCATTTCCAGCGATTCGCTTCCAATCACCGGCCATGGCAAAGTTGCCGGCGCCGCTGCGATCACCAACATGGCGGCATGCCGATCGGCGCCGCGAGTCGTTTGCCAAGTTTTGCCGGCATCAAGACTTTGCGTGATAACACCATTGTCACCAACGGCGCACAAACCGCTGTCACCAAAGCGACAAGCATCACGAATCGGCACGTTCACTTTGGCCGTGGTGGTCCATCGCAGAAGTTCGATAGCGGATGGGTCGTTGGGCGAATTTTTCATGCCGTCCAGCTCGCCTCCGTTCTGCCAAGTTGCGCCTTGGTTGCGACTTTCAAACTCGCACGACAATGCGGACGCTCCCCAGTCACCGACGGCAACAATGGTTCGGCCGTCTTTTCGCCGGGACAGACTTTGCAGTCGGGGCAGTTCGCGGTCATCCGACCGCTGCCAGCTGCGACCGCCGTCTTGAGTTGTGATGACAACGCCGCGGCTGATGCCGGTGATGCGGTCGTAAGCACCTCCGACCGCGACGGCGTTTCGTTGATCGATCCAAAGGACGTCTTCTAAACGACACTCGACGCCGCTGTTTTTAATTTGCCAAACCGCTCCGCCGTCGGTCGTGAGCAGCACGCAACCGCGATCTCCCACCACCACCCCCAACGAATCGTTGGCAAAAGCAACCGCGTGTAGCGAGGCATCTTCGCGCATTGCTTGTGTGTTGGCGTAGGACGGTAGCGCTTCGGGAGCTCCAGTGTCCGTGTTGCCACCGCGTGTCGCCTTGGGTGTTGGAGCCAGCCCGAGCGATGGAACTTGCCCTAGTGCTGAAATCTGTTGCAGCGAAGCTTGCTCAAACGCCGGCGGCGCGGCCAGCGAGGCAGTGCCGACCAGTAGCGTCGACAGAAACATGACCAGTGAAGTGGCCAGGAACACGAGCACGCCGGTCGATACCGGACAAACCGCCCACGCTACCTGGTTTGAAATCTGCTTTTGCCACTTGCTCATGCAATCCATCCTTTGACAATCGTCGAAGTCACCATCAAGGCCGCCCAACCGATAAAAAGATTCGCCGCCACGTAGAGCCCTGATCCCAACCAGCGACCATCCCCAACCAGCCCCGCTGATTCGGCCGCGAACGTCGAAAAAGTGGTCAGCCCGCCCAGAAATCCGACCCGAATCGCAAGTGTCGTGCGCTCGCTAAGGTTGCCATCGTCCGCACCATAAGCCAATAGTGCGCCAATCGCGGCGCAACCGAGCACATTGGCGACTGATGTACCCAGCATTCCCGAGCCACCAGGAATGGCAGCTGATGCTAATGTCAGCAGGTAGCGACAGACTGATCCGAGGCCTCCGCCGACGGCGACCGCTGCTAGATTGAGCCAAGTTGTCATTTCCACTGGCCGTTTTAACCATTGCCTTGGAATGGGCACGAACTTACGTTAGCTGGATAGGGTCGGGATTTCTGTGATCGACGTAAATGTCAGTTTTTGCAGACGTTTCCTGCCAAGAGGTAGCGGATCTTGTCCAAGATCCTTTCCATCTGGGTTTTGAAAGAGATTCAGCAGGGAAAACACCGCGTTCTACTGCTTCAGACGAACGCATAACGACAACCTCACCCCCCCCGCAGTGTCTCACCGCGAGACACGCACACAACCACCACGATTTTGCTGTTGATTGAGATATGAGCACTGCTAAAGCCACTTCTGCTGAGCCTCGCACCATGACGGGAGCCGACATCCTGGTCAAATCTCTAGTGGAGCATGGTGTCGAAGTGCTTTTCGCCTACCCCGGCGGATGCAGCATGCCCATGCACCAAGCCCTGACTCGGTTCGGCGATTCGATCCGTACGATCCTGCCTCGCCACGAACAAGGCGGAGCGTTTGCCGCCCAAGGTTACGCCCGAGCGACCGGAAAAGTCGGTGTCGCCATGGCCACCAGTGGCCCCGGTGCAACCAACTTGGTCACCGCCATCGCTGACGCCAAACTGGACAGCGTGCCGATCGTCTGCATCACCGGTCAGGTTCCTACCAAAGCGATCGGAAGCGACGCGTTTCAAGAAACCCCGATGGCCGAGATTTGTCGCGGCATCACCAAACATCATTACTTGGTGACAAAAGTCAGCGACCTACCGCGGATCATGAAGGAAGCGTTTCACATCGCAGCGACCGGGCGCCCCGGACCTGTTTTGATCGACATGCCCAAAGACGTCCAACTGGGCGACTTGGCCGACATCGACATGGATCCACCCATGTGCTTACCCGGCTACGAAGCTTCCGCGCCCGCGATCCCTTCCGAAACCATTCGCCAGATCACGGCCGCCATCAAATTGGCACGGCGCCCCGTCATCTATGCCGGTGGTGGCGTCGTACTGGGCGGAGCCAGCGAAGAGCTTCGCGAATTCATCACCAAGTCCGGTATCCCAACCGTGACCACGCTGATGGGCCTTGGCGCCGTTCCCCCCGAGCATGAACACAGCTTGGACTGGTTGGGCATGCACGGTGCCGCCTACGCCAACTACGCCGTTCGCGATTGTGATTTGCTGATCGCTTTGGGCGTTCGATTTGATGACCGCGTGACTGGCAAAGTCGAAGCGTTCGCCAAAGACGCCAAGATCATTCACGTCGACATCGACGGCAGTGAGCTCAACAAAAACAAGGAAGCGCACATCCCCGTTCGCGGCGATGTCAAGCAATTCTTAACCGAGATGAACAAGGTGGTTCAAAAGCCCGAGATCTCCGATTGGCAAAAGCACTGCGTAGCATTGAAGGCCAAGCACCCCTTCTCCTACGACGAAAACTTCGATGGCATCCTGCAGCAGCACGCCATCAAGACCCTCAGCGACATCACCGCTGACATGGACACGCAAATCACCGTCGGAGTGGGCCAACACCAGATGTGGGCCGCCCAGTTCTACAAGTTCCGCAAGCCACGTACTTGGCACTCCAGTTCCGGTCTGGGCACGATGGGCTTCGGTCTACCTGCCGCCATGGGCGTCCAAGCTGCTCTGCCGAACTCGCTGGTCATCGACATCGACGGCGACGGTAGTTTTCAGATGAACGTGCAAGAATTGGCAACGTGCTTCTGCGAAGAACTTCCCGTGAAAGTTTTCTTGCTCAACAACCAGCACCTCGGCATGGTGGTTCAGTGGGAAGATCGCTTCATGGACGGCAACCGAGCCCACACGTATCTAGGACCAATTTCGCACAACGAAGCGTCTGGCAAGAGCAAGGTGGACCGGTTTAAGTACGCCGAAACGCGTTACCCCGACTTCGTCAAGATCGCTCAAGGCTACGGCTGCGGAGCAGCATCGATCAAGAAGAAGGGCGACCTAGAAGGTGCGATCCGAGAAATGATCGAGCACAAGGGACCTTATGTTCTGGATGTCGAAGTGCCCTACCAAGAACATGTCCTGCCGATGATCCCCGGCGGCAAAACCGTCGAAGACATGATTCTGAAATAGGTCGCCGGAGACACGCTACGACGACTGTTGCAAAGGCATCTCACTGAATTCATCCCAATCGCCGCCATGCAAATGGCGGCGATTGTCTTTGGGTGGGAACCGAGGGCCACAACACGCCGTCGCCTCCGCCCGCCTGGCGAGACAATTCCACGCGAATGCAAGGCGTGCGCCGTGAGGCTACGCATAAGACAAGTCGCACAGTCGCTGCCACTTGCGCGTCCCGACTCACCAGAATACGGTCTCAATTCGACAGCGCATCAGCGCCCAGATGACCGGCCCCAAAGACGCGCATAAAAAAATCCGCGAGGAACACTGTCCGTCGCGGATCTTTCGATAAGATCGATCGGGTTATCCGAAACTAATACTCAAACCCGTCGGCGATCTGGCCGTTCTTGATGACGATCGAGATGCCGTCGCGGATTTGATACGGCTCGTCTTCGCCTTGTGTTTCCGTCCCGGCTGCGTTGGTGATTTTGACACCTTTGCCGACTCGGCAGTTTTTATCCAAGATCGCTCCTGAGATCACGCTGTCTTTGCCGATGCCAACTGGAATTTGGCCTTCCGTCAGATTTTCTTCGTGCTCGATGTAGTCAGCTCCCATCACGACGCTATTTTCGATCGTGACATTATCGCCGATGACGGTACGCAGACCGATCACGCTGTTCTTGATCGTGACGTTCTTACCGATCTTGCAACCATCGGCGATCAAGCTGCCTTGGATGTCACCTTCCGACACGATCGTCGGTGGCAGAAACCGTGGGCGGCTAAAAATAGGTGCGTCACGGTTGCGAATGTCAAAGGGTGCGTTCTCGCTAGCCAATGCCAAGTTCGCTTCGTAAAAAGCTCGAATCGTTCCGATGTCTTCCCAGTAGCCGTCGAAAAGGTGTACCTGGACTTTGTGCGACTTGATGGCCTGAGGAAACACCTCTTTACCAAAGTCAGAGTGATTCGTCTGAGTCAACAGATCGACCATCACGTCCTTTTTGAAAATGTACAAACCCATGCTGGCCAGGCAATCGCGGCCCTTACTGTCGATCCCTCGAGCATCGATCCATTCGGGATCCATACGAACCGATTCGATTTCTTCTTCGGTCTGCGGCTTTTCAACAAAACCGTTGACGCGACCGGATTCGTCGATTTGCATGATCCCCAAAGAGGATGCGTCTTTCCGCGAAACTGGAATGCCCGCGATCGTTGCTGCTGCATCCGCTTCGATGTGCGAACGCATCATGTCCTCAAAATCCATTCGGTACAGTTGATCGCCCGAGAGTATCAGAACATGTTCGACCCAAGGCTGTTCGATGTACCGCAAGTTCTTGCGAACGGCATCCGCGGTGCCTTGATACCAGTCGGTACCCTCATCGACTGTCTGCTGAGCAGCAAGCAGTTCGACAAAACCGCCGTTGAAATGGTCAAAAGAATAGGTCTGACGAAGGTGGCGGTGCAGGCTGACAGACAGAAACTGCGTCAACACATACACGCGGTTCAGCCCGCTGTTGATGCAATTGCTAATTGGGATGTCGATCAATCGGTACTTTGCCGCCAGTGGGACGGCAGGTTTGGCGCGAATTTTTGTCAGCGGAAACAATCGCGTTCCACGTCCGCCACCCAGAATCAAAGCAATTGTATTGGACAAGTCCATCGTTTCAGCCTCATGTAGTTAACAAGTTGTCGTCAGAATTTTTGCATCAAACGTATGACGTGACTGCTGAAAGATGCAACACCGGTGTTTTATCGCGCATGCATACTGATTGGAAGGTTTGCATGCGACACTACTACCAATACTTTTCAAATCGAATGCATCCTGGCCCGCTGCAATCCGAATCGTCGCTAAACCCAGCCTCGCGCAGCAGTGGCAACATGCCGGGGTTCGCAGGCGGATCACCGCCCGGGGGAACGAAACCAATCATGGACGGATTGCCACAAAGAAATACGTGCGAGTTGGTTGGACTGAGCGGATCCTCCACTGCCGTCGCCAGATCTCCCGAAGTAAACAGTTCCTGCAAGTAACGTTTGCCGACATAATTGGGATGAGCGGCGTCGGTGTTTTCGGGATCGCGAGTCGAGTAGGGCACATAGCGATACTGTGGATATTGCTCCATCAAAATCGCGTGCTCTTTGTGATAGGCCAGATCAGCTTTGTGCCGCACCGTTGTCACATTGGCGATTCGGCCTCGATGACCACCAGCCAGCAGCGTAGCGACCATGGCGTTGTGAGGAGCTTCTCCGGTGCCGGTGCCCAGCATCAGTACGGTGTCATCAGGGCCAATGCTGTCACCCAAGGTGTAGTGCCCGGTAATTTTTTTCCCGATCATCAATCGATCACCGGCACCGATTTTGAACAAACGCGGTGTCAGGGAGGGCGGATCTTTGTCAGGCGAATCGGAGCGGCGAACCAGCGTCACATAAAACTCCATGTAGTCAACCGAATCGATCGGAGCGACTTTGCCGTCGGTTCCGATCATGGGGCATGAAATCGAATACGCACGCTGAGCGATCCGTCGCCACTTTTTTTCCGGCAATACCTCGACCTGAGTGCCTTCCAAACGTGGCTCCCAATTTCCAAGGCCAAGTGTGACGTATTGGCCCGGCTTGAAAGGCGGAACACCTTTGTCGGGACGAATGCGAAATCGGGATAAATCATCGTTGTGATCAATCCGCTCCACAATGGTCGCGTTGTAATGCTGTTCGCTCAGCCGGACTGCCTCTTCGGCCGATACCGGCACCGAATCGATCTGTTCGCTCAAAGTCGTTTCTCCGCTCTAATCCATCAGTCGTTTCGGCCGGACCTGGCATCGCGGGCCTTCCGACGACCCAAAACCCATTGCCGGTGAGAAAGGTTTCAAGATCAGAGAGTTTCGGGGCCGCATTTTTGCCGATGCCCCAATATAATGAATCCCAATCGCTCGTGGGTTCCGCGTCGATTCACACCCCCACGATTTTTATCGCCAAAACTAATATGTCTCACTCCTGTTTTTCACGTTCCCGATCGTTCGTCACCTTCGTGCCCGCGATTCTCGCGTTCGATTCCATGGCATGCCTGAGAAAGTCCGCTTCGTTGCTGGCGCTGGCGGCTTTGATGACCACTACCGCATCAGCCGAGTCGTGGACTGACCTGAATGGAACACGCACCATCGAAGCACGCATGATGGGACTTTGGAACGACAGCGTCGTGCTGCAGTTGCAAGATGGCCGCAAAGTGACCGTCGCGCTAAACAACTTGAATGCTCAGAGTCGCATCCAAGCTCAAAAACTTTCTCGCGACAAAGTTCAAACTCGCAACACCTTGATCGGCGAACTCAAAGGCCAAGCCGCCGAAGCAGCCGCTCCCGCCCCGACGCCATTGCCGACTCCGTCGCCCGCAGCGACCTATGTGCCACCGGCATCAGGAGGCACTTGCATTGCCCAGTTACAATGGGAAGCGGATCAAACCCGAGCAGGGCATTTGTTGCGGGCATCGCTGGATGCGCTGCCGATGTCCTATCGCGCCGATGTGAACAACTATGTCAAAGCTGCCCTGAGCAAATCGGACCCCGCTTTGAATCAAACCTTGGCCAGCGGATTGCAGAAAACGGGCGACATGATTGTGACCCGTCAAAGATGGCTGCTTTCGCATCCGCGACTAGCCGCTTTGCAGCCCAGCGCGTTTGACACGGTCAAGGGCGTCTTGCTCAACGTCGGTGGCCTGATGCGAACCGGCTTCGATCCCAAAGCGTTTGATCTCGCGACCATGCAATCCATGCCGTTTGACCAATGGCTGGGCCAACGCAGCGACGAGATCGCTCCGTATCTAGCGGCGTTGATGAATCTCCCCGGCTTCAATTTCCCCACCCCCAGCTTTGAAGCGGTATCCGAAAAAGATGGCGTCGCGGTTGTGAAAATCACCTACGACGGCGCGGGCAGCAACCAATCGTTTACCCAAGTCGATGGTTTCTGGGTGCCAACCTCGACTGCTACGGATTGGGAAACAAACATGGCAGAGGAAAATAAGAAGCTGGCCGAAATGCCAAATGGAGGCCTCGTCCCTGAAGCAGCCGCAACGATCGTCGCCGGAATGATCGGTGCCAATTTAGACCCGATCATGCAAGCACAAAACGAAAAAGATTTTCATGCCGCGATGGAACCTGTCTTCATGCAACTATCGCCGCTGATAGCCCAGCTGCCGACCATGTTGGGAGCCCAAGGCAACCGCCGCGGCAACGACATGATGAACATGGATATGGAGATGGGCATGGGAATGGATGATATGGGAGAAGAAATGGAAATGGAAATGGAGATGGAGATGCAAATGAATCAAGACATGGGCATGAATCAATAACGCAGTTAGTCGCCGACACGTGCCTCTGACGGCTTCTTTCGCGTGACCATTACTTTCACGCCCCTATAGCCGCTGTCTTTATTACTGCCGCTGATTCCATCGCTTTCGTCCGACGACGTGGTTTTCTAAACGTCATGACAACTTAGGATCCACAATCACCTCGGCGACCAACCCACCTTCGATTTGAAACGAAAGAAGCTTGCAAGACTCTTCTCCACGTCGTGTCGCGATCATCGGCGGCGGACTCTCCGGACTCGCTACCGCCGCCCACCTGCACTTACTGGATCCATCAATCGATCTGACCGTGCTGGAATCGGCTGATCGACTTGGTGGTGTCATCACAACCGAGACCGCCGATGGTTTTTTGATCGATCACGGTGCCGACATGTTCGCATCGAATCCCCCGCACGCGTTGCAACTGTGCGAACAACTGGGTGTAACCGATCAGTTGATCCAACCGCAAATGGAAGGCCGCGGTGCGAATATCGTGCACCATGGCAAACTGGTGCCAATTCCCGACGGATTCGTTCTGATGCGGGCGACAAAAATCTTGCCAATGCTGACGACACCGTTGCTTTCAGTGTCCGGAAAATTGCGTCTGGCCGCGGAAATATTTAAACCCAACAACGTCAGCGAAACGGACCAGAGCGTCGCTGATTTTGTCCGTGACAGAATGGGCAACGAAGTGCTTCAGCGAATCGTGGGGCCTCTGGTTTCCGGAATCTATACCGCCGACGTGGAGAAGCTGAGCCTACTGGCGACCATGAATCCGATCGCCGAAATGGTACGTCAGCATGGATCGCTGGCGAAAGCCACATTGAAACGTCGCCGCAAAGGAGAGGACTCCTCAGAACGAAACAGCGCGGGAGCACGCTACAACCAGTTTCGCGCTTTTCGCAGTGGCATGGTCGGCCTGATCAATTCAATCGCACAGTCGCTGCCTGCAGGGGCGATTCATTTGAATAGCCCTGTTCGATCAATTCGCCAGACGACGCTTCCATCGGAAAACCAGCGAAACGGTTCACAGCAACAACCGACTTGGGAAATCCAGTCCGACGCCGCCACTGCTCCCTTTGATCACATCGTCGTTGGCACGCCCGCGCGGATCGCATCGACCATTCTTCAGCCTCACGCTCCGATCGCCGCCGAACAACTCTCAGCGATCGAATCTGCATCGACTGCAATTGTTGTCCTTGGTGTGCGCCGCGCAGACATTCTCCGCCCCGTCACGACGTTTGGCTTTGTCGTGCCACCGATCGAGAACAGACGAATTCTGGCCGGTAGCTTTGCGAGTACCAAATTCGCGGGCCGTGCTCCGGAAGATCACGTCTTGGTACGCGTGTTTATCGGCGGTGCCTTGCAAAGCGAGCTACTGGAGAACGACGACGAATCGCTGATTCAAATCGCAAGAGAAGAGCTCAACGATCTGATCGGGCTGCAAGGTGATCCGGTCGTGTCGCGGGTTGTGCGATGGAACCAAGCCATGCCGCAGTATCATGTCGGGCATCTCGACCGAGTGCGTCAGATTGACCAATCGATCGCCGATGTGCCCGGTCTTTCGTTGATCAGCAATGCGATGCACGGAGTCGGGATCGCACCCGTCATCAAAGCAGCCAAGAGCATCGCCGACGGCATCGTAAAGACTTAGCTTCGCAAGTGTGCATTGACGGCGGGGTCACTTTTAAGCAACGCGGCGTGTGGAGCGACGTGTCGTCCGCTGAGTCGCCGCGACTTGAACGATCGATCGGTCGCTCAGTGGATAACGAATCTTCTTCAAGGCGTTGTTCATCGCCACCGCATCACGAAAACGCCGCTGTGGCACCGGGTCGATCGCCTTGCGAATCAATGCCACAAGATCCTTGGACAGACCTTTGCGAAGCCGCGCGTATCCCGGCAAAGGAGCCGCAAACGGATACTCGGGCAATTCGCCTGACAGCATTCGGTAGATCACCAGTCCAATCGAAAAAACGTCGCTGCGATAACCCGGTTTTCCCATCGCTTGCTCGGGTGCGATGTAGCCAAGCGTGCCTGAAGCAGATAGATCGTGTGACCCTTGCTGGATTCTTGCCAACCCAAAGTCAGTCAGCCGAATTTTTCCTTCGTCAAACAGAATGAAGTTGTCAGGTTTGATGTCGCGATGGAGCACGCGTTTTTCATGAGCATAAGCCAGCGAGTCGACCATCTGAATCGCGTAATCGATCGTGGTCGCCCTGGCAGTTCGCCGTGTCAGGCGGTCCCCCAACGTCTCGTTGCCCAGCGGAAAGACCATGACAAAATGACCATCGATGGTCCGGGCGTCTTTCAACTGCAAAATCCCCGGGTGATTCAACTGAGCCATGATCCGCACTTCACGCTGGAGCTCATCCACACTTTGGACGTTGCTGCTGTAACGTGCATCGGGAATCTTTAACGCAACTTTGCGATTCTCGATCGTGTCCATCGCTGAGTAGACCGTCGCAAATCCACCTTCGCCCAACCGACCGATCAGTTTGTATTTGTCTAAACGTGCTCCCACACGGAGTGAACGGACAGGAGCATCGCGATGAACTTTCAAAGACGGTGGCACAAGCATTTTCGGCAGTGAGAAACAAAACAGACGCTGGCACAGCACAGGCAACGATGCCACCAGCGACGCTGGTCATCATGGCAGCCAAAAGCAACGGCGCCACCTTGTGTTAGTCGTCAAATTAACGCGGGACGTTAAACACAATCTCAGTGCGGCAAGCGATTGATTCGGTTCGACCCCGCTTTGCCGACGCCATCAGCACTCGCAAACCGCAAAGTCGTCAAAGTTTCGCAGTGATGCTATTTCTCCCGCCGCGATCAAACCGCGAAATGGCACGGTGTAAGTCCACTGCGTTTCTCTACTGTGCTGAGCCCATTTGGATATTAAGCGTAGCGTTTCGAGCATGCGAAGATTGCGACTGCGCGGCGGCAAAACACTTTTTACCAAAACCTATCACTTCGCATCGGATTACAGTTTGCGGAACATCAGTAGTCGCATTTCAACAACTTGGCTGCCAGGCACTTCGGTCGCTCTTAATCGTAGTGTTTTGCGTCCTGGCCGCAACGTGATCTGCCCCAACGTCATCGCTTTCCAATCCTTTACGTACCCTTCGACACGTTTGAAGCGGTCGTCGTCGGCGCCGATTTGGGGGGTATCGTTCGCGGTAGCGATGGTGGCATTAATCGATTCGCCACCGATCCTTAGCTGAATCTTGGCACCGACACTATCGGCCGGACAGGCATAGTACATTTCGACCTCAAAGCGTCCGCCGCCTAGCACGTCGACGTCCCATGTGATTTCGTCCTCGGTCGACGTCCAGTTTCGCATGTAGGTGCAGTTCGGAAACCGATTACTGCGTTGAACACCGCCGTGGCCGATCGCATCACGGGCGGGCAACTGGTGAAATTCTGCACGCCGATCAGCCAACGTGATTGGCCGCAACTTGCCGTCGTTCTTGGATTGAACCGGTTTGACTTCGTCGGTCCAGGCAGCCAGTTTCTGACGCAAGTCATTGGCAATGTCGATGTCCGGCTGTTGTTTTGCAAGATCGACGCGCTCACGTGGGTCAGTCTTGATATCAAACAGCTCCCCGGTCCCTTGCAGTCGATAGCGATCACTGCGAACTGTGGTCTTTCCGTTCCACGTCGAAAACAGGAAACGCTCGCTCCACCCGGTACTATCCCCCTCCAGCAACGGCGCGATCGATTTTCCGTCCAGCGGCTTCGGACCGTCCGGTGAGATGCCCGCCAAATCTGACAGCGTTGGCAACAAGTCGATGGCAGCAGCAATCCGCGACACCTTGGTGCCCGGCTTGATCACTGCCGGATAGCGAATCAACAGCGGTGATCTCAAACCGCCTTCGTGCGTCGATCCTTTGCGACCACGCATTCCGCCATTGAATCGGGCTCCGTTGGGTCCATTGTCCGAAAAGTAAACGACGATCGTGTCGTTGGCCAATTGGACTTCGTCCAAGTGACTCAAAACGCGGCCGACGTTCATATCGATGTTTTCGCACATCGCCAGGGCAGCACGAGTGTGTGTCAGATTTTGTCGTTTCTGATTGTCCGATTCAGGATCGGGCGTGATCGATTTGTTTTTGAATTTTTCCCAAAACCGATCGGGAACTTGCATCGGCGAGTGAGGTGTATTGAGCGGCAAGTAGCAGAAGAACGGTCGATCACGGTGGTCGGAAATAAAATCGATCGCATGCGTCGTCAGGTCATCGACTAGAAACCCCTCGCCTTTGACAATTTTGCCATTGTGCTCCAACATCGGCGAGAAATAGTTGCCCCAATGTCCACTACAAAATCCGTAGTAGTCATCAAAGCCGCGTGCATTGGGATGGTACGGATACTGCATGCCGCTGTGCCATTTGCCGTACGCGGCGGTCGCGTATCCGCCACGGCGAAAAACTTCTGCGATCGTTTGTTCATCCACATTGAAACGCTCGCCGCCAGCCGAAGTACTATAAACTCCCATTCGCGAGTGATATCGCCCTGTCAAAAACTCGGCACGCGTGGGCGAACAAACCGCACAAACATAAAAGTGCTCGACTTCGGCGCCGTCACGAGCCAAAGAATCAATATTTGGCGTGGAAACGTCGACATTCTCGTGCAGACTAAGATCACCCCAGCCTTGGTCATCCGTCAAAATCACAATCACGTTAGGTTGCTTCGCTGTAGCTGCTGACAGGGAACCGACGAAGCACGCCGATACCGCAAGAGCAATGAACAAACGATGCAAGAACGGCGGCATAGTGGAGCTCGAATAATGCAGGACACGAAATCGTCAACCACTTCGTCAACGAATCAGCAGGCTATTGTCACTAGCTCGTTACCGACGGTCAATCAGAGCGAACAGCGATGAGCAGTCATGCTTCCGAAGACTCGGTTAGTCCTGGCCCCAAGCGAACTGCGACAACTGCGTTTGCGCCGGCGATGATTTCGATCGGTCCCGTCAAACTAGGCCTCTCGGCAGCCATCACGATCGGGTTGCTGCTGGGTGTCGCCTGCGGCTTGTTTCTAGGCGACTACTGCGCGTCACTATCGATCGTCGGCGATGCCTTTGTCGGACTCCTTCGCATGACAGTGTTGCCGTACATCGGCGTTTCGCTGATCGCCAATCTAGGGCGACTGTCTTTGGCAGATTCGCGGCGTCTGTCGTGGGTGGGTGGATTGACGATCGGATTGCTTTGGTTGGCTGCCCTGGCCCTGATCGCCATTTTGACGCTGACGTTTCCAACCTTAACGACGGGGGCATTCTTTAGTTCTGCTTTGATCGAATCCGGCGGCCAGACGGACCTCTTTTCGTACTTCGTTCCGGAAAACATCTTCCACTCGCTTTCGGAAAATCAAGTCCCCGCGATCATCGTCTTTTGCATTTGCGCTGGCCTGGCTCTTTCGACCATTCCGAACCGCCAGAAACTGATCACCCAATTGGATATCGTTTCAGCGTTGCTCCTAAAAGTCAGCGGTTTCATCACACTGCTCGCCCCGATCGGTGTCTTCGCGATTGCCGCTAGCACGGCGGGAACCGTTTCTTTCGACGAACTCATTCGCCTGCAGGCCTACTTGGTCGCCTATACGGCCGGCGCGCTATTCTTGGGGCTACTGGTGTTGCCGCTGCTGGTCACGACCGTAACACCGCTCACGTACCGACAAGTGTTTGGAGTGATGACACAGCCTGCTATCACTGCTTTTGGCACTGGCAAATTGATCGTTGTTCTTCCCATGTTGATTCAGAACACCGAACGCCTGTTAGCGGAAATTTCACCCGAGGGCGACGACCTTGCCCCGACGTGCGACGTACTTTACGCGACGGCGTATCCGTTTCCGCACGTCGGCAAGCTACTGAGCATGTTGTTCATCCCGTTCGCAGCCTGGTATGTCGGCGACCCGATGCAGTGGAACGAATTCCCTAGCCTGTTCACGACGGGAGTTTTTTCCTTTTTTGGCGGACCCATCGTCGCAATTCCTTATCTGCTGGATCAAGCGCATCTACCTCACGACTTATTCCAGCTTTATCTGCTCTCGGGCACCATTGGCGAACGCATCGGCGACGCGGTGGGAGCCGTCCACCTGACTACGTTTACTTTGATTTCGATCTTTGCCTTTCGACGTCAGCTGTTGTTTAAC
Organism: Stieleria marina; assembly: GCA_007741555.1. Lineage (GTDB taxonomy): Bacteria > Planctomycetota > Planctomycetia > Pirellulales > Pirellulaceae > K23-9. The sequence continues at coordinate 1,329,024 of CP036526.1, read as the reverse complement.
GCGAGTGCCTTATTGAAAGATGCCCTCCTTATCATCGTCGTTGGATTGCTGATCTTTGGCGGTGTACGAACATGGCTGGGAAGTTCCATCAGCAACGCGGATGACCGAAGTCACGTTCTCTCCAAACTTCAATTGATCGAGCGCCCCGTCCAGGCTTCGGTCATCGAAACCCCCTCTCCAAATCCGTCGCCGCTGATGCCCGGTGAAACGATCCTGGAAAGAATCCGCCGTCGCAAAGCGATTCGCATCGGATACAACGAAGACAAACTGCCGTTTGCGTTTTTCAATTTAGAGAATCGGCTGGTTGGATACGACATGGACATGGCCCACGCGTTGGCGCGTGATTTAGACGTCCGCATCGAATTTGTCCGATTCGAACACACCACTTTGGTTAGTCAGCTACGCGACGATCATTTTGACATCATCATGTCGGGATTAGTCGGCACGTTGGAACGCGCCGAAGAAATGCAGCACACCAGCGGCTACCTCGATGTCAACTTGGCGCTGGTCGTACCGGACTACCGTGCCCGAGAATTCCAAACGGTTGCGTCGATACGTGAAATGTCCAATCTACGAATCGGTTTCGTCGACCTAAGCCGCGGATTTGTCGATCGTGTTCGGCGTTTGATGCCCGAAGCAGAGTTTATTGAGATCGAAAAAAACAAGAGCTTCTTCAACGACAACGACCAACAATTGGATTCCCTGATGGTAAGTGCCGAATCAGGTTCGGCATTTACACTTATGTTCCCAGATTTCGAAGTCGTCGTGCCACCGGAAATTCACGTCAAGCTGCCGCTGTTTTACGGCATTGGTAATCGCGACGCGGAGATGCGAGACTTCATGGAACACTGGATCATGCTTCGCGAAAAAGACGGAACCGTCGAAGAATTCTACGACCACTGGATTCTGGGCAAAACGGCAAGTATCCAACCAAGACGCTGGTCCGTGATTCGCAACGTGCTGCAATGGGTCGATTAGAAGAAGAAGGCTTTCAGGAATCACTGGCTGAACAGCGTTCAGCCAGGCCCGCCTTCGCAACAGGTTTCGCAAATCGTGTGACAACGTGAGCAATGGAGTTTGGCGCGAATGCTCACCAAGCTTCCGCCGCACACAGGACAAGCGGGCATCGTACTGCAGTTACTCTGCTTCGCGGTCTTGGTTTGGGACGGCGAACCTTGCGGTTCAATGGAACCAGATTCGGTTTGAATGGCAGATTTTTTCATCATGGCTTAGCTGGATAATTCGGCACAGTCTCTGGAACAGGCTCTGCTACCAACTTTAGCTTCCTGACAATATTCGCATAGGCCTGAGCAATCGGACGCTGATCCCGTCAGCTATTCACAGCGAATCGCAGATCTTTGATCGGAGTATCGCGCGATTGACGTTCTTCTTAACCGACAGGCATCAAAATAGCGTAATGATGTCTTGGTCTCGGATTCCCGAGCGAATTTTGTCAGTCAATTCGCTGAAGTACCCATCGTTGCCTTTGTCTCCGTCAACGTCGTCTTTGGCACCATCGGAAGTGATCGCGTTTGAAAGATCGGTGATCAGACTACTCATTCGATCAGCAACTGAGGTGCTCGTATCCGTCCACCGCAGCAACAACGCATCGGTGTCTTCCCACTCAAAGCGATCGGCAATCATCAAGTCGTCACCTCTGCCGCCACGCAGACGATCGGTACCAAGACCGCCGATCAGAATGTCGGAGCCATCCTGGCCAAAGATGCGGTCATCTCCCGCGCCGCCGTCCAGATAGTCGTCCGCCGTGCCGCCACGCAGTTTGTCGTTTCCGGCTCCACCGAACAGTCTTACTGGAATCGTCAAGCGACGATCGGCCGTCAGGTCATCGTCGCCTTCGCCGCCGTACACGTTAATCTGACTAATGTTGTCATAGACTACCCGAACCCAATCACCGCGTCCCGCCTGATGACGAACTTCGACCGAATTGGGTTTGCGGCGAACATCGTTCAATCGGATGTCATCGCGTAGCGAAGTACCGCCGACAACCAGAATCGACATCCCGGGGTTGGCAGCGTCCGACATCAGACGTGTCTCTTGCACATCGCGTGTCAGGCTAGTCGTTCCTTCTCCGTTGGCGTCATCGGTGCCGATCACGTTTGCGGTATAGGTACCGGCAATCGTCGGCGTAAACGTGAAGGTTGCTCCTGTTCCGGTCGCGACCAACACTCCTGCCGAATCAAGAATCTCCCACTTGATCTGCTGCGCGGCGCCACCTGGCGATCCAGAGATCGTCGCGCTGAAGACAATTGGCTGCCCCACAACCGTCTCAGTATCTCCGTCGGCAGTTACGACTCGAGGTTCAGGAGGCGTCGTCACGACAGTATCTCCGTTCCCTGTGCCGCTAGTGCCTCCACTGACTGCCCAACCTTGTGGCGATTCGGCGCCGGACGCAGCATCGAGCAACAATTGCTTGGTTGTCGGCGTCATCGTTGTAAATTCAAAGGCCCCCAACGCATCGTTGACATTCAGCCGCGGGTAGTTTCCGCCATCGTTACGTATGTCGTTGTTGCCAGCACCACCATCCAAAACATCGACGCCGTTGCCGCCCTGAATCGTGTCGTCGCCATCGCGACCATCGATTTGGTCGTCACCCATCGCTCCAAGTAACGCATCGTTGCCATCGCCACCATCGATCACGTCGCCATCCAAATCCAAGACGACTTGTCTAAGTGCTGGACTGCCAGTGAAGGCAATCATCGCGTCTTCGCGATAGCCGATTTGATATGCCGATCGACGCAATGTCGTCTGCCGGGTCGGATTGTCAACGATGATCGGTGTGACGATTGCCCCGTTGTCACCCAATACAGTGTCATGGCCGTCATTGCCTTGGATCTGGTCTTGGCCAATCGTCCAACTTCCGCCGATAGAACCATGACGAGCTTCAGGGGACAACGCATCAGTCGATGATTCGGCGTGTCGTGCACGGCCCAAGTGAGAATCAAAACTTTCGGCCACGTGAGTACGATCTGCTTCGGAGACTTGGTCCAGCAGAATCTCGACGTGAACGTCTAAGTCTCGCAGTTCCGTGGCCGTCGTCGGTTCATTATTCACCAGAGGTGTTGCGATCACGGCGAAGTCACCGGCAATTGCATCGTCACCGGCTCCGCCAGCAATATCGTCATTGTCAATTTCGCGATCAAGCGATGGTACAAACGCGATCCGATCCAACGGTGTGCGAGCATTGAGCTCAAGATCGATTTTCTGCAATCGTGCTTCGCGTCGATCGACCAATTCGTTTTCACGCTGTGCCGCATCGGCACGCAGCTGCGACTCCAACGCGTCGACTTCATCCATCGTCATCCCCGCAACGACTTTCGTCTGGGGCAAATCCGATACCGCCCCATTGACGATCGGCGCGATGATCGTCGCGTCACCGCCTACCAAGGTGTCGTTGCCGTCATCGTCGCGAAGCACGTCATTGCCAGTCACTAAACGGTGGTGCTGGACATAATCGATGTCACCATCGCTGATCGCTGGCTGCGTCGGACGAGTCGCCTGGGCATCAGACAGCATTCGATCGATTACCCCCAGATGAGCGATCGAGACCAATTGCGATGCGTCGTCGGCCAGGGTTTCCAGGTCGGCCATGTACTGCTGCAATTGACTTGCATTCTCGGCCGTGGTTCCACCGCCGGGCACCGTTCTCGCCGCCGGCAATTCATAAGTCGCGTTATCGCCGACCAAAGTGTCATCATCATCACCACCATCAAGCGTATCGTTTCCAATTTCGATGATAGCGTCGTTATTGACTAAGCCGTCGACTTCGTATCGAACAACGCTTTGATCTAGAGCAAGCCCTTCCAACCCGTGCATTACACCTGCAACTGCAGCTGCCGCAGCGTCGGTCGCAGCGGTAACAGGATCCAACCCGGTGGCCAATTCACTGCCAACCAGCATTTTGTCACCAAAAAGCAAGTCAGCACCTGCATCACCAAAGAGAGTGTCGTTTCCACTTAGCTCCCCCGCGTGACCGATGAAATGGGGCGTGATCGAGATTGCCGGAGCAAGTCGCAGATCGTCCTGTGTTTCGATTTCGTCTTGATTTGCAATTTGCGAAAGACCTTCATTGACCGTCGTGACGCGATCCCAACGCGGCCGCTCTGCGACTAGATCTCCTGGTTCGGCTACGAATTCTGAAACAATCACTTGACCATCCGACGGCAAATCCAGCTCGATGCCTGACAAATCACCTGCACCAGCCTGAACACCTGTGATTCGGATCGAATCAATCATTTGCGGCAGATCCGTTTCGAATGGAGATGTATTGATCCCGTGGTCGCCAATCAACGTGTCGTTCCCGGAACCACCGCGAAGCGAATCGTCGCCACGTTGTCCAAGTACGACATCGTTGCCGTCGCCACCATCAACGGTGTCATCATCCGCATCCGATAAATCAATCAACAAAGCAACTGTTTGCCATTGGCCGCTCGCGTCATCAATGTTCTTCGCCCCCGAAGGCAACTGAATGCTGGAAAGAGCGATTCGGTCCGCAGCGAGCAAACGTGCAGCCAGGTCCGCGGGCGGATTCACGAGTCCGGTCGGGTCCATTGGAATGATGTCAGTGACAACACCAATTTCTTCCGTCAGCAAATCACGATGCCAAGTGCCGTCGGAATTGAGTTGAATCGAACCGTCGGAATTGAAATCTCTCAGGATCTTTCCTGCATCGGCCAAAATGAAGTCATTGCCGGCATCGCCGAAGATGTCATCACTGCCAAGTCCACCGACGATTTCGTCATCATCATCACCACCATGAAGCTCGTCGTCTCCACGTTGGCCGGCCAGTAAATCGTTGCCACTGTCGCCGTAAATTACATCATCACCAGGTCCATCCGTCGCATTGAAATCGACCGAGACAAAGCGTTGCTGCACTGGCAAACGGGAATCGTACTTTCCATGATCACCGTAAAGTACATCATGACCGTTACCGCCGTGAAGCATGTCGCCAGCAGTGCCGCCGAAGACAATGTCGTCGCCATCGTTTCCGTGAATCGTATCGGCGTCACCGCGAATGGGATCTTTCGTCGTCACCAAATCAAGCGTTTCGCGATGGTTGCTGATAACATCACCACGACCGCCATTTCCAAATGCTGCAATGATCACTGCCGACGACGGATCGGTACTGCTGTCGCGATAGTGCACGCGTCCGAGGTCGCCCAAAACGATGTCATCATTTTGGCCCGCCTGAATATCATCAGCACCGAGCCCGCCGAAGATGATCAGCGGCAAAGTGGATTCTGCTGCGCGAACAGTATCATTGTCCGTCTCGCCAGCACCGAGATCTGCGACCGGCGATGGCGTTCGCGCCCCACCCGTCGTGTGCAAAGCGAAGAAGTCATCTTCGCCGGTGTCCAGATCGACGGTCACACTGTCATCACCCAACCCAGTGTTCAGCAACGTTGTCGTGCGATCCAAACCATTGCCCAGCGAACGCAAATGCGTGCCATCGATGTCAATCACGTCATCACCGGAGCCAGTCCAATAGACCACGCCTTGGTAGAGATCTCCTGAAGTATCAACGCCGTAACTGATGCCGCCGAAGCTCAGTCCAGTAACCCAGATTTCAGCACCCTCAGCAGCACTACTCAGACTTGCCAGATCAGTTGGCTCAATGTCCGAGATAGCAACATTCGCATCACTTGCCGTCGCCGATTCATCACTGATCATCAGACCATGGCTGCCATCGCCAAAATCAATGTTTAGATCTCCCAGCAGACCGTCGACGTTGCCGGTCAAGAAGTCAAACACGTCAGCATTTCCGTCCGTCGTGAAGATCGTGTTGCTGTCCAGATCTGCATGAGAAGAAACAAAAACATGCTCGGTCGTCTGACCGGACACGCTGTTGTCGCCCAGAGAAATATTGGTTTTCGTGTGTGCGGTCAGATCGTCCTTGAAGCTGCCACGGCTAGTGCCTTGCACATTGACCACATCACTACCACTGCCCAGCCGGATCTCCAAATTCTCAATCCCGTAGTAGTTGATTCCCTCCATCCGCGTTTCAACGTTGGCTTCGCCAGCTCCACCATCGAGCCCCAGCCCGCTCGCATCGACATCCAGATAGGTGACACCAGGTCCATCGTTGATCTGGCGTGTCTTGCCCTGGAAACCAATTAAATACGAATTGTCAATCTTCAGCACCGTGAAGTCGCTCTTGAAATTCTCGGGCACGGTACTCAGGTCGGATGCACCTGTTAACTCGAACGCCAAAGCACTTTGCAACGCCTTGCGGACGATTTCGGCACTCGCGTCAAAGACGATCGGGCTGGTCGTAAACGCATTGGTCAACTGCGGAACGCGTAGCGACAAGGTAAAGCTGCCAGTGTCCGCGTCGACGGTTAACACCTGCAGATCATTGCGAGCCGCATCGGAGCCTTCGACAACGGTGGTCACTTCAACGTTTCCGTCGGTGCCATTGGCAACAAACAACGCAATCTGATTGGCTGCTGACAACTCACCCACAAATTCGATCGTAAAGTCGCCGGTGCCGGTGGAAGTCACCACCAAATCGCCCGCTGCAATGCCGTCCAGCGCCTCTAAAGCCAGTTGCAGATCGCCAGCGTCCGCATCCAGGGCGATGTCGGCTGTCGCATTGGCCGCGTCGCCAAACGCCAGCGTAAATGTGCCGGTGGTCGCACCTGTGATCAGCAGACGCTGTATCTCATTGGTAACGACAGCAGGAATGCCATCGTGACGAGTTGCGATTCCCACGTCTCCGTCAACGGTTTGTGTGTTTCCGCCGGGAACATCTTCGACACGGAACAGTTCATTCGCGTCGACTACCAGTGCGTCTACATTGGCATTGGTCAGCGTGCCGCGGAATCGAATGACGTACACATCATCGTTTTGATCAACGCGAACGTTGCCGGCACCAATACTGGCGAGGCCCTCCAGAGCCATCTGCAACGTCAATGCATCAACGTCAAAGTCCAGGTCTGCGGTAACATTGCTCTCGTGCGAGATCCTGAAACTGCCGCCGCTGGCATCAATCCGTAGTGTTTGAATCTCGTTGACGCTGGACATGCCCAGTCCAGTCAGTGAAGTCCCAGTCAACAATGTGTTGCGATCAAGCGTATCGGTGGTATTGTCAACAACCAGTGTGTCCGTCGGACCTTCCGATGTCAGGCTGATCGAGTTGGCGCCAAGTAGCTCGACGTCTTGTGCACCGCGATTGTTGACGAACTTGACTCGGTAGACCGGTCCCGCCTTTGAAACTTCAACATTGCTGCTGTGTCCGATGTCCTCAAGAGTTCCTAGCGCTGCCGTGACGTCCGCGGCGCTGGCATCGTAGGCAAGCGGTGCCGTTGCGATTACTTTGCCAGAATTGTGAAGCGCCGGACCATCGACCTGCAGTTGTTCCGCTCCCGAGATCGCCGAACCAGTAAACGTGATTTGGAAAGTCGAACCAAACGGTCCACCGACTGACGCAACACTTACGCCTAGCGTCGTGCCGTCAAACAGAGCTGCCAATTCGTTTTCGATGGCGATAGCCGTGTTCGAATCATCGCCCGGGGTGTAAGTGATCGCATCGGTCGTTCGATTGGTGTCGCCATCATCGTAGCTCAGCGAGAAACTCCCGCCTTTCGCATTGACGACCAGTTCTTGGACTTCATTCGCGCCACGCCCGCCTTCGGTCAACGTATCAATCACCGCTGTCTTGCTAACGTAGGACAGAGTGAAATTGCCATTAGTAGCATCGATCGTGAACTGCTGGATTTCGTCCACGGACTGAACATCGGCAGCGACGTCCGCTTTGGATCCTTTGCCCAGCGTCACCACGCGGACTTCTGGAACATCGCCAGTGATGGTGAGCAATCCGCCAATTTCACTGAGTAAGCCAGCGTTGGTCACACCGATCGAATCAGCGTCGGGCCCAGCATTGACGAAGGTATGCCCCGAGATACTGCGGATGTCGAAATGATCCTCGCCGCGACCCGCGTTGATCGTGGTTGCCCCTTTGTGGGTATCCTCGATCGTGATCAGGTTGTCACCGGTGCCCAACGTGACAATTAACTCTTCCAATGCCGCGTATCGAATACCTCCGGGCTGTGTTTCACCACCGATGACTTGGTCGCCAGCCATCCCAAGACCCGTCAACTGATCAGCCGTGACACGAAAATCACCCGCAGGCAACGGCGTCGAAACGACACTGTCGGTATCGTTGACGTACAGAACGTCGGTCTCTTCATTTTCATCGACCAGCAAATTCTGATTGGTCGGTTCGATCGTATAAGTGCTGTCGCTCGTTGGCACTTCGCTAGTGAGTCCACCCTGCCAAGGCCGACCGACGCTGAAACGGTAGACTCCGCCACCTTGATCGGTGCCGCCAGTGATCACTCGCAGCTTGTTCTTGGCATCGCCGGAAGTGATTTCGATCGTAAACGTGCTCAGATCGGTGGGATCAACGATCGTCTTACCAAGTTTGCTCTCCAATGCTTGGCGAACCGTGCGTGTCAGTGGCGTTGAATCCTCGACGACTTGAAGCTCGGTGATGTTTTGATTCGCAGGGGCAGTGAATTCGACTGTGTACGCTCGCACATTGCCAACGACTTCCACAACCACCGAAACGGTTGTGCCGCCGCCATACAATGCTTCGATCGCTGTTTCCAAAATGCCGGTTGAAACGTCATTGGGCAGTGAAGTGGTGGTGGCCAATCCTTCGCTGGTTAGACGAAAGAAACCGGCGCTGGCATCGACCGTGATGGTTTGGATCTCGTTGAGTTCCAAGTTCGCGCCGTCGACGGTGAGCGACGAAGGGGAACTGGCGAATTCAATGTCATAGATTCCGCCGGACCCGTTCACGTCAATCACGACGTTGCCCAGAGCGCCGTTGATCGCATCCATGATGGTCATTGCCATCGCTGGATCAGCAGGGTCAAACGCAATGCCATTGATCGCGGCACCGTTAACACTCAAGTTAAATGTGCCCGCGTTGCCGTTGAGCACCAGTCGTCTTTCGGCACTGGCGCCACTGACGGCGGCACCAATTCGAGTCAGATCGACATTGATAAACTCAAGCTCACTAACGTCCTGCCCTGACGGAGTTTCAAAGGTGATGAAGTACGTCGATCCAGTGCCTTGAACACTGACGTTAACGCCAGCGAACGCGTCTAGCGCATTTTCAATCTGAGTCGCTGTCGTGGTAGAAAGCGGATCGGGATCGAACGTGATGTCCGTTGTGGTTTGCGTCGCGCCGCCATTGATATTCGCATCAGTCAACGTCAACTGGAAACGTCCGCTGACTGCATCGATGACTAGAGTCTGCAGTTCATCAACGTCGGCTCCTGCCTGTTCGCCTGGTCCACCCACTGTATTGGTCGCGATCGTTCCGATACCAGCAGATCCGCCGCTGGTCGTCGTGCCAATGTTTACGACGCCCGCGACTTGTTCTTCCACATTGATGTCGATGGTAAAGGCGTCCGCACCAATGACATCGCCCAGAGCTGGCTTGTTGTTCGTTTCGGCTGGCAGCATCACTGGCTCGCGTTCTAGATCCGAACTGCGATCGCTACTTAGCCCACCAGTGATGACCAGGGGGCCTTCGATCGCATTCGCCTGGTTCAGGCTGGTCGCAAACGACTTGGAATCACCGCCATCGACAAAATCGTCAGGCCTCGCCCGTACTTCCACTGTCTGCGGATCGAACCAATCGGAATCAGTAAACACAAGGCTACTGGTCACACCAAACGTAACGCCATCGTCAGACAGCTCCACTTGCTCGGTAAAGCTGCGAATGCCAAAGACTCCAGCGCCGCGTTGTGTACGCGTCTGGTCCGAAACCAGATTGACCGTCACGGTTTCGCCGCTCGCAGGAGCTTTGGTCAAAACGATTTGGTAGTTGTCTTTCGTAAAGGTCGATGGTGCAGACTGGGACAAACTGGATTCATTGACGCTGATCAGCTCCATGAATCCGCTGGCACCACTAAAGTGAAACGCGAGCGACGGGCTGGTCCCCGGCGTTGGGGCCCCAAACGACGAAACAGTAATCCCCGCTGTCGTAATGCTTGCCAATCCGTTTAGCGCCGCGACGATATCGGCCGAAACTTGACTGAGATTCCCAGAGTCGAACGCAATGTCGCTGCTAACATTATCTCCCCAGCCAACCACAAAGGTTCCGCCGCTGGCGTTGAAGGTCAATTCTTGAACGTAGGGCTGCACCAAGGATGGCGTCCCGTCATTCCATGTAAGCGCGTAGGTGCCGGTTTGGTCTTCAAAACCGCCAGCTTCCAGAATGTAAACGCCTGCGGTAGTCGGAGTGAATTCGATCGACGCGTTTAGTTCGGTTCCACCGTCATCATCTTCCTCAAGTAGATCGCCCGCGTTGTCGTAGAGACGAAGCACTGGGTCTTCCAATGTTCCGTCGTCCGTGGAATCACCTAGTAGATCGAAGTTGTATGTCTCGCCAGCCTTGAGATAAATCTTGACACGGTTCTGCCCACCACTGGATTGAATGGAGTCTTGAAGCTGCCCTGAATTGGCGGAGAGAGTGTACGATCCGCTGCCGCCTTCGTCGAAGGCGGCTGCCTCCAAAATGTAGCGTCCCGATGATGCAGGAGTAAATTCGATCAACGAATTCAGGCCAGTTCCTCCGTCATCGTCGCTTAGCAACTCATTGGACGCACTGTCGTAGAGACGCAACTGCGGATCCGTCAACGTTCCATCGCCTGTCTCGTTGCCACGCAGAGAGAACTGATAGGTTTCGCCTGCTTCCAGCTGGACCGCATAACGATCGCGGTCAGTGCCAAAGAAATTGTTGAGCGCGCCCGTCGCGGTCCCCAACAACTCGAGCGATTCGACAGAGATGACGTCGCTGAAGAGGCTTGTTTCCATTACGTCCGTGCTTCCATCGCTCGGCAGAACCAACGCGCCAGCGACTTCATCATCAGCCACGTCCACGACGACCGACGCTGTGGCGTTGGCGTAGTTGTCGCCCGCCGTCAGTGTGAAATTGGACTTCTGAAATCCTTCGACGAAAGTGTCTTGACGTCCAAGTAAGTAGACCGTCTGCACATCATTCCAACCGCCATTCGCAAAGTTCAGCGTTCTCGTTTTCTCAAAACCGCCAGCTCCATCGGCAACGACGAATTCCAGTTGTCCGTTTAAATTCGTGCTATCGAGTGTGATCTCTGGCTGGTCACCAGCAGCGATGAAATTCACTGTGAACACGGCACCAGCACGCGTTACGGTCGTCCCTGGCAAGGCCGACTGAATGTCGGTCGCAACACCATCCAAATCAAACAAGTCGTAAGTAATCGCCGCGCTACCATTGACCGCAAACGTGCCGTCAACTGCTTCGATGCCCAAAACCTGGACTTCGCTGTTGGCCAACGTGCCTTCGGTTTCGGTGCGCACGGTCGCGACCACGCTATTCAAATCAACCGTAACATCGACGCCAGGATCTTGTGCCAGCGAAACCGTGACGCTGTCGATCAGTCCCAATGTCGTGTCGCCGTCACCGGCGAAGCCATGAATTTCAGACGCTTCGGCGGCGAAGGTACCGGCGTCACTTTCCCGAACATCCAGAGCCGGGCCGTCATCGCCAACAATTTGCACCTGAACAACGGGCAGTTGAACGCCCGCATAACGGAGAATTTCGATTCGGCTGGTGTTGTCCAACGCCAATCCCCAAGGGTTCGCCACTTCGATTTCGGACATGTCATTGCCAATGATCAGTTGGCTCTGTCCGATGCCCGCCCCGGCGATAATGTTTACCGTCGCCCCCCGCAGAACATCATTTCCTTGCTCCGTGACGAATGTCGGCAATCCACCAAAGACATTCAACAAGCGTGAACCAGCGTTGACAGGACCATCGACGAACAAGCCCGATATCGTGTCGCCGATTCCATTGGATCCATCTTGCACCGAGACGCTATGGGTAATGAATCCAGGAGCAACGCCAACGATATCGTTAGCGACAAGTGCCTCGGATTCGAACTCGACTGATAGTTCCGGAACATTGGTGCCAGAGGGGCTGTCAAATTCGATCGTGAAGGCAGAGGTTCCTGCGAACGCTCTGTTTTCGATGACGTAAATGTCGCCTTCGTTCCAAGTATTCGTTGCGCCGCCGCTCAGAAGGCTGGTTGCCAACGTCGTGCCAGTGACCAAAGTAATTTTCGTTGACGAACCATCAGTGACATTGAAAATGATGTCCCCCGCTTCGACACCGTCGACCACGAAATTTCCCGTCACGTCATCAAGCTGAATCGCACTACTGCCGGCCCCAACTGACCCGCTGATTTCGGGACCAACGGTGACATCGATGGCTGTCAGTTGACGAAGCTCGTCCTGGATTCTCGCGGCGACGGTGGTTCGGTCGCTAGCGTCATAGTTAATCAACCCAGTTGTTTCGCCATTGAAGTTCAGGCGAAAACTGCCTTCAGTCGCGTCGACCGTCAGCACTTGCTCCTCGTTGATCCCGGTGCCGCCTTCGGTCGTCGTGGTCACCGAAGCAGTTCCTTGCTCGTCGGTTTCAAAAACCACTTCTTGCGGCAGATGCCAGTCGAACTCAGTGAACGTCAGTGTTGCTCCATCGGACTCGACCGCATTTTGACCGTTGACTTTGCGGAACCGAATGCCACGCGGTGCAATCGCTTTGACCACGACCAGGGCACCGTTCTCTGGTTTGCGAGTCAATGAGACAAAGTAGTTGTCCGTGTCCTTCAGGCCTTGAGAGACCACCGAACTACCGTCGGAAACCGTAATCCGAATGGCCGGTTCGTCGTCGTCGGCAATGTTGGCTGAAATGCCGTCAACGGTCAGGCCTGCGTATTGACTGTCGCCGCTTTCGACCAGGTGAGAAATGAGCCCACTGTGACCTAATAGATCATTGCTAACGACATCAGGTGTGGGACCATTCACGTTGAACGTATCGCTGCCCAAGCCACCGGTCACGTTGGTTACTAAATTGGCTCCGGTGCCCAAGATAAAGAACCGGTCATCGCCCTCGGCACCATCCACTTCGACCGATTCGATGCGTACGAATGTGATATTTAGACCAGCGCCATACACTCCGTTTTCGGTCACGACAAAGTCGTCATTGAACTCCGTGCCAATGACAATGATCGTATCAAAGCCATCGCCGCCGTCGATATTGACCGGTGCGTTGACCGCATACTGAATCAAATCAGCACCACCGCCACCACTGACGTCCGTCCGGTCTCGCAAATCTTCCTGCGAACCGACCAGTGCGAAGGCGCGAATCAAGAACGTGTCATTATCAGCGTTCCCAAACAACTGTAGCGGAGCCACGTTGTGATAGACCAAGAATTCGTCTTCGCCGATGCCGCCGAAGATCGTTAGCGGGTTGCTATTTCCGTTGGAGAGGAAACCTCGTGTCGTTTCGATCGTAGCGAAAACGTCCGCATTGGGAATCGATGCCGAATTGGTGCGCTGCGATTTGTAGAGTTGTCCGACTTGAAAAAAGTCGTCGCCTTCGCCGCCGTAAATCTTGATGTCCGCACGTGTGTCATCGACGGCAACACGATCATCGCCATCGCGTCCAAAGATCTCCAGTGAATCAATCCCGCCACTGTAATTGACACGTTCGACGTCAACGGAATCTCCCTCGGCGCGACGTGCGTCAGCGGCAACGGTTGGTTTGATCATCGACACCGATGCCAAACCATCGTTGGCAACCGCGGCGCGCAGCAGGAACAAATCTTCTTGGTCCGTGCCCACGATTCTGGCCGTGTCTGTGCCACTGGACGAACTCCCCGAATCAAACAGGTTCAACAGCGAACTCACTTCGCCACCGAACAAGTAGACAAAGTAGTCGTCGCCACCAGACTGTCCGTCGAGGGCAAGAAGATCGCTAACACCGTTGCTGCCGGCTCGGGCTGGTCGTGGACCGGCAATGTCGTCAATCACGACTTCGGCAGCGCGATTGTCGACATTGATATTGATCGTGTCTTCGCCGTCGCCGCCCAACACAAAGGTTGCTGCATCGATCGACTGGATGCCGATGGTGTCCGCGTCGTCGCCACCACCCACCAGCAGCGATGTTTCGATCGCAATCAGACGAGGCAAATCGCCTAGATCTTTTCGGAAAGTGACTGTGAAGCGATTGCCTGTGTTCGTCACACTATCGACAAAACCTGGCCCAACCAAACGCAATTCTTCGATCGCCGCTTTGAGCTGTTTCTTGGCTCGTGAAATGGCTTCTGCTTCAGCTTCCGCCTGCGTGTCCAGTTTGTCGTTGGCAGGATCAAGCAAGTCAGCCGAACGACGAGCCAGATCAAAGAAGGGCAGTACGACCGAGGACTCAGCACCAAGCACGGTTTCCGTGCCGGCGACATCCTCGAACTGCAATGTAAAGTAGCCCGCAGTTGCCTCGAACTCGAGCGTGACGGTTTCTTCGGTGACGTTTTTGACGCCATCGGTATTCGTGACCGTAATCCGTTGGCTGGCAAGGTCGTCAATCGTGACGGCTTGAGTGCCAATTGCGAGGCGAGAACCATTGGCAAGCCAACTGACGGTGTAGGTTGTCTTATCGTCCACGATTGACTTGACGACGGAGATTTCGCCAGCATCAAGCAACGTCAGCGTTTCCTGAAGAACGCTTTCATCGACATCATGAAAAATCAAGTCGGACGTCTTTCCGCCGTACGAAAGTTGAAAGAAACCATCCCCCGCATCATCGATCGTGATCGTCTGAGTTTCTTTGGTGGTAGTGTTTCCAGACGTCGTCTGCACGACGCTGACGGTCGCCGGATTACCGATTTCCAGGATGCTGGCCAACTGGGCTGTGCCAAGCACGTCGATCGCATCTCTACCCGGGCCACCCAGCACCGCGGTTGTGCCGCTGTGAGTGCTTTCGATCTCGAATTCATCGGACTCTTGACCAAGCTGAACTTCCAGATGCCAGATCGCGGAATATTCAATCCCGACATCCATCCCTAGTCCTGTGACAGCAGTGCTAGTCAGTTTGCCGGACGTGGCGGCCGTGTTGTCAATCGTATCGGCCGAGTCAATAACAAACAAAACGTCCGCGTCATCCGCACCTGGCCGCGCGTCGGGATCGTCATTGAACCCGTCGATCACAAGTGGCCCCGGACCGTCTAGGTTGATCGGAATGCCGTTAATGTCATTCAGATTGTAGGCCGCGGCAGGAAGACTACCGTCGCCAACGAAGACGCCGACGTTGAACGTATCGCTACCCGCATCGCCACGCAGCAACACTTCCATTTCGTCGGACGTGCCTTCGACGTTCAGGATATCGTCGCCCTGCTTTAAGTCGATTTGGATGTTTTCAAGCCCGCTGGCAATGTCCGCTGGCGAGTACTTGATCGCTTTGTCCGCCGCAAAAGTGATCTTCTTTCGCGTCAAGCCAACGCCATCGGCGACCGAAGTGTCGCGGCCATGAACGAGCAACTCGTCCGATGCGCGAATGACGTTCCCGGAGTCTTGGATATAGATATCGCCAAGCAGATCATCGCCAAGCTGCACGAAGTAGTTTTCGGATCCTTCGCCGCCATCAAGGCGAATGAAGTGGCTCGCGTTGGCACTCACGCTGTACTGGTCATCGCCTCGGCCACCCACGTAGGTTTCAACTTGCTGGCCAACGACGGTTACCATGTTCACGGACGGCGTCTCGCTGCCAATTGTGATACTCGCTCCGCTGGTATTCAGATCGAAATTGATCGCACTGGTGCCGCCCAGGCTACTGAAGTCCACCGTGTCGGTGATCAATTCCCAAGTCGCTGCTTCATCCGCGGTGATTTCCGCAGGTGTCCGAGTGCCGGGCAGAATGATAAACCCGGCCCCATTGTTTCGTTCGTAGTTGCCAATGAATGTGGGAACCGCGTCCGTTCCGGTTTGAATAATTTCCAACCGGTCTTCGTCAATTACTTCCAGCGTTTGCAGGCCGTTTGCATTGGAGACGCCACCGATTCCGGTGATGCTCGCGTTGGCAATCGTTGCCCCAATCGTCAGCCCGTGATCGGGAATCGTGATTTGAATCGCGCCGGCGGGATGCACGACGGATGCTTGGAGGTCAAACCGACTGTCGCTGACTTTGAACACGGTGTACGTGCCGTTAGCGTTCGTCGATCCTTCGACGCCGGTCACTGTCACTGAGTCGCCCGTGACTAGCCCGTGCTCCAGAGCACTGACGCGAATCACACCGGTATCGAATCCGAGGTCTTCAACATCCTTGGACCCTGTAAACTCTGGCGACGTGAAACTCCCGGTTCCCGGTACGTAAGCGAATTCGTCACGTAAGCCGAAGACGTTTAGGATGCGAGCTTCTTCGGTATGTGTTTCGGCGGCTTCTGTGATGGTGTCCGCACCGAAAACACGCCGGTCTTTGCGAGTCGTTCCGTACAAGTATTGGTCAGCGCCGGTGCCACCGGCAAGTGAATCAGTCCCAATTCCGCCGACCAAGAAATCATTGCCGCTGCCGCCATTGATAATGTCGTTGCCGGCATCACCGTACAACGCATCGTCGCCTGCGCCACCAGAAAGGGAATCGTTTCCGTCGCCGCCCAGAATCAAGTCATTGCCAGAACCACCGGTGATCGAATCGCTGCCAAGTCCGCCGCGAGCGTCAACCGAGATTGGCAATGTCAGTCCACTAAAGTCAATGGAATCGTTTGCGTTGCTGCCGCGAAAGACGATCGAATCGACCGGATTGACGGCCGTATTGATTGCGGTCGTGTCGCTACCATTACTGATCGTGATTACGGAACCCGATGATGAAACCGTCCAGCCCACCACGCCATCGCTGTCGTCAGTGTCTTCATGGATGCGAGCGTAGTCAAATTCGCCCGCGTTGATTCGCAGCACACGCGACGAACTCGGTGACGCGGTAGTGACTTCGCCGGTACTTCCTTCGACGACCGAACCAGGCCCCTTGGCACCAATCACTTCACCCAGGATCGGCGCGAACGGGTTGGGCAGGCCAAACGCAGTCGCGAAGAAATCTTGTGCGGAAAACGAACCGCCAATGTTGGTAGTGTCAAACGGCAGGTCGCTGCTGTCCAATCGAACACCAAGAATGGTGCCGCTGATACCGAAACCGAAGTTTGCATTACCGACAATGTCAAAGACGTAGAACAGATTCTCAGGGTTTCGGAAGTCGTTGGTCAGCGCCGAAATTTCGTCGAAACGCAAGGCGCCATCTTCGTTCGGATCACGAAGGTCCAGCCCCAGGTCAAAGCTCGCATGCGCGTTGGCACCCACTACAAAAATGTCAAAGCGTGGGAAGCAAATATCCGTGAATCCGACATCGATGCAGAACGACGGCGTGTGGATGTCAATCGATCCGCCGCCCGAGAAGTGCGCGCCCAGCGAGATTTCAGGCCCATTGGTCGTGCGAATGTAGAAACCGTCCAGCAGATCCCCATAATCAGGCTCCAGTCCTTGATTACGAGTCTCCATGATTCGATCCAAACCCGTCGAGTCATAGACGAACCCAAGATCAACATCGACGGTCAAGCCACCATCCACGGCAAATTCAAGAACGTCAAAGTCAAACCCAACGTCCAGTCCAAGCTCTAGGCTTAGCGTCGGCAAGTTGAAGCTGAAGATGTCGAACGTTTCGCCAATGATCAGATTGAAGATGTTCGACGGATCAAGGATGTCGACTTTGAATCCACCCGGCTCGTACTCAAAGGATGCTGTTCCGTCTGCCGAAATCCCAAGCAGTTTCAACAAGGCGGCAACCGGATCACCTTCGCCGCCCGATTCGCCGTAGATATCGACGATTTCCACCGGCACAGGAAGCTTTGTTTTTGGGAAGTAGAGCGGACTCTCTTTGTCAAAGACCAGCTCCCAACTACCTAGATTCGCAATAATTGGCCCGTTGCTAAAGTCAATATCGTTGAACGCATCAATCAAGTCGATCAGCGTTCCGATCACGTCCATGAACTGATTGAACTGATCTTTGTTGCCGGTGAAGTCCAACAACGAAAAATCACTTGCGATCCCAAGCAGATTCGAAATCTCGCTCAGCACAGGAACAGGAGCGTTCAAGAAACCTTGAGTGGCGTCAGCGGCTGGACCGAGAATCTCAAACGCGGGATTAAGCAACTCTTGGATGCCAGTCAGCACTGGCGCCAGCAGCGTGCTAAGCACTTCGCCAACATCCACCTGAATGTTCGCAAACTGGAAATTGTCGATCGAGTAATCTGTTTCAAAGTTATTCAGCACATCGACGCTGCCCTCGAATTCGACTTTGAAATCGAAGTCGACTTGCGGCAAGCCAAGACCACCGAAGCCGACGATGTCTTCGACAAAGTCAGTGACCGTGTTGGCGTTTGTATTAACGTGGAAACGTGCTTGAGCCTTTGTCGAAAGCTCGACCGCCAAGGCTTCTTTCGGATCACTAAAGATCTCTGGAAGTGTCAAACGCCCTTCGTCACTCGGGTCAACCAAGTCGATTTGGAATGCGATTCCCAAACGCGAAATGTCCAGCGGACTCCACTCAATCTTGGTCAGCCCCGTACCGGTCAGTTCCAGATTGTCGCCGTCAAGCGTCGCAAACACTTCGTCGCCAGTGAATGACGCGTCCGCCTCCGTAAGCGCCGCCGAGATCTCATCGTTAAGCTGGATGATCAACGCATCGCGCCCCTTCAACGTCGACGTCAACGTGTGTTCACGTGGCGTCCCAGATCCTGCAGCAGTCAAGTCGATTGCATTTACTGCGAAGGCGTCGGCCTTGGATTCGGCTAACTTGATCGTGTCGTCACCCGTTCTGATAACGAAGTATCGGGGGCCTTTTTCCAATGGAACGATCGAGCTGTCCGCTCCGCCGGTGTTGCTATAAAAGACTTCATCGCCAGTTGACAGACCGTGTCCAAGAATCGTGATTGTGTCAGTCCCGACGTTGACTTGAGCGTCACCGTCAAAGGTACGCGTGCCGTCAGGGTCGCTGACTTCTTTCGCTAATCCCGATGCGTGGAGCATCACAGGGACTTCAATCCCATCGACCATCAACTTAAACGTCGCGTCTTGATTCAATACTCCTTCAACCGGTGCGTCAAACTCGGCGGTGATGACGCCCGCTGTGGCTTCCTGTTCTTCGCCAAAACCAAGGCCGATTGATCGCTGGTCTTCCAGTTGACCATCCAGGAACCCAAAATCGTTGCCGGCGACGTGTGTGATTTTTAGTTGCACGATGTCGGGATCGCGAGCGGTCAGCCGCAGGGCAAATCCGGGATCTTCAAAATCAACCGCGCTCAAATCCGGCGTCGCGATGATTCCGCCTGTGCTGAGATCGAAGAGTTGAAGATTCAGTTGTTCGATCAATCGCAGCGCCCGAACCGGACCTGAGAGCGCGCCCAACAGGCCGCCGCCCCCCATGCCCGTTCCTCGATTATCAAACTCAAAGACGCCCGTGCTGCCATCCTCTTTCGTCCACTCGACATCGAACGCTCCTTCGAGCCCCGTTCCACCTGGATCAAACAGGATATCCGCCAAGCTAATAGGAGTGACGCTGTTGATTCGAGTGGAGCTAGCAACGCCATCACTGATTTTTGCACCAACCAAACCCAAATTGATATCGGCATTGAAACCGGGGACCGTTACGTCAGCGGCAAGTACCAGTTCGGCGATCGCTTCCGAAGCCGGGTCGGCGATATCCACCGTCTGATCTGTCTTTAGGTAAAACAGTTCATCGACACTAATGCCAAAACCGAAACGAAAGTCCCATGAAAGATCAAACGTCACGCCTTTGCCAGCATCGACGTTGAATCCAAAGTTCGGCAGAATTTGGTCTAGCCCAAGATCGTCGACGGCGAACCCAAGCTCAAACGGCAACGCGATGCTGTAGCTTTGGCCGATCTGAAAGTCGTACTCGACGAAGTCGCGTGCAGCATCATCGGTGTCGAAGTCCGTCAGCAAGATGTCACCGAAATCGCTCACAGCGTTTCCGTCTGTCTTCAGGTCTCGCAGGATGCCCAGTCGCGGCCCTGCTCCGTCATTGTTCCCGTCCAGAACTGATCCGTCCGAAGCACCACCGTCGCTGCTACTACCAAACAGATCGAACAACGCTTCTTGAAGAATTAGCTTGACGTTGCCGCCGTAGAATCCGCCATCGATCGCAGAGGAGTACTTGGACTCCAGGAAATTTCGAACCTCAACACGCATGTTGTTGAATTCGTCCAGAACTGGCTGCACCGCATCCATGATCTGGTCACCCACAAGCGGCAAATGCTCCAGGGCGGCAAACGGTGCTTCAATGCCCGTCTGAATGGTCCCAAGTACCCGGTCGAGTCCGCCGATCAAGAACTCAGGGTTCGACAGCAACGTGTTTAGGTCACTATCAACACGCGATGCCAAGTCTGGAATGTCGTCCGGATTGGGAATATTGACTGAGCCGACAGCTTCCAGCAACAGATCGTCTAAGTCTGCGATTTCAAATTCGAGCGGAGTTGGACCATCGGTACCAAGTGCAGATGTGACAGATGAATTGCCGTACATCGGCAGCACCAACTGTGCAGCACCATCGATCGACGTATCAAAATTTCCCGCTGCATTCGAGAGTTCGGATCCGTCAAGCAGCACTGGACCGTGAAAATCGACCATGAACTTCGCGTCGCCTGTTCCACCCAACGTGTCGGCAAACTGGATCACGCCTTCTTTGACAAACAGACTGACCGGACCGACGCCAGCAAGGAAGTCAAGTTCGTCGATGTCGACGTTGAATCCAACTTCGACTGCCGACGTATCCAGCATCGTGATGACGGGAGCATCGCCCGCGTAATCGATTTGCAAATCCAGATCAATGATCGCGGTGGATTCGACTGTCAGATCCAATGCGCTCAGAGCATCGGTGATGAAGATTCGATCGTCATTTAGATTACTAGGAACGCCTGCTGCATCCAATTCGGCAAGCGGCAAGACGTCGACGTTGAATTTCAAATCACGTGTGGCATCGTGAACCAGCACCAAATCGATACCAAGCACATCGTTATCGACCGTGAATTTGATGCCAGGATGCGCCGCGTCCGGGCCGGAAGACGGCACGATTGCGACTGCCATCAGGTCGTTAATTGCACGAGCGAGTTGTTGCAAGCTGGGTGCCTGAGCGCTGTCAGCACCCGCAACAAGTGACGCAAAGACTTCGTTGTAGTCGTTCAGTTCATTGCCGGTCACGCCCAAGAACGGCAACGCTCTTTCCAGCACGTTCTCGAAACCAGTTAAGACATCGTCCCGCGTCGATGTATCGAGTGCTTCGCTGGCGAATTGCAGCGCCCGCAGAATGTCTTCGCCAGTCAGTTTGTCCAACACTTTCAGCGAATCAGCCGTTGTCGTTACTTCCGCTGGCTGCGGAATCGACAGTGTCAGAGCATCAGTGTTCGCAATGTTTACCAAACGAAACTGAGTGCCAGAAGATTCGGCGACAACGGAACCGGCCAATCCAGCGGTCGCTAACGCGGCATTAAGGTCGGCCAAAAGGTCGATGTTTCTAGAGTTGTTTAACGTCGACGCACGTGAAACCACGACAGTGACAGCCGGTGCTGCACCGATCGCGATTGAAAAAGTCGCGTCTTTCTCCAGACGGCCTTGTCCTGGCAATCCTCTGGCTGTCGACAGCGTCTGCGAAATGACGATCTGCTGGGAAGTTTCGCTACCGGAAAAGCCAAGTTCGGAATTTGCAAACGCATTGACGTTGCTGATTGTTAGCTCTTCGCCATCTGCGTGAGCCAGCAATAGTTTTCCGGCGCGAATCGTTGCTTGAACGGCACTGATGCCACTCTCGGCCAGAGCGGCGTTCACGTCGGCAACCAAGTCAAGGACGTTCGTATTGTCAGCTTTGGCACCTTCACGAATCTCGACATGAAAAGTCGCTGGCGACGCGCCACCGACCGTCAAATCAAACGTGGCGTTTGCATCAACATTGTCGTCGACAGGTGAAACCAGGACTGCATCACTGGTTGCAATCAGCACGTGAGAACTCGTCTGGCCGTCTGTCAAACCGAGTTCTGTCTGTGCCGAATCCGCGACAGCGGCAAGGTCGGTCATCGTCGCGGTCACAACGATCTGGTTTTCTGCCGCAGCTGCGTCTTCGCCTGCGATGTGAGCAGGAATGTTCCATGCAAACTGCAGCGATTGGCCAGGGTTGGCTGCTTGAAAATCCGTAACCAAGTTCTTTAAGTCGACGTCGACGATGCTGGACGAATCCAACGTGCCACCACGCGTCACGGACTTGACCGCAGTCTGGGCCACTTGATTCGCGTCGCTGTCGAACCCAAGTTCCGTTGCACCAGGGTCAGCCGCGCCGACCTGAATCTCAAGTGTTCCCGCCACGGGCACGCTTAGCATCAAGTGATCGTTCGCATCAAGCCGCGCCGCAACGGACGTGCTCAATCCCGCGGCTGCTAGTGCACTGTTGACCGCTACCAAAAGTTCGCCCGTGCCCTGTTGCTGGCCGTTGGCAAAACCCAACTGCTCGGCCGGACTGGATGCCGCGAAGTTGACAACTAAATCGTCCGTTGAATCGATGGCCGTCAGACTAATTCGGCCATTAGAACTAGACACTTCAAGTTGATCTTGGATGCCAGCGACCTCGATCGCGATCTCCAAATCTTGGATCAAGTCGCCAAGGTTCAGATTTCCAGCCGTGCCCGACGTCGTCAAGGTATGACCGGCACCGAAGCCGGTCGTATTCAACTCGATTTCTGTCCCTGAAAGAGCATCCGCTTTGGTTTTGGCTAGCTGCAACGTATTTGCTCCCGTCGCAATCACGTAATAGCGATCGCGATTGGACAAAGGCGAAATGCTGGTACCGCCCTCTTTGTTGTAGAAAACTGCGGTCCCCGTTGTCAGACCGTGCGAAGCGATTGTGATGGTGTCACTGCTGGTGTCGACTTGCGTGCTGGTGTCGAAGCTACCAATGATCGCATCTTTGGCCAGTGCCAACACATGCGTGACAGTGCTCGATGAGTCGTTGATGTCGATTTGTAATGCAGCGTCACCAGCGAGTACGAAGCTAGTCGATCCGCTACCGCTTGGCTTATTCGCCGCCGTAATGCTCTCAGTTTGCTTGACCGTTACGGGAACAAAGTCTTCACCATTGAGCGATACGTTGAACGTCGCGTCACCGCTTACCTTGCCACCTGCAGCCGCTCCATCGAGTGCATTTTCTGCCGTCAGCGTGCCGCGGCTTACCACCAAATCCGTCACGTCTACCAACCCGTCGCCGTCTCCGTCGGTGTCCGTCAACGATGTCGTTTGAGTCAACACGCCCACGGCCGCCGCATCATCGATTGCGAGTTCGACAAAGTTGTATTGTGCGGTATCCCCGGCAGCGGCATCCCACTCCAAACGCACATTCCCCGTCAAGCTTGTACCGTCCGCCACGCTGGCATCAAAGAACGCGGGGGCTAGCTGGTCAGCGCGATCGGATTGGCCGTTAACGAAACCGTAAGTATCCAGTAAGGCACTGCCATCATCTGCGAAAACGGCCAGGAAGTCGTCACTGCCTGCGCCAACTAGAACGAAGTTGAGTTGATTGTCGGCCACTTCGGCATTCACGCGACTACCAATGCCCTCTGCGTTCAATGCCACGTTAACTGCGACTGCAAGGTCTGAGAGCGTTGCAAACGCGCCCGCCAGCACAGTCACGTCATTCGTTCGGACTTGATCGATTTGGACATCAAAAACGAGGTCGGATCCTAAGACAGGTGACGCCGGCGTGTTAATAAATCTCGCGCGGTCGATATTGAACGTTCCCGCAGCTATTCCCAGTTCGCTTCGCGCGATTTCGTTTGCCGCGACAATTGTGATATCGGTACTGCCGATCTTGGCAATCTCTAGTCGCGGCCCAAACGCCAAATCTTCATTGAGAGTCGCGTCTGCGACTGCCGCCAAAGCCGCGTCGATATCGGCGACCAAGTCAGCCAGGCCCGTGTTTCCGCTGGTTGCCGAAGCACTAACCGTAACTGTCGTCGCGACACCGTCGACTTCGATCTCGAAGACGGCATCATTGGTCAAGCGACCGCTCTGTTCGACTTGGCCGATCGGTTTCAACCGCGAATCATCGATGGCATCCAGGTCGGAACCATACGTAAAGTCCAGGGCCACCTCAGGCGTCAATTCGACCTCGTTGCCAACACTTAGATTCGATAGAGCACCTAAGTCCAGATTGGCCAATAATGGCTTGTCGACCGTTGTCAGTTGTTCGGAGAGCTGTACATCAAACGTCAACTTGCTGGTCGCAGCGTCAAACTCCGATGTGACAGTGACATCGTTTGCGAGACCGGACACAGCACCGATCAGTTCTTGAACCGTCACAAAGTTCGGGCGCACGTCGACTGCTTGACGGCCTGATCCGAAACCAAAATCACTAGCTAAATCCAACGAAGCAAAACTGACATCGATACTTGAATCGGTGTCCAGCTGTAGTTCCGTCGCATTGGCGTCCACGTAAGCCGCAAAACTAATGACACCGTTTCCCGCCCCGCTGCCCGCTGGCACAACTGCTTCGGCACGAACGCGATTGGCAGGAGCCGAATCCGGTGAACTGATTGCCATGATGGCACTGTTGATGTCCTGGACAAGGTCATCAAGATTGCTCTGGACGCCCGCGGCTAGCGTGATGACGTACTCAGCTCCGTTGTAATGCAATGTCAACGACGCGCCGTCACGGACTGCAAAATCCAGTTCCTCGCTGGGGTTCGCCGGTGAAGCAAGTCCGGTTACGCGGCTCTGTTCGCTAACCTGTTCGATCAGCCCGCGCTCCAGGGCACCACTGAAGTCCAAAACGTCGCCAAGTTGAATGTCAACCAACGGCACGCTGGCATCGAACATGCCCGTCGCCCCAACACCGTCAAGCCAGTTTGATAGCGGCGACAGCGGATCTAAAAGATCTTGAGCGGTCGCTCGTGTAAATGGCACCAATTCCGACGCCATAAAGACGGGTGGTCCCGAAGGCAGATCGCGGAAGATATCGAGAGTAGTCCCGCCGATCTGCACACTTGACGGCCCGACGCCCGGTATAAATCCAGCCTGTGTCGCCGGAGTGACGCCAAAATTTGCGTCGAAGGTGCCGCTAGCTGTCACGCTGGCCAAATCATCGACTGGATCATTCTGCAATTCGCTAAGACTCAAACGACTTCCGTTTGCGCCCTGGTTTTCGATGGTGACCTGCAGATCCGCATCCAAGTCGAATGACGCACCGCTATCGATCGTCGTGCCCAAGACACCAATGCCAAGCTGCTTTGAATCAACGGCGACAGCGGTCTCCGTAATCGACACGTCGAACTGGTCACTATCAAAATCGACGAAGAACGCGTTTTGTTCAAAACCGAACGAAAAATCAAATGTTGTACTGGCAGTCAAATCAAAAGACGCATCATCAGCAAAGAACAATCCTTGCAGTTCCAGCCGTTCTTGATTTGCCAAGCCAATGGTGCTTGTGCGTGTTGCATCAAACCGAGTGTCAACCTGGATCGTCTGCGCACCGGATTGGCTGATGTCCAATTGCACCGCCGCGGTAGCCCCCGCTGACTGCCCCAACAGAAAGCTGACGACTTGAGACGCTAGGGGAGTTGTTCCGAAACTAGAAGCTTGCAAGTTGTCTTTAAGCGCTTGCAAGACTCCGCCTGGATCGGACAGGTCCCCAAAAGTAAGCGGTGTGTCGGCATCGGCGCCGCCGTTGCCCGCCAACGGGACAGACGTGTTAAATCTGCCAGTCGTTTCAAGACTGTCTGCAAACGAAGCAAGCTCGCCGAGACCACTGAACAAATCCGCCTGATTGGTGGCACTGAAACGCCAGTCCGACGCACTGACCGTGTCGATGGAGGAATCAAACCCGATCGATGCAAAACCACCGACCGTCACGCTGCCTGCGCCGCTGGAGACAACGTTTTCGCTGGCATCGATGACTAAATCATCCTGCCCGCTGCCGCCCTGAATTTCAATTGCCGGTGTGCCAACGCCGGGAGTCACAGCAATCGCGTTCCCAGCATCACCGCCGATAAGAGTATCAAACCCCGAAATGCTGACTCCATTGACGCTGCCGGTGTTCGCTGCACCGATGCTCCAGGTCGACGCGACGTCGGGCCCTTTGATCGTATCGCCGCTGGAGGCAGTTGCCGAATCTGCATTGATTGTGAACTTGCTCAATACGGAAGCGTCCGCTCCCATGTCGCCGAACATAAAGTAGTCGTCGCCTGTTCCCAGATTGATCGTCACGCCGGTTACCGACGAATTCACAATGAAATCCGTTTGTTCGAATGTCCCTGGGCTATCCAGACTGGCTAAGCGGTAGGTCGCGTTAGCGCCCGTGGTGCCAGCAACGTGCGACAATTCGATGTTGTGCGCCCCCGCAAAATTGAAAGTAATGTTGGACGCGGATCCATCAAGAGGCCCACCAGGTACGACCGGTTCAAAACCGTCATAGTTGATGACGTTACCATCGCGTTCGATGCTGCCCGATTGAGGACCGGTGTACGTGTAGATGAGAGAATTAAAACCGCCCGTCGAGGCCGCGATCACGTCAAAACCACCGTCGCCACCTTCGACGATCCCGCTCAAGGAACCCGTCGCAGTGAAACTGAACGTGTCTTCGTTGCCAGCCGCGCCCGTCAAGTTCTCCATGCTGGTAAAACTGACACCTGCGACATAGCCCGCGTTGGTTCCATTGATAGTCCAACTGCTATCGACGCCTGGCCCAACCAGCATGTCATTTCCGTCACCACCATCAATGGCGATCGAGGTGTCGCCAATGTTGCCAAGCGTGATGGTGTCATCGCCACCGGACGCCCGAACGTGAATCCCAGCAATCAAGTCCTTGGCTACGGTGACCGAATTGGGGTTTGAATCGGCATCGACCAAACCAGCCAACGTCAGAGGACTGTTGTTGGAAATCAGGAAGTTGTCGCCAACGGATTCGATTGACAATTTGTCATCGCTGCCGGTTTGATCCGTCACGACCAAAGTGTTTGCAGCCATCGTGACTTCGGCAGCTAACAGACGACGCAGTTCAAGTGATTCGAACGTGGAACGTCGTCCCGAAACACGATTCCCGTGGCGGCCTCGCTTTCCTTTCGACAAACGACTTGACTTCGAGAGCCCATACTTGCGACGTACTTGTGTGACCAGCGATTCAAACTTCATAACCAACAACGTCCCAAATCCATTCGGGTCAATTCAGTCTTGGCGTTTGCGATCGGCAAACGCTCATCGATGGACCTTTCATTTCGACTTGAGCCGAAATTGAAATAAATCAACCGAAAGATAGTTCGTTGTTAAATAGAGTTTCACGGCGCAGCCTGATAGAGAGTTTCACTATGAAACTTGCAAAAATGCAGATTGCGAAGTGGTCTATCGAGAAGCAGCTTCCTTTGTTAAACGGCATGCATGAACGCGTTCGTCACCCTGTTATTACCGGGCTCGCATTCAGTTCAAAACACAGCGTTTCCTTTGCATGACTTTCACTGACACGTGTTTCGCGGCAACGCAAACTCCCAGTCAGGAATCAAATGAGTGACATATGAACACCGCTGAAATAGCAAGTGTTTGGTCCCTCCGCTATAGCATTTAAATACGGTCCTAGGTTTATCAACATGTTGTCACGCAATCCCCAAGCTCTGCTGCACGTTCGCGGATCAAAACGTCGGCTGCCAACGCTAGGTGGGTTGCTCAGCGCGATCGTCGCGGCAGTGACTCTATTTCATTCCTCAGCAAACGCTCAGATTCCGGCGAACGCCCCCTTCAAGTTTGACAGTCTTCCCGAGATCAATCAGGCACCGTCGTTCGTCGAACCGGTCTCTTACGATGACGAATCTCCAGCTGATGTGGTGATGACAACCGACCACACGACCACCATGGCTGCGAAGGCCGATTTCTTGATCGCAATCGAAAACATGCAAAACCGATTGCAGTCCCAAGAAACTCAAATTGCCTCACTTAATTCGCAGCTGCGAATGTCGTCACCAAGGTCTGCTGCCAATCGCAAATCCAGGTGGTTTTCGACGTACGAAAGTGTCATTGTGCAACCGATGCAGGAAAACTTGACCGGAGTAATTGTGCAGACGGACGACGGGTACGCTCACGTGGCGTTTCCGTGGAAAATTCAGCACAGCCCTCGAGTGCAATTCGGTCATGAAACGTCAAACGATACACTTGGCTGGCGTGTTCGCTACTGGCAATTTCGCCACAGCAAATCTTTCCTGGCCAACAATGACAATGGCCTGATTCCAACGGGAAATGATGGCAGAGTGGGCTACTTGGTAGAAGATGGCGATATCACCGTCGGATTGGGCTCCATCGAAGACGGCCACTTTCAAAGCAGCATTCGCACCGACGTGATCGACTGGGAACTACAACGTCACATTGCGGCGCCTTTGGATATCTATGCAGGAATCCGGTACGCCAAGGCGGCGCAAGGTTACCGAGCTGCGACCGACGTCGGGAGCGTCCGAGCCGACTCTTCGTTTCGAGGCGTTGGCCCGACGGCTGCGATGCGTTTACAACACGACCTAGGAGTCAGTCGACTGGCCATCTTCGCAAATCTCCGTGGATCACTTTTGTTCGGTCACAAAGAGTTCTCGGTTTACGATGACGCAAACGATTCTCTGCAGGCAATCGGAAGTGATGATGTCCGACTATCCAGCGATGGAGCCGACACACTTTCTGGCAACGCGGAGATCCAACTGGGCGTTCGCTTGGCGGCCACGGATTGGCTTGCGTTGACGGTTGCGTTCGAGACTCAGACGTTCACCAACGTCGGCGGTCCCAATCCGACTGCCGTCTTTACCGGAACCGACAGAGGCGTTGCCGGCGACAGCCCAATGGACGATTCACTTTCCTTTGCCGGTGTCACCGTCGGCACCGAAGTGACTTGGTAACCGCTAGAACAGTGATCGATCGGGACAGAGTCAGTCCTGAGCCCGGATTGGTAACTGGTCCGCGGCAGGTTTGCCCAAGTCATTTAAAGTCCCTTGCAGCTGACTGCGGATCGCTGTCCGCCGCTCGTCATCGTGTGCTGCCGTCAACAGATACTGCTCCAGCGGATCTTCGGCCATGTGATAAAGTCGTCCATCGTTGTAAAGCTTCCAGTCCTGGGTTCGCACCCATCGCAGGCCTGAACTTTCTCCATCAGGTTCTACGCCACCCGGCTTGGGCAATACGGCTTCCTCGCAGTAGGCAAATGATCGTGTCGAAGAACCTGTTCCTCGTAGTCGATTGGCAAAACTGACGCCGTCTAGTTCAAGACCGTCGGGAAGCGGTTGTCCCGCCAAGTCCATGAATGTCGGCAAGAAATCGCTGAAGTCCACTAGATCGTCGACGACTTGCCCCGGTTTGATTGTGCCAGACCAATTGGCGATCATCGGCACGTTGGTTCCGGCATCCGTCAACTGCTTCTTTCCTCCCGGAACGTCTTGTCCGTTGCGACGCGATACGACGGGCACCTTGATCAGCTCCTGGCCTTCGGCGCGGATGATAATCTCCGGCGGCGTTCCATTGTCTGCCACAAACAGAATCAGTGTCTTTTGTCTCAGCTCCAGCGCATCCAAAGCAGCTACTAGCCGACCAACGTTGCGATCCGTTTCTGCGACCATTTCGGCGTAGTTGTCGTAACGCCCCAGCGGGCCGTGCGGGACCGGCGGCGTCAAGTCATCGGTCACTTCGTGGGCGACGGCCATGGAGTAGTAAGCCAGGAAAGGCTGCTCTCGATTCGTCTTGATAAAATCGATCACGCTTTGCACATAAAGATCCGGACCGTAGAAACCCTTCGTGTCTATTCGCACCTTTCCATTTCGATAGATCATCGGGTCGTAGTAGCGTGGACCTTCGTGCCAGCCAAATAGATCCCAGTGGTCAAATCCCATTCGCTGTGGATGCAGTGGGTCGTCCGCCAACAAACAAAGCTGCCATTTGCCCGCGATACCCGTTTTGTATCCAGCGTGTTGGAGAAGACTGGAGAACGTCTGGGCTTCGGCTTTTGCCGGATAGTCTCCCCAACTGACCTTGCCAAAACGGAACGGATATTTCCCTGACATCAAAGTCAATCGCGAGGGATGGCAAACCGGCATGCTGTAGGTCTGATTAAACGTCATCCCCGTCCGCGCGAGTTCATTCAGGTGAGGAGTCGAGTAAGACTGACCTCCATAGCACTCCAATGCTTCTTGCCCGACGTCGTCTGCAAAAATGAAGAGTATGTTGGGTGGGGTCGATTCGTCTGCGTTTCCGGCGGTCACCCAAGCGACAGTGAGCAACAGGAATGATTGGTAAGCAATTTTCATGAACGTTATTTTAGTCGATCCTAGAGTTCAGAAGTCACGCGAACGAAAGAGACTTTGCTACACAGGATCGATTCTGCAGATGCTCGCCACCGCAACACCTTGAAAGTTGCACCACAGGTGGCCTTTCACGCTTTACCAATGCCGACTTGTCACAGCGCAATAGTCCTTAGTCGCCGCTAGTCATGGCACTTTAATTCCTCGTTACGATTGCGAATCTCCCATTGAACCCTGTCAGCCCCGAACGAATGCAGTGCATGGAAGTCTGGGGCGGAAACCAGGCTGTCGATCGCACCATCGAAACGCCAGGCCTGCGCATTTGGGCCTTCTCGAAGCCCTATCCGGGATCCGATTCCGGGGGCGATGTCTACTTCCTCTCTTCTTGTGCGTCGGGGCGAGTTTCGCGAATCTTGCTGGCAGATGTGAGCGGTCATGGCGAAGCGGTCTCCAAAATTGCGATCGGGCTTCGGGATCTCATGCGGCGCAACGTCAATTACGTTCGCCAATCCCGGCTTGTCACAGGGATGAATGAGCAGTTCGCTCAGCTGAATAAGACCAGTGAATTTGCGACGGCGTTGGTCAGCACATTCTTTGCGCCCACGCGAACTTACTCACTTTGCAATGCCGGGCATCCACCGCCGTTTTTGTACCGCCAGGCATCGGGTGTCTGGAGCGAACTTTCAGACGGCGAAGAACGCGCCGGCGTCATCGCTGACATTCCCTGGGGTGTTTGCGATGACGCAGCGTATTTCCAACAAGACATCCAGCTTCAACCCGGCGACATGGTCCTTAGCTACAGCGACGCGTTGAGCGAATCTGAAGATAGCGACGGGGAACCACTCGGTTGCGATGGAGTCCTGCAGCTGGTTTCCCAATTGGATACCAGAGAACCTGCCAACCTGATCCCCGATCTGATTCGGCAGATCGGGGAATTGAATCCTTGCAACCTGGAACATGACGACATGACGGTCCTACTGTGCGAAGCTAATGGCAGTGGGACGCCGCTGAAGGACAGTTTGCTCGCGCCCTTTCGCTTGCTACGAAACGTTGCGGACAAGACGAACATTGACTAGCTGGGCTGAGGCTTGGAGCGTAGTGCGAAACGCTGGCAGATGGCAGTCGCCGGCAGACCTGGCTGTCCCAGCAGTGACGCTTGATGGGTTATTCTTTCTTTGAAATACAACCGGTAACCGGTTTTCTTCAGCCTGCAACTTGCTTTGAAATTCTGCCATGTCGAATCTCCGCCAAGCTTCATTCGTCGTTCTTTTTGTCGCGACCTTCTGTTCGCAGCATGCACTGGCCGAACGCCCCAACGTAGTTGTCATTATGAGTGATGACCAAGGAGGTGGCGACTATGGCTTTGTCGGCAATGAGATTATTCGCACGCCACAACTGGATGCGATGCATGATCGCAGTGGTTACTTGAGCAACTTTTACGTGAGCCCGGTTTGTGCCCCCACGCGAGCCAGTCTGATGACCGGCCGATACAACTAT
Source organism: Stieleria marina (assembly GCA_007741555.1). GTDB lineage: Bacteria > Planctomycetota > Planctomycetia > Pirellulales > Pirellulaceae > K23-9. Next base: position 1,297,324 of record CP036526.1, on the reverse strand, counting down.
CGAACTCGCTGCGTCGACACGTACGTCGGTCGTGCGATGATGGACACCAATGAAATCACAATGGCGGAGTTCCTGCGCGACGCTGGCTACCGCACAGGCATCTACGGCAAGTGGCATATGGGTGACAACTATCCGCTCCGAGCCATGGACCAGGGATTTCAAGACAGTCTGGTTCATCGCGGTGGCGGAATCGGACAACCATCGGATCCGATTGGCGCCGAAGGAAAGTACACCAACCCAACGCTATTGAAGAACGGCGATGAAGTTCAGATGAAGGGCTACTGCACCGACATCTATTTCGATGCAGCGATGGAATTCATCGGCGAAAGCGTGGGACGTGGCGAGAACTTCTTCACCTACATCGCGACCAACGCTCCGCACGGACCATTTCATGACGTCCCACCCAAGCTCTACGAAGAATACCGAAATGTCGATTTCACGCCGATCTTGGTCAATAAAATCCCAGAGAAGCGAAAGCAAAAGGAGTTCGACAAACTTGCCCGCATCGCCGCCATGATTACTAACATCGACGAAAACGTCGGGCGGCTTTTTGAGAAGCTTGATCAACTTGGAATCGGCCAAAACACGATCGTCATCTACCTCAATGACAATGGCCCCAACACCATGCGATTCGTCGGTGACATGCGGGGCATGAAAACACACGTCGACAACGGAGGCATCCGCTCACCGCTGCTGTTCCATTGGCCAGCGAAAGTGTCTCAAGACCAAACCTCGGCGGCAATGTGCGCTCACATCGACATCCTGCCAACGATCCTAGATGCGTGCGAAGTCGACGTTCCGCCAGGAGTCCAATTGGATGGTCGGAGCTTCCTGCCTTTGCTGACGCAAGACCAAGCAACGTGGGCAAAACGGCAGTTAGTTTTTCAGTCACATCGCGGCAACGTGCCACAACTTTTCAATCATTTCGCATTGCACGAAGAAAACTGGAAACTGGTGCATCCAAGCGGTTTCGGCACGGAAAAACTAGACGGCCCGCCGAAGTTACAACTGTATGATCTAAGCCAAGATCCACGTCAGAAGAAGGACCTTGCCGCCAGTCATCCCAAGGTCGTAGAGCGTTTGAGCAATGCCTACAAAACGTGGTTCACCGATGTCAGTTCCAGTCGGCCGGACAACTACGCAGCTCCAAGAATTGTGATCGGAACCGAACACGAACCGGTCACGGTACTGACCCGTCAAGATTGGCGACACTCGCAAGGGAGACCTTGGGCGGCAGGCTCCAACGGATTCTGGCTCTTGGAAAACCCCGAAGCCGGAAACTACACGATTGAGATCATCCTTGCCTCCGACGATTCTTCGTCAGGGAAAGCAACAATCAAGATTGGTGACGTCACTTCCACGATTCCGATCACGGCAAAGCAGCAACGCGGTCACACGGCGAGTGTCAAAATTGATGAAGGCGAGTTAAAACTTTCAATCGACCTGGACTTCGGCGGTCAGGTTCAAGGCCCCCACCAAGTTGTCCTAACCCGTAACTAAACTTGACCTCTTGGTAGCTACAGCGTGGACGGTTCTCTCCTTCAAACTTCTTCGTATCGGCTTGCTGATCAGGCAGCCTGCTTCGACTCGTCAGCGATTAGGAGTTGGCTTTGGTGCGGGCGTTTGGAAAAAACGAATCACGCGTCGTCGGTCCAAGATTGCACAACACAAATCGACTGCCTTTGTGAGTCAGCTTGCCGTTGAAGTCGCTCAGCTTAGCGATTGCGTCGGCGTTGAAGGTTTCGACTCCCTCAAAGTCCAACACGGCACGACTACCGTTGGTCAACAGGTCAGCCAAGTCGGCAAGATCGCGTCCGAGATCGTTTGCAAAGTCAAGTTCGACATCGCTGCCAGAATCTGAATCGACGTCTGCCCTTGGCTTGAACGTTACGTGTGCCACACCAGTTGGCCGAATCTGAACATCAAGTTGTCGAAACCTCCACAAATCAGGGTCAAGCGAATAGGTGTTGATGCGAGCTGACTTTGATGCCAACGCGTCGTTGGCTTCCTGCAAGAAGTCATATATCTGAAAGCTTCGATGACGTATTCTTGGCATCTTGTGTCCTAACTATTTACTTTCGTAACGAAATTTGGTCTGTATTCAGAGTGAAACAGACGGCGAAAGTCAGCGATGCGATGCCCCTGATTCAGCATGCGGCTGAAAGAGGGAACCTGGCTGACAAGCGTTCGGTCGAATCGACCGTAAAAAAGAACGAGCGGGTTACTAGAGTCGAAAAAGCTCAACTCTCTTCGGAGCAAATTCTATAAGCGTCGCAGTTGCCTGCCCAAACGCCTTATCCATCACTCAGTTCTCATTCAGCCAACATAACGCATATTCGCTTCCCACCGACGCAGAAACTGAACGAATTGAAGGGGCAACCGACTTTAGCTCGCAATACACGGGATCAAAACGCCTATCGCCATGTGTCGAATACGCAGGCGGCTGAGTTCGCTCCATTGAATTGACCTAACAAATGCGGCGATTCTTGCTAAGCTTTCCTTTGTGAAGATCTCGCGAAGGCTTCTTTCTGCCAATCAAAGCGGCGTTTTCAAGGCAGCGTCGAAAGACGATGCCTGAGCATTCTTCACATCGATTGCTGAACGTTCGGTCAAATTCTCGCATGGAAATCCCAAGGCGATTCCCGCTGTGGGTTTGATCAAGAGCTTGCGTTTTTTCAGACGCAAGCTATCTGGCGGTGCTCTCGCACCCCGAGCCACCTTCCATCGGTGGCGCGCTGCTGGTTCATCATCCGCGGCGTTTCGATGATTGGCTTTGGCTGCCTCTTTGCCAACGAACCACTCTCACCATCCTGTCGCGGCACAACCTGTTGTTTGGTTGTACAAGACAGATCGATGTGAAACGCGCTGCGATGACACGCAACCCCTGCCGGTGTGTCAACGAGCCAGGCGTTCTGCGTCCTGACATCGAACACTGGCATGCTACCGACACCGGCAAAATCCTCCTATCGTTGAACGCAGGTTCAACTGAAAGCATCGTGCACATGATTCAGCCAAGGAACTCTTCAGACTGCAAAGCTAACACGTCGATTAGCACAGCCGTCCTGCTTGCTGCCGGCACAGGCAGCAGGCTCAAACCTCTTACCGACGACGCTCCCAAATGCTTGTCAGAAGTAAGCGGCGTTTCAATTCTGCAGCGACTGATTCAATCGCTGTGCGAACATGATTTTAAACGACTGGTAATTGTCGTTGGATACTTGGATCACCGAGTTCGAGAATTCCTAGACGATAGCAATGACGAAATTGATATTGAACTCGTCATTAATCCGCGCTACGCGACCACAAACAATCTCTATTCACTCTGGCTGGCCCGGCAGACGATCGACGAGCCGTGCCTGTTGCTTGAAAGTGATGTGGTATTTGATTCAAAGCTACTGCTGGAAATGTTGCATCCTGACCGGATGGCCGTTTCGCGAATGCTGCCTTGGATGAATGGAACAACCGTCACGGTTGATACTGCGCAACATGTCACGGCATTCCAGTTTGCTGGTGCGAAAGCCTTCGGCGAAATCATGCACAAGACCGTCAACATGTACAGTTTTTCCAGAGAAACTTGGCGACGGTTTATGCAGCGACTTTCGTCTCATGTCACGGCGGGACGCGTCAACGAATACTACGAAACGGTACTTGCGGAAATGCTTGGTGACGGAAGCATCATGATGGACGCCGTACCATTCGACAAAGGTCGCTGGTACGAAATCGACACGTTAGAAGACCTGCAAAAGGCAGAGTTGATGTTTCCAGCGGAACTCTCCGCCGAAATCATCAACACGCCACTGACGGTTTCACGAATGACATTTCCGCCTCACCTGAACTAAGTGAAATCGCATTGCAAACACCACTCCAACTGGTTCGTCAAAACCTGGCGAACGTTGCGTCGATACTGGGGGTCCTGCCCGTTTGCCTGTTGTTTGGCAGCACCGGTGAGATGTACCTATTCCCGCTGATCATCTTCTGCAATGTAATGGACGATCTGGATGGAATTTTGGCCAAGCTGCTAAATATTGGCAGTGAATTTGGAGCTCGCCTTGATAACGTTTGCGACGCTATATCGCACAGCGTGATCTTGATGTTCGTGGGCATGGCATTTGGCAGCATCTGCACGACCGCAGCGCTCATTGCCGTCGCAGTCGTGATACTACGTAGTGTTTCTCGGCTGGATCCGGCTACCAAGCCAGGGACGGGCTCACCGACCAATGAGTTGGTGCGTCATGTGTTTTTTATTCTTTTGCTCAGTGAGCAGTTTGCTTTCGATGCATCCCCCTATTTGATCGTTGCATTCGCACTCAATGCAATCACCATGATCCTGCCGTGGAAGCTGCGATTCATGATCCGCGGCTTGACCAAATCGGCTGTTGCAATTGGTCTGGTCAATGTTGCATTGCTGGTCGCCTGGCTAGTACCAAACACCTTGCTCTTTCTCGCAGCCGCTTTCATTGGTACTTACTTGTATTCATTTGGATGGGCACTGTTGTCGCATTTTCGACCGACAGTCCACTCAGAACCTCAGTAGCAAACGATTTCAGAATGCAGATTCCCCCTTCCGCACTTGCCGCCGGTACGCTGGCGGGGATCGTCTTGGAGTTTGTCACACGCGACGGCACGGACCACTCCGACGTAGACAAACGCGTGGCAAGTGTGATGCGACAGTTGAACAACGGCGAGGCCGAACTCCATTTCGATCCTGAATCGAAAACTTGCAACATCATTCGCGTGTAGATCTAGTGCAGCTAACTTTTGAAAATTAGTCACCGCGAGCATCGATCGCGATCAAAACAACTGCCACGCCTTGGATTCGATCTCTTTTTTTAGCGCCACGTCGTTGGCCCTTGCGAGCAAATCGTAGTAGGCGTAGGGATACTTAAAGACGTGGCCGATCCCCAGCGTCTTATCGCCACGCCTTTTCCAATACTCGGTGTCACTGGGCCGCAGTTTGCTGAACTGGTGATCCTTGATCTTGCGATCGCCAGGCTGCGGGCCCATTCGAGTTACGCTGACGTATTTTCGGAAAGCCGTTCGGCAACTCTCTGCCCACTCGACATCGCCCATCGCAGCCATCTCTACCAGCGACTGCCCAAACGTCAGCATGTGACCGGCGAACCCTTGCCCAAAACCCTTGAAGCGGTCGATCGAATCACTCGCCTCTTTCAAGATAAATTCCGAGGCGGCAACCTCATCGCTGAAAGGCGGCGGAACCACGTCGTCATCTGGCTTGACGTCACGCCACGGCTTGATCGCCCGAATCAAATTGCAAACTCCCTCAACCCGCTGCGGTGTCGCTGCCTCGGGCAGCATCCGAAACGCCTTGATTGCGTGCATCGCAAAAATCGCATCGTGCCCCACTTCACGCAAAACCCCGCTGCCACCAGCGAGCGTTTGACCGATCTTTTCCGTTGCGTCTGAGATCGGGGTTTGCGCGGGATATGGCTCGCAAATCTTCGACGGTGCCCAATTGCGATCAAATAGTTCCACGATCCGTGCAGAAGCCGCGTCGTCCAAGTGGTTGTCAACACACATCAGGTGCGCCGAAATCATCGCTGCACCGCGATGCCCATCCGCAAAATACTTCATCTCCGGGGCCCGCGCCAACGCATTGACGCCGAGCAAGACTAACCGCTTCTCAGTCAAACTTCTTTCGTCGGCGATCGCGGGAGACTTGTTTCCCACGAGCAGGCCTCCCACCAACGCCGAACTCCCGATCGCAAACCTGCGTCTGTCAACTTGCGCGTTCATCGGCTCCAGATCCTGTGTTGATGGAAAAACCTATTATCGCCTACATCCAAACCATAAACGACCGAAAAGTTCGCGATCTTTAGGGGATGCATCAACCAAATGCTCATCCACTATGGATGCGTCGATACAGAGCCAGAGAGGCATCCGCCATGCTAACTGGGGTGAATCGCTAACGCCCATTATACTTCACTTGCTGCCGGCTCAGGCGAATGTCTCTTCGAGTGCGAGTGGTCTACTTGAAGAGCCGCAGGGGCACGACGGAGCCGCATTCTTCAACACGGTAAGCGTTCGATGGGTCGTCCCTGGTAAGTCGATGAGTCACTTCAACGAGCGGTGACTGTTGACTCATAGCTACTAACACGGACTGCATCGTCGCCGCATCTAAAGTCGTCTGATCCGGGCTCGCCGCATCGATGGCTACGATCAGAATCGTGTCTCCGGCAGCTTCGAGTCGATTTTGCAAATAGCCTTTCACAAGTGGATAGGGCGTCAGCGCAAGTTCACTGTTTTCGCAAAACGCATCATAGGGCTGCTTGTCTGAAAAGCCGTAGATCGCGACACAGTTCTGCCCCGATTCAGATGGCAGCAATTCGGGAGCGATTCGCTCGGCGCGATCGAGCAGCACGTAGTTTGGAACTTCAACTGACTTAGCGTTCATCATGCATCCTTCGATGTGACGGGCGTGGACGGGTGGATTCGATCACTTGCCGTTCGCTGCGCAACTGACCTGCACGAAACGCATCGGCAATCGCAGCAGGCACTTTCGCCTCCACCAGTACGAACGCGGCGCGGTTCTCAGTGACTTTTGCCTTCATCTTCTGCTCTTCGGCAAGCGCTTCGGCTCGCCGAATTTCCGCCGACGCGCGAGCAATTCGGATGTCCGCGTCGGCTTGGTCTGACTGGAGGCGTGCTCCGATGTTTTCGCCGACATCAATATCAGCGATGTCGATCGACACGATCGTAAATGCGGTGTTGGCATCCAATCCGTGCGCCATAGCCCCCGCGGATATTTGCGATGGCATCTCAAGCACATCCATGTGCGATTTGGCTGAGCCGATGGCGGTAATGATCCCTTGCCCGACACGCGCAATGATCGTTTCCTCGGTCGCACCGCCGATCAACTGCGTCAAGTTAGTGCGGACAGTAACGCGTGCTCCGACCAGAAGCTCCACGCCATTCTTCGCAACCGCACTGAGAGTCGTTTTGCCGTCTTCCGCTTCTTTGGGACAGTGAATCACTCTGGGGGAGACACTGGTCTGGACAGCACGAAGCACATCGCGACCGGCTAAATCGATCGCACATGCACGATCGAAATCAAGATCGATATTGGCACGATGTGCAGCGATAATTGCTTTCACAACATTCGTGACATCTCCACCCGCCAAGGTATGAGCCTGCAAACGCGCAGTAGACATTCCGCTGTTTCCATCAATTGGCAACCCGGCCTGTCGCACCATGATTTTGCTGGTCACGATCATTCGCTGATCGATCCGCAAAAAGCTCATAGCAACCAAACTTGCCATGGAGACGTCGGCGTCGGACATGTACGCTTGAACCCAATAGGATCCCCATTTCGCAAACAATCCGATCAGAACCAAGCCGATCAGAATCGCGATGATCGCAACTCCGCCCATTGCCTGTCCCGCGGTTGGCAGCCAACTGCTTACCATCAGTTCCATCGCAACTGCCTCCTTCAAGGGGCAGACGTCTTCCTGCTTGTCGAGAGAACAACCGCTCTCGACACAGCCTTCTTTCACGCGGACGAAAGAGAAGCCCACGTATCAATGTCAGTGTGAATCTGACTTCATCAAGATCTCATGACGCATCACGTGTCAGAGTGATGCGAAGCCTTAACAAGCGTTTCAGAATTGAACAGGCCGGATGCACGTAGCTACCAGCTCAATCCTATTGATTTAACCTTCGCGACCCATTTTTGGGCATCTTTGGCGAAGGGGCCGAAATGCCATTGAGTCATTCAAATCGTAACTTTCGGCACACAGGATAAGAATTCTGGTACCGACTTAGAGTTTTGTTGTGAATCATCTACCACCGTTTTGCGAAATCGCGGCCGTCGCTTTTACGGCAACCACTTAATCGCACAACGTTGCGGACACGCAAACTTGTCTACCAACCACTGTAGGGCCATTCGATAGCGTGGCAATAGGAGCCCCCCTGCGATACGGGGCGTGGCAATCGCGTAGGCCTTAGAAAACGAGTAAAAAACTTGGAATCCCAGCCCACAATTCGCAAGCGATGGTGCTGTTTCGCAGCTGTCTAGATCACAAAAAAAACCGCCTCGTGATTCCATGGAGATAGAATCGCGAGACGGTCGGTTCTGGCAAGAACTGAACTGGAGTGAGCGAAGATTAACTGTTCGCTGCTTCGGCTGCTTCGCTGTCCTCAAAGTCTTCAGCCGCTTCGCTGCCTTCGGGAATTTCTTCCAACGGAGGACCAAAGCCGCCTTCGGACATGACCTTCGTCTTGATCTCTTCGGCGACGTCGGGGTTTTCGATCAGGAAGTTACGTGCTTTCTCTTTACCTTGGCCCAAGTAGGTTTCGCCGTACTTGAACCACGATCCGCTACGGTTGACCACGTTGTGGGTTGTTCCCAGGTCCAGCAAGTCGCCTTCGTAACTGATGCCGCAAGTGTGCATCATGTCAAACTCGGCCACACGGAAAGGAGGTGCGACTTTGTTCTTCACGATCTTGGCTTTGACACGCTGGCCGACTTGCTCTTCACCATCTTTCAACGCACCAATACGGCGAACATCGATTCGGCAGGAACAGTAGAACTTCAACGCACGTCCACCCGGTGTGGTTTCGGGACTACCGAACATCACGCCGACCTTCTCGCGAATTTGGTTGATAAAGATCACCGCACATTTGCTTTTGGCGATCGCACCGGTCAGCTTTCGCATCGACTGGCTCATCAGACGAGCTTGCAGACCAACGTGGCTGTCACCGATTTCGCCTTCCAATTCTCGCCTCGGTACCAAGGCCGCAACCGAGTCAATGATGATGACATCGACAGCGTTACTCTTGACCAACATTTCGCAAATTTGCATCCCCTCTTCGCCGCAGCTTGGTTGGCTAACCAAGAGCGTGTCCAATTCGACGCCCAACTTTTTGGCCCAGCTAGGATCAAACGCGTGCTCAGCATCGATGATGGCGGCGATGCCACCTTTCTTTTGAGCTTCGGCAGCACAATGCAGAGCCAAAGTTGTTTTACCGCTGGACTCAGGTCCAAAGATTTCGATGATTCGGCCGCGTGGAATTCCTTGACCGCCCAACGCCATGTCCAGGCTTAGGCTGCCAGTCGGGATGCCGTCGATGGAAAGCTTGTCCGACGCCCCCAAAGGCATGATGGCTCCATCGCCGAATGTTTTTTCGATCTGCTGAAGCGTGGTTTTCAAACCTGGCTCCAACGCCAAGACCGCCTTCATACCGGGATCCAACTTGACGCCCTTGGATTGTGCTGCGGTTGCTTTTTTTGCTTTGGCCATTCCCTTAAATCCTTGCTCTGATAACCGAATGAAGTTCACAATAGACCAGTGAATAAGTGCATCCTACCGGTCGTTTAGCAAACCAACAACCAAAACAATCTCGCTTGGTAAAGTGGAGAAGGAAGTTGTCGTTTGCTTGACACAACTAATATCCGTCCCAGGGGTGACACGTTTGGTCACCGACAAGGAAATACCGCGTTTTTGAAGCTCTTGGTAGCCTCCAAAGGTTCTGAGAGCACGCAAAGACGACTCAATCCGCAGAACCAGCGGATCGTCATTCATCACTTGCCGTCTCTGACCTCGCCGTCCCTGACCTCGCCGTCCCACGCGATTTGGATGCGTCCGGCTGGTTTTGACGAGCCAGCCAGATCACGCCAGCCAGATGTTGACGCGGCAAGCTGAAACTACGACGTCACGCCTTCGCGAATCAGCTGGATCAAGTCGGCCGTGTCCATCTTGGCGGCTCGATCAGTCCCGTCCAAAACCCCCGCGACCAATTCACGTTTGTCGGCATGCATTTCCAAGATTTGCTCCTCGATGGTCGCCTGGGCAACCAAGCGGTAAACCGTGACAGGACGCTCTTGGCCGATTCGGTGCGCTCGGTCGGTCGCCTGATCTTCCACAGCTGGATTCCACCAAGGATCCAAGTGAATCACGTAATCAGCCGCTGTGAGATTCAATCCCGTGCCACCTGCTTTGAGCGAAATCAGGAACAAGTCGCCTTCGCCATTTTGAAACGCGTCAACGCGCCGCTGGCGCTCTTTGGCGGGCGTCGATCCATCCAAATACTGATACTCGACACCACGTGCGTCCAATGCTTCGCGAACCACTCCCAGGTGTTTGACAAATTGACTGAACACCAACGCGCGGTGGTCTCCTTCGCGAAGCTCGTCGACCAAGTTCATCATCAAGTCCAACTTTGCTGAACTCTTGGACCACGCTCCATCGACCAAACGCGGGTGACACGCCAGTTGCCTTAGTCGCGTCAACCAAGCCAGCGTGCGCATTCTTTGCTCGCCCTGTTTTTCGTTGTCGACGACGCCGCTGAGTTCGGCGACCGCGGCCAAACGAGCATCTTCGTAAAGTTTGCGTTCCGGTTTGCTCAGCTGAGCCTGCAACTGGATTTCCGTTCGCGGCGGTAGCTCGCTCAGCACCTTGTCTTTGGTTCGTCGCAAGATAAATGGACGCACCAAACGAGCCAGTGACTGCCGACGTTCGTCATCTTTGTGACGTTCGATCGGATCGGCAAAGCGAGTTCGGAATCGTTCCCACGATCCGAGCAGCCCAGGGCTGAGCGTTCGCAACAGGCTCCACAATTCGCCCAAGTGATTTTCCAATGGCGTACCGGATAGCCCAATCCGCCAGTCGGCTTCGATTTTGCGAATCGCTTGCGACGTTTTCGTCTGTGAATTCTTGATGAACTGCGCTTCGTCCAAAACCAACGTTCCCCACTCACGTGATGCAAAGCGTTTCACGTCTCGCTGAACAAGCTGGTAACTAACGATAATCAAGTCACCCGGTTCAGCTGATTGAATCAGTTTATCCCGGTCACTGTCGCGATAAAGCTTGGCATTCAATTCGGGTGCGAATCGCTCTGTTTCACGAATCCAGTTCTCGCCTACACTGGTCGGCGCGATAACCAACGCGGGCCCTTTGTCTGCGCGATCCAACAAGACACCCAACGTCTGAACGGTTTTGCCAAGTCCCATGTCATCGGCCAAGATCCCGCCGACACCCCAGGTGCTTAGCCTGGCAAGCCATCGGTAGCCATCCAGCTGATAGTCACGCAGCGTCGCATCCAGAGCTTCTGGTTTCTCTGGAGTCCAATTTGAGAGCGATTCCAACCGTTCGATGGATTCATGCCATCGTGCGGTGGCTTCTAATCCCACGTCTTCACCAAGCAACTCCTGTACTGCCGGCACAGCCGCTTCGGCGACCTTTAGTGCGCCGCGGTCCAAGACGACAGCGTCACCGAGTTGCTCCAATCGTTTGCGAAACGCATCGCTGATCTTGGCAAACTCTCGATCACCCACCTGCACCAACGCGCGTTTATCGCGCACGGCGGCTAAGAGATCCGCCAACTTCACGTCGGTGCCTTCCAACGTCAACGTACCGGTCAGCCCGAACCAATCTTTGCGATCGTCGATATGAACCCGCAACGCGCCCGGCGTGATTTCTCCTCGAATCCGAATCGACTCGCCTTCGGGCCAAATCATACGCGGTGTTTCTTCGCCGCCCTGGTGCAATCGCGCCAGCAAATCCAATGCGGACTCGTCGGTTTCAGCGACCCAGCGGTAATCACCATCGGCAGACAACTGTGTGAACTGAAAGCGATCAACGACTGCATCAGCCTTGACTTTTTCATTGGCCAAATTGCGTTGCAAACGCACGGGACCATCGTCGGTTAGACAAGCGATAATGTCCGGTGATTTTCCCGGAACCAATTCGCTACGAAAGCGATCGTCGTGCATGACCAACGCAATGTGCAGCCCGGCACCAACGCGCGGACGCAGTTCAAACACCAACTCGGCTTCGACCGGCTCAATGGGGCCAGCCAATTGTTGCGGCAGATCGACCCGTACCAGTGAATCGACGCGAGCTGCTCCTACGGACAACTTCGCCGCTGTCTCGGCATCGAAAAGTGTTTCGTTTAGATCGGCTTTGACCAGATACTGAATCAACCGAGTCGCGCGTGGATTACGAAGCGTGCAAACTACCAGGCGATTGAATTTCATATCCGCCAAGACGACGACTGGTGAAACCGGGCTGCTGTACCCGAGCAAAACTTCGCACTCAGCCGGATCAATCTTGATACCCGAAACGCCAATGACGGGTCGAAAACGCGTCACGGTTTCGGAGCCGTCTTCGCTTTCGACATCGATTTCGACCGGTTCCAAATTAAGCGTCAGTTCGCCCGAGAGAACCGCCACGGCGGTCGATTCACGATCGTCCCAAGCCACGTTGGGATGTCCGGCCAACAATTGCAAAGCGCGATATTCAGTGAAGTGATCGCCATCGAAACTGTAACTGGGAGATGCGATCAGCCCCGCGATTTCGCCATCGACTTGGTTGCCGTGAAAATCGCGTTTCAATAAATCGTAGCTGCGAATCTCCTTGCCTTTGGTCCAACCCTTGCCATTCTTTCGCGGCTTCTGCTCATAAGCCACGATACTCAGCGGCGCGTAGTAGCGAGAATCCGAAAGCCCGACGCGCCACTGCAGCTGAGTCGTTTCGCCCGTTTCGACCTTGTTGGCTTCGTCGGCCAGTTTCAACACTTTGTCACAGACCTCGCGACCGACTGCGATGGTGTCGACTTCTAGCTCTTCAAAAAACTCAAAGACTTCGGTGATGCTGCGCCGCGTGAGTTGTTCTTGCAGCCACCAAGCCACCGCCAGCGTGTGCGAACAGGCAGCGTCACGGGTGAAATCATTGCACTGGCATGATGGCGTTGCTTTGAGGCTGACGTCCATCGGCGTGTAGTCAAAGTCCTCGCCGTCTTCGCCTCGCTCGGGCACAATCAGGACGGAGGCGACAACCGGTTTTTGGCGGTTGCCTTTGACTTTGAACTCAAAGAGGAGCTCGTCGTTATCGCGTTGAAAAACCGGCGATTCGACGCGCATCATCGCGGCTCGTTTGTCCAAGGACTCGTCGTGCGCATCGACCAGTCCTTTGGCTGCTTCGGCGATCAAAAGGCCAAATGCCGCAATTGCATCGTCGGAAGTCAATTCCATACTGCAGTTTTCCAGGTGTCGCGAGATCTTTGTTGCATCCAGTCGGGCGACTTCGTGGGACTTGCATCGCGTGCAATCCCCAGCGCAGCGCCAACCCGCTATTCTATCAACGTTGTGTTCGTTGACGATGGCACTTTGGGCAATCCGGCGAAATGCAGTCCGAAACCATCACTAACGGCTTCGAAGCCGACCTCGAAGTTTCTTACGGAGAAATAAATCACGATGCCGCAACTAACCGTTCAAGAAAATGGCAAAACCCTTGGCCAGTATGACGTCCCCCAAGGGAAACGCCTGACCCAGGCCCTGGTCCAAGACGCCGGGACGGACCAACTGCACGCTTGCGGCGGATTTTCCAAGTGCACCACGTGCCGCGTAAAGATCGTCGAAGGCGAACCGGACAAGATGACCGAAGCAGAAAAGGAAACTCTGCAGGCTCGCGAAGTAACCGAAGCCGGAGTCCGATTGAGTTGCCAAATCGCCTGTGAGTCCGACATGACTGTCGAACTCATCAGTCGCTTGGAGGGCAGCGGTCGCAAGGACCAAGGATCGCCGGTTGCTGATTCGATCCAACCGGAACCGGTTTGGACTACCAAATAGCATCACCAAAATAGACTCGCGACTGTCCCGCTAGATCGGCGGGGCCCTCTGCGGAACTGGAACCGTTTACAGTCGTCAACTGCCGACGGCACCGTGAGCGACCGGGTTGGTTTGTGGCTCGCGCTGCCGTGTTACCCACGCCGCCTTGCACTTGGGCTGCCGCGTTACTTACGCCGCCTTGCACTTTGCCTAGCCGTTACGACCGCACGTGACTTGATCAGGATGAGGGTTTTCCCTCATTGCATGGCGACACGGCACTGCCGAATCGACGAAACGTTTCTTGGGTACCAATGTACATCTCTCCAAGGACGGATTCGATGCGGGTGATCATAGGTTTTGCATGCGCAGTGGCTTTCGCGTTTACACAAGCCAATGCGGCGATCGTTTTCGAGGATGCTTTCAGTCTAGACCCAGGAGCCAATGGCTGGATCGAGGACTTGATCACTACGGGCGACGCGGTGGGCGAGATTTCTGATGTCGTCCGATTGACTGACACAGCCGCTATCTTCGACAAGACTGGCGGCACCGGACGCATTGAGTTCTCGATCACTCGGACTGTTAGCACGGTGGGGTTCCAGGACTTGATGGTTGACTTGCGCGCGTTTCAATCGGTCACCGATTTTGAGAACAACGATTTCCTGGCGCTGGAGTACGACAGCGGATCGGGATTTACGACGCTGATTAGCGATGCCCGGGTTTGGAACGGAGTCAATGACGCGGTAGGCGAAAGTTTGCCAACTCTGCCGCTGGGGAATACCGTTCCAACGTCAACGGGCTTGATCAGCTTACCCAGTTCGGCCGACGACAACGCGACGCTGCAGTTTCGCATCCGCGGCAGCACCAATGCCGCGGCAGAAGACTACTTCATCGACGACTTTCGTGTCGAAGGAAGTCTACTGGTATCCGCCGTGCCGGAGCCATCAGCGATGGGGTTACTCGCTTTTGCAGTCGGCGGCCTCGTCCTCCGAAGACGACGCTAGCGGAACCTAATTTATCGCCCCACGAACCACTGCTGCATCAGGCCGTCGAGCCAGCTGACCTTTCGCGGTCCGATGAAACCATTGTGCCCTCCACCGCGTGAAATCAGCAGCTGCGTCGATGGCGAAAAAGGCACCTCTGATTCTGTAAAACACGTGATCGGCACGATGGGATCGTCGTCAGCGGCGACGACCAAAGTCTTCACCGGATTGTCATTGACGACATGACACGCCGACGCGTCTTGGTAGTACTGCACGGCGCTAGCGTATCCACTGAGGGGCGCGGTCATCCGATCATCTAATTCGCGTAACGTGCGCGGTCGTGGACCTGCCAAGATTTCCTGGCAGTCAACCCGCTGACTGACTTGCTGGGGGATTCGAGCGAGCAGCTGCGCGATGAAATAGTGATTGTAGATTCGCCGGGACGGTCGCTGCATGTTTTCGCTGCAAGCCAACAAATTCAGCGGCGGAACAACAGCCGCGATGCGGTTAAGCCGACCAAACCAGTCTGGTTCGCGATCAATCCCGCTGCCAATGCGCCCCACGGCACGCAGCAACTGGTTTGCCCCCAAGGAAACGCCGATCGCATGCATGGGTCCTGACTGAGTGATCTGTGCCGCTGCGGCCAGTCCGGCGACCAAATCATCGCTTCGACCAGCATGGCTAAGCTGGCTGGCCAATGACCAAGCGGCACCGCAACCTCGCATGTCCATCCTAAAAACTCGCCAGCCGTTTTTCACAAACCGGTTCGCCAAACGAATCATGTAAGGGGATCCATGGCAGCCCGATAGTCCGTGAATCATCAACAGCGACGCGTGGCCGGGTCGCCAATTCACCGCTTGATTGTCTTGCAAAACGATTGAATCCCCGTCCGGCAACACCACCCGATGCTCCTGTGAATCAGGCGGTGCGGGTTCGGTTCGCCCCACCGAAAAGATGGTTTGTAGGTGACCGCCGCGAATCAACGCATGAGAATTGAATTTAGGCGGATCAAAAGGAAGCATGTTTCGGTGTAAGATTCTGGGATGAGAAAAATTCGATCCTTTATCGCGCTCCCTTTAGCTGGCAGCATCAGCGGCGGAGCAGCAAAGCTTATTCGTAAATTGAGCGACTTGGACGGGGGTATCAAATGGGTGCCCACCGACAATCTGCATTTGACGTTGAAATTCCTGGGCGACGTGGATAACACCGAAGTCCACGACATCTGCGAAGTCATTTCGGACGTCTGCTACCAGTTCGATCCGTTTCCGCTGAAGTTCGTCGGGACGGGCGCTTTTCCCGACCTCGACCGTCCTCGCGTTCTGTACATCGGTGCCGAAGACCCCACCGGAGCCTTGGTGGAAATGGTTTCCCAGATCGAAACCCAACTCGCTGATCTAGGCTTCAAACCGGAACCGCGCGACTATCGGCCGCATCTCACGATTGGACGTAGCCGAAATCGACGGATCAGCGCCGAAGCATTGGAAGTCCTGCAGGATCACGCCGAGAAAGAGTTTGGCGAAATGGAAACCGACGTCGTCGAACTGATCGCTAGTTTCCTGGACAAAGGCGGTCCGACCTACAACGTGATGGACACCATCGAACTGGGCGAGTAAGTCTCGTTGCTAAATCTCGCTGCCTGGGACGCGGCGACTACTTCAGCATCTCGCGAATCTTGGCTTTCAGCTTTTTCCACTGCATGGCTTCGGGCCAATTGTAGAAACCTTCGATTTTGCCATCCGCATCGACCAGCACAAAGCGGTCGGTATGAAACTTCTTGTCGACCGGCAACTGAAAAATCTCGCTGCCCACGCGGCGGATGTAGGTCAAGTCACCCGTCATAAACAACCACTGCTTGGGGTCAGCGCCGAAACGCGCGGCGTACTCTCGCAACACTTCGGGTGTGTCCGTTTCGGGATCGACAGAGATAGCGACAAAGCGAACACCTTGGCCCTCGAACTCCGTTTGCAACTCTTTCAGCCTCGTGTTTTGAGTGACACAACTGGCTGGGCAGGTGCTGAAGAAAAAGCTGATGATGTACGGCTGGCCCTTGAGATCTTCGCTCGAAACCTGCTTGCCACTTCGTTCCGTCAGCTCAAATCGACTCAGCCACTCTTCGTCCTCAGGAGGATGCGACGGGTCGGGGTTTTCAATCGCCGCCTCGCTCTCGCTGGGGCCATCGTTGGTAAAAACCACTTCATCGGGACCGGGACCGTCAGCTTGCCGAGCCGGCTTGAAGGCTCGAATCGCCAGTCCAATACCAGCACCCAATAGCAGAATCAACAGGAAATGGACGACGGTGCGCATGGATACGATTGACAAAGAGAGTGAAGGGCGGGAGTAGCAGCGATTGCTACCAGAACACTCGGATCGTGATGATCAATAACAGGGCAGGCAAAACCAACAGCGACGATCGAAGCAGCTTGCGTGCATTTTGATCATCCGCTTGTTTGGAGAATCGCAGCGACGCTTTCAACATAGGAAAACAAGCCGCGATGACTCCGATAGTTGCGACGATCGGCATCCACAAACCACCGGGAATCCAAGCCAAGGTGACGCCACACGCGATCAACGCCAACGATCCCGAAATGCTTTGCCAGCCAGCCGATCGGCCCGTTGGTTCAATTGTCGTCGTCATGACAAAACCTGCTTCGCCGTATTGGCGGCGGTACATCCATGCGATGGCCATAAAATGCGGGTATTGCCAAGCGACCAAGACGCCCACCAACAACCAACCAGTTGCATCGCTCATCGTGCCGCCGGTTGCCGTGTATCCGATCAAAACAGGTAAGGCGCCGGCGATGGCACCGACGGTTGTGTTCCAAGCCGTTCGCGTTTTCATTGGCGTGTAGACCAGCACGTACAACATCCAAGTCGCAACGCCGGCGATAGCGGGTGCGTTTCCGAATTGCACTGCCAACAAAACCGTCCCACATACTCCCAGCAAAAACGCAAACATCGATGCTGGTAGCAAACGAACGCGGCCTGCTGGCAAAGGACGCTTTGCGGTGCGAAGCATTTCGCAGTCGATCACACGCTCCCAAATTTGATTCGCGGCTCCGGCGCTTCCAGCGACCATGGCGGTGCCCAGTAGCAGCCATAGCATCGTAACGATCGCAACCAATCCGCCTGCTCCGATCATGGCGGTGGCTACCGTCGTGACCAGGATCATGGTGACAATTCGAGGTTTCGTCAGTTCAACGTAGTCACGCAAAGTACTCGTTGCCGTTTCATTCTTGGGCCTTTCAGCGCTCATTGCGTTTGACCCAGATGTCTTCGCTGCAGGATTCACCGCAGGAATGTTCGATGTCGCAGTACTGATTTCTAGCGCACGAGGGCCATCTACCGAATCGGAGTGAACGGTGGCGGCGTCGGCGATCATCACGTCGGTTGACATCGACTTGTCGAAACAGAAAGAGGAGAAGAAAAACTAGTGGATGTTCGTAGCCGAAATCGCCGGAGCGGGATCAACTGAAACGTTATCGGCGTCGATAAAGTCGGCGTCGATTAAACTGCCGCGCTGAATCTCTGCGGTCGTGGATTGGTTCGCGTTATGTTTCGTTGGCAACTTCACTGGCTGACTGTGAACAGTAACGCAACCTCCAGGATCGCACCCAGATCATCGTTGATACGGCCAAAATCAGTGAGCCCGTTGCCACATGAGCCGTTACCACGATCGAATCCCAAAACCCCTTCGCCCGGATCAGGAAACCCGTTGCGCCTGGGAAACCTTGCAGAAACGTCGGCCAGCCGTAATTGGCAACCCAAGTTCCTGTCCCCAAAACGATTTGCAGCAGCACTAATCCTATCAGAGCCGCCGCAGGCCTCCAGAGCGTCAAATCGCCGCAGCAAGATTTTAGCTTCCGCATCCGCCAGTACCCCACCGCGGTCACCGACCACAGCACAAACGCGGTAACAACGTGAAAAACGACGATCGTGGCAAATCCATCCGGTCTCATCGTCGGCTGAACGTGTCGCAGCTGAGCCCCCAAAACCAACTGGGTATAGCCCAAAGCGACCAATACCAAACCCAAAATCACAGTCGATCGCGGCACCTGAGCGAGTTCTGTGATCGCTGATTGACCGCGATCCGCTGGGCAACTGTCACGCCAAGAGCGGCTGGTCACCACGGCCAAGGCGACGCACGCAGCAAAAAAAGCAGGCCCAAAACAGCCGTGGACCATGGCCAGCGTCCGACTCATTTGCACGACTCGGATGCCCCCGAGTGCGCCTTGAAAGATTACCGCCAGCAAAACAGCGACGGCAAACCAGAACACCCAGCGACGCGTTTCTTTCAGATAAGCGGCCACCGCCAATCCAATCGCGACAAACCCAACGACGGCACCCAGCAGGCGATGCCCATGTTCGATGAACAGATCAAACGGCCCCAGCAACCAAGTTTTGTACGGATACAGAAAAAGGTTGTAGCCGTAGGTGTTGGGCCAATCAGGAACCGCCATTCCCGCATCGTACGTTGTCACCAGGCCACCGACCCAAATCAAAGGCCAGACCAAGCAGACCGACAGGACCGCCAAACGGTGGACGATCCGCGATGACGATGGATCGTCTTTGGTCAGTTCAGCGGAAGAGGGCTCGGGCTCCATGTTCATTTTCAGTCTTTCTCGCCGCTTCAGTCCTACGCACAACCGCGGCGTTGTTGCATCATCGTTGTTTGCGTGCGAACAACTTTTCGCCCAAAATTCCGCCCGTGACGGCTCCGCCAGCACCAAAAATTGCGCCGGGAATCATCCCGCCCCAACCGGCTCCAAACATGATGCCCAATCCGATCACAAGCCCCAGGATGGAACAGATCGTTCGGTAATTGTCTTCAGTCATGAGTCGTGTCTATTGAAGGGTTCGGCCGACAGAGTTTCTGATTCTTCACGGTAATGTATCTCCGGGCTGGGAGCCGAGCGATTGTACGTAGTGGACCAAGTCCCAGACTTGATCGCTAGTCAATCCCGTTGCAGATTCTTGCTTGGTAATTGTCAGACTTGGCATCGGAGTTCCGGCGATCCCCTGACTGATTTGCCGGTAAATCGCCTTGCCATCCCCCGCACCACGCAGGACGCCTTGGTTTAATTGCCGCGGTTTGATTTGGCGAGGCCGCAGCGCGCCGGCTTGTCGAAAGGGCTTCATCGCGTCGCGGTTCGTCGGTGTCAGGCCAATGCGACTGGAATACTCTTTTGCCCAGTCGTCAAAGTCCAACGTGACCGCCGCGCCATTGCCGCCTGGACCATGACAGCCGACACAGTTAGCAATCTGTCCGTGGAAGAGATCCTTTCCTCGCGCGATCGAATCAGTATTGCTCGCGACTTCCTTGGGAACGGGCACGCCCCGCTTGGACGCGTCGAGCCATGATTCAACGATCTCACCGACAATCTGGTGAACGTCAGCGTCCTCGATCAAAAATTCACTTGAATCGTCTTCGCTGTCGTCGTAACCCAGCTCGTCAATTGCAAACGCCAACAGCTTGCGTTCCGCTTCACCGCGGACAGACAGATAGACCAAGTAATCGGTCAACGCCGAAACGTCCGCTTCGCTAACGAGTGCAAACGAAGGCATTCCGGTTCCCTTTACACCGCGATGCAGCAACCCAACCAAGTCGTCGCGAGTTGGTTTCGCCGAACGCTCAGTGGATTTCCACTTAAAAACGCCCGCTTGAAAATCACGTGGATACGGATTTTGAAAAACGGCCGCCGGCCCAGCCCCCGATCCGGATACTCCGTGGCAGGCGACACAGTGCTTGTTGAAGAGTCCAAAGTTATTGCCTTCGCGATCACTAAAAATCGGGCCTGCCGCAGCCGTCAGAGATTCGCTTTTGACCAACGATTTTGCTTCGCCGTCGAATATTTCGGAAGGCCAAACAGGACTCTCGGGGGTACCAAACAGCGATCTGATGACTTCCGCAACATCTCTCTGAGCCAGTTCAGTGCGCACGTCTCGAGAATGAGCTAGCGTCAGCGCATACACATCGTTGGCCGGAAACTGATCGATCGCAGCGTCACAGCCAATCGCAAGTAACAGACAGAGAAGAATAACAGGACGCATCAAAAAGGTTGGGCCGGAGGGAAATAGGGGGGGACAGCAGTAGGTGGCTGGCAGCAGCACATCGACCAACCACAGGCACCTATTCAACCGCGAAAACGTCTGCAGAACAAACGCGCCGATTGTCGCACCAGCGTGGATTGCCGTCCAGCGACGCTCATTGCCGTGTGATTTACGGACGATTTCTTCGGGGTACGAATAAGGAATTCGTTGGTGCCCTCGAACGGGGAGCGGTCATACCGAGGCGATTCAATTGGCAGATCCCTGGGGCAAGCGCAGAACCAACTGCCCAGCTCGCCTATGATCTCATCTGCTAACGTCAACCGAATCTTTCCCAGCATCACCTGCCAATCGCCACCATGTTTCGATCGATTCTGTTTTGGTTGGTCGCATCATCTGGGATCGCGTTCTTTTGGCCCGCCGATGCAGTGGGTTTCAATCCGTTTGGCCTTTCACGAAATCTACTTTGGACCCTCATCATCGCGACGATGTTTTCGCTGGGGACTCTGGTGCGACCCGTGGAATTGCAACCACTTCGATCGCGTCCTTGGTGGGTTGGACTGGGCGTCGCGGCGCAGGTTTTGGTGATGCCATTAGCGGCTTGGCTGGTTACGAAACTGATTCCACTGGATCCAGAACTTGCCGCCGGAGTCATCTTATGCGGATGCGTCCCCGGTGCGATGGCGTCCAACGTTCTGACACACACCGCCGGCGGCAGTGTCGCCTATTCGGTTTCATTGACGACCGTCGCCACCTTGCTGTCACCGATCACCGTACCGGCCGTGCTGTCAATCGTGACGGGCGCGACGGCTCAATCATCGACCAATACCGCATTGATTCTGACGCTGTTGGTAGCCCTCCCAACCGTGCTGGGCTACATCGCATCGCAAAAACTGGCGTGGCTTCAACCCATCGCCAGTCGCTACAGCGGCAAAATCGCATCGGTGGCGTTGCTGTGGATCATCGCCAGCGTGGTCGCGTCAAACCGAGACAAATTGCAAAGTGTCGGCATGCTCTTACTCCTTGCGTTGTTAACGATGAACTTAGTCGGTTACGCGGCCGGCTACTTGCTGGGCGGGAGTGCCAAGTTGCCCGAATCGTTTCGCCGTGCTTTGTCATTAGAAGTCGGCATGCAAAACGCAGGCCTGGGGACCGCGTTGGCCGTCACCCTGTACGGTCCCGAAACGCTGGCCACGATTCCTACTGCCGCCTACACGTTCGGCTGCATGTTGACGGGCACCCTGCTTGCGATCGTTTGGCGACGTCAAGACGGGCTCGTGGATGAAGAGTTGGCGTAAACAAGCCGCTCCGTCCGGACGCGACTTTGACGATGGCAGTCCAGGCCTTATGATCATCGTGTCCCTGCTCGATATCACTCGACCGCACGAATACTCATGGCTCAAGGCCTCTCCAGTTCTTCCATTTCGACCGAATCGTCCCCGCGTCCGGTGGCGGTGATCGACATTGGTGCGACCAGTATTCGGATGGCAATCGCAGAAATCCACCAGGACGATGTGCGAACGCTCGATACGCTTGTTCAATCCGTGGACCTGGGCCGCGAAGCATTTGATGACAGGCGGCTGTCTCGCAAGAGCATTGAAAAAACCGCTTCGGTTTTGAAACAGTACCAGCGTGTTCTACAGGAATACGGAATCACTTCGCCCGCCGATGTCCGCGTGGTCGCGACGTCAGCGGTTCGCGAAGTCTCCAATCGCTTGGCCTTCATCGACCGTATC
This sequence comes from Stieleria marina, assembly GCA_007741555.1. GTDB lineage: Bacteria > Planctomycetota > Planctomycetia > Pirellulales > Pirellulaceae > K23-9. The sequence goes on along the minus strand of CP036526.1, from coordinate 1,275,002 downwards.
TTTGTAGCGACCGGGTTGGAAGTCGAAGCGCTCGAAGAAGCCGAAGTCAATCGCATCACGTACATGGGAGTGATGCCCCATTTGATGAATCAAAAGAAACTAGCCGACAGCAAATCGGTCGTGGTCGAAGTCGGTGGCGGTAGCACCGAACTGCTGGTCATCCGCGGCGGAAACGTCCTGCACAGTCAATCGTACCGACTGGGATCCCTGCGTTTGCTCAAGACGCTGGAGACCGGTCGCCTGACTCCGCTGCGCCGTCGATCGATTTTAGAAAGCCACATCAAACGCACGCTGGTGCAGATCGCGGAACAGGTCAACCCAGACCAAAAAATTCAACTGGTTGCGATCGGTGGCGACATTCGTTTCGCAGCTCATCGATTGCTCGAAAACTGGGACGGGGTTTCGCTGGCGAAGTTGCCGACCAAAGACCTTGCCAACTTGACCGATCAAGTCCTGAAACTGGATGAAGACGAGATCGTAAGACAGTTCGGCGCCAGTTTTATCGAAGCGGAAACGTTGGTCCCCGCGCTATTGGCTTACACGATGCTGGCGCGGCACTTCGAATTGCAACACTTGTACGTTTGCGAAACCAATTTGCGCGACGGCTTGCTGCACGATATGGCGGTTGGCGGAAGCTGGACAACAGAGTTTCGAAACCAGAGCGTACGTTCGGCAGTCTCGCTGGGACGCAAGTTTGATTTTGACGAAATGCACGCCCGAAACGTGGCTGAACTTTCACGCAAACTGTATGATCAACTGCAAGATGATCACCAACTCGACAGCCGCTACGAAGTGATTTTGTATCTTGCGGCATTGCTGCACGAAATCGGCATGCTGATCAATGTTCGCAGCAACCATAAGCACGCGCTGTATGTGATTCGCAACAGCGATTTGTTTGGATTGTCCAAAATCGAGTTGCTACAAGTCGGGCTAGTGGCCAGGTACTATCGCCGAGCGTCACCACAGTCGTCGCACCCCGAGTACGGATTGTTGCCACGCGAAGAACGAGTCGCGGTATCCAAACTGGCTTCGTTGCTGCGCCTGGCCATTGCGCTGGCGGACACGCGCAGCGGGCGAATCCGCGAAATCGAATGCGAACGCGAAGGAAAACGACTGGTCATTAACGTTCCAGGCGTGGAAGACGTTTCGCTGGAGCAGATTGCCATGCGTCAAAACGCAGGACTGTTTCGCGACGTCTTTGGGATGCCTGTCTTGCTGCGATCGGGCAAGTAGCTTTCACGCGGGCGCCCGACACAGCCTGCCATGAATTGCTCGGCGAAGTGTCAGACGAATTGCTCTGCCAGCGCGCAAAGTCGCTCTGCCTTCGCGCAAAGACTGTCGCTTGGGCCAGAAGAATGCGCTTAATTTTGCATCTCGCGATTTTCATGAGTGCTGTCAGCTACACTGAACGACTGCGACCTCGCTTCTTCAATTGAATCTCGACGAGAAGGCTATGAATGCCGCCAAAGTCTGTTTCTCCGAACGCCTCAATGGCTACCTGTCTGCTGGAGCTTTCGTTTTGACGTTTATTATTTTGCCGGGTGACCTTCTCGCCGATGACCCGTATATGGAAGTGCGCGAGCGACTGGTTCGTGAACGCATCGAGACGGCCGGAGTTACCGATTCGCGCATCCTGAGTGCAATTCGCAACACCCTGCGCCACGAATTTGTCCCCAAGGTGGATCGGAAACGGTCTTACTTTGACATGGCACTTCCAATCGGTAGTTCGCAAACGATCAGCAGTCCATTCATCGTGGCATTGATGACCGAAGCGCTGGATCCACAACCGTCGGACAAGGTTTTAGAAATCGGCACCGGCAGTGGCTATCAAGCCGCCGTGCTCAGTCCGTTAGTTGAACACGTTTATTCAATCGAAATCGTTCCGGAGTTAGGCGAGACCGCCGAAGCGACACTGAAGCGACTGGACTACCAGAACGTGTCGACTCGTGTGGGCGACGGGTTCTTAGGTTGGCCCGATGCGGCACCGTTCGACAAAATCATTGTCACGTGCAGCCCGGAATCCGTGCCCCAACCTTTGATCGACCAATTGCGTGAGGGCGGTCATATGATCATCCCCGTCGGCGAACGCTATCAACAGACGCTGTTTCGGATGACCAAAAAAGAGGGCAAGCTGGTCAAAGAGGCGCTTCGCCCGACCCTGTTTGTTCCCATGACAGGTGAAGCGGAAGACAACCGCGAACAACTGCCCGATGCGGCCAACCCCCAGGTCATCAACGGAAATTTTGACGAACTTCCTCAAGGCGATCAGGCCAAAATCGTCGACTTCGTACCTGGCTGGTACTACGGTCGTCAGGTTAAACAGCAGACGAACGCTGCCGGCGATTCGACGAGTGGCAAAAACGGTCCTCAAGGCGCTCACTTTGCGCGATTCCAAAACGAAACGCCGGGACTGAATTCTCACTTGCTGCAGGGCATCGCCATTGACGGCCGCGAAGTCTCGATGCTCCGGCTAAGCGGTCGTGCACGAACCGACGGTGTGAAGAAGGGACCGACCCCCGAAGCTTTGCCTGCGATTGCAATCAGTTTGTACGACGCACAGCGGCAAGATCTGGGCACCTTCGCGCTGGGGCCCTACGGCGGAACTCGGTCGTGGCGAGGATCTAGCCGCCTGATTCGCATCCCACCGACGACCCGCGAGGCGATTTTGCGGGTCGGTTTGTTCGGAGCGACGGGCACGGCTGATTTTGATTCGATCGAAATTACGCGGATCGATTGAACCAAATCTGACAAATTGGCAGCAATTCAGCGGCCCGCATCAAACTCCCCTTATTCTACCCGTCCCCTCTGGGACACAAATTTTGCCCCAACTGCTTGAACGGCGCATTTGATGCGTTATCTTCTTGCAAAGAAAGTTCTCCGCGCGGGGGGACACAAGAGGGTGGATTTTCCACGATGGCAAAATTGACAGGAAAGAGGGAGTCTGGATTTCATGAGTTATCTTCGTGTTTGTGCTTACTCCGTGGCAGTTGCCGCGGTGTTGAGCTTCTCGTCCACGGCTGATGCAGGCGGTTCGTCTGGCGGATCATCTGGCGGAATGAGCACTGGTTCATCTGGCGGAGGCGGTCTATTTAGCGGCTTGCGTGCTCGCTTGGCATCTCGCGGATGCGGTGGTTCATCTGGTGGACGTATCGGCATGGGCTCCAGCGGTGGAAGCTCGGGCGGTATCACGCTGGGTTCGACCGGCGGATCATCCGGCGGCGGTGGCCTCTTGGCTCGCCTGAAAGCTCGACGCAGCTCAGGCTCCTGCGGTGGAAGCACTGGATCAGGATCGTCTGGCGGTTACGTTGCAGCACGCTCGGCATCGTCCGGCGGAAGTGTCGGATCCGGTTCGTCGGGTGGACGCGTTGGACCCTTGAAAAATTTGATCGCCAAACTTCGCGCACGCCGTTCATCGGGTAGCAGTGGCGGATCCAGCGGTGGCTACGTTTCGAGTGGTAGTTCTGGCGGAAGCTCGGGCGGATCCAGCTACATCGCGACGCCTGTTTCTTACTCGGCACCTATTACGTATTCGCAGCCCGTTCAAACGATCTCTTACGGAGCATCCGCTGACAGCTACGAATCACCCGTTATTCAGTCCAGCTACGATGCTTATTCGCCCGTTGGCGAAACCATCATCGACGGCGGATACGATTCGGGCGTGATCTTGGACAGTGGTTCTTCGGTTCTGGAATCAGGTTCGATCATCGACTCAGCTCCTATCAACACCGGAGCTTCGATCGACACGAGTGGCCAGTCGGTTTCTCATGAAGTTCGCAAGCCTGCAATTGATTCGGACGCAGCACTCCTGACGGTAGCCGTTCCCAACGATTCCGCGAAAGTAACTGTCAACGGTCACGCGACCAAGAGCAGCGGTTCGGTTCGTCAGTTTATGTCACGTGGTTTGGAAGACGGATTCGTTTACACCTACGTGGTCAAAGTTGAATACGATTTTGATGGTCAACCAACGACCGACAGTAAAGAAGTCAAACTTCGCCCAGGTCAAACTGAGCAAGTCGTTTTCGACGCTCAGCAAACGACAGCGAAGCCTGCGACTGAAGACACGACCGTCGTCGAAGCACAGCCGGTAACCACCGTCGTCAAACTGCACGTCCCATCGGGCGCTACAGTGAACTTGGCTGGTACCGACACCAACGGCAAAGGAGCGATTCGCACGTTCCGTACGAAGTCGCTCAAGGCTGGAGAAAGCTGGAAGGACTACACCGTTCGCGTCACAGCAACCGTCGGTGGTCAAGAAGTCAGCAAAGAGCAGACCGTCAATGTCGCTGCCGGTAGCACGATCGAACTCTCATTCGATTTCGATGCCGCTGACGTGGCAAAAAACTAAAGCTGATAGGGAAAATGGCATGTCACTAGATTGACGCGAGTTTTTCCGTTTCAGATTCAAATCGAGCCGCGTTTTCATGCAAATGGGAACGCGGCTTTTTTCGTGCTGTTTTGGGACACCACATCCGACCTGAACGTCGTAAATGCATTGTTTTGCGGGATCAGAGCGGGCAAAGCCTGTACTTCAAACGCCTGGTAGTTACCGTGGTTCGTTGACGCCGCCTTTCCATTGACGGCTTGCAATTGATGAGCAATAAAACGCCCCATCTCCTCGAAATGCTCCGCCAATCTCGATCAAACCACGATGTCTTCTAGCAGCGATATTGGCCAACAGAGCGACGAAGCTTCTCACCCAGCCGACGCTGAAACCCCAGTCCAGCGAGGCAACTGGAAGCGTTCGTTGATCAGCGTCTTGATCATCGTTCACTTGCTGGCAGTCGCACTGCCACCGATGATGTTTCAAAGCGGTGGATCAGCGATCGTGACGACACTCCTGAGGCCGCTGCGTGCATACACCGAGTTTCTGTATCTCGACCGCGGCTATGCTTTCTTTGCTCCCGATCCGGGCCCTAGCCACTTGATCGACGCGGCAGTAACGCAGAGCGACGGACAGCGCACGGAAACCAGGTATCCCGATCGAGAACAACAGTGGCCGCGACTGCTGTACCATCGGCATTTCATGCTGGCTGAATTTCTGACGGAGATTTATCAGCCGCCCGGGCCGCCACGCGAACTGGCCCAGATCGACCGTCCCGCTGCCGAGCAGTGGGTCAGGCTTCGTGCCCGATACGAACATGTCCGCCAGTCCTTGGTTGACCACCTCCGCACACAGAACGATCGCAAGCCCGTCGCCATCCGGCGTGTTGAACACCTGATCCCGAGCGCTGCCGAATTTCACGCCGGCGACTTCGCCCTTAACGATCCGCTGCTTTACGAAGTCCTGCTTGACCTACCGATCACGGTCGCACCACCGCAAGTCGTTCCCACCGAATCGATTCCCGCCCCTGCTGCCGTCCAAGACTTAACGGCGCCAGTCGACGATGCATCGAAAGATACTGCTTCAAAAGACGACGCCCCCAAGGAAGCACCAGATAGCGAGACTGACGCCCAGCAGAATGCTGATTCGGAAGTCACACCGGAACCAGACACAGCAGGGGTTAAATCGTGATCCTGCAGTCGCAAACCGAACAACCCAAAAACTGGCTGCTTTCCAGCTGGAACACCTGGGACCGATTCTGGTTCACACCTCGACAGCCCCATGTGCTGGGTCTGCTGCGCATTTTCACCGGCGCGATGTTGCTCTACTGTCATCTCGTGCTGGCTTCGCAGCTGACCTCTTTCTTAGGTGACACCGCGTGGATCAACAACGACACCGCCATGCAACTGCACGATGGCGCGTTTGGGATCGCCGATGCCGGACATAGCTACCTTTGGTATCTGGACAGCCCATCGCTGCTGTGGAGCCATCAGGTACTGACCATCCTGGTAACGGCTTCGTTCATGATCGGGCTGCTCACGCGCATCACCGGACCGGCTGCTTGGTTCCTGCAACTGATGTACATCCACCGGCTAACAGGAGCGTTGTTCGGCCTGGATCAGATCGTCACGTACACCGTGATGTATTTGATGTTCACGCCATGCGGCAGCACGTTTTCGGTCGACACATGGATTCGTAAAAAATTCCTCAACAAGATCAGCTCCAGCCCCAAACTGGATTGGCTGTTCCCCGATGTGCGTCCCAGCGTTGTCGCCAACGTCGCTACACGACTGCTGCAAATCCACCTGTGTGTCATTTATCTGTTCGGCGGCCTAGCCAAAGCTCGCGGAGATTCGTGGTGGGATGGAACCGCGGTTTGGTATGCCATCGGCAACTATGAATACCAGTCCATCGACATGACGTGGCTGGGGGCGTATCCGCGAATCATCGCCGCACTCTCCAACATCACCCTGTTTTGGGAAGTGTTCTATTGCGCGTTGATTTGGCCCCGGTTGACTCGGCCGATCGTGCTGGGATTGGCGATCGCCGTTCATGGCGGCATCGCTTTGTTCCTGGGGATGGCAACGTTTGGTTTGATGATGGTCGCGGCCAACATGATCTTCATCGAACCAACTTGGCTGACCGGATTCGGGGACGACCCTGTCGACGATCCGATCGATGATCAAAAGGAACAAGAGGAGATCGACAACTTAGTCGCCGACCTGGGACCAGGCAGTGGCATCCATCAAGACCAGGACTTGAGAGCGCAAAAGCTGAAACAGGCGGAGAAAAAAATCCGTGCCAAGTATGCGAAACTGAAATCGCGTCACGCCCTGGTCAAAGAACGCGAAGCCAAATACCGCGAACGCGTAACGCGTCTCAAACGTCGCGAAGCAAAAATCAAACGCTACGCGGAACGTCGCCAAAAGGCAAAAAAGCAACGAACCGACGAACAGGAATGATCCTGTTTTTCCAATTCGATGCCAAATCGACGTCGGCCGCGCTAGACTTGTAGCAACGATTCGCCCGTCATCTCTGACGGTTTGTCCAAGCCCATCAGGTCCAACATCGTCGGTGCAATGTCAGCCAGGCGACCACCGGGGCGAAGCTTTTTGCCTTCGATGCCTTCTTCGACAACGATCAACGGAACATCGTAGGTCGTGTGTGCCGTGTGCGGGCCGCCGGTCACAGGGTCGATCATCTGTTCGCAGTTGCCATGGTCAGCTGTCACCACCAACGATCCACCTTTGGCCAGGGTTGCATCGACGATCTTGCCGACACAGGCATCCACGGTTTCCACCGCACTGACAGCCGCCTTGACGACTCCGGTGTGCCCAACCATGTCCCCGTTGGCAAAGTTCACGATGATCATATGAGCCGTACCCGCTTCGATTTCCGCTAGTACTTTCTCCGTGATCTCCGCAGCGGCCATCTCAGGTTTTTGGTCGTAAGTCGGCACGTCGCGAGGAGATGCCGCCATGCCATGTTGTTCGTGGGGAAACGCATCGTCGCGGTAGTCATTAAAAAAGAACGTCACGTGGGGATACTTTTCGGTCTCCGCACAGCGAAACTGATTCAGCCCCAAACTGCTGACATAGTCGCCTAAGATCGACGGCATCTTGGCACGTTTTTCAAAGATAACGTTGACTGGCAATCCCGTTTCGTACCCGGTCATTGTTGCAAAATACAGGTCTTTGATTTTCTCGCCGCGGTCGAAACCGCCACCTTCGATTTCAGCCCACTGGTCATCGGGAAGTACAAACGCCTTGGTGATCTCACGCGTGCGGTCGCCGCGATAATTCAAGAAAATGATTGCGTCGCCATCTTTAACCAGTCCCGATTCCGTTGGTTCAATGCTGGTTGCCGTGATGAACTCATCGCCCGTCCGATTGGAATCGCTAGGTGCGTCGTAGTATGCCTGGATTGCCTCAGAAGCCGACGCTGCGGAACGATCGGCTCCTCGTGTCATCATGTTGTACGCGGCTTCGACACGTTCCCAACGAAAATCACGATCCATTGCATAGAAGCGACCGATCACGCTGGCGACGCGGCCGACACCAGCCGAGTCCAATTTTTCTTGAATCTGCCCCACGTAGTTGATACCGCCTGTTGGCGACGTGTCACGACCGTCGGTGATGGCGTGGATCGCGAATTTTTTCAGACCACTCTGTTTGACCAAATCGACAATCGCCAGCGCGTGATTCAAATCACTGTGAACTCGGCCATCGGACATCAGTCCCAGCAGGTGAAGTGTGCCGCCACTGGCTTTGACGTGGGCGACGGCTTCTTGCAAAACCTTGTTTTCAAAGAAGGACTTGTCGCGGATCGCCCGGGTGATTCGCATGACTTCCTGGTCCACAATTCGCCCGGCTCCAATGTTTTGGTGGCCAACTTCGCTGTTGCCCATGACCCCCGCAGGCAACCCAACATCTTCGCCAGAGGTTTTGATCAACACGTTGGGATACTTGTCCATCAACCGATCCGACACGGGAGTGTTGGCCAGGTGCACAGCGTTTGCGTGATCCCATTCGCTGTGTGGGTTCTCGCCCCAACCGTCACGGACGATCAATACAACAGGTTTTTTGCGGACTTCGGTCACGACACAGATCTCAACAATCAGGGAACAGAATCAGGGAACAGCCAGTCAATTCATCCCCAATCCTAACGCACGCCAATCGACGTCGGAACGGTGGGTGCTTTGGCCAAAATCCGTTACCATCCAGCTCAACCGGTCCTCTCAGCCACGTCTTTTAAACCACCTCCTCGAAACCTCGCCAGAGAGCACAACCACATTTCACTTCCGCGTTTCCAACAGACGAATCTCCCTGTCACTGCTCTAGCGCCGATCGATGCGCTGCGCGGTTCGCTGGAGCAGATCCGCGAATCGTGGCAAACCAACCAAACGCAACCCACGTTGCTGACGCTTCCCGAACGTTTGCATGGCGAATACCAATCACATCGTGAAACGTCGCCTCTGGGAAGAGTGTTTCGGATCGCCAACAGCATGCAGGACCAGATCGACGCAGTGGTCGTGGTTGGTGACAGTTCGTCGTTGGCAGCAACGCGAGCAATCTTCAGGGCCTGTTGCGACCCGATGCACAACGAACTGACTCGAGCAGAACGCGGAAGTCGCCCGCGCATTTATTTTGCTGGCGACACCGACGACATTGATTCGCTCAACTCTCTGTTGCATCGCCTGTCGACGCCAACCTGCGAATCGGCGCCCAACGCGTTCGCCCTTGTTGTGATCAACGAAGACGACAACGCCAGCTACGTGCCCAAAGTCCTCCCGCATTTGCTGGACACGTTGCACAGTCAGTTGCGTCAGCAGTCCGACGCGCTGCTACCGCGGTTTTTGATCCCGTTTGCAAAGCCTGGCAACTGGCTGGATACACTCGCTCGGTCAATTGGGTGCCACGAAATTTTCGACGCCGGCGATGATGCTTTGACGCTCAACCCGTTGGCACTGGCCAACCATCTGCCAGCGGCGATGCTTGGACTCGATTGCATGCGACTGCTTGGCGGCGCGCATGAAATCAAAGAGCACTTTCTGAATACTCCGGCCGATCAAAACATCGTCCTTCAGTATGTCGCTGCCTGCCGACAATCCAGGTCGAACCTGGGCCTGGTCCAGCGTGTCTTCAACGTGCCGTGTTTGGCTCTCGAATCGTTTGGACATTGGTACGAACGGCTCGTCACGACGACGGGTGGCAAGATCCAGCAAGAGCGATTCCAGACTCGCGTTTGCCCGCAAGACAATCATCGCCGCCCGCTGCTGTCGACCGATACGCTCGTCGTCGACCTGAAGGTTCTATCAACGCGGACCGATGCTCCACTCACTCGGCAAGTTTGGTTCGGCGACGACGTCGTGGCAGAGATAGCAAACGAGCGTGAACTTCAGGCACCAACCGCCTGCGCGACGATCTGTCCATCAGTCAGTCTGACAATCCCCCAAATCGACACGTTCACCATGGGGCAGTTGTTTCAATGGTTCTTAATCGCGACGGCAGTCGAAAATGCGATCCGCGACTCGGGTCGCTAGTTTCGGATTTAGGCGTTTTCGACCTGCCGTTTCAGGTAACTCCTTCGGCGTGAATCGCTGCGTGATCTTTGGGCGGCTTGGTTTTCGTTTCGCCCATCGATAGACTGATGCGACTTCGTAAGGTGCGCTCCCGATGAGCCTGCTTAGGAGCCCGATCCGGCGTTGATTACCCGGCCGTTTGCTCCGATGATCTATCTGCAACTGATCTATCTGCCGGAAAATTGATATTCGATGTCTGCTGTCGACAAACTCTTTGCTGATCTCCGTTCAAAGAACACCAAGGCACTGATGCCGTTTCTGACGGCAGGCGACCCGAATATCGAAACCACCCAAGCCATCTTGAAAGAGATCGGATCGGCGGGAGCGAATTTGTGCGAAGTCGGAGTCCCGTATAGCGATCCGATCGCCGATGGCCCGACAATTCAAGCTTCGTATCAGCGAGCTTTGGACAATGGGTTTCGGTTGCAGCATGTGTTTGACATGGGAGCAAAACTCCCGGCCGATGGCATGCCACTGGTCACGATGGTCAGCTACGCAATCATCTTTCGCACGGGCCTGAAGCAGTATGTGCAGCAAGCCAAGGCCGCCGGCTATGCAGGCGCGATCGTGCCGGATCTGTTGGTCGAAGAAGCCGACGAATTCGCCCAGGTCTGTCGCGATGCTGACTTTAGTTTGATCCAGCTCGTTACGCCGACGACACCACGTGAACGACAAGTCCAGATCGCAAACTCTTCTTCGGGTTTCTTGTACTACGTTTCGGTCACCGGAATTACTGGCGAGCGAGTCGAACTCCCCAAGGACCTGACTGACAACGTCCAGTGGCTGCGTTCGCAAACGGACCTGCCGATCTGCATCGGTTTTGGAATCAGCGGCCCCGAGACCGCCGCAAAACTGGCCCCCGTTTCCGATGGCTTGATTGTCGGCTCCGCGGTCGTGCGACGAATCGCAGCGGCAAAGGATGCGGCCGAGGCAACCGAAAACGTGAAGTCATTCGTTGGTGAACTACGCCAAGCAATCGACAACGCTTGATCGATTTTTCCCAAAACACTTCTTTGACACGGCCGATCACTCGGCCAAGTGTTGCGACCGATACAGACGGACCTCTTTACCAATCCGTACAGCTTTTCTAGGCAGAAAAGTGACCGTAGTCGGCGAACTTTAGCGAAAACGCGTGCTATGTTTTTTTGGCCCAACGCACAGCACCCTTTCAATCTGAGCCGCCCGCAAACTTTCGCACGGGCAGGTCGGCTCCGCTCTCCGCTAAGGAATCATATTATGGCATCGTCCAATCCATCGAATAAAGCTACTGCCACCGAAACCCAAATCGATGTCGATACCGCCGTCACCATGGACCGTCGCCGGGACGAGCGTCGAGAAGGCAATCCAGAAGCGTTGGACACGGGCGTCATGAAAAGCCCTCGCCGCAAGAAGCAGCGTCGTCGTCACATCGACCCGACCACTTGCGAACGTGACTACAACCAAGACGAAATTGATTTCATGCGTGCCATGGACGATTACAAACACAACTCCGGTCGCATGTTCCCAACTTGCAGCGAAGTCCTGGAAGTGCTCCGATCGATGGGTTACGTGCGGTTGACCGAAGAGCAAGCTGACATGTTTCAGTCCGATGAGTTCGATGCAGACTGCGACTACGACGCCAGCGGATGCGAAGACGAATCAGAAGAAAACGCCGACGCGCTGGACGCCTAAGCGAAGCCATTGAAGGCCGCTGACTTTGCTTTCCAGCAATGGCAATGACATCTTTTTCAGGGTGGACTCCAAGACGCTTTGTCCTGGTAGCCACCCTTTTTTGATACCATGATTGCAAGCGATCGATTGGCATCAAACTTTCATGCGAGCTGGTCGATCTGCCGCCCAGGCTGACGAGCACTCCGCTCCGCAAGCTCGGCTAGTTTTCTAATCGACAGTTCCCTCTGGCCCGCGGCGCAATGAAGCTCTCACCGCTCAAGTGGATCCTTCGGTGCTTGGCCTATGTTTGGGCGTCGCCGTATACGATTGCAGGAATCGCGATCGGTCTGATCTTGGGCGGACGATTCCAACGCATCGATGGAGTCGTCGAAATCTTTGGGCCGAGGATCGAAAAAGCACTGGGCCGGATGCCGATGCCCGCGATGGCAATGACGTTTGGCCATGTGGTGTTTGGCGTTCATGCGGTCGCCCTTGATGTCACACGACGGCACGAAGCGGTTCATGTCAAACAATATGAACGCTGGGGCCCTCTGTTTGTCCCCGCCTACTTGGCTGCATCCGCCTACTTGTACGCTCGCGGCCGAGACGGATATCGCGAAAACCCATTTGAAATCGAAGCATACGCAGTCGACACCCCCGACTTTTCCCAACGCGAATCGTGACCCGAACCGTCGTTTCCACGGTTTCACGACGGGCAATTCTTCACGCTAGCATTGCTGCACCGCGTTGCAACAGAGCTTTTTGCGTCAATTTCTTTTGCCGTCAGCAGCCTGTTTGACGGGCAAAACTCCTGACAACTTGTCCATCAATTTTTGTTCACCCGCACTTTGGCGTTGCTTGTCGCCCGCGTTTTTTCGTAACCAACACTGACGCGTCTTGAATTTGGGTGGTCGATCCGTCGCGACGGATGTTCGACAGAGTATTTCCATGGCGTTGCTACATCCACGCGTTTGAATCAATCACAGAAGGTTGTTCATCGCACGCAGAGGGATTTCATCAAAATGCTACGAAGAATTTGGGAAGCACGGATGCACGCTTCACGCTGGTCACCAGTCGTATGTTCACTGATCGTGGTAACGATGACGCTCGGTTGCCGGGGGACTGCGCCGCAAAGGCAACAGATTCAACTGACCGAAGATCTCTCGATCCGGCAATCAAACGTAAAAGAGCTACCGCAGCGCCTGGCAGTATCAATCCCCACGCAAACGCCAGACAACGCGCAGGCGACGAACGACAAGACGTCGATCACTCTGCCGCAAAACTCCGTTACGCCGCCAAAGTCAAATAGCGTCAAGACACGCTTGGCCAATTCGCAAACCGTTGCGACACCGACGACAGCCAAGCAGAGCTCTCAAGATCCCTTTGCGGTCGCTAAATCGGTTGTTCAACGCCAGACAGTCGCAAAGCAACCCAGCGATGAATCCGCTGCTATGCGAGCCCCCGCTGCTGCACGACAGCCTCAACGTTCAGATGCTGTCGAAGCACTTCTGGCTGCCAACCGCATGAAAACGCGGGCCAAGCAAGCAGCTCAATCGTCGCAACCAGCCACGCAACGATCACAAAACAAGCAGCCTGAAGAACCAAAACCTCAAGCCTCAACGACAAGAACGCTCGCGAAGGCCAAAGCAACAACGACGGAGATCAAGCCAACACGCAAAACTCGATTCAGTGAGCTTCCTGCCGACGTTCGCAAACGGGCGATGCAGCGACTGATTGCCAACCTGTCCAAAAATGCAGACGCAACCGCGCAGCCCGATTCAGTCAACCAACAATTGCTCTCCGCACTCGACCAACTACCAGAACTCTCACCACTGAAAAAGACGCGTTCCGAAACAGCCCCCAATCGAATCGGGTCCGGGCGATCTGGCTCCACTCCAAAAACACAGCAACTCGCCGCCAAGCAGCCCAGCTCTGTCAATCAGATCGAACCTGCCAAGCAAACAAAACGTCGCTCGGTACTGCGAGACATTCAGGTATCCGATTTGGTCGCGCCGACACGAAAGGCTAGTGATCAAAATCAACTGGAACTCCCAGCTACTGATGGCTCGCGCTACCCTCAAATGCCGGAAGTCGTCTTTTCAAAGTCTCCGCAGCCTTCCGCCAACGCTAGTCGCCCCCAACCGCAGTCGCCCGAACCACGATCAATCCAACCGAGCCAACCAAGCAAACAGCCTTCGCCGGTCGCTGTGGCCGAATCAGTGAAGTCATCCGAAGGATCGTTTCTTCTGCCAGCTCTTCCAACGAAACCCCAGCCGAAAGTGGCTGAAGCAGCCGCCCGTCGGAACACCCAGTGGGTGCTGCCGCCTTTTCCTCAAGTGGTCGAGCCGAAAATCGCTGCCAAAACGACCACCACCCAAAAAGGCAAAACAGACACGTCCGTCGCATCCGCCAACAAACTTAGTGAACGAAAGGCGGTCGAACGGGCCAGCGAGAGCCTGGCGTTTTCATCGCTGTCCAAAGAACTCAATGTCCTGCCCCATGAATTGCACCGCGAACAATTTCGCGTCTCCAGAGTCGGGCTACCTAGTCCAGACGACTTGATCGAACGACTCCAGAATGATGACATCGTAAGCGAAGACACTTCACGCAAGAACACCGTGCGGCAGGTCGCTTCGCATCAGCAAATCAAGCCGGACGACCGCATGCTTCCCAAATCAATTTTGGTGCCCAGCGACATGCCGCAAAGTGGCGGATCACAAACCGTCGGCCAGACCGACACCGCGGACATTCATCGAAGCAGCATTGAACTACCAAACGTCAACTCCGCAAAGCACATCACCAAAGAGCCCGATGTGTCGCTGGAGTCACCTGTCTCAATCGTAAAAACCGAAGTAGCTGATGCGACATTGACGGTACCGGTTTCGCCAGCCGTATCCAAACAGAGTACGCCGACGGCCACTGGTTCGCTGGCTGCCGCACAAAAGACTACCTCGCCCCAAGCGATGACGGACAAACAGCTATACGACGCACTCCTAGCAAGACTGACCGATCCGGACAAAGCGGAAACGCCCGCGGAAAACAATCGACGGCAGATCATGGCTCGTCACTTGATGGTTTTGGCCGGCAACCATGAAGCCGCACTGAAGGATCTGAAAGGGCTTAGCAATGAAGAGCAACAGTTCTTGCGCAATCAACTGGAAGGTCTCCATACGATCGTCGATCCCAATGGTCACCCGGTCGCAGGCAGACGTTTCTCATCGGCTCTGCCGAAGCTTCGTCAAGCAACGATGCACTTGTCGGCCGCTGCGACAGCACTTGAAGTGCGAAGTTTGGAATTCTGCACCGAGATCGAAGCGTATGGTCAGATCAAGCCGTTTCCGAGCCGCCAATTCACGCCTGGCCAGCCTGTGATTTTGTATTGCGAAGTCGAAAATTTTGCAGTCCGCAAAATTGACGCTGGATTCGAGACGCACTTAAAAGGCAGTTACGACGTCTACAACGAAGCGGGCGAAAAGATGATCGCTCAACCCTTGCCAGCCGACAAACAGATCTCTCGCAATGTGCTACGGGACTACTTCGTCGCTTACCAAATGAGTCTGCCAACCAAACTCGCCCCCGGCAAATACCGTCTACAACTGACAATGGAAGACGTCGGCGTCGAAAAGTACGGGCAGTCCGCAATCCAGTTCGAGATCATTGCCGCCCCAGCCGCGGTTCGCACTCAAGGTGGCACGCTGTAGTCGCAGTGCGGCGCCCTCCGCGACGCCGCGATCGTCTACTGCCAAGCACATAACGAATCGATGTAGTCAGCCGATCCATCTCGCTTCCATGGATCCAGCTGTGCCTGAGCCTTGAGCTGTTGGCCACGATTCATCTCGGTAACAAAGAACCGACAGTCAATCTCTGGCAGCGCGGTCATGTCGCCCCAAAGTTTTTCAAACTGAGCGACCGGATACACGTCCTCTTGCGCGTGGCCCCAACGCTTTTTGACTTCCTTGAGTGTGATGTAGGTCGGAAGTCGCGACGCCATGGTCCGCACTGCTGCGTCAACTTTTGTCGCGTTCTTTAGGTCTTCGCGCGACAGCCCAAAGGACGACAACAACGCATCAATTTCGATCCAAGTCGTCATCGAATTGTAGAACGTCAACCCGAATTCGGCTTGTTCGTTCGGCATCGCAAGACCTTCGACCAATCGTGGGCGTCCATTAACCAGCGCCAATCCGCCGCCACGGTCTTCCAGACGACGACCAATCACTTCAAACGACAACGCGTTACCGCCGTCAATGTGTCGTCCCAACAACCCCGCTTCGACGTTGGCGCCTAACGTGTCGATGTTGTGCAACATCAGATACTTCAGCGAACTCTGCTGATCCAACATGTCCGCCAGCAATCCGTTGCGAAGCAAATTGGGGATCTCGTACCAGTGTCCCACCGGATGCATGCACTGACTGGTCACGTTGTCAGTGTAGTCGTTGCCTTCCCCTGACGTCCTGGCCCAATTCATCAGTGCTGCGCGACCACTTTCGCGCACCTTTTGCTGCTGTTCGTCCAACACCTGCTGAGCAGTTTCTTCCCACAGAAAACGCAGATCGCGAACCATCGGAACCATCCGCAGGCCCACACTACGTCCTGTCGATACGTTTAGCGATCCGTCAAAACCATAGTTATCCAAACGTTGGAGATGATCACGAATCGGGGCATCCGTCAGGTAGCTGGTCGTAAAGACATGGGGAATCGAACCACCATGTTTTTGGGTGACCGCACGATTTTTGGCCAAGTGCACTTCCAAAAAACTGCGGTGCCGACCAGCGAATTTGGCAAACGGGTGAAGTGCTTTGCAAACGCCGGCTCCTTCCGTCCAACGACTGCCGACGCCGGCTGCCAGCGTCACCACGGCGACTTGCCCGTCACGAATCGCTGCGGCACCCAGATCGGCGTACTTCGCAGCGATCCCGCCACGAGTATCGATCACATCGCTGGGGCGCACGTCGGCTACCTCCGTGTTACCCGATAGTCGATTCTGTGCGAGCCCGATTCGGCCACTCCGCAGATCTGTTCTGATCTGTTCGTGTTGATGACGATCAAAGCCGTTTTCCTGTAGCGTTTGGTGCAACGAACTGGCCTGAGCGTCTTCACCATCGCTGCTAGGCAGAACGCTATCCAACAACAACCCTGCTGTCACATTGTCACTGCCAAGATCACGACAGCGCTGACCGATACGCTGAAGTTCGTTTCGTGTTCCGCTGGAAAGATCACGCAGCGGGGTGCGCAACAAATCTGGCAGCACCAATGCGTAATATCGATCCGGCATCTTTGCCGATTCACCGATCCGCAGCTCAGCACTGGTGCCTTGATCATTGATCGAAAAATCGTAGACCACAGGATCCATCGCGAAGGGCAGGGCGGTTTGCATATCGCGTTTGAGCGCGACCATTGTCTTGCCAAGCCACTGCTGGGCTTCGGCTTTGATGGCGGGATCGAAAATAAATCCCATGCCACCGCCAGCCATTCCACCCAGCATCCAAAATCCCCAGAACTGGTCGGAGTATTTCGTTCGGCACTTTTCGATCAATTGATCCGTGAATCGATTGGTAGCCCAGGGGATGATCGTCTGTAGCGGCCCCTCGAAGTTCCGCGTGGTGACTTCGCCGATGCGTTTGACGTCACCGTCTTTAATGGCCTGAACGACATCGTCCAGGATCTGCATGGCTTCGGTGCGCCCCGCCCATTCGCGTTCACTGCGCAGCAAGTAGTGTTCGGTTACCATCTCCAAAATCGGCCCGACGTTTTGAGCCATCCCACCGTGAACCAACACTAGCGAGTCTTGGATTTTTTGTCGTGTTTCGCTGGACGCGTCGGATTCGCCCAAGACGTGATGCACTGGCATCAATCGGCCGCGGCTGATTCCGTATTCGGGATCACCTTCGCTAGCCGTCGTTCCACAGATCAGCTTGATTCCTGGCCAGACGCCTCCGGAATCTTGCCATCCACCACCACTTCCGCCTAGCCACTCGCCCAGAATCGCGCGCGCGGCCACCAATCGGCGATCGTTTTCGGTCAACGGCCCGGTCAGCGACTGCACCTGTCCGGTGGCACGCATCAAGATCGAAATCAACGAACCGAGCAGATTCGTCGATACCGCCAACCGTGAACCTTTGGGGATATCGTTAATCGAACTGACCAACTCCAATCCTTTGCCGGGCCCTACGATTCGTTCCAGCAGTTCGCCCATCGATTGGCGACAGCCTTCAAGTCCCGGCGGCACGATGCCTGCGGCGATCACGGCGGCTTTCAACAGCCCCAAATAATCCCGAGCAAAGTCGAACATGTCAGCAATCGACTGCACCTCTGTCTTGGCCAACAGGTCAACGCTGGCCAGTCGTAGCACGGGTTCGTCGATCACGCGCAAGTACGTTTCGATCGGCGGACTGGTGTGATCGTCGCGGCCTTGTACGCCCAGATCCACCGAGACGTTCAGCACGCGTGCACCTTCCGGAAAATCCATGCCCAGAAAGAAAATGTCACTCCAGGCGCTGTGTGAAAAATCCATCCGAACGGCCGTCGACTCTCGCAGCATCGGCATGACGCCGCTTTGTGCATCCGCCTTTAGCAATTCAGGTCGAATTCGCAGCGGATGGTCCGCGGGGTGCCCCAGGCGAAACATCCATTGATTGCCGCGAACCGTGCGCACGCTGCGGCGCACTTGATCGGCCAGCGTCTGAAATCCCAATTCGTGATAGGCCTGTGCCAAAGCGCTAGCAAGACCAAAGGTGGGACCACCGGACTGCTGTTCTGCTACAAATCGATCGATGGCTTCAGAGAACCGCCGTGAAAGCAGATGCTCGTAGCCATCAAAAGGAATGAGCCCGGTTTGGTCGGACTTTAAACGCGCCGGCAAGTGGTAGCGATAAATGGCCGCCAAGAAGAACAACGCCCGCACGCGAAAATAAAGATTCCGCTCGCTGCGCCTGAATTGATCAACTTGTTCGATATGCGAAAGTAGTTCGTTCAAACTGGCGTCGCGGCAGACCGATTCGAGAGATTGATCTCGAGTCGCATCGTCTGACGAAGTAATGATTTCGATGAGAGGATTCATAGATCAGCTCGCCACCTCGGATCGGTTGGCCAGCAGGTCAACCATTTCCGTCAAAATCAAATCGCGATGCCGACCTGAAAGCCCGATCGCTAGCTGAGCGATCAGCAGCCCGTACTGAACACCCAGGTTGTAACGCGTTCCCTGGACTTCGTAAGCAAGGTACTTCTGTCGCTTGGTCAGTTGCCAAAGCGCGTCGGAGAGCGTGGGCGGCTTTTCCGATGGCTGGTCCAACAGCTCCCCAATCACAGTCATCACATCGTTGGCCAGCACATGGATACCAAAGAAACCAAGGTAGTGTCCCGCCCTAAGGCCGGGCGTGACCAGCTCTTGTTCGGCAAACGTAGGCGTCGGCTTTTCGACGACGCGATCAATTTCGTATACGCCTTCATGACGCGGCACATGACTGCCACTGATGATCCCGAAATAGGGCAGTTTGTTTTCGCGCGTCGCTTGCACGGCCGACACGCTGCAATCGTGCTCCGACGCAATCGAAACGAGCTGTTTTGCGCAGGGAACATCCGAACTGCTTAGATACAGGTGGTCACCGACCAGGTGCATGAATGGTTCGTCGCCGACAAAATCCTTGGCTCGATAAATCGCATCGGCGTATCCCTTTGGCTCCGGCTGCTCCACGAACTGCAAGCTCCCTAAATGACTGCCAGCAGCGTTTCGGTAAGCGTCCTCATCGCCAGGCTTAATCACGACGCAGATTTCTTCGATGCCGGCATCAATCGTTTCTTCGACGATCAGCTGCAACGCGGTTTTGTCTTCGCCCTTGCGGCAAACCAACTGTTGAAGCGGCAATCGGTTTTGATTGGGACCGGCCGCGGTGATCACGGCTTTGCGAACTTGCATAGCGAAAACAGTCTATTGAGAGTCAGAAGCGAATTCGATCAGCGGACGGATCGGTATCGAAAGAAAAGGAGTACAAGATCATCGCAGCATAATCATGCAAAAGTCGGTGCAGGACCATCCCGCTTTGCCACTGCAGAAGGTTAAACGCTGGAGAGTGGCACGTAACGAATTTGCCGATTCTAACGAATGGCTTTCAACGCCGGAGCTTCAGACCGGAGCCTCGCGTCCCAATGCGCGGCTGAAACACTCAGCGACTCAACCACTCAGAGGCTTTCACTCACCACCTTGGTCTTGGCCGCTGGCTCCGCATCATCCGTTTGCAGTTGTTTTTCGTGGTGCTCGGCCTTCGCTGACTGGTGAGCCTTGTCGCCGCGTCGCCCTGACCGTCGTTCGTCCAATTCTTTAATGCGGCCGATCGGGCCGTACAGCACGACGGTATCAAAGGCTCGGATCTCGGTCGTCGCATGCGGTGCCCCTAGGTAGTCTCCTTCTCGCCGGCGAATCCCCAACACCAGCACTCCTTCGGCCGGCAAACGCAGTTCGATCAGCGTTTTCTTTGCCAGCCAGTCATTGGGGCTGACACTCAATTCCGTCACGGCGTAGTCGGTTGTCAATTGCAACAGCGAAACATAGTCACGGGTGTCTACCTTCGTCCATTTCTTCAGAGACCATTGGATGACGACATTCAACTGGTCCTCAATCCATTTGCTTTGCGCAACAATTCCTAAAACCAACAGCCCGCCAAACAGCAAGCAAATTGCGGGCAACAGATTTTGCCCCTGCAAGTTCGCGGTAAGCGACACCACCACCGTACCAGCGACTGCCGCGACGCCGAGGTTCCCCAGCAACATCAGCGTCATCACAATTTGACGACGAACCGGGTGGGCCAAAGATTGCTCGGCTTCACGAGTCGTGTAACCACAACCGCTGTAGGCTGACCTCGCCTGAAATCGGGCGACCTCGCGAGCCATGCCGGTCAGCGTCAAAGCGACCGAGCCTATCCGAGTCACCAAGAGCGACAACCCAAGCGTCACCAAAAGAGAAATGACTGGGATCATCAGCAGAGACTACCAAAGACACAAACGAAATAAAAACCTACCGCCAGCTTACGCCACTTTCATTTCGGTCGAAAGCCAGCGTTGCATCTCGCAAAACGGCACCGGCCCTCGCTACAGCAACTCCGATACGGTTCCGGTGCTGTCGGCGAAGGTCTCAGTTTGGACGCCGAGCTGCTGAAGCATAGTGACGAAGACGTTTGACAATGGTTTGTCCTCTTTGGCGGCTTCTTGTTGCCACGGTTCACGACCTCCGTCCCAGGCACCGCCTTGTCGCTTGGATCCCGCGTTGTTGATGTATTGACCGTGCTTGAATCCCATGTTCTTGCCGCCTGCTAGTACCAACGGGTAGTTACGCGACAGGTGAAACGCACTGGATGCCGATCCGAACAACAGCAGCGTGTTGTCCAACATGGTGCCTTCGCCAGCAGGTTCCGGCGTCGCCTTGAGCTTGCTGGTGAGACGTGCAAACTCCTCGTTCAGAAAACGGCAATACGTGCCGAAATTCTTCCAGCCATCGGGTTTCTTGGTGTCGTGTGAAAGCGAATGCGCCAAATTCAAACCGACGGCCCGCGCCAGATGGTCACTGATGCCAAATCCATTTTCACGGCCGATCTGGTAGGTCGCCACACGAGTCGAGTCGGTCTTGAAGGCCAAGTACAACAGTTCGAAAATCGTTTGGACATATTCCCGCGGTTCATCGGCAGTCAATTCCAAATTGAGATGATCCGATTCGACAGTTGGCAACGGAGTGTCGATCCAGCGTTTGGCTTTTTCGACTTTCATTTCCGCTTGGCGAACTGATTCCAAGTACTCATCTAAACTCTTTTGATCCGACAATGCCAGCTTGCGCCGTAGCGATTTCGCATCCGCCAACAGATCATCCAGAGCACTTTTACTTAGTGCCAGTCGGCGGGCCGCGTCACCGTCGCCTTTGACAAAAAGCATGTCAAACACTCGCTTGGGTCGGTGTTCTGCCGGAATCGCTCGCCCATTTCGATCAAACGAAAGCGTATGAGTTCCGCGCGGAGTTCCCGTGCCGCCATCGGTCGACATCACCATCGATGCAAAACGAGTCTGATCGCCAACCTGGGCTGCATAAATTTGGTCCAGCGAGATCGTATTGGCATAGGGACCGTGGGATCCGGTGGCAGCAGCGGTCAGAAATTGATCGGAATTGGAATGGCCGTGCACCTTTCGCGACGATGGATGCGAAAACCCCGAAAGAATGGTCAGGTCATCACGAACCGGAGCGAAGACTTCGCCACATTTCGAAAACGTATAGTCGCTGCCGTTTCCATGCGGAAACCAGGACCAGTCTTTGTAGGCTGGGTCCTCCGGGAGCGGCATTGGCACACCATCTGGAAAGTACACGCACGCTAACCGCTTTGGCTTGCTCTTGAGCGTGTTCGCGCTAGCGGACGGCATTAAGAATGACTCGAACAGCGGGAGAGCCAACGCTACTCCCGTGCCACGAAGAAATCGACGTCGATCAAGTGAGTTTAGATTCATAATATTCGATGCAACTTCGATACTTGATTGGGATTTCTGCCTTGAAGGTCGCGTCGCGCAACCCTGTCATCAATCCGTACTCTTCCTATTTTGTTCGAAACAAATCGCTGGTCACAAGCGCCTTGATCGTGGTTGCCAATCCATCGCCCTGCTTGCGAACACTGGCCGTAACTTGGTCGATTTTGGCATGATCGGTAAACTTCATCGGCCGGCCCAATGCGTAAGTCGCGATTTTGTGAACCATGGCGCGAACGAATTGATCCTGTCGGTTCTTTAGCAAAAATCGTTTCAGCCCATCGACACCATCAAGCTCTTGATTGTTGAACAACAAGCTAGCGGCATCGACGGGCTTTCCATTCACGCGATCACGCCATTGCCCCAATGCGTCGTAGTTCTCGAACGCGATACCCCACGGGTCAATCTTTGCATGACATGACATACAGGCAGCATGATTACGATGGTCTTCGATCTGCTCTTTCAGTGACAGCTTTGCAATTTCAGGATCTGCCAAATCGATTTCTGGCACAGCTGGCGGAGGCGGGGGCGGAGGATCATTGAGCAAACATCGCAACAACCAGACACCGCGTTTGAGCGGGTGTGAATCTTTGCCGTTGGAGTTCATTGCGAGCACACCGGCCTGAGTCAACAATCCGCCGCGACGCTTGCTGGCGTCCAGATTTATCCGGCGAAACTGGTTTCCACGCACATCGGACCAACCATAGTGCCGAGCGAGTCGTTCATTGACCATTGCGTAGTCGGCATGAATAAAATCCAAGACGCTGGAATCACTTCGCACCATCTCTTGAAAAAACTCGATCGGCTCCGCTTGCATCGCTTCTTTCAGCAATGGATCCGTGTTCTTGTCCACGGCCAGAAAATCCAGCAACTGCATGTCGAGCCACTGGTGAACATAGTGCTTGGCAAACCGCTCTGATCGCGGGTCGGCTAGCATTCGATCGACTTGTTGAAGCAAAACTTCCGTGTCGCACAGTTCGCCGCTATCCGCCAAATCCAACAGCAATTGATCAGGAACGCTACTCCACAAAAACAATGACAAACGCATTGCCAAATCGTGGCCCAACAGCAGCGAACTATCTTCGGAGTCTTCGGTGATGACGTACAGAAAATGCGGAGACGAAAGCACCGTCGCAAGAGCCTCGACCATCGTGTCCTCGAAACTTTCACATTCCGAGCGCATCACATCGAAGAGTTCGACTTTGGCATCAACTTCTGCCGAGCTGACTTTGCGGCGCCAGGCTTTTGACAGAAAGGCCGTCAAGATTTCACGGGCGTAGGTCGCTTCGTCGTCCTGGATTTTACTTTCAAAAAAGAGCGTCTGATGCGACTGGGTTGGCCACGATTCGTAGAGCGGCGCTGTGACTTCCACGTAATCGATTTGAATCGCGCCGTGGCCACCCTGCGGGACCGAACTGTTGACCAACCGAATGTATTCCGACGGGCTCGGCAGATCCCCCATCTTGGATACCGTGCGAAATGAATTGCGCGGGTAGATTTCTCCCAGGGGAAATTCCCACTGATAGATTTGCGGGGCGTCGGAGTCTGCGTTGATGGGCGTATCGGCATCGCTGACACGGACGACCGCGCGGCCTTCATTGCTGGCTTGAAAACCAAATTGCAGCTGCAAACTGGGCACACGCAGTGGATCGGCGGACACTCGTGACGCGCGAACACGAACCCGCATCGTGCCTGCACTAGGAACTTGATCGCCCAATTCAACGGTCAAGTACTGACGGCGCCCCGATGGGATCACGGCCACATGATCAAAGGACTCGGGCAGTTGCAAAGCATCATCCGAACCAACAGCATCCTGCTGCGAGTTTTTATTCCGCTGTGCAATATTCTCATTCTCCGACGCAGCGAAGGCGTTCTCCAACGGAGCGAAGGCGTAGTGTGCGCCGTTGTAAGCCCACTTCGCCGGCGCGATGCGACCGCTCGATAGCTCACGGTAATGGGGACCATTGGGCGGCGTTTTAAAACTCGCTTGGAGGCGATCAATCTCCTGCTTTTGTTTCTCTGGGTCGTCGGCGAACTTCTTTTTGATCTCGTCAAGTTGCTTCGTTTGTTTGGGCCACTCGCGGTTGGCTGCTTCCTCCATTGAGATTCCCCAGCGAATCACTGGCGGCCGTTTTCCCGAACTGGTGCTGGGCATCGTTGCCCGACGCAAAGAAGTGCGAGCGAGTTGGCGATAGGTTTCCAATTGCTGCACGGACATGTGCAGCATTTCGGAACTGTTTTGAAACCCGTCATCTGAGTGCGCATCGGGCGGCAAGTCTTTGGCAAAGTTCCATGGCAAACCCAATAGATCCTGCATCGCATAGTTGTATTCGTAGCGAGTCAGACGGCGAAACGAAGTATGCCCTCCCGTCGCGCGCCGTAGAATCGAAGCTGTTTGAATTGCGCTCGATAGCCAGTCAACTACTTTGCTGCGATCCTTGTTCGTCAACTCGCTGGCGTCCGGCGGAGGCATCTCGCCGTTGCTGAGCACTGCCAAAATCTCCAACCACCAATCCACGTCTTTGCCTTGCAAGAGATTTGGATCCAACGTGTCGACCCGGATGTTGCCTTCCTGAGCGTCGGCTCCATGGCAATCCACGCAGGCGTGCATCAGGATCGGCAGGACATCGCGAGTGAAGACCTCCAGTTTTGCTTGCGGGGGAGTCTCGGGCGAATCCGATTCAAGCGAGGCCTCCGGCAACTGGTCCACTGCGTGAAGATACTTGGAGGTTTTCGCACCGTCAGCTTTGATCGCCTGCAGCGAGGCGAACGCCGACTCGCGCTGGGTTAATTCGCTTTGCGTTGATGCGTTTTGTTTTTCGCCCGGTTGGCCCAATGCCTGACCAGACAGAGTCAATGCGATGAACATTTGCACGCTGAATGGGACCCAACCATAGGCGCGCAGACTACCACTGTCGAAAGATCGATTATTCACGTCGGTTGGTTTCTCGCAGAGCAGCGGCAGGTAGGCAAGGTGGGACCTGCAGTATAGCCGACGCACTATCCGATCAAGACAACCACCCTTCCGAACCTAACGGACCTTTGCTCGCCGTCACCCTTCGCACCTTCAGAAGGTTAAAGAAATGGCCATTCCACGCTGGAGGACTATTTCAAATTAGCCATCAGGAACGCCCAAAGATCGGCGTACTCGTCGATCT
Organism: Stieleria marina; assembly: GCA_007741555.1. Taxonomy (GTDB): domain Bacteria; phylum Planctomycetota; class Planctomycetia; order Pirellulales; family Pirellulaceae; genus K23-9. The sequence goes on along the minus strand of CP036526.1, from coordinate 1,249,798 downwards.
TTTTGCTGACGGGTGTTCCGGCTCCGTGGCCCGCTCGGGTTTCGATTCGGATCAAGGTTGGGCTCTCGCAGCTTTGGGCGGCTTGCAAGGCAGCGGCGAATTTAAAACTGTGCCCGGGCACGACACGGTCGTCGCGGTCGGCCGTGGAAACCATCGTCGCTGGATAGCACGTGCCAACTTTCAGGTTGTGCAGCGGCGAATACGACAACAGGTTTTTGATCTGGTCCTCTTCATCACTGCTGCCAAATTCCGTGGCCCAAGCCCAGCCAATCGTGAACTTGTGGTATCGCAGCATGTCCATCACGCCCACCGCTGGCAAACAGGCACCGAACAGGTCCGGTCGCTGCGTCATCACAGCGCCAATCAAAAGACCGCCGTTGCTGCCGCCGCGCACGCCCAACAAGTTGGGCTTGGTATAGCCCTGTGAGATCAGGTGTTCGGCTGATGCGATGAAATCGTCGAAAACGTTTTGCTTTTTCAGCCGCATCCCGTCTTCGTGCCACTGGCGGCCGTATTCGCCTCCGCCGCGCAAGTTGGCGACCGCGTAGACGCCTCCCGCATCGATCCAAGCCGCAATCGCTGGCGAGAACGATGGTGTCAGCGAAATGTTGAACCCTCCGTACGCGTAAAGCAGCGTTTGATTGGTGCCGTCCAACTTCGTCGACTTCCGCCGCGTCACAATGATCGGCACTTTCGTCCCATCTTTGCTGGATGCAAAAATCTGTTCGGTCACAAATTCATCCACGTTAAACGCCACGTCTGGCTGCCGCCAAAGACTGACATCGCCGCTGGTCAAGTCCAAGCGATAGATCGATGCGGGCGTCACGTAATTGGTGAAACTGAAGAACGTTTCCGTGGCATCTTGTCGGCCGCCGAAACCGCCGACGCTGCCAACGCCCGGCAGTGGCAATTCGTCAATCAAGCTGCCGTCTAGATTGTGGCGTGTGACTTTTCCGCGAGCATCCTTGAGTGCGATGACGTAGAAAGTCTCGTCAAACAAACTGACCGATTCGATCACGTCATTGGATTCCGAGACAACTTCTTTCCAATGTTCGCGGCCGGGTTGATTGACGTCGACCGCAACCAAACGTCGCTTGGGTGCTTCGTTGTCGGTGACAAAGTACAAGGTGTCGTCGATCGATCCGATCCATTCGTATTCGGCATCAAAACCCATGATCAATTCTTGGATGGGCGAGTCATCACGACGCAAGTCTTTTAAGAAAATCTGCGCCTTGGGTTCGCTCCCTTTCCAGTTTTGGATGACGAGGTATCGTCCATCGTCGGTCACACTGCCGCCAAAGCCCCATTTGGGATGGTCGGGTTTTTCAAGCACCAGCGGATCAGCACTCTGATCCGTTCCGATGACATGAAAGTACATCTTTTGATTTTCGTTGGTCGCCAACAGTTCTTCGCCTTCGACCGGGGCGGCATAGCGAGAATAGAAGAAACCGCTGCCATCGGGTTTCCAAGCGATGCTGCTAAATTTGACCCACTTGATCACGTCGTCCAAATCTTTGCCGGTCGCGACGTCTCGCACTTTCCAGGTTCGCCAGTCACTGCCGCCATCGGCCAACGCGTACGCCATCAACTTGCCGTCTTCGGTCGTGACGGTCCCTGAGAGTGCGACCGTTCCATCTTCGCTAAGTGTATTGGGATCGATCAGCACTTCTCGTTCGGCGTCCAGACTGGCGGCCTTGTAGAGCACGCTCTGATCCTGCAGACCGTCGTTGTGCGAGTAAAAATACGTTTCGCCGCGACGTCGCGGCAGACCAAAACGCTCGTAGTTCCAGAGCTTCTCCAACCGCGCGCGCATCTCTTCACGCTGCGGCAACGATTCCAAGTACGACTGCGTGACTTTGTTTTGAGCGGCTATCCAAGCGGCGGTTTCGTCGCTCTCAGTGTCTTCTAACCAACGGTACGGGTCACTGACTTGGTTGCCAAAATAGTCATCAACAACATCAACGGTCTTGGTAGCGGGGTATTTCATTTTAAGTTGCGGAGCATCCTGCGCAAGGAGAGGGCAAATTTGGCAAGCAAAGAACATGGCCAGACAAGTGCGCGTCAGAGTGAGCTGTTGGCTCATGAAAATACTCATTTTGGGGAGTCGTCAGAGTTGAATTTTGATGCAGGCACTGGCAATGGTTATAACTGCCTGCGTCGGCAAACCAACAATCTAGCGTCAGATGCGATCAAGGGGCACTCGGTGGGCAGCGAACGGAGTCACGTCGACTACCAAAGTGATCTTCGCGCTGCCCCAGTGCGTCCGCGATTGAATCGCCTGATTCATCAGATCCCACTTGTTTTTGTTGCGGTGTTTGCCGTTGTCGGCGTGTTGCTAGGGTCCTGTCTTCCCGATGGAGCCCTCTTTCGGTTCTGGCTGCCGGCGCTGGCGTTCACGTCTCTGGCATTTTGGCTAGCCAAGAGCAAGCATTCCAAAAACTGGCTCCTCGCCGCAGCGATCTGCCTGCCGCTGTTTATGGCAAGGCAAGCCAATTTTGCCACCGATTATTATTCCGGGACGATTCTGAGTGCCGCGAGCGAGATTCCGCAACCAGCGATTCTGCGAGTACAAGTCGATCGTCCTGTTGTGCTTCGCCGCAATCCGTTAGCAGAGATCCCGAGCCGTCGGGTGCTTTCACCTTGGCAAACACAATTTGAAGCTCGCGTTACCGAGTTGCGATCCGGGCAACGATATGTCGAAGCCAGCGGGCGTGTCCTGGTAGTCGTCGAAGGCAAACTGACTTCCTTTCGCCCCGGCGACGCCTTGGAACTTTACGGATCGCTTCGCGCGTTTCCATCGCCAACCAATCCAGGGGAACGTGACCTAAGACCGATCTACCAACGTCGGCAACTGCACGCGCGAGTCGATGTGGATTCGCCTGATCAAATCGTCGTGATCCAAACGCCAAACAATCTGCGGACAACGCTGTCTCCCAACCGCTGGGTCGCCTCGTTTGCCGACACAAGCCGGTCCCTGCTTCTCCAGCACACGACCGAAACGACTGGACCACTTGCGATCGCGTTGGTGATCGGGCAGCGTGATTTTGTCGACAGCGACACTCGCGATTTGCTGCTGGTGACGGGAACGGCGCACTTGCTTTCGGTCAGCGGATTGCATCTGGCGATCATTGTGATGCTGGCCAAGTTGGCGGCGATGCTCGTTCGACTTCCCCAGTCGCTGGAGATCGGATGGATCCTAAGCGTGTGCGTGGCGTATGTCGCGATTACGGGAGGTCGCCCGCCGGTCATGCGAGCCGCGTTGCTGGTGGCGGCGCTGCTGATTGCGATCTGGCTGCAACGGCCGAGTCAGCCGATCAATACGCTGGCACTGGCAGCGCTGGTACTGATCTACTGGAACCCGATGAACGTCAGCGCGGTCGGAGTTCAACTTTCGTTTTTGGCGGTCGCGACATTGTTGCTGTGCGGACGACGACTGCGGCGTTCATCTTCCGCGCCGGCGATCGACCAGGCATTGGAGAAAGAAGAGCGTCTAAACCAGCTTGCCGATAGTTCGCGGACTCCGATCGTTCGCTACGGACGCGTCGGGATCGGCATGCTGGCACAGATGACTTGGATGAGCGCCTGTGTTACCGCGACCAGCATCCCGCTGGTTTGGTACCACTTTCACGTCGTTTCGCCAATTAGCGTCGCGACAAACGTATTGCTTTCGCCGCTGCTGGTGTTCGCGCTCGCGTCGGGTGTCGGCACTGTATTTCTGGGGTTGATCTCGTCAACGCTCGGGGGAATGTGTGGAACAGTTTGTTCGGCTTTTCTGTGGTTGATGCAGCAGATCATTTCCTTGGCCGCCAGCGTTCCGTATGGCCATGCTTGGTTGCCGTCGCCCAACTGGTACTGGGTCGCGTTCTTTTACATAGCATTGGCCGCATCGCTGTATTGGCGCCAGAGCCACCGGGTGAAGTGGCTGCGCCGATCGTGGATTGTGGTTTGGGGCTGCATTGCTTGGTGGACCGCCACGACACCTGCCGAGTTACCCACCGGAACCATGGAAGCAACGTTCATTGACGTCGGTCATGGCACCTGTGTCGTACTGCGGCTGGGTGACGAGTCCTGGCTCTACGATTGCGGTCGGCTGGGTAACGACACCGGCAGCAGTCGTGACATCGACGAAACACTTTGGTCGTTGGGAATCACCGAACTGGACGGCGTTTTCCTTTCGCATGCCGATTCGGATCACTACAACGCGCTACCGGGAATCGTCAAACGCTTTGCGATTCGCGAAATTATCACTCCACCGGGAATGCTGGCCGAAAACGAAAAAGGTGCTCTCAATGCGGTTCGAACCGCGATCGCCGAAACGCGGATCCGCGTGCGTGAAGCCAGCGCGGGACAAACGCTTGACGCGGGCAAATTGCCGATCCGGATTTTGCATCCTCCCCTGGGCGGTGTCGGTGGAAACGACAACGCAAATAGCTTGGTCCTGAGCATCGCCAAAGGGGCGTTGTTGTTGCCGGGCGACCTAGAACCACCTGGGACGCAGTCACTGATCAACCAACCACGCCCCGCCCCCGGCGGCGTCTTGATGGCTCCTCATCATGGCAGTTTGACCATGAACGCCGAAGCCGTTTTGCAGTGGGCACGACCTCGCGAAACGGTTGTCAGCGGCGGTCGCCGTGCGCGACGCCCCGAAGTGGCTCAGATGCTGGCGACGACGGGCAGCGGAGTTCACGTGACGGCGACGGAGGGTGCCGTGCGAGTTCGCATCGATGCGCAGGGTCAGATCGAGATCCGAACCTGGAAACAAGCACCGTGGTAGTCCGCGGGCAGGAGTTTTCTTACTCCGGCAGAAGACTACAATGGGACCGCAGAAGTGTTCTTGCTAACAGATTGCTTCAAGTGAGTGCGATTCTGCCGCAAGCCAAAGACGGATACACTTTCGCGCTGTTGACGAAGTCATTTTCCCCCAATCGTTGCCCACCATGCTCGCCACCCTTCGCGAGATTTCTGTGACGTGTTTTTTCGCTAGCTACTTGATTGTGCTGGTGCTGGAACTGCTGCGTCTATTGGGTCGAATTCCAGGTCGCGGGCTGGCGGTCATCGTAATGATGGCCATCGGGTTGTTCACGCATGTGTGCTATTTAGCACTTCAAGCGGCTGAGAGCCCCGTAGGCAAAGACGTGGGTTTACTGGCGACTTGGTCAGATTGGTCGTACTTGCTGGCCCTGGGATTGGCCGTTTGTTTCTTGGTTTTGTATCTGCGACGCCCCGACACGATCATCAGCTTTTTCTTTTTGCCAGCCGTTCTAGCCACCATCTGGCTAGGGGTAATCCTACGCCATCAAGATCCCTTTTCTCGCTCCGAAGCAGTCGGCGTTTGGGGAACAGTCCACGGACTTGCCATGCTGGTCGGTGCCGGTGCGGTGCTTTTCGGCTTCTTGGCCGGTGTGATGTACCTGGTCCAGTCCTCGCGGCTAAAACACAAAAAAGCCGGCTCGGCGCTGCGACTGCCGACGCTGGAAACACTCGGCAGAATGAACCGCAAGTGTTTGATTATCAGCACCATCGCGGTCGCGATCGGCGTCTTGGCGGGCATCGTGATGAACCTCAATCGATTCGGACACGTTGGCTGGACGGACGGTGGCGTCCTGTTTAGCACGCTTTTGTTTTTGTGGTTGCTTGGCACGACGGGTCTGGAGTTCTTTTACGAACCCGCCAGCCGCGGACGCAAAGCGGTCTACCTGACCTTGGCCAGCCTGGGGTTCCTGGTCTTAGCCATGGCGAGCGTGTTAACCGGATCTCACGGTAGCGAAAAAGAGCAAGCCGCGCAAACCGAGACTTCAACGTCGACGCCATCCTTGATCGAAACAGACTCCGTCTCGCCGCCTTCGTCAGTGGAGTCGCAATCATGACGCTCCAAATGATCGGATGCAGCTATCACGATACTGAGGTCGAATTTCGCGAACGCGTTTCGTTTTCAGCAGATCAAATTCAAAAAACTCTGGGCGATTTTCGCGACCGTTTCCCACGGAGCGAATTGGTACTGCTGAGCACTTGCAATCGCGTCGAACTTTACACGTCCAGCAGTGACAATACCGAACTGGACCACGAATCGGTTGCTCAGTTCATCGCGGAGCAGCACAGTCTATCGCCAAGTGAAGTCATCGACCAAATGATCTACCTGAGCGGTAGTGATGCCGTGAAGCACTTGTTCACGGTTGCGTCGAGCTTGGATTCGATGGTGCTGGGCGAATCCCAGATTCTGTCGCAAGTCAAACAGGCCTACGAACAGGCCTGCGATTTGGGATCGGCGGGCGCGCTGACGCACAGCGTTTTTCAAGCGGCCAACCGCGCCGCCAAAAGAGTGCAAAGCGAAACAGCGATTCACCGCCGACGCGTCAGCGTTCCAAGCGTCGCGATTGGCGAAATTGTTCCCGAAGTATTCGACTCGCTGAAGAACAAACAGGTCGTCATCTGTGGCGCTGGCGAGATGGGCGAAGAAACGCTGCGATATTTGCAACAAGCCGGGGCAAAAAACATCTGCGTGATCAATCGCAGCCGACAGAGAGCCGACAATTTAGCCCAAAATTTCGGCATCGAGTCAGACGACTGGGGCAATTTGCATCAGCGAATCGTCCAATCCGATTTGCTAATCGGGACCACCTCGGCGACCGAACCGATCTTAACGCAGGCTGATTTCGAGCCGCTCCATTTGCAGCGTAAAAACCGTTTGATGCTGATCCTGGACTTGGCGGTTCCGCGCGACTTCGATGCTTCGATTGGAGATTTGCCAAGCGTTTACTTGTATCAGATCGACGACCTGCAAGCTGCCTGCGAACGCAATCGGCGCGAGCGTCAAAAAGAATGGCCCAAAGCTTTGCAGATTATCGAAGATGAAACAGCCAAATTCATCAAAGACCTGAACCACCGAGCAACTGGCCCGATCGTCAGACGACTTCGGGAGCAGGCCCAGGAATTGAAACAAGACGAACTGCAGCGACTGGTCAGCAAACTGAATTCGTCGAACGTCGATCCTGCGGTCGCCAAAGAGATTGAAAAATCGTTTGATCGACTGATCAATAAACTACTTCATCCACCGCTGGCATCCTTGCGAGACGATGCCGCGGAAGGTCACGAGCGCGGACTGCTAGAAGCAATCCGTTTGCTGTTCAAACTGGGCGACGATTGACGCTCTGAAAAGATCGTGACGACAACGATTTACTCGCCGTCGTCATCGGCCTCTTCTTCTTCTTCGTCGTCCCAGTCGTCGTCCTCATCTTCGTCGTCGTCCCATTCTTCGTCTTCGTCGTCGAACTCTTCATCGTCGGTTTCGACATCGTCGTCGTCTTCTTCTAAGTCGCTATCTTCGTCGTCGACTTCCTCCCACTCGTCGTCTTCGAGACCGTCATCGTCATCTGAGTCGTCGGCGTCATCATCGTCGTCGTCTTCATCATCGTCATCGTCATCGTCATCGTCGTCCTCTGCCCAGTCATCATCGTCGTCATCCCACTCGTCATCATCGTCTTCTTCGTCGTCGTCAGCGAAGTCGCCTGTGCCTTCGTACAGATCGTCCTCTTCATCTTCGATCACGGCAGCAGGGTCCTGTGACACCGAATCGGAATCAGCGGGGACGGGATTGACGATACAAATTTCAGACTCGGCGTCCAAGACAACCGGCGCGGCAGCAATGCTCACGTCAGACTCCTTCGTAGATGTCGACAGTTCTTCTTGAGGTGGATCTTCTGTTTGCGAATCATCGTCTTGGTCTTCCTGCAACGCGTGCCACTGAATTGGTGGCAATGCGTCGGTGGTTGCTAATCCGAAAATCTGCAAAAAACGTTTGGTGGTACCGTAAAGATACGGGCGTCCGAGTTCTTCTGCACGCCCGGCAATGCGAATCAAATCACGTTCCATCAGTTGCCGCAACAATTCGCCACACGCAACCCCCCGAATCGCTTCCACATTGACTCGCGAGACGGGCTGTCGGTAGGCGACTACTGCTAGCGTTTCCATCATCGGCGATGAGAGCCTAATGGCTGGAGGCAAATGTCCCAAACGAACCAGCCAAGGCGCCAAGGCCGGCCGGGTCATCATTCGGTATCCTCCAGCGACCAACTCGATTCGCAAAGCACGCTGGTGATCGTCGTAAACCTGATTCAACTCGCGGACAAGTGTACGAGCCTCAGTGGCGTCCGCCAAGTGAGCCAATTGGGCCAATTTTCGATTGCTAAGCGGAAGTTTGGACATCAGCAATACCGCTTCGGCACGCTGACGACGTAGCCCCGCAGAATCTTCGTCGTCGGGCCACAATTGCTCCGCCGCTGCACCCGGGATGACGGATTGCCGGGGGCCGCTGGTTGCAGATAAAGCAGTCGCTGAGCCCCAAGTCACCGCATAAGGACGATGGATTCGAGCCGCATTTTCGCACAAACCGTTGTCCGAACTGCGAGAGCTTGGCAGCGGTGCTCCCGATGACAAACGATGACATCGCGTTAAAGTGCTGTTCGTAGTCGAAGTGGACGACCAAGTTGCCATCAATCGCTTACATTAAAGTAGGTCTGTATCACCACTCAGCTGCCAACGTAATCTTCACCAATTGGCTGACGAATTTGAGTGCTTTCGCTGACGAACATCCCCCAAGCTAGCCCCTGTGTCCACATCGGTTTCCAACGCATCAGCAAAAACGCCGCCCCCCGGACGATCTTCGCGGAGCGGATCAACCTCTGGCAAGAAGCTGCGTACTTGGGTAGTGGTCTTTTCGACACTGGGGCTGTCGCTGCTGATCTTTTTCGTCGTCTACACGCAAGGCCACGTCACCGGTCGCGAATTTTCGCCCTCGCATTTTAAAAGCCGCAGCTTCACTTTTTACGAAATCCCGCTTCTTCATATCCAAATCACGCCCATTCGGCGGAAAAGCGCGGCGTTGGCTGCTGCCAGCTATGTTCGTCAAAGTGCGTTGATCAATGCCCCCAAAGGCGAGCCCGACGATTGGCACTTGGTTCATCTGTCGCGAGGGCTTAGCGGCGCTACCCCGGCCGATGCTCAACTGTTGGTCGATCAATTGGAAATGTACGGCGATAAAGACACGTTTTGGCGGAAATGGTCCATCGACCATCCCAAACACGCCGCGGTGGTCTGGCCGATCGTTCAGCGGTTGGCCACTCGTGAACTCTACGTGCTGATTCCGATGGTCATGGAACTTGCCCACAAAGAGATGCCGGTCGAGGAGCTATCCGCAGAGATCGACGGGCTACTCCAGCGACAATATCGCCAGCTAATCATTGACATGCGAGCTGCCAAACGCGGCGAATTGGCTCAGACACTATTGCTGGAAGCCCTCAGCGACTATCCAAATGATGCCGAACTGAACAAACTGCGTTCCGACGCCCCGACTCCATCTGAATCAATCGAGTAAATCCCATGTGGGAATTCCTTTCCAACAATCTTCCACACGCCACCGCGACGCTGAATCTGATCGCAACAGGATTGTTGGCCGCTGCATTCTGGAAAATCCGCACTGGTCGCGTACGGGCTCACAAAAAATTGATGCTGATTGCCTTGGGCGTCAGCGCAGCCTTTCTGGCACTCTACCTGCTTCACAAACTGGCTCTGTACCAATCCACCGGGGCGGCCAACAAACCGTTCCCCCGCGACCCGGCGATCGCTTCGGACGCCGTGCGATACGTCTACTTTACGATCCTGATCACACACATTTTGCTGGCAATCACGGTGCCGTTCTTGGCTATCCGCGCGGTTCTACTAGCAAAAGCCGGGCGTATTTTGGCCCACAAACGACTGGTCAAATACGCCTACCCGATCTGGATGTATGTCAGTGTGACGGGCGTGATCGTTTATTTGATGCTGTATCAGATTTACACGGCATAGCATTTTATTGCTAGCGACAGCGGCCAGGCTTCGTCGCTGTGACTGCGTTTTTCAGCGGTTGGCCGTCGACCGACGCAGCAAGTTGACAAAAACGCTTGGCGATCCATCTTTCGCAAATCTCGGAACTTTCCCTAAAGTCCAAGGGAAGTTCATCCGAGTGACGCGCGTCGATGGAGCGGCCCCACTTGATCCGTCTAATTTGCCTACTGCTGCTAGCGCTTTGTGCAAGCCTTGCTGCGCCCGCGTCGGCGCAAGATCCCACCGACTCCAGCTGGGAACACCCCGCCGCAGTCAGTCCCCAAGCCGGGCTTACCCAGTCCGCGCATACCCAGCCGACGCCTACCGAGCCCGCCCTCGTTGAGCGCGCCAGCGTCAAACTCCCTGAACACAGCCTTGGCGGACTACTTCCTGGCGGCGGCCCCGAACAGTGGACTAGCCCCGAAGGCTTGACCGGATCGCTGCAGTCCGTCGTGATGCTAACGGTGCTGTCGATGGCGCCCGCCATCTTGCTGATGACAACTTGCTACATCCGCATCATCATCGTGCTGGGTTTGCTGAAACAAGCCATCGGACTGCAATCGTTGCCTCCGACTCAAGTCATGACCAGCATCGCACTGTTCATGACCTTGTTTGTGATGACGCCCGTCTGGACGCAGGTCTACGACGACGCGATTGAGCCGTACACCAATCCCGATGTCGAAATGTCGCTCGGCGAAGCGTACGAGATTGGGTCGCTCCCGATCCGCAAATTCATGTCGCGGCAAATCAAAACGGCACACAACGACGACGATATCTTTTTGTTCTATCAGTACATGGATCCAGACGGCCCGGTCCCCAGCAGCTACGAAGCCGTCCCCATCCGTGTGTTGCTACCGGCATTCATCCTGAGCGAACTGAAAGTCGCGTTTCTCATGGGCTTTCAAATTTACCTGCCATTCTTGATCGTCGATCTGGTCGTCGCCAGTGTCACGATCTCCATGGGCATGCTGATGCTGCCGCCCGCCACCATTTCGCTTCCCTTCAAACTACTGCTCTTTGTTTTGGTCGACGGTTGGACGCTGGTCGTCAAAACACTGATGGAGAGCTTTGGTCCGATCGGATAGCTGTGTTGCATTAAAAGCTTCGCCGATTCGCACCGAAAGACGACGGATCGCATCGTCGGTCCGGCGCCATCTGCATCAACCAAGAAACCCTCCCCCGGCTCAACTACAGAAAACTATGGATACAACTGTCGTCATGGACCTTTGCCGCACGGCATTGATCTCTGCCATCGTGATCGCCGCCCCTTTGTTGGTCGTTGGGCTGGTCGTTGGCTTGGTAGTCAGTTTGTTCCAGGCGCTGACTCAGATCCAAGATCAAACGGTTGCCTTTGTGCCCAAGATTCTTGCGATGGCCGTCGCGTTGGTCGCCTGCATGCCATGGTTGATGTCGCGAATGGTGGATTTCACGCGCGATGTGTTTGAAAACGCAGGCATGCCGTGATCGAATCGCTGTCGAACTGGTCCCACCAATTTTTTGTCGACCATCTCATCTTGGCTTTGCTGGTCATGACGCGAATCGGTGCATTGCTGGTCGCGATTCCCAGCATGACCGCTGTGATCGAACGCAAAATGCAGGTCCTGCTCGCAGCGACGATCACGTTTTTGATTCTGCCAACAGTCGCGGCCAACACCGCCACGGAGATCCCCGACTCCAGCCATATCGCGGAAGTCTTGATCGCGGTCGTTCACGAAGCGCTGATCGGATTGCTGATCGGCACCACCGTCCAACTGATCATCACCGGCATCCAAGTCGGGGCGGAAGTCACCAGCACCAGCGGAGCGATCCAAGCGGCATCGACGACCGACGAAAGCGGCCAGTCGATGCCGGCTCTGGCGCGACTGGTTGGTTTGCTGATCGTTGCCATCCTGTTCGCCGCTGGTGGTCACCGTTTGATCATGAATATCTTGCTAGATAGCTTCACTCGTTTGCCGCCTGGGACTGTGGTTCTTAACGAATCCATGCTGACGTTGGTCATCGATCAGTTGACATCCGGCATGGTCGCTGGGCTCCGGATCGCCGCGCCCGTGATCGCCGCGTTGTTGCTCAGTAACTTGGTGATCGGCCTGATCTCGCGGACATTGCCGCAGCTCAATGTGCTGGCGATCGGGTTAAGCATCAACGCTCTCGCGATCTTGGTCGTTACCGCAATCACGATCGGTTCGGCGGGATTGATTTTCCAAGAAGAACTGGCTGTCGCTGTCCAAAAACTGTCGGAGATTTGGTAATCGGCAATGGCAGAATCCGGCAGCGAAAAGAAACACGCCCCCACCGAGCGACGCCGACAACAGGCTCGCGAGGAAGGCCGAGTCGCACGCAGTGGCGATCTAAGTTCGGCCGTTCTGTTACTTGCCGCACTGGCGTCATTGTGGCTACTCGGTGGGCATGCTGCAGAACACCTTGCCGGCGCGATCACTGACGGGCTGTCTGAAGTCACGGTCACGGATTTCAGCGCCGACGATGCGAATTACACCCTGCTCCGCGGCGGAGGACGGTTGGCCATCGCAGTCGTCCCAATGCTGATCGCCATGATGGTGATCGGTGTGCTTGTGAACATTTCTCAGACGGGATTCTTGCTTCTGCCCAACAAGCTTGCCCCGTCGATGCAGAACATCAGCCCCGCGACAGGCATCAAACGCATTTGGTCGGTAGCGGGTTTCGCTCGATTCGGCTTTGGCATGCTTAAAGTCCTGATCGTTGCGGGTGTCGCCTACGCTGCCGTGCTGCACTATGGCGACCAAATCCTGAATCTTCCTGGATTACAGATTCCGCAAATCGCGAGAACATTGTTCGATTGCTTGCTTGGCATCTGCGTCTGGATTGGGGGCTCGTTGTTTGTCCTTGCCGTCATCGATTATGGATTTCAACGTTGGAAACACGAACGCGAATTGATGATGACGGATGAAGAACTGCGAGAGGAACTCCGCGAAACCGAAGGCGACCCGGCGGTTGCCAGTCGTCGCAAGCAGATTCAGCAAGCGCGACCGACACGGATCCCTGCGTCGTCAAGCGACAGGACAGGGCAGGGCAGTCATCCGGCAGCGGCGGCCGACTTGGTCATTACCGATGGGTCCGACATCGCCGTTGCGCTACGTTACAACCCGCGAACCATGGCCGCGCCGGTCGTCGTCGCGAAAGGCAATGGAGTCGAAGGCGAAACGATTCGCCGAGTGGTTCGCGAGCGACAGGTTCCTACTTTCGCTCAGCCGCTGCTAGCTCAGTACCAGTTTCGCAGCGTCAACGTCGGCCAAGAAATCCCGTCGACCCAGTACGTCTCCGTTGCCAACTTGCTCCGGCAAGGTCGCTGATTTCGCTTCACCCAAGTCCACTGGCTGCCGATTTCGTTTACTGCGGGATCGAAAACACGTGTCGAATTGGCTCTCGATTGCCTTTCATGACCTATCTTTCCGCGTCGTCTGCTCTGATCGCTGGCGAATCGAAGGCACTGGGAAATAAGGACGGGAACAATCGTGGCCAATCAATCCGCACAATCCGCACAAACACAATGTAGCCAAACGGCAAAGCATTCAAACCAATCGATCCTTTGGTTTGCTGCAACCACTCTGATCGGCGCGTTCCTGGTTTTTCAAGTCCAGCCGATTATCAGCAAATGCGTCCTGCCGTGGTTCGGTGGCACGCCCGCGGTGTGGACGACGTGCATGTTGTTTTTCCAAGTCTTGCTGTTCGCCGGCTATCTCTACGCACACGTACTACGGACGTTCTTTCGCCCTGCCGTCCAAGGTGTGCTGCACTTGTTATTGCTCGGCAGTGCCGCATTACTGCTGCCCATTGAACCGTCCAACGCCTGGAAACCGATCGGCGACGAATCGCCTACTCTGTATTTGCTTTGGATGCTGGGCATACACGTCGGTCTACCGTACTTCGTGCTTTCCAGTACGGGTCCACTTGTCCAAGCGTGGCTCAGCTACCGTGACAACAGCGACCGTGTCTATCGGCTGTACGCACTCTCCAACGCCGGGTCGCTGGTGGCGTTACTAAGCTATCCCTTTCTGGTCGAACCGGTCCTATCGGTCACCAATCAATCGATCGTTTGGTCGCTGCTGTTCTGTGCTTTTGTCCTGGTTCAAGGCACCGTCGCGATCGGTTTGCTCCGAGTTGCGAGTAAATCCAAAGATGAAATCAAATCCGACGACGACGCCTCCGCGCTGCAGCGTTCGCCTAGCTGGCTTGACCGCGGCACCTGGGTTGCTCTTCCCGCGCTCGCTTCGGTGATGCTACTGGTCGTCACCAATCACGTCTGCCAAGACGTCGCCGTGATCCCATTCCTCTGGGTATTGCCGCTCAGTCTTTATCTGGTCAGCTTTATCGTCTGTTTCGATTCGCCTCAGTGGTACAAACCAAAGTGGATTGCCGCTGCGACGCTGATCACACTGGCTATGATTCAAACCAAGGACCTACTCCCCAGCAGCGTGCAACTGATCGCCGAAGCGTCCTGCTACATGTTGATGTTGCTGGGCGTTTGCCTGCTATGTCACGGCGAAGTCGCGCGAGTCAAACCACGCAGCGAACTGCTGACGCAGTACTACGCATTGCTGTCGGCCGGCGGCGCCATTGGCGGTCTGATCGTGGCGGTCTTTTGCCCGATGTTCTTGAGTTCGTTTGCAGAGTTGCCGTTCACGCTTTCGCTGGTGACCGCGCTGACTTTTTTGCTTTTCTTTGTCTGCCAGGGTTGGAGCGAAACTCGCTACGATTGGTCAGCAGCTCGTCGTTTGAGCATCGCTGCGGTGATCCTGATGATCGCTCCGCTGATTGCGGTATCGGTCAACAGCAACGAGAAAACCATCGCATCGGAACGCAACTTTTTCGGTGTGCTGCGTGTCGAGCAAGACGAAGTGGGGATCTCGTTGGTCCACGGCAATACCATCCACGGCATGCAGCGACTGGGCGAATATGCCAACCAGCCCACGACCTACTATGGTCAACAAAGTGGGATCGGTCGCACGATCGTTGCCTTGCATGAAACCGACGACAACCTGCGGACCTGTGTCGTCGGACTCGGTTGCGGTGTTCTGGCAACGTACGGTCGGGCGCAGGATGAATTTGACATGATTGAAATCAACCCCGCCGTCGTCGATATCGCCAACAAACACTTCACATTCATGAAGGACTGCCCGTCAACCATCCGCAATCACCTAGGCGACGGCCGCTTGGTTTTGGAGCGAATGACGGACGACAAGTTCGATGTATTGGTTCTGGACGCTTTCAGTAGCGACGCGATTCCCGCCCACTTGCTGACCATCGAAGCAGTGGAACTGTACAAACAGCGTTTGGCCGAAAAGGGCGTGTTAGCGGTCCACGTTTCCAACAACCACTTAGACCTCGTGCCACTGGTCCACAACTTGGCCAAGCACGCCGGCATGTCCAGCAAAGTCGTTCGCGCTGGCGGAGACCAAGCACTTGGGACCAAACATTCGACTTGGATGTTAATCACCCACGCCGACCACACACTGTGGCAACACGAATCGCTGGCCACCGCCGAACAGGCGACTAAGTCGGAACTAGACGACGCACCATTCTGGACCGACCAACGCCACAACTTGGTCAGCGTGCTGCGGTTGTGGTAGCGAGTTGGCATCAAACGCCAGCTGTCTAAATCGCGTTTGGTGGTCGCTGGTAAAAAGTCGAGCGAAAAGGGGCATTTTTGTCCGGTTTTGCTTGCATCTCTGCTTGGGTGCCCGGCATACGTCGAAAAATCCAAGTCAGAACCATTCTTTCGGCGTTCCGAATCGACCTTGCCGTCTGTTTCACGCGTTTGCTAACCTCGCCATTGATCCCGAATTCTGGGCTGCATGTGCGTTTTCGCGACATTCAGGCTGAAGTTGGTGCCTGGGGATGACGATAAACTGAATGTTTCCGTCCGCTCGCGCTGATAAAAGTCTCTTTATCGCTTACGGATTGCATCCTGGGACAAGGATTGCGGCGCTGACGACCGATGCGGAAATGGTCAATTTGTATTAATTCAGGAAGGATTGATATCGCTGGCCCGGTCATCAATTGCGCTACCGCATCCAATGTTTCGCAGCCAGGAATATGCCCAAACGCTTGGGTTTCGCTGCGTTGATTGGAAGACACCCGTCCCTCCTGGGAGCTAATCAATATGCAAATTTACGGACCGTTTCGAGTTTCAACCACTCAAAACACTGCCGGAGTCGAACGTACTGCCCCCCAGCAGCCCGCCGAATCGGCGAAGCCAGCTGAATCCAACCGGATGGCTCAACCCGCTGACGAACTAGACCTTTCGTCGGCTGCCGTCGGCGTCAATCGCCTTCAAGATTCCGGTGCGATCGCTGGCGGCGGAGAAATCCGCATCGACCGCGTCGCGGATATCCGGCGGCAAATCGCTGACGGCGTCTACGAGACTCCCGAGAAACTGGACGCAGCGCTCGAACGCATGCTCGATCAGTACGCTTAATCGCGACACGGCTGCGAGTTCGCCTCACAGCCATCCCCGAACGAGCACGTCTCTCGACTGCGGTCCACGCAGTCGAGAGACGTCAGCCAATGCAAAGATGCCACGATTCGTCGTGGCAACCGGCGATCGAGCGGTCGCCGCAGAAATTGGCTCAGCGATTGGCTCCAGGATTCACTGTCTTCGTGGGTCGTCTAAACCACTCTTTCGGTTAGAATACCAGTCACTGGCACAGCTAGTTGCCGACTGTACGCTGCGACACTCTTTGGTGGCAGTGTCCTGGCTTTTCCTTTTCGTTTGAACGGTACTTTGCGTTGTCTTCCGCTCGACCACAACCACTTACTCCTGTCGAAGTCGCATTGTCACCGCAGGAGCGGTTTGAAGAGTACCTTCAGTCGCGTGGCTTAAGACAAACGACACAACGCAAATTTCTGATCGAAGAGGTGTTTCGAGCCCACGATCACTTTGACGCAGACGAGTTGATGGAACGTTTGCCTCGCAAAGGCGAAAGCAACTACGTCAGCGCCGCGACGGTCTACCGAACGCTCAATGAGTTTGTCGAAGCCGGCTTGCTGTTTTGCTTCCAACTGGATGGTCGAACGGTCTATGACTTTGACTATGGCTATCCACAGCACGACCATCTGTACTGCACCCGTTGCCGACAGCTGATCGAATTCCAAAGTGACGAACTGTTAGCCTTGCGGGATAAAGTCGCCGCCGCCGAAGGATTCCGCGTTTCAGCGCATCGTTTTATCGTCAAAGGCATCTGCCGCGATTGCACCAAAAGCAGACGGACCAAACGCAAACAAGACTTGGTCTGATGCGGGGCGACTGAGCTCGCCAGACTTGCTAACGCAGCTGTTGCAAGATGGCAGCAAAAACGGCTTCGTTCTGATCAAAGTCTCGGCTTTCAGCCTGCATCTGAATGATCAGCGTTTCGGCGACTGCATTGATCAACACCAATCGCGAAACAACGAGCAAATCGAGATAGTAAAACCCCATCTCGACGGCCTTCTCGTTTTCACCGGCTCCGTCAAGCGTCACGTCGCTCACTTCGACGGTACCGAATTCTTCCGCGATGGCGGCTCGCACGCGTTCGATGACCTCTGCTTCAGACAGCCCCTCGTCCTCCAGTTCGATCGAAAAGAACCCACCACTGGGCATCTCCAGCGTGACGCCGGTGTCGCCTTCATCTTCGCTCCGCTCCGCTGCCGTCCAGTTGTCGGGATAAAGGAACTTGATGCCAAAAGATTCAAAAGTAGCCGGCACATTCGTCTCGTCAGTTTGGGAGTTCCAGGGAAACCACACTTGCTATCACATTCCGGGAACTTCTGCAAACCGACGCTCCAAAAACGTGACAACTGCTAGCTTAGAGCAAACCACTGAAGTTGCAGCGAGGGACTCTACTTTGCTATTGAAATAGCATGGTAACGTCCCGCTTCTCGTCCGTTCTGACGCTCGCATTGCTGGTCATTTTGATCAGCCAATTGGGCTGCCGCGCAATCAGCCGGATTGGCGAAAGCCGCCAGTCCATCGCGGCACGTCGAATGTCGCGGCAGGGGCTGCAGGCAATGCACAACGGCGATTGGACCAACGCCGAAAATCTATTCTCCGATGCGTTGGAACTTTCCAGCAGTGACGACCGAGCCCATCGCGGATTGGCTGAATCGTTCTGGCAACGCGAACAGCCCGAACCGGCAATCAAACACATGGAGAACGCCGTTCGCTTGAGCGGAAATGATCCCAAGCTGGTTCAGCGTCTGGGTCGAATGTACTTCGACGTAGGCCGGGTCGAGGAAGCCAACCAGCAAAGCCTGGTTGCCTTAGAAGCCGATCGCTATTCGGCCGAAGTCTGGGCGTTGCGCGGGGACTGCCTGCGTTCACAGTCCAACAACGTTCAAGCCTTGGCGGCTTATCATCGAGCCCTTGCTTTGCAGCCTGATTTTCCCGATGTCCAAATGCAAGCGGCAGAAATCTACCGAGTCCAAGGTCGCTACGATCGTCTGCTCGCGACGCTGGACCGGTTGCAGGAAGGACTGGGCGGAATCGAAATTCCTCCCCGCGTGGACATGCTTCGCGGAATTGCAATGCGTCAGCTTGGGCAACACGATGAAGCCCGTCGATGCTTTGCGTCCGCAGCGACCCGAGACCCATCCAACGCCGAAGCTCACCTTCAAATCGCGGCCTTGTGCCTGGATGCGGGCGATATCCAATCCGCTCGCGAATCGGTGGATGTCGCCATGAAAATCGATCCCATCGCGGTTCGCGACGGTCGTTGGATTGAGCAACTGGAGAATCAGCCACAGCATGTTGCCGGACACATTCAGCCAGCCAGCAGCATCACCGAAATCCAACGTCGCTGAGGTCGGCTCGCGTCCGGGCATTTACGGTTTTAACGATCAAATCGATTGACTTGACGAATCGTTCGGGCCGTGCCAATTCTGCTACCTACGTCTCGGGTTTTCCGTCACGACGTCGCAAAGAAAGTCAAGATTTTTTCGTGCTCCCTCCGCTGACGTGACGTAGGGTTCAATCAAGCTGTGGTCCCCGTTTCCAAGTCAGTGCGTTTTTCTGGCCCGGCGGAGAGGACATTTGATCCTCGGCGTGACCCCAGAAACTACCTATTCGCAGAGCGAGCCGATGTCATCATCAAGCCTTCCTTCGCAGAGCAGCACTACCTCAGCCACTCCCTTCGTGGTCGGGCCTGGACAAGCTGCTAGCAAACCATTTGTTGATCGCCGTGAAGGGCGACCAGTCGACGCTTCGGGTGAACGGCGGCAATTCGGAAGCTCACATGTGGGCCTCTCGACCGCCGGCCATGAACTGGCCGTCGCCATCGACCAATACAAACTTCAGCACCACCGTCGCTACATCACCTGTGATGAAATGCTGACCGTGATTCAAAGCCTCGGCTACGCTCGCGATTGACGCCGCACGGATGCCCATTCAAACGGCACCTCCCCTGAAACATCAGCCTCTCGATCTGCCATTGTGCCGTTGGTGACTTCACAAATCGCTATTTCACGAGTGCTTGTAAAAGCTGGCGACGCGTAACGACGTAACGCATCTCACCGCCATCATCAAACAGAATTGCCACATCACTGGCAGCGTCATACAAACGCAACAGTGTCTTCAGATGGCGATCATCTACACGCCCACGAATCACGTTTCGTGGTGTCGACAACGGCTCGGCCAGACACAAATCGGCATATCGCAAGTAGCCGATCAATCGCCCACTTCGCCGCACCAAAACAATGGGATGATTCCGCCGACGGGCTTGATGCGACGCAGCTACCACGTCGACGGGTGCATCGATAATCGGCAGTCGATCGGGCTGAACACCAAACATGACGGCTGGCTGATTACCAACTTCGAACAGCTTTTGAGCCAACGAACGCTGGCCGGCCACCAAGATGCCAGCCTCTTCGCCCGCCTGGAGCACTTGATCCAATTCGCCTCGCGCCATCGCCAACCGAAGCCGAAACGGTGTTTGCCCCGTGATCAACCGCAACAGATTCCCCAACAGCCCCAGCACCATCGATATCGGCGCAAACAACACGGCTGCTATTAACACAAACGGTCGCGCCGCCATCAGCAACCGATACGGAGCATGGTAAAAAAGACTCTTGGGAAGCAATTCGCCTAAGACGAACACGATCGGTGTCATCAAAATGGGGCCGATCAATTCAGCAGTCGCATTTGAGTGAAACAACACCGCTACGCCGGTCACAATTGCGAAACTGGCCAAGTAGTTGGCAACGTTATTTCCGACCAGCATCGTGGCCACGAAAATGGCAGGATGGTTTAGCAGCCAGACTAAACCTTTCGCAGCACGCGAACCGCTCAGTCCATCTAGCACCAGACGCGTTCGCGAAACGCGATACAACCCTGTTTCGGTTCCGCTAAAAAAAGCGCTCAAACACAGACCAACGACGAATAGCAACACGGCAAACATCATGTCGACGTCTCCTGCTGCGAATCGCTTTGAGATTCATCGCTGCTGGTCACTTCGATCCAAGTCACGTCGTCGTCCTGCTGCACGACCGTCAATGTAAATCGATCAAGTGTGGCAGTATCGCCAAGCCGCGGAAATCGTTCGGTTTGACGTTGGATAAATCCGGCAACCGTTGCAATGGTTTCGTCGGGCAAATCGATCGCCAACCGCTTCGCCAACTCTCTTAGCGCCGCGGATCCCATCACGCGGTAGTGATCCACGCCCAGCGGCTGGATGGTCATCGCCTGAACATCTTCGTCATCTCGGTTGCGACGTGGAGCCAAAACCCGTCTCAATATGTCATCGACCGAAACCGCACCGACGACTTCGCCAAACTCGTTGACCACAACCGCGATGCTCAAGTCTTCTTGATCCAATCGATGCCAGACCTGTGACACCGGCGCCGACCAGGGCGTGTAGATGACTTCTTCGATTGCGTCACCCAAGTGATCGACTTGGCTAGGTCGCAAAAGCCGCATACCGATCGTTGCCGTAATCGTTTTTTGATCGTCATCGGTCACCATCAGATAACCGCCAGGCGTGGTGCTTTCACTGAAAACGCCGCGATCCACCGGCAAAGTCGTAAACTGAAGCGTCGAGCGAGGACGCATGATTTCCGACACCCGCATTTCAGCCATTTCGACCAGCCCATGAAACACAATCCGGTCGCGCTGCTGAAGCTCGGCGTCATCGGTGCCCAAATCGATTGCACGCGCGATATCTCGCAGCTCAATATCCGACTCTGGCTCAAACGTCGGCCAGATCAATCGCTTCGCCAATTGGTTGGTTGCGTTCACCAACGGCAAGAAGGGGCCTACCAAACGTACCGCCAATAGCAGCGGCGGCCCGACAAGAATCGAAAACCGCACCGGCATCAGAACGGCTACGCTTTTTGGCAACATCTCGCTGAAGAAAATAATGGTCAGCAGCGTGACCACGGTAAAGATCCACGCCGCCGAATTTCCGCCGCTGGCATCACTTTCCAATCGCGACCCCACAATCGTGGCGATGGCAAAGTAAGTCATGTTGATCAGCAAATTCCAAAACAGAATTGCCGACAACAGTTGCTCCGGATCACGCAACAATCCGTGCGCTAGCCGACCTCCAGCACCGCTTCGTGCTAACTGGCGGCGACTCCGTGTGGAGAGAGAAAAAAGGGCGGCTTCACTACCACTGAAAAACGCGCTCAGCAAAATCAGCACGCCCATCGCGACGAACCATGGCCAGGCTCCAACCAGCTCGTTCAAGCAGTATCTCCGTCGGCACCACGATCACGCTCCAGCGAAACATCAAACTCGCTGAGCGCCGGGATCATCATCGCAGCAGTCGTAAATCCATATCCAACGACCAGCGGAAAGACGACCAACAAATGATCTGTCTGCAACAAAAACTGTGTGATCGCGTAAAACGTAATCAAGGGCAGCATGAATGAAGCTGCAAAAATCGCGGATGACGGATTTCGCCACCCCAGCGAAGCAAACAAAGCGGCGCCTCCCCCCAAGATCATCACCAGGAACGGGGCCAACTGCAGCTGAAACGCACCACGAAAACTGACCATGATTGTCATGCAAATCGCAATGCCCACACAGAGAAAGAACACGGTCCCCAGGCTGGCCAATGTCGCGGCTCGGCCGGCAACGTGATTGAGCCCTGAGTGCACGCCCAGCATGGCCACAAAGAAATGCAACATCAACGCGCCGACAATCGCATAGACCGCATTTTCAATGGTCATCACATTGCTGGCAGCTAGGTAGATGATCAATAACACCGGCAACAGGATCATTTCCTTGGCAACATAAAGTACGCCCAGCAGTTTGCCAAAAACAAATTCTCGAGGACTCAAATCGGTCACCAACAGCAAGTCCAACGCCAATCCATCGCGTTCGCCCGTGACCGCATTGACGGCCAACGCGTTGACCAGCACCAGCGAAATCACACCGATCGCTGCGACAGGAATGGTCACCGATGGTAGAGCGCGGCCAATCCGTCCGGCAGGCTCCATTGCCACACCGGTTTGAATTTGGAAATAGACCGCTGCGGTAATCACCAAGAACAAAAGTCCAAACGCAACGCGAATCAAAACGATTTTGCGACCGTACGCCCAAGTGCAGATTTCTCGCCAAAGGATCGGATTGTTCCAAACTCGCCGAGGTGCCCGTACTTTCCAGCTTTCGGGTGCCACATTCACGTCGACTTCATCGGAGGTTTCTGGTTCAGGAGCTTTCAACCGAACTTCGCGCGACGGATTCCAAACACGAACCCGCTGGACACCAATCACCAAAACGACCAGTGAAAGTCCCAATGCCAAGACGATGTAAAGAGCGACGCCCGTTGCCGTCACGCTGCTTAAACTGGCCAACGGTGACGCAGCAGCGAACAGAGCTCGCGCCGGGCTGACTGCCAACAGCGTCGCTTCCGACAGAGGCAGCACCGACGCAGCAACTTCTCCCAACCCAACGATCGTCAACAATAACAGCACCGTCATGGCGATGGACTGAAAAGTCTTTTCTCGCCACATACCGACGACGGTGCCAATGGCTCCTGCCAAAAAGACCGTTGCCCCCGTAACGGCAAAAACGCCCGCGACTTGCTGGGGCGACACTCCGCCCAACAATGGCAGGACCAAGAACAACGGCAGCCCGCAAAGCAGCATCGACATGGGCGCCAGCAGCGTGGCGAAGAGTTTTCCAACGACCACCTCGAATCCCGACAACCGAGTCAACAGCAGCAACAGTAGCGTGCGGCGATCTTTTTCCTGGGCCACGCTACTGGCAGCTCCGACCGCCGCCAAACTGCTAAGCACCAGCAGCTGCAGCGGGGCAAGCAACGTAAACATCCAGCCGCCGAATCGGGCCGAATCGGACGCCGTCGCCAACGATCGAGCCCCGTCCAGAACGAGATAGCCCGTACAGAGCAAAAGCAGAAGTGCGAGGACATAAACGCCTCGCATCAGATAGGTCTTTGTACGCTTGGGCACAACGACCGCTTCGCGGTTAAAAACCGGACCTAGCATGGTTTGCAACGGTATCAGAATAGAGAAATAACGTAGATTTGATTGGTTAAGAGTAAGCCGACGCCTGAAGCATCACAACGTGCCGCGCCGCAACGCTGGCTTTTCGGCACAAAATCGCGGTCCAGACAACCGCCTGCGGCCAATCACTCCCCCAGTACAACGCGACAAACGACGTTTTGGCCCGCAAGACTCGACCTGTTTGGTGATAACGGTGGTGTTCCCGACAATGCTGCGACACCGCCGAATCAGACGGTTTGGCATCCCAAAGTCGGGACAATCCCATGCCCGGGTTCGTTCCTAAACCGTAACACACGCATAATCCGCACGATACAAACCACCCGGGACCAAACCCCCGCGCCTCGCAGCGCTTTCGTACAACTCACTGGCCCAGAGCAATGTAGGTTTCCTTTAACCGAAGAAACTTTCGTACTCCTCTCTGAGAGCAGTCGCTCTTCCAACTCTTATGTCCCTACGACGCACTCGAAACGCAATCATCGAATTCCTCCGCGAGGAAGATGGTCCGACCGCAGTCGAATATGCTGTCATGCTCGGACTGATCATCGCCGTCGCTGTTGGTTCGGTGCAATTCATGGCAGCTCAAACGATCCAGAGCTTTGAAGACTCGGGCAACGCCATCGCCGGCGCCTTCAATTAGCACCAGGCTCACACTTGGCACCTACTTGCTAAGCATCTCCAATTCCGCAAAAACCAAGTCCACCGACGCGATCTCTTCCGCGTTCATTTCTTCTTCCAGTGCGACTTCACTGCGGGTCTGACCAGTCCCGGCGACAATCATCGCGTCAGCTGATTGAGCGTCCCCCAGACCTGCATTCAGCGAGAACGTCGACAGCGAAAATGTCGAACTCCCTTGAACTGAACCAACGTCATCGACGTTCTCAAATTGTCGTTTCGCAATCAGGTCGGTGGAAAAACCTTCGCCCTGCGGCAGACTGCTCGGGTTCGTACTGGACGCTTGCTCTGCCAAGTAGTTGATGACTTCCAAAATATCCGCAGGTGTCAGCAACCCGTCGCCAGATACATCCACGTAGTGTCCGTCAAAGTCCTCGACCGAATCCAAGCTGGCCAGCGTTGACGGGCCAGAGGAAATTCGTTCGATCACCGCCAAAATATCCGCCGGCGTGACTTGCCCGCTTTGGTCCACATCGAAGACATCCAGAACATTGCGGTGCGGCGTTTGGCTGACCACGTTCAAGACGGCATCACCAATCTGAATAGACTGCGTGAACTGACCATCGATGACTTGCGGCGGCAGCGCGACTGCTTGACCAACAACACTTAAACGTTGTGTCGATGCCAGTCGTACCAGCAAAGAATTGGCGTCATCGGCCAACGACAAAATCGTTTCCGAATCCAAAGCGATCTCATTAGACGCCGTACCTTGAACGACGATTTCCTCGAACCCTACCGCACGATTGGCCAGCAAACGAACCAAGTCCACATGGCCAATTTCTGTATCGATCACCAAACGGTCATAGCCCGCACCGCCATCGAGCGAAGTAAACCGATCGCCTCGAATGATGACCGTATCATCGCCCCCTGCCAGGTCGACGGTAATGAAACCGCCCGCCTGGACAAGCCGATCGATTGTCACAGTCTGCGCCATGTCATTGCCAGTCAGTGCAAATCCGTCACGCAGTGTTGCCCGATCCAATTCGATTTGAGTGTCTGCGTCGACCAACCGTATCGACGAATCACGCTCGATGACTTGCACCGCAGCAGGCTGAAAATCGGTGACCGCAACCGGCACACTGACAGTTTCTAAACTGGCAAACGTCGAATCCGAAAGCTCTGCCGCCACTGACAGAACAATCTCCGTCGCAAACGCGTCTTCGACTTCAAAATCAAAACGGTTGGTTACATCAATTGTTTGCGGCACATTCCATGTTTCAGGACTGAATCGCAGTTGGCTCTCACTTAGTCGAACTTTCGACGATCCCGACGACACTTCAATCACGACATCGGATGCCGGCATCGCTGCCAATCGCACCAGCAAACTGTCGCTTTGACCGGGCGCCCCCACAACCGTCGAATCATCGGTCTGCTCGACAATCAGCTCAGTGGATTCATCGTCGATGACTGACACTGTCACCGCTCCTGCCGCAAAACCATCTGCGTTTGCGCTCATCTGCACTGTTTGGTCACCCTGCGCCAGCACGTTGTCGCTGGCACTGATATTCACGACGACAGTCCTGGCTCCCGCCGGGATCGTGACTTGCGAGGGAAACTGAACGGCGTCACTTGATGCATCGCCGACAACCGACAGATCAACCACCAAAGGGATCGCAAGGTTTGCCGTGTTGCGGTGGATCAACAGCTGTGTGCTGGTAGATTCACTCGATTCAAACAGTTCGCTGTCGGACGCAGACAGCGTCAGCACTGGCGTTTCATCGTCGGTAATTGTCACACTTTGCTGATCGCCAATGTGAGCACCGGTGGAAACCGAAATCACCGACTGCTGCGCGCCATCAAAGACGGCATCGTCGACCGCCAAAATCTCAAACGTAGTCGACGCGCTACCCGCAGGAATGGTCACCGCAGTGGGAATCCGCGCTGCTGATGAATGGGCACTCTCAATCTGAACGACAAGCTCCTCGCTCAAGTCGCGATCGTTGCGGGTTACCGTCGCAGTGATCACGTCACTGGGAGTGTCCGAGACAACGATCTGATCAACAGCGAAATACGCCGGCGTGTTCATGCCAAAATCGCCGACGTCAGACGAACTGAGCGAAAACTGCAACTCCACCGCATCGGCCAGCGATGAAAGATCGACGGAGGTCCATGTGTCAACGATGTAGTCCTGGCTGTTGTCGTCAAAGCGATAGTCGGCGAGATAAAAATCGACAGTGCCGATTGACTGACCGTCGGTATCAACACCTTCGATCGAAAGCAAAAAGAAATCAGGATCGTCGCCCGTCTCGCCGCCAAACTGTTTGGCAAACGAATCCCCGTCCCGCATCGACAAAGCAGCGTACGTTGTGTTGGTCACCATCATCGACACAAACGTATCGCCCGATTCGGTTTGATCCCGAGTGATCGACGGGGCCGTTCCGCCGGAAAACGCCGATGCGACGGCATAGCTTTCACTCTGGCTGGCACCGCCACCTGCAACGGCGCTGTACTGATTCGCAAAACCGACCGTCGTTTGATCCGTTGTTTTGGACACAGACCATCCGCCCCAGCTTCCGAAATCAGAGTTGTAGGAGTTGTTGAATGAGTGCCCATTGGAACTGAACCCGCCCGCCAGATCGGCACCGTTGTAGAACGATGCGTCGGCAATTGCCGCGCCGATGTCTTCAAACGCAACCGTCCTTGGCGCATCCAGTTCGCTCAGCGTCGACGCGTCCAGCGACAACGTCAGCGCGGCGGATGGAAAATCGTCGTTGAGTACTTTGACCGTCGCTTGTCCACCAGCAAATCCTGCCGCCGTGGCTTCGACAACCACATCGACGTCGGATCCCATTTCGTCATTATCAACCGCGACAAACGGAACTTCGATCGATCGGCTGCCAGCGGGAATGACAACATCGGCATCAAAGCTGATGCGATTTCCTTCATCCGCTGTCAGCGTGAGTGACAGTTCGCTACTGATATCACCGGCATTTCGATGAACCAAAAACCGGCCAGCCCCGCCCATTTCATCAACCTCGCTGGTCAGCGCGGTCAGCGTTAGCGTGGCAGCATCGTCATCGGCGACCGACAGAGCCACACCTGATCCAGCAAAGCCAGTTGCCTCGACTAGTAGCTGGACCGTTTGGTCTCCATCGACCAAAGAGTCATCGCGAACTTCGAGCGGCACTTCGATCGACGACTGACCAACTGGAATCGTTGCGGTCGTCGGCAATACCAGCTCACTGTGATCGTCCGATGAAAGCGTCACCGTCAGCGGACTGCTTGTGTCTTCCGTGTTGCGAATCACTGAAATGGCAGGAGCAAAATTGCTCGCCAGCTGCAGGTTGTCGACCGCGAAGTAGGCGGGGGTGTTCATGCCAAATTGGCCGACGTCCGACGACGACAAACTGAACTCAAGAGCAACGGTTTGCTCCGGAAGCCCCGTCAGATCCACTGTCGTCCACTGGTCCACAATGTAGTCCGATGCACTGTCATCTGACCGGTAGTCGGCCAAGTAAAATTCGATGCTTCCCGATTCTTGCAACTGCCCGTCTCGACCAGTGATCGTGAGCACAAAGAAGTCTTCGTCGCTGCCATCTTCACCGCCAAATTTCTTGGCAAACGAATCACCCATTTGCATGGACAAGGCAGCGTACGTCGTGTTTGTAATTTGAATCGACTCGAATCGATTGCTCGTGGGCGATCGCATGACCCGAGGCACACCGAAAGCCACACCGACCGCATACGTATCACTTTGGCCGGCGCCCTCGCCCGTCACCGCACTGTACTGATTGGTAAAACCTGGTGTCGTCGTGTCAGTCGTGTTCGAGTACGCCCAACCACCAAACGAATCCGGAGCGACAGTATCAAACGTCACCCCGCCGCTAGCGAAGCCTTCAGGCAACGCCCCGCCGTTGTACGACGATTCGTTCGAAAGCGTCGCACCGACATCCTCTAAGCCAATCGTGTGCGGTGCCATCGATTCGCTCAATCCCGCACCTAGGTATTCGATGCGAACCGCTGCGACATCATTGTCATTTACTGTCAGGTCAGACTGCCCGCCGACGTAACCGTCCGCCGTTGCGGTGATCGTCACTGCCTGGTCCGCTCGATCGTTTTGATCTTCGATCGCCGTGACCGTGATCGCCTGGGTCGATTGCCCGATCGCAATGGTAACGCTCTCTGGCAAGTCCAACAGATTTGCCTGGCTGTCACTTAGCTGCACGACCTGCGCCGTCGAAAGGTCGGCCGAGTTTCGGCTGACGGTCAGATCAAATGTGCCGCCTTCGGCAACCGATGCGGCAGACAACGAAACGCTCAACGTCAACGCATCATCTTCGACGATCGTTAGCTGCTCGCTTCCCGTCACAAATCCATCCGCTGACGCTTCGATCGTGATTGTCCTGTCCGCCCCCGACAATTCGTCATTCACAACGTCGATGGAAAATTCGACGAACGACTGCCCCGCGGCAATCGTGACCGTGGACGGAATCGATGCGATCGTCGAATCCAGTGACGCCAGCGAAACCACGATTGGCTGCGTCGTATCCAGGTCAGCGCGACTGATGCGAACCGTCGTCGCGGCGTCGCCATCGGATTCACTCACGGAATGATCGGCAATGTCGATCGGCAGGACTGGTTTTGCAAACGTGATGTCGTCCAATGCAAAGTACGCGGGCGTGTTGACTCCAAACGCCCCCACATCGCTTGAATCAATATCGAAGACAAGTGACCTGGCGCCGGCGATCGCAGTCAGATCCACTTCCGTCCATTGATCAACGATGTAGTCCATCGAATTGTCGGCGAATCGAAAGTCGGCCAAGTAAAACTCGACGGTACCGACCGAGGTACCCGCGGCGTCTTTGCCGTCAATCGTCAACAACAAGTAGTCGGGATCGTTGCCGCTATCACCGCCGAACTTTCTGGCAAACTGATCGCCCTGTGCCATCGACAAGGCAGCGTACGTGGAGTTGGTGACGGCCAGCGATTGCAGCGTGCGCAGATCCGTCGACGCACGCCTAATCGTTGGAAGCTGTGAACTCCCATTCACATCGGCAAAACCCAACGCAAAAGTCGATGACCCTGACGCGCCGCCACCGGCAAACGAACCGTACTGGTTCAGAAATCCAGCCGTCGTATTGTCTGACACGTTGCTGTAAGCAAATCCGGTCCATGACCCAAATTGATCGTTGTGCGAATTGTTCAGGGCCAGTGTCTCGGACACGAATGTGCCAGTCGTCGTCGTGCCGCCAAATTGGCCTGGCGCCGTTGTACCGCCGGACGCCGGACCGCTGAAGGACGACGATGCGGCCAGAGATGCCCCGACATCCTCAAATCCAGCCACTTGTGTTTGCGACAGTGATTGATGAATGACCCCAACCGCATCGACGTCCAGACCAGCGCTGCCAACCGTGGCAAACGGATCAAAAATCACATCGCCGCTTGCATCAAGCGCACTTCCATCGCCCACGACGTCAACCAACCGCACATGCGTTACCCGCGTGGTATCAAGCAAGGAACTGCTGCCAACAAGTTCTGCCAAGTCAAACGGCGTCCCAAACCCAGCTCGGTATTTTCCGGCCAAGTTATTGATGTCGGTCGGATCCACACTGCCGAAAGCGCCGACAGCGGCGGGCGTTTGCGAATCACTCTCAAAGCGAAAAAAGTTCACGCCGTCGGATGAAACTTCGACGTAGCCAAGTTCCAGAAACGTATCGCTAAAACTGTTTTCGAACACAGCAAAATCCGCCCCCAAACCGTTGCGGATCGGTGCGTCAAAGGCCAACGTCAACGTACCGCCGCGGCCCAGCGAGACGATCCCCGGCGAACTCCCTTGCGCAGGCCCCAGAGCGTTGGCCTGGGTCTGAAATTCGATCTCAACGTCGCTGCCGACAGTGTAATCTTCGACTCGCGATGCCCAAGCGACGAACGACACGTCGTCATGAGCGATTGCGCTGGAGCCGACCTGTCCTGCTGCGGGAGCGTAGGGGCCGGCCAATAAGTGTCGTGTTTCAAGCGTCTCGCTATGTAAGCGGCGTTTAGTCAGTGTGCGTCGTTTGATTGAGGGCGTCATATTAGTTGTGTGTATCAAAAGTTGATTTCTTGGGTTCGTTCGAGCGTCGTTATCGATCTAAGTCAGGCATTTTTTCGTTGCCGTTGCGAGTACATATGGCGGCCAGCAATTGCAAATCCATTTGCTCCGTTAAAAACGAAACCGATCCGTCAGCAAACAAGACCATCGCGCCACCGATGTGTTGACTGCGAATGTCATTTTCAAACGGCGGCGCTTTGTTAATCGGAAACGCCTGATCGAAAAGGTTTCTGGCGTTGATCCATTGGCCATCTGGAAAATTTGCGTCCTCGGCGATCATGACTGTTCGCGACAGCCCGTCGGTGATGTCACGAAAACGAATCGGTCGGTCATGGATCATCACGCCTCGCGGCGGGAAATTGCGGCTCGCGATTCTTTCGCCATAGATGCCCCCATAGTCCGTCGCGCCGCGGCCGCTATTGAGTGGACTGCTGCGTGATGTACTGGGACAGAGAAACGGTTCGATGACACGGCCTGCCGCCGCTTCATTTTCAGGTGCATCGAATGCATAGCTAAAATCGATTTGCTGATAAACAGCCGTCTCTTCCATGAACGGCAATACCATCGCTGACCAAGCAAACTGATGCCCGTCGGGCACTTCCGGACGAACTTCGATTCCACCGGGCGGTAGTTTTCGATAGGTCGCGTGATAGTTATGAAGCGCCAGTCCGATTTGCCGGACATTGTTTTGGCAGCTCATTCGCCGCGCGGCTTCGCGTGCCGCCTGCACGGCCGGCAACAACAATCCGACCAAGATTCCAATGATCGCAATCACGACAAGCAGTTCGACCAGCGTGAACGCAGCACGTTGGTTTCGGTGCGCAGCAAAGTCAGTTCGATCGGGCAGTGCCAATTGATTCGCAACGGCTGCTGTCTCGCAGCACCGGCGATCCGACACTTCCGTCACGGCGCGCAGCTCTATTGTCCGATTCGCAAACAATTTGCGCATTCGTTCTGCCTCGACAAAGCGATCAGCGACAATCGAAAAAACCTAAGCGCAATTGAATCCGCGCGACATCGCCTTCATAGCGACTCGGTTTGCGACACTGACCTCACCCTAGAAGGTCACGAAGTGTCCGATAAACGCGGTAGGTCTTCTGACTACTGATGATTCCCTTCGCTCGCCTTCTCGCTCGCGCGACCGCAGTGATCACGCAAACAATGGCAAAAAGATTAAGCGTTGGGACAAAGGCGGCCGAAAATTCTAGCCGTCCTTTTCATCAGACACAGCGGCTGGGCCGTCCCGGAGTCTCACCGGAGTTCCCTTTTCTGCGGCAAACCAAGGTCCATCTGCTCGCATCACCACGCATCGTTGGGACAGAGACTAGGTCGGCTTTATAAAACTGTCAAACGCTTTGCAAAGCGATTCAAGCACCTTGCCTTTCAAAGCGTTCGTTCCGTGCTAAATTCACGTTCATGCATTGCCAAATCGTCATTCCCGCCCGACTCGCTTCGACACGTTTGCCCGAAAAACTGCTGCGACGCGCCGGCAGCAAATCAGTCCTTCAACACACCTTCGATGCCGCCTCCGCATCAGACGTCGCTAGCGGCGTGATCGTGGCCGTTGATGACCAACGAATTGCTGATGAAGTCGAATCGTTTGGCGGTCGCTGGATCATGACGAACCCCGATTGTCCCAGCGGCACCGACCGGATCGCCGAAGTCGCCGCGGCAATGCCCAATGTGGACGTGTTCGTGAACGTGCAAGGCGACGAACCAGAAATCTCGCCGGCCGCAATCGACCTGGTCGCTCAAGCGTTGATCGATGCCCCCCAGGCGGACATGTCCACGGTCGGCACGCCCATTCGCAACCCAGCGCTGTTAGACGATCCATCCGTCGTCAAAATTGTGTTGGCGTTAAATAAAAACTCAGCAGGGCAGGGCAGGGCGGTTTACTTCAGCCGTAGCGTCGTACCGCACGTCCGCGATGGTGTCACCGACGAAGTGCTGGCCGCCGAACCCCCGATTTTCTGGCATCACCTAGGGCTGTACGCGTACCGACGCGAATTCCTGAGTTGGTTCGCCGCTCAGCCGCCCAGCCAAATCGAGCAATCCGAACGCTTGGAGCAGCTTCGCGCCATCGAAGCCGGCAAAACAATCGCCGTCGCACGAGTCGAATCGGCCACCCCGGGGATCGACACTCAAGCCGATCTGGACGCATTCATCGATCGACTGGCAACGTCAAAATAGCCTGATTCCTCGGCAACCCCCCGAACCTGCCCTCGCCGCTGTAGCCCCAAGAATTCGCAAAAGCACAACGACGCGCCGCGAACGCCCCGACGGGCCTCTGACTAGACCCCAATTAAATACGCGACGAATCGCTTCAAATTAGAATGCGGCTTTCGTAAAATCTCTGGGTTGGTATCATCCACTTCCATGACCAAACACATCTTTGTAACCGGCGGCGTCGTTAGCTCGCTCGGCAAAGGCCTGACGGCCGCCTCTCTCGGAATGCTGCTCGAACAACGCGGCCTCAGCGTCCGGATGCAGAAACTGGATCCGTACATCAACGTTGATCCCGGCACGATGAGCCCCTACCAGCACGGCGAAGTCTACGTGCTCGACGACGGGTCCGAGACCGATCTGGACTTGGGCCACTACGAACGATTCACGTCGGGCGAATTGACGCGTGACTGCAATTACACGACCGGACAGATCTACCTGTCCGTAATCGAAAAAGAACGCCAGGGCCATTTCCTGGGCAATACCGTCCAAGTCATTCCGCACATCACCAACGAAATCAAGTCGTCCATCAAACGAATGGGCGGTGACAACGTCGACGTCGTCATCACCGAAATCGGTGGCACGGTCGGTGACATCGAAAGCTTGCCGTTCTTGGAAGCCATTCGACAATTTGGCCAAGACGTTGGACGCGAAAATGTCCTTTACATGCACCTGACACTGGTGCCGTACTTGAAAGCCGCCGACGAACTGAAAACCAAACCGACGCAGCATAGCGTCGGCCAAATGCGTCAAATCGGTATCCAGCCGGACATTCTGATTTGTCGCTGCGAACACTCAATCAGTCGTGACGATCGCGAAAAGATCGCCTTGTTTTGCAACGTGCCGGTCGAAGCCGTCATCGAAGAAAAAGACAAAGACTTTTCAATCTACGAAGTCCCGATCTCGCTGGTCGACAACAAGCTGGACGAACTGGTCGTCAAAAAGCTTGAACTGACCGCGGCCAAACCGTTGGACATTTCGCCCTGGGCAGACTTGCTGCATCGACTGCGCAACCCACGCCACGAAATTTCGATCGCCGTCGTCGGCAAATACGCCGAACACAAAGACGCGTACAAGTCGATTTACGAATCGATCGATCACGCAGGCATGCACCACCAAGCACAAATTCGCATCGGTCGGGTGCAAAGTGCCGACATCGAACGCGAAGGCGCCGAACGGTTGCTAAGCGGTTACCACGGCATCTTGGTTCCGGGTGGGTTTGGTGAACGAGGCATCGAAGGCAAAGTGCAAGCGATTCGCTTTGCCCGCGAGCGTGGCATTCCATTCTTTGGCATTTGCCTTGGCATGCAGTGTGCCGTGATCGAATACGGTCGCAATGCGATGGGTTTGACGAGCGCACACAGCAGTGAGTTTGACAAAGACACCAAGCATCCCGTCATCTGTTTGCTAGACGAACAGCAAAACGTGACGCAGATGGGTGGCACGATGCGACTGGGCAGCCAGCCAACTAAATTGGATCGGCACAGTATTTCTGGCAAAGCTTACGGCGTGGAAGAAGTCGACGAACGTCATCGCCACCGCTACGAATTTAACAACCAGTATCGCCAACAATACGAAGCTCACGGGATGCGTTTCGCAGGCACCAGCCCTGATGATTCGTTGGTCGAAATCATCGAAATACCGGATCATCCTTGGTTCGTCGCCGCACAGTTTCACCCCGAATTCAAAAGTAAACCGCTGAAGGCACATCCGTTGTTCGCAGGTTTTGTCGAAGCATCGATTGAGCGTCGCAAAAATCGTATCGAAAGCGAACAAGCCAGCGAAGCAAAGTCATAATGGTTTTCGCGAAAGACACGTCACCGATCCGATCGTGACTCTACCAACTCTCTTGAACCTCTCTACAAACAGCATTCCGTCTGGCACTGCCGGAACCACCAAGCAATAGACAGCACCATGACTGATTCCGATAAACCCCAATCTGACGACGACCAAAAGATCGTCGTGGACACTGACTGGAAAGAACAAGTCGCTAAGGAAAAAGAGCAGGCCGCTCAAGCCAAAGCCGATTCCTCCCAAACGGATTCGGCCCAGACTGATTCCGCCAAGTCAGATTCCACGGACGACTTTGTTCCCATGGACAAAGCCGCTGACAAGGATGCGGAAGTCACTGAGCAGAGCGAACCGCCCGCTGGCGATCCTTCGCAATCTCCCCCACCAGCGTCGCTGGAAGTCCTACTGTCGATGTTGTTCACTCAGGCAATGGCTTGTCTGGGGCAAATGCCCAACCCTGCGACCGGCAAACCCGAAATCAACAAGCCATTCGCCAAGCACTACATCGATACGATCGAGATGCTGGGCGAGAAAACCAAAGGCAACACCACCGAAGACGAAACCAAAATGCTAGGCGAAGCGTTGCACGCCCTCCGCATGGCATTCGTCAGCGTAAAGGCTTAACAATCCAGCGCCCTGCGTTTCCAACACAGAGCGCCCGATCGACATATCGCACTGGCGATGCCTTCTCAGACCGGCTTCACATCAGCTTTCGCCTACGGGATCGTGATCACTTCGACTTCCTCGAATTTGCCCGAGGACATGCTGGCTCCGCCCACGACCAAAAGCTGGTTCGACGATAGCGGCAACAAGCGATGGAAGAAACGGTCGCTATCTAACTCTGCCAGCTTCTGCCAAGACTTTCCGTCTGCGGACAGACTCTGCAAAAAACCACTGTAGGTTGTCGCGTACAGTTTTCCGCCCGTCGCAAACGACGAACTGCCAAAACCGTCCATCGGTTCGCCGATCAACTCTGGGCCCTGCGACCACGTGTTCGTCTGAGGATCGTAGACATCAGTTCGCTTTGACGGACCACCTTCGCTTTGCATTCCGCCAATCGCATAGATCTTGCCGTTGTGCGCTGCGACAGACAAAGCCCGACGGACGAACGGTGGCTTTGCCAACGCTTTCCATTTCAGAGTAGGTGCCGACAAGTCCAAAACATGCGCCGTATCCAGCCATTGTGAATCCGAATCACCTTGCATCGACCAACCTCCGACAACATAAATCTTGTCGCCCAATACCGCCGCGTCGAAGGAAGACCTTGGTTCGGGAAGCGGCGGCAACGACTCCCATTGATTGGTTGCTGGATCGTAGCGGGCGACCGAGTCTTGCGACCAAAGGTCTTTGTCTTCGCCCTCCGAATTTTTGGCATTGAATCCACCAATCCGGTAGAGCTTGCCACCGTGCGTGACCATCGCCAACCCCTGC
The DNA here is from genome assembly GCA_007741555.1 of Stieleria marina. GTDB lineage: Bacteria > Planctomycetota > Planctomycetia > Pirellulales > Pirellulaceae > K23-9. The sequence goes on along the minus strand of CP036526.1, from coordinate 1,214,316 downwards.
AGTCCCGCCCCCTTCTGTCCCGGCCCCTTTGCCCCTGGCCCTTCGCCTAACGATTTCCACGACTTCGGATTCTTCAGATCCAGCTTCCAAAGCTCCTTTCCCTGGGCCTCGGCGTAATACGAATGAGCCCCGCCCGAGTGACCACCGTAAACGAACAACGCATCACCCGTCACAGCGGCACCAAAGCTTGTCACTCCCTGGGGAATCGCTGGAAACCGTTCCGCATCTACCAAAATGCTTGGCGACTGTGGGTCGGACGCGGGCTTCATTGCTGCGTCGGCTTTCTTCGCTTCAAAGTCTTCGGGGTCGACGAACGTCGCGGTTAGATAGTGAGAAACGGACTCATACGTTTGGTCGCCCAACGTGCCGGTCTGCCCGCTGACGGTGTGACCGACCAAGATTCCATTCAAGCCTTCTTCGACCTGTGCGTCCGTGAAGGAAACTTTGCCGCTCTCGTTCGTCTTGACCTTCCCGACTTCGTGCCCCTCTTGGCCGTACAAAGTCACGTCGGTATCGGCCAGTGGCTTTCCTTTCCAAACGACAGCCACATCGACGCCCGAATCCGTGTCGGTCAACACCGCGTGCAAATCCAATTTCTTGGCAAGCTCGGCCGACTCCTCCGAACGCGTCGGTAACTTGCCTCCGCAGTGCTGAGTAAAGTACTCCAATCGCGTGCCGTGATAGACTCCGTAGGTCACTTGCGAAGTCAATATCGCCGTCGTGGGAACTAACTGTTCGGAGTGCATTCCGACAAAATCCTTCTGTTCAAGAGGCGTCAGACTTAGCGCACTCACGCCGCCTTTGTCGGTAATGCAGTTCGCCTTCGCTTTCAAAATGCTCGGCGGAAGTTTGTAAGTTCGATCGGCAGGTGTTTCACCGAAATAGTACAAAGCCTTGCCGTCTTCGCCGATCGCCATCCACGGAAAATGAGCGATGACGGGCGTCGCAATCAGGAACAGAGAACAAACGGACAACATCCGGTTTACGAAGCATCGCATTGGAAAGTCTCTCGAGAGGTTAAGTAATATGAAAAGGCGAGGTCACAGGCGACGTCGCCGCATGGGTGTCGTGAATGGAGGTTTGAATCAAGGCAAGTTTTTTACGGCGTAAAGCCGATCGCCACGACGTAAAATCAGATACGGCCCAACTGCCGCAGCCGCGTAAAGTACTCCGCCCGATGCCGAATCTCCGTTGCCGGAATCCCAGAGCCGATTGGCCGTAACCTCCTTGCCGTCTTCGAGCGAAATCACGGCTGTTGTCCCTTTGGAACCAAAAAGGTACAGGTGCTTCCCGGCGACCAAGGGCGTCGCCCAGATGCCGCCGGCACTCGTCCGATTGATGGCTAGCCGCTTGCCAGTTTCCAGATCCAACTGATAGAGAACTCCGGTTCGGTTGACGATCCAGGCCGCATCCAACGCGACAATCGGGCTCCCAAAACTGCTGGTCGCTTTCTGGGCATTCCACCGATAGGACGCCGAGTATTTTTCGCCATCGTGCTTGATTTCGACAACGCCATTGTGCCTGGCGCCTGCTCCGCTTGCCTCTTCGCCGCGACCGTCCGAAGCTCCGATCAAAAAGCGGCCCAAGCCAGCTGGGACCGGCGTACAGGACGTGTTCGCAGCAATGTCCGTGAATTCCCAGAGCCGACGACCGGTTTTCGGTTCGATGCCAACAATCTTGCCGCTGGCACTGCAAACCAAATGGTCGCCCTGCGAAGTGGGAATCAATCGGGGCGAAGACCAACTGGTCGAACCCAACCCGTCAACCTTCCACAAATTCTCCCCGCTCGTTTTGTCCAGAGCCAACAGGTACGGCGAATCCGAGCGTTCGATCCAGACAAACACACGTTGCTCATCTTGCTCCAGCGAAGCAGACAATCCGTGCCTTGCTTCAATGGGTCCGTAGTCGACCACCAAGTTGCGGCTCCATCTCATCTCGCCGTCTTGGTTCAACGAGACGACCACGCCCCCTTCAAAGAACGCAATGCACCCGCCCGAGTCCGCTATCGGTGACGGTGCCGCTCGGCTGGTCATCGGAGTGTTCTTGGCGACGGTTGGATTATCGAAATCACGCTGCCAGATCTTTTCGCCATCGCTTAGACCGAAAGCAGCCAAGTGGTACTTTTGCCGCTCAGCACCGCTTACCGAAGTGACATAAATTTGCCCGTCGGCGATGACCGGTGTCGATTGACCATAGCCCTCGATGGGCGATATCCAGGCAATGTTTTTGTCTGGAGACCACCGAGTTGCCAGAGCATCCAACGAAACCTCCAGATGACCACCGTTCTGAAACGCAGACCAACTAGCCACCGTCTCCTGGCCGCGAACGTTAGCCTGCCCGCAAACAGCAATGCACAACGCCAACAGCGATACGCTGCACAATCGCCTTGGATCGCGCAGAGAAACACCACGCCGGCGCGCCAACTTTTTCTGACTGATGTTCATCGCTTGGAATCCAATTGAAAGTCCTGTTGATTCTCGGTGCCGTCGGCCAGCTGAACACGCAGTTGAGTCGCCTTCGCACTGTACTTTTGCGGAATGTCGACAACGGTGCTTGGTCGAACACGCCGACGACTTCCTTTCATGGATTCATCCATCGCAGCTTCCACTTCTTCACGACTGAGAGGCTTGGGGCGGAATTCGACGCGAGCGAGTCCAACCGCTGGACCGTTTTGGACATCGATTCGGTAGGCCCCATCCTGGACCATCCCGTGCGTTACCATCGCTGATCCGTCATCGGATGTCTGCTCCTGATGAAAGACGATCGCGGCTGCTTGGAGTGGCTTTCCGTCAAGCGTTACTTTGCCGTGGACGGCAACGCGCTGTACCTGGGGACCTTCCGCCGAACCACATCCGCTTAACAATCCCGCCAGCAAAAGCCCAACAGCCATGGCAACTGCAGAGCGGCCAGCCCCTGCAGATTGCTTCTTGTTTTTCTCCCGCATTACAGCTCTCCATCAGCGACTTCGAGATCCGCGATCGCTCCGGCGCGTTGCCATAAATCCAAGTTCACAGACTCGGTAACAAAGCGAACACTGCCATCAGCCAACGCCACATTCACGCCGCCGCTGTGGTGGCTGCGTGACGAAAACCAACCGTAAGCAAGCTGGCAAACATCGGGGTGCTTGGGGTTGGGCGGCAGATAGGTATTGAACGTGCTGGAATAGGATTTACCCGATATCCAGGCGTAACCGCGGTATCCATACCAACCCCAAACGGGGCCCTCAGTCAGTGATTCGACATTCGGGTTAGTCGCTGCTCCGTGCCCGACCCAAGCAACGGCCGCATCATCTCGCACAGGCCGAGTCGTGTGGGTTGCGCCGTCGCCCAGCAGAGTTTCCGCCATCACGACGGTGTGGCTGGTGCCGTCCAGAATGTCTCGAAACCGTGAACGAGAACCGTAGTAGAACAGACCGTCCGTCTTGCTACGCATGTCCCAAGCATCGTCACGCCCCGAACCCGTCGACACGGTCATGTTCGTACCTCGATAGAACTGTCCCGCGCTGGCATCACAATCAAATTCGCTAAAACGGTCGTCTTGCGGATCACTAGGACAACGAAACATTGGCACCAGTGTGCCGGCTGCTTTTTCGTTGTTCGGGTGAATCGAACGCGAAAAGTAGCCGCCGTGGTAGATCGGACTCTCGAAGTCGATCAGGTTTGTCAGCTGCGAATTTTCTGCGTAGGGCAGGATTTGCGCGAGCACCGAAAACGCCGACTCCGACTGTGTTCCGATGCCCGGAAATCGCTTGAACGTCGAGTGGTAGTTTTGTAATGCCAACGCGCATTGCTTCTGATTGTTGGAACAGCTCATCCGACGGGCGGCTTCTCTTGCCGATTGAACAGCTGGCAAAAGCAAACCGACCAAGATTCCAATGATCGCGATCACGACCAGCAATTCCACCAACGTAAATCCGCGGCGGTGCGATGACTGAGACGCTCTGTCAGTGCATGCAAATTTGTAAAACAACATTCGTAGTCCTCCTCTAGGGTCACGTAATCGGAAACTCACGATCGTTTCCGTCCATTGCGTGGCTGGCTAAAGGCACCGACAAACTGTCGAACCGTCGCTTGCTTCGCGAAATCTGTAGCTACTTTGCCGCAGCGCTACGAAAGTCCACAAAGTGAATTGGGGGCAAGTGAAGCTCTTACCTGGAAGAATTCCCACCCAATACACAGCTAACTTCCGAAGAAAAGTCGCGGCTGAGCGTGGCTGGCTATGAGGCCGAAAGAAAGGGGAACCATGTCCCGGGGCCGATTGCTTGCTTCGCTGAACGAGCACACTGTTAATGCGAATCGTTGTCAACAAGGTATATTCTACGACGCAGTCCGCAAGGGGCTAATCGCATAAAGTCGAATTTTCATGCAAGTCCACAAGGCAGACTTCGATCGCCCAGGCGCGCAACTTTTTCACTTACTGAACTGACGGTCACTGACTCCGTTTGGCCGAACTCAGTGCCCTTGCTAATTCACGCCATTCGATTTCGCCGTCTTTGTTGTCGTCCATTCCAACCAACTTGGTCGGTGACAGCGGACTGTTTCGGTCCGCTCCGCTGCTAGTCATTTCCGACTTAGAGAGTCGCTGGTTTCCATCAACGTCGTTGCGCTGAATCAGGATGCGAGCGCGGCCTGCATCATCGTCATCAAATCCGAGCTCCCTTCGAACCTTGCCGAAATGACGCTCCAGTTCTCGCTCGGATATCTTCCCGTCGCCGCTGCTATCAGCTTGGCCAATGGGAGACTGCAGGATCGAAGCCGGCAGTTCCGCAGCGACAATCGCCCCGTCTCGATCCGAATCGAACTGACGCAGCATGGCTCGCGCACGAAGTTGATCCGATGGAGTCAGGCCCAAGTCTTTACGCCGCGAAGCCAAACACTCCGCTAGCTCGGAAACGGACAGCTCTGCATCGTCGTTTCGATCAAACTTCATGACCTTGTCCGCCAGTCCGGCCGCCTGCAGTTCATCAGCGTCGATCCGCTTGTCTCCATTCTGATCGCCGCGATTGATCAATTTCATCGCGCCGCCCTGATCACAACCCTTGATGCCCAACTCATCGCGAAATCGTCTTTCAAACGCCAGGCCAAGGATCAGTTCCTGGGAGCTCAATTCCCCGTCATTATCGCGATCAAATGCAGCCAACTGATCGGTAAACGTATTTTTCTGCAGTTCGTCCAGACTCAGTTTGCCATCGCGATTTGCGTCGTACTGTGCTGTGTACCGCCGAGCCAGCGTGTCATCCATCTGCACAATTCCGTCATCAATCCGCTTATCGCCCAGCTTCATTGCAATTTCGATGTACTGCAGGTCGCCGCTACGATTCAGGTCAAAACGCTCAAGCTGGTCGTACTCCCAGCCCAGTCGCTCTAGTTCGGTTTTGCTAATCGAATCATTATCATCCAGGTCGTGACGATTCAGGATGGACTTGGCGGCATCCAAATCCATCTGCAACAACTCGATCGCCAGGGGATCACGAGGTTGTTGAGACGCTGCCGTCGGATCACTAGCGAAACAATCCGGAAGCGTGCTGAACAGGAACAGCGAAAAGACAACAGTTCGCACACACAGAGATTCAATGAAACAACTACTCATCGATGGATCCAATGAGAGGACAACACTAGCCAGTCTTCCAGACAGAGTATTGTCGCAGATCCACGATGCTCCGGCAGCAAAAAACCGAACTTACGCTGTTCCCAAAACTCTCATCATTCTGATGCAGCTTGATCCTGGCTCGAGTTCACTGCTGCCGCAGCCTCTGCGGCGTTCGATTCAGGGACTTCGGTCCCTGCCGCACTGGCGTCCGTTTCACTGGCTTCGGTTTTGATGTCGGCTTCAGAAGTGCTGGTCTCTTCACTCACCGTTTCGGTGCTCGCAGGCTCTTCTTCTGCAGCCTGGTTATTCTTTTCCAGCAGGTTTTCCGCTTTTCGTGCAGCGCGTTTTTCTACGTGAGCTGCCGCAATATCTTCCATTTTATGGACTTCGTCGGGACGCTCTTTACCAAACTGCTTCACGTACAGCGATTCGATGAACTCCGACAATGGCAGCTTCCAAGGCTCTTTGGTCCGATCCGCATAACGACTAAACCGCTTGGGACTGAGCCCCAATTCGCGTGCCATCTGAATGTGCGCATCGGAGAGCTTGAATCGCTTGCGAGCGTCGATCCAGGGAAGGAATTTATGCGGGATGCGCTTTTTCTTGGCCAAAATTGATCTCAACTTTTCTCGATAGGACCCTCCACAGCTCGACGGACAAAACAACAAGTTCCGCGGCCGCGTCTGATTCCGTGGTCTTCAACCCACATGATAGTGCCACGATTCAAACTGGATAGCTACAATCGATCAACCTTTCCAACAACACAATGGATCCCTGGCGTTGGCCAATCCGTAGATCATGGTGAAGCTGAAATTCAGTGTGGTCGCCACCGGAGATCCTTCAGACAGCTAGATCGTGCGTGAAGGGATCGCGACCAATGAGCGGCTACCCCCGAAACTGCGCCGGGCGAGACGCTGCGTTAGATCGCCGCGCGATTGTGTTTTTCGACGGCGTCAATGATCGCATCAAGATCGCTTGTTGGCGTCCAGCCGATGGTAGCTGCGATTCGGTCCAGGCAAGGCACCCGTCGACGAATATCCTCAAATGATTCGTCGTACGCGTCCGCATACGTTTGAAATTTGATGGTCGCGTCGGGGTTCACGCGGGCGATCACCTTTTCAGCAAGCTCCAGAATCGAAACGGGTTTGTCACTCCCAATGTTGTAGACACGCCCCGCAGCATCCGATTTATCAACCAATCGCATCACAGCGTCGACCACGTCATCGACGTGCGCAAAACAACGCACTTGGTGGCCGTCATCATGCACCGTAATTTCACCACCCCCCATGGCCGCTTCGACGAATCGCGGCAACACCATTCCGTACGCACCTGTCTGACGAGGACCGACGACGTTGAAGAATCGCCCCACGACAGCCGGTAGTTTTTTCTCTTTGTAAAACGCCAGTGCCAAGAATTCGTCGATGGCCTTGGACACGCCGTAACTCCACCGCGGTTTGGTCGTGGCGCCAAAGACAAGATCGTCTTCTTCCTCCCAAATCTCCTTGGGGTTCTTGCCGTAGACCTCGCTCGTGCTGGCGATGAAACAGGGGACCAAATCGCCGCGCTCGGCTCGTTCGCCCAGCCGATTCAAAATCAGCTGAGTCGGATAGACATTGCGTTCGATGGTTTCGATGGGATGCTTGGCGATCAAAGCCACACCCACCGCGGCGGCCAAGTGATAAACACGATCAGCGCGATCGACTAGTTCGTGAACCAGCGATTTTTCCTCGACAGAGCCTTCGATGAATTCCAAATTCGGATCACTAATCACTCCATCGAGATTCTCTTTTCGTCCCGTCGAAAGATCGTCCACCACAATCACTCGGTGACCTTGTTCCAACAGACGCTCCGTGAGGTGCGACCCAATGAATCCGGCTCCGCCGGTAACGAGACAAGTTATAGAACTCACGCTGGCCTACAAATAAATGAAAGAGGATCGGGCGGATGACTTGGAAAGGTTGAAAGATAGGCAAACCTTCGGAAGCACCCTGCCTGCACAGAGTAAACCCAATTTTGTTAACCGAGCATCACAACCGAGGCGTGTCCTACGCAAGCACAGCCAATTGAGTTCAAAAAGGAGCATTTTCACGCCGCTGGGCCCCCACACGGACAATTCGCCACGTGCGGCTGGACTGGTTTGTTTGAACCTGGCCAATTTGAACCTGACCTGTTGGGGCCGAACCGCTTCGTCCGGGACGCAGCGGATGACAGAAGACCGCGGGGTCCCTTATTCGTCACAGTACTAATTGGTTCACAACGCACTGGATAGCGAATTTAGGGACTGGGCAATCTATGCGTCGAACTATCGATTTTTGCATGACACGGCTAAACTATTTGCTTTGCCGTAAGGTACCAGGGCAGCTTGCACCTGCCCGATCAATTCCAACATTCCGTGCCCTACTTTTCCAGCTCGTTCAGAGATAATTCGTGAGACGTTTCCATCAAGTCGTAGACCACCTAGTGGTTTCGTTGTTTCGGCGGTCGTCCTGGCAATCGGCTCTCTGCCAGCCAGTGAGTTTGTCGACGGTACTGGCAATCGCCTTGTTCGCAAGCCTACCGACGTCGTACTTATCGACAGCCAGCGCCGAAGAGTCCACCGAAGAATCCATTGCCGCATATGCCGACGCTGCCAACTTCCAAACCAACGGCGCGTTTGATTTAGCGATCGAAGCGTGGAAAGAGTTTTTGTCCAAATACGCCAACGACGACTTGGCACCCAAAGCAGCCCACTATCAGGGCGTTTGCTACATGCAGCAAGACACGCCGGACTACGTCGCCGCCGCAAAATCATTTGAACGAGCACTGAAAAACAAAAAGTTTGAACTTCGTGAAGAGAGTTTGGCGAACCAAGGCTGGTGCTGGTACGCATCCGCCGGAGAAGGTCCCAATCGAGACAAAGATCGATTGAAGGCGTCGATCGCAGCTTACGAGAAGCTTCAAAAAGAAAAACCCAAAAGCCAGTTTCTCGATCGCGCGTTTTTCTACAGCGGCGAAGCGGCGTATGGGTTGGGCGATCGAAAAAAGGCAATCGATTTTTACAACAAGCTGATTGCATTGCCCAATGCCAAAGAGTCGCCGCTGAGGTGCGACGCATTGTACGCACGCGGAATCGCTCACGAAGAAATCGAACAGTTCGACAAGGCGCTCGCATCGTTTCAACAGTTGTTAAGCAGCTGTGCCGATGATGGGCTCGTCACCGACGTCCATTTGCGGAGCGGTGACGTCATGATCTTTCGCAAGGACTATCCCGCGGCAATCAAGTCATTCGATGCGGCGATCAAATCCGCTGACAATGACGACGACAAGAGTTACGCGATCTTTCGCCAAGCTTTTGCGATGGTCCAAGCAGACCGCCCAGGCGATGCGGCCAAAAACTACGATCGCCTGAAGAAAGACTTCCCCGATTCCGAGTACGCCGGCACGGCAATCCTGGCGTCAGCGCAAAGCATGTACCGCAGCGGTGACTTAGACAAAGCCGCTGCCCGTTTCGAGGAAGTGCTGAAACAAAACAATCCCGAAACTGCGACCGAAGCTTCACACTGGTTGACCCGGATCTTGATCTCCAAAGGCGCCGCGGCCAAAGCGATCAGCACGGCCAAAAAGCAGATTGATGCAGGTGCGAAGGGCGACTACGCGACGGAACTGAAGCTTGATTTGGCAGAAGCCATGGCCATGGATCCCACACAAATTTCCGATTCGGTAGCGATCGCTGAATCAGTCTATCGCGATGCCCCCAAGGATCCGCTGGCACCGCGTGCACTCTACAACGCTGCGTTCTCTGCTTTGCAAACCAACCAAGCCAAGAAAGCACTCGAGCTGTCGCAGAAGTTCCTGACCGAGTTCCCAAAGGATCAGTTGGTACCCGACGTGCAGTTCATCGCCGCCGAAGGCAACCTTCTGACCGGCAATGCAACCCAAGCATCGAAAGCATACCGCCAACTGCTTAATCGCAAATCCGACGGTGACAACATGCAGCGTCCGCTCTGGGTGTTGCGAGCTGCTTTGGCGTCCAATTCCGCCAAGAAATCGGACGATACGATCGCGCTCCTCAAAAGTGAATACAAAACACTGACGCAGCCCGAACAGAAGGCCGAAGCGCAGATGCTGATTGGCCAGGCTTACCTGATGTCAAAGATGCACAGCGAGGCGGCGTTGGCGTTCGCACGCGTTACCGAAGTCGACCCGAAGTGGCCACGTGCTCAGGAAGCAGAACTGCTTTCCGGCACTGCATTGATGTCCGCCGGTAAACAGAAGGACGCCAAGCAGGCGTGGGAAGCATTGGTCCGGCGAGGCAAAGATTCACGCATGGCTGATCAAGCTCGTTACAAACTGGCTCAGCTGGCAAGCGAAGCGGCGGATCACGCTGGCGCAATCAAGCTGTACGGACAAATCATCGATTCAAGAGTCGATCCAGGACTAGTGCCCTACGCGCTGTATGGCAAAGGCTGGTCACTGATGCAAAGCGACCAGCACAGCCAAGCGATGAAACCGCTGGATGAGGTACTGAGAAATTACCCCAAACATCCTATCCGCGACGAAGCGTTGTTGGCACGCGGGATCTCTCGTCGACACGCGGGTGATTTTGAATCCGCCGCCGAAGATCTCACCGAATTCTTGACCTACAAGCCGAAGGACGACAATCTGGGGCACGCTTTATACGAACTGGCGTTGATCGACCAGAAACAAGACAAGCCAAAACGCGCGGCAGCCCGCCTGCAACAGCTCGTCGACCAAGTTCCCAAGTATCCGTCGATGGACAAAGTCCTCTACGAACTGGGCTGGTCGCTACGAGAAGCCGGCGATGAAGAAAAAGCCGGCGCGACGTTTGCCGATTTGGTTAAGAAGTTCCCCGATGCAAGCGTCACTGGCGAAGCGGCCTATTTCATCGGTCAGAAAAACTATGCGGCCGAGAACTGGAAAGACGCTGCCAAGCAATTCACGGTTGCTGCGAACAAGTCAAAAGATAAAGGCCTGATCGAAAAGTCGTACTACCGGCTGGGATGGTCACTGTTCAAGTCCGAACAGTTCAACCAAGCGGCAGACGCATTCAAGAAACAAACCGAAAACGAACCCAACGGAAAACTGTCCCTCGATGGGATGATGATGGCGGGCGAATGCGAATTTCGCAAACCAGATTACGCACAGGCGCTCAAGAGATATCAAATCGCACGAAAACGCATTCAGTTAAATGACGACAATGCAAAATCGATTCGCGATTCCGCCGAACGCCAGGTCCGCGAATTGATTCTTTTCCACGGCGGGCAAAGTGCCGCGCAACTGAAAAAGTGGGACGAATCAATCGATTGGTACGACGAACTGAAAGCACGCTTTCCAGCGACGCGATACTTACCAAAACTGTTTTACGAAATCGGTTTTGCTTACCAGCAAAAGGATCAACCAGATCGCGCGATGCAGTATTTTAGCCAAGTCGCAGAGAAGTACCGTGACGAAACAGCCGCCCGATCCCGATTCATGATGGGTGAGGTTTATTTTGGCCGAAAACAGTTCGACAAAGCCATCCCCGAGTTCCAGCGTGTCATGTTTGGGTTTGGCGCCGAAAAAGCGCCCAAACAAATCAAAAACTGGCAAGCCAAAAGTGGCTTCGAGGCAGGACGGTGTAGCGAACTGATGATGCAACAAGCTCGATCAAACGACAGTCGCAACAAGTCTCGCGAGATTGCCAAAAAGTTTTTTCAGTACGTGATCGACAAACACGCAGACCACGAACTGATGGCGAAAGCGAAAGAGCGCATGGCCGCTTTGAAATAGCCCCACTCAGCCAACCAAGTCTTCCTAATCGTCACCTAAGCGATACCCAGGTCGTCCAACCATTGTTTGACAAACCCGTGCAACAAAAACCTTTCTACTACTCGCTGCGATCCGCTCTGCTGCTAGCAGTGCTGGCAATCATCGCATTCGAGTCGGTCAATGCTTCTTGGACTTGGTCCCAAGAAGAAGACGCTCAAAGTATTGATGCAGCCGACATCCAGGCCATCATGAACGACCAGGGCGAACCGGGCACCGAAGCAGTAGCGCCCGCGCGGAGCCGCATCGACTTGCTCTCGCTGATCGCCAGTGGAGGCAAGTTCATGATCCCGATTGGCTTGATGAGCCTCTTGGTTGTCACCTTGGCGGTCGAACGTTTGGTATCGCTGCGGCAAAACAAAGTCTTGCCCAAACGACTTGCCGAAGAACTGGAAGATTTGACCGAACCGATTCACAAGTTCAATCCCGCGATCGCTTACGAAGCCTGCTTGAACAATCCATCGCCCGCCGCACGAGTGTTTGGCGCGATGATGCTGCGTACCGGTCAGCCGCTGGCCGAAATCGAACGAACCGCTGCCGACACCGTTCAACGAGAAGCCGATCGTTATTCATCAACCATTCGCTGGCTGAACTTGGCCGCTGCTGCAACGCCACTCATGGGTCTTTTGGGGACTGTTTGGGGAATGATTGTCGCGTTTCACGAATCAACCACACTGACAGCCGATCGCAGCCGCAGCGAGCAACTTTCTGAAGGCATCTACACGGCATTGGTAACGACTTTGGCTGGACTGATCGTCGCGATACCTGCGGCGATATTGGCTCAGTATTTGGAAAATCGCGTCATCAAACTGTTTCATCAAATCGAACAACTGGCGTTTGACCTGGCGCCCGGTTTGGCTAGATTCACTGGCCGACAACGGATGGACGTCGACGGTTCCATGCACGCCATGGAAGGCGGCATCACAGCCGTCGCCAACGGAGCGCCGCTGGGCAACACCGTCGACCCTCCATCGCCCCCGCCTGCTCCGCCACCGCGAACGTCCGCGACCAGCCAACAAGCCCGCGGAGCAAAGACAGAATAGCCATGGCCGTTCAAGTCAAACGTTCTACCGCTGCCGGTACGCTTAGCCTGACACCGTTGATCGATGTCGTGTTCTTGCTGCTCATTTTCTTTCTGGTCACCAGCGAGTTTGAGGAAGAGGAACGTCGCTTGAACATTGTTTTGCCAGAAGCGACCAGCGCCGTTCCGATGACTGGCAAACCTCGCGAGATTGTTGTCGACATCGATTCACAAGGCATCATCTACCTGGGCGGAAAGGAAATCGAACTGACGGAGCTTGAACGCCTGCTGCGTGTTGCGGTCGCCGAAAACCCAACCAATCAAACTGCCGTTATCCGTGCTGACCAATCATCCACGTTTCAACCTGTGGTGTCCGTGATGGATGTTTGCAACCGGACGGGCATCAGTGACTACAGCGTCACGACCCAAGAAGGCCCCGCAAGCTAACACTCCGCAAGCTACCCCGCTCCGCAACCGAACCGAGAACAGAACCGATCCAGTGAGCTCACGCCGCTACTATCGACGTCCAGACAGCACACCGATCGAATCCGATCGCATGTGGCCGCTGGATATTTCGCTCGCGGCGCTGACTGGATTGACGCTTTACCTAGTCACTTACAAGCTGTCGTTCGACGATCCACGATTGCTTTACAACGCAACGACCTACGCGATTGCCGTCCCGCTGCTGGCCCTCGCGATGGCGGTTGCCTTGCGACGGGTGGCATCCAAGTTTGTTCAAAAATCAGCGCAGCTGGGACTGCTGTTCAGTGTCTGCCTACACCTGCTGTTGCTGATTCTTGCCGTCAATGTCGTGATCTTTTCGACGTTCATGCCACACGTATCCAAAGGCGAAAAACCCGAGCGATCACCTGTCCGCAAAACTGTCCCCGAGCATCTGTTTCGCGCCCCCCAAGAGCAGCGTCAGACCCCCGACTGGTCAAAACCGGTGGACACACAAACCGCTTCGCGAGTCATCCCGCGCGAACAACGCCAGTTACCACCGGTCCAACGCAGCGAACCAAAACTGGAGATGCCCAAACCGCGAGAAATCGATCCGCCGCGACCGATGAAGAAGATGCTGATGAAGCGTGAGGAGTTCACGCCAGCAAAACCGATGCCGTCCGATTCGCCAGGCAAGCTGGCGCGACGCGACTCGCCAAACAATCAGGCACGCCCCATCGCCAAGCCGATCGACGTGCCAGAGCTAAATCCACAAGCGACACAGCAAGCGACCGACAGCCCCAGCGAACGGCAGGTGTCTAATCAGCAGCCAAAGCGTTCGGCGGCCCGTCGCGCCCCGCCACGTCCCGAGATGGCGTCGGTCGCGCCGATGCCCAGCGACAACCCATCGGATCTCTCCCCCAGGCTTTCCGCGGCTGCTCGCGACCGCAGCCAAGCCATGCCAGTGATCGGTGACGCAGGACTGACTCGGCGACAACGCCAACGATTCGGGCGTGACATGAATCGGCCAGCAGGCTCAGCTCCGGCTCCCCCTAGCATTTCGATTGCCCGTGAATCCGTCGACGCAACACGGCAACTTTCGCCGGTTGATACTCCGATGACACGAAGCAGCGCGACCGTCGGGGCTCAGATCGCAACGGGAACAACTCCATCGATCACGACTCAAAACGGCGACGCTTCCGCAGTAGGCGGTGCCGAGTATTCGCGTAAAGATTTCGCGGCGAGAGCAGGCGCGCCCAACGTTCAAGCAGGCGAATCACGACGGTCTCCCGGTCGCAGCGGTCGCGCCGATCGGGGACGCGGATTTGCCCCCGCCGGGGCTCCGACTGCTGCAGATGCAATGGCTGCGTCGTCGAACGGAACAGCAGGAACCGCCCGCAGCGACTCCGTTTCCGATCGCATGGGCATCATGGACATCGCGCGTGATGAAGACGCAGCAGGGCAGGGCGGGGCAGACCTGTCAAACCCCGTTGATGCAGGATCGGCGGGACTAGCATTGGACATCATGGCTGACGAAGGTCCGATCGGATTGGCCGACATGATCAGCCAGTCGCCCGGTGTGACCGCATCGGACGAACTGCCTGAGATAGCGGCGTTTGAAATGAGCCAAGCACAACGCCCACGCCGCAAAGTCGGCGGCCCGGCAACGGCCGTCGGAACCAAGATCGCCGCGGTCGAATCTTTCAATCGCCGCGTGTTGCGGACCAAAGGTGCGTCCGCAGCGGCTCCGGCCGGGATGGCAGGACCTGCAACCGAAGAGGCCATCGAACTGGGTTTGACGTATCTCGCCAGCACTCAAAAAGAAGATGGTAGCTGGTCGCTCCAAGGCCACGGCGACGAAGTCTTTTTGCGAAGCGATACCGCCGCGACCGGACTTTGCCTGCTGGCGTTCCAGGGGGCAGGCTACACCCATCTAGAACACCAGCACGCCGATACCGTTTCACGCGGCTTGAAGTTTTTGATGGACAACCAGCGTAGCAACGGCAACTTGTATCGCAGCGAGACCCCCGAAAGCGACCGCAATGTCGCGTTGTATTCTCACGGAATCGCAGCTCTGGCAATGAGCGAAGCGTATGGAATGACACAAGACCGCGAACTGCGGGGTGCGGCACAAGACGCGCTCAAATACATCATCGCCACTCAGCATCGCCAGCGTGGTGGATGGCGTTACACGCCCCAGGTCAGCAGTGACACCAGCGTCAGTGGATGGATGATGATGTCACTCAAAAGTGGTGAACTAGCGGGCCTGAAAGTTCCACGCAGCACGTACGACGGCATCAACACTTGGCTGGATTTGGCCCAGCAAAACAAGGATCGTCCCGACCGATATCGTTACAACCCCTACGCACCGGACACGGACCGACAACGTCACGGTCGCTATCCAACACCGACCATGACGGCCGTTGGGATGTTGATGCGAATGTATTCAGGCTGGCGTCGCGATAATCCGGCGATGATCTCCGCAGCGGACTACTTGCTGGAGTCCCCGCCTCAGCTAGGAACCAACCTCGCGCCTAAACGAGACGGCTACTACTGGTACTATGCCACCCAAGTCATGTTTCATATGGGAGGCGACCACTGGAAAAAATGGAACAGCTACCTCAATCCGATGTTGCTGCAGGGGCAAATCAAAACTGGCCAGCAAGCAGGAAGCTGGGACCCGCGTGGCCCCGTCCCCGACCGCTGGAGTCCGCATGCAGGTCGCTTGTACGTCACCACCATGAACCTGCTAAATCTGGAAGTTTACTATCGGCACCTGCCAATCTACGAAGACACCGCCGAGTAACGCTTTCGCGAAACTACTGGCCTGACAAACTGACGATTACGGCGCGGTGATCCGAGCCAATCGCAGGTCCGACGCGGTACGAATCGCAACGAAGATCATCACTGGTTAAAACGTGATCCAGTACTAAACCAAACGGAAAAGAAGCATCAGCGTGGGCATACCAAGTCGGTGTGATCCCGTTGCCACAACTCGCTCGATGTGTCTGCGTATCCGCCTGAAACCGGTCAAACAGCGGTGACCAAGGGGTCAAATTAAGATCCCCCATGATGATCACGGACACGTCGTCGTCTGACTCCTGTTGCAAACGAACTTTCGCGGCAAGCTGGTCCAAGTGGGTATTGCGGCTCTGAAAATTGCTCGCATCTTTCGGCGGCAATGGATGGGTAGCAAACACACGGTACCTACGCGAATCAACCATCACCGTCGCGGCAAGCGACAAAACTCTATCGTTGTTCAACGCAAATGAAGTTGTGCCCTCCAAGGGATGCTTGGAATACAGCCCAATTCCAAAATTCCCGTCGTCTTGCGGAAACGCAAACTGATGAGGATACAGAGCCGCCAGTTCCTTTTCTAAGCGGAGCTTTAGAGGCGTCCCCAATTCCAGAACTGTGAAAACGTCGGGGTCGGCGTCACGAATTTGCTGAACAATCAATTCGTGCTGTGAATTTGGCGTCCAAACATTCGCTGTCATCACGACAATTTTGGATCCCTGGACGCCACCGGCAGGAGGAACTTTCCAAGCGGTCCGAAATGCCGGCACGTGCACTGCCACCAATACCATGCAAATCGCGAACCAACTCCAACGCCGAAAAAGCACAACGACAATGGTCAACGGCACCAGCGCGATCATTTGTTGAACACGCAGATTGGCACATAGATCGGCCAGCCAATTGACCCGCGAAAACAAAGTCGCGATGGTCGTCATCATCAAAACACAAATCAATAGCAGCGAAACCGTTATGAGTCGTCGCTTTAAAAATCCGACGAATTTCAAACTCGCTGCCGAACGTGATGTGTTACCCGGGCCTGCGTCGACCTCTCTCGATCGGTTCTCAGTCACACTGGCGTCCTTGGAAAAACTGCTGAATTCTTAGCACGGATCCACGGGTGGGATCGCTAACCTTGATGGTTTGACAGTCGTTGTGCCTGAACGACCCACATGTCTTTCTCAATTCGGTCGCCCAGATTCAGTGTTTCGCGAATAGCCTGCACGTTGGAATCACTCCACTGTGCCACTTGGCTGAAATGATAAATCCCAATTCGATTTAGGTCTCGTTCCGTTGCAGGCCCGACACCGTTGATATCCGAAAGGTCGTCAACATGATCTGGCCGTTGCGAAAACACGAACCCAAAATCTTTTTCGTGGGGGACCGTCTCCAGCGAACTGAGCCAACCGAAAGCTGCGGTCAAATCCACCTTGAATCGCGGCCCAGCAAACCAGCGAGTCAATAAGCGACGCGAATGAATATCCAACGCCTGGATCTCCTGCATGTTGTAGAGCCCCATTCGGTACAGTTCATCGCACGCCGCGGGCGTAATTCCATCCACCGTTTCGACGAAATAGTCAACGTGATGAGGAACCCCGTAGTCAAAAATTGGATTGCCGCGTAGTGACCATTCAGCCTGTTCCCAGTCGGTGTTTTCCGCTCCGTGTCGACCCGCGCGCTCGCGGTGCTGGTAAACCTCGAAGGCTTTCTTTTGGATCTCTTCCAAAGTCGGGTTCAATGTGTTGCCCTCCGACGCGATACGCCACTGGTCCATGTCCAAGTACCATCCGCGGCGGCGAAACCATGCCTTCAAACGGTGCCGATCGTCGCTGGACAAATCGTGCAGCTGATCAAAATTGTGAATCCCCATTCGATGCAGCTCTTCAGCTTCGATGGAATTTATCCCGTCCAGCAAAGTCAAATCATCTTTGACGCGAGGCACTTCGGTTGCAAAGACCGGCATTTCATTGGGAGCGTCGGCAACCAAGTCAGATAGCCGCTGCGTCGTGTGTCCGTCGTTAGCGGACATCTGCGCGGCTGGCGTTTGCATGCCCGAAGATTCAGAGGTCGACATTCCCGCGTCAGTCATTCCCGTGCCCGAAGAAAAACCTGCAATTTTTGTTTCAGGTGGCCAGCTTGTTTCCGAAGAAGCCTGCGAAATAACTTGATCAATGTCCGCTTGGATCCCTCGCGAATCGAGATACTGCTGCAGACGCTTTCGGCCGTCATCCTTCAGTCCGCTCAACTGATCGCAGTTTTGAATCTCCAAACGCTCTAGTTCAGCGGCCAACAGCGGATCAATGTCCGTGACCGTTCGCCAATCGGTTGCCGGATCCGTGGTGTCTGACAGGTTCAACGATGCGACCAGATGCTTTAGTTCGTCATCGCTCAAATCCGGTTGATCATCTGCCGATTGAACTTCCGCAACCTCGTCAGACTCAGGCGAAGACGTGACGCCAGAAACAGCTGACGAGCCAACGCTGCTCACAGCCGGCTGTGCCGGTGCAGCTGCCCGTGCAGATGAAACGTGTGGCGGACGCTGAAGCCGGTTGCTTCCGGACAAGAATGAATTGGCAAACCAAGATACAGCGGCTGTTGATGATGCGAACGGTGTCGCACCGACTGCTGTTGTCGCAGAACTGGTCGAAGAAGCGCTTTCAGGTTTGTCATCAGCCGAAGCACCCTGCTGACCGTGATCCGACTGGCCGGAATGGGACAACCCGACCGCTGCGACGACGCCAGCAGCGATTCCGGCCCCTGCCAACCCAGTTCCTGCCACCCCAGCTCCGCTCATCGCACTACCGCTTGGCCCCTCACCGCTCGCCGTATCACAGCCCATCTGGGCAGCGGCAAGTCCAGCACCTTCTTGTGGCAATTGCGATTGCGGTTCGTCATCTTTCCAAGTCCAACGCAGCTGCTTGCGAGCCAACTTGGCATCGAAGAGTCGGCGTTGTTGCGGCGTCAACTCTTGGAGTTGCTGCTCATTTCGCACGCCCATCAACTTCAATTCCGCCGATAGTCGCTCGTCGACTCCGTCCACGCTGGACCAATCCGAATTGGGTTCGTCGTTGTCAACAAACGTCAACGGCTCCAGTGCTGCCGATGCGTCTAATGGCACCCAAGCCATGTTTTTTGTCTGGGTATTGTCCTGCAATCCAACCTGGCTCACCCGTTCATGTTGGTTGACGCTTTTGGCTTTGAGTGCCTGTTCGGACTGCCGCGCGGCTTGCTGAACTCTGGCAGTGAGCTCGTGATTGGCGGAACGCAAACCATCCACTTCAGCATCCGCTGCTTTGCAAAGCTCCTGTGTCTGTCGAAGCTGCCGCGACTTTCTCCACCACAAACACCAGCCCAAAAACGCGCCCAACAGAAAGGCGACGCCAACGATGAGAGAGTAGAAACCCAGCGGCGTCAGCGAATCGTAGAGTCGTTGGAGCGTCATAAGATCGATCCCAGCTTGGCAGGATATTGAAGAGAGAAGTACGACAAACGAAGCGCGTTTACGCTTCCTGTAGTCGAGCGTGCAACCGTGATTGTTCTTCACGCAATCGAACCGCTTTAGCCCGCGAAGCGGTGATTGACGCTTCTAGGTCTTGGACTTCAAAGGAACGGTATCCCCATACCGCGTACGCCACGAACACCCCCAGCACAAAACTAGCGGTGGCGACGAGCAGGGTAAGCCCCAAGAGATGACTAGCGAACATGGGTTTTCTATTCTGCAGAACGGGTCAAAAGAAAAATTGCCGCGCGGTTACGCTGCGGACTTCTGCTTGGCGTTCTTTTGCTTCTTTTGCGGTCGGCCAAATTTCCAGAACTGTGAAGGCACGTGGGCGTCTTTGAAAAACGACTTCGCTTTCTCAACCAGCTTTGGGTGCTTCGCCGCCACGTCGTTGGATTCTGCCACGTCACTGGGCAGGTGATACAGCTGAATCGGTGCGTTGGGATCCTTGTTCAAGTTCAACTGCACGGCTTTCCAGTCGCCGAAACGGACAGCACGCTTGCCGCCACGTTCATAAAACTCCCAGTAGAGATATTGATGGGCAGGTTGATTTTGAGGATCGCTCATGAGCGTCGGAACCATCGAAATGCCGTCTGTTTTGGCCGGCACTTTCACTCCCGCCAACGCACAGAACGTGGGCAACATATCCCAGTGAGCCGAAACGTGGTCCGAGACAGTTCCTGGCTTGATCGTTCCGGGCCAACGTGCCAACAACGGCGCCCGAATCCCACCTTCGTAAAGGTCTCGCTTGAAACCCTGCAGCGGTCCGTTGCTGTCGAAAAACACTGGATCATGGCCGCCTTCTTTGTGTGGCCCATTGTCACTGGTCAACATCACCAAGGTATTGTCAGCAATGCCAAGTTCCTCCAGCACGTCCAAGACTTCGCCGACCTGCTGATCCACCAACGTCATCATCCCGGCAAAGGCTGCGATGGGATTTTTGACTTCAGGCCCGCTGTATTTCCCGATAGTGTCCTCAAACTGAGCAAACTTCTTACGAAACGGCTGATTGAATTCTTCCGGTGCGTGCATCGCCGCGTGTGGAATCGGTGTGGGCAAAAACGCAAAGAAGGGCCCATCTTTGTTGTCACGAATGAACCCAATGGCTTGCTCGTGAATCAAGGTTGCCGAATAAGTCTTGCCATCCATGGGGACTCGTTCTGCGTTGTGCCACAAGTGATCGGGGTAGTAGTTGTGCGCTTCACGCTGGCAGTTGTAGCCGTAGAATTCGTCAAAATGCTCCACCGGATCACTTGTCGAACCTGGCGACCCAAGCCCCCATTTTCCGAACGCACCGGTCTTGTAGCCAGCGTCACGCAGCAGGCGCGGGATCGTGATGATCTCCGCTGGCATGGCCGCTTGGCCTTCGGGTTTGACTTCGCGATTTCCGCGTACAAACGTGTGCCCCGTGTGCAGGCCGGTCAGCAACGAACAGCGGGTCGGCGCACAGACAGTACTTCCGCTGTAGTGATCAGTGAACTTCATGCCCTCGGCGGCAATCCGGTCGATATTGGGCGTCTTAAACTTTTGCTGCCCGTAGCAAGACAGGTCACCATAGCCGGCGTCGTCAAGCAAGATGTAAACGATGTTGGGTTGGGCGGCGTCAGCTTGTCCCGCCAAAACAAAGGCCGTCAACGTGAGCAGAGCGATAGATCGAAGCATGGAAGTCGCTGGTGGGGTCATAAGACTAGAAAATCGAAGTCCATCAATTCTAACCATTGGCGTCCGGCAGGTCTTGCCGACCTGAGAAAAGCGAACGAGTTCGGTTTCGATGACAGTATGCAGTCATAATCGGCCCCCACACCACGGGGCTATCCATCGATTCGGACGGATAGGATCCGCACCTGGAATCCATCAGCCCCCAACTAAATCAATAACATGACGATTGCAATTTGGAGAACCGATACTGGCTAGAATCTGCAACCTTCGCCCTTTGCACACACCAAATTTGAACTGACCAAACTTGCATTCCGCAGGGCCAAGACCAAACCACTAGGCCAATATGCTTTCAACGAAAAGCCCTGAAAGCATCTTCACTGTTGCACAAATAGCCAACGGCTTCGATGCCGCGCTGCGACGACAATCGTGCTGTCGTTACAACCTGCTGCGACGATTACTGCGCGGCGCTACGACTGCCTTGAGGACCGCCGGTAATGCTCCGATCCATTGGCAACGGCCTTGCCGCGGTCGCAAAGCCTTTGGCGTAGAGATGCTCTTTCAAGCGACGGAATGCCGCAAAACTGTCCGGATAGACCCATACGGTAATCGTTGTTGCATTAGGTTTTCGCCCCGCAAGTTCAACGTCCAGCATCTGGCCACCGCTGAGCACCGATTCAATCGGCTCACCGTAGGGCTCCGACAAAGGTTCCACTTTCATTCGCACTAATTGAATTTGCGTCCCGGGCGAAACACCGCGACCGTTGGAAACCATTTTGCGTTGTTTGTCCATGATGTATCTCGCCACATAGCCGCGAACGGGTCCCACCGCTGCATCGATTCTGCCATCGCGTGGTCCTGCGGCTGCACGTGCGAAGTCACGCCGTATTTCTACAAGCAGCTTTTCAACCGGCACCAACGAGAGACGATTCCCTTTCAAACGAAAATGCAATTCCTCGCCAAACACCGTCTTCGCCATGGGCGTGGGCAAATGTTCGACCGCAACGACAGGTTGTTTTTCGCTTTCCAGACGATTTCGTTTCGCAGAAATATCCGAAATACGGCTCATCAGCGATTGCACTTCGGCTTGCTGCGCGGCAATTCGTGTCTTGTCCGCGTCCGATTTTTTCTTAATGTCTTCGTACGCCAGCTTGGCCTGGGCAAGGAGATCCAGCAGCATGCCGCGTTGCCGTTTGCGAGCCTCCAGTTCGTCATCCATCAGAAGAATTTTCTTCTCGAAACGATTCGAGTCCGCTTGGGCAGCTTGGGCGCGCATCGTGTGCGATGCCAAGGCCGTCAACTGCTGCTCGGTGGCAAACGTTGCCTCCGGCGCATCGGCTTGCTCCTCTTCTTGAGTATCTTGGACACTCTGAAGCACGGCTTGGGACTGCGTGCCCAAAATGACCACCAAGATGATCAAGATGCCGACCAGATTCGCGACGATATCCAAAAAGGAATCGTGTCCCATTTCCAGGGTGGATCTTCTGCGACGACTCATTGGGAACCTCCCGTCGACGATGTTTCACTGCGGCGGCCGACGACGTCGACTCCGCTATCAGACATCAGTCGCTGAAGCTGGTAGTAGCGGTCTTCGCCGCCCGACATGACTTCGACATCCAACCTTGGCTGCCAGCGACCACCAGGAAGTGCAGCTCCCCAGCGTTCGATGCGATCGCGAACCGCGCTGGCAAGTTCGATCGTTGCTCGATTCATATCGTCGTCGGCCAGGCCAAACATTTCCGTTGCACCACCGCGTGCCGATGCAACCAAAACAAGTCGCCCGGGGAAACACTGCACGCGAATGGTACGCACAATCGAATTGCCGCGCGACGCCGCGACGCTTCGTGGCAATGCCCACTGCTGTCGATCGGGAGTAGCCATCTCGCGAGTGGCTGATTGATTTCGGTTTTGATTTTGCGAATCCATCGATCCTTGGGCAGCGGCTTGTTCAGCTGCTCGCTGCGCCATTTCTGCTTGGCGGGCCAATTCATCAAACGATGGCTTCGCCGAATCATTCATCGAAAGTGACGGCTGCGAGGCATTGGCACCGGATTCACCCATCGCGCCCCCAGGAGCTGGCTGGTTCGGTATGGACTGATTTGAAGTCGACGCGGAGGGCGGCATCCGAAAGTTGTTTGATGGCGTTCCCTGATGTGATGGCGGAAGCATCGCCAAGTCAGAAGGAGCTTCAGCACCGCCACTGGGTGACTGCTGATTCGACGGAGCACCGTTAGGTTGATCCGCGGACGGCCCGCCCGCCAGATCGTTTTGCGGTCCATCCCCCAAGGAGAATGGATTGGGCTGTCGTTTCAGCATTCCATCACGCGCGGTGTTGGGGTCGACGAACTGGTTGGGCCGCACGCCATCGCGACGGTAGGATTCGGGCATGTGGTCGCCCAAAGCAGCCAGTGCAGTACCAGCTTCTGGATTCAGCGTGGCTTGATTGCGAGCAGACTGGTTTTGCGTGCTTTGATTCGTGGCAGATTGATCACCACCAAGAGTGCTGGACGAAGATTGCGACTGCGAAAGTCCGTTGCTGCCAGCGTAAGGATTCTGACTAATCCCGGTTCCGTCTTGAAGCTCGCCGGCTGCTTCACGCAATCGACGATCCAAAGCTTCTGCGATATCGGCCCCAGAACTACCTTGATTGTCTCCAAAGTGGGATCCCGAGCGGCCGCTGGAAAGTGAACCGTTGGAACTAAAATCGCGATGGTCATTGAACCCGCTCGAACGACCACGGCGGTCCATGTCGGCGGCCGACAGACGCGGGTAACGCTTGTTGCTTTCGATGGCCCCGCTTTGCCCGTACCGACTGCGTCCGAATCCACTTTTGGCACGTTGAGCAAGCGCCCGCATACCGTGCTGATCGATGACCGCCGCACGAATCGCTTCGTCGACGCGTTTCTTGAGAGATGGATCCGGTGTTCCGTAAGCCAAATTGACATCGTCAGGAACCAATTCGTAGCCAAACTGATCGTCCCAGTCTTGCAGGGCGATTCGGGCCGCCGCGTAGGTATCAATGCCATCGGGCCGAACAACCAACAGTGGATACGGTGGGACCGCATCGCCGTAGTTTTGCATCACATGGTTGCGAACCACTTTCAAAGCTTCGTCCAGCGGATTTGCTCCGCTGACAGACTCCTCCAAGTGAGTCGATGTTAGCTTGGAACCTTCGGGCCAAATCGTCAGCCCCTCGGCAGTACACTCCAAGTACACCGGTCGTCGATCCGTGCCATTGGGACCTTTGTGCGGAATCAATGCCACCAGAGGCGCCTTGGCTGTGCCGTCTGCGGTAAGTTTCGCCAATGACTCGGACTCCGCTTTTTCCTTGGCCCGCAATCGTTCTAGCTCCGCAGAATCGACTTCCGAAGCCACTGTTTCGCCGGTGGCAATGTCGGCTTGATCACTAAGCTGTTTCAGTTCTGCCTTGATACGCTGCATGTGCGATTCGACCTGACCCAGCTGATCTCGGCGGCGTTCCATGTCGGCAGTTTGCTCGGCGCGAAACGAAACCAATTGCTCAACGCGAAACGCTTCTTCGGCGATCAACGAAGCAGCCGTGGTTCCGGACATGCGTGGCACAACGGGCTCGGTCTTTTCCGCCAACTTTGACTCGGCAGCTTGCTTCGCTTCGGCCTGTTGAGTCGCTGCGGTTGCGGCGTTTTGCGAAACGAGCGCAAGCAGCAATATCAGCGTGCCCAGCGTGCAAACCAACACAGCTAGAAACGGAAAGAGCGACGGCGAGAGTGCTTTGCGGCGTCGCGAACTCATGCGGCACGCCTTTGAACAATTTGGTTGGCTGCGTTTTTTCCATCCGGCATCTGGGCCGAAAGAATGTCCACGGCTCGCGCCAAAGTTCGCATCGCGTCTGCCATGCCTTCACCGGCTGCGGCCGCCACACTGCGATCGATGCCGCGGTTAGTGGCGTCTAGTCGTTCCAAGTTGGTATCGAGTGACTGCTGCAAGGTGGTGATGGCTTTGGACTGAGTCGAAACGCTGGCGAGCTGTTCGCACTGCTTGATCATTTTTTGATGATGGTTCGCAAGCGCGGCCGCGTTGGTCGTCATCGTTTGCTCCCAAAGCTGTGTCTGCTTTTGCAGCGTCGTCGTTGTCACCGCCGAGGATTGCGCCATCACACTAGCGTGAGACTTTAGCGCCGGTGCCAGCGTCCCTTGGAATGCTTCGGCAATCAGGTTCGCGTTGTTAGATTGCACTTCCTGCCAAGTCTGGTGTGCTTCATCGATCGTCTTTTGCCAAAGCGATGCTTGCGACGCCAGTGATTCCGCGACGGCCGCTTTAATGCCGCTGCACAAATCGGCGACCAACGAAACTTGATTGTCGACAGCATCATCGCTGGGCAGACAAGCCGAAATCAGGTGACCTACGCGATGATCGATCGTGGCCAACAACTGCTGTTCGCTGCGTTCGATTGGAAACTGAATAAAGATCGCCAGGACTGACAGCACCAATCCCAGTGCGGTCGTATCAAACGCGACATACAACCCGCTTTTGAGTCGATCCACGGCGCCGGTACCATCGGTAAAGTCCAAACCACCAAGCGTTTGCGTGATCCCGATCACCGTGCCCAAAAAACCGAGCATCGGAATGGCCCAGACAATGATCCGAACCAAGCCAAGTGAATCGTGAGCCGCATCGGCATCGCGTCCTGAGAGTTCGCGAAGGTCATCGGCGAGGTGTTTGGACGTGCCGCGTTGCGATTGCCTGGTTAACAATTCTTCGATGCGATGGACTAACTGGCTGGCGCGACTGGCTGCGGGAAGTGCCGCGATGGTTGCCATCCAACGACGTGCCACGAAACCAGCGTCGTTGTCGGCGATCCATTTGTCAGCCGGAGTCGAATCCGACTGCGGAGGGATCAAATCGCGGTCACGAATCGCGTGCAGATAATTCCACTGCTGATTGACGTACCACCATTTGAACAACAGGATCGCGGTCGCAACCCAAAACAAAATGGTCGCAGCGATAGCGACCGGGTGACCCAAGAAGTACCGCTCCAGTGGTTGCCACGGGACGACGTGCACAATGCCATAAAACAAGATCGACACGACGCCGCCGGCGACGAGGGGCAAGAGACCGCCACCAAGACTGCCGGCTTGCGACACGACGTTGTCGTCTACGGAATCACTTTGCAGCGAATTTCCCGAGGCGTCGTCACTGAGTGCCCAAGGGTTCTTTTTCAAAGAACCGCCAACGGCGTGATTGCTGTCCGATGGGATTGCCGAGGAGTGTTCGTCGTTTCCACTGACCATGTCGAACCTTTTAGGTGCGGCCTATATACTTCAAAACTCGTTGCTTCAGATTTGGCGCAGCGTCTGCAACCTGATTGCCGACAGACAGCCGCAGATCACCAGATCGACCGTTACGACCGGCGAACTTGACTTAATCGTCAAATTCTCACATTCGGTCATTGAAAGCAAAGCTGCTTCGTGAGGTGGCCGGGAACGAGGTTTTTACCTTGCGATTGTTCGCTCGTCCTTCGTAGGATCGCGTGTGTATAGAAGGCCCTAGAAATCAACGCCACTCGACGCTGCGTGGAAAGAACGAATCAATGCCTACGACAATCCGGCGCTCCGCCCCCAAACGACTCTCGATTTTTGTCCGCTTGGGTCAAAGCCCGAAACACGTCGTGGGATTAGCGGCTGTGCTGGTAGTCGCAATGGCCACACAGGTAGACAGCCAAACACCGCCGACGCAACCTGAGTCGCAGCGATTCGATGCAACCAGCGACTTCGCCAACCGGCCCAGCGACACGCCCAGCGACACCCCCAGTCAGTTCGGCAATCTCCCACCGGCCAGTTTCCCACCAGCCAATTTCCCACCGTCCAACCGATCGCCCAGCCATTTAGCGTCGGACGCTCCGGCTACCTGGCTAGGTGGCACCCCGAACACCAAAAACACCCCCGTCCGGTCCCCTGTCACGCGGGCGAATGCGTCTTCCGTAGTCGCCCAAGCTGGCTTGAACACACCTGCGGCTTCGGTTTCCCCGGTTTTTACGGGTAAAACCAGTCCTATCGCTCGTGTGGGCGCCGCCGGCGAGATGATCGGTTTCACAAGCTCTGACGGTTCGGGAAGTCAGACAATTACGCTAGTTCATACCGGTAAATCGTGGATGGCTGTGTATCATATTGATAGTTCCGGAACGATCCGGCTGGTTAGCAGCCGGCCAATTGACGCCGACTTTGCGTTGCAGCTCAATGCTACGTCGCCGTTGCCCGATGATATACGAGAGATGGGCCGACGGTGACACTGCAGCAGCGAGTTGATTTGCAGCGTGTCGTTTGCGTGAAACACAGCGTGAATTTCGATACATCGCATGGCGAAACGAAAACGGTTTTACCAAGACGCGATGCAATCGTTTGGCAGAAAACTCTGCTCCGCAGTAATCGTTCCGCCACCCTTATCAACTAATGTCACAACACTCTTGCTGAGCCGGCGTCTCATGAACGCCGCTGCAGGACCATCGGAGTCGATCACGAGAAATGGCTGATTACCTATCGCTCGAAGAAGCTGCCCAGAAACTTGGCATCCCGACTGAAAAGTTGGTAGACATGCGAAGTCAGGGAGAGATTCGTGGCTTTCGTGACGGAGCCAGCTGGAAATTCCCCGAAAACGAAATCGACCGACTTGCTGACGAATTGGGCGCAAGCGGTGCCGACTCGGGATTCGGCTCCGGACTTCTGATCAGCGAAAATGAAGTCGGCTCGGCCATCTCCCAAGGTGGCAGCAGCATTATCGGCGGCGACGATTCCAAATTAGGCCAGGGCGAAAGCGACTTGGATTTGGCCAGTAGCGATTTGGGCATCGGCGGCGCGGTCCCCAAATCAACCACCGATGGCAGCGACGTCAATCTGGTTGCCGACTTGGGTGACGGAAGCGATGTGTCGCTTGTCCCCAGCAGCAGCGGATTGTCCGACAGTTCTGGCAAGGGCACCGCTACACCGCCGCTTGCAGGCGAAGACGATTTTGCCATCGATGACGACGATGGACTGCAAGAGATCGATTCAAAAATTCTTCAGATTGACGAACCAGCCTTACTGCACGATTCAAGTGACGAAATCGATCTGTCCTTGGAAGTCAAAGACGGCAGCACCGGTCCGGTGATCGCGGCCAAAAAGAGCTCCGTCCCGATGGCGGATTCATCCGGCAGCCTTGACCTGGGCGCCGAACCCGAAGACATGGCGAAGGGCGACGCCGGTGACCTGAGCTTTACCGGCGTCGTTCCCGATGACGATAGTGGCGAACTGGTCCTGGGCGACGACGACAGCAGCATGGACGCATTGGCCAGCGACGTGCTTTCGGATTCCAACGCTTCGCGATCAGGCGCCAGCAGCTTGGAGCTAATGGACGAACTGAACGGACCGCTTTCAGGTTCCGGCATGGCCAGTGCAAGCGGAATACACAGCTCCGGCGATGTGCTCAGCGAACTTGATTTATTGAGTGCCGAAAGCGGTGGCAGCGGTTTGATCTCCGGCGACAGCGCCAATCTCCTCGTGTCATCCGGACTAGGCAGTAGCTTGGGTGACGACGTCTTGGGCGGACTGGACGACGCACTGGATGACGATGACGACCTGGTCATTGCCGATGACGACGATGATCTAGTTATCGACAGCTCCGGTGTCGACATCTCCGTGGCGGGCGATAGTGGCATTAACTTGATGAGCCCGTCAGACAGTGGCTTGTCGCTTGAAAGCGAGCCATTGGATTTGGCTGGCAGCAGCATTTCGGCTCTGGACTTGGGCGCTGAACTGGCTGACGGTTCGGACGTCGGCGAAGCGGGTTCGGACGCCAGCGGATCGATGGTCGACTTCCAAGCCGACGAAGAATTCCAGCTTTCACCTTCGGGAATCGGACTCGAAGCCGACTTCGAGAGCGGTTCGCAGGTAATCGAAGTCGAAGATTCCGAAGCCATCGGCGAAGCGGTTGAATTCGACGACGCAGAAGCTCCCGTCGGCGACGCGTTTGCAACGGACGACGCTGGAGGATTTGGCGACGAAGCCGAAGCGATGGACGCCGAGGCTGTCGACGAAGACGCACCTGTCGGACTGGACACCACTTCCGCACGCAGAAGTTCTGCGATCGCAGCGGCTGGCGGCGTCGGAACCTACGAAGTTCCATTCAACCTGCTGCAGTGCTTGGCATTGCTGAGCATTATCGCCGTGATGAGTTTGGGCGGAATGCTGATGACGGACTTGATCCGCAACATGTGGACTTACACCGAACCATCTGCTCCCGTCAGTTCTCTGACCGATGCATTGATTTCTTTGATGGGCTGGTCGTAGCCAACGTATCGGCCTACGCCTGATCGCTGCAACAAATTTCGGCACACGCGTCCGCTGGCAAAAGCTAGTCGCGACGCGTCGGCAAGTGCTGCTGGCAACGGTTGATCTGCATGCGTTGGCCGGGCGCCAACTTTCTGACTTTGGCGGGTTTATCTGCGGGGCCATCGCTGAGCCCGAAAGCTAGTGCTTGGTTAGAGACAAGTGTTCACTGCGAATATTTATGCGCAACCTTGCCTGGCGTTTGGTGGCCTCAGCTACTCTGCTGGTGTGCCGATCAGACCTGACTCGCAAAAGCAATTTTGGTCGCGACCTCCAGTTGGCAGTCATCCGTGACTCGACGCGGGGCTGAAATGATCAGGGTTCAACCGGCACGATTCGAACCTCCAGTGGCTTGTTTCGGCTCAGCACGCCTGTCGAAGGAACCACCGTCAAATCCGGTCGGTCTCTGACACTCAGTCGCACTTCGCCGCTCATCACGTTCATAAATACAGAACCATCATCGAGCGTGTTGCTGAAAAAACTTCTCTGACTGGGCACGTGAACCCCCACAAGCTTGACGGGCACATCCGTTCGAATTCGGACAAAGCCATAATCCGTCGTTCGGTCGTAGGCGGCGACCAATCCCATCAAGCCCACTTGAAGAACCAATGCCGCGGTGCCCAAAGTCGCCAAACGTGGAATCCGCTTGGGCTGGTCACTCAGGTAGATTCGATACCCAACCATGGCCGCTATCGAAACCAATGCCAGAGCAAACAGCACACCCGCAGCGTAGCAAAGGCCGCCAAACGCTAGGCAAGGTTGCGCGCCAGCAAACGCGACTGCGATGATCGCTGTCGCAATCAATCCGGTGCGAATTTGAAATCGATATGGCTTCTGCTTCGATGACCACAAGTCAAGCTCTTTGGCGAATCCAATCAGCCCAATTGGAATCACGATCGCGCCATAGACAAAGATCGCCGTCGCGATCCAAACAGCGTCCGGCAAATAGTGATGCAGCGTATTCCAGTCGAACAGCGAGACGACGAAGCTAAGAAAAACCGTAAAAACAGGAGCCGACAGAGCAAAGATCTGACTCTCAACATGCTGGCCCGTTTTGAGTGCAAACACAGACAGCACACTGCCGATTAGCAACCCCGCTAAGAGTGCAGATGCGATGACGGATTCAACTTCCAAAGTCGCCGCAACGCATGCCGCCCCAATCGCAATCAGCTGCAACGCATAGATCGCCAGAAACGACTGGGGCCGGAAAACAGATAGCTGCCTTCTTGTGCCCACCCGCTGATTCGCCCAAAACCGCCGGATCTCAACGACTCCCCAGGGAACTGCTGCAAAAACAAACAGCGTTATCAAAGTCACGATTGGACCGACATCAGAGGGTCGAAGACTAAACAGTTTGATGATGAACGCCAGCAGCAATGTAAACACGATCGACGACGCTCCAAATGCGATGCTCGTCCAACGCAATCCCGACATCCAGGCCGAAAGGGTGACCGCAGTGCCTACGACCAAGCCAAATACAATCCCTGTCACGACGATCGATTCGATGTTGATCAACGCCATCGGCAAAGCGACCACCATTCCCAAAATTTGCAAAGCGACCAGCGGCACGAACCAGGAATCGCGGAACGTGGAAACGTTGGTCGAGACTCTGGAGAAAAACGGCACCGAGTTTGTCTCGGGAAAATCAAACTTCGCGTTCGTGCCCCGATCATTGACGATGCAGTCGTTCAATAACTCCGCGACTTCAGACGCCGATTGAAAGCGATCGTCGGGCGACTTGGCCATCAACCGCATCACGATCTGTTCCATCCATTCGGGAATCGCGGGATTCACCGATCGAATCGAACGCGGCACGTCGTCGCAGACTCGGCGGAGCGTGGCAACGGTTGAATCCGCGCGAAAAGCGGGCCGGCCGGTACACAACGTATACAGAACGCTTCCCAGACTGAATAAATCGCTCCGCGAATCGATCGCGTTTCCAAGGCTTTGCTCAGGCGACATGTATTGCGGTGTGCCAGCGATCATGCCCGTCTGCGTCATTCCGATATCATCGGTCGCCCGAGCGAGTCCAAAGTCAGTGATCTGAACACGGTTGACGCCGCTCTCCAGCAAGATATTCGCTGGCTTGATATCGCGGTGAACCAACCCCTGCTCGTGCGCGGCCACCAACCCTAACGCAATCTGTTTTCCAATTCGCAGGATTTCCGATAACTCCAATTCACCGTCGCTGTCCACTCTGTCTTTCAAGGAGACCCCGTCCACGTATTCCATGACGATAAGCGGTGGATGACTGGTTTCTTCGATCGCGTGGATGGTAACGACATGTTCATGCCGCACCGCGGCCGCAGCTTGTGCCTCCCTCAAGAAGCGTTTGACCGCAGTGGGATTTGTGGCAAGCTCCGGAGCCATGACTTTGATGGCAACGATACGATTAAGCCTGGTGTCGTACGCTCTAAAAACCAGCCCGCATCCTCCCCGACCAACCAAACCAACGACTTCGTATTGCCCCAGCGTTCCCAAGCAACCTGGCTTGTTACTGGGCGTTAGAAAATCAAGCGACAAATCGCTAAGCGACTCTCCGAAGACGCGTGGGCTATCGCTGCAAACCGTCAGGACCAATCCCGGCGGATCGTTTTCCAAAAACTCACCCACCTCTGACGCGGCACGTAACAAATCTTCGACGCGCTGACGCAAAGCGTGATCGTCACCACAGACTTGATCCAAGTACTCGCGCCGAGCGGTTTGAGTTGCCTTTTCGAGTGCTATCGTAAAAATTTCGCGTTCGTTCATAGCGGATGCATCATACCTGCTGGCGGAGTGGAATCTGTCGCACAGAACCCAATGCGAGAGAATCCCTGACGGTCCGCCAAGAATTTTTGATACAGGACTACAGGTCATTGACCACGAACCGGGACACTGGGACTAACACCGGATCCGGATCGTTCAACGCACGGTTTGATCGGCCTATTCCATCGATTGAAACAACCATGCCCGAGCGAACGTCCATAAACGTTCGGCTGAACGCGTGGACACATCCAAGACTTCCGCCGCCTGCGAGACCGTCAGACCCGAGAAATATCGCAACTTGACCAGCAACGCTGCGTCGGGTTCTTCTGCTTGAAGTCGGTCGAGTGCTTCGTCGAGCGAAAGCAAGTCAATTTCAGCATCGGGCGTTTCGATCTGATTGGCGTCAAAATCACTTCGTGTCCATTGACCACCATGTTTGACGGTTTGTTTACGCCGGGCGTTGTCGATCAAGATTCGCCTCATCGATTCGGCCGCCGCTGCAAAGAAATGGTGGCGAGAATCCCATCTTTGTTGGTGCTCGGTATCGACCAAACGTAAATAAGCTTCGTGCACCAGCGCTGTCGCTTGCAGGGTCTGCCCAGCCCGTTCATTACGCAAACGATCGGCTGCCAAACGACGCAATTCCCGGTACACCAACGGCAGCAGGTCTGCCGATTCGTGCTCGCGACTCTCAAGCGAATTTAAAACTTGCGTAACGTCATCTCGCTCGCTCATAGGATGCCCAGCATAGGTCCACCAAAACCGTCCGATCTTTCAGCATAGTCGAAACGACGAACCTCCGCGTTGTCACTGCGAACAACCAACAGCCTGCGAACCGGACGCCACCAAAACAAACGACGATGCATTCCTCGGGTTTCCAATACGTCTCGCCAACCATTCGCGTCTGCCACCTCGCTGCGGTACAGCGAATTCCCTGCGAATCCCCAACGCACTCACAGGCCCAATCCAAAACATTGCCATCGCTGGCGATCGGGTTGGTTTGTCACCCAATGATTTTGAATGGATGCCGAAGAAAAACGCTCGTTTTCAGGTCGCATTGAATGCTGGCATCTCGCATCCAAGCTGTTTTCAATATTCGGCTCGTGATTGTCGATTGTAACGCTAGTACACGTGCCGTGACTTGCTTGCAGTGCATCGATCAAACCATTCAAAGTGACACCTTGAGATCGCACTGGCATTTTCGGGCGACGGCATTTGTGCCACCGTGTTTCACTTGGGTGTGTTGGCTCGGATGGCACGCCAAGACTCATTGAGCAAAGTAGAAGATCATCTCCAGCGTCTCGGGTGGCAGTTTGGCGGCCGGGCTCGTCTTTGCGTCCTCTGGCAACCGTTGGCTTGGAAGTGCGGAATTCTTGCACGACATCGTGCAGCAAATCCACTCAATGTTGACGACCAAAAATCTGCAACGAATGTATGCGATCAAGTCGTCGATGCTCCCGTGGCGATTGGCCTCTGGGCGAGCCGGCGTGCTGGGCAACGAACTGGAGCGGCAATGGAAGATTACCGGCAAGCTGCTGATTTGCCGATTTCGCCGCGCTAGATCATCAACGCGACCTGTTATCAAACGGGCAAAAACTGGCGGTTCCAGCGCGACGAAATGGGCGACTACCAGACCAAATACGTCAATGATCCGGATTTTCGTTTGTCACATGCTTTGGCCGCATCCGCTGGCGTGCCCGGATTGATTGGCCCACTGATCGCCAAGTTGCGTGACTACCAGTGGAGCGAGTATCAAGACGACCAATGGCAGTCGATTGCCCCCAAGTACAAACGGATGCACCTTTGGGATGGCGGTGTGTATGGCAATTTGGGCGTCGAATCGTTGTTCAAACCAGGCGACGGTTTGCGAGAGGGCACAGACTTTTTGATCGTGTGCGATGCCTCGCGACCGCTTTCCAACGAAACTCGTCAATCCAGATGGCGGCCGGGTTACTTGGCTGCTTCGATGCGATTGGTCGACGTGGCAACGGACCAAGTTCGCAGCTTGCGAGCGCAAATGCTGATGGACTACTTCAAACAAAACCCAGGCAGCGGTGCGTACCTGCGACTGGGGCTGAACACGAAACGCGTGTACTCACGCAACAATTTGAACGGTCAATCCACTTTGTCGGACGACGAAGTTCGCGAAGTAGCCGGCATCGAAACCACTCTGCGACGGCTCACTCACAACGAGTTTAGCCTGCTGTCTCGCCACGGATTCGAGGTGGCGGATGCAACCTTGTCGTCTTATTGCACCGAAACGCTCCAGCGAGTTCAGCCCAGCCATGTCGCGTTTCGCCCTGCGTAGCAAATCGTTGCTGCGAGCAGCAAATCTGGAAGGATTCCGATCCTGAACTCGTGGACAAACGCCACTTGCCCTAACCATCACAGGGTGATTTGACGGCACTTTTCCCCGTGGCAAGCTGTCACGGGGGAAATTAGGCGGGTACGAAGACCCAGTGCCAAGCGTTTATACTGGAGAGTTGGAAAACGCGGTCCCCCCACGCAACCAGCCAAGTTGCCCCGAAACGACATGGCAGTCCCGTTGCATGCCGCGATCGAAGGATTCGCTTTGTCTGCTCTATACCAGGTTTGTATGTCTCACCGTGTCTACCTTGGGTGCCTTGCACTCGTTCTGACCTCATTCGTCGGCTGTCAAAAGACAGATCCGATCGTGACCTACAGTGTACCGACCAAAGTGCCTGAACAATTGCTCCCTGGCAAAGACCGAATGTTGGCCGCGATGGTCCCCAAAGACGACCAAGTTTGGTTCTTCAAAGTCACTGGTCCAGAAGAGTCCATTGCAACGATTGACAAAGCATTTGAGACATTCGTCAAATCGATTGAGTTCTCCGCAGGCAAACCCGACCTCGCCGAACTTCCAGACGGCTGGCGGCGTGGCGGCGAAAAACCGTTTCGCTATGCGTCGATCGACGTGATGGTCCCCGGCAAACAACTCGACATCAGTATTTCAAAACTCTCCAAGCAAGACGACTGGGACAAATATGTCGCCATGAACGTCAATCGCTGGCGAGGGCAGTTGGGCCTGGAGTCTTCCGAAGACAAATGGGCCGGAGGCGACTCCATCGACGTCGCCAGTGCGGATGGGCAATCTGTCTGGGTCGATATGCTCGGAGATCCTTCCAAAGCGTCCAATTCGATGGCACCTCCGTTCGCACGCGGGCCCATGAGCGGCTCAATGGCTGGTGGCCCCATGTCAGGTGGACCGCCATCCACTTCGCCCGCCAAAGAAACAGCCGCCCCCAAAGCGGACTCCCGTTTGAAGTTTGACACTCCCGAAGGCTGGCGCGACGGCAAAAAGAGCATGATGCGTTTGGCTGCGTTCAACGTCGGTCCCGAAGACACTGAAGCCGTCATTACCGTCATGCAGGCCGGCGGTGATTTGCGAGCCAATGTGGCGAGATGGATCGGCCAGATTCGACAAGGGCAGGTTCCTGACGACGTCGTCGACCAAGCGATGGCCGATGCCCAAGAAGTAAAAGTCGCCGGCCGCGACGCCAAACGCTACGTCCTGACCGGCGAGAAAGCCGACGAAGGGGACGCAATCGACGCCACGATCGTCCCGCTTGAAGGTGGATTCAGCATGTTTGTCAAAATGACGGGCCCCGCTGCGACGGTGTCCGACCAAAACGACGCGATGGTCGAATTTTTAGAATCCCTAAAATTTTGACGTTCGGCAATAATGAAGCATCGACGGTGCCCCGGCTTTAAGCGGTCGCCACCTCAGTGAACCGCCTACAGGCGGAACAACAACAAATTCTTAAAAGCAATAATCATGGCTACTGCGTCAACCACTCCCTACGCCGACGATGCTCGCCCGGAAGAATCTCTTTCGATTAGTTCGGGAATCATCGGGACCTTGGCTTCACTGAAACTGACGGTCGCGCTGTTTGCCTTTTCGCTGGTGATCGTGCTGGTGGGCACGCTCGCGCAAGACGAAATGAACATGTTCGAGGTGAAACAAAGGTATTTCACTTCGTGGATCGCGATGATGCACGTCGACGATTTTTTCCCGCAAGCATTTTTTCCTCACGACAAACCGCTGCGGCTGCGGATTCCGTTCCCCGGCGGCGCCCTGATCGGCCTGATGCTGATGGTCAATTTGGTCGCGGCCAAAGCGACGCGTTTTCGCGTACACGCCGGTGGAACACGTTTGGCCGCCGGCATCTGCCTGATCGCGCTTGGCGTGTTGGTTGCCGCATTGATCGTGTCGACCGGCCACAGCAGTGATGGACTGCAAGGCAATCCGCCGGAGTGGCTCGGCTACAGCGGACTTTGGCGATGCTGCCAAGTTGCCATGGGTGTTGGCGCCGTCGCATCAGTGCTCGCCTGTCTATCGGCAAAACATCGATTACTACGAACGACCAGCATCGTCCTCACAGTGATTCTGACGGGCCTATTGATCTACACGGTCGTCAACGATTATCGCATCGGTGACCCAGGATTGCGAATCGTCTGGCAGCTCTCCAAAGGCCTGGGCGCGGGTGTGATTTTGCTCGCTGGCTGTTTGCTGATCTTCGCCAAACAAGGCGGCAATGTCTTGCTGCACCTCGGTGTTGCTTTGCTCATGTTCGGTCAATTTGTCTTTGGCGACCGCCAGTTGGAACAGCGTCTCAGTCTGGTTGAAGGCCAGTCCAGTAACGCTCTGATCAACTTGGATGAAGTGGAACTCACCTTTATCAATACGGTCGGCGACGAAGATATTGTCGTTGCTGTACCAGGCAGTCGTCTTCGACAGGCCGCGAACGACAAAAACAAGATTTCGGATCCGTCGCTTCCCGTCGATGTCGCCGTTGTTCGCTTCCTCGAAAATTCGCAGCTGAAACGCCCCGGCAAAGAAAACCTTGCAACGCAGGGACTGGGGCTAGAAGTTGAAGCGACCGAACAGCGTAAAAGCGGCGGCGCCGAAAGCAGCATCAACGTCGTTTCGGCGTACATCGAACTCTTTGGCAAAGGCACCGACGATTCGCTCGGAACGCACTTGGTCAGCCAATGGCTGTCGGACAACGCAGCGTTGACACTGAACCCCAAAACCCCCGACGACTACGACAAGATCACGGCGAATGACAAAGAATACAAAGTTGGCCTGAGATATCACCGCGAAGTCAAACCGTACTGGGTACAGTTGGAAGACGTCAGGCGGGTCACCTACAGCGGTACCGACACGCCGCGCGATTACTCGTCGTTTATCCGAATCGTCGATCCCGTCAGCGGCGAAGATCGTCGTGAACGAGTTTGGATGAATAACCCGCTGCGTTTCCGCGGCGAGACGTATTTTCAGTCCAGCTACGAATCGCTTCCCAACGGCAAAGAGTGGACCAGTTTGCAAGTGGTTCGCAACTCCGGTTGGCTGATTCCCTATGTCGCTTGTAGCATCACAGCCTTGGGCATGCTGGTTCACTTCTTCGGCACTCTACAGCGATTCCTTAGCCGCCGCGAACGCGAAATGGCCAAGCAGCTGACTCCCCATCAGCCGCCATTGCCGGTCTACGCCTCCGTCGCTGTGTACAGCTTAATTGCGTTGGGGATGCTTCAGCCTTGGAAAGCAACTTCTTACGGCATTGTCGGCCCGACCCCGACAGACAAACAAACCGAGCAGCCAGCAGACAAAGACGATGCGGGCAAAACCAAGGACGCCGGCGCGGAATTTGACTTCGCAACAGCGGGCGCCATCCCCGTGCAATTCGGTGGTCGTGTGATGCCGCTTGACGCCTACGCGCGACAAACGCTCAAAGCCATGAGCAACAAAGAAACGCTCCCACTGGACGGCGTGCCAGACGGTTTCAAAACGCGAATCGGTGAAGACGCCAAGAAGATCTCTGCCATGCAGTGGTTGATGGAAGTTGCGATCGACGAACCCAAAATTCGTTACGTCCCGATGTTTCGGATTGATGCCGAAGAGGTCCGTTCGGAGCTGGGCGTTTCAGCTCACAAGACCAAACTGTATTCATTGAATGACATTGGCGAAAACTGGCAACGCGTCGACAAATTGATCAAAGCCGCCGGTGGCAAAGACAATGCGGAGCGTTCTTTCAAAGAAAAGAAACTGATCGAACTTGATCTCCGGACACGCAACTACACCCTCGCGTCGGCATCGTTTCAATTACCGCTTCCCGAAGCCGTCCCCGAAAACTTGCCTCCACAAATTAGTCGCGAGCAAGCTCAGGTGTTCATGATTCAAGAGCTAGAAAAGCGTCTTGAAGCCCTCAAGCAGATGCGTTCGCCCAATATCATTCCACCGACAGCCGAAGTCGCCAAAGACGTGGTCGACAATCCGCAGTGGTCCGCATTTGGCCCTGCGTTCTTCGACGATGCCAAAGCCAGCATCCAAGGCGGTGGTTCGGACGATAGTACTCGGCCCGGAGTGAAAACGTTTGGCAAAATGATCAGCGCCTATGGAGACAATGATCCAGTCGCGTTCAATAAAGCTGTCACCGATCATTTGGGAGCCGTGCAAAGCTATGCGATTCCTGGCTACCAACCGCGATTGGTCTCTCTGGAACGCTGGATGCAAACCAAATGGCCTACCGGACAAGCCATGTTTTTGTACCTGGCCACTTTTGTGTTAGGGCTGGTGTATCTAGCGACGGGCCTACCAAGATTGCGACGCGCGATCTGGGGAATGCTTGTCATCACATTCGTGATTCACACGATTGCGATCGCGTGTCGAATCATGATTACTCAGCGTGCCCCGGTGATCAACATTTACTCTTCGGCCGTGTTTATCGGCTGGGCCGCCGTCGGTTTTGGATTGATCATCGAATCAATTTACCGACGCGGACTAGGCAATCTATTGGCTGCCGTCGCAGGCACGCTGACATTGTTGGTGGCGTACGGACTGAGCCTGAACACGGGCGATACGATGCCTGTTTTGGAAGCCGTTTTAGACACGCAGTTTTGGTTGACCACGCACGTGATCAGCGTCTCGCTCGGATACGTCGCCACGCTGGTCGCCGGATTCTTTGGGATCGGCTATCTGCTGACCAACTGGATCGGCGCCAAAGAGGCGACGCAGCGACAACTCTATCGTTGCTGTTACGGCACGGCGTGTTTCGGAATCCTCTTCAGCTTTGTCGGCACGCTCTTGGGCGGACTTTGGGCGGACGATAGCTGGGGACGTTTCTGGGGGTGGGACCCGAAAGAAAACGGTGCTCTGCTGATTGTCATTTGGAACGCCCTGATGCTCCACGCTCGCTGGGATGGAATGGTCAAGGCACGCGGTTTTTCGGTACTGGCCATCGGCGGCAATATCGTCACGGCATGGAGCTGGTTCGGCACCAATGAACTAGGCATCGGAAAACACAGCTACGGATTCACGTCCGGAGTGTTGTTCTGGTTAACGGTCTTCGTCGTCAGCCAATTGGCGTTTATCATCGCTGGCATGGCGTTCAGTCGAAAACCACCCACACCTGCTGCCTAGGTTTGCCGGGCTTCGCCCCATCGGCGAACGAAGCACCAGAGCCTAGCTATCGATGTTCGATCGGCTGGCCATCGGACCAGTGAGCGGCTCGAACGTTTCCTGATGGCGGTCCGCCTGCTTCGTTTGGAGCAACCGGCTGGCTAGGCGGTACGAACAGTTCCACCAATCCCGCTGTCTGCTTGGAGATCGGTACGACTTCGCTGTGCTGCGGAGCAATGGCATGGGCCAGGCGGATCGCTGCGATGCTGCGACCATCCGATAGTGCCAATTCGCGACGCGGACCATACAGAGCGATGTCCTGACGTACGAATTCGTAGAACTTCTCTTTATTGCAAGCGCCTCGCAGACTGAGGTCCCAACCGTTCATCTGAAAGTGCAAAGCCATCAGTTCGTAGAACACCTCTCCCGACGGATTTTGCACTGCCTGTTGATCGACCACAAAGCCAAGTTCATTTTCCATCGCACTGAGCAGCGACGATCGGATCCATCCCTTCGTTGACCGAACCGTGCCGGACAAGTTGACGGATTGCCCCGGAACGATCTGGCAACGATCCAGCACCAAGTCGGCCTTGCCACGAATGGAATGCGGCAGGTCCTCAAAGACACTTCCTAGGTCGATGGAGCTGAACCTTGCTCCGCCCAAGTCCACCGACCATCCACCACTGAACTCCGATTCCCAGGTGAGTTTTCCGGTGAATTCAGCATCCGATCCCAAGCGTTTTAACAGCGGCAAGTACCCGGCCAGTGCAGAGCAGGGCAGGGCAGTGGGGCCAGTCTCCAACGTCCACCGCGTCTTGGGCTTGTCGGTACTGCGATCACGTATGGCTGTGACATTGACCGGAAAACGATTGCGGCCCGGCGTCAAACACTGCAATGTGGCCTCGACGGAATGAGGTCTCGGCTTGATCCACATTAACAGATCTGACATCGACATCGACCCCGTCTCGCTGTGAATCGTCAGATCATTTGCAGTGATCTTCACCGGCACTTTTGTCAGTTTCGGGCGGCACAAGAAACGGTCGTGCACCAACTGCCAGGCATGCGCCAGCTGGGGTGACTGTAGCTCTGGCTTTTCGATCCGAACTCCAATCCGTTCGTCTTCGCAGATCCACGTGATTCGTTCGACCTTTGCCACTTCCAAATTGGTTTCGGGTTCGTGGATGCAAACTCGGTGCAGGCACATTCGGTAGGGCGATATCTGCTCGAAATCGTCGACCGTGACCACCAAGCCAGTCTCGCGCGACAACCTGGCTTGGATCTCCGCCAATTGCCGATTGTGATACCACGGCGTCCAAGAAACAAAGACGATCGCGAACGTAAAAAAAGTCGGAATCGCGCAGCAGAAAACGAACAACAACCGAGCTATCGCTCGCTCCGTCCGTTCATGCATCGAGAATCCTTTCTCGCGGTCAGTTTCGCAGTCGAATGGGCATCCGTTCTGCGACGCAGAATGTTCCTTCGCATCCTAGATTCACGAGCCAACTCGCCGATAGGTCGTTTGAAATGACGAACCCATCGGCAATTGCTATCAACACGCAATTCTTAGCAACAAATCGACTAACCGATTGGCTGGATCGCATCAAACTGGAAGTAGCCGTTTGCATGCAAAATTTCACTCAGCCGAAAACCAGGTGTAATTCCCACGCCTGACAACCAAGTGCCGCTGGAGAAAACCGAGGGTGCTTCGGTCTGGTAATCATCCCCATCGATTTCGATCCGGTCGATTCGCACATTGGAATCAATCCCGTTTTCGCTATCAAAGAAATCATTGACAAAATTCACGCGAATGTCCGCTGCCGCCACCGCTCCTTCGCTCTGGTAGACCAGTTCAATGTAATTGCGAGCCGCGTAGTCTCCAATCACCGTGCCGTTGTCGCCCAAGTCATAGGTCGCAACGACCACACCCGCGATTTCGAGTTCGATAATCTCACTGGCGGTCGTTCCCGTGGCAAAGATGGAGATTTGAGTCGTCTCGGATGTCAAACCATTGCTAGCGTTCGGCGTGCCACCGAGCTGTTGGCTGGCTGCCCAATTCGATGCATCACTGTTGTCCAAACTGGGATCCCGCAGGGCCAATGTAAATCCATCGCCATCGGGTTCCGTCGGCCAAGGACTTGAATCGTCATAAGAAACTTGGTCGATCACATTCGCATTTTCGTCCAGCAATGTGATCGCTTCGCCACCGCCACTGAGTCCGCCATCGTATTGGCGACCGACAACAATATTGCCTTCGGTTTGAGCACGGAATTGAGCGTCGTTGTCAGTAAAGACCATGAAGTCACCCGCCAGGATCACTGTCCCAGGTGCGATCGCTAGATCGACTCCGTCGATACTCCAGCCCGACAGATCTACAGCTTGGCTCGAAGCGTTGTAGAGCTCCAAGAACTCTGCGTCATCACCGGCCGGGTTGTAGTGCAATTCGTTGATGACAATGCTGGGAGCATCAACCGAATTGCCCGGCAAGCGTGATTCTTCAGCAAAAACACTGCGTCTCAGATCAATGTTTTGTTGCCAATCGTTGACGAAGTAGTCCGACCGAAAAATATTGTCGCGTCCCCAGGCTTCCAATTCCAAATCGGAGTTGGTTTCACCGATTTCGGCCACCAATTCGGCGCGGCGATTGATCAGGTAATCGGTCGACAGATACGTATCAACCAGTGTTTGCAGTCGCTGCCAATACATGTCTTGTATTTCTGGGATTTCCCAAACGGAATCCAAGAACGCATTGCCGATCGCTTCGGGAGTGGTCAGCGGAAGCCCGCCGCCGAAATCATAAGAATCACGCCACGTCAAATCCAAGTCCCATTCAACGAGTGACCAGCGTCCCGTATCAGCATCGCGGCCAACGTAAAAGTTGTGCGCCGACTGATCGTAGTGCCTCATCAGCGAACCGAGGGCCATATGGTTGATCGTCGCAGGGATATCCACGTTGTCGTAGACCCACTGCGTTTTTTCCGCTGACGACTCCGAATTTACGATCTCACGCAGAGCATTGATGTTGGTAAGGTCTTCATCGCCCGGCTCTTTCTTGTCAAAGCCATTGTTGCTTTGGAAGGCGCCATCTTCGGCTTGATAGAACTCGGCTCCTTCATCTCCAAATCCATTCGCATCACGCCAAGTGCCGTCGTACAACTCTTGGAAACGGTAGTTGCCGTAGAAATCACCATTTTGTTCGACGCGTGTAAAGAACGTGGACGTTTGCGACTCCGTTTCTGCATTGAAAATCTCCCACGAGATCTGAGCGCTCGTGACGGACCAATCGGCGAAGTCCGCCACCAATCCGAACTCGTCGACGGGCTGCGTTGCGTTATCGCCCAGATCTAGCTCGTAACCTTTGGGCAGTTCAATCTTGAATCCTTTCTTGTCAAAGAACCGCGAAGCACTACCACGAATACGCACCTCAGCATTGTCAATCACTTGATCACCAAACGCGATCACGGTTGGGATTTTGGTATTCGTTTCAAACAGATCCGTCATCAATTCATCGAACTGAGCGGGATCGACAAACCACTGAAATACGGGCAAGGAGTTGTTTGCCAGATCCGGATCGTCAACGACGACGCCCAGATAATTAATGGTGTCGCCTTCAAACGGAGCGGTCGCTACATCCGAATCGATTCGGTAGCGAACCAGAGTTCCCGCTTCTTGGCCTGGAACCGTGGCTTGCCAAACATCACCACCCGAGTTCGTCATCTGAACTGTCTGGTCTTCGCCAAACATGACCTTGAAAGTTAGCGTTGCAAACGATGCATCAGGGATCGTCACCGAAATCGTGAATGCTTGATTGGGCTGCGGCTTTCCGGGCGTCAACGTGATGTTCGTCACATCGGAAATCACGCCGTCGCTAAAGACCGAATTTTGCGCCGCTGGCGTAGGATCGGTATTTGACGCACGCCAGCTACTGGAATCATTATTGTCGAAGGATGGATTGACCAGTTCCAACGAAGGTCCGTTTCCGTCAGGTGCCCCCGGCCAAGGCGCGTCATCCGTGTAAGTCACTTCATCGATCACCGTGACACCGTCGGCTGCGATCAACTGAATGGTCTCGCCTCCACCGGAAATGCCACCATCAGCAAACTCGGCGATCGGGGTGACGCCCCAAGTGGACTGTGCCAGCGATATC
The DNA here is from genome assembly GCA_007741555.1 of Stieleria marina. Taxonomy (GTDB): domain Bacteria; phylum Planctomycetota; class Planctomycetia; order Pirellulales; family Pirellulaceae; genus K23-9. The sequence goes on along the minus strand of CP036526.1, from coordinate 1,170,861 downwards.
GACGGAGCGACGATCGCATATTGTCCTGCCGCCAGAGTCGTTCCTTCGGCAAACGTCAGGTCAAAACCAGTGAACGAGACCCCCGAGAGATCAAAGTCCTGATCGCCAGGGTTGTACAGTTCAATGAACTCCGCATCCCCATCCACCACGCCATCGGGCCCTGGGTTGTAGTGAATTTCATTGATGATCGCGAAAGCCCCTTCCTGAGGCGGCGTATCGCCACTGGCATACTGAAAGTACCCATTGCCCGCCAGAGTTTCACTGTTTTGGAATCCATCGACGAATCCAACATCCGAAACCCATACGCCACTGGAGAACACGTTGTCGGCTTCCGTTTCGAAAGTGACGCCATCGATATTGATGCTGTCGACGATCAAATTGCGGTCGATTCCGTTGGCCGGATCGTAGGCGTCGTTGGTAAACAGGACACGGACATCATCCGCACTGACTCCGTCAACGCCGTAGGTGAACGTTTGAAAATTTCGATTCGACGCATCACCACCAACGTTGTTGAACGTGGCAACCGTTGCACCATCGATCTGCAGCAACATTTGCTCTTGGCCCGTCTGGCCGGCCGCGCGAATCGTGATCGGCATCACGGACTGATAGGAATTGCGTGTTGCAAAATCAAATGCCAAACCCGCTTCAATGGATCCGACTTGACGTTCCAAATCCCAGTCAGCACCGTCGCTAGCAGCGCCGGTCTTGTCCGTCGACGCAGCAACATCGGCTCCGCTGAGCTGAGCGATCTGCTGGATCAACCCCAAACCGCTCGCATCGGCGGCCGTTTCACAACCGTAAATCAAGATGTCCGCATCGGACGTCAACGCCCGGGACCAGCTTTGGATTTGACCGGCGTGCTGCTGAACGACACTTTGATCGACGACACCATTGCCAAGTTGGATTTGCCCGGACTGGCCGTGAGCGATGATGTGAACACTGCTGACGTTGGTCCGCTGAGACAATGCGTCGGTGATCTGGCTGAGCCCACTTTGGTCTGCGCCCAGCAGAATTAGCTCGTGCCCGTCATTCAGCCCGGCAACCAAATGATCGATGTCGTCAACGGCTGCGTCGATGAAGACAACCTGGGACGCGGACGTCGTGGCTTGTGGCGTCGCATCCGCTTGGCTGGCCACGCTCTGACCGGTCGCACTCTGCTGGCCAGTGGAATGGGATGCCACTTCACAAGCCACTGCACCACAATCGGCCGCCAACATGATCCGCTGTTCCAGAGAAGCTAGGCTCCAATTTAAATCACGGCGTCTCAGGTCACGGCGGCGTCGATTTGACTGCTCGTGTGATTTGGCAACTTTTAATCCACTCCGACGTGAACTCAACATTTCGGACCTCTCTACGTGCGATTGACTTGGCAATTTTCGTGCGTAGAAGTGTAATCGGGTTCGATTCACGCGTTCAAAAAAGAAGGCGGTCCGCAGCAGCAAATTGATCTAACCACGATTTTACGGCGAATATCACCGCGTTAAGTCCATATTCGCCTCGCTTGACACTGAAGTTAACGGCAGCGAATGTTCAGCATGTCCCCGATTTGGCCAAGAGATCCCGCCAAAGCCTGGCGGGATCGTATGTCGCCACGAATCCATTATCCGATCGCGACGGTCTCTTTGGGAGCACCTTCGATCGCGTCGATCGCAATTGGCATCAGCTCAGGTGAATCCTGCAAGAAGGTTTCGACCCGCGAACGGGGGTCATCAAACCAATGGTTGTACGCCGCCGCAAACAAACCGACGAACTCGTAGTCACAAGATTTCAAGGCCCGCATAAAGGCACGTTGTACCGATGGCATAATGAACTCGGGAATCGAATCCAAAGTGCTCAGCGCGTAGATGGCCGCGAACACGTTGTGCTTAAAATGACTATCCAGCATCTCGTCAGTCGACTGGATCGTTGAATCGTCTAGTTTGCCCAACGAAGTCACGGCGCACAGTGATTTGGCTCGCACTTCGTCGTCGCGATCATTGACCAACGAACGTAGTTCGTCCGCAACAACGTCGGAATCGACTCGCATCCGTTCGGCCGCCGCGATCGAGTGCAACACAATCGCACGGTTGTTGCTGCGCAACGACTGCACGAGGGATGACTCTTGGTCGCTCGGCAGGTCAGCGTCGCCGATCAATCGCCCCAATGCGATCACCTGGGTCGACGGCATAGCATTGCGAGAACGTTTCCACCAATCGGTTTGGTCGATCGACGTGATTGCCTGCGACGCGGTCGATATTTGAAAAAACGAATCCTTTGTTTTGTTCAGATACTTCAGTGCCACCCGCATCGGACGTTTGATTTCGCTATTTAGATCGCTTGCCCATGACGGTGCCGAATCACTTCGCACCCAAGCAGCCATCGCGTTGGCGTATGCCAGCGAAGGGATATTCAGAAACGGTCGCGGTGCCGCTCCCCACTGGGTCGAATCCCAATGCAGACCAGTCTTCTTGACGAACGCGATGCCGCTTCGCAAAGTCCCCAGTCCCGTCGCAATGACTGCCAAGTCCACCCACTCGGGATAGTGCGGAAGTTCAAACTGACTTTGGTAGAGCAGGTCGTTCACCACGCCATTGACCAGAGCAGCCGCGACCAACTGCGGGTCACTTTGGAGATCGCCCTCCAAGTTAATGCTGCGACTTCGTGCATCGTATGTGCCCGGCAGACCGCCGGGACCTTCGCAAGATCCGCCCCCTCAGCCGCCGCCGCCACACTGGCCGGCTTGCTGCAAGACAGGTGTGACCTGAATCGCATTGACGTCGTACGACAAATGTTCGCCGGCCAACTGAATGATCTCTTGCGGCGTCGATTTGCTCAAAAACGCTTCGCGATCGAGCACAGGAAGCGTCAACCGTTCGGCGCCGATGGCTTCGGCGATGGTCTGCAAATGAAACTCGATGCGCGCCTTTTCGCCGTCGCTCAAGTTGGGCTTTGGTTTAAAAAACACGCTGTAGATTCCAAAGTTGGTTGGTTAAAAGAAAGCGAATTGCCGCTCAGGTGGTGCCAAGACTACAAAAACCAAGCCTTCAGGGCAGCGCCGATTCGATTCTGCCAGCAAACAGCCCAGCAACCAGCCCAGCAACCGACGAACCACCTCGCAGGACTCACAGCTTCTTCGCCAGTTGCCCCCGGCAGCCCCCAAACGCAGTGCAAAGCGAAATCGCAGCACCGCGGGACTACGGTATTTGTCTCGCTTTTGCTAACCTCACGGAGGACCATCCACCCCCATCATGCCAAAACTCTTCGTGCCCACCCCCCAATCCGATCTTCCCAAATTCGATCTCATAGCCGCTTGTGCCTTTGGGCTGGAAGCCGTCGTCAAGCGTGAGCTAGCCGCTCTGAATATCGAAGCTACGATCGGCGAATCCGGCCGCGTTCACTTTCGTGGCGACCATGAAACGATCTGCCTCGCCAATCTCTGGCTACGCACAGCCGACCGCGTGCTGATCCGCATTGCCGAGTTTCCCGCACCCGATTTCGATGCCCTCTTTGACACGATCAAAGAACTGAACTGGAGCGAGATCCTGCCCGCCGACGCTGCGTTTCCGGTCACCGGCCGCAGTGTCAAATCGCAGCTGACCAGCGTGCCCGCCGTCCAGCGAACTGTCAAACGCGCGATCGTTGACGCGCTGCAGCGAGATCACAACACCACGACACTTCCCGAAACCGGTGCGGAACAAAAGATCGACATCGCGCTGTTGAAAGACACCGCCACGCTGACGATGGACACGACCGGCCGCAGTCTTCATCGCCGCGGTTATCGAACGGACATCTCCGCCGCACCGCTGAAGGAAACCCTCGCGGCGGCGATGGTGTTGCTCAGTTTTTGGCGTGCTGGCAAACCGCTCATCGACCCGTTCTGTGGTAGTGGAACCATTCCGATCGAAGCCGCTCGGATCGGTCGCAATATGGCTCCGGGTTTGATCCGTGATTTTGCCGCGGAATCCTGGCCGTCGTTTCCTGACGAGATCTGGCAATCGGCGCGCGAAGCAGCCAAGAGCGCCGAACTGCCTGCACTCGAAGAACGCATCATCGGCAGCGACGTCGACTACCGCGTGCTACGCGCTGCTCGTGACAATGCGGCGCGTGCTGGTGTCGCCGACGACATTCATTTCCAAGACGCTTCGATGGAGAACGTCACCAGCAAACGACGCTTTGGATGCTTGATCACCAACCCGCCTTACGGTCGACGTATCAGTGGCCGCAATGTCTACACCGGACAAGAAAACCGTGATTGGGAATTAGACGAACTCTACCGCAGCATTCCCGAAGTCCTGCGTCACTTGCCAACGTGGTCACACTACTTTTTGACCGCCTACCCGATGTTCGAAAAAACGATGGGCCGCCAAGCCGATCGCCGTCGCAAACTTTACAACGGCCGCATCGAATGCACGTACTACCAGTTCCACGGCCCCAAACCGCTAGTCGAATCGACGGTCAAAGCCACTGACGACTCAGACGAAAACGAAGCAAACGTAAAAGTCGCGGTCAAACCAAAAGCCAAGCCTTATGTGCACGCCGTCGGCTCGGCCGCGTTTGGCCACTTGGACGACAAAGCTCTCCATCAAGCGGACCTGTTCAAAGCCAGACTTACCAACCGAGCCCGTCACCTGCGCAAGTGGCCCACAAAGCGTGGCATCACTTGCTTTCGGCTTTACGAACGCGACGTGCCAGAAATCCCGCTGGTGGTCGATCGCTACGAAAACTACTTACATATCACCGAATACGAACGGCCGCACGAACGCGACCCGTCGCAGCACGCCAGTTGGCTGGAACTGATGGCAAAGACAGCTGGCGAGACCTTGGAGATCCCTCAAGAAAACGTGTACATGAAAACACGCGCGCGGCAACGGGGATCGACGCAACACGAAAAAGTCGACCAACAACGCACCGAGTACATCATCAACGAAGGTGGCTTAAAATTTCTGATCAATCCAAGCGACTATGTCGACACCGGTTTCTTTTTGGATCATCGCGTCACCCGGCAGATGGTTCGTGATGCGAGTGAAAAGAAGAGCTTCTTGAATCTATTCGCTTACACGGGATCATTCAGCGTCTATGCCGCCGCCGGGGGCGCCCGCCGAACGACCACCGTCGACTTGTCCAAAAACTATCTGGCTTGGGCACAACGAAATATGAAACTGAATGGTTTCGTGGGTGAAGAACATCGCTACATCGCCGCCGACGTCACGCAGTTCATCGGCGAACACCAGCCGGGCGAAATGTACGATGTCGTTTTGCTGGATCCGCCAACGTTTTCCAACAGCAAGCGAACCGAAGAAGACTGGAACGTCCAAACCGATTGTGTTCCGTTGCTCAATCAGCTGATGCCATTGGTACGCAAAGGCGGAATCGTGTTCTTTTCCAACAACTTCAGGCGTTTCAAATTCGCCCCCGAATCGGTCCCCGCCACCCAAATCCACGAGATCAGCAAGCAGACCGTCCCCGAGGATTTTCGCAATAAACGCATCCACCGTTGCTGGCGGATTGTGAAATAGCCGCAAAACCTTTGCGCTCATTTCTTAGCGTTTACCTCTTGCACTGACGAAACCCTTGCCGCTAAATTCTTAGCGGTAATGGTTTTCTGTTTTGCACGGCCTTCACGGGGACGCACGATGACTAACTTGGCGACGCTGTCGCGACGAGAGCGGCAGATCATGTCGATTATCTTTTCGCTCAAGAAAGCAACCGTACACGAGATCTGCGAGCGGCTTGATGGCAGCCCGACTCCGATGGCAGTCCGCCGGATGCTGGCAATCTTGACCGAAAAAGGCCACTTAAAACGCGAAAAGTCTGGCCGCGAATTTGTGTATCTGGCCAAACAATCCAAGTCGGTCGCAGGCGTCAAAGCCCTACGTGATGTCTTGGAAACGTTCTTCGAAGGCTCCATCGGATCCGCGTTGGCGACTCATTTGGATCGACCAGGTAGCAAACTAACCGAGGACGATGTCGAACATCTGGAGTCACTGATCAACCGCCTGCGCGATGAGGAGACACAGTCATGAAGTGGACACTCAACAACGAAACCGTTGGCGACGCGACAAGTGCATGGGCAATGTGGATCATCGAATTCACACTATGCGGCACGATCCTGATGATGCTGATTTTCGTCGTCGGCTGGCTACTACGACACCGTAGCGCAACGATGAAACATGCGTGGTATACGACCGGGCAGATCGGCTTGCTGACGTTGCCAGTGTTGCTTTTGACACTGCAACCATGGACGATCGCGCCCGTTCCGCGTGTCTTGATGGCCTCTGGCAAGGCCGAAACCCTACGCGTATTCAGCGGAAATCCGCAGCCGATCGCACACGACGATGTCACAGCCGACGTCGATTTTCACCGCGAGACATTGGCCAACGATTTCAAAGCGTCGTTCAAAATCCCTGTGCCTGCAAACTCGAACGCGAACGTGCAGGCAAAATCTGGATCCCTGCTGACCGCCACACAACTGGAGCCAACACGACGAACTGCAAACGTGAATTGGAAAACGACGTTGATCATCCTTTGGCTACTGGGCGTCGCAACATGTCTGCTGCGTTTGATCGGATCGGCAACCTGGCTTTTCTCGCTGCGACCAACACATTTAAGCCCTGGCGATTGTGCACGTATCTTGACGAAATCGGCGAGTCGTCAATTAGAAGACCAAGGCGCAACAGTCGCCTTGGTGGAACGCGAGATCATGCCGATGGCAGTGGGAATCTGGAAGAAGCGAATCGTGCTTCCGCAATCGGCCATGCAGCTTGATTCAAACGCACGCGATGCAATCGTGTTGCACGAACTGGGACACCTATCACGCCGTGACCCTCTCTGGCATTTGATCGCTGAATTGTCGCGAGCATTTTTCTGGTTTCACCCTTTGCACTGGATTGTCGTCCATCAGTGCGCAGTAAATCGCGAACAAGCCTGCGACGACTTGGTGCTTCGTGGCGGGTTTGCCCCGCACCAATACGCCCACGGGCTTCTGCATGCGGTCGCCACCTACTGTCCGGTCCCACGGCAGTGCGTCGGTGTTGCCATGGCCAATCGAAAACCCATCGAAAATCGAATTCGCAGCGTCATGAATCCCCAGCAAAACCGCCAGCCGCTCAGTCGCAACTTCACGATGCTAGCGATCGCGGTCACGCTCTGCTCGTGTATTGCCCTCAGTGTTGTACGTGCCGCCGATCCGCCGGTCACATCATCGCCTGAAAATCCCGACGCAACCATTCAAGACACGGAGCCTACACAATCAACTCCTCCACAATCGGCAGAACTCGCTCCTCAGACGCCGAAAAACCAACCGTTGCCATCGACACCAGACGGTAAATCGCCTGTCGAAACGCTGGAAGTCCCGGCTGCAAACCCTAAACCTGTGGTTGAAACGGTTAGCCAGGCGCCCAAAGAGAAAACGCTCAGTGGTCGCGTCTTGAATGAACAAGGCGAAACCATCGCAGGAGCCAGAATCCTTCACAACTGGTTCGACAACGGTAAAACCAGATCAATCCAAGAGACCGCCAATCGTCTCGGCGAATTCTCAATCACTTACCCTAGCCAAGACACTTCGTTTGAGTATTTCATGACATGGATCTCCGGCGGGCAAGATTCAAACCAATCGATTGCAATGTCTCCCGTGTTCGGAGACTCAACTTCGATTGCCAATGCCGACATTAGACTGCCCAAAGGCGACAAAGTAGCCGTACGTGTGTTAAGCCCAGAGGGCCTGCCTGTAGCAGGAGCAATGGTTTACCCGGAGTCGATGGATGTCTTACGAATGCAGCAAGGCCCTCGTGGCGAGATGATCGAAGGGAAGTCGATGTTCTCAGCGCCGATCCCCGCATCATGGGTTGAGTCACTTTCGGTACGCACCAATCACAACGGCGAAGCGACCCTGACCAGCTTTCAACAAACGCATTTTGACCACGTCATCGTGCAGTCTGATAAGTTTGGACAACAGAAATTTTATGTGCGCAAAACCAGCCAGGAGCTTCGGTTGTCTCCAGTCGGTTCGATTCGCGGCAACGTTGTCTACGATCATCCTGATCAGATCGCGGGTCAAACGGTTTTCATTCGCGGCGTTCATTTTGATGGCGGTGGAAAAGGGATGGCCAAAGTCGAACTCAACGACAAAGGTGAATTTCATATCCACGCGTTTGCTGCACAGAAAATCCACTGCATAATGTACTGGGATAATAAACTACCGATGCACCCAGTGGCCGATCGGATGATGACGGTCAAGGAAAACGAAGAACTGCAGCTCACCATTTCCACAGTGCCCGCCGTCAAAGTGCGCGGCGAAGTGCTGACGAGTGATTCGAAGCAACCGGTTGCGGGGGCTCGGGTCTTTTTGAATTGCTTGCGCAGTCCTCTAAACGGCTCAACCACAAAAACGGATGCTGATGGCCGGTTCGAGCTTTACGTCGCTCCGGGCAAAGCGATCCGGCAGGTCACATCAATGGGTTCGGATCGCTCGTTTTACAAAGACTACGACTATCCGCGCATGCCCATGATTGAGATTCCCGACGGTGCCGACTTCACACTGCCGACGTTCTATTTCACGCCCAAACAAGTCGTCAGCGGATTGGTCCGGGACCGCCAGGGAAAACCAGTCGCGGGAAAAACAATTGCGTTTCACAACGGGACCAGTAGACGATCTCTCACCGCCACGACGGACGCTCACGGTCGATTCACGGAGCAAGCACGCAATTGGAATTTGATTCACTCCGAGTCAAGGATTTCCAAAGACTATGGCTGGTCGATCGGGAACAACGTTTCGGGCGATAGCGAACATTCGGACAATATCCCAACCAACGAATCGTTCACGCCTTTGAACGTCCTAAGAAATCTGCCAACTGACATGCTGCTAGAACTGCCATAACAAAGCACCCTGAACCCCAATTAAAGGGACGCGAAGACTTGATCAAATGGCGATTGATTCCCCGATTTCCGCCAGTGCGGTCCCTTGGGACAGACGCTCAGACCGCAAAAACGCCTGATTCAAGCGAAAACGGCCCGTAGGCCTTGTCCAAAACACGCTATTTAGCGTATCTTTCGTGGCCCGGGAGGCTGTACTTTGCCAGCCGACAATACCCCCCAGACTTAAGAGATAAGACCGATGAAAGAGGGAATCCACCCGAATTACCAAGACACGACCGTGACCTGCGGTTGTGGCAACACGTTTCAAACTCGCAGCGTCAAAGACGAGCTGCGAATCGATATTTGTAACGACTGCCACCCGTTCTACACCGGCAAACTGAAGTTTGTTGACACGGCCGGTCGTATTGATAAGTTCCAAAAGAAGTTCGCCGCTGGTACCTACGGCAGCCTTCAAAAGAAAAAACCAGCCAAGAAGAAGAGCAAGTAGCGCTCTCATTTCTTCGCAAACGAATCAGCCGCATGGGAAACCCCCATGCGGCTTTTTTAGTAGTCCCGCGGCGCCGCTGGCGGAACAAAAGCAACGTCAGTCGCTTTGACTGATCTTCAAACGACGTCGACTGATAGACCCAATGCCCGCCAGCGACGTCGCGTGACTACGAAAGTACACGGGCTACTGTGACATCTCTCCCGCGACCGGTAAACTTCAAGCACTATGAGCACCATTCGCGATACCCTGGAAGAAAAGCTCTCTCGTTTCGAGAAGCTTGAAAGCGACATGTCCAACCCCGAAGTCTTGGCAGACGGGGCGCGGATGAGCGCGACTGCGCGCGAGCACGGCGGACTAGCCAAAGTCGCGACCAAGTATCGCGAATTCAAACGGCTAACCGACGAGATCCACGGTTGCCAGGAGATGGCCGAAGCCGCGGATGATTCCGAAGAACGCGACATGGCCGAAGCCGAAATGGCCGAACTTCGCGAACAACGCGAAACGCTTTGGGAAGACCTACTTTCACTGACCGTTGGCGGCGAAGACAGCCACCGAACTCGTTGCGTGATGGAAATCCGAGCCGGTGCGGGCGGCGACGAAGCCGCTTTGTTTGCCCGCGACTTGTTTGAGATGTACCGGCGGTACGCCGAAGCCAAAGGCTGGAAGACAGAGATAATGGACATGAACGCCACCGAGATGGGTGGTTTCAAGGAAATCACGCTGACACTCGAAGGCGAAAGCGTCTACCGCGACTTGGCCTACGAATCGGGCGGACACCGCGTGCAACGTGTGCCCGAAACGGAGACCCAGGGCCGCGTCCATACGTCCGCGGCCACCGTCGCGGTCATGCCGGAACCCGAAGACATCGAAATTGACCTGAAACCTGACGACTATCGAAAAGACTTTTACGGAGCATCCGGACCGGGCGGACAACACGTCAACAAAACCGACTCCGCATGCCGACTGACTCACCACGAAACCGGAATCGTGGTGCAATGCCAAGACGAAAAGAGCCAACACAAAAACTTGGCCAAAGCACTGCGGGTACTCAAGGCTCGTATCTACGAAAAGAAACGCGAAGAAGAAGCCGCCAAGCAGGCCGAACAACGCAAAGGCTTGATTGGATCGGGTGATCGCAGCCAACGGATTCGCACCTACAACTTTCCGCAAAACCGTCTGACCGATCACCGCATCAACCTGACGCTTTACAAACTTGATCAAATCATCACCGGCGATGTTCAAGCCGTGACTGATGCCTTGATCGAATACGATCGCGATCAACTTCGCGGCGACATGGTCGACTAACGAATCGCGACTTCGATTCTTGCCGTAGTGGATCTTGCCAAAGATCCTTGCACCGACGGATCATTGGCAAGATCCACTACCATCTACCTTGCTTACCAACACCATGTCCGACACCGAGGAAGAAGCGTGGACAGTCTTGCGACTGTTGGAGTGGACGACGGATTTCTTCAAGAAACGCGGCAGCCCGTCGGCCCGACTCGACGCCGAAGTGCTACTGGCGCATGCCAGAGACTGCGAACGAATCCAGCTCTATACCTCGTTTGCTGAAATTCCCACCGAAGAAGAAAAGGTCGCTTTCCGCGAAATGGTTCGCCGCCGCGGCGAGGGCATGCCGGTGGCCCAACTGGTCGGCTACAAAGAATTTTACTCGCTGAAGTTTCGCGTGACCGAACACGTCTTGATCCCGCGTCCCGAAACCGAACACTTGGTCATCGAAGCACTCGATTGCGCCAAGTTGATCAACAAAACCGATGCGCCGCTACAGATCGCTGACGTAGGCACAGGCAGCGGTGCAATCGCGATCGCTTTGGCCGTCGCGTTGCCCAACGCCCAATTTACGGCGATCGATCAAAGCAGCGAAGCACTGAAAATCGCAACCTGGAACGCCGAAAAACACAAAGTCGATTCACGAATTCGCTTCATCGAAAGCGACTTGCTGGCTGAAGTCCAATCGCCCGCAAAGTTCGACATCATCTGCAGCAACCCACCGTACGTCAGCGAAGCTGAATACGAAGATCTCCTACCCAGCGTTCGCGATTTTGAGCCGCGCCAAGCTCTGGTATCGGGTCCCGACGGAACCGAAATCATCAAGCGTTTGCTAGGGGAATCGTACGATCGGCTCAATCCCGGCGGCCGGCTGATCATCGAACTAAGCCCGATGATCGCGGAAGCCTGCGCCGAACTGGTCGGCCAAATTTCGGAGCTCGAAGACCTGCGTTTCATCAAAGACCTCGCGGGTCATAAGCGGATTCTCTCAATCGCTCGAAAGCACTAAGCAGACTCCGCTTTGCCGCTCGCTCGTGAAAATCCCCCGGGCTTTAACGAGCACGGGCTTTATCAAGCACCGGCTTGGTCAAGAAACCGTAAGTGGACGGCACGAAACATTGCCGGCGGCACAAGAGATTGCCAGCGGCACGGGGAATTGCACCTGCTGCCTGTTTGCATTTTCAACGCGCGCCGCGACGCTTCAATTTCAGCGTGATGGCTTGGCTCTGCCCAGCTTGCAATTGCACTTCGCTGCCCTTCGTATCGATTTGGTGCCTGACAGGTGCGAACTGGTCGCCTGCCCCAATTCGGTAAACTCCTGCGAGCAAAAAGAGTTGTATCTGCCCGTCGGCATCCGTGCGAGGCCGTTCGACGGACGAAATATTGGGCGGCTTCCAACTTCGCCAAGCGTAACTGCCGGTGTAGTCACCACCTTTGACCCAAATGTCGACACCTTCGAGTGGCCTGCCAGTCGGATCACTCAGGACCGTAATCTGGAGTGTCGCTACGCGTTCCAACCGGATCGTTAGCGGGTTGCCATTGGTATCTCCACTGATCCGATGAACGATTCTGCCTTCTCTCGCGTGCCGTGAATAGTATGGTGTCCCATACTCAGTGCGATAACCGACTTTGTACTCGCCTGGGGGAAGAAGCACTTCGATCTGGCCGTTCGCGTCCGTCGTTTCCGATTGATGAGCGTCATCACCCGAGACATTGACGAAAACGTTTTTGGCCGGCTTCCCCGTATCGTCGTAGAGAACCGTGATCCGACTTCGCTGCCTTTTGCGAAACTCAATCGTCATGCCGTCAAACAAAATTGCACGCCCCAAATGTGCAACGTTCCTTGGTTCTGACGTCGCTGCATAGACCTGCCGTTTGGCAAACCCTGGCGGCGTAACGTACATGCGGTAGTGCGTCTCGGCTCTCGCATTGTCGAAAGCAAATCGTCCTTCACGATCAGTCGTCCGCATCCGCATGTCCGCGGGAATCACGCGAGAAAGATACAGCGCCGTAAAGTCTTCGCTCCCGACGTATGTGTCGCCTTCCACTTCGCCGTCGTACCCATCAACTGAGACCGATTGGGCATTGAACAAAACGACCCTTGTTCCCGCGATAGGGACGCCATCTTCATCAATGACACGTCCGCTCAGTTTCGCTGGCGTTCGGAAAATCAGATCTTGGCGAATAGGCTGGCCCCCCACGAACTCCGTGGGATTGTCGCGTTCGCCGACTCCAAGACGTCGATCCGGATAGTACCAACGCTGACCACGCCAAGTGGTGCTGTATCCCTTGGCCGCCCCGAAAACTTCAAACACACCATAATCTTCGCTGCCGCGACGATCAGACTGCTGCACAGGCAGACTGACGTTCGCGAAACGATAGTTGCCCTGAGCATCAGTGGTCGTCTCGCCAAGCAATTGTTGTCGAAATCGCACGCTGGCCAGATAGATCGTTGCGTCCTCGATCGGTTCACCATCCGCGTTCGTTGCCGAGCCGATGACCGTGATCGGCTCGTAAAAAACGGCCGCGCCTTTGTTGCCTGCAGGCTGACCACGCAGTTGAGTTAAAAACGGGGCAGGGGAGAGCACACTCAGAAAACCCAACACCAATCCGAAAACCGATCGTTTATCCACTTCATTCCTCCTCATCGTGCCTCAGGCAAGCCAATCTGTCGGTCTACATCACTCTTTCAATAAACGTATCAGTTCGCAAATTGCGTCCACGTTGTCGATATAGGTTTGTGACGAAACAACACCTTCGGGTGGAATGACTTTTTTGCCATCCTGATTGCGTACGAATCCTTTTTCCAGCCAAGCACCGTCGTCGTTTTGGGTTTGCATTGCTTTCGTCGCAGCAGCGCGAATGGCTGCATTTGACTGGAACTGAATCGGAGCGTCGGGATCGTTCAGCACAGCCAAATAGTCTCGCTCAATTTCATCCAACTGCGACTCCCGAATAAACCCGTAGTGATCAGGCATGTCGGCATCGTCATAAGTGATTTGGTAAGCCTTATCAAAGTAGAGAGGCCGATTGGTTTTTAGTTCGTAGTAGCGTGCAAGTTTTCCATCGTCACGCAAGCATGTTTTCAAATACGCCAACGCTCGCGGGATCGGCTCTAAGAATTTTTTATCTTTCGTTTCGCGGTAAAGTCGGATCAAAGTCCGCATCGCATCTTGGGATTCACCGCCGGTGATCGCAGGCGGTTCAAACTTGCGATCCCAAACGGGATGCATGATGTGGTTGTACTGCTGAGCCCAAGCAGGTTGTGGATCCGGCATCTGAGCCAGAATCAGAAATTCGCCACCTTGTTTCGCGCTATACCAAAAACGATCGTCGTTGTAGATCTTTGCGCACAGCATCATCGTTTCGATCATGTTCATCGTTTGACGATCATTCAGCATGTAACAACCAGTAAAATCGTTCTGCGATTTCTTGGTCCAACGATCGGGGTACGATGCTTTCACAATCGGATAGTGAGTTTTGCTGGGAGATTCCAGTGGAAAGCGATCGTAGTTATGGCCCCAGGCACCGATCGGATACTGTGATCCCATGACCGACCGCAGCGCGTACATGACCGCTTCGTGAACTTCGGCGTCCTTGAATTCAAGCGATTGATCAAGGGAAGCCAAAAAACGAATCACCGACGGAGTGGTATCGTCATCGATCAATGTTCGGTTTGTCTTGTACTTACGAGTCTTCCAGACTCCCCACCCGCCAGGCCATTGATGAGGCAAAATCTTATCGCGCCCGCCATTTGGACCAACGCGGTACGGGATCTTCTTGCGAGCCTCTTCGTCCAGTTCGATGGAATACCCCCAGCCACCGCTGCGCAACTGGCCACCAATCAACACGTCTCCCGCATCTCTGGCAGCCTGCAAATGAATGGGATCACCTGTCGCCCGATAAGCTTTTAACATTGCCATTGCGACTGCTGGCGCACCAGGAGGCTGAACCCAGACACGCTCGGGCCCGGCGACACCTTCGCCATGGCTTAATTTTCCATCCGCACTGGAAAACCACGAGTACCCACCGTGAACCGATACGCGATCACGCATAAACTGCGTGGCAGAGGCAAGCGTTTTTTTGGCGACCGTCAACTCTTTTACTCGGGGGCTGTCATCGGCGTGAAGAGTGACTGACACTCCAGCCAAAACGGCAGCGAACAGAATCTTCCACTGGATCTTCCACTGGGCTGGGCAGTTCATTTTGCGGGGGTTCCTGCAGGTCATCGAATCGTTCACTGGAAAACGGCTCACTAAAAAATGGCTCATTGAAACAGACCCGCAAAAAATCAGCGGGTGATATACGACTGGCCAAACTTCACAAAAGCAGCCCCCTGTCAAACAATGATCCTTCACTCGAATCATTTAACTTAACTTAATCGACATTGGACCCCACAGTGGAACTACGAGATCAATACGGCGGGCTAATTTTTGATTGCGACGGTACGTTGACCGACTCGATGCCTTTGCACTTTCTTGCCTGGCGCGAAACCATGGACCGCTACGGCATCAAGTTTACCGAAGAGCGGTTTTATGCGATGGGAGGAATGCGGACACAAAAAATCGTGACGATTCTGTCCAAGGATCATGGCATCAGCATCGATTCCGTCGCAGTCGCCGCGGAAAAAGAGGCCGCTTTCATGAACCATATCAGCCAACTGGAGCCGCGAGCGGACATTTGCCAGATCGCCAAAGACTACGCTGGTGAAATGCCCATGGCGGTTGCGTCGGGCAGTGAACGCGAAGTCGTTTTGGCTCAATTGGAGATCATTGGATTGACGCAGCTATTTGATGCGATCGTTGCAGCAGAAGACACTCAGCTACATAAACCCGAACCCGACGTTTTTCTCGAAGCAGCCCGGCGTCTGGGTGTTGCCCCCGACACTTGCCTGGTTTACGAAGATTCGCCGCTCGGTTTTCAAGCAGCCACAGCGGCAAGCATGGATTACGTTGACGTTCGCATCGATCACTCGCAAAGCTAAACTCCGTTCCCACCGCACTGGCAGCCCACTCTGTCGATAGAAACTTTTTCCCAGGCAAGATGCGATGCAGAAAATCAATCGTCGCGAAGCACTGCAGAGATCGACGACCGCTATCACGTCGTCGCTCGCTACGACGGGCCTCATTGCAACCGGACTCGCTGCGACCAAACAAAACGCACCGGCGGCCGAGGCGCCGACTGTACTGGTAAAGAAACGCCGCGTGCTACGTGTGCTGGGCACGCACGTGACACTCCAAGAAGAACTTCGCCAGCGAGCTCAGTCAGACCTGGGAATCGAGCTCCAGTTTTCACCTGGCGGAAGTGCAGAAGTGCTTCATCAGGCGTCGACACAACCCGCATCGTTTGACCTGTACGAGCAATGGTCCAACAGCATCCGCGTGCTCTGGCAAGCAGGAGCCATTCAGTCGATCGACACCACACGCATCCGGTACTGGTCGGAGATCAACGAACTGACAAAAACGGGCAGACTTTCACCGGACGCCAAACTAGGCGCGGGCGACGCGCCTAATCGAATTTTGTATGTTCAAGAAAAGGACCAATTGGGCAACGAAGAAACCAAGCGAGTTAGCTTTCTTCCCTACGTCCACAATGTAGATTCGTTTGGCTACAACGCGGACGTGATCCCACGCGGAACCCCCTACGAATCCGAAAGCTGGGGATGGCTACTGGATGAAACGCAGCACGGGAAAGTTGCCATTGTCAACGAACCAACCATCGGGCTGTTTGACCTCGCACTGGCCGTCCAAGCAAAGGGCCTAATGAAGTTCGCAGACATCGGTGACATTACCAAAGCAGAGCTGGATCAACTCTTCACGGTCTTGCTGAAAATGCGACGTGAAGGCCACTTTCGCGGCGTTTGGAGCAGCGTTCCAGCGTCCGTCAAAATGATGCAACGAGGGGAGACAACCATCGCAAGCATGTTTTCGCCTGCTGTCTTTCAGCTGCGTGAACAGGGCATCGATTGTGTTTACGCATCACCGCGCGAAGGCTATCGGGCTTGGCACGGCGTGATGTGCCTTTCGTCTGCGACGGACGGTGATACAAAAGACACCGCATATGAATACATGAATTGGTGGCTCTCGGGCTGGCCCGGCGCATTCATCGCCCGCCAGGGTTATTACATTTCCAATCCCCAACGGTCCAAGAGTGAGCTGAGTCCAGCCGAGTGGGATTATTGGTATCAGGGTAAACCCGCATCCGAGGACCTTCCGGGAACGTCTGGCGAAACCGCGGTCACGGAAGGAAGTATTCGCGATGGAGGATCTTACAAACGTCGATTTAGCAACATTGCGGTATGGAACACCGTGATGAACACGTACGAACACAGCTTGCTTCGCTGGAACGATTTCTTGTCGGGATAGCGTCGTAAACATCTGACTATCTGACCGATAATCCTTATCAACCGCTTATCGTTTTTCACTCCGTATTAACAAGAGCCTTTCCCCCATGCTCGGCGACAACCACCAGCCGTCCCTGCGCCGGCGAATCTATCGCACCTGCGTCGGGCTCGTCGCGTTGTGCGTCTTGAGCACAGCAATTGGGTGGATTGGCCAGACCAAACTGATCAAGTTCTTTGCCGTCTACGAGCGATCCGAACAGACTCTCAGCAAGGTGGGTGAACTCGATCGGAACGTGCAAGAACTCAAAGCACGGTCGGAAAAATATCTCAGCACGGGCAATAAATCTCAGCTCACAACCGCCCTGGGACTTCAGCGCAGCCTGCTTTCCCAAATCGACAACGTCAATCAGCAAACCAACGCGACTGGTTTGCATCAGACGCTTAGCGAGATGAAACAATCGCTGATCATGTTTGCCGATCAGCTCAAACACGCTTCCCAAGAACGCGACTTACGTACCAGGCTGGTCTTTGACGATCTGCCGTCCCAATACGACAGTGTCGAACAATCGATCAACCAGCTGATACTTTTAGCCAGCGAAGAAGCGACTGGCTTGGACGCCGAGCTTGTCGAACTCGTTCAATCACACGCTTCTTCCTACCAATCGCTTCAGAAATATTTTATCGAACCGGACTACATCGCATTTAGAGATGCGATGGACGGGATCGCGACATCGCGCAGCTTGGTAGAAACAATCGAGGAAAAAAATGATTCAGCAGCCGTTCTTGAACTTTGCGCATTGCTCAAGAAAAAGCTGGTCGACTTCAAAAGCTCTGGCACGCGGGCTTTCCAAGCCACTCGCGGCTACATGTACTACTCCAACGTAGTCATGTCGGGCGAGATCTCTGAATTCGTGCACTTCTCCGACAAAGTCAAACGCTTTGTCGAATCCAATCGCGAACTGAATCGCCAACGACGGACCAACGCGACAACCCAATCCCGTTGGTTCGGGCTCCTCGCGTCGCTGGCTGCACTGGCGTTTGCGATTTGGATGGCAGCTCGCCTGTCCTATCGTATCGTTGTTCCAATCTCGCGCATCACCGAAACATTTCGCAAACTGGGCATGGGGCAAACAGTCGACGAGATACCGGCTCTCGATCAGGATGATGAAATTGGCCGAATGGCGCGAGCCGCACGAATCTTCAACGAAAAGAACCTGGAAACACGCGAACTGCTCCATCGGTCTCAGCGGCTTTCCGACGAATTGGCGGACAAAGCCAAAGCCCTGGAACTGACCAACCAAGAGCTAGACAATTTTGCTTACATCGCTTCGCATGACTTGAAGTCGCCTCTGCGTGGAATCAACCACCTTGCCCAATGGGTCCAAGAAGATTGCGGCGACCAATTGCCCGAAGAGTCACAACTCCACTTGCAGCAAATGCAAGAACGCGTGATCAAAATGGAAATGCTGCTAAACGAATTGCTGGAGTATTCGCGTGCGGGACGAATCGACGCGATTCCAGAAGTAGTCGACACTCACCAGATTGTTCATTCGATCGTTTCTTTGATCGAAGTTCCTCGGGGCATCCGCATTGAAGCGATGCCTCCGAGCGTCGAGTTCTACACATCAAAGACGCCGCTCAATCAAGTTTTGCTGAACTTAATCACCAATGGCGTGAAGTACATCGACCGCGAAAGCGGCGGCGAAATCAAGGTTCGTGCTGATCGCGTCGGCGACTGGATGCACTTTGAAGTTTCCGACAATGGCCCCGGAATCGAACCCAAATTCCATAAAAAAGTGTTCGAGATGTACCAACGAGTCACCAATGCCAAAGTCGAAGGAACGGGCATGGGCTTGGCGATCGTCAAGAAACAGGTCGAACGACTTGGTGGTGAAATCAGCCTCAAAAGCAAACTTGGCCAAGGCGCAGTATTTTCATTCACCTGGCCTTGCAGTAATCCTGCTGACGTAGAGATTCCCGGCAGTGCGGATGCGATCGGTCCAGAGCCCACGGATTCGTCACATGGACAACGTTGAATTGCGCATCGGCGACCAACTCAGTCGTCGATCAGATTCCGAATCTGCTTACGAACTCGTTTGGGCATGACGTAACGAGGATTTCCCGCATCGTCCTCTTCGCCATTCGGATCGGGAACCAAGAACCGCATGTCCAAGCGGTTTTCTAGCTTTGCAAAAATGGCTTTGGTCGAACGCATCTTGTTCTTGGACAAATCCAGCGCGTCGTCAAATTCTGCCAGTGAACGCGGCTGTTCGTTCAGCCGAGCAATGCCTGACAAAAATCGCCAAACGCCGCGGCGCCGGACACGTTCCAATTTTTGCTTTAGGGTCGATTTTGCGTCGATCATGTCATCGGGTCCGTGTCGGCCGCGATGCTTTTTTCGACCGCGACGCGGCGGACCCTCAGGTCGACCGAGCGACGTGTCGTCGCAATCAAATTTGGGCCGTGGACCGTCCGGGTCTCCGCCGGGCTCGCATCCTCGCGACTCGAGCCGCCGAACGCGGCGACGCAGATGGTGAAGGGCTTTTCGGCAGTCGGCCGAATCCTCCAAGTTGACCATTAAAAATGTCATAGGTGGCCTGTCAGTCAGTGTGCATGTCAAAAGAATCAGCCACCAATATAACATTACGCAGGGCGTACGCAAGACGCACGCAAATAATCAATGGCAGATTTGCGTCGGATCGCACGACGGCGCACCAAAACCCGCTCTTGGAACTCTGAATTTCGACCGGATCAAAGCCAGAAACCATCGATTTCGCCCGCAAACCCGCTCCCAGCGTGATCCACCAGACTCACGAATGGACAAATGCCGTTAAACGGACCGAAAGCGGGCTAGGAATCGTGCCATTGCAAATAACATCGTGATTCGATGCCCCGGCTGCTTCATTCGCGGCACGCAGCGAGTAGTACTCGTAATTACCGCGTTGACTTCTCAGCGTGCCGGCGCCTTAGCGCACCGACGTTGCCTGGGCAAAATACCGCCCCCACTTGTCTCCCTCAAAAAACGCTTCGATGCGTCGCCCTTTCCGATGATCAGCCGCTTCAAAGATTCTGTCCCCGCCCTGCGGGACGCGCACGTGGTCGTGTTGACGAACTATTTGCGCCGGCATCACTCGCTGGTTCTACAGGAGGTCACCAAACAGGTCGGCAAGCTGACGATCCTCTTATCGACGGATATGGAACCCGATCGAGCGTGGCAAGCGGATTGGGGAGATCTCAACGTTCGCATCCAAAAGAACAAGATGATCACCGCCAGATGGAAACACTCGTCAGGATTCAATGAACCGAACTTCATTCACATCCCCACTGACACGGTCAAAACGCTCAAAGAACTGAAACCGGATATCGTGTTTAGCTACGAGATGGGCATGCGGACGGTGCTCAGCAGTCTCTACCGACTGACCCATCGCAAGGTGCCCTTGGTCATGGTTGGAAACATGGCCGATCACATCGAAAACGAGCGCGGCATGCTTCGTCGATTGACGCGACGATTCATTAAATCACGCGTCGACTATGCCACGTACAACGGCCCAAGCTGCAAGCGTTATTTGGAATCGATCGGATTTGCCGAAGAACGCCTGTTTCACTTTCCGTATTGCATTGATCACGAAACCACTTACGGCGGCGCACAAACTTTCAGCGACGACGGGCATCGCCGACTGTTTTACTGTGGCGTGATCAGCGATCGAAAAGGAATTCTTCCCTTTACACAATTGCTCGCTGATTACTTGAGCAAGAACGATCACACACGCGTTACCCTTGCAATTGCGGGTGATGGACCGCTAGCGGACCAAGTCAAGGCATTGCAGAGCGACCGACTGGAGATTGATCTACTGGGGCACTGCAATAGCGAACAACTTTCCGCGGCGAACCAAGCGGCTGACATCTGTGTCTTCCCCACGCTGGGCGACGAATGGGGACTGGTCCCCATCGAAGCGATGGCCTCGGGACTTCCGGTCCTGGGGAGTGTGCTGGCTCAGTCAGTCGAAGCCAAAGTCATCGAAGGAAAAAACGGCTGGCGATTCGACCCGTTGGACGATGAATCGATAATGCGATCGATTGATACGGCTTTACGGACGAGCCAAGTGAAATTAGCGGCGATGAGCGATGCGGCACGAACCACCGCCGCCGACGCAACGCCGGCAAATTCGGCTGACTGTTTCTGCAACGTGGTTCGTACCATCAGCGGAAAGACTGCCTAAGCGGCGTGCACTGCCGTCGTAGAAACCGATGAATCGCCAAGAACCGTTGACTCCCTGCCGCGCCCCTGTTTATGATGCGTCCATGACAAACAACTTGCTCCTATCGCTGCTACTCCTGCGACGCCTCTCCGGCGGGCGATAAGGGTTTGTCACGATCACCACGCTGTGATCCCAAAATACAAGACAACGTTCCCGAGTCGCTCTGGTCAGAGCAGCAGACTCGGGTTTTTTTATGCCAAAACCTTAGCGTTTCCTTTCATCGCAATTCAACGCGAGACACCAGAATGTCGAAATACCAATCGTTTCCGCCGATCAATTTGCCCGATCGAACCTGGCCCAACAACACGATCACCCAAGCGCCAATATGGTGCAGCGTTGACCTTCGTGACGGTAACCAAGCGCTGATCAATCCGATGGGCCCGGCGAAGAAAATGGAGCTATTTCGCACCCTTCTACAAATCGGTTTCAAAGAAATCGAAGTTGGATTTCCGGCAGCATCGGAGACGGATTTTGCATTCGTCAGGGAATTGATCGAAAACGATTTGATCCCCGATGACGTCACGATCCAGGTGCTGACACAAGCGCGGCCGCATTTGATCGAGCGGACGTTTGAAGCAATCCGCGGTGCGAAACAATCGATCGTGCACCTTTACAATTCCACGTCCGTCTTGCAGCGCCGCGTTGTTTTTAGCGCTGACAAAGCCGACGTCGTCAAGATCGCGGTCGATGGAGCCAAGCTGATCCACCAGTTAGCCTCCAATGTCAAAGACGACACGATTCGGTACCAGTATTCGCCCGAAAGTTTCACCGGCACCGAAATGGAATTCGCGGCGGAGATTTGCGATGCGGTCTGTGACGTCTGGCAACCGACGGTCGATAACAAAGCGATCATGAATTTGCCTTCGACCGTTGAACTATCAACGCCAAACGTCCACGCAGACCAAATCGAATTGTTCTGTCGTTTGTTCAAACACCGCGAACAAAGCATCATCTCGCTCCATACCCACAACGATCGTGGAACAGGAATCGCCGCATCCGAACTGGCACTGTTGGCCGGCGCAGATCGCGTCGAAGGAACATTGTTTGGCAATGGCGAACGAACGGGCAACTTGGACATCGTCACGATGGCACTGAACATGACGACGCAGGGGATCGATTCGACGTTGGATTTTTCCAATATCAAGGAAGTCCGCCGCGTGGCCGAATTTTGCACCGAAATCAAAGTCCCCGAACGCATGCCATACGCGGGTGATCTTGTCTTCACCGCGTTTTCTGGGTCGCATCAAGACGCGATCAAGAAGGGCTACGACGCAATGGAAGAAACCGGACAAGATCTCTTCGAGGTGCCTTATCTAACGATCGACCCGGCGGACATTGGCCGGCAGTACGATCCGGTGATTCGCGTCAATTCCCAATCCGGCAAAGGCGGAGTCGCATTCCTAGTCGAAAACGAACTTGGCTTTCGTTTGCCACGACGTCTGCAGGTCGCATTCAGCCAAGTGATTCAGAAAATCACCGACGAAACCGGCGAAGAAATCGGTTCGCGTGAAATCGCGACGAAGTTTGTCGATACGTACATCAATCCATCGGCAACGTTAGTTTATCGATCGCACAAACCTGTCGAATGCGACAAAGAAAACGTCGAACGTTACCAATTTGAATTCACCTACCAAGGCGAAGATCACACGATCCTGGGCGAAGGCAACGGACCGCTCGATGCATGCGTCCACGTGCTGACAGAAACATTTGGTTTGCACTACGACATCAAGGACTACAACGAACACGCCATGGAAGCCGGTTCGGGTAGTTCGGCAGCCGCGTACATCCTGGCGCAAAAACCCAACGGAGAAGAACTGTTCGGAGCCGGCACCAGCAAATCGATCACCAAAGCATCCATCATGGCTCTGGTCGCTGCCATCAATCGTTCGCTCTCAACCTAAGCAGCGATTTCTAAACGCAACTGTTGAACGCAATGCAACAGACACAGCGATGTGTCCCGCCGGCCTGAATTTCTTTTCAGCAGCCAGGCGGGGCACAATGCGATCGAGCAATTCAACCGCGGAGAATCAACGATGTTTCGTGCCACTTAACGTGGGGTCGATCCTAGCTGTTGGTATCGCCATCGAAATCGAGCAAGTCGATATCACTCGCACTTTCTTCCCCGGCGTCAGCTGGTTCGTCCAATTCGACATTCACTTCCAAACCCGCACCAAAGCTGTCGTCATTTGAATCTGTTTCATCGTCGGTCAAATCCAATTCAGCGGAAGCATCATCGCCCTGCAAATCTTCGTCAGCCGATGGTTCCGCGAAAGTCAGTTCACCGGTAACGGGATCTTTGACCAACTGCAACGATGCTTCGTCGGGTGCAAATCCCGATTCGCCACGCAACAATTGAATCTCTGGCGAGAGCTCTGAATTACCGTCGGCATCCTCATCAAAATCAACGGCGACGTCGGGATCCAGTTCGTCTGTTTCTGCAGTGACGTCCTTGTCACCCAGCAGATCACCGACGTCCAGTGCATCTGGCTCCGCTTCCGATTCGATCACACCGGCATCAACAGTGTTCTCTGATAGATCACTAAGCTCCACGTCGTCCACATCCGCTGCTTGAATCTCGTCTTCGCTAGGGTTGGGATCCAAGTCCAATTCTTCATCGGCGACATCGAATTCTTCGACCGCCTCCGGTGCAATCTCCTGGATGTCAACAACCGTGTCGTAGAGCTCTGACGCATCATCGACAATTTCGTGTACGCCGCTCACCTCCGCCGCGTCACCAACTCCCAGCATCCCCATTGCGCTCGCCGCTATTGCTGCGCCGGCTCCCGTTAATCCCGCAACGCCCAGGGAGTCGCCTTCAGCAGCGGACATCGATGCGGCGTCGTCTGATTCGGCATCGCCCGACCGACTAGGAAAAATCGCGTCCACATTTCCACGCAGCACTTGGTAGCCCAATTCAATCGCCTGTTCTTCGCTCCAGCCACAGTCACCTACGAAATAGTCGGCCAGAACATCGGCCAAAATATTTCGGTACATGTCAAACTTGGGCCAAACAAATTCCAGCTTGTACGCATCGCTGTAGTAGCCAATTTGCTTGTTGCGAGGAACTGCTTCCAAGCGTGCCGCCGTGTCGCGTTTGATAAACGACGGCGTGTTGCTGTACCACCAGTGACCGTTCGTGATCACATTGGGAAAAATCCAAGCATGACTGACCAGCTCTTGGTTGGTCACACTTGCCAGAACAGAGACGGGAAATTTCACGTCCGGAAAAGCGTTGAACAATTCACGATACTGCGTCAGCGAAACGCGGCTGTCGTAGAGGTCTTGCCCTTGATAAACACCGCCCGGATACACGCCACGGTTAACGCCGATCATCAAATCAAACGGCACACCAAATTCATCACACAGTTCCGCCAGCGTCCAAAAGACTCGGCGTGATAGCGCAACATGATGCGACGCGTCGGCGTCGACGCCTTTGGTCAAAATGGCATCGAGCGCAGTTTCCGCTCGTCCATCGGCAACTTGACCGGGCTGAAAATCAGGTGGAATCGAAATGGCGCAAGCCCGCGCGCCACGTGGAACAAAATGCTCAAAACGCTGCCGTAGCGATTCTCGCAGGCTTTGCAGCGAACCATCCAATTCGATGCCGCTGCACGCCGCCAGTCTTTCGCGCGTCTGGCTTTTGCCAAGATGAAACACAAGATCATCGGTGCGCAAACAAGGGATGTATGTATTGGTGTCGAAGCCTTCCAAATCGTCGTCAAAATCGTTGGTCAGAAAGACCGCTTCGACGTTACTTTTGTCCAGCACCATTTCGGGCCACTGCGCTGAACTCATTCTTTCTTCGGCAGTATCAAACAACGACTCCCAATTGGAAGCGGTGATCCGGTCTTCTTCAAAGTCAAAGAACGTTTTGCAGATATTGATCAGCCATTGGTAGTTGGCCGTGTTCTCGATGTTCGGCAAGCCTTCGACCAAACGCCCGACCAGCTCGCGCGGCGAGATCCCGTCTTCTTCGATCCGTGACTTGGGCATCCCGGCCGAATGGACCAATTCGGTGTAGTAGTGGTAGCCCAGAATGTCGGCCAGGGTTTGCGAACCTGGATTGTGCGGATTGATGTGCGTATGAGGATCAACCAAACGGATCGAAGCAATCGCTTCGTAGATAGAATCGCGAGCAGACTGTGACATTTCAGCGGGGGGCGTGTGAATCGAAGGGCAGGGGAGTGGTGTTAAATCTCAAACCCTCAACATAGTCGCTGACATAATTTCTCGCAGTCTCTCTGCACCCAACAATTTTGCGGAGATCGCCAAATCCCCCGAGCGGAAGCCTGTTGAAGGTCCGATTCTGCGGACCCCCGATTCTTTTCGCGTCGATTACGAGACAAAATCACGCGACAACCTGCAAAAAAGACCTTAAACTGTGGGCTCCAATCTTCGCTGCAGCGTCTCGTTGCCACAGCGGCCGTTGGCTTACGAGTCACCACCCAGCAATTCTTCCCTTGTGGAGTTGGTCCAACGATGACGCCAGAAGATCCCGCCGATGCTCGCCGGCCCGACGATCACTGGCCCAATGGTGACCAGCCTGACGATCCATGGCGAGATGATTTCCGCCTCAGCGAATTCCGACCGGATGATTTCCGGTCTGAACAGAACTCCCCGCAGCTCCAAAGCGAAGTTCCGGTCGACGCAACCGATCCATCTTTGCCAGCCAATTCGGCGCCGCAGCGGCCCGCCCAGGTATCGAAAGTCGCTTCGAATCCCGTCGCACCACCTCGAGTCAGCCCCAACAGCCTTCAGCCACCGGCTTCGCTGGAAATTCACCGCATCGACAACTCGCGGTCGACCGAAGTGACACTGGCGGGTTCACGAAAAACGTCTCCCACTGGCCAAAAATCTGACGCCAAAACAGCTGCCCCGAAATCGCCGCCGACAAACCAGCGAAGCACACAAACGCTGCGACGCCCCGACCCCATTTTGCAAAGCTTGATGCTGCTGGTCACGATGGCGTGCATGCTTGCCGCAGCCCGTTACGCGGTTCCTTCAATCGTCGAAGAAATCCGTTTCGCTTGGCATCGCGGCGAACTGCGTGCTGAATACGAAACCGGTACTGACGGCCTAAAAAACGTCTCCCTGGACACGCTTAGCCAAGCCTATCAGATGGTGACTTCGGTCGTCGGTCCGAGCGTGGTTCACATCGAAGTCGAGCGTCGTTCGCCAGCGAATCAATCTCAAGTCAATCGTTTGCTTTCCACTCAAATGATGCCGGCGGCCGATCAAGGTAGCGGTGTGATTGTGGACAAAGCTGGCTACATCGTGACGAATCGCCATGTGATCGCCGACGGAGAAGACATCACGGTCACGCTCAGCGACGGCCGTGAAGTCGGCGCATCAATCGTCGGCACCGATGCCCTGACTGATTTAGCGGTTTTGAAGATCGATGGCACCGGCTTGATTCCGATTCAGTGGGGCGACAGTGATCGAAGCCGCGTTGGTTCGCCCGTCTGGGCCGTCGGAAGTCCGTTTGGCTTTGATCGATCCGTCACATTTGGAATCCTGAGCGGCAAGCACCGCATGGTCCGCGCGAGCACACGCTACCAAGATTTCATGCAAAGCGACGTCGCGGTAAACCCCGGTAATAGTGGCGGGCCGTTAGTTGATGCCAAAGGACAGTTGATCGGCATCAATACAGCCATCGTCGGCGACACTTACCAAGGCGTCAGTTTTTCGATCCCCAGCAATGTTGTAAACGAAGTCTACGAACAATTAATCCGTTCAGGACGCGTCGACCGCGGTTGGCTAGGCGTTTCATTGGCGGAAGTTCCGGACGACCAGTTTGTCGGCGAAAACCATCGGATGCGGGGCGCATTGGTGGGCGGTTTAGCTGATCGTCGGTCACCAGCAGCCATCGCAGGCGTCCTGCCCGGTGACATCATTACCGCCGTCGACGGCGTCGAGATTCGTGACATGGGTCACTTGATGCGAATCATCGGAAACGCGATCGCTGGATCGGAAGTCGAATTGTCAGTGCGACGCAAAGAATCAGCCAACACGATAACGGTCAAAAAGCTCCGCGTCCGGTTAAACGCTCGCCCCACCGAATTGACTCCATAGCCTGGTAGGGGCTGGATCTGTGGAACCGCCGCCCAATCGGACACGGCAAAGCAGATTGGACGACTAGTTCGCCCACGCAGATTTCACGAGCGTCGCCGTCCAGCCAAACTGCGTGCGATCCGTCGTTGATTCTCCCACACCCTCGTGAAAGTCAAACAACGCAACCGTTGATTCCAGGGCCGTCAGGTCCTCCGCGTCTGTCGCTGGGGCGGGCAGTGGCGAATTGGAGAGGCGAATGCGGTGAATATCACCCGCGAAAAACCGATCCCAGTTTTCGTCTGGAAAGAGATCCCCGGGCACTCCGCCAAAACACAAAGTCGGTTCGCTCGAATGAAGCTGATATTCCAGCGGACGCGTATCGACTTGCTCTCCATTTAGCCACAGCTTCAAATCAGCACCTCTCCGCTGCGCAGCGACGACGCAAGTCTTGCCCAAGACAAATTCTTGATTGGACACGACAAGAGTCGACTCGCCATCACGCAACGAAGCCACACCCCATTTCTTGCCGTTTGCGGTAAACAAAACCAGGCTTTCTGAACCTGTCCAAGTAACAATGTTCGCAGGCAGTGGTCCGGCGTGTGGTGTGACAACCGCTTCGATCATTGCATTGTCACTGACGGGAACATCGAATCCAGGAACGATCGCGTAACTGGTCCGACCATTGAAATGCAAACCCGAACCACTGGAGAGACTCGCCCCCGACACGCCATGCTGCATCAATGGTTTTGCAACCAACCATCCAAGCACCAGAATTCCGCAAGCGACTACTGCCAGCGATAGCTGACGAACGATCGGTCGTTGCCGCCCAACAGTCGCTGATTCGCTGGCCACCACGTCGCGCTCTCTGCCGTCCGACAGCACACTGGTCACTTCCGCCATCGAACCTGGCCGTTTCGCCGGATCCTTGTCCATCATCTGCTGGACAAACTGACTAAGCGGATCAGAAATGCCTTTGCCAGTCGAGAAAGCCGACAGGGCAGGTGTTGGTGAATTGGCATGCTTCAAAACCACATCGATCGGCGAGTCGCCCGTGTAAGGAGGACGGCCGCTGAGCAGGTAAAACAATGTACAGCCAAGACTGTAAATGTCGCTGGCAACACCCGCTCGTTTCGGTGACCGAGCTTGTTCGGGCGACAAGAATTCTGCTGTGCCCATCATCTGGTGCGATTGCGTCAACGGCTCAACCGACGCATCGCGATCGGGTTCCAAATTCAGTCGAGCGATCCCTAAATCCAGAATCTTGACTTGGCCATCAGCGTCGATGACTAGATTACTGGGCTTCACATCACGGTGGATGATCCCTGCATCGTGTGCGTACTTCAAACCGCCCGCTGTCTGAATGCCGATCTCGATGACTTCCGATTCAGGCAATGGGCCGCGCGTCCGCACGGTGTCCGAAAGCGTTGCTCCTTCGACCCATTCGGTGACCAGACACAACTCACCGTCCACATCGCGTGCATCAAACGCGGTGACGATGTTCGGATGCGACAAAGACGCCAACGAATGAACCTCGCGTTCAAAACGTTTTCTGGCCACAGGATCTTGATAGATACTTTGTTGCAACAACTTGATGGCAACCCGCCGGCCCATCAGATTGTGCTTCGCCCGGTAGACTTGCCCCATGCCACCACTGCCAGCCAATCCTTCGATCACATAGTCGCCTATCTGCTGGCCTGGATGAAAACGATTTGCGTCCACCGGCCCCGCAACCGTGCCTTCGACAAGCGTGTCCACCAAGTCGGTCGACAGTGACGGAAACTCACTTTCGTACACGCTGCGTTCCACCGGCAAGCCGAACTTTCGGCGGTACTGAATGTCAATCGCCACCAACTCTTCAACCAGAGCTCCAAGAACTCTCTGATCAGTGCAATCAACCGTTCCTAAGAACTCCGAAGGCGACGCATCGCGTGTCTGCTGCCAAAGCAATTCGAACTGGTCACAGTATCGATTGACCAGAATCATCTGCTCGGGTGGTAAAGAATCGAACGTGGAAGGTGTTGGTTCAATCACGATCGAATCTTGCTTCCCAGAGTGCTTTGATAGTTTTCAATTTGCGTTGAACAGTTCGCTGAGAGCAATCCAATGAAACAGCAATCTCGCCAGCCGAGCTTCCTTCGATACTTGCAATCGCAATCGTTTGCAAAGCACCGTCTCGCGTTTGCCGCAAGCAATCTAACATGTTCTCAAGTGTCTCCGATGCAGCCGCTGCTATGGCGGGCGTTGGCTCACGGCTGCAAAGCTCCTCGATATCCGGTTTGGGCTCATTGCCGGCGGGGTTGTCGCGCGTGTTCCGCTTGAGCCGATTTTCGTGTCGGATCTGGTCGATTGCTTTGTTCAGTGTGATCGTAACCAGCAGCGGCCACAGATTGACATCTTCTGGATCAAGCGAGATGCGACCTGCCCGAACGCCCAGACAAAAACTCTTGAAAGCGCTCAGGGCAATATCTTCTTCGTCTCGAGCTGCGGCTGGTGTGCCCCCCATGCGTTTTCTGGCCAGCAGTACCATCCGCCGAAAGTACTTGTCCCAAAGTTGGGAGGTCAGTTCTGGATCGCCTGAACGCAATCTCGCATGCCAGTCAGAAGATGCCAGGCTGCCCGGATTTTGATCGTTCGCAGAGGCGTCCGTCACAGTCGTATCCGTGAAAACGGGATTCATCGAAAAGTTGCCAGCAGGCCAAGCTGGCGTAACGCGTCAACGGCACTTTTGACGCGGCGGCACCATGTAGTGTGATTTCGCCAGTTTGATGAAGCAATGGGTTGTTTGACGGCTCTTTTCGCCGGGCGAATGACGCCTGAGGCGGGGCAAATCACATTCGTGCACGAATCTAGCGATGGAAAGCGGACTTTTCTTGTCGCGATTCCAAAGTTTTGGCGAGTCACCTTCCAGAAGGCATTTCCCACTCGTTCCATTACTCACAACCACACGAGCCAATCATGACGCGCATGCACCGAATCTTGTTTCTTGTGCTTGGCCTGGTTGCCACATTTGCGACATCTGGCAACGCCGAACTTGTGACCGTGATTAACCCCAGTTTCGAGGACATTAGCGGTGAAAACTTCACGAATGGCTTTACCTTTGGCCCGCTGAACAACGGTTGGGGGCTTTACGATCCAAATTCGATCACCGGCGGCGGTGCAGGCGGCACGTACTACATCGGTACATTAACGCCAAGTGCTGGCTCACCGTTCTTTCCGGGCGGTGCAACCGATGGCCAACGAGTTGGGATTGCCTTCAATTTCGAAGGCAGCGGTGGGCAAGGCGAATACGGAATGCAACAGACATTGGCCGCCACCCTCCAGCCCAACACCGCCTATTCGCTTGATGTCGATATCGGAAACATTGCGTCGGGACCATCCTTCGACCTAAGGGGTTTCCCCGGCTATCGCGTCGACCTGTTGGCCGGAGGCGTTGTGATTGCGCAAGACAACAACTCGCTGAGTGGTTCCATCGCCGAAGGAACCTTTGAAACCAGCAATATTTCCTTCGCGACAACTGAATCCCACGCCCAACTAGGCCAGTCACTTCAAATCAGACTCGTCAACATAAACCAAATCGACGCGTTATTCCCTGACTCAGATCTAGAAGTTGACTTCGACTTCGTCAGACTCAATGCAACCGCCGTTCCCGAACCGTCAAGCTTTGCTCTGCTTCTCGCAGGCACAGTGATTGCGACCGTCCGACGCAGACGCCGCATTCGGCCAGCCAATTAGTTGCGTAGCGAGATTTCCTACCGACCTAAAACTCTGGCTGGTGGACTTGGCTGGCTAAGTTGTCGATGGACTGTTCCATTTCGGCCATGAAGTTGGCGCGATCACCTTTCCATGCCAGCGGTTCGCCTACGAAAACGTCGCAGAAGAATGGCACGAGAACGCCTTCGCCCTTGGGCAACGCCTTTCCTAGACCGTGTAGAAACACTGGTGTGATCGGGACTTCGGGGTGCCGTTTGGCGATGTGCGCGACACCGGTTTTGAACTTCTCACGCACTTCGGGTTGGCCGCGACTGCCTTCGGGAAACAGCAGCAAAATCTGATTGTCCTGGATCGCTTCACTCAAAGCTGCCAGTGGATCCGTGCGAACACCCTTCATGTCACGCTTGAGCGGAATAATTCCGATGATCTTGGTCGAAAACCATGCCATCCATTTATTGCGCAAGAAATGGTCCGCAGCAGCAACCGGGCGAACGCAGTGCAAGCGGTTCATCCCGAACAGGGCCATCAACACCATCGTGTCCAAGTGGCTGTTGTGATTTGCGACGACAATTGCTGGACCGTGCTTGGGCAACCGATCCAAGTCGCGTGCGTTCAATCCGATCACTACCAACACGAACGGCCGGACGATCAGCAAAAAATACAAGTATCGCAGTGCGTTGTTGATCATCTCGCCACCACTTCACCGTAACAGTAGTAAACGAAGTGAAAAAACAACGGCGCGGTGAACGTCAGACTATCCACGCGATCCAAGATTCCGCCGTGGCCGGGCAAACTGAATCCGGAATCCTTGACGCCCAAATCGCGTTTGAGGGCGGAGATCGAAAGGTCCGCAAAGAAACCACTGATGCCAATGATCAGCCCTGCGATTGCCGACCGCGTGAGATCCATGCAAGTCAACCACGGCCCCAACACACTGGCCAAGGCTACGGTCGAGGCAACGCCGCCTAGCAAACCGCCCCATGTTTTGCCGGGGCTGACTTTCGGCGCGACCTTGCGGCTTCCCAGCATTTTTCCCCAGCAAAACTGTGCGATGTCGTTGAACTGAGTCAGCAACACCAGCAGAAGCAACAAACTGACTCCACTACACGCAGCCGCTGCTTCGGATGACCACTGCGGCTTAACAAGCGACGTTTCGCCGGGCGTCAGCACCAGCAGATACGCCGCGTGGGACAAACTGAACACCGTCGTCATCAAACCCCAGTGCAGCGTACCGACGGCTCGCAAGAAACCGTCCGTTTCGCCGATGCTGACCATCCGCGTTGGCAGCCACATGAACATGTACACGGGAATGAAAATGATGAACAAACCAAACCAATGGCTGTAAATCCAATAGTACTGAATCGGAATTGCCAAATACGCCCAAAACAAAACGCGATGATCGGCGCGCCTAGTCGGAATCAACGACAAGAACTCTTTCAGCGCCAGGAAGCTGACGAACGCCATAAAGACGATCGATGCCGTTTGACTGATGAGCAAAACCAAACTGAACAGTCCAACGATCATCCACCAAGTTTTCAGCCGCAGTGAAACTTCGGTCAAATCTCGCGTCGGGTTCTTTCGCGTGGCGATCCATAAGATCGCGTTTGACGTGACCAACGCGACGACGATCCCAAAGAGCGTCAACAAAACGTGCGTCGACAAATGATCAAACATTAGCAGCCTCCGATGCCGCAGCGCGCTGTCGCATCAACAGTCCAATCCGCCTGAGTCGTCGAACGGATGTGACTGCGCCTCCGACAATCACCAGCACCAGCGAGACGCCGACGATTCCGATGCCGGTCGCCGTGTGAATCGGTTGCCAACTTATCGGCAGGATCGCGCACACTGCGCAAGTCGCAGTCATCAAAGCCATCCGATGCGGTTTTGCCATCGGCCCCAAAAAGACTTGTCCCACACCGACGCTGGTTCCCATTGCGCGAATGTAAGCGACGTACACAGCCACGACACCAGTCGTTAATCCCAGATCCAATCGCCCACCTACGGCCAAGCCCGCGCCAATGAAGATTGCCACATCAGAAATCCGATCGGGCACTTCGTTGTACAGTTCACCGACCGGCGATGCTTTGCCGCCTTCGATGGCGACCATTCCATCCAACAAATTCGCGATCAGTCGTCCTTGAATGCAGACACCCGCGATCAGCCAAAGAGCACGACGGTACCAATCGACATCCGCTTGTCCAGTATCGATTTGGTTCGTCAACGCCATCGCGATTCCCGCTGCGATCGCAAACACGATGCTGAACGTGGAAATCATGTTCGGTGTGATCGAGCTTTTTGCCATCCAAGCAGCCAAGCGTTGAAAGATCGCCCAGCCGCGCGTTTTCAGCGGGCGCCGGTTATCACTCGACGGCTTGCTGGATGTTGAATCGCTCTGTGTTGAATCATTCAATGTCCCCACCCCATCAGAAACATGCCTGCAAACAGCCGCACCATTCCACCGACATCTACCAGACTGATTGGTGTGCCGTACGCCAACAGACCGATCAAAGACGCCCAAACAAACGTGCTGGCATAGATCGGATACAGGACTGACAGTTCGCCACCTCGCTTAAACGCAGCGACAAACAAAATCATCACGGCGATGTAACAAACGACACCGCCCAAAATCCGAGCGTTCATGACATAGCTGATCAGCGACCCGCTTGCCGGGTCGGTTCCCGATTTGTACAGAAACTGTCCGACCGCACCGAAAACCGATGCGAGTATAAAAAGCAGGATAGAAGCAACGGGCGTGTTCATAAAACCTGACTTCGGTGGTGAGTCGTCAGCGAAATGAAATGGATGAACAAGATAGCCGAATTTCAAGCGACGGTTCAAAACCCAGCTTCCGGCCAATGTGTCTTCGCTAGGCTCATCGGTAAGCAGTTACAAAATTCGCAAAGGCATGCCCCTAAGAGCAGAGCCTTGGTGTGCGGTGTCTTGCCGGCCCCAAAAGGAAACTCGGACAGCATGAGGTAGCGCATGACTCTTGCGACAGTCTTGAGCGACAGTTAGGCGACCTGAGATCCCGGTGAGGCGGGATTTGCGGGCACTTAGGTAACTTTGGCGCCGCGATGGTCTTCCGCAACTAGAATCCTTTTCCAAGCCAAGGCGATTGCTGCCTATAATATTGGTGCTGCAAAAGCTAAATTCATAAGCCATCGAACCGTTTCTGAATTTGCCCGAGGCCAAAGCACTTTCGCGATGTAGGCTGAGACCGCTCTCTGGTCGCTTGCAAACAGCTACCTTGAGAAGTCGATCGCCCCTGGAATTTGTGCTCTCACGCTTGTCTTATTCCCACCTCCACCTTCACCTTCCCCCAAAGACACTGATCATGCTGCGTCGTTCTGTTGTATCCGCGATTGTCTGTTTCGCTGCCCTGCTGCTTGCCGCACCTGTCAGTGCCGAGGCGCCTTCGGGATCCAAGCTGGGCATTGCCCAAGAAAAGCCAGCCGATGGGCCCTCGGTCAAAGTCGAAGAGGGCTTTATGGTGCCCTACGCTTTCATGATCCCGGGCACGGAACTAAAGATCGAAATGGTGCCGGTTCCTGGTGGCAAGTTCAAATTGGGCAGTCCAGAATCCGAAGCCGACCGCAACGACGATGAAGGTCCCCAGATCGAAGTCGTCGTCGATCCGATGTGGGTGATGAAGACCGAAATCAATTGGGCTCAGTACAAAGAGTACATGAAGCTGTACGGAATTTTCAAAACGTTTGAAGCCAACGGCGAACGCAAAGTAAACGACGACAACAAAGTCGACGCGATCACCGCGCCCACCGAACTGTACGACCCAAGCTTCACGTACGAGTACGGTGAAGAACCCGATCAACCTGCGGTGACGATGACGCAGTACTCGGCTCAACAATTCACCAAGTGGCTGAGCATTGTGACTGACCAGCAACTGCGACTGCCCACCGAAGCTGAGTGGGAGTACGCCGCACGCGGTGGAACCACGACGCCTTATTACTGGGGCGAATCAGCCGACGACATCGACGACTACGCTTGGAATTTTGACAACTCGGACGATGGCCCTGCTTCAGTCGGTTCCAAGAAACCCAACGCGTATGGCCTGCATGACATGCTAGGCAGTGCGTATGAATGGACCGTCAACGCTTACACCGAAGACGGCTACGCAGCGTTTGCGGACAAACAACCGATCAATGCAACCGAGGTCGTCAAATGGCCCGAAGAGTCCTACCCGGCAGTCGTCCGTGGTGGCAGTTGGGAAAAAGATCCCCCCGAGCTTCGCGCTGCCGCTCGATTGGCTAGCGATGACGAAGAGTGGAAAGAAGAAGACCCGAACTTTCCCAAAAGTCCTTGGTGGTTCACCAGCGACCCTGCACGCGGTGTTGGTTTTCGCCTTTTCCGATCCTACAAACCCCTGGCGAAAGACAAGATCACCAAGTTCTGGGAGGCCAGTGCTGAAGACGTGATCGCTGATGTCGAATCCCGTGTGGTTGGCGGACGAGGCGGATTCGGTTTGGTCGACAAAGACCTTCCCAAAGCAGCCAAAGCCCTGGAAGACAACTGATCCATTCGTTCTTCGCCGCTCCTAAGCTTAGATACCGATTTCTTTTCCTCACCAGCGGACTGAAGGTCCGTTAGACAAAAGACTCTAGCCGTGTACGAAACTCTTGCTCTTGTTGGTGCCACCGGTGCCGTTGGTCGTATCGTTCTTCAACAGCTTCAGGAACGCAAGTTTCCCTACAAGCGATTGAAGCTCCTCGCCTCGGAGCGATCCGTCGGCAAAGAAGTTCGTGTCAACGGCGAGTCAATCAAGATCGAATTGCTGGCCCCGGGTGCCTTTAAGAACATCGACCTGGTGATCGCCAGTACGCCCGATGAAATTTCGCGCGACTTCGCTCCCTACGCGGTCGAAGAAGGCGCCGTCGTGGTCGACGAAAGCGGCTACTGGCGTATGGATCCAACGGTTCCGTTGATCATTCCCGAAGTAAACCCCGATGCGATCGACAACCACAAAGGAATCATCGCTAGCCCGAACTGCAGCACGACTCAAATGGTCGTCGCACTTGCGCCGCTTCACCAAGCCGCCGGCGTCAAACGAGTGGTCGTCAGCACTTATCAAGCGACCAGCGGTGCAGGATTGGCTGGCACCGAAGAACTCAACGACAGCACTCGCAGCGCGTTGACCGGCAAGACATATCCGCCCAAGACGTTTCAGTATCCGATCGGTTTCAATTTGATCCCTCAAATCGGTTCCGAAAAACAAGATGGCTACACCAGCGAAGAAATGAAGATGGTGTACGAGACTCGCAAAATCATGGGCGACGAAAACATCCAGGTTTGCCCAACAGCGGTCCGTGTTCCGGTTGCGATCGGACACAGCGAATCGATCTTGGTGGAAACCGAAAAACCGCTCACCACGATCGAAGCTCGGCGACTGTTCGAAGACGCACCGGGGATCACGGTGGTCGACGACCTGGATAATCAACAGTATCCGATGCCGCGTGACTGCGAAGGCAAAGACGACGTGTTCGTCGGACGAATTCGCCGTGACATCAGCGGTGGCAATGGCATTGCGTTTTGGTGCGTAAGCGATAACTTGCGAAAGGGTGCCGCGACCAACGCCGTGCAAATTGCGGAGCTGCTTGTCAAACGCAGCGCCGCGGCGGCAAAGTAGTCGCGACAGTCTCGCACCCAATCGAGCAGCATGTCGCGCAATTTCAAACTTACCGTCGCTTATGACGGCACGGACTACGCCGGTTGGCAGACCCAGCCGGGCCAAGCCACGATCCAAACGGAGTTGCAAAAAGCAATTCGCAAGATCACAGGTGAATCGGTCAAGGTCATTGGCAGCGGGCGGACCGACTCGGGCGTTCACGCAATCGCGCAAGTCGCGAACTGCAAAATCCAGTCATGGCCCGCCGATGCAGCAAGTCTGCTGCGTGCCGTAAACACGTTCTTGCCTGAGACCATCGTGGTAACTCAGTCCGTCGAAGTCCACGATGACTTCCATGCCATTCGCGATGCAACCCGCAAACGCTATCGGTACCAATTGCAATTGGGGGGTGCACGAGATGTGTACCTGCACCGTTACCACTGGCGATTGAAACACAAAATTGATCCCGATTTGGTTCGCCAAGCTGCAACGTACATCGTCGGCGAACAAGACTTTGCAAGTTTCCAAGCGGCCGGTGCGATCCGCAAATCAACCGTTCGCCACGTTTACGCCTGCGATGTTTTTGTCGAACAGCTCAGTCCAGAAGCAAACCAAGCCGCCACGCCTCGCCAACGGTTGACCATCGAGGTGGAAGCAAACGGTTTTCTGTACAACATGGTTCGCAACATCGTTGGAACCATGGTCGAAGTCGGGCGAGGACGGCAGCCGCCTGAGTGGATCCCCGACGTGCTCGCTGCCAAAAATCGCGACCTCGCCGGGCAAACGGCACCTCCTCAGGGACTATTTCTCAAATTTGTTGAGTATCCCGACAATTCCGCGTCCCCTCCGGCGGACTCTTTGTCGAATTAACCATTACCAGAGGTTCGCGAGCGGCATGATGATCCGAACCACTTCCTACTCCATCGGATCTGCAATCTGACTCGCAATATGTCGGCATTTGGATTGTCTCCATCACGAGGCGGTTTATAGTCAGCATGGTCTCAAGACAGCGACAGCTCTCAAATCCAGTATGTCCCAAAATTCCACCGTCAACGATAATTCGGCCCAGCCGGAGGTGACTCCTTCGGTGGACGGTATACCGGTGGATTCGCTCGCAGCCACTGGACAGCCTGTTGTCGCGCGACGATCGCTCGTCAGCCGCCTCCCCATGACCGTTTTCTGGGCGTTGGCCGCCCAAGCAATTCTCAGCATCACACGGTTGTTGACTTCCATGACCGTGGGTGGCCGTTTTGGTTCGGGCAGCGAGGAACAGCTTGGGTATTATTCCAGCGCATTCGGCGTGCTCATGATCTTGGTCGGACTGCACGAAGCATTTGTGACCACACCGTTGACGGTTTTCAATCAAAATCGCAAAGACGACCAGCGTTCGCTTTTCTCCGGCAGCATGTTGATCACGTCTGTGTTGGTGATCGGATTGATCGCAGCAGCCACCGGCGTGTTGATCGCAATCCAATCGGGATTTCAAATCCTGAAACCCGAACTAGGCGCCGCACTGGTCGCCGCCGCCGCATTGGCTCCGCTGCAATTACTCCGAGAGTTCTCTCGACGCTGGCTCCTGGCAAACTTGCAAGTCGTTGCATCGGTCTGGATGGAGATCCTGTTTGCGGCTTGTTATTTGGCAGCCCTATTCGGATTGGTGTATGCCGCAAACGTTAGCGCCATCTCAGTGTTCGTGACGATTGGCAGTGTCAACGCATTCGGCTTGGCAATTTGGTGGTGGATCTACCGCAGTGAGTTTCAGTTCGCAAGCCGATCGACGACGCTGCAAGTGAGCGAGAATTTTCGCTACGGGCGTTGGGTTGCAGGCGAAAATGTTTGCTCCGTTTTGACCATGTACATGTGCGTCTGGGTGCTGACGTTTGCAGTCGACGAAGCCGCAGCGGGCGTGTTCTTTGCCTGCTTCACAGTCGTCCTTCTCGCCAACCCATTCTTGCTTGGCATCGCCAGCATCCTGGCCCCCCGCGCCGCTCAGGAGTTTGTTCGTGATGGCTGGGTGGGACTCCGAAAGATTCTTTTACAGTACGGAATACTGGTGGTTGGCGTGCTCGCTTGCTTCTCTGGTTTTCTGTTCATCTTCGGCGATGAGCTAACGGATTTCTTTTTCGGTCCCAAGTATGCTCAGTATTTCGTCGACAACTTTGATGGAGTCAACAGGATTACAGCGACCCTTGGCTTGGCAATGCCACTCCTGGGGCTTAGTTTCGTTTTGACCAGTGGGCTGCTAGCAGCAAATCGTCCGTTCGAGAGTTTCTATGCGGCGGTCGTGGGGCTGGTCATTTTGATCGTCGCAAATCTTGCATTCTCCGATCGTACTCTGGAAACCGCGGCCCGCAGCTTCGTCGTCTCGATTGCTGGCACTATGCTATGTCGTCTCTTCTTTTTGATTCGCGCCTACCGATCTGAATCGGGTCGACCTGCTGCCACCGAACCCTCCACGACCTGAGCATCATGTCGCTCTTATTGCTGATCGACGGATACAACGTGGTTTCGCCGGTCGCGCCTCCGTCGCGAAACACCGATCCGAACTGGTTGCATCGCGAACGGATGCAATTAATCGACCGGCTCGTTCAGCACCTGGACGCCAATACGCGAGCACGTACGCGAGTTATCTTTGATGCGGCCAATCCGCCGCGTGATCGCCCTAGCGAATACGAAATCGAAGGCATCCAAATCCGCTTCGCTGTTGACTTTCCCGAAGCCGACGATTTGATCGAAGAGACCATCGCCGCGCATCATTCTCCCAAACAACTTGGCGTCGTTTCGTCAGATCACCGTGTTCAAGCCGCCGCCAAACGCCGAGGCGCGACGTGTTTTGATTCGGAACCTTGGTTGGATGATTTGCTGGACAATCGAGTGCGTCTTGCCGTTAAACGCCCAAACGGGGCAGGGCAGTGGAGTGCCGATTCAGAAAAGCCGTCCATCGAACTGAGCCAAGACAATGTCAGCGACTGGATGAAAGAGTTCGGTTTCGACGACTAGGCACCGTAGCCATCAGTCACCCGTCCCTACGATCCCAATCGCAACAAACCAGCAACCGCACAGTCGGGCGGCATCACTCGGAGACTGACGTAGCCCGACTTTGTGCCCTCCATCGCAATCCCTTTGGATCGCACCAACGACCAACCAGCCGACACCCGTCTCTACGATCCAAATCGCAACAACCTTTCACCGTTCGGTCGGGCTGCATCACTCGGAGAGTGATGGCTACTTTACGTCGCTTCGCTGCTCGTTGGCCCTGCGGCCCAGGTTTCCGTATCGGTGGTAGTCATTAGAAACCGATTGTTCATCCAGGTACCGCAGACATTCGATTCGACCATCACTAAGAACGGGTTCGTAAATCATGGTGACAAACTGCTCGGCACAAACTTTCTGCAAACCCGTATAGTCGGTGTCGGACGTCAGCACTCGCAAACGCTTCACATCGCCACCGACGACGCGAGCAGCGAGCTGGGCAATTGTTTCTTCGAGTGGTTCCACCAATCCAGGGACGTAGTCAGCGGGCGACTGCAGCAGTTCTTTGATCGTTTCAGGCAGACGAGGATCGATCGACAATGTGACCTGAGCCCGAACAGCCACCGCGGCCGTCACGCAAACGAGCGCGTCACGAAGTTGTTCTTGCGCATCGACACGAATCGTCATTGCTCGTACGGGGCGGTAGCGACGCAAGTTATCTTGCCCGACCAATTGCACCGTGTCGTGTTCACGCGAAAATTCGGCATCGACTGCGGCGCGTTGGCTGCCAACAACGCGTTGCAAGTCGTCGGCTAATTCGGTGGACATCACCCCGCTTTCTTCAAACACTTCCACCCAACTTTGCACTCGATCAAGTTCGTCGTGTTCAGCGTCCGAAACGGGAAGGGTCGCATTGCCATCGACGACTTGCATCAGCGGCAGTACATAGTGAGGCCCGCCGGCTTTCACGCCCGGACCATAAGCACTTAGACCGACACCACCAAACGGTTGACGCAAGACAATTGCGCCCGTCGTGGGGCGATTGATGTAAAGATTGCCCGCTCCGATGGACTGCTGCCAAAGTTCGACTTCTCGGTCGTCCAGACTCTCGATACCACTGGTCAGACCGTAGCCCGTGCTGCGAACAATCTCAATCGCTTCTTCCAATCGCGAATAACGCATCACACCGAGCACCGGACCAAACAGTTCGGTTAGATGCGTGAAGCTGCCTGGGCGGATATTCCATTTCACACCGGGGCGGTACAGATTCGGGTTGTCGTCGATGTGCTCCGGGACGACCAACCATGATTCGTCGTCCTGAAGCGTCTTCATTCCACGCGTCAGTTCCTCGCTGGGTTCTCCAATCAGCGGACCAACACTGGTCGACAAATCCCAAGCCGAACCGACACGAAGACTTTCGACAGCGTCGGCCAGTGTGTCGCGGAATGTTTCATCGTGAAAGACTTCGTCTTCCAACAACAGCAGCGACGTTGCGCTGCACTTCTGACCGCCATGGCCAAACGCAGAAGAGATCACGTGCTTGATCGCTTGATCGCGATCCGCCAGGGCCGTCACGATCGTTGCGTTCTTGCCACCAGTTTCTGCCAGTAAATGCAGATCCGAACGAACCGACAACATTCGCTTGGCGGTCTCCGTGCCTCCCGTCAAAATCACGGTGTCAACCAACGGGTTTTCGACCAAACCTGTTTGAGCATTTTTGCCAGAGCAGGGCACCAATTGCAAAACGTCTTTGGGCACACCGGCATCCCAGAAAGCTTCGCAAAGCAGCGCTGCGGTCAAAATGGTTTGGCTGGCAGGTTTCAGAATCACCGTGTTGCCTGCAGCCAAAGCCGCCGCAATTCCGCCACAGGGAATGGCCAGCGGAAAATTCCAAGGAGTAATGACAGCCACCACACCACGCGGCTGCAACTGGATGGTGGGATGCTGCAACCATTCGCGAACGGTCAGCGGATAGAATTCGCAAAAGTCGATTGCCTCGCTGACTTCTGGATCGGCCTGTGGAACCGTCTTGCCACCATCGGCGACCATCGCGCCCATCAAATCGCCACGACGCTCACGCAACTTTTGCGCAACCGCGCGAAGCAGTGCATGCCGATGCTCGATTGTCGACGACCGCCAACCGCTCTTGTCTTGATCTGCGATCGTCACGCTTTGCCGAATCTGGTCAACCGAAGCGAGCTTCGCACGGGCAATCACCACATCCGGGCGCGACGGGTCAGCTGATTCGATGGTCGTTTCGCCGTCGCAAGATTGGCCGCCAATCTCCAGCGGAATCGTGGTGGCTGCGTCATTGCATTTCGCTTGCCAAGTTTCCAGTAGCTTGGACGCCCAGTCAGCGTTGGCGGGGATCGACCAATCCGTATCAGGTTCGTTGACCAACAAAGACCAATGCGGAGCAACACTGGGATGCGTGGGTTCGTCAAAACGGGAACCTTCATGCCGCGGTGCATCGCTGATCGATTCGGACAACGCAAAGGATCGGCGAAAATCATCTGCCAGCGAATCAAACTCGGGCGTGCCTGGCTGCAACCGGTAAGCATGACGCAGAAAGTTTTGCGGCCCCGTATTTTCGTCCAAACGACGTATCAAATAGCCGATCGCATTAAGAAAACCATCTCGGCGGCATGCGGGAGCGTAAAGCAACATGTCTGACCCACG
The DNA here is from genome assembly GCA_007741555.1 of Stieleria marina. GTDB lineage: Bacteria > Planctomycetota > Planctomycetia > Pirellulales > Pirellulaceae > K23-9. Next base: position 1,128,595 of record CP036526.1, on the reverse strand, counting down.
CTCGGTCAAAGCACGGCGCTGATGATTTGCCATCCCTTCAAGCATTTCGATTTGGATGCGGTCACCTAAATCGCGGTCGGCAGTCCACACCAAAGCCAATGCGACGTCAAACAAATTGTGCGATGCAACGCCGACACGCAAGTTTTGGTTCGCTGCAGCGTCGATCAATTCTCGAAGCATCCGTTTGTAGTTGGCGTCCGTTTCCGTTTTTTGTTCGTACGGTGCTTGCGGATGCCCCATCACTGAAGCATGCACACGCTCCATTTCCATGTTCGCGCCTTTGACCAATCGAATCGTCAATGGTTCACCGCCGGCGGCAACTCGTTTGGCTGACCAATCGATTAAGTCTCGCATCACACGCGCTGAATCGGGGACGTACGCCTGCAGCGCGATGCCGGCGCGAACTTGATCGAGACCTTTTCGGTCGAGCGTTTCTTGCAAGACTTCGGCCGTCAGATACAGATCACGATATTCCTCCATGTCCAAATAAACGAACTTGCCACGTTCAGTGTCGGGATCGATTTCCTGCATCGCGGTGCGATACAGCGTTTCCATCCGATCGGATACTTTGCGAATCGTGTGTTGACGAGCGAGCGCAGACACTTGGCTGTAAACAGTGGAAATCTTGACGCTCAGACATTTCACTTCCGGCATCCGCAACGCTTCGAAACACTGTTGCATTCGCCGCTTGGTTTCTTCTTCGCCCAAGATCGCTTCGCCCAGCAAGTTGACGTTCATGCTGACGCCGTGGGCCTGACGGGCTTTCAAGTGCTCGGCCAGCAACTCCGGTTCGGCCGGCAAAATGACATTGGCCGTCTCACGCCGCATCTTCTCTTTGACCAACGGCACCGCTACGCCGGGCAAGTATTCGCCGAAAGATTGAAATCCTTTCAGCATGGCCTGTTCGACCGGACTGAAAAATCGCGGCACGCCTTGGACATCCAAGAGGTGCGTCAATTGGTCCGCAACCCGCGCGGGAGTATGCGTTCGAAATGCCTGGTCGGTCATTTCGACCATCGTCGCTTTGTCCTCGGCACTTTCCACCATCCGGTCCAACTCGGCCTGCTGGCGGCGTTCCTGCGGGGTTTGCAGCGAAATCGCTTCCCTGAGCAATTCGGCGGCCAGCTCAATGGCTCGGCCCGCGGTTGATTGGTCAGAATTGCGTACTGGTGGTGTCGTCATAATTTCGTTCGATTCCCCAAGGCAGTTGGCTCGCTACTAGGGTGGAAATCCCTGACCTACCCATCCGCTACGGGCAGTCCGTTCTGCGGCTTCACGATTGTTACAAGTTTGACGCGTTTTTGTCGAACGCTTTCGATGCCGAATTGTCTTTTCGCGGCGTTTTCGCAACCTTCCGCCCCCGGGGTCAGAAGCGTAGAATCCAAGGCCATCGAATCGATCCGTATTGACGATATGGATACGATCGCTTGACCTTAAACTGCCTCTCCTACGAAATGGCTAAACGATGAGTGCCACAGCGACTGATCAGCGCGTTTTCAATTTTTCTGCCGGTCCCGCCGCCTTGCCGCTTTCAGTTCTGAAAGAAGTCCAGGACGAAATGCTCTGCTTGCCCGGCGCGGGCTGTTCGCTGCTGGAGATGAGTCACCGCAACAAGATTTTCATTGACATCTTGCATGATGCTGAAAATGGAATCCGGTCGTTGCTAAACATCAGCGATGACTACGCCGTGCTGTTTTTGCAAGGCGGAGCCGCTTTGCAGTTTTCCATGATCCCGGCAAACTTAGCCAAGGACACCGGCAAAAAGGCCAACTACATCACCACGGGAACGTGGGGCAAAAAAGCCGTCAACGAAGGCAAAAAGGAATGCGATTTTGAAGTCGTCTATGACGCGGCCGACAGCAACTACAACCACGTGCCTTCGGCCGATCAGTACAACATCAGCGACGACGCTGCGTACCTTTATTACTGCAGCAACGAAACCATCCATGGCGTGCAATTCGCTGACGAACCCACCGTTCCGTCAAGTGTGCCATTGATCAGCGACGCATCGAGCGATTTTCTGTGCCGCCCATTGGACATCAGCAAGTACGGCCTGATGTACGCGTGTGCTCAGAAGAACGCAGGCCCCGCGGGCGTGACCGTCGCCGTGATGCGAAAGGATTTGCTCGAACGTGGCAGTGCGACGCTCCCGGGTTACATGCAATACAAGAACCACGCCGAAGCCGATTCGGAATGGAATACACCACCGACGTTCGCAATCTATGTGCTGGGTAAAGTCGCCCGTTGGTTGCAACAAGACATCGGTGGACTCGCTGCGATGGAGAAAATCAATCGCGAAAAATCACAGTTGCTCTACGACGCGATTGACAACAACAGCGGCTTCTACAAAGGCCATGCGGTGACCGAAGCACGATCGTTGATGAACGTCACGTTCAACTTGCCCAGCGACGAATTACTGGCAAAGTTTGTCGATGAAGCCGGGCAACACGAACTGTCGGCTCTGAAAGGACACCGAAGTGTCGGCGGAATCCGTGCGAGCATCTACAACGCGATGCCCACCGAAGGCGCCCAAGCACTTGCCAGCTTCATGAACGATTTCGCATCGAAGAACGGCTAGATCGAACGCCTGTTGTCAGCCGCTGGCTCTCGCCGCGGCCACTCGTTGTTCCCCCGACCTGTGCATGACAAGGCCCGTGGCAAACGCCTGCGGTTCACACAAAACACCCCGAACTCTCCCTGCTCCCAGACTTCTCCCATGTTCAAAATCCAAACGCTCAACAACATTTCCGGCAAAGGTCTCCAACGTCTTCCCAGCGAGTCTTACGAAGTCGCTTCGGAAGTCGACAAGCCAGATGCAATCATGTTGCGTTCGTTCAAAATGCACGACATGGAACTGCCTGAATCGGTCGTCGCGATCGGTCGCGCGGGTGCTGGCGTCAACAACATTCCGGTCGACAAAATGAGTGCCAAAGGCGTTCCCGTTTTCAACGCGCCCGGTGCTAACGCCAACGCAGTGAAAGAACTAGTTGTCGCCGGTTTGTTAATGGCAGCGAGAAACATCACGCCCGCTCAGCAATTCGCGGCTGGCTTATCGGGCAACGACGACGAAATCTCCAAAGCTGTTGAGTCAGGCAAAAAGAACTTCGTCGGCTACGAACTACCGTCCAAAACACTGGGCGTGATCGGATTGGGCGCCATTGGATTGCGAGTCGCCAACGCCGCGTTGTCACTGGGCATGAAAGTCGTCGGGTTTGATCCGCAGATTTCCGTACAAAGCGCATGGCAACTGGACAGCGGTGTCGAGAAAGCGGTCAGCATCGACCAGGTATTCACCAAGTGCGATGCCGTGTCGGTTCACGTGCCACTCTTGGATGCAACTCGGGGATTGGTCAGCGCTCAACGAATCGCGATGATGCCCAAAGGCGGTGTGATTGTAAACTTGGCTCGCGGCGGCATCTGTGACGACGACGCCGTTTTGTCGGCGCTGGATACCGGTCACTTGCACGCCTACGTGATCGACTTCCCAACTAGCAAATTGCTGAAACACCCCAAAGTGATTTCGTTCCCACACTTGGGTGCATCGACCGAAGAAGCCGAAGAGAACTGCGCGATCATGGTCGCTGACCAAGTGCGTGAATATTTGGAAGACGGCACGATCAAGAACAGTGTCAACTTTCCCGAAGCATTCATGCCACGCGGTGGCGGCGGCAAGCGAATCACAATCGCCAATGCCAATGTGCCCAACATGGTCGGCCAAATTTCAACCATCTTGGCCACAGCAAACTTGAATATCGCCGACTTGCTGAACAAGTCACGCGGCGACATCGCGTACACGATCATCGATGTTGATGGCGAAGTGTCTGACGACACCGTCGTCAGCCTAAAAGGCATCGAAGGCGTCCTGTCACTTCGCGTCATCTAGACGTTTCCATAGAAAGCCTGGCAGCAACACTGCAACTGCTTTTCATTCACCAAACGCGAATGATCGGCAGTGATGGAAAACGGCAAAAGCCTTGTGATTCAGCAAGGGAATGGCCCACTTTCCGCCATTTCTGTAACCGAAAATTCTTGCCGGTTGCATTAGCATGGGATAAGGTAATGGGCTTATAAATTGCCCTACCCAAATCGCCCATTCTTGTTGAAGCACCATGTTTTTCCGCACGCCCAAATCCGATTCGGCAAGCCGTAAACAATCGACTCCGCAATCGCTGGGACGCATTTCGTGGCAGACGAAATTGCTGGAGCCTCGCATCATGCTTGCCGCCGACGCTGGTGTTGCTGCGGAAGTTGCCACCGCCGTCGCCGACACGCCCGCTTGCGAAGTTGTAAACGTCAAAACGACTTTGGCTCAGAGCATCGTTTTTGTCGATAGCGATCTCAATGATGCCGACGTCTTGCTCGACGGATTAGCGAACGACAGTGAGATCGTGTTGCTGGACGCTTCGCGCGATGCGATTGATCAAATTTCCAGCGTCCTGTCAGACCGCAGCAACGTGGACCAAGTTCACATTGTTACCCATGGCCAATCCGGTGCGGTCCTGCTGGGCAATCAGCTGATCGATGGAAAAACCCTTGCCGCTCGCAGCAGACAGATCAGCGTTTGGTCAGACGCCTTGACCGCCGATGCCGACATCTTGCTTTACGGTTGTAACACGGGGCAGGGCAGGGCGGGTGCTCAATTCGTCGCGGGGCTTGCCAAGCTAACGAGCGCTGACGTCGCTGCGTCAACCAACTTGACCGGTGATCGTTCGCAAGGTGGTGACTGGGATTTTGAAATTAAGTCAGGGGAAGTGGAATCTTTCGTCGCATTCGACGTCGTTGCACGCAATCGCTTTCAAAACACGCTGAACATTACCGTCAATGCTTGGGGTGATACGGGTGAGGAACAGTTTGACCTGTTGATCGATGGCGGCGTCGTCCAGTCATGGACGGCCGACACAACGTGGCAGCCCTTTGAGTATGTAACCGACGAATCGATCACTGCGGATCGTGTTGCGATTCGGTTCAAAAACGATTTGTACCAACCCGAAAACGGAATCGACCGAAACTTGACGGTCGACAACATTGTCATCGACGGCAACCTCTATGAGACCGAATCACCGACGACGTTTTCCACCGGAACGTGGCTGCCCGATGACGGCGTTGCGGATGGCTATGGGCGTGGACAAGTGCTGCATGCCAATGGCGTTTTTGAATACCTGTCAGGCGCCAACGAACCACTAGTTTGGGGCGGCGCCGATTGGACCAACAATGATCCAAACGATCTGGTTTACGTTGACCCCAGTCGCAACGAGCTTGTGCTTCCATCGGGCGACGAGACATCGGTTTGGCGAGTCGCCGATGTCCAAGCAGGCGGCGTGTACAAATTCTCGGTCGATGCCGTGGTAAACTTCTATGCATCCGATGCAGGACAGCAAGCTCCGTATGCCAGCGTCGGAATCGATTTCCGTAACGCCGAAGGGGTAGAGATCGGTGAATTGATCATCGACACTAACACTTCGGACGCATCATCGCCCGCAGTCGACCGCGAATTCGTTGCTCCTAAGGGAACCGCTTTCGCGACCATCTGGGCTTGGCAAGGCGAAGCCCCCAGCGACTCTTTGTCCGAATTGCGTTTGCAACAGGTCAGCTTGGAACGCATTGACTTGAGCGGCGATACAACGCCCCCGACCGCTGAGCTGAACCCCAACAATCCTCCGCTGGTATTCAACAATGCCAACGACTCATTGTCGTTCATCGTCAAATACAACGACGACCAGCGACTGGGTAGCCCCGCTTCGATTCGTGTGACGGGACCGAACGGATACGACCAAATTGCCGTGGCGTTCACCGGTGGCGGAAACGGTGTCACGGAAATCACCACCCTGCATGGCATCTTTCCTGAAGTAGCCGGAACTCCTACCCGCGACTGGAGCACGCAGGATAACGGTGAGTACACGGTCATCTTGGAACCAAACTCGCTGACTGACCAAGCGGGCAATGTCGCACCGGGTCAAGTCCTTGGCACATTCTTGGTTTCGATCGGTGACGAAACCGATACCATTCCGCCAACGGCTCGACTAGCGACAACCACCGCTCAGATTAACGAAATTGGCGAAGTGCAGTTTGGCCTGGTCTACCAGGACAATATCGAGCGAGTCTCGTTCGCCAACGATGGTCAGCCAACGGTGACGGTCACCGGACCCAATGGTTACCAACAAAGTTTCTCGGGATTTGCTGGAGGCATCGGTTCGGGCATCAACGAAATGGTTGAGTTCTTCGTTCTCCCTCCGGGGCCGAACGGCTATGTTGCAGGCGAGTATTTTGTCTCCTTAAACGAAGGCCGCATCCTTGACGAATCCGGCAATGCCGCCCCCGCGGGCTTGCTCGGTTCGTTTCAGCTTCTTGCTGGCTAGTCAGTTTACGTTTCGACATTTGATTCACATACAATGAAGCGAGCAGTCCTGGACTGCTCGCTTTTTTCATTGCCTCTCCTCTGTCCCCGATTCAACATTATGCGAACGTCGCGATCCAATCTTCCCTGCCTCGCTTTGCTAATTCTCGTGGCGGCGTCCTGCCTGGATGTGGCTTTGGTTTCCGGACAAAAACCGAACGTCCTAATCATCGTTACGGATGAACACAACTTTCGCACATTGGGTTGCTACCGCGATCAAATGGACAGAGAACAAGCCGAAATGTGGGGGCCCGGCGCCGTCGTCGAAACGCCCCACATCGATCGTTTGGCAGATGAAGGAGTCCTGTGCACGCGGGCGTACGCGACGGCGCCGGTGTGCACCCCATGCCGCGCTGCGATGTTCACCGGCCTGTACCCGCACAACACGGGAGCTCCCAAAAACGACCTCAAGCTTCGCGACGATATTCCCACGATTGCCAAAATCCTGAATCAACAGGGCTACCGATCTTCTTTCGTCGGCAAATGGCACTTGGCTGGCACTGGCAAGCCCGAATGGTCGCCCAAAGTTGATGGTGGATTCACGTTCAAATCAGCCATGTACAACCGTGGCCATTGGAAGAAATTCCAAATGACCGACAAGGGTCCAAGAGTCGGGGCCAAAGACGGTAAGGGACGTCCGTCCTACGGCGTCGACCAGGCTGACGCCAAAACGTTCTCGACTGATTTCCTGACCGACCGTGCGATCGAATTTATCTCGCAAGACGACGCAACGCCTTTTTTGACCGTGATCAGCTACCCCGATCCACATGGCCCCAACACCGTGCGCGCTCCGTACGATCACATGTACGATCACTTGCGTTTTTTGCCGCCACGAACTTATGGCCGCGATGATATGGCCAAACCGGGCTGGCTTTCGGGCAACGCCAAAAAGCATCCACCGTTTCGTGGCGAACAAATGAGCAAATACTTTGGAATGGTAAAGTGTCTTGATGACAACATCGGACGCATCTTGAAAACGCTCACCAACACCAACCAACTGGATTCGACCGTGATCGTTTTTACGTCGGACCACGGCGACCTTTGCTACGAACACGATCGACTTAACAAAGGCAATCCCTACGAAGGGTCGGCTCGCGTTCCCTTCTTGATTCGATATCCGGATCGTTTCGCCGCTGGAACCGTCTATCGTGATCCCGTCGGCACTGTCGATCTTACTCCAACCGTTTCATCACTTGCCGGCATTCAACCGCTCGAGTCATTTGAAGGACGAGATCTTAGCGGGCTGCTATCTACCACGGACGATTCGCAATCGGCACGCATTACGTTCCTGCGCAATGCCGGCGAAAGTCCAAACTGGATGGCAGCAGTCGATCGTCGCTACAAACTCATTGTCTCGGTGAACGATCAGCCTTGGTTGATGGACTCCGAAACAGACCCGGATGAACTACTTAATTTCTATGGCAGACCGGGTACAGAAGCGATCGTCAAACGGCTTGCAACGAGCCTGCAAGATTACGCAAAGAAAACGAACGACCCTTTCGCGAGTAACGAAAACATCGAGCGTTCAATCGCAAAGTGCATCAAGTAATTGCTTTGCCTGCGTATGTGTCGTGGCCCCCCGAAGGCGAATGCGCTATCGCAAGCTGACAATACCTACACTGCTTGAAACTCCAATTGCTAGCTCGACCGACAAGCTAGTTTCGCCCAATGGGCGGTGCACTAATGCGGGGTTTCTAAACACCCCTGCACGCAGATTTTTTTGTGAACAATCACCTTAAGCACTCGTTTATACGGTTGTCACCTAATCGAACACACGGGTAGCATTACCATCGAAACGTGACCGTTGCGAAATTCACTTCGCACAAGCGAAACACGTTCGCCTTGAAGCTACGTTCGCGTCGATTCAAGCGTTGGCTTCGCTGATCTCTTCTTCAATTGCAGCTCAGGCCGGAATGATACGGTACTCCTATTCGCAAATGCTAGATGCGACGCTTCGGCTTTGCCGCGTGCGTCGCGGGACGGAATCCGATGCGGCGGAGCAACTGCCAACGAACGAATCGCTCGCACTTTCACAGCGAGCAAACGTATTGTCGGAGTCTCATGCACTGCTATACCGTGCCCTCGCCAATGCGATGGGGACCGACTGCGCAATCTTTGCCAAGTCACGGCTTTCTGATTTTTTGGCCCTGCGTGACGGAGGCAAGGACCTGAAGCTCGCGATTAAAATGGATCGCAAGTACGTCGATTTCATGTTGTGCGATCCTTCATCAATGCAGCCGATTGCCGCTGTTCAACTGGTCCTCAATCCGAAGGACAAGCCGGGAGCTCGACCTCCCGTGGATCCTTTCATTGCCCAAGCGTTAAGGGCTGCCGGTATCAAACTGCTCCGAATCGACGCTCGCAAAAACTACTGCTCGGACGAACTGCGGAAGGCTCTGTTGCCAAAAGTCAGTGCCTGCGTTGTCACCAGCGAATTATCCGCCACTGAGATGACAGACCGTTCGGGCAATGCAAGCGATTCATCAACTCAGCCCACGACACTGACGCATAGCTTTGACTCCAGGCTCCAGCCCGGCCTCCCAGCGAGCCCTGTTCGGCCCAACCTTGTCGAGCAGACGATCTCGGCTTAAGCCACCTGTTCGCGATTTGCGAGTGTGCAGGCCTTCGCAAACTGTCTTTTGTTCCTAAAAGGCCGCGTTAGGTGGGCCGGTAGATCTCCCACCCCGACGCTACTGAACTGATCTTGTTCTTGTACCTGTAGGCGTCTGCAAGAGAGCTTGCATCTCTATCGCCGATGCAGTGTCGCTGATGGGTCCGCGCGAAACAGCACCGTGAAACTGCCGTCGTGGTTTTGTACCGTGTAAAACATGCCATCGATCGCCAATTCCCTAGGGGAAAGGCAATCATGAAGCATGAGTCTCGTCTGGACGTTCGCCCAGCGTATTTCGTACCTTCCCCGTTCATCGCTCAGCGGCCACTTTTTCAAAGGTCGTTTGCTAACGTGGATCGTCAATGGAAATTTTCTCGCGCTATCGCGACCTTTTGCTGCCCGTCGGCATCATCGCCTGTTTGGTGGTGATTCTGGTGCCGTTGCCGCCTGCGATGATGGACTTCTTGTTGGCCGCCAACATTACCGTTGGCGTGGTCGTCCTGCTGACAACGATCCAAGTTGCCACACCGCTTGAGTTCAGCGTCTTTCCGTCCTTATTGCTCGCTACGACCTTGTCGCGACTGGTGCTCAATGTCGCAACAACGCGGCTGATACTGACATCCGCACAAACCGACGGGATCGATGCTGCGGGCGGTGTGATTCGCGGGTTCGGTGAATTCGTCGCCGGCGATCGAATCGAAGTCGGTTTGATCATTTTCGTCATTCTGGTGCTGATCCAATTCGTCGTGATTACGAAGGGTTCGTCTCGAATCAGTGAAGTCGCCGCGAGATTTGCGTTGGATGGCATGCCGGGTCGTCAAATGGCGATCGACGCGGATGTCAACGCTGGCCTTATCGACGAAGCGGAAGCCCACCGTCGCCGAGACGAAATCAGATCTCAAGCGGATTTTTATGGTGCGATGGATGGAGCCAGCAAGTTTGTTCGCGGTGATGCGATCGCCGGAATTGTGATCACGGTTATCAACATCATTGGCGGGCTTTACATCGGTGTCGTCACCGCTGGCATGCCCATCGCTGAAGCAGGCGCGGTGTTTACGAAGCTAACCATCGGCGACGGTTTGGTAAGCCAGATCCCTTCGCTGTTGATTTCGCTAGCGGCGGGTCTGCTCGTCACACGAAGCGCGCAGCGAACGAATTTGAGTGAACAATTTCTGCATCAATTGCTCGGCAACAAGAAAGCACTTGCCATTGCCGGTGCGTTCCTATTGCTGCTGATCGTCACGAACTTGCCAACGATTCCTATGGCCACACTTGGCATGGGTTGCATCGGACTGGCGATCGTCCTGAACCGCAATGAACAACAACAGGCAGACAAAGATCGCCAAAGCACAGAAGCTCAACTAGCCGCCGAGACGGCCGCGGCCAATCAGCCGCGACAAAAGCAGGCCGAGGATTACCTGTCCGTCGATCCCATGGAAGTGTCGATCGGCATGGGGCTACTCGGGTTGGCAGACCCGAGCCGCGGTGGCGATCTGATGCAACGCATTTCAGCGTTACGAAACACAATCGCGACCGACATCGGCATCATCTTGCCAAAAGTCCGGGTTCGCGATGATTCGTCCCTGAACGAACAGGACTATGCGATCCGCATCCTGGGAAACGTTGTTGCAACGGGCACGCTGGAACCCGACAAAGCACTTGCGATCGACACGGGAATGACGACCGGCGAAATCACGGGAACTCCCGCCAGCAATCTTCGCTCACGAAATCGCGCAAAGTGGATCGACACAAACGACGCTCAACAGGCAGCGGTCTATGGCTACGTTGTCGAAGAGCCCTGCGAAGTTTTGGTGGATCACCTACGAGATCTTTGCACGGTTCATGCGGATGAACTGTTGTCACGCGATGCCGCCAAACACTTGATCGAACAACTTCGTGAAACATCGCCAACAGTCGTTGAAGAACTGATCCCTGATGTAATGCGTCTAAGCGACGTTCAGCAAGTCTTGCAACTCTTGCTTCAGGAATCGGTTCCCATCCGCCAACTTGGATTGATACTGGAAATCCTGGGCGACCACGCTTCCCGCTTGTCAGAGAGTCCGGCCGATCCAATCGCACTGTGTGCAGCCGTTCGCACAGGACTTTCACGAACCATCTGTGCGCGATTGCGTGACCGACAGGGCGTCATTCACGCCGTCCGCATCAATACGCAATGGGAAAGCGAACTTGCGCAATCGATCGATGACGCAAATCCAAAAGTTTTGCCACTGTTCGCGCTCGAAACCACAGAACTCACTTGCGAGAGAATTCAAGAAGCCGTTAAGAACCTAATTGCTGACGGCCATCCGCCAGTGATTTTGGTGAACCCGCGAATCCGAACCGCGATTCGTCAGATAACACGTTCGTCCATGTCTTGGTTGCACGTCTTGTCGTACGACGAAATCGCCAACAGTACTCGCGTCGAATCCCACGAAGTGATCGACCTGTATCGCCAAGCCAGTGCCGCGTAATCCAGCTAACAACTAGTCAAACTCGCAGCTAAAATCCCTATGCCAATAAAAACCTTTCGAGCCGCTAGCTTGCAAGACGCCCTGGAGGACATCCGTCGTGAGATGGGTCCTGATGCGTCGGTGCTGGAAACACGACAAGTGCGCGAGGGTTGGATGGGCTGGTTGGGAAATAGCTATGTCGAAGTCAAAGCCGAAGTACGCGGCAGTACGCCAGTGGATGTCGAAACAACACGCAGCAGTACCGAAGCAAGAACAGATTCGCGGCGGATCAACTCACGCACGGATCCGTCTTCGGCCCTGCACCCATCGACGCCCACCGAATCAATCCACCGGCCAAGGCTTCATCGAGGCGATGCTTTCGACGAATCCGAAAACATCACCTCGCCGACGTCAGCGGCACTGCCTGAGGCACTTCCCTCGCTCCTGCAAGACTATCAAAACGAACTGATTTCGCTGGGCGTTTGCCCGCAAACCGCTCATCGCTGGATGAGTGCCACCACTAGCTTTGCCGCCAGCTTTGACGACATGGAAAACCAGCCTTGGCTGGAACATCTCCATCGCAGCATCGCTCGTGAACTAAGATTCGCAGGCCCCATTCGGATACCGCCAGGTTCGCGGCACACCGTGGCTTTGGTCGGCCCGACCGGCGTCGGCAAAACAACCACGGTCGCCAAACTGGCCGCAGGATTTCGGTTGGAATCCAAACGACGTGTTGGCTTGGTGACCATCGACACCTTCCGGATCGCCGCTGTTCAACAGCTCAAGGCTTACGCCGAGATCATGGACTTGCCGATGCAAGTTGTCGAAACCGCCGACGACATGCGTCCCGCCATCGATTCGCTCGGTGATGTCGACTTGGTCCTCATCGACACAGCCGGACGAAGCCCGCGCAGTGACGCCCGAATCGATCAGCTATCCGAAATGCTGCGTTCAGCACAGCCGGACGAAACGCATCTCGTTCTCAGTGCGACAAGTTCGACACCGACGATCCGAACGGTGCTCGAAGGATTCATGCCGGCACGTCCGACGGCGGTGATCCTGACAAAGCTTGACGAAGCGCCCAGTACCGCTGCGATCGTTTCAGAGATCACGACCAGCGACCGCAACATTGGAATGCCCGTCAGCTATCTGACCAACGGCCAGCAGGTCCCCGACGACATACGCATCGCAGACGTGCAGAGCTTGCTAGCGCGGCTCCTACCAACCCAGGTGTCACTCCCGCAGATGGATGCGGCGTAATCAAAACCAAAAAACAACTCATGCTAGGCGACCAACGTTGCCGATGAAGAAACTGATGTGAGCCGCAAAGTCCGAAAGCGACTTGAATGCTTTTTTAAACTGCGGCTTACCAAACTTGGGTGACCAACAGTGCCTCGCACGCACTTGTTTGTTTTACAAGTTGTAGACCAGGACGCAAACGAATTTGGTTTGTTTGACAAATTGGTTTACACCAACCGGACATTCAACGACTGACTTACGAACACGGATGTTCCAAACGGTCGACGGTTGAATGAAGGCGAAGTGGTTTGCGGTTGGCAAGGATGCCAACGTTACCCACGCTTTCGCCGCTTTACACGACGAAGATGCAATGATGGAAACCCAAATCATCGCCAACCACGGCGGTGATTTTGAGAGTCGACAACAATCTGGCAACACGACGTTGCTGGTCAGAGTATTCATGGAGGATTCAGTGGCTGCTGCAGTCTCAAACACCGACGAGATCCTTGAGGTCTGGGCCGCGTTCAAAAAGATCACCAAAGAGGCCCCCGATTACGAACCACTTCGTAATCGCCTGGTTGAACGCTACATGCCATTGGTCCGCTACAACGGCGACCGTATCTGGCAGCGTCTTCCCGATGGTGTCGAACTGGATGACCTAATTAGCGCGGGCATCTTTGGCCTGATGGATGCGATCGACGCTTACGACATGGAACGTGGCGTTAAGTTTGAAACCTACTGTGTTCCACGAATTCGTGGTGCCATGTTGGACGAACTTCGCACGATGGACTGGGTGCCTCGCTTGGTCCGCAGCAAAGCCAGCAAATTGGGCGCCGCCAAGAAAGCTCTGGAAACCAAACTTGGACGCGCTCCGACAGTTGTCGAAATCGCGGAAAAGATGGAACTGAGCGTCAAAGAAATCGAAAAAATGCAGTCCGACGCCAACGCCGTCGGAGTCGTATCACTGAATAAGAAATGGTACGAAACGGACAGCTACAAAGACGTCCGCGAGATCGACATTCTGGAAGACAAAAAGGGTGAAGACCCCACCATCCGCGTTCAAAAGAACGACCTGATGCGATTGGTCACCAAAGGTCTGAACCGTAACGAACGTCTGATCATCATTCTTTACTACTACGAAGAATTGACGATGAAGGAGATCGGTGCCACACTCGATCTCTCCGAATCACGCGTGAGCCAAATGCACACCTCGATCGTCAATCGCCTGCAAGGCCAACTCGGCCGCCGCCGAATCGAATTCGGTGCCTAAACCAACCGATTTGAAAATCAACATCAACGGCATTCTGACCCCTGTTCAGGATGCCGTTTTTTTGTGCCTGTTGGTTGACAACAATCACAACCGCTTCCGTGCGATGTAAGATAATGCATACGGCATGTTGTTCGTCGCCTTGTAGCATCACGCCCGTTTAGAACTTTGGGCCACCAGCGATTCCAGTTGACATCGTGCAATCAGATGACGGTAGAGAAATCTGGATGCATCCCGTTTGTTTCCCTTCGTGCGACAGGACATGTTTTCAGTGAACGATTCGCCGTCCGATTTCCAGACGCGTTTGCTGACTGCACAGGACGGGTCTGAAAGTGCCAAGCACAAATTGGTCACTTCTTTTAAACCGGTGCTTCTCTCAATCGCGACCAGCTGCCTTGGAAGTAAACCGCGTGTCGATAGATTCGCAAACGAACTGGTTCAGCAAGCCATCGCCAACGCAACGCAAAACCTGGGGCAGTGCCGCGTTCGGACCGTTGACGAATTCAAGGCTTGGCTTGGTCATATCATGATCAGCCAGATTCGGATCCAGAAAGATGAAACCGGGCAGGCAACACCTGATGGAGCGACACGACACAACAGTGTCAGCATCGGCGATGAAGACGACTTGAACCGAACCGTTAATCAGGATTCACTGGCTGTGGACAAACAGCGTTTGCTCCGCGCACTGTCAAAGATTCCTTTGAACGAACGTCGCGTCATCGAAATGCGGCAACGAGACAATCAGTCGTTTGATCAAATCGCCGACCAATTAAAAATGTCAGTCGATGCCGTCAACGTGACTTGGAATCGAGCGATCGAACAACTTGCCCAGGTACTGGCCGAAGATTCGCATTGATGCAAACAACTTGCAATCGACTGCCACCCAACTGCATCGAAGACTGGGGCCGTGAAAAACAGTCCGCTACTGAGACGCAATAGTGACTTTTGGCATTGTGCGGCCGATGCGAATCCCAAGCTCTATCCCGCCCGCGTCGGGCGTATAGGATTCGCGATACGCAGAGCGTGCATAGGCACGAAAATCTGAATACCCACCACCGCGCAAGATACGACTGCCCAGCGGTTTGACTTCGGGATGCAGCAGCACGTCGTCGTAGAGCTGTTCATCAATGCTCTGTCCAGTCACGACCCACTCCATCGCATTTCCGTATGTATCACACAATCCTTGACCATTGGGGCGCAACAATCCCGGTGATCGGATGACTTCGTTGGCGTTGCCCGCCCACCATGCAAAATCGTCAAGTCGCTGGCCATTGCTTCCAAAATGCCAATTCGTCAACGTTCCGCTTCGCGCCGCTGACTCCCATTCCGTTTCGGAGAGCAAGCGATAACCGGTCCGCTGAAAATAGTCGCTCGGGATAGTGATCCCTTCGGTGCGATCAATGTTCTTGGGAAAGCACCATTGTTCTTCTGCAATCCCTTCTTGTTCGCTTAGCCAATTACAAAACTCGGCGGCGACGAACCAGTTAATACGTTCGACCGACAAAGGTGAATCTTGATCGCCGAAATAGTTATCGGGGTATCCATAGAATTCACGAAGACGCGGCTTCTGATTCCAAAACACCTGAAACTGCTCAACTGTTACTTCGCATTGCCCAACGGCATACGACCGATTGATTCGTCGTTGGCGACGCGTTTCGTCAGGATCACGACTTGGGGCCGTATCACCTGTGCTTCCAACCCATACTTCGGACGGTCCTGGCACGATTGTCAACGTATGATTTCCATGACGCGTGATGTACCACCGGCGTTTTCCAACAGGTTGGCCGGTCGCAAGATTGGATTCGATCTCATGGATTTGCCGAATCAAGTTGGCTTTTGTCTGCACGTTCAGTTGCGACGACGAAGACGCCAGGCGATGCAAAACCAACCAGCGGCAGGCACTGTGGACTCCGGGCGATGGATGATTCTGAAACCAATCCATGACACGTTCCGACAACTGAGACGCTTCCTGTTTACTGAAGTCGGCGATCAATTCACCGACGCCCAACAGCAGCGCCGAACGGGCCGAATCGTCAGGTTCGACGATCACGCGATCGATCAGCAAATGCCGATCCACGTTCGCTTGACGCAAACGGCCAATGACCTCCGTCCGTACACTGTTGTCAGCGGAATCCTGCCAGGCACTCCAGATATCCTTGTGCATCCCTAGTTTCATTGCAATCAAGACTAAGTTTGCACGACGGCTTGCGTCTTTTATGCCGTCCGATCCCGTCAATGGCTCTACAGTTAGCGATGCCAAACGCGTCTGAACCAAGTTCTTTGCGACGCCGTTCTGCCGTGCAAAAGTATCAAAAAGCGGCTTCTGCCAATCCTGTGCTCCCAATAGCAGATCCAGTACGAGAGGCAAATCGAATGCCGCAAAATCAGCCAAGATCGCCGAGGCGACGTCTTGCTGGGCCGGCGAATACACGGACGACTGAACCGTTAAAACCCTAGCAAGTTCAGGTGTTAACTGTGGCGCCAATGGACGCAGCATTTGCATCCATTGCAATACTGTCAGCGGGTTTTCGCGAACTAGAGTGTCACTGACTCGCCCCGCGATCGAATCCCATCGTGAATCACTAGGCGATAGAACGGCCAATCCACTCGCCGCTGCCAGCAACTGAGAATTTTCAGTCTCGTCAACGGCTGACATCCACAAGTCAGACTGCATTGGGATCTGACAATCGGCCGCAACTTGCCGTGTCACTGCAACCTGCGATGGAGTTCCAGTCAACAGTGCATTGGTCAGATAGTCAACGTCGACTGCGTCGGTGTTCGCCAGCGCCAGGGCAGCATGCAGTTTCTCGCCCGCACTACGCGGGTGCAGGTAGTTTTCACGCAGGAGACTGTTGGCAATGAACCGATGCTCGGACAGATCATCAATCAACCGTGGCAAGTCATGTGTCTTCGCCGTCAACAAACGTTCTACCTTTGCTTCAGCAACCGTCTGAAAACGATCTGTTCGGACCCAATGTCGGACGGAAATGGCCACCAACATGACAATACCAGCCATCAACGCGACAAACAGTGCTCGCAGCGAATAATGCCAACCGGCAGAACACATCATTTCATGTTGCGACTTCGTCCAACATGTTGAATCGGTCAATCGAACAATTGACCAAGACTCCGAAGCTGACGGCAGATGACGCTTCGCCGGATCGGATTCCCATAGCGACGCTCGCTCGGTCAAGCAAAGCTCGGCGCGGCCAACGGGAGTTTCCCGCTGTTTACGGTGCAACCATTCACGCAATGGAGGTACCAAGAAGTCATGTGCCAATTGGTAGTCGGCCGCACCAAGCATCTGCGCCGCGTCACTGGGATCCGAACCAGCAATTGATTCGGCGGAACGTTCTTGTGCAAACGAATTACGGTCAACGGGTGTAATCAATCGCAGTTCTTTATCCAGAACTTGCAGCAGCCGTTCAAATTCGGCGCCGTTGACCTGACTGATTGATTGCAGGTCACTTACCGACCGACGACGCCCTTTGATATCCGCCCCATGATCGGGCAACAATGCCGACAAGACTGAGCGTGCCTGAGTTTCGATCGTCCGATGATTCACGTGCGATGTACGATCACCGAAAGTTTGATCCAAAAACCGAATACCAACGCCCGAACTTCCGCCCAACTGCTGAAGTGCTGCAGGCGTCCAAGGGCGGCCTTTCATCATTTGTGCAAACAAAGCGATTCGCACACAGACCACGCGGCTATCCGTCTGCATGTCTTCGATCGCAAGCTGCACAAATTCGTGTTGTTCGAGCGTCACCTGACGATCATCGATGGGTAAATCCCCGTTTGCCTGGCCAAACAGTGTGAGTACACGACAAGCATGATCTGGATCGAACAAATCGACCGCAGCAGCGTTTCCGCCTTCGACAATCGGTATATCGATTCGATTCATCAAACGACTGACCGACATCCAAAAATCGTCGCGGATCATTAGGATCGCCATTACATGCTGGCCATCGCAAGTTTCCAAAGCTGATATCAGATCCGATTGCTGCCGTTGATCGCGTTGATGCAGCCATTGTTCGAACTGATCGATAAAAAGAACGCAACGGTGCAGACTGTTTCCTTCCGTAGGCGCATCGGTGCTGGCAATGACGGCAGATTTCGGCACGATGGTGCCATCACAAAGTCGGCGTACGGTTTCGGCTAAGTTGGTGCAATCGTCTGGAATCGCCACGTGCTTTGCAATTTTCCGCAGCACGTCTTGTTCGGTATCCGAAGGCGACGCTTCGATATAGATCGGGACAATTCTCTTTGATAAAACAGGAATCAGGCCCGCTTTGACAAACGATGACTTGCCGCATCCCGACGGACCGAATAGCACGCAAACTTCGGTGCCGCGATCGGCCTCCAACTGTTCGATCCGATGTTTCCAGAATCGAACGCTCTGCGGAAACCCATACGTATCGCGAACACCTGGCAGTAGTTCGCAAAAGAAAGCACTGTCATGCTGATCAAATGACCGCAACCCCTGCGGCACGACCTTCACTCGAGGCACAGCATTTCCAAGCATGGTCGAGGCAGACAATTCGCATTCCAGCTTCCGCAAATCGTTGGCCAATTCGCTGGCCGACTGGTATCGATCCGATTGCCGCTTTGCCATTGCCTGATCCAAAATACGATCCAGGCTCGGCGGGATGGAATCGACAAGATGGCTTAACGGTTCGCAACGTGAATTTGCAATCAGCTTCAGCAACCCAGACAAAGACGACGATGTGTACGGCAGTTTTCCAGAAACCAGTCGATAGAGTGTCACACCTAAACTGTAGATATCACACTGATGATTGATTCGATGCTCGCGCCCGGCAGCCTGCTCGGGGGCCATGAAGTTCGGAGTCCCAGCCACCGGAAACGACTTACCATTGATTGATTGGCTGACCGCCAAACCAAAATCGGTAAGCAACGGTTCACCATCGTCCGTCAAAAGAATATTGGCTGGTTTGACGTCACGATGGATCACGCCATGATCATGCGCGTGCTGAAGTGCATCAGCAATCTTTGCGGTGATGCCAATGATTTCGAGCAACGGCAGAGGATGTGCCTTGGTCAGTTCGCTCAGATTTTCACCTTGAACCAATTCCGAAACGATAAAAAACGGAATGCGTGGCGTACTGCCCACGTCTATCACCCGTACGATGTTTCGATGCTGCAAGCCAGCAACCACACGCGCTTCATGCAACGACTCGATGGCGGACTTTCGATTCCCCGCAACGCCCATGCATTTGTGCGAAACCTTGATCGCCACGTCTCGCTGCAACTGCCGGTCGTATCCATGCCACACCACGCCGTATCCGCCGCTACCAAGTTCCGCCAAAATATCGTAGCGTGAATCAATCGTTTCGCCGGTTTTCACTCGCGACTGAGATCCCCGATCGCCGAATTGGTTCGCGTCCCCACTGGGCCAAACCCGCTCCAACAATTCCAGACATTCATAGACGCCAAACAAATTGTTCAGCGTCATCGAATCAGTTCCACCAAGCAACTGAGATGTCGTATTAGCACCATCCCAATTCGAAACACCCAGCCAGGTCGACAAATAGCTGATCTGATCTTGCGTCGGAGTGTTCCAAGTTTCGGGCCCTAGCCGTTCGTCGTCGCGATTCATGAATAGATTACTTCATTAGTATGCAAACTCAGATGCACAACTGCGCGGATGTTTTGACAACGTGGCAGAACGGTTTCACGGCGGCGTCTGAAAATCGTTCTGACGCAATGCTGACGCAGAACCACTCGGTTCAGGATGCTTGCGTCCTACATCGACGTCTAGGCTCTGAAACTGATTTTTGCCTGACAAGATTGTCCTCGAACCGGACAAAACAAACAAATGGCCGCAGGCGTCGCACAGAATCGATGTCCGGGACTAGATTCGTGCCGAAACACCGAGGATGCTATGCTCGTCGCCCCTTCTCTTCTTTGGTGAATTCTGATGATCATCCGATTGATCCTACCACTGTGTGCATCTGTTTTCTGCTTCGTCAGTTTGGCCGACGCAGCGGAAGGTTTGATTTTCGACCGAGAAATACCGCTGCGCAAAATCGAAGCTGAATTCCAATTGGCTGACGGTGCAGCATGGGATGGCCGATCACGTCTGTTTGTCCCCGATGTCAAGGGAAAACAGTTGCTAGTGTTCAATTTGGCTAAGCCCAACGAGGCCCCGAAAGTTCGAAACACAGGGCTTGCGATTTCCGGATGCTGCTTCCAACAGGGGCGTCTGTATTTCAGCGACAATGGCAACAGCCAAATCTCGGTTCTCGATTCTAGTGGTCCCCCGAAAACCCTCGCTCAACTCGATCCCAAAAATCGCCCCAACGATTTGACAGTCGACCATGACGGCAACGGTTACGCCACCGTCACACGCGAAGGCGTTGTGCGTTGCTTTGATGCGGGTGCCGCCGCAACGGAGCAGGGCAGGGTGGTCGTCAAAAACTTGGTCACCCCCAATGGAATTGCAATTTCTCCCGATGGCACCACGTTGTATGTCTCGTCGGCTAAGTCAGGTGTGATCAGCAAAATCTCAATCGATCCGTCCGCTCAAAATTGGGTCCCCATCAAGTTTGCTCAGCTGGATCAAACCGAAAATGGATTCCGTGGCGATGGAATGTGTGTTGATCGCGCGGGCAATGTTTACTGCACCGGCGCGCAGAACATCACAGTCTTTGATGCCAACGGAAAACAGCTAGAGCAGCTGAAAACTCCTGAACGCCCCATCAATGTTATCATTGGCGGAACGGACGCTAGGTCATTGTACATCAGCACGCTGGGTGGTTTGTACGAACAACGCTTAAATGCGTACGGTGTCCTTCCCAATCCTCCGACCACAAAAGCGTTTGCCAACACCAACACGGCATCGACGGTCATCCCTCCCAACCTGCGTGCCGAATTCAACCAAGTTTACGGCGAAGTCGACGGACGAAAACTATTGATGGACGTATTCACGCCGCCTGGAAATTCAACCGCGCCACGTCCCGCCATCATCGTCGTTCACGGCGGCGGATGGCTAAAAGGCGACAAGACAAAGTTTCGCGCGTTGGCAATCAAAATCGCTTCTGCCGGATACGTCACGGCAGCCATCGAATACCGACTGGGATACGAAGCAAAATTCCCCGCGGCGATTCGCGATTGCAATCTGGCAACCAGCTATTTGCGAAAACACGCCAACCAATTTGGAATCGATCCGAACCGGATTGGTGCGGTGGGTGGATCGGCGGGAGGACATCTTGTCGGATTGATGGCGACCGGCGCGAATACCGCTGACTTGCACCATTCATTTGCCCCCCAGACGACAAGTCAGTTACAAACGGCTGTTGTGCTGGCTGGCCCTTTGCAGGTCGCGACCGGTTCGGTGGCCGACCGATCACACGAAATGTCAACCAAGTCCAATGCGGTCAATTGGATCGGCGGCACAATCGATGAAGCCCCGAAAATGTATGCTTTGGCCGACGCCCACCAAAAGATCGATTCGCAAACGCCACCGACGCTCTTCATTGCGGGATCGTTGGACAATCCCGATCGCAATGCAGCATCACGATCCAAGCTGCAAGAACTGGGAATCACCACCAAACTTATTGTCCATGATAAAGCCACCCACGGACATTGGAACCGAGCGGACTGGATCGATCGCGTTGTCGCTGACATCGATTCGTTTACCAAAGAACATCTTTAATCGTTCGTCCACGACGGCACGAACCGCATCGACGACCAGTGCGGTTCTTTGTTTTTAACTTCAAATTTTATACAACTGGATTGAATCGTTGCGCATCGCTCACATCATTACTCGGATGATCATTGGTGGTGCCCAAGAAAACACGCTACTGAATTGTTTGGATCTCATTCGCGAACACGGAGACGAAACCCTTTTGATCACGGGACCGGAAACTGGCCCCGAAGGCGACTTGTTAAGCCAGGGCAGGGCAGGGGAGCTGCCGGTCGAAGTGCTACCGGATCTTCGCCGTGCGATCCACCCGCTGCACGACTGGAAAGCCGCCCGTGCCATTCGCGAATCCATTCGACGATTCAAACCAGATGTCGTTCATACGCACAGCGCCAAAGCTGGATTGATTGGGCGACACATCGCTTGGAACGAAAAAGTCCCTGCAGTCATTCACACGGTTCACGGCGCGCCGTTTCATCCTTATCAGTCAGCTTTGGCACGTCAGTTTTTTCAACGGTGCGAAACATGGGCGTCCCGACGCTGCCACCGGCTGATCTCAGTTGCCGATGCGATGACCAATCAATTGGTCAATGCGGGTGTGGCGAAACGAAAAAAGTTCACGACGATCTACAGTGGGATGGATGTGCAACCGTTCTTGGATGCAAACCAACATCGCGGTGAAGTCCGCAGCCGGCTAGGGATCGGTGACGACCATATCGTGATCGGAAAAATCGCCCGATTATTTCACCTTAAAGGGCACGATGATTTGATCACCGCGGCCGCTGACGTCGTCAAGGCAGTACCCCGCGTTCGCTTCTTATTGGTGGGTGATGGCATCTTGCGGTCAGCATTGACCGAGCGGATCGCTTCGCTTGGCCTACGCTCACATTTTATCTTCACTGGCCTAGTGCCTCCTTCGGAAGTTCCATCGCTTATCGGTGCGATGGATGCACTGGTCCATACGTCCTACCGCGAAGGGCTGGCCCGGGCGCTCTCGCAAACGTTGATCGCAGGCAAACCGGTCGTCAGCTACGACGTGGACGGGGCACGCGAAGTCTGCCTCGACGACGAAACGGGATATCTAATTCGCCCCGCCGACACCGCGAAACTGGCCGAGGCGTTGTCGAAATTGGCATCCGACGCAGAATTGCGAGCCCGAATGGGCGGGGAAGGGCAGAGGCGTTTCACCGAACAATTTCGCCACCAGACGATGACTCGGCAAATTCGACGTGTCTACGAAGAAGTGCTGAGCGGAAAAACGCCAGCCACGCCTGATTCAGCCACCTGAATCAATCCGCCTACCAAAGCAACGGTTCCGCCGTTCCTCGGGTTCCCGAGAGCTGGCGAGCCCAACTATCATGTCAGCGGTTCGATTCTGTTCGCAAACTTCTCAATTACTCCTAGCAACTCATGTCAAGACAACGAGACTTCCTGGGGCCCTATCGGCTTGCTCGATTGATTCGTGGCGGTAGCACGGCGGACGTATGGGAAGCCATCGAAGAAAACACCAACGATCGCTATGCTCTGAAGATCTTGAAACAGACCAGCATGGATGACAAGGGCGAACTGGCGGCTCTGAAACACGAGTACAACATTGCCAAGGACTTATCGAGTCCGCGAATTATCAAAGTCCGGGAGATGCGAACCGAAGCCGGCGTGCTGTTCTTGGCAATGGAGCTTTTCAGCGAACTGAATATGAAACAGGCGCTGCGGCGCGGCCCTGATTCGTTGGCATTCATGCTGGACAAAATTGTCGAACAAGCCGCCGAAGGCTTGTACTACATGCACACCAAAAACTACATCCACTTGGATATCAAACCCGACAACTTCTTGGTTAGCCGCGACGGAACGGTAAAGCTGATTGACTTTACAATCAGCGAAAAAAAGAAAACCGGGCTGAGCAAAATATTTTACAGTTCCAAGGTCGCCCGTGGCACGCGTAGCTACATGGCGCCAGAACAGATTCGTCGCAAAGTTTGCGACGAGCGAACTGACATCTATGCCTTTGGCTGCGTGCTGTACGAATTGTGCACGGGCAAACCACCGTACACAGGCGACACTCCAAACGATTTGCTCAACCGGCACTTGTCTTCCTCCATCCCGAGCCCGATTGCACAGAATCCAAACGTCACCAAGGACTTCGCCAACTTGGTCAAAAGCATGATGGCCAAGAAGCCCGAAGACAGACTGCAGCTGCCCGGACAACAAAACAAGATCGTGCCCACCATGTGGGAATTCCTGAAAGTATTTCGCACCATCGAAATCTTCAACAAGCGACCACGAAAACCTGAGATCAGCGTCTTTGACCACAACGTCGGGATCAAAGGAGCCGATGACATGTTCATCAAGCCATCGGTTAGCTCCGATGAGCCCGAAGAAGAAAAGCCGCGAAAACGAAAACCAAAAAAGACGACTGAAGAAGGTGACAAAGAATGAGCGGCGGACCCGGACTTGAGTTTGAAGTAGCGATTGCGGATTTAGAGTCACGCATCGCAGCCTTGGAACGTCAGACAGATCGCAGTGACGCGACCGAAAACGAAATTCGCGAACTGCGAATGGAGTTGGTCAATCAATTGCGAGATGTCTATGGATCATTGGACGCGTGGCAAACGGTACAAGTTGCGCGCCACAAAAACCGACCTTACACACGCGACTATTTGAACCTGGCGTTCGATGAATTTGTCGAACTCCATGGAGACAAACACTTTGGTGATGATCGCGCGATGCTGTCGGGTTTCGCCAAACTGGATCGATTCAAAGTCATGGTGCTCGGGCATCAGAAAGGCCGGACTTATAAAGAACGCGCGGCCTGTCATTTCGGTTGCGCGCATCCCGAAGGCTACCGCAAAGCGATGACGAAAATGCGACTGGCTGAAAAGTACCAGTTGCCACTGATTTGCTTTATCGACACCCCAGGTGCCTACCCGGGCATCGGGGCAGAGGAGCGCGGTCAAGCGCAAGTGATCGCCGAAAGCATGTTCATGATGAGCCGCTTGAAGACGCCTGTGATTTGCGTCGTGATCGGCGAAGGCGGATCTGGCGGCGCATTGGGGATTGGCGTCGGCGATCGTGTTGCCGTGTTGCAGCATGCGTACTACAGCGTCATCAGTCCCGAAGGTTGCGCGGGAATCTTGTGGAAAAGCCACGAGCATGCTCCCAAAGCAGCAGCGGCATTGCGATTCACCAGCAAAGACCTTCGGCGACTCAATGTGGTCGACGATGTCTTGGAAGAACCACTCGGCGGTGCTCACCGTGATCACCATCAGATGGCTTCGCGTTTGAAGACTTATCTGTCTCGCACGCTGGCCGAACTAGAGCAAAAAACGTCGGATGAACTGGTAGATTCGCGGTACGAAAAATTCCGCCGCATCGGTGTGTTCTTGGAAGACGCGTCGTAGCGTCGCTCAACCTCACCAACAGGTCATTCGATGCCAGATCGCGCCAAGCGATCAGCAGTTGCAAATCGGTGAAGTGCCCCTGCACGTCTCCGATTGCGAATCGCTTCATCGTGTCGATCGCCGCTCAGGCGATGCCTGAACAGTCTGCATAATCGGAAAATCTCTGCCCCGATTGAAATTCGATTTTTCGCGATTTTCGATTTTCAAAATCCTCGATTTTTGTTTTCAAAATCGTTTCTCAAAAGATCGAATCGAGAACTTTTCAATTTTGAAATTTAAAACTCGTTTTTTGTTTCA
This sequence comes from Stieleria marina, assembly GCA_007741555.1. Lineage (GTDB taxonomy): Bacteria > Planctomycetota > Planctomycetia > Pirellulales > Pirellulaceae > K23-9. Next base: position 1,103,276 of record CP036526.1, on the reverse strand, counting down.
CAGAATCGATTTTGATCTCATTTTTTGATCCGACGCCGCAGTTTGATTCGCGAAATTTTTGTTGTCGACAACCAAGCAAAACTGATCCGTTGTCGACAACCGGAGACGCTTCCGCGTCGACAATTTTTTACAGCACGAAAAAGTGTCGCCGCGATCATCTGTGAAAGGTGGCAGCAGGCTTTTCCAAGCAACGGCGAGGGCTTCACTGCGTCGATTGGACAGAGCCTCGCGAAAGAGCGACGGAGGAAAGCGACGGAGGAATCAGCGGCCAAACAGGGCGATTCAGCCCCTTTTCCAACGTCCGATAATGCCTCTTATGTTGTATTAAGAGTACAGAAAACCCCGTATTTGACGCGTTTTAGCTTTTCGGCTCGCTGCACTCTGCCGTAGCTCGAGCCGCATTCAAACTGCAGACGCAACTAACGCTGCATACGGATGCAAACGCCAGGTTCATTCAGCGTCGCTTAGCGTTGCCAGAACCCCGGAGCGGAACCGACCGGTGGATTCTCCGCGCGTTGATAGCTTTGCTGGCCGCTTCCCCACGAAGCTGCCGGAGCACTTTCAGCGGGCTCACTAGAACTCATTCCGGGCAGACGATTCCAGAATGATTCGATCTCCGATGCCGGCTGGGAACCAGCTGACGCGGAAGCCGTATCTGCGGCACGGCCTAACGTCGAAAAGAACCCGCCTGAGGTCGTTTCACGAGCGTCTGGATAGCCCGAATTGATCGTATCTTGTGTCTCTGCGAACCGCTGATCAAACGTGTCCAGGTAAGGCCTCAGGACGTAGTGAATCTCTTCTGGGATCACCGAATCGCTCCGATCGAGGACTTGAGCGATAAACTTCCCGCTTTTGCTAGCAACGATTTTCGACCGGATGTTTTGCCCCATTAGCGTGACGGCAAAAAGCGTGATCAGGGTCGCATACAGAAAGCCCTTGATAGCACCAAAAAGAAATCCCACCTGGCGATCAAATTCACGCAGCCGCATCCGATCAATCGAATTGCTGACCATCCTGAATAGGACCCAGATCACCAACGAGGTTCCGATGAACAGAATCAGCATCGCCAAGAACTGGTCCCATGGCGGCTCGGCGTGAATCGAATGGCTAAATGGCTCACGAAACTTGTACGCCACGATATAGCTGACCACGATCGAAGCGATCGAAGCCAACTGCCATGCAAATCCTTTGACGGCACCAAAGAGGGCAGCGCCGACGATGATGACCAGCATGATGATGTCGTAAATTTCCACCGAATCGCTTCCATGCAATGTGGATTGATCAGGCCAACAAACAACCAATCGGCTTGCTAGCAAAAGCCACTGATCAAGGCAGCTTCTTTGGGGAGTATAGCGATCGCCGATCGTTGACCGAAGGTCGATTCGTCTTGGCGGGAACAGGTGATATTCCTTATTCCCATGATTGGAAATTCGCGGCACTCTCTCTGCCACCAATTCAAAGCACATTTTTTTTTCACTGCACTGCCCTTCTCCACGCCATCCGCGCGATCGTGGCTGATTTCAAAACACACATCACCGGTAGCACGCTGGTCGGTATCGCTTACGGATACTGGGGCGTGACGCAACAAGGCATGTCGATTGAGACAGGCATCTTGGCTGCTGGACTGTGCAGTGTTGCCGGCATGCTTCCTGACCTGGACAGCGACTCGGGGATTCCGCTTCGCGAGACCAGCATGTTTGCATCGGCTGTCGTTCCCATCTTGATGCTGGATCGATTCCGAGAGATGCAACTGTCACACGAATCGATGGTGCTGGCGACGATGCTGATCTATCTCGGGATCCGTTTCGTGGTCGTGGAGTTCTTTCGCCGCTTTACCGTGCACCGTGGCATGTGGCACAGCCTGCCCGCCGCAGCCACAGCAGGACTGGCCGCGTACTTGGTCATGCCATGCCCCGAAGAATCGGTTCGTCTTTTCAAGACGGCCGCGATTGTCATTGGATTTTTGGTCCACTTGATCTTGGACGAAATCTGGGCGATCGAATTTGGCTTCCTGCGCTTTCGGGCCAAAAAATCGTTCGGGTCCGCGCTTAAACTTTTCGGCAACAATCAGTTGTCGAACTTGGTCGTCTACGCGCAAGTGTTCTTCTTGGCATACTTGGCTTGGGGAGACCACGACATCAGTGATCAGATTCGCGAACACACTCGGTTTGACGATCCACACATCGCGCAGCCCGCGCCACGCGAACTTCCTTGGCAGAAGTGGTTGAAATAGACCTACGGCAACCGATCGACCACCATCGTGACTGGGCCATCATTTACCAGAGCGACTTGCATGTCGGCTGCAAAGATTCCGCGTTCGACGGGAACACCACGTTGAGAGAGCAGGTCCCCAAAACGCAGATAAAGTTCTTTTGCGATCGCCGGATCGGCCGCTCCGGTAAAAGCAGGTCGACGCCCTTTGCGACAGTCGCCCAACAGAGTGAATTGGCTGACGACGAGCGCAGATCCGTTGACATCAAGCACGGAGCGATTCATTTTCCCCGCGTCGTCTTCAAAGATTCGCAGATTGGCCGCTTTGTCAGCCAGCCATTTCGCTTCGGTTTCCGTGTCGCCATGGCCAACCCCCAACAAGATCAGCAGACCGCTAGCGATTTGGCCAACAATCTCATCGTCGACCGTCACCTTGGCGCTGGTTACACGTTGTAAAACGGCTCGCACAGTCAATTCCCATCGGAGTTACGGATCGCGTAAAATGATGACTCATTCTTGTTTGCCGGATCCAAACCTGGCAAGCCGATAGCCAGTTGATTACTTGCCAGCGACTACATTTCCATGCCTTTTCTTTTCACTTGTCCCCATTGCCGAACGCAAACCCAAGTCGAGGATCAATACAGCGGGCGCAGTGGCGAATGCGTGACATGTGGAAAGCCAATCGACATTCCCCGCTTTGCTCCGAAACGACTTGGCAGTGGCAAGACAGGCCTCTCCGGCGCGACGAAACCTTTTGGCTGGATCGTCGCTGCCAGTGTGGCTTTGGTTCTGCTGGGCTGTTTGGTTTTTGCAGTCTTTCGATTCGGTGGGCAAACCGTTCAGCGACTCTCGTCCAACCGAACTCGCAACGCATCGATTCGCAATCTGGAAAAGATCGCCGCTGCCTTGAACGCTTACGCCGCGGAACACAAAACCTACCCACCGCCAGCCCTGTTGGATGCCAACGGCAAACCACTGCTGTCGTGGCGAGTGCTGATCCTGCCGTATCTGGATGAAGACGAACTGTACGACAAATTCGATTTGACCAAAGATTGGACGTCGGAGCCGAACATGCAAATCGTGTATGAGATGCCTGCTGTGTTTCGTCATCCGGATTCACAAGGCGGATTCACGACGCCCGAATCGGACTACTATCTAGTCGTCGGCGCAAACACGCTGTTCCCTCCCAAGGGACCGATGAGCCCTGACAAAATCGTCGATTCGCCGACGCAGACGCTGCTGGTAATCGAAGGCAATCCGTCGGTTCCAACAGGAATGTGGACGGAACCAATCGACCTGGACTTTGCCAAGATGTCGGGACAAATCAACGGATCGCGAAAAGACGATCCCGGACAGTTACTAGAAGACGGAGCTGCGATGGCCACCGTCGATGGCCGCGGTCACTTTCTTTCCGATGACACGGCGGTGACCGTTTTCAACGCACTCGTCACACCAGCGGGCGGCGAACCGCTGCCCGATGACACGCTGGATTGAGAGTGGACAACAAAAGGAACGTCAGCGCGATGGTGACATCGCACGACTGACATTCTTTTGGCACTTTCCGCGGTTTACTAAAACTTTCGCGGTGTAACAGTGCCTTGGACACGGCACGGCAACCCTTGGATTCGCAAGAACCCTTCGGCGTCGTCCTGGTTATACGAACCGCCGCCTTCCATGGTTGCGATGTCTTCGTCGTACAGACTGTTCTTGCTGCTCCGCGAATCGACGCTGATGTTGCCTTTGTACAATTTCAACGTGACTTCGCCGGTCGTGTGCTTCTGGGCTTCGCGAATGAAGGCCATCATCGCATCCAGCTTTGGCGCATACCAAAAACCGTAGTACACCATCTCGGCGACTTCGGGAGCCATGCGATCTCGCAAGTGCATCAAGTCGCGATCCATCGTCAACTGCTCGACATTCATCAAGGCGTTGTAAAGCACCGTCATTCCTGGCGATTCGTAAACGCCACGACTTTTCATTCCGACAAAACGATTCTCGACCATATCAATACGGCCAACACCGTTGCGTCCGGCAATGTCGTTGAGCGATTCGACCATTTCGAGCGCACCGACTTTTTGCCCATTCAATGTGACCGGGACTCCTGCTTCGAACCCGATCGTGACGCTTTCGGATTTGTCCGGTGCTTCCTGAGGACTAACGCCCATCCCGAAATCAACCAGTTCGACTCCGTTGACGTCTAGTTCTTCCAACTGGCCCGCTTCGTAGCTGATGTGCAGAACGTTTTCGTCGCTGCTGTACGGTTTGGCCGTGGACGCTTTGACCGAAATGTTTTTGTTCTCGCAATAAGCGATCAATTCAGTTCGCCCGGGGAATGCTTCGCGAAATTCCTTGATGCGCCAAGGAGCGATCATTTCGACCTTAGGGTCCAACGCTTCGGCAGCCAATTGAAAGCGGCATTGATCGTTGCCTTTCCCGGTGGCACCATGAGCGTAGGCGGTTGCTCCGACTTCGCGAGCAACTTCCAAACAGACTTTGCTGATCAGCGGACGGGCGATCGATGTGCCCAGCAAATAGATCTGTTCGTACTTTGCCTGCCACGCCAAAACGGGGAAAGCGAAATCGCGACAGAGTTCTTCGCGAACATCGACCAAGCGATACGATGCGGCGCCGCAATCGTGAGCTTTCTTTTCGATCGCCGCGCGGTCTTCGCAGGGCTGTCCCAGATCGACATAAACACAGTGGACTTCGTAGCCCTGATCTTGAAGCCAGCCGAGAATCACTGAGGTATCGAGTCCGCCTGAATAGGCCAATACGCAACTTTTCATGTCGAAGGAGTCCGCTAGGTTGGTGGGGTCAGGCCAAAGCCCGAGAATCTGTCTGGATGCGCCGCGAAACTGCTAAGATGACTGGGCAGACCTTTTCGGCAACCCGGCCCGCAATCTTTATTCGCGGCCGTCAATCAAGTATTTGAATTTGATTCTCGCTGACTGCAACCGCCCATCACACCAAATCGTCCGTTTCCCAACGTTGCTACCCGCTACTTTGATGTCAACGCCCTCCCCTACCCCATTAAATAGCGCCCCGGACAAAGCGGATTCTGCTCCCGGGCAGCCTAGCCAGTCGACCGGGCAGCACAGCCAGCTGGCCCAGTGGCTCACTCGCCTCGCCGCCGGCGAATCGTCGGTCGCCGAAGTGCTGGCCGCGATTACCGCTTCCCCGGACGATCAAGCCGCCATCGAAGGGGCCACAGTCGACCTGGGCCGCCAGAGCCGTTGCGGATTTGGCGAAGTCATCTATGGCGAAGGCAAACCTGCCGAATTGATCCACCGAATTGCCAGCGTTCAGATCGCAGCAGGACAGAATGTCTTGGTCACGCGCATCGATGAAAAGGCGGCGATCCAGCTGCAGACAGAATTTGAACACTCCCATCACAATTCGGTCGCCAAAACACTACGGCTTTCTGCTCGTTCGGTAACCCACGATGCGACGATCGATCCGCTGTCATCGTCAGCCCCGCACGTTGCCGTTGTCACCGCAGGCAGCACCGATGCACCGGTGGCTGCCGAAGCCACCGAGACGCTGGCATGGATGGGAATCGATTTCGCTAGCTACGACGACATTGGAGTCGCTGGTCCCCAGAGGCTATTGTCCGCGGTTCCCAAATTACAAAAAGCTGCTGCGGTGATCGTGGTCGCGGGAATGGAAGGCGCCCTGCCGTCGGTCGTGTCGGGGCATTTGTCGGTACCCATTTTTGCAGTGCCCACCAGCGTCGGTTACGGTGCGACTTTGGGCGGACTGACACCACTGCTAGGGATGCTCAGCAGCTGTGCGGCAGGTGTCGCGGTGGTCAATATCGACGCTGGATTCAAAGCCGGATACTTAGCTGGGTTGGTGATCGATCAAATTCGCCGGGTTCAAAGTTCAAAAACCACTTAGCCAATCAGCACGCATGTCAATGAACACACCGCCGCTGCGACTGACTCACCGACAAACCGATGCGCACAAAGGCAACTTCGGACGTGTTTTGTTAATCGGCGGTTCGCGAGGAATGAGTGGCTCCATTGCTTTATCATCAATCGCAGCACTGAAGACAGGATCCGGATTGGTAACGGCCATGGTTCCTAGCGTCTGCTTGGAGACCGTCGCGAGTTTTCATCCGGGTGTAATGACGATCCCTGCCAGCGACGAAGACGGACATTTTGCAGTCGCGGCCTCCGCCGAAGTCATCGACGCCGTTCAGGACGTATCGGCCTTGGGCTGTGGCCCGGGAATCACGACGCAAAAGGGTTCCGTCGCAATCGTCGAACACTTGGTTTCGATGTCGCACGTTCCGCGAGTGTTCGACGCTGATGCCCTGAATATTTTGTCGCGTTCAAATTTGACCAAACGCCTCACTGGCGACATTGTGCTGACACCTCACCCGGGCGAACTTGAGCGAATCACCGGTGTCAGTCGAAAGTCACGAGCAAGTCAAATCGCTGCCTCGCAAAAGCTTGCACAGCAAACAGGCGCGATCATTGTCGTCAAAGGAGGCCCTAGCGTTGTGGTTTCCCCCCAGGACAAATGGGTCAACACGACCGGAAATCCGGGCATGGCGACCGCGGGGAGCGGAGACGTGCTGACTGGAATCATCACCTCCCTGCTGGGTCAAGGATTGTCGACTTGGAATGCGGCCCGCTTAGGCGTCTGGATTCATGGTTTGGCGGGTGACTTGGCCGCGCGCAAACATTCGCAGCCCGGATTGACCTGCGTGGAGCTGCTCGAATCGGTGGGCGCCGCGACCGCAAAAGCGATTGCCGATGGTGGCGCAGAGCCCTCAAGTCCAACCGCTCTGGAATAGCATTTCGCTGCCACCTACGACCCGGCGGTAATCTGGTTCATAATCGCGGGCTCCCGCTGACTGCCCTGCCCTGCTCTGCCCAGTTATTGATCCGTGACCAAGATCGTTCATTTCTCCCAGCTATCCAAATCCTCCGCGGACGATCTGGCTGGCGAGTCACTGGATTCTGATTTGACAGGTGGCGTGGTCAGCATCGGAAACTTTGACGGAGTTCACAGGGGCCACCGCGCGTTGCTAGGCGAAGTGACGCAGCAAGCCAAACACATCGGCGCCCCGACGATCGCCGTTATTTTCGATCCGCACCCAACTGCCATCCTACGCCCCGAATTGGCTCCCGAACGTTTGACTTGGGTTGAACGTCGCGGCGAATTGATGGGCCAAGTTGACATCGATTTCCTGCTGGTTGTCGAAACGACCGCGGAGTTTTTGAGTCTTTCGGCTGAAGCTTTTTTTCAGTCACTGATCGTCGAACAACTGCAAGCGAAAGCGATCGTCGAAGGACCTAATTTTTTCTTTGGACGCGGGCGAACAGGAAACGTCGACACGCTTGCCGCACTGTGCCAACAGAACCAAATCCGTTTCACGATCGCCCAACCGACCCTTAGCGACGATCAACTGATCAGCAGCACGCGGATTCGCAACTTGTTGCAGAACGGCAGCATCGACCAGGCCAATCAGTTTTTAGGCACCTCTTATTGCATCCGTGGGCAGGTGGTCACCGGGCAACAACGCGGACGGACGATAGGATTCCCCACCGCCAATCTGGCCGATGTTGACGTCGTCATCCCCGGTCACGGCGTGTATGGCGGGATGGTGACGATTGACGGCAAGGACTACGACGCGGCGATCCACATTGGCCCGAATCCAACGTTTGGAGATTCGTCCAGCAAAATCGAAGTCCATGTCCTCGATTTTCACGGCGACCTCTACCAAACGCAATTGGTTGTCAGCTTTGTCAGTTTTGTACGCGACGTCGTTAAGTTCGATTCAGCCGAACACCTGACCGCGCAATTAAAGCGAGATGTGACTACGATACGCGATCAACTAACACTTCACCGCGCAGCTGCTAGCGCGGGCAACTCAGGAACTTGAACGCATGAGCGTCAACTGGAAAGCCTTCGTCAACCAAATCAGCCACTACCAATCATTTGTATTGGTTAGCCACATTCGCCCGGACTGCGATGCACTGGGTAGTGAATTAGGCATGGCTGAAGTGCTACGGACGATCGGCAAAGACGTGCGAATCATCAACGCTCATCGCACGCCGCCGGCCCTGCAGTTTTTGGATCCTGCCGCCAATATCGAAGTCCTAGGTGACGACGTCGAAGCGGAAGATATTTCCTGTGATTGCATCATGATTTTGGACACCAGCGCCTGGGCGCAACTGGGTGACATGGGCGACGTGATCCGAGCGGCAAGCTGCGACAAAATGGTTTTGGACCACCACGTTGGCGAAGACCAACTGGGTGCGACGATGTACAAGGATTATCAAGCCGAAGCGACCGGCACACTGGTTGTTCAAGCAGCCGACGCATTCAACGTCCCACTGACGCGCAGCTTGGCGTACCCCGTTTTTGCAGCGATAGCGACGGACACGGGATGGTTTCGTTTTGGAAGTGTCACGCCGGAGACCTACCGTATTATCGCAAGGCTGATGGAAGCGGGCGCAGTCCCCAGCGAGATCTACGGCGATCTGTACGAACGCGACACGTTGGCCCGGTTAAAACTGCGTGGGCTGATCCTCTCTCGGACCCAGTCCGAAGTCGACGGAACGTTGATGCACACGTACGTCGAAAAACAAGACTTCGAGAAAATGGGAGCCTTGCCCAATGACACCGAAGATTCGATCAATCTGACCTTGGCCGTAGAAAACACCCAAGCCGCCGTGATCTTTGTGGGACAAGTTCGCGGCGGGTTCAAACTTAGCTTCCGAAGCCGCTGCGGATTGGACTGCAACGAAATCGCTCGTCAGTTCAACGGTGGCGGACACAAGGCCGCCGCGGGTGCATTTCAAGAAGGCACACTGGACGAAGTCCGCGGACGTGTGCTGCCTGTCGTTATCGACGCTCTCAAGCAAGCACTTGGAAAGTAGCCAGCCGAAAGCAGCCTAGTTCACAAAGAGCGGGCAGCGTGACAACAGCTGGGCTCTGCAACTCGGCTGGCTCTGCAACTCGGCTGGGCCCTGTAAGGCAGTTGGCCAATAAAACTTCTTCGCTCCCCATCTCGCTGGGCGAGATGGCGGTACGGATCGAAAACAAGTTCTTTGGCGTCGCGGCTACTTACGCAGGAAAAACCCGGTCAACGACCAGCCTTCCTCGGTTTCCTCGGTAAACGCGCCGCCATCGGTCAAGTGCTTTTCAATCTTTTCGATTGGCGGCAATTTCCTGGCATTCAAAGGATCGGGCTGGCCACCCTCCTCATCTTCCATGGCTCGCCTCAGAATCGTCGATAACACCGAATCGCTGTCTTTGAGCTGTCCTTTTCGCAACAATTCGTACTTGGCTCGCATCGACATTTTCAGTCGTGCCAATCGATCCATCGCGACGTTCTTTGCTCCTAGATCTCCGATCGCTTCGACGACCTTCTTGGCAGGATCCAGTGACGCCAAACCGTCTTTGGCCCCCGCTTGAATTCGTTTTGCTGACTGAATCAAAAACTCAGGATGGCTGGAGAACATCAAGTAGGCCGACGGTGAACCGGGACCTTTGTCGACAACGGCAATCGCCCAGTGATCCAGCAGCGGCTTTTGATTCTCGCCCGCTCCCTCTTCGTCATCGAAACCAAGAGCCTCCAATTCCGCTTCCAAATCATCTTCGCCTTCGCCACGTTGGACTCGCCAAATATCGACACCAGGCAACGCATCGATTTTGGTCGCGTCAGGCTCGACTTCCATGGCTTTGCGAATCACGTCTTTGATCGCTTGCGCGTTCTTCAGTTCCACCGCCACCAGCATTCGCTCGGAATCGACGTCTGCGGGAACGGTGTTGTCAGCGATCAAGATAATCGTGTCATCCAAATTGGGTAGAAAGTTCTTCTCGAGATCGATCTGAGGCCCTGCTTCGTCGTCACGAATACCTTCGACCATGTCGCGAAAAATTTCGTCGCCGAGAGCTTCGTTGATCAGCGACTCAGACGCCCAAAAACCATTTTCGATGTTCCAGTTGATCCGATTAAAGCTTCCGACTTCATTGTGAATCCAGTCCGGAATCGCTTCGTAGGGCTGATTGATTAGCTCCAGCATGACCGCGGCATTCTTAAATGGACGCGTCGCCAACACAAATCCGCGATGCAAAACATCGAATCTCTCGCCCGCAAACGTGGCTTTTCCGCCCAGCGCACGAACAGCGTTGAATCCTTGTCCTTCTAGCAGTTTCAGGATGTCAACTTGATTGCCGCGATCCACTTCAAACACTTCTCGCAAAATACGTCCCATTTGAAATGGGTGTGCGAACCATTCCAAACACAATTTGCCGTTGTCTTCTGCGGTCAATTCAAGTGACGCATCTGACTGGCTCATCACTGTTTTGAAATCCGAAAAACGACTGAGCGGTTCGCCCTTGGGTGTGCCTGAGATTGCATCCAGCAAGTCTTGCACCACCGTGTCACGGTCTGACGCGATCACGCGAGAGTCGCTGATCGCGACCGCAACTTGGTTGACTTTCAATTGGCCTGGTTTGGGTTTCGTCGAATAAACGCGAATCGTCTGGTCGCGATACGTGACATCGTTTCGCGTAGCGCCACCCCTTTTCAAATCCTGATCGATCTGGTCCATGGCAGCTTGGCTTTCAGCCTGCTTGCCGCGTACGTCGGCGATGATGCAAATCGAATAAGGACGCAACTTGTCGTTTTCAAACGGAATCCACGCCAGCGAAATTTCACCCGTGACGACGTCAACCAAATCTTTGGGACGAATTCCAATCTTGTGATCGGTGGACTCCAGATAATTAGTGGCTCTAGCCCGCTGCGCATCAATGAAGTCTTTCATCGATGGATCATCAATTAGTTGACCAAGGTGCAGCTTGCGCCACGAAGCTCGAAACTCGGGCACATTGGGAATGCGAACAAAGCCTGCCGTGTTCTGTGGCAGAATGTCAGTCGCAGGCATGTACGCCGTGGCCACTGCGGGCTGCGCGTTAGCAGTCCCAACGGCGACCGATGCAAGCACGAAAACAAACGTTTGCAGCAAGCAAATGGTGAAAGACATTCGAGATCTATCGCAAGCCATCCCTACGGGGCAGTTACGAAAACCAGATAAAAAGCTCATGCAAAATCCGGAAACTAGGAAGAGTTGGCGATGTAGGCCAACCGTCATTGCCTGCAACATTAAAGCTGTATGTTATCGAACTCGTTTTGAGGCCGAAACGGCGTCTAAGGCAGGATTCGTGACTGTTCGGTATCTTTCGGGAAATAAATCCCCAGCTTGTGACACGAATCCGCCAAAACCCGCGAATCAAAAGCGAAATTGGCAGCCTAAAACACCACAGCTTCAGTGAGTGTACGCCTTCGTCGAACAACCAGAGGTAGTGCGGTGAACAAAAATCACCACGCGAGCCGGTTTTTTGGCCATTCTGCGGCAAGCCGCGAGCCCAGCAGACCGAATTTTATCGATCGGTTTCGTCGTCGCTTCGGCGTGGTTCATGAGTCTGAAACGTGGTTCGCCGACTCTGCTGGGCCGCGTCCATTTTTTCAGCCAACCACTGGTACAGCTCCCACTGTGATCGCAACGGTTCACCTTCGGCCTGCACCAGTTCGTATTTCCCGTTGGGAAGCATCTGCCACGCACTGTGCGTGTCGTCGAAATATCGATTGAGAACCGCAATCAATTTGCGACGGCATTTTTCCTCCACGATCGGAACCAGCAATTCAATGCGACGATCCAGGTTCCTTGGCATCCAATCGGCACTACTGATCAAAAGCTCTTCGGCTCCGCCATGATGGAACAACACGATCCGAGCATGTTCCAAGAAACGATCGACGATCGAGATGACTTCGATGTTTTCGCTCAGCCCCTCCACACCAGGTCTCAGGCAACAAACACCTCGAATATTAAGTCGAATTTTCACACCGGCTTGGCTGGCTCGATAGAGCGCATCGATCAGCTCCGTATCAACCAAGGCATTTAGCTTAGCGGTGATCTGTCCTTTTTGTCCCTGCAGACATCGCTGCCGTTCGGCGGCGATCAAATCAAGAAGCCGTTTGCGAAGTCCAATTGGAGCGGCGATCAACTGCTGCATCTGCAAAGGCTGACTGGCGCCCGTGACGGCATTGAAAAATGTCGTCGCATCAGCCCCCAATATGTCATCACATGTCAGCAGCGAAATGTCACCGTACAGATTGGCTGTTGCTTCGTTGTAGTTACCAGTTCCAAAATGCACATAGCGCACAATGCCTTGCGGTTCGCGACGCACAACGATGCAAACCTTGGCGTGTGTTTTCAGACCGCGGATGCCGTAAATGACTTGAACACCGGCATGCTCCATTTCGCGAGCCCATTCGATGTTGCGTGCTTCATCGAAACGCGCTTTCAGCTCCACAATCGTCGTGACATATTTGCCTCGATCCGCGGCGCGTTTCAGGGCTGCGACAATCGGGCTTTTCTTGCTCGTGCGGTAAAGCACTTGCTTGATCGCCAACACGTCGGGGTCGATCGCCGCCTCTTCGATCAGCCTGACGACAGGATCATATCGTTCGTATGGATGAACTAAGATCACATCACCAGCCGCGATCGTTGTAAACATTTTTTCGCTGGCATCGATCTGAGGACTTGGCTGTGGCGGCCAAGCTTCATCCTTCAACGCTTCGAAACCGTCCAGACCATGGAGCGAAAACAAATAGGTCAGATCCAGGGGGCCATCAATTGCAAACAGATGTTGATTGGTTAGCCCGAGCGACTCCGAAAGAAATGCGACCATTTCGTCACTGGCGTGGGCACCGTACTCCAACCGCACTGCACCGGAATAGCGACGACTCTCCAAGACTTCTTCCATACCGCCCAGCAAGTCGGCCGCGGAATCTTCGCGAAGTTCAATGTCTGCATTGCGAGTAACCCGCAGCGGGATGCATTCAAGCACTTCGCGATTGGGAAAGAACTCTGACACAAAATGCGTCACGAGATCTTCTAACAGCACGTATCGGTAGCCACCGTCCGATGGCATCGGCACCATCCGATCCAAGACGCGGCCGAGCGGAACAATCGCGAATTGCCACGGCAAGTCACCCTCTTCTGCTGGTTTTCCGCCCAGTTCGGTGTCTTCATCCGCTTTCAGACGCACGCACAGCTGAACACCCAATCCCTGAAGAAGCGGAAACGGGTGCCCGACGGAAATTTGTTGCGGCGACAACACAGCGGAAATGTCAGTGCGAAATCTCGTCTCAGCAGCCACCGTGCAGCGATCCGAACAACTGTTCAAATCAATTCTCGAAATTCCCTCCTGATCAAGTGCTGGCTCCAACGTATCTCGCACCAGGCGATACTGCTGGCTAACAATCATTTGCGCTTTGCCCAGCACCGCGTTTAACTGTTCGGCGATCGTCAGACCCGCAGGATCACGTTGCTGCGCATTTCGCTGGTACTGCATTCGCAAACCACCGACGCGGACCATGACGAATTCGTCCATGTTGGAACTGGTGATCGCTAGAAACTTCGCTCGTTCCAGCAATGGCAGACTTTCATCAGCAGCCTGTTCCAAAACACGCTGATTGAATTCAAGCCAACTGATTTCGCGATTGATAAACCGATCATCCGGGAGCGGTTGATCAAGCAGAGTATCTTTTTTTGATTTCGCTTTGCGTTTCTTTGCCACTTCTTATTCCGTTCACTTAACCAATTCGGCGACCACGCAGCTACACATTCTGTGGGACCAACGCAGGCTGCGGAGCGGCGGATTCACGCTGAAGACTGACCTGTTCGCCGGGCTCATCGTCCACCGTGACTTCTTCGCCGTCCGTTCCCATCAAAATCCGAAATGCTTTGGGATAGTGGTCCTTTCCATACGTCAGTTCACCACCCTGGTGTCCTACCGCGCCGACCATTCCTGCGGCGACTAGCAGGCCAATCTTCCACACTTTGTCTAGCGAACTGTCACCACGTTTGATGCCAAGCAGTGCCACGCCCGCCATCACCAAACTGAACACCGTGACGATCATGCCGCCCCAGCGATGCCAGAAAAATTCGTTGTCCATGTCAAAATGCGTCCATCCTGGATAGCCCTTCTCCGTTGCGAATGCCCATCCCATCATCGTCGCCCCGACCGCTGACACGGCCCCGAACAGCAGACACGCCAAAGGAATTTGTGTACCGATCGCGGGCCACTTCCAACCCAGCACGACAAAGATGGCCCCAAACGTCAGCAACGCTACCGGAAAGTGGATTGTTGCGGGATGAAAGAAGCCTTGAAACGCCCAGGCTCGCCCGATCAACGTCTTTTCCTGCGTCACCGTAATCACAGGTGCGGGAACTGTTGAAGCGCCAGCCACATTGGCATCATCCGGCCAATTGGCTCCCTCTTCGATCCACACTCGAATCAACGCCAGCTCGCCCGGCGACAACGGGCCCCCCTTGGCAGGCGGCGGCATCATCATGTCTTCGTCTTCGCTGAGGAGATAATCGACATACATCGCACTGGATTCCAAATCCCCCGCTTCGACATACGAGGAGACCGAATCGACATCATCGATACGAAAGTCTGCCTTGCTGTCTTCGGGTCCGTGACAGTCCAAGCAATGACGGCGAAAAATTGGCGCGATGTCACGATTAAAAACAACCACACGGCCTTCACCGTCGACCGCAGTTCGCGAAATCTCTTCGGAAACAGACGCGGCTGTTTCCGGATCACCTGATTCTTGTTCGACCGCTTCTTGTCCTGACACGGCCCCGGTGTCCCAACCGATGCCAAACCCGGTCGCGATGGTCACTAGCATGTAAAAAACGTGCTGACGGGGAGGCACGATGAATCGACGCATATCGGCGAAATCCTTGGATGTAGAAATCTGAACGCACGCGAGTCCGCTGCGGCATCCCGAGATTCACTGACGCAAACGAAAAACACGGCCGCGAGACTTGCTGCCGCGAAACTCACTTACTCAGGAACGTCTGGTGAAGCAGAAAGCGGAGTTCTTAGTATCGTCGGATCACGCCAATGTTTCCAGCATGCTGAAAACAGGGTCAAACGGCGACCCCGTTGAACGCATGAGCCATGCCCAGCAGCTTAATCTCTTCCTTGACGTCGTTCTTGGTGGGACTCTGCAGAGTTTCGACGATTTCGTCGGCGATCAGCTGGGCAAACAACGCTCGCGCGGGTGTCAACACTTGATCAACCTGAACAGCTGACAAGTCAATTTGGAACTGTTCTTTGACCTTGGCTGCCACTGCCTCGGAACTTGCTTTTGGGTTTTCAGTGGCAACACTGAGCACGGAAAACACCGGAACATCTGGTTGTTTGTGCTCGTGGCGTTCCAGAGCCCGCCAGGCTCGCTCCAGCATGCAATCTCGCCAAAACGACAACCATTCCTTGGATCCAAGCGTGACACTGCCCAGATCGACTCCGGCTCGCTCCGCTTCGGGCATGTCGTTCAAACGTGCTTTGGCACACGAACGAACACCACGGACCAAAAAATCCCTCAGACGTCCGCGTTTGTGTTCACCGAATCCAGCCTGCACCAAGTGAGCAAGCAAGATTTTCAATGCTTCGTCAGCGTGTTCTTTGGACCCCAGCAGCAACGTCAACTGCCGCTGCATGGGTGACAAATATCGCAACACAAATCCGGCCGCGCTATCTGCTTCCGTCCATGAATGGGACGATCGCACCAGATTAACTGACGACTTCCGTGCAGAGTCAGACGAGGAATCAAGCATAGAGCTGCGAAAATCCAAAGAGATGAGTATCCCGCGATCTCGAATCAGTTTTTGTCGCGACAAGCCTCATAGCATGATGTAGCGACGTTCCCCGTGCAAGCAATACCGCGTGTTTTCCGTGTCAATAACCGATCAGAAAGCTAGTTGATCAGCTTCGTTTATTTGTCGATCTCTGTGGTCGCGATTTCAAATGTGGCCGCGTTCCTGATGACAATCGTAAGATTTCTGCCGACAAAAGTAGGCCGCTGCCGACCAGGGCATACCGTGATTCTGAGAGGAGGTCACGGGCAACGCAAAGCACGAACGAGAATTCGCGTGATTTCCTCTGCCATACATCGGCGGCGATATTCGGACTACGTAGATCTCGGGCCAGGAAGATCCAGGACTAGGCAGATCAATGCTTCTAAATGTGATTGCAATGCCCTCACGCCCGGCGGCAAGGACTCGATTGCGACAGAACTCTCGTCGCCGCACGTCTCGCCTCCTCTCGGGCCTTGCCAAACCCCCGGCATGGACGCCATTCTTGTCGTTTTAACGCCATCCTCCCCTGCCCTTTTTGCCTCCTGAGTCTGCTGTGAATCGCACGCCGATCGTCGACCTGAACGACGGACAGTCCTTTGAACAAGCTTTCCAAGCCGCTGACAAACAACTGCGAGTCAATCGGCAAGGTGGCAAATACATCTTGATGAAACTCTCGGATCAGTCCGGAACAATCGCGGGCATGATGTGGAACGCGGACGAAAAGATGTTCGAATCGTTTGATCGCAGTGACTACGTGTTCTGCAAAGGTCGGACACAAATTCACAACGGTAACTTGCAAGTCATCGTGACTTCGATCGAAAGGATGGATCCATCAGAAATCGAACTCTCCGAATTCGAACGATTCGACGCCGCCGCCGCCGATCAATTGGAGACACGACTTCGCGAACTGCTCGGTGGGCTCCGCAACATTCACTTGCGGGCTCTCGGTGAAACTTACTTGGGCGACGAGGATCTTCTTGGTCGTCTAAAATCCGCAGCCGCGGCCGTGTCGAATCATCACGCCTACCCCGGCGGCCTACTGCGACACACCATCGA
Organism: Stieleria marina; assembly: GCA_007741555.1. Lineage (GTDB taxonomy): Bacteria > Planctomycetota > Planctomycetia > Pirellulales > Pirellulaceae > K23-9. Next base: position 1,086,333 of record CP036526.1, on the reverse strand, counting down.
CTTGATGGAAATGTGCCAAGCGATCGGTCCTCGCTACCCACAAATGGACACCGAGCTATTGATGTTCGGCGCGTTCTTACACGATCTTGGCAAAATCGAAGAACTGTCCTCCGGCGGCGAAATCTCTTACACCGACCGTGGACAAATGCTGGGCCACATTGTGATCGGCATCCAAATGTTGGACGAAAAAATCCGATCATTGCAGACGGACAGCAACGATCGTTTTCCAGATGAATTGAAACTGCATCTGGAGCACTTGGTCGTCAGCCATCACGGACAACTCGAATACGGCAGCCCCAAGCTGCCCGTCACCCTGGAAGCTGTCGCACTGCACCATATCGACAACTTGGATGCAAAGATCACTGCCTACACCAGCGTGATCGAATCCGACGTCGCGGCGGACGGCAACTGGACCAATTACAATCCATCGATCGGACGCAAACTCTGGAAGAATCGTGACTAACTCCCCACGTCCTGCTGTCGTTCTGCTTTCGGGTGGGCTCGATAGTGCAACTTGTTTGGCAATCGCCAACAGCACCGGTTTCGCGCCGCACGCGATTAGCTTTCGCTATGGCCAACGTCATCAGTACGAACTGGAACGAGCCGAAAAAATCGCCGCGACGCTTGGTGCTGCTTCCCACCGTATCGTCGACATCAACCTGGCCCAGTTCGGAGGATCGGCGCTGACGGATTCGGCGATTGCGGTCCCCAAAGCCGATAGCGTCGAAGAGATGGGGAGCGAGATTCCCGTGACCTATGTTCCCGCCAGAAACACGGTCTTCCTTTCGCTCGCTCTGGCCTTGGCCGAAACGCTTGGCTCGCACGACATCTTCATTGGCGTCAACGCACTCGACTACAGCGGCTATCCCGACTGCCGAAGCGAGTTCATCGAAGCGTTTCAGGTGATGGCCAACCTGGCGACCAAGTCCGGCGTGACTGACACGGACCGCATGACGATCCATACGCCACTGATTGATCTGACCAAAGCACAGATCATCGCCAAAGGGCTTTCGCTGGGGGTCGACTACAGCGATACGCTTTCCTGCTACGATCCGCTCGATGGCGGCAAACCCTGCAGTCACTGCGACGCCTGCCTATTGCGTCAAAAAGGCTTCCAAGAAAACGGGCTCACCGACCCAACAACGTAGCCGTCAGTTTCCGACTGACGTAGCCCGGCCGACGTAACCCTAAAGAACCCTTCTCCAATCGCGAACCTGCGGATCGCCCCCAAGCCCCAACCAACGACACGACCAACGCAAATTTCCTTGTCACGAGCCAAATCGGTCTCAATAACGCACAGAGATCAAACGGTATCCGTCGCAGCATGATGCCGGCTATGCCAACCACTCGGCTCGGCCCGCTTTGACAAACTCGTCATCGGTCAAGTGTGGATAAGCGGCGCAAATCCGATCGATCTGATCAGCCTGCCCTAGGCTCAAACATTCGTTCGGATCGATACACAAATTCGTTTGCACCAAACCTTGCCGACGAAGCACTTCCATGATGCCAGGAATGCAGCCGACAAATCCATTGGCCGCATCGAACAGCACCGCGTTGCAATCGGTCACTTCGCCGTTGCGAATCAATAGCTCCGGCAACAGCGACGCATCTTGTTTTGAATCTTTGCACTGCGACAACAAATCGACGGCACTCTTTGTCCACACAGCCCAGTGCCCAAGCAATCCACCTGCGAACCTGCGATGCCGCATCACTCCGTCATCGCCAATCAATCGATAACAACTGATCAAGTCGCCAACGATATGATCATCATTGCCCGTGTACAACGCGATGTCGTCGCGGCCTGCATCCGAAAGAGCTCGGATCACGTCCAACGTATTGTAGCGATCGAACGCCGCAATCTTGATCGCGATCACATTGTCGATTTCAACAAATCGACGCCAAAACGAATACGGCAAATCGATTCCGCCAATACCGGGCTGCAAGTAGAACCCAAACACCGGAATCACGTCAGCCACCGCGCGACAGTGTTCGATCAACTCATCTTCACTCGCTCCACGCATCGCCGACAAACCCAGCAACCCACTGTGGTACCCGAGCTCACCAGCCAACGCAGCTTCACCAGCGGCCTGCTTCGTATCCCCAATGATGCCGGCAACGCGAACCGTTTCGTCGCTTCCCGCTTGATCCATTTCTTCGGCGGCGATCTTTAAAACGCGTTCGTACCAACCGACAGACGGATCGTGAATGGCAAATTGCGTTGTATGCACACCGACAGCTAGACCACCCGCCCCAGCGGCAAGGTAGTACCGCGCAAGAGCACGCTGGCCACGTTCGTCCAACTGGCGATCAGCGTCCAGCGCCAAGGGATGCGCCGGAATCACAACACCACGGTGCAGGACTTCAGAAATCTTTTCGTTCATGTCAGCTTAAAACTTCCCACTACGGACTTCAAAATGTGTCGGTTTATCAAGAGACGGTTGATCACGTGAAATCCAGTCCGCGATCCACTGAATCATTTGCTCCAAAGTCACGCGAGGCTTGTCGGATCTCGCGTGCGCGGCGCTGCCATCGTTCAACAAGGCTGTCGGCGCGGCATGCCCTGAGAACTTCGCCTCCAAGCCAAACAGCTCCGCAAACTGATTGGCAACTGTTTCCACACAAACCAATTCAGGACCTGCCACATTGATTGCCTTCGCTGGCACGCTCGCATCGGCCAATGCGGCAATCGCCAATGCGTTGGCGTCCCCCTGCCAGATCACGTTGGCGTAACCCATCGACAAGTCAATTGTCTCACCCGAGTGAACTTGGCGAGCAATGTCGACCAACACACCGTAACGCATTTCGACGGCGTAGTTCAATCGAACGAGAGACGTCGGAATCTGATAGGTATCGCTAAAGTATTGAAACATCCGCTCGCGTCCGAGCGCCGACATGCCATATTCACCCACCGGCAACAAATCGTCGTCTTCGCGCGACCAATCACCGTCGACACTGACATGCGGATAAACATTGCCCGTCGAAAACGCCATGATTCGCGATTGACGATAGCGGTGACAAACCAACGTCGGCAGATAAGTATTCATTGCCCAAGTCGCAGCCGCATTCGTGCCCGTACCGAACTTCATGCCCGTCATGTGAATGACGTTGTCAGCATCAGGCAATTGGTCCACGAAACCGTCGGCCAACAGATCGCCAGCGATCGTTTCCACCCCCAGATCCGACAACGACTGCTTTGCCGATGCACTACTGAACCGGCTAACAGCAATGATCTTGCGTTTATCACCCGCCGCCTGACACGCGCGCACCAGCATTCGCGTCAGCGTCGGCCCCATTTTTCCGCCGACACCCAACAGGATCGTATCGCCCGGCGCAGCTGCCAACGAATTGATCACGTAGTCGGTCGGTTCGCTAAGCAGATTCTCAAGCTCGGCGACATCATCAATCGCATTCGTCAAACGTAGTCTCCCTTCGTAGTCCCGCGGTCACAGATCGCAAACAGTATAACACCTCCCGTAAACGAACCCGTTGGAGTACAGCCTTTAGGCTGCCAAGCCCTGAACGCAAACCGAAACAGGCGAAACCCTTGAACTTCAACGACGTTCCGTTCTCTGTTCGCTGAGCCGACTGGTCACTCTGAGCCTCCACCAGCGAGGTACAATTGGTTTGGCTCGTTCACATTGCATTTCCGAAAAGGCACAGACCATGCCCCACACCACTCGTTGCTTCGCTGTTTTGGTTCTTTGGATCAGTGTCGCATGCCTCTATGCGGACACGCCTGAAAACCCGATTGAGACAAAGAGCATCGACCAAAATACCATGACGGACCTCGTCGTCCTGTTGCAAGACGAAGACGGCAAACCCGTCGAAGACGCTGCCGTGAAGGTTTACGCCATGCGAATGCAGGAAGGCGGCGGCCACGGCTATTGGAACAGCGAAAAACTAGGTCTGCCCAAGTCAGTGATTAGCGACAAGGAGGGCCGTGCGGTCGTCCGATACCCGGCAAAAGTCGCCTCCACACCGCATACGATGACCACTCGCTTGGTCACATTCTCAGTCAGTCATTACGAATACGTGCAGCAAATCGTGCACTTCGATCTGGGCCCCGACAAAGCCGAAGTGACGCTCAAAAAGGGCTGCGAGATCAACCTCTCTGCCGTCGACAATGACAATCAACCCATCTCGAATTTTGGCGTCATGATCGCTGGCCCCTACGACCCCACCTATTGGGTTGATGACAAGGCAACCGGTGGTCGCCGAACAGGTGCGGCCAGCGACGGCACATGGCAAACCATGCTGGTAAAACCACAAGACGACGGAGCCACTCTCTTCAGCAGCGTCATGCCGCTCCGCGTGCGCCCCAGTCAAGCCGTCCGAATTCGCAACCTAAAAATGAAGCCGGGCACAAGAGTCGAAGGCAGGTTGTCCGACAACGTCCCGCGTCCAATTAAGAATGGATTTGCGATCACCTGCACCGCTCCCAAACCGGCGGGCGATTCTTGGAATGAACAAGATCCGTCAGTGACTTGGAAAGAGTGGACAGCGATCAATGAAGACGGCACGTTCGTTTTGAAATCGATTCCCCACAGCGGGAAAGTCCAAATTATCGCGGTTTGCGATGACTGGGTTTCCGTTACCGAGCCGAAACATCGCGCGTTCGTCAAAGGCCAATTGTTTGAGGTTGATGAAGACATCATCCATCCGACTGTCGAAATGGAAAAGACGGGTACCTTGGAAGTTGCCGTCACAGATCAGGACGGAAAACCATTTACTGGGGGCAAAGTTTCCAGCTGGCCCAACCAACAGTATTACCTGGGCGGATCTACGATTTTGGGACGAAAGAACAACTCGCTTTTGTTGATTGAAAACCAGATTCGTCCGATCGATCAAAAGAAGCAGATTGATTACCGCATTCGATTTAAAACGCCATTTTCAGATCAGCCGATCGAGAAAGGAAACGTCACTTTAAAGGGACTGCCAATCGGGATGAGCGACTCTATCATGCTGGTGCACGAGGAATACATCTTCGATACCGAAGACGGAAAAAGCGACCCAAACCGAGCCTCCATTCGCTTTCTGCTCGATTCCGTCGAGCCAGAAAAGATCGAAGTGAAAGTCAAAAAAAAGTAATTCTGAACTTAGCCGCTGGCGCTAGCCACGGGCCCTTTGCGGTATCCCAAAACACACGGCCCGCGACCAGCACTTAATCCGGCGGAACAGTCGCCCTCTCTGGTTTCCGACCGGATTTGCGTCGTTGATATATGCCCGTGGCTAGCGCCAGCGGCTCACGACACCACAATCCACTTCATCCAACCTAAAGAAAGAACGAGGGGAGTTCCGAACTTAGCCGCTGGCGCTAGCCACGGGCCCTTTGCGGTATCCCCAAAACACGCGGCCCGCGACCAGCACTTAATCCGGCGGAACAGTCGCCCTCTCCGGTTTCCGACCGGAATTGCATCGTTGATAAATGCCCGTGGCTAGCGCCAGCGGCTCACGAAAACGAGATCCAAACGGCGCCACAATACACTTCATCCAACCCAAAGAAAGAACGAGGGGAGTTCCGAACTTAGCCGCTGGCGCTAGCCACGGGCCCTTTACGGCATCCCAAAAACACACGGCCCGCGATCAGCACTTAATCCGGCGGAACAGTCGCCCTCTCCGGTTTCCGACCGGAATTGCATCGTTGATAAATGCCCGTGGCTAGCGCCAGCGGCTCACGGATGCGGCGTGTGCCCAGCGACTACTTTTTCGCCACCAACCACAAACGCTAAACAAAAAAAATTCAGCGCCATTGGCCAGTTGCTGTAATCAGCGAACGAGCAGACAACTGCCTAGCCGAATTCTTTGATCGCTTGGTCCAAACCGCGCCGAGGCGTCGGCGCCCGCGTGAGCCGCGAATCGCAGTGTTCGACTTCTAAGAATGATGCGTTCGCAAACGACGGCTTGTACACGCGAAAAAGCTTTAGCATCCCGAGGATTTGAGCCCTTTCTAGCGGACTGCTATACGAGCTGTCCCGATCATCGAACACATCAGAATCAACCCATTTGCGAAGTTGAGTCTGATTCAGAAAAAAAACGCCGACATCAGATTGCTGGGTCGCATAAACCGAATCCGACGCGAGCCATATTCCGCAGTGAGCTCCGACTGCACTTTCAGATCGGCATATCGCATCACATGACGTTTTGGCAACGGACCGTCCACGTAGACTTTTCGCCAATCACCATCCACGTCGAAACGATTCGGCTGCACGATCGCTCCATCGTTGACAAGCTTGTGAAACCAAACGTGCTTGCCGAAGAACGAAGGATCCGTGATCACGATGTCGTCTTCCAGGTAACAAAGTAAATCGCATGTCTGAAACCGCGATGCCATTTCGCGATGGCAGGCAAACCCAAGCTCTTGGGGAAGCCCCCCGACCTGAATCACATTCGCCTGCGTGGGCAATCGCACCGAATCGATCAAATGATTCTCTTCGTGAACACAGATCAGAATCTCTACGTCCCACTCGGGCGGCAAAATGAACGCGGCCGAGCCAATCAGACCAGTGCGATTGTCCAACGCATACGCCGGATACGCGAACGTGCGAGCCAACTGATCCAAGCACTCTTGAAAGGCTTGAATTCTGCGTGCTGGCGATCCTGCAACCGAACCATAGGCCGTTTGATTCGCCGCCGCATTGTTGGGCGAATCCGACGGCGCACAAAAGTGCGGAATGGTCACGAGCAGTTTCTTGGTCATTGCAGCGGGGACGACTACTTCGCCACAACTTCTTTCAAAGCGGCCGAAAACTGATCCAAAAACTTCGATCCACCGCCGACAAACAAGTGTGTAATCTTTCCGTTGCGGTCCACAATCACGGTCTGCGGAATGGCGCGAGCGTCGTAGAACCTGGCAGCTTCGCCATCGACATCCATTACCACGGTTGGTTCGATTTCCATTCGCTTTAGCGCGATACGTGCTCGTTCCACACTATCCTGCAAATTCACAGCAACCAATTCCACTTCGCGTGGATCAAATTCATCGACGATGGCGTCGACTTTGGGCATTGTCGCAATGCACGGACCGCACCAACTGGCCCAAAAATCCAACACGATGACTTTGTCCCGATTCTCCGAGAGCACAAACTCCACGTCGTTGATCGTCTGAAGCTTGATCTCCGGAGCATCGCGTCCCACCAAGGGAGACGAGGTCGCCGCCGATGCCCCTTCGCCGCCTTCGCCATCGTCCAAGTAGGCCTTTGGCAGCGCGGCCAATTCCAATTTCCATGAGTCCTTTCGCAGTGCCAGCGCTTTTTCGCCTACATCACGTCCGAACAATAACGACTGAATCGAATCCAAACGAATACTGCAATCACCCAGCAAATCACTGGTTCCGCTAAGTGTTCCATCGACTAATTTCTCGGGGGAGAAAGTAACTCCGCGAGAATCAGGGCGAACGGCATGGACCAAGAAACTGGCGTCAGTCGTATTCGGGGGAGCTTCTTGCTTGGCGTCTTCATCGGCATCCTTATCCGCATCCAACCAAGGGCGTTCATGCAACCAAATCACGCGAGCCACTTTGTCTCGCGGGATCTCCTGCACTTCCAGTCGCACCTCGGCGCCGACCACGTCTTCGGTCACCCCAACCAATCGGCCACGCAAATAATCACCGGTCGTGGACACGAACAAATGGGTTGGCGGGTCGCTTTTCTGATTCCGCGGAACCGTTAGCAAACGTTTCAGTTCCAGTTCGTCGAATGACGGCTTGGTCGTCGCTTTGCCCAGTGTGATGGAATCCATTTGATCGTGCGGGACAACCGTGGTGCTAGTTTCCTCCGATGCAAACGTCACCCCCCGCTGGTCGACTGATTGCACCACGCCGTCGACCGTATCGCCCGATCGAAAGACGATTTCAAAGCTAGGCAGATTTGATTTAGCACCATCGCCTGCGGGAGCTTTCTTTTTTGCGATCGCAGGCTTTCCACCACCATTGCCAAAAATCCCACCGATCAGAGCCCCCAATCCATTATTGGGCCGACGTCGTTGCGCTGGCACGACGACTGCGGCTTTCGCACTGAGTGGCGCGTTCCGTGATGTGTAGATAATTGCCCCAGTGAATTCACGCGAAATTGCAGCCTGGCTTTCACTGGCCCAAGGTTGCCAGACCAAAACGGCATCGCCCTTCGGTGCTGCATTCTGCACGAGCGTTCCCTGTAGTTTGGCAAGTTCCGTCGTCAGCGTGCCCGCGGTCCCGGACAAATCGTCCCCCTTGAAGCGAACCGCCGATCCCGAGACGGCCACGATCTGATCGGCCGCACAACTTGCGACCTTCGCGATGCCGTTTGCCTTGAATCCAAATTGCTTGCCGTTCCCTTGGGCCAAATACCCGACCAATCGACTGCTGTCAGCAAAGTCGACTTCGATCAATCGGCTCTCGTCCAATTCAAACGCTGCGAAAGCAATTGCTTGCCCGCTCGGTTTTTCGTCCACAGCGGCGTCGTCTTCATCGCCACTGCCCTGCCCTTCTCCTTCTCCGTCTCCTTCTCCTTCTCCTTCTCCGTCTCCGTCTCCGTCTCCGTCTCCGTCTCCGTCTCCGTCTCCGTCTCCGTCTCCGTCTCCGTCTTCGTCTTCGTCTTGCTCAGATTCGTCTTTCTTGGATTCGCCTTTCTTGGATTCGCCTTTCTTGGATTCGTCTTTTGACTCTTCAGAGCTCTCGTCCTGGACAGCCAAAATCACTCGTCGCACGTCCGCCAGTTTCATTTGCAACTCTTTGCCGTCCTCATCAATCAGGTCAAGCGACTGCGTTTTTGCGTCAAACCCGACAACCTCCGCATTGACGATTTTCTCCTCCTTGTCCAAAACGTAGCTATCGGGGTACTCCGTCGAATCCGGCAAATGCCCGTCCCATTCGTAGACGTCGAATTGATCCAGCGAAACGCTTTTGCCGTGATTGTCCAGCATCGCAAATGGGTTTGCTTTCCCCGACTCTTCAGCCACTTGAATCTTTTCCAACAGCTTTCCGCGCGGTGAATACACCGCGACCAAACCGGCAACCTGATCCACGAAAAACGTCAATTCAAACTGCGACGAATCATCATCGAGTGGCAATACGGCGATGTCCGCAAGATTGCCGACTTCACGAACGACAGCGAGCTGCGCATCCCACATTTCCAATCGAACCGCAGCAATATTCTGCGTGGGCTGGACCATGGCACGCCGAACGCGTCGATTGTTGTTCTCGGGTTCCGGCGCAGGCTTTTTGGGTTCGGTACAACCAAGCGACATGACAAAATCCGCGCGGCCTTCCCAAGACATGGACAGCGAGAGCCGGAACTTTTCAGGCAAACCCACGTTCCCGCCTGCCTTGGCATCGTTGTCGGGCGACTTCAGTGATCCTGCGGCGAAATCCCATTTGTTCGTATCATCCAAAATCGTCCAATCATCGATCGATTTTGGTCCCGAATAGATTCGTTTACCGCTATCGGCGACGGCTTCGACGGCACGAAGTAGCGACCGATTAATCGTGACTTCGCCCAACGATTTAGAACTGACCACTAGGGCAGATTCATTCCATTGCTGCAAATCGCCCGTGATCCGCGTACCGCCGTCCAGCAAGAACGCGTGGCCTGATTTTTGGTCTTCGGGCGAAAATTCACCTGCAACGGATCGAATTCCCCGGACGTCAAACTCCAGCGAACTATCAAACAGATCGCTCTGAAATCCGATGTACCCTTCTCGATTAGACGGACTCAACACGCCGTCTACGAAGCTGCCGTCTTTGAGATACATGCGCAGCTTGGCGGCGTCTGCATGGACCAAACCACCGTGTAAGCAAATCAGGATCGCACACGCAACAAAACCTCGACAACCGTTCAACCATTTCATCTGCATGTTTACCGCTCGTAGATGGGTAAAAATCGATAGTTCAGTGCCAAGGCCAACAAAGCCATCGACGTGCTGTTCGCCGCGCCCAAGTCACCCTGAAAACTGCCGTCCGCTCCTTGAACTCCTTTCAGTTTCCGAATCAATCCCTTGTTCCACTTCTCCCAAGCCTCGATATCGGCTTGGAACAGAGCCTGGGCTTGGTAGTACCTTGCATACTCCGTCCATCCCGAACCTTCGCTGCGATTGTTGACCAAGTACTTCTCGACGGATTTGTACTGTTTCAGATCTTTGCGTTTCGCGATCGCATACACCAAGCAAGCGATCGATGAACGAGCGATCGATTCGCCGAACCCATCCAGACCGCCCGAGTAGCCCACGATTCCATTTCCACCGGTCATGCTGGTGAAATACTTGATCGCTTTGTTAATCGACTCGTCCGGCACTTCGATGCCGGCGTTGCGGGCCGCCAGTAACCCCATCAACACGGCTCCGCTGACCGAAGTATCCGCATCTCGTGTGTTGGGTGAATACCGCCAAGCTCCAAACGGGTTTTTCTTTTGGGATGTCACGGCACAGCGAACACCTAATTCCAGTGCCTCTCCCAAACTGCGTTGATTGGCATGCTTCTCGCCAGCCCACAGGTCCGTTTCGTCGACCGCGCCGTAGGCTTCCGCCAACGCTAACAATCCAAACCCATGGTGATACATGCTTGGCCCCATGTAGCCCGTCGATTTTGGCTGCGATTTAATGATGTTCCGAATCGCTTTTCGGATGGCACTGCTGTAGGGACCAAAATTGGGATCTTCCCCGGATGCCAAGAAAGCCAACAATCCCAAACCGGTCGTCCCTGCCCCGCGTTCGCCGCCGGTGTTCCAGGTCCCCGAGTCACTTTGCGTTTTCAGCAAGTAGCCCAAACCCTTGTCGTACATTTCACGCACATCACGCGCGACCACGTCGCCTTGCGGAACGACCAGCCCCTGACCCGACGATGATGGCACCGGCGAAATCAGAAACACCAGCGCCGCGACCAGCAGTAACCATCCAGTCCGAAATTCAAAAGATGCCTTCATCAAAACGTTCGCCTGTATTGGTAAGTCTGCAGTTTGTTCATGTTGATCTGTCACGGCACCCAACCTTGATAGCGATCACAGTACTGGTCGATCACTTTCATCTGCTTGGCATCAAAAATCTTCTCGAAATCCTGCTTGGCGTTCTTCCTGGCCTTCACCAGTTTCAAGAACCCCGAGTAGCCTTCCATGTGCTGATTGATTGTCGTTGGTAATTCTTGAGCATCCAGTACTTCCATCAATTTGTCGCGTTGATCAGCCAACATCGGCATCGATCGCTCCAAATCAGCCACATTGACGCGAACAATCGCCTCGCAACGACGCTGACGATTTTTTTTGATCTCGGCCGCGTAGAGCTCCTGCTGATCAGTCGTGAGCACCGACCGTGACACTCGATGAAAGAGTGACTGGTCACCAAACACTCCGTTTTGCACATGGGTCCGAAGCGGGCTGACCACTTGAAAGATCTTGTTGATGTCATCGTTTTGGTTGCCTTTCAAATCCAAGGCAGCGATCTTCTTGCGAATTTTGGCGACGTCACGAAAGAAGCGTGTGACGTCGGCGTCAGCGGCCAATGTCAGCTTGGATCGTTGGGCGTCGCGCAGATCACATAGCCGATCAATCATGTTGACCTGCATCTCGTAATCCGATTTCAGCTGTTTTTCAAACTGTGCTTCGGTTTGCCCATTGAGCACCCAACTGGAAACCCAGTCCTGTTGTGCCGATGCAGTCGTCGACAAAAACGCAATGAAGATCCCAAAACAGATTGAACGCACAGGTTTACTCCTCAATCACAATCGGCTCATTGCCATCGTTGAAATTGTCATGGGTGAACAGATGGCGTTGAAGTCCCTGGTAGGCCTTGCGTTGGTCGGGCGTCAAAGCAGTTAGCAAGTGAAGCGGAATGTCGGGATAGTAATTGTTGCCGTTGAAATAGTGCACCACCACCAGATCCGATCGTGACACCCAAGGAAGAATTTTTTCCTTGATCGCAGTGCGTTGCTCAGCGGTCATATCCAACCGATCTTGCAGTGATTCCAGCAGCGCATCAGCGGTCGCAGCGTGGCGGAACTGTGCCGACTCTTCCTGCTCAGTCTTCAACTGTTTTTTCTGGTCGTCATCCAGCACGGCAACAAGTTGCTCATCGACAATCTTCTTTAAATTCTGTTTACGAGCCGCGCGCGGACGCTGTGGTTGCACTCCAAAGAACATTCCGATCAGCCCCGGTTGTCTACCAACGCCGTTTGGCTTCGGTTCGTTTTCCTTGGAGACTTTCGCTAGCCATCGGTTATTCATTGACGAAAGTTTTTTTTCTTGATCATCCGTCAAATTGCAAACACGAGTGATCAAACCACGTTGGACAGCCAAGTAAGCCTGAACTTTGGCGGTTTCGGGGTCGGGAGGAAGAACGAACTCTTCTTCGTCCTCGATCGCCTGTTCATCTTCTACCAACGCTGCTTCATATTCGGCCACTGCCTCTTCCGAAACTGCTTCCGCGGCATCCTGCGCAAGTGCGACACCGCAAAATGCCGGGAATGAAATCAGCAGCATCAAGAACAGGGACGGTAGGTGGCTGGCATTCATTTTTCGCAACGTCAAACCTGCATTCAGGCGTAGTCCTGCGACGCCGCTCGCAGGGCGTTTCTTGCGACGCAAGAAAACGAACATTCACTCTGCCCTGCGAACGGCGCCGCAGGGTTACTTTTACTGGTCCCGTTCTAGCCTGGAAAAATACTCGTCCAAACCAGCTCGAAACTCTTCTGGCAGTGCTCGGCCGGATTCGCCCGTTGCCTGCGTCACTTCACTTGCGCGACGCTGCTCTTTGGCGTTGACACCTGCACCGATCAGCGCGAGCGCCGAATCTTGCGTATCGCCACTGCCGCCACCACCAGGTGACGTTCCGCCGCCTCCACCGCCCTTGGGGTTGATGCGTTTGGATGCCAACAGCAACTCAATCGCTTCGGTTTCCGCCGCGATGGCTCGATCGCCCGTATCGGGTGAGACCAAAATATTGACAGCCTCTTTCATTACCGACTCAACTTTTGTCAGCATGTTGATCTCTTTGGCAAAGCCCTCCGGTTCGGGAAGTTCGTTGATACGGTCAATGACTTTATCGGTACGGTCACGCAGTAAATCCTGCGTCTCGCTCAACCGAATCCCTTCGCTAATGTAATCGTCTCGCTCCATCGCTTCTTTGGCTTGCTCAGCGACCCGCGTCTCCTCGCGCAAGTTCACTTCGCCTTCTAGGATTTGAAGTACTTCTAAAATGACGGATGGTGGCAAACTGCCAGCCGATTTGCCGCCCGGTCACGTACCGCCACTCATCGGATCGACCAAATCATCCGCCCAGCGATCAAACGTGTCGGACCAATATTCGGCTTGAGCAATCGACATGCCCTGTTTCTTGGGGATCTTTTCGCCTAGGTCAGTCAGCGCCGTCAGGACTTCGGCCGCTCGCATTTCGTCCAGCACATTTTTGAACTGCAACATGCGGCGACGTTGGTAGTAGCTGTCCATGTCGTCCATGATGTAGGACACGTTCTGGCTGCTCTTCTTTTCGACTTCCGCCAAATCACCCAACATCTTGTGATCTTCAGGCTTGGCCAAACGCTTCGCACCAAACACCGCATTGATTCGACCACCGATTCGCTCGGCGACTTGGTCTTGCTCTCGTGAAGCGGCTTTAAGCCGTTTGACCAACGTACTGCCTTCCAAGTTGGCCAGAATTGCGTTCATCTCTTCGGCCAATTTTTCGAACTCCGCCAGCAAGTATTCCTGCTCTTTGATCGCTTCATCGACAGGAGCCTCTTCGGGGACTTCACACTCTTCGGGTGTTTCACCTTTTTTGCCCGGACTAGCAATCGTGGTGGTGGGCAATGTGAGACGCGGAGCACCTGGTGGTTTGGGCGCCGCTGGATCGCCGCCCTCTTCATCAAGTGGTTGCTGCGACGATTCGCGATCGGCGATCGTAGGAACCCGAGGCATTTCCTTGGCATTCGCATCATCGTCGCCTTCACCGCCTGGCGCAGTCTTGTCGTCCAAACTCTGGCCAGCTTTGGGAGCTTCGGGCTTCGGCTTGGAGGGTTCACCACGAGCAACTTTGTCGTCTGTTGAAGCTTTGGCTAACAGTTCGGACACCGAAGGCATTCGATTCGCTGCGATGTCCTTCAAAGTCTGCTGCATTTCTGCCCACCGCTCCAAGTGCCCCACGCCAATCTCGGGATTGCGTGCGGCCATCTTAAGCAGGTCTTCGCCGGTTTTGTTCAGATTGTCCAAACGACGACCGTTGGACGATTCCGCGCCGGCTTGTTTGCGAAGTTCGTTTCGCATGTCATCGTCGTTTAATTCGCTGGCCGTCATGGCACGCAGTTGCTTGTTGCGTTCATAAAGCCTGAGTTCGCGGTCCCGCACATCCAAGGATGCCCGATGCCATTTGCTCAGCTGGCTGGTCACCCAGATCGCGTGCTCCTCGGCAGTCAACACGTAGAAGATGTGCGGAGCTGAATAGGCTCGCTCGCGACCGGGCAAGTAGTCCTCGACCCACAATCGGACTTCAACCGGCTGCGGGTCGATTCCCAACCCGTTGGCCGAAAACGTTGCCGGCACTTGAATCGATGACTGATCGGGGCCGCCAACCGCAAGCACCTTTTCGCCCTCGGCTGGTTTGGCCAAGCGGTCGTCGAGTCCCTTCCAAGTAAACCCGATTTTCTTGACGCCAAAATCGTCCGCCGAAAGAGCACGGAAATTGAGTTGTTCGCTATCGAGCAACACGGCTTGGCGGGGAAAATCCTGCGTCACCACACTTGGCGGTTCATCAACAAGCGGCTTGATCGCTAAATCAAACGGCTCGCGACCGGCCAAACCGAACTGGTCTTTCCACGACAAACTCATCTGCCCTGCGTCCGTGACGTCGACTTTGCCCGATGCAAACGATGCGTCGATCACAGGAACCGAATTTTCGTTGATGCTGGCGGAATCAAGCTGCCGCGATGCGGTGGCTGAAACCTTGGCCGTGCTGCCTTCGACGACGCTCAATGTGCCGCCCCGAACATCTCGCTCGACGGCTTCGTTTAGTCCCAGGTATTCGGGCAATTGCACCACAGCATTTGCTGCAACCAATTCGGGCCGAATCTGAGGATCAAGCGTGACGTTTTGATAGAAGTCGCCAACGCGAACCATCATGTCCGTTGGCTGCATCCTGGGCGGCAATTCAAACTGGTATCGGTTGTCGACAATCGACACGACATTGTCCGGCATGCCTTCGATCTCGATGGTTGCCGAAGCGGGCTGCCAACGGCTTGTGTCAGAAAGCGAAACCGTCCAAGAGACGTTTTCACCGTGGGGCACGACCATCGATTTTGGCAATGCATTGACTTCGGTAAATGTGTAACGCGGTGTGTCGATCCATGGCGCAGCCATTCGCGCCCAAGCGTTTTTAGCGGCTGGCCCAGCGACGACGCCCAGCACAACGGCGATGCCCGCGGCAATGGCCAACACGCTGCTCCACAATTTGACGCGCGACGTCGGTGCCGCGGCATTCAGATCACGACTCTTTGCCGACACAGCAACTTGTTCGATGGCGGCTTCGCACAATTTGCGAGAACGAGCTTGTTCGGTTTCGCTGTCGGCCAGTTCAATCACACCCAGCAGTTGATCGCCGATATTGGGTTCGCGAACACGCAGCAACTTGGCTAGCTGATCCAGGCTGCGGTGTCGCCAAACCCAGCGGTGAAACGCCCACGGCACGACCAACCAAACCGCCAGCGTGGCAAAGAAGATGCCCAAGCGGACGGACGCGGGCGTGTCCCAAAATCGATCGACGATGAACACCGTCAAGAACGCAATTAAGATCGCCGCGACTGCCATGGCAATCGCTTCGGCCATCTTGGTGGTCCATACCTTGCTGCGAAACCGCGACAACTGTTCTTTCAAGCTGTCCGGCACACGGAGCAAGTCCGGGTTTCGATCGGGAGAGGCAACACTCATGGGATGGTCTCTGTAGAGGTCCAGTGTTTATATCGCGTGTTGTTTGTTAGCCGCTGTCGCTAGCCACGGGTCTTCGCCGGCTTAACTTGCACCTGCGTGAAAGGCCCGTGGCTAGCGCCAGCGGCTAACGAGTTGAATCAGTCTATCGGATACATCAAATCAGCCCCACCATTTTTCTGCCCGTCCAAAACAGGCCCAAAAGGCCGATCATTAGGGCGGCGACCAACGGGTGGCTCCACAATTGAACCCGACGAAGCTGCTTGGGTGGCTCGGGAACTTGCCCGATTGCCTTAATTATTTCATCGGGCGTGGCACTTTTGAGCACCCTGCCCCGCGAAACCCTTGCTAGTTCGTCGATTACTTCGGGTCGTGCTGGTTTGCCTGTTTGCTCCAGTATCGCGCCCTGTACAAAAAGACTCGCATCCAATTTGGTGTTCGTTTCTTTGCAACGCAGCGTCACTTGGTGATTCCCTGGCTCGGACGGCGTGTACGATCCGGCGAAGGCACCCCATTCGTTTCCGGCAATCTTCATGCGAACCGTATCAGTGCGGCCAGACGGTGCAACGATCCTGGCTGTGACGGTTCCTTTGCTAAGTGGTTCGCCGCTTTTTTCCATCACGTTGGCCTTCAGCGCGATCGTTTGGCGAACTTGCGGCTGCTGCGGCGAATAATAAAGACGCATCGATTCACCTTTGGCAATGTTTCGCTGATAAGCCATCCAGCGAACAACTTGTCCCCAAAATCGATAGTGGTATTTGTCTTCCACGCCGCGCCGCCAACGCCACGCGCCATCGGTTCCCATGAACAACACTTTGCCGCGGCCGAACGTGCGCGTCACTAATAACGGAATGCGTCCGTATTCGTTTGATGCTTCTTGGTGAACCGCCAACACGTCGGCGCCTGCTTTGGCGCGAATGACTGGGGCATGCCACTGAAACCCGGGCAAGTTCTCCCAGACTTCCATGTTGTCGTCCTGTGTGTCGGCCAGTTTCGTTAGCAAACTCCTGCGGCCAAGTTCGGTCAAACCAAAGTGACTTGGTTGTCGCGATCCCCAACCGTTGACTTGCACGCGGTCGTAAACGACCGGCAACAAATCATCCAGCGGCGTATCGGCCAGCGACAATCCTTTGCCTTGCCAACCGGGCATAAACACCAACCCACTGGCCTGTTGTTCAACCAAGCCTTTCAAAAGGCGGCACTGCTCTTCGGTCAACTGATCTTCATCAACTCCCACATCACCCAAGAACACCACGTCGTACTGCGATAGTTCCTTCAACGTGTCGGGAAACGAACCGATGTAATCGCGGTTGCCGCCACCAACTTTGCTCAACCCCGGATGAAACAACAAACACGAAACATCGACGCCGGGATCGCGTGAGAGAGCGTTTCGCAGATAGCGATACTCCCAACGCGGCAGCGATTCGACGACCAACACTTTCAACTTCTCTTCACGGACAACAATCGGCGTTGTCTTCTCGTTGTTCTCCACGTTGCGTTCTTCGCCATGCGGTGGAATCCGCAGCGTCAGCGTGTAGTCGCCCACGTCTTCAGGTTTCCACATCAACGCATCGGTCGTTCGGCCCATCGCGGAGATACGCAGTTCCTTGGTGATCTTTGTCCCGTCAGATGATTCCATTGTCACGATGGCGGCATGGTCACGCGGCAGCGAGCTTTCGACCGTGAAAGGAACCCGCACCGTCTTGCCAACGACACCGAACGACGGCAAATCAAAGCTCAGCAAATCGATGTCCGGCAATCGTGTTGGTTCGCCAACCGGTACGCCAAAGATCGGAATCTGCTGCAGTCGCAATCGCGTCGCCATCTCGACGGGTGGCGCACCCACGTTCCAATCGCCGTCGGATGCCAGCAAGACAGCACGAAGATTTGGGTGCTCCTTGCGAGCCGCCTGGAGTGCTGCGTGCAAATCACTGCGATCGCTATTTTCGCCCGTCGAAAACGGCGTGATGACGACATTCAGTTTGCCCTTGAGCGATTCCCACGTCTGATCCATCATCAGCGGCGCGATCGATTCGCTCCGGCTTTTCAGTGCGACTTCGCCGCTATCGTTCATTCCCACGTCTCGCGTCGACATGCTCAGCGACTGGTCCCCTAAAACCACCACGGTTGGCTTCGTGCTAGGCACAAACTGTTTTACCGTCTCGGGTTGATTCAGCAAAAACACAGCCAGCGTGACCAACGCAATCCGCAACAATTCCAGCAAACCAATTGATTGCCGAAAACCACTCTTGCTCCACGAAATCCACGACAACACGCACACGGCAACAATCGCTGCGATCGAAACAAAAACCGTAAAGCCATTGGCCTGCATTGAAAAAGTAGATTCGATCATGCTGCAGCTCCTGGTTTGGCGTCCGTCGTTTTAGGTGCAAAACCACTGGTGATCGAAGCGGCCTTTTTTGCGACGGCTCGCCGCGGGATGCACAGCAACGCTTCAAGCAGCATTGCGGCGATCATCAACAACAAAAACACTCGCCAAATTTCACGAACGATGCCGGACATGCTGCCCGCCGAATCGTCGACCCGCGAAAAATCCAGTCCGGCGAACAAGGCTGCTAACTGCTTGTCCGAAATCGTGTCGCGTTGATCTTCCTTGGATGAACGATTGACCGCCAACCACTGAGCATCTTCGGCCTCACCTTCTTGATAGATGCCCGAATGAAACGCGTACTGGCTCGAAAGTGTTTCGCGGCGTCCGGCGACCTGCCGCCAGCCTTCGGTGGGTTCGCTAATCGAACCCGCCACTCGTTGCACGGTTTGACCGAGCGCCGACAACCCTTGAGTGATCGCACGTTGCACCACCACGTACATCACGATGCCATTTTTTGCGAACGACGACTGGTCGCCTGCCGTCGACGTCGTGCAAAAATAGACGCCGCCTTTGTCCGTGGTCACGCGGCCCAGCAGCGGCACGCCGCCAGACAAGGTCGCTAACTGTGTCATTTGACCTTCGACTGTCGCGTAGCCGTTAACTTCTAACTGACCGACCGGCAACCCGGTTCCGCTACGGGTCGCGGCGAGCAGATCCTGGTCGCCACGCCAATTTTCGACCATGACTTTCGTGTCAACATCAGCGCGAACCCAATCTTTCCATTGAACACCCAAGAATTCGCCTTGTGGTTTGATCCCTCCGACCAGACCCTCGGGCGGAAAGAAAATCACCTGCCCGCCTTTACCAACATATTCACGCACCGCGCCGCTGGTTTCGCTATCGGGTAGATCGGTTTGCCAAATCAGCAGCGCCGCATCATCCAATACCAGCGAATCCAATTGGCTGGGCGTGACAAACTCCACGTTCGCTCCGGACTTCCCATCCGGCGAAACGGACGCTGCGATCTGCAACGCGCGCACTTTTGTTTCGTCTTCGCCGACCAAGACGATACGCCGCTGAGGAGGATCATCGAACACAAAGAAGAACTCGTTGTCCGACTCGTTTGCATCGGCCGGAATCGAAACACGTCCCCATCCGCGTTCTTGGCGTCCCGAAAGCGGCACACGGTGATCGCGAAGTTCGACCATTTGCCCACTGACGTCGACTTCCAAGGTGGTTCGGGCGCCATCAAGTTCGATCTGCACCGGAATCTGCAACGCGTTTTCGCCGTTGTCGCTGCGAGTCAGCCGGATGGTCATCACCACGGCATTCCCCGCTGGGCCACTTTCTCGCCGCACATCACTGACACGAATCGCGATGTTCGACTCCGTTGTCTCTGGGTAGGCCAACAAGTGAAACCGAACCGACTGAGGCAACTGACTAAACGCTTCGCGAATCGCCGACCAGTTTCCGCTATCCGGATTCCAGTCGGGCGAACGCAGATCACTGCACAACCAAACTTCCGTTGCGCCGGGCTGATTGTTTTTCAGATAGTCGACCGTCGATTGCAGCATGCCTGGAATGTCGGCTGTCGCACTGGCCCCCTGCATCGTGGGCGAATCGACGAGCGCCCCAACGCTATCGAACGACTGAGGTTCTTGGTCGGTACTGTCGATCAACACCCAGTTCGTGCTGCCGAGCGTTTCCAATGTGGCGGCGAGTTGCTGTCGCCCGGTGTCCAACTTCGATACACCTGCGGTACCGACCTGCTGCATGCTGGGCGATCGATCCAAAAGCAAGATCGTCGTGTCCGCGCGTCCGCCGCCGGTCCAGCCCAGCAGTCCACTTGCCAGCGGCCGAGCGATCGCAAAGAGCAATCCCGCGACGACCAAGCACCGCATAGCCAAGATCAACCACTGTCGCAGCTTGGCGTACCCGCGAGCCATCTTACTGGCTTTGAGCAGGAACATCATCGCGCCCCACTGCTTGGTCTGGTAACGCCACTGATTGATCAAGTGGATGATGATCGGCAATGCGATCAGCGGGAGGGCAAAGAGCATCCAAGGTTGCAAGAAACTCATCGAGCACCTCGCTGCTGTGCGCGGCCGATCAAATACTCGGTTAGCTCAACGTCGTACGGTTTGTCGATAATGATTCGCCGATAATCGACGCCCGTTTCCAAGACAACTTTGCGAAGTCCTGCCAAGTACTCCTCCAGTGCCGAATGGTAGCGATCAGCAATCTCACTGGGTTCAACAAACACCGCCGTGCCGCCTTCCATGTCTAAAAACCGCGTTGGCCGCTGAAAATCAAAACCAATCTCTTCGGGATCCAGCAGATGAAACGCGGACACGTCATGCTTGCGAAATCGCAAGTGTTCAAAACAGTCACGTAGCTCAGGCGGATCAATGAACAAGTCCGACAGGATGACGATTTGAGCTCGTTGCCGAACGGTCTCAGCGAGCTCATGAAGCACGGCGGCCATTTCGGTTTCGCCCTGCGGTTTGGTTTCACTCAGCGTCTCCATCAAGACATTCAAGTGAGCGGGACTTCGCTTGGCAGGGATGTTAGTCACGATCCCGCCGGCCACGCACGCCAATCCCGCTGCATCACCTTGCTGAATCGAAAGGTAACTTAGTGTCGCGGCCAAACGCTTGGCATAATCCAGTTTCGTCATGCCGACGCTACCAAAATCCATCGAACCACTAGTGTCGACAACCAGGACCATTCGCAAGTTGGTATCGGCTTCAAATTCTTTGACGTAGAAGCGATCACTGCGGCCATAAGCTCGCCAATCCAACCGACGCAGGTCATCGCCGGGAACGTATTTGCGATACTCAGCAAACTCCACACTGGCCCCGCGGTGCGGGCTGGCATGCTTGCCCGAAACGCTGCCCAACATCGGACGACGCGAAACGAACGGCAACGCACCCAATCGTGCAATCACGTCGGCGTCAACGAAGTCACGATGCTTGGTGTCAGTGGTCATGTCGAGCTTTGGAGATGGTTTAGTTAGCCGCTGGCGCTAGCCACGGGCTTTCATGATCACCGGGCTACCGGACAAGGCCCGTGGCTAGCGCCAGCGGCTAACAAAAGGAGAAACTGAAAAAGGACGGACGCTATTCCTGAGTCTCGTCCACCAAGCGTTTGACGATTTCCCTTGCCGTAACCTTTTCCGCTTGCGCGGCGAAGGTCGTAATCAGGCGGTGCGTCAACACAGCGGGCGCGACGTGCTGGACGTCTTCCAGTCGTACCATGTAACTGCCTTCCAGCGCCGCTCGACTTTTGGCGCCCAAGATCAAGTTCTGAACCGCACGCGGACCCGCTCCCCACGACACCAATGGCATCAACCAGTCCGGTGCCGTTTCACCACCCGGCCGCGTTTTGCGAACCAACCTCGCTGCGTAGGTGTAGATGTGATCCGGCACGGGCACGCGTCGCACCAAATCTTGATGTGCAATAATGTCTTCGGCCGACATCAAATGCTGCAGGTCTGGCAGCGCCCCACCTGTCGTGGTCCGCGCGATTTGGATTTCTTCTTCTTCGTTGGGATAGTCTAATTCGATCAACGACATAAAACGGTCCAACTGCGCTTCGGGCAACGGGTACGTGCCCTCCTGCTCGACCGGGTTCTGCGTTGCCAAAACCATGAACGGCGATTCCAGCCTAAACTCTTTGCCCAACACCGTCACGTTCTGCTCCTGCATCGCCTCCAACATCGCAGCCTGCGTCTTAGGTGGTGCTCGGTTGATTTCGTCCGCTAAGACGATGTTGGCAAACACCGGACCTTTGACGAATTGCATTTCGCGCCGTCCATCCGCGGTATCTTGCAGAATGTCGGTGCCGGTGATGTCCATCGGCATCAAGTCCGGCGTGAACTGAATACGGTGGAACTTCAGCGACAGCGTCTCGGCCAACTTGCTGACCAGCAGCGTCTTGGCCAGACCAGGAACCCCCATCAGCAAGGCGTGACGACGCGCAAACAAACAGATCGCCAATTGTTCGATCGTGTCTTGTTGCCCCACGATGACTTTGGCGAGTTCGCTTCGGAGGCCTTGGTAGGCGTCGCGTAATCGATCGATTGCCTGGACATCGTCTTCGCTAAGTCGCTGGGTCTCTCCAGCGGCGGCGGCTTGGCTCATGTTGTTTGCTCAGGTGGGGTATGCAAAAGAAAATGCGATCACTCCCGATCGCATTCGTCATCCATCAGGCCACAAAATTGCTTGCAGCCTGCGGCGATTATAACTCGACCACGAGGGGGGAAGTGCGAACGAATGAGGCTGGACCGGAATAAACACGGAGCGATCTTTTTTCGATAAATGTCGTAGTTTCGCCGCATGATTTTTAAAAACGACGGACCGGGATGCTCCCTGCGCCAACCGGCTGGCTTTCCAGCTGCCGTGCGCCGAGAACCGAGCCAATCAGCGAGACTGTCCGTCTTGCTTTGGAAGCAGCTGCAGGCTTACAAACCTGGGTAAATGTCGGCGAATGTTGAAGTAAAACAGTGCTTTGCGGCTCCAATCATTTGCCGCCGGGCCAGTTCCGCTTACCATGGCAATAGGCGAACCGTTGTTCACTGGAGGGGGCACGAACCATCCGCGACGAGTCTGCCCGATTCCCCTTATCTCAATGTTTTGGAGCCCGAAGGATGCCTTGCTTTCAGCATATCAGTTCTGTTTCCCTTGCCTTGCTAATGGCTGCCAGCTTTTCGGCGCCCCAGGCTCAGGCCCAACGCCGAGGCTCCGGACCCTCGACGGGACGCAGCTTGGGAGCACCGGGCCTATCACGAAGCATGGGCCCCTCACGAAGCTCAAGCCCCTCACGAAGCTCAAGCCTGTCACGAAGTCCGAGCCTCTCCAGAAGCATGGGCCCGTCGCGAAGCTCAAGCCTATCGCGTTCACTTCCAAGCTCCAGCATCGGCTCCCGTCACGGTGGCCCGCCGCATTCTTCCTTTCATCCAGGCCGCGGACACGGCAGCTCCTATGGTCGTTCGTACAGTCCAAGCCATAGCCTCTACGGATCTCGCCGGCCTAGCTCCGGTCTAAGCATCTCGATCGGTACCGGCTACTCGCCCAGCTACCGCTACGGTTCTCTGGGTCGCAGCTATGGACTGCGTTCTTCGTACCCTTACTCGTCAGGCTATGGCGGCTACTCAAGCGGCTACGGGTACTCGCCGTATTACTCATCCAGTCGGTCAAGCATTGGACTGAGCCTTTATGCTGACCCGTTGCGGTACAGCCAACCGTATGTCCAGCGTTACCCGTCCACGTCTAGCACCTACCGCTACACGCAGCCTGTTTCGCCTTACACGAGCTCCCAATACTCAAGTTCAGCCTACGCAGATTCGGCGTATCAGTCCTACCGCGAGCCCTCGCAGGGCATCGCGCCGCAGTACGATTCGCAGCCAATGCAGAACCCGTACGCTGGATCAACGCCGTCAACGTTGGCACCACAGCGAAGTTCCGGTGATCCGTCGGACCCAAACACCGAGCTTCAAGCCGGCATGATCCTGCCTGATGGGTCGCGAGTGATTTCTGTGGGGGCTCTGCCTGCCGCAGACGCTGTGCCAGAGCAGAGCAGCAGAATGGAAACCGGCACCGCAACCGAACAGCCGACCGCGCTGACGCCCGCTCAGCCCATTTCTTCTCAGACCACGCCAGTCCAATCGGCCGCTCAATCGACTGGCCAATCGCTCCTACAAGAGGTGCCAGCCGAGCCCGTTCCTGCTCCCGCCCAAATTGCCCCCGCTGGAGACGGCAGCGAGGAACAAGCCGAAGAGCTTCCCGTCGGCAACGCGGAAAAAGCAGAGGACGTCTAGAAGCGACGTACTTCTTTGCCCAAAAAACGAAAGCCGCCTCGTGAGAGAGGCGGCTTTTTTTGTGTCTGTTCAGTCAACGCGGCATTGAAGCAAACTCACTGACTGATGCATTGCTAACGTGGCCTGATGCATTGCTAACGTGGCCGGCTCGCCTGGAAACGGTGCCGTGCAGCCCCCGCCATCACGGAAGCCCGATCAATCTGCACCAAACAATCGCAGCCGCAATGGCCACAACTAATCGGCTTGCCAATGTGTTGAAGGCGAATGCTCATTGGCCGTCCGCAACTGGGGCAGTCTTCCACGATCGGAGCTTCTTTCACGTCCACAGCGCTGTTCCTTATTTTCTTGGACACAAATATTGCCTGCGAAATGCGGCAATTGACGCAAGTTCGTCATAGCAAACTGCGTTCCAATGGGGCGCAGAGTAGATTTTTGCCGTAAAACGCTGATGTACAGCTGATGAATTGCCAGCGAAGAAGGCACGTGTGCCAATAAACCGTGCTGGTCGCAACGGCACCCCTGCCGCGGCGCCCAGCAAGTACATCTGACGATCAGCTAGTACATCTGAAAATCACCGGCCGCATCAAACGCAGATTCGTAGTGCTGGATCTTTTCGGGTTGCTCGTGATCCTTTGGCCACCAGACAGCAACGACGTCGAAGCGGGCAGCGATGCCAAGAAGCTTCTTTCGTTTTAGATACCGCAGGGCTGCTCGAGTCACTCGCCTCTGCTTATTCTCGTCGACGCGGTCCGCCGGATGTCCCGGCTTGGTCGTCGCCAACGTCTTGACTTCGACAAAGATGATGACCTTCTTGCGGTCATCAATGGCGATCAGGTCGATTTCGCCCCCGCGATCCGATTCGCTCTCGGCGACCACGGTCAGGCCCTTGCGACGCAACAGACGCGCCGCTGCTTGCTCGCCGCGTTTCCCGACGGGAGCTTCCAAGTTGATCGCTCCGTATCGCCAGTCGATGTACTGGTCGCGAAGCTTGCGAAAGACGCGGGCAACATTCACATGCTCTACCCCCGACCAAGGAATCGTCAGCGATCCGCTGGCGCTAGCCACTGGCCTTGTCCTGCATGGGCAAACGGGACAGGGACGCGACTGGCGCCAACGGATCGAAAAGCATGGGACTTGCGTCACACGCTCTGTTTCAATCGCTGCTAGGTCAGCAACTTAAACGCGGCGACGTTCTTTCAGACGAACAGCCTTGCCGACGCGGCCACGCAGGAAGTACAGCTTCGCACGACGCACGACGCCGCTTCGCTTGACTTCGACTTTGTCGATGCGAGGGCTGTGCAGTGGGAACTTTCGCTCCACACCTTCGCCCGCGACGATACGACGAACGCTGAACATTTCTTTTGATCCAGTTCCACTAAGTCCGATAACGACTCCGGTGAAAACTTGGATGCGTTCTTTACTGCCTTCCAAAATCCGCAAGTGCACGTCGACGGTGTCACCGACATCGAACTTGGGTGGGTTCTCTTTCAGGGCGGTCTTTTCGACCAGATCCATAATGGCTTGGCTCATGGCTCGGCTCACTTATTTCAAAATGGTGTAGTTATTTCGTAAAAAGGGGTCAGACCCCAAAAGTGCAAAGCACCTTTCAGACCGTTTCGGCTTTTGGGGTCTGCCCCCTCTTCCGAAACTGGCCTTCCTGTTTATTCATCTCGCAGCAAATCACTGCGTCGTTGTTTAGTTCGCTGGAGGCTTTGTTGTTCCCGCCAGGCTGCGATGGCTTTGTGGTCACCGCTAGTCAGAACATCGGGAACGGCGTGGCCGCGAAACTCTCTTGGTCTTGTGTATTGAGGAAACTCCAACAGCCGATTTCCGCGGCTGAACGAATCGTCAATGCTACTGTTCTCGTCGCCCAGCACGCCGGGCAAAAGCCGGACGACTGCATCAACGATTACCATCGCGGCCACTTCGCCTCCATTGAGGACAAAGTCGCCAATACTGACCTCTTCGGGCTCCAGAATATCTGTGACCCGCTGGTCAAATCCTTCGTAGCGACCGCACAACAGCATCAACCTGCCACTCGTCGCAAAATCCTCTGCCATTCGCTGATCGAAACGTTTTCCTTGTGGAGTTAGCAAAATCCGCCGCGCTGACTGATCAGCTTTCTTCTCGACCGCTTCGACACAATTCACTGTCGGTTCGACTTGAATCAGCATCCCAGGTCCACCACCAAATGGTTTGTCATCCACCGGTTTGTGGGTCGTCTGAGGCGCCCAATCTCTCAAGTCATGCTGATGAATCTGAACCAATTCTCGCTGGATCGCTTTACCCAACAGTCCTTGAGTCATGTACCCCTCAAAAATCGCCGGAAAGAGTGTGACGATGTCAAACCGCATGTTTCTTTCCCTTCAGCGATAACCGCAAGCAATTTGCAACCGCAATGCGTAGGATTATTCCTTGGCAGCTTCGGCTTCCGGAGCAGCTTCGCCTTCGGCAGCAGGAGCGGCTTCTTCGGCGGCAGCTTCTTCCGCAGCAGGAGCTTCCTCGGCCTTGGGCTCTTCCTTTTTCTTTGGCTTGGGAGCCGCAGGAGCAGGTGTGTACTCTTTGCGTTTTGACAAACGCTCCAACGCTTCTTTTTGGGCTTCTAGATGCGTGCCGTTGGTGCCGTACTTTTTGATCAAGACGGCAATTTTTTCGCTCGGCTGAGCACCAACACCCAACCAATAATCGACGCGTTCGCCTTTCAAACGCACACGAGCATCAGTTTCGGGAACACTGGTATCGTAAAAACCTAGTTCTTCGATCACGCGACCATCGCGTGGGCTTCGTTGATCCATCACACAAACGCGATAGAACGGCCGGTGGGTACGGCCCATTTTCTTCATTCGGATTCGAACTGCCATCTTGGTTAAGTGCTCTCTTAAGGCTGGGAGGCTTCGCTTCTAGTCAGACTGCCTGGAGTCTGCAAACGATCTGCAGATTCTCCGGGTCGGTGCCAGAACGTACTGGCATCTAGTTTGTTAAAAAATGATTTGAAATTTCAAATGTCAGATTTCAAATCCATCACTTCTTGTTTCTCTTCAACTGGCGTTTCATCTTTTCACGCTGTCGCTTCATCTTCTCGCGTTCTTTCTTACTCAAACGCTTGCCAGTGCTCTGTTTTGTTTTTAGCCCGCTCATTGTCGGGTCGTTCATCACGCCGCTGCCCTGCAACTGTTTCATCATCGCCATGCGATCGCCGACGCCCTTGCCCGCCATACCCGCCATCAGCGGTTTCATGACCTCAAACTGCTTGATCAGCTGTGAAACGACCGGTGTCTGCACGCCCGCACCTTGTGCGATCCGCGTGCGACGCTGAGCATCGATGACTTTGGGATTCTTGCGTTCAGCCATCGTCATCGAGTTGATCGCGCCGATCGTTTGGCGGATTCCCCCGGCGGCTTCTTCGCTTTCCATAGCGTCTTTGAACTGGCCCATGCCTGGCATCAGCCCCATCATTTTGCCCATCAATCCGGGCTTGGCGACCTTCTCCATCATCTTTTTGAAATCGTCGAGCGTAAAATCACCCGAAGCCATTTTGGCTTCCAGCTCTTCACGTTCTGCTTCGTCAACGATTCGGTGAGCTTCGCGGGCAGCCTGGACGATGTCGCCCATCTGCAAAATCCGGCTCGCCATACCTTCAGGGCGAAACGGCTCGAGTGCATCAAAGTGCTCACCGGTACCGATAAACTTGATCGGTACGCCCGTAACATGCTTGACCGACAACAACGCACCACCACGTGCATCGCCGTCCAGCTTGGTCATGATGACGCCGTTTAGCTCCAACGATTCGTTGAACGCACCGGCACTGTTGACCGCGTCTTGCCCGGTCATGCCGTCGACGACTAGATAAACCTGATCGGGGCCGACCTTCTTGTCGATCTTCTGGAGTTCCGCCATCAACTCTTCGTCGATGGCTAATCGGCCGGCCGTGTCCAAGATGACCACTCGGGCGCCTTCGGCCTTGGCCTTGGCGACACCGTTTTGACAAACTTTGACAGGGTTCTTGTTGTCTGGTTCGCTATAAACCGGCACGTCCAGCTGTTTGCCAATGACGTGCAATTGCTCGATCGCGGCAGGTCGCTGAAGGTCAGCGGCGACCAGCATCGGCTTAATGCCTTCTTCCTTGAGCAACTGCGAAAGCTTGCCGCACGTCGTCGTTTTACCACTTCCCTGCAAACCGCAGAGCATGATGATTGTCGGACCTTCGCTTTTGAGATGCAGCGAAGAATCGACCGGCCCCAGGATGTTGATCAGTTCGTCATTGACGATCTGAACCAATTCTTCGTGCGGCCGCAAACTGAGCAAAACCCGCTTACCGAGAGCTTTCTCGGACACGTGGGCCATGAAGTCTTGGACGACGGGATAGCTCACATCGGCTTCGAGCAACGACTTTTGAACGATCTCCAGACCGTCGCGCATATTGCCTTCGGTCAGCTTGCCTTTGCCGGACAAGCTTTTGAAAGCAGACTGCAATCCTTCGGAGAGATTCTCAAACACCGTAAAACGCCGACCCAAAATGTCGTGATAACACGAAAAAACAACCCCGGCGGATACCGGGGTTAGATGCGGAGCGGCAGTTTAGGGGCAAAGCACTGTTTTTGTAAATGCAAAGCAGCCAAAAACCCCCAAATTGCCGAGAAACTAGTTGCCCGGCCCCCCCGCCGTCCTGAGACGGCGCCCAAATGATCACGTCCTGAGACGCCAGCCTGCGAGAACTTCGCAAAGCAACTGAGGAAAGTAAGGCCCGGCCCCGCAAGCGGCGTCGCGGGGCCACATCTGATGGTGACAACAGTCGCCGGACTATGCCAACAGTCGCCGGACTATGCCAACAGTAGCCGGACTATGCCAACGGGCGATAACCATATGCCAACGGGCTATGACAAGCGGTCCAGCACTGCTGCATGAAGATGCCCGTTGGTGCCCACGCCATCGCCGCCGCGAACCGTCTTGGTTCCTTTCCAGTCCGTGAACGTTCCACCAGCTTCGGTGATCACAGGGTAGATCGCAGCGACGTCCCAAGCATTGCAAATCGGGTCGATCATCATTTCGGCTCGGCCCGTCGCGACTAGCAAATAGCCGTAGCCATCGCCCCAACTGCGAGACACCCAAGCGTCGGATTCCAAACGTTTGTAAGCGTCACTCGCACCGCGCTGATCAAACGAATCGACTTGGCTGGTCACGAAAACCGCTTGGCTGATGTCCGTCTTAGTGGAAACCTGTGCCGCTTCCCAAGCAGCACCATCACCCCTGCGATACCAGCTTCCCTGATCGATCGCGGCCGCAATCAGTTCCCCCATCGCTGGGATAAAGATCACGCCTCCCAGCGGATTCCCGTCACACTCCAATGCCAACAACGTCGAATACAGCGGGACGCCACAGACAAACGATTTCGTGCCATCGATCGGGTCCACTATCCAGCGATACGAACTGCTGCCGGTTTGCTCTTCAAACTCTTCGCCTTGCAACGTGTCTTGAGGAAACCGCTCGAACAGCAACTTGCGAACCAGTTGCTCGGCTTCGCGATCGGCGATCGTTACGGGCGAGTCATCTTGTTTAGCATCGATCACCAATTCGCTACTGCGAAAGTGCTTCAGCGTGTGCGCCCCTGCCGCCTCGGCGACTTCGATCATCGCGGCGAGCCGTCCTTCATGAAGAGATTGCCACTGGTCAGGAGTCGCCATCAGATCTAGTCCTAAATGTTGAAGCACCTCTCACTGAGAAGAGGTATCGGATTCATCGGCTGGCGGTTCCGCCAGAAAGATCGATTGATACATCAACATGCACGCACCGACCACCAGCAACGAATCAGCGATATTAAAATTAGGCCATTTCATCGTGTCGCTGGCTTGCCACAGAATCCAGTCGCGAACGCCACTTCTCCACTCTGGCGGATAATGCGGCTGCCACCACATTCCCAGACGGTCGTACAGATTCCCGATGATCCCGCCCGACACTAACCCCAACGCGGTCGTCAGCCACAGTGATTCGGCCGCGCGAAACCAGAACAACCACACCATAATTCCGATCGCTGCGATGACCGACAAGCCGGCAAAGACAGTCCCCTGCCCTGCCCCGAGCCCAAACACAGCACCGATGTTTACAGCTGTCTCGATCCCAAAGTAACCGTCGACAACCCACCAAATGTCCTTTTGCCCCGGCAAACTTCGCCAAGCAAACACGGCTTGCTTGGTCCACAGATCGATGCCGCCGCCGATGATCGCCAGCAAGGCGTACAGGACCGCGCGGCCGCGAAGGGGCATGGCGGTTTGGATTGATTCGCTCATAAGCCTTTTGCTTTCCCCCGAAACCCTGTCAGTCCCGAGCGTCATTGATTCCCTGATCAGGGCATTCATCGTGGCCAGGAATGACAATTCAGACGTGGTTGCCTACACACAGTGTCTTCCCAGGGCCTGGGAAGACTACGGCTAAACTACGGCCCGAATCGATCGATGCCCAGGCGAATCCGATGATTTGCGGGGCAACTTGAGCGAAATCTGCGTCCATTTTTGCCCTCAAACTGCCGATGTAAGTCTTTCGGACCTGCCAAAGAGCCCTGCCTGAACGTCGCAGTTTCACGCTCGCCCTTTGCCATCGCCGCCGCGCCGAACATAATGACGCAGCACATCAACTGTTAACCAGGAACCCATCATGTCGTCCGTTGTAGAAGCCTCCGCGGCTCTCGAGAATTCGACCGTCTATTTCCGCTGCGTCGCTGGCTGCTCGGCCAAGCACTCGATCTACGACGTCATCTACACGTGTCCCACCTGCGGCAACTTGCTGGAAGTCCATCACGAACGAGAACCCCTGAAAAAGAAAAACGCCTACCAATGGCAAGCTCTCTTTGATTCCCGAGCCAGCACCTCCGTGTGGCCACACGGCAGCGGCGTCTGGGGCATGCGAGAATGGGTGATTCCGTCGCTGGCCGATGAAAACGTCGTCAGCATGTTCGAGGGAAACACGAATCTGTTCTGGGCCGAACGCCTGGGCAAACAACTCGGCGTGCCGGATCTGTGGATCAAACTCTGCGGCAACTCTCACACCGGAAGCTTCAAAGACTTGGGCATGACCGTCTTGGTCAGCGTCGTCAAACAAATGATGGCTCAAGGCAGCAGCGTCGAAGCCGTCGCTTGCGCCAGCACCGGCGACACCAGTGCCGCACTGGCAGCGTATGCTGCGTACGCCGGAATCCCCGCCGTGATCTTTTTGCCCGCTGGCAAAGTCAGTACGGCGCAACTGATCCAACCGGTCGCCAACGGAGCGCACGTCCTGGCGCTAGACACGGACTTTGATGGCTGCATGAAAATTGTCCAAGAGGTCACCAAGGACAATTCCATCTACTTAGCCAACTCAATGAACAGCCTTCGTATCGAAGGCCAAAAAACAGTCGGCATCGAAATCGTCCGGCAGTTTGAATGGGAAGTTCCCGACTGGATCATCATCCCGGTCGGAAACCTCGGCAACATCAGTGCCCTGCACAAAGGCTTCCAACTAATGCTGGACCTAGGCTTGATCAACCGCATGCCGCGACTGGTGGCCGCCCAAGCACAAAAAGCCAATCCCTTCTACGAATCTTATAAGAACGGATTCAAAGACAAAATCACGATGACGGCCCAAGACACGCTGGCAAACGCCATCCGCATCGGTGACCCAGTCAGCTATGTCAAAGCCGTCAAAGCGGTTCAAGAAACCGACGGCATCGTCGAACAAGCGAGCGAAGACGAACTCGCCGACGCATCCGCCCACGCCGACCTGACAGGCATGTTCACGTGCCCGCACACCGGCGTTGCGTTGGCCGTGCTGACCAAGCTGATCAAAAAAGGCGTGATCAAATCCAGCGACAAAACAGTCGTGATCAGCACCGCCCACGGATTGAAGTTCACAGATTTCAAAGTCGGCTACCACGAGCAAACTCTCAAGGACGTCAACAGCCAGTACGCCAACCCCGCGGTGCATCTGCCAGCCGACGCAAACGCCGTCAAAGACGAAATCGCCAAACGCCTCTCGTCGTAATTGGTCAGCCGCTGGCGCTAGCCACGGGCCTCTTCGAGCATGACCAACTGATCCCCAAAAACGCCCGTGGCTAGCGCCAGCGGCTCAATTAGGTGTTCCAACATCACCGCGACTACTAGCGATTTTCGCTCGACCATCTTACGATTTTGAGCATGAACACACCTATCCAACTGGCCGTCCACGGCGCTGCAGGTCGCATGGGCCGCCGAGTCGTCGCACTGGCAGCCGCTGACCCTGACTTCCAAATCGCTGCCGCCATCGATCATGCGGACAATCCACATCAAGGCGAAGACGCTGGATCACTAGCCGGCATCAACCCGCTGAATCAAACGCTGGTGAGCCAGTGGCCCACAGCCATCGATGCCGTGGTCGATTTTTCACTGCCACAAGCGATCGATGATTGCATCGCCAAATGCTTGTTCGCCAAAGTTCCCCTGGTCGTAGCGACGACGGGCCTCTCGGATTCGCAAAAATCTAGTCTCGCCAAAGCCGCTGAAAGTTTGCCCATCGTGTGGGCACCCAGCATGTCGATGGCGGTCAACTTGTCGATGAAAGTCGCCCAGCAGATCACCGAAAAAATGGCCGGTATCGCAGGCGGTGTGGACATCGAAATCATCGAACGCCATCACCGCTACAAAGCCGACGCTCCCAGTGGCACGGCCCTAAAATTTGGCGAACTGATCGCAGAAAAACTCGCTGACGGCACCAAGCATGTTCACGGACGCGAAGGCCACACCGGCGAGCGAACGCAAAACGAAATCGGCTACCACGCTGTCCGCGTCGGCGACAATCCTGGCGAACACACGATCGTCTTCGGAATGTTGGGTGAAAAGATCGAACTGAACGTCGCCGCCAGCAATCGCGACTGCTACGCCTCGGGCGCGCTGGCGGCAGCCAAATGGCTGCAAGGCAAAGGCAACGGCCTGTACAACATGTTCGACGTATTGGGCTTGTCGTAGGTCGTCAACATGGCCAAGTGCGACGAAGGTTACCTGTGTGAAGTATGCGGCGACGATGTCAGTTCCATCGTCGATAGCGATCTATACCTGCGTTATGTGATCGGCGAATTGGACCCCGAAGTACTGCACACTTCGCCGGAACGACACATACGCTGCAATCCCGTGCTCGCGCAATTCATCGATCACAACAACTTCGCGCGAGTCACCGTCGCTGGGGATCTGTCGCGAGAAAAACTGGACGCCGACTACGTCCAAACACGTCAACAACTTGTCAGCCGCGGTTACGGTCGATTGCTAGAAATCGCTGCGACCCAAGGCGATCGCGATGTCACCGCGTACCCGCTTCCCGAAGCAATCGAGAAGTACAAACAGTAGTCCCGATGACGTTGCTTGAGAGCCGCTGGCGATAGCGACACTTCGTATTTAGTGAGCCGCTGCGCTAGCCACGGGCCCTTTCCTGCGTGACTGAGCGAGGCCCGTGGCTAGCGCCAGCGGCTAACAAAAAGCGCAGGTTAATTGTTACAGGACTACTTCCTGCCAGCCTGACGCACGTGCCGCGGCGGAATAATGTCTTTGGCCAAACCTAGCACGCCAAACAATCGAATCACGTAGTAATTTAGATCGATCTCCCACCAGCGGTGTTGATTCGAGGCACTCGACGGGTCCGCATGGTGGTTGTTGTGCCAGCCTTCGCCAGCCGTCAGCAACGTCACAAACCAGTTGTTGCGACTGTCATCAGTCGTTTCGTAGTTGCGGTAGCCGTACACATGCGACAACGAATTGACTGCCCACGTGATGTGCCAAACCCAAACGGTCCTGGCAACCAAACCCCAAACAAAGATGCTGCCCGCAAACTGCAATGCTTCAAGCGTAAAACCCAAGTAGCAAACCGATGCGATCGCACCCAACAACGCATAAGAAATCGCGTGGCAAAAGTACAAGAAACCTGAAGCGATCGGTAGCTTTTCGATCCACATGTAGTACGGATCTTGCAGGATGTCTTTGGCGTACTTTTCGTACATCGCAAAGGTACCGACCGCACTTTTGTTGTCGTGCAGCATCCAGTCCATGTGCGACCAAAAGAAACTGACACGCGGCGAATGTGGATCCTCGCGTTCGTCACTGTGAACGTGGTGCTTACGATGCCAAGCCACCCACTGCGCGGGAGTTTCCTGAGCGCTGCACATCGCCAACGTCACCAAGAAACGCTCGAACCACTTGGGTGTTTTGAAGCTTTTGTGAGCCAGCAAGCGGTGAAAGGCGATTGGCACGGCCAGCTGACCAAACACAATCACTCCCAACACAAACAGCGCCACGCCAGTCCAACTAAAGAAGTACGGCAAAAAAACCATGACTGCCAACACATGCATCGTCACAAACATGACCAAGTAATCCTTGCGGACTTCTTTCATGCTGACACCGACGGGATATTCCATGGGCACGGTGTGTTTATCGGCGACGACCTCAATTGTCGATTCCGACTCCGCCGCGGTAGGTAGATCGGAATCGATAGCGGTTTCGTCCGGAATCATCGTGGACATAGAGTTCTGGCTTCGTTGGAATAAACGATCAAAAAAATCCCCTTTGCGAGACATCCGTGAAGGAGACATTTCCGCGGGCCAGAAAACTCATGTGCGCCTCTCACTGGATTCGCACGGCCAACCCGGAACACCCATTTCCTGTTTGTTCGCTGGCATGACTGTAACCCGCCCGCGCATTTCTGAGCAGTGTTAAACCACCCACCCGATAGTGAAAATCGATAACTTGTCATCGCGATGCTGGTCAGCGCGCGTCATCGACACATACCGCCTCCCAGTTTTTCGCATTAGGTACTTTGGGCATTTTCGCCGCATTCAACGCCCCGTAACCAGGCTCTGTCCAGAAAGCCGCGCCAGCTTGGTTCGGCTCGCCTCACTGCCGCGGCGAGCTCTCTGCTAAGATCCGCACGCATTCTCTCGTCGAAACTCGTCCCTTGAAATCGCCTGAATCGTGCAAAGCAACCTTCTTAAACGCGGATTCCTCAGCCTCCTGGCATCGCAGTTCTTTGGGGCAATGAATGACAACATCATCAAAGGCGTGCTGACCTTTATGGTGATCGACGGTGCCTGGGCCGGCGAACTTGGCAAAGGCGGCCAAGGAATCGTGGGCATTTTCTTTACGATCCCGTTTATTCTGCTGTCGGGATACGCCGGCCAAGTCGCCGATCGCTATTCCAAACGCAGCGTCCTTTTGGGCGTCAAAATCGCCGAAGTCCCGATCGCCATCGTCGCGTTGATTGGATTCTGGTCCGGCAATCTTTGGATCACCCTGGCATCGTTAATCATGCTGACCTGCCAAAGTGCCTTCTTTGGGCCAGCAAAGTACGGCATGATCCCCGAACTGGTCGAAGACTCCGATCTGAGCCGCGCCAACGGCACAATCAATATGATGACCAACGTCGCTGTGATCATCGGCACGCTTGCAGCTGGATTCGTTAGCGACGCCTACAGCCCGCAAGGAGTCGGCACGCCACTGGTCTGGCTGCCCGGGTTTATCCTGGTCGTCGTCGCGCTGCACGGGCTCGTCGCCGCCATGCTGATGACCGACCTGGAACCTGGTGACCGCGACTTGAAATGGGACTGGAACCCGCTTAGCACTTATATCGATGCGGTCCGTGAAATGTCCAAAACGCGACTCTTGATGGTGATGATGGCATGGGGCTATTTCTACTTGCTGGCCGGAATCGCGCTGTTCATCGTCCCGGAGTACACCGTGGTGCTAAACGTCAGTCGCGCCGAAGCCAGCGTGTTGCTGGGCGTCATGGGAATCGCCATTGGCATCGGATGCGCTGTCGCAGGACTGATTTCCGGACATCGCATCGAAACACGCTTGATCCCGATCGGCGCTCTGGGATTGATCGTCTTCTTCGCGCTCCTGGCCCTGGTTCCGCCTTCGCTGCCCGACATGGCACCGATGGTTCGCGTTGGCCTCAGCTCGATCGCGTTGTTCATATTCGGCGCTGGTTTTTCGGCTGGTTTTTACATCGTGCCCCTGCAATCCTTGCTGCAAAAAATGTCGCCCGACGATGAACGCGGACGGTTCCTCGGGACCGCAAACGCTTGTTCGTTCACGTTTCTTACCATTGCAGCGATCATCTACTCGGTCATCCGGCCTGCCTTCGGCGAGACTCCGCAGCGGATCTTTCTCATCTGCTCGATCTTAATGCTAGCCGGTTCCGCCTATTTCTTTTGGCGACTCCGCGGCACCGGATTATTGATCGGCAAAGGAATCCCGGACGACTCGACCGTCAATCAGTAACCCCATTCAAAGCCGATGGCCCCAACGCTGATCAGCTTGGTAGCCACAAAGAGTAAAAGAAAAACCGAGGACGAAGACAAACGAGAGAAACAGGCAATCAACTGTTGCTTCTTGTTCGTTTGCGACTTTTCTTGGCCAATGCCTCCCACACTCAAAGTCAGCGGTCGCGGAGCATCTCCTTAATCTCCGCGATCTGCTCGCCCAGCCGGTCCACCTTCTCCTCCAGCTCATCGGTGTTGTCCATCGTCATCTCATCGACGAACACGGCATTGGCAAGGCTCATGCCCAGCACGCCGCCGAGTAACACGATCATCCCAAAATAAAATCGTGTCACACCGATCACCCATGGCTTGTCGGTGCGTTCGGCAACCAGATTCGGTATCTCGTACCAGCCTTCGACCGTGAATAGCTGAAAGACGCTGTAAAGACTGATCAGCGGATCGCCGAAGTGTTCGGGCACGACGTCGTGATAGAAATGGCACGTCATGACGGAGAAAACAAACAGCAAGAATCCGAGAGCAAAGAACACAAACACCGACGCTTTCAGCGCACGCCCCAAGCCCGCAAGAATGTGGTGCATATTGGGCACGAAACGAAGCACACGTGCGATCCGCACCAGCCGAAACAGCCGCAAGATAATGAATACTGCCGTATCAGGCACATCGGTAAATGGCACCAACAAAGTCGGCATGCTCAGCAACACAATGCCGAAATCAAATCGATTCCAGCCGCTGCGAAAGTACCCCGCCAAACTGTATGTCGAGATCTTATAGATCGCCTCGAGCACAAACACCAAGATGAATGCCATGTCGGCGTATTCAAGCCACTTTACCCCACGCAGCGACGGAAAGTACATAGCGTAGATCAGCAGCGAGTTGACCGCCACGACGGCCAACATCAAGCGCTCGCTAAGTAGGATTCGGTTCAGGATCACTGGCTGTCGTCCGTAGTCCTGCGACGCCGCTCGCAGGGCCTTAGTAGGGTTTGCAGCATCGCCCTTACGTGCCCGGCGAACGGCGTCGCAGGACTACAGCAAAGAACTCTTAACCTTCCGCTATTGGCAATCCGACCAGATTCTTCTTTTCCCCAACTGCCGGACGCCTTCAGTCATCTTTATCCAGCAGTATTTCGATTCGCACTTGCAGCAGAGTTTACTTGGCCTTGATGGCTTCCAATTCAACCAAATTCTCGCCTTCGCCTGCCAGCTTGCGAATGTCCTCGGAGATTTTCATGCTGCAGAACGTCGGACCACACATCGAACAGAAGTGAGCCGTCTTGGCACCTTCGGCTGGCAACGTTTCATCGTGGTACTCAATCGCCCTCGCGGGATCCAGACCGAGTGCAAACTGATCACGCCAACGAAACTCAAACCGAGCTTTCGACAGCGCGTTGTCACGAATCTGAGCCGCCGGATGTCCTTTGGCAAGGTCAGCCGCGTGAGCCGCGATCTTGTAAGTGATCACACCTTCCCGAACATCATCGCGATTGGGCAAGCCCAAGTGTTCCTTGGGCGTCACGTAACAAAGCATCGCACAGCCGTACCATCCGATTTGCGCGGCGCCGATTCCCGATGTGAAGTGGTCGTAGCCTGGAGCGATGTCTGTCGTTAGCGGGCCAAGCGTGTAGAAGGGTGCTTCATGACACCATTCGATTTGCTTTTGCATGTTCTCCTGAATCAGGTGCATCGGCACATGCCCGGGCCCCTCGTTCATGACCTGGCAGCCCTTGGCCCAAGCTCGCTTGGTCAGTTCGCCTTGAACTTCTAGTTCAGCCAACTGAGCGTAATCATTGGCGTCCGCAATCGAGCCGGGACGAAGACCGTCACCGATCGAGAAACTGACA
This sequence comes from Stieleria marina, assembly GCA_007741555.1. Taxonomy (GTDB): domain Bacteria; phylum Planctomycetota; class Planctomycetia; order Pirellulales; family Pirellulaceae; genus K23-9. The sequence goes on along the minus strand of CP036526.1, from coordinate 1,048,203 downwards.
TCGTACGCCGCGCAGATGTCGCAGATCTCATCCCAATGCTCGTACAGGAAGTTTTCTTTCTCGTGGTGAATGCTCCACTTCGCCATAATCGAACCGCCTCGCGAAACGATACCGGTCATCCGCTTGGCCGTGTGGGGAACGAACGCTCGCAGAACTCCGGCGTGAATCGTGAAGTAATCGACGCCCTGTTCGGCTTGCTCGATCAGCGTATCGCGGAACAACTCCCAAGTCAGTGCTTCGATACTGCCGCCGGTTTTCTCAAGCGCCTGATAAATCGGAACGGTTCCGATTGGGACCGGACTATTGCGAATGATCCATTCCCTAGTCGCGTGGATGTTCTTGCCAGTGGAAAGATCCATCACTGTGTCGGCGCCCCACTTGGTTGACCAACGCATCTTTTCCACTTCTTCATCGATGGTGGAAGTAACCGCCGAGTTTCCAATATTGGCGTTGATCTTCACCAGGAAGTTCCGCCCAATGATCATCGGTTCACATTCGGGATGATTGATGTTCAGCGGAATGATCGCACGGCCTCGGGCGACTTCCGATCGCACGAACTCGGCAGTGATAAACGCCGGAGTCATCGCGCCAAATGTTTGCCCCGGATGCTGGTGCTCCATTCGGTTCCGAGGAACCTGTTGATTCGGATCGATCTCGGACGGGCGAGGCATTTCGTAGCCGTCGGGCGTGGTGCACAGCTGCCGAATACGATCGGATGCTTCCGGTGGCAAGTCATTGAGGTTGGGATACTGATCGGCGATTGCCTTGAACTGCTCCTTGCGTCCAAGGTTTTCTCGGATCGCGATGTATTCCATTTCAGGTGTGATGATGCCCTGATCGGCGTACCACTTTTGCGTGACGGGATGCGATTCTGCCGCATCATCCTGGCTTCCTTTGGCACGCAACGGATTCCGCTTCAGCCCAGGATATTCTTTCAGCCGGTTCTTGGAATTCTTCAGCGAGTTGTATTTTTCAGCATGCTCTTCAGACAGGTATCCGTTGTCTTCAGGCGTGACGTCGCGGCCCGTGTATTCTTCGACGTCGCCGCGATCCAAAATCCACTCGCGTCGCAGCGCCGGTAGCCCTTGCGTCACATCGCCTTCAAAATCAGGATCGCCCCACGGGCCAGAGCAGTCGTAGACTCGGATGGGATCGTTCTTTTCGATCTTGCCATTGGAATGCTCAGTGTCTGACAGCCGGATCTCTCGTAGCGGAACTTTAACGTCCGCGTGAATCTCGCCCGCGATGTAGACACGCGTTGAGTTCGGGAACTGAGTCGGGTCGTTTTCGATCGCTTGAATTTCTTCCGAGTTATCAACGTCGTCCGTAAACTGCCCGGTGTAGTCGCCCCGTTGCTTTGCGTTCTGCAGCTCGTCCAAAGAAGGCGCGGATTGATTGGGTGCGTTCATCATTTTTCCTAAAAGTTAGCGACCAGGAAAAACAAACTCAGCAAGAGAGAATGGCTATCGCAAGAAAAAGAAACGTAGCCTCCTCGCTCCCTTCGTCGGTATGACCCGTATCAGGTTCGAAGGGTTATTTTGGAGATTGCACCAAAATTCTCAGTCCAAACGGACACCCCTGCGGTCAAAAGAGTATGACGGCAAGCGTTTTTTGGTCAAGGATAGTCGTGGATCGCTCCGCCGATCCAACGCCTCAATCACGTAGGATTGCGGAGCAATCCACGACAATACAACCATCCATCTTCAAAACGAACAGAGCTTCAGTGGGACATTGCTCCGATCACAACGTCTTCAAATACTCCAGAACGGCTCGTTTGTCCCCGTCACTCAGTTGATCGGGAAAATCGTGCCCGGCATTGCTTTTGCCAAATCGCCGCGTATCAAAATAGGTTCGTCGTACAGCTTTGTCTGGTTCGGTCAGCGGAGCTTTCGGGACCGACTCAACCGTCAAGCCGAACTTCTCAGCATCCATTGCCTCAACCACGCGTCGCCACACCGTCGGTCGTTCCGCTGGATTCAAAACACCCCACAGCGTCGGCACGCTGCCGTTATGAAAATACGGCGCACTTGCCCACACACCATCCAGCGGCGGGGCAACGTAACCATCGGGATCAACCACCGTTTCCTGCTCGTCCACCTGCCCCGCATTGGCAAACCAACTGTTCGAATAGAGCTCGCGGCCCGACACCGACAGGGCAGTCAACCGCACCGGGTCCGTCGCGATCTCATCAATCGGGATGCGTCGGTTCGGATATATCCCGTCTTTGCCATAGGTACCGTGGCAGTCGGAACACGTCTGATTAAAAAGCCCCCTGCCCTGCTCCGCCAATTTTGCATCGACGGCCCCCGCATACCTTGGCGGTCTCAACGAAGACAAATACGCATAGACATCGCGAAAATCATCTTCGTGCTTTTCAAAAAACTCCGGACCGTTCTCAGGAACCAACATGAACTGCATTAACCCACGATGGCCTTTTTGGGCAAACCCATCGATGTAAATGTACGGCCGCTTGCTGAAGTGCCACCAAGGCGGCGCGTCCATGTCGTGATGCGTGAACATAACCGGCGAACGATTGACCAAATTCAATTGCTCGTCACGACTGTGCATCAACCCCATCCCAAAGACCACCGCGTTCGTGGTCCCATGCGTCGTTCCCAACGGAATGACCATCGCACCGACATCCATTCGCGAAAACGGTTTGCCCATGCGAAATTTCGTTGCCCGTATCTCTTCGGTCAACGTTTGCAAAGCAAACCGATTATTAGGAGCGCCAGGCGTGGGTTTGCCGTAGACGTTGCCGCCGTGACAAGAAAAACAGTTCATCGTCCAGCCGCCATCCTTGCCGACGACATACTGCAGCGGCTTTCCTGAATCGTCGTCGGGCCGCGTCGTCAAACCATAACGTTCAAACGCCATCTCCCGCCGCCGCTCGGGCGAAGCCTTTTCCGCCTCACTCCGCAACGGTTCGGGCCAACTAGTCCAGATTTCATCAAATGTATCCTGATTAAAATCCGCAGGCAGAAACGCCGTTTCCGTAAGACGCCGGTACCCACGCTGCGCAGCGTCATCAGCAATGCAAACATTGATTGCAAACAAAACTAGAACAGTGAAAACGGAGCGGGTAGGCAAACCAGTCATCCTTCATCGGGTAGCGAAGCAGCCATTACATATTAGAACCGTCGCCAAGTCTCACCCATAACTTACTCGGCGGCGGGTGGGCTAAACCCCATTTCTTTCAACTTCGGACCGAGTTCGTTCGGCAATAGATACTCATATCGAATGACATGCACAGGTCCAAATGATCGGCGTTCGATAGCACGCAGCAAATGGCTCTCCAACCAACGATCGATTCTTGATCGACTGGATCGGGAAATCAGCCAATTCGCCGATTGATTTTTAAATGAACGCATTCCAGGGTAAATCAACGTACGCGTATCCAGCTTCGGCATGTTGGCGTCGATCGTTAGCGTCTGGCAATTCTCAAGTGAATAGGGTCCCAGAACCGGAAACATGAAATAGTCTGCCCAGGGTCCAACCAGCTCAACATGACGACGTGGTTCTGCCGATTCGATCAACGCCGCATCCACATACGCCTGCGAGTTCTCATCCTCAGCCATTTCCGATCGCAGCCAATTGACGGCGCTACGCCAATCCTCTCCCCTGACAATCAACTGCGTTTGCCCCTTCTGCCACTGCTGGATCGTGCCCTGATTCCACAGCATCGTGGCAATCAAGAACGCTCCTGCTACGACAACCACAGTTTCGCTGACGCGACAAATTCCCTTGGCCATCGGCAATGCAAAACAAGCTCCGATCGACCACGCAAACAGGGGCAGCACGGCGACGAAGTAGCGACGATGCCATAGTGGTACCCAATCGAAATACGACGCAGCGAAAAAAACGGTCGTTGCAACTACGGCCACCAGCATGGGTAGTTTCGCAATCAGAACTTCACGGAACGATCGATTCCTTAGCGAAAGCAACGCAATGACGCCGGGCGTGATCGCCAGGATCCACCAAGGCCAGATCGTCCAGAGCTGATTCGGTGACGTTGCTCTTCCGAAAGCTGCCCACTGATCGCGAATCTCCCATGAATGCCCCAGCGACGACTTGGCCAAAGAGAATCCCACTGCCGCGATCAAAATCATCGAGACCAAATCGGAGACTTGCAATTTCAAACTCAAACCGCGATCAATTAACACGAAGATCAACACAGCAATCGGCAATAGTCCCAACGTCACGATCGATGTGGGATGAATGAGCACCGCCAGCGAAATGGCGGCCACCAAAATCAGCCGCAGATTGCCGCCGCGAACTTTGGTTTTCCCCTGAATCAAACCCACCGCTGCCCATGTCGCAATCACCGACGACAGCATGATGAACGCATAAGGTCGAAACTCGGTACCGAAAAACAGCGAATTGGAATCAACGGCCAACACTGCTCCTGACACCACGCCCGCCGAAACGCGGCCCGTCGATTGCCTGACCCCAACGACCAACAGCGCCGATGCCGCGGCCACGGCCAGCACGCTGCTCATCCGCAACGCCACTTCCGAATCACCGACCAGCCAGCGCCAAATCCACATTGCCTGAAAATACAGCGGCGTTTGGTTGCCGACTTCCGCCCGCTCGGCGACTTGCGCCATGTCGCCCCAAATCGCCCAGGCCGTGTGCAATTCGTCGACCCAAAAACTTTCGTAACACGATGGCAGCCGAATCAAAACCGCCACAACAAACACAACGGTCGCCCAGACGAGCGTGGGCCAGTTGTGATTGATAAAGTTGCGCACTTCGTCGTCCAATGAATGTAGTCCTGCGACGCCGTTCGCAGGGCACCGATGACTCTTGGTCATCGAGGATCAGAAAATAGCAAAACGACTGACGTCTTTTTGGCCCTGCGAACGGCGTCGCCGGACTACTTGGCGACTGCCTGAATCATGCCGCACGCCGTTTCGATCTGCTGCGTGTTGACATCCAAGTGCGTCACTAACCGCACTGCCTGATCACCGATCGCAAAACAACGAACGCCTTGCGATTCCAGCTTCGCTTGAAAATCAGCAGCCGTGCAAAACCCAGCGTCCACGTCGAACACGATCATGTTCGTATCGATCCGGCCGTCTCGCAACGAAAGAGAACCGCAAGCTTCGATCGCATCGCCCAATTGCTTTGCGTGCGTGTGATCATCCGCCAACCGCTCGCGATGGTTTTCCAGTGCGTAGAGTGCCCCCGCCGCGATGATGCCCGCCTGACGCATCGCACCGCCGAAAAGCTTGCGGCAACGACGCGCTTCGCTGATGAACGATTCGCTGCCAGCTAAGACCGATCCAACCGGCGCGCCCAGCCCTTTGCTAAAACACACCCCGACGCTGTCAAACGGATCGCATAATTCCTTTTCAGTGGCACCGCTGGCAACGGACGCATTCCAAAGCCGTGCTCCGTCCAAGTGGCATTGCACCCCTTGCCCGTGCGCCCAATCGCAGGCCGCAACCACTTCTTTCTGCGGCTGAATTCGGCCGCCCCAGCGATTGTGCGTATTTTCGATACACAGCAATTTCGTTCGCACACTATGGTCATCTTCGGGGTGGATCTGGCTTCGCAAATCATCCACCGTCAGCACACCACCGTCGCCAAAGACGGTCTGAGCAATCAAGCCAGACAGAGCCGCAAACGCCCCCTGCTCGTAGTGATAAACGTGACTGTTTCCTTCGCAGATGAAACCGTTTCCCATCCCACAATGCACACGAACGGCGATCTGATTGGCCATCGAACCGCTGGGGACAAAAATCGCGGCTGCTTTGCCAAGAATCTCTGCAGACCGTTTTTCCAAGCGGTCCAGGGTGGGGTCCACATCAATGACCGCGTCACCGACGTGCGCACTGGCCATGGCTTGTCGCATCGGGTCGGTTGGCTGGGTAACCGTGTCACTGCGAAGATCGATTTCGCTGGGCATTTTGAATCGTTGGAGTGAATTGTTCGAAAGGGTCGCGGGTAAACAAACCGCAGTGTAGTTGTTTATGATGACGACGTCGCGATGTAGAACTGACTTGGGTCCGTTACCGAAGCACAGCGCAGCAACGGGCAAGAGTTCGTGCTACTGGAAAGCCACCATGACCAAACTGAACATCCAACGTGTCGATGCCCGCAATGGCAACACGGAAATCCTGAACGAATTACGCGCAAAACTCAGCCCCCAAGGCGACGTGGTCAGCCCGCGCGGTCGTGCGCTGACCGAAGAAGTGTTCGGTAAACCGCTTACGCCCGTCGAAGTCGTCCAGACAATCTGCGACGACGTCCGCCGTGAAGGCACTCCTGCCCTGCTCCGCTACTTAAAGGCCCTCGACAAAGCCGACCTGTCGCCGGCGGACTTGCGTGTGCCAGAGGCAGACTTAGCCGCCGCCCACGCAGCTGCCGACCCCAAGCTGATCGAATCCATCGGCCGCATCCGAGACAACATCACCGAATTCCAGTCAGCGATCCTGCACAGTGACGTCACGATCACGCCCCAACCCGGCGTATCGCTCACACAACGATACTTGCCACTGCGTCGCGTCGGCGTCTGCGTCCCTGGTGGCGCGGCGGCTTATCCATCAACCGTTTTGATGACCGTTGTTCCCGCTCAAGTTGCTGGCGTAAAAGAAATCGCCGTCGTCGCACCACCCACGCCGTTTGGCGCCTACAACACTGACATGCTGGCGACCTGTCACGAACTGGGTGTGACGGAAGTCTACCGAATGGGTGGCGCCCAAGCGGTCGCCGCGCTCGCCTATGGTTGCGACGTGGTACCCGCAGTCGACAAGATTGTCGGCCCCGGCAATTTGTTTGTCGCATTGGCAAAAAAGGAAGTTTTCGGAACCGTCGACATCGATTCGTTTGCTGGCCCCAGCGAAGTGATCGTGATCGCCGACGAAACCGCACGAGCCGATTTCATCGCGTCAGACCTTCTGGCCCAAGCCGAGCACTCACCTGGCTCATCGATCTTGATCACGTGGGATGAAAAACTCATCGACGCGGTCTACGACGAACTGGTCCGGCAAGTTGCTCTTCTGGAACGCAGCGAGCTGACCGTCGATTCGCTAGAAGCTTTCGGAGCGTTGATCTTGGTCGCCGACGAAACCACCGCATGCGAACTGACCGACCAATTCGCACCCGAGCACTTACAAATCGAAACCGCCAACCCTCGCGATCAGATCGCCAAAATCCGCAACAGCGGCGCGGCCTTCCTGGGTCACCACACCCCCGTCGCACTGGGCGATTACGCTGCCGGCCCCAGCCACGTCCTACCCACCGGCGGCACCTGCACTTGGGCAGCCGGTTTATGCTGCAACAGTTTCCTGCGCAGCGGCAGCCTGACCGAGTTCAACGAATCTGCGCTGGAACAAATCGCACCCGATGTCGAGCGGCTAGCCGAAAAAGAAGGCCTGACCGCCCACGCAAGAAGCGTTTCGATTCGGCGGTCGTAACGACACACACGCCTCTTTCACAGCACAGAGTTCATGCGATTATAAGATTGAGCGCCGATCACGGTTCACGAACACTTGCCACCTCCACTGCGCAGCGGGAGAGGTGGCGAAGATGAATAGTGCCCCATTGATTACTGGTCTTGAATTAGCTCCCTCCCAAGACAGTCTTATTTACGCTTTACTTGTACTGCTGACAACCTTTCCCTTTGGCTGCGTCCCGAGTCGACTTTCACAATGTTTCGCCCTGTCCTTGCAAAGATGCTTCCTTACACGCCCGGCGAACAACCGGCGCCGGGTAAGTGCGTCAAACTGAACACCAACGAGAATCCCTATCCGCCGCCGCCAGCCGTCATCGATGCAATTTGCAGCGCCGCCAAGGGACCGCTGAATCGCTATCCCGATCCGATGGCGAATTCGTTTCGAATCGCGGCGGCGAATGCTTTGGGCCTGCCCGGTCCCGAATGGATTTTGGCAGGCAACGGCAGCGACGACATCTTGACGATTCTGGTGCGTGGATTCGTGGGCGAAGGCCAGCGATTGCGACTGCCCTACCCCAGCTACATCCTTTATCGCACGCTGGCCGACATTCAGGGTGCCGCTTGGGAGCAAGTACCATTCCAGGACGGCTGGAAATTGCCAGCCGCATTTGGCGAAGCCGACGACGACGTGCGACTGGTCTTTCTCCCCAACCCCAACAGCCCCAGTGGGACGATCGTCTCACCCGCTGAAGTTGCAAAGATCGCCGAATCGCTTTCCTGTCCGCTGGTCGTTGATGAAGCTTATGCCGATTTTGCGGACACCAACTGTTTGGATCTGGTGCAAAAAAATGATCGCATCATGGTCACACGGACGCTGAGCAAATCCTACGGCCTGGCGGGCATGCGTTTTGGATTCTTGGTCGCTCAGCCACAGGTGATTTCCGAACTGTCCAAGATCAAGGACAGCTACAACTGCGACGCATTAGCGATTGCCGCTGCCACCGCCGCGATGGGTTGTAGCGAATGGTTGGCCGAAATTTGCATCAAGATGAATGCAACGCGTGATCGCATGGCAACTAAACTGGCCGAGATCGGATTCGACGTCACACCGTCGCATGCCAATTTTGTCTGGTGCCAACACCCAACTGCGGATCACAAGGCGATTTACGAATTCCTGAAGTCAAATCAGATTCTGGTTCGATATATGGACTTCCCGACGTGGGGTGACGGATTGAGAATTTCCGTTGGCACCGACGATCAAATTGACGCCTGCTTGATGATGATCGAGCGTGCCCTGTAGCTAGCAGTCCCGCGATGCCGTTCGCGGGCCAACTATGGCTTCGCCATTTCCCCCGACATTCGATTCGGCGCCCCTCAAGTCGCCTTTGCCCTGCGAGCGGCGTCGCGGGACTACGGAAAAATCCATGACTCGAACAGCAACCATCAACCGCAAGACCGGCGAAACCGACATCAAGCTATCCATCAACTTGGATGGCGATGGCAGCGGCAAACGTGAATCTGGCATCGGGTTCTTGGACCACATGATGGACTTGCTGGCCAAGCATGCCTTGATCGACTTGGACGTCAAAGCCGTCGGCGACTTGCACGTGGACGACCACCACACTGCCGAAGACATCGGCATCGCACTTGGCCAAGCAATCGACCAAGCTCTCGGCGACCGCGCAGGCATTCGCCGCTACGGTCACTTCACGCTACCAATGGATGAGTGCTTGGTGACATCGGCCGTCGACATGGGTGGACGCTACGCCTTTGAATATCACGCTCCAATCGCAGCAGCCAAGATCGGCACGTTCGACAGCGAACTGGTCGAACACTTTTGGCAATCGTTCGCTGCCAACGCCAAGTGCAATCTCCACGTCGTGCTGCACCATGGTCGAAATGCTCACCACATTTCAGAATGTGTTTTCAAAGCGACAGCTCGAGCGATTCGCATGGCAGCCGAAAGCGATCCACGCAGCGACGCGGTGCCCAGCACCAAAGGCGTGCTGTAAATCGCGTGACCCCGCGACGCAACTTGCAGGAATATGCGACCTCCGGTCGCTACGATGGAACTGGAACCTTGGCCCTGCGAACGGCGTCGCAGGACTACGCTTCTAAATCTAGCTGGTGCGTTGGGCGTTTGACGACAAACAAACCCACCGCGGCAATGCCCATCAGTGCGAACATCACCGAGAACAAATAGATGTTGGAAAAAATCGCGATCGACGTGAACACCAGCAATCCGATCAGCGCTGCAAGCCTGGATGGCAACAGCCACAGTCCGAATCCACAAATCGTCTCGATCGCCACCACTTTGCGACTGTACCATGTCGCGATCACGCGAAGCTGATCCGGTTCGAAGGTGTTTCGCAAATAGTTGAACATCCAAAAATTGCGGTCGCGAAAATAGATATCGTAAAGCACATCGCCGTTCCAATATTCCGGCGTCCATTTTCCGACGGCTCCGCCCAGCAACACCATCGACATCATCGCGCGGCTCAAGAACGCGCCGCGATCAAGTGTTGCAATGCGATCCGGGTCATCCATGTGATGCCCATACCAAACGGACCAGACACAGGCCCACCAAGCAGTCGTAAACGTCGCGTCGTTGTAGCTGGCCTGATGAATCAACAAGACCGACAAACAGGCAAGCGTGACGTAGTTGCACAACCGCGTCAGATATTTTTCCCAACTGACGATATTGACAACAATCACTGCCAAAGAAATTAAATACGCATAGCGAACGACATCGGCAGATTCCAGCCAGTCCGGAAAAAACGGATCGGCCAGCGTGATTTTCTCGTGCAGGTTGTCAGACCATTTGAAATACGTCCACTTCCAAGTCAACGTCAGCAAAATACCCAACTGCACCACACAGTGAACTGCCACCATGCGACCGCGTGAAACCAAAGGATCGATCACGGCGAATCCTCCGCGATTTCTTTGCGAATGACTTCGTACTCGCCGGGGCCCACCGGCTTGGCGTGAATCAGTGAATTCAATTCTTGCCCGCGATAGGTCGTTTTGAATTCCAACCACTGATTCTTGCTGTAGCGAAGCAGATCGTAGCGACCATCGGCAAACGTCAGTCGACGGGTTGGAAAGTGATTGATGTACCGCCAATCATCGCCCACTTCTTGGTCATCCAATGACAGGATCGTCTCCGGGAATCCCAGCGGCGTCTTGCGAGCGTGGAATTGGTTGGCAAAGTTGTACATCGACGGCACCGGTTGCTGCACGCACCACAGCACAAACGAGTCGCTGGCCAAATGAAAGCGTCGCATCGTCGACATCGCGACCGATGGCACGAACGGCATTAGCAGCATCCAAACGACCACCGCAATGATCATGCCGCAAACAACGCGGTAAGACAGGTCGCGTGGTCGCTTCGGTGGGGCACCGTTTACTGACATTCTGGCTCCAAGATTCATCGGGGTCGAATCGCCAGTATGTCAGGTCGTCTCTCGCGGGTGAACATCAATCAGCCTTCCAAAAAGCCAGGCCAAGTCACTCGCAATTTAACGGCTACTTCGGCGGCGTTTCACTGGCGGCATTCGGCTTTGCGAGGAGTTCCACTTCCGCCCGTTTGACTGACTCGACTCGCATCAAGATCTGAGGCAACCCTGGAGTCTCGGCGTTGACGATCGAATGACCTTCAAGCGTTGCTGTTAAGCGAAAGCTTCGATCAAGAGGGATCCCGCTTACGACCGCGACTCCATCGGAGTTCGTTGCACATTGAAATCCTCTCAAATTTGGCCAACGAAACAACTCTGGATCAAAATCTTGATCTAGATCTTTCCAAATTTTATCGACCGTTCGGGCACCACTACCGACATAGGTCAATTCTCCAGAAAGAAGCTTCTGCATTGGTCGAGCATAGACCTTAGCGTAACGCACTGGCTGGCCGTTTTCGTCTTTGACGACAACTCTTAGATTACCAGAAGGCACCATAGGAAGCGTCAACGCTAAATTGCCTTGATTAGTTCGCTCACTTGCAGAGACATATTTCCCTCGAAAAAACAACCTGTCACCTTGTTCGTCATCGATCAACCAACCGTCACATCTCGCAATGATCTGCATGGTTTCCATGACTGGAAGCGAAGCGAACTCAAAAGTCCCATCATCGTTTACGACCGTCCATTCATTCCAACCGAGCGGCGCGGCTTCGTTGCCACCGCGTTGTTGAGAGGATTTCGGAATGCACGCCACACTGACCGTTCCGTTCCGAATCGGTCGCGGAACATTCTCGGAAAGTCGCCCCGTCAATCGCATCCCTCCTGTCATCGGCACTTTCCGAATACTGACAACTTGATCCTCCGCTAAGCGAACGGGCATGACTTGGCTAAAGAGATGCCGCCCGTCGTTGCGAGGAGAGACCAATATCGCTTGCCAACTTCCATCGGGAATTGCCGTGGAGAACTTGGCCGAAGTTCCTTTTTCCGCAAACCAAGTCACCAGTGCAGCCGGGCCTGACATATATACTGAAAAATTGCCAATGGGTTCGCGTTCTGCATCGACCGCCGAAAACGACAACCGGCATCCTCGATCCAAAGTGTGTTTCGTCGCGTCCGTCGTCGGATCAAAACTAATTTGCTGAGTAACAAACTCAGGATGCTCAAACACGAAACCTATTTCAGACGTAGTCCCGAGACCAAGTCGCGTCTCATAGGTCGTTGGATATGTCAATCGAACAAATCCATCGGCATCACTAACCTTCGCCTGTTCGAATAGCCCAATGCGCAATGAACGGATTTCTTCAAATCGAAGTGTTTTGAGTCGAACCGAAACTCCTTCGACCGGCTCACCTTCGGGATCAAGAAGTGTTAATTCAAAAACACCGTCATAAGAGAACCCCTGTCCATATAGCCGACTGAGGCAACCTACAAACGGTACCAAGGCAACGAAGATCAAGCAGGACCTTCGCGCCTGACGTAAAATGCGGGAGGCAAACCGTTGAATCATGATTCCAAGGCCTCGAGGTGAACGAAAGCGTTCCTACTGTATCCCACCCTAAATGGTCGAGCGCACTACTAGAACATCAATGCGCGAACCCGTGCTACACCACAAAGTCGTGCTGGCTACTTTGATTTAATAATCCGCAATGCCGTTTCGCGGATGACCTGTGGGTTGGCGTTGGGGTTCTTTTTCTTGGCTTGGCCGATCAAGGCTCCCACGGCTTTTTCGTTGCCCGACAAAACGTCTTCGACGATCTTGGGATTGGCGTCCAAAAGCTCTTGAACCAACGCGTCGATTTCACTGCTGTCGACCGATTCGATACCGAGCGACTGAATCGCTTCGTCAACCGATTGATCGTTGTCGACCAAGTGATTGAAAACGTCTTTCGCACGGCTATTGTCGATGTCGCCAGCAGCGATTCGCTTCAGCAAATCGCCCAACTTGTCGGCATCAACGGGAAAATCGCTCACATCGATTTGGCGATCTTTCATCGTCCGCATGACGTCTTGCTGCACCCACGAACTGGCTCGTTTTCCGTCGCCGGACAACTCGGCGACTCGCTCGAAATACACCACCATTTGGCTGCCCGACTTGACGATTACATCGGCGTCATACGGCTTGATGCCGTACTGACCGGGCAAGCGATCGCGTGTTTGATCGGGTGTTTCGCCAAGTGTGCTGCGAATCGCTTCGACTTGTTCACGCAGAATCCGAACGGGCAACAAATCCGGATCGGGGAAATACCGATAGTCAGCCGACTCTTCTTTTTCGCGTTGCTGGAACGTGATTTCTTTTGTGTCGTCCCAACCGCGAGTTGTCTTGGGCTCTTCTTTGATCGTCTTCCCCGTTTCTTGCCAGACGTCGTACTGCCGAACGACCTCATGTTCGATGGCAGCTTCGACGGCACGAAAACTGTTCATGTTTTTGACTTCGACAATCGGCGTGGCGATCTTTTTCTCGCCCACGTTGATGTGCAAGTTCACGTTGGCGTCAACGCGCAGGCTGCCTTCTTGCATTTCGCAATCCGAGATGCCCATGTGAATCATCAACGCTTTTAACTGAGTCAAATAGGCCTGGGCCTGGGCCGAACTACGCATGTCCGGTTCGCTGACGATTTCCAACAGCGGCGTGCCACAACGATTCAGGTCAATGCGCGTATCGCCCGTGCCGGACGCTTCGTCGTGCATGCTCTTGCCAGCGTCCTCTTCCAAGTGCGCTCGCGTGATGCCGATGCGAACCGTGTCGCCGTCGTTTTCATCATCGGGAATATCCAGATAACCTTCGCCGCAAATCGGCAAATCGAATTGGCTGATTTGGTAACCCTTGGGCAAATCGGGATAGAAATACTGCTTGCGATCCCACTTGGACATCGGCGGAATGTCGCAGTTGATCGCCAAACCAGCTTTGACAGCCAATTCAATGGCTCGGTCGTTCATCACCGGAAGGGCACCGGGCAAGCCAAGACACACAGGGCAGACCTGGGTATTGGGTGGAGCGCCGAACTGTGTTTTACAACCGCAAAACAATTTGGTTTCAGTCTTGAGTTGCACATGAACTTCAAGACCGATGATCGTCGTGACGGTGTTGGGAGCGGTGACGGTCATGATTGGGAGTCGGTATTGGTCTGAGTGAATCGTGGCCGAACGCTCCGCGATCGGAATACAGAGACCGACCACGGAGTGTTCGGCCAGACTGGACACTTAACAACTGGGGCGGTGTTTGTGATGGTCAGTGATCGATTGAAATGCATTGGCTGCGAAAAGCAACCGAGACTCTTGCAGCACAGGTGCTTGCAGTTGCAATCCGATGGGCAGTCCGCCAGCGTCAAAGCCTGCGGGTACCGAGATCGCGGGAACGCCCGCCAAGTTCGCACCAACGGTAAACAAATCGCAGAGATACATTTGGATCGGGTCGTCGATTTTGTCACCCAGCTTGAACGCCGAAGTGGGCGTGACGGGCCCGAGCAACAAATCACACTGTGTGAACGCGGCGTCATAGTCGCCTTTGATCAGCCGGCGAACCTTGAGCGCTTTGTTGTAGTATTCGTCCGCATAGCCTTCGCTCAAAGCATAAGTGCCGACCATGATGCGACGTTTCACCTCTGCCCCGAAACCTTCGGATCGGCTGCGGCAGTACATTTCGACCAGCGGGCCGTCCTTCGTGTTTCGATCAATGTCGGACGCTCGGTGCCCGTAGTGCGCGCCATCGTAACGCGACAGATTGCTGCTCGCTTCGCTCGGTGCGATCACGTAATAAGTCGGCACCCAGTAGTTGCTATGCGGCAGATCAACTTCGACAATTTCCGCGCCCAACTCTTTGAAAGCGTCCGTTGATGCATTAACGGCAGCCCGAATCGAATCGTCCAAACCATCGGTGTCGATCGAATTGCGAAGGACTCCAATTTTTAAGCCGCGAAGGTCTGTCGATGCGAGAGCTTCGGTGTAGCTTGCGACGGGCGTTTCGAGTGACGTTGAATCACGAGGTTCAAACCCCGCGATGGTTTCCAACATCAAAGCACAGTCTGCCGCCGACCACGCAATCGGACCGATTTGATCCAAGCTGCTGGCAAAGGCAACCAATCCGAATCGGCTGACGCGACCATAGGTTGGTTTCAGCCCTGTCACACCACAGAATGCTGCGGGCTGTCGGATCGAACCTCCCGTATCGGTGCCCAAGCTAAGTGGCACGCTGCCCGCCGCGACGCAGGCTGCCGCGCCGCCGCTGCTGCCACCGGGTGTTCGATCCGTGTCCCACGGGTTTCGTGTAACGCCGAAAGCGCTTGTTTCGGTACTCGCCCCCATCGCGAATTCGTCCATGTTGGTTTTGCCAACGATGACGGCGTCGGCGTCACGCAATTTTTGAACGACGGTCGCGTCGTAGGGCGGCTCAAAGTTTCGCAGCATGTTGGACGAACATGTCGTCGGCATGTCACGCGTACACAGGACGTCCTTCACAGCAACCGGAACGCCTGCGAGCGGGCCAAGTTTCTCACCCGAACCACGTTTGGCGTCGACCGCGGCGGCGGCGGCAAGTGCGGATTCACGAGCGACGTGGGTAAACGAGTTGTGTTTGCCCTGAGAAACTTCGATGGCAGCGAGTGTTTTTTCGGCAATTTCGACCGCGGTTGCTTCACCGCTGGATTGCAAAGACAGGATTTCGCTGGCGGAATCGAACATGGCACCGGTTAGGAATCAGGATAAATCGTGGCGAAGGGAGATTATCGACGATTCGGTGCAGAACGACTAGGTGTAGATAGTTGCTCCGCTGACTCCAAAGTGAGCCGCTGGCGCTAGCCACGGGCATTTAGCGATGATGCCAATCCGCTTGAGCGACCGGAAAAATTGGCTGCTAAGCAAAGTTGGAAGCCAGTAGTAATAGCCCAGACTTGTTTGGGATACCGCAAAAGGCCCGTGGCTAGCGCCCGCGACTCAGCTCATCACTTAGATTTTCTAGACACGCAACATGATTGTCGCGACGCAGCCCGTCGGTCCGCCTGCCAAAGTGACTTCGCCGCTGTGCAACTTGGCGATCCGGTAGGCTCGGCACAGCCCCAGCCCCAGCCCACGGCCCGCTTCGCGACCACTGAAATACGGATCAAACGCGTGGTCCCGGGCCAAACGGCTTAGACCGGGCCCGCTATCGGCGATGTGGATCAGCCAGCGTTCGTCTTGACGCACTAACGACACAACAATCGTTCCTTCACAGCCGATCGCGTCAATCGCATTGCGGATCAAAGCTCGAATAGCCTCGCCAATCATTACGGCATCGACGCTGAAATTCGCCGAACCATCGTTGTACGTTTCCACTTCCAAACGAATTGCCTGCCGCTGGGCTTCTTCGCTGAATCCCTCGGTGACCGATTCGATAATCCCGTTCAGATCAGACTCGGCGACTTCAGGACGCGGCGGATTTGCGTAGAACATCAGGTCCGCGATCATTTCGTGAGCCCGATAAACTTGATCGACGATTCGTTGTAAAACAGCGTGACGCGTTGGATCGTCTTCGTTTCGCTGCAGTTGCTGGGCTCGAGTGGAGATATTGGCCAGCGGATTATTGATTTCGTGCGACAGCCCATAAGCGAGTTGCTTGAGCGCACCGAGCTTGCTTTTATGAAGTCGAATATCGAAGCTACGCTCCAGGCTTTGCTGACGCTGCATTTTTCGTGCAAGCTGCTGCAGCATTTTGCTTCCCGACGGCGGGGTAGCGTCGTCCAAAAGCTGCTCTTCGTCGATTGCGATCGTCGGCCATTGTTGTTTCCAAGTGTTGGAAACTCGCGGCCCGGTGACTTCTAACCACAATTCGGCATCGTCGATCCAGTTGGCCGTCGCAAGCGTGCGATAATGATCGCGCAGTTTGTTCCATCGGCGCTGCTGGTCTGCAACGATTTGCGGGGCGCCCATGAATGCGTCACCGCTGGCGAGAGCCCCCGTGACATTGGCGATCAGCCAATCCGCTAAATCCGACAAACTGGCTTCTTCGCCTGGCCAGCTGAGCGCAGCGAAAATCATCAGCGGCGGATCGATTTGCAAAGCCGACGCGACTTGCCGATTCAAAGATCGGTACTGCGAATCGACTTCGTTGATTTGTTGACTGGCGGACAAAACGATTTGCCCAAGCGTTTCCGTTGCGACTGACGATAGCGGCAACCACCAACGGTCACTGCCGCGTCGTAAGCAAGGCAGAAACCCCATTGAATTGGATCTCCTACAATCCTGCGTCGTCGAAAATGACAAACTCGCTTGGCGGAGAGAGGGAGATCGAGAATCAACCGATCGGGCTGGTTCCGATTTACTCAGCGCCGAGTCATTCAGCGGCGTCGCGCTGGCCACCTTAACCAGCTACTTTGCGTTCGATTTCTAACAAATCGCATGAACGAGCGACCAGATCGTCGATCGCGAACGGTTTCTGCATAAAATCGTTTGCACCGGCTGCCTTGAGACCGTCAACCTTGCTGTGTTCGACCATCCCGGAGATGCAAAGGATCTTGACCATATCCAAAGCCGGGTCGCTGCGAACTCGCTGACAAACTTCTTTGCCGTTGATATCGGGAAGCATAACGTCCAAAACAACAAGGTCAGGTCGAAATTCCTTGACGCCCATACCGGCATCAAAACCGTTGTTGGCAGTGCGAATCTCGAACCGTCCGTCGCGTTCGAACCCATCCTTGATCAGATCAACCAAGTCTTGATCGTCATCAACGATTAAGAGCTTCTTTTTGCCGCTCTCCAACGCATCCGTTGGAATTCCGTTGTCCTTCATGAACAGGTAAAGCTGCTCACGAGGAATCCGACGAAACTTGCTGCCCGGGACACGAAATCCCTTCAACGAACCATTGTCGAAACAACGAATGATCGTTTGCTGGCTAACCTTGCAAATCTTAGCCGCTTCGCCTGTCGTAAAAACCGTTTTTGTGGTCATGGCAGAAACCATCCTCCCTGCATGACTAAGCCGTTGCCAATGTATTGTTTGAGCTGAAAGAAAGTCGGTCGCAGTCATAGCACGACACATTTATCTCCCGCTGGAATTCTGTGCAGCGAACCGTTCCGTCGGAACATCCTTTCGCTAGCAATCAAAACACACAAGCAAACCCTGCTTACGTATTCTGGCTGCAACACCAAGAACCCTCTCTTAGCAAACCCCCGTGTCCCCGCACTAGCGCATTACAGCACCAATCTACGCGAAAAACGCAAGCGGCAAGAAACTCCAAGTCACTCCGCTTTACCAAGCTTGCCTCGACTGCGAATTCTATCGATTTAACTCACTAGGTCAAGATCGATCGAATCGCCGTAAGTTACGCAAAGGCTTTGGTTTACTGAAGTGAGCCAAATTTTTGTTGCAGAAGTTTTCAATTGGTACGCAAAGCCAAGACGGATTACAGCGCTGTTTCCACACGCGTAACGCTCCATTTGCGCTCAGGTGGTCCATTTGCATCTAAGTGGTGGCATTCCCCAATCCATAGCGGAACGCTTGCAAGGGAATGCCGTCATGGATTGCCAAGGCGATTATTTCAAATACGCCATCACCAACGCGATGTCCGCTGGAGTGATGCCACTGATGCGTTTGGCTTGATCCAGATTCGAAGGGCGAATCTTATTCAGTTTCTCACGGGCTTCGCCTCGCAGCGACCCGATGCGTTCGTAGTCAAACGATTCGGGGATAATCTTTTCGGCCAGACGGTGCTGTTTTTCGACCTCCATCTTTTGGCGATTGACGTAGCCTTCGTACTTGATGTCGTAGACGCACTGCTGGGCGGCTTCGGAGTCGACGGTGTTGAGATCGCTGACCAAACCACACATCGTGTCCCATGTCACTTCGGGACGGCGCAAGTAAACATCGCCCGTGACGTTTTCTACGCGAGCGGCTCGCAACAATGTCATGGCCCGGTCGATGTCCGCCATCTTGCTGCGAAAACGATCGCGCCGCGCCGCTGTTATCAGTCCCAGCTGATCCGCCGCAGCTGTCAACCGCCGATCGGCGTTGTCCTGTCGCAAGAGCAACCGATATTCCGCGCGGCTGGTAAACATTCGATACGGCTCATCGGTTCCCGACGTGACCAAGTCGTCGACCAAAACCCCGACGTAGGCTTGGTCGCGGGTCGGTAGCCACATGTCTTTGCCGGCCACTTTGCGAGCAGCGTTGAGGCCAGCGATCAAACCTTGACCGGCCGCTTCTTCGTAGCCTGTCGTACCGTTGATCTGTCCCGCCAAGAACAACCCGTCGATGGCCTTGGACTCCAAGTGCGACCAAAGCTGCGTTGGCGGGCAAAAATCATACTCCACCGCGTAGCCATAACGCATGATTGACGCGTTTTCCAAACCATCGATCAACCGAAACATTTTGTCCTGCACGTCGCGTGGCAGGCTGGTTGAGATTCCGTTGACATAGACTTCCTGCGTCTCGCGGCCTTCGGGTTCCAAGAACAATTGGTGACTTTCCTTGTCGGCGAAGCGAACCACCTTGTCTTCGATCGAAGGACAGTAACGTGGGCCGCGCGTGTTGATCTGGCCGCTGTACATCGGCGCGCGGTGTAAATTTTCGCGGATCAAATCATGAACGGCATTGTTCGTGTACGTGATGTGACACGGCATCTGCTGAAGGTTCAGCTTGCCCGTCAAATACGAAAACGGTTGCGGCTGGTCGTCGCCGGGCTGCTCTTCGGTTTTCGAAAAATCGATCGTGCGTGCGTTCAACCGTGGCGGCGTACCGGTTTTGAAACGATCGATTTCAAAACCCAATCGATTCAGCGCTCCGCTGATTCCTTTGGTCGTGCCCTCCCCTGCCCTGCCGCCCGCCGACTTGGCTTCGCCGGTATGCATGATCGCTTGCAGGAAAGTCCCCGTGGTCAGCACAACCGTCGGAGCAAGGTATTGAGCGTCGCCGCGCACGCTGACACCGATGATCCGGTCGCGACCGTCGATGGTTTCCGTTAGCAGATCTTCGACGGTCTCTTGCCGCAGATCGAGATTGTCTTGCAATTCGATCCGGTGCTTGATGTGGTTTTGGTACGCCTTCTTGTCGGCTTGCGCGCGGGGGCTGTGCATCGCGGGGCCCTTGCGCACATTTAGCAACCGAAACTGGATTCCCGTCGCATCGATCGCTTCGCCCATCAAGCCGCCCAGCGCGTCGACTTCCCGCACAATCTGGCCTTTTGCAACGCCGCCGATCGCTGGGTTGCAGGACATTTGCCCGACCGTATCCAGGTTGGTTGTCAGCAATGCCGTCTTGGCTCCGACTCGTGCAGCGGCAGCAGCGGCTTCGGTGCCGGCGTGCCCTGCCCCGATGACAACGACGTCGTATTGATAGCGAATCTGGCTCATTGGAGGCTAATTTAGGGGTGATATGCGGGGTATTCACGTCTACGCCTGATCGTCGCAGCCGTTTTCTTCAAGACAGTTCGACAATTTTGCCGAATCCGAACAAGTGGGACTAGCACGCCCTGCGCGCCGATTTTTTGGCCTGCGGGTGGATTCGTCCGTTCACGCTCGTTTTCTGCCATCAAGGCTCGGTCGACAAGATGCGTTCTCGCCAGAAACCCAGCTCTTTCAAAACCAGCTTAACCCAATACGGCCTGGTCGCTGCCGCCAGTTTCGCATTCTGGCCCGCTGGATCGCTGCTGCGCGCCGACGAAACGCTGCCTGCTGCGCAAATGGCACCTCAATCCGCAGCTAGCCGATCCGCCGAAAACCAAGTCGCTTCGTTGCCCGCGTTGCCGCCTCGGACCGCCATGCAGCCAATCAAAGCAACGCCCATCGAGCGCCTTTTGCCAGCCGATCTGACGGACTCGGTGGTTCTCAACTCACGCAGCTTTGGAATCCCATTCAACATCGACAACGCGGGCACACGCCCCGTCGAAGTTCGTTTGTTCGTTTCCCGCGGCAATGACAGCGAGTGGAAATTGTTCGACCGAAAACCACCCACGGTCAAAGAGTTTCAATTTAAAGGAACAGACGACGGCAGGTACTGGTTCGCCACACGCACAATCGACGCAGCGGGCAATGCCCAACCCAAAGATCACTTGTCGCCGCAACTGCGAGTGTTCATCGATACCGCCAAGCCCCAAATGAGCTTGCAAGTCGATGCGGACGCGAGTGGACGTGTCGAGGCCGCATTTACTTATGAAGATCAAACACCGATCAAAAGCATTCAGATTCACTACGCCACGGACGTGCTGCGTGAATGGACCAAGCTGGGCGCTGACAATGCCGTCGCGACGGGAAAAATCAAATTCACTCCCAAAGAAAACTGGCAACAGCTTTCGCTGCAAATCATCACCACCGATGCAGCCAACAACCGAGCGGTCATCTCGAAACTGATCCAGCGACCTCGCATCGCCACAGAAAAGACGCCCGATTTTGCAGTGATCGATGCGTACGACCACGCCGCCGGACCGCACGAGATCCAACTGGTCGCCAATGGCGAGGACAACCCGATCAGTAGCAGCGCAGCGCGTCGCAAGCTGGCCACCGAAGGCTCAAACAAATCGCACCCCAGCATGTACGTGCACCGCGCCGATGACACCAACCGGTCCATTTTTGTCACCGGCGGCGGATCTCAACCCAGCGACGACGCTAAAGCAAAATTGCCAGCCGTCGACGCCGATGCAAAAATCGCTCAGGTCCCCACTTATGCGCCTCCGACCAATCGGCGTTCGCCACAACCGGTCACCAATTCGTTCTTTCGCCCCGGGCAACCTGGCGCGTCGGCAAGCGCCACGCAGCCATTTGACCCACGTCAAACGGACCCGCGTTCGCTCACACAGCCAAACACACGAACCAATCAGTTCGGTTTGAGTGGTGCTCCCCAAACACGATCCTTCGGGCCACCGTCGGTCACGCAGAACCGCAAGCAGTATCAACTGATGCGTCCAACTCCGGCTCAGCCAGCTGCAACAGCGACTGCACCGCCAGCGACGTTTGCACCGCGTTTAAACGCTCCGCCGGCAAACGTGGCAACCAAATTGCCGGCTGCCAATACTGGGGCGTCCCGCATGTTGGGCACGCAATCAGTCGATCCCAATGCGCCACCTGTTCCGCGTGGAATGACAGCCCCAGACAGCATGCAGCGGCCTAGCGCATTTCAACTGCCACCGTCAATGCACACTCCAGCAATCACATCGCCGACAACTGGCGCGCCCGCAATCGCGATGCCCAGCCCGCAGCCAACAACACCACCATTTCAGCCCGCGCCCCAATTCCCGGCTCAACAGTTTGCGCCTCGGCAATCTCCACCGCAGCCGTTTTCGGCTATCCCACAATTTCCAGCCGCGCAGCCATCCGCCGCTCCGAACCCTGGCATGATTTCACTACCGCCGGCTTCGACCCCCGAACAAATCAGCAACGGCTTTGGCGGGTTGAACAAGCCCAATGGGCCTCAGACTTTTGCTGCCACGGAACAAACCGAACCCCAGCAACCGGCCGAACTATCGATTGATCGCCAGCCGCCAAAACAGCGCGCATCGCGAACGGTTGCCGAAGCCATGCGGCCACTGGATCCCAAAACCGCCAGCAACAATCCAACACAAGCCACTGCGAAATCACCGTCCGACAAACAACCTTCAAAAAAACAACCGATCGACGTCGAATCGCCCGCCTACCGTGCGATGCGACAGTCACAAGCGGACTACGACCAGGCTCTCTTGGCCGATCGCACAGTAGTTCGTTACAGCGACAGCGAACGCTTTTCGCTGGAGTACGAACTGGAAGCCATCGGCGCTGGCGGTGCCGAATCGGTTGAACTTTACGGCAGTACCAACGCGGGAAAAACTTGGAAACGTTGGGGCAACGACCCCGACCTGACCAGCCCGTTCGATATCGAAACCAAGGGTGAAGGAACCTTCGCGTTCAAGATTGTCGTGATCAGTCGCAACGGTCTAGCAAGCCCGCGGCCGCTCTCAGGTGAAACACCCGACATCGCCGTGATCGTGGACAAGTCCAAGCCGGACGTCAAAATCACCGACGTCAAATACGGCGAAGGCGAACGAACGGGTTCGCTGGTGATTCGCTACGACTGCAAAGATCCCAACCTGATGCAGCGACCGATCGCTCTGTCGTTTAGTGACTCACCCGACGGGCCATGGACCACGATTGCTGGTGGACTGCAAAACGAAGGTGACTACGTCTGGCCCGGCGACCCAGAATTACCACGAAAGATCTACTTGCGCATCGATGCCAAAGATCGCGCAGGCAACGACGGCACGTATCTGCTGGAAGAACCGATCGATTCACAAGGTCTAGCCCCGCGTGCCCGCATCCGTGGTTTCCGTTCGCTCAGCGACCGAAGCTTTGCAGATCCAAAGGATCAAACCGCCGGCCGCCCCAGCGGTTCATTCAAATAGCCCTAGCAGTTTATCCTGAAGTGCCAACCTGAGTTTCTCTCGCAGGCTTGGCTGATTGCAGGGCAAAACCACTTTGGGCGCGGTGCTGGGGATGAGCACATCATGCCGAGTCGCGGCCGACTTCTCGATGCGGTATCTTGCTACCGAACCGTCTTTTTCGCGGCCAGCCACTTCCTGCCAGCCACATCATGCCAGTCCTGCACGCGTTTGAATTCCTGACAAAATCGGCAGAAAAAACCGCCGCCAATCCGCCTGCGGTCGCCGCTGTTTTTGGCTCTGACGCCACGCTGCGTTCTTGGTCCATGTCGGCGCTTACGTCGACCGGCGACGTCACACAGTTTGACGGCGAGAGCGTGCGATGGTCGGATTTGAAAGACGACTTGTCCACCGCGTCGCTTTTTGACATGGGCGAAAAACGCACGATTGTGGTGCGAGGCGCCGACAAGTTTGTCAGCGACCATCGACCTGAACTGGAAAAACACGTCGCCAAACCCGGATCCGCTAGCCGTTTCATTCTGGAACTATCATCGCTGGCATCCAACACTCGGCTTTACAAAGCCATCGCTGGCGAACATGTCTTGGTCGCGTGCAATTCGGCGACGGACAAAAAACTAGGCGTCACCGCGGCAACACGCCGGAAATTTTTGACCGACTACGTGGCAGGTCGCCACAAGGCAAAGCTGAATGCCAGCGCCGCGGACGCAATGATCGAAATGATGGGCGAAGAAATCGGCATGCTGGATACCGAGATCGCGAAACTGGCGCTGTACTGCGACGAAGGCAAACCGATTGACGAAGCCATGGTGCGCGACATCGTGGCGGGTTGGCAAGGCAAAACGGTTTGGCAAATCACCGACGCCATTGCCGCCGGCGACGCCGCCGAAGCTTTACGCCAGCTAGACAAACTGATGAGCGGCGGACAAAAACCCATCGCGTTGCTGCCACAGATCGCGTGGTCGCTCCGTCGATTGGGCATGGCTACGGCGATGGTCGAACATCGCGAGAAGCAAGGTCGCAAATGGCAACTCGAAGACGCTCTGTCGTCGGCGGGCATCAACCGACCATCCGATATCCAACGTGCCAAAGCACAACTCAAAGGACTCGGTCGCCATCGCGCCAAGAACCTGCTCGGCTGGTTGCTCGACGCTGACCTTCGCCTGAAGGGCACCCACAGCCAAGACGGTCGCGACCGGTTTTTGCTGGAACAATTTGTTATCAAGCTGGCAAAAAACTAGCCACCTGCTTCAAGCCAGCATCTCACCCAGCTGTTTGACGATCGCACTTTCAGACGGAAACTCTTTCGTCTCCAGCTTCGAATAAATCAGTCCCCCGTCCACTGTTACCTCAAAACATCCGCCACCGTCGGGAACCAGAGTCAGTGCTGTGATTTGCTTTCGATGTTCCGACGCAATCTTCTCCGCCAAACTGGCGGCTTGAGGAGCGTAGTTTCACATACTGCAGAATTTGATTTCGACTTTCATCGATTTATTCCTTGGGTTTGGTTGGGCTACATCCGAGTACTGGTGCCTTTGGTCAGCGCCATGAACGCTGATTCCAAGTCCAGTTCTTCTTCGGTGAATTGTTTCAGTGCAATGCCGTTTTCGATCAATAGCTTCGGCAGATCACTGTAGTCCTCTACTTCTGCTTTCAGCACCACGCGAACTGCGTCATCGCCGGTATCGACACCTTGGACTTTGGCGTGGTCTTTCAACAGGTCGGCGATCGTACTCATTTGACCACGCTGGGCTGGCTGAACAACCAGTACGGTATGCTCACGAACCATTTTGATCACTTCAGTGACCTTGGCGTTTTGTTTCAGCTCGCCGCGATCGATGATGCCTACCTTGTTACAGACGTCAGCCAGCTCGGGCAAAATATGACTGCTGACGATGATCGTTTTTCCCATTTCGCC
The DNA here is from genome assembly GCA_007741555.1 of Stieleria marina. Classification (GTDB taxonomy): domain Bacteria; phylum Planctomycetota; class Planctomycetia; order Pirellulales; family Pirellulaceae; genus K23-9. The sequence goes on along the minus strand of CP036526.1, from coordinate 1,023,102 downwards.
AAGCTTGCGAAGCAGGTTCCGCATTTCGATTCGCGCCCGCGGGTCCAAACCTGACAAGGGTTCATCCAACAACAACACTTGTGGGTCATGCAACATCGTTCGTGCCAATCCCAGCCGCTGCGTCTGGCCACGTGAAAGTGTGTTGGCGTACGCGTCACGTTTGAAATCCAAATCAACGACGTCCAACATTTCGTCAACGCGTTTCTTTCTCGCGTCGCCGCCAATTCGGTAGGCAGCAGCAAAAAACTCCAAGTACTCCACGACGGTCATATCGTCGTAAACGCCGAAAAAGTCGGGCATGTAGCCAACCAACCGGCGAATCTCTTTGGGCTGCGTGTGAACACTGTGACCGCACACATAGGCTTCGCCCCAACTGGGTTCCAACAGCGTTGCGATGATTCGCATCGTCGTCGTCTTGCCCGCACCGTTGGGACCGATAAACCCAAACAAATCGCCCGGTTCCAAATCCAGATCGATGGCGCGAATCGCAAACGCATCGCCATACTTCTTCGTTAAATCGACTGTTTTGATCACGAGGCTGCAATTTGGGAAAAAGAACAAGGAAACAATTGGAAAAACTAGCACGGGTCGAACCGAACTAGCGACTGCGTGCCGATTGGACTGGTAGCACGATTCGGACCATCGACAGAGTTTGGCCGGTCGGCCGCACGATGTTTTCCGGTTCATCCCCGCGATGCACGGGTTTCAGTTCGACGTCCAACCAGGGGTCACGCAATCGTCCGACCAACATACAACGATCACCGACTAGCAACTCACTGAGGTCCAACTGCTTCAGCGGGCCATTCTTCAATCCCGTGTAACGTGAACCGCCAACTGCACCGTGGAACATCAGCATCTCTGCCATCCGCGACGGCGACTTGAAATCAGTGGCCAACCAAGACTCATTCTTCACGCTGTTCTTCTCCAGCATCTCTTGCCGCGATAGTCGCCAACGAAAATTCTTTTGTCTTAGGTCTTCGATAAAATCAATCGTGCTGCCACCACGAAACCGCGTTGGCAACAAATAAACCCAGTTGCCATAAACCAGCATTGCATCGAGCAGATCGACGGAAAGCGGGTTGGTCAATTTTCCCTCCAGAAGTTCGCTACCTCGCCGGCGCTTGACTCCATCACTCAGAACCAGGCTTGGGGTGAATCGAAACTGCGTCGCCAAAGACTTGCTGCTCCGCGGCGCGATTGCCAAATCCTGAACCGAAGATTGGCTTCTATCACCCTGGTCGGCCATGGCCACGTGGTAGGCAGGCAGACGCGCATCTTCGCCAGCGATCTGGATGCCGCCAAACGTCGTGCCAGGTGTACCAAACGGAGCCGTGTAGTTCTGTGTCATCGTTTCGGCAAGCGATGAGAGCGGCTGAGTCGCCCTCATCGTCAAATCAAACTGGTTGGCGGAATGAGAGTAAAGGTAGCTCCATGCAAACCCGTTGCCAATTTGTCCAGCCACGTCGACATCCACGATTTCGATTCGGTTGCATTGAACCAACATCGAATCCGCTCTATCTGGCTTGGCGGCTTCGTCACTGCTGGAATTAGCAGAAACGTTGATCGCCGAACTAGCCCGCGGCAACGACCAAGTAGCCAATAGCGCCGACAGACCTAGAGCCACGATGGGAAACGTCAGCCATCCCAACAGTGGTTTGCCGAACACGCGATTGATGAGGAAATAGTCCAGCGGTCCCACCAAAGCAATCAAGGCTAGCAGGATCATCGCAAGCACTGAGAACCCGATCTGACGTTTGACGGGAAATTGATCCAGCGTCGCCCGAGTCTGCCCCGCAAGATCGTCAAACGCTGTGATGCGATTGCGAGAAATCCGCTCCTTGTCGATCGAAAATGCATCCCCGGTTACACCGCGGATCAAGTCCATCCGTTCAGGCCAAGCTGCAAACGTTTCGCTTTCCAGATCCGCTGCCAACACTGTCACGCGGCCAAGTCCGACAATGTAGTCGACCGCGATTGGCGTACTGACACGGCGTGCCGTTCGACCGGTCAGAAGAACTTCGCCTTGGTTTTTTGGCAATCTAACGCCGACAAATTCGGTCAAAGGAGTCTGCGTCGACGTGAACGTCTCGATTGCCGACGGACTTAATTCGACCGTTTCCATATCGCGTTGGATAGGAAGCAAATCGACCAGCCACGGCGCCGCCTTGGAAAGCTCCGGAGCGGATTGGCCAAGCGTCAAAAACACTTTTCCACCGGAATTGATCCAATCAACGATCGCTTGTTGCTGTGATGCCTGAAGTTGTTGCAGCAGTGAATAGCCGACGGAATTGATCATGATGATGTCGACACCGTGATAACCCATCGACGAATCAGGCAGCTCACTGACATCGCTGGGGATTGACACCGCGATCTGTGCATCGCGATCAAGTAGTTCGTTGGCGCCCAACTGATCGACGCTCAGCGGATCTCCCAAGCAAACCACCCAAGGCATGTCGATGGGAATCGCAGATGGACCTCGGGCGGGAGAACCGATTTCGGGAAACCGTGATTTGATGACGACCTCTTCGCCACGACGCACCAATATCGGTGCTGCCTCGGTTCCGGGAACCACGTAGCCGTATCGATAGTCACTCGTCAGATTCTGGGCAGATTCAGCCGATGGCAAATCAAAAACGACTCGCACACCATCACCATCGAGCGTTTCGATGGTTATGTCACCTTGATCGACCGGATCGGTTGCGTCGATCCGAACGGCAGTCCAGTATCCAATTCGGTAGTTTCCGGCGATACCGAACACAACGCCGTCTTTGCCAGTGGATTCAGCCGCAGGACTTTCAAGCGAAGGGGTTTCCGCTGTTGCAAACGAACCCGCGCTGCCGATCCAAACGATGCCCAGCAGCAACAGACAGAACAACGGTCGCAACCATTTCCCCGGCTGCCAACCGCTTCCAAGCGGTGCGTCTCGTTCAAACTGCGGGTGGGCACAGTGCACCACGCAGCGATGGACGGCGTCTAAGACACGGACGGCGTCGAAGACAGCGGCTCCCAAAACAAGACGCTTGCCTAGCCAATTCAATGACCTCGGAGAGAGGTTGGGAGGATCCAGGTTCATGGTTTTTCCGAATTGGGACACTCGCATACCAAACGTTGGCATCCCGGACAGCCGTTTCCATATTTGGCAGTCAAAGCAGCGTTCAGGTCAATTTTGGCAACATTGGCAATTGTGGCCAGCCAAGCGATCACATCGGCGAACTCCTCGGCCAAATTTTCTCGATCGTCGCCCCTTAGCGCCGATGCAAGTTCGCCGACTTCTTCCATCAACCACATAAATGTTCCGTCGACGCCGCGAGCCACATCTTTTTCGTAGTACATCCGGTGAATGTGACGTTGCAAATCGGCGACCGAAAGTTCGGGTTCAGAATCGGGCATGGAAATTTCGGGCGGCAAAGGTCGTCAGTTAAAAATCAGATCAAGCGGAACGACGGCGATTGTAAACCAACGTCCCCTTCTTCGTGACGGGGCAACGTCATCTTCGCAACCGGTCATTGACAGGCCTTGAGCCCAGCCACTCGAGTCGAATCCGGTCCGTGGAATTCCGCCCCAATTAGGCGTCAAACCCAATACCTGTCGCAATGAACGCCTCCGTCCCGGCCAGGCATCTGGAATTTGCGTGAATCGCACGCAATTTGCGGGCGCTAGCACGAGCAGTAAATCGTCCATTACAGTGTTCGTACATGTGATACAGCGAAATCGGCCAACTGGTTCCGCTCTTTCTATTCCACTTTCTCCATCGCGATCGATTTTTTGAGTGATATGCCTGCTCGCGAGTCGACTTCCTTGAATCCCGAAAAGGGTGACGGTCGATCGACGGCGATGCGTCCCAAAACGACTGCAAAGATCAACGATCAGCCCGGCGGTTCGCCCGTCGCGACACCGACAGCGGAGCATCAAAATCGTTCGAACAAAGGAGATTCTAATTCGGGATTCCATGCGTATCCGTTTTATGCTCCGCGATTTTGGCATGGAATGCGGCCCCTGGCTTGGCTGCGGCTGATCCGCCACGGCCGATATCATTTTAGCCCCAGCCGATTTCCGCATGCGATCGGCGTTTCCTTCGCGGTGGTTTTCAACACCATCCTGGCGGGCATTCAATACGCCGCGTTTTATCGCCGGCTGTCCTCCGCTGAACTTCACGGTCCGCCCGTCTTTATTATTGGGCATTGGCGAAGCGGAACCACGCTGCTGCACGAGTTGATGGTCCGGGACGAACGGTACAGCAGCCCATCGACGTATCAATGCTTTGCACCTCATCACTTTTTGTTGACCGAATGGTTCTTTCGCCGGTTCCTGGCTTGGCTGTTACCAGGCAAGCGTCCGATGGACAACATGCAAGCCGGCTGGGAGCGACCACAAGAAGACGAGTTCGCGATTATGAATCTGGGGCAGCCATCGCCCTACCGCCGCATCGCGTTTCCCAACGAAGGTCCGGTCGACATGGATTTTCTTGATTTTGAAGGCGTCGACGAAAAGCGGCTCCGATCGTGGCTCTCCACGTTGCGGCGATTTTTGTTGACCGTCAGCACGGTGACGCAAAGGCCACTGGTGATCAAAAGCCCGACACACACCGGCCGCATCAAAAAACTGGCAGACGAATTCCCCGAAGCCCGATTCATTCACATGACGCGCGACCCCAAAGCGCTGTTCCCATCGACACGGCGTCTTTGGCGTGGACTCTGCGAGGCGCAGGCTTTGCAAGTACCGACGCACGCTGACGAAAACGAGTACGTCAATGAATGCTTTCAACGCATGTACAACGCCTTCGAGAAAGACAGCCAACAGATCGACGAACATCGATTGATTCACGTCCGCTACGAAGATTTGGCCGCCAATCCGCTCGATACGATGCAGACGATTTACTCCACACTACGATTGAGCGACTTCGAATCGGCCCGCGCCTCCATCGAAGAATGGGCCCGAACCGAACACAAGTCGTACCAAACCAATCAGCACTCGCTCAGCGACCAAGACGAAGCCTTGATCAAGGACGTCTGGGGTCAGTACGCTCAGCGTTATGGCTACGAAATTTAGACTGTCAAGTCAAAGTACAAATTGAAATTCGCCGTTCGCACTTATTCTTTTTTAATCTCTTGCTATGCCATTTAACAATCGTTTCTCAGTTTGCCCAACGCTGTTTGTCCTCGTCGCTATCGGGTTGCTTTTCCCCGGCTGCAAAAAAGATTCGTCAAACAACCCCGCAGCGAAAGATACGGACGCGCCAATCACCGAATCGCTAGTTCCGACTACCGCCTATGAAGCTAGCGGAGAGCAACTTCTTGGCGCACGTTTGGATCCCGAGTTGGCTAGCGAAGGCTGGGTCCGACTTTTCGATGGACACACGCTCTTTGGCTGGGAAATCACTGGCAACGCGAACTGGCGAATCGAAGACGAAACACTGACCGTCGACAAAGGCGAGCGAAGTTTGCTCTGCTCGTCCACGGACTGGAAAGATTACGAACTAACACTCGAATTCAACGCGGACGAAAAAACCAATAGCGGCGTCTTTTGCCGAACGATTATCGATCCCACCGATGTCGAACTGGAATGCTACGAAGTCAACATCGCACCCGACGACAACCCCTACCCCACGGGCGGAATCGTCAAGCGACAGGAGGTTTCCAAAGATGCACCGGAGCAATCGTTTGGCACTTGGCGACGAATGACGATTCGCATCGAGGGCCCTGACGTAAAAGTCACCGTGGACGACAAGGTGGTTTGCCAATACAAGGATCCCGGACAGACACCTGGAAACCGTATCGCACTTCAACACAACAGCGGGCGGGTTGCTTTTCGTGACATTCGTATCAAACGGCTCGGTCTGGAATCCCTGCTGGATAAAGACCTGTCGCAGTGGAAAAAATACCCCAAGATGCCAGGCGAGTTCACCGCCACAAAAGACGGCCATCTGCAAGTCAAAGGTGGACGCACGCAACTGGAAAGCAAAGAGTCCTACGATGACTTTGTTCTGTTAGCCGATTACAAAATGGCCGACGAAAAAATGAACTCTGGCATTTTCTTTCGCTGTATCCCCGGCGACGAAATGATGGGCTACGAATGCCAAGTCAGTAACCAACGCAAAGACGGCAATCCGCTGATCCCCGCTGACTGCGGCACAGGCGGAATTTTCAAACGCCAAGACGCTCGGTTTGTCGGTGGCGACCCTGGCGAGTGGTCGACGGTGCTTCTGTCGGTCCAAGGCTCGCATATCGCGGCCTGGGTCAACGGTGTGCAAGTCACCGACTGGGTCGATGATCGCAAAGCGGATAAAAATCCTCGCCGCGGCCAACGACTGGAAGCGGGAACCCTGATGATCCAAGGACACGACCCCGGCACCGACGCCGTGTTCCGGCAATTCAAGATCACCAGTGGTCTGGATAAAACCGACGGCTAGATCACGTGCTCCTAAATCACGTGCACTTAGATCACTTGCCCAGTTCGATCATCAATCCGGTGGAACTGGACTTTTTCGGTCGCTTCATCGGGCGACTTCAGTGACACCAACCAATAGGGTTGGCTGGGCACTTGAGCGGCAACCATCGCTTCGACCTCAGCGGGATCTGTCATCCCGCTATCGTTGCAACACCGCGAGTAGAACGCCTTTTCTTTCTCGATCTTCGCGTCGTCAAAAAAGACCGCCGAACATTTCTGCCCGGGTGAAACGCCACCACAATGATCGATCGCAATCATAATTGCGGATTGTTGATCCAAATTCCGTTTCATCACGCCATTAATCTGTAGTTGGCTTCTGAACTGCAATTGCCCGCGCGGCCACGTACCAGCGCGGCGCCGTTTCCGATCACTCTAGTTCAATCGGCAGTTCCGACAACGCCCGCATGCCGGTTCCTGTACGCCACCGCAGATCGGTGGGCGAACAGGCGAGTCGCAGATTCGGGAACCGCTCCAGCAACCTTGTGATCCCGATCTCCGTTTCAATCCGAGCCAACTGAGCGCCCAGGCAAAAGTGGATTCCACCGCCAAAACCCACGTGCTGATTGGGATGTCGTTCAAAGTCAATCGTTTCGGCGTCAGCAAATTTCACAGGATCACAATTCGCTGACGCAAGCAAACCCATGACCTTTTTGCCGCGACGAAGCGAATATCCGTCTAGCTCCGTGTCCGCGGCAACGTAGCGTGGTTTTGTCATCTGCACAGGCGACAAATAACGCACCAATTCGTCCACCGCCTGCAAACGTGACTGCGGATGATCCCACCACCACTGCCGCAGATCTTCTCGCTGCAATAACGTCATCACCGACAGCGAAATCAAATGCGTGGTTGTTTCGTGCCCTGCCATCAACAGTACAAACGCCATGGCCAGTAATTCGTCTTCACTTAGCTTTGATCCGTCTTGCTCAGCTATCACCAATTCACCAATCAATCCTTCCTGCGGATCGTTCCGTTGAAGCTCAAACTGGCCGCGAAAGTAGCGGCTTAATTTCCAAATGCTCGGGACCATCTTCAGAATCCCAATCGGAAACGAAACATTGCCAAATGAACTTGCCCACTGACTGAATTTGTCGCGGTCCTCCTGTGGCAATCCCAGAAGTTCACAGATCACCGACAGAGGCAACACTCTGGAGAAATTGTCCATCAAATTAACTCGCGATTCGTCGGCAAACGCATCGATGGACTCATCGGCTAGTCGCGTCACGTCATCACGCATGCCGTCGATGTTTTTACGCAAAAAAGCAAGCTCGGCAAACTGTCGCAATCGTCGGTGATCCGGCTCGTCCTTTTGCAACATATTCTGGGCCAGCACACGGAACGATCGTGGAAACCAATTCAGAAAATTGCCAAAACCGCTGACGCCAGCGTTGCGAGCTTCCAGTACAAACCGCTGACGATCACGCAGCAGTTGATCTACGGCGCTATACGTCGTCGCGAAATGAATCTTGCCAATGACAGGGATTTTGCACGAAACCAAAGGTGCGTTCTGACGCAGCACGCGGCAAAACGAATACGGATCCGCTTTGAACTCCGCCGACGTCAATTGTTTGAAAGAGATGTCCATGCCATCAGCGTAGTGTGTCGTCGCAGCAAAAAAAACGAGGGCGCCGACGAGTTACCTGGGAATACTCGCTGGCGTCTCGTACTGATTGCAGCCGATTCAATCGTCCGCATCCGCCGAATCTTTGATCACAAACCTTGCCCGCAACCTAGCAACCTCGGTCGCCAAATCCGCCTGCTTGACGCTTTGCAGCACCTCTTCAAAGTCCTTGTACGCCGCGGGAGCCTCGTCCTTAGGATAGCGTCTGCAATTCGTCAAAATGTCCGCTGCGGCAAACGAATCGTCGACGTGTTTTTGATCCAACTCCTTGATCGCACGACGACGCCCCAGCATCCGGCCAGCACCGTGATTGACACTGTACAAGCTTTCCTTGGCCCCTTTGGATGCGACCATCACGGCCGACCCTGCTTGAGGATTTCCGGGCAGCAAAATCGGATGCCCAGTGTGTTCAAACGGCGTGCGACGCAGCGCAGGGTGGCCCGCTGGAAACGCACGTGTGGCTCCTTTGCGGTGCACCCATGATTCGCGGTTGTTGACGATTTCGTTGCGAGCAATATTGTGGCTGATGAAATAGACCAGCTTGCCCTTGGTACCTGGGATCACTTCTGCAAAGGCTTCCAATACCAATGCGTTGATCAACAGGTGATTGACCGTTGCAAAATTCGCCCCCATCGCCATGTCATCGATGTAACTGTCCGCTTCGTCGGAACCTAGCGGTGCGTAAACCAATTGTTTGTCGTTGCCAGGAAGCGGAATTCCCCATTGCTGAAATTTTTCCTCCAGCACCCGGAATTGACCGCTTGCCAAACGGTGACCGATTCCCCGTGATCCGCAGTGCGATAGAAACGCGACACAACCGTTGCGCAACCCAAACGCGTCCGCCGTTTCGCGGGCCGCATCGTCGTTGTTGACTTCAACAATTTCGCATTCGCCAAAATGGTTACCGCCCCCCAACGATCCCAACTGCTGCACGGTTTCGCGGAAACGACGAAACGTCTTGCCTTGACGCAGGTCGTACAAACGCTGTTTCAGCGCGTCGACGCTGTCATCGTGTCCACGGTGAAAAGCATCTTCACAGCGATCGGCCCAGTCGACAGGAATCCCCAACGATGCCAGCACTCCCGATGACGCTCCTTCGGTCATCGCCGCAGAGCCTATTTTTTCGTCAATGCGGCGGCCCTTGGGAACGTCACGCGCCCCTTTGCCCATGCCGGTCGGAATCCTTCGGCAGATCGCATGAATCAACTTTCGCCGGACACCTTCATCAATGACCGCGTCTTCGGGCAAGTCCGTTTGCAGCAGGCTCATCGAACACTTGATGTCGAACCCAACCGGCCCTGGATAAATGTGCGTCGGGGACGCAAGCACACAACCAATCGGAGCACCGTAACCACAGTGCGCGTCCGGATTCAAAACCACATCGGTCACCCCGGGCGCGCAGCGAGAATTGATGGCCTGCTGCAAACACAAGTCGTCAAACGTGTCGCGAATCTTCTCCGTACCAAAAACCTTGACAGGACTATGGTGATCGCCAGCAGGCAAAATCGCGGTGGCTTCGCCAGTAGGAATGATTCGCGGTTCCATCAACTTCTATCCTTTCATCAAACAAAAAAACCGCCGCATCGCTGCGGCGGCACATAGTTTGACAGAGATCAGCAACTCGGTGCAGGTTCGCGCCTGGTTTCGCGTTCGATGAAAACGAGACTCCTACCCGCATGCCTTGGCCGACCTAGCGACGTCGGCGGCGGCGAATCGACACCAAGCAAGCGCCAAAGGCTAAGAAGGTCAAAGACCCTGGTTCGGGCACAGCCGTCACAGCCGAAAACCGAATGTCGTCGATACCAAAGAGATCCGTTGTATCATCGATAAGAGGTACGTTGATCGTCACAGAGTCAAATGAATCCGTGGGATCATGAATACCAAAGAAGTATCTAAAACCGGCCCCGTTAGGTAACTCATTGCTGAACGTCGCATCAGTAAAGTCGAATACAGGATTGCCCGGCACCGAGATTTCGATGTCGCCCAAAAACAGTGCCTCGGGGGCCACAATTTGAAAACTGAATGCGTTGAAACCCGTCGGATTCGAAATCGTAAAACTTGAGTTATCTCGAATCAGCTCATCCACGTCTCCGCCAAGATAGGCATCCCCTGACGTCGTATCATAGTCGTTGGCACTGTCGGGCTTATAAACAACTATCAATTCATCCGTACCGAGTCCCGCCCCGTAGTCAAACTTGAGTCCGTCAAAAACGGTACCGTCGCTGATGATTGCGTCTGCGCCAACAGTGTCAAAGTTGACGGTGGTGAACGGAAGGCCTGTAGCAGCAGTATCAAAGGCACCGGACTCTAAATAGCGAGTCGGTGCCGACATGACGGGAAGTGCTGTTGCCAAGACAGCAACGAGTGAAAGAATGCGAGGTTTCATCGTAGAACCAACGGTGGGCACAGAAAAGAAATCAGAGAAGGATTCCTATTCGCCTCTCATCATCCGACGCTTAGGAATGCAACGATTCTAATTGGCGCGTTTCGCTTCTCCAAAACTTTCTCCGACGCTTTCGTACAGCGAACCAACCGGGGGGATACCGGCAGAATCAGCAGAGCAGGAAATACCCGAACGCAACTTCTACTCGGCCAGAAAGTAGTCCTGCGGGTCCACAAAATCATCGCTGCTGGAAGGCCCGTCAAAAGAGTTCGATGGCTGATTTGGCCCTTCCACTGATTCAGCATCCCGCATGACGACCGAATGCCCTGAATCCATGGGTACAGCCGCCGGGTCGGTGGTTGCGACAGAGGCAGAGCCAGGTGTCGTATCCCAAGACACACCGTTTTGCGGGGCAGCAAGTGCTGGCTCCGATGCGTCGTTTGACATCGACGGCTTGGGCGCCTCGCCGCGATCGAGCAGCGGGTTCATCTCCAATGCCAATTTATCTCTCGCCCACCGCCGCCATTCGGGGCGGAGCTCAATCATCACCAATTGCTGCAACAACGCGCGCGTATGATCGCTTTCATCACCTATGCGGACTCTTGCACGAACAAAATTACCTACATAGATCGGATTGTTCGGATCCATCTGAGCGGCCAGTTCAAAATACTCCAGCGCTTGATCCGTACGTCCGCCCTGCTCCAAGGCTAAACCCAAGTTGTTCAACGGCGATGGCTCATCGGGCAACAACGCAGCAGCTGAATCAAAGTGTGATGCTGCACTGGCTAGCCGACGCTGATCGAAATAGATCAAACCCAGATTGTTGTGTGCACGACCATTCGCTCCATCCAGTTCGATCGCGTTGCGAAAAGCTTTAGCGGCCAAATCAAAATGCTCAGCATGGTAGTGCTTCAGCCCCAACCGAAACGCAGATTGTGACTCGGGCGAAAGATGGTGCGTCGTCGATTTCACATGCACGACTTCGCTGCTATCGGTCTTGTGCAGCGAAGAACAACCCGCGTGAAACACTATTAGCGTGAAACCAAAAAGCATCACGGTAAGTTGGCAAAAAGCCCCCCTGCTCTGCCGTCGCGGCGGCCTTTCCTGTCGATCGGTCGGCAAGAAAAGGGCGGCGGGCATGGATGTTGGCGCAACCAAGAGCATTGAAGCGGAGAATCAGCACGACGAGGCATCTTCACGAATCGCTTATGGGTGAAAAGATCCGTTGGGTCAAGGTCAGACGAACATCCCAGAACTCCTCGTTCACCGAGTTTGACGTGCGCGGCGTCAAACTCAGGTCACGCGTGTCCATCCCATCCGCCTCGTCACGCAGCGACCGCGTGAACTCAACCAACTGCTTCAATGTCACTTCCTGCAACACAATTTGCGTTGCCCGATTCTGATAGTCCGATCGCCCGATACGACTGACGGGTTGAGGATCAATTGACAGTAGCGATTCGGGACTGATCTCGGCGGCTTCCAGTGCTTCATTGACTCGGCGCGAAATACGATCCGGAGGTTCCACTTCCAACGCAGCCAACCGTGGCCGCGCTTTCGCCGCTGCCATGTTCTTAGCCAACTCTTCAACGCGACTTAGGTCTGTCTGAGCTTTCTGATCGGCGCGAACAGCCGATGCGTATCCTTGATAAAAGAATGCGACCGCTAGTGTCCCAGCGACCAATAACACTGTGAACAATGTCAGCGGGTGACGTAGTTTTTGTTGACCAAGAGTCTGATTCACGGTTTCACCTGCTTTGCCTGAGGCGACCAGGTCCCACGAAACTGCGTCTGAATTCTGCCAGCAGAACTGCGCGTGCTGGACGGAGGTTCGACGGAAAAGCCAGCCTGTTCCAACGAGCGTGAAATCGGCCCCGCGTCCTGATAGCTAGACAGCCTCAGGTTCAACAAAAACTCTCCATCGTTAATTCGGACTGATTCAACGACAAACCCCTTTTCCACTGGCAAGTCTTCGTTCGAGGGAAGTGACGCGATCAAGGGCAACAGCACCGAACTTGCATCAATTGTCTCAGGAACATTGCCAACTGGATTCCTTTGTCCGATAAATTTACGGTGCTCACTTTCCATTCGCTTGACGATGGCCGCTGGCACACGCTGCCCAGGAAAATTCTCTTTGAAAACACCCTGCATCAAAGTCACCGCGTCGTCGGCGCGACCAGTATGTTGATGTGCTTTCCACCCAAGCACTCCGCAAGCAATCAGCGCCGCCGCCGTCAGTAGCGCCGCGAAAACCGAAAACGACTTCCGTGACGTTCGAAACGGATCATGAGCAGCTAACTTGCCGCGGCGCATCGCAAACCACGGTTTCAATCGACCTCGAAGCAGATCCAGAACGGCATCAATCGTCGCCTCAGGACGACCAAGCATGATTGTCACTTGCTGCGCATCCTGCGGAAGCCGACTGGATTGCAGCTGCAATTCTTGTTGCATGGCAATGGCCTGACTGGCACACAAGCTCCACGCGACCGGGCGTCCATTCAAAAGCGAAACCACGTCGCAGTTTGCACGCGTTGCCTGACTTGGCTCGGCCGGCGATTCGCCCTCGATCGTCAGCAACGATGTGCTGGCAACTTGCTTTTGCAAAAGTGCATGTTGCACACACAACAGCGTTTCACAAACAACATGCTGAACTTGCAACCCAAGCTGCTCCAAAGCATGCACGAGTGGATCAATCAAATCCGTTTCAATGGCGACACAGGAGATCGTGTTCTCGTCGGCCAAAAAGTCGACTTCGATTGCTTCCGCATCCACTGGCAGAACCGCTTCGACTGCATAACGAAGCGATTCGTGAGAGACTTCGCCCACCAAATTTCTGCGATCGAGCCGAATGAAATAGCTGACCTCCGATCCGGTGCAAATCACAACCCGGCCGCGATGGAGTCGTTCGTCACGCGCGTACTGGTCGGCCGCGTCGGCAATCTGCTGTGTGATGCGTTCACTGGCCGACACTTTGTTGCCAGCGATTTCAAACGGTAGCCAATTCGGCGCCGCACTGGCAGCGGTCGAATGCAGCCAGACACCATGACGCGACGACCGAATGATTAGTGCGTCTTGCATGTCATTCCCACGCGGGTAACAACCGGCCGTATCGTCCAACGTGGCCCAGCGGCAGATGATTGCCTTTGCTCAGCCATTAAGAAAATCCAATTCGTCCTCGAGGCTCATTTTCGGAAATTCTTCCGTCCGAATCGGTGTACGGTCATCCAACATTCCGTCTTCATCGTCAAGCATTTCCGACGCTGGCACGTTCGCTTGTGGACGAATGATTCGCGACTTCGAGCTACCCCCTGGCTGAGCGTCTTTCGTCGTCGGCCCTGCGTTTGCTTTTGCGTTGGTCCAGCTTAGATTCTCACCGACGGCCCACTGAATCCTTTGGCCCTTGTATCGCACCCAAACACCAGCATCATCAATACTCTCGATCAACACGCCTTTTGGCTGCAACTGAAAACGTTGCCCTTCGGATCGAAACGACAGCTGTCCTTCACGATCCGACGCGATGGCAAGGTTGGAACCAGGTTCGATGATGGTGCCAACGAGGCGAACACCCAAAGTCGTCGGCGCGGAAACTTTCGCCTGCGGCTTCGGAGTCGGTTTTGCTTTGGATTTTGCGACGACGACAACTGGCTTCGCCGCAGCACGACGCCCTTGTAGCGATCGGGACCAAAGTGCATCCAGATCAGCGGATCTCCAATCCTCCGACAACGCGGTCGCGGGCAACTGAGTCGCGGGCTTTCGTCCAGCCGTTTCCACTTTCACATCATCAATCGGCACGGCTGCCCAGGCCAACAATCCGGCCATCACCGCGACCAGAGAAATACTTCCCCAGCGCAAAGCGGTTGGCAAAACGGATCGTTGGTAATCCATCAAATGACGGGCAGCTGACAAATGAGACTAGGGAAACTGAAAAACGATTGTGCGGGTCAATCCGGTTTCATCGGAAATCAAAACCGACAACTGCTGTCGTCGCGTTTGACCGTCATTGGCTTCGACCCATAGAGACGCACATTGACTGCTATCGGCAAGCAACTCGCTGACTTTCCGGCGATCTTCTTCGTTCGTGACGGTTTGTCGTAAAACCAAGTCAATTTGTGACAAAGGTGCCGTCCGTACTCTCTGTTGGATGCGTCGGGCCAATCCATCTTGAACAACTTCGCGACAAACCGCAATGATCGCGTCGTCCGAAGCACGCCAGACATTCAGCCGGCCAGTGCCCCAGAGCGTCACATTTTGCGTCGTCTTGGCGATCTGACGCACATCCCCCGCGTTTTGAATGACTGCATCAAAGTCCAGCACATCCCCCCAACTGCGAAATGCGGGAGGCAAGAAACCAGGCTCGATTTCGTCTGCTGCTTCGTCGTCATCCCCTTGATCGGAACCCGACTGTTGATTGCCCAGGCGTGATGATCCCGCCCTGGAAACGGCTGCATCGAATTCACCCAAGCTACGTCGCTGCGGACGGAGTTGAATACTGCGAGAGTCTCCCAAATCGATCGTATCACGCATCGCTTTTTCGCACGCTGACGTGCCACCCAAATCGTAGATCGCGTTCAAATTCGCTTTTGCATCCTCGTCCGCTAACAGCAAGTCAAATTTCTGCCCGCCAAGTTCGACTTGGTCGGCGATTTGATGCCGATACTTTTGTCGCAACTTCGCTGACTGCTTGGCAACGAAATCGCTTCCCAAAAAAGCCCCCTGCCCTGCTGGCAAAACCGCTCGCTGACAAGTCAGCATTCCCCACCGCTGCTGCAACGCCCGTTGCTGACGTTGCACCGCAATGTTCGCTCGCGAATTGGCTCGCGCCACCTGTGTTAGCGCAGCGCCCAAAACTACGATCGCAACCAACACAATCAACAACACGACGCCCTGTCGATTCGTGCGTTTCACACGTTGCCGCCGATTCAAATGAGAGTGATGCATTATTCTTCCCAATGATGATGGATGGTCTGCCGGAGAAACACGTTGCCGTTCGAATCCAATAAATGGATCTGCACATTCTCCGGCATCGCATCGACGGGAACTTGCGAATCGTCGCCCAAGAGACCTTCGTCATCGCTGCGATTCGACAATGCAGCGATCGTATTGCTGGAAATCGTCATCGCAGCGGTGCCTCGCCATATTGGCTGGCTCATCGCACCGACGATTTGGTTTGTGCTGGGATCGACTTGCCACTGTTCACGAAACAACCACGGAACGATCGGCTCTTTGGAACTTGGCAACAACATCACGCGGTAGCGAACGGTCGCGGTTTGATGGTTGGAAATCAGACCACCATCGCTACGGTAGATCGCTCCTTGCAACAACACACCATCAGGCAACACCGTCAATCGATCGGCTTGGGAAAAGTCGCGTTGAAATTGATCCTCCAACAATTCGGTTCCTGCCAGTTGTTCTGCTATTCGCATGGCCGAATCCCGCAGCATCAATGTTTGACGACTGACCCCCAACAAAACGACCAGCAAAATCGCCGAAAGCACGGTCGCGACAACCATTTCGATCAACGTGAACGCTGACCTACAGGATGGATCGTTGCGAATTTTCATGCTCAGAATCCCCGCTGTAACGAAGCAGCGCCACGAACGTAGTCAACCGTTGCCAGCGGATAGGGGGCAACATTGCTTGACTGCGGGTGATAGATTTCCAAGCGAACGACCTCTGTTTGCACTCCACATATCAATCGCTGCGACAACACCCGCGTTTGCCAACGGAACAAGGATTCGCCCCCCACTTCGCCCACTGATGCGCCAGGCAATCCGTTGCTCGATTGCACCCAAACATTCAGCAGATCGTCAGCAACAACCATGGCTTGTCGTTTGCGTGCAGCCATGGCCAACGAACTTCGGTAACGCGAGAGCGCCGTCAGCGAACCGACGACCAAACTTGCCATCAACATCACTCCAATCACGACTTCTAACAGCGTGAATCCAGTACGGTCGCGTCGTGACCGTTGGGTCGTCAATTGCCTCACGTTCATCTGGCAGAACCCCTACTCGCGGAAACCCGACTCGCCGAAACCATCGCCAACAGTTCCACTTCACTCGCCACCGGAAACGCTTGTCCGCTGGTCCCTAAGACAACCACCCACGAACGCACGTCCTTTGCATCCGTAATCTCGACCGCATAAGTCGGGCTGTTGCCGGACAAGAAAAACGAAATCTCTGCGACGTCTTGAAGTGTGGCACTGGGGGTCAGTCGCAGTAATCGGCTAATCGAAAGATCGCCGGCGATTCGAACACTGCGATTGGAAAGTCGACAACGAAGTTCGTGGTCCGATAGCACTTGCATTCTGCCGCCCGCCGGATTCGAGCGTGCTGCGGCGCGTTCTTGCGCATCCAGTGCAATGATCTGAGAAACCACATGCTGAAGCGACGCTTGTGCCAATGTCGATCGAACCGACAGAAATCCCACGCCCGATATGACGGCCAACAAGAGCACGACAACGACCATTTCAATCAGCGTGAAACCGTTTCGCGATGAAACGCCGCCAAAGGAAGCGTTTGTGCCCCTAGCGGCCTTCATCAAGTGCCTCGCTGCTAAGGTCGCTGTCGCCACCTTCGCCGCCTTCCTTGCCGTCACCACCGAACGACAAGATTTCAAACGGTGCTTCGGTGGCGGGGCTGATGTACTCGTACGCGTTGCCCCACGGATCTTTGGGAAGCTTCTTGATGAAGCCATCGGGAAACGCGTTCGTTCCTTGCGTCAAAATTTCCAAGCCCTCTTCGTTGCTTGGATAACGCGACTGGTCTGCAAAGAACGTTTCCAACGCACTGACGATCGTCGAAATCTCTGCTCGCGCAGCATTCTGCTTGCTCGCGATCAAATAGCTGCGTGTCTGCACGGCGACCAAACTGCTTAACAGCCCGATGATCACCATCACCACAATCAGTTCCACCAACGAAAACGCCGACCGTGCCTTTCCTGATGAAGTCGCGCCGAGACGAACATTGGGATTGAGAGTGTCGTTCAAAGCATTTGTCCGGCTTGAAGAATAGGAAGGATGGTAGCGACGAGAAGGAAACCGACCAAAACTGCCATCAACAGGATCATCGCCGGTTCGAGTAGAGTTGCAACACGTGTCGAAGCAATCTGCACTTGATGATTATAGTCTTCGCCTAGCCGAATGAGCATCTGATCTAGCTGACCGCTGTCCTGTCCGACCGAAAAAACACGTACCGCAAGTGGCGGAAATACACCCGACTGCTTCAGCGAACCTGCCAAATCGCGTCCTGCCGTTAGGTCACGACTGCAGTCATACAAACAATCTTTCACGACCCGATTTTGTGTTGACCGCGCCGCCAATTCCAACGCTTCGTTCAGCGGAATACCGCTGCGGAGCAAAAGACCAATCACCATGGAAACGCGCGCAACGTGTTGTTTGATCAAGAGTGGCCCCAACAGAGGCAAGCGGAGCAGCCTGTGATGAATCCAGACTTGCCCCTTTTCCGAACGAACCAGGGCAATGACAACGATCGACACTGCGGCAATCACCAACAATAACTTTCCTCCGTGATGCACCAGCGCGTCACTGGCAAACTTTGCAACTCGCGTCGGCCAAGGGATTTGTGTCAAAGTCTCCTGCAAATTCTCCAGCAGCGGTGGCAACACCCATGTCATCAGAAAAATCATTGCTGCGGTGCCAAACACCAACAAGAACACGGGGTACATCAACGCCGTCGCCACCTTGTCGCCGAACTCCGAGAGCCGCTGTTTAAAATCAGCCAATTGATCCAGCACCAACTCCAGCGTCCCTGCGTTTTCGCCCACTTCGACCAAGCGAATGGACGCGACGTCAAACACGCCAGGCTCTTCCGCCATCGCTTCGGCCAGCGATCGTCCGGCAGAAATCTGATCGTGCAAACGCTTCAATGCGTCGCGCAGCGCACCACGATACTGCTGTGCCAAAATCTCCAGAGCTTCATCCACCGAAATGCCGGCTCGCAACAACATCGACAATTCGTGTGCCGCGCCGCCCCATTGGTAGCGAGCCCGTCGCTGGCTAATGATTTGCCACCACGAACGCTGATCAGTGCGTTTGATTTCCGAAAGCGACTGAACTTGCACGCCCTGATCACGCAACTGATCGCGGCCGCCACGCGGAGATTCGGCAGATACAGTTCCTTTGACACTTTGGCCGCTGTCATCAACACCAGCGTAAGAATAGATGGGCATCAGTCACCCACGTTCTTGGAGTCAAACGCCGCGGGATCTTCGTCACTGATTTGCGTGACGCGAACAACTTCTTGAAGTGTGGTGATCCCTTGGTCGATTTTTTCTCGTCCATCAGTGGCTAACAACGTCATTCCCGCCGCGATCGCTGAGTCGCGAATCTGGGACGAACCACTTCGCTGCTGAATGTGTTGACGACAAACGTCATCGACCACCAACAATTCAAAAAGCCCGACACGGCCGCGATACCCTGTTTGGCGGCAATCGTCGCATCCGACGGGGCGAGAGTCATTTTCCACACGGCACGTGGGACACAACGTCCGCACCAACCGCTGTGCCAGCGACGCGACCAACGAACTAGCAACTAGATAAGGTTGCACTCCCAAATCCAATAGCCGGGTTACGGCGCTCGCAGCATCGTTCGTGTGCAACGTGCTAAAAACAAGGTGCCCAGTCAGCGATGCTTGGATCGCCATGTTCGCCGTTTCCTCATCGCGGATCTCACCAACCATGATGATGTCGGGGTCCTGCCGCAACAGACTTCGCATTCCCGACGCGAACGTTAAGCCTTTTCGTTCGTTGATTTGTGTTTGGCTGATTCCATCCAATTGATATTCGATCGGGTCTTCCAATGTCAGGATGTTCGACTGAGCCGAATTCAGTGATTGCAGTGCACTGTAGAGCGTCGTGCTTTTTCCGCTTCCTGTCGGACCGGTCACCAAAATCAAACCGTGATCAATCCCGATCAATTTTTGCCAGTGCGTTCGCATCTTGCTGGGCATACCAAGGTCGTCCAGCGTGTATCGTCGTGCACTTTTGTCTAACAAACGAATCACGATGCGTTCGTTATGGCTGGTCGGCAAAGAAGCGATTCGCAAATCAACCACGCGATGCCCCAACTGCACCGTCGCTCGCCCGTCCTGTGGCAAACGCTTCTCGGCAATGTTCATTCGTCCTAAAACTTTGACCCGCGTGAGAACTTCTTCCTGAATCGATTTGGGGATCACAAACGTGTCAAACAAAACTCCGTCGATCCGCTGCCGAACTTGCAAGCGATCTTCGTACGGTTGAATGTGAATGTCCGACGCACCGGCAACAACGGCATCGAACAAAAGTTGATTGACCAAGCGAATCACCGGCGCGCGAGTGTCCGAATCCAGCAAGTCCTCTCGCGCAGCCAACAATGCCAGCTGCTCGCTGGCGTCGGACGTATCGATACCGCTAAGTGCACCACTCGCGTCACTACCGCGCCCAGAGTAAGCACTATCGATGGCGGCCAACACGGTTTGCGGTGACGCCAAGAGCACCGTTACATCCACGCCCAATCGCCGCGCCATGATGTCTCGCTGCGACCACGCTTCTTGTCGGCTGATTGCCAAAACAACCGATTCGCTGTCATCCGAATCAAGTCCGCGCAGTCCAATAATTCCATGCTGTCGAGCGTGGCCGATAGGAATCGCTTGCAAGAATGACTCGGAGACTTGCCAAGCATCCAACGAATCATGGATGGGCAAATTCAACTGCGACGCCAACTCTTGCAGCTGCCCATTCGTTTGGGCAACTCCGTTCGGTTTGGCACCCCCGTCCTCCTTGGCAGACCCGTTCTCCTTGGCAACTCCGATCGCTTCAGGACTGTCATCGGGAAGCGATTGGCTGCTGGAGTTCATCAATGAATCAATTCGGGGCGACTGGCCGGCAAGTCGCACGGCAACTGGACATCTTTCAAATCATTGTCGGACAAATACTTCAGGTCTGCAAACCGCGAATCGCGTAAAACGATCGGACGGATGAAAAGAAAGAACGACGTCGAACGATGCATGTCATCAGTACGACTGGTCAACTCTCGGAGGACCGGAATACGTTCCGCCCAAGGCATCCCCTTAAACTCTTCGCTGCTGGAGACGCGTTTCAATCCGCCAACGACTACCGTTTTTCCGTTGGGGATTGTGACAATGCTGCCGACACGGTCGATCTGACGAGGTGGAGGCAAGCCGTCTGCGCCGGATCCCTCAAACGTGCTGAACTCGACATCAAATTCTAACTGCAAATGGTCGTCTTCGTTGATATGTGGCGTCACGGTGATCACGGTGCCAGCGGATTGATCTCCGCCCAGACTGGTCGTCGCGACGGTATCGGATGCGTTCACACTGGTAAAAGGCACGCTGACGACGCTCTCCAGTGTTCCGGTGCTATTGTCGTTGACTAAGATTTTGGGGGCCGCCAAGACACGGGATCGATCGTGTTGGGCCAAAGCGCGAACGACAATGTCAGCCACATCAGGGTCGATCAACGTTCCGTTGAAACCAAGCCCCGGTGTAATCTTCAACGCGCCCGTGTCCGCATCCACTTCGCTCAATCCGAACGAAGAAAACTTAAACAACCGCTTCGCTCCGCTACGATCACCTGCCGAGACTTCTACCCCCAGTGTGTAGTTGTCCGTCGTACTCACTGCGATCACTTTGGCTTCGATCAAAACTTGCGGCCGACGTTGATCAAGCGACTCGATCAGTTTGGCGTACATGGGTTGAACATTCGACGGCGCGTAAACAATCAAACTGTTGGTCGAAACATCGGCCGAAACACGAGCACCGCCTGGCAGCGTTGCCACCGTGCCCCCGCCCTGCCCTTGCGAAAAACCGCCACCTGCAATTCCACCATTCGCAACACCACCCGCCAACTGATTTGCAGATCGGTTACCAGCGATTTGGTTGTTGCCAAAACCACCGTTCCCGGCCGCCAATGTGGGACGGGCCAATGGATTAGACGGCTGCTGAGCCAATGACTGACGCGAGTTCGAGATGGGATTTAGCGGCAGCGATGTGACCTGGTTGTTCAGTGCGTTGCCCGCTTGAAATCCGCCAAACGCTTGGTTAGCACCCAGCGCGGGATTAAATGCGCCGGGAAAACCGTTGCCGACGAATCCGGTTTGTGCAACTCCGCCCAGAGCGCCGTAGAATCCGCCGTTGTTACCGACTCCGGCCCCCACTGCTTCTTGCAGAGCCAACAGTGAGTACAGAACGTCGATCGCACTAGCGTTCTTTAGCTTGTAAAACTGAATCGGACTTTCGTTGGTGTCGATTTTTGAATCCAGCTGTGCGATCAGATCCTTGATCTGTCGGTGCACGTCTTCCGGCGCACGGACGATCAACAAGTTCCCTTCTTCGTCGACGGTCGACTGATACGCCGTCTCACTATCGTTGGGCGGTTCGATGAATCCGCCGATCAAACGATCAATTCTCGCAGCCGTTGTGTTTCGGATGCGATAAACCTCCGTCGTCACCCCCAAGGCAATATCAAGCCGCAGCAAAATCTGCTGAGCTTGAGCGACCAAGTCCATGGTGCCGGCGATCATGATTCGATTGCCCAAAGGCTGAGGCACAATCGACAAATTGACTTGATTGTCTTTGGTCGAAACGGATTTCAACAAGCTTTCGACTTGTTTGGCCAAACGATCCGCTGATTGGTGACGCACTTCGTACATCACTAGTTCGGCACTGCCAGCAGGTTGATCGACTAAGTAAATTAGGTCGGCGAGTGTTGCGATCGACGCTGCGTAATCGGTCACGATCAACGTATTGGACTTTGCGACCGAAGCGAGGTTCGCCCCATCACCGCTCAAAAATGGCTTCAGTACTTCCGCAACCGACTCCGCTGATAAGTTACGAAGTACGAATACTTGGGTGACCGGCGTGGCCGGGTTCAGCGGCGCTGAATCGGAAACTTGATTGCTGGGGCGTGGCGGCGCAGTTCGACGGATCGCGGATAGCGAAGCCATGTCGCGTACTTCGACAATTCGCTTCCAGCCTGCTCGATCCGAATCAATCAGCGCCAACCCTTCGGTTCGCAGCACATTACCAAGCAGCGTCATCAGCGACTCAACAGGCACCTGCTCGGGCGTCCGTATCGAAACCTCTTTGGCCGCAATGGCGTCGTCGTATTCAAACTGGATATTCAGTCGTTTGGAGAGGTAGCCCACCAACGCATCCAGCGGTACTTTGCCTTGCAGGTTCATTCGAACGGTACCGCCACCGATCGCACGCTTGGGCACCGGCAAAGGTTGCGTCTGAACCTCGGGCCCCACCAGTCCGCCAAGATTGTCTTGCGCGACAGATGACTGCGAAATAGCGCTAACCACCAGCCATCCTATGACCGTCAATTGCAACAAAAGGCGGTGGCTGCTCCCGAAACGCTCGATGGCAAGCAGCATCAAACGTGGGCCTTGGGACCACGCACAACGAAACCGATTGCCAACGAATTGCATCACCAGAGAGCACCTAGCAGAGAAAGCTTGCTAAACAATCCATGACTGTTAGCAAGCTTTCCCGGGTGATGTCAACTTGTTTCACGCAGTCTACGCAATCAAGGTGACTACGCGTGTTGCGAATGTTCCTTAGGTCAGGAACCCGAGTGGTCCCGTGGCACCACCGCTGGCATAAAAATTGCGGATATTAGGCAAAACATCCGTCAACATGCTGTCATTCTGGATTCCAAACCACATTGCTAGCTCAGCGTTGTATTCGTCAACCGAAGTGGTCGGGATCAGACGGCCGCGACCGACGTCCTGGTCATTATTCAAAGCAAGTGATTCGGGATAGTCACCGTAGACTTTTCCGCCGTTGACGCCGCCGCCGATCACGAAATGGTTGCCACCCCAAGCGTGGTCACTACCGTTGCCGTTGGTCGACAGCGTGCGGGCAAAGTCCGAAGCGGTAAAAGTCGTCACGCAATCCGCAACTCCCAATGTCTCCGTTTCTTGATAGAACGCACTGAGTGCTTGGCTAACCATTGGCAACATACCCGCTTGCTTGTCCAGCACTTCATCGTGGTGATCCCAGCCGCCGGCCGAGACAAAGAAAATCTGTCGGCCATGGCCAATAGTACTCCGGCCCGCGATCGCTTTGGCAACCATCTTCAATTGGTTTGCCAAACTGGAGTCTGGGAAAGCCGTGGTTGGTTCGGCACTCGTGGCGTCGTTAAACGACTGCGCCGCTTCGATGCTGACTCGTTTGGTTTTTGCCAAGGTCCGCTGCAGCAAATCGCGATACATTTGTCCGAGTTCACTATCACCCGTCGGATAGAGGTTATCCGTAAATTTACGATAGATCCGATCTTGAACATTGTTGCTGCCGTAGCCCGACAACGTCGTTGCACCGGACGAATTGACCACGTAGGGAACAATGTCCGATCCTGTTTGAAAAATGTTCAACGAACCAAGTGCCAAGTTCATCGAGATATTCGGATTGCCGTTCGTTGTCGAACTGAGCAAGTCCGCCATACGACCGCCCCACCCAGTCACTTGTGAACGCGATTGTGGCACCGACGTTTGCCAGTGTTGAATCAAGTCCGAGTGAGAGAATAAACCCAGCGGTAATTTGATGGTGCCGTAATTTGCTTTCGTCGTTGGAAATACCAGACTGCCAACGTTGGCAACCACAGCGGCGTTGCCTGCGTTGTAAAGCGACTGGATCTCAGGCATCCCCGGATGAATCCCAAGCGTCCGGCTATTGTCACCATCACTGATATCAGTATTGATCGGAAGAATCTCTTCGCGCGTTAGACTCAGATTGGTCCGAACACCTGCATAGGCGTCGTACTCCTCCTGCACATGCGGAGTCACCATATTGAAACTGTCGATGCCGCCGAGCAAGAAAACGCAGACCAACGCCTTGTAGTCCTCGCCTCCCCCCGAATCCGCCACCGCACACTGCGTTAACTGGAGATTGAGTAGCTGAGACAAAATGGCGGTCGACGACATGGCGGAACAACCGCCAGCAAGTTTCAGCAAGTTACGACGTGAAAGCGAATCAGCTTGAATTTCGGGTGATGAACCACGACGACGACGCGAAGTTGATTTTGACATGTTGAGTACTTTAAAGATGAGAGCAATGAGAAGAAACCATTGCCAAGCAGTTAGCTTGGCATTCCAAACGTCATCTTGTTGAAGGCTGTCGCTGCCAACTGAACAGACAAGGTGACGTGTCAAATCACTTCAACGTCATTCGGCGATGACATTTGCCGGTGACATCATCACAGCCAGCAACGCGCCACGAGCTCGATTCGCATTTGACGCGTTCGGTTCGTCGTTGATCGCAGCGACGAGGGCATTTCGCATGGCGTTGGTCATCGTTCCCGCACACAGTGTCAGGTCCAAGTGTTCCACCAAACTTTCTGCATCACCAGCCAACGCCTCTTCGGTAGAGAAATCCAACAGAACGTCGATTTCTTCCTTGCCTGCCTTAGCATTATTGACCGTGTTGACGTCAGACTTTGCGTCGCGAATGTCGTTGCGATATCGGTTTGCCATTCGGTTGGCGACCACCGCGTCAAACAACTGAAACTCCGGTGCGTACAACGTACGGTTGGGAATCCTCTTTGATGCTGTAAACGAGCTGATCGGTCCAGCGGGCTGGTAGTTGGGAGAATAAAAGTTGAACACACTTGGCGAACTATAGGGCTGCTGCGACCAGTTGTATCCCATACCGGGCAACTTGTACCAACCACCAGAATCTGGCGTAGTGACGTTGTCGTCGTTGTCAGTATGTGTCACCGAAACGCCATTCCCGAAACGCCGAATGAACGACGCATACATCACGACTGGCTCCATCATCCGGCTGCGTTCCGTGCCAGTACCACGAACCTTGATCGACAACGGACTGCGTACCCGAGTGATCCGAATCGAATTCCAACACTCACGGTCTAGCAAAATTGCTTTGACAACAGCTTTCAAGTCGCCTCGCACGCCTTGACCATTGTCACGAAATACAGCCGACACTCGCCCCAGGTACCTTTTCGATGGATTCGATCGCACCAATCGCTGGATCAGCAATCGCGAAATAAACGGCGCAACGTTGGGATGAGCATAAAGGTTGTCTAGACCAGCATTGATGTCTGCGACACCATCGGTAGTCGCTGGAAGGGTCACGCCTTGCAGCAGCGTCTTGGGATCCTGATCGTGACCACTTTCGTGCATGATCATCGGCGTGTGAAGATTCGACGAACCGTTGCTGACCGTCGTGCTGCCAGCGTAGTTCAGACCGGTAAAGAGTCTCGCAAACGCTTTGATTTCTTCATTGCCATAGGTAGGAATGTCTTCGCCCTGAGCATCCTTTTTGTACTCACCGTTCTGCTTCAGTTCATACAATCCAATGGAAAACAATTGCATGATTTCACGAGCATAATTTTCGTCAGGGAAAACGCCGTTGGCAGGATCACCTTTTTTATTTCGCAAGTGACTCAAATACACGCCCATGATCGGACTGAACGTGACGTCGCCTAACACGTCGCGGTAAGTATCGTCACTGTTTTCAAGCAGCATGTCATAGTAGTTGCTCAGCCCAAGCCAACGCGGCTGTCCCAAGTTGTCTTCGGAAGTTGAATTGAACCCGGACCCCGTTTGGCCGACGACACAAATTTGCATCAAAGCCCAGGCCACACGTTGTTTCAATTGATCGGGTGCCGTAATCGCATTGTGCCACCAAGCTTGGTAGCGGTAACGGGTAATACCAACACTCACTTCGTCGTCTTCCCACCCATCAGCCGTCAGCATTGCCTTGGCAGTGGCGACATGCGAAGTGTGCTGCATCGCAAACTGAGCGTCGATCCAATCCGATGCCGCTTGCGTCACGCCCTTGTCGATCATCTCCAACGTTAGCGCGTCCACTTCTGCCTGCGTTGGCCCAAACGTGGCACGTTGCAAAAACTGAGTCGCTCGAATGCGTACCATTTTTTCTGTCATGTCCGAGCGTGAACTGACGGCAAAGGTTCCTGCATAGGCGGATGAAAAATTGACCGCCGCCAACAAAAGGACAACTGCGAAACAGTTCATCCACTTCAGTCGCGATACCATGCGAACTCTCCGATGATAAGAACTTGAAAAGTCCAAACGCATGGCTTTGTGCGAGGCTGCGTTTGAAATGAGAAGAGAAGGTCGAGCGACTGTGGATTGAACAAAATTCTTACGATCATTTGGTTCAAAATGTCAATCAACGGTCACTCGGATTCTGGATCAGACTAATGAGGGCTGGCTCAAGGGTCAACGGATTAACCTTAACCACACCTTTGTGTCGACAATTCGCCACCCAAATGGCTATCCTCGAATCCACCGGCCGATAGATCTCAAGTACGCGATTGGTGGATCTGCCTGTCACTCACTTGCCCATCGCACCCCTGGCCAGACAAGCACGCCTGCTTTGCATTTATCGCCAGCACGTAATAAGAAAACCGCTATCGAGTATCTCTCGTTGGCGGCTTAACACCTAAATGACTGTCAGCGCGACTGTCGAATCCGGGCTGGGACAGATGCAGGGCGGAATGTGTCGATGCAAAGATAGGCCCGATCGTTCTGCCGTAGTCACAACCGGCTGATATACGGGGCCAGCGACTGGATCGTGAACGCGGTGAGTCCGTTTCCAACAGTCTCGTCAAACACTTAATGCCGAAACCAAACGTTCCCAGATAAATGTGCGTCGGCGAAGCATGCACACGTGTCGCGAATCTTCTCCGCGCCAAACACCGTCACAGGACGCTGGTGATCGTCCGTAGGCAAAATCGCGGTCACGCCAGACTTTTCCTTTTCATGCAACAAAGAAAGCCGCCGCATTGCTGCGGCGGCACCTAGTTTGACAGAGATCCGAAACTCCCGCGAGCTTCGCGCGGGAGCCAAATCTTTTCCTCTGCAAGCGTTTAGTAACCGTAGTAACTGCTGTACGTCACAACGGGTCGATAGACCGGCACGACGGCTGGATAGTGAACGTGGTGAGTCACTACCGGTGTAATCACAGGGCGGACCATCGGATAAACAACGGGTGCCCGATAGGCCACCACGACAGGTCGCACGGGAGCAATGCGTTGGTGAAACGCAGCTCGGCGAACCATATGGCGATGGTGCGGCCCGATGAACGGCCCAACCGCCTGAGCCGATGGGGCGGATGCAACGGCGAAGGCACCGATCAAGAGTGCTGGTAACACAGCGATCTTCAAAAAGCGTTTCATGACATCATTCCAGGTTTGTGGGGGGGAGCAGAACTCAAAGCGTCGGCCATTCAGCTCCGAAATACGGAAACCGTAGCCTGTGTCATAACATGGATCGCCATCGGGACAAACATCCGGACCTTCAAGCAAGTATTTGACAGTAAATATCCGAACGTGACCTAATTCCGCCGGCGACGGGTGAAGGAAACTCCACCTAGCAAAATAATCGCAAACACAGTGGAAGGCTCGGGAACGGCTGTTACGGTCCACCCCACGTCAGACATCATTCCGCGAGTGATTGGATCTATCTCGAATCCTGTGCCTACGGTCGCGATCGGACTCATCAGTTCCAGCGGAAAGTCGTCTTCGTCTACGTGAGAATACGTAGAACCTAATCTCCAATTACCCGCAGGTGTGCCTCCAAAGTCGGTCGAATACGTGCCTTCCAAATCAGCGGTGACCCCGCTCGCTCCGTTCCAGCGAATGTCATCGTTCAGAATTGCCGTCATACGTTCAGCGTCAGTAAGTCCGGTAAGAGCCGCGCTGTCGCTCTTTCGCACAACCTGATTGTCAAAGCTGTTGAAAAGACCACCATTTATATAGCGAGCAGTTGTCGGGACCTGCGTGCCATCGTTGATGTTGTTCTGATCAGTGATCTCTACACCAACGGCATCAAAAGGCGCGATCGTGCCTCCAAACCCCAGACCGTGACCAATTTCATGCAACGCTACTTCAACGAAATCAACTGTGTTTGCGCCGCCCATTCCGTCAGTGCCGTAGTAGAAAGTCGTATTTCCTAGAACAGTATTCCCATCAACGTCTGAATTGAAAAAACCTTGCATTTCGCTACCCGCCACAACATCCGCTCCACTCAAATGGTTGCGGATTCCGCCTGCGAAAAAGACATTGTTTCCCTGCGGGTTGCCAGCAACAAATCCAGACCCCAAAGCGCCTGCAAATCCCAACGTCGCTGAATTTGCGCCGCCGCCAAGTGGATTGAACTGGACGTCAATCGTAACTGTTTCACCAACGTAAGAAGCTTCTAGTGCATTGCCCCAAATATCGAGCGCAAATTGCAGAGCACCGGTTCGCGCTGCTCCCAATGTCGCGTCATTGAATCCCTCACCCCCGCCATCCAAAATGTTGGCAACGATGTTGACGGGAGCTGCAAAGGCGAAAGCACTGGCCACAAAAAACGCTGCGAGGGCTCCAATAATTCGATGGCCCATAATTTTCTCACTTTTGATGCACGGACTAGCTGGGTTGCGTAAATTAAACAAACCGCGAGGTCAGATCAAACAATCATCCGCCAGAGGGGCAGTGTGCGGGATAGAGCCCAACAAACTGCAGGTGTAAGCATGTCCCTCGTCCCGATTGGTGGCTAGTCTTCCACCACGATCTCTTCGGAAGCTCCCTGATCGACTGACTCGCTGAATAGTTTGCCCTCCAGGCTTTCCCTAGGACCGTACGTTGTCCTTGCTTTCATCCCAAGAAACCATTGTTGCTGATCCCGCAAAGCTGCAGCTTTCACAGTTTGACCAAGCTGCTCGTACAGTCCCACCAGCTTCTGAACCAGACGTTGATCACGGGCCCCCATCGATAACGCCGCCTCCAAATCGACGACTGCCGCCTCGACTTTCCCTTCAACGGCCAGAATATTCCCACGGGTAAATAGATACTCGGAATTCTGAGGATGGGCTGCAATGAGGCCATCGATCAGGCTTTTTGCTTGGTCGAACCTGGGTGGATCGACCTGGGCCAAGTAGGAAGCCAAGTTGTTTAGCGCTAGTTGATGATTACGTGAGTTAATCGTCGAACGATCAACGGCATTTTGAAGCGAGTTGACTGCTTGATCGACTCGTCCGTCGAGAAATGCCTGGGCGCCGAGCACAATGTCGATCGCACCATTGCTCTTCTGTTGCCGTTTGAAAGTGGCAAGGATCGTGTTGGCTCTGTCATAGATACATGTCTCATTGCGGAGTTCACACACTCGAATCCAGACTGCGATAGCATCTGGAGACAGTTCAGCTGCTTCCCTGAGAAGCCTTGTCGACTGAGCGATGTCGTTACCACGCAATCGGTCCGACTTTTCAACAAGATGCTGTGTAAGGGTCGGCTCAAGCTCTGGAAACTTTTTTACTCCGGTTCTCAGAACGTCGATCGCTTCAGTTCGCTGCTTCAAAATCAATAGTGATCTAGAGAGCGCGATAAAGTCTGAGTAGTTATGAGCGTCTTCGTTCTGAATCACTTGACGGAAATGTTCGGCCGCGCGTGAGGCTGCACGGCGTGAAGACTCGACCTCTCCTTGCTCCCTCAACAGCGTTGCCAACTGCAAATAGAGATCAGGACGTTTAACAACCAGTGTCCGGATCAGATCGACAGCTTTTTGGGTCTGCTTGGAGACCACGTACATTTGCACTAACGCAAGCTTGCCCGGTAGATCACCGTGGTCCGCCAACACCGTCAAGTGATGCAAGAGTGTTCGGAAATGTGTGACATCTGATCGAAATTGACCGCTTTCAAAGTGCTGCTCGACGACAAACTGATGGGCCGGCAAGAACGCAGGACGCAATTGCGTTAAACGCCGAATTTCGCTCGATGCTGCGGAATCCTTTCCTTCTTTCAGCAAATCCCTTGCATCGTCAAGACGCTCCTGCAACCTCACCAAAGATGCAGGAGACTTGTCTTCGGCAGTGGGCCCTGGGGCAATGCCAGGCTCTTTCGCCAGCCAATACGAACAAGCCGCTAACGCCAGCAAAATCAAGCATAAAACGGCAATCGCAGCTCGAAACATATACCGCCTCTTATAGACTCAAGAGTTGCTACGCTTTTGTTTCCGCCGCGAAAGCTCGCAGTGGTTTGGGTAGTGGGAAGACGACTGACTCTTCTCGAATCTCGGCGGTCTCGACGGTGGCTCCGAATTTATTAACCAGCCAATCGATGGCGGATTGGACGACCGACTCGGGGGCGCTTGCTCCGGCAGTGATCAGGACTGTGTTGGCGTCGGTGAAATACTCGTCTTTCAGATCTTGGGGACCGTCGACTAGATAGGCTGCTTTGCCTTTGTCGGCGGCAAGTTCTCGCAGTCGTTGCGAGTTGCTGCTGTTCTGACTGCCAAGCACAACAACCACGTCAGCACGATCGGTCAATATATGGACGGCTTCTTGGCGGTTTTGGGTTGCGTAACAGATGTCTTCTTTGGGCGGGCTTTCGATGTCTGGGAAACGCTCGCGAAGTCGCTTGATAATTCGCGTTGCGTCATCGACGCTTAAGGTAGTTTGCGTCAGATAAGCCAGTTTGGTTTCGTCCGCAATTTGCAATTCGTCCACGCCCGCTTCATCTTCGACCAGAACGATCGCTTCGGGAGCTTCGCCCATGGTGCCGATGACTTCATCGTGGCCTTCGTGGCCGATCAAGATGATTGTAAATCCGGCCTTGGCGTACTTGATGGCCTCAAGATGGACTTTCGTCACCAGCGGGCAAGTCGCATCAAGAGCATTCAGCTGGCGAGCTTTGGCAGCCTCACGAATTGCCGGCGAAACACCATGGGCCGAAAACAGCAGCACGCTTTCTTCGGGGACTTCGTCGATGGTGTCGACAAAGATCGCGCCTTTTTCTTTGAATCGGTTGACCACATATTGGTTGTGAACGATCTCGTGGTAGACGTAGACCGGTGGACCGAATTTTTGCAGCGTCAGCTCCAGCGAATCGATCGCCATGTTGACGCCGGCACAGAAACCACGAGGTGCTGCGAGAATGATTTTCATAGCTGCTTGGAGCGGTAGAGCAAAAGTGTAGGGGAGCTACGAACTACCATAACCGCCATCAAGCCACTTCGTCTAACCAGGGCAAAATGCAAACCTGGGACGATGCTTTCGTTTCGTGGGAAAAGGCTGCAAATCTGAGCCGGTATCCCAAAAAGAAAAGCCTTGGGCGCCCAGTTGCTTAGATGACAACTTTCAACGGCGGAGCGGAAGCACGCTCAGTCGTTTTGGTCTGAAAATCCTGCGGATCTGCTTGACCACTCGCCCCTTCCCTGCTGGCTTGATCGATGGTTCGCAGCACAGCCACGCTTTGGTCCAACGGCATGATGGAACTTTCGACTAAGCCATCCTGGAGACATTTCATTGCTTCGCTGGCCTGATACTGATAACCATTGCCGCGATAGCCAACGTGGATCGTGCGATAGGGCGGCCAACACCGACGTTTGACAGCGGACAAAATCCGGCGAGCCTTTTGCTTGGCGTTGAATAATCCTAGATTGCCGCTGCGAGTCGATTCAAACGCCCCCGCCGGAATTGCTGATCGCGTCAGCCTAGCGGTATCCGGTCGATACATGGGCGTGTCGATTTGAATGACGCCATCGGTGCCAACAATGGTTGCCTGAGTCGGAAGCTCGCAAACGATGTCGGCCGCCACCGTAGCCAACGCACCGGATTTGTATCGAAACGCACCGACGGCTCGTTCGTTTACGCTATCCAACGCATCCGGGCCGTATCGTCCGTTGACACAATCCCAATGCACGTGATCCGGTTCTCCCAAATACTGTACTGCTAGCGAAGTTGGATACACACCCAAGTCCAAGATCGCTCCGCCAGAGTCCGATCGAAACAACCGTGGATTCGAACGCGGTGTCTGTCGAAGCCCAAAGTCCGCCGACACAGACATCACTTCGCCGATCTCACCACTGGCAACTAGGTCACGCAATCGAAGATGCAAAGGAATAAATCGCGACCACATCGCTTCCATGCAGAACACACCGTACGTCTCGGATGCCTGGGCGATCTCCGCCGCCTCATCCGCGTTCATCGCAAACGGTTTTTCACAGACCACCGGCATCCCGGATTCGATGCACTCCATGCACAGCGCATGATGAAGCGATGCGATGGCACCGATATAAACGATGTCAATATCTTGGCGAGCAATCAAATCGGAATACGACGATTCGAACGCATCGATCGAGTACTGGGCGGCGAACTGCGACGCGCGGTGGGGCGACTGCGAAGCAACCGCGCGGATGTTGACATCGTCTAACTCACGCAGTCCGTTGATAAACTGCTGTGCTGCGTAACCCGTCCCGATGATTCCCCAACGCATGGTCGCATCCCTTTTGCTAAGCCCAATCGTTCGCCCGCTTAACTGGCGGCCAGCGAATTGTTGGAAAACTGTTTTGTGATCGATCGCAAATACGCGCCGTACTCGCTTTTCATGTTGGCCGTGTTTTCTGCAAGTTGTTCCGCAGTGATGAACCCCATGCGCAACGCAATTTCTTCAGGACAGCAAATCCGCAATCCTTGCCGCTGCTCGATCGCTGCAATGAAATTGCCGGCTTGCAGCAAAGCCATCGGGGTTCCTGTATCAAGCCAAGCCATACCGCGGCTGAATCGCTGGACTGATAGCGTTCCGTCTTGCAAATAATGCTCAATCACGTCAGTGATTTCGTATTCGCCGCGAGCCGATGGCTGTAATGACTGCGCGATCGAAACCACACGGTTGTCAAAGAAATAGATCCCGGGCACGGCCAAATTTGTTTGGGGGTCGATCGGTTTTTCGACAATCGCAATCGGATTATCAAATTCATCCAGTTCGATCACACCATAGCGTTCGGGATCGCGGACTTCATACGCAAAGATCGTCGCGCCCTCTTGGTTGGCCGCCGCACGCTGCAAGATCGTCGCCAGATCATTGCCGTGAAAAATATTGTCGCCCAGAATGAGCGCGACATTGTCGTCGCCAATAAACGAGCTTCCAATCACAAACGCTTGCGCCAAACCGTTTGGTCGAGGCTGGACTTCGTAGCTGATCTGGATTCCAAACTGTGAACCATCGCCCAGTAGTGACGAAAACCGGTCAATCTCCTCAGGAGAAGAAATCAGCAACACATCCTGGATCCCCGCCAACATCAATGCTGACAGCGGGTAGTACACCATTGGTTTATCGTAGACCGGCAATAGTTGCTTATTGCATCCACTGGTCATGGGAGCCATGCGGGTCCCGCTACCGCCGGCAAGAATGATGCCTTTGGAAACGCGTGATTCAGTAGCTGACATGATTCGTCTCGCGATAAGTGTTAGTCAATTTGCGTCCAAGCGTGAAGTCAACCGGATCGTCCAGTCGCTGTTGATCGTCAAACGTCTTGGCACACTATGCGTCGACCAGTTGATAGGGCGTTCCTTGGTTGTCTTCGTGCCGAATTTCGTCAACCGCTTCTTTCTTGCCCTCACCGGCGTACAGACGATTGGGTGCGTTAAAGACAATTCCAGGACGCAGACTAATATTCTTGTAAGCATGCACTACGCCCGGTGGCACGATCACCGACTGAGGGTTGCTCTCACCCACGACCACGGTGAATCGTTCTCCGAATGTCGGCGAGCCTTCGCGCGAGTCCCACAAATACAATCGGAAGTCACCGGGTCCAAAAAAACCAAACAGGTCACTTTGGTCGACGTGTTCATGGGGTCCACGAGAAACGCCCGGCATCGTTTGGCTGACATAAGCCATGACCGGTTCGTTGCCGATCGGAATTTCGTCGTTGCGATACAACTCGATCAACCATCCACGATCGTCGGTGTACTGTGTCAATTGCTCAAACACGACGCCGTCGAACGGTTTGTCGACGGTTGATCCAAGTTCGCGCTCGGTCGACTGCGTCAACTGATCGGTCATCGAATTGGCTGACGTTCCCAACCGTTGTCCGTGATAACCTTTCTCGCGTGTGCTGGTCACCCAATCTGGATTCGACAAATACCAACTAACCGTGTCCTTGATACCTTGCTCGAATGAAACGGATGGTTTCCAGCCAAGTTCAGACGAAAGTTTTGACGCATCGATCGAATAGCGAAAATCGTGACCAGGTCGATCACGTACGTACTGAATATTTTTTGATGATGGTTGGTCGCTTGGGCAAAGCTCATCCACCGTTTGGCAGATGGCATGCACGACTTCCAAATTGGAGCGTTCGGCATCGCCACCGATATTGTAGGTGTCACCGATCCGGCCGGACTCCAAAATCAACCGCAGCGCCGAACAATGATCTTCGACGTGTAGCCAATCACGTACATTTAGACCGGTCCCGTAGACGGGCAACTGCTTGCCTTCGACCGCATGCAACGTCATCAACGGAATCAACTTTTCGGGAAATTGATAAGGCCCATAATTGTTTGAACAGTGGGTGGTGATCGTCGGCAACGCAAATGTTTCGTGATACGAACGGACGAGATGGTCGCTGGCTGCTTTGGATGCCGAATACGGCGAATTGGGTTGAAACGGCGTCGATTCAGTAAAGCTTCCCGAATCCCCAAGTGACCCAAAGACTTCATCGGTCGACACGTGCACAAAGCGAAATCCTTGACTGCGTTCTTCGCTCAACGCATGCCAATATTCGCGTGCTGCTTCCAGCATCTCGAAAGTGCCGACAACGTTCGTACGGACAAACATGCCGGGCGAACCAATACTGCGATCGACGTGTGATTCGGCTGCCAAGTTGATTACCGCATCGCAATCGTATCGATGCAGTAGTTCCAAGACCAACATCCCATCGCAGACATCGCCCTGAACAAAAATGTGATTCTCGTCTTGTTCCAAATCCTTCAACGACGCAAGGTTTCCCGCATACGTCAGTTTGTCCAAATTGACGACGCGGTAGCCAGCGCGAATTAAATGCCTGACTAAGTTGCTGCCAATGAAGCCGGCGCCGCCGGTGACTAAAACCGTTTTCATGTTGACGTCCAATCGTACGAGCCAGGAATGTTTCACTGATCCCAGGGAACGCAACTCCCGTTCCGAACACACGGACGTTTGTGATTCGTGTTAGACCATTTCATTCAAAGCACCGTTAACGTCACTCGCAGAACCTTTAATGACATTTATAGGCAACGATTACTGACGCAGCGATTTCGTCGTACGGCACGATTCGTTACGCGTTCATCACATGACAAACAAGAATGAATCAAATCGAGAAACCCCTGCGGCAACTTCCTCATATCGAACAGGCAAACCGATGTCGCGGATCAAGCACATGCAGGAGCAGCATCGGAACGCACGCTCGCATGGTTCCCCAGCGCACGCTCGCGTAGCGCCACAGCGGGCACGCTCGCATTACTCGCATAACGCGATGTTAAGAGATGCGAGAATCAGCTTTGATCTGATTCAGTTCGATCTGAAAGCGCTTAATCTTTCGATAGATCGTCGCCTGACCAAGGCCAAGTAGCTTGGCGGCTGCCACGGCATTGCCGTCGGATTTTTCCAATGCCGCTACGATGGCTTGCCGTTCCACATTTTTCATATGACTCAGCTCGGGTTCGGGCTGGACGTGCGTGCCGGCGCGAGTCGACTTGATTTCCGCGGGCACGTGACTGATGCCAATAAAAGCATCGCGTGTCAGCAACACCATCCGCGTCACCAAATTTTCCAGTTGGCGAATATTGCCCGGCCAATCGTATTGAACCAGACACTCCATCGCGCCTTCGCTAAACCCGACGACCTGCCGCCGATGAAGTTCCGCCGATCGTTCCAAGAACGTGTTGGCAAGAATCGGAATGTCTTCCCGACGTTCACGCAGCGGTGGCATCCGAATAGGAAACACGTTCAGCCGATAGTAAAGATCTTCTCGCAAGAGATGCGATTGAACCATTTCTTTTGGTTCTCGGTTTGTCGCCGCAATGACGCGGACGTCTGCCTTTTGTTGTTGGTTGGCACCCACCCGCATAAAGGTTCCGTCTTGCAAAAAACGTAACAGCTTGGCTTGCAGCATGATGTCCATCTCGCCGATTTCGTCTAACAGCAAGGTGCCGCCGTTGGCCGTTTCGCACCAACCCTTCGATGCGGTATCGGCGCCCGTGTAAGCACCTTTTTCGTATCCAAACAAAATACTTTCGGCGATATTGGGTGGCAAAGCAGCGACATTGACGGGCACAAACGTCTTGTCGGCTCGAAGTGAATTGTGGTGAATCGCACGTGCCAACAGCTCCTTTCCCGTGCCACTTTCGCCCAAAATCAAAACGGTCGCGTCGCTTTGCGCAACTTGTTCGACCAAATCCAAAACGTCCATCACCGCTTGGCTCTTGCCCAAAATTTCGTAGTTCCCCATCCCACGCGATTTACAGTGCGCTTCGTGGTGCTTCATGGCCCGATGATCGGCTTGCTGCTGCTTGGCCAACCCGTCAACCAAACGGCTGATCTGTTTCGTCGCACAGGATTTGGCGACGACGTCAAATGCGCCATGCTTGACCAGCGACACCGCTAGCGAAATCGATGGATCGGATGACACAGCGACCACGGGCGTCGTCTTCCAACCAGAACGCAATCGATCCAGAAGCCGCATGTCAACGACTCGGTCGGCCGCGGAGTCACTTAAACCATCAGGCTGGCTCACGTCCAACACAACACAAGTCGGTGCCTGCTGGTTCATCACGTCGGTCAGTTGCGCATCGTCGTGAGCAACAATGCTGGAAAACCCCCATGCGCCTAGATCGGACTTCACACTGGCTGCAAATTTGGAATCATTGGAGACAATGGCAATGATCGCATCTGGTTTTGTTAATGACTGTTTCTTCATGTCGCGCATTGGGAACGGTGTAGTCAATGGCTCGCAAATCGACGGCTTTCAATTCCAATCGTTTCGCTGTCCATAATTCTCATGGCTGATTGAACGCGAGCGTCTTTCTCGTTCGTTTGAAACTGCTATAAGCAGTGCCGGAAGTCAAACTAGGCAAACCCCATGCCGGTATCCGGTTTCGCAAATCATCTGATTTACGATGGAGGGCGGACCCACCTAGAGAGCCTCCTAGGGCCCACAGCCCTAACCCTATGGAGGAAGTTTAAATTGGCAACAAATGCAAGATAAAGTTTGTGTGATGGATCGCCACGCCGACGTGCTTACCAGAGACGCATTGGATTGAAGAATTGCGCGCAGAGTGCGCAGTGGCAGGTGTTCAAGACTTCAGTTTGGCGATTTCGGCGCGGCACTTGCGTAGTGAATGAAATGTCATTTGTTTCGCCCTGAACCCATTTTCACAACGCCTGAGTTATCAATGAACATTGCATTGATTGGTTGCGGATACGTTGCTGACTTCTATCTGCAAACGCTCCCGAATCATCCCCAACTAAACTTCTTGGGCGCACACGACGCCATTGCGGAACGATCGTCAGAGTTGTGCAAACATTTTGGCGGCCATCACTATCAATCCATTGATGAAGTGCTTTGCGATGATCGCGTCGACGCCGTTATCAATCTGACAAACCCCAGAAGTCACTTTGAGATTTCCGCTGCTGCACTGGATGCGGGCAAACACGTGTACAGCGAAAAACCCCTGGCCACGGATTTGGGACAGGCTGCCGAATTGGTCGACATGGCAAAATCCAGACGCTTGCAATTGTCCTCAGCACCCTGCAATGTCCTGAGTGAAACGGCACAAACGGCTTGGCAGGCACTGCGCAATAACGCAATTGGAACCGTTCGATTGGCTTATGCGGAGATGGACGACGGTTTGATTCACCAAATGCCATACGACCAGTGGAAAAGCATTCTGGGCCGTCCATGGCCGGTGAAAGACGAACTTGAAGTTGGCTGCACGCTGGAACACGCCGGCTACTATCTCACTTGGCTGGTAGCGTTTTTTGGTTCCGTCACGCGACTGACGACTTTCCCGCGCTGCCTGATTCCCAGCAAAAACACCCGGGAAACAATTGACGTGATGGCACCCGATTTTTCGGTGGCCTGTTTGGAATTTGAATCCGGTGTCGTGGCCAGGCTGACATGCAGCATCATCGCCCAACACGATCACCACCTAAAAATCTACGGCGACGATGGCACGTTGTCCGTGGAAGACTGCTGGTATTACAACTCGCCGGTGTATGTCGAACCGTTTTCGACCATGTCAGCGAGAATGAAAAAGATCCCGTTGATGGCAAGGATCAAGGGTGTGCATCGACGCAAGTTGCCGCCATTGGCAGGCCCAGGGTTTGGACATTGTTACGGAACCGGAGGTCATCACATGGACTTTTCACGCGGCATCGCTGATTTGGCAAAGGCCGTCCAAGACGGTCAAGAGTGTCACTTGTCGGCCGACTTTTCGCTTCACATCAACGAAGTGGTTCTAAAAATCCAAACGCCAACCGAAGGACTCGCGACGCAGAACATCGATACGCGTGCCGGTTCGATCTCGCCGATGCCGTGGGCACAGAAGATCGATTCCGGACGCGCGCGAGAGCAATTCGAAGAAACAATCCGTGACCCGCTGACACCCGCCATTGTTTCGTAGTTGATTGGCTTCCCAGATTTCGCGACACCAGCGAGCGGTTTAATGTGACTCATCAGACTGCCCTTCTCTGCTCGCATTTCGTCTATGGGCGCTTTTACATTCTCACTATGGCAGCGAATCGCCAGACAGTTTTATCGTTCTGATCGTCGACCAGTTTCGATCGAACCACACCGATACAGAAACAAATTTTGATGGTTTCTTCTCAGATGTCGGTGAAGGGAAAGTTGTTAACCGCTATGCCACGCCAGCAAGCGCGCGTACGCCCCCGCAAATCGTCAACGTGACTTTTCTGGTGGGCATTCACAATCCGTTAGCGGCACGCGGTACAGGTTTTGCGAATCACGTTTTGCAAATCCCATTGCGTTTGTCCGGCCATCCATTCGGAGAACTGGCAAGAAACGACGACTCACACTCAAGCAAACTTGTTCCTTGTTCTTTCCCATTCTCGCCATGATTGTCGTCGCGTTGCTTGTCAGCGTGCTGATCAGCTGTGCTAGCTTGGCAACTCGCGTGGGCTGGGTTTGCGCGATGCTGGCACCCGCATGGCTGTCACGCGGTGTCGGTGCATTAAGTATTGATCTGCGATTCATGACACTTGGTTTGCTGGCCGTCATCTGCATTGGCAGTGGTCGATGGATCAAAGGCTGGAACTGGGTCGACTTGTTTGTTGGCGTCCTCACCGTCGTCGCAATGATTTCGCTGCAACGCTCCCAATTATTCGGCCCATCTGAATGCTTGGTCATCCTTTCGACATGGGTGGTGCCGTATGTCATGGGCCGATTGGTCATCACAAAGCTCAGCGATTTGGATCAACTTTTGCCGTATGCGTGCGCTGTTTGCCTGGTCTTGTCCACTTGGTCGGTGGTCGAATCGACTACCAAAGTCAACCCGCTCAACGTGATCGCGGGTCGCGGTGGATCACGCATTGCCGGCGAAAATTATCGAATGAATCTGCGCCGCGCCGAAGGCCCGCTGGGGCATCCGATCTATTTTGGCATGACGATCGCAATGCTTTTTCCATGGTCGATCGAAGGCGCACGGCAAGCTTGGAATAACCAATTGCCGCGACTGTTTATCGTGACGCCGATCCTTTGTGCTGCAGGAGTATTTTGCACGCTCTCGCGAGGTCCCATATTGGTATTGGCCGTTTCGATCGGGAGTGCACTGTTCTTTTGGAAACCCGCATGGAGACTACCTTTGGGCATTCTGGCCTTCGCGGCTCTGGCCCTGATGGTCGCGGCGTGGCCCATTGTCGTTGACCAGTTGGAATCGCTTTCGGGTGAAGAACAAGGTCACACCGTCACCATCAACGGCGATGAATACGAATACTCGGGAACCAAACACCGAACACTGCTCTACATCGTCTATGCCTCCGCGATGCAAGACGCAGGCTGGTTGGGTCATGGTAAATGGGGCGCAAAAACCGATCACCTGCTCTACGTCGAACCTGAACTGCGGCGAACCTTTCGGTCCATCGACAATCACTATGTGCTGTTGATATTGAATTGGGGCATCGCCGGTCTGATCGCGTTTCTTGCACTGGGGTTATTTGCGATCGGTTCGTCTTCGCAACTCGCATTCGTTGGCGCCCCAGCCTACCGCGTTCTGATTGGATCAATGTCGGGCACCATCGCGGCGGTGATGTTGCTGCTGTTGACCGTGTGGTTCTCCAACGGCTTCGGTTTTTCGTGGCTGTGCTACATCGGAATGCTTAGCAGCAGCGTTTCGGCAGCCAACAAAACGAAACACTCACCCCGCATGGCGACTCACCGAATTGCGTCAGCACCACCGCGCCGAAAAATTCGCGCAAACGCGGAACCGTTTCATCAGGCTGGCCACGTCTGATCCTAAGATTCCTTTACATGGCTAGGAAAATACCGATGACGAAAACCTTGGTAAGAACCTCACTGCCCATCAGTGACGACCCCGACCTGCAAATTTCATCCACACCACGAATGATCGCTGATGATTCGTCGGACAACGTCGTCACGAAACTCTTTGGCGTCACTTGGAAATATTTAGCTGTTGCGGGCATCGCCAGCGCGATCGCTGCAGTCTACTGGGCCAAGGAGCACAGCCAGAGCACTTACGAAGTCGAATCACGACTTGTGTTTAACCGCAGTTCGGTCGGTGCACCGCTCTACCAAAGTCCCGATGTGCATACGTTGGCGACGGAATTTAAATCACTTGAATGCATGGAAGCACTGCGCAGCGA
Organism: Stieleria marina; assembly: GCA_007741555.1. Classification (GTDB taxonomy): domain Bacteria; phylum Planctomycetota; class Planctomycetia; order Pirellulales; family Pirellulaceae; genus K23-9. Next base: position 982,027 of record CP036526.1, on the reverse strand, counting down.
ATTGGGTCTAAAAGTCCCAGTCGATCTACTCCAACGGCGTCTGAAGACTTCCGTCGGACGCGGGAATGCTTCGATCAATCTGTCTCTGACTTGGGAAGACGTCGACGACGCCAAACGCCTGCTTGATCAAATCGTTGCGATTGGGAATCAGCGAGCGCGTTCAATCCGTGACGAAGGAATCAGCCAGTTTGTGACAAGTATTCGACAAACCATTGCATCACGCTACGACCCCGATCATCAGCAACTGGTTGACCAGTACAAGCAGTTGGCAGCGAAGTATGGCGTCGACGATATCGAATCTTCCCTTGATGCTCTCGACAGCGAAGTCAATACGCTTGAGGAAAGCATCCGGGACGAAGAAATCAACTTGCAGGCGCGATTGAGCTATCGCGAAAAACTTGACCAGCATGACGTGACTCTCGTTAGCCACACCATGCCTTCGACAACGCGGTCGACACCCGTCACGACCGCTAGTGGCGTTGTTCCAGCGAGTCCGACATCGATGTTGCGTCGCATGGATGAAATCAAGTTGGACATTGATCGCGAACGAAATCGGGCAGTGGCTGAGTCACGACTGCGTAGCAAGGAAGGCGAATTAGCACGTCTCCGGCGACTCGCTGACAGCCAATTGATTCCCCGCTCCCGCTACGAATCGATGTTGGGCGAAGTCGAACAGCTACAACTGGCCGTCCGCGGGAATTCGCCGATGCAGCAAATGGAAAGCGAACTCACCGACTTAACGTCACAAATTCAGTCGCTTGGGAATGATCCGGCCGGCGCAATCGAAACGTTTCGCGAACTTGAGCGCAAGCGAAGCGAAATTGATCAACAGATATCCGGTTCGCGTATTCGTATCGAGCAACTGGAAAAACTGCTGTCCGTCACGAAGCCAGAGTTAGAGAAGATTGAAACGGCGATTCCGGCAGCGAAGGAATTGGAGAAGCAACTCTTGGTCGCTTCGAAACGCATTGACGACCAGTCGTTTTTGGCAGAAAGCCTTGAGAACTTGAAGGGAACCGACGCGCATGTCTTCACCGTACTTGCGCAGGCCGAACCGGCCGTCAATGGCGAAACCAGCAACTATCGCAAGCAATTTGCCGGTTCATTCCTGATCGCATTCCTAGGCCTAACGTCTCCCGTCCTGATTTTTGGACTCAAGAACGTGCTGCCATCGCCCGGCGAATCGCTGGCCAAGAAACTGGGTGTCATCACGCTGGCCTCCCCGGCGTCCAACGATCTGACACCACCCAACGACGCGACGGAGCAAATGCATCCCGAAGCGATTCGGTTACTGGCCAATCGTCTGCGTCGCTTCACGGGATCCGATTCGATCATTCAAATCGTGGAACTAACTGGCCGACTGCCAACGCTTTGGTTGACGGTTCGCGTTGCAGACTGTTTGGCTCAAATGGGTGAAAAAATCACAGTCGTTGTTGCCGGATCGGAGCAAGCAACCGAAAGCCACACGCATTGCGGCCTGCTGCACACGATCGACATCGCGGACACACAAGCGGAGCAAATACTGGCCCGCGTTAAAGATTGCGTTCAAGACGATCGTCTGATTCTGGTCACAGGACTGGACAGCAAGCATTTTGCCGATGTCGAACTACTCAGTTCACATGTCGACGGAGTAATCCTGAGTGCTCCGGGTGGACAGTCGATCAATGAATCGTCGCAAACTGCCGCCGCTAGCTTGGCTCAATTCCAAGCACCCATTCTAGGCGTCGTCACATAGTCCAACGCAAGCTCACCCATGAAGGAATAATCGATGCTAACCATTGTTCAACTCTTACTATTGATGCTGGGCGCGACCCTGTTGTTGCCAGCGTTGATGTTGATGGGCGAGTGTTTGCTGGGCGCTATACCGCCCCGTCGCCGTTTAGCGGCAGACTCTCCAATAGGTTCGCAGACCGGGCGGCCCAGCGTTGATGTGCTGATACCAGCTCACAACGAAGCGACTGTGCTGGCCAGGACGATCAGATCGATCCAGACACAATTGTTGCCGAGTGATCGTTTGCTGGTGGTCGCTGACAACTGCACTGATTCGACGGCCTCGTTGGCTCGCTCTATGGGAACTGACGTCATCGAAAGAGAGGATGATGCAAAACGAGCGAAAGGCTATGCGATTGCAACAGGCTTGGACTTTTTGCAAGTTCAATCGCGCGACGTTCTGATCATGATCGACGCCGACTGCAAGGTCGCCCCTGGTTCGATCACGATTCTTGCCAAGCAAGCGATCGCACAGCAAGCACCCGTCCAAGCCTGCTACGAGATGCCGCTGCACAGGACCCCCGAAAGCAATAGCCCCGAAAACACGGACTCAAAAACCTCGGGTTCAGAAACCTGGAATGCAGTTTCAGCGTTTGCCGTGAAAGTCAAAAACCAAGTCCGCCCGCTTGGTCTAAGCCGACTTGGATTCGGCTGTGCTCTGACCGGTTCGGGCATGGCTTTCCCCTCTCAGTTGGCACGACACCCCAACTGGGCCAGTGACAACATTGTCGAAGACATGAAGACCAGTTACGACTTGATGATCGCCGGTCACACGCCCACATACTGTCCCCACGCAATCGTTACCGCCGATCTTCCGCGATTGCGTCAAGACGCGATGGAGCAACGCAAACGCTGGGAACATGGACACCTGCAAACGCTGGTAACACAGGTGCCTCGATTGATAACGCAATCAGTGATTCAATTCCGCCCAAGCTTGATGATCGCAGCGATTGACTTGCTGATTCCACCGCTTTCTTTGTTTGTGCAACTGTGGCTTGTAGCCTTGGCCACTACCGCGATTGCGACCGTCGTGTTGGCAATCGGATGGTGGCCACTAGGACTGATCGCTGCTGCAGGCACGGGTTTGTTCATTGCAATTTTCGTCGCTTGGTTAACACACGGCCGAACACTATTGTCGCCAGGAAATCTATGCACGATTCCGCTTTACGTGCTTAGCAAGTTCCCGATGTACGTGGCCGCCGTGTTTCATCGTCAGCAGGAATGGAAACGTACCGTTCGCGAATCGGAGAGCACCGCATGTACCTGATAGCGATCCATGTTCCGATCCATGTGGATCAGAGCAAATACTATCTTTCAACTGAATGGCTCAAGTCCGTGCGGTTACTGCGGGATTCCTTCGCAGGACGCTACGGACCGATCAACATCATCGCACCGTCACATCCATACGATCCCGACAACGCTTCGCAAACCTTGGAGGAGGTCGTGCCGTCGGAAGAGGACATCGAAGTGTTTCCGTCGTTCGATTCCCGCTGTCGGTCGCGCCACTACTGGTTGCAACATCGACGACGCTGGCAACAAGAGCTAAAGGACCTGGTTAGCGATGCAGACGTGGTCCATGCGGGTTTAGATGATGTTTATCGACCGATTTCCTACGAAGGTTTCTTGGAAGGCAGACGACAAAACAAAGCGACGGTGTTTGTGCAAGACACGGATATCGCTTTGCAAACACGGCAACTGAGCACGAATCGTCCCCCGATGCACCGTCTTCGCGCCGCAGGGTACGCAAACATCTTCGAACGATTGTGTCGCGACGCCGTCAGTACGGCCAGTTTGAGCATGTTGAAGGGGACGCGACTGATGAATCGCTACGGACCGTACCAGAAGAACGCTCAACTATTTCACGACACGTCCTATTCGATAGAAGACATTGTCGACGAAGATTTCATCCTGATGCGTTGCGAACGATTGCGACACCGTTTGCTTGACGGTGGCCCTTTGCGATTCATGTATTGTGGTCGACTAACGCCACGAAAGGGCTTGGTCGATTCAATTGAAATCATCGCAAAAGTCGTTGCGATGGGGGGCAATGTTCAGTTCGACATCATTGGTGATGGGGAACAACGCGACGAATTGCAAACGCGAATTGACGCCCTTCACTTGAACGACCGTGTCCGTTTGCTGGGCAACGTGGCCTACGGACCAGAATTGTTCGATCAAATTCGCCAGTACGACGCACTCTTGTTTACACCGCTGGCCGAGGACACACCACGAATGATTTTTGATGCGTACGCCGCTGGCTTGCCATTGATTGCATACGACATTGACTACGTGGTCGAACGCAAGACCGAAGAAGATGCCGCGTTGGTTCTGCCAAATGGCGATATCGACGGCAGCGCCGAAGCGATCCTTTCGTTGACACAACAACCACACAACATCACCACGTTATCGTTTGCCGCTCGCGATGCCGCCGAGTATCACGCGTCGGAAAATTGGTACTTCCGCCGCGCACAGTGGACGATCGAAGCGGTGGATCGCCATCGCTTGGCAAGTGGCGTTACTACGATTGGAGTTTGATGTCATGAAAGTTCAAATTGTCATTGTCAACTATCGCACACCCGAGCTTGTGCAAGATTGCCTACAGTCGCTGCTGGATCACAAAATCGTAGGGGGTGACGTACGCGTCTCGTTGGTCGACAACCATTCTCAAGACAAATCCGTTGAACTGCTAAGCGAAACCATCATCCAGAATAATTGGCAAGACTGGATCACTTGGATGCCACTGACGACCAACGAAGGTTACGCGCATGGAAACAACGCGGCCATTCGAACAGCCCTTGATCAGTCCGACACGCCGGATTTCATCTGGCTATTGAATCCAGACACCATCGTGCGAGCGGGCGCGTTGCGACACTTGGTCGTTTTTTTGGCCGCTCATCCAGAGGTCGGCATCGTTGGTAGTCGGCTGGAAGACCCCGACACGACTCCGCAACGATCTGCATTTCGATTCCCAACTTTCTGGAGTGAAATTAACGAAGGACTACGGATCAAATATGCCAGTCGAATCTTAAACCGATTCGTTGTTGCGCCTCCGGTGTCCGATACCGCTTGGCAATGCGATTGGGTAGCCGGTGCAAGCATGTTGGTCCGTCGCGAAGTCTTCGATTCGATCGGAGTGCTGGACGAAAATTACTTTATGTATTTCGAGGAAGTCGATTTTTGCCGTCGTGCGTCGATAGCGAATTGGGATTGCTGGATCGAACCGGCCAGTCGCGTGGTTCATTTGGTTGGTCAAGCATCGGGCGTGACGGGAAATTCTGCTCCGCGGAAACGTCGCCCAAAATATTGGTTCGATTCGCGGCGGAGATACTTTGTTAAAAACCACGGTCGACTTTACGCAACATTGGCCGACGTCTGCTGGACCGTCTGCTATGCGTCGTGGTGTGTGCGGTCGCGGCTACAGCGAAAACCACGCACCGATCCGCCGCGATTTCTGCTGGATTTTGTTCGCAACAGTGTTCTCTTTCGAGGCTTTGCGACATGAATGGTTTTTCGATTCGGCAGCTCGCGACTTTGTGGGCCGAGGACTACCGAACTCATCAAAGCGATTGGTTTCGCCCAGGCTTCCGCGCGCTGGCAACCTATCGATTTGGCGTTTGGCGGATGGGCGTTCGCCCCAAACTTGTACGTGGACTACTAAGTGTTTTGTACAAGCACTTTTATCGCCGCAGCGCCTACTACTACGGAATCGAAATTCCTTACACCGCCCGAATCGGACGCCGCGTCACGATCGAACATCAACATGGGATCGTCATTCACGGTGCCAGTATTGTCGGCGACGATTGCGTCCTGCGACACGGCGTGACGCTGGGCATTCGATCGGAGAATCATCCAACCGATGCACCCCATTTGGGCAATCGAGTCAGCGTGGGAGCGGGAGCCAAGATACTTGGCGCAGTCAGCATCGGCGATGATGCAAAAATCGGCGCCAATGCAGTCGTCGTGTGCGACGTGCCGGCTGGATGCACCGCCGCTGGCGTGCCTGCAAAAATCCTTACTCATAGAATCGACAGGGATTCGGATCCAGACAAACACCAATCGTTCCCCAACGCGAATGAGGGAACGATCGATCTATCCATCGATTCGCACACAGCGGTCATCCGCGAGGTGACGACATGAATTTTGCACTCAGCCAAGTCGGCGTCGTCGTGATTGGACGAAATGAAGGCGAACGTTTGCACCGATGCCTGCATTCACTTCGCAATTGCCAGACGACGGTTTATGTCGATTCCGATTCGACGGACAACAGTGTCGCGATTGCCCAACAACTGGGTGTCGAGGTCGTTCAATTGGACATGACCCTGCCCTTCTCTGCCGCCCGTGCAAGAAACGAGGGCGTGTCCCGATTGCGCCAACGTTTTCCCGATCTTCCATTTATTCAGTTCATCGATGGCGATTGCGAAGTCGCCGATGGTTGGCTGGAACAGGCTGCCGCAAAGTTGCAATCGAATTCACGTCTCGCGGTTGTTGCGGGACGACGTCGCGAACGCCACCCCGACCAATCCATCTACAATCGGCTTTGCGATATCGAATGGAACACACCGATCGGAAATGCCAAAGCATGCGGAGGCGATGCGATGATGCGGGCCTGTGCGCTTGATGAAGTTGGCGGTTTTAATTCAAGCGTGATCGCAGGCGAAGAACCAGAACTTTGCGTACGACTGCGTGCTGCTGGCTGGCACATCGAGCGATTGGATGCCGAAATGACACTCCATGACGCCGCGATGACGCGTTTTCAACAATGGTGGCGACGGATGGAACGATCCGGCCACGCATATGCACAAGGCGTGTCGATGCACGGTGCTGCACCGGAGCATCACTGGGTACGCCAACAGCGCAGCATCTTTTTCTGGGGCGCGTTGATTCCGCTAGTGGCAATCTTTTTTGCCTGGCCTACGCACGGAGCCAGCCTACTACTGCTGGCTGGTCACATCGCTTTAGTAGCCAAAGTGAATCGCTACTATCGATCACGAGGATTCAGTTCGGCGGACGCTCGGATTGCGGCCGTCTTTGATGTTCTGGCGAAATTTCCCCAAGTTTTGGGCGCCATAACATTCCACCTGAATCGTTTCTTTGCAAAAGAAACGGCTTTGATTGAATACAAAGGAGCTACCACATGAGCACTGTTCTAGATGATCGTCAAAACCTTGCTGACCGTCGCGTGGTTCGGCCCAAACCGGCGCAACGGCAAGGCAAGGTTGCCTATCTGGTCAATCAATATCCGTTTCCCAGCAGCACGTTCATTCGACGTGAAATTGAAGCATTGGAAAGTATGGGGGTCGAAGTCTTTCGTTATTCGATCCGTCAAACATCCGTCAAACTGTCTGACCCAAAAGACCTGCTGGAAGCATCACGAACAACCGTGGTGCTGAACTTGGGCACCGCTGGATTGGCGGTGGCAGCTACCCGAACCTTTTTCACGCGGCCGCTGAAGTTCTTGAAAGGATTGTTTCTGACGCTTCGAAGCGGTTGGCACTCCGATCGAGGAATGCTTTTCAATTTCATCTACCTATTTGAAGCATGCCAACTGCTTCGTTGGTTGGACGAGGATCAGATCGAACACCTGCATGCACACTACGGAACCAATTCGGCGACCGTCGCGATGCTGTGTCATGCGATGGGCGGCCCGCCGTTTAGTTTTACGCTGCATGGACCTCATGAATTCGACAAGCCCGAGTTCCTAAAACTGGGTGCCAAAGTCGCGCGCGCAAAATTCGCGGTCGCTATTAGCGAATATGGTCGCAGCCAGTTGTATCGCTGGACCGACTATCGTCATTGGGGAAAAATTCACGTCGTCCATTGCGGACTCGATCGCGAATTTTTGTCCGCTCCCTACACCCCTCCGTCACCGGACCGCCAACTTCTATTCATCGGTCGACTTGCCGAACAAAAAGGCACCCATGTGTTGGTGGAAGCGGCCAATCTCTTGAAAGGCGAGGGCTTTGATTTCGAAATCGTCATGGTGGGTGATGGACCCATGCGAGACGAATTAGCAGATCTGATCAGCCACTACGGATTGGACGACACGGTTGTATTGGCGGGTTGGAAAAAAGACGCGCAGGTCCGCGAGGCATTGACGAATTGCCGCGCACTAGTACTACCCAGTTTTGCCGAAGGGCTGCCGGTGGTGATCATGGAAGCGTTAGCGATGGGTCGCCCCGTGATCTCCACCAACATCGCCGGCGTCGCCGAACTTGTGCAGCCCAATGTGTGTGGATGGCTTGTTCCGGCCGGCGCGGTCGAACCTCTTGCACACCAGATGCGTGAAGTGCTGGAGATGCCAGCAGAGACGCTGGCAGAATACGGACAGCGCGGCGCTGAAATGGTTGCCGATCGCCACGATGCGCGGCACGAAGCAGAAAAGCTGGCTGATTTGATGCAGCTAAGAATTGTGGTTCGAGACTGAATCGCCAGCGATCAACAGATCGGCACTCAAGGGGTGAAAATCGAATCGCATGCGTTGCGATCGACGCTGCAGCAAACAGCTCGTTTCTAGGCATTTTTCTAGCAGTGCACCGCGTATGTCTCCTCAAAATGCGACGAGTTTTTACCAAACCGATCACTCCCCATCGACCGCTGCAGCACGACGAATCCTGAGCATGGCGGCCGAATCGTCTTGGGTCTGATTTTTACCCCAACAGGCAGTCCGTAGGGCAACGGTTCCCAACTCGTCGCTTTTTCATATTCGTTTGGCATCTCGCTTGCGTGGAAGTATTTCCGACGAAGCGACACGACGCGTTGACGAACCAAGACTTCTCTAGGTTTTTGATTTGATAGCCGCCGCACCGCATCGCCGTTTTCACGCACCATCTCTTGAGACGGGAATAGCAAGATGTCTTCGACTTTGCAAACTTCAGCACTTAGCCTCGACGCGAATCGTTCGTTTCCATTTGCCGATTTTCTTTCGGACCAAACTTCGATCTACCAGCGAGTCAAAGGGGTCTTGGACGTTACGTTGGCTCTGGCAGGGTTGATCGTTTTGTCACCCTTGTTGTTGCTGATCATGGTTGCCATCAAGCTGACAGACTTTGGCCCCGTGTTCTTTGTACAGACTCGCATTGGAGAAGGCGGAGTTCCGTTTTCCTGCTTGAAGTTTCGGTCGATGCGGGTTCACGCCGATCGCGAGAAAGAAAAACTGGCTGCAGAGAGTCATCACAGCGATTCGCGTTCGTTCAAAATTGCCCGCGATCCTCGCATCACACTGGTTGGTCGATTGATTCGCAAAAGCAGCCTGGACGAGATGCCCCAACTGTGGAATGTCGTGCGAGGCGAAATGAGTCTGGTAGGGCCACGACCATCGTGCCCGCAAGAAGTCGCCTACTACACCGAAGAAGATTGGCGACGATTGGCCGTCAAACCGGGACTGACATGTATTTGGCAAGTTTGCGGTCGTGGCGATGTGCCTTTCGACCAACAAGTCAAAATGGATGTGGAGTACGTCGAGAATCGCAACCTGGCACTCGATCTGAAGCTCATCTTTTTGACCATCCCCGCAGTGTTGTCTGCCAAGGGAGCGTATTGACGGACAAGAACTGCGTTCAAAACACACTTCGACGAGAAACCCCATTGAACCAATTGGTGTACCAGCATGCTCATGACGCGTGAACGGAATCAACCGGCAACCGCAAGCAACCGGTCCTTCGCCTCCAATGAAATTGAAGTTGGGGTCATTGATCCTCACTACAACTTGGAACGCGTTTCTTACGGACTGAGCGCACCGGGGTTCGTTTATCGCAAAGTACGACGCATTCCGATCCAAAAGATCGAACGGCGGGGAACGTTCTGGGCGTACACGCCGCTAATTTTGGACCGAACCGCATCGTTGATGCATACCTGGAACATGATCCCGCTCAATGCCACCCGGTATGTCATGTCGTGTGAGATGGAACTGCCACGCTATTTGGGACGGGTTCATTCGTGGCAAACACGATTTGCGCAGCGTTCCCTTGCCTCACCAGCCTGTCGCGCAGTGCTATCGCTTAGCGAAATCGCATGCGAACAAGCCAGAGAGAAGTACGAGGAACTGAATTTTCCATCGATTCGAGAAAAGATCGAAGTCTTTCGAGGAGCGATCAAACCATCGACATCCAGCGAGCCACGCCAGCCTCATCATGGCCCGCTGCGAGTTCTATTCGTTGGTCGCGACGCTGTTCGCAAGGGACTTATCCCAACTCTGGATGCAATCGACGGCCTTCGGCGTGACGGTATCGACATCCAATTGACCGTGGTCTCCAAATTGGATGTGGACGACAACTATGTGTTCGAACAATTCGCCCCCGATCTTGGCAAACTACATCAACGGCTCAGCAGTACACCGTGGATTCGACACGTCACTGAAACGCACAACAACGAAGTGCGTCAAATGATGCGTGATCACGACTTGTTGATTTTGCCCACTTTCGACGAATCACTTGGCTGGGTCATGATCGAAGCCGGTGCTGAAGCGTGCCCCAGTATTGCGACGAACGTCTACGCGATTCCGGAATTGATCGACGACGGCATCACGGGGTCGCTACTAAATTTGCCACTCAACCAAGACAGCCGATGGGTGGGATTGTTTATGCAAGGCAACCAGAAACGACTTGCAATCGAAGCGGCAAATAACAGTCTGCGCATTCAGATTGCCGATGCCCTTCAACAGGCAAACAACGATCGATACGAACTTGCCGCACGAGGCAATCGTGCGAGAGCGAAAATATCGGCACTCTACAACCACGATCGCGCCAGCGAACAACTCACACGAATCTACGAACATGCGATCTGCTAGCACCATCGCGGTTCCTCTGGAGAATCGCAGCGAATCAGTCAGCGGCGCTCGCTTTCGTGATGCGGCAACCTTGCCATCGATCAAGCATCACAATTCTGTTCTGAACGCCTCCGCATGGTCGATGATTGGCTACGGCGCCAGCCAGTTTTTGCGGCTGGGCAACAACATGATTCTGAGCTATTTGCTGGTGCCCGAAGCGTTTGGCACGATGGCAATCATCAATTTAGTCATCGTTGGTTTGGGCATGTTTTCCACGATCGGTGCGGGCCCGTGCATTATTCAAAACGCGAAGGGCGACGAGCCGTCGTTTCTAAATACCGCCTGGACTTTGCAACTCATTCGCGGCGTTGTGATCGCGATCTGCGCGGGATTATTGGCCTGGCCGGTCGCAAATTTTTATCGCGAGCCGGCGTTGCTACTGTTGATTCCTGTCGCCGCGTTGACATCCATCATCGATGCCGCCTGTTCCACTTCGATCTTTACGCTGCAAAGACATCTGAATCTGAAATCTCTCGCTGGCCTGGAAATCATCTCGCAAATCGCTGGCAGTATTTGCATGTGTTCCATCGCCTGGTTCTATCCATCCGTGTGGGCGCTCGTGGCCGGTGCGATCGCAATGACGTTGACTCGCACCACCATCAGCCACTTCCTGCTTCGCGACTACTCCAACCGAATCGAGTGGAACCAAGAACACGCAAGACAATTGTTTCGATTTGGCAAATGGATTTTCGTCAGCACACTGTTGGCGTTCGGAGCGATGCAAATTGATCGCATGATGATGGGGCGGCTTTTCGATATTCCCACACTCGGTCTGTACAGCTTCGCATTGGCAATCGCCACGATGCCACAGATGCTGGTTGAAAAATTGTGCATGAGCATTATGTACCCACTGCTTTCAAAATGCCAACGAGAATCGCCGTCGAAACTGGCAAGTGAACTGCAAGTCGCACGCGAAGTCATTTTGGTAATTGGCATGGCGCTGCTGATTAGTGTGTTTGCAACTTGCCGCATCTTCTTTGAAACTTTCTACCACACTGACTATCACTTGGCGGGCGAAATCTGCCAATGGCTATGCGCTGCGGCTTGGTTTGTGATGCTGTCCTTGACATTGTCTCGTGCGCTGGTCGCACTAGGAAACACACGTGCGTTGGCAAGCTTCAATCTGGCCAGACTGACCGGCAGTTTTGCGGCGTCCTTGTTGGGTCTTCGCATCGCTGGTTTCCCAGGATTCATCGCCGGCTTGGCGGTTGGATCTGCCTTGGGACACGTTGCCATTGTTGCCTCGCTAGCGCGCCACCGCATCGTGCTTTTGCGACAGGACGCAAGGCTAACGGCAATTCTTGCGGGGGCGATCATGTTGTCCGCTTTGTTTCAAAACAGCTCCCAAATCAGTTTGCCCTTTCAACTGGTCGCAAACGGCTTGTTGTGCGTCACCTTTTGGGCATGGGCAATCAACGAAGTGATTCAGTATCGTTCGCGTACGCCTGTGAGTATGTCATCATGAATATCACCAGCCCTTTTGCCCCGTGTCTTGTCAATGGACTGAGAATTCCACAAGTCTATTTGATCGGTGCCGCGAAAGCAGGAACGACTTACCTAGCGTCACTACTTTGGCAACATCCTCAGGTTCACGTCGCCAAACCCAAAGAACCAGAGTTCTTTTCGTTTGACGAACACTTCGCCAAGGGCATCGAATCGTACGCATCGATCTATTCCGGCGCTCCACCGGACCAGATGCTGATCGACGGATCAACTGGCTACACGCGATATCCCGAGCATCCACACACTGCTGAACGATTGGCTGCTCACTCGCCTGACGCAAAATTGATTTACCTGATGCGTCATCCCGTGGATCGTGCGTACTCTCATTTCGTCCATCGGTGGTCCAAAGAGCTTCATTGGAACGAGCCGTTCACGGTTCCGTTTGAAAAACATAATCAGACGGACACGATGTGCGTTAACAGCAGCGACTATCGTCTGCAACTGCAGCAGTATCTAAAGCATTACGATGAAGATTCAATTCTGTGTCTCTTTAGTCACGAATTAAAAACGAATCAAGAACAGGTGCTTGATCGCGTCTGTCGTTTTTTGGGTCTCGAATACCAAGCGTCGTTTTTCCCACCTCCCCAGGGTCGCGGAAACGAATCGCAGGCATTCTTAGAAAGTCGCGTCAGGACTGCCGTCACCGATCGGTTGAAATCGAATTCAATCGTGTCGACCGCCATCAAGTTTGTCCCGCGGGCGGCCCGAGAGCGAGGGTATCAGCTTCTTCGCCAGTCAACTTTCGCGGCTTCGGATGCGCAATCTTTTTCGCCACCACCAATGCAAGCTGGCACGCGCGAAATGCTGTTGGAAAGATTTCGCCCATCGAATCAATGGGTGGAAACGTTTGCGGGAGTTGACTTGAGCCGTTGGAACCAATGACGTAGGAAACGAACCGATGTCGCACCGTGTAACGAAGCATCCAAATCGGCGATGCGTTCGATTCGAGCAACTGGAGGCTCGACGACCATTGGCAGCGGACCCGGCAATCGGTGTGAACCTGGATCCAATCGTTGACTTCAGCACCGCATGGACGTTCACCGACGTATTCAAGACGTCGCGGCCTTGGCTTTCGCACGCGTTCAACACAGTCACCCAACAAGAATCGTTTTCGGGTGGCGGCGAAGTCCAAGTCGACGAAAACGGTTGGCCGGTCGCGCTAAATGAATTCGTCAATGACGATGGGCATCTGATCCAACAACGTATCAGCACCTTGATGTTTCGCGACATTGGCGACAAATATCCTGCTGGCATTTATCGTGCGGAGTGGCAGGGATCCGGCGATGTCCGTTGGGAATTTGCGGCGCAAACGATCGAATCGGGTGTCTTCACCGATTCAAATGGAATCGTCAAACATTTCGCGTTGCTGGATGTGACTCCTCGCAATGCCGGCATCTCGATGAAGATCTACTCGATGGACGAAAGCGATCCAATTCGCGACGTGCATTTATGGATGCCCGACTACCAAGGCGATTCGTTTACCGGCCAGATCTGGTCACCAGGCGACGACTTCTCGCCATTTCATCCTGCGTTCTTGGAATCGCTTGAGCCGTTTTCGGTGCTCCGATTCATGGATTGGACGGACGCGAATCGAAGCTCACTGGTCGATTGGTCAGAGCGCCGCGACATCGACGACGCGCGGCAGCGCGGCGATGACAAAGGCGTCGCTTACGAATACATCATCGAACTAGCCAATTCGTTGCAAAAAGATGTTTGGTTGAACATGCCACATCAAGCAAACGACGAATTCGTTTCACAGTATGCCACATTGATTCGCGACAACTTGGATCCCAGCCTGACGGTCTACGTGGAATACTCCAATGAAGTGTGGAACGGCACCTTCGACGCTTTCAATTGGCTAACCGACCAACTGCCTGGCGGTGACGAGTCCCTGCGTTGGCAAGTCACGGCCGAGCAAGCGATTCGCGACTTTGACATCTGGAGCTCTGTTTTCGCTGGACAAGAACAACGTATCGTCCGCGTTGCCAGTGCCTTCACGGGAGTGCCCGAAGTTACCGAGTCGATCCTGAGTCATATGGATGGAAAATTCGACGCGATCGAAGTCGGTAGCTACGTTCGGTTGACGCAACCGCAGCAGAGCCAACTAGATGCTCAGACTACCGTCGACGAAATAATCGACTTAGCCGAAACAAACTTGACGCAAGTCACGCTGCCGCTGATCGACGAACATCAACAACTCGCCGCCACCTATTCACAACAACTTGGGCGCGAAATCGATCTGTTGGTTTACGAAGGCGGACAACTTTTATTGCCGGACAATTCGGGATCGCCCTACCTGCAAGCGGTCTTCGACGCACAAACAGACCCAAGGATGTACGATCTCTATGCGTCGCTGATCAGCGAACTGGATCAACGTGGCGTAGATCTGTTTAACCATTTCACTCACGTCAATCCATTGTCGGTGTATTCAACGACGGGAGCCTTGCAGTATCAGTTGCAAGACATCACAGACGCACCAAAGTACCGGGCTCTTGTTGATGCGTCGGACGGTCGTTTCTTTGTCCCCGGACTGAGCGGAACCGCCCAGCCAGCCACCGAAGGCGTCCAGAACCACGTCATATTTTCTCTTACGCTGGATGACCCAACTGATTATGCAGTCGATATTGAATTGTCATTGCTGGATGGGTCAGCCGTTGGAAACGGACAAGATTTTGGGTCCAGCGATGGCCATTCACTCGAGTCCTCTGTCGACGGAGGTCAAAACTGGCTTTCCGGATCAAGCCTGACGCTACCGCCATCGACCGAGACGTTCCTAGTGAGAGTCCCGATTGTCGACGACGACATTTATGAACTGGACGAGACGTTTACTTTGACCGCCAGCATCGCTGCCGAATCGTTTTCTGTCCAAGCGATTCTTTCAAGCGACGACACGCCGGACATCGAATCCGACCTGGTCGCACATTGGACGTTTGCCGACAGTGAAACGCAAGTAAGCGACATGGCGGTTTTCGGTGATGTAAGCGATGTCGGTACCCTGATCGGCGACGCGCAAATCCTTAATCCTTACACCACAACAAGCTCGCTGCAACTGGATGGACTGGGCGACCAAGTCAACATTGGCAGCAGCAGCGACTTGAACCTGGGCATTTTTGACGAACGATCCATTTCGCTCTTTTTCTACGCCAACGAGAATGACCGACGGCAAGTTCTTTTCGAAGAAGGCGGCGTGACTCGTGGCTTGAATATTTACCTGGAAGACAACCAGC
This sequence comes from Stieleria marina, assembly GCA_007741555.1. Lineage (GTDB taxonomy): Bacteria > Planctomycetota > Planctomycetia > Pirellulales > Pirellulaceae > K23-9. Next base: position 966,703 of record CP036526.1, on the reverse strand, counting down.
TAATTGTCGGTGGCTGGAATCGCAGTCCTTTTCAAAGCAATTGGCAGGGGACATGGCTTTCGACACCCATCGATCCCCAACAGTGGCACCATGTCACGCTTTTCCTGGACGGTGACGCGACGGTCCAACCCGGTGCATTGGTTGGCTACCTAAATGGTGTTGAATTTGGTCGTGGTGAAGGATCGCAACTTTGGACCCACGGTGAATCCCTTGCAATTGGCGGTGCCAACGGTGAAGTTCGATTTGCCACGGAACCATTCACTGGTGCAAACGAGGTTGAATTCAACGGATTCATCAAAGACGTTCGCGTCTACAATCGTGCGTTGCATTTCAATGATGTTTCGGTGCTCTCAGGCGCAACCGTTCCACCGATTACACCGATCGATATCACGATCAGCGACGCGACGGCACTGGAAGGCGAAACGTTGCTATTTGACGTCCAACTGAGCGAATCGTTGGATGTTGACGTTCTGCTGCATTTGGATTTGGTCGACGTCAGTACGCAAGGTTCACTGGACTTTGGATCAATCGTCGCGCCAGCAAATTTTCAATGGGACGGTTCCATTCTATTGATCCCTGCCAACACAACGGCATTTCAATTGGCCATTCCCACCGTCGATGACAACGAGACCGAAGCGAGTGAAACGTTTTCGTTACGCGCGGGCGTCTTAAGCGGACCAGTCGCGACGATCGAAGAAGCGATGGGCACGATCGACAACGATGATGTTCTGCCAAGCGGCGATGCCCAGGCAGTTGCGTCATGGTCGTTCGACCAACTGGTGCTCGATACTTTTCCCGACCAAGCCAGTTTAGGCGTCGTTGATGACGTTGGAATCTTGGCTGGCAATGCTGCCATCGACCAAAACGCAGGACGTGGCGGCGCGCTTTCACTGGACGGACTTTCTAGTGTTCGTGTGCAAAGCAGCGACGATATCAACACACAGTTCTACGAAGACCGCACCGTCAGTCTATGGTTTTTGGCCGATCAAACCGCATCGCGACAGGTTTTATACGAAGAAGGTGCATTGACGACTGGGTTGAACATTTGGATCGAATCGGGCGAATTAGTCGTCGGTGGTTGGAAGAATTTCGCTCATGGAAATGGCTGGGCCGGCACATGGATCCACGCACCCGTGCAGTCGAACCAATGGAACCATGTTGCATTGGTGTTAAGCACCGACGGCATTACCGCGGGCAGCCTAACGGGTTACCTCAATGGAGCAGAAATGGGCAACGGCGTCGGTTACGCGATGACGCCTCACAGCGACCCTATCGGCATCGGGGCCAGCCACGGCGGCGTGCGATTCCAGTCAGGAACATCCTACGATTCTGGTAGTAGTCCGTTCACAGGACTGATTGATGAGGTCGGCGTTTTCAATTTGCCGCTGACACATGATCAGATTTCCACGATCGCAGCACAGTCCGACCAGTTTGCGTTACCAAATTTGGCGACGAACTTCGTCGAAACACCACCGATTCGAATGGCAACGGATGTCAGTGGCGATGGCGAAGTCACTCCCGAAGACCTGTTGATCATCATCAACTTTCTGGCAGAGCCAACGCAATGGAACCCCGCGCTGGATGTCAATCAAGACAAGTCGATTACACCTGCCGATTTGCTGATGGTGATCAACGAGATAAGCGAGATACGAACCGCAACTTTGCTGTTGTTGGAAGACGAGGCCGACGAAGAAGCATTGGTTGACTTAGCGATTACTGAATTAAATGGATTGTTCTGACCCGATTCATGGTGCAACGTTTTCAAATGGCGCGCGGATTGCATTTTCAATGCTTGAAAGTTCATCCACCGACACTAGGGCTGATGAACGTCCCATGAAGCTGTTGATAGAGGAAAACGCATGTCACGAGTTGTCAATCTGATCGCTGACGCTGAGAAGACGAACAGCGTTCTTTCCCACGATGATAAAGCGAACGTCACTGCAACGACGCAACGGAAGTCTTGCTCTACCGTTTTGGTGATGGACATTCCCATTACAAATATCACGACCGAGGAAGTCATCGATGATGTGAGTTCAATTTTGTCGTCTGCGGTGAACCATCCCAAGATGTTGTTCTTTGCAAACGCACACACCATGAACTTGGCGGCCAACAATCCCAGCTATCGAGCGGCGCTCCGTGCTGCGGACCATGTTTTTGGTGACGGAACAGGCGTCCGGTGGGCAGCCGGAATGCGAGGTGTAAAGCTGGCTGACAATGTCAATGGAACCGATTTGACACCCAGACTTCTTTCGACCCGGCAACCGCGAACGGCGTCCTATTATCTGCTGGGTGCGGACCCCAAGACGATCCACAATGCCGCTCATTCGGCCCAAAAACGGTTCCGCAATTGGCGGCTTGCTGGTTTTCACCACGGCTATATCCAAAGCGACACGGAAACGGCGGCGGCGATCGAGCGCATCAATCAAGTCGCTCCCGACATGTTATTGGTCGGCATGGGGAATCCCATCCAAGAACTCTGGATCCAACAAAATCTTGACCGCCTGAATGTCAAAGTCTGCATCGGCGTCGGGGGCCTTTTTGACTTCTGGTCCGGCAATTTTTCTCGCGCGCCTCAATGGCTGCGACGCATCGGCCATGAATGGCTTTGGCGACTTTGGCAGCAACCCGTTGGAAAATTCAGTCGCTACCTGATCGGGAATCCACTCTTTCTGGTGCGAGCTTTTTCTTCCGTCAAAGCCGATGGCCAGCGTCAAACTTCGCCTACGCCAACAAGCGACCAAACACCTACCCCTGCCAGCCGCGTCGACGAATCGCACCAACAGGGCGCTGCGCACTATCCAGCAGGCTTTGACACTTTGAAAACCATCACCTCAGAAACCGGAGTTTAAAACGATGCCAATTACGGCCGACGTTCCCAGCATTTCGGTGGCAGATAATGATGCCTCCAAGGCCGATCGATTCGCCAACCGTGGACATGGTCCCAATGTGCTTCCGTTGACCAGCCGCCCTGCCCCACCGATTTCGCAACAATTTCTACGCGCGACGATTGCAAAATTTTGCCGCGTGTACCCGCTTTTAAGCGGCTGCACACAGATTGCAAATTTCTCTCTGCTTCGACATCTAACCGACCAAGAGGAATTTGTTGTATCAAAGCTACGCGATGGATCTGCGATTCATCTGCAACTGAATGACTACGGGGGTCGTTCGATGTACTACTTTGGCGACTACGATCCCAAGATCACCAAGATCCTAAAGAAACTGTTGCGTCCGGGTGACAACGTGATCGATATCGGTGCCAACTTCGGTCTGATCTCGCTGATGGCGGCCAAGCTAGTAGGGCCGCGCGGCCAAGTTCATGCATTCGAACCCCAGGTCGGATTGGCGTCACTGATTGAAGCCGCTGCCGCCGACAACGACTACCGTCATCTCTTGGTGCATCCGATTGCCTTGTCCGACGCAGATGGCGAAGCCGAAATGTTTTTGTCGCCGGGCGTAACCGGTGCGGCATCATTGGTCCGTGATGACTTGGCGGGTGTTCAAAGCGAATCGGTTCGCGTCGCAGCGGCCGGTGCGTACTTTGACAGCCTGGGTCTCGCCAAGACACGCCTGGTGAAAATTGATGTCGAAGGCCACGAATACACGGTTTTGAAAGCAGCGGAACCTTGGCTGTCAAAGCACCGACCTGACGCAATTCTTTTCGAGACTCAAGACTACGACACGCCGTTGGCCGACCGTCCCGTACTGAGGCTCTTGGAACCGCTTGGCTACGAGTTTTACCCCATCACCAAATCGCGTTTGCGTTTCAATCTCCTGCCCTCAGAGTCACTTTCGCCGTGGGCTCGCGATCACGCCCACGATGTGCTGGCCGTGCAACCGTGGCGATGCTCGGAAATCCTGGAATAGCAGTTGATCAGATTGATAATCGGCCGAGCCCTGGAGCGATAAAACTTTTACCTGATCAATCTGACTTGGATGCGATTTTTATGCTCGGAGACGTGATCACGTCCATCAGACCAACGATTGGGGCCAATCATTGTCCCCTTAAAACAGAAACCCTTTTTCAACGCCTCACTGGGAACACTTTTTGCCTCATCTGATACCGAAGATCGACGCAGGGAAGCTAATCGCCGAATGGATTCGGTTTTTGCAAAGAGGTCAACCCAGCACAGCCTGAGTTGAAAACTGAACAGACCTGAAGAAGGCGGACCAACGATGAAAATTGCTGTCGTAGCAGAAAACGTATCGAAGTCGATGAGCGGCGAATCCCTCTTGGCTTACCAGTTTATTCGATTCATGAAACGACGAGGTATCGAGGTCGATCTGGTTTGTCACGAACGCGTCCGCAAGGAGTTGGATGAGTTCTGGGACGCCGAGGACTTAGGTGGCGTGAACTATGTCACTGAGAGCGGCCTGCAACGCTTGGTGTGGAAACTCAGCCAGTGGTTACCGTTTCGCGTTCGCGATTTGATCATCAACCAGCTATTGCACTTAATGACACAGATTCGCGCTCGTCGCGTGGTCAAACAATTGGTCGCCGACAAGGATATCGATCTTGTTTTCGAACCGTCGCCGATCACGCCGCGGGGAATCAGTTGTATGTATGACGTGGGAGCCCCAGTGGTCATTGGACCGATGTGCGGCGGACTGGATTTCCCACCAGGATTTCGATTTCTTGATTCGAAGTTTAGCCGAGCGATGGTGCATGTCGGACGTTGGGGGTCTGATGTGCTCCATCGCATTTTTCCCGGAAAACTGAACGCGGACGCATTGATCGTCGCAAATTGTTGCACCCAAAAGGCGCTTCCCAAGGGATTCAAAGGCAAGGTGCACCGCGTCGTGGAAAGCGGAGTTGATCTATCGGCATGGGACGAGCCCGTTGAACGCCACGATCCAAAATCACCCACTCGATTCTTGTTCTTGGGTCGCTTTGTGGATTGGAAAGGCGTCGAGTACTTGGTGGAGGCGTTTGTCAAAGTCGCGCAGCAAACCGATGCCATCTTGGAATTGGTGGGCGACGGCGAATCAATGGACAATGTCCGCGAGACCATCGCGAAACACAAACTGCACGATCGCGTGAACCTGCATGGCTGGATCCAACGCAGTGAGCTTCCCGACCTGATGCGCCGTTGCGATTGTTTGATGATGCCGTCACTGCGTGAATGTGGCGGTACCGCGATGTTAGAAGCGATGGCCGTGGGGCTTCCGCTAGTGGGAACGAAATGGGCGGGGCCCAAAAACTACATCGATCCAGCAATCGGTTTGCTGGTCGAACCCACGTCGCCAGCGATCTTTGTAGAAGGCTTGGCCAACGCAATGATCCAAATGGCCCAATTTCCTGAAATGCGTTGTCAAATGGGGAATGCAGCTCGCGAACATGTCCGCAAGCACTACTTCGACTGGGAATCCAAAACACAGCGGATTATTGAAATCTTTGATGAAACGCTCGCGTCCCAAAACGCAGTCGATCGGTCAACAAAGCCTCGGGTTGATCGGGTCGAACTCCCCTCCATGTCGATTAGTTCTCCTGCATAGTGACAAGACGATGAACATGATTGAATGCCGACCAAGCGACGCTCCATGCGTATTTCTGTTGGGCTGTGATCGATCAGGCACGACGCTGGTGCGCAGTATCTTGAACAATCACCCCGATGTGATGATCAGTTACGAGGCGCCCGCATCAGTGACGCTGGTGGAAACCTTTCAGCAGTACGGGATGCGAGCCACGATCGAAGCGATGCGGTCCTTCGAGCAATTTGATGCGGTCGATTGGCTGCATGTGTTTGACAGACTGGATGAAGTGTCCGACGTCACCCTGGCCGATGTCGTCGCGGCGGCAAACAACAATCTTTTGCAGCAAAACGGCAAGCATATCTGGGGTGACAAAACACCGGCCTACACTCGGTTCGTTGACACACTGGCATCGATGTACCCCAACAGTGTTTTCGTTCACATCGTACGCGACCCTCGCGCGGTGGCTGCGTCTTGGGTTCAAACGGACTGGGGCCCCAACACAGCGTTCCACGCAGGCCGTGAATGGCAACAACGTGTCAGCGAAGCAGACCGGTCACTGAAACAGCTACCCGAAAGCCGCGTTGCCGTGATTCGGTTCGAGGATTTTTTGGTTGATCCAGAGAAAACGATCCAGCCTGTTTGTCAGCGCATTGGAGTTCCCTACACATCGGCGATGCTTCAAGAACGCGACCTGGAGTCAGACGCATTGCCAACACGGTTTTTTCAAAAGCTTCACGCAAAAAGTCAAGAACGACTAGATCCTTCGCGAACGGATCGATGGCGGTCAATCGACGATCGAAAACTTGCACTGATTGAATCGCAAACTTGGGAACTGATGCAATTGTTTGGATACGAACCAACACGAAAGACGCCCCCATCGGTCACCAATTGGGATCGCCTGTCCAGCAAAGTTCACAACCGACTACGCCAAGTGACCAATCAACTGAAACAAAAACAATCGCCTCCGGTGTATCCACTTCCAACCCATTAAGCTTCGCCGAAAGTCCTTGAGGTCTTTCGCTACGGGCTCTACTGAATTTAAAAAGCTGAATAAAGTTTCCGATGCGACTGCTATGTTGTTCAATTCTTACTCGTTTCTGTTCCTCTTTTTACCGATCTGTTTGATCGGCTATTGGGGACTGCGTCATCAGGGTTGGGCGCGACCCGCGATTGCTTGGTTGGTCATCTGCTCGCTCGCCTTTTACGCATGGTGGAACCCGAGCTACCTCGCTCTGTTGATGGGATCGGTATCGTTCAATTATGTGTGTTCGGTCGGCTTGGCGCGTTTTTCGAGTGCAAAAGCCAGGAAAGCGACGCTGCTTACGGCAATCGTGGCGAACTTGTCGATGCTGACGTATTTCAAATACGCGGTCTTCTCGATCGAATCACTCAATGCGATCATCGGTACCTCTTACAGTATCGGAAGTATCTTGCTTCCGATTGGCATTTCATTTTTTACGTTTCAACAGATCGCATTCTTAGTCGACAGTTATCGCGATCGATCCGGCACGCCGAACTTCTTAGACTTCTGCCTCTTCGTCGCGTTCTTTCCCCAGTTGATTGCTGGGCCGATTGTTCACCACAAGCAGATGATGCCGCAGTTTTCGCAGATCGGCAGCGGTCGTTTGCGGACAAGCCACTTAGCCGTCGGCATGACAATTTTTGCGATCGGTTTGTTTAAGAAAGTGATGATCGCTGACGAAATGGCGATGCATGCCACGCCGATTTTCGATGCGGCCTACGCCGGGAACACACCAACGTTTCTGGAAAGTTGGATCGGAGCCTTGTCGTACACGATGCAGTTGTACTTTGATTTTTCGGGCTACAGCGACATGGCGATCGGGTTGGCAAGAATGTTCGGAATCAAGCTCCCTGTGAACTTCGATTCGCCCTACAAGGCCACCAGCATCGTGGAATTCTGGCGACGTTGGCACATCACCCTGTCACAGTTCCTGCGCGACTATCTGTACATTCCGCTTGGCGGGAACAAGGGCGGCAACCTGATGCGGTATCGCAACTTGATGATCACCATGTTGCTGGGAGGACTATGGCACGGAGCCGGCTGGACATTCTTAGCGTGGGGAGGTTTGCACGGGGCATACCTGATGATCAATCACGCCGTCCGCAACAGTCCCATTCCCGCCACAGCGACCCGATTGCTGGGAGCTCACGCTTTCAAAGCCGTTTGTTGGGCAACTACATTCTTGGCCGTTGTTTTCGCCTGGGTGTTATTTCGCGCTCCAACCTGGGAAGCCGCGACAAATATCGTTTCGTCAATGATTGGTCTAAATGGTCTATCGATGACTTCGTCCGTCTCCCGACTGCACGCCATCACATGGATCCCATTGCTCTTTGCGTTTGTGTTGCTATTGCCAAACACTCAGCAATTGATGTCACGTTATCGGCCCGCTTTTGGGTTCAGCAAACTTGATGACAAACATCCCGCTGTGATCGCATGGCACTGGAGACCGAGTCTAGGAAACGCGATTTTGATCGGCAGTTTGTTTGTGCTTTCGATCATGCATCTCAACCGAGTTTCCGAATTCGTTTACTACCAATTTTAGCTTCGTCATGCGCTGGCCCAAACATCATCGATTCGTTCGCACGTTTGCCATGGCGGTGGGATTTTCGTTGACCGGTTTGGTGGCAATCAACCTAGTCATTGATCCCTACGGAGCCTACCGTTTGGTTTCGATTCCGTCGTTTGAAACGTACCGCGACGAACAGTATGTTGCGGTTGCAGAGCGGTTTCGCCATTCACGAGCAAAGACGGTGGTGGTAGGAAGTTCGCGTGTGGTCGACGGTATCGATCCGGCAATGTGTGATCAGACCGGGCCGCCCATTTGTCCGGTTGCGGTCAGAGGCACGGCCTGGAAAGAACAACGTGACATCCTGAAACACCTGATCGATCATCCGCAGGGGCCACAGCAAGTTGTTTTCGCTCTCGACCTGGACACGGTGTTTCGCAAGAGTCGCCCAAGCGATTTTGAACAATCCCGGTTTTCGTCATCTCTAAGGACGATCGACTACCATTCGCAAAATTTGCTCAGCCTGCATTCGCTGAAACAGTCACTTGACCTAATCAGCCACGCGTTATCCACGACGCCACGAATCGACGATCAAATCGAACAACGGGTTCAGCAAAAAGGTAGCTATCAGGTCTTTCGGTCGCAGTTGTCGCGTCAGATCGACATGCATCAACCCGCTACGACCGTGCAACGGATCCACGATTCGGTTGTCGAACTAGAACAGTTGATGGCCGATGCCGAACGTCAGAAGATCTCGTTCAAGATTGTATTCCTACCGATTCACGCGCTCAGCTACGAAAAACTGAACCGGCAAGGATATGGCGAGTGCTTGGAAACGCTGAAACGTCGCGTCACCAATATCTGCTCAATCCACAAAGTGCCGTTGTGGGATTTCACCGGCTACACCGAATTCACTACGGAGTGCGTTCCGAAACCAGAGCAACGCGACGAAGTGATGCATTGGTTCTACGACAGCGACCACTTCACGCCTGAATTAGGCAAGCAAGTGATGTCATGTATCAGCCAAAACATTCGTTCTGTGCCAGCCGAGACACGTCGGAATCTTGATGCACTAGGCACACGTTTGACCGCCGAAAATATTGAGTCGCATCTAGAATCGCTTCGGCAACAGCGCGTCAGGTATCTCAGCGAGTCGCCGGCGGAGTTGCGTCTACTCGATCCCAACAATCCCCTACAAGCTTTTGCTGATCATCGTCCCACCGAATCGGTGAACCGCTACGTCCAACGATGACAGCGGCCAACAGCGACTCACTGGCCGGCAAATTCAACATGATGCTGTTGTCCGGTTGCGTATTCCCAACGGACGACAGCTTGCTGTAGTGCGATTTCGCTCTGAATTTTTGCCAGGACAGCTTCCACCAAAGTCGCTTCGGCACGGATTTTTTGGTCCAAGGTCCCCTCGCCTTCGCGATACAACGTTTCGCGGCCTTTGACCTGCTCGGCGGCGATCTCGACGCGGCGAATCTGCAGGTCCATCACCGAACGCGATGTTTCGATGTCTTGCCAAGCTCGTGCGACTTGCGTCTGAATCTCCTGTTCAACCTGACGCCGCTCAGCCAACAATCGCGACAGTCGAACACGTGACCGCGACAAAAGCGCCCGTTCGGCTCGCTGGCCCGCCGCCCGTCGATATTCAAACTGCAACGCCCAATCGTTGTATTGATTGTCGAAAACCGTCTCCAGCGAATCATCCAAGCGGTCATCCAAGCCTGACACCGCGTAGTCGAATCGCATATTCAGGTCGGGACGAAGATTGTCGTTTGCCAAATGAACACCCAGCTCGGCTGCCTTAATCTGGGCACTGACAGCCATCATCTCGGGTCGTAACCGCGCGGTCGCTTCGCCGATTTCCAAAACCGGTTCGGTATAGATCATTGGCTGATCGATTGCAAAATCAAAAGGAGCCTCTGCCGGTAAGACGCCCATTACGTTTGCCAGCGCGATCTTGTTTTGTTCGGCGACGTTCTTGGCAAACGTCAGTTCAATTCGAAATCGCTGCAGTTGATCCTCGGCTTGTTGAACATCTGGCAACGTGCCATCGCCCAGCTTTAAGGATTGCTTTTCTTGTTCCACCGATTCAGCCGCCTGCTCGACCGCTTGTTGACGAACGATCATCTGCTGTTGTGCCAATTTCCAATCCCAGTAAGCCAACTGCACGTCGCGTAACGTTAGATTGACACGAGACCGAAACTGATGCGTTGCTTGACGATGATTGACCTGCGCGATTCGCAGGGGAGCGGTCGTCACATCGCTGCCGCGACCGCGACCAAGCGGCTGCGTTAGCCGAAAATTCAACGCCGAACGCCAAGCAGGATTGATCAGAGCGAAACCACCGACGGGATCTTGGAACAAGTAGTCCGTCGCTACGCCGGCTTCGACGGTACCACCGGTTTCCAACAACTTTGAAAGTGAAAGCTGATTGCGATCGACCGGCCGAAAGAAATCCGTTTGCTGTTCGTTCGTGGGTGTCAGACCACCACTGTTGACGAAGTTGGAAAGCTGACGATCCGTTTTTCCACCTGCAACTCCCGCTTCAAAGACGGGATCAAAAGCGGCTTGTTCAGATGAACAAAACGTCGCCGCTTCGCGCGGCGCATGCCCCAGCACCAAGATGCTCTTGTTGTGTGAAAGCGAAACCTGGATTGCTTCGACAAGCGTCAGCGGACGTTCGGCAGATTCTGCTCCCGCATCGTCAAACGTATCCGGCATCGGAGCGAAGGCAGACATCGCTTCTTTTCGAGACTCATTGGCCGATGAGTCGTTGTCTTCGCTGGCTTGGTCTGGTTCATCGCCCGCATCGTTTGCATCACGACCAGGACTGGTCGTTGCGGCGTCCTCATTTCGATCTGAATCGGCAGCTTGCCGGGCGAACTCGTCTGTATCCACCAACTCTGTCACCGGGAGATCAGTGACGGACGACCGTTGGTTCATGACAAAGCGTGCCGCGATCGCCTGCAATTTCTTGCCTGATTTTGGTTGCTCCGGCGGCGAAATCTGATCGCTAGCCCCAGCCACTTGGACAACGGCATTGGCTGCTGGTGTCGTGGGCTTCACTGCACGGAACTCGGCGGGCGACATTTCAATTGGCTTGCTCTCCCCAGGGCGTCCGGCATCTGGAATTCCAGAACGACAGCCAGTCAGGACCAGTCCCGACAGAGCGGTGGCGATAAAAAGATTGCGAGCGAATGCGGGCATATCTACCGAACTCCGTTCCGGTAAGAAAAACTAATTGCCTTTGCCAAAATGCCAGAATCGAAGCCGCCAACTTCATTCGGTTATCGCTAGTATCGGGTCTTATGAGACAAAGGATTGTGGATCCTGGGTAATGCGATTTGGTCTGTCTGGGGAAACTTTGCCGAATGGCAAACGGATGATCATTGATCTAAAAATACACCTCATAACGAAGCGATGCGATGATTGTTGTAACAGGAGCTAATGGGCAACTGGGTCGGAATTTTTGCCGGCAACTGAACGCGACGGGACTGGACCGCGACAAGCTAGACATCAGCGACCAAGCCTCCGTCGCAAAGGTATTGGGCGGTCTGCGACCAAGCGTCGTGGTTAATTGCGCGGCTTACACAGCAGTGGATGCCGCCGAAGATGACCCAGCGACGTGCTACGCCATCAACTCAACTGGTGCACAAAACCTCGCTCAAGTCGCGGCACAACACAATGCTCTCTTAGTCCACATCAGCACTGACTACGTGTTTGGAAGCAATGATTCTGGAAGCAAGGATGTCGCTGATCACCCCCATCAGGAACACGACGCAGTGTCTCCTGAAAGTGAATACGCCAAAAGTAAACTGCAGGGCGAACGATTCGCGGCTCAGTGTCCCAATCACTTGATCCTTCGCACTTGCGGTCTGTACGGAGTGGGTGGCAACAACTTTGTCGAAACGATGCTTCGACTAGCCGGTCAGCGCAGCGAGCTCAGTATCGTCGATGACCAGATTTGCAATCCAACGTCGACAGCAACCATCGTGAAAGCAACCGAACGTTTAATCGCCGCGAATCAAAACGGATTGTTTCACGTTGTCAATTCAGGAGAAATGTCGTGGTATGACTTTGCCGCAGAGATTTTTCGTCAAAGCAATCTCGACATCAAACTGACGCCGATTTCCTCAGAGCAATTTGGTGCAAAGGCACCGCGCCCGCGATACAGTGCCTTGGACACCAAGCACTACGAAAACGCGACGGGAGATTCGATCGCAAGCATTCCGACAGCACTTGCGGAGTACTTGGAAACGCGAAAACCGTAACGCCTGCGTTGCCAAGTCAACCAAACTACGATTAGATATCGTCGCCAACAGACCTTGGCCTGTGTGATCCCAATTGCGTTCTTACAAAACAAGTTTGCTCCATGTCGTCTGATTCGGTTCTACGCCGTTGCGAGCGAGAGTGCCGGAACCTTGCGACATCGCACTACGAAAACTTTGTCATCGCCAGTGCCTTGCTGCCTCGGCAACTGCGGCAACCCTTTTACAACATCTACGCATTTTGCCGAACCGCCGATGACTTGGCCGACGAATCACCGTCGCCGGCAATTGCTCTGGAGCGTCTTAGTGAATTCCAAGACCAACTCCATGCGACATTCGCCGGCCATCCACCCGAGAATTTGTTCCTACCGCTAGCGCAGACGATTGAACAATTCTCGCTGATCCAGCAACCATTCGACAATTTGCTGAGTGCATTTCGGCAAGACCAAACCAAGACGCGGTACCAGACGATGGACGAACTGCTGGATTACTGCCGCCGATCGGCCAATCCAGTCGGACGCATTTTGCTGAAAGTCGCCCAGTGTTCCAATCCAGAAAACGATTCGCTTTCCGATGAAATCTGCACGGGATTGCAATTGGCAAATTTCTGGCAAGACGTCTCGCGAGACTACGAAATCGGCCGCGTTTATTTGCCAACCGACCAAATGGAAAAACACGGTTTGTCGGACAAATCGCTGGGTGACAAAACGACACCTCTGGCATTGAAAGTAATTCTGCGTCAACAGTGTGACATCACCGAACGATACTTTCAGCGTGGCCTACCGTTGGCAAAGCAGGTGCCGTCGTGGTTTGCCAGGGACGTCAAACTTTTCGCTCATGGTGGACTGACGACGCTCCACGCGATTCGCAACGTCGACTTTGATGTGTTGCGAGTTCGACCAAAAGTCAGCAAGGTTCGCCAATTTTCACTCGTAGCGCGTGCAGCACTGGGCTGGCTTTAAACGCTCAGCCCAAGACGATAACCCGCGACCTTGCTCAACACGCAGCGAAACACGATGCCCGAGTCCTTGCACCCCACACTGGCCTTCGCGGTATGATCTTGGCATGCAACGCCAGTATTCTATCGACGCAAGCTACCGTCTCGTTCGCCGAATTTCGCGGCGGAGCGGAAGCAACTTTTACCGTTCGTTCTGGCTGCTACCGAAACCGAAACGAAAAGCGATGACGGCGCTGTACGCCTTTGCGCGGGTGACTGACGACTTGGGTGATTGTGACGAACCCGTTGAACAACGCACCCTGTGGCTAAAATGGTGGCGAAATGTTGTTCAAGAAAACTTGACCGACATGCAAAGCAACTCGGAAATCCAATTGCAGCAAGTGGATTCCGCCTCAGACAAGCTTCAACAACATGCATGCCAGATTTTGCCGGCGTTGCGAGATGCTTCGCGAAAGTACTCGATTCCAACTCGCTATCTGTTAGAAATCATCGACGGCGTTTTGGCCGATCAGCAAAAAACACGATTCGACACCTACGAACAACTCGAACACTACTGCTACCTGGTGGCTTCGGCCGTCGGGTTGGCCTGTCTGCACATTTGGGAATTCGAAGGTGAATTGCCGGAGAAAGCAGCCGTCGACTGCGGCATTGCGTTTCAGTTAACAAACATTTTGCGAGACATATCCGAAGACGCACAACGCGGACGCATCTACTTACCGCGTCAGCACTACTTGGCTCACGGGCTTTGCGAAGACGACTTGTTGCAGCCGCGTGCCGACGATCGGCTCGCTCACCTGATCAACGAAGAAATCAAACGCGCCGAGAAACTTTACGAATCCGGGTGGCAGATTTGGGACACGCTGAGCCCCGACGGCAAACCGATGTTCAGCATGATGTGGCGAACGTATCGCAGATTACTAACGCGGATCGCGGATAACCCGCGGGAAGTCTTTCACCGTCGCCTTGGACTGTCCAATCGAGAAAAGATCGGGTTGGTGTCTCAACACTTCCTGCCGCCGATGTTCAAACGCCTGGAAGTTCCTCCCGCCGAGATCGCGTTGTCGCGGAACGAAACGTCGTGAATCGAAAACGAATTGTCATCATCGGCGGCGGGCTGGCAGGACTAGCCGCCGCCGAATCCTTGCTCCGACACCATCGCGATCGATTTGATGTCTGCGTGATCGAATCGAAAAGGTCGACGGGAGGACGAACCGGCTCCTTCGACGATCCCGAAACTGGCCATTCGGTCGACTACTGCCAGCACGTCACGATGGGCTGCTGCACCAACTTGATTTCGCTCATGCAACGTTGCGAGTTGAGTGACGCGTGGCAGAGATACGACCAACTTGACTTTCTACATCCGCAATTTCCTGCCAGTCGCTTTGCGCCGGCGAAGTGGTTGCCGGCTCCGTTTCATCTGGCGACGAGCATTGGGGCACTGAAATATCTGACGTGGAAACAGCAGCGAGTCGTTCGGCGTGGGCTTTTGAAGTTGATGCGTACGCGACCGAGTCAACTGGGTGGTTGGACGGCGGATCAATGGCTTCGTTCAGTAGGCCAGGATCGCGAAACCATTCGCGACTTTTGGGACGTCATTTTGGTCAGCGCGTTGGGCGAGCAGACGGACAAAGTCGCGATGACGGCGGCCCGCAAAGTCATCATCGATGGCTTCGCCGCAGCGAAGGGTGCATCGGATGTGTTGGTGCCAAAAATGCCACTTCGACAACTCATCGGCGAACGATTGAGCCGGTCGATTGAAGAGCTGGGGGCGGTCGTCGACACCGCCTGCAAAGTCGATGAAGTGTCTGCTGCACCGCGGAGTATTCATTCGGCAACCCGTTGCTGGCTGGCCGATCACGTCGTTTGCGCGGTGCCATGGCACCAGCTCAAACGCGTCTTAAAGTCAAACGCCCTGCAATCGTCGATCGAGCATTTCGATGCAGCCTGCAATCTACCTGCTTCGCCTATTACCGGCGTTCACCTTTGGTTTGATCGCGAAATCACACCACTTCCGCACGCTGCCTTGGTGGGGACTCTGGCACAGTGGCTTTTCCGCGATCCCATCGCAAAATCAAATGCTGATGACGCAGCCGATGACAATGGCGAGCACTATTACCAAGTCGTGATCAGCGCTTCGGCAGACGCTCGGCAGCTCTCCAAAGACGAATTAGTGCAGCGGGTAGTCTGCGAACTGCAGCAACTCTTTCCGGCGACCAGCCATGCAAGGCTACGTCGAAGTGTAGCGGTCACGAATCCGCAATCGGTATTTTCGGTGAGCCCCGAAGTCGAGGAGATTCGCCCATCGGCCCGCACTGCCCTGCCCTGGCTGCACCTTGCCGGCGACTGGATCGCAACTGGCTGGCCCGCGACGATGGAAGGCGCCGTCATTAGCGGACGCATGGCAGTGAACAGCATATTGGAATCAGAGCAATTGCAACCGCTGCCAATCGAATCAGGACTACCGCGCGGCTGGTTTGCCAAAAGGTTGATCGCAGATTGAATCGGCAAAGACGATTGCGTGCTGTATGTTGATCGGATGCCACCAATCGAAAGCCAATCGCTGAGTCGCCGAAATCTAGCATTCTGTTTGATCGGAATCGCTGGGCTGATGTGCGCAGTACTGACGGCAATGGGCCGTTGCTGGTGGTGCGAAGCCGGCGACTACCTGCCTTGGTCGTGGGACGTTTGGAGTCGCCACAATTCGCAACATTTGGTCGATCCCTATGCCCTGTCCCACATCGAACACGGCATCGGCTTATTTCTGTTGCTGACGTTTTTCGCAGCCAAGATCACGTCCACATCGTCGCGAATCGTTGTCGTCGCCGCGGTCGAAGGAATCTGGGAGATCGCCGAAAACACGCCATTGATGATCAACCGCTGCCGCGAAGCGACTGTTTCGCTGGACTACTTTGGCGACAGCGTGCTCAATTCGCTGTCGGACTTGGGCATGTGTTTGCTAGGAGCTCTACTGGTCGTCAGGCTGAAGTGGAAGCGAAGCATCGCCGTGTTCGTACTGCTGGAGATCGTCAGCATCCTGTGGATCCGTGACAGCCTGCTGTTAAACATCCTGATGCTGCTGTCGCCTGTCGAAGCGATCAAGACGTGGCAAGCGGGCGCCTAGCTTGTCACCGCTAGATCTCAACGCTGGCATTCAATCTAGCGTGGTAAAACCACGACTCGCGATCATGAAATCCGTTGCTGAATTTCGGCAACCACGTCGTCGATCTTGACTCTTGTTTGCTCCAGCGTGTCACGATCGCGAATCGTGACGGTTTTGTCCGTCAACGTGTCACCGTCGATCGTGATGCAATACGGCGTACCGACTTCGTCTTGGCGACGGTAGCGTTTGCCGACCGCCCCTTTTTCGTCGTAAAACGCTGGCATCTGTTGCTTCAGTTCACCGTAAAGCTCCTTGGCGATCTCCGGCATGCCTTCCTTTTTGACCAAAGGAAAAATGGCGGCTTTGATCGGTGCCAAACGTGGATGCAGTTTTAGCACCGTCCGAGTCTGCAGGTTGCCTTTCTCGTCAGGTGCCTCGTCTTCGGTGTAGGCTTCGCACAGAAACGCCAGCGCACCACGATCGGCGCCAGCAGATGGTTCGACCACGTGAGGAATGAACTTTTCGTTTGTTTCCAGATCGCGATACGACAGATCGCGACCGCTACCTTTGTACTTAGGCTTGCCGTTTTCGCCCAACTGGACCGTCATCGGATCGGTCGACGGGTCCAACTTGCCTTCCATGTGGCTGCGAAGGTCAAAGTCGCCGCGATGCGCGATGCCTTCCAATTCACCGTATTCGCCTTCAGGCAGAAACGGGAACGCATATTCGATGTCGGCCGTCCCGACGCTGTAGTGCGCCAACTCTTCTTTGTGATGCTCACGCATGATCAGCAGTTCATCGGAGAGCCCCAATTCCTTGTACCAAGCCAAACGTCGATCGCGCCAGTACGTGTACCATTTTTGCGATTCGTCAGGATGACAGAAGAATTCGATCTCCATTTGCTCGAACTCGCGCGAGCGAAACGTGAAGTTACGCGGCGTGATTTCGTTGCGAAAACTCTTGCCGACTTGGGCAATGCCAAACGGGATCTTCACGCGGCTACTATCCACCACGTTCTTGAAATTGACAAAGATGCCCTGAGCCGTTTCGGGTCGCAGGAACGTTGTGTCGTTCTCCCCGCCCAGCGCACCGAGCGTGGTTTTGAACATCAAGTTGAATTCGCGTGGCTCGGTTAGCGTGTCCAATGTCTTGGACTCTGGGGCGAGCACATCCGTCGTCGAATCCAGTTTGTCCAGCGTCAGCGATTCGCTGCCGACGGTCAGTTCGTCCGCGTTTTTGGGCCGCAATTTGAAAAATTTCATGGCTCGGCGGCGTACTTCCGCTTCTTCTTGCTCCATTTCGGCCAACGTCGAAACAAAGATTTTCTTGTCGCGATGCTCGCACCAACGCCCCCGGACTTGGTCAAACCGGTAGCGTTTCTTGCTTTCGCGGCAGTCAACCATGTGATCGTGAAACAGGTCGTAGTGACCGCTACATTTCCAAACCTGCGGGTGCATGATGATCGTGCTATCCAACCCGACCATTTCATGAGTACTGGGCGCACCGTCGCACTGGACCAATTCGTTGTGGCCACTGATCATGTCGTGCCACCACGCGTCCTTCAGATTGCGTTTCAATTCCACGCCCAAGGGACCGTAGTCCCAGAAACCTTGGACGCCGCCGTAAATTTCGCTGGACTGAAATAGGAAGCCACGTCGCTTGCAGAGCGACACGATTTTTTCCATCGATTTCATGACGATGTTCGTTCAGATGAAGAAAGGCAAGTTGGTAAGGAGTTGCTGCGAAGAACCGCGGCAACCCATTGGATCTAGCAAAGAATGTAGACCGGAGCTGGAATTTGAGCGAGATGTGGCCCCAAAGGACGGCCGGCTCAAATCAACCATAAAACTCAGCAGGATGATGAACGCCGCGTGAAGGCCAGCGACGGCAAGGCAGATCGATTAATACCGCGTCGTGTTGTACTGCAGCGGCGTCGCGATCTGGGTGCCGCCGTTGAACGCATTCGCTTCCATGTTGCCGTTGAGCTGCCGGCTCAGAGCGGCAACCCGTTCGGTGACTTGGGGGCTGCCGGCGTTGAGTGCCAACGCCCGCTGATAGTTCTGCAAAGCTTGGGTGATATCGCCGGACTTTTCGCGAAGATTCGCCAGGGCCAGCCAAGCTCGTGAGTTGTTGGCATTTTGCTGAACGGCGTCTTCCAAATACTTCAGGGCCGTCTGTGGTTCGCCGTGTTCTTCGTAAAGCCGTGCCAGCTCAATTCGCGGTTCGGCGTTGATCGGATTTCGCGAAGCCCAGTTTTTCAAAAGAGCGAAAGCGCGATCGGGCCGCCCCGAATCGACCAACAAAACAGCCAAGCCACGGTGGCACTCGACATGGTTGGGGTCATGGTCCAAACACTGGTTGTAGAGCGATTCAGCTTGCTCGATGAGGTCCGGTTCGCGCCTCAGGGTCCCCAATCGGTGGGTGGTGGCGGCCAGATTGTAGTAGCCGTCCGGATTTTGAGGATTCGTCGAAATGACTTTTTGAAATTGTTGCAGGGCCGCTGAGTACTGGCCCTGTTCGTACAAACGGGTGCCCGCAGCGTTCTGACCACTGGACGTCCACTGACATCCCGAGACCAGCAGCAGGCAAAATAATGCCAGCAAAGCCAACAGGGGCGATCGAGTTTGTGAACGTAAAAACCTCTGAAACACGACGTTTCTAGCGTCATTGGGTTGATTCGACGCAAACTGGGTAGGACAGAGAAAGGCCATTGCTCAAGTCATCCTGACATGGATTTCGACCAGGGTAAAAACCGAAAAGGGGCGACCCACCCATCCGTGGGGGCCAAGTTTCCTCTGATCGGTCCAGTCGTGCTGGCACACTATCAGCGAACCAGGAAACCTCGCAATAGAGGAACTTTTCTAGATACGCCCGAGTCAAACACCGCTGGCATATCGGTGCCAGCGGCATCCTGCCTACAATCCTCGCAAACTGACTCAAACCTCGTGTGTGAGCCGATTTTCGTTGCGATGACCGGTGGGCTAACTACACTCCGAAACGGGTGTATGCCACTCCCAATCAGCGAATGCCTGCGCCCTGCAGGACAGCTGCCGACTTATCAAAACCGCTTTGTACAAAACCAATAGCACCTACGAATTGCACGCTGGCGCGGAACGATCGAATCATTCGGGTTCGAGAAGTTCGTGTGGTGGTGATCCCGTTGGTTGTGTCGATTCAGTTAGGACGGGCCGCTTTACAGCTGGCTAACGATCCGACCGATTTGGCGAATATAGATCTTCCTACTTTTGATGTATCACCTGCCCTAACGGGCATGTAGACGAGGCCCCTGGATGACATCCCGCAAACCTCAGCTTGTTCAAGCTATTTCATCGCGTCCTTCCCGTTCGCCCTTGGGCGGACGTCGTGATCGCACGCGCCAAAAACGAAACGACAAACGTCGTGCGTTGCTTGAAAATCTGGAAACACGACAACTGCTCGCTGGCCCTGACTTGATTGGGGTCCAACCCAACGAGGGTTCTCTGTTGTTTGACGGATCGACGCTGAATGTGTCGCCGCGTGAAATCGTCTTTCAGTTTGACGACAATTCCGAAATCGATCCCGACACGCTGGATGCCATTCGCATCACACGCGCTGGTGACGACGGTGTCTTCGAATCGGCATCGGCCACCACGGACTTGGGCACCGGTGGACAAGCACTTGTCGAATTTCGAGCCAAGCAATCTGGCAGCATCGGCAACGGCATCACTCTTAACTTCACCAGCACACAGCGCGTTGCGTCGACTTCCCCCGTCGTATCGGTTTCGGGACGCAACATCACGGTCGATTTGGCAAGCAATGCCGGCGTGACGACTCGTTTGCGTGACGTCCTGACTGCGATCAATAACGATACCGAAGCAAACGTGCTTGTCGAAGCAATTTCGGTGAGCGGTTCCACTCAGAACTCCGTCTCGCCAGCGGCACTTGCTGGCAGCACGGTGGTTTTGGCCGGTGCGAATGCCGCCGAAGCGGTGACGGACTTTGGCACCAATGGTCTCGTTCGAATTCGGTTGGTATCGGCGCTGCCGGGAGCCGACGGACTTGCGACTCAGGTCGTGTTTGAGCAACAGAACTTTGGGTCCGCTGCGAACCCTCGCGTATTCGTGACCGGACAGACGGTCCGAGTGCAGCTGAACAGTTTTGCCGGTCAGCCATCGACTGCGGCCGATTTTGTCAACGCGATCAATAACAATTCGGATGCGGCGGCATTGTTTACCGCCACGCTTCAGCAGGGCCAAATCAATACCGTCATCGGTAACCGTCCGACCAGCTATTCGCCACTGGCGCTTGGCGGTGTCAGCGACGTGCTTGTCAAACCTGGATTTGTTGGTCTGGGCGAGAGTCCTCGTGAAGTAGTCTTCCGGTTTGCCGAGCCGCTGCCCGATGACGTTTATCAAATCGATGTTTTGGGCACGGGTATTTCGGCGCTGCGAAACGTCGATGGCGAACGTTTTCAAGACGGCGAAGATCTGCGACGTAATTTTTCGATCAACTTGGGACCTCAAGTTCTCGCGGTTGTTCCTGAACCGGTACGACGTGCAGCGAATGGGTCACTGAGCCCTGAGACGGGCATCATCGAAGTCCACTTCGACAATGATGATCTGGACTTCGCGAAAGCGACGGACCCGAATTTTTACAAGCTGATCTTTACCGCCGACACTGTCACCAACACTGACGACGCGCTGCGTACCGTCGTGCCAACGATCGCGCCGACCTACGATCCGGTCACCAACATTGTGCGGTTGGACTTTGGTCGTCCTTTGTCGCGAATCCCCAATCCAAACAA
This sequence comes from Stieleria marina, assembly GCA_007741555.1. Lineage (GTDB taxonomy): Bacteria > Planctomycetota > Planctomycetia > Pirellulales > Pirellulaceae > K23-9. Next base: position 945,585 of record CP036526.1, on the reverse strand, counting down.
CCCTGTCGGCGGCAACGAACCTTTCTACACCGGTGCAGCTCGGTTGCGCATCGGTTCCAACGAAGCACTTCCCACCGCACCGTTCAATGTCGATTTGCTGGGCGACCCTCAGAATCCGTCAGAACCGGGCGACAGCTTCGCGACCGCTTTTGATTTGAACAGCCAGTGGACACTGACCGGTTCGACAAGTCAGTCAGCAACACTCCGTGGCGACATCTTTAACACCGAGCCATTCGAGCTGGAACTACCCGGCCCCGACCTGCCCGGCACACGTGTGATCCGCCCCGAAGACCCCGCTCGATTGACGCGTCCGGTGCCGTTGGCCTACGTGCAAAATGGCGCGGATTCCTTCGACGGCATCTCCGTCATTCAGTACGACTTTGCAGACAGCTGGCTCGGTGATGATCCATCGCGAGCTGGAATCGCTGACGACACGACGTATTTCAGCGTGATCAGCGAACAGCAGAAACAACGCGTTCGCGAAGTCCTGCAACTGTTCAGCGAATACTTAGGCGTCAACTTTGTAGAAGTCGAAGGTTCGCCAACCAGCAATGCATTTTTCTCGATCACAGTTGGCGATTTGTATGGTGGTGCCACCGGCGCGACCAGCGGACCGGGTGGAACCGCTGTCGTCACCAAGGACCGTGACGGTGATGGTGTCGACGATTTGGGTGTCTTGGACTTCCAGGACTTTGACGAATCCATCGACGATCAGTTCGGCGAAGAGTTCTTTCGCGGAGCGATGTTCTTGGTTGGACAACTGCTTGGCTACGGATACGCCGACGATTTACCACAACCGGTCAGCCAAAGCACAGACTTTGTCTTCACGCCGGGCACTGACAATGAGCCGGCTTTCCCATCGGTCGCTGACATCGTCCATGGACAATATCTCTATCGACCTGACAGCACCGACATCGACCTGTTTCGTTTCGAGCTAACCGCTCCGGGTGAAATTTCGGTCGAAACGATTGCCGAACGATTAAGTGCCCCCAGCCTGCTGGATACGACCGTCAAGTTGTTCAAAGCCAACAGCGCCGGCGGCTTTGACGAAATCTCGCGCAACGACGATTACTTCAGCAACGATTCCCTGGTCAGTCTCCAAGTTGACGCCGGGATTTACATGATTGGTGTCAGCGCAAAAGGCAACGACACCTACGATCCGACGATCTCGGGTACCGGTTTCGGCGGACTGAGCGAAGGCGAATACGAACTTCGTGTCGACTTCAAACCCAGCGCTGTCAATTCGATCACCGACACGACCGGTATCGCTTTGGACGGTGATGCTGATGGACGTCCTGGCGGAATCTTTGACTTTTGGTTCGTGCCAAGCGATCCAGGTGGAACCGGCGTCAATCGCACGATCTACGTCGACAAACTAGGCACTGCGACGGGCGGACAGATCGGAACGGTTGGCAACCCCTTCAACGAAATCGACCTGGCTTTGGCGAGCGCCGACCCCGGTGACACCGTTCGTGTGATCGGCAACGGCGGAACGGACGGATTGCTGGAAACCGCCGAAGACAACTTCAGCTACCAAATTGGCGTGACCAGCAATGGATTGCCTCTTGTTGACGGTGCCACGCTTGATGTCCCTCAAGGCGTCCACCTAGTCATCGACGCGGGGGCCGTGATCAAAATGAATCGCAGCCGCATCGGCGTCGGTAGCACATCGCCGCTGATTGACTTGAGCGATGCGTCGATCCAGATTCTGGGCACCCCGACCATCATCGGTGCCAATGGATTGCCTGCACGTGATGACACCAATCAGATCATTCCAGGCAGCGTGTTCCTGACCAGTATCAACGACGATTCTGTTGGTGCTGGCAATTCGCCTACTTTCACTCCCGCACCCTCACCCGGTGACTGGGGCGGAATCGATTTCCGAGGCGATTTGGATTCGGCTGACGAATCACGACGCAACCGCGAAAACGAAGGCACGTTCCTCAATCAAGTTCAGTATGCCGACATCCGCTACGGTGGTGGATCGGTATCAATCGGTGGTCGCCAAACGGTGGTGTCACCAATCGACATGGCGATCACGCGGCCAACGATCATCAATTCGTCGATCCGTGACAGTGCCGATGCTGCCATGGCAGCGACTCCTGACACGTTCGCTGAAACACGCTTCACCGATCCGTTCTTCCAAGGGCTGACACCGTTCACGCCTGATTACAGTCGCATCGGGCCGGAGATTCATGGCAACACCGTCATCGACAACAGTATCAACGGATTGTTCATCCGATTGTCGACTCGAACGGGCGACCAATTAGAAACGATTAGCCTGCCGTCGCGATTTGACGATTCGGACATCACTCACGTCCTGGCAGAAAACCTAGTTATCGAAGGCACACCCGGCGGACCGGTCATTCAGTCGACCGCTCCTTCTTCGTTGCTGATACGCCCTACCCCGACCACCGGTGGAGCGATCCCAACGGGCACTTATGTCTATCGAATCACCAATGTCAACGCGAGCGGTTTGGAATCGGCGGCTAGCCAGCCAACGATTCCTGTAACTCTTGCAGCCGGACAATCGGCGATCCAATTGTCACAGCTGCCGACGGTCGCATCGGGAACCGATTTTGTTTCGCGGCGTCTGTACCGTGCCGAAGTCGTCGCCGGAATTCCAGGCCAGTTTTCGCTGGTCGCTCAGCTCAATGCGAGCAACACGTCGCACCGTGACACCGTCGCCACGGGATCCTCGCTTCTGTCCGCCGATGGCGCTGCTTTGCGAAGCCGTCTGGATGCCAGTTTGGTGATCGACCCGGGCACTGTCTTGAAATTGGATGGCGCCCGCATCGAAGCCAGATTTGGCGCTAATCTGATCGCCGAAGGCCTGCCTTCATTGCCGATTGTTTTCACAAGTATCGAAGACCAACGTTATGGAGCCGGCGGCACCTTTGACACGAATGATCGTGGCGATTTGGCTGAACTGAATCCTGGCGACTGGGGTGGTATCTACATCGGCCACGGATCGACAGCCAGCATCGACCACGCTGTGATCACCGGTGGTGGTGGCACGACAAGAATCGAAGGTGGCTTTGCATCGTTCAACGCTCTCGAAGTCCACCAAGCGACTTTGCGTCTAACCAACACGACGTTGGAACAAAACGCTGATGGACGCGGCACGCTCAACGGCACCCGAGTCGGTCGCGGCGACAACTCCGAAGGCACGGTGTTTATCAGTGCTTCGCAACCCATCATCGTGGGCAATGACTTTGTCGACGGTGGATCAGCCGCGTTGTCCTTCGACATCAACTCGCTGAGCAGTCTGGAAGTCAGCGATCACGGACGCAGCACCGGCGACATCAACCGCATCGGGATCGTCGGCAACACAGGCCCGTTGATTCAGAACAACTCCATGACTGGCAACGCGATCAATGGACTGCAAGTTCGCGGTGGCGAATTGGCAACCGCTGGAGTCTGGGACGATGTTGACATGGTTCACGTCGTTACCGATTCGATCGAAATTCCTAACCAACACATCTACGGCGGATTGCGACTCCAAAGTGACGCCCGCGGTAGCTTGGTCGTTAAATTTGAAAGTGCCGAAAACGAAAACGCTGGCATCGTCGTTGGCGGCACCTTGCTAACCGCTGCCAACGAGTTTGTTGACATCGCCGATCGAATCGGCGGTGCCTTGCAAGTCATTGGACACCCAGATTTCCCCGTCGTGCTGACGACATTGGCCGACGATTCGGCAGGTGCTGGATTCACTCGCGATGGACAACCAGCGGTCGACACCAATGGTGATGGCGTCAACGGCAGCGACCTTGGCAGTCAGACCGGCGACGGGTTCCGCCAATTGCCAGCTGGCCCCGAAGTCAACTTGGCGACCACGATCAACAATGATGTCGACCCTGCAACCCCCGGCTACTTTGAAGCGACGCTTCAGGATGGTCACCTCACCAACAACGCGGGTGTGACTGTTGTTGATGCGAACACAGGCCAGACTCTGGTCAACCAAAATTACTTCTTTGATTTTGCGACCTACATTATCGTCAACAATGTTGTCACACGTCTCAACGCAACGACCATCACGCAGCCCGTCACGCTGATTGCAGATGACGTTGTCGAGAGCCGCGGAACGTTCGCGGGTCCAAACGGCGAAGTCACCTGGATCGCTCAGACGTCGTTCCGCGATGGCGTGCCGGTGATGTTCTCGGGGTTGGATTTAGAAGCAGCAGCGGGCACGACACTTGGCGATGTCCAAATCGTCAACTTTTTCCACCCAGACATTGGTTTCCCTGGGTTTGAAAACGTTTTCCCATGCGGTGACCCGGGCACTCCCGATTTCCGTGCGACCACCTACCAAGTCGATCAACAGTTCGGATTTGCGCATGGCGGTTACTACGAAAACGACGGCACCAATCAGGAAAACGCCAGCTACATCGGTTGGGCGGCGGACATTTTCACTGACCTAGAAACTCAAATTGCCGCGAACACGCAGACCTATTCGCTAGCCGGCGACATCGACTTGACCAGCCTACCAGCGGTCGTTGATCCTGCATTCGGCAGTGTCTTTGGGCCGGGCGATGTCAACACTGCCTTCGCTTGGCAAGTTGACCCCAGCGCGACCACATCAACGGTCACGTCATTCGTCGAACTGCTCGACGATGCCAACCAAATTTGCGGCGGCGCATCGGTGACCGCTGGACTATGGGACGGCGTGATCGTTCGCGAAGCAGCCAGTGACCGCAACGTTGCGGCGGTTGCCGAACAAGAACCCATTCGTACCGCTGTGTTTGGCACCAACGACATCCCTGATCAATCACAGTTCCTGGGTGAACTGGCGCCAGACCTAAAATCGGGAGACGAAAACCGCCGACTTGGTTTTGTTATCGATGGAGCCATCACGACTCGCGATGACCTGGACGTGTATTCGTTCGTTGCCGAAAGTAACACCGAAGTCTGGTTGGATATCGACCGCACCGGAAATCAATTCGACTCCGTCGTCGAACTGATCGACGCCAATGGACGAATCCTTGCTTCGTCAAACGATTCGATCGCAGGCGAAACCAACAGCGGAGCGATCTTTGTCAACACAGCCGCTGGCGTAAACTCCGACGCCGCTCAAGGTCTTTCGGTCGTCCAAGAACGTTTGGGTGCACAGCAGATCACGGTCAGCGAATCAGCAATCGATGAAGTCGGTGGCAACCTGTTCTTTACGCACAGTGAAGCCACAGTGATTCCGGCCACCAACTCACGTCTTAACGCGGTGCTGCCGGTCGACGTGTTCTTGGCAGATCCAGCCGGTGCCGTCAAAGCTTCCTTGGAAGCGACCTTCCCAGAGCTCGGAACCATCACCGCGACTCTACTACGCCGTACCGATCGCATCGTCGAAACGGGCACCAACAACCTGCTTCGCGCGGGCGACGACTTTGTCGTTCAGCTCCAGTTCGACGAAACACAATTCGTTGGACGAAGCGTTCCGGTGATCGACGCCGATGCGTCGAACATTCCACCAGTCAACGCGGGTGTTCCTTTCACTGCCACCGTCAGCCAACTGCTGACGGGCAACCAGTTGCAAGACGCTTACACGACCAACCCGAAAGACGCGGGAATGCGTCTGGTATTGCCAGGTGAAGCGAATACGCGAAACCTGTATCACATTCGTGTACGCAGTAGTAATGTTCAGAATCCGCTCGATTTCACGAACCTAACGGATAACAGCAAGGTCCGCGATGGCTTGACCACGGGCCGCTATGAACTGCAAGTTCGACTTCGCGAACAAGACGAACGTCCTGGCACGCAAGTACGATTGGCAGACATTCGGTATGCCACCACGGGTCTGCAAATCATTGGCCAACCGCTGCACTCGCCGCTATTGGGCGAAGAGCACGAACAAGCCGCTCCGAACGACCTTCTCAGCCAAGCACAACCGCTTGGATTCTTTGGAGCAGCCAACGACGCCACCCCTAGTGCGGCAGCAAATATTCTGCAGAGCGACACGCTTTCCAAATCGTTCGGTGGCGAACTGGATTCGGCCACGGACGTCGACTGGTATCAGTTCACAATCGACTACCAGAACCTGACTCGCGACGGTGCAGCCCATTACTTGTCGACCGTGTTCGACTTGGACTATGCATCAAATTTCGCACGTGCTGACATGGCTCTGTATGTCTTCAACGCAGCTGGCGAACTGATCTTGATCGGTGGCGACAGCAATGTTGCTGACGATCAACCCGGCAGTGTGAACTCCAACGACACAGGCGATCTGAGCCGCGGTAGTGCTGGCAGCCAAGACCCGTACATCGGTGCGGCCGAATTGCAGGAAGGCACCTACTTCGTAGCAGTTGCCAACCAACAGCAAGTGCCGTTGCCACTGGATCAGTTTTTTGACCCCGCTTCGCTGAATCCGCTGTTGCGTTTGGAGCCGATCACGTCGGTCACACGAATCGCAGAAGACCATATCTTCAGCTCTCGAATTGGTGTCGCTTCACAGCCAGAAGTCCCTGTGTTGTTTGACAACAACTCGTTCCAAGAGTATTCCTTCGACGACGTCTTGTTGTACGTCAACACGTCGGGCGGACTTATTCTGGTCAACCCGTTCACCGGAGCAAACTACGGCAACATCGGTGACTTTGATCAGAACCGAACCTTCAGCGACATTGCCTTTACATCCAATGGCGAGTTGTTCGGATACAGCGATTTCGTTGGTCCCTCCACGGACACAACTTGGTTCTACCATCGCATCGATACCAGCAACGCTTCGCTAAGCGCGCCGCTCAGCACGGGTGCTGGAATCAGTACGTTCCAGTGGAACGGTGTTCCCGTCATCGACGCTGTCACCGGCCAAGAAGTCCTGCCTCGTCTGCTAGACGTCGCGAGTAACACCGGACTGGCCGTCGAAGCGATCACTATCCGAAACCGCAATGGAGTCGAAGAAGGATTCTTTGTGGGCAATCGCCCCGATGTGGGGGCGTTGGAAGTCGATTACTTCAACAACATCCTCTATCGCTTTGACGAACAAACCGGTGCAGCGCAGGGTGCCAACGTTCCCTTGCTGACCGGAGACAATGCCGGTGCTGGTACAACGCCACGTGAAGTAGGACAAATCGACACCGCTCCCGCGCTTACCGCGCTGTCGGCGCAGCTTGGTATCACGAACGCGACCGAGATCGATGCCCAAGGCGTAGCACGTCAGAGCATTTTCGACGGCAACTCATTCACGTTGGATGATTTGACGAATCCGCCCGTGACTTTCGAGTTCGAGCAATCCAATACGCTGACCGCTCTCGGTAATTCACCGGTCCGCGACGGCGATGCGATCCAAATTGACGGCCGCGTCTTCGAGTTCAACACTGGCGCCCGAGTGCAGCTCGACGCCGTTGCTCCGAGCGGACAATTGACCGAAGGATCGTCACTAACGGTTGGTACCGGCACCAGTCAGGTCATCATTGAATATGTCCGATTTGGCCAAGCCGCGCCAGGCAATGTTGCGATTGGGCTAGTGGATGGATTCGGAAACCCACGCTCGATTTCGGCGATCACAGCTGATACTGTCAGCGTGATCAACGACAGCGTCCCTGGCCTCAACGCCCAAGCGAACTTCGACGAAGTCTTCTTCGGTATCTCGCCAACGACTCTGACCTCCGGCGGTGGCGGAGTCACTGTGCAAGGTGATGGCGGATTGCTCAATCCAGGTGCCGTCGCGGTTCCTGTTGATTCGACAGTCGCTGCCGAGTCATTGATTACGACGTTGGCAAACGTGATCAACGCTTCGGGAATTGCGGTCTCCGCATCCGGAACACAGTTGGCGTTGCCTTCATCGAACGTCGTTACGATCATCACGGGTTCTTCGCTAACACTGAGCGGCAGCCCGGGTGTGACTCCTGGCAACATTCCAATCTTGCTGTTGCCGACTGACTCAGCCGCAACCCTGGCTTCGCGAATCGAAACGGCTGTTGAATCTCAACTGCCTAACGTCACCGTAACGCCACGCGGAACGGGACGATCACTCAGCATCGCTGGACCGATCATTTCCAACACGGTTGGTCCCAACATCGTCGCTGGTGGTATTCCTACCGGGGGACGCATCACTGGCGTCGAACTGGTCGGCTCAACGCTCTATGCGGTCGACAATGCTGGTGGCCTTTTCAGCGTCAGCTCGGGCGAACTGTCCGGCGATGCACCTCGACAAGTTGGACGTTACGTTTCGACGGCGACTGACTTGGTAGGAATCAACTTCTCCGGTCTTCGCGCTGGCCCCGCCAGCGTCCAAGACGGCGAACTCCGTGACATTCTGTTTGGAATCACATCGGGCGGCGACATCTATGCCTTCAACACCTTCGGCGAACTACAGCCTGTGTTTGCCGGCGGCCGCTCAGTCATCTCGACCGGGATCGCTGGAGCAGAAGGACTTGATTTCAGCACGCTGGACTACAACTTGTGGCACGTGACCGACACACGCGAATTGGATCCTGGCCACGGAATCAACGAACTTGATCCCAATGGGGCTCAATCTGCGAACGGCCTGGACGACTCCTACCGCAGAACAGACTTTGGCCTGAACAACAACAGTTTGGCCTTCAACTACGAACGCGGTAATCACGGCGGCAACTACGCTTCGCTTGCCGAGCGTCCCGACCAAACACCGCGGACCGATGGCCAGAACGTTGCCAGCACCTACAACTTCCCTGGCGGAGCCAAAGGAGTTCTGAACAGTAATCAGTTTTCGTTGGAAGGATATTCAGCCAATGACAAACCGGTTCTGTACTTCAACTATTTCCTAGAAACCGACGTCACTCGTGACCGACTTCGCGTCTACGTTGTCGGCGCCGATGGCTCGGAAACCCTAGTCGCTTCGAACAGCGAGTTCCGTCAACCTGGATTCTTGGACGACGAGTTTGACGATCCGGATCCATTCCAAGGGATCGACGTCCAAGTCCAGCAGATCTTTGATGGCACGGGAACATGGCGACAAGCTCGTGTTCCGCTCGGCGACTTTGCTGGCCAAAGTGGACTCGGTTTGCGGATCGAATTCACTACGAACGGAACCACGCAAACGTTCTCCGACGCGTCGGCATTCTTTGGCCGCTCGTCACCCACGATCCGAACCGTCGCAGCGGATTCGTTGGTCGATGGCCAAACATTCCAAGTCAACAACGAAGAGTTCGTTATTGATTTTGCACCAACGCTTCAGGTTCCCTCCGGTTCGCAACTGGCAGACCTGTACTCGGATCCGTTGCAGACATCGGTATTGACCATCGATGGCCAGGACTACTTGCTCAACGACGGCACACGGACAGCGACAGCCAGCCAGATTTCGATCAACTTGCTCAACAACACCGTCGCTGGCACGACTTTATCGGACCTTTCGTCTCAAGAGATTGCCACGGCAATTGCTGAAGGCGTACGTCTGAATCCTCCGCCAAACCCAGGCATTTCGGGCTTCAGTTTCTCAGACCCTGAAGACGACCCCGCCAGCGCTGGCCGCAACGACTTCATCTATGAAGCCACTTCGCTGCCGTACAGCGGTGGTAACCTGACGATCACAGGCACCGGTCGCCTTGGCACCGATCCTGCGAACGGAGCTGTCACGCACATCGACGATGTTGACCTGCTACGCGTCAACGTCACCGAAGGCACGACGATCAGTACGGATGTTGACTTTGACTTCAACACCAACAGTTCGGCCGTCATTCGGTACTTCGACGCCGAAGGCAATTCGCTGACCAATGTTCAGTTCGATGCTGCAACCGGTGCGGTCCAGTACACCGCCACGTCAGACGGAGTGATCTACATTGGCATCAGTGGCACAGGCAACAATGTCTACGATCCACGCCTACCTGGAACCGCCGCTGCTGGACTCGTCGACAGTTACTCGGCCAGCATCAGCATGGACCTCTCGACCGCGATCCTGACGGAAGACAACGCGATCGAACTCAACGGCCTTACCTCACTTTCGGCTTCACCGTCGAATCTGTTTACCGTCACCGGTGCGAACGCGACCGTTGGAAACCCAGTCCGTGTCAGCCGATTCATGACGTCGACACAGGTGGCACAGCAGGTCCAACGAGCCATCGCAAATCGCTTCACTAGCGGTGACACGACATACATCCCATCCTCGGGACCAACGTTGACATTGGCAGGATTCACGCTGAACGATCCGGGCCCATTCGCGTTGCCTCAAGATCGTTACGGCGACAATTTCACAACGGATGAAATCCCTGACCCCGTCAACGGCGACTTGGCCGAAAGTTCGCTCAACAACGAATTCGAGGGCGTCTACCTTGATGACTTCATTATCGGCTTTGCCGAACGAGGCGAAGTCGCTACCGCCTCCGCCGTCGTGGACACTGCGTTCATTACCAATGGTCTGCTCAACATTTCGACACCGGGCGACCCAGCCAGCCAGCTGTCGACAGGCACGTACCAAGTGGAGATCCGTGACGCCAGCGAATACGTCGAAACGTTTGGCATTCCAACTGCGTTCCGGACTTTCGACACCAATGATCGATTGGTTTCATCGTCACGATCTATCGTCGCCAAGGGCGCGGCTCAAATTCAAGACGGCTTCTCCTTCTCGATTTTTGATGGTCGATCGACGGTTGAATTTGAATTCGACCTGATCGAATCCAATACAGGCGTTACTCCTGGCCGAGTGCAGATTCCTTACACGCTGCTCGCGACCGATCCATTGACCGGCGTGACACGTCCTCAAACGTCAACCGAAGTTGCGTCCAGCATTATCGCTGCGATCAACCGTAGCGACGTGCAATCGCTAATCGATGTACCGGCTTTGCAAAGCAGCGGCGTGGATGCGATCGTCGATGACCGCATCAACCTGTTCGGCGACGTCGTCGTCACTGACCAAGATGGTGGTTTGGCGGAAATCGCCGTAGGCAGCAACCGCGGTGATGACAACCGTGAACGCGAAAGCCAAGGCGTTATCCTGATCGAAAACAGCCGCTTCTTGTTCAACGAAGATTATGGAATCGACATTGCCCACGATGCCAACGCTGACATCAACGGCACGTCCACCGAATCGATCGTTCGCTATCCGCGAAACTTGATCGAACTCAATAGCGAAAGCTTGGTTCCAGGCGTCGTGGTTCAAAGTAACGTGTTCGCGTTCAACGCCGTCGGTGGCCTACAAGTCGCTGGCTTGACGTCAGGCATCACCGAAACGGGGAACGCCCCGATTCCGTACGAACGAATTGTTAACAACACGTTCATCGGCGGCCGAATTCTGTCGGGCAGCCAGTCGCCAGCGGCAACCATCAACGGAATCGTCTTTGACCAGGGAAACATCTCCTTCGCTGATTCGGTAATTTCATACAACCCAAGTGCCGGTGGTGGTGCTCCAACAAGCACCTTCCAAGACAGCACCACTGTGTTGGGTGCTCCGGATGGCCCAGGCCGCGGCCCCGAACCTGCTGACGGAACCACAACGGTATCCTTGGGACTGGGCGGTTCGATAACCGTGGAGTTCACCAACAACTTGCTGACAGGCAGCGGAGATTCGCGACCTGACTTGGTTGTTTTTGAAGCCGGTGCCGTGGAATCGGTCCGAGTCGAAATCAGCCGTGACGGTGTCAACTTCTTCGATGTTGGCGAACTGGCTGGATTGACGAATCAGCTGGACATTGATGCTGCTGGATTCGGGCTGCAAGATCGCTTTGCGTTTGTGCGACTGACCGACAACCGACAGGGCGACATCAACATTGGCTCCCTGGGAGCTGACATCGACGCGATTGGTGCCATCAGCACCGTGCCCGTCGATTTGTTCGGAGCGGCAGGAATCGGCGTCAACATCGTCGGCAATGCAGCACCGACGTTGCTGAACAACGTCATCTCTAACTCGGAAACCGGCGTCGTTGTTGACCCTGCCAACACCGGCGTTGTACTGGGTGGCAACAGCTACTATCGAAATACGACCGACGTTCCGACGGGCGTGTCGCTAGGCCAGTTCTCTGAAGTGCTTTCACCTTCGGAAGTGGTCTTTGTCGATGCGGCAGACCTAGTGTTTGCTCCCGCCGCTGGCGCCAGCATCATCGACAGCTCAATCGATTCACTTCCTGAACGAGCGAGTTTGGTCACGGTTCGCAATCCGCTGGGCATTCCAGCGTCACCGATCTTGGCTCCACGATTGGACGTCAACGGACAGTTGCGAGTCGACGACCCGAATGTCGAAACGCCAAGCGGGCTAGGCGAACGAGTCTTTAAAGATCGTGGTGCCTCGGATCGCGGTGACCTTGCTGGACCTCGCGCTATTCTGCTTTCACCACGGGCACCAGGCCTTGGAATCGGCGCGGGAGTAGTCAGTGTTCTCGGCGATGCTCCCTCGTTCTTTGAAGTTCAGTTGATCGACGGATTGGCACCTGCTGACGTCACTCCTGGAACCGGTGTCAATGATCGCACCGTCGACAGCGGATCCGTGCTGGTCTTGAAAGACAACGTTGCACTTGTCGAAGGTGTCGACTATCGATTTGGATACAACCCAAGCACGAACATCATCCGCCTGACTCCGATCGCCGGAGTCTGGGAACAAGATTCGACCTACGTCATTCGCATGGTCGATGCGTCGGACGCCGTCATCACGGCAAGCAACGGAAATGACTACGTCGATGGGGGCGTCTTAAACGTTCTCGACACGCTCGGTGAATCGACCGCGTTTGAGTACGAACTGGGAATCCAGATCAATCTCAGCACTAGTTTGACAGCCGCTCAGGCTGACGGAATTGTGTTCGAGGTCTTTGATGGCAACACGCTACTGAGTTTCGAGCTCAACAGCGACGATAATTTCGACAACACCAATAACGAAATTCCGATTCCTGAAGCGGGAACAAGTCAGCAGATTGCTGATGCGATTGCAGCCGCCATCAATTCCAGCACTGCACTGAACTTCACCGCGGCCACCGCTGGCAGCACTATTCAGTTGCTGGGCGGAACACCGTTGTCATCGGTTACGACCACCGACAACTTTGTGACGACCACCGGTGCAATCGGTACCTCCACCGGATTTGGATTCCAAATCCCGTTTGAGCTTGCAGCACCTGCCAGTTCAATCAGTGACGGTCAGACATTCACGATTCGTCGTGGAGCAGTCGATTCAGAGACGTTTGAATTTACAACCGACGGCGTGGTCAATACAGCTGACGCGATCGCCATCAACATCGGCGGCAACCAGACACTTGATCAAATCGCGGACCAGATTGTTCGTGCGGTCGGCGGGACTGGCTTGGGCGTCAACCCATCCAACGTTGGCGCAGGTCGCATCTTCTTGGGTGCCGACGCAAACTACTCCCTTGACCTCAGCAACTCGACGCTGACTCAGATTGGGGTTCCTGGAGAAGTCGCCACGGTTGCGATCCCGATTTCGATTGGCCTGGAAGCCACCGAAGTATCGCCAGTCATCAAAGCTGTGATCGATGCCCAGCAGCTTGCCGGCGTGAGCACCACGTTGGTTGACACTCGCGTCTTTGTCGAAGGCACGGTCGGCGTCAATGGCGTCGGAGCAGTTGATCTGATCACGATCGCTGACGAAGTTGGTAACCAACTGCAAAACAATCAAGTCGATGGTCGCACTGAGTTGACGATCTTCATTGGCAGTGGCTTTGATTTCGGTGATGCTCCAACACCGTACGCTTCGTTGGACGTCGATGGCGGTCCACGACACGCCGTCGACACTAGCTTTGCAATCGGTGCGACGGTAACGCCTGATTCAAACGCTCAGTTGGTCAATGCGGATAACGACGACGGAATTTCGCTGCCACTGTCAGTTCAGACCGGGTTCGATATCCCGAACCTGACGATTGACTTGACCGTTCCAGTTGGAAAAACGTTCTACCTGGACGCTTGGTTTGACTGGGATGGCGACGGCGTCTTTGAAAACAATGACATCGAACGACGTCGATTCGGTTCGGTTGGCACGGGACGAACCGTGTTACAGAACGGATCGAACTCAATCGAAGATGTTGCTGCTGACCCTGCCAATGGAATCGTTCAGCAGTTTGGAATCAATGTTCCTGCGGACGCAAAGCTGGGCGAAACCTATGCCCGATTCCGCTTGAGCGAAATCGATATTTCGGGACCCAATGGCGACATTCTCAATACTGACGTCTCAGTTGCTGCGGGTGAGATTGAAGATGTGCGATTGCTGGTCACGAACAATCCTTTCCAAAACCCCACGAACTTTGCGGATGTCAATGCAAGCGGATTTGTTACGCCACTGGATGCTTTGCAAATCATCAATTTGCTGGCCAGCCTGAATCCAGGCCAAACCGAAATTGATCTCAGCTCGAATACGCTCCCTGCTAACATGCCTCAGTTCCCTGACGCCAATGGAAGCGGAGCGATCACGCCATCGGACATCTTGCAAGTCATCAACTACTTGGCCGAATTTGGAAGCCAGCAGAACGGTAACGGCGAACAACTTGCACAAGGCGAATTCATTTCGCCGGCGAGCTTGAATTCAAGCTTTGTGCCAGTCAACTCGGGCGGCGTTCTTGCGGGTGCAACAACTTTGGTCGGAGATGTGCTGCTGAAGGAATCGGCTGCTGAACCTGAGGCAGTCGCTCCCGTTGCCGCTCAGCCAACCAGTGTGTTTGACCAGCCAGAAGCAATCAAACTGGACAGTCTTGTCGACGATTTGGCTGCTGACGCAACCAAGGCACGCGAGAGTGCTGACGCCGATGGCGACACGGACCTGAATGCTATCGACGAACTTTTCGCGAGCCTGTAATCGACGGGCCACCCGGCCCGTTGATCATGACAAGTTTTAGAAAGCAACTGCCATCGCAAACCGCCCTGCGGATCACGCATGTCCACCTTCCCCAGAGGGTGTCGGCATGCAGTAGTGGGCAGGTGGCATCATTGGATTGCTTAAAATCGTGACGCTGAGCGAGACTTTTCCGGTTAAATAGCGTCTAACCGATGTATGGGTCGTTTCGGTCCGATAACCATAGGGAAGTGGCATCCCAGAGACTGATCTGTTTTGTGCCCCCGATTTCTACTCGGAGCCCCTCTTTTTCTGCTCATGTTTCGCAAACGTTCCCAACAGAGACGATCCCGTCCAAGTCGACATGGACGATCTGCGCAGTTTCAAAAGTTGGAAACTCGCCAGCTGCTAGCTGCCGATGCATTCGGACCAACCAATCTTGATACGGGCGAATTCTTTCTCGGCTCCGTCACCGTGACGCCAGTGTTCTTTGAGAGCGACGGAAGCGGTGAAGACCACACGCAGAGCTGGACAGAGCAAGAGATTGACGAAGCACTTGCCAAAATTGGCGAGAGTGTTCAGTGGTGGAGTAATTTGCTGGGCACGATCACCGACAAGCACAAGCTGGAATTCGTCATTGATGATACGTACGCACGTGATCCCGTCGAAACCAGCTATGAACCCATCGCCAACACGAGCCAGACTTTTCAACGCTACGTCAGCGATTTTCTGATTGATCAAGACCTGGGTGATTCGTCGTCCGTCAACCATGGAATGCTTCGTTTCAATGATCGTCAACGTAACGCGCCGGAGAATCAAACCGATTGGGCGTTTACGATTTTCATGGTTGATTCCTCGGACGACAGCGATGGATTTTTTGACCGGTCGGGTGAGTTCTCAGGCGCATTTGCTTATTCAGGCGGACTGTATGTAGTGACACCCAGCACGCGGCCGACCTCCACCATCACGCACGAAATTGGACACATCTTTTGGGCGCGTGACGAGTATCCAGGCGGTGGCACCTACACGGATCGCGCAGGCTACTACGACTCGCAAAACATCAATGCGTTTGACAATCCGAATTTGGAACAAGAACCTGGCATCATGCGAGGCGGCACTCGCACTGAGGAAGCATTTCAACAGGGCATTACGTCCCTGCGGACATTGGAATTCGTTGGGTGGCGAGACAGCGATGGCGACGGCGTATTTGACCTCGCCGATGTGCCGCTAGACCTGGATGTCGCCGGTTACTTTGACGCCGAAAACTCGGTGTATCACGTCTCAGGTTCTGCGTCAGCCGTTCCACTACTGAATCAGAACTCCCGCAGTTTCCAGAGCGATATCACGTTTAATCAGATTGATCGACTGGAATACCGGCTCGATGGCGGTGATTGGGCAACCGCGCAAACCTACGACCAACAGCAAGTCGACATCGATGTGGCAATCGAATTGCCCAGTGATTTTGACACCATTGAATTCCGAGTCGTTGATGCATTTGAGATGGATTCCGGGCAAGAGGCCATTATCACTGAGAGCTCGATCGTTTCTGGCACCGCACTTGAGCCGGCGTTGAACGATTGGTCGCTCCGCGGCTACGTCTATCTCGACAGCGATGACGATGGCGAGCGGTCAGCAAGCGACGCACTGCTGACCGGAACCACAGCAACCCTACTAGCCGCTGATGGATCGAATCTTTTTGGTGGAAGCATCACGGCGACGGCATTTGATGGTGCAGTTCCAGCGACCGTTCCTGGGCTGACTCTGACAGCAGTCGGCGCGCAGTATAACGAACAGGTTTATGCATCCAACGCGATCGACAACGCGGATATAAAAGTCTTTCAGGCTCGCAACTTTACGTTTGATCGCTTCGAGGATGGCTGGGGTGATTCGGTTGCCTTGTCCGCTGCATTCGACCAAACCGTAGGAGAAGTCAACGTCAGTGTCGTGGGTTTGGACTCGGGTAGTTACGCGCGTTTGGAAGCCTATGATTCCACCGGGAATTTGCTAACACGAACCACCAGTGAACTGATTGCAGCCGACGCGATGGAGTCGATTTCGATCGAAGACCCGCAGGGGCGAATTGCCCGCGTTCAGGTACTTGGCCACGCACGCACAAAAATCGCAATCGTTGATTTGGATTTCGGATTCTCATCGACCGTTACAACGAATGCGGATGGCGTCTGGCAGTTTCCCAATCTTGCCGCTGGCGATTATCAGTTGCAACTTGCTGCGAACAATCTGATTCACCAATTCGACGCGTCCACGGTAAATGTGCAGGTCACGGATCAACCGGGTCCCATCATGGCGGTAGCTGCCAGCGTAGGAGACAGTCCTCGACATAACGTTGACTTGGCGTTTGATGTCGACGGTGCGAATGGGGTGACGCCTGCCGACATCCTTGCTGTGATCAATGACATCGCAGAAAACGGGGCACGTACGCTTGGCCAGCACGAAACGGCCGGGCTGAATATTGATGTCAGTAACGATGGCATGATTTCGCCGCTCGATGTGCTACGAGTGATCAATTACTTGGCGGAGAACGCCAGTATCAGCGGCGGGCTTTCGGAGCTCATTGATGACAGCGAATCAGCTTTTTCAAACGAGCCAGCATCCACTGATGCCTTCATGGCGAAGCGGGAAAGTCCCGATTCAGACTTTTTTAATTCGCCTCAAGCAGCCAAATCGTTATCCGATCAGCACGAAACAGCCTTGAAAGACGGTGTTTTCTCACAAATGTTCAACTCTGCGGGTAATACGACCCGCGACGAAAGTACGAGCAGTGGGAGTACCGATAGTCAGACTGACGGAGTTGTTTTTTCGGAATCTGACGATTCAGATCAATCAGCAGACGGAACCAAAAAGCCCGCAAATGACTTGAGAAACGACCTATTAGCGCCCCAGTTGTCCGCTGAATTGGCTGATACCGGGATACTAAGTAGTGCTTTTGAGGGCAATTCCTTGGAACCCAAACGCTGAAAACTGATCTAACCCGCTGCGCCGACGAACTGACAAACATGCCCTGCAACATTGATAAAACAGGATAACCAGATAAGATAGGCTCTCTAATCTGGATTTCGCGGCATTCCGCGCTAGCGATAACTAAGATGCCTCGACTCCCGTATTGAATTCGGGCCGCATGCCGTGCGTCAACGGCGCCCCAACATCTACCCGTTCAACCTCTTCATCTACCGAGACACGAGATGAAAAATTTGCGCCATAAGCTTCTTCCTACCCAGTGGTTTGGATCTCCCAAGCGGCGGCAACGGCCTCAGCCAAAGTCATCGAATCAGCGTCGGCTGCGAAGTGAAACGCTCGAAAAACGCGAACTACTAGCCGGTGACCTTCTGGCCAGCGATTTTCGGGCTGACGTCAATCCTCATCACAACGGATTAGCCGCAGTCGATGCCAATGTCGACGGTTGGGTGACACCAAGCGACATTTTGGTCGTCCTCAATGCGCTAGCCGAAAAGACTGACCTCGGTGGTGCAGCGTTGGGTGAAGAGGCTGCGAACATCGAATTCAAAGTTGACATCAATAACGATGACGTGCTGACACCTGCGGATGCGTTGATGGTCATCAATGACCTCAACGAAAACGGTCCGCACGCGATGAACCCGGTCGTCGAATTTGTTTTGACCGCGCGTGACCTGCAAGACAACTTGCTTCCCGAAGACGCAAACGGAAACATCAGCGTCGACGTCAACGAGATCTTCCAATTGGAAATCGGCTACAACGACTTGCGTGGTCTGAGTGCCACAGGTGTGTTCACCCAGTTTTTGAATCTGCAAACCGGTGTCGACGATAACCTTAACGGGATTGATGAATCAACCGATGGCGATGGCATTGTCAGCGCTGCCGATGGCGAAGACGAAGATGGCGGCATCCTGACTCCTGCGATGACAGAGTTTCAGGAACTGGCATTTGACCGTGCGTTGGACGACAGCTCGGTCACGGGCGATTACGTATTTAGCATCGAAGGTCAGTCGACGACGTACACGGTTTCGCGTGCTGACATGGCCAGTGGCATCACCGGTCCCGTTATCGAAGCGCTCGAAGCGTTTGGGTATGACCAGTCGGACTTTGAGGTCAAGTTTGTTCAACCAACAAGCGATACAGCACCGTTCCGATTCCAGATTCGGTACACGGACTTTCTTGATCCCGCGTTCCGAAACGTCAACCTTCCTAACATCACAGTCGCTGCGAATCTGAGTGTCGCTTCCGATGTGACCACTTTCACTGCATCGCCAGTCAACAGTGATGGCTCGATCAATGGGGCTGCGGTTCCATTCAACATCGATTTCTCCAACCGATTCTTTAACGGCCAAGATGTTTACGGTTTCAATGCCGAGGGCGACTTCAGCGATGAAGACGGATACATCGCAGTTGGAGCGACACAATTGGGCGCTGCATTGAGCGTGCCAGATAAAATTGGTCGCCCGCTGCCAACGAACGAACCGATGGAATCGTTCAGCTTGCCGGTTTTCTTGAATACGTCGGTGACTGCAGCGGATCCACTGAACGTGGGAATCGAAATCCCAAACCGAAATACTGAAAAAGACGAGTACCTGCTTGTCTTTAGCGAGCCAGGACGCCTGGACGAATCGCTTGTGGTTTTGGGCGAAGATGCGTCGGTTTCGATTATCACCAACGCAACGACGGCGAACACAGCACCGACCGTAGCCGCCGCGCTAACGCGAACGGCAACGGAGAGTGATGGCCAAATCACCTTGGATCTTCTGGCCGGCGCGAATGATGTTGACAACGATCCGTTGACAATCATCAATGCCGTTGTCGATTCGGGCGACCCCAAGAGTACAGCTACTCCTCCAGGTACCGCGATCAGTGGCAACAACCTAGTAATCAATCCATCTGCGTACGCTTCGTTAGGCAGTGGCGACATGGAAGTCATTGTCTACTCGTTCCAAGTTTCTGATGGACGCGGTGGCACTGTCAATCAAACAGCCACTGTCACCATCAACGGCGAAGACGACGCTAACAATGCACCGACAGCGACGCCAATTTCCGTCACTTTCACTGAAGACGACAGTGCAGCTAGCATCGTTGACTTGATCCCAAGTACGAACGTTAATGATCCCGACGGCGATACGCTGACGGTTAGCAACGTCACACTCACATCGACCAGCACGGCGGTTGCTGGCGTAACGATCGACGAAGCGAACACGCGGTTGAACGTTAACCCACAAGCAAACGGGGAACTCAACGACGGCGAAAGTAGAACCTCCACTTTCAGCTACACGATTTCCGATGGAAATGGCGGCTCCGTTTCCAACACGGTGACCGTCACGGTCACTGGAATCACCGATGGGACAACCAATACCGTCCCCGTCTTGGCAACCAGCCCGATCGTTGCATCGTTCAGCGAGGATGATGCCAATGACACGGTCAACTTGCTGGCAGGGGCGACCGACGCGGATGGTGATACGCTAAGTGTTGCGGGTTACACCGTGACCAGCGGCGATGCGACAGGCGTCGTGCTTGCTGGAAGCAATCTGGCCATCACGCCAAGTGCCTACAACTCTTTGGCCGCTGGAACCACCGCTCCTGTCGTTGCTACTTACACGGTGACTGACGGCAATGGCGGAAACGTCAGCCAAACTGTCACAGTAACGTTCAATGGTGTCAACGACGCACCGACGGTCGCTGGGCCTTTGACTCAGACACGCAACGAATCCGACGCGACTTCGTTTGATCTGCTTGGTGGCGCCACCGACCCGGATACGGGTGACGTTCTGAGCGTGACCGGAGCAACTGTCTCCGGAACAGCCCTGGGCGTGACAGTTAGCGGGAGCACGCTGAACTTCGATACCGCTGCCAACGCGGCGTTGAACACGGGCGACACCGCGACAGCAATGGTGACTTATCAAATCATCGACGGGAACGGCGGAAGCGTCAGCCAGACTGCCACGATTACAATCAATGGCGAAGGCACGACCACGACCAACAACGCTCCAACAGTGAGCGGAGCGCTTAGTGATTCCTTCCTGGAAACAGCCGGCGCGCAAACCGTCAACCTTCTCGAAGGTGCCACGGATGCTGACGGAGACACACTGACAGTATCGGGACTGACAATCACCGGTGACACATCCAACGCGACTACCAACAACGGCAATACCCTATCGATCAACCCAGCGGCTTATGCGTCGCTGAACGACGGCGAATTTGTCGACATCTCATACGCCTATACCATCAGTGATGGCAACGGTGGATCGGTCGGCCAGACTGCCACAGTGAGAATCAATGGTGTAACGCAAACCGTCAACTCGGCTCCCACCGTCGACGGAAATGTCTCTGCAACGTTCAACGAAGATCAAGCTAGCGGGACGGTTAACCTGCTTTCGGGTGCAACCGATGCTGACGGGGACACGTTGACCGTTGAGAACCTGACACTTGCCAACGGCAGTGCCGCAGGAATCACAGTCAGTGGCAACACTCTGAACGTCAATCCAGATGCTTACGGCGACGGATTGGACGCGGGTGACACTGCGACGATCACTTACACTTACACGATCAGTGATGGCAACGGCGGTAGCGTCGCTCAGACTGCGGTCATCACGATCACCGGAGCCGACGATGGCGACGGAACAGGAAAGACCGTGAAAGGTCGCATCGCGGTTGGAAGCGGAGGCAACAGTGCAGTCGCCAATCGATTGGCTGGAATCCCTGTGACATTGTCATCGATTTCATCGGGCATCTCCAAGACGGCCCTGACGAACCTGCAGGGAGATTACACGATCAATGACGTGCCTCCTGGCGAGTACACGATCTCGTACGATCTTCCCAGCAGCGTAAGAGTCAGTGGTTCGACGACCAGCTCACTTTCGGTTTCCGCGACCGATGACGTGACGAATGTGCCTTCATCCGATCTTGGCAGCGTCATTTTGCAAGGTGCGATTTCATCGTTCGACATCCTGGCCAGCCACTATGCTCCGGGTGAACAGACAACGATTCCTGCTGAATCGGTTGCTGTGGGATCGGTCCAATTGGATTCTTCCGGTAACCAAGTCTTGTTCACCGGCAGCTCCGGCATGGACGGAATTCAGTTCGCTGAAATCGCGTTGAGTGCGAACCGTGACTCAGCGTTACTCACCGTTCTGGAAGACGACGGCGACGTTTTGTCGGTTCGACTTTCAAGTGACCAATTCCATGTCACCGCAGACGGATCAGCTGTTCGGTTCTTTGGTGACAAATCAGAACTGGAAGTAATCAGTCAGAGTGCTGCCGATAGCCTGTCACAGGAATTCGCTAACTACCGTGACGCAATCGACCAGATCCTTAGCCAAAGTGCTTCTTAGGCTCCCGACTTGCAGACATTGACTTGCCCTGGCAAGTTGTCGATGTCAACAGTTCACTCAAATCACCCGGTTGGCTGCAGAGCCAACCGGGTTCTTTTATGAAACATCGCCCCGATCCATCCGCGTCACACGTCATCCGCTTGCGTCGGCCTTGGAAAAAGCAACTTGCCAGCTCCAGCGACTCTGTGCGAATCGATGTTCCCGAGCCGACTATCGAGCAGGTCAACCAATCTGACAGCTGCGAAGCTGCCACTTACGAACGCAGATTCAATCGCCCGCGTTCGTTGCAAGTAAGTGACATCGTCCGAGTCGACGTCCAAGCATGGCAGGGGCAACTGATTTCGGTTCGCATCAACGACACGGAACTCGTTTGCAGCGATCCACCGGCGACCTGGGACGTCACTTCTCACTTGAATGATCACAACCTCATTCAAATCAAGATCGAACCGGCTTCCCATCTGCCGCCTCAATTGATCGGCCCTGTCAATCTGGTCATCGTTTCGGAGATCGGTCCGACCGATCCTTGAGTTCCGATCCTGACGCGCAAATCGATTGCTCCGGCAATGCGCCCGGCGGGCCACGAATCTGCAGCAGTCACTTCTCAATCCAACCTGATTGTGGCGTTGGCAACTAAACTAAAAGGCTGGCAGGATGCTTCCAGGATTTCTTTCGTGTTGCCCGCTCCTTCTCTTCTTTGGCTCCAATCGGCATGCCGCGCCAGTGGTACATCAAATCAACGAGCGGCTCCCGAGGCCCTTTCACATCGAAAACGCTCTACCGCCTGGCGCGTGATGGAAAGCTAACGCCTAACACGGGAATTAGCTCCGACGGACAGCATTGGTTCAAAGCCAAGAAAGTCCCCGAGTTGAACTTTGACATCGCGACGCGATCAGAACGCGATGAATCTACTGACAGCAAGCGTTCGAGTAGCAAACGCCCCAGGAACAACCGGTGGTTCATTCAAACCAAAAACGGTGTCCTCGGTCCAGTCAGTGTCAATCGACTCAACCGAATGGCACGCGATGGTCGGATCCAGCCTTGTGTGGCCGTCAGCAAAGACAAGGTCCGCTGGATCAAAGCCAAACGAGTACGCGGGGTCAACTTCCCGCCACCGACCGCTGTCGTGCAGCTGCCCGTGCGACTGCCCGTGCTCCAAGAGCTACCGATCGCAGGGCAACTTCCACGCCTGAGTGACTTACAACCGCGACGCTGCGACGTCATCTCGATTGAGCTGCCGGTCGTCGCCGACGTCCCATGGGCAGGCCCTTTGCCAACGCTAAGCGATCTGCCACTTCGCCGCAACGAAGTGACAAAGGTCGTCTTGACGGTGATACAGGAGCTTCCTGTCGCGGGGCAACTGCCCAGTTTAGGTGACCTGCCATGGCGACGTTGTGATGTGGTTTCGCGACGACTGCCGGTCCTTGCGGAACTTCCGATCGCCGGCCCGCTGCCCCGTCTCAGTGATTTACCGCCACGCCGCAGCGAAGTGACGGCCGTCGCATTGCCAATCATTCACGACCTGCCAATCGCGGGAGCGGTTCCGACATTCCAACAGATAGAATCGTTACGCGTGCCCGAAGTCGAAAGTCCTGATCCAGGCTTTGCTCAAATGCGTCGCGCCGCTTTGGTCCAACACTTAGGCGAACTCTGGCAAGTCGCTGGTGCCAACCAACCGGCCGGCAACATGGTCGACGTGTGCATCCATCCTGGAAGTGCCGAACGGCCATTTACCACACTGATCACCAACGGCATGAGCGACATTCCGATGGACGTTCCCGACGGCGGTTGGTCCCCACGTGCTGAACTGATCATGTACGCTCGCGAAGCCAACCCGGCCTACATTCGTTTGCTTCAGGGGCTTGCCCAAATCCCACGACAGGAGCAACGAGGATTCTGGTACGGAGCGACGATGGCTAACGGCGATCCAGCCAAAGCCATCTTTGCGAATTCGGCGTTGGACAGTTTCGTGTTTATGATTCCAGCCGTCGCGTCCGATTTTCAAATCAGTCAAAGCCTTTCCATCAGCGACCAGCCGCTCCAGTTGCTGTGGGTCCTGCCAATTTCGAGCGCCGAACGAGATCTAATCGACACGGACGGCATGAAGCGATTCTGTGAACTGCTGCATCAAAACCATCACCAACCGCTGATGGTTCCGCATCGAACGTGCTACGTCAGTCCGTCCAATGCAATCAGCGACCATGCCGGCTAAGCGGGGCGTTGCTGGATGGAGACGCAGGATCTTGCAGTGAATTCCGAGCCCTGCAAGAAATATCGATCCTTTCGACAACTGCTATCGGGCTCTCTTTGCATTCGGTTACTGGACCGTGTGGACCAGCAGAAGATTGTGCGCCTGCTTAACCACTCCAGTTCCGGTCACAAAGACAACCTGGTCGCCCGGGTTAAGCTGTGCATTTGCGTGACCCCATCGACAGATCTCATCGATAAATTCCTGCGTGTCCGCCATCTGAGTTGCTTGAATAGGTTTGATTCCCCAAAGCAAATTCATGCGTCGCAGAGTCTCCGGCGACTCGCTCACACCTAACGTCGGAACAAGGCTTCGACTCTTGCTTTTCACCCACGCTGTGCTGCCACTCCGCGTCGCAATCACAATCAACTTTGCTCCGATTGATTCAGCAATATTGGTTGCCGCATGCGTCACCGCGGTCGTGATCGGATGAACTCGATCCGTCACGCTTCGATCCCCAATGCTGTGACGCAGCTCTTTTTCGGTACAGAGCATTATGCGGTTCATCATCGCGACAGCTTTCGCAGGATGGTCACCCACCGCTGTTTCGCCGCTCAGCATGCACGCATCGGTCCCATCCAGAATCGCATTGGCAACATCACTCGCCTCCGCCCGCGTCGGTCGCGAACTGTGATGCATCGACTCCAACATTTGAGTCGCGACAATGACAGGTTTGTTTTTTCGACGGCAAACGCGGATGATTCGTTTTTGCGCAACCGGTGTTTCAGCCACGTCAATTTCGACACCCAAATCACCTCTCGCCACCATCACGCCATCGGTCGCATCGACGATTGCATCAAGCTGTTCCAAGGCTTCCGGTTTTTCAATTTTGGCGATCACCAGAGCGCTGGACTGATGTTTGGCCAACAAAGCTCTGAGCTGCAAAATGTCATCCGCACTTCGCACGAACGACAAACTGATTAAATCGATTCCTTGTTCGGCAGCCCAGATGGCGTTGTCGATATCACGCGGCAGCATCGCCGAAACAGAAAGTTTGACGCCGGGCAAGTTAATTCCCTGGCGGCTACGGATTTCGCCGCTGGCAACGACACGACAAACCGCTCGATCCTCGGTCACTGTTGCGGCAACCAACGACACCGTGCCATCGGCCAGCATGATGCGATCGTCGACCTCAAGCTCGTCGATTAGTTTTGCGTAAGTGCTGGTGATCTCGTA
This sequence comes from Stieleria marina, assembly GCA_007741555.1. Classification (GTDB taxonomy): domain Bacteria; phylum Planctomycetota; class Planctomycetia; order Pirellulales; family Pirellulaceae; genus K23-9. The sequence continues at coordinate 920,189 of CP036526.1, read as the reverse complement.
AGGATCTTTGGGCTGGTCGCCGCGGATGAAAGTCAGTTTTGCTCCCATTCCACAAGCCAGCGGTTCCTGCAACAGCTGACCCATCCGAAGTTTCGGCCCCGCCAAATCAAGCAGTACTGCGACATGAAACCCCGTCTGGTTCGACGCTTCGCGAATATTGCCCAACACCGTAGCGTGCTGTTGGCGAGAACCATGAGCCGTATTGATGCGAAAAATATCGACTCCGGCATCGATCAACGCCACCAACTTTTCGACCGTATCGGAAGCTGGGCCGACGGTAGCTACAATTTTGGTTCGCGCTTCGTCAAGCGATGGGCGTGACATAGAACACTTCTTTGCTAAGAGTATTGGGAGCAAACGGGTAAGCGGGCGACATTCTAGCGAAGTTCGTGTAACTTGCCTGTAGATGATTGATCGGCTTGATGACGGACTCCCCTGCCCTTCAGATTCTGCGGCGCGGAACTTCCCTCCCCCGCGATTCGCCTGCACGGCAACTTTTTTTGCACCGTTCTGTTGCCTGTCATTTACTGCCCCGCTTCGACCGCTCGTTGGTACTCACTCTATGTCAGATGATGCTACTCCTGTTGCGTTGATCACTGGCGGTTCAGCTGGACTTGGCTTTGTGATTGCCGAGACTTTTCTCGGCAAAGGCTATCGGGTGATAATCGTCGGACGCAATCAAGAACGACTCGACGACGCTACCAATCGGCTAGCTGAACGATCAAATTCATCGCAAGCCATTGCATCAATTCGCGCCGACGTCACGTCATCAGCCGACACGAATCGAATGGTCAATGCCGTCCAGTCACGATTCGGACGGTTAGACGTGCTGGTCAATTGCGTTGGCAAAAGCGATCGAGGCTTCACTGAGCAATTGGATGTCGCCAAGCTCGAGGAGTTGATCCTAAATAATGTTACCACTGCCCTGCTCTGCTCTCAGTCGGCGATCCCACTGCTGGAGAAAACGGGCGGCGCAATCGTCAACATCGGTTCGCTTGCATCCAAAGTCGGAGCACGTTACATCGGTGGCTATTCCACGGCCAAGCACGCGTTGGCAGGCCTGACTCAGCAAATGCGTTTGGAACTTGGGCCCAAAGGAATCCACGTCGGACTGGTTAGCCCAGGTCCCATCCAGCGAACTGACGCCGGCGAGCGTTATCAAAAAAACCTCAGCGAAGATTTGCCCGAACAAGCCCGTCAGCCGGGTGGCGGCACCAAAGTAAAAGGAATCGCCCCCCAGCGGGTCGCAAACGCCGTGCTGAGTTGTGCTCAGAAACGAAAACCCGACATAATCCTGCCTGGTCACATGCGAATTCTAATCGCGTTGGGACATGCTTTTCCCCGCTTGGGCGACTGGCTACTGCTAAAGTTCACATCCAGTAAGCAGTGATTTCAGCCGAGATTGACATGACGCCCCTCTGGTTTGACAACGGCAGAGGCATCGCTGCGGCGGTAGTCGGCCTGGGAATCGAATGCGTTCATTTTAGCAGCGTGTTGGCGGGTTGATTGTCTCTGTCCGGGGCGGGATATTAGCACGGTTCTAACCATCCGTTTTTTGCAAAGTTGTTTCCCGCATGAGTGCTTTTCCCGACATTTCGACCATCCAGTACGAAGGCCCGCAGAGCGATAATCCACTCGCATTTCGCTGGTACAACCCAGACGAAATCGTCGAAGGCAAGTCGATGAAGGAGCACTTGCGGTTTTCGATCGTCTATTGGCACACGTTCCGTGGGACGGGCGCTGACCCGTTTGGACCTGGCACCGCCGTTCGTCCCTGGGATGACGGCAGCGACAGCGTCGAAAATGCTCAGAATCGTGCTCGAGTGGCGTTTGAACTTTTCGAGAAACTGCAAGCTCCGTACTACGCATTTCACGATCGTGACGTTGCTCCCGAAGGCGACTCGCTTGCCGAAAGCAACAAGATCTTTGACGCAGTCGCTGACGTGTTAGAAGAAGAACAAAAGCGATCGGGCGTGAAGCTGTTGTGGGGCACCGCAAACATGTTCTCCAATCCACGCTTTATGCATGGAGCCGCAACCTCCTGCAACGCAGACGTGTTCGCTTTCGGTGCAGCCCAAGTCAAGAAAGCGATGGAAGTCACCCACCGATTGGGCGGCGAAAACTATGTGTTCTGGGGCGGTCGCGAAGGCTATCAGAATCTTTACAACACCGACATGAAACGTGAACTGGATCACCTCGGTGCGTTCTTCCACATGGCCGTCGATTACGCCAAGGAGATTGGTTTCACTGGCCAGTTCTTGATCGAACCCAAGCCAAAAGAACCCACCAAACACCAGTACGATAGCGACGCTGCGGCGTGCATGAATTTCCTGCGTTCGTACAACTTGGAGGATCACTTCAAGCTGAATCTGGAAACCAATCACGCGACCCTGGCGGGTCACACGATGATGCACGAACTGGATTACGCCGGCATGCAAGGCGCTCTAGGCAGCATCGATGCCAACACAGGCGACATGTTGCTGGGCTGGGACACCGATCAATTCGGCACCGACTATTATTTGACCACCCAAACGATGTACTACATCCTTAAACATGGTGGTTTGGGCAGTGGCGGCGTGAACTTCGACGCCAAAGTCCGACGCGAATCCTTCGAACCGATCGATTTGTTTTACGCTCACATCGGCAGCATGGATGCCTACGCAAAAGGCTTGAAAGTTGCCGCAGCAATGCGAGCCGACAACGCGTTGGACAATTTCATCAACGCTCGCTACAGCAGCTGGGACGAAGGCATCGGAGCGAAGATCGAAGCCGGCGAAGTCAAGTTTGCCGACCTCGAGAAATACATGCTCGACAAAGGCGATTCGACTGCCAACGTTTCAGGTCGCCAAGAACTGATCGAAAGCGTCGTCAACAAGTATCTCGACCGCGTTTAAGCCAAAGAACTCAGCACAGCGCTGATTCCATCGATGAGCCGGACCCTAGTTACTGGGGTCCCGCTCATGGCGGTTCTACTCGAGCCTATGCAAACCCGCGGGACCAGATTTAAGACAGCTTCCGCTTGGCCCAAGCTGCGGCGCCCATGACTCCTGCGTCGTCGCCAAGTTTTGCTGCAACGACCTCGAATCGGTCTTTGTAGACCGGCATCACATTTGCGCGAGCTGTTTTGCGAACCGTGCTAATGATCAGGTCTTCCATCGCTTCGATTAGCCCGCCGCCCAAAACAATGGTGTCGGGTGCTAGAAGGTGGACGACATTCGCTACCGCGTAACCGATCGTCGTTGCAGCCTCTTCGACCAAACGCTTCACGGCTTTGTCACCGTTCTCCACCGACGCAGCCAGAGCGCCACTTTTTATCTCGGCCAAATCGGTGCCGCTGTTTTTCAACAAATACGGAGCGTTACCGCGATGCGCTGCCTTGGCCGCTTCGGCAGCGATGGTCAGACGACTCGCTTCGGCTTCCAACGAACCAGGAAAAGCCGATCCACTGGATTTGTTTCCACCGCTAATTCGCGTGTGTCCAATTTCCATGCAGCTGATGCCCGCGCCTTGCAGGATGTTTCCTTCGTACACGCACCCACCGCCGACGCCGGTACCGGGAAAGATACCAACCGCGCACCGCGAATCTTTGGCGGCACCAAATTTGTACTCACCAAAAACACCGGCATCGACGTCATTGAGCACCTCGATGGAACAATCAAAACGGTCCTTGAGCACATCCGCGACCTCCACGTCTTTCCAACCCAAATTGGGGGTCGACAAAAGGCACCCTTTTTCCAAATCGATCGGGCCGGGACATCCAATTCCAATGCCGGCAATTTGATCTTTTTTCAGATCGGATTCTTCTAGCAGACGCTCGATCGTCGACGCGATTCGGTCGATACCTTCGTCAGCCCCTTCCCTGCCTCGAGTCTTTCGACGCCGCCGTCCGATGACGTTCCATTTTTCGTCGTAAGCGATTGTCAGCATTTTGGTTCCGCCAAGGTCGAAACCAATCCACACGTTTTTCTTGTCTGTGGTCATAAAACAGGGGTCAGAGAGATGAATGGTGGCCCGGCAGCGGATATCGTGATCCGGGACCTGCCGTTGGCCACCGCGTAGTCGGCAGCCAGATGCAGCATTCTCCCGTATTTACGCAATGAAGCTACCTCGCGGCCAGATGAAAGCAGCCTCGAACCGGTTGGCACCACCAACCAAGCTGAGAGGAACGCGAAGCGAGCCAATCATGACATTCTTTTGCCCCCAGTGAAATAATCGCGTCCCTTGGCGCATCTTAACGTTAACTGCCCTCATGGCCTCAAAATCTCCGCCTGCACCCGACGACGACACCGCCCGCCAGTGGCGGACGGTCTATGACGAGTGCTGCAACGGTTTACGAGTCTTTTTGCGGGGACGTTTGGGCCAGGAGGCCGACGTGGAAGACTGCTTGCAGGCGGTCTACATCAAATTGATGAAGCAGGATTCAAGTGTGCCGCTGGGTGCTCGAAAAGCTTGGTTGTTTCGAGTAGCGGCCAATGAAGCCGCGTTGTATTGGCGTCGAAAATCAGCCGCCGATCGCGTCTTGGAGAATCAAGCCACCGACGGGAATCCGATCATGACAAATTCATTGGCAAGTGATGACTCACTGGAACGCCTGATCACGGTCGAAACAGCCCAACAAGTTCGCGACATCCTGAACAAACTTCCTGAATCAACCCAACAGATCGTACTGCTACGAATCGAAGATGACCTGACATTTCAAGAGATTGCAAATCGACTGAACATCCCTTTGGGCACCGCGCTGACAAGAATGCGTCGAGCGCTGGAAAAAATCAAAAACGAAATCGAAGACTCCGAATCATGAATCCCGATCCAAATGCCCTAACCGATCTTCCCGACAGCGAGCAATGCATGCTGTATCTGGCGGGTGATTTGTCGGAAGCCAGCTCCAGCGATTTTGAGCAACGACTGTTGCGCTCGCCCGAATTAGCGGCTGAGTTGTCAAACCAGTCGGAACTACTTTGCCTGACAGCGATGAACCTCGCAGCGGATCAGTCAGGCAACGCTGTTTCAGTAGCTTCGGTCACTCTCCCTGCTACGGTCGCGTCACACCAACCCTGGATTATCGCCCTGCTTACGTTAGCAGCCAGCTTGTTGATCGTGGCATCCTTCTGGCTACTTCCCGATCGCAGCACCTCTCAACCGATGGTGCAAGAGACAAGCGTTGCCGAATCGTTGCTACACGAAGAGGAATTGTTCGCTGCCGCCTGGGCGACCACGGATGCGGAGATTCTGTTTTTAGATATCGACGACGACAACGACGATGACACAGATGTTTTTTCAGGAAGAACGCTCGACGATTCGTCTTTATCTTGGATTTCGGTCGCGATTGAATCAGAGGCCTCGCTTGATGGTTAATCCCCAGACAACTGGCAGCACTTTTCTGTTTGCGATCGCGTTGCTGACATCGATCACCGTACTACCGTCGATCGCATTTTCCGCCGACACGGCCGTCAATGTACGACTGATCGCGGATAGCCAAACCGCCAGTGCGCAAACAGCCAAATCGCAATCCGCCAGTGCAGAAAACGCCAGCACGAAGTCTGCCAAAACGAAACCGAGCGACCGGACCAACAGGTTAGACCCGCAGTTGGAACAGCGAGCCAATGAATTGGTCCAAAGCCACCTACCGACATTGAGCAAACTGCTTCAGCGATTGAAGTCCGACAATCCTCGTCAGTACGAACTGGCAATTCGGGACTTGGCTAAGTCGGTTCGTCGGTTGGATTTGGCTAAGAAACGCGATCAAGTTCTTTACGACATCGAACTGGAACTTTTGAAGGCTCAGTCGAGTGTCAAAATTCACACTGCAAAGCTAAAAGTGCGCGATAATCAGGCGGATCGCACCGCGCTGCGAGCATCGGCCAAACGTTTGCTCAAAGCCGAAGTCAGTCGCGCTGAGTACAACGTCAACCTGATGACTGAGCGCGCCAAACGTGCCAAACAACAGCTCGCCGCTGCCCATGGCCGATTGGATTCGTTGCAAAAAAACAGCGATTCGCAGTTGGACAGAAAGTACACGTTGCTGCTCCGAAGTGCTGGACGCAAAGCTGACGCGAGCGAAGAGAAAGCTGCACGATCCAACTCAAAACGGCGAAAGACAACTCCGCCGAAAGACTAGCCCCGCGAAAACAGTTCAGTTTTTCGCCAGTTAGTTTGCACATCACAATCCAGTGTCCACCCAAAACGCTTGGTCTTTTGCCTTATGACTCGAATCATTGCCCTTGCCATGCCACAGAAAATTGCTTTGACGATCGGAGTCGCCTGGGCACTTGCCCTGCTTTCGCCAGCACAGGCGGATCCCAAAAACGTCAACCTACAGCGATCGTCAAAACCGGTCAAAGTTGCACCGCTGAGCGAGCGTTTTGCCAATGCGGATTCGGACGCTGTTCCCGATTTTCAGAAACACGTCATCCCGTTGCTGGGCCGACTGGGATGCAATGGGCGTGCTTGCCACGGATCGTTCCAAGGCCGCGGCGACTTTCAACTTTCGCTCTTTGGCTACGACTTTAGCGGCGACCACAAAGCAATGCTGGACGAGGCGACCGGCCGAGTTGATGTGGACGACGTCGACGAGAGTCTGATTTTGGCAAAGCCAAGTGATGCGGATCTTCACGAAGGCGGCAAACGTTTTGACAAGGGAACGTGGCAGCATCATGTTTTGCGGCGCTGGGTTCAAAGCGGTGCGAAGCTGAATCGAACCAAGCCCCTGAAACTGGACCGACTTGAAATCATCCCCAATGAATTGCTTTTCAAATCTGCCGACGATCTGGTCCAGCTAAAAGCCGTCGCGCATTGGCAGGACGGAACTTACGAAGACGTCACTGACCTCTGTCGCTTCAGCTCCAACGATGAATCGATCGCCGTTGTTGACGAAGACGGACGCGTCAAATCGGGAGTTCAGGGCGACACCCACTTGGTCGTGTTCTACGACAACGCTGTCGTGCCGATTCCCGTCTTGCGTCCCATTGGCCCTGAACTGCAGGCAACCATTGCGACCAAACCGATCGATCAGCTGATCGAGCAAAAGCTTAACAAACTGGGCATCCAAACGTCCGACATCTGCACCGACGCTGAATTCATCCGACGCGTGTCATTGGATGTCACCGGGATTCTGCCAACGGGCGATCGTGTCCGCGAGTTTCTGGCAGACAAGTCACCTGACAAACGCCAAGTGTTGACTGCAGAACTACTCCAAGCCCCCGGCTATGCAGCTTGGTGGGCGACTCGGTTTTCCGATTGGACGGGCAACAGCGAAGAACAACTCAATAATGCCCTGCCGTTTCGCGGCGCAGGCACGCGAATTTGGCACGAGTGGCTGCGAGTTCGCCTACAAGACAATGTGCCCTACGATGATATCATCGAAGGCATCGTTGCAGCGAACAATCGCGAAGAAGGCGAGAGCTATCTGGATTACTGCAAGCAAATGACAGAAGCTTGCACTCCGGGCAACGAAGAAGTTTTTGCACGCCGTGAAGGCATGCCGTTGTTTTGGGCACGACGAAATTTTGCTAAGCCAGAAGAGCGTGCAATCGGATTTGCCTACACCTTTCTGGGTGTACGCATCGAGTGTGCACAATGCCATAAGCACCCATTTGATCAATGGTCCAAAGACGACTTTGATCAATTCGCTAAACTGTTCGCCCCGATGCGATACAACCAAAACGCCGTCGCGGCAGACGCAAAAGGCGACCGAGCGAAGTTGCTAAAAGACATTACTGACGGCAAAAAGCTGAACAACGGCGAACTGCGCAGAAAACTGTACGACGCCGCCCGCAAAGGAAAGCTGGTTCCCTTTGGCGAACTATTGGTCAACACAGGAGCGAGCGACCGAATCAGAAAACAACGCGCCGCTGCCAAGAAAAAGGGCCGCAAGATCCCTGCGTTGAAAATCCCCCAAGGAACCATTCTTGGGGGCGAGCCACTGGAGCTCTCCGAAGATCCACGACCGGCTTTGATGCAATGGCTCCGCGACGAAGACAACCCCTACTTTGCTAAGGCCATCGTCAATCGCGTTTGGAGCAACTATTTCGGCATTGGAATCGTTGACCCTACGGACGACATGAACCTTGCCAATCCACCGAGCAACGCTCCGTTGCTGGATCATTTGGCAAATGAGTTCATTGCGAACAACTTTGACCTGAAATGGTTGCATCAGGAAATCATTTCCAGCGATGCTTACCAACGAAGTGCGGATACGAACGAGACGAACCAAATGGATCGGATCAACTTCTCGCACCATATCCCGCGACGCCTGCCCGCCGAAGTCGTTCACGACAGTGTCATATTGGCCACTGGTTCGGATCAAAAATCCGACAAGCTACGGGAGATCGTCGATACGATGGCGATTGCGGATGGAAAAGCAAAGCAACGCAACAGCCAGGATTATGCATTGGGCGTTTTCGGGCAGTCGATTCGCGAATCAAATTGCGACTGCGACCGCAGCGATTCACCTAGTTTGCTGCAAACCATTTACTTGCGAAACGATCGCGACATTCACCAACGCATTGCAGACAAAGACGGGTGGGTTGCTCAAGCCTGCAAGGCACTTGGTGTCCCCGGTCCCCAAGGCAAGACCGACCCACGCGAACTTGCAAAGAAACGTTCAGCTGAGGCGATGCGTAAGCAAATTGTGAACCGCATCATGCAGTTCAACAGAACGCCAGCGGACCGCCAAAAACGCAATCGCCCGAGCATCAAGAAGCAGTACACCAAGGCATCCGCCCGATTCAAGAACTTCGGATACGCGATGCCATCATTCACTGATTTGTTGAACGACCCCAAGGCTTGGCTCGACGAAGATCTGGCTGCCGCTGTACCGGAACAAGGTCAATCGGAAACCAAGACACTCCAGAACTTGGTCGACGATGTCTACCTACGCACCCTCAGTCGGTTCCCGGAGCAGGACGAGATCAAAGTTGCCGTTGGCTTTATCGAAGATTCCAAAAACACTGCCAGCGGTATCGAAAGCCTGGTTTGGGCATTGGTCAACACAAAAGAATTCATCATCACGCACTGATCCGTACAAACACTTTCACGTCACATCCCAACCGAGTTGATCCCTATGAAATTTCATCGTACTTGTGACGGCGTTCGGCGCCGCGACATGCTGAAGGCTGGAGCTTTGACCCTGGGCGGTTTGACCCTGACCAATTTCAATCGTCTAGCTGCTGCCGGACAAGTTCAACCGGGGCGTGCCAAACGAGCAATCTTCATCGAACTTAACGGCGGTCCATCTCATATGGACACGTTCGATTTAAAACCTGACGCGCCGGACGAGGTACGTGGTTCGTTCAAACCAATCAACACAAATGTTCCCGGCATTCAGATTTCAGAACACTTGCCCAACTTGGCGCAGTGCATGGACAAGTTCGCGATCCTTCGCGGAGTAAGCCACACACTGGCCGCCCACCGCCTGGGCCGCGAATACGTCAATACGGGCAGCAAACCGATCCCCGCGCTTGAGTATCCCAGCTACGGTGCCGTCATGGCCAAAGAACGGCCGGCGGACCCAAACATTCCTTCTCAAGTTGCCGTGCCACGTGCGGGACATGGAGCGGGTTTTCTGGGGATCCGGCATGCCGCGTTAGAAACCAATGCCGCGCCACAATTTGGCAAGCCATTCAGCGTTCGCGGCATCTCGCTGGCCGGCGGCATCGGAGTCGACGAAGTGAAACGCCGCCAGAGCCTATTGCAAAAGCTAGATCGTCGCTTCAGCAAGCTGGAACAAAACGACCAACTCCTCGAAGGCCTGGACCAATTCGGCGAACAAGCGTATTCGATGATCACATCGCCGCGTGCACGCGAAGCGTTTGATATCAGCAAAGAACCCGAAAGCTTTGCAAAGCAATTTGGCGAGGAATCGTTTGGACAAAGCTGTCTGTTGGCTTTGCGTTTGGTCGAATCAGGCGTCAACTTGGTTAGCCTTCAACTGGGCGGCTGGGATACTCACCAGGACAACTGGACGAAACTGAAGGAAAACAACCTGCCAAAACTGGATGCCGGACTGAGCGGCTTGCTAGTCGGCTTGGAACAACGTGGCTTGCTGGAATCGACAGCGGTGTTCGTCACCGGAGAATTTGGCCGCACACCGAAAATCAATACTCGCAGCGCTGAAGGCGGACGCGATCACTATCCCCGCTGCATGTTTATGCTGATGGCGGGCGGTGGAGTCACCGGCGGGCAAGTCATCGGCGAGAGCGACGACACGGCTGCCGGACCTCGTCACGAAGGCATCTCCCCCGACGATGTCGCCGCTAGCTTCTACTACAACCTTGGCATCGATCCCGGCTTGGAGTACGACACCAGCACGGGTCGACCGATTACCTTAGTCCGCGACGGCAAAGTCATCGAACAGCTTTTTGCTTGACGCGCAATACGCCGGCTTCGAAACCGAAACAGCCGCCAAAGCATTGCTGCTCTGGCGGCTGTTTTTTTGGATTGGAAAGGTCTACGCGAACGCGTGTTTCTTCGCGTCGCGATAAAAGAAGGGCCATGGTGAAGCCCTCCCTGCCTCACCATGGTCCATCAATGCTGGAACGATGGCACCGATCGTTCCACCCTCCTAATCCACGGTATGACTAATATCGGCAACCTCAGTCGTTTTCCTGTAGCACTTTCATGCGGCACTGGAAAAATATTCTTGACGTTCTCGAAATTGCCATCGCGGATTTGGCGCGATGATGGCCGGAAGGCATGTCGGTTGGCAAGGCGTTTTTGCAAGCATCACCGACGGGTATCGGCACCCGAAGGGCTCATCCTTGCCGCAAGGACGTCACTTAAAACGCCCATCCGTTCGCATCGCAACTGCCTGAATCACACGAGGCTGTTGGTGCTTCTACATAGCTGGGAACGTCGCAGCTGACTTGTGTGTCACAAGGAGCCTGGCTGGGAGGTGGAACCCAACCTTCCGTTGCACATCCCTCCGTTGCACATCCTTCTTCTTGGCCACAACGTTTTTTGCCGAACAGTGGTTTGCGACATTCATTTTGATAGCCATCCCAAACGTTGCTGTTGCACGCATTCGATCGCCAGTACTGACGAAGTGTTGATCCAGGCAGGTTTGGCATGTTGTGCGGAGTGCAAAAACCACTCTCGCAGTTGCCTGATCGGCAACTTCCATTGAGACACCCGCCACCAGTACTCGCACAACCTGAATCACAGGGCTGCTGGAATGATGCTGGGGCCGGGCCCGCGTGATTGAACTGCTGGGCGTGCATCGGCTGGGACTGACCAGCCGGCATCGAAATCGCGGGCTGATGCGAAACAGTCGCTTGAGCGCTGGCTGGTGCTGGCGTTGTGGCGGTCGCTGCGGCTTGACTGTTGTCTGCCACTCGGTAAGAAGGCGACGAAGCCGCAGGTTGGTTGTAGCTCAACTCGCTCAGCAAAGCGCTGAAATCATCTTTGGCAGATACCAGGCTGGCCGACATAACGATTGCGCAAAGTGCGCCGGTGGTCGCGAATTTTCGCATGACTATACATCCATGAATGAGAGACAAGGGAAGAGACTGTGTTGTCTCCTACACCTTCGCGACCGTGTAAATTTCCGCTCACAAAGCCTGGTGGGAACACAAAATGCGCCCAACAATCCATTGCACTGAGCGTGAAAGACACAATCAACGATTGAATTCCTTTACGTGCTTGATCAAGAATCGACCAACGCATCCCCCCTGCCCTATCGACGATGCAGCTTTCGCAAAAACTTCCAAGTCCGCACGTGCAAAGTTCCGGTTGCAAACATTCTGCGGTTGCGTCGCGACATCCGCTATCGCTTGGACGCCCGAGTGATCCTTACGATCGTCACGAACCTGCCCCACACCGGGGCTAGGCATCCGTCGTTGACGCCATAAGCGATGTAACGCGATGCCAATGAAACGACCGCCGGGATCAATCTTCTTCGTTCTCGTCGACGACCTGAATCAACTTGTCACGCACGGCCTCCTGCCGCGACACATCGTCGATCAGGCTGCCGTCTTCTTCAGTGACGTAGAAAACGTCGGCGATCTGATCAAGGTGCGTATCGATCTTGGCAAAATGCAACACGATTCTTAAATCAGCCAGCGCTACCGCGATCCGGTGCAAAAGACCGACTTGATCGTAGGCAAATAGCGAAAGGATGGTAAATCGATCCACGGTCGCGTTGTCAAAAACCACATTCGTTGGCAACACGTGCACGGTCTTGGAGCTTTCCTTAGCGGACGTTCGCCAAGTCTTTCGGTAGGGCGGCAACGGAGCGTCTGGCGAATCAAGAATTTTGCAAACCCGATCACACACTTGCTTGATCCTGAACTCAGGTGCTTCTTCGGCATAGTCAGGATCGACCACCCAGAAACAATCCCAGACCAGATTCTCGCCAACCGTTTCGACATCTGCTCTCAGGATCGCCAATCCACAGGTTGCCAGTGCACCGGTCACACGGGCAAATGTTCCGATTCGCTGATCCTCGCGGTAAACGACTCGATAGCACATCGCAGAAATTTCGCTGTCATATTCTCCCGAGCACAGCGACTGCTTGCCATCTTGAAAAGCTTTTCCGACATCAACCAAACGGCTGGCGACCTGCGAAAGATCTCCTTGCCGCATCAGTGACCCAGGAAACTGTTCCAAAATCTGCATCGCGTTTTCATTGGCACCCTCGCGGCGCATAATTTTGCCGACGTCTTCGCGAATCTGACTGAGTCGCTCATCGTTTTCGCCTGGCAACTGCCCTTTTTCAAAATACCGTCTGGTTTGCAGGTACAACTTTTCAATCAGGTTCAGCTTCCAATCGTTAATGACGTCAGGTCCTACGGCCGTCAAATCGGCAACCGCATGAACCACCAACAGTTCCAAACGACGGATCGATCCGACTTCTTTTGCAAACGACAAAATGATTTCGGGGTCGTCCAGGTTGTGTCGAAACGCGATCGTATTGACCAACAAGTGCTGACGTATCAGCCACTCCAAAAACTCACTCGACGCCGAATCTAACTCCAGACGCTTGGCCACATCCACCGCGATACGCGCACCGACGATGCAGTGATCCTCTTCGTAACCTTTGCCGATATCGTGAATTAGAAGCGCAAGATGAAGAAGTGTTTTGTCACGTATGCGTCGGTAGCGGCGGCCCATGGACGTCTGCGACTCTTCCAATTCCGCGGCTGCCTCGACGGACCGGATGCAATGAGCATCGACAGTGTATTTGTGGTACGCATTGAACTGCAGCAGACCACGGGTCCGCTTGAATTCAGGGATCAGCTGTTCAATGATTCGCAGTTCATGCAGACGCCGCAAAACATCGCCCAGTCGACCGGGATGGCTTATCAAGGACATGAATGCGCCGACCGTTTCAGCGCCGGGCATTTGCGGTTCACGCTCTTGCATCGATTTTCGGATCGCCTGCCAGGTGCGGTGCCCAATCCGCTTTCGCTTTAGATTGGCCATGCTCATCAGTCGCATGATCCGAGGCAGATCCTTGGAAAATTCGTCGAGTGAATTTCTCTGCACCCAGATATGCGATGGCCCAATTCGAATACCATCACCGGCGCTACGTGACCAGATTCTTTCGAGTGCTTGCTGAACCAACGGTTGGCTCCGACTGTCGTCTCTGAAAAACGCAGCCGCATAACGCACATTGCGTGTATTGTCGAAATAGTCTTGCATCAAGACTTCCACTGGCAGCATGCCGGCGTCAGCCGTGTAACCCCATGCTTCGGCAATTTCCAATTGCGTCGGACGATCCAAAACATCCTGCGCACGACCTTCGCGAAAATGCAGTTCGTGCCTGAGCCGCAACATGAAGGCGTAAGCTTTTCGCAGTAACCGATAGTCTTCCTCGGGGAGTGCACCAAGTTTCAGCAAGCGTTCTAAATCGACTTCTCCGTACCGTGCAAAACCGATCCACCGCACCAGTTGAATATCGCGCAATGCACCACGCGATCGCTTGACATTGGGACTTAGCAAAAAATTCGTCTCGCCCCACTTACGACGCTCTTCGCGGCGAGCAGCGACAACGTCTCGGATCAGTTTATTGCTGCGCCGCAGCGCTCCTTGCCGGAGCGAATGAAAGAATTTGCTGTATAGCTGTAGACTGCCCGCCAACAACCGCGACTCCGTCAGCGACGAAAAGATCACGGCGTCTTCCCAGGCCATGCCGGTCGCTTCATCGGCCGTTCGCAAAGAAAAACCGACCTGCAATCCAGCATCCACTAGATCGCGCGTCAGTGTACCGGCAATTTTTCCTGCCAACGCTGACGATGATGGCGTAACCAACATCATCAAATCCGCATCAGAATACGGCGCGATGTCACGGCGACCAAAACCGCCGTGTGCAACTAAGGCGATACCTTTGGGTTCCGATTCGACTTGATGTTCTTTGCACGCGTGTGCCCACACGCTGAGCACAATGTCGTCGTACAAATCCGCCAGCCGCGTCGCGACTTGGAAACCTGCACTGCCGCTGTTGTGCTGCTGCTTGGCTTTCTCGCGACCGACCTGCAGACGCTCTCGCGACTCAAGTACGATCTCGCGCAGCGATGCATTATTGGACATAGAAAGAAAGCCGGCTAGTTAGAACTAAAGGGCTTCTTCGCCGTGCTCGCCGGTTCGGATCCGAATCGAATCTTCCAGATTCGTGACGAAGATTTTTCCATCGCCGATCTGGCCCGTCTGAGCAGTCTGCAAAATGGTATCGATGACCGTTTGCAGATTCTCATTCGTGCATACGACTTCGATTTTGACTTTGGGGACAAAGTCGATCGCATATTCGGTTCCGCGATAGATTTCGGTATGTCCCTTCTGGCGTCCAAAACCTCGGACCTCCGTGACGGTCATCCCTTGAATCCCGCGATCAGTGAGCGCGTTTTTGACATCTTCCAGCTTGAAATGGCGCACGACGGCTTCGACTTTTTTCACGATCCCTATCCTCAAACGTTGTGTGTGCTCGGTTTCTTGCGTGGATTCGATTCAACGCATCCAGTGCCAAGAGGACGTTGCAAAAAAGCAAACACGCACTCTTAGGCAGAGACGTCATTGTACACGCGCCGTCCGCCCTATCTAGCGGCCTATCTCTCAGATGACGAAGCCGATCAAGCCGCTAATACGTAACAAAGGACGTACTTCCGGCACGAAGCAATTGCTTCGTGCTAGTAGACAGGCATTCAAACAATCATCGGATCCATTGGAATCAACGCAGCTTGACGTCGCTAGGCCGACAATGCATGCGTCAAAGCGCCCATCGGCTGGATGCGTGCCTGGTCATTTGCCCGGGCAGCGATGGAATCGCCTCAGCTGGATCGAGCCGTTTTATTTGGCCGAAATCTTGGTCAACCAAACGATTAATTGCCGGGACTGGGACGCTGCCATTGAACTTCAGCGATACCACTTTGATGATTGACCGCCCGACTGAGGACGAACAGATAGTCGCTTAGCCGATTGAGGTAAATGATCAGCGACTCCGATATTGCGGCCGCCTTGGTCGTATCGGTTTGGGCCGAATCAGATTGCGAATCGCCGCATTGTTGCCCCAGCGTCACGACACGACGTTCTGCACGACGGCAGATCGCACGCGCGAGATGCAGGTGCGATGCAGCGACCGTTCCACCCGGCAGAATAAAATGCTTCAGCGGTTCCAAGGTCGCTTCGTGCTGGTCAATCCAGTCTTCTAGCTGTCCGATATGGCGGTCGCCGATCACGCGTAAATCAAACTCGTCGGGCGCAGGTGTTGCCAACTCTGCTCCGATGGAAAAAAGTGCATGCTGAATTTGATCCAGCTCATGATCAATGGGTTCGCCGACGCCCTTGCTGCGCGCCATGCCTATCGCGGCGTTCAATTCATCAACGGTGCCGTAGGATTCGATCCGGCAATCATCTTTGCCAACCCTTGGGCCGCCAAACAATCCGGTACTGCCCGTATCGCCGGTGCGCGTGTAAATTTTCATAAAACCCTACCATCGTAAAAATGCTGGTCGTCCAGACGACGTGATCCAACCATTTCCTGAGTAATCAGCGTGAAGAAAAAACCGCAGGGCAAAGTCAAAGCCGCAGGCATCGTGCTATTCACGGGCGAACCGAAAAAGCAATTCCTGCTGATGCGGCATGCCAAACGTTGGGACTTGCCAAAAGGCCATTGTGAACCGAACGAGACCTATTTGGAAACCGCCCTCCGAGAGACCGAAGAAGAGACGGGAATTGCAACAGGTCAGATTTCGATCGACGAGCAGTTTGTATTTACGACCAAATACCCGGTGACCTACCGTCGCTGGGGCGATGAGGTTTTCATGAAGAAAGTGAAGTACTTCCTGGGGTACATCAGCAAACCACCGAAACTGAATCTAACCGAACACGAGTCGGCTAAATGGTTCGACTGGCAGCCGCCGCACAGTATCCAAACCCAAACCATCGATCCGTTACTTCAAGCCGTCGCCGACCACTTCGAATCGCTGAAGTAGCAGGCCAAAGACATCGGTTCCCTAGTAGACCGCTGATTTGATTTCGATTTGGATTCGGCTCATCATCGCCAACACCGCAGCGACGGCATTGAAAGGGTTCCCGTCGTTCAGGTTGGTCGTCACGAAAGTGATTCGATCCGCGGCCGCTTGCTGGCCTGTCATTGCATCTAGCGAAATCCATTTTTCGCCATCGACGTGTGCGAGCGTCCAAACGTGGTAGGCCATCGCTTCTTGATCGGGAACATACTTGATTCCCATCGCCAAGCGTGAGGGTATCCCTTTGGCTCGTAGCAAAGCAGCCAACACCAAAGCATGCTCGGTGCTGCCACCCGTCGTCTTTTGCACCACGGTGGAGGCTCGGACAAAGCCTTCGGATGTCGGTCGTGGATTGAGCAAGTCTTTGGCGGTGCGCGCCAGCGTCAACGCAATTTCTTCTTGGCTAAGATCCCCCCGGATCGCAGCGGTCGCAATTCGGCGGACATCCCCGTGATTGGAATCGATGAAGGCGTTGGGCTTTAAATCCCCGTCGCTCGGCTGCAGCTTTGTAGCCGAAAAACCTTGCCGCACAGCGTCGGCACTCTGGTTGACCAAAATCCGAACGCTTCCGTCCTCCATCATCCGAATAAACTGCCCCGGAGTTGTAGGTACCGAAACCGTCTTGCCCGCCTGAACCAAATCCTCCGTTGGCAAAACCACATAGGCAACTTGCTTGGTTTCGCTTTGCCGATCGATGCTACCCGACACATTGACGATGGTTGCGTCAAACAAATCCTGCTCTTCGATCGCGTCCTTCAACGCAGCCTGGCGGCCCATCCGATAGGCCACCATGCCGACTCCGCTACGGAGTTTTTTGCGAATCAAACCTTCATCGTCCGTCCACAAAACCTGTTCCGAAACAACCTTGCCATCCACCTTTTCGACACTGACAATCTCCAGCAACGACTGATAGCTGCCGTCGATCATTGACGTGGCAGATTGCCCCGTGCAGAAAAGTTCGACTATCCCGAGTTGATACCGATGCGGCAACAACATCTTCAATGCCCGCTTGTCACCTTTAGCCATGGGTGTGCGGCGAAGCGATTGTTCGATCGCATCCAGACCTCTTTGATTTGACTCCCAAACGATGCGGTCCGTTTTTCGATTCGTTCCACGAACCGATTCAACGTTCAACTGACCGTTGGCCACGGTGCCCGCAATGCGACTGACAAGAGGACCGACTTTAATCGCGCTTTCAAAATTCTGCAGCGAGCCGTTTCGCGTCTCCACGGAACTTTGCGACAAGTGCTGTACCGAAATCGATTGGCCACGTCGAAAACGCAGTTGTTCCTGAAACTCATAGACAATATTTGCCTCGGAACGATCAGCCCCGTCTTCGACCAAACGCTTTGCACTGGTGTGCGAATAGCCAACATGCTGGTTGTTCAAATAATATCCATACCAAGACTCCCAATCCCCGGCGAAGCCGACCGAGGGAGCTTCGATTAGTTTGGCCGCGGCGTCGGCCTGGATTTTTGCTCGGTTCAATTCCTTGGGCGGAATTAGTGGCGGTCGATCGGGAATGTAATCGCAACCGACGATCCACAAGGCAACGAATACGACCAGGCCTCTAGCGGCACTGGAAAAACTCCACGCAGAATACTGCGTGTTTAGAGGCGGCAGGCTCAGTGGCGTTGGGCTCTTCACGCTGGTATCCGAAAGTGGCAAGTTCAATATCCCCTTGATCAGCCATCACCCAAGTGCACCGTAGATCGGGCGCGCAGAAAGCCTTGGAAAACACAGCTGTGTTGCGAACTGAATTATAGACCGGCAATGCGAAAAAACGAATGCTCTCTTGCGGGGTTCCACCTCACAGACGATCGAATTCCGATCGTAATTCCAGCAGGGTTGTAACGATTGCCATGCTTGAACGAGTCGTCCGGGCTGGCTGGATAAGTTTCCCGGGGTAAACGCTTATGTCTAGGGGAAATTTTTGTCGCTGGTCGGATGTGACCTAGCGTTGGGTGTACACGGTTCGTTCACGCGGACGAACCAACACCAAGAATTCTTGGTGGTTACCAGACCAACCACGCCATGGACAATCCAAATGGGTTTCCTTAAACGCATACTTCGCAACGGTTCGACCGAAGACTCCGCTCAAGTTATCTCCGACGGCAGCTTCGAAACTCTATCGGACGAAGAACTGCAGACGCATATGGGCATCAAAACGTACGGTGCTTTCGAGCTAACCGACGCCGTCCGCCCTTCCTACGACCTGAAAGTCACGCCTCGTCAAGGATTTCGTCACGACGAATACGTTGACGAAGCTGGCCAAAAAACCCCTGTCATCATGGCTGCTGCCAGCCGTCGATACTTGATGGACCTTTTCCTCGAGCTGATTGACGAACTGGGCGAAACAGTGGACGTCGTGCTTGAAACGAGCCATCAATCTGGTGGTGAGCACGAAGACCTCTATCGCGAGCAGATCGACATGCCTGTTCTGAAGAGCATGCTGCTGGACCATGAAGAACTGCTGACAAACGATGGCTGCACTGGAATCGCAGTGATCAACCCCAGCAAACGACAGGAAGTCCAGTTAGACGAACACAAACTCTTGATCGTCTATGGGCATCCTCTCGATCAATTCGAGAACGTTTTGATCAGCGGTGATGTCTATCCTGACAAAGATCTGCAATTCATCACCGAAGCAGAACACGTCCATAGCAGCAGCGAACGCTACTTCGACGAGTTCAATGTTCTCAAAACACGATTGGGCATGGACAGCGAAAACTACGCGGACCTTTGCTAAGCAATCCCGCTTCGCTGTTTGATCGATTCAATAACGTGTCCTTTTCTAAGGGCACGTTTTTTCGTAGTTTAGTTGGGAGCGTTTTCGAGAGTTATTGAGAGCGATCTCGTTTTTCTGCAGCTCATCACAGTGCACGCCGCCGCTGTGCACGTCGTTTTCTCATCCACAACTGCGTCATGTTTCTTGTTCTCAGTGCTAGCCTGAATCCAGATAGCCGCAGCCGGATTTTGGCCAAACACTGCGTCGACTTGCTGCAAAACGCAGATCGCGACGTCACGCTGTTTGATCTCGCCGTGCATTCGTTTCCACCGTGCGACGGTGGTTCTGCTTACGGCGACGCAAACGTTCAACGACTGTCAAAGATCGTCGAAGAAGCTGACGGCATTTTCATCGCATCGCCCGTCTACAACTACGACGTCAATTCGGTCGCAAAAAACGCCCTGGAACTGACGGGCCGCGCCTGGACCGGAAAAGTCGTCAGCATGATGCTGGCAGCCGGTGGACAAGGCAGCTACATGTCAGGCATGGGACTTGCCAATAGTTTGATGTTGGACTTTCGCTGCCTGATCGTGCCGCGTTTTGTTTACGCAGTCGAAACGTCTTTTGCGGATCGCCGCATCGAAGATAACCTCGTGGCGCAGCGCATGTCCCAACTGGTTGACGAGACCACCAAGATTGCGGATGCCGTTAAAGGCATAAACTTCGGTGCCCCCTAACGATCCGTGTTCACTGCCAGTCCTGCCTAGAGACGGTTTGACTTGCACTTCGTCCAGTGTTTTGTGCAGTGCTTTGCCGACTCGGGTGAGTTATCGATAAAGTTCGCTCGCCGCAATCATGGCTTCCACGCTTCGCGGCAAACGAAATCGGATGCTCTTGCCCGCAGCAATCCTTGACCGTAGCTCGCTGCTGGACAATTCAATTTCAGGCATCGCGATCACGTTCTGCGAAAACAGTTCAATGCGATCGGCATCCGCCAAGCCGTCCAGCACACTGAAATCGATGTCGGCTTCGCCGCCTCGCTGGACAACCGCCGGAACAACTTTGCCCAACAGCTCTTCGGGTTGATGCCATTGCCGCATCGACGCCAAAGAATCGCTACCGATGACCATCAGAATTTGAGCGTCGGGTGATTCCTGGAGCAATTCGTTGACAGTGTCGATTGTGTAGCTGACTTCGCCGCGGCGGATCTCGCGGTCATCGACGACGTGCCCTGTCGCTCCCGCCGTCGCCAGGGAAAGCATCCGCAAACGATCTTCGGACTTGGCAATCGCCCCGCCCGGTTTCAAAGGTGATTGCGCTGCTGGTATCCAGCGGATCTCATCGAGCTCCAATTGCTCGAGCGCCATCTCGGCAATCCACAAGTGTCCGTAGTGAACGGGATCAAATGATCCGCCAAAAATGCCGATTCGCATGGTTTGTCTCGTCGATTTTGATGCAAGCGTTACCCTTGCGGACCTTACGTGTCACAGCGCAGCCACACAATCCCTTACCAACGCCCCTAATGCCCTTCGCCAGCCCCGTTCGTAACTTATCCCCACCGCTTGAGCACTTAAAGCTGCCGCTGGGACGTCCAGCACTGCGTCAAAGACTGCTTCTCTACCTGAATCGTCTAATCCACTATGTTGACCGATAGTACTTCGCCGCATTTGCCCAACGATTCCCCTCTGACGATGTCGCCCGGCTTCCCCAATTCTGACCCTCCCCCCGACTTCGGTTCCCATTCCGATCAAGCTGCGGACAAATCGTCGAACCTGAATGCGCCAAGCCAACAGCAGGGCGAACTTTTTGAAACCGCGCCGCCTCCTTGGGAATTGGCCGCACAAGACGACGTGGCTTTGGCGTCAATCGTGTTCAGCGAAGCTCCGCATGGACCGTACGACTATCGAATCCCCGATTCGATGCGCGATGATTTGGTGGCGGGCATGCGAGTCAAAGTTCCGTTGGGTCGGCGCAAAAAGCCAATCATTGGTTGGTGCACCGAAACCAAACAAGGCAAAGCTGCGCATCGAAGCATGCGCGACATCGCGGAAATTCTTGACACGGAACCGCTCTGTGATGCCGCCTTGGTGCGATTGGTACTGTGGATGAGCCACTACTACCAAGCCCCGGCCGGCCAAGTCTTTGACACGCTGATTCCGTCCAGCGTTCGCGCCAATGCAGGAACTCGTGAAAAGACCTATCTGCTGCCCAGCCCAATGGCAAAGGATGACGAATTGGTCGGCAGCCTGCCCACCAAACAACAGACGGCCCTCCGGTTCCTCATTGCCGCTGGCCGTCCCATGACTTCGCAACAACTCTCAGTCGTTGCCGAATGCACACAAGGACCGATCACTCAGCTTCGCAAAAAGGGTTTCGTTCAAGAAAACGTCCGCCGCGAAATGAACACTCCGACATCGACTCGCTGGCAAGTTGACGACGGCGAAGTCGAAGTCGCGCACACGTTGACGGACGATCAAGCCCAAGCCCTTTCGCAGGTCACCGGTGCACTGGATTCCGGCAAAGGACGCACCTTGCTACTGCACGGCGTAACCGGCAGCGGAAAAACCGAAGTTTACATTCAAGCCATCGAACACGTTGTCAAATTTGGCCGCGGTGCAATTGTCTTGGTTCCCGAAATTAGCTTGACGCCACAGACACGCGGTCGATTCGAGCGTCGTTTCCAAAGCGTCGCTGTCTTGCACAGCCAGATGACTCCCGCCGAGCGACATTTTCAGTGGCAACGCATTCGTAGCGGCGAAGTTCAGGTTGTCGTCGGACCGCGCAGCGCCGTGTTCGCGCCAATGCCGCACCTGGGTTTGATCGTGATTGACGAAGAGCACGATGGATCTTTTAAACAAGACACACAGCCCCGCTACCACGCTCGACGAGTCGCTTACGCTCGCGCAATGTCGTTGAACATTCCGCTGGTATTGGGAACCGCGACGCCATCGATGGAATCCTGGCATGCAACCGCAACGGGCCGAGCCGAATTGATCAAGATGCCGTCGCGAGTCGGCAACCGCCCCATGCCCGACGTGCAATTGGTTGACCTGCGTGTGCGTGATGACCGTACCGCCGGAGCGATCAGCCGCCCGCTCCACACGGCGGTCCAGCAAACGCTCAACGAAAACGGACAGGTCATCTTGCTGCTCAATCGGCGCGGATTTGCAACCACGATTCAGTGTCCTGCCTGCGGGTACGTCGTTGCTTGCCCCGATTGTGATATGCCACTGACTCATCACCGCGATGGAGGCAAGGCGGTTTGCCATTACTGCGACTACACGATCGCGACGCCCCCATGGTGCCCGGCGTGTCGTTTTGACGGCATTCGCTACGGAGGACTCGGTACACAAAAGCTGGAGGTCGAAGTCAAAGCACGGTTCCCTGACGCAGTGGTCGCTCGAATGGACAGCGATACGATGCGCAGGCCAGGCAGCCACCAAAAAGTGTTGTCCGCGTTTCGCGCCGGCAAAGTCAACTTGCTGCTGGGCACTCAGATGATCGCCAAAGGCTTGGACTTTCCCAACGTCTTGTTAGTCGGTGTCATCAATGCGGACGGTGCCCTGCACTTCCCCGATTTTCGCGCCGCCGAACGAACGTTTCAGCTGGTCACGCAAGTCGCCGGACGAACTGGCCGAGGCGACCGAGGCGGTCGTGTCATCGTGCAAACCTATTCCCCCGAACATCCAGCCATCCAGGCCGCTTCGCGACACGACTACGAATTGTTTGCCAAAGGCGAGATGATCAATCGGATGAAATTTAACTACCCACCGCTGGGGAGCGTCGCCAGGATCATCATACGCGGCGTCATCGAAGAAGTCACCGAAGCCATCGCCGATTCACTGCTCAGTCGGTTAGAAGTCGCACGCGATACTCTAGGCGCGGAAGTCCGAATCCTAGGACCCGCACCACCACCGATCACCAAGCTGCGTGGCAAATATCGTTTCCATCTCCTACTGCAAAGCGTCGACGCCAATCACTTGGGCGAAACCATTCGACGGGCCACCAAGGATTTCAAGATCGCCGACAAAGATGACGTCCAATACGTGATCGACATCGACCCCATGGACATGCTGTAGTCCGCCGATCGGTCAGATACAGGCAGCTCAGATACCGCAACGCTCTTCGCTCTTGAGCTGCCGATTCAAATCGTCGATATCAGAATGATCGCGTGCTTCGACAATCACTCCATTGCGAAACGTCGCCATCGCGAAAAACCATGTTGATGGCCAACTCTGTCCGCAAGGGCATTGGCTTACCAATCGGATGCGCCCAAGTCTCTCCCCGACCTTCAGTCGACTCGCTTGATGCGAACGGAAATCGGTCGACCAGAAAGCAGTCGACAGAGACATGATCAAAAAAACACGTACAGGCTGAGCGCCTGCACCAAGCAACGACGGCCACATCGGGGTACTCTTCAAACGCCCGATCAGACGGGGTACACTGCACCCCCCCCTCCCATCTTTCAGCAACCCACCTGAACTGCCCCGTGTGCTCCGATGTCGTTACCGCCAGAAACTGATTCAGTAGGAACCATGCGTTCCAAAGCGGTTCCTCAACGGGAAATTGCTTTTCGCGCCTCGGCCGATTTCTCCGGGATTTTGCGGCATCTGAATTCATCCCTATTGGTTTCCACGTATGCGGCAGGCAAGGTGGCGATTGTAGGCGCAGGCCAGGATGATCAAGTCGATCTTCGGTTTCACAATTTCCAGCAAGCCATGGGCATGGCTTGGGATGGCCGGCGACTCGCCGTTGGCGGGCAAAATCAAATCTGGATTCTCGAGGCGGAACCGCAACTGGCAAACCAGATTCCACCAACTGGCCAGTACGATCAAGCGGTCTTGTACCGACGCGCCTACGGCACCGGCAATATTCACGTGCACGAAATGCAATGGACTGGTGAAGAGCTTTGGTTTGCCAACACGTTGTTCTCGTGTCTTTGCACGCTGGATGGCAACTACAGTTTTGTGCCCCGCTGGCAACCTTCGTTCATCAAAGAACTCGCCCCCGAGGATCGCTGTCACCTCAACGGCATGACGATGCAAGACGGCATGCCGAAGTACGTCAGTGTTCTCGGCATGACCAATCAAGCGCGCGGTTGGCGAGAAAACAAAGCCAGCGGCGGCGCGATTCTGGACGTACCCAGCGGCGAGATCGTCTCGCAAGGTCTAGCCATGCCGCACTCACCACGGATTCACAACGGTCGATTGCTGGTACTCAATTCGGGTTGCGGCACGTTGGAATCCGTCGACGAATCCAACGGCGATCGAGTCGTCGTCGACAAGTTGCCCGGTTACTTGCGAGGCATGGACTTCGCCGGCCAGTTTGCCTTCATCGGCATGTCACGCGCCCGCGAAACGTCCGTCTTCGGTGGTATTCCGATCGAAGCCGAAAAGGACGACCTGCGGTGTGGCGTCGGCGTGGTCGACTTACATAGCGGCCGCGCCGTCGCTTGGTTGCAAATGGATACCGGCGTCGAAGAAATATTTGGGGTCACCGTCGTTCCCAATGTCAAACGCTTAGCAATGAGTGGTCCCTATCCCGATGTCGACGAGAGTGAGCCTGTCTGGCTGTTGCCACCCCCGGGTTCGGTTCCGCCACGGTAGACGTCGCTCTAAATCAGCAAGTTCATTTTTCGTTTCATTCCCAACTGAGTGTTCTCCGATGAATCGCAATCTGTTATCGCACCTGTTCTCCGCCCGCGATCGTCGCATTCACAAGACTACGCGACGGCGAGTTTCGCGACGGCGACAATTGTTGGAGCAACTCGAATCGCGGCATTTGCTTTCGGCAGTGTCGCTGGTCGCTGACATTAATGACTTCGAGGACGGCAGTGTGCCGACGGAGATCACGACCGTCGGATCGCTGGGCTATTTCGTCGCTTCGGACCTGGGGCACGGCAAAGAACTTTGGAAGACCGATGGGACCGTAGCCGGGACCGTCCGCGTCAGTGATATCGAAGCCGGACCGGCTGACACTTACATCAGCCAACTGACGAATGTCGATGGCACACTGATGTTCTCAGTCCATGACTACGGCACCGGCTATCCACAATTATGGAAAACCGATGGGTTGGGCGGAGTGATGATGGTGAAAGACTTCTCGGCGGACTCTGCCTACTTCCTAAGTCATCCCACGGCCGTTGATGACTCCCTGTTTTTCTCCTTGTACTCCGCCAGCCAGGGCTATGAACTGTGGGTCAGCGATGGGACTCTCGGCGGCACAATGCTGGTCAAAGACATTCGGCCGGGAGCGAATGGGTCGAAGCCAAGTTCGCTTACCAACGTGGACGGCACCCTATTCTTTAGCGCCGAGGATTCAACGCACGGTCGCGAACTCTGGAAAAGCGACGGCACACCGGGGGGCACTGTAATGGTGCGTGACCTGAACGCTGGCACAGCTTCCTCGATGACCACCTCTGCGGAAATCGTCGCCCTGGGAAGCACTGCGATTTTGGTCGCCGACAATGGCACGACGGGACCGGAGCTTTGGAAAAGTACTGGTTCAACCGTCTCGTTGGTAAAAAACATCAACGGAGCGTCAGCTAGTTCGATTTCCGGACTGACGACCGTGGGTTCCAAAGTTTTCTTTTCCGCGTTTGACAACGTTTCGTACACCGAACTGTGGTCCACCGAAGGCACGTCCGCAACAACGGTTGTGGTGCATGACACGCCCGGCGACGGACTCTACCCACAGAACCTGCGCGCGGTTGGTAACGAAGTTTTCTTTTCAGCCTACAACTACTCCGGCGGGATCGGCCGGGAACTCTGGAAGAGTGACGGCACCAGTGGCGGAACCGTCTTAGTCGCTGATGTGAAAACCAACACCTCCTACTACGTCGGCAATAGCTCCTACCCACAGGTCCTCGGCGATGACGGCACGCACGTTTTCTTTTCGGCCGACGACGGGATCCACGGTCGAGAGGTGTGGAGCTACGACGGGGTTGCGGCAACGCGAATCACTGATGTGAATCCAGGAAATAATGGTTCGGAACCAACTGACGTGACGGTCGTCGGTGGCGTGCCGATCTTTTCGGCGATCGATGGCTTGGGCGATCGCGAGTTGTATCAAACTGATGGGACGCTCGCGGGCACCTCGTTGTTTGTCGACATCCTCGACACCAACGTCAGCTCGAATCCAGGGTCACTCGCTGCACTGGGCGATCAAGTCGTTGTAGTCGCACAACGCGAAACCGGCCCCTACAACGTGATTGCCATCGAAAATAACGGCAGTGGTTTCGCGGCGGTGACCGATCAAATCCCCAGCTTTTATGCGCAACCCTGGGTTGCCCCCGTCACTTCCGGCAACCGGACGTTTTTCAGCGGCTATGACCCGGCCAACGGCTACGAACTTTGGGCGACCGATGGCACCGCGATCGGCACCGCGCTGGTCAAAGACATTGCCCCCGGCAACTTTGGCTCTTACGTCGATGACTTAACCGATGTCAACGGAACGCTATTCTTCACTGCGTACACGCCAGCCAACGGTCGCGAATTGTGGAAGAGCGATGGCACCGCCGGCGGAACGATGCTGGTCAAAGACATTGGACCAGGTGCGACGGGGGGCTACCTCAGTGACTTCGTTGGTGCCAATTCACAACTGTTCTTCCGAGCCTATGAAACCACGACTGGCTACGAATGGTGGGTCAGTGACGGCACGTCGGCTGGGACAATGCTGATTGATGATTTGAACACCGGGCCGGGAAGCACCACCTCGGCCGAAGCGGTCGCAGCGGGCGATGACCTATTTTTCATCAACACCAGCAGTGGCAGCAGTGTGCTGTGGACATCCGATGGCAGCTCGGCCGGAACGACCTCGCTCGGACCGGTGGGGCTGCAGCCCTATGACCTCGCAGCCGTTAGTGGCACGGTCTACTTTTCTGGCCAAGACGCAAGCGGGCAAGAACTCTGGAAAAGCAATGGTACGCAGTCCGGAACCATTCGCGTCACCGACATCGTGCCGGGCTCCTCTGGAAGCTATCCATATTACTTAACCCCTGTGGGCAATGAACTTTTCTTTGTGGGAACGTCGGCCACCTACCAACATTCTCTCTTCAAGAGCGATGGCACTGCGGCGGGCACAAGTGTCGTTCGTGCCTTTGACAGTTCCGCAACCGGTGACCTTCCGTCGGATTTGATGGGTGGTGGCGGCACGTTGTTCTTTGCCGCCAACACGAATGCTGCTGGCTACGAACTTTGGAAAAGTGACGGCACCGCAGCGGGCACAATGTTGATCGCCGACATCAACCCAGGCACCGCACACAGCAACCCGGCACTCAGCCAGAGTACATTCAGTGGCGACAGCCTGTTCTTTACAGCCGACAACGGATCACAGGGACGCGAAGTTTGGCGGGCGACAGCGAACATGGATTTCGGCGACGCACCGGCGTCCTTTGGGACACTAGCAGTCGATGATGGCGCAAGGCACGTGTACTATTCCACTGGCATCCGCCTAGGCGTTGACTCGGACCATGAAGCCGACGGCTCCCCCGTTGCCAGCGCTTTGGGCGATGACAATGCGGGCAGCGATGACGAAGACGGAGTGACCATCGGCACGCTCAACGCCGGGATGGCGTCCACGTTGACCATCGACGTTACCGGCGGCGCAGACAGCGGATTGGTCGATGCGTGGATTGATTTCAACCAAGACGGGACCTTCGATCCCTCCAACGAACGAATTACGCCTGCCGCCGGTGCGCCGGTTTCGGGACTGGCCAACGTGATCAATATCAACGTCGCTGACGGGTTCGCCGGCCCGACTTTTCTGCGAGTACGACTGAGCAGTGAAGGTGGCTTGTTGCCTACCGGGGTAGCCGCCGATGGTGAAGTCGAAGATTACGCGGTCACCGTGTTTGATATCACTCCGCCGGATGTAACTGCACCAGGTTCCATCACCATCGAAGGCAACATTACTGGCGGTGCCGATGGGTCCGCGACGGGCGTTGCCGCATTCCTTGCCGCAGCCACCACGACCGACAACGTCGATCCCGCAGCGTCGCTAAATAACGATGCCGCTTCGCCGTACCTGCTCGGTGATACGA
Organism: Stieleria marina; assembly: GCA_007741555.1. Taxonomy (GTDB): domain Bacteria; phylum Planctomycetota; class Planctomycetia; order Pirellulales; family Pirellulaceae; genus K23-9. The sequence goes on along the minus strand of CP036526.1, from coordinate 891,961 downwards.
CGGTGACCTTCACATCCATCGACGCCTCTGGCAATATCGGCAACGACACGGGCGTCATCACGGTCGTTGACACCACCGCGCCCACCTTGACGCAGCCCGCGGATTTGACGATCGAAGCTAGCTCGCCAACCGGATTGGATGCGACCGATCCAGCCATCGTCGCGTTCCTGTCCGGTGCGTCCACCACCGACATCGTCGACCCGTCCCCTTCGCTTGCCAACAATGCGCCGGCAACATTCGTGCTCGGTTCCACACCGGTCGAATTCACAAGCGTTGACGCGTCCAGCAACACGGCGACCGAGACCGCCAACGTCATCCTGGTCGACACAACCGCGCCCTCATTGACTGTTCCAGCTGACTTGATCGTAGAAGCAGAGTCACCCTCGGGAACCTCCAATACGAATTCCGTGATCGCGGCAGCGCTCGACTCAGCGACCGCGGCCGATGCAGTGGATCTATCTCCGTCGATCACTCACGACGCGCCGTCAGTCTTCCCTCTGGGAACCACGACGGTCACGTTCACGGCGACCGACTTCACCGGCAACCTCACTACCGCCACCACTTCGGTCACCATTGAGGACACGACACCGCCCGATTTGATCGCGCCGGCGGACGTCACCGTCGAAGCGGAATCGGCTTCCGGAGTACCGGATTCCAACGCTGCGGTCGTTGCGTTTATCGGTGGGGCCATCGCGACCGACATCGCCGATCCGGCACCAACGGTCACTGACGACACTCCCGCTACGATCCCACTAGGCTCAACGACGGTGACCTTCACCGCCACGGACGCAACAGGCAATCAAAACAGCGCTTCGGCCAGCATCATCGTGGTCGACACCACTGCTCCGGACTTGAATGTTCCAGCGGACATCACGCTTGAAGCCAACTCGCCGTCGGGATTGGACGCGACGGATCCAGCGATCGCCGCATTCTTAGCCGCCGCGACTGCGAACGATTTGGTCGACGCGTCCCCATCGGTAACCAATGACAGCCCCACCACGCTGCCGCTAGGCACCACTTTGATCACATTTACTGCCACGGACGCGACAGGCAATTCCGCGCCTGCATCAGCCAGCATCACAATCGTCGACACCACCGCACCGAACCTAACCGTCCCGGCGAATAGCACTCTCGAAGCCAACTCGCCGACCGGATTGGATTCAAACGATCCAGCGATCGCCGCGTTCTTGGCATCCGCCAACGCTACCGATGCGGTGGACATTTCCCCGTCGGTAACCAACGATGCTCCGTCAACGCTGCCTCTGGGCACTACTTCGGTAACGTTTATTGCCACGGACGCGTCCGGAAACTCCGCGCCTGCATCGGCTAGTATTACGATCGTCGACACTACCGCGCCGAACTTAAATATCCCGCCAGACATCACGCTCGAGGCTACCTCGCCTACCGGATTGGATGCGACCGATCCAGCGATCGCTGCATTCTTGGCAGCTGCAACTGCGACCGATTTAGTCGACACTTCTCCGGCAGTGACCAACGATGCTCCGTCAACGCTGCCACTGGGCACCACTTTGATCACGTTCACTGCCACGGACGCGACAGGCAACTCAGCGCCTGCATCGGCAAGCATCACAATCGTCGACACCACCTCGCCAAACTTGAACATCCCGGCAGACATCACGCTCGAAGCCAACTCGCCTATCGGATTGGATGCGACCGATCCAGCGATCGCCGCGTTCTTAGCCGCCGCGAACGCCACTGATGCGGTGGACACTTCCCCGTCGGTCACCAACGATGCTCCGTCAACGCTGCCTCTGGGCACCACTTTGATCACGTTCACTGCCACGGACGCGACAGGCAACTCAGCGCCCGCGTCGGCCAGTATCACAATCGTCGACACCATCGAACCAAACTTGACCGTGCCGGCGGACATTGTCGTCGTAGCAGATGCTTTCTCCGGATCCCCCGACAGTAACTTAGTCATCGCAGCCTTCCTCAGCGGCGCCACATCATCGGACATCGTCGACCCCACTCCGACCATCACGAACGATGCTCCAACGACGCTTCCCATCGGAACCACCATTGTTACCTTCGAATCGATCGACGATTCGGGTAACTCGGCCAGTGACACCGCCAGCATAACTGTCATCGACCATCGAGTTTTCATCGTCAATCACGCCGGCGACACGGCTGACGCGGCTCCCGGTGATGGTATCGCCTCGGACGCCAGCGGCAACACGACGCTGCGAGCCGCAGTCGAAGAATCCAACGCTAGCGCCAACATTCTGGACAACAGTGATCAGATCGTTTTCGACATGGGTGCCGGCGGCCCCCAGACCATCCTGGTCAATTCGGCGTTGCCAAACATCACCGATGCGGTCGTCATCGACGGAACAACCCAAGACGGATTCCTGGACGCTCCGATCGTGCAAATCAGCGCAGCGGGAACCGTCCAAGATGGCTTGCGATTGCTCGATCATGATGGCTCAACAATCCAAGGACTCTCATTCACCGGGTTTGCGAACGACGGCATCGAAATCAGCGGTGGGTCGGGTCACACGGTCACCGGAAACTGGCTGGGCATCGACACTAGCGAGAACATCATTGGCAATCGTTTTGGCTTGAAGGTCGGTAATTCGACTGGCAACACAGTTCACGACAACGTCATCAGCGGAAACACTGGTACTGGCGTGTTCGTATCCCCCACTGCGATCGGCAATACACTTACAGAAAACAAAGTCGGAACGGACTCGACTGGCAATGCTGCGCGTCCTAACGCGGGAGCGGGCATGAATCTAATCGGAACAGACAACTTTGTGGTCGACAATCAGTTGTCGGGCAACGACAAGCAAGGATTAATCGTTTCGGGCTCCGGCAACACGGTCCAAGGCAATTTGGTAGGAACCAACGCCGCGGGATCCACGGCACTTGGGAATGGTGCCTTTGGAATCGCCGTTCAATCTGACAGCAATCTGATCGGCGGCGATTCGTCCGCTGGCCAAGGGAACGTGATCTCCGGAAACACCCGCCAGGGGTTGCTGCTCAACAATGCCGACAACAATATCGTCCTAGGCAACCTGGTCGGCGTCGACATCACAGGATTAAGCTCCATCGCGAATACTTCTTACGGCATCTACGTGCTCAATAGCGACGGCAACCAGATTGGCGGCAGCAGTGTTGACCAAGCAAATGTAGTTAGCGGCAATGGTGGGTCGGGAGTTGCATTTGCAAATTCCCAGAACAACACGCTCACGGGCAACAAAATCGGCACGGATGAAAGCGGACAGATTGCCGTTGGAAACAACGCCTTTGGTGTGTTTTTGCTGGCGGGATCCGCCGGCAACGTGGCGTCTGGCAACCAAATCTCTGGCAATGTTGCGACCGGCGTTGGCCTGATCGGAAGCGACACGACCAACAACACGGTCGAACTAAACAACATTGGTTTTAACCACGACCTCACAAGTCAGCTTGGCAACGGAACCTTTGCAGTGCTCGTCTCGTCGCCCGGCAACCTGATCGACACAAACACGATCACTGGATCGTTGCGTGGCGTGGTCCTCACGGATGTGACCGCAACGGGCAACACGGTTTCTAACAATTCGATTAGCGGCATGAGCACCGGCGTTCAATTTGCAAAGGACGCTGCGAACAATACCGTCGGACCAGGCAATGATTTATCTGCTAACACGACGGGCGTCAGATTCGTAGGCAACAGTGGCAACGGCAACACGATCACGCAAAACTCTTTCAGCAACAACGCCACGATTGGGATTGATCTTGCTGGACCGGGAGCCACGGCAAACGACGTTGATGACGCCGACGAAGGCGCCAACCGCGGGATGAACCACCCTGTGATTTCCGACGCGGAGATTATTGGCAACAACTTGAACGTCACTTTCAATGTGCCAAGTGCTCCTGCGAATGCAGACTACAGCTTGACGATTGAGTTCTATCGCTCGGACAGCTTTGGTCAGGGAGAGGCGTTTTTGGCGTCGGTCCCCTTCACTGTCGGACAATTCAATAACAGCGGCGTCACCCGAGCACTCGGTGGAGTCGCCGCAGCGGCGGGACTCCTTCCAGGCGACTTTATCTCCGCGACGGCAACTGACGCTGCCGGAAACACGTCGGAGTTTTCTGCCGCGTTCCAAATCCCCGTGCCAGCCGCGAGCGCGACTTCGGGAGCAGCCCCGATCCTGGCAAGGTCAGTTGTCGACGTCAGCGCCGACGGCGCCGTGACTCCTGCGGATGCGTTGATCGTGATCAATGAGCTCAGTAACCTGCGTTCAACCACACCGCTCGGCGAATCGATCGCTCGCAGCAATGCGTTTTCTGCCGCGGACGTGAATCGCGATGGCAACGTCACGCCGGCCGATCTGTTGCAAGTGCTCAACTTTCTCAGTGAACAAGCTCAACACGATTCGATTTCCGAATCCAATCGGATCGCGTCGCTGGTCGATTCAGTCTTTGGACTTGCCGACGATGATGATGACGTCGAGGATTCTCTAGATGAATCGCTTCTCTTCTAACGCCGGAATCGTTTTCGCAGAGTTCATCTTGCTGTCCGCTCAGCCGTTTGCGTCTTGCTGCCGCCGACAGTTTGTGCGGACGGCATGAATCAGGCTGAGTGCAGCCTACGGAGACAGTCGCACGATTTCCCAAGAGTCATCGCGCAGCCGGTAGCAGATGCGGTCATGCAATCGACTTGGTCGCCCTTGCCAGAATTCGATCGATGTCGGCGCCACGTCGTACCCGCCCCAGTTTTGAGGACAGGGGATATCGCCTTGCTCGTATTGCTTATCCAAATCGACCATTCGTTGTTCCAGCGCATCACGGCTTTCAACAACGGAGGATTGTTGGCTGACATGAGCGCCCAACTGACTACTGCGAGGTCGCGAGTGAAAATAGCTCTCCGATCGCTCGCGATTCGTTTTCGCTGCGATGCCTTCAATACGAACTTGACGTTCCATATGCGGCCAGAAAAAACACAGCGACACTTGGCTGTTCGCGTCGATCTGCTGACCCTTGGTGGAATCGTGATTGGTAAAGAACTGAAACTTGCCGTCCTCAATCCCCTTCAGCAATACGATTCGCGAAGTCACGGCACCCGACAGATCGGTCGTTGATAGCGTCATCGCGTTGACCTCCAACCACGACGGCAAATCCGGTTGTTGCGCCTGGTCAAACCACTTTTTGAACTGAACCACTGGCTCACTTTCGACGTCCTTCTGATCGAGGCCCGCCATCGCGTAGGTCTTGCGCATTTTTTCAATCGTCATTCAGGCTCTCCTGTTTTTCGTTGCACTGCGTAATTTTTGCAGCGGCGACAGGCCCTTATTTGAGCCATTTTCATTGCTAAATCGACGTAAATACGTCGTTCCAAGTTCCCAACACGCGAATTTGGCGCGCCGCTTGCCTCTCTGTTTACCAGCTTAGTGCAAACTGCCAAGCTGGCAGAACCACCTTTATCGTTTGGACCCATAGCATGTCTGACTCTCTGATTGGAAATCTGCTCGTCGCTTCGTCGCTGGTTAATGACCCTGTGATGAGCCAAGCCGTTTGTTTGGTGGTCCATCAAGATGAGACCCAATCCATCGGCGTGATGTTGAATCGGCCCATTCAGCCGAATCCTCAGGCTTTATTGAACATGCTGTCCTCGGCCAATAAAGAAACTCATTCCAAACGTTTCCACGAAGACGCCGCTACCGAGGGGCAGACGAACAAGCTGATCGAAACCGATGAATTGGACCAGCAAGCCGAACAGACCCTTGCGAAGGCCACTCAGGCACTGGGCACCGTGCATTTTGGCGGCCCTCTTAATGGCCCCGTCGTGGCCGTCCATAGCTCCAGCGAATTTGCCGAGGCAGAGACGGGACGAGGAATCTATGTGGCGGCTCAGAAACCAAACCTGGAGGGCTTGGTGCGGTGCCAAGAAGCACCTTACCGACTGATCGTGGGTCACATCGGTTGGGACAACGACCAACTCCGATCCGAGGTCGACGCTGGCATCTGGCACGTCGCAACAGCAACCACTGACGCGGTGTTTGGGCAAGACCAAGACATGTGGCCGCGATTGATCCGTCGCGCGACCGCAAGAAGTGTCGCGAATTGGATCGGGACGCCTGATGTTCCCATGGCAAACGAAGTAAACTGAGTTTGGATTGAATAATCCTCTCGCTTCTTCTTGTCTCTCGACAAGCCTTTCTCGAATCGCCTTGTGACCGAATCAGTGCCCGAATCAGACCGTCCCCAACGACACGTTAAACCCGGGGATGCAAAACCTGCCGGGGCTCGACCGCCTGGACGTCCGGCAAGAAAACCGCCGGTGCCTCCGCCCATCAATGCCTACCCTGAAGACGAGCCGCGCGGACAAAAGCGATTTCCGATTCAGCGTCGGCACTTGGGGATGATCAAGTTTCTGCGAGAGGAAGAAAACTTTGGATTCATTGAATCCGAAAACTTCCGCGACGACGTCTTCTTTCACTTCACGACGTTCGACGGCAAAGTCACCAAAGGCGAACGAACTGAAAACGTCCCGATCGAGATGGATCTATGGGTCGAGTTTGAATTGGACGAAGAGATTTTTCGCACTCAGAACAAACTGAGAACCAAGATCGTCCGCCCGTCCGAACGACCTCGCGGTCGCAAGCTGTCGGGACGCGACGCCACATTCAATATCATCAACCATCACCCCAAAGCTCGTCGTAAACGACCTACTTGGCGCGACAAGTCCTAGGCTAAGCGGCTACTTTTTCTTGGGTTCTTCGACGGGGACTTCGTTGACGGATGAATCCACTGCGTCGGGATCGATCGGGTCATCCGGCAATTTCCCGCCATTGCTCTGAGCACGAATAAAGTCCTCTTCGATCTCGCGAATGTCTCGCTGCGTGATCTGAGTATCCAACATCTCGCGAGTCGACGAAAACATGTTGTCGACTTTGCGCCGAGCATTTGCGTTTCGGCTGCCGATTTCTTTTAAGAAATACGCTTGCTTCTTTTCCAGATCGCCGCTCAGAATGTCTTTGGTCGGCTGATCTCGCAAGGCCACCAGAAGTTCCTTGGCTTCGTCCAGCTGCCCCTTGCGAAGTCGATTGCGGATGCGAGCCCCCAAGAGTTTTCGGATCGCAACCAAGTCCACGATCGCATTGGCGACGCCATTGACGTACGCCTCTGCTTGCAGACGCATATCGTCGCCCGTCAAATCAGCGACCGCGTGAGAATCGTAACCGGGAACGATCGGTAATCGTGCCAGCACCGCGCCGCCATTCTTGACGTACAACAATCGCAGGGGGTCCTTTGTCACCGTCACATTCAGCCGCCCATTCCAGTCCGTACGACCAACGAACGTCATCTTCGTCGAATACAGTTCCTTTTCGTATAGTTCGTAACCGATCAAAGGAAAATCGGGGTCGCCTTTGGCGTGCAGGCGAACCAACGTCTCACTCCCTCGCGGCTCGATCAAAAGCGCACGCCGGAATGTGCGATCATTCTGTCGGCCCTGCAATCCACCGGCGCGTCCGGAGTAAAACTCCATCCGCACGTTGACGCTCAAGTCTTCCTCGAACGGGTCACCGGGCACAGGAACCGGGCCTGAGATCAACAAGCAAGTGGCGGATTCTTTATCGACTTTGTCAATTCGGATACGACTCTCTACCGGTTTGCCCGCTTTGTCTTTTCCCTGGACGACCAAAACCACTCCAGTAGCTGCACCATCCCTGGATCCCTGCTCCAGCAGAACCTTGTCATTTTCGATCGATCCAATTTTGCCTTTGAATTGCGTGCTCAAAAGAAAAGCCCAATCCAAAGGCCCGATCATGATGGGCCGGCCGTTTCGATCGTTCTTACGCACCATTGGCAGCAACACTTGGCCAGGGCCAACGCGAGCAGGCGACTCATCATCCAAAATCAATCCGCCAGCACGCAGAAGCCCGCGAGCTCCTTTTAATCCAGCATCATCGATTCGTAGCTCCGGTGAAAAAGCAACCGACAATCCGCGCCCGATTGCGGCGGCGACATCTGACTTGGCCAAAAAATCCTCGCGAACCGGTTTGCCAAAGTAGCGCATCAGCGTACTGAATTCGACGACGTTCACTTTGCCGGGCGTGGTAGTGCCATCAATCGACACCACAAAAATCTTGTCGTACTCATCGACCGACGTAGAAACCAAGTTCGCAACCGGCAAATCAATTAGCTTCGCGTCAGGGTTCTCAAGTGTCATCGCTTGGCCGCGTGTCAACAGAAGTGCTTCGGTGCCCACTTCGGCCCACATGGCTTGCACCGCGATCGCATCGCCATCTGTCGCTGAGAATTTCTGTACCGCACCGTCAAGCGTTTCGTTCCCGACGTCCGTGCCGCGACGTTTGACTGATTCAATCAAACCTCTCGTGGCATGAATGGATTGAACGTACTGCTTCAGATCTGCGCTGGATCGGATGCGGACCGCGTCTTTGTGATCACGTTTGAGCGCAATGACTGGATCGGAAGCAGCGATACTATCAAACGTCAAATGCTCCATGCCCCGCGCTGCCATCGACGCGACAGCCACCGGCGCATCTGCAACCGTCAATCGCCAAATCGCTGAATAGTGCCGATCCAAATAAGAACGCACAGGCTTTTCAATCGATTGGGCATTGATACTTGGATCGTCTGATACCACCCAGACCAAGACCCGGTACGGATCAAAGTCCCAAGGTTGCACCACCACGAATTCCTCAGCCGCGTCCGATGCATCGGAACTGCCCGACGGAGAGACGCCATCGCCAGGAGCGGCACCATTTTCGGGTGTGCTGGTATTTGCTGGGGCGCTAGCAACCGGCGCACCATTCGCGCCGCCAGCGGCGGGCGGCGTAGCACTACTGGCGTCGTCTGGCTCCGCTTGCGTGTCGGCGTAACCGACATGACACGAAAACGCCAACGACAGTGCCCAAACGGCGCATCCTAGCAGCAACCGCTTGCAACACCTGGGCAATGGGCGGCAGACACTTTGTTGTTCATTGATATCGATCACCATTACCATTGTTAATCCAGTCGCCAGTTTTCTGCATTTTGATACAACGAAACAATGTCATTGCCAACGCCCACCAACTGCCGTCGATACGCATATGAATCGACTAATTGCCACAGCGGCATGATGGGTAATTCGTGATGCGTGATCGAATGCAAATCGAGCAAGCGGTCTCGTACTTCTTTCCAATTCTTTGCTTCTTCTAATCGTCGCAAACCGAGCCCTACCATCTGGCTTTCACTGCGAGCGAGCCCCTCGGGCCCCAAGAGACGCCGTGCATCGATAATGGGTTCCCAAACAGCTGCTGCGACATAGACAATGTCAGCCGTGCCTTCGTCGGGATAAGTTCGCCCGATCGGAAGCTGTACCAATTCGACTTCCAAATCCATCATCAACCATTGGGAGCGGATCGCTTCACAAGCGACGCGAGAGAGATTGTCTGCGGGAAACGCTAGACGAATCGGCGTCATCTTGGGCGGCTCCAATTTCTTTCTCTCAGCATCCATTCGCATCTGGTTACCGGCCACCGTAGCCAGCAGCTTCGCAAGACTTGGTTCATAGCGGCGAGGTTCGATGGACTGGTCGTAGGCGTAACCCAACGGATCATTCATTTCCATTCCCGCCGGGAATGGTCCCGAAATGACTCGGCAGCCTTCCAGTTCCATTTGTTCCAGCAGTTCGCCTTTCAAAATGTCTTCGCGACTGATCCCGTACAACAGTCCGCGTCGAAACGTTTTGTTGGCAACGAAGACATGATCCGAACACGGCACCAACATGTGAACGGTCGGCAAAGGATACGTCGACACACGAACGTTGCGACTTTTCTTGAGCCGAATGGCATCGGCGGGAAACAACTGATCCAAAACGTCCAGTTCACCCTGCAACAACATGCTGACTGCCTTGGATGCTGAATCGACACGTACTTCGACGATCTCCCGAGGCTTGGTTTCGACTTTTGGTTTCTCAGCGAGCGTGAACCGAGTCAGGTTTCCTTCGACCACATCCTGACGGTAGTCGCCCGTCGGTCCCCCTTTCTTTCCACCAAACCAACTTGCATCAACCGTTAGCTGCAGCAAACTTTGCGGCAAGACGTGGGGTCGCCGCAATTTACATTCAACATGTTTGGGCCCATCCAAACCGATTCCGATGATTGACGCAGCCCACGGAGGAAAATACACCTGTTTGTTCGGTTGAGCTCGAGCCGACATGATGTCAGCGAGAAAGAAAGCGTTGATCTGATTCAGTGGAGCGTCCAGTTTCTCTTGTTCAAGAAACAGATCAAACGTCATTCGATCCGGGCTAATATCCGTCTCACCAAAGATAAAGTCGTACTCGCCGCCCTCGGGACCTGCTCCCTGAATTTCAAACATCGATCGGTAGAGCAATCTGCCTGCACGACGCGAAGCCCAGTTGTCGATGCGTGTTGGTTCAAAAACGGTCGCGGATTGCAACACGCCGACGTTGACCAAGGGATAGATTTGATCAATCTTTTTGATCAGCTCGTTACCGCCTTCGATACTCGGCTTTAAGTAGACGCTCTCTCGTGCGAACACCCTCGCACGACGGTAATCTTTTTGTTCGAGCGCGGCCAACGCTTCTTTGCGTTTGGCCGTGGCCATCCTCAGAAACTCGGCGTTCCACTTGTCGATCGAAGCTAATCGTTCGTCTGCGTAATCTTTCTCGATTCGCGCCAGTAATTTCTGAGCCAGATCCAGTTTTCCTTCGCTCACCAACCGTTCCATGATCTGGTTCGTGGTGCCACTGATCGCTTTCAGAACATCACTTCGTTTGTACTCCGGAGCGTAGCGTCGCAATTCTTCCAACATTGCCAGCGTGGCTCCGCGAGAGCCTTTACGTGCGCGAGAGATCGCGTCACGCCACAAATAATCGCAGCGCATTTCGCGCAAGCCGGGCCGATTGGGGTAATCGCGAATCAAAACGGACAGGAACGGGTACGCCCCGGTAAAGTCTCCGTTTGCAATGCGTTCTTTGGTTTCGCGTTCGAGACGAATCTCCCAAAGATCAACTTTTTCGATCTCGTTCCACTTTGCAGCAAAGTACTTGGCTTCGATGTCGATCACTTGGAACTTCAGCATCCCGGTCGGCTTGGCGGGCAGCTTACGACCAGGCAACTCCAACAACCGAACCTTGGCCCAACCACCGCCCGACTTTTCGGTAAAGAAAAGAATGTCGTGCGGCTCCTCCTGCAACAGCTCCAGACCGACGGGATCCGGCTGGCCCGATTCCGCGTAGTTGATCGCCTGCGCATTGGCATCGCCCTGCACAAGACAGGGCATCAACATCGCGATCACCAAGGCCAGCGCGCCGAAGCGCGCCGATCGATCCGCTGCGTGACCAACTGGTCGACCACCTACGCAACCACCTGGTCGACGGTCGACCGGATCCGGCGCGGAGAAAAATTTCGTCAAACCAACATTCAACATTCGAATTACTTCAACTTTTTGATTTGGAAGCCTAATTGTTCGACGGCATCGGCACGATGTAGACCACGCCTTCGGCACCTGGAACCAGCAAACGCGGGCCAGCGGGTAACGGAGCTGCCGAAATCGGCTGACCAATGTCTGTTTGTCCGACGATCTGTCCCGACGCAGAATCAACCACGACGATCCAACCGGTAGTGCCACTGACAATCAGTTTGTCGCCAGCTACGACCGGAGCACCGACAGGGCGTCCCTCTGGCAACGCGACCGCAAACTGCTGGGAACCGTTTTCGTCATAAGCGCGCATCTTTTGGTCGTCGGTCTGTAACACTGCCAAACCGCCAACCGAAACTGGCCCCCAGGTGACACGTCCATCCAAGAGCGTCTTGAATTTTTCTGCCAAACTACCCATGTCATAGCCAACAACAAAGTCAGCGGATGGTCCTGCTGTTGCGCCAATGGCAGTACTGCCAACGCCCGCCAGCAGCCCCAGCAATTCGTTGTCGATCGTGCCGGACGCCAAATCGCGAATGTTCTCGCCGACCCGCAATCGATAAATCGCTTTGCGGCTGTCGGCGATCACGACTTGGTCAGCATCATCAGACAAGATCACGGGATTGGTCCACTTCATCTTGCCGACAGGATCGCTGACCGGTTGAAACGGACTCCCAAGACGTTTGCCTGTTTGGAATGCCATTAGTGCCGTGCGTCCTGAATCCAGCGGCATGAAAAGTCCTCCGCCCGAAAAGACCGCGCCGCCAGACAAATCGCCATCGGGCAAGCTCAGCGTGACCAAGCGAAGTTTTTCGCGTGAACGCGTTGGATCGTAAACCGCAATCTGTTCGCTGGTTTCTTGGTTCACCAGAACGCGAACGTCATCGTTGACTCGCACTGGATTTTCAAATCGCATCGCCACTCCGTCGCCCCCCGGATTTTCGATCGGGCCTTCGGTTGTGCCGCTTGCCAGTGATTCGCGATCCAACAAAAAGAGTCCTGCTTGGCTGGTAGTGGCATGCAATCCAGAATCGCTTTGAGTGATCATCGCGATCGGAACCGCGACGTCGTTTCGCCAAATTTCGACTCCCGTTTTTGGTTCGACCGCCATCACCCGCACGCCCGATGTTCCGCGCAAGATACGAGCGTGAATCAGCGCGTCGTCAGTCGCGAACGGTTCGCCGATGAACGTATCACCCTCGTGCTTGAACCAATCGGGAACCACTCGCCCGGTGTTGATCTGCAATTCGTAGCGACCAATCCGAGTTCCTGTAATCCACATCTGGCTCTTGCCGACCGCCATTTGTGTCGACGTGGGTTCGTCGTATGACGCCAATTGCCTGGCCACCACCGTTACCTGCTCTGTTTCGGCCGTGGGTTCCACGTCGTAGACGGAAACTTGACCACGGTCGGTCAATACGATCAATCGACGTTGCTGAATGATGATCGGTTTGATTTTCACATTGCCCGTCATTCGCACAGAATCCTGCGCTTTAGTCAGGGTGCCGTCTTCGGCGATTTTCAGGATATGAACACGAGCGTAGTCCGCGGCGGCGTTTTCGATCACGAACAAGTGACCCAAAAGCGGAACTGGCGGAACGACGATCGTTCCGTCGCCGTGTCCAAGATAAAAGCTATCGATGCAGGAACCATTGCGGGTATTCAAAACGTAAAGATTGCTGTGGTTGCCCGGCACGAACGCAAAGTTCGCGCGAGTGTCGACGCCTGGTCCGACGTCCAATGGTTGCGGAATTTTCGCCGACCATTTCGCATCACCGCTTTCGGCATCCAAAAGCAAAAGGGTTCCCGACCGGGTTGCCACATACACATCGTCGCGAATCGCAATCGGTTCGCTAAACGGTTCGCCGATCTGCGAACGCCATCGAAGGCTGCCGTCTTCGCCTTTGTGACGTTGAATCTCCAACTTGGCTGATTCGCTTAACAACACGCCCGCGCCGCCTTCTAATCGCACGGGTGCGTGAGCTTGACCATAACCAACGAACGATCGCCAAAGCAGTTTTCCGTTTCCGGCGTTGAAAGCGAGCACCGAACCGCCCGCACGCAAATACAACACTTCGTCAGAAAGACTCGGTACATCTTTTCCAAACCGTGCGGCCAAAACGATGGACCGAATCGACTCTGCCTCCCGCTCTCCCGTGATCGTCTTGGGCAATTTGGTTGATGCAGTCACCAGAGTTTCTTGAATACCGCTGGCGGACTTCACCAGTTCGACAACACGACTGTCGGATTCTAACTCGGGGAAGTCGCGAAGCAGTTCGAACCGAATGTCGTACGCTTCCTTTGTTTTCTTTGCATCCAACGCGGTTTTCATATCCACAACCGCTTTGTCCAACTTCAAGTTACGGCTGATATCGCGTTCGATTCGCTTGCGTGCTTCTTCGACCGCTGTCAATCGTGATGACAACGTCGCACGCATCGACGACGTCATGTACATCGGATTGTCCATCAGCGTGATTTGTTCGTTCAGCCGTCCGAGCAATTCTTTCTTGACGTCGGTTTCGGAAGCATCATTGGCCTTTTCCGCAATGTTGTCCGCGATATCGACCAGCAGCGCAGCTAGATTGCCGCGTTCCTGTTCCATGCCTTCTTCGTTTTCGATCTCCGGCAAGATTTCGTCTGCCAAATCCAATGCCCGCGTCGGGTCGCTCATCGTCGAGGCCCGATACAGTTCACACATCCGAATTCGCGTCCGCGAGATCGACGAGTACTGATTTTCTTCGCCAAACGAAGCCAAAAAACCGATGTACTGATCCTGTGCTCCAGCGTAATTTTGCTGGTTATAAAGTTTGTTGGCGACTTCGATCGCGTCGTCCGCGTCACCGCGTGAAAGCACGAAGTACAAACCACCGCCGGACAGCAACAACAAGCCGATGATGCCCGCGTAGCCGTAGATCTTGAACGAATCCCACACCGACTTTGCTTCCGGTGGTTTGGGCCGCGCCGAACGACGAACCGGTCGGTCGGCGCCCTCAGCGGACATCGCATCGCCGACACTACCGGCTTCTTCGACTGCGACTGCTTCGACAGCTTCCACCTCAACGGCTTCGACTTCGACTGCTTCGACGACTTCCGGTTCGGCTTCGACCTCAAAGACCTCTTCGCCTTCATCGGCAAACAACGCCAGATCGTCATCTTCGGCCACTTCCGCTTCATCAGAATCGGAGTACTCGCCGGAACGGATTTCACCAATCAGTTTGGTTGCTTGAAACCGCGTCAGTTGACCATTATCAACCAGCAATTTCGCGACCGCTTCGGGCGTGATTCGCGTTCCTCCCTGATCCAACTGTTCGCGGAGCGCTTCGATGATTTCTTGGTCAAGCAGTCCGCGACGTTCAAGCTGATCAATCAGTTCCTTGGCAAGCATGTCTTTTATCGATTAACGGTTAGCAGATGAGGAAGAGGAGACGCTGTGTTTGGAAAAGAGTGAGTCGTCAAGCATTTGATCAGGCATCAAAACACTGACTACGGAAACTCTGTAAAGGATTGCACACGAAGCTTTTGAAAACCCGCCAAAGTCCCGGCGTCCATCGCGTCGACCAGCGACTGAAGCCGCGTATTTTCGTCGAAAGCGACTAACAACGAAGCATGATCGGGTCGATTGCGACGCCACTGTTTTAATTGGGTGATTAATGTCTGTTTGCTTGGCGTTTCGCACTGCCACTGCGATGCCAACACACGAAACGTCCCCGCCTGATCGACTCGCAATTCCAGTTCGGCCAATTCCGGCGGCGGTTCGGCCACCAGGCCTGGTACTTCGCTGGGTGCCATCGGCATACCAATCGATTTTTGCATTTGGAAAGACGCTGTCACGACAAAGAAGATCAACAGCAAAAAGGTAACGTCCACCATTGGCGTCATCTCACAAGTCTCTGCCGCTTGGCGGGAGGCGAAAACTTGATGCGAAGCAGCCGGTCGCTGATCCGAGTCGGTTTGATTTAAAAAGTTCATTGGATCAATCAAACTCCTCGACCTGCGTCACTTGCAGCTCTTCATAGCCGGCGATCGTGCCAGCATCCATTCCATCAACCAAAGCCTGGAGTTTGCACTGTTCGTGGACTTTGATGATGAGTTTGGCACCGACTTCGCCTGGATTGGCTTCTTTGAGCTTGGTGATTAGGTTTTGTTTGCCGGGTGTTTCGGCTTCCCAATCGGCTGCGAGCACCAAAAACGCGCCACGCTCGTCAATTTGCAATTCGACTTGGTCCAACTCTTCGGGGTCTTCTTCGACGGCACTTGTGCTGGGTGCGTCGGTTTGTTGACGCGGCATCATGATGGACTTTTGCAGCTGAAACGAAGCCGTCACCACAAAGAAAATCAGCAGCAAAAACGTGACATCGACCATCGGGGTCATGTCCAATTCGTCTTCGTCGCCTTTGGAACGCGGCATCGCATCGTCATCGTCGTCATCAAACGACTCCGCAAGTGTCGCGGGCGATGGTACATCGCTTGCAGCGACATTTCCAACGGCGACCGTCGCAGCCAAAGGAGCAGTCATGTCGTCACCCAGCTCGGCGGCGACGCCTTCGACGGCCTCGGGTTCCACCGATTGGGGTTCAACCACCTCAGCTTCACTGACCTCAGGTGGCGACAAGTCGGGCTCGGGCAATTCCGGCACATGCACCGCCGTATCACACCCAGGACAGCGCACGCGCCGACCGGCCAACCGATCGTTGACTTTGTGTGTGGCTCCGCACTGGAGGCAAGTGATTTGAATCGACATAGAACGTCGCTAATGGGTTTCTTTGGCGTGTTTCTTAAACGGGACTAGTCTTCTTTGACACCGATGTACGTTCGGTCAATGTCCTCAAAGGCATCGCCAATGACCTTTTGGATCCGCGTAATTTCGAGCACTTTGACGCTCGCATCTCCCATGATCATGACTTGGTTTTTATTGTCGCCAATGGACTTTTCCAGTTCCGCTGTGATGTACTCGATAATCTCCGTTTCCTGCGTCGCTTCATCGGTGCTGAATTCGCGACCATCACCGCGAATCACATTGACTTTGTCGCCACCAGCGGATTTGACAAAAATCACAGCCGATTCTTTGGCTGAAACAGGCAGTCCATTCTGCGCGTCAGGAATCTCGCCAATTTTGACCGGGTCCATGGTGGAACAAACGACAAAGAAAATCAGCAGCAGGAACACCACGTCGATCATCGGCGTGATATCCATCTCGCCTTCTTCGGCCATTTTCTTTGGCATGACGTAATCGTCGTCGTCGTCATCGTCCATTGGTTTTGATCAGCTGAAGGTATGTGAAGAATGAATCTTAAATCAAAACGTCGCTGATGCCTTAGAGTTCAAGGCGACATCACAGCGGCGATGCGAACTGGCCGTTAGTTTTTGGGGGCAACCTTGGTCAGCCCGGCTTTAAACGCTTCGAAGAATCGCGTCAGCCCGGCACCAATCAGGTCCTGCATCTTGGCCATTCGAATGTTGACTGTCGCAACAATGATCATCAATGGAATCGCGATCGCCAGTCCGCTGGCCGTCGTGATCAGCGCGACCATAATGTTTCCCGCCAGTTCTTGGGGGTTCACGTCGCCTTGAGACAAGGTTTGGAACGCCCCCATCATCCCGAACACCGTTCCAAACAACCCGATCATTGGAGCACTCTTGATCACCGTACCGACCCAACTGAGCCGATATTCCAAGTCGCTCATCACGTCGCGTTGAAAGCGATCCATCATGACTTGGCGAGCCCGTTTGAAACCAAGTTCGCGGTTGCTGACGGCCAATTCGACCATTTGCGGAATCGCCCGATTGTCGCCATCGACGTATTCCAAAGTGCCTTCAAAATCGCCTGCCGTAAGCATGGCTTCGACATCGTCCATATACGTGTCTTGCTCTTCTTCGGTTTTGAAACGCTTTTGGCCAACACGAGTCCAGATCACAACAATGCAGTACAGCCCCCAGAGCGCGGCCGCAGCCAACGCAAAGTAGGTGGCATTTGAAATGATCTCGAACAGGTTCGTAGCAAGTAACATCTAGTTGCCGGTCCTTGTAAAAAATTCCCCAAGCCAATGGGGACGAGTGAATGGTGTGTGTGCGTCTAAAGGGGTTCAGAGGGTTGTTTCCATCCCGCTGAATGCAAAAGTTAAATCGTCAGCGATCTGTGTTGACTGGTGCTCGATCGTTTACGTCGATGGATGCCGCGTGAGCGTGTTCCGAACTGATTGGGCGCTGGTGCGTGACGACAAATCGATACTGTTGTCCGACGCGTTGACTCTCGAAAACCGTTTTTTCGATTTCGGTGACCGAAGCGACTCCGTGCAAAAAAGCATATTCCAACTCCATCGTCGCGAGCCGATTTTCCAATTCTCGCGGAATGAACTTCACCACTTGACGACCCGCAACAGGCACGCCGGCTTGGATCAATAGCGAACGTTCGTAGCGAGCCAAAGGACTGGGCTGTGCCCAAGAGAAATACAAGCGTTTTTCAGTTTTTGGTTTGCCGTTGTGTTTGGCAGTCCCGCCCAAGGCAAAATCGCCCGCCGAATCGATCCCGGGCAGGTCGCCACCAAACGCCCCAAGCTCGATCCCTAGAACGTCCAACTGCCGGGCATAAGCCGTCTGATGGGGAGCCTTGAAAACCAAGTGCCAACGTTGGTGACGTGGAACAGTCTTGTCAGCGTTTGATTCGGCCTGATCGGCGCCAATGCGCCCCGCTGTTGAACCACGGATACCCGTTTTGGCAGCTGATCGAACTGCGACGGACGCCAGCGGTATCGTTTGAATCTGTTGTTCGATTTGACCCAAGGTTTGTTTTAACGTTGGGTCTTCCAAGGCGACGACTTCGTCACCAGCCGGGATCTCGAATTCCAGAGGCGTCGCTGCCGAAGTAGCAAAGGACACGTGCGTAGTCGCTGCAGGTGAATCCCAATCGGGTATCAACCGGGTGCGGGTAGCCCAAAGCGTGCCAAGAACGAGTACCAAGCATCCCAACATCAGCACGATCGCCATCATCAACGAACTGACCAAATCAAACCCGTTGGCGCACATCGACTTGGACGCCGAAGGCATCCGCGACAGGACCGATTGAGAGGGTGGGACTGAGTTCATAAGACGATTGGATTCTTAGCGAGAAAGTTCGCTGCTCTATTTGTTTTTGCGATAGCGTTGTTCGATGACTTCAAAGGCATAGCCGGATCCAGCTGCCTTACTTTCAAAAACCGTTTTGGCAATTTGAGTCACCGAGTTGTAACCTTTGGATTCCCAATACTTCTTTTCGATGTCCGCCAGGACGTGCTCCAAGTTCCTGGGTGGTTCCACATCATTGGGGATAAAGCGGACGATGTTTCGACCTGCAATCTGAATCCCTGCTTGCTGAAGCAACTGGCGGTCGTAGGCCTGAAGCGGCGTAGCGCTCTTCCACGAGAAATACAAACGCTTTTCTTCTTTAGGATTTGGATTGTTTTTCTTCTTAGGCGCCGAACCCAAATTCGATGCCGTATCGATTCCTTGCGATCCACCGCCGAAGGCACCTAGTTCGATGTGGTAGTAATCCAACTGCTGGGCGTAGGACCGAAGATTGTTGGCTTGGAAATTCAATTGCCAACGTTCGAAACGCGGCACAATGTCTTCCCCTTCGCCTTCGGGCCCTGGCGGCCGGGAGTCACCTTTGCCCGTTCCCGAAGTGGATGCGGTCGCGGCGGTATCCGCTGTGGTCAACGAAGCTGCCACGGTGCTGACCGCATCGGTCACAGCTTCAATCGTGTCGGCCAAAGTCGGTTCCTGGAGTTCTTCGACTTCTTCGGCTCCCGGTGGTTCAAAATCTCGTTCAAACCCCTCTGCGTTGTCCGCGCGACCGGCTGGATTTTCGATCAACGGCGCGATCGGAAGCGGACGTGGTTTGCCGCTTAGTAGCCAAACAATGAACAACATCAAAACGAACGCGCCCAAAAACAAAATCAACGCCATGAACAGCGATGTGACGATGTCAAACTTGCTGATTCGCAGCTTTGCACGTTCAAACGCGCGGATTTCGTCCAGTTCATCCTTAGGATCTAGCTCGGGTGAATCCGATGGTGAAGGAGAAATGACCGAGGCCATAAAGGGCGTCCTGAAAAATCAGTGTCGGGGAACTGCGGGCGTACAAAAGGGGCGACGTGCAATAGCGTAATTGGCAACCTTGCCATTTGCCGCCTTATCTTAGCACCAGAGGACGGCAGGTCAGCCACTACAAGCTGATGTCTACAGATCATCGTCCAAGAAAACGTAACTTGGATCCATCGAGCGATACCAATCTCGCCAGGAGCTTTGCACTTTACTCAGTTCTGCATAGTCGGGGTCGTCGGACATGCCGTACCCTTCGAACTTGCGACTTATCATACGCAATCCGTCGCGTGCGTAACGGCGGACGGATTTGTCAGGGTCACTTAGTGCGTAGATGAGGGCAGGAACGGATCGCATTTCGTCACTTTTGCCAAGTACGATTGCGGCAACGCGGCGAGCTTGCCACTGGCGACTGCCACGCACCATGCGTTCCAAGCGATCCAGCTGCGAAGCCCGATCTTTGGGCTTTTCGCTCTCGCTAGGCAACTCCATCGCTTCGGCCATGGCGCGAACGTCGAGTTCGCCGTCTTCACCATCCAACAGGTCCAGCATGTCGCTAACCGCTTGAGCTGGTTTTTTGGTTTGCGCTTTTCCGCCTACCAGCTTGGCGCCCGAAACATCGTCGCTGAATCCCTGACCGCCGATCGCGCCGCCTTCGCCCATCGAAAAGATGGCTTTCTGAGTACTACGAATCAGAAAGAGAATTGCAAAGCACGTGCTGATATGTCCCGCACTTTTTGAGCGATCCTTCCAGCCGCCGCCGGCGTCCTGATATTTTTTCAATTCGTCGACGCCTTGGTTGTACCAAGACGGGCTTTTGTCTTTGGGACGACCATTGGCGATTTCGATAAAGCTCTCGTACCGTTCCTTTGTGTACAGTTGGTAGTAGTACCAGTCCAACATCGCACCGCGTTTGTACGGATTCTTGGCTCGCCAAGCTTCCAACATTTGAACGGATCGAAAGATGGGCTCCTTGGAGATTTTCACGCGTCTTCGACGGTCTTTGTTGGCGTCCTCTTTGAAAACCTTGATGGCTTTGGGCAACCCGACAATTCCTGGGTCATCGTCACTGGAGGTGTCCCCCCACAGACGCAGTGCATCACCGGCAATCAAGATACTGCTACCGCCTGCCAAGGCCATCGACATGTAAGGCGCCTTTTGCCGCTGAAGTGGACGCCCCGGGCCCGGGTCCGTTGCGTGATAGGGCCATCCTCCCCCCGGGTCTTGCACTCGCAACAACCACTGCAGGGCGCTGATGACTTTGGCATAGTCCATCGGGATGCCAGCCCGATCCAAGGTCCAGATCGCCAACAGAGCATATTGGGTCTGCGAAATGTCACCGAGCTTTTCGTTGTGATAGGTAAACGCACCGTTGGGCGACTGAACGTGCATCAGATGCCGCTGCAGCGACTCCAGTTCCGCCTTGTAAGCCTGCGGATTAACCGTGGCAAAAAGAAGCACACTAATCGCAACTTCGTAGTTCGCCTGGTGAGAGTGGAAATTTCCGGCAGCAGCTTTTTGGACAATTTTTTTAGCCGCGCTGAGCCCCTTGGCAACGATCGGTGCCTGTTGGTCGTGTTCCACCTTGAAGTGCGCGTAAGCAAGCAAGACCAATTCGCCGTCAGGATTATCTCGTGTGGTTTTGTACTCCTCCAGAAATTTAATTCCTCCCGAAACCATTTTCCGTACCACCGGGTCGTCCGGCGTGTAGCCATGCGACCTGGATGGAATCGCCAAAACCGAACCCAAAATGGCAATTAAAACAAACTTAAACGACCGTTTTGCTTGATGCCGATAGCTAGTCGTCTCACATTCGCGTTGATGTGGTGATGGTTGATAACGCCCTCGAATCATCGCCGTGTCCATTGCTTCATGGGTTGGAAAAGGTGAAAAGCTTGGCTTCAAATCAGCAGGAAAATCGGCGTCAGGCCACCGCCGAAAATGCGACAAATGACCTGTCCTTGAAACTTCGCTGCGAACGAGCGAATTGTCGCACCACCCGTACAGCAAAAACTAACTGACCGAACCGATTGACGAATTTACGCATCATACCCTACTATCGCCGCTGAGCGAATTGATCCCACTTGTCGGAACGGTCGGTTTTCGACCAGAATCTGGCAAGCTTGAACTGCAATGTCGATTGTTTCGGATTTCGGAACCTGCGAAAGTGCTGATCAAGACAGTGGGACCGACACAACGGTCAGATAGCTCAGTTGGTAGAGCACGGCCCTGAAAAGGCCGGTGTCGGCGGTTCGAGCCCGCCTCTGACCACTTTTTCGCGTTAGCCCTTGGAAAAGCTTTTCCAGACTCACTTCCGCGATTCTCTCAGCAAAAACCCAGGCCATTTGTATTTGGCCTGGGTTTTTTTGTGCTTCTTAGGGATTGGGCGATAAGTCTCGGATCTCCCGAACAGAAAAAACGCCATTCGCTTTCAAGAGTCGAATTTCTGCCCAGACAGCGACGGTCAGAACCGCCATTTCAAGCTGGACGAGTGGATCTGGAGCACCGAATCGGGAACCTGACTTAGCTAGTCGCTTCACTGGCAGCTGACAATTCATCGCTGACCGGTGAAATCTGGCTTACCGGTGAAATATCGCTTTCGCTGGCAGATTTTCGCGTCAGCATCGCGTTGGCCTCTTCGTCATCGATAAAACGACGTTCGTCTGCATCCCACTGTAGAGGACGCCCCAATCGCAAACAGATGTTACCGATATGGCAGGTATTCATCGAATCAACCTGACTATCGACGTCGGAATGAGGTTTCGCCCCTGTTTCGATCGATTCGATCAAATTCAGAAAGTGATGGGCTGAAACCTGAGGATCCGACTGGGCCACCAATTTTTCGGCTAGTTTGCCACGGGCCTCCGAACGACTGATGTAGAACTCGCTCTCCTCGCCCTCAAACAGAATCCCAGGCTGTTTGCCAAGCTTCGGCTTACCGCCGCGGACAACCATCGTCACGTCGTTTGGCAGAGCGTAATTCAATTCAAATGTAATCGGCGTATCGTAACCGCCCTGGACGCCAGAAAACCGACCTTGGCCATCAACACGACTGGGATGGTTCTCGCCGTCAGGAAGTGCCCAGCGGGCGATGTCGATGTGGTGGGCGCCCCAACCGCAGAGCTTGCCACCGGCGTAGTCAAACCAATATCGCCAATTGTAGTGACACCTTTCCTCCTGGTAGCCGACCGTTGGCGCCGAACCCAGCCAAGTTTTCCAGTCCAGTGACTCAGGGACTGGCTTGATCGCAAACGGACCTGGCTCAGTCCAAGTGACGCTAGGCAATTCAACGACGATGCGACGGATCTTCCCCAGTTGGCCATCACGTATCAAACGGCAGGCTTTGACAAATCGTGCGTCGGTGCGTTGCTGAGTGCCTGCCTGAAACATGCGACCGGTGCTGCGCACGGCAGACTTCAATTCTTCGCCCTCGGCAACCGTCAACGTGATTGGTTTTTCGCAGTACACGTCCTTGCCAGCGTTCATCGCATCAATTGCGATTTTGACTTTCCAGTGAGTTGGCGTCGCGATAATCACAACATCAATGTCGTCTCGATTCAGCAGTTCGCGATAGTCGGTGTACGTATCCGGGTTGTCATAAATCTGATCCACTGCATTCTGCAGATGAGTCTTATCAACATCCGCTAACGCGACCACCTTGGCGTGCGGTGTGACATAGAAACACATCCCCACTCCGCGACCTCCAGGTGCTGCTCCCACCCCGATGACTCCCACTCGTGTAGGACGAAAACCGCGGGTGATCAAGGCATGATTGCGGTACCGGCGAAATGCAAATGCGGCACCGCCGCCAACCGCAACTGCCGCACCGGCCAACAGCCGTCTGCGTGAACTTTTCATTCTTGACTCTTCCCAATAGCAGCAGTTGTTGACTCAGGTGTTGGCGGCTTATCCAGTTCCCAGCACCAAAGAGTTTTCTCGGAGCGCACGAACAGTCGGTCATTCCAGACCGCTGGCGTCGACTTCGTCGGCTCACCCAAATCAAATCGACTCAAACGCGTGATCTTGTCCTCAACAACTTCTAGCACGGACAAAACACCTTCGTGGTCAATCGCCAGCACTTGGTTGTCTAAACAAATCGGCGAAGAAAACACATCGCCTCCCAGTCTCATACGATCGATCACGTCTCCTGTTTCGACATTCAATAGATGAGCGATGCCATCATCGGTGATGGTCAGCAATCCTTGCGAAACGAGCACGGGACTCACGACGTAGCCCGCGCCACGTTCTTGTTGCCAGACGAGGTGCGACTCGGTGACATCCCCGTTTCCGTCGCCGCGAATACAGATGATCTCCGATTCGGGGCTCGTCGAACTCGCAAACACATGAGTCGGCGAAGCAACCACGCAATTGGCCGCTCGATCCGCAGACCACGCACAGCTCCAGTACTCGCTGCCGGTAAGCGGATTCATGGACAGCACCTCCTTGTGGGTCGCAAGAAGCAATTGGTCGCGTTCGCAGAGTGAAGCGACCACGGGCGTTCCAAAATTCCACTGTGATGGCCGCAAGCGTTTGCGCCAGACGATCTTTCCGCTAGCCGCGTCGACCGCGACAGCAAAGGGTGCATCAAGCCCTTCGACGGCACAAATCACAAGCCCGCGATACAAACAGGGCGAACTTCCGATGCCATGTTGAGTCCAATACGTTCCGATCTCGCAGGACCACGCTTGTTCACCGCTCAAATTGACGGAAGTCAAATAAACCGAACGGTCAACCACGCTGACGGCATAGCTGTGATCGGAATCGACTGCCGGCGTGACGGTGGCATATGAATTATTGGCGTGAATGGGCCCCGGATTTCCAAAGGGAAGATCGACAACCGCCATTTCTTCACCCGCATCAAAGTCAATCGTCACCAACTGATTCGTCTGCTGCTGCTCATCGGTTTGCGTCAGTACAATCCGATTGTTCGCAACCGACGGTGAAGACAGACCTGTTCCGCTGAACGAGTATTTCCAGCGAGGCGACTCCCACGAAACATCGCCCAATTTTTTGGCCGACAACGCATGTGCTTGTTTGGGTCCGCCGCGAAACGACTGCCATGCACGAGTGAGATCAGCGACCTCGGGTTCGGAAGGCGTGAACGGATTTTGAACGTCCGCGTTTCCGCGCTGCGCGATCATGGTCGTGATGGCATCACGTTGCCGGTAAATCACACCGGCGACAAGCATGATCAACACAATCGCCATCAGAAGCCATCCAGCGCGATTCCCTTTGCGAATCATCACCACGCCAACAATCGCGACGATGGCAATGACAAGCAGTGCAACAAGACTTTTCATATAGTTTTCGATAGTTCAATTGCACAAAGACACAGCACGCAGAGGAGCGACGATTGTATCAGTCGCCTAAATGGTTCGCAATTTGGTCCGACCAGCGCGTGCTGCAAAGTACTCGGCTAACTGGCGAAACGGCGATGAAGTCCAACTCCGTTTTTTGGGGCCGAATTGCATACGACCTAAGAGCATCAGACGCACCTCTAACGGCTGTCTCGTTCCGCACATGCGGACAAGTATTTGCGTAGCTCCTCGCGGACTTTGGGAAACAGCAGGAACATCCCAATCATGTTTGGGAACACCATCGCAAAGATCATCGCGTCGGAAAATTCGATGACAGAGCCAAGCGAAATTGCCGATCCAATGACGACCACCACGCAGAACAGCAGCTTGTAGGTCAAGTCAGACGCTTGGCTTTTGCCGAACAAGAACTTCCACGATTGCAATCCGTAATAGGACCACGAGATCATCGTTGAAAAGGCGAACAAGATGATCGCGATCGTCAGTACGTAGCGAAATCCAGGCAAAACACTGTCAAACGCACGCGAGGTCAGGCCCACACCGCCCAGGCTGGTTCCATCGACCATCACGTTTCCGCCGGTCACTTCCCCCCAAACAAAGAGGCCTTCGGTATTAAAAATCACGATCACTATCGCGGTCATCGTGCAGATGACGACCGTATCAATGAACGGCTCCAGCAGCGCCACAATGCCTTCGGACGCGGGATACTTCGTTTTGACGGCCGAGTGAGCAATGGAAGCCGATCCCGTGCCCGCTTCGTTGGAAAAGGCTGCTCGCCGAAAACCTTGAATCAACACACCTAGAAAACCACCCACCGCCGCATCCGTTGTGAACGCGCCGGACACGATTTCACTGATGGCTGCGGGGACGCTGGTCACATTCATCAGAATGATGATCAAAGCAGCGACACAGTAGATGATCGCCATCAGCGGGACGATCTTTTCGGTCCACTTGGCAATGCGTTTGATGCCGCCAATGATCACCACCGCTACCATCGCTGCCATCACAATGCCAATGACCGTGCCTGATGCTCCGGAATCCGGCATCCCCAAGAGCGATTTGATTTGCTGTGCCGCTTGATTGGCCTGAAAAGCATTGCCGCCGCCGAAGGAACCACCGATGCAGAAAAGTGCAAACAACACGCCCAGCACTTTCCCAACGCCGCCCAGTCCCATCCCTGCCAGCCCCTTGGTCAGGTAATACATCGGACCGCCATGGACCGTGCCATCGTCATCGACGTCGCGATATTTGACGCCCAAAGTGCATTCGACAAACTTGGACGACATCCCCAACAGCCCGCACACGATCATCCAAAACGTTGCGCCAGGTCCTCCCGTCGCGACGGCTACCGCAACACCGGCGATGTTGCCCAGTCCGACCGTTCCCGACACCGCTGTCGCCAAAGCTTGGAAGTGCGACACTTCTCCGTCGGCTTCGTCGCGAATCGTATCGACTAAATCGCCATCGACTTCATTGACCTCGACGTGCTTGGGAATGTCCTCTCCTTCTTTTTCCATTTCGTCGTAGTGTCCGCTGACAACGCGAATCGCCAACGGCAACAAACGGACGTTGATAAAACCAAACACGATCGTGAAGAACGCCGCACCGAACACCAACAAGATCAGCACAAATGGCAACGGATCGCTGCCAGGGACCGGCACCTTGGCAAAGACGATGCTGCCCCAGGTATCCGCGACGGGCTTGAAAAGTTTGTCGATTTGTTGGTCCAAGCCAACTGCGACATCCGCAGTGTCCACAACCGAGCTTGCATCGACGGCAGAGCTTGCATCGATCACTTCTGCCGAATCATCGACCACTTCGGCAACCGGTTCGCCGGCCGACGTTTCAACGTCCGACTGAGCGCTTGCGTGGGACGCGGCCGTGAACAGGATCGCAGCAAAGATCAACGCCACGACGGACGAACGTCGCACGGATAGACAAGGTCGGAACATGCTTCAACTTTCCAAATCGTTTGGGTAGAGGTGTCGCCGCCTGGGTGGCTGATAAGATAGGGACGATGTGATTGCGACGTTCCGCCAAGTGATCGCGACGCTCCGCGGCGGTGTGCTGGCCAATCGTTGGCAGCATGACGCCTCGAAAAGTCGCCACAACGAACCGCTAGGATAGCGGACTTTGACTTCAATCGGGGCAACCTCAGTATCTTTCTATCTTTCTTGCTCAGCGATCCAACGACCAAACTGTTTCAAACCAACTGTGAAAAAACTCTGCATCATCAATGTCGTTGGACTCACCCCTGCCCTGCTCCGCGATGCACCGCGGATCGCATCGGTCGGCCAAGCGTCGCCTTGGCAAAGCCCGCTGCCGGCTGTGACCAGCACCTCGCAAGCCACTTTGCTAACTGGTCTGGCCCCTAAAGACCACGGAATCGTTGGCAACGGCTGGTATTTTCGCGACACGCAAGAGATTCGGTTTTGGCAGCAGGCCAACACCCTGATCCAAGGCAAACCGTTTTATGATGACTACGAAACCGCCAAAATGTTCTGGTGGTTCAACCAATCATCGTCCGCAAAATACAGCGCCACGCCCAAACCTCACTACGGATGCGATGGGTCCAAAGTATTTGACGTGTTGGACCACACCCAGTGCGATCTGACCAAGCAACTCGGGCCGTTTCCTTTCTTTAGTTTCTGGGGCCCCGGCGCTGGACTGCCCTGTAGTCAGTGGATTGCCGACGCAACCGCCCTAGTCATGCGACGACAGCAGCCACAACTGACGCTGGCGTATCTTCCGCATCTGGACTACGACTTCCAACGATTGCCTGACCACGATCCGCAGCGAGTCGCCGAAGTTGACGAGTGTGCCGGCCGAATCATTGACGCTGCCGCCCAAACCGATACCAAAGTGGTCGTGGTATCAGAATATGGATTGGCTCCGGTTCATCGCCCGGTCCATATCAATCGACACCTTCGCGATGCCAACTGGCTTTCCGTCCGCGGCGGCCCCTTTGGCGAAATGCTAATGCCGGGCGAATCCGATGCATTTGCCGTCGCGGACCACCAACTGGCGCATGTATACGTGCGCGACCGCTCGCGAATCGCCGAAGTCCAATCGCATCTGCAATCGGTCGAAGGTATCGATCGAGTGGTCGATCCGGCGGAACTGGAACTGGACCATCCCCGCAGTGGCGAACTAATCGCGCTGGCGAAACCTGATTCTTGGTTCACGTACTACTACTGGAACGATGACGCGTTGGCTCCTGACTTTGCGCGTACCGTCGACATCCATCGCAAACCCGGCTATGACCCGTGCGAACTGTTTATCACTAGCAAGCCACGTTTGCTCGCTCGTGTCGCTCAGAAAAAACTAGGTTTCCGCTACAAAATGGATGTCATTCCTTTGGACGCCACCCTGGTACGGGGCAGCCACGGGATTCACCCCGCCGACCCAAATGACGGCCCGCTCGTGATCGGCCCGGAAAATCCCCCGGATGACATGCGTGGATTTTCAGATTACGTGCATCGCCTGTTGAGATAGCGACGCTGGGTGACAAAAATACAGCACAACAGATCCGGCAAGCCGCCGTCGCGGCCCCTGCCCCGTTCCAAATTCGACTCAGGTTGCTTCAGTGAATCATCGTTCGCTCATCACTCTCATTCTTGTCGTGGTTTTCACAGGAATCCCGACAGAGTCTTTCGGCCAGGAATCCAGCTCCAAGGCTCCTCCTTTGACGCCCGCAGAATCCATCGCAACGATGAAGATCCAACCGGGATATCGCGTTGTCCCTGTGCTGACTGAACCCTTTGTCCACGAACCGTCCGTGATCACCTGGGATGGCAACGGGCGAATGTATGTCGTCGAAATGCGAACCTACATGCAGGACATTGATGGGACAAACAAACTGGCCCCCGTCAGCCGCGTCTCACGCCACGAAGACACCAACGCCGATGGAGTCTACGACAAACACACCGTATTCGCCGACAATCTAGTGTTGCCACGCATGGTGCTGCCGCTCTTGGACAGAGTGATCATTGGCGAAACCAATACCTTGGACTTGAAAAGCTACCAAGACACCAACGATGACGGAGTCGCTGACAAGATCGACGTGTGCTACGTCGGCGGCCACCGCGGCGGCAATCTGGAACACCAACCCAGCGGACTGATTTGGAATATCGACAATTGGATTTACACGACCTACACCAACAGTCGGTACCGCTACTCCGACGGCCAGGTCGCCAAGGAACCACTAATCTTCAATACGGGACAATGGGGTTTGACGCATGACAACGTCGGCCGTCTGTTTTTCTCCATCGCGGGTGGCGAAATCCCGGCACTGAATTTCCAACAGCCCGTCGTGTACGGCCAAATCAGTCTTGCCGGTGAACTGACCGATGGCTTTCGCGATGTTTTTCCGATTGACAACATTCCCGATACGCAGGGTGGCTTGAAACGTCTGCGCAGCAACAACACGCTGAATCGCTTTACCGGCGGTGGTGGCCAATCAATCTATCGCGGCAACCAAATGCCAAGTGACTTCGATGGCAACCTGATCCTTTGCGAACCGGTGGGGCGTTTGATTCGCCGCGCCGAAGTCACCGAATCCGACGGCCGAATCACGCTTGCCAATGTTTACCAAGGCGAAGAGTTCATCGCGGCCACCGACCCGAATTTTCGTCCCGTCAATAGTGCCACCGGTCCCGACGGCTGCTTGTACATCGTGGACATGTACCGCGGAATCATTCAAGA
Organism: Stieleria marina; assembly: GCA_007741555.1. Lineage (GTDB taxonomy): Bacteria > Planctomycetota > Planctomycetia > Pirellulales > Pirellulaceae > K23-9. Next base: position 862,472 of record CP036526.1, on the reverse strand, counting down.
AGGAAACTGGGTCCGGGAAGGGTCATATCTACGCGGCGTTGTCCAAGACTACGAACTGGACAAAAACATCGGGCGCGGAAGAATCTACCGCGTCGAACACGAAACCACCCGGCGCGGCCAGCGCCCCAAAATGCTGGACGAAACTCCGGCGCAATTAATCCGGCATCTGTCACACCCCAACGGCTGGTGGCGCAGCGAAGCACAAAAACTAATCGTCCTGCACGGCAACCGCGATATCGCCCCAGTTCTGGCTGAGCTCGCCCACCATGGCAAAACGCCACTAGGTCGGCTGCATGCTTACTGGACCCTTGATGGTCTGGGTGCCATCACGCCACAGATACTGTCGCCCGGATTTACCGACTCCGATGACCGCGTCCGCGCCGCAGCGATGCGAATTGCCGAACCGATGATGGCGACCGATCGCTCCCTGGACACGTTGATCACTCAACTGGGCAATGATCGCTCGCCAACCGTTGTGATTCAAACGCTGCTATCAATCAATCATGGAAAGCATCCCGACGCCGAATCGCTTACCCGTCAAATCTTAAAAACGCATGCCGACGTCGACTCCATCACCTCGATCGCACAACAGTACAAAGCCAATCAAGTCGCGATTCTGGCCGAGCAAAAAAAGATGGCTGAATTGGCGAATCGAAACAAAGCCCTGGCTGAATCAGTCATGCGTGGAAAAACGATCTACTCGACACTTTGCACGACCTGCCATGGGGAAAACGGAAAGGGACACCCATCCCCCAAAGGTGACAACCTGCACCTGGCACCGCCGCTTGCAGGCTCCCTCCGCGTCACCGGACACAAAGAACGGCTAGCACGAATCCTGCTCCACGGTTTGATTGGCCCGATCGACAACAAGACGTATTCCGACGGACTGATGATGCCGCTGGCGGCCAACAACGATCGCTGGATTGCAGATGCCGCCAACTACGTTCGCAATAGCTGGGGCAATCGGGCGGCGATGATAGCCCCCGATGATATCGCCAGAGTCCGTTCCGAATCGCAATCACGAATCGGCCCTTGGACCATCGACGACCTGGCGTACTTTGACCCGCCACCGTTGACCAATCAGTCGCAGTGGAAATTGTCGGCAAGCCTGCAAACGGACAACACTTCGGCTGCCATCGACGGAGACACAACCACACGCTGGAGCACCGGCAAACACCAAGCTTCCGGCCAATGGCTGGCTATTGAATTGCCAGAACCTCTGAAGGTCATGACGTTGGAACTGGATACTCGCAAGGCGAAAACCGATTTCCCACGAGGCTACGTGGTTCACGTTTCGCAAGACGGAAAAACATGGACCGGCCCGGTCGCCAAAGGATACGGCGACGGCCCCATCACGCTGATCGAAATCGATAGTCCGGGACGTGTCAGCCACCTACGAATCACGCAAACCGGATCCAGCCGACGTTCGTATTGGTCGGTCTACGATCTGAAAATCCGAGCGATCCCCAGCGACGCGACGCCGCCGGTTTCCTTGGCCGAATCGCTGGCAAAGGTCGCTGCGACCGAGCTTGCCGCAAATGCTCGGCGCGATGGAGATGCCCGGCGCGGGGCCAAGCTGTTCTTTTCCCAATCGATCTCGTGTGCAAAATGTCACGAGCCAAACTCAGGTCCGCGCCTTGGCCCCAACTTGGCTCAGCGTCGCACAGGCACCACCGACGTCACCTTGGTCGAAGCCGTCCTGGATCCCTCCAAAGAAATCCACCAAGACTTTCAACAGACCTCCGTCCTGACCGGCGATGGATTGATCATCAACGGGTTTCTTGTCTCCGAAGACGACGACACCGTCGTGCTTCGCGATCCCGCCACCGGAAAAGAGTTGCGAATTCCCCAGGATGACGTCGAAGCGATCAAGCCGATGAAGGTCTCAGCGATGCCGCCGGGACTGGTCAACCAACTACGCGACCGCCAGCAGTTCTCGGACCTCATCCGATTTCTAATCGAAGTCAGCCAACAAGGGGAATCAGCCATGACCAAGCTACGAGCAAACGCAAAGTGACCGGCAAGTTGCAAACAAGTGACAGACGATAGCCAGTGATGATTCGCTGCAAAACAGCGTTCCGCCTGGCGGGACAACTGCTTACGCGAACCAGTCGACGGCGTTGCGGAACATTTTCAGTCCGTCGCCGAACTCGGGCTGCTCTTTGCGGCGTGTCCAATACGGGTGGTGCGTTGGATCGATGTGGCGTTCGGGGTGCGGCATCAAACCGAACACACGGCCGCTGGCGTCACAGACGCCCGCCACGTTGGCGTCAGCTCCGTTAGGGTTGGCTGGGAATGGTAAGACCTCGTCTTGAACGACGCCTTTTTCACCCTCGGCGTAGCGAATCGCCAATCGGCCTGCGTCCTTTAACGAATTCAACGCTGCGTCATCGGCGGCGACAAACTTGCCTTCGGCGTGTGCCATCGGCAAATACATGTGGTCGATGTCTTTCAAAAACACGCACGGTGTTTCGTCAACGACCAAATTCACCCAACGATCCTCAAAGCGACCGTGGTTGTTCCAGGTCAACGTAGCAGCCGACGTTTCGCCGCTGCCTACTCCTTCGGTCAAGACTCCCAATCGCATCAGAACTTGCATTCCGTTGCAGATCCCCAGCACTAGTCGGTCACCGTTGCCATGCACAAAGGCATCGACCATGTCGGCCAAATGGCGATTCAAACGAGTCGCCAAAATGCGTCCTGCAGCGATATCGTCGCCGTAACTGAATCCACCCGGCACGCACAAAATCTGATAGCGATCCTTAAGAGCAGGATTCTCGATCAACCGATTAACGTGAACCCGCTCGGTCTCTGCTCCGGCTTGCTCAAACGCGAACGCGGTTTCTTCGTCACAGTTGGTGCCGGGGGCACGCAGGATCAAGACTCGAGGCGACGGCATAGCAAAATTAGGCTGCGAAGGTAGTGATGGGCATCAATGATCAGCGAGTTTACGCAGTCGCCTGGCAATTGAGAACCAGCGGCAGGATCGCAGCCAAAATAGCCGGCATTTCCCGGCAGAATCCGACTCTCGGTTTAAATGACCGCTGAGTTTTCGAGTTTGATCTGCAAACGGCGATGCTGGGCATCCCAGCCCACGATCGTCCCCCGGCCTTTCCACAAATCACGTCCAATTTGCTCGAATTCATCCGCCAAGTCGTGCGGTACGTACAACACCATCGGCAGTGGCGGCTCCGTGAAATGTGCCCAAACGGCATAGCCATCCTTGAAAACATGCGGGTCATCGTCGCCGCTGTACAGCAACCGTCGTTCCACAAACGCGTCAATGTCGAACGTCAGTCCGGATACCGCGCCTGCCAACTCCATGACACTCTCGCGGTCATTCCGCAGCTCCCAAAAATGCTGCGCCGTTTCCGTAAACGTGATCCCAGACGGAGAAACTTCCGCCTCCTGCCCCACCGGCGACACCGCTTGGCTGGTCGCCTCCGCTACAGTCCCCGCTGACGCAGCCGCAGGTTGCATCGGCTTCCCCGATGGCACCACCGCTATCGCAATGTTCTTGGTCCAATCCGGCCAGCGCGGAATATCGATTCGGATCAGCACGTTCCAGATCAGGTCATTGTCCGTCAAATCAACGGAGTACGGAGCGTCGCCAGGCAACTGAACCGCCAACGGAACTCGTTTTTCTTGTCCGGGTTGCAACGTGGTTTCGCCCACCAGCGTTTGCTCTTTTTCAAAGAACACATTGGTGTGCGTTTTGCGATTGCTGCCGCTGCCGCTGACGACCCTCTCTGATGCTTGAAAAGTCAACTTGATCGCATTGATCGAAACAGTCTTGCGAGGTTTGAAAACCAGTTCGCCTTTGACTTCTTCGCCTGGAGAAACTTGATTCGGCGACAGACTGCATTCGACGTTTCCTAGCAGATAGCGAGGCAACAGGACTTTGAATCCATACCCCAAACCCACCAGTAGCGGCACGATCGCAATGGCCAAGAAGACAATCGAGGGGCCACCTGCAGCGATCATTCCTCCGAAGAAGACGACGCAAAAGACGATCGAAAAAATCGAAAACAAAACGCAGCCCAATTTGTTGGACGAAGCCGCGGGATCTTTCCATGCCGCCGACTCAGGCCCGCCCGTCGGTCGCATCAAAAATGTCTGGGACGCCTTAGGATCAAACGCCCATGCGATCTTTGCCTGCGCGGTGATGTTGTGATCAATATTCAGATAGTTGCCGTGATAACTGGGAGGCCAGCTGCCCACCGGCAATTCAAACCGATACTCCGGCGTGTCACCGGATCGCCATTCACCAGTGAACAATGTTTTGGAATTGAAGACACCCGACGTGACGTTGCCGCGGCCGTGGGTTGCCCAGCCGGACGTCACCACCAACCCTTTGGTTTCGACGTTTTTGTCCACGCGAACGCGAACGACTCCCGAGATGGTGCTGCCGCCAGCATGAAGAGCTTGGGGGTCATCCAATTCAATCGACAAATCGCATTTGGCCATGATCAAGTCCTAGAGAAACAAACGATTGAGATTGAACAACGTCGTAAAGGTAGCTTTCCATGCTGCGGACATCGCTGCCGAATTTCCGGACCAATACCGTCGCGTCGTGAAGCGACAGTCGCGGCACTGCCACGTCCGGTTCGCGACGTGACGCTTCGACCCGGCGGTTCAATAGTTTACAAATCAGTTCGGGTGTATTGGCTGCTCCGATCGACTGGGTATCGACGGAATAGCCAAAACGCCGAAGCGATCGCGACAAATCGCGGTGCGTTGCCAAGACCAGTGGCAACCCGGACGCAAAAACGGCCTTGCCAACTTTCCGCGGTAAACGCTGCGCCTCGTCGATCAAAATCGGGCGGCCCACTGCAATCGATGGACACGGACCGTCTTCGGGCAAATACACGTACGACGCATCGGCCATTGCATGTGCCAACGCCAACATTCGTGTCGTTTTGCCACGACCACAATCGCCAATAAACTGCACCGCAGTGTGGTCCTGCGATACTTGCTGAACAATCCCTTGGATGTCGACGACGGCCAACTGAGCACGCTCCGCGCGGGTTAGTTCTCCGAACGGATTGCGCCGAAGGTTGCACCACTGCCACGGCATGGTGGTGCCGCAGGATCGTTCTTGCAGCTCAGTTTTCAAGTTTCAGGTCCAGATAGTTTCGTCAATATTACCGGCATCGACTTTGCTTCCACGGACGTCCACTATGATGGGTGCCACTCGGATCCATCAACCAGATGAACAAACTCATCGCAGAAATTTCCCCCGCATCAGACCCAACGAGACTTCGGCGAAAGTTCGCGCGGTGGCTGTTTTTGTGCTGCTTGCTGTTCATCGGCGTCACACTCGTCGCTACGGGAGGAAAACTAACTTCGCTGCAAAGCTGGCTGAATGAAGCCGGTATGAAGGCGCCGGTTTTGTTTGTTTTGGCGGCGATTGTGTTGATGTCCGTCATCTTGCCAAAAACATTGGTGTCGATCAGCGCCGGAGCCCTTTTCGGAACCGCTACTGGCGCTTGGCTAATTACGATCATCGCAGTCACCGCCGCGGCGATCAATTACGTGATTGGCCGCTGGTGCCTGAGTGTGTGGATCGACGAAAAAGTAGATCGCCGGCCGGCGTCGCAAGCTATTTGGCCGCGAGTACTGCGAGACTTGGCGACGCATGGAGGGCTGGGATTTCACTTGATGTTCCGGTTCGCTCCTATCCCCAGCATGATTGTCAACTATTCGATGGGAGCTTCCAAAGCTCGCGTGACTCCGTTCTTGGTCGGTGCCTTGGTGGGCGTGCTGCCTCAGCTACTGTGGGTCCATGGCGGCACATTGGCCAACGAAAGCCAAGCGGCCGACATCGGGTCTTGGCAATTCATCAGCGCGGCCGTTTCGATTCTGGCCGCCATTGCCATCAGCGTGCTGGTACCACGCGAAGTGATGCGGCGAATCGAAATCGAAAATTCAAAACCGGCCTGCAAACTTGATCCGCCCACGGGATCACTACAATAGCGTTTCGCGACTTCGCGTCCCCCACTCCCCTACCCTGCCCCGTAGTATCTGCCAGCGTGACCAAGTCATCCAGCTCTCCTCCCCGCCCGACCGTTTATGAATCTGCCGTTGACGCGTGGATGCTCGTGTTGATGTTGCTTACTCCGGTGCTGGCTGCCGCGATCGGCATCTACGCGATCGCCGTCGGTCGTCCAGGCGACGCGACTTGGTTGTTTATCACCGGCGCGTCGGCGGCTTTGATAACGGCCGCTTTCGCAGTCCCGTGCCGATACACCATTCTGGAAGACGCGTTGTCGATCCGATGTGGTGTTTGGTTTTATCAAGTGCCGCTGGACAAAATCACGGACGTTTCGCTGTCATCAAGTTGGGCCAGCGGTCCGTCGCTTTCGCTGAAACGCGTCAAAGTACAAACAGATAAACGGCCGCACTTGATCTCGCCCAAATTCCGCGACGATTTCGTTGCCGATCTGCGCAAAGCAGTCAAAGCTGCGCGCAGTGCGTCTGCTTAGAGCACGTCGCGACGCAGCGAAAACACATATTCGTTGCACCCCCACCCGCTTCGAACCGTCACGAGATCGTCCAGCACGAATCCCTTTTGACGAAGCGGCAGGATGACCGCCTCAGGCGTTGCAACCTGAAATGGCAATCCGCCAATCCAGTCCACCCAGTCGTGCCACACCGACATGCCACGGTCTTTCTTCTTGGCTCCCCAGTCAGCAAATGGGAGTGGGTTGCGAAATTTCAAGAGCCGCGAAAGAGCAAACAACAGTTCGTAGAATCCCGCTACCATCAGCACCCAAACGACGCGCAGCGGTTGGGGCAACGCGTGATGCAGTTTTTTGATCGCCAACCAACGACGACTTCCTCCGCCTTGGTCGTTGTAGATCGCGATAAAGAACTTGCCACCGTCGGAAACCCTTTCGCTTGCGATGCGAACAGCACGTTGCATTTCACCGGTGTGATGCAGCACACCCCAAGAATACACCACGTCAAATTCGCCCAAAGAATCCATCAGCGCCTCATCCAGCACGGAACCTTGCTGCACCGTCCAAGTCCCCGACCAAGCTCCCGTTTCATCTGCGATCGCGTCCTTGCAAGCGAACCGGTGTTTCAGTTCGTTCGTACAAGCCACCGACTCAGTGTCGTAGTCAATCGACGTCACATGAGCTCCCAATCGATGAGCGGCCAACGAGAACAAACCGCTCCCGCTACCAATGTCCAAAAACGTCGTGCCTTCCAACGAATCAACGCCCAACCGATCCACCAGCGAGGCGACCGCTTGTTCGATACGTGACTCGTCTAACGCTGTCAGAAACGCTTGCCAGTTCTTTCCAAAAGCGAACCGATCCTGTTCGCAACTCTCTAGTGGGTCCGTCATGTTGCGTAGCAGTCTATCTGAAACGAATCGGGCCGTTGCTACTGGGACGGTCGTTTCGTGACAGTCCAGCGACCAATCGCTATAACCAACGCGATGTTCTGCCGAGTCCCTCCTCAGTAAGGCTACTTCGATGCATTCGTGTTCTACGCTGACGGCCAGGCGGTTCCTTTTCTGCGCACTGCCGTTTTGCCTGACAATTTGCGGGCCCATTTCATGCTCGGTGGCACCCCATATCTGCGGTCAAGCAACGGCGGACGAACCGTCTCATTCGTCCAGCGTTTTGATACGCGACGTTCCGCATGTCCGGCAGAAACCCGATTTTTGCGGTGAAGCCTGCGTGGCAAGCTGGCTACAAAAACTCGGCGCCACCGCGGATCAAGACTCCGTTTTTGACGCCGCCGGTCTCGACCCAACGCTCTTACGCGGCTGCCACACCAAGGAACTGGCGACAGCCATCACCAAGCTGGGTTTTGACCCAGGCCCCGTTTGGAACCGAATCCAAGCCGCCAACCACCCGGCCGAAATCGACCAGCTCTGGCGGACCATGCTGGCTGACCTCCGCCTTGGCACCGCGTCGATCATTTGCATGCGAACAACGAACGACCGTTCGGCATCCGAGCACTTTCGATTGATACTTGGCTACGACGCGGCAACAGACGAAGTGATCTATCACGAACCAGCCGACGACAACGGTGCCTATCGTCGCATGCTGCGCAGCAAACTGCTCTCGCTGTGGCCGCTGAAGTACGAAGAACAAAATTGGCTGGCGATTCGTTTTTCCCTGGCCAGTCGTTCAAAATCCCGGATTCCGTCAGCGACTTTGCTTCAGACAACGGCCGCTGACTACGCCCAACACATCATGCGACTGAAGACGAAGCTGCCCAATGACAATTTCACCATTGTCCTTGAACGCCCTTTTGTTGTGATCGGTGACGAGGACGCAGCGACTGTCCGCCGTCGCAGCAAACAAACGGTCGCGTGGGCGGTCAAACGACTGAAGAAACAGTACTTTGCACGCGACCCCGAACGAATTCTAAACATCTGGCTGTTCCGCGACAAAGCCAGCTACGACACCAACGCAATCCACTTGTTCGGCAGCAAACCATCCACTCCGTATGGATATTATTCCTCATCCAACGACGCCTTGGTGATGAACATTGCGACCGGGGGCGGAACACTGGTTCACGAAATTGTTCACCCATTTGTCGAATCCAACTTCCCACGCTGCCCGGCCTGGCTAAACGAAGGCTTAGGTTCGCTGTATGAACAAAGTAGTTCGCGCGGCGACAAAATCGTCGGTCTTACCAATTGGCGTTTGGCCGGTTTGCAGCGAGCGATCAAAAACAACAGCGTGCCAACATTCGCGCAGCTGTGCGGCACTTCCACCCGAGAGTTTTACGATCAAGATCCTGGCACCAATTACGCTCAAGCTAGATACCTGTGCTACTTCCTGCAAGAAAATGGTTTGCTGGAAAAGTTTTACCACCAGTTTGTCGCCAACCAAAAAGCGGATCCGACGGGCTACCAAACGCTACAAGCGATTTTGCATAGCGACGACCGTATCGACAGCGATATGGATGTGTTCCAAAAATCCTGGCAAGAGTATGTAATGACACTGCGATTTCCGTCGTAGCCTATCGGTGCTACTGTTCACGGCCTGATAAATCCATTTCATCATCGGCACCGCCGACCGCTGCCCTCTTTCGCAGCGCGACCAACTTCGCCTTCACTGGTTTTTCCGCAGATCCCATTTTGAAATCCGTCCTCGATCCTTTCGCTCACTTGCGACGTCACCTCTCGGGTAGCCGCGCGGTGCTGATTGCCACCTGCACTCGCTTGTGGCAACTAGTTGCGGGACTGGTTTCGGTCGCCATCATCACGCAGTTTTTTAGTCTTCAAACGCAAGACATCTACTACGTGTTTGCGGACTTGTTGGCATTGCAAACGCTGTTCGATTTAGGGCTGACTGGCGTTCTGCTATCGCTTGCGAGCCGGGAATGGCCGACGGCGACGGAATCCGAACCCAGCGATGCAACGTCGTTGGCAAAACGACGATTGGGAAGTCTGATTCGCGATGGCACGCGGTGGTTTGTTGTCATGTCGGTGCTTTTCGCCATCGGCGCAAGTACGTTTGGCCTTTGGTATTTGCAAGGTCCAGAAACTGACACGATGCAGTGGCGTGCGCCATGGATTGCCTCCGTCGTTCTGACGGCCGCAGCCATGATCATGATGCCTTGCATCGGTGTACTGGAAGGCAAGTACGTCGTCCCGATCAACATTTTTCGTTTGACGCAGGCGATCATCGGAAACTTGGTCGTCTGGCTAGTGATCACGCAGGGCGGATCGCTTTGGGCCGTCGCCGCGTCGGCCGCCGTCAGACTCTTGTGCGAATCATTTTTTGTCTTCGGGAGGTTTCGCAAACAACTTTTTGATTTGATCCGCCAAGAACCGCTACCAGCCAACGACGCACTGGATTGGCGATCCGCGGTGCGCCCACTGCAGTGGCGAATTGGACTGCAAGCGATCGTTGCCTACTTGGCAACACGAACGTACACACTGATCGTTCTGGACGCTCAGTCCACCGGTGCGGCTGGTCGAATTGGACTGACTTGGGCCATTCTGATCGCGATCCAGGCTTCAGGCCTCGCGTGGCTGCAAGCACGACTGCCTCAGATCGGTCGACACGTCCAAGAATCAGACTTTACCGAAGCGCGCCGACTCGTACGCCAAACTTCGTACTTGGCGGTAGCGACCATCATTCTTGGATCGATCGCCTTGGTCGTACTTCATCTTGGTTTGACCCGGTATTATCCGGCGACAGCTGATCGACTCTTGCCGTTGCCACCAATCCTTTTGTTTTCCGTCTCGCTCGCCATCTACGCCGTCATTATTATTTGGTCAACATACACGCGATTGTTTCGTATCGATCCGTTCGTCAGACCTGGCTTGATCGGCTCAACCGTTCTGGCGACTGCCGCCATCGTTTTAGGAGTTCGCTACGGTGCAATGGGAATCGCGGTGGCTCATTTGGGAACAATGACATTGGTCAATTTGCCTTTGTTGATTCCGGTGATTCGTCGTGAGCTTGCCGTCGTCGAAAAACCGTAGCAGGCACGATCGACACGCGGGATTGGCACGTCAACCGCAATCGATGCCAGTACGTTCAACGCTTATCAGTACGACGTTTTTGAGTCCGTTTCACAGACGTCATTTGCAAATAAAAACGCAGTCCCGAATCGATGGCCATCAAGGAAACAAAACCCCAACTAGCGTCGCGCCGAATCTGGATTTTCCGCTTTTTGATTCTTGGAATATCCAGCTTTGTGTCGCTGTGCGTGCTAGAGATCGCGTGCCGAATGCTTGGGTTTGCCCCCGTTGCAGAGGAGGTTCCCAAGGATACGTCCAAACTTCATTCGGCCCCTTTCATCCGAACCGCGCAAGAAAACGGCTGGATGTACTGGCCGCTCGAAGAACAGACGATTGACGTATCGGATTCGAGCGACGGATCTGGCGAACAGCAGGTAAAACTGTTCCGAAACCGATGCAGTTTCCGCGAAGACGCCCAAGAAACGCCCATCAAAAAAACTGCCAACACCTACCGAATCATGGTTGCCGGCGACAGCCATACCGATGGTGTGGTGGAAAACAAAAATAGCTATGCGAATCTACTCGAACGCGACCTAAACGCCGCCTCCTCTGATCGCATGACGTACGACGTGATCAACGCAGGACATACGGCATTTTCTCCGTACCAAGAGCTCTGGCTTTACGAAAAGGTCCTCAACAAGTTTGAACCCGATTTGCTAGTGGTCGGATTCTACGCTGGAAATGATGTCTGGGAGTTGATGACGACAGATCGCGTTCACTTAGCCAAAACATCGGACGGCTGGGTGCATCAAGAATCGGATGCAAAGAGCTCGGATGGCGGTGACAAACCCAGCGGATTGCTCGGACACACTAAGCACTTCCTTCGCGAACACTTCGGCACCTACCACGCTTTAGCCAGCATTGGTTTTCTGAGATCTAGAGTCGGAACGGCGGACGAACCGAGTCTGTTCGACCAAGAGATCGCGCAAATGGCTCAGGAGAGCCCGCCCATTTATTGGCAATCTTATGGGCAAGCGCATTACTTTCGCGAACACCCCAAAGACTGGGAGGTCGCTACGTCAAAACTTCGCTTCACTTTGAAACGCTTCCAGGAAGAAGCCCGGACAACTCAAACGCCTATCATGTTCGTCCTGATACCGACGCTTCACCAAACGTGTCCCGACGTCGCTCGAAAACAATTTGACCAGGCCGCGAAAACCTTGCGTCTCACTCCTGAGAACACTCGTACCGACGACCGTGCATGCGAACTGTTTTTAGGTCTGGCCCAAGAAATCGGTATCGAGACAATCGACATGCGGCCAGATTTTCGCGAGTTTAGACAGCAACACCCTTCCGAGCAGCTCTATTGGCAATTCGATCACCATCTCAACCCAGCCGGCCACCGCGTCGTAGCCGATCGACTTTACCAGCGACTCCAAGATAAACCGTTCGACGCAGATGCACTTGGTAAACAAGTTCCAGAGCAGCGGTAACACTTCGCAATTCGCACCGCTCTGAAAAGCATGGCCGCTGAAATGTATTGGCGGCAATCAATCCTCCTGCTCTGGAGACTTTCAGATGTTCTGTACAAGCACGATCTCACGAACTCTTGCACTCGCTTGCCTTACCGTGGTCTCATCAATGTCGATGACCAACGGTGCCCAAGCACAATCCATTTCGTCATTGGCCGACACACAAGCTGAATACCAAGCTTATGTGTACACCTACATGGCAAAGGCCACGTTGCATCATCTGCCCAATGCCGTTCAGAAAGACATTGACAATGCCAGCTCCTATTCGGAACGCCAAAAATTTGAACTCGAACGGCTTCTTGCGACTGGGGCACGCAGTGATGCCAATCGCGCATTCCAGCATGCCATCGACGCACTGAAGACTGATGACGCGGCATCCTGGAACGAATGTCGGCTGGATTTGTTAGACGCCATCGACGCTTGTGAACAACTGCTGGACTATCAATTGATGATCGGCAGCACCTCGTCGCGTCGTGCGACGGTTCAGACCACCCTGGCCTACCTAGACATTGCGGTCGAAAACGCAGGCCGTGCTTACCGCACGATTCGCGTTCCAACAGGACGCGGATAGTCGCCTGACGACCGTGCTCGAAGCTATTCGTTCAATGCAATCGAGTCGGCAAATCAATGCCGCGACCGCTGGCGGAATCTCCTGTGAATCCGTCAGCGTGTCGCTCGTTTGACCAGCAGACTACTACTGATTCGTTCGCCGTTTGACGGGTCCGAATGCTAGGCATGTTCGACGTGAACCACTTCGCCCTTGGGCTGATTGATGCCCTTCAGCAATTCACCGAACCAAGTTGATCCGATGTCGAACGGCTTCCCACCTTTGATCCGATCAAACTCGATCGCACGTAGCTCATCGCCGCGTTCTTCGTCTTGTCCGATCACGCCACCGTCGCGATCCAACGCACATTCAACGCCTTTGCGGGCACAACGTCCGATCAGTTCGATGTCGGCGGCATTCGCTCTGGCGGCACGGCTGTAGTAACCGCTCTTTTGGATCAGCGTCTTTTCCGCACCGATCATTTTGGCGAACTGTTTGCCAAACCATTTGCCTGGGTTGACTTCGTCCAATTTGAAATGACCAAAAGCATCGCGTGGCACTTTCTTGCCACGAGCTTCCATTTCTTGGACGATCGTGTCGACGCCCGCGCCTTCGGAAATAAAGATATTGACGCAATCGATCTCGTCCATGACCGCGCGTAGCCGCTCGGCTTCCTGGGCCAGATCAAAGTGCATTTCAGGTATGTAGACGCCGTGCACTTCTTTTCGCTCGCGGCTCAGCCCGGTCTCTGGCAAAAAATCCAGCGCATTCAAACGCATACGGTACTTGTTGGCGGTCGCGGCCGTGAGCCAACCACAGTTACGCCCCATCACTTCGTGGACGATCAACATCCTTGGGTTTGCATTGTGTTCGGCCACTACGTTTTCAAAAAACCGAGCGCCCTGCTCTGCTGCAGTCCAAGCACCAAGACTTTGCTTGATCGGAATCACATCGTTGTCGATCGTCTTGGGAAGTCCGACCACGGTCAGCGAATACTCGTTCTTGGCCAAATAGGCAGCCAAATCCGCTGCCGTCGTATTCGTGTCGTCGCCACCGATCGTGTGCAACACATCCACTTGATCAGCCTGCAATCGCTCGGCAGCAACTTGCAAAGGATCTTGCCCTTCGGTGACCAATCCACGTTTCACGCAGTCTTTGACGTTTGTCAATTTGACGCGGCTATTGCCGATCGGGCTGCCACCGTGCTGGTGTAACACCGATGCTTTTTCTCGCACGGCGGGCGTCACCACAAAACTATCCCCCAACAACAAACCTTTGTATCCGCTCCGGTAACAAAGGATTTCGACTTCGGGAGCAAGCTCGGTGTACGATTCGATCAGAGCACCAATGGCCGATGAAAGACAAGGTGCCAAACCACCCGCCGTAAGAATTCCAACTCGCTTGATCGACATGTTTTGTTCCCAAAGTAAAAGAATGGATTCGCTGGTGATTCATCCAGAGACGTCGCCGAACTCTCCGACGAGCCGTTTGCGTGACAGCCTGGATTGCCGTCAAGCATCCGCGGCTAGCGCCTCAAAGGCTCGCCTCAAAGATCGTTGACTAGACGAAACAACTGGCAGATGTGCAAAAACAACGCGGTTCAATATCCGTTGTTCCCGATTGCGTCACCAGGGGACCTGCTGCGCCAGCGCCGTACGCCAACGTTCTAAGCCAAACCCAGCAAACCCGACACCGATTAAACTAACCAGTGCCCGATCAGAGAGAGCCAATGACATCTCCGGTATTGTCTTTCCCGCTGGACGGACCTTCAATTGCAAAGCCGATTGATTGCAGCGTAAGGTGCCGGAACGATCCACTGAGCGGACTTTGTGGGATCAAGTCGACTGTCCCGTCTGGACCGTCGCGGATAAATTCATTAATTCACTTCATCGACTGCCCGCCGGAAGTCCAGCTGTCGGGCTAGCTAATCGTCGGACTAATTATCGAGCTAATCGCCGGACAAATCGTCGGCGAATCCCCCGCCAGCACGTCTTCTCTCAACTTTGATTTGAGCGTCTCATGCCAAAATCCACTCCCCGTTCCGCAGACCAGCAGAATCCGCCTTCAGAGCAAACGGCGACCGATGCAAAACCGCAGAAAAAGTCAAAGCGTTGGCCACCATTCAAGATTCTGATTCGCCGTATCCATTTGTACGCTGGATTATTCTTGCTGCCTTGGGTTTTCTTGTACGGCATCACCGGCGCGATGTACAACCACATTGGTTTGTTTCCCGAAACCGATATCCGCGACGTCGCGGCGGAATCGCTGACGGATACACCTCTGGCCGATTTCCCGTCAGCAGCCGAACTTGCAGCCAACGTCGTCGCTGCGATCAACGCTACCTCTCCCGAATCGACCGTCGAACTGGTGGATCAGCACGGCGCGGCGTTCAACAATCCAATCATCTTAGAAGTAAAAGACAAGGACCTTCGCCACGACGTCTACGTAGATCCTGCTACCAAACTAGCCCGCGTAGTGACGCATTCACAGTCGACCGAAATCGCCGAACCTTTACTCAAGGAGATTCGCAACATCCAGTTAAAACCAAATCCCTACCAAGTCGTCAAACAGTCCGTGCCTGATGTGCTGGACAATGCTGGAATCGATTCAAGCAACAAGCCGAAACCGCGCGGTTGGTCCAAGCTAAATTTCTTGGCAAGTGTCGATGGAGAACCGGCAAGGATTACCTACGTTCTGCGTGATGGGCACATCGACGTCGTACGATTCAAAGGACAAGACGGCATGTCGCCACGGGCATTCTTCCTGCGTCTGCACACTTCTCACGGCCAGCCTCCGCATTGGAATGCACGCCAAATCTGGTCACTTTTTGTGGACATCATGGCCATTGCCATGGTCACCTGGGGACTCACAGGTCTCTTCATGTGGTGGCAACTCAAACGCACTCGAGTCGTCGGAGCCATCGTGATCGCAGCCAGTTTAGCCACCGCGGCGACGCTGTACTTTGCGATGATGAACTACTACGCCGTGACAGTATTGTAGATTGACGTCATTGATCGCGACGGAAGATCGCGATCGACGATGCTCCTTCGACGGCGGCATAGACATAGTCGCCGCGAGGGCTAACCGCGACGCCAGCAGGCCCTAATTTCTTTGCTCCAAACGGGACCGTTTCGATGAACGTGAGTTTGCCCGTCTGCGAATCCCGAGCAAATCCAGCCAGCGTCGACGAGAGTGTTCCGGTGACGTAAACGTTCTTTCCGTCGGGCGAAATCACTAGTTCATTTCCGCCGCGGAAGTCTCCCATTTTCTCCCGTCCACTGATCATCTCTTGGACGACTTCGAGATCCCCGTTTGGTCCCAGCGTGAACACACCTACCGCGCTGTCGCCGCCAAAACGGCCCGATGACGTGTAAATGAACTTGCCGTCCTGGCTGATGTCCGCCGCGAAAACGCCAGACAATCCTTGGACGCCTTTCTCGCTATCACGCAAAACTTGTTGGATCACGATGGCCCCCGAATCGGGATCACAGCTGGCGCGAATCAGCGCCCCCGCATCGGCGGCACAGAGATACATTTCGTTTTTCGTCGGGTGAAAAACAATGCCACGAACATTAGCCAGACAACTGCCCTTTCCCGTTAGCGAGTGAACCCACTGCAATTTGCGTCCATCGACAACCCGAAACACCAATACTGCTCCCACATTCTTCCCATCCTTGGCGTAGGGGTCCAAGCACAGGACATGCTTGCCATCCGGCGAAAAGACCGCCTCGATTGGAAAGTTGGGCTGGGGACTGCGAGCGTCGCCCCGATAGACGTCCAGCTTTTTCAGCTTGCCCGTAATCTCACTGCGAGAAAACAACGTTACCGTTTTGCCCGCGTAGCAGGCTGCAACAGCCAGTGGCGCTGCCGACGACAACCGAATCGAAACTGCTCCTGCTAGATCTTTCTTGTCCGTGACGTTCTCGATAGTCGACAACGTTCCGTTCTCTGGATTGATTTCGTAGACCGAAACCGTATTGGCAGCGAACGCCGACGCGTACAAGAAATGCCCGTGCTGATCGATCGTCAGGCTCGTGACACTCTGCAAGGAATCGGATGTCACTTTGTCGACGATCCGAATACTACGACTCAGCTCCGTCAAAATGCGCTGCAATCGCACTCTCGCTTCGCCTTCGGATTGTTCCAAAGCCTCACGCATCGGACCGATTGCCGATGCACCAAGCCTCAACAGTTGCTGCTCACTGGATCGACGCTGGGCAAATCGTTTGCCATTGAGATCTTCGATTAGCGAATCGATGCGTTGCCGCAATTCGGCTTCGGGACTGGCAAGAGATTTTTCCTGAGCCGTCGCGCCGGACACAAACAGGCACATGCAACCGATCAATATGAGTTTTTTCATCTGCCATGCTCTCGAAGGTTCCAGCACAAAATTGGTCAATCTGCAATCGTGCATCTCGACAGTTGTCTCGGACTGCCGTCATCATCGACGACTTCGACATCGCGTGCAACCAAACCACAGGTTCACCGCTGATCACGGAATCCCATGTTGCTAACCGCGGGGTAGAAACCTTGCTACTATTTCGTCGCTGTTAAGGGGAGCAAGTCGGGACGAATGAGCTTCAAGCCTGCTGCACTTAGATCTCGGATTTTGGCCCAATGCGCAGCAGTGTCTCGACGATTTTTAGTCGCTCCGCACTGCGCGCGGTCAACTGACCGAGCTCCCGGTAGTAGGCCCGTTCTTGGCTGAGCTGGCGAAATAAGTCGGGGTCCCTTCGTTTGACCAACGTGGGACCGAACAACAATGCTGCGTCATGGTCGACGTCTTCGTAGGCCGCGTCGTCTGGAGAATCCGCCCGTCGCAGGCACACAACTTGGTAGGGCAAGTGCCCCCAAGCAATTTGTTCTGTTTCGATGTGGTAGCCCGATCGCAAGCCCCAACCTCTTACCAACTCGGGTTCGCAGTTCGGCTGCATGATGACTCGCGTTGGAACTCGATCTGGAAATCCCTCCAGGATTCGCACCATGCTTTTCGCCCCCATTCCACAAATACTCAGGCTATCCGCTTCACCGACGTGCAGCACTGAAAGCCCGTCGCCTAGTCGAACGTCTGCATTCACCCCCGCCAATCGATGAGAAGAGTTTGCGAAAGGCTGTTGTTTGTTTTCGATTGCAATTCCGCGTTGGATCCGCCCGCTTTTCAAAAGCGCAAACAGCAAATGCCCATGGTCTGATCCAACATCAGCATGCGTGTCATCACGAATCATCCGTGCAACGGTCTTCAATCGAATATCAAGCTTCGGCATCGGCTGATTGGCGCTCGTCAGTCTGTCTTGCGAAATGTACTAGGGGCGATCGGTGGTCGCGATTGGAACTGCGGTCGCGACCAGGGCACGCTTCCAATTCACGTTGACAACGCATCCTTCGCCAGCCGCGGTGGCGTAAAAGCGAGCCAGATGTGCCGTCGCTCCTACGGGAAACGGATAAGTTGCGAGAACTTCAAAGCTAGGATCTTCGACGGTTTTACTCATAAAAACCAGTGTGCCCTCTTTGGCAACAATTCGCATCATCGATACTGGCTTGGTCGGAATGGTTCGGATCGGACGGTAAACCGTCGATTGATACTGCGTGGGCCCGACCACGCGCGGGCGAATGAAGTCATTGCCATTCGCATCACGCCGAAACAAAATGCTCGCCTCAGACACTGGCTGCAATCCCTGGACCGCCAAAGCGTCAATTTTAAAGAGCACTTGCAAAGCGACTTCGCTGTGTGCCCGAGACTTCGTTGGCAGGTCCATTTGATCGATGTCAAAATCGATTTGCACATCAAAGTTTCTGCCAAGGTCGTCGCTTAGGACCATCCCAGCCTGATCAAAATTATCCGTCGCAGTCAGGCTCATTAAACATCCCTGCGCGTTGGCAGTGAAAACAGCATCACCAGTTCGTTGCCAGCGGGAAGATCCAGCTGCAGCGGGGCTTGAAAAATCAGCCTCAAGCAGGGACTGATTCAACCGCCATTGCTGAAGCTCGTCGACCAATTTCTTGGTCGCATTTGCATCGACGTCGCTTCGATCGATTCGTTCGCCAGCGATCCGCAAGCGACTCCAGGTTGTACTGGTCCGTGATCCCTTACCGACGTGGTTGACCATTCGAATGCCTTGAATTTCGACGGGCCCCTGGGGAGCATCGATTTCACCAATGACACGAAAACACTCTGAATCGTCGATTGCGTGCAGAGCCAAAAGCTTGCCATCTTTGCGAACCAAGCGGTGTGTTCCCGAAGTCGATTCGTCGACCACATGCGTGCCGCCCATAAACTTGGCTTTGCCGCCGGGAGTCAATCGTTTGACCGCAAAAGCGACACAGTGCATCCCGCCCATGCGATCCACACGGCGGTAGAGCGAGACTTGGTCGCGCAGTGGATTGTCAAAACGAATCATCAGCCCGTTGCCACTATGCCAAGTCGGTTTTTCAGTCGAAATCTCTAAGTCCTGGTACGTCACAGCCAAATCAAAATCACCCTCAAGACGCACACAGGCTCGCATGTCGCCAATGCCGTCCTGCATTGTCTTGTGCAGGCGGATTCCCTTGGTGACCGACTGAATCGTTTCGCGATTGCCACCAAAATCAAACCAACGTGGCGAGTACCCTTTGCGGAAATCACGCTCCCAACGGTCAGGCAATTGCTTTGACCATTGATTGATTTCAGTAACGGCTTGCGGAGTCAACGATCGATCTTGGGCGATCTCCACTTGGCCTGGCCAGTCACCCGTCCACTTGACGTTCTTAACCTTCACCGATGATTGATCCGCAAAACGAAACAAACCAAACAGACGCGAATTGAAATCGGACAAAGGCTGTTTCAGGACAACTTCCTGGTTGACCCGTATGACTAGTTGCGTGCCCGCAATCGACAGAGCAACATGGTTCCACGCATTTTGATTCAATGCGACCGAGTCGGCCGTCCAAGTTCCTGGGGGAAAGTCGCCTGAATTGTCAGGACGAAGACTCGTTTGGTCGTGTAAGCCATCGGTTAGCTGGTGAAACTTGATTTGGTCGTCGGTGAGCAAAAAAACCGAACGCCCAAGTGCGGGATGCACAAATTGTTGAGCCGGCCGTTCGGTGTGTTGCGCTGAATGCTGCGTTGGGGCGTGATAAAAGAAGTCGTATTCAATCGTCCCGTCCTCCACCATCGGACGGACATATCGCAACAAGTCTTCACGAAACGAGCCAACCGCTCGCCGGTCGCTTTCAGCAATCAACATGGGCTCTGACGGAGGCTGTCGACGAATCTGCCAAGTCACTGGGTCGGTCACTGAGTCGTCCGATTCTACGTCACGAGTCGTCGCATCGTCAAAGTACCGCAGCCATCCGGCCAGTTTTGGGCTGGCGAGTAGGTCGATGCTATGTGGCACCATCGGTGTGCCAGCGATCTGGACGTTTTCGACGGCGAAGTCATTTCGTCTCTCGCTCAGAAATCCAGCCCAGGGCAAGACACCGCTCGCGACGGATCCGGTGTCAAGGAACCGACCGTTGATCGAATGCCTGGAACCGTCACCAGCAATGGCAACGCGTCCATGCAACGAACTTAAAAACGTTTCCATTGGCGGCGCAATCGTCATCTGCTGCGGCGGCCGATTCAGTGCCCCGGTCATGAATTGGTTGCTTTGCGCACCAACTGCAACGAACTGATTCTGCGCAAAAACCGCCGCACTGCGCCCCCGATTGCGACGCAGCTCTGCTGCGATTTCAAATGAACCTTGCATTGGACTGCGATAGGCCAAGGCGTCAACGCAGTGGCCGCCAATCTTTCGCGCCACTCCGTCAACCAGCACAAATCTTGCCAGCGGACGTCCTTCGCCATGCGTTTTTGCTGTAGTCAAGTTCAAAGGCACAAAGTCTTTCAAGCCGATCGACTGATCTTTTGGCACACGCAATTTCGCTAGCCAACAATAGTCGCGAATCAGTTTGACAAAATCGCAAAGCAGATCCAGTTGCCCGTTGTCGTGAACTTCACTCAGACCAACATAACGATCAAACAACTCCGGCTCGGGAACACTTTCGACCGAGCGGCACGCCGCCATTTCGGATAGCACCAATACGTCGATCCACAGGTCGCGTAGCGACATTTTAGCGACAGCCAATTGTTTGGACGTCGGAAATAGCGTGCGTGAATATTCCGCCGCGGCCGCTTCATCATGTTCGGCCAAAGCCAGTAGACAAAGCAACGCATCACAGGACCGTTTTTGCTGCGGGGCAACGGACGAGAGTTTCTCGATCGATGTCCGCAGTTCAGCCTGTTTGTCAATCTTGACAGCAAGCCGCACCATGTCTTTGGCGGGCGACACAATCCAGTCGTATTCCGGGTACATCCGAAAGCTTGCCGTTGGATCCAGTGAGACCTGCTCTCGTTGCCCGGGCAACCTTTCGCTGCGATCGAAACCGCCTCTCAATCTCAGATTTTGTCGCGTAGCGTTGGGCAAGACCCAATTCACCAAAGCGGTGTAGCGATCGGTGTCTGACAGTCCTTGGCACCGACGACAGAGCTGGACCACGTTTTCGCAGATCGTCGATTCTTCAAAGAGAGCCTGCAGAGATGCTGCATCAGACCGAGGCGATTGAGCCCCAATTTCGCTAAGTGAAAACGTGGCCACCCACAGCACCACGCACAGTCTTCGACCATTCATCACCACGCTCCGATTCAGCAAGACAGAACTCCCCTCAACAAAGTCGTTACTCGCGATGGAATCATTCGCAGAAAAGCCACTCGCGCGACCAGATAGTACTCAATACTCTAGCCGCACAGCATCACTCCGATCAGCTGTCTGCCGTTCGCTTAAGCAGCTATCCAGTAGGGGAAACGCAGCGAATCTTCGAGCGGTTGCCGCATGTTCCCAATGTCTTGTGAAGGAACTCGGGAAGTTCATCCAAAAGCAAAATGCCGGTGCGTGCCTTGGAAATTTCGCCGTGCCCTGGCGGGCTCCCACCGCCGACCAACCGGCATCACGATTGGTGTGATGCGGGCTGCGGAACGAACGCTTTGCTAACAACGGCTGTCCCGCTGGTAGTTGCCCCAGCGCGCTGTAGATACGTGTCGTTTCGATCGATTCGCTGCTGCTCAGTTGCGGCAGAATCGCGGGCATGCGTGTGGCCAACATCGTTTTTCCGCTTCCAGGCGGCACGATCATGATGTAACCAGATTAGCCATTTCCGTGGCATGGCATGCGTGAAGTAAGAACGGACGCACGGCGACGTCTCGCATTCTATGTAGACGCCTGCTCAAACTTTGGTCTGTTCGACGGCCGTAATCGTTCTAATTCATAATCGAATGCGACTGATCCGAGTTTATCAGCGGATGGTACAAGTGGGCTCGGTCGCGGATAAGACCTGCCTAAGTTTCACGATGCCTGACGATGTCCAGTGCGGCATCACAACGCTATCAGGCAGCAACGCTTAAATCCGATCAAAGAATCATCCGCTTTTTTTGAGCGCTGGACATCTGGCTCGCAAAATCACGTTGTGGCGATCATCAACACCATAACACGTCAGGTCAATATCCCCACCCGTATTGGCAGCATGGAAGTAGCCGATCAATTTTTCCTGATTATAAAGAGGACCATGTGCTGCAGACTCCCGACCGAACGTACTTGGATTTATTTGCAGCCAGACTCCTCCCAGATTGGGAACATACAGTGTGAGGCGGTCACCAATGCACTCAAACCGCGACTTGCAACGGACCATATCGCCAATGCGGACAACGAATGACTCATCATTTTCATTGAGTCGCCGTTCGCCGAATAGGGCGATATCAATATCCAAATCAACGATACCATTTGCCTCGAAACTAACAGGATCTAATGGACTAGATTTGGTCCTCGAATAGTGTAGAGCGATTGGTGGCTTACTATGTTCAAGCACGGCAGAATCTACCGGGTTGTCGCCTACTTCCTCGCGGCGGCGATCTGACCACTGTAGTGGCTCAAGCAAGACCAGATCTATGAATTCGCCGTCGTTCAACGTGCAGAGGAAAATGATTTCCTTGCCGAAAACCAGCTTTCCGTGACCCACGCTGTGCCCGTTAACATACAACGCACCACGCTTAGTGATGCCACTGAAGAAGTTGGCATCAAAGTACGCTTCGTAGTGACGACCATCGCGGTCTTTGAGGCCGTCGATCTTGTAATTCCACAACCAATCAAGTGTCATAGTAACCTCTCCGGGGGCGAACACCTGCTCGGCCTTCAGAACGTCCCCCTCGATCGACACATCAGTTTTGTTGGCGGCACTGATTCTTGGCTCAAAGACTGACACTCTGCTGTCCGTGCAGCTCTTTAGTTCGCTCGGCTCCGCCAGCTTGAAGAACCCAGCGGAGCCGGCTGTCGCGGTCACCAGAAGCCCCCCCATAAAGTTTATAAACACCTGTCGCGTCACGCCGCCGTGAACCTTACCACCGGCGGAAGCTGCCTGTTGATTTGCCATCTTTCAACCTTCTCAAAAAGTAATAAGTTTGAGTTGAAAGCGGTTTTTCTAAAACGGAAAAAAGCACGCAGGTGCGAGCCCGGCGGGAACCGACGAAACGAAATCTGTTTCAAGCTCAGGTGGGGCTTGCCGTACCTCTACGGTTTGCCTTGCCCTACGGAACTTCCTACACAAGTCAGCACAATCCCTGAAAACCCCTTTGGAAAAATAGGATTGACTGGCCGATGTATCGAAAAAAAAGTGGCAGGGGCTCTCGATGTGTCTGGACCCATAAAGTAGGTAGCCGTAGGGTCCACTGCGTTCCGACCTGCAAGTTCAGGAACGAGATTAGGATGAAAATCGTTGGGGTTTTCGAGGTGCATACGATTCTCACTCAACACAATTTAGAGACGAAGTTGTCGCACAAACACAAAATCGTTGACGTTCCAACGCTCGGGAGAACGGCGGAAGCCACAGCCCCAGCCACATTTGAGGTAAAGCAAATGGTGAACTGGTTTGTTGAGGTTTTTTCAGAAATGCCTTGTTGTTCCAGGTTAGGTTGACCCGGGATTGGACAGGTAATCCTGTCAACAAGACAATTCAAGCTTAGGAATCCCACTCCACACGGTCAAGTACTTTTTCTTTCGACGGGAAAATAAAAGATGCAAGAAGGAACCGAAAATCGTGGTGTTTCATCTGCACTGGTCAAAACCAAGGACTTCATAGTCGCTGTCGATAACCGTAACGTTGGCGACCTGTCTAGCGACTCAAATGATCTTTTCTTGCCCCGCGCCGACCGCCCCTTCTACATTGTGCGCGTTGACCGTTCATTCAAACATAGAAACGACCATCGAGCTTGCGTGACATGAACCGCCATCCCGGACCAGTTCCATCCCCGGGAAAAAAGGGGACGGGGGTCTTTCGTCGTCTAAATCACCCCGATTGTTTTACCAGTACGCAAACGACGCGTTGTTTGACTTGGCGAACTGGCTGTTACTACTTCGGCCCTGCCAGCGGCGTCGCAGGACGACGGCTCGATTGCGTCTAAACCCACAAATCACGATCCAGGCTTCGATAGCCGATGGCTTCGGCGAGATGCATTTCGTTGATGTCGATGTCGCCGGCTACGTCGGCGATGGTGCGGCAGACTCGTAGGATCTTGTCGTGGGCTCTGGCGGAGAGGCCCATCTCTTCGACACTATGACGAAGCATCTGTTGGCACGACTTACTTAGCTCGCAGTGCTGGCGAACTTGGCGACTGGTCATCTGCGCGTTGTAGCGAACCGGCAATGCTGATTTGATGTCGGCAAATCGTGCGATCTGCCGCTCACGTGCTCGCTCCACGTCAGTCCGCATTTGAGCACTCGTGGTTCCTTTGGTCGACGATGCCGAAAGTTCCTCGAACGGAACCGCAGGAACTTCGATATGAATGTCGATGCGGTCCATCAGCGGACCGGAGATTTTGCTCATGTACTTTTCGATCTGCGGTGGCGTGCAATTGCAATTCCGGCGCGGATCAGAACGATATCCGCAAGGACACGGATTGGCCGCCGCGATAAGCATGAAGTCCGATGGGAACGTTGTGCTTCGCAGGGCACGAGAGATCGTCACGATGCCGTCTTCGAGCGGTTGCCGCATGACTTCCAATGTCTTGCGATTGAATTCGGGCAGTTCATCCAAAAACAAAATGCCGTTGTGTGCTTTGGATATTTCTCCTGGCCCTGGCGGGCTCCCACCGCCCACCAACCCGGCGTCACTGATCGTGTGGTGCGGACTGCGGAAGGGACGCTTGGCTAACAACGGTTGTCCCGCTGGCAGTTGCCCTAGCGCGCTGTAGATGCGTGTCGTTTCGATCGATTCGTTGCTGCTCAGTTGTGGCAAAATCGTTGGCATGCGTTTGGCCAACATGGTCTTACCGCTGCCTGGCGGCCCGATCATGATCAAATTATGCCCACCAGCGGCCGCAAGCGTCATCGCTCGTTTGGCCGATTCTTGTCCTCGTACATCGCCAAAGTCTAAGTCGTAGGTACTGAATTGATCGAACAATTGTTCCAAGCGACTGGGGGCCGGATCGATGTTGATTTCACCCGAAAAGAAACCAACGGCTTGCGCCAGGCTGTGTACCGGAATGACTTCCAAGTCTTCGACCACGGCGGCTTCGCTGGCGCTTTCAGCGGGCACGACCAGCCCGCGAATTCCGCCTTGCTTGGCGGCTTCGATGGCAATCGACAACGCACCTTTGACCGGGCGAGTGATTCCTTCCAAAGCCAGTTCGCCGACGACGGCGTACTCTTCCAGTCGATCCGATGCCAACTGTCCGCTGCCTGCCAACACTCCCAGAGCAACGGGCAGATCAAACGTGGGCGCCTGCTTGGGTAAATCACCCGGGGCAAGATTGATAACGACGCGATCTTGGGGACGTATAAATCCACTGTTGACGATGGCACGTTCGACGCGATGCGTGCTTTCTTTGACCGCTGCGTCGGGCAGACCGACCAAGATCGTCTTGGGCATGGCGGCGGGCGACAGATCGACTTCCACATCCACCGGCATCGCTTCGATACCCAGCAACGTGAATGTTTTCAGTCGTGCCAGCATATTATTCGCCCAGTTTTGTATAGTGTCGCACTGCCGATGTCGACCGTTTTCGACTGCATAATGTTGACAGTGTGCAACAGCGGCGGCAACCCTAAGGGATCGTCTAGGACGCATCGACCGCTTAAAGCCGTCCAAAGTCGCGTCCTGGCCCCCCCATTCCAATCTATCACAGGTATCCCTCGTGACAGCAGAAGAGTCCGATGATTTCACCGTTTCGACGGCATACGGAGCGACCGATGTGGGCCGCAAGCGTGAGACCAACCAAGATCAGTTTTTGATCGCCAAATTGAACAAGTCGATGCTGGTGTCGTCGACCAGTTTACCAATGGAGACCCAGTCACGCTTGTATGGCGGCGAGCAAGGACAACTGTTATTGGTCGCCGACGGCATGGGTGGCCATGCGGCAGGCGAAAAAGCCAGCAGCTTGGCCGTCGATCAATTGATCCGACAGTTGCTCAATAGCGTGCACTGGTTCTTTCAAGTCGATCACGACTGCGAAGAAGACTTTGTCGATGCACTCAAAGGACTACTGCAAAATGCGCACAAACGCATCTTGGCTGAATCGGCCGCCAACCTGACGCAGCAAGGCATGGGGACAACATTGACGATGGCGCATTTGATGTGGCCGCGGATGTACGTCGTCCACGCCGGTGACAGTCGCTGCTACTTGATTCGCGACGGAGTGGCTCAGCAGCTGACGACAGACCACACGCTGGCACACCAACTGGTCGAAGCGGGCGGTTTAAAGCCCGAAGAGGAAGCGACCAGCCGATGGAGCAACGTGCTTTGGAATGTGCTTGGCGGCCGCGCCGATGGCGACTTGATCGCTGAAGTCCGGCGGGCAGATTTAAAAGAGGGGGACACTGTCGTGCTCTGCAGCGATGGCCTGCATCGCTATGTCGACAGCGAAAAACTCGCCGCCATTGTTAAACAACACAAAGATCCTCGCGCGATTTGCGATCGCCTGATCGAAATCGCCAATCAAGCGGGCGGCGAAGACAACATTACCGTGGTGGTATCGCGGCCGGAGGGCGGACAAGACGCCGCAGAATCTTTGATCGACCATGCTGACTTATCAGAAGACGCGATCGCGACTAGCATCGAAACCGAAGTGGAGCCTTTTAGCACCGATTCGTCCCTGCAGGACACGCTGCCTGGCTAGCATTGTCGATTCCTTGTGGCTTCCCAACGGTCGCCGGTGAGGAACCTCCGTTGCTGTTCGCAGACCGAATCGGCAAACCGATTTATCGTCAACCAATCGATTTTCACGCCGCTCATGGACCGCCCCTCAACTCCTCTGACTGTGTCAATTAGCGAGGCTGATCCACGAGACAAAACAGAATCGGGCGGCCAAACTAATCGCGGCATTGCTGACAGCGATACCGTCCACAGCAAATCGGCCGCGAAGGACGCCAACGAGAAAGGCGGCGACTGTCAGCCTACGGATTCGACCTCCTTGAAGGCGCCGCCGTCGCTTCGTGCCCCCGTTGGCGTGGTTGCTGCCGCAGCGTTTGGCCTGGCCTCCGCGGTGTTGTATACCGCATCGAACATCGCGCTGCGAAAATCAGTGGGCGTTGATCCCTTTCTGGTATCGGCGGTCAAAGCGGCGCCGACTCTGGTTGTGATGGGTCCTTTTCTGATTTGGATGATCGCGACTCACAAAACGATCGCGACCAGCTATTCGATCGTGCCAAAATTCATTCTGGTTTCGTTGATCGGACAATTCATCGGCAACGCCGCTTTTCAAGTCGCTTTGGGCGTGATCGGCTTGGCAGCTTCGGTCCCGATCACCCTGGGAACCCTGATCATTGGCGGTGCGATTTTGGGGCGATTCATGTTGGGCGAACCAGTCCGAATTCGAACCATCATTGCGATGATCACCCTGATTGGTGCCGTTGTCATTCTGTCGATGCCCGGCGCGACCAATGCTCCGGCAGAATCAACCAGCACATTGCCACTTTGGGTAGGTGCCGCCTGCGCGGCTGGCTCAGGCGCTGCGTACGCACTTTTTGGCGTCGTCGTTCGGCAAGCGCTGACGGGCGGGATGTCCGCGCCAGCGATCATGTTCCTCAGCGGACTGGTCGGCACGATTTCGTTGTGGGCGTTTTGCTTTACGCGCATGGATATCGCAGCAATGATGCTAATCCCGGCCGCGGATTGGAACATGATGATCGCCGCGGGGATCTTTAACACCATCGCTTTCGTCGCGTTGTCCACGTCGCTCAAAGCGCTGCCCGTGGTCGCGGTCAACCTGATCAATGCTTCGCAAGTCGCGATGGCTGCCACGGCAGGCGTCATTCTGTTTGCCGAACCGATCACGTGGCCGCTCCTGACAGGCATCGCACTGACTTTCGTGGGACTAGCAATCCTGGCAAGTCGCAAAGCCAAACCGGCTTCAATCAACGCAAGTTAGCGTCAGCCGGACCGCCCACCGACAGCTGACTGCCAAACCGCTGGCTCCTTATCGTAACGTGAGTCAGAATTTGCTCGCCTAGATGCCCGACAACTTTCAAGCGTAGTTTCCTACCCAGGATCGATTTGGAAGTGTTTCATTGCGGAATATCAACATCCAGCAGCGACGTGATGCGGCTAGATTCACCACGCCGATATTTGCGCCGTCGTGAGTGCTGATCTGGCGCATCGGCGAATGCGTGCAAGCACTTAATTCGCGTCGTTCATAAAACGCCACTGCGGATGCCGAAAGAGGAGGTTGACGACTCCGTAGCGATCCGTTGGCTGGTGTTGCACAGCTTCACCGGACTGATAGTCGAACGCTTCGTAGCCGGTACCCAAGGTGCTCCTTTCACTGCCATCAATTTGAACTTTCGCGAAGCGGTCGACTGGAGTGTCTCCACGACGATCCAAGCAGGCTGGTCCTTCCAAAGCCCACAATCCGGTCGACGTATTCGTTTTGGCGCACAGTATGGCGACGGCCCCACCAGCCAATACTCATTCTTCCAACGGCACGAGCAATACGTCGGCGGCGACATTTGGTTCGATTACTAATAGAGATGTACAACATGAGCCAACTCAATGCGGAACAATCCGGTTCGCTTACTCACTTACGAGAGCTTGCTACCGGTTTACTGCAAATTCAAATTGTGCAATACGGATTGGCTGGGATAGCGTCGGCCATCGTTGACCTTGCCGGTTTCGCCGTTCTCGCGACATTTATTCTTCCGTGTGTCAATGAAGGAATGGGAGACGCGACGAGATCACTGCGTTTCGCAATCGACAAATCGCTCGCATTCGCGATCGCAAACATGTTCAGCTACTACATCAGTGTGCGTTGGGTCTTTGTTCCTGGTCGACACTCGCGATCGAAGGAGATGTTCCTGTTCTTGGGTATATCGACGATCAGCTACCTGTTCGGCATGCAGTTGGGCCGAGGGCTAATCAATCACTTCGGAACCTCGACGGCCTTGGCTGCCATCGCCTGCATCACGGCGTCAACCGTGATCAACTTTTTCGCCAGAAAACTGCTGGTATTTCGCCGTTAGCCAGGTTGAAGCGAATCGGCTGTCGGTCTCGTTTTTGCGTGAAATGACTCTTGCATGGCGGTAATGTTGGGAACTATGCTCTCAATAGAGCTTGGTGCAATGTGCCCAGCCGAAGTCTCATGACGATTGACAACTCTTGAACTCACCTACTGGCTCGCGACGAAAGCCGCATTACTGCACCGCCTCGCGGTTGGTGCTTGGGCTGTTGGTGTGTGTGTCGTTGTTGCAAATCCCATTGCCGATGATGCACCACCATGGTGAGTTTGCTTCGGCGGGAGATTTAGCCGTCCATGTACAGCGGCAGCATCACGATGATGTGGCCAATGGCGACGATTTTCACTGGCACTTGGTTTTGCCTCGTGATCTGGATGGTGACGGCGATGAGTCAAACGACAATTTGCCAGTCGGTGTTGCCATCAATGCAGCAGTCGGCACTGGGCTGAGCGTTGGTTCGGCAACGGGACAGTTCGTTGAAGGCGAGAGATTGCTTTTCGACATTTTTTGTCGCGATGATTCTGCCGCTGGCCAAGTTTCTTTTAGCCGCTTGCAAACTGGGCGATTGGCCTCGAACGTTCGACCTGCGGTGCATACCTGCGCGGTCCTCTGCGTGATCCGAGTTTAACTCGACGGCTGTCTCACCGTTGAACTCGTGATTTCTTTTCGGCCCCCCATCCGAAACTGCTCCGTTTGCGTTGCCCTCTGTGCAACATTTGAGACCAAGTCTTATGAATCGAACCAATGTGTTCAGCGCGATCGTCGCGCTGCTGGTGCTGTCTGCGACCGGATGGATTGTCGTCAATTGGTGGCCCGCCAGCTCCGACGAGATCGGTGATTCGTCAACCGATCAGTCAGCGACAACCATAGAGGAGCCGGCAGCTCCATTGGTGGTTTTGACGGATGCGAAAGCGATTGTCGCGGGCATTCGCACGCAGCCGGTTACTCGATCGTCGATAGCGCTGACACGTACGCTGCCTGCCCGGTTCGCCTACGACGATCGACGACATGTTGCCGTCAGGGCGGCAACCGATTCCATCATCGAATCAGTCGCTGTCAAACCAGGTGATCGAGTTGAAGTGGGAGCCGTGGTGGCGATCCTTCGAAGCCCTGCGATCGGTGAAGCACGCGGCATGGTCCTGAAGCGAGAAGCGGAGCTGGAACTTGCTGAAACGAAACAGAAATGGAACGCGGACATATGCGATGGGGTGAAGGAACTGGTCTGGGAGATCCGAGCTGGCAAGCCAGTCGAAACGATCGAAACCGACGTCAATGACTCCACACTAGGCAAATATCGAGGGCAACTGCTGGCAGCGTATAGCCAGGCAAAATTGGCGACACAACTATCGGGTTCGGCATCATCAAGCTCCGGTGCTGTATCGGGCAGGGTGATTCGCGAGCGTCAAAGTCAGCAACAACAAGCACGAGCAACTTTAGACGCACTGATCGAACAATCCGTCTTTGAAACTCAACAAGCTTGCAAAACCGCCACCGCGGATGCAGAGGCGGCCCGGCGTAGTGCGATGGTGGCCAGGCAGAAACTGGCCACTGCCTTGGGGATTTCTGGCGAGAAAGCTTCCGCACAAACGGTATCGCCCGGAGAGACCGATTTAGCTCGATTGGAAGTCCGTTCTCCGCTGGCCGGGACTGTCGAAGAACGCCACTTTGCCGCGACCGAACGAGTGACGGCGGGAGCAGAAATGTTCATCATTGCTGACACATCCGTATTGTGGATCGAGGCGGATGTTCGCGGTCGTGACTGGAGTGCGATGAAAGTGAGCGAGGGAGATCGCGTCATCGTGACGACTTCCAACCAGCCGAATGAACAATACCAGGGCAAAGTTCATTACGTCGGACGTCGCGTCGATTCTGCTTCGGGAGCGATTCCCCTGGTCGTCGAAATCTCGAACGCTGACAATCAGTTTCGCCCCGGCCTGTTCGCTCGCGTCGAAGTGCCCACTGATGTGATCGACGACACCATTTCGGTTCCTGCTTCCGCCGTCATTGATCTGGATGGGAAGGCAAGCGTTTTCGTTGGCAGCCGTGAGGGATATCAGCCGGTAGCAGTCGAAGTCGGCGTCAGCTCTGGCGGTCGGATCGAGATCCTTGGCGGGCTGAGTGAAGGCGTCAAAGTGGTAACTCGCGGTGCTTTTTTGCTCAAGAGTGAACTGCTTTTGGAAGGGGAGGAATGAACCATGCTCAAGCGACTCATTGAATACTCCCTGGAAAATCGTTTCCTCGTCATCGTTGTCACACTGTTGGTTGCTGGCGCGGGTATCCGCTCGGCATTGTTGTTGCCGATCGACGCGGTTCCCGACCTGACCAACACGCAAGTCACCATCATCACCGATGCCGGGTCTTTGCCGCCCGTCGAAGTCGAACGGCAAGTCACCTATCCGATTGAGTGGGCGATGGGTGGTCTGCCTGATGTGGAGGAAGTCCGGAGCGTATCCAAGTTCGGATTGTCCGTGATCACCATCGTGTTCACCGAAGGCACTGATGTTTACTTTGCCAACCAACAAGTCAATCAGAGGCTGACACAAGCAGCGTCGAAAATCCCAAGCGGCTATGGTCCACCGGAACTTGGGCCAATGACGACGGCCCTGGGCGAGATCCTGCAATTCGAGGTCAAAAGCAAAACACGTTCCCCGATGGAATTGCGATCCATTCTGGAATGGGAGATCGCCCCGCGAATGCGTGAAGTCGATGGCGTGACCGAGATCAATACGATGGGCGGGTTCTACAAAACCTATGAAGTTCGGCCTGACCCCGATCAGCTCACAGCATACGACCTTACCCTGGACGAAGTGTATCGGCGGCTGGAAGCGGCGAACATGAATGCGGGCGGTGGATACGTGATTCACCACGACGAACAACGATTCATTCGTGGTCAAGCGTTGCTGAAGAACGTCGACGACATTCGCAACGTCGTCATTCGACGTAGCGAGAATGGCTCGCCATTGTTGGTGTCCGATATTGCTGATGTGACAATCGCACCGATGCCACGTCAGGGAGCCGTTAGCCGGGATGGACGCGGCGAAGCGGTCACCGGAATGGTGATGATGCGAATCGGCGAGAACTCTCGCGAAGTCGTTTCACTGGCAAGCGAACGACTGGATGAGATACGACCTACGTTGCCCGACGATGTTGAACTGGAAGTGATTTACGATCGCAAGGATTTGATCGGACGGACACTCAACACGGTACTTAAGAATCTGCTCGAAGGCGGCGTGCTGGTTGCGATCGTGCTGCTGGTGATGCTGGGCAGCTTCCGAGCAGGCGTGATTGTCGCGTTGGCGATCCCGCTGTCGATGCTGTTTGCCACCAACATGATGTTGGCACTCGGTATCTCGGCGAGCTTGATGAGCTTGGGTGCGATCGACTTCGGGCTGATTGTGGATTCATCGGTCATCATGGTTGAAAACTGCGTCAGGCGACTGGCCGAACGCCCCGACGGAACCAGTCGATTGAAAGTGATTCGGGATGCGGCAGTAGAAGTTCGCGGCCCGACGATGTTTGGCGAATTGATCATCGCCGTCGTCTATGTCCCCGTGCTATTACTGCAAGGAACCGAGGGGAAACTATTCCGGCCGATGGCGCTGACCGTGTTATTCGCACTGCTAGGTTCGCTGATACTCTCAATGACGTTGATGCCCGCTTTGGCTTCGATCTTTCTACCCAAGAAGCCGAGCGAACATGAAATTTGGCCGCTGCGGATGCTGAAGAAGCTGTATCTGCCAATCGTTCAGCAGGCTGTCAGTGCGCCGCTTGCAACCGTTGCAATCGCAATCTGCGCGTTTGTCATCAGCATCCCAATCGGACTTGGTTTGGGAGCCGAATTCATGCCGCGATTGAATGAAGGCGATTTGTTGGTGGAGGCCGTGCGTCTGCCCAGTGCGTCCCTGGAGGGCGCCGAACAGATGGCAAAACTGGTTGAGACGGAACTGATCGCGTTTCCCGAAATCAAAACGGTCTTTACCAAGACCGGGCGACCTGAGATTGCCAACGATGTGATGGGCGTCCACCAATCCGACATTTGGGTGATGCTCAATCCGCCCTCAACTTGGCCCGCACCGAAGACTCGCGACGAATTGATCAGTGAGATGGAAGCGGTTTTGACCGACAAGGTTCCCGGCGTTGCGTTCGGGTTCACCCAGCCGATCGAAATGCGAGTCGACGAATTGGTAGCGGGGGTGAAGGCGGACGTCGCCATTCTGGTTTTCGGTGAAGACTTGGACGTGCTAGCGCGGAAGGCGAAAGAGATCGAGCGTGTGCTGCGTGACATCCCTGGAGCCGCCGATGTCAAAGCCGACATTCAATCGACTTTGGAAACGCTCACGATCTCGCCCAGACGCGAGGCACTGGCACGCTACGGCGTCGATGCATCGCAGTTGATGGATGTCGTCTCCGCGCTGGGCGGACGAACTGTGGGTGAAGTACTCGAAGGCCAAGCTCGATACCCGATCCGGGTTCGATTGCCAGAGAATTGGCGAGACGAGATTGCGATGATGGAACAGTTGCCGGTTGCCATCGCAGGCGGCAAACCGGTGCCCTTGTCGGAGCTAGCCGATATCCGCTTGGAACAAACGCCACCGACGGTCGAACACGACAACGGTCGTCGCAGGACTTTTGTATCTGCCAACGTTCGGGGGCGAGACATTGCAACGTTTGTAGCGGAGGCCAAACGCAGCGTGGCATCCAAAGTCGAACTGCCGCCCAATTATGAATTGCAATGGGGCGGTGACTTTGAAAGCCTTCAATCGGCCAGTCGGCGACTGCTACTAATCACGCCGATTGTGCTCTTGGTTATATTTTTGCTGCTGTACACGTCCTTCGGATCGATTCGCCTAGCAGGATTGATATTTCTGTGTGTGCCGATCGCAGCAAGCGGTGGAATCTTCGCGCTGATGCTTCGCGGGATGCCGTTCAGTATCGCTGCTGGTGTCGGTTTCATCGCGTTGTTTGGTGTCGCAGTGCTGAATGGACTCGTGTGGGTCAGCGATGCAGAGAACCACCGCAAGAAAGGCGAGACACCGAAGCAGTCAGCTCTCTCAGCCGCCGACGACCGACTGCGTCCAGTGTTGATGACCGCATTGGTAGCGAGCCTCGGTTTCTTGCCGATGGCTCTCTCAACCAGCGACGGAGCCGAAATCCAACGGCCACTTGCAACGGTTGTCATCGGTGGACTGTTCACGGCAACGCTCCTGACGTGCTTTGTCATCCCTTCGCTGTACCCTTGGTTTTCGCCTGAATCTAAACAGGAAGCAGAGGTCGAGCCCTAACCAAGATCCCACACGGTGGGCGGCGATCAGTGACTTTGCTGATCGGCGGCTTTGTGCGTGAATGCCTTCTCAAGCAAAGTCGTGAGCGCAATCTCCTGCCCGCCACCTTTTACTCCGGAGCAGAAACGTGCGCCATGTCGAACGACATCGCACCGACCACACCGGATGGCTACGTGCTGCGGTCTTGGGAGCAAACGATGGGATTGTTTCGACAGCCAGTCTCGTTGATCGCAGCGATCGGATCTACGTTTGGTGCCGCGGTCTAAAAGCGGCTTGGTCCAAGTCTACTGCCCACCAAATGACGCACTGCGAATGCCATCGCCATCCGTGTAGTCGGTCGGCGAATCCAACCCGCCGGTTAGCAACAAACCGTCAACTTTCGATGAGGCCTGGGCCAGAGTACCCTTCGCTTGAATCAACCGGATCGACGATTCGTAGAAGCTTTTACGAAGGATCAGAACTTGTAAGAACTCCAGTTCGCCTGCCCGATAGGCTTGCTCCGAAAGCTCAAGACTTTTCTTCGATTGGGGAATGATCTCGTCTTCGTACTTGCGAACCGCCTTCAATGCGGAATCGAACTCTTGGGCCGTTCGGGCGAGTCGAGAACGAATGGATTGCTGGATTCGCTGGACCTCTTGAGTTGCGCGGACATAGTCCGAATACGCCGCCGAGATGTTACCTGAGTTTTTGTTCCAAACCGCGACAGGAGCCGAAAGTTGGACGTTGATCATTCCGTGATCGGTAGCGTCGTCGTATCCCGCCCCCAGCTGTGCCGTCACGTTGGAAATCGGCTGTGCTTTCTGCCGACGTAGTAACGCTTGCTTCTCGCAGACGATAGCTTGGGCTGCGATCAGTTCAGGGCTCTGTGATACGATTTCCGAGTAGGCTGCTGCCCAGTTTGGTGTCGTCGCTGGCGTGTTTAAGTCAGCTACCAAGCGTGCCGACATAGCATCTTGCAGCCCCGCAATTGCGGCCAAATCTTGCCAAGCTCCTTGGTGCGCGACTTCGGCTTGTTCGGCAGCGAGCGTGACCTCGCTCAGCAACGTGCGGGCTTGCAATGTTTCCACGAGCGAGCCCTCCTCAGCCTTCTGACGATCTTCGGCAACCTGCACTCCACGTCGTGCGACATCGGCAAAGGACCGCGTTGCGTCGACTTGCTGCTGTGCGGCGATGGCTTCAAAGAATCGAACGCGAACGTCCGTCAGTACGCGGTAGCGTTGGGTTTCGTTTTCGGCTGCTTGCGCTCGCTGGGTGTGACCGAGCACGTTGCGATTGAGTCGCAGTTTGTCGCCACGAACAAACTCTTGCTCAACGAAGATTCCGTGTTGATCGGTGTTGCGGTCGGCGATCTGCTGGCCGAAGTAGCCTAGCGTCGGATTGGGACGCGTGCCGACTTGATGACGCAATCCAGCGGCTTTGCTGGTGGTCGCTTGTGCCGACAGAAGTGCGGGATTGTTGCCCAGTGCCAACGCTTCGATGTCGGCAAGTGTGTATGACCGTGACTCGCCGGAGCTAACAGAAGCTACGACAGGGCCCGCGATATCCTCTACCTCTAAAGCCACCAGATCGGGAGAAACAACCGGTTCCATCGTAGATTCATCTGCTTCAGGCTTCGCAGGTGCATTGTCCTCTAGTTCACTGTCGAAATAGGCGACAGGACGGACAGTTTCTGAAGTTTGACACTGTCCTTGCTCCACCTCGCCCAGGACCGGTGGCACAGTATTTACGGCCAACATTTTTTGCGGGCCACCCGTGCAGCCGAGAAAGAGTAATGCCGACAGCATCAGCGAGCGAACCGTAAAGCGTCTCATAGCATCCCTGCACAGTATGGCGTTTGCAAAAAATGACGATGATCGGGGTAGCATCCGTGCCAGCCCAATGCTCGTCATATTCGTTGTGAATGCCTAGTTGCAGTTTATCGGCTCAGACGGTGCAGGCGTTTGGTTCAGAGCAACCAGAAACAGCAAACCGGATTCGCAATCTTGGAAAATTCGTCATTGCCGTCACAGCTTCACACGGCCTTGCCAACACTCAGCTGCAATCAACTGTAGAGAACAGGCAGCACGAGTAGATTGACGATCGTGGCTTCTGCGAGCCCCGAAAGACTAGCAACGGTGCTGAGCGGAAATCGCGCCCCAGAGGGCGTGTCGGTCATCCATTCTCGCGCGGCCTCGAGTCCGTCAGCGGCGTGCTCTAAGAATGCCACCCTTTAAGAATGCCACAGCCAGTCGGCCAGGGTCTGCGATCCCAGACGCGTCATGCGTTCTACTTTGAAGCCCGCTTCCCACTCGGCAGATAGCCGGTCAAGAACGCCGTGAGACTCCGCGCTGCTGCATTTGCCAGGCAACAGTCGCTCACCACCGCCCATGAATCGAATTCTGCCCCGATCTTAACTTTGCTTGCAGTACGCTGGTGCCGCATGCTTCTTCCAAGGCCCTGGGCAAATCCCACGAAATGAGAGCTGTTCTGGGAAGAGTCCCCAGAAAGGAGCGTCCTGAAGCCTTGGGGGCCTTAACAGGTAAACGGTTTCTAAACCGTAAATCGCGGGTTGAAAATCAATAGCGATGAGCGGACTCGAACCGCTGACCTAAGCCTTATGAAGACTCCGCTCTAACCGACTGAGCTACATCGCCGTTGTTTGTGTCGCAAAGAGTACGATTCTAGTTGCACCTGTGTCAATCAGGCCTCTTTGAGACGTTTTAGCTGAAGGATCGGTTCGCTTGGTCCGGCAGATGAACGGTATTGCTGGGCCGGCATACTCAATGGCGGATTTTTTCGCTGTACTGCCCTGCTCCGGCTGCCCAAACGGACTGACCGGAACGCTAGCGTGCCTGTTCGATCAGTTTGCGGGCACCGGATTTTTCCAATCTTTTGCTGATCTTGGTAGCCAACTCCTTCGCAGCGACGAACCAGCTGGCGGGGTCGTCTTGATCCAGATCGCATTCGCCCGAGTCCGCGAGCTGTTGCCGGCCGTTGGTCGAAAGCACGCGAGCTTGCAAATGCAACTTGGCAGCGTCGCTCGATTGGGTCCCGCCCGATTGGGTCTTGCCCGGTGTCAGTTCGGCGAACGCCGCAATCGGAGCCAGGCAGCCGCCATTGAGATTCGACAACAAAGTTCGTTCGGCGGTCGTGGCGGCTCGTGCAAACGGATCGTCGATCTGGGCGAGTGCCCCCAACGCAGCATCATCATCGCTGCGAACTTCGATCGCCAAAGCGCCCTGTCCCGGTGCGGGCAGCATTTGCTCCAATGGCAAAACCGATCGCGCAAGGTCATCCATTTTCAAACGCAACAATCCTGCATTGGCCAAAATGATTGCGTCGTATTC
Organism: Stieleria marina; assembly: GCA_007741555.1. GTDB lineage: Bacteria > Planctomycetota > Planctomycetia > Pirellulales > Pirellulaceae > K23-9. Next base: position 824,836 of record CP036526.1, on the reverse strand, counting down.
GCCGTCATCCAGTTTTCCAAGTCGCGTCTGGACATTGCCACGAATCGATTGAATGTCCAGATCACTTCGCAACGCCAGCAATTGCGCTGCGCGGCGTTTGCTGCCGGTACCGATCTTTGCACCTTGTGGCAAATCATTGATCGCCCATTTGCTTGGTGATACCAAGCAGTCCGCCACGGTTTCGCGTTGGGGGATAGCAGCGACAACCAGACGCTCGTCAACTTCGGTTGGCAAATCTTTCATCGAATGCACCGCAACATCCGCTTCGTCGTCGATCAGTGCCTGTTGAATTCGCTTGGTAAACACTCCCACTTGTCGTTTGCCATCGATGGGGCGCATGTCGACATCGCCGCTACTGACCAGCGGAACCAATTCAGTTTTGATACCCAAGTTGGCTAACAACGCCGCGACATGTTCGGCTTGCCACATCGCTAAGGGGCTCTTGCGAGTCGCGATGCGTAACACGCCGTCGGTGGCGGGTGGTAAATCTTGAGAGACTTTGGGGATGGTCAAGGAACTGAAAACCTTCGTGATCTAATAGCAGCTGGGACAGAATCAATGGCGTGGTGAAAATCCAGGCGTCGGGGCAGGCCTGACCCGCAAAATGAGAGCAAGCTGACCAACTGGTATTTCCAGTCATGTGAAGCCCGCCTTCGGCAGACCGTCGTCCGCTAAGTCCCACGAATGATCGGGCAAACATTCTAGTTTCGCCCTATAATACGGGAACGCTGCCCAAACCGAACCCGGCATCTTCTGCACTTTTCCACCGAGAGTCCCACCGTTGCCCGATTCATCCGCGGATGAAAACTACCCCATCAATGACGAACCGACTCGCGACTTCGGTGGCGAATTGGGCGGGGATGACGGCATGGATTTCGACGACGTCTCGTTTGACATGCCACTGGAAATGGCCAGCGATTCGGCTCTGGCGAACGATCAACTGGCCAAGGACGAAGAAGATTGGCAAGATTCGGTGCCGTCTCAGTTAGGCGGCTACGAGATCAAGAAACTGATCGGCAAAGGCGGAATGGGCCGCGTCTTTTTGGCCGAACACCTGCACATGCGTCGAACGGTCGCGATCAAGATGCTGCCGAGCGATCGCATGAAGGACCAGTCAGCGATCGAACGCTTCTATGCCGAAGTCCAAGCGGCGTCACGTTTGATGCACCCCAATATCGTCGCCGCGTTTGATGCTGGCGAAGCCGACGGTGTTCACTACATGGTGATGGAGTACGTCGACGGGTACACCCTGACACAAATCGTTTCACGAAAAGGACCGCTTTCGGTTGGCGAAGCCGCATCGGTGATTCGGCAGGCCGCTCTAGGGCTATTGCACGCTCACCGTGCTGGACTAGTGCACCGCGATGTAAAACCCGGAAACTTGATGCGTGCAGCTGACGGTACGATCAAAATCCTTGACATGGGATTGGCTCAGCTCAGTGCACCACTTTGGACCGCCAGCCTGGGCGAAGGCGGCAAGGTGACCGAAAGCGGCATCCAGCGAACTCTGGGCGAAGAAGCGAAGTCCCGCAAGGGCAAGCTAATGGGGACGTTGGCCTACATGGCTCCCGAACAACTGGAGTCTCCCGAGGAAGCCGATCCTCGCAGTGACATCTATTCCTTAGGTGCGGTGCTGCATTTTTTGTTGCTGGGCAAACCTCCGTACACCGGCGAATACTTGGATCAAGTTTATGGACATCGCCATGGCGAAATTCCTGATTTGATGCAACTGCGGGACGATGTCGACCTCAACTTTGCAAATATTTTTCGTCGCATGATGGCCAAAACGCCTGGCCAGCGTTACGCATCATTGGACGAAGTCATCGACGATCTAAGTGACTATTCCGATACGACGGACGCACCACTTTGGCTGGCCGAATTTACGCAGCGACAAACCGGTAGCGAAGCGACGACCCACGTCGGCGGATCGACTTCGGGAACGACCGCAGAAGTTTTGGCGATCGACGTTGGCATGTTCTACAGTTCCGCTGCCGTGGCAACTCCCACCGGCGACGTGACAAACTTGCCAGCTGGAGGAGCAGAAGACAAAAAGTCCATCCCGCTGATGCGAATGGCAATCGCCAGCGACGAAGGTCAGTTGCTATACGGTGTCGACGCCATGCAGCTACGAGCCTCCAAGCCAAGCCAAGTCGTACACTGTTTGCCCATGTACTTGGGTAAAGACAAAGTCGATCGCGAGATTTGTTCCCAACGCTGCCCGCCCGAAGTGTTGTTGGCAATGCTATTCAAACGCATCGTCGCCAATGCTTGGACTAAAAAGTCCGCCCCTAGTGCCGTCGCCCTGACTGTTCCAGCCAGCTACGACCAACTGCACCGACGAAGCATCTTGCAGGCCGCCGAAATGGCTGGTCTGAAATCCGTGCGTCTAGTCGATCGCAGTGTCGCTGCCGTTCAATCACTGCTGCTAAGTGACTATGGCGTGACAGAATTGGATGAATCGCTCGACGACTACGCCAGTAGTGATGGCTCCAGCGAAACAATCGCGGGCCAGCTAGACGCATCGGTCGACGAACTGATTCTATTCATCGGAATCACGGGCCAGGCGGCCGAAGTGGCTGTGCTGAAACGCGATTCACTGCGTCTGCAGCAAGTGTTTACCGCCGGTCACTGGCACACCGGTTCGCTGGCTTGGCTCCATCGGCTGGTCGATCTGGCGTCGGAACAGTTCGTTTCGCGACACAATGTCGACCCTCGAAAATCGCGAAAAACCGCTGCGGCACTTCAGCTTGCCTGCGAACGAGCCATGAATTCGTTGTTGCTGCTGCCGATGGCCAAGATCACGATCGAAATCAATGGCGTGTCGACATCGGTTTCGATTTTCCGTAGCCAATGGCTCGAGCATTCGGCCGATTTGATCGCCGCTCTGAAAAAGAACATCGCAGATGTTTGCAAAGGTGCCAACGTTTCGATGCAGCAGTTTTCGAGCTGCGTCACCGTCGGGCCGTTGATGCGTCTAGCGGAAGTGCGAAGTGCATTGTTCGAAGCCGACACCAGCGACGCATCAGGCAGCGACACAGCATCAGGCAGTGCCAAAGCAACTGACAGCGGCAAAGCAGATGACGATCCGTCGAACAGCACGCCGCCGAATCAGCCAATGAAGTTCGTTGCACTGGAGCGGTCCGATATCGCTAGCGGAGCCGCTGCTTGCTTGGCAGGCGAACTCCCCGGTCGCCGTGAAGTCGCGATGCCGCCGATGTGCGTGACCAGTCAGTCGATCGGAATCGTCGTCGAAGACACTCGTGGTCGGCGACGGATCCTGCCGATCATGCCACGTGGAACCGCCCTTCCCGCTCGGACCAATCGCAGGCTGACCGTCGGCAAAGAACGTGATTCGATGACGCTTTCCCTGGTCGAATCGTCCGGGGTCAACAGCACGGATTGGCAATCGCTGGGGCGATACACGTTTGAGATCGAAGCCGGGCATGCCAACCGCCTAAAACGAACGCGGATGATTGGCTTTGAACTGAACATCAACGGAATGCTACTTTGTCGCGCCCAAACTCCTGGCACGCCCGGTAGCACCAAACTGTCGATTCTGCCCGCGCCCATGCTGAGCGATGATGAAGTGGCGACGTGGAAAAAATGGATCAACGATCTGACCAACTAGCGTCGCTACGCGTCTTTCACCGTCTCTTCGACTCCACCAAGTGTTTTGGCCAGCTGATTGTCACTGGCGGTATCGACCCAGCGAAGGTCAACGACGACTTGGTCACCTTCCAGGCCGACGATCACGGCTGGTACGTCACTGGCTAGTTTCTCGGCCCAGTCGTGCGCCGACAATTGGTTGTGACGCAAACGAAGTTGCCGGGAAGAAACTTCCCAACGACCACCGTCGATCAATTTTGCGTTGTCCATCGTGACTTGGCAGTCGCGTACGTCTTCGCTAGCTGCCAAGCGAGTCGTCATGCGATCGGCACGCGAAGACAAATTTTCGACACTGGTGTCCAGCAAGGCACGCACGGGAATCTGATCGGCACTCGCCGCCGCGGTTTCGAGGGCAACCACCATCATGGCTTGCACCGATTCGCTGGCCACCAACGACGGCCACGCAGGGCTGCCGGTGATCGCTTCCAATGCACTGCGTCGCCCGATCAGCAATCCGCAACTCGGTCCACCGCAAATTCCGTCTCCCGGCATCAAGACAAAATCGGCACCTTGCGTCAGACAGGATTCGGCGGACGGAATAGCAACATCAATGGCCTGACCGACCGTGGCGACGGGCAAGACGACTGCTTGCATGGCGTCGCGTGAAGCAAAATCCAGTAGCTTCAGTTCGTCTTTTCCAACGTCCGCAACAATGTCGCAAAACGAATCAAAACTGTCATAGTCGCTTGGGTCGACATCGCCAATCGATCCGACTTCTTGGATCACGGGCAGCAAAGTCCCAAACGCTTCGGGCAGCGGCACGCCACCGGGAAGTCGAACGGCGTGACTTCGATGAATCACGAGCGGGCGTTCCTGGACTAACTGCGAAAAAGCCGTCAGTGCAGCCGGAAAACTGCCCGCGATCGCGATGCTGTAATCGCCGTCGACCGGCAACAAACGTTCGATTTTCTTGGCAAGCTTAACATTGGGACCTGCACCGCCAAGGCAATCGCCGCGCAGCAAATCGTACCCCGCCTCAATCACTGTTTGTGACAGAGGAACTCCTGTGCCTTCAGGATGCTTGAGCACACCGCTGGCATTTATCATGGGGATTGCGATGGCCGTTTGCTTGCGTGTCCAACGCTGAACACTTTCTTTGCCCATCTCGGCTTTTCGCATGACCGCATCCAAACCACGCGCGGCAGTCTCAGGCAGATCCTGCAAAATCTCAGTCGCTTGCGTTTTCAGTTTTTCGAGCGTTTCGGGCTCACTGGCTTTGCGGGCCACATCGGAGATCCCCCGACGGATCAACTCAATTGTCCAGGGTGGAAGCGGCATTGCAGAGAACCTTGCGGTGATAAAGAAAGCAATCAGGATCATTCAAAGCAGCAACACAAAGTTGCCGCAGTGTGATCATTGCCTGCACCACGCGGTGAATCAAGTCGCCGAAGTTCGGCCGTACTGGAAACGGCCAAAATGGACTTTGCTGGGCGTCGGACGGACGCCCAAGTATCCTGCAAAAGAGTTCGCTGTTTTTGAAGAAAGGGCCCAACCGCCACTTTCTCTCAAACGCAATGCTTACCGAACGGGCTTATTTTGACGCAAGAAATCATCCACGCTGGACGAAGTCTGCTGAACCTCTTTTTCAGAGTTCCCCATCAGCGAGCTAAAGAAACCAGCTTTTTGGATAGGCGTGCCGGCCGGTGCATCCGCGGTGGTTGAGGCCGGAGTAGCGGTGGAACCGAACAAGCTGGTCGGCAGTAAACGCATCGGATTGAGCGTCTCCTTGGTCTTAGTCCAGCTACGCGTCGCGGTTTCCTTGACGTCCGACACCAAACCGTCTTTGCGTTTGATGATGCGGTCCTTGTCTTCTTTGGCTGGCATGAATGTTGTCAAACCAGGCATTTTCCAGTTGGCTGGATTCAGCCCCTGCATCATTCGCCCGACCGGTGTTTGCGGCTGGTATTCGTCAGCATTGGCGGCGGGAGCCGTGGCAATTGCAGCCAAGACAAGGCTCAGAGCGACAATTACAAATCGTTTTTTTGGGGTCACAAAACGCATCGGCGTTCGTCTCCTGCATCTTCCGGTTCGGATCTTTGGTTCACAGCGATTCAAAAATGACGCTGCGGCGCCCTGATTCCTTCAGAGCCAGCTTGGCGTATCGCAATTTCCGCCCGCCGCTGGCAAGAGCAATCTGTCCGCCCGGCATTCCCCCCGGGGCAAAATCGTGTTTCACGGGCGTCTGACGCAGGACTACGGCAAAAACGCTTGTTCCGATATCATGCGTTGGCGGTCATGGCTGCACCGCTTTGAAACCCCCTATCTTTTGTTGCGCCGAAAATGAAAACCGACGAGCTACGCGAAAAATACCTGGCCTTTTTTGAATCCAAAGGCTGCGTCCGACAGGCCAGTGATGTCTTGGTGCCGACCTGGGACCCGTCCGTGCTGTTCACACCGGCCGGGATGAACCAGTTCAAAGACCACTTCTTGGGGAAGGTCAAGCTGGACTTTACTCGCGCGACGACCTGCCAAAAGTGTCTGCGGACCGGTGATATCGACAACGTCGGACGCACCGCGTTTCACCATACGTTCTTTGAAATGCTGGGCAACTTCAGCTTTGGCGACTACTTCAAAGAAGAAGCGATCCACTGGGCGTGGGAATTTCTCACAGACAAAAAATGGCTCGGCATTCCCGGCGAACGCTTGACCGTGACGGTCTACAAAGACGACGATGAAGCGTACGGTTTGTGGAAAGACAAGATCGGCTTGCCGGACGCTCGCATCACACGCATGGACGAGGACGAAAACTTCTGGCCCGCGTCAGCGCCCAGCCAAGGCCCCGACGGCGTCTGTGGTCCATGCAGCGAAATCTACTACCAGCTAGGAGACGGCAGCGACGTCGAAATCTGGAACCTTGTCTTTACGCAGTTCAACCGAGTGGGCAGCCCGCCCGACAACCTAAAACCGCTGCCAAGTCAAAACATCGACACGGGCATGGGGCTGGAACGAACCGCAAGTGTGCTGCAAGGTGTTCCCACTAATTTCCACATCGATAGCCTGCGTCCGATTTTGGATGCCGCCGCCGATGTCGTCGGTGTGCATTATGAATACGATAGCGATAACGGACGACGGCTTCGCCGCATCACCGACCACGCGCGAGCCTGCACGTTTGCGATTCACGAAAACGTCTACCCTGGCCCCAAAGACGCCAAGTACGTCGTCAAACGTCTGATACGCCGCGCGGTGTTAGATGGTTACCAAATGAACCTGCGCGAACCGTTTGTCTACAAACTAGTCGAAGCAGTCGCCGAAGCGTCCAAAGTGCCGTACCCCGAGCTTTCGGAAACGACCAAACGAGTTGCTGAGGTCATGGAGTCGGAGGAAAAGAATTTCTTTGGCACGATCGATGGTGGCATGAAACGCATCGACCAACTGTTCGAACAGATGCGTGATGAGTCGTCGGTGATGGTTCCCGGCGATGAAGCCGCCGAGCTAAACAAAACCTACGGCGTGCCGCCAGAGTTATTGCAAACGCTAAGCGCCGAACAGAACTTTACGTTCGACTGGTCCGGCTACCGCGAAGCGATGGACCGACACGCAGTGGACAGTGGCAAAGGACAACGCGAACTATTCCAAACCGGACCGTTGGAAACACTCAAGGAAGCGCTCCGCGAAACGCCTTTCATCGGCTACGACGCGACGGCAGCAACGGTGGTCGTCAAAGGCATCATCACGGGCGATGGCCACGGCAATCAAGATGATGGCCAATTGCTAAGCCATCTCGATCGCCCTGGCGACAACGAACTGCGGCTCGTCCTGAACGAATCACCTTTCTACGGTGAATCTGGTGGCCAGATCGGCGATGTGGGCGTGATCGAAAACGACGACTTCGAATTTGTCGTGACCGACGCACAAAAACACGCGGGTTTGATCGTCCATCACGGGAAACTGGTCCGCGGCGAAATCAAAGAAGGCGAAACCTGTACCGCGACCGTTGACGCAGAACGCCGGCAGGCGTTGCAGCGTGCTCACAGCGCGACGCATATTTTGCACTACGCGCTGCACAAAAACATCGGCGACCATGCGCAGCAGCAAGGCAGCAAAGTCGAAGCAGATCGTTTGCGTTTCGACTTCACAAACCAGAAGGCCATCGATGACGAATCGCTGGTGCAGATCGAAAAAGATGTCTGGACACAAATCGACAAGTCCGATCCGGTTGATTGGAAAACGGTTCCGTTGGCCGAAGCACGCAAGGCCGGCGCGATGATGCTGTTTGGCGAAAAGTACCCCGATCCAGTTCGCATGGTTTCAATGGGCGATTTCAGCAAAGAACTGTGCGGTGGAACGCACGTTAGTAACACGAGCGACGTACACGCCTTTGAAGTTGTTGTCGAAGAAAGCGTGTCGGCCGGCACGCGGCGAATCGAAGCGTTGACGGGACCTCGAGCCGAAGCCCACCGCGTCCAAACACGCGAACTTCTCAGCGAAGTCGCTCGAACGATCGGCTGTAGCGAGAACCAATCGCTCGCGTCGACCATTCAATTGATGGACGAACTGCGGCAAATCAAAAAGGAACTCTCCGCTGGCAAGTCCAACGATGAACATCCTGCTCAGTTTGCGTTCGCTGGTGAAGGAGAACTCACCAATGTCGATGACTACAACAGCGTACGAAGCGCCGTTCGCGACATCACTCGGCGACTGAACGTTTCGTTTGATGATGTGACGTCGCGAATCCAATCGATGATCGCTGATCGAACCAGACTGATTGCGGAACTGAAACAGGCAACCGCTGGCGGAAAGCTTTCGGCCGACGATCTGATCGGGAGCGGTGAAATGATCGGCGACACATTGATCGTCGTCGCCGAAACCCCCGGTGCCAATCCCAACGTCATGCGGGGCTGGATCGACCAAATCCGCAAGAAGAGTGATGGACCGACTGCGGTTTTGTTGGCCGCCGCCCAAGGACAGAAAGTCCTACTGGTGGGCGGGCTTAGCAAGGCCCTGGTCGACAAGGGACTCAAAGCCGGCGACTGGGTTGGCGCAGCAGCACGAGTCGTTGGCGGCGGCGGTGGCGGACGACCCGATATGGCTCAAGCAGGCGGCAAAAACCCCAGCAAGCTGCCCGAAGCAATCGAACTGGCAAAAAAATCGATGCGTGAGCAATTGGGATAAACCCCGTCGATCAAACCCGTCTCAATCGCGACTGGCCAGTCGTGTGCACCACCGATTCCGTGTCATCGGACCGGTGGTGATGAACTGTGACGGACGAATGATGGACCGAAAATGAGCGCATAAAAAAACGCGGAGCTCTTCGACAGTTCCGCGTTTCTTGTTTTGAATCTTCGGCGACTGAGATTTACTCAGTCACTTTCTTTGCTGCGTCTTTCAAGTCGTCTTTGGCTTTGTTGGCTGCATCACCAACTGCTTCAGCACCTTCTTTGACTTTTTCTTTGCCAGCTTCAACGGCATCTTTTGCTCCGTCAGCAACTTTTCCGGCACCGTCTTTGACTGCGTCACCGGTTGCGGTGGCTGCATCGCCAACAGCATCAACGCCGTCTTTGACTGCGTCACCAGTCGCGGTAGCTGCGTCGCCTACAGAATCAGTTGCCGAATCAACGGCGTTCTGTGCGTCTTCACAACCAACGCTTACCATCATGACGGCCAACAAAGCCGCGAATAAAACACTTTTCATCTTACTTTTCCATCTCTCTGGAATGTCAGGCTACCTTGTCACCCGCATACAGACGGGGACAACACGTTCACTCGTACTCTAACCATCCCGCCCTGAAAAAGGGAGTGTCGCGGCGTCAAATTTATCGGGCTCGTCAGCGAAACCTTCTGTAGGTGGCTGCGTAGTTTCCCTAGTCCTCAAAGCGAAAAACACGACATTTAACGAGATAGGCAGATTATTCTGCCAAGCAAGACACTTTGCGTGCGAATGGCGGACCTTGACCAATACTGTGACTTGCACAGCTCCTGCAAACTCCCCCCCAGCCTATATCCCCGAGGGTTGTCCCAAAATCCCCGGGACTGTCGCGAACGCATCGGGGGCTGTCGCAAAAGCACCCCGCAAACCTTTCGGCACCTCGATTAGCACCCTCACACGCACAAGTAATGTGCTCGTCGTCCACCGATTTGCTGAACGCCCTAACTAAATCATTACAACCAGCAACATGATCGGCCTCCGAGCCACTCGCCGATCCGCATGCACTATTATCTTCTGATCCCTGTACTGCCTTTCCCCCCGCCCACCGTGGAGACAAAACTCTGAACCTCGTGATCGACATCAGCGGAGTCAACAAGCGTTACGGAGACGTCAACGCGCTGACCGATGTCGCCATCGCAGTTGCGCCCGGAGTCACCGGCTTGTTAGGTCCCAACGGCTCCGGCAAAAGCACATTGATCAAAGCTCTGCTGGGATTGGTTAAATCGCAATCCGGCAGCGGCACCGTGCTGGGTCATCCTTGGCCGGCCAAAGTGAGAACCATTCGCGACCTAGTCGGCTACCTCCCCGAAGACGACTGCTACATCGCCGGCTTGGTCGGGATCGAATCGGTTGCCTTCATGGCCAAACTCTCTGGCTTGCCTGATACCGAAGGACTGCGGCGCGCTCACGAAATCATGGACTTCTGCGACATCGGCGAAGAACGCTACCGCGAAGTCGAAGGCTATTCGACGGGCATGCGGCAAAAACTAAAATTTGCGCAAGCTCTTGTGCACGATCCACCGCTTTTGATTCTGGACGAACCGACCACAGGCCTGGATCCGGATCAACGTCACGCGATGCTCAGCCGTATCCGGACGCTCTCTCGCGACCATGGCAAATCGATCATCTTGTCGACGCACATCCTGCCGGACGTTCAAAGCGTGTGCGATCAAGTCATTATTTTGGCTGGCGGAATCGTCCGCGTGCAAGACAAGCTGGCTGTGTTGTCCGAATTGGAAAAACCGACGATGCATGTCTCCGTCTTGGGCGACCCTGCTCCGTTGGCGGCCAAGTGTGAATCCGAAGGAATGGAAGTTTCGACCACCGACGATGGTTCGCTGCTGATCGCGGGTCTTGTTACGATCGACCAAGGCGATCGAACGTCCAAGCTATGGCAGTGGGCCGCCGAAACCGATACCTCGATTCGGCGATACCACCGCGCAAAAAAAAGCCTGGAACAAATCTTTGTCGACGCGGCTCTGACAGATCCGCACGTCGCAAACGAAGCGAGCGATTTGTCGTTTCTCCAATCGTCGACATCCACATCCAGTGGCCCGTCTCCTGACAAATCGGTGGGAGCGTAATCCCCAATGCCCGTACACGATCTTGGATATCGAGGCTGGACCGGCGCACGCATGTCGCATTTGATGCGGCCGTTGGTCGTCGCTCGCGGCGGCATTTCGTTGGTTTGGCGACGTCGCTGGCTGCGAATGATGATCATCTTTTCATGGCTGCCAATATTGTTGTTCGGCGTCGGAATTTTCATGTTTGAGTATTCCGCAACCGAACCTGGTTGGGGTCAAGTGCTGGGCAATCTACTTGCCTTTCAGTTGCAGCGTCCGGACTTGGCATTGTCGATATCCGCTGACCACGCGGGCAGCCGGCACGACGTTTGGGCCACTCTGATTTTGACTTTCTTTCGCGTGCCCCAGCTGTTTGCCATGGTGCTGCTGGTAGGACTGATCGCGCCGATGCTGATTTCCTACGACCTGCGCAGCAAAGCGTACTTGATGTACTTTTCACGTCCGCTATCTCCCACCCAGTACATCATCGGAAAATCCGCCGTGCTGTGGTTTTTCCTCTCGACCATCACGGCGATTCCAGCACTGATCCTGTACCTCGTCGGTGTTTTCTTGTCACCTGATTTGTCGGTCATCGGCGAAACCTGGGACATCCCCTTTCGAATCTTAGGGGCAACCGTGGTCTTGGTCGTTCCGACGACAGCGCTGGCACTTTGTTATTCGTCGTTCACCTCAGAAAGCCGTTACGCCACGTTTTCTTGGTTTGCCACCTGGGCGATGGGTTTCATTGCCTACAGCGTGTTGACGTATTCGGGCGCACGAATGCGAGGCGGTCCGCCGCAGCGACCGCGTGGTCCGCGCGGACGGGGCCGACCGCGTTTTGAGGACTTTGATGCGGCTCAGTACGAAAACATGGCGAGCAATATGCCGCCTGGGCTAGCGGACATTGATCGCGACAAATGGCGATTGCTTTCTCCCTATGAAACCTTGGGCAAAGTCGAAGGCTGGGTGTTTGGCATCGATCCGACTCCGGGTAGCGTTTGGCCATCCATCATCATGTTGATCGCCATCACTGTCGGCGGCCTTTGGATCGTCCGTCACCGTATCATGGCGAGGCTCAGCGTCTGATGAGTCATTCAAACTCCGACACGCCCATGATCGAATTGGTGGGTGTCTCGAAACTGTACGGCCAAGTGATTGGCAACAACGATCTGAATCTGAAGATCGCTCCTGGTGCGTATGGACTGGTGGGACCAAATGGTTCCGGCAAAACCACTTTCATCAATTTGCTGGTCGGACAATTGCGTCCCACTTTGGGAAGTGTTCGTATTTTTGGAAAAGATCCCTGGGTCGATCGAAAACTGCTACGACGGATCGGGCTATGCCCGGCGACCGATGTGCTGTACCCGAACGTCTCGGCCGCCGAATGGGTCGCCTATCAAGTTCGGCTGCACGGGTTTAGTCGATCCGAAAGCCGCCGACTTTCGACCGAAGCTCTGGACTTCGTCGGTATGAGCGATGCGATGAAGCGGCCGATGGGAACCTATTCCCTGGGTATGCGGCAACGAACCAAGATTGCTCAGGCGATTGCACACAACCCGGATTTGCTAATTTTGGATGAACCGTACAACGGATTGGATCCGGTCGGACGCTACAAAATGACGCAACTGCTGAAACAATGGACACACGAAGGCCGCAGTGTTCTGTTTGCCAGTCACGTGTTGCACGAAATCGAAGCCGTCACGTCGTCATTCCTGCTGATCCACGGCGGACGATTGTTGGCGTCGGGCACGGCAGACGAGATTGAACAAATCTTGGCCGACACTCCGCAAGAGGTCTCGCTCACAGGGCCCGATGTCGATCGATTGGTCCATCGACTGGCCGACGCACCGTGGGTCCAATCGATGCAGTTGACCGAAGAACGCACCAAACTAAAAGTTGCGTTGCGTGACCCGACAAAGATGTACTCTCAGTTGGCTCGCTGGATCAGCGAGGATGGACTGCGGATTCATCAATTCCAGACCGCCGAAGGAGACTTAACCGCCTTGTTCGAATCACTGCTCCGTCATCATCGGGGAGAACTGTGATGGACTTTGGCATGATTACCGACGTCATTCGATTTGAATTGACGCGGTCTTTTACAAAAGGCCGTTTCGCGATCTGGGCTGTCCTAGTGGCTTTCCCGGTTGCAATTTTTGTTTTGATGGACCGGACCACCAATGCCATTCGAATCGAACAATGGGGCATTACGCTCTATTTTTTGATCCCCGAAATGGTTTGCTTGCTCGGGCTACTGTTATGGGCGACCCCAGCGATCAGTACCGAAATCGAAGGCCAGACATGGATCTATTTGGCCATGCGACGGAGCGGACGATCAACCGTCTTGCTAGGCAAATACTTGACTGCGGTACTGTGGTCCGTTTCCGCCGCCTTGGTTGGTTTGTCGCTTTGCTTACTGTTGGTCGACAATGTCGGTGGGCTACGGCTGTGGACCGTGCTGTCGATTCTATCTGTGCTGTCGTGTTTCGCTCACGCTGGCATCTTCATTTTAATCGGCGTTATCTTTCCTCGTCGCTCGATGGTCACCGCAGTCTTTTATACACTGGCGATCGAATACGGTCTTTCGTTGGTGCCCGCAGTCGCTAACAAAATCACGGTCAACTATCGGCTTCGCGGCCTATTGGCCGAGTGGATGAACTGGGAAGAAGCACGTTCGACCGCCGAGAGTTTCTTTGGACACGAACCGCCCTACATTCACTTGTTCGTCCTCTTCACGATCACCCTCGTAACCCTCTGCGCCGCGATCTTCACACTCGCCCGGGCCCAGTACCCAACTCAACAGGACGGTTAAGCAAAGACGATTCGTCAGTGTTTTCTTCTGCACACCGCATGCACTAAGAAACGATGTGCGAGAATCTGGCAGTACAACCAGCATCTCTTGGCCTGCGTTCAGTTTCCAAGAGATCTTTCCACTTCAATTGTCGCACCAATTGGATCGGCAAACTCACGCGCGAGTCAATTTGCTGACGCGGCCGGTGGAAACCCATTCGGCAACGTAGATGTTGCCTTCTCTGTCAAAGCAAGCATCGTGGGGATGGACGAACTTGCCTTGCTGCCATTGGTCTTCTTTGGTCCGGATTGTAAAACCCTTTGACTTTTCTTTGTCTGCCAAAATTCTATCGCGATCGTCACCGACCGTCGAAATCGTGTTGTAATTACGATCGAGAATCGAAACCCTTGCCACCAGCTCAGGCACCAGCATCAAGTCTTGATAGGTGTCCACGTTCGCTGGCAATCCAAACCCATCGATCGTGCGCTGGTAGGCTCCGTCAGGCGAAAACGTTTGCAGCGTATTGTTGGCGCGGTCAGCAATGACAATCTCCGGTTCACCACCGTCGCGATCGTCAACCCAAATGCCATGCGGCAAGTTGAACGTCCCTTTGCCTTTCCCAACGCCGCCAAAACAAGACTTCCAGTTGCCGTCGCTGTCGTAGCGATGAATCTGGTAGCTGCCATATCCGTCGGCTAGCAGAACGTCGCCAAGCACCTCGCCTTGGTCGGGAAGAAAAGCAAAGTTCGTCGGCATGAAACGATCACGCCCCCACTTTCTTTCGGGATGTTCGGCTTCTCCCTCCGCATACTTGCCACTCTTCATCGGCGCATTACGTTCCCAGACCACTTCACCGGTCAACGACATTTTGGCGATCGATTTGACTTGCTGGTAAGCCGTGACGTACAGAAACTGCGTGCTGCCTTCGACACGAACTTCCAACCCATGACCGCCACCTTGAAACTGCTGACCGAACGCACGGATAAATTTGCCCTCAGAATCAAAGACGAAGATCGATGGATGTTCGGGATCGTCTTCTTTGCCCTCGTGGATCACGTAAAGGTTGTTGTCGGGATCGACCGCCACATTGTGCGTTGTCTGCCAAGAATACTTTTCGGGCAACGTTGGAAACAAATGCTGACACGTAAATCTCAAATCGCCAGTGCCAATCACTCCCTGAGCCGCCGTTCGCTTGCTGGTAAAAATGGCAGGAGTTGCCACCGCGATGGCGGCAGACGCTTGCAGAAATCGGCGCCGGTTTGCTTGGTTTTTCATAGAGGTAGTCCGCGGAATTGCGAGGAAATTGTCTTGCGCCGTGACGGCCTGAGATGTTCAAAAAAGTGACTGTTGATTCGTGAGCGTAACAGGTGCGACGCAGCCCGAATCATCGTTCCAAACGTTGCCCACACGTGCGGAGACCGGAGTGGTTTTCAACTTGTCGTCTGCCGCTGGCCGCAACATCGATTTTAGAACGTCGACGTCTCGAAACTCTGGAGAGAGCCAACGTTCGTATTGGTCGGAGTCTAAAAAAACCGGCATTCGGTCGTGAATCTCGCTCGTGGTCTGGTTGGATAACGTCGTAAGAATCGTGCACGAAACGATCGGTGGTTCGTCCGCGCCTGCTAGTTTTTTGTTCACGCTCCAAAGTCCTGCCATCGCCGCCACCGAGCCATCGGAGGGTTCAATCAGATAGGGCTGCTTGCCAACGTTGGTCTTGGCCCATTCGTAGTAGCCATCGGCGGGAATCAGACAGCGTCGTGACAGAAAAGAGTTCTTGAAGGACGGTTTGCTGTCAGCCGTTTCGCTGCGAGCATTTATCATTCTGGCGCCGATCGCGAAGTCCTCTGCCCAGGACGGCAAGAGTCCCCAACGGGCCAACGCCAATTGCCGATCACGGGCCGCGTCCTTTTGGACCACCGTCGCAATCAACTGTGTCGGAGCAATGTTGTAGCGCGGCCCCGAAGGAAGCTCGGGAATTTCGTCCGGCGACAAATGTGGCAGAAACATTTGACACCAGCTGGCCGCAGAAGCGCGAAGTGTAAATCGACCACACACAAGAAAACTCCCCCAAATTAATCAAAACGCGCCGACGACGGATGCTCGACCGGCTGAGATCATTGTAGCGTTGCGATGCGGTGCAGCATTTTGCACCGCGCAATTTGCAACAGCAGAAAAGCGATGAGGGCAGCCAACACGCCTCGAACGTCGGCTCCCCCCACCGCCAAGCCGTCTCTTCACCGGGCCACAGCTCGATTGCCCTGCATCGGGGAAAACGCAAACCAAAAGTGCCTATGTAGCCAGCCAGACGGGAAATACTCCCACGTCGCAGATCGCGGGCCAAAGTGCTCCGCATTGAACGAATTGACCGGCCGGCGAACGACAATCTCCCCCAAAACGAGCCAGCATTTCGGTATCCTCCGGCCATCAATGGCTCACTAGTTTCCAGCTCCCTCCAATTCAGCGGCAACCACCCCAGCCAGTCATCCGCAGGCAGGACGACATTCATGCCCGATCGACAGTCGGGCGCAGCGTGTCTTGCGGTCCGCGACTAAGCTCTTGACGATAAACTCGCTTCCTTTTTTGATTCGCAAAACACCGCTGCCTTGAATTACTCGCTGCTCTGCCGTGTGCTTGGGACGATCTGCCTATTGATTGGCGGATCGATGAGCTTTTGCCTGCCATTTGCGTTCCCCACCCTCGCCAATCGAACTCATCTGCCACCAGCCGCAGCATTCGAGGAAGCTGGCGCGAAAGGGCTGATCTGGAGCATGGCGATCAGCATGGTCGTTGGTGGCGCGCTTCGGTTCTTGGGACGCAACGGTCGCGGCAAAACGCTCTTCCAAAAAGAGGCAATGGCAATCGTGGGCCTCAGCTGGCTCTTGGCAACCGTGCTGGGTGCCCTGCCCTATTTTCTTAGTGGCACATCAATCAGCGAAGGAAGCCCGATCACTTTTATCGAAGCGATGTTTGAATCGCAGTCAGGATTTAGCACCACGGGTGCGACGGTGCTGACAGATTTGGAAACGCCTGAACTGGTGCCACACTGCATTTTGTTTTGGCGTTCCTGGACGCACTTTTTGGGTGGGCTGGGCATTGTGGTTTTGTTCGTCGCCATTCTGGGTCAAGGATCCGCGGGCAAAGCGATGATGCGCGCTGAGATGCCGGGGCCGACCAAAGAAAACTCGATGCCGCGCATGCAAAAAACAGCGCTCTCGTTTGCAGGAATGTACATCGGCCTGAATGTCATCCTTACGATTGTCTACATGATCCAAGGCATGACATTATTTGATGGGCTGTGCCACGCGTTTGGAACGATGGCAACAGGCGGATTCAGCACTTACAACCGATCGCTAGGCGGATTCGATAGTGTGGGAATCGAAACGTCGACCATCGTGTTTATGATTTTGGCGGGAACGAATTTCACGCTACTATTTTTGTGCTGCATTAACGGTCCCAAGAACCTGTTTCGCGATATCGAATTCCGAGCCTTTATTGGAATCATTGTCGCTGTGACGGCGGGTATCATTTTCTTTGGCATGCGACACAGCGACCAGGGATTCGAATCGTTTGGAGGTTCGCTTCGCTATGGGATGTTTAATGTCGTGTCTATCCTGACGACGACTGGCTACGGAACCGCCGACTTCGATCAATGGAATAATTTTGCGCGTGGCAGTTTGCTAATTCTGATGTTCATCGGCGGCTGCGCTGGCAGCACGGGTGGCGGCATGAAGGTGATCCGGCACGTCTTGTTTTACAAAATCCTGCGTCTCGAAATCGAACGCGCCCACCGCCCGCGCGTCGTGCGATTGCTGCGAATCGGTGGCAATACGATTGATGACCCGAACCTGACACGAGGGATTGAGGTCTATTTCTGTATGATCCTGGGACTCTTTGTCGTTTCATGGATGCTGCTGATCACGTTTGAACCCAACAGTACTTGGGGTGTGGTCGGGGAGCTCTCTGAACAGGCAATCTCCGTCGACACTGACGGCAACGTCGTCAATAAACCAAGCACGCTCGACGAAAAGCTGCTTGATAGCGCCAGCGCGGTCGCCGCCACTCTCAATAATATCGGGCCGGGGCTGGGCGTCGTCGGCGCGACACAGAACTACGCCGGATTCAGCCAAGGAGCCAAGTTGCTGTTTGTCTGGCTAATGATGTTAGGACGTGTCGAAGTGTTCAGTGTGCTTGTGCTTATTTTTCCATCGTTCTGGCGCCGGGTTTGATCGGTTCCATCTCGCGTTGTTGAATCCTGCAGCATCGGGCTCGCCGGCGGTGATATGATTGACCGCATTGGGTCGCCGCTCTGGTGTGTCCCCATCGCGAACAAGGGAGAGCACAATGATCGGTTGGCTTACGTCGCTATTCACCGGAAAACAGACTGATGGACCGGGGGCAAACGAAGAGATTTCTGAGCAAGATGACATGTGGGCCGTCATTGAGCGGATGGAGCCACGCAACTCCCTCGCGCGGCTTCGTCAACTGAATCTTTCGCCAACGCAATTTCCGATCGTGAGAGGATTACTAGACGGAACGATTTCACCTGATGATCGCCCCGGAATCGCTGACTGGTGTCGCGATCACGAAGTCCTGCCAAAGGGCGTGGACGCGCTGAACTATGCGTTGCAGCTCAACCTGGAAAGCGAAGGCACAACTTACGTTTTTTCTTCAAAAGAGGAGTTCCCGGTCGCGAAGATGCCGAAACTTGTGAACCGGCAAGACCTGTCCATCGTGATGCCCCATTTTTGCAACTCGCCCTTCCTAATCACGTCACTCGACGAATTCCTTTCGAGCACAAACGTGGCTGACTTTACCTTAGAAGTCCTCGATCCATCACAGTTAAAACGACGCGTCACCAACAAGCCCAGCTTTGCCCGTGACCGTTTGGATCGCGGCACGTCCGAGAGCGTCACGATTGAAAAACAGGCCGATGATGACAACCGACTGACTGAACCATTCGATAAGGCAGATCTGGTCGCAGCGGTGAACACGGCACTCGAAACCAACCTGACGCCCGACGATGTCAGCATCGAAAACGAACCCATCGTTGAATGTGGACTCTATTCCTGTATCGTCCAAGTCGATTCCATCACCAAACAGAAAATCAAGTTCTGGGTTGTGCCTAAGGCTTAGTTCGATGCGTAGTTTCCAACGCTAATCAGGCCTTCGACCAAGTAGTGCAGATCAGTTTCATCGGTCGGAGGCACCATGATTGCAAACGGCTGCAACATTGACTCACGTTGCTGCGCGGTTTCGGCGCCGGGTGCTAGAAACGATCCAGCGATATCGACGACGATAAATCCGCTGTTCCATTCCGACCGTGAAAGGCAGCCGGATCCCAAGTACATATCGGTTGGAGGGATGTACGAGGCGTACTGGTGACCGTCCGTCTCAAAGTTGCTGACAGCGATTTTTAGCTTGTCAAAATTCACGTTCTCCGCTGCAAGAAAATGAGGCCTACCTGCGTGGGCTGGGTTAAAGCTGGTTCCACTATGCAAGTCGGCATCAAAATTGATGAAATCCCAGCTATTGCCTGGCGCATTGAAGTTGCCATGTTCATCGCCAATCTGAAAGACAAAATTCATGTCTCCAGCTGACAGCTCATCGGAATCATCGAACACGTGGATATTAGTGATGCCGACGTACACATGACGCTGGAGCGTTTTGAACTCGACTTTGTAGGGAAGCGCTTCGCCGTTAAACGATTCGCTTGGTAAAAGATCGATCTGCGCCTCGTACCACGTGTTTGGCTGAAGGTTGACCAACGATACTCGGTGCAATTTGCCAGGCGACGTCAATTCTGCATCATCCAAATCCGTTGACGAAGACGCGTTTCGCAAGTTCACCAATGCGGCGGCCTTGTAGTTGGAGGCGAATTCGAACTCGACAAAGGATCCGCCCACGTTCTGCTTAAAGTTCAGCACCTGTAGCGGAATTTTCTTGATCGGCGGTGCAGGATCTACCTTCGTCACGATACGGCGAATCTTGTAATCCTTTGCGACCGCCAGGCTGGTTTGAGCCGCTGCGTTGCTCGCGGCCAAGCAGAACAGGGCGGCACTTAGAGTCATGATTATTCGAGGCATTGTTTCTCTCCAGTTTGAAAATTTCCGTCGACGGCGCGTCGGCGGGCTACTGGATAGATTGCCAATCGCTGGCTGAATGGGCCAACCAAATTGATTTTCACGGGTGCATTGAAAGGTGTCCGCCCCCGCACTGGCACGGCGATCTTTGGGTGCATCGCTTTTGGTGCACCGAAAAGCAAACCCCAAACCCGGAAAATCAAATGCAACGCAAATTCTTGCTCCTGGCGATGACCATCTTGATGGCACAAACGCAACTGGCCACTGCCCAATTTGGCCGCTCACAACCCAACAACCAGCGGACGATGCGTGACATCAACAAAGCGATCGGCGCTGTTCCCGATTCTCCGTTGGCCGATAACTCCTTTATCAAAACGCGGCGTGGGGGCACCTTTGCGCAGATGAAGTTCCACACGACAGCAAACGTTGTTCCGCGGTTAGTCGTGAGCAGATCAATGTTGCTTCCAGAGGACAACGATATGCTCTACAACGAGCAGGACATTCAATTCGAGAAGCTTGGCAACTACAGTACCACCGACGCGACTCCGCAAGAGTTATTGGTCACCGATTTGGAAGCCGACACGCTGTACTATTACGTGCTGTTCTTTCATTCGTTCGGTCAGTCACCCCAGCCAAAGATGGGTGCGTTTCGAACAAGGGTACGGCAAACATCGGTCCTCGTGACTTCAGCAAAAATCCTGGACGATTCAGACGATCTAAGCAAAGGCGAAATGGCATTCACCTTTCAACTCTTTAACGGATCTCAGGACCATACGCACAACGGAACTAGCCTGGATTTTGTGCATGACCCTGAACGAAGTGGCTACCACCATCTCGGCACCGGCGACGAGTACGTACCGTACGGCGCAGTGCTCCAATCCAGCGGCGTGGAAGAACAAATCAAGCTCGCGATCTCGGTACGGGAGGACGACACGGACGAGTTTCCGTTTACGCTGGACCGCGTCGGACACGGAATTATTCCGGACCAATTTCGTGGGATTGGTTGCGACGACAATTTCGAATGGAATAGCAACGCGTGGACGCTCCCACTCGGTAACGGCACGTACGTCAGCCCTGGCGACACGCTGGAGGAACAAGAACAAAGCGTCACTAAGCACGAACTAACCATCCATGGCAATGACACCACCTGCCTCAGCGTTCAGTTCAAAGCAACTGTTTGGATGTGGTACCAGTGAAAGGGCTTTCGCCAGGAACGCTTTGTCAGATCGCACGAACTTGGGTGCCGGTGTAAATCGGTGCCCATCGTTCGTTTCAGCCGTCTCCGATCACTCAATCAACATCCGCCCCTATAGCGACGTGAATATTCCGTGACCGGAGTTCTGTTCCCCTGGCAATCTTAGAGTGTGGGAGTGGACGCGAGTGTTATCCGTCCAACCGCGAACCATTTCGTTTCGCAGTTCTATTAACGACTCCGAGAAGCGTCACAGGGAGAAAAACATGTTATCAACAACTGGAAAAATTGCGATTTTCGGCCTACTCGTCATGGCGACATGCACAGGCTGCTTGCGCGAGCCGTTTCATGGCAAGACCTATGATCACCACACGGACGAAATCACCTTTATCGGATACTGGGGATACCCCGATAAATACGTCGAAATCCAAGTGCTGGATCCCAAGTCCGGCCTCTGGAATAAGCTTACCAGCACCTACACTTCGGAAGGCTACTACATCTGTCCAACTGGCAAATGGCACGAGTTTGTGACGAAGGCGAAAGTCCCACACCACTTCTGGCAATGGAACGGCGACCAATACGAGTGCGAGCTTCGAGCGATTCAAAAGAAGGGTGCAATGCTAACGTTCAACGCGTCGCTCAAAGAATCGCTCGACCTTTCGACCGAAGGGCCAATCGAAGACTTTCTGGAAAAGTACCACCACGGACAAAGCCTTACGGTCTACGCGGACAAGTAAACACGGCACTGCAACGAGAAACAAAAAAGGCCGAGCATAGCTCGGCCTTTCGTCGTTTCGAAACGACGATCCAATTCGGTTTTCGGTCGCTAAACCAATTGTCGGTGACGTGGCAAAAAAACGGAATTGCACTGCTCAACCGTAGCGTTCGGCCTCGCAGATTTGCGGGCTACTTTGGACATCAATCAGGCCTATGCTTCTTTCGCACATTCATCATTTCTTTGCCCTAATCGTCACGCTAACGTGTTGCTTGTAGCGAAAACGATTTTCTGTTGAGACAGCGATGACCGCTTGCCTCTATTTCATCGGGCGCTTTAGGGTTTACCCGCCAGCAGCTTGGTGTCGATCAACCAATGGCACATTCGTTGCGGCCAATCACCGGCGGCAGTTTTGGAGTCGGGGCGGAATCCGAAACCGTGCCCCGCACTGCTATAGACGTGCATCTCACATGGCACGTCGGCCTGCTTGTACTGCAAATAAACCTTGGCCATACCAATCGAGATGTCATCACGATCGTGGAAGCCGAATGCAATGAAGGCCGGTGGCATGCCGCGTTTCACAGTAAATGTGCTTGATTTGCCAGGGTAGATCAGCCCCACGAAGTCCGGTCGACTACTAACACGTTCGACCGGATCGTTGCTGTTCAGATCACCGTCCTGTGGGTTCATTCCCGCATAGGCAGCCAGCTCGCCGCCGGCTGAAAAACCCACGATGCCAATCCGATCGGGGTTAATGTTCCACTTTTTCGCGTTGCCCCGGACGGTGCGAATCGCACGACGAGTATCGTCCATCGCGTCGCCTTCCAAGGTATAGGTCGACTCGGGTTCACGGCAAAGTCGATATCGCATCACAAACGCAGCGATGCCATGGTCAGCGAACCACTTCGCCAACGAATCACCTTCGTGCCCCAAACACAACTTTTTGTGGCCGCCGCCCGGAGCGATCAAGATCGCCGTGCCAGTCGAAGTGCCTTCGGCAGGCAAGTACGGCGTGATCGATGGATGATGAACGTTGCTGACATTGGTTCCGTCCAATCTTTCTGGTTCGTGCATCCGATCAACGGAGCCTGGTGCACCTTCGGCCCAAAGTGGGATGCGCAGCGGTGAATCGGCGGCAAACGATTGAACGGCGTTCGCCGCAAAAAAACTGATTAACAAACAAAGGATGCGAAGTTGTGTCATGAATCGGGCCGGATCTCCAAGGAAATGAATCAAGTCGATATTGTAGCGGCAACTCAAAATCGATTTGAAAAGAGTCAAAGCCGGGCAGGGAGTGTGTAGTTATGGTTCCTGGAAAACGGGACATTGGGTGCACACGGGGCAACCCTGCGGACGTTTGTTCAGATACTCGCTCGCTGAATTGAATCCTGTTCGACTCGTAAAATCGAAGCCGGGCAGCGTCCGAGCCCGGTCTGGATAACATGTTAGCTGACCTTGGTCATTGCATTCGCAGCGGTTGAGTACTGAACAGAATCGAGCAATAAAATGGCCTAGTGTGAATGCGATGGGACGTGGACCGTTTTGAAAAAAGCTTGCATCGCTGCAACGGATGCGCGTCAATCGTCGGTCCTGCCTCTCGCCCCTACCTCAGTCCCGCCAAAAACGCCGTGAGTCGACTTGCTCGTTCTCTCATCGTCTGCGCTGCGTGCTTTCTGTTCGTCAACGCAAATTCCGCCCATGGAGAAACCCTGTCGGCCAAGGATCGTGCGTTCTTTGAAAACAAAATCCGACCTGCGTTAGTCCAACATTGTTACGAATGCCATTCGGCGGGCGCCGAATCCATCGGTGGAAATCTGTTGTTGGATAGTTCCGACGGAATCCTCCAGGGCGGACAAACGGGGCCTGCGCTGGTTGCAAAAAAACCCGGCGAAAGCCTGATCATCCAAGCACTTCGATATCATGGCGTCGAAATGCCGCCCGACGATCCCTTGAACGAAACCATCGTCAATGACTTTGTCAGCTGGGTTCAACGAGGCGGACAGTTCCCCAAGTCAATCGAGCCAAACGGGCCGGCAGGGATCGCATCTGTTGCGAAAGAGTCGCCGCTGGACCGGGAAGCATTTTGGTCGTTCCTGCGACGACGCGACGTTCCTACACCGATGATCGACGACACGAACTGGCCACGTGACCCACTGGATCAGTTCGTACTGGCGCGGATCGAAGGTGCAAAATTCACACCCGCTCGTGACGCGGATCCAGCAACTCTAATCCGACGCCTGTACGTTGACTTGGTTGGACTGCAGCCGACTGCGGAGGAGACAGAAGACTTTGTTGCCGATTTCCAAATCGATCAACCAAAGACAGTCGAGCGGCTGGTCGATCAGCTGCTTGCCTCCTCACAGTTTGGCGAACGTTGGGGTCGACACTGGTTGGATGTCGCACGTTATGCGGAATCCAACGGCGATGATGGACTTGGTCGGAATGCTTCTTTTCCGCATGCTTGGCGATACCGTGATTACGTCATCGATGCGATCAATCGCGACGTGCCTTACGATCGATTCATCACCGAACAGATTGCCGGCGACCTGCTCCCGGCCGAATCTGCCGAGCAACGAAACCGACAGCTCGTGGCCACGGGGTTCCTAGCGATCGGCGCGAAGCCTGCCGCGGCGATGAACAAACTGTTTCCGATGGATGTTGTCGACGACCAAATCAACACCGTTTGCACGGCGGTGATGGGTGTCAGCGTCGCTTGTGCGAGATGCCACGACCACAAACACGATCCGATCCCGACTGCCGACTACTACGCATTGGCTGGAATCTTTGCCAGCACGGAAACGTTGTATGGGCTGGCTGGCAATGAAAAACTGACCGCGCCGCCGACTGCATTGCACGAATTGAAATCGACCTGGGACGAATCTCAGCGGCATCAACCCACGTCAGCTAGCACCGATTTTCCCCCAAACTATTCGGACACCATCGACCAGCTTCGGCCACTGGTGCATGCAAAGCTGGACAAGGCTCCCGGAGACTTGAAGGTCGCCGGCGACGTGTCATATACAGCAGCCAATTATGCGAAGGTCAAAAATGCCGATCTGCGCGGAGCTTTGAACAACGCAGAGGATTCTTATTCCGTCGCGTTTTGGTTCAAGAACAACACAGACAATCTGGCCCGGCCGATCACCGCGTATTTGTTTTCGCGTGCGAAACTGGGTGACAAGCAACTGCCCGGCGATCATCTTGGCATCGGCGGAGCACATGACAAATCGAGATCAGGCAAGCTGTTTGTCTTCAACGGTAACCAAGCCAAAACGTCGATTGTGGGCACAACCGTAATCGCTTCGGGAACATGGAATCATGTTGTGATGATTCGCAGCAAGAATCGGGTAAGGGTATTCCTGAATGGTCAACTGAAACCGGAAATTGATCACGAGATCGCGGCCACATTTGGTGATTCGACCGAATTTTGTTTTGCAAACCGAAGCGACAAGTTTGCTCCGCTAGATGGAAACCTTGCTGAATTTGCAATCTTCGAGCGAGGCTTGACTGACGACGAATCCCAGCGATTGCACTTGGCCTCGGGACAACCGCGTGGCGCAGCCCCAGCGACCGTTGTGCTAGCGATGGGAACCCGAGACAAAGCGAAACCTGCCGACTGCAAAATTCATATCAATGGTGGCGCTAAGAAAGGCGCGGCAGTGCCTCGTGGATTTCTGACCGCGTATCGCCGACTGAGTGATGAAAAGGATCCATCGAAGTTTGTAGCCGCGAATTATTCTGTCAACGCCGATGAAAGCGGCCGACGGGAGCTTGCCGCTTGGCTGACCCATCGCGATCATCCGCAAACGTCGCGTGTGATGGTCAATCGCATTTGGCAGCATCTATTCGGCCAAGGAATCGTTGCCACACCCGACGATTTTGGACTGTATGGAGCGCGACCTTCGCACCCCGAACTGCTTGACCATCTGGCGAATCGTTTTGCCGAACACTGGTCGATCAAGCAAATGATCCGTGCCATTGTCTTGAGTCGCACCTACCAACTGGACTGCCAGACCAGCCAACGAATCCTTGATGCGGATCCCGCCAATCGTCTGCTCGCTCGACACAATCGGCGCCGCCTGGATGCCGAATCACTCCGCGATAGCATGCTACAAGCAAGCGGTCAGATCGACCTGAATCCTGGGCAGGGTTCGGCAGTGGAAAAGGTTGTCTCGTTAATCAATTGGCCAGCAGGCGAAGCGACGACGCTGCATCGCGACAGCAATCATCGCAGCATTTACCTGTGCATGTTGCGTCACGCGCCGCCGCCAGAATTGGCGGCCTTTGATTTTCCCGATGCGGTCTCCATCGCTGGCCAACGCAACGCGACGACTTTGCCAACGCAATCCTTGTTCTTGCTGAACAGCCCCTTTCTAGTTGCTCAATCCAGTGCGTTGGCAAATTCATTACCCAAGGCACCGCTCAATGCGAACGCTGATTCCGTGCCAGGGGAAAACGTCAGTGACGCCGAACGAGTCACCATGATTTTTCGCCGTGCACTGCGGCGAAGCCCAACCACCGATGAGCAACAAGCCGCACTGCGACACATCCAAGCCATTGAGGAAAAGCTCAGCCCAACCGTCGACGACGCGCATCAACGCCAGAATCTTGCTTGGGCAAGCTTCTGCCAGGCGTTGTTGTCTTGCAACGAATTCCGCTACATCGATTAGCTCATGCCGATGACGAACAATACCGACGAAACGAATAAGCCGTCCAGGCGATCGATGTTGCAGTCTGCATCGTGCGGGTTCGGTTTTCTGGCGATGCAGGCGCTGAGCGGGCAACGGGCTGCTGCTCAAAACGCGGTCGCGGCACGTGCCAAGCGTGTAATTTTTCTGTGCATGAGTGGCGGACCGGCGCAACTCGATACGTTTGACTACAAACCACAAGTGGGAAAGAAGCCTCACGCTGGATCGGTCGTCGATTTCAAACGACACGGACAGAGTGGGATGTGGGTTTCGGACCTGATGCCCGAAACAGCCAAGCACGCCGATCGCCTGTGTGTAATCAATGGCATGCACGCCGACACGGGCAATCATGCTCAATCGTTCCTGCAACTTCACACCGGCGAAAAACTACGCAAACGTCCGAGCATGGGTTCATGGATCAACTATGGGCTCGGTTCGGAGAACGAGAACTTGCCCGGATTTATCAGTCTCAATGCGGCAAAACACTCGGTCTACTCCAGCGAGTTCTTACCATCGTCATTTGCCGGTACGCCGATCGGAGTGAATGGCGAAAACATGTCGTTGGCAACGATCCGCAATATCGCCAGTGATCATCTTCCTCCGTCAGCGAAACGCGAGCAACTTGATTTTATTCAATCGATGAACCGAAATCATTTGGCCCAGCGGGCAGGCGATGCCAAGCTCGAAGGGGTGATCGAAATGATGGAGTTGGCTTTTCGCATGCAATCAACGGCACCGGAACTGTTGGACTTGTCCAATGAAACGGCGCAAACACTGCAGCGATATCGCGTTGGCAAAAAACTGTCGGTTGGTACCTGCCGACCGACCGATTTTGGTCGGCAATGTCTGCTCGCACGTCGTTTTGCCGAAGCGGGTGTTCGGTTTATCGAAGTCAATCACGGCAGCTGGGATCAACACAAAGATCACCGCCGTGATTTGAAGGCGAACTGTGAAACCACCGACGCTCCGATCGCAGCATTGCTGGAAGATTTGGCGGCGCGCGGTTTATTGGACGACACATTGGTGGTTTGGGGTGGTGAATTTGGACGCCCCGGACTAACGCCCGGCGACGGCAAGAACGAAACGGGACACAACGCGCGAGGGTTTACGTTTTGGATGGCGGGCGGGGGAGTGAAATCGGGATACGTCCATGGGCGAACCGATGAAACCGGTGCTCGTGCGGTGGAAGGGAAAGTTCATTTCCGCGACCTTCACGCCACGATTCTCAATTTGGTTGGGCTGCAGCACGACCAACTGACGTTCCATCACGAAGGCCGCGATCACCGACTGACCGGCCCCGAAGAAGCCAGGGTCGTTCAAGAAATTCTTGCGTGATCAGGGGCGTGCCTAAACTGGGGAGTGTGCTGGCATTCCGAACTTGGGCACAATCTCTTACCACTGCATCAGGTGTTTTGGTCAGTCCGACGAAAAACTTCGATTGCACCGGCCTCGCTCTCTCTTCATTCTCGCTTTTCCCGTTCCATTGACTTCGACATGGCCAGCTATCTCCTTCGGCCACGACTCAGCGATCTCCGTTGGCAGATGTGGCTCGCAGTCCTTGTCCTCGCGTCGCGGCCGGCCAGCTCGACTGCCGAAGAACCTCGTATTGTCGTTGCGACGAACTGGCAAGCCGAACAAATGGAGGCGCTAGCCAAGAAGACTCAAACTGCCAGCACGGATGACGATCGCCTGGAATACCTCGCCCGGCAATCATGGCTTCGTCGCTGGAAACCAGGGAAAATGCCTTCAGCACCCAGCGATGCACCGTTTGAATCGGAACTGGTTGACGAGCCATTGCTGAAGCATTTGGAACGCCCAGCAGAAGTCGCCTCCAGTGTTTGGCAGCAGATGATTGCTTTGCAAACGCAATTGCTAGTGGTCGATACCGACGACGAACGAAAAGAGAACTTGCGCAGGACCATTCCACTGGCAAAGCAGCTTGAAACTGTTCTATCGGACGAGTTGCCGACAGCGTCGCAACCGCTAGAGACGCCGACCGGCTGGGCACTCGCGTACACCCGTTATCGCCTGGGCCGCGCGGTGGCTTATCGCGAACTGCCAGTCGTTCGAGAGGCGTGGCCGATTTCAAATCCGGAGCGTTATGAAAAAGAACTTGTCGCCATTTACACGCGGCTGACCGAGCAAACGGAACAAGATCGTCCCGAGTTCATTTTGTTGCAAGACCGGATGTTTCGGCGTTCGGGCAAGAAAGGTCGCGCACTGGAATTGCTGGAAGCAAATCGGCGATCGATTGAACCGAAATGGTATCTCAAGAAGCGACGCGATTTGTTGAAGGAACTCGGCTGGGATCCACCCTATCACGAAGCCGCCCGGCTGTACCGTCAGGCCGGCTACGATGACGACCAATGAGGGCCAGTCACCATGCTTTGGCTGTTGATGAGCAAGGCAGATGGAGGCAAGTCACTTTGCTGAGTCGTAGCATGCCGAAGGATGGTTTCGCGTAGTGGGGCAACTAACGGCGGCAATGGTACGCTGCCAAAGGGACGTTTCCGCGATGTGAAGAACTATTGGGAGAAGTAATAGCCTGCTTTACGACGCTCTCTCGCATGCAATTTCCTTAGACAAACCGCATGCTACAAGACACCATCGCAATGTGCTCGCATTGGGTGCTAAACTGGATGATCACCTGTTGATCGAAATTTGGGCCCCCCATGAAACGCCACAGCTTACTACGCATTATTGGTATCGTTGCATTGTTGCTTGCTGGTGTGATTGCAACCGCGCCAGCTTTCTTAAATGCCCAAGATCCCGCCGAAACGCAGGTGGCCCCAAAGCCATCCCAAGATGTCGCCGAGGGCGATGCGAAGGATGGGGAAGCGAAACCGCGTCCCACAAACCGCCGCGCGGTCATTATCGAACTTCACGAAGACATCAATCCACTAAGTGGTGCATTGCTGAAACGCAAGTTTCAAGAGGCGGTTGATTCGGATGTTGACGTCATCATTTTAGACATTCATAGCCCTGGCGGTTTTACCAGCGTCACGTTCGAGATGATGGACATGATCTTGGACGCCAAAGACGTCGAGACAGTAGCCTACATCGAAAAGGATGCGATCAGTGGTGCGGCGTTGATATCACTTGCCTGCGACAGAATCATCATGCTGCCGGGCGCGCGGATGGGCGACGCCGGCGAAATCGTGATGGGCGAAGACGGTGCGTTTCGTTACACGCCAGCGAAGAGCCGTAGCGTCGTGGCTCAAAAAGCGCGTGACACCGCCGAAGCGACCGGTCGCCCAGTAACACTGGCGGAGAAAATGTCGGACAAAGACATGATCGTGTTCGAGGCGACGCATAAAGTAGACGGGCGTGTGCGATACATTTCCGACAAGGAATGGAAAACGCTCAAGGACGCCGACCAGTGGAATAAGGGCAAACCGATTCGCGAAGCAGGCAAGGAGATGTTCTTTACCGTCAATGGTCGCCGCGCGGTGGAACTTGGCATGGCCAATCAAACGATCCAGAGCCGCGATGAGCTTGCCGACGCGCTGGGTGTGCAGTCTCCGATTCCCATCAAGAAGCGGACGTGGGTTGATACGTTGGTGCTGGTGCTTAATTCGGGATTCGTCACTTTCTTACTGTTGGTGATCGGAATGATTGCTTTGGTCATCGAACTAGGTGCACCAGGAATGGGCGTTGGCGGTCTGTTGGCGATTTTGTGTTTTGGGCTGTTCTTTTGGAGTCGTTTCCTGGGCGGGACTGCGGGTTGGTTGGAAGTGATGCTGTTTGCGATTGGACTGGCATTTATCGCGGCTGAGATTTTTGTGATTCCCGGTTTCGGTGTCGCAGGTGTCAGCGGACTGGCGCTAACACTTGGTTCGTTGGTCATGGCTTCACGGCGCGTTTTGTTGCCAACTTCGAGCGAAGATTTAGCGAGCCTTGGCATGGACGCTTTTACCGTGCTGGGTGCTTTCCTAGGCTTTCTGGTCGCCCTGATGCTGCTGGCCAATTACATCGGCGAAATACCGGGACTCAGTCGACTCACGTTGAAACCGCAGGTGGCGTTGAGCGGTGCCGCGGCGGTTGATATCGACAGTGAAGAAATGCTGCCGGGTTGGCAAAGAGTCGAAACCGGCGACGTCGGAGAGACACTTTCAGCCTTGCGTCCGAGCGGCAAAATGCAGTTCGGCGATCATGTGGTCGACGTGGTGACCGAAGGCGATTTTGTCGACCCAGGTGTCAGCGTCAAAGTCATCGGCAAACAAGGTTCGCGTGTGGTGGTTCGCCCAGTTTGATATCTGAGTGCCATGCCTGGGTGTCAAAACAAATGAACCAATCACAGCAATCCGACGGGTCGCCGCTCTATTCGACCTGGCTGCTGGAACGCCTATTTACCGGCAACCACCGAAAGTTTCATTCGGTCGCCAGCCAAGTGCTGGGATTGCTTGGAGTGATCTGTTTCGCGTGGCTGTCGTCTGCACTTTTCACCTTGCTGTATCCCTGGCTAAGCGACAACGACCGCCTGATGATGATCCTGGCTCCATGGATTGGGTCACTCGTCTACGTGTCAGTGCTTTTCGCGCTGCTCTGGATCGCATCGTGCCCTTGGCTTTTCACTGCTCGCTTGGCGTTGATCTACGCGACGATATTCGGATTCATCAACATCGTCGTTCTCAGTCGAAACGATATTGAACCGGCAGGCATCTTGCTGATCGTCCCCTTCGCGATTCCAGGTTTCATCCAGTATCGGCGCGGATGGACGGCTTTGGCTTGGGGAAAGTACGCGGTCGCAAGACGACCGCTCGGCATCGTCGATGTCATGGATGCGACGGCATCCATTGCGCTGACGCTGGCGATCACCCAAGCGAGCGAGTTTGAGCTCGCCGGTGCACTTTGTTTGATTCCAGCCTCCATGCTAATGATGACGGTGGGGTTTCATGTTTGGGGTCGACTGCAGACGATGGCATCTCAATCGTCGCAGAGTGACCAAGGACGGATGATCTGGGGGACGGGTTGCGTGATCTGCGGTACTCTGATTTTTCTGATGTTCGCAATGGCCAGTCGCGAGTCTCCGGTGGGACTGATGGGGATCCCGATGGTTCCTATCACGCTACTGAGCATGCACTACTGGTCGGCGCTCGTGATACTTTGGCTACGCTGGTGTGGCTGGAAGTTTGAGAAGTACGATCCTGGCGATTCGTTTCTTTCGCCGATCAATAGCAATCGAGCCGTTGGGTATACAAAGCCGCACATCGGTCCTGCGGTTCCTGATGACCAGACGTGACACGCGGCTTGGCTCTAAATACGATCGCCCGATAACGAATCGCATCGACGCGTCGTCCCACGCAGTACGATTCAGCAAGCAGCACGAATTCATTGATTTGATCCGGTCCCCCCTATGCAGTACGTCGAACTGCACTGCAAAAGCAACTTTTCGTTTTTAAGCGGTGCGTCGCATCCCGATGAACTGGTCCGCCAAGCTGCCAAGCTTGGCTATGGCGGCATTGCGCTGACAGATCGGGAAAGTGTCGCAGGCGTGGTTCGAGGATTTGGTCCCGCCAAAGACCTGAAATTCAAGTACATCGTCGGCAGCGAAGTTCATCCAACCGATGCGCCACCGATCGTGCTGTGGCCGACCGATCGAGCTGCTTATGGCCGACTGTGCCGATTGATTTCACGCGGACGGCTGCGCTGTGAAAAAGGCAGTTGCGAATTGAGCTGGAATGACGTTGCTGAGTTCTCCGACGGAATGATCGCCGGTTTATTGACCACCAGCGAACAAGCCTATCCGTCTACTTCTCGGTTTTTGCGTAAGCGGTTTCGCGACGTCTTTGCAGATCGCGGCTACCTGATGTGTGAAGTCCATCGTGGCGTGGACGATGCATCACACATTGCCGCCATGCGTGAAATGTCGCTGAAGAACAATGTGCCGTTGGTAGCCAGCGGCGACGTGCACTACCACATCCCCGAGCGGATGCTGATGCACGACTGCGTGACCGCCATTTGCAACGGCACCACGATCGACCATGTACACGAGCAGCGTTTTGCCAACAGCCAGCGACACTTGCGATCGCTAAATGAAATAGCGGATCTGTACCGTGACATTCCCGGCGCCATAGCACGGACCGTCGAAATCGCCGAGCGGTGTCAGTTTTCGCTTGCTGAATTGAAGTACGAGTATCCTGTTGAAATGGCGCCGCCGGGAATGTCGTTGATCGAACATCTAAAACGTCTGACTTGGGAGGGAGCCAAGCAACGATGGCCCGATGGCGTCAGCGAAAAAGTCATCGAATCGATTCGACACGAAATCCGCTTGATCGAAGAACTGCACTACGAAGCATATTTCTTGACGGTTTGGGACATGGTGCGTTTTGCGAGAGAACGCAGTATCCTTTGCCAGGGACGCGGTTCGGCTGCTAATTCCACGGTCTGCTATTGCCTGGGCGTGACCAATATTGATCCGAGCCAGACGGATTTGCTGTTCGAGCGATTCGTGAGCCGCGAACGTGACGAGGCCCCGGATATCGATGTCGACTTTGAACATCAACGCCGCGAAGAAGTGCTGCAGTATTTGTATGAAAAGTACGGTCGCGATCGCGCGGGCATGACGGCCACCGTGACAACGTATCGCCCCAAGAGCGCCGTTCGCGAAGTCGGCAAGGCGCTGGGCGTTTCGGCCGACGCGATTGATTCGTTGGCAAAAATGGCGCACAGTTTTTCTCGCACTTTTGACATGGATGATCGATGCCTGGATTGCGGCATTGATCCCAAGAGCGAAACGGGCAAGCGATTCGTTTACTTGGTCCAAACATTGGTGGGATTTCCGCGACATCTTTCGCAACATGTGGGCGGCATGGTGATGACGGCGGGCAACCTGTGCGAACTTTGCCCGATCGAAAATGCGGCGATGGAAGGCCGGACCGTCATCCAGTGGGACAAAGATGACCTGGACGAACTGGGCATTCTGAAAGTCGACGTGCTATCGCTTGGAATGCTCTCTGCCCTGCACCGCTGTTTTGATTTGATCGCCAAGCATCACCACAGGTCGCTTTCGCTGGCCACCGTTCCCCCGGACGACAAGGCAACCTACGACATGATTTGTGCAGCGGACACGATGGGCGTGTTTCAAATCGAAAGCCGCGCACAGATGAGTATGTTGCCGCGACTGAAACCGCGCTGCTACTACGATCTGGTCGTCGAAGTTGCGATCGTGCGTCCCGGCCCGATTCAAGGCAACATGGTGCATCCGTTTCTGCAGGCGCGTGAGAACCCGGAAAAGGCGTTCTACCCCAACGATGCAATCCGTGGCGTGCTGGAAAAGACGCTGGGGGTTCCGATCTTTCAAGAACAAGCGATGCGATTGGCCGTCGTCGCTGCTGGTTTTACGCCGGGCGAAGCCGATCAATTGCGTCGTGCAATGGCAGCTTGGCGACGACCGGGCATGATCGATGCATTCCGCCTGAAGTTGTTGGATGGAATGAAGCGGAGCGGTCTGTCCGACGAGTTTGCCGAACATGTTTTCAATCAGATTCGTGGTTTTGGTGAATACGGTTTTCCTGAATCACATGCCGCCAGTTTTGCTTTGCTGGTTTATGCATCGTGCTACCTGAAATGCCACTACCCGGCTGCGTTTTGCACGGCGCTGCTTAACAGCCAGCCGATGGGTTTTTATGCGCCCGCACAGCTAGTCGGCGATGCCAAACAGCATGGAGTTCGCATCCGCCCGGTCGATGTGAACCATAGCGATTGGGAATCAACATTGGAGGAAGATCGCAATCGACGGCAACCTGCCATTCGACTGGGCTTAGGAACGATCCGAGGACTACGCAGTACCGACGCCGAACGGTTGTTGTCGCAGCGAGTTAGCGGCGGGCCTTTTTCGGAGGTAAACGAATTGGCCATGCGATCTGGTTTGAGCAAATCTACGATCGCCACTCTGGCTGACGCCGACGCATTGGGTTCCCTGGCAAGCGATCGCCGAGCGGCGGTGTGGCAGTCGCTGGCACAGGAACAGTCGCCCGGTTGCACGCCTTTGCTGGACGGGGTCGACGACGCCGAAGCGGTCCCCGACGGATTGATTCCAATGTCACCGCTGGAAGAAGTCTATGCCGACTACAGCACGCAGGGATTGAGCCTAAAAGCTCATCCGATTTCGTTTGCACGGCGCGAATTGACCGGCAAGCGATGTGTCACGGCGGCGCAGTTGCCGGATCTTCGTGATGGACGCCACGTCCGTGTTGCCGGATTGGTGCTGATGCGTCAACGTCCCGGCACAGCCAAGGGGATCACGTTTGTCACCATCGAAGATGAAACCGGTTCAATCAACCTGGTCATGTTCGCCAAAGTTTGGGAGCGGTTCTTTAAGATCGCTCAAATCAGCAACGCCTGGTTGGTCGACGGCAAACTGGAAAACCGCAAAGGCGTGATCCACGTGATCGTTGGCCGGATCACGGATTTGTCCGACGAAGTTGACGGACTGAAATTGCGAACACGCGATTTTCGCTGATCTCTACATGACCGTTTCGGCAACGATTCGTTCACGATACTGCTGGAACACTTTGACGTGCCACTGAAGATCGCCTGCCTCGGAAACGTTGCTCTCCAACAGCACTCGAATCAGTCGCGCACCAGTCGGCCCTTCGTTGGACAAAACGACATCGGCATTGTCGCGGCCATAACTGTGAAAGACACGAATCGGCCGATCCAATTCCCACTCGGCATCCGGTCCCGCCGCGACCAACAAGTCTCTGAGCCCGTCTTGGCGAAAGTCTTCTAACGCTCTTTTGGACACTTCATTTGACGCGTAGTGTTCCTCCAGCGGCATCGAACGCAGGAACCGATTGAAGTGTTCTTTTTGTAGTTCAAGGGCATAGTAATCATGCCCCATCGAAACCAATTTGATGTAGTCCCTTGCAAACTGCTCGGCCTGACTTCCCAGCGTGTGCTTTTTGAACAGAGGCACACCGAGTCCAAATGCTCCAAAACCGACGGCCAGCAAAACACCCAAGTAGGCCGCCGTCACCCCCACGGGTTTGGGCGGACTGTAGCGGCGGAGCGCATAAAGGCCAAATGCGATCGCGAAAAAGGGAATGAACAACATCCCGATTGCCAGAAAGGAACCCACGCTGGCCAGGCCCAAAATCAAACAGAGGAAACCCGAAATGCGAATCGGAGCCTGAATATCGCTCCCGTCAAACCCCGCTTCGGCCGACATCGTCGTCATGGCTGACAGGTTAGAATCTGAATCGATCGACATCAAAAAACTTCGTGGATAGCGTAAAAAACGGCGACTTGCTTAGCAAAAACAACCCTAACCTGGCCTTATACGCATCCGAGGCCAAATTGGTTTCCCAGCAAAGACGAATTTATCACGCCGCCGAGGCCAAACACCAGGGCCAGCCACCTAGCCGTGCCTATGCCGACCGTCGCAGTAAACGCTAGGCAGCGTTGCGAGTGGGCACTGATTGAGAAACGCCCAAGTCTGCCGGGCAGACGCGATCCGCGATCCAATGAGCTGCTCGCGTGGTCGCACCACATTGAGCGTGTTGATCAGACAATCGATTCAGCTGCACCAGGCTGCTTTGGTAATAGAATTCATCCTTCAGCATCGCGTGCACTGTGTTGCACAGAAACTCAACAGCTGGCTCAGGGTTTCCTACCGAAACCAATTCGGGATACACCTTTTTGGGCCCCATCAAGTTGGGCAGCGTCATGCTGTCGACACCAATCACGCATTTGGCAAAACCATAGAGCAGCCGCCCGACGCGATAGATGACCGCCGCAGGTTTTCGACGTGCCATCATCTCCAGACTAACTGACCCACTGACCATCATCGCGCAACGCGATCCTTCGATCACTTCGCTGGTTTTTCCCAGATAAAAGTCGATCGGCAGCGATTCGTCTTGCGGCGTCATCTGATCACGACACCACTGCATCTGTTGCTCACGGTAAGCGGCTACTTGGAAACGAGCACGCGGGTGAGCTTTGGTCAGCCGACGAATCGACTCAAGCATGATGGGCCAATTCTGGCGGACTTCGTGGCCTCGCGAACCGGGCAGCACCGCCACCAGATGATCGCCTTGGTCACACTGTTGCTGCATCGCGGTGAGCAACGATTGATCGAGCTGCTTTTCTTGAACCGCATCAAAGAACGGATGGCCAACATACGTCGTCGGAATCCCATGCTGTGAAAAAAAAGTTTCTTCGATAGGCAACACGGCCAGCACATGATCGACCGTGCGACGCATTTTGCGGACGCGCCATCCACCCCACGCCCAGAGCTGCGGCGGGCAGTAATAGAAAACTTCAATGCCGTATTTTTTGGCGCGTTTGGCGATGTGCCAGTTAAAACCTGGGAAGTCAACCAAGACGACCGCATCGATCTTTTCGCTGCGAAACACCTCTTCGGCTTGGTCCACGAACTGAAAGAACTGCCGTAGCTTGGGGATCACTTCGACAATTCCCACCACGGCGTGCTCGGTGAGGTCCAGCTGGACGTCACATCCCGCCGCCTGCATCGCTTGTCCGCCGAACCCTCGCGTACGAATTTCGGTTTGGTGCTCAGTCAGACGTTCGATCAAACGTGCTGCGTGTTGGTCACCACTGGGTTCGCCAACGGAGAAGAATACATTTTTAGGCATGAGCGAATTTACAGAGCGTGGTCTACCGAGCTTCGTCTACAGAACGTCGTCAGCAGAGCGTGGCGAAAAGGCTTCCGTGGCCGCAATTCAACACTTGCTAATACTAGGTTTGCACGCCAGGCGTCAACACGAAAAGGTTGCTATCAAGTCATCAGCGCAAACGAAAAACGACCCGGCTAGGTTTCCCCCGCCGGGTCGTTTGTTGGTCACATCTAGAGCAGTAGTGCCATGCACTTGCTTTAGCAGCGAGCGAATTCGTTCTTAGCGAACGAATTCAGCACTTGCTTGAAGGATGTGACGCTTTGTCATCATACGGGCACTTGGGTCAGCAATCGGTGCTGGTGGCAGTGGTGCCGAGTGTGAAGGAGCAACTGCAGCAGGTGCAGGCTGGTAAACAGGAGCAGCTTGCATCGGAGCAGCTGTAGGAGCCGAGTACTGAACAGGAGCACTTGCACAGCCACAAGGAGCTTCGCAGCCACAAGCAGGAGCACTGTTGCAACCACATCCAGCCGAAGCACATCCGCCAGCAGCACAGCCGCTGTCGCATCCACCGGCACAGCCACCTGCACAACCGCTGTCGCAGCTGCTTTGCTTACAGTTCAAGTTGCCGAACAACTTTGTCATCAGGCCACAGCTCTTTTTCGAGCCACAGCACGAAGCCGATTCGCAGCCACAGCTTGGACCCGATGCACAACCACATCCGCCAGCGGCACAGCCACCGTCGCAGCTTGGTGCGGCACAGCCGCAAGCTCCAGCGGCACATCCGCTGTCACAGCCGTTGCTACCACAGTTGGATTTGCCGAACAGTTTGCCCAACAGGCCACAGCTCTTTTTGGGGCTAAGGCA
This sequence comes from Stieleria marina, assembly GCA_007741555.1. Lineage (GTDB taxonomy): Bacteria > Planctomycetota > Planctomycetia > Pirellulales > Pirellulaceae > K23-9. Next base: position 787,054 of record CP036526.1, on the reverse strand, counting down.
AGAAGCAGTTTCGCAACCACAGCTTGGACCCGATGCACAACCACAACCGCCAGCGGCACAGCCACCGTCGCAGCTTGGTGCGGCACAGCCACAGCCAGCAGCTTCACAGCCACAAGCTGGTTCGGATTTGCATCCGCCCGACAGACCACAACCGCTCAGCAAGCCACAGCCGTTGCTGCAGCCCGATTCGCATCCACAAGATGGTGCGGCACCACAGCCGCAAGCTCCACTTGCACAGCCACTGTCGCAGCTAGGTGCACATCCGCCAGCAGCACAGCCACCGTCGCAGCTTGGTGCTGCACAACCACAACCTGCCGCTTCGCAGCCGCAACCTGGGTCAGCCGAACATCCACCACCTAGCAGTCCACATCCGCCGCTAGCACATCCGCCGCCACAGGCCGATTCGCATCCACAGGATGGTCCAGCAGCACATCCGCTGTCGCAACAGCTGGACGATCCACAGCTGGCACCCATCATGCGATCCAAAAGATCAAATCCGTAGCTCTGTGTCGAAAAGCTACAAGCAAGCAACATTGCCAAAGCAAAAATTGAACGTTTCATAGTTACCACGTCTCCCTTAGTGTCTCTACGCGGGTAGTTTCCTGAGCAAACACCAAATGCAATCGCATTCACCAAATCGGCGGTCAACGCTCAGATCCAGTCGTCGGACGAAGTTGCCGACGAGCAGACCTCAAACGTCTTGAGCACTTGGTAGATCAAGCGAACTTGATCAGCCGACTTCGTTCAGCTCGCACATCCCGCCGTCAGCATTTCTGCTTGGACTTAGATCACGCGGCTCTACTTAGTGGTTGCTCAGCGGAGACCAACATCCAATGTCGATCCCCGTTGGGTCTTCTTTCGTTTAGCCAGGTTCACAACCACGAGTTGGGAACTTAGCTACTCGAACGCTGTAGACGTATCGACGTGAACAACTGGATCAATCAGTGTTCCAAGCGAATTTCTGCACGTTGGAAAGCAATACCGATTATGCCGAAACACGGAGTTTTCGGGGTCATTCGCCTAGTTCCGGATGCGCGCATGGCACATCGGGACCAATCGGTATAAACTGCACAGACGGACCCAAAACGGAGCTTTGAAGGCCTGGATTGCTAGCACTGTAAGGTCTGTACCCATCCCACCTTTTTTCGTCGTGTTGGTCGCCTACCGAGGTGATCGCTGCAACAATTGCCCCTCCCGAAAACCAGCCCCCCCTCGGCAGAGTGAGACTCCCGCCGGTTTTCAATGAGCATCCCCAATGACTGAACGGGCCGCTTCGCCAATCAACCGTGCTTCAGCACCCACGAACGCTACCCCCGCCCCCAACAACTCTACCTTGGCGGCTCAAGGATCGACTGCGGCAATCGTCAACCTGCCTTCGTTGCCTGGGGTTGAGTGCCCCTGCGGAATCGCCAAGCGAGCATTTGCGGACCGCGACGAAACGCCCGGCACTGTTCATTTGACCCAAATCAGCAAGGATGCACGTGAACACTATCACAAAGAACACACCGAGGTTTACGTTATTTTGCAATGCGAACCTGACGCGGCCATCGAACTCGACGGTCAGCGAACCCCCATCCAAACCATGACTTCGATCCTGATTCCTCCCGGCGTTCGCCACCGGGCGATCGGGCAAATGCAAGTCTTGATATTCTGCACGCCCAACTTTGATCCCGCAGACGAATATTTCGACTGAGCGATTTCGGCTGAGTAATGATGCGAGCAGTGAAATGAGTAATGAAAATACAATCGAACCGAATCGACAGCTCCTCAGCCGTGTTAAAAGATTCGGTCTCCGGCGATGCGGACGACTTTGACGATTGATCCGCCGCGATCTTGCCGCGACATTGAACCTACCAAACCAAACTCCCCCGACAACTTCCTCCCTGAGAGTTTACCGATGCAACTTTGTTTCACTGGCTTCCAACGAACCGCCGCCCGTGTGGCACCAACCACTTTGGCGATGGCCTTGTTGGTAGCGGCGTTGTTGAGCACCTGCGAAACGGCATTCGCTGATACCGCCGACTGGCCTTACTGGCGTGGCCCCAGCTATGACGGAACAGCCACCGCAACGGGATTGCCCGAAGACTGGGATCCCGAGGGCGGCGAAGGCAGCAATCTGCTTTGGAAACGCGACGATTTGGGTGGACCCTGCACGCCGATCGCAATGAACGGTCGGCTATACACCATCCAACGAGCTGACGCTGACACGTTTCGCGATGGAGAACGAATCGTCTGTGTCGACGCCAAAACCGGCAAAGACATCTGGGAACACCGTTACAACGTCTGGCTCTCGGACGTACCAGCCGAGCGAGTTGGATGGAGCAGTGTCGTCGGTGATCCCGAAACCGGCAATGTTTATGCCTTGGGATCTTGTGACATTTTTCACTGTCTAAACGGCGAAACCGGCGAAGTGATTTGGTCGATTCCGTTGCACGAACAGTTCGGCATGCTCAGCACTTACGGTGGCCGTACGAACTTTCCCGTCATTCATGAAGACTTGGTGATCATCAGCGGGATCATTATCAACTGGGGCGAAAAAGCGAAACCCAACCATCGCTTGATCGCAATGGACAAAAAGAGCGGCGAAATCATTTGGTTCAGCGGCACGAAGGACCTGCCCTACGACACGACCTACTCCGCTCCTAGCTTGGTCACCATCAATGGACAGCGTCAGTTGATCCTGGGCGCAGGCGACGGATCGATCTGGGGATTCCAACCTCGCAGCGGAAAATCACTTTGGAAATACGAACTGTCGCGACGCGGGATCTTTGCCACACCCCTGGTTGTGGGCGATCAAGTCTTTTGCAGTCAAAGCGAAGAAAACGTTGACAACAACAACGTGATGGGAGCGGTTGCTGGGTTGAAAGTCGTCGGCAGCGGTAGCGGCACCTCGGTCAGCCAGATGTGGAAAGAACCTGCCGTGGTCGCCGGTTACAGCGAACCGGTGTTGATCGACGGCAAACTGTACTTGGTCGACGACCGTTGCAAGATGTGGATCTTTGACGCCAAGACCGGCGAAGTCATCGTCGAAAAGAAAGCGTTTGTCGGCAGTCGCCAACGATCAGCTCTGCTCTATGCCGACGGAAAAATTTACGTGACCACGGAAAATGGCCGCTGGGCAATCGTCAAACCCACCGAAGACGGGTTCGACGTGCTTAGCAAAGGCCGAGTTCGTGACTGTGGATTTTCGGCCTCGCCCATCGTTGCTGATAGCCGACTGTATTTCCAAAGTACCAACACGCTGTTTTGCATCGGCAACGACACAGCCACTCAAACGTCCGTGTCGATGGCGGATTCGATGGGCGACGAAACGCCCATCGATCAAGACTTGAAAATCGCAACCATCATCGTCACGCCCAACGAATCGCTTCTGAAACCAGGCGAGAAACTGCCGCTCTCCACCCGTGTGTTCAACGCCAACGGGCAACATTTGGATGACGCCAGCAATGTCGTCTTCAGTGTCGAAGGCCCCGGAAAGATCGAAGGCAACTCGTACGTAGCACCCGCCGACGCGGCTCACACTGCTGCGATCATCACGGCCAAGGTCGGCGACGTAACCGGCGAAGCACGCGTTCGCATCGTGCCGCCATTGCCATGGAAATTTACTTTCGATGAACTGAGTGACCCACCGGTATCATGGGTCGGAGCTCGCTATCGGCACATCATCAAACCAGTCGACGGTTCGCCCGCTCTGACAAAAATCACAACCATCCCCAAAGGTGCTCGTAGCCGAGCGTGGATGGGACCGAGTGATTTGACCGGCTACACGATCGCTGCTGATATTCGCGGAAAGCGAATGAGCAACCAACTGGCGGACATCGGCCTGACCAACTTGGGCTACGTGATGGACCTGATGGGCCAAAAACAACAAATCCAAATGCGAACTTGGTCGGCTCAACTGCGATTGTCCAAAGGCAACGACAACGGTGCGATCGCCGCGTTTCCTTGGAAGGAAGACACGTGGTACCGAATGAAATTCCGAGTCGATGTCCAAGGCGATGCGCCAAACCAAACGGCCTTGCTGCGAGGCAAAGTCTGGCCACGCGATGATGACGAACCTAAGGATTGGGCCATCACGGTCAAAGACGAGACGCCCAATCTGGCTGCTAGCCCTGGCTTGTACGGAAACGCGAAAGTCGCGGAACTGTATCTGGACAACATCGAAGTCACCGCGAACGATGCTCAAGAGTAAAGATGCCCCAGAGTAAAAGCGGATGACAGTGTTTCGGCCTGGCAGCCCTATCATCGCTGCCAGGCCACCCACACAATTCCGGCCATCAACAATCCGGCCACCAAAACCATTCCGGGCATCTGCCCCCCACCTCCAATCGATCTCTCCCTACTCAATATCAAACCAATGAAACAAGAACTTTCCGCTTGGTCTCTCGTTTTCGGGGCCGCATTTTTGGGCTCGATCGCCACCATGGCTGTGAGCGGTTGCAAACCGCCTGCAAGCACTAACGTCAATCTGTCGACAAACGTGACCGCTACCGCCAGTAATGTGACTGCTAACGGCAGCAACACCACCACGGCCAACAGCAACATCACAACAGGCACCGGCACGCCGATCGAAACCCCCGTGACGACCGCCAACGAATCGTCAGCGCCTTCGACGGAGCCAGTTGCGAATAAGCCTGTTTCAAAAAAGCCTGCATCGATCGAATCGGCTGCTTCCAAAGTCGCCGTCGCTAGCACCGCTGCAGCGACCACATTGGTCGGGATCAATGATTTTGTGGCACCAGAAAAAGTGATCAGCTCCGGTGGCGATTGGCCGCAGTGGGGCGGCACACGCCTAAAGAACAATGTGCCCAACGCCAAAAACATGCCCCTGCAGTGGGACATCGGAAAATTTGATCGCAAGACCGGCGACTGGGACGACTCCAAAGCCGAAAATATTCGCTGGGTCGCCAACTTGGGTAGCCAAACCTACGGCAACCCGGTCGTGTCTGGCGGAAAAGTATTTGTCGGGACCAACAACGGTGCCGGCCACCTGCAGCGTTACCCATCACAAGTTGACTTGGGCTGCTTGTTGGCATTCGACGAAGCCAGCGGCGAATTTCTCTGGCAACACAGCAGCGAAAAACTGATCACCGGCCGAGTTCACGACTGGCCGCTTCAAGGGATTTGCTGTGCTCCATTGGTCGAAGGCGATCGATTGTGGTTCGTCACCAGCCGCGGCGAAGTCCGCTGTTTGGATTCCGATGGATTCTATGACGGCGAAGACGACGGTCCTGTCAAAGACGAAGCGGCCCTGGTTGTCGACATCATGAACGCTGGCCCCACCGCCGCAGCCCACGCGGAAGCCTTGGCTGCCCTGGGTGAAAACAAACTGACCGACGCTGTCAAAGAGATGCTGGCCGAAGCCGGTGAAGAAGTCGATGGGGACGTAAAAGTCGAAGCCGTCACTGCTGGCAAAGTTTGGAAAGCCACTGGCAAGTTCGGTGGTGTCGATCGCACCCTGACGATCAAACAGATGGGACCGCGAATCAACATCTACAAAGCACTTGGTGTCGACGACAAACGCGATGCCGATGTCATCTGGGTCTTCAACATGATGCAAGAACTGGGCACCAGCCAACACAACATGTGTTCTTGCAGCGTGACCAGCTACGGCGACTTGCTGTTCGTCAACACAAGCAATGGACTGGACGAATCACACATCAACCTGCCCGCTCCCAAAGCTCCTTCGTTCTTCTGCATAGACAAGAACACGGGCAAGGTTCTCTGGACAGACGCGTCGCCGGGCGAAAACATTTTGCACGGTCAATGGTCCAGCCCGGCTGTTGCTGAACTGGGAGGTGTCCCACAAGTTCTGTTCGCAGGTGGTGAAGGCATCGTCTACAGTTTCAAAGCTGACGGCGGATCCGACGGCAAAGCAGAACTGCTATGGAAATTCGACGCCAACCCCAAGACCTCTCAGTGGAAACTGGGCGGCGAAGGAACTCGCAACAACATCATCGCGACGCCCGTCGTCTACGAAGGCATGGTTTATGTCGCCGTGGGCCAAGACCCCGAGCATGGTGAAGGCGAAGGCCACCTCTGGTGCATCGACCCGACCAAACGTGGTGACGTGTCGCCGCAACTTGCCATGAAAGTCGAAGGCGACAAACGAACGCCGATCGCTCACAAACGGTTGCAAGCGGTCGAAGAAGAAAAAGGTGAAGTCGCAGTCGACAATCCGAATTCAGCCGTCGTTTGGCACTACAGTTTGTTCGACCAAAACGGTGACGATTCCATCGACTTTGAAGAAGAGATGCATCGAAGCTGTGGAACATGTGCGATCAAAGACGACGTGCTGTACATCGCCGATTTCTCGGGCTTGGTTCACTGTTTGGATGCCAAAGGCAAAGACGGCAAACCGGTCGTTCATTTCACCTACGACATGTTGGCTCAAAGCTGGGGCAGTCCTCTGATCGCTGATGGCCACGTTTTCATCGGTGACGAAGACGGCGACGTGTCGATCTTTGAATTCGGTCCTGACAACAAAGAACCGATGGAAGAAATCAACATGGGCAGTAGTGTCTACAGCACGCCCGTGGCCGCCAACGAAACGATCTACATCAGCACCAAAGACAAGCTGTTTGCGATCGGCAAAGCCAAGGAATAACGGTTGTAACGGCTCGTTGGGACAACATTACCTCGCTGCCGCAGTCTTTCTGGCTGCGGCAGCGTCGTTTGTATGCCGGCCCTATCGATCAGCTAATATGTGTGTAACCTGCATCTCATCTCGTTTACAAACGATCCCTCGATAGACTTGCCTCCCTGGCCTTCAGCGTTATCCTTGCCAGTGGAGTCTTGTTCACCACCCTTTTGATATTATGTCCAAGCTAGTTGTCGACTGTGGAAATTGCGGTCCCGATTTCAATTCCATTCGCCAGATGGTCAAAACAAATTTTGAAGCATCCACGGTGCAAACTCACGGCGCCGAAGACACCATTGAATTGCTGCGCAAGCGAAAGGTTGACTTGATCACCGTCAATCGAAAACTTGATCGTGACTACACCGATGGAATGGAAGTGATCAAACAGATCAAAGCGATCTCAGAGTTCGATTCAATACCGGTGATGCTGGTGACCAACTACGACGAACACCAAGAGTCGGCTATGGAACTGGGCTGCGTTCGCGGGTTTGGCAAACTTGCGATCAATGACGATGCAACCAAAACGTTGCTGGAACCGTACCTCGGAAAAGCCAAAGTCGACTCTGCCCAAAGCCATTAGCGCGTTAAGCCATTTGAGCCCAGAGTCTTTTGAAACCAGAGTCATTTGAATCCCGAGTCACTCAAGGTAAACCACAAAGGCGCGGAGCCACCAAAGATCGCGACCAAACATTTCGCGCTCGATATTTTTCCAAAACCTGATACTTCGATGAACGCATCTTTTCGCAAAATGTTGTCAGCCAAAATTCACCGTGCCACGGTGACCCACGCTGACGTTGACTACGAAGGCAGCATTACGGTGCCACCGGAATTGTTGGCCGCTGCAGGTATGGTTCCCTACGAAGCGGTTTGTGTTTGGAACGTGACGCGTGGCACGCGACTGGAGACTTACACGATCACGGGCCAAGCAGGATCCAGTGACATCTGTGCCAACGGCGCCGCGGCGCATTTGATTCGCCCGGGCGACAAAGTCATCTTGGCGACCTACGGATTTGTCAGCCAAGACGACGTGCCCAAGCATCGGCCACGGTTGGTCTTTGTGGACGAAAAGAATCAGATTCTGCACATCGGTGACGAAGTGGCGGGTCCGCAAAAACGGATCACGCCTCCAAGCGATCTTCCTGGCCGGCTCGACACAGCTACCCAAAGCTAATCGCTTGCCATCACCCAGCCTTATCATCATCGCGGTGCTCATCGGCCTGGCCGCAGGCTGCCTGCTCGGAACCCAGCCCAGCGTGAATGGGCATTTGGGTCAGAATGTTGCTCATCCGCTCCAAGCGTCGCTGATTTCGTTTGGCTCCGGCACGGCCATCTTGCTGGCTCTGTCGTTCGCCACAGGGGCGTTTCCGCCACAATTCACTTCGCCGGCGAGCAGCCTGCCCAGGTGGACGTGGTTGGGTGGGGCGATTGGTGTAGTGATGGTCACGACGTCGCTGATTTTTGTGCCCAAGGTCGGTTCTCTGGCTTGGTTTGCAGCCGTGATGACGGGCCAAACGCTAATCGCAATCTTGCTGGATCATTACGGCTGGCTGGGAAATCCGCGTTCCCCTGCATCGCCACTTCGGGTATTAGGAGCCGTATTGCTAGTCGCTGGCGTGCTTGTCATCGTGCAAGCAAAGCGGATGGAACGGCAAAAGCCGCCGTCCGAAGCAGTGATCAATCCGACAAATCCAGATCCAAATGTTTGACGTCTGAGCGTTTTTGCCAAAACGATCAGTCTGGGCGATCTTTCGCCCCGGGGCCAGCTAGGCGACCCAGGCAAGTACGGTTGAGGGGATTTTTCGGGGAAAGTATCGTATCGGTTGTTCAAGATGCCGTTTCAGGCGTTCGGTCAGTCGATCGGACGCGTTTTCGGTGTCTGACAACGCCATCGGGCCAAGGACTCACCCGGCAAATGAAATACTGTCAAATTGATAAAATCATCGAACTTCAGCCAGGCAAATCGCTGACTGGCCAGAGGACGATGCACGCCGACGAAGAATACTTGGCAGACCACTTTCCGAATTTTGCCGTGATGCCCGGCGTGATGATGTTGGAAGCGTTGCACCAAGCAGCGATCTGGCTGATTCGTACGGGAGACAATTTTCAGAGCCCACTGGTCCTGTTACGAGAAACTCGCGCCGTCAAATTCGGCGACTTCCTCGTGCCCGGCGAAACGCTCGAAGTACAAGCCGAAGCAATCAAACAAGACGGACCACTGACCACCGTCAAAGCGGTTGCCAGAAAAGGCGACCGCGTCACCGTCTCAGCGCGACTGATTCTGGAACGTTGCGGTAGCAATGATCCCGAGCGGATTGGTACAGACGAAGACGTACGTCGACGTAGCAAAAAACAATTTATCGAACTCTTTGGCGAGCAGTTCTTGACCCAGCCAGCTGTCTCGCCAACTGCAACCTCGGCAACTTAAACTGCGTCGATCGACGCGCCGATGTCTTACAAAACAATTTTCAATTCACCCCACGTATCCACGCAAGGATCCTCTCGATGCCACTGACGCAAGACGAAATTTTTTCCAAGGTCCAAGAATCACTTGTCGACGCCTTGGGAGTTGATGATGACGAAGTCAACGCGGAAGCCACTTTGGTGGGTGACCTGGGTGCTGAATCCATCGACTTTTTGGACATCGTTTTCAAATTGGAAAAGGCGTTCAATATCACCATCCCTCGCGAAGAACTTTCGCCCGAAGACATCCTGACCAACAATCAGTATGTCCAAGACGGCAACGTCACCGCGGAAGGTTTGACCGAACTAAAAACTCGCATGCCATGGGCTGACCTTTCCAACTTCGAAAAGAATCCACGGGTCCAAGACTTCGGCAACTTGCTGACCGTCGGCGATCTATGCCGCTACGTCGGTGCCAAGCTGGAAGGCTAAATCAATCGCTTCAACGCGACACTCGACTCTGTCTGGAAAAGAGATCTCGTTGCAAGAGATCTCAGGACGGAAAAGTCGAGCCCAGCGAACCGAAGTCGGTACCGGCGAGCAAACCGCTCGCCGCCAACTCACTTCAAACGCGTCGTGTTTTCAGCAAAAACGCCTAAGCGATCGAATTGGTCGCAATCCCTTGAAGAAATAAAAACTGTGGTAGTGTCGCATGCGTTGGTTTTGGATCGATCGTTTCACTGAATTCGTCAGTGGTTCGCATGCATGCGGACTGAAGAATATCGCTTTGGACGAAGAGTGCATCGACGAATACTGCCCGGGATATCCCATGCTGCCGCCAACGTTGATCATCGAAGGGATGGCACAGCTGGGCGGAATCATGGTGGCCGAGCACTTTCAGTTTGAAAAACGAGTCGTGCTGGCCAAAGTCGGCAAAGCAAAGTTCCATCAACCGCCACGCACCGGCGACCAACTGCTGTACCGTGTCACCATGGACGCTGTCCAAGAAGACGGCGCGACGGTTACAGGAGTCAGTCACTGCGATGGCAAGTTACAAGCGGAGATCGATTTGATGTTCGCGTTCTTGGAACCCGGTCGCTTCACGGATGGACCGCTCTACAAATCTGGCGATCTAAAGTCGATGCTGCAAATGATGCGTTTCTTTCATGTCGCAGTCGATCTGGACGGAAATCCCGTGCCGATTTACACAAACATTTAATCTTGGCACTCAAACGAAGAGACATTGCGATGCGTCGCCGAGTAGTCGTTACGGGAATCGGAATGGTCAACCCAATGGGGCACGATGTTGCTTCGACTTGGGCTGCCCTTCAAGAAGGCAAGAGTGGTGTCGGCTACACGACACTTTTCGATGCCAGTGATTTTCCGACCAAAATCAGTGCCGAAGTCAAAGACTGGGACATCACCCAAGCCGGCGAATCAGCCGAAGCCTGGCAGAAACGTGGCCGTCACACTCGCTTTGCAGCCGGTGCGGCTAAACAAGCGTTTGCCGACAGCGGCGTGCTGGATGTCATCAAAGACCCTACGCGACTGGGAGTGTACCTGGGCAGTGGCGAAGGGAATCAGGATTTCAAAACGTTTAGCCGCATGATGGTTGCGGCGCTCGAAAACGGTGAATACGACGCTGCCAAATTCGTTGCGCGCGGCGTAGAAATCCTTGACCCAATCAACGAACTGGAACAAGAACCCAACATGCCGGCCGCCCACATGGCCGCGCTTTTCAACGCACAGGGTCCCAATTTCAATTGCTTGACTGCCTGCGCCGCAAGCAGCCAAGCGGTCGGCGAAGCGACCGAGATCATCCGCTGCGGCGATGCTGATGTCATGTTGGCCGGTGGCGCCCACAGCATGATTCATCCGTTCGGTGTGACCGGATTTAATCTACTGACAGCCCTGAGCGAAAACAACGACGACCCCACCAAGGCCAGTCGCCCGTTCGACCGACTCCGCGACGGATTCGTTCTCGGCGAAGGCGCCGGCATGGTCATCTTGGAAGAACTGGAATCCGCCAAAGCGCGTGGAGCCCACATCTACGGCGAAGTCGCCGGGTATGGCACGACCGCCGACGCGTACCGGATCACGGATATCCCGCCTGACGGGCACGGTGGAATCGGAGCCATGCGGATGGCAATCGCCGACGCAGGACGGAATACAGAAGACATTGATTACGTCAATGCTCACGGAACCAGCACGACGGTCAACGACAAAGTCGAATCTTTGGCCTGCCGAGAAGTTTTTGGCGAAAACGCTGCCAAGACTCCCGTCAGTTCAACGAAGAGCATGATGGGACACTTGATCGCCGCAGCGGGAGCCACCGAAATGATCGTGTGCCTGATGGCGATGCGCGACAGTGTCTTGCCACCAACCATCAACTACGAAAACCCCGATCCACTTTGCGACTTGGATTACGTTCCGAACGAGGCCCGTCCGGCGAAAGTCAAATACGCGCTGAATAACAGCTTCGGTTTTGGTGGTCAAAACGTGTCGCTTTGTTTAGCGCAGTTTGATGGCTAGGCATCGTTCCTAGCTCGCGGTTTTCTGCGAATCTGAAACCTCTCGACGGGACCACCTGGAACCATGCCAAACTTCACGGATGCGGAACTCGCTGCCTTTCTGGACGAAGCCCTCTCCGCGGTGCGGTGCTCTGAACTGGAGCAGCAACTGCGCGATGACGATCAGCTTCGCAAACGACTGATCGAAGTCCGCGGCCGCGAAACTGCGGGACTTCACACCATCGGCGGCATGTGGCGTCGTGCTCGCGTCTCCTGTCCCGACCGATCCGAGTTGGGACAGTTCGTACTGGGCACTTTGCCAGACGAACACGCCGACTACATTCGGTTTCACTTATACGAAATCGGTTGTCGTTTTTGCCAAGCCAACCTGGATGATTTAAAGGCCGCCAGCGAGCAACCAGAGCAATCATCCACGCGCCGCCAACGCTACTTCCAGACAAGTGCCGGCTACCTCAACGACCAAGGCTAATCAGACGCCATCAGCGACTTAGCTGGCCAGGTGCAACATTCGCTCCAAACGATCCAGCGTCATCACCAAGTCGTTCCACTCGTTGACCACCTCTAACGTCGGCATCGTCTTTGCATCGGACCGGTCAAAACCCTGCTCGCTTACTTGGACCGTTCGTGACAGGACAGAGACGCCCTCTTGGACCGCGCTATCACTCTTGCTTTGCGGCGTGACGCCGTCGGCATCTTCCATCGGCAATACTTGCTGCATCGCTTGGTGCACCGCCCACAACGCAGCACGTCGGCTGGATTCGGCTTGAACAACGCTACGCATGGTGCCGGATTGAACATAATACTTGGACATCGTGAATTCCTTTGGTTTTGAATTGTTTCTGGGTCGCTTACCCCCGCAGTTATGAAATCGCCGGTCCGGTGACAAGTTTGGTCCCAAGTGGCAAAACACAGCCAAAATGCCGTATCTTGGTTCCCATCGGCGGTCCTGCTACCCTTTTCTGATCGCCCCATCGCCCCGCAAAGTCGACGCAATGAAACTGATCCATCACGGTGCCTACGACGGAGTGACCGGCTCGTGTCATGAATTGAGATACGACGACAAAAAAAGCTTGCTGGTCGACTGCGGCATCTTTCAAGGCGACGACGCCAAGAAACACCCCAACCCTGAAATCGAATTTTCGCTCGACCCGATTCAGAGTCTGCTGCTGACACACGTCCATATCGATCACATCGGGCGTGTGCCATATCTATTTGCCGCCGGTTTTGACAAACCGATTTACTGTAGCGAACCGACGGCAAAACTCGTCCCGCTCGTCATTGAAGACGCACTGCGAATTGGATTCACGCGATCGCGACGATTGATCAAAAAGTTCTTGAACTTGATCGATGGCGCGTTAGTTCCTTTGCCTTACGGAAAGTGGCACGCGATCCACGATGGCATCCAGATTCGGCTTAGCCCCGCCGGCCACGTACTGGGATCGACGATTTTTGAAGTCAAACTTCCCAGCAAGAAAATCGTTGTCTTCACAGGCGACATCGGCCCCGGCAACGACCCACTCCTCAAGAAACCCGTCAGTCCTCCCCAAGCCGACTTGCTGGTGATGGAAAGCACTTACGGCGACAAGCTGCACGAAACGACCGACGATCGCGAAGCACACCTAGAGAAGGTCATTCGCCACACGCTCGAAGACTTGGGCGTGACGATCATTCCGGCTTTCTCACTGGGACGCACGCAGTCACTGCTGTACGAACTGAACCGCATCTTTGAACGAGTCCAAAAGGCCCAAGGTAGCACGCTGCTAAAACGAATCGATGTCATTGTCGATTCACCACTGGCATCACGCTTCACCGAACTTTACAAGGAGATGTCGGACTACTGGAGGATCGAAGCCCAACACCATGTCAGCACCAAAGAACAGCCTCTCGTCTTCGAAAACCTAGTCACCGTCGGCGATCACCGCGAACACAAATCGACTTTGGATTACTTGGCCAAGCATGAATTGCCTGCGATTGTGATCGCGGGAAGCGGTATGTGTACGGGCGGCCGAGTCGTCAACTATCTGAAGCGTTTCTTATCGGACAAACGTACCGACGTTGTTTTCGTCGGCTACCAAGCGAGCGGCACACCGGGACATCACCTCGTGCGTGGCAGCCAATGGGTCCGCCTGCAAGGTCGCAAACACGATGTTGCCGCAGACATCCATCGTATCAGCGGCTATTCCGCGCATGCGGACCAAGCCGGATTGATCGACTTCGTCGCGTCGATGGATGAACCACCCAAACAGATCCGACTCGTTCACGGCGACTACCGCCCCAAACGCATCCTTCGAGAAAAGTTGACCGCGATGGGTTACGACGTCGACTGATCGGAAAGCAAAATCTCGCGCTGCCTTTACGCGTTACCGTAGCGAATATCAATCACAATAGGTAAGCGGATTTACAGCATTCCATTGCGCCCGTGGCCAGCGGCTGAGGTAGAAATCTGCAACGGTCAGTTAACGCGCGAGCCCTGAACACTTCCAACAGCCAAACTAGGAACCTTCAAGTTGTCCAACAACACAAGCGATGTCATCATCATCGGAGCAGGCCTTGCCGGTCTCACTTGCGCCGCCCAACTGACCCAGGCCGGTCGTTCCGTTGTCGTACTGGAAGCAACCGATCGCGTGGGCGGGCGAGTCCGCACCGATGCTGTAGACGGCTACACGATGGACCACGGGTTCCAAGTCTTGCTGACCGCCTATCCGGCTTGCCAAAAAATATTGGATTACCCTGCCCTGCGTCTGCAGAAATTCGATCCTGGCGCATTGGTACGAAATAAGGGGCGATTCGCATTCCTGGGCGACCCCTGGCGCCAACCCAGCAAAGCAATCCAAACGGCGTTCAGTCCCATCGGATCGTTGGGCGACAAACTGAAGATTGCCAAACTACGTGCCGCCAGCAATCGTGGAACGCTTGACGACTTGTATGGTCGCGCTGATCAAACAACGATCGACCGATTGCAACGCGATGGCTTCAGCTCCGAAATAATCGACCAGTTCTTTCGCCCGTTTTTGGGTGGCGTTTTCTTGGACGAATCACTGACGACCTCTAGCCGAATGCTGGAGTTTGTTTTTCGCATGTTTGCTGCGGGCGACATTACTGTGCCCGCCGATGGCATGGGCGCTATTCCTCGGCAGATCGCCGAGAGTCTTCCCCGCGGCACACTGCGACTGCAAACGACAGTGGCATCCCTGTCCGATCAATCCGTTACGCTGACCAACGGCGACACGCTGACCGGCAAGAATGTCGTGGTCGCAACCGAGTCGTCAGCAGCCGCCAAGTTGCTGGGCTCCGAGCCGATGGATACTCAGTGGAATTCCGCCACCACAGTTTACTACGCAACCGACAAACGGCCTGATGATCGCAAATCTCTCATCCTGCGTGGTGATGAAAGCGGTCCTGTGCAGACCGCTGTTGTGCTAAGCAATATTGCGCCGCAGTACGCACCCGCGGGAAAATCGCTGGTCAGTGTCAGCGTTTCAGGAACCAATCAAGATGATGAAATCGATTTACTGGATCAATTGATTCGCCAGCAACTTTCCAGTTGGTTCGGGGACGACGTCAACGCTTGGACGCGTCTGAGAACCTATCGCATTCCCTACGGGCTGCCGAAAACCTGTCTTAACTCAGTCCAAAAACCGGTGACGGCAACTGATGGCGTCTTCGTATGCGGCGACCACATGGAAACCCCCAGCATTCAAGGCGCGATGAACAGCGGACTCCGTGTCGCTTCAGAAATCTTGCTTCTTTAGCATCCATTTGTCAAAGCAACCACACACGACTGCTGACCTTCCTACTCCAAAAGGAGAAAGCACATGTGCCAACAACCATTCGCATCCAAATCCCTGATTGTCTCTGCCTTGCTGCTTTGCATGGTCGCGAGGGCGCCCGCGCAGTCGACCAGCCAAGATGACGAAAAAGTCGACATGTTTTCACTTGAACTAATCGCGAGCGACTTAAGTGTTGCGGTTCGTGAGATGACCATACATGACCCGGACGAAGACGGATTCATTGACGCCAAGGAACAAGAGACCCTGAAGTGGCGTGACTTGGTCAAGGACTATGACATAAACAAAGACGGCAAACTGACTCATTTGGAGCTAGCGATCCGGCAAGCGAAACTACGCCACGACGCGGATGTCACAGCGGAAGACTTGAGCAACGTCAGAGTTTTTCTTCGTCGCCACGACAAGAATCGAAACGGACAACTAGACCCCAAAGAAATTGAGCGGGGTTGGCCAAGCAACCCCAAGGATTTCGACACCGACAAGAACGGCATCATCAGCTCCGAAGAAATGTCTCGGCAATTCGCGTTCATGCGAGGCCTCAGACGCGAAATGGGGATCGAGTCGATCGATCAAGCGGGCGCCTTTCAGATTGCGCAACAATTCGACAAGAACAATGACAACCTTTTGGATATTGAAGAACGGGCGGCGGCGCGACTTCCGCTTGCTGCTGGACCTTTTGACCACGACGGTGATGAGCGACTGAGTGTGATGGAAATCGCAACGATGCTTGCGAAACACCGGCTTGACCTAGGCCTGACGGTGCCCGACCAAGAGAAATTCCGCTACTTGATGTCGCGTGACTTTAACCACGATGGCGAACTAGCAGAGAGCGAATTGAATCCACGTGGCGAAGTCATGCCGCAGCAATACGTCGAGTTCGACAAAGACAAGAATGGCAAGATCACCGTCAAAGAAATCGAGTCGCGTTTGGCCGCCATACGAAAGGACCGCGGCTTCGGCCCGGCACAATTTCAACTTGCGACTCGGATGATCACGCGGCATGACACTAATCGCAGCAAGCATATCGAAGCGTCCGAATTCCACGACAAGGCTGCCAAGGGAAAGCTATCGAAAGAGGTTCTTCCCATTGCGGATCTGAACAAAGACGGACGTGTCGGCATCGACGAACTTTCCCGCTACTTACTGAAATACCCACAGGAGTAAGACGCATCGGCGAACAAAGGGCCAGGAACCGAATCGGCAAAGCCAAAACCATCGTCAAGCGAATTGCAGCACGCAAAGTACCCGTTCGCAGCGCATCCGTTCGAACGAGACATCGGCAAGAGAACCCGAAAGTTCTTCTTGCCGATGCCTCAAACAACAGTGGTTTTTTGACTTCGCAGTTAGTTAAAACTATCGCCGAAGTTGTACGAAGCACTCAACGGAATGATCCCGTAGATGCCTTCGGTAAAGACTTGCTGGACAAAGTTGTTGAACAACTCGATCGGTGCTTCCGGCAAAATGATCACGTCACCGTCACGCAACCAAATCTCGTCTTTCGGATGGGCGGTGCGGCCCAGAACGGCTCCTCGCAAATCCATCAACGTCGACACTAACTCCCAGTCGTCCCCGCGGCGGAAGATCACGACTTGTCGCAAATTGGCTCCGACGGTCTGACCGCCCGCCATCGCCATCGCACCTAGCACGGTGGTTGGCGTATCCATGTTGTAGCGGCCCGGCTGACGGACTTCACCCAAGACAAAGAAGTAGTGCGGCGCTTGGCTTTGCAGCGATGGTTCGACTTCAAGCCCGCCGACGACATCGTCGTATCGCAGGTTGATCTCTTCCTTCAGCTCATCCATCGTCAAGCCTTGAGCTAAGACGCTGCCAATTCTTGGCAGACGGATTTCGCCTTCCGGTGTGATTGTTTGCGTGATCGATTGTGGATCAAATCCGCCGGCACCACTGATCGCTTCCCGAACCTGCCGAGCTGCCGTTCCCGTATTGATCGGTGTGACGTCGATGGAGGGCTTGGGGTAAAACTCTTTGTAGAGTTCCTCCAGCAGATCACGAAGCTGCCCGACCGATTGCCCCGCTGCATGAACTTGACCAATCAGACGCAGTGAAATAGTTCCGTCGGGTTGAATTTTTAGTCCACGCTCCATGGTGCCACGCTGCAGGTCTTCATCTGCCACCGATTCGATCATCACTTCATCACCGACAACCAAACGGTACGCACCCGCCATCTTCATGGGAGCAACTAAGTACGTCAGTTGAATGGTGTCGCCTGTTCGCAAGCGATACTCTGGTAGACGATGAGTCCGAGCGGGGCCTGCGTAGTCACCGGGACCGTGCATTTGGAAGGGAGCGTTGTGCGGACACTGCCAGCATTCGCAATCCTTGTCCGTGCAGGGGCCGATTCCGTTGGCGATTCCGAAACCGCCGATCATGCCTGCGTTGCGTCCTGTTCGATCCACACAGTTTGCACAGAAGTGACCGTTGCCTTGCGACACGATGCGATGCTGCACGGTAGTCGATACCGGCTGAGGACGCAGAGCCGACGTTTCGGGCAACGGCCGAAACGTTCGGCGTGGTTGACTGGATTCGCGTTGACTATCTTTGCGGCGGGTGTTGTCGTCCTTTAACACAGAGTCCTCCGTCTTGGAGCCATTGTCCCTCGCGTCGACATCTCTGGCATCGTCGACTCGATCCGAAAGCGATGGCTCGTCTTCTTCGAAACGAGCGGGCGGTGCTTCTTGAATATGTGGTGCTTTCTGAACCAGAGGCTTGGGCAACTCTTCGACCGAATCGCCATTCGTGATTTGTGCACTGGCCGGTAAAGAAAATGCCAAGCAACCAATCGCGGACAGACAGAGCACTGCCCAAACACGTTTGTTCTTATTCATGAATACGATCATTGGTCTCTCGCAATCCTTTTTGGAAACACAACTCAATACTGGACGTCGACGCATAAAGCGTTTCATCCTCGGCACAGCATCATCCCAACATCGCCAGAGCCTGCTGTGGGCCTGCGAGCGTTTTCGACTAACGACTTTTCTTTGGCATCATCCACGAACGCAGCAACCCGAACTTCTTTGTCTTCGTACTGACCGGTTTCGCTTCGACCGGTTGGCTGACCGCCGGCGAAGCTGGTTTGTCGGACGTCGCATTTCTTGCGATCGAATTAGTCGGCTTATACAGAGCCGCAAATGCTTCCTGATCAATCTTCCGAACAGGAATTTGTTTATTCAGGCTGGGATTTTTCAAGGCGACCTGGCACCTCTGCACCGTGCCAGCATCTTGGAGATGACTCGCAACTGTCAGCAAGGTTTCGTACCCGCGACGGCTTGGCTGCAATTCGACACTTCGCGACAGAATCTCAACCGACTCCTGCAACAAACCTTCGTTCATCATCGTCGTGCCCAATTCCAACCAAGCACGACTGTTGGCCGGATCGACTTCGACCGCGGCTTGTTGCAATGACAACGCGACGGCGCCACCGCGGGGGTCCGAAGGATCTGCAATCGTGGCCTCGATTCGTCCCAGGAGAACCAGAGCATCGCTGGCTAAGCCAATCGATGCAGTGGCTTTGACAATTTCTTCGCGAGCAATTGCCAAGTAAGATTCCGTGGCTCGCATCGCCGACACATGGCTCAGATCACGTCCTTTCAACACCGATGTCCGGTGCGCGACAACTAACCGCTGCAGGACGCGTTGATCGACGGTGCCAAACTTGCCGCTGAAGTCTTCCGATTCGCGGATCGCTGTCAGCGCGGTGTCTAAATGCTGTGCATTTCGATTGTCTCCCTGCCGCACGTCCTGCAACGCGACCAGATTTTGAAGTGCACCAATGGCCAGTTGTTTTGCTCCGTGGGTGGCACCACGCCGAAGCCTTCCTTGGGCGTCCTGCAATTGCACCGCTGCAATCTCGCCCAGCTTGCTGGCGTGAATCGTCTTCCCGCTCATTGTGCCACCGCCAGGAACATCGGCGTGGCGAGCATCCTGCTTACGCCGACTGACGGTTTTTGCTGCGGATTGGCTGCGAGGAGACTTCGTTGGCGAGTAACGTCTTTCTGGCAACTGGCTCGTGGTGTTCTTGCCGAGTAGTCCAAAACCTTGTTCGCTGGCGATCGACCTCAACGCATGCGACTTAAGGCGATCGAAGGAGAGTTCCTGCAAAGCAACGTTGTCAGACGACTGACGGTGGTTGCCTGCTGAAATTCCTCGTTCAACTGACTCCGGTTTAGTCGTGAGCGACTCGGGCATCGTGAACGCTAGGGAGCTAGTTTTGCGATCGCCAGACTGCTGGTCACTTAACCTCAAGCTCCTTGGCGATGCGTTCTCTGATGGTGGCGGCAGCAGAGGCAATTCGTAGGCGGGTACCGACGGGGGATCCGTTTTATCGAAAATCGTCCGTGCAGGAATATCGCCGTAGCTAAGAGTGCTCGACAGTTCGCGATGTGCAAACGCCGAGATGTCCTCAGCAGCGTCAATCGTGATTGGCTTCAGCCGATTCGCTCCCTGCGATGACATGCTGATGGGAGCCGGGGCGGGCAGAGTTTCGGGCTGCACTTTGTTCGACGACGTGGGCTCCGATGAGGTGTGCTCCGACAACGTGGGCTCAGACGCCCAACCTTCTGCGAGCAGTCCACGTAGATTCTGCGTCAGTTCTTGTGGATCATCCGCCCGACACCATGAACCGGCAGGCGCGATTAAGGAACAATTGATTGCTGCAAATAGAGCAAGCCGACGCAAGGATCTGGCTTTGATCCCTCGCTGCTTGAAACGTAACTCATCCATGAGACATTTCGCTTTCGTGTGTTTGACTTACGAGCGCCGAAGGGTCACATCCTTATGACCGGCTCCTCGCGTCAGTCAACTCATCGTCTTGGCGTTAGTGCGTCGCTGACGGAATCCTAGCAACTGTGATGACGTTGCAGCACAATGCGATTTACAACCCGTAGTACTAGACGCGAAACGAACCGCTGGCATACCAGCTACAATCGCACGCTGCCTGAAAAGCCGTACAGTCCGACCACGCTTCTCACCTACCAACCCGACAAACGCTACAAGCGGAACGACTTCGATTGCCTAGTACGGGTTGTGACGAACATGCCGGCCAGAACAGCTCGATCGGGTGATGCCCCAACCAAGTGTTGCTCGGGTAATTCTGGTCATACCGATTCCATGATCATCGGATAGGTCTCACTGGAACAACCGCCAAAACTCACCCCTCAACTGAGCTCACATCGCAAATACAACGACCTGCCCCCGGCCCCAAATGGGTTGATCCGGAGCGAACTGTGCCACGAACGCCTCTCGGCAGCGGCGCGATTAAGACGTGCCAGAAAACATGCCCGCTGGATCTAGCAGGACGCCGGGGCGAGCAAGTCAATCAATTCAGCTAAGATGATGCAGCGAACAGAGAGAGTCGCGTTTTCGTTCAAGGTACCTTTGATGTTTCAGTTTGCTCGCGGGGCGTATCCCGCAACTCGAATGCGTCGTCAGCGACGCCATGACTGGTCACGACGTTTGGTTTCAGAAAACCAACTGACGGTCAATGATTTGATCTGGCCCGTTTTTGTCCACGAAGGTGAGAGTCCGCAGCTCGTCGAAAGCCTGCCGGGCGTCGAGCGATTGGATCTGGATTCGCTTCGTCGCTGCGCCGCACAGGCCTGCGAACTGGGGATTCCCGCCGTCGCCATTTTCCCCGCCACTCCTGCCAATCTTAAAACAGAAGATGCCGCAGAAGCCTACAATCCAGACAACTTGGTCTGCCGATCAGTTCAAGCCATCAAGTCCGAAGCGGGCGACCAACTGGGCGTGATTTGCGACGTTGCTCTGGATCCCTACAGCAGTCATGGTCACGACGGATTGGTTTGCGATGATTACGTCGTCAATGACGAATCCGTCGAAGTGCTTTGCAAACAGTCGGTGGTGCAAGCCAACGCGGGCTGCGACATCATTGCACCAAGCGACATGATGGATGGTCGCATCGGCGCGATCCGCTCTGCCTTGGACGCATCGGGACATCACAATGTGCAAATCATGTCATACGCGGCCAAGTATGCCAGCGCCTTTTACGGGCCCTTTCGCGACGCCGTCGGTTCGTCTGGAAATCTTGCCGGTGGCAGCAAACACACCTACCAACAGGATCCCGGCCAATCTGACGAAGCTCTGCACGAAGTCGCTTTGGATCTGCAGGAAGGTGCCGACTGTGTCATGGTCAAACCGGGAATGCCGTACTTGGACATCGTCGGCAAAGTAAAGTCGACCTTTGGTGTGCCCACGTTTGCGTATCAGGTCAGCGGCGAATACGCGATGCTGGCAGCTGCTGCTCAGGCGGGCTGGTTGGATCAAGAGCAAACGGTTCTGGAAAGCCTGCTGGCGTTTAAACGAGCCGGCGCTGACGGTATCTTGACGTACTACGCCCCACTAGCAGCGAAACTGCTCAACGCAAACTAGCGGGCAAGCTTGATTCTAAAGTCTATTCTTTTCGATGCCGGCATTTGTCGTTATCGATGCCTGCACCTGGAACGCGGCGTCGTGAATTGATCGCGACAGAGCTTTGCCCACCGCCAAATTATTCCTTCCTGAAGTTGATAGCCGGATGCCCAACCCCACCAACTTGCACGATCTGACGCAGCAGGCCAACGCCCGGCTGAAATGGATGTGGCAGACGACCAACATCGCTGGCCGGCCATTTGAACTGGCGGTTGCCGCCGATCCGGATGGAATGTTGATCGAAGCATGTGAGCGCCAAGATGCAGGAGAAGAAGGCGTGATCGATCCGTTCTGGGCAGCGACGTGGCGAGCAGCCGCCGGCCTGGATCGATACCTGGCCAACGTCGAACTAGCCGATGTCGACGTGCTGGAACTCGGCTGCGGCACCGGTCACGCGGGGATTGCCGCCGCGTTACGAGGTGCCAACGTGATCTTGACCGATGGTGTCGATGACCCGCTGCTGTTGGTTCGCATGAGTGTGGATCCGGTGCGCGAGCGGTGCACGGTACAGCGATTGCGTTTTGGTCAAGATACGATCGCGGACCGTCGATTCCCGATCATCCTGGGAAGTGACGTGACCTATCTGAGAACCCTATGGCCCGAGCTGGAAGTCTGTTGGCAACAACACCTCTCCGATGGCGGGCAAGTTTTACTAAGCGATCCTTACCGGATCATCGCCAACGAATTTCGCGAGTGGATCGCAGATCGACCGTGGAACTACACCGAGCACAAAATGGTGCTCGATGACGATCCAGAACATCCGATCCGCGTGATGCAGTTGACTTCCGCCTAGCCGGGCAGCAATCAGTTTCCAACCGATGCCTTTGATTCGGCCGACGCGATCATTTGCGTCAGAATGTCTTTCAACGAAACGCGGATGTCCCAATCGGGATAGTCACGACGCAGCTTGGCCAGATTGCTGATGTAGCAGATGTGGTCGCCTTTGCGGTTGTCGTCGCCCAATGTGAAGTTGACTTTGTGACCACTGATCTCTTCGATCATGGTGATGCACTCCAGCACGCTGGCTGCATTGTCGCGGCCACCACCAATGTTGTAGACCTCACCTGGACGCGGGTTCTTGGCGAATGCTTCAAATGCTTTGACGACGTCACTGCATTCGATTTGGTCGCGAACTTGCTTTCCTTTGTAGCCAAAGATCGTGTACGGTTTGCCGGTGACAGCAACATTCACCAAGTAGCTAAGGAAACCGTGCAGTTCCACGCCGCTGTGGCTGGCTCCGGTCAAGCATCCACCGCGGAAGATTCCCGTGTTGAGCCCAAAATAACGTCCGTACTCTTGCGCCAAGATGTCGGCAGCCGCTTTGGACGCACCAAACAACGAGTGCATTGTTTGATCGATTCGGCAGCTTTCATCGATGCCGTCATAATCTTCTTTCCGAGCGTACTCCCAACGCGTCTCCAATTCGTCCAGCGGCAATTCGTTAGGTGCGTCACCGTAAACTTTGTTGGTGCTCATATGGCAGAACGCTGCTTCGGGTGCAAACTGACGCGTGCCTTCTAGCAGGTTCAAAGTGCCGTTCGCATTGACCTCGAAGTCCAAAAATGGGATCGCAGCTGCTTTGTCGTGCGATGGTTGCGCCGCGCAGTGAACGACCACATCTGGCGGCTCGTTTTTGAAAAGATCCAGCACGGCATCACGGTCACGAATGTCGATCGAAACGGTGCGGAAGTTTTTGGTTTCTTGTTCCAAGACGCTTTGGTTCCACTTGGTACTGCCATCGGGACCGAAGAAGGTCGCACGCATGTCGTTGTCGATGCCAATGACTTCGTCGCCCAACGCATCCCAGTGCCGAACGGCCGCTGAACCAATCAACCCACTCGAACCTGTCACAATTACACGCATAACTACCAATTACCAAAACTATCGTCAGGCTTTCTGACGAGGGAATGAAATTCAACTGATCGACGAACCCACAGAGCGGAATAGAAATGCTCTGATCAAACGACCACTGCCTGGGCATCGATTGTAGTCAGCACACGGGTACGTCCAATGCTGCATCGCGATGGACACTGCGTTTCGTGTTCACCGCCCCAAAACAGGAGTGCACGGGCGATATAATCCGCGCAATGCGACTTTTTCCAACTCGCCGAACACGTCTACGGAGCGATCCGGAACTCGGTCGGCAGGTCGTATTGTCCGTCCGAAGCTTTTCGAGTGGTCACCAGAATCACTTTCTTGCCCGCTTCTTCGTGGACGACCCAGACCAAACTTTGCTTGACGTCACCGGGCCCCGTCGCGGTTTTGTCCGGGTTGGCTCCCAAAACGATGTCGGTCAACACAGTCCGAAGCGGGATGTCTTTGCGACTGAAATCGCGGATCTGTTGATTTTGTGTGATCCCCATTTTCTGCAGATCCGATCCGATGATCCGCACTTCGGGCATCGTCGATCCGCTTGGCAAAGAAGCCGAAAATTCATCCGCCACTGCATTGATGGCGAACTCCAGAGACAGTTGATCGAACGCGATCGACATTTTGCGATCCAACATCTGATCGATGGTCAACGTTTCTGATGAAGACGCCATCGATGCGGCACCCGTTTCGCCAGGCTGCGTATTCATCGCCAACAAAGTGGCTACCGATATCTGCGTCGCAGCATTCGCGGGCAAATAATTGTTAGCGACCACGATGTCGTTTTCGACTCCCAGACGTGTGTGGTCCACCAGGAAACGCATCATCTGGGGCAATCGATTCGCGAGTCTTCGCCACGATCGGTCTGGCACCACATCGACACTGAATGCATCGGCCCATGCCGGCCAAGTCTGAATTTTTGCATCCAGCTTTCGCATCAACACTGCTGAACTAATCCCGCCGCTTGGAACCGCCTTTAGCTCCGTGTAGACGACGTCACCGCTAGCCGTGGCCGACAACAGCACGCTTGCAACATCAGTGATCAGCATTTGTTTCAGTGGAGCCACTAATTCGGGCGTGGCTGTCGCCAGCATCTGGCGACCATCAGCAAAAAGAAAGTTGGGTGTCACCAACGCAACAACATGCGACTCCTGGCTGGTCGAATCCCACAGTCTCTGCATCGCCCGAGCAAGCGGAATGTCACCTCCTTCGTTTTCGGCAACTGCTTTGATTTGATCCATTGATCCGACCGCGAATCGCGTGACCATCGAATCGGGAGCCATCGCTCCTTTCTGTGAATCACCTAGATAGAAAGCGTCGCTGTCGCGTTCGTCTCCCGCGTAGATCGTTGCACCGTCGGTGGTTCGTGCGGATGAAACTTGCCAGAGATCAGCCAGCGATTTAACGGGCTTGGATTCGGTCAGTTCGACGGCCAGAGAGACTTGCGGCCAACCATCGCGCCCTGGATGCAAGGCCACCGAAAGTCGCTTGATGTCTTCCGACGGCATCCGCACTCTGTCGACAGCTTGCTTGATCAAACCGGACAGCTCCGGGGACAACGCGTTGACCAAATCACGCCCAACCGGATCCGCCATCAATGAACTCAACCGCAAGGAAATGACCGCAGCGGGTCCCGGCGGCAGCAGGGCCAGCGATGAGTGCTGACTGTCGGCGGGGTACGGCGGTGCCCAGGGAAAAGTGCCACTACTGACCAGTTGGTATCCGGCCTTGGCTTGGCCTTGCGAGTTGACGTCGGATGGAACGTTTGGCTGCGAATCGGTTGTAGCAATGTTCCGCGTCGAGGACGCAACGGGTGGGACCACGGTGGGGACCGGAGGACGGCCCCTGCTCTCTCGCGAATCGGAGCCTCCAGTGCCTCTGGCGACCAGCAAGATGAAAGTTGCCAACAACGGGATCGACAACATGCCAAGAATGAACGGCAAATTGTTTTTCTTTTTGCGGCGGCGACGTCTAGGCGGTGACGATTCTGAAGTGGGCGTGGGCGCCGCAGTAGTAATGGGAGACGCCGCAGTTTCGATCGATGGTGGCTGAACCGAAGGTGGCTGGATTGCTGCGGGCTGGTTTTCTGCGGACTGGCCTATTACGGGATGGGTTACCGTAGGCTGGACTTCAGGCGGCTGTACCACAGGCGGCTGGGCGGCGACTTTCTTTGCCGATGGCCGTTCGGATTGTTTGACGATCGGTTGCGGCGGCGTCTTGGCAGTTTTATTAGCCGCCGCGTCTACTCGGTCGGCAGCCCCTGGCTTCGGCGGAACATCGACGGGCTTTGCCGCCGGTGCTGTGACCGGAGGAGCTGCGACCGGAGGAGCTGTCTTTGCTGGTTTCTTGTCGCCTTTCGGTGGCTGCTTGACCTTGGCTGGTTCACTGGGTGGTGATGCTTTCGCAGACTTTGCCTTTTTCTTCTCAGATTTGCCTGTGGTTAGTTTTGCTGCGGGAATTGGCGGATCGGCATCGGACTGCGATGCGCTGGCCACTTTCGATGGCTTGTCGCTTGTTTTGTTCGGCGACTTCTCTTCTTTCTTTTTCTCTGGGGCTTGGCGATCAGCGGACGGATTCGCGTCGTTCGCCGTCTTACTTTTTTTCTTTGATTTTGACGGCTTGGCAGCTGGCGAAGAAAGACTCGCTTGGATCGCGGTCAGCGCGTCAGCGACTTGCTGCGCCGACGAAAAACGCGACGCAGGATTCTTGGCCATGGCATACGCGATCACTCTTAACACAGGATCACCGGCTTCGCCCTGCTCGATCGCATGATTCAATTCGGCGGGAACGTACACGGCATGCTGGGCGATTTCTGTTTCGAGCGAACTGCCAGTCGCCGCGGCAGATTGGTCCATTGGCATCCGGCCGACAAACATCCGGAACATCAGACAGCCCAAACTGTAGATATCCGTGGCAACCGTGCAGGCCTGACTGGCGTTGGCAAACTCAGGCGCGGCATATCCGCCGGGCGATTCCGTCGGGTGCAACCAGCTCAGCGCCGGATCAGCGCGCGGGACACGAGGTGGCCCGGAGGGATCACGCAGCAAAATCGGTTGACCACCCGCCATCATCCAAACTCGATCCGCGCGAACTTCGCCGTGAATCAATGATCTTGCGTGGAGCGCCGACAGCGCATTCGCGATTGCGATCGACACGGTCAGAGCTTGGGCGCGACTGACTTTCATTTTTTTGATCGTCAGATCAGCCAGCGACCTACCACTGGCCAGCGGCGTGAAGAGTTCACGATCGCTTCCGGCCACACCGTAGAGCTCAATGGGCTGCAGAGCTTCGTGGCTCACCCCCGCATGAACGGTCAACCACTGCACCACCGAATCGCTGGCCTGAGCAATGGGCAAACGCAACAAGAATCCGTTACGACCACTCCACCCGGGAAAAAAGTTGGCGTCCTGCCCCAAAATGGTTTTTACCGGCAACCAATGCCCCAATGGCATCGACGGCTGGTCGCTCGTTTGCACAAAGCCGCCAAACCGGATCGGCGTGAATGAAGCTGCCAGCAGCGAACGGGACTGGTACGCCGTAATCTGCTTGGTTTGCACAAGGTATTCGGCCAAAGTCGTTGCATCGGACGCGGGTGCGCCGTCGTGGGCTTTGCAAAAACGATCGGCAATCGACTTGCATTCCTTCGCGTCAGCGATCCCGCTGCTTACCAGTCGGGTCCAAAATTCGCTCAATGCGATCGACATTCGATAACGAAATCCGTCAGAGGTACGGGAAACTGGCAACCAACATGATGACTTTCCAGAAGCCGGCTCCAAGTTCTATCATTCTACTTCATTGTTTGGATCCAAGCACGCGCGGTTAGTGTTGCTGATGCTCCGCCGCATCGATGCTCGAATTAGCGTTTGATTTGGTCGCAAGGCTGACCTGATACGAATGATATTGCCAGGAGGTGCGAAACGCCGCCTTTACAAATCGCGTCGTGACGCAATGTGGTGGAGCATGCTCCACGTGACTAGAATCGCCGCTGAGGAAACCGAGGACTGACGCGCAACAGGGCAGCCATTCTCTTTTCCATTAATGATGGACGGCTTGTCCAAGACGGACGGTCTAAGAATATCACCAAGAGTGCTCCATTGAATATCGTTTACCTGACCAGCGAAGCCGTACCGTTTGCCAAAACGGGAGGACTCGCCGATGTCTGCGGAACTCTCCCTGCCAAAATTGCCGCTTTGGGCCATCAAGCCGTTGTGATCATGCCGGCCTTTGCGTCGATACGCAATTGCGGTGTCCCGATCGAATCAACGGACATTAGTTTTGCGATTCCGATGTCGGACAAGCAGTTGGTAGGCGCGAGACTTCTGAAAGCTGTGCTTCCCGATTCCGAAGTGCCGGTCTGGTTGATCGATCAACCCAAGTACTTTGACCGGCTGGGTTTGTACGGATCGGCTGACGGCGATTACCCCGACAACGCGCAGCGGTTTGCATTTTTCTGCCGCGCCGCGATGCAGGCCATCACACGGATGGGGTGGACCGTCGACATCGTCCACTGCAACGACTGGCAGAGCGGACTGGTGCCGGCTTTGATGAACAACGCTCGAAAACGAGAAGATGGCTTGCGGCAGTTCCCTTGGGTGCGGCACGCCAAGTCCGTGATCACGGTTCACAATCTGGCGTATCAAGGCGTCTTTCCCAAAGAAGAGTACCGTTGGACGGGCGAGGACTGGATTCATTTCAACGCGAATCAGTACGAGTATTACGATCAAGTCAACTACTTAAAAACCGCACTGATCACCGCCGATATGATCAGCACCGTGAGCCCCAAGTACGCCGAAGAGATTTGCACGCCGCATCACGGATGCGGACTCGATCAAGTTTTACTGGCCCGCAAAGGCCGTGTCTCGGGCATCATCAATGGCATCGACACGGATGTTTGGAGCCCTGCCAAAGACCCGCACTTGGCCGAAAACTATGACCGCAGCAATTGGCAATCCGGCAAGGCGGCCAACAAGCACGCGCTGCAGAAACACTTTGGCCTAGCCGTCGATCCCAACCTTCCGATGATTGGTTTGGTAGGTCGATTGGCCGAACAAAAAGGCTGGGATTTAATCCTGCCGGTACTCGAACAACACCTCGTCGAAGATCGGCCGATCCAGTGGGTTGTCCTGGGCAGCGGCGGCGTTCACTTTGAAGAAGCCTTGCAAACTCTGGCGGATCGCTACCCCGACCGCTTTGGATTGCACGTCGGATTTAGCGATACGCTGGCACATCGAATCGAAGCCGGTTCGGATCTTTTCGTGATGCCAAGCCACTACGAACCATGTGGACTGAATCAACTTTACAGTCTTCGCTATGGCACCATTCCTGTGGTCACGCCGACGGGTGGACTTGCCAACACGGTGATCGATTGCACGACCGAAAATCTGGAGAACCAATCCGCCACTGGATTCTTGTTGAAATCACCGTCGGCTGCCGGATTGGACGAAGCGATTGGCAAAGCACTGCAGCTTCGCTACCACGATTGGGAAAAATGGAAACAAATTGTTGAAACGGCAATGTCACAGGATTGGTCGTGGCGGAAGAGTGCTTGCCAATACGTCGAACTTTACGAGCGAACGCTGGCCCTTAGGTAAGTGTCACACGCAATGGTCCGATTTCGCACAGTAAATTGCGGGCTTTTTTGCAAAGTCGCCTCCTGAAAAAGCAGGAAAATTGGTTACGATCTGAGCAGACAGTTTGAAAGCGATTGATGAAGACGCTGTTAGGACGTTTGTTAGAAGAGGTTCCAAGAATCGCGAAGGAAGCCACCAAAAGCTGTGGTTCGTGCGATTCAATCTCGTCGATAACAAAGGTACTGACTCTTTAGATTGCCCAGATGCGACCAAGGTGCCGCATCCAAAAAACGAAAGCTGCGGACCATGCCGACCACCGCCGAAGCCTCTGTGAAAGCCACGAATAAGCAGGCGTCTAACATTCCGGCAGACACCGCAGTCACACGGCTAGATCCAATCACTGGCCAGTCGACGATCTTTGCTCCGCAGCGCGACGCTCGCCCCGATCAGTATCAGTCGACGGACCTGACTCAGAGCGATACCGCCATCGGCTGTCCTTTCTGTCGTGGCGCGGAATCCCAAACACCAGCTCCCGTTTGGATTGGTCGCAAAGCTGATCACGGAACGATCGATTCCGAAATGGCAGCAAAGTCGATGCCTCGCAGCGCATCGCGTGCCCAGCAAGCAGCTTTGGTGCGCCAAACGTCGCTGGCACATTCTCTGTGCATCCGTGACCCGAAAGAGCTGTCCGCAGCACAGGCAGATGACTGGTTGGTACGAGTTGTTCCTAATAAATTTCCTGCGATCATGCAGGTGGGCGACGGCCATTTTCGCGAGCCCAAAACCACTCACCCGCGCCGTTCAAAACTGTTCAGCGAGTCGCCGGTTGCCGGTGGCCACGAAGTCATCGTGGAATCCCCCAACCACGAAGAAACGATTACCGCGCTGGACACCAGTCATCTGGCATTGGTATTTGCGGCGATTCGCGACCGCATGGGCCATTGGCAAAACGTCGACGGAATCGCGTACATCAGTACGTTTAAAAACTGTGGTGGCGATGCAGGAGCTTCTTTGGCTCACAGCCATAGCCAAATGATTGCCACCGACATCATGCCCACGCACATTCGCGAAATCTTAAGTCGGACGGCAAAGTATCGCGCCAAAACGGGCTGTTGTTTGCAGTGCGATCTGATCCGTGCAGAACAGAAGGAAAAACAGCGTATTGTCGCGACAACGGATTCGCTCGTTGCGTTCTGCCCCTTTGCTAGCCCCATGCCAATGGGCGTTCGCATCGCTCCCAGAGACCACGCCGATCGTTTTGATTTGGCCAGCGACGAAATGATCGAATCGGTCGCACGACTGGTCAAACGAGTTGCTCGCTGGATCGAGAAACTAATGCCGGGCACGGCGTACAACTTCGTGATCAATACACGGCCTCCCGCGGCAACCGGTGACGCTGAATCCTTTCACTGGTCGATGGATATCTTTCCACGGCTCTCCCGAATTGCTGGTTTTGAATTCGGAAGCCAATGCATGATCAATTCGGTCATGCCGGAGATCGCAGCTGCCAACTATCGCCAGTGCTCGGCTAGCGAAGACCCACGCGGAAACCGTTGATCAGGCTCTCTGTGTGGCGATGCCCCGACTGTTAGAAGCGGAATCTTTTGTGCGTGAAATCCGCGGCCGTGAAACGCGCTGCGCAGGGTCCTGCAACCCGCTCAGTCACCGGGAAACACCCTGCCCCGCAAAACGGATGAACTCGATCCTTGATTTGGTCGATAATCCCTCTCGTGTCAATTTTCCTGACCGGGACGTTCAATTTGTCCCGTCTAGGGCATCCTGTTGGGCTTGGAAATTAGCACTGGTTATGAGGGCCACTCCGGTCGCCATGCCGACATTTTCAAGACAATCCGGTCAAAACCAGAACGCGAACCATTCGGAAGAAAAACCAACAAGCGTACAATCCGCAGCATGCTGACGTCACCGTCTGGCTGCCCCAATCCATACAGCGCGACTCGACAATCTACTCCATCGGAAAGGTTGTCTCGCGATCATTCCTTGACGATCACGTTTTGCGATCGTTCTTGTTTCACTCACGCCTGAATAATCAACGACCATGACGCCTCACGTCCACCTTTGTTTGGTCCTGCACAACCACCAACCCGTCGGCAACTTTGACGGCGTGTTCGAGCAAGCCTATCAGGACAGTTATCTGCCGTTCTTGGAAGTCTTTGAGCCTTACGAGAATCTGCAGATCTCGCTGCACACTTCGGGCCCCTTGATGATGTGGATGGCTCAGCGACATCCCGAGTACCTCGATCGCGTCCGCATGTTGGTCGAAGCCGGCCGCATCGAAATCGTCGGCGGTCCGCAGTACGAACCCATCATGACGATGCTGCCTCCGCGAGATCGCGTGGGACAAATCCAAACGTACAGCGATTGGCTGGAACGAAACCTGGGCGCCGCGCCAATGGGCATGTGGACGCCTGAGCGAGTCTGGGAATCATCCCTGACCAGCGACGTTGTCGACGCCGGAATTCAGTACACCGTGCTGGACGACTTTCACTTCAAAGCCGCCGGCCTGCAAAACGAAGAATTGACGGGCTACTTTGTCACCGAAGACAACGGTCGACTGCTGCGAATCTTTCCCGGTTCGGAGCACCTGCGTTACACAATCCCGTTTCGTCCGGCCCACGAAACCATCGACTACTGCCGCCAAATTGCCGAGCAATCTCCCGGTGCGGTGCTGACGTTTGGCGACGACGGCGAGAAGTTCGGAACTTGGCCGGACACCCAAGTCCACGTCTATCAAAATGGCTGGCTGCGGTCCTTCTTTGACGCACTGAGCGAAAATGCCGATTGGTTGAAAACTACCACGTTGGCCGAAGCGATTCGTAACACCGCGCCCGCTGGCAAAGTCTACTTGCCCGATTGCAGCTACCGCGAAATGACAGAATGGTCGCTTCCGGTTCAATCGCAGCTCACGTTCGATGACGTGACTCACGCGATGGAAGACCACCAACGTTGGAGCGACCTGAAATCATTTGTACGTGGTGGCTACTGGCGTAACTTCAAGACGAAGTACGAAGAGACCAACGAAATGTACGCGCGGATGATGCATGTCAGCCGGCGATTGGCTGAAGCCGAAGCCGCAGGCGTTGATCCGGTTGCCTTGGGCGAAATCCGTGACCATCTGTACCAAGGTCAATGCAATTGCCCTTACTGGCACGGAGCATTTGGCGGCATCTATCTGCCGCACCTACGCAATGCCGTCTTTGAGCACTTGATCACGGCCGACACGCTTTTGGATCAAGCCACAGGGACTGACAACGGAGTCATGGCAACCGCCGACGATTACAACTTTGACGGGCTGCAAGAAGTCCGCATGAGCAACAGCAAACTCTGTGCTTGGGTGGCGCCTGGTCGTGGCGGACGCATGTACGAATTGGACGTGCGTGACATTAGCCACAACCTGCTGGCTACACTTCAGCGTCGTCCCGAAAGCTATCACCAGAAAGTCCTGGCTGGTCCTTCTAGCGATGATGGGGATACGGCCGCCAGCATCCATGACCGAGTGGTGTTCAAACAAGCTGATTTGGACCAGCGACTGCACTATGACAATTACGCTCGCAAGAGTTTGATGGATCACTTCTACGACAACGATGTTTCGCTGGAACAAGTTGCCGACGGAAAGGCTGCCGAGCGAGGTGACTTTGTCGAACTGACTTTCGAGACGAAATTGCGTCGTGGTGCGGATCGTGTCCAAGTGCAAATGCGTCGTGACGGCAATGCATGGGGCATTCCAATCACGTTGACCAAAGCTGTCACGATGTTCGCCGATAGCGAGAAACTAGAAGTCACTTATCTCTTGGAAAACCTGCCTCCCAGCCAGCCACTGCACTTCGCGATCGAGTTCAACTTTGCTGGACTTCCCTCGGGTGCCAACGACCGTTATTTCACCGACGTCAACGGCAATCAACTGGGCCAGCTAGGCCAGCGAATTGATTTGCACGACACCACAGGCCTGAGCCTTTCGGACCGTTGGCTTGGAATCGATGTGGGAATGGAAATCGATCGACCTAGCAGCATCTGGGCGTTTCCAATCGAAACGGTCAGCCAAAGCGAAGCCGGGTTTGAATTGGTTCACCAAAGCGTTTCCGTTCAGCCACACTGGATCATCAATGGCGATGCGGACGGACGTTGGAGCGTGAAAATCGAACTCGACGCCAAGTGCGAACAGAAAACCGAAACGGTCAACGAAGAGCAAGTGATCCGGCTTTAGTCTGTTCGGTCCGCTGACGCTTCCCATGTGCGCCGCGGAAACCGATAACTCCGCCGTGCAGATGAACGGCATTACACTGCACTGAACTGCTCCGCGGGTAAAACTGCGGAGCACCGTTTCGGGTGAGTGGCTTAGACCGGCAATCAGCCCAACCGCTTTGGCACGGGAAATTCCAGAGTGAACTTGGTTCCGCGACCGACTTCGCTCTGCACCCCGATCCGGCCCCCGTGAGCTTCGATGATCTTTCGGGCGGTCGGCAATCCGAGCCCCGACCCACCGTCCTTGGTGCTGTAAAACGGTTCGAACATGTGCAACACCGTGTTGTCATCAACGCCTCTCCCGGTATCGATCAAATCCAATGCGACGCTTTGGCGAGTCATATAAGTTCTTGCCAAAAGCTGCCCGCCGGTTTCCATCGACTCCAAAGCGTTTTTGACTAAGTTCATCAGCGCCGCTTGCAGCGAATCACTGTGCATCAAAATCGCCGGCAGGTCCGGATCCAAGTAGCGTTCGATGTCGATGTCGCCAGCATCCGCCTGCGCTTGATAAGCTCGCAGTACAGTTTCGACTTGATCATTTAGATTGCCCGAAACAAGATCCATGTCGCGCATGCGTGCGAAACGCAGAAAATCGCGCAGTAAACCTTCCATCCGCTCGCATTGTTCGCGCACGATATCAACGCGGTCGATGGACCGGCGTGTACCGGGCGAATCAATCTCGGCCAAATCCTCGCTGAGCAATTCGATGTTCATATGAATCACCGACAGAGGATTTTTGATCTCATGTGCCAGAGACCCCGCCAACTCTGCTAGTTCTTCGTAGCGAGCCCGCAGCAAATCGATTTCAGACGTATTGTCCGCAGCAGCCATAGCACGTGCAAAAGGTGGGTAGTCGGCAGTGTGTAGGTTGAAACAGGGCGTTTCATCGCGGTTAGAATAAAGCTCACCGCCACAGAGGGAATTGTATCGCCTGGACAGCAATGCGAAACGTCCAAGAAGGCAACTGGCCGGCGTTTCGCCATTCAACGTAGACCAGCGTTACGGGCAAGCAAGCACTTCGACCGTCCACTACCTGGCCGCCATTGGCGTCCTGGGTAAATCACTGTTGAATGACCCGAGCAGAAGAAACCGACCTTCGAAAATGCCCGATCCTGATTCCACCATTTCGATCAATCCCTATGCACCATCGGGTGAGAGCCAAACCGTTGCCGCATTCCCACCGAAGACTGTCGGCCCCGCTGTCAGTGGTGGCAACATTGTTTGGATCACGATTGCGGGAACAGCATTTTCGGGAGCCGTGTTCGGCTTGGGCACTGCCCTGGTGATTTTCATGGGCAATGGCTTCAACTCATCCAAGTTCGAGCTCGACGATTTTTTGGCCATCGTTATGCTGGGCAGCCTTACGGGCTTCTTCGTGTCGGGAGTGGTAGCGTTGGTCGTCGTACCCGTTTGCTACGTGATCGGCACCCTCACCATTTTGAACGGCGTCCCATGGACAGGCCATCGTGTTCGGCGGTTTGGATCGATCGGTGGATTCATCTCTGGATTTTTGTGTGTCGCATTGCCGGGGTCGTTTGCTTTGCCGGCTCTCGCAATGGCATGTGTGCCGGGCACGGTCGGAGCCATTGGAACACGCTTGGTTGTCAACTCGCTGGCCAAGAGAATCGACCAATCTTTGGCCGCTGAAAACACGGCTTCATCAATCGAAGCGATGATGCCGCCATACGAAATTGCATCCAATCCGATTACGGGCGACATTTGATGAATGACCCCGACCGCAAACCGGTCGCAACTGCTCCGACGATCAATCCATACGCGCCAACCCATGAAGTCCTTGATCCGATGGTTTCTACCGAACCAGTGGAAATGGAAATAGTCGGAAGCGGCGAGGTGATCGGCAACGGAATCTTGGGAGTGGGTGTGTCCGGGGCCGTGGTCGGATTTTTTCTTGCCGTTGCGTCTGTGCTATGGAATTTTGGTTCGTTGAGCCCGGGCATGCTGACAACCCCAATCATAGCCGTAGTGTTCGGATTCACGCTGGGATGCGCAGTTGCCATGGCGACAGTACCGCTGGTGTACCTTGTTTTCGTCGCGATGGGGCACACGACGGCCGACTGGACCCCCGATTCGCTGACGCGTTTTGCTGCGGTTTCCGGTTTCACTTCCTGGCTCGCTGCCTCCTTGCTTCCAGCGTTAATGGCCAACGCCTTCTTCTTGATTCTGGGCGGATGCGTCGGCTTGGCCGGAGCTTTGGTGTCCGTCCGAGTCTTTCGACCGCTGAAACTGATGGTCGCAAAACGCCTGGTCGCTGAGCAATCTGCCGCAGATACGACTCATCAGCAAGCCTGAAATTTCGCTCCGCCCTTGCCTACTGATGGGCAAGCAATTTAACTTCGTAGGTCTTCGATTCGATCATTTCCACCAGTTCAGATTGCCCATGTCAACCGCTACCAAAGACAACGCTTCGGCGACCGACCCTTATTTTCAAAGTCTCTTTGCTGACCGCATCGGCGGAGCGGACTACGGCAAAGGCACCGAGATCTACAAATTTGAAAAGATCAAACGTGCCAAACGAAAGGCCCTCGCGGATCACCCCGATCGCAAACTGCTGGATTTCGGCATTGGCGAAAATGACGCCATGGCCGACGAATCGGTACGCAAAGTCATGGGCGACGAAGTCAACAAGGTCGAAAACCGTGGCTACGCTGATAACGGTGTTGCCGAATACAAAGCAGCCGCCGCACGTTTCATGCAGCGAAATTTCGGCGTCAAGTTAGATCCGGCCACGCAAATCAATCACTGCATCGGCAGCAAACCGGCCTACGCCATGTTGCCTGCCTGCTTTATCAATCCCGGCGACATCACGATGATGACCGTCCCGGGCTATCCGGTTGCCGGGACGCACACACGTTACTACGGCGGCGAAGTTTTCAAGCTTCCGTTGTTGGCTGAAAATGGTTTCTTGCCCGATTTGGATTCGATTCCCGATGATGTTTATCGCCGGACCAAATTGATGGTGCTGAACTATCCCAACTCGCCCACCGGCACGACTTGCTCGCCAGAGTTCTTTGAGAAAGTCGTTGCACTGGCCAAAGAGAAAGAGTTCGTCGTTGTGCAAGACGCCGCACACATCATGCTGACGTTTGACGGAAAACCGCGATCGTTCCTGGAAACCCCCGGAGCGATGGACGTGGGAGTCGAAGTGCATTCGATGAGCAAAGGCTACGACATGATCGGCTGGCGAATGGGATTTGTCTGCGGTCACGAGCGAATCGTGTCGGCATTTTCCGACGTCAAAGACAACAGCGACAGCGGCCAATTCATCGCCACGCAAAAAGCGGCCGCAGCGGCGCTGGACGATGATTCGATCCCGCAACGCATCAATGCCAAATACCGTCGCCGAATGGAGAAACTGGTCGCCACGCTGAAAGAATGTGGCTTCGAATGTGAGATGCCCGGCGGAACGTATTTCCTTTACACCAAGTCACCCAGCGGAACCAAGTCGGGCGAAACGTTCGCGGCTGGCGAAGACGCCACCCGTCACTTGATCGAACAGTTCGGCATCGTCACGGTACCTTGGGATGATGCCGGATCGTATTTGCGATTCAGCGTGACCTATGTCGCCGACACTGAAGCAGAAGAAGACGCCTTGATGGCCGAGACCAAACAGCGACTAGGTGACGCCGGGTTGGTCTGGGCATAACAAAGCCACTCTGAAAAAAGCACTTCGTTGTCCTGCGACGCCGTTCGCAGGACACGCCTCGCTTGGCGAGAAAGAACGTGTCTTTTTTTTCAAACGCGTTATCACTACAAAAAAAGCCACCGATCACTCGGTGGCTTTTTCTTTGATTCGTTTTGGAAAGCGACGTTACGCTTTGCCGCCTGCGTCTTTGACTACTTTGCTCAAACGGCTCTTGCTGCGAGCAGCTGCATTGCGGTGGATCAAGTTTCTTGACGCAGCGCGATCGAGCTTTTTGCAAGCGAGACGAAATTCAGCTTGAGCTTTTTCGGTATCTCCAGCGGCGGCGGCAGTACGCACGGCACGGACCTGAGAACGCATGTTGCTCTTGATCGACTTGTTGTGAACGCGAAGTTTTTCGTTTTGACGAAGGCGTTTTTTTGATGAAGCGTTGTTTGGCATTTTCGATTGCAGGACGCGGTCGAGGCGTCAAAATGGCGTCAGTTGATCGGAAACAAAGGTTTTCTTTGGGGCCGCGTATTATGGCGACCCACTCGCCGCCTGTCCAGAGTCAACTTTTCAGGCGAAAATGGGGCCACGCTTTGCCTTAAAAAGGGGTCTGACCCTGAAAATGGCAGTCCGAACCAGCTGAACATACACACCACTGGAAAGGGTCAGACACCTTAATTTCAGACCAAGTCCTCTATGCCAACCTCTGATCGAAACCACGGAATTGTCTACCTTATCGGCGCCGGCCCCGGCGATCCAGGGCTTTTGACGCTGCGAGGAGCCGAATTACTGGGCCGATCCGACGTCGTCCTCTACGACGGGCTCAGCAACGCCGATCTCCTGCGTCACGCCCCCTCCGCCAAACACATCTGCGTCGGAAAACATGGCCAGCAAAGGATCTGGCGCCAGGACGAAATAATCGCCGAAATACTTATCCACGCCCAAAATGGCCTCCGAGTGTCCCGGCTCAAAGGTGGCGACCCGGCCGTTTTTGCCCGCACAGCCGAAGAAGTCGATGCCCTTCGCCAAGCCGACGTGCCATTCGAGATCGTGCCCGGAATCACTGCAGCCCTGGCCGCTGGCTCCTACGCTGGCATCCCCGTCACCGACCGGAAGCTTGCTTCGGCCGTCGCCCTGATCACCGGCCACGAAGAACCCGGCAAAAGCGAATCGGCCCTCGACTGGGAAGCATTGGCCCGGTTTCCCGGCACGCTGGTTGTCTACATGGGCGTTACGACCGCCGAAAGCTGGACTCAGTCGTTGATCTCTGCCGGCAAATCCCCCGACACTCCCGTCGCGTTGATACGCCGTTGCAGCCACAACGATCAACAAACGATCCATTGCCGATTGGACAAAGTCGCCGACAGCCTGACTCCGGCCAGTAAATTTCGCCCGCCAGTGATCGCGATCATCGGCCCGGTAACCGAATTGGCGGAATCGATGAACTGGGCCGAGCACCGAGCGCTGTTCGGGCAAACCATCTTGGTCACGCGGCCCGCCGAACAAGCCGAAGCATTGGCCAGTCCGCTTCGTGACTTGGGTGCCCACGTTCTGTTGCAGCCCGCCATTGCGATCGGGCCACCGGACGATTGGGGTCCGGTCGATCAGGCGATTGCGGACCTGAACGCATGCGAGATATTGATTTTCTGCAGCCGCAATGGCGTTCGGTACTTCCTGGATCGAATGATGGATCGTGTCGGAGACATTCGGCATTTAAACGCACCGGATATCGCCGCGGTCGGCAGCCAAACCGCCGAGACTCTGAAAGAATATTACCTAAACGCCGACATTATGCCGGACAACTTCAGCGCCGACTCGCTTGCCAAACTCCTCGCACCGGGCGTCGAAGGGATGAAGATCACAATCGTCCGAGCCAGTCGTGGCAGTGATACGCTGGCCAGCACACTCCAATCAGCCGGCGCCGACGTCACCCAGGTCGTCGCGTACAACAATGTCGATGTCCCGCAGGCAGCCCCTAAGATCGCCGAAGCACTTAGCAACGGCCAGATCGACTGGGTCACGGTCACCAGCAGTGCAACAGCGGAAAACCTACACCGGCTCTTTGGCGATCATTTGAAAACAACCAAGCTCGCCAGCCTCAGCCCCATTACATCCCAAACGCTCACCAGCTTGGGCTACCAGATCGACGCCGAAGCCGATCCTTATACGATGAAAGCCCTGATCGAAGCCATTCAGGCCGACGCCAAGTAGCCCTGCGAAAGGTGTCACGCGGCCGACGAAATTTCTTGTTAAACGAATCCTGAAAACCACATTGCGCCATGATCCCTAAGTCCTACAAGAAGATGCACTCCGACTATCCGGAGTTGATGCAATCTTACGAATCCTTTGGACAAGCCGCACGTGAGGCCGGTCCACTGTCTGCTCGCGAAGTGGCGTTGGTCAAACTTGCCATCTCCATCGGCTCGGGCCTGGAGGGTGCCGCCCACTCGCATTGCCGCAAAGCACTGCAAGCCGGTTGTACGCCTGCAGACCTACACCACGTTGCCGTTGTCTCCGCTCCGACGATTGGTTTCCCAACGATGATGCGAGCTCGATCGTGGGTCGAAGACGTTTTACAAAAACACGAATCGTGAACACTGGCAACGTGAAAGATCGCATCCTGGGCGTTGTTCTTTGCGGCGGAAAATCATCACGAATGGGCAGCAACAAATCACTGCTACCGCACTCCGACGGCGGTCGATTCATTGATCACGCGATCGATCAGTTGCAAGCTGTCTGTGCCGAAGTTTGCATCGCCGGTGCCGCCAACGAAAAGCCAGTCGATCTCAACCACGTCTTCTTGCACGATAACGTGGCGTTTCAAGGTCCGATCACCGGCATCATCAGTGCCCTGCAGTACGCATCGGATAACAACTTCGCCGCTTGCTTGGTCACCCCCGTTGATATGCCTTGCCTAACGCACGTGCATTTGACCACGTTGAAATCCGTGTGGACAGCAAACCGGGTTCTCACCTGCGCGATCGACGAGACCAATAGGTTACAACCGCTCATTGCGTGCTATCCGATCGCGACGTTGCCCTTGCTCAAGCAACTTGCTCTTTCGGATGACCGTAGCCTGTATCGCTGGATTGCAACACAACCACATCAGACGGTATTAATACCAAGTGATGCTGCTCGCAACGTAAACGCACCGGATGATCTTTAGCCGATTGATCCGATGAGCTCCCAAACTCAAAATTGGTTCAGCGGAGTTTCTACAACACCTAGATCGTTCATCCCAGGTTTGATCGCCAATTTAAACTTGTTGGACTTCCAAGCGTCTTCTTTGTCATTGATGAAAATCTGATTCTTGAAAGTCCCTCGTTCATGCCAGGCGCGAAAAACAATTTCCTCACCCGCCGGCAATCCTTTGATTTCCAATACCCCCTCTGCATCCGACTTTGCAAAAAAGGTGTGATCAACCACCAAGACAAAAGCACTAATCCAGGGATGAATGTTGCACGCAACCGGTAACAGGGCCGGCTCCGACCTTGGGAACTTAAAATCGTTGTTTCCATTGGGAGGCAAGACGGCGCCACGGGGCGGATTATTGAACGCAGGAACATTCAAGTTGTATCCAACGGGGTCAAAGTTGCGGAAACGCATCGTATCGCCCGCTTGCAGCAAAACAATGTGCGGTTCCAAACGACCATTGCGAGCCGAAAGCCGGAACATTCTTTTTCGTGCAGGCTGCGGCGGCAGCTTTGTCCCGCGCCGCCCCGTATAGACATAAACCACCACGTTCTTAATTCCATTGGTCTTTGGATCGACGACCAAGCTCTCATCCACAGAAGTAATGTTTCCCCGAAGCGGCCGCGGCAGTGCGATTGGCATTGGGCTGGGAGCCTGCCCCCGCAACTTGAACGTGATCTTCAAGTCACCCGTTTCATTAGCCAGCGAATGATCGCCAAACGTGATCACGATCGGCAAGGCCAAGAGTAAATGGATCAACTTCATCGCTGCTGCTTCCTAACACAAGACACAGTTACCAAGTTGCCAAATTCTATCACGCGGGACTGACGCAAACCCAAAGTAGTCCTGCGCCGCCGTTCGCAGGGCACCAAACGCAATGTACGGCCGCTGAACTGAAAAAAAGCTGTCTTACCAGCGGCGTCCGACAGACGACGTTTGCGCCCGCGTATAAAAAACGGTCGCGAGCAAATGCTCGCGACCGTTGAGTGATTTTATCGAGAGTTGCTAAACCCTACAGATCGAACTCGCCGATCGGGATTTCAACCACGCCCAGATCGTTCATGCCTTCTTTGATATCCAGCTCGAACTTGTTGGACTTCCACTTTTCCTTTTTGCCATCGATAAGAATCTCGTTCTTAAACGTGCCCACTTCGTGCCACGCTCGGAAGACGACATCTTTGCCAACAGGAATGCCTTTGATCTCCAGCACACCATCTTCGTTGCTCATGCCGGCGAACGGGTGATCGACGACCAAGATGTGTCCCAACATCCAAGGGTGGATATTGCAGGCGACAGGAATCACAGCCGGTTCTGCTTCTTCCAAAACCACTTCTTTGGATTGGCCCGCTGGGATGGTGAAGTTCTGTGCTTCGTTATTGAAGAAAGCCAAGTTCGTGTTGTGGCCGACTTGGTCCGGGTTCGTGACTTCGATGGTGTCACCAGTCTGCGTGATCAAAACGTGCGGCTCGAAAATGCACGCCTTGTTTGCCAGATTCAGTTTGCGTTTCTGAGGCTGCTGCTTGGGCAGTTCAGTACCGCGTCGCCCGGTGTAGATGTAGACAACGACGTTTTTGACGCCTTTGTTCTTTTCGTTGACGATCAAACGTTCGTCATGAATGTCTTTTTTTCCACAGAACTGTTTGTCCGTGGTGACGGTCACATTGTTCAGTTTCGGCGCGTCGCCTTTCAGTTTAAATGTGATCTTAAGGTCGCCCGTTTTGCCTTGTGCAAAAACCGACGACGAGCCAAGCACTGCGAGTGCCAAAGCGATGGAAAGGGAACGTAAATTCAAAGCGAATTCTCCTAGAGTGAGTCGCGCAGATCTGAATTGGGAAGTACATCTTAGTTTACACCGAAAAACTGGCTGGCATCAAAAGACTCGCCCTGAGAGAGAGACCTTTAAAACGCACAACGACAAACGCACAATGAGTGGTGGGGCAGCCTCGGTGTGGCTAGTGCGGGTCAGCAGTGACCGGTGGGATGCAACAATTCTAGAAGCCAGCAAAGTGTCGTCTACCGCTAAAGATGGGCA
This sequence comes from Stieleria marina, assembly GCA_007741555.1. Classification (GTDB taxonomy): domain Bacteria; phylum Planctomycetota; class Planctomycetia; order Pirellulales; family Pirellulaceae; genus K23-9. The sequence goes on along the minus strand of CP036526.1, from coordinate 744,679 downwards.
AATCGCCGGTTTCGACACGTTTGCGACCATTCGCCACCAAAAAATTGAGGCTAAACCCTTCCTAAATAGCCGGGAAGCCGGTGTCTGATTCTCCGACGAGCCCTTAAATTTGCACCTTCGATGAATGACCAGACGACACGGCAAACAGGTTTTTTGATGAACGTTTTAGTGGTTGGTGGTGGCGGACGTGAGCATGCTTTGGCTTGGAAAATCAAGCAGAGCCCTCGGGCGCAGAAGGTTTTCGTGGCCCCCGGCAATGCCGGCACCGCCCGCGATGCAACCAATGTCGATATCGCTGCGGACGATATCCCAGGCCTCGTCGCCTTTGCCAAGGAAAACGCCATCGACCTGACCATCGTCGGCCCCGAGATTCCTCTAGTCGCGGGGTTGGTCGACGCACTCGAAGCCGAAGGCTTGCGCGCGTTTGGCCCCTCCAAAGCCGCGGCGGAATTGGAAGGCAGCAAAGTGTTCTGCAAAAACCTGCTGCGAACCGCCGACATCCCCACAGCCAACTACCAGACGTTTCGTACCGCCGATGAAGCCGGCCGCTACATCAAGGACCGATATACCGAACCCAACGATCCTGTCCCTGTCGTGATCAAGGCGGACGGACTGGCTGCGGGCAAAGGTGTGATCGTTTGCGAAACACGTACCGATGCCTTAGAAGCGATCGACCGAATCGCGAACCAACGTGAATTTGGCGAAGCGGGCGCGGAACTAATCATCGAAGAGAAACTGATCGGACAAGAAGCCAGCGTGTTGGCGATTACCGACGGCGAAACAATCATTACTTTGCCAGCTGCGCAAGACCACAAACCTGCCTTCGATGGTGACACCGGCCCAAACACCGGCGGCATGGGCGCGTACTGCCCGACCCCCATCGTCGATGAAGAGATGATGGCCAAGATCGAAGCGGATGTGCTGGTGCCAGTCGTCCACGCGATGAAACGTTCGCGCCGCCCGTTCAAAGGGGTTTTGTACGCTGGGCTGATGCTCACGGCAGCCGGCCCCAAGGTGCTGGAATTCAACGCCCGGTTTGGCGACCCTGAGTGCCAGCCACTCCTGATGCGATTAAAAACGGATCTGTTGGAGGTACTGGATGCAGCCGCCGATGGAAAACTTCGCGAACTTGACGGACTTGAGTGGGACGAACGCCCCAGCATCTGCGTGGTGATGGCCAGCGAAGGCTACCCAGGCAGCTACGAAAAAGGCCATGCGATTTCGGGTCTGGATGCGGCCGATCAAGTCGAGGGAGTGAAAGTCTTTCACGCCGGAACATCTATGTCCGAAGGCAAAGTCGTCAACAGTGGTGGCCGTGTTTTGGGGGTCACCGCAATGGGAAGCAGCATCAGCGATGCCAAGCTGCAGGCCTACAAAGGTGTCAAACAAATCCGCTGGCAAGGAGCCTGGTGCCGCAAGGACATCAGCGACAAAGCCCGCTTGGTAGAAACGAAATAGCGACGCCAGAGTTTTGCAGTCACCTACCGGCTAGGTCCGCCCAGCACTTGATTTCGCTCAGCAATTAGGCGGATTGCACAAAGTTTGACGCCTGTTTTGCTCGATTGATCCTTCATCTCGGATCAACGTTGGTGGCGGCCAGACGAATTGGACAGATCGTTTCGGGCCGAAAGTGCGTCTTCTTCGTCACTGCAAAACGCTACCGTGGTCCTACCCGCCAATAGCGAATCCGCGGTTCTTTGCACAGTTGATGAACGCAAATCGGCGCGCGACTTGCTCAACAGGGTCCGCAGACTGATAAAGCGGTGCAAGGTGCGCCTTCGCCGTCAGATAGCCCAACCCTGTTCTTCAGTTCAGTCCGTTGGAAGAACAACAACCGTCTTACTGTTGACCGGAGACCATGATGAAGCTGCAAGTGAGAAAGCTGTTCCTGCTTGGCGTCGCCACCACCTTGTTCACATCAACCGCACCCTCGGCGGATGCGGGAGGATTGCTGGCGAAACTGTTCAAATGCAAAGCCGAAGAGCCGACGTGTTGCTGTGAACCAGAGCCTGCCTGCTGCGAACCCGCCCCAGAACCTGCCTGCTGCGAGCCGGAGCCAGAACCGGTCTGTTGCGAGCCAGCTCCTGACCCCGTTTGCTGCGAAGCTGCCCCTGAGCCGGTTTGCTGCGAGCCTGAGCCAGCCCCCGAACCATGCTGTGCATCAGTGGGTTCAGCGGGTTACTCGTTGCCGGAATTAGCCCCCGGCGAAGTCTTACTGTCGATCTCTCCGATTTCGGCGCCATCGACTCCCATGAACACGAGCCCGCCAACGCAATTTGCTGCTGAGCCGACCAGTGTCATCACACAGCTTGCTGCCAAGTAAGCGTTACCGTTACCAGTCCGGGGTCGGCTCGATTCACATTCTCGGTGTGGGTTGAGTCGATCTTTTCCTGACTTCGGGGCACAGCGGCTACTTTGCGTTCGCCATTTCGGCCAACTGGACGGTCGCCCTTCCCTGCTCTTTTTCCAGGTAGGCACGGCCGAATTTCACGTTCACGTGATCCCAAGGCAGCTTGTCCATCAGTTCGTATTTTTCGTGGACCTGGCTTTCCACATTGATGCCGGCGTCAGCTACCGCGTCCCACCACCGCTGCGGATCCAGATGCTCGGTCCAGCCGTCCATCCGCGCGCCGCGTTCCCAAGCAAGGCGAATGGCTTTGCCAGTTCGGCGGTCACCGCGACTGAGGACACCTTCCAGCAAGCTGGTTTCGATGTCGTGACACTTGACATTGACGCTGCGAACTTTTCGTCGACTCCACAAGTGTTTGTGGGCCCATTTGAAATACTCGCGACTCTGCATCCCATTCCACTGGTAGGGCGTGTGTGCCTTGGGAACAAAGTTCGAAACACTCGCGGTGACTCGGGCATAACGGCCTTTGACTTCTTTGCCCACCGTCGCAATCGTTTCCGCCAAATCAATGATGCCGTCCAAGTCGACTTCGCGTTCGCCTGGCAGACCGCACATGAAGTAAAGCTTGACGCCTTCAAAACCATTTTGAAACGCTGCTCGACAGCCTTCGATCAAATCACTGTTCTTGATCTTCTTGCGAATCTGCTTACGCATGTCGTCGCGGGCAACTTCGGGAGCAAGTGTCAGCGAACTTCGACGCTGTGTACCGATCAGTTGCGGCAATGAACGGAGTTGGTCGTTTACTCGCAAACTGGGCACACTAATGTTGACCCCCAACGGCTTGAACTCCTTGTGCAGTGCTTTGACGAGCGGTTCAAAGTGCGGATAGTCGCTGCTGGAGAGCGACAGAATGCTGATTTCGTTGAATCCCGTGTTCCGGTAACTTTCGACCGCAGCTTGCACCAACGTTTCGACTTCGCGCACTCGGAGCGGCCGCTTGATCACCGTGCTTTGGCAGAACCGGCAAAGGTGCGGACAGCCACGCATGATTTCTAGTGCGATCCGATCATGCACACATTCGACGTACGGCACGATTGGCGACGTCGGCAGTGGCATGCCATCCAGATCGCTGATCACTGCCGGAGCGATAGTCTCGGGCACATCCGTTCGCGTACGATTGATCGCAGTGATTCGATCTCCGGAATACTCCGGCACATAAAAGCGTGGCACGTAGCAGTATTCAAGCGTCCGCGCGATTTCCGCCACGGCTTCTTCACGTTGCTTGATGCCCTGCTGGCCATCAGCAAATGTCCCGTCGTCGCGCCGGTACTTGTCTTTCAATTTCAGCCACAAATCGCAAACCGCTTCGAGACTCGGTTCGCCATCCCCCAGCACCATGACGTCAAAGTAGTCCGCCATCGGCTCCGGGTTTTGACAGCACGGTCCGCCAGCGACCAACAACGGATCGGACATGGTGCGATCGACCGACTCCATCGGAATACCGCCCAAGTCAATCATCGTCAGCACGTTGGGCGAACTGATTTCGTACTGCAAACTCAGCCCGACAACATCGAACTCGCTCAAGGCCGTGAATGTTTCCAGGCTGTAAAGCGGAATGTCGCATTCGCGAAGTTTCTGTTCCATGTCCGGCCAAGGCGTAAAGACTCGCTCGGCACACCAGTCTTCGCGACGGTTCATCATCGAATACAAGACTTGCAATCCGTGGTGGCTCATCCCGATCGTGTACGCATCGGGAAACCCCAAGCAGAGTCTGCCGCGCACCGCCGAATGATCTTTGACGACGATGTTGCGTTCGCCGCCAACGTATTGGGCGGGCGTCTGTACGTGTGGCCAGACACGGGCTTCGAGTTGCTGTCGACGTTTTTGGTTGATCATATTTCGATTGCGCGAATGGTCGAATTTGATGAGGTTGGACAACTCAGCGGGCGTGATAGACTAGCCCAGCATGATGTCACTGCTAGAGTTTGTCGGGTAAGTGCCTGTCAGTGCAAGGGAAACCGCAAAAATCCAACAGGGTAAACGACGTGAGTGAGTTTGAATCGGTCGGGACGGTAGACGAATTCGAGGACAATGTCGGCCGCGCCGTGCCGGTTGATGGTCGAATGGTAGCCGTTTTTCGGAAGGGCCAGGAATGGTATGCGATTGACGACCTCTGTCCCCACATGGGGGCCTCATTGGCCGAGGGCTACGTCGAAGAAAGCACCGTCACTTGCCCCTGGCACGCTTGGCGATTCTGTATCAAAGACGGCACTTGGGAAGACAATCCCAAGGTCAAAGTCGATTGTTTCGAGGTCAAAGTCGAAAACAACGAAGTCTTTGTCCGCGAAATCGAGAAAAAAGAAGAACCCAAATCCGACGCTTAGTTCGGCCGGCTCGTCGGACGATCTCTTTTGCTGCTGGCGCTAGCGGATGTTTATAAGAGCAGCCCCTTACTAGAACAGCCCCAGTCCTAAGCGATTTCCCAAACCTCGCCCACGCTTAGTACTTTCGGCGTCGCGCTGGTTTGGGACTGCACTTTTTCTGCCCATGCTTGGGCGTCCTGCTCAATCGGCGGCCAAGTGTTGTAGTGAGCCGGAACCACCTGCTGCGGTTCGATCAACTTGATCGCTTCGATACTGTCGTCGATCCCCATGGTGAAAAGATCGCCGATCGGTAGCACCGCGACATCGACGCCATGTGCGTACAGCGCCATGTCGCTAAACAACGCGGTGTCGCAGGCAAAATAGATTCGCTTGCCTTGGATCGACAACACATATCCTGCCGGCGCTCCTCCGTAGGTCCCATCGGGCAACGCATTGCTGTGCAGCGCCGGCACCATTTTGACCGTCCCAAACGGCAACTTGGTTGCACCGCCCAAATTCATACCGATGGTCGACGCAACGCTGTGCTTGTCGGCAAACCACTGCGCCGTTTCGTAAATCGCAACTAGCGTCGCTTGGTGGGCGTTGGCAATCTCGGCCGCATCGGCAACGTGGTCGAAATGTCCGTGCGAGATCAACACATGGCTAATGTCATCAAGATCCGCGGGCTTCACCGTCGCGGTCGGGTTATCGCTCAAAAACGGGTCCAACAAAATCCGGTGCTCGCCGGTCTCGATCAGCCAGGTCGCATGCGAAAGCCAAGTCAACTTTATCATCGGTTGTGCTCAGTCGTTTGGGTCGTAAAACGCGTCCTTTGTAGCAAACTGGCGGCCATTTTCGTAGTCGCCACACAACCCGAACACCCAACTGATCTTGCCCCAGCACGCCAAATCAACGACAGGTATAAATCGGCTCGAATTGCAAGTCCCGCATGTAGCGCGTACCGCGAAATGGCCAGGCAAGTGAACCGTGAAATGAATGTTGTGAAACATTGGCACACAGACTGTCAGGATCCCGCCGCTGCCGCGTCAAGATCCGCATGAGCGAAACCGCGACCAAGAGTTCCACCATGCAGCCTTCCCTCCCGAACAGCGACTCTCCGTCCGCCAGCGACCACTCTCAAATCGAGAAGCTGATCGACGATGCCAGCGAAGGCATCGAACAAGCCGTGGCAACTGAATCGCGCCGATCGGAATCGTTTCAGCCATTCCGGCTCGATCGTCTCAGCGAATCGCCCGTTTCGGGGTCCACGACTTCGATCGACACCTTGTCCGAAGTCGAATTGGACCTGCGAATCGAACTTGGTCGCACCCAAATGTCGCTGCAAGACGTGCTCCAGCTACGCGACGGCAGTGTGATTGCATTGGACTCTTTTGCGGGCGACGCCGTCAACATTTTTGTCAACGATCGAATCGTCGCTCGCGGCGAAATCTTGGTGATGAACGATCACTTTTGCGTCCGTGTCACAGAACTGGTAGGTGCCTGATGCAAAACCCGATCAAACAGTGGACCGTCGTTGCTTTGCTCTCGCTAATGGGAACAAGCACTGTATTCGCACAACAAATCCCCAACCACGATCTGGCCCAGAGCCCAGCGCGAACACAGCGATTCGGACGCGCGCAGCACTTCGACTCCAGTCGCCCCATCGACCAAACAAGCTACGAAACACCGTTACAACCGCCTCGCGATTTTTCGCCGCCAGCAGACTCCGGATTTCCAACACTGGTTCGTTCGACATCCAACGATCAACCGACTGTTGATGATGACCCATCCAAGAGCAAATCATTTGGCCCACTGGTAACGACGGGCTTTTCGCTGGTGGTCGTATTGGGCCTTTTCGCCGGACTCGTCTGGGTCACGCGGCGTTACGGAAATGCGTCGATGACGCAAACAGGTCTTCCCACCGATGCGATGAAAAGTCTTGGCAGCACCGCGATCGACGCACGCACGCGAATCACACTGCTGCGCTGTGGCAGCCGAATCATCGTGATGGCTCAAACAGCCACGGGCGTGCATCCGTTGTCTGAGATCACCGAGCCAATCGAAGTCCAACGGTTGACCGCAATGTGCAATGGCGAATCCGTCAGTGCCATCGAACCGACCTTTGCCGAAGCTCTTCGCAATGCGAATCGGCAGCCCGCAACCATGGCGTTCAGTTCGTAGCCGCGGTGTTGCGTTGGAGGTTGCGCTGACGGATCGATACGATGCCAGTAGAATTTGGCATGAGTATTCGTCCCTGTTTTGAATTGCCCACTTGCAAGAAAACCAGGGGCATCAGCGACCAGTGGCGGTACTTGCATAGCAGAACGCCCACACAACAAGACCGCACAGCAGATCATCGCTCACTGATTCACAAGACGAATCGTCTTTCCCCTCGCCAAGGCTCGACTTTCCGTTTGGGAAAGTGACGAATGACTCTCGCATTTCTCTTTGTCGCCGTCGTCCTTTTGATTGGCGTTTTGCTTCGCACCTGCGTGCCGCTGCTGCGCTGGCTATTCATTCCAGCCAGTGTCGTGGCAGGATTTGTGGGATTGGCGGTCATCCAAACCGGTAAGTCGACCGCACCATCATCCGGCTGGCCCGCGGCTGCCAGCTCGGTCTCCGATTCACTTAGCCAGTGGCCTGGTTGGTTGATCGCCGTTGTCTTCGCGGGAATGCTTCTCAATCAAGGCCGATCGATCGCCAAAGAGAACCTCTCTCGCGTTGGCCGGCAGGGATTGATGGTATGGATCATCGTCTTGGGCGAAACTGCGATCGGACTCGTGGCCACTTGGCTATTTGTTCAACCGTTTTATGACGTTCCGAATTCGTTTGGCATGCTCATCGAAACCGGGTTTGCGGGAGGGCACGGAACGGCCGCCGCGATGGGCGAAGTCTTTTTGCACCCAAGCATCGGTTTGGAAAGCGGCAAGGATTTGGGCATGTTGATGGCAACCTGCGGACTGGTCGGCGGGCTGCTTTCCGGAATTGTGGCGATCAACATCGGAGCTAGACTGGGCTGGATCCACAAAACGGACGAACCATTTGATCGGGCTGCGGAGAGCCAAAAACTGGAACTGCCCATTGGTATTGCACGCATCGAACGCGAGACAATTGACCCGCTGTTGTTTCAAGTCATTTGGCTCGCATTGGCTTTTGGAGTCGGCCTCCTACTCCAAGACGGCGTCACGCGGCTAGCAGAATTTGTTGATACGGAGATGGGTTGGGGAGGTACCGCAAAATCGAACGCAGACGCCGCCCAGGGCCAATTGGCAAAACGACTGTCGGCGTCCAGCGTCGCCATTTTTCCTCTGTTTATCTACACGCTCTTTGGCGGCTGGATCATCCAACGGATCCTCCGCCTCTTGGGTCAGTCGCATCGCATCGACGGCGAAACACTCAACCGTTTGACGTCCACTGCGATGGACGTTCTGGTCGTTGCCGCGATCGCCTCCCTGAATCTCGAAGCGGTCGCCGCATTGTTAGTGCCCTTTCTAATACTCATGGTCGGCGGATTGATTTGGGCAACCGTTTGTTTGCTCATGTTTGCGCGTTGGATACTGCCCCGAGAACACTGGTTTCAACTGGGGCTGATCAATTACGGAATGTCGACCGGCACGACGGCAACCGGTTTTGTGTTGCTGCGAATGGTCGACCCCGAATTAAAATCCGGTGCGGCCGAAGACTACGCGTTGGCCGCGCCGCTTTCGGCACCATTTATCGGCGGTGGAATGATCACCATTGCTTTGCCGCTGTTGGTGCTCCAGCGCGTCTGGATCGGTGCGGCGGCATTGGTATTGGTCGCCGTTGTGGTGGCGTTGATTCTGGCCGGTCGTTCGTGGAACCAATCAACGCAAACAGCGAATTGATCGTCTACTTCATGCCCATTCGATCCAACCACGCCTCGCACAGTTGCGGCCACTGATTGGCACCAGGAATGTCCCTGGCCAACCCCAATCCGTGCCGGCCTTCGGGAAAAACGTGCAGTTCGGCCGAAACCCCGTGACGCTTGCAGGCTTCGTAGTACTGCAAACTATTTTCGACCGGCACCGCTTTGTCGGCTTCGGTGTGAAACAGAAATGTGGGAGGCGTCTTCTGGCTGACCTGGTCTTCATTGGACAACGACGCAATCAACTCAGCGCTCGCATCGGCCCCCAGAAGATTACGCTGACTACCTTTGTGCGTGTACGGTTTGCCCAAGCCAATCACGGGGTAGCAAAGGATCGAAAAATCCGGACGCGAAGAAACGCGAGCAATCGGATCGGCGGCGTCCGGATCGGCGTCCAAGAACTTGGTCGAAACAGTCGATGCCAGATGACCACCGGCTGAAAATCCAATGACGCCAATTCGCTTGGGGTCGATGTTCAGGGCTTCCGCGCGAGCACGAAGCGTCTGAATTGCTCGCTGAGCATCCATCATCGGTGCCGGATGACCATAGCCTTTTCCGTGGTTTCCTTTTCCTCGCAAGCGATACGTGCAAATGGCAGACGAAATCCCCATCGATTGAAACCAAGTTGCAAACTCGTAGCCTTCGTGCCCCATCGCATGGCCGCCGTAGCCGCCGCCCGGCAAGATGACGATCGCAGCGGTCGGCGTTTTTGATTCGACTTGCGTGATCAACAATTCAGGAACGTCCCCGTCAGCCGTAGCCGTGACGTCGGGTGCACCGTTGGCCCAAAGCGGCTGAGGAGTCGGTGCTTGGGGCGATTCGGCGTGAAGGGATGTCGCGGGGCATGCGGCGAAAGCGAGAACGGTCAAGAAAGTCACGAGTCGGTTCATCTATAAACGTCCATCGAGTGCAGGAGTTGTGTTGATTCAGGGCATGAATGACCCGCAGTTTACCACGCGGAAAATTCGACTGGGTCGACGCAGCGATCCTTCGTCGGTATCAATAATCCTTCGCAGGTACCGTTCAGTGTGCCAAAGTAGCATCGCGTTCATCCCCCGCTCCTGCCAATTCGCCCGCCCCCACCGACATGTCCTCCACTGCCCTGCCCTCCTCTGAACCTCACGAAAGCGGATTCCGCTGGCGAATGGGCGTTTGGTGGATGATCTTTCGAACGGCGATGGAAGAACGCTTGGTCTACCGCGGCGACTTTGCACTGGGGACCTTGATGCGGTTCCTACCGATCATCACCCAAATTTTTCTGTGGTCCGCGGTGTTCGGTTCGCTGAAGGCCAACGGCGACGAAATCGCTGGCTACCGGTTTGAAGACATTGTCGCGTATTACTTGCTGACGATGATCGCCCGGGCTTTTTCCAGTATGCCGGGGCTGGCATCAGGAATCGCAACGCAGATCCGCGATGGCGAAATCAAACGGTACATGATCCAGCCAATCGATCTGATCGGCTTCCTGCTGCTCAACCGAATCGCTCACAAGATTGCGTACTACACTGTCGCGATTGCACCGTTCGCTCTGGTGTTTTTTCTGTGCCGAAACTATTTCGTCGACGGATGGCCGGGATTTGGTGTGTTCGCTGCTTTCTGCGCGTCGTGCATCATGGGTTTCCTGATTGGGTTCTTTTTGGAAGCCGCCATCGGCATGATCGGGTTTTGGTTCTTAGAAGTCACTTCGCTGCTGTTCATTTACATGCTGTTTAGTTTCTTTCTGTCCGGGCACATGTTCCCACTGACGTTGCTACCCGACAGCATCGAACCGTTCGTCAATTTCCTGCCTTTGAAATACTTGGCTTACACCCCCGCGGCGATTTACCTGGGAAAAATCCCCCCTGAAGACATCCCCATAGAGTTGGCGATCGAATTCGCTTGGCTTGTTTTCTTCATCGTTGTGTGCCGTGTGGCCTACCGCAATGGTGTCAAGCGTTACAGCGGATTTGGAGGCTAAATCGCAATGTCCAACTCAGCTCAGAAATCAAAAGTCGGGCCTAACTATTGGCGTGTCTTTTTGACGTTTGCTCGAAATAGCCTGGTTCGGGACATGACGTTTCGAACGAATTTTTTGCTGCAGTGCATCAGCAGTTTTGGCTGGACGCTGATGAACGTCGGTTTCTATCTGATCCTGTTTCAGTACACCGACACAATCGGCGCCGACAGTGGTTGGGATCGCGATAAGTTCTTTATTTTTATCGCGACGACTTGGTTCATTAATTCGCTGGTTCAAGCGTTTTTTATGCCCAACGCCCAGGAATTTAGCGAACTGATTCGCACGGGGGGACTGGACTTTGCACTGCTGAAACCAATCGACACTCAGTTCCTGATTTCGTTTCGACGGATTGACTGGAGCGCGCTTTCAAACTTCTTTGCCGGCATCATTATCATCGCCGTGTCGCTTTACAATTTGGCGACTCGCGAAGTCGATGCGATGATTCCGTCGGCGATGTCGATCCTGCTCTATTTTGCATTTGTGATTTGTGGGATCGCGATCATGTACAGCTTGATGACCTGCCTGAGCGCCACCAGCGTTTGGCTTGGACGAAACCAAACGCTCTACAATTTTTGGTTTTACATCACCAATTTCAGCCGCTATCCGATGGAAATTTACAACACGGGCTGGGGAAAACCGCTGTACGGATTCTTTACATTTATCGTGCCGGTCTTGGTCGTGGTGAACGTTCCCGCTCGCTTGCTGGCCAAACCGATCTCGCCGCGAACCGACTACGAGATGCTGATCATCGGCTGGGCCGTCGTGGCGACGGTCCTAAGCATTGTGGTCAGTCGCTGGGTGTTCAAAAAATCACTGGGTGCCTATCGCAGCGCCAGCTCGTAGCGAATGCCATTGCTCGATCGGAGCGTTGCATGATCACTGGTTCGATTGCTGGAGCACAATCGCCTGCAATGCAGACAAACCTGTCCGCTGGCTCGTGTCACAGCGTCAGTCTTGCCAGCCTCCAAGCAGCTTCTGTATTGTCGCGAAGGCGATGGTTGGCATCGCTTGCCTTCACGGAGTGATCAACGATGGGAATTGAGTTCGACGCAGCACGCGAGTACGCCAGCTTGTGTGGTTCGGTGATTGCACTCGTATCAACGTTTTATTTTTGGCTCGTTCGCGCTAACCGTGAAAAAGCGAGATTGGAGATTCATCCGATCGCCGATATGGAAGGCTGCCTGATTTTGGGCCACGAAGACCCGGCAACCTATCAGCGACTGCGTCCGGGCGATCAAGAGCACTGCGTCAGATACTGGCTGCACTTGGCGGTCGTCAACAACAGCTCTCTACCGAACGCCGTCTTGGGTGTTCGAGTTTGGCTCCAACGCGAAAGTGGCCAGTGGCAAAAGATGGATATCCGCCATCAGATGCCAGACGAGGACCTGTTGCCAATCAACGTCAATCCATTGACGACGTCCAGTATGAAATTGTCTTTGGCGATGCTGTACTCGGGCGACATTCAAAACGATTTCGCCGGTCGCGCGGCCGCTGCCGGTGATGCACTTCCCAGGGAGATTCCCGTCCGGGTGGAACTGACGGGGCTGAACCAGCAACAGTTTTGCCGAACATTTACCGACGGCGGAAACAACCTTAAACGCAGTCTGAAAAGCGTTCGATTGAACGCGGCTTAGCAACCAAATCATTTTTCGGTGACAGACCGGCATTTCGGCGGTGTGTAAATTGGCAGAGAGCCGTTTCTTGCCAAAAAGCACCGTCACTGATGCCTGCTCCGGAAACCCGTGCCAGCCTGCTACTTCGGATTTGTGATCCAAGTGATCGCGATGCATAGCATGAATTTTCGTTGCTGTATCGGCCCATCGTGCATGAAATGGCACGTAGCCGCGGCATGCAAAGTGCCGATGCGGACGATCTGGCCCAACAGGTGCTCATCGCTATTTCCGGCGCGATCGATCGATTTGAACCGGATGCAGATCGGGCAAAATTCCGTACCTGGCTGGCCACAATTGTTCGGCGAGCCATCATCAATGTGCTGCCCCAGCAGCGAGCCGACCGAGCAGCCGGCGGAAGCGACGTCGCAGCGTTGCTAAGTGAACTTCCAGCCGAAACCGATGAAACACGCACGTTAAGCCTGGACTATCGCTGGCAGATTTTTGTTGTCGCTGCCAAGCAACATTCGCAGCGATTTCTATCAGGACACATGGTCCGCGTTTTGGCTAACCGTGGTCGACGAAATGGCGGTAGACGAAGTCGCGCAGACGTTGAGCCGATCAAAAGGCAGCATTTACACGGCACGCAGCCGTGTAATGGCAAGACTGAAAGAAGTCGTTCAAGAACTTGATGTGCGAGACAAAGCATGAATGCAACGGCGCAAAACTGTCAACCAAACACGATCCAGCGTTTCTTGCCGGCGAACTCTTGCCCGCTTAATTGACCGAACTTGAACGGCATCTGGAACAGTGCCAGCACTGTGATCAAGAACTCACCGATCGGACCGCGGAACCCGCTTTTTGGAGTGACGCACAGTCGTTCCTTAGCTCCGCCGACAATGCAAACACACCGACCAGATCGGATGCGGCGGTGGTCGACGAAGCCAGCATCGCACAGTTGCTTGGGCCAACGGACACCCCTGACATGATGGGATGGTTTGGCGGTTACGAAATCAGCGGGATCATCGGCAGCGGCGGGATGGGAATCGTCATGAAAGGGCTTGATGTTTCACTCAATCGTTTCGTTGCCATCAAGGTGCTCAACCCCGCGATGGGATGCACATCGGCGGAGCGAAAACGCTTTGCTCGCGAAACTCAAGCAGCCGCGGCAGTCGTTCACGAAAACGTCATCTCCATTCACGGCGTCGATGAATGGAACGGCACGCCCTATCTAGTCATGCCGTATGTAAAAGGCGAATCACTTCAACAGCGCATCGACCGCACGGCGCCACTATCCCTCGAAAATACACTGGAAATCGGTCTGCAGATTGCAAGAGGCTTGGCTGCGGCACACGACCAGGGTTTGGTGCACCGCGACATCAAGCCAGCCAATATTCTGATGTCCGAAAGCATCTCACGAATCCTGATCACGGACTTTGGCTTGGCCCGCGCGGCCGATGATGTCAGCTTGACCAACAGCGGCGTGATCTCCGGAACTCCGCAGTACATATCGCCTGAACAAGCCAAGAGTGAAGCCGTTGATACTTTCACGGACCTGTTCAGCCTCGGCAGCGTGATGTACGCGATGCAGTGCGGCCATCCGCCATTCCGCGCCGACACTTCCTACGGGATTTTACGTCGAATAACCGATCACCCGCACCGAAAACTTTCGCAGATCCAGTCTGCGACGCCGGTGTGGATGGAGTCGATTATCGATCGACTTCTGCAAAAAGACCCGACCAAACGTTTTGATTCGGCACACGAACTGGCAAAGACGCTGGAAGACTGCTTGGCCCACCTTCGCCAACCCACTGTAGTGCAGTTGCCCAGGATCAGGCGAATCGCCAATCCGTACAGGCATCTCTTCACAGCACTTGTTGTTCTCCTCGTCATCGCGGCGGTCACCGCTTCCGTCTTGCAATGGGCAAAGATATCGGATGTCACTGAGATTCCTAACGAGTCTCCCACGGCTGCATCAGATGAAGCACTTCCGGTCTCACCAGACAACCATTCTTCGATGATTTGGCAGTACGACGACACTGGCCTTACACAGCTCGAACAAGCCCTCGCAACACTGCTCAACGAAACCCAAATTCCTCTCAATGGAAAGTGACCATGAACCGCGATTTATTCCTTGCAACCAAACACTTCATTGCCTGCTCCGGCATGGTGTGCCTACTCTGCACTCTCGCGCCCGCTCAGTCGATCGCAGACGATGTGCTTCCCGGACAGATCGCCAAGCTACAACAGGAGCTGGGCGAGCTATCCAAGAAATTTAGTTCGACCGAAACAGCCAATTCGAGCGATAACGCCGTGCGTCTGCTTGTGAAGCAAGCTTTTGATCTTGAGATGGAATTGCAACACATGCGAATCGCCAAAGCCGAAGCCGACCTTGAAAAAGTCAAACAACAGTTCGCAGCTCGTCAGCGGGCAAGTAACTTTATCATCGACGACCGTGTCGCAGTACTGACCAAGCAGAGCAGTTCAAATGAACCCGAATTGGACGATGGCCCCGCAAGCTTGCTGTCAACCGAAGGCTGGCAATTGTGGCGAAAGCGAGACTTGCGATCCGCACTAGTGAAGTTTGAAGCCTCTGTCGCAAAAGATCCCACTGACGCCAACGCGCTCAACGGGCTTGGCTGGTCGTATTTGCAAACCGGCCAGCACAAAAAAGCCATCGATGCTTTCCAGAGAGGACGCAAAATTGACGCAAGCCATGGCAGAATCCTTAATGGACTTGGCCAAGCATATCAGGCACTTGGCCGGACCGACGAGGCCCGCGCTCTGTTGGTCGAAGCCATCGAAAGTATTAACGAAGACTTAGGAGAAGCCGTCGCCATTCGGGAGGGTGCCACCGCCCCTTGGTTTGTCCTGGTTCGCCAAGACATCAAGATGAAAAAGTACGACGATGCAATTGGGTGGGCTGAGCGATACCTGAAACACAAGCCCGACGACGAAAGGATGTCCGCTTTGCTAAGTGAAGCCAAACTGTTGCAGGAAAACTAGTACATCAACGTCGATCTACTCGCGCGGATACAACTGGAATTCCTCCGTGCGAACCCGCCAAGCTTGGCAGTCCACTTGGCAGAGTTCGTCGATCGATGCTCCTTCACGCAGATGTCGATCGCCGCTGATAATATCAATCGGCGGCTTTCGGATTTCGTATTCGTAGGGCGGTGGAAGCCAAGCAAAATCAGCGGGCCAGAGCTTTTGTATCGCTTGGATCAATGCGATGGTCGTGCGGTAAGATCGAAACTGCCCAACGTCGGTCACATGAATCGAAACGCCACCGCACAGCTCGCCTGCCCACTTGTCAAATGTGGGCCGAAAGTTCACTGGCAGAAAACGCACTCCAGGCAATTCCTGCTGACTGATCTGATCCAGTAAACGCTCGGGCACAACAAACGGGGCGCCGATCATCTCAAACGGCGTCGTTGTCCCGCGACCTTCCGACAGGTTTGCGCCTTCCAGCAAAACTTGGCCCGGATAAACCAACGCTGAAAGAACCGTCGGCAGATTCGGCGACGGTGGAATAAAGTGACGATCGATTTCCGCAAATGTTTGACGCACGTCCCAGCCAACCACAGGCACGACATGCAGATCAACCTTGATCGAAAATTCACTCTGAAACAATCCAGCCATCTCACCAATGGTTAGCCCATGCCGCATGGGGATCGTAGCTCCACCGACAAAACTAAAGTAGCCCTCGTCAAGCAAAGGCCCTTCGACGATCTCGCCCCCGATCGGATTGGGGCGATCCAAAACAACGATCGCAACACCCGCGTCGGCGCAGGCCCGCATGCATTCCAACAACGTCCAGATGTACGTGTAGACGCGAGTTCCAACGTCTTGCAGATCGACCACCAAACAGTCGATATCGGCCAACATCTTGTCCGTCGGCCGGCGCGTCTCGCTGTACAAGCTGTAGATTGGAACGCTCAATTCATCGTGCCAACCATGATTCGTTTCGATCATGTTGGCTTGCGCATCGCCCCAAAGCCCATGTTGGGGCGTGAAGAGTGCTTTCAACTGCCCAGGAAAAACATCTGCAACAACATCGCACGAAAGCCGAAGCCGACTGTCGATTGACGCGCGGTTCATCAACAAACCAATGCGGGCATCTTGCAGCCACGACGAACCAGAATCCGCAAGTCGATCAATGCCAAACTGAATTGCATCACCGCTCATCGTGATTCCGTTTCTGGGTAGATCAAGAAAGTCGCGCGGCGTTTCTTAAACACTTGGAGATCGCCTTGGTAAGCAGCCACAATTTCATCGACGCCTTTGCCAGCCAAGATCAGATCAGCCGTTGCCTGACTGGAAAGCAAACGGTCCAGCTTCGATGTCTCCCACTGCTCGGGATACATCGATCGCAAGGTGGTCGCAAGCGTCATCCCCAATCGCAACGGATCCAGCTCCGCACGATTAGTGATCAAAAAATGGACTCCGCCGCACGATTCATTTTCGTATTTGCTGGATGCGGGCACAAACCGAGTGGGGACGAACCGAACACCGCTCAAACCGGCGTCATTCAGTTGGCCAGCCAACGGCACCGGATCAATCCAGGGCGCACCGATGTGTTCAAACGGAGTATCTGTGCCACGTCCAACCGACAGATTGGTCATTTCCCACAATCCAACGCCGGGGTAAAGCAACGCTTGATTCAGATTCCGCATGTTGGGTGACGGATTCACCCACAGCCGGCCCGTGGCATCAAACATTTGCTCACGTTGCCAACCTTCGACGGGAACGACGACCAAGTCGACTTCGATTTTCAACTCGGACTGAAACATCTTCGCCAATTCGCCGACCGTCATCCCATGACGCACGGCGATGGGATGGAACCCGACAAACGATTCGCTGCCTGCATCCAAGATCGGACCGTGCACGTCGACGCCACCGATCGGATTTGGACGATCCAAAACGACAAATCGCACACCATTTTGGCCCGCCGCTTTCATCGCGCTCCCCATCGTGGAGATGTACGTGTAAAACCGAGTTCCGATGTCTTGAATATCAAAGACCAGCGTGTCGATTCCCGCGAGCATCTCGGGGGTTGGGACCCGCGTTTTTCCGTACAGACTGCGAACCGTTAATCCGGTCGTATCGTCACGAGCATCGCCAATATGCGACTGGTCCAGTGTCCCAGCAAAACCATGCTCGGGACTAAACAAAGCAACCAAGTCGACCGTGTCAGCTTTGAAAAGCAATTCGACCGTGGACTCTCCTTTGCCAGTCACTCCCGTTTGATTTGTGATCAACGCGACCTTTTGGTCAGCCAGCACGCTGAAATTGTCGCGCCGGAGCACATCGATACCTGCCAACACAACCTGCGATGGAATGTCCGCCCTGCCCTGCCCTTTCGCGACGTTTCCATAATCTGAAACTGGCAACAGCAGGACGGCAATCAAAAAAAAGCGATTCATGATGGATCTTTCGAAGATGGTTGCGCGAACAAAAAGCTTGCTAGATAGCCAATGGTAAATGTCGTAATCGAGCCGGCAACGGCATACCACGGCCAAGCCACAGAGGTACCAAATTTGATCGCGGTTAAGACGGTGACACCTGCCAAAATTCCTGTCAGTGCACCGCGCTGATTGGCGTGAACGGTAAAAATACCTAAAGCAAAAATGCCCAACAAAATGCCCGCCGTGAATCCTGCGATCGCCAGGGCATCCCCCACGACGCTGGTCGATACATAGCTTGCGCCGATACCGATGGCGATTTGTAAAACACCGAACAAGATTGTTAACTTGCGACTGACTCCCAGTAGACCTTGGGGTTCGGCCTGACCCTGCTGAGAGCGTTGTTTCCAGGGAACGTAAAAGTCATTGACGGCCGCTGCTGCGGATGAATTGAGCGAACTGGACAGCGTCGACATCGCGGCCGAAAAAACTGCGGCCAGCGTCAGCCCGACGAGTCCGATCGGTAGTTGATCAACAATGAACGCAGCGAACACTTCGTCCCCGCGTTCAAAGGTTCGTGGTTCGACCTGCGTGTAAAAGAGCGCCAGCGCGACGCCCAGCGCCAAGAACATCGCGAACTGCAACAGAACGACGAATCCGCTGACAATCAGAGCGCGGGAAGCATCACGCTGATTTCGAGCGCATAGGTAACGTTGCACCATCATCTGATCGGTGCCGTGCGTGCCCAGCGTCAGAACGACGCCTCCGATCAGGCCGGCCCAAATCGTATAGGGCTCGTTGAGCAGAAAGAATGACTCGGTGGTCCGCCAGCGGAAATCGAAAATTTGAAATCGCCCTGTTTCAGTGCCAAATTCCAGGTATTCCGCCCAACCGCCATCAAACGAGTTGATCAAAATTGCAAACGCTAGCGATCCGCCAACCATGTAGACAACAAACTGGATGCAGTCGCTCCAGATGACAGCCTTCATCCCGCCCACAAACGTGTAGACGATGGTCGCGATTCCGATTGCGATGATGCATAGTGCTAAATCGATTCCGAGTACTTTCTCCAGTGCGATGCCGGCTAAGAAAAGACGTAGCCCGTCGCCAAGATTTCGCGTAACCAAAAACAACAGCGACGCGGTTTGTTTGGTGATTCCGCCAAAACGTTGATGCAGAACTTCGTAGGCGGTAAACAGTTTTCCGTCGAAATACCTTGGCAAAAAGATCGCCGAAACCAGCATGCGTCCCAGCAGAAACCCGATTGCAAGCTGCAGAAACCTCATGTCGCCATCTTTTGCAAAGGCGATCCCAGGTACACTCAGAAAAGTTGCGGTACTCGTTTCGGTAGCGACAATGGATCCCAGGATGGCCCACCATGGCAGGTCACGACCACCCAGCAAGTAACCCGTCAGGCTCTTTTGCCCGCGGCCAAGCCAAACGCCAAACGCAACCATCGCTGCAACGTACGCGACAACAATGATGGCATCGACCAAGTGGATCGCCAAATTAAACCCCTCCCTTTCAAGAGTTTCGCTACACAGATGAGACGCTTTCTTTGCGCCCGACAGACTACCGTGCCCGTGATTGTGGTGGATGCATGAGCTCGCAACAACCAAACAGCCTGGATGAATTGACCACCGAGGGCCAGAATCCTGCTTCAGCCAATATTGACGAGCTCAGCAGCATCGAAATCGTCGATATCATCAACGGCCAAGATGCAAGCGTAGCCGATGCCGTCGCCCAACAACGTGAACCCATCGCACAGAGCATTGACTTGATTACAAAGTCGATCCAGAGCGGCGGACGACTTATTTACATGGGCGCAGGCACGTCTGGGCGGCTGGGTGTCTTGGACGCCAGCGAATGTCCGCCAACCTTTAACACGCCGCCGGAGTACGTGATCGGTCTGATCGCGGGCGGCGTAACGGCTTTGACCAACGCCATCGAAGGCGCCGAGGATCATCCGGAATTGGGTGAACAAGACCTTCGCGAGATCGGCTTGACGGAAAACGACACCTTGGTCGGGATCGCAACCAGCGGGCGAACGCCCTACGTCATCGGAGGACTACAGTATGCGCGGTCAATCCGTGCCAACACGATCGGGTTTAGCTGCAACCGAGTCTGCGAATTCACGGAGCACTGTGACGTGATGATTACTCCCGTCGTCGGCCCCGAAGTCGTCACGGGTTCAACGCGAATGAAGGCCGGCACCGCCACAAAAATGGTGCTCAACATGTTGACCACGGGGACCATGATTCGGCTGGGAAAAACATACGGAAACTTGATGGTCGATTTGCGGGCAACCAACACAAAGCTAAAGATTCGTTCACGCCGATTGGTCAAGCATTTCACAGGCCTGGACACCAATGACGCGCAAAATTTGTTAGATGCTGCCGATGGTGATTTAAAAACCGCGATCGTGATGGAACGGTGCAAACTACCGGCTAACGAAGCGCTGCGTTTACTTGCCCAGTTCGACGGTCACCTTCGTCGTGCACTGGGATCCCAGGCACAATCAGACTCATGAGTGTTGCCGACCATGTGCTGGGGGTGGACGGCGGCGGAACAACCACGATCGCGTGGCTGGCGTCGCGCGAAGGACGCGACGGTTTTGAAGTGTTTGGCCACGGTCAATCCGGTCCATCGAATCTTCGCGTCGCAGGTTTTGACGTCGCATCAAGGAATGTCGACCAAGCTATCCAGCAGGCGTTTCAGTCAGCCGGCATGCAGCAGTGCCAAGTCCAATCGCTGTGCTTGGCAATGGCGGGAAGCGATCGTCAAGCCGAACGTAAGCAGTGGCGATCTTGGGCGGAATCCCATCAGCTGGCATCCGAAAAACTAGTCGTCACAAACGATGCTGTGCCCGTGATCTTTGCCGCCAACCCGAAAGGCCAAGGTATCGCGTTAATCGCAGGAACAGGTTCATTGGCCCTTGGCCGAATCGCTGGTGGCAACATTGCTCGGGACGATGGCAACACAGCCAGAGCTGGCGGTTGGGGACCACTCATCGGTGACGAAGGCAGCGGATACGCGATCGCTCTGGGTGCTCTCCGCGCCGCTGCCAAAGCGGCCGATGGGCGGGGCGAGAAAACCGAACTGCTACCACGATTTTGCCAAGCCTTGGAAGTCAACGATCCATCGCAGATTATCTCGGCAATCTACTCCGACACCTACGATCGATCCAAAATCGCATCGCTGGCTTCAATTGTTTTTGATGCGGCTGACGACCAAGTTGCTGCTAACATCATTCATCAGGCTGCGTTGGAACTGGCCTTAATGGCTCACGCGGCTACCGACCAATTGGGCCTGGACACACAGGCATCTGTTCTTGCGATCACCGGTGGCGTTGCACTTAATCAACCCGCGTTTGTTGAACAAATCGTCGCACATCTACGAGATCGATCGGTGGTGTTTGCCAAGACTTCCCTGGAGAAATTCCCAGTCGCCGGAGCCGTGCAGATGGCGATCAGCGCTCTCCAGTCGTAGAGCTGTTCACTGAAGTATCCATTGCGTCAACAAGACGCGCTAGTCCGGTTGGGCACGCCGGTGTTTGCTGCGATACTTTTTGCATGGATGACAAGCACGTCGTGATCGTTGGTGGTGGTTTTGCTGGCCTAAATGCGGCTAAGCAACTGGCAGATCGTCGTGGCCTGACAGTCACGTTGATTGACAGACGAAACCATCATCTGTTTCAGCCTCTGCTCTACCAAGTCGCGATGGCTGGTCTCAGTCCCGCTGATATTGCGGCCCCCATTCGTTCGATTTTGTCGCGGCATGAAAACGTTCGCGTGATCAACAGCGAAGTTACTCGGGTCGATGCCGAAAACAACCAATTGCAGACGACTGACGAAGATATTGACTACGACTATCTGCTGCTCGCTTGTGGTGCGATGCACAGTTATTTTGGCCACGACGAATGGGAAGAGCACGCCCCCGGCCTGAAGTCGATCGAACAGGCAACCGAGATTCGCAGACGTGTTCTTTCGGCGTTTGAACGCGCCGAAGTCACGCATGATGCCGATGATCGTCGCCGATTGCTGACCTTTGTCGTCGTGGGAGGTGGACCGACCGGCGTCGAACTTGCTGGCGCGATTGGCGAAATGAGTCGGTTCACGTTGGCACGCGATTTCCGCAACATTGACGCCAAGTTGGCGCGAATCATTCTGATCGAAGCCGGTCCCAGAATCCTGCCAATGTTTGCGCAAAAATTGTCGGCCCGAGCGACACGTGATTTGGAATCGCTTGGCGTTCAGGTCTGGACCGATAGCAGTGTCACAGAAATCAACGCCGATGGCGTCGATGTTTCGGGAGAAACGATTCGATCCGCGACGGTCCTTTGGGCGGCGGGAGTGAAAGCGTCTGCATTGGGCACCGATTCGGGCTTTGACTGCGATCGAGCCGGACGCATTCATGTTGGCAGCGATCTATCGGTCCCGCTGCACAGCAATGTTTTTGTCGCAGGCGACCAATGTGCGTTTGTCGATCCAGAGACGGAACGACAACTACCAGGAATAGCACCGGTCGCGACTCAACAGGGACGGTTCATCGCTGCCGCAATCGTGGCTGACCGGCAACAGCAACCGCGCGGCGAATTTCGCTATCGCGACAAAGGACAAATGGCAACCATCGGTCGCAGTCGCGCTATCACGGAGGTCGGCAAGTTTCGTTTGACGGGGCTGTTTGCTTGGCTGGTTTGGTTGGTCGTTCACATCTATTTCTTGACCGGTTTTCGAAACCGACTCTTTGTCGTGCTTAGCTGGGCATGGTCATTCTTCACGTTCCGACGCGGCGCAAGACTGATCGTGAGTAAAAATTGGCGATCCTATTCAGATCCCAAGTCTTCGTAGGTTTCCATCGGTTGGTCTGGGCCCGAACTGGCAACCAGTCTCAAACCCAAAATCAGTGTTCTCATGGTTTTGATGGCAGGATTGCGTAGAATTGGGCACTGTCGCGGATGCTCTGCCTTCCGCTCCGTACCCAACAAAAAGAGTCTCCCTCGTGTCCGTCCTTTCTGCGAAACCCGCCATCCTTTTTACTCTGGCAATCGCTTTGCTCGGCTCCCATTCATCCGCGCAAGAGACCGTCGACCAATGGCGTTATACACTTCGCAAACCGGCTGATGATTGGCGAAAACCCCAGTTCGATGATGCGGATTGGCAAGACGGAAACGGAGGTTTCGGCACCCGCGAAACCCCGAATGCTCGTGTCGGTACGATCTGGGCAACGAATCATATCTGGTTGCGAAAATCATTTTCGCTGGATTCGGTTCCGGCGAATCCCGTCCTCTGGATGCACCACGACGAAGACGCCGAGATCTATCTCAACGGCAAACTGATTTCCGCCGTTAAAGGATTCACTACTCAGTACAACGCTTTCCCAATCAATCGGGAGAAACGAGCAGCGATTGCCAAAGGTCGCAACCTGCTGGCCGTTCACTGCAAACAGACGACCGGCGGCCAATTCATTGATGTGCACTTGGTGGACGGTGACAAGAGCCCCGACTTACCCGCAGCCAAACGCAACACCAAACCGTTTCAGTCCGAACTAATCACACAGTGGGGCGAAGAACTGACAGCCGCAAGTGCTTGGACGCAATACCCCCGCCCCGCGCTCAAACGCCAAGACTGGACCAATCTGAATGGGAACTGGGACTACGCAGTCACTCCCAACGAACAAACCGAAACGCCCAAACAGTGGAACGGCAAAATACTTGTACCGTTCAGTCTGGAATCGAAACTGGGCGGCGTCGGTCGGTTGCTGGCCCCGAGTGAAGCTCTTTGGTATCACCGCTCGTTTTCATTTCAAAAGCACGGCCAACAAAAACAGCTTCTCAATTTCGAGGCGGTCGACTACCGCTGCGAAGTCTTTCTCAATGGTCAATCGGTGGGCAAGCACGTTGGCGGTCACACTCCGTTTTCGATGGATGTGACGGATGCGTTGAAAGACGGCGACAACGAACTGATCGTCCGCGTCGAAGACGAAACCGAAAAATACCAACTGCGTGGCAAACAAACCTTGAACGCTCGTGGTATCTGGTACACCCAAGTCTCCGGCATCTGGCAAACGGTCTGGCTGGAACAAGTGCCAAAAGTTCACATCCAAAACATCAAGATCAAGACCGATGCATCGAAAGGCGCGATCACGATTTCGGCGGACGTCATTGGCAATGATTCACGCGCGGATATGAAAGTCATCGTCAAAGACGGCGACAGGATCGTCGCCCAAGGTGACGTCAGTGGTGCTCCAGGCGTCTTGACTTGCCCGCTGCAAATCCCCGATCCGAAACTCTGGTCGCCTGATTCACCGCATCTTTACGACATCGAATTGTCGGTCGCAGATCGTTCTGGAACGATGATCGACAAGGTCCAAACGTATGCCGGGATTCGTACCGTCGGCAAGATGAAAGATGCTGATGGCCACTGGCGTTTTACACTCAACGGCGAGCCTATTTTTCATTGGGGACCGCTGGATCAAGGCTGGTGGCCTGATGGATTGCTGACGCCGCCATCGGATGAAGCGATGTTGTTTGACATCGAGTGGCTCAAAAAGGCCGGCTTCAACATGATCCGCAAGCACATCAAAGTGGAACCACGCCGCTATTACTATCACTGTGATCGACTGGGCATGATGGTTTGGCAGGATCATGTCAGCGCGGGCCATAACCCCAAGTGGACGCGTCTGAAACCGAATCCGGAAGACGCAAAGTGGCCCAACAAAGAACATGATCAGTTCATGGTCGAACTCGAACGAATGATCGACACACTGGAGAATCATCCGTCAATCGTCGCGTGGGTTCCTTTCAATGAAGCCTGGGGCCAACATCGCACGATGGCGACCGGCAAGTGGACCGTCCAACGCGACCCTTCCCGTTTGGTCAATGTCGCCAGCGGCGGAAATTTCTGGCCAGCGGGCGACATCGTCGACCATCATCAGTATCCTCACCCAGGTTTCCCATTCGACTTGGGACAAGGCGGACGCTTCGACAAATTCATCAAGGTCGTCGGCGAGTTTGGTGGCCACGGCTATCCGGTCAAAGGACACCTCTGGGACGTCAACCGTCGAAATTGGGGCTACGGTGGTTTGCCCCAGAATTTGGCGGAGTACAAAGAACGCTACGTCACTTCACTCGAGATGCTAAACCAACTTCGCAGCCAAGGCATCGCGGCGGGCGTTTACACACAGACGACCGACGTGGAAGGCGAGATCAATGGCCTGATGACGTACGATCGCAAAGTCATCAAGATCCCCGCAGACGAGTTGGCGGCCCAGCACAAGGTTCTCTTTCAGTCCAAACCGAAACGTTAAGCCGACGACAAAACGCGTGACGAGCGATACCATTGCACGGCTTCGTCGTAGCGCACGGGTTCTACCAATCCACCATGTGTTCGGATAAAAAATTCCGGAGCGGACTTCACCGACTCCCGTCCGATCTCTTGTCCGACGGAACCGAAGATCAAAAGGCCAAAGCGGCAAAACGCAGTTGCCAAGAACGGAATCGCCCATGACCGAAACGCTTATTCATAACCTGCTTCTGATTCTGGCCGCTGGCCTGGTCGCTGCACTCGTGTGCCGTCGATTGCACGCATCCGTTTTGATCGGCTACCTTGTCGCTGGAGCGATTCTGGGTCAGGGCGTCTTGGGCTGGGTACTGGACGAACACCATGAACTAGAACACTTTGCCGAAGCGGGCGTGTTCCTACTGCTCTTTTCAATCGGGCTCGAGTTTTCGATCGATGACCTGCAACGACTCGGTCGCAATCTGGTCATCGGCGGCGCTACGCAGATGATATTGGTAGCGGTGCCCGTTGCGTTGATGTTGATGTGGCTGGAAATGAAATGGCAATCCGCTGCGCTAATTGCGGCAGCGGTTGCGTTCAGTTCGACAGTCCTTGTGTTCAAAGCGTTGTCCGAATGGGGACAGTCCCAAAAAACACACGGCCGACGCGCCATCGGTATTCTGCTTTTTCAAGACGCGGCGCTGGTTCCACTGCTGTTGCTAGTACCGCTGTTGACGGGAGGTGATCAGACGCCGGGCATTGCGCAATATTTTTGGCTCGCGTTTATATCGGTCGCATTTGTGATCAGCGTGATCGCAATTCGCTATCTGCTGTCGCGTTGGTTGATTCCCATGTTCGCCCGTTACCGCAGCCCTGAGTTGGTCATTTTGTTCACGATCGTTTCGCTCGGCGGGGTGACATTGGCAGCCTACTCAGTCGGGTTACCGCCAGCGGTCGGTGCTTTTGCTGCGGGCCTGATATTCAACGGCAACCGCTGGACCAAACAGATCGACGCATTGGTTCTGCCCTTTCGCGAAACCTTTGCGGCTATCTTTTTTGTCGGCCTGGGACTAATCTTCGATCCACGTCTGATCTGGAATGAACCACTCGAGATGGGTGCGGCGTTGATCGGTGTCATCGCTCTGAAAGGCGCCGCCGCGGCCATTGCATTGAAGCTAACAGGAATGCCGACACAGCGTGCATTAGGAATGGGCATCGGTTTAGCCCACATCGGTGAGTTTGCGTTTGTGTTGGTGTTGTTAGGAGTGGAGTCCGGCGTACTGAGTGAACACGACTATCAGCGTGTCGTCGCCATCGCAGTTGGATCACTGGTGCTCACACCGCCGCTCTTGAAAGCAGGCCTGCGTCTGGTCCACGATGACGAAGTCCCTCTAAGTGAAGAATCAGGCGGAATGCTGCAGACGGATCCGCAATTCGTCAAAGCCGTGGTGATCGGTGCAGGCCCCATTGGACGACGAGTGGCTTCGCACCTGGAATCACAGGGCAAAGACACATGCGTCGTCGACCTGAGTCCCATCAACCTGCATCCGTTTGCTCAAGAAGGTTTCCGAACAGTCGCTGGGAACGCCAGTGATGAACAAATCCTGCGTCTTTCTGAAGCCGATGTGGCGACGGCCATCATCGTTTGCGTGCCCAGCGATGAAGTGGCGATTCAAATTGTCAAATGTGTTCGGCGGATCAATCCGGCCACGCGAATTACGGTGCGATGTCGCTACCAGGCCAATATCGATCGTCTCAATCGCGCAGGTGCTGACAACATTGTCACGGAAGAAACCGAAGCGTCGTTGGCACTCATCCGGTCGCTGATCAACTAAACTTAGTCTGCTGTAATCATTTGCCAAAATGTTTGCCGGCTAGCGCGATTGAAATCGCTAATTGACTAGAAGTTTTTCCTCGCTAGGCAACCCCGCTGTGTTTGAATCGATCCGCCCAAAAACCTTTCGATCCCTGCGTTACTTCTGCACGTGCTTCGTTGCCATGGTGGCAACGCCAATCGCGTCGACAGTGACGGCGGATGATCGCCCCAATGTCATTGTCATTATGGTTGACGACCTGGGGTTTTCTGACATCGGATGCTACGGCAGCGAAATCGAAACACCGCACTTGGATGCACTCGCAGCTGGCGGACTCCGTTTTTCGCAGTTCTACAATACGGCAAAGTGCCACTCCTCCCGAGTCTCGCTGCTCACTGGACAATACTGCATCGCTGCTGGCGATACGTCGCTTTCGCATGGTGTGACCAGTGCCGAAGTCCTTGGCGGCAACGGCTACGACACGTCCATGGTTGGCAAATGGCATTTAAAACAGGAACCAACGGACTTTGGGTTCGACCGCTACTGGGGCCACCTCAGTGGTGCATGCAACTACTTCAAAGGAGACAATACCTTTCGTCTCGGCCGTCAGCCTTGGAAAGTCCCCGCCGAAAATTTCTACACAACGGTTGCCAACGTCGACTACGGCCTAAAATTTCTTGCCGATGCTGAAAAAAACGATAAGCCGTGGTACCTGTACGTCGCATTCAACGCACCTCACGCACCACTGCAAGCTTTGCCTGAAGACTATGCAAAGTACGAAGGTCGCTACGATGCGGGCTGGGACACGGTCCGTGAAAAACGCTTGGCTAAACAAGGTGAACTTGGGCTGCTTCCCGAAGGCGTGACGCCAAGCGATCGCCCCGCACACATTCCTGCCTGGGATTCGCTGTCGGACGCGCGCAAGCGTTTTGAGAACAAGCGAATGACCACGCTAGCAGCCATGATCGATCGCGTTGATCAAGAAATTGGCCGCTTGGTTGACCACCTTCAACACACCGATCAGCTGGACAACACGCTGATCTGGTTCGTCAGCGACAACGGTGCCTGCCCCTATGATCGCACGAGCAACCAAATCGAAGCGAAGCCAACAGACGGTTCCGTCATGTGGAGCGATTCGACTGGTTGGGCTTGGGCACGCAACAGCCCCTTTCGGTATTACAAACAAAACCAATTCGAAGGCGGCATCGCTTCGCCTGCCATCGTGCATTGGCCCGCAGGTTTGAAGACGCCTGCCGGCAGCATCGACCGGCAACCTGCTCATCTGATCGACATCATGCCGACGCTGGCAGATTTAACTCAATCCAACGTGCCAACCGCAATGAACGACCGCGAACTGCGACCAGTGTCGGGCCAGTCGCTTCGCCCGCTGCTTGAGGGCGGCGTCGTCGGACGCAAGCAACCGCTTCACTTTCTGTTTGCCGCCGACCGTGGCCTGCGCGATGGCGATTGGAAAATCGTTAGTTTTCGCAGTGGACCGTGGGAAATCTACAATGTTCGAAACGATCGAACGGAACAAAACAACTTGGCCGATCGCGAACCTGAGCGACTGAAAAGCATGGTCACGACCTGGCAAACCATGGCACGCGACGTGCTGCATGCGAACGGACGAAACACGGCGGCAGTGAGCCAAAAATCCACCGAACATACGCACCCCGAGTGGACCAATTTCGCCAGCGACCCCACCGCCGGCGTTAGAGGCAACGTCGACAGAAACGCTGCTTCACCGAAGAAACGTCGCAAAGCAAAGCAGAAAATCCGAGCTCGCAAGAACACGACCATGGAAGTCAAAGCAGACACCATTCACCTGACGTTCTCGGGCGATGATCCAGGACTTGCGTTTGAAAGTTTGCCAAGCGACCTTCCTGTCGGCCCCTACGCGTTGGCGTTTGAGCTGAAAAGCGACGCAACTGGCAATGGGGAAGCGTACTACACGACCGACGACAAGACATCGTTGCCCAACGGCCAGCACCTGACGTTTAACGTCGTCACCGACGGGAACTGGCATTCGCACAAGCTGAACATCACAACATCCAAACAAATATGCAAACTAAGATTGGACGTCAGCGACAACGCAGGCACTGCTCAACTGCGCGGCCTTCGTTTAATCGATGCCTCTGGCAACGTGCTCATCAAATGGCCTCGCAAGTAGCCGAAAGAACTCGGCCGACTCCTTACTTTTTTCGTTCGGCAGAGAACAACGATGGGTCGGGACTCGCAGGCAGGGTCTCTTTCCAACTTTCGATTTTGCTCAACAAGCTGGCGACAACGGTCTTCTGCTCGTTTTTCAGATCGACCGATTCCAGCGGGTCAGAATCGAGATCGTATAACTCAACATGACTAGCGTCAGAGCTGGAAAGAAGCTTCCACTGTTCGTGGACGACAGCATACGACACCCAGTGAAACGAGTTGTCACCAGGCTTACTTCGGCCCGCGTTCATCTTCCAAAACAACGGTTTTTGGCGTTGCTGCTTTTGGTGTCCCATCAAAGTCGATACTTGGCTAACACCATCAGGGGCGTAGTCCTCCGGCAAGCTGACTTCAGCGATTTCGCAAAACGTCGGCAATAGATCGACGGCTGAGATCAGCGACGAAGCATCGACTTTGTCTGCCGCAATCTTGCCCGGCCAGCGAGCAATGAACGGGACTCCGATACCGCCTTCAAACAGCGCCGCCTTGTATCCCTTGCGACCACCAGTGATTCCTTTGGATGCCGCGATGTTGTACCCAGCGCCCGTCGCGGTATCGTGCATCAGTGCCAATTCACTGGCTTTCTTTGCCCGCGCAGGCCCGTTGTCGCTACTGAAGACCACCAAAGTATTGTCCCTCAGTTTTAAGCGATCGATCGCATCAAGCACTTCACCGATGCGATCATCCGCATGTGAAAGCACCGACGCGTAAATGTTGTCGACTTCGTCCAAATCGCGAAAGCGCCAACGATATTTCGGTACAGTATGAAAAGGCGTGTGGGGTTCGTGCAGCCAGAGATTGACAAAGAATGGTTTTCCCGCTTGATGACTCTGCTGCATGAATTCGATCGCGTGATCAGCGTCTTCATGGACGGGCATCTGTTCTCCTGCACAGTTGAATGCACCGTAAGCGTCATAGCCGTACGCGCTGGGCAGCGGAGAATCAGGAATCATATTGTTGGACAAATGCCACTTGCCAAAGTGCGCGGTCGCATAGCCACCACCTTGCAACAATCGCGGCAACGTCACAGCGTTCGGATCTAACCAGTCGGGCATGTTTCGCCGAGCATTGCTGGGCACCCAAGCAAAGTGGCCGTCGATGTTGTATCGAGCGGGAAAATGACCAGTCATCACGGCCGTTCGGCTCGGCGAACAGACTCCGCTGGCGACGGAAAAACGAAGAAAGTCTGTCCCCTCTTTCGCCAATCGATCGATATTGGGCGTGTTCACATAGGGATGCCCATGGCAACTTAGATCACCCCACCCCCAGTCATCGGCAAAAATGAAAACGATGTTGGGTGGGTCAGACTCCGCCGCTTTGGAATCCAGCGAAGTAAAAAGGGCAAGACACGAGAACTGGAGTGCGATCAGGAAGTGTTTCATGGCTGAGCGATGGGTAATGGACGAAACAAAAAGACGCGGCAATTCTAGTCTAGTAACAATTCAAACCGGATGGACAGTCAGCGAACAAGCGAAAAGACTACTGGTCTTGATTGATCGAGCTGCAAACGAGCCCCCACCTTACTGAAGTGGATCCTGCTGTTTGACGAAGGACCGTTTTCGCCGCCGAATTCGAAACGCCAATGGACCGAGTCTGAAACAACAATGGAAGCTGCGGGCGTTCCATATGGCCGGCGGTTGCGAAGTCCGTAATACTTTGCGTCTGAAAGTTGACGGGAGACGAAGTCGTTGCCTTCGTCCGTTACCACTACCAAAGAGATTCTAATGAGTAATACGAAAGTACGGATGGCAATGGTAGGTCTGGGATTTGGCAGCGAGTTTATCGCGATCTATCAAGCACACCCGGATGCGGAAGTGGTTGCGATTTGCCGTCGCAACGAAGACGAACTCAATAAAACCGGCGATCAGTTCGGCATCGACAAACGCTACACGGACTTCGATTCGGTGCTGTCCGACCCCGACGTCGACTGTGTACACATCAACAGCCCGATTGCGGATCACGCATGGATGTCGCTCAAGGCACTCGACGCCGGCAAACACGTCATGTGTACCGTGCCAATGGCAACGACGATTCAAGAGTGCCAGCAGATCTGTGACAAGGTCAAAGCGAGCGGACTGAAGTACATGATGGCGGAAACGGTGGTGTACAGCCGCGAATTTCTGTTTATCAAAGACTTGTACGAAAGTGGCGAGTTAGGAAAAATCCAACACCTCGCTGCATCGCATCCCCAAGACATGGACGGTTGGCCCAGCTACTGGGAATCGATGATTCCCATGCACTATGCCACTCACGTAGTCAGCCCCTGCCTGGGTCTGACCGACGCGCTGGCAGAATCAGTCAGCTGCTTCGGATCGGGAACCGTCCGCGAAGACATTGCAAAGAGATCAGGCAGCCCCTTTGCCGTTGAAAGCTGTCACATCAAATTAAAAGACAGCGACATCACCGCGCACATCTGGCGGTTCCTGTACGACGTCGCGCGACAGTACCGCGAGAGTTTCGATGTATACGGAACGAAGAAGAGTTTCGAATGGACGCTCGTCGAAAACGAACCGCATGTAATTCATACGGCAAAAAAACCGGAGCACGAAATTCCCGAGAAGATTGAGATCCCGGACTTCGCTCACTTATTGCCCGAACCGATCCAGCGGTTCACGATGCCTGCGGAGATTCATGACGCAGAACATTTGTCGTTTGTCCAAGGCGGCGGACATGGCGGATCGCATCCGCACATGGTTCACGAATTCGTTTCGGCAGTGAAAGAAGACCGCGATCCATGGCCCAACGCACCCACATCGGCCAACTGGACCTGCACTGGAATCTGCGCCCACGAATCCGCATTAAAAGGCGGCGAATTGGTACGTCTTCCCGAATTTGCCTAGCCGCTACATGACCTGTCAGTTGGCGACAGTCTGCTGCCGTTGTTCCGAAATTTTGCGATCGATTTCTGTGGCCCGCTGCTCGGCTTCTTTGATCGGCAGCCCTGCTTTGATGCCTGGCCTGAGATGACCAACTTCGCTGAGCCACGCGTCTCGCATCAAGGTCTGACGCGACTTGATCAAATTGACGAGCTCGGCATCAGGCTGCTGAGAAAAATCGAAACCCCACGTCTTCAGAATCGCGTGAGCCAGAACGCGGTGCCCCTGATTGTTGACGTGAACTCCATCACCAGACAGCGTGAAACCAGGATCTGTCTCGCGTTTGTCAGCGACGTAGTCACTGATCGGGCCGTGCAGATCGACGACTAGCTCAACTCGGTCGGATTGATCGTTGACGTAGTCGGCAAACTGCTTGATCACCTCGTCGTAGTTTTCGTAGATCGTTTTCCAGGAATACTCTTTCGCCCCCAGTGGTCGCAGCTTGCCTTTCTTCTGAAGCGGCAGAGCATCGAATGCTGGCGGCGTCATCAAAACCAACTTCGCACCACTGGCATTCACTTTCGAGATTATTTTGTCGATGCCTTCGCGATAGGCAGCGAAGACTTTGTCGGACGGTGGGTGATAGATCCCATCATTCATACCGTAACAGGCGACAACGACGTCGGGCTTTATTTTGCTTAGCGCCCGATCAATTCGTTCATGGACGTTCGGCCGCGGAAACGGATGAATAGGTTCGGACATTCCATTGCAGGTCTCACTGCCCAAACCGAGATTGATGATTTCGGGTGTGTCTTTGCCCAACTGCATCCGCAAATGAGCTTCGACTACAACGACAAAGTGCCCGGCAAAGGTGTTGGAGTCGCCCAAAAATACGATTCGTTTCGCGTCCTTGATCGCGGACGACTGTTCCGCTGCGGAATAGCTGGACGCAAAGAGGACAAAAACAACACAGAGACACTTAGGAAATGACACGAGAAATTCTTGGGGCTAAGGCGTGGACCGGCTTCGTACTTGATCCGAACGTCTGATCGGACCGGTTTTTCGATCCATCAGTCTATCCATCTGTAGGCGGGTCGGTTGCCAAACCTTGACGGCACGACTACCAATAAAACATGTCTAGCAATGCAAGTCGTCGTCGTTTCAATGAATATCGAGATACCATTCGCGAGCGAAATGCTCGGAAAGAAAGGCCCAAACCGCATGGCCGCAGCGAGCATCACCCCACCAAAATCGGTGATCGCGATCGCGGATTTCTCGAATTGCTGTCGGAGTTTTGGCGTCTGATCTCGGGGCATCGCCGCCGCGTGATCGCATCGATGGCACTGCTTACATTGGGCATCGTCCTAAAATTGCTACCCCCGGTAGGAACCAAGCTGGCGATCGATACGGCACTGACGACGCCACCCAAAACGGTTCCTGACTGGCTGGACACCCTTCCCTTTCCGACTGACCCGATGCAGCGGCTAATTGCGATCGCGGTCATCGTGGCAGTCATTACATTGGTCGCGACGATCGTGCACCTTTGCAGTCGTTGGCTGGCGACCAAAGCGGTCAACCAATCGCAGATCGCGATTCGGCGCGAAGTATTTGAGCACGCGATTCGATTGCCGCTTAATCGGGTCTACGATATGAAAAGTGGTGGCGTGGCAAGCTTGATTCGCGAAGACGCGGGCGGCGTCGCCGATCTGATCTTCAGCATGCTCTACAACCCTTGGCGAGCGATTGTGCAGTTCATCGGTTCGCTGGTCATCTTGATGTTTGTCGACTGGAAACTGATGGTCGGGGGACTGCTGCTATTGCCAGTCGTTTGGGTGACGCACCGAACTTGGATCAATCGAATCCGACCACTCTACCGGGACATTCGCAAACAACGTCAGAAAATTGACGCTGGCGCCACCGAGACATTTGGTGGAATCCGAGTCGTCCGAACGTTTTCGCGAAGCCGTAATGAGTCGTCACGCTACGTACGCGAAGGCGGCTTCCTGGTTCGACAGCAACTGTTTACTTGGTGGTGGACTCGAATCATCGAAGTGATCTGGGAAGTGCTAATTCCTTTGGCATCGACTGGACTGCTGCTTTACGGCGGCTACCAAATTATCCATCAAGAACTGACGCTGGGTGACTTGATGATGTTTCTGATTTACTTGTCCATGCTATTGGGACCGCTGGCAACTTTGGCCGGCAGCGCGGTGGGCTTCCAAAACAATTTGGCAGGATTGGACCGAGTACTCGATGTGCTAGAGATCAAAGAAGAGCTGCCAAGCCGCAACGACTCGGTACATATTCAGGCCGGCAACACCGAAGGAGCCATTTCGATTCGCGATCTTTCGTTTGCGTATCCTGACACCGAAACGTTGGTACTGAAGGACATCGACCTGGAAATCCAAGCCGGTCAAACCGTCGCACTAGTGGGACGAAGTGGAGCTGGAAAAACAACGCTTACCAATCTGATTGCCCGGTTCTACGATCCAGCTTCAGGAAGCATTTCGCTGGACGGTCGCGATTTGCGTGACATCGAACTGGGAAGCTACCGCAAACTGCTGGGGATCGTCGAACAAGATGTGTTCATGTTCGATGGAACCATCCGTCAAAACATTGCTTATGCGCGGCGCAGCGCCAGCGAGGAGGACGTTGTGCGGGCAGCAGAAGCGGCCGCAGCGGATGAATTCATCTGCAATCTGCCTGACCAATATGATTCGATCATCGGCGAACGAGGTGTGCGGCTCTCGGGTGGCCAGCGACAGCGGCTAGCCATCGCTCGCGCCATTTTGGCGGATCCACGGATTTTGATTTTGGATGAAGCGACCAGTAATCTGGACAGCGAAAGCGAACGTTTGATTCAGATGAGCTTGTCAAAGCTACTGCAGAATCGAACCGCTTTCGTAATCGCTCACCGGCTCAGCACGATTACCGGTGCTGACAAAATCGTTGTCATGGAAGAAGGTCGCATTGTCGAATCGGGCACCCACCAGGAACTTCTTGACAGCGGAGGACGCTACCGCGACATGGTTCATCTACAAATGCACGAAACTGTTCCGCAGTAGTTCCTTGGCGACTGTTGCTGAGTTCGCAGATTGGCAATGTAACTGCGAATGCAAAGTGATATAATTTTGGTGGGGCATCGCATCGGACCTATCACTACCTCATGGTATTCATGAAAAAGCCAACCGCTTTCGCGTTTCTTGCACTCTTGCTGACTGTCGATTTTGCGATCGCCCAGCATGCTGACTGGCCTCAGTGGCGCGGCCCTCAACGCGACGCTCATGCCGCTGCGCAGAAATTGCTGCAAGAGTGGCCAGAGGGCGGCCCTCAGGTGAAGTGGCAATTTGCCGAAGCAGGCAGCGGGTACTCTGCCGTCGCAGTGTCCCAAGGGCGCCTTTACACGATGGGCGCTCTCGACGACGGCTGCTATGCCTTCTGTTTGGATGCTGCAACGGGCAAGCAGATTTGGAAGAGCAAGTTTGCTCGACTTTCGGTCAACGACGACTACAACCGCGACTGGGGTGGTGGACCGCGTGGCACACCGACGGTCGTTGATGATCAGGTTTTCGTACTGAGCGACGTGGGAGTGCTGGCCGCTTTGGCCAAAGACAATGGCGCTGTGCAATGGACGACTGACTTTGCTCAAGATCACGGTGGAAAAATCCCATATTGGGGCTACAGCGAATCCCCCTTGGTCGACGGTGACCGAGTGATGGTGACTCCGGGCAAAAGCAACTTCATGATCGGCTTGGATCGCAAAACTGGCGACAAACTTTGGACCAGCAAGGGCTTCGATGCTGAGGCGCAGTATGTCTCAATCATGCGTGGCAACGTGGGCGACAAACATTTCTATGTCACCGCCAGCAAGGAAGGCTTGATGGGATTCGACGTTGAATCGGGCGAAATACTGTTTCAGGACTCTGCGACCGGCAACAAGGTCGCCGTGATTCCAACTCCCGTTTTAGCTGGCGACCAGATCTATCACACCAGCGCTTACGGAGCCGGAAATACACTCCTAAAACTAGTCGACGACGGCGAAAAGATTCAGGTCGAAAGCGTGTACGCATTGCAGGGAAAAACCATGGAGAACCACCATGGCGGAACGGTCTTGGTCGACGGCATCATCTACGGATTCACGAAGGCCAACCGAGGAATGTGGCTGGCTCAGAATCTGGAAAGCGGCGAAAAAATGTGGGAAGAACGGCTAGGCGAAAACCGCAGTGGATCGCTTTGCTACGCCGATGGACGACTGTACTGTTACAACGACAAAGACGGCTCAGTACACCTAGTCACCCCGGACAAATCGGGCTGGAAATCGAACGGAAGCTTGACTCTTCCCAAGCAGACCGACATCCCGCGAAACAAAGGCGCCATCTGGGCGCACCCGGTGGTCGCCGATCAAACACTTTTTATTCGCGATCAAGATCTGATTTACGCGTTCGATATCAAACGCAAATAGAAAACGCGAGGGGCCATTTAGCGTTGATAAATCGGCAAATAGCTTCGGTCCAACTGCATCATGATCAGGTTGCATGCAGTGACGTAGACCGGGTGAATTTGCCCGTCCCAGTAACCATCCGGACGCTGCTGACTGATAATGCGAGCGTAGAGGCGATCGCGAAACGGCGCCCAAAGTTCGTCACCTTGTCGGTAGACAACTTGGCTGTAGTACAGGTAGGTGTAGTTCCAGTGCCCAAACGATCGGGCCCCATCGCTGATATCGTGCAGCGTTTGCTTGCTGTAGTCCAACATCTCAGGAACATGCTCCCCATCGTAGTCACCTGCGTTGTACAGCGCAGCCAGCGCGGCGGCCGTAATCGCGGGCCGACTGGTGCCTTTCTGGCGACTGCTATAGCTGATACCGCCATCGGGATTTTTGCAGCCGTAGATGTACTCTTTGGCTCGATCGATGATCTTGGCGGTGACAGGGATGCCAGCGTTTCGACAGCCGCGTAGTCCTTGGACTTGTGTGATGGTGGTCGAACCTTCGTCAAAATCGCTGCCGTCTTTTGCTGAAACGTACCCCCAACCACCTGCGGCAGTTTGTGCGTTTCCGCTAAAGACGACGGCTTTGGTTAGCACGTCAACAATTTCTTGGCGCCGATCGAGCAAGCCTTCTTCACCGAGGACTTGCGACAAAAACAACATCGCAAACCCGTGCCCGTAGGTGTAACGAGAATCCGTCTGCGGGTCGCCAATCAGACCGTTGTCACGACTTTTGCTAATCAGAAAATCCGCCGCGCGGGCGATCTCTTTGGCATACGGACCTTGAGTCGTCGTGCTACCACTACCGATCAAAGCCGTGCCCGCGAGCGCGGCCATCGCAGTGGGGTACACCTGGGTATTCCACTGTCCACGCGACGACTGCGTCCTGCTAAGCCACTTCAGGCCCTTGGTCGTCGCTTCGTCCCAGCGAGGGTCACGTGCGGCGCTGGCTGGACGCGATTGCAACCCAACAAACCCAGCGGCGGAAAGCAGGGTGGCTTGGCGAAGCCAGTCGCGACGGTTGTTAGGCATGGTTTCCCGATACTTGAAAGTCAGATGCGTCTACGGTTGCATTGTAGCGTCATCGAAAAGAACTCGTACACTTCAATTCCCACCGCCCCCGGAGCGAATCGGCCAAAGAATACTGCCCGTTTGCCGTTCTTTGCTTGCTCACAAAACAGGCTTGAGCTTGCAAGAGAGTACTTGGGTGAGAACTACAACAAGTCCACCGACTCGTGAAGACCCGATTTTCGCTGGCACTTGGGACAAAAAAACGTACAGCGTTGGGCCTGCACAATGCGTTGGATTTCGCCTTCGCGGCACCGCCGGCACATCGTTTGTGCTCGATCGTAGACACGGTGGTAATTCTGATAGCCGCCAGATTTGTTCAGGGCGTTTCGGTAAGTCCCGTCGCTCAGCGTGCTGCCTTCGTGTTTGATAGCGTCGTGCAGAACAATCCCGATGGCGGATTGAATGCGAATCCATTGCGGCCCCGTAAGTTTGTCACAGCGAGCTCGTGGATCGACGCCTGCGACAAACAAAATCTCGGCGGCGTACAGATTGCCAATTCCTGCCACGGCTGATTGGTCTAACAAGGCAACTTTGATCTCGCGACGACTCTGTCCCAGCGCGTCTCGCAATTGCTGCACGCTGATTTGCAACGCGTCGATCCCCAGCTTGTCGTCAACTACCGTCTTGATCTCTGATGGCCGCAACAACCGGACAGTGCCCAATCCACGTCGATCCCAAAACAAAAGCTGCTCGCTGGGCCCGCCCGACAGATGCAGACGCAAACGCAGGTGCTGTTCTCCCGGTGGATCCGCCAAAAGCACCAAACCGGTCATGCGTGGTTCGATCACGATGACTTGTGCGTCATCCAGTGTGATCATGACCCGTTTTCCGCGCCGTCCAATTTCCGCGATCGTTTTGCCTTGCACGCGACGATCAAAGGCATCGATTCGCGGCTGCATCAAAATGGGCCGGCATTTACATGGCGGCCGTTCTGCTTTCTCGATCTGGCTCCCAATGACAGGTGCAACGCCGCGGCGCATCGTTTCGACTTCGGGCAGTTCTGGCATGCCGCAATGATAGGGACCAAGTCAATCGGCAGGCAACTCCTGCAAAATCCAGCCCGCAAACTGGGGATCGAAACCGGCAGGAAACTGAGTCTGCAAGCTGTAGGTCGGCGGATCTACAAAATACGCTTTCCGAAGATTCTCCGGATCAATCGAACTCAGATCAGTACCTACCAAAACGGCTGAATCGATATCGGCGATTTGAAAAGCACTGCTTCCGCTGCATACAAAGGACGCATTGGTCAGATCTGCCCCACGAAACGAATTCGCTTGAAAGACGGCGCCATTACCGCCAATCAGTTGCGTCCCAACCAGCTTGGCTCCGACAAATGTGGCGAGCTGAAAACTTGAACCGGTCGCCGTCAGTTTTGCATTGGTCAAATCAGCGCGATCGAAACTGACTTGTTGGAAAGAACTGACACCACAACTGATCGTCGCGTTTTGCAACTTCGCACCTTGAAGCGACACAGACTGAAAGGCCCCCGCCCCGGTGGTCAAGCTGATCCCGCGCAGATCACATCCATCCAAATTCATGCCCGAGAGAAACCCGCGACCTCGGTTTTGCTCGCGTTGCTTGGGGCTCTCCAGCAACGGCTTGATGTACTGATCCAGCATTCGAAGCTGGCTCTTTGCCTCCCAGGCGTCTTTTCTGGCTCGATTGCGGTCGGCGACCGCGCGAAACCACCCCAAACCGATTGCCAAAAACATCGTGAGCAGCATGAGCCGCCGGATGGTGAATTTTCGCTCTCGGCGCCTTCCCGCTGGCAGAGAATTCGGCGTGCAGCCAGTTGCTGGGGACGTTTCAGTGAGACGTGTGCGTAAACTCAATGCGGATAATTCCTAAAACTTGTGTGACAGCAAAGCGATGCCATACGGTTCTACACCCCAGGGAAGTCAAATCTGTCACGTTGACCGATCGAAGTCCGGCAGCAAAAATCATAGCGTCTCCCATTTCATGAAAATCTCGCCTGAGCCACCCCGTAGCAAATCATGAGTTCAGCTCCCCTCGAATCCAACGCTTCCGCAGCCGTTCCTGATGAACGAGGTCGTTTCGGCGATTTCGGCGGACGGTTTGTTCCCGAAACGTTGACGCGTGCGCTCGATCAATTGGCTGAAGAATATGAACTTGCCAAGAAAGACAAAGCTTTTCAGACAGAACTGCGAGGGCTACTGAAAACGTTCGTCGGTCGCCCCAGCCCCTTGTACTTGGCAAAACGCCTGACCGATGCGGTCGGGGGAGCCCAAATCTGGCTCAAACGCGAAGACTTAAACCACACCGGTGCTCACAAGATCAACAACACGCTGGGCCAAGCTTTGCTGACGCTGCGGATGGGCAAAACGCGAGTCATCGCAGAAACCGGCGCAGGACAACACGGCGTCGCATCCGCGACAGCTTGC
Organism: Stieleria marina; assembly: GCA_007741555.1. GTDB lineage: Bacteria > Planctomycetota > Planctomycetia > Pirellulales > Pirellulaceae > K23-9. The sequence goes on along the minus strand of CP036526.1, from coordinate 704,990 downwards.
GCGCATTTCGGACTCCCCTGCACCGTGTACATGGGTAGCGAGGATATCCGACGGCAAAAACCGAACGTGTTCAGCATGAAATTGATGGGCGCCGATATCTGCCCCGTCGAAAGCGGCTCCAAGACGTTGCGCGATGCGGTTAACGAAGCCATGCGAGACTGGATGTCATCGGTAGAAAACACCCATTACATCATCGGCAGTGTGATCGGCCCGCATCCTTTCCCCATGATGGTCCGTGATTTCCAGGCCATCATCGGCCAGGAAACTCGCGAGCAATGCCGTGACACGCTCGATCGTTTGCCCGACTGCGTCGTGGCTTGCGTCGGCGGCGGCAGCAACGCGGCCGGAATGTTTTATCCGTTTGTCGAAGACGATGGCGTGCGTCTGGTTGGCGTCGAAGCCGGTGGACGTGGAACTGATCCGGGCGATCACGCTTCGCCTTTATCCTTTGGAAGCCCTGGGGTGTTGCACGGCAGTTACAGCTACGTGATGCAAGACGACGATGGACAGACCTGTGACGTGCATTCGATGAGTGCTGGACTGGACTACCCAGGTGTCGGCCCCGAACACAGTTATTGGAAAGACACCGGCCGCGTAAATTACATCGAGTGCGGTGATGACGCCGCGCTGCAGGCGTTTGACCAATTAGCACGCACCGAAGGCATCATCGCAGCACTGGAATCCAGCCACGCGATTGCCAAAGCCATGACCATCGCTGCGGACATGCCGTCGGATCAACACGTCGTCGTTTGCCTGTCTGGTCGTGGTGACAAAGACGCCATGGAAATCGCTCGCCTTCGCGGCGAAACTTGGTGATTCGCTAGCACGCCCCGGAGCAGACGCTGCTGGTATGCCAATGGCGAAATTAATCGATGCCCAGACATCACGGGCGCGATGATGGAGGCAACATTGCCCGCTTCCCTAGCGAACGACTTGACACTGGACCTATGATAGAGACTTCGATAGAAACAATGCACCTTCCGAATTCAGGTTTTGACAGGAACCGGCAAAGCGGCGAAATAGGTTTTTCAACTTCGCAGGCCGAAGCAGTCAATGCAACAGATCCGGGCTAATCCCGAGGGGGCGAAGATGATGACCAAACCGGTAACCTTGCTGCTAGTGGAAGACGATCCGCTAGACGTCATGGCGATGGAACGGGGTATGAAAAAGCACCGAGTGCTGAATCCCTTGGTGACAGCCAGCAATGGTCGCATCGCATTGGACATGCTCCGTGGCGAGAATGGCCAAACAAAAATCGACACGCCCTGCATCATCCTGTTAGACATCAACATGCCAGTGATGAGCGGCATCGAGTTCCTGGAAAACATTGGTGCCGACAAGGACTTAAATGCCAGCGTCATATTCGTCCTGACTGGCAGCGAACATGACTCCGACATCGTCAGCGAGCACAAGGATCTGATCGCTGGCTACATTCTGAAAGAAAATCTGGGCACTGCGTGCGTCGAACTGTTCGACGCATTGAAAACGTTCTGGCGAATGATTGAATTGCCAGTCGACTAGCTTGATCGACAGGCCCGTCGTTTAGCCCGTTGACTCATTTGATGGCTGAGTCCCGCGAATCGGGCGATACAGATCCAGCGACTCACGGTCGGCAAGCTTCGCATAGAGCTCGACAATCTGCTTCAAGCCCATGATAAAATCGTGTTCCGCGTCATCGGTTTTTTCCTGGCCGATGCGGTAGAGGTAAGGACACGGCAAGTCGAACGAAGTATCCAGATCGGGTGCGTCCCCGATAGCAAGGATGACGGCTTCTGATTCCACCGCGTCGCCACTCTCGACCGTAAGTCGAAAATCGGGAGGCAGGTCGCCATCACTTTGATCGCCGTCATTTGCATTGCCACCGCTTACGTCTTCTTCATTCGATTGAATTGCCGAATGCTCGATACGTACCACTTTGGCGTCACAACGCACCCTGCCACGTAGCAAGTCGGTTTCGGTCAATGCCACCAACACTTTTTCAACGCGCTGACCAACCGTGGTGGGAAGTATCAGCGGCGGCGATTCGTGATTTTGGGCATTGAGAGCCGAAAGCGCCAGCGGAGAAAGGCATCGATCGGGCAGCATCGAAAGTGGCTGATCTGCCTGCGCGAGCATCGACGCACCGATTGTGTTCGCCTCCATAAGAGTCACGTCGTATCCCAGAAAGCGTCCGTACAAAGCGGCTTCGAGCCCCAAGGGGCCGCCACCCACGATCGTAATGGTGCCAGGTGGCTCAAGTATTTGTTCTTCTGAATCGGACATGGGTTAACTCATTTCTTTAAATGGGGGCACCGTCGCCAAGCGTTTTTGTTTGTTGCTTGCCGACACTAAAATTTTCTAATTGGATGGCAGGTGAAACGTCGGTGATAAAATCCGAAAGCACCACGGCAGTAGCCGGAGCCAGATGCAGACCGCTTCGATAATGCCCCGATGCGACGTACAAACGATCTGAATCGGGCACCCGACCAATCATCGGAAAACCGTCAAACGTCATCGGCCTGAGCCCTGACCACGAACGGACTTCGGGAGCCTGCCTCAATGCGGGACAAACGTCGAACGCGAATTCACGAAGAGAGTCGAGCATGGGATCAGTGGTCCCCGGCTGCCAACCGACCTCTTCTTCACACGAGCCGACCAAAGTGCAGCCATCGTCACGCGATACTAGATAGCGATTGCCAACATTGACGACCGCGCGAAACAACGGCTGATCCGTTTTGAACAAAATCACTTGCCCACGAATGGGCACGATACTTTGATCCAGTCGTAGTGAGCTGGCAATCTGTCCCGTCCATGGCCCGGCAGACACGACCGCGGCATCGGCTTTAAAAGTTCCGGTGGAATTCAATTGGCTGTGCCGACCGATGACCTCGACGCCGCTTTTGCTTTCGACCACATCGGACACATCGAAATGCTCGACGATCTGGACTCCTGATCCAAGACAAGCTGCTTTAAGCGCCTTCAAAAAATCTGGGCTTCGGATTTGGCATTCTTCAGGTGTCCACCAAGCGGAAGCTTTAGGTGACCGGAGTGTCCAATCTTTCATCGCGGGTTCGCGCTGAGCCAGAGTCGGCAAATCGACTCGCGTACAAGCGATCGCCATCTCGTTCCAGTACTCAGTCAACCCGACCATGGATGCTCGTTCGCCAGGACGATCGGCAAGATACCAGCCTCCACAGACGCGATAGCCAGGATCGATGGACGTGATCTGCTGAAGCTGATTCGACCAATGGGGATACAGTTCGTGACTGAGTCCACGAAGCCGGTCGATCGAATCAATCGCCGTCGCCAAATTTGCGGGCGGCAGAATCCCTACCGCTGCCCACGACGTGGCGCGTCCTACTTCTTGCTGATCCAGCAACGTCACAGCCCGATCACGCTTTGACAATTCCCATGCCAAGCTAAGACCAATAGCACCGCCGCCAACAATGATGATTTGCTGGTTCATTCGACGCGACCTTTCGAATCGGTGAGAACGTCCCCCGACGAATCATCTTCCCACGGATCATCTAAAATCGCTTGAATCTGTTCGTGCAAAAAACGGTGCGACTCACTGGTCGCGTTGCTTTCACGCAACCACGCACGGAGTCGATCGAGCGCTTCGACGGTGTCAATGTCTTCGCGCGGATTGATCGTTGCTATCCGAAGCCCTGCGTCGGCTGAACGCTGCTGCGTGATACTCAATACTTGATCGCTGCTCCACGGCATGTCGACGAAAAGTCGCTCAAATCGCTTGTCCCATGGGCCTCGCAATCCGATCAGGTAGTAGCCGCCGTCAATGGCGGGCCCCAGCACGATGTCATGACGGGCCAACTGATCACTGGCATTTTGAATCGTGGCCACGTCGATCAACGGACAATCGCCACCGATCAGGATCGCAGATTGATTTCGCTGAAGAGAATGGATGAACCACGCCATCATTCGCTGCCCCAGATCCCCTTCACTTTGGTGATCCACTGTCCAAGCGGTCGAAATCTGGCTTCCGAACCGCTTTGCTTTCGCAGTGGGCGTCACCACAGCGACTCGATGATCACCGGCTTTTGCCAGCGCCTGCGTCAAAACTTGGACGAAAAGCTTGTGCAAGCGTGCCGACTGATGCATGCCGATACGCTGCCCCAACCGTGTTTTTACGGAACCAGCAGTCCAGAATTTGGCCATCAGCCCCAAAATTACCGTGCGAGGGGTTTGATCGTCCGGCACAGTGGAAAGACGTGCCGATTCGGAAGTGGATTCAGGAGGTGTGCTCACGTAATGGCATTTAGAGGACAAAGACGAAATTGGAATAATCGTTTCGCTCGTTGGCGTAGAAGCTCAATTGCGTGCTCCACGGCCAATCATTGTTAGCGAAAGCGAACATTCCTGTTACCATAGACTCCGCGGGAAAAACGCCCCAGAGGGAGCAATTTGCGGACAAGTTCGCTAGCGATCATCACGAGAGACGATGATTTCTGAACGCCCCGCTTACTTATCCAACCGTCTCATACCTGCTATTCTTCCACCAGTTTCCATCCTTCATTTTGAGGCCATGGTCGGCAGTCCATGTCGCAACAGCCACAGCTCACGTCCGAACGACTGATTCGCTTGATCGCTAAGAGCAAGCTGGTCGATCAATCAAAGGCTGATAAGCTGGTCGCAAAAATTCGCGAGAAACACGGTGGAGAGCTGCCCGAAGACCCCAAACGTGTGGCGCGGTACTTCGAGAAGCAAGGCCTGCTGACGGCCTGGCACAACGAAAAACTTCTCAACGGAAAGTACAAAGGCTTCTTTCTCGGCAAGTACAAATTGCTCGGCCATATCGGCACCGGAGGAATGAGTAGCGTCTACTTGGCCGAACACGTGCGTCTGCAAGACCGACGTGCAATCAAGGTGCTGCCAAAAGCACGCGTCAAAGATGCTTCGTATCTGGCGCGGTTCCAGCTAGAAGCCAAAGCGATTGCTTCGCTGAATCACCCCAACATTGTGCTTGCCTACGACATCGACAATGACGGCGATGTTCACTACATCGTCATGGAGTATGTCGACGGGTTGGACCTGCAACAATTGGTCAAACGTGATGGTGCAATCGATCCATCAACCGCAGCGGATCTGATCGCGCAAGGCGCACGCGGTCTGGCGCACGCACACGAACGCGGCGTGATTCATCGCGATGTAAAACCAGCGAACTTGTTGATTGATCAAAACGGCGTCGTTCGCCTGCTGGACATGGGGCTGGCTTTGGTGTCGGCCGATGACGAAGAATCCTTGACGGTTGCCAACAACGAAAACGTCTTGGGAACGGCCGACTATCTGGCTCCCGAGCAAGCACTCAATAGCCACACGGTGGATCACCGCGCGGACATCTACGGCCTCGGATGCACACTGTACTTTTTGCTAACCGGCAAACCTCCCTTTAGCGACGGGACCCTTGCGCAGCGGATCGCAAAACACCAAACAGAAATGCCAACGTCGATTCGGCAACTGCGGCCCGATGTCCCGGGCGAAATGGAAGGCATCTGCGTCAAAATGATTCAGAAAGATCCCTCCTACCGCTACCAGACCGCGACGGACGTTGCCTTGGTTTTAGAAAAATTCGCTGCCAAGGTCCCCAAAGGCCAGAGGGTCACCGCGGGAATGGGTGACGGGCCAGGCATCGGAGAGATTTCGTCCTCGATCTCGCTCGACGGGTCGGGCAAATCGTCGACCATCCAAGGCGATACGATCTCCAACAAAACCGACGACACGTTGGCGAGCAGTCGCTCCAAGGTCATTCGCGGCAAAGGCATCAGCGCAAGCGACAGTGGCCGACTCGTTGACGTGGTTCGTCGTCCCATCGAATTTGACATGGGAGGTGAAAGCCAAATCGACCTGCAAACCGATTCAGGCTACCGCGCCAAATCCAATTCATCTGGCTCAAAGAGCCGAATTCTGCGCCCCACGTCGCCCAATCATTCGGACATTGACGCTCCCGCTGTCGAAGCACATCGTTCGTCGACCGGTCGATCTAGTGTTCGGGTTGGGGATGAATCCGATGTCTACCAGGGATCGAAATCACGTAGCGGTTCGTCTTTGCAGGAGCGAAAGTCGATTGATCCCATGTTGTTAGGTGCCTTGATTTTTGCTCTGGTACTGGTCGCCTCAGCGATCGGTTTTTATGTCGCTCGAATCACCGCGTCCTAGCAATCGAATCGCAGAACCGGCATCGTAGAATTCAGCGTTTCCAACACGCGACCTCAGGTTTATGTCAGTCGTTTTTGATCGTCCCTACGAATTTGTGCCGCGGGATCGATCCATACTTTGGCCCTGGATGATTCAGCGACTGCGATTGGTTGATCACTACCTGAAAAAAAAGGAAGGAATCGTTGATCGCGAAATCCTGGACTTTGATCGGCTCCGAGCGTCGGTCGACCAGGGACACGGAATCGTCGTCGCTCCCAACCACTGCCGCTACGCCGATCCGTTAGCGATGGCGTGGCCTTCGCGAAAAGCAAGACTGTATTTCTATGCCGTCGCTTCGTGGCACCTCTTCAACAAAAGCTGGTTTGATTCGTTCGGCATGCGTAAATGCGGTGCGTTTAGTTTGCATCGTGAAGGCACGGACAGAAAATCGCTCGAAACAGCCATCGAGATCTTAACCAACGCCGAACGTCCGCTGATCATCTTTCCCGAAGGACAAACGTTTCGCACCAACGATCTGGTTCGCGAGCCGCTTGACGGCGTCGGATTCATTGCCAGGACCGCTGCTCGGCGACGCGCAAAACAAGATGATGGACAGGTTGTCATTCACCCCATTGCGATCAAGTACCTGGCAACGACCAGCGTCAATGACTGGTCCAATGCACAACTGGAACAAATGGAATCGCATTTGGGTTGGCGACGACAGCGAAAACCCGATCTCGTCCTGCGAGTGCTACGACTGTCGGATGCGCAGCTGGCACTTCGCGAAATCACCTTCCTGGGATCCGCTCAAAAAGGCGACATTGTCACGCGCCGGCGAGAGCTTTGCGAACATTTGCTCAGCCAAGCCGAAAGTGAATTGGGCGTACAAGTGGTCGATCCAGACGACATCGGTTCACGCAATCGAACCATTCGCAGCAGCATCGCAAGCGTTTACTTTTCGGAACCAATGGATGCCGATCGTCAGGCGCTGCTAAGAGACCTCGACTTTGGCTGCGACGTGGCTCACGAATTAGACGCTTACGACGACCACACTTACTTGGAATCGACGGTTACGACGGAAGAACGACTCGTGGAAACCATTCAACGCATCCAAGAAAGCTTGATGGGAAAGATCAACCGCAAGCTCCCGCTAAAAGCGATTATCCGGTGCGGTGAAGCCATTCACGTTCCCGCGGAAAAAGCTCCCAAAGGGGAGAGTGATCCGATCCTAGTCACACTTGCCGACGAGCTTCGCCAAATGATTCATCGCCACCCCGGTCGTCGGCTAAGCTGACGGCGTCTATCTTTGCAGCGAAATGGCAGGCCGACGCGATTCATCGAACGTCGCACCAAGATAGTCACGCAAAGTAAAAAGCGGGAAGCAATAAACAGTGTGGTCATCATCACTTTTTTGGAAGCTCTTCTTCATCTACGTCGGATTAAATCTGACGTTAGCGATCGCGTTTTTGTTTGCGGCAACATCGTTTCAGCGGGGCGAGATCAATCGTCAAGTGGAGCAACGACTGCTCGATACCGCGATTGTATTGCGCAGCCATGTCGGTGAATTGGTGGAGCAAACCCTCGCCGACAAAGATGTCTATGCAGCCGAGAATCCTGATGGCGACGTCAGTTCCGAGACGGCTGAGATCATCAGCGAAAAACAACAGGAACTACAGCGCCTGATCGGCCAACTCTCCAAAGAAACGAAACTGCGAACAACCGTCATCGACGACAACGGCATTGTGCTGGCTGAATCCGAAAGAAATCCGGCCCGCATGCTCGATCACTCCAATCGGCCGGAGTTGATCGAAGCCCAAAAAGCCGGGCGTGGAACCGCAGTGCGAAAGAGCCCGACGCTGGGCATCGACATGTTCTACCTCGCCCTAGCCATCAAGAAGACGGGCGAGAGCCAACTCAGTCCACCATCTCGGCAGGCTTACATTCGAGTTGCCATGCGGCTTGACCTGATCGATCAACGGGTGACCGCTATGCGTCGATTTTTGTGGCTGCTGGCTTTGGTGTTTGGATCGATCGCTACGCTTCTGGCCTACGCAATGGTCGGTCGCGTCATCAATCCTTTGACGCAGTTGACCCAGCGTGCGCAGAGCCTGGCGATGGGAGTCGATCAAGACACCGCTGGGATCATGGCGTCCGGCGAAGTCAGTTCGCTCTCTGCTTCCCTCGATCAAATGCAGTCGGAATTAGCCAAGCGTTTCGGCCAACTTCGCGAAAACAACGAACGAATGTCGACAGTACTAGGCAGTGTCCAAGAAGGGATCATCGCGGTCGACGCCAATGAGAACATTGTCTTGGCAAATGACGCCAGCAAGCGACTGTTGTCTTTCACGACAGACGATGAAGTAGGCCGACCACTGCTGGAAGCGGTTCGCAGCCGGCGACTTCGCGACGTCATCCAACAGTGCATGCAAAAATCCGAAACCGTGCAGACGGAATTGCAGTCAGTCGGCGAAATGAGACGCGACTTGGCGATCACGGCAACTCAGCTGCCGGGCGATCCTGTCCCCGGCGTCGTGCTGGTACTGCACGACGTGACCGAGCTGCGGCGTTGGGAAAACCTGCGTCAAGAATTCGTCGCCAACGTCTCTCACGAGTTAAAGACGCCGCTCGCTTCGATCAAAGCCTATGCCGAAACACTTCGGCTGGGCGCGATCCATGACCCGGAAAACAACGAACGGTTTGTACTTCGCATCGAAGACCAAGCCGAACGCTTGAATCAACTAATCCTGGACATGCTCCAGATCGCTCGCGTCGAATCAGGCGAAAAAGCGTTTGAGATCACTTCAGTTTCGATTGCCAAAGTGGTCGATGCTTGCGTCCATGAATTCCAACGAGCAGCCAGCAGGAAGAACATTGACTTAGTCGTCAAACCCGCCGAGGACGGCGAGACCATTGTCCAAGCCGAAGAAGACGGTCTGCGAACAATCTTGGACAACCTGGTCGGCAACGCCATCAAGTACACGCCCGAACGTGGGACAGTTACCGTTCAGTGGCGGCAGCAAGGTTCCACAGCCAGCTTGGAGGTACAAGACACCGGGATCGGAATCCCCGAAGATCACTGGACACGCGTTTTTGAACGTTTCTACCGAGTCGACAAAGCCAGGTCGCGAGAACTGGGGGGCACCGGCCTGGGGTTGTCCATCGTCAAACACCTATGCCAAGCGTTCGGAGGCTCAGTCGACCTCACAAACACTCGGGGGGGAGGAAGCACCTTCCGCGTCAACTTGCCGGCGAAACAGCAGTAAAACGCGAACCGATCGAACAGTCATGTCGGATTCACATTTTCTTAACCTGTTCTTCATTTCCCGGGCCTAGTATCCGCCAAGTCAGAGGCGGCTAGAGTGCGACGATCAGCCCTCTCTTTTGATCCTCGTCGCCAACCTCTGCCACCTTGGAATGACAATGTTGCGGGCCATGCCGAACACGACGCCGGGTTTTCGAACCTTTCTCCTAGCCGCCGCTCTTTTGACTGCTACCACCGGATGCGACAGCACCCAAACAGCTGACTCAACAACGGATGCACAGGACGACTCTGCCAGCGAACTGACTCAGATCCAGGGCGAAGTTGCGATTGACGGTTCCAGTACCGTCGCCCCCATCAGTGAAGCTGCAGCAGAACAGTTCGAGAAGAAATTTGGCAACGTCAAAGTCACGGTTGCGACATCGGGTACCGGTGGTGGATTCAAACGATTCACACGAGGCGAGACCGACATCTCCGATGCATCGCGTCCTATCAAAGATTCCGAATTCAAAGCGTGCAAGGAAAACGGCGTTTCATTTGTCGAACTTCCCATCGCGTACGACGGTCTATCGATCGTTATCAACAAAGACAACGACTTCGTCGACAAACTGACAATCGAACAACTTAAAAAGATCTTCCTCACCGAAGGCGGCGCCAAAACGTGGAAAGACGTGGACGCATCATGGCCGGACACGACGATCAAGATCTACGCACCTGGCACTGACTCCGGCACGTTTGACTACTTTTTTGGCGATGTCGTCGCCAAAGACGAAGAGAACGAACATCCTCGTGATGACATGTCAGTCAGCGAAGACGACAACACTTTGGTCACCGGTGTCGCTGGCGAAAAAGGGGCCATCGGGTTCTTTGGTGCCTCGTACTACTTTGCCAACAAAGACAAAATCAAAGCAGTTCCCATCGTAAATCCGCTGAACAGCGAAGCCGTTTCGCCAACTGCCGAAACGATTGAAAGCGGAGCCTACGCCCCGTTTAGTCGGCCACTTTTCATCTACATCAAGGCTGATTCGATGAAACGTGCGGAAATGAAACAGTTCGTTAAGTTCTATCTAGAAAATGCTGCGTCGCTGGCCAAGGCGGTCGATTACGTGCCGCTCCCCGCCGACATCTACGAAACTGTTCAGAACCACTTTGATGATCGCATGACCGGAACTCACTATTTGACTCCGAACATGGAAAAACAGATCGGTCCTCTCAAAGAGATCTACACTGCCGACAACTTGGTTGATATCGAGTAAGAAATGGCAACTGCCTCGCTATCAAGTGATCAACCGCGTGACATCACGCGGATTGTTCACCATCCCTCCCGACGACGCTCTCGCACCGCAGCCGTGCTGCGAGACCGTCTGGTTAGGTCATTGCTGTTTTGCTGTGCCGCCATGTCGGTGTTGATCACTTTTACGATCATCGCTGTCCTGTTTCGCGAATCAGCCCGGTTTTTTCAGATGCAAGGCGTCACACTTGGCGGCTTCTTTGGCTCGACAAAATGGTCGCCACTGTTCACCGGTGACATCGGCATCTGGCCGCTCGTGTCGGGAACCCTCTTGGTGACCGTTGTCGCGATGGCCGTGGCACTTCCGCTGGGATTGATCACCGCGATCTACCTGAGCGAGTATGCCCCAGCACGAATCCGATCCATCCTGAAACCAACGCTGGAAATTTTGGCGGGCATCCCAACCGTCGTTTATGGCTACTTTGCTTTGACAGTGATTACGCCGGGGCTGAAATTTTTCCACGAAGGTTTCAACATCTACAATGCCTTTAGCGCGGGCTTAGCGGTCGGCATCCTTTGTTTGCCGACGGTGTGTTCGTTGACCGAAGACGCCCTGCGAGCCGTCCCGCGGAGCCTACGCGATGCGTCCTATGGCCTGGGTGGCACTCGATTCGATGTATCGACCAAAGTGGTCGTTCCTGCAGCATTATCGGGGATTGTATCAGCGTTTCTCCTCGCGATTGCTCGTGCAATAGGCGAGACCATGATTGTTGCCTTGGCCTGCGGTGCGACTGCAAGAATGGCGATCGATCCCCGCCAAGAAGCACAGACCATGACCGGCTGGATGGTTCAGATGGCGCTCGGTGACGCCAGTCACGAAAGCGTAGAGTACTTTTCGATGTATGCGGTCGCAGCCGTTCTCTTCGTCATTACTTTCTCGCTGACCGTGTTTGGCAACATCGTTCGTAAACGATTTCGCGAGGAATACCAATGACCAACAACTCAGTCGACAGCGAAACTCCAAGCCCCGAAAGTTCCCCCACCAGCCAACCCTTAACGGGGGCATCTGAAGGCCGCTCCTTGGCAACGCGCCACCGGATCGATCGTTGGTTCGTACGGTTCTGCCAGCTGGTCGCCATGCTGTCAGTGGTAATTTTGACCGTGCTGCTTTCTTCCGTCCTGATCAATGGCTTGCCGGCCATGGACTGGGACTTTGTAACCGGAAGCGGTTCGTCCGACCCCAATGAAGCTGGCATCCGTCCGGCCTTGCTAGGATCAATTTGGCTTTGCGGTGTATGCGGTTTGTTCGCACTGCCAATCGGCGTTGCCACCGCAATTTTCTTGGAAGAGTTCAAACCTCACAACAAGATCGCTCAGTACTTTCACGGATTCGTGCAGTTGAACATCAGCAACTTGGCTGGCGTTCCTTCGGTGGTTTACGGGATCATTGGCCTGACAGCTTTTGCGGGCATGTTTGGCATTTTTGGCACCGCAAACGACCCAGCAGTCGAAGTCGGAGCAACCTACTTTGACCAGTTCGTTAGCGAAGGTGACCGGATCCTGCTGGTGCCTGTTGATGGGCCTACCGCAGATGATGCGGTTGCGACCGCTGGTATGATGGCGCTCGACAGTTCAGGACAACAAGTCAAAGTCAATGTGATCGGCCCCAGGGATTCACTGCCCAAAGACAAAGCCGTTCGCCGACTCACACTCCGGTCCGATGCCGAAGCGGGTCGCATCAACAACAAAGCCTGGTATTTTTTTCGTCTGCCGATGGGACGCGGCGTCTTGGCCGGCGGTCTCACCCTGATGCTGGTCATTTTGCCGATTGTCATCATTGCATCCCAGGAAGCTCTTCGGGCGGTCCCCGATTCACTCCGCGAAGGCTCTTTGGGAATGGGTTCGACCACCTGGCAAACCGTTCAAAACGTAACTCTGCCGGCTTCGATTCCGGGAATCATGACGGGTTCGATTCTGGCGATGAGTCGTGCGATCGGAGAAGCCGCTCCGGTGCTCATCATTTGCGGCATTGTTTACATCTCGTCTGGGCCAACGCACCTGATGGATGATTTTTCGGTCATGCCACTGCAGATATTTAACTGGACAGCCCGACCGCAACATGAGTTCCAAACGGTTGCTGCCAAAGGCATCCTGGTCCTTCTCGCGCTGCTGCTTTCATTCAACACCGTCGCTGTGCTGATCCGAAACAAAACTCAAAACTCGCTCTCGTAACCTATTGGTTGGTCAACATGTCAAACACGCTGCCGAAGAATAAGATGCCAACCACATCCGAAAAGACAAAGATGATGACTGATCAACTACCACTGACGACTGCGATCACGCCGTCGCAAGTCACCGACGAAAAGTCCCGACCGTCCTCATCGACGACCACTCATCAAGTACCAGATACAAAAACCGCAATCGAATTGGACAAATTCAACGCGTTCTATGGTGATTTCCAAGCACTGCATGGCATCACCCTAAAGATTCCCGACAAGCAAGTCACTGGCTTTATCGGTCCTAGTGGTTGTGGAAAAACGACGTTGCTGCGATGGATCAACCGCATGAACGATATCGTGCCGACCGCGCGAGCCGAAGGCAAATTGCAGATTCATGACTTGGACGTTTTGGCCAAAGGCACCGACGTAGTGGATTTGCGTCGCCAAGTTGGAATCGTCTTTCAGAAACCCAACCCGTTTCCAAAATCCATTTATGACAACGTTGCCTACGGGCCACGTTTGCACCTGAAACTCTCTCGCAGCGAGATGGATGAATTGGTCGAATGGTCGCTGCGTAAAGCTGCGGTTTGGGACGAAGTCAAAGATCGACTGAAGAAGCCTGCCTTGGGTTTAAGCGGTGGCCAACAACAACGCGTTTGCATTGCGAGAACAATTGCAACGGGACCTGAAATTCTGCTGATGGACGAACCTTGCTCAGCACTGGACCCCATTTCGACCGGTGGCATCGAAGATTTGATTTATGAATTGCGAGAGCAATACACCATCGTGATTGTCACCCACAACATGCAACAAGCCTCACGTGTTTCGGACATGACGGCGTTCTTCTATCAAGGCAACGTGGTAGAGTACGGTCCGACAGAAGACATCTTCACGCGTCCTCAAGAAAAGCGGACCGAAGACTACGTGACCGGAAAGTTTGGGTAAACGGAATGACGAAACACTTAGATCGCGACATGGATCGACTGCACCGAGACATTCTCTCGTTGTGCACCATGGTCGAAGAAATGATTGATAAAGCGGTACTTTTGTTCTGCGAAGGACGTGTCGATCTGGCCGAAGAAGTCGCCCAAAGTGATCGCTACGTCAACGAACAGGAAGTTCGCATCGAAGACGAGTGTCTAAAGATGCTCGCCCTGCACCACCCCGTTGCCGTGGACCTTCGCCGAATCGCAACGACGGTCAAAGTCAACAATGACCTGGAACGCATTGCCGACTTGGCAGTCAACATCACCGAACGAGCTGTGGGAGTTCGCGAGTTCGCGGAGTTCAAGATTCCAGAAGGCGTCGAACCGATGGCCCAGTTGGTCATCCATATGATTCGCAACGCACTGGATTCGTACGTTCACCTGGATACGACGGCGGCGTTGGAAGTGATCGCGATGGACGACGATGTGGATGAACTGAACGCTCAGCTGATCGCCAAACTGCGTTACACGATGCAGCATCGCAGCGACCTAGTGACACCAGCGCTTCACTGTTTTTCAGCCATCCGACACCTAGAACGCATTGCCGACTTAGCGACCAATATCGCCGAGGACGCAATCTACTTGGTCGACGGCGAGATTGTTCGACACGGTGGCATTACGCCTGATCCTCCCGAAGGCGTTTTCAGGTGACATCCCCTAATCGCAACACCTTGATTGTTTGAATTGAAATACTGGCATGGCTAAAAACTCCGTCCTTGTAATTGAGGACGACCGATCCCTGACCGAAGTCATCAACTACAACCTGCAGCGCGAAGGCTATCAAGTATTCCTGGCGCACGACGGCGAAGATGGGCTTACCCAAGCGCAATTGAAATTGCCCGACGTGATCGTGCTGGACTTAATGCTGCCGATCCTAGATGGACTTGAAGTCTGTCGTCGTTTGCGTGCCAATTCGGCCACACACAACGTCAAAATCATCATGCTGACAGCCAAGGCCGAAGAATCCGACGAACTGGTAGGATTCTCTGTCGGTGCAGACGATTACGTCACCAAACCCTTTAGCGTCAAAGTCCTGCTTGAAAGGATCAAGGCGCTCTGTCGTCGCAATGTCAGCAGTTCGGAATCACAGCTGGTCGAAACGCAAGGCATCACGATCGATCCGGTACGACATCGAGTAACGATGGACAATCAACCGGTCACCTTGACCCGCAGCGAATTTCAATTGCTACAGTCACTCGCTCGCCAACCGGGCCGCGTTTTCAGCCGCGCCGAATTGATCGACGCGGCGCTGGGCGAAGACACGCTTGTTCTGGAACGCACGATCGACGTTCACATCCGATCGCTACGAAAAAAGCTTGGCGACGGATCTGAATTGATCGAAACCGTTCGCGGTGTGGGCTACCGATTTCGTGACCCAAGCGATCAGCCCACTGTCGAAGGCTGATTGTCAGCGTTGCAAGTTGGTGCCGGTGTCGCAGACTAGTTGCATCGTTCATCCGTCGAGAGTCGACGGATCGCAACGGTCGCCAATGGTCTGTGCCTGAAACACGAACTGCAACTGGCGGGCGCTGCTTCGATGCGGATTCCAATCACGCGAGCCGCTGAATTCGCGTGGGAGCAGCTTGCAATTCGCTTGTCTCAGTGGGCCATTCTTGGGTGATCCAAATTCGCCACCAGATCGCCAAGACAAGCAACGCAAAAAGTGGATACGCGTAGTCGCCGCGACGCGCTGCTTGCTGGTTGATGATATCCGTGATGGTCGCATGGCGAAAAACGCTTGTCTCGTCGACAAACTCTTCGCTCAACAACTCCTTCAGCATCGGTTGCCATGGACCTTGTAGCCAAGATTCAATCGGTGACAGAAAGCCTGCTTTCTTGCGATCGATCAGCTTTGGTGGGAGATCATCGGCAAGTAATCGTCGCAGCGGAAGCTTGCCAGATTTTCCCCGGCGTTTTTGCGACGCTGGCATGGCCAAACAAGTTTCAACCACTTCATCGTCCAGCAAAGGAACCCGTACTTCCAGTGCATGCGCCATGCTCATCCGATCCACTTTGACTAGCATGTCATTCGGCAGATGAAAGCGTAGATCCATGTGCAGCTGCTGCCCGAGTGGCGACAACCAATCGGGCGCATCGTCGAGTGCCCCCACGTAGGCACCAACGGCATCGCAATCGAGATTCTCCAAATGACGAGTTTGAAATAGCCGCGTTCTCAGATCGCTCGACACATATCTCCGCCAGTTGCAATGGTCGCGTGGCGCCGGTTCTCCAGCAGCGGCAACGAAACGTCGCAATACATTCGGCAATCCATACTTGGCCGTCGACGCAGGCAATCGATTTACCAGCGGCGTAATCACTGCACGGCGCAGTGGCTTCGGAATCAATCGATAGTACGGCGCAAACTGACTGGCACGATACGTGTCGTAACCAGCCAGCAACTCATCCGCACCGTCCCCCGAAAGTGCTACTGTCACATGTCGACGAACCTGTTCGCTGAGTAAATAAAATGGAATCATCGAATTGTCGGCGAACGGATCGTCGGCATGCGAAATCAGCTTTCCTAATAGGCAGATGACATCCACATCGACTTGATCACGACGATGGTTCGTCCCATAAATCTCCGCAACTTGGGATGCGTACGGTGACTCATCGAAACTGCCTTCGGCAAAACCAATCGTGAAGGTATCGATCACGTTTGTCTCTTCTTTTTGCATGCTTCGTACGACGGCAGAAGAATCAAGTCCACCACTCAGCATCGCGCCAACAGGTACGTCGCTGACCATCTGTCGCTTAACGGCCGAATCGATCGCTGCCCCCAAGCGATCCGCACATTCATTGGCCGACCAATTTTCTGGTCGATCAGGATAGGGCAGTGTTTTCCAAACCGTTCGATGCACCGCCCCACCCCGCGCCAACAGAGATTCACCAGGCAAAAGCTGATGGATACCTTGAAAAGCGGTCTGCGGTGCTGGCGTGTATCCGAAGGTCAAAAACGAATCGATCGCTTCCCAATTCGGAGCACGCCCGACGAGAGGGTCTGCCAAGATCGCTTTGATTTCCGATCCAAATCGCAAATGCTGTCCATCGTCTTTGTAGTAAAGCGGCTTGATGCCGATTCCATCGCGTACCAGCCACAACGAATTGTCGCGACGATCCCAAATCGCGAAAGCAAACATGCCGTTGATTCGTTTTGCAACGTCATGTCCCCATTGCAAATAGCCCCGCAAAATGACTTCCGTATCGCTGTCAGATCGAAAACGATGCCCGGCGGCCTCTAATTCGTGTCGCAGCGTTTGGAAGTTGTAGACTTCGCCGTTGTAGGTGATCCAGACTTGCTGATCGTCGTCACTCATTGGCTGATGACCTTCACTGGACAGGTCGATCACGCTCAGTCGCCGGTGTCCAAGCATCACACCATCACCGATCAGCAATCCGCCATCATCGGGACCGCGATGGACCAAAGCGTCCGTCATCGCCAATCCCAAGCCGGCATCGAAGCCGACTGGAGACGAATCGTCATATCGAAAAATGCCTGCGATACCGCACATGGTTCTTTAGCCGATCCTTTGCAAAAAACGCGGCATCACTTCACGCGGGCAATAGCCAATACCGATAAACCGGCCAACCAACCCGTCAGTGGGTCAGTCACGCTGGCGATGCGTGGTAGCCAGCGATCAGCACCTCGCATTTGATGATTGACACTTCTGTCGTTCAGCCCAGCGTCTTTCCGAAGTCGATTGTGATACCACCAACCCGCTGCGCCTAGCAAATTCAGGTAGCGTGTCTGATCGACTTGCCAACCAGCTTGTTGAAACACGCTGGTCAACGACTTACGTGTGTAGCGACGAAAGTGGCCCGCCTCGGCATCCATTCGCCCAAACAAAGCCTGATGCGCCGGTACGATCAAACCCATCACAGCGTTGGCGGCTACATTCTCGCGGATCCACATCAAAGCCTGCACATCGTCCTGAATATGCTCTAAAACGTTCAGGCAAAGAATCGAATCCGCTAAATATTTTCGTTGGACCTTCACCGTCGACTCGTCGGTCAGGTCGACGATCGCTGTCGTCACTTGGTCATCGCCGGCGAATCGCTTTGCAACCGCATTTAAACATTCTGCATCGATATCCGTCGCCAATACAGACTTGTTCGCTTCACGAAGCCAAGTGGTGTAGGTCCCATAGCCGACCCCAATCTCCCAAACTCGATCGCCGAAACATCCGGCCACTTGGTCGTACAAGTAGCGCGGGTACGCACGCATCTCTGCCATCGCAGGACTCATCGTCTGCATACCGGTCGGCAGGGAAGGTTCAGCCATCGTCGTTGAAACGGGTTGCAAGATCCGCGGGTTCATTTGGCAGTGGCGTAATCGCTGCACGTTCGAGCGTGGGACGTGCCTCGCGATGGACATCTTCACTCATTCGCCTGCGCGTCATCGTGGAAACCGCCAAGCAGCCCATCGACAAAACAATGCTTCCCGTACACAAAAACATCATTCCGCAGAGCAACCAAAAAACATGCTGTGCGAATAAAGCAATGAAAATCGAAAGGGCGGCGCCGGCAAAAAACGGGAAGGCAAGCAACAAGAAAATCTTGATTGGATTGCAACGCAAAATTGCTTCGACAATGATCTGCAACGCTCGCAACGAGTCGCGAACATGCCGAACCTTTGAATTTCCTTCTCGTTCGCGATACTCGATCGGGATGTAGTGCACGAACATGTCATTCAGCAGATACACCAACGTGCTGGTGGTCGTGAACGAAAACCCCGCGCTAATGACGGAAAAGAAAGGCATGATTTCGCCGCGCCGAAACACTCGCAAACCAGAATTGATATCGGGAATGCGTTGCCCCGCAGCAAATTCACTCAAGTGCCGAAAGACAAACCGCCCGACGCGTTTCACCCAGCCACCTTGGTAGAACGCACCGGTGCGTGCTCCAACGACCATATGAAAACGCTCCGCCAACTGAATCATTTCCGGTAGACGCTCAACCGGATACGTTCCATCCGCATCCGCGATCGCAATCAAATCATGCTTCGCCGCCGTGATCCCAGTCTTCAGCGTCCGACCATAACCCATGTTCTGAGGGTGTTCTAAGACCGTATCTGCAACGGCAGTTGCTTCGGAAGCCGTGTTGTCGGATGCACCATCGACCACGACCATTAATTCGGCATCGATTCCCGCATCGTTTAGAACACTGCGAGCTTTCTCCAAGACGCCGCGAATGGCGCGTCCCTCGTTGTAAGCCGGTATGACGACGGTGACCGAAGGCATCTGATACCGACTGGAGAACGGGAAAACGAATGGCGAAGGAAGCCATAGTTGTAGCGTTTGTGCGTCCACCGTGGGATAGCCAAATTGCGATCACTTCCGCACACCGCTACGATCCCAACCATGAAAGGCAACGAATCACTCTCCACCGTCAATCAAACGAGCAATCGCAGCACAGCGGACCAGACGTCTTCTGCACTCGGTCTTCTGTGTCGCGACCTCTCCTGGCTAATCGGCATCCACGTTGCCATTGTCGCCATGCTGGCGTTGGCATCAGCAATGAGTGTGTTCGCACCTTTTGACAACGGTGATCTTCGAGTTGCCGTTGCTTTCACGGTCTTTCTAGCGCCCGGCTGGTGGCTCGCACTACGCTTTTGTCCAGCCGGAAGCGGTGTTGATACGCGATACGCAGTCGCCGCGATCGTGTCGTTCGTGATCCATGTTTGGATCGCGTGGCCATCAAGCCGAATTGGCTTGTCATTTGATGCGTACTACGCCACCTTTGCATTGATTGGTCTTTGCGCAGCGTTTGATCGAACTCGACAAGTTCGGAAAATCGGCCTGCCCCGCTACCGAATCAGCCGTTCCCAACTCGCTTTGAATGCTGCGATGTTGTTCTTCATTTGCGCGGCGTATCGAGTGCCCCATTCGAACGACATTGCGCAGTTCTTGATGCAGCAAATTGATATGACAGCCGCTCGCAACTTTTCGCCTAGCCCGATTGGTATGACGGCCTTTGACATCGATGCTCCGATGCCACGTTGGGACACAAACGCTTATCACGTGTGGTTCAGCTTGTTGGCGGACGTGACCCGTCTGCCCGTCGAAGGTCTCGTGAAACGCTGGGCAACAGTTCCGATGGCAGTCGTCTCGTTGCTGATGCTTTGCCTATTTGTCAAACGGTTTGTCGGCAAACGAACACCCGACTGGATTGTCGTGCTAGCCATCGTCGGGCCAGCCACGCTTTGGTTTCGCTCCTACAACGCGTATGTCTACGGAATGCGGGTCACTAACAATTTTTGTCTGGACAAAGATTTTGCCATGTTCTGGTTGATTCCTGCGTGGCTATGGTTTCTTCACCGTGCGTTGCAAGCAAACGAGCGCAGCTCCTGGATCATGCTGGTGCTGCTAGCTCCTCTGTGCATCGCGATTCATCCGATGACGCCGGTCTATCTGTGCTTACTCACCCCCTTCGTCGTTGCAGCGGCCAGTTCCTTCAGTCGTCAAAGTTTCATTCGTAGCGTTTGCGGAGCCGGCTTAGCATTTCTGATGTTCTTGTACGTGTTCACTTCCGGGGGAGCACAA
Organism: Stieleria marina; assembly: GCA_007741555.1. Taxonomy (GTDB): domain Bacteria; phylum Planctomycetota; class Planctomycetia; order Pirellulales; family Pirellulaceae; genus K23-9. The sequence continues at coordinate 684,624 of CP036526.1, read as the reverse complement.
GCTTTTCACCAAGAGATCGAATCGATTATTTCGCACGACGTCGCCACGATCTCCACTTCCGGACAATCCGTGCATCACTGGATCGGACACTACGCGGCTGTCGAAAGCGCCGGGGCTGAACTCGACACGACAGACTGGAGCAATGGGACGTTTCGCCTGAAGCCAAAATTACTCTGGACCGGAAGTGCACTTGCCTCTCTCTTCCTAGCCACAGCCTTAACGTGCGGTATCTTCCTATTCGATTCTTTGCAGCGTGCGCGGTGGCGAGTTCTCGCTGCTTCGATCACAACGCTGGTCATCCTGTTGGCGTTATTCGCTTTGTCCGGCATCGCACTCACCGCTCGCCCCCATCTCTATCGCGGCGTTGAGCGTTTGCACTGGTTTGCATTTTTGCCAGCCATTGTCGCAGTTGCTTGCTGCATTCGTGCGGCCTGCCATCTGATCCAAAAACATGTTGCCGCAAAAACGGTTCAAAGAATCGCACTTGCCTGTTTGATCGCGCATTTTTGCGATCAAGCGTGGCACATCGGCCGCGCTCAGCCCACCTTGCTAAGCCGCGTCCCGATGCTTCACAGCGTTTTCGACTTCTATGCGCAGCACCAACTGGCTACGTGCAACGCGGAACTAGCAAGGTTCGACATCAAGGATGGCCCTTTAACGGCAAGGCCCAGTTACTTGCGCGGCAACGATCGTGTTCTGATCCTCGCCTCACAGCATCGCACTCCCTACTGGGAATTACGTCAAGCTGTGTGGTGGCCGGAACTCTACGGCGAAGCCAACGCGTTAGCGGTTTTCGGCGACCAATTCTTAGATAATTGGCAGGCCTACTACGACGCCGTTGACTGGCTTGCGAACCCCAATGTCGACCGATGGATCACCTATAACAAAGTTACTGTCATCGTCGATTCCCGCGCCGGAGCAGAAAACTATGTGCAATCGTTTGCCAAACGCCTCGGGCGTAAAGCGATTCCAATCGCCGAAGATTCATGGCGAATCGAAAACTGATTGCAGCCGGTTCATGATCTGAACCGAACCGGCGTGCCGCGATTTTCGTTTTTGAGCACGGCGTCGCAATCGATGGCGAGGGTGAATTACGCAGGCTCCAGAAAACACACTGTCAATCTGCTACATCGACCCAACTCGCGCTGACGAAACAACGTCGGCCGATGCATCCAACAAAGGTGTTCCAACATAAGCGAGCTTGCCCCAAGAAGCTTGCGATTGCTTGGCCACGAAGTGCTTGTCGAACACTGCCAAGACCTCTTTCGGATGGTTGAGCCATTGTTCGTAGGTCACTCTTTCACGCGCCGTCATGATCGCCAACGCATCGCCCTTGGCGTACAGTTTCCGGACCAGTGGCTGGTCAGTGACCGCATGTGCGAAAGTCAAAAAAGGTGTTCGCCATGGTTCGACAACATAGAACGCTCCGGTCGGCTTCAAGATGCGTTTGACTTCTGAAATGCACGTGTCCAGATCTTCAGGAATTCGGGGCAGATGATGCAACCCGCCCTGAACAATCACGATGTCAAAACTATTTGAATCGAACGGCATGCTCAAGCAATCGGCAAGATGCAACGTCGCGTCTCCTTGGTATTCCTCCAGCAACGTATCCGAAAGATCTGTCCCTTGGAGATTGGTAAATCCCATTCGCTCCAAAGCCACCAAGCCTCCACCGCGACCGCAAAAAATCTCGTTAACGAGCGCATCTTTCGGCAACGAATCAAAACCGAATCGCTTTAGTCGGCGAGTAAACTTGGTGATTTCTTCTTCCGGCGTTTCGAACCGCTTGTACGCAGCTTCCCACTCCGGGTCGCAACACATTTGCCCCGTCGGAACGTGATGAACAATTTTCGCGGAGTGATCAGATGACGACATTGGCACTACCAGAACTCTATTGGGGAACATCAGTATCACGAGAACGTTGCATTTTCAGGACGCCGGCCATCAAACTGGCCATCGCGGTTTGAAAACCGATCGCAACTAGCGTGACACCGGGCACGACGAAACGCATGGTGACGGGATACTTCAATTCGCCAAAGTCACTCTGCCACCAGCGAAAGACAATCGTGCCGATCATCACCACGCCTACCGTGGCAGCGACAATTCCAAACACGATGCCCTTTTCGACCGTCAAGGTCTCCAGTTTTTCTTGTTTGGGCATCATGCCTTCACGACCGGCAAAAATCCTTGACAAGGTCGCCAACAACACGCACTGCCAACCCAACAGTCCCGCCAAACTGGCGATCAAAAGCGTATGGACATCCAACGCTGCACCAAACACTCGGACCTGCGGAATTGCCAACGCATAGCCGACGCACGCCAGCAAGATCAGCGCCAGCCCTGGGAGAAAAAATGTCCACTTCGGGCTGAACACCAGGAAGAGCCGCAGTGTCCGCCAGCCATCGCGAAACGTCCGCAAGTGTGGCCCATGTTCTTGCCGTCCATCGGGGTGCAACGTGATCGGAACTTGGCTCATCGTCGCGCCGTGAAGTCCGCTTTTGATAATCATCTCTGTGGCGAACTCCATTCCAGGTGATCGCAAATCCAATCGATCGTAGAGCGTGCGTTTGAAGCCACGCATCCCGCAATACACATCATTGATGGGGATTTTGAACATCAGCCGCACTAGCCATGACAGCACTGGGTTGCCAAACCAGCGGTGCAAAAATGGCATGGCCCCTGGCAACACAGTGCCACCTCCCCGTGGCAAACGACAGCCTTGAACCAGGTCGTAGTCTTTTCGTAATTCGTCGATGAAGGCGGGGATTTCCAAAAAATCGTAGCTATCGTCCGCGTCGCCCATCAAGACATATTTTCCGTAGCTCGCTTCGATGCCGTGCATCAAGGCGGCGCCATAACCGCGCTGAGGAACATCGACGGTGCGGGCGCCGTTTTCGACAGCGATCTTTTTGGAACCATCGGTGCTGCCGTTGTCGGCCAGCACAACTTCACCGCAGATACCAGCTTCGCGCATCGCCAGCACGGCTTTTTTGACACAGACGCCCACCGTGTCAGCTTCGTTCAAACAAGGCATGACGACAGACAATTCGATCGGCTGCGTCGCTGCGATCGGTTCATCACTCATGTCGAAAGCTCCGGGTGAAGGTTTGTATCGGGCGTCTGGTATTTTGCCCAACAAATGGAAAGCGCACTTCCGATGACCACCGCCGACAATGGTTCCAAGACCATTCGGTATCGATAATCAGGAATTTCAACGATGCCCGTGATCAAACTGAAATACGCCAGCATGCTCACGATCCACAGGCCAGCATTGCGTGTGGGGCGATGCCAAATCAGCACCACGGACGCACCGCACAGGAATAGCATCACAATTGTGTTGACGGCCACTGATTGACTGACGCGAAAACGAAAGCCCAATCCCGCCAGTTCGTTCACGATGGCATTCTGATTCGCCCAAGTTCGTGGGTAGGAAGCAAAATCATTGCGACCGGGAGCAGGCAACGGCAAATTGGTTGATGGACAACGCCAAAAATTGATACAGCGCCGAACCGTTTTGAAAGCCACCACGCTCAGATCGCCTTTCATCGCATCGATCGCGACCGCTTTCATCAACCGATCTGCTTCCGGGTCGCTGAGCCCTGAATCGGTCAGGCACTTCGAAACGGTCCAAGTGTGTTGCCAATTCGCTTCTCGCCAATCGCGCGCGGTGACGGACGAAACCCGGTTGCAAATCTCGACCGCCGATGGTGTCGTTGGCATTGGCAGCCCGGCACCCGAACCATCCTGAAAGGTCACAATCCAAATATTGCGACCTAGGAATTCTGTCAAAAAGTACTCGCCGAACAGGCGATGATTTCTCGCCAACCATGGCATACAAAGAGAAACGACGATCGCTGCCGCTAACAACGCATGCAACCCACGACGTCGTAGCGACACGCTTGCGCCGATTGAACCATGCGTTGGCGAACTTCGCGAAAAATGATTTAGCAAGATGTAGCAAGCGTGAGGAACCCACAGCAGGACGATGATTGGACGCGTCAACAGCGTCAGGCCAAACGTCAGTCCAACCCAAACCGCTTGCTTGGGACCGCTGTCATTCGCGTACGCAGCCATGCACACGAGATTCAACATCAATAGAAAAGTAAACAGGGTCTCGGTGACTAAGAAACCAACGTACGTCACCGCCGACAACGCTGGCAGCAATGCCAACGTTGTAAACACCCGCGCGGAAGGTCGCCTTGATACTTGCTGCGCAAAAACTCCGGCTAGATAGACGGTCCCTACGTATAACATCGCTTGGATCGATACGATCAGCAGCAACGGTGACAGGCCCGCCGGAGTGACCCATCTGCTGAATGCCAAAAACCAAGGATAGACAGGTGTCCGAAAGGCGATCAACTCGCCCAGCAACAACACATCGCCGTCGATCACGCTGGAACTGAGATCCCAATAGCCTCTGGCATCGCCGATGATCGCCGCAGGCCCCAGACTGACTACGATCGCAACCTTCACCAAGATCAGCAGCAAGACGGCGAGAAAATACGGCTGTCGCAAGGCGATGGGGGTCCTACTAGTTCAAGAAGTCGCGGTTTCGATGGCGGATTATCACGCAAAGTGGCCATCTACCGATAGGATACGAATTGCTGATAATAGCGTTCGTTGCAACCGTGCCCTTTTCGCCAATCCTTGGAAACCCCGCCGCTTTATGCCGTCGAATCCCTCTTCGTTGTTACCTGTCATCGATGCGGGTTTGCCGACAGGTGTTGTAGAACCATTCGGGCAACGGCTTTCGCGTACAGGAACTTCGCTAGTCCGCCATACGCTGACTGAATTGCAAATCAATTTGGGCAAACTGTGCAACCAAACCTGCACTCACTGCCATGTCGACGCGGGGCCAACAAAGAAACGCGAAAACATGGACGCCAAAACGGCGGACCGCATCATCGAACTGAGCCAGACTTGTGAATCGATCACGACGGTGGATTTGACCGGCGGCGCTCCTGAAATGAATGCCAATTTCCGTCGCATGGTCGAATCTTTTCGGAGCCGTGGATTGCGAGTCATTGATCGCTGCAACTTGACCATTCTAAGCGAAACGGGATTCGAGTGGGTTGCGGATTTTCTGGCAAACCAACAAGTCGAAGTGGTCGCATCGCTGCCATGTTACTTGGAAGACAACGTGGATGGCCAACGAGGTCGCGGCGTTTTCGGTCGTAGCATCGACGGACTTCTGAAATTAAATTCGCTTGGTTTTGGCCAGCAGGGGTCGTCGCTTCAACTGGACCTCGTGTTCAATCCCACCGGGCCGTCGCTGCCACCGAACCAAACGACTTTGGAAGCCGACTACAAACGCGAACTCAAATCTCGCTACGGAATCGAGTTCAATCGATTGCTGGCGATCACAAACATTCCGATTCGTCGTTACGCCACGTTCTTGCACAAACGTGGCAAACTGGCTTCGTACATGACTCTGCTGGCTGACAACTACAACTCCGCAGCAGCGGAACAGGTGATGTGCAAATCACTGGTGTCGATCGGTTGGGACGGCGAAATCTACGACTGCGATTTCAACCAAATGATCGACATGCCGATCGGCGGCGAAACACAAACGGTTTGGTCGATTGATTCACTGCAAGAATTTGTCGATCGCCCCATTTCGATTGCGGACCACTGCTATGGCTGCACGGCAGGTGCTGGCAGCAGTTGCAGTGGTGCGGTCGTCGCTGAATGAGTCTTTTTTCTTTTCAACGCAAACGCAAAACCAATGTCAAATTCGCTCGATACCGAAACAGCCGTACGCGAACGCTATGCCGCGGCCGCACAAGAGTGCGAACCACAACTGTGCTGCCCGGTTGACTACGACCGTCAATACTTGGAAGTCATTCCCGAGGAAGTGATCCAACGAGACTACGGTTGCGGCGATCCATCAAAGTACGTTCGCCAAGGTGAAACCGTATTGGACCTTGGCAGCGGCGGCGGAAAGATCTGTTTCATCGCGTCGCAAGTGGTCGGCCCCAGCGGCAAAGTGATCGGCGTCGACATGAACGACACGATGCTGAAACTGGCCAGGTCCAGCCAAAAGGTCGTCGCCAAAAAAATCGGCTACGACAACGTTCATTTTTACAAAGGCCGTATTCAAGACATGGCCATTGATCGGGACGCGGTCGATCAGTACTTGAAAACCAACCCGATCTCCGACGAATCCAGTTTGCAAAAATACGAGTCGATGGTTTCGCAACTGCGTCGCGAATCGCCCATGATTCCCGACAACTCAGTGGATGTTGTCGTCAGCAACTGTGTCTTGAATTTGGTCGACGCAAGTGAGAAAGAAAAACTGTTCGCCGAGATCTTTCGCGTGCTCAAACGCGGAGGCCGCGCAGTCATCAGCGACATCGTCAGCGACGAATTTGTACCGCAGGCGATGCAGGACGATGCGGAACTTTGGAGCGGCTGCATTTCCGGAGCGTTCCAAGAAGCAGGTTTCTTAGCCGCGTTTGAACGAGCCGGTTTCTACGGGATCGAAATGCCAGTGTTGCAAAAAGAACCTTGGCAGACCGTGCAAGGCATCGAGTTTCGCTCGGCAACCGTGATCGCCTACAAAGGCAAAGAAGGCCCTTGCTTGGAGCACAACGAAGCAGTGATCTACCGAGGACCATTTGCCCGCGTCACGGATGATCTCGGTCATTCGTATGATCGAGGTGAACGAATCGCGGTGTGCGGCAAAACGTTTGAATTACTAACCAAACAGCCGTACGTGGAACATTTTGTAGCGGTTCCGCCGATGAACGAAATCAGTGCCGCCGACGCGAAAACATTCGACTGTTCTGGCGGGCAAGAACGAAGAGCCCCCAAGGTTACTAAGGGCCCAGGCTACAAAGCCAGCATCCTTCCGGTTGCCGATGACTGCTGCGACACAGGCGAGTGCTGCTAGCGATTTGCAAACCAGCGACGTTTGACGCCTGATTTCTGCTAAGCAAAGTTCTCGACGATACCGATGCCTTGCAGGCCTTGTGAGCGAAGTCGTGCCGAGAATGCGTTGACCGTTTGGACATCGGTTCGTGAAGCGTCCCGAGCGATGACGGCCGAATCAACCAATGCGGCATAAAGCTCAACGGTGTCGGCATCGCCACTGGAAGTATCGATGACGACGAGATCGAATTGCTCGCGAAGCGATTCGATCAATTTTGCGACGTCCTGCCGATTTGCCTGGGCCGAATCGGAGCTTGCGTTCATCAAAGGAATCAAAGTCAAATTGTCTTCGATCGAGTACACGGCAACTTGGCTCAGTGGGATCGCACCACGCATTGCGTCTAACCAACCGTGATCGACATCCAGACGCAAATCGTCGACAAGCGTTGGCTGGGCCAAATCGCCATCGACCAGTGCGACTCGAATCCCAGTCGCAGCGGCGGCCACTGCCATTCCAATTGCAACCGTCGAACGGCCTTCGCCTGATTTGACGCTGGTCACCATCATGCTGGACAAACCATCGCTCACCGCATCGTGCAATTTTTCGGCGACAGTCTGGAACAGTTCTTCTTTAAAAAACAGGTGCGTCACGCTAGCAGGAATGTCAAAGACGTCGACCTCCCATGCCGCCTGAATGGCGACCGGAGCAAATTCTGAAGCGGACTGCAGATGCGGTGGATTGATACTCTGCTGCGCTCGGTCCAGTCGATGCACCGTAGCTGCGTCGCTGTCGAGCTGGTCGCTGCCGTCTTTTGCAAAATCATTAGAAACTGCACTGTTAGCAAGCGAGGGAGCGTCGCTGCCGTTAGCTAGCTCCGGGTCAATCGCGGTGGGTTGCTCCAACGATGGCTTCGCAAATTCAGCTGCTGCGAGATTCGCTCGCGTTGTTTCGATCCTTGATGAATCAGGCAGAGTATCTACGCGCCCTGTTGCAGAGTGTCCGGCTGCAGCAGCTGTTGCACTCGCGGCCGAAGCGATCGAATTGACGGTGGAAATGTAAGGCTGGTCAGCATCTGATACGCTCGCGGGACTCGACGGCGACGGCGACACATCGGTGCCCATTGCATTGGCCAAGAACGCGTCTTCATTGACAAATCGGCTCGATGCTTGCTCGGGAAGTACCTGACCGGCGTACGTCGTTTCTGGAGAAAACGATGCCCTGGGCTCTTCGGCAACGGGGAGATGCGAATGCGGCACATTCTGGTTCTCCGCAGCCTCCATCCGTAGCAGATTATCTTTGGCCGGATCGATCCAGTGGATTGCGTTGGGTGTCTCGTGGTTTGACACCGACGATTCGGAATGCCCTTGCGTTGCTTCACCCGAAGTAGTGTTTTGAGCTGACGTATTCGCGGTCGCATTCGCCGGCGGGGTAGCCTCCAATTGACTACTGCGTCTGGCATCGGACGGTGACGCGCGTCGTGTTTTGGTAGCCGTCGTGACTCGTCGATTTCGTCGTGCAAACGCTTGAACGAATGCTTGGTCGATCGTGCTCATGGAATCGCAGTCAATTAATCGTTGTTAAAAATGGTGTCTAAACCGCAGCTTGGCCGCAAAAACTACTTCTGAGGCGCGGGCGGCAAGTACTTCAGCCAGTCGCCGACCGCTGATGGAGTTTTTGAATAGCGTCGGGCGTCTTGATTTTTCTTGCTTGTATCGGTGCCGCTGCCTGTCTTCGTCGACGGCGGGGCCGTCATTGCAGTTTGCGGCAGTGGTGGTGTTAGGCCATTGGGCGTTCGGCTAGCAACCGGCTCGCTCGATTTATCACTGGCAACAGGAAGTTTCGGCGTTGCTGGAACCGAGGCGTCCGCAGCCGACAACCTGCCGGTCGCCGCGTTTTGTTGCGGCGAAGTCAAGGCAACCTGAGCTGCCCCTGAATCGGACTTCTTGCGGTCCGACACTGGTTTTGCGGAAGTTTGCTTGGTCATCACAGCGTTTGGCATCGTTACTGCAAACGAATCACTGGTTGTCGCGACGTTCGTGTTTGCCAACGAATCCAATTTTGCTTTCGCGGGAGTCGTCGTGCGATTCACCGATGAATCGGTCGCCAATTGAGTGTCAAGCTTTTGGCTTGCTTTCGCAGCGTCAATCGCTTGAGCCTTGGGACTTGGCGTTCCGGCTGACTCTCGTTCCAACGTCGCTTGCGCTTCCTTGGCCGCGGCATCGGCCTGTGCGATCAGATCCACAGGCAGATTCGTGGATAGGTCCTTAGAAATTTTCGCAGTCGATGGCTTGGCCACCGCCGAAAGACTGTGACCGGAACCCAGCGACAATCGTTCAGCGTTTGCGACCGTGTCTTCCAATGAAACGGTCGACTTTGCCAACGCCGTTTCATCGACTGGCGATGCGGCGTCCTCGTCGACGACTTCGGCGGTCTGTGTTCCGCTAGACGTGCGGACGTTTTTTGCGACCACATAAATCCACGTCGCTCCCAATCCGACGATGCCAAGAATCATGGCATGCGAGAACAAACGAGCAGCAATGGAGCGATCGGCCATTTCGGGTTCATTGTCGGCCAAGGTTATTTCGGGGCTGATTGCTCCGCTGCCGGTGATGGCTTCGCTGCCGCCGCTCGCTGGGCCGCCAGCCGCTGGGACGGCCATCATGGCGTCAACTGCGGTCGTGCTGGCTCCAAGCGACTCAACGACGCTTGGATTGATTTCGCAAACCGGTTCTTCGCAAGTCGCCGAAACGGGAGCTGTCGGAGCCGGATTGAGGTTCGGCAGTTGGAAAAGTACGGGCGGCAGCTCTCCAACTGCATTCGCGGCGATTCCCTGCGGCGCATCCCCCCCCTGCGGCGCTGCGTTTTGCTGCTGCGCACTGGAATTGCGGATTTTTGGCCGGCGATTGCCGTCTTGGGGCCGTTGGGGCGCGACGGTCATACGAGTTCTTCCCTGAATTTCGTAACGAAGAGCATTATCCGCTGCATCCTGCTGCGGTTGTGATTAGCCAAGGCCTCGTCGAACCTCCGGCGCATCTCACCGTCTTTATCGGTGAGAAGTTGCCGGGATCTTGAGGTATTTGCGGAATAGCCAAACTGACGCGATCAGGCAAGGTTGAATGGCTGAATTTACAGGGTCCGTATTGTGAAATATGGCTTTGGCTATGAAGATAGGCCTCTAGATGTTTTCTGACTCTCTGCGTGAAACACGAAAAAAATGCTTCAAGCTGACTCTGCCGACTCGATCCTGTCCGAACTGATTCGCGAACGTATCCTGATATTGGACGGTGCCATGGGCACCATGATCCAACGATTGAAGCTGGATGAAGCAGGCGTCCGGGGCGACCGATTCGCCGATCACCACAAAGATTTGAAGAATTTTTCGGATATTCTGTGCCTGACGCATCCTGAGAAAATCACCGACATCCACCGGGCTTACTACGAAGCCGGGAGCGATATCGTCGAAACCAACTCGTTCGGCGCGTCACCCGTGGGGATGGTCGAATTCGATTTGCCACTGGAATTGGTGGACGAGATCAATCAAGCAGCAGTTGCCTGTGCTCGAAAAGCCGCCGATGAATGGACGGAAAAGACGCCGGACAAACCGCGATTCGTTGCGGGATCCATCGGTCCGACCACCATGCAATTGGCGATCAGCACCAAAGTCGATGATGCAGCATTCCGCGCGACTACGTTCGACGCGATGGCGGACAGTTATTACGCCCAGGTCAAGTCACTGGTCGAAGCAGGCGTCGATATTCTGCTGCCCGAAACCGCGATCGACACGCTGAACCTAAAGTCGTGCCTGTTTGCCATTCAAAAATTCTTTGACGAAGGAGGCCGACGCGTCCCCGTCATGGTCAGCGGCACGTTTGGCAAAGGCGGCGGCACATTCGTCAGCGGCCAAAGCGTCGAAGCGTTCGTTACTTCGCTGTCGCACTTTCCTGCGTTTACGATCGGAATGAACTGCGCCCTTGGCCCGGACGTTATGCGGTCGCACATCGAAGAGATGAGTCGATCGACGAATCTACCGATCAGCTGTCATCCCAACGCCGGCGAACCCAACACGATGGGCGAGTACGATTTGCTGCCCAAACCAATGGCGGAAACCGTCGGGCAATACGCGGACAACGGATGGGTCAATATCGTCGGTGGTTGCTGCGGTACTTCGCCGGATCACATTCGTGCGATCGCCGAGCGAGTCAAGAACTGCAAACCCAAACAAGAAACCGCCGGCCCAGTCTATACCCGACTGTCGGGCACACTGCCGATGGTCATGCGTCCTGAGATCCCATTCACGATGGTCGGTGAACGAACCAACGTGACTGGCAGCCGAAAATTCAAACGACTGATCGCAGAAGAGAAGTACGAAGAAGCCGTCGAAGTCGCTCGCGAGCAAGTCACCAATGGTGCCTCCATCATCGACGTCAACTTCGATGACGCGTTGCTGGACGGAATCGAAGCCATGCAGCGTTTTCTGCGGTTGATCGCTGGCGACGAAGTTGCTGCCAGTGTGCCGGTGATGATCGACAGTAGTAAATGGGAAGTGATCGAAGCGGGCCTGCGGAACGTGCAAGGCAAAGCCATTGTCAATTCAATCTCGCTCAAGGACGGCGAAGAAACCTTCATCAAGCGGGCCAAGTTGGTTCGCCAGTACGGAGCTGCCGCCGTGGTGATGGCGTTTGACGAAAAGGGACAAGCCGCCGACGAAGACAGCAAGGTCCGGATTTGCAAACGCGCTTACGACATTTTGATCAACCAAGCGGGTTTCCCACCCGAAGACATTATTTTTGACCCCAACATTTTGACGGTCGGAACGGGAATCGAAGAACACAACAACTACGCTGTCGATTTTATCAACGCAGTCCGCCGCATCAAAGAAGAATGTCCGGGCGCAAAAACCAGCGGCGGCGTCAGCAATATCAGTTTCAGTTTCCGCGGCAACGATCGTGTTCGCGAAGCCATGCACAGTGCGTTCTTGTACCACGCCGTCAAAGTAGGCTTGGACATGGGCATCGTCAACGCCGGTCAACTGGAAGTCTACGAGGAGATCCCCAAGGATCTGTTGGAGCACGTCGAGGATGTGCTGCTAAACCGGCGCGACGACGCGACCGACCGCATGCTGGAATTGTCCGAACGCTTTAAAGGCGGTGGGATGAAAAAGTCGGGCGAAGACCTGGCTTGGCGGGAAGCTCCTGTTGCCGAGCGGATGAAACACGCTCTGATCAAAGGCATCGACAAATTCATCGTCGAAGACGCCGAAGAAGCCCGCCAAGGTTTTGATCGCTGCTTGCAAGTGATCGAAGGCCCGCTGATGGACGGCATGTCCGTCGTCGGTGACCTATTTGGCGCCGGAAAAATGTTCTTGCCCCAAGTCGTCAAATCCGCGCGTGTCATGAAGAAGGCCGTTGCGTATTTGGAGCCTTTCATGGAAGAAGAGAAAAAGGCGGCGGGCGGCGAAGCGTTTTCCGAACGCGGTACTTTCGTGATCGCGACTGTCAAAGGCGACGTTCACGACATCGGCAAAAACATCGTCGGCGTCGTACTCCAGTGCAATAACTACAAAGTCATCGACTTGGGCGTGATGGTCTCAAGCGACACGATTCTTGATGAAGCGATCAAGCACAAAGCCGACATGATCGGTTTGAGCGGTTTGATCACACCAAGCCTGGACGAAATGGTCACGGTGGCGCGAGAGATGAAACGTCGCGAGATGAAGCTGCCACTACTGGTCGGCGGTGCAACCACCAGCGCCAAACATACAGCCGTGCGAATTGCACCCGCTTACGAACATCCCGTCATCCACGTGTTGGACGCGAGCCGAAGTGTTGGTGTGGTGGAAAAACTAATCAGCGACGACATGCGTGCTGACTTTGTCAAAGAAAACGTGGAACTGCAAAGCCAGCTGGTCGCCAGCTACAAGGATCGGCAACAAAAACTGGTCCCGTATGCGACGGCTTTGGAGAATCGTTTCCAGACCGACTGGGACAATGTCCGCATCGACAAACCATCATTTACCGGAGTGAAAGTCTTAGAAGACTTTCCGCTGGAAGAAATCCGATCGTACATCGATTGGTCACCGTTCTTCATGACCTGGGAATTGAAAGGCAAGCACCCGAAGATCTTCAATGACAAAGTTGTTGGTGCCCAAGCCAAGGAATTGTATGACGACGCCAACGCTTTGCTAGATCAAGTCATCGCCGACGGATCGCTCAAAGCGAACGCCGCCTATGCTTTCTGGCCCGCCGCCAGCGACAACGACGACGTCATTTTGTACACCGATGAATCCAGGTCCAAAGAACTTTCCAGGTTCCACTTCCTTCGGCAGCAGTGGGAACGCAAGGGTCAAAAAGATTACCGTTCGCTGGCTGATTACATCGCACCGCACGATAGCGGCCGCGAAGACTACATCGGCGCTTTCGTCGTCACGACGGGACTGGGTGCCGAAAAATTGGCAAACGAGTACAAAGCTGACATGGACGATTACAAAGCGATCATGGTGCAAGCGGTTGCCGACCGACTGGCCGAAGCCTTTGCGGAACTCTTACACGAGCGAGCGCGACAGGACTGGGGATTCGGAACCGACGAATCGCTCAGCAAAGAAGAAATGATCGCCGAAAAATACCGTGGCATCCGTCCGGCAGCTGGCTACCCGGCTTGTCCGGACCACACCGAAAAGCGAACCCTGTTCGACTTGTTGGACGCAACCAACAACACCGGCGTGGAACTGACCAGCAGCTACGCCATGACACCCGGTGCGGCAGTCAGCGGACTGTATTTTGGCCATCCCGATTCCAGGTACTTCACCGTCGATCGGATGACCAAGGATCAAGTCAAAGACTACGCCCAGCGCAAAGGTCAACCGCTCCGAGAAATCGAACGTTGGCTAGGGCCAAATTTGGCCTACGATCCCGCGTAGAATGAGCGGATTTGAAATTTAAAGATCTCAAATCCCGCTTCATACGATGGCAACGTACAAGCGATTCGAGAATCTTCCCGTCTGGCAAGCCGCTGCGGATCTCGCTGCGGCGATGTTCCCGTGGACGATTTTCCCCGTATTTCGTGGCAAAGGCGACCTAGCCAATCAGCTCCAGCGGGCAAAGTCCGTTCCATGCTATGCGTGATGCAGCGAATGGAAGTGTTCGACGAAGTATCCGTCGAAATCCAAGAACACAGATCAACCGCTGAAAATAGCTCACGCCAAATACGCGGCTGGGCAAACAGTTTGCAAAACTCTGAGATCCAAAGCCAGCGGCACTTAAGCGACGATTCCAGAGACCGCTACGAACGCATGAACCGACGCGAGGAGTTCAACAAACAGCAGGCTGAATACAAACGAGAATTAGAGGAGAGGCTGAAAAGAAAAGTCCAAGAACGCAAGGATTGAAATCTCAAATTCTATTCGGCACCATACTGATCCAAATACGCCTGCATTCTCGCGTCATCGTCGGCTCCTAAATCCACATGCTCGCGAATCTCGTGAACATTGACGATCGAAAAAGTCGGCATCGCAAACTCGTCGCCGACTTCTGCCAGAGCCGACTTGGTTCCCGTGCCTTTCTCCCCACGATCAACCGAAACGACTAGTCCTGCTAGCTGAATCTCGGCTGCGGCCTTCAACACCGGCACGGTTTCGCGAATCGATGTCCCTGCGGTTGTCACGTCTTCGATAATCAACACCCGCTCACCTGCGGACAGTTTGTGGCCCACCAGCACGCCGCCTTCTCCGTGATCCTTGGCTTCCTTGCGGTTAAAACAAAACGCTGCGTCGTGCCCGCGACGACTGAGTGCCATCGCCGTTGTCACCACCAGCGGAATGCCCTTGTACGCAGGTCCAAAAAGCACATCAAAATCGGTCCCCACGCTGGCCTGGATGGCATTGGCGTAAAACTCGCCCAAGCGTTCCAACTGACTGCCGCTGCGGTACAGGCCTGTGTTGACGAAATACGGAGTCTTTCGCCCGCTCTTGGTCGTAAAATCACCAAAAGTCAGCACACCGACTTCCATCATGAAATCGATAAATTCGCGTTTGTAAGCTTCCATCAATTCATCCGTCGCTGCGTAAGTGGAAATGACTCGTCCTCACTGGCGAATCTTACCGGATCATCCGTCAATCGAACACGCGTCCAATCTTCTCGAACTGATGCCACTGCCATTCCCCCGGGAGCTCTTCACTGGCCGCCAGTTCCAAATGCAAAACGCGCCGATGATCCGTCGTCGTCGGATTCGCCGCCCGGCTGCCATGCGACAACAGCGGGCGCATCACAAAAACGTCGCCCGCGTCACAGTGAATCGTTCTTATTTCCGACTCCGTTTGGGAATCATCGTGCGATCCTGGCACCACGATGAGCGGCCCATTGTCATCATGCATCGCGTCAAGATGAAAACGCAGCGTTAGCATGCGGTGAAGCAGATCCTCGGTCGCCTCCACGTGCGGAACACCTGCTTTGCGAGTCGGCTTGGCAAACGGCGCACACACCTGGCAGTGCTCCTTGACCGCAATCGTTCGATCCTTGTGCAACGCCAGCGACCATCCTTCGCCGGGCGGCTTGTCAAAGAACAGGGCTCGCACTACGCCTGCCTGTTCGCCCAGGGTCTGCAGCACGAGATCTGCGAGAATGGTTTCTTGCAACAAGGATCGCCAACCGTGCCATTGGCTCAGCAAGTTTCGTCCGCCGACAATTTTGCGACGCGACGATGAAATGAAGTCACGTTCTGCCTGCCGCGCCGCTTCGTCAATTTCACGAATCAGTCGCAAGCAATCGACCGCTGAAACCACACGCTTCAACGTGATGTAACCATCACGCTCCAAAACACTGCAATCAGCTCTATTCGCCAAGTTCCATGCTCCCAAAAAAATCTGCGCCGATCAGCACCAGACCACAGCACTCAGCCTATCAGCGTCAACCGCGCTTTGCGTGTATCCTTTTGCTGGCAGCGATCATCGGTCAACGATCATAAACGACCATCGACAGCCTGCGGAGGATCCCCTCACCCTCATCGAAAAAAGCGGCCGGATAGAAGCGTGGCGATTCAGAGCTAAGCGGAGAAGAATGTTGAACGAGCCGAAACCTAGCGACAAGCAAGCATCCAAGACTCGTCCGACAGCCATCTTGATCGCATGCCTCTTCATTGCCGGCACCACCGTCAGCTTGATCACTTGGATGGATCAACCATCGAATCGGAATGCCCAACGATCTAACGCATCAACACCGAATACGCGGAAGCATTCGAAAACAAAGCTATCACGCCCCGCGTACCGATTCGTGCTAGCTACGTCCGACGTGAATGCAAACGTCAAAGTTGATTTGTCGGGCGATCAAACCGAATCTAGATACGTCGCGAGGTTTGTTCAGCCATCGCCTGGCAAATCCACCCAGCTTTTCGATATGAAGCACGACCGACTTCATAGTTCATTGGCGATGGTCGCGCCAAACCTGTTGATTTCTGCAGACACGGATGCATTTGCCTGGATCGACCTCGACAGGCTAGAAACAGTGCGACGGGATCGGCCACCCCGGACAAGGCCCACAACCTACATTCGACGACTGGTAGCTTCGTCTGATGCACAGCGAGTCGTCGGGGCGATGTCCGAAAATCCCCCCGTCATCCTGGACGTTCAGTCTCGGAATGTCACACCGATAAGCATCGACACACAGTCCGCGAAAGATCAAGGGATCATTCCAACCGGGATTCCACAGGACCTATCGTCTGACTCCAAAACTTTCCTCTACTTGGACGACAAGCGACACCAACGCGGGTGGGAGACACGCCGGATCGTCTTGTGTGATCTGGCAACAGGTGCGGTAAACCTACTGCCCTTTTTTCCAACGCCGTCAAAGAAGCCGACCACAGCCAAACGAATCGATACCCCGCTTCCGTTTGCCATTTCGCCATCAGCGACCGTCAAAAATGCGAGGTTCTTTATCAAAGCCAAGTACGTGGTCGCGGTCAACCAACAGCAAGAACGCGATGGATCATTTTTGTTTTGCATCAATGCGGCAACGGGCGAGTGCACCCGACAACGATCGCTCCCCGATCTCGACGCAGAGGTATTTGCCGTTGCGGCAGAGGCACCGCTAGTGGCCACCGTGAACGGAAAAAACGGCAGCATCAACATCTGGAAAGGCGCCCACTTGGACAGTCATTGTGAACTAGCCGCCCAAGGCGCAGCGCCTCGATCGATCGCTTTCACCAAAGACGGAAAACACTTGGCTGCGATTGACAAATCAGGACTAGTCTCGCTCTGGGATGTTGATGCAAAGCATAAACAAGACATTGGATTGCACGGCGGCGAAGGTCTAACGATCATTTTTTCCCTGGACGAGATGCAGATTTTTTCTTCAGCGCGTGACGGTCGAATCAAAGGCTGGAAAACGAAAGACAACACGCCTTTGTATGCCGAGACCTCAGAAACGATGAAAGAAGTCGCCGCGGCGAAGCCACCGCAGGCGGAACAGTTAGCCATCTCCCCTGATGGACGCTTCCTGGCGACGATCGAAATTGCAGGCAGTGACGCGGGCAGCGTCAAGATTTGGAATGCAGCGACAGGTGAAGGCGTTTGGGAACAGTCCGTGACGGATCCAACCGGAATCGCATTCACCACGAAGCCTTCCCAATTGCTGGTCGCCAGCAAATCGGGGTCGCTAACCAAGCTGGACCTTCAACAGATCGGATCGACTGGCAGTGTTTCGCTTCCACCAGCCAAATTGCCTCGCCTACCTGAGAGATTTCAGGCCAGCAGATTCCTTGGACGTGGAGTAGCAAATACCTGCTCTGAATTGCAAGTTAGCCGAGATGGTCAAGTCATCGCCGTGCGCAGTGGTCCTTACCTGCGGCATGCAAAACTGAATGCTCTTGGCCAAATGACAACGTTCGCGAATGTGACGTGGAACGCCATGAGCTCCCTTTCTAGTACGCAAACCTTCCAGGCAGTTGCGATCAGCGGGGATGGAGCATTGATGGCGGGAGCATCGCGGGGGCGAATCTATATCCGGCGTGTTGCAACCGGCGAAAACATCCAGGGCATCCGGATTCGCAGTAGCTTGAAAAAAAGCACTTCTCTTGATTTTTCTGCTGACGGTTCACAGATTGCCTGTCTAGTCGATGGCGAGACGGTGGTCTATGACGTTTCAACCGGGCGAGCCATTCAAAAAATCGAAAACTCCACGGCAGCCATCTTTTTTGATCGTGCCGACGGCAAGATCTTGCACGGCAACAAAATGGGGGAAGTGACGGTAACCGACGTCAGCACCAAACAGTCAAGCGTTTTGTTTGCGATCGATCATCCAGTCAAATCGTTGTCAGTCGATCGACAGGGGTGCATCGCAGTACTTGATGGAACATCGGCGGTTCATTTGTATGAACCGACCGAAGGACAGCGAGCAAGACAACAGACTTGGACCAGGCTGGGCAACCAAGAGTTCATGCACGTGCAACCTGGGAAAATTGTTCCCGATGGCCAAAGCTATTCGCAATGGCGAGAACGATTTCAAACACGGATCATCGGCATCGAATCAACGATGACGCGGACGTTCGTCGTCCCTCGACTAAGTGGATCCGAACGCGTCTTGTACCGTTCGGCTGGTCGGCGAATGAAAGCCCTCCTGCACAAGCCAAAATCCGCCGCAAGGCAACTACCGGCACTCATCTACCTTCATGGTGGCTACAAATTGGGGGCCGAAGACATGACCAGCGTTCTAGAAGTGACTGGCGAACGATTCGTGGTGATGACACCAGCGTTTCGTGGCGAAAATGGCAACGATGGCACGTTCGAGATGATGTGCGGCGAAGTCGACGATGCCCGCGGCGCAATCCGATGGCTGGCGACCCAGCCTTTCGTGGATCCAAAACGAATCTACGTGTTTGGCCATAGCTTGGGAGGTGGTGTGTCGGCACTGTTGTCACTCCGTGATTCCGTTCCCATTGTCCATTCAGGTAGCTGTGGCGGACTTTACCCCGACGAAATTTTTGACGAGTGGACTGACATCACTCCCTTTGACGACACGCCGGCCGAACGAAAAGCACGTTTGCTAATCGGCAACGTTGAACACATGCAGCGCCCGCACTTTGCCTACCTGGGAAAGTCTGATCCGCTCGCCACGATTGCCGACATTGACACGCGTGACACCCAGCTCCAAATAAAAAGGGTCGCCGGCGATCACTTCAGCAGCTTGAAAGAATCACTACGCTTGTACATCGACGAAATAGAGTAGCCATCGCCCCTCGGTCTTGAATCGACTCGACTGGCATACAGGTCTACTGTGTGCGACGGACACTCGCCCGCGTTTTCCCTTCATCCCTCAAAGGCATTCTGATGCGACATTTCCTTACTGCGGCACTTCTGTTGATCGCCACGTCATCTGTTTCAACGGCTCAAATCAATACTGACACTTTGGTAGACGACCACTACACAATCGACTCTTACAAAATCCGCAAGCCGTTACGCGGAGACTGGAAAATCGAAAACGGCATTGCCGCTGTCACGCAAGACGACGAACTCTACAAAAAACACAAGAACCACGGACCGATCATGGTCTACGAAGTTCCCCATGACGATGCTTCGGCCGAAGTCGTGTTCAAGTCAACCGGCTGTAAAGCTGTCGTTTTCACGATGGATGCCACAAACGGCGGTCATGCTTTTCGCATCAAGCTGTCGCCCAAAAGCCCCGGCAGCGTGCTGACTTACATTAAAGAGCCTGGTGCAAACAAAGCGACGCCAGTCTTTTTAAACAAAACTCTGCCGACACTTACCGAGGAAAAATGGGAAACACTGAAAGTGAAAGTCGTCGGCGATAAAGCCACCGTTCAGCTGGGCGATTCGACGATCAACGTTCAACACGAGATGATTGACCAGCCCAAAAAGATCGCCAAACTCGGATTCTCCTTCGGCAGTCTGGAATTGAACAAGTTTCATCTTTCGGCGGTCAAGTAACGGCCGACAGAGAAGCCATCGACATTCCCCACCTGCCCTTCACGAAAACGATTAATTAATGGCTGCAACCGAATTGACCGACGGAGAAGTGACCGAAAAACTCCGCTCGATCAACATCGATGTCACAACGCTGCCATTTCCCGTCGACGAATCGAAGTGCTTTCCCAAACTTGGCGGCATGGGCTGGAAAGGCGATGTCAAGAAACGCATCAAACTGCTTCATGCTTGCCAAGATCAACTTCAAAAAACGTTGAAGGAAGGTGAGGAAGTTCTGTACATCGGCAAAGGTGTTCAGCAGAAATTCGTCGAGCAGTATTTCATGGGTATCTGGGCTCAGTTCATTAACCAGACCGTGTTTGTGTTTACAAATCTTCGAGTCATCCTTCTGAACTCCAACACCAAGGGTGTGCCGAAGCACCAGTTTTGGTCGATCTACTACAACGAGATCGCCAAGTTCAAAGGCGGATTCATGGGCGGATCGCAGCTAAAACTGTTGGACGGATCCAAATTCAGCTACAGCGGTTTCAAAGGTCACGACAAGAAAGCGATTCCCAAAGTCGTCGAACACGCTCGACAAGAATACGCGACTCTAGGATTTACACCACAGTCAACTCAGTCACGCGAAACACTGTGCTGCCAGTGCGTCGAAGTCGTTCCAAAAGAAACGTACCAGTGTGGCAATTGCGGCCAAACGTTTTACAAACCGACGGAGCTTGCCTTGCGATCATTGATCTTCCCATCCTGGGGAGATTTCAGCATGGGGCACACGTTATTGGCACTGATCGAATTGGCCGGTTACTTGCTCTCCTGGTTCATTTTTGCCGCTGCGATCGTCGCTGCGATCAACGATCCCGAGGCAATTGGCGGAGCGGTCGTACTGGGCGCATTCGTTGTGCTGGCTCATGTCCTCGATGCGATTTTGACGTACTACATCGCCAAAAAGGGCCTTTCACCTCGAAAGTCCTAGCCGGAAACTTGCCGCCCGACTGACGCATCAATCGAAAGTCGGGCGGCTTCATTTCCATCAGGGCCGATCAAATCAGGTTGGTCAGCTTATCGGTCAAACGACCGTCACCGACATTCACTTTCAGCGTTCCGCTTTGAGCAACTCGTTCGAGCGTTTCCAGTTCGCGCAAACGCATCAACGCCGGGTTGTCCGCTAGCAGCTTTGCCGTGTTGGCTTGGCTACGAATCGCGGCCGTTTCCTCGCGCCGAGTGATCAAGTTTGCCTCCGCAGCCTTGCGGGCCTGAACCACTTGATTCATCAATTCCTTCATGTCTCCAGGAAGGATGATGTCCCGCACACCGACGCTGACCAGTTCGACTCCGATTCGCACCGCCGCTTCTTCGACCGACTTGGCCAGTTCGACCGACAGCGAATCACGATCGTTCAGCAAAGCGTCCAGGTCTCGCTGCCCCACCGCCGTACGCAGCGCCAACTGCACTTCGCGGTACAAAGCTTGCTGCACATCCGAAGTTGCTTCGACCGTTCGCGCTGGATCGACCACACGGTAGACAACGTTGACGTTCAAGCGAAGCGTCACGCGATCCGCCGTCATCAATTCCTGGCCACCGATGTCCAACTGCGTTTCACGCGTATCGAGTTCAATGACCTGAGCCTTTCGCCCTGATCGCCAAAAAGCGTACAGACCTGGGCCAACGGTTTCGATGAATCGTCCATCAACTAGCTTCACGCCCACACGCCCGGCACCGACACGGCAAACGTCCAGCAATCGCGCGGCGACCGAGTTTTCGACGATCGCTGGCAACTGAGGGTGTTGCAACTGCAGACCTTCGTCGTCAATTTCGACGATTTCGATGCGCACAGCATGCGGGTCGTTCCAGAACGCAAACAGACCAGGCGACAACGCCATGAAGAATCGGTTGTCGATCCAAACCAGTGCACGCTGATTGTCGCTCAAGTCGACAACGGTCGCTTGAGCGTCGATCAAACCACTGCGGACGATTTCAGACAGACGAGCATCCAACAGGGACACTTCGCGACGATCGAATACGATCACTTCGGCGCGGCCCAGAACGACACGACGACCTGCGTCCAGACGCTTCGTTTGCACACCACGGCGCAGAACGATTGCCGTTTCGAAATCGCGAACGAGAAGGTTTTGAATACCGAACATGGGATGATCTTTGACTTGTTACTTGGTTGTAGTCCCGCGACGTCTCTCGCGATCCTACGGTAGAAATGCGTAAAAAATGGTGGCCGAACTTCGCAAAAACAGCGGGCCATTGCCGAAGGATCAACAGCGGGGATTTGCACCCATCTTCGTGGCGCCAATTCTCCTTCCGCTCGAAGAAGAATTGGTTGGCTAAAAAGACATCGACAGTCCGCAAAGCTCTGATCGTTTGGTGCCTCGTGATCGACCAATTGCCATGCTTAGGAGAATCGAATCTCCCGCCAACTCGTTCGCCTTTCGCTCGATGCGTTGCATCGGGCCAGACAGAGCGAGCCATCAGGGTTTTAGTCACCTAACCATCAGCGTCTCAATCGTTCACGTGCGCATGGCCCCTGCATCGAAAAGTTCGACACACCGGTGGAGCGTTTTGCAACGCGCTGTCCAAGGGTTTGGACATTTGGATGGGAATCGAACCCACTACCGACAGAACCGAATTCTGTTGCTCTACCCGATGAGCTACCAAATGGTTGATCGACAGGAGAGGCTTTACATGCCGGTCAGGAACGCATTGCACTGATGGACAAGTTCGATGGAAGAACTCGCCAAGCCAATAACGCCTCCGGACACCCATCCAGCGAACGAGAAAGAAGAGCCAAACCGCTTGAGAAGGTTCGCGTTGGATCGATCCAGCCGGCGTGCAGCCCCCGCGGGGGACCAAACCACAGGCGATCGCCGTCGATGAGCAACTAGATTTCGCGCGAACCTTTCCCTCTCCGTTGGTGACTCTGTAGGCATAACGCACCTTTCTAGCTGGCGGATCTGTCTGCCATGGTCCGTATTTTGCGGCGATGCGTTATGTTTTTGTAATGGATATTTCAACTCAACTGGCCGATCGCTTGATGCGATTGGTCGTCTCGGCCGACTACCGGCCCAGCAAACCCAAGCAAATCGCCACGCAGCTGAAGCTCGACCTGGAAGGGTACCGAGAGCTTCGCCGGGTGATCAAGCAATTGGTGCTCGAAGGTAGATTGGTCTATGGATCAAATCATTTAGTGTTAAGTACAGGCTCGGTCGGTGGACCGACAGACAGACTCCGCGGCACGTTTCGCCGCGCTCGTGGAAGCGGATTTTCCGCCGGCGGCGGCTTCGGCTTTGTCCGTCCGAACAATGGCGACGGCGATGACAGCGAAGCTCAAGAAGATCTCTTTGTGCCGCCAGGCCGAACGGCCGGCGCGTTGGATGGCGACTTAGTCGAAGTCACCGTGCGCCCCAGTCACAAAGGCGGCAGCGAAGCAGCGGTCGTCGATATTTTGCAACGGGCGCGCCGGCAATTTACCGGCACGTTTCAATTGCTCGATGGAAAACCCGTCGTCTTTTTAGATGGCACCCCCTACGACAAACCGGTGCAAGTCGGCGACGTTCGCGGATTGCCACTGGATAAAGAAGACAAAGTCTTTGTCGAAATGGTCGACTACCCCGACGACGACGGCAATGGTGGCGAAGCCGTCATCCTGGAACGATTGGGCAGCAACAGCAATCCCGCGATCGACACGATGTTGATCATGCGACAGTACGCGTTGCCCGAAGAGTTTCCCGAAAAGGTACTCGACGCCGCTCGCGAACAAGCCGACGCGTTCAACGATGACGAAGTGCCGGCGGATCGCAAAGATTTGACGGACATGTTGACGATCACGATCGACCCGTTCGATGCGAGAGATTTTGACGACGCGATTTCACTGCAACTTGAAGAAGGCGGTCGCTGGCGATTGTGGGTTCACATCGCCGACGTCAGTACGTTTGTACCGCTGGGCGGCGCGATCGATGAAGAGGCTCGTAATCGTGCGACCAGTATTTACTTGCCCGACCGTGTGGTCCCGATGATCCCCGAGATCATCAGCAATCACTTGGCCAGTTTGCAGCCCGATAAAATGCGTCTGGTCAAAACGGTCGAGATCGAAATGCAGGCTGACCTGACGATCTCGCACACCGAAGTCCACAACGCCGCGATCCACAGCGACAAGCGACTTAACTACCAACAAGTCGATCAGTATTTGGCGGATCCCGACAAATACCGTCAGGATTGGGGCGACGCCGTTTGCGACTTGCTGACCAACATGCACACGTTGGCGATGAAAATGCGAAAGGCCCGCTTCAAAGGCGGCGCGCTTTCGATGGACATGCCGGACATCAAATTGGAACTGGACAAATCTGGCAAAGTCAAAGGTGCTCGCGAAGTGGAGCATACCGAGAGCCATCAACTAATCGAAGAGTTTATGTTGGCCGGCAACCAGGCAGTCGCGACTTGGCTGGATGACCTGGGACTAAACTTTCTTTCGCGTCTGCACCCGTCGCCCGAACGACGCAAGCTTCGCCAGTTGAGCCAGTTCGTCAAAGACCTTGGGATCGATGTCGGCAAAATCGAAAGTCGCTTCGAGATCCAAGCTGTCTTGGACAAAGTCGCTGGCACGCCGCTCGAAAACGCCGTGAACTTCAGCGTCTTGAAAAGCATGAACAAAGCGGTCTACGCGCCGCAAAAAGATGGCCACTACGCGTTGGACATGGAGCACTACTGCCACTTCACCAGTCCGATCCGTCGCTACCCTGACCTGACGGTTCACCGGTTGGTTCAGAAATTATTGGAAGGCAAAAAGACGCCCGACGATCCATTCCCTGTCCTCATGACGCTTGGTCATCACTGCAGCGACATGGAACGCAACGCGGCACAAGCCGAACGCGAGCTGATCGAACTGAAACTGTTGCATTTCTTGAAACGCCGCGTTGGCAAACCGATGGAAGCGATTGTCAGCCGCGTCTATCCCGATGGTCTGCACGCTCGATGCGTCGGATTGCCAGTCGATGGCTTTGTCCCGGTCACCACTTTGCCTAAAGACAAGTACCGCTACGAACGTAGCGGACAGATGCTGATTGGGTTCAAGGATGGAAATCGCTTTCGCTTGGGCGACCAACTAAGCGTGGTCATCGCGAAAGTGGATTTGCAGGAACGGCAGCTTTACCTCACGGTCGAAAAAAACCACTCGGCACATAAAGGCCTTCCCCAGACGTCCAAGAAACCCAAGGCGACCGGCAAGTATTCGGACAAACGCCAAAAGGAACGTCGAGAGAAAAAGAAACGCAACAAGCGAAAGGGAACTTGAGCGGAGTGTAAGATTGGCAATTCTCTCGCATCGAATTTGGTCAGGTTAGTCTCGATGAAACTGGTTCGCACACAGCTGCTTTTGTTTTTCGTTTTCGTCGTCTCGCTGCCGATGGCAAACGATTCGATCGCCATCGACCCAAGCGTCGAATTTATTGTCGGTGGATACCGTGCCCCCGAAGGTGGCCAGTGGGAGCCTGCTGAGAGTCCGCTGGACTCCCCGTTTGGAATCGACTTTGACAGTCGGGGCAACCTGTTCGTCGTCGAACTTGGCGGCGGACGTGTGCACAAGCGATCAACCGACGGTTTCTTGTCGCTGCTCGGTGGTGATGGCAGCAAGAGCTACCGCGGCGATGGAGGCCCGTTGCTGCAAGCGACATTTAACGGCATGCACAACTGCGCTGTTGCCCCCAACGGTGATCTGTACATCGCCGACAGCTGGAACCACTGCATTCGCAGAGTGGAGCATCACTCGAGAACCATTACGACGTTTGCGGGCACAGGAGAAGCAGGTTTTTCGGGTGACGGAGGGCCAGCCCGGCAAGCGACTTTTGACTTCATCATGTGCATCACGCTGAATCACGACGCAACCAAATTGCACGTCGCTGACTTGAAAAACCGACGCATTCGAGAAATCGACTTGCAGACGAACAAGATCATCACGGTCGCTGGCAACGGCGACAAAGGCATTCCCACCGACGGACACGATGCGACAACAAGCCCGCTTGTTGATCCTCGAGCCGTCGCCGCCGATTCGAAAGGTCGGATTTACGTGCTGGAGCGGAACGGGCAAGCTTTGCGAGTCGTTCATGCGGATGGTTCGATCTACACCGTCGCTGGAACCGGAAAGCGGGGGTACAAGGATGGCGATGCGATGGATGCAACTTTTGGTTCTCCCAAACACATTTGCATCGATGATCAAGACAACGTCTATGTGGCCGATGACCAGAATCGAGCAATTCGAAGATACGACCCAAAAAACAAAACGGTTAGCACGGTCCTGGGAAACGGGCACGGCGATGCCAAGATCCAGTTGAGTCATCCACACGGAGTGACTTGGGAAAACAAGTCGCTGTACGTGGTCGATACGGGGAACAATCGAATTCTAGAAATCACTCCCGACTCGGTATCCCAGTGACCAAATTCCAGTGACCGATTTCCCGTGATCAAATTCCAGTAACCATAATTCAGTGCCACAGTCGTTCACTTGATCCGGGCAACTGCACTGAAACCTCGGCTCGCCCATCGCTAGTGATCGTGGGTAGTGATCGCCGCGAGTGTTCGCGGCTAGTGATTGCCGCTGGGGATCTGTCTTCCGGGTTTGGCTTCGGGGTTTAACTTCGGGGGTTCTCTGCCAATTTTCCGCGGCTAAACTCACTCTCATGACTACATCACTTGCAAAGACACCGCTGGATGCCTGGCATCGCCAAGCCGGCGCGAAGATGGTTCCGTTCGCCGGCTATGAAATGCCGATTCAATACTCGTCCATCGTCGATGAACACAACGCTTGCCGGACGTCCGCGGGATTGTTCGACGTGTCGCACATGGGCCGACTGCGATTCGATGGCGATGGTTCGGAACACCTGCTAGATCATCTCCTTACCCGCCGCATCAGTGATCTAGGCGTAGGCAAAGTTCGCTACGGATTGATCTGCAATGCCGACGGCGGCGTGCTGGACGATGTATTGGTGTCGCATTTGAAAACACCGTCGGAGCGTTACTACCATCTGATGGTCGTCAACGCATCCAACCGCGAAAAAATCTACAAGTGGATCGAACCGCACCTAGCGGATTTCCCAACCGTGACGATGACCGATCGGACGGACGTTACGGCGATGATCGCGGTCCAGGGTCCCAAGGCGATCGAAATCTGCAATCGTCTATTCAACGTCGACATCAGCAAACTGAAGTACTACACCGCTCGAGTCACGGAGCAGATGGGAAAACCCGTCATCGTCAGCCGAACGGGCTACACCGGCGAAGACGGATTTGAGTTGATTGTCCGCGCCGAAGAGGCCAACCGCGTGTGGGAAAACATCATGATGGCCGGACGCGACGTAGGATTCAAAGCCGTCGGGTTGGGCGCTCGCGACACTCTGCGAATGGAAGCAGCGATGCCGCTCTATGGACACGAACTGGACGAACAATCCGATCCGATTTCTGCGGGACTAAAATTCGCGTGCAACTTCAAAGACCGATCTTTTATCGGTGACGAAGCCCTTCGCCAAATCGTCGCAACGGGTCCCAAACGAATTCGCATCGGGCTTGTTCCCGATGGCAAACGCCCGGCCCGCGAAGGCTGCGAGGTTCTGTCTTCCGATGGAGTGAAAATCGGCGTGATCACAAGCGGCGGCCCTTCGCCTACGCTTGGGCATCCCATTGCGATGGCTTATGTTGACGCTCAGCATGCTGCGGATCAGTCGTTTCAAATCGACATCCGCGGCAAGACGGCTTCGGCCAAGCAAGTTAAACTGCCCTTCTACAAACGTCCCCAAACTTGACCCCCCTGCGTAGTCGCGAAGAGGAACCCAACGATGTCGCGTGATCAAACCAAACTGCTCTACGCCGAGACTCACGAGTGGGTCGACGTTGCCGAAGAAGGTGGCGACAAGATCGCCACCATCGGTATTTCAGCATTTGCGATCGAACAGCTCAACGACCTGGTTTACATGGACCTGCCAGAAATTGGCAAAGAGCTAGCCGTCGGCGACGAGTTTGGCGAAGTCGAATCCGTCAAAGCCGTCAGTCCTCTCTACAGTCCTGTCAGTGGCGAAGTCGTCGAAGTTCACAGCGAACTGCCCGACGACTTGGAAAAGATCAACGCCGACCCGTATGACTTTGGCTGGATCATGAAAGTCAAATTGAACGACGGCGAATCGCTTGACCGTTTGATGGACCACGCCGTGTACGAAAAGCAGTGCGCCGAAGCTGGTTAAGAGATCGAGATCTGACATTTCAAATTCGACTTCATCCCAACCGGGCCGACTGATCGCGCTGGCCTCGGACTCCGGTGCCTGGAACATGTCACTGGACCAGGCTTTGCTGGAATCAGTGAATCAGTCACAGATTCCGATGCTGAGATTTTATCAATGGACAGAGCCAACGCTTTCGCTGGGCTACTTCCAAAAACTGGCTGACCGCAACCAGCATGTCGCCAGTAGCGACGCGAATTGTGTTCGGCGGTCGACCGGCGGCGGATCGATCCTGCATCACCACGAACTGACCTACAGCATCGCCATACCGGTGACGTCGTCCCACTCCGGGGCAAGACTGGATCTGTATCAGGGAATGCACGCGATTATCAGCGACGCCCTATCGGATTGGTCGATCAAGGCCGTCCCCCACCGCGACATCAACCATCGAACGATCGACTGCCGCCCTACCCCACTTACCACGCCGCCAGCGGCAACGACTCTTGCGAAAACGAACGGGGTGACATCGGACCAGCCACCTCCCGGTCCGCAATCGTCGACAACGGCCGGTGGCATCAGCGACGAAGCCCTGCTGTGTTTTCAGCGGCGCACCGACGAAGACCTGATCGTAAGCGGCTACAAAATACTCGGCAGCGCTCAGCGACGAGCCAAGAACGCTGTCCTGCAGCATGGAAGCCTGTTGCTCCAGGCCAGCCCGTTTGCGCCTGAACTTCCAGGCGTCTTGAATCTGGGATCCCGCCCCCTTTGTGAAAAAGAGCTAGCCCAGGCGATCTCAACATCGTTTTCTCAAAGATGGCAAATCGACTTTCAAGCCAGCAAAGTATCCGTCGACGAAACAACTCGAGCACGCGAAATCGCAGCGACCCGGTTCAATTCGACCAGTTGGTTAAAACGCCGATAAAGCGACAAACAGATACCCTGCTGGGGGGTTTCATTTCAAAAAGTTTGTCTCGCTGCTTCATTATTTTGTGAAAACAGCAATTCGTAGCGGGTAATCCGTCGATTCTTTCCATAAAGGCGTTTTCGCACTCTGGAAATTGCCTAGAATGTGATTGCGGGGAAATAGTCAACTTCAAGGTGTAGGATGGTTGGCCTATTTAACCCTGCAGGGACTTCTCTTTTAGTTTGGTGATGCCGATTGGCGTGTCTTTGACCGCTTGAGTGACGGGGCAGTGGCTGTACTGAAGAGGCACATTGAACACATGCTTACAGAGAAAAAGCTCTGAGGCGGTGCTCCGCACCCTTTGCAACACGTCTGTGATGCAAAAATCAACTCAGCAGCGATAGAGACCAGGTGATCTATGAAAGTGAAACTGAAAGTCTTGGGTGGAAGCCACGATGGGAAAGAGATTTCCATTGGTAGCGAGAAGTTCCTTGTAGGACGAAGCGAGTCCTGCCAGCTACGCCCGAAGAGTGAATCCGTTTCACGAAAACACTGCATCCTGGTTCTGCGCGACAACCGCTTGCTGATTCAAGACCTTAAGAGCCGCAATGGCACTTACGTAAACGACAAGCGTCTGCCATCGGACAAAGCAAAAGTGCTGAAGCCCGGTGATGAACTTCGTATCGGCAAACTAAAATTCGAAGTCTTGATCGAACACGGTTTGCAGGCTGCCAAGAAACCCGAAGTCGCCGACGTTCAGGACGCTGCCGCCAGAACGGTCGAAAACGCCAATGAGAGCCGATTCGAAGCGGTTGATGTCAGTTCGTGGTTGGACGAAGCCGATCAAATCGATCGCGTCCGCAAACTCTCGGACCCCGAGACGCGTCAATTCAAGCTGGAAGACGCCAAGCAGGCTGCCGATTCAAGCAAAAGCGACTCCGAAGACGACAGCACTGATTTGTCGGTCGACGAATCGACTGCCAATCTCGAAAAGAAACGTCCCCCGAAGAAAAAACAGCCACCGCAGAAGCTTCCTGAAGGCTTGAAAAAGTCGATGAAGGACTCCTCTCGCGATGCGGCGGACGATGCGTTGAAGCGATTCTTTAGCGGACGATAGCGTGGTTCTGGTGATGTGCCAGAACTTGGTCAATGGACTTTGGGAGATCGCGTTCCAATGGACGATTCCTGCGCAGCCTTGGTGCGACAAGTCCAGCAGAATGATCCCGTGGCGTTTGCCCAGCTCTTTGGCAAACACTACACCGCTGTTTTCAATCGCTGCTTACGTCTTCTTGGACATCGCCAAGACGCCGAAGACGCCACCCAAGAGACTTTCTCGCGAGCGGTGCGGTACATCCACCGTTGGGACACCCGGCGGCCGCTGGAACCTTGGTTGATCACGATTGCGGCCAATCGCTGTCGGACTCAACTCTCGCGGCGACAACCGCTTGTTTCGCTGTCGGATACAAACGATGCGTCCGCCGATTCTCAAGCGACTTCTCAGATCGCGATCCGGCGTGAACAACAGCAACGCGATGCCGAGTCGCTGACCGAAGAAGTAGAACTCGCGATGGCAAGCCTGCCTGAAAACCATCGTCGAGCGTTCAAACTGTTCCACGAACAAGGATGTGACTATCAGCAGATTTCGCTCCGACTGGGCTGCCCGATAGGAACGGCTAAAACCTGGGTTCATCGTGCTCGTGAATCCATGATGCAAAAACTGTGTGATCGAAACGTCGTCCAGGCTCCCATGACGAGCCAAACTGACCAACCAAAGCCACGCACTGATTCCGTGGGGGCCGATCAATGAATTGCGACGATTTCAACGAGTGGCTCCACACGCGTCTGGACCAACACTGCGAACCGATCGAATCGACACAGATTCGCGATCACACTAAACACTGCGCGGCATGCCGTGGTCAGCTGGAGGCCTGGCAACAGATTTCTTCTGTCCTGCCGACCAATCGTTTGCACGACGCTGTCAGCATCGTTCCCGCACCACGAAAAAACGTTTCAGCCGCGGCAATGATCGTGCTGGCCTGCTCTGCTAGTGTCATCGGCATTTTCTTTGGCGTCTCATGGACAACCCAACCGGGCACCCCGGTCGCACTGGCCGAACATGCCTCGCCAAACATCGCCCGGCCGTCGGTGCAGCCACCGGCATCGCTGACCGAATCAGCCTTCGCAACCGATGACCAGCCCGCCGCGCCTTATTCCGTGGTCACGCCGGATTCCGTGGTCACGATCGATCCCGGATCGTGGTGGGTACGCGTCAATGAACGCGATTGGATTGACAGCACGATGCCAAACGTCATGCCAACTGTGAATTCAATGCGTGACGGAGTGGCACCACTGGGGCGTTCATTTGCCCAAGCAGTGGCTTTACTGACACGAATGGGTGGAGACCAAGCTTCGTGATTAACAAACAAACCCCGCCGACCAACACAACTGATCGGTCTGCCACCAGGATTGCCAAATTTCTGCTGGCGATCGGAATCATCGGCCTGTTCGTCACTGTCACAGGAGTTGCCGAAGAAAGCCTTCGGCTAAAAAACGGGCTGATGATTCAGGGCAATGTTTTTGAGTTGCCGAGCATGAAGGAAGGATTCGCGGCCGCTGGCGGAGGCATCAAATCTCAGCCAATTGTGATGGTCGACGACGGGCTACGTCGCGTCTACTTGTATCGCCGTGGAATGGTGCTCGGTGAACCGCAGCAAATTCGCGGGATCGAGGAAACGATCGAGTTTGATTTCGATGCACCGCTTAATGGCAAGCCGATCAGCGTCTTAGATTCGCTGCTGGGCGTTTCTCCATTCAACGAATTTGCTCGCCGAGTAGTCAAGATCCGCGGTCTTAAAGGAGAGACACTTTCGATCTTGCAAGGGATCACGGAGCTGAACACGCGTTATGCCAAGGTCGAAGCTCTCAAGGATCGGCCTTCGTATATCTGGGATCAACGTGTTGCCACCAGTTCGATCGACTCAGATACGTTGCAGGCGATTTTCGCGAGACGCCTACGACTGCCCAATCTGGATTCGGGTGACCAAATCGACCTGCACTATGAACACGCGCGTTTTTTCGGCGAAGCAAAACGCTTCAATGACGCTCGCAAAGTTTTGCAGCAGGTCCAGAAGGATTTCCCTAACGAACCTGATATCGAAAAACGACTGATCGCTGTCACGGAAGCCGAGGCGTCCGAGATCATTCGCGAAGCTCAACAACGTGCCGAAGTCGGACAAGAATCATTCGCCAGAAAGATCTACTCGGGTTTCCGACCAGACAACGTCGGACGGATCACCCGTTTAGAAGTCCAAGACGCGATCGCAAAACTCGATAAGACCCAAGCATCGATCGACGATGTGATGGCAAAATTGCGTGACAAATCAAAACAGCTCAACGCCAAGCAGATCGCTGCGATCAATCCCTTGCTGGATGAAATGCAGACGGGACTCTCTGCGTTTACTTTGCCGCGATTGAGTGCATTCCTGCTAGCTGACAAAACGGGCCTACCTGTCGACAACCATGTTGCCATGGGCATTAGCGGCTGGCTGCTGGGATCGGGACAGGGAGTGCAAAATCTGAGCGTTGCCATTTCGATGATCACCGTGCGAAATCTAGTGGCTGAGTACTTAGCTAGCGATGATCCGGGACGACGCAAAGCAATCTTGTCGGAGCTGGCCAATTTGGAAGGAGCTGAACCGGACTACGTGGCTCGAATGTTGCCGCTGCTTGTCCCTTCGCGCAAGCTCCCCAATGAGGCAGAACACGAGACGATCAAAGGCATGTTCACAGTCGGACGCGATTTGCCATCGGCTACTGTGGATGTCTCGCCACGGTATATCGTCCAGCTGCCGCCCGACTACGACCCGCTGCGCGAATACCCCTGCATTGTCGCGCTGCATCCGCCCCAAGGGACACCGGAACAGCAGCTTGACTGGTGGGCAGGTCCGTGGAATCAGCAACTGAATTTCCGCGGCGGCCACGCGACTCGGCACGGCTACATTGTCGTCGCGCCGGCTTGGACTGAGCCCGGGCAAGGTGTTTACAACTACACCCCTCGCGAGCACCAACGGGTACTCGTTGCACTGCGTGATGCGATGCGAAGAACATCGATCAATGCCGACCGCATTTTTATCGTCGGTCACGGCGATGGTGCGACCGCCGCTTGGGACATCGCGGTTTCGCACCCTGATTTGTGGGCTGGCCTGATCGCAATCAGCAGTGATCCGGGCAAAACAATTACGCACTACTATCCCAACGCCCAGCAGGTTCCAATCTACATCGTCCAAGGTTTTTTGGATCGCATCCGCAGCAAGAACAATCACGCGTTCAGCGGCATTTTGGAAGACTACTTAAATGTGCGAGCCGACGCGATGGTCGTCATGTACCGGGGATGGGGCTTCGCTTTTTTCTTTGACGAGATCCACCACCTTTTCGACTGGATGAACGCCGCTTCGCACCGACGTAAAGATATCCCACAAAAGATTGATCATGTCACGATGCGACATGGCGATGAATTCTTCTGGTGGTTGGAACTGGATGGCCTGAAGGATGGGACGGCAGTTGATCCCATTCTTTGGAACCAAGCCAAACGCATTCGCGGAAAGAAAGTTGAAGCCACCATCGGAGCAGACAATCAAATCCGAATTTCGCAGGGTCCCTCCGAACGTTTCATTGTTTGGATGCGGCCGGATATGGGAATTGACCTAAATCAACGTGTAACGATTCGCTATGGATCACGACGCACCGACCACGATTACGATCGAAACTTGGAAACGATGCTCGAAGATGTCCGCCAACGTGCAGATCGAAAACGTCCTTTCTGGACCAAGAAGGTCGTGCCTTAGATTGTCCCACCGGTGCCAAAGCGAGGTAGAATATTGGTTCTTTGTTCAACCAATCTCAGCAAGGCAACTCTCGTGAAACGACGTGAATTCTTAGCAGCTCAAGCTGCCATCGCAGGCGCAGCAACGATAGCGCAAGTTGGCGCGCAGGAGCAAAGCCAGCCAACCAAGTCAGCTGCTACGAAGACTTCCAGCGGCAAGGTCCGACAGAGCGTCATGGGTTGGTGTTTCAAGCCAATGGACGCGGTGACGCTGGCAAAACACTGCAAGCAAATCGGTATCGAAGCGATCGAGGGAATTTCCGCCACCGACTATGACGCCGTCACCAAACTTGGCTTAAAAATATCGCTCGTCGGTAGCCACGGATTTGCCAAGGGACCACTCGACCCTGAGAACCACGCCGAGGTCGAAAAAAAGCTGCGTGATGGGATCGACCTGGCCGTCAAATACAACGTGTCAAACGTGATCACCTTTACAGGCATGCGTAAGGAAGGCGTCAGTGACGCAGCTGCACGCAAAAATTGTTTGGACTGCTGGAAACGCGTTGTCCCCTACGCCGAGGAGAAGAAAATCGGCCTGGTTCTGGAACACCTCAACAGCGAAAAACACTACGACGAAAACGGCAACGTTCACCCGATGAAAGGACACCCCGGGTATTGGGGGGACGATTTGCACCTTTGCGCGGAGCTAGTCAATGAGGTTGGATCGGACAGTTTCAAATTATTATTTGATATCTACCACGTCCAAATTATGAACGGCGATTTGATTCGAAATATCGGCCGCTATCACGATCTAGTGGGTCACTATCACACCGCAGGCAATCCAGGTCGCAGAGAATTGGATGATCTGCAAGAAATTAACTATCCACCTGTGATACGTGCGATAATGGAGACTGGATACCAAGGCTATATCGCTCAGGAATTCATCCCATCGGGCCCCGACCCAGTAGCATCACTAAAGCAAGCTTTTGACGTCTGCAACGTGTAGACGGGCGTGAAGGCAAGTGGAAACGTCTAACAGGACGTGTGTTGTGGCAGTCGGGGACTGAGGGAACAGGACTTCGCAAAAACGCTCAGCGGCATTTGCGGTCCGAATGGATCGCAGCGGGAACCAGTTGTCCCGTCATGTGTCCAATAGCCAACGCCGTTTCACACCCTGCAAACACCCTCCACCTCATTGCCTGTAAGGACACAACCATGATTTGATCAGACACTGGGACCGCCTTGCCCGTTGGGCCAGAGAGGTCGCGTCATCTGATCAATTGCATGCTGGTTTGTGCACCTTCCTATGAAAAGCCAACCTAACGGACCGAACGGAAATCGTCCGCCTAGCGGTGATCTGGACGAAAATCGAAAGCCTGTCGCGCGTCAACGTGCCAACCGGCTGGGGAGAACTACGTCACGCCGCAAGGCCGCGAAGCCACCAAAGAAAGAAGCGTTGCCGTCGAACTTAATTTCTTCGGTTGATTTTCACGCGCTCGGCCTGCGCCCCAATGAATGCCGGCTGTCAATCATTCGCCGCGCGGCATCTCGCAATTGCCGAACGCTTGCTGCAAAGCAACTGAAATCGCCGTCATCAAGAACAAACCTGCAGCTCTACCGCGTCGCTATTTCGACCTATCGCCTGATGGATCCGCGGAAACGGACGGATCATCATCAACGCGCCTTCGTCGGTCGGATCTTGCCCAACGCTTTGCTGAGCGCCGGACGCACGCAATTTTCGGCTGGGATTTTCAGTCCACCGCCAGTGATGGAGGATGCCTTACAATCGCCGCCGTTGAGTCCCACGGAGCATCTCGACGAATTACCGATCGACTTGACGGAGGAAACCGGAGAGTTCTTTTATGACGCATCGGATGTCAGCCAAATTTCGTTGGCGCATGGGTTGGAGTTGGACAATGGCATTGCCAGCGCACTGAGCTCCGATGACTTGCTCAGCCCTGGCATCTTTCATCGCAGTGTTCGTCGAATTCGTTCTTTGAAACGCCGCACGGTTTTGTCTTTCGCGACTGTGGCAACGTTGCTGTTGATCACCACAGGAGTCTTTCGCTTCAACAACGATCGAAATGATCTCGTCGCACCCGATGCGATCGCTGCCCAAAGCATCCCGTTGCAGCTGGACCCGCTACGGCCGGACGCAACGCAGCAGGAAGCCGCAGCCCCTTCCATTTCCAATTCAATCGTCTCCAACAGTGACGGCTCCGCTTCGCAAACTCCCACTGCGGATTCGGCTGATGCCGCTTTGCCAGCTTCGGCCACGATTCCTACCGACAGCACCGATACTGTTGTGCAAAATGAATCGGCCACCGAGTTGCCTGGATCGAAAGAGATGGTCACGGAAGCATCTGTGCCCACCGAACCCGTCGCACCGCTGCTGGCGGCTTCGATGCCAGCTCAGTCGACGGCCCCTTCGACCGGTCCTTCGGACGCCATTGCGAAAACACCCGAGGAAAGTCGCTCAGCGTCTACGCTGGATCCCGCGATGATCGATGACTCTGTGTTTTCACCGGAGCCGTTTGCTGAAATGGCTGATTCGGCGACGACGATTCCGCAAGCAGCACCGATCACGCTTCAAGCGATACCTGCCCCGGCGGACATCAGCGATGTTTTCGCAAATCTAAAGCAGCTGATTCCTGAGCTAGATCAAGCTCTGACACGAGAGCGCGCGACGGACGTTCTGGTGTCGTTGAATGACTACGCCGCTGCAACACAGACGACTTCCCCAGAAAATTGGACGGCGCGAACGGTCGCTGCCAAAATCCAATGGCTGTCGGGCAGTGTTGAAGACGTCCAAAAAACGTTGGCGCCTTTGTGCGAAGTGTTTGACATATCCATGGAAAAACTGCTGACGGATTCGTTCGTTCAATCGGTTTACTTGAGCGAAATGAGTGACGCTCAGCTTCATCGATTTGATGAAGGCATCCGACTCTACGATTTCCTACTCGTCGGCGAAGCGTTTGACTTAGCTGGCAGCGTGCAATCCGAATTGGCTCGATCGGTCGACTTTCTTGACGAAGATTTTTATCGACAAGAGTTGCGAGACTTTCGTCGTGCGTCCGAGCAGATGCAACGAATGAAATCCAATGCGACTGCGATGATCGATCTTCCCCATGGTAACGAACTGGCAGCGCTCGCCAATCAAGACACCATCACGCCAAGCCAAGCAAGTGTTGCCGGAAATTACCTTTGCCTAATGCAACGGCGATGGAGCAAAGGCTTGGCATGGGTGGCAGCTGGCAGCGATGCTCGTCTGTCGACCTTGGCAAAACAGGAACAACTGCTCAACAGCGATTCGACAGCCAAAGAGCGGATCTCCGTTGCTCGTCGTTGGCTTACTGCATCTCGCAGCCGCTCCGGACGAGGTGCCGATTCGATGCTCGCTCATTCGCTGAGTCTCTTTCAGTCTGCGAAAGCATCTGCCAACGAAGTCCAGCAAATCGAACTGGACAGCATCGTGTCAGAAATCGAGCAATCCTTGCCCGGGTACCTGACGCGTCCCGTCGCATTTGACGACCAACAACCAATCAAAACGTCGCCACCCAGTGACGACGAATGGCCGACGGACCTCGATTTGCCGAACGAGAATCCAGTCGATACGCGAACCACACAACCGACTGAGGGTGCCGTCGATCGCGCAGACGAAACGACTGACAAAGTCGAAGAGAGCCCTGCAAAGTCCAATGACGAATCACCGGTGGCTCCCTCCGATTCTGTTCTTCCCAATCTGGAAGACAATTTTGATGCCGCTGATTTTGATGCCCGTCGTCGAATCAGCCAGTCGCGGTACAGCCGACGCCATGCCGTTGAGATTGAATCACCGATCGATCGCCGAGAGCCGTATCGCCCAGCAATGCTAGGCAAAGTTCCGCCGCGTTCGCGCTTCGCGTTCTAGGAACTGTCGATCGAGTCGGCACTGGCGAATTAGGCTTCTTCTGTACGTTTTGACGTCTTCGGGCATGCCTTCGCTACCCATCGCGCTATAATCCGAGCACTGAATTATTTCTCGCTACGGATTTGAACACGCATGAACGCCATCATGGCTGCCCCCCAGGCCACCACGCTCAAAGATCTTCTTAGCAGCGGGTGGGAATCAAAAACGGTTAAACAAGAACTCCGTGACAATTTCATTCGGATCTTAGCCGCTGGCGAAGAGCTCTTTCCGGGAATTGTCGGCTACGACGACACCGTGATTCCTGAAATCAATCTGGCGCTCCTGTCGGGGCACGACGTCCTATTTTTGGGTGAAAAGGGGCAAGCGAAAAGCCGAATCATGCGCATGCTGGTTCGCTTTTTGGATGAATGGATCCCTTACATTGATCATCCAGAACTGCCCGTCCACGAAGACCCAACTAAACCGATTTCTTCGCTGGGACGTCGCTTGATTGCTGAACACGACCCCGAAGACATCAAGATCGCGTGGTGGCATCGCAAAGATCGCTATGCCGAACGGCTTAGCCCGGGAACCAAGTTCGCAGACATCATCGGCGAGATCGACCCAGCCAAGCTGACCGGTGGCGTCAGCATGAGCGCCGAGGAGGCTTTATCGTTTGGTCTTATTCCGCGAATGCACCGCGGGATTTTTGCGATGAACGAATTGCCCGAACTCGACGACTTGGTCCAAGTCGGCTTGTTCAACATTTTGGAAGAACGCGACGTTCAGATCCGCGGTTACCCGATCCAGTTTGAACTGGACTTGTACATTCTTTTCTCTGCAAACCCATCGACGTACAACCGCAGCGGAAAAGTCATTCCGCAATTGAAAGATCGTATTGGCACCATCGTGCAGACGCACTATCCAAGCGAGCGCGATCAGGGGATCGAAATTTTGCAGCAGGAAGTCGGCGAAGACTTAGGCGGTGAGTATCCCGTTCAAGTGCCGTACTTTATGTTCCAAATTGTCGAAGAGATCACCAACCAAGCGCGACGCAGCAAGTACATCGATCAAGCCTCGGGTGTTTCCGCACGATTTTCACTCGCCAATTTCCGCACCATCGTCGCGTCGGCTCGGCAACGGGGAGTCATTCATCAAGAGCGCCCCGCCGTCCCTCGAATCAGTGACCTGGGTCACATCTATTCCAGTTCACTTGGCAAATTGGAATTGGACCTGATGGGAACGCACCAGATGAGCGAAAAGCAAGTCATGGATGCCGTCATGGCGCAAGCGATCGAAGTCGTATTCCGCGAATATGTCGAAGAGCATGGTTTAGGCGAGATCGCAGAAATCTTCCGCGGCGGTGTCCGGGTCGAAGTCGGCGACATGCTGCCCAGCAGCGAGTATGCCGAACGTTTGAAAGTCGTGCCGCCGGCCTGGGACACAGCGTTCGAGGTCAATGCCAGCGATAACGAAGCGGTGCGCGCCAGTTGTGTCGAATTTGTATTGGCGGGTCTTTACAGCATGGACAAAATCAGCCGGGCCAATCGGCATGGCAAGATTGAATACGAATTTTAAGATCCTGGACGATTCACTCACGAGCACGAACTATGTCGACTCCCTATCGCCCCGGCGGTGTGATCCATTCGTATCAGAAATACGATCCCACTCAGTTTCCGCCTCCTAATCAACCGCCACCGGACCTGGTATCGCCGGCGTTTGAACAGGCATTGATGTATGGGAACTATCGCGAGCTGACCGAAGAAGAATTGGCCAATGCGGTCAAGATCGACCCGAGCCAAATAGCAGGACTCGGCCCCAACTTGGATATGCTGCGCGCGATGTTGGAAGAGCGGAAACGCAAGATCTTGGAAACATACGAGTGCGATAGTGTTCAGAAGAAAGCACGCAAGGCATTCCACAATTCAACCAAGAACCTTCAGGTCCCCAAGAAACTGGAGAAGACTTTCCGTCGAGCCGTCAATCAAGAGCAGCCCTATTTGATGGAGGCACTGTGGTACCAGGCCGACGACGACAACGGTCAACTGGCGCGAGGGATCCTGCAAGTCACCCAGCGGATGGAAGACAAGCACAACATCCAAGAGCTGTTGAGCAAGTACGATTTCACTGGCAACGAATCGATGACCGTGTCCAAGGCGTTGGATGTCAAGATTGAGCTGGAGAAGATTGACGAACTACTGAAACAGCTCGAAGAAGCCGCCAAGAATGCTCAAATCGGCATCATCGACATGGAAGCGCTCGGCGAGTTTGCTCAACCGGGCGACATGGAACAGCTGGAAGAGATGCGTCGCCAAGTCGAAAACTTGGTTCGCGAACAGGCCGAACGCCAGGGGCTGGAACGCAACGCCGATGGCGGTTTTCGCCTGACACCCCAGGCTTACAAAATCTTTCAAGGACGACTGTTGGAGCGAATTTTCAGCGAATTGGCTCCGTCGCGAACAGGCCGTCACACGGGCGACGTTGTCGGCGAAGGCGCTGTCGAACTTCAACAGACCAAGCCTTACGAATTCGGCGATAGCGTCGCCAATATTGATTTGCCACAAACCGTCGTCAACGCACTGCTCCGGCAAGGTGACGAACGGCCGATCCGACTGCGTGGTGATGACATCGTTGTGCACAAGACTCGCAATCATCCCAAGTGCGCGACTTGCGTGATTATGGATATGAGCGGTTCGATGCGTTACGACGGACAGTATGTCAATGTTAAACGCATGGCGCTGGCGTTGCAGGGATTGATTCAAACCGAATACCCAGGCGACTTCCTCCGTTTCATTGAGATGTACACGTTCGCCAAACTGTGTCCGCCAGGCGAAATCATCAATCTGATGCCCAAGCCGGTAACAATTCACGATCCGTGGGTTCGCCTGAAGGCTGACATGAGCGATGCTGAGATTAGCGAACAACAGATCCACCCGCACTTCACCAACATCCAACATTCCCTGCAACTGGCTCGTCAAAACTTAGTCAACTCAGACACGCCGAATCGTCAGATTGTGCTCATCACGGACGGATTACCCACGGCGCATTTCGAGGACCAATGGCTGTACATGCTGTATCCACCGGATTCACAAACGGAGGAAGCCACGATGCGCGAGGCGGCCCTTTGCGAGCGTGAGGGCATCACGATCAACATCTTCTTGATCCCTAGCTGGTCCCAAAGTGAAGAGGATGTTCGATTCGCACACCGGATGGCTCAGATGACCAAAGGACGCGTGTTCTTTACCGCTGGAAAAGATCTGGATCGCTTCGTTTTATGGGACTACGTGCAGAACCGTCGCGACATCATTGCCTAGCGCAGCCGGTTCCTGTTTTCGCATGGGTGAAACGACCAAGCGGAATTTAAACCACCGCACACCGGCGTGAAAAGTTTGCCTGTCATTGATTTGCAAAATGTGCATCGAACAACGAAGCGGCTTCCACACACGCAGTCGCCATGTCGCCCGATTCTTGTGCAAACCAACGGGCAAATCCGGACACATCCACGCAAAGACGGTTTCGACAAAACATCTGCAGGGTTGCAGAATCCTCTGTGGTTCTACCGTGAAGTCCAGCCGCTCAATGGTTTAACAAGAGACAACTCTGGCGAATCAAAGTACCTCTACAAACGAAGTCGACGGCGTTTTCAGCGCCCAATTGGCGACCGGTTTTCATCGAGTCTTGATTGTCGGCAATGGAGCATGGCCCAGAAGCACAAGGTCGTCAC
This sequence comes from Stieleria marina, assembly GCA_007741555.1. Classification (GTDB taxonomy): domain Bacteria; phylum Planctomycetota; class Planctomycetia; order Pirellulales; family Pirellulaceae; genus K23-9. Next base: position 643,282 of record CP036526.1, on the reverse strand, counting down.
GACGATCGCGGCGACCATGACTGTGACCATTTGGCTGGTGAAGGGAACCAAAATTAGCGTCGATGTGACTTCAGCAATGATCAGGCAAAGAACGGCGATGATCAGCGTGTCGCGATTGATTTGGAAAAGCACCCATGCGCCCAAAGGTGCGCCGAAGATGATGATGGGAATGCAAACGATCCAATAATCCTTCGCGACGCCGATGTCTTGCAGGATAACGCCGTGAAAGAAAAAGCCGACCAACGAGTTGAAGGCCATGATCAGAATGGTGGTGGGCGTGGAGGTCTTTTCGTCCAACCCAAAGTAGAGCGTCAATACGATGAACGTGATCGCATCAGCACCGGCACCGGTGTACGCCGTAAAGAATCCACCAACCACGCCGACTGACAACAAGAGCAATCGCCTGCGAGTGTTCCAAATACTGATCTGGTCGATCGGTTTCCAGTGCACGCCCCAACGCGAAATCACCATGGCGACGCCGAACACCGCCAGCATCAAAGTGAACAGCACTTTGGGATAGGGATTGGGCGCGACAAATACGAACGTCCCCAGCGTCATTCCCAGCACACCGCCGACGCAAGAGTACGCTAGGACTCGTGGCAGAATCTTGATGCCTCGCAGCCAAATCGTGAGGGCAGCCATGGTCATTCCAACCGACTGCAACATCAGCCCAACCGTCCGCGCATCGGTTGCCGGCATGTGGAACACTTTGGTGAAGACCGGGAATGCGACCGCAGCTCCTCCTTGGGGTGTCGCCCCTGCAATGAACGACCCAAACAACATCGTCACTGACATAGGCCAGTATTCGGCGAACAACCCCCACGAGTCGCTGTACGTCAGGTAGCCACCCCAGAGAAACACAATCAGCATGACCGCGGCGAAATAGATCCGCGACGCATGCCTTGATGTTTTCGAGGCCGAGGAACCAGCAGTCGTGATGGAAGGTTCTTCCAAGAGGTCGTGCAATGAAGTGATGGAGCGAGGATTGTCAAAGATGGCTCAAAAGCCGTCCTTTAATTGAAATCGCTCGTTCATTGCCTGTGCGTTCAGCGTCGCCATCCATCCCAAGGAAATCGGCAAAAAACGGCGTTTGAAGCGGTTTTAACCATTATGGGGGCGCTAATCACGTGCCTTTATCGGGCACCGTGAAGTAAGCAGAGCTAATTCCAGGGAAGAGAATTGGGATGCACCCAAGACGGATCTTTGAACGTTCAGAGTGAACGTGCAAGGTAATCGTGCAATGGATTGACGGGACGCTGGAAGGCACCCCCGGCGCTCCAGCGTTTCAGGCAAACATTCGCCAAAGCGTTGCTGGCAAAGACCTCCGTGCTGGAGCAGATGAAGCTCCGTTTCTGTATCGATTGCTCGATCGACACTTCAACGGCAGCATCAATACGCCTTGGCGAAGATCGCTTTCTTGGCAGCGGGTTTTCCCGTGAAGAAACAGGTCCCGGACTTATCGTTGTCGTCGCGAGGAACACAACGGATGGTGACCTTCAGCTCTTTCAACAAGTCCTCGATCGAGTCTTCGTCGGCGAAGTGGCAGTAAGCAAACCCACCATGAATCTCAGGGTTGTCTGCGTTCTTGGGTGTGAAGAACGCGCGGAAATCAGCTTCGTTGGTGATGGACACGGTATTGTCGCTCCGCAACTTTGCCGCTCGATCGAACAATCCTTGCTGAATATCGCCCAACACGGTGGCGACTCCAGCGACGAATTCGTCTCGCGTCATCCCGTTGCTTTTCGGTTGATCACGACGACCTACAAAAACGGAGTTCTTTTCCATGTCCTTGGGCCCGACTTCCAAACGAATCGGAACGCCACGTTTGACATGATGCCATTTCTTTTCGCCACCTCGAATGTCTCGATCATCGATTTCGACGCGAACGGGAACATCGTTGTATTTCTGATCGGCCAACTCTTTGCGAAGCGATTCGACGTACTCCAATACAGGACCACGTTGTTCGTCGTTTTTGTAGATCGGCAAAATGACGATCTGTGCCGGTGCAAGTTTCGGCGGCAGCACAAACCCATCGTCATCGCTATGCGTCATGATCAGCGCACCGACCAATCGAGTAGAAACGCCCCAGCTGGTCGTCCACGCAAATTCGCGTTCGCCAGCTTCGCTTTGGAACATGATCTCCTGAGCTTTGGAAAAATTCTGACCCAAGAAGTGACTGGTGCCGGCTTGAAGCGCTTTGCGATCTTGCATCATCGCTTCGATCGAAAGTGTTTCGACCGCGCCGGGAAATCGTTCCGCAGGCGTTTTCGACCCGATCGTAACCGGCATTGCCATCCAGTTTTCGGCAAAGTCCGCATACACATCGATCATCCGCTCGGTTTCTTCGACGGCTTCTTCGCTGGTCGCATGCACGGTGTGGCCTTCTTGCCAAAGAAATTCAGCGGTGCGCAAAAACATTCGCGTGCGCATTTCCCAGCGCACTACGTTGGCCCATTGGTTAATCAGAATCGGTAAGTCACGGTAGCTTTGCACCCATTTGGCGTACGTCGCTCCGATGATCGTCTCGCTGGTGGGACGAACGATCAAGGGTTCGTCCAGCTTGCCCGCAGGACGAAGCCCGCCCTTGGGATCTGGTTCCAGACGGTGGTGAGTGACGACAGCGCATTCTTTGGCAAATCCTTCGACATGCTCTGCCTCTTTTTCCAAAAAGCTCATCGGAATGAACAAAGGAAAGTACGCGTTTTGATGGCCCGTCGCTTTGAACATGTCGTCCAACGCGCGCTGCATGTTCTCCCAAAGCCGGTAGCCCCAAGGCTTGATCACCATGCAACCGCGGACGGGCGATGATTCAGCCAAATCGGCAGCACGAATCACTTGCTGGTACCACTCCGGATAATCTTCGGCGCGGGTGGGTTGGATAGCGTTTTTGGGTGCTTTGGCCATGGAGGCGTTCTCGATAGGTTTGGTCTAATTTGCAGATGCAGATTTTGGTTCTCAGGCGGCCAGATGCCTAGCCCAGGCAACCCGTGGGTGGCTAGGCCCGGCGACGCTGAAACGCCACAGAAGCCTGCTCGTCGTATTCTCGTTGCAGAGCTCGGTCCCGCTGACACCGTTGCTTGGCCAGTTCAGCGGCCTGAAGTTTTTCCATGCGACGGACGTCTTGTTGGATTTTCAACAGTTCGGAACATCGCAGTTCAAGCTGTTGGTTCAGTGCTTTCTGGTGGTCGCCCAGGATTTCATGCTGAGAATCCAACAGCGAATCTTGGCGATCGATCCGCTGTAGTTTTTCCACGGCAAGGTGCCCCGCGGCGCTGACGCTGGCCTGATCGTGCAGGGCGATGCGTTGCTTTTTGATGGCAGCGAATTGCTCATCGATCGACTGGCGCTGCAGATGCAAGGCCGCGATCTCGGACTGAGCATTGTCTCGTTGCTGTGTGTGCCACTGCAGCAGCGATGCAAAGCGAAGTGATGATGACACAGGTGATCTCCTACGAATTGGCGAGCTGAGCTAAGTCGCAGAAAGTCTGGTCCATCGCAGCAATCTCATCGGTGTCTTGCTGCATGAAGGATCGCAACGATTCCTGTTTTTCGATTGCACGATCCACGCGAGCGTCTGTTCCTGAGCGATAGGCGCCAATCGAAATCAGATCGCGGTGCTGCTGGTAGTCACTCAAGAATTCTCGACTGCGAGCCGCCGATGCGAGATTCTCTTTGGTCACCAGATGGGGCTGCAATCGGCTGATGCTATCGAGCACATTGATGGGTGGCCAATGCGATTGCGCGGCCAACGATCGATCCAACATAATGTGTCCGTCCAGCAAACCGCGTAGCGCATCGGCGACGGGTTCGTTGGGGTCATCGCCTTCGACCAACACGGTGTAGAACGCAGTGATGGAGCCTGATTTTGTGCGGCCGGCGCGTTCGACCAATCGGGGCAACTGGTTGAACACACTTGGTGGATATCCGCGCGTCGTGGGAGGCTCACCAGCTGCCAAACCCAATTCGCGCTGCGCGGTTGCTAATCGCGTCACCGAGTCGATTAACAGCAAGACGTCTTCCCCTTGATCGCGAAACGATTCAGCAATCGCGGTCGCGGTCGATGCGGCCGTGACACGCTGTGCTGCCGGAGCGTCGCTGGTGGCAACGACGACCACACTTCGCTCTCGGCCTTCGGCGCCCAAGCTCCGTTCCAGAAACTCTTGGACTTCGCGGCCTCGTTCGCCAACCAAACCGATCACAATGCGGTCGGCCTTTGTCCCGCGCGCCAACATGCCCAACAGGGTGCTTTTTCCAACTCCCGATCCGGCAAAGATTCCCAGCCGTTGTCCGCGTCCACACGTCAAGAATGCATCGATCGTGCGAACCCCCGTTTGAATCGCCGAATCGATTGGCGGACGCGCGAGCGAATGAGGGGGCGTTTGATGGGTATCAACCGATCTTAATCCCTGCGGGAGCGGTCGTCCGTCAAGCGGGTTGCCAAACGCATCTAAGACACGTCCGCACAGCTCCGGCCCCACGCGAATTTTGCACGACGAATCGACCAATCGCACGGTCTGACCGGCCGATACCGAACCAAGATGCTGAAGCGGCGAAAGCACGATCCGATCCCGATTGAATCCGATGACCCGCGCCAATGAGTTTTGGTCAGCTGATGTGATCTCGCAAACACTGCCGACCGGCGCGGACATGCCCTGTACTTCAACACAGTCGCCAACCAGCGCCGCGACTTGGCCGTAGACCTGAAGCAATGACGCTTGGTTGATTCGCTCAGCAGCCACAGAGGGATCTAGTCGTGGAGGCTGGAGAAAATCTGGCATAGTTTGTTTGGTGGTGAATTTGTGAGTGAGAGACAATCGGCTTGGCTGGATCCGCGAGAGCCCAACCGCCCGTTAAGCCAACAACTCTTCGAGCCGTTGCAGTTGGGCTTGGAGACCCGCATGAATTTCACCGCCACTTTGCCGCACAACAATTTCCGTCAGACCGACGCTTTCGTCAGGTTCGACAAACGTCTGTTCCGGCAGATCGGGCGACGAAAGCATGTCGTCGAGCGATTGGCCAATCAGAGCCAATGTTTCGGGATGGACGGCGACGGTCAAATGGCTGGCAGAACGCGTGCTTTGAACGGCCTGTTTTGCCCAAGCGACGATGAGCTGCGGATCGTAAGCTAGTTCACGTGAAAGGATTCGCCGAGTGGCTGCCAAGACCGTTGCGGTCAGCGATTCAGCGTATTGGTCCATCCAGCTTTGGTGGATCGATTGAATCTGATCCAGCGCGCTCTGCACCAAATCCAAACCCGACTGCGCGCGATCAATGGCCGCGGCCTGTAGGCGGGATTCTGCGTCCACGGCGGCCTGGGCTAATCCGTCTTTGTATCCCTGCTGCTGAGCGTCTTTGCGGATCAAAATCGCCTCTGCTCTGGCGGACGCCAAAATCTGATCGGATTCCTGCTGTGAGTGATCGAGCTGGCGGCGGCCTTCGTCAGCCAAATCGCTGAGATTGAAACCCGCCAGTCCCGAAATACTCTTTGCAGCTTTGGCTACCAAGGATTCGCTGCACGCTGAATCGGTTTTGAAGACGCTTGCCATTTCGTGTCGTTACGCTGCGCGGTAAGAAGCGGAAAAAGCGGGGTAGTCACCAGCATCCTGCGAATAGGCGCCGATCGAAACCATCGCCACTGCCTGTTTCGCTGCATCGATCTCGCGTAGCTGAAGCGGCCCGAGCGATTCGATGCCACGCCGGACATTACGGGCTTTGGACCGTGACAAAAGCGTGATCGCGGATTCGGCCGTTTGGTTTGGCAAACCGCAAAGCGTCAACAAGGCGTCGCGAGTCGATACTCGCCCAAGTGCATTGACCAGTTCCTGCGATGGCAATCCAATCAAATGCTGATGCGCCGCATCGACCAGAGTGGGGCCGGCCTCGCTGTCAGTGATTTGCTCCGATAGCGGTTCAACTGGTTCGGTGCTTAGCGAATGCGACTCGTCAAAGTCGCCGACGGAATGCGTGCCGTGCGCAATTTTCATTGCGACCGGTTCTGCGCGAAACGTATCGTCGTGTTGCGTCGACATCACAGGATGTGAATCATCCAGCTGCGTATTGATTGGCTGCGCTGGCCCCAATGGATTACTTGATGGCTGTGTTGCCTGCTGGGTTACATGCTGGGGTGATTCGATTGACGCTGACTTCGCGACAGGCATCTGCTCCATGATGGCCTTGAGTGCCAGTTTGCCACTGGTGTCGTGTTGCTGCCCAATCGTTTCTTGAAAGCGACTTTGCAGATGCTGGGCGACTTCGCAAGCCGTGCTGTCGGGGACATCGTTCAAGCGGCCAATGCGGCTGAGCGTTTGCTGCTGCAGCGATCCTTCTAGCTGAGGCAGAATATCGGCGGCCGTCTTGGGCGAGATCGACGACAGCACCAACGCGATCGTCTGCGGATGTTCGCCCGAAAGCAGCGTGACCATAGCGTCGATGGAGACGCTCTCTAGAAATTTGAAGTGCGATCGCTGCGATTTCGTGCCCGATTCGTCGCGGGGTAAAAACGCCGCCACTTGTTCGCCAAAGCGGTCCGATCGAGGCGTTGAATAGACTTCTGTGGGATCTGACTGTCCCAACACGATCTCATCTTGAACCCCAACCGCCGCTTGTGAATCAAACTCGACGGTGGCTTTCAATCCTGGCTGAATAGTCGTCATTCCCGACTTGAACGCTTGCAGGATTTCGCGTTGCTCGTCAGGGGCAACGGTATGCAAAGTCTCGATGGCTTGCTGGACGACATGCTGCGAATAGCCGTCGACTTTGCCGAGCAACAGGGACGCTGTCGGTGCTGGCAAACTGCTAAGCAAAATCGCAACCCGGCGCAGCGATTCTTCACGCTCGGCCAAAGTGGGCTGCGGTGGGGAGATTCGATCTTTCGTCGGCAGCGTTTCGACCATTCGCCTGTGTCTCTTTTCTTGCAGTCTGAACGATCGAACGAAGAACCATCGATCCGTGACTTGCTTATAGAAGAATCAGTGCGAAAGCCGGAAGACGAATCACGCCGCTTCGCCAATCCAATCTCGAATCACGTCGACTGCAGCATCAGGGTCTTGCTCGATCAGCGCCAGCAATTCGCGGTCGGATGTGCCCATGGGTTTGACAGGCGAATTGATCGGGGTTTGCGGTACCAAAGTCGGATAAGGACCATCTCCGGTGGCGGAAGAACCCGGATTTACTTGACCGGACAAGGGTCGATTGACGGATTCAATCGCTGGGGCATTTCCCAACGCTTTTAGTGCGATCATTAATCCCGCGAATCCCAATAACAGCAATGCGACCTGTTGCCAGTGGCCAGACAACCAAGACGTTGCGGTCGCCACCAGGTCATCTGTCTTGTCAGTTGGATTCAGTAAATCGGGAAAGTCATAGACATCGACCATCGAATCGCGTGGCTGCTGCGGCACCATCGAGACAAGCCACGGAGCAATCGCGGCTCGGATATTGGCCTGCGTTTGATGACGAAGCTGCTCCAATTGCGCCGCAGTCGCTGGCGGCGTGACCACTTCGCTTCGTTGGGCAACTTGGCTCCCGTAAAGTTGATCCCAGAGTCGCGAGTAATAGCTTTGCGGGAGACCAATCGAAACATTGACGCGAGCCAGCAAAGACTCCGTCGTCAAAACTGAATTTTCAATTGTATCTTGTCTCTGGGCGGGAGGTCCTGCCTGACTCCCTGGCGTGACGTTTTGGCGGAGACTGGTCGCGCGATTACTGCGAACCCGAGTGATGGCGTTCAATCTTTCTCGGCGATCCACGTCCGAATGACTTGGTGACGCATTGATTTCGGGCGGCGGCATCTGCTGTTGATCCGCGTGATGGCTGGACATTTCCACATAGGCGCTGACTCGAATTGGCCCGTAGTCGCCTAGTAATTCGCGAACCTGTTTTTCGATCTGCGACTGCTGGTCCAATCGATGCTGCTCAGCCGGAGTCTTCGCGACGACCGGCTGAGGAGAAGATGATGGCGCGGCTTCATCAAAGCTACTGGCGTGAGTGTCAATTACGACCACATCATCTTCGTTCATCCCGGCGTAGGAACTACCAATAAACTTTTTGATGTCGACAATTCGCTGAGCGGTGAGCGGACGTCCGGCTTCGGGAAGCACCATCACACTGGCGGTCTGCTGCCGATCACGCCCCAGTCCTTCGCGCTCGCCGATGTCATAATCGACACTGGCCCAACGAATCTCTGGAAAGGCGGTTAACTTGTTGCCAAGGTCTTGTTCCTTCGCGTGCATTTCGCGAGCAAGACGCTGGCTACTGGATTCAAAGATGGTTGTTTTTTCGATCGCGTCTTGCACACTGCTGCGAATGGACACCGGCAGCGAAGCAGCATTTGACAGCGCGGCCAGATACTCGCTGCGTGATTCGATCGGGATGCTGATGCGCCTGCCTTCACGCTTCCAAGCATTCAGCCCTGCATGGCTAAACGACATCTCGACACTATCAAGTTCTTGTTCGCTGAGTGAACGACCGCCAAATAGCATCTCCGAATCGCTGCGATGGTCACTGCGTACCATGAACCCAAATCCCACCAGCACCAAAATCGCCAGCAGCCCTGTCGTAATGCGCGACGACATCGGCATCGCCGAAAACGTGCTTTGAAACTGATCAGAAAACTGGCGAACGACACTCATTCAGCGCGAAACAATCGTTGGGGAGGGAGGAACCGGGATAACTTCGACGCTAAGCAGCGATTCGACCGGACTGGCCGTGACGTCCAAAGAAAATGGTTACCGCCGCACCACCTTGTGGCACATTTTGCCAACGCAGTTCCGCGCCGATCGCAGCTGCCGACATCGGCAATGAACAAGGTCGATCGTCGACATCCGACCCACTATCCGCCAACTCCATTTCGATTCCCGTCGCCGTCTCGCACGCCAAAATCATCAGGTCGCCGCCATCCGACATCTGGGCCAAGGACTGTTGCACCAACGTCCGGAGCAGTTCGGCCGTTCGCTGGGGATCGGCGGGAACAGGTAGCGTTGTGGGAACATCCAGTTCCAAACACACTGCTGCTTGGTGCTGAATCAACAGCGGCGCAATGACGGTTTCGACCAGGACTGCCAGGCAGCTACAGGACTCAGGATCAATCCATTGATTCGACATAACGGTCCGCCAATGAAGCTAAAGGAATACAACGAAAACTTTTTCGAAGAAAACGTGAGCTTTGGCTGATAACGATTAAAGTCGGCCGCTCGCAAGGGGAATTGGGCCAAAGATCCTTTGCTGTCAACTCATTTACGATGCAGCCAGCAGTCCGCCGCCGAGCGAAGTTGCTGCGTGACGCCCTCTTCCCTGGACGCAGCAGCAAAACGGCCGCTGCCAACGACAACACGTCGGGGACTGTGTGACAGTGTTTGCCCAACGAAACTTACTGCGACGAGACTTACTGCGACGAAGTGCGCGGTGGATGATCGCTCGCAACAGGCAATTCGTTTAACGCTGTTTCGGCGCGCAGCTTGTCCAAGCCTGTCAATTTTCCAATTGCTCTTTGATACCAATAACGGGCTGCGGCGTTGGCCCCTTGTTTGGCTGTCCCGTCGGGCTGTTTTGACGCGTAATCTTTCCACCGCGAAGCCAGATCGAGCCATGACTGCGGCTTGTCGTCGACTGCTAAGTCAGACTGCGTTAGGTCTTTCAACTCAGGATCTTTGGCTTTGGACAAATGCACTAAGCCCGCCTCCCATTTGCCACGTGCAAAACATCGGTAACTACCCCAAGTCTGATGTGCCGCTGGATCCGGGGGAATTTGGTCAATCAATTTCTGTGCTGCGACTGCTTTGCGAAACTCAGGCAAAATGGAATCAATCTGTTTCCCCTTGTCTCGGCGACGTCGAAGACTGGTTCGATCAAGTGGCGACCATTCGATGGCCAAATCGTAAAACGCCGATGCGTAGTCGATTTCCTCCGTCGCGATCGCCTCGTCACCCAAATCTTCCGCCAACGCCGCCAACTGCAACTTGGCATCCGAAGCCAAAGGCCGTGTGCGTGCGTCGTACAGCAACCGCCCGGCGACACGCAGACGATCAAACTGATACCGCTGCGTCAATTCATCCAATGCTCGTCGAATCTCACCCGCTTTGCCCAAGCGTCCCGCCAACCGTGCTGCGGTCGTCAACATCGCGTAATGAACCGTGGTGTCCTTTTCCTCGGCCACCAGATTGAGCAACCGATTGGGAAGACCATCGTCGATTGGTCCGTCATCAGCAATCTGCAGCAACTGCTTGATTTCATTTTTCGCTTTCTTCACGACCTCTTCGGTGGGTATTTCAATTAAGGCGGGGACTTTGGGAATTTCGCGAGGCGCGTCATCCGTTGTCATCGTCGCACTGGGTTTTGGCGGCGTACTTGCTGCGACGGCAGGCTTGCTATTTTCTGGCGTAGCGATCGCAGGGAAATTCCACATCGAAACCTGACCGCGTTCGTCACCTGCGTGCCCCAGCAATAAACTATGCTTGCCGGAGCGGCTCGTCCAAGCCATTCCAGCGCCGCCGAATGGGACGACATCTTTCAGCGTCGTAACCGCGCCCGTTTCTATATCAATGATGCGTGGCGACCGACGCCAACCGTGACTGATTACCCGTCGGTCATCAACAAACTGCAGATCATTCGAGCAGGTGAAGTCGGCCGCATATTGATTCATGACTTTGCCACGACTGGGATCAACAATCATCAACGTCCCATCACCGCCCGTCGGCGTGTAGGCAAGACGCTTGCCATCGGGAGAAAAAACAACAGCAGCGTGCATCCCGCTGCCCGGTGTGGTTGTCAATTCGCGTAGCAATTTCAAATCGGGATACGAACTAATTTGCAAGAACACCGTCGCGTCGTCCAATCAATGCCAACCGCTTCCCATCGCGGGACAAATCCATTCCTACGATGCGTTTGAATCCCGTGTCGGTCTCTGCGATCAACTTGCCCGACGGAATTCCCCAACGACGAATTTCCGCCTGCCCATCGCTACTGATACATTCTTGGTTATTGGGATGACAACAAACGTGCCAATCCCATGACGGCTTGGAACCCTGCCCCAACATTTTGCCGGTCATCGGATCCCAAATGCGCAGCATGCTGCGAAACGAGAGCGTCACCAAAAATCGCGAATCTGACGTGAATGCCGGGTCGGAATTGCTCCCATCTTGTCCGATATCCAGTGCAAAACGTGGCTGCAACGTCTGTGCGTCCAACAACTGCGCGCCGCCTGGCACGCCTTTGTCGGATCGCCAACCCACACAAATCAGTTTGCCACCAGGAGCAACCCGAATCGTTTCGACGTCGCCTGGAAAAACTGACAACCGCATCTGTTTTTGCAATGGCAACTGTGCAGTGGTGGCGACATCTTGGCCGGATGCAAACGTGGCCATCAACAATGCGGAACACAGCAACGCCGTTCTTGTAAAACACATAGGGCACCCAAAAAACTGGATCAACAATTTTGTCAGGAAACAGGATATCACACCGCCGTCACAGGATGCCAAACGTATTGGGCGTCGTCGCGACTCGCTCTGGTACGACGTCAAACAGATCGATCGCAGCACAGCGAGCCAAGTCAGCTTCGTAGCCCACGTCAATCAGATTGCGGCCACCTTGAGATTCCGCCAAACGCTGGGTGAGCCGCTCGTTTTGGTCAGACCCCCCCTCCCCCATCCAAGCCGTCCAAAGCTCTCGGGCAAGAATCGCATCGTCGCCAACCAACTCCAAATTGACTTCACTGAATAACCGGTCAACGATCGCGCCGGCCAATAAGACGTCTTCGGCAGTGATTTCGCCGTTGGTTCCCGCACAAACCAGATGGACCGAGTCAGCATCACGGAGCCTGACCAACACAGCCGACAAATTCAAAAAGCTGGCCGCCACCATGGCTCGCGCATTTTGTGCTGCCGCGATCGCAAAGGTTCCGTTGGTAGTCGTCAGAATCAGCGACCGATATTGGACCACATCGCTGCTGTACTCGGCCGGTGAATTTCCCAAATCGAAACCGTCAATCGGCTTGCAATGCCGCTCACCACAAAGCAAAACATCCGCGTCGTGCGTCTGAGCCAATTCGCGTGCTTCATCGACGCTCTGACAAGTCAAAAACTCTTTCGCTCCGTTTGCCAGTGCCGTCGTCATCACCGACGTTGCGCGAAGCACATCAATCACGACTGCGACGTCGGTTGTCGAAAGTACGGGCCGAATCGAAGGCAGCAGAGAGACAGTGAGTTGCATTTTGACGAGGTGCTGTAGAAGACCGAACGTGATACCAATGTTCGCTCATCATAGCCAAGTAGGTTCTCCCTGCATGGTCCACTGGTGGGTGTGACAAACTGAAAATCAAATCACAACCATAGAAGCCGCCATCCATCCCGCCAGGCTGATTTGCTCATCAGTTGGACTGGATCGATGGCGACTTTTTCAAGCAGCGAACATCGCCTAAATATTTTCCAGCAAGAAGCCAAGCTCGTGTGGCATTAGAAACTGGTTGTTCAAACCGGAGACTTCCAGCAGAAAGCCGAGGTCGTTTTGACTGGTCCCTTTTGTGTTGACTCGAATGCTACTGACTTCCAGCAAGAAACCCAAATATTCGCTGATGATCGAATCGGTGTTTACACGGATGTTGTTCTGTGTGGCCTTCTTGCCATTACCGGCCGAAGCGTCTTGACTTGAGATACTGACTGCGGCGACAGCGACGATTGCAAGGTGATTTTCAAGAGAGTTTTCATCGTTTGTTTTCCAGTCGCTTGGTTGTTTGGCTCGGTAAAAGGCAGTCCATGCTGCCTCGCTACCTACCAAGCGAAGACCTCGCTGGAGTGTTACACGAATTTCTTGAAAGAGCCGTTTCCCGCGTTTTACGCCGTCCTAATTGCGATCCTGCTCCGGCTCGGCCCAAACACGGACTTCGTCATCAAGCCAATCAACGTGAATCAGACTTGGGTTGCAGCAAACCGGACAGTCCTCGACGTAGGACTGGCTGCGGCCGGCAGCCGGGTCCAACGGGATCACGATTTCTTCGCCGCACGAGTCGCAGATATACGAACCATCGTTGTCCAACGATTCGGTCTGCCCATCAAGCTGGTCATCATCCATGAGATTCTCCAGAGTTAGAAATTTCAAAAACCACTTTAAACGCATCGCCCTGCTTGGCAGACTCGAAGGCCGCCAGTGCGTTGCGTAGCTGAAAACGGTGCGTGATCAACGAGTCAAGTTGGACGTTGCCGTTTTCGATTGCCGCGATCGCTTGATCGAATGGGCCGCAGCGCGAACCGACCAAGTTGATTTCATTGATGACGATCGGAGCAAGCGATACGTCATGGCTGGCTGCGACGGTGGTTTTCATCACAATCGTTCCGCGCGGACGAACCAACTGCATCGCCAACGGCAATCCACTTGGCGATCCCGTGCAATCGACAACGACATCAAATGATTCGGGAGCGACTTCGGCACCAAGTCTGACTGTCTGCGCCCCCAGTGCATTGAAACGATCGAGCTTGCCGGAGTGTTTGCCAACGACAGTCAGCGGTGCGCCCGTCAGTTTTAGAACAATGGCACACATAAACGCCAAACGTCCGTCCCCTAAAATCAGTAGTCGCTGATCGTCAGTGATCTTCACTTGGTCAGTGATCTGAAAAGCCGCAGCGAGCGGTTCGACGAACACCGCTTCGTCATCTGACACATTGTCGTGGACTTGATGCAGGTTCTTTTCAGGCACGGCGATTGTTTGCGCAAACGCGCCATCATGTCCAAAGATGCCGACGACGCTGCGATTGGCACAGTGATTTCCCAAGCCTGCCTTACAACGATCGCAGTTGCGGCAATTGCAATTGATTTCGCCAACAACCCGCTGGCCGCTGAATTTCCCCGATTGCGCAAAGCCGACGAATTCATGCCCCAAAATCCCTGTGAAGTCCATGTAGCCAGCGACAAGCTGCAAATCCGTTTCGCAAATGCCGGCCTGCGTGACGCGAACAAGAACTTCATCGGGTTTGGTTGTTGGGGCGGGCACATTGTCTTCAAAGACAAGTTTGCCAGAGCGGATTGCGATAGCTTGCATGAGTTACAAAGAAAGTGAGGAGTCATTCGAATCGGCGCGTCGCCATCCCGCAGCATCCGCTGATCAATCTGAATCGCGATCGTAACCGACAGTCGGCTAGGGAAAAAGCTATGTCGCGACGTTCGCCCGCGATGTCCGTGCATCGAGCTTCGATTATGATGACCGTTGTTCATTGCGTTCCCATCCTCCACCTGCCTTTCGAGTGATCAAAACATGACGGGCGAAACAGGATCGGGTGAATCGAATCCAGAACGCCGTGGGAACGAGCTTCCGACCACCGCTTTTGATTCTGACGATCTACGCGCCGATGACAATCTGGACGCGACCATTGCTGCGGATATGTCTGTTGGCTGCGAATCGGATTCGCTAGGTGATGCGTCCAATCGATCGTCAAAACTGCCGCAACTGGATGGCTATGAATTGCTGGAAGAGTTGGGTCGCGGCGGGATGGGCGTCGTCTATCGAGCTCGACACGAAAAACTTGATCGTATCGTAGCGATCAAAATGATCTTGGCCGGCCAGTTCGCTTCGGCGGATAGCATTGCTCGGTTTGAGCTGGAAGCAGAAACCGCAGCGAGGTTGGATCATCCTGGGATCGTTCCGATTTATGAAACGGGCCAGTCCGGTGATCATCACTTTTTTTCGATGAAGTTGATTGATGGCAGCCCATTGTCGGCATTGCTTGACCAGTTCCAGCCCGATCAACGCAAGTCCGCCGAATTGATGATCAAGATTGCCCAGGCGGTCCAGCACGCGCACCAGCGCGGCGTCCTGCATCGCGATCTGAAACCTGCCAACGTGTTGATTGATCCTGACGGACAACCACTGCTGACCGACTTGGGACTGGCCAAACAGTTGGACAACGATTCGGCAATCACGCAAACGGGGCTCGTTCTCGGTTCGCCCGGATTCATGTCACCCGAACAAGCGGCCGGCAAGGCTGACGTGACGGTCGCTGCAGATGTCTACGCAATGGGTGCGATTTTGTACTGGATGGTGGCCGGTCGTGCCCCTATCACAGGTGAAAACGCGTTCGATGTTGTCCGGCGAACCATTGAACATGAGCCGGAGAGTATGCGGGAAATCCGGTCCGATGCTGATCGCGACCTGAATTTGATTTGCCTGAAGGCTTTACAGAAAGCGCCGGACCAGCGGTACGCATCGGCCGACGATTTTGCCACCGACCTGCAAGCCTGGCTTGATGGCGAACCGTTAAGCGTCAAACCGCCAACCCTGTTTACGTCGACGCGCCGCTGGGTTCAGAAAAATTTTCGCGGTGTTGCTGTGGGTGTTGGAACGGGAACGATTTGCGGACTGTGGATGGGACTGACGATCCTGTTGCAAATCGCCGAGCAGCAATTCGACACAGCCAGTTCGTTGCACGAACAGCTTGAAGCTGCGGATCCACCATGGATTACCGAAGCGTTCGCTTGGGTTAAAAAGGTTCCCGCCGGGCTGGGCGATAGCTTGGTGCCGTGGATCACCGTCGTGACAGCGATTTGTGGCATCGCAACGATTGGCCTGAGCAAACCGAAACGAGGCGAATCCGGCGCCGCCCCAGCGCTCACCGCCACCCTATTGTCCGGGATACTGGCCTTCGTCATCAGTTGGGCTTGGGCTCCGATTGCGAATCGCGCCGAACAAGCCAGTGAACAAGATTTGCAATTGCTTTCGGACTATGTCTTCCTTCATCCCGACGATCGGCACCTGGCCGAAGAAGTCCTGTTTCAGCGTTATCCCGGTTTGCCAAAGGCCAATTCCTGGCAGCGTAGTGAGCTGATGCAATCGAAAATTGTCAGTGATCAGATCAGCAGCATTCCTGCGGCACTTTGGACCGGACTGATCGTCACAGCTTTTATCGCCGCGCTTCCAATATTTGCCAGCAGCCTTTTTGCGGGATTGGTTTGGCACCGCGAACATCGTGGTTGGAAGTTTTTCTGGCGATCGCTTGAAGTTGCGTTTTATGCATCAACGTTAATGTTCTTAATGAGTCGTTCGTTTGGCGACTTTACCGGCGCCGCGCCGGCCTGGCATTTTCAGTTGATCTCAGCCGTTGTGATCTCTGCGGCGATCGGCGTTGCACTCAAACGCAAATCGCTTTGGTTGCGAATTCCACTATTCCTAGCGGTGTTTGTGACGTCTGCCATCAACGTGAGTGATACTGGAAAAGTCACTCGTTCAAGATGGATCGCCCAGAATGCGAAGACCGACGCGGAACTTGCCAAGGCGTTGCCCTATCTGGAGCGGCACCTGGATCACTCACGAGACCGCGAAAGTCGATTTAGGCTTGCCACGGTCTATGCTCGTCTTGGCGAAGAGAAAAAATACAAAAAGCAGTGCAAGACCTTGCTGGAAAACGGCAACTTCTATCGCCGTGCCGTCGCCGAACAAGCTGCTAAAGTCGTTCTGCTAAAACCTGATTTACACGACGACTTGAGCCAGGCTCACTTGCTTGCCCAGTGGACTTCGCAGCAACGTGCCTACAATAGCTGGGACTATCTGTGTCGAACGCTATCGGAGTATCGGCAGGGAAATTTCGACGACACGATTTCGTGGGCGGAGAAAAGTCGCAAAACGGCGATCAGTCAAAATGCTTGGCAACGAGAGACGGTGATCGCGACGGCGCATCTTTTGGAATCGCTGGCCTATCAATCGCAAGGCAATGATCAGCAGTCAAAGCAGTCGCTCCAGCTCGCCAACGAGAACTTCGACCGCGAATCAGAAGTCTCCTTTGAAGCAAAACTAACGTACCAGATTCTCAAGGACGAGTTGGCAAAGTAGCGTAAAACGCCGTGGCTATTTTGATTGCGACGGGGCGTTATAATCGCCACGTCAAGTTCGCTCGCCCGCTCAATCCAGGTATTTTCCGCAGTTATGACTTTGGATCCAAAATCATTACTCCCGCGGTTTGGCCTGACGGACTTTCGTCCCGGTCAACAGGATGTGGTCGATGCATTGTCCGCCGGCAAGGACGTCATGTGCGTGATGCCGACCGGCGGCGGCAAGAGCCTGTGCTACCAGCTGCCCAGTTTGGCACGCGAAGGCACCACGATCGTCGTCTCGCCGCTCATTGCATTGATGAAGGATCAAGTGGATTCGCTACGAGAGCTTGGCATCAATGCCAAGCTGATCAACAGTTCGCTAAGCGGCAGCGAGCAACAAGAGGTAATGAACGAAACGGCTCGCGGCGGCATCGACCTTTTGTATGTCGCGCCAGAGCGGCTGCGAAACAGTCGTTTTCTGGATTCTATCTCGAATGCCAAGATCAGCTTACTGGCCATCGACGAAGCCCACTGTGTCAGCGAATGGGGACACGACTTCAGGCCCGATTACGCAAGACTAGGCAAGTTTCGCGAAAAGTATTTGAGCGGCGTGCAAACCATCGCGCTCACCGCCACCGCGACGCCGCTGGTTCGCGATGATGTTTGTGGGTTGCTGGCTTTGAAATCACCCAGCGTTTTTGTAACGGGTTTTGCGCGAACAAATTTGCATTTCAGCGTTTCACACAGCAAGAGTGACCGCAGCAAAGATGAACAGTTGCTCGGCTTCCTAAAACAACAAGACGGCGCCGGCATCATTTACGCTTCGACACGCAAACGGTGCGAGGAACTCGCGGACTGGTTGCCCGAAAAAGCGAAACGCAGTATCGGCATGTATCACGGTGGCATGGATCCATCGGCGCGCAAACGTGTCCAAGAAGCGTTCATGTCAGGCAAGCTGTCAGCCATTATTGCAACCAACGCGTTTGGAATGGGAATCGACAAATCCGACATTCGGTTTGTGGTTCATTACAACATGCCTGGCAGTTTGGAAGCGTACTACCAAGAAGCTGGCCGCGCGGGACGTGATTCCAAAGAAAGCGATTGTCTGCTGCTGTTTGCTTACAGCGATCGCTACGTGCAAGAGTTCTTTATCGAAAATCGGTATCCCTCCAAAGACACCATTCGCAAGGTCTATCACTATCTGCAGTCGCGAACCGAGGATCCGATTGAATTGACGTTGGACCAAATTCGCGACGCGATCAACGTCAAAGACAGCAGCGAATCCATCGGCGCGGCGCAGGCCGTCTTAGCGAAAGCGGGTGTTCTAAAGCGGCTCGATAGCGCATCGAATAATGCAATTGTCCGCATCGATAGCGACGTGCCGACATTGCAGGACTTTCTTCCTAAAGAAGCCAAGATTCGCAGCCGCGTGATCAGAGCGGTCGAAAAAGTCATTGGCAAACGTCGCGGGGAAGATGTGTACGTCAGTCTAAAACGGCTGATGGACTTGGCCGAAGTCGACCGAACGCAGTTGGCACGGACGATGCGAGAGTTATCCAAACTGCGAGCGTTTGACTACGTACCGCCGTTCCGCGGTCGCGCCGTCCATTTGATTCAACGCGATGTCCCATTTGAAAAGCTGGACATCGACTTCAAGGATCTGAATCGTCGCAAAGCCGCCGAGCACGAAAAGCTGGAAGCGGTGATCAGTTTTGCCAGAACCAATGGTTGTCGGCAACGAGTGATCCTGGACTACTTCGGCGATCCCAACTCATCGGACTGCGGCAAATGCGATCACTGCGAACCCGCTGGTGCGGCGAAAGCGAAGGCCGGCAATCAAGTTTCGCTCAGTAGCGATTTGAAAGGCGTCGACGCTACGGCATTGCTATGCGGAATCCGTGTCGTACTGAGCGGTGTCACTCGGATGCACGGGCGTTTTGGCAAAAACTTGGTCGCACAAATGTTGTGCGGATCCAAAAGCAAAAAGCTGCAGCAATGGAAACTGAATCGACTGAGCACCTACGGAATGCTGTCGGCTCTTCGGCAAAGCGAAGTCGTGACCGTGATGGATGCTTTGGCAGAATCGGGTTTGCTGGTGCAGCGCGAAGTCGACGAGCGGAGACCGACGATCCACATCACTGACTTTGGCAAAGAAGTCATGCACGCCCGAGAGCCGCTGCCACCGGCAGTGCATCTGACGCTTCCGATGGCCAAGCGGTTGGCGGTCGCAGCGAAAGGCCTGGAATCAGGCGACGTGCCCAGCGATGCAAACGGCAGTGATCCGTCGACAAGCAAGGATGACGACTCGGACTCTTCGCCGGAAAACGATCGGCAAGAATTGATTGCGATGGAGTTGGCTGATCGCCTGAAAAGTTGGCGGCGAAAGACAGCGGCCGCACTCGGCATTCCCGCTTTTCGTGTTCTGGGAAACGCAACACTTGATCGCGTGGTCGAAATGCTGCCACAGTCGAGCGGCGAACTAGAAGCGATCAGCGGCGTTGGCCCGGCGACGATGGAACAGTTCGGACACGATATCCTGGAGATGGTGCGCGAAGTCACCAGCAAGGAAAATCCGACTGGCAATGCTGACGAAGAAAACGATCGCGTCGAACTATCGGTCAACGAAACATCACAGCCGGAGTCAAACAACGATTCGCAGCTTGATCCCGATCCGGCAGCGGGCGAAACGCCAGCCAAAGTCATCGATGCGCTGTCGGCGATGATTGAAACGGTAGAAGCCGACAACCAATCCACCCAGAAAAAAGAGCTTCTGCTCGAAGGCGACGAACCGGCGACAAATTCGCATCCAGCGGATCCGCGACTGGAGGATCCGCGACCCGTGATCGAAGAGATCACATTGCGCAGCGACCCCGCTTCCACCGCCATCCCTGCTCCCCATATGAAGCCCACGTCCAAAGGACCAGCTCCCAAAGAGCGGGCTTCCGAGGAGCTGAATTCCAAAGCGTTGCCTTCCAAAGAAAATTCGCCACCCCAGCCGGTCGAAATCGAGCCGGATGGCTTAGCCGATCCTTCGTCGGGATCGGCGGTGGCGGACACTGGCTTGCAGCCGAGCGATCCACCTCCGCCAGATGTTGTCCCGGACTGCTACTGGACGTGGCGACTGTTCAATGACGGATACTCGGCCGATCAAGTCATGCAAATTCGCTGCCGCAGCGTCGGTGCGATCATCCAGGATTTGGCCGAAGCCAAGGCGGCCGGCTACGAAATCCAACCCGATTGGCAACCAGCGATCGGCTGGTAAAGAGCGGATCGTCGCCAACTCGCTAAAGTGTCCGAGCCATTCGATTGGGTGCGACAATTCGTGATGAGGGACGTTTTATGTCGGTTAGTCACTACTGGTGATTACAGGTACAATTGGCGGTTTCCCGACGGCTAGAGTCTTCGAGGACTTCCGCCCTGAAGAATAAAAACGCTGTATTGCCCGTCTGACAGACGATTGGCGATACAACACTCCTCACAAACTGCCGCAAGCCTTCTCGACGGACACGGCTTGCAAGTTCACTCGGGTGTATTGATGCACCCAAACGCTCGAAAGACAATCAATGGAAAAGAAATCTGACGAATCTGGTTCAAACGAACCCGAGGTTCAGAATCGACGTGGCAGCAACTCGATCTTGATCGCATTGATCGTGGCTGGCTTGATCGCGATGCTGTTTTTCCGCAGCGAGCCTAGCGGCGATGTGATCAAAACCAGCTTCTTTAAAAACGAAGTCAAACTGGGAAACGTTGAGAGCGTCAGTTTCGGCGACCGGCAGTTGGTGGGCACCTTCAAAACCGCCCCCGATCGCCCCGCCAAAATAGAGAATGGCGTCGAAAAGATCGAAAAAGGCGACAACGGCGAACCGCTCAAACTGAGCGAAAAGTTTCGCGTGTACCTGGGCACCGACAAAGATTCCGTCTCGCGGCTAAAGATCGAACTGGAAGAAGCGAACGTTCCGTATGACGATTTGCCGCCCGATCAAACTCAAGCGATCATCAGCGCGATCGCGTTTATCGGTTTGCCTTTGGCGATCTTGTTCTTCCTGTTCATGATGATTCGTCGCACACGCAGCGACATCATGGGCGGCGGATTTTTGTCCGGGTTCAGCAAAAGCCCTGCCAAGAAGTTCGAGGCAAACGAAAAGATGGTCACGTTCGACGATGTCGCTGGTCTGGAAGGCGTCAAAGCAGATTTGCAAGAAATCGTCGACTACTTGAAGACTCCCGATAAGTTCCAAAAACTTGGTGGACGTGTCCCCAAAGGCGTCTTGCTAAACGGGCCTCCGGGAACCGGCAAAACTCTGTTGGCACGTGCAGTCGCTGGCGAAGCCGAAGTACCGTTCTTTTCGGTCAACGGTAGTGAATTCATTCAGATGTTTGTCGGTGTGGGTGCCAGTCGTGTTCGCGATCTATTCAAAACCGCCAAGGACCAGAGTCCATCGATCATCTTCATCGACGAAATCGATGCGGTCGGTCGACAACGTGGTGCGGGCTTGGGAGGCGGTCACGACGAACGCGAACAAACGCTCAATCAGATCCTCGGCGAAATGGATGGGTTTAGTCCCAGCCAAGCCGTGATCGTGGTTGCGGCAACCAACCGACCCGATGTACTGGACCCTGCCCTGCTCCGTCCCGGTCGTTTTGATCGTCACGTGACCGTGGGGCGCCCGACGTTGAAAGGCCGCGAAGCCATTTTCAAGGTTCACGTGCGTGACGTTCCTTTGGATGATGACGTCGATTTGCAGCGTTTGGCTGCGGGCACAATCGGTTTGACCGGTGCCGACATTCAGAACATGGTCAACGAAGCGGCACTTTGGGCAGCTCGCCAGGATAAAAAAGTCGTTTCAATGGACGACTTTGACACGGCCCGCGACAAAATCTTGATGGGCGCCAAACGCGAAGAAGTTCTGAAGGGCGAAGAGAAAGAAAAGACGGCTTATCACGAGGCCGGACACACGCTGACCGCTTGGCATTTGGATGGTGCACACATTGTTCACAAAGTCACGGTCGTGCCGCGAGGTCGAGCGTTGGGCGTGACGCAGTATGTGCCCAATGAGGACCGTCTGAGTATCAGCAAGCGAGAACTAGAGCATCAGTTGATCGTTCTGCTTGGAGGACGTGCCGCTGAAAAGATCATCTACAACGAAGTCTGCGTGGGAGCCGAGAACGACCTGGAGCGTGCCACCAGCATCGCAAGACGCATGGTCACGCACTGGGGAATGAGCCCCAAAATCGGTCCGGTTAGCTACAAAACCAGCGAAGAAGATCCGTTCCTAGGCCGCGAAATGCATCGTTCGCGTCAATTCAGCGAGCATACGCAGGAATTGATCGACGAAGAAGTCGGCCGGATCTTGTTGGAAGCCGATCAAAAAGCGGAGCAGTTGCTACGCGAACATCGGGCTGAGCTGGAGAAGATCACACGGGCGTTGATCGAAGAAGAAGAACTTGGCGAACAACAATTGACCGACCTGATTGGCAAATCCATTCAGGTTCGCAATCGTGAACGTGATGCCAAAGGCGAAGCGTCGGAGAAAAGTCCTGCCGTGACTCTCGATCCAAACCAAAACGTTTGAGCCTATGTGCATCGCGTCGAGATCAATCTTGGTGGCCGAACGATCTGCGTTCGGCTACCCGACGAACCCGATTGCGGATCGCAACACCCCGAATGCGGAGCGTGACACTTTGATCAATGCGATGAAACGGATTGGTCATGGCTAAAAAGAAACCTTCCAAGCAGCGAGCTGACTTTCGCAAGAAGCACCAAGGCCGCGTTCGCAAAGCTGATCTCACCAGACAGTTCAAATCAGGTGACCAAGACGATCTGGCTGACGCGATCCAAAGCGAACGAGTAAGCGGCAAAGGAGACCTCACGCGTCGACGGACGGTGACCGGCACAGAAGCGGCGAATGAAAAGCCAGACAGTGACACCGGTGACGACGTCAAATCGAAGGACTGCGAACTGCTTTCTGGCCGCGTGATCAGCGCTCATGGACTAAAAAGCCGCGTGCTTGGTGACGACAAAACGATGTACGAGTGCGCCATTCGGCAGGTCCTCAAGTCGCTGAACATTCAACAGCGCGGTGCAGTGGTCGCCGGCGACCGAGTGCGTTTTCGAGCCGAATCGCCCACCGATGGAATGATCGAGCAGATCGAACCACGGCGGGGGATCATCAGCCGGACAAGCCGCGGCCAACAACACATTTTGGTCGCCAATGTCGACTATTTGCTGATCGTCGCCAGCGCCGCTCAGCCATCACTCAAGCCAGTGCTTATCGATCGTTTTTTGCTAACGGCGGAGCAATGTGAACTGCGGCCAATCATTTTGATCAACAAGATTGACTTGGTCGATCCGATCGCCCTGCAGCCGCTGATCGGTGCGTACGCTTCGATGGGCTACCGAGTGTTACTGACATCTGCATCACAGGGAACAAACATCGACTTTCTGCGCGGCATACTTCGCGGCAACCAAACCGCCGTTGCTGGTCAAAGCGGTGTTGGCAAGAGCAGTTTGCTAAACGCAATCCAGCCAGGACTAGGGCTCGCTGTTCGTGAAGTCAGCCGAGACAACGACAAAGGGCGCCACACCACAACGGCGTCCAAACTGATTCCACTGGATGACGGCGGAGCAGTTTTTGATACGCCTGGCATTCGTCAGTTTCAACTCTGGGATATCACCGCAGAAGAAGTCGCTGGCTTGATGCCGGACCTGCGTCCGTATGTCAGCGGCTGCCGATATCCGAATTGCTTACATCTGAGTGAAGACGAATGCGCGGTTAAAAACGCTGTCGCGGACTCGCGAATCGATGCACGCCGCTACGATGCTTACTGTCATTTGTTAGAAAATGACTTGATGCTTTAGGCAACCGCTTACCCATCATGTACCCAATGAACCATTCTACAGAATCCGCCCCAGCTGCATCGAATCGTTGGATCGGATCGGCGATGTTGGTACTGGCAGCAGCCATCCTGGGCATGCTTTCTCTGGCCGCATTTTGCTATGCCTGGGGACTGAACTTTCAAGACGAAGGCTGGACTCAGCCCGATGGATCGTCGCCAATGGTCAACCGCCCTTGGCTGATCGCGTCAGCAGCCGGTGCCAGCCTAGCGACCCTGTTGTTTTGGATCGGCCTGGTGCAGCTGACTCGGCAGAACAAGCACATTGCTGAGATTGAATAATCACGCTGATCATCAAAATCGGATTTTCACTGCCGCTGAGACACACTTGACGGTCAAAACGATGATGCAGTGACCCACTACAGAGATGATTTCGTTGACCCGGTTTGGCACGAAAACTAGACTAAAGCTGTGATCTCCACTGATTGGGTGCCGCAAAGGGCGGTAGTTTTTCACGTGTCACAGCTGTCCAAGCCCGATCGTTTCAGATCCCTCATCCATCTGTGCCACTGTCATGAATCCCGACGAATCGATTCCAACCGATGCGTCGACTGTGTTCCGAAACGATAATTCAGCATCGGCCACGGACGCGACTCACGATTCGCCACTGCAAGACGTGCCACCACACCTGCTCCAAGACGGCGAATATACCGATGGCATGGACATTGCCAAGACTGTCATACGCGAAGGATCCGCAGAGGGCGATTCAAGCCCGTCGCGCCGTGCCGCCGAGGCGTTGAACCGAACGCCCGCGTCGATCACACGAATCCTACTTGGCAAACAGCTGAATCACTTTTCGCTCGAAGAACTTATTGGCGGCGGTGGCATGGGGGCGGTGTTTCGCGCCCACGATGAACAACTTGACCGTGAAGTCGCGATCAAGGTCGTTCCCTTCGCCGGCGACGACGCTGATCTGCAACGTCGATTTCGCAACGAAGCCCAAAGCGCTGCCAAGCTTGATCACCCCCGAATCGCTCGTGTATTCGACGTCGGCAATCAAGACGATTGGTACTACATCGTCTTTGAATATGTCAAAGGAACGAACATACGTGACTTGGTCAATCGCTCGGACGTTCTGGCGATCGACGATGCGGTTTACTACACCTGTCAAGTCGCCGAAGCACTCCAGCATGCATCCGATCGCGGCATCGTCCACCGCGATGTCAAACCGTCCAACGTGCTGATTGATTCGGACCGCGAGGTCAAGCTGGTCGACATGGGCTTGGCCCGTAGCGACAAGATGGACATGAGCCACGAAGACCTAACCGCCAGCGGCGTGACTTTGGGAACGTTTGACTACATCTCGCCTGAGCAAGCCAAGGATCCGCGGGCAGCCGATTTACGAAGCGACATCTATTCGCTGGGATGCACGCTGTATTTTATGCTGACCGGCCAGCCGCCCTACCCGGGCGGCACGATGCTGCAGAAATTACTCAACCATGGCAATTCGCCTCCGCCAGACGCGCGGCACTATCGCAACGGCGTCAGCTACGAATTAGCCGCAGTGATCCAAAAGATGCTGGCCAAAGACCCCGGTCAACGCTACCAGACGGCAACGGAATTGGTTTCCGATCTTCGCGAAGTCGCTTTCCGCGAAGGACTGATGCGATCCCAGGGCGTCGCATTCACAGCTGTCAGTGCGGCCAATCCAGTTGTGTCATGGCTTGAGCACAATTCACCCTGGTTGGTCCCGTCGACTCTGCTGTTACTGGGCGCTGCATGGCTGCAATTTTCGTCTGCGGTATCACGTAAAGAATTCAACATCGCGCCACCCCAAGCCGCGGAACTGGCATCCGCAATTGCAGCCCCCGACCGCACAAACTCGCTACCAAGTCCCTCACCAAACGATCCCAACGTAGTCCTTGAAAACGGCTCTCGCGCGAACCTGACCAATGCTGCCCCACGCGTCGCGGCCCCTGTGAATGCCGGGGCGATTGCCCCCGATTCCATGCTCGCCACTGAAACACTCGGTGGTGCGTCCGCGCGATCGCCGCGCCCCGAAGACCCGCCCAGTCTGACGAACCTCCCTGTTCCAAGTGAACTAGAAACGCCGACCAGGGCGATGTCTGGAGCAGCAGCAGATTTGGCTTCGGCAGACTCAGTGCCCAACGATTCCCCCACCAACGATCGCGACGCGCTGATGCCCAGCGCGAACGTCGATTTTTCGAGCGACGATCCCGCTTTTCAAAGTCCAACGGTCGTCGAATTTCCGAGGCTGATCCGACTGGTGAGCGCTGAGTCGGCAGTCGACTCGCTGGGAGATCCGATCGAACGTGATCTGGATGGAGCGGCCATCACCAGCAGTTTGGCCAAGGCTCTGGATCTGGCGGACCAGTACGATGTATCGCGAATCGAATTGGCAACCGCAGTCATCTACAGCGAACCGGTAACGATTCGACGTGATGGCCTGACGATCGCGTCGGCGATTGGTGGTTCTTCCATTGTCTTCAAAACCCCTTCGTCGTTGGCATCGAATCCCGCACAGATGATCGACCTGGGATCCAATAAAACGGAATTCGATGACATCCACTTCGTCTGGGATGTTCCCGTTTCACAGACTGCCGACAGTGCCCTGATCCGAATGTCGTCCAATCGATTGGTGCGACTGACAGACTGCAGCATCACGATAGGCAACGCGGCAGGCACCAGTGAAGTGTGTGCGTTTGGTGTTTCCGCCAAAATCGATGACGAACCTGCGATCGTCAACGAAGACGCGACGGCCGATGAGTCGTTACCGTTGGTTGGAATCCAAATGTACAACGTGATCGTCCGCGGACAGATCAGCATGATCAAACTGGACGATGCGGCAGCGTTGCAATTGCAATGGGAAAACGGACTGCTGGCTATCTCCGGATGCATGATTGAAATGCCAGGAGCGATGAACAAGCCTTCCATGACGTCCAGCGCGATTCAAATCTCATTACGACAACTGACATCCCATACACCCAATGGTTTGCTGAAGATGACTCTTCAACCGAACAAACCTTATCCCGTGATGATTGATCGCGACGTATCCAACTGCGTCTTTGTTGTGGACAAAGGGAAGTCGCATGTTCAAATCAGCGGTCTCGCTTCGATCGACGACGAGATCGAATTTTTGAAAACGCGAGGAGAAGCCAACGCATACGAAGTGGATCGCGTGATGCTCTCGCTTGACGATCTGCTTGGAAATTCAAAACAGGTTTCGATACGAGACCTAGCCGCACAGAGTCCGCCGTGGTGGGACGAACGTTCCACTCGCTGGACCATTTGGTGGAAACAGCATTTTACCGACGACTCCGACAATCCCTTCGCTGAGCCCCAGGAGTTGTCGGATGTTCCTCCTGACCAACGGACTGAAGTGAACTATCGGCAAGACGGGGCCGTGTTTGGAGGGTTTGACGAAAATTCGCTCCCTCAGCTTCCTTTTGAGTCCGATAACAGTGGTCTGGACATTCCCTTGAGTGGTGTCCAAACAAGTGGAAAACTTTAAATTCGCCGCGGAACAGCCTTCCGATTTGACTTTTGCTAAGTTTTTGCACTTAATAAGGCCTAGCGAAGTTTGCGCCCCACGCTTTGAAATCTAGACCGTTTTGAGACCGAAACGGATCTCTTTCGTGGCAAGTCGTCGCGATTCCTACCTACGCCCTACCCACTTTGTCCGCTTTGTTGCCGGCGCGCAACGACAGACAACACTTATTCAAACCTGGAGAATATTGCATGAGACGAGTAGCCGTCCTATTTGCCGTTCTTGTCGCTTCGATGTGGCTGACAGCTTCACCCTCACTGGCAATCAGCGAGTTCGGAAAGCAATGGAAAAACCACTACCTAGGTGGAGACGATGTCGACAAAGACTTTGTCAAAGCTGGCCGTAAAGCTGGTTGCTATGTCTGCCACGTCAAAGGCAAGGAAAAGAAAGAGGCTCGCAACGAGTACGGTGAAGCCGTCCACAAGTTCCTGAAAGGCAAAGACTTCCCCAAGGATTACATCAAAGAGAATCCCGAGGAGGCAAAAAAGAAGATCCTCGAAGGTTTTAAGAAAGCCGGCGAGTTGAAGAGCAAAGACGAAATGAAGTTTGCCGAAAAAATCAAAGCGAACAAATTGCCCGCCACTGATTCAGGGCTCTAAGATCGTTTGAATTCTGGATTTAGTAAAATCACGAAATGCTTGTTAGCTCGAAAGAGCTGACAAGCATTTTTTTGTATTACAATCTTGTCCTTAGATATCCCGCTCAAGACAGCCAACACAAGTTGGCCCATCTAAAAAAGTCAGCAGCCAACCGGTGCACCGAAATCCTTTTTACCGGTTTGCCGTACCCACCCATTACCCCCACCTGAGAACAACTTGATGACATCACTGTCGCTTCGCTCTTTGTCACAGACCTGCTGCCTATTGGTGATTGCAACCGCAATCGCATGCATCAGCACCACGCCAACATCGGCGCAACAACCCAAAACCGAAGACGGATTCACGTCGATTTTTGACGGCAAAACGTTAGAGGGCTGGAAGAAGGCTGCCGAAAACGAAGACGCATGGAAAGTCGACGACGGCAAGTTGATGTGCGATGGAGAACGATGTCACCTGTTCTATTCGGGGCCGCTGGCTCCGATGAAGAACTTTCACTTCAAAGCCGAAGTGATGACGACGCCAGGTAGCAACGCGGGCATTTACTTTCACACCAAGTACCAAGATACCGGTTGGCCCAAGCATGGATTTGAGTGCCAAGTAAACGTATCGCACAAAGACCCAAAGAAGACGAGCAGTCTGTACTCCGTCGAAAACGTTGACGCCAAAACATTGGCCGACATGAATGTCAAAGACAACGAGTGGTACACGCAAGAGATTATCGTGCAGGGCCGCCGGATTCAGTTGATTGTCAACGGAAAGACTCTGGTCGACTATACCGAAGCCGAAAACAAAGAGCCATTTGACAAGAACTTTGAAAGACGACTTGGCGAAGGCACGTTTGCCCTGCAAGCCCATGACCCGAAAAGCAAAGTCTACTTTCGCAATCTGCGAGTCAAGAAACTGGACTGATTGGCTTTCTATAGCCCCATCGCTTTGCTTAACAACGACTGAACCATGTCATTGGTGTATCGCGATACTTGGATGCGGTCACCCGGTCGCAGCGCATAGTCCGTCTCCGGACGGACTTCCTCGTGACTGCCATTCATCCGTACTGGCAATCGCAAACCGGTCGGCGACGGCGGTAGGTGCCGAAACACCACGACGTCCACGGCACCGATGGATTTGAGCACACCCGATTGGCGAAGCAGATCACTCACCAAGACGCTCTCGCCCTCAGACGGTAGCGGTAAAATCCGAACCGGATCGGAGTCACCTTGGACGTTCAACACAATCGCATTTTGCTTCAATGCTTGCCGAACGGCATAGTAGTTCTTTTCGTTCACGGCCCCATCGGACAACACGCTCGGATCCACACCGACGTACTCCGATCCCTGATCTGAACCGGCAAACTTGGGCAATCGCAGTCCCGTACAGCCCGTTAGCATCACGCAAATGACGGCCCCGAGAACCGTGATGGCAGGCTGAATGTCTTTGTACTTGGTCATGTCAGGACACACTCTGGTAGTTTTTTCCGGTTGCGGAAGCTGTCGCATCTGCGAGAGCTATCGGGACTGATCGTCTCGACGACGCCCCGATCTTGAGTATTTTGCAAAAAAACACTCAAGCGAGGTCAGATTTCATGATCGCGTCCAGGGCAGTCAAATGGCTCGGTAGCGGCCAAATGAATCCCAAAACGGCTAATTTCCACGCAGAATAGGCGATTTAGAAGCCATAAGACGGTCTTTTCATCCTTCCGCTGCACCGGGATGCTTTGTATATTGCCGAGCCACCCAATACAAAAATACTGATCATCTCAGAGTGATAGCGGAGAATCCCCATGGCACGTCAATGCGAAGCCTGCGGCAAAAAAGTCCAAATGGGCAACCGAGTCGAAACACGCGGTAAAGCCAAGTATCTAGGCGGCGTTGGTACCAAAATCACTGGTATTACACGGCGTAAATTCGTGCCTAACCTGCAAAAGGTGCACGTCACGATGCCGACCGGCGAAAACAAGTCGATGCGAGTTTGCACCCAGTGCATTCGCAGCGGTGCAATCCGCAAAACGGTGAAGACAAAGCCGTTCGACGTCAGTGGCGGTAAGCCCAAATAGTTTCGATCGGAAACAACCATGGCACTCTCTGAGCTTGAGGTCCGCAAACTCGCGTTGTTAGCGAGACTGGAACTGTCCGATGACGAAGTGCGCAAGTTGGGACCTCAAATCGACAGCATCTTGGGTTTTGTAAACCAACTGTCGGAATTGGACACGGAAGACGTGCAGCCGATGACCACGGCATTGGACGTTGATAACCGCTGGCGAGCGGACGTAGTGACTGCAGGCTTGTCCAACGATCAAGCCCTGCACAACGCACCGTCCCGCGACGACGAGTGTTTTCGAGTGCCTGCAGTCTTGGGCACCGCTGCGGCAAAGAACGCTTAGTCAAAATTGGCACCGCAGCTTTCAGGCTGACCTTCTTGTGCGATTGGTTTTGCAATTCATTGCAATCTTTACACACATCGCGACGTCCCGTTTTGTTTTTCGCGGATAGGTTTTGCGCTATTTGCTATGCGTTGGTGTGAAACAGGTTGTGAAACCAGTTTTGGCATCGATCTTGCATTCATCCTTCGTCACTGGTTAACACCAGTTGGACAAGCTAATTCGGTTTCTCAGTTGCCTGGCTGTTTCGGCAGCCCAAGTGCAAACGAGCCGAAACTCCTAGGGATTGTGAGACACCAATGGTTCGCTGTTTTTTGACGTCGTTAATGCTTCTCAGTTGCGGACTAATCGCCAGTCCACAAGCGAGCGCGCAGTTCCCCCGAGTTGCTCCTTCAGCCGACTCCGCAGCCGCGCGAATGCGACCAGTGGGATCGCCTAGTGCCGTGGACCAATTCCGCCGCGGAAATCGTTTTCAAGAAACGGCGTACGACCGCTCGCTGTCGAACCCGAACGCCCGCTACGAACGTTCGCCGTCTACCAACGTGCGACAAGTTGCGATGTTGCAGCAAGACGGTGGCTTTCGCTCGCCACCGCTGCCCGAAAGCCAGCCTGGCAATTTTGCGATCCCAGGAGGCCCGGGGGGTAATACGGCGGCAATGACGCAGCCAAGACAGCCTGGACAAAACCTGCTTCAGCCACAGCCCATGCCGAATCTACAAGGCCAGCCGCTGCCATCGAATCCAAATGCGTCGCTGCCGTCCAACCCCGCTCTCGCTAGCTCAGGAGCGATACTCAGCCCCAGCGACATGGCTCCCATGCCACGGCCGAACCTAGGCTCCGCGTTTGCGACGGTCGACAACTGCAACTGTGTTTCACCTGCCAGCGGTTACTCCGCTGCCTCAGGCATCGGGTGCGGCTCTGGTCTCGGATACATCTCGCCCGCCAGTTGCAACACTCCAGTCACACCCGGGTATCTTCCTCAGAACTACGGATACGCGGCTCCTGCAGCTCAAATCCCAGGACCAGCCGTGATGCCTGTACAGCCAGGGTTCGCGACCGGAAATCTCACTACAGGAAGCGTTCCGCGTGCGTTGATCTCGCTTGGTCAGCAAAACTATCAAGTCCAAGTTGGACAAGGCCTGTGGGGCCAACCGGTTGCCTACGTTCCTGGGCAGTCGATTCGCAACTGGGTGCGATACTTCTTTCCTTAGACGCTATCCGCTGACGATCTGCGACATCACGCGTTGAACGATCTCTTCGATCGTTCCGGTGGGAAGCGACTGTTCCGACGGAAAGTCCGCGACGTTGGCGACCAACGCATCGATCTCCTGTTGAGTCCTCGCGACTGCTTCTCGCTGTGAATCCGACAGCGGTACTCGCCCCGGACCAAGGTCCCAACCGCGCGACCTGACTCCGGCACGGAATCCTTCGGGAAATTCACCGACGCCAATCATGGCATCGAACAACGGCAACAGTTGATACTGCAACTGCATCGCCAATTCGACATTGCCAGCCTTCGCAGCACGGTGGAGAGCCCGCGTCAATTCAGGGACGACACCACTTGTCGCGTTGGTCCCTCCGTCAACTCCAGCGATCAGGAACGGAGCCAACGAAGCATCCCAACCGGTCAAGAAAGAAAAGTCATCCCGAATGGGTCGGATCGCTGCCATCATTCGCAGCATGTTGGGGAGATCGCCTGAACTGTCTTTGATCCCGATCACTCGCGGACATTCGGATGCCAAGCGGATCACGGTGCCAACTTCGATGGGCGAAGCAAACAGAGGAATGTTGTACAGCGTCACATCGACAGACACCGTGTCAGCGATCTCGCGAAAATAAGCGTAGACGCCCTGCTCGCTCAATCGATAATAAAACGGAGCCACGATCGCGACGGCACGCACGCCCATTTCGCCGTAAGCCTCACAAGCCGCAATCGTTTCCTTGACGTTGGCTTCGGCAGCCCCCGCTAAGATCGGAACTCGGCCAGCGGCCTGGTCGACAACAATTTTTACAATGCGCCGTCGTTCTTCCGCTGTAAAACGAACGAACTCACCGGTACTACCGTTCGGGTAAAGGCCATCGACGCCGCGGTCAATGAGCCAGTCGACGTAGCCTCGAAACGTAACTTCATCGATACGGCCCAACGAATCAACTGGCGTGATATTGGGTGTTAAGATCCCTGAGATTCGGTCTGACATAAATTGGTATCAAGTGGCAATCGGATAGCCGCAGCACCCACAGGCCTGAAATCAGGAACACGTCGGAAGCGAATGCTGCTTTTACACTTCGTTAAAAAATGCCCATCGCGACCAGTGAATAGCGCACAATCAATCCGGCAACGACGACGCTGACCATACTCATCAGTTTGATCAGGATATTCAAGCTCGGACCGCTAGTATCTTTGAACGGATCGCCCACCGTGTCTCCCACAACAGCCGCCTTGTGAGCCTCGCTGCCCTTTCCGCCGTGATGATCCGCCTCGATGTATTTCTTGGCATTATCCCAAGAACCGCCACTATTGGACATGAACACCGCCAAGCAGAATCCACTGGTCAGGCATCCAGTCAACAGTCCCAGCACGCCAGCAACGCCCAACAACAACCCCACCACGATCGGCATCAACAGTCCAAGCAAACTGGGCAGAATCATCTCACGCTGGGCGGCAATCGTACTAATCGACACCGGCCGTTCGTAATCCGGTTTGACACTGCCATCTAAAATCCCGGGATTCTCCGCAAACTGTCGTCGAACCTCGATCACCATCCCCTGTGCCGCTCGACCAACCGATTTCATCGTCATCGCACAGAACAAGAAAGTGCTCATCGCGCCCAAAAACACGCCCACCAGCACACGCGGGTTCATCAGGGTTGCGTCGTAGTAGTATAAAAAATCTCGCAAGTTGGCGTCTTTGACCGAGATGATCGACGAATCCGTCGCTGTTAGTTTTCCGTAGTTCGAATCCCCTGTTGCGGGCGTGATTTCGACCACGCTGTTGTTTTCCAAATCACGCCATGCATTATTCGCTTGGGTCGATGTGCCTACCGATGGCAAGACCATGAAGACTGTCGCCTGATCGTCTGATCGTTCCAACAAAAGATCATTCGTCAGCTTATAAACACCGTCCGTTTCGATCACCTCGGCGACATCGTCACCCCAGCGTTCAAATCCATCACGAACGCCTTCGACATACGCAGCCAGCAGCGCCAACGCAGTCAGAGCTGCCGAGCCAATCGCAAACCCCTTCCCGGTCGCCGCCGTCGTGTTGCCAAGGCTATCGAGTGCATCCGTGCGATCGCGGACGATGTCATCCAGACCTGACATTTCCGCATTGCCACCCGCGTTATCAGCAATCGGTCCGTAGGCATCGGTGGCCAGCGTGATCCCCAGCGTGCTAAGCATCCCGACCGCGGCAATACCCACACCGTAAAGCCCAAGCGAAAAGTATGACACGTCGTAGAAGTTCACTCCGTTCGCACAAGCAAACGCGCCCAACATCGCCATGCAAACAATGACGACAGGAACCCAGGTGCTCAACATACCGTCGGCGACGCCACCGATGATGATGGTGGCCGCCCCCGTCTCTGCTTGTTCAGCCAGTTTTTGTGTCGGTTTGTATTCATCGCTTGTGGAATACTCAGTCCATTTACCGATCGCCCAACCAGCCGCCAAGCCAATGATGATGCTAAATGCAATGCCCGGAACAAAGCCGAAAAGAACCGTGCCGGGTACCTTGGGCATCAACCAGATTGCCAAAAAGATCGCCGCAACGCTGACCAACATTGCCGAGCGATTGATTCCCTTGGCCAACGCATCCAAGAGCGCCTTCTGCGAAAGCTCTTCGCCTGTTTTCACAGCGTAGATACCAACGACCGACAGCAAAATCCCGATGCCAGCGATCGCAAGCGGCAGCAGCAACGCGTTCAATTGTGCGTCGATCACTTCGACACCTTCTGGCAATAATGCCGGCGAACTAAATGCTGCCACGCCCAGTGCAGACGCAGCCAAGATCGATCCGCAATAGGACTCGTAAAGATCCGCCCCCATCCCAGCGACGTCGCCCACGTTGTCACCCACGTTATCGGCAATCGTCGCAGGGTTCCGTGGCGAGTCCTCTTTCATACTTTGTTCGACTTTGCCAACCAAGTCAGCACCGACATCGGCCGCTTTGGTAAAGATCCCGCCACCGACACGCGCAAAAAGTGCTTGAGCACTGGCCCCCATTCCGAATGACAACATCGCGACCGAAATTTGCTGCAAACTCATCGCCGAATCTTCGCCGCGCACCATCGGCAAAATCCAATACAGAATTGCAAACCAAATGCAGATGTAGATCAGTCCCAAACCGACGACCGTCAAACCCATCACCGCACCACTGCGAAAAGCGATTTGCAATCCATCGTTCAGCGAGCGTTGTGCCCCCGCTGCCGTCCGGCTACTCGCCTGAGTCGCTGTTTTCATCCCGAACCAACCGCATAGTCCGCTAAAGAATCCGCCGGACAAGAACGCGATGGGGACAAAAACGTTCTGCACTTTGAGAACAAACGCTGCGATGCAAAGCAGAATCGCGACAACAACAAATACGATCGCTACCCATTTGTATTGCTGTTTCAAGTAAGCGTTGGCGCCCTGACGTACGCTCTCGGCAATCTCCTTCATCAGGTCATTGCCTTCGTCCGCCGCCATCATCTCGCCATAGAATTTCTTTGCCCAATACAGAGCTGCGAGTGACGACAACGTTGCGATCAGCCAAACAATAACTGCCATGATCTCAATCCTTGTTGCATGAGTTCGTTGCTTGGTGCGAATCGGCGGCCAACACCGCGACGAAAACAGGCACCGCGAAAGCCAATTTCAAATCGTCATAAAGACGATATTATTGACCAACTTCCTGTTAATCTAGTGGGCATTGCCTCCAGTAGGGACCCACAACGGTATTTAAATGTTCTTTAGGCAGTAATTGGTTTGCATAAAAAAAGCCCAGCTCCAAACAAATGGAACTGGGCAATTAGAAATAGGAATAACGACGACGATCAAGTTCGTTGGCTTCTCACGCGACTAGTGAACAGCCTGAATACCGGGAGCCTTCGTGACCCGGTTCCGATTGGCTTCTGCCAAAAATGATTGCAGTGCTTCAGGAGGCTGATAGCCAACTCGGTGCCCGATGACCTTACCGTTTGGCGTCCCTAGCAACGTCGTTGGAAACGTATCGACACTGATACGACTGAGCGTCTGACGATTCCGAAGTTTGTTGAGTCGGATGGCAACGAACTTGCCAGCCAGACGTTGCTGAACCGACTGATTACACCACGTGTTCTGTTTCATGGCGTCACAATAAACGCAGTCTTGCGTCGTAATGTAAATCACCATTGGCACGCCACGTCGTTTGGCCTCACGCCAACCCGACTGCAAACTCGTGTGCCATGCCACGGGCGTTTGCTCCGCGGTGCTTGCCTGCTCGCGAATCGACACCGGCATGTCGGCGTGACTATCGGCGGCACAAAAAAACAACAGACAGGATCCGAATCCCAACAAGACCATGATTCTTTTCACGGCGGTTCTCCAATAAGAAGATAAGTTACAAGCCGCGAAGTATAACCACATCCTAGGAGGCTTGCGCACAATGCAGCGACTTTGCGGCACGCTTGGACAGTCTCAGCCGTTGTCAGTCATGACTGGCTATCTTTCAAACAGACAAAACGCAAGTGAACCGCGTTTGGATGCGCGATTTCGACCGCTGGGCCAGACCGCACCCCCCTCGGGCAATCATGGCCTCGGCAAAAAATGAGGCTGTCATCTGTAACACTCCGCAGAGATAGACGACTACAAGTGCAAGCGGCGACGCGTCGCGAGTCGAAACGAGTTTTGTCGAGTTCCACAAGACTTCGCAGCCGAAGGCAACCCGCTGTCATGACGGACATGGATTCTCTGGTGACCGAGCACGCTGACGCTGTCTGGCGAACCGTCAACCGTGTACTGGAAAATCAAGATGATGCACGGGAGTGCTACCAGCAGACTTTTCTTGACGCGTTTCAAATGGACCGAGACGGTGTTCGCAACTGGCGATCAGTTCTTTGCCAGATCGCTTTTCGGCGTTCAATGGATTGCCTGAGGAGGCGCTATCGCGACCGGGACAAGCTGCCGCAAATGGCAGTCGCCCTCGGTGAAGACCTTCCGCCGGACAAACGGCTGATCCAGGCAGAGGTCCGGGCTTCGGTTCGCCGTGTCCTTGTGACACTTCCCGTTGCTCAAGCAGAAGCATTCTGGCTGCGACATATCCAGCAGCTTTCAACCAACGAAGTTGCGATTCAAATGAAATTACGTCCCGGCCACGTCCGCGTTTTGATCCATCGAGCCATCCGAACGCTTCGCAACGAACTGGGATCTCAATACGAGTTCGCATCGCAAACAGGAAACACAAAATGAATGCCATGACTCCGGAGTATTCCGACGATGACTTTGCTGGATCCCTGCGAAACGCATTTGATGATCAGCCGATCCCGCCAAAACCATTGGATCGCGATGTTCTCGCCAAAGTCACCGCTTCGACATGCGAGCCCGAAACACCGCGCCCGTTCGCTTGGAATGGACACTCAAGATTTTCGCAAATGGCCGCGTTAATCCCGGTCGTCGCAGCGAGCCTTGTTTTGGTCGTCGCGTTTTGGCGCACCGAGACACCAACGGCTTCAAACGAAGCTGTCGAACGCCCAAAAAACGCCGTGGCTCAACAGCCGATCCAATCAGAGATTCCAAAGCAGAATCCCGTCTCGCAACTTCCGGACGGTCCCAATCTGCTTCAAGACAAAGTCATTGACGCTGAGATCTCAACGGTGCATGACAAGTCCGTTGCAAAGCCCGATCCGCAAACGCCGCAGCAGAATCAAGAGTCTAAACCGACGCCCGAGAATCAGGAGAAAATCGAAACCAACCGCATTCAGTTTCAATTCTTGAGTGCAAAAACAGCTTTCGCATCGCTTACGAATTACGCTCTCAGTATCGATCAATTAAAGAATGGTCCGTTCAAGGATGTGCGATTTGAACTAGACGAACGCACCAATTCGATCGTCTTTCACTCGCCGTACAGCAAGACCATCGAGATCGGCATGCAATTGGGCAGACTCGATGTGGAGGCCGCTTTGGACATCATCGATGACACCACCGTGCCATCCACCTTGATGTCTGCTGTTCGACTCACCAATGCGTGCGTAGCCCTTAAACGCTGGGATGCCATCAAACTGACAGACGCTTTCCAGCCGTATTTATCGAACGAACGAAACGCCACCCTGCGGGCTTTCCAAAGTCTCGGTCTCCCCAAGGGAGTCAAGTCACTCAGGTTGGGCCCCGGCAAACGACGCCAATGGTTAAGCTCACCAGAGACGGTCGCGTACACGTACATTGTGGACTTCCCCGACCTGCTTACTGACATGAAACGCTTTGTCGATGCACTTTTGGGCGAAGAGATTTTTGACGACATGCTCGATGGGATTCGCGATGACCCCGCGGGACCACAAATCGACATTCGCGAAGTCGCCAAGTCGATGGACTTCGAACTGGTCTTAGTCGCCAAGCAGTCCCGGGAAGGCAACCGAAAAGACTCGACGATGTTCGCCATGTCACTGAAGCAATCTGCCCCGGTCGCCCAAGCCCTCGAACGCGTGATGGCGGTCGAACCAGATAGTGCCAAACAGAGCATCGGCGGAACGAATATCTACATCATTCAACGCGGCGATGAACCCGCAAAAGCGACTTGCATCGCCGGCGATTGCCTCGTAATCGGTGACGCGAACTTGGTGCGCGAATCGATCCTGAGGTTTGACAAACGTTGAGCAATGCTTCCCACATCACGTTGATTCGCGTCGTAGTCCCGCGAATCCGCTCGCATGGCGAGACGACGCTTAGACGTCAGCCGTGCAACCAATTTGTAAAGCAGGCGAAGCCAACTGACGCACCGGTTGGGTTCCGGTTGTCATCTCCGCTGCCACGCAGTTGTCGTGCCGTCTAAATCGTTTCCCAGCAGTGAATTTGCTTTCCCGCTTGGAGAATCAGACGCGGTCGCGGTCTGAAAGAGGCGTGCCCAATGCTGCGATTGAAAGGGAGAATAGAAAACGCGTGCGGGGTTCTTTCAGATTCATTTACAATGAATGGCGTTTAGCAAAAACCATCTCGATAGGACACGCCAATGAACTTCCTAGTTCGCATTGTTGCGTTTTCGATCTGCGCGTCTTTTTCGTGCCTGTCGCTTGTCGCACAAGAAGTCGCCAAGCAGCAGCACGTAAATCTAGAAACGATCCATCAAAACCCAGGCTGGCGTTTCATAACGGACGAGTTCATTCAAGACGTGCGAAGTCGTGCTGAGCAATTACACGGGCCTCGGACAACGGTGCTGGGTGTAGTAGAGCGGCCTGATGCAAGTCCAGCAGCAGGCGCGTTTGTAATGTTGCGAGTCAGGAGCAACAGTTCGTTTGTTTCTCGCTTTCGCCTCGTCAATGGTGTCACGACCCATGCACCATCGGATGTCTTTGCTGTCGGCTGGACGGATCACGCGGGCGTCTTCAAATTCCAGCAACAACCGACTCCATGGATCGAACCCCTGCGCCCGTTGGACTGGGAAATCGTTATTCTCGCGGACGGATGTGCCGTCGAAGTACGCAAATTTCCCGTTCTGGATGGTCGAGCACGAATCGAAAGATTCCAACTTCAACGTTCGTACGGAGTGAAAGGCAAATTGATCGATGCAAATGACCAACCGGTACCCAATGTTACATTCTCATTGATGGAATTCGTCAATCCCTACAGAAACGCAAACGGGTTTGCCGACATCGAGTGGTCATTGCTATTCAGCGAAATCAGTTTCAACGCGACCACAGACAAGGAGGGAGCCTTTGACTTTTCAGGGCTTCCCAAAGACCGGGTTATCTCATTCGTCATGTCACCTTCGGTATCCATCGGTCTGCCGCACACTGTTCGCGTGATGACTTCAACGGACATGGATACGACTGCGTTCATACCCAAAAACCATCCAAGAGTAAAACTGGTTCGCCCCTGCCTGGACCAAGAATTCATGCTTCGTGCTTCTAAAACACACGAAGAGATATCGTCGGCAGTCGAAAAAACAGTCGACCTGGTCGCCAAGCCCAAACCCTCCCTGCCAACAAGAAGTGTCATCGTGAAAGTGGTTGACGCAAAAACAGGCGCAGCAATTCAAGGAGTGGCTGTGAAAACGCATTCAGGCAGTGTTGCTCGCAGAAACAGACTTCGGCTTGAACTTGGCGACCCAGCAACCGATGCAAACGGCAAAGTGGTGCTGAACTTGAGTCCTGAGAAGGATTACACGATCGCGGCGACAGGGCGTTGTTTTGGCTATGTCACTCACTTCGATCGTCTGACCACATCGACAACCGAATACACAACTGACCTGCCCGCGAATCAATGGATTCGCCACCTTAAAAAAGGCAGAGATGATGCCGAAGTCACTTTCGAGATGGCGTCAGTCGCCAAGTCCAAAATTCAGGTTCGCGACGCGCAGGGCAATCCAGTCCAAGCGACGCTCGTCATTTCTCCGGCTGACTACGACGACGGCTACTACCAACTGCCCGAAATCACGACTGACCCAGATGGCATGGCGGAATTTTCCGTACGGCCAGTATTTTTCAACGTGAGAGTCGTTGCAAAAACCGAAGACGGCCGTGTCGGTACTACTTTGCGAGAACTGCCTGCGGATTTTCAGTCCAGCGAAGTCGTATCGGTGATCGTCGAATCACCAGACGCACCAAAGTGATAAGCAGCGACGTCTCGGAAGACAGCGATTCAACTCAATGCCGCAAATGAGAAAGTTAGCCCTGCGAGCCCGGCGTTAGCGACGGGCCTTTCCCTGAATTTCCAATCATTCCGACGCCACAGTCTAGCGGAATCGGTAGCGCTAACTCCCACGCTGGTAGATCGCGGTCAGTAGCGATTCGGTGTCTTTGAACTTCTTGCCACTGATCATGGCTTCGTCGATCAGCTTGCGTGCGTCCGCTTCGCTGTGCCCAAGTGTGACCAGAGCGTCGAAGGTTTCACTGACGACCTGGTTGGCCGACGAATCGATCTCGCCAACACTTTCGCGGTCAACCATCAAAGCGAAGCGTGGCATCTTGCGGCGAAGTTTGGCGATGATGCGTTCGCTGGTCGCTGGTCCGACACCGGGTAGTGCAGACAGTCCTTTAGAATCTTGTTGCTCGATCAAAACCGCCAGTTCCTTGACGGGACGAACCATCGCGCGGAGGGCTTTTTTCACGCCCACGCCGTCGACGCTGCAAAACAGGTCAAAGAACTGCTGCTCCGGCTCCGTCATGAATCCAATCAAACGCGGTGTCAGTCGACCACCCTGGGCGTTTCCTTCGATGTAATCCAGTGTATGAAGCTTGGTCGTCTCGCCAATATGATTCTGAAGTTGGCGACGCGTGTAGTCAGCGACCAGCACCTCATACTCGAACGGCGCTGCTTCGATGATGACAGCGGTTTCGCCAACGCGAGTCAAATTGCCGGTGATGGTAACGATCAAGAGAGTAGTCCTGGTAAGTGTTGCTGTAGTCCTACGACGCCGAGGCGTATCCCGATGGGGGAAGGCCGAGTCAGATCAGCTAGCAAGGGGCAACCCCACGAGCTCGGGGTAGCACAAGCTCAGCGTAGCACGAAAACGGAGTAGCCCGAGCACGATAGCCCAAGAAACATTGCCCCCGCGATACGACGTCGCGCCGGCTACTTTAACCCCAGCATACGGTCCAAGGAATCGGCCGTTTGATAGACCAGAGCTTCCGGAAAATGTTGGTACGGATGAAAGTACTCAAACGTCAAGTATCCGTCGTAGCCCACCGTGTCGAATGCCTCTAGCACAGCCGGCCAATTCGTTGTGCCGTCAAGCAGCGGCCGAAAAGCTTCGAGCGAATGATCGCTGCCCTTTTTAGTGAACTCTTTCAAATGCACGTTCTTAATTCGCTTGCCCAAGATTGGAATCCAGTGTTCTGGGAACTGGTATTCCATGATGTTTCCGGTGTCGAAGTGAACTTGAACGTGTTCGCTGCCAAAGCTGTCCACGAAATCGACCATCTCCATCGGCGACATCAAAAAACCGTTGAAGAAGATGTTCTCCATATTCAAGTAGACGCCTAGCTTCTCTGCCATCGGCAGCAACTTGCCAATTGATTCTCGCGCTCGCGCGTCACAGACATCATTGGGAGTGGGATCGTGGTCTTCTCGCCATGGCATGTGGACAGCACCGGGAACTACCAGCAAATTTTCGGTGCCCAGA
The DNA here is from genome assembly GCA_007741555.1 of Stieleria marina. Taxonomy (GTDB): domain Bacteria; phylum Planctomycetota; class Planctomycetia; order Pirellulales; family Pirellulaceae; genus K23-9. Next base: position 601,832 of record CP036526.1, on the reverse strand, counting down.
TCGTGAGCCGCTTGCGTCATCTTGCCCGCCAGCTCCATTCCTTTGGCGCGTTCGGCAGAATCATTGCTGGTCAGCGGATAGGGCCAAAAGAGAAACGAACACAACCCGCTAATTTCGATGCCGATCTCTTCCGCCATTTGGCGAATCGCCACGAACTCTTTTGTCCCCGATTTAGGCGACAAGTCGCTTTCCAAATCGTAGTTCAATTCGATCCCGTCAAAGCCTGCGTCCTTAGCGAGCTGAAGACACTCTTTGAGCGACATCTTGTCGGGGTACGGAAACGCCCACAGGTTGATCGACTTCTTCATGTTGTATTTGCGTTTCGGAGGCGTGTCCGCAGCAACGGCCTTTCTTGCTCCGCCGGCTGCGGCAAACGCCGCGCCACCAAACGCCGCGTACGTCAACAGTTCACGGCGACCAAGGGGTGGTTGAGATTTGTCCGACATCAGAGTGCTCCGCAAGAATAAGATTTGGATGGGACGCTAGCGATGACTTACCAGCTTTGCCAGCTTGATTGATTCTGATTGCTTTGAAGACAGCGATCCATAAATCGTACACCGTCGCGACCGTCGTAAACGCTAGGGTAGATCGTGGAATGACGGTCGACGGATTCGCCACAGTCAATTTCTAATATGTCGTCAAACGCGTTTGAATACACATTGGCAAACGCTTCGAAAAACGCTTCGGGGTGTCCGCCCGGCAAACGACAAGCATCGACTGCTTGGGAAGTCGAATAGTCGGCGTTGGGATTTCGCTCGTAAATCTGAGTGGGGCGTCCAAGTGAGCGCACGAACAGTTGATTGGGTTCTTCTTGACGCCACGTCAACGCGGCTTTGGTGCCGTCGATTTCGATTGACAGATCATTCAGCCGACCGTGGGTCACTTGGCTCCATGTGATCAACCCAGTCGCGCCGCCATCCAGTTGCAACAGAGCGTGCCCATAGTCATCCAACTGGTGATGTTCGGAATAGGACTGCATTCGGCACAGCAGCGATTCAGGTTTCAGCCCGGTCACAAAGCCAGCCAAATGAAATGCATGAGTCCCCACATCACCTAGTGACCCCGCCTGGCCATTGAGGGTCGGATCGGACTTCCAGGCGCCCCGCTGGGGCGTTTGCGTCGCATCCATGCCGTGCATCCACCCTTGCACATAATTTGCGCGGACGGCAATGATCTCGCCTAAATCGCCCTCAGCAATCATTTGCCGAGCCTGCCGCATCATCGGGTAGCCGGAGTAATTGTGAGTCAGTGCAAACACGCGACCGCTTTCCTCGGCTGCCGCGACCACCTGGTCAGCTTCGTCCAAGCCAGTCGTCATGGGTTTGTCGCAGATGACGTGCAAGCCAGCTTTCAGTGCGGCGATCGCTATTGGTGCGTGTGTATGATTGGGAGTGGCGATGGAGACAAAACTGACTCGCTGATCCGCGGGCAACTTCAGTTCGCCTTCGATCAATTCACGATAGGATCCATAGGCTCTGGCTGGATCAATGCCAAACATCGAAGCTGAATCGCGTGATCGCTGCGGATCCGACGACAAAGCACCAGCGACGATTACCGCTCGGTTGTCTAACGTCGCAGCCGTGGCATGAACTTTGCCAATGAAACCGGCGCCCCCGCCTCCGATAAGCCCCATACGAAGCGGAGTTGATTGATTATCGGGAAGCATGGCGGCACCGTGGCGTTGGTTGGGAGACGTGAGATTTCATTACAGGTCGCGTACAGAGCAGCGTGGCCGTTTGCAAAGCCATTGTCACACCTATCGCGACGCTCTCAGGGAATGGCAACGGGGGCCAAAAACCAATCCTCTTGAACCAGGCGTCGGACAGGAATCGGAGGAGTCTTTTCACCAGTCATCTGTTCGATTGCCCAGTAGCAAGCCTGCCCACAACGTCCCGTCCCAACGGATCGTCGTAGGTCAGGCAGCTTGTCTTCCAGTTTCATCCGCCCAAACGCAATGGCACACATCGAGCGAAACCCGTCGTCCTCCGGCTCCATCGAATTGGTATCCATGAATCGACCTTCCAGCATAGACAGCAGCTCCTCGGAAGGCTCTTTTGCGTTAATCAATCCAATCGCCCAGCAGCCAGCCGACCTCGCTTCCATTCCCATGTCAAAATTTTTGGGCAGATACAATCGCAGAACCGCATTGGCGGGAGCATACATCTGGTCGCCAAATGCAACAAATAAATGCGCCATTTGCAGCGACATACCGGGCATGCTGTCGTTGAACTGTCCGTTCATAAATCCGTCGCAAACCGCTTCGGCATGTTGGAGCATGTCGGACAAATACTGGGGGTCGCGCAACTGGGTTAGACCCCAGGCCGAAGCAACTCTGACTTCACCTCGCCGATGACCAAGCAGGTCGACCATGCGGCTGCCAGCAGGTTTGTGGTCCAATTTAGCCATCACCACACACGCTTGTTCACAGCTTCGCCAAGAGTCGTTTTGCATCACTCGCATTGTCTGAGCGATGACTTCTGACCGAAGCTCTTTACTCTCTGCCCATCGCAACAGTCCAGTAGTCACCTCGCGACGAAGCGTAGGATTCACATCGTCCAGGTGCGGTGCGATTGAAGCAATGCGTTCGCGACGAGGATTGTCCAACATCGCGCGAATACAGTGCCGACGAACGTTGACGTCTGGGCTCGCTACCAAATTGTCTGCCAAAGCATCAACTTCGGCGGGGTCGATTTCAAAAAGACGTTTCAAACTGGCTGCCTGCACGACGCTATTGGAATCGGCCGACAGTTTGCCTAACAGTTCGATGGCCTGCGGAGATTTGTCCGAGCTCAACATTGCAACGACCAACAACGCAATGACTCTTGAATCTTTGCTTGAGGGATCCGACGCGGCCAGCTGGGTAGCTCGGCTGAGCGATTGCGACGCTCCGATGGCACCTAGAGCCTTAGCAGCACGTAGTCGCACGGTTGTCTGTTTATCCGGGTCCACGGCGATGCGATAGAGCGCGCTGTCAGCCTCCTTTGCACCAATGGCACCGACGCCATCGATTGCCAACAGAAGCATCGAATCAGTCACGTTTGCCTGATCTAACCGTTCAATCCAGTTCTTCTTGAGGACAGGCGACTTCCATTTCGCAAACGCAGGTTCGACGATGTTGGCGATCCGACTGCCTCGTTCGATGGCGGCGTCCGCAAGCGACTGAGCCGCTTCTATCGATTCTAAAACGACAAGTGTTCGCGCGGCCGACGCAACCGTGTCCAAATCTTGCTGCGGTTGGCTTAGCAGTTCAATCAACGGTGCTTTTGCCTGTTGGACGTCCGCCACACCACGTTCGTGCGCAATCGCGAGCGTGTCGATTGTCAGCCGTCGAAGACCAGCGTCCGACCGATCAAGCGTTTGGATCCATAGAGGCATCAAACCGGATGGAAAAAGCTTTTCGTACTTCGGCACCGCAAGTGCCGGGCGTTCAAACATGGCCAGATCGTATTCAGAAAACGGATCGGCTGCCGTAGTTCGGCTGGGAGCAATTGCTGCGATGCAACCGATTAGCGCCAAGCAAACAACGATTTTCAACAGGAGAGTTCTCATACGGACCGCGTCAGACGCCATGTTTGGATACCCAAAATCACGAGCATGAAAAAGGATACGATTCCCGCAACATACCAAGCCGCGGGCAGTAGGTCGTAGGAAGCAAACCCCGGCGCATTGATCACGCTCAAGGCAGCACCCACGGGAGTGATCAAAAGAGCTTTTTCGACCAGGTTATGGCCAAAGGGTGCATCGCGTCCGAGCCAAAACAAGATCGGCGTCAAAAACAGACCAACGATGACCACGTAAGTCACTGCCGTCGACACAGCCGTCAACCGAAAGAGACTGCCGACTGCCGCGCTAGTCGTCAATGCTAACACGGTCGTCCACAACAGACTGATCAGGACCAACTGCACTTGAAGCCACATGGTCGGGCGGATGTAAATCATCATCAAATAGCCTGGCAGGGTCGCCAGCAACACCAACGCCAACGTCCAAGCCGCACTGAGCATTTTGCCCGACAGAATCTTCAGTGGCGACAACGGTGTCGCACGAAGCAGTTCCCAGCCGCCACCATCTCGCTCACTGCTGATCAAGCCGGATGCAAGACTTGGTGCCAGCAAAACCACCAGCATGACTTGCATCAGCACCAACAGTCCGCCAATCGAATCGACGCCCCATGCCGTCACGCTGGTTGCCGCAAGAAACGTAAGCACCATGGAAATGACCGCACACACGCAGACAAGTCGAATCAGCCATTGTGATCGGCCGAAACGTCGTGAGCGAAATTCCTTGACCATGATCGGATTCATGTACCAAGGAATGCCTGCTTTGCGTCGTTGTGGATCCACCAAGTAAAACAATCGACGAAACGTACGCGATGCGAGAGTTCGGTCGTTGGTGATGATTCCCTGGCTGCGAGATCGATCAAAAATCCGATAGTTCATTCGCGAAAGCGTTAGCAACGCAAACACCACACTGCTAGCGATCGTGACGACCGCAAACCCTGTCAGATTGGGAACATCGCGAAGTCCCGATGACCCAACGCTTCCGTGCCCCATGATTTCCATGACAGCAGGCAGCGGAGACAAATTGCGTACCCAAGATGTCACCGCCGAAATCGAAGCAGTTGCTTGGCTGCCGCGAGTCAACAAGGCTGGAATCAACGAAAACACGAATAGCCCAAGCACCGCGGCATACGTCACGCGAACTCCAGCGTCGGCCGACTGCACCAAACTGCTGACAAACATGCCCAGCGTCGCGTACTGCAGCGAAAGCAAGACCAGCACGACGTACAACAAACCAAGCTGACTGACCAAATCGATGCCACCCATCGCGTAGCAGGCTGCTGCGGCAGGAAGGCTACTTAGGAGCACCAGCACACTGAAGAGCAACACGCCAGAGATCTTGCCGAAATAAATCGCCCAGGGGCTGAGCGGTGAATTCAGCAACAAAGCCAACGTGCCACTGCTTTTCTCGTTGACAATCGACGTGGCCGGAAACGCGGGAACCAGAAAGACGACTCCAGCGAGCAAGCCGTATCCCAGGATGCGAAACACTTCCATTGACTGCGTGCCGCTTAGATCGACGGTGCCCGACGAAGGCCAACGCAACAACACCGCCATCGCAAAAATCGCCGACAACGCCATCAGGATGGCAAACGCTTTCGGGGAACGGAGAATGCCGTAGAACTCACGTTGAACAACCGGGTTCATGTCGCGTCTCCTTGAGCGCCCGCACCCGCCACTGAAAGGAACGCGTCTTCGAGATCCGTTGCCAGTTCGCGAAACTGTGCAATCGCATGGTCGGAAGCTACCAATTGATTTAACAATTCCGACAGTTGGTTATCCGTGAGGCTGGTTTCGAATCGAACCAATGTCTGTGCACTGTCAGCCGTAACCGCTTGCGTTGCTTCGGCGTTCTTGGACTCGAGGCCGGTTGGTTCCTTTTGGTCCAGCCATTTTCGGATTTGCGTTGCGACCGGTTCGACCGATTGCCCATCCAACAACAGCACTTCAAATGTGCGACGTTGTTTGATATCTCGCATGATGTCATCCACCGTGCCAAACGCTCTTAGCTTGCCTTTGGTGATCATCGCTACCAAGTCGCACACCCGTGCCAGTTCCGGCAAAATGTGACTGGTAACAATCAACGTTTTTCCTAGCTCAGCCAATCGCAGCAGGATCTCACGCATGTCGATCCGAGCTTGGGGATCCAGACCGTTTGCCGGTTCGTCCAAGATGATCATCTGCGGATCGTGAATCAGTGTTCGCGCGATAGCGACGCGCTGCTGCATGCCTCGCGAGAGCGCATCGACGAACAGATCTTTCATGTGCGTCGCACCGGCGATCTCAAGTGTCTCATCAATTCGCCGCACCCGATCACGACGTCCGATGGCGTAGGCAGCACCAAAAAAATCGAGGTACTCAGACACTCGCATGTTGTTGTATTTTCCAAAATCATCGGGCATGTAGCCGACGATGCGTTTGATCTTCCGAGAATCGGTCAAACAGTCACATCCCGCGATCGTCGCTCTGCCGCTGGTCGCCTTGGAGAGCCCAACGAGTATGCGAATCGTCGTAGTCTTGCCTGCACCGTTGGGACCGATGAAGCCTAAGATCTGGCCTTTATCAACCTGCATGGACAAGGAATCCAACGCGACGAAATCGCCATAGCGTTTGGTCAAGTTTTCGATCACCACGACGGGCTGTTGGTCAGTCACGATAGCAAGTCCGTTGAGCAGTAAGTGCGGTTTTCGCGTTGTTCCAAGTCATTGTGTTTTTCCAGTGAGTGTTACTCGTGCAAAATCAATTTGCCATACTCGACTGTCAGCTGCGGAGTCTTGTTGGCTACCGTTCGACTGAACTGGAGAGTTCGACGCGGCGAGCTCCTGCTCGGTGGACGAGACTGCGATTCGCAGTGACAGCGATCCTTTCGCATCGAGTTTAAGTTGGTCGGGGTCGTCGATCAGGATTCGAACCAAACCGCTGGGGTTAGGCTGTTGGTAAATCGTCTCAAATTGATCGCCGACAGCTGCATCGATCTGCAACGTTCGTGACGGAGCGGTGATCTTCATTTCGATCACGGCTTTGGTCAGGCTGCATGGCATCACTGACGAAGGCAAATAGCAGCGTACCCCCGTAGATTGTGCCCGCGTGCGTTCTTCCAACCATCGGCCGGTCTGCGGATTAAAGAGAGTGGAATAGCCATCATCCCCCGCGGCAACTTCCATCCGGACAAAGTTAGCGGGCACCGTAAAAGTCGTGGCCGACGGAGTGCGTTGATAGCGGATTGGCATTTGAACCAATGCCGAACCGCGACTCGTAAACGGTTTGGCAATTTCCAGACCAAATGGCTGGGCTTCGGTCCACATCAGCAGAGAAGGAGCCCGCCCAAAGAGCTTCTTTTTTGGGTCGTGCAATTCTCGCAATACCGACTGACGCTGTCTTTGACGCTCCGACAACATCGACTCCTTTGCAAATTGCCCCTCCAACAAAACAGCCTCTGACGCACCAACCCAGCTGTCACCCGATTTCGCAAGCGAGAGTGACGGCGTCGAATCGCTCACGACTAGACCGTCGCTGCAGTTATCAAAATCAATCCCGTCCAACTTGCCTTCAAACCCACGCTCGGTGAACTGCCCTTGAAACGTCCACGGCTTCTTCAGCTGTTCGTGAGATTCACTACGGAGATGACGCACGACGCCGGGTGGCTGAACCAAATGGACCCAGCGACTTTGCCCGTCATCGGTCCATTGCAATCGTTGAGGCGAATCAGGTGTCTCGACCAGCGACATGGTTGCCTGTGGCAATGCCACCAGATCGAGCTCGATCGTCTGGTCAGAGTAGATCGCCGAAATCGAATCGACCAGCACTTCGGTGCCGCCCAAAATTACGCGGGCGAATTGACCGGTCACAAACGTTGGAGGAATCGAGCCCGACTGCCGTTTTCCAGTCCAAATCAGAGCGACTGAAGCGATCGCCACCGTCACGGGGATGACGATCGCCATTCGATCAAGACGCTTTTGTCGGGCGAGCCAGATTCCAATCGCCAAGACAATGAGTAACTGAAACCCCAGTACAGCGGCGATCAAACCGCGACGGGGGATTTGGTAACCGATTTCGTTATCCACCAGCGGCATCATCACGTCCGCGTATCGTTGCGCACCGGCCTTGGGAGTAAAAAAATCGTCGGAGACCTGACGAAACGCCGCAAGCGGAACTCCATCTCCAACCAGACTACGGACATCGATGGTGGTAAACAGTGCTTCGCCATTGCCGATTACTTTAGTGAAAGCGGCTGGCCATCCATCAATGGCGCAGACAATTTGATCGGCGTCAGCCGTCCCACGCACCATCGCGACTGGCGTGTCGGAAGACCATTGCGACGATTCAACAATGTGGCCTGTCGTTCGATTGAGCTGATCGATTTGAAACTGATTGAGTTCGACTCGATCAAACGATGAAAAACAAGACTGATCGCCCAGAAGCCGACGAACGGAATCCGGCTTCATTCGATCAAGCATCACCCAAAGCCGGCCCCCATCTCGCAGCCACTGACCGACTCGCGCGGCGGCGGTAGAGTCGTACAAGAATCCTTCGTCAATCAAAATCAGCTGATCAAGTGAATCGAGCGATTGCGTTTGCGGAGGCAAAAAGCTCCCTACGTAGTTAACCAATTCGCCTCGGTCAAAACCGCTGTCGGACTGGTCTCGCATCTGATAGATCGCATCGACCACACTTTGCAGATCGCCGGCCACTGGCTTCTTTCCTGGAGCGGGCTGCGACAAGACCGCAACCTGGGCACCGGGTTTGGAGAGCATCAGCGATCGCTTGACGATGGGCTCGCCGATCGAATTAGCCTGAAACGTTTCAACATCCTCTGATTCACCAATCCGAATCGAGGTAAGGTCGATTCTTTGCTGAGCTTCCAGATCAACTTTGGGAATTTTGACAGGGACCCAAGCTTGCCGACGTGAATGAGCGGGAATCAAAAACTTCCGCGAGAACTGGTGCTTAGCGTCATCACCAACTTGCAGAACGACGGACTCTTGCGCGTCTTGATCTGTGTGATTGCTTCCACTGACCGACATCGTCGCCCATTGCCCGGGCACCTGCTGTCGCATTCCCGCTGGATTCACCGACACGGCAATTCCACGTTTTGCGTTGTCGCTTTGGGCAGGCGAATCTTGGCCAAAGACGCAAACTTCGCCGCAACAGACTAGACCGATCCACAACAAGACGAATAGCAGGAAATTTCGTTTCATGAACGACGACTGTCAAGCTTGCCGAGGAGAAGTAACATTCCAAACTGACAAAGATGGTCGCGTCAGTCGATTGAAAGTGTACACGATTGTGACACGTCGATGATCAGGTGGACTGTCCAATCGGTTACGCCAATACGTCTCGGATTACTTTGCCGTGAACGTCGGTCAAACGACGCTGGATTCCGTTGTGATAAAACGTCAGGCGTTTGTGATCCAGGCCCAGCAGATGCAAGATGGTTGCGTGAAAGTCGTGTACCGTCGCGACGTTTTCGACGGCTTTGAATCCGAATTCGTCGGTGGCTCCATAGCTATATCCTTTGCGAACTCCCGCGCCAGCCATCCAGCAAGTGAACCCCAGCGGATTATGGTCTCGCCCATACGTGCCCGCTTGAAACATCGGCATGCGGCCAAACTCGGTTGCAAAAACGACCAGCGTTGACTCCAACATGCCGCGTTGCTTCAAATCACGAAGCAGTCCCGCGACGGGTTGATCCAGAATCTGTCCGTGGACGTCGTATTGCTCCTTCAGCTTGCTGTGCCCGTCCCAATTGATGCGGCCACCTGACGCGTAAGCTCCGTTGAAGAGCTGCACAAATCGAACACCGCTTTCGATCAAACGGCGAGCCAGGATGCAGTTGTTCGCAAACGCCGCCTTGGTTTTGTCAGGACTATCGGCTCCATAAAGCTTCAAAGTGTGAGCTGACTCCTGCGATAGATCGGTGACTTCGGGAACATGCATTTGCATTCGCGCGGCCAATTCGTAGCTGGCGATCCGACCGGCAAGCTGATTATCGCCTGGATAACTTCGCTGGAAATTTTGCTCCATAAACTGAAGAGCGTCACGTGCTGCCGTGTCTGTTTTGGAACTGACGGATTTGGGTGGCTGCAGATATCGAATCGGCATAGTCGTGCTCAGCGGGGTACCTTGTACAGACGCAGGCAAGAATCCACTGGCCCAGTTGTTGGGCCCCGACTGCGGCATTCCGCGCGGATCTTCGATAGCGACAAAGGCTGGTAAGTTTTTGTTTTCGCTTCCCAATCCAAAGTTGATCCACGACCCCATGCTGGGAAACCCATCAAAGGCAAATCCCGTGTTCATCACATTTTCAGCGGGACCATGCGTATTGGATTTATTGGTCATCGAATGAAAGAAACAAATCTCATCCGCCAATTCGCCAATGCGTGGTACCAGATCAGAAACCATTTTTCCTGACTGACCGCGCGGTCGAAATTTCCAAAGTGGCGCCGTCAGATTCCCATTGGGGCCCTGAAACGAAACAAGCTTGGCATTTCCCGGCAGTGGCTTCCCGTTAAGACGCAGAAGTTCAGGCTTGAAGTCAAACGTATCGACGTGGCTGATCGCTCCCGAACAAAAAACGACGATGACGTTTTTGGCCTTGGCGGAAAAATGAGGCTTTTCGGATGCGGACGTCCGGTCGGCCAACAGAGATGCCAACGCAATCTGCGGCAGCGCAGCTGCGCTGCCACTGAGCAAGCGTCGTCGGCTCAATCGATTCGGCACCATGGAAGGAAGCATGAAGTGATTCTTATCAGCGTAGGTAAAGAAACTCGCTCGTATTGATCAAGACGCGGCACATTTGCATGAGCCCTTCGTCGCGCACCAGCTTGATCAACTCGATTCGTTCAGGATCAGTCGCTTTGCGGGAAAATGCAATTTCAAAAGCTCGATCAATCTGAGCGTTCAAATCCGCCCCGACTTCGTCCTCGATTCTTGATGCAAAGAAAGCAGCTTGTCGATTCACAAACGGACTGTTCAACAAACTCAGCGATTGCAGGGGCGTGATCGATTGCGTTCGCCGCGGCTTCATCTGACCTGCGTCGGGACAATCAAACGTGCCAAATACATCAACAGATTGCATGCGAATCTTGTGCGCATAGATCATGCGTCGCCAACCTTCATGATCAAAGGTCTCCAAAGGCTTGTAGTCCGAAAGCCCGCCGCGTTGCTGAAACAAATTGAAGCCACGCCCACCCATTTGCGAGTTCAGTTTGCCGCTCGCTTGTAGAATCGAATCACGGATCGATTCGGCTTCGATGCGTCGGGGTGGAAAACGCCAGAGCAGTCGTGAATCGGCATCAAGCTGCAAGGCAGCCGGTCGGGGAACGCTGGACTGCTGAAACGTTTTGGAATTGAGGATCAGTCGATGGATGTGTTTCAGCGACCAGTTGTTGTCCACCAGCTCGCTGGCCAGCCAATCCAACAGCTGAGGATGCGACGGAAGCGAACCCATTTTGCCAAAGTCCGACGGCGTTTCCACGATGCCGATGCCAAAGTGATGCTGCCAAATCCGGTTGACAATCACTCGAGCCGTCAGCGGATGATGGGGCGATGTGAGTTGGCTGACCAGAGCTTGCCGCCGCGTCCGTTCGGGTGCATCAATCCCAAGCGACAGAGCTCCTAAGACAACGGGAGTTGATGGCGGCACCATGGCGATGCGTTGCATCGGATCACCACGCCTGAGTTGCCAAGTCGCGGCGGGATTTTCGCTAAACCTAGCCGCATAGACTCGTGATCCCGCCTTCAAACGATTGACCGAAAGCCGCGTTCGATTGACACTTTGATTGACGGACCACAGCTCCTTAACCTCTTTTTGTGACAAGCCATCGATGACGATGCTTTCGGCTTTGCGAATATCGTCCGTTCGCAGCATGCGGTCGCGTGACGTAGCGACTGCCCTCCACTGCCCCGTCGCGACATCGCGAACTTTGACGACAAGATCAACAGGGACACCCGAACTGGTATCCCAAGCGACAGCGTTGATCATCGTCGAATTCGCAAAATCAACTTGCGCCCAGGCTGGGCCCGCTTTGGCTGCCACCCAAGGAAACGCTTGACGCCTGTCGGAGCTGCCGTCAATCAAATTGTCGAAGTGCCGCGTCTGATTGGCCAACGCAAAACTTGAAGCCGAAACGCGACTTCCGTTTGAAGCAAGCGCGATGTTTCGCGAGGTGCTGCTTTGGGAACTTGCATTCTTGGAAACGTCCTCCTCAGCACCATTATCGTGTTCGCTGGTCCAGGCCTGCAATTCGTAGAGCGATGCAGCCCCATCGTTGTTGGTTGCCATGATTTCGATCCGGACACCATCGGCGAGAATCGGGTCGAAGGTTTCTTTGGGAAACGATGGCAGGGGCGGACGAAGTTTCTTTTGCACCCGCAGCGAATCGGCTTTGGCGATCAACGAACGCAACTTTTCGGCCTCGGCTGGCACTCGATCCGTCAGCCGATCGTCCGCTTCACCTCGCAACCGTCGATCACCGTAGGACATGCCCGCAAAGATTGCTTGCAGCGAGTAGTAGTCTTTTTGCAAAATCGGATCGAACTTGTGGTTGTGACAGCGTGCACAGCCGATCGTCAGCCCCATGATGCCTTGACTGACAGTCTGAATCACTTCGTCCAGTTCGTCTTGTCGCGACTGCCGCATGGCCTCTTCGTCACGGCCAATCTGACCGGGTAAATTCGCGGGTCCTGCAACAAGAAACCCCAACGCAGCGTCCTGCCCCAATTCGTCACCGAGGATCTGTTCGCGGATGAACTGGTCGTAAGGTTTGTCGCTATTGAATGCATCGATGACCCAGTCACGATAAGGCCACGCTTGCTTGCGTTCCGAATTCGTTTCGAAGCCGACCGTCTCGGCCCAGCGAATGACGTCCAGCCAGTGCTGTGCCCAGCGCTGACCGTACTCGGGAGACGCAAGCAATTCGTCGACCATCGTGGCATAGTCTCGCTCCTTCGCATCGCCAGTGACAGAATCGCTTGGCGGCAATCCAGTCAGTACAAACGAAACGCGGCGCGCGATCGAGATGGAATCGGCCGGCGGTGAAAATGTCAGCCCTGCCGCATCAAGCCGCTTGTTGATGAAGGCATCGATAGCGTTGTTGCCTTGATCAAACCGGGGAACCTTCGGTCGCGAAAATGGCTGAAGCGACCAGTGGTCACTTTGCAACGTATCGTCCTGTGCATCTTTCTGGCCGGGCATCTGCCCCGGCCACTTTGCACCTTGATCGATCCAACGGCTTAGCAGAGCGATTTCGTCGGTCGACAGCGACTCTCCCTCAGGCGGCATCCGACGATCCGCATCATCGCCGCGTACCAGTTGCAACAGCAAACTGCCATCAGCCTGATTGGGCGTCAGGGCCGCCTCTCCAGAATCACCGCCGCGAATTAATGACGAACGCCGATCAACTCGCAAACCCGACTCAGGATCGTTGGCCCCATGGCAATCGACACAATGCGATTGCAACAGAGGTAGTATTTCCTGCTCAAACAAGACGGCGTCAGAGGCAGCGCTATTGTCGGCAACCAGCAGCAGAACAAAGCCACAGAGGCTGGCGAAAATTGGTCCGGAAGTAAACAGTTTCATAGTTCGAGCATTATGACTAAATGCTCTCTACCGGGGGCGAGGATCGCGTTTCAATCCGCCCAGTTTTCGATTTAGTTGCATCAGTTTGGCAGCAGCCACTGGACTGTTGACTACTTCGGACAACGAATCAGTCGCTTGCCTTAGATACTGAACCGCTTCTTTTCGTTGTCCCTTGGCAAGATGAACTTCGGCAAGACGCTCGATTGTTTGCGCCAATTTGATCTGGTACTGGCTCAACTCAGGTGCGCCCTTCAACAATCGCTTCTGAATCTCCAACTGTTCCCGCAACAGACTGAGCTCTTCATCACTTTGGCCCTGCATTCGGCGAGCCTTCGCCATCTGCCCCAGCGAGTGCGCCTTGAGCGCAAGGTATCGGGGCGTATCGGGGGACTGAGCAAGCAGTTCATCAGCAATGCGTTTTGATTTGACCAATCGTCCGCGTTGAGAATACCGCGCGTCTTCACCACCGAGTTGAAACGCAATCACGCTGAGCGTTTTTGATAGTTCGTACTGAATGGAGACATTGTCGGGATGAAGCTCGCGCAATCGATCCAGTATGTCCGTCGATTGACTGACATCTTTTCTGACACCTGCCATCAATCGCGGTTGTTTCAAGCGGTCGCCAAGGGGACGATCATCCGACAAAGACGCCTCGGCGCGCTGACGAAGCGCCCGGGACAACGCCATTTGAAAACGCAAGTCATCGGGGGCATCGTTGGTCAGTGATGTCAGTGCCTGAATCGCTTCGTTACTGGCATACAGTTCCTGACGAAAACTAGGGGCGTCTTTGTTGCCAAAGAAGCGATGGACCGGGCGGCGGCCGCGTGACTTGAAACTTGCCGCGACATCCAAACCAGAGCGAGTAGCTATCGATGAAAATAGACTATTGGCTCTCGCGTACTCGAAACGCCCTTCTGTCGACTCCAGCAAGTTCGACGATTCGTTTAGCAGATCAATCGTACGGTCATACAAATCGACAGCCTGCGAAACATTGCCTCTCAGGCCAGCGATCGAAGCTCGATCATTCATGATGGTGACCTGAGTTAGCAGTAAATTCTGCTGCAAGTCGTCTGGCACGGTCAACGACGCCGATGCGATTTCGTTGTACTGAATCCACGCTTCCTGAAATGCCTTGTCGGCTTGAGTGTGCTGCCCCAGTCGATGATGGATATCGCCAACGCGTTTCATCGCGGCGGCGGCCTGCAGTTTCAATTCGACGTTGTCGCGATTGTTCTTGGCTAGTTCATCAAAGAACAACAAAAGCGATTGCAACAATTGAGCGTCTTGCTGCGAAACCGCCGGCGAAGTCGAATCAGCAATGTCGCCCAGCAGGTCCGCATCAAGTTCATCGCTGCGGTCAACGATACGCTGACTGATTTCGTCAAACGCTTTCACAGCGACTTGCAAATTGGATTGAGCCAACAGACGTTGTTCTTGGGCGACGCGGGCTGCTGACACCGCCGAGTTCTTTGCCACTTGCGTATCAACGAGGGCCTGGTTGGTTTTCCAATACGCCACACCAGCTACGATGGCAAGCGTCAGCAGCGACGCAAAGATGCCCAGCGTCAAAGCAGCGACCGTTGGCTCACGGCGACTCCAACGAATCAATCGTTCGGCTGGCCCGGTTCGCCGTGCCGCGATCGGTCGGTCCGCTAAGAAACGCTGCAAGTCGTCTCGCATTTCGCTTGCCGTTGCGTACCTGGCCGACGAATCCAGTGCGACCGATTTGACGATAATGGTTTCCAAGTCTCGTGGAATTCGGCGATTCCATTTGCGTGGGTTCACCGTGACGCCCTGAGTGGCCCGGCGAATCGTATCGCTCGTGTTTTTACCGTCGATGGCGACGTGCCCAGTCAACAATTCGTACAGCGTAAGCCCCAAGCAATACGTCTCGCTCGATTCGTCATAGACGTTCTCGAATGACTCGGGAGCCATGTACTGAGGAGTCCCCACGATGTCACCGGTCATCGTCGCGTCTTGTTCGGTCAGTTTGGCCAATCCAAAGTCGGCGATCCATACACGCCCGTCTTGGTCTAACAGCAAGTTGGCGGGCTTGATATCGCGGTGCAAAATCCCTTGGCTGTGGGCGTACTGCAGTGCATCAGCAACGGTCGCGCCCACCTGAGCGACCCAGCGAAAGTACTTCTGCGAATCAGTGTCAGTAGGAATCGACACCGAAAGCTGGTTCGACGCTTCCTCTTCCATCGGGTCAGCCGTCGTCGCATCGCTGGCAAACACAGTCGTGTCGACCTCCAAATCCGTATCCGTTTCGGAAATTGATTCGGCCTGGGTCGGTAACACCCGGCCGCGACTACCCGAGAGCGACTCCAACCACTCGCGAAGACTGAGCCCGCGAATGAAGTCCATCACGTAGTAGTGTTGGGATTGGTCTTCGCCCACACCAAAGACGGGAACGATGTTGGTGTGACGTAGCCGCGCCGCAGCGCGAGCTTCGCGACGAAACCGTGCCAGGTGTTTGGGCTGATTCAGAAGCGCATGACTGAGCACCTTGATCGCAACGCGGCGACCGAGCGATTGGTGGATGGCTTCAAAGACAACGCCCATCCCGCCCCGCCCGATTTCGCGAACAACGGTGTAGTCGTCAAGCTGGCGGATCTCCTTGGCAGCATCGACCGGTTCGGCGGGCGTCTGCTTTAGTCGTTCAATCATCGCGATCGATGAAAGCAGCGAGTGCAGCTCTTGGGCCGATTCATCAGCAATGCCATCCGCGCAGTACTGCGCGACAAAGTCGTCGACAGAGGGTTGCTTGTCTCTACGAATCGCGCTGGAGAAAGCTTCCGCAATTTCGTCCAGTTGCTGTTGGCTGAGTTTTTGGAGCCGCGTCATGTTTTTATGCCCCACCATTCTCGTCGGCAAAGTCCTGCATCAAATCGGCCAGTCGACGCATCGCACGCAGATAGCGTTTACTGGCTGCCGACGTTTCGATGTTTAGGACTTTGGCGGTTTCAATGTTGGAGAGTTCCTCGAAGTGTCGCAGCGCGATGACTTCACGATCAATTTCATCCATTTGATTCAAAGCCGCTTCTAGCTTTTCGATGCGTTCTCCGCGCGACATCACTTCACTGACTGCGGTATTTCTGCCAGCCAACTGTGCAGCGATCGCCAGCGACGTGTGCGGCGAAGGTGAATGCCCCGGCAACGAGACTTCTTTGCGCACGTCTCGCATTTCAGCTTGCAGATGCTGCCGATGAAGATCCACTAATTGCTGCTGAGTGATCAGCCGTAGCCACAAAAAAGCTGGCATGTCGGCTTGGGTTTCGAAGTGCTCCAGACGCCGAGCCGCCGCAATAAAGCTTTCTTGCAAGACGTCTGAATCGCTGATTCGATTCGCCAATCGATAGTCGAGCCGGAAGCGGATGATCTGACGCAGTCGCTGTGTATAAAGTGAAAACACTTCGGCGAGCGCCTGTTGGTTCCCCGCACGCATTTCGCGAACTTGACGATCAGACGGTTCGTTCGAATCGGTCATGTTCAGCGGCAGTGAGAACGCTTGAGAAAAAGTGGTGCCAAGTTTCATTGTATCGATCCCGCGAGCCAGCACGATTGAGGGCGAACAAATCAGCCCCCTCTCTCTATACGGATTGGCAAGGCATCGCAGGACTTAGAAAGTCTCGACCGGTGAACCACAATAAACCAACAAACTTTTGAAATCACCGGTCCTCCGATTGCGAGTGGCACGTTTAAGTCCTTAGCGGCGGATCATTTCCACCGCAAAAACGAGCAAAACGTCCCTAAATCCAGACTCAGGAGTCCTCCCCATGAAACGAATTGCCCTCTCAGTTGCTCTGTTAGCATTGGCATCGTTCACTGTCACGGCATCGGCCGACGAAGCCAGCAAGGAACGCGGAAAGATGCGCCGCGATGACGCGCAAAGACAAAAAGACGGTCCACGAGGCGGTGCTGCTCAGCGTGATCCGGCCGTAATGGTGGCGCAAATGATGAAACAGTTTGACAAAGACGGCGACGAAAAGCTGGATGTCAGCGAGTTGACAGCCATGATGAAATCAATGCGAGATCGTCGCGGAGGCAAAGGTCGCCCCGATGCGGGAGCACGTACGCGTCGCGGTGGCAAACAAGGTGGTGATTCCGCCAAAGGTGGACAGAAGCCAAAGCGTCCTGAATGATCGATCAGGACACTGCTACACTGGACCGCTTCTCTCCCCAGGGGGACGCGGTCGGAGTAGCTGCCGGCGAACCAAAGCGATCCCTACTTATTGCGTCGCCTTCGGTTTCTCAGTGAGAAAACGAAGACGAGAGACGTCGTTTTCATTCTTGACAAGAGAAATTTTGTGAACCGCTTCCTCACCTCTCTCGCGATCTTTCTGGCTGTGTCGGCAACGGTATCGGCCGACCCGTTAACGGCGGAACAATCGAAATTTTTTGAGACGAAGATCCGCCCCGTCTTGATCAAGGAATGCTACGGCTGCCACAGCAGCAAGGCGGGAAATGCGCGCGGTGGTTTGCAGCTTGACAATCAACGTTCGACGCACGTCGGGGGTGATAGCGGCGCGGCGATTGTTCCGGGTGATTTGGAGCAAAGCTTGCTTTTCAATGCCATCACGCACGAAGACTTTGTAATGCCCCCCAAACGAAAACTGTCGGATAGCGTGATCGACGATTTTCGCAAATGGATCTTGATGGGCGCGCCGGATCCTCGCGTGACCGAGATTGCGGAGATCCAGTCGACCATCACAGACGATGACATCGCGAAATCCAAATCGACGTTTTGGGCCTATCAAAACCCGGTGCTTCCAACCGTCCCCGGCGTAAACTCAGCGGATTGGACGCGGACTCCGATCGACCACTTCCTTCTGAGCGAATTGGAAAAAGCCGAAGTTTCTCCCAACCAGGATGCTCAGTCGTACAAAGTCCTTCGGCGGCTTTGCTTTGACTTGGTAGGCCTACCGCCTTCACCAGAACAAATCGATTACTTTCAAACCAAATGGTCCGCTGATCCAGATGCGGCCATCGCTCTGGTCGTCGATCGTCTTTTGGACAAACCCCAGTTCGGCGAGCGATGGGGACGGCACTGGCTGGACGTGGCACGCTACGCAGAATCGACCGGTCGCGAAGTCAACCTGACGTACCCGCATGCTTGGCGATACCGCGACTACGTCATCGATTCGTTCAACGAAGACAAACCGTTTGATCGTTTTGTTCAGGAACAGATCGCGGGCGATTTGCTTCCCGTCAACGACGATGAACAATGGACACAGAACTTGATTGCGACCGGTTTCTTGGCGATCGGCACCAAAAATGTAAACGAAAACAACGGTCGTCAATTTGCCGCCGACAATGTCGACGAACAGATCGATACGACCACGCGAGTTTTCCTGGGAACCTCCGTTGCGTGCGCTCGCTGCCACGATCACAAATTCGATGCGATTCCGCAGACCGACTACTACGCTCTGGCTGGCATCTTTGGAAGTACGCGCACGTACTTTGGAAATCCCCCGTCGGAGTTTGGCAGCTTGAGCGACGCGCAGACCAAACGATCCAGCAGCCTGATTTTGTTGCCCATTGATGATCCCAGTCCGTTCGACAAAAAGTTGTCGAAAGCTGAAATGGATGACATGCGGGAACAGATCAGCGAGATGGGACGTCAGATCGGCGAAGCTCGTCGCAATCGCAACAACCCCGGCAAATCGGGATCGGCACTGACCAGCTTGGTTCGGCTCTCATCACAGCGGGCAAAACTATCGTCCCAATTGGCCGTCGTGGATGACGATGGTAACCCACGCAGTTACTGCATGGGCGTACAAGATTCCGACTCGGTCGCCGACGCGCGGGTATTGGTCAGGGGAGAGATCGACGAACTAGGCCAAGTCATCAGACGGGGCTTTCCCCAGGTGCTGACCAACGATCAACCATCCATTCCGGCTCGCAAAAGTGGGCGACTTGAATTGGCTCGATGGATTGGAAGCGACCAAAACACGCTGACAGCGCGCGTCATGGTCAATCGCGTTTGGCAACATTTGATGGGGCAAGGAATTGTCACTTCGACGGAGAACTTTGGAGTGACTGGACAGTCGCCTTCGCATCCGGAGTTGCTGGACTACTTGGCCGTTCGCTTTGTCGATTCGGGCTGGTCCGTCAAAACGCTGATTCGTGAAATCGCGACCTCCCGCGCTTATCGAATCAGCAGTGACTTTGACGAATCTAAATTCAATTTCGATCCCGACAATGCCCTACTTTGGCGAGCCAACCCGCGGCGATTGGATGCCGAAGCATTACGGGACGCGATGCTGGCCGTCAGCGGCGAACTGGTTACCGATCGGCCGCGAGGTTCCGCAGTCGCCAAGGCAGGCTACATGCGAGTCCGCGACGGAAGGCTATCGGATCCACGTGAACAAATACGCCAAGTCACCGAAAAAATGCGACCGGAGATTCGTGACGTTCTTCGCCAGCGCATCGGACAAGGCCGTGGCGGAATGCGTCCGGACACTGAAAGCGGAAGACGCCCAGGCAGTTCCACCGGCCGGCAGCGCCCATCGTTTCGGGAGCGAATGGGCCGTTCAGGACGTTCCGGTTTTGGCAATCGCCCCTCGTTGGCCGAAGCAACCGCGGCAAGAAATTCGATCACAAAACTGATCAATCAGCGTGAACTTGATGCCGAAGACGCGACATACCGCAGCGTCTATTTGCCGATTGTCCGTGATGAAGTACCACGATCGCTGGATGTCTTTGATTTTGCGGAATCAACGATGGTGGTCGGGACACGCGAATCGTCCAATACGCCCAACCAAGCTCTCTACATGATGAACAACGCATTCGTGATCCAACAAAGCGACGCGTTCGCAAACCGGCTGGCGAGAACGAACGGCAGCTTGAACGACAAAATTGAACAGGCATTTGTGCTGACATACGGTCGGCCGCCAACCAGAGGCGAGCGATCCGCGACCGCTAGATTTGTCGGATCGATGGGACGGTCCAGTGAATCCAAGAAACTTGCACTGCTGTGCCAGAGTCTTTTTGCATCCGCCGAGTTTCGCTACTTGGATTGATGAAATTAAACCGCCGCCGCTTTTCCATGGTTGGACATTGGCGACGAACGCTTTTTCCGAAAGAGAGCCCCGATGAACTATTCGCGACGACAGATCCTGCAAAACGTTTCCGCTGGCTTTGGCTACATGGCTTTTTCGGGCATCAGCGGTCTTGCTGGTGCACAAGAATCTGCATCAACCAATCCGCTGACGCCCAAGGCAGCGCACTTTCCGGCAAAAGCGAAACGCGTCATTTTCTGCTGTATGCAGGGAGGGCCATCGCACGTCGACACGTTTGATTACAAACCACAGCTCACCAAAGACCATGGTAAGAGTGGCAAGTACGGCGGCAAACTGCTCAAGTCACCGTTTCGGTTCGATCCGCACGGTGAAAGCGGGCTACAAATCTCAGATATTTTTTCCAACGTTGCCAAGCACGCCGACGATCTTTGTCTGATTCGTTCGATGCAGTGTGATCAACCCGTTCACCCGGGTGCGATGACGCAAATGCATACCGGAACAACCCAGTTCGTTCGTCCATCGCTGGGAGCTTGGACACTGTACGGACTCGGCACGGAAAATGATTCGCTGCCCGGTTTTGTATCGCTCAGTCCACCGTCGGGCAGTGCTCGAAACTACGGCAACGCTTTTCTCCCGGCGATCTATGGCGGTACCAAAGTTGGACGGGGCGGCCGAGCGGCTCGATTCGCGCAAGGTGGATCAGGGGAATCGGTTCCCGACATCAAGAATCCTCGTTTGAGCGACCAGCAACAGCGGAGCCAACTGAATTTCATTCAACAATTGAACCGCGAAAAACTGCGTCGCGACCAGACCAACCCAGGCGTCGAGGGCGTGATCGAATCCTACGAACTTGCGTTTCGCATGCAGGACGCAATGCCTGAGTTGATGGACACATCAAACGAATCGGCGGCGACTTTGGCAATGTACGGCGCCGACGGTGGCCCTACCGAAAACTTTGGTAAACAGTGTTTGCTCGCGCGGCGTTTCATCGAAGCCGGCGTCCGGTTTGTCGAAGTCACGCACGGCAACTGGGATCAGCACGTTCGTCTGACCGATGACCACCGCGCTCGTGCCGAAGCCTGCGACCTGCCGATTGCCGGTTTACTACAAGACTTGAAACAACGTGACTTGCTCAAAGATACGTTGGTGATTTGGGGCGGCGAATTTGGCCGCACGCCCGCAGCCCAGGGAGCCGACGGGCGGAATCACAACAACAAAGGCTACACGACCTGGATGGCCGGCGGCGGCGTAAAGGGAGGTCTTAGCTATGGTGCGACCGATGAACATGGCTACGAAGCCGTTGAAAATCCCTGCCACATTCACGACTGGCACGCCACGATCTTGCACCTGATGGGGCTCGATCACGAACAACTGACGTACCGCTACGCCGGAAGAGACTTCCGGCTGACCGATGTGCACGGCGATGTCATGACCGACATCATCGCTTGACACCTTGAGCGTCGCGAATCGCGATTAGGCGCCTGGAATCAGAGCCTTCGCTTTTTCGACCATGCTGCTTAGCACAGGATCCAAGATCGATTTGACGCCCGGAATGGCGTAGAGCTTGTCGATGATTCCTTGGATGGGTCCGAGCATCGATTTGACTTGATCGCCAACCGCACCACGAGCGCCTTCGGGGAGCTTGCCCAGCAAGTCCGACATGCCACCAAGTTTTTCGTTGTACTCTTCCAACTGCGGCAATGCCGCGCTGGCGCTTGCTTCGTCCGTCACGCCGGAGAGTGTTTCTTTGTAGTTATCAAAAACGCCCGAAAGCTGGCCAGTCATGCTGTCGACTGTTGGCACTTCGGGAAGCCCCACTTCGGCGTTTTTGACAGCATCCACTCCGTCGTTGATCGCGTCGCCTGCACCACCAAGAAACTTGTAGGCCAAGAAGCCAAGTGCAGCGATGATCACCAACGGAATCAGCAGCTTGCCAAGTCCACCGCCGCCTTGTGACGTTGAATGTGAGTGGCTGGGTGCTGCTGCAGCGGGACTATCCGTGATGCCTAATTCGCCCAAGCCCATGGTGCCAGCCAATCCAGGTGGCAAGCTGCTAGCGACGGCGTCTTTCTGGGATGACAACAACCCAGCCAGTCCGTTGGCATCAAGTCCCATCGACCGTTTTTGCTTGCCCAAGAAGCTCATGACCAAAGGTGCAAGCAGCGCCATCAGCGAACCAGATTTTCCGGAGTCCATTCCAGTGAACTTGGAGATCAGACCGACAATCGAAGCCACCTTGTCACCGAAAAGGCTGCGCAAAAGGGTGTCGCCCATCCCGGACAACATCCCGCCTTGATCGTTGCCACCACCACCGCCCAGCAGGTCGGGTAGCTTGTCCAAGAGTCCGCCGTCAAAGTCGGCTTGGTCCAGAGTATTGTTCAGTGATTCGGCACCGGCGGGTGTCGAGGACTGTTTCATTAGTCCGCCGAGAATGGTCGGCAAAATGGCTCCGATTCCTGACTCGGCAGCGTTCTTGTCGACACCGAGTTTGTTGCCGATTTGACCTGCGATGGCGCCGGTAAGTTGATCCTTCATCAGATCGATCAAGTTGATAGACATGCGATTCCTTGTGCGTTTGTGTGAGATAAGAATGTCAGGGGGGAATCAAACACTCTTGTTCATAGGTTCAGTGTGGCATTCTACCGCAGCTCGACGGCAGCAGAAGGCTACCAATGGCTAGGAGCCCGCGAATGTCGCTTCAGAATCAACCAATTCGCCCGTCAAAGTCGCAAGCGATCCGTAAAATCCCACCCCGCTTCGCTGAATAACTGAACGCAAAAGCGGCTGCTGCCAACACAGATGACGACTGAAAAACAACTGCCCCAGTTCAAGCAATTCGTCACTGCGCTGGAAACTGGCACGTTGGTGAACGAGTCCCATCAACTGCAATTGGTATCCCACGTGATCGGACATCGTCGAACCATCAACGATGTCAGGCGCGTCCAAAATCTCGGCAAAGCGATTCATCGAAGCGACCGTCTCGCTTTGCAATTGCCCAGCCTCCCAGACGCTCTGATACGGAGGCAAATGGTTTTTGGGACCGATAAACAGCGAACAGTATTCGACGGCAAGCATTTCAACGCCCGCCGGTTGGAGCATCGACTCATCGACGGCAAACGAGTCGCGCAGTAACGAGTCATGCTGTGCAGTCGCGGCAAGTTGCTGCAGCAAATCCAAATCGACTTCGCTCAGCCAGAGCCGGCCGATTAGCGCGTAGACATTGGCCAGTGATTGATGCTCTTCGGACGTCATGCCGATTCGACTTCAATTTTCGTAATGCGAACGATGGTGTCATGAAACGCCTGCTGACCACTGATAGGGTCAGGTGCAATCGGCAACAGTTTATTTTGGTTCCAACCGTTACCGGTATTCGGTTTCCACTTGGAAGTGTCGCCGCCACTTTTGTCTTCCCACCACATGTTGCGCTGCCAATCGTCGTCGTGATAGGTCTCCGTATCGCTACCGACAAGTGCGCCGGCGGTGGCCGGTTCTTTGGTCGCTTGGGCCACGCTGGTGTACTGCGTATGCCCGCAGCTATTGCTCATGGCGATCGCGCTGGGATGAATACCTTGCATCGTCACAATTGGCACTCGCATTTTGGACACTTCGTGGCGTGTCGTTCCTTCCTTCCAGTCTTCACGGCGAAGATGAGGTGCCTTTTCTTGAAGATGAACTGAGTGGTAAGAAGTGATCTCGATCCAATCACCGTCTTGGATCCCTAACCGTTCCGCCGTCTTGGGGTTGAGCCAGGCGGGGTTGGAGTGAACGATTTCGGCCAACCACTTTAAATTCATCGTCCGCCCATGGTTGTGAACGTTCCATTTAAAACTGGTCATCACGAGTTCGTCGTCCGCCAGATTTTGCATCTCGACTGGCAAAAACCAAATCGGCATTTCGTCAATTTCGCTGTCGTGGCCCGCATGACTATCCGGTCGATTGGAAGTCTTGGTCATTCCGCTGCGTGCAATCAAATCGCTGCAGTCTTTGTTCTTGCCGATACGATTCACAAACGCGCTGCGAATCTCAAATTTTCGACTTGGCGTTTTAAAACCGCGTACCGCTCGATCGCCGTGCTGGATTCCAATTCCGATACCGTCCTTGGTGATGATGCCGTTTTCGTCGGTTTGACTGCCCGCAAGATCCTCTTTGCTCAGCTGGATCTCGTAAGGCTCGTAAAACGGTTCCAACTCAGATTCCCAAACGCCTTCATCTAACAATCGATCCAGTCCGCTTTTACCGGTCGTCGGATTCTCGGGGATATTTTCAGACCATTTCTCCATGTACTCGCGAACATCTTTTTCTGGGTACCACTGCTCCATCCCGTCGCCGATCCGGTGAGCCAATTCGGGAAAAAAATCACGCACGTCGCGTGATTCACCCAGCGGTTTGACCATCGGAGTCCGCAGTCCGACATAGGGACGCAAATTGTACGAGGCTCGCGCATCAAGATCCCAACGTTCCAGGTAGGTCGACCAAGGCAAAACGATGTCGGCGTAGTGAGCCGTTTCGTTGTAAAACGCATTGATGCAAACGTGAAACGGAATCAGTTTTTCATCGCACATCACTTGCTGCGTCAGACTCTCCTCGGGCCATGTGATCGGCGAATCCAAGTTGTACGTCATGTACGCCTGCAGTTTGGCACGGCCCTGCAGCAAGTACAAATAAATGATCTCGCCCACGCGCATCCGTCGCCAAACATTTGCCAGCGGATACTCAGGCGGATCTTCCAATACGCTATGTGTCTTGGGACTAGGCGGCATGGGCGGAGTCTTGGCGATCGGATCGACGCCACTCCACGGTGACCAGCACCAACCACCTTTTTTGCCAACACTACCCACCAATGCGTTGAGCAAACCAATCGCGCGGTCGTTGTAAAAACCATTTAAATGCGCCGAACTGCCTCGGTTACACATCGTCGTTGCCCTGGGCGCGGCCTTGGCAAATTCAATTGCGATTCGGCGAATATCGTCGGCAGCGACACCGCTAACACTTGCTGCCCACTCGGGCGTATTCTCCTTCAACAATTCGCGAAGTTCATCGACCGAAACATTCGTCCAGGTTTCGATGAAATCGACGTCGTGCAAGTTTTCGGCCAGGATCGTGTGTCCCATCGCAAGCGCGATCGCACCATCTGTTCCTGGAAAGGGTGAAAACCACTCGTCGCTGGCTCCCGCTGTGTTGGACATTCGCACATCGAACGTGACCAGTTTCGCACCGTTTTCGAATCGACCTTTCTGGATCCGGCTGGCAAACGGAATGTGACCTTGATGCGCCTCAAACGCATTGGAGCCGAAATTCAGGATGTACTTGGTGTGTTCGACGTCGTTCAGATCCCAATCGCTCTCCCAAAGATACGTCAGGTTTGCCGCGCGACGATTGCCACTGCACAGAGCCCGGTGATTCAATTGGGTGCTCGTGCCGAACGCCACCAAAAATCGTTTCACGGCATCTTTACTGCGCAGTCGTCCCTGGTGAAACGCAAACTCTTCGGGGTGATCGCTGTCGCGAATCGCTTTTAGTTTGACGGCGATTTCGTCGAGTGCTTCGTCCCAAGTGATCCGTTTCCATTTGCCTTCGCCGCGTTTGCCAACTCTTTTAAGCGGATACAGAAGACGCTCGGGATGGTATTGATGATTCAGTGCCGCTTGGCCGCGCGCACAAAGGTATCCGCGGCTATTGGGATCGTTCGGATTACCTTCAACCTTGATTAGTCGACCGTCTTTGACGTAGCCGATGATGCCGCACACGGTGCTGCAAAGCTGGCACATGCCCGGGATCTTCTTGACGTTTTTATACTTGTCGCGATCGGGCCAGTTTCGTTTCGCATGCGGGCCGGGCAACTTGCAAACCCCGGGCATGTCACCTCGATACGGCGTGGCTTTGATTCGATTCCATTTATCCAGATCAATGCCCTGCTTGATCCGTTTCGGCTTGTCAGATCCCGACTGCTTCGGGTCTTGCCCATTGGCCAATCCAGCCAGCAGGGAGCTTGCGCCGATCGCGGCACCGAGTGCAAAAAAGCGTCGTCGTGATTCCTGCGTTTGATCCTTGCTCACTTTGACGCCTCCTTCCAACGATAGATATCGTAGCTCTCTCCTTTGAACGACTCGCCTTCCGTTGGAATGACTTTTTCGACGATCGGCAAGGCGACCCCGGCAAACCACATTCGGGGTCGCGTCTCTTTTTCGGGCCGTAGTTGTGACAACTCTCCCTCGGCTTCTTTGGCAGCATCCATCGCTTTGGTGATTTTGCTTTCCGGATCATTCAGATCGCCAAAATACAAGGCTTCGGCTGGACAAGTCGGCACGCACGCTGGCTCCATTGCTTCGCCGCCGCCAAGCCCACTGCCGAGCTCACTTTCTGAATCGTCGCCCGGCTCGCCTTCGCCAAGCTCTGTGCGGTGATAGCAGTTGTGGCATTTGACCGCCTGCTTGGCGACCGGATCCAAGTAGATCGCACCGTACGGACAAGCATCCACGCACGAACCGTGCCCGCAGCAGGATTCGTAATCGACCGCCACGGTTCCGCCGGTGGTCTTGTGCAACGCGCCGCAGGGGCAAGCTTTGATACACGGCGCGTCTTCGCAGTGCTGGCACGACATCGGCATGAACATCCGCGCGACCTTGGGGTACTCGCCAACGTCTTGGTAGAACGTCTGGCGAATAAAGTTACCCAGCGGCACGTCGTTTTCGCTCTTGCAGCTCACTTCGCAGGCATGGCAACCGATGCAGCGACGCGAATCCACGAACCAGCCCAGTTTTTTACCATCGTCCGGCGGTGTCATCCGGTCACGCCAGAATTCTTCGGGCTGAAAATTATCATTGGTTAGCTCCGCAGCAGTAGCAGCGGTCGCGGCAACGATGGGCAGTGCGACGGATGCCTTCTGCAGAAAGTCACGTCGGTTATTAGTCATTGATAATTCAGAAGAGGGATGTCTTGGTCGCGCCGTTAGCAACAAAACCAATTGATGGACTCAGCAATTCAGCTCCAAGCATAGTACGGCCAGGGGCCGTTGCCCGTTTCGCCCGGTGGCAATTCAACATATCCAGTGCTTTGGCCAAGTGAAACCAAGTCGCCCGATCCCAGACTTTGCACAGGTTCCGCCACGCCGTGATCGATCAAGCGAACCAATCGCATCCAATGTAAAGGAATGGTTTTGGATCCGGCATTGGATAAATGGACAACCGGGCAGTTGGATCGCCAGTTTTTTTGGCCGCTCATTTTTGCCAGCAACGGCATTGCAAACCGGTGGCAGCCAATGGTCGCACTGACTGGATTGCCAGGCAATCCGACGATCAGCTTTCCATCGGCGGTTGCCGCGCCCAAGATGGGCTTTCCCGGACGTACCGGCAGTCCATGAAACACCACTTCACCGCCGACTTGGCGGACAATCTCTGGCACATAATCGTAATCGCCCATCGATACCCCTCCCGTCAAGATCACCGCATCGGAATCGGTCAAAGCGGTGGTCAACGTCTGAGCCAACTGCTCGCGATCATCGACCGCATGAACGGACGCGACATGTTTGATCCACGCCGGTTGGCTCAGCAACGATGCGATGGAACTCTGGTTGCTGTTACGAAGTTGCCAGGGTTGGGGTGCAGCATCATCAAACTTGCCGACTTCATCGCCTGTGGTGATCACAGTGACACGAACCGGCGCGAAAACGCTGACACGGTCGGCACCAAAATTTGCCATGGTCGCGCGATGTGCGGCGGTGATGCGTACGCCGGCGCTGAGAACGGTTGATCCACCTTTCGCATTTTCGCCAGCACGGCGAATGTTGTCGCCCGCTTGTGTCTGCATGGCTGACTGACGAAAGCGGATGCTGCCATCAGACTCTTCGGTGTCTTCGCGTTTAACCACAGCCTCGCATTGGTCCGGGACAATGGCTCCGGTAAAGATTCGCACGACTCCGTCAGATTGCATCGACGGCGGTTTTTCGCCAGCAGCGGCCTCCCCCGTCACCGCAACCGTGTTTTGATCACTCAAATCGGCTAAGCGAATGGCATAGCCGTCCATCGCCGAAACATCTGCTGCTGGGCTATCGCGATCGGCAACAACGTCATCCGCCAAGACACGACCGGTGCAGTCATCGGCATTCAATCGAGCCTTGACGACAGCGAGTTGATTGGCGAGTTCGCGAATGGCCTCGGCAGGATTCTTCATCAGTGAGGTCTATGGCAATCGTTGGGGGGAGGTGGATTCTAAAAAAAAGGATCTAGAGCACGCCAAAGCGTCGCAGCTGTTCTTCCAACTCCGCGCCACCGAAACACTGTGCCGCCTGCCAACCTCGGCTGATCGCGGCATCGATGTTTTCCTGACGGTCGTCGACGAACAGAATATGCTGCGGATCAACGTTGGCCGCTGCTTCTGCGGCAGCGTAAATCTTCGCGTCTGGTTTCATCGCGCCGACTTCGTAGCTCAGAATCGTCGTGTCGAACGGGCCTTTCGTGGCGGGCCAATTTTGCCGGGCGACCCAGTCCCAGTGCGCAAAGCAAGTGTTGGACAAAATTCCGATTCGGTAGCCTGCTTGGCGGACCTGTTGAATCGTCCGCGTCATCGATTCGATCGGTTTGAACATGTCGCCCAGTGCATTCAAAAACGACTGCAAGGGAACGTCACGCCCATCAACTTCGCCGCCCAGATGACGCCGGACTTCTGCCAAAAAACCAGCCTCCGAGATCTCACCATGTTCATAGCGATCTTCCAGGCCACTGTCGTAGACCGCTGCCTGTGCTCGCTCGGATGAAACGTCAAACAGCTTGGCGATATTGTCGCAGGCAATTTGCGGATCAAACGAAACCAGGATATTTCCCAGGTCAAAGTAGACGAACTGAATCTCCGCGTTTGTTTCACTCATTTGTTTCACTCATTCCGACAGCTCCGTGATACGAATGTTGCGATACCAAGCTTCTGCTGGCGGGCCGCTGTGGATTTGCAGACCGATGATCCCCGAAAGCGGAATGCTGTCGTCCGTTTCGGTGTAATCGACGGTCTGTTCACCATTGATAAAAATCTGAATGCGGGGACCTTTGCACAGCACGCGGATTTCGTTCCAGCCTTCTTTGGTGGCTGCTTTGGATACATCAGGCGTTTCTGCCAAAAACACGCGGCGGCGTGATTCGTCATACAGGGCTCCCCAGATGCTACGATCGGGAGTCGTGCCGATGTCGGCTTGATATCCAATCAGTTCAGTGTCTTGAGGAATCCGTTTCGAACGAAACTGGATGCCCGCATTGGTGCCCTGCCCAATCAATTTGGCTTCCAGACGAAGTTCAAAATCGCCGTAGGTTTTCTTGGTGCAAAGAAATTCGTTGACCGGAATCTTTTTGTCCAAAGTGCCGGCGACCAACGCGCCGTCTTGAACGCGAAACCATTTTTTGTTGCCCTCCCAGCCCTTCATGGTCGTGCCATCGAATATCGTTTCAGCAGATTTGGCCGGTTCATCTGCTCGCAATGCAGCTGAAGAAGCCAGAAGAATCACGGTGCACAGAACGTAACGAAGCATTGGCGGGACCTTGGTTGAGGGCAAAAATTCGATCCGTCATCGATTTCGGATCTAGCGTCCTTTGTCAAATTCGCTCCGGTGATCATAATCTCTGTGATCATAACCATTGGGCAGCAACTTTACTTGTCCCCACCCCCAACCGATTTCCCTCAATCGTGCCATGTCTGAACTAAACAAATACTCCAGCAAAATCACTCAGCCCAAGAGCCAAGGCGCCTCCCAGGCCATGCTCTATGCCACCGGCATGAGTCGCGAAGACATGGACAAACCGCAAGTCGGCATCGGCAGCGTTTGGTACGAAGGCAACAGCTGCAACATGCACTTGCTGGATTTGGCCGCCGATGTGAAAGCAGCGGTAACCGATGCGGGCATGGTGGGAATGCGTTTCAATACGATCGGCGTCAGCGACGGCATTTCGATGGGCACCGACGGCATGAGTTACAGCCTGCAAAGCCGAGACCTGATCGCCGATTCGATCGAAACGATCATGGGCGCCCAGTGGTACGATTCGCTGATTGCCTTGCCAGGCTGCGACAAAAACATGCCCGGATGCCTGATCGCCATGGGCCGTTTGAATCGCCCGGCCATCATGGTCTACGGTGGAACAATCAAACCAGGTTTTCGGAACGGTGAAAAACTAGACATCGTCAGTGCGTTTCAGTGTTACGGCCAATATATCGCCGGGCAAATCAGCGACGAGGAGCGACAAGAAATCGTTCAGACCAGTTGTCCGGGCGCCGGAGCCTGCGGCGGCATGTACACCGCCAACACCATGGCCACGGCCATCGAAGCGCTCGGCATGTCACTGCCTTATTCTGCCAGCATTCCTGCCGAAGATCCGGACAAGAAAGATGAATGCCGCCGCGCTGCCGCCGCGATCCTGAAATTGATGGAAGCCGACATCAAGCCTCGCGATATCATGACGCGCGAAGCATTCGAGAACGCGATGGTGACGGTCATGGCCCTGGGCGGCAGCACAAATGCCGTGCTTCACCTGATCGCAATGGCACGCAGCGTGGATGTACCGCTAACGCTTGACGATTTCCAAAGCGTCAGTGATCGCATTCCGTTCTTGGCAGACCTCAAACCAAGCGGCAAATTTGTTCAAGAAGACTTGCACAGCATCGGTGGAACTCCGGCGGTCATGAAGTACTTGCTCGCCGAAGGTCTGATGGACGGATCGTGCATGACCGTGACGGGAAAAACTTTGGCGGAAAACTTAGAGGCGGTGCCGGGCCTAAAAGAAGGTCAAAAGATTGTTCGTCCTGTCAGCAACCCGATCAAAGAATCGGGCCACATCCGAATCCTAAAGGGCTCGCTTGCTCCCGAAGGCGCGGTTGCAAAGATCACCGGCAAAGAAGGCTTACAGTTCACCGGGCCGGCACGCGTTTTCGATAGCGAAGAAGACATGCTGACCGCTCTGGAGGAAAAGAAAATCCAGAAAGGTGATGTCGTCGTGATTCGCTACGAAGGACCTCAGGGCGGCCCCGGAATGCCCGAAATGTTGACACCAACCAGTGCAATCATGGGCGCGGGACTGGGAAGCGACGTCGCGATGCTGACCGACGGTCGATTCAGTGGCGGCAGTCATGGCTTTATCGTCGGGCACATCACGCCAGAAGCTCAACTGGGCGGACCGCTCGGATTGCTGCAAGACGGTGACATAGTCACCATCAACGCCGAAACGAATCGGTTGGACGTCGATGTACCGCAAGCGGACCTCGAAAAGCGACGCGAAAGCTGGACCGCACCTGCCCTCAAAGCGACTCGTGGAACGCTTTACAAGTACATCAAGAACGTCAAAACGGCCAGCGAAGGCTGTGTGACCGACGAATAGAATCAACCGCTCGGTTAGAACTTGCGATTTAGCTGGACAATGATTTCCGTATCAAACAGCTTGTCGTTGGTAACTGGAACCGACGACGCCAATCGCATCGCCCATTCGCCTGACAATTCGGCGTGAAGCCCCGTCGTGATGTTCAACACATCCGTAATGGCTTCGCCGCCTGGGTGAATGGTGGTCGTGTTGATCGACGTCCCCGGAAAAACAACCGGGTCAGTCGAATCAAGCCGCGACGTATAGTGAAGTTCGGCAATGGCCGCCAATCCCGAATCGGCCACACTGTTTGGCGGCAGCAACCAATAGCCGATGCCCAAATCGATCGAACCAGTGAATGCCGCGTCCACGGACGCGTTGGTCGTTGCAAATGCGACGTCGTTGACGATCAAATCATCGTCGCCCAACGGAATGTCTAGCTGGGCAAACAAATGCCCAAATATACGAGCACCCATTCGGTTGGTCGATGCAAAGAACGGAACCAAGTGGACTGCATCGCTTTCCAAAACCGTTTCCACGCTGCGATTGAGAAGACGTCCGTCATCCCCCGTCGGCAATTCGATTCCCAAGCCCATCGAAGTCGCGCGGCACTGCCCGGCGTAAAGCAAGTGTTTCAGAATCAGCGACACATCGCCCATGGTTCCCCCGTCAAACGCGTCATCATCAAGACTGCCCGCTAGAGGCAGTCTTGCTTCCAACGACCAGGCTCCATCGGCAAACGTTTTTTCAATGCCTAGCAAGAAGCGATCCGCGGATGCGTCGGAACTTTGGCCCAGTCCATTGCTTTGTGAGTACGCATCGTGCATATGGCTGTAACTGATCCAAGCTCGATCCGACGTGATGGCTTGGTTGTTTTCTGCCACCTTCAATCCGCTGACACCACCGGCGTGCGGCAAGTCGCCCGTCAGATCTTGGCTACCCGTTCGGTAGGCCAGGACTGAATTGAAGCGACGAAAATCACCGAACATCTCCGGCACTTTCACCAACCGACGTCGACTGGTGCTGCGGTAGTACTGATTCAGTTCGGCGTTGCTGGATTGACGATTCGACAATCCCAAGAAACTACCGAACGCGCTGGCATAGCTTGGCGCAGGCCGAACACTAGCCAACTGAGAACCGGCAGGGCCGCGAAGCAACTGAGGCTGCGGTGTTGCGGTCGGCACCGCAACACTCTGAGCGGCGGCGACACCCTGGGACGCAGCAACAACCGCTGGTGCAGTCGGCACGGCGGCTTCTTGCCCAACCGATGATTGCGTTAACGACGTCGCCAAAGCAAGCGTCATAGAAGCTATCAAGCGCAGAGCGCGAGCATCGATTCGCAAGGTGTCATCCATGACATTTTGCCTGAGGCGTAGTACGGTTTTCTTAGCAGCTTCTTCTCTAATTCGGACCGCTTTCCCCCCGAGTGGAGAAATTCCGTGGAGATATGTGGCCGTCGGTAGGAAGCGACACTGATCGTGAGGCTCGTGCCAACCGGCAGCCGTCAAAGATGGCCAATGCATTCAGACTATTGGTAGCAAAACATCATGCGTCTGGCTCACTCATCATCCGGGCCAGATCGTCCATTTCGGCGCCGAGTTCGAGATCGTTGACAAATCGGCCTCGAACCTCGTTCCACTTTTGCAATGCGTCACGCAACTCTTGCCGTCCCGCTTGTGACTCGCCAGCGGCAATTTGCAGTAGCCCCTTTTGAGTTTGATGAATCAATCGTACTCGCAGAACGTCCTTCGACTGCTCGGCTTCTTCGCTTGCGGCAACATCGTGGCTGAGCAATTTTTCCACCGCGTCGATGCAAGTCCGTGCACCATCGATTGAACCCTGCAACAAAAACCCGCGCCCGCCCTGCTGAAAAACGCGAACCAATTCCATTCGGTAGTTTAAATCGTGTTCCGAAATCGCCGCCAACATGACCTGCCGGTCCAAGGCTTCTTCCAAGAACACGTTTCCCTGATCGACGTCACCCGATTCATACGCAATCGTTGACTGCAACAACCGACAGCGCGCCAGACGCAGCAGATTGGATCCGTCGGTAGGCCGCAGCACGAAAAGATTTTTAAACGATCGATAGGCTTGGTCCAAAAACTCAGACGATTTGGAAACGCTGCCCAGGTCGGCAAAGTACCGCCCCAAACCAAACGATCCAATGCCTTGATCACGCAAAAGCAAAACGTTGTCAGGATCAGACTGGAGCAGTTTGACTCGGTGCGATTGAGCCTTCTGCATCTTGGCGAGTGACTCTCCGGGTCGATTGAGCCGCGCCAGCGAGAGACCGTGATTCATCAACGCATTCGCATACTTTCGTTCCGCTCGAACTTCACCGGCAAACTCGCTGGCAAGATCTTTCCGTATCGCAACGGTGCGTCCAAACGCTGCTTCGGCTCCGACATAGTCACCTTGTTTGACCAACACTTGCCCGACGCCGTTGTGAGCATCCGACACTGCCCGCTTGGCTGCGGCAGTCGCTTGTAGCTGCGGCGACAGACTGTCAAAAACGGCAAACGCATCTTGAAAATGCTCCATCGCTTTGGCAGGGCCGTCAACTGCCAACGTCAGTGATCCCAGCCGCGCATGGGTGCCGACCAAGCTGCCTTGCAAATCCGGATGGTCTGCCGCAATCTGCACCAGGGATTCGTAGTGCTTGATTGACTGGCGAATACGCTCCTGCCGTTCGCGGTTCTGCCCCGGCTGATTGGAAAAGAGCGGATCGTCTGAGAGCTGTGTGTACAATTCGTCCAAGGATGCGAGTGCGCCGTGCAAGCTGGCCGATGTCTTTTGCGATTGATATCCCCAGGCAACCAATCCGCCGATCGTCGCGCCAAGGGCAGCCAACGATGCAAAGATCAAACCTGCGACCAGCACGGCCGCGTGTCGATTACGCCGGCTCCACTTAACGACGCGCCCGACCGGTGTGATCCGCCGTGCGACAATCGGCTGGCCTGTAAGGTAACGGTCAAGGTCATCAGCAAACTCGCTTGCCGTTGCATACCGTTTGTCGGGTTGCTTGTCCAAACTTTTCAGTACGATGGTTTCCAAATCGCGATCAACGGATTCGTTGATTCTTGCGGGCGGCACGACTTCCGACTGAAGAACTTGTTGAAGTGTTTCGGTGGGCGTCGAAGCTTGGAACGGCGGGCGGCCCGTGATGGTTTGGTACAGCGTCGCTCCCAGTGCATAGACATCGCTTCGCGCGTCGGCAGTCCGCGCGTCTTGAATTTGCTCGGGCGCCATGTACGGGGGAGTCCCCAGCACTTGTCCCGTCCGCGTCAGATGCAGTGCCGATGCATCGCCAGTACCTACGTCGCCCAAACTGATTTCGCAAGCCAAACCAAAGTCCGTGACCAGGGTACGGTCCGTCACCGCATCGATCATCAAATTACGAGGTTTTAAGTCACGATGCAAAATATCCTGCGCGTGCGCCGCCGCGACTCCCAAAGCAGCATCTTTGATTCGATGAGCGGCTTCGCTGCACGCAAGCGGACCGTCTATCAGACGCGAGGCCAAATCCCCGCCGTCGACCACTGGCATCGTGTAGTACGGCTGTCCATTGATTTCACCAACATCGTAAACCGGCACAATGTTGTCGTGCGAAAGACCGGCCGCAGCTTTGGCTTCGACCGCAAATCGCTGCCGAAATTCGTCACCACGAAGCCGATCAGAAATCGGATCGGCGATTTTCACAGCGACGCTGCGGTTGGTCTTGTGCTGTGAAGCACGGTAGACCGTCGCCATTCCACCACGCCCCAGAACTGCCTCCAATTGATAGCGGCCAAACCAGCGTGGCAAATCTGATTCTGAGATTCGTAGGCTGCGTCCCTCGCGTGATGAGTGGTGCGAACTGCCATGCCGTGATTGAAACAACTTCGGTGAAAGCGTCAAGTCAGGAAAGCGACGTCGGAACTCCGATTCCGTTGGTGGATTCTTTGAGTTCCGGCGAACTTCGGCTTCGTGCTGAGCCAAACGCCCGACAATTTCGGGTTCTCTTAAGACGCGAAACCGCCGCGTGTAGTCTTCTACAAAAGTCGGTCGGCTCGATACATCGTTTAACGTGTCGGCATCCGGGCTCGCTGAACTTCCCTTGGATTCTTGGCTCCAGAGAAACTCCATCTCGATGCAAACCAGTTCTTCCAACGTCGCCAGATACTGGTTCGGTGGCTTATCAGGCAGATAATGGTCAATGGACGATGGGCAACCTGATCGCCAATCGGATTCAAATTTTCGGCGAGTCGATTCATCAACAACCCGCGAACTGGAAAGTTGAATCGGTTTATCCATTGGGGATCATTTCTGCTGACAGCACATCACGAAGCTGATCTTGAATCCGAGTGCGCATTCGACGCACCGTGCGCTCACTGCAGCCTATCGTTTCAGAAATCTCTAATTGCGTTTTGCCGTCCAACGTCATCGTCAATATCTGCCTCTGCTCTTGGTCTAAATGCGTGAAGACATGTTCCAGGAAATCCGCAAAATCGACGTCTGCCAAAAACGAATGACTCGACTTCGGCTGCATCGCGCCGGACTGCGGAATCGCT
The DNA here is from genome assembly GCA_007741555.1 of Stieleria marina. GTDB lineage: Bacteria > Planctomycetota > Planctomycetia > Pirellulales > Pirellulaceae > K23-9. Next base: position 565,793 of record CP036526.1, on the reverse strand, counting down.
TGTTCGCGACCGATCGATCGCCGGTCGCGAGTATGAAATCGGGCTTGCATCCGCGCTTTGTTCAGCGTGATCGTCAACAACAAACGCCACAACGATTCGGTGTCTTCGATCTCGAACTGGCCTTCACCGATCCGGCGAAAAAACGTTCGGCAAGCCGACTGAACGATGTCATCGGCATCAACACGAGTCCGCAGACGATCGGCAATTTGACGTTCTGCGACTCGCCGCAGTGGCCCGCCGTATTGCTCCCAAAATTGCTGGACTGTTTCCGGATCTCCATCAGCCAACTGATGAAACCAGTCGTCGTGCGGCCAATCGTGTTCAGCGTTTTTGTCGCTCATTTTGTCACTCATCACGCGTGCAGGACGTTGAAAATTTCGTCTCCTTCAATCGACTGGGGACAGCAAATAGTCTAACTGGTGACAGGCGTCTCTCTTGCGCGTTCACCATTGGGATTGCTAACCGGACTGAGTGTCGGACAAGTTTCCTTGCATTTCCTTGCCGAGTTTTCTTTGCAGAGTGAACATGCGTCCTGCAAGAAACGCACAGGCAGCAGGTCGAGCCAATGGACATCGCGCGCCCGTCATTGCGTGGCGCAAGTCATTTGGCGTCTAGAAATTCGACGAACGGTCACGTTTTGCTAGCATTCGATCGCCTCGACGTATTGTTATCTGCTTTTGTGACGTCACATCGACCTGAAGCTATCTTCCGGCGGTATCGGGTCGTTGATCTCACCGCGCGGCACACCTATAAAATGGGCGACCTGCAGGCGATGGGCCAACCTGGCAATCCAGGGAAAGCTTAAGTCTTTATCGATTTCTACTTCAAGGATTTGCGGATGTACGGAAAGTTCAAATGTTTCGCGGTGGCCATGACGTTAGTCTTTGCGATGGTTCTAACCAGTCACGCTGATGCCGGCGGACTGCTGAGTCGGTTGAAACAAAGACGTAGCTGTTGCCAGGCACCGACGACTGCCTGCCAACCCATTCGATCTTGCCAGCCAGTTCAGACCTGCCAGTCAACCTGCAGTCCAGTGGCTACCTCGCCCGTCCGCTATTCAGGCTGCGGGTGTTGCCCGAGCTTGAATCCAACGGCGACGACGAGAATATGCACGGGAACGTGGGAGCGCCACCCGCACTTGCCATTAGTTTGCAGTGCAAAACTGGCAAGAGAAATGAATTGCTGTGTGACGATGCATGCCGACAACAGCATGCTGCTCCAAGCATGTCAACGCAACGCGGTTGCCCGCTACAACTACTGCCGAGGAGTCCCACATCGTCCAACAGGTACTCCAACAGCATGCACAAACTGTGAATGCAGCAGCCCGACCTTTGGTTGCCCCGGCGAACCGGGAAGCGGCGAGCATCAGTCGTGTCGGTATGATTGCGAGTACGAATGCTCACCGCCCAATGATTTGTAAGCGGCTGGTGCCGTAAGAGGTTGAAACCACGGGGTCGGACCTACCGACCTCTGGACATCCAGCGATCAAAACAAGAAAGCGGCGAAGCATTCACTTCGCCGCTTTTTTTATGAATGCCGTCGATCACTTCGCTTCATCATCGGCATTGCGTGCCAGATAGATGCCCAGTTTTGGCTTGCCGTTGTCCATCATGTATCCAGACCGTTCCCAGAAAGGGTGCACGATCGAGCTGACGTAGAACTCCGAATCGCACACACAGGCCCCACAGTATTGATCATTCACGAAGTGTCCGGTTCGAGTTGGAATAAATGAATGCAGCCGATGAGCGTACTTTAGATCGGGATCAAAAACGCCACTCTGCTTGGCAACTTCAACAGCAAGTTCACTGAACGGTCCCTTCAGGTAATCACCGCGAGCGGCCAGCTGAAATTCGCTGAGGGTAGGCGTACGGTAGCCGTTGGCTTGGTCGTCAAATACCCACGGGATCGGTTGAAACGTATGCGTTTCGCGACTCCGCTGCACTGGCTCGACGACTCGCGGCTGATAACACGGCTGAAGACCTTCGCGACGACTGAGCCAATTGCAGAAGTCGTAAGCTTGCGAGAGCCGAGTCACCATCATGGGTTCGTGCTCATCATTCAGCAGGTACTCTGGCAAAGTGTGCTTTGCGAGTGTTTCTAAATGCTCCTTCTGAACTTCTTCGGATGCGTCCCCTGACGCGATGTACTGGCTATAAAGACGTCGAGACACTGGGATCGCCGACATCCAGTACGGGCGATCCGCGACGACTTCGATCACACGAGGATCCACCTTGCTTACGGGAGCGGTCCACTGTTCATACTCCAGCAAACGAGCTTCGCCGCGGATCATCGGCAGGTTGTCAGGGCCAATACTCCACTGTGGATCTTCGGGTGGTGCAAGAGCGATATCAGCCACGTCCTGCCCTAGGTGATTTGCCAGGTAACGTCCTGCGCTGTGGACGATCGCTTGAGAGTCATTAATCAGCTCAGCAACGTCCAAATCAATGTTCGCTCGCGTCAATTCGGTGACTGGGTAACTGCCCAACAAAACCGATGCATGGTAACGAACCTGTTTGTCGTAAGACGGCTTGGTGAGTTCGGCCCAGAGCTCCGGAGTTCCTCTCCACTGAGTTCCCTGCTTTAGAAAGGCAACGTCACGAAAGCCATCCTGGCTGCCTTTCATGCGTTCAACTAATGGGTCACGCTGGCCGAGGTATGCCAACAACAACACCGCCCGATCGGCACGAATGCTGGTGGGGTCAGAGAACTCCTTGTTGATCGTTTCGACGGTGGGCTGCCTTGCGTCCGCGTCTGCCACCAACGACTCCAAAACAACAATGGAATCGCTTACGTTGCTTGCAGCCTTAAGCATCGGTGCAAAAAACTCGCTCGGTGCCAGATCCAACAGATTTGCCAACTGCGAAAAACCACTTGGCTGGATCGTCTGAAGATAGACTTCGGACCGCAACTTGACACGGGGATCAACCGAATCGTTCCAAGCCAAAACCGCTGCCGTGGCGGGTTCACCAAAACGGCTCAATGCGTCGATGCGCTCCGGCATATCCTGCGGCGGGCCATTGAACAGCATGTCAATATTGGCAGTGAGTTCGCGACGGTTTGACTCCTGAGCCCCACGCCACTGGGACCAAGCGACGACCGACATAAACAGGAAAGCGAAAAACGAAAGCAGCGCAATAGAAATGCGTCCCGCGTGGTGCCGAGTCGCATCACGAAGAAATTTTGACTCCACCTTGGATCTTCGTTGCAGGACTGACCCTGGCAATAAGCCTAAGTATTCAATGAACCCTGGCAAATGATTTTTGCTTTGGCGACGCGAGTAAACATCACTCAATTCGCTGAGCCGTGTCCGGGTCCGGCCTCGCCAAGTACGGCTTTGCATTCGCCCCAGAAAGGCATTGACTGGTTCGACCAAGAAATCGTGAGCCAATCGATAGTGGCTTGCGCAATCACCGGACTGAAATCGTTCAGGCCGAGCTTCGCTTGATTCGACATCGTCGGATTGCGGCGTCAATTCAAACTTGGTTGAGTCGTCGCTAACGGTGGCTACAATTCGCAAATCTTCACACAGAATTCGTAAACAATCCGCCAACAAGTGCGACAGGCCGGATTGTTCAAAAGCGACGACCAAGTCGTTTCGGTGCACGACTACTTCCGAGACGGTTTTGCCCACTGGCGGAACCAAGAGTGACAGAATCCGCGTGACTGCCGGTGCCAAACGGCGATACTCGGGCGACTGCCGACTGGACAGTTCGAACAGCTCTTGCAGATACAGACTGCATGCGCCCGAAACGCCGCCGCTGTCACGCAGTGCTTTGGGCGTCCAATCTTGCAGACGCACCATTTGTGCAAAGATCACCAAGTGAACACAGATGACCGATCCGTCGACGGATAGTTCGTTGACGGCCTGAGTGATGAACTTTTCTTGTTGCGATGTAAGCGGCTCACTTTCTGGCGGCAGAATTCCTGACTCGCGCCCCGTTGATTCCAAAATCCGGTGCGCGTGCTGCCGATCGAGCAGCTCCACAGACGCGACGTTACGCCCCTCCTGCATCGGTATTTCCAGCCAATGAAACAGTTCCTTGACTGCCATCCAATAGTCATCACGCGTGACGACCAGAACGCGAATTTGGATCCCGTCACATTGACGAATGGCTTCGGCAAAGTCGACTCGTTCATCGATCGTTGCGTTGTGTGCCCATGATTCAAATTGATCCAACACGATCAGCCAACGTTGGTAGCCGTACGATGCCGGGTCCCCGCTGCGAATTCGATGCAGCAAATCTCGCAAAGAGGACCCCGTGCTGTCGCCCTGCATTCGCGACTCGATGATTCGCGTCAGTCGTCGGCCCAAATCTCCGGGGCGACATTCGATGTAAATGCGGCAGGTGTCGGACTGAAGTTGGCTGAACAGTCCGGCGCGAACGTACGACGTTTTTCCCGCGCCGCTGGGACCATAAAGGACTCCAACGGGAAAATCTGTTTGGGGATCATTGCTTTCGACCCATCGTTTCCAAAATCGAATCGAATCCGGCACGCCATTACGGTCGCGTGTCCCAGGAATCAACGACAAATAATTCGACGCATCGAGTTCCGTGAAAGGCTGTAGACCTCGTTTTCCCAAAGCTGCTGATTCGGCCGAACCCCATTGATGTGACACGTCGGCCGCCAACGGAGCTTGGTTCGATGAGCCATCGGAATGTCCCGAGGCTTCCAGCCAATGGACCAAATCCACTCGCAAGTCCGACGCCGATGCGTATCGGTTGCCGATCAAGGGCTGCAGGCATTTCAGGACGATTCGCTGAAGTTCGTCATCAACGTTAGAATTCAACTGCCGCGGAGGTGGTACCGAATGAATCAACGTGCGGCGATTGATCAGCACCGCGTTGCTACCACTAAACGGCCGCGTGCCGGTAAGCATTTCGTAAAGCACAATACCGAACGCCCAAATGTCCGATCGACCATCAATCAAATGCGATTCACCTCGAATCTGCTCGGGCGACATGTACCCCGGCGTCCCTCCAATTCGCGCCGCCGATTGATCGGGAAAATACGCAATTGCCAAACCGAAATCCAAAAGCTTGACGACACCGCTTTTGCAAACAAATAGATTGCCGGGTTTCAGATCACTGTGCACCAGCTGTTTTTCGTGTGCATGAATCAGTGCGTTGGTGATTTCGACGCCGATCTTAACTGCGTCCGTGATTTGCAATCGCGATTGTCTGATGCGCTGTGAAAGCGAAACACCTTCCAGCCTTTCCATCACAATCAGCAGCTCGGCCGGATTGACGTGGATCAGGTCGTGGATCTGGACAATGTTGGGATGATTCAGCGACGCAACCGCTCGGGCTTCATCACGCACACGCCCCGCGACAAAGCTACGCAACCCGGTGGATTGTTTGATCGCAACGATCCGATTCAGAGATCGATCAAACGCAGAATAGACCGCTCCAAAGCCGCCCTGCCCTAGCCGGTCGCGAATTTCGTATCGGTCGGCTATCAATTCGCCTGGTTGGTATTTGGGTGCCCTGAGCCCATCCTCCGAATCGTCACGCTTGGTTAAGTTGCCAGGTGTGCCGTCGGCGTTGATCTCTTCCACTCGCGTTGGCGGCAATTGAGTGAATTCGGCGGTGGCTTCCGATTCGGGCCGACTTGAAACGCGAGAGGCATTTGACGATGCACCCGACGATGCAAAGGTTGGCAATTCAGAAACGAAATCGCTTTCACTCTCGAAGGAGCGGGTACCAAGATCTCTCGATTTTGAATCGTCGGTCATCAGTTGCTCAACTAACAGGCACCGGGGAGGTTGCACGGTATCTCATCAGGCAAATTTTTGCAATCATTCCCTGCCACCTTACGCTTTTGATTCAGCTAGCTTGATTCGGCGTTTCCCTTTTTGCCACTTTTGATTTTAGACTCTTTGTTTCTGCATCGATTCCCGTGGGCCCAAAGCACTCAGGCGATCAGATCGTGAATGATTTTGCCATGGACATCGGTCAGCCGGTAGTCACGACCTTGGAAACGGTAGGTCAGCTTTTCGTGGTCGAACCCCAGCAAGTGCAAGATAGTCGCTTGTAGATCGTGCACGTGAACTGGTTTTTCAGCCACGCTGAAACCGAGTTCATCGGAGGCCCCATACTCAAATCCACTCTTCGTTCCGCCGCCAGCCATCCACATCGTAAAGGCATCGGGAAAATGGTCGCGGCCCAGAATTTTGCTCTTTGCAGTACGGCCTTCGCGAAATGGCGTGCGTCCAAATTCGCCGCCCCAGACGATCAGCGTGTCTTCGTAGAGACCGCGTTGTTTCAAGTCCTTGATCAACGCTGCAATCGGTTGATCCATGGTCCGGCATTTTTGGGTCAGTCCGTCCGTGATTCCATTTCCCTTGTTGGTGCCGTGAAAATCCCAACCCCAGTCAAAGAGCTGCACAAACCGCACGCCTGATTCGACCAAACGCCGCGCAAGCAGGCAGTTGTTTGCCAAGGACGATCCTCCCGGTGTCGCCCCGTAATCGTCGAGCGTTTTCTGAGACTCTTGCGAGATGTCCATGACGTCGGGGACTGCCGTCTGCATTCGAAAGGCGAGTTCGTACTGCGAAATCCGAGTGAGCGTTTCGGGGTGCCCCATTTCGGCTGCCTGTAGGTGATTCAGATCACTGAGTGCATCCAATGTCATCCGTCGCATTTCGCGATTCATTCCTGGCGGGTTCGACGAATACAAAACCGGATCGCCCTTGGATCGGCACTGCACGCCTTGATAGACCGACGGCAGAAACCCGCTACCAAACGAATTCTTGCCTCCGTTTGGCTGCACACCACTGGAGATCAAAACAACAAAGCCCGGCAGATTTTCGTTTTCGCTTCCCAGTCCATAGGTCACCCAGGATCCCATCGAAGGCCGACCGCTGCGGGGCGAACCGGTGTAGACCAACAGCTCGGCCGGCGCGTGATTGAACTGGTCCGTGTGCATCGAATGAACCATGCACATGTCATCGGCAACCCCATGAAAATTCGGAATCGCGTCGGACATCCACATGCCGGCTTTGCCATAGCGATCCCACTTGCGCGGCGAGCCCAACAATTTGGGTACACCCGACGTAAAAGCAAACTCGCGTCCCTTCAAAAATTCATCAGGACAGTTCTGATCGTCACGGCCAACCAACTCTGGCTTGTAGTCAAACAGGTCCAAATTCGGCGGCGAACCGGTCATGTGCAGATAGATCACACGCTTGGCTTTGGCAGCATGATGCGGCTTCTGAGCCGATAGCGGATCGCCAGCATCGCGCGCCGCAGATGCCTCGCCCGCCATCAGAGAACTCAGAGCAATGCTGCCCAGCCCCGCGGTAGAATGGCGAAAGAAATGCCGACGTGTTTGTAGCTGCAGTCGTTGTAGTCGAGGGTCCATCGGTTACCGTTTCATGAAAATTTCGTCGAGATTCAAAATCACATTTGCCACGACTGTCCACGCGGCAAAGTCGGCAACGTTGGCGTCGTCAGGTAGTTCACCCAAAGGCTCGGTCGCCATTGGCAAAGCCTTGGATTCGTGTTTTTGAAAGTGCTTTTTCGATTCGTCGGCAAGCTGAGCGAGTCGCGTGATTTCCGCATCCGTCGCATCGCGAATCAAACTGCGCCTGATGCCGTGCTGTATCCGTTGGGCCGGCACGTCACTTGCCGCGATCATGCGTCGAGCCAGTGCCTGGGCGGCTTCGATGTAAACCGGATCGTTCAGCGTCACCAGCGCTTGAAGTGGAGTATTGGTGCGAATGCGTCGAACGGTACAGACTTCGCGATTGGGCGCGTCGAACTGAGCCATCGATGGATAGGGACTACTGCGTCGCCAAGTGGTGTAGATGCCGCGCCGATACTTGTCGTCACCCCTGCTAGTTTTCCAATCGGTCGCGCCGCCAAAAGCCGCCTTCAATCCCAGTTCAGGTTGCGGCGGATTGACGGGCGGGCCGTACTTCTTGTCACTTAGCAAACCGCTGACGAACAACGCTTGATCGCGAACCATCTCTGCAGAAATCCGAAACCGAGGACCTCGCGAAAACAATCGGTTGAACGGATCCGCGGTGATCGCAGCTTGATTCGTCACGCTGCTTTGGCGATACGTCGCCGACGTCACGATCAACTTGATGAATCGTTTGATGTCCCAGTCGTTGTCGCGAAGATTGACGGCCAACCAGTCCAGCAACTCCGGATGCGACGGCAATTCGCCTTGAGACCCAAAGTCTTCGCTGGTTGCAACGATACCGGTTCCGAAAAGCTGTTCCCAATGTCGATTCGCGATCACACGCGCCGTGAGTGCGTTGTCATCATCGACCAACCAATTTGCCAGTGCCAATCGGTTGGGATCGACACGGCCAGACGCGGCGTCGTGACGTAATGGATGAAACGCCGCGGGCGTTCCTTCAGTGACTTCGTCTCCCGTGCTGAGGTAGTTGCCACGAATCTGGATCTTGGTAACGCGGCGACTCTCGTCGGCTAGATCCTTCATCACAGGAATCGTGGTGTACGGTTTCAATGCTGCCAGATCTTGTTCGATTCGTTTCAACTTCGCTCGTTCACCAGCCAATATTGGCGATACGCTGCGGTGATAATCAGACACCATCGAACGTTGTCGATTCGTCCAGTTTTCCGGATCGCTGGCAATCAAGTCACCGATGCGTTTTGGCATCTGCGCCCAAGTCGCTATCCCTTTGCTGGCGGTCGTGCGAATGGAGAAATGATTGAGCACATGTCGTTGATGCTCCGATTCTTGCTCGATGTCGATCGTCAGCAGACCATCACCAAAGTCAATCGGCTTGGCCGTCACCAACGTCAATTCATGGACCTGTCCCGTTCGCGGTGAAACGGCCCAGCCACTTTTCGGCGACATTTTGTCGTCGATCGCCGCAGCGGCCGGAAAACCTTTCTGCGAAAAATCAGCAAACGCAGCCGACATTGGCACATCTCGGGGTCCCGTCAGCGAAAAAGCCACGCTCGGATCTGGCACTTGATCGGGTGATTGCTCCCAAACAATCTTGCGAGATTCATCAAGTAATTTGATGTGATAGCCGTTCAACCGGTTCCTAATCGCGACGCCGCCATCGGTACGATTGAATACGACGATCCGTTGGAGCGGATGCGTTTCTTTCAGGTCAACTTCGACCCACGGCGTGGTTTGCGATTCGGTATGAGTCACCGAGCTTTTTTTGAAATCGCCATCAGTCGTCCCATCGTTTACCCGATCGGCCTGGCCACCAAATGCGGTCGAACTCTGAATGGCGTCTCCATCGACAGCGACATTTCGGCCATTGCTGAAGGCTTGAATTTCGGCCAAGTGCAAGAACTTGTTCTTACCAGGAAGTTCGACTCGAACAAATCTTGCCGACACCTTTTCGTTTTCTTCATTCAGCGGCGACCAACTTGCCTGGACGTGGGTGATAACAAAGCTTTCCTTTTGTGCCGGTGGAACGGCAATCTGAATTGCCGAAAGCGGTTCGCCGGATGTTTTGATTTCGACCTGAAAGGTATCCGTCGTCGGACGTTCGCCAGAGGTTGAAATTTGACCATCCTCGTCAATCACAAGCTTGCGATGTTTGGACTCGACCGACTGCGGTGTTGCAGTCGTCCAGACGGGCCTTGTCTGAACCTCGGCAAGCCACCTGGCACGATCTGCGTCGACTAGACCCGACGGTCGATTCAGCCTGGCCGTGATGGATTTGATGTCGTCGCGAAGCTCTTGCTTGCGTTTCTTTTGATCGTCTGACCAGAGGTCGACCGTGGGCCGTTCATTCTTGATGTCAGCATCTTGCGATTGATTGAAGAAGGCAAAAAAACGAAAGTAGTCTTCGTGAGTAATCGGGTCATATTTATGAGTGTGGCACTGTGCACACGCCATCGTGGTCCCCATCCAAACGGCCATGGTTGTGTTGACACGATCCGCGACGGCGGCGTTGCGAAACTCTTCGTCGTTGGTTCCGCCTTCGTTGTTGGTCAGTGTGTTGCGATGAAACGCAGTCGCAACAAGCTGTTGTTCGGTGGGATCATCCAGCAAGTCGCCAGCGATTTGTTCGATTGTAAATTGATCGAAGGGTTTGTTTTCATTGAGCGAGCGAATGACGTAATCGCGAAAAGCCCAGATGGTTCGCGGTGGATCGTCCGCATAGCCTGCCGAATCGGCGTAGCGAGCCAAGTCCAACCAGACGCGGCCCCAACGTTCGCCGAAAGATTGTTGTGCCAACAACTGGTCGACATAGGATTCATAGGCAGTTTCGCTCCGGTCAGTCGCAAACGCCTGTGCCTGTTTCCAAGTCGGCGGCAATCCGGTCAGATCCAACGCAACACGCCGCGCAATCGCTAACCGCCCCGCCTCTGGCGACGGTTGCTGCCCGGTGGATTCAAGTTTCGCCAAAACAAAGTAGTCAATCGCATTGCGAGGCCAGTCGTTTTGTTTGACGCAAGGCAATGCGGGACGCACGGGTTTTTGATAAGCCCAGTGCTTAGCGTAGTCGCCGCCCTGCTGAATCCACCGACGCACCAAATTAACTTCATCATCCGTCAACGGACGACCTTTGCCCTGCGGTGGCATCTGGACGTCTTCGTCATCACTGATGATCCGCAAAAGCAATTCACTTTCGTCGGGATCGCCCGGTACGACAGCGGCGTACCCACCGAGGTCCTCGCGAGATCCCTCCTGAGTATCCAGCCGAAGCCCCGCAGCGCGCTCTTCTTCATCGGGACCGTGACACATCAAGCAATTGTTGGACAGCAACGATCGGATGTCGCGATTGAAATCAACGGGTGCTTCGGCGGTCGCGCTGACGCTGTGCAAACAAATCCCAGCCATCCAAGTCGCGACCGTCAGCAAAAGCTTGGACCGTGACCGCGTTTCTAAAATCCGGTTGCCGATCAAAGAGAGGACCATCAAAAAACAATTGCTTAGAAAGAAATCGATCTGTAGGTCAGACCGAACGTGATGAAGGCAAATGAGGCGGGAGCTCTATTCTAGCAGAGAGCAAAATCCAAACGGAAAACTGTTGCGAAAATCAGCCGGAACCACCGAAAAGTAGCGAAGTTCGTCCAGAAGATGCGTTTTCCGCTGATGGCCCGCACTTTGCAAACACGCGGCAGACCGTCCTCCCGCGCCGGGCAAACATTGTTTGCGAACACTACTTGCCCATACTACTTGCGAATCGGGGAGTGCACGAGCGAGACGATCGTCATTGAAATCGCTTCGGCAGAATCTCGGATCTCGGATCCGTTCTTTCGCCACGGCGTCGAACGGGTTGATGCGAAGAATCCAGCGAAACCTCAAAAGACAGCGGACACAGACGGTCCGTTTACGCAAACAGACATGCGGGTCGCGTCAGATTGGTTGACATGCTTCACAGTTGGGATTCGTGTATCCTGCAGAAAGCCATTCAGCCTTCGTCGATTACAAAAAATGCAACTATTTCAACTGCCCCGTCCAACCTCCGCGATCGTAGTTTTGACGATCGCTATCATGCTGGTTGGATGCAACAAAACGTCGACGACTCGCACGACGCCGCAGCGTCCCGTTCGACAGATGAACAATGCAATCGCAATGGGCGATTGGGCCAAAGCGATGACATTCGTCGACGCTGCCGTGGCTGATCAGCCCGACAGTGCTTTGGTGTTAACAAACGCGGCTCAAGTTGTTCACCAAAACAAGCAGCCACAGCGTGCTGCAGAGTTACTGTCCAAGGCTTGCCGCGTCCAGAATTTTTCGGATCCGGCGAGAGTCCATCAAGCAGTGATTGCGATGATTGAAGTGGGCGAATTTTATGAATCAATCAGCTTTCTGGAGGAAGTTGTCCAGGCGCAACCCGACCAGTATCAGTCGCGACGGTTGTTGTATGACTTTCACGCTGGCACGGACAATCGACTGGCGGCGCTTCGGCATGGCAAGCGTTTGATTCGCCAAAGGCGTTTTGACGTTGATTTGTTGTCGTCGATCAGCAACACGCAGCAGCGGACGATGGACACTGATCCGCTAAACGAAATGACCAGTCGCAATCCCGACGACAAACGCCCGCTGCTTGGTTCTGCACGCAGAGATTTCGACGAGGACAAGTACGACGCCGCGATTGACACCCTCCAGGAGATCGCCAAAGCGCATCCGAATTTCCTGCCTGCCCAGGCACTACTGGCTCGATCGCTGGCCGTTTCCGACCAATTCGACAAGCTCCAGCAATGGGCCAAGAGCCAGCCCGAGGCGATTCAGGACTACCCCGATTATTGGTTGGCGATCGGCGACTGGGCACGTTTCAAAAAGCAGAAACGCAGTATGGCCCGAGCCTATTGGGAAGCCACTCGGATTGACCCGGATCTTACGGAGTCGTGGCAAAAGCTGGGCACCGCTCTACGTGATATTTCGAATGTCGGTGCTTCTGAAAACACGATTGCGGCGATCGACCAGCGAGTGAAGTTGCTCAGCCGATTCAATCAACAAAAAAAGCGATTCGAACGATCCGGAAGCATTTCGCGACAGGTGGCGAATGAAATCGCGAAGACGCTTGATGAATTGGGGCGACGCTGGGAAGCCGAAGCGTGGGCGTCGGTCGCACTAACGCTACCCGAAGACGACAGCGTCGACGTTGAAGCAACACGAAAATCGATCGTTGCAAAACTGCGATCCGACACTCCGTGGCAATCGACCCAGCAGGCGCCGGAATTTGCGTTGGACTTAACAGCGCTCAGTGTGCCCGCGTTTGACAACGATTCACCGGGGGCCAATATCCTCAGTGACTCTGCGGCGTCAGACGCCATTGCGGCGATGCCGCGGGACGGGACTGAGGACACAGACTTGGATCAGTTTGAATTTCAGGACGAAGCCAAACAACGCGGCATCGCCTTTCACGGACGTACCAGCGATGACTTGGACAAGCCAGGCATCATGCTTTACCAGACGCTGGGTTGCGGTGGAGCCACGGTCGATTTTGATAGGGATGGTTGGGATGACCTCTATTTGGTCGCCGCCGGTGGCAAGCCAAAGGGAATGAATTCCGATGCCAATGCACTGATGCGCAATCTGCTGGGCCAGTTCACCGATGTTGGCGAGCTTTCCCAAGCCGACGACAGAGGATTTGGTCAAGGCGCGGCCGTCGGCGACATCAACGCCGATGGGTTCCCCGATCTTCTAGTACTCAACTACGGTCTGAACTCACTGTTCATTAACAATGGCGATGGCACGTTTTCTCGGGCCCCCAATTCGCCCACCGAAGACAAAACCGCTTGGACAACCAGCGCGGCGATTGCCGACATCGACGGCGATGCCATCGCGGACTGTGTCGTTACGCAGTATTGCGCTGGCCTGGACCCGATCACGAAAACCTGCGGCGACGAATTCATTCGATCTTGCTCACCGATGGCATTTCCAGCATTGGCCGACGTGTTCTGGCAAGGCAACGTTGATGGCGGGCTGACGGATCGCACTGAGCAGTGGAACGCGGTACCCGATGTGCTGGGACGCGGACTAGGAGTGGTGATTGGATCGTTTGACGAACTCCCTGGATTGGACGTGATCATCGCCAATGACATGACGAACAATCACTATTGGAATCAACCCAACAAAGAAAAGTCATTCGAACTGGTTGATTCCGCGATGATTCGTGGGCTGGGTGGCGATGACCGCGGGTCGGCACAAGGTTCGATGGGAATCGCGACAGGCGACTTTGATCGTGACGGCGACGTTGATTTTTACATCACTAATTTTTTCAAAGAGTACAACATCTATCACGAACAGCAGGGACCTGGATCATGGAGAGACATGACCGGGTCGCTTCAGTTGGTCGATCCCACCGTGGAACTGGTGGGGTTTGGTTCCGAGGCAGCCGACCTGGATAACGATGGAGACTTGGAATTAGTCGTGGCCAACGGTCACGTCGATATGTTTTCACGGGGCGATGAAAAATCCGTGTACGAACATCCAATGCAGATCTTTTCGTCAGACAAAGGCAAAACATTTCGACCGGCCAAATTGGTCGGTGACTATCTACAAAAGCCCCACGTTGGACGCGCTCTCTGGACGATCGATGCCAACCGCGATGGTCAAACGGACTTTGCCGTCACTCATCAAACCGAACCGGTGGCTCTTTTGGTGAATCAAGGCGAGCCGACAAACCATTGGATCGGCATGAGTTTGGTCGGCCGCAATTGCGATCGAGACGCCATCGGTGCCACGCTAGAAATCATCGCCGGTGAGAATTCTTGGACACAGCAAGTCACGGCAGGCAGCGGATACATGTGCAGTAACGAGAAAACCCTTCGCGTAGGCTTAGAAACCTACGAAGGCGATTGTGCAGTGGAAGTGCGTTGGCCGGATGGAACGAAGCAAAGGTTCGCGAACCTGAAGCCCGACTCAGTTTGGCTGCTAATTCAAAACGACGAAGCAGCATTTGAAATGCATTAGTGGTGGTTCGGAGAATGCGACGCAACTCGCAACGTCTGGGTGATTGCCAACACTGATACCGCGAAGTGGCGACAAGAAACTTGCCCTGCGAACGGCGTCATCAATTGCAGTGCTCTCAAGCCTCCAGTTCTTCCCAACGGGCAAATTTTTGCGACAGAGTGTTTTCGATTTGCTTTAGCTTTTCGGCGTCGACGGCAATTTTGTCGCCACCTTGCTGGAAGTAGTCGGGGTCAGCCATTTCCTCGTGCAGTTTGGCTATCTGAGATTCCAACTCCTCAATTTGGGATGGCAGTTGTTCCAGTTCAAATTTTTCCTTGAACGACAGTTTCTTCTTGGGAGCCTTTGCCGCAGGTACGGTTGCTTTGGACGATGATTTACCTTTGGACTTTGCCGCTGGCAGCGTGGTTTCAGCTCGACGGGCAATCGCTGCGCGCCAATCGTCGTAGCCGCCGACGTATTCGTTCACGCCGTCATCCTCGAACACAATGGTGCTGGTGACGACGTTGTTCAAAAATGTTCGGTCGTGGCTGACCATCAGCAACGTTCCGGCGAACTGTGCCAATTGCTCTTCTAACATTTCCAGTGTTTCGGCATCCAAATCATTCGTCGGTTCGTCCAACACAATAACGTTTGCCGGCTGTGTCATCAGCTTGGCCAGCAATGCTCGGTTTCGTTCTCCGCCCGAGAGAAATCGAACTTCCGTGCGTGCGCGTTCGGGAGTGAACAGAAAATCCTGTAGGTACCCAAGAATGTGCTTCGTGTTCCCACCGATCTCCAACCGATCGGCACCTTCACCGACATTGTCTTGCACCGTCTTGTTGGGATCCAGCGTATCACGAAGCTGATCGAAGTACGCAACCTGCAAATTGGTTCCCAGTCGGACGTTGCCGTGCTGTGGTTCCAACTGACCTAGCAGCAACTTCAACAGAGTTGTCTTGCCGGCACCGTTGCGACCAATGATGCCAACTTTGTCACCGCGCATCAGCGTGGTGGAGAAGTCCGTGACGATCGCGCGATCGTCATACGCAAATGAAACATCCTTGACTTCGGCAACCAGCGCCCCACTGCGGGAAGCATCTTGCAAGTTCAGCTTGGCCTTGCCTTCGCTGGTACGTCGTTCGGTGCGTTCGTTTCGCATCGCCTTGAGCGCGCGCACTCGGCCTTCGTTACGCGTCCGCCGCGCCTTGATGCCTTGGCGGATCCACACTTCTTCTTCCGCCAGTTTTTTATCGAACAGTGCATTCTGTTTTTCTTCCGCCGCGATCGCTTGCTCTTTGCGTTTTAGAAAGGTCTCGTAGTCGCACGACCAGTCAAAAATTTTGCCGCGATCGATTTCCCAAATTCGGTTGGAAAGTTTTTGCAGGAACGACCTGTCGTGAGTGATGAAGATCAGGGTGTTTTTCCATCGGCTCAGAAAATCTTCGAGCCAAAGAATCGCAGGGATATCCAAGTGGTTGGTCGGTTCGTCCAGGAGCAACACATCGGGGCTCATCGCAATCGCGCGAGCCAAAAGCACTCGACGTTTCATCCCGCTGGAAAGCGATTCGAAGGGAGCGTCTGCGTCCAACTCCATTCGCGAAAGCGTTGATTCAACGGCGTGTTCGATTTCCCAGTCTTCTGACGGGTCGCCCGAATGCACTTGCCCGTCCATCACGATCGACTTGGTGGTTCCGGTTAAATCGCGAGGGACGTCTTGAGTCAGTCGCGCGATCGTCGTTCGCGGCGCGATCGAAATCGTGCCGCCATCGGGAACGATCTTGCCCGAGAGCATTCGCAGCAACGTCGTCTTGCCAGCGCCGTTGCGACCCAGAAGTCCAATCTTCTGTCCTCGTTCGATCTTGGCGGACACAGAATTAAGAAGCGAGGGTCCACGAAATCCAATGGAGACTTCGTCGATCGAGATGAGTGACATATTGAGGGCGGACGGGTAGCAGGCAGTTGTTTCAGGGCGCGACCGTGTTGATATCAACGATCTCGCGAGCGTTCACGGTGATCAGAGATGCTACTACGTCGATGTCGGTTGTGTCGACTAGGAACCGAACTGAACCATCGGCTAGCAACGCATGCACGCCGCTAGCAGCATGCAAGGAGAACATTTCGTTGTTGTTGGTGCAGTTGACAGGACAGGGCCCTGGCGAGACCAAACCGTCCTGGGTGAAGCCGTGCATGGGTATCGTGTTGCGTGGGTCGGCCCAAGCGGCGCCTTTGACAACGCCATTGCTGACGCCAAAATTGCCTCCGGTCGACGGGACATTGGGCGGCCCAATTTTGCCACCTGCCCAGTACTGAGGCCGGGTGGTGTCTTCAGCCAAAATGATCGTATTGGAGAGTCCGTCCTGACAATGTTTGAATTTACGCTTGCCTTTGCTGCCCCACAGCAGCCCTTCGTAGTTCGTCCTTTGCCGAACGTAACCGGCGCGAACCAGATTCTGCGAAACAAACGTCGTCGGAGCATAATCACACGGCGCGGCCTTGCGATTTCCCGATAAGTAGACGTATTCCAGTTCGGAAAGACGCGACGAGGGGCACTGATAGACCGAAACTTTGGTCGCGACCGCGTTGGCATTATCCGCGTGCGACCATGGTTTGGCAAAATCGATTTGGTTGTAAAGGTTGTTCTTTTCAACATTGGTCAGCACGTACGCGGTCCAATTGTGACCGCCTCGCGTGATCGGCAACATCTTGTGCGTCGTATGGTACGTGTGAAATGCCAGGCCAATTTGATGCAAATTGTTTTTACACTGCACCGTTCGGGCGGCTTCGCGAGCGGATTGAACCGCAGGCATCAGCAACCCAACCAAGATCCCGATGATCGCAATCACGACCAGCAATTCAACGAGTGTGAAACCTTGCACTGCGTCGCGGCGGTATTTCGACATCGCATGAACCAATAAGAAAGTGAAGTTGGGACAGCAGTATCGTTGGTATTGGAGTGGGTCGCCAGCTTTTGCCTCTGTTAGGGGGCAATGGTGGGAATCTCCAGATGCAATAAACTGCTGCCCATGACTCGAATCCCCCAAGATAACGACCCGCTCAATCCCTATCGCGCTGACCCTTTCGAGGTGCCACGCGATCGATTCGGCTCCCGGCCGGAACACGAAGCGGCCCAGTTTGACCCCGGCGATGGCCGCTGGGTCTGGGTCCGCATGGGAATTCTGTCGCTGATGTTCGGTTACTTTTGCATTCCCATCTTCATCGTCGCGGCAGGGGTCGTGACGCGAATGGAAGACGCGGGCTTGATGCAAGCCGTCCTCTACGTCGGCGTGTCGGCGACTTTGATCCCGATCGCGCTGGGTTGGTCACTTTGCGGTTTGACGCCTCCCGAGGTCGGAACGCGAAAGTTTGCGATCATCGTTGCAGTCGCTATCCTGGCCCAAATCTGGATCGCCATGGGCAGGCTCTGGCCCGACGTCATTGATGTGCCGCAGTTGCTGACGCGATTTCGATCGCTGATTTCGCTAGTCGCGATCAGCTGCATGTTGCGATACTTGCAAGGCACGTTTGAGTACCTTCGACCAGGACACCGCGATACCTGGGCACTCAAGCTGCAGAAACTAACCAATTGGCTGACGTATGCTCTGATCGGCGGCGTATTTTTCATCCTGGCTGTTGGGATGCCGCCGCAAGCGGTTTTGGTACCGATTCTGGCGATCGTGTTTTTCGCTCTCCTGGCGATGATGATCTTGTTTTGGGGCTGTCTGTTTCGCCTATGGTTCTTGCTGCGTGGAGAAGGACAGTTCCAAAGCGAATCGTACTAGCTCATCGTCGACGCTTCATGCTTTTCGCTTGATTCGCGAAACAGATCCGCGATCACGTCTTCCAGGGGTGGATCTTCGACGACGACGTCTTCGATGGGATGATCGCGCAGCGTCTCCGTCAGAACTTTGGGAACATCGGCACGCTTTACGCGAATTCGAACCTTAGGCCAGTTTTCGTCCAGCACTTCGCCGAACGCAGCCATTGATGGACGATGGCCATCAGGCAGTTGCAGCGTGATGATTTTGTCGCCGGAGAATTTGTCGATAATGCCTGAGAGGGAACCGTCGTATTCGATTTGACCGCGAGCAATGATGACGACGCGTTTACAAAGTGCTGCCACGTCTTTCATGTAGTGGCTGGTCAGCAGAATCGTGATTTTGCGTTTCTCTTGGTAGTAACGCAAAAACTTTTGAATGTTGTGTTGTGCGATCACATCCAGCCCAATCGTCGGTTCGTCCAGGAAAAGCACGTCGGGACTGTGCAAAAGCGCGGCGATCAATTCCATCTTCATCCGTTCGCCCAACGAGAGTTCGCGAACCGGTTGCGAAAGCAAACGGCCAACGTCCAACAAATCCGTCAACTCGTCTAGAGTTTCTTTGAATCGATCCGCCGGGACGCCGTAGATCTGTTGATGCAAGCGATACGATTCTTGCGCGGGCAAATCCCACCACAGCTGGTTCTTTTGCCCCATCACCAGCGCAAACCGGCGGCGGTATTCGTTCTTGCGTTGCCAGGGCACAAACCCCATCACTTCGGCCGTGCCACTGGTGGGATTGATGACGCCACTGAGTAGTTTCAACGTCGTCGTTTTGCCCGCCCCGTTGGGGCCCAAGAATGCGACGAACTCACCTTGCTGGACATCCAAGTCGATTCCGCGCACGGCTTGAACTTCGCTGTACTCGCGGTGGAACAGTCCACGGACGCTCTCCTTCAGTCCTTCTCGCTTCTTGTAGACGCGGTACGACTTGGTGAGATCGCGGACTTTGATGATCGACATGGCGGCAGGGCTCGTGAGCGGTGACTGGAACGGTCATTGTAGGTACGATTGGCCAATTAAGTACCCCGCAACAATCCTCGAAAAAACGCGAGCCCAAGCATGTCCGAAACAGTTCCCACGATGCGAATCGGAATGGGCTTTGACTCGCATCGGCTTGGCAACACAGGCCCGCTACGAATTGGTGGACTGGATTTGGAAGCGGACGTTCACGCCATCGGCCACAGCGATGCCGACGTCTTGTTGCATGCGATCACCGACGCACTACTGGGAGCGATCGCCGATTCGGATATCGGCCGTTTGTTTCCGGACAACGAAGCCGAAAATCATGATCGTGACAGCGCGGACTTTGTGGTCGAAGCATTTCGACGCGTTCGCAAGCAACATTTGTCGGTTGTGAACATCGACTGCGTGATTTTGGCCGAACAGCCCAAAATGGCTCCGCATATCGATGCAATGCGAGTCAATATTTCCAAGCTGATCGACACGCCAATCGATCGAATCAGCGTCAAAGCCAAAACGGGCGAAGGCGTCGGCCCCATCGGAAACGCCGAAGCGATCTCCGCCCGAGTGGTGGTGCTACTGGATCGCTTCTAAAGTCCGTCGAACGAAGCTGCTAGTTCTCGAATTCGATGACCTGCAAGTCTTTGCGGGCGTCGGCCAATTCATCGATCACGTCGTACCCAATGCCAGTGTTGGCAACGTTAAGCCACTTCAGGTTTTTCATTTCGCCAAGCTTGGAGAAGCTCGTGTCGGTTAGCTGGGTTCCTGCGACATTGAGCTTTTTCAAATTCGTGAGTTTCATCAGTGTCGGCAGCGATTCATCGGTAATCCGAGTCGCTTTCAAGTCCAACTCCGTCAGATCCGACAGGTTACCCAACGCCGCGAATGCTTCGTCGTTCAGCTTCGTTTCCCAAAACCCCAAGTAGTTCAGTTTTGTCAGCTCACCGATTTTCTTTATCCCCTCGGGGGTGACCAATCGACATTCAGCCAAATCCAGATAGGTCACGTTCGGTAGTTTAGAGATCACATCTAATCCGGCATCATCCAGCGAAGTGTCTCGTAATTCGAAGCGTGCCAAATTTTTGCACCCAGCAATCTGCGCGATACCTTCGCCCGTCACATCGCAACCGCGAATCCGAAGTCGCTTCAGTTTGGTCAGCTTTGATAAGTGCTTCATGCCTTCGTCGTTGACCTTGGTGTAATCCAACTGCAACTGTTCCAGCGTTGGCATTTTGCCCAACACCTTCGTCGTCACGTTGCTGACCGAAGTGCAGTAATTGACATTGAGAGATTTCAGGGGCAGCCCAGCAACTTCGACCAGACCATCGTCGGTGACCTTTGACTTTTCCAACTGGATGTCGGCCAGCGTTTTGATCTTGGCCAAGTGTACGATTCCGGCATCGGTGATGTTGCTGTTTCGCAAATCGATAGCACGCAGTTTGTTTAGCGGCGACAGCTTTGCCAGCCCGTCATCGGTAACGCCAGCTCGACGCAAAAAGAGTGCTTCTAAGTTGGTCAGTTTTCCGACTGCGTCGAGAGTCTTGTCGGTGATGGCGGAATCAGTCAAATCAAGTCGCTTAAGACTTTGCAGCGAAGCGATCACATCCAAGCCTTCGTCCGTCATCCCCGGCCCTGTGAACCTAGCGATTTGCAAACTGTGCAGTCCAGCAAGATGCTTGTACGATTCCGAAATGTCGTCTTCGGCTGAGATCGAAAGTTCCGACACGTTTCCGTTTGAATCGGTGGTCAGGATGTAGCCGTGCAATTCCAGTGCGTCGACGGCAGATTCATCGTCGGGCGTCACTTCCTCCTGAATCGGCGACTGGCTCTCGACGACCGATTCGGCAGATGGTCTCCGGTCGCAGCCAAGAACGGCCAGCAAAAAGCAACTCAGCAAAACGGTGAATCGCAGACGAAAAGTCGGTCCAAACATGTTTCAATCGGTGGGAGTGTGAGGAAGGATTGAGCGGTGGTCGCGGAGCGGGACAACCAGATTAGAGGGAGCGTGAGAGTCTGACAATCGAATGCACAGGCAAATGCGGCGGCGAATGCCCAAGCAGCTGGCGAATGTCCGGCCAAACGTACAGCGGCCGGTTGTGACGATCAAAGGAATTCAACGCGTCACACGGGTCTCTTGGCACCGAATTGGTCGCGGTTGTGATGAGATCCCGCCGTCAAATCATTGTTTTTCCGAACGGACCTTGCTATTTTACGGCGTTTAATGTCGCGAACACGTGTTTTTGTTTTCGCCTGCATGAACCTTCCCCCTATGCCCACCTTAGATCCATCCAGGAACATTTTATGACTCGCAAATCTTCACGTCGTCGTTTTATCGGCCAGTCCGCAGCGCTTGGCGCGGTGGGTTACTGGGCAGGCACAAGCCCCAACTTGTTTGCCCAAGATTCGGCACTGCAGGGTTTAAGCGCAGCGTGCATTGGTGTCGGCGGCAAGGGCAGTAGCGACACCAGTCACATCGCCGAACAAGGCGTCGCGATTGCAGGGCTCTGCGATGTCGACGGCGGCACGTTGACCAAGAAGGGTCGTGAGTTTGCCGACGCAAAACGCTTCACTGATTTTCGTGAGATGCTGGACCAACTCGGTGACAAAGTCGACATCGTTACCGTCAGTACGCCCGACCACACGCACGCGGCCGCTGCCATGCGTGCGATGCAAATGAAGAAGCACGTCTACTGTCAAAAACCGCTGACTTGGTCAATCCGCGAAGCACGCATGATGCGCGAAACGGCAAGTGAGATGGGCGTGGTCACTCAAATGGGCAACCAAGGAACTTCCGAAGACGGACTTCGGGAAGCCGTCGAAGTGATCCGCAGCGGCGCGATCGGCGATGTTTCGGAAGTCCACGTTTGGTCCAACCGACCGGTTTGGCCTCAAGGCAAAGGTCGCCCTGAAGGCGAAGACCCGATTCCCGAAAACCTGAACTGGGATGCTTGGATCGGTCCAGCCCCGATGCGTCCGTTTAAGAAAGGCGCGTACCACAGTTTCAACTGGCGCGGCTGGGTCGACTTCGGCACCGGTGCTCTCGGTGACATGGCGTGTCACACAACCAACATGCCTGTGATGGCGCTGAAACTGTGGGATCCGGTCGCAGTCACTGCGGTCAAAAACCCTGGCATCGTCGAAGGCGAAATGTTCCCGGCCAGCTCCGCATTGGTATTCGAGTTCCCCGAGCGGGAAGGCTTGCCTGCGTGCAATTTCCATTGGTACGACGGCGGTGAATTACCGGCCGATGATCTGGTCGCGAAATTGCCAGAATCGTTCCAGAAACGAATCGCTCAACAAAAAGAAGGCGGCCGCAAAACCAGTGGTGCCTTGATCGTCGGCAGCAAGGGAAGCGTTTTCTCTGGCAACGACTACGGTGCTCAGTACAGTTTGCTGCCCGAAGATCAGTACAAGGATTTCAAACTTCCCGAGCAGTCGCTGCCAAGGATTCCGTTCAAAGGCACAAACGACGAACGTCAGAAATGGGAATTCGTCTCCAGCGTCAAAGGCGAATACAAGCCGGGCACCATGTCCAACTTTGGCTACGCTGGTCGTCTGACCGAAACAATCTTGGTTGGCAACTTGGCAATGCGTGCTGGCGAAGGTCAGCGAATCGAGTGGGATGCCAAGACATTGACTAGTTCGAACGTGCCGTCTGTCAACGAATTCGTCCAACGCGAGTATCGCGAAGGCTGGGAGATCCCCAAAGTAGCGACCGTTTCGTAGTTCAGTTTGCGTCACCGCAATTGATCACTTGGCGTGGAACCATCGGTTCCACGCCTTTTTTTGTGCAATGTTTTTTGCATTGGCGGAACAACGTGTCGGCCGATCATTCCCAACCCATGAACCCACGCCAAACAACACCCCCATTCGTTCTGTTCGCATTCGTCGCCTCCATTTTGATTGGCCTAGCAACCAATAGTCGGCTGGACGCGGGTTCGCCGATCTATGTGGGCCAGAAGACGTCGACAAAGGTTCCGATCGAAACCATCGACCATGATTCGTGGAACAAGTTGCTTGCAACCTACGTCGATCTAAACGGCATGGTCGACTACCGTGCCTGGAAAGCCAACGTTGCGGACCGGGCAGCTCTGGAGCAGTATCTCAACACCTTGTCGGCGGCCAACGCAGCAGCTCGTGCACCGAAGTCCGTCAAGCTGGCGTTTTGGATCAACGCCTACAACGCCGTCACCGTGCATGGCATCTTGCGAGAATATCCCACCAGTAGCATTCGCAACCACACGGCGAAATTATTTGGCTACAACATTTGGAAAGACCTGCAGCTGTACGTCGGCGGTCACCCGTATTCGCTTGAAACGATCGAACACAAACTTTTGCGCAAGATGAATGAACCGCGAATCCACTTTGCGATCGTCTGCGCGTCAGTCGGTTGCCCAAGACTTCTGAATGAGGCTTATGTGCCCGCCAAACTGAACGAGCAGCTGGAGGCCAATGCAAAGGACTTTTTCTCGCGGAAAAGGAATTTTCAACACGACGTCTCCGCCGGGCAGTTTCGCTTGTCAGAAATTCTGGATTGGTTCGGCGAAGACTTCGGTGACGATCAGGCGTCGCAGCTTAAATCGATCGCCAACTGGTTGCCCAATCCCGCAGCCCAAAACGCCGCGATGCATCACAGCGTGCGCGTCGTTTTCATTGACTACAACTGGAATCTAAACTCACGCTGATCGGCTTTTTGCTTGCAAATCGCTGGTGTTGCCGGTTTTTTGGACGGACTAACGCCAGCGTTGGCCCGCGGATCACTGATTGACCGGCGACCGCGAATACGAGTCTATTTGGCGGATTCCCGTAGCGAGCCAACTTGCGCCGAATCGCTATGCGATCATTTGGCCTCTCCCTCTATAATCCTCCAATGTTGCCAAGCTGGTCGACTTGTTCGCAATTGGCAATTGCTGGTATAGCCGTCCCTTCTCATTGACTTCAAAACCGCAAAACGCGATCCATGAGTACCGCTTCCATGAGCACCGCGACCGCCCCTCAGAGTTCTGACACCGTGACCAATACGACTGCTGAAATCCGCATCTACAACACGCTGACCAAGACCAAGGAGCCTTTCGAACCGATCGCTCCGCCCAAAGTTGGCATCTACTTGTGCGGGCCGACCGTCTACGCCGAGTCGCACATCGGCCACATGGTTGGTCCCGTCATATTTGACACCATCAAACGCTACCTCAGCTACAGCGGCTACGACGTGACGTGGGTCGTCAACATCACTGACGTCGATGACAAACTGATCAACAAGAGCAAAGAACGCGGCATCCCAATGAGTCAGATCGCCGTCGAGATGACGGCGGATTACTTGGCGAACCTAAAAGAATTGGGCGTCAACCAAATCGACTACCTGCCTCGCGCGACCGATCACATGTCGCACATCATCCGCTTCATCCAAGACCTGGAAAAGAAAGGCTTCGCGTACGCCGTCGATGGCGACGTGTTCTTTGACGTCAACAAAGACCCCAACTACGGACAACTTTCCAATCGCAGCCTCGACGACCAGCAAGGCGAAGGCGGCGGCGCAGCGGCAAAGAAACGTTCCCCCGGTGACTTCGCACTTTGGAAAAGTGCCAAAGAAGGCGACGTGTCGTGGGACAGCCCCTGGGGCAAAGGCCGACCGGGCTGGCACATTGAGTGCTCGGCGATGAGTCACGAAATCCTGGGCAACACGTTTGACATCCACGGCGGTGGATTGGATCTGATGTTTCCGCACCACGAAAACGAATTGGCACAAAGCAGCTGCTGCCACGATGCACCGATGGTGAAGTACTGGATGCACAACGGTCTGATGCGCGCTGGCGAGAAAGGCAAAGTCGGCGGCAAGAGTGATCGCGAAGAGTCTGCCGAAGAAGCCGAGTCAGGAAAAATCTCGCGCAGCAAAGGTGCCGGTGGGTTGGCGGATCTGATTCGTCAGCAAACGGGTGAACGCATTCGCTTTTTCTTGCTGCGATCGCATTACCGCAGCACCATTGTCTACGGTGAAGACGCTTTGGCCGAAGCAGGCACTTCGCTAGAAGGTTTCTATCGATTCTTTGATCGATTCGCAGAGATCACTGGCGGGTCGTTCTACGATTTGCCCACCAATCGGCATCGCGACGAAGGCGACTTCGATCCCGGCAAAGACGAATTGCTGATCGACATCAAAGCGATTCGCGAAAAATTCCTCGCTGCCATGGACGATGACTTCAATACCGGCTCGGCGATCGGCGTGCTGTTCGATGCACTGCGTTCGCTCAACCGACACATCGACCAAAACAAACTGGCTACCGGTGCTGACGTTCAATCGCCTGCCGTGGTTTCCTTTGTGCAAGCCGCCACCGTGCTTCGCGATTTGGCGGCCGTGCTAGGAATTTTCGTCAAACCAACTGTCCGTGCCGGAGGGGATGGCGGCGACGCGGATCTGCTGGACGGCGTGGTCCACTTGTTGATCAACCTTCGCAAGGAAGCTCGCGAGCGAAAAGATTACGCCACCGGCGATGCAATTCGCGATCGACTTACCGAACTGGGCGTCGCTCTACTGGACAAGAAAGAAGGCACTTCGTGGGAACGTAGTTCGTGAGCGGAAGAATCATCTTGGGCATCGACCCAGGATTGAACACGACCGGCTACGGCGTCATCGAAGTGACCAGCAATAAAGGTCTGGGACAGTTTCGACTGTGCGAAGCCGGCATCATCCGTTCCAAGGCCAAAGCTCCCATCGAAACACGATTGGCGGAACTGCACGAAGGCGTCACCGAAGTCATCCAGCTGCATCACCCGGACTTGATGTCGCTGGAGCAACTGTTCTCGCACTACGAGCGGGTGCGAACTTCGATCCTGATGGGACACGCTCGCGGAGTGATTTGTTTGGCTGCAGCGACGGCGGGAATCCCCGTCGTGCACTATGAACCGACGCGAGTCAAGAAAGTGCTGACCGGCAACGGTCGTGCCCCCAAGAGCCAAATGCAATTGGCCGTCAAACTACAACTGGGACTCTCAACGGTCCCCGAACCAGACGACGTAGCCGATGCATTGGCGATCGCGTTGTGCGGACATCACCTGGGAAATCAAAGTGTGATGGATCAGTTGCTAAAACAGCGATAGGACCGCAGCCAGACAACACGCTCGCATACATGCTTTAGTACACGCACAACGACAGCACTTCGTCTCGTCGTCCGTTGTAAAACACTTCATCGCCCGGCTTTAAATCGCGAACGCGTTTGCACACCCTCTCTGCTGGCACAAGCCGCAAGGGACGATCGCGACGGACCACGACATACCGTTGGGATCGCAATGCGATCAGCATCGCGTCGGCATTTTCCAAAGACGTCGACTTTACCGATTGCGGCTCGGGTGGGCACAGAGTGGCTGTGTTCATGCTGGCATACTTTCCCAGCACATGACACGTTAGGTCACAACTGACGTGCTAATGCTGCACCGAGCGGGCCACGGCTACCGGACACCTCCGTTGCCCACTACAGCGACTTCAAATACGTGATCAAATCTGCCGATTCTTGCTCGGACAATTTGTCGGTCCCGGACACTTTCTCGGGACTGTGCAGTTCATTGACGACTCGCTCCAACGTTTTTGCGCGTCCCGAATGCAGCCAACGGACTTTTTGGTAAGTGCCGATCAAAGACGGCGTGTTGTAACCTTCGTAAGCATCATCGGCCGAACCCAGCCCAACGTCGTGAACTTGTCCGTCTGTAAAATGCGGTCCGTTGTGACAATCAGCACAGGCGGTTTTGCTGCTGTGAAAAAGTGCCCTGCCTCGATCGATTGATTCCGCCAACTCATAATCATTGCGAAAAGGATTGGGTGGGCGACTGAGTGTTTTTAAATACGCAATTAGGGCATGCTTATCCTTGGCGCTCGGTTCTTCGCCCAGCATCGTCGACGTGATCGATTTGTGCATCGCTTCGGTCAGATCATCTTGCCAGCCATGCCACGTCCACGGAGCGGTTTTTGCCACGTCAAACAATGGCAGCACCGTCTTGAACGTGCGAACCGTTCCATCATTCATCGTATCCATCGGCCGCGAATTGACGCCCCCGTTTTGATGACACGAATGACAGCTGTACCACTGGTCCATGCTACGTGTCCCGTCATAAAAGATCTCCCTGCCCTGATCGACTAGCGACTGTTTCGGCGACTCACCTAGCTCGATTTCTCCGACAATTTCCTTGCTGGCGAGATCCACGATTTGAACACTGTCACGCAAATAGTTGGCGACATAGACAGTTTGGTTATCGGTCATCTGCATCCCCATTGGCCGGCCGCCGACGGGAATGCGATCAAATCGGTCTCGATCGTTTTCCAACCCCCTATCAATCAAATCTCCTGGCCCGCCCGTGCCCACAAACGGAGTGTCGGGCAATCGGTATACCAGTAACTCGTGGGTTCCCGCAGCCGAAGCGATCATTCGTTTCTCGTCAGCGCTGATAACAATACCGTGCGGATCGGCGACGGCTTTGCGAGGCACGTCCAACGAGATGGCTTCCCGGTACGAGGGACCGTCCAAGCGAACCCGTCCAATTCGACTTGCCAAGATCCAACCGCGGCGCAGGTTCCCGACATCAATGGGATTGTTTCGATAAACCATCCACGTGAAGTACGCATACTTGCCGTCTTTGCTGGTCAGCATATGCCCCAAGTTGATGCCACTGGCGAGCGGTTCGTCATACAGCGTCTCACCACTTTCGGTATCCAACACCGCAATCTTGCCTTCACCGCCCAGCCCAACCGCTAAGCGTTGGTCGTCTGGCGTGAGTGTCAAATATCGTGGCCAGTGTCCCACTGCGATGCGCCGTGTCAGTGACGCAGTTTTCAAATCCACTTCCGCGACCTGTCCCGCAGCCGCCAAGCCTACGAACGCGCGATCCCCTGATGAAGTAATCGCAATGCCGCAGGGCTGGTAGCCAATCTGAACCACAGCTTCGGCTGTCAGCTTTTGATCCTTGATGGCAGCGACCGTCAGTTCGCCGGACCAACTGCTTGTGATCAGGACTTTGTTTCCATCAGGAGTGAACATTACATCAGCTGGGTGCGAACCGACTGAGAGTTCATCGACCACTTGGCCATCATTGACACGGATTAGCGAAGCCGAGTCCGATGTCTCGTTGACCGTGACCAGCCACTCCTGATCGGGGGAAATAGCGAGATCAACGGGGGAACGGTGCGTCACAGCGGTGTGGACTTTGCTATCACGCGAGCTATCCGCATTCAGCTCAATCCCCGCTGCGAGCGACGTGAACCATAGAAAGTGAACTGCAAACAACGACAAGTTTCGCATTTGTCCAAGCCATCAGAAAAATGGGGCACAAAAAGGGGCGGGCGAGCGGCGGGCGACTAAGTCGAACAGTCATTTATAGTCATGAATTCGACGTTCCAGTAGCCTTTGCGTTGCGAAAGACTTCCCGGTACTGGAGAATTCTCCAGTTGAATAAGCTCGGCGACAGTTTGCCTTCGGCAAGCACGTCTCTTAGCATGTTCGTCGTCGCGGCCCTGGTATGATCGGGTCTCGACACCCAACTGATCGAAACGTTCACCATGTGATTTGTAGCATGGTTGCATTCCCTCCCTCCGAAAGGAAATCCCGTGAAGAATTTTTCTGTACTCAGCCTTGGCCTCGTCGCCTTGATGGCATCGGCAGTCACCCTGAACGCAGAGGAAGCTGCCACGAAGGCGCTTAAGAGCGGTCCGCAAAAGGGCGATTCCATTGGCGCGTTCTACGTCACCAAACTTTGTGGTGCCGAAGAAGATGGTGTTAAAGAAGGCAAGAACCTCTGCTACCGCTGTCGCAATGGCCGAAAGCCACAAGTCATGGTGTTCACGCGTTCGACCGATCCCAAAGTGGCTGAATTGGTTCAAAAGCTAGACGCTGCTGTGACGAAAAACGAAGACGCTGCTCTTCGTGCGTTCGTCAACGTCATGGGTGAAGACAAAGATGATGTCACCGAAACGGCGAAGAAGTTTGCTGCTAAGACCGGCGCCAAAAACATTCCATTCGTGATTCCAAACGAATTCGAAAACGGTCCCGACAACTACGGCATCAACGCCAAAGCTGAAGTCACCGTCGTATTGGCTTCCAACATGGGCGTGAAAGCCAACCACGCATTCGCTAGCGTCAAAGACATGAACGTCGATGCAGTGATCGCTGACTTGTCAAAGATCATCGAGTAGTTTCGCGCTACGACGATTGCTAACATGGACCGCGGCACTTCATTTGAAGTGTCGCGGTTTTTTTGTGAGCCGCTGACGCAAGACACGGGCCTCTTGCAGTATCCCGTGTCCGGGACGCGCCTGACATCCAACTCTGCGGAGCGATTGGGTTTTCCTTACACTAAAGCGGTTTTGCATCATCGATCAATGCCCGTGGCTAGCGCCCGCGGCTCACAGGACTCTGCTTCCCATGCGTTCAATCTTTGCCTTACTCCTCATCGCAATGTGTTCCCTGAGCACTTTCGCTAATGAGCCGAAAATCAAGAACGTCGTGTTCATCATCTCAGACGACTTGAAAGCCAGCGTCTTGGGTTGCTACGGCGATCCGCATTGCAAAACGCCCCACATTGATGCGTTGGCCCGGCGGGGCATGTTGTTTCGACATGCGTATTGCCAAGGGACTTGGTGTGCTCCTTCGCGGGAGTCGTTCATGCACAGTCGTTACGAAGGCAAGAGCGACATCAACCTGGGAAAACATTTCCGCGACAACGGTTGGTACAGCGCACGAGTGGGCAAGATCTATCACATGCGAGTTCCCGGTGACATCATCGATGGTACCGATGGCCTGGATGTCGCCTCGTCGTGGACCGAGAAATTCAATTCGTCTGGCTTGGAGGCACACACGCCCGGCGACTATGCCTGTTTGAACCAAAACATCTTCACGACCAGTTTAGAAAACCGCGAATCGACAAAGATGAAACATCGCATGTTTGTCACCGTTCAGTACGACGGCGACGGCAGCGACCAACCCGATCACAAATCGGCCACCAAAGCATGCGAGTTAATCGCAGAACACAAAGACGATCCTTTCTTCCTGGCCGTCGGTTTCGTTCGCCCACACTATCCGATGGTCGCGCCGCGGCAGTACTTCGCACCGTATCCTTGGCAACAAATCGAATTACCCGCAACCGTTGACGATGACTTGGCAGACATTCCCAAACAGGGAATCGCCAACACCGTTTCGACCACCAACGCGATTGGCAAGTATCCCGACAACCAAAAACGAATGTGGACTGGCTACTACGCTTCGGTCGCGTTTATGGACCGGCAAGTTGGCCGTGTCGTTGATGCCTTGGATCAAGCAGGCCTGCGCGACAGCACGGCGATCGTCTTTACAAGCGACCACGGCTACCACTTGGGCGAACACGGCTTTTGGCAAAAATCCAACTTGCACGAAGAAGTCCTCCGCGTGCCGTTGGTAATATCCGCTCCCGGTTTCAAAACCGGTGAGACGGATTCGGTTGTCGAACTGGTCGATATTTTCCCAACACTTTCGCAACTCGCTGGTTTGCCCATTCCCGATTCCGTCCAAGGAAAAAGCCTGGTGCCGATCTTGGCGGATCCCCGTGCCAAAGTGAAAGACGCCGCCCTGTCGTTTCACAAAGGACATTCGCTACGCACCGACCGTTGGCACCTGATGCGATACAAAGACGGATCTGCCGAGCTGTACGACATGAAGTCCGACCCAGCCGAATTCACCAATCTGGCCGGTGCCCCCGGTTACGCCGCCAAGCTGAAACAGCTTGATCGACAGTTAGATAAGACGCTCGAAGCGAATGGTCTAAATAAATAAGCCCCGCTGGAGGCCCGTGAAACACATTAAAATGCCATCGCCTGCGGCATTTTGGTGCATTTGGCCAAATTTGGTGTGTTCTTCGCCTTAGCTAGATTGATAATGAGAACAAGTCTCATTAAGATCTCTCTCAGCGTTTTGGCACTTCTGCCAAGATTGCTGCCCACCTTTGTTCCACCCGATTGACGTCACGGGATCAACTCCCGACAGGTATCTTTCAAACCATGGATCATCCTCTGCTCGATTCACCAGTACAAACCGCACCGGTAGTTGATCGTCTTTCGACAGCTCAGGTCGGAAATTTCGTATGCGTGGGTGTCGATGCTGACGGCCAAAGCCAGACTCGAATGAAGAGCCTGGGAATTTGTGAAGGCCGAACGCTGGAATTGATTTCTGCCGGCGATCCAATGATTGTTCGCGTATCGGGCTCGCGTGTCGGCCTGTCTCGGGCTTTGGCTTCCTATGTTTCGGTAAGCCATCCCTCCCCACAGCTCGCTCGCAAAGCGAAATAGCACCCGGTGTCCCCAGCCGCGCCCCACTCTGCCGCGCCCCAGGCCTGCGCTCCAACGACTGACATCGTCTTGCTCGCTGGCAATCCCAACACAGGCAAAACGTCGCTCTTCAATGCGCTCTCGGGGATGCGAGCCAAGACGGCCAACTATCCCGGCATCACGGTCGACTTGCGCAAAGTCACGATGCCGATCGCATCGCCCGACCAGTCTCAGCCGCCCACGTTTATTGACCTGATCGATTTACCAGGCCTGTATAGCCTGGAGCCTACCAGTCCTGAAGAAACGGTTTCCTCCGAAGCCTTGCAGGGCAGACGCCTAGGAACACCCGCCGCCGTCGTGTTGGTTTTGGATGCAACCAACCTGTCTCGCAATCTCTTGTTGGCCAACGAAGTGTTGCAGTTGGGGCTGCCAACGCTTGCGGTCTTAAACATGATCGATTCGGCAGAATCTTCTGGCATCGAAATCGATCAAGAAAAACTCTCCAAACAAATGGAATGTCCCGTCGTCGCGGTCAGCGCGCGAACGGGATTCGGGCTGGACAAGTTTCATCGTGAACTAGATGCACTGCTGGCAAAAAACCGCGCCACTCCGGCACTGCCGATCGCCAGACCATCGTGTTCGGTTGGTTGCACGGGCTGTCGATACGCCGCCACGTTTGACTGGAGCGAATCGGTTGTGGCTCAGTCGGTTTCGGGAAACCGCGAACCGCGTAACGAAAACTACGAATGGATCGATCGCATTCTGACCGCGCCGTTGGTCGGAACCTTGTCGCTGCTAGCGATCATGCTGTCAGTGTTCTTTCTGATTTTCTCGCTCGCTGACATTCCCATGTCGGCGATCGAATCGGGTTTTGGATGGATTTCAGATCGAGTCGACGGAATCATTCCAACCGAGACGGTCCACAAAGCACTCTGGATTCCGCTGATCACTGCGATCGGCATGGCAACGTTTGCAATGGGTTACCGACTCGCGGAAATCAGATGGGGCAAGCGCGCCATCGGTGTGGCTGTCGTGACGTCACTCTTGATTGCGTTGCTGCCGCTAGAAGATTTCCGCAGCCTGATTTTGCACGGCGTCATCGGCGGCATCGCTGGCGTCGTAGTCTTTTTGCCGCAAATCTGCATCCTATTTTTCTTTATCACGATCCTAGAAGACTCCGGTTACATGGCCCGCGCCGCCTTCGTGATGGAGCGCATTATGCGACGCGTCGGGCTACCCGGCAAAGCTTTCGTACCGATGTTGTCCGCCCACGCCTGTGCCATCCCTGGCATCATGGCCACACGAACCATCGAAAACTGGCGAGACCGTTTGGTCACAATTCTCGTTCTGCCGCTACTGACCTGCTCGGCCCGTCTGCCGGTCTACGCCATGATCTCGGCATTGCTGTTTGGTGCAAACCCATTGCTGGCGGCACTGACGTTTGCCGGCGCCTACATGCTGGGCTTAGGTGCCGCGTTGCTCTCTGCTTGGTGCTTAAAGAAAACGATCATCGCTGGAGAAGCCGCGCCACTGGTCATCGAACTACCGCCCTACCGGATGCCTACGCTTCGCAACGCGTTTTTCACCACGCTAGATCGGGCCTCGGTCTTCTTGCGAAATGCCGGCAGCATTATCTTGCTGATCTCGGTGATCTTGTGGGCCATGGCGACGTATCCAAAACTGCCTGAATCCGCCGTCGCTCAGCAAAACGATTCGGCTGAACTTGATAGCGGCTCGCTCGCACAGCAATCCCTGGAATACTCGATCGCCGGACGTACGGGCAAAGCATTGGAACCGATTTTTTCACCGCTCGGCTTTGATTGGAAAATCAACGTCGGCGTGGTCTCTTCGTTTGCCGCTCGCGAAGTCTTGGTGTCAACGCTTTCGATTGTTTACGGGATGGGCGAAGAAGGAGCCGACGACGAAGCGGGCTTGGTCGAAAAACTCCGCCGGCAAAAACGCGCCGATGGTTCACCCGTTTTTACCACCGCCGTCTGTTTCAGCGTGCTGGTGTTCTACGTCTTGGCGATGCAGTGTTTGCCCACGCAAGCCATCACCAAACGCGAAACCGGCAGTTGGAAATGGGCAATTTTTCAGCTCGTCTACATGACCGTGATGGCCTACGTCGCCGCCATGATCACCTTCCAATCGCTCGCGGCATTGGGTTTCAACGCTTAGCGTCATCAATTGCTAAGATATTGGCTTGAGTGATTCGATTCTTCCGGCCGATCACGAGCCTGTTGCTGTGTCTGACGAACCTGCCAAGCATTCCGAGTTGCCTGCGACCAGCGCCGACGGACTCGCCGAGCGATTGGCGAGTTTAGAATCGCAGATTGGTCGACTGACGGATTTTCTGACGCAGCAAGCCGAGTCGCGAATTCGCCGACGGCGAAAACTCTCGCTGCGACTCTTGTTGATCGCGATGGTAGTCTTCGCCGGCGTATTCGCATGGTTCAGCGCCGTCTATCGCCAATCACGACAACAATCCCGCGCTGTCGATCACCTGGTTGCCCAAGGCGCGTTCGTGATGTACGAACCTCGGGAGAACATGCTGGTCAGTCTGTTGCCAGGTGAAGTTAAATCACCGCCTTCCGTACTCGCCAATTCACTGGGCGCCGATTTCTTTCGTGCGGTCACAAATGTTTCGACGAACAACCGCCGTTTTCAATCGACGACTGACAAACAAAAGCTGATCGAATCGATTGCCCGCATCGAGCAACTTGAGCGACTGCGCCTGTCAAACGTCACACTTCGCACCAACGACCTCACACCGCTTTCGTCGCTGCGAAATTTACAATCGTTGGACCTGACGCGTGCAAGTTTGGACCGTGGATCGCTACCGTGGCTATCCGATTCACAGATGCGTTGGTTTTGCGCAGCGCACACGTATCTGGGCGATCAAGTACTGAAGGACCTCTCGCGCTGTCCTGAGTTACAACATCTGAATATAGAACGCACAACGGTGACCGAAAACGGGCTGCAGCACGTCTATCTGATGAAGCAACTTCGCTATCTAAATATTAAGCGCTGCTCGGTCAGCTACGCGGCGGCGAAGAAACTTAGTGACGCCATGCCCAACTGCGTCATTGATTGGGAACCGCTGATTTTTACCAGCGATGGCAAAGTCAATAACCCGGCTATTCGGCAACGTCGCGTTCGTTTTGGAAATACGGCGCCCGCCGATCCAAGAGCATCCCGACGCGCGATACCGCCAGCA
This sequence comes from Stieleria marina, assembly GCA_007741555.1. Lineage (GTDB taxonomy): Bacteria > Planctomycetota > Planctomycetia > Pirellulales > Pirellulaceae > K23-9. The sequence goes on along the minus strand of CP036526.1, from coordinate 531,173 downwards.
GACAGCACGCCGCGCAGTGTTCAAAATCCATTTGCAACCAGCAACGGATTGTCCGCACCGACCATCCAGGTGCGCAACCGCAGTTACCGATCAGGCTACATGCTTGACGCGTTTTAAGAAAACCGAAGCGTGCTGAATCAGGCCGCTGGTGCTAGCCACGGGCATTTTGCGGTCTTGAAAATTTGGATCATGTGCGACGGATAACTCGTCGATTTGGTCGCGCAAATTTGCCGTGTTGATGAATGACCGTGGCTATCGCCAGCGGCTAACGTTGAAATCCGCGTGGTCGACAAATGTTGGCGTGACTACGTCAATGACCATGGCTGACGATAGTTGATCTCCATCAGCAACTTGCTGGCCTCATCGTCGCCCACGATCAACTCGTTTGTGGCATCCCATTTCAGCTTGCGACCGACCGCGTTGGACACATAACCCAAGTGCCCCGGCGTGATGCTTCGATGTGTCGTTTGTGCTGGCGAAATGCATGCTTCACGAGAGCGGATGCAATCCAGAAAGTTCTTGGCATGGTTGTCCGACGCGTAGACCTTGACGCGGCCAGGAACAAAATCAGGTTTACTCCAGTCGGCATGCGATGATTCCAATTTCCCTCGTGTCACAAACACCCAACCATCGCTTCCAATCAACTTTAAACCTTGCCGATTGTTGACCGAAATCGAGCTTTGAATCCCACCCTCGTACTCGCAACGGAGCGTGTAATTTGCTGGCGTGTTGTAGACGTCACCTTCAGGAAATGTCCAGTCAACTGCCTCGACGCTCTCGGGTCCACTCTGGTCCACGTCGAGTGCCCAATGAGCGATATCATTGTGGTGACCGATCCAATCCATCAGCACGCCGCCGCCGTAAGCTCGATGGCCTCGCCACCATCGATGATGGCGTGCTCGCATGTACGGCAGGACTTCGGATGGGCCGCACCAAAAATCGTAATCCAACTGTTTCGGAGGCTTTGCAACTGCTGTGTCGCCTTGAGGTTTTTCGTAGCCCATTGGCAAACCGACTTCGACGGCGTGGATTTCGCCCAGCAATCCGTTGCGAGCGATTTCGACCGCGCGGCGAAACTTTTCGTCACTGCGTTGCTGCGAACCAGTTTGAAAAATAGCTTTCTGTTTAGCGACTTCCTGGTACACCAACTGGCCTTCGTGAAACAAATGAGTCACGGGCTTCTCACAGTAAACGTCTTTGCCAGCTGCCAACGAATCGATCGTACATTTTGCATGCCAATGGTCCGGTGTGGCAATCACGACGGCATCGATGTCGTCGCGACGGATCAACTCGCGATAGTCGCTGTAGGACTTGATGCCCCCCTGCGTCACCTTGCCAGCTTGTTTTGCATACGCCTGATCGATTTTTTTCATTGCGGGAATTCTCCCAAATGCAATTCCTTTTCCCCATGCCCGATCGCGATGATGAAACTCGTCCACGTCACAGACCGCCACAATCCGGCATCCATCCAAACGCAAAAACTCGTCGATCAAGTTGTACCCGCGCGACCCCAGACCAATCACGCCAAGATTGATCCGGTCGTTGGAGGACCGTTCGTTTCCACTACCAATTGAACTGGCAAGTCCCGCTGCAAAACCGCAAGCGCCAGCGGAAGTCGCTAAGAATGATCGTCGATTTTGTTGATGCATCGTTCTTTCCAAGTGTGCTTTGTTGAGACGGCACTAGTCTAACCACTAGCGAATCAGTTCGGGTCGTTCATAAACGCGGCGAACTTCTTGAGCAGACAAAACTCGGCCCCAAACTTGAAGCTGGTCGATGTCTCCGACGAATTGATGACCGAGTATCAATGCGCCGTCGCCGAAGTGAAAACTCATTTTTCGTTTCAACGTCGATCGTCCCATTCGACGGCCGTCCAAGTACATCGTGAGCGTGGCGAGTGTCTGCTTTGCCTGTTCAGCGTCGAGCGGTTTGACATGCCCAATCGAAAGACACAGATGATGCCAACGCCCGTCAATTAACGGCGGACGCCGGATTCGGACAAGCGTCTGACCCGAAATCGCTTCGCCAAGTTCCGATGTGCCATCACGTGGCTGATCGGACAACACCAAACGCAAATCATCCCCTGCTTGGCCCAAATTCTGCCCGCCACCACGCATCAATTCCATGCCCAGAGTGGGCCCCGACGATTCGGGCTGAGCCAGCTGAACCAATATTGAATTCGACTGGTCCTTTGTCGTCATCGACGAATTTGCCGTTGCCAGTCGCACCCAAATACTGAGGGTCAGCTCGCAAGCAGCGACAAAACCTAGACGTCCGGAATGAAATTCGTCCGCACGATAAAACAAAACTTGCGGAGAGACTCCGGTAAATCGCAGTGCATCGCCGAGCCGCCCCGCTCCGTCGGCAATATCGACATGCGGACGCTGAATATGCGTTTTGACATCACGACGTTCGACTGCATTTCGGTAGGTTGCCGCCGTAGACACCCAGCCCTGATTACTGGACAGATTAAGATCCGCGACGTCATCAAACGTCGCCAAGCAAACCATCCCAGCGATGATGTCATGATCCATTTGAATCTCTGGCCCTTGATCCTGAGCAGGGTCATCTTGGCCCTGGACAATCGCTTGCCCAAAGAGGACCAAGACGATCGCGGTAAACCGATTGATTCTTGACACAATGGACCTGTCGTCTGCTAATCTTGAGATTGAAAACCTGGCACCTACCTTAACACTCTTCCCCTCCGATGCGTGATACAACCAACGACCAACCGCTTCATCATGTCGATGACTGGGATGATGATGTTGGAAGCCGCTATAGCGACCAAGAAAAGACAACGAGTGAATTTCGTAACTACGAAGCTCCCGAACACAATCGTGTTCGGGAATTTTATCGTCTCAACCACGAACACCAGACGTTGGAATTCAATCGGCTAAAACGGCAACAGTACCTGCCGCTGCGTCAGCGCCGCATGGGAATCTGGGAGGCGATGGAGTATCTCAACACGCTCGTCGACCAAAGCGACCCCGACACGGAATTGTCGCAGATCGAACACCTGATGCAGTCTGCCGAAGCGATTCGTCGTGACGGACACCCGCGCTGGTTTATCTTAACTGGGTTGGTTCATGATCTCGGCAAGATCCTTTGTTTGTACGGTGAACCGCAGTGGTCCGTCGTCGGCGACACTTTCCCGGTCGGCTGTGCATTCAGCGACAAAATTGTTTTGGCAGAGTACTTTGACGCCAATCCCGATCGCCAAGACATCGAGCTCTCCACCGCACAGGGGATTTACGAAACCAACACGGGCCTGGACAACGTCCTGCTGTCCTGGGGACATGACGAATACCTGTATCACGTCGTCAAGAACTACTTGCCGATCGAAGCCCAGTACATGATTCGGTACCACTCGTTTTACGCCGGCCATCGAGAAGGTGCTTATACCCACCTGATGAGCCCCACAGACGAAGCCATGATGGAGTGGGTCAAAAAATTCAATCCCTACGATTTGTACAGCAAAAGCGATCAACGCCCGGACGTGCAAGCGCTGAAGCCCTACTATTGTGAGCTGATCGACGAATTTTTCCCAAAGCAGTTGGACTGGTGAGTCCTTGAGAGAGATATAATCGTGACGCCCTCGATCGACGTCGACGCACGTCATGGGCTTAGAATTCAGCGTCCCTGTTTGCTCTTATCCTTATCGATTCCTTTAACTTATCGCGACCATGCCAAACAAGAAGAAAGACACCTCCGATCAAACATCCCGCCGCGGTTTTTTGCAGGCCACCGCCGCGACTTCGTTCGGAGCCTATTTCAGCAGTGTTGCCGCCAGCAGCGCCTGGGCAGCGGATTTTAAATCGCCCAACGAACAACCCGGTGTCGCCTTTGTCGGTGCAGGCATTCGGTACCACACCTACCATGGCAAACATGCCCTCAAGTTCGGTCCATGCATCGGCATCGCAGACGTCGACGGTGTTCAGCTTGGACGTGCTCAGCAAGTCGCGATCGACATTCACCGAGCAAACAATCGTCCCATCGTCGTTGGCGCCCACGAAGACTACCGCCGACTGTTAGACAACAAAGAAGTCGACGTCGTGGTGATCGGCAGCGTCGATCACTGGCACACCAAGATCGCTATCGACGCGATGAACGCGGGCAAGGACGTGTACGCGGAAAAACCGTTGACACTGACGATTCGCGAGGGTCAGCAAATCTTAGCGGCGATGAAAAAGACCGGACGCGTTGTTCAGGTTGGTACTCAGCAACGAACCGAATTTGCCCAGCGGTTTGCTCAAGCAGCCGCAATGATGCGAGACAATCGCGTGGGCGAGGTCAGCAAAGTGACCGTCTGCATTGGCGGATCACGCGACGCGGTCACATTGCCGAAATGCGATCCTCCCAAATCGCTGAACTGGAACGAATGGCTGGGTCAATGTCCGATGGTCGACTATCGCGCTCAAAGCGAAATCGTCGATACAACCGGCTGGGGAGCAGGCTTTCCGTTTGGCCGTGCCCACCGCTACTACCGTTGGTTCTATGAGTACTCCGGAGGCAAACTGACTGACTGGGGTGCTCACCACGTCGACGTTGCCATGTGGTCACTGAACAAACTGGGGGATGACATTGGCAAGATCACCATTGATCCTCTGGACGTCACACACCCCGTCGAATTTGTCGATGGAATGCCTCAGCGAGACGACATGTTCAACTGCGCGACCAAATTCAATGTCAAATGCACGTTCGCCGACGGACTGGACATGTACGTCCGTGACAACGCCCCCAAACTAGGTTTTGACAACGGCATCATGTTCGAGGGGAACCAGGGTCGATTCTTGGTCAACCGAGGAAAAATTGTCGGCAAGCCCGTCGAAATGCTCAAGGACAAACCACTTGCCGGCGACGCGATTGGCAAACTGTACGTTGACGATCCAACCGGCACGGAAGGTTTTGGCGAAGATGGATTCCACATGAAGAACTTCATGGAGTGCATCAAGAGTCGAAAAACACCTGCGTCGGATGTCCAGTCACACCACCGGATGCTCAACGTTTGCCACGCGATCAATGTGGCCATGCGTTTGGGACGCAAAGTCGTGTTCGATCCCAAAACAGAAGATTTTGGTGACGACAAACAAGCCAATTCGTTCGTCCAGCGTGAACAACGCAAAGGCTACGAAACCTCCGTTTAATGCATCTCATGAAACAGGCAAACACACTCGCCACGATGATCTTTGTCGTGGCGAGTTTTACGTTCGTAAACCAAGTCGACGCGCAGGAAGACCGGCGTTTGCCAGTCGTCCACCCGCACGCGCACGCACACAACGATTACTTACACGCTCGTCCGCTTCTGGATGCACTTGACCAAGGTTTCTGCAGCGTCGAAGCCGACATCTATTTGGTCGACGGAGAACTACTAGTTGCTCATGATCGCGACCAATTAAAAATCGAACGTTCGCTGAAACAGCTTTACCTTGAACCATTGCGGAAGCGGATCAAAACCAATGCTGGAAAAGTCCATCCCGATGGCCCCGGCTTTACGCTGTTGATCGATATCAAATCAGATGCAGAATCGACGTTCTTGGCGCTCAACGAATTGCTAGGCCAATACGACGAAGTCTTTACTCGCATCGATGGCGACAAAGTGACCGATAAAGCCGTAACTGCAATCGTTAGCGGCAACCGAGCAAATGAAACGATCCTCGCTCAGTCACCTCGGTTTGTCGGCATCGATGGTCGTCTGTCAGACCTCAACAGCGACCTACTTGCGCACCAAATGCCGCTCATCAGCGATCATTGGGGACGCAATTTTCGCTGGCGTGGTGACGGTGCAATCAGTGACGACGACGCAGCAAAACTCAAAAACATCATTCAACAGGTTCACGCTCGCAACCGCCGCGTGCGATTTTGGTCCATCCCCGACAAGCCAATCGCCTGGAAAACTCTGCACGAAGCTGGCGTCGATTTGATCAACACTGACAAGCTTAAAGAACTCTCCGTCTTCCTCCAATAATCGCTCCGATTCGATCATGCCCGCAATTTTGAAACCTTTCCTTTGTTTCGCAATCTTGTTGTCTACCAACGCGTTTGCTCAGCAGACCGAATTCGAAATTTGGCCGGGAGAACTTCCGGCGGGCAGCGTGAAGTTTGACGCCGAACAGGTCGCGCAGTTCAAAAGCAAAACGACGCCAGAACGAATCGCCTACATCAAACGTGCCTCGCTGACGCACTTCCCTGCCCCTGCCGACAAAGCCAATGGCTGCGGCGTCGTGATATGCCCAGGTGGAGGCTACAACATCTTGGCCTGGGACCACGAAGGCGTCCAAATCGCACAGTGGTTCAACTCCATCGGCGTCAGTGCGTTTGTCCTGAAATACCGAGTCCCTCGACGAATCCCCGACAAGATCCACTGGGAACCGATGCAAGATGTGCAACGCGCCATCCGCGTCGTCCGGCACAACGCCAAGAAATACGACATCGACCCTAATCGCATTGGTACGTTGGGCTTTTCAGCCGGCGGCCATCTGACGGTCATGTCAGGGGTCCAGTACGAAACCAATTGTTACGAGCGTGTCGACAAAGCAGACGATCTGAGTTGCCGCCCCAATTTCATCTGCCCCATCTACTGCGCGTACTTAGGCAACAATTACGACGACCGAAAAGAGATCGAACTAGGACCACTAGTAACGGTCACAAAGGACACGCCGCCTACGTTCATGGCAGTGACTTGGGACGATGCACTGCGTGGCGCCCAATCAGCGTTGCTTTTCGCCCGACTCCGCCAGCACGACGTCCCCGCCGAACTACACGCTTTCACCAAAGGAGGACACGGCTATGGCATGCGACCAAGTAAAAACGCTGTCTCGCATTGGCCCCAACACCTACAAGCGTGGATGCAGACACAAGGCCTATTAACCAAACGGTAGGCGAGGATCAGGCCGCTATCGATCGCAAGCGACCGGGGAAAAAGCACTGATTCCGATGCCAGGCAAACTGCTAATCCAACAAGTGCGTGAGCAGTCCGCTTCGTAGTTTGGGTTCAAACCAAGTGCTTTTGGGCGGCATGACTTCGCCGGCGTCCGATACAGCCATCAATTCAGAGATGGACGTGGGGTACATCGAAACGGCGCAAGCCCAGTCGCCTGAGTCGACTCGTTTTTCGAGTTCCTTGGTGCCGCGAATGCCGCCTACAAAATCGATCCGTGGATCGGTGCGAACATCATCAATCCCGAAGATCGGCTTGATCACGCGTTGTTCAAGGATGGCAACATCCAAACAATTGATCGCATCGTCTTGGTCGATCGAATCGGCCGGCACCGTCAAGCGTGACCACGATCCGTCCAGGTAGACGCAGAACGATCCGGAGCTTGGCGGCACAGGATCATCTGTCGGTTCCAAAGTTCCTACTTCGGCAAGACGCCCACGAATCTCTTCGGCAGTCATCCCGTTCAGATCTTTGATGATGCGGTTGTACGCCAGAATGTTTAACTCGCTGGCAGGAAACAGAACCGTCAAAAACCAGTTGTATTCTTCTTCGCCCGTGTGGTTTGCATTTGCTTCACGGCGTGCTTTGCCGGCGCGCCATGCACTCGCGGCGCGGTGGTGACCATCTGCCACGTAAAATGCTGGCACATCGGTTAGACCGGCCACGTACTCGCTGGCGTCGTCGATCTTCCACACAGTATGTTGGACGCCGTCGGCAGCCGTAAAATCGTAGACCGGATCACTTCCAATCGCAGACGCCACCAAATCGTTGACTTTCGCATTGTCGCGATACGTCAAGAAAACGGGTCCGGCGTGCGCCTTCAGCGTGGTGACGTGTCGAGTGCGATCGTCTTCCTTGGCAGGCCGAGTGAACTCGTGCTTCAGGATCAGATTGTTTTCGTAGTCATCGACGTGGCAGCAACACACGACGCCGACTTGGCTCTTGCCGTCCATGATTTGGCGGTACAGAAAGATGCTTTCGCTGTCATCTTGCTTTAGAACCCCATCACTCATGAATCGATTGAGGTTCTCCGCCGCCTTGGCGTAGATCTCGTCCGCATACGGATTCGTATCGGCGGGCAAATCGATGTCGGGACGCACAACGTGCAAGAAAGACTGTTCGTTGCCCTCGGCCAGAGCCGCGGCTTCATCGCGATTGACGACATCGTAGGGGACGCTGGCGACCTGAGCAGCATTTTCGACTGTGGGACGGACCGCGCGGAAGGCTTTGACTCGTGGCATTTCAGTTGTCTCGTGGACTGAAAACGGGGACGGGAAGATGGACAAGGTTATACGACAGAGACAAAAAGACTGGCACCCCTGCAGAAAGCGGACAAACGGCCTTTTGAAGATACCGTTTGATGGCTAGACGCAACGTAATCACGAGCCAATCCCTGCTACAATCTCGGGTTCCCCGACCTGCCACTCAGGAGCGTCCCCCATGATCCTTCGCTTGCCTCGTTTTATTGCGATTGTTCTTCTTCTGTGCGGCCTGCTTTCCTCGTCCGCTTGGGCCGACGCCGCGAGCGATGCAAAAGCGATTTTGTCGCAGTCCGCCATGACGGGCGGTTTCGTCGTATGCCTTGGCGAAACGGATGCTAACAAGCTGGCCGCACTTGGCGAAAAGTCGTCGATTCAAGTTCACGCACTGATGCGAGATTCGTCGATGATCAAGTCGGTGCGAAACTCACTTCGTGAAAAGAAGGTCTACGGCGAAGTCAGCGTTGACCGGCTCGACGGTGACTCGCTGCCGTACGTCGACAACCTCGTCAATTTGTTCGTCGCCGATACTCTGGATGGTATCGCGATGGACGAAGTGCTCCGTGTCTTGGTGCCCCACGGTGTCGCACTGATCAAAGACGGCGACACTTGGAAAAAGACGATCAAACCGCGCCCTGATAACATCGACGAATGGTCGCACTACTTGCACGATGCCACGGGCAACTCGGTAGCGGATGACGACGTCGTCGCGCCGCCGCGTCACCTACAGTGGGTCGGCAGCCCGCGTTGGGCACGGCATCACGATCGCATGGCCAGCATGAGCGCGTTGGTTTCGACGGGCGGAAAACTGTTTTACATCATGGATGAAGGCAGCCGAATTTCGATACAGTTGCCTTCCAAATGGAAACTGATCGCGAGAGACGCTTTCAACGGCAGCGTGCTTTGGAAACGCGACATCGACGAATGGCAAACACACCTATGGCCTCTCAAAAGTGGCCCCACCCAGCTGTCTCGACGCTTGGTCAGTGACGACAGACACGTCTACGTCACCCTTGGTTTCAATGCACCTCTGACAGCACTTGACGCGTCGACTGGCGAAACCGTGCAGACTTATGAAGGCAGTGATGCGACCGAAGAAATCATCACGACCGGCGGCAAGCTGTTTTTAGTTGTCCGCAAAGGCAAAGCGGAACTTCAAGATTACGTTCCGCTGTTTGGGACGGTCGGCGACCAAGCTCGCAGCCGCGAGATTTTTTACGACGAAGAGCCTCGCGTTTTAATGGCGTTTGACATCGAATCCGGCCGACAGCTTTGGGCAAAGAAAACGAAAGTTTCGCCCCTGACAATGGCCGCCGATGGCGACAACGTTTTCTTTCACGACGGCGAAAAAGTCGTCGGTGTGAACCAGACAACCGGCAAAGCGGTGTGGCAGTCCGAATCAGTCACCCGCCGTCAATCGTTCACCTTCAACTTTGGCCCGCGACTGGTCGTGCACGACGACGTTGTGCTGTACTCCGGCGGCGACGGCAAAATGAAAAGCTTTGATGCCAAGAGCGGCGAGGAACTTTGGAATAGCGATTTTCCCAACAGTGGCTACCAAAGCCCGCAAGACCTGATGGTGATGAAAGGCCTGGTCTGGCTGGCACCGCTGACTTCGGGCAAAGACTCCGGCGTCTACAAAGGTCGCGATCCGCGCACCGGCGAAGTCAAAAAGGAATTCGCCCCCGATGTCGAAACGTACTGGTTTCATCACCGCTGCTACATTGCCAAAGGCACGCAAAATTTCTTGATGCCATCGCGAACCGGAATCGAGTTTGTCGATCCTGACAAGGAACACTGGGACATTCACCACTGGGTTCGCGGAGGGTGCCTGTACGGCGTGATGCCCTGCAACGGATTGACGTACGCGCCGCCACACAATTGTGCTTGTTATCCAGAAGCCAAACTCTTTGGCTTTAACTCTTTAGCCCCGATGGCACCGACTCGCCCGATTCCCGCCGAAGTGCCTGAGGAAGGACGTCTAGAAAAAGGCGCGGCGTACAAACAACTGCTTACCGACGCGCCGCCAAAGAACTCCGACGACTGGCCAACTTACCGACACGATCAGGGCCGCAGCGGAACAACGACGCGCCCCGTTGATGCCGCAGTTTCCGAAACGTGGTCGGCAGATCTTGGCGGACGCATTACTTCGCCAGTCATCGCGGAGGGAAACGTTTACATTGCCAAAATTGACTCGCACACTTTGCACGCTTTGGACGAAAACACCGGCCAAGAAAAATGGACTTACACCGCAGGTGCTCGCATTGATTCACCGCCTACGATTCATCGTGGACGAGTGGTGTTTGGGGCAACCGATGGATGGGTGTACTGTTTGACGTCCTCGGGCGAATTGGCGTGGCGTTACCGTGTCGCGCCGATCGATCGTCGCACAATGGCCTACGAGCAACTCGAATCACTCTGGCCGGTTCACGGCAGTGTGCTGATCCACGACGACACCGTTTACTGCGTTGCCGGACGGTCGAACTTTCTCGATGGCGGTTTGCGATTGCTCCGATTAGATCTGGCGAATGGTGAAAAACTTTCCGAAACGATCATGGATGAAACTAATCCTGAAACAGGCAATAACTTGCAGGAGAAACTCCAAATCTTGCAAATGCCGGTTGGGTTGCCCGACATTCTGTCCTGTGACGGAAAACACATTTTCATGAAGTCGCAAAAGTTTGACTTGGAAGGCAACCGCCTTGAAATCGGCCCCAATTCCGGGGACTTTGCCGGTCAAGCTTCCAAGCAACGCGGTGAAGACGCCCACATTTTTGCACCGATGGGTTTCCTGGACGAAACCTGGTTCCACCGATCTTACTGGGTGCTCGGCCAAAGTTTTGCAGGTGGTCATGGCGGCTACTACCAAGCCGGCCGGTTTGCGCCGTCGGGCCGACTGCTCGTCAACGGCAACGGCTATGTTTTTGGCTACGGCCGAAAACCTCAATACCTTCGTTGGACGACGACGCTTGAACACCAACTCTTTGCCGCTGACCCCAATCCGCCCGAGATCCCCAAAGACTACTTAGCAAAGAAGGGCGCCGCCGGTGCGAACTCCTTTGCCACGTTCCCGAAAACACCCAGCTTGGATCCGACCGGCAAGCCGTTGACGATCGAGGCTTGGGTGACAGCCACCAAACCGCAAGGTGTGATCGTTGCACGTGGCGGCCCATCGGAAGGCTTTGCGCTCACGATTCAAGGCGGGCGTCCTACGTTTCATGTTCGCGCCGACAGCCAACTGACGACTATCACCGGCAAGAAACGCATCGTGGGAGGCTGGCACCATCTCGCTGGCGTTCTTGCCGATGACAAGACAATGACGCTTTATGTTGATGGCGAAAGTGTGGGCACCGCTAAGACCGCCTCGCTGATCAAGACCGATCCAGCCCAGCCATTGGACGTGGGAGCGGATGGCCAAACCGCAGTCGGCAACTACAAGTCACCCATGCAACTATCAGGGGTGGTCGACGAAGTTCGATTGTATTTTGCTGCTGCGACCAAAGAACAAATCAGCAAGCGACATGCCGATGGAAGTGAAATTTCCAGCAACGCGGTCTTGGCGGTAAGCTTCGATGACGGTTCGGCTCGCGACCATTCGATCAAACGCAACAACGGGACCGTCATGGGTGGCAAACCGGTCGATGGCAAGTTCGGAAAAGCGATTCAATTCACCGGCAAACGTAAAAAGGTAGGCGACAGCGGTTCCACCAAACCTGGCAACAGCTTGGTCGATCCCAAGTGGACGCAGGACGTGCCGATCTATGTTCGTGCGATGGTGCTGGGAGGAAAGACACTGTTTATCGCCGGCCCACCCGACATCATCGACGAAGAGGCCACGTTCAAACAACTGTCCGAATCCGATCCCCGAGTAACGCGGTTGTTGACCAAACAGGACGACGCGTTGGAGGGACACGACGGAGCACAACTTTTGTCGGTCGACATCGAAACAGGCAAAGTCATCAACACCGTCGACCTGCAGTCGCTTCCATCATGGGACGGACTAGCAGGCGCAAACGGCAAACTATTTCTGTCAACGTTGGACGGCAAAGTCATCTGTTTCGGAAAATAAACTGCCTTACGTTTCGCAAGAACGAAGGCGCCGCGTCTACTTTGCCAAACTCGTTTACCACGCCCGCAACGCAGCGGCGCGGGGCTACAAAACCATGCAACGTTTTACTTCCCAACTGATCATCGCCGGCCTGCTGGCCGCCACGGCGCAAGCGTGCAACATCCCTGTGTTTCGCTACGCACTGGAACGTTGGAAACCAGACGCATGTGAGATCTTGGTCTTCTTTCCGGACCAGTTGACCAAGCAGCAAGAATCAGCCTTGGAGAGACAAGGAAAAGCATCGCCGAGAATCACGATCACGCGCGACACAAAGACCAGCAAGATCGGTGGCGACAAAGGCCCGTTGATCGCACAGGCTGTTGTACGCTGCAAAGTCAATGGTGGAAAAGTGCTAGAGGTCTGGAAAGGCAACCCCAGCCATTTGCCGGAACTACAGTTGGCCGATTCGCCAGCGCGACAGGAAATCCAACGTCGACTTCTTAAAGGCGACTCAATTGTTTGGCTCGTGCTCGAATCGGAAGATGAAAAGAAAAATCGAGCCATCAAGCAGCAACTAGACGATCGCTTCCAATTACTCGCTGACAAACTGCAACTGCCCGAAGGAATCGGCCTGCCCGGATCGGAACTATTTTCCGAAACCCCTTTGCTGTTGCAGTTCAGCACGCTGACCATCGCAGCAAATAATCCTGAGGAGGTGTTTCTATCCACGCTGCTGACTAAGATTGAAGGAAGCGCGTATCGCAACGGCGAACCACTCGTTGTTCCGATCTTTGGCCGTGGCCGAGCACTGGAGGTCATTCCGGCAAACGAACTGAGCGACCAATTGATCGATGACCTAACCGTCTTTCTATCGGGAGCATGTTCCTGCCAGGTCAAAGAACGCAATCCAGGATTCGACTTACTGATCACCGCTGACTGGGACACGGAGTTGTTCGGCGCAGACGGTGAAATCCCCGCCGACACACCGCTGCACCAACAGCAAAACCAACCTCCCGCCACCCTCACGATTCCTCCCGGACGCAAGTAGTCGCCCGACTGCTGCCATACTGCCTCCACACATCCCGCCTGGTTTTTCGACCAAGATCTTCCCATGAATAAATTCATCGCTCTGATAGTTGGCTCCAGCCTGCTGCTGGCCGCAATGATCTTTCTGCTCGTCCGAAACGATCAATCAACGTCCATTACCAACGCCAATGGCGAAGCCGCTGAGCCTCTGGTACTTTTCTGTGCCGCCAGTAATCGTGCCGTGATGGAAGCGATTCGCAGCGACTACGAAGCCGAGTTCAACCGCCCGCTGCAGATCCAATACGGTCCCTCGCAAACACTGCTGTCATCGATCGAAGTCAGCAAAACCGGCGATCTGTTTTTACCAGCTGACGACAGCTACTTGGCAATGGCGAGCGACAAAGAGCTCGTTGCTGAGATCATTCCGGTCGCCAAAATGCAGGCAGTGGTCGCCGTCCGAAAAGGAAACCCCAAGTCCATCACTCAGTTCGACGACCTTCTGTCCAAGGACGCTCGATTCATCCAAGCCAACCCTGATGCGGCCGCGGTCGGCAAATTAACCCGCAACGTCCTCTCCAAAGTCGGCTTGTGGAAAAAACTAGACGATGCGACGACCGCAACCCACACGACGGTGACCGACGTAGCACGCGACATTGACGTTGGAGCCGCTGACGCAGGAATTGTGTTTGATGCTGTCCTGCATACGTTTGACGGGGTCGATTTCGTGGAGCTTCCAGAACTGGCCGATGCACAAGCCAATATCTCGGTCGGAGTCATTGCGTCGAGCAAACAACCACAAGCGGCACTGCACTTTGCACGCTATGCCGCAGCCATTGACCGTGGCATGAAACGATACGAAGAATTCGGTTTTCGCGTTGATGGAAAAGAAAGCTGGGGAGACATACCAGAATTGAATATCTTTGCCGGTTCCATGCTTCGCCCCGCCATCGAAGACACCATCGCTGCCTTTGAAAGCCGCGAAGGTATTCGTGTCAATCGTGTGTACAACGGCTGCGGCATTTTGGTCGGACAAATGAAAGCCGGCCAACACCCCGATGCTTACTTTGCTTGCGACAGCGAATTCATGGACCAAGTCACCGACCTGTTTCCCGAACGCGTCGACGTTTCCGAAAACGAATTGGTAATCCTTGTGCAAAAAGGAAATCCCAATAATATCACGACACTCAAAGACCTGACTCGAAAAGGCCTCCGAGTCGGCGTCGGCCACGAAAAACAGTGTGCCATGGGTTGGCTGACACAAAAGACGTTTCGTGAAGGTGGCATTCAAACCAAAGTGATGGACAACGTCACTGTGCAGTCGCCCACCGGTGACATGCTGGTCAATCAACTGCAAGCCGGATCCCTGGATGCCGCCGTCGCTTACTTGAGCAACGCAGCGGGCGCCGCAGAATTCCTCGACGCCTACCCGATTACCGGAATCTCTTGCAGTACTGCCACTCAGCCCTGGGCTGTTGCCACAGATTCCAAGTATCCCGAAACTGCGAGCCGACTCTTTCAAAAGATTTGCTCAGCCAAGTCACAAGACGATTTTGCAGCGGAAGGCTTCCGCTGGAAACTCCAAACAGTCAATACGACCAAGACTCTCCCTGGTAAAGATCCAGAGACCGAAGAATAATCCTTGTCGCAAAGATCGCTCCCACTAGCGCCGTTGGCAGTACCTTTGCGGCGTTACTAGACCGGGAGGTTTTCGCTCGCAACAATCGTGTCCCTCCCATCCACTTTCCGACCCAATCCAGCATGCCACCGCTTTCGTCGGCTTCTCCGTCTGGCCAACCGCCACGCCGTCAGCGATCGGACAACTTGTTCTTTTTGGTGATGAGCGGTATCTCCGCGTGTTTTGTATTGCTAATCGTTTTGTTGCTCGCTGCTGACATGATGTCAACTTCGTGGACCGATTTCCGTGATGCGCTGAGAAAGCCTGAGATCCAATCGGCGTTCAAGCTGACATTAATTTCATGCACGGTTGCCGCAGTTCTTTCGCTGTGGGTCGCGACACCTCTGGGTTACCTACTATCGCGATACAAATTCCCCGGTCGTTGGATGGTCGACACGCTGGTGGACATTCCCATTGTGCTGCCACCGCTAGTACTGGGCCTAAGCTTGCTGATCCTTTTTCACTTACCAATCTTTGGCTGGCGTTTGGAGGATTGGCTACGCGATACCGTTGGCTTTCCGGTGACGTACCGCTGGCCCGCAGTCATCTTGGCTCAGTTTTCCGTTGCTTGTGCGTTCGCTGTGCGAACCATGCGAGTGACGTTCGATCAAATCAGCCCTCGCGCCGAAGATGTGGCTCGCACTCTGGGCTGCACGCGATCACAAGCGTTCCTGCAAATCGCTATTCCGCAAGCTTGGCGAGGCATGATCGCTGCTTTCACGATTGCCTGGGCACGAGCCCTGGGTGAATTTGGTCCCATCCTCGTGTTTGCCGGTTCAACTCGCATGAAAACCGAAGTTCTATCGACGACCGTTTTTCTGGAGCTATCGATCGGACAACTCGACGCCGCCGTTGCTGTCTCCCTATTGATGGTGGCCATGGCCGTGGTGGTACTCTTGATCTTGCGGATGCTGGGAACGGGATTGTCAGCATGATCGAACTCCAAAACATTGCGATCGACGCCGGCGACTTTTCGTTGCGGAACCTCTCTTTTGAAGTCGCGGACGGGCAATACGCCATGCTGATGGGGCGAACCGGACGCGGCAAAACCACCATCCTTGAAACCATTTGTGGATTGCGAAAACCGTCGGCGGGAAAAATCCTGGTTGACCAGGTGGATGTGACCGACTGGTCACCTGGCGACAGACAGATTGGATACGTGCCCCAAGATCTGGCTCTCTTTCCAACCTTTACGGTGCGAGGTCACATCGAATTTGCGTTGCGACTACGCAGGTGGTCCGCCGCTGACATCCAAGAACGCGCGGCCGAGATGGCCGAAGTGCTGGACATCACCCACTTGCTAGATCGCAGCATCACGGGACTAAGCGGTGGCGAATCACAGCGAGTCGCGCTCGGACGCGCACTGTCATTCCGCCCATCAGTGCTGTTGTTGGACGAACCGCTAAGTGCGTTGGACGACGCCACACGCAACGAAATGCAAGAATTGCTACGGGATGTCAAAACAAAAACCGGCGTGACGACTCTGCACGTCACTCACAGCCATGAAGAAGCCGATGCGTTGGCGGACATACGGCTAACACTGGACGACGGCGTGCTTTCGTAATTGCTTTGGCCGTGGACCAACGTATCACGCCTGAAGTGCTCGCAAGATCGCATCGATGTTTTTCTTTGCGTCACCAAACAGCATGTGAGTTTTTTCTTTGTAGAACAGCGGATTATCCACGCCAGCGTAGCCCGCGGACATCCCGCGTTTCATCACGATGCAAGTTTTGGCCGTCCAGACTTCAATGACCGGCATGCCCGCGATGGGACTGTTGGGATCTTCTAATGCAGCCGGATTAACGATGTCGTTGGCACCAATCACCAAGATTGCATCCGTGTCGGACATGTCTTCATTGATTTCGTCCATCTCCAGCACAATGTCGTAAGGCACATTCGCTTCGGCCAATAAAACATTCATGTGCCCGGGCAGCCGACCGGCAACCGGGTGAATCGCAAAGCGAACTTCCTTGTCACGCTTGAGCAGTACCTTGACGACTTCGGCTAACGAGTGCTGCGCCTGGGCCACTGCCATTCCATATCCGGGAACGATCACGATGCTCTGAGATTCTTCGAGCGTCGCTACAGTCTCTTCGACATTGAACTCAGTCACTGTCCCATCAATCTCCGCAGCAGGACCGCCTGCTCCGTTTCCGAATCCTCCCAAGATCACACTGACAAAACTACGATTCATCGCAGCACACATGATGTACGACAGGATCGCCCCGGAACTCCCCACCAACGCGCCGGTGACGATCAGCAAGTGATTGTGCAACATAAATCCAGCGGCAGCAGCAGCCCAACCACTATAGGAATTCAACATCGACACAACGACCGGCATGTCAGCACCACCAATCGCGGCGACCATATGCGCTCCCAGCAAACACGCGATCACGGTCATCAACATCAGCGGCTGCATGCCTGGTTCGCCCGTACCGGCGGAGCGACAAAACCAAACCCCCAGCGCCGCGCAGACAATCAGCAATCCTAGATTCAAAACATGACGCCCCGGAATTGCCAGCGGCTTTCCACCGACCGTGCCGCGGAGTTTCAGGAACGCCAGAATCGATCCAGTGAAGGTAATCGCGCCGATGAAAACACCGACAAACACTTCGATGTTGTGAATCATCAATTGCGTTGCAGTCTTGGGCAGAGGCATTCCATCAAATGCCAGCTCCGATGCGGAAACCAATGCACGCATTTCCGCTTCGCCCACATACGTGGAAATCCCCACCAACACCGCAGCCAATCCAACAAAACTGTGCAGCAGCGCCACAAGCTCGGGCATCCCTGTCATGGGAACGCGGGCGGCCAACGCTGCTCCGATCAGTACTGCCGGGATCACGGCCAACACCATCCAGGGATAGCCGCCACTCATGTATCCAACCAACGTCGCTGTGATCGCCAGCAACATCCCAACGATGCCAAGCAAATTGCCTCGCGTTGCGGTCGATTGATTTGACAATCCGCTCAGGCTAAGAACAAACAGCACCGCAGCGGCGATATACATCACGTTTGCAAATGACTGGCTAAGCTGCATCGCATCAGCGACTGCGAACAAACCGCTCGCGAAAACGAATTCCATCATGACTCTTGAAGTGCCTTACTTGCGGAACATTTTCAACATGCGGTGAGTGACCAAAAAGCCACCGGCGATATTGATCGTGGCAACAAAACTCGCGACAGCGCCCAATGCCGCTGCCAGCCCGCTGCCCGCGCCGACCTGAATCATTCCGCCTACCAGGATGATGCCGCTAATCGCGTTGGTCACACTCATCAGCGGTGTATGCAGCGAAGCCGTGACATTCCAAATCACTTGCCAGCCAACGACGCAAGCGAGCACAAACACAGTCACGTCGGCAATGAATCCTTGATCCCTGGTCATTGCGACACCAACCAAAGCCAGCACCGCCGCGGCCAACAGTGCCCAAGTCATCGCCGGCGACGCCCCGGTCTTGGCAATCGCTGGCGCCGTCGGAGTTTCGACTAATTTAGGTTTCGCGGACACCGAAACCGGTGGTGGAGGCCAAGTGACGTGCCCCGCGTTGACAACCGTGGCGCTGCGAATCACTTCGTCGTTCATGTCCACGCGATAGTTTTCGCTGCCGCCCATGTCCTCCATCAAATGATACAGGTTCGTCCCGTACAGCTGGCTGGATGTATGCGCCAACCGACTTGGCAAATCGCAGTAACCCACCACATGAACACCGTCAAACGTGATCACTTCGTTGGGCACCGTGACCGCGCAATTGCCACCTTGCTCGGCTGCCAAGTCGACGACCACGCTGCCGTGCTTCATCGACTGCACCATCTCTCGCGTTATCAATTCAGGTGCGGGCCGTCCGGGGATCAACGCCGTGGTGATGATGATGTCGACTTCTTTGGCCTGCTGAGCGAAGAGAGCCATTTCAGCATCGATAAACTCTTTGCTCATTGTTTTGGCATAGCCGCCAGTCGTGCATCCGGATTCATCCGATTCGAATTCCAAAAACAAAAACTCCGCGCCCATGCTTTTAACTTGTTCGGCAACTTCAGGACGGACGTCAAATGCCCGCACGATAGCGCCCAATCCTCGCGCCGTGCCGATCGCTGCCAAGCCTGCGACGCCGGCACCGATGACCATCACCTTCGCCGGAGGCACTTTGCCGGCGGCTGTGATTTGCCCGGTAAAAAACCGGCCAAACAGACCGGCAGCTTCGACCACCGCGCGGTAGCCAGCAATGTTGGCCATGCTGCTGAGCGCATCCATTTTTTGTGCACGACTGATCCGTGGAATCGCGTCCATCGAAATGGCGGTCGCGCCGCGATCAGCTATTCCTTGCAGCAGTTCTTCATTTTGTGCAGGAGCCAGAAAGGTCACCAACGTTTGACCGGAACGAAGTTGGTCGACCTCAAACGGTTCTGGGCTGCGCACTTTTAAGATGATGTCCGCAGTTTCCCATATCGCTGACGCATCGTCGACCAATTCACAGCCAACGTTGGCATATTGCGTGTCGGGAAAGCTGGCCGCATCCCCCGCGCGGGCTTGCACGACAACATCGAATGACAATTTTTCGATCAATCGTCGAGCCGTCTCGGGCGTCGCAGCCACACGACATTCGCCTGGATAGACTTCTTTTGGAATCCCAATCTTCATCTACGATGCGCCGCTTCGCGTGTTGGATTGCGTCAATGAGAACGATGGTAAGCCACGACCAACACGATCGCTACAGGAGGAGACCAGCCAGACGGTAGCTACGATGAATTATCCGAACCATTGGACAGCCGCGCCGCTTGGATTGGAAAGTGTCTGCCAGTTTGCCATACAATAGCGGACACTGTTTCAGAACACTGCTTGGGGGATCATTTCCGTGCGACTCGACAAAACCGCTTTGAATCGCCGCCGTGCGATGGCGTTCGGAGCAGCAGGCACGTTGACGGCCAAGCAACTGCCAGCTCAAAAAACCGTGTCACCACCTTTGCTTGATCAATCGACGCAATCGAAAATCAGCGTTCTGCTTCCTCGGGACCGCGTGCCGCTATCGTTCGTCATCGACGATTCGACTTGCTTGGTGAACATGGGGCACTTTTGCACGCCGCAGTTCGCAACCGCTTGGCCGGACCGCGCGGAGTACAAACAACCTTGGCAAGAGTGGCCGCGTGAGATTCCCGATTCATTCGTACGCGAGTTTGGCGAGTGGTGCTCGGAAAACGGAGTCAAAGGAAAATACAGCATCGTCCCCTACCCCGCGTGTGTCGGTTGGATGGACCGCGAACTCCCCGGTTGGTCACGACGACAGTTGCAAGACAGCCTGAAATTAGTGCGTGATCTGATGGTGCCGAACTGGGACATTCACCCAGAGATGATCACCCACACGCGCGTGATCGATTTAAAAACCGGTCGCCCGATGCAGGAGATCAACAAAGCGACCATGGAAAATTCGTTTCCACAAGAAAAGAAGAGCGTGGATGAATTGGCTGCCTACTTGGCTTACGCGCTTCGCATTTTGAAAAACTGCGGTCTTCCTTGCGAGGGCGTCACAACACCCGGGGGATTTGGCAACGCAGTCAAGAAGGAATTGCCCGCCGCTGTTCATCAAGCCGTTCGCGATGTCTTTGGCACTGAACTGCCGCACTATTTCAAGTATGTCGAAATGGGTGACGACACCGAACCCAAACTAGAAAACCTTTCCGCACTTGATTCCACCTACCCGCAAGTGACAGCCAACGTGTTGGCGGGAACCGGTGATTGGTTTGGAGGGTGGCAAGGTATCCGCACAATCGAACAACAACGCTACCTTTCGCCGGACGGTCAAACGGGACGGATGGCTGATCTCATTCGTGCAAGGCAACCCGCTGTCATGCTGTGTCATTGGCCGGGCATGTTCAACAATGGATCCAAAGACGGCTTTCACGCATTTCAGTCGATCGTCAGAACAATTGCGTCGGTGTACGGCAAACAGACCGTGTGGATGAAGCTAAGTGAAATCGGACGCTACTGGGCGGCGAAACGACTGACTAAAATCACGTTGACTGACGGCAAAATATCTCTCATCGCGCCGTTCGCCACCCAGTGCTTTACACTCAGTATTCCCCGATCAAGCAATATCGCCGCATCCAATCAGCTGACTTTGTCACACGGGTCTCAGTCGCAATTGATCAAGCGTGTCTCAAGCGAATGGAAATTGAACAGCAACACGTTCTTTGTTGATCATCAGTCCGTGAAAGTCTGCTTTGATCTCACGAAAGGAATTAGTTCCATTCAGACCAGCTGATCACGGAATTTTTCAGTCAAGATTTAGGTCGCGTTGATAGTCCACCGTCAAAGTTTGCCGTACAGTTCGCACGCACAGAGAACTCCCATTTTGCCGTCCGTGTCAGTCTCCTCCGTCGTATCGTTCGCGATTCTCCTTGCCCTTAGCAGCATGGCCTTCGCCGACGATATTCAAACCTCCCCAAAGGAGCTTTATGAGATTGCCGCTGACTTAGAAAACCCACGCTTCGGCGTAAGAGAATCAGCCAGTCGCCGGTTGAAATTGGCGGGCAAGTCCGCGTTGCCTGTCTTGAAATCGACGATCGAAACCGGAAGTCTGGAGTCCGTTTCCCGCTCGCTGGAAATACTGCGACTGATTCACCTCCGTTCGAATCAGCAAGTTTCTCACGAAGCGTCTGCAATCATTCATTCGCTGTCCGACCTGACAACCAACGCGACTTCGCAACGCACGATCGATACGATTGCCCTAGTCCGTAATCGATGGGCTCAGAGTGCCAAGCAACAGCTGCAGGAATTGGGCGTCGACTTTAAGTACCGGAGTTTCGTAACGGTCACAATCGAAAAAGAGTGGGCGGGCACAGATCGCGATCTCCGACTGCTGCAGTACATCTCCGGGCTTGGCACACTTAACATCAGTAAGTCGCCGATTCGCGACAACGGACTACCGGAAATCGCAACACTGCCTGACCTTCAGACCCTCCGAGTTCGCATCCAAGGCTCCGGGCTAATTCATCTGCGGCACCTACCTTCGCTGACATTTCTGTCGCTCAAGTATTCTCAGCTCGCCCCAGACGCTCTTGCTGGATTGACTGGATGCGAAAAACTGCAAAGCCTTGGTTTGGATGACACGAATGTCACCGACGCGGCGATAGCGTGTCTGCCCACGTTGCCAAACCTACGCGACCTTTGGCTCAACGGCACTCGGGTTACACACAGAGGTTTGGCGCAGGTAAAACGCATGCCCAAGATCCGCAAACTGATTCTTACTGGGTTGGATTTAAAAGGCCCTGGACTCTTTCATCTCACTGAAATGCCAACGCTGGAGTACATCTCCCTGAAGCATTCCACTTGTGATGATTCTTGCCTGAGGGCAATCTCGCGACTGACTCAAGTGAAATCCCTGGGACTCGACGACACGCAGGTGACCGATGCGGGCATGGCCCAGCTAGACACTCTAACATTCTCGCTGGAAACTCTCTGGTTGACCAATGACAACATCAGCGACGAATCAATTCAGCATCTCGAAAAGCTGGTTGCAATGAAACAGCTTTACCTGACGGGAACGCAAGTCACCCCCCAAGGCCTTGCCGAAATTCGCAACTCACTCCCTGATTGCCGAGTCACATTTGAGCCCAGCAGTAAGTAGCGTTTGCGGCATCACAATGAACCCGTACGAACCACCCGAAACGAGAGAATCATCTCCCAAACCGCGTGCCAAGTGGAAGACTTGGCCGTTGATCTTTATGAATCTTGCATTCTTGCTGAGTGCTGGACTGGTCGTCGCTCTGCCCAACCGATTGAGCTGGTTAGGCGTGTCTGTCCTGATCTGTCTATCCATCGGAGGCTGGGCATTGGCAAAAAACCTGCAGCAAACCGGATCGAGCGAATAACCATGATCCATCTTTGGGCCAGAGCATCATGAAAGCGGTCTGTTTTGAATCGGTTCAGAAGGTTTCACAGAGAGACATTCCCGACCCCATCATTGAAGATTCCGGCGACGCCATCGTTCAGGTCAACTTAGCCGGACTGTGCGGCAGCGACTTGCATCCGTTCTTTGGTCGCGAGCTCGGTATCGCCCCAGGCACAGTCATGGGACACGAGTTCGTCGGCAAAGTGGTGGAACTCGGTGCGGCGGTCAAAAACTTTCAGACTGGCGATCGCATTTGTTCACCATTTACGACCAACTGTGGGCGTTGTCTTCCGTGCCAAAACGGCCTGACGTCGCGATGTGACCGTGGGCAGCTTTTTGGCTGGCGAGAGCAAGGAACCGGACTGCATGGCGGACAGTCGCAGTACGTGCGTGTCCCGCTGGCTGATTCAACCTTGATGAAAATCCCCAGCAACATGTCCGACGACATCGCGCTGTTGTTGGGCGACAATCTCAGCACGGGATTCTTCTGTGCGGAAATGGCTGGCATTCAACCAGCCGGTGTCTATGTGGTGATCGGATGTGGAACCGTCGGGCTGCTCGCGATCCAAGCGGCAAAAATACTCGGCGCCAACACGGTCATTGCAGTCGACCCCTTAGACTCCCGACGCCAGATCGCGAGACAAATAGGCGCCATCACTTGCGACAATCTCAATGACGTTAGTCAACTGGTCGCCGACCACACCGGCGCAAGGGGTGCCGACGCAGTGATGGAACTGGTGGGATTACCAAACGCTCAAAAAATGGCGATCGATTTACTGAGTGTCGGTGGCACGCTGTCGGTGATCGGCTGTCACTGCAGTCCAAACTTTGCGTTCAGTCCGGCGCAGGCTTACGACAAGAACCTAACCTATCGCACCGGTCGCTGTCCGGCTCGGCACTACATGGGCCAGCTGGCTAGTCGACTCGCTCAGCAACCGATGAATCTTGACTGGGCCATCACTCATCGCTTTGGCATTCACGATGCCGAAGCCGCTTATGAGACCTTCGCTTACCGAAAAGATGACTGCGTCAAAGCCGTTATCGAATTTCCATAGCCGACGTTGCCGATACTTGCAGCACTACCGAGGTATCAAGCGTTGGCTGAACCATGATCAGCCAGTTGGTCGTTTTGGTCGCCTTGGCAGTGTTCTTGAACGAGCGATTGACGTAAGGAATTTTCCCGAAAATCGGCACCTCGCGTTCGATCTCAACTTCGACGTCCCGGGCGATGTAGGGATCGATCAACAGGGTCTGTCCAAACTGCATCTCAACGGCGGCGACGGCTGTCTCCACTTGCTGGATCGGTCGTTGGAGCACCGCACTTTTTTCTCTGCCAAAGACCTTTGTATTTTCGACACCGATAATTTGCTTGCTGATTACCTCGTTCGCCAGGTGAACGTACGTGTCGTCTCGACTGATCGCGCGAACTCGAATCGACGTGCCTTCATCAACGACTTGAATGGTGGGAGTCGCGCTATTTGCAACTGCCGAGCTGCTCGTGATTGACGGATTCTCTTGGCTTGCTGGAGGCATTCCAACGACAAATGGCCTCTGAACAATCTCGTCCATCTGCCCTTCGTTTCCATCAAGCAAGATTATGGTGGGCGCACTGGAGATCTTGGCTCCGGCAGACTGTGTGATCTGAGTGAGAATCTCGTCGCGTTTCTGCCCATCAATCACGGATGTCGCCACGCAAGAAGTCGTGCTCATCGTGCGCGAGCTTTGCAGATCGGATCCCTTTTGAACAAACTCGGTCGGCAGACTTTTCTCTGGGAGTTTCTGAGTTACGAGGCTGACTGAATCCGAACTCAACAGATCGTAAACCGCGGTCCGGCTTTCTTCGTCGACGATAAGGTAGTGAATTTTGACTCGAATCTGTTTTGGCAAACTACGGTCCGTAGCCCGATTTAGCATCCGAGCAGGTGTTGTCATCCCCACGGCTTGCACGGCGGGACCGCGGTTGAACTGACGATTCGTGGCTTGCGAATCTAGCAAACCAGTCTCTTGCGAAAGACTCGGGCTAGAAAAAGTCGCCCAGATGCAAATCAACGCTGCCAATGACCAAGACAATCGACGATAATCCATGCAACAACTTTCTTTGCAAAAAGGGAGGCTTCGCATCGACAAGCTCACTGAAAACGATTGCCGTTCGACCTAACACAATTTTGCTACGGAATTTGTTCACCCGGCGTCAATGCCGAACCCTCCCCCCGGCTCCCTGATCACGTTGCTGGCATTTCCCACCCCTTGTTCAATACGATGTCTGAATCCTCGCAACTAAGTCGCCCCATCGGCATCAGTCTTCGCAAAAAGCTGTTTTTCGCAACCCTTGTGACCTTCGTGTTTTTCGGCCTAGTCGAAGGTCTGCTTGTACTCGCGGGCGTCGGCGAGTCGACCAAAACCAGTGATCCGTTTGTTGGATTCTCCAATCAGTATCCGCTGTTTGTTCCCGATAAATCTACTGATCCAGAGACTCACGTGCACACTGCCAGTGGCAAACTGGTTTGGTTCAACGACCAACAATTCGCACGCAAAAAACCCAAAGGCGTCCGGCGTATTTTTTGCGTCGGTGGTTCAACGACTTTCGGACGCCCCTACGACGACACAACATCGTTCTGTGGTTGGCTACGCGAATTTCTGCCGGTCGTCGACAGCGACACCCAGTGGGAAGTGATCAATGCCGGTGGCGTCAGCTACGCCAGCTACCGAGTAGCTGCGGTGATAGACGAACTTTCGCAATATGATCCCGATCTGTTCATCGTCTACTCAGGGCAAAACGAATTTCTGGAACGCCGAACTTACGAAGACCTTTTCAAACAATCCAGCACGCAGCGAAACGTCACCGCCGCCCTCGGTCGCACCCGCACGCTTTCTGTTTTGAAGCAACTGGTCCGGCCTGTCGGCGACGAAGCAACTACTCCAACCGCCCGGCCGGTTGATACGTCGTCCGCCCAGAAACAACCTCCGATCACGCTTCCTGGCGAAGTCGACGAAATGCTGAACCATACGGTCGGTCCGGCCGATTATCACCGAGATGCAAAATGGCACGCCGACGTACTGCGACACTACCAGTCAAACCTGAAGCGAATGTCGGCGATTGCCAAAAACGCAAACGCGAAAATTCTGTTTGTGGTGCCAGCATCCAATGAAAAAGACTGTTCACCATTCAAAAGCGAGCTCGCCCCAGATCTAAACGACGGTGACCAGCGTCGTTTTGCGGATTTGCTTCAAGCGGCCTCGTCGCCCAATGTTCCTGATTCCGAAAAATTATCGCGGTTCAAGGCAACCAAAGAAATCGACAACCAGTACGCAGACGTCGATTTTCAAATCGGACAAATTCATTTCACTGCAGAATCGTTCGACGAAGCTCGCACCGCTTTTCAGGCGGCATTGGACGGTGACGTATGCCCCTTGCGATCAACCAGCGATTTTCAAGCCGCTCTGCGACAACTTTCGCAGCAGCAAGATCTAATGCTGGTCGATTTTGATGCGCAGCTTCGGCAGCTGTGCCAAACCGAGTACGGCCATTCAATTCTGGGCAAAGAGTACTTCCTCGATCATGTTCACCCGACCATCCAAGTCCACCAAAAACTGTCGCTTTGGATTGTCGAATGTCTCCAGCAACACAAGTGGCTCGCTCAAGTTCCCGTGCCTGAATCAGAAGTGCAGCGCATCAATACGGCTGTTCTGGCGAAAGTGGATCCAGTGGCCCAAGGCGTCGCACTGCGGAATCTCGCAAAGGTACTGCACTGGGCTGGGAAGTTTAGCGAAGCAGAACCGCGTGCGCGTGACGCTCTACGGTTGTTGCCCGATGACCCCGAAAGCCTGCTGGTCCTTGCTGATTGCCTGCATCGCACTGACCAAGTCAATTCGGCGGTTGCAACCTACGACCAACTGCTTGGTACCGCGCCGATGTACACGCGAGCGTACTTGCCGTACGGGGAATTGCTATTCGAACTGCAAGCGTATGAGAAAGCAGAGGACATCTTTTCGGTGGCAGTTCTAACGCTTCCGGACGAAAGTTCCAACCATGTTCGCGCCCAGTATTTTTTAGGAATCACGTACCTCCAGCTAAACGATTTCAAACAGGCTGCTGCATTACTGGCCAACGTCGATCGCCTGTTCCCCGATGACCCAGGCACGCGGCTGTTTTTGGCTCAAAGCCAAGCGGGACTAGGCCATACCGCGCTGGCGATCCAAACCTACAAGAGCGTGCTGAAACTGTCGCCTCAAGACATTGATGCTTTAAATGGACTTGGGCTGCTTTTACTCAATGACAAACAGCTTGGGGAAGCGAAAGAGTGCTTTGAATCAGCTCTCAAAATTGATCCCAGCAATGTTCCAGCCAAAGCCAATCTCGAAATCGTGACTCAGCTAATTGACAAACAATAAGCCGCGATTTCCTTCGGCGTGAATTTACAGCCGTGCTCACTAGGCTCGGATTTTATCGATGGCCTTAGCGTCTCGCTTCGTCGGCCCCAAACGATCCTTCGTGTTCATCGCCGTCAACATCGTATTGTAGACATCGACCCCTTCGGCTCCCACGTCCATGATCTGCCCAGTCTTGAATCGACCGTTGGCACCCGTGATCGCATGAAAGATTCCAGAGAGTTCACGTTTGACGTCATTGTGCCGACCATCGCCCGATTCGGTGCTAATGGTGATGCAAGAATTTTCCAGAATCGATTTCCCGTTGACGTCCTTCGATGAATCCAATCGTTTCAAAAAGTAAGCCACTTCACGCATCTTCATGTGTGCATGGGCGCGAAGCTGTTCGTTCTTGTTGTCCGGGTTGAACTTGTGCCACCATTCGTGGGAACAGCCACCTGAGCCTGATTTGCCAAGCTCTTTTTCGTCGTCGAACTGATAGACCAGTCGTCCGTCGTATTTGTAGTCTCCTGTAATGCGCAGTCGTTCTCCCGCAGCCAAAAATGTCAACGAACCGAAACGAACTCGGTCCAATTCGATCGCGAGGGCATACAGATCGGCCATTAAACGCCACTCACGCGTCAAGTCATCGATCTTCATGTCGATCCCCTCGCCGCCTGGATCCGCCTGACCGCCATGAAGCAGTCGTGACCGTGGTGGTAGCTTGGGTGCATCATCGTCCTTGTCAGTCATCTCAAAGGCGCGTTGTTCAAATTCGCGAATCCGGTCTAAGTGATCCGCGACCCTTGCTCGCGATGCCGATCCCAGAGGCGAATTCGCACCCGTATAGAACTTGTACTGATCGACCACCGAATCCAACACGCTACGATTGAGCTGTTGCTCGCGAGCATCTCCTGAGCTTTCGATTTTCCCGAACACGCGCTCAAACAAGTCACGCGGTTTTTCTTGAATCGTCGCGGCCACTGTGCCGTCTTCGTTGTAGCTATGAACGTAGCGACTGACTCGGCTGCGGCGAAAAAAAGTACCCCCGATCAGTGTCGGCACCATGCCAGCAGGCATTCCGCCGGGATAGTGACTCTTTCGAATGACCTGATCAATTGATGCGCCTCCCGCTTTTGCTTCACCATTGGGCGGCGCGGCAGTAAAGGCCCCCGAGGCACCGTCGAAGTGTGCATTAATGCCAGATTCATCGCAGCGAACCTGATCTACATTCCGCATGATCAACAGTTTGTCACTGAGCGGCTTCAAAGGCTCCAAGACACCATCGAATCCTTCATCCTGTAGCGGTGCAGGAATTCCCAGTCCAAAAAAAACATTGAACGCGCGAACCGGTGCTTCCGCCTTGGCGGCGCCCAGCGCGCTGGACAACATCATCTCCTCCAACAATGGCAAACCGATCGTCGCGGCACCCACGCTGCGGAGCATAGTTCTTCGATTTAGTTTTTGATTCATAACAAGATCCTTCATTGAGAGCGAATGTTCGCTAGCTGATTACTTTGATTCGGTGTTGATCTTACGAACGAGATCGCTCGCTACGATCGCCGTGATGAGTGCTGGATACGTTCCGCCATTCTGCTCTGCTTGTCGATGAATGTCGCTCACGATGGAAGCATCTTCGGCCAGCAGCGGTCGTCCCAAGGCGAACTGCGTAATCTTCCACGTCAACGTTTCTTTGACTCGCTCGCTTTTGGCCAAAATTTCCATCAGCTGCCCCGATGTGCTGTACTTCATGGGCTTTGCATCGCCTGGAATCAGGACCTGACCGTCTTCGCGTAGTTTGTTTCCGTATTCGTCGACGTCATGAAACGCACCGACGCCGTCAAATTTTTCGAGGCCGAACGCAAGTGGTTCAAATTTTCGGTGACAACCGCTGCACGCATCATTGGCGATTCGGTCCTCGGCGATGCCTCGCTGACTGAGCCCCGGTTCGCTTGGCACTGGTGTCGTATCGGTGCCCGGCGGGGGATCTTTAACAATCCCACGAAGCAGTTCGTGCATCACCAACAACCCTCGCGTCACCATCGATGCATCGTCGCCACCAACCGTCAACACACTCCCGTGCGTCATCAATCCTCCCCGACTAGGTACATCGGACAGATCGTACCGAGTCGCTTTGTCTCCTTGCGGTTGGATGCCGTAGTGTTTCGCTAAAGCGGGCGTCAGAAACGTCACCTGAGCACTAAGCAAGTCTGACAGTGGTCGCTTCTGCTTCCAAAGCACTTCTTCGGCAAACATCAATGTTTCATTTCGCATGTCTTGCGCCAACGAAGGTTGCCACTTCGGAAACCGCTCCGGACTGGGCTGCATGTTGTCCATCCGCCCCAAGTTCAACCATTGCGATATGAAGGATAGTGACTGGGATACCGCGCGTGGATCTTGCAACATCCGCTGGACTTGGCTGGCCAGACCTTGGTCGTCGAAGAGATCGCCGGCTTCTGCTGCGGAGTAAAGTTCTTGGTCGGGAGATGCTCCCCAGATGATGTAACTCAACCGCGACGCCAGTTCGTATTCATCCAGCTCTCGTTGCTGTCCGTCGCCACGTTGTTTTTCGATCCGATAAAGAAACTTGGGCGACTGAATCATCGCACGAATCACATAGCCAATCGCATCGTCAACGCTCCCGCCCGCGCTGGCAACCGAAGTCGAAATGCCTCGAAACAGGACAACTTCGTGGCCTTCCAGCGGACCACGCAAAATCCACTTCCCCATCTCTTCGATCAGACCTCGCATGTCGTTATCTGTCATCGACAATCGGCCGCGGAAACGCTTTGCGAACGGACGGACATCTAACTTTGCAACGACAATTTGGGCCAACTTAGCGTAGGCATCCACATGCTGAAGATCCACATTCAAGTTGTAAGCGGTATTGCTAAACCCGTCAGCTCGCATATCGCGCGGCAATATCCGTTTTGCATCTTCATCAACATCGACTCCAAACGTCGCGCGGATTGTTTCGATGTACTCTGGCACCGTCAATCGTCGCAGCCAGATTTGATTTGTGCGTCCTTCGTGAGCGTAAACCGCGGGGTCGATAAAATCGAAAGTCCACTCCGCACCGTCGTCGATCCATTTTCGCAGCACGGTCTTTTCGTCATCCGAAAGCGGCTCGCGATTGCTGGGCATTTCATCGTGTTCGACCGACTGCCAAAGCAAACTGTCGGCTGCATTGTTTGCCACGATCACCTTTCCGCTATCTCCACCGGCCAGTGCGGCGGTTTTTCTCGCCAGGTTCAAACCGCCTTCGCTAACAGCTGATTCATGGCATTCCAAACAGTGTTTTGCCAATAACGGCGCGACCTTGTGTTCAAAAAACAACTGTTGGGGCGACATTTTTTTGGCGATCGCGTGCTCGGGCAATTCCGATGGATCGTCCGTCTGTCCATTGGACCCCGCTTGATAGTTCTGTCTTACTTCGCGCCCAGAAAGATCACGGTTGTAGATCGCCACCAAATGGTAGGTGCCGCGCCACTGCCGACCGCCGGATATCTCGTCCCCTAGAGTCAATCGGTAAGAGGGATCCCAATTGCGCAAACTGCCTTCGACCCTGCCGCTTTGGGCCGGCGCCCCGTCCAGGTAAATCTTGGCGTCGCCGGATTTGCTACGGGTGTATACGATGTGAATCAGCTTCTTTTTTGCGGTGCCGCCCGCAGTCGACGTCGATGGCAGCCCGTTGCCATCCGTGCGATCCGTTCGAAACCGTACGTCGAACCGATTGCCGTCTTGGCCCAACAAAAAGTTCCGATTGACACTGTCTTTGGAAAGCGTGACGATCCGCGCGGGCCCCTTTTGACTCGTGTTCTGAGGTGCAATCCAAGCCTCGATCGAAAAAGCACCGGCTGCCTTTATCGCGCGAGCTAATCGCGTGGCCGGTTTTGCCGAACGAAGTGAAGTGGAACCTTTGATCTCCAATCCGCCGTCGTGTCTAACGACGGCTTTGGTGTCTCCGATCTTCAAATCAATCGGTTCGCCTCTTCCGCTCCGATCACGGACGTGATCCCCAGAGGGTTCGCGAAAATCATACAACGCTTGCAAGCCAGTCGAAATTCGTCGGCGTGATCCTGCAACAGGATCAATCGGTTGACCGTTGTTTGCGGTCGCCAATTTTGCTACCTGAGAACCTGCCGCGAAATTCGCACGAACTTCTTTTTCGGTCAACGCGGTGCTATAGATTGCGACCGCGTGATAAGTGCCTCGAAAGAGTCGATCGCCGGTTAGTTCATTTGCCAACGCCAACCGGCTTGAACTGTCCCAAGCTTTCAGATCACCCGCGCTTTTTCCTTTGGCAACACGTTTGCCATCGATATACATCGACGTGTCGCCACTTTTGGTCCGCGTGTAAAGCAGATGCGTTAACTTCGTCGCCACAGAATTTGCGGGCGATCCAAGTCCAGGCAATCCATTTGCGTCTGTTTTGGCAGAACGAAAACGAACTTCGTAGCGATCTTTGTCTTGGCCGAGCGTAAAGTTTCGTTTTACCGAATTCTGCGACAACGTCACAATTCTCGCCGGACCAGATTGCGATAGCGAATCGGTTCTGACCCAAGCCTCGACACTGAATTGCTGCGACCGCTTGATCGCGTCTGTCACTTTTTTGGCGGGTTCAGCCGACGCAATCGTCGTCTCTCCCGTGACGGTCAACGCCCCATCAGAACGTTTGACTTGGCGGCTGTCTTTGATTTTCAGGTTCAGTGGCGATCCAACTCCGCCGCGATCATAAACCGTGCTACCGCTGGTGGTACTGAAGTCATATCGCACCACCAATCCTCGACTGGTCGCTACGGACTGAGCAAACGCGGGCCTCGCGTTTGCGAATAGGGCGCAGAAGAAAACGACACAGAAAATGCGTATCACGAAGGGATCTCGGCGGGATTCAGGAGGCAGGGCTTCAAGCGAATCGGAAATTCGACCAACTCACTAGCCCACCAGTTTAACAACCGGCCATTCTCTTTGGGGACTCTAAAATCACCAAATGGACCTTGTCCCGGATGCGAACACCATTCCCGCAGTCACTGACACTAGGCGGTTCGTCTCTGCCAGGCGACGGAGCGGTGACAGATAGCCAGTGAAATCAGCAGCGACTTTTTGACAGCCGCGTTTTGACCGGCCGATCAAAACCGACAAAGAACCAGAATCACCCGCCTGCCATCGCAGGCACTAAAAAGACTTCGTCGCGTTCGCCCAATTCGGTCGCATTGCCGTCCAAGTCGCGAATGTTGTCGTCATTGACAAAAACGTTGACAAACGAGAGCAGTTCTCCGTCATTGTCAAAAAGATGTGGTTTCAAATCCGGGTACTGCTGCGTCAACGCGTCCAGCAATTTTCCGACATCGCCCGCTTCTATTTCGACACTGCGATTATCGCCCGCGTAAACGCGGTAGACGGTAGGTAGCTTTATTCGGGTCATGATTTTTCTCCCATCGATCCACAAACAGGACAGTCTTTTCGCCGAGTGACTTTCATCGTTTTGAAATCCATGTCGCGCAAATCCATTCGCACCAATCGCCCCGTCAATGGATCGCCTATGTTGCTGATTAACTTGATCGCTTCAATCGCTCCCATGCAAGCGACTGTACCCGACACCGCTCCAAAGACCGGAAACTGTCTTTTCCAGGTCGGCGGATTTTCCGGCCAAATGCACTGCAGACACGGTGACTTGCCAGGCACGACTGTCGTGATGTGGGCTTCCAATTCATACATCGCACATTCCACCAACGGTTTGTTCTGCAGCACCGCTTGCCGGTTCATTGCAAAACGCTCTGGAAAAAGCGGTGCACAGTCAACAATCAAATCACATTGCTCGACTAAACCGGCGGCGTTCGATTCGCTGACGTTTTCACCCACGGCAACGATCTCTAAACGTGGATTGAGATCCAACAGTCTGCGTTTGATCGAATCGATGCGTGGTTTGCCAAGACAATCGTGGGTCATCAGCAACTGGCGATTCAAATCACTCGGTTTGATGTTTCCAGCATGAGCCAGCACCAGTTTGCCCACGCCAGCGGCGGCCAGTTCATAGGCAACGACGCTGCCAACACCACCGACGCGAGAAACCATTACCGACGCATTCTTGAGTTTCTCCTGACCAGATTCGCCGAAGTCAGGCACCCACATTTGCCACTCGTAAACAGCACGTTCTTCGTCAGTCAGCGGCGTTGGTGGCATCGTATTGCTATGGTTATTCAATTGGAAATCACTCGATCCTCTGCGGCTTGAACATCGTCAAGCAACTGTTGCAGCTGGGCGACCACGGCCGGATGCTGCTGCCATACATTATTAGTTTCTGACGGATCGTTCTCCAGATCATACAGTTGTCCAGGTGGTCCGCCGACCTTAGCAACGTCGATCGTTTTTGGAAATGTAAATCCGCCTGAGCCACGGTGCGGAATCATTTTCCATTGCCCACGCCGAATTGCGAACGTTCCCCACAAAGAGTGATGCACTGCAAAATCACGAACAGGTTCTGTCGGTGATTCGCTCAGCAACGCGGGCAGAATCGACTTGCTGTCCGGCGCCGCCCCTGGCGGCAATGGAACATCGACGATCTGGCCGCAAGTCGCCAACAAATCAGTTAGCTCAATCAGCTGACCGGAAACACTGCCTGCGGGAACTTTGCCTGGCCAACGAACAACGAACGGTACACGGTGGCCACCTTCCCATATATCGGCTTTGGTTCCACGCAGATGGGCGTTGCCCTGGTGCCCAAACTGCTTGACGTAAGCGCCACGGGCTCGCTCCCGGTAAAACTGCACGTCGTCTTTTTCACTGGGCTTCCAGTAGTGGTAAAGCCCACCGTTGTCCGACGTAAAAACCACCAATGTATTTTTCGCCAAATTGGTTCGGTCGAGAGTTTCCAACACGGCACCAACGAACGCGTCTGTTTCGGCGACAAAATCGCCGTAGACTCCCGCGTCGCTCGTGCCTACATACTCTTGGTTGGGCGCCAACGGCAAATGCGGCGATGTAAGGGGCGCATACAGAAAGAATGGTTCGTCGTACCGAGATCGTTCTTCCAGGTATCCGATCGCTTCGCCCGCCAGTCTTGGCATCACGCCAGCGATCGTAAAATCGGGCGAACGAACCCCCGCATCCACCGAAACAAACTCCGTGCGAATCTCAGGTTGATCCCAAACGGGCAACCGAACAGGCCGATCGTTTTCGATGAAACAAAACGGCGACATGTTCAGAGAAGCCGATATCCCAAAGAAGTAGTCGAATCCGCGATCCGTCGGCCCATCCGTGATCGGCTTTGTGTAGTCGACGTTACGTCCGTCACGTGGCCGTGTCTTTCGATCGATTGGAACGGCAGGTACTCTCTGGCCATCGGTGTCAGTCCACTGCATCCCCAAGTGCCACTTTCCAACACACGCCGTGTGGTAACCCTGCTGCTTAAGCAATGATGGCACGGTCAGTTGATCGCGGTCGATCAGGGCGGGATCAAGTCCATCTAGCACTCGGTACTTCAATCGCGTCCGCCACGCATAACGCCCCGTCAAAATTCCGTAACGAGTCGGAGTGCAGACCGCCGACGGAGTGTGGGCATCGGTGAAACGCATTCCTTCTGCAGCCAGTCGATCCACGTGAGGTGTTTGAACTTTGGATTGATCGTTGTAACAACTCACGTCACCAAAACCCAAATCGTCTGCCAAGATGTAAACGATATTGGGGTGCGTCGCCGCCAACGCCTCGGGCATAGCCGCACAAAACACAACTACCCAAACCAACAAAAGCAGCCCCCGCCGGCGAGAATCGATAATCATGAACGGCTCCTTGTCGGCAGAGTTAGAATGGTCGCACGCGTTGACCGCGCTTATTCTAACGACCTCGTTCCTCCCCAACACGCTCCGCCATGAAATACCTCTCCCCGCTTTTCGCATTTGCTTTGCTTTCGTGTTCGATCTCCATGGCGGCTGACACGCCTCCCGCCAACAGCGAATTGGTCGTCGACCAATCCTTCGACGAAGCGGAACTTGGCAAAGGCTGGCACATCAACACGGGAAGCTGGAAGGTCATCAATGGCGTCTTCCAGGCCAAAGAGATCAAAGCCGATAAACATTCGGCCGCCGCACGACACGTGATTGAAACTCAAAACGCCGTCTATCAAGTTCGATTCCGATTGGTCGGTGAATCGCCAACATTCCACTTCGGCTTTGACCCCAAGCGTGGTGAACTGGACAAAAAAGGACATCTTTTCTCAGTCATCATCAATGCTCAGAAGTGGCAAATCATGAAGCACGTCGACAAAGCCAAACCCAAAGTAGATCCCAACGAAATCCTAGCGTCGGAGAAAGTCGCCTTCGAAAAAGACAAGTGGTACACACTACGCGTCACGACCTGGGGACCTTATGTGACGGCCAAAATCGATGATTCCCAGGAGCTAAAAGCGAGTCACCCAACGTTCTCGGTCAAGAAACCGACCTTGGTGTTTCGATGCATTGGCGAGAGTGTCGAACTGGACGACCTGCGTGTTTGGCGACAAAAATCTTGATTCGATGCTGAATAGCTATTTACGACCGATTGAGTCATAATCGGTGCCCCATTCCCCGCCCCCAATCGTCTTTGGAGACATCCATGCGCCGCTGTTTTACACTGCTTGCACTTCTGGCATTCGCCCTACCTGCCGTGGCAGATCACCACGAGAACCATGCCCCTGCCGCCTCACCAGACTTGAAACCTATCTTCAACGGCAAAGACCTGACCGGTTGGGACGGAGACCCGCGACTGTGGTCCGTGCGTGACGGTGTGATTCATGGTGTTACGACCGCTGAAAACGCCACCAAAGGAAATACATTTCTGATCTGGCAAGAAGGCAAAACCAAAGACTTTGAACTGCGTCTTTCGTTTCGCTGCAACGCGACCAACAACTCGGGCATTCAGTACCGATCGGCCCATCTGGAGAAAGCGTCCAACAAGTGGGTGCTCAAGGGATATCAACACGAGATTCGCAACGAAGAAGATTTCCCCAACGTTCCGTCGTTTATCTACGACGAAAAAGGCAAACGCGGTCGCATCTGCTTGGTTGGCGAGCGAGCCGAATGGAACGCAGACGGCAAAAAAGTCATCGACAACGATCTGATCGACAAAGCCGGTTTCAAAGAGCTAATGAAAGTCGACGAGTGGAACGATGTTGTCATCATTGCCAAAGGCAACAACGTCAAGCATTACCTTAACGGAAAGCTAGTCTTGGACTTCACCGACAATCATCCCGAACGTGCATTGAGCGAAGGCAACCTCGGCTTGCAGCTTCACGCTGGAAAACCAATGTGGACTGAGTTCAAGAACATTCGCTTTGCTGAATTGAACTAGCAAGACTCCCGTCGCGACACCGAGCGACGGCAGGTCGCTCGATCACTGCCTCTCACAGGTCCGGCTATTCGTCGGACTGTGAGCCGGCTTCTTCTTTTAACGGCAACTGGTAACAAGCTGCCTCCTGTGCATTGCGAAGGTACAGCCGGTCACCAATGACGACCGGGTGGTTCCAAGTCTTGCCTTCGATGGCTTTGAACTTTGCAAGTTCCTGATGCTTCGCGGGATTCGCGTCAAGCAAAACGATCTCACCACGCTCACTGATCACCAGCAGCACGCCGGACTTGAACAGCAGTAAAACCTGTCCTTTTCCATAGCGACCACGTTTCCATCGCCGCTCACCTGTTTCCACATCGATACAAGTGAAGATCTTTGCGTCAAAACCGTAAGCGTGGCCTTCATGCACCACGAAGTCATTAAAGTCCGGCTTCAGATTGCGTGATGTCCAACGCTCTTCTGCCTGAAATCCGTCGTCGCCCTGTGAGATTCGCAAACACCGGGTTTCTCCTTCGGTCGCCAGCAGAATCGAATCTCCCATCACGACTTGAGGTTGGACTGCGGTGTAGCCATCGATTTTCCACTGGTAGTTAAACCGTGATGCCCCCGATTTTGGATCCAGCAGATCAAAGCCTTTATTCGTAAACATTGCCACAAATTTTTCGTCTCCCAGACGCACCAATTGGGGAGAACTATAGGAATGGTCGCCCGCTGGTGCTGACCATTTCAAATCGCCCGTTTGGACATCGAAAGCCAACGTGCCTTTGTCGCCCTCGCCCCCTGCGTGAACCACCGCCACCGAATCGACGATCAGTGGCGATGATGAAAAACCCCAGACAGGAGGCTCTCGGTCAGCCGCTTTCCGCAAATCAACCTCCCAAATCGATTCGCCGGTTTTGGCGTCAAGCCGTTGCAGCTGTCCGCTCGCGCCCTGAACAAAAACGCTTGCTCCCGCAATTGTCGGTGTGGCCCTGGGCCCTGGTCCGCCAAGTGGATCAAAGAAACGTGATTCGATCTCGTGAGCCCACACTTCTTTGCCCGCGTCCGCCGTGTAGCAAACCACCGTTTCCTTCTCGCCACGTTGTTCCTGTGTAAACAACAAATTCCCTGCCACAGAAAACGACGACCAGCCCGGACCAACGGGTATCTTCCAAATCAACTCCGGTGCATTCGTCGACCAGTTCGTTTCTATCGCTGGCCCCTGTTGCTTACTCACTCCGCCGGGCCCACGAAACTGAGGCCATTGTGGATTGGCAAGCCACTGATCGACTTCGTCGGCTGAGCCAATTGCGGTGGCATTCAAAGGCGATTTCAATCGATCAGCCAGCAACTTTTCTTCTGCCGTCGGCTCCCAACGCCAGTGCAAATCCAGAGCAAAGTGCCCCCACATTCCTTCGCTACGCAGCAGCGTCGCATATCCAAATCCGCAGACCGCCAACAGTAGAACGACAATGGTTCGTCGAAACGAAAGACAACGGCTAAACAGGATTGCTCCGATACCGAACGCAGCCGTCCCCAGCGGAAAGGCAACCATCATGATGCCCGGCCCGATCATCGTCTTGTCTAGCAACGCCATGCTGCCGCCAGCGATGATCAATGTCCCGACAAATCCAACGATTCGCTCTTTCATCGTCGCGCGACTCAACGTCAACCACCAAATCAACAGCAGCCCGCCCAAGACCACGGGACCGATCACCGACACCATCAACAGCAGGATCGGCGCGTCTTCGATCATGGGGGGAACAAATCGCGTAATTGCCATTCCAACCAACAACACCAACGCGGGCCAAATTCGCAGCGGCCGAAAATCGCTGGATGAACCAGCAGGCTTCGCGTCGTCAGTCATCTCATTGGGATCGAGTTCCGTGTCGCTCATCGCCGTATATTTCCGTTAGTCCGCGTACTGATTTTTTAGATGTCTGCTTCTGCGCATCGCATTTGACCTGAGTTGAACTCAAATGGGCCTGTCAATCTAGCGATCGGACAACACTGACTGCAATTTTTTGGCTGTAGCCAGTCAGCTTTTGATGACCAGGACACCATCCTTCCAAAAACCGATTGAAATCCGCCCATGCAAGCGGGAACATCGTTCGCCAATTTCTTTCCAAAGCCACGGCATCGACCTGTTTCTCGCTTCGACTGATCGCTTCCCCGAGACGCTCAAAGTAATGCCACAGCAACTCTTGCTCATACTGTTCACAATCGTCATCGCTTATGCAACTGCCTAGCAAATAGGCGACATCCTTCATCCCACAGCCGCCACCGACATATTGAAAATCGACGGCGGCAACAGCATCACCTTCGGGCGTGAAGCAAAAGTTGGCGACCTTTGCGTCACCGTGTACAAATGTCTGATACGGCGATTCCCTCAGCGCCGCATCAATTTTCTTGGCGGCGTCCTTCAGCGGTCCCGCCGGCATCACATCCCATTCGTCCGGTCGCGTATCCAGATGCCAATAGGTACCGATGGACCAAAGTCTGGCAGGCTGTTCGCCAATGAATTCGGCATGGAATTCGGCTAGCCAGGACAAACAGGTTTTTACCGCGTCGATTTTCAGGCCTGACCTCCGCGCGGAAAATCCGGCTGCATCCAAATCCTCCAGGACAAATACTGCGCGTCCCTGCGAATCGTCGATCAGATAACACTTGGGAACCCGGCACCGGTCACCGCAACGGCCACTCCAATCACGGTACCAGGCCGATTCGACTTGATAGGACCGAAGCTTTCGTTGATGCGATCGGTCGGTTGACCAACCACGTGGATGACTGGCCTGACTCGGTGGCGTGACATGTTTCAAAATGACTGATGCCGCGCTGCCACCGTCGAGCGTCACTTTCAAGATCTGCCCGTAACCGCTCCAAAGCGTTTGGATGACTTCTACGCGGCTGATCGAATCCGCATCAAACAATTGGACGACCAACCGCTGCAGTTGATCGTCCATCGAATCCGAGAGAGCTTGTTTTGACATCTGAAGATCACACCGAGCGTCAATTAGCTGCTGCCGCTGCGGCGGCTTTCTTCTTTGCTTGTTGGATCTTCTTCTTTGCTTGAACCGCTGCCAATTCAGCTTCACGTCGCTTCAAAAACGCGTGTGAAATTTCGATCGCCTTGACTCGGTCCGCTTCGTCGTAGTCCCAAAATTCTTGGACAATCGCTTCGCATTTGGGGTAGTGCGAACCGTCATCGCCGTTGTCTTTTCGCATCTGTGCGAACTGCGTTTTCAGTTCATCACGGACAGTTGCATACGCAGCGTCATCGTAGACGTTTCGAAGTTCCTCGGGATCCTTTACCAGGTCATAGAGTTCCCACGCCGGTGGCGTTTGATTCTCTCCGTTGTAGTCGCAACCGTAAAAGTAAATCAGCTTGTGAGTTTTGGTACGAATCGCCATTTCGCCCGGATTGTCATGGTGCGCCATGTGCATCCAGTAACGGTAATAAGCAGC
Source organism: Stieleria marina (assembly GCA_007741555.1). Classification (GTDB taxonomy): domain Bacteria; phylum Planctomycetota; class Planctomycetia; order Pirellulales; family Pirellulaceae; genus K23-9. Next base: position 491,212 of record CP036526.1, on the reverse strand, counting down.
CTTTTTCCAGTCACTCGGTTCGTTACCCGTTTCGCAAATGGTGCGGAACGAACGACCCTGCATCGTCGATGGGATTTGAACCCCTGCAAAGTCCAGCATCATGGCGGGGTAGTCGACGTTTTCGATGATCGCGTCGCTGCGTGTTCCAGCAGGGATTGATTTCGGGTAGCGAACGATGAAAGGCATTCGCATGGAAGCGTCATAAGCCCAGCGTTTGTCCTGGTAGTCTTTTTCACCCAACCAAAATCCTTGGTCGCCGGTGTAGACGATCAGCGTGTTGTCGTAGAGCCCCTCTGCTTTTAGGTAGTCGATGATGCGTTTCAGATTGTCATCGACACCTTTGACGCAGCGAAGGTACTTTTTCAAATAGGCTTGGTAGGCCAATCGCTTCACTTGTTCGTCGCTAAGATTCGGATCTTTGAAATCCCACTTAAACTCATTAGGGAATTTTTGCGGCAAATCCGCGGCATACGAACGCCGCGGATTTCGTCGGCCAATCGAAGTGCCAATGTGTGGTTCCAATTCGCCGTTGTGCCCCCGCGTCGCAAGTGATCCCCAGCGATCCGGCTTGCTCCATAGCGACACCGGCTCGGGAATTTGCACGTCCGCCAGATAGTCGTCGTATCGAGGATTACTCTCGAAGTAATCGTGCGGAGCTTTGAAATGATGACAAACGAAGAACGGTTTGCTGGGATCTCGTTTTTCCTTGAACCACTCCAATGTTGAATCAGCAATCACATCCGTGGAATGCGACCCCGGGTATTTCACCATGTTTTTGGGCCACTCTTTGTCGCCTTGAATTCGAAACTCCGTATCGAAATACTTGCCTTGGCCGGGGACGACTTTGTAGTAGTCGTAATTCGGTTCGACCTTCAGGTGCCACTTGCCGATCATCGCAGTCTGATAGCCGGCTTGTCGCATCAAAATTGGCAGCACTTGTTTGGCGGGTGGAATGTTGCCGCCCAGATCGAATACGCCGTTATTGTGGTTGTAAAGTCCCGTGATGATGCAGGCTCGCGACGGTGTACAGATTGCATTCGTACAAAACGCATTGTCAAACACCATTCCTTCGGCAGCGATTGAGTCGATCGTCGGTGTTGGGTCCAAACTCTTTAGCGTTGTCGCATACGCCCCGACCGCTTGCGCAGTGTGATCGTCCGACATTACGAACAAGACATTTGGCCGATCCGCTGCTTGCACTTGCAGCGAAACAAATCCCAACAGAACAGCCAGCAAAACGCGCGTCGACATAACAGTCTCTAAGTAAAGGAAGCAATTTGTTGGGTTCTAGCATACCCCATCGCCGCCAGAGATCTATTCGCGTCCAAATCTCCCTAACGGCGACCGAATCACCCGAAAACCCTTCATCTCAACTCCTTCGTCCATCAACCGCTCGGCCTGCAGACTTGGATTGCAAGCAGGCAAATGCCCGTCGCTGTACACGACTCGCCACCAAGGCAGAACGTCGCCCGAATTGGCAAGCACAGCACCAGCAGCACGCGCTGCTCCGGGTGTTCCCGCCAGCACCGCGATGTCTCCAAAGCTCACGACCTCGCCTTCTGCCAATGACTCGACGGCGGCGATGATCCTGATCTGTAGCGGCGTCATAGTTGGTCGATTTACAGATTGCCGTCAGCAATGGAGAAAGCAATTTCCATCGCTTGTTCGTAATTGAGTCGCGGGTCGACGTTGGTTTCATAAGCACGCGATAGGTCGGTCGCACTCAGCCCGCCCGCGCCACCGACGCATTCCGTCACGTTGCTGCCGGTCAATTCCAAATGCACGCCACCGACATGACTCCCGTGATCGGCGTGAATGGCAAACGACCGGCGCAGCTCATCCAGTATTTGATCGAAATGCCGCGTCTTGATTCCGGCATCTGTCTTGACTGTATTTCCATGCATCGGATCGACGGACCACAGGACGGTGTGATCGGTCGCTGCAACCGCTTGGATGATTCCTGGCAACGAATCATTAATCTTGTCAGCACCGAAACGGCATATCAACGTGATTCGGCCGGGTTCGTGATCCGGGTCCAACAGATCCAAAAGCTCAATCAACTCGCCTGTTTGCATGCTGGGTCCGACCTTGATTCCGATCGGGTTACCAATACCGCGAAAATACTCAACGTGCCCGCCATCGATCTGCCGGGTCCGGTCTCCGATCCAAGGAAAGTGCGTTCCCAGATTGTAGTAGCGATCTCTCGAAATCGCTCGACGCGTCAACGCTTGTTCGTACGGCAATAGCAGAGCTTCATGAGAAGTATAAAAATCCACTCGCGACAGATCGTCATCGCTAGCCGCCCCAATCGAATCCAAGAAACGGAGCGATCGATCGATACCTTGCACCATCTGATGGTACTCATCGGCGCGCGATGAACGCGAAACGAAATCAAGCTCCCAAAGATCAGGATGATGAAGATCCGCGAAACCGCCTTCGGTCAAAGCACGCAGGTAGTTGAGCGACGCGACTGAATTAGCGTAGGCCTGCAACATCAGTTTCGGTCGATTTCGACGCGATTCAGGATCAAATTCGAGCGAATTGACAATGTCACCTCGGTACGAAGGCAGAGTCAACTCGCCTCGCGTTTCATCGTCTGACGAACGCGGCTTAGCGTACTGCCCGGCAATCCGGCCGACACGAATGACAGGTTTTTGCAGACCGTGAATCATCACCAAGCTCATCTGCAACAGCAATTTCAATTTCGCTTCGATTCGATCAGAGCGGCAATCGTCAAAACTTTCGCAGCAGTCTCCTCCCTGCAAAAGAAACGCCTTGCCTGAAGCCGCGTCGGCGAGCTGGCCTTTGAGTCTTTCAATTTCCCAGTTGGTGACCAAGGGTGGCTGGTCACCGAGCTTCTGCAATACAGAATCGAGCAGGGCTGAGTCGTCGTAGGTCGGCTGCTGCAGGACGGACTTTTTAGTCCAGGAAGACGGGTCCCAATTAGATTGATTCAAGTTGTTTCTCTTAAACGATTCGATACTGCAAAGTTCGGGAAGACGTACATCGCGCGACGATATTTCGGGCACTGGCATGGAATTTGGCATTGGCGACGGCCAACTGTCACCAATCGCAATGTCGCGTTTCGCCCTACTGAAGCCAAGCACAACTGTAGCAAAACGAAACAACACTGAAATCGCCCAACGAAAGTCGCATGAGTGAACGCGACATTCCCAAAACGTGTCAGGTTCACTCCAAATTGCAAAAGCGTCGTGAATACGGCTTGGAAGCGAAACCGCAAACGAGTTTGGCACGACAGCTGCATAGACCATGACTCGACTCCTGCGCCAGTCGTCTCATGCACCAATCCTCTTCGCCATTCATGGAACCGAACATGCCTCACAACGCCCAACAACTTTCCAAAGCGATTTGCATGCTCTTCATCGGCACCGTGCTGGCAAACTCACTGGCCCTTGGCGACCCCATTCGCACCGACCAAGTGCAAGACAGTGAAGTGGCGGTCAGCTTTTTTGAGGCAATCGACGGTGAGCAGATCCAGGTACGCTTCATTCCCGTGGATGCCTTTCACGGAAACATCCTGATCCATAACCAAACGGACACGCCGCTCACCATTCAGCTTCCAACCGCTTTCGCGGCCGTCCCCGTTCTGGCACAGCTGGGAGGGTTCGGGCAAGGACAACAAGGATTTGGACAGCAAGCTGCCGGCGGAGGCGCAAACCAGGCGGTTGGTGGTGGAGTGGATCAGGGCGGACAAGCGGGCGGCAACAATCGCAACCCTGGCGGATTCATGCGGATCGCCCCCGATCGACCGCGCAAATTAAAAGCAAGCACGGTCTGTTTGGAACACGGCAAACCGGAACCGAACCCACGCATCAAGTACACGATCATGCCGATCGACAAATACTCGAGCGACGAGCGAATCGCCAAATTATGCAGCGACCTGTCACAACGCAAACTCCCACGAAATGTCGCTCAGGCTGCAGCTTGGCGATTGGCAAATGGCTTACCCTGGAAGGAAATCGCCAGCCTGAATCGAATGGAATCAAAGTATCTGGGGAACATCCGCTTTTTCACAGCCCGAGAAATCGACCAAGCCAAGGAGTTCGTCGACTCGTTTGATCAGCCAACCAGCGAACGCGAACTGACGGCCACTCGCTAACTCTCGTTCTCCAACTGGTTCCAAAGTCGCACGGAATGATCGCTGCCAAATCATCGCCCCGAATGGGATGTGGCACCCGACCACTGCGATTGCTTGATAGTTTCAAACGCAACTCGAAACTTGGCGATGAACTGCTACGTCCTGGATTGCTTTTGCCAGTGATAACTGATTGCTAACAGGATCCCCACCGGAACTGCTGCGTATCGATAGACGCTGGGTCCAAAGACGGCCGTCGCATTGAATACGATAAATGCCATGAACAGCTGAATGGCTACGTCGATCGCTGGGTGCGTGGCCTTCCTGCGCACTAACGCGATCATTTGGCGAACCACATCGACGCCCCAAACAGTCGTGAACAAATAATTCACCCAGAGTCCTTCACCGCGCCGGACGCCAAACAACCTTTGCGTCTCTTGTGCAGTGTACTCCCACGCGACCGCGTGACTCCATTGATGCGCGAAGGCAAAAGCACACAGGACATGAACAGTGTACAGCGTGCACCCGAGAGTCCACAGCACGACTTGCCATCGCGTCGGCACGCGACCAATGACGCGGCAACCCGCGACAAATAAACGGGCGAAATAACAAACCATCGCCAATCGGATCGTGGCAACCAGCAAGAACTCGCCAGTGGCTTGATCGATCATGGCGTAATGCTCCTGCGCTACAGTGCCTTGATGCGAATGCGTCGGTACTCGACTTGACCACGATCGCCTTCCAATCCGATTGGCCCTGAAGTCTCTGGTACCTTAAACGCTTCTTCGATCACTTCACCGTTGCACGTGCAATGCGCCACACTGCCCTTCACTTCGACAACCAATTCGTTCCAGTCTTGAGCCTTGTAGTTCTTCAATTTCTTGTACGGACCAGCCAACGCAAAATCGCGGCACTGCAATTGTGGCTGTCGCAGAAAGACTCCGCTGTCAGCATTCGGCGTCGCGCGAAATTCCAACACCAATCGAAAATCGCCCGCAAACTCCTTGGTCGTCCACAATTGCTGGATTTTGCGTCCTTCGGGAGGTGTCGTCACGACCAGCCTGCCGTTCTTTGCGACGTAGCGTCCAGCCGGAGTGCTTGCTTTGTTGTCAAACTGCAATTCCTCCGTCACGATCGGCCAAACCGGTGCGTTTTTATCTCGGCTGAGCCATCGCTCGCGGCCTTTTTTCATCTGCTCCGTCGTCGGTAGGAAACGCCAACCGCTCAAGTCTTTCCCATTGAACAGACTTTCATAGCCGGCTTCGATCTGAAAAACGTCCGCAGGCACGTCGATCAAGCCCAGTGTTTCCAAAACGGGCGTGATTGCCAATTTCCACTTGGCATAGCCGATGCCGTTGGGATGCAGCAGATCGGGAAACTCGGACTTCTTTGCATCCCCGTTCTTGTCCGCGAACAACGTCCACGTGTCGACGACTGTGACTTGAGCATCGCCTTTGATGTCGGCTGCTACCAAGCGGTTAATCTCCTTGATCTTGTTCGCGGGTCGCGACTTTGAATCACTGCTGGGAAAAACGTTGCACCACACGATTGGCATGCTTGCGTTGTGCTCCTTTAACTCCGCCATGATCAGCCGAACATTACCAGCGATCATAGCTGGATTCGCTTTCTCTTCCAGATCATTCGTGCCCATCAGCATGACGACGCCCGCGGGATCCAGCGAAAGCACATCTTGCTGAAGACGCATCAACATGCCGCGAGTCGTGTCGCCGCTGATTCCTCGATTGGCAACGTTTGCGTTACCAAAATCACCGCGAAAATTGTCGTCCCAGCCCTGCGTGATCGAATCGCCTAGAAACACGATCGCTCCGGTTTGTTTCTCGGCGTCAGCAGCAAACTTGCTTCGGCGATTGTTCCAAAGGTTCTTAAACCAATCGTAGCTGCGGATCGGCCCGGCACCGGGCAAACCATCGTCGGTCGCAGGCAATACAAACGCCTGCGTCGGGGGCTCGGCCACGGCAGTTTCTTGCGCGGGCAGCCAACTGACAAAACCGATCCATACGTAAGCGACAATCAATAGAGTGCGGAACATAGAAACTTCTCTCTGCAAATTCTCTGTGCGAAACGACCTGGGAATTCCAGCAGTGTACACCAGTCGCGTTGGCCGCGCGACGAGACGTGACTCGCGGCGCGGCCCCCTTGGACAACCGTAAAATTCAGCTCACCCGGCAAACAAATCAGTCCATCGACGAGCTAGACTATCTGCTCCCACCTTTGAAGGAATACCAATGCATCACGCAAATCCCGCCTGGTTCCTCTGCCACCTGCTGATCGCCGTTTGTTCAGCTACCTGCGTCTCCTACGCAGATGAACCCCCACACGAAAAAAACGCTCTACGAATCGCTCGCTTCGATATCGATGTGACGCCACCCGTCGGTTTTATGATGGCCTACGACCGAGTGAAACGCGTTGACGAATTAGGCCTACGCTGCCGAGGACTTGTTTTACTCGGTTCCCAAGAACCGGTCGCCGTGTGCGCGGTGGACTGGATCGGCATCGGCAACGAAGCTCACGATGCCTTTCGCGATGCGATCGCTCGTGCCGCTGGAACAACACGAGCGAGAGTGGCAGTTCATACGCTCCATCAGCATGACGCGCCGCGTTCCGATTTTACAGCCGAACGATTGCTAAATGAAATCGGTGCAACAGACTTGGGCGCACACCAAGGATCATTTGCTCGTGAAGTGCTGAAGGAATTGGAGACTGCGGTCGCCGAATCGATTGCCAATGCACAACCCGTCACTCACGCAGGTTTTGGAAACGCGGACGTCGAAAAAGTCGCGTCCAATCGAAGGCTACAAGACGAATCCGGCCAAGTCACACAAACACGCTACACGACGTGCCGCGATCCCAAACTGCGTGCTCTGCCCGAAGGCACCATCGACCCAGCACTCTCGACACTTTCTTTTTGGAACGACGATAGCCCGATCGCCGTGCTCAGCTACTACGCCTGTCATCCACAGAGTTATTACCGGACCGGCGTTCCTAGTCCGGACTTTCCAGGCATCGCGCGAATCATGCGTGGTCAAGATCTGCCTTCCGCATTACACGTCCATTTTAACGGCGCGGGCGGCAATATCGGCGCAGGAAAATACAACGATGGCAACAAAGAGAACCGGTTGATTTTGGCCGCTCGCGTCGCTGACGCCATGAAGCGATCGCTTGCATCGACCGAAAAGTTTGCCGTTACCGCGGATGACATTGGCTGGTCCGTGCAGCCAGTCGCTTTGCCGGTCAGTCAACACTTGAAACGCGACGAACTTCGCGAGCAACTATCACAATGGAAACCAAACGAATACTGGGGCGGTCCTGAGCAACTCGCTTGGGTACTCCGATGCGAAAGCGGTCACAAGATCGACTTGGCGTGCCTGAAAGTTGGCAACGTGCGAATTTTGCACATGCCCGGCGAACTGTTTGTCGAATACCAACTGGCTGCCAAAGCCATGCGACCCGATCTGCAGATCGCGATGGCTGCCTACGGCGACTACGGGCCAGGCTACATCGGAATCGAAGAGGCCTATGGTCAGGGCGGATACGAAACCAGCGAGCGGGCCTCCAAGGTCGCCCCCAGCGTCGAAAAAGTGTTGATTGACGGCATGAAGTCTCTTTTGGGCGAGGAATCGAAATGACTTGCTATCTAAGTTTCATCGCCAAGATTTTTTGCAGTGTCGTTTTCGTGCTGACGTCTCTACTAACGGCACCTCTTGCCGAAGCAGACGATTTTTCAAGCGAGCTGCCGCGAATTCCGCCCACGGCGCCAGCAGATGCACTGAAGACCTTTGAAGTGGCCGATGGCTACGAGATGCAATTGGTCGCAGCAGAGCCCCTGATCGGTTCGCCGGTGGCAATTGAGTGGGCTGCCGACGGACGGATGTTCGTTTGTGAAATGCGTGGCTACAGCGAGGACCAAGACAAGCAGATTTCGACGATCGGCCTACTCAGTGACACGGACAACGATGGCGCCTATGACCACCGCACCGAATTTGCGAGCGGACTTGATTGGCCAACCGCAATCTACCCGTACGACGGAGGACTCTTTGTAGGCGACGCGCCAGATTTGCTCTATTTCAAAGACACTGATGGGGATGGCGTTGCGGACGAAAAAAAGGTGGTCCTGACGGGGTTTGGCACTTCCAACGTCCAGGGTCTGATGAATTCGATGCGATGGGGATTGGACAATCGAATTCATATCGCTTGCAGCAGCGTCGGCGGACAAATCAAAATCGCTGAATCGACTGGCCCGCCCGTGAACGTTCGCGGCCGCGACTTGGCGTTTGATCCGCGCACCTACGAATTCACTCCGACAAGCGGCGCTGCTCAACACGGAATGTGCTTTGACGACTGGGGACGCAAGTTCGCTTCGTCCAACAGCAATCACATCATGCAGGTGATGTACGACGACAATCGAATCGCTCGCAACCGCTACGTCAACGCTCCTTCGGCACTTGTCTCGATCGCAGTCGATGGGCCGCAGGCCGAAGTCTTCCGCACCAGCCCAGTCGAACCTTGGCGAATCGTGCGGACTCGGCTACGTGTTTCCGGCAAAGTGTCTGGACCGATCGAAGGTGGCGGCCGAGCAGCCGGTTACTTTACTGGCGCAACGGGAATCACGATCTATCGCGGCGACGCTTGGCCAGCAACGGACAAAGGCATTGCGATTGTCGGTGATGTTGGAAGCAACCTAATTCACCGAAAACGTTTGGAGCCCAGTGGGTTGGACTTCAAGGCACATCGCATGGATGCAAAAAGCGAGTTTGTGGCGTCGACTGACATTTGGTTTCGTCCCGCGCAGTTTGCAAACGCTCCTGACGGTTCTCTCCACGTGATCGATGTTTGTCGCGAAGTCATCGAACATCCCAAAAGTCTGCCGCCCGAAATCAAACAGCATCTGGACTTGACCGCGGGACGTGATCGCGGCCGAATCTACCGCCTTGTTCCCACAGGATTTACAGGGCGTCCAACACCGAATCTGACGAAGGAAAGCACCGAAGTACTGGTCACGTTGTTGGCTCACCCCAACGCTTGGCACCGCGAAACCGCTTCGCGCCTAATATTTGAAAGGCAAGATCCGACCTCAATCCGTGCTCTTCAGCAACAAGTAGCTTCCTTTGACCAGCCCGTCGCGACGCTGCATGCGATGTACGCCCTGAGCGGCTTGGATGCACTGACGGCCGACCTACTGCAACGGCCGCTACGACATCCCAACGAAAACGTCCGCCGCCATGCCGTCACACTTGCCGATCGATTCGGGCTGGTGCAAGCCTTGGCCAAAGAGATCCTGCGTCTTTCCAAAGATCCCTCGCTGGCAGTGCGCACTGAAGTCGCTTATGCGATCAGTGAAATCGTGCATCCGGATCGACAACACACGCTCGCGAGCATTGCCAAGCAGGACCAATCGATTTGGACTCGCATTGCTGTGCAAAGTTCAGTCCCTGACACCGCCGCAGAATTGTTTTCGATCTTGTTTGCCGACCCCGACTTTCGCGGCGCAGCGGCGAGCCAGCTTTTGTTGGATCTGGCCGACCAGATCAGCCGGCGAGATGTGCGCGGCGAGCTCTGGATGGCGATCAACGCAGTCGAGCTTTTCCCCGATGCGGGTGCCGCTTTCGTACTACCAATCGCTGGGCCACTCCTTCGCAAACGCGGCGACGACAATAGCAACCTCGCAAAGCTTGCCGCGGAAGGCTACCTGAAAGACATCGACAAACTGAAAGCAGAAATGCTCGATGCAGCCAAGCTGACCGCAGCCGATCAAAGCGACAGTCTCTCAAGCCGTGTCGCTGCGATCGATTCTTTGGCGTTCGGATCTTTTGCCGATATTCAAGAAACGCTAAACGACCTGATCGACCAACAGCAACCGCCATCAATCCAAAAAGCGGCCGTCCGAACTCTCGGCACGTTCAATCATCCAGGCGTCGCATCCACGCTGATCAGTTTTTGGCCATCGCTGAGCCCAGCCTTACGATCGGCCGCCACGGAGTGTCTGCTGGCACGACCAGAACGAGTCCTAACGATGTTTGATGCGGTAGACCAAAAGAAAGTCGAACTACGCGACCTTCCGATCGCACGACTGAAGCTACTGACGAAATCAAAACAGTCAAAAATTGCCCTAACAGCAAAGCAGTACCTTAGTTCCCTCGATACGGGCGGACGCGACGAGGTGGTGCAAAGCTACCAGTCGGTGATCGACGCGAAAGGTGACATCGATCGAGGACGCAACGTATTCAAAAAAAACTGCTCGGCTTGTCACAAGACCGAAGGCTTTGGAAACGAATTAGGGCCAAACCTGGCGGCCATGAAAAATCGTGGCCCGGCCGCGATTTTGACCAACGTATTGGACCCGAATCGGGAAGTGAATCCTCAGTACCTTAATTATGTGCTGCTCTCTGACGATGGCCGGACGCTCACGGGGATGATCACTTCAGAAACCGCAAACAGCATTACACTTAGCCGCGGTGAAGGAGTGAGCGAAACAATATCCCGAACGGAAATTGAAACGCTCCAAAGCACAGGCGTATCGATCATGCCAGAAGGCATGGAGAAAAACATCGACGTCCAATCCATGGCCGATTTGATCGCCTATCTAATGCAGGCCAAGTAACAGCCAGGCCATCAATCACACCACAACTCGCTTCGTCGCAGGAAGCAAAAGGATTCCGCATCGCACGGAGCGACCTACTTTTTCAACTTGTCCCCAAACACCTTCTTGAGTTTCTCCAACTTGGGCGGAATCACTGCGTTGCAGTACGGATTCGACTTGTTCAAGTTGAAGTAGTCTTGGTGATAGTCCTCGGCAACATACATCTTTGACGCTTCGGTGATCTCAGTGACAATCGGATTGGCAAAGGCTTTCTCCTCGTTCAACTTCTTCTTGTACGTCTCAGCCAACTCTTTCTGCTCTGCGTTGTGGTAGAAGACAGCTGATCGGTACTGCGTCCCCCTATCATTGCCTTGTTGGTTCAACGTGGTTGGGTCGTGAGTCTTCCAGAACACTTCCAACAGTTCGGCAAACGTAATCTTGCTCGGATCGTATTGAATCTCGATTACTTCAGCGTGACCAGTCGTACCTTTGCAGACCTGCTCGTACGTCGGGTAATCGACTTCGCCTCCCATGTAGCCTGATGCCACGCTTTCGACCCCGTCAAGCATTTTAAAGACGGCTTCGACACACCAAAAACACCCGGCCCCGAAAGTTGCTTTTTCTAACGTCACGTTTGAATCCTGCGGAGTAGTGTCTTGCGACTGGGGACTGTTCACTTGCGTGGTTGTAACCGCAGTCGTCTGACCGCCACAACCAATCGCAAATAACGAAAGCAGAGCGATTGTCAGAACCTGGTTCATGGTAAATTCCCAAATGATCGTGCTTCGGACTGATCGACGAAACCATCTTCGTCAACATCCAGTTTTCGAAACTGCTTCGCCGTCCCAACAAATTCCAACTGCGAAATCTCGCCATCCAAGTTAGCATCCATGCGACTTGCCCAGCGAGGGGACGGATACGGAGGGTCGGAATCCTTGACCGGCGGCGTAAACCGAAACAAACGGCCCTGTTGAGCGGGGTCGCCTCGCACGATCTGAACATTATACGAGCTAGGCACTAATTCAGCCGACAATTCCGCTGCATCTGCTCGGATGGAATTCAACCGACGGGTTGCTTCGGTGCACTCGCGTGTCGAGAGAACCAAGTCATGGTTCGAATCCAAAAACGCAAAGAGCGCATCGGGAAATTCGGCAGCCCGCCCTCGTAACTGCACGCTCCACATCGGCGGCTTTCCCAGCACCGAGTTGTTGATCTCTTCGAGCGAAAGCTTGCCGTTCTTGTCAGCATCAAAGTCCTTGAGCGGATATTGTTCCTGCAACGGCTCAGGAATTTCGGCCTCATCCAACTCGCCATCGTTATTAGCGTCCAGCACCGCGAAAGCCTGGGCAGGAACCCGATTGCCGCCATCGGATCGATCCTGCAGCGACATGCACAATTGAAACCTCTGATCTGCGATAGAAAACAATGATGGAAATTCGCTCACTTGCACAAGCGATTGCAGATCCGAACGTATCCATCGAATCGACAGTCGTTCTTTTTCCCCCGGATTCCCCGAAACATTTGCCGTGACGATCAGATCCGGTTCGCACAATCGAATCTCCTTTGTCTCTGCCAAATCAATCGTACCGTCAGCGTTTTGGTCCAGCTGATCGATCGGGTTTTCGGATAGCTGGAAAGGGCGTCGCTTCCTCTGTGCGTCCAAGGAATACGCCATCATCGTCCAATCCACATACCCATTCAAATCCATCGCGACGGTGCCATGTCGATTGGACCGCCGTTTTTTCCAAGCCGGATCGTCGTTGTCTGACACGACTGGCATGATTTCTAACAAATCGATTTTCTGATCCAGATTCTGATCCAGACGAAACAGTGCCTGCGTCGCACCGGCAATTTCCAGCTCACTCAATCCCTGGCTCTGATCCTGATCGATCGCCGCAAAAACTCTCGAATCACCATGACGACCTCGATAGTAGTCCGTGCCCTTCAATCGGAACGGGCCATCGAAACCCGATTGACGGAAGAGCACATTCACGGCCTCACTGAAATCGACTTTTGCGTTTCGGTTGCGGTCTTGTAGCTTGATCGTATTGCGGCGTTGACCACGATCTCCGGCTACGTTGCGCCCAAACTGTTGCACGTCCGAGTCGATGTAGTCAAGAAACTCTTTCCAACTAGTCGAATCGTCTTCGTTGTCGTCAGCATCAACAAGTATCTGACGAATCCGGTCCTCGTAAGAAGTCGCAAGCGGCACGTCGTCAATCAAAATTTCTACATCCACCAGCAGCGGACCTTCGGAGGTCGGCAGCAACAGTCGAAACGGTGGCGGATCGATTGTCGGCAGCGGATTTGGCTGTTCGATCGGACCAACTGGTGCCTGAGGTTCCGCCATCGACTCGCGTGACGTGTCCGCTACCGTACCCTCTTCGATGGCCACTTCGACCGCCGGTAATTTCGTCGTGGAATCCGCAATACTGGTTTGTTCAATCGAAACGTCGACTTTATTCGCAACCGCTTTTTGCTTTGAGACCTGAGCCTCGTTGGTAACACGCGGTTTGCCTGCAAGCGGCTCTGCATCACCGCAGCCAACCACGGCTGTGGCAGCGAGCGACAACAACACAAAGCGTATTAAGACGGATTGTTTGGCGATCAACTCAGTACCTCGTCAACTGATTCACCTTCCGCGATCGCGATGGGACGGCCGCCTTCGGCAATGTTTTCGGTTGCCGGACTGACACCAAGAGCCTTGCACAAAGTGGACAACAGATCCTGCTGATCCATCTTGCCATCGCTAACCTCCATGCCACTTTCATTGGTCGCACCATACACCTGTCCGCCAGCGATACCACCGCCGGCAAGGACGCAGCTAAACGCTTGTGGAAAATGATCGCGTCCTCCATTGCGATTGATCACGGGAGTGCGTCCGAATTCTCCGGCCCACAGAATCGTTGTCCGCTCCAACAATCCCCGATCGCGAAGCTCAGTCATCAAGGTGCACCAACCCGCGTCCAGCTGCTCACTCAGCCGACGCACTTGGGCGAAATTATCTGCGTGCGTGTCCCACGCCAACCCGTTTCCCAACGTGACTTCGACAAGTGGCACGCCTCGCTCGATCAATCGCCGGGCCATCAGACAACCTTGCCCAAACGACTCTCGCCCGTACGCCGCGCGCACTTTGTCACTCTCCGTCGACAGGTCAAAGGCATCTTTTGCATCGCTGTCCAGCATTCGAAGCGCGGATTCGTAGACTGTGTTCTGAGCCAGCACATTTTCCGTACCGCGTTTGGCCGCAAAGTCATCTTGCATCTGTCGCCATAATTTCAAGCGATCGACACGACGGTCGCGAGTGACCGATTTGTCTTGTTCTAAAAAATCGACTCGCAGCCGCGCGAATTCGTTACCTGTCGGATCCGCCGCCGCAGCGACAGAAGTTGCCGCATGCTTGGGCCCCAGAAAACCAGGTCGAATCGAAGCACGCGCGAAGGCACTCGGTGCGATGCTGACATAGCTGGGTAGTTCTGCTTCGGCCGACCCGAGCTCCTTGGAGAGCGAGCATCCTATCGAAGGGTACATCACCGGTCCGCCGGGAATATGCCCCGTCCGCATCAGTACTGTCCCGCGTTCGTGGTCCCCCTCTTTCGTACTCAAACCTCGCAGAATGGCCAACGAATCGGCTTGCTTGGCCAGTCCCGGCAGATGTTCGCTGAACCGGAGGCCCGGCACCGCTGTCGCTGCTTCTTTCAACGAACCACCGTTTGCATGATCGGGCTTCATGTCGAAAGTATCGATCTGGCTGGGACCTCCCGACATCCACAGCAACACACAGTGACGCCCCTGCGATTTGATTTCCGCCGCTGCTTTGGCGATTTGCGGCATCAGTCCGCTACTGCCTGCCCCCAATGCGCCCGCGGCAGCGAACTGCATCAAACGTCGTCGATCAAATGATTTCGATAGCACTTGTCTTACTCGCTCGATTAGGTTTCAAGGACAAACGGTGGCTTCGGCTGTATTGAGCAATGTCCAAAGCAGATCGCTTCGCAACTGGCCACGCTCAACTTCGGAATTTGCTTTGGCAAAAAACCTAGCCATCCGTTGAGTTTCAACTTCATTGGGGTAACGCGACAACGTGGCCAGAAAAATTGCCTCGACTTTGTCGGCTTCTTCAAAAAACGGAGCTTCCAACGAAGCCAAAAGGCCACTCTGAGTTGAATGAACCGCCCGCGACATCTCGGGACCGTTCATCACCCCGAGCGCCTGCATCACGCCGTGCGGATAATCGCGCGGCGAAGTGTCTGTCGCACGCATCCGAGCCAAAAATTGTTCTCGTTGAGCGTCATTGGCGTTCATCGAAACGGCTTGATTCTGCCGCATCACATTCTGTCTTACAGAATTATAAAACTGCCGGGGTGTGAGCGTTTTCACACTCATCACCGCAAAAGAATCCGCCGGCGGACGATCCACCGCGTCGTACGCACTGCTTCGCTGATAGGCGTCACTACGTGCGATCGTTGCGATCAGATTTCGCAAATCAAATCGCTGTTGGATAAAGTAACGTGTCAGAAAATCGAGCAGCTCGGGGTGGCTTGCCGGATTGTCTTTGTCCATTGCGTCGACGGGATCCACCAAACCACGCCCAAACAAGTGCCCCCAAAATCGATTGACAGCAGCACGAGCAAAATAGTCGTTGTCGCGTGAGGCCATCCAGATCGTCAATTGCCGTCGACGATTGTTCGTCACGTCTTCTTCGGGCGGTTCGCTGACACCTGGATAATGCGGCGCAACTGGGTCGTCGGAATCGGGCATCGTAACATCGCCATCAGGCAGATCCACGATCAAACCGCCCGCGTTCATGTTCTCGTCGCTTCGCGACAGTTGACCAAAAAATGCTGCGTAACCCCAAAAGTCTTCCTGCGTCCAACGATCAAACGGGTGGTCATGACACTCGGCACACTGCAGCTGAATCCCCAAAAAAATTCGCGATGTTGCCGCTGCGATTTTCTTGGGTTCGACTTCACGGGTCGTATAAAAGATCGCCGGCCCGCGATTGGCCGCGCCTCCTGCGGTCAGAAAACTGGCGACGAAATAGTCGTAGGGCGTGTTGTCGATAAACTGATCGCGTAGCCAACGCTGCAGTGCCACAATGTTCTGCCGTTGCTGAATCGACTGTGCGTCAGCGGGCAGCAAAATGTCGTTCCACGTTGCCGCCATGTGACTGGCGTGGTGAGGTGACATCAGCAACCGATCGATCAACCGGCCTCGCTTATCAGGCAACGTGTCGTTCAAAAACATTCGCACTTCTGACACAGGCGGTGCAACTCCCGCGAGATCCAGCCACACGCGGCGACAGAACTCCGCATCGCTACTGACCGCCGCTGGCACGATATCCTGCTGCTGCCACGAATCGCTCAGCACTTGATTGATCTGGCTCACCGCCGCATCTATCGCCACAGCATTTATCGCCGCAATGCCGTCGTTTGGCATCGCACGTTGCGTCATCCCAAGCAGCAGAACGATCGACAGCGAAGAAAGTAGTCGTGACATTGCGATCACAAAACGGGAGAAGAGTTGGCTGACACACACTCCCTGTTATACCAACCATGACGGGCGGTTGGCGAAATCATTTGAGTCCGTCGAAGGCTGATTCCCCGTTCTAGCGGCCTATTTTCGTTCGTGTCTGGCCGCAAAGCCATCTGTCACCCGTTAGCTGATTTCGGCCATCGCCGGTGCCAGGTTGGGCTCTTGCTCTCGAATTTCGATGCCATCGTCGGTTGGCGCGTCCCATGCTTGCGAGCAATGCTCACAAGCCTCTCGATCAACACGTCGCTGCTGATCACAGCGTGGACAAGCTTCGCAAATCAATTTGGGATAGATGGCGACGATTCCGATCAAGGTTCCGATCCCAAGCATCGTGGACGTCACGACCCAAGCGATGCGTGATCGCTGCGAAAAACCTCGCGTTCCCGTTATCCACCAGACTGCGACTGCTGCAACGAGCCCTTGTATCAACGCTAGAATCCACAACCAATGTGACGCAGGGACCTGAACGCTTCCCAGCAAGGTAGCCACACCTGCGATGAATCCGAGAATCGGCGGGATAGCGCCCCCCAGCCTTGCTTCTGAAATTGGAACGGCCGGTATTGGCAAATCAACACTTGCCAGCGACTGCGACCCATCGCCGCTTAGCATTCTGTACTGGCTGTCCCGACCGTTGTCACTTCGAACCAATCCGTATCGCCCATCGTCGGCTCGCACGATGCGAACCGTCTCATTCTGCCTAACAGGTGCCACTTCAAAAGTTTCGGCTGCGTGGAGAGAGATCAATGGCAATTGATAGGAGTAAGTCATTTCGACGATTTCGGATACGAATGGGAGGGTTTCTTCGCTGCTAGGTCGCAGCTCCAAGTCGTACCGCGTCAGAGTGGTACCGCTGATCGTCCAAAAGAAACTCGCGTCGGACGTTGCTCCCAGGGACAACCCGGCCGCTTGAAAGTCACCTGCCAAAAGACGTTTAACGGATTTGCCGCTGGCATCCCATTGATACAGTCCAGCGTCATCCATCAGGACCGGATTGTCGTTGGGACTAAAGTTCTTTCTGGCGGTCCGAGACAGCGTTAATACAGTGACCTTCCCAGAGAAACCGCCCGTCGATTTACTGGCAATGGGGCTGAACCCGTCGGGAGTGATCACTCCCTGAAGTCCATTGTAATTGTACGCCAAAATTCGATCACCATCGCGCGTCAAAGTCAGCGTTCCTCCCGCTGTCGAATCCGATTCAAAGCTTCCAAGATTGCTGAACCGATTGAGCCATTGGCCACGATCTTGCCCCAAGGCAGTCCCTAAGTACGTACCCGATTTTGAGAGCGGCAACTGTTTTGTACTTTCAAATTCAGCTTTGCCGTCAATCGGCCGAGTCGCAGTCGTCATCGAGTTCCAGTTGCTCGCTGCATGCGTCGTGCGAACTTGCACCCATTCATCTTGTTCTCCCAAAGCCACCATGTATTGGTTGTAGACCCTGGCCTCTTTGGGTAGCGATTCGATAACAAAGGCGGCGACCGTTGTGTACAGGACTACTCCCGAAATCGCCAACAGCACCACATTGCTACGGCAGAAATTTTGTGCCGAAGACGCCGGTGGTAGATAGGATTCACTGGTGAAGGCGTGACGACTGGCCCACAGCGTCAAAGGCACCGCAAGGCCGATCGCGACAACCAAAACGCCGGTGCCGACCAACATCTGCCCAGCGTCCAGCGATTCAATTCCGGCCCAGACCAGTAGAACGGCTCCGACAACTCCGACGGCCGGCAAAAGCCGCGTCCCCGTCCAACTTGCATTACGGTTAGCGATCCAGATGACCATTGGATGCAACACAAACACGAACGGCGCATAACAACAAAACGGGATCACCTGGCCTGCTCCGACCGGCAACCAATCAATCCCCTTCCAGCCAAGATACATTGCCGTTGCGATGACGGCCGGCGTAAGCGTCAGGACGTATGCCATAAATCCGGCGATCACCTTGGCCCAGAATATCTGCGAATGTCGCCAAGGCCGATGCAGCAAGTAGCCTCGCGAATCGTTGCGAGTGTCGAACAAGGACTGCAGCAATCCAAGTGCGACCGCAATGACTCCCGCAGCCAAGCCCAGCTGACTGATCAGACTCTCTTCCATCGCGTAAGAGTGGCTGTTCTGCGTCGGCCAAATGAGCCAAGCGGCCACGAATGCGCCGATCATTCCAAGTGGCGTCCAGCGCAACACATCACCAAACTCTTTCTTAATCAATGCGTTCATCGCAAAACCTATGAAGTAGAAACGCTACCCGAAGCCTGTCGCCCGGAAACCAAAAAAGACCCATCGCCCCGCTCACGCGTCAGATAGGCGAGCACGGCATCGGAAAAGGTTGTGTCATTGCGTGTCACAGCATCACCAGCCACGCGGCTGAGCGAAGCCATGGTTTCCTGATCTGCATCGGCAACCGCTAACTGCCACGCACCACCCAACCGACGTGCTTCGATCAATCCCGGCACAGCGGCAAACGGTTTTGCATCGGACGCATCGCTCGTCGCGCCGGCGGGCACGGTAAAGAACGTCACTCGATCACGAAATGATTCCAGAGACGCATCGACTTTCAACCGGCCGCCGACCATCACGGCGACCCGATCGGCGATTCGTTCCACGTCATCCAATAGATGTGTGCTCAGCAAAACGGTGCGACGCCCGCCGCCTGCAAACTCAATCAATGTTTCGTTCAATGCACGCCGACTAACCGGATCCAGTCCCAGCGCGGGATCATCCAGCACCAACAATTCAGGGTCGGGCGCCAAAACCAAACCAAGCGAAACGCCCGCACGTTGTCCTCGTGAGAGCGTACTAACCTTGGCGTCGGGATCGATCCCAAAGTGATCCACGATCTCGCGGAACATCGAATCATCCCACTGGGAATAGCCGACACGCTGAAACGATTCACACTGCCGCACTCGCATCGACGGGTACAGAAAATGACCTTCGACCAAGTAGCCGATCCGCGCTCGCGTCGACGTTGACATTTTTGTTGCGTCCTGCCCCAGCGTCATGGCCGCGCCACGAGTCGGCGAAAGCAGCCCCATCAAGATACGGATCGTGGTCGTTTTGCCGGCTCCGTTTAGCCCCAATAGTGCAGTGACCTTGCCCTCGGGCACGCAAAAATCCAAATCACGTACAACAGGCCGACTGCCGAAATACCGGGTCAGCCGTTTTAGTTCAATCGCAGGTGCCTTCATCGATCAATCCCCGTCAAAAAAGCTATGTCTACCGGTTAGTCATCTTTGCAAACCGCTTGCGAATTTCAGCAATCAATTCGTCTTCGCCAAAGCCAAGCGTGACGGCCTCGGCTACCAACGGCGCGATTGTTTCTTCCAACCGCCGCTTGCGTTCTCGCTTGGTATAGATCTGGCGATGTTGCGTCACGAAATAGCCGCGGCCCTGCTGGCTTTCGACCACCCCATCAGCGACCAACGAACTGTAAGCCTTTGCGATGGTATTTGGATTGACCACCAATTCGCTGGCCAATCCACGCACACTGGGCAGTGGATCGCCGACGGCCAGCACCCCGCCCGCAATCGCCGACCGAATCTGGTCGACGACCTGGCGATAGATAGGCACTTTGCCACCTGTCGTGATCTGTATACGAAACACCGTTTGACCTCACCTTCTGTACTACTGTCCGTAGTACAGTAATGCAGTCTAGCAATCGCGTCAAGCGGTTTTGGCGCAAAAAAGAAAGACCCCGCAAGCTCGATCTTCGAGCATCACGACGTCTTTATGAATCATCCAAGGCAGTTCTGGAAACTAGCTCATCGGTTCGCTGCGACCAACAATTTTGCGAAGCCGGCGATACTTGTCAGAAGCGGGGATAGCACGGGAGCGTCGAACGGTCGCCGAAATTGAATCGCGCAAATTGCGGTCGCAGATCCGATCGACCGCGACGTCTATCAGTCTCCCCATGTCGATGGGCTTGCTAAACACAGCATCTTCGCTGAGGTGAAACGAGACTTTTGCGTAAGAGACTTGAGCAGCGGTTGTGATCACCAAGACTGGCGTCAATCGAAGAGCTGCGTCCTTGCGAATCGCGGCAAGTGCTTGAACTCCCAACTGGTCTTCTGCATCCAAACCTACAACAACCAGATCTGGTTGTTGGCCATGCATTTTTGCGATTGCTTCGCCAACGGCAGACGCAGTCACGATATTTTTGAATCCGCGCTTGTCAAAGCCGGCGGCCAAGATATTCAGAAAGACAGGCTGCGAATCGATCAGCATGACGTTCGCACAAAGAGGCGACGAAAGCCTGTGCATCGAGCGGTCAATTCGAGTGGGCATCAATGAATCGAGTGTGATCTTTCGCACCAGTGTTTTCTCTTTGCATCAAAGTGGAGTGGTCGGTCGCATCACGCGAACCAACCAGACTGCCAGTAACAAGGAGGCCACCAACGGGCCACTGGCGAACACTAGGTTGCCATCAGCGACGGAAGAGCGATCAGAGCAGGGGTTGCCCCCTACCGCCTATATGACGGTCGCTCTGCACGAGTTGTTACGATTATGATGCTCGCCAGCTATTCAGTTGTTCACGAAGTTTCGTGATGCACCAAATGGCGCGGGAACGACGGGTGCAAAGACGGGCGTCGCAGGAATGTCCGCACGAACGATATCGTGCAAATCACCCAGGATAACGGCGCGAGTCATTTCAGCGGTACTTCGCACTTCAAGCTTGCGATAAGCGCTTTGCCGCACTCGTTCGATTGTTTTGATCGACAAACCCAATTTATTGGCAATCTGTTTGTTCGGGGCGCCTTCAACAACCAAATCGACAATCGAACGCTCCCGCTCGGACAACTGTGTCAGTCGCCCATGATTGCGCTGAACTGCCATTTGATGGTCTACCAATTTCAATCGTCCAAACGCTGCGTTGATCGCCTGGCGTTGTTTGGACAAGCCCGTTTCTTTCAACATCACCAAACAAGCGAACTTGTTCGTCAGTTCAGTTGCGAGCGACATCTGGCTTTCGGCAACCATCAACACCATCGGCATCGGCAGGTTGTTCTGCGAAAGCGATTGGTAGAGCTGACCGACATCTACGCTTTCGTCAGTACAGTCCACCAGGACACATGCTTCACCGGTGAACTGCTTTGCGATTGCGACTAGTTCAGTGGTGGATGCCACGATGCGGCTGATGTACCCGTCGCCAATCACGATGTCGCGAGATACCTCGGACCATTCTTCATCGCGACTGTAGATGAATACGCCTCTGTTTTGATCGGCCATCTTTTACCCCTGCAAGGCGGCGTTGAATTTCTTAAAAAAGGATGTCGCTAACAACTCGATCAGCATTCTCACTTCTGTCATCAGAAGTGACGCCCGGCTGACAACACTGCGACGCCATCACACTACTATCTTCGACAAACATCGAGGGAGAACCCACAGAACATCCGACTTCTTGTATGCGTGTTTTACTCACTACTCAGGAGGGTTTCCCCGCGAGGTATTGCCCTCACAATATGCACCCAGCAAAACACGGCGTTCCTGTTCTGACGGAAGCCCGTCATTGATTTTGCGTGAGGGAAAACGGATCGATCCGTTTTGCACAAACCCACATTCAACGAGGGTTTACCGTCGATGCTCACTCGCATCGCTGCACGCAACGATTGTTTTTCGTTTTATGTCGCAGCTGATTTACCGTACAGCAAACTTGCAAATTCGACCAAGCTGCCGCAGTTCATTTTTCGCAGTGCTCGATTGCGATGCTTGTCGATCGTTTGGTAACTCACCGACAATTGCTTGGCGATGACTTTTGTATTGGAATTACCAAGACAGTAACGCACCACTTCTTGCTCACGCGAAGTCAGCGTCGTCCACTGAGAACGAAATTGCTGTGGCGAATTTTCACTTTGCATGTCGTAGTGACACGCACGACCGATGGCACTTTCCAGATCACAGCAGCGTGATACTTCCTCGTGACGATCCGGTAGCACCGCAAACTCAATGCAACCTGCTTTGGCAGCTGCCATTGCGGACGCGCCAGAGTCATTTTGCGAACACGCAATGACAGAAATCTGAGACCAGGACTTTCCACTTTCAACCAGTTGAGCAATCCACGCTTCGCGATTGGAATCGAAATCAATCAACAGACAGCCGCCATTGCCTTGAGCAAAGAACTCCGAAGCGGACGCCCAACTGTCGCTTACTGCAATGCGGTCAATCAGGGCCGACGGAAGATCCATTCGCTGGAACTGCGCCGTCTCCAGCATGAGCACGTTGGGCGTCGCAGCATCCGCGCGGGGAACAAGCTGACTTGTGACTCCAGGCACCGAACCGTCGAATAGAGCTAGTCGGTCCAGTCCACTTGGCGAATCGGCCGTCGGCGCCGACGCGACTGGCGTCTGAGCGGCTGGCGTTCGGTTAATGGGCATCTGAACAACGAACGCGGCCGAATGCTCGCCCACCAGAGGCTCAGTCCGATCTGCAGAAGGATTGCGATCAAAGGTCATCACCGGATGCCTCCGTCACAACGGTGTCCGGAAACTCGCTTGCTGACAAGCAACATCGTGGCTGCGGCGAACGCATTGAAACCGTTGACGCCGTAGACAGCTACGTAACGGTAGCACTGACCTTCATTCAAACTAAATGCCCTTAGTTTCGTCGACAAGAAAGAGAACGAGCCAATAGGCCGCCAACACTTGTCGACTGCTGTCGACATGTGCTGGGCGGCTCATTCGCTAATTGCATCCCCAAACAGACAGTGCTAATGACGGCGTTGAAACGACATCGAACACTTCCTTGGCCAATTCAATCGACCGGGTCTCCATCAGAGATGTGACCCGCGATGCCCCAATCAAATTGGCCGCTGCGTCTCAGGGATAAGACCCTGTTAATCGATGCCCCAAAGGAGCGTCAAGGCACGTAGGAAGGATAAAAACCCACCTGGTGGGTATCCGCAACACTTCGGTGGAGCGGCGAAAGTCCGCTGCGTTAGAATGTTGTCAATGTCGCCCTTCGACTCCTGAATCGGCGTTCGCCCCCCTCGCCTGGCCCGTGCGTCGACACTACTCATTCGACCACGCACCACGGTTCGTTCTCCTCCCAACAACACCACGAGTCATCAATGACAGCTTCAGTTCCGCCTTCCTACTTTGGACTGCCGGCTCTGGCCGGGCTTTGTGAAATGAACACGGCAGTTGATTCGGACTGGAGCCTCGACGAGAGCGTCAGCCGACTCAAGCGATTGCACTTCTGCCTCAAGCGGCTCCACGAAGCATTCGTCTCTCGAGTGACCGCCGAACCCATTTACGAGCTCAAGACACTCTTCTCGCACCACGCTTACCTTTGCGCCGAGCAAGTGACGTTGCTCCGCAGCCGCGTTGGTGAGATGCGCGAACCGCCCCTGGGACTGGACAAAGTCCCCTGCCCTGCCCTGGATCAATTGCTGGACGAAATCATCTGTGCTTCCACGACCGTCGATTTTCTGATCGGTACGTACGGAGTCGCGATTCCGGCCGTTCTATCTGCCTGCGAACGCCTGATGCACGACGCGCATCCATTGGCTGACGCTCCTACGGTACGAACCGCCAAACTAATTCGATTCGAACTTTCCGAAATCGTCACGATCGGCACCCAAGCGATCGCCTGCGTTCGCGCCCATGCCGCCAAAGAACCGGGCAAAACAGACGACACGCAGGTGTACTTAGAATCGATCGTCCAAGCAGCCGGCTTGATTGATGGAACACAAATCGAAACCGCTCCGGATCTCCCGCCACGGCGAAGTAGCGAGACAGCTTTTCAGTTTCAGAATGAGCCTCAACGTGACGAACGATTCCAAGATTCGTTCAATGCTGGCGTCAATCCAGAAGCGTTTCTGTACGACGAGAGTTTCTCCGCTCGGGACAAAACGTTGATGATGTACTACAAACGCATTCGCGAAATCGATGTCCCGGAGATGATGGCCAGTATCTTGGTTGAACTTCGCGATGAAGAGCCCTGGGAATTTCACGCTGAAATGACACGCCAACTGTGGGACGAAGCGCGGCATGCGATGATGGGTGAAGTCGGCTTTGTCGCCAACGGCATCGATTGGACAGAAATCCCGATCAATTTTACTTGGGCGCGAAACCTGAATCTCCAGCTCGATGCCCGGCAGCGAC
The DNA here is from genome assembly GCA_007741555.1 of Stieleria marina. GTDB lineage: Bacteria > Planctomycetota > Planctomycetia > Pirellulales > Pirellulaceae > K23-9. The sequence goes on along the minus strand of CP036526.1, from coordinate 466,893 downwards.
ACGGAGTGCTGTTCTTTATCGAACAAGGACTGATGCCACGAACGGGCAAGAAATACGAATGGGAAGTCGGCGTCAAAAGTGGCGATGCACTTTCAGCTCTCTTCCAAGATTTTGACTGGGCCGATGAAGTCCTGCATGCTCAGATTGGCCGTCGCTGGTATGTCCCCAAATTTGGATCGCTCAATGAAGCCATGCAGTATGGTGACGACTGCTGGTCTCAAGTTCTCAGCCACTGGCAAACCTACCGCGACCAGGGACTGACAGAGCATCGCAACTGGTGGCCGCAGATTTACCTGCAAGCCTGCCAGAATTGGAACACTGATCCTGATCCCGCAGCCTTGGCCTTCTGCGAAACCTACGCCGATAGCCGAGCGGATCTGAAGAAGCTGCCTTAAACGCAATCGCTTGCTTTTGAAAGTCGAATAAACGCCTGCGGACTGACTTGTTAAACTTGCCGAATCCGAATCACGCGAAGGGCTAGACTGGCGTTCGCGAAATCGGCCCCACCTCCTTTTCCTCCCGATGAAAACAAATCATGAAAACCTTTTTGCCCTGCGCCATTTTCATTGCGATTCTGGCTTGTCCGACAGAGGCAACTGCCCAGACAAATCAATGGCCTCAGTTCCGCGGTCCAACAGGTGATGGGCAAGCGGTCCAGACGCAAGCCGGCGCCGCCAACGTGCCTACAACAATCGATTCTTCGGTCGTGACTTGGTCGACGCCGATACATGGCAAAGGTTGGTCTTCGCCAGTTGTTTGGGACAACAAAATTTGGCTCACGACGGCGACCGAAGACGGTCAGAAAATGTCCGTCGTCTGCGTCGACGCTACGTCCGGCAAAATCTTGATTGACAAAGTCGTTTGCGAAAATCCCGACCCCGCGTTCTGTCATCCGATGAACAGTTACGCGACGCCCACACCAATTCTCGAAGCCGGCCGAGTCTACGTTCACTTTGGTAGCTACTTGACTGCCTGCTTGGACATGGACACCGCCGAAACCATTTGGGAGCGGCGCGACTTGGAATGCGACCACCATCGCGGACCGGCTTCGTCACCCATCATTCATGGCAATAAACTGTTCGTCGCCTACGACGGATTCGATGTGCAGTACGTCGTCGCCCTCGACAAGAACACCGGCAAAACGATTTGGAAAACCGATCGGGACATCGATTACGGCACTGACAACGGCGACCGTATGAAAGCCTACTGCACTGGACATATCATCAACGTCGACGGCAAAGAGCAGTTGGTGTACCCCAGCGCAGTCGCCACCATCGCGTATGCCCCTGAGACTGGGAAAGCGATTTGGACGGCTTACCACGATGGAATGAACGCATCGGCGCGGCCCATCTACCATGACGGACTGGTATTTATCACCAACGGCATGGGATCCATGGTAGCGGTGGCCGCAAACGGAAAAGGCGATGTAACGGGGACTCACATCGCGTGGTCGGCCAACAAAGGGGTGGCCAAAAAATCGTCGCAGCTGATCGTCGATGGCTTGCTCTACATGATTAGCGACGATGGCATTGCGACTTGCCGAGATCCCAAAACGGGCGACCTGCATTGGCAAAAACGGATCGGCGGCTCTTACGCTGCCTCTCCTGTCTACGCCGGCGGAAAGCTGTATCTGTTCAGCATCGAAGGCAACGTGACTACGCTGCAACCAGGAATCAAATTTTTAGCTCTCGCGGAATCGACTCTCGGTGATGGCTTTATGGCTTCTGCCGCCGTCGTCGGCGATGCGATGATTCTGCGCAGCAAATCGGCGCTGTACCGCGTCGAAAACAAGTGACTCCAAGCAGCAAATAAAAAAGGCAGCAGGCACGATCAATCGTACCTGCTGCCTTGCTAGTGAGCATGTGTGCCAGCGACACTCGGCATACTTCGCCGAATTGCACCGCGTCTATTTGTCGATGACTACTTGCCTAGGCTTAATTGCCAGGGACTATTCATTCGCGAAACGGTAGATGCTCTCGCCTTTGGGGCTGTTGGTCAGATAGTAGATCTCACCGTTTTGGTCTTCGCCAAAAGCCAGCACAGGAATTGTATCGGGAACGACTTGTTCATTTGCGGTCGCCCGCCCACTGGCTTTGTCGTACGTCAACGCCCAAACGCGACCTGTAACGTAGTCGGCATACAAGTACTTTCCGAACAACTGCGGCATGCGCGACCCGCGATACACTCGCCCGCCCGTGATCGATTTGCCGATGCGATGATCGTATTCCCAGATCGGGTCAAGCGGCTGGGTCGTGTTGGCAACCGCCGGTCGATTTCCAAATGCGTGGGTACCTTCGCGACGGCTCCACCCGTAGTTGCCGCCTTTTTCGATGATATTGACCTCTTCCCAAAGCTCTTGGCCGACGTCTCCCAGCCAAAGATCGCCGGTCTCTTTGTCAAAACCAAATCGCCATGGATTTCGTAGCCCGTGTGCGTAAATTTCTGGTTTGGCACCTTCGATGTTTACAAACGGGTTGTCGTTTGGAATCGAATACGGCTTGTCACCCGAAGGCGAATTCACATCGATTCGTAAAATCGCCCCCAAATGAGTCGACAAATCTTGTCCGTTCGCTTGCGGGTCATTGCGGTCGCCGCCGTCGCCCAGGCCGATGTACAAAAACCCGTCTGGTCCAAATTCGATGCAGCCACCATTGTGATTCTGGTACGGCTGTTCAATATCCATGATGATTTTTTCAGATGCCGGATCCGCTTTGTTTGGCGTTTCCTTTGGCACCGTGAATCGCGATACGATCGACCGTTTGTTGTCGGTATGCGAATAGTAGACGTAAAAATGGCCGTTGTTCTTGAAATTCGGATGCATGGCCAAACCAAGCAGGCCTTGTTCGTTGGCTCCAGGCTTCTTCCAGTCGTAAACTTTGTCTCGCAAGTCCAACAGCAAGTGTGACTGCGATACGTCTCTCTGGTTTTCAAACGTCCAAATGGCACCGTACTGTGACGCCACAAACAACCGATTCGAATCATCATCGGCGTAGGTCAATTCCATCAGACGAAGGGGACGCACGCGGCCGTCTTCGTTGATCGCTTCCCACTGATCCCACTTGAGATTGGGAAACGCCAATTCACCTTTCAAGCTCATCTCGCCATCGATCGGCTGCGGCACTTCACCGTCGGGACCAAGTTCGCGAACCTTGATATTTCGGTAAGCGACTTCGTTGCCGTGGTCCTGCAAACAGATATGCCCTTCGCCGGCTTTAGCAAAGCCCGGGAACTTGCCGAACTTACTTTTTGCGACCAGCTCATCCCACTTTTTGTCGCCCATTTTAAAGCGGTAGTACAACACGCCGTTCATGCACACTTCGCTCTGACGCGGGTCGATGCGAATGTAAAGCTGATTCCACTCGCCAGCAGGCTTGGTCGAATCGGGAATCGTTTTGACTTTGGCCCAACGAGGCACCTGCGGCTGATACAGTTGGTAAAGCCAGCCCGCTTTCTGCGGATCGTGTCCATCAACATTGTCTTGGACCTGAATTTCTGGACCGCTATGCCACGGTGGTCCGTCGCCTTCGACGACGTGATACATCACGCCACTGTTGCCGCCTTTGCTAATTTTGTATTCCAGCGAAAGCTCAAACGCGCCGTACTTCTTTTTGGTCACGATGTCGCCAGCACCGCGATCGGCGCGCACGATCGTTCCGTCGACTAGTTTCCAGCCCTCGGAAAGGTCCTCTTTCTTGTAGTTGCGCCATTCGTCCATGGACTTGCCATCGAACAAAAGCTTCCAACCGCTTTTTTCTTCGGAAAGGCTGAGTTCATTGACGGGGAGATCGGCGTGGCTTACCGAAACAAACAGTCCGGCCATCAATCCGACGATTGCCGGCTTCAGGATCAGTTTCATCACGTATGGGTACCTAGTTGCGAAAGAGTCCAAAGCGCATGGATCAACATGCAAAAATCATGCTGAGAGTATTATTCAGGAAGACCGAAAATTCTAGCAGGAAGGCGAACCGAGCAAATTTCCCCCTCTCTAGATTTTGATGCTAAAGGCGAGCGGGGTTGACCGGCACGGTCGGTATTTTCCCCGAAGCACGCTGCCGGAGCATCGGACGCAAACGATCGATCGTGACCTGAACTTGCGGCGAGGGGGTTTCCGCCAGATTATTGAATTCCATCGGATCGGCGTGATGATCGTAAAGTTCAACGCCATTTTTGCCTTCGCCCCATTCAGTAAACCGCCATCGCTCGGTCCGAATACTACACCCCATGACCTGCGTGGCGAGTCGGTTGTCGGCGGGACGCAGGACTTGTGTGACGGCAAAACCATCCCACGCTGCGATCGGATCCTTGATCAGCGGCAGTAGCGAGCGGCCTTCCAACCCTGGCGGCGATTGGATGCCAGCCAGCTCGGTTAGCGTTGGGTAGATATCGACGAACTCGACCACGCGAGGACAAGACGTCCCGTTCCCACTGCGACCAGCCGCACGAATGATCAGCGGCGCTCGAGCACCTTGTTCAAACAAAGTTCGCTTTTGCCAGACACCGTTGTGTTCGCCGAGATGGTAGCCATGGTCGCTCCAAAACACGACGATCGTATCATCGGCCAATTGCAATTCGTCCAACGCTTCAAGCAATCGCCCCACCTGTGCATCGACAAACGACACACAGGCGTAGTACGCCTGTGTGGCTTTCAGTAGCGTTGGTTGGTCAAGGCTGTAGTTGGGCACCGGGCAATTGTGCGCAAACGCCGCTGGCGGAATGTCATCACGGTCACCCGGAGGTGCATAAGGCAAACGCAGCTCGTCGACCGGATACATGTCAAAGTACTTCTTGGGTGCCACGTAGGGTGTATGTGGACGAAAGAAACCGACGCCCAAAAAAAACGGCTCGTTCTTTTTGGCTCGCATCAACTTGATCGCTTCGCTGGCAATCATGCCGTCGGTCTGTTCCTCGTCTTCGCCATCGGCCGCCAACCAGCTCAGCGCTCCGCTAATTTTGCGATGCGGTTCCGCATTGAACACCATCGCCTCGTCCGTCTTGTCGCGGCCCTTGGGGTTGATCGTTTGATTCCAAGACGGCGGGTCGTCAAACCCATCGGTTCCGATCGATGCGGGGACGTTGTAGTGATAAATTTTTCCAACGCGAGCTGCAAAGTAGCCGGCTTGTTGAAAGGCCTGTGACAGGGTGACCACGTCGGGAACCTCGTCACGAAAATGCCGGTCCAAGTCGTAAACCTTGATCGTATCGGGTCGCAGCCCGGTCATCACCGATGCTCGCGTTGGATTGCAGAGCGGCAGTTGGTTGTAAGCTCTGTCAAAACGCACGCCCGTCGCGGCGAGACGATCGATATGCGGCGTCTTGGCAATCAAATCGCCGTAGCAGCTCAACGAGCAAGCCAAATCATCGACCGCAATGAAAAGCACATTGGGTTGGCGTTTGCGATTCTCTTGGGCTTGCCCGATCGCGGCAACGAGACACAACGAAACGGTTGCAAAAAACCGAAGGATCAGCCGCTCGGTAGGCATGGTGAAATTTCTCATGAAGAATCGATAAAGGGGGGCCGCCCTCAGTCTAGCCTTCCTAGCCCAAGGTGATGACCTCGCCCAAATGTTCAAAACCGATTAACGTAATGTCGCCGTCGATCCTCCCGAAAAGCGACACCCAACCCCACACTATGTCCGACCCAATTTACTACGAATCTCATTCGCATACCCCACTGTGCATGCATGCCGATGGATTGCCGACTCAGTATGCGGCTCACGCGCTCGCACGAGGTTTGCGTGGATTGATCGTGACTTGTCACAATCCAATGCCCAACGGTTTTTCGGCGCCAGTCCGAATGCGTGAAGATCAATTTGACGAATATCTCAACTTGGTCGAAACAACTCGATCGGAATGGGAAGGACGCATCGATGTGCGACTCGGTATCGAAGCGGACTACTTTGAAGGCCACGAGGGCTACCTGGAAAAGCAACTTCAGTCGGCCGATTTTCACTTCGTCCTGGGATCCGTTCATCCACAGATTCCTGAATGGCGCAAATCGTATTGGCAAGATGACTTGCTGGAAGTCCAAAGAACGTACTTCCGGCATCTCGCTCAGTCAGCGGAAACCGGCCTGTTTGATTCACTGGCACATCCCGACTTGATCAAGAACTTTACATCCAAAGCGTGGAACCTGGATGCCATCATGCCGGACATTTGTGACGCCTTGGATCGGATTGCGGCGACCGGCGTCGCGATGGAACTGAACACATCGGGTGTGAACAAAACGATATCCGAAATGAATCCCAACCCCACGATGCTTCGCGAAATGCGCCGGCGAAACATCCCCGTCACCATCGGCGCTGACGCGCATCAAATCCAGCGCGTCGCGGATGGCTACGAGAATGCACTGGCGTTTCTGCAAAGGTGCGGTTACGACGAAGTCAACGTGTTCTGCAAACGCGAACGCCAATCGCTGGCGATCAAGGACGTCCTCGACAGCCTTGTTCTCGTCGACACTCCTATTTCTTAAAACCCACTCTCTCGGAGCTCTCTCTTGAAAGTCAACGAATACTTCGACGGCAACGTCACTTCAATCGGTTTCGAAAACAGCGAAGGTCGCGCAACCGCCGGCGTGATGGTTCCAGGTGAATACGAATTTGGCACCAGCGAAAACGAGCTGATGAAGATCGTCTCGGGATCGCTGCAAGCGAAACTCCCCGGCCAAGACAATCTCGAAACCTTTACTGCGGGCAGCGAGTTTAAAGTCGCGGCGAATCAAAAGTTCCTCGTGCACGTCAAAGAAGCGACGGCCTACCTGTGCTTCTACGGTGAGTGACGCCGGTCCAGACGCGCCGCATCCGCCAGCTTGTCCGGGTACCACCGCCGGCTTTTCGTGCGTTTTTCCCGGGCTATCTAGCTGGAATGGACCGATTTTCTTGACTGCACTGGCCAAACTGATACGGTGATGGTGTAACTCCTTGTTTGGGATTCTCCTCTTTCTGCAAGAGACGCTTTAATGCAACGCGCCAGTTTTCGACTCCGCTCTCGGCTCGGCTATCAGCTGAGCCTCTTGGCTTTGGCCTTCGCTTTCTCGGCCGCGTGGACCTCCGAAAGTGAAGCTCAAATTATCGTCGCACCGACATTCAACTACACGCCGGTGACACCTTACGCGGTGCCGTATTATCCCAACGGCTACCAAGCGTACTACGGCAATCCCTACCAGTCTCGCGCGTACTATCCGAACTATCGCTATCCGTCGTATCGGTACCCTGCCTATCGGGCACCGCGTGTTCGTGTTTATCAAACACCGTCGACGTCTAGCACTTGGGGCGGAGCTCACTCCAGTCAGTACTTTGGCAACGCGCATGGCAGCCAGTATTTTCCTCGCTGACCGTTCAGCCGCTCATTGACGGGGTAGCAAATGTCCGATCGACGCAAACGGCTTGAGCAGGTACTTCAGCCGCTGATCGCGGTTCGTGAATTTTCGCACAATCAAGCAAAAGAAATGTGCAGCGAATCGGCGCCGGCGTATGTTACGACCACCATCAAGCAACTCGTTCGCGAAGGACTGCTGCAAGAGAAAATATTCGCAGATCAAAAACGGTACGCTTGGCTCTCAACGGATTTTCAGCTTGACCAATGGATTGACCAACAGATCCATGGACTGCAAATCAAGGAAACGCCCGAACAAGAGCGACCGCGAGAACGACTTCTACGCGACGGCGCTCACACGCTGAGCAATGCCGACCTGATAGCGATCCTGATCCGAGTCGGTGTACGAAATGAATCGGCCATCGCGGGTGGAACCAAAATCTCCAATCGGTTTGCCAACGAACTACCTGCTCTTTCCAAAACCAGCCCGGCAGACTTGAAAGCGATCAGCGCGGCGGCTACCCAGTCAAGTTACGCCACCATCATGGCGGGCATCGAACTGGGACGTCGCGTTGCCAGCGCGGACCAAACCGACCCCAACGAATCGGTCAAAATCACCAGCACCCATGCAGCCATCGAGTACTGCCAACGCGAATTTTCGCGACTAGCGCACGATGCGGTGCAAGAAGAATTTCACATCGTAACGCTGGACACAAAACACAAACCCATTCGGACGCATCGCATCACTGTTGGCACACTGGACGCCAGCCTTGTCCATCCGCGTGAAGTCTTCCGTCCTGCCATTCGCGATGCAGCGTCGGCTGTCCTACTGGTGCATAATCATCCCAGCGGCGACCCGACTCCCAGCCGACAAGACCTGCAGGTGACCGATCGGCTGACCGAAGCTGGCAAGCTGATTGGAATCAACGTGCTTGATCACATTATCGTCGCACGCCAAAACTGTCTCAGCATTCGCGAAGCGGGATAGACCGGCGGAGTATTAATTTAACGCGTCTTTCAACGCGATCGAGATTGCGTCCGTGATCTGAGTTGTCGAAAGTTTGCCGCCCATGTCGGGCGTGCGATTGCTGGGGTCCGAAAGCACTCTTGCGACGGCCGCGTGCAATGCCGCCCCCGCGCGACGTGTCTCATCATTGTCGAACCACTGAAGCATCATGACAGCCGACAAGATCATCGCGATCGGATTTGCGATGCCCTGCCCTGCAATATCGGGTGCGGAACCATGCGAAGGCTGGAAAACGGCGGCCTTGTCGCCGATATCCGCCGAGGGAGCCATGCCCATTCCGCCAACAAGCCCCGCAGCCAAATCACTCAAGATGTCGCCAAACATATTCTCGGTCACCATCACGTCAAAATCGTGTGGGCGACGGACCATGAACAGCGCTGAAGCATCCACATACACATGTTCGGCCGTGATGTCGGGAAAGTCCTTGGCAACTTCATCAAAAATGTGGCGAAAGTAAACCATCGTTGACAGCACATTGGCTTTGTCGATCAACGATACCTTTTTTGCCTTGTCGCGTTTGCGTGCGACTTCAAACGCCATCCGGCAAACTCGCTCGGCACCTTTGCGTGTGATACGGATAATATTCAGCGATTCGTCAGCGTCCAGATCAGCCACCGCATCTCGGCCTGCAAAGATACCTTCGGTACTTTCGCGCACCAAAACGAAATCGATCTCGCCGGGGCCATAATTTTTCAGCGGAGTGTCGGCTTCGTGAAAAAGTTCGATGGGTCGAACGCCACCATAGAGATCTAACTTTTCGCGAAGATCCAGTTGCGGGGCAATTTCCTTTCCGTTGGGATAGCGGACATTGGGCAATCCCATCGCGCCGAGCAAAATCGCGTCCGAATTGCGACAGGCTTCGAAAGCCGTTTCGGGGAGCGCGTCGCCATTCTTCTGGTACTCACCGACACCGACGGAGTGCTCGTCAAATTCAAAAGCAACACCACTCAATTGCGGCTGAATTTCTTTCAACAAACGGACAGCTTGGTCGGTGACCTCGGGCCCAATTCCGTCGCCACCGAGTACCACAATCTTGTAAGTCTTAGTCATCAAAACGCGTCGCAAATAAAAATGGTTTGAACAGAAAGAACACCGATGCTCATCGAGCCGCAATAGCTGGCCGAATGTCATTCAGCGGCACGTTATCCCACAGTTAGTTGGGCCGGGCAATCGCGTAGAGAACGAGACCTGCCGATGACGAGTTTCGGCACGTCGAATCGATCGACTATGATTGCGGTCGTCCCCGTTGTTCTCTCTCGAGTTTTCCGGCTTAGCATGTTTTATCGACTGGTTCTTGCAGCGTTTCTCTTCGTTCCCGTGGTCGTCCAAGCCGACGAATCGGCCCCGACCGCTCAGGAAAAGGACACCTGGGATATCGAATCACCTCCCGGTCCGGCCGGAGTGCAAACGATCGACTGCGACTCAGGGACTTGGATTAACCTGGATGTCAGTCCCGATGGAAAAGAAATCGCATTCGACTTGCTGGGCGATATCTATGTGATGCCAATCGATGGGGCCGATGGAACGGCAGCGACGCAGAAACGCTTCCCCAAGAATTTGACCAACACCGTGTCGTGGGAAATGCAACCGCGGTACAGCCCCGACGGAAAGTACCTTGCCATCACGAGCGACCGGACCGGCAAGAGCAAGAAAGCCGGCGACAACATTTGGGTCATCGCGTCCGACGGGTCTAGTCCGACTCAGGTAACCGACGAAGCCTATCGGTTGCTTAATGGCCCGACCTGGTCACCCAACGGAGATTACTTGGTGGCTCGCAAGCACTTTACCAGCCGCCGATCGCTGGGCGCGGGTGAATTCTGGATGTATCACCGCGATGCTGTGTCGATGAACGCCACTGCTGGCGTCCAATTGACCGAGCGTCCCAACGACCAAAAAGACGTCAACGAAGCCGTCTATTCGCCCGATGGTCGTTACCTCTACTACAGCCAAGACACAACTCCCGGCGACCAATTCGAGTACGACAAGAACTCCCATCAAGGCATCTACTCGATCAAACAATTGGATTTAGTCAAAGGCGAAACAAAAACGTTGATCCGCGGTCCCGGTGGAGCTTGCCGTCCGACGCCTTCACCCGACGGCAAGACACTTGCGTTCGTTCGACGCGTCGGCGTCAAAACCGGATTGCACCTGTTTGATTTGCAGTCCGGAAGCATTCGCTTGGTCTACGATGACTTGGAACGCGATATGCAAGAAGCCTGGGCGATACACGGCGTCTACAGTGGTTTTGATTGGATGCCCGATGGGAAGTCCATCGTGATTTGGGCGAAAGGAAAAATCCGCCGCATCGACGTCGAATCGGGCGATTCCGCAGTCGTCCCTTTTCGCATCCGTGATGAGCGTCAGATTCGCAAAGCAGTCCGGCACGTCGTCCGCGTCGGCCAGGACAACTTTGACGTCAAGATGCTGCAAGACGTGCAGGTGTCGCCTGATGGAGATCAGGTCGTCTTCCAAGCATTGGGACATCTGTATCTGCGAACGCTACCCGATGGCGAACCAAAACGATTGACGGATCAAACCGAACACTTTGAATTTTCGCCATCGTTTTCTCGAGATGGAAAGTACATCGTTTACACGACTTGGAACGACCGTGAATTGGGAACCGTACGAGTTTCGTCAACCGATTTGAATCGAAGCGAAAGTTGGATCGTCACCAGCGAACCGGGCCACTACATGAACCCAGCGTTCTCCCCCGATGGTAAAGACATTGTTTTTGAAAAACGCGGTGGCGGTCATATTCGATCATCGCTGTGGTCGCGTGACGGAGGCATCTACATCACAGCAACACGTGACGGCAAACCTAGCCTTGTATGCGAAAACGGTTCGCGGCCTCAATTTGAAACCAGTGGGGAACGTATTTTTGTCACGCGTCGAAAATCGGAGAAAGAGTCGGACAACGTCATGTTGGTTTCGGTCGATCGCTTGGGCAATGAAGTTCGCGAACACTACAAAAGTGACTGGGCAACCGACTTTCGCGTTTCACCCAATGGAAAGCACGTGGCGTTGATCGAACGCTTTCATGTTTTCTTGACTCCGTTCGTCGCTTCGCCCAAGCCCATTGTCGTCGGCCCCGGTGCAAAGGGTTTGCCCGTGGTGAAAGTCAGCGAGCAAGCGGGCGACTTTGTACATTTTTCAGGCGACAGCCAGTCCTTGCACTGGAGCCTGGGGCCCGAGTTCTTTACGTGCAGCCTGGAGCAAGCACTAACGCCCAAGACCACAGAAGACGAAGAACTGGAAGACGAAGTTGACGATAATGAGCCGACAGAACCAGAATCGATCGTCGAAAGTGTCTCCCTCGGTTTTTCATATCCGGCGGCGCGTCCCGAAACCAAGCGTGCATTGGTGGGTGGAAGAATCTTGACCATGGGCAACGCGGGCGAGATCGATGATGGAGTGATCTTGATCGACCAGAACCGCATCGTTGCTGTTGGGTCTCGAGACGAAATCAAGATTCCTGATGGATACGTCCAGACCGACGTCAGCGGTCAAATCATCATGCCAGGATTGATCGACGCGCATGCTCACGGTGCCCAGGCTACCTTCGGCATGACGCCGCAACACAACTGGGTGGACTACGCACGATTGGCGTTTGGTGTGACCACGATTCACGACCCTAGCAACGACACGCATAGCATTTTTGCGGCCAGCGAATTGACAAAAGCAGGTTTGATCACAGCGCCGCGAACTTTTTCGACGGGCAAAATTCTTTACGGAGCGACGGGCGCTGGCAAAGCCGAAATCGATTCGCTGGACGATGCTCGGTTTCATCTCAAACGAATGAAGGCCGTCGGTGCCTTTACGGTCAAGAGCTACAACCAACCCCGTCGTGATCAACGACAACAAGTCCTCGCTGCGGCGCGTGAACTGGACATGATGGTGGTCCCAGAAGGCGGATCCACGTTTATGCACAACATGACGATGATCGTCGATGGGCACACCGGAATCGAACACACGCTTCCAGTGCAGACAGCCTACGACGACGTGATGGATTTATGGCGTGGCACGCAGGTCGGATACACGCCCACGCTGAACGTCGCGTACGGAGGATTATCAGGTGAACGCTATTGGTACCAGATCGACGACCTCTGGTTGCACACACGACTGCGGACATTCATTCCGCCTCACATTTTGAACCCACGATCACGCCGACGCGAAAAAGCCCCTGAAGAAGACTACAACCACATGCGGGTCGCCGAGATCGCTCGGCAAGTAGTCGACGATGGGGGCCTAGTTCAAACCGGCGGACACGGTCAACTGTCCGGGATCTGTACCCACTGGGAAATGTGGAGTTTTGTCCAGGGAGGCATGACGCCGATGCAGGCGCTACGATGCGGAACGATCAACGGCGCAAAGTACCTTGGGTTGGACAAAGACCTCGGATCGATCGAAGTCGGCAAGTTGGCTGATTTGGTTGTCCTTCGCAAGCAAGCGGATCCAAGTAAACGCATTCGAGACAGTGAAAAAATCGCGTTGGTGATTGCCAACGGCGAAGTGTTCGAGGCAAATCGGATGAATCGACATGGCGACGACGCACCCCGACCTGATTTCTATTGGCTTCGCGATGGCGGAGTCAGCCGCACAAGCGACTATTGCAATGCAGTCGGATGCAGCTGTCATCGAGGGCGACACTAGAATCGCTGGTCCTATAACCAATCAAATGGACTTTGAATTTTTCGCTTGACTCTCCCCTAACGGGAGCCCGTAGACTCTGTGCATGTTCAGCATCGGTGAATTTTCGAAGATGACCAACCTGACCGTGAAGAGCCTTCGGTTCTATCACGAGCAAGGTGTCTTGGTGCCTTCGCATGTGGAATCAGGTAGCGGCTATCGATTCTATGCGCAGTCAAAAATCGAAACCGCGCGTTTGATCGCATTATTACGTGATCTTGAATTTTCGATCGCTGAAATAAAACAGATCATAAGCAGCCACGATGACGACGCTGACATCGTCGCGTTCTTGGAATCTCGCCAAAGTGAGATTCGTGATCGAATGCGGAACGATCGTCGTATCGATGGTTTGCTGAAGAAAATCATCCACCACGAAAAAGAGGCAGTCACCACCATGACGCAGACTAGCTACGAAGTCGAAGAGAAAACCGTCGATCCCATGCTGGTCGCCAGCATTCGCATGAAGGGAAAATACAGTGATTGCGGAAGTGGTTTTGGAAAGATCGGACGCAAGTTCGGCCGACACATTTGCGGCAAGGCCATGATGCTGCATCACGATGGCGAATACAAAGCTGACGACGCCGATTTCGAAGCAGCGATGCCCATCAAAAAAGGCACTTCGACGGACGAAATCAGTGTCCACCAGCTACCCGGTGGCCGATGCTTGTCGCTGATGCACCTGGGCCCCTACGAAGAACTCAGAAGGTCCTACGAAAAAATGCTGACCTACATTTCCTCGAAGGACATGACCTGTTCGATGCCGACTCGCGAGGTCTATCACAAGGGGCCCGGCATGATCTTTCGTGGCAATCCTAAAAAGTACCTGACCGAAATCCAGTTCATGGTCGAGTCGGAGTGATGAGCGTAGAGCGGCGATGCACGTCGCGGATATCTTCCGCCCCGTGTCATCGAATCCAATGGCCTGATTGCTGGATGCTATAGTACGTAATTATTGCTCGCGTCTCCGCAGTCCTATCCGCAGCCCGGCACCGTCGATCACTATGTCTCGTTATCCAGCGCCACTGATATTTTTGGTTGCCACCGTTTGTGCCGTCGCTTCCCCATGCAAAGCGGCGTCACCCAATATCGTTATTGTGTTCATCGACGACATGGGTTTTACCGACCTGTCGTGCTTTGGCGGCAAGCGAACCGTCACGCAGAACATTGATCAGTTGGCGTCCGAAGGCATTCAATTTACAAACTTTTACGTCAATTCGCCGATTTGTTCTCCTTCGCGAACCGCGCTGACAACCGGCCAGTATCCACAGCGATGGCGGATCACTTCGTTCTTAAACAACCGCAAAGCCAACCACCAACGCGGCATGGCGCAGTGGTTGGATGTAAAAGCCCCCGTGTTGGCACGCGAGCTGCAAAAGAGCGGCTATGCGACCGGCCACTTTGGCAAATGGCACATGGGTGGTCAACGCGATGTTGGCGACGCGCCGCTGATCAGCGAGTACGGATTTGATCGCAGCCTGACGAACTTTGAAGGCCTTGGCCCACGCGTATTGGGGTACAAAAACGCGTTCAAAGGCGGCAAACCCAAGCTTCATGATTTGGGATCCAATCAGCTTGGACGCGGCCCCATTGAGTATGCCAACCGCAGCGAGATCACGACCAAATTTGTCCAGCGAGCTTTGCAACACATCGACGACGCGGCGGCCAAAGACCAGCCATTCTTTGTCAACGTTTGGCCCGATGATGTTCATTCGCCTTTCTTTCCACCGGAAGTTTTGCGTGACGCAACCGACGAAAGCAAACGACAGCTTTACTACGCCGTGCTCGATGCGATGGACCAGCAACTCGCGCCGCTCTTTGATCGCATTCGCGGCGATGACACGCTCAAAAACAACACACTAATTCTTGTCTGTAGCGACAATGGTCACGAACCTGGCGCGGGCATGTCCGACCCGTTACGCGGCAGCAAAGCACTCCTGTACGAAGGTGGCATCCGGTCGCCACTGATTGTTTGGGGTCCGGGACTACTTGCTAAAACATCCATCGGCACCAAAAACACGCAATCGGTTTTCTCGGCGATCGACATCAATCGCTCGCTTTACAACGTGGCAGGAATCAATGTTCCACGAGGAGTCACCCTGGACGGTGAAGACGTCTTGGCGACCATGCTGGGCGAATCAACGGACGGACGCAAAGCACCGATTTTTTTTCGCCGCCCACCGGATCGGCCCGGTGGCCTAAGTGGCAGAAACAAAGACGCGGCGTCCGAGATCGATGCGCCGGACTTAGCTGTCCGCGATGGTCGATGGAAATTCCTGGTGGATTATGACCAAAGCGATCCGCAGCTCTACGACATCACCGCTGACTTGAGCGAATCCCAGAATCTGGTTCAGCAATATCCTGAAGTGGCGTCTCGCCTTCAATCAGCGATCTTCGCCTGGAACACAACGATGCCAGCCGACGCAGGCGATCCCGCGCCAAGCAAAAACCAGACTGCTCCGACGAACTAGTCGGACGCTTGACCAGCGACAGCGTCGCCAAACCACGACGTTCCGCTGGGCTACGTTTCTTCGTTTCGCAACTGTTGATAAAGCTTGGCACGAGCTAGCCGCCAATCGCGTTCGACCGTGCCAACGCTGATCTCCAATACCTCGGCGACTTCGGGAACCGACAGTCCCGAGAAAAACCGGAGCTCGACGACTTCACGCTGCCGGGGCGACTCTTTCTCCAGAGCCTCCAACGATGCTTCCAAATCTTCGAATCGGCAGCCATTACTGCTCTCGAATTGTTCCAGCACCACGTCCAACGACCCACGTTGATAGTCGCCACCACGTTTGGTTGTGTTACGTTTTCGCGCGTGTTCGACCAATATCTGCCGCATAGCACGATTGGCCATGCCAAAAAAATACCGACGATCGGAAGCATTGCTGACGGCGTCCGAATCCAGCAACCGCAGACAGGCTTCGTTGACGAGGGCCGTTGCTTGGAGCGTATGATCCGGTCGTTCGCGGCGCATCATCGCTGATGCCATGTCGCGCAGTTCCGTCTGCAGCTCAACGAACAGTCGTTCGCGAGCCGATTCGTCGCCTTCCTTAACCTGCTGAAGCAAAATCGAAACGTCGTGTTTAGTCACGTGATTTCCTAACGGCTAGTGATTTTCGATTGCCGACCGCAGTTGCATCAGGCGTTGAATGTCGATTCCAGTCAGGTCGGTCTTCAGTAGGTAATCGACGTCAGCCATCCCGCGGGACTTGCGTCCGGTGACGCCTCGCAGTTGAGCACGCATGATGCGGAAGTCAACCGCGTCGGGATTGATCGCCAAACTAGCGTCCAAGTAACGCAACATTGATTCAAGATCCTCGCTTCGCGTTGCAATCCCCATTAGATTGCTAAGCACTCGATTGACAATCTGCTGGTCACTCTGAGATTCCAAATCGCTGGCTTGGACCCGACGACCAGCGTGTTGCATCACGCGCAGTCTTGCATCGTCAAGCGACATCAGCTTGCCGCCTTCGTACACGTCAATTAATTGCTGATTCGCTTCGCCGTCAACTGGTTCGTGACGCACCACAAAATGGCCAGGCAACCCGACGCCCTTGATCGTCAGCCCGATTCGTCGGCCCAACTCCATGTAAAGAATCGATAGGGTGATCGGCAAACCTTCCCGGTCATCAATCACACGGTTCAGATGGCTATTTGCGGGATGATAATACTCGCTGCGACCGCCGTGGAATCCATTCTGAAGAAACAGATAACTGTTTAGGGCGGTGATCTTGGCGTCTGAATCGGCATCGTCATCCAGGGTTTCGCGAATCTCCGATGCCATCGTGTCGATGCGTTGATGGTAGTGATTGATATCGATCTCGGAATTGTCCAATCCAGCGACAAGCAACGTCGCATCCAGCAAGCGATCTCCTTTGACTTCGTCATCGGCAAACAACCTCGTTAGCTTCGCCAACACTTTGGCTCGCTTCACTTCATCCGCCAATTGCCGCAATTGCTTTGTTTCTTTTTCGAGCTGGGCAGCACGCCGGATCAGTTCACGCGCAGCGGTTTCGCTGGACTTTCCCAATTCGGCAAGTTCGTCATCACTAATCTCGCTCGGCAACAGGTCACGCTGATCAAGCTTGCTAAACCAGTCGCGAGTGGCTTTAGACAATGGGTTGGCTTTCAGATCTTGGCCAATCGCGAATCCACGAAAGTCAGGGTTCGTATTGCGAAACTTGGCCAGTCCCACTGAACCATCGGTAAGTTGGCTGTCGGTCGACGTGATGACCAAATGATCGTTGACATAGCACTCGATCGAATCAACGTCTAACCGCACGCGAAGCCGATTCCACTGCTGAGGCAAATAGTGGTCCGACGGCACATCCTGCAATATTTCCCAGGAGTAGACACTGGGCCCCTTAAAACACGTCAGACGCAGCTGGCCATTGCTTGGGTAGAAACCATAGTGCTTGTTGTCTCCGTCACTATAAAACGCCAACCCGGCTGCCCCCGATTCATCATCCAGCTTGACGGATACGGCGACCTCAAATGGCAACCGCGGAACTTTTTGTTTTGCCAAACACAACGAACGACCTCCAAAACCTTTTCCCATTCCGCGGGCCGATAACAGTCCGCCACGCTGCTGCCAATTTGCGCCCATGATGGGACTCCACGTCTGCGAATTGATTTTTCCCAAACGCACCCAGCGATCGATCGAAACGGGGTTGGGCGATTGTCGCAGCGATACCAATTGACCAATCGGAATTGCAAACCCAAGATTGTCATCAATAGCGGATTTCATGTTGATGATTCCCAACACACGCCCCGACCGATCTACCAAAGGGCCTCCGCTGTTACCAGGTTCGATCGGCATCGCTAATTGAATCATGGACCGCCCTTGAACTTCGCGAACAGCCGAAACAATTCCATCGACGACGCTGTCCTTGAATCCCAACGGATTGCCAAACGCGGCAACTCGAGTGCCCTGCTCGGGATCCACTGCCTTGGCCAACGGTAAGGCGGGCAAGTCAATTCCGCCGGGAAATGCGACACGAATCAGCGCCAAATCACTCGTTCGATCGGAAGCTTCGACGGCCAGCACCTTTAGTTTGTCGCCATCGAATGTTTCAACCGAAAATCGTCGCCCTTCATTGATGACATGAAAATTGGTCGCGACAAGCCCTTGCTCATCAATGATAAAACCGGTGCCGATACCCAAGTTCTCACCGTCGCGTCCTTGAACACGGATGGTGACAACTGAGGGCCGAACTTTGGAAATCAGCTCCTTCAGCGAAAGAGTTTCCTCTGCCGGTGAAGTCGCATCCAGGACGAACACGCACAGTAGAGCGGCGACAAGTGATTTCATAACCTGAAGTCGCAAAAGTTTCAGAAAGGAATCCATCGCTTGATTGTAGTCTCTCGATTAGTCCGACTTACTTTTCCGACTCACTCTGAAGATCAGAGGAACTGACTTCGCTGGCGGCAACCGCGGGCGTGTTGAGTTTTTGGTAGACCTTGCTGGCCGTCATGCAGGCTGACACACAGGCAACACAAAAACCGATAGACGCTATGACAATCATCCACTTTGGAACCCGTCTGGGCCCGGTCAGTTCTTTTCGAGTGCCAAGGTAGATCAATGCTGCCGCCAAGGCCGGGATTCCCAGTACGGTCAGAGCTTGTGCCAACGTGATCAGGTGCACTGTGCTGCCGCTACGAGCCATCGATGCGATTGCCACCACCATGCCAACCACCAAGGCAGACGTCGTCAGATGCAGCGGCCATTTGTCGCTCAGCTTGGAACCTTTGCCCAGTGAATCGCTCATCACGGTTCCGCCGATCAATGCATTCACCAAAAAGGAACTCAAGCCGCCAGCCAAGATCCCGAGACAAAAGATGATTTTTGCGGCTGATCCAAAGAGCGGTTCAAGCTGCTTGGCGACGTCGCCAACACTATCAAACTGTACCGGTTCGGCGCGACCGTAAAACACTTTCCATGACGTCAACAAAATCATGGCGGTGACCATTCCCAGCACACTAATACTGATAAACGAATCAACGACACCTTCACGTGCTTGACTGAGTCCCCAGCCTTTCTCTTTGACCAAGTAACCTTGATAAAAAGCACCGCCAACCGAAAACGTCGTTCCGATCATCCCCATCAAAGCCAGCCAATCGCGGTTGTCGGTAGTTGCGTCAGGCAACGCGGCCGCTGCATTCACGACTTCGGGTGGGTTGAGAAAGATCTGGATGAAGTTGAACAAGAACGCAATCGTCATCAATCCGATCAAGATCTTCATCATTGATTCGATGCTGCCATACAAATTTCGCAGCAAGTAAAGACTGGCAATGACGACACCATTGACCGCGACCAGCAGCGCGGCTCGCACACCAAACGGTAGCGGCGTGTCACCAAACATCGGCTCCAAACCGCCAATGAGTGCGATGTTGTTGGACGACTGAAAAAACGCGACCAAGACAAAGAGCGTCAGACCGATCGCGACGGCAACGCCACGCCCCAGTCGACTGGCCAGTTCATCGCAGAGGCTGTTTTCGTAGACCACGCCCAACCGCGCAGCCAGCGCCACCATGGCGATCATTAACACGGTGGCGACGGCGACCACCGGCAAGCCTACGAGACCAAATGTCGCGCCAACCTTGGAACTGGTCAGGATCGACCCTGGCCCCAACACAATGGCAGCGACAATGATGGCGGGACCGACGCTTCGAAAAAGTGGTTTCATGTTCTGCTTTTGGACAACGCTTGGCGTGGATTTAGATCAATCATCTTCCGGATGGCTTCTTCGTCGAAACCCAACTGATGGGCGAGATTATGGCGTATCTTTGGCATCGTGATGGTCGCCCCTGCCAGATTGGGCGAACCGGGCCGTCTCGCCACTCCCTGTTCGTCGACTTCGACTGCGAGGCCCGAAATTTCGTAGTTCCCCTTGCCCAACCCGGCCGCCGAGATGGCATCGGTGACCATGATGGTGCGATCGACACCTACAAAATCGACGTAGTTTCGGAGCGCATAAAAATCGACGTGTGCACCATCGGGGATGAAACAGATCCACAATCGATCTCGCAAGTGCAGCACACGCTGCAGGAAGTTGTCGTGCCGCGGCAACTGCACCGGACAACCGTTTCCGAAATGCGTGATCATGGTCAAACCGTGGTCGACCGCGCCTCGCAGTTGGTCCAATGTCGGATCACAATGCCCAGCCGAAACCACAACGCCGCGATCAACCAAGAATTCCGTGGTCTGAAAATTCGGATCCTGCTCGGGTGCCAGCGTTATCAATTGTGTCATGCCATCGGCAGCGTCCAGCAATCGCTTGGTATCTTCGACATTCGCCGGAACAACACACTCACTTGGATGCGCCCCAATGAACCCCGTCCCGGGATTAAGAAAAGGGCCTTCGATGTGAAATCCGCGGATCAACTGGCTAGCAACGGAATCCTGATTCAGTAGCTGAACAAAATTGGATAGCTTCTTGACCAAATGCTCAACGCGATCGGTGATCAAGGTCGCCAGAATCGATTCGACACCGTCCGCCATCATTGCTTCGCAGGCCTGATGCAGTTGTTGGCCCGTCAGGTCGGATGCACAGAAATCGACACCCGCATAGCCGTTGACCTGGATATCGAAGGGTTTCATCGGGTGATGGCTCGTTGGTAGGCTTCAGTCAGTCCGAAAAATCAGGGACCGAATGATCAGGAAAACGCTCGTAAGCGGATTCACAAAGAACAGGGTGGGAGGAATCGAAACAGAATCGTAGCGGATCACTGGCTTCAATAGTTCACGCAGGAGGCCCCAGCAAGGCTCCATGATCGCGAATTCTGGTGGGGTATCTCCATTATCCATCCAAGAAGGGGTTCGTAATGACTAAACTTTGCTCTCCGTAAATGTCGTCGCTGACGAGAGCAAGAACCATTGGGGCAGTGGGCCGAATCACAACGAATTCATCGCGAACCATGAACGATCCGAATTCTACCGACTTACTCAACGGACTGTGCAAGCAGTTCGATTCCGCCTGGCAATCGCCCACGCCGCCGTCGATCGAATCATATGCAAAAGAAGTGAACGCCGATCGACGCAGTGAACTGTTGGAGCATCTGATCCAGATCGAACTTCATTGGCGCAGCGACCAGGAACCATCGCCCACCGAAGCAGAGTTCGTCAGACGTTTTCCGGAACATCAATCAGCTGTCCACACTGCTTTCCAAGCGTACGCAGAGGGGGATTCAACGGGACATTTATGGGCTACAAGTTCCGACGATGATCAATCAATCCTTCAGCAGGGCGGAGGGCACGGTGCCGCCCAAACACGCACGGCAGCCCAAACGCACGGCACGACCAAAGGGCAAACTGCCAACCAATTGGACGATCACTCGATCGACACGACTAACGAACCCGCCGAATTCGAATTGGGCAGCACCATCGATCAGTCGCTCTACCAAGCACGGTCGGTAGCGGACCATGATGAATTCGGGACGAGTGACGAACAGCTAGGTTTGTCGCGGTCCAGGAGCAACACTCGATCGCGAAAAAGGGAAATCGAGGATCCGTCTCGCCCGAAATTCATCGACAAGTTTCGAATCCGCCGCACGCTGGGCAAAGGTGCCTTTGGAGTTGTCTATTTGGCGAGAGACGAAGAACTGCAGCGTGACGTCGCAATCAAAGTTTCGCTGGTTTCGAGCGACAAACTCCAGGCTCAAATGCGTCAAGAAGCCGCCAAGCTTGCTCAACTGGAAAGCCCCGGCATCGTGCCGGTCTATCACATTGGCACCACCGACGACCAAGCCGTCTACATAGTTCAGAAATATATCAAGGGCTACACGCTACGCGACTTGATCAAGAAACGCACCTTGTCACCAGCCAGAGCGGCGCAGCTGACACAGGCGATTGCACAAAACCTGGAAGCCGCGCACTTACGCGACATTCTTCACCGCGACTTGAAACCCGACAACATCCTGATCGATGATGTCGGCAAGCCGTGGATTGCCGACTTTGGTTTAGCCATCTCCGAAGAAGAGCAGCTAGAACGAGGGCCCGAATTAGCCGGCACCCTGCCCTACATGTCGCCTGAGCAAGTCCGTGGCCGAGTGGATTTTCTGGATCCTCGTAGCGACATCTGGGCGTTGGGTGTCATGTACTACGAAATGTTGACGGGCAAACGTCCGTTCACGGGAAAGAGTCGCGAATCCTTTTCCGAACAGATCTGCCAACTGGATCCGCGCCCGCTGCAGCAACGTGCGCCGGGGCATTTGACGTCGGAAATGAACGCCATTTTCCTGAAGTGCTGCGAAAAGAAACCCAGCGATCGCTACGCCACCGTTCGGGAGCTATCCGATGATTTGACCGTGTTGATCTCAAATGGCTTGAGCAATCAAAACATCGCGGGTGCGTTCATGTCGCCGGAACTGGGCGACAGCATCGTAGAGTTGTCCGATCAAAGCCGACGCAGCAGCGGGCATTCATCCCCCGGATCCGCCAATCTTTCCGCCGACAAAGCAAGTACATCGGCATCGTTGAAAACACCGCTGGTTCGCGGAATCATGTTGACGGCCGGCCTGATTGGCTTGGTGGCGATGTCCGTCATCGGAACGGTGATTGCCATTAGCCATTATTTGCCAAAGCCGGTGGCTCTTGTTCAACCCAAACCGAGCGATTCCAACGCGATCGGCGACTCAGCTGAAGAGAACAAGCCGGACCATTTGGCCGACAAAACAATCAAAGCGTCCGCAACAAAATCGCTGTCGCCCATCACGACGACCGAAGCGTTGCCTTCGATCGCCAGCGAAAAACCTGCCGCCTTGGAGAATACTGCGGCAATCGTTGTCACGGAATCCGAAGTGTCCATGGACGTGGATGCGCAAATCGACAAGCCCAACGACGAATCGCTTGATCCCAAAGAACCGCTACCAACACTTGCCCCGGTCACCGGCAAAGATGATGTCGATGCAGAAACGAGCTCGCCTGAATCTGCGGAAAAGATGGACGCGCCATCACCAGTGGAAACAACAAAACCAGCGGAGCAGCCCAAACCTGCGGAAGCCAAGTTCAACGGTTCGATCGACAAACCATGGGTCGTTGCGATGGATGGCAGTGGATCACATCAGACAATTCAAGCGGCGTTGGATGAAGAAGTGCCCGATGCCGTCATCGAACTGCGTCCCGGTGTGTACAACGAGTCATTGATAATTCGGATGCCCACCACGATCCGAGGAACCGACGGAGCCAATGCAGATCGCGCGTTGTGCAGAATTGTCAGTGCACGCGAAACGACCGTGACCGTTGATTGCGACGATTTGGATTTAGCCCGTCTGTCCAACCTGACAATCGATTCGCGACACGGCAGTGCCAGAGCCAAGGCGACTCATGCGATTGACTTGATCAGCGGCACGGTCGTACTTGACGACTGCAATGTCATTTCGACTGGCAAATTGTGCGTCACACTTGCATCGACGACACGCTTTGGAGCACGAAAGTGCGAATTTGTCAGTCAGTCATCCTTTGCCGTCGTCAGTGACGATCAACCGTTGTTGCAAATTATCGAATGCCGTTTTCCAAAAGCCGGCCTGAAAATTGACGGCGGCCGATCTACATCAGTTTCGCGTTCGCAAT
The DNA here is from genome assembly GCA_007741555.1 of Stieleria marina. GTDB lineage: Bacteria > Planctomycetota > Planctomycetia > Pirellulales > Pirellulaceae > K23-9. The sequence continues at coordinate 443,299 of CP036526.1, read as the reverse complement.
TCACCAGCGACATCGGCATCGAAGTTTCACGGCGAAGGTCGGCTGTAAAAATTGACAAATGTGAATTCCGAGACAACTCCGATACGGGAATCAAGATCGACGCCGGTGGTAAAGTCGATGCCACCGGTTCGACATGGTCGCAGTCCAAGCAAGCCATTACAGTGACCAATGGGACCTGCACGGTGACCAACGACTGCTCGGTGGATGGGGGCGAATTGGCGTTTAAGGTCCAAGAGGGTGACCTGAAGCTTGCGGACGTATCGATCCAGGATGTCCCGATTGGCCTACAGCACGCAGGCAAAGCCAATGTGGGCTTAAAGCACGTTCGTTTTGACAACTGCGACCAGTTCACCAATTCGCTAGGAATGTCCATGAGACTGATTCGGGCGGGCGAATTTCGAATGGGCAGTCGTACTCCGGCAGGAAAAGTACCTCTCGCGAATTCGTTTCCCCATCTCGATCCAAATTTGTCTCACATGTTGGTCATGGGCGTTTCCAACGAATATCCGGTTCACAAGGTTGCCCACACGAGTGATTTTTACCTTAGCGCAACCGAGATCACGGTTGGACAGTTTCGACAGTTTGTCGACGCGACGAACTATCGAACCGATTCCGAACGAAGCCCCAAAGGCGGTGGTGGGTTTCGCCTTGCGGCGGGAAAATCAGTTTTCGATCCGCAGTATTCATGGAAGAATCCCGGGTTCGCCCAGGACGACAATCATCCCGTCACCCTTGTCACATGGAACGATGCGAACGAGTTCTGCAAATGGCTGAGCGACCAAGAAGGATGCCACTGCGATTTGCCCAGCGAAGCGCAATGGGAATACGCTTGTCGTGCCGGAACCGACACCGCTTTTCACACCGGCGATGCTGCCGACTCAGTCGCTAAAGGCGGAAACACTTGGGACCTAACTGCCAAGGAACAGCGCGAACGGGTCAAAACGGCTTTCGCGGCCGCAATTGATCCCGCGCCCGTGATCAATCGGACAGATGGCTTCGTGTTCACGGCTCCTGTTGGAACGTTCACGCCAAACAAATTCGGATTGTTCGACATGCACGGCAACGTCTCGGAATGGTGCCGCGACCTTTTTGACAAGGACATGTACAGCAAATCAAAATTGAAAGATCCCGAAGGCCCAGTTGATGATCCAGCCAATAGCAGGGCGCGGGTCAGTCGCGGCGGCGGCTGGGTTCATCACGCCATTGCCTGCCGTAGCGCGGTTCGAACTTTCTATGATCCCAAAACCGCGATCTCCTATCAGGGATTTAGAATTTTGGTCAAAACCAAGCCGTAATCAAGAAGCGAATCGAGCACTTTCGTGCGCGTCGGGTATGGAGGCATTTCCGCGAAATCTAGCTGCTCATCTGGTCATTGGTGGATTGATTTTCCATTTATGGCAAAGATGTTGGCTGAACTTTCCATGCTGGACGACCAAAGGCTTGTAGATCTTGTCCAAACAACAGCCGCTGATTGATAACCTATTCCTAGAGGCGCTCGAGCTTCCCGCATCACAATGGTCGGAATTTTTGGAGACGCGTTGCGGTGGTGATGCGGGTTTGCGCCAAAAATTGCAGTCGCTACTGGAAGCAGACTTGGCCGCCGGCGGTGATGACTTTCTGAATTCGGCCTTCCTTGGCAAAACGGCTGACACCCCCGATCCTCCGGCTGATCCCTCCGACGACCTTCCCGCCGACTCGCTCGTTGGTCAAAGCAGTGTGGCCAACGGAACGACTTCCGAACCGCGTTTTCAGATTCTCTCTAAGCACGAAGAAGGAGGGCTCGGGGAAGTCTTGCTTGCTTATGATCGCCAACTTCGCCGCGAAGTCGCTGTCAAACAAATCCGTCCCAAGTGGCAAAGTCACGACGAAGCTCGGCAGCGGTTCATTCAGGAAGCCGAAGTCACCGGGCGTCTGGAACATCCGGGCGTGGTTCCGGTCTACGCGATGGGGACATGGAACGACGGACGCGAATACTATGCGATGCGATTTATCGAAGGCGACACGCTCAGCGAAGTGATCGATCGTTATCATTCCACTCGCGACAGCGACCCTGTCGAACACCAGCGACAGTTTCGCAATCTGCTCAATCGGTTCGTTGATGTCTGTAATACCATCGACTATGCCCATAGCAAAAAAGTACTGCATCGGGACATCAAGCCATCCAACGTAATGGTGGGCCCCTACGGCGAGACGCTCGTACTTGATTGGGGTTTGGCCAAACTGCTGGACCTTTCCAACGAAGAGTCGATGACCGCGGACTTGCTGGACCATCGTTCGTTTGGCAGTGGATCTACGCCAACGCAAGCGGGAGGGCGGATCGGCACGCCGCAGTACATGAGCCCCGAGCAGGCCGGTGGAAAGCTCGATGAAATCAGCGTTCGCACAGACATTTATTTGCTCGGCGCGATGCTCTATCAAATCCTCTCTGGCCAACCACCGCACAACGACGAATCAATCTCAAAACTCCTGGACCGAATCTCCAGGGGAAAACTGGCACCACCAAGACAAGTGCTTGCGTCGGTACCGCGCGCGCTAAACGCAATTTGCATGAAGGCGATGAAAAAAAAGCCGGCTCAGCGATACGCATCGGCTGCCGCGCTGGCCGCCGATGTCGAAAGCTGGCTCGCCGACGAACCAGTCGCCGTTCACCGCGATTCCGTCGCCGTGCGAACAACTCGCTGGTTTCGCAGACACCGAACCATCGCGGCCAGTGGAGCCGTCGCAGCCGTCTTGCTCACGGTGGGATCGATCGCGGGATCACTGTTTTGGAACATCCAGCAAACACGGCAAGTGAAGTTGGAGGCCGAAAAACGACAACGTGATTTTCAGATCAAGACGCAACAAGAGCAACACGTCTTGGAGCTGACAACGATGGCGCGAGCCTCAGCCAACTTGGCGCAAACCGAACTGCAAGCAAGTCGGTTTTCATCGGCACTTGGTTTTTTGAAAAGTGCCGTCAACTCGTTGAAAGACGAACCAGAACTGAAAGCGGAACACGACCGACTGGCGTCAAAGATGCATCGAGTCGATCAGCTGGTCGCCTTTCATCGGCACAGTGATGTTCACGAGCGTCTGAATGTCATGAGCCGCGACACCAAAGCGATCACCGCGTGCATTGCTGGGCTAAATGCACTTGGAATCTGGGGCATCGATGATTGGTGGTTTCGGCTACCTGACCAGGATCTGTCCGCACAACAAAAGGACGAACTGCGTTGGGACGTGTATCAGCAACTGATGCTACTGGACGCCATGTTGGTCAAAATGAGCGGCATCCGTTTGCTCGGATCCGAGCAGATCGCCCGAACAAAATTGATTCGCGGCGCACGTCGTTTTCTGAGCACCGACGCTGGCAAACGCGAAGCCGCTGCAGCGCGAGTTGTAAGCGATCGTCTGGAGAGCTTTCGCTTGGCCGAAGCGGTCAGGTGGTATCGCTCGATGGCTGATTTTCGCTTCGGTGATGCGAGACGAATCCAGGGGCATCAACTAGGAATGACGCGGAATGCGTCCGATGCTCAAAGCCTGGGAGTGCTGAGCATGATCTCCGCGCTGGATCCTAATTTTGGAATCCTCTTTCGCGACTATCAGGGCGATGACGCAATGGTTGCGGCTCACGATCTGTTTAACCGATCGGCAACGCTTCGGCCCGATCACTATTGGACGCAGTTGTCGCTGGCGCAAGTGGAGTATTTTTTGGCTCAGCGAAAAGACGAACCCTCGTGGCGTGACATCGAAGTCGCGGTCCAGGCCATCGGTCGATGCATCGCCATCCATCCCGAAAAGAGCTTTGCCTACGCCGACCGATCGTCGGCGTACCGTGAACAAGCCCGCCTAATCAGCAAGGACGATTCATTCGACCAGGCGGAATCGACTCGCCGTGCCAACGAGTTGAGGAAATGGAGTTTGGCGGATGCTGAACTTGCGTCGCGGCTAGCCGTGAATCAACCTCGCGTCGGTTGGCAGTACGGTCTTGCCCTCTATGAAGTCGGTCAAAACGAAGAGGCATTCAAACAATTCCTCAACGCGTCGAAGCTCACGTTTCCTTTGATCGACATCCAAGATGCAGCGTTTCTGCTAGTCGATGACCTGCGTGGTCGTAGCGAGGTGCGTGACATTCTCCAAAAGCTGGCTGCAAAAACTGGCCCACAACAAGGCAAGCTGCTAGCGTTTCTCGCGTCGGTTTGCATGAATCAAAATGCGTTTGACAAAGCGATGGAGAATGCAGAGGCCGCGATCATTCTGCCAAATCCACCGGCTCACGCGTTTGCCGTTCGCGGAATGGTGCATTTGCTGCGTGAAGAATTGGCCAAGGCAAGAAAAGATTTCGAGCATGTCATCGCCACCGAATCGGATCACGATTGGGCCGTCTATGGACTGGCACGATGTGATGAATCCGCAGAGCGATACACCGAGGCACGTGATGGCTATCGCCGGGCACAGTGGATCGCAAAAACCAACGATCATCGCGCAGCTTGTTTTTTGGGACAGGCTCGAATGTCAGGCTTGCTAAGCAGATTCGCAGAAGCAAATGATGCCATCACGAAAGCACGCGAACTGGAGCCCGCCTGTGATTTGATGACAGTGATCAAGCCGTTGGTGTCGCATTACAGCAATCTACGCAAGGAACAGCCCGACGCTGAGTCGACCAAGACGATGAAAGAGTTTTTGCTGTCGCTATCTCAGCTACCAAGAGTGACGAAAATCGAGTTTCCAGCTAAGCGTAGTTTGGATCAGAAGTACCGCGCACCGGTATTCAACGGTGATTTTGAACTCGATTCGATGCGTTACTGGAGCGACGTGACAGGTGCATCGTGGCTGTGTCAGGACGGGAACGAATCCGTCGCTGAAATCGTCAACGCTGAGTCATATGAGGGCGATCAATCACTGTTGATACAGGGCCATCAACTGGGCACAGCCAAAACCGGCCAAGCGTTTCCTGTGCCACTGGGACGTCGCTGTCGAGTCAGTGTTTGGGCGCGAGCTCGAGAGCTTGCCGACAAAGCCGTTGTTTTGTCCACCGGAAACGGGACTGTCGTGATCGAATTTCCCGGCGGATCGTATGGCTGGACCCAATTCCAAGGCAAGTTCTTTCCTGGCGACGCAAAGGGCGACTCAGGTAACCCAAACGGCGACTCAGGCAACGCAAATGGACTGACCCGGCAACGACTAGAGATTGTCACGAGTGGCAACGGGAGAGTCTGGCTGGATGATTTGAGAGTTTTCGTGGAGGAGAAGCAGGAAAACTAGTTGGCACTTCAGGTGCTATGCATGCCCAATGACGCTCTTCCTGCGAGCGGCTTGCAGCACTGCAAACGCGGCAATTGACGCGTTTTCCCGTCTCCCAGAATTTCTTCTTGTTTTTGTTAAGGGGTTTCGGCGTGGATCGCACAGGTGTTTGTGAAGCGGATAACCGCCAACAAACAATTTCAACCTGGAGACGACCCATGACACGCTTGTTCACTAAAACTGCCAAACTTGCTTTCGTTCAATGCCTTTTCTTAGGCCTCATCGCTGGCCTGACCAGTTCCACCGCTTCGGCTCAACGTGCCGGCTCATGGATCAACCTGGGAGGCGGACAAGCGGGAGCCGGAGCAAGTGCGAGCGGCAGCCTTTTGCAGTTCGCCAAATCGAAGAGTAGCTCCAAAAACGGTGTCGATTTCGGTCACGGATTCGCTGTCGGAGCCAACCAAAATGGCATTTCGATCTCTAACACGATCGGAGCGGGAGCGGGCGGCCAGTCAGCGGCTCACAATCTGAACATGCACATTGGTGCTGGCGGCACGCATGTCAGCCACGGCGGAGTGACCACACAAGGCGGACGCGTCATCTCAGGTGGCCAAGCCGGATCGTACAACGGCCAAGTTTACGGTGGCAGTTCGTCCACCGGATTTGGGCAAAACACCAAAGCTTGGTCCAACAGCAACACACGTCACTGGGGCCAGCCACAGCCTTATCAAACTTACCCTAGCGTTCAGCAGGGTTATCAAAATCAGCCAACCCAAAACTTTCGGCACCGCGTTTTTCACAACGCTCGTTTCTAAGCCAATCGTGAAATGCCCCGCCAAGGGAAATCGACTGCGGCCTGTGCGAAAGCAGAGGCCGCATTTTTGCGTACTTATGCGACTGGCTCGTGCTTGGATAACGTTTTTCGAAGTCAGCCGGATTCCATCCCCCCCACTCTCCCAAAGAGAAAGACGATGAAGAACCATACCTTACTTCTCGCTGCGACCTTGAGCTTCTTTGCTGCGACCGCGCGAAACGCACCGGCAAACGAACTGATTCATCACGAACCGTGGGGAATGCATTTCGCAGAAATCCCCGATGTTTTGCGACTTCATGTCCCCGTTTTGGCCCAAAAAGACACCGGGCTGCTCGTCGCCAAAATTTCGCCCAACCAGGCTGGGGCTCGATTGGGACTGCTGCCAGGGGACGTAATCGTTCAAGTCGACGGCCAGAGAGTTGCGACCATTCGTGATCTGCCTCGCCCCACCGCAGCGACCGCGGCGTGGGTGCTTCGCGGCGGACAAGTACGCATGATGAATCAGTTCATGGGCCCTGGCGATGCCTTTCACCCGCTCGCCCTACCACCGGCATTTGGGCCTCCTCAGTTTGGTATGAACGCTGCGACGCAGGGTGGTGTTTCCGCGTCATCATTTGCCGGTGGCAACGAAAGCGTCTCGGTCAGCCGTAGTGGCGATCAATTTTCGATCGAAATGTCGCTTCCAAAGTTGTCTGCCGGCCCGATTCGGCTGCGTGGATCGGTTCAGGAAATTCAACAACAGCTCAGCGACAGCAAGCTCAGCCCCGCTGCCAAACAACGTGTTTTGCAGGCGATCAACCAAAATCGTTAACTGCAGTGACGCAGGCGAAAACCTTTTTCAAAAAAGTGTTAAGGGGTTTTGGCAGCTTTGACACAGGTATTTGTGAAAGGCAACCACGCCTGATTCAACAACCTTCCCAACGAGGAACCCTGACGATGAAAACTACAATCAAAACAATCGCTTTCGCAGCCCTGAGTCTTACTCTGGCCCTGAGCGTCACCGACGCTCAAGCCCAAGTCACTGCTAGCAGCTATTCCAATGGCGGAACAGCTTCGGCGACTGCCAGCGGCCGCGGCAATACTCGATTAAACGCATCGGCTTACGCAACCAATGGCGGTACCGCGATCGCCAACATGAACGGCAGCGGCCGCAACGGCGGATTCGCCAGCGGCAACAGCCGAGCCTACTCCAATGGCGGCGTCGCGATTAGCAATGGGCAATCTCACGCCAATGGTTGGGGATCACGTTCGCACGTCAACTCAGCAGCGAACGCCTACTATGGATACGCTCAGAGCAACGGGACCGCGATTGCCAACGGCAACTGGTCCAATGCCCAAGCTAACTCACGAGCCGATGCCTTTTTCAATAGCAGCCGCACCAATGCTCGTGCGATCGACAACCGTCCAATTTACAGCAACTATCCGGTCTACCAACAACCGATGACGTATCAAAACTGGTAGTCGTAACCTCCATTCCTTCATCACCTCGCATTCTTTTAAAATGCGAGGTGTTCTTGCGTGCAGGCTCAGGCCTGAACCATTCCACTGACTTTCGCTGTTACATCCTCGAAATCGCCTGTCGTGACGATACGATGGATACCATCCGACAGCCGATTCACTGCATAATCCCCCCGTAGGGCAACCACCATGTCGATTGAAAACAACGAGCAAGAGATAGCTGAACTGGTTCAGCAACAGAGCCAAGGCAAAGTAGGACGCCGCGATTTTTTGCGACGTGTTGTCGCTTTGGGTGCATCATCGGCGGTGGCCTATTCACTTTTGAATCCCAAGTCGGCTCAGGCACAGCAGTTTGCCACTACATATGCGGTCGGTGAAGAGAGTAGTGCATCCCCCTCACCCAATCCGCCAACGATTCAGCCGCCATCCGGAATCCCGCCAACAACAAGCGTGACTGGCGAAGAACGGCAACCACCCAACGCAACCACGTTTGCTTTGGGCGAAGAAAACCCCTCTCCATCAACAACCGCGTTTGGCGAAGAGGGCCGTCCGATTCAGACTACGCAAGCGATCGGTGAAGAAGGCAATCCGCAGCCGACCACGCAAGCACTTGGTGAAGAAGGGAACCCTCGACCGACGACTCAAGCTGTTGGCGAAGAAAGCCAGCCTTACTGCCCCACAGCATCAACGCGAGCATACGGCGAAGAGTCTCAGCCACAGCCAACTCCACCGCGTCAGCTGACGACCTTTGCATTGGGCGAAGAATCACAAACTTTGCCGCAGCCACCTCCCACCGCCACAACCTATGCAGTCGGCGAAGAAACGCACTCTGTGCCTCAGCCTCCGACCAACGTTACGACCACGCGAGTGGGCGAGGAATCAAATTCCAGGCCATCACCTTCGACGAGAGCGATGGGTGAAGAAGGATCGTTTCCCAAAATGCCGACACCGTTTGGCAGTGGGAAATTTCGCAATCAAATGCCTAGCGTTTGGAAAAATTTCCGTCGCTGGTAGCATTTCCATTTCAATTTTTGTTCTTTGCCATTCAACTCGGCACCAATCAACTGCCCCACTGGTGCTATCTCTACTCAATCTCCAAGAGCATAGGTCGTGCTGTTAATCGTTGGTGGCGAATCGGATCCCAACACGCAAAGGATGGTCGATCAAGCGCACATTCGTGATTGCCAATATGTCTTATGGGATACCGACCAAGAGCACGCTCATCGTATCGCCTGGGACTTTGACTCTCCCAAGATCGATCTAGGCGACACGACCCATCGGCCGAGCAGCGTTTTTCTTCGGTACAACGTTTTCGACGGTGACCCAACCAAAAACCTTGCCGCCTTTGATGTGATTCAGTCGTATGTTCTGGCGTGGCCCGAGATCCGCATTCTGAATCGGCGATCGATGACAGACGCCAACAACAAATCCCACAACCTGCGTCTGGCTAAAGACCTAGGTTTCGAAATTCCAGAAACAATCGTGATGGGTGACCTGACACCGCTAATGTCGATTCCCGATCCGCAGTCCCACGCCATCAAGCCTCTTGGCGGCGGAGCTCACACCAAGAGCGTCGGAGATATCTTTCAGGACGTTAACGAACTGGCTGGATTGCCACCGCAGTTTGTTCAGGAGAAGTTGACGGGCGAGAACCTTCGCGTCTTTTGCATCGACGGACAAACGTTTGGCTTTCACCTGCAGACCACCAAACTGGACTATCGCGAAGACGACGCCGTGGAAGTCGTGCAAGTTGAAGTGCCAAGCGAGTTGATCCAGCCATCGATTGAACTGGCCACCAAAATTGGGTTCGACTACTGCGCTTTGGATTTTCGTTTTCGCCAAGGCGTGACATCACCTGTGTTCCTGGAAATCAATTCGTTTCCAATGTTTGTACGTTTTGACGACGCCGGCCAAAACAATTTGGCCGATGCGATGATCCTTTTTTTGACCAAAACGCAATGACAAACGTAGCGATTGCAGCCAAGTACGGCTGAATATGCATTGGCGGTTCAACCGTCTTCTTTGGGTGGATCACCGTGCACGCATCCATCGCACTGGTGCGTTAGCTTCTTCGCCGCCGGCACTCTTCGTCGTGATAGAGGGCAGCATTTCTTGTCAAGCAGACACTGCAGCTTCGATCGAGCTACAATCCGACGTTGCTCGCTCGACGAGAGCGCAAGGATTGCGTCGTGATCCGAAAAACGCCAAGCTTTGGCGTCATGACGCTAGAAGCGGTACACAACAAATTTTTCGTTACCAGGACAAACGATGCCTAAACGCTTTCTTTTGATATTTGGCGCTTTCATCGTTTCTGTTTTGATGTGGGTGGATCGGGCTTGCATCTCAGCGGCCAAAAGTGACATCGCCACCGACATGAATTTTACTGACCAGCAGATGGGCTGGGTGATGTCGGCGTTTGCCTTAGGCTACGCATTGTTTCAAGTCCCCAGCGGAAAACTGGCAGACCGATTTGGTCCGCGAATCGTGATGTCGGTCGTGTGTGTGGTCTGGTCGATCTTCACAGCATTGACCGGAGTGATTCGAGGACTGGTACCTTTGATCGGCTTGAGGTTCTTGTTCGGCATGGGTGAAGCGGGAGGTTACCCTACGATCGCACGAGCGTTCACATCGTGGTTGCCAATGAACGAACGAGGAATCGCCAACTCTGTTAGCTTTTCCGGCGGACGGCTTGGTGCCGCGTTAGCCATGCCAGGCGTCGTTTGGCTGATCAATGTGCTGGGCGGTTGGCAGCAAACGTTTTGGTTTTTCGGTGCCATGGGAGTTCTTTTCGCAATCGCATGGTACGTGCTCTTTCGAGATTCACCCGAGACCCACATTGCCGTATCCGAAGAAGAATCCAACTACATCATTCAGAATCGAAAGCCGGCGAAAAATCAAACGCCACTTGGCGAATCCGCTGAGCTAGAAAACGAGGAATCTTCGCTCACGTTTGCCGAAATGCTTCGCTCGCCCAATTTGCTGATGCTGATGGTGCAGTACGTCGCTCACAACTTCACGTTCTTCTTCACGGTGACTTGGTTCTTTCCATATTTGAAAGACAGTTTCGAGCTCACCAAAGAACAAACCGGCTGGTACGCAGCCATGCCGCTGCTTTGCGGCGTCGCAGGAAACTGGCTGGCGGGCTTCACCGTCGACAAACTTTACAGCCAAGGCAAATGGAATTTTTCCCGCCGATTGCCTGCTGCAATTGGCTTTGTGTTTAGCGCGATCGGCATGAGCCTGTGCGTCAACATGACCACTCCAGCCTCCGCCGTCGCGTGCATGTGCATTGCTATTTTTGGTGCCGACATGATCCTTAGTCCGTCCTGGTCCACGTGCATGGATATTGGTGGCAAGAATGCAGGTGCCGTGTCCGGCGCAATGAACATGGTGGGCAACTTGGGTGCCTTCACCACGGCACTCGCCTTCCCCTACTTGCATGACTATATGGGATCGCACGAGCCATTCTTTTACTTGGCCGCTGGGCTGAATGTGGTAGCGATCTTCATGTGGTTCCGTATCAAACCGGATCGTTCGATCAGCCAAGAACTCTCGGGGGCGTCCCAATGACCAAGTTAAAAGGAGCCGTCATCGGCGCTGGTTACTTCAGTCATTTTCACTTCGATGCTTGGAATCGCATCGATGAAGTCGACTTGGTCGCGTGTTGCGATACCGACACCGACAAAGTCAATTCAGTGGCTCAGCAATATGCCGTCCCCAATGCTTACACGGACTATCGCTCGATGCTGGATGCTCATGAAGTCGACTTCGTGGACATCATTACTCGGCCCGACACCCACTTGGAAATCGTCACAGAAATCGCAAGCCGAAACACGGCGATGATTTGTCAAAAACCGCTCGCTCCCAGCGTTGATGAAGTTCGTCAATTGATCGACATCGTCAATGATTCGGGCGTCCGATTCATGGTTCACGAGAACTTCCGTTTCCAACCCTGGTATCGCGAAGTCAAACAGCTACTGGACGGTGGCGTCATCGGGGACCAACTACACACATTGACTTTTCGCAATCGCGCAGGCGACGGCTGGGGCGATGATGCCTACCTCGCTCGTCAACCGTATTTTCAATCGATGGAAAAGTTCCTGATCTTGGAAGCAGGCATTCACACGATCGATACCTTTCGCTTCCTCGGTGGCGAAATCGCAAACGCCTGGTGTGTCCATCGAAAACTGAATCCTGTAATCGCTGGCGAAGACACCGCTCTGGGGATTTTCCAGTTCGACGGCGGTGGCATGGGTGTCTACGACGCGAATCGATTTAACGAATCGACTGCCGAAAACCCTCGCTACACGTTTGGCGAATTGCTTGTCGAAGCCAACGGCGGAACAATCCGCATGTACGACGACGCGCGATTGACCGTCCAACCGCTGGGGGAAAAAGAACGCGACCACGACTACGTGCCTAGCAACGGAGGCTTTGCAGGCGACTGTGTCTACCAAACACAACGACATTTTGTTGATGGCCTACTAAACAACGCTGCGTTTGAAACCGACGCCAATAGTTACGCCAAGAGCATCGCCGTTCAAGAAGCAATGTATCGTTCCGCAAAATCGGGAACCTGGGAGAAACCAACCCTGTGAACATCATCGATCTCACTCTCAAGGTCGAACCGGGCATGCGCGGTGTCGAATTTGAAACCAAGTATACGGTCACCGAAAATGGCTGGAATGCGAAAACGCTACACTTGTATTCGCACAGCGGCACGCACATGGATTCACCGTTTCATTTCGAGGCGGGACCGCAAACGATTGATCAGATTCCGCTTGCCGACTGCATCGGCAAGGCATGGCTGATCGACTTAGACGACATCCCGCCCAAAACTCCAATCACCGTCCAGCACCTTGGTGTGGCAGCCGACCAAATCGCAGCGGGCGATGCGATTTTGTTGCGAACACTTTGGAGCCGTCATGTTCGCGATGCCAGTTACTATCGCGACAATTTCCCGCCCATCAGCCCCGAATTGGCTCAATGGATGGTCGATCGCAAGATCCGCATGGTCGGCGTCGAACCGCCCAGCGTGGCCGATGTCAATGACTTACCCGCCGTCACACTGATTCACAAAATTCTCTTGGGAGCCAACATCATCATCGTCGAAGGGCTTACCAACCTGGAACAGCTCAACGGTCCTACTTGCCTGTTCGGAGCGCTGCCTTTGAAAATCGCCGACGGTGACGGTGCACCTTGCCGTGCCTTTGCGATCGACGGTGCCGCAGAATTATTTGAATCGTTGAGCGGAAGAACCCTATGAATCGTTCACTCAAAGCAACTCTGGCGGCGCTCCCTGCCGAGCCATCGGAGTCGTTGCTGCCGCAGATCCGCACGCTTCTTGCCAAATCGGATCGCACCATCATCGTTCTGGATGACGATCCCACGGGAACGCAAACCGTTTACGACACCCCCGTTCTAACCACCTGGACTACCGATGCGATCGCGGATGAATTAGATCGTGGTCATCGCCTGATTTATATCCTGACGAATTCGCGATCTCTACCCGCTGACCGAGCCAAGCAATTGGCACACGAAATCGGTGCGAACCTGCTATCCGCTGCCAGGGCGAAGAACAAATCCTTAACCGTCATTAGCCGCAGCGATTCGACCTTACGTGGTCACTACCCTGCCGAAGTCGACGCATTAGCAACGGCGCTCAACACCCCGGATTCGCCACAATTTATCATCCCGTTTTTTCTGCAGGGCGGGCGACTGACGATTGATGATATCCACTACGTTGCCGAAGGCGACTCCCTTGTCCCTGCCAGCGAAACTCCTTTCGCCCAAGACGCCGTGTTTGGTTTTCAGAATGCAAACCTTGTCGACTGGGTGATCGAAAAGCGGCCAGACATTAATCGCGATCAAGTCCACAAAATCAGCCTAAGTGATCTTCGCTGTAGTGATTCAACCAACCTGAACGACCAGATCAAATCGCTGCCACCAAAAAGTGTTTGCATCGTCAACGCGGTTACGATGCGGGACATCGAATCGTTCGTGGCGGCGGCTTTGCGATCCGAAAACGCCGGACGTCAATTCGTCTACCGAACAGCAGCCAGCTTTGTACAAGCTTACGCCGGGCTTGAACCCAAACCGCTGCTTGACACCAGCGAAATGGTCAACCCATCTGCCAACACCGGACTGATTGCCGTCGGATCGTATGTGCCCAAAACGACCACGCAGTTGAAAACGTTGATCAACAAGGCCGAAAACCTTGTCGCCGTCGAATTGGACGTGGACGAAATCCTAAGCGATCGACACGACGAGTATCTCCAAACAGTGTCCGCCAAGGTCAATCGCGAACTTCAGTCCGGACACAACGTCGTCCTGCACACGTCGCGCAATCTGGTCACAGGCAACGACGCCGAGTCCAATTTAGAAATCGGGAATCGAGTTTCGGCAGCCTTGGTTCAAGTCGTGAGATCGATCGAGCAACCGCTTCGATTCCTGATCGCCAAAGGTGGCATCACGTCGAGCGACGTTGCCACGCGCGGCCTGGATGTCAAACGAGCCATCGTACTGGGACAAATCCTACCGGGCGTTCCGGTTTGGCAAACACAACAAGAAAGTCGCCGACCGGGTCTGGCGTACGTTGTATTTCCAGGCAACGTCGGCGGCGACGATGCGTTGCTGCAAGCCTATCAAAAACTTCAATAACAAATTGCATTCGCAGAGACTTTTATGACCACGCCGATGTTTCGCAAACTGGATCACATTGCCATTGTCGTCCGAGACACGGATGAAGCACTGAAGTTTTATCGGGACACACTGGGGCTGCCGCTTGTACTGAGCGAAGAGATCCCGACCGGCAACGTGCGGCTGACCCACTTGGACATGGGCAACCTGCACCTTCAATTGGTCGAACCATTGACCGATGACCATCCGCTACAAGCTCACCTAGAAAAACACGGCGAAGGCTTGCACCATTTGTGCTTCGAGACCGACAACGTCGCGAAAACTTTGCAGTCTCTTCCCAATCGCGGACTCCGAGCGAAAAGCGAAACGCCCCACGACGGGCCCCGCGGCCGTAAAGCAGGATTCATCGATGCGGACACGACTCGCGGCGTGGTCTGGGAAATGACGGCGGACTGAATCCGAGGAAACTTATCCTTGCAATGCCAACAGGCCATGAGCGAAAATGCGATCAAGGCAACGATGCCGCCGCGCTCATTTTGCTCTGTCCACAACCCACCAAACAACTCCACGAATGATCAGCATGCAACGTCTAGCAGCGACACTTCTCATCCTGTCGATTATTCTGACGCCGACGGCTCAAGGTCAGAACAGCAATCACCAATCGTGGTTGGAAAAGTCGCTTGCGTCGGCGCAGAAAAAGATTGACGACCGTGGCCCTCGAGCGAACACGACCGACTGGACGATGCTTGGCGACGCCCAGCTCCGCATTGGCAAGACCAAGGAATCGATCAAGAGTTTCGAAAAAGCGATTCAACTGAAGCCGAACATGGCGAAATTTCTTTGGCAATATGGCATCGCTCTCTATTTGGATGGCCAGTATGACAAAGCAAGAACGCAGTTTGAAACCGTCCACAAATTACTAAGGAACAGCGGCAAAATTTCGACGTGGCATTTCTTGTGCTCCGCGAAAGCGACGGATGCAGACCAAGCCAGAAAATCCATCCTTCCGGCTTCAAAACACTCCAAAGTGATTTTGGAGAAAGTCTTCCAAAGACTCCACACCAGTGACGATTCAATTGTGCTGGACCAAATCAAAAGTTCCGGCGACGCGGCCGAAAAACTTGCCGGCAATCTTTACTTGGGCATGATTGCCGACGCAGAAGGGCGAACGGATGACGCCATCAGATACATGCGCATCGCGGCTAGTTCGACAGAGATTGGTTACACGGCGGACACCGCCAGGATCTACTTGGACCACTTAGTGAAGCCCAACAAAGCGCATTAAAACCAAAACAAACCGCCAACCAAAAGTGAATCAAATGACCAAACGTTTCACCAAACATTTAATCCTAAGCGTAACCGCGATGACGTTATTGGGATTGATGGCCTATGCCCAACGCCCAGGGTTCGACCGTGAACTCTCGCAGCCCTATCGTGGCATTGTTGCTGACGGCAAGACCGAATCCGGATTGTTCCAAATCAGATCGACAGGCGTCTCTACCCAACCCGTTGTCGAGGCCACGCAAGCTTTTCTGAACACTCTGTCGTCCGATCAACGCGATCGCACAACCTTCGCGGCCGATGACTTGGAATGGCGCAAATGGGCCAACCAGCATTTCTACAAACGCCAAGGCGTCGGCTTCGACGAAATGAACGAAACCCAGCGAGCAGCCGCTTTTGGATTGATGAAAGCGGCGTTGAGCGCCAAAGGCCTCAAGAAGTCACAGGACATTATGAAGCTCAATGGCACACTTGCCGAACTGGCCAATGACTTCAACGAGTACGGCGAGTGGTTGTATTGGATCACGATCATGGGTGAACCATCGACCACCAAGCCATGGGGCTTTCAAGTCGACGGACATCACTTGGTCATCAACTACTTCGTATTGGGTGATCAAGTCGTGATGTCGCCCGTGTTCATGGGGAGCGAACCGATTCGCGCCGAAGCCGGCAAATTCAAAGGCATTGTTGTGATGCAGGATGAGCAAGATAAAGGATTTGCGCTCGCACAAACGCTGACAGAGAGTCAACGAGGAAAAGCAATTCTTTCATTTCAAAAAGGCGGAACCAATAATCTTTCTGAAGCTTTCAAGGACAACATCGACCTGGACTATGCGGGCATCACCGGCAATGAATTAGACGATGCACAGCGGAAACTCTTGATGGAAGTGATCGCCGAGTATGTCGGCAACATGTCCGATGAGCATGCTAAAGTGAAAATGAGCGAAGTCGAAAAACACCTCGACCGAACCTATTTCGCCTGGATCGGCGAAACAAAAGCCGACAGCGTCTTTTACTACCGCATCCACAGCCCAGTCATTCTGATCGAGTTTGACCACCAACGACGCATCGCACCGCAGCGAGGCCGAACGCCCACGCGTGAACACATTCACACCGTCGTTCGCACGCCCAATGGCAATGACTACGGCAAGGACCTGCTACGTCAACACTACGAGAATCATCCGCATCCACACGAGTAGGACAGAGACAAGTATCATTGTCGAAAGACCCTCTGTGCTGCTGGCCGTCAATGACGAACTGTCACGCAATACGCGAACATGAGAGTGTTCAAACAGACGTCGTGTTGGCGGATGTTTCGAACGCAACATTGTTTGGCGAGACTACTTCCCTGCCCTGCGTCGGTAGTTCTTCAGCACTGTAAAACTATTTATTTGACAATGCAAATTTCGTATCCATTGCCTCAGGCTTGATCGTCTTCAACGTGTCGTTGATCATCGCCAAGGACAATTTCCCTCTACCGTGAGCGAGCACTTGTTCGGCATTCCTTACCCTACAACGTCTAAGCGATTCGGCCGTTTCGGTCAGCGCCGCGCCCAAATGCATCTCCGCAATCGAACCATTCGGCTCATCGCGTTCGGCGGACGACTGAGAAATGTTCGTTCCAGCTCTCGGGCGGCGACGTTGATGACGTGCGCATCCGCTACAGCATTGGCAATCCTATTCGCCATTAGTGCCAATGCTGCGATCGCAGTTGAGCCAGACGTCGCAATCGTTGACGAATTCGACGGAAAACTCACGCTTGACTGGAAGCCCATTCGACATGACGCGGACTGGGTCTCACTGACGAAAAATCCCGGAAAGTTGACCATCACAACCCAACCAGGGACACTCGGTTACAACGAGAAACTCCCCGGTAGGATCGCAACGCGAAATCTTCATTTCATCGCCAACCCAATCAAAAAGGGTGGTGATTTTGCCATTACGACATGCGTCGATTCGTTCCACCCAACCCAAACTTGGCAGCAGGCAGGGTTGATGATTTACGATGACGACGACAACTACCTGAAATACGATATTGAATGGGGCGGCCAGCACGTCTGTTTCAAACACATGCGTGAAACCGACCAATTCCGAATCGTCGACACGGATGACGAAATCCCCAAGGCGGAAAAACACTGGCTACGCATCACCAAACGCGGCAACGTTTACGAACGAGCGTACAGCACAAACGGAAAAGACTTCACCGTCGCCGGCGAAAAGAGCTGGGGCCATCGTGATCCAGAGTGGATCGGCCTGGTTGCTACAAATGGAACTTCTCGAGCTCCGGGCATCGATGCCCAATTCGATTTCTTTGAAGTGCGCACACTGACGAAACAGGAACAGGACGATCCCCGCTATCGAGAACGAAAGGCGATCAAAGGAAAATGGGAAGTGAAGTCATGTGAGTTTCAAGGAACGCTGCTCGAGAAAAATGCATTCGAGAATTTCGACTTCGACGGCGGATACGTGTCCTTCGCTGAAATCAACGAACTCGGTTCCACCGCCTATCGTCTGGAATACGCACTGGATCCCACGACTTCCCCCAAGGGATTCATCATGTCCGCGTTCCAACCAAACGCAGACACGCCACTTAACGGAAACTACCAGTTGAACGATGACGAACTTTTGCTTTGCCTGTCATTCGTCCCAGGTTCTCCAGCACCGGACGAATTCAAAACGACCGAAGGCGACCGTCGCATGCTGATCAAGATGAAACGCACATCTGATCAAGAAAAGTAGCACATGGCAGACCACCCAAACCAAAGCGGTTCACTTTGGTTTGGGTCCAATTGATTGATCGTCCATCATCCAAGAGTTGCTCGGTCGCAGCTTACTTTTTCTCGGCCACGCCAAGTTCTTTCAGCTTCGCTGCAATTGCCTTTCCGTGATCGCCGGCTTTCACCTTCTTGTCGACGTGAAGTACCTTGCCGTCTTTGCCGATGTAGTAGGTCCAGCGGTTGGACATGCCGCGAGCATTGAGACATCCCAATTTAGTAGCGTAAGTCTTTTCCGGGTCGCTCAAAATCGGGTAGTCCAGTTCTAAACTCTTAGCAAAATCCGTGTTCGTTTTCACGGGATCACAACTGGCAGTGAAGTAGGCAACATCAAATTTGCGAATCAGATCGCCGCTCTCACGGAGCGACTTGCATTCCTTGGTTCAGCCACCGGTAAAGGCTTTGGGATACCAGGCGATCACCACCACTTGTTTGCCCTCGAATTGTTCGCTTGTGTAGGTCTTGCCGTCACTACCAACTAATTCAAAGTCGGGAGCCAAGTCACCTACAGCGACTTCGGCAGGCGCGGAATCAGACATCAGCAAGGTAGCTCCCAAAATGAGTAAACACAGACTCAATAGTTTCTTCATCATTCGTCCCCGGAAAACGAGATAGGAAATTCACGTTGGCTATTGTAGCTGCAATTGCAAAAGCAGCCGCTACTTTTCCAGCGAGCGGACAAAGTCACTGCCGCGCAATCGTACAGCACGCCGTACGTACTGCCTCCCAAACTTACAGCCCGCCAAACCCACTGCCTGCCGAAATCGCAAAGACCGATCATTCCACCAACCGGTCGTCCAGCCAATCGCCACTTCGAAACTCGCGAGGCACAGCCAACACATGAACGGCTAAGTGGAGTGACGCATCCGGTACCAAGGATAGAACAGCAAACCGAATCCGATTGTTCCGAGTCCCACCATGGCCTGCCAGGGCGAACTGATTGCCGAGAGGGTTGCCGTCAACAGTGTGCCACCAACAAAAACGATCGGTGGCAGGGGAAAGAGCTTTACATGGACCCGGGATGTATCACGCCCGTGCAACCAGAAGACCAACCCTGCCGTGAGCGCAGCGCTGACTGACAATGTAAAACCCAAATATCCCAACAGATCTTTCAAGGTCGAAAAAGAGATCACGAT
Source organism: Stieleria marina (assembly GCA_007741555.1). GTDB lineage: Bacteria > Planctomycetota > Planctomycetia > Pirellulales > Pirellulaceae > K23-9. Next base: position 423,974 of record CP036526.1, on the reverse strand, counting down.
CATCGCCAAGATTGCCTGAATCCAGATTGCCACCACCGGCACGCGTCCTTGAAAGCGAAACACGCGGGGCAGAAAACCGTCTTCAGCCATCTTGGCGTAGACGCGTGGTCCGGTCATCACCAGCGCGGAAACCGACGTAAAAAGACCAAACAGGATGACGACGCGAACAAACCGTTCAAACCACTCGCCACCAATCGCCTTGGCCGCAACCGCTGCAATTTGCGGATTGAACTTGATGTCCTCTGCTCGAGGTGCATAGACGAAGATCGCATTGAGCAAAACATAGATCACCGTGACGCCGATCGTACCGAGCAGCAACGCGCGAGGCACATTTCGCCGAGGATTTTCGACTTCACCGGCGACGTACACTGCTGCGTTGAAACCGCTGTAACTGAGCGAGATCCACATCAATGAAGTCGCGAACGCAAGGGCGAATTGGTAGGTCCCCGATTCAGGTTCCTCTGGGTTCACAGCCACGGCGGCGACGATGCTGCGTGGCCATTCATGCCATGCTGCCACGCTGATGAATACTCCGATCAGAAGGACCTTTAACACGACGGCCAAGTCCTGCACGCGTGCTCCCGTGCGAACCCCGATCGAGTGCAGGATTGCCGCGGCGGCGACCAGAGCAATGGCGATGCCTTTGGCCTGAAAGATCTCCGCTTCAGGCGACAGATATTCCGCAAAAGTCGTGGCGGCAAATGCGATCGCACCGGTGAAGCCAGCCAGCAGCGAAACCCAACCGGCCATCAGTCCCGCAACCGGGTGAAGTGCTTTTGACAAAAACAAATACTCGCCACCTGAATCGGCAAACTCCGACGCCAAAGCTCCGTAACAAATCGCGCCGCAGATTGCGATCATGCCCGCAACCATCCAAGCGACTACGACCCAGAACGGATCGCCTAAATCTCCTAGCGTAAATCCGCTGGTTGTATAAACGCCCGCACCGATCATGCTAGCAGCGACGATCGTCGTCGCAGAAAGCAGGCCCAGCGGGCGTTTATCATTTCCGCCGGAACCCACATCATTTTGATGGGTTTCAACGGATTCACTTGTGGGCGGTGGGTTACTCATCGTGGCGCTTGTGGACTGATGGCGCAAAAGGGACGGAAATCTGGCGCGCCCAGTATGCTCCAATGAAACAGCGAGCTCGACCCTACTCCTCCCAATCGGAGATCACTATGACTCAATCACGTCGCAAATTCTTGACCACTTCGTCCGCCGGCATCGCTGGTGGAATGTTTTGGACGCCGGGAGTGATGGCCGAGCAATTGACCGTCACGTCGAAACTAGCCGAAGGTCCGTTTTATCCGGACAAAATGCCGCTCGATACCGACAACGACCTGCTTTTGATCAACGATTCGATCAATCCAGGAATCGGCGAAGTCACTCATCTGAGCGGTCGTGTCTTAACAGCCAACGGTTCGCCCGTACGAAATGCTGTGGTTGAAATCTGGCAAGTCGACGGCAAAGGTGTCTATTTGCACACGAAGTCAAGCGATGCCGAAAAACGTGACGCCAACTTCCAAGGGTTCGGTCGATTCTTGACTGACAGCAAAGGACAATACTATTTTCGAACTGTCAAACCAGTTCCCTATCCTGGTCGCACGCCCCACATTCACTTCGCCATCAATCAAGGTGGCAAGCGAGTCCTAACGACTCAAATGCTGATCAAAGGCAATCCACAAAACGAAAAAGACGGACTGTTCAAACGAGTCAAAGACAAGAAGAAGCGTGACACGCTGCTAGCCGACTTCAAACCGCTGGCCGGCTCCGCTGTTGGCGAACTGCAAGTCAACTTTGATGTCGTACTGGGTATCACACCCAAAGGTTGATAAAGGCCTCGCCGATCTCCTAAGAGATTCGCCGAAAAAGACCCGACAAAATATTCGGGCCAGTCTCTCCTGGCCTGAGCCGGATACCGTCCTCGAACGTATTCAGGTTCACGCATTCGTAACCATATCGCTCCATCATCTTGGGTAGCGATTGATCGTCGAAATGATGGAGATGCTCGTCGGGCAACCGCATGCGCCAATCGCGAAACCAATCGTCGCCCAGTTCCCGCCAGCGACAATAGGGAACGGCCAGAGCAAGGTACTGCGTTTGCAGCTGGCTTAAGAATCCTAGGTCGGGGACGTGCTCCAATACGTCGAACATCGCTACCACATCCCAAGATCTTGCCAGTGACTGTTCCCATTTCAGAAACATCACTCCATCGGGCAACGGATAGTCGGCAATGTCACAGCCACAACAATCCGCAACACCGGTGATCTGAGCGGCCTCGATAAAGGACCCCGTGCCATACCCAATTTCCAAAATCGAATCGGGAATCCGATCCAGCATGCCTAACATCCAGCCCATCCGCTGATACCCAAGCTTGATCGTCCGATCGCTCAAATCTTCGTAGTACGACAGATAATTCTGGTCATAAGCCATCGGCTGGGAATCGATTTGGTGAATCACGCCAAACGAATCGATACGATAGTTGTCAATCAAAATTCAAACCTTCCCCTGGTCGACTTCGGTGGTCACCTACGATGTGCCATGTTAACGCCGCGCACACGGGATCATCAGCCCAGGGCAACGGCGTACAGTGTTTTTCTCTTACCACTCAGTCGATCAAATACCGTGACACAATTGACCCTGGAAGTATGCATCGATAGCGTCCAAGGCGCACTTGCAGCCGAAGCGGGTGGGGCGGACCGACTGGAACTCTGCGGCAACTTGATCCAAGGTGGCACGACTCCAAGTACCGGATTGATTCGCAGCGTGCTGGCAGCCACTCGCCTGCCCGTGATGGTCATGATTCGGCCGCGAGGCGGTAGTTTCTGTTACAACACCGACGAATTGGAAACTATGTTTGCTGAAGCCGACTCTGTCCTGTCGGAATCGATCCCAGGAATCGTGATCGGATCGTTGACGACCGACGGCGATGTCGATTTGCCGACGTGCACGCGTTTGTGCGAAATGGCTGGGCCCCGCAGCGTCACCTTTCACCGCGCGTTTGATCATGCTCGGGATGCCGAAACGGCATTGCAGCACTTGATCGAACTCGGCATCGACCGAGTGTTGACGTCGGGCCAAGCTCCTACGGCTCCACAGGGAATTCCGTTGCTTCGGGCGCTTATCGATCAAGCAGCAAACGAAATCGTTGTCATGCCCGGCTGCGGAATTCGTGCCCAGAACGTGCGTTCGGTTTTAGCGGGGACGCGTGCGACGGAAATTCACTGTAGCGCAAGCACGTCCCAACAACTTGCGGCTTGCTTCTGGCGAACAGACGTGCCAATGGGGTCACCAAACACTCCCGAGGGCGATGAACGGATCAGGCGCGTGACCTGCCAAAAGACGGTGCGTGAAATTCGTAGCCATATGAACGACTGGGCAAATCAATAGTTTGCTTTGGCAACGAGCCATCGTGCGTCAGCATCGGTGGCCAGCGCTGACCCGCCTTCACGCCAATCGGCTCATGAACACAGATTGCAAAAGTAAACTCCCCTGCTCTGCGGCGCTCGCGTCTTTCGTGAGTTTCACAAATTAATTTCACGCTGGAAAACTCTCCGATTCTTGCCTAACCGGACCGCGAAATCATCAACGCCGATCGGCTCGGTGCCGATCTTTACAGGGATTAGGTTGACTTTGACGAATGCCTGCGCGAGTCATGCGCTGCCGCGATAAGTCGACTTGCAGCGTATTACAGAGAGACTTTGGCATGGCCGCGGGCTTCGCCACAACCTTCTGCTGTAGCGGTGATCCTCCAAGATTTTGATGGCGATTCGGTATGAAACGACGAACCAAACGACTGCGCACAGCACTAGCGAATCTTTGCGATGCCCCAAAACAGCGTCAGCGAAAGCCCCATCGCGGTCGACTACGGATGGAGCAACTTGAGTTGCGTCGATTGCTAGTCGCACCAACTGATCTAGCCGAAATTACAGGCACACTGTTCGACGACACCAATGGCAATGGTTCCCTGGACGGTGGCGAACCGGGTATCGTCGGAGCAACCGTCGAGCTCTATCGAGACAGCAATGGTAGCGGTGCGCTTGAGATCGGCACTGACACACAAGTCCTTCCCAATCAGACGACCAACGGTGCTGGCCAATACACGTTTGATTCGCTCACCGCGGACAACTATTTTGTTCGTCAGCCCGCGCAAACCGTGGGCGGACGAAACCTGCAAACGGATGTTTCGCCGCGAATCACAATCAGTGCCAATGACGTGCAAGGAAGACTGTCGACCACGATCGATAGCTTTGACGGCACTCAACAAATAGCCAACGACAGCACCAATGACGGAGTTCCGGTGGCAATCTCGCAACTGGCTCCGGAAGCACTGGGGGGCGAACGAGATCTTTTTGTCAATAAAACCAGTGTCAACGGCGCAGTGCAACTGAGCGTCAACGACCCGTTGCTGCCCAATGTGCTGACATTCGATTCGATTCAAACGGGCGATGGTGAACGACGTGTTGTTTGGGATGGTGTCGATGGTGACGCGGTAACGATCAACGACAACGGACTTTCGCAAGATTTGACGGCCAACGGCGAAGCCGAAGGCATTCGTTTGGAATTTGGTGCGGACTTGGCAGGTGGCAATGCTGTCGTACGTCTCTACAGCGACGACGCAAACGCTGCGACGACAAACCGATTCAGCACTGCAACCATTCCGATTCCCGTCACGGGCGGTGGAACCACCACAACTGAATATGTACCGTTCTCCAACTTCATCTCTGCCGGAGGTGGAGGCGTCAACTTTGCAGACGTCGGTGCAATCGAACTTGATATCTCAGGTGCATCCAACATCAACGGCACCGCGGATCTAGTCGGCACGCTGGCGCCAAACGTTTTTACAGCGAATTTTGACAACCTGGAATCGTCCGACTTGAGCCTGACGAAATCCGTCAGCGATCCCACACCCAACGTCGGCCAGCAAGTTGTCTACACCATCAACGTGCTCAATAGTGGTCCGTCAACAGCGACGGGTGTCCAAGTCACTGATGTTTTGCCTGCCGGCGTGACCTTGAACAGCAACAGCCCATCCCAAGGAACGTTCGATCCAAATTCAGGCATTTGGACGCTTGGCACACTGGGCGCAACCGCAGGTGCCAACACAGCGACACTTTCGCTTAACGCCACGGTCAATCAGCTTGGGCAGCAGACCAATACAGCGCAGATTTCCGCCTCCAACCAAGCGGACCCGGACAGCACGCCAAACAACAATAACCCCGGCGAAGACGACCAGGACTCTGCTGCATTTACTCCCGAGTCCATCGACCTTTCGCTGACCAAGACAGTCAGCAACCCGACTCCGAACATCGGAGACGCAATCACGTTCACCATTTTGGTCAACAACGCCGGGCCAAGCGGTGCGACAGGAATAAACGTTCGCGACGTACTACCAGCAGGCACTAGCTTTGTCAGTGCGACATCGAACAACGGCACCACTTACAACAATGGCAGCGGAATTTGGAATCTGGGTTCACTTGGTGCCAGCCAATCAGCCCAGCTAACGATCACGGCCAATGTGACCGCCAGTGGTTCACGTACGAACATCGCGGAGATCATCTCGGCCAACGAGCAGGACATCGACAGCACGCCGGGCAACAATCAGATCGCAGAAGACGATCAAGACAGCGCGATTTTTGCCAGTTCGCAAGCGGATTTGTCACTGACCAAAACGGTTAGCAATGCGACGCCTAACTTGGGCGAGAACGTTGTCTTCACAGTAGCACTGCAAAACAGTGGCACCGATGCAGCGACCAACGTCACTGTCGCCGATACGTTGCCTGCGGGCCTGTCGTTTGTCTCCACCGATCAGCCAGCTGCATACAATTCGGCGACGGGAGTCTGGACAGTCGGCACGATTACCCCAGGCACCACACCATCGCTTCAGATCACTGCTCGCGTGGACTCACTAGGCGTCAAAACGAACACCGCTCAGGTCCGATCCAGCGACATCAACGATCCCGACAGCATCCCCAACAACAATAACCCGGCCGAAGACGATCAGGCATCGGTGTCGGTCACACCAACGTCGGCCAATCTATCGCTGACAAAAACGGTCAACAACGCGACGCCCAACTTGGGTGACAACGTGACCTTCACGATCACCGTCAACAATGCAGGGCCGAACATAGCGACTGGCGTCAATGTTCGCGATCAGTTACCCCCCGGCACCACGTTTGTCTCGTCGTCTTCTCCTACGTTCAACAGTGCAACGGGCATTTGGAACGTTGGTACCGTACCAGTTGGCGGATCGCAAACACTGAACCTAGTGGCGACTTCCAACGCTTCCGGGACGAACACCAACTCGGCGGAGATCATCTCGTCGGATCAATTCGATCCCAACTCGACGCCAGGCAACAACGTCCTCGGTGAAGACGACCAAGACAGCGCAGCGATCACGTCACAGCAGATCGATCTTTCGCTGACGAAAACCGTCAGCAATGCGCGGCCCAATGTGGGCGAAGAAGTCACGTTTGTGATCACGGTCAACAACGCGGGTCCGTCAACTGCGACAGGCGTGGCGGTAACAGAAACCTTACCAGCAGGCGTGACATTACTGGGTAGCACACCAAGCCAAGGCAGCTTCAATTCATCAACGGGCGTCTGGACCGTCGGCACCATTGGCGTCAACGGCACACAAACGTTGTCGTTGCGGGCACGCCTGGATGCCATCACAAACGATTCTAACACCGCTCAGATCACGGCCGCTGACCAGAACGATGTCGACAGCACACCAGGCAACAATGTGGCAGCCGAAGACGACCAGGACAGCGCAGCCTTTGTGACGCCTCAAGCTGATCTTTCGCTTACCAAATCAGTCAACGACCCAACTCCCAACGTCGGCGACAACATTACCTTTACGATTTTGCTGCAGAATGCGGGGCCTGACCAAGCCACAGGTGTCAGCGTAACGGATGTTCTGCCAACGGGCGTGCGATTCGTTTCGAACAGCCTGACATCGGGGACCTACAATTCCAACACTGGAATTTGGAACGTCGGTTCCGTTGCCAGTGGTAGCAACGCAAGCCTCGATATCATCGGCGAAGTCTTGGCGTTGGGCGCAACGACCAATACAGCTCAAGTCTCCGCAGTTGACCAAGCCGATCCCGACAGCTCACCCGGCAACAATGTAGCGAACGAGGACGACCAGGATTCCGCACAGTTCAGCGCCCAACAGATCGACCTTGCCCTGACAAAGACTTCGTCCGCCGACCGACCGGCAATTGGCGAATCGTTTGTCTACACGCTGACGACCACCAACACCGGTCCAGATGCGGCAACAGGCGTGACCGTTTCGGATCCTTTGCCCGACGGCGTTACCTTTGTCAGCAGTTCACCGGCGGGGGCCTACAATCCAGCAAGCGGACTATGGACGATCGGCACCATCGCGTCCGGCAATTCGGCAACTCTGGATATCGTGGTGACTGCGGAAACGCCGGGCATAAAGACCAACACAGCACAGGTAGCCAGCGCCGATCAGACCGACATCGATAGTACACCGGGCAATAGTGTTGCCGCCGAAGACGATCAAGCGGCAGTCACGACGACTCCCGCCAGCGCTGACTTGTCACTGACTAAAACAGTGGACGATGCCAATCCCAATGTTGGCCAGCAAGTGACGTTTAACATCAGCGTGACCAACGGTGGTCCCGATGCAGCTAGTAACATTGACGTTCGCGATACGTTGCCAAGCGGCATGTCGCTGGTCAATGCCACGCCGTCAACTGGAAACTTCAACAACGGCACCGGCATCTGGACGATCCCAATTTTGGCCGCCAATTCTTCGGCGACGCTTGTGATCCAAGCCAGCGTGGATGCCGTCGGCGACAAAGTCAACACTGCCGAAATCCTAACCAGCAGCCAGTTCGACCCTGACAGCACGCCAGGAAACAACGATCCCTCCGAAGACGATCAGGACAGCGCGAACCTGTCGCCGCAATTGGTCGATCTGGCGCTAAGCAAATCCATTGACAATGCCAATCCAAACATTGGCGATCAGATCGCCTACACGCTTGGCCTGACAAACGATGGTCCATCGACGGCGACGGGCGTTCAAGTAACGGATTTGCTGCCGACTGGATTGACGTTCGTCAGCGCAGTTCCGACTGTGGGAACGTACAACGCCAGCAATGGCATATGGGAGATCGGAACGGTCACCGCAGGAGCAACGCCGACTTTGGTCATCAACGCGACGGTCGACAATTCGCGTGGATCCACCAACGAAGCGGAAATCACAGCCGCCGACCAACCGGATGGCGACAGCACACCGGGCAACAACTTGGCCGGCGAAGACGATCAAGCCAGCGCCGACTTCGTGACGCAAGTGGCGGACCTGTCGCTGACAAAAACAATCGACAACACCAATCCCGGCCGCAACGACCCGGTTAACTTTCTGTTGACGCTTACCAACGACGGACCAAACACGGCGACGGAAGTCGTCGTGACGGACCTGATCCCTGCTGGACTAAGATTCGTTTCCGCTAACCCAAGCATCGGAACTTACAATCCAACCAATGGGTTTTGGAACGTTGCAAGTTTACCAGTGGGAGCCGCCGCGACACTGCAAATTGCAACGGCACTGACCGGTGCCACCTCGACCACCAACGTCGCAGAAATCACTTCGGCACGGCAGTTCGACATCGACAGTACGCCAGGTAACGGAGTCGCGGGCGAAGACGACATCAGCGACGCATCGATCGACCCTCAAGTCGTCGACATCGCGGTGACCGGAACGGTCGACAATGCAGAACCACTCGAAGGCGAACGCATCCAGTTGGTTTTCAACGCCACCAATGCTGGCCCCGACGCAGCGACCAATGTCAACCTTCGCACCTTGTTGCCGGCTGGACTGACACTGATCTCCAGCCAACCACAAACTGGCAGCTACAACAGTTCAACGGGCGAATGGACCGTGGGCACATTGGCTGCGGGAGCATCGACAACGCTGACGATCAACGCCCAAGTCGACAGTCGCGGTATTCGCCGTGTGCCGATCGAAGTCATCAGCACGGACCAGTTCGATTTTGATAGCACGCCGGCTAACGATGTCGAAGCGGAAGATGATCAAACTGAGGTTCTGGTGCGAGCACCCCGCTTGCTTCAAAAACGCTTGTTCTTTTCCCGCTAGTTGGACACCGTACGCCTGCCAGACAGATCCGAAGCCAGAACTGATGGCAGGCCGAATAGGATGCTCTAAATCTCGACTGCCCGCTCGTTTTCCTGTTCAGGAGAACCGAGCTGTCGATTTCTGTTGCCAGGATGCTTGCCGCAAATTAGCTGGTTTAGGGTAAGATAGTAAACGTTCCTGAAGATCTCTTCAGCACGAACGATCAGCGAAGTATCGGCTTGCCACCAGCACAGCTTTTCGACTGTCGGTTTCGTGTTTTCGTGACCTGTCTTTGAGTCGTAGGCTACATGTTCTTTCCAATCGCCAGCCCCAGCCGCGTTTTTTCGGGGTCGTCGCGATGGCTGATCGTCCTTGCCATGACTGCCGCAGGCTTACTGACTGGCTGCGATCGCGACAAGCAGCCAGCGAGCCCCGTCTCCGAATCGACGACCGCATCGTCCGTGGTCCCCGAGAGACGAGAAAACCGTTTGGATCAGACTTCGCTAGCCGTTGAACAAGGAGATCTCGACAAGGCCAAAACGCTGATCGAAGCGTTGCTAGTCGCCCATCCTGAAGACACTGACATATTGGCGATGGCGATCGAAGTGTTCTCCAGACGGAAAGACTACGCGCAAGCTGCCACGCTGGCCGAGGCATTTGCAACCAAGAAACCCGAATCGTCCAGCCACGCTCTCGTGCGTGCTTTTCAATGGCATCTTCAAACCGGAGATTTCGATAAAGCGGAATCTTCGCTCGAACAAGCCATCCAGTTGCAGCCAAACTTCGTCCCCGCGCGTCGACTACTGGCACAGATCCTGAACGCTCAAGGCAGACGATTTAAAGCGGCCCAGCAGACTCGTGAATTATTAAAACTGGAGCCCGCCAATCCTGACGATCTGTTGAGTTTGATCGACCTGAGCGCTCCGTTTCCAACGGTTTCGTATGCGGACTATGAAAAGTCCCCCACCCTAACGATTCTTGGCGACGCTCGGTTGTCCAACGCCCAAGTCATCCAGAGAGACAAGGCCAAGGAGTTGGCGCATTCGGCGGCCGACCAATTTCCCCAGTCGCAAGCCGCCGCTGCTTTTCTGGGACGATTGCTGGCCAACACCGGCGATCAATCCGAGCTCCGCCAATGGGCGCAATCGATCCCTGCGGGAACAGAGCGACATCCCGAGTATTGGGCGACTTTGGGAACATGGCTTCGTCAGCAGCAACGGCACCAGGAAGCGATCCGAGCATTCTGTGAATGTCTGAAAAGGGACGCTACGGACCGTCGTGCCTTGCGTGATCTAATCGCATCGTTGGAAGACATCGGGCAATCCGGTAAGACGCTCAAGGCAAAGCAGACTCTCGCGGACCTGGACAAAATTTACCGCTTGGCCCGAAATGCGGATGCGGAACAATCGCGTTGGATCGCCGAGCAACTTCAGCGTCTCGGACGCCCGTGGGAATCCAACGGCTGGTTGGAAAGAGCGTCGCGAATCGATGGCAATTTGCAGCAACTTTCCGGTCAATTCGCCGGCCGCCGCAAAGCGATTGCAAGCTGGGAAGCTGCAGCGGACGCTGAGGCAATTTCCCAAAACCGTATCAATACAACGCTCGGGTTGGATCCTGAAGCCTGGCCACTCCCTGACCTCGCCGAACTAATCAAATCCGAATCGCCATCCAGTGTGCCTACCACCGAGACGCAATTTGCGTTGCAAGACGTGGCCAATGATCTGGGCATCCAGACATCGTTTATCAGCGACTACGATCTGACCAACCGCAAAAACTATTTGCATCAGACGAATGGTGGTGGATTGGCGGCGTTCGACTATGACTTGGATGGGTGCTGTGACATCTACGTTGCCCAGTCGGGCGGCAAGCCAAGTGGCGTTTCCAATGCCAACGAGCTTTTTCGCCAGCACGCCACGACTGCCTTCGTCGAAATGAGTGACTTAGCGGGAGTTGGTGACAAGGGTTATAGCCAAGGCGTCTGCGCGGCGGACGTTAATCAAGATGGCTGGCCAGATCTGCTGGTGGCGAATATCGGCACCAACAGCCTGTACCTCAATCAAGGCGACGGGACCTATCAGAAAGTCGCCTCGCAAGCTTTTGATTCCGTCGACCAGTGGACGTCCAGCATCGCCGTGGGCGATTTGGATGGCGACGCTTTACCAGAGATCGTCGAAGTCAATTACGTCGACGATCCAACAGTCTTTGAACTTGCATGCGAAGGCAAAGCGATCAGCTGCCAGCCGCAAAGATTTCGCGCCGCGATTGACCGTGTGTTGCGAAGCGGCCACGCCGGTGGTTTTCAGAAATGGTCTGCATTTGACGCTTCGCCGAACTATGGGTTCGGCGTCATCATCGCCAACTTGGACGGCCAGGCCGGAAACGACATTTTCATTTCCAATGACGGAGATCTAAATCATCTGTGGGTCAGCGAACCCGATGAGCGCAATTCAACGACCACCGACCAGCGATTTGTTCTGACAGAGTCTGCCGGAGTTCGTGGTTGCAGCATTGGATCGCGCGGGACCGCACAAGCCTGCATGGGCATCGCGTTGGGAGACTTTGACCGCAATCAGAAGCCTGACTTGCACGTCTCGAATTTCCACAATGAATCGGTCAATCTGTTCTTACAGCAGGAATCAGGCTTTTTCGTTGACAGTGCTCTTAAGCTGGGTTTGCAAAACGCCAGCATGAACGTGCTGGGTTTTGGCACTCAGGCAACCGACTTTGACAACGACGGCTGGGCTGACTTAGCAACGCTCAACGGGCACCTGTACGACGCGCGGTATGCGGACATTCCGTTTCGTATGAAGCCGCAAATGTTTCGCGGCGGCCCCAAGGGATTTACGCTGCAAGATGAATCCGCAATGAACGCGTATGGACAACAGGCGACCCTGGGACGCACCCTTGCCACACTCGATTGGAATCGCGACGGACGCATCGATTTGCTCGCCGGTCATCTTGATCAACCGATCGCACTGCTTCAAAACCAACAAACGCCGCCCGGAAACTGGATTCAGTTGCAACTGACTGGCGTCGAAAGCGAACGCGATGCGATTGGGGCCGAAGTGCGATTGACCGCAGGCGATCAGTCCTGGACTGCTTGGCAAGTCGGCGGTGATGGATACATGTGCACAAACGAACCGATCATCCACTTTGGTATCGGTAGCTCGCCAACGATCGAAACCGTCCAAATCAGCTGGCCATCTGGAAAAAAGCAGACGTTCAAAAACGTTGCCGTCAACGATCGATACTTGATCGTCGAAAACTCCGACGCAACGTTTCCCATTCTGCGTCCTACCAACTAGCTGCTGGTAGAACTTCGATGCTCAAAAAACAAGACCGTTTAGGCGTTCAATTTTACGTCGGCCGAATCAGCCATGTTCACCCAGACGTGAACGTGAGGTGCGCCGCGATAGTGCCAGACAAAGCTAGGCCCTTCGACACGCCAGTTGTCCCAAACCTTATCGCCGCCGATGTCCTTGTCCGTGTAAAAGGAAAGGTTGCACGCATCAATCCCGCCTTGTGCATTTAAGCACTGCAAAGCTTCATCACGATCACTCTGACGATAGGGTTCGGTCATCGTCGCCAACACCTTTTGCAAGTGTTCCTTCTGGTCGGACGACATGTCACTGACAGGAAGCCCCGTGAACTTGCCTTGTTTGCCCTGAAATGCGACGGCCTGCTCGCGAGGTGTCTTGGCGACTTGTGATTGTTTCTGCTGGCGACCGTCCAACATTTTGTACAAATCGTTAGCAGCAACCGCTTGGCTCCAGAACACATTGTCAGTGTGATTGGCGTCTTCGTTATCTTGCGGCGCGTGCCCGTAGAAAATCGGCCCACCAAAAGCAACGTGGTCGGCCGAATTTCCGTCACATCGCAACGTCATGTGCCGACCAGTCAAAACCAATTCGAATTTGCCTTCTCCTGGCTTTCCAAAGATCGCGATGGACTGTTCGTTGCCAAAACCGCCGCAATCATCTTCCATTTGTTGGTAGTATCGCTCGTGCCACTCAGGATGCACAATCGACTCGAATACTTGGGTGATCATGTCTCGCTGCTCATCACTGTAGAAATCGTCGTTGATTTCACGCTTGGTGATGTTCCAGTTGTTGGCGACAAAGGTTCGCAGTAGGCCACGTTTCTTGTCGGTGTGATTCCAGTCGAAGCACACATCTTTCTTCTGTTGATCACTGAAGGTTTTGTACAAGCGACCGACTAAGGTCTCCGCGGTCACTTTTGCTGCCGCTTCGGCCTGAGCCGTGGCTGCCGAGATTCCTACTCCCGCCGCGATCGCGGCAGCCGAGGTGGTTTCCAAAAATTTACGGCGATTGATCGAATGCGAATTGTTCATCAGGAACCTCAAGAGTGAGAAAGGTGGGACCGCCAAATTATACCGTGTTAATCCGTGCTTGCCATTTTCAGACAGCCGAATCAGGCAACATTCAGCACGAGAAGGAGCAACCGCCAAAACACAATGCTAGGGAAGGCCTGCCGCAAGCTCCAACCGTTGATAATACGGCCTATCCGCACCTACAAAAAACGCCGCAGAGCATGGCTCCACGGCGTGTACGCTTGTTAGCTGAAGAAGCCTAACTTAGCTTTTGACCGTCTCTCGCATTTCGATCTCGTAGCCTTCGCGGTACGGTCGTGCGAGGAACGAATTGGCTTCTTCATCGCCGACGATTTGCTCGGAATCGTTGTTCCATTTCAGATCCCGACCAAGGCGTGCTGAGATGCCAGCGAGGTGGCAGACGTTCAACATTTCCATGTGAGTATGGACGTCGGAGATAGGAGTCTGCTTATTGCGATGGCAGTGCAAGAAGTTGGCCCAATGCTGCTTGCGTTCGTTGGACTCCATCGGCATGCCGCGGTAGACCTTGCTGATCGCGTCTTCGGGCAACGGATTGTTAGCCAATTCTTCGACAGGTTTGCCAACCAACTTTCTTCGATTGACAAAAATCCGTCCTTTATCGCCCGTAATCAGAACGCCATTATCGGTATCGTTGCGGATAATCATCTCGGTCCCGCCAGGATACTTCACAGAAAAGTTGAAGTTGGTCGCAGTGTTATAGCGATCTTTATCGACGGGAAATCCATCCTTGAATTCGACCGGATGTTCGGCGCGACCGCCCAACGAAACAGGACCAGCCGTCTGGCCATTCAGTTTCAAGGCCCAGTTACAAATGTCGACGTGGTGAGCCCCCCAGTCAGTCAATTTGCCGCCGGAGTACTCGTACCACCAGCGAAACTCATAGTGGCAGTTTGTGTTGCCACGACCATTTTTGTTCCCGGTGCTAAGATGCCGATAGTCCACTGCCGGTGCGGGTCCCAACCAACGGTCCCAGTTCAATTCACTGGGCACATCAGCCACAGGAATCGCGGGGCTCTTGGGTGCACCACCGATCGCTGCTTGGACCTGCTGAATTTTGCCTACGCGGCCATCAGCAACCAGTGCAAGGGCTTTAACAAATAGGTTAAATGTACTGCGTTGCTGGGTGCCGACTTGAACGACACTGCCGGTTTCTTCTTGCACCTTGCGAATCAATTTGCCTTCGTCGATGGTCAACGTCAGCGGTTTTTCGCAGTAGACATCTTTGCCCGCATACATTGCTTCGATCAGCGGTTTGGTGTGCCAATGATCTGGAGTGCCGATGTGAATGACATCGATATCATCACGCGAAAGTACTTCACGGTAGTCTTCGTAGACGTCCGCCTTTCCGCCGCTCATGGTCTTGTTTGACTTTGCCAACCGCTTGGAATCAACATCGGCAATGGCAACCACGTCCACCCAATCCTTGGCGGCCTTCATGTTACCGTTCGCCATTCCGCCGGCGCCAATCACACCAAGCGTGATGCGATCATTCTTGCTTTTCGTTTCCTGAGCCAACGTGCGTGGCGTCGAAAAAAAGTACGGAACCGAAGTCGCGGCCCCGGCCGCAGCACTGGTTTTTAAAAAGTCTCGGCGATCACTCTTGTTTGATGACACAGGCATACCTTCAGTTTTAGTTAATGACAAATAGCAAACAAAATTTCCCACGGCGTCGTGAAAACGACGTCGCAGTTTACTCGAATCACTTGAAAAACGAAAATTTGAAGCGACTTAAAATTTGCTCAAACGAGCAACTTAGGCGACAACTGGCCCAGTTTCCAAAAGACTGATGATCAATGGCAGCAATTGCTTCTTGCGACTGACTACTTCTTCCAGCTTGTACAGCCTGTCTTCCAACTCCGGATAGTTAATGTCTTCCCAACCGGCCGGTTCGCTGCTCATCATCAAAACACTGCCTGTGCTGGCGATATCCGTGACCAACAAGGCGGAAAATTCTAGCCGGTTTTGATTGGCCAAGCCTTCCAAAGCCTGGAACAGCTCGTCTTTGCGTTCCCAGAAAAGGTCAAACCCGATCTCTTCGATTTGCGAAATCGAAAAACGCCGGCCGTGTTCCTCAAACTCTTTGCAGTCTTCGCGAACGACCTGCTCCGGAGAACAGCTTCGCAGGGCCGAGCCGACGGCAAAAAACTCGCTGGTGTATTCTTCTAAGTCGACTTTGCAGAACTCATTGAGCCAAGGCAGAAGATTGCGGTCAACATCCGTCGTGGTCGGCGATCGCAAATTGAGCGTATCGCTAATCATTCCCGATGCCATGCACAGAGCGATGCCCGGGGTTGGGTCGATACCTGCTTGACGAAACATCCTGGCGACCAGGGTGCAGGTTGATCCCACCGGATCCATAAAGAATCGAATCGGTTGCGTCGATTTCAACGAGCCACCCAGTCGATGGTGGTCGAGCACCTCAACAATGTTGGAATCTTCGACTCCGCGAACAGCCTGCGAAATTTCGTTGTGATCGACCAGAACGACTTGAGTTTGCGGAGGATTGACCAGGTCGCTCTTGCTGAGCACTCCGACCAGTCGGCCATCGTCCAGAACAGGAAAAACCACCTGGTCCGTTCGCACGACTTGCTGGCGAGCGTCTTCGATGGCTAGCTTTGCCGGCAGAGTAACAAAATCAGTATCGATCACTGATTGGATCAGCCGCGCCGCTTTGATACGCATCGTGGTCGTCGCGGTGTCGTACGGGCTGTTGATGACCGCCACGCCCCGAGCTTCGGCCAACTGCATCAACCCATTGGAAAGCTGAAATCCGCCTGTCACGACTAACGCGCGAACGCCGCGTTCGATCGCAGGCAACTGAATCGTCGGACGGTCGCCGCTGACGACCAGCAGTTTTTCAGCGGGGAACGCTTGCATGTGGTCGACGAATCCACCGGCACTCATAGCGCCCACCGAAACAATCAGCTGCTCGTCACGTTCAATGTCGACTTTGTGCTGAAAAGTACCGCCGAGCACGGACACGATCTTCTTAAGGTTCCCGTGCACTTGCCGGGATTGGATGGGGTCGACGCCGCCTTGAAGAACCAGTTCCAGCAGATCCAGTAAGGTGACAATCCCGACGAGCTTTTCAGCATCGTTGACGATGGGAATTGCTCGTAGCTTGTGCAGATTCATCTGCTCGTAGACTTCGTAGAAGCAATCCGATTCGTGTGCCAGCGAGATCTCGTGATTGCAAACGTCTTCCACTGCAGGACGTACGTCCATGATGATCCGCGGCGGCAAAATCCCCGCGGTGTGCAGCGCAAATTCGGTGCGCTCGTTGGGTGGTCCACAGCAGGCCGCTACCGCATCGGGGCGCGTGGTGCGACGCAGAAAATCTGCATAAGCGATCGCGCTACAAATCGCGTCTGTGTCAGGATTTCGGTGTCCGAAAACAAAAAGAGACATAAAGCGTTTGAAAAGAAGGGTGACTTTGACCCGCCCGAAAATCGAGCAAGCTCGGATTAGGACGCTGGGCTGGACCTCACGTTTTCAACAAATCGTCTGCTGCCGCCAATATCTGCTGGGGTTCACTCATTCGACCGGCACCTTTGACACGGCAACTAAGCCAACCAGTCTCGGGCCCCACAAAGTGACAGCCGTCTTCGGTAAGCTGAGCAACATTTCTTGCCACCGAGGGTTTTTCCCACATCGCATGGCTCATCGCTGGAGCGATCAAAACCGGGCAAGTCACTTGTAAATAAAGCGTACTGACCAAATCATCGGCAACTCCGCTCGCAAACTTTGCCAACAGATTTGCGGTTCCCGGAGCAACGATCATCAAATCCAGATCGCGTGCCAATTCGATGTGGGCGCCCAAGGGGTGATCGGTATGAAAGCTTTTGGTCGCGACTGGCTTGCCAGAGAGGGCCGCGAGCGTTGCGGGCCCGAGAAACTCGGTCGCACTGTGCGTCATTGCCGTACACACATCGTTGCCAGCTTGAACAAGTCGGCTACAAAGAATCGCTGATTTGTAGGCAGCAATCCCGCCACCGACAGCGAGCAAAATGGCTCGCCCATTATTGTTCATAGGCTTCTTTTGAATCTCTTGGGCCGCAGGCGGCCCAAGAAAATGCGTTTGGGACCAATGGCAGTCTACAAATCCGACGCTTCCAAATCGGGAGCTTCGGCAGCAGCAATCGTCGCGTCCAAGTCGAGCTCTTTGACGGTTTCGATTTCGTTTTCCATATTCAATACGATTTTGTCTTGCATGATTTCCTGCAAAACGATTGTCATTTTGTCGTGCGTGTCAGCATTGACCAATGCACGGCTGCCTTGGTTCAGTTGCACCAATCGCTTTTGGATCAGTGTGCTGAGCTTGAAACGGCCGCCAACCTTATTGACGATTTCTTCTTCTTTTAGCTCTTCGAGCATGGCTTGCTTTCCTTTTGGTCGTTTAGCAATTGGCAAATTTCGGCGACGGCTGTGTCGACGTTGCCGTTAATGATTTCGTATTGATAGCGGTGTAAATAACGCATTTCACGGCCGGCGGTTTCCAGTCGCCGCGTGATCGCCTCCTCGGATTCCGTCCCACGATTGCGAAGTCGTCGTTCCAATTCATCCACGCTGCCGGGGTGAATGAACAGCGTAATCGGATTGAATTCTTCGTTCTCTAAAATGGCCAACGCACCCTGAACGTCGATCTCCAGGATGACCCATTGGCCGTCAGCCAGGGCCGCAGCGACCTGCTGGCGAAGCGTCCCGTACCAATGTCCCTGCCCGAAAACCTCCTTGCATTCTAAGAAGGCATCTTGCGATCGAAGCTCAGCAAATCGCTCGTCGGAGATAAAAAAGTAGTGTTTCCCCTCTACTTCACCCTGCCGCTGCGCGCGGGTGGTCGCTGAAACACTTAATTTCAGCTGCAATTTGCACTGAGTCAGCAATTGGTCCACGACAGTCGACTTTCCCGCGCCACTGGGGCCGGAAATGATAATGAGTCGGGCTTTGTCGCAGTCGTTCATGAGCGTGAAAGGGTTGAGGTAGCGTTGCGATGAATCAAAACTATTCCAAGTTTTGAACCAATTCTCGCATCCTTTCGATCGCACACTTGATTTCGACGACATTGGTCGAAATTTCTGAGTCAGCCGCCTTGCTGCCGATGGTGTTCGTTTCGCGAAACATTTCTTGAATCACGAAGTCTAGTTTACGTCCCGTTGGCTCTCTTTGGCCAGCGTCATCGACCGAATCATCCAAGACATCCACGAACATTTTCAAGTGGCTGCCCAGGCGGGTGATTTCCTCGCTGATGTCCGATCGATCAGCATAGATCTGAACTTCCCGGAGCAAGTCCACCGCATCGACGCTCAAGTCGTGCTGCGCCAACGTGCGCTGCACCTTGGCTTCAAGCCGCTGCTGATAGGTATCGATCGCTCGTGGAGCGATCTCGCCAATCCGATCCAAATGAACCCGAATCTGGCTGCAATCCGCGTGCAGCGAATCCGCCATGCGACCGCCTTCGGTCGCTCGCATTTCATTCAAGTTATCGATCGCTGCCGTCACGGTACTCGCGACAAACGCCCACAACTGTTCGTCATCGCGGCGATTTTGTTTGGCCGACGAGATAACACCGGGAAGCGTAATCAGTGACGACAAATCGATGTTAGCTTCGACTCGGGACGTTTTGCGAACATGCTCGAGTTGCTCGACGTAAGCTTGCAAAACATCTTGATCGATATTGGGCAACGACAGCTGAGCAGGCCGACGCCAGTTGACGCTCAAGTGAACGCTTCCGCGTGGGATAAGCGACCGGGCGAGCGATTCCACCTGACTCTCGAGAGAGGCCAGCGAATCGCTCAGTCGTGGAGAACACTTGAAACCACGATTGTTCACCGTGCGCACTTCCACTGTCATCGTGCCCAAATCACCTTGGGCTGAAGCGTGACCTTGTCCGGTCATGCTGCGGACGCAGTTCGTCGTGGTTGCGCTCATTCGTATCTTTCTAAAAGACGGATTTGCCCGCAAAGGCTATTCGTCGCCTTCTTTTGCGTCCGCTTCATCGGACTCGCCGTCTGCATCCGCTTCCGGCTTGTCGTCAATTGCAGTTTCCTTGTCGTCTGCTTTCGCGTCGTCGTTTTCAGTCGACTCGGTTTCCGTCGCTTCATCTTTCTTGGCAGGCGTCAAATCCATCGATGGTGTTTCGCCACTGCTGAGCGAACCATTGCCGGTCGAATCGTCAGCCGAACCGTCGATTTTGGACGGCGGAATGATCAACCCCGACGTTTTGTCTTCATCATCCGCAGGTCCTGCGGAGATGGACGACCTTGTTTCGTCAGCCGTGATTGTGGGCGTGTGTTGCCCAAGTAACCACATCGTAAACGCACAGGTAAACCCCCAAACCGCTGCCATCACAATGGTGATCACGGTGAACGTGTCGCCGGCTTTGCTACCGAACGCACTTTGACCACCGGGACCACCCAATGCTCCGGCCAATCCACCGCCGCGGCCGCGTTGGACCAGCACCAACAAGATCAGCATCAACGACAGGAATCCCATCAGGAATCCCAGCAAGGTGCCGGTAAGTGTTGCAACGAAATAAAACGTCATGATTTTCGTCCGTCTAGTTTCAAAATATGAGTGGTTTGGATTTTGTCTTTGCCCAAGGGGCTCAGCCAGCGGCGATGATGCCAGCAAAGTCATCGGTCTTCAGACTAGCGCCACCGACCAATGCTCCGTCGATATTCGGCTGCCCAAGCAATTCCTTGGCATTACCGGGTTTTACGCTGCCACCGTACTGGATTCGGATTTGTCCAGCCACGTCATCTGTGAACAGTTCGCCTAGCAATTTGCGAATAAACGCGTGAACTTCTTCGGCTTGCTCGGGCGACGCGGTCTTGCCGGTGCCGATCGCCCAAACGGGTTCGTAAGCGACGACGATTCCCGCAGCACGGACTTCATCCAAACCAGCAAGCGAACCGCGCAGTTGTGTTTCGACGACTTTTTCGGTGTTGCCAGCTTCACGGTCTTCCAGTGTTTCACCAACGCAGACGATGGGCACCAAGTTGCCAGCAAGGGCGGCGTGGAGTTTTTCGCTAATCTGAGCGTCGGTTTCGCCCATGATTGCGCGGCGTTCGCTGTGTCCCAAAATGACATAGCGACAACCCACGTCGGTCAACATCGATGGGTTGACTTCGCCAGTGAAGGCTCCGTCGTCAGCGGCGTAGACGTTTTGGGCGCCAATGCTGACGGGGGTTCCCGCAGTGGCTTCGGCGACAGCACCCAGGTAAACGTTTGGCGGGCAAAGGACGACATCAACCGAAGGATTCTCGCCGACAGCAGCGACGATGCCTTTGGCCAGTTCCGAAGACGATTGTCCGCGGAGGTTCATTTTCCAGTTACCAGCAATGATTGTTCGACGGCTCAAGCGGATGTCTCCGAGACGGGTGAAATGGTTTTGTTTAAAAGTTCAGCCAAGGATTTCATTTGGCTGAATAACTCACGGTATTGATCGGGTAGCAGCGCCTGCGGTCCGTCGCTCTTCGCCTCCTCGGGACAATCGTGCACTTCGATGTGAACACCATCCGCACCGGCAGCCAAGCCTGCCATGGCACATGAAGGAATCAAATCGGGCCGGCCCGTGGCGTGCGATGGGTCGACAATGATCGGTAAATGGCTCAAGCCGTGCACTACTGGCACAGCGGCGACGTCAAACAAATTCCGCGTCGCAGGGTCAAAACTCTTGATACCTCGTTCGCAAAGCACGACGTTCATGTTGCCTTGCGAAAGAATGTACTCGGCACACATCAACAAATCGTTGATCGTCGCCGCCATGCCACGTTTGAGTAGAACCGGACGCTTTGATTTTCCGACTTCGGTCAGCAGTGCAAAGTTCTGCATATTGCGTGCGCCGACTTGCAACATGTCAGCGTACTCCGAAACCACTTCGACCAACCGTGGGTCGGTGACTTCGGTGACGACGGGCATACCATGCTGATCGCCGACTTCGCGAAGCAATTTCAAACCGTCGATCCCCATGCCTTGAAAGGCATACGGGCTGGTGCGAGGTTTGAACGCCCCACCGCGAAAGAGATTGGCCCCTGAAGCTCGGACGTGCTCAGCGATGCGATGCATGCGATCGGGGTCTTCGACGCTGCATGGCCCGGCGATCATGCCCAGATTTCCGCCGCCGATTTTGACTCCCGAGACGTCGACGACGCTGGGATCGGGGTGTGCATCGCGAGAGGCAAGTTTGTACGGAGGCAGGACCGGCACCACTTTGGCGACGCCCGGAATTGCTTTAAGCGGTTCTTCACGCAGCAGTTCTTCGTCGCCGATGATGCCGACGATCGTGCGATATGTGCCGCGGCTGAGATGATGCTGGAGCCCCAGGGCTTCGACACGTTGGAGCACGTGATCGATTTGGTCGTCCGTCGCACGATTTTTCAGGATCAGAATCACGGTGAACGAACTTCGACAAAAAGTGGCAAATCGGGCGGCATCCGGGGCGAATGCAAGCCACGTAATCTAGCACTCAAAGCCCATTTTCGTCGAGGCCAATGGGTCGTAGGGGGCGTGATTCCCGCATGATTCAGCTCCATTGGCCAATCACCTCTGAATCCTCAGCGTTCTGCAGAACGAAAAACGCGATCCACACGGCCGTTTGCGTTCGATTCGCTTGCCAAGATAGACGCTTCGAGGGCGGTTTGGACCGCTCCCACTAAGGGTTTAGGCAGCGTCGGCGTTTGCCCGGGTGGTGATTCCACGCTCCAAAAGATCGAACAAGTAGTGCATTCTGGGCCCGTTACGCCTTCGGACCCGTGCGGGTTTGATCGAATCCAAGTCCAACAGGTAGAGCCGTCCTTGGCGGTCAAACATGAAGTTGCCAGCGTGGCAGTCGCAGTGAGCCAACCCAGCTTGGATCAGCCGATCGCGAGTTTCGCGGATTTGACCGTAGATGTACTCCAAACCGCTTTTGCCCTGCAATTCAGCGACTCCGCTCAGCATCCGCCAGGAACCAGCGGCAATATTTGCTCCATCGATGTACTCGTAAATGATGCACGAGTTGCCGCGAAATGGGCCCCGCTGTTCCTGCAAAATCGCCAGTGGCTGCGGGGTATTGAACCCGTACTCGGTATATCGAAACGCTTTCTCAGCCGCGCGGCGAGCACGCGAACGCTGGAATCGCTGCTTAAGAGCATGCCGAGCACTTCGCTCGGTAAACAGCTTGACAACGACCGGCCCTGACGGCAGATCAATCCGCGAAACCCAGCGAGCACGGCAGCGTTTGTAGGTTTCACCGGCCTTCATCGTCGATTCAATCTCGTTCACCAAATCGCTCAGCAGCGAATCATCCACGCGCGAATCGAATCGAACGACCTGGGGGTCGACCGACCAAGCAGGTCGCAGCAAGTCGCGCGAACTCCTTTTTATCATGGTGACGTCTTCAATCCTGTTGGCAAAACCGGGGCCTTCATCGTTGGCGAGGTGCCCGAGTATTCCGAAATCCAGCGCACATTGATAGATCAGCTGCGATGGTTCATGCCTGACCTTTGTCATTGCACCCTGATAGCTGCACCCTGATAGCTGCACCTTGGTGGCTGCACCTTTGTCACGCCATCGCGAGCCGATATTGACATGCTCGGCCGCATGATGGTACGCACCGCGATTGTTTCGGCTCAGCGCCGACAGATTTCTCTCGTTGTCGAACCAGATTCACCACCCCAGTCGCCGATGCGCCCGCAGTTTTCACCACAAGAGGTGATTGCAGCGTGTCTGGCCTAGTTTGCCGTCCAACGTTGCAGATAGTACGCCCAGAGCCACCCTTTCTATTGCAGTCATCGTCCAATGCGCCGTCTCTTAAAGAACTTCGTACCGCGTCCTCTCAAACGCTTCATCCTTGAGAACGAAACGATTCGTCGACAACAAGCAGTGGATCGCCTGGCGAAAGTTCCCATCCAGAAGAAGCACATTGAGAATTGCGAACTGGTACTCAATCGATTCGAGATGCTGCAACGTCTCGGTTCGCAAGCCGTTGTCGCCGAGCTAGGGGTCAACCGCGGAGAGTTCAGCGAAACGATCATCCAAGAGTTGGCGCCCGAGAAGTTACATCTTGTCGATATCTGGCACACCGAACGATACAACGATGGCTTGTACCGCGAGATCCAAGCGAAGTTCGCTACGGAGATTGAATCGGGCAAAGTCGAGATTCATCGTGATCTTTCAACCGATGCCGCGCCAGCGTTTGCCGACGACTATTTTGACTTGGTGTATATCGACACGGATCATTCCTACGAAACGACTCGCGATGAACTCAATGCTTACGCCAGTAAGGTAAAGCCCAACGGAATCCTATCGGGACACGATTACTCGATGGGAAACTGGGTCGGCAGTTTCCGCTATGGCGTGATCGAAGCTGTCCACGAATTCTGCGTTCAGAGCAACTGGGAACTTCGCTATCTGACCTGCGAACCGCTGGAAAGCCAGAGCTTTGCGATTCGTCGGATTCAATAGCTACGCCATTTCATCTAGAGCAACTTTCCGATCGATCATCGATCAAACGATCTGCCACTTACCGACCTTGCCTTCGGTCAGACTGACGTAATAAAGCGAGCCATCGGGTCCTTGTTGAATATCGACCACGAAGTTTGCGCCCGTCGTAAACACGCTTGAACCAGTCAATTCGCCGTTCGCGCCGACATCGACGTGACGAACAACGCCGCGGTACAAGTCATTGAAGAACAGATCGCCTTCGTACTGAATACCCAAATCAGAGTCGGTCACAATGTCGCCCAGCACGATCGCATTGGTAGCGACGGTGTTGTGATACAACGCAATCTGAGGTGGGGTTGCATTGTTGTTCTGATAGAACACGCCGGCTTCGGATAGTGTGCTATACCCTGGCGTGGCACTGTTAGCGCCTTGGCGGCCTTCGTAAAACGGCCAACCAAAGTTTGCGCCCGCATCGCCCGTGTTGATTTCTTCGTAGCTATTCAATCCGGTTTCGCCGATGTACAAGCGATCGGTTTCGGGATCCACCGTCAGACGCCACGGATTGCGAAGCCCAAGTTGGTAAACACGTGATTGGTTGGAGTTGGGGTTTCCGTCATAGAACGGATTGTCACTTAGCCCCTGCCCAGTACTTGGATCGATTCGCAGCACTTTGCCCGAGAGACTATTCACGTCTTGGACACGCAATGCTCGGCGGTCCGTGAAGCTAAAACTGGCACCATCACCGATCGATACAAACAAGTTTCCATCGCTGGCAAACGCGAGACTGCCGACCGTGTGCGAACGACTGTCGCTGTTGATGAAGTCCTCGATGAATTGACCGTTTTCCATGCCGCCCTGCGGTTCGCCCAAGTTGGCGGTGCTGTCGACGTAGGCGTTGAAGTTATCCCAGGTACTGTTCTTGCCTAACAAGACGGTTCCGCTGCCATCGACGACGCTGGTAAATCCGCTGGATGCGTCCAACGTAAACCGTTCCAAGCGTCCCGCACGGTTACCACGCCCATCAGGACCAGCGTTGCCCGTGTTGTCGAATACTTCGGGCGGATCGTACGTGTACAGCAGATAGATGTAGCCGTTGGATTGAAAATTTGGATCCAAGACAAAATCAACCAACCCGCGGTCTTGAGCATCATTCACTTTGTCGGAGATATCGATCACGACGCTGGTGTTGGTGCTGCCGTCACGAGCGACTTTGATCACGCCGCCTTTTTCGCCGACATACATATTGCGACCGTCGGGCGACCATGCGACCGCTAGTGGTTGGTTTAGCCCAGTGATCACATCCTGTTCAACCACATTGCCGGTTGGGTTCAGCGGCGGGTCACCTTCGGGAACATCCAACGAGAAGTTCCACTGGCCGACGCGGTGGTAGTTGGGTCGGTTGTAGTTGGCCGCCGAGAAACCAACATACGCTTGATCGCCTACGAATTGGTCGATTTCAATATTGGTTTTCAACACTGCGAAAATGGGCTTCTCTGCTTCAGTCGATACAAACACCGACAGCAGATTGGTTTCGCCGTTGTAGTCAATCCAAGCGTGGTACAGCGTGTCGTTATTCAGATCAAAGGGTGATCCGACTTGTGTGTAAGCGTTGCCAACTTGGCCGTTCGTCGTCACTGCAATCGAATCGACAGCAATATCCCATCCGGGCCTTTGGCTGGTATCAAATTCGATCGCGACGCTCTGTCCGATCGTGTTGTAGCCTAAATTACTGCCGTTCTGTCCCAAAGCTTCGCTGCCTTGCCCCGAATTCTGAAGCAGGAATGTCATACCATCAGCACCATTGCCGCCGCTTCCGCCACCAATCTGAAATGTGAAAGCTGACTGAAAGGAAGTCTGATCATTGAAAGAAATCGGGCTGTCAAAAAACGCTGTGCCCGCTTGCTGGTTTCCCGCGCCAGTCAATTCCAATTGACCGCTGTTGTAGGACGCCGAACCATTCAGATTGATCCCGCTGGCTGAATTGAAATCGGCATAGCGAGGCAGTCCCGAATCGTCATCCAAAATCGTGATGGAGGATGTCCGCGGTGCCAGCAGATCGGCTCCGTTGGGGTTGCTGACGCGTACGCTAAATGTTTCCGTCGACTCTTCGTTGGAGTCATTAAGAATGTCAACGGTGAACTGCTTGGACGTTTCACCATCGGCAAAGTACAGCGTGCCGCTGGTCGCCTGAAAATCCTGACCAGCCGTGGCTGAATCGTCGAACGTTTGGTAGTCGATCGACGCACTGCCGCTGCTACCACCAATGCGCTGCACTTCCAACGTGATCGCCCCCTGCCCTTCGACAGTCGTGACGCTGCTTGTCGCTAACGAAAAACTGCCCGAGTCGCCGCCGCCGGGGTTATCGTTGGCAAGAAACTGAAAGTATCCGTTCGAATGCAGCGTTTCGCTTTGAACAAACCCCGGTTCAACACCGATGCCTGATCGATAGGTACCGGTGGAAAGGGTCGTGGCCGCTTCTGTTTCAAAGGCCTGGCCATCAATGCGGATAAAATCGACCTCAAGGTTTCTGTCAAAGCCGCCCGGTGTATACGTGTCATTGATAAACGCGACTCGCACGCGATCGGCGGTTACATTGCCGTCACTTTGATAAGTAAACGTCTGGCCGCTGGCGGAAATGTCGTTGTAGGTTGCCACCACGTTGCCATCGATTAGCAATTGAGCCGACTCGGTTCCCGTTTGACCTGCCAAGGCGACTTCAATCGTGGCCCCACCACCACCGCCGTCGGAACCCGAGAAATCAAAGAAGCCGTTAGCTACCAAGTACTCGGTTTGAAAATTCCCGCTGGTGACACCGGTGGCATCCGTGTAGACGCCGTCACCAAATACGGAGGGGGCTTCTGTTTCGTAGGTGACGCCATCGACGACGACACGGTCAACTCGCAAGTTGCGGTCGATGCCTGCGTCTGGATCGTAGAGGTCGTTGACAAAATTGATACGAATGTCGTCGATTGACGCGCCATCGATATCGGTCACGTAGGGATAGAATCGATCGTTGGCCGCATCGGTGCCGACCACAAACCAGGTCGCGACAATTTCTCCGTTGATCTCAAGCTCCATCAATTCATCGCCAGTCGAACCTGCAGCATAGATGTCGATGGAGAGCTGGCCATCAAATGCCTGCAACTGCGAAACAGCCAACAGTCCGTCGAACTGGATGTCACCGTTTTGATACTCCAGATCCCAGTCGGCATGATGTTGCGAATCGGCGGCACCGGTCCGGTCGGTCGAAGCAGCCACGTCCATGCCCACCATGGATGCCAACCGATCAAGAAAGCGAACACCTGTGGTTCCGCTGGCGACATCACAACCGTACAGCACCAAGTCAGCGTTGGTCGCCATCGATTGGCGCCACTGATTGATCGACGAGTCAGACTCGCTCAGGTTTTCGTTGGAAAGCGTTTGGTTGCCCAGATGAAGTGCGCCCTCGCTACCGTGACAAAGCAGGTGAACGGATTGAACGCCGCGACGGTTTTGCAGGATGGTCGTAATCTGATCGACGCCACTGGTCGAAGCGTCCAGCATCGCGATTTCGACGCCTTCGGGAACTGCAGCCAGAAGCGCTGCGGCGTTCTCAACCCCACCGTCGACGATCACAAGCGATGTGCTGATTGCCGCTGAATCAATCGCGTTTGCCGCAGTGACGGATCCTGCCACGGCACTGGTATTTGCTGACGCATTGGCCGCCACATTGACTGGGGCGGCGACCTGTGCCACTGCCACTCCAGCATCTCCGGCCAACATCATCCGTGGCTCAAGAGCCGCCAGCAGCCAATGTCGTTGTCGTGAGTGGTCCGGTCGGCTGGGGCGGGATCGACGAAGTGGTTTAGAGCGCAGAAACATGAAATCGGACCAAGATGTAGACAGCAAATTTTTCATTCAGTTTAGTTCACGAATACCCCCCGGCAACTTTTGACGATTGGGACTGTCCAAACAGTTGCTCCTCCCCTGGCTGCCGTGCTAATTGTGACGATTACAGCGATTGTGGCTGCCTGTTTGCCGACGAGACGCTGCCCCTAGGCCGAAAAGCTCCAGTTTCACGGCAAAAACTTCACAAAACTACACTTGCGACGGCCAGACGACTCTTGGCAGCATGATCGCAAAGAGTACCTCCGGTGGATTCCGAAACCACCGCAACACGAGCCGCCCCTCTTCAAACCATTTGAATTAACTTGAAAATCGCCTTCGTCGGAATCGGCCAAAGCTACCCGTCGCATCTTTGGATGGGGCGAATGCGTCAAATGCTCGGTGAGCAGATCGTTGTCAATATCGACGACATGCGCAATACCACTCAGGGCACGCCTATGCAGAGCGACACGCTCTACATTCCGCGGCGGCAAAGTGGATTTCGGCGTGTTGCCAGTGCCCTGCGACTAACCAGCGAAACCAAAGAATCGATGCGAGATGAGTGGTTGTTAAAAACCATCACTCAACACGATGCTTCGCTGGCCTTTGTGCATTTTCTGGATTTCGCAGTCCGGTTCCACGAGGTTTGGTCACGACTGGATATTCCGATCGTCGTGCATTGCCACGGCTACGACATCACCTGGGATGTCCGCCACCACACCGACGGCACCTTGCTACATCCGCTCAACTATCGTGACAGCGTGCGTGATCTTCCGGACAATGTTTGGTTCATCGCCAACTCCACGTACACGCAGAGTCAGCTTGAGCAACTGGGAATCAATCCCGAAAAGATCTTCTTAAAACGCTTTGGCGTTCCTGTTTCGCATCGTCCCAATGCAATTCCCGCAGATGCTTCTCCACGCATTCTGTTCTTGGGGCGATTGGTTGATTTCAAAGGACCGCTAGAAACCGTTCAAGCCTTCAGCCAGATCGCACAGAGACACGATCAAGCGAGATTGGACATTGCGGGCGGAGGCGATTTGGCGTCCGCGATCCAACAGCGAATCCGCGATCTTGGCACCGAGTCGTCGATTCATTGTCATGGCGCGGTGAGCTCCGATCGCGGCCAAGAACTTCGCGATCAATCTGTCATCTTTACAGCCCACAATCAAACCGGCGAAATGACCGGGCAACAAGAAGCATTTGGGGTGAGCCTGTTGGAAGCGATGGGACAAGGCATTCCAGTGGTAACCGGTCGTAGCGGTGGGATCGTCGATTTCGTCCACCACGAAGAAAACGGAATGTTGTTCACACCCGGCGATATCGATGCCCATGCCGGCATGCTGAACGAGCTTTTGTCGTCTCCCAAACGACGCGAAGAGTTGGGAGAAGCTGCTTGGCACAGCGTTCGGCAAAACTACCAACCGCATCACGAACAATCTGATCTGAATCGAATTTTTCGGCAGGTCAGCGACGCTGGCTCGATGCCCACGGTACAACCCAAGACGAAGCGACACGCCGCCTAGCAAGTGAACGCGTCTATCGAATCGAAAGGCCAAGCAGTGAGAAACTGTTGGGCAACATAAACGCGAAGCCAGCCCCCCCCTCTTTTCGAATCTTCCATTCGCTCATGAATCATCCGTCGGTAATCACCAACACGACTTTGTGGTTGTCAGGTTCAAACGAAGCTGTTTCGGCTGACCAGTTTGTCTGCGACAGCGACTTGCTGCCGGCCTATCAACTTGGCGACCGATATAGCACCAACCCGCTCAGCTTGGTTCGCGAAACTGGCGAACTGCATCTTCGACGTGACTACATCCAGAAACATCATCTCAGCAAGAAGGGCTACACCCTTCGCGACGGGATCGCCGATGTGCGGCTAAAAATGCACACCCGCCCTGTTGTGGGAACTCAAGTCAGCGAAGACATGCCTGTCAACGACGAAGTGACACGGGCCAACCTCGAAGACTTTGCCCGTGCGGTGCAACTTGGCGTTCAGAGCTTCGAAGAACGATTTCCCGATGCCAACCACTACATCATGGTCGGTGGTAAAGACAGCTTGAATCTATTGCTGCTTGATTGGCAGTGCCCGATGACCGCCGTGTCAGCAGAACCAAACTATCCACTGGTCAAGAAATTTGTCGAAGACAACCGACTGGATGTAAAAGTCGTAAGGCTAGAAGATCCCGCCCCTCGCCCTGACCCAGAGATGCTGCACAACTTTGGGCGTCTGGACATGGAACATGCTCGTTGGTTGACACACCTGCAGCAGTTTGTCGACGCGCATGACCGCACCGTCCTCTGGTCTGGGTTAGTCATGGATATCGTGTTAAAGCAAGACTGGCGGCGCATCATCAAGCGGCCCACCAATGCATTGAACCGGCCGATTCAAAGCTTGGCTCGTAACAACGCGGCGACGCACAAGTTGTTGCCCGTCGGACTTGGCTATCGAACCCGTTTGGCCCAAGCAATTTCCAACCGCTGTTCACTGCTCCAAGGCAGCAACGGTTCCCTGCTCCAATCGTTATTCAACTGCCACGCTCTGTCGCCCTATCATTTACCCGAGGTGCTTCCGGCGATGAGTCGCTGGGACATCCTGGGCATCGATCGAGACTGGCGTCCGGATCTGGGTCAGCTCTGGCTCGGAAAACCCGTGATCTATCCCGAGGCAAATCCCGGCCCGGTCGAATCAACGGTGCGAGGCCCACAAAACTCAGGCTCCGAATTCCTGAGAGTCGTCGAAGAGTCTGGCCTGAAAATTGTTCCGCAAACCTAGTTGCAAGCCAACTTGATGGGTGCCCCCGTTTTCTAGGCCGACCGGCGTAGCTTGCGAAACGCGTTTTCAATCTTTTGCATCGTTCGACGGCGCCCGTTTCCGCTGAAAACATGATCGTCGGTGAATTGGTCGGCGATGTAGTTTCGCTGAACATGGGTTGGATGGACAATTTCACCTAAGGCATGTGTTGGCAAAGTTGCTTGGCCGTTGACCTTTTGCGTGTGCGTCGCTCCAACACCAAAGCCAATATTTGAAACCAAATTGACGTCCGGTATCGCCGTCAGTCCGTGATTCATCCAACAAGACAGCGTCCACGGAAAAGCCCAGCTATGGCTGTCTCCGGCGTGAACTTGGTCAAAAACTCGCGTCCAGTATTGGATTTCTCGCGCGGAATGACAAATCGTTTGCAGTTGCTGTGTATCTCGAAACGTTGGCCAGTTCGCGATCGAAAGATCAAAAAGATCCCACGCTCGCCGCCAAGTCGCCCAGCCCCAGCAATGAGGATATTTGGAAAAGTAGTAACTGGACGGAGTACGGCTATGACCTTGTTGGAAATTGTTGCCCGTCACGGCCATCACTCGCTCATCTGCTTGGTAGCGATCTAGCAGACCGTCGCAGTAGTCGAAGAACGAATCATCCGCGACACAGTCATCCTCCAAAATGATCAGACGGTCGACTTCGGCAAACGCTTGGGAGATCCCACTGCTGATCCGTCTGCCACATCCCATGTTTTGCTCGGCGTAGATTTGCGTGACGTCACATTCCCAATCGACTCCTTCAGCGATGTCACGGCTCTGCTGCACCAGACGGACTTCGCCATCGCGATTCGGCCGAGGTGCATCGCTGATCAGAAACAACCGCGACGGCTGAGCGCGGCGAATGCTTGCAAAACTATGCCGCGTCGCTTCTGGCCGATTGAAAATCACAAAGGCAACAGGCACATCAAGCATGGTAGACGCAACGATTGGGTTGAAAATAGAAAACGTGTGCTTACATCCAATCTATACAGGCATGCAAAAACGATTCACAAGCCGAATCCAGAGACTGCGGTCTCTCGCGGATGCGATTTGACCGGGGAAGCGACGTTGACGCGTTGGCTCAGGGGGCACTACAAGCGGTCTTATAGATACCGTTCTCGCGCGAATCGTCAGCAAATGCAGCTAGATTCCGCGCCCAACCCCAGTCGGAGCGTCCGATCGTGATTCGCAGATTCAAAGCATGGAAACAACGTCGGCGTGCCGCTCGGCAAGAACGGAAGCTGGCGGATCCAAATTGCTATCCGGCCGACCTAAGTCGCGACAGCGTGGAAACCATGGCGACGGTTCGACAATTCACGATGACGTCCACCGAACGGCTCAATGGGCTTTGCGAAGCAGTTCGTTATATCAATGAAACCGACATCGAAGGCGACATCGTCGAATGCGGTGTCTGGCGTGGTGGCAGCATGATGGCCATTGCCGAAATGCTAAAACGATCCGGCGACACCAGCCGCAACCTTCATCTTTTTGACACCTTCGAAGGCATGAGCGAGCCGACCGAAGCAGACGTGTCCGTCGATGGTGCGACCGCCGTCGAACAACTTGCCAGCGAAGACAAGAACGACGGCAAATCGGTGTGGTGTGTCGCGTCGCTTCAAGATGTTCAGTCGCACATGGTTCAGACCCAGTATCCCGACGATCGAATTCATTATCACGTCGGCAAAGTCGAAGACACAATTCCTGAGGCGGCACCGAACAAGATCGCACTGCTACGACTGGACACGGACTGGTACGAATCAACGGCTCACGAGATGGAACATCTGTTCTCGCGTTTGTCAGACGGCGGCGTGCTGATCATTGACGACTACGGACACTGGCAGGGAGCTCGTCGTGCGGTAGATGAGTACTTCGCCAAGCACAACATCGGCATGATGCTGCACCGGTTGGATTACACAGGGCGGATTGGAATTCACCATGCAAGAATCACCCGTGATGCACCAGGTCGCCAAGCGTCCGGCACTAACCAATCGGCTTCACCTGA
The DNA here is from genome assembly GCA_007741555.1 of Stieleria marina. Classification (GTDB taxonomy): domain Bacteria; phylum Planctomycetota; class Planctomycetia; order Pirellulales; family Pirellulaceae; genus K23-9. The sequence goes on along the minus strand of CP036526.1, from coordinate 391,409 downwards.
GGCTGGAGAATCCCGTGAAGCTGCTTAATATTGGCTGCGGCCGCTGCTACCACAACGCGTGGACGAACATCGATTTGGTGGCCGCCACACCCGAAGTCCGCGCGTACGATCTTCGTCGTGGTTTGCCCTACCAAGACGACCAGTTTGACGGCGTTTATCACTCACACGTTTTAGAGCACCTTACGCCAGACGCTGCGGCGTCGATGCTGCGCGAATGCGCTCGCGTTTTGAAACCGGGTGGCGTGCTTCGTGTCGCTGTGCCTGACTTAGAGGGCATTGCTCGCGAGTACCTACGCACACTGCAGGCAGCCAGCGACCAATCAACACCGACCAATATCGCACGACATCGTTGGATGACGTTGGAGTTGATCGACCAAATGACAAGGCAACGCACCGGCGGATTGATGGGCCAGACGATTCGCGAACCCGGCGAGACACCCCAAGAATTCATTCGCGGTCGACTTGGCTACGAAGTCGAAGGCAATGCCAAGGTCAAGAATCACAAAACCTTGGGCATGCGTCTTTCGCGATTGCTTGCCAGTACGCGAAAGCAATTGGCTCTCACAGCCGTCACAATAATCGATGGTTCAACGGGTCGCGACGCGTACCGCGAAGGTCGTTTCCGGCAATCCGGTGAACTTCATCGCTGGATGTATGACCGCGTTTCATTAAGCAGATTGCTGACCGACATTGGCATGGACCACCCACAAGTTTGCCATGCTGACGAAAGCCGCATCGATCGCTTTGATTCCTATGGCCTGGATCGTGATGGCCAGCGAGTTCGCAAACCCGACTCGCTGTTCATGGAAGCCATCAAGGTGTCTCAAGCCGCGACGCGGTCGACGTCATCGCCATCTGCCAATGCAGCGTAGAGCTGCATGTAGTCGAACGCTTCACGAGTGGCAGCGTATTCATCAACGATCATTTGCCTTGCTGTCTGTCCAAGCTGCTGACACTGCTGCGTGTCAGAGAGCATCAAGCGCAGCTTCTGCCCCAGGTCGTCCGCGTTGCCATTCTCGGCCAGCATCCCAGACACTCCTGGTCGCACGTAGTCGGGAATCCCGCCCGCAGTGAAACCAAGAATCGGTGTGCCACATGCCATCGCTTCTAATCCCGTCAGCGGCAGGTTGTCTTCCAGTGAAGGCAAGACATAGATGTCCGCGGCGCTAAACACGGCGCGTTGCTGCTGCACACCTTTTACCATTCCGACACTGTGAATAGGTGGCAGATTGATCCCGGGAGCATTCAATTCGCCAGCACCAAAAACCAACCCCGTGACCTTTGGCATGTTTGCAACCGCAGCAAAGGCCTGCAGCATTTGCTTGCCACCCTTGCGACGGTTGTTCATGTCCATCGCGCCAAAACACACTACCTTTGCGTCGTGTGCGATGCCCAATCGATTCCGCGCTTCGATACGGTCCATTGGATGATAGACGTCTGCATCGATGCCGTAGGGAATTCGAGTAAACGACTTCGCCGACTGTAGTAGCAGACTGGATTGGGCGGATTCGATCAGCCAGCGACTTGGAGCAACGATGTGTAGATTTGCATCCGCAATCGCTGCTTGCTTTTCCAAAAAACCATGACGCGAGATATCGTTGGCGCCACCGCGCTCTAGCTGCGGACAATTGCCACAGCCAGTTCGATAGAACAAACACCCATCACTAAAGTGACAGCCGCCCGTCATCGCGCTCATGTCGTGAAGTGTCCAGACCACTGGCTGCGACGCGGGCAAAGATCCAAAAAAACTCCGGTAGTCAATGAACTTGGAAATCCAGTGCAGTTGGATGATCTCAAAGTCCCTGTCGGGATGGCCCATCGGTGGCCAGAGCGATTCAGTCGAACCGCGCGGTGTCGTAAAGATCTCCAGATCCGTGGGTCGATTGCGAAGCGCTGCTTTGAACTTTTGACGATGAAAGCGAAAGTCGATCGCGCCGGCTATTCGTTTTCCCAAACCACTTCGACTCCACTTCGTCGCGTGATAGGTCTGCCCCAGGTTTTCAGGGGCAGGATTTTTTGACGAGTAGTGAAAGTGACTATCAATCCCATTTGAGACCAGGCTTTCATGCAAGCGGCGTCCAGCAGTTGCAGCACCCCCGTCTAAATAAGTGTTGAAGTGGCTTACTCGCATCGCTCTGATTCCTTTCCCAAGTCACGCTGATCGACGCTATCCCTGGCTACCCAGTCGCCTATCATTTCCGACTATTCTAACGTGATTATGGGATCCATCGATACATCGCCATTTGCATGATCAGATCCAGCGGTGTCTTTCCTTTAGGCATTTCTGCGGAATCACAATCGGCTTGCACTTGCCGCAATTCTCGCAAGAAATCCCCCCGTGCGAGTCTGTTCCAGACACATGGATCGGCATACTGTTAGCGAGTACCTGCACACCAACGGAGAGAACGATGACTGATCAACCAACTAATGATCACCCAGCCAAACAGATTCTTCAGTCCGCCTTTGTCGGCAGCCTGGGGACACTCTCATCCGGTGGCAGCCCGTTTGTGACTCTGGTGACTGTTGCCAGTTCCTCCCCGACGCAACTGGTCATGCTGCTCAGTGGTTTGGCCAAACACACGGAGAACCTCAATTCAAACAAGCAATGCAGTCTGCTGCTGGTTCAGCCCGGCGGCGAAAACGGAAATCCGCTGGAGGGTGCCAGACTGTCCGTGGTCGGTGATGTCGTCCGACTGCCTCGGGACGCCGATGCAAAAGAACGCGAGAAATTCTTAGAGACGCATCCAGAGGCGGCAATGTATGCCGATTTCGGTGATTTTTCGATCTATCGAATGGATATCCGCGAAGCACACCTTGTCGCTGGCTTTGGGCGCATCGAAACTTTAACAGCCGACCAATTGTCGGCGTAGCGTTTACTTATCTATTCTCTGCCTATTGCTACAAGACGCATCCATGCCACAAGTTAAAGTTGCTGACAAAGTCGACAAGGATAAGATTGCACAGTTTGTTACGACGATCAAAAATGCCGAGCAACAAGTCGGCGAACACATCATCGGTGCCCTGCAGCACGAAGACACGGTCGCGGTGATCACCACCGTCATGATGGGGCCCGATGGCGAACAGCGTGTCGTATCTGCGGCGCTGAATCCGCTGCGACTGCAGCAAGTGCAAGAAATACTAGAAGCTGCGGCGGTCGAACGCGAAGAAGAAGAACCTTGCGTCGGATTCCACTGTCTGGTCAAAGCCAAACCGCCTCAAAGCTAATCGAAATGTCTAGCTGAGGCTTTGCCGTGTAAATGCGGAAACTGCAACAATCCCTGCCGGCGAAATCCTGACCAATGAATTGCCACTGACACTGGCTCAGCCTGCGCCGTGCTCATGGCTTTTTTGCACTGCGTTTTTTGGTGCGTGTTTTTTTCGCGGCGATATTCTTGGCCCGTTTCTGCGGCGCCTTGCGACGCGCGGGATCAACGGACGCTTCGTATTGCCGGATCAAGTGTTCCACCGGAATCTTACCGATCGATTGCCCAATCAACTCAAGCGGCAAATCGTCTAGCTTGCGAAAACGGATGCACGACTTGCCCATATCGAGTCTCTTGCCAGTTTTTTCCCATTGCTGGCGAAACCACTTTTCAATTTTCGCGTCGGCATACATCCCGAACAAGTAAATCGCCATGTGGTTCTTTTGCGATGCCAAGTGTGCAAAAGGCAGCGGCTGACTTGGGTCGCAGTGATAGCCCGCGGAGTACAATTTGTGCGGCACGTAGTACCCGATCATTCCATACTGCATGCCCTCTTTGTAACCGTCGGGCAGATGCTGACGAATCGTTTTACGAACCGCTTTGATCGCAGCACGCCGTTCATCGGGTAGCTCTCGCAAGTACTGTGCGACTGTCGCAGCTTTGCTTTGCATCAGAATGAAGGCCTGTCGATGGAATGGAAGCGACGCCCAACAGAGCAACTCAGCGTTGGGCAATCAATCGTCACCGATCGCCTGCCTGCTTTCCAAAAGAGCGGCAGAGTATCGAAAAAGACTGTTCGAGGTGCGCAAAAAAACACGCTCTGAATTTATATCAGAGCGTGTTGAATGTTTGGTACTTAGACCGTTTTGTTCTCTAGCACTCGCCTAGTTAGGAAAAACAGGGCTGGCAATAGGAGCTGGCTGAATAACGTTGTCGTCATCGTCGTCTGTTGTGGCCAAAATAATGCCGCCGATGCCAGCTAGAGCAGCGATGCCACCAAGCCCACCACCACCAAGCAGTCCACCGCCGCCGCCGCCATATCCACCACCGCCGCCACTGAATCCGCCACCACCACCGTAGCCTGGTGCGTAGCCGCCACCACCGCCGAATCCATCAATTGGCATGCCGTCGACGAATCCGCCGTCAACAATTCCACCGTCGATGATGCCGCCATCAACAATTCCACCGTCGATGATGGTTCCGTCGACAATCTGTCCTTCCATTGGAATGCTTTCGACATAACCAGCATCTGCGATCACTGTGCCTCCGCCGCAACCACATGGGTCGACAGGGATTCCACAACCGCAGGTTGCGACAGGTTGACCACAACCACAGGTGTTAACCGGAGCAACTGCAGCAATAGTCGTCACGGGCTGGAACACAGGTGCCACGGCAACAACCGATCCTACTGCACAGGTGTCGCAACTATTGCAAACGGGTGCAACTTGTATCGAGCACTTGCGAGCACAACGACGTGCTCGGAGTCGGCTGAATAAACCTACGTAGCGTTCGCCATCGCTGGAAACATTGTCCGAAGTCTTTAGGTCGTTTTCGTTGACCAGTTCAAAGCCCATGACGCCTAGACCTTGTGGGCCAATTGCCATCAAGGAGTAATTTCCCAATCCCAATTTTTCGATTTGAAAATCGCCAGTCGCACTAGTGACAGTGCGAGCCACTTCGGCGCCGTCTTTCAGGATGAAGACGTTAGTTGTTTGAGCGTTTGGCAGCGAAGTGCCTTCGACGCCAGCCGAGAAGATCTGTCCCAACATTCCGCCGTTGACTTGAGCCACGCGGAACGCCTCGGGAGCAGCAACTGTTTCAGCCAATTCAGGTAGTTGATTGCCCGCGATCACAGGATTGACAGCCGAGGCAGCTGGCTTGGACGAAGTAGGCAGGTACCGAACGATCGCCTCTTGCAGAGTCTTGTACTCGATCGCGGCAGCCGATACTTCGACAGCACTGGCGAACTGACCGTCTTTTGCTTGAGTGTCCGACAGAACGTGCATGGCACAGGCTGCGAAGAAGTTGCCCGAACGGGCGCTCAACGCGTAAACGCCTGGCTGAGCATCTTTGATGACAAATTCGCCTTTTGCGTTTGTCAAAGTTGCTCCCCGCAGAACCTTCCCTGATTTGTCGACGATCGCAACGTTGGCGTTAGCAACAGCGACGGACGAACCATCAGCCGAAGCGGCAACAATGCGACCAGTTAAAGTGCCTGGCTCAGCCGGCAGTACCCATTGATTGATTGTCAAATCAGCAGAAGTGACCGATTTGCTGTCCTCTGCGCCTGCTTGCGGTAAAGCAACAAGGCAAGCGGCCAGACAGAAAAGCGACATTAGACGGCTCATGCGGCGTCCTTCAATAAAATTGTGTTGTGGCAAAGACAAGATGCGTAGTTTCTAACAATTAGGCGGAAAACGTAGTTACCGCCGATATCGGTGAGCAATGTACTGATTTTGAGGCCAAAGTCCAGGTAAAAACCAATTCTTGGCCAAGACAAATACTGCACGGGAGCAATTCGCCCCGGTAGAAGGCTGGTTTGACGCATTCAGAGGACAAAAATTCCGTCCCATCACAGACCTTTCCAGATTCGGATGGTAAAAGCACCACGCACCCCCCCCTTGAAAGGTGTCTATCAAACGGTCCTTCCGAAGATAGCAGAATCGCCTATCAGCTGTCGTCGGAGCGGATTTTGGAAGCCAGATCCGCGTCGATCACGGCTGTGAGTTCGCTCTCCGGATTGATCAGCAAGCCAAAGGTCTCGGGAAGGTATTCCAACAATGTTTTGCCGTCGACCATAAATCCTTCGATCTCTTCCCCTTCTTCGAACAGCTCTTGCCCCTTCGCCCCCACGAAGTTGCCGGCAGCTTCTTCGGACGTAAATGAAACCAAGACATCATCGTCATCAACGCTGGCGGTCAGAGCACCAAAGTTTTCGTCGTCGTCCTCTTCTTCATTTTCGCTGACCCGGATCAAAACGAATTCGATTTGAAAAATCAGTTCACGAACTTCGGCAGCCTTTCGAGCGTTAATCGCATCGATCAGTTCAGATTCTATTTGCGTCGTCATATTGAATTCGTAGCCATGGGTTCAACTTCCAGCCATTACGCACAAACGTTTGTCCCACAAGGCTGCGCGGACGACAAGTCCCGCTGACCTGCCACCGTTGCCTCCAAATCGAATCGCTCTAGCGTCCCTGCCGTTTCAACGTCACGGCGGCATCGGCAACCAATCGGTCCGCGTATTGGATCAACGTTGCTTCGGCGCCTCGAAACCACTTCATGGCCGGTGCGATGTATCCCGCCGGCATGCTTTGCGACGGAAGAGAACCCTTCCACGCACTGCTAACCCAGCGACCGTGATCTTGCGAGTAACTGTACTGGCCTCCCAAAGCGCACTGTAAGTCACTTCCAAGAATGTTGGCAGTCACGTCCATAGCCGCGACAGGATCGACCTTCAGCTGTCGCGTGAGCAGATTGAGGAAGTTGGCGCCGGCCGAACTGCTGGCTGCTGCGCGGCGATACAGTTGCTCGTTCACCCAGCCTTCGACCTTGCTACCGGTCAAGTCTTCGACTCGCAGTCGGACCGTTGCCAGGTTGTCGACTTCGACCGCTTCGATAAACGGCAAGCTGGCGTGCAGTACATCTGGCTGGAACGACACGATACTGAATCCTTCATCGGTAAATCGGTACAGCCCACCTAGCAATCGAGTCATACCCGGCCCCACCACGCGGCCTCGCCCCAAGCCCAGCGGAAGCCGGTCGATCGCCCCCGGTTGCGGCCATGCACCTAAGTAACCTGGCAACGTCTGAAGCGCGCGATAGCTACTAATGACGCCATCGAACTGCTCAGGATTGGGAGGCACGGTGTCTTTGATGCCCGCAAACAAATGGGTCGGCGGGCCGATCTGTTTCGATGCGACATGAGCCTGAACGGCCACGATGTCGTCGGGCGCAAATTTCATCGCCACGCGTGTCGGCGGTCCCAGCTGCTTTCCGATCTCGCCATATTTCTCGATCGACAATGGTGCAATCTCGGCATGAATGATCAGTCGCTCGACCGACGGATCCCCGGCGACATCTTCACGTTGCACGCCGATCATGATCGGATCAATCTGCGCGAAACGCTCCGTATATTCGGCAGCGATCTTGCCATACCATTGCGATTCTTCGCTCGTAACGAACGTCAGTTCGACGTCCGCGATCGGTAGAAAGCAGCCTCGCAAACCACGTCGCGTGTCGATGACTTGATCACCCGCGGCAATCACCCCGCTCCCATCAGGTCGAACGCCGAAACCGACTGGCAAAAATCCCGAGTCGATCAATTGGTCGACACCCTGCGTCGAACGATTCGCCGAAGCTGCTGCGGTTTGTGCCAAGTGCACCAAAGCAATATCACTCTTGGCGTGAAGCCGGCGTCGCAGTTCGATCAAGTATTCCGGTGCGATCAGTCCTTGAATCATCTCCGGCGAAAAATAGGCAAACACCGTATCGGCGCGATCCACCGGCATCAGTTGCCGGGACAACTGAAACGCGTCTGTGTTGGCGAGCGACTCTTTCGTTTCGCCGACTTCCAAGAATCGACGAACCAACGTCTTGCTGTTGCTGATGCAAATGTAATCGTCGTCGACCGCCATAAACGATCGCACCGTGTTGTCCGTTTTGCTCAGCAGCGTGACAGGCTTACCGGCAATGGTGACGTCCGACAAAGTCACGGCTGGATCTGCGGTGACCGCATTGGACCGGTCATTGTTGATGGACGTCTTGAGCAAGTAAACGTTCTTGGCCTTTAAGATCACGCCAATCGAAGCACCGTCGGACACGAACAGATCACGTCCAAAGATCACTTGGTCATCAATCACGGTTGGACCAAGCATTCGTGTCAACTGATTCATTTTCATGTTCAGCTGATTCTCGACTCGCAAAGACGCTTCGTCATTGATCCCACGCAGCGTAATCATGCGTGACAAGTCACCGCCGTATTCGTCGGATAGATCACGAAACCACAAGTAGTTGGCGAACTGTCCAAACCGCAGATAAAAACACTCCGGCGGAACTCGACCGGCGATGGGTTCGATTGGTGTCCCGGCTTGCAGCGGTGGATACTCCGATTTTTTCCAAAGGGGGCCCGCTGGCAGCGGCAAGTCAGCGGTCTGATCGGATTTAAAATCGCCAGCCGCCGCTCGTCGAAAAATGGTCTCGCCGACCGCTTCGGTACCGAATAAAAGTTTCAAAGTCCCGATCACCTGGTCGTCGTCTTCCTGTTCGTCTCCCACATACCAATCGGGAAGCGGCTGTCCACTTTGGGCGGATAACATGGCGACGAGGTAGTTTTCGACCCAAGGCGGATAATCGGCCGAATCAATCTGACGTTTGGCGGCCGCACCAAAAGAAGCCCACCACTCGTTCATCAACTTGGTAGCTACCGGAGGATCGTTGGCGGGAACGATCTCGTAGACGCCAATTTCGACATTGGATTCGCTCAACCGCACTTTGAGCGGCTGGTCGCCAGCGACCAAAAATGTCACGCGGCGAGCCACCGTTTTGTGAATATCTGGTTCGCCGTCGGTGATCTCACGAATGAGATTGCCGAGCCGTCCCAGCAACCGACCGTTGCCTGGACGCGGAACGGGACGTCGCGAAGGCGGCGCGACTTTGACGCGAATATCGTTTGCGATCGGAAACATCACGCGGCCATCATCGTCGCTCACCTGCAACGGGGCCGGTGATTGTCCGGCAATCGGTGCCGCGACCGGCAATTCAATGGTTGCCACACCGAACGGCTGTCCGGTTGCTGCCGTCACGCGGACTTCCACCGCATCGGCAAACGAAACCAACGAAGCGGCGATTGCAAACGCCAGCGAAATGGACGCCTGTGAGCGAAAAAGCGGCGAGAGCTTGAGCGAGATAGAAGGGAGCATGAGCTGCATTTTTGGAGGATCGATGATCAAGCGGGGTCGCTATCGGCTGGCTCTCAGTGATAATGATCGCCTTCTTCGCCAGCGAATCAGCGAGGCGTCATTATTCATTCCTATTCACTATGCGGATAGTCAACCGTGGAAAGCCCTTCGCGCAGCGGCGTTTTTCAAGCCAGTACCGACGAGCGACTCGAGGCCTATGCCGAAAGCATCAGCTTTGATCGTCGGCTATATCGCCAAGATATTCGCGGCAGCATCGCTCATGCGCAAATGCTTTCAACCGTTGGACTGATTACCAAGGAAGAATTCGCTCAGATCCAAGACACTTTGCTACAGATTCAATCCGAACTGGATGCCGATAAGCTGCCGATTCGTTTCGAGCTTGAAGACATTCACATGCACATCGAGCAGGCTTTGATCGATCGGATCGGCGATGTCGGACGAAAACTGCACACCGCGCGCAGCCGAAACGATCAAGTCAGCACCGACGTGCGGATGTGGATTCGCGAAGCACTGGATACCGTTGACCAATGTCTGCATGATCTGCAACGGGCGTTTCTGAGTCGTTGCGAAGGCGACTTTGACATCATGCTGCCTGCATATACGCACCTGCAGCGTGCCCAGCCGGTGCTGGCATCACACTACTGGCTGGCATACATCGAAAAATTCCAACGCGATCGCGAGCGAATTGCCGATTGCCGTCGCCGAGTGAACCAATCCAGTTTGGGCATCGCCGCCGTGGCAGGAACCACACTCCCAATCGATCGCGAACAGACCGCCGCGCTGCTTGAATTTGACGGAGTGACCGCGAACAGCCTGGATACCAGCAGTGATCGCGATTTCGTTTTGGAAAGCGCATTTGTGTTGTCAGTGATCGCTTCGCACTTGAGCGGCTGGAGTGAAGAATGGATTCTCTGGAGTACCGTTGAATTTAACTTCATCAAAATCCCACAGGCTTTCTGTACCGGCAGCAGCATCATGCCACAAAAGGTCAATCCCGATACGCTGGAACTGACACGCGGCAAGTCCGCGCGAGTCATGGGCAACCTGCAAACACTGATGTTGTTGGTCAAGAATCTCCCTCTGGCATACAACCGAGATCTACAAGAAGACAAACCACCGCTGTTCGATTCATTCGACACGATCATCGCGATGCTGGAATTGGCCGCGCCGATTGTCCAAGGCAGTGTGTTGCAACGTGATTCGATCGCCAGCCGACTTGAAAAAGGCTATCTGGACGCCACCACGTTGATGGAGTGGATGATCAAAAAAGGCATGCCACAGCGCAAAGCCCATCACTTGGTAGGTGCCATCGTTGGTGAAGCGATGGAGAAAGACGTTGCGTTGAGCGATCTGTCGCTTGAATCCATGCAGGCCCACGCGCCGGAAATCGATGCCAGCGTCTTCGAATGCCTGGGCAGCGAAAACGCTGTCAACGCTTTCGTGAGCTACGGATCCACTGCCCCGACGCAAGTCAAACGCCAAATGGCGCAGTGGGCTGAACGCCTTGGGTCCTAACCGTGGATCCCTCCCGCCTGGGTTAACGTCGTCGCAAAACTGCCGGGCGGGTTCTAACCGCGGCGGCGTTCTAGCAACACCAACATGATCAGGGCCATCAGCGATCGCAGTTCGTCGTCTTCGGGAATATCGGCGAGTTTTTCGATCGTGTACTTGCCTTCCCAGACGGCTGGTTTCTTGACCAATCGCAGGACGGGCGTGCCATCGGGACGGCGGATGATGTAGCTGGGATTGATCAAGTAGACGGCGGCAAAACCAAGAATCGGAATCTCTGACAGCAGAGCTTCCAAGATCTTTTTCATCGGACTCTCTTCGCTAATCGTCATGTCGATCTGTCCGTCTTGCATGATTTCGTAGTGTGCCGACCACAGCGATCGCATGCCTTTACGACGGACCGCCCCCCAGTCATTTCCTTCGCCATCGGTGAAGTGGTAGTTCGCCGAAAAATCGAGGACCCGATCCGCTTCGATTCGAAAGATGACTTGAGAGAGATTCTGATCCGGATAGATCTCCACCTTTTCCTTCAGCTTAAACATCTTCTGCTTGATGAACATCAGCATGTTGCCGCTGGCATCGGTAGCGCTGATACGTTGTCCAAAAGCGAGCAATTTGAATCGAAGTTCGAGGGGATACTGCATTGCTGTAGTTCATGCGTTGAGAAAGGCGGAAACGAAAAAGGCCGCAGCTTGGGATCAAGCTACGGCCATGATATCGCAATCAATTGCCTTGATGTGGCAATTCAAAGAAGTGAATTTACTAGCTCTTTTTTGCAGGAGCAGCAGCAGGTGCAGCTTGTCCAGCAGCAGCTTGCTGTTGTTGTGCCAAACCTGGACGAACACGCTTGTTGATGTCCGTTTCCAAGACGCCAAAGACGCTCTCGTGACGCGCCACTGACATTTGCAGAGCAGCCAACAGACGCTTTGCAGTGTAGAAGTTGACGATGATGCGTTGCTTGACTTGGATTGGATCCTTGGGCACACCGATAGGCTGTGGGTTCAAACCAAAGTCAACGATCAGTTCTTCGGGCGAACCAGTGACGCGGCAGAAGTTGGCGTAAGTCGCCATTGCGTTTGCGTCTTCAACTTGAACCTGAACGGGCTGCGCTTGTGTTTGAGCGGCTGCGGCGGGCTCTGCAGCGGCTGCAGGTTTCTTTGCATCGGTGCTCTTCGTGGTGTCTGCCATAACTTGGTCTTACTCCGAATTGAAATTAAAAAGTGGATGGGGGTGGGAAAGGGAAATGACCAAGATACGGCTTGGTCCCTAAAGTCAGTTTCGGTGTGTGGGGTTGGACGCAGCGATTGTTTTTTTGTCTTGGAAAAAATCCCAATCCAGCACCGATTCGCCGCGATTTGTTTCGTCGTTGATCGAAAACAGCGGTGCAACTTTTCCGATCAATATCCTAACGTTTCAATGGGGGGTCGCAATGCAAAGTCGCCTCACGTAGTTCATATTTCGTTATCAATGCCGACCTAATCGTTAAAACGCGAAAGATGCGTAAACTGTCACTAGAACTCGAAGTTAAACGTCTTGGCTATCACGCGCCAAAGTCGGTTGCCTAGCGACATTGGGTCGACATGAATCTTGGCCGAACCTCGGTAGCCAGGTTTCATCGGTATCTCAGACGCTTCCAACGGAACGCGCGCTTGATAGGTCACGCTTCGTGGTTTGATCATGCCGGTGGTTGGGTCAATTTCGGTTTGCAAATCACCGCCGGTTTGGCTGGACAGCGATGACGAAGCCGCACCGATCGGCTCTTGTGATTTTTCGCCAATCACACCGGAAAAGGTTTTCAGCCGTCGCGAATCAAGTTTCAAATCGACGTCCTGACCTTCACGCACCAATTGCACATCACCCTGGTCGATCATCAGCACAGCTTCGACGGCATCTTTGCTGCCGATTTCGCAGATCAGATCGTCCGCTGTCAGCATGGCTCCGCGATTGCGTTCTTCCAAAGGTGAACCTGTCCAAGACGGCAACCGATCGTCCCCTGTTTTTTGACTCTTTCGCTCGGGAGGTGGGATTACAAATCCAGCCCGAGTCGCTCGGACCGTCAGTCGATCGAGGTCCTCTTGCGTCTTGGCTTTCAATTGCCGAATGGACTCGATCAGCTCCTGCTGGGCTTCAAACTGTGCACTCAACGAACGGTTGCGTGCGACACGCGACGACAGGTTTTTTAACTGCAACTGAGCCACTTCTTCTTCGCCGTCCAAGTCCGCCATGCGAATCTCTAGATCCTGATTTCGCAGCACGGCAATCGTGTCGCCTTTTTGGACCTGCGCACCTGGCACGGTCGTCAACTGAATCTGTCCTGGCGCCCCAGCGTAGACACGCCCGACTTCGCTGGACTGGATCTCAAAAGCACAATCAATGTGGTGGGGAAGCGGGATATAGCACACGGCCGCGATCACAGAGGCAGCCACGGCCAGCGTGATCATCAATGGCACACGTTTCACTTTCGACAGTCTCCCAGGAGTACGACAAAATTTCCAAGTTTGAATCACCGGCTGAGCGACTAGACCAGCAAAACCAACGACGGCGACCATTCGCCCGATTGCTTGCAGACCGTAGGGCTCCAACACCTTGATCACAAACCAACAGATCGAAAACACGACCACCCAGCGGTAGATCACACTAGCGATCGTAAACGCACCGAACCAAACTTTGCCACGAGTCGGCAAAAATGGATCGTCTTGCAGCTCCAAACCCAAACAGGTTTGTTGAAACCAACGCTTCAAAACTTCGGTACTCTTTTGACGCAAGTTGGGAATTTCCAACATGTCCATCAAGATGTAGTAGCCGTCAAATCGAAGCAGCGGGTTGCCGTTGACCAAAACGGTGCTGACAACGTTTAAGAACATCATGTTCAAACACAGGTCGTTAAGCGTCGTGCCGCTTTCGGTGAACCACCAAACGTAGGCAGCCATCGATGCCAAGATCATTTCGACATAGATCCCCGCTGCACCAATCCATACACGTTTCCACTTATTGGGCAACATCCATGAATCGGACACGTTGCAGTACAAGCAAGGTGTGAACACCAGCAGCATGAAGCCGATTTCGTGGCACTCGCCGCCGAACTTTTTACAGCTCAAACCGTGCCCAAATTCGTGCAGCACTTTGACGATCGCCATTGTGACCGCCAGAATCAGCCAGCGGTCAGCGGCAAAGAACTGCTGGAAGGTCGGTAGTTTTGCGTAGACGCTTTCGTACTGGCTAGCCAACAGCAACGTCGACGAACCTAGCAAAGTGATAAAGAACAGCAGCGCCGGTACGGTGAAAACCCAGCCCAACCACGGCAAGATGCCGTTGAGTATTTTCTCTGGGTCGAACCCACGAAATCGCAAGGCAAACACATTCGTGAACTTGCCCATCACTTCTTTGTTTTTCTTCAGTCGACCGCGTTCGCGGAGCGCTTTGCCTTGGCCAGGCGAATTGCTGATCACCAGTCCGCTACGGTGCAACATTCCGATGAACTGCTGCAAGTCGCCGAAGGTGATTTTCTGCGGCGCGAATCGCTGTTCAAATCCGTCTTTGATCTGTTGCAAACTGACATGCCCATCGAGCATGTTCAGGATGTAAAACTCTTCGTCATGAAACCGAAAGTACTGAAGCCCCACCGGTTCTTTGACCACCCAATAGCCTTCACCCTGATAACGGTGACGACTGGATGTTAAATCCGGGCGTTTGCGCACCGTCAGCGCTCGTGAGGAGCTGCTAACAAGGGATTCGGCAAGAGTTGCCATGGGATGTAAAAATTCGCGATTCGAGGTTCAATCATCGCCCTCTCACCTGGAGGGCCTACCATTGGGGTTCATGCTCTGCGTGGAAGAGCGAACGGTTTAAAACACGGAATTGTCGGGACCGTTGCCGGCTGTGATCGTGATCTCCGCTCGCATCCCTGGGCGAAGCAACCAGTCTTCACCGACGGGAGTGTTGGGAATCTCGACCCAGATGCGGTATCGATTGTTCAAATCGATTTCGCTACTGACGTAGGCAATCTTGGAATCGATTCGATGGGGCTTGCTGGAATCCGAACTGTGGTAAACCTCGACCGTGACGGGCAAACCTTTCATGACTCGGCCCGAAAAACGCAGCGCGTCGATATCGCCGATGACTTTTAGTCTGTCCATCTGAACCAGTGTTGCGATGGGGCTGCCTGGCTGAACCCATTGCCCAAGCTGGGCTTCGCGTTTTTCGATGAAGCCGTCAAACGGAGCACGGATTTCGCGTCGTTGCACTTCGTCTTCGGCCAAACGCAACTCAGCACGTTTTGCGAAGTAGTCGACCTTGGACATCTTCTTTTGGCGTTCGGCCAAATCGATTTTCAGGATCCCACGCTCGGCTTCGAGTCGTTTCTTTTGAAGCTCCAAGAATGGGGTCGCTCCCTGCTTGTGCAGATCTTCGTACGCCTTGGCCTCGGTGCGTGCAATCTTCTCGCTGTTGATGGCATCCTTCAGATTGATGTCATTGGTGGCTTCCATCAAAGCCCTTTCCTCTTCGGCTTTTTTGACATCCAGTGCCAGCTTGGCTTGGCTGTCATCGACGGTGGCGATCAAATCGTCTTTTTTGACGGTCATGCCTTCTTCGATTTTGATCACGTTGAGTGCGCCCTGAACTTCGGCAGGGATGTCAACTTTATTGATGTAGCCAACCATGGCGTTTTCCGCCTGAATACTCTCGTTGGAACCAGGCGAGCGTCCTTCTTGGGCTGCTGCGTCATTGACGCCCGATAGCAGGGCCAATGGGGCAACGGCCAACATGGCGACAGCGATTGCCGGCGGTGCCATGCGAAAGATTGAAAAGTAAGTCATAACGGGAACTTTCATTTTGAATGGGGGTCTTGATCCATGAGCGAACGAACTTGGTGGTTCGCTCACAACGCAGCTCTTCCTTCTTAGAAAAAGAACTTGTGCAACCACTCTTCGATCTCGTGGAAGAACACGAACCCGCTGGACGCGCGTCCGCAGTGAACTTTGGCGATGACGCCGGTTCCCGCTCGTGGTTTCAATTTCTGCAACTCAGCTTGAGTCGGAACCGCGTGCATTTTGATAATCGCACCATGCTCTTCGTGCGGCTCGGCGCGGTCCGAAATGCTCTTCATGTCCAGCTTCGCATCCAAATCGACGTCTGGGTCCGTTGCCAAAATGAACGTCACATCAAGGACGTTAGGTTTATTTTCGACGATGTACTCGTCCAAGTGGCCTTCGCGTTTTTCAGGCAGCTCCAAATCCAAGAAGAAATCCTTGCTGAGATCCGCGACTTCCAACAGAACTTGGCCGGTCATGATGGGGCGCGAATGCAGTGTTTTTTCGACGTCCCACGATGTCACGACACCATTGATCGGCGAAACAATTTCCAGCTGCTGTTTTCGCTCTTCTTGCATTTTCAGTTTGCGATCAAGCACTTCCAGCTTTTTCTCCAGCTCGTTCTTTTGCCCCGCCAGGGCGACTTTGTCTGCTGGATCAACCTGACGCGATCGCAGCTTGCCCAATGTGCTGACCAACTCTGCTTTGGTTGTATAGATCTGCCCCAGCAAGTCGGTGATTTGATATTCGATTTCGCGGTTTCTTAGCGTTACCAAAGGGTCACCAATTTTGACCGTGTCATTGTGGTCGACGTGAACCTTCATGACTTCGCCGTCGATGGCCGCGAAAATCTGTTGACGTGCGAGAGGCTGCAGGGTGCCTTCGGCTTCCAACGTAAAGTCTTTTTGAATGAAGACTAGGCCGCAGATCACCGCGGCAATCAACGCCAGAATGCCCAGCGTTTTGGGAAGCGTGCGGGCACGAATCATCCAAGTTGCGTGTCCCAAAGTCCGCCAGACTGGCATCAGGAACAAATTGGTGTGCGCTCGTGAGTTTGCGATCGCGCGAGTGCCGTGCTCGTAAACCAAATTGCAACGGTCCCGGAAAATATCGGCCGGAATATCGGATTCGATTTGTTCGATGATCAACGCACCGATGACTTCACCGCGGTGCGCGTTGTCGCGATCAATCTCGCCGGCGGCTCCGGTCTCTTTGTCTTGGCCTAGTCGTCGTTCGGGTTCGTGCAGTGGCAGCACTGCGATGTTTCGACCGTACGATTGGTCAACGTAGTCTTCCAAGGCTTCTTCGATTTGCGGCGGCAAGTCTTCGGTGTTGCCGTCATGCCAAAGCGGCTCGCCGGCTGCAACGACTCGCGTGGCCAGTCGATTCAGCGACGATATAATGTTGGAACGATTTTCGATCGTGTCCTGTCCGCTGACGGCTTGGACTTTGCAACTACGGCCTTTCTTAATTGCCACACTGACTCGGTCACAACCAATCAGTCGGCGGCCTTCGTTGGCCACGATGTAGGCGGTTTCTTTCAGATCCAGTGACTCGTGTGTCGCACGCGCGAACGAGTCGGCTTGCTGCCAGAGCGATTGACGATCGCCCAGCGTTCGCAGTTTTTGACCTTTGAGCCATTCCGCTGCCAGGCCGCACATCTGTTCGACAAAACGCAAGTAACCGCGCTGAGTATCGGGCGCCGTGTCGGGACGCTGAAAGACTTCGATCAGTCCGTCTTTTTGGCCGTCATGCGAAAGTGACCCAAGAACCAGCAAGTAACGCGTCGGGTTGCCTTCGGCGTCGCCATCGGTAGTTCCACTGTACGGCGGAACCAAAAGTGATTGTCCGCTATTGGCCACACGCTGAATCAAACGAGTGTGGCGAGTCCCATCATCGGTGTCCGCGGCCAAGATCGATGGTTCCGCATTGATCTGATACTGCAGTCGCAACTGGTGGTCGTCGTCAAGCAACCAAATCGCTCCGCCCGCCGCAGCCAAAGCAGTGATGATTCGCGAAAGCAACTCAGGATAGAACTCTTCGGCGGTGG
The DNA here is from genome assembly GCA_007741555.1 of Stieleria marina. Lineage (GTDB taxonomy): Bacteria > Planctomycetota > Planctomycetia > Pirellulales > Pirellulaceae > K23-9. The sequence goes on along the minus strand of CP036526.1, from coordinate 373,916 downwards.
TCTCTGACTTTGCCAAAGTGGCAATTTCATTGACCAAGCCGCGAATCTGTGCCTTGGTTTCTTCGACGCTTTGTTGATTGACCGACATGCGCGATTGATTCTGAGAGCGGGTTTGGACGGGAGAAGAAGGCTGAATGGAATTCTGTTCGCATCAATCCGGGTTGATAGTGCGGACGATTTGATTCCGAAGCGAACCGTCGTGTTCCGGTGAAGGTTCTGACGGCTGCGTGGCTTTTGTCAGTTGCTTAGTACTCAAAAGCCGGAATCGAACGCCAGCCCTAGACAGCTTATACAAATTGTATAAACTCGTCCATACTGTTCCCTCGATATTTTTCGCGCGTCGCTCCCCATCGCGATCCGCCGCAGCCTGCTCCATCGACCCACACCCCAAATCTGAATGCCCACGTCGCCATCTTCCTCCGCTGATGACGCCGAGCTTTCTGCGGAAGAAATGGCTTCGTCAGCCGCAGACGCGGCCAAGGTCACGCTGGGGGACCTGCAAATGGAGCTGAACCGGCTGCAGAGAACTGTACGTCTGACCATTCAAGACCGCCTGGCGAAGCTGACCGGGCAATCACTGGGAAGCCTGGCGGAGAACCGCGAGATGGCAAAGGCGATCCACCAGATGCTCGATTCGCATGGACTGAGAGTTCAATGCAGCGAATGCGGTCATCCCGCCATCTTGCGCGCTTCGCCTCGAGGCGGTGTCGCCAACGGAGTGTTCGTGTTTGACCACACGATCGAACGACGTCGCACTTTTCATGGCGGAAAGACCGTGCTGCCCGAACTGCGACTTGTTTCAAAGCCAGCGCGAAAGCAAAGCAGCGACCGCGCAGTGGGTTGAAACGGGCGATTCGCGGGGGAGCAACTTGATCCCCGCTGCGACATGGTTTGGCGAATTGGTATCATTCCGCCATGCAAGATATGCCCCCCCCTGCACTGCCCAGTGCCGACGACGCCGTGATAATGAAGCAAGCCGCTCTCGGTCAGCTCGCTTTTGCGCGGCGATACACGCTCGAAATGCTTGATGCGACGCCGCGAGAGCTTTGGTTTACGATGCCCGCCGGGCTTCCAACCAACGTCGCTTGGCAGCTGGGCCACCTGACGGTAAGCCAATATGGCCTGTTGATGTTTCGGATTCGTGGACGCCGACCGGATGACTTGGAATTGATTCCTGGTCGTTTTCGCAAAGCCTACGGCCGCGGTTCGGTTCCCAAATCGGACTCTCAGACGCAGCCAACGCCCGATGAATTGATCCAGCGACTCGACCGAGTTTTCGACTTGGCGATGGCGGAGATGAACGACGTCACCGGCGAGACTCTCTTGGAATCCGTCGACATGCCCTACGCACACTATCCCTGTAAGCTGGGCGCCGTTTTATTCTGCCCACTTCACGAACAGATCCACGCTGGCCACCTTGGCATGCTGCGCCGAGCCCTGGACCTGGAACCGATCCGCTAATTGGATCGAACTGACTTCATGCAAATTCTGAACGAATCGATCTACGATCACCCGAAGTACTACGACTTAGTTTTCGGTGCTGACTGTGCCGCAGAGATCAAATTTATCCTCGCCTGCGCCGATCAATACATCAGCCGCAAACCGCAGCGGATGTTTGAACCGGCATGCGGAACCGGCCGGCTGCTCTATGCCCTGGCGCGGAAAGATTTTGATGTCGGCGGGCTGGACCTGAACCCCAAAGCGATCGATTTCTGCAACGCTCGATTCGAGCGACACAAAATGAAGCATCGCGCATTTGTCGCTGACATGGCGGACTTTACAGTCAAAAAGCCGTACGACATCGCGTTCAACACGATCAACAGCTTTCGCCACTTGTCCAGCGAAAAAGCAGCCAAAGGACACCTGGACTGCATGGCCGGAGCGGTTCGCAAAGGAGGTCTGTACCTCCTGGGCGTCCACCTGACGCCTACCAAGGCACCGCCGAGCGAAACGGAATCCTGGTCGGCGAGGCGCGGTCATTTGTCAATCAATACGCACATGTGGACCAATTCGCGAAATCGCCGGACGCGCGTGGAGCGGTTTGGCATTCGCTTTGATGTTCACAGCCCGACAAAAAGCTTTCGCATCGAAGATGAACTTGTCCTACGCAGCTACACGCAAAAACAGATGGACACGCTGATTGCATCGTCAAAGACTTGGGAACCGATTGCGACTTACGATTTCGGTTACGACGTCAAAGATCCTATTCAGGTCGACGCGACGACCGAAGATGTCGTTTACGTTCTGAAACGACGTTGAATCAAACTCAACCGATAGCGTGCGATGCGGCAGATCACACGTCGGTTGGGCTGTTCGGTGAACTGGCCACTAGTTGGCAAGCTGGATAAAAACAGACGTCTCGCACCAAAAAGCCAAGTGTCCGTTTGTTCTCCGGCCCGCAATCACGACTTTGCGGTGCGACGCGTTGACGCAAGCTTGAGTGCGATCACGGCGGCGAAAAGTCCTAAGCCACTAGCGATCAACGCGACCAAACCCCAGCGTCTTTTTTCCAGCGCCTTGGTCTTGTAGTCATACATTGCTACCAAATCCAAACTGGATTTCTCCATGTGCTCAAACTCGCGAATCAAGCGAGCCGCGTTCAGGCCTTCAAAAGCCTCCTTGGTTTTGGCAATGTGAATTTCCGACGTGATGGGCGTTTCCAACAAAAACCAGCGAATTGCCGCGAAACCACCAATCAGCAGACCCGCCAACGCCAGCAGTCCCAAGATCACAGCGACGACTTGCAGCCCCGAAACGTCCCCACCTGATTGGTGGCGATCTGAATCAACAGTGGAATCCTCGGCCGTCGGCAGTTGCCTTAATTCACCCAGCTTAGGAATAGGAACGTTCGCTTGGCACTCCGAGCAGATCGCCACATCACCAGCTTGGCTGGGCATGACTTCGATGGACGCTTTGCAATGGGGGCAAGGAAGCAGATACATGGGAATAGTAGATAATAATGGAGGCTGACCGACTGGACCGGACGATCGATCTGACTAGAATCCAAGTGAGCAATCGGCACCACCGCCCGACAAAGCCGCTCCCGTCAATCGAACTGTCAGTTTTGACAATTCATTTTGGCCGGACATCCCATGATGATCCGCGGCAACACAATAACGAACTGTTTTGTTCGTCCGTGATCCGAATGATTTGGATTGCATCAATAGAGTGGTCGAATTTGTCGAATGCCGCTAGGAAGGCAGTCAGACCGAAAGGACTGAAACAAGTGATTAAGCCGGGGATGAGTCTCTGAGTTACGTGATCGACGAAAGTTTGGTTCGGCATGCCCTTTGGTTTGCGGGCCATTGGCCGTCATGGAATCGATCTTTGATGGAAACCGTTGGTCGCGTTGATTCAAAAAGACGTCGATTCAAGCTGACAACGAGGCGTGATTTTGGAAGTCGATGACTTCTTACATGCGTTCGTTGTGTTCCCCGACCAGATCAAATGCAATTCAGTTTTTTTATCTCTGACACAATTGTCGAACGTTCCTGCGGTGATCTGTGGCGAGTTGGGTGAAAAGCAAACATCATGCACTTGGCAAACGGCGTAACGATAGCGTCTGTCAAATGGTCTGGTTCAGCTTTTGCGCCTCTTCGGTAACAAGCCGACTCAGTCCGCAAAGTCACCCCTGGTTCGGAAGACTGACACAATCAGAAAGTTTTTCCAATCCCGGCAGGTTTGGGGGAGACCACGAATTGGGTGGTAGAGTTTTGATGCGAATACGTTATGGCCAGTGAAGATTCTGGAAAACGAAATGAGATTCGCGAAGTAGTTCAAATTAACAACAGTTCAACCGAGCAACTCTTACCCACCTGAGTCACGCTTCTCCAGCGCATACGATCGACGGAATGTCGGTCGTCGGGAAACGATATCGATCTGGCAGGATGTGAGATCACGACTTTCAAACCATTGATACAACCAACTCACAAATCCATCCATCGCCGTTTTTTCTCTATCACTCACTCAGTTATTTGCTCTTCCCTAGCCAGTCATTAAGTCTGCTGAGGGAATCCCAATTTATTTCATCGATGTCCTAAACGCACCAACGCGAAATCAATCGCAAAAAGCTTCGTTCAAAACCCAACGTGGATTTGATCTTTGTTGATGCAGCCACCGTAGCTACTACGCGGCGCGTCGCCAGAGCGTCCCAACAGCCAAGACTGAACCCGAGCTTTTCATTGACCGCGCTGCCACGGCACCACGTCGATATATTCCATTTCAATCCAACCGCTTTGAGCAGGAGTCCCTGTTTTGTTCGACACCCTAATGGACGAATTCGATCACGTCACCGCATCCAGCGAAGACGTTGTCAGCCGTGGTTTTCGAAAACTACCAGTCGATGATAGCGAAGACGATGTAGCAGCGGTCGCCGCAGCGACCGGTAGCGTGCAGCTTGACAGCCCCGACGAATTGATTGCTGTCGATGAAACAGAAACTTGGTCCGACGATCCGGTTCGCATGTACCTGACGCAGATGGGCGAAATCCCTTTGCTGACACGCCGCGAAGAAATCGAACTTGCCAAGCGAATCGAAGAAACTCGCCGTCGTTTCCGCACCAAGTTGCTGGAAAACCACTTCGTCTTGGTCGAAGCCTACAAGACGCTCAAAAAGGTCTACCGAAGCCAGCTTCCCTTTGACCGAACCGTTCAAGTCTCCGTGACCGATCGGCTGGAAAAAGAGCAGATCATCGGCCGATTGCCGCACAACCTGAAAACCCTGCAAACGCTTCTCAAACGCAATCGCCACGACTGGAAAGTCTCGCTCAGCAAGAGCGCATCATCGCGTCGGCGTGCCGAAGCATGGCGTTCACTTGCACGCCGTCGTCGTCGTGCGGTTCGCTTGATCGAAGAACTGGGCCTGCGAACTCACCGTATCGAAACTCGCATCGAATTGCTCGCGAAGTTTTCGATTCGTCTTTCGGAGATCGATCGTGAAATCAAAAACCAGAAACGAACCAAGCACGGTCGCGAAGTCAAAGAAAAGCTGCTTCACGAACGACGTCAAATCCTGACCGCGTGCCAGGAAACCCCCACGTCGCTGCGAAATCGCGTCAAGATGCTTCGCCGAGTGTACGCCGAGTATCAGCAAGCCAAACGTGAACTCAGCGAAGGCAATTTGCGATTAGTTGTTTCGATCGCCAAAAAGTACCGTAACCGTGGTTTGTCATTCCTGGATTTGATCCAAGAAGGCAACGCCGGATTGATGCGTGCGGTCGACAAATTTGAATACCGTCGTGGTTTCAAGTTCTGTACTTATGCAACGTGGTGGATTCGCCAAGCGATCACACGAGCGGTTGCCGATCAAAGCCGTACGATTCGTATCCCTGTTCACATGGTGGAAACGATGAGCCGCGTTCGCAACGTTGCTCGTCAGCTGCTACAGGAGCTAGGCCGCGAACCAACGATCGAAGAAACCGCACGACGCGCCGACGTCACCGTCGAAGAAGCTCGTCGCGTGCTGACCATGAGTCGCTTCCCGATTTCGCTAGATCGCCCGGTTGGTAACAGCGAAGACAGCCAGTTCGGCGACTTGCTTCCCGATGGTGCCGCCGAAAGTCCGCAGATTGGTGCAACGCAAGAAATGTTGCGTGACCGAATCACAAACGTTCTGAAATCACTGTCCTACCGCGAACGCGAAATCATCAAGCTGCGTTACGGACTGGGCGACGGATACAGTTACACGTTGGAAGAAGTCGGGCACATTTTCAAAGTCACCCGCGAGCGGATTCGGCAGATCGAAGCCAAAGCCGTCCGCAAGCTGCAGCAGCCTAGCCGCAGCCAAGACTTGGTCGGGTTCCTCGACTAACGCAACCACGATTTTAGATGCTAAAATTCGAAGCGATGTGATTCCGACCCAGAATCACATCGCTTTTTTGTTGCCCCGATGCTCCGCAGCGACTCATGCCAACATTTCAGCAAATCCTCGCCCACGGTTGGCAAGTTCATCAGTCCGGCAAGATTGATGATGCCCAAAGAATCTACCGCAGCGTACTGGACGATCGTCCCGGCGATCCCGATGCATTGGTCTACCTCGGCATTGCCCTGTTTGATCAGCTCCGCTTTGACGAATCGGTGGCTGTGTATCAGCAGGCACTCGCCGGGCGAAGCGTTTTCCCGATCGGCTGGAACAACCTAGGCAACTCACTGCGGATGCTTGGCAGAGTTGACGAAGCCGAGGCAGCATTTGTTACCGCACTCGATCAAGACCCTCAGTACTTGTCCGCTTTCAAAAACCGAGGCACCCTCTGGGTTTGGACCGGAGAGATCGACAAAGGCTTGCAGTGCTACGAAGCGGGCCTTCAAATCGATCCTAACAGTGCCGAACTGCATCGTAACCTGGGCGTAATCTACTTGCTGCAAGGCGACTACGATCGAGGCTGGCCGCAGTACCGTTGGCGTTGGGCGATGCCCAGCATGCCTCGGCCCCAATGCCATGCACCGCTCTGGCAAGGTGAGCCGATCGACGGAAAATCGATCCTGCTGTATCCCGAACAGGGTCGCGGCGATGCGATCCAGTTCATCCGCATGGCCAAAGTACTCAGCGACGCCGGCGCACGAGTGATCGTTCAATGTGCTCCCGAGATGATCGCGTTGTTTACTTCGGCAGCCGGAATTTCGATGCTGGTACCGCATGACGTTGTCGCGCCACCGGTGGACTATCACGCATCGCTGATCGACACCGTTGACGTTTGGTACACACAAACCGGCCAAATGCCTTACGGCGTCACCGGCAAAGACCGCAGCTACTTAACCGTATCGACACCACTGATCGACTACTGGAAAAACTGGCTTGACCAAAACGTCCCGGTCACCGGCAGCCAACGCCGCATCGGAATCAATTGGCAGGGCAATCGCGAACACCACGCCGATGTTTACCGAAGCCTGCCGCTGTCAGAACTGAAACCACTGACCAAAATTCCTGACGTTCAGTTAGTCAATTTACAATTTGGAGATGGTGTTGAACAAATCGACCAAGTCGACTTTGGCGACCAAATTCACTGCCTGCCCAACGATGTGGACGCAACCGACGGGGCGTTTACAGACACCGCCGCGATCCTGCAAAACCTAGACGCGGTCGTGACAAGTGATACCGCACTGGCGCATCTATCTGGCGCGGTGGGAACCGACGTGCACTTACTGCTGGGCCGCGTTCCCGACTGGCGTTGGCTAACCCAAGGCGACCGCAGCGACTGGTACCCCACGATGCAAATCGCTCGGCAAATCGAAGTTGGAAACTGGAGTGATCCCGTCCATCAATGTTGCGATCGACTGAGTCACTAGGCACCGGATTCTAAAAACAACCTATCGGCTGCTAAAGAATGGTGTCTTGCCATGGGCCGGTGATAGCACACGTGATTCCCGGCTTTTGAATGTTCACAAACAACCATTGGCCGTCGGGACTAAAAGTAGCGCCCGCCCATTCTTTGGTGCGAAAGTCACCAGCGATGTCGTTGTGTTCGCCGGATAGAACAACATTGTTTTCTGCAAACAAAGCCAGCTTGCCTTCCTGTGACAGGCCAAACATTCGCTGCGGGTATTCGTTGGCCCCGTAGTCGTTGTCCTCGCAAAGAACGATGCCGCCACGCGGGCTAACGCACAAATTATCAGGCATGTTCAGCGTAGGCTTGCTGGGTGATTCAAACAGCAACGTCAGCTTATCGGTCTTGGGATCGTATTGCCAAATCTGGCCAGCTCTCGCAGCGCCGCCATCGGTGGCGTCGAAGTACACCAGCCCATTTCCGTACCAACAACCTTCCAATCGCGAAAACGTCGAACCACCTTGGGCTTCGCCTTGCTTGAAAACGCCCACTTCATCTAGCGTGCCTTCCGTGTGAGCCAAATGCGGCTGGTCAATCTTGTGCCAGCGAACGTCAAACTGCGTTCCATCGGCAAAGCCGCCTCGCAGATCTTTTTGCCCGACGACTTCGGCCATCTCAAGCGTTCCACCGGCTGCCAGCTTGCCTGCGACGCTAGGGATGTACCGGTAAAAACCACTGGTAGGACGATCTTCCGTTTCGTACACGATACCCGTCTCGCGATCGACCGCGATGGCTTCATGAACGAATCGCCCCATGTCTTTGATCGGCTCGGGATGGCCGGTGCCGTCGGCGGGAACCTCAAATACCCAGCCATGCGTTTTTTTGAAATCACGAACAATCTTGTCCGGGTGATACTTGTCGATGGTGCCAGGCCCAAACGTGGTTTCTTCGGCGGTCAACCACGTTCCCCAAGGCGTCACGCCGCCCGCACAGTTGCGACTGGTGCCCGACATGCTGACGCGACTGGAGAGCCACTCGCCTGTTTTGGAATCAAACTTGAGCGTCGTGCAGCCCGCCTTGGCACGAACATCATAAGGCTGGCCGTCACGGATTCGCAGGTGCGTGCCGTGCTCGCTGACTTCGTGGTTGCGCACCAACGTCAACAAACCGCCTTCATCCAACACGACTCCCATTCCATCGTGAACCGGCGGCGTCAGCGTTCCGTCATCCATCACATCGCCGGTCCAACCAAACGTGTGATATCGAAAACCTTCGGGCAATCGCAATAACGGCAATCCGGTGGTCTCATCGTTGACGTTACGCAGCGAAGCACGACTGCCACGCTTGGGCGAATCCCCCAAAGCGAACCGTTGTGACAAACCACCAAACGCAGCGCCCACGCCGAACGAAGTGGCGGCTGCAAAATTGTCACTCAAAAACTGGCGGCGATTCCGACTTCGCATTCTGCAATTGTCCCGCAAACCCAAAAGTGGCTTTAACAACGTTGGCTGCACGCTGACGAACGACCATGAACAAACGACTCACAGGGAGCCATCCAGTCGCGTGCATTGAGAGCACGTAAACTACCGAGCGGAACCGGTTCTGATAAGCGGAAACTTGATGAAGTTTCGGTGAAGCTTTTATGCGCACTCGATGAAGCTTTCATGCCAACATGCGCCATGCAAATCACAGCAGTTCTGCGGCGAACACCTTCGCTTTCACCGGCTACTGGCAGTTAGCAACCGATACTGCACGTCACGCTTTCCAGATCTTGGCATCGATGAGTTGCTGAGTGACTTTGCCGGCCCAATCTTTGTTTGCCGCGGGGGACGCAGGGCTGGGGTGCAAAATCCGCGACAAGTTCGCTTTACCGTCGCTGTCGTCGAGAGCTCGTTGGAGACATTTTTCCGCGTAGACGCCAATGCCCACAACATGCTGAGGATCCAAGATTCGAATCACGGATTTCAGGTGTCGATCGCACGCTGCATCCAAAGGTTTTCGTTCGTCGATGGGCAGCTTGTCCGGCGTGCGGTTTCGTGCGGACGCTTCCATAAAAACGAGCGGGCAATAGTTTGTCACAAAGTGTCTGGCAAAGAACTTGCCCCGCGTCTTGTAGCGTTCTTGAAAGAGTCCCCAAAGTCGGCGACCGCTAACTTCGCTGCGCTGGCAGTCGTATCCTTCGACCGGCCGTTTAGGGTGCTCGTTATCAGGTCGATCCACCGGCGAACTCAACCCGAGAAAATCGCGAGCCGCCGCAATCTCACCAAACGGAACACCGGTCTGTGCCATTCCCCATGGCCCTGGATTCATTCCCAAGAACAACACCGCGGGCGGTTTTTCACTGATAAGCGACAGGTACGCTTGATGAGCTTTCCACGCGTACGAAAGCGGGTTGTAAACGTGGGTCACGGGATCCGCAAACGACAGTTCGTCCACTTCTTTGGCAAGTTTCTTTGCCGCACGAATCAGCTGGGATGCAATGGGAGACTTGGCGGCCGTCATGAATCTTCTTCGTTGGCGGATTCGATACGCTCGGCTTGTTCGACCGGCAACGACATCGGAGTGGACTCTTCGGACAAACTCATGGTGCGATGTCGATTGAGCACCATGATTTTCTGCCAAATCTTTCGCGACAGCCCTGTGCATAGCTGTTCGATTTCGCCAACCGCTGCGACGACTTCCGAATCGTCAAACTGATTAACGTACAACGCCGCTATCTTGCCGTTCAACGAAAGCATTTCGGTGCAGTAATCCAGATACCGCCCCAGCTGCAACGGAGTCATCGTTTCTTTTGGCGAATGGCTGGTGCCCTGGTAGCTGCCAAAGAGCCGTTCGGGATCTTTGGTCAGTTGATGCATGTCGATGATGTGGGCAATCGAACGCAGTTCATGCACCGCAGCTAGAGCCTGCCCACGCTTGATGCGCTTTTCCAAGCTCGTCAAAAAGTAGATGGCTGCCCCAATAAAAAGGCCTCCACTGGCCGCCGCATCAAAGGTCTGAATGAAGTTGTCAAAACTCATGTCTTCGTCACGGATCCCAACGGTCTGGGCGGCGTAAACGATCATGACGACGATCAATGCGATCAGGCACACGGCTAACGCGTACCCCGTCACGCGAATCCAAACAATCGGCTGGCGAATTTTCTCCGCTCGATCCGCAGCGTCTTGCGAGACATCGTAAATATCTCCGCAAAGATTCGCCAAACCCGAATGAGGAAACCGATCGCTGATCCGTTGCTGCAATTTTGCAATCGTCGCAATGATGCGTTCGTCACGTAGCAGCAAGTCAGTCATGCGTGATGAGTACGGGGTCAAGCGGTAGGTTGCGACTGTCTGTCAAACGCTCAAATATTCTTCGATGGCTTCTTGAATGATCGTCGTCGATGGCACTGCATCTGTCCAGAGTTGGAAGCTTTTGGAGACAACTCCGATCTGACGATCCAGCGCAGAAATGACCCGATACCCCTTCTCCGCCGCCGCGCAGATTTCTTCTTTGCCATCGGTCAAATCGACAATCAGCTTGGACCCATCGCCGGTAGGCCACTCGTCTACATTCAGCGGCACATCGCCTTTGGGGCCCGTCGAAAGCACAATCAGATTGGCATGCGTGACCGCTTCGACGGTCGGCGTTCTTGTCGACAATGTGATCTGCTCTTTGTCGACGATGTCAGACGGAAAACTCTTGCTTCGATTCCCCAGCCACAAACACGACTTGTCGGGGTCACCGTGCTGTGCAAAATGAGCCTGAATCGCTTCGGAAAGCCACTGCCCATGAGTATCGGTGGCAATCAAATCGCCTTGATCGCCACCGCTGCGTGACAAGCAATTGGCCGGCGAACCGGAGTACTCTTCAATGGATTCGCCTTGTCGCCAAGCCGCCGCCAACATCGACAAACTGTCATCCACCAATACTCCGCGAAAGTCCAGCACCTGCAAACCATCCAGCGCGGCGACGATGTTTTCCTGCTGCACATGAAACGAAGTGACACGAAAATCCAGATCAAGCGACTTCAGGGCAAACTCGATTGCGAACTGAGACGGGTTGCCTGCAATCGGGTCTCCAATCACAGCGATCAGCGGTTCGGTTAGACCATCCATGAAATCTGGCAGTTCAGTATCGAGAGAGAGAGCGAAGAGAAGTCGCGGGAAAAGTGCACGAGAAGAATCTATTCTCCTGACAAATGGCTTGATGACAACCTGGATCAGTAAGTGTCACAGCGGCGGGCGTTTTTCTCGATGCGTAACGTAGCTCAAAAACCAGCCCCCAGAACTTCCGTTTTCCCCTCACAAACACCGAAAACCAGTGTGCGGTGACAGGCTCTAGTTCTTTTGAGGACGGCAGACCAAACGGATCATGTTTCTGGCATGAAGACGCTGGCACGATACAATCTGAATCAGCCATCTCCAGCGCGGTTGGAATCTTGGCAGGTCCGAACGCTCGAGGATAAATCGATTGGCAAAAGGCGATCATTTTTTTGTTTGGCGACGTCAATTAGGCGTTCCGTTTCAACACCACGCAATCGATGTCGGTGACGGAACCGCTGTGCACTTCACGGATGGCGTTGGCGGAGTTGCTGGTCCGGGACATGGCACAAAAGACTTTGTCGTAATGCACACTTCGATCGCGACCGTCACGCAAGAAGGACGCTGCAAGATCCACATTATCGAGCACGCGCGTTCTTTGGATGCCGATGAAGTCGTCGAACGCGCGATCAGCCAAGTAGGTCGCAAGGGCTATCACTTGATGTTCGACAATTGCGAACACTTTGCGTCCTGGTGTGCTGTCGATCGCGAAGAAAGCGGCCAAATCCGAATTGCCTGCGAGCGTTTGGCCGCAACCAGCGTAAAAACGATGGCAGCAGGAACACTGCGTTTGGCATCACGCCATGGCGCAAAACGACTGCTTCGGGGAGCGAGCGGCTGGATGCTTGTGGCCGAAGCAGCCCAGTGGGCGACCGAAGCAGGCGGGCATCATGTGGGACTTTGCGATCCCAAACTACGTCGCAATGCTGGACGTGCGGTTGGCAGTATGACAGCGATCGGCCTGGGCGCGATCGGAGGCCCCATTGGAATCGCAGTCGCTGGCACGCTTTGGGTGGCTGGCGAAGTAGCCGGCGAAGCATCCAACCGAGTCTACGAACAGTTTCGACAGCAGCGAAAAAGTCCGTAACGAGGACGATCGACTTAAATCTTGTCCTTTTCTATCGAGCTTGACGCTCAATCATTTCCATCAGGCCCGCCGTCGGTTGACGAAGCGTCATGACTTGCGGTTCGCCCGTTGGATCATTGCGATCGCGAACGATCACGATGACTTCGCGATTGCCAGAAGCGATCGCAGAACGCGAATCGCCTGCAACGTTGCTGGGCTGACGAACCGGAGCAATCGCCGAAGCTTGAACCACCGAGTTTCGGTTGGGTTTGTTCATGACCGCAGCAATTCGATTTGCCGGTGGGCTTGTTGGGGATTGAGTAGCCATACGACTGGGGGCTTTGTACAGATTTGACAATCCAACCCGATCCAACTGCCACTGCACACTGCCGGGACCAGTATAGATACCAAGATCATCTTTGTAGTCCGCCGCATTGCAGACACCGACTAGACGTCCTTGATCGTCAAACAAACCACCGCCACTGCGACCATCGACGGGCGCGCCAGAGATTTCGATATTCGATGCACCAAGGTGAGTGTCGTATTTGTCGACGCCGGTAATGCGAGTGTCACGGCGAGTGGGATCGTCACCGCGATCGCAGCCAAAGCTGAACACAGGTTGTCCGGTTCGCAGCGTCTGACCAGCGGCCAGCACGGGCACCGGTTGCACGACAAAACCAGGCAGAATTTCGACCAAGGCGATGTCACGGTTTTCGGCGTCGTAGTCGACGATTTTTCCCATCACTGTTTTGACTTGTCCGCCGACAAACAGATCCACTTCGATTTTTCCCTGGCCTTTATTTTCGCGAAAGAGGTGCCCACAGGTCAGCACCAGCGCCGATTCGCCGTGCGTGTCGATAATGGTTCCGGTACCGGCTCCGTAGCCAGTTCCGTCGTGTACTTTCAAACGAACCGTCGCAGCACTGGCACGTTCGATTGCGCTGGCCAGCGACAGGCTTGGCATGGGTTCGCGTTGATGTGAATCGCGACCACGTGCGTTAGAGGCGGGAGCAGCGGCAAGTGTCTGTTCAAAGTTGGCTCGCCGAAGGGGAGCAAGGCGAGTCTGAGGTGCACGTACGGGTTGCCCAGCGTCCAAATTTGCGCCGGTTGCCACCAAGGGTCCTTGGGGATTGATCGCCAGCGCGGTCAGCAACTCAGCGGCGGATTGCATTCCCACCAGCCGGGTGACTTCTTTCCCACTGCTGACAACGACAAACGTTGGCGTTTGACGGATACCGTAGCGGCTTGCCAGATTCGGTTCTTTGTTAACGTCGACGTGCCGAACCGGCACGCCCTGCTGCTCCAATTGCGTCAGCACGGGATGCATGGCGCGACAGGGTCCGCAGTGAGCCGACGAAAAGTCCAGCAACACGGCGTCCGACGCAGTGGCAACGCAATTTGGCAAAGCGAACAGGGCCAACAAAAAAGCAGTTAGCGAACTGGCAATTCGCCCGAACATTCCATTCTTCACGCTCGTCCCTCCATGGACGTTTGTGGATGAATACCAACGAACCAAGTTTTTCGCATCCTGCGAGTCTTGATCCGCCGAGAAAGTCAGATTGGGATTCGGGCCGATGGTGCTTGATCCGAACAACCAGGAGCAAGGTCAAACGGGTCGAAGATCCGTGAACTTGAGTCGTTTTTGAGTTTCACGGCCGTTTTCGCGAAAATAACGGCAATGCTGTTGTTTCAAGACACCGCCAGGGTGGATACAAGCAGACAGTATCGAGACCGTTTCGCCGCGCCGTCAAAACGGCCGTCAAAACAGCTGGCAAAAGCAACGGCGTCGCGAGAGTCCCCATCGCTGACTACAATCCGCACTCCATTTCCCCCAAGATTTGAATCGATTTGATGAACCGCCGCATTCTGGTCACCAGTGCCCTGCCATACGCCAATGGTCCGATTCACATCGGCCATTTGGTCGAATACATCCAAACCGACATTTGGGTGCGATTTCAAAAAATCGTCGGCAACCGTTGCATCTACATTTGCGCCGATGATACGCACGGCACCGCGATCATGATTCGCGCTCGCAAAGAAGGTCGCAGCGAAGAAGATCTCATCGAAGCCATGAGCCAAGAGCATCAACGCGACTTTGATGGATTCGGCATCCAGTTCGACCATTACGGTAGCACGAACAGCGAAGCCAACCGGGAGATCTGTGGTCAGTTCTGGCAAGCTCTTCGACAACAAGATCTGATCGCCGAACGCGAGATCGAACAGTTGTACGATCCGGAAGCCGAGACTTTTCTGGCCGACCGGTTCGTTCGCGGAACCTGCCCCAAGTGTGGCAGGACCGATCAACCTGGCGACAACTGCGAATGTGGTCACACCTATCGCCCGACAGAACTGATTGACCCCAAGAGCACGCTTAGCGGTGCAACGCCCGAGATCCGTGAAGCAACGCACCTCTTTGTGGAGTTGGAAAAGCTGCACGGTTTCTTGGCCGAATGGATCGACAGCAGTGATGCGTTGCAAAGCGAAACCGCCAACTACCTGAAAGGTCACTTCCTGGCCGATGAATTGCGTGACTGGGACATTAGCCGTCCCGCACCGTACTTTGGTTTCGAGATTCCCGATTCGCCAGGCAACTATTGGTACGTTTGGTTTGATGCTCCGATTGGGTACATCGCCAGCAGCAAGCAATGGTGCGATGCCAATGGCGAAGAGCTTTCGGATTGGTGGCAAAGCGAAGAATGCGAAGTACACCATTTCATTGGCAAGGACATCACTTATTTTCACACGCTGTTTTGGCCGGGGATGTTGAAGACAGCTGGATTTAGCTTGCCGACAAAAGTTCACATTCACGGTTTTTTGAACGTCGACCGCGAAAAAATGAGCAAGTCCAAGGGCACGTTGATTTCCGCGGCCACGTACTTGAAGCATTCTCAACCGGAATACCTTCGCTATTTCTACGCAACCAAGCTTTCCTCGCGAGTGGAAGACCTGGACCTGAGCTTGGACGAGTTCACCGAAAAAGTGAACAGCGACTTAGTCGGCAAAGTCGTGAACCTTGCCAGCCGTGTTGGTAAATTTGCCAACAAGACAGGACTATCGGCAGAGTATCCCGATGACGGTGGCTTGTTTGAATCAGCCGCCAAAGCGGGTGACGAAATCGCGTCGGCATACGAAGCGTGCGAATATGCCAAGGCGATGCGATTGATCATGGAACTGGCCGACGCGGCGAACCCCTACGTCGAACACGCCAAGCCTTGGGAAATGAAGAAAGACGACGCACGGCAACAGGAATTGCAAGATGTTTGCACCGTGGCGTTGAACCTCTTTCGGCAGCTAGCCATCTATCTCTCGCCTGTGTTACCTTCCCTAGCCGCCCAGTGCAGCGAACTACTCGGTGACGAGATTACTTCGTGGGACCAGAGCAAGTCCCCGCTGCTTGGCACACCCGTTGCGAAATTCAAACGCATGATGGACCGAGTTCAAAAAGAGGATCTGGAAAAGATGATTGACGAAAGCAAAGAAGAAGCCGCCGCAGACGCAGCGATCGAAAACGCCCCTCAGTTCAACGACAGTGACCAGCCACTGAAGGACGAACCGTTGTCAGAAGAAATCACGATCGATGATTTCGCCAAAGTTGACTTACGAGTGGCGCGTGTCGTTTCGGCCGAACATGTCCCCGAAGCGAACAAGTTGTTGAAGCTGACACTTTCGCTCGGTGGTGATGAACGGCGCCAAGTCTTTGCCGGAATCAAAGCCGCCTACGAGCCTGAAGCCTTGGTAGGCCGATTGGTCGTGATGGTCGCGAATCTGAAGCCGCGGAAAATGCGATTTGGATTAAGCGAAGGCATGGTGACCGCGTCGGGACCCGGCGGAGCCGACGTATTTATACTGGGCGTCGACGAAGGTGCTCTACCAGGACAGCGCGTCCATTAGGTTGCCCATGATTTCTGGTGCCATCACTTCTGTGCGACGTCGCATTTTGGATCGACTTGTGCTGCGCCCGTCGCGACATGAGATCGATCCCGGTGTGCAACAACGTGTGATGCTGAAATGGGGCCCCAGCGACGAAACGCTTGAGTGTTTTGTTCAGAGTCGCGGTAAGCCCAAGGAACCGCTCGATCTGCTGGTCATCAAATTTCCAGGGACCGCAGGACGTGCCGAACGCTCGTCTCATTTTCCATCCAACTACCTGTCGATCGACAACAGCGAAGTCTGGACTTGGAATCCTCCCGGCTACGGTGGCAGCAGCGGTCGCGCAAGCTTGCATCGAATGGAAGTCGCGGCGCTGGATTTTTGGCGGCAGATGCTGGGCTCCTCACGAGTCGGCCCGTCCACCCGCGTTTGGGCGTGCGGCAATAGCCTGGGATGTATCGCTGCTCTCCGCGTCGCCAGCGAAGTGGATTCGCAAAATCGACTAGGGATGTTACTGCGAAACCCGCCGCCTTTGATCGACGTCGTCAAAGAGATTGCCAGGAGATACCCGCTCGGTCAAATGATTCACCCCGTCGCGGATAGTTTGACCGATTCAATGAACGCGCCCATCATCGCAGCCAGCGTGACGTGGCCCTGTGTTTTTCTGCAATCTGAACTCGACGAGCTGGTTTTGCCGGCCATGCAAGACCGTGTGATCGATGCGTACGCGGGTCATAAACGCGTCGTGCATCTCCAAGGGTTGTCGCATGGTGCTGTCGCGACCGAACTCCATGAACCGTTGATTCGCAAATCAGTCCAGTGGCTATGGGAGCAAACCGATGGACATCAATGAAGTCTTGATCCGTCCGGTATCCCAAGCCGAATCGGGGCCTGCGGATGCCCAGCAAATCGCGGCGATCTACAACCACTACATCGAAATCGGCGAAGCGACTTTTGATCGCGATCCATGGACGGCTGCGCGAGTCACCGAACTGCTGAGCGCACCGTTGCCCAACGGTTGGTACGTTGCTGACCACGATGGCCAGATCATTGGTTGGAGTTCAGCCCGGCAGTTTAGCGACCGTCATGGCTATCGCCTTTCGTGCGAAACCGCGATCTACCTCAGCACTGACGCGATCGGACGCAACGTCGCGGACTTGCTTCAACAACAAATCGATCAGCATTGCCGGCAAAACCAGCTTCATCATGCTGTCGCGAAGATCATCGCGACCAACGATCGCAGCCTAGCATTTCACTATCGGCATGGATACGAATTGGTAGGAACGCAAAAAGAAATCGGACATCTCAACGGACAATGGTCCGATGTCACGATCTTGCAAAAAATCTACCAGTAGCTCCGCACTAGTTCGTGCTTGCACGGGCTTCGGAAAGCATGCTTTCGACATCCGCGATCACCAGCGATGACGGCAACGCGTAGCTCACCACACGACCTGCTCGGGCGATGTTGATTCCCAATGCCCTGCCCTGCGTGTCCAAAATCGGGCCGCCACAGTCGTCGGGATCCAAAACAGTGTCGTGCTGAATAACTCGGCTAAACCCGCTCAGACGATTGCTTCGAGGCCCGTTCACTTTCGTGTCGTTCTCTGATTCCAACACGACGTCCATATCACGAATCATCGCGCTCAATTCCAACGTGTCCCCCGCTCGCACGATGGTCAGTCGAACGCTTTCGCCGGGAAACAATTGGCGAAGTGCTTCGATCACGCCGGCGCGGCTTTGTTGTTGTCGGCCATTGATCGCCACGATGCGATCATTTTGTTTGACGCCAGCCAGTTGGGCACCACTATCGGGCCAGACGTTTTGCACGGTCGCAATGCCATTAGGGTCACTGTTCAGCATCACGCCCAAGCGTCCCCGGTGTGCCACTCTGCGAGCGCGAACACCGATCACACCGATTCCAATCGGTCGGCCCGTTCGCCCTGGAGTGATCAAAAAACTGCCAACCGGCGGAGCATCAACGACAAAGGTGATGGGCACAAGTGGCGCAATCGAATCTACTTTTAGTAACGCCAGATCGCTCGAACGCCGCACCGCAGCAACCCGCGCAGGCAGCAGGCGGCCATCTGCAAAACGAACGCGAACGGGATCTCCCGTCAATTCGCTCCGTTTGGTCAACACATAACCATCGGCGGCCACGATGGTGCCCAAAGCAACCGGCCGTCCACCAATGTTGATCTGAGTAACCGACGGTTTGGACTGCTGTGCGACCGGCCGCAGTAGCATGGTCATCGCGCCGTTGTCGCGCCGATTGTTCGACGGCGCAAGCCCGAGTCGCTGGCGAAGCCACTGGGGCGAACGGGACTCAACTTTCGGTTCCGCACGCTCTTGCTGGAGCTCTTGCTGATTTGTTTCCAGCTGCCCCTGTTGCGGGACGATGATCTCCTGCGCCGAAACGTTTGGCACAGCCATGCCCGTGCACAGAACCAAAGCGATTCCCGCAGCAAAGACACTTCGGATTTGGGAGTTTGGAATGGACAAATATTTTCTTTCCATCGGATAGGTCTCAGTCTTCCTCACGGCCAATCTCCACACTCAATCGAATTCGTTTGCCTTGGCGATTGATCCAGACCGCGACACGTTCACCAGGCATCGTATCGGCTACGGCCGCTTTGAGCGATTCAAAACTGGAAATCTGCAGATCCCCAAACTGCTCTATCACGTCGCCCGATTTGACCCCCGCATCGGCGGCGGCGGAACCACGGTGGACGATCCCTACTTTGGCCCGAGCGGTATCCGACGCTCGTTTCACTCCCAAAACGGGTTTGAAACCAGGCAAAAACCCCCATGCCTCGCGATTGGCCAATCGATCCCACGAGTAATCGTAGTGGTCAACTTGAATGTGAAGATTATCAGCAACATCGTTTCCAATTCGGCTATGAACCGCAATCAATCTGCCAGCAATGTCAAACAAAGGCCCGCCGCTATCGCCGCCAATCAACGCACAGTCGGTCACAATCGAACCAGGCCTGACAGCCAAAATTCGGCCCACGCGAGTCACCGGACCGCGTTCTTGGTCGTATCCTCCTGGATGCCCGGTTGCGACGCACCACATTCCTGCTGCCAGGTCATCGCTGGTGCCAAGCGTCGCATGCGGCCAAGGCTGTCCCCCGTTCTGCCCCGCATTGATCTTTATCAATCCCGCATCAACGCTACGGTTCATGCCCAGCGTCGTCGCCATCACATTGCGTCCATCCGAAAGTGTAATCACGGCGGTCTTGTTCGGACGCATCGCGACGTGTGCCGCCGTCAAAACAAAACCGCTGCCGGTGACGATCACGCCGCAGCCTTGTGCCGGGCCGATTTTGACACTGACCGTGCATGGCACCGCAGCCTTGGCCACCAGTCGTTGCTGACGTTCCAATAGTTGAAGCTGTTCAATGGAATCGGGAACACCGCCTTTGGCGATAATATCCTTCAATTCGGTGAACAGAGGCACGCGTGTGCCCCCGGACGAATTCGCCGTGGCCCCCGTCGCGATCGGCGATTGTGCAAAACCGCTTGGCATGGTCGCGACAACAAGCGAAACCGCCAAAATTGGAATGAAACGACTCAATGAATTCCTCTGATTTAACAATCGATAGGGAGCCAAATAACGGATCGGTGACTTGCCGCGGGGCAACACTGCCACCATCGCCACATGTCAACAGATGGATAACAATCTCCTCCTTGCCATCCCCCTGACTCCACCGATCAAACTCGAACGATATTGGGGGCATTTCCCCTGCGGGATTGGCTGAGCCCATTGTAGCCTCCGAAATCGATTTGGGAAAAAGTGACTCAAAACTCCGCTAAAAACGACAATCCTCCTCTCCGCGGCGAAGCTGTCCTGGTCGTTGGCGGCGGTTACCTGGGATCTCGGGTTGCCCGAGCGGCGCGTGATGATGGAGCAAATACCTACGTCACGACCCGAAATCCGGACCGCGCAAAGGCGTTTTCCGATGCCGGACTGAGTCCGTTGGTCCTGGATTGGACCGACCGGCGTAGCCTGGCCAAGCTCCCCAGCGTCAGTCGCATCTTGGTCGCAGTCAGCTACGATTCATCCAGTTCCGTTGGACGTTACGAGTCGCAGGTAGGTGGGCTCAAGAACCTGCTCCGCGCGACTCCGGCGTCCGCCAAGATGTGCTACATCAGCACCACCGGCGTCTATCACCAAAGCGGCGGACTTTGGGTCGACGAAAACTCGCCGGCCCAACCGATTCGCCAAGGCGGACGGGCACACCTGGACGCCGAAGCACAACTGCATCGACACCGGCCAAACGATGCATGGACGATCCTGCGTCTATCGGGCATCTATGGTCCCGGCCGCGTTCCGCGGGCAGCCGACGTCATTGCCGGCCGCGCAATTCGTTCGCCATCCGACGGTTACTTAAACCTGATTCACGTCGATGATGCCGTCACTGCAGTCATGGCCACTTGGCAAACCCAGTGTCGCCGGCTGTATGTGGTTTCTGACGATCAGCCAATGATTCGAGGGGACTTTTATCGCGAAATCGCTCGACAGTGCGGCGCGGCGGAACCAAACTTTTTGCCGCCTGATCCTGACGCTCCCGTATCGATGCGCAGCGGCAGCAACAAACGAATTTGGAATCGGAGAATGAAGCATGACTTGGTCCCAAAACTCCGCTATCCCACTTATCGCGAAGGCCTAGCAGATGTTTTGAAGTGCGGATCGCGCAACTGAACGCTCAAAACGATGGGGGGGTTGTTAGTCTGGTTTCCCACGTAAAATACACCATCTCTTTTCTTCCACTTTGACGTCATCGCCATGTATTCACGCAAACCTATCTTTCCAGGCATCATCGAGCTGAATTTCCAAGCTGGCGAAGTTCTGGGATGCAACGTGTACTTGGTCTACGACGCAGACGAGTGGTTGCTGATCGACATCGGCTATGAAGAAACGGTGGATGACTTTATCGAAATCATTCGTCAGTTGGATTTTCCACTTTCGCGATGCAAGACGCTGGTCGCAACACACGCCGACGTTGACCACATCCAGGGGCTTGCCAAAGCAAAGCAAATCCTCAAAACCACGGTGACGGCGCATCCCAAAGCCGTGCGACCACTCCAAGAAGGCGACACGCTGGTAACCCTCGCGGAGATCGAAGCACAAGGGTTGAAAATGGATATGCCGCCCGTCCAGATTGAAACGCAAGTCAACGACGGGGATGTGATCACAGTCGGGAATTTGGAAATCAAGGTCTGGCACACACCGGGTCACACCGATAGCCAACTGGCTTTTCAAATTGGCGACGTGCTGCTCAGCGGTGACAACATCTACCGCGACGGATGCATCGGTGCCATCGACGCGCACCACGGCAGTGACATCAAATCCTTTGTCAATTCGCTGGAGAGAATCCGCGATAGCAACGTGCAATGGCTGGCTCCCAGCCACGGACCGATTTTCGCCAACGACGCAGCAATGCTCAACAAAACAATCGATCGAGTACGCGGTTATCTGAAAATGGCAGACTTCGGAACGCTGGCCGACAGCTGGCCGTTGATGGATCAATGGGACGAAGAAGTCGCCGCGGGTAAGTTGCCGGACGGGTTGGAACCGCCAAAGCAATAACGCGACCGAATCGCTACCGCGACGCGATGTGGGATGGCAAAATTTGCAGCCCGTCATGGCGGTAGACTAGATTGAAAGCCTCTTTTCTTCTCTCAAAATCGGAAGGGCTTTCGATGATTGACCTAGGTCGCTTAACGCTTTTTACTTCGTTGCTGGCTTGCGCCGCTTCGATTGCCGTTGGCCAGGATAACGGAGAAGCAGAACCGTTCGTTTGCGGGACGGCGTTTGCAATCGCCCAAGCTGGCGGCGGTTCGATGCCGATCATCGACAACAAACCTCTGCGCACGATTGTCGAACCGCAAACCGAAGTCGCTCAAACGGCAAACGCAGCGCTTGACCAAGACACGGACCTAGGAGAAATCAAAACGAGCGTTGGCGAACTGGCCACGACCCTAAGTGAACAACTAAAGCTTCCTGTTTTTGTCGATACTCACGCGATCGACATCGCTGGCCTGGATAACGAAACGATTATCGAATCTCCCGCTGGCGCGTGGCCACTGCGTTCTGCGTTTCGCCGAATGCTGCGTCCCCATGGCCTTCGTGTCTCGGTAGAGGACGAAGGCTTTGTCGTCACCGCGGATTTTGCTCAGCTCGTTCGACGCGGGATAGCGACCGACTACTGGATCAGCGCAGACCCTGAAGGTAACGAACAGATTTCCAAGACATTGGGCAAGAAGCTGACAGTTGGTTTTAAAGACCTTCAACTGGACACCTGCCTTGCCGAACTGAGCGAACAGACTGGCATCGATATGATTATCGACCGTCGCGCATTAGAGGAAATTGGACTCACTGCCGACACACCGGTGACGTGCCGTTTGAAGTCCGTTTCGCTTCGTAGTGCTCTGCGTTTGATGCTCCGCGAATTGGATCTGACTTACCACATTCAAGATGAAGTGCTCGAGATCACGACGATCGAGGCCTGCGAACAGAACCTTGTAAACCGCGTGTATTTTTTGGAAGCCACCGGCTTTCCGATTGGTGACTTTGACAACGTGATCGCGATTTTAGAAACCACGATTGCTCCCGACACCTGGGAATCACTTGGCGGCCCATCAACGATCGCACCGCTAACTCAAGGTCAACGCAGTCGACCAGCCATTTTGGTATCGACGACATCGGATGTCCACAATCAGATCGCCGACCTGCTGAAAGCGATGCGAAAAACGCACGTCGGTGCCGACCCAATTGCGGCGCGCAGCCCAAATCAGCCGCCTGAAAAGAAAGTGCCTCAGTCGGGCGGAATGTTCTAGATCGTCAGACGTGCTGAAGGTTTGCAAACAAGAAATATTCAGCTTTTGGCAATTTGATGCGCGCCCTCAAGTGCTTTCATCGCACTACTCTTCTGAATCGACCGTCTCACACGTTTTGGGTTGGATTATTAACGCTGCATCAACCGAATCGAACTTGCCCAGCACGCTGACCGATGGCGATTTGCTTGACGGATGGGCACGCGACCGAAATCCGGCGGCACTGTCCATGCTGGTTGATCGATACAGCCGCATGGTGCTGAGCGTTTGTCATCGGCGATGTCGTTGCAGCAATGATGCTGATGACGCCTTCCAAACGACGTTTTTGTATCTCGCCCACAACGCTGCCAAGATCAAAAAACCGGAGTGTTTGCCTGGCTGGCTGCATCGTGTTGCCCAGCGTTCGGCCATTGCCACACTCAACTCTCATTCCCACCCGTCCGATTCCATGGCTGAAATCCCTGCGACGCCGGACGATCCTTTGTTGCGTCTAACACAACGTCACGAAGCGATCGTTTTAGACGAAGAGCTCGCCGCGATTCCCCAGCAGTATCGCGCGGCACTGGTCATGCATATCTTCGACGATCAACCGCTGGCAGTTCTGGCCGAACACTTTGGTACGACCATCGGTTCGATTCGTGGACGATTGCAACGAGGAAAAAAGATGCTTGGTCGACGACTTCGCCGCCGAGGCATTGCCCCCGTGTTGGCTTTTACAGCCGCTAGTGCTTGGACGGTTTCGGCAACCACTGCTTCTCACGCCGCAGAGCAACTGATGGCCTTTTCGCCTGACGGCAAGCTTCCCGATTCTGACATTGACGCTCCTCTGCTCGACTCACTTCTCAGCCAAGGAACTCGCTCTATGTTTTCTGTCTCTTCTGCTGCCGGCCTTGTTGGCGGTGGTATCGTCTTGGCGATGCTCGTGATCACGGTCAGCCCCGTTTCTACAGGCCAGCAAGCCTCCAATGTTGTGACCCTCTCCGCAGCTCACACCGAACTTGATCGTCTCGAAAACCCCGCGGCACCCGATCTTGTGATCGCTCAGTTTGACAGCGGCCAGAACGACAAAAACAAATCTCCCGCTGGTTCAGCCGAATCTAAAGCGTCTGAATCCAAAGCGAACAACCAACGATCTGCAACCAAGCCTCAGCAGTCTTCGACGCTAGAGCGAGGCATGATGTGGATGTCGCAGCACGCTCCTGCACCGGTGCCCACCAGCAAAGTCGCCAAGCTGGCTGCCGAAAAGCTTGACAGCGAATTCGAACTTGAAATCCCACCGACACCGATCAAAAACCTGGACAAGCAACTGAGCATTGCGGTTGGCGTTCCCTTCAGCATCGACCAACGTGCTCTCGAGTTCGCCGAAATCAATCCCGAAATGGTGCAACCAGCGTTGTCGACGCAGGCTGTGCCCCTGCGCACGACACTGCGTTCACTCCTGCGCCCATTGGGACTCAAAGCGGTAGTTAAAGAACATGGCATTGAGGTTACCGCGGACCCAACGGTTTTGGTTCACCGGGGGCTGGGGGCTTCCAAGTGGATCAATGTCAGTGATGAAGTCGAGAAGCAGATCGCATCCAAACTGCAACAAAAAGGCAATGCGGAGTTCATCGAAACGCCACTGGCCGAGGCGATCGCCACGTTGAATCAACAGTTTGATTTGCCGATCCGAGTGGACTCGCGGGCGCTCGATGAAATTGGCATGACGCCCGACGAACCCGTCACCTCGCGTTTTGTAAACATCACACTGCAAAGCATGCTCAAGTCCATGCTCTATGGCATGGACCTGACCTACGTAGTGCATGACGAATCATTGGTCGTCACAACCACCGAAGCTGCCGATTCCCGTTTACTGAACCGGATATACTGGCTTGAGAGTACCGGGTTTGCGATTAGCGATTTTGATTCAATCACCCGCGTAATCGAAGGCACGATCGAACCCGATGCTTGGGAAGCGTTGGGTGGGCCTTCGACCATGCAACCCATTCGAACAGCACGCCCGGCCATCTTGATTTCGACCACCTATACAACGCATCAAGAATTGGAGCGATTCTTTAAAACCGTCCGTCAGATGCATTTTGGTGACGACCCCAGATTGCAAAAGATCCAAGTCCCTGCGTCGCAAGTTCCTCGCAGTCTGGGAGGAGATGCAGGAAGCGGAATGGGCGGCGGCGGAATGGGTGGTGGCGGTGGCATGGGTGGCGGTGGCGGATTTATGTAACTGCCCCGTCAACGCTACGCCGACAAATTGGATCCGACGTCGGTTCGATACGCGGCGGCGGCTGGCAGCCAACCGGCAATGAATGCCAAGATCAGCACCAGCGGTAAAACGTAAATCTCGTAAGTGCTGGTCGTAAACAGCCCAATGCTGACGCCCGTGTGGTCTTCGATACGTCCGCCCATTGCCCACAGTGCGGTGTGCGCCAGGATCCAGCCGAGCAAACCGCCGATCACGGCAATGAGCAAGCTTTCGCAAAGGATGATCATCGTCACCGTATCACGCCGCGCCCCCAAAGCTCGCATCACAGCGATATCGCGGCGTCGGTCGTTCATGGAATTGTAGATCGCAACCAGGATTCCCACCGCAGCGACGACACAAGTGATCAGCGTAATGACCAGCAACGCTTGGAGCAGCGGCCCAACAATCGCGCTCATCAGTTTGGATATTTCGCCGACCGGCGCTGCAGCCTGCAATTCATCGTCTTTTTCTTTGATCGTGTCGTACATCGATGCAGCATGAAATGGCACTTCATTCTTAATCAATACCGACGTGACTTCACGTTGCGGAATCGTCAACGGCATGTGTCCCGCCGGATCGTCGTAGGCTTCCGTGGGTGGCTCCATGATCTCATCACCAGAGAGCGGCAACGAATGCTTGTCGAGCAGATAAAATCCTTCCAAATTGACAAATGCCGCTCGGTCATTGGGAGTTCCTGTCGGCTCCATGACACCCACCACGGTAAACGCTTGCCCATGCCCTTCGCCGCCCGGAACACTGTGCGACGGATTGTAAGTATCCCCCACTTTCAGCTTCATCTCGTTGGCGACTCGCGAACCCAACACCGACTCAAAGTAGCTGTACTGGTCACTGTGTTCCTTTAGGGCACGACCATCGGCAAACCGAAACGTTTCGTCCAACTCCGGCCCCATCCGCAGCTTTTCAAAAAACTCTGGCGTTGTACCAACGACGCGGAATTCACCCAAGTAGTCGCCCAACGCAAGCGGGATCGCAAAACCGCCTTTCCCGATATAGCCAGCGTACTGCCCGTCGCGTTCGCCAAGTTTTGGATCGCCCCCGTATTTGCGGACCATCTCGGCACGCTCGGGTTGAAAGTAAAACTCCATGAATTTCGTGAAGTCAATATTTTCGTTTGGTTGCGAAAGGTAGTAGACGCTATTGAGTGTCAACTGCAGCGCACTGCCCTTGCTGGGCCCCACGACCAAATTGAAACCCGATTGCGCATTGCGCTGGAATGCTTCGGTGATGATCCCGTAAGCAGACAGCACGATCACGACCAAGCCAACGCCCAAAGCCAAAGACAGGGTCGTCAAAATGCTGGACAGCGAACGATGGCAAAAATTTCGCCAAGCGATTTGAATAAGTGACATGGACGGCTGTTGTGAATCGGTTGCTAGTGCGATGCGGCGTTTGAAAACGCGCGATTGATTTCGTCTAATTTTTCGACACGATCAAATCGGTTGGCAACGTCCATACTGTGCGTCACCATCAA
The DNA here is from genome assembly GCA_007741555.1 of Stieleria marina. Taxonomy (GTDB): domain Bacteria; phylum Planctomycetota; class Planctomycetia; order Pirellulales; family Pirellulaceae; genus K23-9. Next base: position 347,069 of record CP036526.1, on the reverse strand, counting down.
CAATGCGATTTGTTCGTCTTGGCAGGATTGGCGAATCAGTTCCAAAACATTTTCGGCACTGTTGGGATCCACATTTGCCGTCGGTTCATCAGCAAGCAACAGTTTGGGTTTTCCCGCCAACGCTCGCGCGATTGCCACTCGCTGCTGTTGACCGACCGACAACTGGCTCGGCTTGTAGTTTGCTCGATCCGCCAGTCCGACTCGGCCCAGCAATTCAGTGGCTCGCTTGGCGTCCTGCTTCCCGTGGCCAAACGTCATTCCCAGGCGAACGTTTTCGATCGCGGTAAAGGCCGGCAACAAATTGAACGTTTGAAAGACGTAACCAACCGAACTGGCCCGGACGCGATCACGCCCCTCTTCGCTCAGTTTGGTCAACTCGATCGAATCAATCTTGATACTTCCCGAATCGGGCGCCAGCAGGCCAGCAATTAAATGAAGCAACGTCGTCTTACCACCGCCGCTTTGCCCGATCAGCGCGACCTGTTCACCTGCGGCGATGTTGAACGTCGGCACGTCCAGGACCGTCAGCGATCCACCACCGGGCTGGGCAAACGTCTTGATCAGATCTGTGATTGCTAATGTCATGGGGTCGCTTATCGTCCTCGCATCATGCGCTGCAGTCCGCGATCAGTATCGCGTTTCTTCAGTGCTTCGCGTTTGTCGTGAAGTTTTTTACCTTTGACCAATCCCATCACACACTTGGCGATGCCGCGATCATTGAAATAAACGCGCAGTGCGATCAACGTCAAACCACGCTCGTGCGCCCGTCCTGCAAAGGATTCAAATTCTCTGGAGTGAACCAAAAGTTTGCGGGGTCGCCGCGGATCATGATTCCACATTCCCGCATTGGCGTAATGTCCAATGTCGGCACCAATCAGCCACAACTCGCTCCCTTTTGTGCGAATGTAGGCTTCATCGAGCGATAGTTTTCCGTCTCGCATGGATTTGACTTCGCTACCCATCAACATCATGCCGCATTCGACCGAATCGATGATTTCGTAACGATGGCGTGCTTTTCGGTTTTCGCTGACGATTGTGAACTGAGTGTCCGCGGATTTTTTGCCCGCAGCTTTTTTGGTGGCAGATTTCTTGCCCGCCGAAGTCGGTAGTGTTTTTTTCTTTTTTCCCATAACCCCAGAAATTGTACGTTAGCCCGGGATAACCCCGTAGTAGTCGCCCTGGACCAAAACGGCCCCCCCTCCCAAAGCACCAGACGCTGCCAAGCATTGGGCACTCGCCCCCGCAAAGCACTAAAGGACTACAAGTATTAGACAGGCGTACTACAATTCGTTGCTGACACACACTTAGTTCATTTCGTTTGGGTTTTTGTTCATGGCTTTTCGCCTCCCCGTCGTTGCCGACCCTGTCATGCCCACCGGCACCAATGTCAGTGCGTCCGGCCGATTACCCAAATGGCTAAAACGCCCCATCCCCAAGGGCAACGCCAACCACATGACGCAGGGGCTGCTGGACGAATTGAAACTGGAAACGGTCTGCGATAACGCCAAGTGTCCCAATCGGATGGAATGCTATAGCCAGCAAACCGCCACTTTTATGATCCTGGGCAATGTCTGCACACGGCCCTGCGGTTTCTGTGCGGTCCATCGTGGCCGACCACCCGAGCTCCCGGAAAGCGACGAACCGGAGCGTGTCGCCGAAGCCGCCGCCCGACTGGGGCTGAAACACGTCGTGATCACCAGCGTGACCCGAGACGATTTGCCCGACGGTGGCGCTGATCACTTTTATCGTTGCGTTGTGGCCGTCCGCGAAAAAACCGGTGCAACGACAGAAGTCCTAACGCCCGATTTTGTTCACTGCAAAGACGCCCTCGCTCGCGTGATCGAAGCAGAGCCGACAGTGTTTAATCACAACATGGAAACAATCCCGCGACTGTACCGCCGCGTGCGTGGCCCCAAAAGCGACTACCGCTGGACATTGGGCATGATGCGAAAAGTCAAAGAGTACAACGCAAGCGTCAAAACCAAGAGCGGTTTGATGCTAGGCATGGGCGAAGAACGCGGCGAACTGCTGGAAGCTCTGGCAGACTTACGCGAATACGATGTCGACTTTTTGACACTCGGGCAGTACCTGCAGCCGGGCGAAAAGTACTTGCCGGTCACTCGCTACGTTCCGCCAGAAGAATTCGATGAGCTAGCGGATATCGCCACCAGCATGGGATTCAAAAAAGTGGCCAGCGGTCCCTTTGTCCGCAGTAGCTACCATGCCAGAGACATGGCCGAAACGGAGTGAGTCGTTTTTGGCCTGCGACAACGACCAGTAGCAAACTGCTGCTGTTGGCACTGTTAGTGATCGCTTTTCCGTTTGTCTACATACTTTCGCGTCGGTTCTTTGGTGCGATCAATGACTCACCTGCGTACCGCCATGAAATGCGGGGGCCGTTGGACGCGACCGTTCAAGAACACAAACGCAATCAAATGAGTCGCGAGGCAGCCACGTCGAACCAAGCGGGAGCCACGCCGATTTACGACGTCGCATCTCCAACAGACTGAGACAGCAGCCAAACGGAGACACCAGCAAGACGACGCCGGTGCAACATCTGACCGCGGGAGTTCGCTCTCTCCCTTCAGGCCAAATTGACCACGGTCGCTACTCCGTGGACAAAAGAAACCGATTCCTACTGTGTCATTGCGTTGTTAAACGTTTCGCTCGGACGCATGGCTGATTCGGTCTTGGCTGTGTCGGGGTGATAGTAGCCGCCGATGTCGACCGGTGAACCTTGAGCTGCGGCTAGTTCTTCGATGATCTTGGATTCGTTGTCTGCGAGAGTTTGGGCCAACGAAGAAAACTGCTCCTGGAGCTCAGCATCCTTTGTCTGGCCTGCCAGTGCCTGAGCCCAGTAGAGTGCCAAGTAGAAATGGCTTCCACGGTTGTCTAGCTCGTTGACCTTTCGCGAAGGCGACTTGTTTTCGTCCAGAAACTTGCCAGTCGCTGCGTTCAGCGTTTCTGCCAGCACCAGCGCCTTGGCGTTCTCTGTTTTTGTTCCCAGGTCTTCGATCGAAACAGCAATCGCCAAGAACTCGCCCAGCGAATCCCAGCGCAAGTGACCTTCTTCGACAAATTGTTGAACATGCTTGGGCGCCGAACCGCCTGCACCGGTTTCAAATAATCCACCACCTGCCAACAGCGGCACGATCGACAGCATTTTGGCGCTGGTGCCCAGTTCCAGAATCGGGAACAGGTCAGTCAAGTAATCTCGCAACACGTTGCCCGTGACCGAGATGACATCGCTGCCGTCTTTGATGATTTGGCAACTAAGCTTCGTTGCATCGACCGGCGAGAGGATCTGGATGTCCAAGCCTTCGGTGTCGAAATTGCCTAGGTAGACGTTGACCTTTTCGATCAAGTTGGCATCGTGAGCGCGTTCTTCGCTGAGCCAAAAAATGGCGGGGGCTCCCGTCGCTCGCGCCCGGCTGACAGCCAGACGTACCCAGTCTTGGATAGGAGCATCCTTGGTTTGGCACATGCGCCAGATGTCGCCCTGGGCAACTTCGTGTGACATCAAAACTTCACTCGCATCGTTGGTCACGCGAACCGTTCCCGCGTGGGGAATCTCAAAAGTTTTGTCGTGCGAACCGTACTCTTCGGCTTTCTGAGCCATCAGTCCGACGTTGGAAACACTGCCCATCGTAGTCACGTCAAAGGCACCGTTTTCTTTACAGAAGTCGATGGTCGCCTGGTAAATCCCCGCGTAGCAGCGATCCGGGATGACTGCTTTGGTATCGCCCAATTTGCCGTCTGGTCCCCACATCTTTCCCGACGAACGAATCGCTGCGGGCATCGATGCGTCGATGATCACGTTGCTGGGAACGTGCAAATTGGTAATGCCTTTGTCAGAATCAACCATGGCTAGTCGCGGACGATTTTTGTAAACCGCTTCCAAATCCGCAGTGATTGCCGCTTGCTGATCATCGGGCAAACTTTCGATCTTTGCGTACACGTCTCCGATGCCATTGTTGGTGTCGACACCCAGCTTGTCGAAGGTGTCGGCGTATTTTTCAAAGACGTCTTTGTAGTACACCGAAACGGCATGTCCGAAAATAATCGGATCCGAAACCTTCATCATCGTTGCCTTCATGTGCAACGAAAGCAGCACGTCTTGATTCTTTGCATCGTCGATTTCGGCAGCGAGGAAATCTCGTAGTGCCACACGGCTCATCACCGATGCATCGATGATCTCGGCTGCTTGCAACTCCAACTTGTCTTTCAAGACAGTGACACTGTCATCCGGACCAAACAGTTCGATTCTGACACTACCGGCTGTTGGCATCGCGACCGACTGTTCACTGCCAAAGAAATCACCGTGACTCATGTGAGCAACGTGAGTTTTGGAATCTTTGGTCCAAGCCCCCATCGAGTGCGGGTTCTTGCGAGCAAATTCTTTCACCGGTCCAGCAACACGACGATCCGAATTGCCTTCACGTAGCACGGGGTTCACGGCGCTACCAAGAACTTTGGCGTATCGCGAGCGGATTTCTTTTTCCGCGTCATTCTGTGGTTCTTCCGGAAAATCGGGGATGTCGTATCCGATTTTCTGTAGCTCTTCGATCGCTTCGACCAGCTGCGGGATCGAGGCACTGATATTGGGCAGCTTGATAATGTTTGCTTCGGGCTTCTTGGCGAGCTTGCCCAATTCCGACAGAGCATCGGGCTCTTTTTGAGCGTCCGTCAACTTGTCTGGAAAGTTTGCCAGAATCCGGGCCGCCAACGAGATGTCTCGCGTTTCGATGTCGATGCCGGCCGCACGAGTGAACTTCCGAACAATCGGGAGCAGCGAATACGTAGCCAGGGCGGGGGCTTCGTCGGTGTGGGTGTAGATGATTTTCTGGACCATAATCTGCTCAAGCCTGTGCGGCGTAATCTCTGGCGGGAATCGAAACCGTTCGCCGGATTTTAGCCGTTATCGAGCAGATTGGGTGGGGGGCGCTTTGCGCCGCCCACCAGCAACGCACTGACGTCCGTTCTTAGATGTTTGCGGGCCGCATTTAGCCAAAAACTTCCGAGTACATTTCATCGTTGAATCCGACAATCAATGTCTTGCCGGTTTTCAGTGTGGGTGCCCTCAAGTTGCCCGTCGGCCCCAGCAGCAGACTTGCCAAAGCCGCATCGTCGGGAGCCTCTTTCTTCAAATCGACGGTGGTGACCTTTTTGCCTTTGGCCACCAGCAGCTTGGTCATGCCTTGTGCGACCGACGGGACATCATCAGCGCCAAAACGTTCTTTCTTGGCATCGATTTCTTCGGTGATCTTGACATTATGAGACGCAAGAAACTCTTGCGCGCGCTTGCAGGACGTTCAGCCCTTGCGGTGGTAGCTCCAGGAAATGGTCTTCGCCATAGGATTTTGCCTTATTTGAATGGGGAAAGCGGTGATTTTTGTTCAGTCTAGCGGCACGGTCAAGCGATCCGAATGCGGGTCAAAAAACCGTGTTAATTACCGAAATGCGAGTCCCCGCAATTCATTTGAGAAATTTTGGTAACGCATGACACAGGCTCCCGCTTAGAAGTTTGTCAGGCAGGGAGAGTTGCCAATGACGAAAACAGTCAAAACAAAACAAGCTGGGGAAATTTCGATGTTAAATGCCGCCAAAACACTGCTTTTCTTGACTCTCGCCACCGCCTGTGTTGCCGACTCGGTGAGCGCTCAACGATTCGGCCGATTCCAACCGAAACACGGGGGACACAGTCACAACCAAGGCAATTCGTCCCACCACGACTCCGACTACCACGGCAATGATCACTACGGCAATGTTCACCATGGCCAGAACCATCACGCCTATCGTCGCCCAGTCACGTTTGCCTACGGCAACTACCACTGGTATCGAGGTTACAACGGACACGAAGTCGCTGACATCGTTCGATCGCGTGCCGATGCCAACCTGACCAACGCATACGCTCGCACTCAAAACGAAGTCGCTCGTTCGGCTCGCATGGACAACAGCGTCAAAGCGATCCACACCTACATCGCTCGCCGTTCGATCAACAGCGAGATGCGATTCGGCCACTTGCACGCTCAAGGTGCAGTCGCTCGTGCGGCAAAAGCAGAGGCACAACTGGTGGCTCATCAAACAGGCGTGGAACTAAACGATCAACGGGGTCTCAGCAGCGACGAAATCAACGACCTGTCAGGACGTCTGCATTGGCCATTGTTGTTGCAGATGGAACATTTCAACAACGCACGTAAACCCGTCAATCAAGTTTTTGAAATTCGTGCCAATGCGGGCACCATCAATCCGGATCACTACCTGCCACTGCGTGACTGGATCGGAAAAGTCAGCGAGGAGCTATCCAAAAATGTCGACGTCTACCCCAAAGCCGACTACGCCGAAGCTCAAGATTTCCTGAAACGTCTGTTGGTCGAAGCACGACTGCCAACTGGAGCCAGCAGCATGCAGTTCGCAGCGAAATAGTAAGCTCGCATCGCAATGACTGGCCGGAAAACACCGGCCGCACATCACGGCCAACCCAGCACGGCCAACCCAGCACGTTACTAGCCACTTTACTTGTTTCAGCACATTGACCCGCAAATTCGCAACGTTGACAATGAGGTGTCTCCCCACCTCTCAGGACTGCAACATGCGAATCAGCCGCTTCTCTCCGTTCCCAAGTTCGACCACCGTCGCGCTGTCGATTCTGATTGCCGCAATCGCGACGCACTGGACCGATTCGGCTGAATCGCACGAACGCCCCAACATCGTTTTCATCCTGAGCGATGACATGGGCTGGAATCAGCCAGGGTTCAACGGCGGCAACCACGATCTGACGCCCAACATTGACACTCTGGCTGCCGAAAGCACCAAGCTGACTCAGTTCTACACACACTCGGTTTGCGCCCCCACACGTGGCGCCTTTCTGACCGGGCGATACGCCTTTCGCAATTGGATGGATTGGCGGAGCGAAGATTTCGGCAAACCGAGTTACTTAAAAAAGCTCGGCCTGACCCTCGCCCACAACGATCGTGGCGAACCAACACGCCGTATCCACGCTCTGGACGCCAGCGAACGCACGATTGCCGAAGCTTTGAAAGACGCAGGGTATTTCACCAGTCTGTCCGGCAAATGGCATTGCGGGGAATGGCTTGAAGAACACTTGCCAATGTCGCAAGGATTCATGCACCAGTATGGGCACTATGCCTGGGGAATCGATTACTACAACAAAACCATCGTTCATAATGCTCCCGCTCGCTTCGCCGTCTACGATTGGCATCGCAACCAAAAACCCATCCAGGAAGAGGGTTACACGACGGACTTGATCGCCACGGAAGTCGAACGGGTAATTGGCCAGCAGAGCAGCGAAAAGCCGTTCTTTCTGTACGTACCATTCAATGCAGTGCATGGCCCACTGAATGATCCGCCGCGACATGGGGACAAATACGAAGTCCGCGAAGCAATGCTGAAGTGCCTAGACGATGCGGTGGGCCGAATTGTGGGCGCGATCGACAAGCACGGTTTCAAAGACAACACGCTCTTGGTTTTTACCAACGACAATGGCCCGGTCTTAGAAGAAATGAGCACTCCTTACCGCGGCACCAAGAACACGACGTTTGAAGGCGGCGTGCGAGTGCCGTGTTTGATGCGATGGCCCGGACACACCCAAGCCGGAGTAACCAACGACGGAATGATGTTCATCGCCGATTGGTTTTCGACCTTCATTACGTTGGCCGGAGGCGATCACCAACAAAAACTACCAGTCGATGCGATCGACATGAACGAAATGCTCTTCGGCGGCAAACCAAGTCCTCGCAGTGAGATCATTTTTGAAGTCACCGGCAGCGTGCGTTTGCCAACAATCCGCAGCGGCGACTACAAGCTGATGGGGGACATGCTTTTTAATATCGCCGATGACCCTTACGAAAAAGAAAACATCGCAGCGATCAAACCAGAGATCGTCGCGAAACTTGCGTCGCGATTAGCCACCGTTGGAAAGGAACGCCCGCCACTGGGTGACAAGCCGCTGCTGATGGATCCGCCGCTGCCTTTCATCTACGGAAAAGCAGAAAATGCAAATCCGCCATCATGGCTTAAAGACGCTGTCCAGAAAGTGCGTTCGACACAGCAGACCGAATGGGCTCCGGGCGAAACGCCTTGGCCGCAAGCGCCCGTTGGTGCAAACGCAGCCAAGCAATAGCTGGCGACGGCTCCTTCCTTGACTACTTTTTCTTGCGGTTGCTCTTCTTCCAGTTGGCAAACCGCTGGGGTCGTGCATCGATGTACTGGTCAATCGCGTGTTTTAGATTTCGATAAACGAGCAGCGTTTCAGGATCCAGCTGAGTGACATCCAGCGGATTTTTTTCCAGGCGATCATTCGCAACGTCATAAAATTTACCCGTCCGGTAAAGTTTGTATCGCTGGTTGCGAGTGAACTCAGCTCCTTTGACGCCTCCATTGCGAGCGTACCACTGGTAGATCCACTCGCGCGGGTTGCCTTTTTGACCGATCAACTGCGGCAAGAAACTGCGACCATCCAGTTCGGGCGATGCTGGAATTTCCACTCCGGCGGCTTCGCACATCGTGGGAAGAAAATCGCTGAAGTCCACGATATCCTTGCAGACTTTGCCGACGACCGTCTTCCCCTTCCACTGAATGATCAGCGGAACATGGTTTCCCCCATCAGTCGTCTTGCCTTTCGCACCGGCGACTTCGACATCCCCCATCATCGAAACCACTGGCACATCGGTACCGTTGTCACCCGTGAAGATTACCAGCGTGTTTTCGCGGACGCCCGACTGGTCCAATTGTGTCAGAATCCGACCGATGATTTTGTCCATGTAACTGACCATGTCGCCAAAGTACTTTGCGTCGCCTTTGTAGGTCTTTGATCCAGGACTCGCCGGATCCCAGTCGGCCGAATCGGGCGTGGGTTCAAACGGACAGTGCGTCAGGATCATGGGATAGTAAAGCAAAAACGGTTTGTCTTTGTTCTCATCGATGAAATTGACGGCGTAGTCGGTCGCCACATCGGGACCGTAGCCACCAGGAAAGTCTTTAGGCTCACCGTTGATCTCCAAACCGGGACTGGCAAAACGACTCGGGCGGCGAAACAGTTGCCACAAGCAGTGTTCGCTAAATCCAAAATGCTTCGGCAGCGCCTTGTCTTTTCCCAGCTGCCATTTACCGACAATGCAGGTTTCGTAGCCGTCATCTCGCAACAGATTTGCAAACGTCCGCTGCGACGTTTCCAGCAAACCAAACTCGGCATAGTTGCGAACGTTGTAGATACCGGTCATCAGCTGCACCCGCGACGGAGTGCAGATCGGCTGTGAGTAACAATGCGGAAACCGGACTCCCTCGGCCGCCATTTGATCCAAAATCGGCGTTTTGTAGGAAGTTCCGCCGTTGGCACCGATGGTTTCAAACCCAAGATCGTCCGCCATGATCATCACAATGTTGGGGCGGTCGGCAGACTGGCAGTCGTGCATCGTCGCCCACAAAATGAAAACGAAAAAACAAGTCAAATATCGTGACATCTTTGATCTCGTGAGGCTGCCGGTTACGTTCATTGGAAGATTCCAGCCCGTCATTCTAACCAGGCCAACCGGCCCCATGCCGATCCAAACATCCACGACTGCGGCACCACCTCTGCCGATGCTGGTGACCGGCATCGCAGGTGTCCCCGGCTACAACGCGTTTCACTATTTCCGATCGCTCTATGGCGACCAAGTCATCGGGGTACGTCAAGCGTCGATGTGGCCACTCTCGGGCGATGGTATCGTGCCGTGCGAAGTGGAAAACAGCGACGAAGTCAAACAACTCTGGGATCGCTACCAGTTCAAAAGCCTGCTGAACTGTGCGGGTAGCTGCCGATTGAAATCATGCGAACTGGATCCAGCGATGGCGCACCGCGTCAATGTCACGGGCACGGAGAATATGATCGCCCAAGCCACCCGGTACGACGCGGCGGTGATTCATTTGTCCATCGACTTGGTGTTTGCCGGACGCGATGGCGGACACTACGACGAAGACGACGAACCGGACCCCGTGACGATCTACGGATCGAAAATGGTATTGGCCGAACAAATCGTTCGCAACGAGAGGCCCGATGCTTCCATTTTGCGAATCTCTTTGCCAATGGGGATCAGTTTCAACGGGCACGCCGGAGCCGTCGACTGGATTGCTTCGCGGTTCAAACAAGAAAAACCCGCAACACTGTATTTCGATGAAGTTCGTACACCGACGTACAGCGATTGCATGAACCGGTTGTTCGCAAAGCTGTTTGCCACCCCCCTTCCCGGTACGTTTCATGCGGGTGGCCCGCGTCGGTTAAGCCTTTATGAAATTGCACAGATCGTCAGTGTTGTGGGTGGCTACGATCCGCAATTGCTGCAAGGCTGCGCACGAATCGAAGCCGGTCCGATGCCGCCGCGTGCCGGAAACGTCACGATGAATTCGGCGAAACTATCCGCTGCGCTAGGCTACCAACCATTTGATGCCTGGCCAGCCGATGGCGACTTGGTTCCCACGGAGCGTGATTGGCATTTAGAAGAAGCCTCGCGTTTTGACGGATCCGCAAAAGCGGTGCACCGATTGCTCTACTGCAATCCCATCAATCCTGGATTGGTTCCGCCAAGCCGGGAAGAAATTTGGAACGGCCGATTCTGAAGCAACGTTTTGCTCTATCCGTGCCGCGTCGAATTAGAATCGGCACTCCCACCTTGAACCTCCCACCCCACCAACACGTGATACTCCATGTACCGATCTATATTTTGTGTGTTTGTCGCTCTGGCAATTCAATTTTCTCCGGCGCAGGCCCACGAATCTCCTGAGCACGCCGGCGATAACAAGCAGCCAACGCAAACCGCCAGCGGTGTTGTCTACCACGATGCGAACAACAATCAAAAGCGTGATGCTGACGAAGCGGGGATCCCCAAGGTTCGTGTCAGCAATGGCGCCAACATCGTTCTGACGGATGAGACAGGGCGTTACGAAATCGAAGTCGACAACGATGACATCGTTTTTGTAATCAAACCACGCGACTGGGTCGTGCCTTTGAATGCTCAAAAATTGCCTCAGTTCTACTACATCCACAAACCTGCCGGATCACCCGAGGGAACCAAGTTTGCTGGTGTGCCGCCGACGGGGCCGTTGCCTGATTCGATCGACTTCCCCATGCGAAAGAACGCCGAACCAGAGAAGTTCAAGGCGATTTTGTTTGGCGACCCTCAGCCACGAGACATCGCTGAAGTCGAATACATCGAACACGACGTGATCGAACAGATCATCGCCGCCGAAGCTCACGATGCAGCGTTTGGCGTCACACTAGGCGACATCGTGTTTGACGATCTTGCGATGATGGATCCGCTCAATCGCGCGATCGCGCTGATTGGGATCCCTTGGTACAACGTGATTGGCAACCACGATGTCAACACAGATGCTCCCAATGACGAACTGAGCGACGAAACGTTCGAGCGGATTTACGGTCCTGCCTACTATTCTTTCGATCATGGTCCGACTCACTTTTTGGTGCTGGACGATGTCATGTGGCACGGTCGCGACGGCGAAAACAAAGCTCACTACCACGGTGGTCTGGGACCGCGCCAAATGGAGTTTATCAAGAATGACCTGTCGCTCATTCCAGAAAATCAGTTGATCGTGTTGTTGATGCATGTGCCACTGACAGGAGTCGACGATCGCCAAGAGCTTTACCGGTTGATCGAAAAACGTCCTGCAACGGTTTCCGTTTCAGCACACACGCACTACATGGAACATCGATACATCGGCAAGGAAGACGGATGGCAAGGCAAAGAGAAACACCACCACATCGTCAACGTGACTGTTTGCGGTAGTTGGTGGCGTGGACGAAAAGACGAACGAGGAATTCCGCACGCCACGATGAGCGATGGTGGCCCCAACGGATACTCGATCATGGAGTTCGACGGCGCAAACTATTCGTTGGAATTGCGACCAGCCGGACGAACCGCTGATTATCAGATGAACATTTACGCGCCTGAAGTCGTCGCCCAAACAGACTTGTCGACCACCGTTGTTCGCGCCAACGTTTTCAACGGTTCGCATCGCAGCAAGGTTTCACTTCGCGTCGATCGGCAAGGCCAGTGGCAGCCAATGGAACGCGTCAACGAGCTGGACCCAGCGTTTGTGAACGAAAAAAAGAACGAAGTAGCACTGCCCAACCGGACATGGACAGAGTTGCCCGGCGCACACCGAACTCCCCATATCTGGCGTGGTTTTCTGCCAGTGGATCTAAGTCGCGGCAGTCACTTGATCGAAATCAAATCGGAAGACCCTCACGGAAAAACCGTGACGGATCAGCGAATCATCCGAGTCGAAACGCAGGAGAAATAGCGTTCCTGTCTGTCTCAGAAACAATACTTCGCCAAGAGATGTCGGCAGCCGATCTATTCGGTCGGCTCCGATGTTTCCTCATCGGGAAAGCGTTTGAAAACGCTGATTGCGATGAATAGTGCGACGATCAACAACAGTGCTCCGACTAAAAAAGGTGCGCCGGGAATCTTCACTGGAGCCGCTTCGCTGGTAAAGAACTTGAACAATCCAGCCGTAAAAAACAGTGGTGCAATCACATTGGTCACGCTGGTCAGCGACGTGAGTGCCCCTTGGATCTTGCCTTGTTCTGTTTCATCGACTCGTGACGTGATCAAACTTTGAATCGCTGGGCCGGCGATTCCACCGAGCGATCCGACCACGATGATCCAGTACATCATCCAACCTTCGCTCGCCAAACCATAAGCCAAAAATGCGATCGCTGAGATCACGGTCGCGATCAGAATCGCCTTTCGTTCGCCTAGCCGCTTGATGACCGGACGAACCATGCCGCCCTGCACAATGATCGCCATGATTCCAACCAAGCAAAGTGCTTTTCCGTTGGTCATTTCATCCCAACCAAAGCGATAGTTTGTGCTTAGCACCCAGACATTTTCAAGGCCTCGCTGTGCAAGCGCCTTGCAGACAAACACGATGGCGATGCCTGCGACAAACGGATAGGCACGCAGATGTTTGATGGAATTGAATGGATTGGCGTTCGCGATTGTGAACGGGCTACGCTTTTCGGGCGGCAGCGACTCGGGCAGGATGAAGAAACCGTACATCCAATTTACAAACGCAAGCCCCGCCGCCACAAAGAATGGCAACCGAATATCATAGCTGCCCAATACACCACCCAACGCGGGACCGATCGTAAAGCCAAGCCCGAACATCATGCCTACGAATCCAAAATTCCTGGCTCGGGTGTCGTCATTGGACACGTCAGCGATGTAAGCGTTGGCGGTCGAAAAACTGGCTCCCATGACGCCGGCAAGCATTCGCCCGACGAACAGCCACACAATGTTATTGGCGAACCCTTGGATCAAAAAATCAATTCCAAGTCCGAACAGCGAACCGAGAATAATCGGCCTGCGGCCATAACGATCCGACAGCGCCCCGACAATCGGCGCGAAGACAAACTGCATCAACGCGTAAACCGCCGCGATGATGCCGTAGTACAAGCTGGCCGTATTGGCCCCTTCGGTTGTGCTTTCCACACTGCCGGTCAACAACTCCTGAACCAGCTTTGGCAACACCGGAATCACAATTCCGATCCCCAAGATGTCGATGAAGATCGTTAGCAGAATGAACGCGATCGCCGCTTGACGTCGCGGTCGCCCTGGACCGCCGCTATCCGGTTCAGTGCCCGGCGATTGATTTGGATTGGTGTCGGACATCAAAGCTCGGCGGGTTCACTGCGGCAGCGGCAGGAAAAGATACTGTTCTCGGAGGGTCAAAGAGTTTAGTCCGAACGAATCAAAGCGAGTAGCGGGCGACAGATCATCGCATTACCCGCGAGCAAACCAACTGTTGACCTTTTTTAGCCCCTTCATTGGGTCACCGACCGGCCAGTATTCCAGGGCCACGTATCCGTCGTAGTTGGTGTCGCGAATCGCGTCAAAAATCGACGGGTAGTGCAATTCGCCGCGTGTGAGTTCGTGACGACCTGGGTTTCCAGCAGCATGAAAATGCGCGATCTTGTCGATATTCTCTGTCAGATTCGCGATCAGATGGCCTTCGCTGATTTGCTGGTGATAAATGTCGTAAATGACTTTCACATTCTGGCTGCCAACTTTGTAGACCACCGCAAACGCTTCATCGCTACGTACCAAATAGTAGCCAGCGTGATCAACTAATTCGTTCAGCGGTTCGATCACCAGCGTGATGCCTGCCTCCTCCAGCATCGGCGCGGCTTCGCGAAGTCCGTCGACAAGCGATTGATGTTGTTCCTGTCGCGGAACCCCTTCACGGAAATCGCCAACCTGCGAAATCAAAGTTTGACAATCAATCTGCTTCGCCGCCGCAATCGATTCCTCTAAACCCTTCAGATATTCACTTCGCAAACTGGGGTCCACCAGCGAGACAAACTTGGTGCAACAGGCCGAAATTTCCAATTGATGTTTTTCGGTGAGGCGGACCATCTCGTTAAGGTCTTTTTCCCACCAGCACCAAAATTCAAAGGCACCGATACCGGCATCAGCCACCATCGCGAGAGCATCACAGAGAGAATGCCCTTCCAGGACAGCATCGATACAAACGGACGGCTTCAGCATGGGTGGCGACTCTTTACTGCGATAGGTGGAAAAATCAGGTGTTCAGCGTCGAGCGTAACACAAACGTTTCATGCAAACTATCGAACTGAAAACTGGACTCGGCGCGTCCGACAGGACATGATGGTCTCCGGCTCCGCCAAAACGCGAGTCGGTATTGTTGGTAATCGTTTCACATCATGATTGGTACTCCCATGTTGAATACGTCGTTGTTGGGTCATCGTTGGACGGTGGCCCTGAGCTGCTTGCTAGTCAGTGCGTCTGTTTTTGCTGCCGAAGAAAAAGAACCCGAATCGGCAAGCGATGCTAAGCCAAAAGTCACCAAAGTGGCTGGCGTTTTTGAAGCGGTCACAGCAAGCGAAATTGCGGTCGAAAATGAGCATCTGACCGCTCTCGAAATCAAGCGACTGCTGCCGCATGGCACCCAAGTCAGCAAAGGCCAGAACGTGGTTTGGTTCGACACCGAAGACATCGACAAAAAAATCAAGCAAGCCGAAATCGAACTGAAACTGGCAGAATTGACTTTGGCAGAAGACGAGTTCAAGTACGAACAGTTCATCAAAACGCAGAAGCTGGACAAGTCCGCCGCGGAACGTTCGCGTCAACAGGCGCAGCAGAAATTTGACAACTACGTCGAAGTCGATCGTGACCGCGAAGTTCTCTCCGCAAAGTTCAGCCTGAAATCTTCGCAGTCGTCGCTGGACAACGCGAAGGAAGAACTGAAGCAGTTGGAACAAATGTACAAAGAGGATGATCTGACCGAAGAGTCCGAGGAGATCGTCCTTAAACGCGCCAAGCAAACCGTCGAGTTTGCACAGTTTCGATTCGATGGCACCAAGATCACTTCGGACCGAGCCATCAAGCAAAGTATCCCGCGAAAAGAGGCCAGTGAGGAGGCTGCACTGGAGCGAGCGCAATTGGCTTATGAAAAAACGATGAAAGAGTTGGCAAACGCTCGAGTGCGCCAGAACATCGAAATGTCAAAGAAGCGTGACAAGTTCAAGGAGGAAGAAGAAAAAGTCACGGAGATGCGTGACGAACGCAAACAGATGGTGATGAAATCTCCAAGCGATGGCATCGTATTTCACGGAAAACTAAACCGCGGAAAGTTGTCGGACAAACCCAGCACTTTGGAATCGGGGTCGAAAGTGGCTGCCAAACAAGTCATCGCGACCGTCGTCGATTCATCCAAACTAAGAGTACGAGTCGACTTGGATGAAAAGCATCTTGCACTGGTCAAGCAGGGTGCGAAATGCAAGATCGTTCCACGAGCCTTTGCTGATGAAACATTCAGTGGAACCGTCAAGTCGGTCTCCCGTGTTCCCTACGCGGGATCAAAATTTGATTGCGTAGTGTCGTTTCGCGTCGACAAGGACCAGCCTGAATTACTACCCGCGATGGGTTGTGATCTTGAGTTTGCCGCTGCTGAAAAAGCAAAGAGTAAAAAGAAGTAGTCCGCGATCGATTTCGAATACAGCAGCGACTGACAACTAACGGAGCGGATGAACATGAGAATTGAATTTGGACTTTTGATCTGCTTGTCCCTGACCGCAAATTCCGCCATGGCTCAAGATGGTCCGGTGCAGGACGCTCCTTCTTCAGAGCACGCGGCGAAACGAAGTGCGATTCTGGACAATGCCCTTGATTTCAGCCAGGCTCCCACGCTACCCGAGGTTGCCGCGGCAAGCGAATCGGAGATTCGTGGTGCAATCTACAAAGGCGTGCAGTTTTTGATCGAGGACCAAAACAGCAATGGTTCGTGGGGATCCCCTACCAAGACCAAAAGCTTGAACATCTACGCACCTGTCCCCGGCGCACACCATGCGTTTCGCGCCGCAACGACGTCGCTCTGTATCAGTGGACTGATCGAAACGAATTCAGATGATCCAGATGCAATCGCTGCGTTGGATCGTGCCGAGGATTGGTTGATGGACCATCTGGGGTCTCTTCGCAGAGCAACCGGCCAAGCGATTTACAACGTTTGGGGACACGCGTATTCGATTCAAGCATTGGTGCGGATGCACGGACGCCATGACACGGACCAATCGAAGCAGGCGAAAATCGTAAAGCTGATTCAGCTTCAGTTCGACATGCTGTCACGGTACGAGTCGGTCGATGGCGGCTGGGGCTATTATGACTTTCGCTACCAAGCCAACCAACCGACTTCCGATTCCATTAGCTTCGTCAACGGCGCTGTCCTGGTTGCGTTGGCCGAGGCGCGAGACATCGGAGTGGATCCGCCCGCACGAGTTGTCAAACGCGCCATCGCGGCGACCAACCGACAACGCAAACCCGATTTCAGCTACTTGTATGGCGAGTACCTGAAGTACCAACCGATGCGAGGCATCAATCGTCCCGGTGGAAGCTTGGGGAGATCACAGTGCTGCAATGCGGCGTTACGGATGTGGGGCGACAAGACGATCACTGACAACGTGATCAAAAACTGGCTCTATCGACTCTACGTACGCAACGGCTGGCTTGACATCGGACGAAAACGCCCCGTACCACACGAGTCTTGGATGCAAGTCGCTGGTTACTTTTACTACTTTGGGCACTACTACGGCGCCGAGTGTTTGGCACTCTTGCCTGCAGAAGAACGAGCCCCCTTCCAAGCGATGCTCGCCAAACTAATGCTGGATCGCCAGGAAAAGAATGGCTGCTGGTGGGACTATCCTCTGTACGACTATCACCGACCGTACGGCACGGGGTTCGCGCTGCTGACACTGCAGCGTTGTCTCCCGAAATAGACAGCAAACGTGTTTGCCGCTCAGCAAACGTGGCCCAAGAATACCGTGTCATGCACTCGGACGCGGGGTGCGCGGGAGTGTCTGCACTTTGAATCTACAAAGTCGCTGGCCGATAAATCGGCACGACATAGGGGCCTTCGGGGATGACGGCGACCGAACCGCCGGGGTTACGCTCAAGACTTGCTTGAATGGCGTCGTTGAGATCAGAAACGAAACGGACGCCGGTCAGTGCCTGATCACTCGGTGGCAACTTGTCTGCGTACAAATGCACGTTGCCAATCGACATAGGCTTGAGCTGCATCTGTGTCTGCCATTCGTCGATATCGGCGTGGGATTTTTGCAAGATGTTCTTTAGAAATGCATCCGGCCCACATTCAAGCAACCGACGCTGCGCTTCGACGAACTCAGCGGACCCCATGCCTTCACTGCACTCTGATGCAATGATCAGATCCCCTCCGGGCGCCAAAATGTCGATCGGAGCAACCATTCCTTTGACAGTCTGGTAGTACGTCTTGTCCAGAGGATACCCTGCCGCACTGGTCACTACGGTAGAGAACTTGTTTGGCACAGCGACTTCGCAATACTGGCGAACAAAGTCGACCGCCAAAGCATGACTGCCTACGATCTCGCCAAAGTTCACGAACGACAAATTCCGGTCTTCGTCGATCACCGTGTTCAATGCTTGGACATCGCCAAGCATCCGCACGATTTCCATTTGTTCTTCGTGCAACGGGTTGCCGTCGAAATTACAATTCGCGGCAGCCGGATCGGCCATGAAGCGAGCACTATGAAACGTCGTGATGGTTTCCGCATGTGCCAGCCCAGGAGCAATCACTTTTCGGCCGCCGGAATACCCCGCCATAAAATGCGGTTCGACCAGTCCCGTCGCAATGCGAACGTCTGCATTCACAAATCGACGGTCAAGCCGCACGACGGTGCCACGCGTCTTGGTTTTTCCCAGCGTAACGTGATCGTCATCGTCGCGAGCAAAGTGGTTGGCGACCGTGACGTTGTCGATCACCCATGGATCGCCAATCAGTTCTGCCAGTTCGGCGCCTTCATTGGGTCGGTGAAGTCCTGTGGCGACCAACACCGTGATTCCGCTGGCAGGAATGCCCGCAGCCAGAAGACGTTGAATCATCGGCCGCAAGAATAGATGGTTGGGAACAGGCCGAGTGATATCGCAAATCGCAATGCAGGCAGTCGCCGCGCCAGCAGCCAGCTGATCGATGCTTGGCGAATCCACTGCGTCGGTCATCGCCTGTTCGTTCGCCGCATTCGGGTTGGTGATCAACGGCATCACCGGTTTGCGAATGACGGACAAGTCGATTTGATCTGGAATCGTAATCGAAAGCGACGAACGCCCATAGCGAAGCGGTATCTGCACGGGCACGCCTATTGGGCTACTTCGACGATCAACGCAGGAGCATTTTCTTTGTCACCTTCACGACTGACAAATGTCAGCGGCATGTTGTTATTCGACCGTCCCGCCAGTACCAATGTCGTGAGTGACTTAGGTGAATTCCGAATAAAGTCTGCCAACTCAGGAGTCGAAATCGTGATGGCTGATCCGGCCGGCTGATTTTCAGGAATCGTGTAGTCAGCCAAAAGCGGAAGCGAATTGAGGCCGTTTTCTGAATACGAAACTCTCCAGTGAATGGCGCGTGATCCGGACTCGAGCCAAACTTGTGCTTCTTCATTGGCAGCGCCGTAGACCGTGATCTTTCCACCGGCTGGCTCCTTTTTGCCTGACGCTCTCAACACCAGGGCAACACGACCTGTATTGCGTTTGATTTCCTTTTTCTTATTGCCGTCGTTCCTGGGCGTGACGGCTTCTAAATCAAATTTCAAGTAAGTGTGTTGGAGCTGCGTGTCGCCACGTTGTTGCACGGCAACAAACGGTTTTTCCCCCAGTGTGTCGCGCGTGCTACCGCCCTTTTTCACCGCTGCGTCGGCGCCCCGTCCATCGGAGGTTCGCACCACTATGTTGTGCATATTTACCGGTGGTTCCGAATCGGACTGATCCGTCATCTCCGGCGGGCTCGTGTCGACCGAAACCATCGGGTTCATCGCCATGTCACTTGCTGGAGGCGGATCAGAAGCCATAGTCGACGCCGGATTCGCTGGCATCGATTCCACCGGCGCGGGAGCCTCCGTGTTAGTGGCAAACGAATTGGCCGGATTCTGCACCGTCAATCGAACGTTGTCCAAATAGCTGGTCTCCCGTCGATTGGTATTTTCAACCATCACAATCTTCAGAAATGGTTTCCGACCTAAATCAGACTCTTGCGCGGTGTACTGATAGCCAATCGTGCGAACGCCTTGGTCGATATTGGTTTGGTCGACCAGCTCACCCAGTTTCCATTTCGATCCCGCTCCATCGTCGCCACGGAAACCGATAATGACACTGTATTTGGTTTTGCCTAGCCATTTTCCATCCCCCGGAATACTGCCGACATCAAAGACAACCCGAAACACATCGCCGGCCTTGGTCGCGTAATCAACGGAGTTGGAGCTAAGCTCTAATGTGCTCTTTTTCTGGACAAACCCGTAGTGAGAGCCGTCGCTGGCACCGCGACTTCCCTGGTTGGACAGACCAGCTTTATTACCTTTGAACGTCACCGTCCAACCCGGAATATTCTTCTTGCCCTGCCCCGATCCCGTGACGGGTTGACCACCGGAATCTAATTTTTCAAACGATCCATTCCCCTGGTTGGCATCGATTAGCGCAATCGCTCCTGGCACAAAAGCGTTGTCGATTTTGATTCCTGCAACACTGATCGCTGGATTGTTTCCGCCACCATTGTTTGCAGGCGGTTGAGCGGCTGACGGATTCTCGACTGGAGGTGTGTTGCGGGGCGAGCCCGCATTCGAGGCGGTGGAATTATTGGTTGGGCTAGCCTGCATTTCGATCGGCGCATTGACAATCGTTTGCTTGCGCGCGTCTGACGAAGTCAAGAACACATACAACGGAATACCGATCAATGTGATGACGGCGGCAGCAGCTCCGATGGGCCAATACTTCTGAAGCGACGACGGCTCTGGCTCCGGTTTCTTGACTGGTTCAGCACGCCGTTTGGGATAAGGCGTTGCAGCCGGTGCGGCCGAAGTCGCGGGCACCGCAGAGGTGGTAATCGGTGCATCCGGCAAGTTGTCTGGCAAAGAAGCAAACGGATCAGGCAAGTCCGGAAGTGCCAGCGGCTGCGAAAAATCCGGCTCATCTTTTTGGCCGACAATTTGGTCTAGTCCTGCTTGCAACTTGTTAAGTGTTTGAGCGACTTCGCTTTTTGATTCACATTCAACCGCAACCCGATCCAGTTCTTTTTCAAGCAGCGCAGCGGAACTAATTCGATGCCGTGGTTCTTTTCGCAACAGTCGATGAATCAGATCAGCCAGTGGCTGCGGAATGTCTGGATTCAGTTCGCGAAGCGGCCTGGGTGGCTTGGAGAGAATCGCGATCAGTTGCCCAGCGACGGACTTGTTGTGCAGCGGCAACTCTCCCGTCGCCAATTCGTAAAGCACAACACCGACACTGTACAAGTCGCTGCGATCATCGAGTGGTTCGCTGCGCGCTTGTTCGGGCGATAGGTAGCCCGGTGTCCCGATGACAGCGCCGCGGCCAGCCAGTTGATCGATGGGAGTGGACGCCAGCGCCAATCCGAAATCAAGAATCTTGATACGATCCTTGACCTCTTCGATCCACATGTTCGCTGGCTTGATGTCACGGTGGACAATTCCTTGCGCGTGCGCGGCAGCCAGCCCCCGTGCCATTTCTTTTGCGAACTGAATAATCTGGTGATAGCTCGGTCGTTCGTCGGCGCTCTTAAACTTTTCCAGCGTCGAACCCTTGAGCATCTCCATTGCCATGTACGGCGTCTTGTTGTGCTCGCTGACTTCAAAAATGGTCGCCACGTTATCGTGATGAACAGCCGCCATCGCTCGGGCTTCGCTGATGAACCGGGCCCGACTATTGGGCGTCGCAGCGATCTTGCGATTCATTACTTTCAGGGCAACGGTTCGTTGCAGCCGCGTGTCTTCGGCGCGAAACACATAGCCCATGCCGCCTTTGCCAAGCTGGTCAATGACTCGGTAGTGCCCCAGCATCCCTAGCTCGCCTTCGGCTGAAGGCGGATCCAGAAAATCAAGGCTGCTGATTGACGATCCCATGGGCCGATCGATTTGCGAAACGAGCGTGAAAAGAAGACCACTTCAGTATAGCACGACGGAATTGCCCGTCACAAAAACCCTAGGTCAGGTACGTATAACGATGCAGAGCTTTTTCGTAGAACTCCATCGTTTGTCCAGCTTGTTCGTTGTCGATCAAATCCGCCTGAAGTGCCTCTTCGATGGCGTTTTGCAGATTTTCGACCAACTCCCGATCGTTGTACTGCATGTATCCCAGAACTTCGCTAACGGTGTCGCCTTTTACGACCGACTGGATTTTGCACCCCGATTCGCAGAGGTCCACGTGCACCGCGTGCGTGTCGCCAAAGAGATTGTGTAGATCGCCCAAGACTTCTTGATAGGCACCGACCATAAAAATCGCCAGCTGATAGGTCTTGTCGGCTTGCTGTTCGTGCAACAACAAAGTCTGTCTGCCCGAATCGCCGCAGACAAACGCATCGACTTTACCGTCACTGTCACAGGTGATGTCCCCCAAGATCGCGTGCCGCGTCGGTTCTTCGTCCAGCCGATGGATGGGCATGATGGGGAATAGCTGATTGATCGCCCAAGCATCGGGCAGCGACTGAAACAACGAAAAATTTGCAAAACACGTATCCGACAGCATCCGATCAAGCTCTCTCAGTTCATCGGGCACCACGTCCAACTGGCGAGCCATCGTCCGCACGCGATGACAGATCGCAAAGTAAACGTCTTCCGCGGCGACACGCTGCTCCAGTGGAAGGTAGCCGCCACTGAACAGACTAATACAAAGATCCAACGCCACTTGGGAATCGTGAAACGTCTCGAGCATATTCTGGGGCGTAATCGCATGATACGAATCCCACAAGTCGCGGACCGGTTGCTCGTAGTTTTCCGGCAACTGCGAAGCGTACGCATCAGGCAAATCGGACGAACCCTGCGTCGTGGCACCAAGGGCTTCGACAATCAACACACTGTGATGCGCCGCTACGGCCCGGCCACTTTCGGAAATCAACGTGGGATGTTCGACCTTGGCATCATCGCAAACCGATTGAACATGAAACACGACATCGTTGGCATATTCTTGCAAGGTGTAATTCATGCTCGACTGTGTGTCACTCCGCGTCCCGTCATAGTCGACGCCCAAGCCACCGCCAACGTCCAAGTACTTCAGCCCAGCGCCCTTTTGCTTCAGACCGACATAGATGCGAGCGGCTTCCGAAATTGCTGACTTCAAGTTTCGGATATTGCCGATCTGACTACCGACATGAAAGTGAAGCAGTTCAAAGCAATCCGCCATACCGCGTTGCGAGAGACGCTCAAGTTGTTCAAGCAATTCGGCCACCGTCAGTCCAAACTTCGATCGGTAGCCGCCGCTGGCTTGCCATCGACCACTGCCACGCGTTGCCAGTTTGACCCGCATGCCAATCGTCGGACGCACACCTAAGAGTTCCGCTTGATCGAGGATCAAATCCAACTCGCTGACTTTCTCCACCACTGGAATCACCGTGCGCCCCATTCGTTGGGCAAGCAGTGCCATGCGTGCAAAGTCGGCGTCCTTGAATCCGTTGCAAATGATCGGCGTGCTGGCGTCGGTCATCGCAACGACGGCAAGCAACTCGGGTTTGCTACCTGCCTCCACACCAAAACCAAAGGGTCGTCCGTGCTTGATGATCTGCTGGACGACTTCGCGTTGTTGGTTGACCTTGATTGGAAAAACACATCGGTAGCTCCCCTGATAATCATGGTCGCTGATCGCAGTCGCAAAGCAATCGTGGATTTGCCGGAGCCGGTCACGCAAGATCCCATTAAACCGAATCAAGATGGGCAACCGCAGTCCACGCTGAGCCAAATTGTCGACAAGACGTTTTAAATCAATGGACTTGGTCGGATCACGATCCGGCGAAACCAACACGGTGCCTTCGTCGGAAACGTGAAAATAGCCCTCACCCCATCTCGCTGTGCGGTACAGCTCCGATGTATCGTGCACGGTCCAAGTATTCTTGCTGGTCGCGTCCATGAGCCGTGTCCAATTCAAGTCGACTGAATAAATATTCCGACGCGATGATAACCAACGACACTGTTTCGCATAATTGGCTCACTGTGACACCTTCACGCGAGAAGCTGCTCCAGCACTTGCTCCAGCAACTCCTGCTGGTGGGGCAAATGGGTTTGAATCCCCTCGGTGATCGCGATCTCTGACTGCACAAATGGCGAGTCTTGCCGCCATAGCCCTGAGACAAAGAGAAACGTGTTGACCGTTTTTTCGTTCGCTTCCAAGTGAAACTGCAATCCCACGATGCGATCTTCTATCGTAAATCCTTGGTGGTCACATCCGTCGGATTTCAGAATATGATCCGCGCCATCAGGAATCCCAAACGTGTCTCGGTGCCAATGAAATACAGTCGATTCTTCCGCAAAGATTTTCGCGATCGCTGAGTCCGCGGTGCCAATCGGCTGAACCTTGTGCCAGCCGACTTCGGGGCCACGATTGCGTTGGACCGTTGCTCCCAAAGCCACGGCAACCATCTGCGACCCCAGGCAAATCCCCAAAACCCGGCGACCGGTTCTTGCATACTCGCGAATCAGGTCTTGTTCGGCAGCCACCCAATCGGGCAGATCGGAGTCGGACAATGAAATCGCACCGCCGAACGTCATCAACAGATCCGCGTCCGCCGTCGCTGGAATCGTGTCGCCACGATCCAGCTTAACAACGGTCAGATCATGCCCCAATTCTTGGACAACCGTGCCCGCATGAGCTGGCGGGTCGGCAGCGTCATGCTGAATAGCAAGGATTTTCATATGGACCTACTCCCTCGCGACTACAAAAGGTTTGCGAAAGCTACTGGGTTGCAAAAGAAACATCACGAGAAACCAAACGAAACGCTTCGGGCAACGCTTTGGCGTCCAATCGAATGAGCACCGTGTGCGTCCCCGCCTTCAAATTTGTCTTGAAGGAATTTTCACCCTCGATTCGTTTTGCGTCGACCCAGAGCGCCGCCTTGTCGGGCCCTGTCACGTCAATGGTGACACCGCCATCGCTTGCGACATCCACCGTCGTACGAAGATAAACATTCACCAATGAAATGTGACGCGGCTGCTCGGTCATCTTTGCCAAGGTTGCGCCAGGCACATCACCATTGACCCGAGACTTCAGCGGCATCCAGCCTTCTTTGACTTCGCCGCTGATGATTCGTTCGGCGCCTTGCTGTTCGATGCGGTGAGTGCCGGCAAAGATCTCGTAGACGCGGCCGACTCCGCCCTTACTGGCATCAAAATCGCCAGGCTTGCCGAGCTGGGAAAGGAATTTCAACAGATCAACTTGCTCAGCCATAGTCAATCGATCGACCACACCGTTGGGCATCAGCGACTTGCCCGCTTTCTCGGCGACGATGTCGTCTTGCGGAACACGAACCAGTTTGTTGTTTGCATCGCGAATGACCAATTCGTCGTCCGTGCTTTCGACTTCGATGCCCGAGATCGTTTGGCCGTCTTCGGTCGCCACGACTACGCTGTGGTAATTTTCTTTGATTTTGGCGTTGGGTTCGTAGACGGATTCGATCAAGTAATCCAACGGCGCGCTAGCGCCCAGGCTGGTCATATCTGGACCGACTTTTCCACCGACACCGCCAATCGCGTGACAGTTGATGCACGCCAAACTCTCCCGGCTGTAGACGCTTTCACCTCGATGCGCGTCACCTTCGCTGGTGACCTTTTTCACCAACGTCGCAATCCTCTCCGGCGTCAACTTTTCGATCGTCGCTTCTAGATTCGCGTGCGGCATCAAAGCTGCGATCAAATCGGGCTCGCTGCGTCCACCATCGTTGGCTGCGCGGACACCGGCTCTCGCGGCGATCTGCGAAATGCCGTCCGCGGGAAAGGATGACGTCAACGCTTTGCCAGCGCCCTTATTGTTCAAAAAGTTTCGCCAAAGCTCCGTCGCTTCTTGCTCGCTTTCCAGTTTGGACAGCGTGTCATAAAACGGCTTCGCGGCGCGATTGGCACCAAGACTTGCCAATGCGACCACCGCAGACTTGCGCAGTTGGATGTCGCCGGAGCCAGCCAGTCGCGTCAAAGCCTTGGCGGATGGCTGGCCAATTTCGCGAAGTGCCTTGATCGCAGCTGACGACTGATTGGATTCGGCAAGCTTCGCCAGCCGGTCGACTTGGGAAGCCATTTTCCAATTTCCGATCAGGCCGATCACGCCGTTTTGAATGGCTTGATTATCGGAGTCCAGCAACCCCGTAACGGCCGCCAGGTTGCCTGCGGGTCGAGTTTTACGCAATCGCTGGGCTTGGGATAGCGCTGCAATCGCTCGCACCGCCGCTCCGTCATCGAAGCCACCCGACGTGGTTTGATCAAAGAGCTGCTTGAGTTCGACTTGGCTGCCTGCTTTGCCGATCAGTTCAATCCAGGGGCCGCTGCCGTCAGCTGCCATCTTGTTTTCGCTCAGGTGCGAGGCCAAGTACTCACTGGCACGTCGCGGTTCGATACTGCTCAGCAGAAACGCGAGTTGGTTCTCGCGCTCAGGTGTGTCAGGTTTCCACTGGCCTGCGTTGAGAGCCGCAATGAACGGATCCGTCAGGTCTTCCATCGTCGCGGCGATCGCAAAGTCAATGAATCGATCCCGTGGGTGATTGAGCGCAATCAAGGCAGTCCTAGCCGCTTCGGACGTGCCGAGCTTGCTCAAGCCACGTACCGCTTCCAGTCGCACGCGCGGATGGGCGTCTTCCACCCCCGCAGCCAAGTAGGCCTCGACGACGTCCGCCGAAAGCGGATCCGATACGTCGGTCCGGGGATCCGCAAAATCGCTGACGATTCGCATCGCCGCAGCACGGATTTTGGGATCTTGCGCGGTGACCAGTTTTTGCAGTTGACCATGATTGATTTGATCAAGCCCCTGCTGAAGCCAAACGGCTTGCAACAAGGAAAACTCGTCGGACGAAGCTTCGCTCCATTGGTGAACTTTGTCGACAATTTGCGATTTGCGTTCCAGCAGGACACGACGCGATTGATCGCGCACGTAGCGGTCGCCATCGGTCAAATTTGCAAATAGTTTTTCATTGCCCAGCTGAGTAAAGTCTTGGACCGGCTGCTTCTTAGCTCCTTTCCAACTGACTCGCCAAATGCGTCCATGCCAACGGTCGCGACGTTCATCACGAAAGTCAACTTCGCCGTGGTTGATGATAGGGTTCGACCAGTCGGCGATGTAGAGTGCTCCATCGGGACCTTGCTTGACATCGATTGGTCGGAACGTAGCTGCGGACGTGCGCAGTAAGTCGTCTTCCTGCTTGGTGACAAAACCTGCGTCTTGCTCTGCCAAGCTGAAACGCGTCACACGATTTGCACGAAAGTCACAGGTCACGATCGAACCTTGCCACTCAGGCGGATAAGAATCGCCATGAATGATTTCGGCCGAACAAAACTTGGGGTAGCTGCCCGGGCTGATCAAATCCAGCACACGACGAGCCTTGGGCGTTGGATTAAATGCTGCCCCTGGAAACGCATAAGCCAAACCCGCGAACCCGGCACCATCGGACAAAAACGACTGCCCGTAGGCGTCAAACTGATGCCCCCAAGGATTCCAAAGTCCACGAAACACCACTTCCATCCGCATCGTCGCGGGGTTGTAGCGAAAACCTCCCCCAGCTTTCAGACGCATCACTCCGCGAGCCGTTTCCGCATCGGTCCGCGTGTAAACCGACTGGTTCATGTACAACCGACCGTCCGGTCCCCAAACCAGCGTATGCAAATTGTGGTGGGTGTCTTCGGTGCCAAAACCGCTAAGCACGCGTTTCTTGACATCCGCTTTGCCGTCGCCATCGGTGTCTTTCAGAAACAACAGATCAGTGCTCTGCGCAACATAACAACCACCATCGCCGGGGATCACTCCCGTGGGGATCAATAGTCCGTCCGCAAACACCGTCGACTTGTCGGACGTTCCGTCACCGTTCGTGTCTTCGAGGATTAAAATCTTGTCCGGTGCAGCCTGCCCTACTTCGATCATCGGATACGCTTCGCTGCTGGCGATCCACAAGCGACCCTGCGGATCAAAATTCATTTGGATCGGTTTATTCAGCTGTGGGTTCTCGGCCCAAAGCGTGACTTCCAAATCTTTGCCAGTCGTAAATTCGGGCGTTGGTTGCTCGCTGAACTTCGCAAACTTTGATTCGGTTCGCGACAACTTTTCGGGAAGTGCCGTTGGCTTAGACGTCCGCAGCAAAGCGATCTGTTTTTCCTCTTCGGCGATCAAGTCATCGAACTTTGGAATCTCAACGGCATTTTGGCCTTGTTCGCGTTTTCGAAAACCAAACACATAGGCCATGTTGGCTGGACGCGATCGGTGAAACCACCAAACGTTCTTACGTAAGATGACGTCTCGAAGCGTTTCGATGGAATCATTGTTCTGCCAGTCACTTTTCAGTCCAAGCTGAGCCTGAATCGCAGACGCCGCGGCGCGATACCCCAGTTCGCTCAAGTGGATCGGGTCTTTTCGCTTCCCTGCACTCGAGGCAGTGCCGGTAAGATCAACAAAAGGACTGTCGTTTTGCTGGGCGATCTTTTCAATCGCATCGCTGTACTGCGGGATCACTCCGCCATGCACGTCGCCGTCAATGCGATCAATCGGCGAAAGAAATACGAAACGCACTTTCGGCGACACTTTCTTGATCGCAGCAATCAACCGGTCAAAGCTGGCTTGAAATTCGTCAACACCGGTTGGCCCGCCTTCGAGTGAACTCGCCATGCCGTACCCAAACACAACTACGGTCGGCTTGGTCAACTCAATTTGTTTGACCAACTGATTGAACCCTTCGTCAACTGGCTCGCGTCCAGCTTGCAATAGACTCAGCCCAAAGCGGGAATCACCCGCTGGCGTGTCCGCGCTCCAACCAAGATTGCGAAACGTCATCTCGCGATCGGCGAACGCCATGGTCAGCATGACTTCGATCCACCCAAAATACTGTTCTTGTTCGATCAGCCCGTCGCCCAATAGCACCACACGGTCGCCGTCCTTCCATTCAAGATCAGACTGACGCTCGATGATTTTTGCATAGGCAGCTGCGTAGCGTTGACCAAGCTCTTTTGCCGCCGCAGCGCTGAAATGCACGTTATCGCCTTTGTGATCCAGCCCGTCGGAGGAGACAAACTCCGTCGCAGGAATCTGCTTGGGCAACGATTGATGAACCGCGTCGACTCTGCGTTTGTTTTCGTCCCAGGGTCGTTCGCTGAATTTCCCCAACTGGCCCGCCAGGAATGGGACCGACGAGTTACCGATCTCATTACGAAGTCGTTTGATCAGAGTATGGAGTTTGGATTCGTAGACACGAGCCAATTGGGGCTTTGAATCAGATTCGCCCTGATGCCACAAAATGCCTTTGACGGTGCCTGACGGCATCGCGGCTTTCAGCCGAGGCAACATGTCGTCATAAGGATGCGTCTTGGTGCTTTCGTGGTAGCCGCCTGGTTCCCAAGCCGCGATCGGCGACCCGCCTACTGCACAAGGGATCAGTCCTACCGTGGCACCTGGGTGTGCTTGAGCGTAACGCAACGCAAAACTTCGTCCCGGTCCGACGCCGACGATGTTGGGTTTGTCAAAATGCAGGGGATCGACCGCCGGAACCCATTGGTTCGCTTTGTTCAGCATCAAAACACGATCGACAGGTTGGCGATCCGAATCGGTAACTTTCCCGCGCCCAGCCATGTTGGACTGCCCGACCAGCAGGAAAAGATGAAAATCTTTTTGGTCCGTCGGCAAAGTGGTTTCTTGAGCAATCGCTGTGGCAAAGAACATCAAGATCAAAAAGATCGCAACAAACGGTCGCGGCATGGTTGGCTCCGAGCAAGAAAGTGTGTTTCGAGGCCACTACAATACCTAGATGCAAACTCGATGTGTAAAAGTGAAACCGATGTTTTTTACGAAGCGATTGATCGCGTTAACGCCCCTTTGGCTGGCGATCGTCACGGGCGCGTCCGCTCTGGCGGAATCACCACCAGCTCCCCCCTCGGAAACGCCCCGTGAAACTCCCTCTAAAGCAGCGCAAGAAAGTTCCGCGACGACACCCGCCGCAAGCCGAACGGCAGGTTTCGACGAGGTTGATGCGATCTTTACCGAACACTGTGTGCGGTGTCACAACGAGAACAATGTCAAAGGAGATTTTCGGATCGATGATCGCGAAGCGTTTTTCGACACCGGAATGGTCGAAGCTGGCGATCAATACAGCACGCTGCTAGCGGTCATCGCTGGCCCCGATCAATCGATGCCAAAAGACGCTCCCCCTCTAAACGAACACGAAGTGCAAACGGTTCGCGACTGGGTCCTCGGCCAAGCGAACTGGCCAGACGGAAGAACGATCACGGAAAAATCAAAAGCCGATTCCACTTGGTGGTCCCTGCAACCCCTCGCCCAACCATCGCCGCAGGCAACGATTGATGACTTTGTCGATGACGTGCTGCAACAAGCTGACTTGACCCGAAATCCGCCAGCCGATCGACGGACATTGATTCGCCGCGCGACGTACGATTTGACCGGTCTGCCGCCGACGTCCGACGAAATTGATCGGTTCGTTGCGGACCAATCCGATGACGCCTATGAATTGCTAATCGATCGTCTCCTTGCGTCGCCCCACTACGGACAACGATGGGGGCGACATTGGCTGGACGTCGTTCGTTTTGGCGAGAGCAACGGGTTTGAACGCAATATTTTGATCAATGACCTGTGGCCCTTCCGCGACTACGTCATCGATTCATTCAATCAAGACAAGCCGTTTGACCAGATGCTGACCGAACACTTGGCTGGTGACGTAATCGGCCAGGGAGATTTTGATATCGAAATCGGATCGGCGTTCTTGGTCGCTGGACCTTACGACAACGTCGGCAATCAAGATGCCGATCAAATCGCACAGATTCGGGCCAACACGATTGACGAAATGATTCGTGCAACCAGCGAAGCATTCTTGGGTCTGACCGTTGGCTGCGCGCGATGCCACAATCACAAATTTGATCCGATTTTGCAGTCCGACTACTACCGGCTGTACGCAACCTTGGGAGGTACACGTCACGGCAGTCGCGTGATCACCACTCCCGATGCAAAACGCGATCGCGACGCGATAGTGGCACCGCTGAACGACAAGAAAGCCGAGCTGGAAAAACAAAAAAAGCAAATCGATGATGCGATCCAGCAACGAATCAACTCGCAAGGCGACCAACACGCCGCCAAGTGGATTCGTCCCCAACCCAATCGCGCTGGCACCACGGAGACGTTCGATCCCATCACGACGCAGTACGTTCGGATTCTTTGCCAGAGCCAGGATATCAACCCCGCGACAGGAAATGGTTTTCGCATTGATGAATTCCAAATCTGGACTCCCCAGGACAAAACATCAGCACCGCGAAACGTTGCATTAGCATCCAGTGGCGCCGTAGCCAGCGGGCCGAGCCGCGAAATCAAGGACTTTCCCGGAGCGTACGGACCGCATCTAGCGATCGACGGTAAATCAGGCGAACGATTTATTTCCGCAAGCAATCACTTGACGGTAAAACTGGCCGAACCGACCAAGATCGATCGCGTGGTGTTTTCGAGTGCCAAAGACGAAGACATACCGGAGCATCGAAAATTTGTCTTTGTCGCCGACTATCGGATCGAAGTCTCCGATGATGGTGAGATGTGGACGGAAGTCGCCAATGGGCACGATCGCCAAGCCGCCAACGACGCCCATCGCAACCACCGACTGCGACAGATCGAAACAACGCCCGATGATCGTCGATCGCTCGTGCAACTGAACCAAAAAATCCGCAAGCTCAGCCGTCAAATTGCCGACGTTCCACGGCTTCCTTCGGCCTGGGTCGGCAACCATGTTGCCAAAGATGCCCAAGGCCCTTTCCATATCTTCATCGGCGGCAGCCCACAACGCAAAGGCGAAGTCGTCCTGCCATCAAGTTTGTCGATGCTGGCCGATACGGTCGAAACCTATCAGTTAGATGACAACGCCAGCGAAGCTGACCGGCGCGTTCGGCTTGCCCAGTGGATGACCGACGACGCCAATCCGCTGACTCCGCGAGTGATTGCCAATCGACTCTGGCATTACCATTTTGGC
This sequence comes from Stieleria marina, assembly GCA_007741555.1. Lineage (GTDB taxonomy): Bacteria > Planctomycetota > Planctomycetia > Pirellulales > Pirellulaceae > K23-9. The sequence goes on along the minus strand of CP036526.1, from coordinate 315,524 downwards.
ACTGGAATTGTCAGCACCCCCAACGACTTTGGCTACATGGGCGGTCAACCGTCGCATCCCAAATTGCTGGATCACCTGGCCAACGAATTGATCGCGGCCAAGTGGCGACTCAAGCCGATTCATAAGCAGATCATGATGTCGCAAACTTACCGCCAATCCAGCGTGTACTCCGCGTCATCGGCGCAAGTGGATGCGGATTCGCGAATGCTTTGGAGGTTTCTTCCACGCCGTCTGTCAGCCGAAGAAATTCGCGACACGATGCTAATGATCTCGGGCAAACTGGACACAAAATTGGGTGGTCCCGGATTTCGGCTCTACCACTACCTGCAAGACAACGTGGCGACCTATGTTCCGCGTGATAGCCATGGCCCCGAAACGTACCGCCGCGCTGTGTATCATCAAAACGCACGCGCCGCGCGAACGGATTTGATGACGGATTTTGATCAGCCTGACTGTGCTTTTTCCGCGGCACGTCGCGCCGAAACAACGACGCCGCTTCAAGCACTTACGACGCTCAATCACCAATTCACTTTGGACATGTCCGATTTTTTTGCCAAGCGTTTGGAAGCTGAAACGACGGTTCCACGCCAACAAATCGAACGAGCATTTCGTATAGCGTACGGACGCGATCCCAACCAGCAGGAAGTCATTGATTGCACCGAATTGGTTGCCCAACACTCACTCCGTGCACTTTGCCGAGTGATCCTCAACACGAGCGAGCTAATTCATGTTCGGTAGCACTTCCGACCATCCGCCCAATAGCACTGGTCGCCTGCAGAACAGTCGCCGTGGTTTCTTTGGCAACATCTACACCGGCCTAGCTGCGACCGGACTGACGCAACTATTGGCAACTGACGCGAATGCCGACTGGCAGCAAGGACAAACCCATCATGCTGCAAAGGCAAAGCGGGTGCTGCAGATTTTTTGTCCGGGCGCGGCGTCGCACATGGATCTGTGGGAACACAAACCGGAGCTCGACAAATGGCACGGCAAGCCGTTGCCGGGCGAAGAAGGCTTCTCTTCGTTCCAAGGCAAAAACGGCAACTTGATGAAGAGCCCCTGGCCATTCGCGCCCGCAGGCGAATCCGGCAAAGCCATCAGCACGATGTTGCCGCACATGTCGCGGCACGTCGACGACATTGCCTTTTGTCATGCGATGCATAGCAAGACGAACACCCACGGGCCGGGATGTGTGTTTGTCAATACAGGTCACGACACCGAAGGATTCCCCAGCGCCGGCGCATGGACCAGTTACGCGCTGGGCAGCGAAAACGAAAACTTGCCGGCGTACGTTGCGATTCCCGATATCCGCGGCGAACCGCCCAACGGGAAAGCCAACTGGTCCAACGGTTTTTTGCCCGCCCGACATCAGGCAATCGAGCTCAGTCATCAACAACCGATCCGCAACCTGCTCCGACCGCAAAGTGTTAGCGCGGCCGAAGAAACGGCGTCGCGTGATTTGCTTGACCGCCTCAATCGTCGCTTCGCAGTAGCCAACCCGGGCGAATCCGATTTGCAGGCTCGCGTGGCCGCCTATCAACTTTCCGCGCGAATGCAGTTGTCCGCCCCCGAAGTTTCGGAGTTGCAATCCGAATCAGCGTCAACACATCGCATGTACGGAACCGATGATGCCAACCAATTGAAAGCGGCTTACGCAAGAAACTGCTTGCTGGCCAGACGATTGCTGGAACGCGGCGTTCGATACGTCAATCTCTATTGTGCCTCACGCGCCTCAGGCGTCGACGGACTCCTTAATTGGGACGCTCACAAGACACTCAAGGCTGACTACGAACGGCATTGCCCGATATTTGATCAGCCGACCGCCGCGTTGCTGACGGATCTAAAAAAGAGCGGCCTACTGGACGACACACTGGTGCTATGGACCACGGAATTCGGACGCATGCCAACCCATCAAGCCGGTACTGCCGGACGCGATCACAATCCCGACGGGTTCACTTGCTGGATGATGGGTGCCGGCGTGAAGGGCGCGACCAATTACGGTGCCACCGATTCGTTTGGTCGACGGGCCGAAACCAACCCGACAACGGTCTGGGACTACTACGCCACCGTGCTGCACCTGCTAGGATTCGACCACACCAAACTGAATTGGTATCACAACGGATTGGACCGGCGGCTGACTGACGTTCACGGCGATGTGATTCGCGAAATCCTAAGTGCTTGATCCGTTCCTTAAAGCAAACCTATGCGAACTCAACTAAGCGTCATCATCGACCGACCTGCCGAGGAGGTCTTTGACTACACGCTCAACCACGCGGACCAGTGGAGCAAGAGCATTGTTTCGGACGAAGTGATCGAGGAGAAAAACGGCGGCGGTGTTGGCACCACGTTTCGGATGGTGACCGAAGAGAACGGACAAGAAATGATCTTCCGCGGCGAAGTCACACGTTGGAATCGCCCCAGTGTCGCACGATCGTTTCTAAAGGGCGACGCATTCGATATCGACGTCGAATACCGCTTTGAAAACATGGGCTACCGCACCGAAGTCACCCAAGAAAGCAGAGTATTGCCTAAAAGCATCGCATTGAAAGTCGTGTTTCTCACCGCCGGCTGGCTCTTCAAAGGCATCGGTCGCCGCGCTTTGCAAAAGGACTTTGAAACCCTCAAGCAACAGTTGGAAACGACGTAGCCCTACTCTTCTAAAGCCTTGTCAAAACGCAAGGCACCCGATCGGCACTCCGCCACAGAGCGTCGCAGCAACGAACCAATGCCTCTCGCTAATGCCCCTCGCTGGCGGCTTCCATGTGCTCGCTTCCGATCAATCGATTGGCCAATTTGCCGACCGTCAGTCCTTGCACGATGATCGAAAAGACGACGACACCGTAGGTCACCGTCAGAAACAAACTGCGGTTCATGTTGTCGTGCAAACTTAGCGCGAGCGCGATTGAAATGCCGCCGCGCAACCCCCCCCACGCCATGATCGTCGTCGTATGCGGCGCAAAATCTAATCGCTTGGAAAAGAAACGCACGGGAGCAAGCAGCGACAAGTAACGCGAGACCAACACGATCACAATCGCGATCATCGAAGCCACGATGTACTCGGGGCGAATATCCAGAATCAGCATTTCCAGACCGATCAACACAAACAAGATCGCGTTCATCAGCATGTCCATCAGCTCCCAGAACTTGTCAACGTACTGCTCGGTTTGTTCGCTCATTGATGTGCCTCGCACCGTACTGTTGCCAACGATCAACCCCGCGACCACGATCGCTAGCGGTGCAGAAAGGTGAAACGCGTGTGCAAGCGAATAGCCACCCATGACACACGCGAGTGTGATCAGGACTTCGATCTCGTAATCGTCGATACTTCGCAGCAGCTGATAGACCAAGTAGCCCAGTGCTAGCCCCAGCAGGACACCTCCCAAAACTTCTTGCAAAAACAACTCCGCGACGGCGGTGACGGTCGTTCCGCCGTTCGAATCTGAATGTCCATCGTGCTCTATCTGTCCAGCTTCATCAGTTGCGACCTCTCCCGCCGCCAACATCGAAACCAGCTGCACGTCATCGCCAACCACGTCGGCTTTGCCATGATCCGCCGCACCACCGGTGGCGATACTCATGATGGTCAAAAACACCACCACGCCGACGCCGTCGTTGAAAAGTGATTCGCCGACGATCTTGGTCTCTAGCTTCTTGGGCACCCCCGCTTTCTTCAGAATCCCCAAGACGGCGATGGGATCCGTCGGCGATATCAGTGCCCCGAATAACAGACAGTGAATAAACTTGACTTCCAGTCCGATCATCCCGAATACAAAAAAGACGAACGTGCCAACCAAAAACGTCGACGCAAGGACTCCCAGGGTCGAGAACACAAACACCGGCCAGCGCTGCACGCGAAGCTGATCAAAATTCGTATGCATCGCTCCCGCGAACAGCAGAAACCCGAGCATGATGTCCAACAGGACCGTCTTGAAATCGATCAATGCGACCAGCCGTTCTGCCGCTGACAAAAAGGTATTGGTAAACATCGAACTGGCGAACAACACCAGGGTAAATGCGATGGCGATCACCATCAGGCCGATCGTGTTGGGCAGCTTCAGGAACCGAACGTTGATGTAGCCAAAAAGCGCCGACAAAGCGATCACGACCGATGTGATGGTGAACAGTTCCATTGTTTTTCTCTCTCGCAGATTCAAATTAGTCCGACTTAAAGTAGCCATCATTTCCCAAATGAAGTAGCCCGCCGGACGGTTTTCATCTCGTGGCGTTGGCCAATCTACTGCACCACGTTTGCATCCAAGGCCGATTTGACCGCCAATCCCGCAGTAGGGATATCGAATCGCGTCGAGCATATCTAAATTGAATGACTTCGTGGAACCTTTCCCAACGCTGCCTTTTGCCGGAAACGACGTATGACTGCCACTCGCCAATCGAATGTTTCGACTGACGCCAATGTCCTGGACTTTGTCGACGGATTTGTCCACCGGCACATCGGCCCCACCCCCAGCGAGATCGACATCATGCTGGAGACACTGAGCTTTGCTTCGCTTGACGCCCTTTCCGACGCCACCGTGCCAAGCGACATTCAGTCCAACACGCCGCTAGATATCCCCGAAGCGCGTGGGGAAGCCGAATTCCTGCAAGGTTTGAAAACGATTGCCGGCAAGAACAAGGTCTATCGTTCGTGCATCGGAATGGGTTACACCGGCACGGTCACCCCACCTGTGATCTTGCGAAACGTATTGGAAAACCCAGGTTGGTACACGCAGTACACGCCCTATCAAGCCGAAATTGCACAAGGACGTTTGGAAGCCCTGCTGAATTTCCAAACCATGATTGCCGACTTAACCGGACTGCCTCTCGCCGGCGCCAGCTTGTTGGATGAAGCAACCGCTGCGGCCGAAGCGATGGGCATGTGCGCATCGATCGCTCGACACAAGAAAAATGGTTTCTGGGCAGCCGATGATTGTCACCCTCAAACACTCGCATTGCTGCAAACTCGTGCGACCGGGATGGGCATCGATTTGAAAGTCGGCCCGATCAGCGAAATTGATTTCGATCATGGCGAGGGCGGACTTTGCGGGGTGCTCGTGCAGTATCCCACGACCGATGGCCGACTAGAAGATTACAAACAACTGGCTGCTCAGGCAAAAACAAACGGCTGTCTCACCGTTGCCGCCGCAGACCTGCTGGCCCTGACCGTGGTTATTCCACCTGGCGAATGGGGCGCCGACGTTTGCGTGGGCAGCGCGCAGCGGTTTGGAGTGCCCATGGGTTTGGGCGGACCGCATGCTGCCTTTATCTCTACCCACGATCAGCACGCACGCAAACTTCCTGGTCGCATCATCGGTGTTTCCAAAGACGCGCACGGCAATCCCGCATTGAGAATGGCGATCCAAACTCGTGAACAGCACATTCGACGGGACAAAGCGACCAGCAATATCTGCACCGCGCAAGCACTGTTGGCGATCATCAATTCGTTCTACGCCGTCTATCACGGTCCTGATGGACTGCGAAACATTGCTCGTCGCGTCCAAGGGTTCACCGCCGCGTTGGTCAAGGGACTTGAACGACTGGGACACTCCACGACGCATGCCGGTCCCGTCTTTGACACCATCCGCATCCAACTTGGAAAAGGTCGCAAGCACGCTGCACGCCAGGTCGCCGACGCGGCTCGCGAACGCCAAATCAATTTGCGCGAATACAATGACGGAACGTTGGGCGTCACGCTCGACGAAACGACCAACCGTGCCCTAGTCGCCGATTTGCTGGCAGCATTCAACTTTGGACACTACACCGGATTCGATATCGATGAACTGCTCAGCGAAGCCGAATCGGATGGACGCTGCAACGTCGGTGAATTTGCACGCGAGAGCGATTTCCTGACGCATCCGGTTTTTCACGACCACCGCAGCGAAACAAAACTGCTGCGATACATCTTCAAACTCATGGGACGCGATCTTTCGCTCGCACACACCATGATTCCGCTCGGTTCCTGCACGATGAAACTGAACGGGACCAGCGAAATGATTCCAGTCACGTGGCCTGAATTTTCCGACATGCACCCCTTCGCCCCCGACACCCAGTGGCGCGGGTACACGCAGATGTTTCGTGAACTCGAACGCTGGCTGTGCGAAGTCACCGGTTTCTCGGCCGTCAGCTTGCAGCCTAACGCCGGTGCTCAAGGCGAATACGCCGGCCTGCTGGTCATCCGTGCCTACCACGAACACATGGCCGCCAAAGCCGGGACCGACAATCAGCGCGACGTCTGCTTGATCCCAACGTCGGCCCACGGAACCAATCCTGCATCGGCAGTGATGGCGGGGATGCGAGTCGTCGCCATCAAATGCAACGACCACGGTGACATCGACATGGATGATCTTCGCGCCAAAGCGGAAAAGCATGCCGAACAGCTCTCCTGCTTGATGATCACGTACCCGTCGACCCACGGTGTATTTGAATCAACGATCCGCGAAGTCTGCGACATCATCCACGACACCGGTGGCCAAGTTTATATGGACGGTGCGAATATGAACGCTCAAGTCGGCCTGACCAGTCCTGGAAAATGTGGCGCCGACGTGTGCCACTTGAACTTGCACAAAACGTTCTGCATTCCGCACGGCGGTGGTGGTCCCGGCATGGGACCAATCGGCGTCGCCGAACAACTGGTGCCGTTTTTGCCCGAGCACCCCGTCCAACGTCCCGACACCGCAGGCGAATTTGCGATCGGTCCCGTGTCCGCAGCACCTTACGGCAGCCCCAGCATCCTGACGATCAGCTACGTCTATATCGGCATGATGGGCGGCGAAGGCCTCCGCCGCGCAACACAAGTCGCCATCTTAAACGCCAACTACATGGCCAAGCGACTAAGCGACCACTACGACATTCTTTACACGGATTCCAATGGATATGTCGCTCACGAATTTATCGTCGACTGTCGCCCCTTTGAAAAATCAGCCGGCGTCAAAATCGAAGACATCGCCAAACGCTTGATGGACTACGGATTTCACGGTCCAACCATGTCATGGCCGGTTGCCGGAACTTTGATGATCGAACCAACCGAAAGCGAAGGCAAAGACGAACTGGATCGTTTCTGCGACGCAATGATTTCGATCCGTGCGGAGATCCAAGCCATTCAGGATGGAACGCTCGACCGCGAAGACAATCCGCTGACCAATGCACCGCACACGATGCAGCAGATCGGTCGCGACGACTGGCCGCATCCCTACAGCCGCGAGCAAGCCGCTTGGCCGGCCAATTGGTTGCGAGACGCCAAATTCTGGCCCACCGTAGGCCGCATCGACAATACCTACGGCGACCGCAACCTGGTTTGCAGTTGCCCACCAATGGACGACTATTCCTGACATCGACGTCGTCCTGCGAACGGCGTCGCAGGACGACGGCTGTGGCTGGATGTTATTGAGCCCGTCGTGCCGGCACGGTTCTTCGCGAAGCTTCGGCCGACCCCACATCGTCCCAGTCGTCCGTGCGGAACACAGACGTCGGCAACCCGTCGCTGTTGACCAAGTTGACTCCTTCGGGATTCGCTGCCCATGCGTAGCGGACGGCGGCGGGATCAGCGACCTTCTTGCTGCTGACGGTCACCGTCGATTTGCCGGATATCTTTGCGTCCGCCCAATGCCAGACTTTGTCGCTGCCAGCAATCTCAAAACGGTTCAGCGAACCCCCGTCGCGAGACTTCAGCCCGTCGCCGACCGCGGTGAACTCAACCTTAATCGCACCATCTGCTTGGTTGCTCGAAGCGAACAGCGGACCGCTATAAACAATGTCTTGGCCATACGTTTTGGCGAGTGCCCAGATCGCCAGCCGATCCCCGGGCGTTTTTTTGTCCTGCGGATGAATGTCGTTGGCGGCCCCCACGTCGTTGATTACCGCCATGCCGGTATTGGGTGTCGTTTCCAAAATCAAACGCATTCGATCTTGCAGCAATGGCCACGGGTCATTGTTTCCGGGTTCCGTTTCGACCTTTTTGAAGTTTGCCAATTGCACGAATTCAAACGCAAAGTCGGTTCCCCATCGATCGCGCCAGTCGCGAATCATCAACGGTAGCGTGACGTCATACGGCACCTTCCCCGCTTTGGCGTTCGCTTCGCCCTGGTACCAGATTGCGCCCTGGATCGTGTAACCGACAAAAGGATGAATCATGCCGTCGTACAGCACCCCGGGATTGCCTTCGGTCATCGTGGGCCACTTGGGGCGTGCGGGTGCTTTGGGACGCCGTTTACCAGACGCCTTGCCCTTTTCCTGCCATTGCTTGCTGGCGACTTTGAAAAACTTCAGCCGTTGATCGTAAGACTTCTTGGCAGCAACCGGATCGAATGCCTTTTGCTGCTTCATCAATCTGTCGACCAACACTTTTGTTTCAGGCAACGCACTCAGTGCCGCACGACTTGTGAGTGTCTCGACTGGTTTGCCACCCCAAGCTGTCTTGATGATCCCCACCGGCACCCCCAATTCCTCGTGTAGTTTCTTTGCAAAAAAGAATGCAACCGCCGACATGGAATTGCCTGCTTGGGTGTTCGGCAACAACCAGTCACCCACGATGTTGTCCTGAGGTTCGGCCGCCGCAGTGGGAGCGGCGCAAAACATGCGGACGCCAGGTAGATCGATCGTCTGGAGCATTTTTGCGTACTCAGGTACTCGCCCCAGCGTAAACGCCATATTCGACTGACCGCTTGCCAGCCAAACTTCGCCGACCAAGACATCTTTGATTTCAATGGTTTGGCCACCGGACGAAATTTTCAGCACGCGGCCTTGCGAGTTTGCAGGTCCTGCGGCGATACCCGTTTTCCATTTGCCAGCCGCATCGGCCTGGACGGAAAAGTCCTTTTCACCAAACTCGATCGATACATTGGCGTTCGGCGATGCGTTCCCCCATAGCTGTGCATCGCCATCGCGTTGAAGCACCATGTGGTCGCTGAAAAAGTGGGGAACGCGAAGGTCCGCCATCAAATTGGGTGACACAACCAAGCAAGCAGCAAACGTGATCGCGGAAAGGATCTTCATGGCAGTCTCAAGCAAGTTGGGAAATGGAATCAGCGATATCATAGCTGTCCGCTCGTAAGGGAGCCAAAACGCGGAAGCTTCTGCAAATAACCAGCCGAGAAAGCCCTCGAAAAATACCATCCAAACGGCTTCTAGCCGCCCCACCAAAACCCGCTACAATGTGAACTGAAATCAAGAGCACCAGTGGCGCAACTGGATAGCGCATCGGTCTTCGGAACCGAGGGTTGGGGGTTCGAATCCCTCCTGGTGTACTCTTTTCAATCTGCGGAATTGGCCCTACCGGCCAATTCGCACGGTGAGAGTCTCCATCGGCCGTTCTTGGCCGGTTAATAAACGCCGTGTTTGAGGCGTTTTTCAAGTCTCGGTGGTTTGCCCGAAACCTCTCTTTCGAACTCGGCCGTCCCGGATCCGCATGAGTTGCGTCCGTCTCAACGGATTTTTCTCTCCGAACTATCGCGCTCTCTGTTCACAAAGTGGCTGCTTGTTACCACGCCGTTTGCTTCCGACCCACCGAACCAGACGGTTTATGTTTGGCTCGGGTTAACAGGTTGAGTGTCCTTGATCGCTCGCCACATTTTGCGTTGTTGTTTCCAATCAAGTGTTTTGGCGATGGGGCGGATCTCGGCTTCCTTGATCGGGTCGCGGCCTTTGACGGTGTTGGGTAGGAACAAGATTTCTTCTTGAATGTCGGGGGCGAGGTTGTCCATCCACATGATTTGCGTCATGCGGGTCGTGGAGATCTGGCCGTAGTGGGCCAGTTCGGATTGATTGATGATCGTGCCGTCCTGGATCAGTCTGTGACAGCGATGGGCCAACGTGATGCGTGGGACTCGACCGCTGGGTGTGCTGGGAGCGACGCCGTCTTGCAAGTGTTTGCGCCGTCACGTCTTTTGGCGACGTGGAACTTTCGATTGATGGTGAGGGATTCACTCATTGGGCGATCTCCAGAGGTTGTTGAGTGAGGCTTTTCAGGCCTGTGGGATGGAAGGTGATCGCAACGTTGCCGCCGGGACCGTCGAAGTTGACTTTGTCGACCAGTTCCGCATTCATGCGGCTCAGTTCGCTGGCGATGTGATCCAGGCTGGCTTCCGAAAAAACGCGAGCGTGGCCGGCCCAGCCGGTCGCTTCGATGCGCCTTGATCGAATGATGTATTCGATGCGGTGGATCTTGGTGTCCAACCGTCGGGCGACCTCGCCGACGGTTAACAGCAACGGGGGCTGTGACATAGCTTTCCTTGTCGGATGCGGAAAACTTCGCAGCGGGTGCCGATTAATGGGCGCGCGGCGAAGTCAGGAAAGAGACGGACCAAATCTGCGACGACATCGCCCGTGTCAGGGGTGAGTGGCAAATTCAAAAGAAGCTCGACGTGAACGATCACGGACGGGCGAGGAGCCGGTTGGCTGGGTTGGTCGCTGGTTGGTTGGCTGAGCGGCTCGGTGTTCGAGCGATAGGGATTATGGGAATTGAAGGAGGCTTGTCAAATCCTCTTTATCGCCTAATTGGTTGTGCGGTTGCGAAGGCCGCTACATCACTTTGGCACCGCAAAGCACGATAAAAACACTCGCTGCAATAACGTCGGACGCCCCGAACGAGAAACATTGCACCGACACCGTTTCGACATGGATTAGTCGACTGGTTTTTCGTTCGTGCTATCGCCAACGTTTGGAAAGCAGCGAAAAACAGGGTTCGAATCGTTCTTGTCCGCCTCTGGATTTAGGATTTTCCAACATTCACAAAACCAGCATTGAAAATGCCAGAACTTTGCAAAAGTAATTGGCATTGTGAATCAAGAAAGAACATCGCAGTCTCTACTTGTAGACCTATCGCAAGGTGAGCCGAATTGATGAAGCGGCGATCGAAAATGTTGAAAGTTGTTCTCGAGCCTGAAAGGAATCGCCGGTTGCCTGTGCCGCGATTTCACCCCACTGCGCGCTCAACGCCATGTTTCAGCAAAACGCTGCGGAAGCAAATTACTTCCCTGCTCCTAGAACTACTCGGTTCACGTAAGAGCTGACGGATCACTCGAGACGATTTCGGAAATAAGTACTGCATTCACCACTCCTAAACGACCAACAAGACTTCGCTACCTCTAGACCTTCCGACTCGCCCGCTCGAGCGGCGAAGCAGATCGAAAGTTTTGGAAAATAGTTCTTGGCGTTTTCGTTGAGCCGCGTGATGCGAACTGCCATTTAGGTTAACGTGTTGGCCTCCCCTCAGGGTCACTTAGGAGACTCAGCGGCTAGGTTGACCAAGAAATCGCAGTTAGGGCGAAAGACAATTGCCCTCCCCGTTCCAACCATACGATTGGCGGCAACGGTGCACCAACCAAATCGGATTCGCAACGAACGATTGTTGCCACGCTGACTCAGCAGGCTTTTGCCAAGTGACAAAATAAGTGACATTTTCTGCTTTGATTCTGATCACCCGGAAGTCGCGTGATTACCAATGTCAAATTCACGCGATTAAAGTTGGCTTGCTCAGGTAAGACAAACAGGCGGAGCGGCAGCGGAATTCACGCGGACGTTACACCAATTGAAAACGGTCTGCTAGACGCCAAGTCTAGCGTCGCCATTGAAAAACGAGCACTAGAACCTGAAAAGGTTTTAGTCCGTTTCACCCACACCTGAGTTTGGATTGGGTTTGGGCCTATAGGCTCCATCTATGATTGGCTCACATTGAATTCAAATAGGCAACTTCTTCTCCAGTTTGTCCCCACTGCCAGTTGTTCGGGAATTGTCAGCCGGCAAGCTGAGAGGTTGCATGGCATTTTTCTCCGACAAGCAACAGATGCCTTCAATATCACCGTCCGAAACACACGCTTACGACAAAACTCAATAACGTCGAGAGGTGAAACAATTTCTCATTTTCAAAAGTGATGGGGACCACACTGGGCGGCTTCTCCTCGCCAGAATCACAGGAAATGGATCGTTGAAAAAAGGGAGTTTCACTGGGCGCGGGTTACGTCGACGCCACGCCGTGGAGTTTTCCACTCAAAATGCGTCCTTGATGTCGTCCAGGTGCGCTCCGAGCAGGCGTCGTGCGAGCGGATTGAGTTCCTCTTCGCTGCCTTGGATGTGGAACGTTCGCTGGACGTGCTTCATCGTCTCGCCGGGTTTCAGGGCGGAGGCGGGAGAAGACGTTTCCAATTCGTAGAATGGCCCTAGCGGAGCTTTGCCCGGTTCGGGCGAACCGTCGTTGTAGGAATTGATCACATCCCCGGCATACGGCTCGTCCTGTAGCTCCCACATGGAATTGACGAAGCCGTGCGGTGCGTCCTGCAAGTTGTAGGTCACAATATTCAGGACCTGTCCCGCGGCATCGTAGCTTCCAGCAATCCCCTGCGATCGCTGCGGATTGATACCGATCTTTCCACGGCGCGTTCCATCGCCCTTAAAGAAGAGTTTCTGTTTTTTTACCTGCAGATACTCTGCCGGAACCTTTCCGAAGTACGTGTCGTTCACTCTCGGGCCAAGCGTCTTGTCGTCACCTTCTTCAAAGGGAATGACCACGGTTGTTTCGGGCGAGGGGTTGTACATTCCGAGCATCCAGATCGAAAGTAGCCCTGTCTCCGGCTTCCAGGCGTCCGAACCTGTGTTGGTAATTCGGTTGTCCGTTTCATATCCCACCATTCGAAGCCCGTCACTGAGTTCGACGCCCAACAGCTTGGAGGCTTCTTGTGGGGGCAGCAGCTTCACCGTGCGCTCGATGCCAACGTTGAATTCGGCTCCGCTGTAATTGATCAGATCCGTCGTGTGTTTGAACTTCGCTGACGTTTCAGTTTGTTCAACCAGCTCGAACGCTTCGGTATCGATCGCTGCTGGAGTGGCCCAGTCGGAGAATTCAAATTTCGTTCCTGGTCTAAAGAACAAGGCATACTGCCCGCCTTCTGGTCCGAGCCAGAAACGTTCTTCTCCGCCGAAGATATAAATGTGCTCTTCCAGCTTGCCCTTTTTGTCTTCTTCTGAAAGGAATCCTTTTTCAATCACCGGTCGGTTGATCCAGCCGAAGCTCGGACCGGCCTTGCGGTCGAAGGTGCTAGTCATCACACGGCCCTGGTAAGCGGGAGCCACTGCGACCGCCGCGTCACCGTCGTGTAACAGAACGATCTGTGTATGTTCTTTCATGAAGGCCACATCGTCGGCGAACTTTTCGTCTGCCGAGACCCAAGGCGAAAACAAACACAGGACGAGTCCACCTATTCCGGAACCTACTGGAATTCGTGTGTTCTTCATCCTAGTTGTCCTTTTGTACATCGAATCGTTGAATGAACGGCAGTTTACTTTGCTTCCCTTTTGGTCTGCCAATCTCGACACCCCAATCGGGAATCACACCGATATTGCTCTGCGTAAACGCTTCCGGACGATAGGCGCCGCCAGCCCATGGTCCATTCGTTACACGGTGAGTTTTGGAAAAATGGATTCCGTCTTTAGCATAGAGGATCGAATTCGTGATCGCTTTTGGCCCGGTGGTGCCGATCATCGCCGCCACGCCAGTACCGTGGGGCCAGACCAGCACTTCGTGATTGCCAGGGATCACCGGATTCGACTCGTGCCTCACATAGGGCCCCTGCGGATGGTCTGCGATCGCAAGCCCCATTTGAGTTTGTCCCGGACTTTTGCCAAGCTGGCGGCCTTTGTAATAGAACCAGTATTCATCTTCTCGAACGATCAGGCAGGCATCATCAACCAAGTGACTGTCAAAATCCTTCGGGTCATCGCTGTTCTTCAATGCTGGATTAGTCGCGAGACGCTCCCAGGGACCATCAGGCGAATCCGATACCGCGATCCCGATCTTTGAATCAGGATTGAATCCCTTGGCGAATTCTCTGGAGGTGCCTGTATAGAACAGCCAGTAGCGTCCCTCGGCGACCAGAATGTTAGGTGTGAAGACACTCGCCCCTTCCCAACTGCCGGGCTTGCCCTTTGCAAGCGCCATGCCTTTCTCCGTCCATTTATGACCATCTTTCGAGGTCGCGTACCAAACCGTTGCATCGTATCCCGGAGAGATCTTTCCCTTGGAATACCACACGTAATACAAGTCGCCGACTTTGATAATGTCGCTCGGATCTCGACGCATGACGCCTAGTTCCGCACCAATGCCTTCGAGTGCCGAATGAGTGACCGCGACTGTCGCAGTGGTAGGTTCGTTTGCCTGGACAGCAACCGTGAATAGGACACTGGCTGCAGCTACTAGGACTCGCTTCATACCTTGTTTTCTCCGGTTTTGTTATTTCGCTAGTGGTTTTGAATTCTTCACCAAAGCAGCGGGCCGATTGTCCGCCGCGATGTCCTTTTCAAACACTTTCACATATCCGACGAGTCGCTGGACAACTTCGGGTTGGGCTTTGATGAAGTTCTTCTTCTCGCCAATGTCGGTTTCGAGATTGCAGAGTTGGGTGGGCTCTCCGTCCTTGAGGTGGAGTTTCCATATGCCTGATCTCACTGCATTGAGAGAGTTGTCTCGGTAGTAGAAGAAAGCTTCGTAGGGCGTGCCCGCTTTCCCAGTTAACGTGGGCCAGATGTCCTTGCCGTCGATGGTTCGATCGGTCGGTATCTTCGCTCCAGCCAGTTTCGCGAATGTTGGAAGCAGGTCCATGGCGGTCATGATCTCATCGTTCACTTGACCGGCCGAGATCTTGCCTGGCCAACGGATCACCGTTGGCTCGCGCATGCCGCCTTCAAAGGTGCTGCCCTTCTTGCCTCTTAGCGGTGTAGCCTTTCCGTTGGCTGGTCCGTTGTCCGAGGTAAACATGACAAATGTATTTTCATCCAGCCCGTTCTTGTTGAGTGCATCAAGGATCTGCCCCACTGACCAGTCAATCTCGCTGATTGCTTGCCCGAACAATCCCCTTCGTGTTCCGTAGTCGACTTTCTTTTCGTTTTTCAGTTTCGCTCTGACCTTGGCTGGTGCTTTCGCCATGAATTCTGGAGAGACATGCAATGGTGCATGCGGAATCGGGTGCGGCACATACAGAAAGAACGGCTCGTCCTTGCTCTCTTCGATAAACTTTACCGCGCGCTGAGTTATTCGCTGAGTGAGATAGTCGGCATCGGGATCCATTTCGATCACTTCCTCGTTGTCCAGCAAGGCCAACGGCGGGAATTTGAAATGACTCTGCCGCGGATGGAACGGATGGATGTCGTGGCTGTAAGGAATACCAAAGTACTGATCGAATCCCTGTCGCGTCGGTAGAAACTCCGGCTGGTCACCGAGGTGCCATTTTCCAAACATGCCCGTTTTGTAGCCCGCCGACTTCAGCACTTCAGCGATCGTTATCTCTTCAGGGTTCAACCCCTTCTTGTCCGCTGCCAGCAGGACTGCGAAATCGGATCCGTAGGCCATGTCGATTCGCCTGGGATAACAGCCAGTCATCAAAGCGGCGCGAGAGGGCGTGCAGAGGGGCGCCGCCACATAGAAACTCGTCAACTTCATTCCTTCGGCCGCCATCTGATCAATGCGAGGTGTGTTGACATGCTTGCCACCGAAACAACTGAGGTCCGCGTAGCCCTGATCGTCGGTAAAGATGACCACGAAGTTTGGCCTCGTATTATTTGACTGTGGTTCCGTTAGCCGCGAGACGCTCGCCGCGGGTTGATGAACGTCACCGCCTCGGTTTGCCGAACCCGCGGCTAGCGCCGTCGGCTCAGGTGATTGCTTCAAAACCTCTGCATCGAACTGAAAATCATCGGCGGTGATGTGACCCCAACCGCCCGCCGCTTGATCGACGACTTTTAAAAACAGCTTCTTGCCGGCATAGGGCGCCAAATCCCAACTCACCTTTTGCATGACTTGGTTGTTGATGCCGTGCGCCTTCAGCAACTCTTCACCATCTGCTGTGCACAAAGCGACATAGGTGTCCTTGCCACTGCCTCCGCCAACACGGAAAGTCATCGAGCCAGCTTTGGGAATGAACTGGGGCGAGAAGATCACTCCGGTTTGTGGGTCCAATCCTCGGTCGGCATCGGCGCTGCTTTCAAGCGTTGTCAGGTAGTACTTGCCTTGTTTGTTGTATTCTCCTTGGTCACGGAAGAAGAGATCGCGACTACCGACCGAATGCCCGAATTTGCCTTTGATCACCTTCCATGGATCCAGTTTGCCCGACTCGAAGTCGAAGGACGCGCTTCGGGTACTCGGAACTGCGGGAATCTTCTTTGCAGGATTGCCCGGCGCGCGCGGCTTCCCTTTCACGGGGGCTGGTTTCCGCTTCGGCGGCGCGTAGCTTTCAAGCAACTCGCTCATCTCTTTTACGATCTCGGGATATTCGTTGTGCAGGTTTCGCGTCTGCTTCACATCCGATTGCAGATCGTAAAGCTGAGCACGCGGCGCATCGGCTTTGTACTTGCCCGCCTCGAAATCGCTATTCACGCTTCCGACAAATGATGCACATACCGGTCCGCCAGCAGCATGCGACCCAGGTTTGCCTCCGAAACCTCCTGAGCCTCGAGCACCGATGTAGACCCACTTGCCTTTGCGAATAGCAAGATGAGTCTGCTTGTGGGGACTCAGTACAAGCGTGTCCCGCAATGGTGATTCCGGTTCACCGATCAGTGCAGGCAGAACGTTGACGCTGTCCGCAAGCTGCTGCCTGTCCAGGTCCTGCTGCGTGAGTGCGGCAAAGGTCGCCAGCATATCGACGCCACTGATCAATTGTGTTGAAGTCGTCCCTGGTTTGATGTGGCCGGGCCACCGAGCGATTAACGGTACGCGGTGTCCGCCTTCCCAGACTCCGAACTTGAATCCCAGCAGATCACCGTTCTGTTGATGCCCCATCTGGAAAGCCTTTTGGCCGCCGTGGTTGAACATGCCGCCGTTATCACTGGTAAAGATGACCAGCGTATTGTCGGCCACACCTTTCGCTTCAAGCGTCGTCATGACCTCGCCAACGATCCAGTCCAATTCGTGAACAAAGTCGCCGTACAGACCGCATTGGCTGGTGCCTTGAAAACGGGGAGCGGGCGTAAACGGGTGGTGGATGTTGGTCGTGGAGAGGTAAAGAAAGAACGGTTTGTCGACTTGATCACCGATCCAGCGAGTTGCCCGCTCGGCCAGCGTCGTGCCGAGCGTAAAGTCGTTGTAGAGCTTGTGTGCTTCAGTCGCGCCTCCAAAGAAATTGGGAACGCGGTTGCCGTGCTCTTTGGTCAGTGGCGTAATCGGGCTAACCTTATCGCCGGCCTTACGACCCAAGTAGACAAGTGGATCCTCGGATGCACGACCAACGACGCGGTCATTCTCCACGAAGACGTACGGCGGAGCACTGTTCACCAGCGGTACGCCAAAATAGTAGTCAAAACCAAGATCCAGTGGCCCAGGTCGAAACGGTTGCTTCCATTCGTTCGTACCCTTGCCGAAACCCAAGTGCCATTTTCCGAAAGCTCCCGTGCTGTAGCCATCGTTCTTGAAAACATCGGCAATGGTCAACTGGTCGGTGTCAACGAGCAGCGGCGAAGTCACTGGCGCCGGACCCCAAATGTTTTTCCGCGAAGGATACTCACCCGTCAGCAACCCATACCGTGACGGAGTACAAACTGCCGACGCAGAATGCGCATCGGTAAACCGCCGACCTTCAGCAGCAAGCTTATCAATGTTGGGCGTCTGAATTTTCGTAGCGCCGTAGCAACCAACATCTCCATAGCCGAGGTCGTCAGCGAAAATCAGAACAACGTTCGGCGGATGATCCGCTGCGAGTGACGAAGAAGCCGTCAGCAGGATGATGCACAGAGCCGGAGCAACTGAAATCAATCTCATGATTCTATTTCGAGAGTGGGATTCGGATGTTGGCTGATGACCAAGAGTGTATTCTTCAGAGTCGGTAGAGCTGGAGACAGATTTCTTAGTGGACGAGGCTACGAGTCCCCGCGAATTCAACGCAAGAACGCGAGGACTGGGGCTCGATTCTGCTCAGCGATGATGTGCGCAGCACGCCTTCACCCGAAGCCGGGCAGCTTTACGAAAGCAACTTGGGGAAGTTGCCGGTGGCCCCGGCGAAGCTTTCGGTTTCTATTCCCAGTTGTTGCAACATCGTGACAAAGACGCGTGTCAGCGGTTGGTCTTCTTGCTTGATTTCTTTGGTGTATGGCTCGGGGCCGCCGCGCCAGGCACCGCTGATGGGATTGGCTCCGGCATAGTTCAGATACCTGCCGTGCTTGAATCCCATGTTACCGCCACCGGCCAGGACAAGTGGATAGTTGCGTGAAAGGTGAAACGCGCTCGATGCAGAACCGAACAGAAGCAACGAGTTGTCGAGCATCGATCCTGTGCCCGCCGGTTCTGGAGATTCTTTCAGCCGGGTTGTGAATCGAGCAAACTCTTCATTGAGAAACCGACAGTACTTCCCAAGGTTTTTCCAGCCACCCGGATTTTTCGTGTCGTGCGTTAACTGGTGTGCGAGATTGAACCCGACAGCGCGAGCGAGGCGATCGCTGACACCCGCGCCGTTCTCACGTCCGATCTGATAAGTCGCAACCCGAGTCGAATCGGTTTTGAATGCGAGATAGATCATGTCCAGCATGGTCTGCACGTACAACCTCGGCGACTCTGGCGAGATGTCCGCTTCGATTTCTGCTCGGTCAACCTGTTCCCCGTCAACACTGGGCAGTGGCCTGTTGACCCACTCCTTTGCTTTCTGAACACGAATCTCTGCTTCGCGAACCGAGTCCAGGTACTCGTCAAACCGAAGCTTGTCATTGGAGGACAGTATTCCGCGCAGATCGCTTGCGTCTTCCAGCATTTCATCCAAAGCACTCTCGTTCTTCGCTAACCTGCGAGCTGCATCAGCGTCGCTCTTGACGAACAGCATGTCGAAAATTCGCTTCGGGCTTTGCTCTGCAGGAATCGCTCGACCAGTTCGGTTGAATGAAAGCGTTTGAGCAGCGCGCGGCGTTCCGATACCACCGTCAGTCGACATAACGAGTGATGCGAACCGTGTTTGGTCCCCGATGTGTTCGGCATAAACCTGATCAAGAGAGATCGAGTTGTTGTACGCTCCCTCGCGACGAATCTTGGCGGCAGTCAGAAATTGATCGGCATTGCGATGACCGTGAACCTTGCGGGCCTCTGGGTGTGAAAAACCCGAGAGCACGGTCAGGTCGTCACGCAGTGGCTCGAAGACGTCAGTGCACTTTGTGAAAGTGAACTCCGTTCCCCCACCATGCGGAAACCACGACCAGTCTTGGTAAGCGGGGTCTTCCCGCAGCGGCATGGGGACACCGTCGGGGTAATAGATGCAGGCGAGCCGTTTCGGATTCGACTTGCTGTCGGAGTTGGCTGCCAAAAGCGGCAAGCTGGAACTCAAAAGTGGAAGCGCCAGCGCGGCACCGGATCCACGAAGAAACCGTCGACGATCAAGTTGATTCAGATTGAAAGCCATCTGTCGTTATTGCTTGAGGAATGAAAGGTGGTGGACGAGGCTACGAGTCCGTGACGCGTGATTTTGATGCCGGAACTCATTGCCTCGTCCACTACGGTGCGCCAGCCTATTGTATCACGTCACTACTTTGTTTGAAAAAGATCACTCGTTACCAGGCACATCACCATCGTCTTGATGCCATCGTCTGATTCACGGACTCGTCCGGCTATCTCCCTGATTCCAGCACGGTCGCCGAAATCCAGTTGTCGCCCGAGGGCAAATGATGCCATTTTCTCAATCGTCGCCTTCACAAATTGCTCGTGGCGTTGCCGTATGAGATGTTCCTTGAGTCCCTTCATCCCGTCGAGTTTATCTTCGTTGGGCAATACGCTTGTAGCGTCAACGATTTTCCCATTGATTTCATCACGCCAGCGTCCAAGTGCATCGTAGTTTTCAAATGCGATCCCCCACGGATCGATCTTCTGGTGACACGACATGCACGCGGCGTGATTGCGATGGTCGTCAACGCGTTCTTTCAGAGTCATTTTTGCGATCGCTGGATCGGAGAGATCGATCTCGGGAACGGCTGGCGGAGGCGGGGGCGGCGGATCATTGAGTAGGTTCGTTAGCAACCAAACACCGCGTTTGACTGGATGGGAATCTTCGCCATCGGAATTCATGGTTAGCAAACCGGCTTGGGTCAACAAACCGCCACGATTCCGTTCGGCTGGCAAGGAAACGCGTCGGAAATGATTGCCGGGAATTCCCGGGATTCCATAGTGCTTGGCAAGACGCTCGTTCACGACCAAGTAGTCCGCATCGATGAAATTCAGTGCGCTTGAATCGTTCCGCAGCATGTCTGCAAACAAAGCGATAGGCTCTTGCTTTATCGATTCCAGCAATGCTGAATCGAGACCATCGTCACCTCGGGTGGGGCTCAAGAATTCCAGCGGTTGCATTTTGAGCCACTGCCCAACGAAGTGCTTGGTAAAACGTGTGGCTCGCGGATCAGACAGCATTCGGTCGACCTGCTGACGCAGAACTTCGTGATCGCTAAGGCGGCCTGCCGAAGCGAGCTTGAGCAGCGTCTCGTCGGGCAGGCTACACCAAAGGAAGAGCGATAGCCGAGTCGCGACTTCGTTTTGCGACAGCTGATCTTTCTGTTGGTCTGGTTGTGCACCCTGCTCACCAGGCAACACGTAAAGGAACTTTGGCGAAGCAAGAATCGTTGCGAGAACTTCCACGACTGCTTCCTGGAAATCCTTGCTGCTGGTCCGCAGTCGCTGGAATAGTTGCAGCTTGCGATCGATGTCGCGCGTTGTGGGCGATCGCCGCCAGGCACGAGACATGAAGGCAGAAATGATCTCTTGCGCGTAAGCGGATTCGTCGTGCGAGTTCTCGCTTTCAATGAACACGCTGCGGTGGGACCGTGGTGGCCACTCGTCGTAAACCGGTGCGGCGACTTCCACGTAGTCGATCAGAATCGCGGGACTCTCGGCCTCAGCTGCGGCGGTTTCCGCTTCGTCGTGCCCCACTGCACTATTCGTGAAGCGAATGTACTCCGATGGGCTCGGTTGATCCCCCAGTTCAAACTCGCCGCGATAGGTGTTGCGGTGCTCAATCTCGCTAAGAGGGATATTCCATTGGTAGATTTCCGGCTGCCCGTAGGACGCTTCGACTGGGATGTCCTGCTGGCTTAAACGCTTGATCGATCGCCCTTGGTCGGTTGCTTGAAAGCCGAAGTGCACTTGTAAGCTTGGAATCCGCTCGCTCGCATCCTTAGCACGCGACGCACGGACGCGCACCCGCATCGTTCCTTCGTCGGGCAACCTGTCGCCGAGTTCGACGGTGAGCGATTGTCTGCTACCCGGCTGCACAATAGCGAAATGTGAACCAAGCTCTGGCATCGCCTTGTGTGTATCACTGTGCTTCAGCGCATAGCTTGCTTTGCGGTAATCCCAGTCGACTTCTACTCTCACACCTGTCGATAGTTCCAGGTAATGTGACCGATCGGCAGGCGCCTGGAACTTTTTGTTCAGACGCTCGATCTGCTCTGTTAGTTTGTCCGGCATGTCCTCGAATTTCTTTTGGGCCGATTCAATGTCCCGCTCGAGCCGCTTCTTTTCGCGCCCGAAGGCGTCCTTCATCGGAATCGCCCAATGCACTACCGGCGGTCGGTCGCCGCGAACCGTGATTCGACGCAATGCCCTCAGTGCAAGCTGGTGATAAGTCTCCACTTGTTTTACAGACATGTGCAACGACTCGGCATTATTCTCAAATGCGTCGTCCTCACTGGCTTCGGCTGGAAGATCACCCGCGAATGTCCAGGGCACACCAAGTAGGTCCTGAAACGCGTAGTTGTATTCGTATCGAGTAAGCCGTCGAAACGACGAGTGATTGCCACTGGCTTTGCGCAGCTTTTCTGCTGCTTGAATTTCCGTGGAAAGCCAATCCACAATGCGAATTCGCTGTGCGTCGGTCAGTTCGCTTGACTCAGGTGGCGGCATCTCGCCCTTGCTGAGCACGGAGTACACCTCCAGCCACCAAGCGACGTCTTCGCCATCGACCAAGTCGGGATCAAGCTGGTCCGCTCTAAAGTTGCCGTCGACGCTATCCCCACTGTGGCAGTCAAAACATGTCTGCCGTAAAAGGGGCTTAATCGATTTCTCATAACGCTGCGGGCGACGATCGGCAACGGCTTCGTTTGCACTTTGTGCCTTGTCTTTAACGACGACTTGCGCAAAGACTGAACTCTGCGCAGCAAAGCCCAGGCATAGCAGAACAATGACGCACGAACATCGCCGTCTCCTCGGGCGATTGTACCTGCGTTGAGCGGTGAATCGAGGTGGGAACATTGTCGCGGGTGAAGGAAGGAAAGTGGCGACGTCGGGGGTAATCATTGTACCATGCCGAACATGAAAGCTGACTGGAGCGGCATTGCGTTTATTGATCAGTGTTTGCTGGTCAATATCGGTAGTCGGCTCCGTCGCGACTTTGCTGGCAGCTTGCTTCTAGGCACTGTCCTTTAAATGCATTTTAGCATTCTTCGAATAGCTGCGAGTTTGATGAACGCCAGGTAGGACTCGGGGAGTTTGTCGTAGCGAGTCGCGATACGGCGTGATTCTCTGAGCCAGCCAATGAGCCGTTCAACGATGTTGCGTTTCCGGTAGCAGTCTCGATCGAACTCTTCATTGACGGTCTCATTCGCTCGAGTTGGCATGACTGCTTCGATGGAACGATTTTCAATCGACTCGCGAATGGCTGCGGAGCCATAGTCCTTGTCGCCTGCAATTGCTGCGGGCCGATCGCGATAAAAATGAACGCTGACTTGGCAATGCTCATAAAGGTTATCGAATTCTTGAGACTCGTGCCGCTGTCCACCGGTGGCGGTGATTGACAAGAGCGTCCCCCTGGCGTCTGTCATCACATGCAACTTGGTGGAGTAGCCACCGCGAGAACGCCCCAAAGCATGGGTCTTGTCGTTTTCTTCGCTTTGCTTAGCCATCCCCGCAGCCGAGCGATGAGCACGTGTGACAGTAGCGTCAACGCACCAAACCGTCCGGTCAATGTTGCCGAGCTGGTCCATTCGTCGAAGTAATTTGCGAAAAAGCTTGTCCCAAAGCCCTTCTTTCACCCAGCGTCTGAATCGATTGTAAACCGTTTTCCAATTGCCGAATTCAACTGGCAAGTCACGCCACGGAGCCCCGGTTTGAAGAATCCACAAGACTCCGTTGATCAACTGCCGATGGTCAAACCAAGGGCGGCCGCGACGAGATTTGCTACGACTTGGCATCAGATATCGGATTGCATTCCAAGCATCATCCGTGAGATCATGTCGAGACATTTGGTTTCCTCCTTGAGTCACTTTGGTAGGTAACTCGGGAGGTTGCCAAATGTGTTATCGCCAGCAAATACCAATTACGGGACAGTACCTAATTCGCAAGCTGCAATGGTTTAGGATCGTCGACAAACGCTGCGGGCCGGCTGTTTTCGGCAAGTTGGTTTTGAGAGGTTTCGATTGATGCACGAAGACTCGCGACCACATTGGGATGATCCGCCAGCATATCATGCTTCTCGCTGATGTCAGATTTCAGATCGTACAACGCAGGCTTTGGCAGGCCCTTGCCATCGATCACACGGTCGGACGGAACTTCGGCTCCGGCGAGTTTCGGGATCGTTGGCAACAGGTGCATCTCCGTCATCACCTCGTCGTTTACGACACCCCCTGGGATTTTGCCTGACCAACTAACCATCGCCGGTCTTCTCAATCAGCCATATGTTTCTGAACTTTACAGGAGAACCATGCTCCTGCAAAACGATGGGCGACAAGCGCTCCTCCGGGTACGCAGCGTACTTGTTCCTGCGTAACGACAGCTTGAAGTTGTCGTGGATCAGCTTGCCGTTCAGTCGGACCGTCACTCGGGCCGCGTCACTCTCGTTTGCATAACCTGCCGCGTTGACGAGCGCCGCTTGATAGTCCAAGTCAACTGTCTGCCACTTGCCTGGTTTCAAACCTGCGTTCACGTCGGGAGCGCGGATTTGATAGATCGCGCCACAATCGGTCAGCCCGGCACGATCCTTTTTCGTGGGATTCAGGAGTTGCAACTCATACAACGGGCCGAAAAAGATTCCACTGTTACCTTTGCCGCCATCAGTCGGCAACTGAAACTCCAGATGCAGTCGGTAGTTGCCGAATTTCTCCTTCGTGCGAATGAACTGTTTGCGTTTCTTGCCCTCGAATTCAAAAGCGATCTCCATTGCCTTGTCGTCGACCAATTTCCACTGAATCTCTTTCTGGTCATCCCTGGAATTGATCGCCTGAAACGAAAACGGCTTCCAGGCGTCGACGTTCGATCCGTCGAACAGCACTACCGCATCAGCTGGCGGAGCAAGTCCGAGTGTCGACAAGTCGCTCACTTGGGCATTTGGCGGATCTGCCGCGGTCACAAACGAGACTCCGGTCAAAACGACGAGCATTGAAAGGAGCAGGCGGCCTAGCATGTTACCTATTGTCATTCTGTTTATTCGTTCGGTTTGTGAATCGGTTTGCTCGCTCAGTGTGACCATTGGTACGACTGACCTTTCGCGAGTGTGATGTTTGGGCTTAGCTCATTGTCGGCCAACAGTCGAAATACGCCGCCAGTTGTCGTGCGAACCGTCGCTTGGCTAAGTCGACCACCGGCCCACCGAAGATCGACTTCAAAACCTCCGCGTGCCTTTAGTCCTTTGATCTTTCCATCGGGCCATGCTGATGGGAGCGCGGGCAGCAAATGCAGGATATAGGGTGCATCGGCCAGTTTTTCGGGTGGTACCAAAGGAACAAAGTTCTTCGGCGTCTGGGGGTCGCGTTGATAAGCAACGTAGGCAGCTTCGGAAACGGTTTCCGCGTGACGGTCAGTGCTTCGAAGATGACTCTGCAACAACATCTCGCACACGCCTGCCGCTCCACCAAAGTTTCCGTCGATCTGGAACGGCGGATGGAAATCGAACAGGTTGGGATACGCTCGTTTGGAGGTCAGAAACTGATAAATTTTGTGCGCTCGGTCGCCGTTGTGCAGACGCGCCCAGAAACAGGTTTTCCAGCCCGTGCTCCAACCGGTGGATTCATCGCCCCGGTGCTTCATTGTGACAAGGGCCGCTTCGTACAGTTCCTTGGTGGTCAGTGGCGAGATGTCGCGACCGGGATGCAACGCAATTAAGTGCGAAATATGGCGGTGCTTGTCCTTAGGATTGTCCCAGTCTTCAGGCCACTCCTGCAATTGGCCATGCTGTCCGATTTTCTGGGGGCAGAGTTTCGGGATCATGTCCTGCAAGGATTTGCGGAATGCTTCGTCACGCCCCAGAACGGTGGACGCTTCGATGCAGTCCGTGAACAGGTTCAGCACGAGTTGCTGATCCCATGACGCGCCATAAGTTTGCTTATTCAGTTTGCTGTGCTGTTTGGACAGGTAGGTGTTTTCCGGCGACCAGGTGGGATAGACGACAAGGCTTCCATCTTTCCAAGGAGCGAGATACTCGACAAAGAACTCTGCCGCTCCCTTCAGGGTCGGATAGATCTCTTCCAGGTACGTACGATCCTGAGTGAAGGCATAGTGATCGAAGAGGTTCTGGCACAGCCAGTGACCACCTTGCTGGTTGCGACGTCCATGAACATTCTGCGCAGTGAATCCAAAGACGTTGCCGTTAAGGCCGACGCTCCAGCCTTTTTTTACGCCAAACGTTTCTCGTGCCGTGTGCGTGCCCGACTTCGCGAGTTTCTTCGTCCACTGTGCGAAGGGGTAGAACGATTCCGACAGGTTCGCCGGATCGACCATCCAGTAGTTCATCTGCACATTGATGTCGGTGTGATAATCACAGTTCCACGCCGGCTTGAGGTCTGCATTCCAAAGCCCCTGAAGGTTGGAAGGAACGGGTGCGCCGCGCGAACAGCTTAATTGCAGATAGCGGCTGTAGTTGAAGTAAAGATTTTCCAGCTCCAGGCTTCCGTCACTAGAAACGAGTTTGTCGGTGGTCAATCCGGACGGTTGGAAATCCAGCTCCAGTTGGCAACGGTTCATCGCGGTTGAAACGTCAACGACATGGTATTCTTTCAGGGAATCAAATCCGATTTTTGCCGCCGCCGAGACTGTCTTTTCGCAATCCGCTTTGTAATCGCGTCCTTTGAAGGACGGATAGACAGGTAAGTAATCGCAATAGCCCGCAAGGTAGATCGTCACATCGCTGGCATTGGAAATTTTGATCGCGCCATCTTCTTGTGTCGCAACGTCTGCGTCCCCAGCGTCAACCTGAACAATCTGCATGAACTCGATGTCGTCTTGAACCATCATTGCTTTGCCGTTCAAGACGATTCGGTTGTCCGCTGCCGCAACATGCGATCCCTTGTGCTTGGTGGTCGTTTGAATCGTTAGATTCAATGCTGCGTTTGCCGCCGTATAGCGAGCGACCACCACGTCGTGCGGATAGCTGCAGAAAAATTCTCTTTTGAAACCCCCGTCACCGATCGAGTAGGTGACGGTCCCCAGACCGGTGCGTGAATCGAGCGAGCGGCGGTAGTCGCGAACCGCTGCAGGATCGTGCCCGGTGGAAATCAATAAGTCGCTGAACGGGGCATAATTTCCAAGTGGCTCGGTGCTGCTCAAGTACTTCGTCGACAGGCTCTCCATACTGCCCGGCTTGGTGCCGTATTTTCCGTCACGGTAGGCTTTCCGAACGGTACTGAAATCGTCCGGGTCAACTTTGCGCGTCCCGGACTGAGACACTTCGTCCATGCCCCGTTTCGCGTTCATCCACATCGTGATGTCGTTGATCAGCAAATGCTCGGTATCGATCCCGCCGGAGAACATTGCGCCCAGTCTGCCATTGCCCATTGGCAACGCCGTTTGGATGTAGCCAAGGCCATTGGCTTTTCCTTTACGCTTCATCAGCAAATTGTCTTTGGCCGGTGCATCGTATTGCAGCATGTAGCGTTCATCGGCGACAGCAGTCGTTGCAAACAGCAGTAAGATCCCAAATAGGGTTGCCGATCGTCTTGTCATTTTGAAGCCAACTTTTGTTGCTCGATTCATGTCGATGTCTTTTGGTTGAACTCAATTGGCAGATTGTTGTCATTGATAGCCGCGCAGCGTCAGCAGGAGTTATCGAGACGGATCGAACTGAAAAACTGGCTTGACCTCTGGCGGCAGCGGGCCCGCGTCCCTGGCTCGGTACTTTGAAAACCAGTCCGAGTTGGGTTTCTCAGGAAGCGTTGCATGCCAGGCTTGAAGTTTCTTCAACAACCCGTCGGCGACGTCAGGATGGGATGAAGCCAAATTGTTCTTTTCCAGCGGGTCACTGTTAACGTCAAACAATTCCAGTACCTCGAACCTAGTGCTGGCCAACAGTCGCCATTGCCCATCCAGCACTGAATAGACTGGGCCTTTTGGACTCGGCAGCCCCTTCCAAAACAACGGCTTGTCACGCAGTGTCAGCTCGGTCCCTCGCAAGGTTGCCAGTTGACTCTTGCCGTCGGGTCGGTATCCCTCGGGCATCGCAGCGCCGGCAATTTCACAAAACGTCGGCAACAGGTCGACGGCGGAAATCCACGACACGTCATCGATCGCATCTGCCTTGATTTGTCCTGGCCAGCGGGCAATGAATGGAACACCGATCCCACCCTGAAGAATGGATTTCTTGCGTCCGTTTCGGCCGCCTGTTGTCCCGACACAAGCACCGGTGTTGAACCCCGCGCCAGTTGCAGAATCGTACATCTCTTTTAGCGGGCGCGGTTTACCGCTGCCGGCCGGGCCATTGTCCGAGCTGAAGATTACCAGTGTGTTGTCGGTCAACTGCAATCGGTCCAACGCCGCAAGCACTTCGCCGATTCGGTCGTCGGCATGAGACAGAACCGCCGCATACGCATTTTCTGAATCGCCCATCTTCGGAAAACGCTTGCGGTATTCAGGCAGCGTGTGAAATGGCGTGTGCGGTTCGTGCATCCACAAGTTGATAAAGAATGGCTTCTTCGCCGCGGCGTTTTTTTCGATAAATGCAATCGTGCGTTTGGCGTCTTCGTGCACCGGCATCTGCGTGCCAGAACAGTTGAACGCGCCGCACTCGTCGTAGCCATAGGCCTCCGGTCGCGGCGAATCGGGAATCATGTTATTGGCGAGATGCCATTTGCCAAAGTGCGCCGTCGCGTAGCCGGTCGACTGCAGCATTCTTGGAATCGTCGGCGCTTTGGGATCCACCCAGTCGGGCATACCGCGTTTCTCATTACTACGTACCGTCGCGAAATGGCCATCGATGTTGAAGCGGGCTGGGAAATGACCAGTCATCACCGCCGTACGGCTCGGTGAACACACGCCGCTCGCCACAGTGAACCGCATGAAGTCAGTTCCCTCCTTGGCGAGCCGGTCAAGGTTCGGCGTCTTCAGGTAGGGATGCCCGTGACAGCCGAGGTCTCCCCAGCCCCAGTCGTCGGCAAAGATGAACAAGATGTTTGGCTTGGCAGCAGCCTGCTCCGCACCTTCGGTCTGCTCTGCTGCGAAGGTCGAACAAAAGGTCAGTAAGAACGCGCCAGATAAGTGAGCGAGTAACGTAGGTTTCATTGTTCTTCTTTGAAAAGGTCTGTGTGGTAGTGGGATTCGCCAGAATTCCTTCACGCATCGGACTTCTGGCAAAGTCCACTACGCAACGAATTCCTGATCGTCACTTGCTCATGGTAGTTCGCGGGGCGTTCAACCACTCGTTTAGCTCAGCGGATAGCGAAGCAACCAGATCAGGATGGTCGTCGATTACATTCTTCTGCTCATTCGGATCTGATTCAATGTCGAACAATTCCACGGGCTCGCCCTTGAGAGCGAGCAGCTTCCATTTGCCTCGCATGGCAACTTCAGTCGCATACGGTTTGGGCTTCGGATAGTGTCGCTGAAGACTTTTGTACAGATTGAGTTGCCAGAACACGGTTCCTCGTGCGTCCGCAGTCGGTGCACTCTCGCCCTTCATGTGAGGCAACAGGCTCAAACCATCGAGTGGCAGTTCACGAGGCAAGACGACTCCCGCCGCTTCGCAGAACGTGGGCAGCAAGTCGTTGGTGTGTCCAAAGGGGTCGGATTTCTGACCAGCGGGGATCGCTGCTGGCCACCGCACGATCATCGGTACGCGGATTCCCCCGTCATGCAGGTCGGTCTTGCCACCTTTCAAATCGCCGATGAACCCTTCGTAGGCCGCGCCGTTGTCACTGGTGAAGAGGACCAGGGTGTTGTCCGCGATGCCTAAGTCATCAAGCTTGCTGAGAATCTGGCCGACCTTGGCGTCCATGTGATGCACCATCGACCGAAAGCGATGCTGATCGTCGCTGATGCCGTCCGCTGTAGTAGCCGACCAATGTGGTTCGGGAGCAGGCTCGTAAGGTTTATGAGGAACCAGCCACCACATGTTAATGAAGAATGGCTTCTGTTCTTTAGACAGTTTCTCGATCAACTCGACCGCAAAGTCACCGTTTGCATCGGTAAAGTGTTTGGGGAAGTACGGGTCGTCTTTGCTGATATGCTGGTCGTTACGAAGCAGTACGGTACCGCCCTGACGAAAGATTGTTCGCTCGCGACCCATTCGCCCGCGAATCGGTTGTTGTTCGATCTGCGTTTGATAGAAATCAAATCCGTGCTGACGTGGACCAGGTTGATTGTTCATTCGCTTGCCGTCAGCGTCGACATGCAGACCACCCAGGTGCCACTTGCCCACGTGTGCGGTGCTGTAGCCGGCACCTTTGAGAAGCTCGGCAACGGTCGTCGCCGATTCGGGCAGCCACATATTGCGATCGTTGAAGTGCTTGGTGATCCCGAATCGCAGCGGGTATCGACCGGTCAACACAGACGCACGCGTTGGCGAACAGACAGCCGACCCAGCGTAGAACCGCGTGAATTTCGCCCCCTCACTCGCAAGTCGATCCAGGTTAGGTGTTTTGACGGCGGGACTACCGAAACACGACAGGTCGCCGTAACCAAGATCGTCTGCCAACAGCAAAATGATGTTGGGTTTCTGGTCGGCACGCGCAAGACCCGCCATGCAGAGCAACACGAATAGCACGAGAACGCTTTTTGAAAATGTACGCATTCTTTTCTCGATGATCTGTTAGTTGCTAGCGGGTTTGGGCATCTTTGCAGATACTTTGGTGATCCAACGCTGTAGCTTTTCACGAAGGCGATCTGCCAGGTTCGCGTTGTCTTTCAGCACGTTTTGTTTTTCCATCGGATCGTTTTCGAGGTTAAACAATGCTTCCTCGATCACGCCGTAGCCTTTATAGAATTTCCAGTCGCCCTGGAGAATGGTGCTTCCCATGTAGTAGGTGACTTCCATGCGGTTGTGCGGGTAGTGCCAATACAAGGCATCGCGATCGAGCTGGCTTTCGCCTTGAAAAAGTGGCTTCAGGTCTAGGCCCTCCAACTGTTCGATCTCGGCGGTCGATCCTCCGGCAGCGTGCACAAAGGTCGGAAAGAAGTCCATGCTGTTGACGGGGACGTCGCACGTTGTTCCACCTTGGATCACTCCCGGCCAACTGACGACCATGGGAACACGCAGGCCACCTTCTAGCAGCGAACCTTTTTTGTCTGCCAACCACTTCGTCGGTATGTGGCCGCCGTTGTCGGAATAGAAAACCAGCAAGGTATTGTCGAGTGTCCCGGTCGCTTTAAGTGTGTCGATCACTTTGCCGACGGCGTTGTCCAGACTTTCAACCATCGCGCAATATTTGTTGCCGCCATTTTTTTCGACAAGATCCTTGGGGGCTTTGATGGGCGTATGCACCGAGTACGGCCACAGTGTCAGGTGAAAGGAGGTGTCCTTGTTAGCTTTGATGAACGAGGCAGCTTCGTCACCCAATCGATCCGTCAGATACTCGCCAGCCTCGCGGTTCTTGATGGTTCCATTTTTGAAGGGATCGAACCAAGATTTCGGTTGCCCGTATGCGCAGCCGCCGACGTTGGTGTCAAATCCGTAATGCTCCGGGTGGTAGTCGCTATTGACGATTCCATTTTTCGTTGCCACCGAACCTTCACCGGCCAGATGCCATTTGCCAATAAAGCCGGTGGTGTAGCCCAGCTTTTTCAGTTCATGTGCATAGCTGGGCAATTCCAGCGGGAGTTGTTTCAACGAATCGGCATCGCGTGGTCCTCCTTTTGGACCAGGACGTTCATTGCCCGCCTTTCCAGGTATGTGTGTCGTGATCCCGATCTGGGCTGGCGACATGCCGGTGATGCAGGCCGCGCGTGTCGGCGAACAGACCGAAGCCGCCGCATACGCTCTGGTAAACACCATCCCGCTCTCGGCAAGCCGCTGCAGGTTTGGTGTGTTGATCTCGGGATTGCTGTCGTCGTAGTCAACCCAGCCCGGCCCAAGATCATCGGCCATGATGAAAACGATATTGGGTTTCGTCGTTTCCGCAGTCACTTGCGCCGAGAAGAGCGCGAATACGATCGCGCTCAATAACGCAGTGGCGGATGTTCGGCGGCAAATTTCCATGCTTCGATTTCTTTGTTGATTGAAGTTTTCCGCCTAACGCGGGGCTAGCGAAAAGTCATTACGGTGCTGGCGTGAGCAATGGATTGGCCCACAACACCCAGTCGCCACCCCAACCGTTTCCTCCCTCGGTGACGATCAGTTTCAGCTTCTGAACGCCAGCAACGTCGACTTTCATTTCGACTGGTTGGCTCTTGCCGCCGATCCTTTCGGATTCAAACAGCAATTTGCCGTCACCGTGTACTTCGAAGGTGACCGAAGCCTGATAGCACGGGACGAGCGTGGACTCGAACGTCGAAAAAGTGTCTTTCAGAAAGTAAGTAACTTCACTGTGTGAGTGAACGTGGAGGCCTCGCTTGTAAGCCGTTTTGATGATGTCTTCGTTCACCTTCAGCGTCGTGGGATCGGTTTCGAACCGCCCGACGATCTTGTCGGCCTGCTTCAGCAAGAGTTTTGTTTTGCCGTTTTCTTTAGGAGCTTCGCCAAGCTGGAAAGGGCGATCGGCCAAGAAATCGGCGACGGGAACCTTTTTCCAAACGAGGCTCCTGTAGTTTGGCAACTTTCCACGCGAGAACGTCAGCGTGAGACGCGGGTTTGGCAGGTCCGTCCAATTCATCAAGGCACTGCCGTTCTTAGTGTGCTTCAGATCGAATGGATAAATGGACACGACTCCATTGTCGGCATTCAGTACCGCCGAGTATTCGCCAATCGCATAGTCGGCGACCGACACTCTAACAGCGGCCGTGTCGCCAGCAACAGTCAGCTCCAGTTTGCCGTGCTTCGGAATCGGAACGCGTCGATCATTCAGCCGAAACGACTGGTAAGAAGATCCAGAAACGTACCACTCTTTCTGCCAGTCGTCATCGAAGTCTTCGATAACTGCGGTCGTCCGCCCATCGGCTTTTATACCAGCCGCCTGCATTTGTTTCGCGTCGATCATCAACATGCGGGTGGTCGACGTCATGGTCCCCGATGCCTTAGTCAAAATGCGATCGTCCAGCTTGTAGTGCACATTCGCGAACACCCACAGCGGATCGCTCAAGTCGAAAAGACCGATCGAGGCAACATAATCCGTCCCGTTTATGCCCGGTTTTGCGGACTGCCAAAAACGCGACTTCGATCCGTTGTAACTGGACAGCGCTGCATCGCGTGTGAAGTAAACGTCGACATGGTCGATTGGCTGCGACGCGTTGGGCGTGATTCGCACTCGGGGGCGACCATCGTCGGTCTTCAGATCCACCGCGATTTCTGGGCGGGTTGGATACTGGTAGTTGTTTTTCAGAAGAGCATCAAACCACAGTTCTTTGGCGGCGAGACAACTGTCATTGTGTTTGTGATTGAAGTGCTCCGAACGCGCAATGCGAAATTCCTGATTCGGTATTCGGTCCATGATCCATTCCATGTCTTCCACGTGCCCGTGAAAGTCGTTGGACGGACTCATGAATAACACCGGGCAATCAATCTTCTGTGCGTAGGCCGAAGGCGCGTACGTTCTCGCGATCAAGGTGCCTTCTAAATCGATCGGCGGTGCACAGGAAGGCGCCGCCGCTTTGACGCGATGATCCATCGCCGCCGTTTGAAGCGTAATCACGCCGCCCATCGAGTGGCCGTCGACGCCCAATCGGTCGCCATCCACTTCCACTTGCTGCTGTAGAAAAGTGAGCGCGCGACGGGCCGCCAGGGTTCGCAAAAAATAACCGCCGTTGCGGCCAGAAGGAACAGGGTCGTAACGCTTGTCGTTGTTGGGCTCGATGCCCCGCGATTCCGCGATTTGTCGACCTTCGACAGCACCCCAGTCGGTTTGAGCGGATTTGGGAAGATCGTTCTCATTCAAGTACCGCTGGTCGGCTCGCCAGTTCAGCGAGATCGTTGCGTAGCCTCTTTTGGCATTGGCGACACAAACCGATTTGCTGGCCCTTCCACCGCCTCCGTGAATTTGCACGAGAGCAGGTAGATCGTTTCCGTCTTTGGGGAATCCATAGATCGCCCCCATCCACGATTTCTGACCCTTGAACGTACCGATGCAATAGCGGACGGCGCGGAGAACCGTGCCATCCTCTTGCCACTCTTTGCATATCTCCGCCTCGATCGGTTCAACTGTCGGGTCATAACCTGCCCAGACTTCATCCAGCGTTTGCGGTGAGCTTCCGTCTTTGAGCGGAGGTAGCGAATCCGCGGCCTCGCTGGACGGCAAAGCCATCGCCGCGAGTAATGCAATCGTCAGGAAATAGGATGTCGGTCGCGCCATTGATTGACAATTCTCGAAACAGGAATTCGTGCGGAAAAAGAA
The DNA here is from genome assembly GCA_007741555.1 of Stieleria marina. GTDB lineage: Bacteria > Planctomycetota > Planctomycetia > Pirellulales > Pirellulaceae > K23-9. The sequence continues at coordinate 281,909 of CP036526.1, read as the reverse complement.
ACGAGATTTTACAAAAGACAATTTCACTCTCCCTCCGGGATACTGAAGCAACCTTTGCCGCACGACCTCACAGGAAAAAAGGAAACGGACTTAATGACATTCGGCCACCCATCGCCGTTGAATGGTTTCCGTAACAAACTCACTTGTCTTTGGTTCGTGGAGCGGCGTACATCAACGTGTCCAGGTGAGACCATGTCGAGCGGCCGCGACGTCTTCGCCCGCCACGACGTCGTCCGCGATCACGTCGGTCCTGATCGTCGCGACTTTCCGTCTGGTTCTCCCGGAGCTTGAGAGCGGCCTGTTCGGCATAGGTTGCTACCAGCCCTTTGCGGTTTTGGTAGTGATTGGTGACACGCTCGTACATCGGACGAAGCCGGCCGCGACTGTTATCGGAGAGCTTCTTGTAGTGGTAACGTCCTTCAACACTCTTGTAAGGCTCATACGGTACGTCCAATCCGAGGTTGTACTTGGCGGTGTACTCAAATCCTTTCAGCAGTCGATTGTCCAGTGCTCCGTAGAGGTCGACGCCCTGAATCCATGCCGTCTCGCAGGTGTTCGCCAGAAACTCCAGGCCCATCTGAGTATGCGCTTGATCGCGACCGGATTCCTGGCACTGCCCGGACTCCAGGAAGTAATTGCCGATGGCTCCGTTTCCTCGACCGCTCAAGTAGTACTCCTTCGCCCGATCGAACATTTCCTGGTCGTCCAGGAAGACGGCCATCGCAATCATCACTTGCATCATCGATGCATCCCAGTTGCCGTTCGCGGTTGGATAAAAGTCCTTGATCACCGGATACCAGACTTCTCTGATCATTGACTCAAATCGGGCCTGTTCGTCGGCCGGCCATTTGCCCTCGGTGTGTTTCAGCAGTTCGGCTGCAACACAGAAGTGGTAGCCGCTCATGCCGATCAGCAATCGTGCATCATGGTTGCCGATCGACCGAAGGGTTCCGGACCAAGCGTTGATGATTTCCGCAGCCTTGGTCGCGTGCGTTTCCTTGCCCGAAAGTGCCCAGCATAGCGAGTGATAGTACGCAGCCCGCGCGTCGTCGCTGAACTCCGACGACCCAATGTTGGGATCGTTGTACGGGCCCCGTTCGACGTTTGCGAATGGTTTCGGCTGCCAATCAAGCGACGCGTATCGAGAGTTCTTGAGTCCTTCCCAAGCGGTCGCCCATGGTTGTTCCCCCGCGACGATTTTCTTCTTGACGAAAGAAATGCTTTCGCGACTGTGCGTGATTCCAGGGTGGGTAAAATCACTGAACGCTGTTGAGCCCAAAGCGAACACGAGCAATAGCGCCGGGGTAACAATTCGCATTGGGTTCCTATTCAAACTTGCAGATTCCTGTTGGCGAATCACGGTTTCCCGATACAGATGAGTTCTTTGGCAGTGCGATGGTATAGCTTGCCGCCGGCGAAGGTCGGGGTATTCATTGACCAGGATTCACCGCGCGGACCCAAGGGGTTCAGTGCGACAAAGGCACTCTCATCGAAGTGTTCGGTGTTAATTTTGAACGCGTAGCAATTGCCAATCATCGTGGTGAAAAAGAGCGTGTCGTTCACCTTGATTGGATTTCCATTGAAGCACCACCACCAACCGTCTCGCTTGGATCGCACGTCGGAAATAAGATCCAGCCCTTTCGCATTCAGACCGTTCGTCTTCAACTCTTCCTTCCACAGGTATTCTCCGCGATCGTTGAAGTGCACGGGGACTTCCAAGATTTCTACTTTGCCAGTGACCAGATTGACGCGAGCGAAGCAATGCACGGGTAGCAGATCCCGCCAGCGCTTCATCAGTGGCTGCTTCAGATCATCGTTAAAACACATAAAGTACAGGTGCTGTCCGACGATGGTATTCGTGTACCAAGCTGGAAAGATTTTTGACTTCGGCAATTCGGTCAGGTCAAAGTTTCTCCGCAAGACGTAGCGACCTAGGATTTGATTGTAAACGCGCAAATCCACGTTGGAACGCAAATCGATTGTTTTGACGACTTCACCGTTCTGGGCGTTCAGAACCGTTAGCCGGTTGTCGTCCTCCGAAATCCACACGGCAAAATGTTTGTTGAAGCACGCATTGCTCAGTGCGGTATCGCCCTTGCCATCGAGCACCGTCTGCCAAATTCGCTTGCCGTTCTCCAGATCGATCATCGAGTAACCACTCGGTGATTCCGGCACGTCGTGGTAGCCACCGCGTCCAATCATGGCCGTCGGCTTTCCGAGTGCGTCAAGTGAATATGCCGGTGTGTTGTATTGCGTGAGCGCATCCTCGGAGACCCATTTCTCAGTGCCGGTCTTTTTGTCTAGCCCATACAAGTAGTGCCAGCCGTTTTCCCTTGCTCCATCCTGGCGATCGTAGGGCTCAGCATGAATCAATATGTCCCCGACCATGAAAGGCTCGAACTGTTTGTTGAAAGGAAACGCCTTCTCGGGCTTTAGAATTTCGTTCTCCGAACGCCAACTACGCTCCCAGACAAGTTTGCCCTGCCAGTCCAAACAGACCAGTTTTCCGCCCGCATTGGTAAACCAAACAAACTCGCCATCCGTGATCGGCGTGGGCGATGTCAGATCGCTGAATCCACCCATGTATCCCGTTTCGACGGCACTCTCGATTTGGTACTCCCAGATCTTCGCTCCGCTTGAAGCGTCTAGACAAAGGGCTCGGATAGTTGACGTTTTGTTGTCTTTGGGTTCTTCAGACTCGGACCCGGGTTTTGGCTCGAAGGGCTTCAATATCGTCAGAAACAAGCGGTCCTCCCAAACGACGATGCCGCTTTGTCCGCTCTCGCCCAATGGCTTCGTCCATAGAACATTCTCACCGGTGGCGACGTTGAACGATGCCGGGACCTCTGCCTCCGTATGCGTCGACCAATCGCCGTGCGGACCGGCAGCTTGAGGCCAGTTTTGAGCTTGGGCGCAATTGCCGCCAGCGCAACCGAGTACAAAGAGCAGGAACAGGTGAATCGTTTTCATCTTCGGTATGTTCCGTTCTATTGAGCCGGGCTCAAGGTCACGCAATCGAGACCGAAGAATGCGCCTTTGCTTTGCGGGTTTTTGCCGACCAATTCTACACGCAACACGTATGAACTTTTCACCGGGTCACTGGTGCCCAGCTCAATCGTTTCGGACGGAACAGGTTTGGCAGCATAGAGATCCACATCCGCTGCGACCGGTTTGCCGTTGACCGACAGACGCAGAATACCAAAGTCATAACTTTTTGTTGCATGCAGAACCAGTTTCTGCGCCGAAGGACTGGACGCCGGAATGCGCAGCTCCACGACATCACCGACTTGGGCATCCTTGAACAGCACGTGAGTATCAAGATTCCAGGAGCCTTTCAGTTTCAACTTCCTTAGATTCTGTGGCTTCAGTACGACCTTTCCCGATTTTGAAACGACTTCCATCTTTTCGCACTCGACCGCTCCCTTGAAATCAGCTGCGTTGGAAGCTGCCTTTGGTGAGGTCTTCGCTGCGGATTCCGCTGCACTCATGTCCGGCAGTGGCGGCACATTGAGTGCTTCAACTGGTTCGGGTTTGCGGTTTGAGGTCGTATCGGCGAAACCATACCAGTACGTCCCCACGCCGTAGCCCATGTCGCAATCCGTCCAGGACCAAACTTCCATGTCCAGTTTCAACGAACTGCCAAACGGCATCGTGTCGAGTGCTCGGGTGCGCGTCTCGGTACTGAAGCCTTGCGTGTTTTTCTCGTTGCCTGTCTTTCGGTTCAGCTTGTTGTACTTGTGACTGAACGGTTGACCGTGAAAGGGGTGTTCGTAGAAGTCGGTGCTGCGACCGCCCCAGGAATAGGCGTAGTAATCCTCGGTGCCGGTGCCGAAGATCGAAGGGAACGATTCGCCGTCGACGAAAATCTTTTCGTCACCTTCACCCCACCACCTTTCCACTGGATTCATGATGGTGAGCGTATCACCGACATACACGCCACGTCCTTGCAAGGTGACATAGTTCCAATCCGAGTAAGGTCGGGTCGGAACGGGGTATTGGCCTCGCCAGCCAGCGTGAAAGTACATGCTCCGCGAATCCCATTTCCAATCGCCGATCGTTGCCGAAAAGTCAACGCTGACTGGCACGTCACCCAAGTTCACGACAGAAATCTTCGCGTTGTTTTTGTACGGCATCACCCATCGGCAGGTCATCGTGCCATCGGCATTAACCGTGCGATACCAACCCTGAAGAGGATTCAAACCGATGCCACTGCCGAAGAAGTCTCCGATCGGACACCAGACTGTTTCCTTGTCGTCAAAACTTATCTTTAAAACGACGTGCCGAGTCACGTTCGGGTCTTCGTAACTGCCCAGCTTAAGCGACAGCGACGTGATCGCTGCCTCACGAGCGGGTAACGAAACCGATTGCTCGTTTCCACCGCCGATGGTCTCTTTCATATTCACAACTTCACCCGCCGCAGACGCGTTTGGGTTCAGAAGTTTCTGGCAAGTGGTGTCGATGAGAGGTTTGGCTGCCGTGAAGTCTTCCATCGAGAACGTTTTTACAGCGACGTCTTCATCGTATTCTCGGTAGGTGAACTGAAAGAAGAACGGATGGTCCGACATCGTCACCTTGCAGTTCTTGGCATATGGAATCGGGAAGAACGAAACAGCCGACCGCAAAGACTCGTGAGCGAGTGGAAACGGAATCAGGCCCTTTCCCTGAAACAACTCGAACATGTTTCCTTCGATGACCGGCTCCGAGGAGCCATCCAGGTAGAACCGAATGACCATATCGCTTCCGGGCTTCAACTGGTTCTTCCATGGAACCCAAAACCGGGTAATCGCTCCGGCTCCTTCGTCCTCCATCACCACGTACTCTTTGCGTCCATCGTTCTCTTCGACGCGAACATAATTTTTGTGAGTATCGTTTGTGCTTCGATCAAAGTTGTCAAACCAACCTTTGGGATCATCCGGGGTTTTGGAGGCACGGTTGTAACTACTTGCCTGCTTCAGTCGAAAATCATGCTGAGGATAGTGTGCTACCCGGTCACGATCAGTCATCTCACGAAGCAGTGATTGGGTCGTCACCGATTCATCAGCGACTGATGGAAAAGCAGTCGCGCAACTAAGGATTGCACACATCGCGATCGGAACTAAATATCTCATGCTGCTAACTTAATCAAATAAAAAGAGGAAGGTCACTGAGAGGCTTGGAAGGAAACAAAGAGTCGAGCAAAAAGTCAGACTTCAGAAACGGTGCCAGTGTTGCCGGCGAAGGTTTCCGTTTCTACACCTAGTCTTTGCAGCATGGTGACGTAGAGATTCGACAGGGGAAGATCTTCGCGGGTTGAGTCAAGTCTGTACGGTTCGGGCTCTCCTGGAGCCCAGCCTCCGCGGTACGCGCCTTCTCCGGCATAGTCGAGGTACTGTCCGTGTTTGAAACCCATTTTCTTGCCGCCAGCCAAAACCAGCGGATAGTTGCGGGAGAGATGGAAGGCACTGGAAGCAGATCCCCAAAGGAGAAGCGTACTGTCCAGCATCGATCCATCGCCCGCAGGCTCGGCGGTTGAGTTTAGTTTGGCCGCGAAGCGACTAAATTCTTCGGCCTGAAAACGGCAATAGGTGCCAAAATTCTTCCAACCGCCCGGCAACTTCGTTTCGTGCGAAAGCTTGTGCGTCAGAGGCAACCCGACGGCCTTCGCGAGATAATCGCTAATCCCGTCGCCAAGTTCTTTGCCGATCATGTAGGTCGCGACGCGCGTTGAATCGGTTTTGAAGGCGAGGTAGATCAATTCATACATTGCCTGGATATACTCGCGCGGATCATCGGGCGTGATGTCCAGATTCAGGTGATCGACATCGACGGTGGGATGCGGCATGTCGATCCAACGCGCGGCCTTTTCGACTTTCAGTTCGGTACTGCGCACCGAATCGAGAAACTCGTCGAAGGTCTTCTGGTCCTGCGTCGACAGGTCCTTTCGCAACGACTGCGCATCGCCCATGAGCTCGTCGAGCGCGCTCTTGTTGAGTGCCAGTCGTCGTGCGGCGTTGCCGTCATGTTTCACGAATAGCTCGTCGAAGACACGCTTCGGCTTGTTCTCAGCTGGGATCGGCCGACCGCTGCGAGCGAACGACATCGTCTGGGAGCCCCGGGGCGTTCCCACGCCTCCATCGGTCGACATCACGAGTGACGAGATGCGGGTCTGTTCTCCGACATGAGCCGCGTAAACCTGATCGAGCGATATCGAGTTTTTGTAGTCGCCCCGCCCACCCGTGTCGGCACCCGTGAGAAACTGGTCGGCGTTGGAATGACCGTGTACGGTGCGCGCCGCCGGATGTGACAAACCAGACAACACCGTCAACTCGTCGCGCAGCGGTTCCAGCGGATCGAGGCATTTGCTGAACCGGAAATCCTTTCTCTCGCCTTGCGGAAACCACGACCAGTCCTCAAAGGCCGGATCGTCCTGAAGAGGCATCGGCACGCCGTTGGGCAGGTAGAAGCAGGCGAGCCGTTTGCGGCTGGCGGGCTTCTCGGCAGCACTGGCGACTTGGGAGAATGTTTCGAAAGCCGGTAGGGCAAGCGCGAACCCGCCAACTCCGCGAAGAAAGCGTCGGCGGTCAAGCGTTGAGAGTTCGTTGTTCATACTAGATCTCGATCCTAAAGACTTCATCGTTTACTTAGGGTGGAAGCCGCACTTCACATTATTGTCCATTCATGATCAGTCTATCGCCAACGGATTTCCGCTTCTTTCGATTCTAAGTCAACGCGGACGGACGCGTGTTTGTATTCACGGCTCAGTTTCCATCCGTCTCTGACCATTTCGCCCACAGGTTTACCGAGCGGCTTGTCGAATTCCGGATACCATTCAAGGCACCCGTTTTCCATCCGGTATCCCCAGTTGTAGATGAAATAACAGTTCTCCTGGGCACCCGCCAAAAAGCAGGCCAATGGGAATTTGAGGCTGTCCTTGGCGACCCTGCGTTTCTGGGTCAGCGGTTTTCGCATCGCTTGGTCGTCGATGAAAGTGAATCCTGCCCAGCCCTTTAGCACAACGATCTTCCCAGCTTTCGCGGCACGCTGCATTTCAAGGATGTCCCTAAGCATCGTTTCCTTCGAAGCACTTTGGAAGTGACCAAAATGTTCGATCATTGCTGCGTCCGTGTACTCAGCGAAATCGAATCCGGCGCTCCAATCTGGCGTCGAACGAATGCCGTTGTAGACGATCAACTTATCATCGCCGATCTTCTGACGCGTCTCTTGAATGATGTCTTGAAGTCCCTGCTGGATCGCCTCGAACTTTTCGTCGCCCCACAGTTTCCGATTCGCTTGGCTGGCAATCTGAGGGAAGGCGTCCATGAACACACCATCGCAAGTTCCATCCACCACCGCTTTCGCCGCCACGTTGGTCCACCAATTGCGAAACTCAGCATTCGAAAGATCATAGCGCATCAGCTGCCCCTTCTTTCGATCCAACTCGCCGGTCGTTGTCCTGAGCCACCACTGGGGATGCTTGGCATATTCTTTGTGAGCCGCGAACATTGAATAGTCCAGAAAGGTATTCCAATAGAAGATCACCTTCATCTTGGGATTCAGGTTTTTCAGCTGTCGGGCCTCGGCTTCGATTCCCGCCTCAGTCGTTCCATGAGTTCGGGTTGCATGACCTTTTTCTAAGCAGATGAAGTTGGAACGCGTCGCGACAAACTCAGCCTCCTCTTTGGTCAGCAGTCCTTGGCTTTTTCCGAAATGGAACGCGATCGGTACCGTATCCCAACTGAATTCTGGATAGTGACTCTCGTCAGCGTGACTAACCGGCGCAAAGAGTAACGGGAGAAGTGCAAGGGCGAACCCGCCGGTTCCACGAAGGAAGCTCCGACGGTCGAGTGGGAAGAATCTGGAATCCATGTGCCTGGTGTTATCCGCTGTTATCGCGATTGAAAAATATCGCTGGTCACGATCGCCGTGACCAACGTTGCAAGCCCGTCCCCTTCTTTCCGGAGTTCCGCAGTCAGTCGCTCGACGCTTGCGCGATCGCCGAAGGTCAATGGCCGTCCGAGAGCGAAGGTTGTCATCTTATGAGCCATCGCCCGAGCAAATTGGTCTTGCCGGTAGGTAAGCAGATAACGTTTCAGTCCGCCCACACCATCAAGTTCATACTCGTTGAACAACAGGCTGGACGCGTCGATGTCTTTTCCTTGGCTCTGCGTGCGCCAGCTTCCGATGGCATCGAAGTTCTCCAATGCGATCCCCCACGGGTCAATCTTTGCGTGACATGCAAAGCAGGCCGGCTGATCGCGATGATCCTCCATCCGCTCCTTCAGCGTCATTCTTAGAATCTCGGGATCAGCCAAATCGATCTCGGGAACGGCTGCTGGCGGTGGTGGCGGTGGATCGTTCAAAACACTCTCGAGCAACCAGATGCCGCGTTTGAGCGGATGAGAGTCTTTGCCATCGGAATTCATCGCCAGCACCCCCGCCATCGTCAGCAACCCGCCGCGAGTTTCCTCCGAATTCAACGACACCTTTTGGAAGCGGATTCCGCTGACGTCGCTGATCCCGTAGTGCTGCGCGAGTCGCCCGTTGACCATTGCACAATCGGCGTGAATGAAATCCATCACGCTGCGATCGTGCTGCAGCATTTCCTCAAAAAACGCGAGCGGCTCTTGTTGCATCGCTTCCTTTAACGTCTCGTCGTACTGCGGATAGGCTGACCGGTCGACCGTCAGATAGTCGAGCAACTCCATGTTCAGCCATTGCCGCACGAACTGCTTCGAGAAACGCTCGTGCCGCGGGTCGGCAAGCATGCGTTTCACCTGACGGACCAGTTCGTCCGTCTTGCCGAGTCGCCCCTTGAGCGCAAGGTCGAGTAGTTCGTCATCTGGCGTACTGCACCAGAGGAACATGGAAAGTCGAGTCGCCAGTTCGAATTCGTCGAGCTCTTCAGCTAGCGGGCGATCCGCTTCCACTGGCCTTGGATCGGACTGAACCAGATACAGGAATCGCGGTGACGACAACACCGTGGCCAACATCTCGATCACAGCATGCTGAAAGTCTTCGCAAACAGGTCGAATGGATTCAAAAAACTCCATCTTCCCATCGACTTCCGCATCGGTAACGCTGCGCCGCCAAGCCCGTCTCATAAAACGCGACACAATTTCCCGTGCGTATGCGGTTTCGTCATCGCTGTTTTCGCTGGCGATGAAGATCCCCTGATGTGAGGCGGGTGGCCATTGCTCGTAGACAGGAGCCGACACCTCGACGTAATCGAACTGCACGTCACCTGTTTGTGAAAGCGACGTATTTTGAAGTTGAATGTATTCGGATGGATTGGTTCTCTTTGGGGTACCCAATTCGATAGTCTTGCGCGACGGATTGCGCGGGTAGATCTCGCTCAGTGGGATATCCCACTGATAGAACTGTGGTTTCCCGGGAGACGCATCGATCTCGAGGTCACGGTCACTGATTCTCAGCGAGCCCTTCGAGTTATTGTTCCCCTGCCAGCCGAAGTCGAGAGAGACGCTGGGAATTTGATCGGATTCGGTGGAGACTCGCCACGCACGGACGCGAACTCGAAGTGTCCCCTCGTCAGGTAGCCGATTCCCGAGCTCGACAATCAACCCTTGCTCAGGCGGAAGCACGGCAACATAGTCCGGTGACTCGGGCGCTGCGGCAAGCGTGTTCGTGGGTGCCCACGCGTGGACCGCCCGGCGGAAAGACCAGGTGGCCGGCGACGTCTTGCCAGTTTCTGTGTTCAAGTAGTGAGCACAGCGACCCCGTCTGCCACCGCGATCGCCTCTCCGTCTATCTTGTGTCTGCGTCGCTTCCGCCTCCACTTCGACGTTCTTCTCCTCCGTTTTCTTCTTTGCATTCGGCTCGATTTCGGCATCAAGCTCCTGACGAGTTTTCGTTCTTCTTGTTGCCGCCCTCTCCGCCGAAATACCCCAATACAAAACTTCGGGACGCTTGCCGCGCACCGTGGCTCGGTTCAGTGCGTTGCGATTGATCTCCAGGTAGTCAGCGTACTGCTTGGCCGACATCTGAAGCATTTCGGAACTGTTCCTGAAACCCTCCGCCGACGCGGGGTCCGGTGGCAAGTCTTTCGCGAAGTTCAGCTCAAGCCCAAGCAAATCCTGTAGCGCGTAGTTGTACTCGTAACGCGTCATGCGACGAAACGACGAGTTCCCCGACGCGGTACGGCGCAACTGCGAAGCAACCTGAATCTCGCCAGAGAGCCACGCGATGATCTTACTGCGATCCCCGTCAGCTAGTTTGGGAGCATCTTCGGGAGGCATCTCGCCATTGGTGACGGCCGCGGAGACTTTCAGCCAAGACTCGACGTCTTCTCCGTGCAGAAGATCGGGGTCCAACGTTTCGACGCGAAAATCGCCTTCGGCAGTCTCCGATCCGTGACACTGGTAGCAGGCCTTCTTTAGCGTCGGCTCGATCTCCGCACGAAACGCTTCCAAGTCTGCCGTGGGAGCGCCGCTGGAAATAGGCCGCGGAATGGTCTTGCGATATTTCGATTGAGTCGCCCCCGTCGCTTTGATCTGTTCCAGCGTCAACTCCTCGGCCTGTAGAGAAGTTGCAAACAGAAAAACGCTGACGGCAAATATACGGATAGAGCTATTCATAGTCACTCAGTTGCTTTTCGCTTCTCCTTATCGTTTCCGACCAACCCTATTAGACCAACATTTGGGACAGCGACCTGCCGAGAAGTGTCAAAGATTCACTGTCCAGTAGTCAGCTTGATCGTCGTGTTTCTCTCAATCGCGATTTGACTATTTGGCCGAAAAGCACAGGACCGATCCGTCTTTCAGACAGACGAAATAACTCCCGTGGGCGATCGCGATGCCGTCCCAGACGGGTGCCGAATCGAAACGCAGTTCCTGCAACTGGTGACCATCGCTCGCGTCGAGCAGCCAGGCGATACCGCCTTTCTCGCCAGCGTAGGAGGCATTGGTGTCTTCCTTGGAATAGCCTTTCAGCATCGGGACACCCGCTGCCATCACGGTGTTCTCGGCAGCGACGATCGCGTGCCCGGCAAAGGGCGTCGGCGTCGTCCACCGCCGCTGCCACTTGCCCATCGCGGGGATGGACTTTTCCTCTTTGTCGCTGGTGCCGCCGTAGCTTCCCGAATAGACGTTGTAGAGTTCCAACTGGTCGAGGTCCCGTCCTCGGCCTGGCAGATTGCGACCCGGCGCGTAACCGCGAATCTCATAGAACAGTTTGCCATCGAAGGCGATCGTGTCTCCCGCTGGACCGGCGCCAAACTTGCCCATCGCGCCGCCGTAGCGAAGATCACGATCAACCGTCCAGTAAGTGCGATGTTGTGGCGATTCATTCAGAAAACCGGGAGAAGCCATCAGGTGCAACGACTTGACCTTTTTAGGCATGATCGGTACGAGATCGGGCTGGAAGGCCTGGTTCCGCATGAACAGCTCGTTGCCCGCGCAAGAGAAAATGTCGCCTTTGCATCCTTCCAGCTGGAACTGTCCGCTCGCTTGAATGGGAAAACTCTGAGTCTCATCTTCGTAGGGTCCGTGCATGATTCTGCTGTGCTTCGTCTCGCCGGTGACCGGGTCGAGTCCAAACACGGCAATACCACCGTCCAGGAATGTGCTTCGTCCGGCGGCGAAGTAAGCCGTGTCATCAAACATCATGATGCTGCCATGCACTGGCCAGGCGGATTCGAGGCGACCCGTATCACAGATCAACTGCCGCTGGGGCATGCCGTTGAACTTCCACACCAACTTGCCGTCGGATGCCCGCAGGCAGTAGACCGATCCGCCGCGACTGCCGACCAGGATTTTGCCCTGATAGTAAGTTGGCGGGCTGTCGATGCGTCCGTCGGCGATAAACTCCCAGCGAGTACTGCCGTCTTCGCGATTCAATGAATAGAGCGTGTAGCCGTCGCGATCGGCAACAAACACACTGTCGCCAGCGACGACCGGCGCGGTGGGGCGCGAACCGACATCGACCTTCCATTTGGCGGTAAGCTGTTCCGAAGTACGCCCTGATGCGATCCCGCTGCGCATTTTGGAATAGCGGTACGTAGGCCAGTCGTCCGCCGAGGCGACAGGACCGTCGCCTTTTCCAAACGCGGGCCCCTTCACTAGGCGCGGCTCGATCGTGACCGTGAAGCGACGGTCGGTATTGCCGCTGCCGTTGTAGAAACCGTTCACGCCCGTGGCCATGGTGCCAATGGCACACTGACAAACATAGGGGCCGTTGTAGAGCATGCCATTGGCGGGCATCACGGCCAGTCCGCAGGTCGAACGAGCCCAAGGATTCGGGGACTCCGCCGTTCCATCCAGTTTCACGAAGTCGCTGCCGCCCGAGGCGCTATTGAGATAGTACCGATGCGTGATGCGATTGCGGTAGCAGCGGTCGTGCGACATCGGACCGGTCATCTCCTGCGCCAACGTGCGGACGACTTTGCCGGTTTTGGGATCGTGTCCCTGTAGTTCGCGGCTCCACACCAATCCACCTGCGAAGAAGATCTCAGTGCTCTTCATGTAGTTTTTACCGGCCGGCGCCGACCAGAGCGTTTTGCCGTCGGCAAGACTCTTCGCCGTCATGGTGTCATGAATGGCGCACAAAACCGTGTTTTCGGTCAGTACGATCGTCGGATGGATGTTCGAGGAAAACAGCGCAGATTTGCTTGGCTTCTTTCCCCGTCGGAGGGCGCGCCCACCCTCTTTCGTCGCAGGTGGCACGGCCTTGATCGGAAGCGATTCCGTCCATAGCGCTTCTCCGCTTACGCTGTCGAGACAGGTCAACCCTCTGGTGCTGTGATAGATCACTCGAGTTCCTTTCACGGCGAACGTGCCCCCCGTATACTCGTCTGCAGCGTACTCGTCCGCAGCGCTATTGTCCGTAGCTCGCTCGTCTGCAAAAACGCGACTCCAGAGAACGGCGCCGTCTTTCAAATTAACAGCGCAAAGTTCAGCACGATCATCCGTTGCCGCCGCTTTGGGAAGCCTGTAGGGCGTTCCCTTGATCACATAGAGATTTTTTCCATCGACGACGAATTCCGTAGCCCGTTTCGTGTGTTTATACACCTTCCTTTTGGCACCGGTGCGAATCGCATAAGCCGTGACGGGATCACCGAATCCCGAGCAGACATAGACCGTTCTGCCGACCGCGGCCAGGCAACGCTGCTGCTGCGTCGGGATCGATTTGATGCTGCCAGTCTGCCACTTGCTCCATTGCTTCATCGAACGCTTCCACAGTTCGATGCCGTTGAATCCGTCGCGCGCCACTAGCTGGTAGTCGACTGGAGCGTTGACATCTTCTGTCGTCGCCCGGTCCTCAATCGTCAGCAACACTCCATCGGCAGAGACCATGTTGGTCAAGGACGGGGAAAGCGCCTTCGATCGACCGTACTCCGGCGTGTCGTGCCAGCGGAGTCGTTGGGGAGGCCCAACATCATCCCGCGAAACGCCATTGTTGTCCGCACCATGGAGGAACTGATTCCATTCGTCCATGCCGTCGGGAACCGGCTTCGCTCGCTTCTTCCAGCCGTTCGGCCCTTCCACGATTAGACGCCCGCCGGGAACGAGTACGCGAATCAATTCCGCTTCGGGCACCTCGCACGATTCTTTGCACAGCACCAGATTCACCAAACCATCCACGTAGGGCAGGTCCCGCCCGTTGTAGAGGTCACATGCAACCTTCCCGTAAACACCTGCCTGCCGAATCGCCTGGCGTGCCGCCACGACGCGTGCCTCATCACGCAAGAGCCCGTGAATGACGAACGGTCCCTCGGTCGCCAATTCCGCGATCGACTCTCCGTCATCGAAATCAATCGCGATGACGATTCCGCCACTGAATTTAAACTGTTCAATGAATTCCGATTGCGCGTGCACCTCGTTTGTCAACAAACCGGCGATTGCGACGACTCCGACGAACAATCCAACGAGTGACTGATGATGCTTCGATTGCATTAGGGTTTCATTCATTTTTGTGATTCTGATTATTCAACTTGTTCGCCGCAGATGTACTTGCCTAGCAAGACAGTTTCGTGGTGTTATCTGTGATTCTTCCGTAGCCTAACTACGGGAGATTTCCTTACTTATTGAGAGGGTCGACAAAAAACTGCACCGTGCGCTGGACAATTGTTTCCCGCGAGGGATCGATTTCCGCATCGACCTTTCGCCAGTTGTGGCCCGAGTTTTTGACAATCATGATCTCAACGGGTGCGGCAATTTTGACTGCTTTCTGCTTCATGTAGTGAGCATGCTTGACCGGAATCGTCGTATCTTTATCACCCTGAATCATCAGCAGTGGCGGACTGTCTTTACTCAGGTAGTTGATCGGACTGACTTCCCGGTAACGTGCCAATTTTTCGGTCGGCCCTGAATCGGAGCCGAGAATGCGGGCGGCAAACCGATCCTTGAAATTTGCACTGTCATCGTGGTTGAACAGTTCCATTTTTTCAAAATCACACGGGCCATACCAAGAGACGCCGGCAACCATTCGGTAAGGGGCTTTGGCAAGCGTTGGATCTCCCGGCAATTGTTCGGGCGATGCCAGCAGGAGCATCTGTGCGATATGGCCGCCTGCAGAATCTCCCATCACAAAAACACGCATGGGATCAATCTCAAACGCTTCACTGTTCTTCGCCAAGTAGCGAATGGCGTCTTTGCAATCGATGACGCAATCACGCATCGCTACATTGCGGTCCTTCTTCGCGAGTCGGTACGTCACGGGCGCTACCGCGAAACCCTCCTTGATCAACTGTTCAAAAACAGTCGCAAAAGATCCACTGGCAGCCTTGTACCGATTACCTGCTGCCCATCCTCCGCCGTGAGTAAAGACAATCACCGGACATTTCTCGGTGCGCTTGGCCGTCGGGTAATACAGGTCCAGCTTTAGGTCTCGTCCCGAGATGTTTTTGTAGACAACTTCCAGCTTGCGCTCTCCGCCAGTCTCCAGGTATTTGGCTCCCTTGGCAGCACGCGAAGCGTTGCGCTGACGCTTTGTTTCTTGGGCTGTTATGCCGCTGGTTGCTGCAAGTGCAATCATGATGGCAGCGATCGTGTGAATTCTCATTCTGTTGTATCCATAAGTGTCTGGTTCTACGGTGCCGTTCATCAATTGCGATTTCATTCTTTCGTTTCGTCTTTTGACGGAGTAATTTTTCTGTCCACGGGTTTCCAAATGATGGACGAAGCTTTTGTTTTCAAGTTGACATCGACGCTGCAGTGCTCAAAATCCCGGTGATGGGCGTAGCCGTCTTTGGTGGCCTTACCCAACGGGCTGCCGATCTTTTGATCAAAGTCGTCGGACCAGTAAATGAGAGAGTCGTCGGCGGCATAGGAGTTCTCGGCACCGCCCCAGCTGTAGAAGGAGTAGTCGTTGGCGATGATCAAGTAGCAGGCAAGTGAAAAGTCGTGGGTGGAACCAAACGCACCGTCCCCAGCTCCGCGACAAAGAATGTATTTGTTCGGCGGAATGGCTAACAACTCCTCCATCAGCTTCACGCCTTCATCAGCGGTTTTCACTGAGGATCGAAAGAAGGCTTCGCAGAAGACGCCGTCAGCGTGAGCGAGTGTGCTCGCCCCGGCTACGTATCTGCTGGAGGTTTGGACGCGGTAGCCATTATAGATGACAAAACTGGACAATCGTTCTAGGCAGCTCTCGACACTTTCCAATTGGCCGCGAGCGTTGGCTCCCGGGGCGCCGTCGCCGAAAACTCCGTTTAAGGCACTGTCTTTGACCAACTGGTCGGACGTACTGGACCACCAGTTGCGCGCGGCATCGTCGGGATACGTCCAGCGTACGGTTCCTTTCCGGACCTCCTCCACCCAGTCCGGATGCTGTGCAACAGTATCCCGGACGGTGGTATAGAACTGACTGTATGCCGTGTTGGTACTCCAGTAGAGCAGCACGCGCATATCCGGGTTGTTCTTCAACAGTTTCTTTGCCGTTTCCGCTGCTGCTTTTTCAGTGCTGGTTGCGCCGTAAACATTCTTTGCATGCCGCTTCTCGATCGTAAAGATCGCGAAATGGTCCCGGATGAAATCGTATTGTTCGGGCGTATAGTCGTCATTCCGAAAGGCGTGACCGAACAGACGCACTTTGGACCAGTCGCCCGGACCGGCCGGCTGCGCATGGAGGGTTGCGGGGATGAGAAAAGCCAAGAATGCTGCTGTCCGTAACAGCAGTTTCCCCTTTTCAGTTCGCGTTATGTCGTTTTGTGTTTTCATCAAGGTTAAGTAGTCCATGAGTCAATGATTGCTGTTACTACTAGTTACGGCAACAGCCGGATCACCGTGGCACCCTCGTCGCTCTCGCGCCCATCGGCCCGAACTGCGATGACCTTAAGCGTCATCTGGCCAATCTTTTTCAGGTCGGCGGCTTTGTAGACAAAATGGGTGCCTGCGATATCTGAGGCGATCATTTCATAGTCCGGTGCGTTGCCTACCGCGCGGTACAAGTTGTACGACGCAGCATCCGCGCTGCCGGTCCAGGACAGCTCGACCTGACTTTTGCCGTCTTTGTCGATTTTCAAGTTCAATGGGGCGGCGACAGGGGTATAGGCCGGGATGTCGGAGACTACATAGGCCTGGCCCTTCGTGGTTTCGACGCTGATCTGGTCTGTGCCCTTGGCTGAGAAGTCTACCGTGTTGCCGTCCGCAGTTTTGATGACGGCTTTGGCGATGTTGGGGTACCTGAGCTCCAACATTCCGCCCACCTTGGACAACACTTCCAGGCGGGTCGCCTGTCCGCTGGACCACTGTGCGGAAACCTCAAAGTTACCTCGCGTCAGTAGGCCGCGGTAGCTACCGTCGGACCAGACGGCGGGCAATGCGGGCAGCGGGGACACGACGTAATCCTGGCTCTGCAAGAGCAATTCCACGACTCCGGCGGTGGCGCCGTAGTTTGCGTCAGCCTGGAACAGCGGGCCGCCGCGGTGGTCGTTGAACAGGTTGTGCAGGTAGTTTCCTTCCAGCAAATCCCGATAGAAGAGATACGCTTCATCGCCGTCATGCACACGAGCCCAAAAGGCGATCCGCTCGGCGCGCGCCCAGCCAATGTTGGAGCTGCGCGTGCGCAGGGTCAGGGTTTTTTTGACGGCATCGAGCCAAGCCGGGGTTGAGTCGTTGATCAACTGGCCCGGATACGATCCAAGCAGCATGGACGTGTGTCGGTGGTGAGGGTCGATGGTACTGCCGGCGTCGCCATAAAATTGTTCCTGACGGAATTCCTTAATTTGCCCCGACTTTCCGACATGGATCGGGTCCAGGAACGGGAGCTGCTTTTCGTACAGCTCCAATCGGTCATCGTTGCGGCCGAGGATTTTGGCGGCCGTCAGTGTGTTGTGATGGTTTTCGTAGAACATCTGCTGGTCGAAGGTGGTGCCGATGGTCTCGCGCTTCTTTTTTCCTTCCAGGTATTGTTCTGGGGATGAGGAGGGCTTAGCCAATAACGCGCCATCGATTTCCTGAACAAACCGGGAAACGAAGTTGGCCTGTTCATACATCACGGGATAGACGGTTTCGGCTAACAGGGTCTCGTCGCGTGTGTAGTCGTAGTAGTCCCAGAACATTTGAGAAATCCAGCCCCCTGTGCCGAATCCAGCAATGGGGGTTTTTCCGGGAACATCATACGGGTTGGCCCAGAAGGGGCCGGACCAGCCGTTGTCTCCACTCGTGTCGAGCTGCGAGGGGTTGTATTTTCTGATGTACTCCGTGGCGTGCAACCGCTGCCGATGGACGAAGACCTTAAAGAAGCCCGCATAGGACTCGAACATCTCAGGCAAGTTGGCGCTGAAGGCCGGCGCGTAGGCCATCTGTACATTCGTGTCATGCAGGTACTGCGAGGACCATGGCGGCCGCGCGTAGACGTTCCAGATTCCCTGCAAGTGGGGCGGAAGTGTGCCGGCTCTGGAGGAGCAGATCAACATGTAGCGTCCGAACTGGAACGCGAGCTCTTCGAGGTAACGGCTTGATTCGCCATCAGGGTAGGTATCCACCAACTCGTCGGTGGGAATCGCCGGTGCCGTGGCGCCGAGATCCATGCTTACTCGGTCGTAAAGTTCGGTGTAGTCGGCTTGGTGGTTTGCCCGCAACGCCTCATAGGACTTCGCCGCCGCGTCGGCCAGATAGCCGGTCACCTTGGCGTGGGGATCGGGGAAATCTGCGAGCTTGTCGGCTGCCTTCGTAGTCAGAAACACTTTGGGGTCGAACTGGTAGTTGGTTCCGACCGCAATCAGAATCACCGCGCTGTCGGCATCCGAAACAGCGATGGTGCCTTCACTGCTTAATGCGTTCATCCTGCCACCTGTGGGGATGACCTTGAACTGACCCTCAAACTTAATATTGAAGTAACTCATGACACCGGACAGCGTGACCGTGTCGCTATCCGCCGCGACGGAACCGGATTTGGAATCTCCCAGGAATGGGATGGTTGGACGCAGCGTGAACGACAAGGCCCCTGCCTTCGACGCCTTCAGCCGGATCGCCATGACCTTGTCGGGGTAGCTGGTGAAATACTCCCTCGAGTACTCCACATCCTTCTCCTTGTACTTCACATAAGAGCCCCCTTCGTTCAGGTTCAACTCCCGTTCGTAGTTGCTGGTGTTGTTGTGGCCAAAATCAATGTAGACCTCGGCGAAGTTATTCACGCCGCGGCGTTTGAATCCACTATTTTTTGCCGCCCAATCGTACAGGCTGTTCTCGGTGATCTGGATGCGCTCGCTCGTTGTGCCACCGAACACGTTGACACCCATGTAACCGTTGCCCATCGGGATCGAACGGTTGACCCAGCCGGCATCGCTGTCGGGTGCAGGCTCGTCATACCAAAGCCGCAGAGCCTTGCCCGCCCCGTCTGCGATCAAACCAGAGCCCTGCTCCTCAGCCGAAGCCTCCGGAACGAGATACATCCCCGTCCAGGCCAGAGTGGTCACGGCTAAGACTTTTGTCATCAAATTGCGTACAAACATAATTTCCGTTGCTGTTAATTTGCATTTCTCATGGGAAGTTGCCAGCGTAAGGAGCAACTCTACTGGTTAGTGTTCAACGAATCCTTGCACATCATCCAAGACAACCTTCTGGCGTGCGTCGTCACCGCGAAGTGTCAATTCGACGTTCTTGAATTCGATGTTCTTGGCATGACGAATGTAAGCACCCCAGGCAGGTAGTACGCCAAAGAAAAACTGTTCCGGATACCGACTCTCGTCCTCCGCCACCACCCGCTGCGCGTCTTCCTGGGTGCCGTGACCGGGATAGGAAATCTTGATGTTCTCCAAGACAACGTTTTCGATCAAGTGACCGGGGATACCTGTGATCATGATCGGCCCGGCTCTTCCTTTTTCCTTGTCGGTCACACCGGGAGTGGTGTCTAGCTTGAGATTTTTGTAGACGGCCTCCAGCGTTTTCTCGCGGTCTTCGATCGTCACCTCGGCGACCAAATCGCTGATGCGCACGTTTTTCAATGTGCCGGTATATGCATCCTTAGAAGAATCGTCCTCCCTCTGGCCTCGTTCGGACCGCTCGCCGAAAGAACTGCCGCGATTTCCCAATCGCATAAAGATTGGGTTGCCGACGTTTTCCATGACGATTCTGGAGATCGTGATATTCTCGAGACGCCCACCATCCACCGACTGCAGTTTAATGGCCCCCATCGGGCAATCATGAAAGTAGCAGTTCGTGATGCTGACATCGATGAATCCGCCTCGGGAGGACGAGCCAAATTTGACCGCAGCCGTATTGCTGTCCGCCCTGCACCCACGGACGACAATGTTCTTGCAAGGGTTCAAGGAGCTTTTCAAGCAGATCGCGTCGTCTCCTGTGCTGAGATCACAGTTCTCAATCAGCACATTCTCGCATCCGTCCAGATCCAGTCCATCATTGTTGTAATTGTTGTTACGAAAGCGCAGGGTCACTGCATTGAAGTGAATCACTTTGCAGTCGATTAAGTGCAATCCCCAGAAGGCTGGACGCTTGTAGGTGACGCCCGAAAAGGTGAGATCTCCACAATGCTCCATCCGCATCAAACGTGGCCGGATGCCTGAGTTTCTCCCGCCCTTTCTGTTCCGAGGAAAATTCTCGTGCGTTCCCCTGCCATCGATCACGCCGAGCCCTTCGATGGTGATGTTGTTTGCGCTTGCAGCGTAGATCAAGCAATGGGCCGCGCCCTCTCGAGGTTTTCTGAGGTTTTCAGTTGGGTAGTCATCCGCATTGGTGCTTCCGAGCAAGCTGGCCCCGTAATCGAGCGACAGGGTGACATTGCTCTTTAAGATGATCGTTCCAATTTGAAAATCACCAGCAGGCACCCGAACAACACCGCCACCCGCATTATGGCAGGCATCGATGGTCTTTTGCACCGCTTCCGTTTCCATGGCCACGCCGTCACCGATGGCACCATAGGTTTTGATGTTATAGACATCCGGCTTCGCAATCTCGCCAGATGCCATCGAAGACAAGCTTGCGAGTACAAACACCAGCATCAACTTGTGTGTGACAATCAGTTTCATCGTGTCGTGCCTTTTCTAAAGATGTGTTTTTGGGTCTCTTCCATCGTCGCATCTTGCTCTGCACAAGTTACTCAACACGCTATTTTCGGGGAGCGAAACCCGACTGTTCGCTACTCTTCGTCGGTACGCAATCCGATTTCGGACAAATCAATCGGAACGAACCCTAGTTTCAATGCCGGTGAATCTGGCTTGAAACTAAAGTCACCATTCTCGGGATCGACGAACATCGGATCGACCGCGAGGCTTCTCCCGTCGACGCCGTCACGTTGGAGTTTTTCCAGCGTCTTTTCACCGAGACTCGAGTCCGCTTTGCAAAAGTAAATATTGTCGTCTGAATCGATGTCTTTCATCCGTGCGGGGACGCGGCCTCTACGATCTTCGCCCACCTTTCCTTTTCCGCCTCCTGGCTCCGAGATGAATGTGCAATCCGCCAGCGACGAATAAAAAATGTTCCGCTTGTTGCTCGCGCCCTTCATCGGGCCTTCGACGATCTTCAGGTAAATTCCGCGCGGTACGATGACATCGGCGACAATATTGTTTTCAAAGCGGTTGTTCAGCTTCAACGTCACGCCCTGCGACTTGCATTTGTAGATCAAATTTTCGGCGATCAGCGTATCCTCTTGTCCGCCGTCTGTCCGGATCGCGCTTTGCCCGTGGATCTCCGAAACCAGATGATGGATATAGTTTCGGCGAATCACATTGCCTGGGCCAGCGCCGCGAACGTAGATACCATTGCCGTCACCAAGGATTTGCATCGCATGGTGAATCTCGTTGTGCTCAACCAGGTTGTTGCGGGTGTGCAGAAACGGGCGAACGTCGTCTGGCTCCGGGTTCTTCGGCAGGTCGCCAAGTTCATGCCATCGGACAGTGCGCTCCGATTCGCGTTTGTCGCCCTTCGTGATAAAGCGGTGCACAATTCCCGAAACGATCAGCCCCGTATAGTTGGTGTGATGGATTAAATTGTTCGCAATGCGGTTCTCTCCGCTCTGCGAAAGGAAGATCCCGGGTGACTGCCAGTAGATTTCGCCCACATGATGAATGTCGTTGTTGTAAACAAGGTTGTTCTTGTTCACGTCCTTGGTGCCGGGACCATAACCGCAAAGCAGAACGCCACCGCCGCCCATGTGGTGGATATGGTTGCCGGTGATTCTATTGTGCTGCCCATGCAGATCCACGCGGATCGCGCCGCTTCCACTGTGAAGAAAATGGCATTGCTCGATGGCACAGTTCTCTGCACCACGAAGACGAACGAGTGCGTTGTCTTTGTCGAACATGTCCCAGTCGTGCTGAAGGCCGGCATCGTCGCTGGTCAGCGTATAGCGGTCGCCATGCTGGAACGTCAGGCCGCGAAAGCAAAGGTTGCGTACGGGAATGTCTTTGGGGCCCTTCTTGTCGATCGTGCCCTCGATCCGAATGAATTCGATCAACTGTGGAGCCATCACAGGTGAGTCGCCTTCGCGATCGGTATTACGTGGCCAAAGGTAAATCTTGCCTTCTCTTGTGTTGAGCGCCCATTCGCCTGGCTCGTCCAACTCCTCCAGCACGTTCTCAACCCAGCAGCCGATTTTGTTCATTCCGTAGGTCGCTGGAATGGCAGTGCGAGCAATCCCGGTGTCTTCGTCCACCGACGCCAACGGCAGGACGTTCATGGTCCAGAGCCGAGTCGGACGAACCAGGATCTCCACGTCCTTCACATTCGGCCAGTTCTTCAATCGTCCCTCTGGAAAACGCAACTCGGTAGCGCTACCCTTCGGAACAAAACGCTCCGACCGCGCGCGTGGCAGCATCCCGTCATTGTCATAGAGCGTTAAGAACCGATCCGCAGTTTTCGCGACCAGCAACTTCCCCTTCGCTGACTCAGGCAAACCTGGAAGCTCGCTGGTCACCTTTTCCCAGCCTTGGATCTCTCGTCCAGAGCTGAACACGGGCGTTTCGCCAGGGTAGGCCGCGTAGGTAATCGTCGACTCTCCGACTCCCGAATCGCCCAGTCCGAAAACAACGGTGTTGGAAAGTTGATAGGTTCCCGCGCGGACCAGAACAACGATATCCGTCGTCTTCTGCTTCTTCAATTCGCGCACCGCATCTCTCGCGCGTGAGAGCGACGCGAACGGTCCATCGGCTCGCCGATCATCGGGTTCAGCCACCGTGCCAGACCACTCATCGGAACCTTTCGGCGAAACATAAAAATCAGCCGTCCCTAGTTCAGCAGCGGACGAATTTCCGGCCAGCAGGCCACCGACAAACAGCCCCAGTAGTTTCACGGTGCAGCGACTCATGTTTTCTTCTTTACCTTGGTAAGTATCGACTTTGTTAACGTCGCGAGCGTCTGTCGCTCTATATCCTGTTTTCTAGTTGCCTTTCACTGCCTCACGCACCTTTTTCATGATGTCGATACACGCAGGATTGAAAAACGGTGCATCCCTAGTGATGTACGCGCTTGACGAAAGATTGATGGTGACCGGCATGTTGGCTTCATCCGCTTTCTTGAAAATCTCGATGTATTTCTCAGCAGAGAACTTGGGTTTTCCCCGCCACACGCCATTGCGTGCGCCGCCGCTCCAACCGTCCATGTAAAACCATGCGGCCGTGGTCTGACCTTCTAATTGGCCGCCCTCTTCAAATAGAAAATCAGCGTAATGCTCCGGCTCCCGGCCGGCTCCGTCGGACACCACGAAGTCACTGAACGGAGTTAAGTTCGCAAACAAATTCTGGCTGAATCCTACCGGAGCATTCGGATTGCCTGCCTTGATCGCTTTCGCGAATTTTTCCCACGGCGGATCCAATTGATAGAGTTTCCAGCCGCAGTCATCGATATAACCAGCGGTCGTTGCGAGATCCTCACCGTAGCGGAGGCTCACCTCGCGAAAATGGGATTCCAAAAAGTTGAAGTAACCGGTCGGGTCCGGCTCGGTACCACTGCCGTATGTGTTGCCATACAGCTCCTGCATGCCACTGTTCGGATTGTAGTAAAGCATCAGGCGAATATCGTGTTTCCCTAACGCATCGATGAGCTCCCGAATCAAATCACGCTGGCAGGTAAACCCAGGTTTGAGTTGGTCGATGGACTTGCTGGGCCCCGGCCAGAAA
Source organism: Stieleria marina (assembly GCA_007741555.1). Taxonomy (GTDB): domain Bacteria; phylum Planctomycetota; class Planctomycetia; order Pirellulales; family Pirellulaceae; genus K23-9. The sequence continues at coordinate 258,400 of CP036526.1, read as the reverse complement.
TGTGCGCCATGCGAACAGGTGAAGCAGACCCACGACGCGCCTATTTCGACCACTTTCTCGACAAAGGCATCCACGTCAAAACTGTCGACTCGCTGCTGGTATTCGCCACCATTGGATCGGCCCGATGAAAAATGCACAAACAAGCCGTACTTTCCATCGACCATCCATTGCACATCGGCTTTCATCGCTTTGGCGCGGGCTTTCATGGCAACCAATGCTTCTGGACGCACCAGCTCAATCGACCACAGGGAAAACGGAGCTGTCTTCCCTCTCGCGTTCTTCATGTTGTCCAGCGCATCTCGTTCATCCTGCGTCCCCTGAAAGTCCACCAGTCGCAAACTGATCTTGTTGATTCCCGTCTTCAGCAGCAGCGTCCTTTTCAGCGTGTGCGTCTGCACCAGAGGCCGCGTGTCCCAATTCGGCACATTCACTTTCTCGCGGATGGTTGTCCCACTAGAACTGACTTCCAAAGTAGATTGCGCAAGAATTTCCTCGCGACCCGCATACCGAAGGGAAACCGAGTAGCTCGCTTCATCAGGTGCATTCACTTCCCATGTCATGACATCGTTTTCGGTTTGAAACCCGCGGACGAACGCATCGTTGACAACCGTCGGGGTGGGACGATCAGCATGAGCAAGGTTTCCGCTTAGCTGAGCGAGAAATCCCATGATGGTGGTGATATCATCCGCCCTGAGTTGCCACGTCCTCGGTGCCCAGTAGGAATGCACATCGGCATGTTGGGCGAACGCGGCAACAGGCAGGAAAGCCAACAAGCTGATCGAAAATAGAAAACGATAGAGGACCATGTGTTGATTTTTCATGATACTGACGGTGATGTAACCCTAAGAACCCAGCCTTCTATCGAGATACCTTCACTTCAATTTCCTGCTGATTGCGGACAACCTTCAGTTTTAGAGTTCCGTCTGCTCGACGAACGACTCGATTGAACTGTTTGACGTCGACAGTCGCGTGGCCATTCACTCCCTGAATCAAGTCGCCTTTTTGAAGACCGGCTGTCGCTGCCTCCGAGCGTTTCATAACCTTCATGACAGCGACGCCTCCTTCGTCCTTGCTCACACCGAAGGCCGAAAATTCTTCACCCGACAAATCACTCAAGGTAGCGCCCAACCATGTCATTGTCCGAGCGGATGCTACACCTACACCGCCACTGGCAACCTCCAGAGTTGGTATCACGGGCGTGCGAGCAATTGCTTTCAGCGAAGGCTTTTTGACTCCGAATTGATCCATCGGAAAGTTCTTAAAACCGAGCTTCAGTGCCGGTGATCCTTCCTTGACGCGAAAGTCACCATTGGCCGGACCGACAAACACTGGGTCGGCCACAATCGAACCCTCGTCCCATCCGGATGTTTTCGTCAGGTTGCCGCCGAAAATCAAATTGCCACCGATCCGTTTTCCAAAGGCCGTCTTTGTAGGTGTGCGGACGCCTTTGTAGGTGTCCATGAAAATATTGGCATACACTTCATCATTGCTGTTGGCATACCAAACATGGGGATGAAAGGTGTTGTTGACCGCAATGTTGTTCCACGCACGACGGCGGAAGCCTTCGCGAAACTTCAGACCACCGCTGAGCAAGAGATTGTTGTAGATGTCGTAGTTGCTGGACCCGTCATCGAGGTCAATGTCCCAACCATGATCGCAGCGCCAGCGACTGTCTCGAATGGTCGTGGTTTTGACGGCATCTAGGAACGGAAGTTTTGGATCCTTGTCGATCTCTGCCTGCGAGATGCCTCGGTCTGAGTGCCAGAAGCGGTCCCGTCCCCAAGAGTTGAAAGATCCGTGGTCGTGAGTTTCGAGCACCGTGTCAAACACATCGCAGCGCTCGATCAAATGGCCGCCCCAAGCACCATCGCCGATATTTATCCCCGCGCGTGCGCAGTCATACACAGAACAGTCACGCACCGTGATTTCGGAAGCCATATCCATCATCACTCCGGCCGGCTGACGCTCAACGCGGCCGATGCCGTGGATCAGACAGTCCTCGACCGCTGAACGGCTTGGATAGTTATCCGTTTTCGGACCGGGCGTACGGTCAATTTTTGTCAGGTCATTCTTTTCACGGTATTCAAACAACGGGTCACGCGCCGCGTCCGGATCGCCGACGAAACAAACACCGCTGGCACCCGCATCGTGGATGTGGCAGCCCTTTACCAACGTATGGCGATTGTAGTGGTTGACAAAAACCGCGTTGCCGCCGACTTGATCGAATTCTGTGTCCAGGATCTGAATGTGCTGCGTGCCGGTCAGGAAGTACGCGCCGCCGCGATAGATCGCCCAGTCGCTGCGCACCATCGGTTCCCTAGTGTCCATGAAAGTACGCGCCGCATGGCGGACAACAAACCCCTGCAGAGTGATGTGTTTGACAGGTTTACTTTCTGAACCGCGAAACTCAATCAGATGACGAAGACGGACCACTTCCACGGCGGCGTTCGGCAGGTCTGCGCCAGACTCCGGCATGTAGTAAAGCGTTGATGTTTTCGCGTTATGAAACCACTCTCCGGGAGCATCAAGTTCCTCGAACACATTCTCCACCATGCGGAAATCCTTGTGCATTCCCATCTGACGGTTGTTCTGCCATCCGCCCTCATAGGTCACCTCTCCCTTGGCGTCCTTACCGGTGATCAGATAGTGATATCCGCCCCAGCGTTTGGAGTGCATGGCGTGGATATAACCACCCGTCGGATCAGCCCAGTTGGCGGCACGCTCTTTGGAAAAAGCATCAGCTGCAAAGCCTTGATAGGCCTCGGTCTTTTTCGAGGCATCAAAATTCGGGTAGCGTGCCATGCGTTGGTTTTTGCCGTTGATAAACAGCTGGTCGACATCAAGCCCGGCCGGAGTCTTCGCCTGAAAGATTCCGTTCTCATAAGGTTGCCAGTTGAGTTCCAATTTGGACCCGCCGCTCAGCACCGCACTGCCCTCGTTGACCGCCTTGTAAACGACAGGATTGATTTCAGTGCCCGAGTCTTGCGGCGCAAAGACCAGGGTCTCCGGCAGGTAGTAAATTCCGTCAGCAACATGCACGGTAACCGCTTCTGCACCGGCTGCCTTGCGGGCCATTTTTTGCGCAGCGGCAAGAGAGGCCAACGGCTGGTCGGAGGTGCCTCCACTGGCATCCGAACCACCCGGTGCTACATAGATATCCGCCGCATGGGTTGCGGACAACATCAGCCCGGACATCGCGTAAAAGAAAAGAGTTAAGGTCTGCTTCGTCATCTTTGTATCCTTCATGGTGTTTCTAGTCACAAGCTACGACGGTAATTGCATATGGGTTTCGAGTCGGTTAAGCGTCATCGTCTATTTCCCACGAATGGCCTTGCGGACTTCTTCCATGACCGCCATGCATTCGGGGTTAAAGATCGGATGGTCATCGGTAACATCGGCGGTCATGATCAGGTTGATGGTCACGGGAACCTTGGCCTCTGCCATGCGTTTGAAGAAGTCAACATACTTCTGCGTCGAATGAACCGGGCCACCGCTATACCGGGCGTTCATCGGTCGATTTTGGAACCAACCGCCCTGGTCCATCAGGCACCACCATGCCGGAGAGACATCTCCCAATTGCTTACCGGGCCCGATGAGCTGGGGATCGATCTCGTGCAATTCACTGCCACCATCGGTGACGGCCAATTCGCTGAACGGGCTGACCGTCGGGCCCCGGTTCGAACTGAGCCCCACCACGGCCTTGGGATTGCCCGCCTTGATCGCGCGGGCCCAGCCTTCCCAGGATGGCCTGAGGGGATAGTCCCATGCCAGCGCGCCATCCATGTAGCCGAATCCCATCAGCTTCTCGCCATAGCGTAGGCTGCATTCGCGAAGAATCGCCTCGATATTGTCGCTGAAGCGTTTGGTGTCTGCATCGTTGGCGCCTAACGCCTCCCGCCACACCTTGGGGTCGTAACCGTTGTAGCCGGTATGCAGATAGAACAACGTGCGAATGCCTCGCTGGTCCAGTTCATCAATGATTTCACCCAGCAAGTCGCGCTGGGCGGTACGTCCCGGCGCAACCTTGTCGATCGCTGCGTTGGGTCCGGGCCAATAGAATCCCTGGTGCGTCGCGGTAAAGGTGATCCACGCGGCACCGGTGCGTTCAATGGCATCCGCAAAAACCTTGACATCGAACATCTCCACTGATTTCTGGAACCAATCGACTCTCTTTTCATCGATGCTGAATCCACGGCTTTGTGACGACCAGTGGACGAAGATGCCGTACTTCCCATCGGCCATCCACGAGGCATCGCCCCGAATCGCTTCGGCGCGTTCCACTTGCCCCCGACGCGCAGCGGCTGTTCCCAACTCGATGGAAAACAGGTTGAAATCCTCGGTCACTCCTTGGCCGAATCGCGTGGACTTGTTGGCGTTATTTCCTGCGGACGCCGTTGCAGGCTTTGCATCAGGCAGGCGTAGGGTGATCTGGTTCACACCGGCCTTCAAATGCAAGGTGCCCGGTAGTTCCTGACGCCAGAAAAAAGGGCGATACTCCCAAGTCCTAATCATGGACGGGGCGGTCAGAACAGAGTCCCCCGAACTCACTTCCAGTTGCGTCTGCTCCCGCTTGCTAAATAGTACATCGACCACGTAATCATCTTCTTTGGGAACATCGATCGTCCAGGTCACCGTATCCTGCGGAGACTCAAACCCGTGCACCACATTACCACTTCTAAAGTGACGCTTCGCATTGCTGGACAATGTTCCACTTGAAGCAATGATCGCTGTCACGCCATCAGGATCAAGCTGAACGATTTTGTTTTTGTTCGTCGGTGCGGTCGTCTTCCCCTCCTGAGCACACACACTCGTCGCCACACTCACTATCAACCCCGTTGACAGGAGAACGTCACGGAGGATCTCTCTATAACTCATATTCAATGCCTTGCTTTACAGTTTCATATTTGTTCAAGCGTCATTGCCCGGCAGATCGGCGAATTCATCATCGTCAAACTTCAGCAATGGTGCCGGTGCTGTCGGCGAAGGTTTCCGTTTCGACACCTAGTCTTTGCAGCGTCGTGACGTAGAGTAACGTGGTCGTAACACGCAAGATCGTGAAACACACTTTGGGCAGCAAAACTTCGTGCCTTCGGTGTGCTCGACATGGATGTCCACTTGGCCGGCTTCGAGATCAAGCTTCACGTCAGCGACAGTCCAAGGAGCCTGCAAGCCAAGGAGCCGCTGATAGAATTCTGTTTCGTGCATTCGGGTTCTCCTTCTCGGAGAATTTTAACCGACCCACAGAGTTCCCGGATGGACCTTTTATTGCTGTCGCCGTTGGAGCGAGGTTCAGCTGTCTCACGTTTTGCGACAGGCTAGAAGCATATCGAATGGCGAGCCAAGGGCGTTATTCGCAGGTTCCTGGAGCACAGTGACAACGTTATCTTAGTAGCTAGGGTACGTTCGCTGGGCCGACTCGCGTTCACCGATCAGTGCGAGTGACGGAGGCAGGAGCGTGGCCAAGAATGCCATCGAAGAAACCATCCATTTGAAAAACGCGAAATGAATTTGTTGACACCTATTTTCGGTCGCCTTGGACTTTGCTGGTCAATCGCGATTTGCTTTTTAGCAATTGCAATTGTCCACGAATCTGCGATTGCAGAGTCGGCTGCCGATAATTAATCTACAAGCAAAACGCGGCCCAACATCATTTTGGTGATGACGGACGATCAGGGTTACGGTGACCTGAGTTGTCATGGGCATCCATTCTTGAAGACGCCCAACATGGACAAGCTGTACAGCCAAAGTATTCGCTTCACCGATTTTCATGTCAGCGCGACTTGCTCTCCCACGCGAGCGGCGCTGATGTCGGGCAAATCGCCGTTCAAAGTCGGGGTGACTCATACTGTGGTCGAACGGGAACGGCTTACGCTGGAGACGACCACGATTGCAGAAGTTTTGAAATTAGCCGGTTACGCCACGGGAATCTTCGGCAAGTGGCATCTAGGTGATGCTGATTCTTTTCAACCCGATCGCCGTGGCTTTGATGAAGTCTTCATCCAGCCAAAGTCACGCGGGTGACCAGAGCGACGCTCCCGGCACCAACTACTTCGACCCCATCCTCAAGCACAACGGACGCTTCGAGCAAACCCGCGGGTATTGCACCGACGTGTTCTTTCAGCAAGCACTCGGTTGGATCCAGTCGAAAGCGACGAGCTCAAAGACAGCCGGTACAGAGAAAGAACAACCCTACTTTGCCTACAAATCTACCAACGCACCGCACTCTCCTTACCGTGTCGATCCGAGCTACTCTGACTTATTCAAAGACAAATGCGACGCAAAGCAGGCTGCGTTTCTAGGGATGATCGTCAACATCGACGAGAACGTTGGTTAACTGATGGAGAAGCTGGACCAAATGGAACTTGGCCGATAATACGCTACTGATTTTCATGACCGACAATGGCAGCGCGGCGGGATCGCCGATCCACAACGCCGGGATGAAGGGCGGCAAGGGATCAATGAACGAAGGAGGCTCGCGAGTCCCTCTGTTTATGCGTCTACCCGGTATCATGAAGCCGGGCGTTGAGATTGATCGGATGACGCGCCACTTCGATCTCTTTCCCACGCTGGCCGAAATCGCCGGTACCAAAATTCCAGCGGGTGAGCACCGATGATTATGTTCGAGACAAAGCCGTCCCCGAGTTTCGTCAGCTACTCACCGACTACGGCCCGATCGGAATCTTTTGGTGGGAAACGCCCCGAAAGATGAGCCAAGAATCGTTTGACGTGCTGCATTCGCTGACCAAGTTGCAGCCAAACGCGATTACCAATGATCGCTTGGGCGAAGGTTACCGTGGCTATTACAAAACGCTCGAACGCAACATTCCTCAGCAGGCCCCCGTCGGTGAAGATTGGGAAGTCTGCATTCCGATTAGCGGGAGTTGGGGCTACAAAAGGGTGACAACGATTTCAAGTCGGGCCAGAAGTTGATTCGCAACCTAATCGACATCGCCAGCAAGGGCGGCAACTACTTGTTGAATGTTAGCCCGACCGGAGACGGCACGTTGTTGCCGCCTGCGATCGAACGGTTAAAGACAATCGGTCAGTGGATGGACGTCAACAGCGAATCCATCTATGGAACCGTGGCAAGTCCGCTTCCAAAGCTCGATTGGGGACGATGCACCGCAAAGCTCCATGAAGGACAAACAACGCTCTATTTGCATGTGTTCGATTGGCCTGAGGAGGGCAAGCTAATCGTACCAGGACTGACTCAGAAGCTACTAAGTGCTCGCTTGCTAGACGGGAACCGCGACGTCGCATCGGCGGTGACCGATGCGGGTCTTGAATTGGCACTTCCCACGAAAGCTCCTGATCCGAACGCCAGCGTGATCAAGCTGACGATCGAGGGCGAGTTAATTGTGAAAGTCCAGCTTCCCACACCCGACGCGAGCGGCAAGTTGGTTTTGATTGCAGACACGGCATATGTGCACAACAACGAGGGTAGCAAAAACAAGCGGATGTGAGACATCATGACGACATTCCCCATATCGGCTACTGGCTCGACAACCGCGATTGGGTCGATTGGAGCATTCAAATTGATCAGCCGGGCAAGTACAAAGTCCATGCGACGATGTCGGTGCAGAACGAAGAAACGCGATTCCGCTTTGGATCCGAAGGGGACATGACTGCGGCCAAAGTTTCATCAACGGGCAGCTACGGAAAATACCAGCAAAACCGGTTGGGAGTCATCACCATTGACCAACCGCGGCGACTGAATCTAATTATCAAACCAGATCCAGAAAACAGGCAACCGATGAACCTTCGTCAAGTGACACTTCAACGCATCGATTGATCGCAGGCTAGAAGCCAATACGACATCCTTCGACTGCCTAACGCGAACTGCTCGGTCGTTCGTGCAGGCGATTGGTTCGGTACGCTTCGATTAGCCGCTCCAGCATGTCAGCGCGGTGCCCGATTCGCTGGCCGCGCTCGGTGTCGCAGGTGCGTTTGGGTGAATCGAAGACGCGAATGTCCTGAACGCTGGGAACAATGTCGACACCGTCCCGAATCGCAACCTCCACCGAATCGAAGTGCGAGTGCTGAGCCAGAACGATGCGACCTGGTTCCAGCAACAAGGTGTATCCGTGATCGCCATACGCCTCGGAGAACGCTCCGTCGATCGTGATCGCTTTGCCGCTGCGTTTCAGCGGCGATTCGCCTGCCTCGACCTTCACCGGGACATGCCCGTTGACGATCAACCCATCGTCGGTAGCCATCCCAAACTCTGCCAACACTTTGTCGCAGAATTCGGTTTCGTGGATTAACGAGAAGTAGGCATCCTTCGTTTCTCGATGCGGTGTCTTGTCGGCGATGAAGTCCCGCTCGAGTGTCGCAATACGATCTTTGCCGAACAACGGTGACCTCGGACCGCTCCATAGATACCAAAGGAAATCCAGATCGGCTTGTTGGGATTCGACGACGCCGCGCCGGACAACTTTTTCAATCTCCTCGAACAGTGCACGTCCCGCAAACGATTTTCCGTCGATTTCAAACGACAGGAAGTTGCCATCGGCATCCACGGGCACACAGCCGTGAAAGATCAGGCATTCGTCTCGCTTGAGATACATCGAACCATGCCCGACCATGAATCGCATTTGCTCACGCAGCTTTTGGCTGTTCAAAAACGAGTGTTTTAAATTCGACAAACACTTCGCTTCTTCGACGCTAAGCTCGTAAGGATTCTCCGGGTCGATGGTCGGAAAACAGGTGTCGCGGAGGGCGTAGGTTGCACCATCAATGTCGATGGTCCCTGCTTCGTGATTGATTTGGTGCAACAAACGTCGGTGGTCCAAATTCCAATGCGGATTCCGCTCGATCATTTGTCCTTCCAGCTTGAACTGCATCACGGCGGCAGCTTTTTGCATTCTTGCGACCACCTCCATTGGCCGCATGCCTTCGCCCTTGGGCATGAAGTGCTCCGCCGGATCATCGGCGTAGACGGTTCTAGCAAGATGCTCCAGCGGCGTCAAAGGAACACTGTAGCCTTCGTCCAATTGACCCAAACGACGATACCGCAACGAGACTCGCAGAACGGTGCAGATCAGCGCTTCATGTCCCAACGACGCGCCCATCCACAGGACGTCGTGATTTCCCCAGACGAATTCGACGTTGGGTTGACGGTGCAGGTAATCCATCACGCGATCACCACGTGGCCCTCGATCCCACAAATCTCCCGCGATAATCAATTCATCGACCGCAAGGTTGCGAATCAAACGCCCGAGCAAATGGATCAAGTGCAATGCGCGATCATGCCGCACAAGTTCGTCAAGCATCGCTCCGACGAATTCGGGACCGCGCTCGGTGGACGGCGCGTGCATGATCTCTAGCAATAGTTCGCGGTACTCGGCAGGGAAGACGTTGGTCGCAAGCCGCAGACTGAAGTTGGAAACAAGGTAACGAAGCAGTTCCAGCTGTGGCCCGAGCATCCGTAACGCGTACGCTCGAATTTCGTCAGGCGGTGTCAGTGTATTACCAACGCGCTCGGTCACTTCGGCTGGATAGAACGTCAGCTTTAGAAACTCCAACCTCTCCTCCGCGTCCATCGTTTCAGCGAACAACTCTTCAACCAGCGGTCGCAAAGTTCCCGATGCGTTATTGATCACATGTTGGAGCTTCTTGTCTTCGCCGTGGATGTCGCTGATGACATGCACGACCCCCTTTGGCAGTGTTCGGACTGCTGCAAGTCGTGCGGATTCGGCGATCGCGGCGTCCACGTTGGGATACTCGACCGCGAGCAGTTCCAACATCGAAAGATCGGCTTCGGGACGCTTGAACGAATGAGATGCAGTCTGCATGGGAGGGCCAGATTCCATGGTCTAGTTGGATAGAAAACGCGACAACCGCTTCGTACCACATTGCTCGCAGCAGAGCAGGAATGGCTTGGTTGTAATTTCTACGTTCGTGTCAATCTCATCTTATCGACCATAGTCGGACCGTAGTTGCCAACTATAGTCACCTTCAATGAAACGCCCGGATTCACGGTTTCGCAGTACGCAATCCGACTTTGGAAAGATCGATGGGAACGATGCCCATCTTCAGTGCGGGCGAGTCTGGCTTAAATCGGAAGTCACCATTTTCAGGATCAACGAACTGCGGATCGGCTGCCTGACTGTTTGCATCAACGCCCTCGCTTTGCTGTTTCTGCAGCATCGTTTCGCCCAGGCTGGGATCCACAGCGCAGAAGTAGATGTTGTAATTCGTGTCGGCGTCGATCGATCTCGCTAGTTCACGCCCGCGGCTATCCTCAGTCTTCTTCTTGTTCCCGGCCGCCAGTTCATCGATGAATACAGTTTCTTTGTTAACGGAGTAGAAAATGTTTCGTTTGATAGCGGCACCCGTTAACGGTCCCTCCCGCAACGACATGTAGTAGCCGCGTGGCGGGGCAAGTACGTCTGCAACGATATTGTTTTCCGCGCGATTATTCAGCTTTAAAATGATCCCTTGTGCCATGCACTTGTAAATCAAGTTCTCTGCGATCAGCGTATCTCGTTGACCGCCGTCGGTCCGAATCGCCGCTTGCATCAGCATCGGCGTGACCAAGTGATGGATGTAATTGCGACGGATCACATTACCCGCACCCGCGCCGCGAATGTAGATACCGTTACCGTCGCCCATTGTTTCCATCACATGATGAATCTCGTTGTACTCAATCAGGTTGTCATGCGAGTGAAGGAAAGGCTTAACATCGTCCGGTTGCGGATTTCTAGGCAAGTCGCCGACTTCATGCTTCCGTATTGTTCTGCAAAGCTCCCGCCCGCTTTTGTCGAAAAAGTGGCTCATGAAACCGGAGACGATCATTCCACAGTACGGCATGTGGTGGATCAGATTGTTCGCCACGCGATTCTCGCCGCTCTGCCAGACAAGAATTCCAGGCGAGTGCAGGTAGATTCGCCCCATGTGATGAATGTGGTTGTTGAAGACCAGATTGTGATGATTTACATCCTTCGTTCCTGGGCCGTAGCCACACAGCAGGATGCCTGCACCTCCCATGTTTTCAATATGGTTACCGGAGATTTCATTCTTCTGACCGTGTAGATCCACACGGATCGCACCACTGCCGCTATGGGCAAAATGACACTGCTCAATCACACAGTTCTCGGTGCCGCGAAGACGAACCAATGTATTGGCCTTGTCATGCATGTCCCAGTCGTGCTGCAGTCCAGCGTCGTCAGCAGTCAACTGATATCGCTCGCCATGCATAAATGTCAAACCACGAAAGCGTAGGTTCCGTGCCGGCGTGTCCTTCGGACCTTCCTTATCGATCTCGCCTTCGATGCGAATCAGCTCCGTCAACTGGGGAGCGACGACGGTCGAATTGTTTCGCGGCCAGAGGTAGACCTTGCTTTCCTTTGTATTGAGAACCCACTCACCTGGTTCGTCGAGTTCCTCCAACGCGTTTTCTACCCAACAGGATTTAACGGTCGGCAGAAAATGGAGCTTGTTCATCGCGTAGGTTGCATCGATCGACGTCTTGGCCAGTTGCTTTTTTTCGTCAACAGATACCAACGGCAGCACATTGGAGATCCAGGCGTGATGCGGCCGGACAACGATCTCCACATCTTCCACGTTCGGCCAATTCTTCAATCGGCCCTTAGGAAAATGCAGCTGATTGCGACTGCCACCACCGAGCGGAATAAAGCCCTTCGAGCGTGCTCGCTGTAGCAACCCTTCCTTGTCGTAAAGCGTCAAGAACCGATCTGAGGCGTCGGCCATCAACAGGTTCCCATCGGCGACGTCGGGCAAGCCCGGCAGAGCAGCAGTGACTTTCGTCCATCCGTCGATGGCCTTGCCCGAGCTGAAGACAGGCGTTTCGTCGGGGTACGCAGCGTAGGTAATCGTCGAACCATCTGGTCCCGAGTCTTCGATTCCAAAGACCACGGTCTGTTTCAATGAGTAGGTGCCCTCGCGAACCAGAACAACGATGTCGTTTTTCTCCGTCTGCTTCAGATCTCGGACCGCGTCACGCGCTCGCGCCAACGTCGCGAATGGACCGTCATTGGCTGCGGCATTAGGCACATCAAGGGCCCCGGACCAATCGTCAGATCCAGTGGGGGAAACATAGAAGTTCGCTTCCGTATCCGCGCCCTGGCAGTACGATCCGGTCAGCAGGACCAAAGTCAAAATTTGCAAGTATCTCATTCGGTGCTCGTTCACTAGTGTTTAAAAGTTGTTTGGGAATGCAAAGGAACGAACTGGAGATAAGTCCCCGTTCTACGGTCTGGCTCCCCTCTCGCCCAAAAGCTGGATCGCTTAACCAATCTGGCACTTGATAGTGTTCGGCTAACGATTCCCAAGTGGGCTCGATGGTAATGACGAGTGTCCAGAGTTTTAGGTCGATGCGTTGCGTCGATGGTTTCTATTCTTGAAGTGTGTAGGTGTCGAGCCCGCGGGTCGATTAACGTGCCGTAGTGGATTTCGCCCGAAATCCCTTGGTTCGGATTCGCCCGCGTCAGGAATTCTGGCGAATCCCACTACGACGATCAGGGTATTGTCTCAAAACACATGTGACGTCTCGCGTTTACTTTTTCACCTGTGGCGGGACGCGTCCATACGACGGGTCGTAGACGGGAATGCCCATGCCTTGTGGCGTTTGCCAGTCGGCTTTGGGTTGGTGCGTCACGTAGGCGTAGTACGGCGTGGCCGTTAGATCGGGGCCGATGAAAACCGGTGCGAGTTTGGTGATCCCCTTTTCTAAATTCACTTTAAACGTGACTTCCTTAGCACCTTCGGGAATGTCGATCGTTTCGTCGACGTCGCCAATCCGCAGACGCGCTTGCTTGTAATTGAACGCTTTGCCGTAAGTGCCGTCGTTGATGCCCTTGTCGGCTTCCACGGGCCAACGTCGCAGCGAGACTTCATAGTCGCCGTCACGTTCGACTTCGATCGCCCAGAACGATTCTTCTGCGACCGCTCCTTGCTTGATGTGGGCCTGACTCCATGGTGGAAGCTTGTCGATCAGCCAGTCATGCGACGACAGCGACACGATGGGCGAATGGTCCGATCCAATCACCATGTAGCTGGTGAGGTCATGCTCGGCGGAAACGTCAGTCCAAAACCGATCGTATTCAGCACGCAGAAGCTTCAGTTCGTCAGGATGCGATGCGGCCAGGTCCGTGGCCTGCTTGGGGTCGGCCTTCAAGTCATAAAGTTCTTCGCCATTGACCAATCGCCAGCGGTCATTCATCACGGCGCTCTTCCGCCATTTGATCGGATCCACGACGCGCTGCGATTCAACGATCAACGCACGCGAGGTCCAGTCTTTGCCATCGGTGTGCAGCAAGTCGGCAATGCTGCGGCCGTCGAACTCGATCTCAGGTGCTTCGAGGTCGCATAGTTCGATAAAGGTCGGCAGGATGTCGATGTGCGCGGTCAAACGCTCGACGGATTTACCCGCTTCGATCTTGCCGTTGGGCCAACGAATGATAAACGGGACGCGATGACCACCTTCGTATTCAGAGTTCTTCATGCCACGCATGCCACCATCGAAACCACGCCCGTTTTTAATGCCGCCGGCGGTTCCGTTGTCGGTCATGAAAACCAGAATTGTATTATCGGCGATGCCTTGGTCATCAAGCAGCTTCATGAGCTTGGCCATGTTGTCGTCGATGTTGGTGATCATGCCATAGAATTCGGTGATCGAAACTTGCGGGTTGCCTTCGTACGGCTGCGTGTATTTCTCGGGGCAGAAATACGGACTGTGAGGCGCGTTGGTGGAGATGTAGGCGAAGAAAGGCTTGTCTTTGTTGGCCTCGATAAACTTCATCCCCTCGTCGAACCAAACGTCAGTACAGAAACCTTCGAATTGTTGGTGCTTTCCGTTGACAATGTAGGTGTCATCGAAATAGTCGTTGCCCCAATAGTCGGGTGCCTGCCCAACGCCTCCGGCCTCATGGTAAACGCAGTGCTGAAATCCGCGATCTTCGGGGCGATAGGGATAGCAGTCACCGAGGTGCCATTTGCCAAACAGCCCTGTGGCGTAGCCGTTAGCGCCAAAGACGTTCGCCATCGTAGTTTCGCGGCGACGCAACATGCTGCGTCCTTGAACGGTGTGCCAAACGCCGACGCGATCGGAGTAGCGTCCACTCATCAACGCGGATCGAGTCGGCGCGCAGGTGGGGTCGACGTGAAAGTTGTTCAGCAGCGTTCCTTGCGTGGCCAACTTGTCGATGTTGGGCGTCTTGATGGCGGGGTTGCCAGTAAAGGCCAGATCGCCGTAGCCCTGATCGTCGGTAATGACAACCACAACGTTCGGTCGTTTTGCTTCATCTGCATGGACAGACGGCACAATGACCGCTGCGATGAACAAAATTTGAGTGATACTTTCTAGATGCATGATAAGCCTTAGGGGCAATGCAGATTCTTTGGTTGAGTAGTGTCGTGCTTGGATGTGCAGCAAACTTCGTGAGCCGACGGCGCGAGCCGTGGGTGGCGTCGTTGGTTGTCGTACCGGCGGTGTTCGGTCACTCGCGGCTCACGCCGTCGGCTCAGTCTAGTAATGAACACGGAGTCAAATGTCATCGGGCACCCAATCGGGGATGCCTTTCGCTTCCAATTGTTTGTAGTACCGAATCGCCAACGGTTGGTCGGCCGGGGCAACCCGAGGGAGATCTTCGTTGACCATCAGTGGAGGCAAAGACGACCACCATTGATCGTACGATGTGCGCAATTGCGAGATCACTTCAGGGTGCGATTCCGCCACATCTGTCGTTTCATTCGGGTCGGCGGAGATATCGTAGAGCTGTGTGTTGTTGACGAAACGCCAGCGATCGGTCCGCACTGCACACTTATGAAACTTAAACTCGTCTCTTTTCCCTATCGGCCAACGACCGCAATGGAAGAATAATTCTCGATTGGCCCACGCTGCTTTCGGATTTTTCAGCAACGGCACCATTGATCGACCGTCAAACTCCTGCACGTTGTCGGGCAGTTTTGCGCCTGCCAAATCACAAAACGTCGGATACAGATCGATGTGTGCCGTCAACGCATCGATATCAACGCCTTCGCCCAGCACGCCTTTCCAGTACCAGAATGCCGGAACATGCGAACCGCCTTCGTTGGGCGAATTCTTGCCTCCCTTCATATTGAAGTTGAAGTGCCTCACCCTCTTGCCATTTAGCTTGCCACTCAAATGCGTCGCGCCGTTGTCGGTCATGAAAATCACAAGCGTGTTATTGAGCGCCTTCCACTCGTCGAGCTTTTCCATCAAGCGTCCAAAATTGTCGTCGATGTTTTCGATCATGCCATAGCGACCCGCCGTCCCGTTGTCGTAACCGAGTTCCGTGAACCGCCGCGTGTACTTTTCCGCGGCGACCAGCGGCGCGTGTGGTGCATTCAGCGAGATGTACGCAAAGTAGGGATTGCCGGATTGATGCTGCTTCTTGATCCACGCCAGGCCAGAGTGAAAAAACAGGTCGGTACAAAAACCTTTGGTCTGCACGATCGTGTCGTTGTGCAATAGCACGTTGTCGAAATAGAGGTTCTCCTTGTTGGTAGGGAAATCGCCAAGCGGGACCTGTCCAATTCCACCGGAACCGTGAATCAAGACTTCGTCAAAACCACGGCTTCCGGGCAGATACGCGTCCTCGTCACCAAGGTGCCACTTGCCGAAAATCCCAGTCTTGTAGCCGGCAGACTGCAACGCCTGTGGCATCGTGAACGTACTGGGCGCCATCCGTTCGCGCTGCATAATCGTGTGCGTCACACCATTCTTAAACGGCGCGCGGCCACTCATGATCGCGGCACGAGTCGGCGCGCAGGTTGGGCTGACCTGGAAATCGGTAAACCGCGTCGACTGTTTGTAGAAGTGATCGATGTGCGGCGTTTTGACAACTTCATTTCCCATGCAGGAAAGATCGCCCATCCCCTGATCATCGGTCATGACCAGGACGATATTCGGGCGACTGCCATCGATGGTTTCCGCTTGGGCGAAGCCCGCACAGGCACCTACGGCAAGCAACACGGTGCCCACGACAAGTTTTATGGTCATCGGTTTCAATTGCTCATCTGCACTAATGCGTTTCGCATGGTGGTTGACTTCACGGTTTTTGAATTTGACCAGTTGTCTTCACTCTCTCTTTGGAAGAGTCGGGCTCTCAGGCCCCGGAAAGGGCTCTCCCCGGCCGCTACCGCGTCCGACCCTCCCACGCAGTGGGAGGGTGAAGCAAAGTGCATCTGCAAAACTACTGCATCGGCTCGAAATGGATTGCCTTCAGACTTGCCGAAGCGATGTCGCCGTCTATGCATTTGGCCGAAACCGTGTACCGACCGGCTTTAGAAAAGTTCATCCATCCGATCGGGAACGTTTGATAGTTGTGCGACGAATTCTGTTGATTCTGGATCTTCTCTCCACCCTCGATCGCGACACTCCAGACAAGCCGCCCTGTGCCCGCGTAAGTAAGTGAAACGTTGTATTCGCCGGGCTGGTGGACATCGATTTCCCAAGATGCGTGGCCGCCATCTTCAAACGCGTGTGCGTGAACGACTGCTTTCCACTCGCCGAACTTTTCCATCCATCGCTTGCGGCCTTTCTTCGCGTTCTCGACTTCTGCGAATTCCGCAAGCACTTCGGTGTCCATTCCCGGGTCGAGTGCCCAAACGGGGTCAACGATTGGTTCTGATTCCAGGTTGACCTGGATCACCGAGGCCAGTTTCTCCGGTGCCTGTGGTGGAAGATTGATCACAGCCCAGTCGCCCGCAGCGGTCCACGTGACCGGTACCGATTCACCGCCTGACAGCAAATTGGCGGATGCGATCTTAGTTTTCAGATTCGGCAGATACAGTTTGCCGGACTTAGGCCAATCAAACACGCAAAGAAACAGTGTGTTGTCTTTCCGTGTCACATCGCCCCACGGCAGTGCGTGATGCCAAGGTGAAGCGGCTGTGTTGTAAACGACTTGCGGATAACGATGGATCCACTCGCCCGCAGCGGCCAGCGTTTGTTCAGCTCGCTTGGGTACGGAACCATCGCCTTTTGGGCCGATGTTCAGCATGTAGGTTCCACCGCGACCGACACATGAGATCAAACGATGGAGAATCTCTTTCGGCGATTTCCAATACTCGTCGTACCAAGCATAGGCCCACGAGTCGTTAGTTGTATCAACGCTTTCCCACATGCCCTCGATGTTCTCTCGTGGCACTTCCATGTCGCCAAGCGTTTGGTAGTCACCAAGTCCGTGACCAGCTCGGCCCGAAACCAATGCCCGCGGCTGATTCTTATGGACCAAGTCGACGAGTTGCTGCACGTACTCCTTGGGCATTTTGCCAGGGGTGTCGAACCAGACCAGTTCAATCGGACCATACTCGGTCGTGATTTCGTTAACTTGCGGCACGCACTTCTTCAAAAAGTAATCATCAAACGTCGCCGGATTGCCTTCTTCATCTGTCGTCGGACCACCGTTGCCACCGGGGAATGTCCAGTCTTGGTTGTGGGAGTAGTAGAATCCGAAACCTAAACCAGCTTCACGACACGCGGCAGCAAGCTCCTTCATCGGGTCTTTCTTCCACGGCGTCGCGTCGACGATGTTGAAGTCGCATGCCTTTGAATCGTACATCGCGAAACCGTCATGGTGTTTGGCTGTGATGACGATGTATTTCATGCCCGCTTCCTTGGCGATGCGTGCGATCTCTTTGGCGTCAAAGTTCGTTGGATTGAACTGGCCGGCAAGCTGCTTGTATTTCTCGACCGGAATGCCCGCCATGCGTGGGTTCATGATCCACTCGCCGATGCCGTAATAAGTCTTTCCGTCGACTTCATTTCCCAGCAGCGAATAAAGACCCCAGTGAATAAACATGGCGTAGTTGCCTTCGTCAAACAACTGTCCGCGCTGAGCGTTTTCTGCACGCAGTTTGACGACACGATCCCCCCACAGTTTGTCCATTGATTCCTGTGCATGAATCGATGAAGGTATCGACGCGATGATGAGGGGTAGGCTGACGAAGACTCTTAGTCGCAAGCTCATGGTCGTTTCTCGTCTATAGAGTGGTGGGAGTTGTCGCGGGTTTAGCTGCTATCGCCGTCGGCTCAGCTTGTGTTCGTTAAGACGGAAACGATCATTTGGTCATTCCCGCGAAACGTTGTCGTGCTTCTTGTAGTGCTGGCGATGGAAGTGCGTCGAACGAGTCGATCTCGAACGACTTGCTCACCCGTTGACGTAACTCGGCGAGCGATTGCAGTTCGCCCATCGCGATGGCTTGAATCAAAACGTTGCCTATCGCCGTGGCTTCAACGGGTCCGGCGAGCACAGTTCGGCCAGTCGCGTTGGCAGCAAACTGGTTTAGCAGCTTGCTTTGACTGCCGCCGCCGACGATGTGTAGTTTTTTGATCGTACGGCCGGTCAACTCTTCAATCGTATCGAGGGTTTTTCCGTAAAGGAGTGCCAAGCTCTCGAAGATGCACCGAGCAAAGTGCCCCGGGGTTTCCGGTTCGCGTTGATTCGTCTCGCGACAAAACTCGACGATGGCCGCCGGCATGTCAGCAGGACTCATGAACCGCGGGTCGTCGGCATTGATAATTGAGCGAAACGGTTCGGCTTGTTCGGCTAGCTGATTGATTTCGGCGTAGCTCAAGTCGTTGCCCTGGCGCTGCCACGCACGACGCGACTCTTGTAACAACCACAGTCCAACGATGTTTTTCAGAAAGCGCGTCGTACCGCCGAATCCAGCTTCATTCGTATAATTGTTTGCCAAGATCTGATCATTGATTAGTGGCTGCGGAAGTTCGACGCCAATCAATGACCATGTCCCGCTGCTCAGGTAAGCCCAATCGTCGCCGGGTTCCGCCGGCACTGCAGCAACCGCCGCGCCGGTGTCGTGCGAACAAGTCGCGATCGTCTGGACATCTTCCAAGCCAGTTTCCGCGGCAAGTTCTGCAGTCAAAGGGCCAAGCCGAGTGCCAGAAGGCACGATACGGGGAAATAATTTTCCGGGCAGGCCAAACCGCTGGATCAAATCGTCCGACCACTTTCCTGCAATCGGATTGTAGAGCTGAGTCGTGCTGACCAAACTCACCTCCGCACTGACCACTCCGCTGAAGAGGTAGTTCATGTAGTCGGCGATCGTCAGAAAATGATCTGCGATCGCTAGCACATCCGGATTGTCTTTCACGTCTGCGATCAAGTGATACAACGTGTTGATCGCCATAAATTGGATGCCGGTCTCGGCGAAAATCTTCTCGCGTCCGTCCCCGGCAAGCGCGCTGGCGTAAGTCTTTTCCGTTCGCGAATCGCGGTACTGATAGGGCAACGCCACCATTGGTTGGCGGTCATTGAACAACACGTAATCGACGCCCCACGAATCGACACTCAACGATGACACCGAAACGTCGCGAGCGGCGATCCTCTGTAAACCCTGCTTGAGTTCCTCGAAGATGCTCAGGACATTCCAACGCAGTGAGTTCTGGACTCGTACCGCGCCCGTTGGAAATCGGTGCACTTCTTCCAGTACGACGCGACCATCATCGAGCGTGCCAAGAATGACTCGTCCGCTTTCGGCACCCAAGTCGCACGCGACGTAGCGACGGTTGATCATAGTTTCAGTGCTTTTTGGCGGTAGTGTTCGTCAATACGATTGGCAATGCGATCCACGTCGGCATCACTCATGAATACCGGACCTGCCAAGGCTGCGGCACCAACAAAAATTTCCGCTGCCTTGTGAGCCATTAGCATCGCGGCTTTCACAGCACCGGGTGTTTTGCCGACGGTAATCAATCCGTGGTTTTGCAGCAGGATCACACGCGGAGCGTTTCCACCTTCGTCCATGAACGCCTGAGTCTTTTCTCGGATCACTTGCGACAACGTGAGTCCCGGATCAACGTAGGGAACGAAGACCGATCGTGTGCCGCAACACACGATCTCGTCAGGGAAAAGTCGATTGGTTGCAAATTTCTCTGCGAGCGGCGAACAGAGGATTTGATTCACGGCGATACTGTGCGTGTGGCCTACGAATTCAACGCCTGGCAATGAAAGCAGGTAAGCATGAAAGAGCGTTTCGACCGACGGCTTTTTGGCGTTTGAGTTGACACGGCAGGCCAGCAAGCGATCTTCGATTTCCTGATCGCTGATGTCGTCTTGATCCAACATCGGCAGCAGCGCATCGAATCGACACGCAACCGCGTCGTCTTCCCTGAGCGTTTCAAGGCAACTACCGCTCGCTTTGACCAAGAAAGTTTCCTCGTCAATCTTCGCCGACGTGTTGCCTTCGCCAAGGATCGCTAAGTCTCGATGCTCCTGCCCAACGAAGTGAGACAGTTCCAGCATGGATTGTAGTATGTTCATGTGTTTTTCTCTGAGCCGACGGCGCTAGCCGCGGGTGTCGTTGTTGGTCGTTGTTACTGGTGGTGCTCGATTACCCGCGGCTAGCGCCGTCGGCTCAGTTTATTCTGAATGGTCAGCAGTCGTTGCGGTTTGGCTTTGCTCACGCCCTTTCTGGTCCTGCGCTTCGGTCACGTAGATCACAGCTTCGTGGATGTCTTCATCGGTCTCTAGCGTTTCACAATCGCCGCCCTTGGTCCACGTTCTTTCAACGCTGAGCGGTGTTGATAATCTTCGCATCGCACCTGTGCAATTCGCTTTCAACTGATCTCGGACAATTTGGGGCTTTGCATCGGCTGCAATCACCACATGCACGTGGTTGGTCCTTGCTGAAACAGCGTAGAGATGCCAACCGCGATGTTCGCAGTGGTTGCGACACGCAGTTTCAACCGCATCGTGATGGTGAGGTTCTAGAAGCACAGCTTCACCCTTCATTTGCTTGCGACACCAATCGGCCAAGAGAGGCTGCGGCAATTGCGAACCGCCCTTTCGTTTTCTCCAGCCTCTCGCGTCACCCGGCATCCACGTGCCGTAGGTTGTCCACGTTATTAAGATTGCGATGGTGTCGTTCATAGCATCCTCTTTGAGCCGACGGCGCTAGCCGCGGGTTTCGTTGTTGGTTGTGTTGATAGCGGTGCTGTGTCACCCGCGGCTAGCGCCGTCGGCTCAGTGCCTTCCGTACAACGGTCCAAAGTTCTGACAGGCACGAAAGTCAGCGCCTTCCAAATTGTCGGTACCGAACGCATTCCACGCACTCGGACGGAAGACCCGAGATTCATCGACGTTGTGCATGTAAACGGGGATCCGAAGGATGGAAGCCAAAGTGATGAACAGATGGCCGACATGCCCGGCGGTCATCACGCAGTGGTTGGCACCCCAGTGATTCATGACTTCGTAAGTCGACGTGAATGCACCGCGACCAGTGACCGTTGGAGCAAACCAGGTCGTTGGCCAAGTCGGATTGGTTCGATTGTCCAACGCATCGTGAACATTTTCCGGCAATTCAACCGTGTGACCTTCGGCGATCTGAATCGCTGGACCTAAACCATCAACTAGGTTGATTCGCGTCATCGTGGCCGGCATGCCGCCTTTCGTTTTGTACCGGGTACTCATCCCACCACCGGGAAAGTACTCAGTGATCGATGGATGCCACGTCGTTGCCTTCAAGCACTTTTCGACTTCATCGTCGCTGATTTCCCAGAACGGCTTCATCGTCGGTGTGCCATCCGCATCGGTTTGCTGACCTGTACCGTCGAGCGTTGCTGGTCCGGAGTTGATCAGGTGCAGCAACCCGTCGCTGGCGGCACCATCAAGCTCATAGCCATCGCATGCGGAAGCAACCGCGTCAGGACTCCAGTACGTCCGCAAATCGGCGAACACCTGCGCCGTATTGGTCAGCAAGTGACCGAACAGCATCGTTGCCGCGTTGAGGGCATCGTTTTCGGTTGCGACGATGTAGGGGGCACGCTTTCCATTCCAGTCGAACGACGTGTTTAGGATCGCTTCGAGAAAATCGCCGTTGGGGAAGTGGTCGGTCCATTGACGCTGGCCTTGAAATCCCGCTGCGATCGCTCCGTGCCCTTGAGCCTGTTCACCCAGTCCGTTCTCCGCCAGCTTCGGATTGCCGACCATCAAGTCGCGTGCAATCAACGACATCTTCACACTGTCCGACCATTCGCTATCGAGTTGCTCGCGTGAGCGTTTCGTTTCTTCGCTGTTGTAGTCGTCGCCTTCTGGGCAGTTCGATTTCACCCAAGCCATTGCCTGCTCGTATTCCGCTTGGTCGAACTGTCCCTTGTTCATTCGTCCGATGAACTCGCTCATGTCGATGTCTTCGACACGCATGCCGAACCACTTTTCCCACAAAGCGAAATCGACCATCGAACCGGCAATACCCATCGAAGTTCCGCCCATCGACAAGTAGGCTTTGCCACGCATCAGCGCCGCCGCGAGTCCGCAGCGAGCAAAATTCAGAATCTTGTCTTGCACATCAGCAGGCATCGCGGCGTCGCCTGCTTCTTGAACATCACGACCATAAATGCCAAACGCGGGGATGCCTTTTTGCGTGTGGCCCGCTAGTACGGCAGCGAGGTAGACCGCGCCGGGACGTTCGGTGCCATTGAACCCGAACACCGCTTTTGGACGCAGCGGGTCCATGTCCATCGTTTCCGATCCGTAGCACCAACACGGCGTGACAGTGAGTGAAACGCCAACATTCTCGCGGCGAAACTGATCTTCACAGGCAGTTGCCTCGGCAATGCCACCGATGCAAGAATCGGCGATTACACAATCGACCGGATCACCGTTGGGATAGCGGACATTGGACGAGATCAACTCGGCAACTCGCTTGGCCAAGTTCATCGTCTGGTCTTCCAGCGATTCGCGAACGCCACCCAATCGACCGTCAATCGTCGGACGGATGCCGATCTTGGGAAGGTTGCCTTTCCAAATGGTTGGAGAAGTTTGGTTATGGGTCATATGTAGTTACCGTCTATTTGATGCTTAAAAGAACTGTCGAGACAATTGTGGCTACGGGTGGTTTACTAAGCGAGTTTGCTTTCCGGACTTGAAACTTCCCTCCGGTTCCAGCAAACAATTCCGTAGATGGCAATCACCACAAAGCAAAGTGCTGGCAGGTAAAATGATCCCCGCGTCGCGGTGGTTCCCATGAAACTGTCCAAGTCAAGAATTTGACCCTGCAGACGTGGCATGAAAGCTCCGCCGACGATGGCAAAGATCAGTCCTGCCGAACCAAGTTTGGCATCTTCACCGACACCGTCGAGCGCCAGGCCGTAAATGGTTGGGAACATCAGCGACATGCATGCGGAAACAGCTATCAGGGAATAGAGTCCCGACATGCCTTCCAAGTGAATGGCTCCCAGCGTGCAGACAAACCCGCCCAGACTGAGAACCATGAGCAGCCGTCCCGGTGAGATATATTTCAGGAAGAACGTGCAGATGAATCGGCTACAGAGGAAAATTACCATCGCCAGGATGTTGTGGTTTTGCGCTGTTGCCTTGTCGATGCCCAAAGCGTTTTCAGCATACTGAATAATAAACGTCCAGCACATGATCTGTGCTCCCACATAGAACGTCTGCGCAATCACGCCTCCCACGTAACGGGGATTTTTCAGCAATCTGCCAACGGTCCTGCCGAAGTGGAGGTCATGCTCGTCGCCCGAGGGACTAGTGTCTGGCATCTTCGTCAGTATGAAAACGACCATCACGCCGATGACGATAAAGCCAATCACCATGTAAGGCATCGAAACAGTCTTCAAATCCTGCTTCTGTAGTTCCGAATGGGTTTTGCCCTGAAACGTAGCGATCTTTCCGTCCTTAAAATCCTGCAGCGCAGTCGAGGCGACGTTCTGGGCATCGGGACCCAGGTTCGTGACGTAGGTTTTGACATTCGGGTCATTGGTTCGTTCGCGATCTTTCGCCTTGAGAAACGGAAGAATCTTGTGCTCGTGTTTCTCCACTGCTGCTGGCCTGAGTTCGGCTTGAAAACCATTTACATCATTCTTGAAGTCCTCGACTTGAATCGTGGACAGAATGACCGTGCCGGCAATAAACATTCCTGTCAGCGAACCAACGGGATTGAAGGCTTGAGCCAAGTTGAGACGACGGGTCGATGTCTCCGCCGGTCCCATCGATAAGATGTAAGGATTCGCCGTCGTTTCCAAGAATGCCAGCCCAAAGGTCAAAATGTAAAGTGCGATGATGAACAGATTGAAGTTCGCGCCTGCAGCAGCAGGGACCGAGAGCAGGGCACCTGTTGCGTAAAGCAACAAGCCTACAATGATGCCAGACTTGTAGGAGAACTTTCGGATGAAGATCGCCGCCGGTAGCGCCATCGTGGCATACCCTCCATAAAACGCCATCTGCACCCACGTGCTTTGAGCATTATCAATGACAAAGACATCCTTAAACACCGCCACCAAAGGGTTGGTCACGTCGTTGGCAAATCCCCAGAGCGCAAAAAGCGTCGTGACAAGCACAAACGGATAAATGTATTGCATTGGCACCACGGGCAACTCACGGGTTTGGTCATCCGTCGCGATGTTAGTTGTTGGAATGGCTTCGTCAGTCATTCGGTTCCTTACGGCATGATGTCATGAATGTGGACGGAGGCAAAAGTACAAGAAAGCATTTGCGTCGTCGCGTTTGCCTGCTACAAACTACAAAATAGCGACTGCAAACGCCCGGGAGATATTGATTCGCGACACAGAAATAACGATTTGCGACATTTCAGCGAGGCATCCATGAGCCACCAGAAAAGCCGCCCGAGAATCGCTTTGCTTGTCGAGGCGTCTCGCGCCTACGGGCGAGAATTGCTTCGCGGCGTGTCGTACTTCGCTCGAACCCAGGTCGATTGGTCGCTGTTGCATCAAGAGATGACACTTGATTCAGCGATGCCCGATTGGATGCGTCAATCCAGGATCGACGGAGTGATTGCCCGTGTCGATACCCATAACATCGAGTCACTTCGAGAGTTGAAGGC
The DNA here is from genome assembly GCA_007741555.1 of Stieleria marina. Taxonomy (GTDB): domain Bacteria; phylum Planctomycetota; class Planctomycetia; order Pirellulales; family Pirellulaceae; genus K23-9. The sequence goes on along the minus strand of CP036526.1, from coordinate 233,593 downwards.
GCCGATTGTTGACGTGCGCTGCAACAGAAAATTTACTGGCGTTCCCCAAGTCGAAACGGATAACCAGCGCGTCGCCGAATTGGCGTTCGAGCACCTTTGGAATCGCGGATTTCGTCGCTTTGCTTTTTGCGGGTTTCGGTTCGCGGCCTACTCAGAGGCTCGGCTGTGTTTCTTTCGCAAACTAGTTCAGCAGTCCGATTGCCCATTCGATTTCTATGAATCGGAGGGACGCCCCGGAAGCACACTGACCAGCCTGGAAGAAGCTGGGAGTGTCGAAACCGATCGATTGTCAAAATGGCTTACTGCACTCAAGCGTCCAACGGGGCTTTTTGTTTGCAACGACATTCGCGGGCAGCAAGTTTTGAACGCGTGTCGCAGTGCGGGTATCGCCGTCCCCGATGACATTGGGGTGATCGGAGTCGATGATGATGAAGCCACCTGCTTGCTTTGCGACCCAGCGCTATCGAGCGTACGTCCCGATGCAGAGCGAGTTGGCTTCCGCGCGTGTGAGGTATTGCACGAAATGCTCTCAGGCATCCAGCCGAAATTGGATATCGAATTCGTCGCACCCAAGTCGGTTTCTGAACGACTTTCGACGAATGTCGTCGCAGTTGATGATCAAGAGCTAGCCAACGTTTGTCGGTTCATTCGCCAACATGCTTGTGACGGAATCAATGTCAATGATGTGACGGCAATCACGTCACTGTCACGCCGTCAGCTAGAGCGTCGGTTCCGAGAGGAATTGGGACGCACACCTCACGAGCAAATCACGAATACTCAAATTGATCGAGTGAAGCAACTGCTGCGGGAAACGGATATGACTCTAGAACAAATCGCACCAAAGGCAGGCTACAGTCGCAAAGAAAGCCTGAGCGCTGTCTTCAAACGCGAGACAGGAGAGACACCGGGAGACTATCGACGCGGAATCGCGGAGTCCACGTAGCCCCGTTGATCGACCGAGCGTGATCGTTGAGATATTCGATAAACCAGCCCGAAGGCAACGCCCATTGAAGCACAACAGGCATGCAATGGTTCAACGTTCCTCGTGCGCCCATTCGAGGGTCCCTTTTTCTTCAAGCTGTATCACTTCCGGATGAGACGCAGAAACACTGGTTAGATTCCATCGCAGCCTATCAAGTCCGTCCCAACATGTCGGCCTACGACGCCACCAAAGCATACGTGCTGTTGTTCACCAAACGTATACGAGAAAAACTTGCTGGCACTGGTCTTCACGTCACTTGCCTCGAACCCGGTGCGACGGAAACTGCATTCGGCGAAGACTCTGGCATGGGTAAGCTAGGCATGTTCTCATCCGCAACCTTGTCGCCGAAGCTGTCGCGAAGGCAGGCTACGAAGGCTACCGCGCCAACGAAGACAGCGTCACTTAGGTTTGGAAGAACCGTCCGGCACCCAGGCTCCCGACTCGATAACATCACTTCTGCTGCTTATCGATATAGATAGCCTTCACAAAGACTGTTGTTTCCGCTGCACTCATCACGATCTGCGGAATTGGCCCTACCGGCCAGTTCGCAGGTTGAGAGTCTCCATCGGCCGTTCTTGGCCGGCTAATAAACGCCGTGTTTGGGGCGTTTTTCAAGTTCCGGTGATTTGCCCGAAACCTCTCTTCCGAACTCGGCCGTCCCAGATTCGCATTAGCCAGCGTCCGTCCGGGCGGTTTTTTCTCTGCGAACTATCGCGCTCTCGGTTCACAAAGTGGCCGCTTGTTACCATGCCGTTTGCTTCCGACCCACCGAACCGGACGGTTCATGTTTAGCTCGGGTCGGGTTAACGGCTTGAGAGTCTTTGATCGCCTGCCACATCACACGTTGGCTTTGGTGGCTGCGCGGACTGATAAACAAAGCGATTGGAGGACCTGGACTGCGTCGGGGCCGACGCCATCCGCAGACACTCAGTTATGGCGAGGCGGTCGACTTCTGGCGTGTCAACGGATAAATGAAAGGGCTGCCGACTCAATGGTCTGTATGGAAACATCGAACTCTACGACCTATCCACTGACAACCATCCGGATGTTGTTAGTCGGATTGCTCAATTCAGGCGAGACGAACATGAAAAACACCCATTGAAGAAATGGTAACTCCCCGGTCTGGATCGGGGACACCGGGAGTCTCGGGCAGCCATGAAGTCCGACTCCCAAAGGACAACGCAAATCCACCGGACTCGCTCGGACAGGCGTATCGCCGGTTCTTAAACCAGCAAAACAGGGATTTGTCCGGGCTGAGAAACTTGGCTCAATTGGCACGTCCAGGCTGGCTGGCATTGGTTTCTTTGAGCCATGCCTCCAGTTCCGATCGAAGCTGTCGTGCCTTGTCCGGCATTTCGCTCGCGAGGTTGCGTGACTCGCTGATGTCGTTTTTCAGATCGTAGAGTTCAACGGAATCGTCGTCGTAAAACCAGAGCAACTTGTAATCACCCGAGCGAACCGCACTAGCCAGTCGATTCTTTTTGTGGAACGCGTAATTGGGATAGTGAAAGTAAATCGACTGACGCCGCAACTCTGATTCGCCGGTCAGCATCGGCAACAGAGAAATTCCGTCCTGAGTGTTGGACGGATCGGCCTGTAACTTGGCGGCATCCAGAATCGTTGCGTGAATGTCCATCGTGATCACGGGCGTCGACGTCCGAGTCGAAGGCTTGACGCGACCAGGCCAGCGAACAATCATCGGGACACGGATTCCGCCTTCGTATAGATAACCCTTCTCAGCCCTCAGAGGTTTTACGTTCGCCGCGAACGGTCCGTTGTCGGAAGTAAAGACCACCAGAGTCTCTTCACTCAGCCCCTGATCGTCGATTGCGGTGAGAAGCTTCCCGATCGATGCATCCATCCCCTCGATCATCGCGGCGTAGGTTGGGTTTTCGACGCCCGGACCTTTTCTCTTTTCGTAGTTCGCGATCAAATCGGCGGGAGCCTGAAAGGGATAGTGCACCGAATAGTTCCACCAGCAAAGGAAGAACGGATGATCGCTGGCTTTGGCCGACTCCATGAAGCCGATGCATTCATCAGCACACCTGTCAGGCAGGTACTCGCCGTCGATTTTCCCCTCCAGGTTAGGAAGCTTGTACGGGCTGAAATAGCTCGGCGGCCCTCCGAAACGGCATCCACCGACATTGATGTCAAAGCCCTGATGCTCCGGGCGTAACTCCGGTTCAGACGACAGCTTATTGTTCGCGTCCGGGATAGATTGTCGACTATTGGAAAGATGCCACTTGCCGACAAAGCCAGTCGCGTAGCCCGCCGCCCTGAGTTGCTCAGCCAGCGTCACGCGCTCCAGTGGCAGATGCCGCAACCAGATCGGCGTGATCAAATCTGTGCCGGGCTTTTGGAAATTCGGAACGTGTCCTCCGGCGTGATTGGTGATATTCAGGCGCGCCGGCGATTCTCCCGTCATCAGCGCCGCACGTGTCGGCGTGCAGACGGGTGCGGCCGAATACGCATCTGTGAACAGCAAACCCTGCTCGGCCAGCCGATCGATGTTGGGCGTATCAAGCTGGTCGTTGCCGTAGCAATGCAAGTCTTTCCAGCCAAGATCATCCGCCATGATCAAAACGACGTTCGGCGTTTTCCCGGCCGCGGTGGATTCCTTACCCCATGCGCTCACAGAAAACACACTAAGGCTGAACAGCAACGCCAGCAAACAATTGAATCCGGATAGCAACATGATTTCGTTTCTCTCTTGGTCTGAAACGTAGTGGAATTCGCCAGATTTCCTCGTGTAGTAAGACGCTTAAGAACTCAACCTTCAATGGACTTCTGGCGAAGACCACTACTTCAAGCGTTGATTGCTGACAGACCACTGTTAGTCGGTGGCGAAACCCTCTGGAAATCGAGCGTCGACTTCCTTCCACCAGCTCTTCAGTTCATCGTGCAGGCTGTCCGCGAGCTCTGGCATTGTGTCTGCCAGATCTTGTTTCTCTCCGATGTCCTGCTTCAGGTCGTACAGTTCCCGGTGACCGTCGCGAAAGAACACGATCAGCTTGTGGTCTCCTTTGCGAATCGCACTGCTGGGGCTGCCTTTCTGATTCGACCGATGTGGGTAATGGAAGTACGTCGCGTCATGGAGTTTCTGTGTCTTGTCTTTCAGGATCGGAACGAGACTCTTGCCGTCCTTGTGCAAATCAGGACGAAGTGGAAGGCCGGCCATCTGCAGAATCGTTGGGTAGAAATCCATGCTGGTGATCACAGTGTCAGAAACAGCGGGCGTGGCGACTCCAGGCCATTTGATGATGCACGGTTCTCGGATTCCGCCTTCGTACAACCAACCCTTCCCGGCCTTCAGAGGTGTGTTCGCCGTTGGCATTCCTTCGGACGTAGAAAGGCCTCCATTATCCGAAAAGAAAACAACAACCGTGTTGTCTTCAAGGCCTTTCACTTTGACGGCTTCGAGGACGCGTCCCACAGCCTGGTCCATCGACGCAACCATGGCGGCATACGTGGGATGATCCTGCCTGTCGCGGAACTTGACTTGCTTCCCCGCATGCATGTCTTCGCGGAATCGCACGTCGTCGGTCAATGCGATCGTCTTCTGCTTTTCCTCGTACTTCTTGACACTCGGCTTGGGCGCGCTGAACGGAGCGTGGACTTGGTAGAATGAGAAGTACACCAAGAATGGCGAGTCGTAACTCTGATTGATAAAGCCGACAGCTTCTTCCGCTAAGCGATCGGTGATGTATTCACCATCGGGGCCATTCTCGATATTTGGGATATCCCATGGTGAGAAGTACTTGTTCTTGATGTAGAGCCCGCCGCGAAAGTGACCGGCAACGTTGATGTCGAAGCCGTGTTTGTCCGGCCAATGTGTGCCTTCGCCCTCCCTGTTATTGAGGTGCCATTTGCCAAGAAAGATGTTCTTGTAGCCGGCGTCTTGCAAGAGTTCAGGAAATGTCACTTCGTTTAACGGCAAGTTTCGTTCGTAGTCCGGGTTGCCGGGGCCGCCGATCCACTGCGTGAGGTTGATCCGTGCAGGATTCTTGCCTGTCAGAATCGAAGCCCTGGTGGGCGAACAAACCGGCGAGCCCGCATACGCTTGAGTAAATCGGACGCCCTCATCCGCCAACTTGTCAATGTTTGGCGTTTCGTAAAACGAACTGCCATTGGCGCCGATGTCCATCCAGCCCAAATCGTCAACTAGGAAAAACACAAAGTTGGGTCGCTGACTGACTTTTTCTCCATGCGACTGCTGCGCAATCGCGGTGGAACAAAGAACCAGCAAGGCAGCGGCAAAGCCTGTCGCTCCGCCGGTGATGCTGCAGAGACGATCACGCATCGTTGATGCTCCGTAATTGAATGGTGTTGTTGCGGATGCTCATTGACGTGCCTTGATGGGCTTGCGAAAAGGTTTGCGGTTCGTCGGTGCGCTGCGACCGGAGGACTTCAGCTTCGACAGCAATTCCTGCATCTCTTTGCGTTTGGCTTCTTCTTTGAAGTATAAGTTGTTCGTCTCACCCGGATCGTCGTCCAAGTTGTAGAGTTGCCCCGGTGCATCCGGAGCTTTTTCCGGCAGCGCCCAGGGTTGCATGTTCTTCACTTCGTAGTTGTTTCCACCGGATCCTTTGTGATCGAGATACTTCCACGGTCCCTGACGAATCTGGAACTCTCCCCGGAAACTCTGCGTCAGCAGGTGCGGACGAACGGAATTGGATTCATCTTGTTGCCCCAACATCACAGGCAACATGTCAAAGCTGTCGGTTGCGGCTTCGTCCGGCAACGAAACGCCGACGGCCGAGGCCACCGTTGCGAAGATGTCGGTGGTGTTGGTCATTTGCGTGGACACTTGCTTTGGCGGAATCTGTCCTGGCCATCGCGCAATGAAGGGCACGCGGTGGCCGCCTTCCCAAGCGTCGCGTTTCATTCCCCGCCATCCGTCCGAGGGATCATGCTGGTGATCCTGACGCATCCAATTGACGTGAAGCGTTTCGGCGCCGTTGTCAGAATTAAACATCACGAGCGTCTGATCATCGATGCCGAGTTCTTTGACCAGATCCAGCACGCGGCCGACAAGGACGTCCAGTTCCCAGACAAAATCTCCGCGCGGTCCGGCTTCGGTTGCTCCATTGAATTCTTCGGCAGGCAAAACCGGTGCATGCGCGATTTGGGTGGAGAGCACAGCAAAGAACGGTTTGTCGGGAGTCTTCGTCCGATGTTCTCGGATGAATGCTTCCGTCTTGTCGTAGAACAGAAGGTCCGCGTTCATGAAGTCGTAGCCAGGCGACATCCATCCGGCGTCATTATCCCATCGCCACTTCCCACCTGGATTGGGCAGGCTCTTGGGGTCATGCCGCTCGCTCGCAGGAACCGCCACCATTCCATTTTCGATGTACACGTAAAGCGGATCGGTATTGGGACAATTCGGTGTCACAAACGATTCATCGAAACCACGAGCATTCGGGCCGTCAATCAGCGGCGTGCTCTTTTCATAATCGATCAGCAGAGAATTCTTGAAGCCACCGCCAAGACGTTTGCCGTCCTTGTCGAACCAGCTGAGTCCAACGTGCCATTTGCCAAAGACGCCGGTTCGATAACCCTGTTCCTTGAGCATTTGAGCAATCGTGAGCGTTCCTGGCTTGAGGTAACTCGGTCCTCCCGGTCCCTCAAACGCACCACCACCACGACCAGTAGAACGGTAGATCTGCTGTCCTGAAAACAATCCGTACCGTGACGGCGAGCAGATCGTGGACGGGCTGTGAGCGTCAGTAAACCGGATGCCCTCGTCCGCCATCTGATCAAGTCGCGGCGTTTTGTAGGGGGCCTTGCTGTTGTAACAGGACAGGTCGCCGAATCCCAAATCATCGGCATAAACAATGATGATGTTGGGAGGGTCTTCAGCTTTGGCAATGACAGTCATCGACAACAGCAAGACGGACAAGCACACAGGCCGACCGAGGCCGGATACTTGTTTCAAACAACGGTTCGGATCAAACACGATATTCTCTTGGATGAAAGCGAAGGACGGATTGAAAAGGGAATGCTACCGCGGTCCACGCGGCAGATTCTCGATCAGGTATCGCAGGATCAGCATGCGGACATGGACGACCGTTCCCTGTCCTTCACGCAGTCCGTGATCGCGATTGGGATACACCATGTAGTCGAACGGTTTCCCCAGTTCGATCAATCGATCGACGAGCCCTTCGATGATTTGGATGTGCGTATTGGTTTCGCCGGAACCGGTGACAATCAGCAGCTTGCCTTTCAGGCCTTCGGCGAAGTTGATCGGCGCAGATCGTTCATACCCTTCCGCGTTGACTTCGCGGGTTCGCATGTAGATTTCCTGAAACCAGGCGTTGTAAAGCCATGGCTGCGGCTTGGGGACGACCGCAATGCCCACGTGGTACACATCCGGCTTGCGAAACATCGCGTTGAGCGTGTTGGAGCCACCGCCGCTCCAGCCCCAGATGCCGACTCGGTCCAGGTCGATGTAGGATTTCATTTCCGCTAGCTTCGCTATACCGGCCGCCTGTTCTTCGGTAGACAGCGGGCCAAGACTTCCAAAGATCGAGCGTCGCCATGCTGCGCCTTTGGGGGCCGCCGTGCCTCGGTTGTCGATCGACACGGTGATGTACCCCTGGTCCGCAACGACGCGAAGGAAATCAATCTGTTTGACGCCCCACTGGTCAACGACTGTCTGCAGGTAGGGTTCGCCGTAGACGTACACGAAAACGGGATACTTTTTTGATTCGTCAAAGTCTCGCGGTTTCGTGAGCGATGCGTCCATCACCACGCCGTCACCGATGTCGATTTGAACAAACTCGGTGGGACGCACGTTCAGCTTTTCAAACTTCTCTCGCAGCTCGCTACCATCATTCAGTACACGAATCACCTTGTGGTCGGGCAGCTCAACAAGGTCCACCACGGGTGGGTCATTCGCCGTCGAGAACGTATGGACCGCCCATTTCGCGTCGGGTGAGACAACGTAGTCGTGCGTCCCGGATAAACCCTTCGGCGTGATTCGCTCCAGTTTTCCACTGCCGCTGAGCGGAACACGATAGAGATACTTCTGGGTCGCGTTGTCGGGGGAAGCGTAAAAGTAGTACCATCCGCCCGCTTCATCGACGTGAACTCGATCGATGATGTCGAATTCACCGTGAGTGAGCTTCGTCTCGGTCTTGCCATCGCGCGTGAGCAACCAGGCATGACGCCATCCGTCTTTTTCACTGATGAAAACAAACGCTTCACCAGCGCGAATCCAGTGGGCTCCGGAATTAATGCCGTGGCTGCCGACGGCCCAGGCGTCGTCGACTTCGCTGTAGATTCGAATCAGTTTTCCGTCGGTCGAAGCGATCCAAAATTCCCGTTTGTCCCGAAAGCGACTTAGGGTTTCGACCAGCAGGTCGTCGGAACTGGGGATCCAATCGACCTGGCCAAGATAAAACCCTTCGCCTGGAACCTCGAGCGGCAGCCAACGGACCTTCTCATTTTCGACGTCAGCAACCCCAATCCGCAGTGATGTCAGTTTTCCTCCGACTCGGGCAAAGCGATGTTGTTTAACGCCGGGATAAGACGGATCTCCCGGTACCAGCACCGATCGTTGTTTCACTTCGGTGCTGTCCGCTTCCACGAACGAGAGATACTTGCCGCTGGGACTCCAACGCAGGTCGCGAAAAGAAATATCACGATCGCCGACATTTTCCGTCAGTACAGTTCGTTTGTCGCTGTCGACGTCTCGCACAACGACTTTTCGATTGCGAGCTTCCGCGACACGGGCGCCGCTGGGCGACAGACGGTTCTTTGTGCCTGGCTTCTCAACAACCGTGCGTGCTCCCGATTCGACATCGTACAGAGCGACAACGGGCTTGTTGGTCGTTGAGTCTTTCTCGCGGAGTTGGTAGCCAGAGCTATCCGGAAGCCACTCGGCATCGACGTCCGGAGCACGAAATTCGTTGCGTTCATAGATCGCACGAAGTCGCTCGGTAGCTTCCTCTTGCCTGGATTGATCTTGAGCCCAAGCTTCACCGATGCTGATAAAGTGCAGCGAAAAGGCGGCGAGGAGGAGGTGGACGATGAGATGTTTCATGGAGATCTTTGGATAGATGACGAAGCCACCACGACAAGTTTGGCGACGGAGCTTACTTGTAGTATTCCGGTTTCCGCGGCTTTACGCCCAGTTTTTCGTAGTTGAAACCAGCGGCAAGCGGCTTGTATTCGCCCACGATTTCGACGGATCGATCGGCAGTGATCTTCGATTCCATTCCGATGCCCCAGTAGACCGCGTTAACCGTCATCCGTCGGACACCTTCATTGGCAAAGTCTTCTGCTGAGCCCATCGTGAAATGAAAGATTCGTGATGACCGTCCCGCGTTACCCTTCCACGTTTTCGCCCAGGCGATCGGCAGCGGTTCCTTTTTGGAATTAGCCGGTGCGTCCGGCTGCAAATTGACGAGCGGCTGACCTAGAACCAGCGACGTGCAGTCATCAGGAAACGGAGCTTCATCTGTGTGGCAACGATAGACGTCCGACGTGCCCCAGATGTCGCGGACACCCGTGAGGATGGGGTGCTCCTTTTGCTCGTCAACGACGATGCCTCGAGTGGATTCGCGGTGCCAGCCGCCGTGATGTCCGGAAAACGCACCACCAAGGAATTCCCGCAGGCTCACGGTGCGCTGGTCTACGACGTACTTCTTGCCGCGTTGGAAGCCATGGTTCGCGGTGCGTAGTGCGATGATTGGTTTGCCGGAATCAAAGTAATTGAAAAAATCCTGCATTTGATCGTCGGGCAAGTGCATGAATCGCGACATCCAGATTAAACAATCGGCGTCGGCAAGTTTTTCAAGTCCCGGGATGTGGTGGCGTTTGTCTTTATCTTTAAAGGGTGCCGGAAGCGTGGGATCGACTTCGCCGTTTTCGTTCACGGAAAACAAAACGGTGCAACCAAAACCGTGTTGTTTCGCCAGCACCTTGGCCAGCATCGGCATTGACTGTTCGCTGCGATATTCTTGCTCAGCAGCGATCAGCACGACGTGTTTCCCCTTACCGGGGCCCTCGCCATCTGGATAGTGCAGCCACGGCATCGATTCGCTTGAATGTTTGGCTTCGGCCGTGTCCTGCGTACTCGCTTTGGGGATCTCGTTGAGTGTGTAGAACGCGTTGGCGTGCAGAAGTTTAAGCTGATCGCTCGATCGCATGTCGGGAAGAAAGAAATCGTGCACATGACCTTGGACCAGACCCTCGACGTCGATGACAACGCTCATGGCATCGTCGGCCACGTGGACGGCGGACACGGTCGGCACCGTCTGGTCGACTTCCGGGCTGCCGTAAGCCTGGCGATACATGTGAGTGAACGTTTTGAGTTGATACGTTTCCGGTTTCGCAGCGACGTCACGATCGACGGGTTTGGTAAACGCGATCTGAAACCCCTGCGGCTTCGCTTTGATTTCTTTGATCTCGAAGGGCGTGATTCCGGTCCAGTCCAATCGCTGAATCGCGTAAGCTTTGGGGCCACGAACCGGCCAACCGCGGTTGGTTCCGCCGGCGATCAGGTTTCCGTCGGGAGTGAACTGAACGGCCAGCAACCCCGTCGCAAATCCTTCTCGAAACGGATAGCACGCGCCCTGCCAGACACCGTTGACTTTCTCCGTCGTCGCCCGCATGACGACGCCCAGGCTAAAGTCGCCGATGAAGATCTGGTTGGTGAACGGCCCGAATTTTCCGCCAGTCCGGTCAACCTGGAATCCGGAAATCGACCGCCCCATTCTGATGTACGGAAAGACAACGGCGTACGGCACGAGTTCTTTGACTCGCTTGCGTTCGATTTCCAGTCGCGATGGCGTGTTAGGTTTCACTGGCACCGGTCCCATTTCGGGTGCTAGTTCGTACCAGTTGAAGCTGACCGGATGCCCCATGAACCCGCCGGGCTGCAGCACCTTCAAACTGCACGAACCGTTCCACGGCCCCTGGCTTTCGGCATAGAACATCACGCCATGCTCGTTCGGACCAATGCCGCAGGGACTGCGAATGCCACTGCAGATAGGAATCGCTTTGCCTTCGGGCGTGATCTTTAGGCACCAGCCGCGAAATGGTTGTTCGGAGTGATACGACTTCGTCAAGCAAAGCCCTACCCACACATTGCCGTCGGCGTCCGGTTTGGAACCGAATGCGAACTCGTGGTAATCGCCGAATCCCCATTTGTCGCTGATGGTGTCGAACCGGTCCGCCCGACCATCACCATCGTTGTCCGTGATCCGGGTTACTTCGGCCTGCTGGGTGGCGATGAACGAACCATCGTGAAAGGCTAGCCCGAAAATCTCGTCGAGCCCCTCGGCGAACTTGTGAAAATGTGGTTCCGGATATTTGTCGAACACACCGTCGGCGATGAAAATGTCACCGCGTCGAGTGGCGATGGCCAGCGACTCCTTGTCCGGCATGACTTCAAAGCTGCCAGCTTCGATCGCCAGTTCCTTTGGCAGCGGAACATCGACTAGTTTGTAGTAGACGGACTCGTCTTCCCCCGTGCCCCAATACTCGCCGAGGGTTTCGGTCTGTGGAGCGAACGCAATGGCGATCGCGGCAATGGATTCGATCAGGATGTTGAGCATATCTATTGTTTAGGTTTGGTAATCAATCGCAGAGCGGGGGAGTTTTGACCGCCTGGTGGGAACCGGTACTACCGTCAAGGGTTTGCCGCGGTCACTCCCAGAGATATTCCAGCACGAGTTCTTCTGGCCGCTTGCCGTCAAGCTGTAGCGGAACGAAGAGTAGTCCAGCATCCATGAGTTCTGCTTTCTGTCCCGACGCAACACGGATCGTCAGTCCCTTTCCGATCCGATAGCGGTCGTTGGAGTTCGATTCGATACCATCACCGTTGGCTAGTCGGAAGCGTAGCAGTTCGCTTTTTTCGGCTGACGTAAATGTGACGCTCCGGCGCAGTTGCACCTTGTTGGTTGCATCGTCTGGGTACTCGCGGAAATAGTCTTCGACAGCGACCTCGCCGAATTCGTATCGCAGTGTTGGTCGCCGTTTGTCGTCGAGCGTATAGCCCTTGAACTGATGCGTCGTCGGTCGGCTGTTGTCCGTGATTTCTGGCTGCTCGCCCGAAAAAAGCTCAGGCCCCTTTGGCAATGGAATGATCGTGCCCATCGCACGAACGTTGCCGCTGCCCTGTCCGTACCAGACGGCCGCCGGGTCAACAAACTTGCCGCGCCAAATCGATGCCAGCCGCATTTGCTGAGCGTCATACGCAAGGTTCACGCCTCCGGGATAGCCGACTCCGATCCCGCGCTTTCCGATCTCCGCGTATTTGCGCCGCAACATTCTGGCTTCGTCCGTAACCACGATCTCCAGCGGCTCCCGAATGACGCCTGCGGGCGCGCGAGCTTGGCGGCCATCGATCAGATATTGCCAGATGGCTTCGATTTGATCCTCAGGACTTCCGTCGATGTCGCGACGCAGCGCGACACCACCTGGCCAGTACGATGGCATCACGGTGTTCGGACTGAACTTTTGTGGCGCCAGCATATACTGGTAAAACCAGTCTTTCTTCAGTCGCTGGACCATCTCGGTCAGATCCACCGCGGGCATCGTGTCGGACAATTTGTACTGGTACGTGTGGCATGCCGCGCAGTTGAGCCCCTGGTTGCCCACGATTTTCAGTCCCAGATTTCGCGTTTCCTTTTGATCATGGACTTCAGCGAACTGCGTTTCGGGAAGTTTGTCGGTTGCTTGAAACAGATCGACAAGGTGACCGATGTTGTGTTCGCCGTACTTTGGCATTCGCGTTTTCATGTAGGGCCGAATCGATCGACCGTTTACCAGCACATCGCGCATCCACTTTGGATTCAGCTTGGCCCCCACACCTGTCAGCGTAGGTGGAATTCTTCCCTGTTCGCCAAGATTCAGGTTGGTGGTTTGAAAGTGAATACGTCGCTGTTGGCTGACACCGCCAAGGTTGTCTCGACTGTGACACACGGTGCAGCCAAACGACGTCAGCGTGAAGTCGATGGTCTGCTGGGGATCCAATCCGTTGAGTCCTCGATCGAGTCCCGCCCGGATGTTTTTAGTGTCGAGTTCTGTGAGCGCGAAATCCGGCCAATTTCCTAGTGCCCCTGACAAGCAGCCTTTGCTGGTGTCGAGATTGGCGAGTTTCGTGAAACCCTCCGATGTGGTGTTTGAGTCGATGATGCCCGAGTGGCATTCGGCGCAATTGAGTTTCGTGAAGAGCTGCTTGCCTTTGTCCGATAGCTTGGCGTCGACTGGCCACGGATCCTCTAAGACCGCCGTCAACATTTCGTCGTTCTGAAGCAAGTAGCTGGACAGAAGACTCGCTTCGCGGTGAGTCAATTGCATGTTTGGCATCCGGCCCGAAGGTCGGGCTGCGTGCGGATTTTCCAGGAACGCGGTGAGGGCCTGCGAACTGTACTTCGTTCGGAGTTCTCCCATCGGAACGGAATCTTCCAGCGGTTGCTCGACGGCCTTTTCGTCACGCGGCGCATGGCAGGCAACGCAACCGACGGAATGGAAAAGACTGCGGCCGCTTTCGATCGAATCGTGGTCCACCTCTTGTGCTTCGTCGGGCAACCGATCGGGCGCAATGGAGAGCAGAAAGTGAACGATGGCCTTGGCGGATTCGGTTCGTTCGGCTTCATCGATCTGCCCCAGCAACGAGGGCATGCGGGTCCCCGGTTTGGTTTGGTGGGGATCGGCAATGAACCGAGCCAGGTATTGTGGACGGAGTCGTTGTGCGGACCACTTCAGGTTGGGTCCTTGATGGGCTGCCGGAAGAGAATCAATGAACGACGACTCGTGACAGGCCGAACAATGGTGTTCCTGCATCAACACGAGACCCTCGATCTCCGCCGTCAATTTTCGGCGGGGCGCTGAAGCCTGCATTTCAGCCGTGTTTGCCGGCCCGCGTTCTTTGATGTCGATAACGTATCGCAATAGATCTAAAAACTGTTGGCGACCCGTCAGTTGATCCGCCAACCCGCTGGGCATGATCGAAACTTTGCTAGGATTCGTTTGGTCGATGTTGGCTTGCGGGATTCTGTGTAGCTTGTCGATATCCTGCCCGTCACGTAGCACAACCAGGTCGTCATCCTGGCTAACGACAAGCCCGCTGATCACTCGACCGTTGCCAGTCAGTATGTTCAGGGTTTCATAACCCTTGGAAATCGCTTTGGACGGATCAAGGATGGATTCGACAAGCGACGCGTCGGTGACCTCTTTTTCCAAGCGACTGAGATCTGGTGCGAGGCGATCTTTTTCGGCCGCCGGTTGATGACACTTCGCGCAGTTCAAGCTGCCCTGATGAAACAGAATCGCGCCGCGCACAATGTCGCCCGACTGACGAGCGCGGGCGACCAGACGTTCCGGGGATTCCTGCTGCAGTTGCTCAGTCAGCGTCAGTTTCGGTTGCTGGGCGTAACCCACGGTCGCACTGCACACGACCATCGCAAACGCGAAGCGAAAAACAAACTGCATGCTAGTTCAACTCCCGAAGCACATTTCCAAGTAGCAACGTCTGGGGCAGAACGCCAACGTTCATGCAATCAACAACATGAACGCGGCTTCCTGCCAACCACTTCTGGCTGCCTTCTTTCCAAGGCAATTCAATACGATTCGCGCAGAGGCTTGTTGTTTTCAAGTTAGCTGATCCTGGTTGCGTCGTGACGCAAACTATCCAAATGGAGTGATTCCAAACAACGGCAGTGTAAACGAAGGAAAGACAGCTCGCCGTGGAAAACAGTGCCGCGTGAGGACTCAATTGAAAAATGGAAACCGGCAATCAGTCGTTGTCCAATCGTCCAGTCGCTATCCGATCGTCACGCGTTGACATAGGGACGACGCACGGCTAGTCCGGGTCCTTTGTAGCGGGATCACGGCGTGGGCAGTTTGATCTCCGACGGTGAAGTAGCCGAGTGGTCTATCATCGGAATCGGCGATCATCCAGACGGCTCCTGGGTGCGCCGCAAGCGGGTTTGCTCCAGCCGGTTTCCAGCGTTCCGTAGGGTTTCAGTACGCCTTCGTCGTTCATCTGAAACATCCTCACGGGCTTGCCACGCTTGTTGGTAAAGTGGACATCAAATTTGGGGCTGTCAGACTCTGAAGCGGGTGCCTTTTTGTCGTTGAGCGGGATCCATTTAAGCTTTGGCAGCGAATCGATGCTGGCGCCTTCATACTTGGCGAAGTTATCGGGCACATGCGACTTCAGTTCCGCGATCTTTTCGGCGAACCCTGGCTTCGCGGCGAGATTCGTCCATTCGTACCGGTCGGTTTCGATGTCATACACCTCTTCGTCGCCGTTGTCGCAAGCGATGTAGCGGTAGCGTCGACCGCTGCGACCGTAGTTGCCGGAGCGACCGAGATACGAGATGGAAACGTGAGGCCAATCTGCTTCGGCGTTATTCAGCAGCAGTACGAGGCTTGGTCCGTCGCAGGTCTCTTTCGGCGGGTAGTACTCGTCCCATGAGTCCGCATCGATGAAGTAATGCAGCAGCTTTCCCGATCCGGCTGACCAGTAGCCGTGATTCGAAAAGTGCTTTGGCAGTAGTTCCGCATCCGGCATGCGCTGCCGCATCTTCTGGCGGTTGTCGTACAGTCCAGACACATGCGGCGAGATGCCCGTCATGATGGCTCACCGCGACGGGCTGCAAGCCGGAGCGGGACCATGTGCATTCGTGAACAGCATGACGCCCCATACAGCGGAACCGCTGTTAGGCCATGTCCAATGACTCGGCCCCGTTCACGAATGATCGCATCGCGCGATGTTACGTCGCGTCAACACCGGGCGTTTTGGAGTGCGCGTTCTGCGGAAAGTCGAAGGTTAACACTAGCGGTTCGGTTCCCGTATTCTCGATCTGCACGCCGCCGTTTGACAACGCTGCCTGAGTGATGAATCCGATTTCAGGATAGAGCTCGCCGAGAACCATGCCCTGGTGATATTTCACTTCGAGTTTTCCAACGCGGCCACTTCCGCCATTGGTGTGGAATAGCGCGGGGCTCTCCGGGCAAAACTGAGTCTTACCGCCAGGCTGCACAGTGAGTCGTAGGATGGAGCACTTTTGATCACCAAGGAAGTCACCGTAGACGATCCACTTGGCGTCGACACCATCACCTGCAAATTCTTCGGCGGTGATTGCAGGACGCCGATTCTTCATGACGAAGTCGGGATCCTGGTTGGCCGCGAAGTCGAACTTTTCAACCAGGTACTCCCAGTCTTCGTGGCGATCCTTCGGATAGTCTTCTTCTCTGCATGCGTAAAACGCATCCGCTGCTCCGATCCGTCCGTCAAGCGTCAGGTCTTCGGCCAGGAAGTGCTCGTCCATCGTGACGTGCAGCTCGTGCGTGCAAAGGTCGGTCGGCGAGTGCAGCACGCCGTTGGGCATCACGAAGCCATTATCAATGTGCATCATCACGTGCGGCGACAAGTGACGAACGCCGTTGTATTCGCCCTCTCCCCAGCTTTTCATGCAGTCAAGAAACTGATCCTTGGTCACGAACGGGTACAGCCCCATTGCCGTGGTGTGATAGTGCGACGGACTGACTCCTGGATTGTCGAAAGAATTGATGTCGTACACTTCCCACTTTGACCAGTGAAGGTGATGTGGGATCGGATTCAGGTTGTCGAACTTCTTGGAAACGATCGGCCAGGTCGGATCTCCATAAAGTGATTTCGCAAACGCCGTCACCTTTTCCCCCATCACGGATTCTGGATTGGCGGTGATCAAATCCTGCAACGAGATCACTTGGCCGCTTGGAGTGAGCACGTGCGATTCACCTTCGCGAAACGGTGCTTTGTTTGTGCGAGTATCGACGACACCCGTGACGATGGGCACGGTGCAGCACATCCAGAGTTCATCCAGGCCCGTCCCGTTCATGTAGTCGGGATAGTACGATTTTTCATCAAGGCGAAGTCGTTTGCCCGGCGTGCAAAATGTCCTGCCCGCGTAGCGGTGGATGAGCTGCAGGACCCCGTCGTTCTGATTCAGGCAGTCATCAAGAATCGAATCGGAGCTTCCGCCGGATCCGTCGATTACATCTTGCTGGGGGTACTCGTGCAGTTTGTCCGCGAGAATTGACGACATCGGTAATGAACCTCAATGAATTAAAAGAAGCGTGTCGGCTCCAAGAAGTTCCTGGAGAGCTGATAGGGGATTTCATTTGCTGACGCAAAACGGGACTGTCTGAGAGTCGAATGATGCGATAGCAGCGCCCGATAGCTTAAGGAAAAGAGGAGCAGGAGGGAATAAAGGGGTCGTTCGACGCTTTGTTTGTTTTGTCGCTGAATGAAGTCAACCGCAGCGGCAAAACCTGCGGAAACGGGTTTACTCAGTCCATGAACGGAGAGCCCAATCCGAAGCGGCTGCGCATCAATTACCGAGACATCGAACTCCATCAAACGCTCCAGCAGGCCACGTTGCTGGACGCATTCGCTCTGGCGGTGAAGCAAGGCAACAAGACGTTTCGCACGCCGGGGGAAATGGGCCTTCGAGATATCCACGTGAACTCTTCATACCCACGTGAACTCTTTCGGCTGATCGCTTTGTTCGCCGGACGCTTGGCTCCGCTGCTTCGGACCGGTCCCTAGAATTTGCTGAAGAACTCCCAAATCACCTCAGCGACGCTGGTCCCCATTTCCCGCTGGCCCGGAATCCTGTGCCCGAACTGCTTGATCTGGTAGTGCCACACCTCGTTGCCGTTTACTCCGTCCTTGTAACGGTGCGCCGTGGTCATGTCAGAAATCTTGATGACCTCGTCCGTCTTGGTTTCGTTGAGCTTGCGCCAGAACTGCATCATCACATTCTGATCCGGGGCGCCGCCCCAACCGCCTGACTTTGGCATGCTTCCGTCGTAAGGGATGACCTCGTCATCCAGACCCGAGATTTGCAGAATGGGAACAGGGCGGATCACACTGCGGTGTTCCCAAGTGTAGCCACTCATGGTGCCAATCACGGATGCTGCAGCTTTGAAGACGTCCGGTTTTTCAGCGACCAGCGTGTAACTCATCAAGCCGCCGTTGGAGATCCCACACACAAAGGTCTTACTTTTGTTGAGCGAGTGCTTTGATTGCAGGTCAGACGCGAGTGCCGAAAGGAAGCCGATGTCGTCAGTCTTGCTGATCTTCAGCCGAGCGTTCCAGTGGGGTATCCCTTCGAGATCGTCAGTTCCCTGTGGATAACAGACGGCAAACCCGTTGGTATCGGCCAGACGATTCATTCCAAGTTCCACGTAGTCTCTGGCATCGGCGCGATACCCGTGGAGCACGAACACTAGAGGCGAGTTACCGGGAAGGTCTTGAGGAACGTGGAGCAGATAGTCTCTTTTCACGTTGTTGTGCATGAAGCCAATGAACTGGCCGACGCGAGGCGTCTCCTCATTGACGGTTTGTTTGGTGCGGATTTCTTGAGTGTCGCCGAGGAAATTCAGCAGCATCTGCTCGCTGATGCCGTGTGTGGCACCGTGGCCTTCATTGGTCACCTTGTAATGAACAACGTCGCCATCCAGGTAGCGAAAGACTTCCACGTTCTCGATCGTCTGGGATGGCTGGAGTAGCCGTTTTCCCTTGTATCCCATTTGCTGGGCCCATACGAATGTCGACTTCTCGGCGCCAACGAAAGCCAGCTTTCCACCTTTGGCGGGAATGACTCTCGAAGGACCACCGTGATACGGAACCAGCTTGTCGTTCACGCCGGAAATGTTCAGCAGTCGCTTGCCTTTCGCAGGGATGGCCGCATTGCGATAGTTGTTGTCGTCACCTTTCGCTTTGAAATGCTTGCCGTCGTATTGCCACACGTTGAGTTGGCTGACGCCACTAATGTAATTGCGGATATTCGGCAATTTGCTTTCGATCGCCAGTTGGTTCACCAGCGCCGCACCATTGGATGCCCCCATGATCGTGAAGTTGTCGGAATCCACGTTATCAAATTTGGCCAGTTTCCGAACGATTGCTTCGATGAAGCCCAGATCGTCTGCCTTGGAACGCTCCGAAACAATATTCCAGCTCTCGCGATAGCCTTGGGGAAACACCATGATGTAGCGAGAAGCGATCTCTCCGCGCCCCCGCATGAACCCGCGCATGGCTTCCTTCGCATTGCCCCCGTTGCCATGCAGAAAAATGAACACGGGAAGCTTTCGGGCACCAGTGCCATTGGGTGCATCAATACCGGGTTCTTCAATTTCGGAGACACTGATTTCAGGGCCCCGGACAAAGTACGGTCGTTTGAAGTTCTTCTCCTGCGACCATGATTGCACGATAAATTCCTCGCCGGATTCCAGTCGCAATTGGTCAGCAGCGACAGGTTTCGCACAAACGACGATGGCGATACAGCAGGCTAGCAGACTCTTCACATTCTTCCTTCTGTTTGGGAATTCAAAAGATTGGTGTATCAATCAGAGGATTCAATTAGCCACGAAGCGAAAACCTATCGTCGCCAGTCGTGCGTGTAGAACTTATCCTCCCAGCCGCTCTCAGCACGACTCCAAACAGTCAATTGCCGAGACTATTGGTGCCGACGCCGTGACCACATGGCTGGGTTGGCCAGCAAGTCGCATTGAGGCCGATCAGCGGCTTGGGATCGTTGATCGAGTGCGACGCTCTATTTCGCATCGCCGAAACCGACGTGAGGTGCTGGATGCTTCGGCGGTGGCGAACTCTTCCCACCGGACGCGAATCACTCATTGCCGGAAAGCATCGAACTGACCCAATTTTGCGAGCAGCCGTTTCCTGACACCGAATTCGAACTGGAGAATCGTTGCCGTGACGCCGAACGGCTTGCGGAGCGTTGGCGGTCCCTGCTGTCACAAGCCGACGCAGAGTTGGTCGCGCAGCGAATTTGGAAGCGACGTGCGACAGCCTCCACCCCTTCAACCGCTAGCACGACGATGCTGCATCGCCCATAATTTCGAGCATGGAAGAACCAAATCGAATCGACCCTAGCCTTCCCACTGATGCGCTTCGGCAGCAGATCGAAGTGGTTTGCGATCGGATGGAGCAGGACTATGCCAACGGATTCTATTCCAAGCTGTCGGTGGTTCGGAATTGGTCCAAGCATAACCCGGAACTGGCCGGGAAAATTGCGAGGCCGAGTGCGTATCGCTGGTATCTCCGACGCGAGCTGTTCAAACTGGCGCGTCGTGGTGCAGAACTCTCGGTTTCCCGTTCGCGGCCACGAGTCGACCTGAGCTCGCCCACACTGCTAGAGCTGATCGATGAAACCGAATTCGATTTGACGCGTAAGAAAGTCTTTCTGTTTGGCCCAGAGCGTTCTGAACTTTCGATCGCGCGGTTAGAACACTACACCGGCACCAAGGCCGAAGATTTTCAGCGGTACGTGTTGTTGACCAATTACCAAATGCATATGGAAGCGTTTGCGGCGCAGTTTCCCGATAGCGTTACCGGTAACCGCGCTGATGTGCAAATGCCGGCACTCCATCACCGAGAAAATGAGAACCGCGGTATCAGCATCGTCAACATCGGTGTCGGGCCATCCAACGCTAAGAATTTGACCGATCACTTGGCTGTCCTCAGACCCGATGCGATGCTGATGGTCGGGCACTGCGCGGGCGTGCGAAATCACCAAGAGATCGGTGACTTCGTTTTGGCGTCAGGCTATATGCGAGGCGATCATCTGCTAGACGCGGCGCTACCGCCGTCGGTGCCGATCACGCCGAGCTTCTTGCTCAACCGGGCCCTGGCGCATGCATTGGACGAAGCCAAGTTCCCCTATCGAATCGGCGCGGTCTACACGACCGGCGACCGCAATTGGGAGCTGTCGATCAAGCAAACCCTAGAACATCTGCGAGCCAGTCGTAGCATTGCAGTGGATATGGAATCGGCGACGGTGGCGGCCAATGGTTTTCGCTACCGCGTCCCCAGTGCGACACTGCTGTGCGTGTCGGATAAACCGCTGCACGGCCAGCCCAAGTTACCCAGCGGAGCAAAAGCGTTCTACAACGACACCAAGCAGCAACACATTGCGATCGCCGCCGCGGCCATCGAGAGCATCAAAGGCCAGTTCCCCAACGGGCTGCCCAACAGCGACATCCGCGCGCCAGAGGAATCACTGATGGAAGGTCTCGATAGTACGCCAGACGAGGACACCGAATGAAACGTCGCCGTAGCTCCGCGGGCGGAACTGCTGTATCCGCCCGCCGAGCGTACGTCGACTTTCAGCGCCAATAATCAGCTAACCTTCACCTCGATCCGACGAGGCTTGACCCTTTCTGATTTTGGAAGATGCAATTTCAAAACGCCGCCGTGCATTTCGGCTGAAATCTTTTCGGCATCGATCGCATCTCCGATCGTAAAAGTTCGGTGAAAATCGCCGATGCCGTACTCGCCGAACAACATCTCGCCTTCATGTCGTGGCGATACATTGCCGTGAATCGTCAACTCGCGATTTTCAAACCGAATGTCCAAGTCGTCGACATTGACACCGGGCAGGTCGCCCAAGAGCAGCAACTCATCTTCGCCCTCCCAAATGTCGAATCGAGGCACATAGGTTGACTGGTAGGTTTGTTCTGGGCTGCCAGTTGTGCCCGATTTGTTTTGGCTGTTCGTCATCGTTGTAGCCATTGGATTGCTCTCCTTTCTAATTCGAATTGTTAGGGGGTGTCGCCGGCGGATGCGGCGGTGTTAAACGATTAGCTTGCCTTGACTTCGATTCGTCGTGGCTTCACTTCTTCGCTTTTGGGCATCGTCAACGTCAGGTTGCCGTGTGCAAAGTTTGCCGAAACATCGTCAGCGTTGACATCACAGGGCAATTCAAAGGTGCGGCGGAATTTACCGAACGACCGTTCTTGTCGATGCCATGCGCCGCCTTCAAGTTCAAGCGGCTTGCGTTCGCCTGCAATCGAAAGCTGGTTGCCTCCGGTAACGTAGATTTCCAAAGCGTCCATTTCAAACCCAGGAAGCTCGGCTTCCATGTACAGATTTTCGTCGCTTTCCCAGAGGTTCAGGGGCGGAAAAACGTCAGTGCCGAACGCCGCTTACGAGTGCCCGTTTGGAGCAAATGCGCGTTCCAGTTCGCTACGGAGACGATTCAATTCCGCAACAGGTTGCCATCGTGTGTGTAACATTTGTCTATCCTCCATTTACCCAAGGAACCGTCGGAATGTGTTGTTAAAATTGGCAGTCATTTCTGCCCGAATTGCACTAAATGCAACGAGCGTGCCAAATGTCATCGCGCGACCGACGGGCGGTAATTTTCTTCTTGCCTGCGGCGTGTTCGCAGACGGTTAGTCCGTCATTGCCCCTAGGTGTAGTCGCCAGGGATGACAGGGTTCACGATCAACTGATTGGCGCGCGGTTTGCCGGGATGATCTGCAGCTGAAGACCATCGAAACGGGAATCCTGAAGTGCTTTAGTGACTTTTTGTTCCGCATGGCGAGACCGCAGGAAGCGAGCGGATGTTTGCTGGAGCGGATGTCAGTCGTGTTCCGAAGCAATCTTGGCAACGCGAACGCGGATGCCCCGAGCAACTTGCGTATCTTCCTTGCTGGTGGCGGCTATAACGATGGACGATAAATCACCCACAACGAAGCCAAAAATCCCGCTCTGTGCAACCTAGCAAACGCTTTTGCCTTTCTGGCTGATGGTCCAGCCGGTCGGCGTTTAGCGCGATGCATTTCCATACTCCCACACTCCCAGCCAATGCCAGTCACAACGACGTTGAACTTTGCCGGTCGCACCGAAGAAGCACTCGACTTCTACCGGGCCGCACTTGATGCCGAAGTCCTGTTCTTGATGCGTTTTCGTGATAGCCCGGATCAATCGCACACTCGTCCCGGCATGGAGGACAAGATTTTTCACGCGACCTATCGAATTCACACAACGGAGTTCATGGCGAGCGACGTGGGGTGCATGGATGAAGACGCGACGACGCAGTTTGCCGGTTTCGCTTTCGCACTACGATTTGAATCAGTAGACAGGGCCAAAGATGTTTTCGACGCACTTGGCGACGGAGGTCACGTATTGCTGCCTCTTGCTAAATCACAGTTCACGTCCTTTTACGGAATTGTGATCGATCGTTTTGGAATTTCTTGGAAAATCAACGTCGTCGAAAACGAGGACGAGTGATGCGAGGCAGTTCCTGTTTTCTGGACGCAAGTACTGCCCTGTTAATCAGGCACTGCCCACCAACCACCGCGAACCACTAGAATTGGCACCGTATAATCCGGGGAAAATGTCCCTAATTGCCAAGGCTGTGAACATGCATTTGAATCGACGTGACTTCGTGGGCGAATCCGCCTTGGCTCTTTCACTGTTAGCGGCTTTGCCCGCTGGCAGCAAACCAAAACGAATCTTGCTTCGTTCATCTTGGCAGACCGTCAACATTGGTGACATTGCTCACACTCCAGGCGTCCTGCGGCTCATCGAGCAATACCTGCCGGACGCGGAAGTCTGGCTGTACCCGAGCAACTTGAAAAACGGCGTCGATGCGATTTTGCAGGCGAGGTTTCCCAAGGTTCGAATCGCCAAGAAAGGATCCAAGGAACTGGAACACGCCTACGAAGTCTGTGACTTCATGCTGCACGGTTCCGGGCCGTATCTGGTCGGCGAAAAACAAATCATCGAGTGGCAACAAAAAACCGACAAACCATTCGGTGTCTATGGAATTACGTTCGCCCGCAAGGACTCCGCCCAGACAAGTCCGGCAGCGAAGGCCGCTCTGGAAAAAACCATCAGCGTGTTGAGCGATGCCAAATTCGTTTTCTTTCGCGACTCAAAATCGCTCGCTCTAGCAAAGGAACTGGGGGCGACGTGCCCCGTCATGGAATTTGGCCCCGATGGTGCGTTCGCATGCGATCTTCGAGACGACGTGACAGCCCAAGCGTTTCTGAAGAATCACGATCTGCAAACCGGCAAATTTCTGTGCTGTATTCCACGATTGCGTTACACGCCTTACTGGACTATTCCCGAAAAAAACCGTCCGTTGGACCCCATCAAACACCAACGCAACGAACAAATGAAGGAACATGATCATGCGCCGCTCAGGCAAGCCATTATCGAAGTTGTCCAACAAACTGACTTAAAGGTTCTGATTTGTCCCGAAGATAAAACGCAGATGGCTGTCGGACGCGAAATGTTGCTCGACAAGCTCCCTCAATCGGTCTTGGACCGCGTCGTCTGGCGACCAAATTACTGGCTGACCGGTGAAGCCGTCAGCGTTTACACCAGCAGCGTGGGTTTGTTTGGCAACGAAATGCACTCGCCCATTATGTGCATCGGCCACGGCGTGCCTGCCGTCGTCTGCCGCTTCGCCGAACAGACGCACAAAGGATTGATGTGGCAGGACATCGGCCTGGATGACTGGCTATTTGACCTCGACGACGAAACACAAGTCCAACGTATCGTCCCCACGGTTCTGGATATCGCAAAGAATCCGGACGAAGCACGAGCGAAAGCAGCCAAGGCACGTGCCTTCGTCGAAAAGCGACAACGTGAGACAATGGATCAACTGAATCGCGCTGTCTAGAACTTGTGTTAGAAGGACGTTGCCAAGCAGTGGGCTTCTCCGAAAACAAGTGTTACTGGAACGAACGCGAAGTTGCATTTTTGGCTGGAGATGGCTCGCTGCATCGACGCATCCGAACGGAAAAATCTCTGAGAAAGTCTTTTCGCCAGCGGCTCACTGTCTTTGCACCGCTGTGCGGTCCTTCGGCAACGGTGGGCGATAAATCATCCGTCCACCAGTTCGGAAAACGAACATCCGGAGTTCTGATTTCGGCCAGCTTAGGACTGAACGCTGTGATTGATCCAGTCTTTGCGTCGAGAGATGCGTCACTGCTTTCGATCCGAAATCGGTACTGCTTCGCGGCCTTTGGGCAGAACCGAAAACGCACTGATCCGTCATCGGCGAAATGACCATCCAGTTTTTGGTTCTCGACGTGAAGAGTCGCCGTTGCATTCGGGGAAATCCGATCGACGGGCAATGCCAGCTCAAGGATTCCAAATACTTCGATGCGATCAGTCTCGCCGGGTAGTCTGCGAAGTTTTAACTGCGGGCGCTTCCACGCGCGAACGTAACTGCCTCCCCAGCCCCTTTGAGATGGATCGTCGGAACTCCCCTCTAGGAGCCAGCCGACTGACGGCGTGTCACCCATTTTGACCTCGGCTTTCTGGGCGGTGAAAAAGTCGCCCAACGCACCTTGCCCTTTGATGTATCGCGACACGAAAGCTTTGTTGCCCCAATCAGCCGCGTGATTCCCGCCTGTAAACCAGCCGCGGTACGTAGCGTTGGATTCAATCATCCATAGCTTCGGATGATTGTCGACGATGTATTGATAGGCGTCGGGAGCCCACTTTTTGTTCGGACCGCCGATCCAGTACACACGCAACTGAGGCAGAATATCGGGCGCGTCGTGCAACGCCTGAGCCAGATCCTCTAGTCCTCCCCAGACCAAGACATGCAGGGGGGGATGATCGTCGCGGCGAGCGCACTGGATGATCCACCGTGACCCCTCGGTCGGAGCCCTTGTTCCCGCATAGGGAGCACGTTCGGTGTCGCCCTGCTTGGTGATCGATCGCAATGCATCGGGCGTTGGATAAGCACTGGAGTAGGTCGACAGGTTTGCAAAATCCTTCTCGTAGCAATCAATCACTCGCAGGATGTCGCTGGCACGGCCCTGTCCGTAGGGCGAAGCGATCAGACCTTCGATATCCAGCCTGTCGGCATACACCAGGAGTTGCACCATCGACTGGAAATCATCCGGATCAGTGCCACCAATGTCGGTCGAAACAACGACGCGATGTCGCGGTTGCTCCGTAGCGATGTCTTTCGCTGTGGACTGCTTCGCGGCTTCCTGAGCAACAGCCGGTAACATCGAGTAAACGATCAGCAGCGTGAGGCGTAGGCATAACGAAACAAACGAGCAACGGTGATAGTGGTCCATTCTAACGATCCTCACGGTGCGGCCATTTTGCAAATTGGTTCGCGACTTTGTCGCCCCAATTTCCGTACCACGTGTATCCGCTTCGGCGTTCGCTACCAATCTGCTCGATGTCGTACTTGATGATGCCATCGCGGTCACTGAAAATCGGGCGATCTGTTTCGATTTCATAAAACCGCGCCCACAGCGTCCGAGCGTTTGAGTCTTTGCTGAGTGCCGGATTGGATTTGCTTCTCTCGTAGCGATAGCCTTGGATCCCCGTCGACGCAAACCAAGCCGCACCCGCCTCGACGGCCCGCACAACCTCCGGGCTCGGATCAGGAAGACTCATTAGAAACATTAGCACACCGGCACTTTCGGATCCGCTCAGTGATGGATGTTCATAGCTTCTGGCCTTTGCCGGCGCGAGTGACTCTGCGTCGTGCTGTGCACACCAGACAGTCAACTTGCCGCTTCGTTTGACCTGTGTCTTTACAATGCAGTTGATGCCTCGAGCGAGTGATTCAGCAGCTTTCTTGCGCCGCTGGGAATCGACAAAGTCGTAAGGTGCTTTGCCATTCGCCACGTCGCGAATCACGTCGATTACCTGAATCATGGCTCCATCGTTGTAGGTGATGTGCGAGTAATAGCCCTTTCGAAGTGGCCAGAACTGAGGCCAACCTCCATTTGGATACTGGGCGGCCAGCAAGTAATCGACACCTCGCAAGAACGATTGCCGGTATTCGTCGTCGCCAGTCGCGTGCGCCATTCGGGCCATGAACTTCATGGGGACGGTTGTTGCGTCGTTGTCCATACTATTGGCACGTCCGCCGCCGGGCTGCGGGATATCTGCAGGCGATTCGGGCCGTTTGCCTAAATCGGTACTTTTGGGCCACCCTCCCTGCGGACTTTGATACTGAATCACAATGTCGGCAACGCATCTGGCCTCGTCAGAACGAAACCATGCCTCATCGTTCTTCAGTAAGTTCTTGCTAAAGCGAACAGGAGCCGCCGCTGCGTCCAAAGTGGACAAAACCATCACCGAAACTATCAAATGGGTTAGCCAACTGGTTGCTCTTCGATTCATCACTTCGCTCATGGGTATGTGTTCGTTGTAGTCGTCGGCGGCTCCAATACTTCACATCGACAATGACGCGGCGTTCCGTGGTCAGTGACCCCCAGAATGAAGTGCATCGTTCCCACTCCAGGCGGCATCGCTCTTTTTGTCGGCACCGTGAAGGACGCTGGAATGCCCCCAAAAGTTGATCCACTGTTATGAAGGTCCGGATTGGGTAACAAATTTCGCAGTGGGCAGTTTCCATGGAGGGAGCGGAATGGAAGCTGCCCACTGCGAGGCGAACTCCGCCGGGGTTAAACCATCGAGGCCGCTGTGCGGACGACGATGGTTGTACTTTTGACGCCAGGACTCAATCACAACCTCAGCCTCAGCGAGCGTAGCGAACTCTTCACAGGCAAGGCATTCGTCTCGGAAGCGACTGTGGAAGCTCTCCACGTAAGCGTTCTCCCAAGGGCTGCCTGGTTCGATGTAGGACGTCCCCACATCGATCAGATCCAGGAATTCACGCACTCGCTTGCTGATGAACTCAGGGACGTTGTCACTGCGAATGAACTGTGGCCTACCACGGATCGCGAACAGGTCGACCAACAAGGTGACCAGGTCGTCACCGGTGAACTTTCGATTCACCTCCAGGGCAATGCACTCGCGTGTAAACTCGTCGATCAACGAAAGGACCTTCAGTGAGCGGCCGTTGACCGTTCGATCGAAAATGAAGTCGACCGACCAAACGTGGTTGGGACGTTCTGCGCGACGACGCCCAATGGCGCCGCTGCGATCGCCCAAGCGTCGCTTTTTCACCTTCTTTACAGGCACTTTGAGTCCTTCACGTTTCCAGATTCGATAAATGCGTTTGAAGTTCACCTGCCAGCCTTCTTGGCGTAGCAACCGAGTGATCATTCGATAGCCGTAGCGAGGAAACTCACGGACCAACTCAAGAATCCGATCAACCAGTCGCTGGTCGTCTTCTCTTTGTGTTGCTTGTTACCGTTGCGTACTTCGCGGCTGGCCGAGCGTCTTGCAGGCCCGACGTTGCGACACGTTGCAGGTGAGTTGAACTTGCAACACTGCTTCGCGTCGACGAGTCGGGCTCAGAAGTTTCCCTTAGCGGCAACTTTCAAAATCTTCTTGTCCAGCTCGGCCTCGGCAAGAAGCACTTTCAACCGCTGATTTTCAACCTCAAGTTCACGAAGTCGCTTCGCCTCATCTGACTTCATGCCACCGAACTGCTTCTTCCACCGAAGCCAAGTGGACTCGGTGATCTCAAGTACCTGGTAAACCTCTGCCAAAGTCTTGCCAGCGGTCAGCATCGCTTCACCTTCTTGGATCGCCCGCACGATCTGCTCGGGCTTACGTCGTTTTCGCTTCTTCGTCATCGAAAGTCTCCTCAGGGGTACTAGACTTTCATAGCACCTGGACCAGAAAATGGGGAGCACGCCACAACGTTATCCGACTGAAATCCAATGAAAACACCGAAGTTCATGTTACTGGCATTCGCCACGCTCATTGGTTGCGGTGGCGACGCTTCGCCGCAAACCGGAAACTTGGACGCATCTGTTCCTTACGCCACGGTGCTTGACCCACTGGTTGGTAAATGGGCTTCCGACGGTGAACTCGCGCTGATCGTCGACCGGGATGGCGACCAAATTTACATCCGTAACCCAATCAACGACACTTGGCGTTTTGAAGTGTCAAACGCGTCTGCCCAAGAAACGACAATTAACTTTACGCAAAGGAGCTTTCTGATTGATGGAACCGCTCATCCGTTTAACGGCGTTCCGTGCGATGCAACAATCGCGCCAGTTGTTGGCAACGCGGAAGCCTTGACGTACACACTAACGTCCGAACATTTACCTGACGGTGAATCCGACGTTTTTACTCGCATGCAGACCGCCCGATAACCATCACATGCACCGCAGTCGGGCTTGCGAGCTTTTCCAAATGGAACATCCACCGTCCCGACTCGGTGATGTGCAACGTTATCGAGTAACAGTTTCTCATCCACTTGCTGCCTGAAGTCATCGCTAAAATCCAATGAACGCCGCAAACCCATACGAATCACCATCGACCACATCCGAATCACGTTCATGGCGGCCGATTGAGTTCTTCGTTGTTGGACTTTGGCTTGCAATTCCCATTGGTGTCTTCGCTGGACAACAACTACTGCTACCCGTCTTCGAGGACTTTGGGGTCGAATTGCCTGCCGCTACTAAGTACCTGTTGCATTTCTATTCACCTTATCTTGTGGCAATCGTTTCAGTTGTAGTGCTACTGTTAATGTTCATTATCCCTAACGGCATTACGCGCCGCCGATTCATGGGGTTTGCATGCATTTCAGGCGTGCTCACCGGTGTGGTATGTTCGCTTACGATGCTTGTTCCATGGTTTTCATTGCAGCAGGCTCTGAGCTGACAGTACTCTCCGGTTAACCTGGACGAGCTAGCCCGATAACCATGCGATTCACACGAAGGACGGCATGAGGCGTTTACAAATGGAAACCACATTGGCCGTCCTCGGTGATGGCGGCCGACTATGAAGTCCTTGGTTTGACCAGTGGCGACTGGCCGCTTTCTTGATTTTTGTTTTACATCGGGGTGCGAGGCATTTCTTTGCGGTGATTGGCGTGAACGAGTTTGCCTTGGCGAGTCACGGTTGGGCTTAGGGCACGAGTCCGGTTGGGTACCCGATGTTTCCTAGTAGCTAACGCGGGACTATTCGAGTTGTCGACGCCTGGGCACACGTGTGCCGGTCCAAGTTGACGCCGTCGTCTCATCATTCCTTGCAGTGCTCTCGATCCGGCTGGATCACGACGGGCAGGTTGCCGGCCACATTCTTTAGGGCGACATCCCGGAGAAGTGCTTTCTAGAATGCTTCTCGGGTGCCAGGCTTGCTCAGTGGTCGTGGCGAAACGGGGAGTCCTTTTCGGTAGTTCGTGAGTTCGGCTTGCGGTGATTCGCTGTCAGTGGTGTCGCTCGTGTTAGGTGAACTGGTTGGAGTAACAGTGGATGGCTAAAAGATCCCTCGGGCCCTGAACGCAATCGTTCTCTCCAGGTCATCCAAGACAGGCTTGCATGCCTCAGGCGGCCGATTCGCGGTTGACCCGAGGGATCAGTAGATGGCTTAGGTTTTCATTGGGCTGCGCCGTGGACTGCCTCGTCGTTTGGTTTTGCGCGAACCGCGAGCGGCAGGACGTTTGGGGCCACCGCTGTGCAGTTCGCCAGCCGGTCGCACCTCGGAGCGTTTCACTTTTAGCTTCACGTCTTCGGGCGGCATTTCGGGTAGCGGTTTCGTCGAGTCCCAGTCGGTTTCGTCACACATCATCGCCCAAGCGATCACGGCCAGTTTGCGTGCCAGCGCGATGCCGGCATTTCTTGCGGCGCGTCCTTGATCTGCCGGGGATTCTCGCGAACGTCTGCTTTGCCTATGCGTTGTATCGTGTGCTCGCCCACGCACATTCCAGCAGCATCGAACGCAACATTCTTGGTCCCCGTTTGGAGATTCGGCCGCTGCGATCGGTCTCGCCGGATTGGTATTGTTTGGGCGTCATGCCCAGGTAGCTCGACAGATGACGTGCACTTTTGAAGCGATGCGGATTGTCGATGGTCGCGACGAGTGCTTCGGCGGTCTTGCGGTCGGTCTTTCGCTTGGTGTTTTTCCAGCTCCAGGCCTCGTCATTGGTACTGCAAACGATGGTCTTGATTCCTTGGGCCCGGCACACATCGCTGATCCAACCCGACGGCCCACAGGCTTCCATCACAATCAAATCCGCCCGATGCGTCTGGAGTACATGCTCCACGTGCGACCGTTTCGTCGCGATCGTCTCAAAGGAATACTTGCGATTTACGGTATCGTACAAGCAGCAGACGGTGTTGAACTTGCCAAGGTCCATTGCAAGGATCATCATGAGAGTGTCCGGGATTTGAGGTGTCAGTGTTTTTTAAGAACAGACTGAATTGTGACGTCTCCAAAGAGAACGATCACGGCCTGGTCAGCGCGGAAACCCAGCCGACTCGCCTCAAACCACCGACTTCATGGATTCTTGATCCATCGTGGGATCGGGATACTCCCGCATCTCCGTTTCGCCTGGCGACGTCATCGCCACTGCGCGGACGGTTTGAGGTTTCGATGCGATCATTGCTGGTTTGTTTTGCGTGTCGTGAGTGTCGAAGACTGATGCCTTGCTTGTGCTCCAATCGGTCTCAGGAAGCGAGTAAGGCCGGTGTTCCACACCGGAAACACGCCTATTCTCCCTCGATACTGGTAGTGACTTGCACTATTCTGATGCCATGCAGCATTTTGATACCATGCGACCCGCGTTCGCTCCGTACGGCTTCACCTGTGAGGTGTGGGAACCCAAGGCCATGTCACGGCCGGACCGCCACGACGAAATAGAGATCAGTTTTCTCGACCAGGGGACGCTCACCTATCTGATCGGCGGCAACCGAGTCACGGTCGAACCTCGTACGGTCACTCTCTTTTGGGCAGCCGTTCCGCATCAGATCATTCAGTTTAGTGACGTCACCCAGTACCACGTGATCACAATTCCGTTTGGATGGTTTCTGCAGTGGGGACTCCCAGAAAATCTCCAAACTCAGCTCATCACGGGCAAGGTGGTGTGCGCCGAAACAGACAACTCTTTTTCGCTGCGTGACCAAATGTTGCTCCAACAGTGGCAAAAGGATTCGTCTCGCGATGCACATGACATGACATGACGGAGACTGTGCTTCTTGAGTTGAAAGCACGATTGCTGCGTCTATCACGCGCACACTCTCGACGTCCGTCCGTTCCGGTCTCCAGTAGCATGGCAAGGTCCAACCAGTCTTCGCCGAATCTTGAAAAAGCAGAATTGATGGCGTGCTATATCGCGCGAAACTACAAAACCCGACTACCGACCAAAGACCTTGCGGACAGTGTCGACCTCCATCCCGATTACGCCGCCACACTGTTTCGCAAAACGTTTGGAACAACGCTCAACACACTGATCACCCGCCATCGAGTTGCAGAAGCTCAGCGACTACTCATCACTAGCAACGAACAAATCGTGAACATCGCGTTTGCATCAGGCTTCGATTCACTCAGTCGCTTTAACCGTGCTTTCAAACAGACGACGGGCACGACGCCGCGAAGTTTTCGCAAAGCGTGCCAACGAAGCTAACGCATAATGATCGCTCCGAAGCTTTCGTCCGTTGGCAAAGCGATCGTTGACCATGTCCGCGCAACAAAACAGCAGCGTTGAAAAGACCAAACATGCCGCGCCGGCGATTCGACACAAAGCAACGTCGCTGGAAGTCATCTTGAAACGAAACAATCACTGCGACAACAACACCTTTTCCAAATCAACTTGCGAAAGCCTCGTCTATGTTTAAACGACGTCGTTCGATCTTCGCCATTGAAGCCGTTCACCAAACAACGCCTAAGCCAGACGACCGGCGCCCCGCGCTAACACGCTTTCTGCGCGTATCACTAATTCGCCTCTGCCTAGGCACCCTGCTGTTACCTTCGCTCAGCTTGTTTGCCCAGGATCAACCCTCCGGCATTCAGAAAGGTGACAGTGAATCTCTCATTCGTGCGACACGAACGATGCAAACGATCGACCAAGACGGCAACGGCTCATTTGAAAAGAGCGAAAACGCATCGGCATGGAGACGCTTGCGGAAGCTGGACACCGACCAAGACGGAGTGATCTCCCTCAGCGAACTTCGCAAGGAGCGAACCGCGTACCTGGAGTCTGGCGGCGAGCGAAAGCTTGACTTGGTTTACAAACAAATTTCCCAACGTAGATTGTTGCTGGACCTCTACTACCCCACCAACCAAACGACAACGGACACTTCTTCGCACCCGGTCATCATCTATACACATGGCGGCGGATGGGCAGCAGGAAGCAAACAGGGCGTTGCGAACGGTTCGTTCAAGACCGTGTTTCAAAAACTTCTTAGTCACGGATTTGCAGTGGCGTCCGTCAACTATCGGCTTTGCAAACCGGACAGCGGAGTCACGATGCGAGATTGCTTGATCGATTCAAAAGACGCCATTCGCTGTTTGTCAAAGAACAGCGGCAAGCTGAATTTGGACGCCGATAGTTTTTTTGTCATGGGTGATTCCGCCGGCGGACAGATCGCTCAAATGTTGCTGCTGACATCACCAGAAATTCTGCTGGGCGACGAAAGCTTGGCGTCGGCGACCTACAAGATACAGGCAGGTGTTTCGTGGTATGGGCCATGCGACTTCGAAAACATTCAGCTGTTCAATCATGATGACCGAGCCAATTTCCGTGATCGATTTGGCCCTCGCATTCTTGGTGCTCATCCAGACCCTGCTAACAAAACTGATCGTGTCCGCGAAATGAGCCCGTCAACTTCCTGAGCTCAGATAGCCCGCCACTGCTGATGATCCAGGGCGACAGTGATACCACCATTCCGGTTAAACACGCGCACTACATGAAGCAAAAAGCCGACGCTGCCAAAGCACCAATTGAAATTCTGATCATCAAAAATGCTGGCCACAACTGGCGAAAAGTAAATGCGGACATCGATCCGACCCGAGATGCGATCATCCAGCACACTGTGCAGTTCTTTGTGAATCATCTTCAAACGACGAACCACCGATTAAACTAGAATGCCCTAGCCTCTCCGTGATGCAAACAGTTGTTCATTGGCCGCTCTCAGTCCCCCATCCCCGAATATCATTTAGATCCATGAAGCTACTACCACTTGCAATCGTCGCAGCAGCATTGATGGGCAGCCAGCTTTCGGCTGCCGACTGGACAATCGACAGCGCCGAGGACTGGACACAGAACATCGAATCCGCTGAAGGCGCCGCGATCGCCGACGGCTCGGTTGCGCCGAAAGCGAAGCACGCGACAATTGCCACCAAGGTTCACGCGTCGGACGTGAAACGGTCGGCAAAGTCGTTGGTCGTCTCTCAATCCGCGGTTTGGCAAAATTGGAACCCGACCGAAAACCTCGGCCCCGTTAACCTTGCCGACGCGCCGGTTCTGCTTACGATCGGTCCCGACAATTACTGGATGTTCGGCCGCTACGGAAGTGGGCAGCCCAAACGAAAGAGGGGACAGAAAGCAAAGCCTCAGCCTGTGTTCAAGCCGAAAACAGCAACGCTAGATGGCTTCGACATCCCGCTGCAAACCACGCGATTTGCAAATCAGTTCAACGCGCCTGGTGGACTCAAACGCGGCAAAGGCGGGTACCACGCGTGGCAAAGTCGTGACATGAAAAGCTGGGTTCATCACGGGCCTGTTACAGAAGGTTTCTCGAAATGGGTCACCAGTGCGGAATGGGTCGATGGCAAGGCATTGATCTACTACGACTTCCCAAACGATCAAGATCCCCACGTCTACGTCGATGAAGACCTGTTCGATGGCGAACCAGGTAAGAACATGGGAATCGCCGTGAAGGATCCGTCCCACGGAAGCGATGCCGGATTCATTCGCGATCTGAACGGAAACATGCACGTCATCATCGAAGACTGGAGCCCGATCTCGGCGAACAAACGGTCGTGGGATTCACCGCTGGCCGGACATGCTGTCAGTCCGAACGGCATCAACGGATTTGAATTCAAGAAACCACCTGTCGACAACCGCACGCAACCGACTGGCAAGATCGCGACTTACAAACACCCGCACTGGGTAAAAGAAGATCCAAAAAACTACACGACAAGCGTTGCCGAGTACGAAGTGCATGAACCCGAGCAGGAAGCCTATGGCGACTGGGCCGCAATCTGCATCGGCGGTCAGTACTACCTCTTCGGTGACTACGATCCCGTAGGCGGACACCAAATGAGTGTGGGCTGGTTCACATCGTCTTCGATCGATGAATCGTTCACATGGTGCGATAAGATCGGCAAGGGGCACCCTGATCCAGACGTCGCGTTCGCCGAAGGACAGTTTTACCTCGCGACGCAACAGAAGACCGACTTCGTCAGCCCCGGACCGTGGGTGGAAACCGTCGAGGCACGCGTTGGAGTCGACACGGATAACGACCAAAAAATCGACCAGTGGACGGAGTGGAAACAAATCAAAGAGAGCTACGACTACATCCACGGGTTCTCCAAGCAGATCGCGAGAACGCCAGCCCAGCTGGACCTGTCTGAATTGCCGGCTGGTTTCGGATTCCAAACGCAATTGCGTCTGACCGATTCAACCGAGAACAAGTCAAAGCCAATCATCGAACGAATGACGCTTTCATTCACTGAGTAAGCCATTAGAACCATGAGTCAAACATTTAAAACGCTGCCCCTACTTCTTCTGGCGTTTGCCTGTTTCCAGGCAAACAAAACGTCAGCTGCGGAGCCGCGCTATGATGGCAGCTGGAAATCACTTCAGCAGATGCCCGTACCCGCGTGGTTCAACGATGGCAAAATCGGCATCTTCATCCACTGGGGACCGTACAGCGCGATCGGTTATCGCAAGGGCGGCCGAGGTTACGCCGAGCATGTGCCAAAGATGCTGTACGAAGATTCGGCACACTACTACCCATTCATGAAGCAACGCTGGGGCATGACGCCGCCGGAGTTCGGATACAAGGACATCATCCCAGAGTTCAAAGCGGAGAATTGGGAGCCTGACGAGTGGGCCAAACTGTTCGCCGATGTTGGCGCAAAATACGTTGTGCTGACAGCTGAGCACCACGACGGTTGGGCCAACTGGGATTCTGACCTGACCCCATGGAATGCCGTCGACATGGGCCCCAAGCGAGACCTAGTCGGTGACCTTGGGACGGCGGTTCGCAAACAAGGTCTGAAGTACGCGCCGTCGTACCATCGCGAACGCCACACTGGTTTCTTTGCGAAAACAAAATACGCAGTCCACAGCCAACCGCGACCGGACATCGCCGAAGAAATCCGGCGCAACCCGATGGCGGCCTCGCTTTACGGTCCCTTCAATTATGACAAAGCGTTTGTTGATGATTACGTTGCCAGATGGAAAGAGATTCAGGACAAGTACCAACCGGATTTCCTGTGGGTCGACGATTTCCCAATCTACACGCGTGATGGCAACCAAGTCCGCAAAGGAAGAATGAAACCGGAGATCAAGTACTTCGACGATCGCGTGCGGGGAATGATCACGGACTTCATGAACAATGCTGCCGCCAATGGCCAAGAAGTCTACTGCAACAACAAAGGTGCCAATCGTAACTGGCCCGACGGTGTTGGCTGCTTTGAAAAGGACAACTTAAAACTGAAGGCGATCGGCCCAAAGTGGCAGAGCTGCACGACATTTGGGACTTCGTTCGGCTATCTCCAGGGCGACAAATACAAAACGGTCGAAAGTGTTATTCACGAAATGATCGAAGTCGTCAGTCGCAACGGCAACTTCCTGATCAACATCGGCCCCGAAGCAGATGGCACACTGGTCCCGGAACAAGTCCAACGCCTGCGTGCGATGGGAGACTGGCTAAAGATCAACGGCGACGCCATTTACGGCACGCATTTCTGGAAAGTGAACGAGCAAAAAAACGAACATCTCGCTTTTACAGCCAAAAACAAAACACTGTACGCAATCAAAATCAACAAACCAATCGCTCCATTCACGATCGAACCCACCTCTGGCTGGCAAGAAACGGACGTGAAATCCGTTCGACTACTCGGCAGCGAATCCATCGTCGACTGGACCATCGAACCAAACGGACTCTACATCAAACCGCCAAGTGATCTTGGTAAAAGTCATCACGCCTGGTCATTCGAGATTGTCACGAATGACCAACAGTGAGCGGCCAGTGTGATCATGCCGATCGTGATCAGACGCCAAGACGTCACCCCCCAAAACAAGGAGACCAAGGACACGTCGTACAGCGAACAAACGCCATCTAGCAGTCCATTTGAGGGCGTGATGAGATGATAATCAACTTGTTTCGGTTCTGGTACGAGTACGGTTCCACACCGGTCGCTGACTGGACTACTTTGGGGACAGCAAAACTCCAAAAGTGTCAACCATCTGAGCATCATCATGACCGCATACACTCACCCCTTCAGCGCTAAGCAAAAGCATTGGAAGCTAAGCCAACTTGAGCAACGATTAATGTTGGCCGCCGACGCGGGAGTTGCTGCCGAAATATCAGTGTCCAGCACAATGGCCAATTCGGCTAGCAAATTGGCAGTTGCGAACATGGGTGAATCGGATGTTTCTGCTGGGGGCGCAGTCGTTTTCATTGACGCTCGTGTCAATGACTGGAACGCACTCGCTAGCGGCATCGATGACTCGGCCACAATGGTCTTGATCAATTCAGACCAGGACGCGATCGAAGTCATTACGTCTACGCTTCAGCGCCTAAACCAACCTGCACAATCGGTTCACTTGGTTTGTCATGGCGACTCTGGCCAGCTGCATGTGGGACGTGAGACGATCGACACAGACACGTTGATCCAATCGCAAAGCTCGTTGCAGCAATGGGCAAATCATGTGCGTGCCGATGGCGATGTCTTGGTTTACGGTTGCGACGTCGCCAGCGGCCAGACCGGGCAAGCTTTTATCCAAACACTGGCCCAGCTAACTCACTTGAATGTGGCCGCGTCGACCGATGTAACTGGCACGGTGCAACATTCCGATTGGGATTTGGAATACACGGTTGGAAATATCGAATCCGCGTTGTTCTTTGATTCCTCGGTGCGTGATGGCTACCGCGGGACACTCAACATCGTCATCAACGCCTGGGGACAAACGGGTGAAGAACAATTCAATCTGCGAATCAACCATGAAGTCGTTGCGACCTACGACGCTGCAACGACCTGGACACCCTTTGAATATCAGACGAACCAGTCACTAAGCGGTGATCGGGTTCAAATTGAATTCATCAATGACGCCTACGATCCGGCGAACAATCGAGACCGCAATTTGTTTGTTAACAACATTCAAATCAACGGCCAAAATTATGAAACGAACGATTCGGACACGTTCTCGAGTGGTACCTGGCGACCAGAAGACGGCGTCACGCCTGGATTTGGCCGCGGCATCATTTTGCACTCCAACGGATACTTTCAATATGGTTCATCGGACAACAGTGGATCGACCATTGTGATCAATGCGAGAGGTGACGAAGGTGACGAGCAATTCGTACTCAAAGCAGGAACGCGGGAGTTTGATCCAGTGTCCGTCAGCGATCAGTTCCAGGCCTATGAGTTCCAACTGGATACGGTGTTGTCACCCGGAGACGTACGAATCGAATTCGTCAACGACTTGTACGACCCTGATTTTGGAATCGACCGCAACTTGTCGATTGATAACATTGTCATTGACGGCGAATCCTACGAAACCGAATCACCTGACGTGTTCTCGCTCGGCGTTTGGGAAAGCAGTGCTGGGCGATTAACTTCCGGGAACCTGCAAGTCGAAACGCTCAATGGAAGCGGTTACTTCCAGTTCAGCTCTGACCCAATCGACCAGGGCGTGTTTGCATTGGATACAGCGTATGCTGACAACGGTCTCCGAACACTCGGCACGGGCGGGCCGCGGGCAGAAGCTTTCCGTGCTCCAGATGGCACGATTGCGGTCGTCAACGGCGAATTTCGTCGCGGTGACGATGGCATTTCGCGACTGACCAATGATCTTGAAATGACATTGGCAAACGGAGATCCTGACACCAGCTACGGGCCAAACGGACGGGTCAAAATCACTCCGATGATTGACAGTTTCAGTGATAGCTCGGAGTTTCGCTTCACGTCGATCGACGACGTGGCAGTGGATAGTCAAGGCCGAGTGGTCGTGATCGGACAGACTGATTTTGGCTCTGGCATTTTTAGTTTTCGCGAATCATTCATCATTCGGATCACCGCGGATGGCCAATTAGATACCAGCTTCGTCGCCAACGGATACGATACAGTTGGGTTTGATTCAACACACGATCAGCTTGCCATCGATGGTTCAGACCGAGTCATTCTGGCAGGACAGTCTGTCTGGACCCGACTTGATGCGAGCGGCAATCTAGATCAGTCGTTTGGTACTTCCGGCAACCTGTCCTTTGGACTGAACATTGGACTGGACCAGCCTGAGCTTGAAGAACTGATCGTATTTGATGACGGGTCGACACTTTCGCTTTGGAACGATCCGTATTCCGATACTGGCAACTCAGCGGCGCTCGTCAAACTCGATGCGAATGGAAACGCAGACGCAGCCTTTGGTAACCAAGGCGTCGCCAACGTACCCACGACGCCTAACGGCAGTGAGTTCGCCGGAAACTTCTATTCTGAACTTCAGCTAGACGACCAAGGCAGAATCGTCATTGCGGGCGACGAAGTGATACGGCGATTTACAACCAACGGGCAAGTCGACACGTCCTTCGGTGGCGGCGTCGTGGACCTTCCCTCGTTCGTCATCGACAGTGGAACACAACGCGAAGTCGAAATCACGGGTCTTGCGATCGATTCACAAGACCGAATCTTGGTTTCCAATTTCTTCAGTTCTCTGATCGGTCGCGTCAATGCAGACGGAACACTTGACACGACGCTCAGTGAAGACGGCTTTCAACTGATCCCGAACGACTCCGGTGAACGGTATGAAACTCTCTTTGTCGAGGCCTCCGATCGGCTTGTGACAGTCGGAGAGGATCTCGATCGAGGACGGATTCGCTTTTTCCGCTTCATCTAGGAGCAAGCCGTCTCGTTGCGGCAACCAGTGTCCTGGCTGTGCGTTTCTTGCTGATAGCTAGTAAACTGTTCGCAGCCCCGAACGCCTGATGCGCGACCGTGACTCCTGTTGGCGATCCGGCGCACCAGAGTCGATGAGTATTGCGAGCCGTTGCGTATTGCGTGCCTTGCGACAAAACACTTTCCTATCCCCTGCCCTATTGGATCACGACAGCTCATGACTACCAACCTTCGCGTCGTCCTGCTCATAGCTGGACTCTTCGTTTTCTCGGCTTTTGTCACGTCGCTCGGGGCAGCAGAGCCTACCAACATTGTCTTCGTCATTAGCGACGACCAAGGCTACGGCGACCTCGGATGCACCGGAAATCCAATCATCAAGACGCCCCACATTGATCGGTTGGCGTCGGAGAGCACTGGGCTGAGTGACTACCACGTTGCGCCAACCTGTTCTCCCACGCGTTGCTCGCTCCTAACCGGCCACTGGACGAATCGGACGGGAGTGTGGCACACCATCATGGGTCGTTCGATGTTGCGTGAAAACGAGGTGACGGTCGGTCAAATGTTCGCCGACGCAGGCTACGAAACGGGCATGTTCGGAAAATGGCATCTCGGCGACAACTATCCGTATCGTCCGGAAGATCGTGGCTTTACGGAAGTCTATCGGCATGGCGGGGGCGGTATCGGCCAGACTCCGGACGTTTGGAACAACGCCTACTTTGACGGTTCGTATTTCCACAACGGCGAAATCGTTCCCGCGAAAGGATTTTGCACGGACGTTTTTTTCGCTCAAGCCAACAACTTCATCAGCAAGTGTGCAAAGCAGAAGAAGCCATTCTTTGCCTACATTACAACCAACGCCCCCCACAAACCCCTGCACTGCCCGCCCAAATACATGGCGATGTATGACGGGCAGTCCGAGAACATCGCCGCGTTCTACGGCATGATTACCAATATCGACGACAACGTCGGCAAGACCCGCCAGTTGATCGAAGATCTCGGAATTGCGGATGATACGATTTTCATTTTCACGACCGACAACGGCACGGCCAGCGGCGCAAAGGTCTACAACGCCGGAATGAAGGCTGGAAAAGGAAGTCCCTATGAAGGCGGCCACCGAGTCCCGTTCTTTTTGCACTGGCCGGCAGGTGGTTTGACGCAACAGCATGACGTCAACGAGCTAACACACGCTGTCGATATCGTTCCGACATTGCTTGAAATGACAGGCGTAAAAAAAACCAAGGGCGTGAAATTTGATGGCGTGTCGATCGCCAGTTTGCTAGATCCAACTGCCGACGATATCGACTGGCCCGAACGTTTCGTCATCAGTGACTCTCAGCGCGTTCGTGATCCGATCAAGTGGCGTAGTTCGTCAGTGATGTTTCAGAAGTATCGGCTCGTCAATCGCAAAGAGCTTTACGATATAGCGACCGATCCGGGACAAAAGAAAAACATTGCCAAAAAGCATCCAGAAATCGTCGCCAAAATGCGTGA
The DNA here is from genome assembly GCA_007741555.1 of Stieleria marina. Taxonomy (GTDB): domain Bacteria; phylum Planctomycetota; class Planctomycetia; order Pirellulales; family Pirellulaceae; genus K23-9. The sequence goes on along the minus strand of CP036526.1, from coordinate 192,620 downwards.
GTTCTACGAGCAGTGGTGGGCCGAGTTGAAGCCTACTTTCTCACAGACCACGGAAATCTACCTTGGCCACCCCGAACATCCGGTTGTTAGCCTGACCGCTCACGACTGGATCCAAAAGGTCTATCCTCCGTGGCATCAGGGTTCCATTCGCGCGGCCGACCGAAAGCAGAAAGATTCCAAGAAGCTGACTCACGTCGGCCACTGGGCGGTCAAGGTAGTGCGAGACGGCAAGTATCAAGTCTCCCTCCGCCGCTGGCCGACCGAGTCGGGAGCTGCGATCAATGCGGACCTGCCGGCGGGAGCTAGCGTTCCAGGGCCTTCGCCAACGTTCCGCTCGGTCGTCGGAAACGCAATCGGCGCCACCCACGGCGTGCTACGGATCGACGGGAAAGATCTCCAGCGAAAACCTGTCGAGCAGGACGCCCAAGAAGTGACCTTTGTCACGGAGCTGACTAAAGGATCGTATCAGCTTGCTCCGTTTTTCGAGATCAAAGAAGGTGAACTGGGGGCCTATTACGTCGTCGTCAGAAGCCTCAATTAGCTTGGTTTGCACAGTGCGTTGCTCGGCGACTGTAGAACAAAGAACGCAAGCAGTTCATCGGCACGAAACAACGATTCGGTGTTTGCCGTTTGCATCAAAAGTCTCCACTGCCAACGATGGAGGCAAGGGCAAACAAACGAGGTAGAATATATGGCATCGATTCAACCAATTGAAAAGTCACGGACACCACTAAACATGTCAAATCAAACACGCCGATCGTTCTTAAAGAGATCCGCATTCGCCGGACTGTTCTCTAGTATTTCCGCGACCAGCTATCGAGCGACGTTTGCCGCCGAGTCACCGAGCGAGCGAGTTCGTGTGGGCATGATTGGAGTTGGCAACCAAGGCGGGCCTCGCAACAACTCCAAATATTTCCTCAAGAACATCGAAGCGATCTGTGACCTCGATGCCAACTATCTGGCCGAAACGGCAGCGTTCATCAAGAAGGAAGACAATCGATCCGTCACGTCAACGGATGACTACCGACGCCTTCTGGACTCCAAAGATCTCGATGCCGTCGTCGTGACGGTCCCCGATCAATGGCACGCGCTGATGACTATCGAAGCGTGCAAAGCTGGCAAAGACGTTTACTGCGAAAAGCCACTTACACTTGTCATCGGCGAAGGAAAGCCGATGGTCAATGCCGCGCGAAAACACCAACGCGTGGTCCAAACAGGAACCATGCAGCGCAGCGGACTGGAGTTCAAATACGTCACCAGCTTAGTCCAGTCAGGAGCACTCGGGAAAGTCAAAGAAGTCAACGTGACTCTTCCAGGCCCCAACTGGATCGATCGCGCAAAGAAGCCAGCTCCGGACAGCGCTCCCCCTGCTGGCTTTGACTTTGACCGCTGGCTCGGGCCTGCCCCCGTGCGGCCCTACAACAAGAATCGTGTTCACTACTTGTTCCGATTCTTCTGGGACTACAGCGGCGGCCAGCAAACGAACTTTGGTGCCCACCACTTGGACATTGCGCAGTGGGGACTGGGCATGGACAACAGTGGGCCGGTCAGCGTCGAAGGGTCTGGCGTCTTTCACCCCCAGGGCTGGTACGAAACGCCAGACAGCACTTCGATGAAGTACACGTACGCAAATGGTGTCGTCATGAACTGCCGTCAAACACCCGGTATCAAAAGCAACAAACAGGGAACCGAGTTCATCTGCGAAAAGGGAACCGTTTTTGTCACGCGAGGTGGCATTGTGGCAAGTTCGCCCGACGTACTGAAATCTCTGGAAGTCCCTGCGCCTCTGGTCCACGATGGTGCAATCGTCACCGTCCCCAAAGAAGAGAAGCGGTTTGCAAACATCGCTCACGTCGGCGATTTCATCCATTGTGTAAAGACCCGAGCGACACCCGCTGCCGACATCAGCATCGGGCACCGCAGTGCAACCGTTTGTCACCTTGGCAACATCGCAGTGCGGAGCGGCAAGAAGATCAGCTGGAACCCAAAATCGGAAACGATCGAAGGTGACGTCGATGCTGCCAAGTGGCTGACCAAAGAGTATCGCGCGCCATATCGTCTGGCATAACGCGATAAATCGTGGTCGAACGTTCCGCGGTCGGAATCTAAGGGATTGGTTTCAGCCTGTCAGACGGCCACTCTTCGTTTTACGCTCCGCCTACGATCGATCAGCACTCGCAATATGAAATTTCGTCTCGCTGCCGTCAGTCTATTCCTGGTCGCTTGTTCCTACACGAACGCCGCCGAACAGCCCAACGTCATTTTCATGTTGTGCGACGATCTGGGATACTCTGACATCGGCTGCTATGGCGCCCGCAAGGTGAAGACGCCTCACATTGATCAGCTTGCTACCGAAGGCGTCCGGTTCACTCATTTTCATACGGCGGCTTCGATTTGTTCGCCATCACGCGCGGCGTTCTTGACGGGCGCCTATCCGCAGCGCGCCGGGCTGTACATGGGAATTAACCCGAACCGGACTGCCCATTGGTTCCTCGGACTGCACCCTGATGAGATCACGATTGCCGAGCGGTTCAAGCAAGCGGGATACGCAACGCACATGGTCGGCAAATGGCACCTCGGAACGGAGCCGGAATTTCTACCGCGGAAACAGGGATTCCAGCACTACTACGGCATGCCCCGCAATTATTCTCATTCGCCGCAGTTCTTCGACGACGATGAAGTTGTCTTTACAAAGACGCCACTTGAACGACTGACACCGCTTTATACCCAGCGCGTCACGTCGATCATTCGCGACTCTGCCAAAACCGACAAGCCGTTCTTTTTGTACTACGCCCACAACTATCCGCACACGCCCTATAAGGCCAGCAAGAAATTCAAGGGAACATCGCAGGACGGTGTCCGGGGCGATGTGATGCAGGAACTCGACTGGAGCGTCGGCAAGATGATGACGGCCTTGAACGATGCTGGCGTTGCCGACAACACCGTCGTCATTTTCACGTCTGACAACGGGCCGACCGCCAACGTGTACGCCAAGCCGTATCGCGGAACAAAATACGTCACCCTCGAAGGAGGCCATCGCGTCCCATTCATCGTCCATTGGCCCGCGCGGATCAAAAGTCCATCCGTCTCCAACACGGCCATTAACGCCATGGACCTTTTCCCGACGCTGTCTGCAGCCATTGGAATCCCCCTTCCGAAAGACCGCGTGTACGACGGCGAGAATCTGTTGCCGCTCATGGCAGGAAAACCGTTGAAACGGCAGGCTGCCGAGCCGTTCTACTACTACAACTGCGAAAACCTCCAAGCGATCCGATGCGGTCAGTGGAAACTCCATCTTCCACGCAGCAAAGAGCAACTTCCGTTCTGGGACAAGAACAAAGCCTTCGCCAGTCTTCAAGATCCGGTCCTGTACAACTTGGACGCAGACGAATCCGAAAGCACGAACGTGGCGGCTGACAACCCGATCGTTGTGCAGCAGATGATGGGGCTTGCCGAATCGATTCGACCTGAGCTTGGCGAATTCATGCAGCGTGGATCGTCACAGCGTCCGACCGGCACACTGTTTCCCAGCGGTCCAGTGATTAGCCACGAAAAAGACTGGGGCACAGCCGATCCGACCACCGTCAAGGAAATCGAATTGGAACGACAGAAGAGACATCCAAATCGGAAGCAACTAAAGAAACACAGACAGTAGGACCAGTCTCTAGCAGCCAGCCAGTGACACTCACGCTCCGTAACAACCGGTCCCACGCACGACGCTCCATTCAAGAATGCGAAAATGAAAAATCAAACCCTCCGACGTTTCCAAGATTGCAACGCCATTTTGTCACGGCGAACTGTGGCCCCTCTTGTCTGCTTGGTCGCGTTGATCTTGGGACCGCTGCAGCAAATAAACGCAGCCGACAAACCACCAAACGTCGTGCTGATCTTTGCCGACGACCTGGGCTACGGCGACCTTGGTTGCTATGGCGCAACCAAAGTGCAAACGCCCAATATCGACAGGCTTGCTGCACAAGGACGCCGGTTCACCGACGCGCACTCCGCATCTGCCGTCTGCACGCCGTCTCGCTATGCGCTGCTGACAGGGCAGTATCCGTCACGAGCTAAAGGAGGCAAGGGCGTTTGGGGGCCGGCGCCAGTAAGTTCACCGCTGCTGATCGATACCGACAAAACCACGATCGCAGACGTCTTTAAAAACAGTGGCTACGAAACCGCAGCGCTGGGCAAATGGCATCTGGGATTCGGAACAGGCAAGAACAACTGGACTGAACCGCTCCGCCCCGGACCACAGGATCTTGGCTTTGACTATTACCTTGGCGTGCCAGTTGTGAACAGCGCGCCCCCGTATGTCTTCGTGGAAAACGATCGCATCGTCGGCAGCAACCCTGACGATCCGTTGACTCTTCTTGGCAGAAATGCAAAAGGCGTCACGCCGATCACCAAGATCCCGCCCGAAGCCGCGCAGCGCACTGCCAATCAATTCGGCGGAGCCATTGAAGCTCACAAACTGTACAACGACTACCAAGTCGGGACGAAGTTCGCGGAGAAGTCCGTCGAGTGGATTACCGAACGCAAGGACAAACCGTTCTTTCTATATCTTGCCACCACCAACATTCACCACCCGTTCACACCTGCCAAGCGTTTTCAAGGAACCAGTCAGTGCGGGTTGTATGGCGACTACATCCACGAACTCGATTGGATCGTCGGGGAAATCACGACGTGCTTGGAAGACAACGGACTGAGTAACGACACGTTAGTGATCTTTACCAGTGACAACGGCGGCATGTTCAACCGCGGCGGACAGGCAGCATTTGACGCCGGGCATCGACAAAACGGCAAACTGCTTGGATTCAAATTCGGCGTCTGGGAAGGTGGTCATCGTGTACCGTTCATCGTACGCTGGCCCGGTAAAGTGAAAGCCGGGACGACATCGAATCAGTTGATTGGAAACGTCGATATGCTGGCGACCTTTGCGGCACTGACCAAGCAACAACTGGACAAGACTCAGCAAGCAGACAGCGTCAATGTGCTTCCCGCGATTGTCGGCGACCCAGAGCAGCCAATTCGCGATCATCTAGTCCTTGTCCCCCACAGAGAAACTCATCTGTCAGTCCGCAAAGGAAAGTGGATGTACATTCCGCGACAAGGCAGCGGCGGATTCGGCGGACGCAAGCCGGGCGATCACACCTTCGCCGGACCAACAGCCGCCGGCTTTGTCGGCAGCGTCAACAGCGACATCGTCAATGGAAAAATCCAGCCAAGCGCGCCGCCCGCACAGTTGTACGATCTGGAAGCAGACGTGACCCAGACCACCAACTTGTACGATTCCTATCCCGAAATCGTCCAGGAATTGAGCAAACTGCTCGCAGGCTACTCGACGAAACAGAACCGGAACGCATCGCCCCAAAACAGAAAACGAAACCGCAAAAGCAACCCTGCGCCAAAAACGGCAGCCGCGCCGAGCACCCGGAGTGCATCGTTTGACTTCGAGTCCGGAAAACTATCGCCATGGAAAATCATCGAAGGCAAGTTCGCTCATCCAATCGGCAGTCGCACCGAATTTTTCAGGGGTGGTGAGTACAACAAACAGGGCAAGCACTACCTGTCCACACTCGAGTCATCAGCAGATGCCGAGAAAGGGAATGACAGCCAGACCGGCGTGATTGTGTCGCCAATGTTCGTTCCCAAAGCCGGCGACATGACATTCCGCGTCGGCGGAGGCAATGGCAAAGACGTGTACGTCGCCCTGTGCACAGCCGACGGCAAGGAGGTGCAATTCGCACGAGGCATTAACAGCCAAATCATGCAGAAAACCAGCTGGGATCTCACTCCCTACACTGGCAAAAAAATGTTCATCAAAGTCGTCGACCACGCAACTGGCAGCTGGGGACACATCACCGTCGACGATATTCAGTTTGACGCGGAAATTTTCGCGGATAGCGCCGAGAAGAAACTAGACGCAGCCTCCATCATCGAGGGCTGATGAGCCAGTTCGCCTGCCCAACAAGAAGGACGGACAGAACGATCGACGGCAAAGACACCTAGCCCTCGATTATCAGCGAACCAGTAACGCCGCCCCCCACGAAGCACCCGTACTGAATACAGTTGCGGCTCTCAACTATACGCAAGAGTTGAAGCGACACGCCCATCAATGTGAGACCCAGCGACCTCGTTACAGCCGCCGGTATCGAAGCGGCTTCGACACACGGCTCGCTGCCATGCTGATGAATTCAAGCGTTCTGCTAGCACGTTTCTTTGTGTGCTAACAGAACGATTCGCTTTGCTAGATCAACTGCTGATACTACGCAGCAGGGCCACGGCGTCCGAGAACCAAGCCGATGACGAAGAGCACTAGGAACACAACAAAGAGAATCTTCGCGATGCTGGCGGCCGTGCCTGCGATAACACCGAATCCCAACACGCCGGCGATCAACGCGATAATCAAGAAAGTTAAAGCCCAGCCCAACATAGCAATCTCCGAAAGTTACAAGGTTAATCACGCGACAGTGAACACCACCGAACACGTGAGTCGATTGGTTAGGTAGAAGCGATTGCTGTGCCAAAAATCCAAAGGGCTGGAAATTTGCAGTCCTCGGCCAAAGATTTGGCGTGTTAATGGCGTGAAGCCGCCTGAATCGAAGACCTGGGAGGAAAACGGATCATTCGATTTGACCAGCGGATGGTCGATTTACTGGCATCGTGGCAGCAAAACCTCCGACGATCAGTCGCCGCAAACACAACAGATTGATCTTCGCAAACGCCTTCCGCGCCCGAGTGCCCTGCCCTGCACCTTGTAGCGTACCAGTGCAGAGTGGCCGTGCTACGCAACGAATCTTCAACGCGCTGGACCGCGGTGCAATGATATTTTCACCGCGGCGTGCTACGCGATGACGTCATGGACCACGTGGCCTTTGACATCAGTCAACCGCATATCACGGCCGCCAAAACGGAAGGTGCTGCGAGTGTGATCGACACCCATCAGGTGCAGCATTGTTGCGTGCAGATCGTGCATTTCCAGACGATTCTCCACTGCTTTGTATCCAAATTCATCGGTGGCACCAAAGACCGATCCTGGTTTGACACCGCCGCCCGCCATCCAGACCGTGAATCCAAATTGATTGTGATCACGGCCGTTTTTACCTTGGGCAAACGGTGTGCGGCCGAACTCGCCAGCCCAAACAACCAACGTGTCTTTGAGCATATCGCGTTGTTTCAGGTCCTTCAGCAATCCGGCGATCGGTTGATCAACCGCGCGAGCGTTGTTCTCATGGCCTTCTTTCAATTTCGAGTGCTGGTCCCAACGATCACCGCCGGCACTTGGGCAAGTCAGTTCAATAAAGCGCACTCCGCTTTCGATCATTCGCCGCGCGATCAAACACTGAGCTGCATAGGTCCGGGTATGTTTGAAGTCAGACTCCATGCCATACATTTTCTTGATGTGCGCCGGCTCTTGGTCCAACGACATGACTTCAGGAACAGCCAATTGCATCGAAGCTGCCAGTTCGTAATTCCGGATCGCGGACTCAAGACTGTCGTGTTTTCCAAAATTGCTTTCGGCAAAACCATCCAACTTCCGAATCAGATCTAGTTTGACCTGCTGCTCGCCTGCGGTTGCTTCGGTACGCTTGATGTTTGCGACTCCGGTACCCGAAGGCAGAAACACGGAACCTTGGTAACTCGCCGGAAGAAATCCACTGCCAAAGCAATCCAGTCCGCCAGGTGGAATCAGCCCGCCATTGAGCACAACGAATCCTGGAAGATTCTTGCATTCGCTTCCCAGGCCATAGTTGACCCATGCACCCATGCTGGGGCGTCCTTGGAGACCGCTGCCAGTGTGCAGAAAGTAGTTGGCGAAGGTGTGCTCAGGAAATTCGGACGTCATCGACCGAATCACTGCCAAGTCGTCCGCACAAGAAGCCACGTGCGGAAACAAACTGCTTACGGGTAATCCCGATTCACCGTGCTGCTTAAATTTCCACGGACTCGCCAAGACCTTGCCATTGTTGTTGAACTGAGTCGGTTCGACTTTAAAAAGTTCGCCTGGGTCCTTGCCATCAAACTTGTCCAGCAGCGGTTTAGGATCAAACGTATCGACCTGCGACGGACCACCATCCATGTACAGGAAAATCACGTTCTTTGCGGTCGCAGGATGATGAGGACCGTGCAACGCTTTCCCCAAATCTTCGGTTCCCGATGCATAGGCGGGATCCAGACCAAGGGCGGACAGTGCCAGCGCACCGAATCCGCTGGCGGAACGCTTCAGCATTTCGCGGCGAGATGCCGGTTGAGGACGGTAGCGTTGGCAGGGAAAGAAATTGTTCATGCGTATCACCTAAGGAAAATGAACTCTTTCGTGTTAATCAATGCATGGGCAAAAGCGGACCAGCGTTTGACGCTCGACTCCTGCCCCACAAACTCCATCGCGACATCCAGTTCCGACACCGTCGGCTGTCGGGCAAACGCCGTCAGATACATCCACTGAACACGCTCGGTGGCTGCTTCGCTTTGCTGCAGGGCACGTTTCGCCCAACTGTCAGCTTGCTGGATCACGAACGGATCGTTCATCAAAATCAATGCCTGTGCAGGCACGTTGGACACGTTTCGGCGGCCCATCGTGCTAAATGGCACGGGCGTGTCGAACGTCAACATAAACGGAGACAAAAAGTTTCGCCGTACCGACACGTAAATGGATCTTCGTCCGTCGCCGTCCAGCGGACCACTTTTCTTTGGGCGACCGCGCCCATTCATAAACGCGGTGAGGTGGATCGGTACCGACTGGCCAAATAGCTTCGGATCAAGATTGCCCGCAACGGCCAGCAACGAATCACGAATCGCTTCCCCTTCCAGTCGCTTGGGTGGCCGGTGGTGCCAAAGCAGGTTCTTTGGATCCAATTTAGCTGCCGTCGCGTCGACTTGGCTGCACATTTGATACGTACGCGACAACACGATGGAGCGGATCATTTGCTTGATACTGCGACCGTCGTTCAGAAATTGTGTCGCCAAGTGGTCCAGCAACTCGGGATGTGTGGGGCGTTGGCCCAAGACGCCGAAATCATCGGTTGTCGGCACGATGCCTCGTCCCATCAAGTTATGCCAAATACGGTTGACGACGACGCGCGTTGAAAGTGGATTTGCCGGATCGTTGATTTGCGCAGCCAGTTGCAACCGTCCACTGCCCTTCTTGATCTCCAACGGCGCGTTGCTGGAAATCGCGGTCAAAAAGTGTCGCGGTTCCAGGTCGCCGGACTTCGACGAATTTCCTCGGATATACACGTGAGCGTCTTCGCCCGTGCCATCCAACATCGCCATCGCTGTGCGTGAAGTTTTGACGATTTGACGTGCCACCTTTTTACGCGACTTCGCCCACTTCTCCGCAATCAGATCCAAGTCTCCGCCGACTTTCTCAGACGCGTCTTTATTGAACTCGTCCCATTCGACCGAAGGCTTGTCCGCGTAGGCAGCGACACTTTGCTTTAGCTGCTTTTTGGTCCCTTGCAGCACGAAAGCGATTTGCAGTCGTTCATTCTCTGCGGGAGTAAACTCCAAGTGGACGCGGTGGCCTTGGTAGCGTGACAGATTCAATTCAACAAATGATTGATCCTTGGTAACCTCCAGCACCGTTTCCTTGTGCAACGGCCCAGATAGATGGCGATGCGAATCCACGCACGCGACCACAAAACCGTTACCGCGAATTTTGCAGGCGACAAACCCGTCCGTGATTTCAAACGTTGGTGTCCGCAACGTTCGTCCACTTCGGGGCATCTTTGCCAATCGGCTACGGTTCAGAAAGTTCTTCTGTGCAATCGACTTCAAACCATCCCATGCAGGATCGTTTGCCGCATTACCGCTTGTCGCAAATCCGATCTTTGGAGTCTCGTCAGATGTGACTAGCAGCGGGTCGCCAGAGCGATGAGGGCGGTCACCAAAGATGTATCCATCTTGGATCATTTGGTCGGATGTGAGGTCTTCGTAGTCAAAAACCAGAACGTCGCTAATTGCTTTAGGCAACGGTTGGCGCCGGGGCACCACCAGCTGGTTTTCAGCCAGCAGAGACACGACCTGTCGACGATATTTGGCATCGACCTGAGCGAGTTGTTGCGAGACGGAGCGATTTTTCTCGACGCTGTCAAAGCGGACTTGGCGAAAATCGCTGCTTTGTAAAAAGCCAGTCAGCGAATAGTAATCTGCCGTCGAAATCGCATCGAATTTGTGATCGTGGCATCGCGCGCAGGCAATCGTCACGCCCAGAAATGTTTTAGACATCACGTCGACCATGTTGTCAAAGCGATCCGATTCGTCCTTGAGAATGTCGACGGGAGAGTGAACCCATTCGCCCAGGAACCAGAAACCGGTACCCAATATCGATTCGTTGAAACCATTCTCGGCATTCAGTCGCGGATTCTCAAGCAAGTCGCCGGCAATGTGCTCTCGCACCAGCTGATCGTAGGGCACGTCGGCATCGAACGCGCGAATGACATAGTCCCGATATTGAAACGCGTTGACTGCGTCGTCATCAAACTCGTGGCCGCGTGATTCGGCATAGCGAACGAGATCAAGCCAATGACGGCCCCACCGTTCACCATAGTGAGGCGAATCGAGCAAGGTGTCGGCGAGTCGCTCGAAGGCTTCGGGCAACATGTCCTCCTTGAAACGAAGAATCTCTTCCGGTGTCGGAGGCAATCCGGTGATGTCAAAATGCATCCGACGCATCACGGCCAAGCGATCAGCATCTTTGGCGGGCGATAGTTGTTTCTCTTCCAGTTTGGCGAGGATGAAACGATCCAGTTCTGCGCGGGGCCAATCTTGCTGCTTAACCTTGGGAGCATCCGGTGCGTCAATCGGCTGCCAAGCCCAGTGCTCTTGGGCTCGCTGCTGCAGATCAAACGAGGGACGTTCGGCTGCCGCCGTCGGCTTGTCTTCTTTCGGCCAAGGGGCGCCTATGCGAATCCATTTCGCGAACGTTTCGACATCCGCATCGGGGAGTTTGCCGCTGGGCGGCATTTCGTACGACTCCCATCGAATGGCTTCCATAAACAGGCTGTTGTCAGGATCGCCAGGGACGATTGATTCACCACTGTCGCCACCCTTGATCAAGGCGTCTCGGCTATCAGCCCAGAACTCCGCCTGCACTTTTTCGGCATCGACGCTGTGGCATTCGTAGCAGTGAGCGCTCAACAAGGGCCGCACTTGAGTTTCAAAAAACTCCAATTGGTCCGGCGGAAATTTGACCGTCTCGGCGACGGCAATTGCAGGCAACTGACCGATGACGAAAAGAACGAAACCACAAAGCAGCACGCTACGAAATGGCATTGGAATGACTACGGGAACGAAACGAAGCATGGACAGAGGTCCTGGGAATGACTTGCGACGTCAACTATTTGGGGCGGGAGCGGTTCTCACAGGATACTCGGTCTGCATCGACTATGTCGAGGATCATCTACGTCGCTTCATGTCCGTTACGGATGGAAAAACGCGGCTCAAATGAGAGATGCGAAGCGGCACTTCGATGAGAGCATTACGTCACCAGGTGCTTGGCAACTTGGCTGCATCGACAGCCGATGCAGCGGGTTGTGGACAGTCACAGACGCCGCACAGGCAACGCGTTGCCAAACTCCTGCTACTCGCCTCGAAAGAGCGGGCTGTGAACGACCGCTGCGATGGTGTCGATGATGCGGTATTCGTGCTGGGCGGATGTGTTAAGAATTTGGTCGAGTTCCGCAAAATCCTCGGGCTCTTCGCCGTTGGCATACAGCAATAGCTTCTTGATAAAGCAACGAACGAATCGCTCTTTGTTGGCATCGGATTGCATCAACCTGCGAAAACCAGTGATGTCATTGTAGTGGTCACTGCTTCGAAACGTTGCGGACGAATCGATCGGAGTTTCCTGAACGGTGGGTCGATTGCGATTTCTTTTCTTCGTTCGCTTCGCCTTGGCTTCGTTCTCAGGCGAGTTCGTCCCGATCGACTGCGCGTAAACGTCTCGCCAGCGCCCCGCCACATCGAAATTCTCAAAAGCGTAGCCGTAGGGATCGATGCTTCGGTGGCAGGACGCACAAGTTTCGTTGGAAACATGGGCCTGCAAGACTTCTTTGATCGTCGTCGCGGATCGCACATCAGGTTCCGGGATCTCGATGTCGCCCGGTGGCGGCAACGGCTTTGTGCCGAGAAAATTCTCAAGCACATAGACGCCACGATGAATCGGGGACGTTCCGAGACTATCAGCCGTGAGAGTCAAGAAAGCTCCCATCCCCAGAAACCCACCACGCCTGCCATCGGTGAACACATGCTTGCGCAGCTTAGAATCCTGTGCGATGTTCTGGACGCCGTAAATTTTGGCTAGGTCCGCGTTGATAAATGAATAGTTGGCGGTCAGCAATTCCGGAATCGGCAGGTTATTGTCCACAGCATGACGAAACGCGGCCGTCGCTTCGTCGATCATGTCGTCGCTGACCCTCTTCTTGTGATAGAACGGATAGCGGTCGGGGTCGGGAGCCATAAAGTTGATGCGATCGAGCTGCAACCAAGCCCGCGGAAACTCATCCAGGAAAGCAAAGGCCTTTGATTGGGATCGGCTTCCAACCTGTCTGAGTGCATCGTCAGGTTGAACGTCGCCCCTGGGTTCTGTCAGGTACGACTTGGCAAGTTCCCTCACCGAGTCGAAATCGGAATACCGCCCGGACGCAACTGATTTTCGCAATTTCGCACCGGGTGGTGTGCTGGTGAATAAGTAGCTCGCCTTGGTCGCAAATCGGTCTGCCGGTGTACCTTCTTCAGAGTTGATCAGCAGAAACGATGGCGTGACAAGAACCGCCAGGATCCCTTCTTTGATCGCTTCCACATCCCCCAGTTCTTTTCGCCGTCGTTGAACAAGCTGAACGATCGCGTCAAGTTCGCCATCACGAACCAATCGACGCCATGCTCTCTCGGCGATGGGGCGAAGGATTGATTCGGCACTGTCCGCGGCGGGGTTCTCGCCAACCAAGGCAACCGTGCGCTTGGGCGGCCACGATTCATAATGCGGACCTTCGATCTCACCATCGAAAACGCGAGGCCGCGGCCCCCGCCAGTAATCGGTCCAGTGGCTCCAATGGCTCGGGGACTCTTTGCGAAATCGTGCTTTGGCAACGACTTCTCTTAACACCTTCTGGTAGGTCGCCTGATCGTGTTCCTTGATGTAGTCATGAGCAATTCTATTTTGAAACTTGAAATTACCGTTGCCGATCAATCGCAGACCGTCGGTTGGGTAAGTCAGCTGGATTCGTGTCCCTTCCGCCAGCCATTCGTCGAGTTCGATGTCTAGGATTTTGTTGTCGGGTAAGTCATACGTGAATTGCCGATCCCCCAAACTCACTGTCAACAGAATCGGGTCGCCATCATAAATCCCTGTCGCTTCGGAATCGTAGTAACCACGGTCAACGCCCATCGCTCGAATCCTGATCCGATAACGTCCCGTTGTCGGTACGGTCTCGAAGTTTTCAAAATCGATGTGGAGCCTTGGGTCGGTAAACTCCAGGCTGTCCTCACGGCGAAGCCCGCGTTTTGCTTGCGTGGTTCGCTGGCTTTGCGATGACATTCGCAGCTTGTCGGAGGAGACGACGTAGCGTGCTGACACGGGTTTTTCGCCGGAAAGTACGACCGCATCGAGGATTCCACGGCAAGCGTTAATGTACTGTTCCAAGTGATATTCGCTGATGCCCAACGCGTCTCCGTTGGTGTCAAAACCTTCGTGCAACGCATCGCCGAGCAAATCCCCAAGCGGCTGATGCGTGCCGACATCTTCGATCATCAATACACTGGCGACGCTGTTAGCGAATTCGCGATTGTTCAGTCGGCGTGGGACAAGACGATGCGTTTTGTCCACCTCATCATCAGCCAACAAACCTTGTCGCAAGTATTCGGCCACTGCGGTTCGCTCGGCATCGGTGATGTTCAAATCGTCCGCAGGGGGCATCTCGTGGGCTTTGACAAAATCAAAACTGGACGTCCACCATTCGCGACTCTCGTCGGTCACTTCGTTTCCCAGCATGTTGAGCGAAAATTCGCCCTCTGGATCATCTACCGAGTGACAGTCTCCGCAGTGCTGGGTGAGCAACGGATGATCGGCGGCCGAAATGGAGGTCGCAACAATTACCGTGACCAATGCCAAAATTGACTTACGCATGATTCAACTCAAATGCTCCGGTACTGACATTAAAACTGTCACGCTCGATACCGAAGTGCTGCATCAGCGACAGATAGAGGTTGCACAGCGGCATATTGTTGCCGCTGGCGTCGCGCGTATCCACGTGGCCACGGTGCTTGAAACCACCGCCGGCGACCAAGATCGGAAGATTGCGACACGAGTGCGTGCCGCCGTAGCCCATGCCGCTACCAAATAGTACGACGGTATGATCCAGCATCGACCCCTCGGCATTGGGCTCGTCGATCGCGTCCAATTTCATCAAGAAGGCGGACATCTGAGCGATCTGAAACGATTCAATCGCAACCAATTCCGCCACGATGTCTTCATTCTTGCCGTTGTGCGTACAAGCGTGATAGCCACGATTGACGCCGTTGACATCGGTGTAATTCAGCTCGTTTGGAAATGACACCGTGGCAACCCGAGTCAAATCGGTTTGAAACGCATAAGCGATCATGTCAAAGATGGCGCTGTACCGGTTAACCAACGTGACTTCATCGACGGCAAGATGTTTTGAGAGATCAAACTTCGGTTTATCGCGATCGATCCACTCAGTGCGTTCATCGAAACGACCTTCCAGATCACGAACCGAAGTCGCAAATTGCTCCAGTCGCTGTCTATCGGATGCGGAAGCGTCGGACCATACTTTTGAGAATTGACCCTTGACCGAATCAAGGATGCTGCCGTTGCGGTCGAACAACTCTTTACGTACGCGGCGCTCTTCGCGCGTAAAGTTCAGAAACAGATAGTCATACAAGGAGTTCACATCGGTGAACGGTTTGATCTCCACGCCGTTGCCGTTGTAGACCATGCGAATTCCAGTTTCGAGCGCCGCATGAATCGACGAGTATCGCACGGTACCGCTGATCTGCCGCGCAATGAACTGGTCCAGCGACATGTTCTTTTCGGCAAATGCATGAGCGGTTTCGGGCAGTACGCCACTGAGAAACGATAGCTCGCGACCGTGGCCACTCTTCATGCTGTGGTCGGTATGCGACAGAATCGTAAACCTACCTTGGAGCCATTCGAGTGCCTTGAGCGTCGGGGAAACTTGAAAGTCTGTCCCAAAATCGGCGGGAAAAAAGTTCTCGGGGTGCATCCCCAGCGGATTGCCCACCACAAGAAAACGCTTGGGTGCTTCCGGACGTTCTGCTTGCGCAGCATTGGCCGACGATCGCGGCAGAGCGTTTTCGAGGATCGGCAACGCAAGCACGCCGCCAAGGCCCTGCAACAGGGTTCTACGATCTGTATTCATGGACTGACTCGAGAGAGAGGGCCAGTTCCGACTGGCAAGGTTTGCTGGTTTTGCATCACGGTGTTCCACGCACTATTGCGAAAACGGGAGCCGACGGCTTGCGATACAGCGGTCCTAAGACCGCTTCATCGCAAACGTCCATCAGATCGCTGATCAATTATTTATGCCGACGCTGCGTCAAGAATTAGCAAGGAATCCTGAGGCTATTTTTTCTTCGGCTTTTTGGTGAATGGAATCACGGGCCGCTTCATCTTGTCTTCCGGTGCTCGGAACACCCAAGGTTCCCAGAGCGCTCTTACTTTCTGCCAATCCTGGAGCGATCGCGTCGGATACCAGGCCGGATTACCGTGTTTTTGGAAATCATATTTGCCATCGTTCTCTTGGACCCACTGGCCAACGGTCTCTGAGGGATTGCTCTGCGGGTAAAAACCGAGGCAGCGAAAATCATCGGAAACGCCCTGATCTTCAATGACATCCGTTCGCCACTTGTTCAGCTCGGCAAGCATTTCTTTTTTAACGTCCGCGTACTTTGGATCATTCGCAAGATTATGGATTTCGTGTGGGTCGCTGCGAAGATCGAACAACTCGATCTCTGGTTTGCTGGTTGCCATGAACGCGGCTTGCTCGGGTGTTAGCTTGCCTTGCAGATTCAACACATTCATCTCGGCCAAGGGTGGATAGGCGCCCTCTTTGTAAAAACTGAATTGGCAGTAGGCACGCTCGGGCATCAAATTCAGAATCAATTTGTGATCCCTTGATCGGATCGACCGCATCGAGTCATGCGTCGTATCCATTTTGTCGCGAGCGGCAAAAGTGTACTTGCGCTCATTGACGTCGTCGCCAAACAAACTCTTGCCGTGCAACGCGACCGGCGGCTTGATGTCGGCGGCTTCCAGGATCGTCGCACAAATGTCAATCGACATGACCAAATCATCGTTGACCTGTTTGGGTTCTACCTTCCCGGGCCAACGCATGATCATCGGGATCTGAGTGCCTTCGTCGTACAGAAACTGTTTGCCGCGAATATGACAACGGCCGTGGTCTCCGATGAAGAACACGAGAGTATTGTCCGAAAGCCCCTCGTCATCGAGTCGCTTCAAGATCGCACCGACCTCACGGTCCACCAACTGCATCTGCTCCAGCCCGTTGGCCCAGTCACGACGGATAAACGCCGTGTCGGGGTAGTAGGGTGGCAGCTCAACATCGGCAATATCGATGGGGCGCTGTGGATCACGATTCCAGAATCGGTGAGTTCCGCCGAAAGTGATACGAGCAAAGAAGGGCTGATCCGGTTCGCGATCTTTCCAATCGACGCCCATAAACAACTCGTCCTTTTTGTCGGGCAAAAAGTTACAGTCCGTCTTCCAACTCATCAGGCAAGTGTAGTACCCGGCATCGGCAAACAAATGCGGGATCGGACGGATTCCGTACGGCAGCGGCTTCTTGTTTTCCGTGCGGTGCTGATGCGCACGGATGTAGTTTTGGTGGAACCCGGTCATCATCGCCGAACGCGATGTCGAACAGACCGGCGAAGTCGTGAATGCGCGCTCGTAGCGGATACCTTCGGCGGCAAGCCGGTCGACATGCGGAGTTTGAATTCCCTTGGTGCCATAGCAAGACAGATCAGGCGACCAGTCTTCGATTGTGATCCACAAAATGTTGGGACGTTCGGCAGCGGACAGTGGTCCAGTCAAAGCCAGGGCGAGGAAGACTGCGGCGATACTTTTCATGTGCTCTCTTTCAATTGGTAAAGGCTTGCGCGATCGAAGATCCATCACGATCAACGTCCGAATATTCTAATTCATATTGCTGTATCGACGGTCAGAACGACAAGAGTTCGATTCATTTCCTTTGCTCGCTCCCGACGAAGTCCGCAGGAGTTGGCACCCAAGTAAGGTTGTAACGTTCGACTCCCTCGTACTCACAAAAGCGCGCCTTGCCTGCTCGGTCCAGTGACTTTGCCAGCACGTTGAGCGCCTGCGGATCGGTACTAGGCCAGACACAGGTATCCAAACGCTGATCCATGGTTTCGATCGCTGCCAGCCACTCGGCTCTGCTAAACGTGCAATGCCCCCAGTTGTCGACGTATGCACTACGAACACGTCTGAAATCTCTCGATGACCGATCTTTGATTGGACACCGACTTGAACATTAGTGACTTGCGGCAAGATTCAGTCTTCCGCTGCATTGTCTGGCTGAGCGATCTGCGTTGTGGCTGTGCCCGCCGGTCTAGTCCACAACACAAAAGCCCAGGCAATACAAACGAGCGAAGTAGTGAATCGATTCATGAAACATACTTCCTATCGATTCGTCGCCAAACCACTTTGAGATCGCCGTTCACCTTGCCAACTTGAGGGTCATAGAGCTCGTGAGCACTTATGGCATCGACGCCAATTGAATCAAAACAGATCCGATCCGATTTTCGCCGAGCGAGTTGCTATTTCGCCGTCCGAATGACGAAGTTGTCGAATTCGATAGACTCACCGTTAACTGTGAAACCGAGCTTGTTTTTGGTGGGATGATCGAATCCGGGCGAACGCAAGCTGGTTGCCATTTTTCCATCCAAGAACGCCTTCATGATGTCGCCTTTGATCCGAAGTCGTAGCGTGTGCCACCCGCCGGGTTGCAGGTTCACCATCACAGCCGACTGGGTGCGAGCGAGTAGCTGATCGAGCGCCTTCGCATCTGGGGCGGACAGATTCTTATTCTTTCGTTTCTCGCGGACTTCCAAGTTCATGCTGCCAGTTTTGTCATCGCCGATGCTCAATTGTTCCTGCGAAATGGAGGCCCGGCAAATGTGTCCGGCGTGGACCGACTTATCGTGCTTGTCATCGATGACGAAGTTGAAACGGGTCCCACCGCTGAATCGGAAGTCGAACTGAATGTCGACGTCGTCGAAGTCGATTTCGGTGCGAATTGTCGCGCCATGATCTTCTCTGATTTGTTTGCCAACCAAAACGCCATCGACGACTGCCCAGCCCGCCTCGTGGCCTCGTCCGGTAATGTAGCGATCGCCGAATTCAGTTCGGCCTTCGTAGTCGTCTTTGAACGCTAGCGTCCACTGCTGGGAGCCGACGGCACTAGCCGCGGTCGTCCGCTTATTCACTTTCCCCGACGCGGACGCCTTCGGCTTACGGCCTTTGGGTGGAAGGTTAGTGCCCGGTGCATCCGGTTCGGTTTCAAACAGGTCAAACTCAGGCAAGACGCTCATTAGCTTGTCTCGCTCGGCACGGTGTGCTGCCGACACGTCGTCCCAGTTTGTGATCTCGGGGAAATCGATCAAGTCTGCCGGCTCTGCTGAAACGTCCCACCATTTATCGTTCCCATCCTTCATCACAAGATCTCCGCGAATGATTTGTCGTTCGCGACTGTAACCGTAAATCCAATCGCGATGCTTGGCCTGATCGGTGAACAGGAACGGCACAAGGCTTTCGCCGTTGTGGGCGTAATCGTCCGGAATTTCAACGCCAGCGATTTCGGCAATCGTCGGCAACATGTCCGACATATTGACCAGCACGTCTTGCTCGCCGTGTTTGGTCATCCCGGGAGCGTAAATGATCATCGGAACATGAACGCCTTTCTGTTTTTCGTGGCTTTGCTTTCCGTAGCCCGACGTTCCGTTGTCAGCACAGAAGATGACGATGGTGTTTTCTTCGATGCCCATGGATTTCAGTTTGTTGCGGTACAACCACATTTGGAAATCCAAATAATTGACATGCGATTGAATGCCCGATGGCGTGACAGTACCGTGCGTATCGTAGATTCCGTCATCGCCAGTGATGTGGGGCTCAGTGCGTGTGTACTTTTCGCCGTCCCAGCGGATAACAGGGGTGCCGGGCCAGTTGCTTTGCGACTCAGGGTCCAGCCAATTGAAAGCATCGTGTCCGAGGTGCGTCGTGTGATAGACAAAAAACGGTTCGTCTTTCGCGCGCTGTCGATCCATAAAGTCAAAGATGAAATCGAGTTCGACGTCTGGACCATATGTCCCCAGGCCAAATTTCTCGATTGTCTCGGGCGTGTTGGGCCACCACTGAAAGGCCTTTTTGTCGTGGTTCATCAGACGGACATGCGGATAGAAATACCAGCCATGTTGCTGATACGTATCGAGCGGCTGATTGGTATCTGAATTCATCAATGTTTTGGTACCGTTCTCCTTCTTGTAGTACATCTTGAAGTCAGTGAACGGATTGTCGGTGTCCGACAAGTTACCGGGCGTGAAGCAACCTTGATCGAAACCGAACTCGCGTAGGTCGCCGGCCATCTGAGTCTTACCCGCCCAATACGTGCCGTATCCTCCCTGCTGCGCGATATGCCCGATCAAACTGGGCGAACTCATATAGAGCGGCCACGTCACTGCTTTGCCCGTTTCGTCGACGTAGCGTCCCTTTGCCTTGTTGTTCCACCACTTGTGCAGGTGCGCGTATCGTCCGGTCATCATCATCGCGCGACTTGGCGAACAAACCACGGACGCCCAAGCCGTCTTGATCCAGCAACCTTGTGCGGCCATCTGGTCCAGCACGGGTGTCTTGGCCCGGAACTGCCGATCGGAAGTATCACCACGCGTCGGCTTGCTCCACACAGATGATCCGTAAATCGGCAATTCACGAGCACTGATGTCGTCGGCATAAACCAAAATGATGTTGGGACGTTCGGCAGCGTGGCAGAGACTT
Source organism: Stieleria marina (assembly GCA_007741555.1). Classification (GTDB taxonomy): domain Bacteria; phylum Planctomycetota; class Planctomycetia; order Pirellulales; family Pirellulaceae; genus K23-9. The sequence continues at coordinate 172,555 of CP036526.1, read as the reverse complement.
GCAACCACAATCATGCAGAGAGGAAGGATTCGTTGAAGCATGTTTCGCTCGTAAAATGGTTGCAACTTGACGATGTTCTTGTTGATGCCTGGGTTCATTTAGACGCGTCAAAGTGGGATAGGATTCCAGCCTGTCGGCGGTGTGAATTGACCGGCTGAAAACCTTTGCCACTCCTGCTGCGTTGATACTATTTTTCCACAATCCAAATGTTTCGGTACTGAACCGGGTTGCCGTGTTTCTGTACGTAGATCGGACCTTCGGGAACTTCCGGGCGGGGACCTTGGGGGCCGCCTCCTGTTCCTTCGGGTAGTTTGACCTGATCTTGAACGAGCACGCCGTTTTGATGAATCGTCATCACGGCGTCGCTGATCTTTTTGCCACCATCGAATCTGGCGGTAGTGAATTCGACATCGAAGGTTTGCCATACCAGCGGCGGCAGACAGACGTTGATTGACGGAGGGCGAATGCCGTAGATGCTGCCGCACCATGTCGCAGGCTTCTTGATAATCTTGGTATCGGTTTCGTTCCACGCATCGGTACTGGGGTCCAAACCAAACGTGTCCATCACTTGAACCTCATAAGCCCCCAAAGCAAAAACGCCGCTATTGCCTCGGCCGGGATGACTCAGTGGCAGCGAAGGTTTCAGCGGCGTCATGCACTCGAAATGAAGCTTGAAATCTTTGAATGTCCGTTTGGTTGCGGCCCCGGCTTGCAGAATACCGTCGGTCATCTTCCCAAACTTCCAATGCTCCATCGTTGTTCCATCGAACAGTACGAGGGCATCTTTGGGTGGTGACGTAAAATCCAGCTCGGATGAACGGTCAACTTTCACGAAGCCAGCCAACCGGTTCTCAATCGCGTCAGCCCCGATCCACTCATGCCCAATTTTACTGCGATCCCAACCGTCGCCCGGTAGTCCACCTTTGTAAATTGACAAGTAGTATTTGCCTTCGGCCGGAACGACCTGAATCGCTAAATTGTCTCGAACGTATTCACCCAAGAAAGCGAAACCTGGAAACTGATCGGCAGCGGACTTGGTATTGGTCCACGTGGGCGTCACAGCGTCGTCGGCCTGTGCTTGCACATCGAACGATGCCGTGAAAACGACAAGTGATGCCGCGAAAATGACAGTTCGCATCGGCAGAAAATCCTCAGTTGGCAGTGGGGGAAATCGTGTGCCGAAAACGTCTTCAGCGCACTCGATGCGGGACAGGCTCTCCGCCTATCGGTGGGTAAAAAATGAAAGGTTGGAAGTGAATCGCCACTGTCTACATCTCGATTTCAAAGCCTTCGCGGTAAGGACGTTTCATCATGCTGGCCGCCAGTTCGTCGCCGACGACGGATTCGGTGGTCTGGTCCCAATTGATTTTGCGACCAAGACGACAACAGATCCCGGCTAGGTGGCAGACATTGAGCATCTTCATGTGCGAGTGAACGTCGGAGCGTGGCAAGATGCGATGCTCGATCGCATGAAGAAAGTTTACCCAGTGTGCTTCGCGATCGTTTCCGATCATCGGACCGCCTCCGTAGACCTGGGCAATCGCATCGTCGGCAAGCGGATTTGCCGCCAGTCCTTCAACCGGCTTTCCAACAAGCTTGCCACGATTGACAAAGAGACGCCCCAACTCACCTTCAAACAGAATTCCGTTGTCGACATCGTGCCGGATGTTCATGTCCACATCGCTGCCGGCAAACGCAACGTGCAAATCGAATTGCATCGCCGTGTTGTAGCGATCCGTCTGGACCGGCACTCCGTCTCTGAATTCCGTGTTGTGCTTTGCGGTTCCATCCACTGACACGGGGGCATTACTTTGCCCGGCCGCAGCGATCCCCAGCATCGCGATGTCCACGTGATGGGCTCCCCAGTCGGTTAATTTGCCACCTGAATGTTCGTACCACCAGCGAAATTGGGTGTGCCCGTTGGTGTAACCTTTGCCAGGATCTCTCTTCGGATTTCGCAAATACCGGAACGGCATATCGGGACCTGGGCCAAGCCAAGCATTCCAGTCCAACCCGTCGGGAACCTCCGCTACGGGAACTTCGGGACTCCAACCGCCCGAATCGATGCCGACGACAATTCGCTTAAGCTTGCCGAGTCGACCAGCGGCGATGATCGCGAGTGCTTTGTTAAACTTGTCAAAGCTGCTTCGTTGCTGCGTCCCGACTTGCACGACGCGGCCAGTTTTTTGCTGGACCTTGCGAACCAGTTTGCCTTCGTCGATGGTCAGGGTGAGCGGTTTTTCGCAGTACGCGTCTTTGCCTGCCAACATCGCTTCGATCAAGATTTTTGCGTGCCAGTGATCGGGCGTCGAAATCTGCACGACATCGATGTCCTTTCGTTGCAGCACTTCGCGGTAGTCGTCGTGCGTATCGGCTTTCCCGTCCGTCAGTAGCTGGTTGCCATCTCGCAAGTGATTCGCATCGACGTCGCACAGCGCCACGACATCGACAACCTTTGCCGGGACCGGACAGGTCCGCGTTCCGTTGCCGCCAACGCCGATCAACGCGTATTGAAGGCGGCTGTTCTTCGACTGGGCAATCGCTCGCGAAGCCGTGAAGTGATAGGGAACAATCGTGGCAGCCGTCAGCGCTGCTGTGTTTCGCAAGAAAGCACGTCGCTTGGTAGATTTTTGGCTCATCTCAATGTTCCGTTATGACTTGAAAAACTTTCACGAGCATCTCGCCCGATCGCAATCACTTCTTGCTCTTGCCTTCGCGAATTTCGTCGACAACAACCGTCGCTGGCGGTTCGTTGGCATCCCCCTTTGCTAAAGTCACCAATCGCTGGCACTCCGCCCGTAGTTCATCTAGCTTCTCGATGTGCATCGAGCGGTCGACCAAATTGACACTTTCGGAGGGGTCCGATGCGAGGTGAAACAGCTCTTCGTAGACGGGCTGCTCTCCTCGGATCGATCGGGTCAACCAATCGGCGTAGCTTTCAACTTGGCTTGGAGACACTTGATAAAGCGTTTTCTTCGTGACACTTGCAAATTGTTTGCGATCGTTCTTGAAATAGCGAATGTACTTCCAATCGCTTGTGCGAACGCTTTCGATGCGAGGATTGCCGAAGTAAGTTGACCAAAGGTTCTCGGCAAAACTACTGTCGCGAATTTTGTCGGTCGTCCCGTCCAGCAATCCGCGAAAACTTTTGCCTTGCACCGATTCCGGGCTTTCGACCCCGGCCAGATCCAGTAACGTCGGAGCGATATCAACGGACTCGACCAGTGCCATCGTCCGTCGCCCTTTGTGTGCATCGGGGACGCGCGGGTCCATCACGATCATGGGAATACGCAGGCACGGTTCGTAATTGAGTGACTTGCCGCCGAGCCCAAATTCGCCAGCCATGATTCCATGATCACTGCTGAAGACGATGACGGTGTTGTCGGCCAGCCCTTGATCGGCCAGCGACTTACGAATCTCGCCCATCATCCGGTCGATGCCGGTGATGGTCTGAGCTTTGCGAACGAGCTGCTCGCGAAGCAACTCGGGCGTATCGACGTAGCCGTAGTTGGTTTGCCGATACTGGGCGAATAGTAGATCCGCTGGCAACTTTGGATGAAGAATTTGATCTTTGGCGACGTATGTTTTGGGAATCGAAAGCTGGTCCATTCGATCTCGATACGTTGTTGTATAAAGATCGGGGTCGTCGGCGAGCAGCTTCATCGAACGGGTTCCCGCGCCATGAGGCAGGTTTAACGCGATCGACAAACAAAACGGCTTCCCATCGGGCCGGCGATCAAAGAACGCTTCGGCACCCTGGAGATAATCGGTGCTGGAATCTAGAAAGCTTAAAGCTCCTTCGCCAACGACTTCGGTTTGCGTATCAGCCTTGGCGTGCTGAAAGATCTTGTGACGCTGCTTGGGATAAAACGTTAGGTGCCCGTGCCCGGCGTACCAAAAATCGAAGCTCTCGTCGATTAGATTCGAATCGTAACCTTCGTTGCCGATCGGCACATGGTTCTTGCCGACATATCCGGTGTAGTAACCCGCATCCCGCAACAGTACGGGATAACTTTGGGCCCACGCCTCCGGCTTCATCGATGTGCCCGAGTTGAAATTGACGCCGTGCTTGCGTTCGTACTGTCCCAAAAAATAGCACGCGCGACTGGGTGTGCAGATCGCGCTGGTGACCGACGCGTTGGCAAACAAGGTGCCTTCGGCGGCAAGCTGATCCAAGTTCGGCGTTTGGATGAAACCGTTGCCCGTGCAGCCAAGCGTGTCGTAACGCTGGTCGTCGGTTAAAACAAAGATCAGATTCGGCCGGTCAGCAGCAACCAATCGTGGTGTCGAAATCAGTCCATGCACGTGAACCAAGATCAATGCAGCAAGGAACCAAAAGTCATATCTGCGTTTGCCGATACTCATCAGTGGTTCCGCTTTCTCTATTCCGAACAACAAGCTCTTATCCCAATTCATTCATGGTCCACTTCGCACCGTTGTAAGTTCAAGCCGGCAACCCTAGGTAATCGCAATCCGATTCTCATTTTGGATGTTATTGCATAGGGAAACTTGGGAATTCTGGTTTCTATTGCAAACCGGCCAAAAATATCTTCCAAAATCCAAATCGAATCGCGATTACCTTGCACGACACTGCAAAAACGTCAGCAATTTGATTTCGTGACGCCCCAATAATCTGCGAGTAATCTGAGCTCCATGTCCGCTACGCCTGACGTCCGAAAATCCGAGGTTGCCAGCGAGGAGGATTTCATGCGCTTGTTCCTGCAATCGGAGCGGCGGATCCTCGGATTCATACTCGCAATGGTCCCAAATTTGGCCGATGCCGAAGATCTGCTGCAGGAGACTTGCTCGATCATGTGGCGTAAGTTTGATCAGTTCGAACCCGGCACTGAGTTCGCCGCCTGGGGAATCTCGATCGCCCGCTACCGCGTCTTGACCTACCGACGCAAAGCCGCTTCAGGACGCGTTTGCTTCAACGAAAAACTCCTGCACGCAATCGCCGATGCTGCAGCCGACGTATCGTCGCAAAGTGACATCCGACTCTCGGCCCTGCAGTCGTGTTTGGGGGAATTGCGCGAAAAAGACCGCGAGCTAATACGCCTACGGTACTTTGCCGAAAACACCACCAAGCAAACTGCCGAACAACTTGGCCGCAGCGCCGATTCGATTTACAAATCGCTCAACCGGGTGCAGGACTCGCTGTTGTGGTGCATTCGCCGTTCACTTCAAGCAGAGGGCTAAAGGAAATGGAAATTCCCGAAAATCACGAACGCTTGATGGAGTTGGTGGGTCTAGTGCGAGACGGTCGGCTGGATGATTCATACACGACCGAACTAGAAACCATTCTTAGAAACGATCCTCAGGCATTGGCATACTACGTCGAATCAATCGACCTCACTGCCATGCTCTACCGACAACAGGGCGTCACCGGTGACGACCAGGCGCCCAATGAAACTCACGCGATCACACCGATGCCTACCGTTCGCAAGAAACATCGATGGTGGCTAGTTGCTTCCGGGTCTGTCACGATCTGTGCAAGTCTATTGGCCGGTGTTCTCGGCGGCAGACTGTTGCTTCCTGTCGACGACTTGTCGACGCGGAACGCGGGTGGTTTGCCACAAACCGCTAGCGGCGATAGTGAGATCGCCACGCTCAGTTTTTCCACCGGCTGTCACTGGGATTTGACGGATCAATCACGATACGAAGGCCAGCGTCTTACCCCCGAAACGTTGCGTTTGGTCGAAGGCGTCGCGGTAGTCCATTTCGACTGTGACGTGCAATTGACGCTGGAAGGCCCCGCGCATTTGGATTTGGCTAGTGTGGATCGCGCGATGCTGCGATACGGCAAGGTTGTCTTCAGCGGCGATGGGGATCTGGAGCAGTTTACTTTGGAGACACCCTTTTCAAAAATCCAAGACGAAGGAACGGAGTACGCCGTCAGTGTTGACCGCGCGGGCAACGTCGGTGAAGTCCACGTGTTTGATGGGCGAGTGAATTGCGAACCGTCCGAGCAAGGCAGTCAGCCGAGCCGATCCGTCAGCAAAACCATCCAAATTGACGCAGGTGATGCGAGGCAATTTGTGGGTCCTAATTCGGTTAAACCGATCAAGCTCGCGGCAAGTCGTTTCGTCCGCGAACCGGCGAAGCAAACCAAGCGACTCAATGCGCAAGTAGCGGTTGAGAATTTTGTGTACCCAACCGGTTCTGTGGTAGGCCGCAGCGGCGGCTCGGGCTGGAAGCACGGCTGGACAATAGCGAGTGAAAAAACGCAGGGCGCGGTCGTGCGATCCGGAGATTCACTTCGTTGGCCCGGCCAAAGCGATTCGGAATCCGATGGTAGCTTGATCATTCAAGGTCACTCTGGTTTACAGCGTCGTTTGCAGGATCCCATTTGCATGGATCAAGACGGCGTTTACTACCTCAGTTTCCTCGTCCGAAATCAAACCGCGCCAGTGGGAACCGAACTGAACGGCTGGGTCTATCTGACGCTTCGCAATTCACAGGAAAAAACAGGGCATATTTCGATCGGACCGAAGACACAGCGCGGAGTACCTCGCGTCGCTCATGATGGCCGCGTCGCAAACGCAACCAGTCCGTTGCAAGACAATGTCGTCTACCTATTTGTGTGCAAAATCTTGGCACGCGCAGAAAAGAAAGACCAAGTTCAAGTGCGGATCTACAACGACGCTGAGACAATCGATTCGGTCGAACCGTCCGCTTGGAATATCACAACGCGTTCTGTTCATACGGACGGCATTCTGAACGAACTAAGATTGTCCGCCAAGAACAGTCGACCGCTTCAACTAGATGAAGTCCGTATTGGAAAGACTTGGTCAAGTGTCACGTCGCAAGTCGCGAATTGAAAGCAGCTAGTTACTCGATGATCCACTGATGCAAACGAGTCGAAGAAAACGCACCGAAAGAACCACTGCACACCGCTGGCAGCACACTCCGAGCGAGAACCAAAAGTTGATCGACCAATACCACCATGACGCCCTACTCCTGTAAGGAATTGCCAACGTCTCCGACCAATCAGATACACGACTTATAAGCGATCTCAATCACGTCGGTGCGTACATCCCGCAACCTTTGTAGTGCAATGGAGTTTAACAATCTCACAGCCTGAACCTGAATGCGCCCCGAACAACCATCCTGCCTTTAGAACAACATGAAATTTCGGTTACTGAATTTCGAGTCACGATTTTGTCATCCAGCGACTTGGCCCATCGCTTGGCTGGCTACGTGGCTGTTGGCTGGACCGTTCGGTGGCGTGCTTCAGTCGACAACGTTGGCGGCGGACCAACCAGAGAGCATTGCTGATTTCCTGAGTTTGAATTGCATCGGATGTCACGACTCGGGCACTAGCGAAGGCGACTTGGATTTGGAGTCGCTAGAGTTGCAACTGGAAGACCCCGATAATTTCCATCTCTGGGAGCGGGTATTTGATCGAGTTGGACAAGGCGAAATGCCGCCGGACGATACGCTCGACAAAGAAGAGTCGTTATCATTTCTATCCAGTGTTCACGGCATTTTGAAAACGGCGGACACTGCTCGGATACGTTCCGCAGGACGCGTGCCGGCAAGACGACTGACTCGCACTCAATACGAACGCAACGTACAGCAACTGCTCGCGACCAACATCCCTTTGAGCGAGTATTTGCCCGAAGAAACACTGACCAACGGCTTCGACACGGTGTCAAAAAGTCAGCAGATATCAAACCACTCGATGGCTGCCTATTTGCAGTCAGCCGACGCAGCCTTAGACGCGTCATTCAACCAACTCTTGGCCGACGCACCTCCACCGACCGTACGATTCGACTGGAAACAACTACGACGTGATGAGAAAAAGACGGGGCGTATGGCAGAAGGACGCCCCCGACACAAAGACATCGTTGCTTGGTCGACGAGGCAAAATTTCTACGGAAAACTACCGGCCACGACGGTTCCCAACGCAGCACGCTACCGAATTCGATTGAGCGTACAGGCCGTTCATCCGCCGTCTGACGGTCGTGTGTGGTGTAGTGTGCAAAGTGGATTCATCAATGCCAAAGCGTCCACGATGTATTGGGTCGGAAGCTTCGAGGCAACCAAAGAGCCGAAGGAATATGAGTTTGAGGCGTGGATTCGTGATGACCACATGCTGCGAGTTCATCCCAACGATCGTGGCCTCCGCCAAGTGCCTGTGCCCCTGATCGGCAGAAAGGCCGGCACTCTCGAACCGATGGGATTTCCTGGCGTTGCGATCAAATGGATCGAGATGGAGCAGATCGTTGCTGACCGTGCCGAAACTAGGCGGGCGTTGATCGGAGACCTGCCACTGCGAAAGATCACGACACCGGTCACGACGACCCAAAATCAAACCAAAACGAACGAGTCTTCAGACAGACAGTTCGAGATTGTCTCGGAGAATCCTGAGCAGGACTTGCAAGAGCTCATTCACTCATTCGCCCAGAGAGCGTTCCGCCGCAGTGTCACGCCCGACGAACTAAAGCCGTACTTGAATTTTGCTCGCCAGCGGTTTGCCGTCGACGGGTCGATGCGTGAAGCGTTGAGATCGGCTTACCGCACGATCCTTTGTTCGCCTCGATTTCTGTACTTCGAAGAGTCGGCTCGCGCGTCCGATGACCTTGCCCTCGATGACTACGCGTTGGCAAATCGCTTGAGCCATTTTCTATGGGGCGTCAGCCCCGATGCGAAATTAACGCAACTGGCCGCAGCAGGGCGACTTAGCAAGCCAAACATACTGCGAAAGCAAACCGATCGTTTGCTCGATGACGTCCGTTCGACGGCTTTCGTCAAGGAGTTTTCTGACCAGTGGTTGATGCTGTACGAAATCAACAGCACGACCCCTGATGGAGACCTTTATCCTGAGTATGACGATGTGCTCCATCACACGTTGGTCGACGAAACACACGCGTTCGTCGAGGAACTGGTGAATCATGACATGCCGGCGGTTAACATCGTCGATTCGGATTTCACGTTCCTCAATAGCCGACTGGCGCGACACTACGACATCGCATGGCCGGGTGGCACAGGACTCCAGAGAGTCAAACTTGATCCGAAGAGTCGACGCGGTGGCGTCATCACGCATGCCAGCGTGCTGAAAGTAACCGCGAATGGGACCACGACCTCACCCATCACGCGTGGCGTCTGGATGTTGGAGCGAATCATGGGGCAACATATTCCGCCGCCGCCAGCCAATGTGCCAGCCGTTGAACCCGATATCCGCGGCGCAAAGTCGATTCGCGATGAGCTGGAAAAGCACAAATCGCTGGAAAGCTGCGCAGCCTGTCACGTTAAAATGGACCCACCCGGATTTGCGTTGGAAAACTACGACGTGATTGGCGGCTGGAGAGAAAATTATCGAGCGGTCTCAGACGGACAGAAAAAGAGCAAGTGGGTGGATGGCCTGCCGGTCGACGCGAGCCACCAATTCGTCAGCGGCGAATCCTTTGCCGACATCGATGGCATGAAAGAGATTCTCTGCAAGCACCCCGAACGAATTGCACGAAGTTTGGCGATGCATCTAGTGACTTATTCAACCGGAGCGGCACCGACATTTGCCGATCGCGAAACACTCGATGCCATCGTTGCCGCGACCAAGTCAACGAATTACGGCGTGCGCTCGCTGCTGCACGGAGTTGTCCAAAGTCCATTTTTCCAACAAAAGTAACCACGGCTCAACGCAAATGGGCCCCGAGACAGATGCCACAATCTGTGTTCATCAGGGGCCATCAGTGGTTCTCGAGTCTCGCAACTATCCGAATGAATATGAAACACTTCGCAAACAATCAGTCGCTTGACCGTCGCACCTTGCTGCGAGGAAGTGCTGGAGTCTCCATTGCACTTCCTTGGCTCAGTTCGATGGTTCCAGCGTTTGGCAGTGAAGCTCAGGCGCCGTCCCCTCGGCGGTTCGTGGGAATCAGCAACGCGCTCGGGTTCCACGGTCCGAACTTGTTCCCCGAGGAATCGGGACGCGACTACAAAGCCACGCGATACCTGCAACCCATCCAGGACTTGCGCGATGAATTCACCGTTGTCTCTGGTGCTTCACACCCGGGCGTCGGCGGTGGTCACAAGGCGGAGCCATGCATCTTATCGGCAGCACCCTACAGCGGATCGAACTTTCGCAACACGATTTCGCTGGACCAACTCATGGCACGTGAACTGGGAGGTGAAACGCGCCACCCATCGCTCATCCTCAGTTCCAACGGGACAACCAGCACGTCGTATACGGCCAACGGATCGATGATTCCACCAGAAAATTCACCTGGGCGTCTTTTTGCTCAGTTGTTTACCGACGACAGCCCCGAATCTCGCGTGGCACAGAAGCAACGTATTCGCGAAGGCCGGAGCATCATGGATATCGTCAGTGAAGAAGCCAAGGCGATGCAGCGTCGACTTGGTCCTGGAGATCGTGACAAATTGGACGCCTACTTCACCAGTGTTCGCGATCTTGAACGACGACTTGAAGTGAATCAAGGCTGGGCGGAACGTCCCAAACCCAAAGTCGCTGCCAAGGCTCCCGAACCGGTAAGCGACAATTCAGATACGATCGCTTTGCAAACCGCGATGCACGACGTCATTTTTCTGGCCCTCCAAACCGACAGCACTCGCTTCATCACGATGCATACCAGTGGAAACGGCGGGCGAGTTCCGTTGGAGGGCGTGGAACAGGGATACCACCAGCTCAGTCATCACGGACGTAACAAAGCGAAGATCGCGCAGCTTGCGATCATCGAAGAAGCCCAGATGAAATCCTGGGGCAACCTCGTTCGCCGGCTTCATAAAACCCACGAAGCCGACGGGACGCTGCTGGACCGAACGATGCTGCTATTGACCTCGAACCTCGGCAACGCATCTGCACACGACACAAAAAACATGCCCGTCATCGTTGCGGGAGGCGGTTTCAAACACGGCCAACATCTCGCATTTGACCGCACCAACAACTACCCGCTGGCCAATCTTTACACATCGATGCTGCAGCGACTCGATCTCCAAGTCGACTCGTTCGCCAGCGCTACCGGGACGATGCGTGGTTTGGAAATGAGCTGATTGCAAACATACCCTCAACCGCCTTTGCGATCGCACAACAAACGGCACGACGCCCTACCAGGCAAGGTCGCAGCCCGACTCACGACTTGTGCGTGCGGCGATTCCCCAGAACACCAGGTCGACTCAGGGAGCCAGGCGATTGGTGACCAGTTGGACAGAAGTAATCGTCGTTCCCTTTTGAGCATTGATGTCAATCAGGTTGTTGGCCTGAATCAGTGTGACCGGAACTCGCGCGTCGAGCGGTGCGAAAAACTCGCTGAACTCGGCAGCATCACCGCTGTCGACTTTGATCGGAGTGCCGTTAATGGACACCAAGAGAGGCTCTGTGACTCCGCCGCCACGATGGACCCCGACAATCAGCTTCGCGGAATCGACCGCCTCGAAATCCTTCACTCCGACATCAAACGATTGCACTTCGCCTTCTGATTTGACGGCAGTCTTGGTCGCAAACCAACGATCCATCTGCAATGTCGCGGTAGGCGTCAGCGGGCTGGCAAGCGTCAGCCGTAGAACCGTTGTTTCGTTGACATCGACGGGCACAGCCGCCACATCGACCTTGTGCTCGGGTTCAAAGACGACTTCGCCTTCGTGATAGTTCAAACGAGTTTGCATTGCATCGGTGGCTCCAATTCGCTGGGCCACGGCAGAGAGATCGACGCTGATCTGACGGCCGCCCATGTTCGTCACCGCTAACGAAATTCGATTCTTGTCGTGAACTGCCACGACATCCAACCAATCGCGATCAAAGTCGACTGGCAAACGGCGTCCATCGAAGTCGCGCCAAAGTTCAAAGTAGTTGGCAATCGTCGTCGGCTCGAAATCGTCAATCGTTTGGTGGCGTTTGCGATCGCCTTTGGGCGTAAACGATGCATCACCGCTCATCGGATTCCACGCCATGTGCAAGAAAATGAACGGCACAAACAAGTCGATTTGATCAGGACGCTGCATTGATTTTGTCAAATACGCGTTCCAAGCAAGCAGTCGCAACCAATTGTCCGATGGTTTGCGTCCGTTCTGCAGCGACCCTGTTTCAGTAATCAAGATCGGCAGCACGTGATCGACCTTGTGCATGTGGGCACGTAGCATGTCCAGAGTCGCTTCGTATCGGCCAAGCAGATAATTTGAATAGCCCATTCCGCGGCGTTCGTGAGCGCCCAGCATCAACGCGTTTTCATAAAAGTGATGGGAATAAAAATCGATGTGGCCACGAGTTTCTTCGATGAACCGAGCCTGATTGCGGAATAGACCAAAATCCTGCACCTGAACTTGCATGTAGGCTGACGACGGGCCTCCGACTTTCACTTCCGGAGTACGTTGATGGACGGCATCGGCGACGCGATTGTGAAAATCGGCGAGCAATCCCCACCCATCGATGCCTTCTTTTTCCTTCCAATGGTGAGCCCATTCCGACTGCACGCTGCTTTCGTTTTTGACTTCCCACCACGCCGCCGTAAAACCACCGTCCTTGATCTGATCTTCGACGTACGCCGCGGCTAGTTCGGCTGCATCGTCAAAGTGCTCGATACGCGGTGTTCCTCGACCGACCAACGGGACGGACATAAAATCCGGCCAGTCATTGAAACAAAGCGCGAACGGTTTTTGCTTGAACAACGGGATTGTCTTGCGATGCCGCACCCCGGCGTCGTATTGATCAAAAAACGACAGGTCCGCAGCCCCCGGCTTGTCGCTGCGTTCCTCAAGCGGCTTCCAGTCTCCCCAACTTCGGGTGATGGCTGGATTGAATTTGAACGCTCCGCGCCCCGGTAGAAAATTGCGTTCGGCCGCCCACGTTTCAAACGATTGATCAACCACGCCCGGCGTCTCATGAATACGGAACCAGCGATCGCGCTGCAGTGACGCAGTCCCTCCGATCGACAATTCACGACGGGTGTCGATGCGGATTTCGACTCTTTCACGTGGAAATTCCGATGCCAAATCACGGTAGGGGATCGTATCGAATTCGGGCGGAATAGCTTTTTGTGCAATGAAGGCGAGATCATTGATCTGACAAACCGCATCCTTCTTTTTCAGAATGAACTTGATCTTCATTTGGCCAAACGGCTTATCGCTCAGCGGAATCGATGGCATTTGAACACGATAGAGTTCCTTTGTCTGAGCGCTACGCGGAGGCGACTTGCCAGGCGAAAACGGATCGACGTGAACTTCTTTGATCCGGTCCAGGTTGTCACCGCGAAAACCAAAGTGGCGAAACAAGCCAGCGATTCGCTCCGAGCCGACCGGCAGCAACAGCACATCGCCATCGCGAATCTCTCGAGTTTCCTCCCAAACGACGATTTGCTTCAGAGCGAGATTCTCTCCGCTGCCTTGATAAGATGCCTTTCGTCCGACAAGAAAAGTATCAAACAGATAGTCGTGCGTTGCTCTGGCCTGTCGGCCTTCGGCGCTCAACATCGGTGGCTTGGAAAGCAAAACCGATGGACACGAAAACAGAATGGCACAGGCAACAAGCGGCGAGAAAATGGAAGAGCCGATTCGATCAATCATAAGTTCAAATTCGAGAGAGGTTCATTGGTGCCTGAGTCTTCGATGCAGACACCCAAATTATAGAGCCCCCCCAAGGCAAACTGGCAGGCGACGTGATTCGCTTTTCAGGGAGGCGGCCCAAGGTGGACGCTCAGTCAGGCCAAGAAAACGGCAGCGGGGATCGCGATGTCGAAAGAGAATCGCTCCTTCATTTCAAAACGGAAGTCCTTTCCCTTGCAAATGCAAATTTTTTGACTGGTCGCCACGATCACGCACTGTCTGCCACCGGATTGGTAGCGATGAAATCAGCGCAGATAGCTGCGAAGATGCGAAGTAGGCTAGGCATCTTCGTTGGGACGGCTGCTAAGATAGGAGTTGGCGGACGCGCCCGTTTTCTCAAAAATGCCGCTGTCGTCTGGCCGTTGGCTCAACTCTAAATTTCAACCACTTAGGTAAATAATGTCAAAATCGCTCAAACCGTCTCGACGTGACTTTCTGCAAGGCGCGGCTGCTGTCGGAACAGCAACGATGTTTCACTCAGCGACGAGTCAAGTTTTTGGAGCGGAGTCACCCAATGAACGACCTGCGTTTGCAACAATCGGGCTGCGAAATCAAGGTTGGGTGATCACCCGGTCTGCGCTTGCAGCCACCGACGTCGTCGCGCTCGCCGATGTCGATGCGAACATCTTGGGTGCGACCGCTGAAAAGATGGTGAAGGAAAAGAAAACCAAAAAGCCTGATACCTACAAAGACTATCGCAAGGTCCTCGATCGCGATGATATCGATGCAGTTCTGATCGCAACGCCGGACCACTGGCACACAAAAATTGCTGTCGAAGCGATGTACGCCGGGAAGGATGTCTACTGCGAAAAACCGTTGACCCTGACGATCGCAGAAGGCAAGCTGATCGAAAAAGTCGTCAAAGAAACCGGGCGAGTGTTCCAAGTGGGAACCATGCAGCGATCTCAGAATAACTTCATCAAGGCAGTCGCTTTGGTACGCAGCGGACGAATCGGTGATCTGAAGAAAGTGACGTGCGGTATCAATGCGTTTCAGTCGTCTCCTTCGATTCCCGTTGCTCCTGTGCCTGAAGGATTGGATTGGGATTTTTGGCTCGGGCCAGCTCCCAAAGTGGATTATCGAGCGTTGCCAAAGATTCGCGAAGGTTACGGCGGCGGGGTTCCTTTCCACAGCAATGGTCACTATTCGTTTCGCAACTGGCATGCTTATTCAGGAGGCCGCATGACTGACTGGGGCGCCCATCATGTCGACATCGCTAATTGGGCGATTGGCGATACCGAGACTGGCCCCAGCAAAATCAAGCCGCTCGAGTTTAAGATGGCCACGGAACACAAGGATGGTTATCCAATCGCCAAGGATTGCTACAACTCGGCCACCGATTTTCAGGTCCAAGTAGCGATGCCGGGCGGAGTCCAAATGCTAATCAAGAGCGATGGCGATAACGGCATTCTGTTCGAGGGCACCAAGGGACGCTTCTTTGTCAATCGTGGAAAAATCGTTGGCAAGCCAGTCGAGGACTTGGAAAGCAACCCATTGCCAAGCGATGCGATGGAAAAGGTCTACGGCGGCAAAGTGACCAACAATCATGTCGTGAATCTAATCAACGGCATGAAGGCTCGGACGCAACCGATCTCCGACGTTTGGTCACACAACCGAATGCTAGAGATCTGTCACTTGTCCAACATCGCAATGCGTCTGGACCGTGAACTTAGCTGGGATCCCGACAAACGCGAGATCATTGGCGATGAACAGGCCAGTACTTTCATGGCTCGTGAAAACCGCAAAGGCTACGAAATCAACGCGTAGTTCATCCGAAATCTGCCGGCAGCAATCCTGGCAGATCACGCCGCAAATTTTGTGCGTGCGGTCGCTCTTCGCGACCGCACGACGGGATTAGCGAAAAAGTGTCTCTCACGTTTTTTGGTTGGATGGTCGTTTGATGAAATCGAATTTCTGCTGTTTGCTTGTTTTGATCAGTTGCGCAACACAAGCCTTTGCCGATGATCCACAGACCTACAATCTTTGGCCCACGACTCCGCCTGGGAAAGCCGTTGATCTACCGCCGGAGGCCGACAAAACTAAGCCAGAGGACAAACTGATCGCGGGACGCCGAATCATCAAACTAGGCAACGTCTCGACGCCACAGATCACCGTGTATCGGCCTCCCGCAGACCGATGCAATGGAACCGCGGTTATCATTTGCCCGGGCGGCGGACATCACATCCTGGCGTACGACTTAGAAGGAACCGAAGTCGCTCAGTGGCTAGGCACGCTGGGAGTGACCGGTATCGTCCTGAAGTATCGAGTTCCGTTTCGCGATCCCCAACGGCGCTGGCTCGCTGCGGTCCAAGATGCGCAGCGGGCGATGAGTCTCGCTCGTTCCAACGCTGCCAAATGGAATCTGGACCCAGACCGAATTGGCATGTGTGGTTTTTCTGCAGGCGGTGAAACAGCGGCACTCACTTCGCTTTACGTCGACGATCGCAAATATGATCCAATCGATGCGGTGGACGAAGTTTCTTACCGCCCCGATTTTACGATGCTGATCTACCCGGGCGCGATCGTGCAGAAAGATACCTCCCGACTTCGCGAAGACATCCAAGTCACTCAAGACGCACCACCGATGTTCTTTGTGCATGCTTTTGACGACCCCGTAACCGCACATCATTCCTTGAGCCTTGCGACGGCACTCAAAACGGCAGGTGCTTCGGCAGAGCTACACATCTACGAAAGCGGCGGACACGGATACGGACTTCGCAAAACCGACGCCCCCGTGACACAATGGACGACGCACGCCGAAAAGTGGATGAAGCAACAAAATTTGCTTGAGCAGAAAACGAACATCAAATAGTGGGCGGTGGCGCAAGCTGGAACAAAATTTTGCCTGATGAAACTGACCCCCAATCGAACGAACCACTACAGAGGGTCAAAGGTCGTGGTGCCCAGTCTCAAAGTCCCAATCGCTTTGAATCCGTTCACCTATCCGTCGAACCGACGGAGTCGACTAGTGCCAAAACGACGCAATATCTGACCGATCAATCGCAGTCGATCGTCAGCCAGAACTCTAGCCCTGATATTCCGTTTCGCTACTCCATCAATCCCTATCGTGGATGCGAACACGGATGCAGTTATTGCTACGCGCGGCCGACGCACGAATTTCTGGGCATGTCAGCCGGAATCGATTTTGAATCGAAGATCATCGTCAAAGACAACGCAGTGGATCTGCTGCGAACGTTCTTGGCACGGCCGAAATGGAAACCAGAGTCCATGATGATGTCGGGCGTGACCGATCCTTATCAGCCGATCGAACGCGACCGGAAAATCACTCGTGGTATTTTGCGATTGATGCTCCAGTGCAGACATCCCATCAGCGTGATCACGAAAAACGCCTTGATTGAACGCGATCTTGATCTGCTTCAAGCATTGGCCACAGACAATCTGGTGCATGTCGCCATCAGCATTACGACATTGGATCGCGAGCTTGCCCAGGTCATGGAGCCACGCACCAGTTCACCGGACGCGCGTTTCAGAGCGATCAAGACACTCGCCGACGCCGGTGTTCCGGTACGCATCATGGCCGCCCCGGTGATCCCAGGACTGAATGATCACGAGATCCCTGAATTGCTCTCGCGAGCGTCAGATGCTGGCGCCACGACGGCCGGTTATGTCATGCTGCGGTTGCCCGGAGCGGTTCAGCCGATTTTTGAAGAATGGCTTTCGCGCGTGCGTCCCAACAACATTGAAAAAGTGTTGGCCAAAATCCAAGAAGTCCGTGACGGAGCGATGAACGACACTGCATTTCGTAGTCGCATGCGGGGAACCGGAGTGCGTGCCGATTCGATCGCCGAAATGTTTAAGTTGTTCGCCCAAAAAAAGGGCCTTGGATTGGAATCCAAGCCCTTGGCGTGCGATCGGTTTGTTCCGCCGGCTAGTAGCAGCGGTCAGATGAGCCTGTTCTAAGCGATACTCCATCAGGATCTGACGGAGTGCAACCTGTGCTGAGGAGCCCTCTGGATCGAGCGCCCATCATTCATACGATGGGCATTCAATCGCCTGCATTAAAACGGTGCTTCGTCGTCACCAGCTTCAGCAAACGCATCGTTTGCATTGCCGGTTACTTTTTCACTCATTTGGCTACCGGCGGGCGCCCCGTTGCCTTTGATTTGAAACGACAACGCTTCGGCATTGAGAAAGAACTTGACTTCGCTTTGCTCGTCTTTTTGCCAGCGTCGACCGTTCAATCGGTAAGCGATTTCGACTTCATCACCGACATTCATTTCGTCAACATTGTCGCAAGAATCGCGAGTGAATTCGATCGGAACGTAGTTGGTAAAACTGCCTTTGTCTTGTTCCAACACAACCAACCGCTTTCGGAACCCCTTGTTGCCGAAGGTCTTGGTTTCTTCAATAAGGTGAACTACACCCGTTACTTTTGCATCACTCATAACAGCTTTTCTCAAACGTCACTAACGAACAGTTGCCTAGCATTGGTGCCAGAGAGGCTCCGCCGGCCAGTGTAGCGTATCCACACTCGATCGCGAAGCGCTAGCGGATCAGTAAGCTAGCAGTTGTTAGGCAGGACAGTGCTACGCCAGAATATCGTTGACAACGTGCCCGTGAACGTCCGTCAGGCGAAACTGGCGGCCCTGGTATTTGCGAGTGAGACGCTCGTGATCGATTCCCAGCAAATGCAGAATCGTGGCATGAAAATCGTGAACGTGAACCGGTTTGTCGACAATGTTGTATCCATAAGGACCGGTTTCGCCATGAACCACCCCAGGTTTCACACCGCCACCGGCCATCCAAACACTGAAACAGCGCGGATGATGATCACGGCCAAATTTGTCACCATCCAGTTTGCCTTGGCAGTAATTGGTGCGTCCAAATTCGCCGCCCCAAATCACAAGCGTGTCTTCCAATAGACCGCTTCGTTTCAGGTCACTAATCAACGCGGCCGAAGCTTGATCAGTCTCTTTACACTGCTTTTTGATTCCGCCTACCAATCCTCCGTGTTGATCCCAACCTTGGTGATAAAGCTGGATAAATCGCACGCCTCGCTCGGCCAACCGACGCGCCAGCAAGCAGTTTGCCGCAAACGTTCCTGGATTTTTTGAATCCGGGCCGTACTCTTGGAACACACTCTCCGGCTCGTCCGCAAAGTTGGTCGCTTCGGGAATCGATGACTGCATACGGAAAGCAAGTTCATACTGCGAAATACGATTTTCGACATGCATGTCCGACGACTGATCCAATTTCAGTTGATGCAATTGGCTCAACGCATCCATCGCCATTCGCCGCGAATCGGCTTCGATGCCATCGGGATTGCTGAGATAAAGCACGGGGTCTTTTCCACTGCGGAACCTTACGCCCTGGTGCTTGCTTGGCAAAAAACCACTCCCCCAAAGACGCGATACTAGCGGTTGACCACCTTTGTTTTTGGTCACCATCACGACGAAAGATGGCAAATTATCGTTAGCGCTTCCCAAACCGTAGTCCAACCAAGCGCCCATGCTAGGCCGACCGGGGAACTGGCTGCCAGTTTGCAGAAACGTCACCCCCGGACCGTGGTTGATCGCCTCGGTATACATCGACCGCACCACGCAAATGTCATCAACGATTTTGGAAGTATGCGGCAGCAGATCGCTCATCCACGTTCCACTCTCGCCGTGCTGGGCAAACTTGAACGGCGAACCCACCAACGGCAAACTGCTTTGGTTACCGCTCATCGAAGTCAGTCGTTGCCCCTGACGGACTTCGTCTGGCAACTCCTTGCCGTGCTCTCGATTCAGAACCGGCTTATGATCCATCAAATCGATCTGTGACGGGCCACCTGACTGGAACAGGTAGATCACACGCTTGGCTTTGGGGGCGTGATGCAGCGCCGACAAGATGCCGCCACTCGACGCGGCCGCTTCTTGTTGCATCATCTGTGCCAGCGCGATCCCGCCTAGCCCCATGCCGGTTTGCGTCAGCATTTCGCGACGCGAACTGGGAATCGTTTCGACGCAATTGGCGGTGCTTTGACGTAATTTTCTCATCGCTTCATCACGCTTTCGTCGTAGTTCATCAAAGTACCAACCACCACCGTGATAGCTGCCAATCGATTGGGTTCGCTCTTCGCATCCGGCTCGGCATCCCCGACCGCCAAGAATGCCTTGGCTCGCTGTTCGTCTTTGTCAAAATATGCCTGCTGCGAATTCAACAAATCGCCAAGCACTTTCAACTCCTTTTTGTTCGCTCGCCGGCTGGTCAAACGTCGGAACGCTTCCGCGATAATCTTTTCGTCGTCTTGGCTGTGCTGGTCAATCAATTGTTCGGCTAAGCCACGTGCTGATTCGACAAACTGAGGACCGTTCAACAGAACAAACGCTTGCAGTGGGGATGAAGTGCGTTCCCGTTGAACACGGCAAACGTCACGTTTCGCGGCATCAAGCGCCATCATCATCGGCGCGGGTCCTGTACGTTTCCAATACGTGTAAACGCTTCGGCGATACAACCCTTCGCCTTTGTCGCGTGGCGAAGGCTTGAACGACGCTTCCACCTCATACGGTTTAACGGGCGGGCCGCCGACTTTGGAAACCAATCGTCCACTGACGGCTAAGCAATTGTCTCGCAACATCTCAGCAGACAGTCGATACGTTGGAAACCTCGCCAGCCATTGATTGGTGGGGTCTTTTTTGGACAAATTTAGATCCGACGTCTCACTCGATTGCCGATACGTCGCTGACATCATGATTTGCTTCACAGCGTGCTTGATGTCCCAGCCATCCTCCCTGAAGTCAATCGCCAAGTAATCGAGCAGCTCCGGATGCGTTGGTGGCTGGCCCTGGCTCCCAAAATCTTCCGGGGTGCGGACCAGTCCGGTGCCGAAACACAGTTGCCACAGTCGGTTAACGGCAACACGACTGGTCAACGGATGATCGGGACTGGTCAACCACTGTGCCAACCCCAATCGATTACTTGGTGCATCCTCCGGAAATGGAGTCAGGGCGGCTGGTGTGCCAGGACCGACCGGTTCGCTGGGCGCATCGTACGCGCCGCGGTCGAGAACAAAGGTCTGTTTGCGTTGATCCAGTTCCCGCATCACCATGATCTCTTGCGTCTTGTCCTGCACTTCGCAAAGTGCAGTGCGAGCCGCTTGCAGTCTCGCGCGGCGTTGGATCTCGGCGACGTCGTGCCGCAACAAAAGGTGCTGCTGCACGGCCTTGGTTGACGCTGCGTTCGTCGACACCGCCTCATAATTCTCGCCTGATTTGGAAAGACGCAGGGCTTCCAAAGGCGTCAGTTCAATGTCAAATACACGGAACTGGTCGACCAAGCCGTGCTTGAAACCATTATCGCGAAACCGCTCACCGATTGCGATCGTGTCGCCACCTCCGCCGGTGATCTGCCGTGTCAGGTGATCGCGTACAATTTCCGTTTTCGCTCGCTGTCCATTGACGTAAATGCCCACACCGTCGGCTTTGCTGGATCCATCATTGGTCACGCTGACATGCACCCAACTTCCAACGGCAATCGGATCGATCGTCCGCACACGAATCGCGTTGCCCGGCCAAAAGTGGATCAGTGACCAACTGAGCCGCCCGTCTTCGATCAACAGCTGGTAGCCGCGACTTGCCGCGTCGGTCCAAGCCCGCGAGCGGTGAAAGACAACAGCGCGTTCTTTATGATCAGGCGTTTTCATCCACAACGAAACAGAAAACGGTTCGTATCGGTGAAAATTCCCGACCTCCGTCGGCACGGGATCATCGCCTGTCAATTTCACGCCGCGGCCACTGACGCCTTGCACCGCTTTATTGCGCCCCGATGGCTTGCCTTCAAAGTCAAGCGACGCGATCGGTTTTGCAAATCGGTTGGCGGCGGGAATGTCGCGGAGATCCGGTGTCTTTGCGGAAGCAGCTGACCTAGACGAGACCGCCAACTTGTCGACGACCGCCTGTAATTTCTTGAGTTGCTTTTCTTGATCGGCTGTTGGCAGTGGCAACCCCGGGGTTGGAATCGCCTCAGGAGTAAAGTACGAGTACAAACCCGCCTCGTCGATGTTGTCGAAGAATGCCGTTAGCTGGTAGTACTCTTTCTGTGACAGCGGATCGTATTTGTGGTTGTGGCATCGACAACATTCATACGTGAGCCCCATCAAAGCCGTGGCAACGGTTTGTGCGCGGTCAGCGACATACTCGATCCGGAATTCCTCCGGCACGCTACCGCCTTCGACTTTCTGTGGATGCAGACGATTAAACGTCGTTGCCAAAACCTGATCCCGCGTTGCGCCCGGTAGCAGGTCACCAGCAAGCTGTTCGGTAATGAACTGATCGTAAGGCATGTTGTCGTTCAGCGATTGAATGACCCAATCTCTCCAGGGCCAAACGAACCGATCACGGTCTTGCTGATAACCATAAGTGTCGCTGTAGCGTGCGGCGTCCAGCCAGACAGACGCCATTCTTTCTCCATAAGAATCACGCTTGAGCAATCCATCGATCAATCGCGAATACGCATCGGGCGACTGATCCGCCAAGAACGCGTCGATCTCTGCGATCGTGGGCGGCAACCCGGTCAAGTCAAACGTGGCACGACGAATCAGCGTTTCGCGATCCGCAGGAGGAGTCGGTTGGAGTTGCTGTTGGTTAAGTTTTTTCAAGATGAAATAATCAATCGCATTGTGCGCGACCTGGCCCTTGGCAATCTCCGGCACTTTGGGTTGGGACAGCGGGTTAAACGACCAATGCTTTTGATAGGCCGCGCCTTCGTCAATCCAACGCCGCAGCAGTTCCGTTTGCTCTTTTGTCAGCGAACGCTCCGAATCCGGGGGCGGCATCAGCACATCTTCGTCGTCGGTTAAGACGCGGTCCATCAACTCGCTCGAATCCGCATCGCCAGCAACGACTGCGTACTCCTTGGCACCCTCTTCTGTATCTAACCGAAGGTCGGCGGCCCGCGACGATTCATCGGGACCGTGGCAGTGGTAACAGTTCTCAGAAAGGATGGGCCGAATGTCGCGATTAAAATCAACCGCAGACTCATCCGCAGGAGCTCCATTGACAAACAAAAGTGCGGCAAGCACCACAAAGAGACGACGAGTGATCGACATGAGTGACCAGCAATAGGAAACGCGATTGGGAAGTCGCTAATGACGGCTCAGATAGCTTTGCCGAAATGGTCCAGCGTGGACGGGGGAGGCGATGCCAGCATCCGTGCCGACGTTGACTTCATCCTAGTAAACCGAGTCAAAAGCGTCAACGAAAAGGATTCCGACACCCCTCGCTTCTCCCCGCAAAACACAGCTCATAACAACTGCCCGGCCCCACAGCTTGACGCATTTGCCATCCCGAAGTCGCTTTCGTCATATCTGAGACCGAATTGACTGTGCTATCGTTTCTACGCGAGCAAACCATACGAATTTTGGAAAGGTTTTCGATGTCCAACGCAACCGTTTTTGGCAGACGCCCACACGCATTCTTGATCGCGATCGTGGCCTGTCTAAGCACCAACTATTTGAACACGACTTACTTCGGCGGATCAGACTTCGGTGGGCAAGGCGGATCAGACTTCGGTGGGCAAACGGTGTTTGCCCAGGAACGCGCACCTGCAACGACAACGCCCACACTGAAAGTGCCGACCCAGTGGCAATACTCCTCGCCGCTTATCTCCGCAGAAATCCGCAAAGACGAACCCAGCCACGCCCAGAAAGACCCGACGGTCGTATTCCATGACGGTCGCTGGCATGTTTTCATGACGGTGAAATTGCCAGAACGATCGGCGATCGAACACTGTTCCTTTTCGAACTGGAACGACGCAGATCAATCCAAGCGAACGCTTTTGGATGTCAGCGACAGCGACTATTTCTGTGCTCCGCAGGTGTTCTATTTCACGCCGCACAAAAAATGGTACCTGGTCTATCAAGCGGGCATGCCGGATACGGACAAAATGTGGGTCGCTTATTCAACGACGGTCAACATCGACGATCCCCTTTCCTGGACGCGTGCCAAGCCAATGCTTGATGGCGGCCCCAATGATCCTCGTACCGTCGGCGGACTGGACTACTGGATCATCTGTGACGAAGAAAAAGCCCATTTGTTTTTCACCAGCCTGAACGGAAAAATGTGGCGAATGTGGACCGACATCGAACAATTCCCCCACGGCTTTGACCACTGCGAAGTCGCTCTGCAGGCCAAGGTTTTCGAGGCAAGCCACACGTACCGAGTCAAAGACACTCCGTACTACCTGACAGTGATCGAACAGAAAGGGCGCCGGCACTTTAAGTCTTACCTCGCAGACTCACTGGCCGGGCCTTGGCGACCACTCGCTGACACCGAAGCAAAACCGTTTGCCGGAATGAACAACGTTCGGCCTGCACCGGGCGTTCAGCCTTGGACGGACAATATCAGCCACGGTGAATTGATTCGGCACGGCCACGACCAAACGCTTACCATTGATCCAACCGATTGGCGGGTTCTCTTTCAAGGCATGATTGAGAAGGACAAAAATAAAAAGCGATACGGTGCGTACCAGTGGCGACTGGGTATGCTGAAGCCTGATGTGACCCAATAGCCAACAACCATTCCCCCTGATTCTGTTTTGATCCAAGCTTTAATATTCGATTGCGACGGCACGCTAACGGACTCGATGCCCGCTCACTACGCTGGTTGGCGTGATGCACTATCGCAGCAAGGCATGACGTTGGCCGAAGAAACGTTTTTCGCGCACTGCGGCACTCCATCACGAATACTGATCCCGCGTCTAGCCGCGGAATCTGACATCCAAATCGACTACGCAAAAGCATTGGATGCCAAGGAGACCTTTTTTCTACAGTCCATTGATTTGCTGCAAGCCATCGATCCGATTGTCCAGATCGCCAGTGAAAACCGGGGCAAATTCCCCATGGCAGTCGCTAGCGGCGGCACGCGGCGATTGGTCCAGTTGCAACTACAACAAATCAACATCATCGACTGGTTCGATCACGTCGTAACCAGCGAAGACACTGAAAAGGGCAAACCTGATCCCGACATCTTCTTGGAAGCAGCCAAGCGACTCGGAGTCGCCCCCAACGCATGCCAAGTCTACGAAGACGGCGAACCAGGCATCGAAGCCGCCCGTCGAGCCGGCATGAGCTGCATCGACATTCGCAAACTCATCTGATGCCGGTTCACTGACTAAACTCGCTTCGAAGTCCCGCCAATTGCAGACAGCACGGCGAACCACGCCTACTCACTTTGCAACGTGACGTGGCATGGTGCCCGGGGGGCATGTTCCGCGGGCAGTTCCCGTCTATGCGACGGCCAGATTCAGTGTTTGGCTGAGAACTTCGACGGCTTCGTTTTTGATGCCAGCTAAATCGTCCTCGCAGACCTTGATTGTCTGCAGGACTTCTTCGTCGAGGTCGATTTCGGGAATCGGACGCGATCCGATGCCCCATTTTCGGGCCATGTCGTCAGCTACTGAGATGATCAATGCGTGGGGATGCCCAAATGGATTGTCTTCGGGTCGATGATGCCAACCGATTGCGGCGAGTAATTCGTCGGGGAGGCCCCATCGATTTGCCGCGGTAACGCCGATGGATTCGTGAGTTGTGCCGAACAAAAACTGTTCTTCTTCGATCAGCGCTCTGCCGAGATAATCCGACGTTAGTTCGTCGTACTCGCTCGCAACCACATCGTAGAAAAGTAGTTTTCCGACATCGTGAAAAATGCCTGCCAAAAACACGTCGTCACGCTGGACACCGGCCACGTACTTCGCCAAAGAGCTGGCGACCGCGGCGCATCCGACTGAATGATCCCAAAGCTCTTGGCGTTGTTTCTTAGCAACATCTCCCACCAGGAGCATGTCGGCAGCGACGGCGGACAGAGCAATGGATTTGATCTTGGAACGACCAAGCAGTGTGACCGCGTGAACAATGCTATGCACGTCACGCGCCGGACAAAATAGCGGGCTGTTCGCCAAACGCAAAATCTTGACGGATAGCGAGGGATCGCAAGCGATGATGCTTTCGATGTCTTTGCTAGTCGAATCGGTGTCGCGACAAGCCGAAAGTAGCCGTGTCACCGCTTCAGGAAACGGTCTCAACTCGGGAGCTTTTTTAAGATGCTCTTCGATGACTTTTTCCAAGCGTCGCTTGTCTTCTACACGATGCAGCATGATCGCTTTACCCCAGATAACCCCTACACCAAGCTCCGGGACTTCCCGTGCCCGATTCAATTCAGTGCCTAGGTCAAACATGCCTCACAAACTGGCCAGAGACAACCAAATTCCAAACGACATTCCTTTCGTTTTCGCGAACGAGAGCAGCCGTTCACTGAGCGACCAACTTGGGTTTGGCACCGACGACGGCTGCACAAAATCCACCGGAAAAAGCATGTCGTGAACCATGGCAACGAAGCGGACCAGACCTTCCCGAGAATGGCTGTTCACAAGCCCTTGTGTTGCCCCGCCCTTAAAATGTGCAGTCAATCGGCCGCAAACGCCGCCACGGCATTGCCGCTAGACCGAGGAATCATGGCCCATCAACAGCCCTGTACTGCCCAGGCTACAATCCGCCAGCGACTGATTCGGCTTGCGAGCAACCTGTACACTCCCTGCAATCGGTCCAACGTTTCATCCATACACGACTGATTATGAAATCACCGACGCTGATTCTTCTGTTGCTCGCCATCGTCGTTGGTTGTGACCAAACGATTCAGGAGCAGACATCCAAAGCACCTCGGCCGGTGACGACGATCGTGCTATCGAAAGGCGTTCCTGATTCGTCCAACGTTGTATCGGGGAGCGTCAAGGCATGGAAAACCGAGGACCTTGGTTTTGAAGTCGGGGGGCGATTGGAGTGGGTACTCGAACCAGGCGAGAACATCGACGGGCGTATCTATTCGCCCGATGGCAAGCTGCTGCAAAAGGGAACTCCTCTCGCGCGTATCGATGCGGCGCGCTACGAGATCGCAGTTGAATCCGCCTCGGCGAACTTGGACGTCGCGAAGCTAAGCAAAGAAAGCATCGAGATCCAGCTGAGTGATTCGCTGCCTGCAGAGCTTGAATCGGCAAGGGCTGATCTGAAACTCGCTGACATTGAATTTGACCGCATGGAAAAATTGAACCGTCAAAATGCGGCTTCGCGATCCGAATACGACAAGACCAAGAATGACGTGCAAAATCGGGAAGCCGCAATCAAGGCAATCCTGGCCAGTCAAAAACAAGCCAAGTCGCAATTGCGTTCTGCTGAAGCAGAGATCAAGCGAGCCCAACAAGCACTGAACGACGCCAAACGAGATCTCGAAAACACCACTCTCTACGGATCGTATCGCGGTCAAATTTCGCAAGTGATGGTCGTTCCCGGTAGCGTTGTTTCGGCCGGCTCCGCGGTCTTGACGTTGCAAATGACGACCCCCATCAAAGCCGAGATCGAATTGTCGGCGGAACAATCACGACGGCTTCGGCGACAACGTAACTTGCCGACTCAGTTCACTCTGCCCGACGGCCAACAGCGAAATGAAAATGCGTTTGTGTACAGCATTGATCCGAGTGCTGATCCGACGACACGCACGTTTACGATGACGCTGCTTTTTCTAAACGAGCAATTTCGCGATAGCTTGTCCGAGGCCGATGACGAAGCCAATATCGCACTGACGCAAGATATCTGGCCAATCAAATTGAACCGACTGATGGGAGCACCCGACGAATTGATGGTGGTCGAAGAGAAGTCGATTTTACGCGACGCCCAAGGAGCCTACATTTACGCCATTGCAAATGCAAAGCTCAAGGAAACCATGCCGCGGATTTTGAAAGTCAAAAAGGTTCGAATCACGGAAAATGATTTCCGCGTCCCCTTCTTAGGGAATTGGATATTTCGCGCCGTGACCTTTGATGACCCCTCGTCAATCGACGAGTTGACTCTCTACACCGGAGAATTGGAGACCGGTGACAAAGACCCCAGTGAGTGGGAAGGAGACGGTGTCATGGTTGATTCGGGTTCTCAGTGGATGTTGCGTCCGGGCGACTTGGTCAAAGTCGATCTCTCCGATGCAGATGTGGGTCAGGGTTTCTATGTGCCGATGGAAGCCATCTACCAAGAATCGGGCCGCACATTCGTCTTTGTCGCTCAAGATGACCTGGCCCGAAAACTGAACGTCACTCTAAAGTCGCCAGACAATCTCGACACCGCGTCGATGGTCGCCATCGACGCGCCCGAACTAGAAGAAGGAATGCGGTTGATCGTCGGCGGTGTCCACTATTTAACCGACGGCGAAAAGATCAACGTAGTCGCCACCGAATCGAGTAAGGAATAAGCCGCATGTCCTTACCAGCACTAGCCGTCAAGTATCGCCCCATCGTCATCTCGCTTGTTGTCTTGGCAATGGGCTGGGGTGTGATGACGTACTTCACCATGCCGCGCCGCGAAGATCCCGAGTTCACGATTCGCGTGTGCGTCATTTCCACGACCTGGACGGGAGCCTCTGCCGAAACCGTCGAAGAACTGATCACCGACAAGATCGAACAAAGTGTGACCAGTATCGAGGAAGTCGAACTGACCCGTTCGACCACCTTGACGGGCCAGTCGACCGTATTCGTCGAACTCGAAGACAATGTTGCGCCAGCCGACATCCAAAACGTGTGGGACAAAGTTCGCGCTCGCGTGGAATTGGTCAAGATGCCGGCAGACAATGTCCGTCCCATCGTAAATGATGAATTCGGTGATACCGCCGTTCTGTTGTTGGCCATTCATCAAATCCCGGTTCACGGGCGAGACGAAGTTCGGCCGCAAGATCAGTACTCGCCGCGTCAGTTGGAAGAGTTTGCCGAAGACGTCGAAGAGTCGATTCGATTGCTGCCAGGCGTTGCCAAGGTCGATCTGTACGGCGTTCGCCAGGAAGCGGTCTATATCGAAACGGATCTCGGAAATTGGTCGCAGCTGCAGCTAACAACTGCCCAACTGCAAGCGCTCGCAAGTCAACGCAACGTCATCCAGGCTGGCGGTGAACTCGAAACCGCGTCGGGCCATTATGCCGTTCAAGCCAACGACGAATTCAATGCGATCAAAGAAATCCAACAGATCGCCAGTACCGTAAAAGCCGACGACGGAAATAATACCGTCCCGCTTTCCGAATTGGGGCTGACTGTCAAACGCGACTTGGAAGATCCGCCTAGCTATATCTGTCGTGTCGGCGATTCGAATCGCTCGTCGCCCGCCGTCATGGTAGGCGTCACGATGAAGTCTGGATCAAACATTGTCGACGTCTGCGAAGCGGCCAAACAACGTGTCAGGCAGTTGACCGACGCTGAGCAACGATTGCCGCCGGACATTGCGGTGACCGCAGTATCGGATCAGTCCGAAAGTGTGGCAAAGAAGATCCGTGACGTGATCATCAACGTGATCGAAGCGATCTTGATCGTGGTGCTCGTTGTCTACTTGGTCGTCGGCTTTCGCACTTCATTCGTCATGGCGGCAAACATTCCGATTGTGGTCATCATCGCGATCGGACTGATCTCGGTATTCGGCGTTCAGCTCGAACAAATCTCACTTGCGGCTCTGATTATCTCGCTTGGCCTGCTGGTCGACAATGCGGTTCAAGTCTGTGATCAGGCACGCACTAACCAAATCGCAGGTATGAAGCCGTTCCCGGCTGCAATCGAAGGTGCCAACACGCTTGCCATCCCGATGTTAGTGGGAACTCTGACGACGATGGCCGCGTTCATCCCGATGCTGTTCAGTCTCGAAGGCGGCGGCAAGGAGTACGTGTATAGTTTGCCAGTGACGGTATCCACCACGCTTGCGCTGAGCTGGCTGTTGGCGATGTCGTTGTGCGTGATCCTGGCTGGAATGTTCATTCGCGTGCCTGATGCCAACGCGCCCAGTTCCCCGGTAGTCGCCAGCTGGCAACGCTTGTCGGCGCTGATCCCTCGTCGCAAGAAAAAGACGAAAGCAACTACGGTCGCCGACACCGATCGCGTCAAGCCAACCGTCCATGAAAACTTAGCCTTCCAAATCTACGGCTGGCTGGGGATGGCCGCCGTTAAACTCAAATGGCTGACCGCGTTTGCGGGACTCGCGATCATGGTCGGAATCATGTCGCTGCCGGTTGGGTCGGAGTTTTTTCCGGAAGCCGACGGCACCCAGTTCGCCATCAATGTTTACTTGCCCGAGATTGCGACGATCGCGCAGACAGATGAAGTCGCCAAAAAAGTCGAATCCATCGTGCGCCGCTTGAGTGTTGAAGGCGACGGCCAGGCACCACGATTGAGCGTCATGCGAACTTTGGTCGGTGGCGGCGGTTCTCGCTGGCATCTGGGCTGGAACCCCGAGCCACGAACACGATCCTTTGCCGAAATCCTGGTCCGCACGACAGACAGTTCTGTGACGGCCAGCTATGAACAACGCGTGCGAGAAGTTTGCGAGCGCGGCGACAAATCGCTCGGCATCGCACCGATCGTCGGAGCAAGGATCGTACCGGTACGACTGGCTCTTGGGCCCCCCGCCGATCCGCTCGTACTGCGGATCATGGGAAACGGTTTTGCCGATCCCAAAGTACTTCGGCGGACCGCCAATAAGATCAAAGCGATCGTCAACAACCAACCCGAAACCTGGAACGTTAGCGATTCATGGGGCGTCGATGGCTACCAAGTTCGTGTGGATGTTGACCAAGATCGCGCTATATTGGCAGGCGTTACCAATTCGCAAGTCGCTCAAACGCTCAGTTCGTACTACTCGGGCCTGCAGCTGACCACGTTTCGAGAAGGTGACCACGAAGTCCCCGTCTACTTTCGGCTCAAGGGCAGTGAACGCGAATCGATTCGCGGATTGCAGGAAGCCTTTGTGGAAGGCGACAGCGGCAAAATCCCATTGGCTTCGATCGCAAAACTGAAACCGGGATTCGAGATCGCCAAAATCGAACGACGAAACATGAACCGTTCCATCAACGTCAGTTCGCGAATGGAACCAGGCGTCATGGGCAATGATGTCGTTGCTCGCGTATTGGCATCCGGCGAAATGAAGACGATCCAAAACAATTTGCCAACGGGCTACTGGATCGAACCGGGCGGATCTTATGAAGAAAGTGCCGAAGCAGGCGGGCAAATGATGATGTCATTTGCCACCTCGTTCTTGCTGATCGTTTTGTGTTTGATATTTCAGTACAACAACTGGTCCAAGCCGCTCCTGATTCTTTCGACGCTTCCGCTGGCACTGGTCGGCGCGTGGTTGGGCTTGTTCCTTTTCGACAAGTCGCTTGGCTTCATGCCGCAACTGGGGATCCTGGCCCTGTTTGGCATCGTGCTCAACACCGCCATCATCTTCGTCGAATTCGCCGACCTGTTAATCGCAGAACGCATGAAAGCGAAGGCGTCGGAGACGACCGACGGAGAAACCAATGAACTGAGTGTTGCTGAATTTCGCGAATGTTTGATCGAAGCCGGCAAGCAACGCATGCTGCCGATCTTCTTGACAACAGCAACCACCGTCGGCGGACTGATCCCGCTGGCACTGAGCGGAGGTCCCCTATGGGAAGGTCTCGCGTACTGCATGATCGTCGGTCTGCTTCTTACGACAACGGTCACTATGTTCATCATCCCGGCGTTCTACGCCATCCTGGTCGAAACCTTCGGCGTCCATCCGGTGCCTGTTCACCGGAGCAGCGAAGTGACGTAGAGGGACCGCCGACACAAGGGCCGGCCCTACTTGGACCCGAGTCGTTCGAGCACATTGCGGGTGATTTGAATCACGGCGGGATCGTTGCCTGACAGCCCGTGTGCCCAATCGGTGGTTCCCGCTGAAACGACCGTGCCGCCGTTGGTGTACACGCCCAACACGGCTGCTCCGACACGATCCTTCGGAAATCGGTCGTACCACAAGCTGTCACCCGGTGCCCAACGGGCCACGCACGATCCCAAAATCGTAAACGTCTCGGGCGTACCATCGCGGTGCGTTGGGAATGGCAATCCATCCTCCCATCGCATTTCGCAGCCGTCGCACTCGTAGCCAACGATCGTGTATTTGCCGCCAAACCGATCCCCTCGCCGGAGTTGCGACCCGGTAAAGAGCCAGTGCTCAGGCCGATGCACAACAAAGGAACCAGGACCATCCATGAACTGTCCGTGGCTGCGATGATACCCACCCCACAAAAATCCGACGCCGGTGAGTTCGTTCTCTGGACGCTTGACCAAATGGTGGCTCCAAGCCGTGCTCAACAATCGATGATCGCCCTGACGATAGATCGGATCAACATTGTACGACTGCTTGTAACAAGTAAGCGCTCGCCCGTCGTCCTCACTGCGAACCTGCCAGCAACAGGTGTTGCCACTAAAAAAAGCGACATTGCCTCCATCGCGAATGTACTGTTCCAGATGATCGCGCATCGGCGCCGACCAATACTCGTCGTGCCCAACACTCAGGACAAGCTTGTAGTGCTTTAGTATTTCGGGATGAAACTCCAAATCATCGTTGACTGCAAAGTCGATTTCGTAATCACTCTGCTCTGCCCATTTCACAAACGGCAGTTCCCATTTTCCATATTGGGACGCAAGGGGACGATCAAACGACACACGATGCCCCTGAACTCCATCCCGGTCATGGTACGAATACAAACTATGCCCGCCCCAATTGGTGTAGGCGTTGTACGTATTGGTCGCCAACTGCAAAAGAATCTTTGTGTTGGCTCCCGGATTGCCGCTTCGGACGACGAAGAACAACGAGCCATTGGTCGTCTTGTCGCCGACCTTCATTTGCATCGTCGCTTCGTAATAGCCGGTCACCCAGTCATCGGGAATCGTCATCGAAAACGCGCTAGGCCAGTCGCAGCCGTGAGACGACGCGCGATCCGGAATCGAGTGGCTGCCACAAGCAACACCGGCTTTTTCAAATACACGAACGCGATCTTTTCCAACGCGATCAATGGCGAGATCGATCGATGTACCACTGGCCGAAAGGTGAAAAGCGACCTCTTCGCCGGGGACAAAACTAAGCTGATTTGCGTAGCCCATTACGAAAGGCGCGTCCGGCTGAACTTGGTCAGCCACAGAGGAACGCTCCAGCGATACCAAAGCAAACAACAGCAGCAACAACGACAAACGATTTCGCATCACTCGATTCCTCGTCCTCGGTCAACACAGCAAATGGATAGCAGTTCCGTCCTGTTATAATCTACCGCCGACGGGTTGCGTTAAACGATTCGTGTACGTCCAAGCGACGCCGAGTCATCCGTCCAGTAATGGAACCGTGCGTCCAGCTATTGATTCGACTCGGAGAACCATCACCATTCGTACGCGGTGGCAAACCGGACAAAGCGGTTGCCGGCGAAACGAGACGATTTTTCCTGCAAGAGATCCAACCATGAACATCAACAACAACGCCACTCGACGACGTTTTCTGGCCGCGACCGCAGCGACTGCCAGCACACTTTCGTTTCCGCATGCAGCCGGCGCAGCGACCACATCGCGAATTCGGATCGGGCAAATTGGAACCAAGCACCCGCACGCCAGCGGAAAGATCAAGGCAATCCGGCAACTGGATGATTTGTACGAAGTCGTCGGAGTCGTTGAACCGGATCTAGAACGTCAACGCGAAATGGCCCAAACCGATGCCTACCGTGATGTGAAGTGGATGACGACCGAGGAATTGCTAAACACCGAATCACTAGCAGCGGTTGCCGTTGAGACAGACGTACGTGACTTAGTCGCGTCGGCGATGATCTGTGTCAAAGCCGGAAAACATATTCACTTGGACAAACCCGCGGGACCGTCCATGTCAGCCTGTCGCGAACTGCACGCCGAAGCAGGCCGGCAAGGCGTGACGATCCAGATGGGTTACATGCTGCGGTACAACCCTGCGTTTGAGCGGCTGTTTCAAATGGTCCAAAACGGTTGGCTTGGCCGAATCACGGAAATCACTGCCATGATGGGCAAAAAAGGCAGCGATTCGATGCGTCGCCAATTGGAAGAATTCACCGGGGGAGGCATGTTCGAATTGTCGTGTCACATCATCGATGCGATGGTCACGGTGCTGGGCAAGCCCGACAAAGTCACGGCACACAATCGGCGAAGCTACCCGGACAAGGACAGCATGGCCGACAACCAACTGGCAGTGTTTGACTACCCAACCGCTATCGCGACGATTCGTTGCAATCACATCGATCCCTTCGGAGGACCGCGCCGGCACTTTGACACGATCGGCGAAAAAGGCGCGTACCAGATCAATCCGCTAGAGCCGCCCAAGGTTCGACTGGCTCTCGATCGACAACGAGGCCAATTCAAAAAAGGCTTCCAGAATGTCCCGCTGCGAAAAACAACGGGGCGCTACGATGACGAATTTATCGACCTAGCAAAAGTCATTCGGCAAGAAAAAGAACTGGCGTGGAACTCAGAACACGACCTGGCTGTTCACGAAGCCGTGCTGCTGGGCAGCGGCATGCCGCTGGATTGAAATGTCGCCCCACTACTGGCGAAGTGAGATCGTGTGTCGACGAAATCCTAGTCGTCGACCTTGGAAATGTTTTCCAGAATGGTTTGTTCGCGTTGCTGTAGCTTGCCCCCCAAGCCATCAAGCATCTTGTCGTAGAACCAAAACGCGGTCGGAATTTCGATCAGCGTTAGCAACAGGTACCAAGGAATGCCGTACTGCATGTCCCACATCTGCGCAAGCTGCTCCGTTGCCAGAGCAATCGCGGCTGGAGCGATCGCAAGAGGGAATACAAGAACAGTGATCAACTGCATCACCACCACACTCAGCTTGATCGATACGGGCTTCATCGTGCCCACAGCCATGCCCATGGGCGCGACGATCGACGTGTAATTGCAGACCGTGGAATAGATCAAAAACGCGATGGGTATCTGCAAGAGAGTCGCAAAAATGTGAACACCTCGCATTCCGGCAATCACGCCGACCGCAAGAACTAGCAACGCGCTCAGTGTTCCCGCGACCGGCAACAGCCCAAGATTCTTGCCCAGCAGAATGTCACGTCGCCGCGCAGGCATCAGCACGTAAAACCGAAATCCATGGCGATCAAGTCCAAAGACATTGACCATCATTTGAACCATGCTGACAAGTGACATCCCCAAGGCCCCAACACCAAGCCAGGGCACCGCGATCTGCGGGATTTTGCGTGCCGTTCCTGAGAAAAAGAGCGAGCCAAAAACCAAAGCAAAGATCAGCGGCGTCATCAAAGCCAGCTTCGCCTCGGGAGCACGCAGCATCGATCGAAACGACGCCAACGCAATCACCGACTGAGTGCCGCTCAATCCTGGAACGTTCTTTTCCAAAAGCGAACTCCTTACCGATTGGCTGGTCGCGATTCGCGTTCCTTGACGGCGTGACTTGTTGTGATGCCCAGTGTACGCCCGAATCGTGCTGCGATACGAATTCGCCAAACTGCCCATTCCGATCGCTGACATTCCCAATGCAAACAACCAGGACAGTAGTACAGCGCCCTGGGCCGCGGCGCTAGCGCCATAGGGCAACCAACCGATTGGCAGCACCGCATTGATAAACTTTGCCTTGGCGTTGATCGCGTCAACGCTGGCCTTGCTGAATTCCTTTTCCGCTGCCAAATAGGATTCTTTGGCTGATTCGACGGCTTCGGTGTACTTCGCGGGAGTCAGTTCGCCTGACTCCTGGAGTTCCTGCAGCTCGTCCAGATGATCTTGATGCGCGACCGCCCGCTGCCGAGGTGCTTCTCCCCATGAATTCCAGCCACCCATGTTTAACATCATCGGGATTTGAAAAATCAATACAAACACAATCGTCGTCAGGGCAATCACGGTACCACGCATGCGTTTGTTCTCCATCATTCGGGCCAGCCAACCTTTTAGTTGATAACTGACCGCGGTGACCATGAAGACAAACGACGCCAGCAGTGCAAACACAACCAACGAACGGGTGCCAAACCGCATCACCGAAGCGAAGCAGAGCCCCAGCATGGTCGGAAGAAAAAACAAAACCGTCAGACTGGCCAGCGAACTGGTGTAGTTCAGAAAGAACGCACCTCGCAGTGAGATCGGCAGATGCAAAAGGTTCTTCAGCGAGAGCATCTCGGACCGTTGCAAATCCGTCATCAGCCCGATCGCCCAGCCGAACAAGAACGTCACCACCAACACGTCCCAAACGTAGATCACATAGAACGGTTCAATCTTTGCCAGAAAAAAATCTCCCCAGCCAATCGTAAAGACAAACGAGGACAACGAAGTGATCGCGGCCAGGACCAGCAAGATCAAGGTGACAATCCAATTGGCATTGCCCGACCTTCGGAACTGGTTTCGCATCAACTGCCAACGCATGCGAATGATCGCCGTCAAATGGCCGGGATTCACGATGGGTTCTCCCGCGACTGACTCTCAGACAACTGACTGTTAGGGTCTGGACAATCTTGCCCGGAATCAGCGGGCTCTTCGATCGCTGGCCCGTTACCGCCCGGTGCAAGACCACTACGACCGCGGCCATCCTCTAGCCAAGCAAGATTGATTTCCTCCTCTTGAGGTCGTCCAACCTTTTCCAGGAACCGCTGCTCCAGCGAACTGCCCTGGCGGAGTTCGTCCAGCGAAGCTTGTTCGACCAATTGGCCGCCGGCAATGATGCCCACATGAGTACAAATGCGTTCGACGATTTCCAAAACATGCGACGTCACAAACACCGTTGATCCGCGGCGTACGTAGATCGCTAGGATGTCGCGAATCACGCGCGACGTCACCGCATCGACTCCCTCGAATGGCTCATCCAGAAAAAGCAGATCCGGGTTTGGCAAAAGTGCCGCAGCCAATGCCAGCTTCTTTTTCATCCCGTGCGAATACTCAACGGTGAGTTTCTTTTCGACTTCCTCCAACTTCAACAACGACAAAAGCTCTTCGCTACGTTCGCGAATCGTACTCGGATCCATCGAGTACATTCGCCCGGTAAACGTCAGATATTCTCGCGCAGTCAAATTGTCGAACAAAGCCAGGTTTTCGGGCACCACTCCGGTTTGCTGTTTGATGCTGATCGCATCGGCACGATTCCAAGGATTTTTACCCAGAATCGAAACCTCACCCGACGATGGCACCAGGATCCCAGTCAGCATTTTGATCGTCGTCGACTTGCCCGCCCCGTTGGGACCAAGGAATCCGTAAAGGCTTCCCCTTTGCACCACCAGATCGACCGACTTCACGGCGTGAACATCATCGAAGTAGCGACTGAGTTTTTTCGTTTCGATCGCGTAAGTCATGGGGCAACCGTCAAGGGAAGTTGTCTGCGTAAGGCGACTCGCCGCCAACGTCGTAGATAGCCGTGCGGATAGCTGGCCGTCACGCAACCAAACCAACCAGCAGGCAAACCGTCAGCGAAAGACGTCGCTCAAGCTAACAGTTCAGACAGGGCCCAAGACGTCGCCAATCAAGGCGCACAAAGCCGCGAATCAATCCCAACGCGGCCGACCGCCAGCAAAACAGCCGACGCGGAAGCAAAAAGTAGGGCTGGCAGGACTTGAATCTTTGAACGAAAACCCCGCGTTTTCCGTGGTCAACGATGCAGAGGGCCGTCCGGTGGTTCCAGCTGTGGTTCCAATTCGCCCCATTTCGGCCGAACTGGCGGCCAAGTTGATGGCCGATGAAGGGGCGTAACGACCAACGTAATACTGCGGGTGCGTCCGAGTGTGATTATATAATGGTAATGACCACCCCAATCGCGTTCGATGCTGATTGTCGCTCTACCTGTCGTCCGATTCGTTGAGCAAGTTTTTTTGTAACGCTTCGATTACCTTATTTTAGGGACGCAACTCCTAAGACAAGTCCTACGGTCCACGCCAAGCATATGACGACCGGAACGTAGCGAGTAATAATCCGGTTTGGCCGTAGCCACACGTAAGGTCCCAAAACTTCTTGTGAAATCGAATTCAACGGATCAGCCGAGTGATTTTTTAAGGAGCTCTCAGTAAGAGCGGCGATCACCCTGTCAGTTTGGTGTAGGGCGAATGTCACGAACACATTGAGCAACACCATTACAATTGCTAGCAGGAACTTGGCGAAAGTCGGTTGGTCCAAACCGAGTGCGACGGTCGAAAATCCATTGAGCACGAACAGGAATTGGACTCGCGTATACAGGAGGTGGTTCTCGTATTTGATCCGCTCTTGGTATTGCTCAGCGGTGATCTCAGGTTGCGTGGAGCCTTTGTTGTCCATTATTTCTTCCTTGCTATTTGTTAGCTAACTTAGTTCCCATTGGTCGCGTCGCCGAGATAAGGTGTCTCCAGTTTACACTGCGATAGCCCAAGACTGGTGTAGCGGCCCGGCCCTGCAGTTATCCGTCATTACTCCTACTGTGGTTCCAATCCGGCCCATTTCGGCTGAATTGGCGGCCAAATTGTTGGTCGATGAACGCGGTTTGAATGCTCACTTGGGCCTGCCCGTGTTTGGGTCCCATTGCATGGGCGGCCACCCGTTGCGGTTCTAAGCCGCCCAATGGCTAACAGATACACTCCGGCGTTTTGCGAAGCGTTGGGGGTTGGGGGCGGTGCGCGTAGGTACTACTTTCCGTGCGACTGAGGGCCACGGCAAAGGGAACAATCGGTGGGCACGACTTCGTAGCGTACGCACGGCCGGGGGTGGTCATTTTCTGGGTGGCTAATCGTCCACGACCTACCGTTGCCCGTTTGTGTCGGTCCAACCAGCAAAATGATTTTCGTTTGGGTCCTCCTGAGGGCGGGTAGGGATGGCTGCGGGGTTGCTTTCCGATGGCCTCCCGCCGACACCGGCCGAAAAAATCGGGGCCACCACCACCACAAAGTCTTGCGCCCCGGTGTCAGTAGGTACTTGGTGTCGCCGCCATTCGCAGGTTATTCCCGCCCCTCTGCGATGTTCTTGCACGCATACGACTTGCTCTAACACCACCCCACCCCCTCCGTTCCAACGCGGCCACCATTCCGATGCGGGTCCCTTCTGGCGTTTTGAACATCGGGGGTAGCGTTACTGCGGGGTGTCTCTATCTACGAGATTTGAAAAGCTACTTCGCTTCGCTCAAAGCTGGCGGGTTCTGCCAAAGGGCCATTGGGTCCTTTCCTGCGATTCAAGTTGCCCACCGCGATTCCCGAGCCCGGCCGCCTGAGAGAGAGTCCGTCCGGTTGGAGCAAGACGGGAGGGTGGTCCGAATTCTGGCCGCGGTGCCGCGTCTGGACCGTTACGGGTAACACGTCCAAACCATGTCAAAACTCTCGATTTTTTCGCTGGCCTACAACCGGGTTGGTTGCCCGGTGTACGAAAATCAAAAACAATGGAACTACGCGGGTTTGGTCGCCCGCTGTTTCCGTCGTCGCCTGACCCGCGACGACTTCCGAGGGTAAGCCGTTCGCTACGGCCGCACGATTCCACCGGCCGCTGACACCCTATCAGTTCCGGCCGGTCGAATCGGCCCGACTAGGGATGAGCATGTTTACTGATGAAAATTGGCAAGAGCTCCGCAAACGACGGATACGGGAACGTTTACATGAGCTGGTGCCGTGTGAGTACATGAGAGAAAAGGGTTTGGAGCCGCTGCGGAGGCACGTACTGGAAGCCTATCTCTTACTTCAATCGATCGCTGTATCCGATAACGCTGTTCGCCGTTCGGAAATGCTTACTTCTTTTGACGAAATTTTTCGTCTCGCTGAGGAAGGTACGGGCGTTGAAGAAACAGCCATCGAATCGTCAATGTTGCTATGCCAATTTCTTTTCGATGACGCTGAATGTGAGGCAGAGAGTTGGCCTTTTGACACACCGCTCCGAGAAGTCGTCGAACGTGTTTCAGAATTGGCCAATGTGAAAAGTGAGTATGCGGTTTTTGTTGAACACGTAAACAACGAAATGGCGGACAACATAAGCCCAATAGGGTTGCTGGAATTCTCGCATGGTTACTGGCGAGTGGGGACTGCAGTCTTTTGCCTTTACCACTTAGTTTTCACGTTTGTAGAAATTCAGGACCGCATTGCTCATGTGCTGTCCAACCAGGATGCGGTCACGGAGAAATTCAAACGTGGACTAGCCGTTGTAGACTGGGCGCTCAACTACGACGTTAATGCAGTACACCAGCCTTCGCCAACGGATCTAGAAAGCAACTATGGCGGTGTCGAGCGGGAATCCGATCACTTCGTTTACGAAAAGGTATTAGAAGGTTTGAAAAACGAGGAAATTTGTGCGGAATATGAAGCAGTAAGGTTAAAGCGAGATTGGCCACTATGTGGTACTCCAACAACGATCAACGCCAAATGTGTACGGTTCTGTTTACGCACAGGTGCTCCGTTCCCTGCCAAGCGAAAAGGCGGGCGTCCACCGAAAAACAAGGTGTTAGGGAAACGTTGAAGTAGTGTTTAGACGTCCCAAAATGTGAACGATTCGACATTCCCCTTTTTGGAGTTTGTCGAATGTTGTTTTGCTTCTTTCGGTTCTTACCGAATATCCAACGGCTGTTGCCCGTTGCCGTAATTTCAGCGAGGACGGCCCCGGCTGCCACCCTTGAATGTACGGAGGTGGGCCGTGGATAGTCTTACTCCGCTTGAAATGGAAACGTTGGCCGATCTGGTGGCCGAACGTGTGGCGGATCGGATGGCCAATCGCCGCCGTCTGCTGACTCGCCAAGAGTTGACCGAAGTGATCAACGTTGCGGTCCCAACGTTGGATAAGCGGTTGCGGGACGATCCCGCGTTCCCGCGAATCCGCTTTGGCCGCAAAGTTCTGTTTGATCCCCATGCGGTGATTGCACACTTGGCCAAGCAGTCGGCCGCGACGGAACAGTGCGACTATTGCGAAACGGAACCCGTCGTCCATCGTTTTAAGACTGAACGCGGAATCGTCAAAACTTGCGATGAGTGTTGGCGTTTCGCGGGTCAATCGTCGGATACGCCGGACAGGCGGTGATGCTATGCGACTTCTGCAAACGCAAAGAGGCCGTCCACCACCGGATGCGGACGTCCTACGGATTCGCAAGCGTATGCGATCCGTGTTGGCGTCACACGGTTGGCGTCGATTTGCACAAAGGTGACACGGCAGATTGTTGCTGTGTTTTGAATGACAATCCAAATGCAAACGGCCGGGGATGCTGCAAACATCCGCCGGCCGAAAGTGAAAGTTCTAATGAGTGATTCTAACGAAGGCCCGAAACGAAGGGCACGTAAAAACGTCAACAAGGCCCCCAAGCCGTCCGAGGCGAGCGACGGGGAGTTGTTTGACGAACAACGCGACGATGGCCAGGGCGATCCACCTACGCCGCCGGCAAGCGATCCCAAGCCGCCGTCCGATCCGTTTGACCCGGCCGCGTTGCGGATCAATCCGGACACGGCCGCCGGTGCCATCGGTGTGAAACGCAAGTTGTTGTCGGTGCGGTGTGAAAAACCGAACAAGCAAGAATTCGTCCGCGTTCATCCGGACGAAGCGTTCCGGATCGACACGGCCATCATTCAGGACAAGACCAACCGGGAATCCTATTTGGTGGCCCCCGCGTTGTGGACTGAATTGCCGGACTTCATTTCGCTGGTGCGTTTGTGCGTGGCTGTGAATCGACACGGTACGCCGTTCTTGTGGCCAGCTACGTTGCCCGATCCAAACGGACGTCCGATGGATTGGCATACGTCGATGTTGGAGGCCCAAGAATTGGCGATCAAACATTGGGTCCGAGTCCAAGCGGACATGTCCGCCGGATCGTACGCCGTGTTTGAAGCCACCGGAAACCTACCGGACCCGCAATGGCCGGAACTGACGTTCCAAGACATTTTGAAACTGGCGTTCAAAACCCGATTCATTGATTCAATGAATCACCCGTTCCTACAAGAACTTTTTGGAGCGGCGTAAACGTGGATTGGCTAAACCGGTTTGAATCGGTTTGGTTGATCGACTTTGAATTCTCCCAACCGCCAGGCAATCGACCACACGTTGGTTGCATGGTGGCCAGGGAGTTCCATTCCAAACGTATCATCCGAATCGGCTTTGAGGAAATAAACGCGATGGATTGTCCGCCGTTTGATGTTGGTGAGTGTTCTTTGTTCGTGGCCTACTTTTCATCGGCCGAATGGAATTGTTTTCGTGCGTTGGGTTGGCCGTTGCCGTTGCGTGTGTTGGATCTTTGGTGTGAGTTTCGCAATCTGCTAAACGGTTCACGTCCGCCAGCTGGTTGGGGGTTGCTTGGCTGTTTGGCGTTTCATGGTTTGGATTCGATGGCCGCCAGTGAAAAACAGGAAATGCGGGAACTGGCCATCCGTGGTGGCCCGTTTACAAGCGACGAAATGGAATCGTTGTTGGACTACTGCCAAACGGACGTCGATGCGTTGGACAAGTTGTTGCCGATGATGTTGCCCAAGATCGACTTTCCACGGGCCGTTCATCGTGGTCGCTATATGATGGCCGTGTCGGCAATGGAACATGCTGGCGTTCCCATCGACGTGGACACGTTGGCGATGTTCCGGCGGCAATGGGAACCGATCAAGATCAAGTTGATTGAATCGGTGGACGAAGCGTTCGGAGTGTTTGAAGGTTTGACGTTCAAACAAAATCGATTTGGTGACTATCTGATTCGCCAAGGTATCCCGTGGCCGGAAACGGACTCCGGCCGGTTGGCTTTGGACGATGACACGTTTCGGCAACAAGCAAAAAGCTATCCGCAAATATCGCCACTGCGTGAACTTCGCCATGCGTTGTCGGAAATGAAGTTGGAAGCGTTGGAAGTGGGCGACGATGGCCGGAACCGGACGATGTTGCGACCACTGGCAAGCCGATCCGGCCGGAACCAACCGTCCAACAACAAGTTCATTTTCGGCCCGTCCGTTTGGCTACGTGGTTTGATCAAGCCGACGCGTGGACGGTCCCTTGCCTA
The DNA here is from genome assembly GCA_007741555.1 of Stieleria marina. GTDB lineage: Bacteria > Planctomycetota > Planctomycetia > Pirellulales > Pirellulaceae > K23-9. The sequence continues at coordinate 130,266 of CP036526.1, read as the reverse complement.
CGTGGACTGGTCACAACAAGAACTTGGCATTGCGGCCGCGTTGTCCGGTGATCCGGCGTTGACGCAAGCCTACGCGTCCGGTGATCCGTATTTGGAATTCGCCAGGATGGCCGGTGCAGTGCCAACGTCCGCGACCAAGCAAAGCCACCCGGTCGAACGTGGAGCGTTTAAGGTTTGCATGTTGGCCGTCCAGTACGGAATGAGCGAACACGGGTTGGCGGCCAAGTTGAATCAGCCTGTGGCGTTTGCCCGAAACCTACTTCGCCAGCACAAAGAGACGTTCCCGGTGTTCTGGCGTTGGTCACAACAACAAGTCGATACGGCGATGTTGGTTGGCGAATTGCAAACGGTGTTTGGTTGGACGATCCACACGTTGGGCGGCGACAATCCACGGTCGCTAGCTAACTTCCCAATGCAAGCCAACGGGGCCGAAATGCTACGGCTGGCGTGTTCGATGGCCTCCGAGGCCGGCATTACAGTTTGTTGCCCGGTTCACGATGCAATTTTGATCGAAGCAGACACGGACAAGATCAACGCGGCCGTGGCCGAAACGCAAACCATCATGCGGGACGCGTCCAAGATCGTGTTGGACGGGTTTGCGTTGGAGTCCGATGCCAAGATTGTGTCTTGGCCGGATCGGTACTTTGACGAAGGACGCGGACGGGAAATGTGGGACAAGGTGTTCCAGTTGGCCACGGAGGCGGACGGATGAAACGGAACGGAATGTCCAAAGAGTGGAACGGGTTGTCCAAGAAACGGAACGGAATGTCCCACCCGCACCCTCTTATTAATAGATTCTTATTTACTGATTCTCTTTATATAGATAGGTAGGGAACATGGACTTGGAAACTTTCCGAGGCACCGGAACGGACGTGGCCGCGTTTCATGCTGTCCAAACGGAGCGGCCCCCTAAGACGCCACCCAAGAGGCCGTCCGTGGTGGAACTGCCCAAGCACGGGAAAGGTGAACGGTTCATCCGTGGCCCCATTCCGTTGGCGTGGATGAAATTGGCGTCCAAGTGTGGGAACCGATCTGAGGCCGTGGCGTTGCTGTTGTGGTATGCCGCCGGGTTCCAACGTTCTAACCCGGTGAAGTTGTCCAAGACGATCTTGGCCGAACTGAACGTCCATCCCAAGACGGCCAAGCGTGTGTTGGAACGGATGGCGGATTTGGGTTTGGTGGACGTGGAGTTCCATCGTGGTCGGTCGCCTGTGGTGACGATCACAACGCCAGCCAGACAAGCAAGCAATTAGTTTCGCTAAGATCTTGGCTGATTCGGATGTGCCACGGAGGTGTTACACTGAGATTCGCCACGGCTAGGCTTAGCGGCTGAATACCGGTCACCCGAACCGGCCGCCGTGGCACTTTCATTCATTCGGGATCAACTACGGGAGTTGAATAGCGATGGCGAGTATCAATTACGAGTCCAAGAAAAACGGCTGGCGGTTACAGTTTCGCGACTTGAAAAAACGAAAGCGTAGTATCTGGTTGGGTGACGTCCGAGAGTCCGAGGCCCAAGACACCAAAGAGCATGTTGAACACTTGCTAGAACGTGTCGGCAAAGGTCGGCCGCCGGAAAAGCCAACCGCTGATTGGTTGGATGGTGCTGGCAAACAGTATCGCAACAAGTTGGCCAAGTCCGGTTTGGTGGAATCGACAACACAACGCGTTGCCCGCGACCTTACGTTGTCCGCTTGGATGGACGAATACTTCGCAGAACGCACCGATGCGAAAACATCGACGCACGGAACCTACAAGCGGGCCAAGTCCAAGTTGTTGACCCATTTCGGCAAACAGAAACGTTTGCGGAATATAACCGTGGCCGACGCCAAAAAGTGGCGGGTGTGGGTGAAAACCAAGAGCAACGAACGGGATAAAAACACCAAAGCGTGTAGCGAGGAAACTACCAGGCGAATGACCGGAATCGCCAAACTGTTGTTCAACGAAGCGATGGAACGGGGTTTGGTGGAGTCCAACCCGTTCAAAGGGCTGGCGTCCACTGCAATGGGAAACGAGAAACGAAAACACTTCGTCAAGGCCGAAGTGATCCAAGCGTGCATGGAACATTGCCCGTGCGACGATTGGAAACTGATTCTGGCGTTGTGTCGGTTTGGTGGACTTCGTTGCCCGTCTGAGTTGGTGGCGTTGCGTTGGTCGGACGTGGACTTGCCCGGCGGTCGAATGACAATCAACGCAACCAAGACGGAACACCACGCGGCCGGCGGCGTCCGTGTCTGTCCGATCTTTCCAGAACTGCGTCAGTATCTTGAAAGTGCGTGGGACAACGCTCCCGATGACGGCACGGCCGTGTGGGTGATCAACCGATACCGGCGGCCGGATCAAAACCTACATGAGACGTTCAAAAAGATTTTGACCCGTGCGGGAATCCAACCGTGGCCTCGTTTGTTCCAGAACTTGCGGGCTAGTCGCGAAACGGAATTGATGGCCCGCTATCCGGTCAAGGACGTGGCCAGCTGGCTTGGAAACAGTGTTCCCACTGCGATGAAGCACTACGCGATGGCCACGGACGAAGCGTTCCAAGCGGCGTCCGATCCGGCGGGACAAACGGTGTCACCATCGACCACCGACGACACGGCTGCCAGTGGTTCCAGCTGTGGTTCCATATCGCGTATATCTGGTGCTATTCGTGGAACCACAGCTGGAACCACCGAGGCCGTTTCGTCCGACGAATCACGACATTACATCGTAAAAGACGGCCTTGGCGGTTACTATCTAATAGGGCTGGCAGGACTTGAACCCGCGACCTAGGAATTATGAGTTCCCAGCTCTAACCAACTGAGCTACAGCCCCGAATCCAAATTGTAACAAGCGATTGAACGCTGATCGAGCCGGCGAATCTCGTGGAAATCGGAATCAGTCTGCAAGTCACAGAAGTCTGGAAACGGACGATTGATACCGTCGCTGAACGGTAGCTCAAACAGTATCAACGCTCTGCGAACTCGTTCAGTGTGCCCACCGCCCAAACGAAAAAGTGTCGCGTGTTCAAAGAGCCGTTTTAGCCTGAGCAACTAGCTGGAGCATGATCCGAACAAACCCCTCAAGGGATACTCGTTTGCCTCCGGCGCGAAGCTCATCAGTCTGTCTGGTGATGGGCGGCCAAGTTCAAGCCGTGAAACGGCGTTGTGTCAGCGGCGGGTTGCAGGCCATGATCTCACCTGAATCCGAAACCTTCAAATAGTAAGACGCCCCGATGTGGACTTCCGTTGAGAAAGCGGAGTCCCCCGTCGGTTTCAGCTTCTCCCAAACGTTGACCCGATAGTTCCCGTTGTGGTGCCGACACACCTCCACGTGATGCAGACTGGGTGGCCTGCCAGCTTTCTCCAGAATCTGCGATTTGATCTTTTCTGTGTGGTCGGATTCCGCCACGGGTGCACTTTTCTGTGCGGCTGCTTGATCGACTTTTGCCATGATTTCCTAGGCCTCGTAAAAACGATGAGATACCGAACTGTATCGTAACGAAGTCCAGTTCGATACGAGTGCGGAATAGAGAACGCAGCAGCAACTAATGGGCCCCTCGGATTGAATAAGATCACTTGAAAGAATTCAGCACGTAGGTTTCCACGATTCAAAGCGTGGTACAGGTCAAAGCGTGGTACAGGCCGCCAGCATCACCGGCACGGGGAACGCGCGGCATCAGAGCCCCCATTTCTAGAAGCAGAGCACTCAAAACGCAACCAAACGACCGCCCCCTGCCAATAAACGAGGCCTGCCCCCTCTGATTCGCTAGGGAATTCATGACAAGGGAAAAGCTACAACCGGGACAAAAGGTTTTGGTTAACGGTACATCGGGCGGGGTCGGTTCGTTCGCGGTACAGATCGCCAAAGCACTGGGAGCCGAGGTCACTGGCGTGTGCAGCACGCAAAAGACGGAGATGGTTCGTTCGATTGGAGCCGATCACGTCAACGATTACACCCAAGAAGACTGCACCGAGATGGGCCAGCAATACGACTTGATCTTTGACGCGGCGGACGAACTGGAAACTCACATCGAAGAATTGAAACCGCTGATAGCCTAGGATCGGTGCGTGCTGAGCGAACCGAGTCGTTCACTGCTGCGCTGATGTCGCCCCTACAGCGACGCATACCAAATTCAAAGTGCTAACACCGCACAAGACAATCTTCAACGCATGCGAAGATACCGTCAACCAAACGTCGTGCCGTGCAGTATTGCCCCCGCCCCCTTTTTATCTCTCTAGTTTCGCGTCCAGGCTATCGATCGATGGCAGCCAATTTTGAGTCAAATGATTTTCGTGGTCGGCGCGAAAGAGACGAATCTGGTCCACGGGAAACGCCCCGCTCAACTTCATCGATTCTTCACCAACTCCGTTGTCTGTCTCGACTGAATACGAAAACGCTTTGTGTATGCTTCCCGGCAAATTGGTCTCACCCGCAACTCATAACAGAAAGTTAAAGTTGAAAACCGCAATGCCGCGAATCTCTCGCGCCCACAACCTCAGTAATGACGTCGAACACTCACTTCCCCGATTGCCGAAACGCGTTGCGTTCACGCTCGTCGAATTGCTGGTCGTGATCGCGATCATCGGAATTCTTGTAGGACTGCTGTTGCCAGCGGTCCAAGCCGCTCGCCGCATGAGCTGCAGTAATAATCTCAAGCAAATCGGGCTTGCGATACACAACTACGAAAGCACGTACAAAGGATTTCCCGCTAGCCGAGTGAACATTGGTGACTACGAAGCCGGATGGCAAGTCATGTTGCTGCCGTTCATCGAACAATTGGCACTGTTTTCAACCTACGATGCAAATCGTACTTGGTGGGATGCGAAGAATTTGCCCGCAACTGAAACGACGGTTCCACAATTCTTGTGTCCCTCGGCACTCTCGCCACGAACCATGCCAAGCCAAGCCAAGCCGCTCCAAACAGTTCCAACAAGAGCCGATGATTCATCGAATCAATCAACCGCGTCTTCAACGCCAGCTTCCAAATGTCTTGGAACAAAAGATCCGGCCTTGGTGGGTCGGGCAAGTTTCCGGTGGCTTTAAACGCCGCGCAGGAACCGGCGGACATGCCGGCTCCGACTCGCACCCAAGAATTGATTGCCAATTCTTGGGCTCCAACAGCGACGCATACCAAGCCATCGAACGGCCGTTTGGGGGCGGCAAAGTGGCGGTTCACCGCAGCACACAGGCGACGACGAAAACAGCGGGCGACCAAACCCGCGTCCGCCCATTGTTTTGAATTTTCGCCAGACGAGCAACCAGCGGCACTAACTGCGCGACTTGGGTCCTTTCTCGTCTTGCCGGTCCGAATCCCAAGCACCGACGTCTGAGCGAAAGTTCGTCCGCGCAAAAACATTTTGCTGCAAGCGCGGCAAGAAATGGCCACGATAGTTCGCGTCGGGCTCGGTCACCAGAAATTTGGCTCCCCTTCGCCTCCGACAAAGCGTTGGATCTTGCCATGAAGTCCACACGCCTAGGTAAGCCGCATTCAGTGCGACTGCCATGCGTTTTTACCTACATGCGGTTCAATCAATTTGGCAAGGTGGTGGTGGGCTGGTGCCGGTTCACGCTGCTTGCGCGCGAGAGTACCGCAGCCGAAATCCCATTACCAATGGTCAAGGCTGCGATGCATCCAGATCTTTCAGCCGATTCAACACTTCAATTTCATCTGTCAACAAATTCCAAATCCCATCTTCCGACAGAATCCCCCGTTTCAAATTCTGAGGAATCACTCCATTGGCATCATCGTCACGATCCTTTCTCCACAATGGGCTTTGATAGTACTCTTTCAACTCATTGAATTTGGGGAGAATCCTTTGATATTGGTCGAGTGCCTTTTGGAGATTGGACACTTTTTCCATCGCATCATCACAAATTTCTTCGTAGTACACGATTCTCTCAACGGCATCCATTTCAGTCATCCTTCTAGAGTTTTTCCATCCGTTATGGATCGGAGAATTCAAATTACCACGGCATCGCCACGATTCAAATCTAACCTAAGTGGATGCGTTACGAAGTCGGCCGAATCCAGAATTGAAATGTTGGTGCTCGCAAATGAAAAGTAAAATGTCTTTTGTTCGCTTAAGATGCACTGAGCAAGTTCGATTGGGCAGAGTGCTGGATCAGGTTCAGAACTAGATAGATTGGAGCACGTTTTCCACAGAGCCATCGCCGTCGGCTTGTTTGTCATCTGTCGATCTTACTCGGCGATTGAAAACCGAAACCCTATTCTGAGACCGACGAAGCGTTTCACTCCTTCGAGAGGTGACTTACGTGTTCCATCGCGCGTTCGTACGTCATGTAACAAAGAAGATCGATCGCCTGACTTTAGAAATCGGGCGATCGCCGGGTTTGAGATTCAACATTCAATCAGCTGCGAATCTCGTCAATGAGACGTTCCATCAATTGCTCTGGGCTGAAATCGGAGAGCGAGATATCAATGTCAATCTTCTTTGCTTTGTTCAACAACCGACAATCGATTTTCAGATCAAATTCGTTGTTTACGATCGCTGCTGAAAGCGTTCCCGAAAAGTGAATGCGATCGATCATGAACAGGTCGTCGTGATGCTCCGCTGCCAACGCGATGGCTTCGGCGGTTTCCGTCGAAACTGATTCTGCAGCTGTGACGGCTGCTTTGGCAATTTGAAGTCCCGCGGTCATGATCGCCAACTCCGCGTTGATGCGGAGCACTTCCGGGTTCATCTCTGGGCCAGCGAGATCCAGGGTGGAACTGGCAGCTTCCTTCACTTCTCGCAAAACGACTTCCGCGGCCTTCAACGACCCTTGCACCGCATAGCGCCCCGATCGGATGCCTATGTACGTTGCGTAGCGTGAGACTTCGACCGCGCGGCGTCCTGCGTACTGGTACCATTTCGCAGCTTTCCGGCTGTTGACCGCACTGCGGTAGCGTGACCAAGCGGTTCGCTCGCTTCGGATCCAAGAGTCCAAACGCGACCTAAGCGTTGCGACCGATTTCTCAGCCTTTTCCAGTTTCGCTTCAAACTCGTCGAATTCTTTTTGTGCCTCAGCGATCGCAGTGGCACGCTCCTGCTTGAGCGTGTTGACCTCGGCTTGAGCAGCATCCAAGGCACTTTGTGCTTTCTTGAATGACGCGGTCGCTTCGGTTGCCCAGTCTCGGGCTCCGCTGGCGACGTTTTGCTCCAGATGAGTACTGGCGTCGTTGCGAACGGTGGCATGGAATGTCCAATACGGCGTTCCGGTCATTTGAGATTCAAACGCATAGTCGACCATTCCCAACCCGTCGACTTCGGTGGTGATGCGATAATGCATTTTGTCCGCAGCTAGATGAATATCGACCGAGTGAGAAGCTCCCAGCACCGCCACGCTTCCTTTAACGATGAAGAAATCGTCGGCCGACTGAGTCATCTGGATATCGATGTGGACATCCGACACCGACAACGCCCCCAATTCAATCTCGTGTGTCCACGCGGTTAGACGAATCTTGGGAACGATGCCGGTTCGGTCGATCGATCCGTCGACTTTCGCCAGAAAGCGATCGTTGACGTACAGTTCGCCTTTCAGGCCGATGCCGTCTTCGATTCCAAGCTGTGTGTCGCCGCCGAGTGGTGCGATGTTGATGACAAGGTCGCGAATTTCAAAGTTCGGCAGAGCACTTTCGTTGATATCGACGGCACCGAGGCCAGACATGCGGTTTGCAAAGCGGACGAGGTCCAGGCTTGAGAGCGAGCTCAATTCACCGCGAAGGGCAACCTTCATTGGCGTACCGGTCGCAATGTTCAATTCGACCTTGCCAGCGATCATCACGTCGCGACCACCAATCACCATGTTTGCCGAGATGCCCAGACCAATCGTTGGAACCGCCGACGTCGGGTCCGCGGCAGCCAATTTGTCTCCGGTCGCTGGCTTATTGATCGTATCAACGTCCAGCAGCATCGTGACTTGTTGGAGGTCCAATCCTGTGACGCCAAAAGCGTCGCTGATGTTTGCCGCGGTGGCGGATACTCGCAGTTCACTGCCAGTCGGTGTGTCGGCAAATCCAGCGCGTCCGGTCAAACGAACGGGCAGGTCATTTTCTTGATGCAGCAGCAAATCCAACGCTGCGTAGACTTGGTCCTGATTTGTGCCGGGTGATTCCCAGACCAGGTAAGCACCGCCGGTCGTCATGTTTGGCGGCAAGCCGTCCAGATTGATTCCAGGCAACGTTGCACGAAGCATCATTTGTTCGCGAAACTGATCCCAGAATCGCGCGTCTTGTTTGGCCTGCTTGAACATTTCGATGGTGTCGGATTCGACGTCGCAAAGACAACGCCTTCGAGTTCCACAGCCGGAATGTCGATGCCAATCACGCCAAGGATGTCGTCCACGGCGGAGTCATCTGCTATCGTAGCTCGCGAAAGCAAGTTGACGCCGCGCTGAAGCCGTACGGTGAAGTTATCGGACTCATAAATTCGACCGTAAAAATCAGTCGCCCCAGCGGACATCTCGCCAGAGGAGATATCAACGGTCGCTGTCGAGAAGACCAAGTATGGCGACTGCAGCTCGATGGGCGATTGAAATCCTGAATCAGCGGGGACCAGTGATGGCAGGTCGGTCTCATTCGCGAGTGCCCAGGATCCAGTTGCCGAAATGTACTGAAGCAATACCGGAGCCGCAGAATCACCAAATTGACTGGTTCCCGAGAAGGATCCGTCGGCCTGGAACGCTGGTGATTCGATGGTGATGCCGGCGAATGTCGCGAGTTCATCAAAGGCGTTCAGTGCAACTCGCCCCGTCGCTTCGGCGGATGCCTTCATCTCCTGGACCAGAGCATTCGCTGCCGAGTCCATCGCCTGAGGCGACATGCCAGAATCGCCAAACACGCCATCAACTGCATCAGCGTGGATCGTCGTGGAACTGCCAGCCGATTCGCTGGCAACGGTGCTGACGACTGCCGGCAGCGTTGTCGGCAGGGCCGTCGCTTGTTCGACGCTAATGTCAGCCGCCATGAGTTGGCGGTTTTCAAGAGTCTCTAAGGGACGCGTAATGCTTCGTTTCGTGGCGCGTCGTTTTGTCTTTTTTTTCTTTGTCGTTGTGAGGGCGTTGATCATAGGATTGCAGGTGATTATCAGTGGTGAATTGGTTAGCGATTTCCGTTCACCATCACCTGTGCGAAACCCAGCCGGATCCCTGAACCAATTCCCAAAAGTTTTTGTCGCAGAAATGCTGGCCCCATTCAGTACCGCCGACCTTGTGCCTTGGAGAGCCGTGCAACGGAAATCCGCGCTGACCGGCACGAACCAGCCCTGCGTCCTTAGCTACAATGCTCCCGCTGGTACTTTCCCGAATTGAAGATCGACTATGACACACGCCCAGAAGTTACCTGTTGCAATCGTTGTACTCGCCGCAATCGCAGCACCGTGTCTGGTTACAAACACTGCTGCGCAGCAGCCTCCGTACGATGTCGTTCCTGAAGCCGAACCACCGTACTATCGCGTCCGATACGAAGCGTCCGATGAACTTGGCCAATTGTGTTTTCCGGTGAAGTACACCGTTTGGATTCCGGCAGAGGTTCAGACGCTTCGTGGCGTCGTCGTTCATCAGCATGGCTGCGGGGAAGGTTCGTGCAAATCAGGTTTGACCGGCGCCTACGACTTGCACTGGCAGGCTCTGGCCAAAAAACATGACTGTGCCTTGCTGTCGCCGTCTTACGAGCAGCCCCAGGAAGCGGACTGTCAACGATGGTGCGATCCGCGCAACGGTTCCGCGGCCACGTTTGATCGCGCGCTAAAGGATCTTGGCGTGATGTCTGGTCACGCGGAACTTGCCAACGCGCCACTTGCACTTTGGGGACACAGCGGCGGTGGTCACTGGTGTGGCGGTATGGTGATGACGCAGCCCGAACGTATCGCTGCGGCTTGGCTTCGTTCCGGAGTTCCGTTGTTTGAAGCAAATTCTGAACGCACTGAGATCCGGCCGCATTCATTGCCCGAGGCCGCACTGCAAGTTCCCATGATGTGCAATCCGGGCACGAAAGAAGGCGTGACTGTGACGGACGGTCGGTTTGCCAAAGTCTGGCCAGCCAACGTCGCGTTCTTTGGCAAGGTTCGCGGACGTGGTGGGCTTGTGGGTGTTGCGATTGATCCATTAACCGCACACGAATGCGGGAACTCTCGCTACATGGCGATTCCCTGGTTGGATGAGTGCCTTGGGTTGCGATTGCCCGCTAACCATGGCGACGCTTTGAAAGTGATTTCGCAAGACACTGCTTGGCTGGCCGAGCCGAAAGAAACGACCGCGATACCGGCGGCAAAGTTTGATGGTGATCCACTCAAGATGGGCTGGTTACCCAGCGAAAGCATCGCCAAGGCGTGGATGCAGTTTCGCCAAGACACGAACGTTGACGATTTTTCACCACCGCCCGCACCGACGCATGTCGTCTGTGAAGGAAACGAATTGCGTTGGAGCGCCGAAGCGGATCTAGAAAGCGGAGTCGGGAAGTTCATTGTGATGCGCGACGGAAAATTGCTCGCCGAAGTATCCGGCAACGGCAAGAACCGCTTTGGTCGGCAGCTCTTTCAGAATTTGCAGTACAGCGACACGCCAGCCCAACCGCTGGCAAAAATGGAATTCACTGACACCACAGCAATCGAAAAGACGCATGAGTATCAGATCATCACGGTCAATACTGTCGGCTTGAAGTCAGCGCCAACCGTGGCTGTCCGAAGCTCGAATTGAGTCCGGAATGGTCATTTGCGACACTCGGTCGTAAATGTGATCGCTGGGTTTTCGCTCTTCAGCCGCCGAGGAAGCTCGAGGGGCAGAGCCGATTGCATCTAGATGCACGAAGGGGCCGTGATCAATCTCTTGAGATATTCGCGTGCCTGCACTGGCTATCGGACGGCGACGGGAACGATTTGTTGCGTTTCTAGGTTTCGCCGGTTCGTCTTGTCGACCGACGTTAGGAAATGCGCCTGAAAGGGGCGGCGAACGGCGGGCGGTAGTCCGGTTGTGAAACTAAATTCGCGACGAGCCCGACTCGATAGCCTTGGCATCAGGCAGCTAACGGCTTTGATGGGATCGACTCTGCCGACGACGGCGACGCGTCGTGATTGGTCGATCAGAGACGTGAGCTCATCCAGCATGTGTTGTTCGCGCTGGCAGGTCGGTTCGCCAGCCTTTTGCGTTGGTGCCAAGAGCGGCGCGTCGGGAAGACTGGCCATCGGCAATTCGGAGCAACGCATCTCCAGCGGCAGCCTCAGCAAGCCCATCGCCATGGCGGTATTGGCGACGGAGATTGGATCGTAGCTGTAAAGAGCGAATTGCGAATCGCTTAACAGCAATATGAGCGTGACCAGCTGGGTCGCTCCCCGGCCGCTGTATTCGGGGCCGCCCAAAACCGATCGTGTGATCGCGAAACAGTCTTCTTTGATCGGGAAATAGTTGATGCTCCAGTCATTGGGGTCATCACTGGCGGCGCGCGATGGCATCCATCGGCATAGCTCTTGGCTTGTCCAACGATCGATGCCGTCCGACTTCGCAACAAGCTGATACCCCTTCATGCTTCCACGGTCGGAGGAAGCGAAGATAGCCTGCTGGACGTTGATAGTATTCATGCGGACGCTTTCCCTAGCCTTGTCCGACGATCCAACGCAACGGTTCCAGAACACCTTGCGGTTGAATATGAAACGGCATTCTTGTTTGTCGGCCATTGGAGTCAGCCAACGTTCCTGAACTGCCGGCGACGCTGGCCGCAAAGAAGTTATGATTCGTGAATGTACGCCGACAATACTCGAACATTCGCGGCGTATTGTTGGCCGCGAATCTGGCCGGATCTTCGATCGCTTCGGGGCAGCCATCGCATTTGGTGAACACGATCGCGATCGATGGTCCGGCGTCTTTTCGAGCAGCCGAATCGGTGGTCAATCCATGTTGGCCCGCGATATAGGAGGCCAATTTCATCCCAAACAGATCTTCTGCTGATCCCTCGTCACGGACTCGCAACGAGTCGCACAGAATCATCAGTCCGGTGGACTTCTGCACGACATGTCCGATTGCCGGATACATGCCGGATTGGTTGATCTCCATTGCGATGGCTTCGCCAGCAAAGTCGGGAGAAATCAGGTCAATGTGCTCGGTCGATTTCTTTTTGGCCATCGAAATCTGGCAATGCAACCACTTCCAAGCGTCTGCTTCGGTCGGTGTCTTTTCGGGGAACATTTTACGTTCCAGTGCGGTCACCACCTGTTCCTGCAAATCGATCGAGAACGCGCTGGTGGCCGAACCGCGGAAGGCATCGGAACCCTTGCTAAGAATGTCCAATAGCAGTCCCAGATAAACCGTCTTGCCAGCGTTACTAGCGCCCAGAACCGAAATGAAATCTTGTCGCCCGCCGCGTGCGGCCACTGTACTGGACAGCGTCGTCGGTGTTTCACAAGTAGGACAGTAGTCGCTTGTGGACAGCAAAGGCTGATCACAGCAGGCGCATGGAATATCGGTTTCCGGATCGCCTAGGGAAACATCTCTGTATTTGGCTGTCGTGCTCATGACTGGATGCTCTCGGTGGGGGACTCGGGAAGGTTAGTCAGTGCCGACGCGCTGACGCAGCATCGGAACCCAATATTTGCACCTCTAAACAGCAGCGGCTGTCCGGTTCGAAACTGACAGGTCGCTTGTGAATGGAAGTAGGTATCGAATGATCCGCCGCGAATTTCGGCCATCGTTTGATCCAGCAGGACGGAGACTCCCTGTTCGGTCTGGGGATGGAATAGCACGTCGACCCACTCCCATACATTGCCGACCAGTTGCCGGACGCCGTTTGGCGTGTTGCCGGTTTCGTAACTTCGCACCGAAACGGTTTCACCGATCCCGCCGGCCCATGTGTTTGCTTTGGACGGGTCGAAAGCATTTCCCCATGGATACCGAAGTTCGGTTCCGCCGCCGGCGTGAGCTTCCGGCCAAGTCCCGGCGCGTTGCCATTCTTCGGAAGTTGGCAGGCGTTTACCGATCCACGCTGCGTAGGCGTTGGCTTCGTACCAACTGAGCCCGACAACCGGATGGTCAAGCTTCGCCGCGTCCGGTTTGCCGTTGACCCAGTACTTTGGCCCATGACTCCCGGTGCTGTCCAGAAAATGAAGCACGTTTGGTAGCACGTCTTCAGGCCAATAGTCGGCCGTGACGTACCCACCTGCTTGAACGAATCGCAGATAGTCACCGTTGGTCACACAGTCGCGATCAAGATACAAGGATTGGACGGAAACAACATTGGCAGGATCCGTCACCGTTTCAAACCCGCTGGGAGTTGAGACGATCGTGTCGCTGGTCAGCCGAACGTCTCCGCCAGGCACAAGTGCCATGTCGTGCTCGACTGCCTTCCAGGCGCATGACAGTGAACACTCATCCAACGGCATGACACTTTCGTCGGTCAGCACGCGGCAGTAACGTCGATCGCGAATCAACCGTCGCGTATCAGGTGGCGCCGAAGACACATCGGGAAAACCGCTGGCGCTGGCACCAGCTTTTGAGCCGAGTGGATTGCAAAATCCGACGGTATCGAAAAATAGAGTTGCTAGTGACACGAAGGTCTCCGTGTTCGAGTAAATTTGGATTGGTCGGGAAAAGATGCTGGGGACCTTTTCGCACTCTTTGTTTTGCTGCGGCTACTGTCGCTGGGAATTGGATCGGTTGGAATCAATCTCGCGGCGCAATCGTTTGAATTGCTGCGCGGCGTTGTCGCTACCGCCAGTAGGCGACTGTGATGCCGTTGAATTTATTGACGGCGACATTGACGACAACGTGCTCAGCGGGGCGATCGACTTAGACAGTGAATTTGACACCGAACTGACGTTCGACCGGTTTGTGGACGGATTGTTAGCGTCAGCCGCGTGGGAGTTGGAACCGTGCTGCGTTGCTTTGATCTGCAGAAAGGATCGTTGTTCGGATTCAAGCTGCAACCACGCTTGGGTCAACTGCTCGATTCTCTCTTTGGCCACCTGCTGTTCAGCTGCTTGTTCGGATTCCCACTGTCGTTTTTCAAGTTGCAGTTGTTCGGCACGCTTTTGCAGTCCGTGATCATCTAACGGAACCGGTTGCGACGATTCGATCGCGTGATCAAGACGACGTGACCATTGCGCGACGAAAGTCTCCAGATCACGCGTTAGGGCGTGAAGGCTTTCGACGATATCGTGCGATGGCTGATCGTTTTCGGTTGGATTGAATGTGTGATCTTGCATCAATATTCAACTCGTCTCCAGAGCTTGGCAAGACGTTTCGTCAGCGGCGCTTCTTTCTCCTCAAGCTTCTCTTGCTCGTGAATTTCACGCAGATGCGCTCGCAAAGCTTGAATACGATTGGACGTTTCCGTCTCGACCGGATTCTCGCTTTTGGGCAACGTTTCGACGTCCGACAGCTTGCTGGACAATTCAAACCGCATTCGCGAGAGCTTTGCTTGTTCCTGGGCTAGCTTGACGCGTTCTTCTCGAAGCTCCCGTTCTTGACGCTCCGACATTTCACCGAGCTTCTGCTCCGCGCTGAGCGATTTTTGCTGCGACTCTGCTAGGTCATTCTGCAATTGTCGATTCGATGCCTGCAGTGACTCCAACGTGTCTTCGTATTGCTTGGGAGCACCTCCGCGGAATGCGGCTTCCTTTAGCTTTCGATGCAAATTCTGTTGCGCTTTATCAGACTCTTCGATCCGTCTGCGTAGCGAGCCGACTTCAGCGGCGTGTTCGTCTTCGCGTTGGCTCAAACGCTTTTCGATATCGCCGACCCAGCCTTCCAAATGACCGCGTTCTTCCTTTTCGGCGCGAGTAGCGATCTCCGCGGCAAGCAGCATTTCTTCCAACAGGGCGACGCGTTCGTCACTGCGATTCGCTTCGTCGATAAGCTCCTGCATTCGCGCCAGCATTTTGTCAGTCTGGCCAAAGTCCGATTCTGGACCCGCACTTGAGCTGTCGAGTGTGCTCTGGCTTTCAAACTCCGCATCGCGTTGGGCAAGCGCGGCTTGCAGCTCTTCGATTTCGGCGTGCAGGAGAGCGACGGTCTCGTGATCGTAAGATGCTTCCTCCTCGAAGGCGAAGAAATCATCTGGGATGTCCAATGCGAACGCGTCCGAGTCGTCCGTTGCGAGACATTCAATGTCGGTCGGTTCTTCTTCCTGCTGTTCTTGCTGTCCCATCTCTTCGGGCGTGTTTGGGACACTGTCAGCTTGAACGCTTTGGATCGGCGCGGCGGAAGAAGGTTCGGGTGACGTGTCAGCTGACGATCCAGCTGAAGCTGCA
The DNA here is from genome assembly GCA_007741555.1 of Stieleria marina. Taxonomy (GTDB): domain Bacteria; phylum Planctomycetota; class Planctomycetia; order Pirellulales; family Pirellulaceae; genus K23-9. Next base: position 115,051 of record CP036526.1, on the reverse strand, counting down.
TCAACCGCGGTAGCGATTTCGATGCGATAGTCACCGACGCCAATGACGTCGCCAATATTAATTTCCGATTCGGCTGAGATCGCTTCACCATTGACCAGGGTGCCGGTAGCTGACATCCAATCTTGAATGATCAACTGGCCATCGGTGAGTTCCAAGCGGCAATGAATCTCTGATAGACCCGAGCCTGATAGCTTGAGCCCGCAGTTGTTAGAGGTTCCAGCAAAGATACTTTGGTCGGGACGTAGCGAAACCTGCTTTGTCGAACCAAATGAGTCGGTTACCGAAAGTGTAAAATTCGCGGTGTCGGTTTTCTGTGAAATCATGCTTCGACTCCTGTTGGCAATGCGGTGAACGACGACGTGGCGATGGGACTGTTAGCGTCGGAGTCGCCGGCGGACAGCGGAGGCGCATGTTGCGTCTCATTTTCCTGTGCCTCGGTTTCATGCTGGGCTTGTTCCGCACCGTCATCAAAGAGGCGATCCATCGATCGGAACAATAACTCTGCCGTGCATGGACGCTGCAGCACATCATCGGGTGTAAATCCAACTCGATCATTCCAGTCGATCGCATGGGCGTCAGCATCACCAAGCAACGCAATGCGTTTGACGTTTGCGGCTTTGGGATTCGATGTTGAAAACAGGTGAGCGATCAGTTGACATGCCATGTCGTCGTCCGCAGCAAATGCCAGCGTGTGCGGGATCGAACGCTTGAGGACAAGTTGAAGGGCAAGCTTGTCACGGACGACCTTGCCAGCATATCGATTGTCCGATGCTTCCAGCTCGGCACGCAAGTTCTGTGCGGCAGCAGCGTTGGGCTCGAAGACGACAAAATTGCCGGCAACGACTTGGGAACGAATCTCGACCAACTCGGCCATCACAAATCCGCGGAGAACTTGGCGGACCTCCGTTTCGCTCCATCCCAGCTCACGCTGAATTTCCGCATGGCTCTTAGGATCCGAGAGCAAGTTCAAGATCTTCATGTGCCTGGCAGGTAATCCTGCGCGATCCAGATTTTGTCCTCGAATGGCCCGGCGGACGTATGATTGGTTTTGACCGGAAGTCGCCTGGGGATCATCGGAGCACATCGCGGCTTCGACCAGTAAAGCAAGCAAGCTGATATCAAGCGGCAGATTCTTGTGGAGTGCGTTTTGCGAATGCCCTAGCTCGAACCGGAATGCGTTTAGGTTTTGCTCAAAGGCTAGCTGAACCAGCATCGACGCTTGGAAACGAAGCAGCTTGGTCATCAAACGTGGATCCAGCACTTTCTGATCCAGTAATTGAACGAACCCATCGACCTCTGCGCAGCTGCGACCGCTCATGGTCATTCTCAAGACGGGCGCGAGACTGCTAAGCGAATCTGGCAACTGAGAGACGATTTTCTCGATGTCATCCGGATCCATTCCCGATCCGTAAACACCTTGAATACGGCCCTTGTCCAAATGGAAGCGAATTCTTGCGCGATCAGCTTCGACTTCTAGCACGCCACTCTTGCGACCGTTGTTCAAAAAGTCCAGTAGTTCGCGCAGTCCAAAGCAAGTTAGTGAACCAGCCAGTTCAGCTTCGCTCTGTTGGTTGATTACCTCGGGTACCGCGGATCCCTGGGACTGGGATGTCACGACCATTGCCGCCGTTTCCAAAGCGTTGGCAACCGTCATCAACAGCAACTGCTCGGTGTACGGTTTAGGCAGCATGTCGACCACGTTGTCCAGGTCGACGTATTCGGCGTACGCCTTTTTGCGCAGCGTCGAACTGATCACGACTGGAATTGATCGCAGCTCTGGAATTTCGACCAACTTGCAGCAGACGTCGTATCCGGTGGTACCAGGAAGCTGATGGTCTAGCAAAATCAAGTCGGGAGAACATTCGCCCGCCAAACGTACTCCGTCTTCCGCGTTGGGAGCCAGCACGACACGGTAGCCGGCGGGAGTCAAATGGGTATCGACCAACTTTCGAATGGTCGCGCTGTCGTCGATCACGAGAACGGTTTTGTCAGTCACTGGATGGCTCCGCAGGGTGGTAGATCACTAAGATGAGAATCGAGAAAATGGCTAAGGTTCGGCATTTTGGTCAGTGCCAAATCGAGGGACTCGTCAGCGAGAGGCTTGATCAAGTAGTCGGTCGCGCCCAGCTCTTTGGCTCGCGTCGTGAACTCGATTTCGTTTCGGCTACTGATGATGACGACGGGCGGCCGTGCAGCGCGATCGTCTGATTTGATGGCTGAGAGGAGATCCATGCCTGTGACATGAGGCATTTCCATATCACTGAAGACCGCGTCAATGGTCTCGTGACGGAAGATCTCAAGCGCTTGTCGACCGTCAGACGCTTCGATGATTTCGACGGGATAGCGACTCAGGGATTCCACCACTCGTTTTCTGGCAGTTACTGAGTCGTCGGCAACCAGGACGCGCGGGCGCTGCTTGTTCGTTTGATGCTGGGCAGATGCCGTCGGCTGTGCAGTAGCTTGATTGATGCGAGATGCTTGGGAATCAACCACACGTCTGGCGTCTAGTAACAGAACCAGCTCACCTGTCCCCGATAGAGTCGCACCGTTGCAGTAGGGATGATTTCTCAGCAGCGATGGAAGCGGCCGCACGACGACTTCCTCTGCTCCCAGCACTTCGTCGACCAAGAGTGTCACCCGGCCGTGTCCATCCGTTCGCGACGCTGTATCTGTTAGCACGATTCGCTGTTCATCCTGAGCAGCAAAATCTTTTGTCTCACCGAAGACTTCCGAGAATCGAAGTGTTGTTGCGCCGCCCAATTCAGGGTTAACACATTGAACCGACTGCATCGGTAGAGCAAATAGTCGCCCGGCCGACCGAAACACCATCGCATGCTGAATGACCGACGGGATCGGAAAACTAAGTCGGATTCGTGTTCCCTTACCCGGATCGGAATCAACGTCCAGCCAGCCACGCATGCGTTTCAATGTTGATGCAACGACATCCATGCCGACGCCACGCCCCGCAGCTTGGTTGGTGGATTCGCGAGTCGAAAATCCAGGCTGGAAGATCAACTGCGACAGTTCCGACTGACTGACCGACTGATCGTTAGCTAACAAACCGCTGGAAATTCCGCGGCGCCGGATAGCTTCGTAGTCCAGCCCACCACCATCGTCGCGGATTTCGATGACGAACACGTCCGGTCCTGCTTTCGCTTCCACCGTGATCGTTCCCACGGCTTCTTTGCCACTTCGCTCACGCTGCGACGCCGATTCGATGCCATGGCACACTGCATTGCGAACGATATGCAGCATTGGCTCATACAAACGCTGTTGCAATGAACGTTCGATACCACTGTCTTCGCCGACCAACTGCAATCGAACCTGTTTGGATTCTACATTCGCTGTGTCACGTACCACGCGCTGCAATCGGCGGAACAATCCGGAAATGGGAGTGGTGCGAAGTTCAACGAGCTCTTGGCGAAGTTGACCGATCAGCTGACTGAGGGCGGCATTCCCTTCGGCGACTGGGCGCAGGCCGTCTCGAACGCTCTGGGCGACTGCAAAGACATCGTTTGCGACTTCGGACAATTGCAACGAACTTGCGTCGGATTGCTCATTTCCGTCATGGCTAAGCAGCCGCATCTTCGAGACGCTACCGATGAGTTCGTGGTAGACCTCTTGCAACTCGCTGACTTCGGTTTTTCGCCGATTACGCAACATCACCATCTCCGATAGCGTGTCCATCAATCGGTTGACCTGCGACGACTTCACACGAATCGAATCGTCATCATTGCTGACGTCCGGTGTAAAAGACGGCGTCGAAACGATTGCTGCAGGCTGGCTGGTGGCCGCCTGAAACTGAGTCGGATTGGGTTGGGGTGCGACGATTTCAGAGGGTGTGTCGTCGCTACTGATTTGCCTGCGTATTGAATCAACGCACTGGAGGAGTGCGTTGATAAAGGACGCGTCGCCAGCTGAACTCTGGTCGGCAAGTCTGTCTTCCAACAAGTGCAATTGGCCTGCCAAGTCCGAGAGCCCAACGCTAGCCGATGCACCCTTGAGTGTATGGAGTTCACGTCCAATCTGATTCAGAGAGTCGGCGTCGCTGGGATCGTTCTCAAGGCGAAGAAGTGCGTCTTCCATCGATGCCATGCAACTGGATGCGTCTTCCAAGAACGCTTCTTTCAGCTCGGCATCAAGAGACTCAAGCGAAATTTGGACGCTAAGTTCAGTGCTTGGTGTGTCGTCAACGACTGCGGGTTCGCTTGCTGGCGCGACTGTGATTGTCGACTGATCGATCGGTGTCGAAGTCTCGCCCATCGCATTAAGCAACGACGCGATTTCTTCCGCCGTCGGTGCCTGATAAGATTCGTCTTCGGATTCTTCATCCGCTAGCTCTTCATCTTGAGAAGCGAATTCAAAACCATCGCTCCATGCATCTGAATTCTCTAAAGACGGGCCATCAAACGCGAAGTCCTCATCAGCGACGCAGCTCATACCAAGGCTCTCGCCCCATCGGCCTGTCGCTTCTTGCAGCAATGCTGCCAGATCGATTGAAGTCGGTTGTTCGGATTCCGCGACCAAACGAATTTCTCGTACTCCATCATTGATCAGTTCGACCACATCCGAATCCAAAGGCCCCTGTGAGCTGTCGCCTTGGACCGTGTCGATTACCTGTGCCAGAAGGTTCGTCAAGCGATGCAAATCGGATTGCGGAGACTCTTCGGTTGCGAAGCGAATTTCTTCGAGCAGCTCGCGGTTTTCAGCGATGGATGGTATCTGGCTGTTGCTTTCGCTTGGCATCAAGACACCTCACAGGATGGCAAGGCAGTCACTGGCGATGGCAATGCGATGACGGGGACCGAAGCACTCGATGGCGCGTCGCCGGCAACCGAAGGCGTCGAGTTTTCTTCGTTTTCAGTGGGCTCTGAAGGGTTTGAACTCGTTTCGTTGACGTCGTCCTTTTCCGCCTTACTGCAGTCGCGCAGTCTGCCGATGGTCGTGACAATTTGAGCCGGTGTTTTGGTGATCGACTTCATGGTCCAGCAAACGCCCTCCGCACCACTGCGATTGGACTTAGCAATCGTTGCGATTTGCTGAACGGTTTGCACGATATCCTGCGCAAACTGCACTTGTTGCCCCGACAAATGAGTCACTTGCTGAAGATGCTGCGAGCTCTGCTCAGCGAATTCACGAATTTGTTGTAGCGACGTCTCGGCCACGTTTGCTCTGGCAGTCTCTGACTCGATTCGTTTTCCTTCACGCTGGATTCCGCATATGGACTCGTCAATCACCAATTGCATCGCATCGGTCAGGCCAGCAATCTCTCGCGTCGCGTCGTTGGTTTGTTCGGCCAGCCGACGAACTTCATCAGCAACAATCGCGAAGCGACGGCCGTGCTCACCAGCCCGAATCGATTCGATCGAAGCGTTCAGAGCCAGATGGTCTGTGCGAGCGGTAATGTCATTGATTGTCCCGACGATTCCGGAAATTTGCTGTGCCGGATCGCACAGGCTAAGCAGCTTACGCTGGCATGTCTGGGAATCGGTGCGAACCAGTTCCAGTCCCTGCATCAATTCGCTGACTGTTTCAAGAGCGGCCGTCGCCGATACGACTGTGTCCTGAACCTTTGCCTGGGCGTCAATTGCATTGGACGAAGCAACGTCAATGGCCACGGCAAGCTGTTCGACGTAGGCCGTTGCCTTTACGACGGCGTGTCCTTGCGTTTCGGTTCCGTCCGCGATCGTTTGCGCGTGTTGGTCGATCTCGCTGGCACCTGATTCAATTTGTGAAACATGTGCGTGCAGTGCATTTCCAAGCGCTGACAATACGCCTTGAAGTTGCCCACTGGTAGGAGCACCGCTGCGATCGCGACGATTCAACAACGACATCATTTCTTTGATCTCACTGTTCTGACGGCGCGTATTCGCGGCAATCGTTTCCCAATGCTGAGCACATTCGCCGATGCGTCTCGACGTCTCATCGATCTCCGTCAAACCGGATCGAAGCGTGACGGCGTTCTGATCGTCAGCGACAACCGATTCAAGAATGATCAACCCTCGCTTGATTTGTCGGGCGCATGCCCAACTCGCAACAATTACTATTCCCAGCGAAATGCCTGCCACAGGGGCGATCGACGTCCCGCTGGTCAGCTGGACAGCTGCGACAGACAGGGCGGCCACGATTGCATGTGACGTGACGAAAAAGCTACTCAGTTTCATCATTCACTCCCGGATGTGGATTGGGTTTGTGGCGGCAGCGATTCCACAACGGCATCATCTGGTAACGCCCAAACGTTCTCGACCAACTGCTGAACTCGCTGATAGATTCCGTTGTGATCTAAGACTCGCACGATCTGGTCGCGATGCATGGCGGTTCCCAGTTCGACTGTTTCGCGCTGTTGCTCGGTGTTGCCAAGTACTTCAAGAGTTTCAACGGATCCCGCTTCAGCGATCAGCAGTGCCCACGTGACATTGCCATTGATCACCAATAGCGTGCTCTCGGCTTCTTCATCGCGTTTTGCGTTGACTTCTAGGATGCCGCTGATGGAGATGGCCGGAATGAACTCGGCCCGAAGATGGCAGATGCCTGCGAGGCAGGGATGGCAATCGGGAACGCGTACGAGCGCCGGAGAAGCAGTGATCTCCCGCACAACGACCGCAGGGATCGCAAACCAGTCGCCACCTGAGCGAAACATGCAGTGTTTTTTGTCGGCTGCTGAATCTTGGGAAGTCGACTGAAAGGTTTCGTTGTTTGACTGTGTAGCAATCATCATTGTTCCCCCTTTGAGAGCTGCTGTTCTAAACGCAGCTTGATTGCTGCGAGGCGCTGCAGCGGATCTGAGGTTTCCAGCAGTTCCGCTCGTTCGCTGATTTCCGCGGCGACTTCGATTCTGGTCGGTGCTGTCTTTGTTGGCTTGCTCGTTGTCAGCGCAATGCTGTTTTCGTCATTGCCAGATCGATCTGACTGGAACACAACCGGATGCGGTGTTGGATAGGGAATCGGCTCGGGCAAATTGTTCTGCTCGCTCTGCTCGACTGCGCTGCCTGGGTCTTTGCACGGACACGCTTGATCGCTGAACTGTTGTGTGACTTGGTCGGTTAACGTCTCCAACCGACTTTGCATTTCGTACGCAAACTTCACCATTTCGTCACGCAGGCTTTCCAGCGTGTCGCCCTCGTGGGACTGCGAAAAAGGATCCGTTGCCCGTGGGCCTGAGAATGTTTCCATCGCCTGAGCTCCCCTATACGCTTGTGGTCGATGATCGACTCAATAGGGCACGAACAGTCGAAAGCAGGGTTTCTTCGCACACCGGCTTTTGCAAATAGGCCCCCATTTCGCTGCCAAGCGTGGCGAGGTGCTCGCCGTCACGTTTGGTGAGAAAGATGATCGGGAGGCGCTCACGTTGCTGGTTGATCGCCAGGATCTTTTCGCAAGCGGCGTAGCCGTCCATTTCGGGCATCTGGATGTCAAGAATGACCAGATCGGGAAGCTCGCTTTTTGCGAGTTCGACGGCCTGCTTTCCGTCGTGGGCCAGAATGACATCGTATCCTGCGCCGGTCAGGCATCGCCGAAGCAAGGTGCAGATAGTGTGGCTATCGTCGGCGACGAGAATTTTCATAGGGTCCACGGGGATCTCCAAACAGCGAACCGATTTTCTCGCGAATCGTGCGATCGGAAGCCGTTTTGTTGGGTTAGTTTTTTGGTAGCCCGGCGGTCTCAAAGAGATCCGTAGCTTTGCGTCCCAATCTCGCGATCGGTTTGCCGTTTCGAAACACCCGTTCAGAGTCCCACACCAAGTGGAATTGAATTGGTACACCGAGATTCCCCGTGATGAATGCGACTTAGCCGCACTCAACTGAAGAATGTGTCAAAGATCGCAAGAGTCAAATGCGAACGGCTAGGAAACGTGTCGGAATGGCGCAATCGATGCGGGTAATCCGGTGTTCAACAGTCATTGCTACACAAGTGCCAGAAATTCAACACGCCTGTACACGTGTCTGAAGGCTAATCAGCGAGATGAAGTGAAAGCAGACGGATCAATCGAGTGGATGACTGTACCGAGTTGCCACCCTTAGCCCGCGTGCTACAGGACGCAAAAAGGACAATGGTAAACGCGCTGTAAACTTCGCATTGTCACTGCCGAGCCGACCATCCGAACGACTCACGCCATTTTGCGCGAAGGAAACATTCGCGATCTGGTCGCTTCTACGGCACTGCCGTTGGTTGCCTGTCGGTCGTTTCGTTCCAACGTCCGGCCATCAGATTGGCGATCGGCTGAGTGGTTTTGCTGCGGTCGAGCAGCAGTTTGATCACCGACGTGATGGGTGTTGCCAGAAACATTCCCATCAGTCCCCACATCATGCCCCAAAACATCAACGCGGTCAGAATCGTGACCGGATGCAGGTCGGACGACTGCCCCATGATGCGGGGCTCGACAATATTGCCGCTGACGGCTTGGACGGTCGCGATGATCGTGATGCAGGCGATGATCCATAGCAAACTGGCATCCGGGGCCAACACAATCAGTGGAATGGGCAACAATGTTGCGAACAGCGGGCCGACGTTGGGAATGAAGTTCAACAAAAAGGCGAGCAATCCGAAAACAAACGCCATCGGCACACCGAACATCCACAAGATCAAACCGAAGACCAACCCCGTGAGCGCCGAAATCACTGTTTTGACTCGAAGATAAGTCCGCACTTCGCGCACGATTTCCAGAACAGTGCCCGACTCTTGATGCGAAGGCGAACCGATCAACAAGAAGAAAACGTAGATCAAAACAACAATGCTGGATGAGACCAATCCTGCGAGTACTGCTAACACTTCGCCGATCCCGGATCGTGTTGCCGATTCGATCCAATCCCCTAGCTTTTTGTCGCCGACCAGCAGCTCCGATGGTTCTTGGTCAGTATCAGAACTGACTGACGACAACAGACTGGGAAACTGCGATTCAAACTTCCCCACCAACTCCTCGACACTGTTTAAGTAGGCGTCGGAGTTTTGCCTTAACTCGGTCACTGAATTGCCGATCAAGACGACGAACGCGGCCAGCACGAACATCCCCACCACAAGCGTGATCATCGCAGCGACCAAGCGATTGACCTGCAGTCGTTTTTCCAGCCCCGACAGAATTGGCACCAGCCCACTGACGACGAAGACCGAAACGACGAATGGCACCAGAACGGGCCGCAGCCAGTAGACGGCATACATGGCGGCAAAAACAGCGATGACGATCAAACAGATCGTTTGCACGCGGGATTCGGTCAAGTGAGTCTTTGGGTTCAAACCCAAGTGATCGGTTGTCTTCATCATTCGACATTCGTCGGAGACACGGCAGTTTGAGCGTCGCGACGGAACAAGCTGAGCACGACGGACACCACGGAGCAGTAGCGTAACACCTGCCCGCCAGCGCGGCACAGGCGGGCGCAGGAGCAAGAGCGTGAAGACAGCCTATTGATTGCTGAGCGTGTCCGGCGCCTAGTTTTTTGATTTCCGGCAAGAGTTCTCCTGACGACGGACGCGTCTACGTTTAGAATTTCAAATTCTGAACGTTCAATTTTCCCACCTCTTTGCCGCGGCAGCCATGTCTTCAAAATCACTTTCGGAACCCCCGTTTTTCTCGGCCCTTTTCATCGGCTTGTTTGCGGGGCTTTGTACCGTCGGGTCGTCTTCGATTGCCGCAGAAAAAACAAAAACAAACATCGTCTTTATTCTGGCGGACGATTTGGGATACGGAGAACTGGGTTGCTACGGCCAGGAGAAGATCAAGACTCCCAACATCGATCGACTCGCCAGCGAAGGCATGGTGTTTACGGATCACTACTGTGGTGCTCCGGTATGTGCGCCGTCGCGCTGCGTGCTAATGACCGGGCAAAACCTGGCGCACGCCGAGATTCGATCGAATCGTGATTCCGGCAACGGGCGCATCTATCCGGGACAATTCCCCATTACGGATGAGATCGTGACGATCGCCGAAGTGTTGAAAGAGTCCGGCTACACAACCGGTGCGTTTGGGAAATGGGGCCTGGGTCCATCCAACACGAGCGGGTCACCGATGAAGCAAGGCTTTGACCGATTCTTTGGATACAACGGTCAGCGCAACGCACACAGTTATTACCCTCCGTTTTTGGACAGTAACGAAAGGGAAGTACGCATCAATTCCTATCCGATTCCTGGTCACGATCGCAAACCCGAAGGCGAAGTCAAGGCGGACGACTATCGAGCCAAGGTGTACGCACCGGATCGCATTCTGAGCGAAGCGGTGAAATGGTTGGACCAAAACAAATCGAAACCTTTCTTTTTGTACCTGCCATTCGTCGAACCACACGTCGCGATGCAACCGCCGCAGAAGTGGATCGATACCTATCCAGCTAGCTGGGACGAAGAGAACGGTCCTTACCGAGGACAGAATGGATACTTGCCACATCCACGACCACGGGCGGGGTACGCGGCGATGATTTCGGACTTGGACGAACACGTCGGCACGATTCTGGACCGTTTGGAGAAGCATGGATTGACCGATAACACGCTCGTCGTTTTTACATCCGACAATGGCCCGACGCACGGAAGTCGTGATCCTAAATTTCACGTCGGTGGCGCCGCGTGCACGTTCTTCAAGTCGGCCGGTGGACTCAAGGGTTTCAAAGGCAGCGTCGACGAGGGCGGGATCCGAGTGCCCTGCGTGGTTCGCTGGCCTGGAAAGGTCCAGCCCAGAACACAATCGAAATTGCCATCGTATTTCCCGGATTGGTTCACCACGTTTGCGTCGATCAGTGGCGGAACGCTTCCTGCGAATCAGCAGCTTGATGGCATCGATCTGTCCGCTGCACTGAAAGGTCAAGGCACACCGAATCGCAGCGCCCCGTTGATCTGGGACTTTACTGGCTACACTGGGTTGGTTGCGGTCCGTGACGGAGACTGGAAAGCCGTTCGACGCAAATGCAACTCCAAGAATGCAGCCCCATCGCCCTGGGAACTGTACAACTTGGCCAATGACCGCGCCGAAGCAAACGACCTGGCAAGCGAGAATCCTGAGATCGTAAAACGTCTGGAAGCCGCGTATCTGGAAACGCGGACAATCGAACCCGATTTTCCGCAGCGATTCTTTGACACGATGACAGCCAAGAAATAGTCCATGACCATTTGGATGAACCGCGTGCTCTTGCTGTTGGTGTTCGCAATCTATTGGGGCGGGCTGACGTTTTATACAGGGATCGTCGTGCGTATCTCGCACGACGTTTTGAACGACCCAATGGATGGCGGGCTGATCACGCAGCGAGTGACCGCTTGGCTACAGATTCTAGGCGCGGCCGCGGTTGTGCTGATGCTGATGAACGCTTTGATCGTGGCAAAACGATCGACACTCCACGGCGGCTTGCTAATCGGCTGCAGCTCCATTTTGGGTTGCGCCGTGCTGGGTCTTTTCATCGTGCACGGCCAACTTGATGCGGTGATTGACGTCAGCAATGCGACGATCATTGACCGAGATGGGTTCACGATCGGTCACCAACGCTACAATCAACTCACCACGGTGCAGTGGATTGCATCGTTGGTTTATCTTGTCATCACCGTTTTTGCCTGGCATCGCCTGGACACGCAACTCACGTAGGTGCGTCTGCAGACCGGACGATTGATCACATCACTTGATCAACAACACGGTTCGCGAGTGTGAACGCAAAGCGACGGACGCAACCATGCCGTCTAGAAAGTCAGTTCGCCGCCGACGGATAATCCGTGAGCCCAGTAGTCACTCTCGTTGAACGTAAAGCGAGGACGAAGTGCTCCAGAGAACGGCACGACTTCTGGTGGCACCAAATTCGGATTTAGATCGGTATCGATTTGGTCGCCAGCGCGAACGACGTTTGGAAAGTAGATCACGCTGTAACCAACCGACGCGCTGAGGGCTTTGGTCAGACGGAGTCCCAGCCGAAAACCGACTTCGGGGATCATCGTGAATTCGTCCTGACTGTGTTTTCCAATGTTCGTCCGTTGTGCCAACAACCCGCCTTGAAGCGTATCAGTCAGACCGGCTTCGGTGATCGTGTTTGTTCCGTTGATACGCACGGTTTGTTGGTTCTGTCCCAACGCGACTCGGAGGGTGGATTCCAACCACGCACGTTGGAAATTCGCGCGGTGCACGACGCCCAGCTGTAGACCATTGAATTCGTTTTCGGTGTCAAACCGGTCCGTGACGGCGATCGTGCCGGGTGCGTTTGTCAGCAACGAATTGAGGTTTTCGTCAATTTGAATCGTGTCATCCAGTTTCATTCGGCGATAGCCAATGATCCAGTCGACATGATCACGGTAGCCGCATTGATTGCATCCTTGCGGGCAAAGCGACGCACGTCCATTGATCAGGAACGATCGAAATTTGGTCGACGTTTCAATGTTCATGCTGCCACTGACGAGCCCGGGGTACGACACCAGTTGCGCGGTTTCTTGGCCAGCGACGATATCGAAGAACGGCCGTCCGATGATAAAGCTACCATCGCTGTTTCCGGTAAACCGATCATCTTGCTCAGCCAGCCGAAAGTACTCTGCTTCGATGGCAAAATTCTGTTGCGGAGTGATCCACATTCCGCCGCCCACTCGCAAACCGGAAACGCTATCGCCGTTTAGCTCGCGACCGCCAAACAAGGTCGATGATCCGGCTTCTCCTCGCACGGCCGCAGTTTCTCGAGGCGTGCCGGCGGTGCTGCTGGTAGCAAGCTCCGGCGTATCCATGCCTTTGGTGTCCCACAGCAGCCAGTCGGCGTTCAGATACAACCGTTGGTCAAATGTGTTGTGGACTTTCGGAAACAATTGGCCATTGCCGATCCAGTACGGTTGAGCAAAAACACTTTGCCCGCCGCGGTTCAAACCTGGTCCGCCAAGTAGTCCGGGTCCGTTAAGAATGCCTGGCCCACCTAGGAGACCGCTGTTGTTGGTCGGTCCAGCCAGCACCGTTTGCTGGCTGCCACCAACCGTGCCGCCAAGCCAAGGGAGCTGACGCCTGACAGCAACCATGGCGTACGGATCTCCCGCGACAGGATCATTGACGACGACTGGGATGTACCCACCTGTCAAAGTCCCTTGATTGACCGCCATCGGATTCTGAGCCGCTAAATTTGCGGCGCCCAGAACAAGGGCGGTGATCAGTGTCGGCCAAATGCGAAACAACGAATTCTCCTGAAAACTTTCCGAAATATCGTCGGTTTTTCTAAAGTTCACGGCAAACTCCGAAAATGTCGTATCCCACGTCAAGACGAAAGGCGAAGGAGCCTGCGACAAAATGCAAGCACGCCATTGTCGTGAAACACACTTGCCAACGTGGCAACATGCAGTAATCCTTGACTCTCAGTCGAAGCTTCGTTTGAAGACCACGTCGTTTCACAAATATTCTCTCTCCAGACATTCCAGGAAATAGAAATGCGTTCAGTGATTTATGGCATCGCAGTACTGGCAGCGATTGGAATCGCCGTCGGAATCGCGACCACCCCCGGCGACAAATCGACCAGTGATGTGACCGCGGTATCCAGCGAGGCAAACGTGCGAAGCGAAGCCGGCACCCTGACGATGAGCGTGCCCGACATGATGTGCGAATTTTCGTGTTTTCCGAAAATCAAAGAGACGCTTGAGGCGACCGACGCTGTAAAGACAGTCGAACTGGCCAAACAAAAGGAAGAAGGCACCGTCGACAATCGCCAGGTGATTGTGAATTACGACGCAGGTTTCAACGTGACCGAGGCCATCGGATTGCTTGAAGCAGAAGGATTCAAGGATTCCGAGGTAGTCCAGTAATCCCGGCTTGAGTCTTGGCCATGCATCCGCAGTGGTCCCACGATCATCGTCCATCGAGGTGTGCTGTATGACGGATGACCAACGGAGGTGCGGTGTGCTCTTGGTCGGCCACGGGACTCGTGACGCGGCAGGCACGGAGCAATTTTTTCAGCTCGGCAGATTGCTGGAAAAAGAACTTGCGCCCCTGCCGGTCATCGCCTGCTTGCTGGAGTTTCAAGAGCCGACCATTCCGCAGGCTTGGGAGCGATTGGTCGCAGCGGGTGTCCAGCACGTTCACGTATCGCCGCTATTGCTGTTTGCAGCCGGCCACGCCAAGCAGGACATCCCTGATCTAGTGCGTGAATGCCAGTCAAAAACTCCCCAGGTCACTTTCGATCAGGCCGGTCCACTATCGCGGCATGGGGCCATCGTCGACTTGTTGCGGCACCGAATCCGATCCGCGTCAGCTTCGCTGGATTCCCAATCGACCGCCCTGGTGATGGTCGGTCGCGGGAGCCACGATCCGTGTGCTCAAGCTGACATGCGGTGCCTGAGTGAGTTGATTGCACACCGAGAACCGTTTGCATCGGTGACAACCGCTTTTTATGCGATGGCAAAACCGCGATTGCCAGAGATTCTGGATCAAGCCGCAGCCAACCCCAACGTTCGAGACGTTGTCGTGCAGCCGCATCTTCTGTTCGAGGGAAGGCTGTACCAAGCCATCGAAAAACAGGTCGCCGAAGCTTCCGAGCGTCACCCGGATGTCAAATTTCACCTGGGCGACTACCTAGGACCAAATCAACAGGTCGCCCAAGCGATCAAAGACCGAGTCGCTCTGTAGTCCTGCGACGCCGCTCGCAGGGCCGAAGCGAATCTACTTCGCGAGATCCACCGCAACGATTTCTTTGTCGTTTCGGACGAACGCCGTTTTATTGGCGTACGCTGGATGGCTCCAAACAACGGGCCGACCAAACGATTCGTTCGTCGGCTCGAGGACATGGAATCGACCTTTCTCTTCATAGGCATCGCGAGAGAGTTTCGCGATGATCAAATCGCCGTTTTCGCTCATCAACAAAAAACGATCGCTATCACCCAGACGCGTGACGAAGGCTGTCCCGTGTTTGATAAAACGTTTTTCGTCTGGTTTGGTCGGCGCAAACGTTTCCCAAAGCCGAGTTCCGTCTTCGCTGTCCACCGCGATCAGACTGCCCTGCGAACAATCCGTTCCATAAATCACACCATCGACAAACACGGGCGGCGAATTGCTGCAGTGCACTGCGTTCTTGGCTTCACCGCGCCAAAGTTCTTTTGCGTCGGGCTTTGTTTTGTCCAATTCGATCAAGACCGCTTCGGTATGAATCGAACTGACGTACATCAAATTGCCATCGATCATCGGCTGCGCAACGGACATTTCGTACGATGGTTTCATCGGCACGTTCCAGTAACTTTCGCCAGTTGCCGGGTTCAATCCATCGACGCCTTCGGGATGAAAAATCACCAGTTGTCGGGTGCCACCTTCCTGGATGATCTGCGGCGCACAGTAGCCGGCTTTGGCACTGAGCGATTTCCATTTCACTTCGCCAGTCGCTTTGTCAAACGCAACCACGGTTTGGCCACGGCCGCCGACCAATGTGTAAAGCATGTCGCCGTCGATCAATGGGTGCGCGGCGAACCCCCAAATCGGAACTTCAGCATCAAAATCCGTCTTCAGATTTCGACTCCAAACCACTTCACCGTCAGCGACTTGCAGACATTTCAAATCTCCTTCGCTGCCCAGGATGTAGACGTGCTGCCCGTCAATCGTCGGTGTGCAGCGTGGGCCGGCCGGATACGAAATGCTGTAGGCCCGATCGTAGCTGAATTGCCAGAGCTGTTCGCCGGTTTCGACGTCAAAAGCCGTCAGCCGTTCTTCGCCTTGTAGGGTGGCCCGCTGACCGGGATCGTTAAACGCTTTGCCTGATTTGGTCACGTAATCAAACACAAAGACGCGTCCATCAGCGACGGCTGGACCGGCATAACCTCCGTCGATCGCTTTTCGCCACTTAATCTTCAAACCTTCGTCTGGGATCTCGTCGACGATTCCCTTTTCGCGGTACACTCCATCCCGCTGCGATCCCAACCAACCCGACCAATTGTCGGCGCTGGCGGTGGAAAGCACGATTGTCAGGGGTAGCAAAGCAAAGGTGACGACGGACAGTTGTGAGATTGAATGGTTCATGCAATCGGATGGAGATTCGGTGCGGGACGATTCGGAAGCAGGCTGATCGGCGCCGTCAATTAGACTGGCCACACAGCGTTCTTCCAATGTAGATTTTGTCAGTATAGACCTTACTTCAACCGTTTAGGTATCGCACATCGATGCCTCGCCCCGACAACGCTGAGTTTTCATTGAAGCTAATTTTAATGCGTCACGCAAAGAGCGACTGGTCCGATGGATCAATGTCGGATCACGATCGGCCGCTCAATCAACGAGGACAACGCGACACGCCTCGCATGGCCATCTGGCTAGCAGAACAAGACTGCGTGCCGGAGGGAGTCCTGTGTTCGACCGCGCAAAGAACTCGCCAGACGGTTCAACTGTTGGGGGACAGTTGGGAGAATGATCTGCCAGTCAGCTTTTGCGATTCACTTTACCTAGGGAGTCCCGAGAGCATTTTTCAGACGATCTGTAGCGAAGGGGGCGACGCCGCATGCCTGCTGGTGGTCGCTCACAATCCGGGAATGTCCCAGCTTGCCTCTGCGATGGCCAACCAAGCTCTGGAGATGCCGACAGCATCCGTGGCCGTTTTTGAAGTCGACGTCGAATCGTGGCAGTTATTTGGCGCGGATACGAGTTTGCAATTGGTTCAGTTCATGCGGCCCAAATCGCTCTAGACGATCGATTCGCACAGCCTCTTCTTAGAAAAACAACACGATGGCGGATCGCATTTTCTGGTGGAGCATTTTGGCGGCCTGTCTTATCGGCCACCTGGGGATTCACGTCGCGATCTACAATCGCTTGAACGGATTCGGCATCCGCCGAAGAGTGCTCAAGGCAATCGAATATGGTTTCGCGTTCACGACGCTTCTGATACCACTGGCGATGGCCTGGGTGTTTCGCGACGCGTTGACCGACTTGGTACTCGGACGCCCCGAGAACCTGCCGATCCCTGCGATTCTAATGTCGTACGGAATGGCCTGTTTGTTGTGCTGGATCGTGTTTGGATTGCCTTGGTTGGCGTGGCGTCCCATCCTGGGTTTGGAATGGGTCAAAACGCAACGCGATATCGAAGTCGTCGATATCCGAAACCACGTTGACCACACGCTGCCATTGACCAACAAGTGTCGATTCGCAGAACAGATGCCGCTGAATCAGATCTTTGAATTATCCATCGAGCAGATCCAGCTTCCCGTCGCTGGCCTGCCGGCCAAACTGGATGGATACCGACTCGCGCAGTTTTCCGACGTTCATTTGACGGGTCACATCCATCGTGATTTTTGCAAGTACGTGGTGGAACGTGCCACCGAGTGGCAACCCAACTTGATGGCATTGTCGGGCGACATCATCGACAGCCACCACTGCGTGGATTGGTTGACAGACATCTTCTCCGGAGCTCGCGCAACGGATGGCTGTTACTTCATTCTTGGAAACCACGATACGCGAATCGCTTCACCGGACGAAACCCGCGCGGCGATGAGCAGTGCCGGCTGGATCGATGTTGGACAGGAGCCCACGACAAAGCGACTAGCGGATGTCGAATCTGAAATCATCGGCAACGAATCGCCGTGGTTTCCAGTCGCAAACATCCCGCGACAGTCATCTGCGTTTCGACTGTTGCTAAGCCACAGCCCCGACCAATTTCCCTGGGCACGGAAACACAACGTTCATCTGATGCTGGCGGGACACACGCATGGTGGACAAGGTCGCTTGCCATTGGTTGGCCCGATCTTAAGCCCCAGCTTTCACGGCAGCCGTTGGGCATCTGGCGATTTTTACAAACCGCCCACCACGCTGCACGTTTCACGCGGTGTCTGCGGCACTCATTTGCTCCGGATTAATTGCCGGCCGCAGTTGTCGTTGCTGACTTTGCGAAGTGCATAGCGCCGATCTCAAACGCCTGACGCTCGCCGGCTTCTTCGTTCGTATTTGAAACCGGGAATAAAGAAACAGGCCGCCGACACAAAGCCAAACATCAAGTGTGCCCATTGGGGCAAGATGGCCATGGCGATCGCGCATAACAGCAGTGCGACGGCTTGCAGGTAGAAAACACCGCTCAGCATGCCGGCTTTGACCACAAACACCATCGCGCTAATCACGCCCAGCAAAGGCGAAAGCGTCAGTACCGGCAGGCCTAGCCACCATTCCAACGGAAACACTAAACCGATCGCAATCATGCTGGCACCCCAGACATGCGCGATCTGTCTTTCGATGAACGTGACGGGACCCATTCGCTGCCGGAGCTTCCAAAACACAGCCGCCCACGCCCCCAGCCCCAGTGTCCAGACGGCGATGTAGATCGTTCGTTCACGAACACCCATGAACTGCAGTTGCCAAGTCAGCAGACAGGCACAAAGCAGTGCCAGCGAATGCCACATCCAAAGCAAACCCCATTTTTCTAGCACGCCAGCATGATGGGTTTCGCGAAACAGTCTCGCGATTACTTGACCGAACCGTCCGCTGCGGGCAGCGACCCGTTCGTCAGCCAAATAGGCATCTAAATCGTCCGCCAAAGCATTGGCGGATTCATAACGCAGGTCCATCGGTTTCTGTAGACAACGGATCGCGATCATCTCAAGATCGCGATCCAGTCGTGGACGCAGCGCCCGCGGCGGCATCGGGTCTTGCTCGATCACCAACATCACCAACTCCATCGGTGATTCGGCGACAAACGGAGCGCGGCCAGTCAGGGCAAAGTACAAAACGCATCCCAAACTGTAGACATCACTCGCCGGGCCAACCAAACCACGTCGTCCACTAGCTTGCTCGGGCGACATGTAGGCGGGCGTGCCGACCAACATTCCGGTGCGCGTCAGATTCTCTTCGGTGCCGACCTGCTTGGCCAAACCGAAGTCCATGATCATGGGCGTGCCGTCATCGGCAATCAAAATATTGCTTGGTTTCAAATCGCGGTGCAGAACCCCCTGTTCGTGCGCAAATCCCACCGCTCGCGCAATGGTGGCCACGATCGAAGCAGCCAGTCTGGGATCAATGGGCCCGTCGCTCAAAAACTGCAGAAGCGTTTGCCCTTCGACATACTGCATGCTGAAGAAAGGTCGTCCGTCGACGTCGCCGACTTCGTAGACCGGCACGATGTTGGGATGCTCCAGCTTGGCAGTCGCCGCGGCTTCGGCCAAAAAACGCTGCAGGTCGGCATCGCTGGCCAGTCGCCCACGCAGAATCATTTTCACAGCGACTTCACGGTCCAGACTGATCTGCCTGGCGCGAAAGACCACGCCCATTCCGCCGCGACCAATCTCTTGTATCAGTTCGTAGTCACCAATCGTTGCGGGCAGCGTCAAAGTTCGCCACGTCACCGCGGAATCATCCGCAAGATTTCCGCCCCCGCTTCGCGGTAATTCGTCTGCGATCGCACCCGCCGTGTCAGTCACCAAGACAGCGCCCCAAAGTTTGCGCAGATCGTCAGCACACTCCGGGTTTTGCTGGCAGACGATGTCAAAGTCGACGACGTCGCCTCGGCAGATCGCATCCGTCAATTCCGAAAGTAAGTTGGCCAACCGCTGGTCGTACTGAGCCAAGTCGTCGGAGCGATCGGAATCGTCAGCTTGCCCGCTCACGCATCACTCTCGTCGGCCAAATTGTTTTCTTCTAACACTTCCCGCAACCGGCGAACCGCTCGCAAGTAACGCATGCTGGCGGCGGGTGCGTTCAACCCCAGCACCTCGGCGATTTCTTGGTTGGACAGGTGTTCGTAGTGACGCATGATGATGATCTCCCGATCTTGATCACCTAACAGTTCGATACCGGTTTCGACTCGTTCGGCGATTTCGCGCTGCGTCGCTGCCGTGGCAGGCGTCATGGCAGGATCGCAAAGTTGGCCTGCAAAATCCATGGTCGATTGGTCCGGCCCGGTCGCCGCAGTCATCGGCTGCTCGCGATCCATGTTTCGTTTGGCGCTCACGCGGTGCCGCCGATACGTATCAATGATTCGGTCCCAAGCAATCTGCCGGAGCCACAGGTGAAACGCCATCACCGGATCATCTAGGTACTTGTCCAACCGCCCGCTGGCTTCGATCATCACATCTTGAACCACGTCGCTGACATCGACGCGCCGCTGGACCTTGCGATCCAACCGCAGCTCTACCAAACGGCGCACCGCACCACGGTGTTTTTCCAGCAAGGCGTTGATCGCGTCGCTGTTGCCCGTTTTGGCAGCAGCCAACAACTCCTCGGTCTGGTCGCTAAGAGGCCAAATTGACTTTGCCATAAATAGATCAGCGTCAGAGGATAAGTTGCCGACGACGAACGCGCCGGTGTCTGCTTCATTGTGACTGCGAGCAACTGCAATTAAAGGTCGCTTTACGCGATTCCGATACCTTCATCAGTCGCCCAAAACCCGCCGCGAGCATGATCGAACAAAGGTTTTGCCCCGCGGTGAGACTCGTCAAAGCCCGTCTCGCCGCTCCAAACTTGTTTGCCGCCAACCCACGTACTGACCGGCCACCCCGTTAGCGATTGACCGTCCCAAGGGCTCCAGCGTGATTTGGTGTGTTGATCGGCATCACGAATGGTAGCGGTCTTTTCCAAGTCAACCAAAACCAGATCTGCATCGTATCCCGGTGCAATGCGTCCTTTGCCAACAATGCCCCAAATTCGGGCGGGGGCATCCGCCATCCAACTGACGACTTGTGGCAATGAACACTCGCCCGCGACAACTCGGTTCAAGATCAACGCCAAGCTATTTTCGACCGCTGGCAAGCCCGAGGGACTTTGGGGATAAGACTGCGATTTTTCTTCCAGCGTATGCGGCGCATGATCGGTCGCGATGACTTGCACGGTCCCGTCCAACAATGCCCGCCACAACCCTTCGTTGTCGGCGGCCGTTTTGATGGAGGGGTTCATCTGAATGCGGGTGCCTAGCCGCGGGTAGTCGTCCACATTGAACAGCAAATGGTGCACGCAAATTTCGGCGGTCAAATACGGATTCGCTTCTTGCAGATAGACCAATTCCGCGGCCGTCGAAACGTGCAGGACGTGAAATCGATGTTGATGCCGCCGCGCCAAATCAGTCGCTCGCTTTGTCGCAATCATCGCGGCCTTTTCGTCGCGAATTCGCGAATGATCGGCAACGTCAGTGGTTCCCGCCAAACGGGCTGCATTGGCGCGCACGGTCGTCTCGTCTTCGCAGTGGGCACAAATCGGTAATGTCGTTTCGGCAAAAATTCGCTCAAGTGCTGTCTGTTCATCGACCAGCAAATTACCGGTGCTGCTACCAATAAAAATCTTGATGCCGGGCACGTCCTTCGCGACAGCCAATTCGGCGGCGTTGTCCGGAGTCGCACCGATATAGAAACCGTAATTGACGAGCGATTTTTTTGCCGCGATCGTTTCCTTTGCGCGAACACCTTCGACTGTTATCGCTGGCGGTTTGGTGTTGGGCATTTCCAAAAACGTCGTCACTCCCCCGGCGGCGCAAGCGTGCGACGCCGTGGACAAGTCTTCTTTGTGCGTCAGACCGGGTTCGCGAAAATGGACTTGGTCGTCGATCACGCCGGGCAACAAATGCAATCCCGTACAGTCGACCACTGAGTCGGCCTGGACATTTTCGCCGGCGTCAATGTCCAGTATTTTGCCATCTTCGATCAAGACCGATCCACGACGGACTTCGCTGGGGAGAACAACTTCGGCGTTTCGAAAGAGTGTGCGTAACATTCAGCGTGCTTTGAGTTTGAACAAAAGAATCGCGGCATCGCGACGCGAACACACAAAAGCGTAGCCCGTTTACTTTTGTCGCCCCAGTCCCCGGCTATTTTTGCCGCCCCAGACCGCGCCGAAACGCATCGAAAACATCCTTGTAAGCCGCTGGCGGTGGCCGCCGATTTCCCGAGTCACGAATGTCTCTCAGATTGTCCGATGACTCCCGGCGGACATCACGCTGGTTGTCTGCCGGTGGTCGCAAACCCAAACTCTCCAAGGCGTCTCGGACATTCGTGTCCTGGACGTTGGGATCTGCGCCGGGCGTGTCCAAATTGCGAGTCTCTTTCCAGCGATCGGCAAATTGCTGCAGGTCTTTTTCGGTCCAATCGAGCTCCTTGAGCAGATCGGGATCGGGTTGATCTCGCGTTTCCTCTAGATAGTCCAACACCATATCGGTTGCTTTTTTGGTGTACTCCAAATCAGCCGCCTCCGGTGCCGGCGGTCCGTCCCCCGCTTCGCCGCTGCCGGCGTTGGCCCCCGATGGCGACTTCTGTCCGCCTTGAGGATTGTTGTTATTGGATTGGGTGTCCGAAGGATTGCCTTTTGACGCAGCTTGGCTTTCTTGTCCTTCGCCAGCTTCCGATTTTTGGTCGCCAGGATCACTCTGCGATGGCGACCCTTGGTTGGATGGGTCACCGTTCTTTTTGCCACCTGATTTCGATGAACCATCCTGGTCGTTTTGGCTCGGCTGTTCGCCAGCTTGATCTGACGGATCTTCTCCAGCCTGTGAATCCGTGTCGCCAGCACCACCTGCGTCCTTGCTGCTGCCAGTCCCTTCGCCCTTGGGCTGACTGTCGTCAGTCGATGGTTTCCCTGCATCGCCCTGTTCGTCTCGGCCGGATGACTGATTGTCCATCGCGCCAGCGTCGTTGGGAGCTTTCGAATCGCCTGACTGACCATCTTGCTTCGGCTGTTGGCTGCCTGCCGATCCGTCTTGATTGGATTTCGCATCAGTGTCAGAACCAGATTGTTTGCCCGGTTCTTGTCCCGCGGAATCCCGATCGTTGGCAGCTTGATTGTCAGGCGCTGAATCACTCTTTGGCTGACCCTCTGCGTCTTGGCCACCAGCCTTTCCACTCATGTCCTCCGATCGATCGCCGGAGTTATCTTCGTTTGGCAAGTTACCGGGATTGTTTTGGTCCGACTTGCCGTTCTTCGATGGGCTCTGATCCGCTTGACCGTTGCCGCTGCCGTTTTCCGATTGTTCTTGGCTAAACGTGTCCGTGCTCGGTTTGTCATTGCCAGATTCTTCACTGCCCGTTTTGTCATTGGCCCCCTGCTGCGTGGAATCACTGGAACCTTGACCGTCATCACTCATCGCATCTTGATCGTCCTGATTGGCTGAGGACGAGCTGCCTTTTTCTTCAGACGATTGAGCATTCTTGGGATCGCCGCTTTGACTCGCGTCGTTCTTGGCGTTCTCTTGCTTTTTCTTTTCCAAGTAGTCGCGAATCTTCTCAAACGTTTCCCCGTCGTGTTTCGGTGGCCCGTCCGACGCGCCCTCGGACGATCGATTTTGCGAACCGTCGTTAGCGGACCCGGCGTTGTTCTTGCTGGCGGATTCATTACCGTTTGGATCCTGACTATCTCCCTTGGACGGGTCTCCTTTCGCACCAGCACTGTCAGCCGGAGGCTGCTTGGACGGTTCGCCCTGCCCTGATTGTCCGCCCTGCCCCGCTTGCTGATTACCGGAATCGCTCGGCGGTTGCTGCGACATGTTTTCTTGATCGCCGGCGGCGGACAAGCTATCTCCAGCACGCTCGCCGGATGTCTCTTCGCCGCTTTTCCCTTGGCTTTCGTTGGACGGATTGCTCTGACTGCTCCCCTGCCCTTCGGAAGATTGGTTTTGCTGCGGCTGACCACTGTTGCCTCCGCCCTGGCTTTCACCGGTCTGGCTGCCACCTTCGCCTTGCTGTTGCTGGCTGGATTCGCCCTTTCCTCCTGAGCCACCCTGTTTCTGATCTCCATCCTGCGAAGCCGACTTTTCGCCACCGGCATTGTCCTGCGGATGATCCGATGCGGGTCGCTGGTCGGTTTCGCTCAAGCCATCTTCGGCGCCCTGAGGATCCGGTGGCGGCTGGTCGCCGATGATTCGAATCTCGACTGGGTCTGTCACACTCACGTTGGCTTCGACCGAATCGATGCCGGGAATCGAACGATTGTCAGTCGCAATTCCGATGATCTGCACGACGTCGCCAACTCGCAGTCCATGTTCCGATGGCCGAAAACGAAACTCCGTGACTTGATTGCCTTTGGCTCCGTGTTCGTCGCTCCAAAGCGTGGGGTTGGCGATCACATCGATGCCGCGGTTGATATTTAACTCGACTCGTTTCAAACCAAAGTCTGGATCCATCGCATGGATTTCGATGATCTGTTGCATCTGCACGCCCATGGACTTGGGCGACTTGCGTGGCAAAACAATCGATACTTCGGGCGGCAAATCGGAGATCACTCGAATCGGATAAACGATCGGGTCGGGATTGTCTTGCCCGGCTTCATCGCTCACACGAACGCGATAGTTCTCCAAGGCGACGGCCGCCGAACGGCCCTGTTCGCCGCGAAGCGGAAAGGTAATCGTCAGCCCCGTTCCCGCCAAATCGATCGCCATCGATTTTGCCCCTGCGGTAGCCCGCACTGTTTCGCCCAACAAGCGCGGATTGAATTCGATGTCGGCACGCCGAACCGGACGATTGGTCTTTGCTGTGATGGTCACGGTGGTTCCATCAACGGCCGAGATCGAAGCGCTGCTGCTGGTGTGGGGCACTGCGCCGGTGTAGGCAGGTGGCTGGTAACGCACTGATTCAATCGCAACAACGGGCAGATTTTTTACACTCAAATAGTGCGTATCGGATTGATCGTCGCCGGCCAAAATCGAGTAAGGTATCTCGCCAGCATCGCTGTGTGATAATTGCAGCTCGCCTTCGTAACGACGCGATTCATTGTTGTAGGCAAGCACAAATTCGTTTTCACGACTGGACGACCGCCACCGACATACCACTTCTTCATCGTCACGCAATCCTTGGACTTTGGCCGAGACATTGGTACTGCGTCCCGCGATCGCTTCGACATCGCCCGGTTGCACGTCCGAAATCAAAACCCGTTTGGCAGGCGCAATCGACGATAGCGGGGCAATCAATCGGCTGGCCGATGCAACGGTGCTTTTGGGTGAAAACATTGTGTACGCCATCAGCACTGCGAGCGACACCGCAGCGATGATCCACCAACGAAGCGTCGCGGTGGCTTCAGTTGGCAACGCATCATACGAACTCAGACGGCCCGCAGCGATCGAACCAATCGAACGGACCACGCGCTGGTGCAGTCCGCTTTTGCCTCCCTTGGCAGATTCGCCATTGGCGACCTGATCGCGAAGCGTGATGTAGCTGGTCAGTTCCTGCTTCATGTCGGGCTGGTCGCGTTCCAGCGCTCGCGCCGCGTACTCGGGGCGCACACTGCTGGTCAGCACGGGCCAAATGCGACGGACGAAGTACCAAACCGCCCCTCCGACCAGTGCCACAAAAGACACCCCGCGAACAAGAATACTCGCGGAATACACCCACTGATCGATCACCACCCAAAGCAAAACCGCCAGGATCAATGCGATCACCAGGATCAGAGAGCGGCGAATCAGCTCCTCCCACCACAGTGCACGGCATGTTTCGGCAATCCGATCCGACACAAATTGATCGACAGCATTCGCCGAGCGAGGCTGCTTGGTCGTCGTCGATGAGTTAGCCACTGACATCCTGAGATCCCAAAGAGAAACGGCATATTCCACTATAGCTGAACAAAGGAAGAAACCGCCTCGTTAATAACCGCATCCAGTGAACGATTCGCCACCGGCGCGGGATTTGTCCGCTTTTTTGGATCGATGTGGCTCAATTTCGCTGACAGCATCGACCAACGTATTAACTTAAACATCTTCGGCATATCGCCGCAGCAGGATCGTCCCTATCGAAAATCACTTTGGACAATCGTTGAAGCAGACTTCGATTCGCCGTCAATCTGCGGATCAGTTTACCAAACGGGCCCACCTTTCTTCTTTGCGAAAGAATTGACTTCCGATCGATTCCTCAGGCCCCGACGTAATTGGCCGGCACTGCTCTTGATACAATGGTTCGTGCAAATACGTTTTGGGCAATCTTTTCTCCTCCATTTTATTTGACAACGACTGATGAGATATGCATTCCGTCTAGCGGAACTTCTTGGACATACTCCTGACCGACGCAAACGCCCTGGCACGATCAAATCGATCGTCGAACACACAGGATTGGACCGCCATCAAGTCGCGTCCCTTCTGAAGAACGAAGCAAAATACATTCCCTTAGACGCTCTTTCGCGTTTATGTGACTATTTGATCGATCAAGGCTACGCCACAGCAGACCAATTGCCTGGTGCGTTGTTCGCCGTCAATGCAGAAAACTTCTGGGAACTGCTTGCCCGCCGCGGTGACATCGAAATCGTCGTGGGTGTTCGCCAAAGTGAAACCGAAGGCTCGCCCGAGA
Organism: Stieleria marina; assembly: GCA_007741555.1. GTDB lineage: Bacteria > Planctomycetota > Planctomycetia > Pirellulales > Pirellulaceae > K23-9. The sequence goes on along the minus strand of CP036526.1, from coordinate 88,930 downwards.
GTGCCGCAGTCATCGCCAGTGACTCGGTCTTGGTCGGCGAATTGCTCAACGGTGTTTCGACGTTGGGAGGTGCTGCCAAACACCACGCCAGCGCCGATGGTGACGAAGGCAAACCGGTCGAAGTCCCCATGCCCGATCGCCTGCAGCAAACACTTGTGTGGAGCCCAGGCAAGGCATCTTTGGAAGACGCTCGCGCTCGTGCCTCGGAAGTGTTCGAGGGTTTCACCGATGCCCAAGGCGACCGCGGAATGGTTTGCATCGGCAGTGTGAAAAGTAACCCCGTTGTTGAATTGGTATTCTCCGAAGCGTTTGGTTGTTCGCCGTTTGTTACCGAAGACGACGTCGATGACGTTTCGGCGCGGTCTTGTCCATTCTTTTTGCGTTACCGTGATACCGATCCCAAACCCGACGGTGCTTCGGCTGGCACACGACTGAGCAAAAACGAAGACGCGCCGGAGCCTGGTTTTTACTACGAAAAAGACGATGGCACTTGGGCTTACGCTGGCGGTAAAGATCAAGACACAGCATTGGTGTTTTACCTCTTCCGCGAAGCTCTCGGCCGTCTAGACATGGTGCTAAGCGGTTTCTCCGGTCGGGCGACCCGCCTGCTAGCAAAAACACTGGCGATTCGCGGCGAAGAATTCTGGCCTCCTGTTTACGACGAAGGTGGAATTCAGATCGGTGCTTATTTGGTTAAGTACGACAACGCCGACAGCAAACCTAGCCCCGACGACCTGCTGTACAACCCGGGCGGTGCTGCCGAAATCATGCCGCTACCACGCGCTGCGATCGCCAAGCGAATTGCACGTCGGTAGTTAGGATTTTTGAACCGTGCCTTCGCCCCAGCAATCGCTTGCCACGTACGACGATCTTGCCAACAGGGTCGTCGTCATCACGGGCGGTGCAAACGGAATCGGCGAAGCGATGGTTCGTCGCTTCGTCGACCAAGACGCACGAGTTCACTTCTGTGACGTCGACTCCGATGCGGGCAAACGGCTGCAGTTGGAAACCAACAAGCGGGCCCGATTCTCAGCAGTCGATCTGACTAAAGAAAAGCCACTGCGAAACTGGATTGACCGCATTGGCAAACAAGCCGGTCGCATTGATGTTTTGGTCAATAGCGCCGCACGCGATCCACGAATTGCGCTCGGCCAGATGACGATGAACCAGTGGGATGAAATCATCGCACTCAATTTGCGAGCCTTCGTCATCGCTGTCCAACAAGCGGTGGACCTGATGCCCGACAAGGGCGGATCGATTATCAACTTTTCGTCGATCACCCATCATCTGTCACCCGCCGAAATGACGGCGTACGTTGCGACTAAATCGGGCATCATCGGCCTGACGCGATCGCTGGCTCGCGAACTGGGACCGCGTCACATTCGCGTCAATACGCTCTCGCCAGGTTGGATCATGACGGACCGGCAGCTGGAGCAATTTGTCACGCCGAAGGTCAAGCGAATGTTAAAAACTCAGCAGTGCATTCCAGATCTGATCAAGCCTTCAGAAATTGCGGACGTGGCACTCTTTTTGGCAAGCAACGCCAGCGCTGCCATCACTGGCCAGGAACTGCTCGCCGATCGCGGCTGGGCTCACCACTAACGCGGCCATCCTTCCGCGTCGCTTTTCCCACGAACCCGGTGCAAGAATTCTGCGCCGCGGTACAATCTCAGCACACTCTTAGCTAAGCACCCTGATTAACCCAAATCTCACAAGATGGCTAAACACAAGAAGAAGCCCGGCAAGCCGACGATGGCAGACCGCGCCGACAAGTTCAAACTCTACGAAAAGTCGGTTCAGACGCCTGATCACGAAGTCGAATTCTTTACGCAGGCGTACCGTGATTTTCACGATGCGACTCCGCTGACGCTGCGCGAAGATTTTTGCGGGACGTTTGCCGTTTGCTGCGAGTGGGTCAAGAGCGACAAACGCCGCAAGGCGACCGGCGTTGATCTGTGTGACGAAACACTGCAGTGGGGCCGCGATAACAATTTGGCCAAACTAAATCCTGAGCAGAAGCAGCGTGTCCGTTTAATCGAACAAGACGTCCGCAAACGCAACAAGCCAACTGTCGACGTGCTGGCCGCGCAGAACTTTTCGTTTTGGATTTTCAAGACGCGCGCGGAAGTCATCGAGTATTTCAAAATCGCTCGAGCCAACCTAAATGACGGCGGCATCATGGTCATGGACATGATGGGCGGTGGCGAGTGTTTCGTCGAAGACTTTGTGGACAAACGCACGATCAAAAAAGGCAAGAAGGGATTCAAATACCATTGGTCGCAAATTTCGTTTAATCCGATCACAGCCGACGCCAGCTTTTCAATCAGTTTCAAATTTCCCGACGGCAGTAAACTGAAACACGCCTTTGAGTATCACTGGCGATTTTGGACGATCTCCGAAGTCCGCGAGATGCTAGAAGAGGCAGGCTTCAGCGAAAGCCACGTCTACTGGGAAATCGACGAGAACGAAGATCCCGATCGCGACGGCCAGTGGGAACGCCGCGAAGTCGCTCCGAGCGATCCAAGTTGGATCTGTTACTTGGTAGCGAAAAAGTAGCGGTCGTGACGCCACACTCAACCGCGACCCGAAAGTGCAGGCGGAGCGGATTGTTCGGTGATCGAAGGTTGTCCACGAATAGCTGAGGCCCTCGCCTGCTTTCGGTGCCAGTTTTCCATTCGATACTTCGCATGCCACCCGTATGCAGTGGCAGTTACATCACCTGAAGCGTGAAAAACCAGGTGCCGCTGATAGAGCAGCAAAAAGCGACGGACTACCCGTCGCGGTTGAAGCACTAGGTCCCAACGACGCCCGAAACTCAAGGCAAGGAAGCGATGATCTGGCTCATGGTAGTGTCGGATTCTTCGTTTTGATCTGCCACTGCTCGTCAAAGAATCCTTCAGCGACCACATCGCCAGCGAAGATGCTGTCGTCGAATTCATCATCAATTTTCAGCATCGCCCAATCGGGCAGCATCGCAATTTGACGCGAATTGCTGACGTTGGAAAACTCGCGAAACGTCATGCCGCTGTTCATCACGATGTAGCGGTCGGGATTTTCTGGATTTGGATAACACATGACCGCCGCGTGAGTGGCCGGATCATAGGACTTTCCCGCAAAGTTCAATTTGTTCCGCGTCCATGTTAGCGGCATGCGATTGGAGACCTTGCTTAAGTAACGGTTTCCCAGAAAGTCGCCAAAACAAATCAGGTGGTTGTTCTTGATTTGCTCGTCTGTCAGATCAACGTCCCTGACCGTTCGAACCTCGCCCCGCATCAAACGTTTCCATCGCGACATCGCGTATTCGATCTCTCGTTTGACCCAACGTTCGACCACTCCGTTTCCGGCTGGACGCGTTGGTAGGACGAACAGGAATCGATCGTAGAAAACGTCATCAATGGGGCCTTGAACTCCCGGACGTTTGCGGAGTTCGCTCGATATCCCGACGACTTGTTCCCACCGTTTACCGCGTTGCAACTGACACTGCAGACCGGGCTCTTCCGACGTGTCGCTGATGTAGAAACGCTCGCCATCAATGTTAAGACCGACTTCCTTTTTCCCCGGCCATGACGAATCGGCAAAGTCCAGTGACAGATGTGTCACGCCATCCGTTTTGATGTCTAGAGTTGCTGATTCAGTAATAACTGCTTTCACATTTCCAGCCTTCCAGTGCTCTTGCAAACCAGTGACGGTTAACCAATCCGCTTTGGCGTATCGCAGCGTATAGGTGGTGAAGTCGATTGACTTTCGAGGCGACTGCGACGTTTGCGCGCTCCATGAAGCAAGTTTGGCATCAACCTTTGTCGCCGATTCAGGATTGATTTTGTGCCCCATGCCTTTGCCGATGACATAGTCCCAGTCGAACCCTAATTCTTTGCCGGCTTTCATCACACGATCAGCAGCCTGTCTTTGCTTGTCGACTTCGCCGCTGTACGCAATCAGCTGTGTGTTCTGCAAATTACTGGTCCAAGGCAAAACGTCGTACAAACGCAACAGTTTCTTTCGCGCATCAGTCATCGGGTACGGAAGCTTTTCGGCCCAGCCTTGGTAAACGATCGTGTCAACGAAACCGGCTCCTGGATTCGCCGCGAACCAATGGGTCGGATCGTGAGCGGCAAGATGCCAGACACCTGCCCCGCCCATCGAAAAACCGCGAAGGGCGACTCGACTCTGGTCGACGTTTAGCAACCCACTGACGTGATCGATTGCTTCGTAAACATCGGTCTCGCCAGCAAACTTGAATGCATTGCAGTGTCGACCAAAAGGGTGAAGAACGATCGTGTCTGCCGGCGCATACTGACCGACCTTATTCATCCGCTCGGTCAGAAAAGCGACTTCCAGTTTGGTATCGCCGCGACCATGAAGCCAAACATCTAAGCGGTACGTTTTCTTGGCATCAAACCCAACTGGTAACACCAATCCGTAAGGCTGAACGGAATCATCAATGTGCGAAACGAACCCGCCCACCAGCAGGCTGGGTTGATCCGATTCGGTCGCCGCTGTGCGAAGCAAACCAAGCGAACGTTGACTGGCAGCGACCGCGTCGATGCGACGTTTCGCTTCATCAAGCAATTTTGCCGCTGCCGCCGGTTCACTCTTTTTGTAGAAACCATTCTGCCGGAGTGCCAATTCGACCGCGCGAACCAGCACCACGACGTCAGCACGCCACGTCGAAGTGTCCTCAGACGCTTTTTCTAAGTCCTCGATCTCTTCTTTCAAGCGAGCGACTCGTTGCGCCAACTTCTCGCGAGTCTCTACGTCGATCTTGATGCCCAGCGGCGGCAGCTGTTTGAAATTTTGTTGCGCCTGACTCGGTATGCCTGTCGCGACCGTGAAAAAAATGCTCAAGCAGACGAACTGGGCACGGCTGAATGAGTTCAACATCTAACGATCTCCGGCTACATCCAAGACTTCTTCTAGTTTCATCACGCCATCATAGATCGAACGACCGACGATTGCTGCTGGCATCTCCATCCGCACCAAGGCACGAACATCGTCCAGCGTAGTCACGCCACCGCTGGCGACCAAAGGAATGTCGGTGGCTTCGGCCATTTGGGCCAGCCCGTCAAAATTCGGCCCCCGCATCATTCCGTCACGCGCAATGTCCGTATAGATAATCGCGACCAAATTTTCGGTTCGCTGGCGAAGATCCTTCGCGAGATCGATGGCCGGTGTGGAGCTTGTCTCAAGCCAACCATCGGTCGCCACCATGCCATCGCGTGCGTCGATGCCGGCAGCCAATTTTCCGGGATGAGCATCGCACATGTTGGCAAACCAATCCGGTCGTTTCAGCGCCGCTGATCCCACCACTAAGCGGCTCAGACCAAGCGCGATCAGAGCTTCGATCGTTGCTTCGTCGCGCACGCCTCCGCCCATCTGGCACGGTAGCCCCGTCTCGGCAACGATTGATTTGACAGCTTCGCGATTCGCCGTCGGATCGTCGCCTCGCGCCGCATCCAGATCGACCAAGTGCAAACGCTTGGCACCGGCTGCCTGCCATCGCTTAGCGAATACGACGGGATCTTCACCAAACACCGTTTGCTGTTCGTAGTCTCCCTGTCGCAAGCGAACGGGTTTTCCATGACGGAGGTCAATCGCGGGCCAAATTTCCAATGGGATTCTCTTAGTTGGGAGTTCTGTTTTCTAAGTCGCTGCGCCGTGAAGCAACCGCGAACGCACAAGCGAATTGGACTAGACGTCCAAATTGCACTCGCATCGATATTGGCCGCCGCTAGGTCAGCCCTGCTAATTCGGTAGCACGCTGTACGCGAGCGATCCCGATCATGTAAGCAGCCGTCCGTAACGACAAGTCCTTCTCTTGCGATGTCTGCCAAACATTCTCGAAGGCACTGCTCATCGTGTGGTCCAATTCTTGACGCACGCGATCCAATGTCCAGCGGTAGTGTTGTCGATTTTGCACCCATTCAAAATAACTGACCGTCACACCACCCGCATTGGCCAAGATATCAGGCAGAACAGTCACGCCGCGTTCGTACAGAATTTTGTCAGCAGCGGGAAAGATAGGACCATTCGCGGCTTCGATGATCACGCTCGCTTTGATCCGATCCACATTGTCTTCGGTGATCACCCCGCCCAGGGCTGCAGGTATCAGAACGTCAACGTCTTCCAATTCCAACAAAGCGTTCATCGGCAGCACTTCGCAATCAGTGTACCCGGCCAACAATCCGTGCTCGTGCTGAAGCCGATGGTGAAACAGCGCGGGAATATCAAGCCCGTCGGCTTTGTAATACGTGCCCGTCGTATCACTCACCGCGACGACTGGAAACTCCGACTCGTGTAAAAATTTGGCGGCGTGCGACCCCACGTTTCCAAAACCCTGAATGGCAATCCGGGTCTCTTTGGGTTGCCGGCTAAGCCGCCGGACCAACTTGAACGTCAACATTCCGACGCCACGCCCGGTCGCCTCTTCGCGTCCCTTGGCACCGTACTGTTCGACAGGTTTGCCAGTGATCACAGCAGGCTGAAACCCGTGGTACTTTTCCCACTGGTTTCGGAACCAAGCCATCACTTGATGATCAGTTCCCATGTCGGGAGCTGGAATATCCGTGTCGGGTCCGACGATGTCGTGGATTTGATCGACGAAGGCTCGCGTTAGGCGTTCGATTTCGCGGTGCGACAACTCTCGCGGGTTCACACCGATGCCGCCTTTAGCACCTCCGTAAGGCAGATCGACGACGGCCGTTTTCCAGGTCATCAAACTGGCCAGCGCACGAGTCTCGTCCAAGTCGACTTCGTGATGATACCGGAGCCCTCCTTTCATCGGACCACGGCTGTTGTCGTGTTGAACGCGGAAACCCACAAAGTTGGCCAAGCTGCCATCATCGCGTTCGATGGAAACTTGCACTTGGACTTCACGCTGTGGCATCAACAGCGCTTCGCGGAACGCTGGTTCTAAATCCAGATGCTCTGCGGCAGCGTCGAAGTAAATTTGGATCGCGTCAAAAGCTCGCATGGTTACGCCTGTTCGGGGCAAAAACTATCCGCCGGGGATCGTCGTGCCAAAGGATATACGATTGGCAACCTAACTAGGAATCGGGCGTATGCAGCATTCACCGATGACAACTCCGCCCCACGTACCAAGGGCCCCGACAAACCATCGCCTGTCGGTTGCAACAATAAACCGTCAATCGCCCTGCCAAGTACCAAACCACTGGGGCTGAATCTTTTCGCGTGTCTCTAAGCCACCTGTCCCTGGCTCGAACGACGAATTTCTTCGTGCACGGCTTCCAAACTCGGTGGCGATTGGCCTCTCAAGATTCGCTGCCCCGTCTTGGTCAAAGCCAGTCGTTGAAGTTCAGCGTGAATCTGCTGGGTCTCCGCCGCGGCGAGCTGGGCCCTGGTGTGGTAGCCTGCCGCCAATAGCAGCCTGGCATCAATCCGGTCGACCGATTTCACCGCCGGTGCGGAAGCATGATCCTCTGGCGGACAAACCGTGTGCTCCTGGATCGGCACTGTCATTACTTTGGGATGATCCTGTCGCGTTGCATCGGACTGGTTTGCCAGTTTTGCACGCGCACGCTCGGCCATGGCTGCTTGGTAGATCTTTTCGTCTCGACGCACCTGATTCACTCGTTGCTTGATGTCGACCTCGTGCGGCAGATGCTTCGACAGAAAACCTCTCTTTCGATACTCCTTTGCAATCGCCATGGCCTGACGCTTGCTGCGATTTGCTTCACGCCATTTTGCCCAAGCTTGCTGCGGACATCGAATCGATGCCACGATCAGCGGAGCGGTGTGTCCCGCGCAAGGCAGCGGCGCCAACAGGAGCCCTTCGGCGTCCTGAGCGGCTCGTTCGACGATGCGTGCTAGTCCTGTCAGGGTCAAACCAATTACTTCGGCCATCGCTGAGCGTGACACGTTGTTCAGCCCAGCGGTCGGGTCGGCAACTCCATCATCAAACCGATACGAGTTCACCAGGAGCGAAAACTTTTGGTGTCCTAATTGTGCTCCGTGAAGCATCGCGTGACGGAGCCACTCGGGATGATCCGTCAACCGAAACACGCCCCGCAGTGGATCATCAATCCAGTGCTGGCGAATCGCGTCGTAGCAATGAAACACACTTCGTTCAAACGGCAGATGAACAAGCGATTCTCGGCGCGTTTCGCCAGTATGCAGCGGCTGCAAAGCGTCGGTGAAATAGTGAGTCAGAATCCCCGCCGACTGGGCGGCTTTGCGAAAGTCTCTCCGTTGCAAATTTTGCAGGAGACGGTGATACCACAACTGCGCGACTCGCGGGCCGCCGCCCCAGTATCCGTCTTCGACATGGATGATCTGATTTTGAAAATCGCAAATGCGCACATCGGGATCGATTGCACCGGCCAGATAGTCACGGTGGTAACGCAGCAGCCAAGACGCCAGACGTTTTCCCGCCGGTGTCTGCACTAACCCGAGTGCATCAACCGCAAGCAAATGATGCGTATGGCGACAATGGAAACGGCGCAGGGTCCAATGCAAGGCAGGCATGTTTCAAGCGGCCTTATCCAAATTCGATTAGGCCCCAACAACAGTGAGGGCGGCAACGGAGAGGACGACAATTGACAGGGTGATCGCAAGTGTCGCGATTCGCGGCGCCGCAAAGCAAGAGGAACTATCGCGGTTTGCTGCGAACGATCGATCTTGTTTCCGAGATCAATCGAAAGACTTCTGTGCCAATCGGATCGGGAGCGATGCTGGCAAAGTAGTCATCGTCGATGCCTAAAAGCCGACGTCGTTGCTGTGAAACTCGCGGTTCAGCATCCAAAAAATCGCCTGCCATCTCAAAGTCACGATCCCACAGCACCGCGTCTGCCAGGGAATCGATCACAGGCTCCCACCTTTCGATCGCTAAGCAGAACGGATCGGGCAGATCCAAAAGAGGTTCGCTCACATTCTTAGCAAATGTAGCCCCACCGTCGGCATCTTGCGAATGGACTGCCGCGTAAGCCGAGAGCACCAATTCTCGCCACGTCACATTTTCTTCGGGATCATCGGAGCGATCCTCTGCCTCAAAACCCGCAGGAAAAAGATCGATCTCAATTGCGACTTGATCGCGAACTTCGACATAAATCGCTGCCACGGCTGCTTCGGCGTAGGCTGAAAGTGGCATCAATGAAGACGTGTCACTTAGCAAATGCGAAGCGACTTCGCGAAGTAACGCGATACGACGAGTGGGAGGCAATTCGTCGTAAAGTGCGACACCGGATTCGCAAAAAACCGAGATATTGTCCCAGTCATCATTCGTGCCGTCGTCGTCGATAAAATTCGTTAGTGCGTCGACCATCGTGTCGACCGCATGCGCTGCGACTTCAGCTTCAGCACCGACAAGCGTTCGGTCACCTTTACTGGTATGCCACATACTGAGATTCCTCGCGATCGCGATCTAACAACGTCATCGTGTGGCCTGACATGGCCGCGGATATCATAGTCAGTCGTGATCAGCGCGAAAGCCATCAACGAGTGTTTTTGTGCGTTCCTAAAACAATAGAATTGCCAATACTTTTTCGCGTCGCCGCAAATCGTTTGACAAACCTGTTTTGCGAAAACATTAGCAGAAATCCGATTCACTTCTGCCAACGAGCGACTAGGCCGCATGCGGATAATTCTGAGCGGCCGTTCGCACTCGGGGACGTTTTCGACTCGGGCTATCTGCCGCTTCACCGGAATCGTTTTGCGAAATGTGAACATCCAATTGCGGGAAAGGAATTCCGATGCCGTAGGAATCCAATCGCTCTTTGACTTCACCAACCAACGATTCGTGCAACGGCCAATAGTCAGCAGAAGCGACCCACATGCGGACCTTCCACTCGACAGCACTGTCACCCAGATTGCTCAGGATCACTTGTCCGCCCCGTTTGTCGCCCTGAATTGTCTGAGCGGCAAACATATCGAGCGCAGACTGCAGTGCCGCACGGGTCGTCTTCAAATCCGCGGTGTAGTCGACGCCAACCATCACTTCAACGCGGCGATGCGAATGAAAGCTGACATTTTCGATGGTGCCGCCTGAGATGGAACTGTTGGGAACAATGATGCGTCGATTGTCGGGCGTATCCAAAACCGTCGTGAACAAATCGATCTCGTCTACTTTGCCAACCACGCCTGCGGCATTGACCACATCGCCGACTTTGAAGGGGCGAAACACCATCAGCAAGATGCCAGCCGCAAAGTTGCTAAGCGTTCCTTGGAAAGCCAATCCAATTGCAAACCCCATCGCAGCGACAACAGCCGCCGCACCGCTCATTTTGATTCCGATCTGGTTCATCACCAAGGCGGTCACACCCAACATGACGGCATAAAAGATCACCCGATCTAAAAACTTGCCGAGTGTCTCATCAACCCGGCGACAAACCGGCCGACTGGCAATACGGGAGAGGTATTTGGCGAACAAGTAGCCAAAGAACAACACCGCCAGCGCAATGGCACCTGGGAGAACGTAGTTTTTCGCGAGTCCGATAAAAATCGAAAAGTCACCATTCGTTATGCTTTGGACAGACTCAACAGCTGTTTGGTGTACTTTATCAATCGCGCCGTCGATGTCAGTCTCGTCCGCGAGTGCAGTCAATTCGGTTGCCACGTGGAGGGTCCTTCCCTGTAATCTCAGTGAATCAAATTTTGCGATCGAGCCTGCGGGCATCCGATCAATCCAAGCTATAGAAAACGCTGACGCAAGCGTAAAGACAGATGTCTGATAGCAAAGATATTTTCGGGTCCTGGCTCGTTCAACGTCACAGAAACAGCCATTAGCAAACGCCAAACGGGGCGTTATCTCGCTCGTTGGACAGCCGCAAAACCCTCGACCGCGAAAAGTCGCGTTGTCAATTCGCTATTGAATCGTAATCCGGCTAGAGACGACTGCCAAAGTCGTGTTCAGGACACGGACCGAGTATCCCGCGGTGCCGATTAAGACGTCGTCGCCGTCCTGCACAGCGACATTCATGATCTGGGCTGACGAGGTATAGGCGGGACTTGTGACGACCAGTTCATCGACAGCAGAAAAATCGTCAATCATGTCATTCCCAAAACTTGACATGATCACAAAGCAATCCGGTCCAACGCCGCCACTGAGTGAATCATTTCCCGGTCCTCCCTTGAGATAATCACGACCAGGGCCACCGGCTAGTTGATCATCTCCCTCTCCGCCATCCATATCATCGTCGCCCGTTCCGCCTGACAACTGGTCGTTTCCAGCGTTCCCCATCAAGTCATCGCTTCCCGGATGGCCAACCAGTTGATCATTTCCAACCCCACCCAAAAGTCTGTCGTTGCCGTGACCGCCTAATAACACATCATCACCACTCTGGCCGTGAATCACGTCGTTACCGTCGTCTGCAAACATACGATCGTTGCCACTACCGCCCAATAAACTGTCGTGCCCCGCTTCGCCATACAAACGGTCGTCGCCGACATTTCCGGACAACCAATCATTTCCCTCTCCACCATACAGCAGGTCAGCTCCTTCTTCCCCGTGAACCCGATCGTTTCCGTCACCGCCGTGAACACGATCGTCGCCCTTGCCTGCATGCACGTCGTCGTCTCCACCTTGAGCAAAAACCAAGTCGTTTCCCAGACCTGCGTGAATCAAATCGGCTGCCCCACGCGATGCGTCGACCGTGAAAGCCTGGTATCGCTTGGGCAACACATCGACCGCTTTTCGCAACGCTTCCGTTGAAAGCGAATAGCCAGCTTCGTTGGTAAGGTTTCCCAAACGATATTTCATGTCCGCATTCAACAAATCAATTGGACTCACGCCGTCAGCGATAATTAAATCACCCTCGGTCTGCAAAGCCGCGCCAGGCGGGTCTGGTTCGATCGCTTTGTCCCCCCAAACCGTATCGCTCTGGATCCCGCAGATGATCGCATCACCTTCAGAGCCACCGGCAAACAGATCCGCACGACCTTGGCATACGATCAGATCATTCCCAGCACCTGCGTCGGCCAGATGAAATCCAAACCCGAGATCAATCACGTCATCTCCACCTGCGGCAGAAACGTCTGCCTTGGCCGATGCAATATAGATCTCGTTGCCAAAATCGTTGCCATGCACACGAAACGTACGTCCATTGGCGTAGGTGTGGTTGCGGACATATTCAACGTGGTCGGGAATCGTAAAGTCAAAATCTGCAAAGACGACGCGGTCATAACCACCGCCGACGGCTTCGATAGCGTTGCCGCCATCGGCAAGAAAATACAGATCATCGCCATCGCCGCCATAAACATCCTGAAGCCCGTTGACCATCAACGCATCATCGCCGCTAGTTCCATTGACCACCGCACTTTGACCATCAAAAACACCACCTTGCTGAGCAACCACCTGCTTCATTCGTTCAAGCAAGTTAGGAATCGTCGTCAACGAATGGACTCCTAGCGTGGAGATGTTTCGTCGCGACAATCGGTCTCTTACGGAATTGTAAAGTTCGATCGTACCATCGTTGTACTTGATCAACCGGAGCTCCTTCCATCGAATCGCGATGCTTCCGATCATCGTCATGATAACCGCGTCATCGTCATGATTTCCGGGGTTCTCAATCACGTCCAGCAATGAATGGCCGTCCAAAGCACTGGGAATCGTTTCGCCCGCCAATTCAAGCATCGTTGGGAAAATATCCAGAAGCGAAACCGGCGTTTCGTTGACCGAACCGGGAGTCGCCGATGGATCGACCACAATCAACGGAACGTTGGATGATGCTTCCCAAAGAGTAAACTTGTTGTAGGTGCGTTTATGGCCTAACTCAAATCCATTGTCCGACCAGAAAACGATGGTTGCGTCGGCCAACGCTAGATTGCCATCGATTGCATCCAAGATACGACCGATCTGCGCGTCCGCGAAGGTAATGCTGGCCAAGTAGCCCTGCACAAATTCTTTGGTCCAGCCGTTGTTTACCAAATGGCTGTGATAGCCATCTTGCAAACGAAACGATTTGTAAAACTCCGATACGTCTGCCAAATCGCCTTCGGTGTCTTGCGGCAAGACGATTTCAGATTGGGGATACAGGTCGAAGTACTCCTGCGGCACCACGAACGGTCGATGCGGTCGCACCAGTCCCACAGTCAGCAACAGGGGACGTTGATCGGCGCGGTGATTTTGGATCTTCTGCACCGCCCAATTCGTATAACGCTGATCCTTGATCGACTTGCCCGCCGCCAAGGCATTCGCAATTCGGCCAGGATCGGTTTTCACAAGTACACCGGGCTCGAAGCGAAACTGGTCGTAGATCGATTCAAAGATGTCTCGGTAAACAGCATTTGCCGAATTGTGAAACACTTTGCCGACACCAGCCGTGTGATATCCCGCGGCCCCCATCGCGGACACCCAATTCTGCTCGATCGGTACCAATTCATTCCACTGCGTCGGTGACGCCATGTGCAGCTTCGTGCGAAACGGCGACAACCCCGTCATCGTTGCGGCTCGCGAACCGTTGCAAACAGGAATCGGGGCGTAGGCGTTGGCAAAGGTCGCCCCACGACTGGAGAGTCGATCCAAATGGGGAGTCAGCAGTTCGACGCCAAACGTATTGCGATAATGATCGTAGGCGAATAGATCATCAACGACGATCGCAATAATCGGTCGTTGTTCAGGCGACTGCGCGATCACGGTCGACCAGGTCGATGTCGCCAGACAAGCCGCGATGAGAAACACAAAGTGAAAACCGTCTCGAACGATCTGCTGTAAGAGCGAGTTGCAGTACATAACGAAGATCAATGAGTTGGCGTTGTCAGTCTAGATGCCCTCGCAGAATAGTCGATTGCGCCATCGATATCGCAAACCTGCCACGAATAATGCGAAAGAAGCTTGGGATCGGCTTGGCGAGCGAGTAGCAAATGCATAGCCGGCCGATCCCTTCGGGCAAGATGGTGAGTGCCATGCCCATTCGCCATCTTAATCCCTGGGCATTCACTGTCGCGAGCAAAATTTCTTTCGCAATCGCCACTCAAAACACATCTATGCTCTTGGCAACGTCAAGTGAAAGGTAGAACCCTTTCCCGGCGCTGAATCGGCCCATATTTTTCCGCCGTGTGCTTTGACAATACGTTCACTGATCGCAAGTCCAAATCCGCTACCTGCAAAATCCGACTCGGATACACCACGGACTCCTGGCTTAAAAACATTCGCTAGCTGTGCCGAATTCATTCCAATCCCGTTATCCGAAACTGAGATTTGTGTTTCAGCGGGCAAGCTGTGTGATTCGACGCACACTTGAATGGTCTCGTTCCGATTGTACTTGAGTCCGTTTTCGATCAAATTCTGAAGCACTTGCGTTAGCAAATTCTTGTCGCCAAAAACCTCCGGCAAATCGCCAACCTTAACCAGCCCAAGCTTCTCTTCGGGCAACTGATGAACGACAATTTCAGCCGCTTCGCTCAATGAAAACACCTCCGGTTCGATTCCGCTTGCTCCTGTACGCGCGAATCGCAAAATGCTGTCCAGCAAATTCATCATCCGGTCGGCAGACGCACTAATCCGCGAGAGGCGATGATGGTCTTCGTCGGTCAATCGGTCCCCTGCGTCTTCCATGATGATGTCGCTGTAGGCGCGAATGTGTCGAAGCGGACTCCGCAGATCGTGCGAAGCAGTGCTGAGAAATGCTTCCAAGTCTTCGTTCTTTCGCGACAATTGCACCAGCGCTGATTCGGCAGTCGCGCGAGCCTCTCGGTAGTTGCTGTTGGACTGGAGGAGCATCGTTGTAAGCACGCCCATGCCGATCGACAGCAAGCTGCCTAACGACCACAGCATCCAAGAACTAGGGGCACGCGTTGGCCAGTTTGCAGTCGGCGTGCCCATTACCTCCCAGTCACCCGTCGCAAGACTGACATCCAGAGTGATGGGCTGGGCAGCGACGATTGACGAATCGCCATAAAAATAAACATGCTCTGCGCTACCGGCAGTTTGAGCGCGAATTGCCAGAGTCAATTCGTCTGGCAATTCACGAACGATGTCATTGAGCAAAACTTCTTTGCTGATCAAGATCGAAACCAACCCCCAATAGCCACCGCTGCCGGTTTTGCCTCCAGGCGGTGTGACGTACACGGGAGCGCGGTTGATAAACGCCTGACCGCCCTGCACCAAATCGATTGGTGCTGATAACCACGGCTGCCGTGACTTGATCGCCCGCAGCACACCCTCCCTTTGCTCGTCGTTATCAAGCAACTTGACGCCAATCGCGGCTTCGTTGTTCTCGCGCGGGTAGACGTCACTGATGACATTGTCTTTGATCAGCGTCACGCTGCGAATTCCATCGCCCTCGTTCATTAGCGCGGCAGCAAACGTCGCAAACTGCTGTGGCGTGAGATCGGGGTTGGCCGATACATGAGCTCTGAGCCCCAGTGTCAGGTAAATTCGCTCGTTGAGCGAACGCTCAACGGCAGCGCGGACCGTATTGAGCTGCTGCGCGACGGTTGCCTGCACAGTCACATGATGGCGTCCGAAAGCGATCCGCTCCAAAGCGATGGTAGCAGCGAATCCAAGCAGGACGACTGCAACACCAGCGAAAACGTTGAGTCGAAAAATTTTCATGGAAGCGTCTTCAACTCACAACCAACAACGGAACACAGACACTCCAAGGAACGGGAGCCTTGCTTCCCAGATGGCACCATGACGATCCAAAGATGCATCTGACCAGCCAAACTAGTCCTGCAAAACAGGCAACGAACTCTCTAGGGCAGGTTCGTCCAAGTCTGGATCATGGTACTTCGATAAATCGAAATGCTTGGTGTAAGTCCCAAAATCATTGAACGCGTATCGTTTTGCCCAGCGGTAAACGAAGCTTCGTTCGGGGATCTCCTGCCCAGGTTGAAACTGGCTACGACGCGGCACCACGTTCTCCAACTCTTTGATTACGGCGCCGCGTACAGTGGTGTCACGCGCGCCATGTTTGTTGGCCAAGTCGATCAACAAATCTGGCCGTTCCATGATCACGCAGCCACGCGTGTGCTGAGCCGTCAGTTCGCGAAAGTCACTTAGGAACTCCGAATAATTGAACGTCTCTGCCAGCGGGCGCTCGTCATGAATCGACTCGGTGGCTAGCTGGATTACGGGACACGGCTCGATGTCACCCCAGGGCCCAACATGGTGCGTAAATCCTGTCGCAGCCGGACAAAGCGCGTTACCCGCATCGTCGTGGTACGCGTCAATGACAACGATCGGTTTAGTCGCTCGCGTATCGACAACAAACTGGCGAACGCGGCGCTGCTCGTCACTCGAAAGTGCCAGCTGCTGATTGGGCTCGGGCCCTACTGGCCGGTAGATGTGGAACCAACAGTACATGACGCCCATATCGATCAAACGATTCACCCAGGCATCGTTAACTAGATCATCAATGTTCGACTTGCAAACGCTGGTGCAAACCCCCACCAACAAGTTGTGTTTCAGTGCGGTTTCCAATCCCTTCATCGTCTGATTCAGTACACCACCACGACCACGGCGCGTATCGCTGATGATTTCGGATCCTTCGACGCTGATTAGCGGCGTAACGTTACCGTACTCACGAAGCTTCGCGGCAACCTCATCGGTGATGAAATGCCCATTCGTAAAAACTTGAAAGTAGACATCACGATTCTGTTCAAAGATCTTCAACAAGTCTTTGTGCATAAAAGGCTCGCCGCCCAAGATCCCAAAGAAACTGTTGCCCATTGCCTTGGCCTGAGCGATCGTTTTGTTAGCAGCCTCCAATTCGATGCGATGCTGTTTTTCCGCAACGTCGACCCAGCAACCCTGGCATCTCAGATTGCAACTATTGATGACCGACATGTACAGAAACGGCGGAAAGAACTCGCCTCGTTTTAGTCGGCGCTTATGCTTGTGGATGCTCAGCAAACCCTTCACGCCCAACATCCAAACCGCTTTGGCCAGCAAACGTTTATCAGTTTCGGTTACAAAACGCTTGGCTAAACGAAGGTACATCAAATGGCTCGAAAACAAGAACAAAGGAGTTGTAACGATCGGCATCGCGGCCGAAGACAACCGAGGCCTCGCAACGCAGGACTTGCGGTCATTATGCCCACAAGCAAACCGCATGTGCAGGATACCCGATCACCGGCATCGTAGCAGACGAAAATTATGGGGCACCAAAACCGGTTTCCGACGTCCAATGCGTTGCAGCTGAGCCGGAATGCGACGTCGCTGAGCGGATTTCTATCGATTTGAGCTCAACCGCCTTAGAAATCGACCGAATTAGGTTGGCAACTCCACCGACGATTGTGGAAAATGAATCGTTATCCACTGGATCTCCGAAATAGCAGTTTTACGCCATGAATCGTCAACGCAAATCTTCGCGACGACCCATCAAACCTACACGGCGACGCGCTCGTTTGGAGTCGCTGGAATCGCGGCGTTTGCTGACAGTCGTTGTTTTTGATCCGTTGGCTCCCATTTCCAACACGGAGTTTACTGTCCGTCGCGACGAACCGTCCCCAGTCGAATTGCGGTTGGGGTATTCGTCGTACGGTTCGGATCGCCAGGACCAGCCGATCGCAGTCATTGATTCGGGCGAAGGGACTGCCTCGATTCCAGAGGGCAAAGCGGGAACCGTTTTGTACCAACCTGAACCCGGATTCGTGGGTGTCGATGTGATCACTGTCAGCATGACCGATTTCAACTCGGATGCGACAGGTGACAACACTGCAAGCGAATACCGCATCGCGATTAATGTGGTGGAACCGCTGATCGCTTTGGATGACTGGTATTCTGTGTCAGCCGACACCAGCACAGAACTGTCGCTCGATGTGCTCTCCAACGATACAACCAACGCCAACTACCTTGGTTCGAATCCACAGTTAACGATCCAAAGCATCAGCGGAGCAGAGACGATTGACGTCTCGATCGCTGGCGATGGTAAGCACTTGGTGTACACACCGGCCGCTGGTTTCACTGGCGTCCATTCTTTCCAATACACCACCGTCGACGAAGACGGATATACGGCAACGGGAACCGCACAGGTTCGCGTCTTTGACGGCGAAGCGAGCGAACAGCTCTGGCCAGAACAGCTTCAACAGCAGCTTGTACAGCAAGCCGTTCAACGTCATCAATATTCGTTCGGCACTGGTGTCAGTCGCGACAACTTTTACGACGTCTACCGACGCGATGCCTTTGCACTCGACACGCTCGGCGTGCCAGCGTCCGGAGTTGGCGACGCCCCGGACACCTCGGGTACCAATAACCAAATTGCGGACGTCGACGAATCAGATCGCATCAAGACGGACGGAGATTACCTCTACGTCCTAACGACTCCGGAACAAACCGGATGGATGGGTTGGAATATTTTTCCTTGGGTCGAATGGGGGCGGCCAGCCATCACGGGCCTTCCCGATGAAATCACTCCTCCGGGTGAAAACATGTTGACGGTGATTGATATCCAATCGCCTGAGAATCCTACGATCGTCGCTCGAGAAATTTTTGCCGACAAAGTCCTCTCACTTGATCTGCACGGTGACCGATTGTCCGTGATTGCTGAACGAGAAGGGCAGACGGTTGTCAGCACTTTGGACGTAAGTGATCCTCAAAACGTCGACACAGTTTCTACCACGGTAGCCAGTGGACAATTCAAACAAGCACGACGCGTGAGCGATTCGCTGTACGTGTTCACCGATCAGTACGGCGGCTCCGTGCCGGACTTGGAAACAATCGCGACGTCCGACAACGTGTTTTCGTTTCGGGAAACGGCGCAGCAGTATTTGGAAAGAGTGCAAGATTCGCTGGTCGAAATTGCCATGCCTTCTCAACAGGTCCTTGATGGTGAAGGCAGTCCGGTGGGCGATCCTATCTTGGCCGTCGATCCATTGCAGTTCGGTGTTGACAATGGTCATTGGATCAATGTCTTAGCGTTCGACACACAAAGCGACGTCGGCGGAGCCTTTGATTGGGATATCAACAAGGAGGGATCAACGTTTCTCGTTACTCCTCATTCCATTTACATCACGCACACGGACTACCAACACCATTGGATCGATGCAGACATCACCGACGTGATCGATTTTGTTCCTGAACTACCTAGCATCAGCACGGTGATTGATCGCTACGAACTACAGGCCGATGGCAGCGTCGAACTGGTTGCCCAGGGCAGTGTCCCAGGGACGCTCAAGAACAGCTTTTCGTTAGACGAATACGATGGCCACCTCCGTATCGCCACGGAAAATGCCTGGCGTTTCGGCCCCGCCGAGGGATTCGGCAGTAGCGTTTATGTGCTGCAACAGTCAGAAAACGAATTGGACATCGTCGGCGCCGCAACTGGATTGGCACCGGGTGAAAGCATCTATGCGGTTCGCTTCGCGGGCGAACGTGGCTACGTCGTGACGTTCCGGCGCGTCGATCCTTTGTTCGTACTCGATCTCTCCGAACCGACCGATCCGCAAGTCAAAGGCGAACTCAAAGTCCCCGGCTATTCGCAGTACCTGCACGTTCTGAGCGACACTCACATTCTGGGAGTCGGTCGCGACGCCGATCCGGACACTGGACTGTACCAAGGTCTCACCGTGTCCCTCTTCGATGTGACCGAAGCCGAAAACCCGTTGCTTCAAGATCGGTACTTGTTCGCTGGCGGGCGCAGCACGTTTTCTCCGTTTGCCGAAGGCGACCCGTTTTCAATCAACGATCATCACGCCATCAGTTACTTTGGCAACGAAGACATCCTGGCGCTGCCGTACTACAGCCAAACCATTTTTGGCGGCAATTTTGATGGCGTCAATCCCAACGCACCGATCTTCGAATCACCCGGCCAATCCGCAGTCGCTACGTTTCGCATCGACGAACTCACGGGCATTTCCACTCTCGATAACATCCCGTTTGATTCACGTGCCGATCGAGCCATGCGAGTTGGCGACTACCTGTACTCCCTCTCGCAAAACGAACTAAAAGTCACCCATCTAACCGAACCAAATGGAGTGATCGCTTCACTGGAATTTGAACGACAGGGAGCCGATGACTTTTTCGAAACCAATGTTGGCGAAGAAGTCACGGTCGATGTGACTGGCAACGACGGCGTCAACATCGATTCGACGATCGAGATCCTGGCTGCCGCGTTAGTCGAAGGCGATGGGGAAGTCGTCGTGATCGACAACCAACATTTGCAGTTCAAGCCAGGCGATGGACGACTTTCGCCGTACCGCATTGAGTACACCGCTCGCAACCAAGCTGGCACCCTGATCAACGCCATCGCAACCATCGATCCCGATCTTGTTTGGCAAAACACGCAAAACCGTTTTGACATCAACAACGACGGAAAGCTAACGCCTCGTGACATCTTGAATGTCATCAACACGATTTCTGATTTTGGAGCGACCGATACCGAATCGATTGAATCGGCGATTGAAAATTCGATTCGCGAATTTCACTTCTTCAGCGACACCAATGGCGACAAGCAGATTACTCCGGATGACATCTTGCAAGTGATCAATCGGATCGCCGCTTCAGCGCAACGAAATTCATCACAGGCAACAGAGTTTGAATTGGGACAACCCTTTGACGTGGCTTTGAATCAGTTTGCCGAGAATCCAGACTCCCCTTTGAAAGTTTCCGTAGTCAATGTGATCGAAGACTCTCGCTGTCCGACGGACGCCGAATGTGTTTGGGAAGGACAAGTGCGGGCCGAATTGGAAACTCAAATCTCCGGCGACACATCGGTTCACACATTGAGTTTTCAATCAGGACAGGACAACGCCATCGAGGTTGCTGGCTACTCGATCAAATTGCACAGCGTCTCGCCTGACACCGTGTCCGATGACTCCATCGAAGATGACGAATACCGATTCACCCTGTCGATTACACTACTGAGCAACTAACTCTGCCAGAGCTATAAACGTAACAAACCGTAGCGGGCACTCGCACCTAGCTGTCCTCGGCGACGCCGCGGAAAAGTTGTTTCCACTTCCATAGCGTGCTTCTCGATTACCTGTTTGCAAATCACTTCAAACGCCACCTCGCTAACGCGTCCCTGGTCTGGATCTTCGATTTGCCATGAAGTTGCTACTCACCATCGCCCACTTTTTTGGCGGATCGCGGCACGACGGTGAAGAAAAATCAGGCAAATACGCTTCGCAGCGTGCAGATGCAGCTACCCGTTTGCGGGCGATTCGTGGGTGCGTGGATCGATTGCATCAGAGTTTTGGTTCCTTCCAAGCGATGATCTATCAAGCAGAGCGGCGAACCGTTCCCGCCAACACAAAGTCTAGGCACGAAATCCACTCCGTCATCGTCGTCGCTGGCAACAATCATTTGCTGAACGAAGCCAATTTCCCGGAACAAGTTTGCCAGCCGTTCAGCATCGATGACGATCCCATGCACATGGGCTTTCATTGCCAAACCATCATGCGTGATCGAAGGGGAAACTACGATTATTACGGTTACGTCGAAGACGATCTGATTCTGAATGACGCGTGGTTCTTTGACAAATTAAAATGGTTCAACGGGCACGTCGACAACAAGAAAGTGCTTTTGCTAAACCGTTTCGAGTTTGGCGACGACTTGGCCTACAAGAAGTGTTATCTGGACGGCGACTTGGCCTCCCGTGTGACGGAGAATTTCCAAGACATCACGCAGGATCCCGAGCTCCGGAGCACAGTGATGGGCAAGTCCATTCGATTCGTTCGTCCATTGAATCCGCACTCCGGATGCTATTTCCCAAATGCGGATCAGATGAAAACGTGGATCAACCAACCGCACTTTGGTCAACGCGACAGTTCCTTTGTTGGCCCACTCGAAAGCGCCGCGACGCTAGGCGTCATGAAAACGTTTCAGATCTATAAGCCAGCGCCCGAGAATGCCAATTTCTTTGAAATCCAACATCATGGCCACCGCTTTCTAAGTTTGGTGCGGCTTCAGACCTAGCGGGAACGTGACCAGTTCTTCAGAGCAAACTCGATGGCATCGTGAACTTCCGTCAATTTGATCCCGGCATCGGTGATCTTCTTGCTCGATAGCACACAACTCGATCGCGGCGCACTGGCAGCAAGCTGCATGAATTCCTTTTCGTCGTCAAAGAATCGAAAACGTTTGTCCTGCAACAAGTGCTCACGAATCAGATCGCAGACTTCTTGGGTGCTGACCGCACCAGGATTGACCACGTTGTAGATCCCAGGTTCGATTCGTTGCTGCCAAGACTGCAGGCAAGCCACCACAAATTCGCCCAGGTGGCTGATGGAGTTCGTAGCATTCAACAGTCGGTCGTAGCGTTGCAGTTTGGAGAGATAGTTACGTTCTCCATCACACTGGTCAAACGGTATTCGTAGCCGCCAGATGTAAGTCAAATCCGCCCCGTCTAAACACTCCTCGCCCAGCGCTTTGCATCCCGAATAAAAACTACAAGGAGGACTGCGAAAGCAAAAATTGGGAACGTCGTTTTCGATAAACCCACCACCATCGGCGCGGCACCCCCGATAGATACATCCCGACGAAACATGGCCCCAAGGTAAATCACACAATTCGCATGCCTGACGAACTACACCCGGCAATACCGCATTTCCCAACAAGCAGTCGGCCTTGTGAACTTCGCAAGCGTCGACATTCGGTTTGCCAGTGTAGCCCGCTGCATTAATCAAAAAGCTTGCCTTGGATTCGCGGATCAGGGCGACCAACTGATCGCACTTGGTGTAGTCGCACGTCGATCTAGAAACGCTGCGGTACTGAATCTGCGATCGTTCCAACTGTCGACGAAACGCCGAACCAATGAATCCACTACCGCCCAGCAAAAGAATCACAAGGCAGACTCCCGTTTCACGTCATCAGCCGTTTCAACTTTGTCCTGCTCGTCACGAAGCATCTTCAAATATTCCCGATTCTCTTGCAAAGGACAGAACCCAAGTCATCCCATTTCCCAAACCGACAAATACTTGCAGCATCACTGACTCTGTCGCTGGTCATTGCAGCGATGCTGGGACGAAGCACGAACGGTCAAATATCGAGTCAGTCGGCCAGTTTCGCTTCTTCATCCGCCAGCATTTTGAGATAACCATCGTGATCATGAAGCACTGCAAAATCTAGATCCGTTTCGCGGATCGCTCGAAAATCTTGATAGCCGTGACCGATTATCTGGCGAACCATTTCGATCGCTTTGGAAATCGGTTGATCGCGTCGTGGGTCTTCTTTAGCAAGCTGCTCCAGCGTCAGACAGTATCCGACCGCCGCGTAAGCACATTTGCGTTCATTGCTAGTCACCTGCGCCAGCGTGTCGCTAAGCGTGATCGCCTCGTCTGCCTTCCCGGACGAGGCCAGTATCTTCA
The DNA here is from genome assembly GCA_007741555.1 of Stieleria marina. Lineage (GTDB taxonomy): Bacteria > Planctomycetota > Planctomycetia > Pirellulales > Pirellulaceae > K23-9. Next base: position 65,731 of record CP036526.1, on the reverse strand, counting down.
GCAACATGCCTTGCGTTTCGATGTTATCCGATTTGTCGATCAATCTACGTTGCAGCGATTCGGCTCGATCGAAACTCTGGTTCGGATCCAAGCCCAAACGCTTTTCGATCTTGCCTCGTTCGTAAAACGTGTTCACGGCACTACCAAGAATCCGTTGGTCATCTGAAATATCGATCAGACCTTCATACGCTCTTACCAAATCGTCGATCAACCTTTTAGCTTCGTCCAGTTTTCCGCGCGCGACGCATTGTTTGGCGACAATGCGTTGTTTCAAAGCCGTGTTATGAATCGTCGCCGAATCAGACCGCACTTCGGCAACCTTTGCCTGAAGTTCCAGTGATTCGGTGCTGGTCTGGAACCTCTTGTCAAAATCACCTGCTTTTTCGTAGAGCAGACTGAGCGATGTAAGGGCGCCCGAGAGCTCTGCTGCGTTGGTCGCGCGGTTGGGACTCGCGTTATAAAACGCACGACGCGACTTGGTTCCCAGCAGTCCATAGCAAAGCGATTCTTCTGGCTTGCCACGCTGCGAATAGATGCCAGATAAACGTCCGTAGACTTCCGCCATACTGGCTTCGACTAGCAATTGATCGAAGTCGGGGTTCTCAGCGAAATACTTTTTGCGAAGCTTCAGAAGTTTAAGAAACTCCAGCTGAGCGAACTCTATCTTGCCGAGTTTTTTGTAGGTATCACCAAAAGCCAACGTGATATTAATTTGCGAAATATCAGCTCGGTTGAGCTTTCCATTCTTGTTAAGCTCGATAAGCTTCTGCTGAGCGTCGAGCAGTTTGTCACGAGCTTTGTCGTACACGCCTGCCTCAAAATAATTCTGTCCTAATTGGCAATCAGGCTGCTGTCTTTGCGCCGGTAATTTACCTGCTTTTTGACCGATTCAGGCACCGGTCGAACGGTAAAGATCCATCATCCTAGGTAGACATACGTCGAGGCTGTAGGATTGCGCCACGAAATCCTCCGCTGACTTACCTAGAGCCTGATAGTCGCCCAGATTATCGAGCACTTCATTGGCCATCTCTGCCGCAGCGTCGACATCGAAGAAGTCAAACAGCAAGCCATTGTCGCCATGGGTGATCATCTCACGCACCGGTGCGGTATCGGACCCTATGACGGTTGCGCCACAAGCAAGTGCGTTCATCATCGACCACGACAACACAAAAGGCGCGGTCAGATAGAAATGCAAATCGCTGATTGAAAACAACTGCACCAGTTGTTGCGGGTGGATACGCCCAAGAAACAAGATGCGTTCAAGATCATAGTCGTCTTGAGCGAGCACCCACTGTTTGAAAGTCGTTCCTTGGGTGAACCGCAGGTCGCCCCCATAGGCCACGCGATCTTCGCCAACAACGACAAACAAAACATCATCGCGCGTATCGCACAATCGTTTCGCGATCTTCATGAACACATCAAAGCCGCGCATCGCCTCCATCCCGCGACTGACGTACGTGATGATCTTCTTATCTGTTGGCAATTGCCAACTGCCAATCAGCCGGTTCGGATCTTCAACCGGTTTCCAGAGATTCGTATCAATTCCATCAAAGATCGAAACAACTTTCTCGCTATACTCCGCCGGCAGTTGACTTCGCTGAAACTCTGTCGGTGAATAGCCACGGTCGCAGTTTTGCAAATCCAGCAAGAAGATCGCATTGCGTGTTCTGGCTCGCAACAAATCGCTCATCCCGTAAGCCGGAAGATCCTTGCGAAAATCCAGATCACTATCTTGCGTGTGATAGAAGAACTCGAAGTAGTTGATGATTGGGCAATCGTATAGTTCACGCAAATACAGCGTCGACAAAAAACCGCTGTGCCCAACAACCAGATCCGGCTGAATATCTGGTCGCGCTTTCAGCGTTTCATAGACCGCATGCGAATGCCAAATCTGATTTTCAAAAGATCGACTGCAGACATGCGTTTTCTCAGTCGCGCCACCACTACACTTATACTGCAACCGTTCTAATCCCGCGTGCTTACCGGGCGGTTTCTCTGAAATGAACGTGCAACGAAAATCGTGATGGTCAATTAGATAACGAGCGATGTGACCAAACTGAGCCGGGTAATTCTTGTGGGCGAAAAGTACGTGCATACCCTCAGAAACTCTTAATGGGTGGTGGGAGTCCGCTACTTGCGCGACCCATATAAGATGGCAAGAGAATGCTAACATCAACCCATCACGTCAGCGGCGATGTGACACTAGTGTGCTCTAGCGACCGCGACATCGCAATTCTCAGCACAATGCAAGTGCCGATTGACGCTGCCTACTGGAGCATCGATCGCAAACGTGATTCGCTTGTTAGACCGACTTTTTGATCGACCACCTTGCCATTTTTGATCACGACCAACGTGGGCAACGACGCGACGGCAAATTGCTTTGCGATCGCTTTGTGTTGGTCGACATCCACTTTGATGATCTGAGCATTGTTCTGTGCGGCGAATGATTCCAACCCGTGCAGCACCTTGCCCTGTTTTCGGCACGGGCCACACCAATCAGCGTAAAAATCTACCAGCACCACGCCCGGTGCATCGCTGACAATCTGTTGGAAATTGTCTTCCGCCCCCAGCGTTCGCAACGTCACCAACTTGGACGACGGTGCTACACGATTTGCTTCGTCGGAAGATTGATTCAATCGAGCCGATGCCAACTGAATGTTCTTGTTGTCGGCGTTAGTGGGGCCATCATTGCTTTGGGCGTAACTGGGACGTTCAGATGCTACCGCTTCGGGTGCGTTTTGGTCGGGCATCGGCATTTCGGCATCTGCCAATGCCGCATTCGACACATCCGACGACCGACACCCCGCTTGCATACAGAAGATCGCTGCGCAAATGACCGTCATCGTAATCAGCGAACTTGAAAACAAGCGACCGCCCAGCCCGCGTTCAGACAGGAATGATTTGTAAGCCATCGATCCAACAATCCTTTCAAAGCCAATATCGTTTCGCACACGCGAAAAACCATCTCATTACGATTGCATCGCACGAACTCGTACCAGCAAACAATAGCGATTCGGGATTCGCTTCCGCCATTCAAACGTACGGCAGCACTTTTACGCCCAACGATCATGGCGTGAAACTCGCCGATTCAGTCAAAATTTTTCCTGAGTGCACGCGATGATTGCTGCATGGTCCGGTTCACTGCTTGGACGCGGAGCGACTACCAGCGTGAAACGCACGGACGTATCGCGAACCAATTTTCCACCGACAAACAAACGCATTCGCGAGAACAATATCGTCAGTGGCGAAGAGAACGCGGGAAAACGGTGCAGCCTTTTACGCCTGGCGAGCTAAGACGGCAAAACGAGCCGCCTTTGTCAGTCCGGTCATTGGCACTCGCGGGATTGCGTTGCGGCTGCGACAATTGGCTCACGAGACGCATCTCCGATGCGTGTTTTCAAGTTTGCACCGCAAGTGAAATTGCCGCCTGCCACGCGATCATCGATGAACAACGCAGCTAGCACGAACCGACCAAGCACCGAACCAATTGGCCAGAACCATCGAGCCGATGATTTTCGCAGCAGAGATCTTCGAGAACTCTGTGCTGGCGAATTACCGCTAAGCGCGCGGCTGGAACCTTGGATGATTGATCAGATCGCTGGACCGTCGGCTCATAGCCTCGTCAACCAATACGGATCGCCGTTGAATCTGACCTTCACGTCGGTGATGGCAAGGAACATCGACGAAATCAATCGTGTCGCCCAGCAACGGCATCTCGATTTTCGCGTCTTCTTCGCTCGCAAATCCAACAAGTGCTTGGCATTGGTCGACCAGGCAATCCAATCAGGGATCGGGATCGACACGGCCAGCGAAAACGAAATTCGACAGTGTCTCACACGAGACGCCAACCCAGCTGATCTGATCTGCACTGCCGCGATCAAGACGGATTCCTTGATTCGCCTGTGCATCGATCAAGGAATCTGCATTGCCGTCGATAATCACGACGAACTTGCGGCCATCGCTGAACTCTGCCAAGAATCCAGCAAGACGGCAACGGTCGCGCTGCGGATTGGAGGGTTTCAACACCAAGGCCAAAAGCTATTCACCCGATTCGGATTCGACATCGATCGAGACGCATCGATCGTCAACCAACTTGGGAGCTTGCCGCTATCCGTTCAGGGCATCCATTTCCACTTAGACGGATACGACGCCGGTCAACGAGTCACGGCGATTGCCGAAAGCTTGCGCTGGATCAATCGACTTCGCGAATCCGGTCACCGGCCTTCGTTCATCGACATGGGTGGCGGATTTCCGGTCAGCTACCTGGACGATCCAACACAGTGGGAGGCGTTTTTAGAACAACACGCAAACGCACTGCTAGGTCGCCGCGAACCGATCACGTATCAAAACCACGGCTTGGGAAGGCACGTCGCGGATGGCAAATTGCTTGGCGAATCAAACTGCTATCCGTCCTATCAATCGTCGACGCGGTCGGATTGGTTGGCTGAAGTGTTGGACAGTAAAATCGGCGATCAGATGGTCGCGGCTTGTTTGCAATCGAACCACTTGCAGTTGAGATGCGAGCCAGGAAGAAGCTTGCTAGATGGTTGCGGCATGACAGTCGCTCGCGTCGAGTTTCGCAAACAAAACTCTGAGGGCGACTGGCTCATTGGTCTATCCATGAATCGTACGCAATGCCGGACTACGCACGAAGAATTCTTAGTGGACCCGATACTGATCGGCCAAGATCATCACAAAGAGGCATCCATCAGCGGCTACTTGGTGGGAGCATACTGCACCGAATCGGAACTGATTTCGCTCCGCCGTTTTCATTTCCCCAATGGCATCCAGCGCGGAGACTTGATCGCTTTTCCGAACACCGCAGGCTATCTAATGCATTTCCTGGAAAGTCGTTCGCATCAGTTTCCGTTGGCCAGCAATCTGGTGATCGACCAATCAGGGGCAACGAGTCTGGATCCGATCGATCAGTCGACGGACTGACTGTCATTTTTTGAAGCACACTGCAATCAAACGCTACCAAATAACGACGGCCTCAACTAAAGAAAATGTCGCAGCTAGCAGCCCGGCAGAGGAAATTGTGTGCCGCCAATCTCGCGCGAACCCGTTGAACGTCTGAGGTGTCACGGGCTACATGCTTTCAAACACAAAACGCTTGAGTAAGAACGCCATGATCGAGTTGCTCTGGAACGACCCCATCAACGAACCACAAATGTCGAAATACCTTTCGGCGCTTCGTGTCAAAGATGGCAATCGGGTCGTTGACTTCGGATGTGGATGCGGCGAACTGATCATTCGGCTGTGCGAATGCAGCGACATTGTCGCCACTGGAATTGATTCTTCCCAACCGCACCTCGCCGAAGCGCGTCGTCGGGCGGCCAGACGCATCAACGGTGCTCAGATCCAGTTTGTCGAAGCGAATGCGGCAGAGTTCACGGTGGACGAGTCGCCCATCGATATTGCGATCTGCATGGGATCCAGTCATGCGTTTGGGCTCGGTCCTGATTCCTTCGCAAACGCTCTGTCAAAGATCATTCCCATGCTCGCGCCTGGCGGTCAAATTCTTATTGGCGAAGGATACATGAAGCAGCCTGCATCGCCGGAGTATCGTGCAATGCTAGGTGACTCGTCGCCCGATTCGATGACGCACGCCCGCAACGTCCAAACAGCGAAGCAACTCGGGCTCATTCCGCTTGCGGCATGGACCAGCAGTGAAGAAGAGTGGGACGATTTTGAATGGGGCTATCAACAAATCGTCGAACACAATGCCGCAGAAGATCCCAACAACCAAACTGCCGCCGACAGACTCAGCGCCCGGCGCGAATGGATGGACGCCTACCTTCGCTGGGGACGCGACACACTGGGTTACGGCATCTATTTGCTGAAGAACCCAGCTTAAGCTCGCTCGCGACCCGGCCTGGATTCAGGACAGCCTGGATTCAAGATGCCTCTGCACCGTAGGCCACTCGGCACGAAGGATGCTGTACATCACCGTATCGCGAACAGTTCCATCACGACGCGGCGCATGGTGACGGATCACGCCGTCTTTCTTTGCCCCTAGCCGTTCGATCGCACGCTGGGAGACAAAGTTAAAGTGATCCGTCCGCAACCCCACTACTTCGCAGCTCAGTTCCTCGAATGCGTGTGACAACAGTATCAACTTGCATGTCGTGTTGACGTGACTTCGATGCCATTGCTTTGCATACCACGTGTAGCCAATTTCGACGCGACTGGCATCGACGACAATGTCGTGGTAACGCGTTGTTCCGATGATCGAATCGCTGGCTAGCTCGCGCACGGCCCAAGGCAACATGTGTCCGCTGGCCTGCCCTGCCAACGCATCGGCAACGTAGTCCGCCGTCTGCAAGTGTTTCGGAACGGACGTAAACCACAGCTCCCAAAGCTCGCCATCACAGGCTGCGGCCGAAAGTGATTCGATGTGTTGTTCCGAAAGAGGTTCTAATCGGATGCCGCCGCGTTCGAGCGTGACGGGTTCAATTCGTTTCATAAAACAAAGGGCATTCAGCGAGGTCGAACAGGGTTACACCGAAAGCGGGTCACATGGCAATCGCGACACGCTGCGGTTTGGAATGGTTCGCCAAACCGTAGCAGAGCATTCTATTTCCTAGAAAAACAACGTGATAGCGATGCGTGCTCTCTCTGTCATTCTGTTTTTTCGCCAGATGCACGACACTGACATACTGCAAGCCAAATGAACTAAGCTGAGGGAGAGTCATCCGCTTCAATCGAACAAAGTAGCCCTCAATGGATGGAACGCACAAAGATCTTTTTCTCGGCAGTCTCGATCGTTGTAGTGAAAACCGGAACTTCATTCCGGTATTCTATGAGCGTTTCTTGTCGCGTTCGGATGCGATCCGTGACAAATTCAAGAACACTGATTTTGAAAAACAAAACGAAATGCTTCTGCGCTCGTTGAAGCTCGCCGCCGGTGCGACCTCGGGAGACCCCAGTTCACTCCGAGAAATTCGGGAGCGTGCCGAAACTCACGATCGCCACCATTTGAACATTGAACCGTCAATGTACGAAACGTGGATGACAACCGTGATCGAAGTTGCCAGCGAATATGACACCGCATGGACCGATGAAGTGGAAGAGGCCTGGACAGCGATTCTCGGTCACGTCATCACACACATGGTGAAGTTCTATTGAGCGAGTATTCGACGGGTCACTTCAACAGGGCACAAGGTTCCGACTGATCAGAGACCTCGTGACTAAGCACGGGCATGGCACTAAGCATAGGCCTCCACAAACACGGGCACCCACAAACATAGGCATCCACCGCCGGCTCAACGCCAGTGCATGAATCGGGGCAATACTAACGCGGCATAAAAAGTGAACGCTGCTGTCAGCCCGTAGATAGTCATCTGGGCAAGCGAATAGCCGTTGCTAAACGAATTTTGTTCAATCGCTAATGGCTGAGAAACAAAGCGAACAGTTGTCAGCGATTGTGAGGACGGCTGTTCGGAATCTTTTACAACGATCGACGTCGCGTAATGCGATGACTCGATCGGGTACTCTTCGCGGACGGCTGTTCGATCCTCTTTTAGATCCAGTTCAACAACGATGGCCGCGATGCCCTCGATGCCTGGCAGAGACAAGAAGAATGAGACGCCCAAGATCATCAGTTTGTTTCGCACAGTATTCGCTCTTCTCCGGAGTTGCGTTTGGCGTTTCATCGGACCAACAAACGGCCCGCCGCGCTTCACAATCAACCGATGAAGGAACACCCTTGCATAAATGGCTAATGGTGGGGCCCCACAACAACCACATGCCACTCCCCCAAAATAGCTGATCCAATCGAGTGCTCCCCGCAAATTCGCAGGCAGAGTTGCATGAAGCCACACGCGTGAAATCGATCGATGACGCCACCTATTGCCTCAAATCCAGCGTTTGAGCGATCGGATCTGGGTGGTCGGGTTTGGTCGCAATGACCGACCGCGATTGGCAACTTCGGTAAAAACCGGTACTCGCAAAAAGAATCGAAAAGCGAAGCACCCCCGAGAGGATTCGAACCTCTGACCTGCTCGTTAGGAATGAGCTGCTCTATCCAGCTGAGCTACGAGGGCGTGTCGTGATAGTTTGATGTGTTCACGCGAGAGTTAGAAGGGCGCTTAGGATTCTGCGGGGTCATTTTTTGACGCGTGAGGACAACGCCTGTTTGACCACGTCGGCGACGTGTGCGCCCAACTTGGCCGAACCCTCTTTGCTGTAGTGCACGTTGGCCGGCAAGGTCTGGACTTCCTTTGTCGCGAAATCAAACATAGCATCGGTTTGAATACCGCCGACCTCTTCCATCACCTTCGCCGCCACTTCGTTGTACTGGCGTGAATCGCCCACCACGCGGCCTTTGGCTCCTTCGGGGACGGGCGTCGTTTGTCGCCAAATGACGGTTGCTCCCGTTTTCTTCAGACGCTTCGCGATCGTTGTCAGGTTCGCGGCGTAGTCGTCGATGGAGACTTGTGGCTTGCTTTCGGCCGATTGGGGGTCCGCCAAATTTTGGCCTTTGGGGCCCATGTATTTCAAATCGTGAAGTCCAAAATTGAAATGGATCACGTCCCATTTGCGATCGCCCACCCAAGCGTCCACTTTGGCCACTCCGTTTGTCGTCGGTCCGCAGTTAGTGCTGGGGCGGAAAACGTTGGCAATGCCTTTGAGCTCTTGGCGGGCTGGAACCATGTATCCGATCGAGATCGAATCGCCGATCAGCAGCACATTGGGCAAGCCCTCTTGGATTTCCGGTGGTTGGAAGGCAGGATTAGGTGCTCGCTTTTTCTTCGCAGGCCGCTTTTTCTCCGGCGATTTCTTCTGAGTCGCAGCTTCTTGGGCAAACGAAGGAGTGAGATCGTTGAAAGTCGCACAAAAGACTCCGGCAACCAACGCAACTACTAAACTGTTCTGTAAGACTGTCTTCATCCGAATCTCCCGGTTTTTGTTCGCTCTCCAATGTCTATTCAATCACACCGGGCAGTCTATCGTATTCTCGATGCGAGCATCAACCGAGCCGGCGAAGGGCTTCGTACCATGGAAGAGTACGCCCGCTTTGTTCTAGATGATTCAACGATGACGTCGTCGTTGAAAACGTTGCGACACGGTTTGACAACGGCTCTGTCGATCCTTGACCGAGAGTCCCTCTTGGCCGCACGCGACACGGCAGACGATGTCGGCACCAATATCCAAGTGGAGACAGAATACCATCGCTCCAATGCCGTAAGCGTAATACAGGCTGCGGCCAGTCGAACCCAACAGTCGCTGCGAGTCATCGAAGAGTACAGCAAACTCATCGACACGAGCGTTAGTTCGGCGGTCGAACGAGTTCGCTACCGCGCGTACACGGTCTGTGCCGATCTGGAACAACAACTCCGTCGCAGCGATCGACTGACTCGGCTCGCCGCAAGTCAGCTCTATGTTTTGATCGACGCAGGCACCGACGATCAAGACTTTGCAACCAAGGTAACTGAGTTGTCCAAAGCTGGCGTGGATATCTTACAGCTTCGTGATTCAGCACAGAGCGACCGCGTCTTGCTGGAGCGTGCCAAGATCGGCGTTCTGATCGCCAACCAAAACGACACGCTTTTTATCGTCAACGATCGGCCTGACATCGCAGCGGCGTCGGGTGCAGATGGAGTTCACGTCGGCCAAGATGAGATGCCCGCGGACGCCGCTCGAGCAATCATCGGAACCGATCGATTGATCGGTGTTTCGACGCATAGCATCGCTCAAGTCCACGACGCGATTGGAGAGGGCGCGGACTACATTGGCTGCGGCCCCGTGTTTCCCAGCCGAACCAAATTGTTTGATGAATTTGTCGGTACGGAGTTTCTGTCCGAAGTCCACGATGCAAAGAAACAACGGGCGCTTCCTGCCTTTGCAATCGGTGGCATCGAAGCCGACAATGTCGCTCAAGTGACCGCCACAGGTTTTCATCGCATCGCCGTCACCGGCGCCATCGACCGAGCCGATGACCGCGTCACAGCGGCACGTGACTTGCGAAATCGACTGCAGGCGAATTAGCAATCCAAATGAATCAGACGCAGGCGAAATCCGGCATGAAAGTCATCTCAGCGTTTACCGTTTTGTGCGGCCTGCTGGTTGTTCCGTTCGGGTTGCCATCTAACTGGGCCATCGCCGACGACAAACAGCCCAAGTTGGACGAAAATCCCGCTGTGGTGCTGGATGTCGTGAGGCTGAAGAAATCAGATGTCACTGAAAGTAGCGGACTGGCGGTTTCAAATGTCGGCAAAAATCGCTGGTGGACGCACAACGATTCCGGCAACAAGTCCTACTTGTATGCCGTCGACAATCGCGGCAAAGCAACCGGCCGGTGTCGCTTGAAAGGAATCGAAAACAAAGACTGGGAAGACATGGCGTCGTTCGTTCACGACGGCTATCCGCGGTTGCTGGTCGCCGACAGTGGAAACAATTTGCACAAACGCAAGTCGATCGAACTGTACCTTCTGGACGAACCCAATCCAGACAAGAAGACCGACCAAAAACGCGTCCAAGTCCTTCATGTTACGTTTCCCGATCAGCCCCGTGATTGCGAAGCGATCGCGGTCGATACGGAGCGTCAAAAAGTTGTCTTAATCACCAAGGGAAAACTGCCCTACGCCGTCGTGTATACGATCGACCTGCCCAAGCGAAACAGTCGACCAGCAGGTGACACCGAAAAAATCGTCGCCCAGAAAGCCACGACGTTATCGATTCCAATGGTTTCGGGAATGGATATCGACAGCAAGAACGGTGATGTTTGGATCGTCAATTATTTTCAAGCCTTTCACTTCAAACGAACGGCCAACGACCAAAAGTTGTCTGAACAGTTTGCCAAGCTGCCTCAGATTTACTCGTTGCCGAATTGGAAGCAAGTCGAAGCTGTGGCCGTCGACCAGCAACATCAAGTTTGGATCACCAGCGAGGGCAAGTCACCACCGTTGGGACGTCTTCGATTGACACGCCCCTCCCCTACCAACGCATCGTCGACCGTCAATGAATAACGCAATCGAAGTCGAACAAAAGTACCACGTCGACGAGGCAGACGTGCTTCAACATCGGCTAGTCGCGTTGGGCGCGACCGAACAGCCATTTCAGGAACACGCCGACACATATTTCAATCATCCGTGTCGTGATTTTGCGCAGACTCACGAAGCGCTGCGGATTCGCTACAGCAATGGCATGCCCTTGATTACTTACAAAGGGACCAAGCTGCCGGGAGCTGTCAAAGCACGACGCGAACTCGAATGGCGATTAGACCCCGGCGACGTCGATGGTTCGCAGATGCAAACGCTGCTGGATCTGCTTGGGTTCCGGCGAGTTGCCACGGTGAAGAAAGATCGGCGTAGTTTTTTATTAGCGAAAAACGACCACGAATTCACGGTCACGATCGATCATGTCCACGCTCTGGGCTGGTTTTCTGAGATCGAACTGGTCATCGAAAGCCATAATGATCAGCAAGTTTCCCAGCAAGAAACACGGATTGCCGATGCGAGAGCCAGAATTTTGGAATTGGCTCCTGAGCTGGGATTGCATCGAGACGAGCCGCGAAGCTATCTGAGAATGCTGCTGGAGTCGCCGTCAAACTAAACGGAAATTTGACCCTGTGTTGCCAAACTGCCTATGCTCTAGCACGGAGTTTGGTGGCCATGGTTGGCATGATCAGCATCGATGCCGTGATTTGATGACACTGTCGAATGACTTTGTCAAAAGACGCGTGGTTGAATCCGATTTCATTGTCACTTGGAGATTGAGAACATGTTTAAGAAAATCAGCGCGTTCCTTGCCGTTGCCCTCATTGCAGGCGTCGTCGTTGCGACCGAAGCCGATACGAAGAAGACCGTACAGTGCGTCGTCGCCAACAAGGCTGCGGACATGTCGAAATCGGTCGATTACAAAGACGGAAAAGTTTACTTCTGCTGTGGCGGATGTGCTGGCAAGTTTGCCAAGTCAGAAAAGAAGTTCGCGGTGAAAGCCAACCATCAGTTGGTCGCTACTAAACAGTACGAACAAAAATTGTGCCCGTTCAGCTCGAAACCTGCGGACCCAGCGAAAGCAACCGAAGTCGCTGGCGTCAAAGTTGCATTTTGCTGTGACGGCTGCAAAGGCAAGGTCGAATCCACGCAGGGCGACGAGGCCAAAATGAAACTCGTTTTCACCGATGCCAAATTTGCCAAAGCGTTTAAGAAAGTTGCCAAGAAAAAGTAACTCTTCGCAAGACGCTCTCGAACAAACAACCGGCCGCTTGCAAGTCAGGCGGCCGGTTTTTTCGTGCGCGTCTCAGTGCTGTCCACCAGAGCGTTTAACCAACAAACGCTAGATCTGACGAATGTCCGCCGGCTCCTGGTCGCCGCCGCAATCTCGATGACGACCACCGACTTGGCCACGCAAGTGAATCATCCATGGTCCTGTCATTTCGTGGATATGCCATTTTCCCTGCATCGTTCCTTCACCGTCAAACTGACCGATGTAGTCGGTGTCGTGCTGGCCGACATAATGTTTCTTGATCGCGACGTTGCCGTCCTTGATGACGCCCGACATCGTAAACGGCCCGACAATGTCGTTGCCCGATCCGGAAACTTCTCCGTCAACGAAATCCAGCAACAACGGATCCATTGTCTGCCGACCGTAACAATCTTGCTCCCACCAACCCTGAGCCTGAATGTTCACTATTGATACTCCGTGATGGAATGATTCTCAGTTGCAGTACACGCTGGCGATACAACGACCGCCAATTGATTATCGTTGCCTAAACGTAATCGGACGACGCAAAAGGAGCGACGGAGTCAGGGTGTCCCGTTAATCGGCCCTGCAAATTCATTTGGCACCTTCAGGACACTTTCGTGTTTCCGTCACCAATAGCCGTCAGCACTCAGAAAGACGCACTTGTCGATTTGGACAGATCAGCCCCCGCAATGATGAATGCTTTACCCTGGAACAGCACTCCGATTGCTTGCCCAAATGCTTACCCCGAATTCTTGAAATTGCGCAACGCCAAAAATACGATGGTCTACAATCGGTTGGATGCTTCAAACGTTCATAACAGAAAAGTGTTTTCGCATGCTAAATCGCATCATCCGGCAGGCCGCAATTGCGATCAGCATCGTGGCACTTGGCAACGCGGTGGCCGAAGAGGCGGTTACCACAAACGCAAAACCGCCAACGACCGAAACGTTTGTTCAGATCGGCCAAGCGATTGACAGCCTGGACTCCGCGCGACTGGTCGAACTAATCAACGGGATTCCCATCAAAATCGTGCGATCAGAGAGCATTCGATCGGTGCCGGTTACGGCCTGGGTTTTGGCGACAGCCAGCGGAGATGAATCATCAACAAAAGCCGTGTTGTCCGTAGCAGAATCAGATCAGTGGCTGACACAGACGATCAAGCAATTAGCGGACGATGCCGGAGCGTTGAAACCGCTCCCCATCTCCGTCGAAGCGGATGCCGTCACCGCGGAAAGCCTTGCTTGGTCAAAACAGCTGCGACGAGATCTCTTGATCGCTGCCGTGACCGGTCAACGTGACCGTGTCAAACATCTACGTGACGAACTGGTTGGCAAACCATTGCCAGAGTCGCTGCTAGACGAGTTGAATCGGGTGGCGGATGCGAGCCAAAGCATTGCCGAGCAACTGCCGCCGTCGATCACCGGTGTCGCCGTTAATCTGTTCAACGCTGTGCAGCAAAAGGAGCAGGATCAGCAGCAAACCAGCGACCAGCTACTAGGGATTTATCGAGCAACGCCATCACAAGACCGAAAGTCGCTCAAGCTAACCCGCGGTGATGGAACCAACGCCTACTCTGTTCTACAGGCAAGAGAACAACAAAGAGCAAGTCTGGTGGACGCGTACGGCAAGCTCTACGACTCGTATTGGAAGGGCGAGATATCGAGAATCGAATGCATGAGAAAGATGCAAGAAGTGAAGTCTGCCGATTTGGATTTGACTCAAAAACGCGCCATCATGATTTGGACGTTGCGAAAAATGCGAGCGGAGAACGCCAAAGAGAAACTGGACCAACGTATCGCTGCCAATCGAATCAAGACAGCTGCGCTTCAAGAGCGAACCGCAAGCGACCTGTCGTCGTCTTGGCCTAGTTTGTTTCGTCATCGTGCACTTCGCGGAAACGCAGACGCGATGTTGAGGGAATTGAAATCCTATTCGCCGTCGAATTGCGGACCGCTCTCGATCTGCTACGCCAAATGTGTAACCGAAATGCGTGTCCTGCATCGACTGTTACAAACCGACCTAGACGGTATCGGGTCACGCCAGCAAGCCGGGCTGCGAACTTACCTACGTGAGATCGAAGAAGAATTGCAAGGTCCATATCAAGACGCACACTCGATTGCTTCGATCAAGGCCACTGCGTCAAGTGACGACACGGCGATTGCCGCAAGTAGCAAGACTGACGTCGCCATTCCAAGGCCTGATTCGGTGGGTCTGCCCGGGTCCGTGTTGGTTTCGCTGGGTGGGGACGATCGGGAAGTAGCCAGCTTGGGTCTGTACCGTGTGATCGCAAAATCATTGATTCAAGCCGGCAAGGACGAGGACATTTCGACGCTGCGCGATTTGGCCAATTCAATTGCAAAAACAAAGTTGCTGACCAGCGAACAGAAAGCGAGTCTCAAGTCGCTTGGTTCCCGAGCTTATCACGGGAAAGTGACGAACGATGACTTGGAAATCTGTCGACCGGCCGAAGAGATGCTCGCACGCATCGCTAGCGTCAATAGCCTTAGTTTCCCCTCTCCCATCCGAGTCGATGACGAGACGCGCGAGCAAGCATTCGACATGCTGCTGACGTCGATGATGCGTCCGTCTGCCAGCAGCAGTGACACAAAATCAAACCAGTGATGGGATCGATTCAGTGACTTGATCGACTACGCCTGAAGAAACCCACATGAATAATCCTGCGAGGTTCGTCTTTTGGATCGTTTCAACTTCGTTCGCAGTCGCCTTCGCTGCGCCTGACGTGTCTGCTGAACGGTTTGGCATTCTGATTGGCATCGACCAATACGCATCGTTGCCACCAAGCCAGCAATTACGCGGCTGCGTCAACGACGTCAGTCTCGTCAAACAAATGTTGGGTTCCGACCAGGCTTACAAGCCGGGTAATTTGACGGTGCTGACCAATTCGATGGCGACCCGTTCTGCAATCTTAAACGCTTTGCAGGCGACGCTGGAGAAAGTCCAGGCCTGCAATCAATCCGGAGAACCAGCAAGGGTCGTGTTCCATTTCAGCGGACACGGTTCCCAAGCGATGGATCAGTTGCAAGGACCGATGCGCGACGAGCCCTCGTATTTCGATCAGACAATCGTTCCCCACGACGCTGATCGACAAGGCGGCCAGCAAGACATTCGCGACGATGAGTTACGACACTGGGCTCATTCGATCGCCAGCGATCCAACTAATCGCCTGTTGGTCATTCTGGATTGCTGTCACAGCGGAACAGGGCTTCGAGGAGGTGGCACCGGAGAGCGCGTACGGCATCGCCGCTTGGACCGATCACTGCCTTCGCCTCCTGTCGATCAGTTTGCTGCTTTATCAACAGAGGCCGAACTACCCAACAATGTCGGATTCATTTCGGCTTGTCGATCGGATCAGCTGGAACCAGAGACCGAATCAGCCGGACAACCGCACGGACTATTGACGCTTTCTCTGGCCCGAGTTTGTGCGTTGATCGAGCAAGGATCACCGCTGCCGATGACCCGTTTGGCAAACCTTTTGCACTGGCACTATCAGCTCGAAGATCACCTCGGTCTGCTTCCAGAACCTCAAGTCGAGATCTCCGGTGCGATGGCGGGGGAACCGTTCTGGTTGACAAATCACAAAGCGAAAACCGATTCAGGTAACCTTCGCGATATCGCAATGATCCGGTTTACGCCAAACCAGAAAGACGACGGCGATTCACAAGGTTTCTTGCAACGCGGCATCCTGGATTCGATCCAGACAGGTACATCGTTTCCGATCTTCACGTCTGCCAAACCGATCGCCGCGCTCGCTAGTTCCCGGCACACCATCGGCACGGCGACGATTGACCAAGTCGGATTTGACCAATCCCGTGTATCCGTTCAATGGAACGACCACGCGCCAGTCGCTCGACCGGACACTGCTTGGGCATCCATCGAAACCGGCTTTGTCTCCAAGGATGCGGTCACGCGAGCTGGTGAAAAATCTCCTGGCCAGATCGCTTCGGATCGATTGACACAGATCATCGCGCAGCACGTCGCGGCCAGAGCTCCCAGCGATGCTGCGATCCGAACCGGGCTGGTTATTGGTAAGCGTTCAGGGCCTGATGCGAAAACGATCCAATGGGCCCCCGCCAAACCGGGACTCTCTGGACGCCCCCAGCTCGATACGGGTGACATCTACATTATCGAAGTGCAACACGATTTGGCTTCAGACCAAGATCTCTTTGCCACGATTGTCCATATTGATCCCAACCATGAAGTGTCGCTGATGTGTCCGCGTTCCTTCACACAACCCAATATCGAGCGACAGAGGATTGACGCCACTAGGGGCGTTCGCTCCAGCGGTTTTGTTTGCAATGGAGATGCTCTGCTACCACGAGACGATCCTGAATTTCGTCCAGCGATCGTGGGGCTTCATCGGGCGATCGTCTTTGTCGGTCCCCGACCTCTTGATCTCTCCAGTCTCTTTCAGTTTTTACACGCCCCTGAATCCACCCCCACACGCAGTGGGGCGTTTACAGCTAACCCAAACAGTGCTGTCCGTCAGCAGGATGCGAATGGTTCTCAGTTGAAGATCGATTTCTTTTCGAGCCAATCGTCAGCCATCCGAGGCCAGGAAACAGCAACGAGCAACCTGTGGTGGGATGCTCACTTGGTTCAGTGGATCAGTCAATGAACGCATCATCACGCCCGTCGAAAATCTGCATCACAATGGTGGCCTTGTCCATCGTGATTCTTTCAACATCCGTGCTTCGGTCGACGAAGGTGGGGGCGGACGAAGGTGATCCCACAATCGACGTACCGACCATTGCTCAATCGCGTGCAATTCTATCGCGAGATCTAATTTGGAACGATTGCCGCGACGCCCTGCTTGCAAAAGACTGGGCCAAACTTTTACAGCTGGGACAACAAGCCCAACGACTCGAAAAGATTGCTTTTGGCGACTCGTTTGCAGGCAACAAACTGACGCACTTCATGCTCTTAAATGCATACAACAATCTGGGGCAAGAAAGTGACGCGTCCAAGCTATGGAAACTCGTTTATGATTCCGGCAATGGTCAGTCCACCAGAATTGTCGATGGCAACGGTCCGGTCTCTCGGGGCATGGCAGTCGAAGCCCGCAAGCGTCTGACCGATCTCACCTACACGATTGCCAGATTCAACAGCGACCGCGACATCACGGATCGGTTTGCACAAATCATCGAATCCTACGATTGGTTTGCCAAGCAACTTGCCATCGAAGCGGTGCGTGATGGTTCAGGCATCGTACGAATGCCTCCCAACCTTTCGATGCTGCGTGCTTATGTTTTCCTGGTCGATGGTGACGCGGAGAAAGCCATTGAAGTGTCGCGTCAGGCTTTCCAGCAACTCAAGCGAGAAATGCCTGACACTTGGTGGAAAGCCATGGAGGACGATGGAGGCGCAAACATAGCTGGCTATACGGCTAGCATCCTGGTTACCAGAGCCAAAGTCGCCGAGCGCAACGCTGACTGGGACGCCGCGCTATCCTTTCGCGAAGAAGCACAGGCAATCGCGATCCGGCTATCAGACGAGAACGCTGGATTGAAACGCGATCTAGACGTCTGCCGCGCGATCGTGTCCTTGTCAGCCGACGAAAAAAACGATTACCAGACGCTGAATGCGAAACGACAAGAAGCAATCCAACTTGCCAGCGTGCGAAGTTTTCCTGCGGCAATCAAGTTGGGCAAGGATATCTTGCCCAAGTGGGAAAAACTGTTCGGCGACCAGTCCGATACGACGGCGATGATTTACCGGCGCATGGGCTACTGGTCTTGGACACAGGGATCCTATCGACAAGCCATCGAGCATCTGATCACGGCCTCGGATGTCTTCATGCAGACGCGGGCACGCCGGGATGACTGGCTTTGCGGCGCGGTAAACGATGTCTTTATCAACCTCGATCATTTGGGCAGTTCGGATCAAATTAGTCCGTCTGTAATCAAGCCCGTCCAAGATTTCCTGGTTCGCTTGAAGGCGCGGTTTGGCAACGACCATCCAATGGTGCTTGACGGGCAAATCTCTTTGGCCGGCTTTCAACGCCGACTCGCTCTATCGGCTACCGAGCGTTCGGAGTTGGCCAAAGCCATGCCACTGAAGTATCGTGCTGACCAATCCTACAGCACGGGGAACTACACCGATTCGCTCCAGTGGGCACAAAAATTTCTCGCACAGTCCGACGCACTTCTGGGGACCCAAGATGTCATCGTCCATGATGCACAATCCATGGTCGCCAATGTGATGGTCGAACTAGGACGCCACGTCGAAGCAGCCACGGTCTACGAAGAGCTTTTCCGGCGGACCGACAAACGTCCTTACAATCAAACAGCCCGGCATGCCGGACGGCTCCAGTGGCGTGCCGGAAATTTGGCTGCACTTGCGAAGATCGATCAAGCGTTGGAGTGCATTTCAGATGCCAAAGAATGTTGCCAAAGAACGCTGGGTCCAAAATCGGAGCGGTTCGTGCATTGTCTTCGAATCGAGGCGCGTATTCTGAAGGATGGCTTGCGCAAACCCGCCAAGGCCTATCCCTTGCTAACCGACGCACTTGAGAAACTGACATACATCTACAACGGACAAGATGGGTTTGAGATTTGCCAGACGATGGTCGACCTAGCGGATTGTGAAACGCAATTGGGATACTTCGATGAAAGCGAGAAACATCTGAAGACTGCCTTGGAGATTCGAGAGCGAAACCAATTCAACAATGGCCAAATGACTTGCTGGAATCATTTTCAAAGAGGTTACAACGCGTTTGAAGCACAGCGATTTGATGAAGCCGTTGAACACTATCAATCCGCGTTAGAACTGAAAAAGAAAATCGACCCAACCGGCGGTGACCTCCCCAATTTGTACGGATGCCTTGTCGCCAGCTGTACGTGGACCGACAACCATGATCACAGCCCATGGGTGAAACAGTTTTTGGCTCACGCAGGAGCTCAGTACAAAACGGATACGCCGGAGTATGCCGATGCAATCTTAAAGATGCTGCGGCCGTTGACTGTTCCGCCGCACGGCGATGCCATGGGGCAACTAAATCATGCTCGCGCAGAAGTAATTCACACGCTCGCTGCCCAGACGCTTTCTGTTTTAGAACTGAACGGTCCCAGTGAAATCGGCTTGCATGTCATTGCACTTCAGTATGTCGCCGAAGCCGAAATATTTCAGCAAAATTTCACATCCGCCATCAGTCGCTTACACCGCGCAATCGATTTAGCCGAACAGGACCAGGGCAACGAATCGTTGTTGTTCGCGCGCGTGAACGCCACGATTGCAAAAGCGTACCGGCTGCGAGGTGACCTTCCACAGGCCCTGCGACACGGAGATCTCTGCTTGCGGATCTTCCAAAACGAAATGGCCGACGATTCATTGGCCGTTGCCAATCTGTCGCTCCGACACGCGGACTTGCTTTCAGCAATGGGCGACTTTGATCGCGCCGAAGCGCTGGTGGTGAATGCAGAAAATGCCATGGCCGAAGCAGGTATCGGTCAGCGAAGTCAGTCCATGCTGCAACTGGCAGAACTTTATCTGCGAATGGGAAAAACCGACCTTGCCGAACTGTGGCTGCATCGCGGGCGACTTTTGTCCGACGACAAATCGGTCGGGGACGAAGTCGACACACGCATTTTACAATTGCTGACTCGTCTCTATCTGATACAAAGCGAATCCAATGCTGCGTTACCGATTGCAAAAGACGTCCTGAAACGTTGCAAAACAGAAACACCGAATCGGGAGCTTCTGATCGGAGCACACCATTTGCTCGGAGAAGCCTTGTTGGCCAAGGGCAGCTATATGGATGCCGAACGCCACCTGACGCAATCACTTGAGCTAAGCCGAGGAAATGCAACAACGTCTAAGGGCGAAAAGGCCGATGCAGTCGCCAATCCAGCTGTCAGCTTACAAAGCCTGCAATGGGGGACTCACCGCAAGTTGGCACAGCTGTGTCAGCTTTGTGATCGGGTCGCCGAAGCGGAAAATTGGCTCACTTTGGGCGTCGTTTCCGCACTCACCGACGAACAGCGATTTGCTTCCGTTCTATCTGAAAACCAACAACTGTCGCTACGCATGGCAACCGACCAGGCCATGCACGCTTATCTAGGATTTGCGCTCCAGCAGAATTTGGCCGCCGAAAAAGTGCATCGTTACGTCCTGCAATGGAAAGGGGCTGTGTTCATGCAACAAGCCCGACTGCGAAAGGCATCACGTAGTCACAACCCTGAAACCATCGCAGTCTCACGCCAGTTGGAAGGTGTCAATCGCGAACTCGCCTCTCGCGTTTTTGCCGCACGAAATGCAATCGACCAAACCAAGGCCTTGGATCGACTGACTGTACTGACCCAACAAAAGCAGCGGCTGGAATCTGAATTAGCACTGCTGACGCATACCAAACTGGCCGAAGCCAACTGGGCAGCCACTCCCACTGATTGGCAGCAATTCATCAAGCCAAGCGAAGTGCTGGTCGACTTTGTTGAATTCAAACGCTCAGATGTGATCGGCGATCTGACGTCGGACCAATCCAAATGCATCGTGGCCTTTGCGATCCAGGGCGACTCGGGTGCCATCGCGATGATAGATCTTGGACCAGCTGACAAGATCAACCACGCCATTTCGCAGTGGCGTGGTTCGTTTACCCCCGGCTCAACGATCGCGAACCGAAACGGAGCAGAGCTCGCCGGCGAACACTTGGCGACGCTTCTTTGGCAGCCTTTGGCGCCGCTGGTCGGCAATGCCAAAACCGTGTTGATATCCCCCGATGGCCGATTGTCACAGTTACCTTTCGCCGCGATTCCGCACACCGCCAAGAGAGGCTCTCTGGTACAAGACCACGCATTTGTGACAGTGCCTGTTCCCCAATGGATGATTGAATCCAAACGAAAGGATGCGCGGGATCAAAACAACAGCCTTGATGCAGGGAAGAAAATCTTGCTGGTGGGCGACGTGGACTACGCTGCCCGATTTGAGACCAGCATTGCCCAGCAGACTACCGAAAATGCGATTGCAAAAAACGCGAGCCCAAAACAATCCAACCGCATCGATTCCGACAAGATCGCCGTCACGACCAAAGTGAAGTACGCCCCGCGTTGGGCGAACCGATCGCCGACCGAATCCAATGACTGGGAGTCCCTGCCAGGGACACGCGATGAAATCACCAGCATTGCGTCAGCAGCAGAACGCTGTTTTCCAGATGTTCAGGTCATCTCGCTCAACCGCACCGCTGCTTGTGAAGACGCCATTCGCAGAATGGCAAGCAAGACACGCTACCTTCACTTGGCAACACATGGTTTCTTCGCAGGGCAGAACACCAACAGCAACGGTGCGGTACAGCCCAGCGGGCGACAAGAATCTCTCAATTCGATGTCGATGCTGGATGGGCAGACCGTACCCGGGCTGCATCCTTCTTTCTTGACGGGAGTGGTGCTGGCCGGTGCAAACCAAACACCGGAGATGGGCCAAGACGACGGGATTTTGACCGCCGCAGAAGTGACAGAACTGGATTTAGTCGAAACCGAATTGGTCGTGCTGTCTGCTTGTGAAACCGGACTCGGCGAAGTGCAATCGGGCGAAGGAGTCGTGGGACTCCAACGAGCGTTTGGATTGGCGGGGGCGAAAAGTATTCTGACCAGCCTTTGGAAAGTCGATGACCGTGCGACTCAAGTGTTCATGACAACGTTTTACGAAAAGCTCTGGAGTGAGAAAATGACCAAATCAGCAGCACTCCAAGCGACTCAGCTTGAAATGATCCATCGCTACCAACCACAAACCGGGGCACTCCGAGGTGATCGGCGGTTCGAGCTTTCCGATGATGCTCCCATCGATGACCAGCCCAACGACAAAGGCAAAAATCTATCGCCATTCTTCTGGGCAGCCTTTACCTTGTCAGGCGATCACGAATAGCCCAGGCAGCGGTCCGTTCTTAAATCGACACGGGGCAAAAGCGAGAAATCGATTTTGAAATCGAAGTCGTCCCATATTGTGATCGCAATCCCTCTGCGTTCAGCAACATTGCTTCTGCGCGTCGCGCCGGACAGCACGCTTTTTACTTCAGCCAAACGTTTCGACTTCGCTAGGCGGACTGACGCGGCATGGTCCATCCGCCGCCCATCGTTTTGTACAAACGGATCAATGCAAGTGACGCTTCGCCCGCTGCCAACACGAGTGCGTCGGTCTGCTGGATCAAGTCTGTCCGCAGATCGGTGACGCGATCTAATCGCACTTTGCCTTTTTCGTATTGCTTGGTCGCCAACATGACCGCTTCCCTGCTGCTTTCAACCGTCTGTTTCAAATAGCTAATCTGTTCCTGCTTTTTCGCGAAGGCTGACATCGCATCTGCCGCCTCGGTGTTCGCAGCCAAGACCGAGTGTCGGTAGTTAACGAGTGTCTGTTTCAGCCTCGTCTCCTGCACTTTCACGTTATTGGTCAGGCGCCCATAGTTCAAAATATTCCAGCGAAAACCAGGGACAATCGCACCCGCATTGCTGCCAGATTCGATCAAGTTATCCAGCTCGAACGACTCCCAGTTGATGGTCCCCTTCAATGAAAACGTGGGAAATAACTCCGCTTTGGCAACACCGATCAAAGCGATCTGCGCGGCGACTTCGCGCTCCGCGCGGCGGATATCAGGGAGACGACGCAGCAGGTCGCGTGGCATGCCCGCGACGACTGCGCCTGCGGGGAAGGAACGAAACCGTAGGTCGACGTCGCATCGAATTGTTGTAGCGTCGCACCAATCAGCAAGGAAAGCCGGTTGTTCGCTTGATTGAGCCCGTTGTGTAGCGGAGGAATGGCGGCGTGAGTGTTGGCCAAGTTGGCACGAGCTTGGGAGACATCCAGTTTCGGTGTATCTCCGCTGGCGAATCTAGATTCTGCGATCTGCAGCAGTTCTTGTTGTGCCTTTGCATTTTCAAACGCGACTTGGATGCGATTCCGGAAAACGCGAACTCGGTGTAGGCGGCGACGACTTCGGCTGTCAGGCAAAGTCGAATATCTCTTTCGTCTTCGATCGACACACCCAAATTTGCTTCGGACGATTCGACCACACGTCGCAAACGGCTCCAACAATCGACTTCCCAGCTGGCGTTGAATCCTGCTCGATAAAGACTGAACGAATTGCCCAATCCGGTCACCCCGATCGTATTGCCGTTGTCGCCAAACTGAATGCGTTGATACTCAGTGAACACTTCTTGGCCTTGTGGAAAAAGATTGCCATCGTTCATCAACGTGAATCAGGATCTTGCGACTGGTTCGGTCGACATACACCGGCAATTGTTCAAAGGTGACGATTGTGTCTGAGCCTCTCGTTTCTTGACCGCGGTCTCGGCAACCCAAAGACTGATTGGCGAACTGATCCAAACCGACGCCACCTAATTTGCTTCTTTCGTCCATCCCCACTACTACGGCGACAAAACCAAATGGACAACGCGAAACCAGACCGCACTGCGCGATCGAATACGACCGAATCATCCACCGAACATGTGACGGCACATCGCATCGCCGGATCGCTGCGCAGCCCGCCCGAGACGTTGCCGGCCAAGCCATACCTGTCAGAACCAACCCGATCGCACAAAGAGACTGCGAAAGCGGAATTGCGAATAAAGAGACATGCTCCATCACCATGAGTCATCGAATGTTGCGCATCGAATTATCACAGCGAAGCTGCGAGCAATTGTCAGAACAATGTAGAAAACAAGTCATAGCTTTTGTCCACGGTAGAGACGCTGACCACATGTGCTACGTTTCGATCTCAAAACCGTCGCGGTAGTCACGGGCGATGAACGACTGAGCTTGATCATCGCCGACAACCTGTTCCTTTTTTGGATCCCATTTGATCTCACGTCCCAAACGCGCGGCGATACCGGCCAAATGACAAGTCGACAGCGCACGGTGATGGCTAAAGACATCCGAAATCGGTTCTTTGCGATCGGTAGCCGCCTCGAAGAAATTCCGAAAGTGATCGACGAGCGGACGGTTTTTGTAAACCTTCTCCAACGCACGATCCGGCAATGGATTTGATTTCAGATCTTCGACAGCTTTGCCGGTCAGCCGACCACGGTTCACAAAAATTCGGCCATCGCTGCCTTCAAACAGAATGCCATTGTCGCCGTCGTGCCGAATTTCCAGCTCGATACCATCATCAAACGTCGCTTGAATCTGAAACTCGGTGGCGGTGTTGTACTGCGTGTTGTCAGTGGGATAACCATCCTTGAAAGAAACGGGATGCTTGACAGATATCGGGTTAACAGAAATCGGTCCCATCTTTGTATTGCCTAGCCCCCACGTGGCGATGTCAACGTGATGCGCACCCCAGTCGGTTAGCTTGCCGCCAGAGTATTCATACCACCAGCGAAATTCGTAGTGACCGCGCGACCAGCTGCTTGTCTCGTTTTTGTTGCCAGCCAGCGATCGAAAATCGGAACCGGGAACAGGCCCTTGCCACTTATCCCAGTCCAATCCCTGCGGCACATCAGCCTTGGGTAGCATCGGACTGGTCGGTGCGCCGCCGACGCTGCAAGTGGCTTTTTGCAGCGTTCCAATTCGACCGTCAGGGATCAACGCCAACGCTTGAATGAATTTCGGATTACTGCGTTGTTGGGTTCCAATTTGAACAATGCGTTCGGTTTGGCGACACACATCGACCATCTTTTTGCCTTCGTCGATCGTGAGCGTCATCGGCTTTTCGCAGTAAACATCTTTGCCTGCCAACATCGCCTCAATCGCGATCTTGGCATGCCAGTGGTCAGGCGTCGAAATGTGCACGATGTCGATATCATCGCGGTCTAGGATCGCTCGATAATCTGCGACGCTGTCGGCGGCCGTGCCGGTCCACCCCTTTGTAAGCATCGACGCGAGGCTTCGTCGGTTTTCATCAGCATCACACACGACAACGTAGTCACCGTACTTCCGCATGTCTGGTGCGGAGCCATAGGGGCGGTCAATGCCCGTGGCCTTCTGGCACCAACGACTTCCGGTACCGACCGCCGCAACCTGAGGGCGATCGTTTGCCGCCATGAAGCCCTGAGCACGATCTGTTCGCGACGCGAATACCGCCGCACCACCCCATGCCAAAGTGGTTCGTAACATCCGGCGGCGATTCATTGATTTCAGATCAGTCATGTTTTCTTTCCAAGTGACGATGACGACTAGGATTTGTGACATTCGTGGATGCACCATCTTACTGTCTAGCGACGCGCCGACCTGTGCGGCTGCTGCACTAGCCGATCCGATCGCTCCGTGCCTGCTACGATGAAGCACAATCCAAGACGAGAAACTTCAACGCCTGAAGACTCACAATCAGACACAACCTGAGCGATATCCTTTTATGCCCGATTCCAGTGAATCGCCCGAGACTCCTTCAACTCATCAACGCCGTGTCCGGTATTCGGGAAAGAACCCGCGGCGTTTTGATCAGAAGTACAAAGAACACGGGCCTGACCAAGATCCGGCGATGATCGCCAAGCTGCTTGCCGCCGGCAAAACCCCTGCCGGGCAGCATCGTCCCATTCTTGTCCAGGAAGTTCTGGATCATCTGGTGCCGCAACCCGGTGAACGCGGAGCCGATGTCACGTTTGGTTACGGCGGTCACAGCGAAGCTTTGCTCAATCAAATGCAAGGGACCGGACAACTACTTGCGTTGGACGTTGATGCAGACCAATTGTCAAAGTCTGAAGAGCGGCTTCGCGCGCTAGGGCACAGCGAACAATCGCTCACCGTGGTCAAAAGCAACTACGCCGGGTTGGCAAAGGTGATGGGGCAACTGGCGTGGACCGACGGGCTTGATTTTCTGCTCGCCGATCTAGGTCTCTCGTCGATGCAGATCGACGATCCAGAGCGTGGATTTACTTACAAACACGATGGCCCGCTGGACATGCGAATGGATGCCAGTCGCGGTGCTTCGGCAAGTAAGTGGATCGCCCGATGCAGTTCCGTCGACAAGCTCACCCGCGTGCTGATCGACGGCGGTGACGAGCCCAACGCGGTGGGCATCGCGGAGGCAATTTTTGCAGCTCGCGAGCAGGCACCCATTGAAACCACCAAACAACTTCGCCGCATCATTCAATCGGTCTCACCACCAGGCGTGTCGGACAAAACTCTCAACTCGACTATCGCAAGGACGTTTCAAGCGATCCGGATCGCGGTGAACAATGAGTTCAGCGCGCTCGATTCATTCCTTGCACAGATTCCCGCCTGCCTTCGCCCTGGCGGCCGAGTTGCGATATTGAGTTTCCACTCTGGCGAAGACCGCCGAGTCAAACATCACTTCCGAGACGGATTTCGCAGCGGAATTTATCAAGCCGTCGCGGGCGATGTGATCCGCCCAACGCCCAAAGAAATCAGTCAAAATTCAAGAGCCGCCTCTGCCAAATTGCGATGGGCGATCCGTTCGACTTAGAAAACCCCATGAAAGTCGACAACTTACCCGGAACTGGGTTTCATCCATTCCCAAACCACTCGGCTTCAAACCGCGTGAATCGGTAGGTATCATTTCCCTGACGACGCAAGTCACAATCCAAGCGACACGGCATTGGCGAACCGAAACGCCACAGCAAGTGTCCGACAGGTTGCTTTCAAGAAACGACTTACACCCACGCCCGGGTGGTGGAATTGGCAGACACAGGGGATTTAAAATCCCCCGGCTTGTAAAGGCTATGCGGGTTCAAGTCCCGCCCCGGGCACTGGGTTTTTCTTTTTGCTTCTGGCTACCAGGTTGAACGGTGCGTCAGCGACAAGTCGTTTTTAAATGCCCCAAACCAAAACGTGTTTGAGAGCGTCGCACTGTCCGTAATGCTTCGCGGGTGCATTCGCCACGCCGAATGCCATGGTTCCAGAAAAATCGAGCTAGGCTGGCACCAAGCGTGCGTCAAGCAACCCGATTCACGCTATTTCCTGATTGAAACATCGTCGCCGCAACCGCCAATTCGTAACTATGCGACGAGTGAATGGAACACGACTGTGTTAGAAGTAGCGTACCATCTTCGAATCTGCCACTATGCCATGAGGGAAGAGAAACACCTCGCTTGAGGTAACCCGGTCATCGACGATTACATCGATGCGCCCATTTTTGGCTGCTCCTCTCGCCTGAGTGGGAACATCACGCAAGACCACGAAGTCAGGACCGACTTGTGAAAGCGAGAATACTTGTCCGGCTATAAATAGCTTCAACACGACTTGAGCAGAGTAGGGACTACGTTTTCTAGCCATGAATGAATTGACACCAGAGGAGCGAGCGTCGGAGTATTGTGAAAAACGCGACTCGAGACCCGATTTTGACAACTTGCTGGGCACAGGCCAAGAGGGATCGGTGTGGCCAACAACCAACAAGACGGCCATTAAGGTATTTGATCGGGAGCAAAACTTCAATTCTGAACTGGGATGTTACGAAATCCTCGCGGAACATGGGGTGTTTGAGATCGATGGATTCACAATTCCCCACTTAATCGGAAGTGATCGGGAACTTTTGATTGTCGAAATGACGATTGTGGCCCCGCCCTTCATACTCGATTTTGGTAAAGCCTACATCAATTGTCGCCCAGATTTCGACGACTCCGTGATGGAGTACTACGAACAAGAGCGAACCGAAATGTTCGAAGGCAATTGGGACTTGGTGGACTCAGCCGTTTCGTCGCTTGAGCAGTTTGGAATCTTTTATTGGGATGCAAGGCCCGGCAACATCGATTGCCGCAACCATCCTCTGGCGACGTTTAAGTAAACAGAGAATGTCGTTGGACTGTTATCAGATCAGACCGCGAACCAACGACTGCAGTTCACTACGGTCAGCATCGCCCAACAATGACCGCAACTGCATTAGTTCGGCGGTCTGTGAACTTGGGGGTGATTCGAATCACCACTCTTAATTTGCATCGTGTTTTCCCGTCTATGTTTCCCTTTCTTTGGGCGGTAATTAGCCTGTTCGCACTGACGACGATGGTCAATTTAGGCGATGCCCGTTCGCGGAATTGGCCGGTCGTGTTGTTGGGCGAAAGAATGACTTTTCGTTCTCGGCTGCGGCGGCGTACTTTTCCGCCGAAGTGGGTTAGTAACACTCCGATCGCGACGAAATAGTAGAGCCAGTCTTGCTCCATCGGTGGTGACTGCCTGCCGCCCGAGAACGAGTGGGCGAGGTGGCGAAACAGTATCAGCCCCGCGCCGACGACGACCATCGCGACGCCAGCGGCGAAAACCCTGAAGTTTCCTTCGGATTGAACCACGTCGACGTGGGGGCCTTCGTTATCAATAGCTTGAGGAGGATCGTAGGGATTCATCGATTCACAATCGCTCGTGGAATCTAGGTAATCGTCTTCGCTGGGTTACGTTTTTGTGTTTACGTGACCATCAATAACAATTTGTCGATCGTGCGATAGTTTCGTGCTGTCGCTACGACACCAAGATACTTTTCGACGTTCGCGGCAAGTTTGGAACGCCCGATGCCGTCAGGCGCATGCAGATAGAAAACGCGGTCTGCTAATTCGTATTGTTCGGTCGGTTTTTTCGCGGCTTCGATCGCTGGGAGGTTGGGTTTCGCCGGTTGGCTGCCAAGAAAGAAAACGTGGAGCGTTTTGGGATCGGCAACTGCGTGCGGAAAAGGATTTGACTGGATTGTCTCTTGCAACTCGTCACGTTTGAGAACAAAAACAGGTGGCCGGAATCCATGCTCCGTTTCGACTTGCGCTGCTATCTTCTTGGCCAACGTGGCCGCGGTCTTGATGGGCGAATCGAAAATCACATTACCGCTTTGAATGTAAGTCCGAACGTTCTTTAACTTCAATTGCTCGAGATCCACTCGTAGTTTCGCCATTGGCAACAGGTTATTCCCGCCAACGTTGATTCCTCGAAAAAATGCGATCCAAGTTGTCACCAATGTTCTCGTATGAATCGATTGAGTGGGTTTTGTTTTGTCGACGTAGCTTGTTCAATCATACCACTGGCTAATGTGCTGTCGGGTCACCAACAATGGGCCGTCGAAATGCCAAGGTAGTTCTCGCCACTGGCCACGGTAGAAGACCAACCAATGGGGATCGGTCGTTCCTAGTTTTCCACACCGACCGAGGTTTCCATAGCGTATATCGCAGGGATCCATGCCAAGATTCGCCGCGATTTGCTGGCGGATTTCGTCGATGATCGCATCGGGGCGCTTCCCGCTGTCACGCTTGCGGGACCGTTTTCGCTTGGGAAAAAACATGCTGGCAGCATCGCACCAGGCGGCGACAAGGAAGGTCCTGATCGAAAGGGCCGTCCAGTTCGGAGCAAACCGGAACTCTTAAAGAGTCTCGCCTCCGAAAGGGAGGTCGACGAAGCACCTGCCTGTTTGGCAACCGCTAAACTAATGCTCCTCTCTTCGTCTGCTCTTCGCCCGCTCTTCGCTAGGAACATTCTATGCGCCGTTTTGCTTTGATCGCCGTGGGCACTTTGATTGCTGTGGGCACTGTTTGCGGATCGCTTGTGGCAGTCGCCATGGACCCTGCTTTGGATGTCGACGAAACCAAACGCAGTCGGATGATTCTGCACTTTTGCGAAGCCGACGGCACACCGATTCGTCCCTTGATCGACAATGTTGATTTGCGCAACAAATATGATCGTCAGGGAACACCGGATGTTTCGGCGGATGGAACGTTGGTTGCCTACGACGCTTGGTCAACCACCGCAGGAGACTGGCAGGACGCGCGAATCATCGTGGCGAACATTGATGGCAGTCGTGCTTGTGATATCTCTGATGGTGTGATGCCAAGCTTTTCACCCGACGGCAAACAGCTTGTCGTCAGCCGCGTGAATCGGTACACCAAACCCAGCGGCGTGAAGGGACAATCGATTTGGGTCATGGACGCCGACGGTGGCAACGCGACCATGATCGCTGACCAAGGTGCCTGGGGCGCACGATGGTCCCGTGATGGAAAGTTGTTGGTCTTCTTTGGCGGCAGGGATGACGACGGCAGTAAATCCGAGAAGAATCATTTGCGAGTCTATGACTTTGAAACCAAAACGATTCGCGACGTATTCACGGCGGAACAATCACCCTTCACAACGCTGGTGCATCATTTCAACTGGGCCAAAGGCGATCAAAGAATGGTCGTCTTCGGCGGACAACTGAAACGGGGCGGCTCGGCAACCGGCGTGGTCGACGTGGACAATCCAACGCGACTGAAATTGGTCAAAGACGACGATGCCGTCTTGCCGACAGCGCACGGGCTGTCCGTCGATTTTCATCCCGATGGAGACCATGTGTTGGTGACGGGCATCGACGGCGGACGACCGGTCGCACAATTATTGAAACTGACTCAAGACGCCAAGACAATCGAACTGAAAGGGCTGCCGCCGAACGTGGGCGTTCGCGATTCGATTTTTACTCCTGGTGGCGAGAACTTGATCGGATCGTTTCACGCTCTGTAACAAGGCAGCGTCTGGACGGCAGAGGTCACTTTGCGACATCGACGAAACCGCTAGGCGTTAGCAACGTGCTGCCGAGTCCTTGTTGAAATTTTGGGTAGATGATTTCCTCGGGAATTTTTAAGTTCTCAAACAACGCATAATTGGGTTGTGACGACTTCCCCAGTTCACTCCCCAGTGATTGGCCTTCGCTAAGGTGCATCGAATACGGTACGCCGCCCATGGCTGTTCGCCAAGCGTTCTGATCGCGATAGACTACCTCGGCCGTCTGTATCCAAGGCGACACGGTGTGCGTTTCTTCGCCACTGCCTTGGCTGCCGAACCCGATCTTGCGATACGTCATGGTTTGGGCTTTTCCCTGTTTGGCCGATCCCGTCAGAATGGCTTCGCTAGACGGGTCTTCGATCCATCCGTTTTGCTGCGCAGCACGCCGTAGCCCTGCGGCAATGCGACTGTCGACTGACGTATCAATCTTGACGCGGCTGCCACGGACAAGCATACGAACCGATTCGGGGTCGACCTGTTTCATCAGTTCGATCGCGTCTTTATGAGGGACCGTCGCGACGCCAATTAACATCGACTTTCCTTTGGATCCGCCTGCGGTCGCCGCGACCAACATCTGTCGGCCTAACATGCGTTGGTACTTGATGTTCACGGGGACTGGCCTGGCACCACCAGCGTATTGCCACACGATCAGACCAAGGCCTGAGCTGTAGATCTGTGGGCCCGCGACGATCCAGCCACTTCCCAAGTCCGCCAGTGGCGTTGTGTCACCAATCCGTAAACCACCTATCGGCAATGTCGTGACTGGTTGGTTCCCCGCTAAGTCCCAGCGATACATGCCCGACGAATTTGCAGCCAGCAATCCTTTTCCATCCAGACTGAAACAAGCTGTCGTCGCGCCGTAACCTTGCCAACTCCCCTGCCCAATTGGCTCGCCCGTGTCGACGCGGTAAACGCTGATCGTGCTGCTGGCACTCAGGGCGGAGAAGTACTGATGGTCGATGCTGAGTTGAAAGTGATGCGATTTCAGACCACTGACTTCCCAAAGCACTCGCCGCGACTCCAAATCCCACAACGAGATCTTTCCACCAAACCCGAACAGCATCGTATTGCTGCCGATCAATTCAACGCGAATCGGTTCTCGGTTGTAGGAATGCTTGGCTTTGGGGATTCCTAAAGTGATCTCGGGTTGCGCGGCGGATTGGCCCGGCGTAATGCGATAGGTCGAAAGCTGACTCGGTTCGCTCCAAGTACCCTGCACGCTGCACATCACCAGTCGCTGTTGCCCGGCGGAGTACGCGACCAGACGTTGATCAGGGTGAAAGGTTGGTCCTTTGATCATGCGTTTGTTGGCCAAGCTGGCCCAGTACACGTGCGTCAGCAGCCCTTTGTTAGGCCAATCGGCTTTGGCGCTGGCGATCACCCATCCGTCGCTACCACCGACCGGTACCACGTGATCGACCGTGTACGTGGGATCAATCGCGATCGCCGCGCCGCCTTCGGGCAGACGCAGTGTTTGTTGCGAAATGGGTGTGCCCATCGGGAGCGTAACGCTTGACAAATCTGGTGAGCTGGCCGAACTGGAGCCGGTGTTCATGCTGAATCGCGTCGCGGCACCAGCAACATCGCCAATCAGCTCGGCACCTGCCAAAGTAACCAGCGCGGGCCGGCGCGCAATGATCGGCGTTTCCTTCAGTAGCTTGCGAAGGGTCGTGCTGAGTTTGTCGATCGGTACGCGCGTCTCCGTTTTGTCTTCCTTCAAAATCGTGACATGCGTTTCGTCTCGGCCAAGGTATCTGGCAATGATTTTGAAATCTCCTGACGCGTCCGACCATTCCCGCCAAGGGCCTTCGCCATTGGGGTAACGGATGTCCTTCAGCTCGAACGTATCCGTCTTGGCTCCCCAACTGCCTCTTTGATATTCGACCACCGCCGCTCCGATCTTCACCTCTTGAACCGTGCCGTCGTACCAACTGGAAAAGCTCTTGATTTGCACTTGATCACCGACACGAATCGGGATGGCTCCATCGACTTTGTTGAGCTCGCTGGTGATCGTTGTCTTGGCGATTTGGGCACGCAGGGTTGGATGCAAGTTGGCGATCGGCACCGTCAGTTCCGTCCCATCGACTTTGCGAATTGTCACATCGGTTGCGGTCCGCGAAATGTAGCGAGCCTCGGTCTTAAACTTACCGCTCGCGTCTTTCCAAAGCATCCAGTGCCCTTGTCCATCGGGAAACCGCATATCGGCCAATTTGAAATCGCCGCTGCGTGGAGCGAAGCTACCGTAGTTGTATTTCACCGTGGCCGTCTCGCCGCGAACGGATTCGACGGTGCCTTCATACCATTTGCTGAAGTACTTCACTTCGATTTGATCGCCAACGCGAACCGGTGCGACCAAGTCAGCGGTCACGGGCGTTTTGGCGACTTGGGCACGAATCGTGGGATGCAGATTGGCGATAGGAACGGTCGCTTCGCTACCGTCGGCTTTGCGAATCGTGACGTCGGTTTTCGTTCGCGAGATATACCGTGCTTCAACGCGAAATTTGCCGGTCGCGTCCTTCCAGATGATCCAGTGCCCTTCTCCGTTTGGAAAACGCATTTTTTCGATTGGAAATTCGGATGTCGTTTCGAAGCTGCTTCGCTTGTAACGCACCGTCGCTTTGCCATCGACGTAGCTTTCCACCGTTCCGGGATACCAAGTCGAAAACGACAAGACTTCGACTTCATCGCCCGTTCGCACTGGATCAATGTTCTCTTGGGCCCACAGCAATGAATTCGTCGAAAGAAACATGACCGCCGTCACAATGGTGCAATACAAACCACGTTTCATTACTGCAAACTCCCGACAACGGTGCCCAAGATTTTTCAAAATACGGATGCTGCGACTGATTCTAAACCGAACCACTTGCACTGACGAACACGGCTGAGACGAAATTTCTGCGAGTTTGGTTCCCAGATCATGGTCGGGTTCGTTCGCCTATTCCAAACACAATGGCGTAGAATGGCTGCGGAAATCCAAATCGCTCAGGAAAATTTGATGTTCAAGAAACTACTGCTGCTGTCTGCAATTGTTGGGTTGGGCCCGATGGTGGTTTTCGCCCAAGACACTGCACCAACGCTGTGCCAAGGCAACTACCACAGTGAAGCCGACGCGGTGGAGCAGCTTGAGCGGATGGGGGCAACGTTTTCGACACTGGACGAGTGGAAACAGCGGGCTGAGAAAATCCGCAAACAGATCCTGCAAGGTGCGCGATTGGATCCGTTACCGGAGCGAACTGACTTGAACCCGATTGTTCGCAACAAGCGAACGTATGACGGTTACTGCGTTGAATCGGCTGCCTTTGAATCGCGACCCGGATTTCTGGTGTACGGATCACTCTATCGGCCAACGAACAGCCCGGACGGTGCCAAGTCACCCGCGATCCTTTGCCCGCATGGACACGCTCAGGGTCCGGCTGGTGGGCGGTACAGGCCTGATCAACAAAACCGATGTGCAACGCTGGCGCGGATGGGTGCGGTGGTATTTTCGTATGACATGGTGGGCTTTGGTGATTCGCAGCACCTGGGCTGGGATCACAAACATCCGCAAGTGATGACGCTTCAAACATGGAGCAGCATTCGAGCGATTGATTTTATGCAATCGCTTTCGGACGTCGATCCCGAGCAAATCGGAGTGACCGGTTGCTCCGGCGGAGGCACGCAGACGTTTTTGTTGACGGCGATCGACCAACGCGTCAAAGTCGCCGCACCGGTCACGATGGTGTCGGCACACTTCTTTGGTGGCTGTAACTGTGAAAGCGGCATGCCGATTCACAAAACGACGACGCTAGAAACCAACAACGCCGAGATCGCTGCGTTGACCGCCCCGCGACCGCTGTTGTTGGTCAGCGTGGGTGGTGACTGGACGAAGAACAATCCGCTGGTCGAGATGCCGTACATTCGCCGCGTCTACGAACTGTACGGGAAAGGCGACGCGGTCGAAAACGCTCACTTTCCCAATCAGCAGCACGGCTACGAATTTGTCAAACGCCAAGCCATGTATCCGTTCATGGTCAAGCATCTGAATTTGAACAACCAATCCGTCTACGACAAACAAACCGAACTGTACGACGAATCGAAAAACACCGTCGAAACGCCCGAGCAGATGCGAGTGTTCGACGATCAACAGACGTTGCCAGATCACGCTCTGATCCCCGGCACCGCCGTCGATTTTTGAATACTGGTTTTGAAACTCTGATCGGCGGCAGAGCGTCGGCCGAAATCGTGGCAGCGGCAGTCTGTCGTCACGAATCGCCCTAATCACGAAAAACGAGACAATGCGGTACGGAAACTACAACCTAAAAGTGGGTGATCGTGATTCGACGTTGACGTTTGGCGGATCCGTTCGCGCGGCGGCTGACGGCGACTTGGTTCCGATGGAGGGCGAGATTGGTTTTGTCGAACAGTTGCAAACGGATCTAGCTGAGCTGGGTTTCAAACTGGTGGGTACGCCGGACGGAATTTTTGGACGCAACACTCTGTTTGCGTTACGCGAATTCCAGATCTATTGTCAAATGCCTCACATCGCCCAACAGAGGACATCTTCAATTCGTTACAGCGATTCGCTTACTCAAGTCGAAAACCCTCACCGCTACGGCGGTCCCATCAGCGGAGTCGCCAATGCCGACACGCGGTTGCAGTTGGCAAACTGGATTGATCATAGTTTTCGCTGCCCTTTGGTGATCGAATGCTGGAGCATGGACGGCGATGATCGGAAGAAGTTGTATGCCGGTTCGGGCAACATCTACGCTCAGGCGTCTCAGAATCTCTGGGGCCATGGTGAAATCCCTGAATCCACACCCCGGATGTTTGCTCGCGATTTCAGTGGCTACTACAAGGTACCAGCCGCCCACACGGCCGATGAGCTTTCTGCATTGGGAGATCACTGGACGCTCAACGCCACATCAGGTCCGCGTTCGGTGGCACCACGTCACACGTGGACTGAGTCGGAGATCCTGCCAAGTACGTTAATCGGAACACCGTTTGCATCGATGAGTGCGAAGCAACGGTCCACGTTCAAGGTCGTCCGAGCGGTTTCGGAAGTCGAATGTGTGGGCTTTTTTGACTCGCTGAATGCCTATGACACAGCCATTTTGTCGTTGGGCCCGTGCCATTGGACCTTTGGCATCACATCGGCAGACGGATCCGTCGCTGAAGGCGAACTGTGTGCGTTCATGTCTTATGTTCGCCACGCTGATCCGCAAGCGTTTGAGTCGGTGTTTGGATTCTTTGGCGCGTCAATCGACGAAGACTGGACCAATGCGAATGGTGTTGCCAACGGCGATGCTCTTTGGCAGCCTTCGCTTCGCAAATACACCGGTTGGTTGTCGCAGCAAAATGACGCTGGTGAATTTGTTCGGGTGAATCCAGCGATCGATGATGCCAACTATTTCAAGCACTGGCATTGGTTCTACCGCCTGTCGATGGCCGGACGCACCAACGCCGGTTTTCGAAAGTGCATGTACGACTTTGCCCGTGTTCGAATTCGAGATATTCTAACTGCTAAGTTTGGAGCAACGGCCGGTTTACCCGCCGGCACGACACTGGGTGATGTCTACACATCCGAGCGCGCCGCAGCGCTGCTGTTGCGTTGGCATGTGCGGTATCCTGCCCGTGTCATCATCCGCGGAAACGTGACGAACGTTTTCAACGGGAGCGACATTGGAGTGGTGGAAACGGCGTTCAAAAACGCTGGCTTAAGTGGAGAGCCTACGACTTGGACAGATGTCGACGAAGAAGCTCTTGTCGACGGACTTGTTCAGGAAGTCGAACGGCTTGGCAACATTGGTTTTCGGGATACCATCGACTATGTCAACCGATGGCCAGACAGTTGGGGCAGCAACTATCGTCACTACCAGTTGCCCGAGAGCATTGGGCGTCTTTCGACGGAACGCGGTTCTTTTCAATTTGACGAACAGGGTTTGCCGATCGCACCCTAGTTGATATCGCACCGCACAAAGTAATAGTCCCGGGTAACGATTGGCAAACTTGGATGTGCGAGTCAGACTCGTTTCTATTGTTGCTGTATCGCTCCGCAAGTACTGCGGTGCACCATTCGCTAATGTTGACTTGGTCTTGGCAATTGCCAGCAGCTTACTTTCCACCCTCCGCCATTTGTTTTGACTGATCACAACACACTTGCATTCGACGAAACGGTTGCCCAAGAAAAGGTAGCTCAGCAGTGGTCGTTTCCACGCTGGTGGGCGGCGATGCTTTGCGTTTTGTTGGCCGCTACTTATCGGCTGTGGATTCCGAACTCCGAGTTCCCTCCCGTCGCTATGTTCCGTTGGGCCGCTGCGTTGCCGGATTGGTGCAGCTGGATCCCGTTGACCGGGACCGTCGCCGGAGCACTATGGGTGATTGCTCCATCACGATCGGCGTCCAGTGGTTGGTGGCTGGTAGCATTGTCTCTGTCGCTCGGTTTTGTGTTGGATCAGCATCGCCTGCAGCCCTGGGCATATCAGAGCCTGATCTACGGATGCGTGTTTGCGACGATGCGACCGGTCCGGGCGCGTCAGATTTTGATTCCGCTAGCGGCCAGCGTTTACATCTACAGTGCGGCTGGCAAACTGGACTATCAGTTCGTCCACAGCGTCGGTCAGGATTTTTTGAATGTCCCGCTGGGATGGTTGGGGCTGCAGGATTCGATCAGCCCGGAGACCAAGGCTACTTTGGCGCATGTCTTTCCGATTACCGAGCTGGTGCTCGGAGTGATGCTGTTAGTCCGAAAGACTCGGTGTCTGGCCGGATACATGGTGATCGGACTGCACGCATCATTGATCGTCATGCTTGGTCCGTGGAGCCTGAACCATAGCCACGGTGTCTTACTTTGGAACGTACTGCTGATAGTTCAAGCTTGGTTTCTATTCGCGCAGCCGGGTACGAATTCAAAGCGTGACAATCGATTGCTGTACCGGCGACTGTTCGGGCTACCGCCGCGGGACAAGGCCGCCGGTCGACCTTTATCGCGAATGGGCTGCCTGATCTCGCAAGTATTGGTCGTGATTGCAATCGTGATGCCCGCTACCGAACGAGCCGGTCTTTGGGACCACTGGACTTCGTGGGCGTTGTACTCTCCCCACAGCAGTCGTACCTCGGTCGAATTTCATCGTTCCTGTTTCGATGAGCTTCCTGATTCGGCCCGCAAGCATTTGAAAGAGGACGCCGATGACGATGGCTGGCAAGAATTGGCATTGGACGATTGGTCACTCGAGGAGCTTTCCGTGCCGGTGTATCCGCAAGCCCGTTATCAATTAGCTTTGGCGTATGAATTGGCCACGTTGAGGGATATCGAAAAGACCGCGATCCGCTGCAAAGTACGGTCGGCAGCAAACCGTATCAGCGGACGACGCGAAGAACAGTTCTTACTTGGTTTGAAAAAAATTGACCAAGCACTCAATGACTACTGGCTAGTCCCGCGTTGACAGCTTTGCAATCTCGCGCCCGCACATGCGATCGATGCCAAAGGATCTCTGTTCGTGGCAATGGCTGCCATTTCAGGCGGGATCGTTGTCGCCAAAACGAGGCGATGGGTCGCCAAAACGATGTGATGGGATGTCACACTGTTGCTGGTGCCTTGCATTTAGGCCAGCTGTGAAGCAGTACTTCTTTGACTGCTATGTGGTTGAAAAGTACGTCGACGGGAAATTTCGATTCAGCGGGCGAATCGAATTTTCGAGACAGGTGGCGGGCGGAATGAGACGGCCATAAGAAGGCACAAGAGAGCAAAAAGAGCAGAGGTGATGCGAAGCCAAGGCTCCCGATCTCTCTCCCTTTTACAACTGATCCTTTTGCTTTTGCGATTTCTTGTGGCTAGTCTTTTTGATCGCCACTAGGTAGCGGCGTGTTAGGTACCGTCCTAGTCATCTTGGCCCAGTGATCCTGGAATACCCAGCTGGCCTGCGGCACGGCTGAGCGTGCCCGCTACAGTTTGCTTGGACTGCCGATTAGACGTTCTTCCAGGCTCGCTCTTTGGCACTGCTCAATACCGCTTCGCAGACCTCTTGTGTTTCGAGCGCATCGCGGAAAGTGGGGTTGCACGGCTTGCCTTCTTGCAAGCTTTTAAGGA
The DNA here is from genome assembly GCA_007741555.1 of Stieleria marina. Classification (GTDB taxonomy): domain Bacteria; phylum Planctomycetota; class Planctomycetia; order Pirellulales; family Pirellulaceae; genus K23-9. The sequence continues at coordinate 27,075 of CP036526.1, read as the reverse complement.
AGTCAGCGACTTGGTGCACGAACGTGTGCTCGTAGCCGATTTGCAACCCGGGAACCCACCATTTGTCCATGTACGGTTGATCGCCACTGTGGTCGCTCACGTGAATACTTCGCCAGCCGCGGAGACGCCCTTCGTCTGCGTTGGAGAAAAACTCCAAGCGATGTAGGTCATGCAGATCCCAGCGGATTGACGCATCCGCACCGTTGATCTCCAGCGTGTAGAGCGCTTTGTGACCGCGTGCGTAGCGTGTCGATTCGAACAGACCGAGCGATCCGTTGTCAAAGTGACACATAAAACTACAGGCATCGTCGATTGTGACGGCTTGCTTTTCGCCGGTGTCTTGGTGGACACGCTCTTTGATGAAGGTCTCCGTCATCGCGCTGACGTCGGTGATCGAACCATTCAGCCACAGGGCTGTGTCGATGCAGTGAGCCAGGAGGTCGCCTGTCACGCCCGAACCCGCTGCGGCGGCGTCCAATCGCCAAAGTGCTGCGCCGCCCTGTGGGAGGTCTTCAGAGATGGTCCAGTCCTGTAGGAAGTTGGCGCGGTAATGGTAGATCTTTCCCAGGACGCCTTCGTCGATCAGCTGCTTGGCCATGGTCACCGCAGGCACACGTCGGTAGTTGTACCAAACCGTGTTGGCGACACCAGCTTTTTCGACCGCGGCGCACATGCGCTCGCCCTCTTCCGGATTCAACGCCAGCGGTTTTTCGCACAAGATCATCTTGCCAGCTTCTGCAGCAGCAATGGCGATTTCAGCGTGCGAGTTATTCGGCGTGCAGATGTCAATCGCGTCGATATCGTCGCGTTTGATCAGCGCCTTCCAATCGGTTTCGATCGATTCGTATTGCCACTGATCGGCGAACTCTTGCACTTTTTGGGCGTTACGACCGCAGACAGCTTTTAGGACAGGGCGATACTCGAGCTCCGGAAAGAAATCGTTGGCACGCTTGTATCCGTTGGTGTGTGTACGACCCATGAAGCCGTAACCGATCAAGCCAATATTTAGTGGTTTCATTTGTGTTCAATCGTGGGTGAAGTAGGGAATAGAATAGGCCACAAAGAGTCACAAGAGAACAAAAAGAGGCCGGACTTAGGAATGTGCGAGGCGGTGACTCGCCAGTTTCTTGATTTGCAGTTTTGGTGCGCCAAAGTTTATCAGGAGTGCGTGTTCAAAGTTAGTCGCTGCAAGCTAACCAAGAACTTGTGCCAAATGTCTGTTGTCGATATTGCTGGTTGCCTTGAGTTCGATCAACTACTGTCCATCAACAATCAGGTCGGCTCGATACTCTCCCAGCGACGTTCCGTCCTCATCAAACACAGTGATTAGCTGTTGTAGTTCAACATCGAGTCCTCGCTTTCGAAGCCGATGAGCGAGACCGTTTTCGTACACCTTTTCCAGATGCCCAGGGCGAAGTTATTTGTGCAATGCAAATGCAGTCTCTCGCACAACGTCCGCCAATTGAAAAACTGCATCCTTTTGTTCGCGCGGCATCAAAGTCACCTACAGGATTGATTTGGCATCGGCCACAAGAAATCACAATCGAACAAAAAGCGAGGACTGAGGATCAATGAGAAATCAGTCCCCCGAATCATCCCACTATCTTTTTGTTCTTTTGTGACTCTTTGTGGCGAATCCGACCACGCAATACTTACACAGTCGCGCAGTGTGCGTCGCGTACTTGGATCATGGTGTCCAGGATGGTGTTCCAAGTACCGACGTCTTCCAGCACGGAGTTGGGGAACATGCAGCCGTCCCAACAGATGTGCTTGATGCCGCGGTTCTCGGCGTCTTTGAGCCAGTAACCCGAACACTTGACGATGTCCAGCTTGCCGTTGGGGTCATCAGCGCGGCAGTGTTTGCCGGTCTTGTCGTGCGAACCGGCACCGTGGACTTCGCCGTCGTTTTGAGCGACGTGGAAATCGATCGTCCATGGACGTAGCTTGTCCGTCATCTCTTCGTACTTGGCGTAGAACTCGTCTTGGCCATAGCCGTCTTGCAGCAGTGCGTGCTCCGGTGCGTTGTAGCCCATCAGGTACAAGTACGTGTGAGCCAAGTCGGCCTGGAACCCGAGCGCCTCTGGCATGGCGACTTCTTCCAACAGGTCCAGCATGTCTTTCCAACTGTGCATGCCGGCCCAGCAGATTTCGCCTTCACAAGCCAATCGTTCGCCATGGTCAGCAGCGATCTTGGCAGCTTCGCGGAAGGTGTTGGCGATCTTGGTCGTGTTGCCTTTGGGATCTTCGGCCCATTTTTCCAAACCAAACTCGGCACTATCGATACGGATCGCACCGTATTTGCGAACACCGTGTTCATTGAAGATGCCTGCCACGCGACAAGCCATCTTCACGGCAGAGAGGAACTTGTCGGTTTGTTCTTTGTCGCCCATCGCCGAGTCACCGATGGTTCCCGGCCAAATCGGTGCAACGAGCGAACCGACACTGAATCCTTTGCCCTGGATCATGTCGGCGATGCTGCGTAGTTCGTCATCGCTGGCTTCGGGATTCGTGTGCGGCAGGAACAGAAAGTAATCGATCCCGTCGAATTTCTGTCCGTCGACTTCTGCGGCAGCGGTTAGGTCCAACATCTGCTCAAGGCTGATTGCTGGCTCTTGGCCTTCGTCGTCACCCTTGCCGACCAAACCTGGCCACATTGCGTTGTGAATTTTCATCGTTTGTATTAATCCTGGTTAGTGAATCCTCGTTCCCACGCAGAGCGTGAGAAGAGTATAAGAGACGATGTTTAGCTGCCGGCTTTGGGCAGACTGCTGTGAGTATTGGGACCGAAGTAGCGTAGTCCTACGAGTGGTTCGCTGCCGAGGTTTTCGATTTCAACGCCTGATTTCAACGCCAGTCGCCGCGGTGTGCGAAATGAAGACTGCGTCGGTGGTGCGTTGGCAGCTTCGGTTGTACTTCCGAACCAGCGTTCATCGATGCCACCGCGGTTGGCTCCAAAACGATGGTGGTCGTTTGGTTGCAGTTTGATCCGGCGACCAGGATGCAAAAATGATCGAGGAACCCAGGTTGGAGTCAGCCGCAGCAGGCCTTCGCCCGCATCCATGACGAAGTCCAAAATTCCGGCAACACTGTCACCTTGAATCAATCCCGCGTCCAATTTCACATTGGTCATCGATCGTCTACTTGGGGCTGTTCGGGTGGTGTGTTTAGGGCTAAGAATGTTGCGATGCAGACATTTTTTGGGCATCCAAGTGGCCTATTGTTTTATTGCCTGCTGGTGCCGGGTACAAGAACGCCACTGATTCGGCGAGGATTCAGAGGTTAATTCGCCGACGGACGAAAATCCTCTGGCCCTGTTTGTCATTTCTTACTTTTTTTCTTTGATCCGATGGTCCAATCATCCAACCTTCGCAGTATCGACAACCGCCTGGATTCGATTCAGTGGAAAAGCAAATCGCCGTTGACGCTGGACGTCGAGACCCGACAAGGCGACATCAAGACACGTCACGGGCGTTTCGTGGGCGGTGCGGCAGACCAGGTCGAAGTCATCGAAGTCGACACTGGCGTGGTGCGAGTCTACCTGCTGCCAACGCGGGGCATGTCGATTTGGTGCGTGGAATCCGAAGGTGTGCGGTTTGGCTGGCAGTCGCCCGTCAGTGGCCCCGTCCATCCCTCACAAGTACCGATTTTTGACCCCAGCGGGCTCGGTTGGCTGGAAGGCTTCGATGAATTGGTTGTCCGCTGTGGGTTGGAGAGCAACGGAGCACCGCAACATGACGAGAAAGGACAGCTGGTTTACCCACTGCACGGGCGAATCGGCAATCTGGCGGCTGATTCGCTGTCCATCGAATACGACGAAGCTTCGGGGCGTCTGGAAGTCATCGGTGAAGTCCGAGAGTCGCGGCTGTTTTTCAAAAACCTGACGCTTCGGAGTCGTTTACGAGTCCACGCGGGCAGCGCAAAAATCGAGTTATTGGATGATGTGACAAACGAGCTATCGGCCCCGACGACAATTCAACTGCTGTACCACGTCAATGTCGGCGAGCCGGTTTTGGGCGAAGGATCCAGCATCGAAATTCCCCTGGACGAACTGGCTCCCAAAGACGCATTGTCAGCGGGCGAGATTGATCAGTGGAATCAATACGGTCCACCAGAAGCAGGATACGCCGAACGAGTTTACTTTGCCAAACCACGAGCGGACGAAGCAAACGAGTGCGTCGCGTTACTGCGTTCGGCCAACGGCGAACGTGGAGTCAGTGTGACATTTAAGATCAAAGGGCTACCGCGATTTATTCTCTGGAAGAACACGGGTGCTGTGACCGACGGCTACGTCACAGGAATCGAACCCGCCACGAACTTTCCCAACGAACGATCGTACGAAGAAAAGCAGGGTCGTGTCGTAGAGATTGCCGGCGGTGAAACGAAATCGTTTCGAGTTAGCCTGACACCCCTGACTGACGCCGAATCGGTCAACGCCGCTTCGGCACGCATCCAAGCGATCAGTGGCGACGAACCGGCCGACATTCACAACGTGCCGCGGCCCGGTTGGAGTCCTGGAGCGTAGAGACGCGTCCAGCAGTGTGCGTTGACGCGGCACTGCCATCCGACGTCTGACCAAGCAACTATTCGACCTTCTGCCCTTCGATGCGGAAGATCGCGAAGTGCGTTGTTCCACGTGGCCCCTTGCCACCAGGGTATTTGTATTTCTTGGTGTCGATCTTGAGCTTGCCATGAACGGTCACTGGTCGTGTGACAAAATCCGTGGTGTTGTCACCCTGCATTTCAACGATCACGCAATCAAACAACGCTGCGCCGGGACCGAAGCAGCATTCTTGGTTGTCGCGCACCAGAACAAATTGATCGATGCCGGTTTCTTTGAACAACGTGGTCGGCAAGATAAATCCTGTCAGTCGCACGTTGATCCCGTCGAGCGATTTGACATCGTCGTCCAGCATCTCGTCGGTGAACTTGGCGTCTTTCTTGATCTTGAACTGCAGGTCGTCAAACGTGATTTCACCTTTGGCTCTGGCCGCCGCGCTACTCTTTTTGATCACGACGCCTTTGGTGCGAGGATCGATCGCTGCATCGGTGGACTGGTCGGTTTGAACGGCCTGCCGCGTCTGATTTGCTGACTGCGAGTCGCTGGGGGCTAAGTCACTCTCAAGGTCGCCGCTCGACTGAGCCACGTCTGACTGAGCCACGTCTGACTGAGCCACGTCTGACTGAGCCACGTCTGACTGAGCTACATTCGGCTCGGCCACCTCTAACTGGGCAGCGTCCGATAGCGCGGTTGCCGATGGAACTGGCTGGCTGCTAGGCGACGAGGCATTGCTGCCCGGTCGAACCAACATGACTGCTCCGATCGCGAGCGCGAGCAAACCAACGCATAGGCCGATTGATTTCATAAGAGACTACGAATTGAAGATCTGGAATTTGAAACACTCGGGGCGGAAACCCATCCACGTCGATGTTGCTTATACAACCGAACGCATCACCAAGAGTATGTCAAATTGGGCGATTCACAGTTGCCCAAGAACCGCTCGCAACCGCCGTTCCTGCGGACTGCGCTGGATCAATCGCTACTTAATCTGATCGACACGCAACCGGTAGAACACATTGTTGTCAAAGTCGGTGACCACCTGCGGTGCCGAATTCAGCTGAAATTTGCCAGCCAGTTTTCGCCGGGTCAAACCGGCTTTGACCGTCTTACCACCCAGCAGTGTGACTTCGATCATGTCGGTACTTTTGGGTTGTCCGCCGAAACAGCAAGTTCCCAAATCGGGGACCAGGATGAATTGACGAAGCACACCGCCACCGGATGACGGGTGGATATAGCCTTTGATAAAGACAGGTTTTCCGTCGATATCGTAGGCCAATTCAGTCGGAGCATCGATCTTTGCGTCCGAGGGCTGTTGCAACTCGAAAAACGGCACTCGTTCGTAGCCATCGGGCACTTCGGTCAGATAGATGTACGTGTGCATCGATACACCGCCCACCAAGATCGCCAGCGAAGCAATCAAGCTGAACAGCGCAATCGCCCGGCCGCTGTATTCGTCGGGATAACGTTTGACCGCACGCATTGCCACGAGGGCCGCGACGATTGCGATCACGGCTAAGAACAACATCGGCTCGAAAGTCGGAACCAGACCCGGCAATGCGAACACGGTGAAGACGACGGATGCGATCGCCGCACGGCTAATAGCGCGGTACGGAAAATCCGCCTCATCGGCGGCCGCTGACATTTGAAGTTCGGCAGACATCTGATCTAAAAACCTTTGATTGAACACGCGAAACACGCCGCGGTTCAATGACCATTGCGAGAGCGAAATTACGCTTGCTTGACCACCGCGCCGCCCGTAAGCAGCAGAAACTGAGCGATCATCAACGCGGCAAGCGCCATTGCCAGTACGTGCAATAGCGTCCAAGGGTTCGACGAAGAAACGTCGGAGGCCAACTGTGGGGGAAAACTCGGTACGACGGGGCTGACGGACGCGGTCAGCGTGCCGGTTTTTGCGGAGCCTGGATCCTGGTGATCTCGAACGATCGGCAGAGCGGCATATTTCCGAGTGGCTTTGCGACGGACTGACGAACTGCTCGATCCCGTGTCCTTGGCGGGCACTGGAATGGCAAAAAACGTATTTGCACGTCGAACGCTTTCTGGGTCCAGTTTTTCCAGTTCTTTCATGGCTTCTGCTGCGGCAGGCAACGGACAGGCTCGTAGATAATTGACGACCGGGACACGTACCCAATTGTTGTCTTCGTCCGCGTTAATGAACAAATTTTTCAAGCGTTCGATTTGGCTCCAATCTTTCCACCTTGCGAGGTCGGGTATCACCAAGTCAGCCAGGTCCGCACGATCAAGGACATGGTGCAGCGATTCCACCAACGCACTGCGAGCGATCACTTCGCCTTCGGTGCCGTGGAAACGTACCGCCATGATCGCGGCGTAGGTGTCCGCGTAAGGTGCTTTCTTGTTCGCCAAAAAGAGTTTGTTGACGAGCGGCAAACCCTGTTCACCCGCCAGCGTCAAATAACAAGCGATCAACGCATCCAATCCGCCGCGAGTACTTTTTTGGGTGCTGGTCATCAGTGTCTCCAACATCGGCAAATCTTTCTTGGATCCGCAGACGCCCAACATCGTCAGATACAAACGTTTGCGATCCGTCGACATCTCAGGCTCTTGCAACCATTTGACCAATTGATCGTGGTCCATCTCGGGCGCAAGTTCTTTGATGGCCGAATACGGTGCGATGGCAAACTCGTCGTACGTGTCACGAGCAAGCATCGAATCTTTGTCTTCTAAGTAATCATAAAAGAACCGCAGACGCTCAAGCGGATCGTCGTCCAGCTTAGTAACCGCGATGATGTATTTTTCGGAACGTTCGTTGATGGGCAAACAGGACCACTGCAGATCGGGAGGATCCACACCGGACAACATGAATCGGCGGCCCACTTTGACTTCGCCGTAGTAGACGGCTTTGACTTCGGATCCAACCTTGAGCAGATCGTCGCCTTTGAGCACCACATCGATCTTCATCAAGATCTCGCCGGTCTCTTTGTTTCGCGTGGCATCGCTCTGCATCGCCGTGGCGATGACGACGGCGTCCATGACTTCCATTTCCTGACGTAGAGTCTGTGAAACAGCATTACAAAAAGGGCAAGCAACGGCGTTGCTGGTAGTCGCTAGAGCTGCTAGCAAAATCAGCGGCGCGGCTAACGAGAAACGATGGAACATCATTTCGATACGTCCATAGGAAGGCGATGTGTTAGGGATGTTCCCTAATCATAGGTGCCTTTGTGGGGCTGTGAGAAGTCGTTTTGGGTAGTTCCCGGGACCCCACCGGTGGTTTCCCCTTGAAATTCCCTCCCTGAACGGCTCAACCGATGGTGCCGTCTGTGCCGATAGTGACGGTACATCGGGTTCGCTCGTTGGACGTTTGGCTGAAAAGCCGCCTGATTACGCCCAATTGGCCCCGGAACTATCCGCAAAAAAAACCAAATGATCTGAAGCCAGATGATCTGGTTGAACAAGATCGCCCTGAGGGGGGAAAGCAGTAATGCTCCGTCATTTGATTATCGCAGCCGTCCTGATTGGTAGCTCAGCGATGTTGGTCGAAGACGCTTCGGCTGACCAACGCGCATTTGGCCAAAGCTGGGGCGGTCAATCGGCCAGCCGCGACTGGAACCGTTTTTACCACTACCCGTACGTGTACTATCCTCAGAATTTCTGGGGCCAAGAGTACTATCGCAGTAGCGACAGCATGTACCACCGCTACCCGCAAGAAATGCGAGTGCCGGTTTACAACAAAAAGTGGCACAACTACTACCCCAGCAATCGCCGCTTCCACTCGGGTCACCACTTCAATTTGGACGTCTTTTAGGCCAACCAAACGCAGGGTCGCAGCCGTTGAGCTGACGTAACTGATTTGTTGCAGAAGAGAGACCGACCGCGATCGGTCTCTTTTCGTAGCTATAGTGGATGACAGGTGACGGTTGTTTGAAACACCCACCCATTTTCGTCTACTTACACCCTGTTGCGATGGCCTCTGGCACCAAGATCCGTTCGCTGTCGCGCTTGCTTGACGCATCCAGCGCACCGCTGTGGGTAATCGGGCCCAAAGGCACCCTGATCTATCTTTCCGCTGCCGTTGCGCGCTGGCTGGGTATCGACGTCGACGTGCTACTGGACCGTCATTGCGTCGCGGGTACATCGATCTCCGATGATCCTCTGGATTTCGTCGCTGCCTCGCTGTCGCCGCCTCCTGGTTTCAACGAACGAGGCACTGCATCGCTTCGTGTTCAACCGCCGCCAATTGACGGCCGTAAAGTTACGCCGCTCGATGTCCGATTCGTTCGCGCTGGCACAGCGTCGGATTCCATGACATTTGCGATCGGCGGTCAATTTGACGATGCAGTCGCTGACACGGGCGGTGCGACTGAAGTCCTGCAAGCAGTGGAACTGCGCAAAAAACTCGACGCCTGGCGAGCCCATCACGCGGACATCGCAACGATCGCCACGGCAGGTGTTTCGTCACAAGCCAGACGCATGCGGACGAAACTCAGTGTCGCTGCATCGACCCGCACGCACTTGGCGTTCTTTGGCCCCGATGGTTCCGGTTCGCTATCGATCGCCATGAGGGTTCACCAACAGTCGGCTCCGGATGAACCGCTGGTCCGCGTCGAAGGTCCGTTAATGGACCCCGAATTGCTAGACGCCACGTTGATGACGACGATCAATCAGCTTTCGGAATCAAAAACCACTCGCGTAACGGTGCTCGTCAACGAATTGGACGACATGCCGATCGAAGCACAACATCGGCTAAGCGAGTTGCTGACCACGTTTGCACCACGGCTGCGACTGATCGGGCTTTGCACCGAACAACCACGATTGCTTTGCGAGCCGCTTGGCGAAAGCAACGACGACGACACGATCTCGCTGGAACCGGAGTCAACGATTGGACTTCATCCCAAATTGATTGATGTACTCAGTACGCTTTCGGTCGTGATTGATTCTCTGGCCAGCCGTGTCGAAGACATTCCTGTATTGGCGACCGCCGCACTGGATACGCGTCGCGCATCGGGCGACGGCAACGCCGAACGTTTCGGACGCGCTGCTTTGGACGCACTGATTGTTTATCCGTGGCCCGGGAACTTTGAAGAACTTGAATCGTCTGTCCGGCACGCAATTGCGGCAGCACCGCGCGAATCCATCGGATTGGAACATCTGCCTTTAGCGATACGGTCGTTTCGTCCAGGGCACGCCGACGCAACTCAACGTCCCGCCAACATTTCACTTGACGAGAGTGTCCGGCGATACGAGCACAAAATCATCTCAGAAGTGCTGGAAGCTAGCGATAACAATCGCGCCGAAGCCGCCCGCCGGCTCGGTATCAGCCGCGCGCGTTTGCTACGAAAGATCGACGAGATGAATCAATGAGCGGGATCTCACCTCTGATTGATCCATCGCTCATTCAAACTTGGATCGTTTGCGAATCCGATCAACGATGGATGACCGCATCACGCCGATTCGCAACGCATCTGGTGCCTGCTCCCATGACCGTGAATCTGGTGTCCGCTGAGCCCAATCTAGTAAGGCGATTGCTGATCGGTAAACGCAAGGCGGTTGTGCTGTGGGAGATTGATGGAAGTTGTGCTGCCCGGATGTATGATCTGGTAGCGTCCACCTCCCTGGGCGCACCAGGTATTCTTCAAATTGTGGCGGCAAACGGGATCACGCCTCGCGATCAAATGGCGCTCACAGAATTGGGGGTCGGGGCCATCATTTCGCAGCCCGAGCAACTGCCTGGTTTGAGCAACCTGTGTCTGCGGTATTTCAAGTAATCCCGCGAAGCCAATCACCGGGCATTTCTGCCATTTCATCGCTACACCTCCCTGGCGTTTATCAGCCAAAAACGTCCGCGGGCGGTGCTCTGCTGCCCCGTCGCGTGGCCAGCTCCGCAGCCAAGTCATTGCTTGATCGTACAGGGGCAAACAACGGGGAGTGTTCAGATCTGGCCCAGCTTCTAGACTGGAAAGGGTTCTCAATTGGGTTGGTGTCGAGAGCTTCTCTCTGTCAGCACCACCCCGACAATCCACCCGCCAAAACGATCCATCATGTCTCTTTCGGTTGAATCCGTTCACCAAGCCATTGCCAACTATCCCGACCCCGAAACCGGTCGACCGTTGGACAAAATGAACCAGATCAAGTCGGTCGATGTCGATGGATCGACGGCCAAGCTGACCATCGGTTTGACAACCCACAGCATGCCGATTGTCGAAGACGTTCGCGATGCGTTGCAATCGAAGATTGTTGCAGCGAATCCTGGCACCGAAGTTGTGATCGATTTTGTGGTCCACGATCGACCGCCCGCTCGAATCGGTCAAATTGGTTTGAGAGCCAAGAGTGTGATCGCTGTGGGGAGTGGCAAAGGTGGGGTTGGCAAAAGCACCGTTGCAACATCGATCGCCCTGACCTTGCGTCGCTTGGGCGCCAAAGTTGGTTTGATGGACGCTGATGTTTATGGCCCCAGCGTCCCGCACCTGCTGGGTCTGACCGGTCGACCAGCAATCGGCGAAAACAAAAAGATCGAACCCATCATGCTCGGTGATGACATGCCGGTCATGTCGATGGGTTTTTTGGTCGAACCCGATCAAGCCGTCATCTGGCGAGGACCGATGTTGCACGGATCGATCAATCAGTTTTTAAGCGACACTGATTGGGGCGAATTGGATTACTTGATCATCGACATGCCACCAGGCACCGGTGATGTTGCGTTGACACTTTCACAAGCGCTACCGCTTGCTGGTAGTGTTGTCGTTTGTACTCCGCAAGAAGTCGCGCTACTTGATGCGATCAAAGCGATCAGCATGTTTCGCAAAGTGAACATTCCCATCTTGGGAATGGTCGAAAACATGAGCGGTTTTCTTTGTCCTGATTGCGGCAAGACCTACGACATCTTTGGTCGTGGAGGCGCAAGAGACAAAGCCGAAGAAACCAACGTGCCGTTTTTGGGTGGCATGCCAATCGACATCAAATTGCGCGTCGCTGGTGACGAAGGACGTCTTGCCGAAGTGCTCGAATCGGATGCCGCGGCGCGAGCACCTTTAGAAGCAGTGACTAAATCGCTGGTTCGCAGCCTTGCTACCAAAGCGGCGGCCAACCCACCCAAGGCTAGCTTGCCGACCCTGTAGGCCCATTAACGCTGCAGGCCCGTCAAGATCGTGCTGCAGTTTCGCTACGGCAGCCCGAAGTCTTGCGGTCAAGCACTCGCCGTGTACGTCGCTAGCATTCATTCTTGGCTGGTTGCAAGTGCATGAAAAAACCGCCCCATAGGTAAACCCATGGAGGCGGTTCTGTGAACTGCGATAGATGGATCCCGAAGGGTTCCATCCAGAAGACTAACGACGCTTCTTAGCGGCTTTCTTCTTAGCAGGCTTTTTCTTAGCAACTTTCTTCTTGGCAGCTTTTTTCTTAGCAGGCTTTTTCTTAGCTGCTTTTTTCTTGGCTGCTTTTTTCTTAGCAGGCTTCTTCTTAGCTGCTTTCTTCTTAGCTGCTTTCTTCTTAGCAGGCTTCTTCTTAGCTGCTTTTTTCTTCGTTGCTTTCTTCTTAGTTACGCGCTTCTTAGTTACGCGTTTCTTAGCTGCTTTCTTCTTAGCCACGTTTTTCCTCCGCGAAGGATGTAAACGACGGCGAGTCCTTGTGACTTTCAAAGCGGACGCTTCGGAAGCCACCGGCCACGGCTCACCTGTCGTCGATAGTGATTGGACCGACGAGCTTTGAGCAACTTTCAAAGTTCAATATTGTGTCGCCTTACTTAAAAGACAGACGCAACACGTACTGTGTAGCTACCCAACCTTGCTTATCCATCCAACCGTTAAAAACTGGGCGTAACTTTACGACCTTCCACAGATTCCGCAACATGTTTTCGGCAAAAAAATGCTTGCACTCAAAAAAAGTTTTCTACGCGGTGCGCTCTTCAACAACCTGTATGCGTTTTGAACAACGCGATTGTGCGCCAACACAGAGACAGCGCGCGTTACTAAGCGACGACAACCAAACCATGCGAACCTATTTTAACATCGTTGACGTAAAGTGAAGCCTACCAACATGTTTTGACTTTGCGTTTGCAATGCTCATTCGAGCGATGTTGCGCCAATAGAACTCCTGCCGCGTTGTTGAAAACGTTTTCTGATCGTATGCGTAACCGTTTTGTTTTGCGTTGCAAACGCTTCAAAACGCAAGCCGCGCAAAACGAAAAAAATAGTTAGCGCCAACCGCCTCTTTGCTGCAACATTTGAAAACTCTGCACTGCAAACATCGCAAAGAAGATTCCCATGAAGGTCTGACCGTGCGTTAGCGCGTAGGCTGCAAGTAACCCTGCTGCCCCAACACTGATCCAAAGTGACTGGCTTTCATCGCCACCTGTTAACAACACAATCGAACGCATGATGTGCCCACCATCGAGCGGCCAAACCGGCAACAGATTTAGTAGCGCCCACACGATGCTGGGAAACACAAAGAAGAATGTAAACGCGAACAAAGCCGGATTCTCAATCCGTTCGCCAGGAAAGTACTCCGACAACACATCAAGTCCGGCCGGCAACGTTTTTAGAGCCGCGACCTCATAGCCCAATGCCTTCAGGCCGAACATGATGACGGCGGCCGCGGCAAGTTGAATCAATGGACCTGCAAACGTAATCCATAAGTCCTGTTTGGGCGTCAATCGCCCGATCGATCGACCCGGAATCATCGACGCGACGGGCGTTGCTAAACCGCCGAAATGGTAAAGCACAATGGACGAATGGATGCCCTGATGACGAAACGCAAACGCGTGCCCTAATTCGTGAATCAGAATCGATAGAAACAGCGCGGCAGTCCAGAGAATCAACAGCGGTCCCATCCCAGGACTCTCTTCGCCAAATGCCATGTCCATTCCACGAACAAAATCAAATCCGATCACGAGCGCGCCAAGCCAAAACGTCCAGGCGATTCGTACTGGAAATCCGAATGCATTGAATCGGAGGTCGTACTGTGATGCGGGCGGTTCTTGAAGGAGCATCGATTGTGTCGTCATGAAGGTCGCGGGCGGAGAGCGACTTAGTCTAACGAATCGTATCGGATTCTTTCACCAGACCACCGAAAAGGTCCACGCGGGTGTTACAGCTTCTTCAGCTGCCGAACAATTTCTTCAACGCTCGACCGGCCAGCGTGTGATTGACTGACTTTTTTCCAAGCCACTCGTCCGTTGGATTTGACAATGAAGGTTGCTGGGTACGCGGTCTCTCGTGGCGCGTTCCATCGCACTCCCCAAGACTGCACCATTTTCATTCCGGGATCCGCGACCAATACAATTGGTTCGGGGATGCGACGCGCGCCGAGAAACTTCTTTGCATGACGCTTTAATTCGTCTGACTCTCCCGGATAAACCAAAACGACTTTGTGAACCTTGTCTTTTAAAGTTCGAGCTCGATTGATCAGTGCACTCACCTGCGACGTACACAGCGGGCATTGGTAGCCGGGATAACCACGCAGTACGACGACGACGACGATGCCCTGTTGGTACTCGTTTTGCAAGTCGATGAAATCGTCTTTGCCGACGATCGGCAATTCAAAATTGATCGCCTTCTCACCAATCTCGATCGCGCCAGTCTCTTGGGCTGTCTCAGCGGCCAAACCAACGCGGCCCGATTGCGAACCGATAAACAAACACAAACAAGCTGCGATACGAATAAGCATGGTACTGCGAAAACTTAAAAGACGATGAAGTTGCAAGGTTAAAACAACGCTTTCTACGACTGACGGCGTTCGCGTTGGCGACGACTGTATCGTTCCAGCGTTTTACGTTCGGACGATGTCAGCGACTCTTCGCCCGACTCGTGAATCTTTGCCAAAATGCGATCTGCTTCGCTCGCTTCGTTTTCGATTTTTCGATCCGGATCGTGAATTTTTAGTTTCATCCGTCGCGACCGTTGGCTCATTCGCTGTTTCATCGTCGATAGCTTGCTGAAATCCAACCAAGCAAAGTTCCATTGCTGGTAGTAGTACAGCAGTCCAAATGCGATTCCAGCTAAGTGAACGGTGAAGGAAGTGGATCCGCCCATGCTGCCAAAGATCCCCAGCGCACCGGACACATTGGAGATGACAAAGAAGGTTGCCACGATCCATGCCTTCACCGGGAAGACAAACATCAAGAGGATTTCAGCGTTCGGGTTGTAACACGCAAACAAGATTGTCGTCGCAAGCACGGCACCACTGGCGCCCACCACGCTGCCCTGGTCGATGCCCATCAGCCAAAACCCGGCGCACCCAGCGATTCCGCCTGCCAGCATCGACAACAAGTAGAATCGAATGAATTCGTCGAAGCCCAATTTTTGCTCGACCGCGCGACCAAAAAAGAACAGTCCGACCATGTTGAAAAGGACGTGCCCAATTTCGTTTTGGTCATGCAAGAACCCGTACGTCAAAAATTGGTACCAAGTCCAAGGCTTCAGCGCGGTATCGTGAAACGTCGCAAAGTAGGGATACAACCAACCCAACGATTGCGAACCGATTTGCGTCTCGACGGTTTGCGTCGACATCATGTCGACGAAGTGAACAACAACCGTGATGATCATCAGGATGATCGCGGCGCTCTTGGGCTTTTTGTCTTGAGAACGCTGGTGGCGATCCCAGGCCGTTTCATCTCCGTACTCGCGACCATAGTCACGGTCATAAAGACCCATGGTTTTGCTGCTGTTTGAATGAAGTATTGAATGCGTGTGAATGTCGATTCATCGTAGCAATTCGCACCCTGGCACGTCGATATTGGTAAAACACCGCAAATCGTCCCGAAACGATGCTCTGCCCATTCACGCCAGATCGACAGGAGAGATCTGGGAGACCCGACGCGTTGCAAATTGGTTTAACAAAACACTGCTGCTATCTGCAAAACACTGCCCTCTTTCCCAATTGCTTTCTTGGGCATCGCTGGCCTATTTGATCCAACCACCACCGACCACCAGCGTGTCGTGGTAGACCACGGCAGCCTGCCCGGGCGAAATCGCCAACTGCGGCTCATCAAATACAACATCAAACTGTGTGGCGTCAGCCGGATCAATCTTCACCGTCGCGTTCTTGGGGGATCCGTTGTATCGAAACTGCACGGACACGTTTTCGGGTAAGTCGTTGGGGTCGATCAACCAATTCGCATCGTCCGCCGACAGACCATTTCGCTGAAGTGATGTCTGCGGACCGATCACGACATCGTTTGTTTCGGTTTCGATGCGAACGACAAAGTGCGGCGACCCCATCGCGACGCCCAATCCTTTTCGTTGGCCAACGGTAAACGCTTCGTATCCGTTGTGCGTTCCGACTGTTTTGCCAGCGGTCGTGACGATGTTGCCCGAAGTCGTGCCCACTCGATCGGGGCGGCGACTTTTGACAAAATCGCTGTGGTGACCTTGGGTGACGAAACAAATTTCCTGGCTGTCCTTTTTGCCTGCCACACCTAGCCCAAGCTCTTCGGCGATTTCGCGGATACGTGGCTTGTTGAAATCACCAACCGGCAACATCATTCGCGGCAATCGATCGGGGCGAATACCAAACAGCGCATACGACTGATCCTTGTTACTATCGCGTCCCCGATGAAGTCCACCGTCTTGCATTCGGGCATAATGTCCCGTGGCGACGAAATCTGCATCCACACCGTCGGCGTAATCAAACAGTTTTCCAAACTTGATCCAGTGGTTGCACTTCACACAGGGATTGGGCGTTCGCCCGCTCAAGTAGTCATCGACAAAGTAGTCAACAATCCGTTTGAAATCTTGTTGTAGGTCCAACGCATAAAACGGAATGTTCATCGCTGATGCGACGCGGCGAGCATCCGCGGCATCCGACGCCGTGCAACAGCCCTGTTTGTGGTCGGCTCGCTCTTGTCGAAGTGCACCGACCACTGGCAGCGATGTAGCGGGGGGCGACTTAGGGTCACCGCCGGTCGCCTGGCAAGCTGCTTCGCCGTAGGCTTGGGCGGATTCTTCGCCGTGGCGCATAAACACGCCGATGACTTCGTGCCCAGCATCCAACAGCAAATGAGCCGCGACGCTTGAATCGACGCCGCCACTCATCGCGAGAACAATGCGTGCCATGTATAGTTTCCCTTATCCTTGTGAGCGATTGATGCTTGTCAGACGCTCGCGAACGTAACACCTAACTCTGGAGTCAACGACGTCATGGACGCCGAACTGGTTCAACGTAGCGAAACGATCAACGAGCGCCTGCAACAGCTCGGAGACTCTCTTTGACCACGCTACTAAACGTGCGGAGATCGTAACGATCGAAGCCAAAATGGCTGAAGCCGGATTCTGGGACGACAACGATGCCGCCCAGATCGTGATCGGCCAGTTGAAAGGACTCAAGAGCATTGTCGGTCCCTTGGACGAATTGTCCAGCGCGGTCGAAGATTTAGGTGCGCTATTTGAGATGGCTGATGAAGACGAATCGATCGCCGTCGAGGTGTCCGAGGAAGTCACACGGTTGGAGAGCATCTTGGACAATTTGGAGCTGAAAGCGCTGCTAAACGGCCCCAATGACAACGCGGGAGCGATTCTGCAGATCAATGCTCGTGATGGAGGTACCGACGCCAACGACTGGGCTGACATGATGCTGCGGATGTACTCCGCCTGGGCCGTTGGACAAGACTACAAAATCGAACTTTTGGACCGACAGGACAACGAAGAAGCCGGCATCAACCACGCTTCGATCGCCATTCGTGGACCGATGGCCTACGGATACCTCAAAGGTGAAGAAGGCATTCACCGATTGGTTCGGATCAGCCCGTTCAACAGCGAAGGCAAACGTCAGACCAGTTTTGCCGCCGTCAGCGTCTCTCCCGAAATTGACGATTCGATCGATATCCAAATCGAAAAGAAAGACGTCCGCGAAGACACGTATCGCGCATCAGGTGCCGGTGGACAACACGTTAACAAAACCGACAGTGCCATCCGCCTGACACACGTGCCGACAAACACGGTCGTGCAATGTCAGAACCAGCGTAGCCAACACCAAAACCGCGACACCGCTTGGAAAATGCTACGTGCCAAGATGGCTCGTTTGGAAGAAGAAAAACGTGAAGCCGAAACGGCATTGAAGTACGGCACGCAAGCACGGACAGGATTTGGAAGTCAGATTCGCAATTACTTCCTGCATCCCGACCAACGCGTAAAGGATGCACGAACGGGACACTACGTCGGTAATTTCAACAGCGTGCTGGACGGCAGTGAACTGCAAGGTTTCTTCGACGCATTCCTCAGGTTGCGAGCCGGCAAACAAGTGAAAGAGTAGTTGACGAAACATCGCGAGAGTTCGAGCTTCACTACCGAAGGATCGCTAGTGAAGATGATGGTAAGTAAAGCTTGAACTCCGCGTTTAATTTCTCGAACTGGCGAGCGGTCAATTGTGCTTTCTTTGGACATGTCGACGATTGAGCAAGCCAGGGCTGCTTTATCGCATCGTCGTTTTGATTGCGGTCGTGCAATTTTGTAGCATCGGTTCCAAGTCGATCGCCTGTGATTGGGACTCGGAAACGCTTTTGCAAGAACGCATGCGTTTTCCGACAGCACTGGAAATCATTCTGGGTAAATTCCCACGCCATTCTGATGCTTTTTACGAATGGCGTCTGAAAGATCGTTTGGAGAAGCTGAAAGAAAATCCAGATGACGATCGTTTGCTTGATGATGTCGCTGTCTCGTATGAAAAATTGGGACGCTATGACGAAGCCATCGCCGTTGCCAAACGTCAGCTCGCTGTAACTCCCGATCGCTACGAATCACTCGCCAACCTTGGCACGTTCCTGATCCACAGCGGCAAACTACAAAGCGGAGTGGAGTACATCGAGAAAGCGATCGAGGTAAATCCCGACGCTCATTTTGGACGCGAAAAGTATCAAGTCCATCTGATCAACTACGTGATTTCGAGTTCCGTTGATGGCAAGGTTCAGCTGCCGCTCGGATCTCGCGACGACGAAACGCCCGCTCAAAAACGAGAAAACTTCTACCGGTATTTGCCCCGGGAGATGGGTGCCGAAAAGAACAAGCTGTCAACAAGCCAAGCCAACGAAGCGATCACTGGTATTCTTGGAATGATGAGGTTCTCTCGACACGATTCGCCAATCCTGCTTGAAGTGCTGGGCGATTTGCAATTGTCGCTCGGTGCAAACCAATTGGCCTACCGTGCTTACAAAAGTGCGGCGATCAACGCAAAAGAGAAAGCCGCGAAAGATGCCTACCAACAACGGGCCGCCAATTCAATTCACTGGCAACAATACACCTGGAAGGTCACCGAGAATGAAGATGTACCCGAATCCGCGCTCAACGATGACTTTACTCGCGAACGGAAAGATGCCGAATCATGGTTTGCCAGTATCGTAGAACAGGAAGCCCAATGGATCAAAGAAGGCGCCGCCGTCGATGAAAAATTCAACGCTACGTATCGTGGTCTCCAACCCACCGCACTAGAAACCGATCCTTTGCGTCATGTTGTTACCTATGATCCGCGTCATTCCAGCGGTGACGACCATAATCCTGTGATCGGCGTTGTTGTCATCATTGGACTCTGCATCGTCGGTGTTTGCGTCTACGTCGTGTCACGTTTACGCCGGACGAAGAACCTTTCTGACAGCGCATGAATCGCGAGACTCCATGGTCGCTCGATCGCTATTTGGATTTCTGCTCAGCGTTTTCGAGTAACTTTTGCTGGCGAATTCTTTCGTACAGTTTCCTCTGACGCTCTTCCCACTTTGAGGATTGTCGTTGTCTTTTCAAAAGCCAATTCACTTGAGATTGGAATTTGCTTTTGCGTAGGAGTTGAGAGTCCGGCGTCTCTGGAAAGACCTGCTCTGCAAGCGGCACGTACTCATACACTTCAGATGATTCCACGTTGCTCCCTTGAGAGCTTGGCGTTGGAAGATCAATGCGGGTTTGCAAACCCGCTTCGACCACCGAGCAACAAGCGATGCCGATAGCGATTGAAAGAAGTTGTTTCATAGTGATTGGCCTTTAGAGATAATCTACCCGACCGAGCCATCTAACGGCGAAACGTCGCTGGTTGTGAGTAGTCGCCAACACGAGCTGATGCGGTCTGTACTTTCGGTTCCACGCCTTGCCCTGACACCGTTGCGACCACTGGTGCTGCGGCCGGCACTTTCACAGCTGCCGCTGCGAGCGAGAAACCTTGGTTGACGTCTGTCACGGCAAACTGTGGTGGGATTTGACCTTTGACTTCGGCGGGTAGCTTGAACATCGCACCGGTCGCACCGTCGATCACAGTGCCCGCTACGCCACCAATGACAATATTGCCGGCCACCCACGGATCGATCTTGGCTTTCAACGGCACCGTCTGTGTCGTTGCGTCATTGCCGGCAAACACTACCGAGTACTTGGCTGGCCAGAAAGGAAACGCTTTCGCATCCAGAGTCACTTGCTGAGGCGTGACGCCTTGGTGAATGGTTTCGTTCTTACGATTCTGAATTGAGAAGTACGTCGGAGCTTGAGTGTTGGTCACCGTAACGGGGTACCGTTTTTCGCTGACGATCGTCGCACAACCCGTCGATCCAACTGCAAAGAGCGACAGCATTGTGATGACGACAAAAGTCGACTTGCGTGAAACCTGAGTTGCACGAGTGTGTTGCGATCCAACCATATCAGTTTCTGCAAGATGTTAGCGTGGAAGTGAACCCACCCGCTAAAATCGGCACATTAGCCAATGTCGCTTGATCGCTACTTGGGTCTTTTGAAAGACTTCCTAGCCTTGTCAATTCGCGGCCACGCATCGCAAGTCTTCAAGTGATCGTTGACCATTCCCATTGCTTGCATCAACGCATAGCAAGTCGTCGGCCCTACAAAGGACCACCCACGACGCTTCAGTTCCTTGCTCATGGCGGTTGATTCGGGTGTGCTGGCTTGGACTTGGCCACGACTGCGTAGCACCTTGGATCTGGAAGGTTCAAACTGCCAAAAGAACTTTGCCAAAGATCCGAATTCGTCGACAATCTTGATCGCTTGGTTTGCGTTGTTGATCGTCGATTCTATTTTTCCGCGATGCCGAATGATGCCTGGATCTTGCAACATACGATCGACAGCAGCACTTTTAAGTCGAGCGACTTTGGTGAAATCAAACTGCTTGAAGTGCTTGCGAAAAGCATCGCGTTTTTTCAGCACCGTGATCCAGCTTAAACCCGCCTGAAACCCCTCCAAACACATTTTCTCGAACAGCTTTTGATCATCACCAACCGGCACGCCCCATTCGTCGTCGTGGTATGCGATGTAAATCGGATCAGTACCGCACCACCAGCAGCGACGGATGCGATCGTCCAACTTAGTGGTGCTGGGTGTGTCTTTGCTCACGGAGATTTCGTCACTGGTTTTCCGTCACTTCGTCAAAATCCGAAAACGTACATCGGTGACTTTACTCTGCGGCAAGTCTTTTTGAATCTGTTTCAGGATCGATCGTTTTTGAAAGTTCAATTCTTGCAACGAAACCGAATCGGCGGCATAAATTTGCAGCACACCGCGTTTTAGTTTGCCGACCGTAATTGCAGAACCAAGTTGTCCACCGACTGCCATTCCAATCGTGGCATGAAAGTCTTCGCCAGCGATCATCTGTGCGTAACCTCGCCGCGACATCAGTTGGCTTACCAAAGTACTGATTCGCTGGACGCGTGGTTTGTCGGACATGGGCAGATTTTCGATTCAGCGTGGCTTACAGAAAACGAACCGAGAAGTGTAGACGTCCGCTGGTGTTTGTTCCAATGGGATCGATTCGCGTTTGTGACCCTCTGGCTACGCAGATCTGCTTCAACACGGATACCGGCGTCGCGGGACTGCTTAGTTACCCCTAGAATGAAATCGACGTGACCCTTTGGTACTAGGAAATTCTGTGAATCTGACCGATCCAACGGCTTTTGATGAGCCATCCGACGAACGTTCAATGCCGATCATGGGCTGGCGCGAATGGATTTCGCTTCCTGATTTGGGTGTGCCTCGTTTGAAAGCAAAGATCGATACGGGAGCACGATCGTCCAGTCTGCATGCGTTTGAGATCGAGACGTTTACTCGTGATGACGAAGTTTTTGTCCGTTTTCAGGTCCACCCTGTGCAACGCAATGACGAAAAGACGATCGCGTGCGAAGCCAAAGTCCATGACGTCCGGCATATTCGAAGTTCATCGGGCCAGGCGCAAGAACGTTTCGTGATTCTGGCAAACGTTCGCTGGAAAAATGAAGTTTGGCCGGTCGAACTGACCCTTGCTGACCGATCTGAAATGGGATTCCGCATGTTAGTGGGACGTGAAGCTGTCCGTGGCCGAGTTTTGATCAATCCAGGAAAGTCCTATTTCGGTGGACGCCCCAAGCGAAAGAAAAAGAAGAAACTCTCGTAGTTGTCGCGACGGATTACGCAGCGACTGATTTAGCGACCAGTTTCACGCCGCCTGCCTAATCCGTCGACCTTGCTCTAAGCACTACTTATGAAACTGGCCATTCTGTCTCGCGGCCCCAACTGTTACAGCACCCAACGGCTAAAAGAAGCTGCTGTTTCGCGGGGACACAGTGTTCGTGTTTTGGACACGCTGCGATTTTCGATTGATCTCCGCAAAGGCGAGCCGGATCTTTACTACCGCTCCAAACATCTAAGCGACTACGACGCGATTGTGCCACGCATCGGTGCGTCGATTACGTATTTTGGAACCGCCGTCGTTCGCCAGTTCGAACAGATGGATGTTTTCACCACCAGTGCTTCGGCTGGCATCTCGAATTCGCGAGACAAACTTCGCTGCCTGCAGATTCTTAGCCGTCATCAGATTGGTATTCCGGCGACGACTTTTGTCCGTGAACGCAAAGACATCCTACCTGCGATCGAACGCGTTGGCGGCGTGCCGATTGTGGTCAAACTTTTAGAAGGCACCCAAGGCGTTGGCGTCATTCTGGCCGAGACAGTTCAATCCGCCGAAGCAATCATTCAGACGCTGCAGAGCACCAAACAAAACGTTTTGATTCAGCGTTTCGTATCGGAAAGCCGTGGCCGCGACATTCGTGCGTTTGTGGTGGGTGATCGTGTGGTTGCCGCGATGCGACGCACTGCCCAGGGGCAAGAATTTCGCAGCAATGTTCACCGCGGTGCAATTGCCGAACGTGTCATCTTGGACGAAACCTACTGCGAAACCGCGGTGCGTTGCGCTCAAATCATGGGGCTGCGAGTAGCCGGTGTCGACATGCTGGAGACCAAAGAAGGACCTCAAGTCATGGAGGTCAATTCTTCACCTGGTTTGGAAGGCATCGAAAACTGTACCCAACTGGACATCGCCGGTGCGATCGTCGACTACGTTGCCGCTCAAGTCGATTTCCCTGAGATCGATCTCAGGCAACGACTGACCGTCAGTCGCGGTTATGGAGTAACAGAAATCCATATCCCCGCGGGGTCAAAATTCATTGGTCAGACGATCGACGAATCCGGTTTGCCAGAGTTAGACATCAACGTTTTGACGCTCTACCGTGGCACGACGGTGATCCCCAACCCCCGTCTGAAACGCACGTTAGAGCCCGAGGACCGTCTCTTGTGCTTTGGTAAAATGGAAGTCATGCGTTCGATGGTCCCCGAACGGAACCGTCGCAAACGAAGCCCAAAGGTCAAAGTACTGTCGACCGATGTGCCAACCCACGAAACGACCCCGTAAACGAACACGGAAGTCCCGTTGTCACTGATTCGATTGGCTGATGGATTGGTGGCAGATGTTTTGCAACGTATTAACGTCTAAGGTGAAAGCTACTTTTGTGTCACCAAAATTTGATAGAAAGCTGTCTACTCGCATGTTTTCCAGTCGCAAAAAAACGCCCATCGACAACTGGCAAGGGCAAGCCGTTCCCGCTGGCGAAACGTCAAATGTACGCTTGGCCGTCAGCGAATCCTACAGCGGTATCTCGCTACGTATTCCCATTCAGATCCAACGCGCCAAGGAAGACGGACCGGTTGTCTTCATCACCGCTGCACTTCACGGAGACGAACTCAATGGGACGGGTGCGATTCGCCAACTGATTTGCGATTCGGAATTCGAGCTGCAAAAGGGTTCGTTAATACTGGTTCCTATTCTGAATCTGCTGGCCTTCGACCGACACAGTCGCTACCTACCAGATCGTCGTGATTTGAATCGCTGTTTTCCCGGCTCCAAAACGGGATCGCTGGCTGGAAGAATGGCGAATCAGATTTTTGAAGAAATTGTCACCCGTTCTGACTTCGGCATCGACCTCCACACCGCATCGGTTCGACGCACAAATTATCCCAATGTGCGTGCCGATTGCAGCAACCCTCTGGCCCGTGATTTAGCGTTTGCGTTTGGAAGCGAGTTCATCTTGAACTCTCCCGGCCCCGAAGGAGCTTTTCGCCGCGAAGCGTGCAAGGCGGGCTGTTCCACCATCGTGATGGAAGGCGGCGAAGTATGGAAAGTGGAACCCGCGATCGTTCACACCGCCGTTCGCGGTATCAAGAACATTCTCGTTTCGCTGAACATGATCGATGGCGATATCGAAACCCCCGAAACGCAGTTTGTGGTTGAACAAACTAAATGGATTCGCGCCGACCGAGGCGGTTTTCTGCAGTTCCATGTCCAGCCGGGCCAGATCGTCCAAAAAGATCAACCCTTGGCAAGCAACACCGACTTGCTGGGGACCGAGCAATCCGTCTTGGTCGCCCCGTTTAACGGCGTGATCTTGGGGATGACGACCCTGCCAGCCATCAGTCCAGGAGAGCCACTTTGCATGGTCGGTCGGCTTCCCAAAGGCACGGGAAGCGACATCAAAGAAGCCCGTATCGAAACTGGCGGCCCCGAAGAACAATCGCTGGAAGAGCGAACGCTGGATGATTTGTCTTCCAACGTGATGGTCGTCGAAAAAGAAGCCGACGACTTGGACTAGCGATCGCGAGCCATTGGCATGATCACGTAGCCGTAACCATCATCGGTGCTCAAGAGTGCCGGAGCGGCTCCTGATTCGATCTCCATGATAAACGTCGATTCGTTGTCCAGCACTTTGCAAAAATCAGCGACGTAGCGATGATCCATCGTCAGCGTGATGGATTCGCCGTCATAAGCGATTGGCAATTCGATTTGCGACTCACCAATGTCGGCCGTGCTGGCTTCCAATTTCAACGTGCCGTCGGCAAACGTGAAATCAATGCCACGGCTTTCGTGGTCGGTCACAATCGCTGCTTGACGCAGAGCGGCAAACAATGGCCCCACCGTCATGTCCAGCTGAATCGCATTCTCTCGCTGTGGAAAGACTTGACGCCAATTTGGATAGCGACCTTCGACCAGCCGAGAGTAGATCACGGCTTTAGAAGTCCGCAGTAGCAGGTCATTGTTACGAGCCGCTACGTCGACGGTTTCGTCCTTGTCGTCCAACGCTCGTTCCATCAACTGAATGGCTCGAGTCGGGACGATGGTGCTTGTGCCAGTTGTGCCGTGCTCCCCGACCGATTCGCCCTTGCCTTCCATTCTGGCCAATCGACGTCCGTCAGTGCCGACCGCGATCACGCTTTCGCCTTCGAGTTCCAAAAGCACTCCGCCAAGGGCATAGCGGCTGCTTTCGCTGTCAGTTGCAAACACCGTTCGCTTGACCATTGACCGGAAAAGTCGCGTTGGCAGAACGTGATACTTCGCTTCGTCAAATCCATCGACGCTTGGAAACTCATCGGGATTGTTGCCTGGCAGTTTGAATTTACTTCGCGAACCAGTGACTTTGATGCCGGAATCGTCGGTTTCAAATGTCAGGGTTTCGTCGTTGTTTTCTCGCAAGATGGCCATCGTCCGCTGAACCGGCAGCAAGGCGGTGCCCTCGGTTTCGACCTCAACGCCTTCGGAGAGTTCCAAGCGAATGCCAACTTCCATATCGGTCGCTGTCAAAGTCAGCTTTCCACCGGACGCTGTGATTTTGACGTTCTGAAGGATTTCTTTTGGCGAACGAGCAGGAGCAATGCTGGCGGCAAGTGCAAATGCGCTGGTGAGTGATTCGCGTTGGCAAGAGATTTTCATTCAGCCGGGACTCAGAAACCGTGGGTGGGGGAGGCATCAAAAACGTCTCGCATGTTGTACCGGCAGATGGATCACAACGCACGGGGTTGATAGATGCTAGTGCAGCAGCAAATGCTGCAAGCTATTAGAGTAAGTAAGATTTATCTAACGTCGTATTCGTAACCCGAAACAACATGGTGTCTATAACTAACCACGCGAACGCGTAAGTAGAGAAATATCAAATACTTACGAGAACAATCAGACAGTGGAAAACCCGTTCTTCTTCGGTAGTTGGTTTGTGCAGAACAGGCAGGGTTCTAGACAACCAATCACAGGGGCAGATGACACGGGAGAAAGACGAACATTGGTGCAGCACAGTGGGCGACCAAAACACCGACGACTTATCCACAAAAAAATACTTTGGATTGTCGTGGCACAGAGAGAGCAATCAGCAATGTCCGACAGACATTCGCTGACTGACGCGACGTCTACGAGAACAATTTCTCAGTGACATCGTTGTGGGTCTGATGCAGATCGGTATCAGAGTCCAACATCGATTCACTTTTGCGAATCGCGTGCAAGACCGTTGAATGATCGCGGCCGCCAAAGTACTTGCCAATCTGATCCAGGCTGTTGCCAGTCTGCCGTCGCGCAATCAGCATTGCCAAGGATCGGGCGCGTACAACGGATTGCTTACGAGAACTGCTACGCAGGTCAGCGGTTTTTAATCCCGAGCGGCGTGCCACGACTCGGCAGATCTTTCCTAGCGACACATCATCGCTTCGCTTGGTCGCTCCGATCGCGTTGTTGATGGCCGCCAGATCGACAGCAGAATCATTCATGCGGCACCACAACGACACCTGTTTCATAGCCCCGTCCAAGGCTCGAACGGACAGGTCATCTTCTAACCCAGCATCGAGCGCATCAAACAACGCTTCGTCCAGATTGACGTCATTCATCATCGCGAGTTCGCGTAGGATCAATCGTCTCGCCTCACCTGATGGCAAACGAATTGGCAACGTCAGACCGTGCAGGGTTCGACTTACCAAACGCGGACGAAACGACCGGATTTCCGGGGGCAAACGGCGACAAGTGATTAGCGTCGGTCGCTGGGCATCGGTACGCATTTCGATGCGAGCGGCCAATTCTTCTTGAGCAGGCGCTTTGTCTGCCATCAGATGCAAGTCATCGATGACTAACACGGGAGCATCATCAATTTCCGCACGAAACGGAGGCATGTCGTCGGCAGCGGATGCTTCGGCGAATCCACGAGCAAAATCAATCGCCGGCAGATACTTCACCGCGCCGACTTGTTGGACTTGGCCAAGAGCGATGGCTTGTTGAGCGGCCAAGTGCAACGCGAGAGAGGTTTTGCCACAGCCGGTGGGCCCGATTAGCAACACAGGATTACCCAAATCAAAGACGCCCGAGTTGCTTTGGCAAACCGATGTGATCAGACGATTTTCGGTACCCGCGATAAAGAATGGCAACGCGGGATTGTTGCCAGCCGTTGCGTCACGCCACCGAGCCCGGAGCAGTGGACGCTCCAGTGGAAAAGACGTGACGGTGGGCTGCGTGGCGATCAT